>NZ_JACIEM010000001.1 GCF_014196845.1 Aurantimonas endophytica
GCTTCTAGCTGTGCGCGATAGTCCTTCCACCAAGCATCCTCGATCTCGTCCACCATGATTTCGATGACGATGATGCGGTCCTTCTGGATCGCGGCGTCCTGCTTCCACAGCCCGTCAGCTGGTGCACGAGTGAAGGCGGTCGCGCCGCCGAACCGGACCGCAAGACCGTCAATAATCTCTTCGATGATCTCTGGCTCGATCGGCCTGCCGCGGCCGGTATCGAGCGGCAAGAACACCTCGACAATCTGCATAGGCTGTTTCCTTCGGGGGGCGGCTTTTTCATGCCCGCAGTGCGGGCTTCTCACCATAGGAGCGGCCAGTGGCCCTGAAAGCAATCCTCGACAGCCTCGATGGCGTCGATCCGCAGTTCCATGACCTCTACGAAGAGAAGGACGGCAAGTTCGTTCTCGTCATCGAAGGGATCGAGCAGCACCCCGGAGCACAGTCGCTGAAGTCTGCCCTTGACCGCGTCCGCGGCGAGAAGCGCACGCTCAGCGACAAGCTGACGACCGCTGAAAGCCGTCTGGAGGGCCTGCCGGACGATTTCGACGCCGACGCCTACGAACATCTGCGCCAGCAGGCGGAAGGCAAGGAACCGGCCAATCTGGACGAGCGGTTGACGGCGCAGAAGACGCAGCTCGAGGCGAAGTTCGCCAAGGAGCGCGAGAAGCTGGAAGGCCGAGCGACGAAGCTGGACGGCGCACTTCGCCGCGTCATGGTCGATGACGGCCTGACGAAGGCTCTCCTGGACGCCGGCATCGACAAGACATTCCTTCCGGCGGCGAAGGCGCTCCTCAAGGAGAAGGGCCAGATCAAGCTCATCGAGGATGACGATGCGATCGAGGTCTTCGCCGACGACGGCGTGAATGACCGCACCCCGCTCTCCGACTACGTCCGCTCGTGGGCCGGTCAGGACGAAGGCAAGCCCTTCATCGCCAAGGCCACAGGCGGCGACGCAAAAGGCGGGCAGGGCCGCTCCTTTGGCGAGAACCCGTTCGACCCGAAGAACCCGAACCGGACGAAGCAGCAGGAGCTGATCGTCGCGAACGACGCCAAGGCCCGCCAGATGGCCGAGGCCGTGGGCATCAAGCCCTACTGGTAAGCATTTCCGGCGTCAGTGACGCCAACAGACCGAGGCTGCGCCCAGTGGGGTGGCCGAACCCAATCCCTTCACCCCACTGATCCAATAGGAGCCTCTCATGGCCACCACCCGCCTGAGCGACGTCATCTATGGCCCGCTCTTCCTCCCGACGACGATCCAGCGCATTGCGCAGCTTTCGCGCATCCGCAACTCGCCGATCGTCTCCGCCGACGCGCAGCTTCAGCAGTTCGCGAACGGCCCCGGCGACCTCGTCCAGATGCCGTTCTGGAACGACCTGACCGGCAACTCCAATGTCTCCACCGACGACCCGGCGCAGAACGCCACGCCGAACAAGCTCACGCAGGGCCAGGACATGGCCCGCAAGATCCGCCGCAACAACGGCTGGCAGTCGGCCAACCTGGTCGCCTCCATGCTGGCGGAAGATCCGCTCGACGCCGTCGCCCAGCTCATCGCCGAGTACTGGGTCCGCGAGGAACAGCGCATCATGGGCCAGCAGATGGCCGGTGTGTTCGCTTCGGCTGGTATGGCCGGCAACGTGCTTGACGTGGCGTCGGAAGACGGGGCGGCCGCACCGGTCAATCTCGATGCCGAGGTGGCCTCAAACGCCTACGCCCTGCTCGGTGAGTACGGGCAGACGCTTTCGGCGGTGATGATGCACAGCCGTGTGTTCTACAACCTGCGGGCTCAGCGGGCGATCGAGTTCGGCCGCGACCCGGTGACCGGTCTCGAGTTCACCCGGTGGGACGACAAAGACGTCTTCGTGTCCGACCAGTGCCCGCGGGAAGCAGGTACCACGAGTGGCTTCAAGTACACGTCCTACCTCTTCGGCAACGGAGCCATCGGCTATGCCGAGGCTACCGGCGAGGGCGGCCCGAAGAAGCCGGTCGAGCTCGACAGCGCGCCGGCTGCCGGCAACGGCGAGGGCGTCGAGACGGTCTGGTACCGTCGCCACTGGGTCATGCACCCGCGCGGTGTCCAGTTCAGCGCGACCCCGGCTTCGGCATCGGGCGTGACCGACGCCGAGCTCGCCGCCGGCGGCAGCTGGACCCGCGTCTACGATCCGAAGCTGATCCGCATGGTGGCGGTCGTCACCAACGGTTGAGGGTAGGGGCTCCGGCCCCGCCCATTCATCCCCTCATCCTCTGGAGAACATCCATGACTACCGAACATCAGAACGATCCGCTTCTGGCGGAGGCGATTGCACGCCGTGACGAAAGCCGAGCCCACATCCTGCGGTCGCGGGCTAATCGGGCCGGGGGCGGCGCCGTCGAGCGGCTCGCCAGTGCCTTCGACAAGATGGCGCAGCAGGCAGAGAAGGCGTCGCGCCAGTCTGCCGACGCCATCGATGACATCGAGCCGCCGCAGCTCGACAAGGCCGGTACCGCCCCAACGCTGTCCGACAGCGCCGGCAATTTCGCGCCGAACCCTGATGTCGCCAACGTCGGCGGCATCGGTGTCGAGGCGAGCAACACCAAGGCCGGGACCGACGAACAGGCGCAGCGCGCCGAGGACGTTGATCTCTCCGGCGCGACCACCGGTGTCGGACCTGACGGTGAGGTCGGCGGCGGTGACGTCATCGACATCCCGTCCGACTGGGAGGGCTCGCACTGGCGCACTCGTGTGGCGCTGGCGGAACGGCTGTCCGGCAAGTCCGATCTCAAGGCCGAAGAGGCCAACGAGATCATCAAGGCCGAGGTTGAGCAGCGCGGATAACTCCGGGGAGGCTGGTCGGGGCAGTCGCCCCGGCTAGTCCCTCGGCTTCACCTCGGCGTGCCGGCGCGCGTGGTCGACGTCGTAAGGCATTTCCGGATTGGCCCCTTTCGGTGGCTCCGCGTTCTCGATGACAGCGGCGATGAGCCGCTCCTCCTCTTCCGAGCCGGCACCAAACGCGTTACCGGCGTCGCTGCGCAAGCCGCCCGCTGTCTGACCGACTCTCTCGTCTTGAGGGCGAGCGTTCGGCCCGTGGGACATCGACGGTGCCGGCTTGTCGGATTCGTCGCCCATTGCTTGTCTCCTTGACGGGGCCATCAATCCGCGCTGGTGCGCGAGCTCAGGTCTTCGAGATCGGGATCGTCGTCTTCCTCATCCCGCACCGCGTCGCGGAGGGCCTCATTGGTGTCCTGCGGCTCGTCAGCACGATCGGAAACGGTCTCTATTTCCTCGGCGCTTGCCGGGTTGTCGGTGCCGGAAACGAGCGTCGGCTTCTTCGGATTAATGTTCATCTGGATCTCCTTCGGAAGGAGAACGCGCGAGTGCGCGATTAGTCGCGGAGGCAGGAATGGTTACATTCTGCGGCGGCGCCGACCGGTCTGATATGTGTTTCGCCGGTGCGGTCCAGTGACCAAGGCAACGGTAGAACTCGTCATGGTCGAATGGGAGGATAGTGCTCAGCCAATTGCACGCTGGGCCTACCTTCGCGACCACGAAAAGCTGTCGCCCGTCGCCTGCGTCTCCGTTGGGTGGCTCATCCAGAAAGACGAGAAAGTTCACGCGCTCGCGCCGAACATGGGCGAGGTCGAGGACCCCGATCACATTCAGGCGTGCGGCATCATCCGTATTCCCACGCGAGCGGTAACGCGGGTCGTACGACTGAAGGAGGGGAAGGTTATTTCTTCTTGCCCTTCGTCTCGTCCTGGCCGAGCGCGGAAGCGGAAACCTTTTTAGTCTCAGCTGGCGTCAGCTTGCCGGTCCGAAGCCCTTTCGACGCTACGGCAGACACGGACTGTGACGTCTCCTTCTTTGCGCCACCGCCGCTGCTTTTGCCGCCTGATGCACTCTTGGCCATCGATAATCTCCGCTGCTGCCACCAACCCAGAATGTCCGAAGCCGCGGCATCCGTCGAGGTGGCGATGATGGATGAAAATGTGGGCGCCGGGCGATTTACGATTGAGCCGCCCGACGCCACGGTATCAGACCTCGTCGGCTTCCTCGGTTTTCGCGAGGATGTCGTCCAGCGTGTCCGCCAGCACGTCGAGTTGATCTCGAGAGGCAGTCAATTCGAGCGTCGCGCCGGAATCATCCTCGATATGCAATTGAGCTGTCTGCCCTTCGCTGTCCGGCTCGATGCGGAACTGGGCAAGCTTCTTGGTGGTGGCTTTGGCCATTGCCGTTCTCCTCTGTGGCGATTGAGAACGTACGGACGGGGCTTTCGCTCCACAGCCGGGGAGCAGTCCGCCCCTCGGCCTCAGCCTGAGGATTCGGCATGAGCAATCTCGTCAGCATCGAGGGCAAGACCAGACGCGGCCAGATCAATCAGCAGGTGATCGAGATGCTCCGCGAATGGCTCGCCAGCGCTGAGAGCGGCGAGGTCGTCGGCGTGATGATCGTCGGCACGTGCGCTGACGGTTCGACGAACACCTCCGCGACCGATGGCGACGATTTCCAGCGGATGCTGGGCGCGATCGAGATCCTTAAAGCGCGTCTGCTGCGGCGGCATCTGGAGGACTGAAGATGCCCGACCACTACGGCACGATCGGCGGCGCCGACGCCTATCACTCGGCGCGTCTGAACGCTGGATGGACCGGCGAGGACACGGCCAAGACCGCTGCCCTCATCCGCGCCTCGTCATGGATCGATGCGACCTACGGCGCCCGGTTCGATGGCATCAGGAGCGGCGGCAGGGAACAACTCCTGGCGTGGCCGCGCACCAACGCCCGCGACGGATCCGGCGAGGCGATCAATAGCGACGCCGTGCCGATCGAGGTTGAGCGCGCGGTCTATGAGGCGGCGCTTCGAGAACTGACGACGCCCGGCTCGCTCTCCCCCGACATCATCCCCGGTTCAATCAAGAAGAAGGTTCGGGTAGAGGGCGCTGTGGAGGTCGAGTACGCCGCCGGTCGTGCAAGGGACATGATGCCCGTCCTCGCCGCTGTGGACGGCCTTCTCGCCTCGCTTCTGACCCGTGGGGCGTCCACGACCAACTGGGTCAAACGGGCATGACCTTCTACGAGGAAATGCAGGGGATCGCCTCAGGCATCCTGGCCGAGTTCAACCAGGGCACGGTTACGCTGCAGAAGACGGTTCCCGGTGCGCCCGACCCGAACACGCCGTGGCTGCCAGGAGCGCCGACGACAGAGACCTACGATCTCGATGCCACCGTCTCCACGGCCTACGTCGAGAACGCCAGCGCGGCCTACCAGGACGGCAGCCTGATCGAGATGAGCGACCTGATCGTGACCTGCGCCGTCCCGCCGGTGGCGCCGTCCCTTGACGACATCATCACCATCGACGGCAAGCCACACACCATCAAGCAGATCAATGCCATTCCGGCCGCCGGCACGCCGGTCGCCTTCAAGATCTTCGTGGGCTCCTGATGGCTGGCTTCCAGGAAGAGGTCGCGGCGTGGGTGGCGAAGACCAACGC
Organism: Aurantimonas endophytica; assembly: GCF_014196845.1. Taxonomy (GTDB): domain Bacteria; phylum Pseudomonadota; class Alphaproteobacteria; order Rhizobiales; family Rhizobiaceae; genus Aurantimonas; species Aurantimonas endophytica. The sequence continues at coordinate 5,465 of NZ_JACIEM010000001.1, forward strand.
CAAGATGGAGTTGGCCGTCCGGAAGATCGCGCTGGACGTGTTCAGCGAGGTCATCCTGATGAGCCCCGTCGATACAGGCCGGTTCCGCGGCAACTGGCAGGTCGCCATCGGCGATGTCCCTGCCGGCACGCTGGAGATCGAGGACAAGGACGGCACCGCAACCATCAGCAAGGTGCAGGCGGCCACGATGGGGCTCGAGGTCGGGCAGACGATCTACCTGATCAACAATCTGCCCTACGCCCAGGCGCTAGAGTTCGGATCATCCCGGCAGGCCCCCGGCGGAATGGTCCGCCTGGCCGCTCAGCGGTGGCAGCCCATCGTCGAGAAGGTCGCTCAGGAGCTTAGCCGGTCGTGAGCGTCGAGAACGACATCCAGAACGCGCTGTTCGCCCGGGTAGCTTCGATCGTCCTGTCGCCTGTCATTCCCGCCGTCTGGCCGAACATGAGCGAGGGAAGCCGCACCACCTACCTCCGCGTCTGGCCGCTGCCGAACCGGCCTGACCGCATCCTCATCGGCTCCGATGGCCCGCACCGCCGGCAAGGCATCCTGCAGCTTTCGCTTTTCACGCCGCTCAATCAGGGCGACGTCGCGAAGCCGATCGCGGACCAGATCGCCGATCACTTTGCGCCCGACACCACGATGACCAGCAACGGCGTCACGGTGCGCGTCACCTCCGCCCCGTTCATCCGCAACGGCAGGCCGGAAACGGCGCATTGGCACACGCCAATCGAGATCCCCTACGAGAGCTTCAGCTAGATCCTCTCCCGCCTGAAAGCCCCTTCGGCAAGGGCATCATCATGACAGGAGGCCGAGATGGCCCTTTATCCGGTTGCCGGCTCCCGGCTGTTCATCGGCGGCGTTCTTTCGGACAAGAGCACCGATTTCATCGCGGCGGACTTTACCGCTGCAGAGCCCTGGGTCGAGATTGACGGCTGGTCGACCATGGGCTCTTCCGGCGACACGTCGGCGCTCATCACCACCGCCCTCATCAATCGCGGCCGGGACGTGAAGCAGAAGGGCACGAAGAACGCTGGCCAGATGCAGAACACCTTCGCGATCATCGAGACCGACCCGGGGCAGATCGCGCTCATCGCCGCGTCCGAGGCCAACGACAACTATGCGTTCCGCATCGAGCTCTCGAGCGGCGGCGAGCGCCTGTTCATCGGCCTGGTCATGAGCGCCCAGGAGTCCGGCGGCGATGCGAACACCATCGCCAATCTCGCGGCGACAGTGGAGATCAATTCCAACGTCGTGAAGGTCCCGGCCTGATGGATATCTCCTCGCTCAAGCGCGACAGCAAGAAGGTCGAGGCCGGCGAGTGGGTCGGCGACATCCCGGGCATGGAAGACGTTCGCCTACGGGTGCGCGGCCTCTCCAGCCCGACCGTGGCAGCCCTTCGCTCCCGCAAGGAACGCAAGGTCTCGCGGGAAGGCCGGGAGCGTGACGGCCAATTGAAGACCGATGTCGCCTTGGTCATCTTCGGCGAGATCCTGCATGAGGCCGTGCTGCTCGAATGGGACGGCATCACATCGGACGGCAAGCCGCTGCCCTTCGATGCCGACATCGCCAAGGTCTGGCTGACGGATCCCGACTTCACCCCGTTCGCCGACGCCGTAGTCTGGGCCGCCCAAGTCGTGGACAAGGGCAGGGCCGGCGATCAGGAAGAAGTGGGAAACGGCTCGCGGCGGCCGTCTCGCGCTACCTAGCCGGGGACGACCTTCTTCTCCAAGGCGATCTGCTGCCGGGTACCTATGAGTGGCTCAATGCCTTCTGGGAGCTCGGCACGGATCGCCCTATCGGCATGTCTGCCGGTCCCATACCGAGCCGGTCCATATCCGAATGGACGGACAGGGAGAGCATGGATGTGGTCGAGGCGCAGAGCTTCCGCTCCGCTATCCGGGCCATGGACAAGGTCTTTCTCGATTGGGCGGCCAAGCCGAAAGCGGAGCGAGAGAACGTGGAATCCCGGCCGATGACCGGGGCCCTGTTTGACGCCCTGTTCGGGTGATGAGGGATGATGCGGTGCTTGCGTGGGGACAGAGGCGACAGCAGGGGAAACGATTAGCTTCGCCTGATCGTCGCCCATTCCTTGAGCTGCTGCCACCAAGATCTACGGCTGCGTTGATGAAGCTCGGCCGCCTCATCTTCCGGCATCGGTTCGTCCCCAAAGATCGATCTCCAGAGCCGCTCTCTATCTTCAACCTCGGCCGGCGTCGGCTCAGCGTTTCCGTTTGCCGCTGGGAGATGTCTCCGGCTTCGTGATCTGGAACGGCTGCGGTTGGCGCTCTTACGCATGGGCCTAAACGTCCGCGTCTGGAGTGGGGACTAGCAAGGGATGATTGGCATCCCCCGAGAAACTTCCGTCCCTCATCGAAACCACCGTCAGTCCTAACCGCATGTCCGCCTCCTTGTTGAGCCGGCAGGCTAGCTACTGGTGCAACGGAAGGCAAAACCATGGACATCTCCCGCCTCGGTATTGCCGTCGAAAGCCGGACGGTCGACGACGCCACACACGCGCTTGAGAAGTTCGTGCAGGTCTCAGGCAGCGCCGAACGTGCCGCCAAGGGCATGGGGAAAGAGACGACCACTGCGGGACGCGCCGCCGCCGCCGCAAATGACAACGCGGCCGGATCTGCGAATCGGGCAGCGATGGCCTACGGCAAGTGGGAGATGGCAGCACGCATGGTCGGCCGGGCCATCGGCCTCATCACGGCTGCACTCGCCACCGGTGCCCTTGCCCGATACGCCGACACATGGTCCGACATCAATGCGCGGGTTGCTCTGGCATCCGGCAGCACGGAAGCCGGCGCCGCGGTGATGGAGCGACTGGGCACCGTCGCCCGCCGCACCTATTCCGATCTGGCGAATACGGCCGAGAGCTACATCGGCAATGCCACGGCTCTACGCGAGCTCGGCTATTCGACGCTCCAGCAGCTCGATTACACCGAGGCGCTGAACCTCGCCCTGGTCGTCTCCGGTGCCCGGGCCGAGCGCGCCGCATCCGTGACTAATGCGCTGACGAAGGCGATGGCGGCGGGCAAGCTGTCCGGCGACGAGCTGAACACCGTGATCCAAACCGGCGGCCGTGTGGCCGAGGTTATCGCGGAGAAGATGGGCGTCACGGTCAACCAGCTTCGCCAACTTGGCGCTGATGGGAAGATCACCGGCGACATTATCTACACGTCGCTGACGGGCAACCTCGAGCTTCTGCAGGAGCAGGCCGAGAGCATGCCGGCGACGATCGGCGACGCCTTCACCCTGCTGCGCAATTCTCTGCTGGAGTGGATCGGCGGCATGGATCAGGCCACCGGCACGTCGGCACGACTGGCAGAGGCCATCATCTACCTCGGCGACAATATCGGGGTGATAGCCCGGGTGGCCGCGGTGGCCGGCGTAGCGCTGGTGACTGCTTTCGCGCCCGCCATCCTCGCTGCCATGGCCGCCGGTTTGATGGCGATCGGCACGGCTGGCGTCGCTGCGATGTCGGCGATCACCGTTGCCATCATGGCCAACCCATTCGGCGCCTTGGCTGTGGCCATCACGACGGTCATTACCGCGGTCTGGCTATTCCGAGACGAGATCAAGCAGGCGGTCGGCGTGGATGTTGCCGAGATCGTCAAGGGTACAGCAAACACCATCGTCGGTCTCTTCGTCGGCGCCTACAACGCTGTTGTCGAGGCCTGGGGCAACCTTCCGACCTTCTTCAGCGCCATCGGCAAGCAGGCGTGGAACAGCTTCATTGCCGAATTCGAAAAGCCCGCATGGGAGATCGGCGGCAAGGTGATCGTTCCGGGCTTCGATCTGTCGGGGATGAAGGGTAGCCTGTCAGAGGCCGAGACGGCAGCTCTGGGCGGTGCCAAAGCCACAATGGTTCAGGCCACGAACACCGACTACTTCCCAGGATGGGGTGGGTCGGGCGGCGATAGCGCTCCTGATGCTGCGGCGATCGAGGAACTGAACCGCCAGCTCAACGCCGTGAACGGCAACGCCGGGTCCGCCGGGGCTGCAATGGATGAGGCGGGCAAGAAGAGCGCCAAGGCAGCCGAGAAGGCCGCCAGGGAGGCGCAGAAGCTCTCGGACGCATACGCCGGCATCGTCACGGGTGCCGAGCGGCACATCGCCGCCTCTCGGGCAGAAGCGGCAGCCCTTGGGCAGACCGCGGAGCAGGCCGCAGCGCTGAAATATCAGACGGACATGCTCAACCAGGCGCGCGACGCCGGGATCAACCTCACGGCAGCGCAGACGGCCGAGTTGAACGCTCTCGGGTCTCAGATGGCCGCTACGGAGGCTGCGACGGCCAAAGCGAAGGAGCAGATGGAGTTCAACCGTGAGACGACCCGCGGCTTCGTCGAGGACCTTCGCTACGGCCTGAACGCAGGCGAGGGGCTGTGGGGATCCTTCAAGAACGCCGCGCTCAATGCCCTCGACAGCATCATCGACAGGATCCAGAACCAGCTCATCGACGCGCTGTTCAGTGCGGGTCAGGCTGGCGGCGGCGGCGGTGGCGGCGGCTTGCTAGGCGCGCTCACCGGTCTCCTTGGTGGCGGCTTCGGATCAGGCACGGTGTCCAGTGGTGCAACGGCGGCCATCATGGCCAACCCTTTCGGCGGATTCTTCGCCGACGGCGGAACGCTCGGCGCCGGCAAGTGGGGCATCGCCGGCGAGAACGGTCCGGAGATCATCAAGGGGCCGGCGCAGGTCATCCCGAACCACCAGATGCCGCGGGTGCGGTCGGCAGCGAATGATGGGGGGCCAATCCAACTGGAAGTCACGTGGAGCGCATCGGTCGACACTAACGGCAATCTGATGCCGTTCGTTGAAGCCGTCTCGACTAAGGCCGCGGAGCAGGGCCGGGATCAGGCAGTTCGGATCGTCCACAAGGGTCTTCCCGACATGATCGGTGACGCCAAGCGCCGAGGTACGACACGTTGACCACCTTTCCCCGCCTTCTCCCGGTCGTGGGCTGGGCCGATATCGACTTTCGGCTTGAGCGATCGGTGTCGCATTCCCGCTCGGGAAATCGGCTGACGAACATTATCGAGGTCGCAGATCCCCTGTGGATGGTGACGCTCAAGACGGGGCTGATCCGCCGGGATCCGTTCACGGAAGTCGAGGCATGGTGGCACTCGCTCAGGGGCGGCCTTCGCAGCGTCCTCTTCTATCATCCCGCATGGCCGGGGCCGCGCTCAAACCGGGGCAACTTGGCGCCAGCGCAGACGGTGGGCGCGGTGGCGTCCATCACCAACAGCAACACGGTGTCTGCCACCGGCCTGAACGCCGGGCTGGTGATCAGCCGCGGCGACTATGTGACGTTCTACAATGGATACTTCCATGTGGCCCAAGTCACGGACACGTCGGGCGCCGGCACCACTCGCACGATCGAGTTCGAGCCGGCCTTTCCCCCGGGCTCAGCCTTCACAGGCGCCGGGGTCTATTTCGACCGGATCAACCTCTACATGCGCCCGGTCGCGGGGTCGTTTGAAAAGTCTGGCGACACGCTGTTCTACCAAGCCTCATTCGACCTGATCGAGACGAGACTGCCATGAGGTCGCTTAACGCAGACACACTGGCACTACTCGACCAAGGCAAGGCTGTCATCCGCGGCATGATCCGCTTTGATTTCGGCACCGGCATTTACTGCTTCTGGAATGGTTCGGCGCCGTTCGAGTTCGAGGGGCGAACCTACCTGCCAGGCGGCGTCATCGAGGTCGAGGACATCCAGGGCAGCTACGGCGCCGAGGCGGTCGGACTCACCCTCCGCCTGGCGGAGGCGCCAGCCGATGGCCTGACGCCGGCAGTGCTCGCGACGATCGAGCAGGAAGACTACCACCAGCGGCCGGTCACCATCTCGGATGCGTACTTCCACCCGGACACGGGCGCGCTGCTCTTCGTTGAGCCGGTCTATCGCGGCCTAGTAGACGTCGTCACGCACGACGCGGGCGAGGAATCGGCGCTGGTGATCCAGTGCGAGAGCCGGGCGCTGGACAACGTGAAGCCGGGCTTCCGGGTTCGCTCGACGGCCGACCAGCAGTCGGTATGGCCGGGCGACCGGTTCTATGAACATGCCGAGGTGTCAGGCAAGCAAGAGATCTTCTGGGGGAGGGACAAGCCATGACCCGCGTCCCCGAATGGGAACAGGCGCTTGTGCGCGCGATCGAGAAGCACGCGACCCTGCCGTTTGCCTGGGGCGTCTCGGACTGCGGCTATCTCGCAACGGATTGTATCGAGGCCGTCACCGGATCGCTGCCGTTCAAGAAGTTCCGCGGCTACAAGACAGAGGTAGGCGCGGCCAAGAAGCTGCTAAGGGCCGGCTTCAACGACATCGGCGACCTGTTCGCGTCGGCCTATGAGCCCATCCCACCTGCGATGGCGCAGCGCGGCGATGTCGGAACGATCGAGCGTGACGGCAAGGTCGGAGCCGCGGTCGTTACCTCCTTCGGCGTCGCTATCAAGACCGAGCACGGCGTCGGCTACGAGCCGATCACGGCGCTCTCCCGAGCCTTTCGCATCGGATAATCCATGCCTTTCATCGCACCAGCCATCGCGGCCATTGGCGCCGCCGTCACCGGCATTGCGTCCTTCGTCGGCGGGCTCGGCGTCGTCGGCCAGGCGCTGCTCGGCATCGGGCTCAACTTCGCTGTCAATGCGCTCCGGGGCGATCAGCAACAGCAGGCCGTCACAGGCACGCAGTTGCAGGTGCAGTATGGCGCCGATCGGCCGCGCGAGATCGCAGTCGGGCTCGTCGCCGTCGCCGGACACGACGTCTACACGAACACCTACGGCCCATCGAACAAGTACATGCAGAAGGTGTTCGTGCTGTCGGACTTTCCGGTCACGGCGCTGACGCGGATCGCTGTCAACGGCGAGTGGCGGACGATCAACTGGGGCAATGTCGAGGGCCGCGGGGCGCAGGTCACCGGGTTCGACGGCGACGTGCTGCGCATCCGGTTCTACGACGGGCGGCACACCGCGCTGCAGGCGGCCGAGTTCGGCGAGCACGGTCTGGTCGGATCGTCCAACCCGGCCGGGCGGTGGACGGCGGAGCACGTCGGGAAGAGCACGGCCTTCGTCGTCATCAATGCCCGCTTCGACGACGAGGAGATGGCCTCGCTGCCGCAGTTCCTGTTTGAGTTTCAGGGGGCGCCGCTCTACGACCCGCGCAAGGATACGACATCCGGCGGCGCCGGGGCGCATCGCTGGAACGACGTCGCGACATGGGAGTATTCCGAGAACCCGATCGTCCAGGCCTACAACTACGAGCGCGGGTTCTTCGCCAACGGCCAGTTGCTCGTGGGCAAGGGCGTGCCGGAGATCGACCTTCCCGCCGCCCCATGGATGTCGGCCGCCAATGTCTGCGATGAGAGCACGCCGACACGGGCGTTCCGCTACAGGGCAGGGGCGTTGTTCTCGACCAGCGATGGGGTGACGCATTCGGACAACCTGGCGCCCGTCCTCGAGGCCTGCAGCGGCGGCCTGTTCTATCTGGTCGACGGCGACCATCCGATCGTCGGCGCCAACCAGCCGGTGGTCGCGACGCTCACCGACGACGACATCATCGTCGGCTCTCCGCGGCAGTTCCGCGCCAAGCGGCGTTCGGATCTCGTCAACACGGTCTTCGGCACCTACAACTCGCCGGACGATCTGTGGGCGGCGACCTCCTACGATCCGCGGTCTTCGGCCGAGGCTCTTGCCGCCGATCGCGAGCGGCACGCCAAGGCGCTGAACTTCGGCGCCGTGTTCCTCGCCAGCCAGGCGTCGGACCTTGCCGAGGCGGCGCTGCGCCGGGCACGCTACCAGGCGTCCGAGACAATCATCGTCCGGCCACGGTGGATCGTGCTCGAGCCGGGCGACTGGATCTCGCTCGCCAGCGCCCGCTACGGCACGCGGACCTATCAGGTGGTTGGGCGCTCGCTGGGCGCGCTGAACGCCAACGGCGCCCGCAACGTGACGCTGACGCTGGATGAGGTCGGCAACGGCATCTATGACAGCTCCATCGTCATCCCGGAGCGGCCGGTGCGGATCGCGCCTGCTTTCCCGGTGCGGCTGTCGACGCTGCAGGGCTTCCTCGCCTACGCGAGCCAGGTCACCAGCGAGTCGGGCAGGGCGCTGCCGGCCATCACGGTGCAGTGGGATCTGATCGACGACGTGACGGTCGACTCCGTCCTGATCGAATACTGGAAGTCGGACGATCCGACGCGGCGCATCCAGGCGAACTTCGAAAGGGCGTCGGTCACCGGCGTCGTCGCCGAGGGGCTGGTGCCGCGCACCTCCTACACGCTGCAGGGCACGGTGGTAACCAACCCGCCGCGGAACACGTTCTTCTCGGCGCCGCAGATCGTCACGACGCTGACGGAAGACCTGGCGGCGGAGCTTGCCGATCTGCAGGAGGATATTCAGGAGATCCTGCGGTTCGGGCCGGAGAGCCTCGGGAAGCTTGAGGAACTGCTGGAAGGACTGGCGGCGACCATCGCCACAACCAACGTGGTTCAGCACAGCGAGGCAGAGAGCGCCAGCGCCGCTATCATCGAGGAACGGACGACGCGGGCGACCGAGACCGAGGCACTTGCCCGTCGGACGGACGGCGTGGTGGCAACCCTCACGGATGTTGAGACGAAGGTCACCGGGACTGCTCAGGCCGTCACCACCCTTGAAGGGCGAGTGACAAGCGCCGAGGGAACGGTCACCGCGGCGGCAAGCGCTGTGACGGCTGCAACCGCTCGGATCGACAATGCCGAGGGGGTGGCGCTCGGAGCCGCGAGTGCCGTCAACTCTCTCAGCGCGACGGTGACGCAGAACACCAGTTCCATCACCGCTCAGGCAGCCCTCATCAACGGCGTTCAGGCGACTGTGGACGGGGTCTCCGCCAATGGCCTGTTCTCTGTCGACGCAATCGCCGGGGACGGCATCGGCAGCGTCCGCATGGCGCTGTTCGCGCGGGTCAACGACAGCGTCGGCTATGTCGACTCCGGCCTCTACATCGATGTCACCGGAGGCGTCGGAACGGTCCTCATTCAAGCCAACCGCTTCATCGTCACGGACGGCAGCGCATCCACCTATCCTTTCGTTATCCAGGGCGGCGTGGTGAAGCTGGCGATTGCCCGGTTCCAGCAGCTCGTCTCCGACAACGGCAAGATGGTCATCGACGGTTCGGGCGGGACGATCTCGATCTATGACTAGGGGGGTCTACATCGCGCCCGATCGGATCGTGCTGAGCCTGGCCGGGTTTGAGGCCGGGCCGGCGACCCCGATGGACGGGAAACTGTTCGACAGCGCATGGCCGTCCACGGCGCTCGTCCTCGCGAGGGGGCTCTATATCGACCCCACCCCTTCGAACGGCCCTCCGAACTACCCTGCCTACACGACCGCCTCCAGCCTCCACGTCATTGGCATCCCGACCTTTCCGTTCCCGATCGTCTTCACCGCCATCACTGTGGGAACGACGGCGTTCTCGTACGCTGCCGGGGCTTTCTCGGTAGACGGCTGGGTCATCTACCCGGATCAGGTCCAGAAAGCCCGGAGAACGTTGGTAGACGGCGGCGTCACCTACTACTCACAGGAGAGCTTCTTCTGGATGGTTCTGAAGGGGTGATCCTTGCCTAAACGAATGCGATTGGGGCTGAAGCCCAACGGCACGTACGGGATCCGCATCTCCTCGCCCGGGACCGATGTCGACAATCCGGCTTCACCGGCGATCTTCGACTCTGACAGTCTCTACGCGCAGAAGCTGTTCTCGGCATACGTTGGCATCGGCCAGAGCGTATCATATCAGTTCCAGCAAGTCGGGGGGATCATCGGCTTTGGCTATTACTTGGCCCAATACAGTTTCTCGGGGACGTACATGTTCCCCTATGCGCTGCCCTTCCTCCCGGTGGCGATGGTCTACTACGATTATCACGATCAGCAGATTGCCGCGCCGCGAGCGCTCTTTACGGGGCGCGGTTTTCATCAGACCAGCGTCATGGATGTGGTCTACACGCCCTCTACAGATCGCGTCGTGTTTTCGGGATCGTTTGCCCAGATCGGCCCTATCCAGCAGGACCCTGCGCCCCCGAACGACTTCCAGATGTACGGCGCCTACGTGAGCGTCCTCAACATCCCGATCGGCTGAGGTCGAATGGCCAGACGCGTTTACCTTGCCCCCGGGCTGATCCGGGTGTCCGCTCCTGGTTACGATGCGGCATCGGCGCCGATCCAGGGGCTGCTGTTTTCCGAGGCCTTCGGCAGCCTCCTTGATGCAACCGACCTGTACGTCTCAGTGGTGGCAGACCAGATGACCGGCGTTGCGCTTCCAGTACCGGGGCGGGTTCCGCCGATCCTCGTCCTCAACAACGGCGGCGCCCGGTACATGTTTATCAATACGGAACTGACGGCCCTCTTCATCTTCGGGCAAGTGACAGGAACCGCTCACATCCGGGTATTCAGCGGCAGGCTCTTTTGATGGCTGACATTCTTTACAATCGCGAAGAGACCTTGCTCGGCTACAACGTCGTCTTGGCGAAAGACGACGGGCGTCCGTACTTGAGCCCCGGCAAGCCATTCGTCCAAGGGTATCTGGACCGGCTTCGCGCCAACGGCGACCGGCTCGGCATCGTGCCGGAAGACGTGCCCATGAACGAAGTGTTCGGCGGCATGTGGCTTCCAGGCGATCTGGAGCCGCTTGTGCCACGCCCGGCCATCACCGCGACGGTGTCGAAAGCCGCCATCCTCGCCGACGGCGCCGACAAGGCCGTGATCAGCGGCCTGCCCAAGCCCTGCGTCGTCCGCGTTGACGGCCAGTCCGTTGAGCGCAAGGGCGGGACGCTCACGCTGACAGCAGACGTACCGGGCACGTACCGGATCGAGGTCGATCAGTGGCCCTACCTGCCGTGGTCGGTGGAGATCGTCGCCACATGAAGATGACGAAGGACATGGCGGCGTTCCGCGCCGTAGCGCAGGCGCGCCTCGACCAGATCTTCGCCGATCGCTACGCAGCCATCCTCGGCCCCCTGCAAGCGATCCATGAACGCAAGGCGGCAGAGGCGAGGCAGGTGATCGCATCGGGCGTCACCTCGCTGCTGCTGGCGCCGGAGGCCAAGCGGCGCGGCCTCGACGAAAAGGCGCTCGCGGCGCAAGTGATGATCCGCGCCGACCGCCAGGCTGCGCAGATCGGCGCACTCGAGGCGGAGCGGCAGGACGCGCAGGCGGAGATCGCCGCAGCCGAGTCACCCGCCGAACTCGACAGCATCATCGCCGCCCACGGCGGCTGACACTCTTCCACCATTCCCAGACATGACAGGAGCGCGGCCCCATGGCGGTGCAACCCCTCTACGCGACCGGAACCGCAACGGTCACCAGCGGCAGTGCGACCGTCACCGGCACGGGAACCGCGTGGACGATCGGCGTCGTCAACGGCGGGATCTTCTCGCGGAACGGGTTCAGCATTCCGATCGCGTCGATCGAGAGCAACACCTCGCTGACGCTGGCCTATCCCTGGCCTTCGGGCACATCGACCGGCGCGTATGCAATCTCGCTGGGGAACTCAGGCGCCGCCTCCGCGATCACCGCGAATGCCAGGCTGGCCGAGCTGGTCGCGCAACTGTCGGAAGTGAGCCCGTTCGTCAGGACGCTGTTTGACGACGCGGATGCGGAGGCGGTCAGGGCGTCGCTGGAGGTCCCTGACACGACGGCGGCGGTTATCAGGAGAGAATACGCGACGGTTGCTGCTGCCAAGGACGCTACTATTCCGGCCGGTATCGTCTATGTCACAATCCCAGGCCAAGCGACTTATGAGCGTGTCACGGAACCGGCGCTCGGTGCTGAACTCATCACGAACGGCGACTTCTCGGTAGGGACCGGTTGGCTGCTGATCGGCACCAATCCACCGACGATCTCGTCGGGAAGAATGAATTTTCCCGGTCCTGCTGCCGGGACATCTCGTCAGAGCGCACTCGCCGTCGTTAGCCAGCAGTATCGGCTCTCGTACACCGTCCTCAATCGGACGGCGGGAACGGCAACCTTTGTCCTTGACGACCTCACTGCGACGAACCGGTACTCTGAGCCGGCAAGGTCCACCAACGGGACATTCGTCGCATATCCAAATCTCACCTCGCTTATGACGAACCTGACGATCTTTGGCACGAACTTCGTCGGAGCCATTGATGACATCAGCCTTCGTCCGATCCTCGCCGGGCAGTTCCGGTCCGCAGATGGCCAGTGGTGGGCACAGGCGGCGGCGTCTGTCGCCTACACCCCGCAGTTCCCGACCGCTGGCGAACAGGCGCAGGCGCGCTCGAACATCGGAGCGACGGCCACGGGCTCCGCGCTATTCACCGCAGCGAGCGCTGCAGTGGCGCGCACGACGCTCGGAATCGGCCTGCCCGTTGGGTGGCTCTTCGGGCTGGCCATGGCGAACAATGCGCCGAGCCCGGCGCGGTGGATCGACATAGCTGCTGGCTCGGCGCGTGACGAAGCCGACAGCGCGGATCTGCGGCTCTCGCCCGGGACAAGCAAGAACCTCGGTGCGGTCTGGGCAGCGGGCGCTGCCGGCGGCCTCGATGTCGGGCCCATCGCCAACAACACCTGGTATCACCTGTTCCTGATCGGAAACCCGACAACGGGGGCGGTCGACGCGATCTTCTCGACATCGCTTACGAACCCGGCATTGCCGTCCGGCTGGACGAAGAAGCGCAGGATTGGGGCGGTTCTCACGGACGGCTCTGCCAACATTCGCCGGTTCACTCAGAACGGGGACCATTTCCAGTTCGCCGTGCCGGCAAGCAATAACAGTGCAGCAGTCGCCGCTCAGACCCGCGTGTTGCGCGATCTGAACGTCCCGCCCGGGCTGAAGATCATGGCTGAGGTCACAGCGATATGGTCAACCACTGTCACGACAAACGGCGGCCTCTCGATCGTCGATCCGGTGATCGCGACCGGACCCGGTCCCGGCTCCGCAACCCAGGCAATCTATCGGTACAACAGCGCAGCGCAGTCCTTCGGCATCGCCACCCTGTGGGTCACAACGGACACCGAGCGGCGGGTCGCGGCCTACGACGACGCGGGCCTGCAGCTGCTGGCATTGAACACCCGCGGCTACCTGGATCGGCGGGGACGCGACGTTGCGTAGGATCACGATCGCCACGATGGGCACCAGCCTGACGGCTGGCAATTACGAGAACCGTTTCTGGCAGCCGCAGCTCGCGGCCCTGCTTGAGACGAAGACCTCTCACCCGATCACGGTTCGCAACTTCGGCATCGGGGGAGGGACATCGGCCAACGGCCTTGCAAGCATCGGCAGCTTTCTGCCGGCGCGTCCGGAGATCCTGACTATCGAATATTCGATGAACGACTCCGGTGGGTCCTTGACCCTTGCGCAGAGCCGGGCGAACGCGATCTCGATCATCAACCAGTTCCGGGCGCAGGACCCGGACATCATGATCTACATGCTGGTCATGACGCCTATCGTGCCGGGGACAGGCGGCTTCATCGCTCGGCCCAACCTGGTCTGGTACTACGACGTCTATCGGCAGATGGCAGCAGACCCGTCTCTCAATGTCGGGCTGATCGACAACTATCTGGACTGGCCGCAGCCTCCGACGACGGGGCTGCTGCCAGACGGGCTTCACCCTCTCATCGCGGACATGAACCAGCGCCTGGTGCCGAGGATTGCGACCGTCCTGGCGCCGGCGATCACGGCGCGCTTCGGCTGATCACCGGATAGCCGTCATCCAATCGGCGTCGATCTGCTGCTCGGGGGTGAGGGCGCGCGTCTCCCAGACACCTGTCTCTGGGTGGTAGCGCCCCTCGCAGAACTCGGTGCCGCGGTGAGACGGGTGCCACTCGGTGAGCCCGTTGAGGCGAAGCCAGAACAGTCGCAAACGCTTCATTCGATCCTCCTGAGTTTCCCGCCGCCCGTTCTGGACACCTGAGTTGCCTGCCTACTCCGCTAGCGCATAAACGCCAAGCTAATGCACCCTGACCAGCTTGATACCGCGCTTACCCAGTTCCGCCATTATCGCAGCAGCTTGAAGGCGCCCGATCATTTCGGGCGTCCACCGCTCTTTGTCGGATGGCGGCACGACCGCGAGCCAGTGCTCCCATTCGGCGGCGATGGCCTTCGCGGCAATCTCGATTGCCTCGTGGAACGTGTCTCTGTCGGTCATAGCTCCGAGTTCCACCAGCACTGCACGCCGTCGACCCGGATATCCGGTTTGCCACTATCTACCGCGATTATGGCGGGGCGCTCCATCTCAATCTTCCACCCTGCGTCAAGGAAGGTGCTCATGATCCGCCCTTCAATCTGCCTCGAGTGGGTGCCGATGACGACGCGTCGAACAAGGCGTTTCATATCGCAGAGGTTCTCCTGGACGTAATCCGCCTCTCCGCCTTGGATATCGATGTGAAGCAGATCCAGCGGCTGGTTTCCCGCGATGTCCGCGAGAGGAATCATATCCAAGACGTGATGCGTCTTGTTCTCTAGTGCCGCATCGATCTGGTTCTGGCTGGCGCCCAACACGGGTTCAAGTCCCCATGATTGGCCTGACACTTCCGCGATCGGGAAAAGTGCCTTCCCCTTCGAGGCCGCAGCAATTCCGTGAATGATCCTGTATTCCGTCTGGCTGAAGCCATTGGCCCGACGGGCTTCCTCTGCAAACTCCACATGACCCAAGTCGCCCTCAACGCCAATGAGCTCGATGCTCTTTCCGCGGCTTCTTGCTGCCGCCCCGGCGTTGTTCAGCCAACAGCCCCAGCCACAGCCAAGCTCGGCCATGCGAAAGGTGCTGCCGGCATGGTCTACCGCATGAAGAACCGAGCCCCACTCGGCAATGTCAGCGTGCCAGTTGGCTGGGATCGGGACCGGTTCGACCACGCCCGCCTTTCCGTCGAGGATACCCGGGAAGAAGCGCGGCGAGACCTTCACGCCGAGGAAGTTTGTGACGTGCTGCGGGTCGGGGGGCGCGGTCACTGCGTAGGCATGCATTAACGCGACGGCGTCGAAGCTGGAATTGTAGTGCCAGAATGGGCTCTGCATCAGTGGCCTCCCGATTTCGTCACCCATACCACGAAGCCCGTCCCGGTCCATCCGCGGCGGGCTTCCCGGCGCCGGGGACAGCGCTGCAAAAGTCACCGAGATCATCGTGCCACCGCACTGCCACAGTGCAATCTTCCTAGGTAGGATCGAGGCCGAGGTGGATCGGTTCTTCGTCGATCGCAGCAGCCTCGTGGAGGAAATGTCCGTCTCCAGTGCTCACGCGATCACTGGCTTTTGCAGCGCTGGGATCTCAGGGTCCAACAGGTAAGGAACCCGTTTCCGAAGGAACGCTTTCTCAATCAACTCATATGAGACGGCGCTGACCAACAGGGTTACGGGGTAGTGGAACGTCAGCAGGGTCAGGCCCATCTGCCGGATAGGCACTTCCGAAAACTGAAAGCCGACATACTCCCCATAGAGGTAGTTGCACATTGGGACGGTCAGGAAATGCAGCATGTAGGTGCTGTAAGAGATTGCGCCGATATATCCCAACGCCCTTGAGATTGGTCCGAACAGGCGCTGAGCCAGCAACGTGTATGATCCGACAACACAGGCCCAGAGGGCGGCAGTGACGGTCGGAAGGTAAACCCAAACCCCACCCTGATCGGGCGCATCTCCGTAAAATCCGCCGTGAATGTTAAGCCAGTGGTATACACCCACGAGGCTTGTACCCGCCGCCACGAGAACGACGACCGAGACTGCCCGTACGGACCTTTCGTGCCTGTGCCGGTGGGTGTTGAACACGTGGCCTGCCAATATGCCTGCGATGAACGCGTCAGCCTGCCCGAGGATGGTCCAGTACGCGATCGCCCGGACTTCACCTTTATCGATGAAGAAGATGTAGCGGAGCATCAGAAATAGGCCGCAGAACAACGCGCACCGTAGGACGGTCTTGGTAGCGCTACTTCCCTCCAGTGTGTTCCTGAGAAAAGGATAGGCGAGGTAGAACTGGAACTCTACCGCCAGAGTCCATGTGCCGTAGACGGTTCCTCCGCCAAGCAATCCGAAAAACAGGAACAGTGATGTGTTCGTGCTTCCTATCGCGTGGACAGCGTAGAGCGTCATAAGGAAGATTAGCGGAAAGAGGCGGAGGACTCTGTTTTTCAGGAACGGCAGGAAATCGATCTGTTTCCCGGCAGTGAGAACAGTGAAGACGAAACCGGTGATCGTTATGAAGAGGGTTACGCCGCTCCACCCTTCCTCGAACAGGCTACCGACCCAAGTGCTTGGAACGGTATCAAATGGAATGTCGCGCACAAACGGAACGTCGCGCACATGAATTCCATGCCAGAAGAATACGAGGAAGGCGGCGAGCGCACGGAGATGGTCTAGGCCAATTATGTACGTTCCCTGCTTTGGCTTCACCGCCCCATTCCTCTCAGAAATATTCGGGCCGACTTAGCTTAGGGATGCAACTGTGTCCATCGGTTGAATAGCATCCTGCCGACTGCCCAGACTAAAAGCCAATGCCCGCCCCGGTCCTGCCGCGGCGGGCTTTTCTTTGCCACCACAGGAGACGCGCCATGCGCCTGACGCTTCAGCACCTGTCGGCGATTGCCGGCGGGACGATGACGGCTGACCGTCGTTCGAACATGCAGTCGATCCTCGCTGGCCTGGCGGCTATGGGTGTTCAGGTTGGGCTCGACCGGCCGCAGCGCCTGTCGCAGTACCTGCCGCAGCTCGCCCACGAGAGCGGCCGCTTCCGCTACGATGTCCGCGAGGATCTCGGGAACACGCCGGCGCGCGACGGCGACGGCAAGCTCTACATGGGCCGATCCGGCATCCAAGTGACGGGTGGCGACAACTATCGCGGCTTCCGGGACTGGTGCTGGGCAGCCGGGCTGCCGGCGCCGGATTTCGAGCGGGAGCCGGACAAGGTCAATACCGACCCTTGGGAGGGCCTTGCGCCGATCTGGTACTGGTCGACGCGCAACCTCAACCGCTACGCGGACGAGGGCAACATCGAGATGGTGACGCGCCGGATCAACGGCGGCACCAACGGCTATGCTGACCGGCTCGTCATGTACGAGCGGACCGCGCTGGTCCTGCTCGGCCGCAAGCTCGAGGCGGGAGCCGTCCGGCGGTTCCAGGAAGAGCACGGGCTGATCCCCGATGACATCGCCGGGCCACAGACGCGCGGCGCCATGCACGACGCGCTCGGCAAGCTGCCGGTGTTCGTGTTCGGCGATGCGCCGGCGCTGCCTGCGCCGCCGATCGTCGTGCCGGAGAAGCCGATGCCGGCGCCGGTGGTTGTCCCGCCGACGGTACCGACGCCGGCGCCGGGCGCGCCGCTCACCGCCATCCAGTACCTGACCATCATCGAGGCCGCGACCGCGGATCTCCGCAAGCACTACGGAGCCTGAGCCATGTCGAAGTGGATTCCCGATCGCAAGGTCTGGTCCGGCGGACTGTTCGCCGTCCTCGCCTTTCTCGCCGTGCTGGCGTCCAACACCTGGGCTGGCACCGACATCCCGATCGAGGCGGGCGCATTCATCGCGCTCGGCATCGGCAAGGCGTTCGAATACATCCTGCCGCCGTCAGTGCTCGACATCATCAAGCGTGTCGACAACGACATCGTGGCGATCGCTGGTGCCTCGCCGGAGTCGAAGGTGAGCCCAGAGGTCGGCAACGTCGCGGCCAAGACGGCTCAGTCCGACGACGCCTTCGAGGCGATCATGAAAAGGATGGGCCGGTGAGCCGCCGCGTCTGGTCCGCCACGCTTTGGGCAGTCGTAGCGTTCCTGGCTGGGCTAGGCCTGGTGGCGCTCTTCACTCGCGGCGGGTGAAGCCAGCCATGCTCGAGCAACTCGTCACTGATGCGGCCAGGCCGATCCTCGACTTCGGCATCCTCGGTGCCGTCTGCTTCTTCCTGGCCGCAGCGCTGGTCGTCAAGGAGCGCATGCACGCCAAAGAGATGCGCGACGAGCGGCTCGCGCATCAGGCAACCCGTGACGCTCACATCGAGGCGCTGAAGGTCGCATACACGCACGGGAACTCGATGCGAGAGGCCCTGCAGTCCTTCGAAGTGGCCATGGAAAATTTCATCGAACTCGCGAAAGAAATGACGCGGGAGAGGGGCAGGCCATGAAGCTACCCCGCATTCTCAGGTGGTGGCGGTGCGGCGAGGACGCCGAGATGAAGTCGCGCCGGGAATCATCCGAGGTTCAGACACGACAGATCGTCGGAGATCTCCGCAATCAGGCACAGGTGATGCAATCGGGTTCGCGCCGGCTGAACACCATGGCCCGCACCATGGCGCTCATACGGGAAGGCCAAAATGACTAGAATTGTGAAGAACCGGATCATCGCCGGGATGCTCCTTTCCCTGGCGCTCTACTGGGGAACGGGGTTGCTCGCGGCCGGCCCCTGGTTCGGCGCCATGCTTGCCGCAGTCCTGTTCGTGTCGAGCACCGTCCTGATGATCCAGTTGACGCCGGACTTCATCGCCGTGGCGAAGGAGGGGAAAATCGGCGACGACAGGTTGTCGCTGATGGGTCTGTACCTGATCGCGTTCGGCGGCTGCTACTCCGGCGTCTTCACCATGACGTGGGCTTCGTTCGGGAACCCGTCAGAATGGCTGAACACACCCTTCTCCGGGTTCGGACGGGCGACTATCACCGCTGGCTTCTGGCTGCTGATCGTCAGCCCGAACTCAACGCCGGATCGGGTTCGACTGCCGAAGTGGTGGGTGCTCGTGCTCGCGATCATCGCCATGGTCGCCATGGCGTTCGCCTTAGGGATACGGGTTGGAGACAAGCCGGTGAGGGAGGGGAACTTCCTGGTGCGCAAGGGGCCGGTTCTTCTCATGACACCGAAACCTATGGCGCTGGCCGCCGTCGCCACACATCCCCCGTAGGATCTCGGCCAACATCGTTGTCATACCAAAGCCGCCGTCCCTTCACCTGGGCGGCGGCTTTTGTCGTTCTAGGATCAGGTTAATGCAGCCACCCGGCCTCGATCGTCAGCGACCCTTGGAACACCGGGTTGTCCGCCTGATCGCGCACGCAGATGCTGATCACGTAGCGATCTCCGTGCTGTACGTCGCACGCCATTCGGGGCAGGGCATCGAGGGCAGCCTCCCGTACCGCGTCTAGGGTCTCACACTCGACCCCTTCATCGTCAGGGGCGAAAAGCCCATTGTCATCGATGTCAAAAAAGTAACGGGCCAAACTAGATCTCCAGGGGATGTCGTCTGGTAGCACAGTCGATGCTCCGCTTTCGCGTCTGATCCGGCGGAACTGGAGAAAAGTCTGTCGCCAGCTAGTGTCGCAACACTGACTCGGTGCCCAGTCAGACCGTGTGGCCCGCTGAAATTTCTGCAGGCGACCAACCGGAGGACATGAGGAGCGCGGCGATAGTTGCGGACTTCCTAGTTTTGCTCAAGCTCCAGCATCTTCGAGAGAGGCTTTTCCCCCCGGTTGACTCCAGATGTGGTCGTCCCCGTGAAGGTAGAAGTGACTGAAGTCGGCCTCGGCGCAGAGACCTTGCCAATCGTGAACCGTGAGCAGGTTTTGGCGAAGGGTGATCAGTTCCCGTCGACGCAGATCTTGCAGAGCTCGATTCACATAAACGACCGTTAGGCCCGTCGCGTCGACCAGTTCCTCTTGCGTCAGCGGGAAGATGCAGGTCGCGGTGTCTGCGAAGTCGAGGTTCCGGCTGCACGCGAAGATCTCGCACAACAGGTGGGCGACCCTCTGGTAGCCGGTGCGGCGCCCGACATTCATCACCCACTCCCGCGCAATCGATGCATCGGCGAGGCTTCTGGCGAGGAAGGCTCGGGATATTACCGGACGTCTATCCATCAGGGCGAGCACCTCATCCCTGCGTGCTACGGCGACGGCGCAGTCCGTCACGGTCTCGATGGAGTGGTCCGGGTCGTCGAAGAAGAGCGAGGAGAGGTCGCAGATGTGGCCGGGCATGAGGATGCCGACGATCTGCCTGTTTCCTTGCCTGTTCGCCTTGTGGCGGATGGCCACACCGCTCTGAAGGATCCTCACCAGGTCGGAACGGTCGCCCTCTCGCCGCAGGAAGGCATGCTTTCCGACAACTATCGTCTGGGAAAAGACGTCGAATAGCGCATCCAGATCATCATCCGGGATTGGCAGCGCCAGCCGGAGCGGACCGCGAGAAAGGTTCGACACCAAGATACCTCCGAGCCAGTGTGAGGCGATCATCAAAGCTCTAAGCCACCGAAATGAAATACCTATGCGGGGAAGCGTCCGGTAGCGAACATTTACGCGGTGGCAGTTGTAACGCGGGATCGTTGCGCTTAGTTTCGCTTCATCGCGTGCAGGTTTGACCGGGCGCACGCGGCCGCGAACTCGTCATGTTCCCGCCCCAGTTGGAGGCGGCATGATGCTCGATCTCACTTTCGAAAATTGCCAGAACACGCTGCTCCGCTCTTTGCCGGAGGAGGACTTCCGTATGATTGCGGAGCACCTGGAAAGGGTGGAGTTCGCGCAGCGCGATGTCCTTTTCCGGCCGAACGAGCCTGTCGAGTATATCGTGTTTCCCGAGAGCGGCATCTTCTCGCTCGTGATACATCCATCCGATGAGCGAGGCATCGAGGCGGGGCTGTTCGGCCGAGACGGGATGAGCGACGGCTGGATCGGGGCCGGAATCGACAGCGTGCCGCTGGAGTGCTTTGTCCAGGTGGCGGGAACCGGCCTTAGAATGAAGTCGAGCGATCTCGGCAGACTAGCGGAGGAGAGGCCGGCGGTATGCCGGATGATGTTCCGCTGGGTTCACATGCTCGGACTCCAGACGGCGCAGACGGTCCTCGCCAACGGCAGTTACAACGTCGAAGAGCGCCTCGCCCGCTGGCTGCTGATGTGCCAGGACCGCCTTGGTCGTAACGATATCCATCTGACGCACGACTTCCTGAGCGTGATGCTCGCCGTGCGAAGATCGAGCGTCACCCTCGCGATCCATTTGCTCGAAGGGTCGCGGCTGATCTCGGCCAAGCGCGGCAACATCACGATCCTCGACCGGGAGGCGCTGATAGGGATCGCCCACGGATGCTACGGACCGGCGGAGGCGGAATATGAGCGCTACATCGGCCTCTTGCGTCACGACGCCTGAGCCGGCTGCGCAGGATCGGAAGGGTGAGCTAGGCGCCGACGCCTTCGCCTGTGACCTGCAATGCGGCGGAAAAGCTCACGGTGAGAACAGTTTTCCTCGACTCATCCGTTACCTTCAGCAGCCATGCGGCGGTATCTTTGCCGCGCAGCAGGTTGCCCCGCACCCTCTCAGCCAGGAATTCGACTGCTTCTCCCCGTACGCTTGCCATGTCGGCGTGCTCCGAGCCAACGGTGTCAAGCACATCGATGCCATCATGCAGATTGAAGAAGAACCGAGCCATTGGGCTCTCCTGCGCGTTCGGCAAGAGTAACCAGCTCTCAGCCGCCCGCGCCGAAGAAATGCGAGCGATTACCGAGCGTGCGCTTTTAATGAGACATGAGCAAGGCTGGTGAGGGGCAGCGAATGCGGCTGCGGACCACCACGTCATCGAGCCGCCGCGTCAGCGCTGCCCTTCATTGGGTGGCGCGGGCCTTTCGTCGTCTCTGCATTCTGTTTCTCCGCCCGCGTTGAATTCCTCATCGGCCACACAAGCTTCATCTCACCCCCAAACGAGACAGGGGGACGAGCGCAGGCACGGCCCCACTGGTGCGCTCGGCGCCCCGCCCGCGCGCCCCTCCCGCGGACGGGGCGCACCCTTCGGCCACCAAGGTTATGACCGTTCGAACGGCGCTCCAGTCGTCTGCTTGATGGTCATGTTCGAGGGGCCGCCGGTCACGCGACGGCTTGGCGAGTTTGCAGAGTAAGGAGCACAGTCCTCATCACTGGCTCTCTCAAGGCAGGTGTCGAAGCTATTTGATCATCCCGGAGCGTAAGCCAATCGTAACGGCATGCGTCACGTTGACAGCTTTCAAATGATCGCACGCCTGGAATAGAAAATCCTCCACCTCGAATGGGGTGCTACCAAGAAGGTTGGCGGCTTCAATCACTGAAGTTCCATCCGCGATCAGTTGAAGACACAATACATGAGTGGGTTCCGTGGGCACGGTTTTCCGGTTAGATCTATGAACAGTCCTTGGCTTCAACAAATGAACAGTCATGGCGCCTCGCCACACTAAGCCAGAACTCTCTCAGAGCCGCTGACAAGTCACGGTGCTCATGGTCAATATGATCCAACTGCCTAGGTCCTGACACATTCCGTTACAAAAATCGGCCGAAAATGTGTCAGCGCCTGCAGGCCCTAACAGAGCAACTCGAATGGCTACTCGAAATAGTTCCACTCCCTTACGTTTGTGTAGAAAATACAGCCGAATCCAGAGCAACCGGTTGCTGAGACGATAGAAATCGCTCTTCAGCTGAATACCGTAAGCATCACTGCTATAAATGCAACTATGGTGATGCCAACTCGCACTGAGATCTTCTTTGTTTGCGGCGATCGGGTGCTTGTTCAAGGCGTGACTGGCAAATCCCGCCGACCTTTTTCCCTACGCGGCAGGCCTCACGGGAGGCGGTGCCCCACGCATTATTTCTCGCTCGATGAATCCGATCGCTCCCTGCGTGCGGTTCATTTCCCAGATCGCGGCCTGGGTACGATTGGTGACATTGATCTTGCGAAGGATCGACTTCACGTGGACCTTTACGGTCGCATCAGAAATATGGCAGATGCGGGCAATAGCCTTGTTTGAAAATCCCTTAGCGACATAGTCGAGAATTTCCATTTCTCGGGCTGAGAGGTTTTCGCAGCGCCGCGAAATTATTTCCACATCAGATAAAGTCGGGCGCTCCGGCTCAGCCAGCGATGAAGCGGCGAGGTGACGGTTTGCCGGTTCTTCTATAGCGTGCCATGCCCGTAAAGGGGCGCTCGAGTGGGCCTGAGCCCAATTGTCGCCTGTTCTGCACGATGCCCCCTCGCATGTTTCCTCGGCGGCGGCGCGAGCTCCGGGAGAAGCTTCGATCGCAGTTGGCGAGAACACGGACCCTCCAATAGCGATGAGTTCGAGACTCTTGACTAAGAACTCCCGTGAGATCGAACGGTGCAAAATACCCTGAGCGTTCAAGGCGATGGCTTGGCGCCTGCACACCTCGGAAAAGGTGTCGACTAAGAAGATAATGCGAGCCAGGGGGTGATTATTGCGCATCCCAGATATGCCGCCGTTATCGAGGGCAGCACCATCTTCGTGCCCGATCAAGACACTGATGTCCTCCGGCCACTTTCGTGGGACTTCAGTGAGGTTCTCGAGATTGGAGGCGACGGCGAAAACGCGGTGGTTCTCCTCGGTGAGGAGGTGTGCTAGCCCCGCGCGGTACAAGGGGTTGCCTTCGCAAATTGCTACGGCAAGTCGTTTAGCCAATGCCAACCCCTCCAGCTTCACGCCGGCTGCGCTTCCAATGAGTTTCCGAGAAAACGAGTGGTATGCGCCCTAAGACGTTAATCCGATTTCAATAAGCGACTTTCGAATCATTCGCCAGACGGCATCTCGAGGGTGCAATCATGTAGCAGCGACATCCAAGCCTTGGTCGGAGCAATTGCATGCCCTCTGGGTCACGGTGGTGACCTTTACGCCCATGGCGCTCAAGCGTCCTGTTCTCGACGGCAGCTGTGGCCCGTGCTCTGCTACCGTGATGTGCTGGTGTGGACGGCCTCTCACCCCAAGCGTTTGATGACGTCGCAAGCGTCACAACCAGATGAGAGGAGAGTCCCGTGAACATTCCCGTCCGCATTGGCATGGATACCTCCAAGTCGGTGTTCCAGCTCCACGGAGTTGACGAGAACGAGGTCGTGGTTGTCCGCCGGCAGTTCCGGCGCGCCGAGATGATCCGCTTCTTCGAGCGGCTTCCACCTGTTCTTGTTGCCATCGAGTCCTGCGGCAGCTCGCATCACTGGGCGCGGCTGCTGCAATCCTTCGGTCACGAGGTGAAGCTGATCCCGCCGCAGTACGTGAAGCCCTATGTGAAGCGTGGCAAGAACGATGCGGCCGACGCCGAGGCCCTGTGCGAAGCGGTGACTCGGCCAAGCATGCGGTTCGTGCCCGTGAAGTCGAAAGAGCGGCAGGCCGCCTGCATGCTTATGACCGTGCGGGAGCGCCTGGTCGGCGTGAAGTCGCAGCTCTCGAATGCTTTCAGGAGCTATGCGGCAGTGTTCGGCATTATCGGTCCCGCCGGAAGACAGAACGTCAACGCGCTCATCAAGCGCGTGCTCGAGGATGACACCTTGCCAGAGATGGCGCGGGATCTCTTTCGCTTCCAGGCCCGGGAGTACGCCACGGTCGAGACGCACCTCAAGGAGATTGAGGCCAAGCTGATGAAGTGGCACCGTGAGGATGACGTCAGCAGGCGGATCGCAACGATACCCGGCGTCGGGCTCATTGGATCGAGCATGCTGAGCATGAAGGCTCCGCCGGCTGAGACGTTCAGGTCCGGTCGCGACTTCGCCGCTTGGTTGGGGCTAACGCCCAAGGATCATTCGACAGGCGGCCGCCAGCGACACGGAGGCATTACGAAGGCTGGGGATTCAGCGCTCCGCTCAACGCTGATTGTCGGTGCGACAGCCGTGCTGAGGCACATCCGCAAGGGACGCCATAAGCCTTCGCCATGGCTCGCCGCCCTGCTGGAGCGAAAGCCACCGAAACTGGTAGCGGTAGCGCTGGCCAAGAAGTTCGCCCGCATCGCTTGGCGACTGATGGTCTCGGGCGGCGTGTACAACCGGCCAGAAGCCGCCATGCCTACCTGATCCGAGACCGGCGCCGACGAGCGAGGCTGCTCGGCAGTAGCCCTACGAACTTGCAGGACGCAGTAGATGGAATGACCGGTCGGTCGATACGCGCGGGCTTCCGAAGGTTACACTGGCACCCGATGTCGCCCATGTGCTTGGAACGTGCGTAGCGAACACCATCTTGGCCAGCGGCTTTGGCCGCGCAAACAGGCCGGACATCTGATAGCAAGCGATCAGGTCAGAAGGCTGCTACGATCCTGACAAGTGGAGGCCGTCCACATCTGCAACCTCTACTCTATCACCAAGGGCCAGACGGCCATCCTCGAGTTCACCCGCGCCATGCGGGACCGCACCGGCAACATGCCGCCGCTGCCCGGCGTCTTCCCGGACACAATCGCGCCGGTCGTCCGGAACGGCGAGGACGGCGTGCGCGAGCTGACGATGGCGCGCTGGGGCATGCCCTCGCCGAAATTTGCGCTGGAGGGCAAGAAGACCGACCCGGGCGTGACGAATATCCGGCAGACCAACAGCCCGCACTGGCGCCGCTGGCTGGGACCGGCCAGCCGCTGCGTCGTGCCGGTGACCTCCTTCTGCGAATACGACACGATCGAGGGCAAGAAGGTGCCGACCTGGTTCGCAAAGGATGAGAGCCGCCCCCTGATGGTTTTCGCCGGGATCTGGACGAACTGGACCAGCGTGCGGAAGGTGAAGGAGGGGGAGGTGAACGCTGACCTCTACGGCTTCCTCACCACTGAGCCGAACGCTGTCGTCGGGCCCATCCACCCGAAGGCAATGCCCGTGATCCTGACGGAGCCGGACGAGATCGACGTGTGGATGCGGGCGGAGTGGGCGGAGGCGTCAGTGCTGCAGCGGCCGCTGCTGGATGACATGCTGCGGATCGTGTCGCGTGGGGAGCGGAAGGACGGGGAGGCGGCGAACTAGGCAGACATCGACACCCGCTGTGTGGGAGCATGGTAGGGTCAGCGGGCCGTCTCGGTTATCGCTTCCTGCTTCCGCCACCTCATAATGGACCACTGTCCGCCCCCATCCGGAGCCCCGAGTGCCGCCTCTATCGTCCCCGCTCGCAGCAATGTCTCGATCTCGCGGGCAGGCAGCGGCCGGGAAAGCAGAAAGCCCTGTAGCTGGTCGCATCCCATCGCCAAGAGAAGGTCGTGTTGCGCGGTCGTCTCGACGCCCTCGGCGGTGGTCTTCATCCCGACTGCCTGCGCCAGGTCGACGATGGCCTGCACGATCGCTTCGTCACCCTTGTCGGTTCCGAACCCTGCAACGAAGCTGCGGTCGATCTTCAGGGCCTCTGCATGGAGATCGTGAAGCCGTCCCAGCGAGGAGAAGCCCGTGCCGAAGTCGTCGAGCGCGAACCTGACGCCGAGCCCGCGCAGATGCGTGATGTTCTTCTCGCAGACCGTCGCCCTCTCACAGAAAGCGCTCTCGGTGATCTCCAGCTCGAGGCGTTGCGGCGCCATCCCCTTCGCGAGAAGGATCTTCTCGACGCGGGCGGCGTAGTGCTCGTCGTGCAGTTCGATCATCGAGGCGTTGACCGCCACGGTGTCGACGGGCCATGTGCTGGTTTCCGTGCACACTCGTTCTAGGACCCACGCACCCAGCCGGAGAATAAGACCTGTCTCCTCGGCCACCGGTATGAACACCGCCGGCGAAATCGTCCCCTCGATCGGGTGATGCCACCGCAACAGGGCTTCGAACCCGGATATTGTGCCGTCGTTTGCGCGGATGAGCGGCTGATAGTGTACCTCAAGCTCGCCCGGCTGCTCCAGCGCCGCTCGCAGGTCCCGCTCCAGGTTCCGGCGGAGCGTGGCCGCCTGGTCCAGTTGCGGGTCGTAGAGTGTATAGCTGCTGCGTCCCGACCGTTTGGAGTGATAGAGGGCGACGTCGGCTCTTCGAAATAGCTCCTCACGATCGTCGGACCGGTGTGACGTTCTTGCCGCCCCAACGCTCGCTCCAACAAACACCTGCGTGCCCTCCAGGTCGAAGGGGCGCCTAGTCGTCTGGATCAAGGTCGCGCAGAAATCCTCGACGGCCTGTGAAGACGATAGGGAGCGCGTCAGGACCACGAATTCGTCGCCGCCGACGCGGGCAACCGTATCGGCTTCGCTGGTCATTCGCCTGAGGCGATCGGCAAACTCTCGCAGCAGTTCGTCGCCAGCAGGGTGGCCGAGCGTATCGTTCACCTCCTTGAAGTGATCGAGATCCAGATAGATCAGTGTGAGGTTATCGCCCGTCCGGCGGTCCGCAAGCGCCGCATTGAAGCGTTTGGCGAGATGGGCACGATTGGCGAGACCCGTCAGGAGATCGTGATGGGCGAGATGCCGAACCTCCGCTTCGCTCAAGGATAGATTGATCGAGCGCCGGCGCAGCGCCATGAGGAGTCCCACCAGGACGATCAGGCTGGCAATCGCGAGGCCCAACATGACAGGTCCAACCCGCCAGAGCACCGTCGAGCCGGGCCTGAAGGGCGTCCACACGAGATAGCCGAGCGGCAGGCCGTCGTCCTTGAGGAGAGCGGCTCTTGCCCCGCCCGGTGGCACCTCGCTATCCCAGGAAAACCTCAGATCATCGAGAAGATAGTCGCGCTCGAGCCCAGCCGCGAATTCCCCGTCGAGGTAGCGTGCGGCGACATGCATGTACTCATCGCCCGGTGCCTGCACCAGATCGCCAGTGTCGGAAACGATCGGCTTGACGCTGAGAATGGCCGGACGGCCATTGACGTTCACGAGATCCGATGCTCCGAGAGTGAGCACGCGATCAGATATGCCTTCGGTATCTCCCGACGCCACTCGGGACCGCAACTCCGCCACGAGGGGTTGAGTTTGTGGCTGAACGGCAGCAAACGCAGACGGATCCTGCTGCGCACCGTCAGCAAAGGCATAGATGGGCCGATCCTCGGCATCGAGGACATAGGCGTGGTCGTGGCCGAAATAGCTGGCCATCCATGAACCCAGATTGACGTCGATCCACTCCGCACCGCCGGGGTTTTTCACCTCCGTAACGGCGTCGTCCCAGACCGTTACGCTCTCCTGGTCATGAGCGATCTTCGACCGGATCTCAGCGACCACCACATCGACCAACATGTGCTGGCGGTCGATCGAGACACGGTCTGATTCCGAGGCCGACCACCACAGCAGCGCCGCTGCAATGCCGTTCAGGAGCAATGCCGCAGCCAGCATTGGCAGCATAATCTTCAGAAAGAACAGGCGCCGGCTTGGCTGCGCAAAATTGTCGATCATGAGGTGTCCTTACGGCGCCACCCTAACAAGCGACATCTGAAGAAGCTGTTTCTAACTTCATAATCGAAAGCGCAGTCGTGCCACCTGTAGCATGTCCGAGTGAACCACGTCCGTGATTGAGCGGCCGGTCCTGCTCAGGCGTTCTGGGTTGGATCGAAACTCAGAGCAGCTACGAGAGGAAGGCTTATGCTGCCCCGAGGCGCAGTGGGGTCCCCTTGTAGGCCAAAGCCACGAGAGGCAGTTGACGCTCTACCTCTCCAGATATCCCCGCGCGTTATCCGGCTGATGCCGGTAGCCCGTCTGTCGCTCGATCTCCCGCATGACGCTGTTCCAGTGGCGGCCGCGGCGACGCAGCAACTGGCTGCCCCTCCACCGCGCATCCTCGCGCGCCACTCGCCAGCGATCACGCGCCTCCAGCCATGCGCCTTCCGGTCCGTACAGAGTGATCAGCACAGTCACCTCGCGCCGGATATCGGGCGGGCGGCGGGAGAGGCGGGAGAGCAAGCGGCGGATCATGACGGCTCGAACGGCCTCCCGGTCGCCTGCTTGATAGTCGTGTTCGCCCTTATGCGCATGCTGACGTTCCGGCTCCCGCATCGGACACATCGCACCGGCGCCTTCCAGCGGACATAGGTCTGATCGTGGCCCCACATCTCGATCGCGCGGGAGAGAGTTAGGTCGAGATCTCTATGGCAATCGTCGCACGCCCAGGCGATGCCCATGCCGTTGTCCACCAGGTCGCCGAGGGTCGAAATGGTGAAGCTCTGGTGTGTTGGTTTCAATCGCCCGCCACCTCCGCAGGCACTTCGCCATGCCGCACGAGCACGATCGGCTCCTCCAGGACTTCGCCGGTCTCCACGTCGACCGTCTGCTCTACCGCCACGACGCCAACCACATTGCCGAGCCGCCCGCCGTCGCGATCGGCGCGCAGCCGAGCTTCCTCGGCAGTCTTGAACTGCATCGTCTGCCCGTTCATGAGCCGACGGCCGTGCTTCACGAACTGCTGCACGACATAGAGCTTGCTGGCTGGCATCGGTCATTCCTTCGGCTGGGGGAGACGGGTCACGCCCATCCCCGATGCACCGCATTCCATGCGTCGGCGACGTCAGCATAGCCGATGGCGCGCAGCAACTCGTCGATGACTTGGGCGCTGTCGGATCGGGCGACGGCCGGATCCGTCTCCTTGGCGATCATGTGCAGCAACGTGATGGCGTTCTCGCGTGTATTGGCGTTCGCGAGTTCGAGCAGGGAGGCCAGGTCGTCGTGCGGCTGGACGGCGCCGCGGGACCAAGGACTGGGCATCGTCACCTCCCGGTTTTGCAAGAAATCCGCAGAGTGCGGATTGCTTGGCTGTCGGGCCTGAATGTAAGCTGTTGTTCGCACGAGGGAAATTGGATCGCGGCGGGATCGTATTGCTTCCCTTAGCAGGGGAGCGCCTTCGACCACTCGGCCACCTCTCCGGGGACCGGCAATACGCGTGACGGCCGCCGCTGGCAAGGGAGAAGGCGGCAAAAGCCGTGCGCAAAAGCCAGGGTCCGGCATGGGACGGTGCGGCCGTGCGAGGCCGTGCGCGCGTGGCCAGGGTTCGCAGCACCCTTCTGGTGGGGCATCGGCCCTCTGGCGAACGGTCCGGGGAAGCCGCCGCAAACCCGGCGCCCGGTCGCCGGCGGGAGGCTGCGCGATGTCGCCCGCGGCGTCTGCGCCCGGGCCGTTGCTTGTGGGGCGGGCAGGGCTTCGTTAAAGGTCGGGAGAAAGCGTCTCGAGGTGTTCGAACGGTGACGTCGGGACGGTGGGGCATGGTGTCGTGATGCAGCGGAAAGTCGTGGGGATACTCCTGGTCTGCGTGGTCCTGCTGGTGGCGATCATCGCCGGCTACTGGGACATGCTCCAGAGCGAGAGTCTGCGCATCTCCAATCCGCCGCAGGAAACGGCCGAAGACGACGTCGCCCTCCTGCCCGAGGGCAGGGCGATGGGCGAGGACGTGCCCCGGGAGGGCGGCGGTCGGCCCGCGCAGGCACCGGCCGGCGAAACGGCGTCGCAGGCTTCGCCCGGTGGCTCGGTCCCGCCCGCGGATTCATCCGGCGACACGACGTCGAGCGCGGCGGCTCCCGAAGCGGCCGAAGCGTTGCCGGCCGATGCGACTTGGAGCGGCGGGTCGGCCGAAGACATCGCCGATCCCGTGGCGACGGCGCAGGATTTGGTCGCGCCCACCGAAAGCACCGAGGCGGGCGCGCCGGCAAAGGATCCAGCGGCGCCGGCAGTTCCAGTTCCGGACGATGCGGCGGCGGATGACGCCGACGCGCTGCCGTCGGCGGCCACGGGTGCCTCGGACGCTGCCGCGGCGCCCGCTTCGCCGGCCGGTGCTGCGCCTGCAGACGCCGATGCATCCGAAGTGACGCCGCGCTTCGACCTGCTGCGGGTCGAACCCGACGGCGCAACGGTGATCGCGGGGCGTGCGGCGCCCGGCAGCCGAATCGCCCTGCGCGACGGCGAGGCGACGATCGGGACGGACACGGCCAATGCATCCGGCGAGTTCGCCATCGTGCTCGAGAATGCGCTGGAGCCGGGCGACCACGCCATCCGGATCACCGCCACCGGCGAAAACGGCGCGGTCGCGTCGTCCGAGGAGATCGCCATCGTCTCGGTTCCGCAGCCGGGGCGGGAGGGCGAATTGCTGGCCATGGTCGAGGCGCCGAACGAGGCGTCCCGGCTGATCAGCATCCCCGCCTTCGAGCCGCGGAACGCCGCCCCGCCGCCATCGACCTCGGGCGCCACAGAGACGGCGTCTGCGCCTGCCGGAGCCGAGACGCGCCTGGCCGCGCCGGCTGCCGATCCGGCCGCGCCGGACGCGGTGACGCTGCCGCGCGCCGCGCCGCAGTCCCCCGTCGGCGTACCGGCGACAGTGCCGATGCTGCGGGTCGAGGCGGTGGAAATCGAGGCCGGCAAGGTCTTCGTCGCGGGAGCGGCCGAGGCCGGTGCGCTGGTACGGGTCTATATCGACAATGTGCTGCTGGCCGAGGAACGCGCCAGCCCCAAGGGCCGGTTCCTGGTCAGTGCCGACACGCCGGTCGCGCCCGGCGACCACGTCGTGCGCGCCGATCAGGTGACGCGGGACGGCAGCGTCCAGATGCGCGCCGAAGTGCCGTTCCAGCGGCCGGCCGGCGAATCGGTCGCCATGGTGGCGCCGCCGCCGGCCATTGCGCCGGAGGCGGACAGCGCCAGTGGCGACGACCGCGATGCTGCCCGCGCGGCGGCGCCGGGCGAGGCTTCGGCAGGATCCGCCGCTCCGTCGAGTGCGT
Organism: Aurantimonas endophytica; assembly: GCF_014196845.1. Taxonomy (GTDB): domain Bacteria; phylum Pseudomonadota; class Alphaproteobacteria; order Rhizobiales; family Rhizobiaceae; genus Aurantimonas; species Aurantimonas endophytica. The sequence continues at coordinate 36,763 of NZ_JACIEM010000001.1, forward strand.
CCGGGGCGGGTACCGGCAACGGCTTGCAGGCACGGACGAGTTCGCCCGACGACGCCGTGGCAACGCCAGTCGGCCCTGGCGAGGCTTCGTCGCAGGGTGGCCGGCCCGTGACGGTTGCAGAGATCCCGCCCGGCGACGCTGCGGGTGACCCAGTCGCCACTGGCGAAAACGCCGCCGATCAGTCAGTGGCTACTCCGGCTCCGCCAGCCACCAGCCAGGCCGCATCCGCGCCCCCTGCCGGAACATCCGCCCCCGCTGCCGCCGCGCCGACCCCCGCCGGCGGGCGGGTCGAGACGCTCCCGGCGGATTCCGCCGACGCCGCGTCGGAGCAGGTGCCGGTGAGCCGTCAGGATGCACTGACCACGGCGCAGGGCCGGGTGATCATCCGGCGCGGCGACTCGCTCTGGCGGATCTCGCGGGAGACCTACGGAATGGGCAGTCGATACGTGGTGATCTATCTGGCGAATGGCGACCAGATCCGGAACCCGCATCTGATCTATCCCGGTCAGGTCTTCAGCGTCCCGAACGAGCGCGTGGAAACGCCCGAAGTCGGTGACCGCGGCTAACCGGCGCGGTCACCGCGTCCGATCGCGAGAGGGCGTCGCCCAGCTCGCGTCCGGATAGAGGCTCGCGAGCGGGCTTAAGCTAACAGGACGTGGAGAGGCGCGGCGCTCATCGGCGCTTTGCCCGCGTCGGAAGGACAGTCTTGGCGAATCCAGGCAGCAAGCGCGTATCGGGCGACCGGGGAGCGACGTTCTCCACGCTGGTGAACCTGTGGCCCTATATGTGGCCGGCGGACCGGCCGGACCTGCGGATGCGGGTGGTCTACGCCTCCGTCTTCCTGATCCTCGCGAAGCTTTTGACCGTCGCCGTCCCGTATTTCTTCAAATGGGCCACGGACGCGCTGGACGGCGCCAACAGCGCCCGGGAATGGCTGCCACTGGTGGTCACCGGCGCGGTGACCCTGGTGGTCGCCTACAATGTCGCCCGGGTCGTCGCCGTCGCGCTCAACCAGCTGCGGGACGCGCTCTTTGCGCGTGTCGGCCAGCATGCCGTGCGCCGGCTCGCCTACCAGACCTTCGTGCACATGCACCGACTGTCGCTGCGCTTCCATCTCGAGCGGCGCACCGGCGGCCTGTCGCGGATCATCGAGCGCGGCACCAAGGGCATCGAGGCGATCGTCCGCTTCACCATCCTCAACACCGTGCCGACGATCCTGGAATTCGCGCTCGTCGCGGTGATCTTCGGCGTCACCTACGGCCTGTCCTACGTCGTGGTGATCGCCGTGACCGTGTGGCTCTACAGCTGGTTCACCATCAAGGCGAGCGACTGGCGCATCGACATCCGCCGCGACATGAACGAGTCCGACACCGACGCCAACACCAAGGCGATCGACTCGCTGCTCAATTTCGAGACGGTGAAATATTTCGGCAACGAGGCGATGGAGGCGCAGCGCTTCGACCGCTCCATGGCGGGCTACGAGATTGCCGCGACGCGGATCTGGACGTCGCTCGGCTGGCTGAATTTCGGCCAGGGGGTGATCTTCGGCGTCGGCATGGGGATCACCATGGTGATGTCGGCGCTGGAGGTGCGGGCCGGCACCCAGACGCTCGGCGACTTCGTGTTCATCAACGCCATGCTGATGCAGCTGTCGGTGCCGCTGAACTTCATCGGCTTCGTCTATCGCGAGATCCGCCAGGGCCTGACCGACATCGAGGAGATGTTCGCGCTGCTGGAGGTCGAGGCAGAGGTCAAGGACCCCCCGGGTGCCCCGGCGCTGGTGGTGCGGGAAGGTGCGATCCGCTTCGAGAATGTCCGCTTCGGCTACGATCCGCAGCGCGAGATCCTCAAGGGCGTTTCCTTCGAGGTGCCGCCCGGCAAGTCCGTGGCGATCGTCGGCCCGTCGGGCGCCGGCAAGTCGACGATCTCGCGGCTGCTCTTCCGCTTCTACGACGTCAGCGCCGGCCGCATCCTGATCGACGGCCAGGACATCGCCTCGGTCCGGCAGGATTCGGTGCGCGCCGCCATCGGCATCGTTCCGCAGGATACGGTCCTGTTCAACGACACCATCGCCTACAATGTCCGCTATGGCCGCGTCGATGCCACGGAGGAAGACGTCGAGCGCGCGGCGGAACTGGCGCAGATCGCCTCCTTCATCCGCGAATTGCCGGGCGGCTTCGGCGCCATGGTGGGCGAGCGCGGCCTGAAACTGTCGGGTGGCGAGAAGCAGCGGGTGGCCATCGCCCGCACCATCCTCAAGGCGCCGCCGATCCTCGTCCTGGACGAGGCGACGTCGGCGCTCGACACGCATACCGAGCAGGACATCCAGACGGCGCTCGACCTGGTCTCCAAGGAGCGGACGACGCTGACGATCGCCCACCGGTTGTCGACCATCATCAACGCCGACGAGATCATCGTGCTGAAGGCCGGCCAGATCGTCGAGCGCGGGTCGCATCGCAGCCTCCTGGCCGCCGGCGGGCTCTATGCCGAGATGTGGGCAATGCAGCGCGAGGCGACCGAGGCGGAGGAGACGCTGCGCCGGGCGCGCGAGGCGGATTCGCTGGGCGTCGTCGAGCGGCGGCCGCCACCCGCGCCGTGAGGCGGCTCTGACCGAGCCGGATGTCGCCAGCGTGATAAGGCGGCTTTTGCGCTGATGGCGTCCATCGGCTAGACCCGGCGGAACAACAGGATGGCGTCCGCCCTTCCGGCATCACGACTGCCGGGTCCACCGCTTGAAGAAAAGACCGCCAGAGATGCACATATTCGCCTCGATCCGTAACGTGCTGGCCCCGGTCCACAAGGCCGGCTACCCCTTCATCGCTGCGTTCTTCGCCGTCGCCGTGGTGCTCGGCTTTCTCTGGCAGCCGCTGTTCTGGATCGGCATGATCCTGACGGCCTGGTGCGCCTATTTCTTCCGTGATCCGGAGCGGGTCACGCCGGTCGCCGATCATCTGGTGGTCAGCCCGGCCGACGGGCGTGTCTCGCTGGTCGGCCATGTCGTGCCACCTGCCGAACTCGGCCTCGGCGCCGAGCCCATGCTGCGCATCTCGGTGTTCATGACGGTCCTCGACTGCCACGTGAACCGCGCGCCGATGCGCGGCCGGATCACCCGCACCGCGTATCGCGAGGGCGAGTTCCGCAACGCCGAGCTCGACAAGGCGAGCGAGGTCAACGAGCGCAACTCGCTGGTCATCGACGGGCCGCAAGGCGAGATCGGCGTCGTGCAGATCGCCGGGCTCCTGGCGCGGCGGATCATCTGCTGGTCGAAGATGGATGACCGGCTCGAGGCCGGCGAGCGGTTCGGCCTGATCCGTTTCGGATCGCGTCTCGACGTCTACCTGCCGGACGGTGCCCGGCCGCGCGTCGCCGAGGGCCAGACGGCGATCGCCGGCGAAACGGTCATCGCCGAATTCGGCAATCAGCTGCCGACATGGCCGTCGAGGCGCGACTGATGGCTATCGGCTCGCCGTTCCCGCCCTTCGATCCGGGCAATCCGGACGAGGCGGATGTTCCCGCCCGCCGCCGCATCCCGTTCCGGCGCATCGCGCCGAACCTGATCACGCTGCTGTCGATCTGTGCCGGGATGACGGGAATTCGCATGGCCTTCGAGGGCCGGTTCGAGCTCGCCGTCAGCCTCGTCCTCGGCGCCGCGCTGCTTGACGGCATCGATGGCCGCGTCGCGCGCTATCTCAAGGGCCAGAGCCGGTTCGGCGCCGAGATGGATTCGCTCGCCGACATCGTTAATTTCGGCGTCGCGCCCGGACTCGTGCTGTACGCTTACATGCTGCACGATGCAGGCTCGCTCGGCTGGATCGCCGCGCTGCTCTATTCGAGCGCCTGCGCCCTGCGCCTGGCGCGGTTCAACACCATGCTCGACGATCCGAACCGACCGAAATGGCATTCGGCCTTCTTCGTCGGCGTGCCGGCGCCGGCCGGCGCAGCCCTTGCCATGTTCCCGGTCTATCTCAGCTTTTCGGGGTTCGATCTGGGCGTGCCGGGCGTGACCGCGGCAATCGCCAGTGTCTATCTCGTCGCCATCGGCCTGCTGATGGCCAGCCGCCTGCCCACCTGGTCGGGCAAGGGTGCCGGGATCCGCGTGCCGCGCGACTATGCGATCCCCATCATCCTGGGGCTCGTCGCCTATGTCGCGGTGCTGCTCAGCTTCTTCTGGCAGACCCTGACCCTGACCGCGATCGCCTATTTCGTGTCGATCGGGTTTTCCGCCCGGGCCTTCAGCCAGCGGGCAGCGCTCGACGCCCGCGGCGACGATCAGGCCGGGTCGCGGTAGTCCAGGAACTTTTCGGCCCGCACGTCGAACAGCTTGCCGGTCTCGGTGACGCCGGCGAATGCCAGCGGCACGATCTTCGCCGCGACCTCGCGGGCCGTCGGCAGCGACTTCGGATCCTCGCCCGGCATCGCCTGGGCGCGCATGGCGGTGCGCGTGGCACCGGGATTGACCGAATTGACGCGGAGCGGAAGGTTCTGCGTCTCGTTGGCCCAGGACCGCACCATGGCCTCGGTCGCTGCCTTGCTGGCGGCATAGAGCGACCAGAACGCCTTTGCCGAATGGGCGGCGCCCGAGGAGATGACGAGGGCGCGCCCCGCCTGCGCCTTGCGCAGCAGCGGATCGACCGAGCGGATCAGCCGCCAGGTCGCCGTGACGTTGACCGTCATGGTCTTCTCGAAGGTCTTTGCCTCGATATGGCCGATCGGCGCCAGCACGCCCAGGAGGCCGGCATTGGCGACCAGCACGTCGAGCCGGCCCCAGCGCTCGTTGATGGCGCCGCCCAGCCGGTCGATTCCGCCCATGTCGGTGAGGTCCAGCGGCACCAGCGTCGCCGAGCCACCGGCGGACTTGATCTCGTCGTCGAGTTCCTCGAGCCCGCCGACCGTGCGGGCGAGGGCGATGACATGCGCGCCTTCGGCGGCGAGCCCCTTGGCGATCTGGTAGCCGATGCCCCGGGAGGCGCCGGTGACCAGCGCGACCTTGTCCTTGAGCTGTCCGGTCATGCGATCTCTGTCGAAGCGAATGCGTTGGGAGAAGTTTAGCCTGCGCCGCCGAGCAGGGACAACTGCCGAACATTGTCCGTGCCGTCCTGGTCGGTGAGCGAGGTCGGGTAGTCGCCGGTGAAGCACGCATCGCAGAATTGCGGCATCATCCGGTTGCGCTCCGGCTCGTCGACGGCGCGGTAGAGCCCGTCGATCGTCAAAAAGGCGAGCGAGTCGACCTTGATGTAGTCAGCCATTTCCTCGATCGTCATCCGCGAGGCAAGCAGCTTGCCCTTTTCCGGCGTGTCGACGCCGTAGAAGCAGCTGGCGCGGGTCGGCGGTGAGGCGATGCGCATGTGCACTTCGGCAGCGCCGGCCTCGCGTACCATCTGCACGATCTTCTGGCTGGTGGTGCCGCGCACGATCGAATCGTCAACCAGCACAACACGCTTTCCCTCTAGGATTTTGCGGTTGGCGTTGTGCTTGAGCTTGACGCCCATGTGGCGGATCGCATCCGTCGGCTGGATGAAGGTCCGGCCGACATAGTGGTTGCGGATGATCCCCAGCTCGAACGGCAGGTTGGCTTCCTGGGCGTAGCCGATGGCGGCAGGAACGCCGGAATCCGGCACCGGCACGACGATGTCGGCCTCCGCGTGGCTTTCGCGGGCAAGCTCGGCGCCAATCTTCTTGCGGATGTCGTAGACGTTCCGGCCTTCGACGTTGGAGTCGGGCCGGGCGAAGTAGACATATTCGAAGATGCAGAAGCGCGGCCGCCTTGCCTGGAAGGGGAAGACGCTCTCGATGCCGTCTTCGGTGATGATCACCAGTTCGCCCGGCGCGATGTCGCGGACGAAGGTCGCGCCCATGATGTCGAGCGCGCATGTCTCCGAGGCGAGGATCAGCGAGCCCTCGAACTCGCCGAGCACCAGCGGCCGGATGCCCAGCGGATCGCGAACGCCGACCATCTTCTTCGACGACAGGCCGACCAGCGAGAAGGCGCCCTCGAGCCGCGACAGCGCGTCGATGAGCTTGTCGACGAACAGCCGCCCGGCGCTGGTCGCGACCAGATGCAGGATCGTCTCGGTGTCGGAAGTGGAGGAGAAGATCGATCCGCGCCGCTGCAGCTCGCGCTGCACGGTCATCGCATTGGTAATGTTGCCGTTGTGCGCGACGGCGAATCCGCCGGCGGAAAGCTCGGCGAAGAAGGGCTGGACGTTGCGCAGGCCGCCACCGCCGCTGGTCGCGTAGCGCGTGTGGCCGATCGCAGAGGTGCCGGGGAGGCGTTCGAGCACCGACTGCTTGGTGAAGGTGTCGCCGATCAGCCCCGAGTGGCGCTCCACATGGAACTGCGAGCCGTCGTAGGAGACAATGCCAGCCGCCTCCTGGCCCCGGTGCTGGAGCGCATGCAGCCCCAGCGTGACAACGGCGGCCGCATCGGTCCGCTGGAAAATACCGAACACGCCGCATTCTTCATGCAGCGAGTCATCGCCAAAAGGCGTCTCATCCATGATTTTGTCCGCCGTTTGCCGGTGCGCCCCGGCCTGCCGTCGTAAAGATCACCATATAGGCCCGCGCCCGCCGATGCGCGAGTCTTTGCTGCACGGATCGTTCAATCCCGCGAAACCTCAGTTGGCGGGCGGGGGCGTCTCGCCGGAATCGTCGATGAGCCCCTCGATCGAGCTCGGCTCGCCGGGTGCCTCCGTCGCGTCGGGCAAGGGAGCCGCGCCCGGCTCGCCATCCGGAGCCGGCACGGTGTTCGGTTCGCTATCCGTGCCCTGGATCTGGTCCATGATGACCTGCTCGGGATTCTCCGGCAGCGCCGCCACCAGTCGCTGGCCGAGATCGTCGAGAAACGGCTTGCTGCGGGAGTCGGCGATCCATTGCGGCTGATTCGCCGGTGCCAGCCAGTTGAAGAACAGCATGGCCACGACGACGAGCAGCAGGCCGCGTATCGCGCCGAACACGAAGCCGAGCGCCCGGTCGATCGCGCCGACGCGGCTGTCGATGATGAAGTCGGCAATCCGCAGCGTGATGAACGACACCACGATCAGCGTTAGCAGGAAGATCAGCGCGGCGGAAACCGCCAGCGCCACCATGTCCGACGCGATGTACTCGGACACGTAGGGGGTAAGGGGCCGGTAGAAGAAGAACGCGGCGGCCGCGGCAACCAGCCACGCGACGACCGACAGGACCTCGCGGGAGAAACCACGCACCATCGCCAGAAGCGCCGAGACGAGCATGATCGCGAAGAGGATCGCGTCGAGAAGGGTAAGCGTCATAAACGATCGATCCTCTGGCCTTTCGGAGCGAGCGGGCAACGGGTCTTGCCGGTCCCGTCCGCGCAGCGTCGCTGGGCAATAACCCTTTGCCGCCGATTTTACACTAGGGCCGTGGCGGAAAATCAAGCATCTGTGGCCCCGCCGCCCGATGCGACCCTTGCCACGAGGTCCGGCAGAGCCTCGACCTCGAAGCCGCTCATGTCGCGCGAGCGCGGCATGTCGGCGGGCGCCGAGGGTAGCACCGCCTGGCGGAAGCCGAGCTTTTCGGCCTCCTTGAGGCGCTGGGCGGCATGGGCGACGGGCCGCACCGAGCCCGACAGGCTGATTTCGCCGAAATAGACGCAGTCCGACGGCAAGGGCGCCCCGCTCAGCGAAGAGACCAAAGCTGCGGCTACGGCAAGGTCGGCGGCGGGCTCGGAGATGCGGAACCCGCCGGCGACGTTGAGATAGACGTCGTGCTGGCCGAGCCGGACGCCGCAATGGGCTTCCAGCACCGCCAGGACCATGGCGAGGCGCGGCTGGTCCCAGCCGAGAACTGCCCGCCGCGGTGTGCCGAGCGCGGAGGGCGCCACCAGCGCCTGGATCTCCACCAGCACCGGCCGCGTGCCCTCCATGCCGGCGAAGACCGCCGCCCCCGGCGCCTTCTCGTTTCGCTCGCCGAGGAACAGCTCTGACGGGTTCTGCACTTCGCGCAGGCCCAGGTCGCCCATCTCGAACACTCCGATCTCGTCGGTCGGGCCGAAGCGATTCTTGACGGTGCGCAGGATCCGGTAGTGATGGCCGCCTTCGCCCTCGAAATAGAGCACCGCGTCGACCATGTGCTCGACGACCCGGGGCCCGGCGATCTGGCCCTCCTTGGTGACGTGCCCGACGAGGATCACCGCCGCGCCGCTCGCCTTGGCAAAGCGCACCATCGCCTGGACGCCCGCCCGCACCTGGGTGACGGTGCCGGGCGCGGAATCGGCCATGTCCGACCAGAGCGTCTGGATCGAATCGATGATGACGAGGTCGGGCCGCCGCGCCTCGGCCAACGTCGCTAATATGTCCTCGACGTTGGTCTCGGCCATCAGCTGTACGTCGGTGTCGGCGGCCTTCAGCCGCTGCGCCCGGAGCCGCACCTGCGCTACCGCCTCCTCGCCGGAGACGTAGACGACGCTGTGGCCGTTGCGGGAGAGGGCGGCCGCCGCCTGCATCAGCAGCGTCGACTTGCCGATGCCGGGGTCGCCGCCGATCAGGATCGCCGAACCACGCACGATGCCGCCGCCGAGTGCCCGGTCGAGCTCATCGATCTTCGAGATGATCCGCGGCGCCTCCTCCATTTCTCCGGAGAGCGGGAGCAGCGCGGACGGACGGCCGCGGCGCCGAGAAGCGCCCTGCGGTCCACCGCCGATGCCGCCGGCGGAATTCTCCTCGACGACGGTGTTCCACTCGCCGCAGGCTTCGCACTTGCCCTGCCAGCGGGCGGTCACCGAGCCGCAATTCTGGCAGATGAAGGAGAGTTTCGGCTTGGCCATGCGGTCTTTCGTCGAACGGGAGTTGCGGCAATATGAAGTGAGAACAAATCAGAAACAAGGGCGGCGGGCGTCGTCGCCGTCTTGGCTATAACGTCCGACCGGCGCTGCACTTGCCGCTCGGATCGCGGGACAGGGTTTGGCAAGGCGGATGCGACAGGATGGTGGCCCCGCCCGGAGCCGCGTCATGATCCTCGCCGTCCTCGTCTACCTGTTCGTCGTCAATGCGACGGCCTATGCCGCCTTCGCTTACGACAAGGCGATGGCGATGGAAGGCCGGCGCCGCGTGCCCGAACGTCGGCTGCTCGGCCTGGCGCTGATTGGCGGCATCGTCGGGGCGGTCGCGGCGCAGCGCCTGCTGCGGCACAAGACGCAGAAGGAGCCGTTCCGCTCGCGGCTGCGGGCGATCCTCGTCCTGCACGGCCTCCTGCTGCTCGGTGCGGCCATCGTCGGCGCTGATGGCCTGGCGGCGTTCGGTGACATGGTCGCCGGCGCCGCGTCGAAGCCATAGGGCCGCGCGCCCGGACATTCGATGACCGTCAGGCCCAGCGTCGTTCCACCCGTTTCCCCATGCCGGTCAGGAGCTCGTAGGCGATCGTTCCCGCCGCCGCGGCCACCTCGTCGATCGCGACGCCCGGTCCGAAGAATTCCACCCGATCGCCCGGCCTGACGGCGTCGTCCGGCAGCGCCGTGACGTCGAGCAGGGTCATGTCCATGGAGATGCGGCCGATGACCGGCACGCGCTGCCCGGCGAGCAAGGCGTCGGCCGCCGGACACAACGGCCGCAAGGCGATGCCGGCGCCCGAGGCCGCGCGCGGCAGGCCGTCGGCATAGCCGATCCCGACCGTGGCGATGCGGGTGTCGCGTTCGAGCCGCGTCGCTGCGCCGTAGCCGACGGCCTCGCCGGTCCGCGCGGTGCGCAGCTGAAGGATCGCGGCGGTGAGGCGCGCGACCGGCTGCAGCGCGCCGGCGGGTCCGGCGCGGCCGCCATAGAGGCCGATGCCGGGGCGGGTGAGGTCGAAGCCGTAATCGGGCCCGAGAAACACCCCGGCGGAATTGGCCAGCGAGCGCGGCACGCCGGGGAACAGCGCGGACAAAGCCAGGAATCGCTGCAACTGCTCGGCGCTTTGCGCCGTCGTCTCGTCGGCGGAGGCGAGGTGGCTCATCACCAGGCAGAGCGGCAGGTTGCCGGAGGCGGCCAGCGCTGCGGCCTGATGCGTTTCGCCGTCGTCGAGCCCGAGGCGGTTCATCCCGGTTTCCACCTGCAGGGCCGCAGGGGCTTGTACGCCAGCCGTGCACAAGCCGTCCCGCCAGACGGCGATGTCGTCCGGGGTCGACAGCACCGGGGTGAGATCGTGCCGGAGATGCAGGGGTACGGTCGCCGGCTCGAGGCCCTGCAGGACGAAGATCTGCGCATCGCCTGGGTCGGCCCCGGCCTGCGACAAAGCCTTCCGCACGGCGACGCCCTCCGACGCCCAGGCGACGAAGAAGTCGCGGCAGCCGGCTTCGTGTAGCGCCGTCGCGACGGGCGCCGCCCCGAGGCCATAGCCGTCGGCCTTGACGGCAGCACCGGTGCGGGCACCCGGCTGGCGCGCCGCCAGCGTCCGCCAGTTGGCGGCGAGCGCGGCGCGGTCGATCTCCAGCACCGGCATGCGGGACGGTTCGGCGCTCCTATCGGCAAGACTCGGCACGGCGGCGCCTATTCGTAGCGTTCGGGCAGATAGGTCTCGTCCGCCAGGTCGGTGAAGCGCGTGTATTCGGCCTGGAAGGCGAGGGGCACGGTGCCGGTCGGCCCGTGACGCTGCTTGGCGATGATCACCTCGGCCTTGCCGCGGGCCTCGTTCAGCGCCTGCTCCCACTTCAGGTGTTCGTCGGTGCCGGGCTTCGGCTCGCGGTTCGAGAGGTAATATTCGTCGCGGTAGACGAACATCACCACGTCGGCGTCCTGCTCGATGGAGCCCGATTCGCGCAGATCCGAGAGCTGCGGGCGTTTGTCCTCGCGGCTTTCAACCTGCCGCGACAGCTGCGACAGCGCGATGATCGGCACCGACAGCTCCTTTGCCAGCGCCTTCAGGCCGGTGGTGATTTCGGTGATCTCCTGCACGCGGTTCTGCGAGGAGGCCTTGGACGATCCCTGCATCAGCTGGACGTAGTCGATGACCATGACGTCGAGGCCGCGCTGGCGCTTCAGGCGCCTTGCCCTTGCGGCGAGCTGGGCGATCGATATGCCACCCGTCTGGTCGATGTAGAGCGGCAGCTTCTGCATCATCTCCGAACAGGCGATCAGCTTGGTCAGCTCCTGGTCGTTGATGTTGCCGCGGCGGATCTTCGAGGACGAGATCTCCGTCTGCTCGGAAATGATACGCGTCGCCAGCTGCTCGGCCGACATTTCCAGGCTGAAGAAGGCGACGACGCCGCCATTCTTGGCCTTGAAGGAGCCATCGGCCTGTTCGGCGGGCTCGTACGCAGCCGCGATGTTGAAGGCAATGTTGGTGGCGAGCGACGTCTTGCCCATGGCCGGACGGCCGGCGAGGATGATCAGATCCGAGGACTGCAGCCCGCCCATCCGCCGGTCGAGGCCGATGATGCCGGAGGACACGCCCGACAGGCCGCCGTCGCGGTCCTTCGCCGCCGTCGCCATCTGCACGGCCAGCGTCACCGCCTCGGTGAAGGACTGGAAGCCGCCATCGTAGCGGCCGGTCTCGGCAAGCTCGAACAGTCGCCTTTCGGCGTCCTCGATCTGGCCCTTCGGCTCCATGTCGAGCGGCGCGTCGAAGGCGATGTTGACCATGTCCTCGCCGATCCGGATCAGCGAGCGGCGCATCGCCAGGTCGTAGATGGCGCGGCCATAGTCGGTGGCGTTGATGATGGTCGTGGCTTCCGCCGCGAGGCGGGCGAGATATTGCGCCACGGTCAGCTCGCCGACCTTGTCGTTGGCGGCGAGGAACGTCTTGATCGTGACCGGATTGGCGATCTTGCCCATCCGGATCATCTCCGAGGTCTTGGAGAAGATCTCGCGGTGCAGCGGCTCGAAGAAATGGTCCGGCTTCAGGAAATCGTGGACGACGTAATAGGCATCGTTGTTGACGAGCATCGCGCCGAGCAGCGCCTGCTCCGCCTCGATGTTGTTCGGCGCTTCGCGATAGAGCGCCGCCGCGTCCTCATCGAATTTCCGCGCCGCATCCGCCATGCCGCGTCACCCCTGCCCACGATCCCGTATGGACCCTGCCTACACCAGCGCAGGCTTCGCTCCTAGCGTCTTCAACCGCCACGCCGGGTACCGCTTCGCGCCCCATTTTCCCTGTGGAAGGATTACGGGGAAAAGCGCGCCGCCGGGCCTTTGCGCGGGAGTCTGGACGGCCGTGAGCCTGTGGATATCTTCGACAAGCCGACCGCGAGGCTCCGCGGCACGGTGCCCCGCATTCGCTACTCCGCGGCACAGCGCTCCGGCCAGGTGCCTTCGCGTGAGGCGGCAGCGGCGTCGGGATCGTCGCGCTGGCGCAATCTTGCTTCGGCCTCGAACATGTAGTCGCGGGTCAGCGGCAGCGCATCGCGCGACTTGGTCAGCTGGACCTGGAAGACCACGAGGTCCTGCCAGCGGAACGAGCCCTCCGAAGCGGCGAGATAAAACTCCCACATCCGGCAGAATCGCTCGTCGTAGAGCGCCTTGGCCTCGTCGCGTCGGGCGGCGAAGCGCTCGCGCCAGTGGCGCAGCGTCTCGGCGTAATGGAGGCGCAGCACCTCGACATCGGTGACGATCAGGCCGGCGCGCTCGATCGCCGCGGTCATCTGCGACAGCGAGGGAATGTAGCCGCCGGGGAAGATGTATTTGGCGATGAAGGAATTGGTGTTGGTCGGCTCCTCGAACCGGCCGATCGTGTGGAGGAGCATCACCCCGTCCGCCTCCAGGAGCTCGGCGCAGCGGCTGAAATAGGCTTCGTAGAAGTCGACGCCGACATGCTCGAACATACCGACGGAGACGATCCGGTCGAACTGCCCCTTCACGTCGCGATAATCCTCGATGCGGAACTTGGCGCGGTCGGCCAGCCCGGCATCCTCGGCGCGTTTCCGGGCGACCGCCAGCTGCTCGTCGGACAGGGTGATCCCGGTGACCTCGGCCTGCAGCTGGCCCGCGAGATAGAGCCCCATGCCGCCCCAGCCGCAACCAATGTCGAGGGCGCGCAGCCCCGGCCGGTCGAAGTTCAGCTTGGCGGCGATGTGCCGTTTCTTGGCCAGCTGCGCCTCTTCGAGGGATGCACCGGGACGCTCGAAATAGGCGCAGGAATATTGCCGGTCCGCATCGAGGAAGAGATCGTAGAGCGCGCCGGACAGATCGTAGTGATGCTGCACGTTGGCGCGGGCTCGCCTCGGCGTGTTGTTCTGGATGTAGCGCCGGTACAGGAGCCGCATCCGGGCGATGGCGCGCATCCACGGCTCGCGGGCGGCGTCACCCCTGTCGGCGTTCGCAAAGATCAGCGCCAGCACGTCGTAGATCGACCCGGAGACGACGTCGAGGCCGCCATCCATGTAGGCCTCGCCGAATTTCAGGCTCGGATGGAGGGCGACAGCCCGTTCCGCCGCTTTCGTGTTGAAGCGGATGTGCAGCTTCTCGCCGGTGCCGTCACCCCATTGGGTCACGCCGCCCGACGCATCGGTGATGGTGAGGTTGCCGGTCTTGAAGAGATGGGAGAGGAAGACGGAGAGGATGCGGTTCATGAGGTCGATCTCCTGGCCGTAGCCTGAAGAACCTCGACGGCCCGAACGCCGCCGGGAGTTGCTTCGCACGATGCACTGCGAACCAAAGATAATACCCGCACTGAACATATGAAAAGGGGCCCCACGGTGTGGGGCCCCTCTACGTATGTCTGCTGAGCGTTTCCGGGCGCCGCCCGCGGGCCAGGCCGCTGGTATCGACGCTCTGACTGGCGCTTAGCGGGCCTCGTCGGCCTCTTCCTCGGAGTCGGCAGCAGTCGTCTCGCCGCCTTCTTCTTCGGTGGCTTCGCCTTCGGCGTCCTCGTCCTCGTCGATCTCGTCCTCATCGTCGATGCCGTAGATCGCATCGGCGGAGGTCAGATCCTCGCCGCGCGACTGGCGCTCGGCTTCGTCCGGCGAGCGGGCGACGTTGACGTTGATGGAAACCGAGACTTCCGGGTGCAAGGCGATCGAGATCGAATGCACGCCGATCGCCTTGATCGGCTGGCGCAGCTCGATCTCGTTGCGGCCGACCTTGAAGCCTTCGGCCGCCAGCAGATCGGCGATGTCGCGCGTCGACACCGAACCGTAGAGCTGGCCGGTTTCGCCGGCGGAACGGACCGCGACGAAGCTGCGACCTTCAAGCGTCTTGGCGATCTCCTGAGCTTCGGCCTTCCGCTCCTCGTTGCGCTGAACGAGCTGGGTCTTCTGCGATTCGAACTTGGCGCGGTTCGCCTCGTTGGCGCGAAGGGCGCGGCCGGTCGGCAGGAGGTAGTTGCGGGCGTAGCCGTCGCGCACCTTCACGGTGTCGCCCATCTGGCCGAGCCTTGCGATGCGTTCGAGAAGAATGACGTCCATTTTGAGTTCCTTTCTGGAGGGGTTGAATGCGTCGTCTACTGGCTGGCGGGCGAGGCAGTGCCGTCGCCGTGTCGCCAGGTCTGGAAGAGCCCGAGCCCTAGAAAAACGAGGAGCGGGAATGAGAGCAGCAGGATCGCCGCGTAGCTGGTGAACAGCACGAGGCCGCGGCCGGGCCGTCCGCGGCTGCGACGATGGAGGGCGGCCAGGCCGATCAGCGTGTAGGCGGCACCAAAGGCCCCGACGATGACCGCGCCGATGAGGCCGAGCGTGCCACCGGCGAGGACCGCGCCAAGGCCGGCCGCAAAGACCAGGAGCGTCGTGCGCGGCAGACCGGCGATGGCGGGGATGTCGTCGCGTGGCCGCGGCAGGCGGTTGGAGATGCGGGTCACGGTGGCGCCGAGATAGAGCCCGATGACCAGGATGATCGTCAGCATCGCCGGCTGAACGAACGGTACCAGCGACACGACGAGGCTGGCGAGTTCCCTGATCTGTTCCTGGTCCGGTGCATCGGGTCCGGCGACGCCGCCCTCGCCGAGCGCCTGGGCGACGGCCGGGACGAATGCCTGCGCGTCGTAGCCGAGCATCCAGCCGAGAAACAGGCAGGCGACCGTCGCCATGGCAGTGATCGCCATCAGCACCCGCTCGAGCGGGTACCAGTCGAGCGGCGGCGTGGCCGGGACGTTACCGTTCGCTGCGCGCATCGGCGCCTCGGCGGGCCGGGCAAGACCCGCCAGATGACCGGCAACGGCCGTCGGGATCGCCATCGAGACGAGCAGCGTCAGCGCGCTGGGAACGGAGAGGGTCACCGCAAAGATCGTCGCACCGGCGGTCGCGGCGGCGATGAAGCCGGCGACGGAGCCCCAGCCGAGGCTGGCGATGGCGATGGGGATCGGGGCGGCGAGAGCCAGACTCACCGCCGACGCCGATTGCAGGACGATGCCGGCAAACAGCAGCGCACTGGCAAGGCCCGAGGCCACGGCGATGAGGATGGTGGTTGGTTTCATCTTAAGTGCGCTGTCCTGCTCGCGGCAGTTAGAGGCGTTCGCCCCAACTAGGCTTGGTCGTGTCCCGCGGCGGCCTGACGCGCGTGGGACGGGAGGCGGCGCCCGCGCGCCGCCTCCCGGTATCGAAGTCTTACTTCAGGACGTAGGGCAGAAGGCCGAGGAAGCGGGCGCGCTTGATCGCACGGGCGAGGGCCCGCTGGTTCTTCTGCGACACGGCGGTGATCCGCGACGGGACGATCTTGCCACGCTCGGAAATGTAGCGCTGCAGGAGACGGACGTCCTTGTAATCGATCTTCGGCGAATCGGTGCCGGCGAACGGATCGGACTTGCGGCGGCGATGGAACGGCCGGCGGGTGGGAAGCTGAGCGATATCGACCATGTTTCTTACTCCGAATCGTCACGGCTGCGGCGCGGGCGGTCATCGTCGCGATCGCGACGCGGGCGGTCATCGTCACGGCGGGGACGGTCGCCCCGGTCGCCACGATCGTCGCGGCCGCCACGGCGGGGCCGGTCGTCGCGCTTCTGCATCATCACCGACTGGGCGTCCTCGTGCTCATCGACGCGAATGGTGATGTAGCGCAGGATGTCCTCGTTGAAGCGCATCTGGCGCTCCATCTCCTGGACCGCCGCCGAAGCGGCGTCGATGTTCATCAGCGTGTAGTAGGCCTTCCG
This sequence comes from Aurantimonas endophytica, assembly GCF_014196845.1. GTDB lineage: Bacteria > Pseudomonadota > Alphaproteobacteria > Rhizobiales > Rhizobiaceae > Aurantimonas > Aurantimonas endophytica. The sequence goes on from NZ_JACIEM010000001.1 coordinate 52,768, forward strand.
GTTCTTGTTGATCCGGTAGGTGAGGGTCTTGAGGCCCCAGTTCTCGACCTTGCCGACCGAGCCGCCATTGGCCTCGAGGACGCCACGATACTGCTCGACGAGAGCCTCGACCTGTTGGTTCGAGATATCCTGGCGCGAAAGAAATACGTGCTCGTAAAGAGCCATGCGCTATCGCCTTTCCATTGTTTCGTTCGCATCTGCCCGGGTACAGCGGCTAAGCCTCGTCGACTTCCCTGCGAACCCGGTGACCCGGGACGATGTGGAAAGGCGCCTGTACGAGAACGGTCGAGAGCGGAGACACGGGAAGCCGATGCCTTCTATGGCACCCTGTTGCCGGCACAGCGGCAGCCTTCCGTTCAGCCCCCAGCTGAGGCCCGAGCATTGACGAGTGTGCACCTACCGGGTTTCCGGCGGTAATTCAACCCTGAAGCGGTGTTGCCTGGGGCCGGCGGAGGCTCATGTGCCACCGCAGCCTTGACAGGAGGTCGTGGCGACAACCATTGCGGCACACGCCGAACAGCAATCACAGGAGATGGCGCATGGCCATGGCATTGGTTTTTCCGGGACAGGGCAGTCAGAGCGTCGGCATGGGTCGGACGCTCCATGACTCGTTCGCCGAAAGCCGTGCCGTCTTCGAGGAAGTCGACGAGGCGCTGGGCGAGAAGCTATCGTCTCTGATCTTCGAAGGACCGGAAGACCAGCTGACGTTGACGGCCAATGCCCAGCCGGCGCTGATGGCGGTGTCGATCGCTGCCCTGCGGGCCCTCGAGGCCAAAGGCTTCAGCCTGACCGAGGCGCGCTACGTCGCCGGCCATTCGCTGGGCGAATATTCGGCGCTGGCGGCGGCCGGCGCGATCACCGTCGCCGACACGGCCCGGCTGCTGCGCATCCGGGGCACCGCCATGCAGGCCGCGGTGCCGCAGGGCGAGGGCGCGATGGCGGCGATTCTCGGCCTCGATGCGGATGCGGTGCTCACCCTCTGCGAGGCTGCGGCCGAAGGGCAGGTCTGCGAGCCGGCAAACGATAATGGCGGCGGGCAGATCGTCATCTCCGGCGACAAGGCGGCCATCGACCGCGCCGTGGCGATGGCGCCGGAGCGGGGCGCCAAACGCGCCATCCCGCTCTCCGTTTCAGCACCCTTTCACTGCCGGCTGATGCAGCCGGCGGCCGACCGCATGCAGGCAGCTTTGGCCGAGACCGTCATCGCTGCGCCTTCCGTCCCGGTCATATCGAATGTCACGGCCACCCCGACCTCTGCGCCCGACGAAATTCGCGAGCGCCTGGTTCGGCAGGTGACCGGGCAGGTTCGCTGGCGCGAGAGCGTCGAGTTCCTGGCGAGCGACGGCGTGACGAAGCTGGTCGAGATCGGCAGCGGCCGGGTTTTGAGCGGGCTCGCCCGCCGTATCGACAAGAGCCTAGTTACGTATGCAGTCGGGACGGTTGACGAGGTCCGGACTTTTTCCGGAGAACGGGGCTGAAGGCGTCGCGCCACGGCTACGTCAACGATCACGGAAGGAAACCAGATGTTTGATCTGACCGGGCGCAAGGCGCTTGTCACCGGCGCCAGCGGCGGCATCGGCGAGGCGATCGCCCGCGCGTTCCACGCGGCCGGCGCCACGGTGGGCCTGCACGGCACGCGCCGCGAGAAGCTCGAGGCGCTCGTCGCCGAGCTCGGCGACCGCACGATGGTGTTCCCCGCCAATCTCGCCGACCGCGACGCGCAGAAGGTCCTGGCGGAAACTGCCGAGGCCGAGATGCAGGGCGTCGACATCCTCGTCAACAATGCCGGCATCACCCGTGACGGGCTGTTCGTGCGGATGTCGGACGACGATTGGGACAGCGTCATCGAGGTCGATCTCACCGCCGCCTTCCGGCTGACGCGCGGCATCACCCATCCGATGATGCGCCGCCGGCACGGGCGAATCATCAACATCACGTCGATCGTCGGCGTCACCGGCAATCCGGGACAGGCGAATTATTGCGCCGCCAAGGCCGGCATGATCGGCTTTTCGAAATCGCTGGCGCAGGAGATCGCCTCGCGCAACGTCACGGTCAACTGCATCGCGCCGGGCTTCATCGCCAGCGCCATGACCGAGAAGCTCAACGACAAGCAGAAGGACGGCATCATGGGAGCCATTCCCATGAAACGGATGGGCGAGGGCGCCGATATCGCCGCCGCTGCGGTCTATCTGGCGTCCGACCAGGCCGGCTACGTCACCGGCCAGACGCTGCACGTCAACGGCGGCATGGTCATGATCTGAGGCGGGCCTCTCCCTTGGCCCCCGCGTCGCGGCGTGGTAAGCGCCGCGCCACCGAACCATTCGACCCAAAGCTGGCGCACGACCGAAATGCCGGTGCCGCTTGATAAAGCGCCGCCCCGCGTCTAACGAATGCGGCAGCACCATCGCAATAGAGGACTGACAATGAGCGATACCGCCGAGCGAGTGAAGAAGATCGTCGTCGAACATCTGGGCGTCGAGCAGGAGAAGGTCACCGAGAACGCCAGCTTCATCGACGATCTCGGTGCCGACAGCCTCGACACGGTCGAGCTCGTCATGGCCTTCGAGGAAGAGTTCGGCGTCGAGATTCCGGACGATGCCGCCGAGACGATCCTCACCGTCGGCGACGCGGTGAAGTTCATCGAGAAGAATCAGGCCTGACGCTTCGGGCGGAGCGTCCGCCTGGGCGATTGAGCAATTGATGAGACGAGTTGTTATCACTGGCGTCGGCATGGTCAGCCCCCTTGGGGCCGGTGCCGGCGTCACATGGAAACGCCTCCTGAACGGCGAGAGCGGTCTGAAGCGGATCGAGCATTTCGAGGTCGGTGACCTCGCTTGCCAGATCGCCGGACAGATCCCGCGCGGCGCCGGGGAGGACGGCACCTTCAATCCAGACCAGTGGATGGAGCCGAAGGAGCAGCGCAAGGTCGACGATTTCATCGTCTATGCCATGGCTGCCGCCTCCGAGGCGCTGGACGATGCCGACTGGCATCCCGAATCCTACGAGGACCAGATCGCCAGCGGCGTTCTGATCGGATCGGGTATCGGCGGCCTGCAGGGCATCGAGCGCAGCGCGCTGATCCTTGCCGAAAAGGGCCCCAGACGGGTCAGCCCCTTCTTCATTCCGGGCAGCCTGATCAACCTTGCGTCCGGCCATGTGTCGATCCGCAACGGCCTGAAGGGCCCGAACCATTCCGTCGTGACCGCCTGTTCGACCGGCGCCCACGCGATCGGTGACGCGTCGCGGATCATCGCGCTCGGCGATGCCGACGTGATGGTCGCTGGCGGCGCCGAGTCGCCGGTGTCGCGGCTCGCCGTTGCAGGCTTTGCCGCCTGCCGGGCGCTGTCGACGCATTTCAACGACGATCCGACCCGCGGCTCCCGCCCGTATGACCGTGACCGCGACGGCTTCGTCATGGGCGAGGGCGCGGGCATCGTCGTGCTCGAGGAACTCGAGCATGCCAAGGCGCGCGGCGCGCGCATCTATGCCGAAGTCATCGGCTACGGCATGTCGGGCGACGCCTACCACATCACCGCTCCGTCGGAAGACGGCGACGGTGCCTATCGCTGCATGTCGGCGGCGATGAAGCGCGCCGGCATCACCCCTGCCGACATCGACTACGTCAACGCGCATGGCACTTCGACGCCGCTCGGCGACGAGATCGAGCTCAGGGCGATCGAGCGGCTGCTCGGCGATGCGGCGGCGGGAATCTCGATGTCCTCCACCAAGTCGGCCATCGGCCATCTGCTGGGCGCCGCGGGTGCCGTCGAAGCGATCTTCTCGGCTCTGGCGATCCGCGACAATGTCGCGCCGCCGACGCTCAATCTCGACAATCCTTCCGTCGAGACGAAGATCGATCTCGTGCCGCACGTGAAGCGCGAGAAAGAGATCAAGATCGCGCTGTCGAACTCCTTCGGGTTCGGGGGAACCAACGCGTCGCTGATCCTGCGGCAGCTGGACGAATAGTCCTTCGCATCGACAGGCCCGGGGATCGCATTCGTCCGGGCTTTCGCCACATTCCAGTGATGCTTCGGCGGTCACGGCAACACGTTCGGGGGATGATCCGGTGAGCCAGGACTCGGGAGCCGATTCGAGACGCGAGCGCCGCAAGGCGGCCCGCGATTTACGGCCGTCGCCGGCTCCCCTGCCGCCGCGCCGCTCGCGCCACGCACGAAGCCAGATCGTCATCTTCCTGAACTTCTGCCTGTCGATGGCGCTGTTTCTGATGCTGGCCGCCGGCGCCGTGATCTACTGGGGAGCGGGGCAGTTCGAGGGGCCCGGTCCGCTTCGCCAGGAAGCGACCTACGTCGTGCCGAGCGGCTCGGGCGCACAGACCATCGCAGCCGGGCTGGAGCGCGAGGGGATCATCAGCGACGCACAGGTGTTCGAATACGGCGTGCGTTTTGCCGGTGCCGGTGGCGAGCTGAAGCCCGGCGAATACGCCTTCACGCCCGGCATCTCGATGCGCGGCGTGATGGAGAAGCTGCGCAGCGGCAAGTCGATCGTCCACTCCGTCACGATCCCGGAAGGCTGGACCGTCCAGCGCATCTACGACCGGATCGCCGCTTCGGAGGTGCTGTCCGGGGAAATGCCGGAGCTGCTGCCAGAAGGCACGCTGCGTCCCGACACCTACCTCGTCCAGCGCGGCGACAGCCGGAAGGGCCTCGTGCAGCGCATGAAGGATGCCCAGGACCGGCTCGTCGCGGAGATCTGGGAGACCCGCAACCCGGAAGTGCCGGTGGACGATATCGGCCAGTTCCTCACGCTTGCCTCGATCGTCGAGCGCGAAACCGGCGTCGACAGCGAGCGGCCGCACGTCGCGTCCGTCTTCGTCAACCGGCTGCGCAAGGGCATGCGGCTGCAGTCCGACCCGACCTTCCTCTATGGCGTCTACGGCGGAGCCGGCAAGCCAAGCGACCGGCCGGTGACGCAGTCCGACATCGACAGCGACACGCCCTACAACACCTACCGGATCAACGGCCTGCCGCCGGGCCCGATCGCCAATCCGGGGCGCGCGGCGCTGGAAGCCGTGGCCAATCCGCTCGAGACCGACGACGTCTATTTCGTCGCCGACGGGACCGGCGGGCACGTCTTCGCCGAGACGCTGGACGAGCACAACCGCAACGTCCAGCGATACCGCGAATACGAGCGCCAGCAGCGGGCCGCGGCCGAAGCGGCAGAGTGACGGGACGGCGCCCGGTCGGCGGCTGAACGCGAGGGGGATCAGGCATGCCCGTCCAGAGCATGACGGGCTTTGCCCGCCACGAAGCCGTCGCCGAAGGCATCGATTTCGTCTGGGAGCTGCGCTCCGTCAACGGCAAGAGCCTCGACATGCGGCTGCGGCTGCCGCCGGGTTTCGAGCCGATCGAGGCCACGCTTCGCCGCCTTGCCGCTTCGCGCCTGTCGCGCGGCAACATCCAGGCCGGGCTGCAACTCAAGCGCGACGCCAGCCTGCCCGAACTCATCGTCAATGACGCCATGCTGCAGCGCGTGCTGGCACTGTCGTCCAGGCTCGTCGCAGACGGCCATGCCGCCGCGCCGACGGCGGACGGTATCCTGGCGATCAAGGGCATCGTCGATGTCGCAGAAACCCGGCCGGATCCGGAAATCGAAGCCCGCCGGCACGCCGCGGTAACCGAAGGCTTCGCCGCAGCACTCGACGCGCTGGCGCTCGCCCGGCGGTCGGAAGGGGACGTGCTGCGCGGCATCCTGCTGACGCGCGTCGACGAGATCGCGTCCCTCGTGGAGCGGGCCGAGACGGATCCAGCGCGCTCGGCGGACGCCATCCGACAGAGACTGGCGTCGCAGATCGCTGACCTCCTCGGGGCGGACGCCCGGCTCGACGAGGCACGCCTGCACCAGGAGGTGGCGCTCCTGGCGACGAAGGCCGACATTCGCGAGGAGCTCGACCGGTTGCGCGCGCATGTCGACGCAGCACGGTCGCTGCTCGACGGCGGCGGTCCGATCGGGCGGCGCCTCGACTTTTTATCGCAGGAATTCAACCGCGAATCGAATACGGTCTGCTCCAAGTCGAACGCGAACTCGCTCACCGCCATCGGGTTGGAGTTGAAGGTCGTCATCGATCAGTTTCGTGAACAGGTGCAGAATCTAGAATGACGTCGATCTTCGACACCGAATCGCCCATCAAGATCGCGCGTCGCGGCCTCATGCTCGTGTTGTCCTCGCCGTCCGGCGCCGGCAAGTCGACGATCGCCCGGACCCTGCTCGATTCCGACCCGCTGTTCATGCTTTCGGTCAGCGTGACGACCCGCAAGCGCCGGGCGAGCGAGATCGACGGCGTGCACTACCACTTCATCGGGCGCGACGAGTTCCACCAGATGCGCGAGGGCGGGGCGCTGCTCGAATGGGCCGAGGTCCACGGCAATCTCTACGGCACGCCGCGTTCGGCCGCCGAGAAGGCGATGCAGGACGGGCGCGACATGCTGTTCGACATCGACTACCAGGGCGCGCTGCAGCTGCAGCGCCAGGCCAAGGCCGACATCGTCTCGATCTTCATCCTGCCGCCGTCGATGGCGGAGCTGAAGACGCGGCTGCTGCGCCGCGCAGAGGACTCCGGCGAGACCATCGCCGTCCGGCTGAAGAACGCCCGCGTGGAGATCGCCCGCTGGCGCGATTACGATTACGTGGTGATCAACGACGATCTCGACCGCGCCTTCTCGGCGGTCCGCTCGATCATCAACGCCGAGCGGCTGCGCCGCGACCGCCGGCCCGGGCTCTACGACTTCACCGCCCAGCTGCTGGCCGAAGAAATCGAGTGAAGAGCCGGAATCAGTTTGTCGGCGTGTCAGCCTAACAGGCGGGCGATACTAACGAATTCGGCGACCGACAAGGTCTCGGCCCGCCGCTGCGGGTCGATCCCGGCGCGGCCGAGCAGGGCCTCGCCGCCGAGCGCCTTGAGGCTCTGGCGCAGCATCTTGCGCCGCTGGCCGAAGGCCGCCGCCGTCACCGTTTCCAGCGCAGCGAGGGCGACCGGCTCCGGCTCCGGTCGGGGAACGATCCGCACCACCGAGGAGGTGACCTTCGGCGGCGGGGTAAACGCTTCGCGCGATACGTCGAAGGCGATGCGCGACACGGTCCGCCAGCCGGCAAGGACCCCTAGCCGGCCGTAATGATCGGAGCCGGGCGCGGCGACGATCCGCTCGGCCACCTCGCGCTGGAACATCAGCGTCAAGCTCTCCCAGGCCGGCGGCCATGTGGGCGTCGCGATCCAGTTGAGCAGCAGCTGCGTTCCGACATTGTAAGGCAGGTTGGCGACGACCTTGAGCGGCCCTTCGTGGGCGATCGCGGCGACATCCAGCGTCAGCGCATCGGCCTCGATGATCTCCAGCCGCCCGGGATAATGGTCGGCAATGGCATGCAGCGCGGGCAGGCAGCGCGAATCCTTCTCGATGGCGATCACCCGGCCGGCGCCCTCGGCGAGCAGCGCCCGCGTCAGCCCGCCGGGACCGGGGCCGACTTCGACGACCGTCGCGTCCTCGAGCGGCTGCGCCTGCCGGGCGATCCGAGCGGTCAGGTTGAGGTCCAGCAGGAAATTCTGGCCGAGGCTCCGGCGCGGCTCCAGCCCGTATTCGGCAAGGACGGTGCGCAAGGGCGGCAGCGGATCGATCGGGCTCACGCGATGGCCGCGGGAAGGGGCGATGCGGCCGCCATGCGCCCCGCCAGGCGAAGCGCGGCGAGGAAGCTGTCGGGCCGCGCCCTGCCGGTTCCGGCGATGTCAGCGGCGGTCCCGTGATCCGGCGACGTGCGAATGATCGGCAATCCGAGCGTCGCGTTGACCGTCTGGTCGAAGGCGAGCGTCTTGGCCGGGATCAGCGCCTGGTCGTGATACATGCACACCGCCACGTCGTAGCCGCGGCGCGCTTCGGCGTGAAACATCGTGTCGCCCGGCAGAGGCCCGAAGGCGTCGATGCCGGAAGCCCTCAGGCGCTCGATCGCCGGCCGGATCACCGTCTCTTCCTCGGTACCGATCGCACCCTTTTCGCCGGCGTGCGGATTGAGCCCGGAGACCGCCAGGCGCGGCAAAGGGATGCCGAGCCGCGTCCGGTAATCCGCGGCCACGATGCGGCAGGTCGTCTCGATCAGCTCGGCGGTCAGCTGTCGCGGCACCTCGGCCAGCGGGATGTGGATGGTCACGGGCACGCAGGACAAGTCCGGACCGGTCAGCAGCATCACCGGCGTGAAGGGGCGGCCCAGCCGCCTGGCGCAGAGGTCGGCAAGGTATTCGGTGTGGCCGGGATGGCGAAAGCCGAAATCGTAGAGCGCCTTCTTGTCGATCGGGCCGGTGACGAGGGCCGAAGCCTCGCCGGCGAGCACCAGCGCCGTGGCGCGATCGATCGCCTCGATCGTCCCGGCGGCGTTGTCGGGATCGATACGGCCCGGCGCCTCGGCCTGGCGGTTCACCAACGGCAGAACGGCCAGCGCCCCCACGGGCGTGGCAGCTGCCTCGTGCGGCGCGGAAATGGGGTGGATCGACAGCGGCATGGCGAGGCGCGCGGCCCGGTCGGCGAGCATGCGGGGATCTGCCAGCACGAAGAAGCCGGGCAGGTCGCGGTGCCCGGCGGCATGGATGGCAAGAACGATATCCGGCCCGACCCCCGACGGCTCGCCGAGCGTGACCGCGACCAGCGGCGGCCCGTCGCGGCGGCCGGCATCACTCATCGGCGGCTGATCTGCGCCTTGTCGCGCAATTCCTTCAGGAAGGCGCCGTCGGGACCGCCGCTTTCCTCGCCGAGCTTTGCCAGGTCGCTGGACTGGAACACCATCGCGGCCACCTTGTCGTCCGAAATGCTGCGGCTGCTGCAGACGGCGATGTACTCGACGCCGCGCTCGGTCTCCTGGACGGGAGTGGTCTTGCCGTTGCCGGCGCGAATGATGTCGTCCTTCCAGCGTGGGGGTAGCTCCGGCTGCGCAACACGTCCGAGGTCGCGAACGGTGACGTCGCGAAGTCCCTTGGCGAAGGTGTAGGTCGCGTCACAGGACTGGAAGCGCGAGCGCATGCCGTCCGCCTCGCGCTTGCGCTGCCCGAGCATTGCACCGCGCTGGCCTTCGGGGATGACGAAGATCACCTGCTGCAGCGTGTATTCGGTCGTGGACGGCTTCTGCCCGCCTTGCGCCAGCATGCGCTGTACGACGTCCTGCTCACTCATCCGTTCGCTGCTGCGCATGTGCGCCTGCACGGCCTGTCCCCAGCCCATCTGCACCCGGATGTAATCCTTGAACGCGTCGGCAGAGAAGCCGGCGCGTGACAGCACCTCGGCGAGCTGCTGCTCGTTCATGTTGTTCTCTGCGGCGAACCGGGCGTAGGCCTCGTCGATCGCGCTATCGGGCACGTTGATGCCGCGCCGACGGATCTCCTGCTTCTTCAGTTCCTCGTCGATCAGTTCCTCCGTGGCCTTCTGCGTGGCGTTGCCGCCGACCCGGCGCAACTGCAGGAAAGCCGCGCGCTGGCGGATCTGGAAGGTGGTGATGGGCTGGCGGTTGACGACGACGCTGACCTCCGAGGCGGCCTGTGCCGGCGTCGGGAGCAGGGGAGCAAACACCGCCGTCGAACCGAGTAGAGCGAATGCAAGGGCCGCACGCTTGACGACGTTGTGAATGGTCATGGTTCCTGAAACTCCTCCTCCGGGGCAATAGCTGCGGCGGGTTGCGACGCCTCTAGACGCCCGCTCTGGCGAAATGATGGTCGTTCGACCGATTTCCGCCGAGAACGGGCGCCGAAGCTTTTGTGTCGCGGGCCGTCGCCGCCTAGCTGCCATTGCTCCCGATATCATAGGACTGCGAGAAGTCCGAGATGGTTCGCAGTCCGAGCGTGAACATCAGCTTCGTCGAGTTGGAATCCTGCGAGTAGCGGTTCACCGTGTCGGAATAGGAGACGAGGAGGCTGAAGCACTCGTCGGCGTAGCCGACGCCGAACGTCTTCTCGACCAGCGTGTCGTTCTCGATGTCGTAGCCGAGCGCGCCGAACGCCGTCCAGTTGGGGGCGAAGGTCAGGGCGCCCGAGGCGGTGACCTGGCTGCGGTCCTCGATGGATCCGTAGATCGGCTGCGCCGCGATCTCCGTGTAGGTCAGCTGGGCATTGCCCCTGGCGAACGCGTAGGAGCCGTAGATGTCGGTCCGGCGGAGTTCGTAATCCTCCTCGTCGAGCCGCATCTGGGTGCCGATCTCCAGGCCGATCGGCGTTCCGAATGCGAGCGAGGTGACGTAGTCGGAGCGGTCGGTCTCCAGGCCCGAATCGTAGCCGACCAGCGACAGGTCGGTCTGGGCGTAGGAGTTGAGGCCGGCGAGATGGTAGGACTGGCCGATCACCGCATCCAGAGAATAGCCGCTGTCGAGCGTCGCCGCATAGCGCAGACCGTAATTGGTGCGGGTGCCGCCCTCGATGCGGTCGTAGCCGGAGAACTTGTCCAGCGCGAAGAGGTTGGCGGTGTTGAACACCAGTGTCTGGGCGTCCTCGTTCGGCAGGAAGCCGATGCGGGTTTCGTCCGGACGGACGATCATCTGGGCGATCGGCTCGATCACGTGAGTCGAATGGGCCGTCTCGATCAGATAAGGGTAGCGCGCCTCGAGCGCGCCGGTCGCCATGCCGCGCGCGCCGGAATCGTCGACGTCGATGGCGCCCTGTTCAAAGAACCCGGTCGGCTGGGCCGGGTCGAACCCTGCATAATAGTTGGTGAACCCGTTCGAACTCATGTCGGCGGTGTAGAGGTCACCGCGCACGGCAGCGATCGGCTTGAGAACCAGGCCCGAGTTGAGCGCGTAGCTGTCTTCCCACTGGACCGCCGCCGTTCCGCGCGTGTAGTCGCCCTCGAGGCCGAGGTAGCGGGTCAGGTCGGGGCGGAACCAGTAGCCGGTCGTCGGGAACATGCAGCTCCCGTCCGAGAGCGACGTCGCACAGAGGCCGGTGAGCTGATCCTGGTCACGATGCAGCGACGTGACGTTGAGATCGACCTGGATCTCGCCGCCGAGCACGCTCTCCTGCTCGATTCGCTGGTAGTCGAAAGTCGGCAGCACGTAAGGCTGCTGGTCCTCGAAGGTCGGGTCGGTCGACTGATAGTCGAACTTCTGCGCCCGCAGGTCGAAGACGCTCTGGTCGCCGAGACCGGTCAGGTAGATTTCCGACGTGCGCAGCGTCTCGCTGAAGCCCGGGATCTCGTACGTTCTGGAGAAGTTGTCGTCGGATTGGGCCAGCACGTCCCAGCCGAACGTCCAGCGGTCGCTGAGCGCGAACTTGCCGGTCGTGCCGATCATACCGCGTTCGGTATTGGCGAAGTCCGGCGAGGCGCGCAGCAGATCGCCGTTGGATGCGTAGATGTTGTCGCCGCTGAACGCGTCCGGATCCTGCTGGACGATGCCGGCGGCCTGCAGGGTGAAATAGCCGTTCTCCACCGCCTGGCGGTACTCGACCTCGCCGAGGAAGCCCTGCTTCGTGTAGTAGGTCCCGGCGACGGTGACGTCCTTGTCGTCGGCGATCGCGAAGAAATACGGCACACGCAGACCGTACCCGAGTTCGTCCGACGACCGGAAGGCCGGCGGCAGGAAGCCGGACTTGCGCTTCACCGTCGGGTCCGGCGACTGGAAGTAGGGAAGGTACGCGATCGGCGCGCCGAAGAACTCGAACTGCGCGCCGTAATAGCGGATTTCCTTCTGGGTCTGGTCCCAGACGATCTTGCGCGCCTTCACCTGCCAGAGCGGTGCCCGCTCGGGGTTCTCCTCGCACGCCTCGCAGGCCGTGTAGACGCCCTGCTGGAACGTCGTCACGCTGCCTTCGCGCCGGACCGCGTCGGCGGCCGCAAAGCGCGTGTTCTCCGGGGTCTCGATGCGCAACGCCTGGACGAATCCGTCGCGGAAATCGTCGGTGATGTCGATCGAGTCGGCGTAGATGCGATTCCCGTCCGGCTGTTGCAGTTCCACATCGCCCGTGGCGATCAGACGGCGGGTATTCTGGTCGTAGACGACCTTCTGGGCAACGAGCTTGTACGAACCATAGTCGATCTGCACGCCGCCGCCGGCGGTCACGACCGAGGATTCGCTGTCATAGGTGACGGTGTCGGCCTCGAGGAACAGCTGGGCGTTCTCGGGGGCCTGGATATCGGTGGGCAGAGCCGGCTGTGCATGGGCAATGCCACTCGCCAGCCCGAGCGCGCAAAACGCCGTGCCAGCAAGGAGAAACCCCTTTACGCGCGGCCCGGCGATACCCCTTCGCCGGCCGTCGGTCCCCCTCGGAATCATACTAACCATCCTCTTGATGGAGCAGGATCGTTACCCCAAACAATCCTGCTGCCAACACTGGAAACCATGCGGCTGCAACCGGTGGAACCACCGCATTGCTGCCGAGTGCCTTCGCCAGAAACGTCACGACGTACAACACGAAACCAGCCAACACGCCACTGCCGAGAGTCCTAGCAGACTGCCGGGTGCGCGAAAACCTCGTGGCGACCGTTGCCGCCAGCAGGGTCATGGCGATGAACAGCGCCGGCTGCGCGATCAGCGAGTTGTACTGCATCAGGAATGCCATGGAGTTGAAACCCAGGCTCGCCGCGACGCCGATCTTGTCGCCCAGTTCCCAGATCGAGATCGCCTCCGGGTCGGCCAGACGCTGTTCGACGAATTCCGGTCTGAGGCTCGTCGGCAGCCGGAAGGTCGCCGGGTGCTCCGGCGGGCTGCCGATCCGCGTCACCCGCGGCTTGTCCATCGTCCAGGCACCATCGCCGAGCACCGCCTGAGACGCGTCGACCCGCTGTTGCACGAGGCCGTCATCGCTGAAGATGAAGGCGGTCACCTGGCCAAGCAGCACGCCGTTCTGTGCCACCGTCTTGGCCCCGATGATGGACGAGACCCCTTCGGCATTCTGCCGCAGCCAGGGTACCTGGTCCGATGTCGTTGCCACGCCGGCATTGGTGGTTTCGGCTTCGAAAGCGGCCGCCTGGCCCTTGGCGTAGGCCGAAAGGGGATTGTAGGCGAATGTCGCCAGAAGGCCGAGAAACAGCGAGCCGGCGATGAAAGGCAGCAGGATCTGCCAGATCGACACGCCGGCGGCACGCGCCACGACGAGCTCGAGACGCCGGTTGAGCGTCAGCAGCGTGAAGATCGAGGAGAACAGGATGATGAAGGGAAAGGCCTGTTCCATGAAGGACGGCACGCGCAGCGCGGAGAAGAGGGCGATCGCGCCGAAGCCGAACTCCGTCATCCGCCCGCGCCGGCTCACTTCGATCATGTCGATCAGGTAGACCAGCGCGAAGACGGCCAGCAGCGTGGACAGGAAGCTGACGACATAGAGCCGGAAGAAATAGCGGTTGAGCGTCCAGTTTCTCATCGGCCGACCCCGTTCTGGAAGGCGGCCGGGCGAAGCCGCGCCAGCAGCGCGGTGACGCGGTCGAACTGCACCGCGGTCCATTCGGTGATCGGCCAGCTCGCCGGGCCGAGGCCGCGCCAGATCAGGAAGAGATTGAACGCGATGGCGCCGAGCGGCAGCAGATAGCTGACGAACACCCAGGTATAGCCTTCCTCGATCAGCGACAGCGCCACGAAGCCCAGCGCCTTGAGGACGAGGCCGCCGGAAAGGCCGAGGAACATCGCCGGGCCGGTCCCCTGACGGTTGGTCCGCGGATCACCGGCGACGACGACGGCCCAGAAGGCGAACGCTATCGCGTAGAGCCAGCTCGACATCCGATCGGTGACCTCTTCGACGAGGTTCAGCGGCTTCGACTGATAGAGCGAGTCGTTGGGGTCGGGGAACAGCAGGTCGGCGGTGCTGCGCTCGGAGGTGCGGATCCAGTCGCCGCTCGAGGAGGGCCGAAGTTCGGCAAGATCGAAGGCGTAGGTCTGAAACTCGATCACCGACACGCCGCCGTCCGTCGTGTTCCGGCGATGCAACTGGCCGTCGTAAAGCAGCAGGGCGGAGCGATCGCCGTCGTCCATCACGCGGGCTTCCCGGGCGAAATAGGTCAGGTCGAAGGCGGGATCGCGCGTGTCTGCGATGAACAGGCTCTCGATCACCGACCCGTTGGCGTCGCCGACGCTGACCACGAGGTCGGACTGCACCCGCTCGAAGCGTCCGGGCTGCAGGAAGAGGGTCAGCGTGTCGGCATTGATCGAGCGGAGGCCGTTCTGGAAGGAACTCGCGGAGTAGGGGCCGACGACGTGGCTGAGAAAGAGAATGAGCAGCCCGCCGATCGCGCCGAGCAGTACGATCGGCCTGGCAACGGTCTTCGGCGAGGCGCCGGCGGCGGCGATGACGGCGCGCTCGGACCCGGCATTGAGCGCATTCAGCGCCTGGATGGCGCCGATGAGGACCGCAAAGGGCAGCACGCCAGCTATCAGCCCTGGCAGCAGCATCAGCGCGATCCAGAAGATGTTGCCGGCAGCCGAAGCGGTGGTCTTGATGATGTCGATGCGTGACAGGGCCTGGACGATCCAGACGATCAGAACCAGCGACGCGAGCGATCCCGCGGCGTACCCGAAGGCGGCCTTGAAGACGTAGCGTTCGAGGAGCGTCATTCGTTACCGTCTTCCGATTGCACGCCCCGCCGTCTTCTTCGCCGGGAATGTCCGCAGGCCGGACTTCCCCTCGTACACTGCAACAGCTTGGCTAAAGAAGGGCGAAGCGAGATGGTTAACGCCGTGTAACCACCGCGCCGGACCTTGCAAAGCCCGCTCGTGCATCCATCATACCACCCGCCTGAGGCCGGCCCCGATTCATCCGGCGGCGTCTGGCATCGACAGCACCGCGACAGGAGTTTGCATGGCCGCCCTAGCACAGATCGAATTCGTCACTGCCAATGCCGAGCCGGAGGGCGTTCTCGTCGCACTGGCCGGAGCGGGCGGGGCGGTGGCTTCGGAACTGGGTGAAGCGGTCACGGGATTGGTCGCGAAGGCCGCCAAACCGGCGAAGTTCAAGGGCAAGGCCTTGGCGACGCTTGATCTGCTGGCGCCGCAGGGCGTGGCTGTCGACCGTCTGCTCGTCGTCGGCACGCATACAGACAAGGGACCGACGGAAGAAGACTGGCTGAAGCTCGGCGGCGTCATCGCCTCCAAGGTCAAGGGCGCCAGGACAGTCACCGTCCGCTGCGAATTGCCGGATGGCCGAGCCGTCGCGGTTACAGATGTCGCGCGTATCGCTGCCGGCGCGGTGCTGCGCTCGTATGATTTCGACCTCTACAAAACCAAGGCGTCGAAGAAGAAGGATGACGAAGCGGACGAGGCTCAGGAGCCGGTCCGGCTTCGTTTCGCGGTAGCGGATCCCGAAGCTGCGAAGGCGGCCTATGCGGTGGAGGAGGCCGTTGCCGCCGGGACGATGCTCGCCCGCGACCTGGTCAACGAACCTGCCAACACGCTCGGACCGGTGGAGTTCGCCGAACGAATCAAGGCCCTCGCGGCCGAAGGCGTCGACGTCGAGGTGCTGGGCGAATGCCAGCTGCGCGACCTGAAGATGGATGCGCTTCTCGGCGTCGCGCAGGGCTCGCCCCGCCCGCCGCTCGTGGTGATCATGCGCTGGAATGGTGGCCCGGACGACCAGGCGCCGGTAGCCTTCGTCGGCAAGGGTGTGGTGTTCGACACAGGTGGCCTGTCGATCAAGCCCGCCGCTTCGATGGACGAGATGAAGGGCGACATGGGCGGCGCAGCCGCCGTGACCGGGCTGATGCGCGCTTTGGCCGGCCGTTCGGCGAAGGTCAATGCCATCGGCATCGTCGGCCTGGTCGAGAACAGCGTCGACGGCAACGCCCAGCGGCCGGGCGACATCGTCACGGCGATGTCGGGCACCACGATCGAAGTGCTCAACACCGACGCAGAAGGCCGGCTCGTCCTTGCCGACGTCCTCTGGTACTGCCAGCAGCGCTTCAAGCCGCAATTCATGGTCAATCTGGCGACCCTGACCGGCGCCATCATCGTTGCACTCGGCAACCATCATGCCGGCCTGTTCTCCAACAACGACGAACTCGCCGAGCGGCTTGCCGACGCCGGCAAGGCGAGCGGCGAAAAGGTCTGGCGGATGCCGCTGGCGCCGGAATACGACAAGCTGATCGAGGGCAAGTTCGCCGACATCCGCAATATCGGCGGCGGCCGTGCGGCCGGCTCCATCACCGCCGCGCAGTTCCTGCAGCGCTTCGTCAATGACGTGCCCTGGGCGCATCTCGACATTGCCGGCACGGCGATGGGCTCGCCCGCCAACGAATACAATCAGTCCTGGGCCTCGGGCTTCGGGGTGCGGCTGCTCGACCGGCTGGTCAAGGACAACTACCAGGCCGACTGACAGCGACGAGTCGCGAGGGCCGGTCGGACGCGCGCCCACGAGCGCCGTCCCGCCGACCCTGGAAAGCATGGGGCGATCGGGGGGCACGATGGCGGAAGTCCTGTTCTACCATTTGACCGAGAGCCGGCTCGAAGAAGCACTGCCGGAGCTCCTCGAGCGAAGCCTCGCCAAAGGCTGGCGCGTCGTCGTGCAGTTCCTCACCGAGGAACGCCGCGACGCGCTGGACCACCATCTCTGGGTCTACAAGGACGACGGTTTCTTGCCGCATGGCAGCGACGCGGAAGGATCGGCCGCGTTGCAGCCGATCCTCCTGACGGTGGATGCGGCGCAGGAATCCAACGATCCGCACGTGCGCTTTCTCGTCGAGGGCGCGACCCCGCGATCGCTCGACCGCTATGTACGGGCGGTCTATCTTTTCGACGGCCATGACGGCGAGCAGATCGCCCGGGCAAGAGAGCGGTGGGCGGTCGAAAAGGCCGCCGGGCACGCTGTCACCTACTGGCAGCAGACCGACGACCGTCGCTGGGTGAAGAAGGCCTGACCCGGGTCATCGTCGCACGCCGCTTCTTCAGCACGGCGGCCGGTTTCCAGTGGGGGGCTCGAAGCGTCTGGAACCAGTGCGGGCTGAGGTTGAGCACCCCAGCGAAGACCAGCAGGTTGAGGTAGCTCGCAAGCTCGATCGTCTCCTCGATCCATACGCGATAATAGCTCTCGCCGATGATCTCCGCGATCACCAGCATCGCGCCGCTGAGGGCGCACGGCACGATCCAGAAGAAGTTCAGTTCGCGCAGGTGCCGCGACAAGGGCTCCCGGCGGATCGCCATCAGCGCCACGGCCAGCCCGATCGCGCCCAGCACGATCAGGCCCTTGGTGTTGTTGCTGAGGCATGGACCGTAGTCGTAATACTCGCTGCCGCAGCGCGGAAACTCCCTCACCGCGGCGAGCCAGCAGGCCACTGCGATCGCAAGGCTGGCGTAGAAGATCTCGAAGCTGAAGCGCAGGGCCGCCAGGAAGAACAGCATTCCCGCGACGATGACCATGGCCGCCTGCAGGAGTTCGCTGGGGCCATTCTCGGTCGGAAACTCGGTCGGTCCCGTGGTTGGTTCGACGATCAGCGAAAAGACCCAGGCGATCGCCAGGGAGCAGAGGGCGAGGGCGCTGAACCAGAACAGCTCGCGCAGGGTCCGGCGGGCAAGGGCCTCCCGCGGGATCGCGACGGCCAATCTCGCCGCTCGATAAAGGAATGTCGGCATGGGCTGAGATCGACCTGCGCTCGCGAGCACCGGATGCGACGGCACCAATTCCGGTCAATGCCGGATGGACCGCAGGCACTGCCACGACGCGTGTCGCGCGTCGGCTTCTTCGGCTCAATAGGAAGGGGAAATGACAGTTTTGCGACGCCGGATCAAGCCGGATCCCCATTGGGGTGCAACGGCTTGTCTCCGGCCCGCGCGAAGCAGCGATGCATCGTCGCCCCGCGCGACGGGCGCCGGAGCCTATTCTGCGGCCATTGCCGCGTCGTGTTCCTCGGTGAGGGCCAGCCAGTTCTCCTCGCAGGACGCGAGCGTCTTGGCGGCATCCGAACGCTGCTTGTTGAGCGCAGCGGCCCGTGCCGGATCGCGCGTGTAGAGCGCCGCGTCGCCGAGCGTCTCGTCGAGCCCCTCGATGGTCTTCTGCAGGCGCGAGATCTGGATATCCAGCTGGCTGATCTTCGCCTTCAGCGGCTTCAACTGCTCGCGGCGTTCGGCGGCGATACGGCGCTGGTCGATCTTCGAAACCTGCGGAGCGGGGGCCGAGGCGAGGTCGCCGGGATCGGCCCCGACGCTGTTGCCCTTGGTGGCGCCCGAGAGCACCAGCTTCTTGTAGTCCTCGAGGTCGCCGTCGTAGCGCGAGACCGTGCCCTCGGCGACGATCCACAGCCGGTCCATCGTCGCCTCGACCATGTGACGGTCATGGCTGATCAGGATGACGGCGCCGGGAAAGTCGTTGAGCGCCCGCACCAGGCTTTCGCGCGCCTCGATGTCGAGATGGTTGGTGGGCTCGTCGAGGATCAGAAGGTTCGGCGCGTCGAGCGTCGCAAGGCCCATAAGCAGTCGGGCCTTCTCGCCGCCCGACAGCTTCTCGGCCGCGGTGTCCATCTTCTGGGTCGGCAGGCCCATCCGGGCGACCTTGGCGCGGACCTTGGCTTCCGGCGCATCGGGCATCAGCCGCCGCACGTGCTGCACGGCGCTCTCGGCCGGCCGCAGATCGTCGATCTGGTGCTGTGCGAAGAAGGCGATCTTCAGCCCCGGTGCGCGGGTGATGGTGCCCGATTGTTCGGCCAGCCGGCCGGCCAGCAGCTTGGCGAAGGTCGACTTGCCGTTGCCGTTCTGGCCGAGCAGCGCGATCCGGTCGTCGGTATCGATGCGCAGGTCGAGGCGCGACAGGATCGGCCGGCCGGGCGTGTAGCCGACCGTCGCATGCTCCATGCGGATGATCGGCGAGGCGGCGGCCTTTTCCGGCGCCTCGAAGACGAAGGGCGTCACGTGGTCTTCGACGATCGCCTGCAGCGGCTGCATCTTCTCCAGCGCCTTGAGGCGGGACTGGGCCTGACGCGCCTTGGAGGCCTTGGCACGGAAGCGCTCGACGAACGCCTCCATGTGCTTGCGATGCGCTTCCTGCTTGCCGATCGCCTTCTGCAAGAGCTCGAGTTTCTCGGCGCGCTGGCGTTCGAACTGGTCGTAGTCGCCGCGGTAGAAGTTCAGCTTCTGCTGGTCGAGATGGACGATCGAATTGACCGCGTTGTTGAGGACGTCGCGGTCATGGCTGATGACCAGCACCGTGTGCGGATAGCGCGCGACGAAGTTCTCCAGCCAGAGCGTGCCCTCGAGATCGAGATAGTTGGTCGGCTCGTCGAGCAGCAGCAGGTCGGGCTGCGAGAACAGCACCGCCGCGAGGGCAACGCGCATCCGCCAGCCGCCGGAGAAGGACGAGGCCGGGCGGGCCTGCGCCGCCATGTCGAAGCCGAGGCCGGACAGGATGGAGGACGCGCGGGACTCGGCGGAATGCGCCTCGATGTCGGCGAGCCGGATGTGGATGTCGGCGATACGGTTCGGATCGGTGGCGGTCTCCGCTTCGGCCAGCAGCGCGACGCGCTCGAGATCGGCTTTCAGCACGATTTCGATCAGCGACTCCTCGGTGCCGGGGGCCTCCTGGGCGACCTGGCCAAGCCGTGTGTTCTTCGGGAACGACACCGATCCGGTCTCGGCCGCAAGGTCGCCGGTGATGACGCGGAAGAGCGTCGACTTGCCGGCGCCGTTGCGTCCGACGAGGCCCGCCTTGGTGCCGGTCGGCAGCGTCAGGCTGGCATGGTCGATGAGCAGGCGGCCGGCAACGCGCGCGGAGAGGTCGGTAATCTGAAGCATGGCGCCCTTCTGCCACGCCATGCCGCAGTGCGGAAGGGGGCTTGCGCGAGAAGTCGGCGGCGACCGCCGAACAGGCGCAGAAGTGATCGGCCTTCGGGCGGCGATCGGTCCGAACGTCGATCAGCCCCGTCCGGTCTCGCGCTGGAACTGGATAAGGTCGAGGCTCGGCGCATCCCGGCCGAAGCCGGTCAGGACCGCATGCGCCTGGCCGCGATGGTGGGTCTGGTGGTTGAACATGTGCAGCAGTGCCGGAGCCAGCTTATGGGTGATGGCCTGCGGACTGGAAATCGTCTCGTAGCTGAGGCTCGCCGCGAGATCGGTTTCGCCGAGGCTCGCGATCCAGTCGGCGATCCGGGCGTCCTCCGCGACGCGCGCCGCGCCGAGCGCGTACCGGTTCTCGTAGAGGATCGCGTCGAGCCGGGCGGGCGCATCGCCCGCGCCGGTGAAGCGCCGCATCCAGATCCGGTCGGCCGCCAATATGTGGTTGAGCGTGCCGAGCATCGACCGGAAGAAGACGCCGCGATCGGCCCGGAACTCGTCGTCGGACAGCACGTCCGCCGCCGCGTAGAGGCGCTCGTTGCACCAGCAATTATAACCGGCGAACATCGCCATCGTGTCGTGATACATCGCGTCGTCCCGATCATTGCGAAGGAAACACCCGTGGCGATCCTACTCCATGAACTCGTCGGCAGCGATCCGCAGCGGCCGTTCTCGCCGCATTGCTGGAAGGTCCGGCTGGCCCTTCGCCACAAGGGCCTCGACTTCCGGACGGTGCCGGTGCCGTTCACCGGCGTTGCTTCGATCGAGGGCGGATCGGGGATCGTGCCGGTGCTTCGCGACGGCGAGACCGTCGTGTCGGATTCCTTCGCCATCGCCGAATATCTGGAGACGGCCTATCCGGACGCGCCGAGCCTGTTCGGCGGGGAGGGCGGTCGGCATCTCTCGCGCTTCGTCGAAAGCTGGTCGCAGCGCACGATCCATCCCTTCGTCTCGACCTCGCGCGCCCTCGTCTCCATCCACGACAGCCTCGCGGCGCCGGACCGTGTCTATTTCCGCCAGAGCCGCGAAAAGGTGTTCGGCAAGCCCCTGGAAGCGGTGATCGTCGGCGACGAGGAGCGGCTTGCCGAATTCGGCAAGAAGCTGAATCCGCTGCGCTCGCTTCTGGAGAGACAGGCGTTTCTTGGCGGCGACGTCCCGCTGTTTGCCGACTATATCGTCTTTGGCGCCTTCCAGTGGCTGCGCGTCGTCACGCCCTGGCAGGTGCTGGCCTCGGACGATCCGATTGCCGACTGGTTCGAGCGCTGTCTCGACCTGCATGGTGGCGAAGGGCGGCAGGTCCCGGCAGCGGCCTGAGCGGCCGGCTTGCCGGGCGGGGGGACGACGGCTATAGGTCCGCCACCTTCCAAACCTCTTTCAAAGGATATTCCATGGCGGTCGAACGCACGTTCTCCATGATCAAGCCGGATGCCACGCGTCGCAATCTCACGGGCGCCATCACCAAGATGTTCGAGGACGCCGGCTTTTCGGTCATCGCCTCCAAGCGCGTGTGGATGAGCCGCCGCGAAGCCGAGGGCTTCTACGCCGTCCACAAGGAGCGTCCGTTCTTCGGCGAGCTCGTCGAGTCGATGTGCTCGGGCCCGACCATCGTCCAGGTGCTGCAGGGCGAGAACGCCATCGCGCGCAACCGCGAGATCATGGGTGCGACCAACCCGTCGGACGCGGCCGAAGGCACGATCCGCAAGGCGTTCGCCCTGTCGATCGGCGAGAACTCGGTCCACGGCTCGGACGCACCGGAAACCGCCAGCCAGGAGATCGCCTACTGGTTCTCCGAGACGGAAATCGTCGGCTGACCGCTTCTGCTACTCGATACTGATGCAAAGGGAGGCCGTCGTGCCTCCCTTTGTCGTTTCAGGGCCCGTTCAGCTGCTGCTGCCGAAGAACGAGGTCAGGATGACGATCAGGATGATCGAGTAGAGCAGCACGCTGCCGACCACGAGAAGGATCTGATAGTTGCGGCCGACGGTCGTGCGGGTGATCTCGCGGGCCTGATGCAGGAGGTTCGGCCACGTATACGAGACGAAGTCGCCCTGGGTCATGACCGAGACCACCTTGCCGCTGTCGTCGACGATCGGCAGGCGGCGGAAGCGCTCGTTCGACATGATCCGCATCCATTCGATCAGGTCATCGTCGGCCTTCGCAACGCGCACGCCCGCGGTCATGATCTCGGCGAGCCGTGTGGTCGTCGGATCGCGTTCGCGGGCGACGAGGCGGTTGAGGATGTCGCGCTCGGTGACGACGCCGAGCAGCTTCTGGTTGGCGTCGATCACCATGACCGATCCGATATTGCGCTTGGCCATCTGCATCGCGGCGTCGATGACCAGCACGTCCGGGCCGAAGCTCAGCGGTTTGGGCTTGTCGCGAAACTCCGGCCGATCCCTGATCTTCATGATGGTGCCTCCTCCCAAGATCGGGAGAAGTGTAAACCAAACATGACAGATGCGGAAGCTGGAAGGTCCTAAGCGACTGACAGTGCAGTGCAGGATAGCGTCAGAGCTTGTGCCAGCGATCGGCGGCGTGGTTGTCGGTGTCGCGCGATTCCACCCAGCCGCCGGTAGAGCCGTCGATGAGATGCTCGCGCTTCCAGAACGGGGCGCGGGTCTTGAGGAAGTCCATCAGGAAGGACGCCCCGTCGAAGGCGGCCTGCCGGTGCGTCGAGGTGCAGCCGACGAAGACGATGTCTTCCCCGGGCTTGATCAGGCCGAAGCGGTGGATCGCCGTGCATCCGAGCAGCGGCCAGCGCTCCAGCGCCTCGCGCGCGATCCGCTCGATCTCCCGCTCGGCCATGCCAGGGTAATGCTCGAGCTCGAGGGCCTGCAGCCGGCCGCCTTCGTCGCGGCAATAGCCGGAAAAGGTCACCACGGCGCCGACCTGTCCGGATCCCGACAGGGCGGCGATTTCGGCGCCGATGTCGATGCGATCCGCCTGGATCCGCACGACCGGCGAGATGATCTGTTCGCTCACGGTCAGCCGCCTGTCATGGGCGGGAACAGCGCGATCTCGCGCGCGCCCGCCAGCGGCTGCGAATGGTCGACATGTTCCTGGTCGATGGCGACCCGGATGATCTCCGGCGCCTGGAGTGCCGCGTCGTAGCCGGCGCCGCGTCCCCTCAGCCAGTGCAGGAGATCGCTGACCGTCTCGACGCCGGCCGGCAGTTCGACCTCTTCTTCCGACAGGCCGATGCGTTCGCGGACCCAGGCGAAATAGGCGAGCTTCATGACGTTCCACCTTCGCTTTCGTCGGGCGGGCGGCATGGCCGCCTTCCGGAACTCTCAGTCGTCGATATGGCGCAGTCCGGCACGGAAATAATCGTAGCCGGTATAGAGCGTCACGAGTGCTGAGACCCAGAGCAGGACGATCCCGAGATCGGTGATGTAGGGGAGGATCTTGTCGCCGGCAGGGCCCGCCAGCAGGAAGCCGACCGCCACCATCTGGATCGTCGTCTTCCATTTGGCGAGCCGCGTCACCGGCACCGAGACTTTCAGTTCGGCAAGATACTCGCGCAGGCCGGAGACCAGGATCTCGCGGCACAGGATGACGATCGCCGCCCAGATGCTCCAGCCGGCGATGGTGCCGTCCGCCGCCAGCAGCAGGAGCGCCGCGGCAACCAGCAGCTTGTCCGCGATGGGATCGAGCATCCGTCCGATCGTCGAGGTCTGCTGCCAGGCGCGTGCCAGATAGCCGTCGAAGAAGTCGGTGACGCTCGCGCCGATGAAGATCGCCAGCGCCGACCAGCGGGCGTAGTCCGGACTGCGCAGCTGGCCTTCCATGAAGAAGCACAGAACCACCAGCGGAACGCAGACGATCCGCGCGTAGGTCAGGAGGTTGGGAAGGCTGAGAGCCCGAGAGGCCATGAAAGCGTCCATGTCGCGGTTTGCGCGCCCCCTAGAAGCGCGGGCAGGTGGGTCGCGTCAACCGCGGTGATGGTCTTATGCGGCGAAGATGCGTTCATCCCTGCTCGTGGAAGTGGTCGTAGATCGACTTCGCCATCGCGGCCGAAATGCCGTCGACGGCGAGAAGATCGCTGAGACCGGCGCGCGACACCGCCTTGGCGGTGCCGAAATGATGAAGGAGCGCGCGCTTGCGTGACGGACCGATTCCCTCGACCTCGTCGAGCGGATTCTTCACCAGTTCCTTCTTCCGCCGGGCGCGGTGCGTGCCGATGGCGAATCGGTGCGCTTCGTCGCGCAGCCGCTGCAGGAAGTACAGCACCGGATCGCGGGGCGGCAGCGAGAACGGCTCGCGGTCCGCTGTCACGAAACGCTCGCGGCCGGCATCGCGGTCGACACCCTTGGCGACGCCGATCATCGTCACCCGGTCGGCGATGCCGAGTTCTTCCAGGATGGTGCGCACCGCCGAGACCTGGCCCTTGCCGCCGTCGATGAGGATGAGGTCGGGCCAGGCAGGCAGCCCGGCTTCCGATACGATGTCGTCCTCTATGTCGTCGCCATCCTCCGCGGCACCCTCCGGCATCGGTGCCTCGGCCTCCTCCTTCAAGAGGCGCGCGAAGCGCCGCGTCAGCATTTCCTGCATCATCGCAAAGTCGTCGCCGGGCGTGATGTCGACGCCCTTGATGTTGAACTTGCGATACTGGTTCTTCACGAACCCCTCGGGTCCGGCGACGATCATCGCTCCCACCGCGGCGGTGCCCATGATGTGGGAGTTGTCGTAGACCTCGATCCGCCGGGGCGTGCGCGCCAGCCCGAACGTCTCCTGCACGCCCTTGAGGAGGCGCGCCTGCGACGATGTCTCCGCAAGCCGCCGGCCGAGCGCCTCGCGGGCATTGCTCGATGCGTGGTCGACCAGCTCCTTCTTCAGCCCGCGCGCCGGCACCTCGATCTTGACCCGGCGCTCCGCCCGGACGCTGAGCGCGTCGGCGAGTAGCGGCTCGTCCTCCACCGCGATCGGCAGCAGCACCAGCCGCGGCGCCGGCTTGTCGTCGTAGAACTGCGCGAGGAATGCCCCGAGCACGGCTTCCGGCTCCAGCGAGGGGTCCGCCTTGGGAAAATAGGCGCGGTTGCCCCAGTTCTGTCCGGTGCGGAAGAAGAACACCTGGATGCAGGTGAGCCCACCCTCCTGATGGATGGCGAAGACGTCGGCCTCCTCGATGCCGGCAGGGTTGATGCCCTGGTGCGCCTGGACATGGGAGAGCGCCGCCAGCCGGTCGCGATAGATCGCGGCGCGCTCGAAATCGAGGTCCTGCGAGGCCGCCTGCATGGCGGTCGCCATGCCGCTCTTGATCTGGCTCGACCGGCCCGACAGGAACGCCTTCGCCTCGCCGACCAGCTCTCGATAGTCGTCGATCGAGATCTCGCCGGTGCAGGGCGCCGAGCAGCGCTTGATCTGGTGCAGCAGGCAGGGGCGGGTGCGCGTCTCGTAGACGGAGTCGGTGCAGGTCCGCAGCAGGAAGGCCCGCTGCAGCGAGTTGATGGTGCGGCCGACCGCGCCGGCCGAGGCGAACGGCCCGAAATAGCTGCCCTTCCGCGACCGGGCGCCACGGTGCTTCATGATCGCCGGCGCTTCGTGGTCCTCGCTGACCAAGATGTAGGGGAACGACTTGTCGTCCCGCATCAGAACGTTAAAGCGCGGGCGCAACCGCTTGATCAGATTCGCTTCGAGCAGAAGCGCCTCCGTCTCGGTGCGCGTCGTCACGAATTCCATCTGCCGCGTATCGCGGATCATCCGCGCGATGCGTTGCGTGTGCCCGCCGAGGCGGGTGTAGCTGACGACGCGCTTCTTCAGCGACCGCGCCTTGCCGACATAGAGGACCTCGCCGTCCTTGCCGAACATGCGGTAGACGCCCGGCCGGTTGGGCAGGCGCTTGGCCAGGGCAACGATCAGGTCGACGCCGGTCAGCCCGCTCGCTGCCGCGCCGCCGGCATCGTCCCATTCGATCGACGCCAGGAGCTCGGCGCTGCTCGCGGTGACGGCGATCGCGTCAGCCTCTGGGGCGTCTTCGTCTTCCAGATCGTCGATATCGGCCGGATCGTTCATGTCGTCCTGAAGGCTCTGGCTTGGGTTGCCCGCAATGGGCTTCGTCATTCGCGGCATCGGGCGCTGCGTGTCTCCCTTTATATGATTCGCCAGGCGGCCGAATGCACGGGGCCGCGAGCGGCCCGCTCGAACTCCCCCCGCCACCTTGCGGGCGCTGTGGCCGACCTGCAACGCTCGCGACTTGTTTCAGATTATTTCCGGCCGGAGGGAGCCTTCGCCCGACATTCGCACTTTTCCCGGGAGATATCGTCCCCACCTCTCCGGTCATGAACCGGAACGGGCATCTGAAAGGCCTGAGTATGGTGAAGCTTCGACATCTTGCACTGGGTGCTGCGCTGGCGCTGCTGACCACGCCGTCGTCGGCGGCAGACGCCGTCTATGGCGAGCCGGCGCCGTCGCCTGTCGCCGTGGGTACGGCCGCCACACCGGTGTATGTCTGGTCAGGCCCCTATGCCGGCGGCTTCGTCGGCTATAACAGCGCCAATTTCGACCAGAGCGGCGGCGCGAGCTTCGATGGCGACGGCTTCGTCGGTGGTGTCTACGCGGGTTACAATCTGCAGACCGACCGTTTTGTCTATGGTCTTGAGGCCGATATCGGCGGCTCCGGCGTCGACGCCGACGGCTTCAATGTCGCGACCGGTTCGGCCATTTCCGCGGACGGCAACATCTTCGGCTCGCTTCGCGCGCGCGCCGGCGTCGCCGTCGACCCGTTCCTGGTATTCGCCACGGCGGGCGTCGCGGCATCGCGCAACGAGCTGTCGCTGAACGGTTTCTCCGACGAGCAGACCAGCGTCGGCTACACGGTGGGCGGCGGCGTCGAGGCGCAGATCACCGACAGCATCACGTCGCGGCTCGAATATCGCTATTCCGACTACGGGAGCGAAACCTACGATCTCGGCAACACGTCGGTGTCGTCGGGATTCGACGAGCACTCGATCCGGGCCGGCGTCGCGCTCAAGTTCTGACCCGCGACGGAGGCAGATGGCTAGGGGCGGGGCACGTAAGCTGCCAGCGTCGGGTTCGACGCGATGAACCCGTCGAGCCATGCGGCGAGCCGCGGAAATTCGCCGGCGGCCTTGCCGGGGAACCGTATGTTCATCCAGCCGAGCAGACCCGCCAGGGCGAAATGCGCCGTGGTGAGTTCGGGGGTGAGCTCGTCGAGCCGCTGGTCGAGCACCATGAGGCCGCGTTCGCCCTTGCGGGTCTGCTTGTCGACCCAGCCGTCATAGCGCTTTTCCTCGGGCCGGTAGCGGACCTCGTACACGGTCAGCAGCAGTGCATCGATGACGCCGTCGACCGTCGCCTCGAACGTCTTCACCGCCCGCCAGGCATCGAGCGTCTGCGGCACAAGCTGGTTGCCGCTCATCCGGTCGAACAGGTCGCAGATCACGCTGCTGTCGAAGACCGGGCAACCATCGTCCGTCACCAGGCTCGGGATCTTGCCGAGCGGGTTGGCGGCCAGAAGGTCGGTCGGCTCGGCGGACGTGTCGACGGTGACCTCGTCCAGCTCGAATCCGCAGTGGCTGGCCGCCATGCGGACCTTGGCGGCGAAGGGCGAGGCAGGGGAATAATACAGACGCATGAGAGACGCAGAACCTATTTGGTGACGTAGTCGGGATAGGCGTAGGTGCGGCCTTCCGGCTGGAAGCGGCGAAGCGATTCGCAATTGGCCCCGTAGACGTGCCAGGCGTCGAGGCCGAGCACGCAGCCTTCGGCGCGCCAGCCGCGCAGCGGCGAGAAGATACCGAGATAGCCGTTCGAGCCGGCGAATCCCATCGGGTACTCGACCACGTAATAGACCGTCCGGTACTGGTGGTCGGAGATCAGCGCCTTCGCCTGACAGTAGCGCCGCTCGATGGGGTTCTCTGGCGGCGCTCCGACGTTATTCTGTGGGAAATAAGCCTTTTCGAACATGCCGCTGAACTCGAGGATCGCCAGCGGGGCGGCCAGGACGCGCGGAGCGCCGTATTCGAACTGGTCTTCGACCTCGGCGAGGACCTTGGCATCATCGCAGGCGGGTAGCGTGCTGGTGGCCGACGAGGGCGCGTGGCCGCGCATGGTGTCTGCCGCCTTCGACGGGGCAGCCATGAAGACGGCGGACATGATCACGGCGGCGAAGACGAAAGAAGGGCGCATGGCGGAGCCTTTCGCGGCAGGAGCGGCTGTTCGTTCCCCGAGCGTTATCACGAAAGCAGGGCGCCGCGGCTAGGGTGTGTCGGCGGTCGGCGCAAAAACCCGCGCTGTTGCCGTCGAGCCATGCCCGAGCAGCGGCACCAACCGCTTCAGCACGGCCTTTGCCTCTTCGGCAAAGACGAACGGCGGATTGACGACCGCAAGGCCGGTGCCGACGAAGCGCTCGTCCGGACCGTAGGCCTCGCGCAGGAATTCCGCGACGACGACCTCGTCGGCGCCGAGGCCGGCAAGGGCCCGGTGCAGCGCCGCGACGGCGGCCGGCCGCTTCAGAGGATACCAGACGGCATAGGTTCCGCCCGGCCAGCGGCGGTAGGCGCGGGCAAGGCCGGCGGCGATGTCGTCGATCTCGCTGGTCTTCTCGAAAGGCGGGTCGATCAGCACGAGGCCGCGTTTTTCCTTCGGCGGCAGGTGCGAGCCGAGCGCCAGCCATGCGTCCAGCTCGATCGCCTTCACCTGCACGTCGCCGGCAAACAGCGCCCGCAGCGCCGCGGCGTCCGCGGGATGCAGCTCATAGGCCGACAGCCGGTCCTGGTGGCGCAGCAGGCGGCGCGCGATCAGCGGCGAGCCGGGATAGCGGTGAGCGGCGATGTCAGGCCCGATCGCCGCGAAATAGGCCGAGAAAAGTGGATCGGCCGACAGCTCCGGTGCATCCGCGACGACCCGCTCGATACCGTCGCGATATTCCCCGGTGCGTTGCGCCTCGGGGGCGGCGAGATCGTAGAGGCCGCGTCCCGCATGCGTATCGAAGACGCGGAACGGCTTGTCCTTGCGCTTCAGGTATTCGATCAGCCGGGTCAGCAGGACATGCTTGACCACATCGGCGAAGTTTCCCGCATGATAGGCATGACGATAGTTCACGGGTCACCTCTCGCCGGCGTCCCGCCGCCGGCCGATTTGGCGTTCGTCTATGGCGAACGCTGTGTTCAGGGTCTTACCGCACTGCGGCAAATGCCCAGATGATGTGGGGAACGGGGCTTTGTGCCCTCATCGCATTCAGGAGAGAGCCCCGCAATGACCAATGCCAAGCTGTTCGAACCAATCGACCTCGGACCCGTCCGCCTCGCCAATCGCGTCGTCATGGCGCCGCTGACCCGCAGCCGCGCCACCGACGAGGGCGACCTCAAGGACATGCACGTCGAGTACTATCGCCAGCGCGCCGGCGCCGGGCTGATCATCACCGAGGCGACGAACATCTCGCCGGAAGGCCGCGGCTATGCCTGGACGCCGGGCATCTTCACCGATCGCCAGGTCGCCGACTGGAAGCGCGTCACCGACGCCGTCCACGAAGAGGGCGGCAAGATCGTCATGCAGCTCTGGCATGTCGGCCGCGTCTCGCATCCGGACCTGCAGCCGGGCGGCGCGCTGCCGGTCGCACCCTCGGCGGTGAAGCCGGAAATGACCGCCTTCACCAATGACGGCATGAAGGACATTCCGGTGCCGCGGGCGCTCGACAAGGACGAGCTGCCGCGCGTCGTCGCCGACTACGTCAAGGCGGCGGAGAACGCCAAGGCCGCGGGCTTCGACGGCGTCGAGATCCACTCGGCCAATGGCTACCTTCTCGACCAGTTCCTGCGCGACGGCGCCAACCAGCGTACCGACGAATACGGCGGCTCGATCGAGAACCGCATGCGCTTCCCGCTCCAGGTGGTGGATGCGGTGGTCGCCGTCTGGGGACCCGAGCGCGTCGGCATTCGCATCTCGCCGGTGAGCCCGGCCAACGACCTGCGCGACAGCAATCCCGAGCCGCTGTTCACCCGCTATGTCGAGGAGCTTTCGAAGCGCAAGCTGGTCTATCTCCACGTCATCGAAGGCGAGACCCGCGGCAATCGCGACCCGGACAAGTTCAAGGCCTGGACGCTGAAAGATCATTTCGACGGCGTCTACATGGGCAACAACCGCTACGACCGCGACCTGGCGATCGAGCGGGTGGAGAACGGCGAGACCGATCTCGCCTGCGTCGGCCGGCTGTTCATCTCCAACCCCGATCTGGTGACGCGCTTCGTGCTCAACGCCCCGCTCGCCGAATGGGACGAGAAGACGTTCTACGGCGGTGGCGAGGAAGGCTACACGGACTATCCGTCGCTCAGCCAGGAAGAGCGCGCGCGTTACGCCGCCTGAGCATTGGCACAGCTGCGTCTGAAGGGGTCGGACCGCGAGGTCCGGCCCTTTTTTGCGCCGATTGCGCTGCGACCCTGCAGCCATTCGAATGCCAGCGATCGACATTTTGAATTGGGGTCGCCCCTTCGGTTGCGCTATCAATCGAGGATGAACAAGCCGCTCGCCGTCACCATCGGGCACTCCGCCTGTCCGCATGATTGTCCCTCCACCTGCGCGCTGGACGTCGAGATCCTCGACGGTCACACGATCGGCCGGGTGCGCGGGGCGGCCGCCAACGACTACACGGCCGGGGTCATCTGCGCCAAGGTCGCCCGCTACGCCGAGCGCATCCATTCGCCGGACCGGCTGCTGAAGCCGATGCAGCGGATCGGCGGCAAGGGCGAGGGCGGCTGGCGCGAGATCGGCTGGGACGACGCGCTCGACCTCGTCGCCGAGAAGTTCGTCGCGGCCGAGGCGCGGCACGGCTCGGAAGCCGTCTGGCCCTACCAGTATGCCGGCACGATGGGCCTCGTGCAGCGCGACGGCATCCATCGCCTGCGCCACGCCAAGCGCTATTCCGGCCAGTTCGATTCGATCTGTACCAACATGGCCTGGACCGGCTGGTTCGTCGGGGCGGGCGCCATGCGTGGCGCCGATCCGCACGAGATGGCGCAGGCGGATTGCCTGGTCATCTGGGGAACCAATGCGGTGTCGACGCAGGTCAATGTGATGACCCACGCCGCCAGGGCCCGCAAGGAGCGCGGCGCGAAGATCGTCGTCATCGACATCTACGACAATGCCACGATGAAGCAGGCCGATCTCGCTTTGAAGCTTCGGCCCGGCACCGACGCGGCACTCGCCTGTGCGCTGATGCACGTGGCGTTCCGGGACGGCACCGCCGACCGCGACTATCTCGCCCGCTACACGGACGATCCCGCCGGGCTGGAGGCGCATCTGGCGACCCGCACGCCGGAGTGGGCTTCTGCCATCACCGGGCTGGCGGTCGAGGAGATCGAGGCCTTCGCTACCCTGGTCGGGCGGACGCCGCGGACCTTCTTCCGCCTCGGCTACGGCTTCACCCGCCAGCGCAACGGCGCCGTCGCGATGCATGCGGCGATGTCGGTGCCGGCGGTGCTCGGCAACTGGCGGCACGAGGGGGGCGGCGCCTTCCACTCCAACTCCGACATCTTCGGCCTCGACAAGTCGGAGATCATGGGCAGCGCCGACCGCGACCCATCGATCCGCTATCTCGACCAGTCGCGCATCGGCGCGGTGCTGACCGGCGACGCCGCGGCGTTGTCGAACGGCCCGCCGGTGACGGCGATGCTGATCCAGAACACCAATCCCGCCAATGTCTGCCCGGAGCAGCGGCTGGTCCGGCAGGGCCTTGCCCGCGAGGATTTGTTCACCTGCGTCCACGAGCAGTTCATGACCGACACGGCGAAGCTGGCCGACCTGGTGCTGCCGGCGACGATGTTCCTCGAACATGACGACATCTACCGCGGCGGCGGCCAGAACCACATCGTGCTGGGGCCGAAGCTGGTCGACCCGCCGGAGACGGTGCGCACCAACCATTTCGTGGTCGAGGAACTGGCCAAGCGCCTCGGCGTCGCCGACCGGCCCGGCTTCGGCCTGACCGAGCGGACGCTGATCGACACGATGTTGAAGGCCGCCGGCGACACCGAAGGCTTCGACGGGCTGCAGCGCGAGCGCTGGATCGACCGCCAGCCGCCCTTCGAGACGGCGCATTTCCTGTCGGGCTTCGCCTGGCCGGACGGCAGATTCCGCTTCCGCCCCGACTGGACCGGCTCGCCGGCGCCGAACCGGCCGCCGGAGAGCCTCGGGGCGCAGGGGCCGGTCGCCGGCCTGCCGGTCTATCCCGACCATGTCGAGCTGATCGAGATCGCCGACGACGCGCACCCCTACCGCCTGGCGACATCGCCGGCGCGGCAGTTCCTCAACTCCACCTTCGCCGAGACGCGCGGCTCGCGCTCGCGGGAAGGCCGGCCGGAACTGCTCGTTCATCCCGAGGATGCGCTGCGCGAGAGCCTCGGCGACGGCCAGCTCGTGACCATCGGCAACAGCCGCGGCGAAGTCCGCCTGCCGGTCAAGGTCAGCGACACGGTCAAGCCCGGCGTGCTGGTCCACGAGGGCTTGTGGGCGAATTCGGATTTCCTCGACGGGGAGGGGATCAACGTTCTCACCGGCGCCGACCCTGTCGCACCCTTCGGCGGCGCGGCGTTCCACGACAACAAGGTGTGGCTGCGGGCAGGGTAGGCTTGGCCGGTGAGGCCAGCCAACGGATATCTTTCGCCGGTCACCGCGGCGCCGTGATCAGCCTCACCTTTTCCATGCGTAGAAGGTTACGGGGTCGCCGGTTCGAGGATGAACATCCTCGTGCGACCGCACCAGCCCGGCTCGCTCGTAGAACAGTCGGGCCTTGGTGTTTACCGAGCGCGTGTAGAGGGAAAATCCCCTGGGCATCGTGGTCATGGCGTGCTTCAGAAGCGCTCGCCCGACCCCGGCTCCGGTATTTTCGGGGTGCACGAACAACTCACAGAGAATCGCATCACTGGGTCGCGTCGCGACGAAACCGACAACAGCGTCGTCATCGGTCGCCACGGTCACGCGCCATCCTGCGACGAGTTCCGCGTCGATCCGGCAGCGAAGCTCCTTCTCGGACGGCATGACAGCGGGTCCAACGTCGGGAAGGCTGGCGCTCTTGTGCCATACTTCGGCGACGGCGTCGTAATCGACGTCGCGGGCGGGTCGGAGCACGATGTGACCCGGTATCTGTTTCACCTCCAGCGTCGATCTGCTCATTGGCCGTGGATCGCCACCGGCCCGGTCGTCACCACCCGCAGCTTCCAGTCTTCCGCTTCCGTGCCGCTGAGATCGAGGCGGCCGACGAGGTATTTCAGCCGGTCGGTGTCGGCGCCCTTGGCGGTGCAGAAACGGTCCTGCAGATAGAAGGGCGGCGTCGCCTGGTAGTAGAGCGTCGCCTCGACCGAAGCCGGCTGCTGGCCCGCGGGCAGATCGGCCAGCGGCACGGCATAGACGAAACTGTCGCCGCCGCCGGTCTGGTAGTCCGGATCGTCGCCGACGCCGTAGGAGCCGGTTTCCAGCGCCAGCTCCTCGCCGGCGCCCAGCGCCGCGGCGATCACCTTGCGGTCCTCGACCCCGAGATAGCCGTGCGGCAGCAGCCGATTGTCCTTCACCGACGAGCAGATCGACAGGAAGCTCGTCGTCAGCATACCCTGCGGCGTCGTGCCGGGGCCGCAGATCGGTGGCTCCGGCCCATCCGGCGGCGTCGACACGAGCTCCTGGTAGATCTGCACCTGGTCCTGTCGGGTAATCGTCTGGTAATGCGGCTGGTGCAGCCGCTTCTCCGGCTCGACACGGGCCGAGCAGTCTTCCGCCCACCAGTTCTCGCCCGTCACCGGCACGCCGCCGGCATCGACCAGGACGCCGGCGCCGTCGGTGCGGCCCGAGGCCCAGAGCGTCTCGCCGCTTGCGTCCAGCACCCGGAAGTCCACGAAGGCCCGGCGGAAGCCGACACCGGACGGGAACTTGTGGCCGGCCTTGTTCTCCACATTCACCGTAGCGCTCAAGGTCTTGCCGTCGTTGACGATTTCCGTAGCCGTGATCGCCGCTGTACTTTCGGCTGCAAGGTCCAGCATCGCCCGCTCCGTCCGCAGCAGCGGGTCGAGGCCCTTCTTGCCGAGCATCGGATCCGGCAGGCCGATCCCCAATATGTCTGGAAACTGCTGCGCGATCTTGATGAGGAAGACATTGAGCCCGACCAGCGTGTGCCGGGCGAAGCCATCGCGCTCGACAAGGTCGATCTCCTCCGGCGGCAGCACGTTCTCGGCCTGCGGGAAGTTCGAATATTCCTGGATGCTGGCAATCTTCGAGCGATAGGGCACGCCCGCCGCATCGCGCGACGGCATGTGGCAGCCTTGGCAGGATTCGGCGGCACTGCCGGCGCCGAGCGGCAGCGGTCCGTCCGGGCTCTCGCCGGTGCGATAGGCGCTGAACGCCCACTCGGGATAGGTGGTCTGCTCGTAGGTGTGGCCGATCACCTCGGCGTCCTGCATCACCGGCAGGTGCACGGTGTGGCAGGTGCCGCAGATCTCGGAACTGGCGATCGCCGTGTCGTGTGCCGGGATGTTGCCGAAGGCGGCCTTCATCGGCGTGGTCTTCGGGTTCTCGAACGGCCCGATCAGCCGGTCCGGCGCGCCGACCAGGAAGCTGCCGGTAAAGGTTCGGGCAAAGCCGGTATTGTCGGGATTGAGGAACTCCTGCCGCTCGGCGACGCAGGCGTTCTGCGGCTGGTCCGCCGCCGCCGTGCCGGCCTCGCCCAGCGCCATGCGGTGGCAGGCCGTGCAGGAGATGCCGTCGCGCGCCAGCGCGCCGAACTTGGCGTGCTCGGCGGTGGGATTGCCATCCGGGTAGGGGACGGCGTCGACCATCTCCCGCGTGAACGGCGCGCAGGCGCCGCCGTCGGCCGACCCGTCGACGTGGAACTGCCGCTGGCCGTTGATGCCGTGGCAGCCGAGGCAGGTGTCCTGCACGACATCGCTGGCGCCCGGGTGGAAAGTCTGCGTCTCGCTCGCCAGTTGGGCGAAGAAGAACGGGTCGCGGCCGGCCAGCCCCATCGGCGACGAGCGCCAGGTCGCATAGGGCGAGAGGTTCTCGAGATTGTCGCCATGCGGGTTCGGCGCCGTCATGTCGAACTGCAGACCGGTGCTGCCGGCGTCGTGGCAGCCGAGGCACTGGCTGGAGGTGAGGAACGTGTCGGCGGCCGTCGGCCCGCCCGCGGCAACCCATGTCTGGTCGTAGGTCTGCGACGGCATCGGCACGCCAGCCGCCTCATCGGCGCCCGAAGCGTAGGCGCGCAGCGCCGCCAGCACGTCCCGGTCCGGCGCCGCGAGCGGCTGCACGTGCCGGCGAACCGGGTCCTCCTGGGTGGTGACCGCATCGTGGTGTGATTCGGCGGGCGGCTGCGGCGGCACGTTCTGGCTGAGAAACACCAGCGAGCGTCCCGGCTCGCCCTGAATGTTCTTCGGCGAGGCGAAGGTGTGGTTGTTCTCGGCGGAGGCGTGGCAGTTCAGGCAGTATTGCGCAAAGCCCATGTTCGGCAGCGGATTGCTCGGGGCGGGCGGCCAGTCCGGCGCCCAGCCGCTATCCGATCCGAAGCCGTACCAACCCCAGAACCAGCCATCATAGGAAGCTTCCGCATCGCGGATCATGATCGCCGCACCGCTGGTCGGGAACAGCCGCTCCGGCGGCACGGCGACGCAATCGGCGGCGGGTGCGGGAAACATCTCCTTCACCATCATGGCGCCGTCGGACACCGGCGGTGCCTCGCCCGGCACCTCGTCGTCGGCGCGGTTCGCGACCAGCCAGTCCGCCATTTCCGGCGAGTACCAGATCACCACCGGCGCATGCGTGCCGTGATCGGTGCCGGTCCAGTTGCCGTCGGCGAACCGCGCCGTAAACGGGCCCGTGTCGCGTACGGTGCGGTCGCGCCGCCAGCCGGCCGCCGTGTCGCGGTGGCAGTACTGGCCGAAGAACTGGTCGAGCTTCGCCTCGTACTGGTCGAGCGGCAGGGCCGACGGCTGGCGCACCGCCTCGGCGAGACTGGAGCAGAGGGCGGGATCGGTCGGCAGCAGCGGCTCGGGCCGTTCGGCCGGGCAGGAGGCCGCCTGGAGCGTTTCCATCATGCCTAGCAAGGTCGCGGCACACAGCGTCGCAAGCCGCAAGCCGCGTGGTCGATCCCGAGAGTCTACGCGCAATCCACCCATCGCCGCTCCTGCCGCCGTTTCCCACTCACCCTGCGGTGCCGGCGAAGCGCTTCCCGTCTTGATACCGATGTTCGGACAGGCGACGATCGGCCAGGCTGCATGCGGCTGGCAGACTGACCCGCGAACTATCGCAGACGGCAGGATCCGCCGCCATCCTTACCTAAGGGAAAATCATTCGGTCCACAGGCTGGCTCGATCCGTTCGCGCCGTTACCTGGCGCCTATCCCCGACGCGCATCCGGGGAGACCAGCATCAGCGGGCTCTCGGGCAGCCCGTCCGGCTCCTCGGACAGCCTTCGACGGCTTTCGACGACGGCGCGGCCGTTGGTCATGCGCACCGTGCCGTCGAGGATCAGTTTGAGGGCGTGCGGGTAGAGCCGGTGTTCGGCGCGCAGCAGCCGTTCGGACAGCGTGTCGGGGGTGTCGCCGGCTTCCACGGCGATCGCCGCCTGAGCGATGATCGGTCCTTCGTCCATGCGCTCGGTGACGAAATGGACGGTGCAGCCATGGATCCGCATGCCGGCGGCGAGCGCCCGTTCGTGGGTCTCGAGGCCGGGAAATAGCGGCAGCAGCGAGGGGTGGATATTGATCAGCCGGCCGGCGTAGCGCTGTACGAAGGTCGCCGACAGGAGCCGCATGTAGCCGGCGAGGCAGACGATGTCCGGGTCGAGTTCGGCCAGCGCGTCGAGCACCGCCGCCTCGTGCGCCTCGCGGCTGTCATAAGCTTTCTGGTCGACGGGGATCGCCGCGATGTCGTGCCGCCGCGCCGTCTCGAGGCCGGGCGCGTCGGGCTTGTTGGCGATCACCCCGACGATCTGGCCCGGAAAGGACGGGTCCATCGTGGCCGCGATCAGCGCCTGCATGTTCGAGCCGCGCCCCGAGATCAGGACGACGACCCGCTTGCGGCGGACGCTGCTCATGCGAGCGCCAGGCTGCCGTTGAAGGTGACGGCTTCGCCCTTGCGCTCCAGGACGCGGCCGAGCGGCACCACCGTCTCGCCTGCCGCCTGCAGCAAGGCGCCGACCGTTGCGGCGTCCGCCTCGGAGACCACGACGATCATGCCGATGCCGCAGTTGAAGGTGCGCAGCATCTCGGCTTCCGCGACGCCGCCGGTGCGCGACAGCCAGCCGAAGACCGGCGGCACCGGGACGGCGAAGAGGTCGATGTCGGCGCGCAGCGTATCCGGCAGGACGCGCGGAATGTTCTCGACGAATCCGCCGCCGGTGATGTGTGCCAGCGCCTTGATGCCGGACGTCTCGGCGAAGACCGACAGAAGCGGCTTGACGTAGATCCGCGTCGGCTCGATCAGCGCCGCGCCGAGGCTGCGGCTTGCGTCGAACGGCGCAGGCTCGTCGTAGCTGGCGCCCGACAGCTCGACAATGCGCCGCACCAGCGAATAACCGTTGGAATGAACGCCGGAGGAGGCAAGGCCGAGGATCATGTCGCCGGCCACGATGCCGCCCGCCGGCAGCAGCCGATCGCGCTCCACCGCACCCACCGCGAAGCCGGCGAGGTCGTAGTCCTTGTCGGCGTAGAGGCCTGGCATCTCCGCTGTCTCGCCGCCGATCAGCGCGCAGCCGGCCTGCCGGCAGCCCTCGGCGATGCCGCGGACGATCGCCTCGCCCTCGGCCGGGTCGAGCTTGCCGGTGGCATAATAGTCGAGGAAGAACAGCGGCTCGGCGCCCTGCACGACGAGGTCGTTGACGCACATCGCCACGAGGTCGATGCCGATCGTGTCATGGATGCCGGTCTCGATCGCCACACGCAGCTTGGTCCCGACGCCGTCATTGGCGGCGACCAGCAGCGGGTCGGTGAAGCCGGCCGCCTTCAGGTCGAAGAGCCCGCCGAAGCCGCCGATCTCGCCGTCGGCGCCGCGCCGCGCCGTGGCGCGCACATGCGGCTTGATGCGTCGCACGAGCTCGTTGCCCGCGTCGATGTCGACCCCGGCGTCGCGATAGGTCAGAGCATTGGTGTTGTCGGCCATGGTCCCGCCTCTGTTCGCGCCGAGTTGACATGATCGCCGGCCGCGAGCAAGACCCGAGACATGGCAAGCGGGATCGTCACGGGCGTCGGGCAGGCCGCGGACAGGGCGGCGGGGCGACAGGGGATCGCCCGATGACCATCCCGAATTTCATCTCGATCGCCCGGCTTCTGGCCGTTCCCGTGCTGGTATGGGCGCTGGTCGACAGCCGTCCCGGCCTGGCGTTCCTGATATTCATTCTTGCCGGCCTGTCCGATGCGGTCGACGGCGCGATTGCCCGCCGCTTCAACCAGCAATCGGCGCTCGGCGCGTATCTCGATCCGATCGCCGACAAGGCGCTGCTGATCACCATCTTCGTCGGTCTCGGCATGCTCGGCGAACTGCCGACGTGGCTGGCCATCGCCGTCGTCAGCCGCGACCTCCTGATCATGGCGGCGGTCGTCCTCTCCTTCATGATGGGCCGGCCGATCACCGTCCGGCCCCTGCTGGTCTCGAAGCTGACGACGCTGGCGCAGCTCCTGCTCGCCGGCTTCGCGCTGGCCGAGCCTGTCTTCCATCTGCCGCTGGCGCCGTTCATCGACGTCCTCATCGGCCTCACGGCGCTCTTGACCGCAATCTCGGCCACTGCCTATCTCCTCGAGTGGCTTCGGCATATGGCTTCCGGCGAAATGCCGACGCACCGGGAAGACGAATCGCGATGACCGATCAAAGCGCGCTGATCCGACGCCAGGTGCTGTTCTGGAGCGTAGCCGCCCTTCTCGTGGTGCTGATGCTGTGGGTGTTTTCCGGCATCCTGCTGCCGTTCGTTCTCGGCATGGCGATGGCGTATTTTCTCGACCCGGTCGCCGACTGGTTCCAGCGCCGTGGCCTGTCGCGGATCGCTGCGACCGTGGTCATCCTCGTGCTGTTCATCATCGCCCTGGCCGCGGCCGTGCTGATCGTCGTGCCCGTGGTGGGCGGCCAGATCGTCAGCTTCTCGGAGCGTCTGCCGGAATATCTGGACAGCCTGCAGGCGCTGGCCGTCTCCGCCCGGGCCGGCCCGCTCGCCTTCCTCTTCACCGGCGACGAACTCGATCTCAAGCAGGACCTCGCCCAGTTTGCCAGCCAGGGAACGGGAATCGTCACGTCGTTCCTCGGCTCGCTCTGGTCCTCGTCGCTGGCCGTCGTCAATTTCGTTTCGTTGTTCGTGGTCACGCCCGTCGTCGCCTTCTACATGCTGCTCGACTGGGACCGCATGGTCGACAAGGTGGACAGCTGGATCCCGCGCCAGCACGCGGCCACGGTGCGGCGCCTGGCACGCGACATCGATGCGTCCGTCGCCGGCTTCGTGCGCGGGCAAGGCAGCGTCTGCCTGATCCTCGGGACGTTCTACGGCGTCGGCCTGACCCTGGTGGGTCTCAATTTCGGGCTGCTGATCGGCCTGTTCACCGGGCTGATCTCGTTCATTCCCTATGTCGGCTCGGCGATCGGGCTGATCCTCTCCGTCGGCGTGGCGCTCGTGCAGTTCTGGCCGGACTGGCCCTGGGTGCTCGCGGTCGCCGCCATCTTCTTCGTCGGCCAGTTCTTCGAGGGCAACATCTTGCAGCCCAAGCTCGTCGGCGCTTCGGTCGGCCTGCATCCGGTCTGGCTGATGTTCGCGCTGTTCGCCTTTGGCACGCTGTTCGGTTTCGTCGGCCTGCTGATCGCCGTGCCGGCCGCCGCCGCCGTCGGCGTGCTGGTGCGCTTCGCGCTCTCCCAGTATCTACGCAGCGAGATGTTCTTCGGGCGCAGCGGCCTTGTCGAGACGCCGGGGCGGATCGAGACACGCATGCCGCCGCAGGTGATCCAGTCGGGTGGCGACCCGGAACCTCGCGGCTGAGGTAAGACGCAGTGCCTTCCCAGATCCCGCTCGACCTGCCGCACCAGGCATCGCACGCCCGCGACGACATCGTCTTGTCCGCCTCCAACCGCCTTGCCGTCGAGGCCATCGACTCCTGGCCTGCCTGGCGCCATTCCGTGCTGGTGATCGTCGGTCCACCCGGGTCCGGCAAGAGCCATCTCGCCTCAGCCTGGGCCGAGCGGGCAGGCGCGGTGCCGGTCCGTCGGGGTGGCGTGTCGGGTCTGCTCGACCAGCCGGATTTCCGCGCGGTGCTCGATGACATCGACCACTGCGACCTGGCGGAGGACGAGCTCTTCGCGGTCGTCAACGCGGCCCGCCTCGGCGGCGGAACGCTGCTGGCGACGTCGCGCCGGATGCCGAGGGACCTGACCTTTGCCCTGGCAGACCTGCGGTCCCGGCTCGCCGCCGCGACCGTCGCCGAGCTCGGCGCCCCTGACGACGAACTCCTGGCGGGCGTCCTGGTAAAGCTGTTTGCCGACCGGCAGATCGACATCGATGCCAAAGCGCTGCGCTATCTCGGCGAGCGCATGGAGCGGTCGCTCGACGCGGCCCGGCAGCTCGTCGCGGCTGTCGATCGCGAGGCGCTCGCCTCCAAGGAGCGAGTCACTCGTCGCCTGCTCAAGCGGGTGCTTGACCGCGACGCGGAAGCCGTGCGTCATCAAACGGTCGTGTCCGGCCCCTATCCGGCCGCCACGGAGGAATGACCATGGACACGACATCACCGAAGCCGCGGACCGCGACATCGACGCGCAAGCCGGCGACCCGTACGCGCCGCCTCTCTGCCGCCAAGCCGCAGGCGGGGCCGGACGAGCAGGTGGCCAGCGAAACGAGCGCGGCGAGCGGGCCGGCGACCGACGGCGAGACATCAGGCACGGCTGCAACGCCGGCCAAGGCCAAGCCGAGGGCCGGCACCCGCACGCGAAAGCCCGCAACGGTCCGGCGCCGGCCTGCGGCCAAGCCTTCGACCGCGCCGGACGCAAAGGCCGAGGCGGCGCCCGAAGCAGGCCCGGCTGCCGCTGGCGATGTCTCGGAAGCCACGGAGGCAGCGCTCATCCTAGAGACGCCGCCGGCCAAGGCAGAAACCACCGCGCCGGCCTCCGAAGAGATCGACGAGCCGCTGCCCGCCGACCGCTTCATCAATCGCGAGATTTCCTGGCTGCAGTTCAACCGACGGGTCCTCGAGGAAGCCCAGAACACCGCGCACCCGCTGCTGGAGCGGGTGCGGTTCCTGTCGATCTCGGCGGATAATCTCGACGAGTTCTTCATGGTCCGCGTCGCCGGTCTCGCCGGCCAGGTGCGCGAGAAGATCGCCGTGCGCAGCATCGACGGACTGACCCCGCAGGAGCAGCTCGACCGGATCCTGACGGATGTCGTCGAGCTGCAGGAAGAGCAGCAGGCCTCGCTCGCCGATCTGGTCAAGGCACTGCGGCAGGAACGCATCCACATCGTCGGGGCGGGCGATCTGAAAGGCGCCGACCGCGCCTGGCTGGAACGGCATTTCGACGAGACGATCTTCCCGGTGCTGACGCCGCTGTCGATCGACCCGGCGCATCCGTTTCCGTTCATCCCCAATCTCGGCTTCTCGATCGCCCTGACGCTGATGCGCGAGCGCGATTCCCAGCGCATGAACGCGCTGCTGCGCCTGCCGGTCGCGCTGCAGCGCTTCATCGAGATGCCGCTGACCGACGCCGGGGTCATGCGCTTCGTGCCGCTGGAAAGCGTGGTGGCGCTGTTCATCGCCAAGCTGTTCCCGGGCTACAGGGTGCGCGGGGCCGGGACGTTCCGGATCATCCGCGACTCCGACATCGAGATCGAGGAAGAAGCCGAAGACCTGGTCCGGCTGTTCGAGAGCGCCCTGAAGCGCCGCCGGCGCGGGCAGGTGATCCGCATCGAGTTCGATTCGGTGATGCCGGAGGTTCTGCGCAACTTCGTCGCGGCCGAGCTGGAAGTGCCGGAGAACCGGATCTCCGTCATGGACGGGATGCTGGCGTTGGATTCGGTGTCGCAGCTGTGCAAGGCGCCGCGCGACGACCTGAAGTTCACGCCGTATCTGCCGCGCTTTCCCGAGCGGATCCGCGAGCACAACGGCGACTGCTTCGCGGCGATCCGGGAGAAGGACATCATCGTCCATCACCCGTACGAATCCTTCGACGTCGTCGTGCAGTTCCTGCGCCAGGCCGCGCAGGACCCGAACGTCATCGCGATCAAGCAGACGCTCTACCGCACCTCCAACGACTCGCCGATCGTGCGGGCGCTGGTCGATGCGGCGGAAGCCGGCAAATCGGTGACCGCGCTCGTCGAGCTCAAGGCGCGCTTCGACGAGGAGGCCAACATACGCTGGGCGCGCGATCTCGAGCGGGCGGGCGTCCAGGTGGTGTTCGGCTTCATCGAGAAGAAGACCCACGCCAAGCTGTCGCTGGTGGTACGCCGGGAGGAGGGGCGGCTGGTCAGCTTCTGCCATATCGGCACCGGGAACTATCATCCGATCACCGCGCGTATCTACACGGACCTCTCCTACTTCACGGCCGATCCCGA
The DNA here is from genome assembly GCF_014196845.1 of Aurantimonas endophytica. GTDB lineage: Bacteria > Pseudomonadota > Alphaproteobacteria > Rhizobiales > Rhizobiaceae > Aurantimonas > Aurantimonas endophytica. The sequence goes on from NZ_JACIEM010000001.1 coordinate 94,984, forward strand.
GATCGCCCACGACATCTCGCTGATCTTCAACTACATCACCGGCTATGCCGAACCCACCGAGGTCAGGAAGCTGGCCATCTCGCCGCTGAATCTGCGCCAGCGCATCATCGGCCACATCCGCGACGAGACCGCGCATGCCAAGGCAGGGCGGCCCGGACAGATCTGGATGAAGATGAACTCGCTGGTCGATCCGGCGATCATCGACGAGCTCTACCGGGCCAGCAGGGCAGGGGTGGAGATCGATCTGATCGTCCGCGGCATATGCTGCCTGCGGCCGCGCGTTCCAGGTCTCTCCGACAATATCCGCGTCAAGTCGATCGTCGGCCGTTTCCTCGAGCACAGCCGGGTTTTCTGCTTCGGCGACGGCAATGGGCTGCCCTCGGACGGGGCGATCGTCTATATCGGCTCGGCGGACCTGATGCCGCGCAATCTCGACCGGCGCGTGGAGACCCTCGTTCCCATCACCACGCCAACCGTGCATAGCCAGATCCTGTCGCAGATCATGCTGGGCAACATTCTCGACAACCAGCAGAGCTGGTCGGTCGCCTCGGACGGCACGTCGCGCCACATCGTTCCATCGCCAGGCGAACAGCCGTTCAACGCCCAGCGCTATTTCATGACCAATCCGAGCCTCTCCGGGCGCGGTAAAGCACTGAAGTCGGATGCACCCAGACTCATCGCCAGACAGCGAGCGGACCACGCCCGCTTTGACTGAACTCCCGGTCCAGGGGCGGCTGCAAGGCCGCGTCCCGGTGGGGGTCGTCGACATCGGCTCGAACTCGGTGCGACTGGTCATCTACGAAGGCAACAGCCGGGCGCTCACCGTGCTCTTCAACGAGAAGGTGCTGAGCGGCCTCGGCAAGGGGCTTGCCCAGAGCAACCGTCTCGACCCGCAGGCGGTGGACAGCGCCCTCGGCGCCTTGCGCCGGTTTCGCCAGCTGGCCGAGCAGGCGAAGGTCGTCGACCTCTACCCGATCGCCACGGCGGCTGCCCGCGAAGCCCAGAACGGACCGGAGTTCCTTGCCGCCGCGGAAGAGGCGATCGGTCGGAAGGTGGTCATCCTGTCCGGCCCGGACGAGGCACGGTATGCCGCCGAGGGGGTCCTGTCCGGTTTCTACCTGCCGAACGGTATCGCGGGCGACCTTGGCGGTGGCAGCCTGGAGCTGGTCGACATCCATGACGGGCTCTTCGAAGGCGGGCTGACGCTGCCGCTGGGGGGGTTGCGCCTGCGCGATCTCTCGGATGGCGACCTGGTGAAGGCCCAGACCATCTCCGACAGCCACCTGTCGGCCAGTGCGCTGGCCGGCGCTGGAGAGGGTCGGCCGTTCTTCGCCGTGGGCGGCACGTGGCGCAACCTCGCCAAGCTGCACATGGAGCAGAACCGCTACCCGCTGCACGTCATGCACGGCTACGAACTCGATACGGGCAAGCTGGACGGCTTCCTCGACGCCGTGGTGCGCAGCGACCCGGACAAGATCCCGGGCATCGCCGCGGTCTCCAAGTCGCGCCGCGCGCTGCTCGCCTACGGCGCGATCACGCTGAAGAGCGTCATCCGGTTCATCAAGCCTTCGCGGATCGTCCTGTCGGCGCTCGGCGTGCGGGAAGGCTATCTGCATTCGCTGCTGCCGGAGGAGGAGAAGGCCAAGGACCCGCTCATCGAGGCGGCGCGCGAACTGTCTATCCTGCGCTCGCGCTCTCCGGCCCATGCGCTGGAACTCGTCGAGTGGAGCCGGCGGACCTTCGAGGCTTTCGGGGTCGACGAATCGCCCGAGGAGGAGCGGCTCCGCGAGGCCGCGTGCCTGCTCGCCGACATCGGCTGGCGGGCGCATCCGGACTATCGCGGCAAGCAGGCGCTGTCGATCATCGCCCATGCCGCCTTTCCGGCGGTCGACCATCGCGGCCGCGCCTATCTCGGCCTGACCAACTACTATCGCCACGAGGGCAGCTTCGAGCAGGTGCAGTTGCCCGAGTTGGAGAGTCTCGTCGACGAGCGGCTGCTGGCCCGCGCGCGGATCCTCGCCTCGCTGTTCCGCGTCACCTATCTGATGACCGCCTCGATGCCCGGGGTCCTCGACCAGATGCGCTGGGCACAGGATCTGCGCGGCGGCTTCACGCTGGTGGTGCCACGGTCACTGGCGGCGCTGATCGGCGAGCGGCCGGAAGGCCGGCTGCAGCAATTCGCCAAGACGATCGGCAAGTCGCTCCGGATGGAGGCGCGCTGAGCTAGAGCGCCACCACCTCGACGCGCCGGTTGCGGTAGACGAGGCCGGTCTCGCCCTTCAGAAGCTCCAGAGCGCGCTCGCCGAATATCTCGCGGCGCCAGCCATCCAACGCGGGGATTTCGGCCTCTTCGCCCTTCCAGGCGAGCTTTTCCAGATCGTCGCCCGAGGCGATCATCTTGGCGGCGACGCCCTTTTCCTCGACGACGATCTTCAGGAGCACCTTGAGGAATTCCACCGCCGCCGCGGTCCCCTCGGGCAGCTGCGGCGGGCGCGGAATCGCCGGCAGGTCGGATTTCGGCACCGCCAGCGCACGGGCGACGGCGGCGAGGATATCCCGGCCGGCATTGCTGCGCTCGAAGCCGCGCGGGATGGTCCGCAGCCGCGCCAGCGCCTGTTCGTCGCGCGGCTGTTGCTGGGCGATCTCGTAGATCGCGTCGTCCTTGATGATGCGGCCGCGCGGCTTGTCGATCTCGCGCGCCTCGCGCTCGCGCCAGGCCGCGACTTCCTTCAGGACCTGCAGCTCGATCGGCTTGCGCACCCTGAGCTTCAGCCGCCGCCAGGCGTCGTCCGGATGCAGATCGTAGGTCGCCGGGTCGGCGAGCGTCGCCATCTCCTCGGCCAGCCAGTCGGTGCGCCCTTCCACTTCCATATGTGTCTTCAGCGCACGGTAGACGTCGCGCAGATAGGTGACGTCGGCGAGCGCATAGACGAGCTGCTCCTCGCTCAGCGGCCGGTGGCGCCAGTCGGTGAAACGCGACGTCTTGTCGATACGGCCCTCGCTGGTGCGTGCGACCAGCTGGTCGTAGGCGATCGAATCGCCATAGCCGCAGACCATCGCCGCGACCTGGGTGTCAAACAGCGGCGCCGGCACGAGGCCGCCGAGCTTGTAGATGATCTCGATGTCCTGGCGCGCGGCATGGAACACCTTCACGACCCGCTGGTCGCGCATCAGCTCGAAGAACGGCGCGAGATCGATGCCATCGGCCAAGGGGTCGACGAGCACGGCGAGGTCGTCCGACGCCATCTGGACCAGGCAGAGCTCCGGCCAGAACGTCGTCTCGCGAATGAACTCGGTATCGACGGTGACGAAGGCGGCGTTGGCGAAGGTGGCGCAGGCATCGGCCAGTGCCGCGGTAGTGGTGATGGTTTGCATGCCTTCCTTCTGCCCCAAGACCCCGGCCGTTGATAGCCGGACGGGAGAGGAATCCCGCGGAATCTTGACAGGGCCAAACGCCCATGCGCTTGTCGCCCGCGATTTCAGCCTTACCGCAAGCCCGGTCGACCGCGCGTTTCGACGCGGCGGCGCCGACACCACAGAGAGAATGCCATGCACCGCTATCGCAGTCACAGCTGCGCCGCCCTGCGCAAGGGGGATGTCGGCGAGACGGTCCGCCTGTCCGGCTGGGCGCATCGCATCCGCGACCACGGCGGCCTGCTGTTCATCGACCTGCGCGATCACTACGGCCTGACGCAGATCGTCGTCGATCCCGATTCGCCGGCCTTCAAGGCGGCCGAAACGGTGCGTGGCGAATGGGTCATCCGCGTCGACGGCGTGGTCAAGGCGCGCTCCGACGAAACGGTGAACGCCAAGCTGCCGACGGGCGAGATCGAAGTGTTCGCGCAGGAGATCGAGGTGCTGTCGGCCTCGAAGGAGCTGCCGCTGCCGGTCTTCGGCGAGCCGGACTATCCCGAGGACATCCGCCTCAAATACCGCTTCCTCGATCTGCGCCGCGAGACGCTCCACCGCAACATCGTGTCGCGCACGAAGATCATCGCGGAGATGCGCAATCGCATGAGCGGGGCAGGCTTCACCGAGTTCTCGACGCCGATCCTGACGGCGTCCTCGCCGGAAGGCGCGCGCGACTTCCTGGTGCCCTCGCGCATCCATGGCGGCAAGTTCTACGCGCTGCCGCAGGCGCCGCAGATCTACAAGCAGCTGATCATGGTCTCGGGCTTCGATCGGTACTTCCAGATCGCGCCCTGCTTCCGGGATGAAGATCCGCGCGCGGACCGCCTGCCGGGCGAATTCTACCAGCTCGACCTCGAGATGAGCTTCGTCGAGCAGGAGGACGTGCTGGCCACGATGGAGCCGGTGATCCGCCAGGTGTTCGAGACCTTCGCCGACGGCAAGCCGGTGACGCAGGAATTTCCGCGCATCGCCTATGACGAGGCGATCCGCAAATACGGCTCCGACAAGCCGGACCTGCGCAACCCGATCGAGATGCAGGACGTCTCCGAACATTTCCGCGACTCGGGCTTCAAGGTCTTCGCCAACATCCTCGCCTCCGGCGAGCAGAACCAGGTCTGGGCGATCCCGGCGAAGACCGGCGGTAGCCGTGCCTTCTGCGACCGGATGAATAGCTGGGCGCAGGGCGAGGGCCAGCCGGGCCTCGGCTACATCTTCTGGCGCAAGGAAGGCGACGCCGTGCAGGGCGCCGGCCCGCTCGCCAAGAACATCGGCGAGGAGCGCACCGAGGCGGTCCGCCAGCAGCTCGGTCTCGACGATGGCGACGCCTGCTTCTTCGTCGCCGGCGATCCTAAGAAGTTCTACCCCTTCGCGGGCGCGGCAAGGACGCGCGCCGGCGAGGAACTGAACCTCGTCGACCGCGACCGCTTCGCGCTCTGCTGGATCATCGATTTCCCGTTCTACGAGTGGGACGAGGAGAACAAGAAGGTCGAGTTCGGCCACAACCCGTTCTCGATGCCGCAGGGCGGCATGGAAGCGCTGGAGAACCAGGATCCGCTGACCATCAAGGCGTACCAGTACGACATGGTCTGCAACGGCTTCGAGATCGCCTCGGGCGGCATCCGCAACCATCTCGTCGAGACCATGGTCAGGGCCTTCGGGATCGTCGGGCTCGATCGCGAGACGGTGGAGGAGCGCTTCGGCGGCCTTTACCGGGCCTTCCAGTACGGCGCGCCGCCGCATGGTGGCATGGCCGCCGGCGTCGATCGCATCGTCATGCTGCTGGTCGGCGCCAAGAACCTGCGCGAGATCACCATGTTCCCGATGAACCAGCAGGCGCAGGACCTTCTGATGAACGCGCCGGCCGAGGCGTCGCCGCAGCAGCTGCGCGAACTCAGCCTGCGGGTGGCGGTGGCCAAGAAGGACGCCTGAGCCATCACGGGCTTGTGACCCGTTCGCGTTGGTAGCGCGGACGGGGCGTCGACATATCCCCTGTGACGGAATTTCTCCGCTCAGGGAGTGACACGCGACCATGGACCAGACCGAAAAGCAGCTCATTCACGGTCTCTTCGACCGGCTCGACCAGGCCGAACGCACCGCGCCGCCGCGCGACGGCGAGGCCGAATCCTTCATCCGCGAGCGGATCGGCAGCCAGCCCGGCGCGCCGTATTTCATGGCCCAGACGATCATCGTCCAGGATCAGGCCTTGGCCGCGGCCAAGGCGCGGATCGACGAGCTGGAAGCCGGCACGGCTTCCGGATCGCAGCAATCGGCGGCGTCGCGCGGCGGGCTGTTCGGTAATCTCACGGGTGGGTCGAGCCCGGCATCGCAACGCCCTGCAAGCTCCGCCTGGGGCCAGCGCGGCAGCGCCAGCGTGCCGTCGGCCGGCATGCGACGGGGTGGCGGCGGCGGCGGCTTTCTCGCCGGGGCGGCCCAGACGGCGCTCGGCGTTGCCGGCGGCGTGATGCTCGGCTCGATGCTGGGCAGCCTTTTCGCCGGTGACGACACGGCGGCGGCTGACGCCGGTGGGGCCGACGAGACGGCGGCTGCGGAGCCAGAGGCGGATGCCGGCTACGAGGAGACCGGCTTCGATGATGGCGGCGATTTCGGGGGCGGCTTCGACGACATCTGAGAAGCGACCCAATGACGAGGCTTGATCCTCGGCGGCCCTTGTAGATCGAGCCGCGCCACCCAGATCGGGCGGCGCGGCTTTTTCGCGTCAGTCGTCGGTGGCGTCGTTGGCCGAAACGCTCAGCGCCAGGACGCTCGGCAGGGTCTGCGGCGCGCCCATGGCTGCTCCGATCACCTGCGTCGCCGGTACCGGAGCGGTCGGCTCGATGGCGATCGACAGGGACTGCGGATCGTTGAGGAAGGTCGTCACGGCCGATATCACCTCCTCCTGAAAAGTCGGGTTCTGGAGGTAGGAGAGCATCGCCGGCAGCATGCCGGTGAGGCCTTCGATCAGCTGCTCGCGGGTCTGGCCGTTCTTCTCGGCGTAATAGTCGAGCAGCTTGTCGGTCAGGCTGTCGTCGACGAAGACCAGGTCGGCCGAATCGAGAAAGAGCTGCGACACCAGGCCCATCATCGCCATGCCGGCGGCCGACTGGTTGTCGGGATTGGATGCCATCTGCTGCTGCAGCTGCTTCAGCGATTCGATGAAGGCCGGCGTGTAGCCGCTGATCGCATAGGTGAACGACAGGCTGCCGGCATCGGTGAGATCGATGTCGAACGGGTCGAGCTCCAGAAGGCCGGTCGTCGGGTTCCAGGTCGCCGTGCCGGCGATGTTGCCGCCGAGGGTCGCATAGCCGAGCTCCCGCATCGTCGTGGCGCTCTCGGCGTTGTCGTTGGCGGCGGTGAAGTCGGCGTCGAACGTGCCGAGATCGAATTCCGAGGTCAGCGTCCCGTCATCGGCGATCTCGTTCTCCATCGAGGCATCGCTGAGGCTGAAGACCTTCTTGCCGTCCTTCTCGACATTCACCGACTCCACTGCGGCCCTGTCGAAGAAGAGCTCGGAGAAGCTCATCGCCGCGGGCGTATCGGTCGCTTCCGTGCCGACGAGGTGCAGCCCCTCGATGACGATGCCGGTTACCGTCGAGTGGGTGCCTTCCTCGGTCTCGTCGATGTCGGCGATCGGCACCCGCTCGACCGTCCAGCCCTCGGCGGTCGAGCCGGTGACGTTCTCGAAGGTGATCTCCTCGATCTTCTCGGAACTTTCGGCGGAGGCAGGCGAGAAGCGCACGCCCCTCAGCACCACGTCGTCGCCGTCCTCCTCCGCGGCGTCGAAGCTCATCTCGACACTCTGGGTCGATGCGACGGCCTTGAGCCGGTCGGCAAAGGCCTGGGCGTCGACGGCAAAGGCCGAACTGGTGCACAGGAGCAGCGCCGCCGTGGCGGCGGCCGGAATGCCTGTCTTGATGATCATGAAAACCTCTTGAAACGGCGCCTCGGCATGCTGCCGGTCGGGCGGTATCGCTACATCCGACGCAATCTAGGACGGAAGCGGCTGGCTGATAAGGGAGTGTCGGCGACGAAGATGCCGCGGTGATGGCCGTGCGGCGGCGGCGCCGAGGCACGCAGTCCGGTGCGAGACAAAGCACTGGATAAGCGGCGTTCCGGTCTTGTTCCGGCTGGCGCGGTGCCCTAGAGGGGCGGGATGGGCAAGTTGACCGATCCGCCGGCCGGCGCCGGGGACATCGAACCGATCGATCTGAAGGCGGCGCTCGAGGAGCGCTACCTCGCCTACGCGCTGTCGACGATCATGGGCCGAGCGCTGCCTGACGTGCGCGACGGCATGAAGCCGGTGCACAGGCGCATCGTCCATGCGATGCGCGTGCTGCGGCTCGATCCCGGCCAGGGCTACAAGAAATGCGCCCGCATCGTCGGCGACGTGATGGGCAAGTTCCATCCGCATGGCGACGCCTCGATCTACGACGCGCTGGTGCGGCTCAGCCAGGATTTCGCGATCCGCTATCCGCTGATCGACGGGCAGGGCAACTTCGGCAATATCGACGGCGATAGTGCCGCTGCGATGCGCTACACCGAAGCGCGGATGACCGAGGTCGCGACGCTGCTGCTGCGCGGGATCGACGAGGACGCGGTCGATTTCCGGGCCACCTACAACGAGGAGGACCAGGAGCCGGTCGTGCTGCCGGGCGCCTTCCCGAATCTCCTGGCCAACGGGTCCTCCGGCATCGCCGTCGGCATGGCGACCTCGATCCCGCCGCACAACGCCGCCGAGCTCTGCGACGCGGCGCTGAAGCTGATCGAGAATCCCGACGCCACCACCGACATGCTGCTGCGCTTCGTGCAGGGACCGGATTTTCCGACCGGCGGCGTCGTCATCGACAGCCAGGCGGTGATCCGCGAGGCCTATGATACCGGGCGCGGTGGCTTCCGGGTGCGGGCGCGCTGGGAGAAGGAAGAGCTGGGGCGCGGCGGCTACGTCGTCGTCGTCACCGAGATCCCCTACCAGGTGCAGAAGTCCAAGCTGATCGAGAAGATCGCCGAGCTGCTGCAGGCCAAGCGCCTGCCGCTGCTTGCCGACATCCGCGACGAATCGGCCGAGGACGTGCGGATCGTGCTGGAGCCGAAGAGCCGTACGGTGGACGCCGAGATCCTGATGGAATCGCTGTTCCGGCTGACCGATTTCGAGACCCGCTTCCCGCTCAACATGAACGTCCTCTCCGGCGGCAAGGTGCCGCGGGTCATGTCGCTCAAGGACGTCCTGTCCGAATGGCTGGCGCACCAGCGCGAGGTGCTGGTGCGGCGTGCCCGCTTCCGGTTGGCGCAGATCGAGCGGCGGCTGGAGGTGCTGGGCGGCTACCTGATCGCCTTCCTCAATCTCGACGAGGTGATCCGGATCATCCGCGAGGAGGACGAGCCGAAGCCGACGCTGATGCGCATCTTCGAGCTCACCGACGTGCAGGCCGAGGCGATCCTCAACATGCGGCTGCGCTCCCTGCGCAAGCTGGAGGAGTTCGAGCTGCGCCGCGAGTTCGAGCAGCTGACCGAGGAGAAGGCCGGAAAGGAGGCGCTGCTGGCCTCCGACACGCAGCAATGGGCGGCGATCGCCGCCGAGGTCCGCGAGGTTCGCGAGACTTTCTCCAAGAAGACCAGGCTCGGGCGGCGCCGCACCCTGTTCGCCGACGCGCCGAACCACGCGCTCGACGACATTACGGTCGCGCTGATCGAGAAGGAGGCGGTGACGGTCGTCCTGTCGAAGAAGGGCTTCCTGCGCGGCATGCGCGGCCATCTGACGGACTACAGCGGGCTCACCTTCAAGGAAGGCGACGGGCTGAAGCTCGCCTTCCCGGCGATGACCACCGACAAGCTCCTGTTCCTGTCGACCGGCGGCCGGGCCTTCACGCTGGGTGCCGACAAGCTGCCGAGCGGCCGCGGCCAGGGCGAGCCGATCCGCCTCGCCTTCGAGTTCGACGACGAGCAGGACATCGCGGTCGCCTTCGTGGCCGATCCGGAGCGCCGGCGGCTGCTCGTGTCGTCCGACGGTAACGGCTTCGTCGCGACCGAGGCCGACATGCTGTCGGCAACGCGCAAGGGCAAGCAGATGATGAACGTCACGGCCGGCGTGCGGCTGGCGCTGGCGGTGCCGGTGGGCGAGGGCGATCACGTCGCCATCGTCGGCGAGAACCGCAAAATGCTGGTCTTCCCGCTGGTTCAGGTGCCGCAGATGGCCCGCGGCAAGGGTGTCCGGCTGCAGCGCTACAAGGATGGCGGCGTCGCCGACACCCGGGTGTTCCGCATGGCGGACGGGCTCGCCTGGTCGGATTCGGCCGGGCGCGCCTTCGTGCGCTCCGAGGCCGAACTGCTGGAGTGGCGCGGCGACCGGGCGCAGGCGGGTCGGCTCGTGCCCAAGGGTTTCCCGAAGAGCAATCGCTTCGCCGGCTGAGCCGGGTTCCGGTCCTTCGCGTCGGGTCCGTCCCGGTGGCCGCCCCCGTGAAGCGGCGCCGGCCCGTCGGCGATCAGCCCTCGTAGCGTTCCCAGCCCTTGGCCATCAGGTGTTCCTGCGGCTGGAAGCGGATCTTGTAGTCCATCTTGCGCGAGCCGTTCACCCAGTAGCCGAGATAGAGATAGGGCAGGCCCATACGCCGCGTCCGCTCGATATGATCGAGGATCATGTAGGTGCCTAGGCTGCGTGCGGTCTCCGTCGGCTCGAAGAACGAATAGACCATCGACACGCCGTCGCCCATGACGTCGCTGAGCGCCACCGCGACCAGATCGCCGTCCGAGGCGGCAGTGAACGCCGAATCCGGGCCGCGCTCGCGATACTGGATCAGCCGCGTGTCGACCTGGCTGTCCTCGACCATCATCGCATAATCAAGAACGCTCATCTCCGACATGCCGCCATGCGTGTGGCGGTCGTCGAGATAGCGCCGGAACAGCGAATATTGCTCGCTGGATGGGCTTGGCTCGCTCATCCGTCCGACGAGGTCGGCGTTGCGGGCGAGCACCCGGCGCATCGATCGGCTTGGCCGGAACTCGTCGACGAGGATCCGCACCGAGACGCAGGCGCGACAGCGCTCGCAGGCCGGCCGATAGGCGATGTTCTGGCTGCGGCGGAAGCCGCCCTGGCTGAGCAGGTCCAGCAGCCCCGGCGCGCGATCACCGACGAGATGGGTGAACACCTTCCGCTCGGCCTGTCCGGGCAGATAGGGGCAGGCGGACGGGGAAGTGAGGAAGAACTGCGGAGTCTGCGGATGATGCACGGTCATGGACGCAAACCCTCCCTCACAGCGCGTAGTACCACGGTGCAACGAGCGAAAAAGTTAACCACACGAGGATCACCAGTGGAATGCCCGCCTTGAGGAAGTCCACGAAGCGGTAGCGCCCCGGCCCCATGACCAGGAGATTGGTCTGGTAACCGATCGGTGTGGCGAAAGATGCGTTGGCGGCGAAGATGACGCAAGCCAGGAATGGCTCCGGCGCGACTCCGAGACGCCGGGCCATGTCGAGGGCAAGAGGGGTGAAAAGCACGGCCGTGGCGTTGTTGGACAGAAGGTTCGTCATGACCGCGATGACCAGGAACAGGCCCGAGAGGATGATGGCGGGCGGCATTCCCGTGAGCATCGATACGGTTCCGTCGGCGATCAGCGCGGCGCCGCCGGTGCGCTCCAGTGCCGTTGCGGCGGCGATCGAGGCGCCGACCAGCATGAAGATCGAGCGGTCGAAGGAGCGCGCCGCCTCGCCGATGGTTAGGCAGCCGGTCGCCACCATCAGCAGCGCCCCGAGGACGGCGAGCACCACGATCGGCAGCACGCCGGCCGCCGACATCAGCACCACGGCGAAGAAGATCGAGCTGGCGAGCGCGGCCTTCGCTCCCTGCGGGATCGGCCGGGCCGAATATTCCAGCAGCAAAAGATCGTGATTGCCGCGCAAGGCGGCGATCGCGGCCTCGCGGCCGCACAGGAGCAGCGTGTCGCCGGGCTCCAGCCGGATCTCCGACAAGGCCGAGCGGGCCATCCGGCTCTTTCGCTGCAGGCCGAACAGGGTGATGCCGAACTGCGTCCGCAGGCCGGAATATTGCATCGTGCGCCCGGCATAACGCGAGCCCGGCGCCACCACCGCTTCGGCCATGACCATGTCCGGGCCGATCTTGTTCGTGTGCTCGTCGCCGCCCTGGCCGGAAGGATCGAGCGCCTTGATCGTCAGGTTGCCGCTCGACAGCGCCTTGGCGTAGGCGCGGCGCGTCGCGGTGACGATCAGCCGGTCGCCTTCCGTCAGCGTGATGTCGTCGAAGGGCGGCAGGATCGTCTCCTCACCGCGCAGGATCATCCGCGGCGTCAGGTCGCCGAGGCCGGTGAACAGTCCGGCCCGCGCGGTGATGCCGGCAAAGGCATGGCCCTCGATGATGTCGAGCTCGCCGAGAAACTGCTTGCCGCCCGGGTCCACCAGGCGCCCGCCCGAGCCATCGCGCACCTTGAGGATCTTCGGCATGATCTTGATCACGTAGAATGCACCGACTGCCGCGATCGCGATGCCAGGCACGGTGATGTCGAAGAAGCCGATCGTGATGTTCGACCGTTCGGCGACGCCCGCGACGAGGAGGTTCGTCGAGGAGCCGAGCAGGGTCGTCATGCCGCCGAGGATCGACAGGAAGGACAGCGGCATGAACACCCGCGATGGCGCAACGCCTCGCTGGGTGGCGAGCATGGTCAGTATCGGAATGAAGATCACCACGACGGGGGTGTTGTTGAGGAAGGCCGAGAGCGCCATCGCCGCCAGCAGCACAATGGCGACCGCACCCGTTCCCGCCGAGCCGCCGAGCCGCGCCAGCCAGCGCGTCGGCAGCGCCATCGCGTCGGTGGCGAAGAGGCCCTGGCCGATCATCAGCAGCGCCATGACCGTGATCAGCGCGGGGTTCGCGAAGCCCGACAGCATGTCGGCGGCCGTGACCTCGATGCCGGCGGGATCGCGGAAGGGCAGGGCGGCAAACAGGATGAGGAAGGCGGTAAGCGATGCGGCGGCCACGGCCTCGATCGGCCAGCGATCGAGCGCGTAACCGACGATGCTGCCGAGGATCAGCAGGTAGGTCGCCCAGAGGTGAAAGGAATCCATGAACCGCCGCGTCTTGTTGAACGAGGCAGCTTATCGGTTCCGGTGGCGGGCGTTGCAAGCCGTGCCTGCCATCTGCCGACGCCGGCGGCGGCTCGCCGACGCTGGCGCCGGTCCTGGCCTGGTCAGTTGTCGCGGACGATGACCGTGCCGAGGAGGAGATCGTGGAGCAGCTGCTTGCGGCCGGTGAACAGCGCGACGAGCAGCACCAGCGGCGTCAGCACCGAGACCGAGGCCCAGAACAGGACGCCGTGCAGCACCGCCAGCACTGGCTCGACCGGCGCACCGTCCAGCCGACGGACGCGAAGGTCGGCCAGGCGCATGCCGGGCGTCGCCTGCGCCGCGCTGCCCATGGTGAAGCCGACATAGACGATGGCGATCACCGGCAGGAGTACGGCGTAAAGACCCCAGGCGAGCCCGAGCGAGACGAGGCCGAGGACGAACACGACGATCGCCGCCGGGATGGAGAGGATAAGGACCAGCGCGTAGTCGAACAGGAAGGCGACGATCCGGCGCGTGCGGACCCCCGAATACAGCCGCGGCTCGTCCAGATCGCGCGCGGCGGCGGCGTTCACGTAGCTGGTCTCGGCCTGGTAGCTCATCTCGAATATCCTCGGTCGGAAGCGGTCATCCCATGAAATGGGAACCCCGATGCCGCGACGCAACAGGCCGGCAAGGCGGTGTCAGCGTGTCTTCAGGTGCGCCGCGACCCGCGGCGAGAAATAGCTGAGGATCCCGGCCGCGCCAGCCCGCTTGAAGCCGCCGAGGCTTTCCAGCATGGCCTTTTCGCCGTCCAGCCAGCCGTTCTGCGCAGCGGCCATGATCATCGAATACTCGCCGGAGGTCTGGTAGGCGAAGGTCGGCACGCCAAGCTCGCGCGACAGCCGGCTGACGATGTCGAGATAGGGCATTCCCGGCTTGACCATGATCATGTCGGCGCCTTCGGCTATGTCCTGCGCCGCCTCGCGCAGCGCCTCTTCCGAATTGCCGTAGTCCATCTGGTAGGTGCGCTTGTCGCCGCGCAGCATCGCCCCCGAGCCGACCGCATCGCGGAACGGGCCGTAGAAGGCCGAGGCGTATTTCGCCGAATAGGCCATGATCAGCGTATCCCGCAGCCCAGCCGAGTCGAGCGCGCCGCGGATGCAGGCGACGCGACCGTCCATCATGTCCGAAGGACCGATGATGTCGCAGCCCGACTGCGCCTGGACGACAGCCTGGCGGCACAGCATGTCGACGCTCTCGTCGTTGAGGATGCGATCGCCCTGCATCACGCCGTCATGGCCGTGGCTGGTATAGGGATCAAGCGCGACGTCGCAGAGGATTCCGACTTCCCGTACGGCCGACTTGATCGCCCGGCTGGCGCGGCAGACGAGATTGCCCTCGTTCAGCGCTTCCGAGCCGGTCTCGTCCCGCTTGGTAGGGTCCGTGTAGGGAAACAGCGCGATCACCGGTATGCCGAGATCGCGCGCCTGGCGCGCTGCATCGACGCAGCCCTCCACCGACAGCCGGAAGACGCCTGGCATCGACGGCACCGGTTCGGCTTCGCCATCGCCTTCCCGCACGAAGATCGGCCAGATCAGATCGTCGGCGCCGAGCGTCGTCTCGCGCACCAGCCGGCGCGTCCAGTCCGCCTGGCGCAGGCGGCGCATGCGCAGCCCGCCGGTGACCGCGTCGATCCGTTCGCTGATCAGGGGAAGAGCATCGCTTCGGTGGTCCATGGGAATGTCCGTCCCTTCGCTCGGCATGGCTATCGGCGGCCGGTTGGGGCAATGGTTCGCCCGACCGCCGCGAGGCGCGAGATCTGCAGCGCCGTTGGCGCCTTGGGTAGGCTTTCGCTGCGGCGACCGCAAGATTGACGGCGGTCGCGGCGCGGCCCTAGCTTCGGACGCCAGTCGAAGCCGGGCGACCGGCGGCGTCGAAAGCGGTGCCGAGCCTGCGCCGCATGAAATTCCACGCTGGCGAGAAAGGCCGTTGCCATTGACTATCGAGCTCACCCCGCGGGACGCCCCGGCCGAAAGCCTCAACCAGCGGCTGATCGTGTGGCTCTACCGGCTCTCCGCGCTGGCCCTGTTCACTCTCGGGATCGGCTACTGGATCCGCCTGGTCGGCGTATCGGACGGCCCGTTCGATCGCTTCGACCTCATGCCGCTCTGGTGGAAGATGGCGGCGCCGGCTCTCGCCGTCCTCTACCCGGTGGCCGGAATCGGTCTGTGGCTGACGGCGGGCTGGGGTGCGGTGATCTGGATCCTGATCGCGCTGATCGAGGCGGTGATGCACCTGGGATTCCCGGAGCTGTTCGGCGGCGACCTCGTCTGGCTCGGCTTTCACGTATGGGGATTGGGCATGCTGGCGGCGTTGCGCCTCTTCGGCTGGCGCGAGGAACGCCGGGCTCGCCGCCGCTGAAACCCGCCGGCTGGATTTCGTTAAGCAAAACAATTGAACTGTCGCTCGTAAGGTCGCATTAAGCCTGCGGTTTAAGTCGAATTTTAGACGCGCCGCGTAGGTTGATTTTCAAGATGGGGTCGAAAGAGAACATCCATCAGATCAACAGCGGAGTATACTATGAACGCGCAGACGAAGAACGACCACGAAGCGCAGCCCGAGGCCAAGGCAGAGCTGAAGTCGCTTTATCTCGAGACGCTGCAGCTGGTGGAGCGTCTGCATCGTCGCCTCCTCGACGTCATCAAGGACGAGTTCGAACGCGGTGGCCGCACCGACATCAACGCCGTCCAGGCGCTGCTGCTCTTCAATATCGGCGACTCGGTGCTGACCGCCGGGGAGCTGCGCACCCGCGGCTTCTATCTCGGCTCGAACGTCTCCTACAATCTGAAGAAGCTGGTCGAGCTCGGCTTCATCAACCACCAGAAGTCGCGGGTCGATCGCCGCGCGGTGCGCGTCTCGCTGACCGACGCCGGCATGGAAGTCGCGGCCGTCGTCGCCGAGCTCTATGACCGCCACATCGGCTCGATCGACAAGGTCGGCGGCCTCGACGAGCAGGAATTCCAGAAGATGAACCGGTCGCTGCAGCGGCTGGACCGCTTCTGGAACGATCAGATCCTCTACCGGCTCTGATCTCCCGGCCGTCACGACTGCGTGAAGGCTCCGCGGCTCCTCCAAGGGCCGGCGGAGCCTTCGCGCGTTCGCGACATGCCTGCTGCCGGTAACCGTTGTAGATCAGGGGGATCGCTTCACGCTTTGGCCATATTGCGGTGCCTTACCCTTTAGTCACACAGGCGGGGAACGAGGTGCGGCCTCATGCGCCCGCGAGTGAGCCTGGAGGGCCGCTTGCGGGCGTATCCCATGCAGGGCGGCGGCGAGACGAGGGGTTACCATGACGAATGCGAACGATGGCTCGAATGCGAAGCGGCTTACGCGCCGGAACTTCGTCTTGGCGACGGCAGCGGCCGGTGCCGCGCTGCTTCCTCTCGCGGCCTTTGCCCAGAACGCGCTGAACGACCTGCTGCGCGCGCCGAGCCGCGGCAACTGGGACGACCAGTTCGACACGCGCGGCACGAGCGCCCGGCAGGTCGCCTCCAACTCGCCGGTATTCTCGCAGAACACGTTCGCGGCCACGCAGCAGGCGGTGCAGGCCTATGGCGAACTCGTCTCCATGGGCGGCTGGCAGATGGTGCCGGAGGGCGAGACCCTGCGCCTCGGCGTCACCTCGCCGTCCGTGACGGCGCTGCGCCAGCGGCTCTACGCGTCGGGCGACCTGCCGCAGAGCGCCGGCGCCTCGCCGTCCTTCGACACCTATGTCGACGCCGCCGTGAAGCGCTTCCAGGCCCGCCACGGCCTGCCGGCCGACGGTGTCGCGTCCACCCACACCTTCAAGGCGATGAACGTCCCGGCGGACCTGCGCCTGCGCCAGTTGCAGGTCAATCTCGGCCGTCTGCAGGCGGCGCTCGCCAGCGAGCGGGCCGCGCGCTTCGTCATGGTCAACATTCCGGCTGCGGCCATCGAGGCCGTCGAGAACGGCCGCGTGGTCCAGCGTCATACGGCGGTCGTCGGCAAGACCGATCGCCAGACCCCGATCCTGGACTCCAAGATCACCAACCTGAACCTCAATCCGTATTGGCACGCGCCGGCCTCGATCGTCCGCAAGGACATCATTCCGCTGATGCAGAAGGACCCGACCTATCTGGAGCGGAACGACATCCACATCTTCGACGGCAAGGGGCAGGAGATCCCGCCGGAGACGATCAACTGGAACTCCGACGACGCCGTGCGCTATCTGTTCCGCCAGGAGCCGGGCAAGAACAACGCGATGAGCTCGGTGAAGATCAACTTCCCGAACGCCCATGCGGTGTACATGCACGACACGCCGCAGCAGAGCCTGTTCTCCGAGCTGATGCGCTTCGAATCGTCCGGCTGCGTGCGCGTCCAGAACGTTCGCGACCTGATCGTCTGGATCGCCCGGGACGAGCCGGGCTGGGATCGCCAGGCGATCGAGCAGATCATCGCTGCCCGTACGCGTCAGGACATCGACTTGTCGAACCCGATCCCGGTGCACTTCACCTATGTGTCGGCCTGGGCGACCGATCCGACGGTGGTGCAGTTCCGCGACGACATCTACCATCTGGATGGCGCCGAGCAGTTGGCGATGAGCGAGCTGACCACGACCGCCTATGCGGCCGGCCAGGAAAACCCTTATGCGCGGGGCGACGACGGCTACTGATCGCCCGGCCTTTTTCGCGACTGAAAATCGGCCGGGTGCAGCGATGCGCCCGGCCGCGGCTTTTTGAAGCGGCCGCCGCGGGACGTGGTTGGTGCGCCCGGAGCGGCTGTGCTAAGGCCGTCGCGACAGGCAGGTGGGCCCCCAAGACCAGCCACTGCAACGGGAGACAACGATCATGAGCCAGGCCGTCCGCACCGGTGCCGCCAATGATTTCGGCGATTTCTTCACAGCCTCCCTGGGCGAACGCGACCCGGCGATCTTCGGAGCGGTGGGCCAGGAACTCGCGCGGCAGCGGCACGAGATCGAGCTGATCGCTTCGGAGAACATCGTCTCGAGGGCGGTGCTCGAGGCACAGGGCTCCGTCCTCACCAACAAATATGCCGAGGGCTATCCCGGCCGGCGCTATTACGGCGGCTGCGAATTCGTCGATGTCGTCGAGGACCTGGCGATCGACCGGGTCAAACAGCTGTTCGGCTGCGGCTTCGCCAACGTGCAGCCGAATTCCGGCAGCCAGGCGAACCAGGCGGTGCTGCTGGCGCTGTCGAAGCCGGGCGACACGCTGCTCGGAATGAGCCTCGATGCCGGCGGTCATCTGACGCACGGCGCCAAGCCCAACCTGTCCGGCCGCTGGTTCAACGCGGTGCAGTACGGGCTCGACCTCGAGACCGGGCTGATCGATTACGACCAGGTCGAGGCGCTCGCCGTCGAGCACAAGCCGGCGGTGATCGTCGCCGGTGGCTCGGCCTATTCGCGCCATATCGACTTCGCCCGGTTCCGGGCCATTGCCGACAAGGTGGGTGCCTATCTCTGGGTCGACATGGCGCATTTCGCCGGCCTCGTCGCTGCCGGCCAGCATCCGAGCCCGTTCCCGCACGCCCATGTCGTCACCTCGACCACCCACAAGACGCTGCGCGGCCCGCGCGGCGGCATCGTGCTTACCGACGACGAGGCGATTGCCAAGAAGATCAACTCGGCAATCTTCCCCGGCCTGCAGGGCGGGCCGCTGATGCACGTCATCGCGGGCAAGGCCGTCGCCTTCGGCGAGGCACTCACGCCTGCGTTCCAGTCCTACATCAAGAGCGTCGTCGAGAACGCCAAGGTCCTGGCCGAGACCCTGCGCGAGGGCGGGCTGGATATCGTATCCGGCGGCACCGATACCCATCTGATGCTGGTCGACCTTCGGCCGATGAATCTCACGGGCAAGCATTCGGAGACGGCGCTCGGCCGCGCCAACATCACGTGCAACAAGAACGGCGTTCCCAACGATCCGCAGAAGCCGACGATAACGTCCGGTGTCCGTCTTGGCACGCCCGCCGCGACGAGCCGCGGCTTCGGTGTCCAGGAGTTCCGGGAAGTCGGCCAGATGATCGTCGAGGTGCTCGACGGGCTTCGGTCGGCGAATTCGGAAGAGGGCAATGCCGAGGTCGAGGCGCGGGTCAAGGCGAAGGTCATCGCCCTGACCGACCGTTTCCCGATCTACCCGACGCTCTGACGCGGCGGCGCGCGTCGATCACCGCGGCACAGCAAGGCCAGTAAGCGAGGATTCATGCGCTGCCCCTATTGCGGCTCGCAGGACAGCCAGGTGAAGGATTCGCGCCCCGCCGAAGATGGCGGGGCGATCCGTCGCCGGCGCGTCTGTCCGGATTGCAACGGCCGCTTCACCACCTTCGAGCGGATCCAGTTGCGCGAGCTTCAGGTCTTGAAGAAGGCCGGCCGCAAGGTGCCGTTCGACCGTGACAAGCTGGCGCGGTCGGTCGAGGTGGCGCTGCGCAAGCGACCGGTCGAGCCCGAACGGATCGAGCGGCTGATCTCGGGGATCGTGCGCCGCCTCGAGCAGTCGGGCGAGCAGGAAATCCCCTCCGACATGATCGGCGAGATGGTGATGGAGGCGTTGAAGGGCCTCGACGACGTCGCCTATGTCCGCTTCGCTTCGGTTTATCGCGACTTCCGCGAGGCCAAGGACTTCGAATCCGTCATCGGTGAACTGGCCCGCTCGCAGTTGCCGGCCGACCCGGCGAAGCCCGCATGACCGCGGTCTCCAAGGACCCGACACCGGCCGCCTCCGAAACTGATCGGCGTTTCATGGCGGCGGCGATCCGCTTTGCCATGCGCAATGCCGGCCGAACCGCCACCAACCCGTCAGTCGCCACGCTCATCGTCCGCGACGATGGCGAGGGACCGGTAATCGTCGGCCGCGGCGTCACCGCGCTCGGCGGCCGCCCGCATGCGGAGACCGTGGCGTTGGCGGAAGCCGGCGACCGGGCGCGCGGCGCGACGGCCTATGTGACGCTCGAGCCCTGTGCCCATCATGGCCGCACGCCGCCCTGCGCCGAGGCGCTGGTGACGGCGGGGGTGGCGCGCGTCGTCTCGGCCGCGGCCGATCCCGATCCGCGCGTCGACGGCAAGGGGCATGCGATCCTGCGCGCCGCCGGCCTCCAGGTCACGCCGAGGGTGATGGCCGAGGAAGCGGCGGAAACCATGTCCGGCTATCTGAATCGGCATCGCAGGAACCGGCCGGAAGTGACTCTGAAGCTTGCGGTTTCGCGCGACGGCAAGATCGGCATCCGAGGCGGCGGCCAGGTCAAGATCACTGGCCCCGTCGCCGATGCGCAGACCCATCTCGTGCGCGCCCGCCACGACGCGATCCTGGTCGGCTCCGGCACGCTCCTGGAAGACGACCCGCGCCTCGACTGCCGGTTGCCGGGGCTCGGCGACCGCTCGCCGACACGCATCGTCCTCGACCCGCGGCTGCGCACAGAGCCCGGCATGGCGCTGGCGCGCACCGCCGGCGACACGCCGACGCTGATCGCCACCTTCGTCGATGCCGACCCCGCCCGACGCGCCGCGCTCGCCGCTTGCGGCGTCGCGTTCCTCTCCTGCGAGACCGATCCGGACACCGGCCGGATCGCGCTGCCGGAAATGCTGGAGGATCTCGGCGCCGTCGGCATGTCGAGCATTCTCGTCGAAGGCGGTGCGGAGACCGGCGCGAGCTTCCTGGAAAGCGACCTCGTCGACCGGCTGATCCTTGTCGAGGGCGACACCGAGGTCGGCCCGGACGGCGTCGCCGCGCCGATCCTGCCGTCTGTCGCCGGCCAGCGCTTCCGGCCGGTGCGGAGCTATCGCTTCGGCCCGGATCACTGGTTCGAATATGTGCGGAGAGACGACTGATGTTCACCGGACTCGTCACCGACGTCGGCCGCGTTGAAAGGGTCGAGCAACTCGACGAGGGGCGCCGGTTCCGGATCGGTACCGCCTACGACACCGCCTCCATCGATCTCGGCGCCTCGATCGCCTGTTCCGGCGTCTGCCTGACCGTCACGGCCTTGCCGCAGGCCGACGAGGACCGGCGCTGGTTCGAGGTCGAGGCGTGGGAGGAGGCGCTGCGGCTGACCACGGCGGGCGTGTGGGAGGAGGGGACGGCGATCAATCTCGAACGCTCGCTGAGGATCGGCGACGAGATCGGCGGCCATCTCGTCTCCGGCCATGTCGACGGGCTGGCGGAGATCGTCGCCGTCGAGGCGGAAGGCGAGGCGACGCGATTCCGGCTGCGGGCCGGTCCTGACGAGAAGCGTTTCATCGCCCGCAAGGGCTCGGTCTGCCTCGACGGCACGTCGCTCACGGTCAATTCGGTCGAGGACGACTGCTTCGACGTGCTCCTGATCCGGCACTCGCTCGACGTGACCACCTGGAAGGACCGGCAGGTCGGCGACGTCGTCAACCTTGAGGTCGACCAGATTGCGCGCTATGCCGAGCGCCTGTTCGGCGCGCACCCGGCCGCTACGTGAGCGAGCCGTCCGCCGCCGGCCCATTCGGACAGCCAAGCATCAGCCGGCGCGGGCGGGTGGCGGAACCCGCAGCGGGGCCGTCCTTGCCGGTCCCCCCGGCTGGCGTTGCCGCGTCGTCCGCCACGAAGGAATAGAACATGGCCGCAACGCCGCACATCCTCATCGTCGAGGCCCGCTTCTACGATCACATCGGTGACCTGCTGCTCGCGGGCGCGAAGGCCGCGCTCGACGATGTCGGCGCCACCTACGACGTCGTGACCGTTCCGGGCGCTCTGGAGGCGCCGGCGGCCGTCGGCTACGCACTCACCGGTGCCGACGAGGGCGACAAGGAGTATGACGGCTATGTCGTCCTCGGCTGCGTCATTCGCGGCGAAACCTACCATTTCGAGATCGTCGCGGGTGAATCCGCCCGCGCGCTGATGCTGCTGTCCATCGAGGAGAACCTTGCTATCGGTAACGGCATCCTCACCGTCGAGAACGAGGAGCAGGCGCTCGAACGGGCCGACCCCAAGCGCAAGGACAAGGGCGGCGCGGCGGCCCGCACGGCGCTGGCGATGATCGCGCTGCGCGACCGGCTGGGAGCGTGAAGGCGATGGCCGACACCGAGCCGCAACCGCGTTCCGTCAAGCAGGCCAACAAGCGCGGCGCGGCGCGTCTCGCCGCCGTGCAGGCGCTCTACCAGATGGATGTGGGCGGCACCGGCCTCCTGGAGACCGTCACCGAATACGAGAGCTATCGCCTCGGCCAGGAGATCGACGGCGAGACCTATCGCGATGCCGACGCCGCCTGGTTTCGCGACGTCGTCTCCGGCGTCGTCCGTGCGCAGAAGAGCATCGACCCGCTGATCCACGCGTCGCTACCGACCGACTGGCCGCTGTCGCGTCTCGACACGACGCTCCGGGCGATCCTGCGGGCCGGCTGCTACGAGCTGTCCGCCCGCAAGGACGTGCCAGTCGCGGTGATCGTCTCGGAATATGTCGACGTCGCCAAGGCCTTCTACAACGACGAGGAGCCCAAGCTCGTCAACGCGGTTCTCGATCGCATCGCCCGGTCCGAACGGGGCGAGGGCAAGGGGCGCGACTGATGACCGGCATTGCGCGGGGCGTCGCGGAAAATGCGGCCCGGCGCAATGCCCTGGTGCTGGCGACGGCGCAGGCGGTGGTCGGCTCGGCGGGGCCGATCGCCATCTCCATCGGCGGCCTCGCCGGCTTCTGGCTGCTCGCGGCCGACAAGTCCTTCGCCACGCTGCCGGTCACCGGCTACAATCTCGGCGTCGCGCTGGGCGCAATCCCCGCCGCCGCCCTGATGCGTGCCGTCGGGCGCCGGCATGGCTTCGTTGCCGGATCGCTGGTCATGTCGGCCGGCGCGCTCTGCGCCGCGATGGCGCTCTTCCAGCAAAGCTTCTGGCTGTTTGCGCTGTCGCTGCTGACCGTCGGCGTCGGGGGCTCCTTCACCCAGCAATACCGCTTCGCCGCAGCTGACGGCGCGCCGCGGACCTACCAGCCCCGCGCCATCGCCATCGTCCTCGCTGGTGGCATCTTCGCCGCGGTGATCGGCCCGCAGGCCGTCCGCTTCACCGACGGGCTGTTCTTCCCGGTGGAGTTTGCCGGCGCCTTCTTCGCGCTGGCGGTACTCGGGCTTGTCGGGGCCGCCGTGCTGAGCTTCCTGCGCGTCCCCGCTGCTTCGAGCGAGGACCCCGTCGCCGACGCGGTCCCCCCGCGCCCTTTGGCGCAGATCGCCCGACAGCCGCGTTTCCTCGTCGGCTTGCTCTGCGGCGTCGGCACCTATGCCACCATGAGCTTCGTGATGACCGGCGCGCCGCTGGCGATGGTCGGCTGCGGCCTGTCCCGCGACGTCAGCGTGCTCGGCATCCAGTGGCACGTGCTTGCCATGTTCGGCCCGAGCTTCTTCACCGGCCGCCTGATCGCCCGCTTCGGCAAGACGCGGATCGTCGCCGCGGGCATGCTGCTGCTCGCCGCCAGCGCCGCGGTCTCGCTATCCGGTCTCGCGATCTGGAATTTCTGGCTCGGCCTCGTGCTTCTCGGCCTCGGCTGGAATTTCGGCTTCATCGGCGCAACGGCCATGGTCGCAGAGACCTACCGCCCTTCGGAGCGCAACAAGACGCAGGGCCTGCATGACATGGTGCTGTTCGGCTGCGTTGCCGCCGCCTCGCTGCTGTCGGGCCGGATCTATGTCGCGGCAGGCTGGGAGACGATGAATTTCGTCGTCTTCCCGGTGGTCGCGACCTGCCTTGCCGCCCTCGCGCTGGAGGCGTTACGAGGCCGGAGGGTTGCCGCCAAGGGTTGAATCCCGCGCCACCTATCTGACTGCTTGACGGCATTCGGCCTTCCTATAGCCTCACTCTGTCCGGGGGCGGGGGGAGCCTACCGCGGAGCAAGCAGTGAAGGGGATGCGCCAGCGCTCCGCGCCAGGTGCACAGGTGAGGGGACAGCATGCCAACAATTCTCATTGTCGTGGCCATCTGCGGCCTGCTGGCGATCGCCTACGCGATATGGGCGACCAGCTCCGTGCTCTCGGCGGACCAGGGCAACGCGCGAATGCGCGAGATCGCCGCCGCCATTCGCGAGGGTGCGCAGGCCTATCTCGCCCGCCAGTACACCACCATCGCCATCGTCGGAGCGGTGGTCTTCGGGCTCACCTGGTTCCTCCTGTCGCTCTACGCCGCGACGGGCTTTGCCATCGGCGCGATCCTGTCGGGCCTCGCCGGCTTCATCGGCATGAACGTCTCGGTTCGTGCCAATGTGCGCACCGCGCAGGCGGCGTCGCGCTCGCTGGCGCTCGGCCTCGGCATCGCCTTCAAGTCGGGTGCGATCACCGGCATGCTGGTCGCCGGCCTCGCGCTGCTCGGCGTCACCGTCTATTTCTACGTCCTGACCGTACAGCTGGGCTTTGCCGCCTCCGATCGGACCGTCATCGACGCGCTCGTCTCGCTCGGCTTCGGTGCATCGCTGATCTCGATCTTCGCCCGGCTCGGCGGCGGCATCTTCACCAAGGGCGCCGATGTCGGCGGCGATCTCGTCGGCAAGGTCGAGGCGGGTATCCCCGAGGACGACCCGCGCAACCCGGCGACAATTGCCGACAATGTCGGCGATAATGTCGGCGACTGCGCCGGCATGGCGGCCGACCTGTTCGAGACCTACGCGGTGACCGTGGTGGCGACGATGGTGCTGGGGGCGATCTTCTTCGCCGGCACCGACATCATCGAGAGCGCCATGGTCTACCCGCTGGCGATCGGCGGCGCCTGCATCGTCACCTCCATCGTCGGGACGTTCTTCGTACGCCTCGGCGCCAACGGCTCGATCATGGGCGCACTCTACAAGGGCCTGTGGGCGACGACGCTGCTATCGATCGTCGGCCTCGCCATCGCCACCTGGGCGACGATCGGCTTCGGCGACATCGGCCAGTCCGCCGCAGGCCTGACGATCAACGGGCTCAACCTGTTCATCTGCGGCATCATCGGCCTCGTGGTGACGGGCCTGATCGTCT
The DNA here is from genome assembly GCF_014196845.1 of Aurantimonas endophytica. Taxonomy (GTDB): domain Bacteria; phylum Pseudomonadota; class Alphaproteobacteria; order Rhizobiales; family Rhizobiaceae; genus Aurantimonas; species Aurantimonas endophytica. Next base: position 119,428 of record NZ_JACIEM010000001.1, read on the forward strand.
GGATCACCGAGTTCTACACCGGCATCGGCTTCCGCCCGGTGCGCTCGATCAGCCAGGCCTCGGTCACCGGCCACGGCACCAACGTCATCCAGGGCCTCGCCGTGTCGCTGGAATCCACCGCGCTGCCGACCATCGTCATCGTCGGCGGCATCATCTCGACCTTCCAGCTTGCCGGCCTCTACGGCACCGCCATTGCGGTGACGGCGATGCTCGGCATTGCCGGCATGATCATCGCCCTCGACGCCTTCGGCCCGGTGACCGACAATGCCGGCGGCATCGCCGAGATGGCGGGCCTGCCCGCCGACGTGCGCCGCTCGACCGACGCGCTCGATGCGGTCGGCAACACCACGAAGGCGGTGACCAAGGGCTATGCGATCGGATCGGCGGGCCTCGGCGCGCTGGTGCTCTTTGCCGCCTATAATTACGACCTGCAGTACTTCGTAGCACAGGCCCAGGCCGGCAACGGCTACGAGTATTTCCGGGACGTGCAGCCGGACTTCGCCCTCAGCAATCCGTATGTCGTCGTCGGCCTGCTGCTCGGCGGCCTCATCCCGTTCCTGTTCGGCGGCATCGCGATGACCGCTGTCGGCCGGGCGGCGGGCGCGATCGTCGAAGAGGTGCGCAAGCAGTTCCGCGAGGACCCGGGCATCATGGCCGGCACGTCCAAGCCGAACTACGCCAGGGCGGTCGACCTCCTGACCAAGGCGGCGATCAAGGAGATGATCGTTCCGTCGCTCTTACCGGTACTGGCGCCGGTGGTCGTCTACTTCGCCGTGCTGCTGATCGCCGACAAGAGCCAGGCCTTTTCGGCAGTCGGCGCCATGCTGCTGGGCGTCATCGTCACCGGCCTGTTCGTCGCCATCTCGATGACCTCGGGTGGCGGTGCCTGGGACAACGCCAAGAAGTCCTTCGAGGACGGCTTCGTCGATTCGGCGGGCGTGCGTCACATGAAGGGCTCGGAGGCGCACAAGGCCTCGGTGACGGGCGACACCGTCGGCGATCCCTACAAGGATACGGCGGGCCCCGCCGTGAACCCGGCGATCAAGATCACCAACATCGTCGCGCTGCTGCTCCTGGCGGTGCTCGCGCATTCCTGAGCGCAAATTTCATGCATGAAAAAGGCCCCGCGAGCATCTCGCGGGGCCTTTTTTGTCCGTCCTGAAGGACGCGCTATTGCGGAATGCGCGGGCCGCCCGAACTGCTCGTCGTATCGGTGAGGATCTGGCCGAGGAACGAAGCGTCGCGCCCGCTCGTCGGGGTCGTGCGCGAGATGAAGTCGAAGACCTGGCCGTTCTGCAGGCCGTAATTGGCGATGCGCGCCACGCGGCCTTCGGCGTCGAAATAGACGGCGAGCACGCGCTGGTCGACCAGCCGCGGTTCCATGAAGGCGACCGGCCGGACCCGCTTCTGGGAGATGTAATAGAAGACCTCGGTGTCGAAGGTCGCGGTCGTCGACGGCGAGCCGAGCGCCAGCAGTACCTGTTCGCGGCTGGAGCCGACCGGCGTCAGCTCGAGCGACCGCTCGTCGACGATGTAACCCTGGTTCAGCACCTCGGCCGTCGTGCATGCGCCGAGCACGAGCAAGGCCGAGACGGCGACGGTGGCGAAAAGCGGTCGTTTCAGGCGGACGGAACTGTTCACGCTAATCATACTCCCTGGGCCACCGGTCTGAGCTGCCTACCGCTTGGCGGCTAATCTGAGGCGCTGCCGAAAATCGACCGGCGGAACCCTGTTTCGCCGGTAAAAGCTACGGCGGAGCCTAGGTAAAGCACCTTCGGCGGCGTTGCAATCGACGCAAGCCTGTGGCACCGCCTGCCGCAGAGACGAGGCATTCCATCATGTTCCAACGATTGCGAGCCGGCCGCAGGAATCGCGAGATCATCGACGCGATCTACGTCGATCTCGTCGAACGCGCCCGCCAGCCGCATCTCTATGAAGAAGCAGGCATTCCGGACACCGTCATGGGACGTTTCGAGGCCCTGTCGATCCACGTCTTCCTGTTTCTCCGCCGTTGCCGCGACGACGCCGCCCTGCGCCCGCTGGCGCAGGACGTGGTCGACCGATTCATCGCCGATATCGACCGGTCGATCCGGGAACTCGGCGTCGGAGACCAGTCGGTCCCGAAACGGATGCGCAAGCTGGCGGGCATTTTCTACGAGCGCGTCAAAGCCTACGATCCGGCCATGGATGCCGGATCGGGGACCGGTCGCCTTGCCGAGGCGCTTCGGCCACGCGCCGTGGCGCCGGATGCCCCGGAAGGTGCGCCTCCGCGGCTGGCCGCCTACATGAGGGAAGCGGCGGCCCGTTTGGAGGCGGTGCCGGCGGCGGCGATTCTCGCCGGCAGTCTCGACGTGAAGGAAGCAACATGAACCGGGCAGACAACGACGACGGCGCGGTCCTGCGCTACGAGATCTCGGCGGTCAGGCTGCCGCGCGACGGCATGCCGGTCCGCTTCGATGCGGACGAGCGCGAGCGTGCGGCGCTGGCGCGCCAGCTGGACATCGTCGCGGTCGGGTCCCTCAGGGTAGACCTGCGCGCGACGCCCTGGCGCCGGGACGGGGTGCGCGTCGAGGGATCGATCACCGCCCGGGTGCAGCAGGAAAGCGTCGTCAGCCTCGAGCCGCTCGACCGGGCGATCGACGAGAAGTTCAAGGCGGTCTTCGTGCCGGAGGGGTCGAAGCTCGCCCGCGTCGCAGCGCCCAGCGAGCACGAGCTGCACATCGACCCGGAGGGCGACGATCCGCCGGAGGTCTTCCAGGGGGACCGGATCGATCTCGGGCCCTATATCGTCGAGGCGCTGGTGCTGGCGCTCGACCCGTATCCCCGCGCCGAGGGAGAGAGCTTCGACGAGGTCGACACCGATCCGGATCCGGATGCCGGACGGCGATCCGCATTCGGCGCGCTTTCCTCGCTCGTCGGGCCGGACGGAAAGGTCGACAAATGACCGGCGATCGGCGGTTGCCGTTCCCGCTCAAACGGCTATCTTCGCGCCGCGCCGCGGCCTGGCAGCGTGTGAAAGCGAGAATCATTTGACTTCAAGCACCGGCATCACGATCTCGATCGACGCCATGGGCGGCGATCACGGGCCGGCGGTGGTTCTGGCGGGCGCCGCGATCGCGCTGAAGCGGCATCCGGACGTCCGCTTCGTCCTGTATGGCGAGACCCAGTCGGTCCAGCCGGTTCTGGATGCGCATCCCGAGCTCGCGGCGGCTTCCGCGTTCCATCACTGCGACGTCTCGATCCGCATGGACGACAAGCCCTCCCAGGCGCTGCGCCAGGGCCGGTATAAATCGTCCATGTGGCGGGCCATCGACGCCGTGAAGACCGGCGAGGCCGACGTCGCCGTCTCCGCCGGCAATACCGGCGCGCTGATGGCGATGGCGAAGTTCTGCCTGCGCACCATGGCCAATATCGAACGCCCGGCGATCGCGGCGATCTGGCCGACGCTGAAGGGCGAGAGCATCGTCCTCGACGTCGGCGCGACGATCGGCGCCGATGCGCAGCAGCTGATCGACTTTTCGATGATGGGCGGGGCCATGGCGCGGGCGCTCTTCGGTCTGGAGCGCCCGACCGTCGGCTTGCTGAATATCGGCGTCGAGGAGGTCAAGGGTCAGGACGAGATCCGCGAGGCCGGCCGGCTGCTCAAGGAGATGCCGATCCCCGGCATCGACTATCGCGGCTTCGTCGAAGGCAATGATCTCGGCCAGGGCATCGTCGACGTCGTCGTGACGGAAGGCTTCGTCGGCAACATCGCGCTGAAGACCGCAGAGGGCACCGCCCGCCAGATCGCCGCCTATCTGAAGGCGGCGATGTCGCGTACACTCATGGCACGGGCCGGGTACATCCTCGCCAAGAGCGCGTTCGACCGGTTGCGGGACAAGATGGACCCGAGCAAGGTCAATGGCGGCGTCTTCCTCGGCCTCAACGGCATCGTCATCAAGAGCCATGGTGGCGCGAACCCGGAAGGTATTGCGGCCGCCATCGACCTTGCCCACGCCATGGCGCGACACGGGCTGCGGGAGAAGATCGAGGCCGACCTCGACCGATTCCATCGCCTGTCCGGCGAAACGACAGATCTCTCGGAAAGCATGCAATGACGTCACGACTGATGTCCGTGGTGCGCGGGACCGGATCCTGCCTGCCAGAGCGGATCATGTGGAACCAGGATTTCGAGGGGATCGTCGAGACCTCCGACGAGTGGATCCGCCAGCGCACCGGAATCGCCGCACGGCACATCGCCGGGGAGGGCGAGACAACCGTGTCGCTGGCCGAGACCGCGTCGCGCCGGGCTCTCGATGCTGCCGGCCTGACGCCGGACGACATCGACCTGATCGTGCTGGCCACCGCTACGCCGAACAACACCTTTCCGGCGTCGGCCGTGCAGCTGCAGGCGGCGCTCGGCATCGACCACGGTTTCGCCTTCGACATCCAGGCCGTCTGCAGCGGCTTCGTCTTCGGCCTGACCACGGCGGATCTCTATCTCAAGAGCGGCATGGCCCGACGCGCACTCGTGGTCGGCGCCGAGACCTTCTCGCGCATCCTCGACTGGCAGGACCGCTCCACCTGCGTGCTTTTCGGCGACGGTGCGGGTGCCGTGGTGCTCGAGGCGGTCGAGATCGCCGAAACGGAGGAGCCGCGCGGCGTCCTCGTCTCGCGGCTGCGATCGGACGGCGCGCACCAGTCCAAGCTCTATGTCGACGGCGGGCCTTCCACCACCGGCACGGTCGGCAAGCTGCGGATGGAAGGACGCGAGGTCTTCAAGCACGCCGTGGGCATGATCACCGACGTGATCGAGCAATCGTTCGAGGCCGCGGGGATCGGACCCGACGACGTCGACTGGTTCGTGCCGCATCAGGCCAACCGGCGCATCATCGACGCCTCCGCCAAGAAGCTCGGCATCGCGGCGGAAAAGGTGATCATCACCGTCGAGGGTCACGGCAACACGTCGGCTGCCTCGATTCCGCTCGCGCTCGACGTGGCGGTGCGCGATGGCCGCATCAAGACCGGGGACCTGGTGCTGCTCGAAGCGATGGGCGGCGGCTTCACCTGGGGCGCCGTTTTGGTCCGCTGGTAAATATCGGGTCTTGATTCGACAGTCGTTTCGTCAGATTATCCCGCAACTTACGGCGTCAAAGAAACAATCCCAGCGCCGGCAACTTCCGGGCCATTAGGGGGGACGAATGGGAGATAGAACTCTCACCAGGGCGGATCTTGCGGAAGCAGTGTTTCGCAGGATTGGCTTGTCCCGTACCGAATCGGCGCAGCTTGTCGAAATGGTGCTGGAAGAGATGTGCACGACCATCGCCGCCGGCGAATCGGTGAAGATCTCGTCCTTCGGATCCTTCCTCGTCCGCGACAAGAACGAGCGCGTGGGCCGCAACCCGAAGACCGGCGAGGAAGTGCCGATCTCGCCCCGACGTGTCGCCGTTTTCAAGCCGTCCAACGTGCTCAAGGACCGCATCCTCGAGGCTCACGGCGAGCGGCGTGGCGACGTCGAAGTCATGAAGGCTGCGGAATAGCCGGTGCAGCCACGGACGCATCGCCGATGACCGACAAGAGCGTCGACGCCTTCCGCACGATCAGCGAGGTCGCGGACGATCTCGACCTGCCGCAGCACGTGCTACGATTCTGGGAGACGCGGTTTCCGCAGATCAAGCCGATGAAGCGCGGCGGCGGTCGCCGCTATTATCGACCCGATGATGTCGAGTTGCTGCGCGGCATCCGCTACCTCCTCTACGTCAAGGGCTTCACCATCAAGGGTGTCCAGCGGATCCTCAAGGAGAACGGCCATCGCTTCGTCGTGGCCATCGGCTCCGGCGACACCGGCGCCATCGAGCAGATCCAGGCCGGGCGCAGCGCCGCTCCCGGCCAGGCCGAAGCGTCTGCGGGCGAGGTGCATCTCGACGATATCGACATCATCGCGGCTGAACCCCGGAAGATGGCGGCGGAGCCGAATGTCGAGACAGAGCGCAAGCCATCGAAGTCCTTTGCCGGACTGCTGCGGCGCGAGCCGGCATCCTCGGCGCCGTCTTCGGCCCTGACACGGGAAGCTGCGAAAGCGCTCGACGACGTCGTCATCCAGTTGCTGGAGTGCAAGCGCCTGCTCGACCAGGTTCGCTAGGCGTCGGCGCAGATCGGGCCTCCCCTCGGAGTGGCGCTGCTAGGCTGCCGAGACGCCGCTTCTTCGCAGCGGCGTCGCCGTGTTGCGGGCACGCAGGATCTCCTCCCAGCGCAGCGCATGCGCGACGATCGTCTCCAGGTCGTCGTAGCGTGGCGACCATCCCAACTCGCGTCGGGCGAGGTCGGAATTGGCGACGATCGCCACCGCATCGCCTGGCCGTCGATCCTGCAGCCTGACGTCGAAATCCCGCCCGGCGACCCGCTTTACCGCATCGATCACCTCGAGCACCGAATAGCCGCTGCCGTAGCCGCAATTGGCGACGAGGTTGCCGCCGCCGGCGCGCAGCCGCTGCAATGCGAGGTAATGCGCCTCGACCAGGTCGCTGACATGGATGTAGTCGCGGATGCAGGTGCCGTCCGGGGTCGGATAGTCGGTGCCGAAGACCGTCATGTGGTCGCGCTTGCCGGTCGCCGCTTCAGCCGCGACCTTGATCAGATGCGTCGCACCTTCCGTGGACTGGCCGATGCGGCCTTCCGGGTCCGCCCCCGCGACGTTGAAATAGCGAAGGGCCGCATAGCGCAGACCGTGCGCCGCCGCCGCGTCGCGCAGCATCATCTCTGTCATCAGCTTGGAGGTGCCGTAAGGCGATTCCGGCAACAGGGCGGCGCCCTCCCGCACCGGTATCTCGGCCGGGCTTCCGTACACCGCTGCCGTCGAGGAGAAGATGAAGCCCGAAACGCCCGATCGCACGGCGCTCTCGATGAGACTGCGGGAAGCGACCGTGTTGTTGAGATAGTAGGCGAGGGGGTCGGCGACCGATTCCGACACGATGATCGATCCGGCGAAATGGATGACGGCGTCGACGGCATGCTCGCGCATCGCCGCCTGGATCAGGTCCTGATCGGCGATGTCGGCAACGATGAGTTCTGCCTCCGCGGGAACCGCCCAGTCGAAGCCGGTGCTCAACCGGTCGACGACCACGACGGACTCTCCCGCCTCGACCAGCTTCCAGGCCATGTGGCTGCCAATATAGCCGGCGCCGCCGGTGACCATCACTGCCATCTCGGATCCTTCAGTGCGTCTCGTCGGCGCGGCCTGCGGCAGCGACGGCCATCACAGCGCTAGGCGACTTCGTCGCCGGCACGCTCCAGTCCCCATGCCAGTAGCCGTGCTGCGTCGGCCTCGGTGGCGGCCTCGACGTAGCAGCGCAGCTCCGGCGCATTGCCGGAGGCACGGAAATGGATGGAGCTGCCGTCGGCGAGCAGCGTGCGCACGCCGTCGATCGTATCGACGGCGGTGACGGTCCCGACCGGCGCAAAGAACTCCCGCCGGAAATCCTCTTCCCCCGACAGGCGCGCCAGGAATGCCGCGCTGCGCTCACCGGGTATGTTCGCCAGCCTGTGGGCAGCCGCGTGGCCCGCCCCGAGTTCACTTACGAGTTCGCTCAGCTTCTTGCCGCGCTCGCGCGCCTCGGCGAGGACGGCGATGATCGGCAGGACCGCGTCGCGCGTCGGCAGGGCCGCCAATGTCGCGCCCTCGAGCACCACGTCGGAATACAGCAGGAATCCGCCATTCGCCTCGAAGCCGGCGATCCGCTCGGCGCCGTCCGCGGCAGCAGCCGCCATGCCGGCGATGACGAAGGGCGAGCCGACGCGGGTGCGCTCGACGCGCTCGGCGATTCCGGCCTGTTCGATCGACGCACTCGAGGTGACGGGCGTCACGATCGTCGTCAGACCCAGGTGCCGGGCGGTCAGCAGTCCGATCAGATCGCCCCTGAGCAGCGTGCCGCGCTCGTCGGCCATCAGCGGCCGGTCGGCATCGCCATCGGTGGAGACGATCGCGTCGAAGGCGCCCGCGCTCGTCCATTCCGCGATGCTGGCGATGTCTTCCGGCCGATGCGCCTCCGTATCGACGGGGATGAAGCGATCGGAGCGGGCCAGGGCCGTCGGCTGCGCGCCCAGCCGCTTGAGCAGCCGCATCAGGAGGTCGCGGGCGACCGAACTGTGCTGGTAGACGCCGATCCGCATCCCCGCCAGGGCGTCGGGCAGGAAGCAATCGAGGTAGCGCTGCTCGTATTCGTCGAGCCCGGTCGTGTCCTCGGCTATGGACGGAGCCTGCAGCGGGCGCTCGACCACGCCCATCGCATGGAAGGCCGAGAGGATGCCCGCTTCGTCCGCCTTGGTGATCTCGCCGTCGCGGCCGTAGAATTTCAGGCCGTTGCGATCGTCCGGGATGTGGCTGCCGGTGACCATGATGGCCGGGCAGCCCTCGCGCAGCGAACGGAAGGCCAGGGCCGGCGTCGGTAGGGGCCCACAATCGATGGCGGTAAATCCGGCGACTTCGGCGGCAGCGGCACAGTCGGCGAGGATCTCCGGACTGCTGCCCCGAAGGTCCCGGCCGAGATAGACGACCGTCGGGGCGCCGGCCTTGTCCGACGCGGCGACATGGCGCAGGAACGCCAGCGCATAGGCAAAGCTCGGTCCGCCGACGAGGTCGGAAACCAGGCCGCGCAATCCGCTGGTGCCGAATTTCAGCGTATCCATCGCGTTGTCCCCCAATGGCCTGCAGGATCAGCCGGCGAAGCGGCCGACGCGGGTACCGGTCAGGTCTTTGGCCGGCTCGCACACGGGAGGTTCGTTATCGGGTCTTCGGCCTGCCCGGAAGAGGAAAATGCCGAGTTCCGGCATATCCCTCTTCCTTCGTCGGAAGGCTCTTGCGTCCGAACCCCGTTTTCTCTAGGGCTTTTGGCTGTCGGAGCGTAGCGCAGCCTGGTAGCGCACTTGGATGGGGTCCAAGGGGTCGGAGGTTCGAATCCTCTCGCTCCGACCAATAATCCCAGGCCCGCAGTTTTCTCGCTAGGCTCTCCCCAGCAGCCTTCTTGTCTGCGGCCAGCCGCCGTCTGGCCACCGTTCAGCAGCGTCGATCAGCCTGGAAGCCGCTGGTCTTCAGCCGGTATAGTCCTCGTCATCCCCACTCGCATGGTCCTCGGCCTGTTGGCGCACCGCCTCCTCCAGGGGGGCCAGCCCGTCGATAGTGTCTTCGTAGCCATCGTCTTCGAGGGCTTGGCTGGACGTGACGCTTGCTGGCTGCGTGCCGACGTCGAGCCTCACGGCGTCGTCGGCCTCGAGCGAATTCGGGTCGACGTCGACCGACTCGGAAGCCTCCCGCTCGGCGCTCTCGAGGAGCGCACGGTCGGATTCGGTCAGTTCGGCGGCGGCGGCTGCATCGTCTCTGATGTCCGACATTTTCACTTCTCCTTGGGCGACCGCCCGCCCATATCCGGTTGCAACGGGCTGGCGTCCGCGTCCTGCGCCGCGGCCTGTCGCCTCGGCACGCTCCGGCCGTCGCCAAGATCGGTGAGTTCCGGCACGTCGCCATGGCTCTCGACGGCAATCAACGGCTCGACCGTGTCTTCGACCGTTTCCTCGAGCGGCCGCAAAGTGCTGCTGTAGGAGTCCTCCAGCGCGACGATCTCCCGCGCTTCCATCCAGTGGCGTTCAGCGCGGCCTTCCGGCCGGTTCTCGCTTTCCCACAACGCGTGCGCCTTGGCGCGAACGCGGTCTTCGTCCAGATCGCTCATCTTGATCCTTGTCGCTTGATCGCACACCGGGCCGCGTCTTCGGCCGCAAGGCAGGATCCAGCCCGGTGCTCTCGCTCGGTTAATAGCCGGGGCGGAATGTCGTTCCGCGCGAAGACCTTAGCTGGCACAAATCGCGACGCGTCCAGCTGCCTTGCGGAAGGCGACTGCGAAGCGGCAACTGACGGACGCGCAGCCCGCGCCGTGAGGCGACGCTCTCGACGAGGCATCGTCCGCGCCGTTCCGAAGCGGGGTACTGCGGCCGGGGACCGGGATCCCAATGCGCTCCTGGCAAATCGTCCGTTACCCAAGTCCGCGTCGCCCGGCCGCGGTCATGGGCCGTAGGCGACCCAGCCCCTGAACGTGAATCCGGCGTAGAAGAGATCGACGCCCTCGAAGCCGGCATCGCGGAGTAGGGCGTGGTCTTCTTCCGGCGACAAGGCGGGCAATCGCTCGCCGATCGCCGCAATCGCACCCGACATCTGTGCGGCGGGCATGCCCGATTCCAACGCGAAGGCCGCGAAGCGCTCCAGCCAGAGCGCCTTGCCCTTGGGGTCCTGCGGGAAGCTGTGATGCGCAACGACGAAGGGGGCACCGGGCGCGAGGCGCCGTTTGACCTCGATCAGCGTGCGCAGGCGCTCCTCACGGGGAAGGAAGTGCAGGGTCAGGAGGCAGGTCGCACCGTCGAACGGGCCCTCCGGAGCCATGTCGATCGTGCCTTCGTGCAGCCGAACGCGAGGGGCGAGGGGACCGAGGATACGCCTGGCCAGCTCCAGCATCGCCGCCGAGGGATCGACGCCGTCGAACCGCCACCCGGGCCTGAACGAAGCGAAGGCCTGCAACTCCAGCCCGCCGCCCGCTCCGAGCACCAGGATGCGGCCGTCCTCCGCCACCCGCTCGGCGAGCAGCAGCGCCGTCATCCGATGCAGGTGCTCGAAGCCGGGCACCATTCGCACCGGATTCTGGGCATAGCGCGCGACCGCTTCGGGATCGGAGAACGGCGACGCTTGTTCGAGCCCACCCCTGCCGGCGAGTGCCTCGGCGGGCGCAGCTTTCCTGGCCATTCCGTCCCTATCCGAACACGAGCGAACGGTGAAGGGCGACGCCCGCCGTGACCCCGTCGCTCGCCGCCCAGGCAACACTGTGCGGGGCGCGGGCGATGTCGCCGGCGGCGAAGACGCCGGGGATAGTCGTCATCCTGTCTGCGTCCGTCTGGATCAGTGGACCGAGCGGTCCCTCGACGATCGCGCAGCCGAGCCGCCCCGCGAGGTCGCTGTTCAGCCGCGTCGGCGCCGCGATGTAGAGCGCCTCGAGCGACAACTCGCGGCCATCGCCGAGGGCGATGTGCGTGAGAGTGCCTTCGTTCCCCTCAAGTGCGAGCACGGGCGCCGGCTCGATCCGCACGCCGCGTCGCGCCAGCTCGTCCTGCGTCGCCGCGTCCGGCATCTCCTTGCCGTCGAGGAACAGTGTCGTCGGCCCCCATTCGGCGATCAGCATCGCCTGGTGCGTCGAGTGCGGCGCGGTGTGGAGGACGCCGAGGCGTTGCCCGGCAAACTCGTAGCCATGGCAATAGGGGCAATGGAGCACGCTCCGGCCCCAGCGCTCGCGCAAACCCGGAACGTCGGGCAATAGGTCGGTCAGGCCGAAGGCCAGGACGAGCCTCGCAGCCTCCAGCGTCTCGCCGCGGTCTAGGACAACGGCGAAGCCATCGTCGGTTCGGCGGGCATCGAGGGCGGTCGCCGCGATGAGCGACAGGCCTTCATAAGCGGCAAGCTGCTGGCGCGCGGCCGACAGGATGGCGCCGGGATTCGAGCCGTCCTGTGCAAGGAAGCCGTGGGAATGGGCCGCGAAGCGGTTGCGGGGCGCACCCGCATCGATCACCGCCACCGACCGGCGTCCGCGGGCGATGTAGGTGGCGGCGGACAGGCCGGCGAAACTGCCCCCGACGACGATGGCGTCATGCCGCATGGATTTCGTCCTTGAAGTCGCAATGGCTGCTGCGCCGCGCCATGCGAGCGTGGAAGTCGGCGCTGAGGGCGGCCAGCGTCACTTCGCCGAGGCGATCGAGAAGCAGGGCTTCGGCGCGCGCGAAGCTGTCGTCCATCGCCGCGTTGACCGCTTCCTCGACGAGGCAACCAGGAGCCTCGGTGCGGTTGCCCATCGCGAAGATGCCGGGCGAGCCGAGCGCCTCGTAGACGTCCCGCAGCGTCACGGTGGCGAGGTCCTTCGCGATGGTCCAGCCGCCCCCGTGCCCCTTCCCGGAACGCACGAGACCCTGCTCGCGCAATCCGGCCATGGTACGGCGGATGACGACGGGATTCGTCCGCATGGCCTTGGCAAGATGCTCGGAAGTGATCGGGCCGTCGGCCTCGGCCATGTGGAGGAGGACGTGCAGGACGCCCGACAATCGGCTGTCTCTTTTCATGAAACAAAAGATGTTACATGAAAGCAGCCGTGTCAAGTCGCGAGACGTATTGCCTGCTCGCGACAGCCGCAGCATTCTCGGCAATCGGGCGATAGCTAAAGCGTGTCGTCGAATCCGGCGCGTGCTTCACGCCGCAGCTGAACGCAATCCACGACCTTCGGGTAAGCGGCCGCCACTGCGGCAGTTCATTGCCGTCCGCGACGGTCATAGTCGGTTGCCTGCTGGCAGTCCCGGTCCAGGATCTCGAACGCCGTCCGCTCTTCGGGGAACCTGTGTGTCTCCCGATCATCTCGCCGAACGGGCCGAGAAATCGCGGAACTGACGGCTTGCACGTTCCTCCGGCCGCGATACGCCGCGGACGATGCGCTGGGAGCAGTTTGGCGAGTAGCCATCCTTCCACCTCCATCGGTTGAGAAGGCAAAACGCGGCAGTCGCTGAACGTGTTCCGGTGCGATCTGACGGTCGAACGGCGTTCCACGGCGGTTTGTCAGACAGGTCGAAAGCGGCCGCGCGACCTCGGTGGATGGACCCGAAACTGTCTGCCATAGTCGGGCCAACATGAATGGGGCTGCGCTGGGGAAACCTCGCGCCCGTGCCGGACAGGATGCGGTCTGCGGCAGCCTGAGCGAAAGGACTGTCGTGACACGATCTTCAATCGACCCGGCCGTGATCGTGGAGGCCGTCCGCGCCGGGATGCAGGCGATCGTCGCGCGAGCGGCGGCGGCAGGCGGAGTGACCTACAAATCCGACCGGTCACCGGTGACGGAGGCGGACGAAGCCGCCGAGCGGGCGATCCTGGCCGTCATCGAAGCCGTCTCCGACGTTCCGATCGTCGCGGAGGAGCGGTTCGCTGCCGGCCTTGTGCCGGAGGTGGGCCGCCGCTTCCTGCTGATCGACCCGCTCGACGGCACCAAGAGCTTCATTGCCGGGACGCCGGACTACACGGTCAATGTCGCGTTGATCGAGGCCGGGGTTCCGGTCTTCGGCTGCGTCGGGATTCCCGCGACGGGCGTCGTCTACCACGGCGGCGTCGGGTGTGCCCCGGTCGTGGAGCGTGAGAACGAGGTCCATGCGCTTGCCAACAGGCCGGCCCTGTCGGCGCTCGACGTCGTCGCCAGCCGCAGCCACCTGACGCCGCAGACCGAGGACTATCTTGCCCGGATCACCGTCGGAGACCGGGTATCGATCGGTTCGTCGCTGAAATTCTGCTTGCTTGCCGAAGCCAAGGCCGATCTCTACCCGCGCTTCGGGCGGACGATGCAATGGGACACGGCGGCCGGGGACGCGATCCTGCGGGCAGCCGGTGGCCTGACCGTCCGCACCGACGGCATGCCGCTGCCGTACGGGCTGACCGGGGCGCCGGGCGAGGACCTGTTCGCCAACCCTGATTTCATCGCCGTCGGCGACCGGTCGCTGCTGCGACGCGCCGCCATCCTGCCGGCGACGGATCAGTAGGCGGATTCCGACTTCAGCAGGCTGATCGGCGTCATGGCCAGAATGTAGAGGTCGAGGAGCAGCGACCAGTTCTCGATATAATAGAGGTCGTGCTCGAAGCGCATCTCCAGTTTTTCGGGACTGTCGATCTCGCCGCGCCATCCCTTGATCTGCGCCCAGCCGGTGATGCCCGGCTTGACCTTGTGACGGCCGAAATAACCGTCGACGATCTGCACGAAGGTCTCGTTGCGGCTGGAGATGGCGTGGACGGCGTGCGGGCGTGGGCCGACCAGCGAAAGCTCCCCGCGCAGCACGTTGAACAGCTGCGGCAGCTCGTCGATCGACGTCTTGCGGATGAATCGGCCGACGCGGGTGACACGCCTGTCGTTTCGGGTGACGATCTGCCGGGCGAGGGGATCCGACATCTCGTGAAAGAGCGAGCGGAACTTGTAGATCTCGACGATCTGGTTGTTGAAGCCGTGGCGCTTCTGGCGAAACAGCACCGGCCCGCGCGAGTCGAGCTTGATCGCGAGGGCGGTGGCAAGCATCACCGGGGACAGGACGAGCAGCGCCAGGCTGGCGAAGATCACATCGAACACCCGCTTGCCGACCCGGTCCCAGTCCGCCAGCGGCTGGTCGAACACGTCGATCAGGGGAATGTCGCCGACGAAGGAATAGGTGCGCGGCCGAAACCGCAGCTGCGCCGAATGCGCCGACAGGCGGATGTCCAGCGGTAACACCCACAGATGCTTGAGCATGGATAGCAGGCGCTCTTCCGCCGAGAGGGGCAGCGTCACGATCAGCATGTCGATGCGCGCGAGCCGGGCGAACTCCACCAGTTCGCGGATGTTGCCGAGCTTGGGATAGCCGGCGACGATCGGGGGCGAGCGTGAATCGTCACGGTCGTCGAAGATGCCGCAGATCCGGATGTCGCTGTCCTGCTGGCTTTCCAGGCTGCGGATCAGCGTCTCGGCGCCCTTGCCGCCGCCGACGACGACCGCCCGTCGTTCCATCCGGCCGTTCCTCGCCCAGCGGCGGATCTTGGCGCGAAGCACGAAGCGGCCGACGAACAGCGTCGCCAGTCCGGCGACGAGCCAGGTGCCGAGCCAGACGCGCGAATAGGCGCCGTCGTTGAACAGGAAGAACAGGGCCGCCGTGAGCAGCGAGAGCGTTCCCACCCACGCCACAGCAACCCGCCAGAACTGCGCAAGGCTACCCTTGAGGACGGCCAGATCGTAACCGTCCAGAATGCCGATTGCGACGACACCGGCGGCTGCGCCCAGCACGGAAAGGATGAGATAGGACAGCCAGAGATAACTGGACGAGCCGACATAGAGGAAGAAGACCAGCAGGCCGAGCCCCATCAGCAGCGCGAACTCGATGACGCGCCAGACGCCCGCAAGCAGGCGCGGCGTGATGAAATCGTTCTGGTACTGCAGAGCGGCGCGCGCCGCGAAAGCATTGAGCGCGGTCGTTTCGTCGGAAGTCTCGGACCGGAATGACCGCAAGGCCTCCCGGGTGAACGGCAGGCCGTCCTCCATGTTCGTCATGTGCCTTTGCTTCCGCGAAAGAACCCGGCGCGCGCCGACAGCCGTCGCTCGCGGCGCGGGTATGAGCCTGCCGGCCGGCACATTGGCACGAGGCGGCTAAGATTGCGTTGCTCAGCAGCGACGCATTCGAGGAAGTGGCTGGTTCCGTGCACCCTTTCGCGCATGGCGTTGCGGTCGCTGCTGATCGCCGCCAGCGCTGCGGATAACGGTTGCCGGGCCGGCCGCCGGATCGCGGCTCTAGAGCCAGCGCTCGCGAATGTAGAGCGTATCGCCGGGCACGATCGGGTCGGATGTCAGGACCCGCCCGGTCAGGATGCGTTCGCCGACCTGCCGCGTGATGTCCACCGATTCCTGCTCTGCCCGGGCCGTGAATCCGCCGGCGATGGCAATCGCCTTCTGTACGGTCATACCGGGGACGTAGGTGTACTGTCCGCCTGTCGTGACCTCGCCCATGATGAAGAACGGACGATACTGGTCGATCTGGACGGTGACGTCGGGATCGCGCAGGTATCCGCCCCGCAATTGGTCGGCAAGGGCCTGTTCGAGTTGCTGCGTCGTGCGGCCACGGGCCGGCACCGAGCCGACCAGCGGGAACGCGATATATCCCCCTTTGTCGACAGGGTAGGCATTGGTCAGACCTTCCTGCTCGAACACCGTGACCCGCAGGATATCGCCGCTGTCCAGACGATAGGGCTGGTTGAGAACGGCGTGGAAGGCTGGCGGAACCGGCTTGTAGGAAGCGCATCCCGGCAGCGACGCCATCATCACGCCGATCAGCGCCAAGGTCGTCTTTCGCATCATGTCCGTTCCGTCGGTTCCCGCCCGGGGCAGCAGGCAGCTCGGTTCATGTTGATAATTCGTTATGGTTAACCGCCGGTAAAACTGACAACCGACGGAGCCTCCGCTGCTTGCGCGCCGAGCATCGCGCAAGTTGCGATCGCTGTCGTTCCCTCACGTCGACGAGGGCAGATGACATCGTCGCCCGCTCTCCGTGGATGACGGAGCGGGCATCGCATCGCCACAATCGGCTGTCAGGCCGCCACCTTCGACATAGGTACGAGGCGCGCTGCCTTGACACCCGCTCGCGATCTGCGCTTTCGAAGCGCCGGGGCGGATGAAGCTGCCCCCCGCAGGTGAAGGTCGTGGCTTGAAGATCGCCTATTACGTCATCAATCTCGACCGTTCTCCCGACAGGCTCGCGGCCATCTCCGCAGATGCGGCCGGCAGCGGACTGCAGTTGCAACGTGTACCGGCCGTGGATGGCGCACTTGTTCCCGCCGAGGAGCGACGACGCGTCCTGGACGAGGCGGGGTTCAGGCGCCTGCATGGCAAGATTCCGATGGATGGCGAGTATGGTTGCTATGCCAGCCATCTCGACGCCTTCGAGGAGTTTCTCGCCGGCGATGCCGACGCGGCGGTGATATTCGAGGACGATGTCCGCCCGACCAGCGATTTCCTGCCGGTCGTCGAGGCCATCGTCGCGGTGGACGACTGGGACCTCGTCAAGCTCATGCATCACCGGATGCCGGCTCTCCGCTCGCGGCGCTCGCTCGGTGGGGGCCGCGAGCTGGGTCTCGCCTGGTTCGGCCCGACCGGCAGTTCGGCATGCTATCTGATCAACCGGCGGGCTGCCGAGGTCCTGCGGCTGCATCTCGTGCCCATGCGTCTGCCTTACGACGTCGCGCTGGAGCGCGGCTGGGCGCTCGGCCTCCGCGTCCGCCATGTCCGCCCTGACCTGGTGACCAGCAATGCGGCGACCAAGAAGAGCCTGATCGGCGGCACCAAGAAATACGCCGCGGCGCGGCTGGCCCCGTGGCGGCGGGTGACGACGCTGGCGTTCCGGACGTCGGAACTGTTCCGCCGCACATTCTATGCGGCCCGGGCGCGAGACCGCTCGTGATCAAGCGATGGCTCCTCGCCCGGCGGCCGTTCGACTCGCCCTTCCTGACCCTCGGCGTGGTATTGCTGGTGCTCGGCAACCCGTTCGCCAAATGGGTCTTCAGCCTGTTCGGCCTGATCGGGGTCAATCTCGGCTTCGCCCGTCACCGCACCTGGCGCTACGCCGACCCGGCCTTCTCCTGGATCATCGTCTGCTATGTCGCCTGGACGGCCTTCCTCGTGGTCGCCCGCGACGAACCGATCCTCGACAACCGCTTCCTGACCTATAGCGGGATCATCTTGGGCTTCGTGTTCCTGCCGATGTCGATCAGCCTGATCCGGCAGCCGCTCGACACGCTGATCCTCGGCTCCCGCCTCGCGATCCTTGCCGTGCTGGCGCTGATTCCCTTCGATCCGCTGCTGAACGACAATCGGCTCGGGCTCGGGCTCAACGAGGCGATCCTCGCCTTTCTCGTCGCGGTGGCGGGTCTGGCGGCGCGGATGGAGGCGCGGCGGCCGGAACCCTATCTGCCCAACAGCCGGCTGTGGACCTACGTCTCGCTCGTCCCGGTGCTGCTCACCGGCACGCGGGCGGCCTGGTTCGTCTACGTTCTCGTCGCTGTCTTCGATCTCCTTTCGCTTCTGCCGCGCTGGCGCGAAGTCCCCCCGCGGTTGCGCTGGCTGGCGTTGCCGGCCGTCGCCGTTGCCCTGGCGGTCGCGATCCCGGCGGCTTCCCTCGTCGAGAACCGCTGGGACGCAGGCCTGAAGGAAATTCAGCGGCTGGAGGAGACCGGCGTCGCGACCGGGTCGGTGGACGTCCGGGCGGTCATGTGGGCCGGATCCCTCGCCGTCATCGCCGACAACCCCGTGTCGGGCGTCGGCAGCACCAAGCGGGTGGCGGCGGTCTCCGCGGCCGTGGCATCCGGCAACGCCGGCTATGTCGGCAGCTTCACCCATCTCCACAACATGTTTCTCGACGAGGCGACATCCAACGGGCTGGTCGGCCTCGGCCTTCTTCTCGGGATCTTCGGCGTGTTCCTGTTCCAGGTGACCCGGGCGGCGCCCGGCGGACGGGTCGTCGAGACGTCCTACGCCTTCGTGTTCCTCGTCGTCACCTTCGGTTCGTTCCATGGGGTGCTGCTGAACGAATGGATGGTGCTGTCGACGTTCTCGTTCATGACGCTGGTGCTCGTCTCGATCCGGCGCGAAGCCTTCCGGCTTCGCTACTCGACCCGTCCGCCGGTCCGTATGGCTCAGCGCAGCCGCTAGAGAGCGACCCGGTCGCCGCGGCCGGCGCCGATAAAGGTCTGTACCAGGAGCCTTAGGTCTCCAGCGAAAGATCGCGACGCCGCGTATTCTGCGTCGATCCGCGCCAGGCGCTCGGGATCCGACATGTCGACGCCCAGCACCTGCGCCCGGCCGGTTATGCCGGGCCGCAGCGCGAAGACGCCGCGCCGTTCGCGCGCGGCAATCAGCTCGGCCTGCACCGGCAGGCAGGGACGGGGGCCGACGAGGCTCATCTCGCCCTTCAGGACGTTCCACAATTGCGGCAGCTCGTCGAGCTTGACCCGCCGCAGCCAGCGGCCGAGCCGCGTGATGCTCGCGGCTTGCGCATGATGTGTCGCCACGTGCGGCGTGCCCTCGGCCATCGTCCTCAGCTTGCAGCAGCGAAACCGCTGCTGCCCGCGGCCAACCCGCTCCTGCAGGAAGAGGCCGGGCCCGGGCGAGCTCAGGCGGATAACGACGACCAGCACCAGGATCAGCCATCCGAAGAGCAGCAGCCCGGCCGCGCTGACGGTGAAATCGAATAGTCGTTTCATCAAGCCGTTCCGGCGAAGGATCGAGTGAAGGCGCCTGTCGGCCGACCGGCACGGGACCGAGCCGCCTTGCCGGCGCGCCCCCGTTCCTGCTCTAGAGTCTCGGGGCTCGCCTGACCAGACACACGGGACATCTCCATGCGCATCCTGCTCACCGGCTCGAGCGGCTTCGTCGGCCGGCACCTGCACCCCTGGCTGCGGGCGCGCGGCCATGACGTGGTCGCCCTGGCGCGCGGTGCGGGCGCGCCCGGCCCCGACACGATCCAGGGTCCGGCCGACATCGCCGATATCGAATTATGGCGATCCTGGCCCAGCGATATCGAGGCCATCGTGCATCTGGCTGCACTCAACCCTGGCCGCGGCGACGCGGCCGCCAACGACCTGCCGGCGATCCGCCGTGCGAATGTCGAGGGTACCGCCGCACTGGCCCGCCGCGCCGGTCGCGAAGGGGTCGGGCGGGTGGTTTTCGTCGGCACCGCCCATGTGCACGCCCCACGCGACGGATTGATCCGCGAGAGCGATCCGCTGGCTCCGGCCAACGCCTATGCAATATCGAAAGCTGAAGCGGAGGTGGTGTTCTGGCACGCCCTTGCCGGCACCGGGACGCAGGGCTGCGTGCTGCGGCCCGCGCCGGTCTATGGCGCCGGCGCCAGAGGTAGTTTTGGGACGTTGCTGGGGCTCGCCCGCCGCAAGCTGCCGCTGCCGCTGGACGGGTTCGGCGGGCCTCGCAGCCTTGTCGCCGTCGATCAGCTCTGCACTGCGATCGCGCTCTCCCTGGAGCTGTCGGCTGCGGAGGGCGAGACGTTCCTTGTCGCTGATGACGGGCCCCTGGCCCCCGCCGATATCGTGCGCGCCTTGCGCGGGGGCTGGGGACGCCCTGCGATGGTCCTGCCCGCCCCGGCGGCCATGATGGCGATCGCGGCCGGCTGGACGGGCAAGGCGGCCCGCTGGCGGGAGCTCTCGACGCCCTTCGTCATCGATACCGGCCATCTGCAGGACAAGTTGGGCTGGGAACCTGGAGCCAATACCGCCGAGCGGCTGAAGCACATGGCCGCGACGGGAGTTCTCTGAGCGGCGTCGCCGGCGGCTAGCGCCGTGGCGCCGTCTCCATCCATTTGATCACCAGCATGGCCGGCAGGATCCAGAGGAGGCCGGTGAACAGGAAATAGGCGAGATGGACCCAGCCGCTCGACTCGGCGAGATAGACCGTTGCGAAGGCGGTGGCGAGGACGGCGTAGACGACGACCAGCACGATCAGGATGATCGCGCCGAGGAATTTCTTGAGCCTGACGGGCATGGGGGGCCTTCCACTGACGATCGCGCTCGCAGCACTCTGCCTTCGACGGCGCGCGCCGCCCCTCTATGAACGCCGGGGCCGCCTCTTTCCAGTGGGCCGCCTGCGACCTTCACGCCCTTGATCCGCCGCAAGCTGCGTGCAATTCGACCGGCATGAACACATTGGCCTCTTCCGTCGCCGCGCCGTCCGAGGCGTCTCCCCGTGATCGTGACCGCTCGGCCATCCGCGCCTGGCTCTACACGGTCGCCCTTGTGATCTTCGCCCTGATCGTCGTCGGCGGCGCGACGCGCCTGACAGAATCGGGCCTGTCGATCACCGAATGGAAGCCGATCCACGGCGTCGTGCCGCCGCTGTCGGTGGAGGAGTGGCAGGAGGAATTCGACCTCTACCGGCAGATCCCGCAATACCAGCAGATCAACCGCGGCATGAGCCTCGACGAGTTCAAGACTATCTATTGGTGGGAATGGGCGCATCGCTTCCTCGCGCGCGGCGTCGGCATCGTCTTCGCCATCCCGCTGGCTTTCTTCTGGCTCACCGGCCGCATCGAGCCGTTCCTGAAGCCGCGACTCCTCGGCATCCTCGCCCTCGGCGCGCTGCAGGGCGGCATCGGCTGGTGGATGGTCGCCTCGGGCCTCAGCGTGCGGACCGACGTTAGCCAGTACCGGCTCGCGATGCATCTGACGCTTGCCTGCGTCATCTTCGCTGCGATCATCTGGGTAGCCCGGGGCCTTGCTCGACCGCGCTTCGATGCGCCGCCGTCGCGGGGATCGATCGGCGTCGCCGGCCTGATCCTCTTCCTCACCTTCGTCCAGATCTACCTGGGCGGTCTTGTCGCCGGGCTGAACGCCGGCCTGACCTTCAACACCTGGCCGCTGATGGATGGCGCCTGGGTCCCGAGCGGTCTGCTGAACATGCAGCCGGCATGGCGGAATTTCTTCGAGAACGTGATGACGGTGCAGTTCGTCCACCGGGTCGGCGCGTACACGCTGTTCGCTGTGGTGGCGCTTCACGCCGTGGCCTCACTGGTCCTGGCGCCGGGGACGCGGCACGCAAAGGTCGCCGTGGTGCTGTTCTTCCTGGTGCTGGCGCAAGCCTTGATCGGCATCGTCACACTGCTGCTCGCCGTGCCGATCGGCTGGGGCCTGGCGCATCAGGCCGGCGGCGTCGTCGTGCTGGCTATGGCCGTCGTCCATCTGCGCAGCCTGAAGGGCGAATATCCCGAGCGCGCATACCTCGCGCAGTAGCAGACAGGTCGGCGAAGCCTCGAACGGTCGGGGCTCGACGCTTCGCCGACAGCGACATCAGGGGAACAGGGGCAGCTGCTCGATGCCGAGCGTCTCCTCGAGGCCGAAGGCGACGTTGAAGTTCTGGATCGCCTGGCCGGCCGATCCCTTCACCAGATTGTCCAGCGCCGAGATCACGATCGCCCGGCCGGGAATGCGGTCCGGCACGACGTTCATCGCGACATAGTTCGAGCCGCGCACCATCTGCGTCTGCGGCAGGACGCCGTCCTCGAGCACGGTGACGAACGGCTCGTCGGCATAGGTCTCCGCGAGACGGTTGCGCAGGTCCGACGCGGTCGCGCCGCCCGCAAGCCGCACATAGCTGGTGCAGAGCTCGCCGCGGCTCATCGGGATGAGATGCGGGGTGAAGTTGATCCGCGTGTCCGGGACACCGGCCGCCACGGCGATTTCCTGCTCGATCTCGGCCATGTGGCGATGCTTGCCCACCGCATAGGGAGAGATGCCTTCGCCCGCCTCGCAGAAGAGCGTGTTCTCCTTCAGGCTGCGGCCGGCGCCGGAGACCCCCGATTTCGCGTCGATGACGATGTCGGCCGTGTCGATCATCGCGGCGCGCGCCAGCGGCACGAGCGACAGCAGCACGGCGGTCGGGTAGCAGCCGGGGCAGGCGATCAGCCGCGCGTCGCGGATGGCATCCCGGTAGATCTCGGTGAGCCCGTAGACCGCCTCGCCCTGGATATCCATCGCGCCGTGGTCGAGCCCGTACCATTCCTTGTAGATCGCGGCGTCCCGAAGCCGGAAGTCCGCCGACATGTCGATGATCTTGGTCTCGGGATAGGTCGCGAAGATCTCCTTCGTGATCGCCTGGGTGGTGCCGTGCGGCAGGCCGCAGAACACCGCGTCGACGGTGCCCCAGTCGGCCTCGTCGATGCGCACGAGGTCAGGCAGCTCGATATGGGAGAAATGCCGGAACACCTCGCGCATCGGTTTGCCCGCGTGGCTGTTCGCCGTGAGCACGCCGATCTCGGTTGCGGGGTGGCGGACGGCAAGGCGCACCAGATCGGCGCCCGTATAGCCGCTCGCACCCAGTACTCCGATCCGGATCTTGTCTGTCATCGTCCATTCCCATCATTCTGCCGCGGCGCCGACGATCGTCCGCACGCGCCGCCGGCATGTACGCACTTTCCTCGCAACGTCCAGAGGGTCGCGAGCCGCGGAACAGGTTCGGCGGAAGCCTTAGGCGGCGAGGGCGGTCGCCAGCGCGTCGATGATGTAGTCCTGCGTCGGCTCGTCCAGATAGGCGTGCATCGGCAGGCTGATGACGTCCTTGGCGAGGGCATCCGAGACCGGAAGTGCGCCGCCGACGACGGGGAAGCGTTTGTAGGCCGTCTGCTGGTGCAGCGGCTTCGGATAGTAGATCGCCGTCGGCACGCCCGCCTCGCGCAGCGACGCGGCCACCGCCGCCCGGTCGGCGCCGGAAGGCAGCCGCACCGTGTACTGCGCCCATGTGGACGTGGCATCACGCAGCAGCTTCTGCGGCGTCGCGATGTTCGAAAGCCGGGCTGAATAGCGCGCGGCGATGCGAGAGCGCGCCGCCAGCTCGTCCGGGAAGATCGCCAGCTTCTCGAGCAGGATGGCCGCCTGCAGCGTATCCATGCGGGCGTTCATGCCGATCCGGATATTGTCGTACTTGTCCTCGACGTTCTGGCCGTGGACCCGCAGCGACGCCATGATGTCGAAGAGCTCCGCGTCGTCGGTCTGCACCGCGCCGCCGTCGCCGTAGCAGCCGAGCGGCTTGGCCGGGAAGAAGCTGGTCGACACGACATGCGACCAGCGGCTCGACAGCTCGCCGTCGATCGTGCCGCCATAGCCCTGCGCCGCGTCCGAGATCAGCTTCAGCCCGTGCGCGTCGGCGATCCGGCGTATCGCCGGATAGTCCGCGGGCTGGCCGAACAGGTCCACCGCAATGATCGCCCGCGGCCGCAGCTTGCCGGCGGCTTCGACTTCGGCGATCGCCGCCTGGAGGCTGGCGGGGTCCATGTTGAACGTCGCGGGATCGACATCGACGAAATACGGCGTCGCGCCGAGCCAGGCGACGACCTCCGCGGTCGCCGCGAAGGTGAAGCTCGGGCAGAAGACGGCATCGCCGACCTTCACGTCCCACGCCATCAGCGGCAGCGCCAGCGCATCGGTGCCGGAGGCACAGGAGAGCGTGTGCGCCATCTTGCCGAAGCGCGACAGCTCGGCCTCGAACTCGCGGATTTCCGGGCCGAGGATGAAGGCGCCATGGTCGAGCACGGCGGCCATCCGCCGATCGACCTTCTCGCGGATCCGGTCGCGCTGCGTGGCGAGATCGATGAAGGGAATGTTCTGGGTCATGAAGCCTGTCCGGATCGCGAATCGCCGGGCGCACCGGCTTTCGTCGCTGGTGAGCGAATTTCGCCCGCCGCGCCATTCAACAATCGTGTCAGTGAATCACGATTTTCGCCGGGGCAGCGGGCCCGGTGACGCGCCGGGCGTTAGAACATCCCGGGAGCGTCAGGCGTTTTCGCGCTCGGCGAGTAGGCCGAGGACGTACATGGCCACCGTCGCGCCGGCGATGGCGGTGATTTCGGCATGGTCGTAAGGCGGCGAGACCTCGACGACGTCGGCGCCCACCAGCGCCAGTCCGCCCAGCCGGCGCAACACCGAAAGGATCTTGGCGCTGGACGGCCCGCCCGCGACGGGGGTGCCCGTGCCCGGCGCAAACGCCGCGTCCAGGCAGTCGACGTCGAAGGAGAGATAGACGTTGCTGCCGGCGGTGCGGGCGAGGATCTGCTCGGCGATCGCGGCGGCTGACATCTCCTCCACCGCCTCGCCGTCGATGATCGCGATGCCGCAATCCTCCGGCGCATGGGTGCGGATGCCCACCTGGATGGACGTCGCGGGGTCGATTAGACCCGCATCGACGGCGCCCTTGACGAAGGAACCATGGTCGATCCGGGGCCGGCCGTGCGACCCGGCGGCAACCGGCCACGTATCCTGGTGTGCGTCGAACTGGACGAGCGAGAGCTTGCCATGCCGGGCCACATGCGCCTGGAGCAGCGGGAAGGTGATCGAGTGATCACCGCCCAGCGTCAGCAGGAACCCTGTGTCGGCAAGGATGGCTTCCGCCTCCTGCCGCATGGTTTCGTGCGCGGTTTCGGGCAGGCGGTAGTCGAGCGCGCAGTCGCCGTAGTCGACGACGCTCATCGCGGCGAACAGGTCGCAGTCGAAGGGATATTGCGGATCGTTGTCGAAGATCGCCGAGGCGCGCCGCAGCGCCTGCGGGCCGAAGCGGCAACCCGGTCGGTTCGACACCGAGGCATCGAAGGGCACGCCCCAGACCGTCACGTCGGCTCCGTCCGGCGACTTGGTCTGGCGGCGGCGCATGAAGGAGAGGGCGCCAGCATAGGTCGGATCGCCGGCTGCCCCGAGCGAGCTCCGGCTGGTGAAGGCGTGGTCGATGCTCTTGCGTGTCATCCGGGCGGTCCCATCGTGGCGCAAGGTACGCTTAAGGGCAGACGAATGCGGCTGGCCGACCGATGCGCCGGGGGGCCTGCCCACGTGTTGCGGGCAGGCCTTTTCTCTGCGTCTCAGCGGCCGAGGGCGGCAGCCTTCAGCTTCTGGGCGATATCGGTCTTCTCCCAGGAGAAGGTGCCGTCGCGGCCTGGCTTGCGGCCGAAATGTCCGTAGGCCGAGGTCTTGGCGTAGATCGGCTTGTTGAGGTCGAGATGCTGGCGAATGCCCGTCGGCGACAGGTCCATCACTTCGCGGATCGCCGTCTCGACCTGTTCCTCGTCCACGCCGTGGCCCGTCCCGTGCAGGTCGACATAGATTGCCAGCGGCTGCGCCACGCCGATCGCATAGGCGATCTGGATGGTGCAGCGGTCGGCGAGCTTGGCGGCCACGATGTTCTTCGCCAGATAGCGCGCCGCGTAGGCTGCCGAGCGATCGACCTTGGTCGTGTCCTTGCCCGAGAACGCGCCGCCGCCGTGCGGCGCCGCGCCGCCATAGGTGTCCACGATGATCTTGCGACCGGTCAGCCCGGCATCGCCGTCCGGTCCGCCGATGACGAACTTGCCGGTCGGGTTGATGTACCAGACGCAGTCGTCCGCCACCGGCAGGTCCTGCAGGGCCTCGCGAATATACGGCTCGACCACCTCGCGCACCTTCGCCGAATCCCAGCTTTCGTCGGTATGCTGCGTCGACAGGACGATCTGCGTCACCTCGACCGGCTTGCCGCCTTCGTAGCGCACGGTGATCTGGCTCTTGGCGTCCGGCCCGAGCTTGCCGGCATCGCCTTCGCCCGACTTGCGAGCCTTGGCGAGGAGTTCCAGGATCTTGTGTGCGTAATAGATCGGCGCCGGCATCAGCTCCGGCGTCTCGCGGCAGGCATAGCCGAACATGATGCCCTGGTCGCCGGCGCCCTCGGCCTGCTGGTTGGAACCCTTCGCGTCGACGTCCGCGGCACGGTCTACGCCCTGGGCGATGTCCGCCGACTGCGAGTGCAGGAGCACGTCGATCTTCGCCGTCTTCCAGTGGAAGCCGTCCTGCTCGTAGCCGATGTCGCGGATCGCCCGCCGGGCCGCCGACTTGAACCGCGACGGATTGATGACCTGGTTGCCATGCTTGTCGGTCTTCATCAGGGAAGACGGCAACCGAACCTCGCCGGCGATGACGACGCGGTTCGTGGTCGCCAGCGTCTCGCAAGCGATCCGGACCGACCAGGGATCGACGCCGGTCTTCTTCGCCTCGCGATAGACCAGATCGACGATCTCATCCGAGATCCGATCGCAGACCTTGTCAGGATGACCTTCCGACACGCTCTCGCTGGTGAATACGTAATCCTGTCGTGCCATAGATGATCCCGTCCTCGGCAAAGAGAGAACACGAGGACCGCCTGCGCCGTCGCGTGCGCAACGGAGCGGTCAACGTGACGTCGGGAAATGGCGCAATACGCCTCCCAACCGCGGGCGCTTTGCGGGAATCGCGGGTGATCGTCAAGGGGAGGCCCCCGGATTTCGCTGTCGCGGTCGAGATCAGGGGAGTTGGCAAGTTCGCCGTGGCGAGCCGGCAACGATGCAGCCATACGATGGCGCCTCCCTACACGGCACGCGCGTACGCTGTGGAAAGTTGCGGCGCACACGTGTATGCAGGCGCTGAAGCAACCTGACCGTTTGGCGCCCCGACGAATGACCATCAAGATGTCGAAGGACCTGTCGCGCATGGTGCTCCTGCGCGGCGCTGCATGGCTTCACGACACGCTCATGGGCATCATCGCCCTGATGCTCGCGCTCGTCCTGCGACTGGACCGCGACGCCTTTCTCTACAATCTGCCGACCTACGTCATGGCGGCCGTGGTTTTCGGGGTCGTCGTCGGCTTCGTCGGCTTCGTGGTGGGGATGAATCGCGGCATATGGCGCTACGCATCGCTGCGGGACTTCGTGGCCATCGCCAAGACCGCGACCATCGCCACCTGCCTGTTCATCGTCTTCCACTTCATGCTGGTGCGCCTGGATTCGATACCGCGATCGGCTCCGATCATCGCCTGGGCATTCCTGATAATCCTGCTCGCCGCGCCGCGAGCCGGGTACCGAAGCTACCGCAACCAGCGGGACCGCAAGCGGGATAACGAAAACACGACCGAAGCCATCAAGCGCGTCCTCCTGATCGGCGCGACGGATACGGCCGATGCCTTCATCAAGGCGACCGAGGAGGGGCATCAGTCCCGCTTCGAAGTACTGGCGATCATCGACGAGCGCGGCAGGCGATCCGGCCGCTTCATCCGCGGCGTGCCGATCATCGGGACGCTGGAGGCGATGGAAGAGGCGGTCGCACGGTTCGAGGCCCAGGGACGCCGGCCCGACGCGGTGGTCCTGACGCGTTCGCGGCAGGAATTCTCCCGCCACGCCCGGCTGGAATATCTCGTCGAACTCGCTGGGCGGATGAAGCTCGAAGTGCTCTGCCTGCCGGACATGTTCGACATGCAGGACATCGACGCGGTGTCGAACGTGCGGCCGATCAAGCTGGAAGACCTGCTGCAGCGCGAACCGCTTCACCTCGACGGTGCGCCTGTCGCGGCGATGATCAAGAACCGCACCATTATGATCACCGGGGCGGGCGGCTCGATCGGATCGGAACTGGCCCGGCAGATCGCGGCGCTGGAGCCCAGCAATCTGGTGCTCGTGGATGCCAGTGAATTCCTGATCTATTCGATCGAGCGCGAACTGCGCCAAAGATACCCGCGGATCAGGCTTCACGCCGCTCTCTGCAACGTTCGCGAGCGGGACAGCATCGCGCGCGTCATCAACGCCACGCAGCCGTCGGTGGTGTTTCACGCCGCAGCGCTGAAGCACGTGCCGATCGTCGAGGCGCAGCCGCTCGAGGGGCTGCATACCAACGCCATCGGCACGCGCAACGTCGCCGAGGCGGCGGCCGCCGCCAAGGTCGAGGCGATGATCCTGGTCTCGACCGACAAGGCCGTCCGTCCCTGGAACGTCATGGGCGGCAGCAAGCGCCTCGCGGAAATGTTCTGCCAGGCCATGGACCTGCACAGCAGCGACGGCGATACGCGCTTCATCACCGTACGCTTCGGCAACGTTCTCGGATCGGCGGGGTCGGTCATCCCGCTGTTCGAGAAGCAGTTGAAGGAGGGGGGGCCACTGACCGTCACCCATCCAGAGATCGAACGCTACTTCATGACCATCTCCGAGGCCTGCCTGCTGATCCTCCAGTCGGCGGCGCACAGCCTGAGCAACCGTGAGCAGCGCGGCCGGATCTTCGTGCTGGACATGGGCTCGCCGGTGAAGATCGCCGATCTCGCCCGCAACGTCATCCGCCTATCGGGGATGCGTCCCGACGCCGACGTCAAGATCCTCTACACAGGCCTTCGGCCGGGCGAGAAGCTGTTCGAGGAGCTGTTCGATCCGGACGAGCTCACCGACCGCACGGGGATAGCCAACATCCTGGCGGCGTTCCCGCGGCCGATCGAATGGCGGCTGGTGCAGCGGATCTTCGACCAGATGGAAGAACTGATCCGGGACCACGACCTGCCCGGCGCGATCCGCCTGCTGAAGTCGACGGTGCAGGAGTTCGTGCCGAGCCAGGAAATCCAGGCGATGATCGAGCGCGAGAAAACGGCGCCGCCGCTGCTCGCCGTTACGCGCGTCAAGAGCGAAACCGACGACTGATGCCCGGGCGACTCTCGCGGCGGCTGCTCGAAAGAGGTGGCAACGCTGGAGGTGATACCGCACAGGCGGCGCGCCGGCGCTGAGGCTCCGCCGCGTTCACAGACTTCGCCAGCCCGTGCTATGGGCAATTCTCCCGAATGGAACGACGAGTAGACCATGGCGCGACGCTGCCTATCGATCATCCTCGCAGCCGGCGAAGGCACGCGGATGAAGTCCTCGATGTCGAAGGTACTGCATCCCGTCGGCGGCCTCGCCATGATCCGGCATGTCGCGCGCGCTGCTGCTGCTGCGGGGTCGAGTGATCTCGCCGTCGTCGTCGGGCGCGACGGCGAGGCGGTCGAAGCTGCGGTACGGGTCGATGTCGGCACGGTGGCGACTTTCCCGCAGCACGAACGGCTTGGCACGGCGCACGCGGTTCTTGCGGCCCGCGCCGCCATCGGCAAGGGCGTGGATGACGTATTGGTGCTGTTCGCCGACACGCCGCTCATCCGGCCCGAGACGTTGGCGCGTACCCGCGCGGTGCTCGCCGACGGCGCCGCCGTCTGCGTCGTCGGATTCCGTCCGACCGATCCGACGGGATACGGGCGCCTCGTCGAGCAGGACGGGGAACTGGTGGCGATCCGCGAGGAGAAGGACGCCAGTGCCGAGGAGCGGGCGATCGGGTTCTGCAACGCCGGCGTGATGGCGTTCGCCGGCGCGGAAGCGCTGGCGATGCTCGACGCGATCGGCAACGCCAACGCCAAGGGCGAATACTATCTGACCGATCTGGTCGAGATCGCACGACGCGCCGGCCACAGCGTCAAGGCGATCGAGGCCGATGCCGAGGAAGTCCAAGGCGTCAACAACCGCGCCGAACTCGCGTCCGTCGAGGCGCTCTGGCAGGACCGTCGGCGCCGTGCGGCGATGCTTGATGGCGTCACGCTGCAGGATCCCGCCACGGTCTATTTCTCGCATGATACCGAGGTCGACGCCGACGTGACGATCGAGCCGGGTGTCTATTTCGGCCCCGGCGTTCGGGTCGCATCCGGTGCGACGATCCACGCCTTCTCCCATATCGAGCAGACTTCGATCGGGCCGAATGTCTCTATCGGCCCGTTCGCACGGCTGCGGCCGGGCACGCGCCTTGCCGCTGGCTCCAAGGTCGGCAATTTCTGCGAGGTGAAGAACGCCGAGATCGGCGAGGGGGCCAAGGTCAACCACCTCAGCTATGTCGGCGATGCGACGGTCGGCGCCGCCGCCAATCTGGGTGCGGGAACGATCACCTGCAATTACGATGGCGCCCTGAAGCACCTGACCGAGATCGGGGCCGGGGCGTTCATCGGATCGAACTCGGCGCTGGTCGCGCCGGTGCGGATCGGCGACGGCGCCTATGTCGGCACCGGCAGCGTGATCACCGACGACGTGCCGGACGACGCGCTGGCGATCGCGCGGCAGCGGCAGGTGAACAAGCCCGGCCGGGGCCGCGAGATCACCGAGCGAAACAAGGCGGCGAAGGCGGCCCGGTCGAAGTCCGGCGGCGCGGCGTAATTTCCCGTCACCAATCGTGAATCCCCGCGGGGCGTGCGCTGCGGTAGAGACGGCAAAGCCGCTCCGGCGGCAATGCGCGACCAGACAGGGGCTCGTTCCACCATGTGCGGCATCATCGGCATCGTCAGTCACGAACCTGTCGCAGGTCGGCTGGTCGACGCGCTCAAGCGTCTGGAATATCGCGGCTATGATTCCGCCGGCGTCGCGACCCTCGAAGACGGCGTGCTGACGCGGCGCCGGGCCGAGGGCAAGCTGGTCAACCTGCAGCGCCGGCTGGAGGGCGATCCGCTGTCCGGCACGATCGGCATCGGCCATACGCGCTGGGCGACGCACGGCGCGGCGACCGAGGCCAACGCTCATCCGCACATGACCGGCAAGCTCGCCATCGTCCACAACGGCATCATCGAGAACTACCGCGAACTGCGCGCGGAACTCGAGGCGGATGGCGCCGTCTTCGAAAGCCAGACCGATACCGAGACGGTGGCCCATCTCGTCACCCGCGAGCAGAAGCGCGGGCTGGCGCCGAAGGAAGCGGTGCAGGCGGTCCTCGGGCGGCTGGAAGGGGCGTTCTCGCTCGGCTTCCTGTTCGACGGCGAAGAAAGCCTCCTGATCGGAGCGCGGCGCGGCAGTCCACTCGCGGTGGGTGAAGGCGAGGGCGAGATGTTCCTCGGCTCCGACGCCATCGCACTGTCGCCGTTCACCGACACCGTCCGCTATCTCGAAGAGGGCGACATGGCCGTTCTCCGCCATGCGACGATCGAGATCTTCGACGAGCACGGCAACCCGGTCATCCGCCCTATCCGGCGCTCCACCGGCAAGGCCTTCTACGTCGACAAGGGCAATCACCGCCACTTCATGCAGAAGGAGATCTACGAGCAGCCGGAGGTTCTCTCCCATACGCTCGGCGCCTTTGTCGACATGACCACCGGCCGCACGCGCATCCCCGGTGGCCAGACTTTGGACTTCTCCAGCGTCCGCCGCATCGCTTTGTCGGCCTGCGGCACCGGCTACTACGCCGCGCTTGTCGGCCGTTATTATTTCGAGCGCTACGCGCGGATCCCCTGCGACCTGGATGTCGCCTCGGAGTTCCGCTACCGCGAGAGCCCGCTGGGCGACGTCGATCTGGCGCTGTTCGTTTCGCAGTCTGGCGAGACCGCCGACACGCTGGCTTCTCTGCGCTATGCCAAGGGCGAGGGCCTGCGCATCGCCTCGGTGGTGAACGTGCAGGAATCGACCATCGCCCGCGAGAGCGATGTGGTGCTGCCGACGCTGGCGGGCCCCGAGATCGGCGTCGCCTCGACCAAGGCTTTCACCTGCCAGCTGATCAGCCTCGCCGCCCTGGCGATCCACGCCGGGGTCGCGCGTGGCGTGATCTCGCCGGAGCGCGAGCTGGAACTGACGCGCTCGCTCGCCGAGGTGCCGCGGCTCGCCAACGAGGCGCTGGCGCTGGAGGATACGGTCGAGGCGCTGTCGCGCGAGATGGCGACGAAGCGCCACGCGCTGTTCCTCGGTCGCGGCTTCTCCTTTCCGCTGGCCATGGAGGGCGCGCTGAAGTTGAAGGAAATCAGCTACATCCACGCCGAAGGCTATGCGGCGGGCGAGCTGAAGCATGGGCCGATCGCGCTGATCGACGACACGATGCCGGTGGTGGTCATCGCGCCGCACGATCGCAGCTTCGAGAAGACCATGTCGAACATGCAGGAAGTTGCTGCGCGGGGCGGGCGGATCATCCTGTTCACCGACGCCAAGGGCGCCGCCAGCGCCGGGAGCGACATGGCGAGCACGGTGATCCTGCCGGACATGCCGGAAATTCTCACCCCGATCGTCTATGCGATCCCGCTGCAGATGCTGGCCTATCACACCGCCGTTCAGATGGGCACGGATGTCGACCAGCCGCGCAACCTGGCGAAGTCCGTCACCGTCGAATAGCGGCGACGGGTTTCCCGCCGGGGCGGGTCCATGCCGCGAACCAGCTACGGCCCTGCAAAAAGCAGCCGCAACGAAAAAGGGCCGCCGGATCTCTCCGGCGGCCCTTTCTGCTTCGATGCGAAACGCTGGTCGATCAGCGCTTCGAGAACTGGAAGGACCGGCGGGCCTTCGCCTTGCCGTACTTCTTGCGCTCGACCGTACGCGAGTCGCGCGTCAGGAAGCCGCCCTTCTTGAGCACGGCGCGAAGGCCCGGCTCGTAATAGGTCAGTGCCTTGGAGATGCCGTGACGAACCGCGCCGGCCTGGCCGGAGAGGCCGCCACCGGCGACCGTCGCGATGATGTCGAACTGGCCGTCGCGATTGGCCGCGACGATCGGCTGGCGGAGCACCATCTGCAGGACCGGACGGGCGAAATACGTGCCGAAGTCCCGCTCGTTGATGGTGATCTTGCCGGTGCCCGGCTTGATCCAGACGCGTGCGACGGCGTCCTTGCGCTTGCCGGTCGCATAGGCGCGGCCGAACTGGTCGAGCTTCTGGACGTAGACCGGCGCTTCCGGCTGGGTGATGGTCTCGGCGGAGCCGAGTTCTTCAAGCGAGGAGAGCTGGGACATCAAACGGCCCTCGTGTTCTTGGAGTTCATCGCGCCGACATCGAGCGCAACCGGGTTCTGCGCCACGTGCGGATGCTCCGCGCCGGCATAGACCCTGAGGTTCTTCATCTGGCGACGGCCGAGCGGGCCGCGCGGGATCATGCGCTCGATGGCCTTTTCGACGACGCGCTCCGGGAAGCGGCCCTCGAGGATCTGGCGCGCCTTGCGCTCCTTGATCCCGCCGGCATAGCCGGTGTGCCAGTAATAGGTCTTGTTTTCGTACTTCTTGCCAGTCAGCACGATCTTGTCGGCGTTGACGATGATGACGTTGTCACCGTCGTCGACATGCGGCGTGTAGGTCGGCTTGTGCTTGCCGCGGAGGCGAAGCGCAACGATGGAGGCGAGGCGACCGACGACGAGCCCTTCGGCGTCGATCAGAATCCACTTCTTCTCCACCGTCTCGGTCTTCTGCGAGAAGGTTTTCATGGGTTGCCTTTGGGTCGTTCGTGAGTCTGAGGCAACCGCTGCGGCCGCCAAACGAAAAGCGCGGCTCACGGCCGCTCTCTCTGGGCGGTGACATACGGGCGGAAGGCAGCGCTGTCAACGCAAAAGCGCGGTGCGCCGCTGCCGCCAATCCTCTGTGATACAAGGCATTGATGGGCTAGGGTATCAGCGTACCCGGCAAATCCGTTGCGTCTGTCGGACGGGGCGGGATGGAATAAGTCGCGACCGCGTGGGCCACGGTGTCCGCTTCGTCGTCCGGGGTGATTGCCACCTCGACCACGGCAAGACGCTTCCCGAGTTTCAAGATGCGGGCACGGCCGAACAGCGCGCCGGGCTCGGGCTTGCGCAGGAAATTGATCGAGAGATTCGTGGTCACTGCGAGCGCCACCGGGCCGATATGCGCGAGGATCGCGACATAGGCGGCGACGTCGGCCAGCGCGAAGAGGGTCGGGCCGGAGACCGTGCCGCCCGGGCGCAGATGCTGCGAACCAGCCAGGAGGCGCAGCACCGCGGTGCCGGGCGCGACGTCGACGACGAGGTAGCCGCCGTCCTTGCCGCCGAGCTGCGGAAAGTCGGTCTCGAGGAAGCGATTGATCTCCGCAACTGTCATGATCGGCTGCACGGGCACGGATCCTTCGAGCAGGCTGCAGACGCGCAGCGTTGGCGGACGGGCACGATTCGTCCTATCTAGCTGCCGACCGAAAGGCCACCCGGCCCCGAAGACAGCGTGCGCGGATCCCATGGCAGACATTCTCGAACTCCACATGGCAAATGAGGGGCCGGTCGTCGTCCAGCGCGCGCCGAGCCTGACCCGCCTCGTCATCGCCGCCCCGCCGGCCAATGCTCTGTCGCTGGCGGTGATGGACGCGCTGCTCGCGGGCCTCGCCGAAGCGGCCGCCGACAAGACCAACCGGGTGGTGGTCATCGCCGGGGAGGGCAAGGTCTTTTCAGCGGGTCACGACCTCAAGGAACTCACCGGGCACCGCAGTGACCCCGACGGCGGCCGCGCGTTCTTCGCCGCGACGATGCAGAAATGCGCCGAGCTGATGCAGGCCATCGTTCGCCACCCGAGCCCGGTCATCGCCGAGGTGAACGGCCTCGCCACCGCCGCCGGTTGCCAGCTGGTTGCCTCCTGCGATCTCGCCATTGCATCCGAGGAAGCGCAGTTCTGCACGCCGGGGGTGAATATCGGTCTGTTCTGCTCGACGCCGATGGTAGCCCTGTCGCGAAACCTATCGCCCAAGCATGCGATGGAGATGCTGCTGACCGGCGAGACCATCGACGCGCGCAGTGCCCGCGATTTCGGCCTCGTCAACCGCGTCGTGCCGCCGGAGTATCTCGGCACGGTGGTGGGCAAATACGCCACCACCATCGCCTCGAAATCGGCAGCCACGGTCAAAACCGGCAAGGAAGCCTTCTATCGTCAGGCCGAGATGGGTCTCACCGACGCCTATGCCTATACGGCAGAAGTCATGGTAGAGAACATGCTCGCCAAGGACGCCGAAGAGGGCATCGGGGCGTTCCTGCAGAAGCGCAAGCCGGAATGGACGCACGAATGAGCGCGGCCCCGCTGCGCTACGACGATGCCGTCATCCGCCGCATCCTGACGGAAATCCGCACCATCGCCATGGTCGGCGCCAGCGCCAAGGAGATCCGGCCCTCCTACTTCGTCCTGAAATACCTGCTCGCGAAGGGCTTCCGCGTCATCCCGGTCAACCCCGGCCTTGCCGGCCAGGAAATCCTCGGCCAGACCGTCTATGCCGATCTGGCGAGCATTCCCGAGCCGGTCGACATGGTCGACGTCTTCCGCTCTTCCGACGCCGTGCCGGCGGTCGTGGATCAGGCGTTGGCGCTCGACCCGAAGCCGAAGGTGATCTGGACACAGCTCGGCGTCCGCCACGATGAAGCGGCTTCCAAGGCCGAGGCGGCAGGGCTGACGGTGATCATGGATCGCTGCCCGAAGATCGAGTTCGCCCGGCTCTCCGGCGAGATCGGCTGGAACGGCGTCAACTCGCGGGTGATCTCCTCGAAGAAGCCGACCCGCGGCTCGGGCTATCAGAGTTTCGGGCTCGGACCCCGGCGGTAGGGCTGGGAGTGCCGGGGCCGAACCCTGCGCATCGCTCGGTCAGTCGGCTTTCACTCCGCCGTCCGGGCCGGGGATACCGTCAGCCGGTTTCGTCCGTTGGACTTCGAGCGGTACAGCGCGACGTCGGCCCGATGAAGGACGTCCTCGACATCCCGGTCATCGGCCGAGACCAGCGTCGCCCCGACGCTGACGGTGACGCTTACCGGGCCGGCCTCGGTCGCCACGACAGCGGCATGGACGGCGCGGCGCACCCGCTCCGCCCAGGTCGTGAGGGAAGCCGAGTCGATTTCACGCAGCAAGATGACGAATTCCTCGCCCCCGAATCGGGCAACGCGATCAGTCTCCCGGGCCAATTCGGCGAGCACCCTGCCGACGGCGCTGATCACCTCGTCGCCGACGGCGTGGCCATGCGCGTCGTTGACCCGCTTGAAATGGTCGATGTCGATCATCAGGACGGCGAACGTGCGGTCGTAGCGGCGGTAGAAGGTCATGACGTCCTGGGCATCACCGAGGAAGCTTCGCCTGTTCATCAGGCCGCTCAGCGGGTCGGTGTCGGCCAGGTACCGCAGCCTGCGGACGGTTTCGCGGTGCTCGAGCGTCTGAACGGAATGGGCCTGTTCGGTCCGTTCCATCAGGTCGCGCACTTCCGTGGCGCGGCTCTCGGCCGAATCCACGCGGCGCATGAGGGATCGCAGCGAGTTGGACAGCCTCAGGATGTCCGACGAGCCGCGCTGGCGGTCGAACACGCTGGTCTCCGCAGCCGCGCGCCCAAGCCTGTCCGCGTCGGCGGCGAGGCGCGTCAGGGGACGCGTCACCCGCCCGGCGATCAGGAAGGACGCGGCGATGCCGACCACGGCCGCGAACGTGCCGATCAGCACGATGGCCAGCGTGACCCGGTTGGCGTCCGCCAGGACGACCGACATCGGACGGTTGGCGACGACGATCCAACCGAGCCCCGGGTAGGTCTCGAAGCCCTTGGTGGAAACGGCCGCCGCGAGGTAGGTCCCGTCTCCCTCGCCGCCGACGAAGGTCTGGCGAGCGATCTGCAACTGGCCGGGCGAAAGGACCGGCTGGCCATACGGCGCGCCGAGAATGGCGCTGCCATCCGAGGCTGTCACCCAGAGATCGGTCCGCAGATCCGGCTCGAGGGCCCCCAGCAGATAGCTGCGGACCGACTGCGCCCATGACCAGCTCAGATGGGCGCCGAGGACACCCTGGACATTGCCCGCCTCGTCGCGCACCGGGGCGGCGACGTCGACAAAGCGGAAGGGCGCGCCGTCTTCGGACGGGCCGAGTATGTCCGCCAGCAGCTTGGCTTCGTGCAGGTCGAGTGCGGAGGTCGCTTGGGACCCCGCGATGAACCAGGGACGCTCGGCGACCGACACGCCTTCGAGCGTGCCGCCGGTCGCCGCCAGGATCTCGCCGTCGAGCGAGGCATAGCCGATCCAGGCGTAACGCGGCAGCGTCCTCTGCATCTGATCCAGCAATCGACGGATCGCCTCCGGGGCGCCATCCCAGCTGTCGCGCAACGGGTGCAGCGACGCGAAATTGCCGATCTCGCGGAAACGTTCGAACATCTCCTGATCGAGACGATCCGCCATCGACTGGGCAAGGTCGGTCATCTGGTGATTGGCGATCCCCACTGCGCGGTCCCGGATGAGGATCGTGGTCGCCGTCGTCATCGCCGCGACGACCAGGATGGAGAGCAGCGCGGTCAGCAGCGCCGACTGCTGCTTCATGCTCGTCCGATCGCGCACGCGGTTCAAGGCCGACAGGAATTCGCGCATGCCCTTTGCATCTCCTCCACCCGACGCGATGTTCCGGCCGAGCGGCGGCCGCCCGGCAGTTTGCCGGCTATAGAGCCTCGGTCTGAACGAATTGTTCAGGCGTCCCCGTTTCAGGCATCCCACGAGGGGCTCGCACCCGTCCGCCGATGGCACTGTCGTTCGCCGCCGCTGCGGAGAATTCACGGCCGTCGGGGTATGGGGCGGGAGCGCAGCGAGCGCTATTCCATCGGCACGTCGGTATTGACGAAGTCCGGCACCGCCACCAGCGGTAATTTCCGCCGCTGCTCGGCTTCTATACGGCGTGGACGCGAGCGCGGCGGAAGTTCGTGGGGCAGGCCTGTCACGATGGCGCGGTCGATGGCGTCGAGGACAATCATGTCCAGGACGCCTTCCTCGCCGTCCGGCTCGGGCTCACGGTCGTTCAGGATGCAGTCGGAGAAGTATTCCGTCTCGCCGCCGAAATGATCCACCACCGGCGCCTTGCGTTCCTCGGTATCGCCGCCCCGTGTGAGGCGGAAGTCGATCGAGGTGCCCTCGCCGAATCCGAAGGCCGGCGAGGCCTCTATGACGCCCTCGCTGCCCACGACGTGGAGCCGGTCGATGCTGTCGGCCGAATAGCTCACGGTGAAGCTGGCGCTGCGTCCTTCCGGAAAGGTCAGGATGACGCTCACCGTGTCGTCGCAGCCGAGGTCGCGCTCCGGCACGCGCGAGGCGAAGGCCATGACGCGAAGGGGTTCGGCCTCGAAGAAGTTACGCACCGCGTTGATCGGATATGTGCCCATGTCGGGGACCGGGCCGGCCCAGTAGCCATTCAGGGCGCGATGGTTGGACGCCTTCACGGTCTGCGAGAAGGTCGAGGTGAAGAAGCGCGGCGTGCCGATCTCGCCGGCGCGGATCGCCGCGACGATGGCGAGCGTGCCCGGTTCGCAGTGCAGCCGATAGGCGACCATCAGCTTCGCGCCGGACGCCTTGGCCGCCGCCGCGATGGCTTCGGCATCGGCCAGGCTCGCCGCCATCGGCTTTTCCAGAAGCACGTGGATACCGGCCTTGAGTGCCGGCTCGGCAAACTCGCGATGCCGGAAGTTCGGGGTCGCGACATAGACGGCGTCCACCTCGCCGCTGGCCAGCAGGGCGGCATAATCCTCGTAGCCATAGCCCTTGATGCCGTAGCGCTCGCCGAGGCCCTTGGCCTTCTCCGCGTCGCCAGTGACGACGGCGGCCAGCACGGAGTTCGACGTCTGGCCGACGCCCGGCATGAAGGCGCCCTGGGCAATCCACCCGGCCCCCACGACGGCGTAACGGATCTTCCCTTCGGCGCTCGGCATCGCTGTTCCTTCCAATGCTTGTTTCCTGCCGAGGAATGTCGCCGCCAGGCGTTCCGTTGCAAAACAAATGCATCGCGGCGTGTGGCAATTGGAGCGCGCCATGCCTCGCGAGCCTGTCTCCGGCATGCTAGTTCGTCACCAAAGCAACGCTGCCGACCGGGCCGGGATGCCGCGGATCAGGCAGGAAGGGAGAGAGACGACATGTCAGGACCAGGTTTCGAAACGCTCGCCATCCATGCCGGGGCTCAGCCCGATCCGACCACCGGCGCCCGCGCCACGCCGATCTACCAGACGACGTCGTTCGTCTTCGACGATGTCGACCATGCCGCCTCGCTGTTCGGGCTCCAGCAGTTCGGCAACATCTACACCCGCATCATGAACCCGACCCAGGCCGTGCTCGAGGAACGTGTCGCCGCGCTCGAGGGCGGCACGGCCGCGGTCGCGGTGGCTTCCGGCCATGCCGCGCAGCTGATCATCTTCCAGAGCCTGATGCAGCCGGGCGACGAGTTCGTCGCCTCGCGCAAGCTCTATGGCGGCTCGATCAACCAGTTCGGCCATGCCTTCAAGTCGTTCGACTGGCGGGTGAAATGGGCCGATCCGGACGACATCTCGAGCTTTGAGGCGGCGATCACCGAGAAGACCCGCGCGATCTTCATCGAATCGATCGCCAACCCCGGCGGCATCGTCGTCGACATCGCGGCAATCGCGGCCATCGCCCAGAAGCACGGCATCCCGCTGATCGTCGACAA
Source organism: Aurantimonas endophytica (assembly GCF_014196845.1). Lineage (GTDB taxonomy): Bacteria > Pseudomonadota > Alphaproteobacteria > Rhizobiales > Rhizobiaceae > Aurantimonas > Aurantimonas endophytica. The sequence continues at coordinate 158,474 of NZ_JACIEM010000001.1, forward strand.
CACCATGGCGACGCCGTATCTGTGCCGGCCGATCGAGCACGGTGCCGACATCGTCGTCCATTCGCTGACCAAGTTCATGGGCGGGCATGGCAACTCGATGGGCGGTGCGATCGTCGATGCCGGCACGTTCGACTGGTCGGCCAGCGACCACTACCCGATGCTGTCGCAGCCGCGGCCGGAATATAACGGCATCGTCCTGCACGAGACCTTCGGCAATTTTGCCTTCGCGATCGCCTGCCGGGTGCTCGGCCTGCGCGATCTCGGCCCGGCGATCTCGCCCTTCAACGCCTTCATGATCCTGACCGGCATCGAGACGCTGCCGCTGCGGATGCAGCGCCATTGCGACAACGCCAAAGCTGTGGCCGAGCATCTCAAGGGCCACGAGAAGGTGAGCTGGGTGTCCTATTCGGGGCTCGCGGATCACCCCAACCACGCGATGATGCAGAAATATTCGCCAAAGGGGGCAGGGGCGGTCTTCACCTTCGGCCTCAAGGGCGGGTTCGAGGTGGGCGTCACCTTCGTCGAGGCGCTGGAGCTGTTCTCGCACCTCGCCAATATCGGCGACACGCGCTCGCTGGTCATCCACCCCGCCTCGACCACCCACAAGCAACTCGCCGACGAGCAGAAGATCGCCGCGGGCGCCGGGCCGGACGTGGTGCGGCTCTCGATCGGCATCGAGAACGTTGCGGACATCATCGCCGACCTCGACCAGGCACTCGCCAAGGTCTGACGACCATCGCCTCTTCTTGAAGGCCGGACGCCTCGGGTGTCCGGTCTTTTCCATTCTGCCGCCTGCAACGGCGCCGCGCCTGATCCCAGCCGCGACCATCGACGAGGAACCGCGATGACCGACCATTTCGTCCGCTTCGACAAGGCTCTGGTACCGGTCGAGAATGGCGCACCCGCCAGGGAGAAGATCCGCAGCGGCCGGCCAACCAACAAGACCTGGAATCTCGAGGACGACGGCAACGGCCTCTATGCCGGTATCTGGGAGTCGACGGTCGGCGAGTGGGAGATCGACTACACCGAGTGGGAATTCTTCCACATCCTCGAAGGCGTCTCGGTACTGACAGAGGAGGGCGGCGAGCCGGTCAAGCTCGTTGCCGGCGACAGCTTCGTCATCCGCCCCGGCTTCAAGGGCCGCTGGACGGTCGTTGAGCCAACGAAAAAGCACTACGTCATCAAGGTGTAAGCGCCGTTCCCTGCGGTCGGAAGCGAAGCTTGAGCCGCTCCAGCCCGCGAAAGTGCCAGCTGTCGCGGTAATGCGGCGCGACGGCGAGCGCCAGGTCCGGCAGCCGCCGGAACAGCGTGCCCAGCGCGATCGCCAGTTCCAGCCGCGCCAGCGGCGCGCCGACGCAGAAATGGATGCCGCCGCCGAACGAGACGTGCGGCTTCGCCGCTCGTCCGGCCAGGAACTCGCCGGGGCGCTCGAACACCGCCGGGTCGTGGTTGGCGGCGCCGAGCAGCAGGGCGACACGGTCGCCGCGCTGAAGTTGCCGGCCATCCCGGAGTGTCACGGCCTCCTGCGCCACGCGCTCGAACAGATGCAGCGGCGTGTCGAAGCGCAGGCATTCCTCCACCGTGGCCGCGGTTGAATCAGGGTTGCAGAAAAGCCGTGCAGGGTCCTGGCCCGACTCGATGATTGCCTTCACGGCATTGCCGATCTGGTGAACCGTCGCCTCGTGCCCGGCGTTCAGCAGCAGCACCAGGGTCGCGACCATTTCGGCCTCGTCGAGCCGGCCGCCATCGCTTTCCGCCGCGATCAGCGCCGAGACCAGATCGTCTGCCGGCTTCCGGCGCCTGTCGGCGATGACAGTGCGAAGATAGGCGGCGAAATCGAGGGCCGCCGCATTGGCGCTGGTCTCCACCTCTTGCGTGCGGCCGAGCCGGTACATCGCCACCATCCGGTGCGACCAGTCGACGAGCAGCGGGGCATCCGTGCTCGGTACGCCGATCAGCTCGGCGATTACCCGCACCGGCAACGGCGTTGCGTACGCCTCGACCAGTTCGACCGCGCCTTCGGCAGCGACCCCGTCGATCAGCTCGTTGGCGATCGCGCCGATCCGCGGCGCGAGGTGCTCGATCTGCCGCGAGACGAAGGCGCGGGTGACGAGACTCCGGAGCCGGGTATGCGTCGGCGGCTCAAGGTCCAGCAGCGAGCGGGCTTCGATGGCGTAGAAATCGGCAAGGTGCGGGGGCTTGTCGCTGTAGTCCGGGCGCCCGTCCTCGCCTGCAGGAAGGATCCGGCCGAAGCGCCGGTCCCGCAGCAGGGCGCTGACCGTCCCGTGGTCCGCCACGGCCAGCGTTCCGGTCTCGGCCCAGCGCGCGATGCCGCCGTGGCGATGCAGTTCCTCATAGGCCGTGTAGGGATCCTGGTAGAACCCCGGATCGCGCGGGTCGAGGCGGAGCACGCCGTCCGCCACGCCGAAACTGGCCGGCAGTGGCGGCATCAGCTGGCGCCGGTCGCGGGGAGAAACGAGACTCGGGCCGGTCGTTCAGGCATCGCCGAGGGACGTCAGCGCGATCTCGAGGGCACGGGCGCCGTCGGCGCCGGTGACGGCCACCGGAGCGGTGCCGAGAATGGCCGCCCGGAACGCCTGCAGCTCCGCCTTCAGCGGCTCGTGGAAGCCGATGCCGATGCTGCGGTGGAGATAGCCGCCGTCCGGCTGGTAGCGCGAGAATTCCGAAACGGTCCGCAGCAGCATGTCGCAGCTGATGAAGCGGTCGCGGGTCGAGACGTCGATCCGGCGCTGCTTGAACGGCGTCAGCCAGTTGGTGTTGATGCTGGCCAGCGCCCCGCTCGCCATCCGGAACTGCATGAAGGCGATGTCCTCGTGCTCGCCGATCGTGCGGGAGACCAAGGTCTGGTGGTCGACGATCTCGGAGCGGGTCAACCAGCGGATCAGGTCGATGTCGTGAACGCCGAGGTCGATGACGATGCCGACGTCGCCGATGCGCGGCGGGAAGGGCCCGACGCGGGTCACGGCAACGGACAGGATCTCCTCGTCGCCGATCGCCTGCCGCAGGCCCTCGATGGCCGGATTGAACCGTTCGACGTGACCGACCATCAGTCGGCGGTCATGCGCCTCGGCCAGCGCGATGAGCGCGCGGGCTTCCTCGACGGTACGCGCGATGGGCTTCTCAATGAGGACGTGGACGCCTGCCTGGATCAACTGCGAGCCAACATCGTGATGCAGCGAGGTGGGGAGCGCCACGACGGCGGCATCGATACCGAGCGCGATCAGGTCCTCTGGCGTGGCGCAGGCGGCGGCGCCGCTGGCGCGCGCTGCAGCCTCGCGCACGTCGACATTGTGGTCGACGATGCCGACCAGCTCGAAGCCCTTCGTATCGGCCAGCACGCGGACGTGGTTCCTGCCCATCACGCCGCAGCCGATGACGCCGATCCTTATCGTGTCTTCCAAGATGTCATCCCCGAACCGTTCAATTCCGAGACCCGCCGTTCCGTCCAGCCGGGCGTCGTTCCCGACCCTCAAGTCGGAGGGGTGGGTTCAGGGCCGGTTCTAGAAGTCGGGGCCGGCTTCGGCAATGGGTGGGTCCGATCGCAGCGGATGCGGGCTCCGGCCAACAGGCCGGTACCCGGGCGTGTCGGGCGGGTGTCAGGCCGGCTCAGCAGGAACCGCGCAAATGCACCTGGCGCCAGCCGGCGCGCTCCTCGCGCACCTTCACGGTCCTGTGCCTCGTCTCGTACTGCGCCGGTATCTCCCGTGCGATCGTCTGCTCCGGCTCGATCACCACCTGTTCGCGAACCGTCTCGTAGCGGGCGGGGATCACGTGCTGGCGATAGCGCTCGGGCGCGAGCATGACCTGCACATACTCGACACCGTACTCGGCAGGGACGACCTCGTCCCAGCTCTCGCCGGGCTCGACAATGGTGCGCTCGCGCGTGCCGTAGCGGGCGGGCAGGACGATCCGGCAATAGACCCGCTTGCCCTTGATGACGCGCCACTCCCACGTCTCGCGCGCCGGCTCGATCATCACCGTCTCGACGACGGTCCGATAGACCGGGGGCGCCGAGCGCCGGATGACCTGCTCGCGCTGCAGCAACACCTGCCTTGCCACGGTGGTGTATTCCGCGGGGATGCGTTCGCTGGTTATCTGCTCCGGCTCGACGAGAACCTCGCGGGTGGCGTAGCCGTATCGCGCCGGCACGACGTCGTAGACCACACGGCCGGGGCGGACGAGCACGTCTTCCGCAACGGTGGAATATAGCGCCGGAGCTTGCACGGGTTCGTAACAGGCCGTGGGCCGCCCGCCGGCCAGGCTCGGTGTAACCGCAAGGAAGCCGGCGGTCGCGGCAAGCGCTACGGAAATCTTCAAGGACCTGGTCTCCTGTCACACCGATTGTTTCGATATAACTGCCGAGACTAGCTATTCGACAAGACCAATGGGGCCTTCGATGAGTAATGTTTGATTTCCAGTTAATAGGAATAGTTTTAACGAGGCCTCGGACGGCCGGCGAATCTGACAAACTCCAGCGTTCCGGCCGCAGGCAGACATGAAAAAGGCCCGCCGAAAGCGGGCCTCATTATTCTTTATAAGGATGCTTCCTCTATGGAAGCCAAGCCTTGGATCAGCGCTCGATCTCGATGAGGATCTCGTTGCGCTTCATGAAGCCGGGCGTCCAGGGCGGGTTGTAGAAGGCGTATTGCGGGTCGCCCTTCTGCTTCAGATTGTTGTCCGCGAGGTAGTTGTAGAGGTTCATCAGCTGCTTGCTGGCGAGCGTCGCGCTGAAATTGCCGGAGAACCGGATCGCCGCCATCCGCCGGGCCGGCATGTCCTTCAGCGTCACGTCGCTGCCGGCGGGCTTCGGCAGGCTGGCCATTGTGTACTTCTTCGGCATGACGAAGCGGATCGCCCAGCCCTTGGTCCGGCCATCGCCTTCCGCAAGCTGCTGCAGCACTGGGGTGGTCATCTTGATCTTCTTGCCGTCGCGGTTGCGGGCAAAGATGTAGTCGGCCAGCGTTTCAAAGCCCGACCGGCGAGCCTTCTCGTGATAGCCGCTCTTGATCGTCTCGGCGACGATCATCGCATCGTAGTCGCGGATCTCGATCGTCCCGTCCTCGCGAACGACGTCGTAATCCGGCTCCTCGGCGTGGTCCTGCACCTTCTTGGTAACGTAGTAGGCCGTCCCGACGACCGCCACGGCGCCGCCGACGACGAGGAGGGCAGTCAGTTCCGGGCGGTTGCGGAGATAGTCCAGCCCACGCTCGGTTTCCATGCCGCGACGAAAGCTGGTGAAGCGCGGCAGGCGAAAGTCCGGCAGATGCCGGCGGGCGTCGGCAAAGTAGCCGCGCGCGTCATCGACGCTGTCGCCGGCGGAGTCGCGAAGCGACAGCATGTGGCGGCGCGCATCCGTGGTCGACGGCATGTTCCAGCCGGTCATGAACTCCGGCAGGTAGCGAGCGACGCCGGTCGGCTCGGAATGAAACGGGATGTTACGCGCGATGGCCCGGCGGACGCGCTCGGTGCGGCTCGGCGCCGGATGGAAGCGCTCGACGGCCTGCTCCTCGAGCTCCGCGAGGCGGTCGCCGATGCCGCTCAACGTGTCGGCAAGGCGGTCGTAGGTGCTGGGCTTGTCGCGAAACATGTTTGGACTCCTGAGTCATTCCGTTCGGTCGCAGGCAGAACCGCGTCCTCGCGGTAGGACAATGCGGCGCTTCCCGCGATAACGTCGACCCGGAAGGATGGTTGCGTTGCAAACGATCGAGCGGCGCCGAATCCGATCAGCCCGATTACCCTCACGCCGGTGCGAGATTCATGCTCCGGCAGTGCAACCATTGATGCGTAAGCGCATTAGGACAGCATCGGGTTTTTCATGACCTGATACTCCAGCCTTACTCGGGCGGCCTCAGGCCGCCCCTTTTTTTGCCCGAGGCTCAGCGGGACGTGGAAAAGACGTCGGTTCGCGTCAGCCGATCCAGCGCCGTGCCCAATCCGCGATTCAGGCGGTGCGGCTGGGCTGCGGTCACGCAGCCGGCCTTCCCGGTCGCGAGGAAGCCGATGCTGCCGTCGGCGACATCGATGAGGGCTGCGGTAAGCACGCCCGTCAGAACCGCCGCCGTGTCGATCGATATGCGGTTTTCGGTGACCACGGGCCTGCCGTCCTTAAGCGGCGTATGACCGTGCACCACCACATGTCCAAGAAGCCCGACATGGCCGAGGAAGGGCTCCCGCATCCAGAGACAGTCGTGCCTTTGCTGCTCGTCCAGCTGTCGGAGCGGGTCGATGCCGGCATGCACGAAGGCGAAGCCGTCGACGCTTTCCAGAACGGAGGCGGAATTCAGGAGAGGCAGGTGGCTCGGCCGCGTACCCAGCACATGCAGGCGCGCCTCATCCAGGTCCGCGCCGGGTGCGACCCCGTAGGACTGAAGCGTCTCGCCTCCGCCCTGCGCCAGCCAGTGCAGAGCCTCGGAAAGAGAAAGCCGGTCCTCCAGGAACCGCAGCAGCCAGTCGTCGTGATTGCCGAGCAGCAGCTTCGAGCCCGGACGGGCTTCGAGGGTGGCTTCGACGAGATCCATCGCGCGACGGCTGTCGGGCCCGCGATCGACGATGTCACCGAGGAAATAGATCGGCCAGCCGGGCGCAGCCTGGTCAAGGCGGCCCAGCAGCGTCTCCAGGAGATCGGAAGCACCATGCACGTCGCCGATGGCGATGACCCGCGAGGGTGACTCTGTCAGCATCGCTTCATCAATCCCTGTAGCGGCGGGGGCCACGACCTGCCCGTCCCCGGCGGCAGAGCGTCAGAACGCCCAGGTGCGGGCCTTGGAGATCAGGAAGTCCCGGAAGACCTTGAGCTTGGCGGCGCTGCGCATCTGCTCGGGATAGCAGAGATAGGTGTCGAAGGTCGGCATCTCCATCTCCGGCAGGACCTGGACCAGCTTGGCGCGCTTGTCGACCATGTAGTCCGGCAGCAAGGCCAGGCCGATGCCGCTCTCGATGGCGGAGCGGATCGCCATGAGGTTGTTGATCTGCAGGATCGGGCTTCGCGACTTGCCCTCTGGCAGCCCGACCGTCTCCAGCGTGTTGAGGTTGCGCAGATAGTTCGGTGCCGGCTCGCCGAAGGTGATGATGCGGTGATGGTCGAGGTCCTCGATCGTCTCGGGCGTGCCGAAACGGGCGAGATAGGAGGGCGCGGCGTAGACGTGCAAATGCACCGTGAACAGCCGGCGCTGGATCAGGTCCGGCTGCTGCGGCTGGCGCAGGCGGATCGCCGCGTCCGCCTTGCGCATGGTGAGGTCGATTTCCTCGTTGTCGAAGACCAGCTGCAACTCAAGCTCTGGATAGAGCTCGAGAAACTCCTTCGACCGCTCGGTGAGCCAGCCGGAGCCGAGGCCGACCGTGGTGGTGACGCGGAGCTTGCCGGTCGGCTTCTCGCGCGTCTCGGTCAACTGCACGCGAACCGCTTCGAGCCGCTTCAGCACGTCGTTCGCGGTCTGGAAGAGCAATTCGCCCTGCTCGGACAGCACCAGGCCGCGGGCATGGCGGTGGAAGAGCGGCACGCCGATCTCGTTCTCGAGCGCGGCGACCTGCCGGCTGATCGCCGATTGGCTCAGATTGAGCGCATCGGCGGCGTGGGTGAACGAGCCGGCTTCCGCCGCAGCATGGAAGATCCGCAGCTTGTCCCAATCGAGCGCCATGGGTGGTGTTTCCTCGAATGGCCTTGGAAGAAGGCGTGACGCCTTCGGCGAGTGTTACTCCGCGGCGACGCGGGTCTCGTCGGCGGTTCGGGCCGCCAGCCATTTCTCTGCCTCGAGGGCTGCCATGCATCCGAGACCCGCAGCGGTGACGGCCTGCCGGTAGACGTCGTCGGCGACGTCACCGGCGGCGAAGACGCCCGGGACCGAGGTCTGGGTCGTGCCGGGTTCGACCCAGAGATAGCCGGAAGGCTTCTGCCGCAGCTGCCCGACGAACAGTTCGACCGCCGGCGCGTGGCCAATTGCGACGAAGACGCCGTCGGTCTTGCGCTCGACGATCTCGCCGGAGATGCGGTTGCGCAGCCGCACGGCCTCGACCGACTTCATCGGCTCCGTCTGCCCAACGATCTCGTCGACCGCGGTATCCCAGATCACTTCGATGTTGGGCGTGGCGAACAGCCGGTTCTGCAGGATGCGTTCGGCGCGGAACTCGTCCCGGCGATGCACCACCGTGACCTTGCTGGCGATGTTCGACAGATAGAGCGCTTCCTCCACGGCGGTGTTGCCGCCGCCGACGACGACGACGTCCTTGCCCCGGTAGAAGAAGCCGTCGCAGGTCGCGCAGGCCGAGACGCCGAAGCCCTGGAAGGTGTTCTCGCTCGGCAGGCCGAGCCATTTGGCCTGCGCACCCGTCGCGATGATCAGCGCGTCGCAGGTGTAGACGGTGCCGGAATCGCCGACCAGCCGGAAGGGGCGGTGATGCAGGTCGGCCGAGACGATCAGGTCGCTCGCCATCTCGGCGCCGACATGCAGGGCCTGCGCCTTCATCTGCTCCATCAGCCAGGGGCCCTGGATCGGATCGGCGAAGCCTGGATAGTTCTCGACGTCGGTGGTGATGGTGAGCTGGCCGCCCTCCTGCAGTCCGGCGACGAGCAGCGGCTTCATCATGGCACGGGCGGCATAGATCGCGGCCGTGTAGCCGGCCGGGCCGGAACCGAGAATCAGTACTTCCGCATGGCGTTCGGTCATGGTGGCCTCGCTCGAATGGCCTCTGGCAGATGGCCCCGCAAACAGGACCGTTCAATAGACGAGGGGGTGCCGGCCTGCAACACGGCAGCCAAAGTGACGGCACCGGAAGTCGGCCCGTCTGCGGTGATTGCCGAGGGGCAGGGGAGGCGCTAGAAGAGCGCCGATCGCGCCGGCAAGAGGTGCGCCTTCGACACGCCGCGGGAGCGATCCATCCTCAGGACTATCGCCCACGTCACCTCGATCTTCGGGCTCGGCCTCGCCGCCGCGATGATGCTGCCGGCCCTCGTCGATCTTGCCGACAACAACGACGACTGGCGGGTCTTCGTCGGTTCCGGCTTCATGGTCGGCATGGTCTGCGTGCTGATCGCCGTCGCCACGCGCGGCGAGCGACCGAAATTCACGCCGCGCCTCGGCTTCCTGCTGGTGACCACGGTCTGGCTGTTCGCGACGGTCGTCGGCTCGCTGCCGATCTATTTCTCCTCGGTCAACGTCACCTATGCCGGGGCGTTCTTCGAAGCCATGTCGGGGCTTACCACCACCGGGTCAACGGTGATCTCGGGCCTCGACGCACTGCCGCCCGGGATCCTGCTGTGGCGTTCGCTGCTGCAGTGGCTGGGCGGCATCGGTATCATCGGCATGGTGCTGCTGATCCTGCCCTCGCTACAGGCCGGCGGGATGGCGCTGTTCCACATGGAAAGCTCCGACAAGTCGGACAAGGTTCTGCCGCGGGTGAACCAGCTGACCGGTGGGCTGATCACCGCCTATGTCACGCTGACCATGCTGTGCGCGGCCGCGTACACCTCGCTGGGTATGAGCTTCTTCGACGCCATCAATCACGCCATGACGACGCTCTCGACCGGCGGCTACTCCACCCATGACGCCTCGATGGGCTATTTCGAGGACAACCGCATCCTGGTTGCCTCCACCCTCTTCATGATCCTCGGCGCGTTGCCCTTCGTCATCTACATCAAGGCCTTCCTGCCGCGGCGCTTCCAGCTCTGGCGCGACCCGCAGATCCTGGTCTTCCTGATGACCTGCCTCGTGCTCAGCTTCTCGATCGCGGTCACCCGCCGGATCGTCAACGAGACGCCCTTCGGCGAGGCGCTGATCTCGTCGGCCTTCAACCTCGTCTCGGTGATCACCACCACCGGCTATGCCTCGGACGACTATACGCTCTGGTCGAACGCGGCGATCGGCCTCTTCTTCCTGGCGACCTTCCTCGGCGGCTGCGCCGGCTCGACCTCTGGCGGCATCAAGGCCAACCGCCTCGTCATCCTGTATCTCGTGGTGCGGGCCAGCTTCCGGCGCCTCGTCCGGCCACACTCCGTCATCCGCCTGAAATACGGCAATGACGACATCTCGACCCAGACGATCCAGACCGTGACGATCTTCTTCTTCCTGTATTTCGGAACGCTGCTGATGGGCACCGTCCTGCTGACGATGATCGGGCTGGACCTCATCACGGCGTTTTCCGGCTGTCTGACGGCGATCTCCAATGTCGGCCCCGGCTTCGGCCAGATCATCGGTCCGGCGGGCAATTTTGCCAGCCTGCCCGATGGTGCATTGTGGGTTCTCTCGGCCGTGATGCTGCTCGGCCGCCTCGAGCTGGTGACGGTCCTCATCCTGCTGTTTCCGTCCGTGTGGATGGACTAGGGCAGGGGGACCAGACATGGCCGATACGCCGCTGCCGGCATTCTTCATCAATCTCGACCGTGCGGTCGAGCGGCGGGCCTTCATGGAACGCCAGGCCCGCCGGCTCGGTTTCGCGCTGGAGCGGATCCGGGCGCTCGAGGCAGCCGACGTCGATGAGGCCACCTACGCAACCATGTCGCGGCGCTGGCAAAGGCCGATCACCCGGATCGAGATCGCGGTACTCCTGTCCCACGCGCAATTATGGGAACGCGCCGCCGCCGGCAGCAACGGCCTCGTCGTGTTCGAGGACGACGCGGTGCTGTCTCCGCGCCTGACCGAATTCCTGCGGTCCGCGGCGCCGACGGAGTGGGACAACGTCAATCTCGAATGGTACGGCCGCCGGAAATACTTCCGGCGCTCGGGAGCGGTTCGGCAGGAAGGCACACGGCTGACCGCCGTGGCGCGGGAGAAGACCGGGACGGCTGCCTACTATGTCAGCCCCGGCGGAGCCCGGAAGCTGCTGGCGGCCCTTGCGACGCAAGCAGCGCCGGCCGACGCGTTCATGTACCAGCATGGGCGACTGCGGATCGCGCAGGTGGAGCCGGCGCTCGCGGTCCAGGCACATATCCTCGCGGGCGAGGGAATCGATCCCGGTATCGCGACGGTGACTCAGATCCACCAGCCGCGCCAGAGACTGACGCTGCAGGAGGGTTCGATCAAATACCGGGCACGGCGGTTCGTCGGCCAACTGGCCCTGATCCGCTATCAGCTCGGGCGCCTCGGGCCGCTGGTCCTGCGCCGGCCCGAGGTCGACCTCGACGAATTCCGGCAGGTTGGCGAGCCGGGGGCGGATCTTCAGTCGCGATCGTCCATCGCCCAGAGCGAGCGGTAGACCGCGCCGATCTGCTCGGCCTCGCGCGCCAGCGGGAACGCCGCCCGCACATGGGCAAGTGCTGCCTGCCCGGTTCGCTGCCGAAGTTCGTCATCGTCGAGATAGGGTGCGATCGCTGCAGCGAGGGCAGCGACATCGCCGGCCGGAACGACCCGTCCCGTCGTGCCGTCCAAGATCATCTCCGCGAACGCACCCGCATCGCTTGCCACAACGGGGGTGCCGCTCGCCATCGCCTCCAGCGGTGTCAGACCGAAACCCTCGTTGCGCGGCGGCGCGACATAGAGGTCGAAGCGGCGGAACCAGGGGGCGACGTCGTCGACCTCGCCGAGGAAGCGGATGCGATCCGCCAGACCGGCTTTCTCGATCCGGTCGCGCAGGCCTGCCTCGAACGCTGAATGTTCGGCCGTGGTGCGACCGGTCATCACGGCGGTCCAGCCCGGCCTTGACGGCAGCAGGGCGACCATCGCGTCGACGAAGACGTCGGTTCCCTTCTGGTGGCGGATGCGTCCCGCGCAGCCGACGATTTGTCGGCCTTCTAGCGCCGCTGGGATACGCCCTGCCGGCTGCGGACCATCGGGGCCGAAGCGGTCGAGGTCGATGCTGTGCAGGATCACGGTGGCAGGCACGTCGAGAAACGCAGCGCTACGTTCGCTGGTGGCGATCACCGCGTCCATCCGCCGGATCAGGAAGCGCGTCCAGGCGGTGTGGCGCCGCTGCGCCGCCGAGGTGAAGAGCAGCCGCAGCTTCATCCGCAAGATGTCGCGAAGGATGACGCCGGCCAGCATCTCGGTATTGCGGCGGGCGTGCCAGATGCGGCGCCGATGCCGCGCCGGCCGTTGCCACAAGGCGAGAAGGGCGCCGTAGCCGAGCCGTGGCACCGAGTTCGGCAGCACGTCCGGCCCCATCGTCGCGATGCCGATGTCGAGAGCCTGCAGCGGCAGGAGCTGGACGATCGTCGAGGTCACGCCCGACAGGCGACGCTTGAAGTTCGGCGCGATGACCTCGACGTCGCGGATGGTCATGGGGTTGTTCTCGTGCCGAAGGAAACGAACCGGTCCGCGCGGTCGCGGGGGCATTGCCCATGACGGAACGCGTGGTCGCATTCCGGGGGAACGTGCCGGCCACGTGTGATCAGGGCAGGGCACAGCACGGGGGAAGGGATAGTTCGTGGCCCTCCGCCCGAGAGTTCAGGCGGAGGGCCACGGAGAAGCAGGCAGGATCAGCCCCAGCGCAGTTCGAGGATCTCGTAGGAGCGTGCGCCGCCCGGTGCGGTGACCTCGACCGTGTCGCCTTCACCCTTGCCGATCAGTGCCCGGGCGATCGGGGACGAGATCGAGATACGGCCATTCTTCACGTCGGCTTCCTGGTCGCCAACGATCTGGTAGGTCTTCTCTTCCTCGGTATCCTCGTCGACGAGCTTCACGATCGCGCCGAACTTGACCCGGTCGCCCGACATCTTGGCGACGTCGATGACCTCGGCGCGCGCCGTCAGGTCCTCCAGCTCGGAGATGCGGCCTTCGTTCAGGCTCTGCGATTCCTTGGCGGCGTGATACTCGGCGTTCTCCGAGAGATCGCCGTGAGCGCGCGCCTCGGAGATCGCCGCGATGATCCGCGGGCGCTCTTCCTGCTGACGCCGACGAAGCTCTTCCTTGAGCGACTCGAAGCCGGCACTCGTCATCGGGACCTTGTCCATCGCCTCCACCTTTCCGACGCCCGGCGGACCGGTCGCCTATCGTTCGTTGCCGGCATGGCCGGAGCACAATAACAAACCGGCCCCGAACGGTACGACCCGTACGGAACCAGCGTGACAACGGACTGCGAAGATATCCGATTCGCCCGTCCGAGCGGCGTTGTTGCAATCAGACGGCTGTAAAGTACGACTGGAGCGGGCGAACTTCAAGATTGCCCTCGCGAAGCGCTGCAATGGCTTCGGCAGCGGCGATCATGCCCGACAGCGTCGTGTAGTAGGGCACCTTGTGGATGAGCGCAGCGCGCCGCAGCGAGCGCGAATCGGACAGGGCCTTGGCGCCCTCGGTCGTGTTCAGCACGAGCTGCACGCGCCGGTTGCGGATCGCGTCCTCGATATGCGGCCGGCCTTCCAGCACCTTGTTGATCTTCTCGGCCGGCACGCCGCTTTCCACCAGGAAGCGCTGCGTCCCGCCGGTCGCGATGATCCGGAAGCCGAGCGAGTGCAACAGGCGGACCGGGGCGAGGACCCGGTCCTTGTCGCTGTCCCGGACCGAGACGAACACCGTGCCGTCGCGGGGCAGTTCGACGCCCGCGCCGAGCTGCGCCTTGGCGAAGGCCAGCGTGTAGTCGTAGTCGAGACCCATGACCTCGCCGGTCGAGCGCATCTCCGGTCCAAGCAGCGTGTCGACATTGGGGAATCGGGCGAAGGGGAAGACTGCCTCCTTGACCGCGATGTGCTTCAGCCCGTGCGGATCCGGCGCACCGCCATAGGCGGCGAAGGCCGCGTCGAGGGTTTCCCCGGCCATGATCCGCGCCGCCACCTTGGCGATCGGCGAGCCGATCGTCTTGGCGACGAAAGGCACCGTGCGCGAGGCGCGGGGATTGACCTCGAGCACGTAGATGTCCTCGCCCTTGATGGCGAACTGCACGTTCATCAGCCCGCCGACCTTGAGCGCCAGCGCCATCTCGCGGGTCTGCCGCGACAGCTCGTCGGTGATCGCCCGCGAAAGCGAGTGCACCGGCAGCGAGCAGGCGCTGTCGCCGGAATGGATGCCGGCTTCCTCGATATGCTCCATGATGCCGGCGACATAGGTCGCCTTGCCATCGCTCAGGCAGTCGACGTCCACCTCGATCGCGTCGGACAGGTAGGAGTCGATCAGCACCGGCGACTTGCCGGAAACGACGACGGCGGTGTGCATGTAGCGCTCGAACTGCGCCTCGTTGCGGACGATCTCCATCGCCCGGCCGCCCAGCACGTAGGAGGGGCGGATGACGACCGGATAGCCGATCCGCTTGACGATCTCGCGCGCCTCCTCGACCGAGCGGGCAATGCCGTTGTTCGGCTGGCGAAGGCCCAGCTCGTTGAGCAGCCGCTGGAAGCGGTCGCGATCCTCCGCGAGGTCGATCGCGTCGGGCGAGGTGCCGAGGATCGGAATGCCGGCGCGCTCCAGCGCTTCGGCGAGCTTCAGCGGCGTCTGGCCGCCGAACTGGACGATGACGCCGACCAGCGTGCCGGCGGTCTGCTCAACGCGCAGGATCTCCAGCACGTCCTCGGCGGTCAGCGGCTCGAAATATAGCCGGTCCGACGTGTCGTAGTCGGTGGAGACCGTCTCCGGATTGCAGTTGATCATGATCGCCTCGTAGCCCGCGTCGTTGAGCGCGAACGCGGCGTGGCAGCAGCAATAGTCGAACTCGATGCCCTGGCCGATACGGTTCGGGCCGCCGCCGAGGATGACGACCTTCCTGGCGCTGCTCACCTCGGCTTCCGAGCGCAGCGCGCCGGCGAAGGGCCGCTCGTAGGTCGAGTACATGTAGGGTGTCGGCGAGGCGAACTCGGCGGCGCAGGTGTCGATCCGCTTGTAGACGGGATGGATGTCGAGGCGCTCGCGCAGCGCCGATACCGCGGATTCCTCGGTACCGGCGAGCTTCGCCAGGCGTGCGTCGGAGAAGCCGGCCGACTTCAGGAAACGAAGATTGTCGGGATCCTGCGGCAGGCCGTGCTCGCGCACGCGCTCCTCGAGGTCGATGATCGCCTTGATGCGGGCGATGAACCACGGGTCGATCTTGCAGGACTGGTGGACCTGCTCCGGGCTGGTGCCCATGCGCAGCGCCTGGGCGACCATCAGCAGCCGGTCCGGCGTCGGCGTGCCGAGTGCGGCGCGGATGGCGTTCTTGTCGTCGCCCTCGCCGATGCCGGGGATCTCGATCTCGTCGAGCCCGTCGAGGCCGGTCTCGAGGCCGCGCAGCGCCTTCTGCAGCGACTCCTCGAAGGTCCGGCCGATGGCCATGACCTCGCCGACGGATTTCATCGCGGTGGTCAGGATCGGCTCGGCGCCGGGGAACTTCTCGAAGGCGAAGCGCGGGATCTTGGTGACGACGTAGTCGATCGACGGCTCGAATGAAGCCGGCGTCGCCCCGCCGGTGATGTCGTTGTCGAGCTCGTCCAGCGTGTAGCCGACAGCAAGCTTGGCGGCGACGCGGGCGATCGGGAAGCCCGTCGCCTTCGACGCCAGCGCCGAGGAGCGCGACACGCGCGGGTTCATCTCGATGACGACGAGCCGCCCGTCCTCGGGATTGACGGCGAACTGCACGTTGGATCCGCCGGTCTCCACCCCGATCTCGCGCAAGACCGCGATCGAGGCGTTGCGCATGATCTGGTATTCCTTGTCGGTCAGCGTCAGCGCCGGCGCGACGGTGATCGAATCGCCGGTGTGCACGCCCATCGGATCGACGTTCTCGATCGAGCAGACGATGATGCAGTTGTCCGCCTTGTCGCGGACGACCTCCATTTCGTACTCCTTCCAGCCGAGCACGCTTTCCTCGATCAGCACCTCGGTCGTCGGGGAGGCGTCGAGGCCGGTTTCGACGATCTCGAAGAACTCGGAGCGGTTGTAGGCGATGCCGCCGCCGGTGCCGCCGAGCGTGAAGGACGGCCGAATGATCGCCGGCAGGCCGACCTCGTCCAGCGCTTCGGCGGCCGAGCCGAGGGCGCGCGTCATGTAGCGCTGCTTGCGGTCGGCCTCGCCCATCAGCCAGTCGTGCTCCAGAGCGGCAAGCCTGGTCTCGCGTTCCGCGTCGTCGGCGGTTTCTGCGATGATCTCCGCCTTGCGCTCGTCGTGGACGCGCCGGTCGGCCGCCTTGGCTTCGGTGGCATTCGCCAGCATCGATTTCGGCGTCGCGAGCCCGATCTTGGCCATCGCCTCGCGGAACAAGGCGCGGTCCTCGGCCTTGTCGATCGCGTCGGCGTCGGCGCCGATCATCTCGACCCCGTATTTCTCCAGGACGCCCATCCGGCGCAGCGACAGGGCGGTGTTCAGCGCCGTCTGTCCGCCCATGGTCGGCAGGATCGCGTCGGGCCGCTCCTTGGCGATGATCTTGGCGACGATCTCCGGGGTGATCGGCTCGATATAGGTGGCGTCGGCAAGATCGGGATCGGTCATGATCGTCGCCGGGTTCGAATTGACCAGGACGATCCGGTAGCCCTCTTCCTTCAGCGCCTTGCAAGCCTGCGTCCCCGAGTAGTCGAACTCGCAGGCCTGGCCGATGATGATCGGGCCGGCACCGATGATGAGGATCGTCTTGAGGTCGGTGCGTTTCGGCATGGGAGGGCTAAATCCGCTGTTGTTGCGTGCCGAAAACCCGGAACCCGCGCAAAGCGCGGCCGGCGGCAGATCGTTCCTGAGAGGCTGAGGCCGCCTTATAGGGAAGAGGAAGCCAATCCGGAAGGGCGGAATTCGCGAAATCAGCGAGTTGGGCCGAAAGACGGTTGCTGCGCCGCCGTGCCGTGCCGACGAGGGTCTCTCGGCCCGCTGCACTGCCCGTCAAAAACGACCTGGAAGATTGGGAGTTTGTTGACTCCCTTCGCAGCTTCACCTTCCGCGGATGCCCGAACGGCAGCCGGGATTCACCCGGTCGAAACCGCTTTCGCTGACAGATATAGCCGGACTTCACGCGATCCGACGCAGGACGCGACAGGGAGGCATGACCGGTGGACGCCAGAGCGCCGCAGACCGAACGACCGATCTTCGTCGACCTCGACGGCACGCTCATCCGTAGCGATTTGTTGTGGGAGACGCTGTTCCTCGTCGCACGCCAGGAGCCGGCGCTCCTGTGGCGCGTGCCGGGCTGGATGGCCGAAGGCAAGTCGAGGCTGAAGGCGGAGCTGGCGCGCGGCTGCGAGATGGACGCCGCCTTGCTGCCCTATCGCGAGGAGGTGGTCGAGCTGCTCCGCCGCGAGAAGGCGGCGGGCCGGACCATCATCCTCGCTACCGGCGCCAACGAGAAGCTCGCCCACGCCGTCGCCGACCATCTCGGCCTGTTCGATGCGGTGATGGCTTCCTCGGACACGGTCAACCTGACTTCGGCCCGCAAGCTCGACCGGATCCTCGCCGAACATGGTGAGCATGATTTCGATTATGTCGGCAATTCCCACGAGGACATCTGCCTCCTCGAGAAGGCCGCGACGGCGACGGTCGTGGCGCCGGACAGGACGGCCCATCTCTGGCAGGCGCGAACCGGGTCGGCCCGGATCGACGCCGAAGCCGGGGCGGTCCGGGCGGTCATCAAGGCGATGCGGCCACATCAGTGGCTGAAGAACATCCTGGTCTTCGTGCCGATCGCGCTGACGCACGAGTTCCTCGATCTGCAGATGCTGCTCGCAGGGCTCCTCGCCTTCATCAGTTTTTCCGCCGCCGCCTCGGCCGTCTACATCTTCAACGACCTGCTCGACCTGACGGCCGACCGCCGGCACAAGACGAAGCGCCGGCGGCCCTTCGCCAGCGGCGCCATCGCCATTCCAACGGGGTTGAAGCTGGCCTGCGGCCTGCTTGCGATCTCCCTCGGCATTGCCGCCATCCTGCCGGTCGAGTTCGCGGTCGTGCTGGCCGCCTACATGGTCACCACCACGGCCTATTCGTTCTTTCTCAAGCGCATGCTCCTGATCGACGTCCTGACGTTGGCCGGCCTCTACACGACGCGGATCATCGCCGGCTCGGAGGCTGCGGGCGCCGAGTCCTCGTTCTGGCTGCTGGCCTTCTCCGTGTTCTTCTTCCTGTCGCTGGCGCTGGTGAAGCGCTTCACCGAATTGCAGGACTTCGGCGTCGGCGCGCACCGCTCGAAAACCGGCCGCGGCTATGTCGACGCCGATCTGGAGACCCTGTCGCAGGCGGGCATGTCGTCCGGCTTCGCAGCGGTCCTCGTCCTGGCGCTCTACATCGACAGTCCCGCCATCCGCGAACATTTCGCCGAGCCGTACCTCGTCTGGCCGCTCTGCCCGCTCGTCCTCTACATCATCGTGCGGATCTGGATCCTCGCGCGGCGCAACGAGATGCATGAGGATCCGGTGGTGTTCATCATGCAGGATTGGCGCAGCCAGATGATGATCGGCCTTGGCGCCACCCTCTTCCTGCTCGGCGCCTATGTCTGACGCCACCTATCCGAGCTGGGGACGTCTGAAGCCGGTACACCGGGCAGCGGTCTGCGTTGAAGATCTCGGCGCGCTGGCGGGCAGGCGCGGCGATGGCAGCCTGCTCCCCTACGGCAACGGCCGCTCCTACGGCGATTCCTGCCATAACGACGCCGGCACGTTGATCGACAGCCGCGGGCAAGCCCGGATCCATGATTTCGATCCGGTCGGGGGAACGCTGACGGCAGATGCCGGAATCCTGCTTTCGCAAATCACCCACCACGTCGCGGCGGCCGGCTGGTTCCTGCCGGTGACCCCCGGCACGCAGTTCATCACCCTCGGCGGCGCCATCGCCAACGACATCCACGGCAAGAACCATCACCGGCGCGGCACCTTCGGCAACTGGGTCGAGAGCTTCGAGCTCGAACGATCCGACCGAGGCCTCCTGAGCTGCAGCCGGGACATAGAGCCGGAGCTCTTCGCCGCGACCATCGCCGGCATGGGCCTCACCGGCCTCATCCGGCAGGCGACGATCCGCCTGCTCAAGGTGCCGTCGCTGTCGATCGACGAGACGACGACCCGCTTCGGTAGTCTCGACGAATATTTCGATCTCGCGGAAGCCGCCGACCTCCGGCACGAATACGCCGTCGCCTGGATCGACTCGCTCGTCACCGGGGCTTCGCTCGGCCGCGGCCATCTCATCACCGGCGATCACGCGGCCGAGGGCGACCGCTCGGGCGTCGCGGCGCGACCTCTCATCACCATCCCCTTCACGCCGCCCGTCAGTCCGCTGCGGGGGCTCGGCCTCTCGGCGTTCAACGGCGGATATTTCCGCCGCTCCCCGGACGGTTCGCGCCAGCGCGTCGTTCGCTTCGACAGCTTCTTCTATCCGCTCGACCGGATCGGCCGCTGGAACCGCCTCTACGGCCCGCACGGGCTGCACCAGCATCAGAGCGTTGTGCCGCTCGCTGCTGGTCCCGATGCCGTGCGCGCGCTGATCACGTGCGCCCAGCGGGCGGGGCAGGGGTCGTTCCTTACCGTTCTCAAGCGGTTCGGCGCCGTGGCCAGTCCGGGCCTCACCAGCTTTCCCCGCGAGGGCTACACGCTGACGCTCGATTTCCCAGATCGTGGCGAACGGACGCTGAAGCTTCTGGCCGAACTCGACAGCATCGCGATCGGGGCGGGTGGAGCGGTCAATCCCTACAAGGATGCACGGATGTCGCCCGCAACGTTCGCGGCCGGGTTCCCGCGCTGGGCTGAACTGGAAGCGCTCCGTGACCCGGTCTTCTGCTCCGATTTCTGGCGCCGCACCGCCCTTCGGCTGGCACCAGCCTCGGCTGCCGGAGATAAAGTTCTAGCGGAAACAAAAATCCAAAATTTACCCTTCCGCGCAGTGGCTGTAGTCGGCGGCGCAAGTACTCCGACGTATTAACCTTCCGAAAGGCTCAGTGCGGTAATTTCCGCATGTCGCGGCAGGCCATGTCATTGCTTGTCCCAACCAGGTTCCTGACGATGCTGAAGTTTCTGCCGTTCATTCTGTTTACGGTGCTGACCAACGCCGCAGCGCAGCTGATGCTGAAATACGGCATGATGCAGCTAGGGCCGCTGTCGTTCGCCGGCGTCAACCCGCTGTTCAAGATCCTGCAGATCGTCTTCAGCCCCTGGGTCTTCATGGGGCTGAGCGTCTTCGTGATCTCGATGGCCTCGCATCTCTACGTCCTGTCGAAGGTCGAGCTGTCCTACGCCTATCCGTTCCTTTCGCTGGCTTACGTGGCGGTGGCGGTGTTCGCCTATTTCGTCTTCCGCGAGGACCTCAATGCCATGCGCATTGCCGGCATCGCGCTGATCTGCGTCGGCACCGTGTTCATCGCCCAGGGCGGCTCGCCCATCCACGGCGAGGACGAGATCGCCGCCCTTCCTGCCGATTCCACCCGTGAGGTCTCACGATGAAGCATATCCTGTTCGGCGGCGACGGTTTCGTCGGCCGCCACCTTGCCCAGAAGCTGGTCGCCGACGGCGAGGAAGTGGTCGTCGCCGACATCCATCGCAGCGACCTGCCGCACTACCGCCGCTCGCGCTTCATCGAAGCCGACGTGACCGTTCCGGCGGCGGTGCGCGCCGTGCCGATCCAGCCGGGCGACATGGTCTACAACCTTTCGGCCAAGATGCTCTCGCCGATCCAGGTCCGTGCCAAGCGTCACGACTTCTTCTATCCGGTGAACTATCACGGCACGAAGCACATCATCGAGGCGATGGACGCGGCGGGGGCGAAGGACCTCGTCCACTTCACCACCGACATGATCTACGGCCATACCGTGATCTATCCGATGACCGAGGAGCACCCGGTCTCGCCGCTCGGCGAATACGGGCAGTCGAAGCTCGACACCGAACATCTCGCCGCCGAGTGGCGCGAGCGGGGCATGAACATCTCGCTGTTCCGCCCGCGCCTGATCATCGGACCGGGTCGGCTCGGCATCCTGGAAAAGCTGTTCAAGCTCATCGACGGCAACCTGCCGGTGCCGATGATCGGGTCGGGCAAGAACCCCTACCAGTTCATCTCGGTCTTCGACTGCGCCGAGGCGGCCCGGCTTGCCTGGAAGGCGGGCGTTCCGAACGAGGCCTACAATCTCGGCTCGCTCAACCCGCCACCGGTCAGGAAGCTGCTCGGCGACCTCATCAGACATGCGGGTTCGAAGTCGCTGCTCGTGCCGACGCCAGGCTGGGCGGTCAAGCGGACGCTCGACCTGCTCGACCGGCTCAACATGCCGCTGATGGATCCCGAGCAGTACCTGATCGCCGACGAGATGTGCGTGCTGGACGTCTCGAAGGGCGAGCGCCAGCTCGGCTGGGTCCCGCAGTATCGCGACGAGGACATGCTGATCGCCGCCTACACGGAATACCGCGCCAAGCGCGAAGGCCGGCAGGACGACGCCGAAGCCTCCATCCAACCCGCCGAATAAGGAGCGCCGCCATGCTCGACCGTCCCGTAGTGACCGCTCCCCCGCTCGACGCCCCGCTGCGCCGCGGGCCGGCCAAGCCGAACCTGTTGTCGGTCGAGGAGGCCAAGTCCCTCGACGTGCAGTCGATGGCGGATCTGTTCAAGGACCACATCAACCCCGGCCAGTTCCACTTCATGAAGCTGCTCGGCTTCCACAAGGTGAAGGTCGAGAGCGCCGAGGGCATGTTCTACACCGACCAGAACGGCCGGAAAATCCTCGATTTCTTCGGCGGCTTCGGCTCGCTCGCCTTCGGTCACAACCACCCGCGGATCATCGAGGCGCGCCGGCGCTTCCAGGACGAGAAGCGGCACGAGATCGCCATCGCCTTCCTGTCGCAATACGCCTCGGCGCTGGCGAAGAACCTCGCCGCGGTCAGCCCCGGCAGCCTCGACATGGTCTTCCTCGGCTCGTCCGGCTCGGAAGCCATGGAAGCCGCCGTCAAGGTCGCCGAGCGCGCCTCGGGCCGGAAGAACTGCAAGATCGTCCACGCCGAGAACTCGTTCCACGGCAAGACCAAGGGCGTCCTGTCGATCACCGACTCGACGCTCTACCAGGGCGAGTTCAAGCTGGTCGAGAACCGCTACAAGGTGCCGTTCGGCGACCTCAAGGCGCTGACCGCCTGCGTCGAGAGCGATCCCGACATCGGCGTCGTCGTGCTGGAGACGGTGCAGGGCGGCGGCGGCATCGTCCAGGCCTCGACCTATTACTGGCAGGGCGTGCGCGCCCTCTGCGACAAGCACAAGGTGATGTGGGTCGCCGACGAGGTGCAGTGCGGTTACGGCCGCACCGGCCGCTTCTACGCCTTCGAGCATCATGGCGTCGTGCCGGATGTTACAGCGCTCGCCAAGTCGCTCGGCGCCGGCAAGGCGGCGGTCGGTGCGATGATCGCCCGCCGCGAGGTCTACATGAAGGCCTACGGCACGCCGAAGACGGCGATGATCCACGCCCAGGCGACCTTCGGCGGCATCGGCGAGGCCTGCGTCACCGCGATCGAGGGACTGAACGTCCTCTATGACGAGGACCTGATCGGCAATGCCGAGGAGGTCGGCGCCTATCTCCTCGAACGCCTGGAGGCGATCCGGCAGAAATACCCGACGATCATCAAGGAAGTGCGCGGCCAGGGCCTGATGGTCGGGCTGGAGTTCCAGGACTTCTCGCGCACCCTGCCGCTGGCGCTGCGCCCGATGGTGGCGATCCTCGACGACAAACTGAAAGGCTCGCTGTCGGGCTTCATCGGGGCGCTGCTGCTGCGCGACTATGACGTGCTGGTCGCCTTCACCGAATACAACCGCAACGTCATCCGCCTCGAGCCGCCGCTGATCTGCGGCGAGGAGCATGTCGACCAGTTCTGCGACGCCCTGGACGACCTCCTGTCGCGCGGCATCGTGTCGATCGTGAAGGACTTCGTGAAGTCGCAGATGGGCTGAGCGCGACGCCTCGCGCCCGGCCGAAGCCTGCCCGATATCAACCTGACGCGGGGAAGCCCGGCATGAGCATTGCAACCGACTTCCACCGCCCGATCGACTCCGGCCCGATGCGCGAGCTCGGCCGCCGCGTCGCCGGCTTCATGACCGCACGGGTCTTCTCGACACTGGCGGTCGCCGCCTTCGCACTCTTCGTCCTCCTGTCGTCGCTGTTCGGGCTGATCAAGCCGGAACACAACTGGGACATGGCGCCCTACATCGCGGCCTCGCTGGAGGACCGTTACGAGGGTCCGCAGGCGCTGCATACGGCCGCCTGGGAGGCGACGCGCTACGGCATCTCTGACTTCCAGTGGTACGAGATCACCCGCGGCAACACCTACATCGTCGACCAGTTCGCCAATCCCGACCACTTCGTTTCGCAGCTGTCGATGTACCGGGTGAAGCTCGGCTATATCCTCGCGCTGCGCTATCTCGATCGTCTGGTCGAACCGGTGACCGCGACGGCCATCGTTGCCAGCCTGTCGACGCTGGTGGTCGGGCTCGTCCTGCTGGCCTGGGCAGTCCGGCACGGGTTCTCGCAATCGCTGCTGCTCGCCGCGCCCGTGCTGCTGCTCGCCGGCTATTTCGACATGGCGATGCTGGCGACGCCCGACATGATGATGGCGGCGTTCGGCATTCCGGGCATCTATCTTGCTGCCAAGGGCCGCTACTGGCTGTCGGTGCCGTTCCTGCTCGCCATGTTCCTGGTGCGCCCGGACGGAATCATCTTCCTCTTCGCCCTGCTGCTGGCGGCGCTCGCCTTCGGCCAGGGGCGGCTGCCGATGCTGCTCGCCTTCCTCGCCGCGGTACTGATGTATGGGCCGATCGCCGAGGCGGCCGGGCATCCCGGCTGGTGGCCGCATTACTACTTCTCGAACATCGCGCTGCAGAACGACATGCGCGGCTTCGAGCCGGCCTTCAGCATCGGCGCCTATCTGCACGGCATCGTGCGGGGCATCAATGTCGGGCTGCGCTTCAACAACTGGCCGATGATCATGGCGGTGCTGCTGCTCGGCTGGCTGCTGCTCGCCGCCCGCGGCCGGGGGGCAGACCGGAATGCCACGATGGTGCTCACCGCCATCGTCCTCTGCTTCATCGGCAAGTATGTGACCTTCCCGCTGCCGGACGACCGCGTCTACTTCATCTTCGTCGCGCCCTTCCTGATGATCCTGCTCGAAGCCTGGAAGCCGGATTTCGCCACCGCCACCGCCGCCTTCACCCCGTCCGCTCGCCGGCCCAACTGAGATATCGCCATGTCCCGTCTGTCCCATGCCGCACGCATCGCCGTTTCCCTCGGGCTTCCGGCAGGCCTTCTCGATCGCGCGCCCGCTCTGCTTGGCACGCGCTATCTCGCCAAGGCCGCGATCCGGGCGCGCCTCGGCAGGGGCCGGCCTTTCGTCATGGTCAATGTCGGCGCCTGCGACGGCGTCCTCTTCGACGACGTGACGCCCTGGCTGCATCGCATCCCCAATGCCCGGGCCGTGCTGGTCGAGCCGATTCCCTACAACCAGCAGCGCCTGCGCAGGAACTACCCTGACACCGAGCGCTTCGTCATCGAGCCGGTGGCGATCACCCGCGAGACCGGCACGATAGCCATCCGCACCTTCGAGGCCGAGGCGCTGGAGGCCGGGACGCTGCCGATCGAGTTCATCGGCTGCTCCTCCGTCACCGACACCAACCTGATGTCCGGCAAGGACGCCTGGGGCAAGGAGGACGCGAACTTCTCGAATTTCGCCCAGCACCTGAAGGACATCAGCGTGCCGTCCGAGCCGCTGCAGACCGTCCTCGACCGCAACCGGCTCGACCATATCGACGCCTTCCTGGTCGATTGCGAGGGCGCCGACTGGGTGGTGTTCGACCAGTTCGACATCGCCCGCTACCGCCCCGGCATGATCAAGGTGGAGATCGGCGCGCTGCCGGCCGCCGAGATCGGCCAGGTCGTCGTCAAGCTGAAGACCGCCGGATACAGCGTCGGCTTCTACGGCGAGGACGTCTGGGCCTTCGCCTGAGCGGCGCTGACCGCGCGCGTCGACCGTCGAGGTCGCCGCCGGCTTTCCCCGTGTCGCAAATGAGTGCCGCGTCTCTTGCAGCGCCGGGCTAAGCTCGCGCTCGCGAAGAGTCGGGGAGCAGCGGACAATGGAATCACACGCGCGGGCGGTGGTGATCGGGGGCGGGGTGGTCGGCGTGTCGACGCTCTACCATCTGGCGAAGAAGGGCTGGAGCGACAGCATCCTCCTCGAGCGCAAGGAGCTGACCTCCGGCTCCACCTGGCATGCAGCCGGGCTCCTGCCGCTGTTCAACATGAGCTACTCGGTCGGGCAGCTGCACCGCTATTCGGTGCGTTTCTATCGCGAACTGCAGGAGGAGACCGGCATGAATGTCGGTTTCTCCAACGTCACCAACATCCGCCTGGCCCGAACCAAGGACCGCTGGGACGAGTTCCAGTACTATGCCGGCATCGCCGAGACGATCGGCGTCAAGGTCAAGATGCTGACGCCCGACGAGCTGAAGGAAGTCTGGCCGCTCTGCGAGACCGACGGCATCCTCGGCGCCATCCAGCATCCCGACGACGGCTACATCCAGCCGGCCGACCTGACGCAGGCGCTGGCCAAGGGCGCCCGCGATCTCGGCGCGAAGATCTACCGGAACACGGCCGTGACGGCGATCGAGCAGCTGGAGTCCGGCGAGTGGTCGGTGACGACCGACAAGGGCACCATCGTCTGCGAGCACGTCGTCTCGGCGACCGGGAATTTCGCCCGCCGCACCGGGCGCATGGTCGGGCTCGACGTGCCGGTGATCCCGGTCGAGCACCAGTACATCGTCACCGAGCCGCATCCGGCGATCGTCGAGCGGCGGCGCCAGGGGCTGCCGGAGATGGGCGTGCTGCGCGAGAGCGACTCGGCCTGGTATATGCGCGAGGAGAATGGCGGCCTGCTGCTCGGTCCCTACGAGAAGGGCGCGCCCTGCTGCTACATCGACGGGCCGGACGATGCGTCCGAATACGAGCTCTTCCAGGAAGATCTCGACCGGCTGATGCCGCATATCGAGACGGCGATCACGCGCGTCCCGGCCTTCGGCGAGGTCGGCATCAAGAAGGTCTATAATGGTGCCATCGCCTATACGCCCGACGGCTCGCCGATCGTCGGTCCGGCGCCGGGGCTGGAGGGTTTCTGGCTGAACGAGGGCCATTCCTTCGGCATCACCGCCGCCGGCGGCGCCGGCTGGCAGCTCGCCGAGTGGATCGTCGACGGCCAGCCAACCGTCGACATGGTCGGCGTCGACCCGCGCCGCTTCGGCCCCTACGCCACCGAAGGCTACCTCATCGCCAAGAACGAGGAAGCCTACGCCAACGTCTTCACCACGCACTATCCCGACGAGGAGCGTCCCGCCGCGCGGCCGCTGAAGACCTCGCCCTCTTACGACCGCCAGAAGGCCCTCGGTGCCGTCTTCGGCTCGGTCTATGGCTGGGAGCGCGCCAACTGGTTCGCGCCCGAGGGGACGTCGGTTTCGGAGGAAGAACTCGACCTCGGTGCCGAGGTGCTGACCAACGAGAACCACGCACCGGCGGACGCGAACGGCGTCATCCGGGAGAAATGGTCGTTCCGCCGCTCGAACTATTTCGACCATGTCGGCGACGAGGTGAGGGCGGTGACGGAGGGCGTCGGCCTTCTCGACCTCACCGCCTTCGCCAAGACAGAGGTTTCGGGACCGGGCGCGCGCGCCTGGCTCGATTCGATCCTCGCCAACCGCATTCCGAACGCGCGCGGACGCGTCGCGCTGTGCCATCTCCTGACCGTGACGGGCGGCGTGCGCGCCGAGTTCACCGTCTACGAATGGGCGCCGGGCCGCTTCTACCTGGTATCGGCCGGCGGCTACGAGCGGATCGACCACGACAATCTGCGCCGGCTCCTGCCGACAGACGGGTCGGTGACGCTGAAGCCCCTGACCGAGCAGCTCGGCGTCCTGGTTCTGGCCGGTCCGCGCGCTCGCGACGTGCTGGCCAAGCTGACGCGCAGCGACCTCTCCAACGCCGCTTTCCCGTGGCTGACCGGCAAGGCGATCTCGGTGGGGACCGCGAGTGCGCATGCGCTGCGGGTCAATTTCGTCGGCGAGCTAGGCTGGGAGCTGCATCATCCGATCGGCATGCAGAATGCGCTCTTTGATGCGCTGCTGGCGGCGGGTGCCGAGTTCGGCATCAGTCCGTTCGGCATCAGGGCGATGAACGCCATGGCGCTGGAGAAGTCCTACCGCCAGCTGCCGCGCGAACTTTCCATCGAATACAACGCCTTCGAGTCGGGGCTTGAGAGGTTCGTTCACCCGAACAAGGGCGATTTCATCGGCCGCGACGCGGTCGTGCGGGCGCGGGAGGCGGGCCTGCGCTGGTCCTTCGCGACGCTGGAGATCCACGATGTCGAGGATGCCGACGCCCGCGGGTCGGAGCCGATCTATGCCGAGGGTGCCCTGATCGGGCGCGCGACTAACGGCGGCTACGGCTGGCGAGTCGGCAAGAGCCTCGCGCTGGCGATGCTGGAACCCGCATATGCCGCCGAAGGCACGAAGCTCGAGATCAAAATCCTCGGCCGGCTTCATGCTGCGACGGTGATCGGTGAGAGCCCGTTCGACCCCGACAATGAGCGCCTGAAAGCCTGATCCTGGCTCGGGGCAGTTATCTGCATGGCGGGATGCTCCTTGAAACTGCGTCGAGGCCGCAGTTGGTTCAGTGACGGTTTTGTGAATTGCGCGCCTTACGGTTCGGCGAGACCTTTTCGCAATGCGCCATGGGATCCGCAGTTTCGCAGCCCTGTCGATTGCCTTCGCCGCCGCCGCGACGATCGACGCGTCTCGGCCCGCTACCGCTCAGCAGCGCGGCCTCGGCGATCTTGGCGCAACCCGGACGCCGGCCGTTGAAGGCGGCACGAAGGTCGATGTCGAACTGATCCTGGCGGTCGACGTCTCCTGGTCGATGGATCGCGGCGAGCAGGAGATTCAGCGTGCGGGCTATGCCGCCGCTTTTCGCAGCCAGGACGTGCAGAAGGCGATCCTGAATGGCGTCAACGGACGCGTCGCGGTCGCCTATATCGAGTGGGCCGGAAGCTTCGCGCAGTCGGTGGTCGTGCCCTGGACGCTGATCGATTCCCGCGAAGCGGCCGATGGCTTCGCCTACCGGCTGCAGACCGAGGAGCCTGAACGCGAGCGCCGCACGTCGGTTGCCGCCGCCATCGATTTTGCCGTGCCGCTGTTCGAGCGCAACGGCTTCGACGGTCTGCGGCGGGTGATCGACATTTCCGGCGACGGCCCGAACAACCAGGGCCGGCCGGTGACCGACGCCCGCGATCACGCGATCGGGCGGGGCGTGACGATCAACGGCCTGCCGCTGATGACCTCCGGCAGCTATGCCTCATGGGGCTCCATTCCCGACCTCGATCTCTATTACGAGAACTGCGTCATCGGCGGTCCCGGCGCCTTCATGATCCCGGTCAACGACTGGTCGCAGTTTCCCGAGGCGGTCC
Organism: Aurantimonas endophytica; assembly: GCF_014196845.1. Classification (GTDB taxonomy): domain Bacteria; phylum Pseudomonadota; class Alphaproteobacteria; order Rhizobiales; family Rhizobiaceae; genus Aurantimonas; species Aurantimonas endophytica. The sequence goes on from NZ_JACIEM010000001.1 coordinate 186,747, forward strand.
GACGCAAGCTGGTGATGGAACTCGCCGGCGACTGGGACATCGAGGCGGAGGACGAGGCGCAGGTGATGCGGACGCAGGGCAGCGGCGTCGACTGTATGATCGGCGAACGCATGTGGCAGGATCGTCAGCAGCGCTGGATGGACGGCTACCAGTAGCGGCGCCGGGCAAACCTGGCAGCGCTTTTCAAGCCGGCGTCAGCGCCGCCCGGGCCGCGCGCTCCTGCTGCGGCGAGCGGTCGTAGAGTTCACGATAGCATTTGGAGAAGTGCGACGCCGAGACGAAGCCGCAGGCAACGGCGATCTCGACAATGGGCAGTTGCGACTGCACCAGGAGATGACGGGCGCGATCGAGCCGGATCTCCAGGTAATAGCGCGCCGGCGAGCGCCCCATCTCCTTGTCGAAAAGCCGCTCCACCTGTCGGCGCGAAAGGCCGACATGCCGGGCGATCTCCACCAGCGACAGCGGGTCGGAGAGATTGGCTTCCATGATCTCGATCACCCGCAGCACCTTGCCGTGCTGGATGCCGAGCCTTGCCCGCAGCGGCAGGCGTTGCCGATCGTGGGCGCTACGGACCCGGTCGGTGAGGGCCTGTTCGCAGACCCGGTTCACCACCTCGTCACCCTGATCGTGACCGATCAGGGCCAGCATCATATCGAGCGACGCGGTGCCGCCGGCGCAGGTGTAGATGTTGTGGTCGATCTCGAAGAGGTCGGCATAGACGTCGGCGCGCGGGAAGGCCTCCGCGAAGCCGGGCAGGTTCTCCCAGTGGATGGCACAGCGCCGGTCGGCGAGAAGGCCGGCCCGGGCGAGGATCCAGGCAGCCGTGCAGAGGCCGCCGACGGAGATGCCGCGCTGATGCGCCTCGCGCAGATAGGAGAGGGTGCTGCGGTCGGTGAAATCCTCGACCAGTATGCCGGAACACGCAAACACCATCGAGGGACGCCGCTCGCCCGGCAATGCCCGGCGTTCGTCTTCGACGGAGGCGGAGACGGAAACCTCGACGCCGTTCGATGCCCGCACCGGCCGGCCGTCGGGTGACGCCAGCCGCCAGCGATAGATCTCGCGGCCGACGATGCGGTTGGCGATGCGCAGCGGTTCGATCGCCGTTGCGAAGGCGATCATCGAGAAATTCGGGACGAGCAGGAAGACGATCGTGCGCTTTGGCGCGTGCTCAGGCTCGACGGATCGAGGCGGACGTTCCAGCTCCACGGACCCGTTGGTCCTCATCATTGCCGATGGTACTCCGCATCACGCCCATGCCGGAACTTGCCGGCCACCGGAAGGTGGCGGCAAAGTCGGCGCCGCGCAAGACGGAACTCCGTGCAGATGTGAAGGACCGGTGTCCGGGCCTATTTCTTGCCCTGGCGTGCCTTGCGGCTGGCATATTTGGCGTCGCGTTCCGCCTTCCGTGCCGCCTCGTCCGCGACCATCTGGTCGATCAGCCGATTCTGGTCCGCCTTCTTTGCTTCTTCCTCGGCCTGGCGAGCGGCCTCCCGCTCGGCCTCGCGGGCCTCTTCCTCGCGCTGCTTCTGCTCGTCTTCCGCGCGCTTCTGCGCCTGGCGCTCCTCGCGCGCGGCAACGACCGCAGCGCGTTCCTCGCGGGCCTTCTCGGCCTCCGGGCTGTTGAGACGTGCCTTGGCCTTCTCAAGGAGTGCCTGCTTGGCCTCGTTGGCTGTCTTGCGGCGGTCGGCGAAATCGCTGTCGATCGGCTTCATCGGTCCTCATGGGTGGCGACGACGGCGCAGCATCGGGCTGGCTCGCTTCGTTATTCGCCTTCTGTCAAGCGGGATGGGGTTCGATAAGCCTGTTTGCGCCAAGACGCAACGGGCGGGATGCGCGATCGGAGCATTGGGCGTGCACAAAGAACCTCTGGCGCAGCCTCAGGCGGACCGCCCCGCGCGCCCGCCGCGTCGTCCGCGATCCGGCGTGCCCGACGCTGAAATACTCCGGCCAGGCAACGGCATGCCGGCCGCGTCCCGGTTCGGCAAAGCCTGTACGCGGGCAAGCGCCGGAAAGGCGTCGCGCTTGTTCGGGAAGGCCATGGCCGCCACGAAATGATCCTGGAAGGCCGGCTCCAGCGCCGTCTCGATCTTCTCGATGCGGCTGACGGTCGTCTCGATCTCGCGGCGATAGGCGCGATTGAGCAGCGCCATTCGGGCGCCCGCGCCGGCGGCGTTGCCGACCGCCTTGCACCGATCGAGATCGCAATCGGGAACGAGCCCCAGCACCATGGCGTAGCGCGGTTCGATGAACGACCCAAAGGCCCCGGCCAGCGCGATCCGGTCGATCCGCACGGTTGGGTCGCTCCGCAGGCCGTCGGCTGTCGCGGGCTGCGAGAACCGGTCGATCAGGAGCTTGATCCCGGCGTATAGCGCCGCCTTCGCCAGCTGGATGGCGCGGATGTCGGTCTGCAGGATGGTCAGGGTCCGCTGCGGGGCCTCGTGGAGGACGTAGGCGAAGGTTCGGCCGTTTGCGACGACGCGGGGCGTTCGCGCCGCGAGCGCACCGTCGATGACGCCATCCTCGGTGACGATTCCGGCCAGGAACATCTCGGCGACCACCTCGACGATGCCGGAGCCGCAAATGCCCGTCACGCCGAGCGCGGCTGCGGCATCGGCGAAGCCCGGGTCGTCGGACCAGATGTCGATGCCGATGACCTTGAAGCGCGGCTCGAGAGTCAGCGGGTCGATCCGCACCCGCTCGATAGCCCCGGGGGCGGCGCGCTGGCCGCAGGAGATCTCGGCGCCCTCGAAGGCCGGGCCGGTGGGCGAGGAGGCGGCCAGCAGCCGGTTGCGGTTGCCGAGCACGATCTCGGCATTGGTGCCGACATCCACCAGCAGCATCGTCTCGTCCTGGCGGTGCGGGCCTTCCGACAGCGTCGCCGCCGCAGCGTCCGCGCCCACATGGCCGGCGATGCACGGCAGCAGATAGGCTCGTGCGGCCGGATGCAGCGTCAGGTCCAGATCGGCGGCCGGCAGCGCCAGCGCCCCCGACAGAGCCAGTGCGAAAGGCGCCTGGCCGAGCTCTGTCGGGTCGATGCCGAGGAAGAGATGATGCATTACCGGATTGCCGACGAAGACGCAGTCCATGATGTCAGCGGTCGAGACATTGGCCTCGGCGGAGACGGTCTCGATCATCGCCTGCACCGCCTCGCGGACGGCGCGCGTCATCTCGGCCCGGCCGCCCGGGTTCATCATGACATAGGAGACCCGGCTCATCAGGTCCTCGCCGAAGCGGATCTGTGGATTGGGGGCGCCGGTGGCGGCGATGGTCGCGCCGGAGAGGAGCGAGGAGAGGGAGAGCGCGATCGTCGTCGAGCCGATGTCGACGGCGATCCCATAGGCCTCGTTCTTCAGGCCCGGATAGATCGCCAATAGATGCGGGCGATCTTCCTCGTGGTCGTGCGCGATGGCGCAGGTCACCTGCCACGCGCCCTCGCGCAAGGTCTTCTGGAGCAGGGGCAGGACAGAATGCTCGACCGTCGGCCGCGCCAGGCTCCAGTCGCCTTCCAGTGCCGCGAACACCCGGTCGAGATCGCCGAGCGGTGCGTGCATGTCCGGCTCCGGGACCTCGACGAAGAGCAGGCGGATCGCCGGGTCGCGGGGGAAGACCCGCGTGTCGACGGCCTTGCGCACCACGGCGGTGTTCACGGCCATGTCGGAGGGCAGGTCGACGACGAGGTCACCCTCAATCGTGGCGGCGCAGGAGAGCCGCCGCCCGGATTTTAGGACACGCTTCTCGGCGTAGCGGGTTTCCGTCGCCGAGACGGGCGACAGATGGTGGGCGGCGGAGACGATCTTGTGCTTGGCGAAGGCGCCTTCGACGATCTCCACCTGGCAGCGGCCGCAGATGCCGCGGCCGCCGCAGACGCTCTCGACATGGACGCCGAGCGAGCGCGCCGCGGCGATCAGCGAGGTGCCGCGAGCAAAGCGTCCGCGGCGCCCGGACGGCATGAACAGGACGAGGGGATCGGTCTCGTCGCTCATCGCTTTTCGAGAACCAAAGGCGACGAGGGGTTTACCGCGAGAGGCGCTTGCGGTTCGCCCGAACGCGCTGCGAATAGGGCTTGAGCCCGGCCGAGAAGATGGCGTCGCCGTGATTGTCGTTGAGATACGACCCGGTGGCGACGGCCAGTGTCGCCTTGGTCACTGCCTCTACGGCGGCGAGGTTCATCGCGACCACCGATTCCCCGACCGCCTGCATCTTCTCGCTGACCATCTGCGCCGCCTCTTCCCGATCCTTCGCCTGCGGAGAGGCGGCCGACGCCCAGAACTGCGTCAGGCGCGTGCCGATGACGAACGGCGACATGATCATCAGCGTGGTCATTTCCGCCGCCGTCTTGGGCGCGTGGGCAAAAACCGCGGGGAAAGGGTGGCGGCGAATCATCGGGAGCATTCCTTGTGGGCCTGTCCCACATAAACGCTAAGGCTGGCGAAATAGTCGCTGCAGCCGCAGATTTATTTCGCACGTGCGAAGACTCGGGGGCTGGGGAGCACGAGACCGTCCGTTCACGGTGTCCCGCCTGTGGAGGGCATGGCATCATGCCGTCGGCCGGCGGGCCTCGCGGCCGCCCCGCCGCCTGCCGGTCGATGCCGCGGGGGCCGCGGCGATCATCGCCGCAGATGGCACTGCGTCGCGATAGCTGCGGATCCAGGTCATGCATGAGGGGTCGTTACCCATCAGCACGTTGGCGGCCCGCACCGCTTCCATCTCCTGCGGGCGGCAGGGGTTCATGATCGCCGAGGTCATGCCCGCCGCGATCGCCATCGGCAGGAAGGCAGCGTTGATTCCGTGGCGATGCGGCAGGCCGAAGGAGATGTTCGAGGCGCCGCAAATGGTGTTGACGCTGAGTTCCTCGCGTAGCCGCCGGACAAGCGCGAAAACCTGGCGCCCGGCTGTCCCTATGGCCCCGATCGGCATCACCAGCGGGTCGACGACGATGTCGCATGGCCTGATGCCGTAATCGGCCGCGTGGTGGACGATCCTGCGGGCAACCTCGAAACGTACGTCCGGGTCTTCCGAGATGCCGTTCTCGTCGTTGGAGATCGCCACCACCGGCACGTCGTATTTCTTGATCAGCGGCAGGATGGCTTCGAGCTTCTCCATCTCGCCGGTGACCGAATTGACCAGCGGCCGCCCCTCGGCGATCTCCAGCGCCGCCTTGATTGCTGGAGACACCGAAGAGTCGATCGAGATCGGCATGTCGGTCAGGCTCTGGACCAGCCTGATCGTCTCGACCAGCAGCGGCGGTTCCGAAATGTTCGGGTCGACGGCGGTCACGCCGGCATTGACGTCCAGCATGGTGGCCCCTGCCGCGACCTGCTGCAGCACGTCGCTGGTCACCGTCTCGAAATTGCCGGCCACCATCTCGGCGGCGAGCTTCTTGCGGCCGGTCGGGTTGATCCGCTCGCCGATGACGCAGAACGGTTCGTCAAAGCCGATGACGATCTCCCGGCTGGCGGAGGCGACGACAGTGCGGGTCATGGGCGTTCCCGGGAGGTTTTGGTCGGCATCGTCGGCTTCACCCCAGCGCGCGCTCGGCGACGCTGCCCGGCCAGGAACCGCGCTCGCGCAGCCATGTCGCCGATTGCGCCAGGCCGCCGAACGGGAAGACGTGGATCTGCCGGATCGGTGATTCCGGCGTCTGCCGCCAATGCTGTTCGATCGGTCCGACGACGGATTCGGGCGAATGATGGGCTGCAAGCGCCGCCAGCGCGCCGGTGCGCTTCTTCAGGAAGGTGACCGAGCTGCCGACGCCGCAAAGGGCGGCATAGCGGATCAGCGTGGTGATCGACGCCGGCCCGGCGACGCCGATATGGATCGGCAGGCCGATGCCGCTTTCCCGCACGGCCATCGCCCAGTCGACATAGGCATCGGCGTCGAAGCCGAACTGCGTGACGATCCGCATCCTGGCGCCGGTGCGCTCGCAGAAATCCCGCTTCAGGCGCAGCGCGGCCTCGGCCGTGGCGAGCGAGAACTCCGGGGAGCCCTCCGGATGGCCGGCAACGCCGATCTCGCTGATGCCGTGGCGGTCGAGCAGGCCGCTTTCGAGGATTTCCATGGACGAGGTGTAAGGCCCGGCCGGCCGGTCGAGGCCGCCGCCGATCACCAGCACGTCGGTGACCCCGGCCTCCTCGGCATAGGCGCGGATCCGGGTCTGCAACTCGTCGCGCGACCGGATCCGGCGCGCCGGGATATGCGGCACCGGTACATAGCCGAGATCGGCGATCCGCCGCGTCGCGGCGACGAAATCCTTGACGCTGTCGACGCCGACATCAGTCAGGTAGGTCCGGGTCCGCGGCGGAAAGAGGCCCGGCAGTTCCGTCGATCGCACCGCCTGCCGCGGCGCGACCTCGATCGAAGCGGGGATGACGTCCCGCGTCTGCGGCAGGGCGTGGCTCATGGCTCGCGTCCCGCATTGGCGATGAGCGAGCGAAGTCGCTGCATGTCGTAGCTGTTGTCGATTTCGGCCGCGGCCCGCTCGGCCTCGCTCTCGAGGTCGGCGGCTTCGCGTTCGGTGCTCGCCCGGCGCCATTCCGCGAGGTAGGCGTCCGAATCCTTTGCCCCGACGCGCATCGCGCACATGTCCACGGCTTCGATGAAGCGTTTCGGCAGTTCGCGCCGCGCCGCCTTGCGGCCTTGCCGCACGATCACCTGGGCCGGGATGTCGCGCCAGTAGACGATCTGCAGTTCCGCCATCGGGGTCCTCCGTGGCGGCTAATGTGGACGTGACGACAAGACGACGTTGTGCCGGCCGCGACGAGCCGCGGCGCCTTTGCGACATGCGGCGCCGGCTGTCTCAGAACAGCTGCAGGAAGGCGAATAGCGCGGCGCCGTAGATGCCGGCGAGGAAGAGCACCGAGGCGATGCCGACGACGATCGAGGCGATCAGCCAGAGCCCGTCGCGGGCCGTGATGGCAACGCCGGCGAGCGCGATTGAGACGCCAGGGAACATGTTGGTGAGCGGGAAGGGGATCGCTACCAGGAGCGCCATCACGAAGGAGAACCAGCCGATGGCGGACAGGACCACCCATTCGGGTTCCGGCCAGTAGCGGTGGCGCGCCAGTCGCTCGACCTTTCGCAGGTAGGGACCGAGCCGGACGACGAGCATGCTCATCGTCTCCGGCTTCAGTCGGATGTTACGCACACGTTCGGGCAACCACAGACGGTGCCGGCCGATCGCGAGCTGGATCGTGAAGAGCAGCAGCGGCACGCCGAAAACCAGCGACGTGCCCGGCGGCAGCGGAATGAGGTTCACTCCGCCGAAGACGATGAAGAAGGCGCCGAAGGAGCGGGCGTCGAAGGCCTCGGACAGGTCACCGATCGTCGGGATGTCCCGGTCGCGATGGCTATAGGCGCGCAGGATCGCCGAAATGCGACGCTGGCGCTTGCCTCTGCGCCGTCTGAGCGATTCACGCAGGCGCGCGAAAGCGGCGGTCGGCGCACGGGCGGTTCGGGGAGCGGAGGCTTCGGGAGAGGACATGGTGACGAATTCGAGGTCCCGTACCGGAAGCCGGGCCCCATGCCCGATGCTCCGCCTTTTGCCCATATGGGAGACGACTATGCCCGATGGGCAGTTAAGTCAGCGTTGCCTCCGGGAATATCAAGACGTGACACCCGCGATGGCTCCGCCAGCCCGGCTCTTTGCCGTGCCCCCGGAAGCGGTTCGATTTAAGCCAACGAGCTTCTTCCCGCAATGTGACTTCGGCCACACTCGCACCGCTCCTTCACGTCCCGATCACGGTGGCTGACACAAGCCAGAGGGTAGGCAGGAGCGGCCGGATCCGGGCGAGGCGGTCTATGCGCCCGCAGCGGCGGCAACAAGTGCCGGGGTCAGATCGCCGTACCCCACCAGACGGCGCTCGTAGGCAAGGCCGAGCCGCGCGGCGATGGCCCGCCCCCGACGGTCCAGCGCCGCGTCGTCGGTCTGAGCCAGGTACACGACGCGTTCATAGTGCCCGAACAGCATCCCGACCACCTCCGGATGCCGGTCGAGCTTGAACGGCTTGGCGACGAAGGCGTCGAACTGCCGGGCCAGGAAATCGGTCAACCAGAAAGTCGTGAGGTGTTCCTCCGCTTCCTCGGCGAACTGCGCATTGCCGCGGAAGAAGGCGTAGCAGTGCGGGCCGGGGATCCTCGTTACTCCCTCGCGAAGGCACAGTGCGTCGAGACCGCCGCCGGTGCCGCAGTCGGCGTAGGCGACGAAGATCCGTTGGCATCCCTGTTCCCGAGCCGCGGCGATGGCCGCCTCGACCGCCGGCACGATCTTCTGCGGCGCGTTGTGCAGGATCGCCGGCAGGCAGGTGAGGGTGACGTGCTGAAGCCGGTTGGCGGCCAGGACGGCACCGATTTCGCGGGCGATGGCGCCGCAAGCGATAACCGTCAGCGGTTCCATGGCGATATTGGTTGCATCCGTCACTGGAGCGTCCATAAGCAGGTCGAACGAAAAACGCTAAAGGCGCGGGAACCTGTCGGCCGGCGGAACGTTTTTTCGTCACATTGTTCCAACGGAGAGTTGATCATGACCAACCGCCTTGCAGTACTGACCACGATCCTGGCTGGAGCCCTGATGCTCTCCGCTTGCGCCAATACGGTCCGTGGCGTCGGCCGCGACGTCGGCAACACCGTCGACGCAACCGGTGCGGCAGTGAACGACGTAGCACGATAGACCTGCATCAACCTGCCAGTACGGGGCGCGGTGCCGAAAGGCAGCCGCGCCTTTTCTTTGCGCCGATCTCCAAGCGCCCGAAAGGCCGTCCGTTGCTGTCCGCGGCCTTCCAGATCGCCGATCACAACTGGTTGTGTCGCCGCTCGATGAGGCTCCTGGCGGTCTCCACCGTTACTGCCGCATCCCGGCAATAGGCATCTGCGCCGACCTGGTTGGCGAAGTCCTCGTTGAGCGGTGCGCCGCCGACCAGCACGATCACCTCGTCGCGGATGCCCTTCTGGACCAGCGTGTCGATGACCACCTTCATGTAGGGCATCGTGGTGGTCAGCAACGCCGACATGCCGAGCAGTTCCGGCTGGTGCTCCTCGATCGCCGCGAGATACTTGTCGACATCGATATTGATGCCGAGGTCGACCACTTCGAAACCCGCGCCTTCCATCATCATCCCGACGAGGTTCTTGCCGATGTCGTGGATGTCGCCCTTGACCGTGCCGATCACCATCTTGCCCTGTTTCGGCGCGCCGGTTTCCACCAGGAGCGGCCGAAGAATAGCCATGCCAGCCTTCATGGCGTTCGCCGACAAGAGCACTTCCGGCACGAACAGGATGCCGTCGCGGAAATCCTCGCCGACGATCTGCATGCCGGCCACCAGCGACTGAGTAAGGACGTCGTACGGGGTCCAGCCGCGATCCAGGAGGAGCCGCGTTCCCTCCTCGATCTCCTCCTTCATTCCGTCATAGAGGTCGTCCTTCATCTGCGCGACGAGGTCCTCGTCGGAGAGTTCGGCCAGGATGATGTCGTCGTCCGCCATGACGGCTTTTCCTCGAGCGGGCAGGATGCATGATGCATCGCCCCGGGTTGCTTGAGGGAGCTTAGGGCAAGGCGTTGAGATCGCATACCGTCCGAGCGACATAGAGGGCGCGGAAAGCGACGTCGCCCGGGCGCCTCGACCAGACGCTGCACGCACTGTCCTTGCCGCGTCACCAGAATTCGCAACGGGGACGGCAGGGCAGGCCCCGGGTTCTGGTATTCTCGGCAGGCGGATCGCGCGGCACAGGCGAGTCCGCGGCATCGGCGAGCGCCGGGAGGCAGTACCATGGATAACGAAACCGTCGAGACCGCCGAGGTTGCGGCAACCGAAGGCGGCCGGCGCAGCCGGGGCGCCGGCGGTGGCGCCTCTGCGCGGCGCGCGGCGCGGGTCCAGACCGGCTCGGGGCCGAAGCTCGCTTACATCCGCCGGGCCCTGCCGGTCTACGAGGTCCTCGACGAAGCCGGCGCCTCGCTGATCGAGGCCAATGCCGACATCGTCCTCGAGGAGATCGGCATCGAGTTCCGCGACGATCCCGAGGCGCTGGCGATGTGGCGGGCGGCCGGCGCCGATGTCAGCGGCGAGCGCGTGCGCTTCCCCAAGGGGCTCTGCCGCGAGCTTTTGAAGACGGCGCCGAGGAGCTTCGTCCAGCATGCCCGCAACCCGGAGAATTCCGTGGAGATCGGCGGTAACGCCACCGTCTTCGCGCCGGTCTACGGGCCGCCATTCGTGCGCGACCTCGATGGCGTGCGCCGCTATGCGACGATCGAGGATTTCCGAAATTTCGTCAGGCTCGCCTACATGGCGCCGGCGATCCATCACTCCGGCGGGACCGTGTGCGAGCCGGTCGACGTCCCGGTGAACAAGCGGCACCTCGATATGGTGCATGCCCACATGACGCTGTCCGACAAGCCGTTCATGGGCTCGGTGACGGCGCCGGAGCGGGCCGAGGACACCGTCGCGATGTGCCGCATCCTGTTCGGCGAGGAGTTCGTCGACCAGAACTGCGTCGTCATCAACCTGATCAACGCCAATTCCCCGATGACCTTCGACGGCACGATGCTGGGGGCGCTGAAGGTCTATGCACGCGCCAACCAGGCCTGCATCGTCACGCCCTTCATCCTGGCCGGCGCGATGAGCCCGGTCACCGTCGCCGGCACGCTGACGCAGGTCCTCGCCGAAGTGCTCGCGGGCGCCGCCTTCACCCAGCTCTGCCGGCCGGGCGCGCCGGTGGTCTTCGGCACCTTCGCCTCGTCGATTTCGATGCAGTCGGGCGCGCCGACCTTCGGAACGCCGGAGCCGTCGCTGGTCTCCTTCGGCGCGGCGCAGCTCGCACGCCGGCTGGGCCTGCCCTTCCGCACCGGCGGCTCGCTCTGCGCGTCGAAGGTTCCGGACGCGCAGGCGGCTTACGAGAGCGCCAACACGCTCAACTCGACGCTGATGGCGGGCACCAATTTCGTGCTCCATGCCGCGGGCTGGCTCGAGGGCGGGCTTGCGGCCTGCTACGAGAAATTCGTCATGGACTGCGACCAGCTGGGCGCCATGCAGGCGCTGATGCGGGGTGTTGATCTGAGCGAGAACGGCCAGGCCATGTCGGCGATCCGCGAGGTCGGGCCCGGCAGCCACTATCTCGGCTGCCAGCACACCCAGGACAATTTCCAGACCGCGTTCTATCGCTCCACCATCGCCGACAACAATTCCTTCGAGCAATGGAGCGCCGAGGGTGCGCAGCGGGCCGAATCCCGCGCCAACACGCTGTGCCGGCGCTGGCTCGACGCCTATGCGCCGCCGCCGCTCGACCCGGCCATCGCCGAAGCCCTTGCCGCCTTCGTCGCCCGCCGCAAGGAGTCCGAGCCCGACGCCTTTGCCTGAAAGGGAGAGGCGGATCCGGCCGCCCGAGGGGAAGCATCGTCCGCCGGCCGCGTTGCCGACACGATCCACCGTGCCGTCTGGCGCAGCACGCAGGACGAATAGTATCGCCGCCGGGGCGGTGACAGATGTCGTCCGACATGAACTTGTGGGGACAGCGGCTGCCCTGCAACTGACAGCACTCCCGACTTCCGCTTATATCGCCTGAGTTCGTCTCGCGGAGCCGGTCGATGGGGTCGTTGTTTCGTTATTTCATGGCCCGGCCGATCTGGTTTGCCGCCGCCGTCGCCATGGCTCTGGTGCTGTTGCCCGTCGCCGTCTGGCTCGACCTGCGGCACCTCTCCGACACGGCGCTGAACACGCAGGCCACGAGCCTGAACTCGATGATCACCGACATCCGCACCTATTATGCCCGCAACGTCGTCGGGCGCGTCCTCGCCAATCCCGGCGGGCAGACCATCGCGGCGCATAATTACATGGACATACCGGGCGCCATCCCGATCCCCGCGACGCTCTCGCTGGAACTGGGCGACGTCGTCGGGCACCGGGGAGACAACGTGCGCTACCGCTTCGTCTCCGATCTCGTCTTCGCGGCGCGCGAGCCGCACCCGCTGGACGAGTTCGAGCGGCAGGCCCTGCAGACCTTCCGCACCGAGGGAGCCGATCGCCCGCTGATCACCGCCATCGACGGAACGATGCTCGATCGGCGGATCCGCCTGGCCGCCCCCGTCGTCATGGGCGAGGCGTGCGTCGCTTGCCACAACAGCCACCCGGAAAGCCCGAAACGCGACTGGAGCGTCGGCGACGTGCGGGGTATCCAGGAGATCGAGGTGCAGCAGCCGATCGCCGCCAACCTGTTCTCGTTCAAGTATCTCCTGTCCTATTTCGTGGGCGCGGGAATCTTCGGCGTCGGCTTCGCCGCCATGCAGTGGCGCCAGGCGCGGACCTTCGGTCGGATGAACGCGGACCTCGAGGAGGCCAACAGCTTCCTCGCCTCCGTCTCGATGAAGATCTCCAAATATCTGTCGCCACAGGTCTATCGCAGCATCTTCAGCGGCGAGCGCGACGTGGTGATCTCCACCGAGCGCAAGAAGCTGACGATCTTCTTCTCCGACATCAAGGATTTCACCGTCACGTCGGAGCGGCTGCAGCCGGAGGAACTGACGCAGCTGCTCAACGAGTATTTCACCGAGATGTCGAAGATCGCCCACGAATACGGGGCGACGGTCGACAAGTTCATCGGCGACGCGATCCTCGCCTTCTTCGGCGACCCGGAGACGAGGGGCACGCGGGAGGACGCCAGGGCGTGCCTCGCCATGGCCATCGCCATGCAGCGGCGGATGGTGGAGCTCAACGCCGAGTGGCGCCGCCGTGGCATCGAGAAGCCGTTCCAGGCCCGGATGGGCATCAATACCGGCTTCTGCAATGTCGGCAATTTCGGCAGTGTCGACCGCATGGACTACACGATCATCGGCGCGGAGGCGAACCTCGCGGCCCGTCTCGAGCAGATCGCGGAGCCCGGCGGCATCGTCATGAGCTACGAGACCTTCGCGCTCGTCGAGGACGAGGTGCGGGCGAGGGCGCTGGCGCCGATTTCCCTCAAGGGCATCAGCCGGGAGGTGATCCCCTATGTCGTCGAGGGTATCCACGACGAGGCACCCGAGGCGATGCCGAGCGTCATCAACGAATTCACCGACGGCGCGCGGATCTTCCTCGACGTCGAGCGCCTGACCGAGGAGGAGCGCGCGCGGATCGAGGAGGTGTTGACCCGGGCCGTCACAGCACTCAGGCGACACCAGCCGGTCGTGTCCTGAAATAGGCGGCCCCTCGCTGCCGAGTCAGGACAATTCGCGCGCCCGACGAGCGGCAGACCGCCGCTCCCGGCCTTCATACCGGCGCGAACCGCCGCCTTGCGGACGCAAAGCCGTCCTGGCGATCTGCGCGGCGATGTCCGCCGGTATCTGCCGCATGGCTTCGGCCGCGGGCAAGGGACGAGCGAACAGATAGCCCTGGATCTCGTCGCAGCGCCGCCCGGCGAGAATCGCAAGCTGCTCCTCGGTCTCGACACCCTCGGCGACAATGTTGAGATCGAGCGCCCGGCCGAGTTCGATGACGGCATCGGCAATTGCCAGCGAGCTGTCGTCGATCGACAAATTGCGGATGAACGACTGGTCGATCTTGATGGAGTCGAACGGGAATGCCCGCAGATAGCTAAGCGACGAGTAGCCCGTGCCGAAATCGTCGAGGGCGACCTTGATGCCGTGGCGCTTCAGCGCCCTCAGGACGCTGAGCGCACGGTCCCGGTCCTCGATGAGGATGCTCTCCGTCAGCTCCAGCTCCAGCCGTGTCGGCGGGAAGCCGACCTCCTCCAGGATCGCCAGCGTGGTCTCGACGAAGTTGCGGTTGCGGAGCTGATAGGCGCTGACATTGACGCTGATCGCCGCGCCGTCCAGCAAGCTCCAGCGACTGCCGGCAGGCCTCGCGCAGCACCCATTCGCCGATTTCGCCGATCTTGCCGGACTGTTCGGCGATGGGAATGAAGATCGACGGACTGATCAGGCCGCGATCGGGATGCTGCCAGCGCACCAGCGCCTCGTAACTGCCGATCCGTTCCTCGCTGAGCACGATCCGCGGCTGGAAGCAAAGATACAGCTCGTTCCGGGCGACGGCGTCGCCGAGATCGGATTCGAGGATGCGCCGCATGCGCAGCTCGGCATCCATGCCGCTTTCGAAGCCGGCGTAGCTGTTCCGGCCGCTGCGCTTGGCGTGGTAGAGCGCGACGTCGGCGCGCGAGATGACGGTGCCCGCCTCGATGCCGTCGCGCGGGGCGAGGGCAAAGCCGACACTAGCCCCGGGACGGATCCTGACGCCGTTGCCGACGTCGATCGGTGCGCCCAGCTCATGTACGATGCGGAAGGCGAAATCGGCGACCTGATTGGCGAAGGCGACGTCCGGCAGGATGACGCCGAACTCGTCGCCGCCGAGGCGCGCGACGAACCCTGCCTTGCCGAACAGCGTCTGGAGCCTCTGCGCCGAAGCGCGGATGACGGCGTCGCCGGCCGGATGGCCGTAGAGATCGTTGATGTCCTTGAACCGGTCGAGGTCGACCGCGATCAGCGCCGCGACGCGGCCGCCCCTGCGCACCTCGGCCAGCGTCTCCTCGAGAAACTGCTGGTAGAGGAGCCGGTTCGGCAGTCCGGTCAGGGCATCGTGCTGCGCGGTGAAGCGGATGCGTTCCTCCGCCTCCTTGCGCTCGCGCAGATCGACGAAGGCGCTGACCCTTGTCTCCTCGCCGCGGAAGATGATCGTGCGCGAGCGAATCTCCGTTGGGATCTCCAACCCGTCGGCGCGCCGCAGCCGCAGTTCCAGAGGCCTGACCTCCCGCGTCGCGAGGGCCCTGCCGAGCGTCCCCACGTCCGCCTCGGCGACGACGTCTTGCAATGTGCGCTTGATCAGTTCCCGCCCGGAAAGGCCGGTAAGCCGTTCGAAGGCCGCATTGGCATCGATGATCCGCCCGCCGACGGTTACGGCGATCCCCTCGAACACCGCGCCGGCCATGGCCGACAGGCGTTCCGCCTCCTGCTCGGCGCGCAGCACGTCCTCGCTGGCGCGCCGGGCGAGTTCCCCATCCTCGACCTTGTCGAGAAAGGCATTGAACAGGCGCGTGGTCAGCTCGGCGTCGTCGCCGGTCTCGATGGGAATGCGATGGCTGATGTCGGCGTGGCCACCGAGGATCTGGCGCAGCGCCGTTTCCATAGTCCCGAGGCCAAAGCTGGTTGCGTGCTCCGACTGGTTGAGCCCGCGTTCTTCGTCGGCGGCCGAAACCCGGATCGGATAGATCCGGTCGAGCGCGCGGAACAACAGATAGGCGAGGGGGAACGCCCAGACGAAGTTCAGGCCTGCCCCGGCCGCCTGGATGGCCAGCTGTGAGAGGCGCCCGCCCGCTGCGATCTGGTCGAGCGGCGCAAGGAGGGCGAGGCCCAGCGTTCCGAGAACCCCGGCAAAGCCGTGTACGCCGATCGCGCCGACGGCGTCGTCGATCCGGCAACGCCGTTCGATGAACCGGTTGCCCCAGACGGCGATCAGCCCGCCGGCGGCGCCGATGATCATGGCGCCCGTCGCGTTGAGGAGATGGCACCCGGCAGTGATCGCGACTAGGCCGCCGAGCAGTCCGCAGATCGGCTTTTCCGGCAGGACCAGCCCGTCATGCCGAAGCGCGAGGAAATATCCGGCGACCCCGCCGGCGCCTGCGGCCAGCACGGTGTTGGCGACGATATGGGCGATGGCCGGGGTCGGAACGATGGTGGAGCCGCCGTTGAAGCCGATCCAGCCGACGAAGATGACCATCGCGCCCACCGTTGCCAGTACCGCGCTGTGACCGGGGATGCGGCGGACGCCACCGTCCGCCTCGAAGCGACCGATACGCGGGCCGAGAACCAGGCAGGCGGCGAGGGAGACCCAGGCACCGGTGCTGTGGACGACGGTGGAGCCGGCGAAGTCGATGAAGCCCATGTTCGACAGGAACGCCGAGGCGCTCGGCGCCAGCGCGCCGCCCCAGACCCAGTGGGCGAAGACAGGGTAGATCAGCGCCGCCACGACGACCGAGCAGATGACATAGGTGCCGAGCCGCAGCCGCTCCGCGGCGGCCCCAGAGACGATGGTCGCGGCGGTGCCGCAGAACATCACCTGGAAGGCGAAGAAGGCGTATTCGGCCGGCTCAAGGTCCCAGAGGCCGGCGAAGCGTGCGTCGAGGCCGAAGCCGTAGCCGCTGTCGACCCCGAAGGCGATCATGAAGCTTGCATCAGCAGGACGAGACTTGCAGCGACCAGCACCCAGACAAAGGCGTCGGGCCGCTGCGGCGCAGCAGACGCTGCCGTCACGCTGGCCGTCGCCGCCGAGGGCATGGCGAGGCCGAGACAAAGAAATCCTGGAAGTCGCACTGTTCACTATCCTGCTGCGCCGCAAGGCAACAGTTGAAGGTGAACCTATTAAGGATGGCTGAAAGTTCGGCGTGCGTCGAAACTGCCTATAAGAGAGGCGCCTCGATCCAGTGGCGGGCCCGATCAGTCCCTGGCGCGGCCTCGGCGGCCGCCCGTGGCCGCTCGTGGTTCCGCCACCTCGGATGCCGGCTTGTTCACCAGCGGTCCGACGGCGGCGACAATGGTCTCGATTGTCGGACGTCCGCGCCGCTGATGAGTGTCGATCGCATGGCGCATGGCGCCCAGATGATGCGGCGAGGTCCCGCAGCAGCCACCGATGATCCTGGCGCCGAGATCGATGGAGAGGCGAGCATAATCCGCCATCTGTTCGGGGGTGCCCGAATAGACCGTCTTGCCCTCGACGAAGCGCGGGATCCCGCAATTGGCCTTCAGCAGCAGCGCCGCGCCGGCAGGTTCGAACTCCAGACCGGTGGCCAGCATGTCGGAGGCGCCGACCCCGCAATTGGCACCAAGCGCCAGCGGCGCCTCGGAAAGGCCGTCGACCGATTTGTGGAACTCCTTGGGATGGATGCCCATCATCGTTCGCCCGGCGCTGTCGAAGGAGCCGGTGACCGTATAGGGCATGCCGCAGGCGATCGCCGCCTCGGCGGCGGCGCGAACCTCGTCGGCGGCCGACATCGTCTCGATCCAGATGACGTCGACGCCGCCGTCCTTCAGCCCCTCGACCTGCTCGCGGAAGGCGGTGACGGCGTCCTCGTAGGTCAGCGCGCCGAGCGGCACCAGCAACTCGCCTGTCGGCCCGACCGAGCCCGCGACAACGACCGGCCGCCCGGCGCGGTCGGCAACCGAGCGGGCGAGCTCCGCGGCGATCTTGTTGATCTCGTGGACCCGGTCCTCGGCTTGGTGAAGCTTCAGTCGATGCCGGTTGGCCCCGAAGGAGCAGGTCAGGATGATGTCCGCGCCATTGTCGACAAAGGCCTGGTGCAGCGCCTCGATCCGGTCCGGATGGCTCTCCAGCCACATTTCCGGCGCTTCTCCGGACTCGAGCCCAACCTCGAAGAGGTTGGTGCCGGTGGCGCCGTCGGCGAGCAGCACGCCCTTTTCCGCGAGAAGCCGGCTGAGAAGGTCGGTCATGACATGCGGCTCCGGTACGGACGGGCAGGGCTCATCTGGCGAGACGACCCTGCCATGCGCTTTTCCACAGCGAAAGTCTGGCGGCGACATGATCATGTCGCCATCCCGCGTTCCGCTCGCCGCTGCCGAGATGGCCCTGCGCAAGCCCTGGCCAAGCCCGGCGCGGTACGAATTAGCTGGCTGCGCATCCATGGGGACGGTCCGGCGGGGCCAGGGCGCAGGCCAGGATACGGGGGAGACGGCGATGTTTCAGCGCGCACCCAAGCGGCTCGACGAGGAAGGCATGGTCTGTGCGGCGATCGCCGCGCTCTTCGAGGAAGGTTACGATCGCGCGACGATCGAACTCGCTTTGATCCGGCAGGCGCCGGTGGACCTCGACCTCCTGGCGCAATGCTACGAGCGGCTCTTCGCCGGCGAAGCGGCGCCTGAGCCGCAGCACCGGGCCGCCTGACCCTCATCCAAGGCCTGCTGATCCGCTACAGCATGTCGGACTGCAGCCCATCCTTGACCACCGGCGTCACCATCGCCGCCATGAGACCGCGCATCGTCAGCGTGCCGAGCGGCTTGCCCGCCTGGTCCTCGACCCGTGCGTTGACGCCGCCATGCGCGCTCATCCGCCGCGCCGCTTCCTCGAGGACCGTCCCCTTGCGGATCGACAGGCTGCCCTCTTCCAACGGGGCGCCGTCTGCCGGCAGCCTCTCCATGACCGTCTCGACCTGTATCACCCGGCCGCGATTCACTTCGCGAACGAAGGACGAGATGTAGTCGTCGGCGGGGTTCAGGACGATCTCCTGTCCCGTCCCCTGCTGGACGATCTCGCCGTCCCTGAGGATCGCGATCCGGTCGCCCAGCCGCAGCGCCTCGTCGAGATCGTGAGTGATGAAGACGATGGTCTTCTTCAGCTCCTGCTGGAGATCCAGAAGCACCATCTGCATGTCGGTGCGGATCAGCGGATCGAGGGCCGAGAAGGCCTCGTCCATCAGGAGCACGTCGGCATCGGTCGCGAGTGCGCGGGCAAGGCCGACGCGCTGCTGCATGCCGCCGGACAGCTGGGCGGGATAATTGTCCTCGTAGCCTTTCAGCCCGACCCGGTCGATCCACCGGGTGGCACCGTCGCGCTGCTCGGCCGCGGACTTGCCCATCACCTTGAGCCCGTAGGCAACGTTGTCGATCACCGTCTTGTGCGGCAGCAGCCCGAAGCGTTGGAACACCATGGAGATCTGGTGCCGGCGCAACTCCCGCAGCCGGTGGCGCGACATCGCGACGACGTCCTCGCCGCCGATCAGCACCTCGCCGGCGGAAGGCTCGATCAGCCGGTTGATGTGCCGGATCAACGTCGACTTGCCGGAACCGGAAAGCCCCATCACCACCTGGATGGCGCCCGCCGGCATGTCGATGTTGATGTCCTTGAGCCCGAGCACGTGCGAGTGCTCGTTGAGCAGCTCGGCCTTGGTCATGCCGTCCCGGACCTTGGCCACCAGCGCTTTGTCATCGGGGCCGAAGATCTTGTAGAGATTGCGGATCTGGATGGCGACATCAGCCATGGGCGGCCTCCCGGTGGCGCTGGAGGCGCTTGCCGTAGGCCTGGCTGGCCCGGTCGAAGATGATGGCGATGGCGACGATGGCGAGACCGTTCAGCACGCCCTGGGTGAAGTACTGGTTGGTGATCGCCTGCAGCACCGGCTGGCCGAGCCCCCGCACCCCGATCAGCGAGGCGACGACGACCATCGCCAGGGCCATCATGATGGTCTGGTTGATGCCGGCCATGATGGTCGGCAGCGCCAGCGGCAACTGTACCTGCATCAGCCGCTGCCAGGTGGAGGAGCCGAAGGCGTTGGCGGCCTCGAGCACTTCCTTGTCGACCAGCCGGATCCCGAGATTGGTCAGCCGGATGATCGGCGGCATCGCGTAGATCACCACCACGATCAGCCCCGGGATCAGCCCGATTCCGAGCAGCATGACGATCGGGATCAGATAGACGAAGGACGGCATCGTCTGCATCACGTCGAGGATCGGATTGATCACCGCCTGCACGCGGTTCGAGCGCGACATCAGGATGCCGATCGGCAGGCCTACGACGATCGACATCAAGGTGCACACGATGATGATCGACAGCGTCCGCATCGTGTCTTCCCACATGCCGAAAACGCCGATCAGGGTGAGCGCGATGGCGGTGCCGATGGTGATCTTCGGGGAGCGGCTGGCGAGCCAGACGACCAGCACGATGACGCCGAGCACGATGAACCACGGCGTGCCCAGCAGGAGCCGCTCGAACCAGAGCAGGAAATCGAGCAGCGGGCGGAACATCGCCTCGATCGTATCGCCATAGGCCCGCGAGAACGCGCGGTAATGCTGGTCGATTGTGCGGGACATCAGTCGCAGGTCACGGCCCGCGATCTGGGGAAATTCGGTCAGCCAGTCCAAGCGACAGGGCTCCTTCTCGTCGTCCAGCGGGATTCTTACAGGAGGAAGGAAGCATCAGGGAACCGCAGGCAGATACCGACGCTGCGCCCTGCGCGATCTCCTCATATGCGAACGGCCGCGGCGACGCCGCGGCCGTGATGAAATTGATGCCACGACCCTGCATGCCCATGCGACCTGCGGTCGCTATGAGCCAGGTCGGCTGGGGATGGCGGGATCAGAGAGCCTGCTTGATCTTGTCTGCCGTCTCGGGCGACACCCAGTTCGACCAGACCGCCTCGTTGTTCTCGAGGAAATACAGGGCGGTGTCCTCGCCGGTGGCCTGGTTGTCTTCCTTCCAGGCCAGCAGATTGTTGACCGTCTCGTTGCTCCAGGAGCGGCCCTTTAGATAGGCGACGATACCCGGCGACAGCTCGGCGACCCGCGGCGTCACCACGGTGAAGACCTCGGACTTGGTCCAGGCATTGATCTTCGGATCAGGGCAATCGGCAACGGTCGTGCAGCGCTGCCACTCTTCCGGATCGTGCTCGGCATCGAAGGCGAGCTTCACCATCGGATACTTTCCGAGGATGGCAGTCGGTGCCCAGTAATAGCCGAGCCATGGCTCCTCGTTCTCGTAGGCGCGGGCAATCGAGCCATCGAGGCCTGCGGCCGAGCCGGTGTCGACGAGGACGAAGCCCTTATCCGTCGCGTCATAGGCCTTGAACAGGTTGGCGGTGGTGATCTGGCAGCCCCAGCCCGCCGGGCAACCGTGGACGGCGCCCTTGCTCGGGTCCTCGCGGGAAGGGAACAGGTCCGGGTGGGCGAGCGCGTCGCCGACCGTCTTGATCTCCGGATGTGCCTCGGCGAAATAGTCCGGCACCCACCAGCCTTCCTCACCGCCGTCGGCCAGCACTTCCGCCCCGAATTCGATCGTGCCTTCCTCTGCAGCCGCGTCGATCTGCTCGCGGAACTGGTTGACCCACATTTCGGGCGCTACGTCGGGTTCCTGCTTCTCCGTCATCGATGCGAAGGTCGGCATCGTGTCGCCGGGCATCAGGCGGGCCGTGCAATCGAAGCCCTCGGCGATGATGAACCGGTCGATTTCGGCCATGACCTCGGCGGAGGCCCAATTCATGTTGGAGATGGTAATCTCGCAGTTGTCCTGAGCAGATGCCGTCGGCGCAAAGCTGAAAACAGCTGCCGCCAGCAAGGTGGCCGTAACAAGTGATTTCATCAGATTTCCCTGATTTCGAGTTTCTAGGGACATCGGCGACAGGAGTTGCCACCGCGCATCGGCCGAAACGCCGAGGCGAGCCGAAGCCTTCGCAACTGTCCTAGGGAAGACAGCACGTTTTCTCGGAACTCAAGGCAGAAGCTAGACCCTGCTGGCCACGATTCCAACATATTTCTGGCGGGCGACGACCGGTGGCACCGGGAAAGGGCTGATACAGAGGTGTCAGCGACCTTCCGAGCGGAGGGTCGCACTTCGGGGGTGGCATCTTACGGATGGCGTAGGGAAGTGGGCCGGGCAGAGGCTTTCGATCCTACACGTCGCTCGCTTGCCGCGGATTTCCCACGTCAAAGGGACCGGTCGCCGACTTTCCTGACGCGCTCGCCAAGCTAACGGCTCGGTAACTGGTTGCGGCTAAGAATCAGGACGCGGCAGGAAGGCAGGACCGGATCAGGTTGTGCGTACCGGGACCCCCTCCTGCCGTTCCCATCCCTGACAGTCGACGCTTCAACGGCGCCCAGGCCGCAGGCCCGGGTGCGTCGATAATCCACCGCCCCAACGTCAGGCCGCTACCGGCAATAACTCGGCAACCTGCTCGGGGCGGAAGGGCTTGGACACTTTCGGCACCGCGTTGAAGGTTGCCGGAAGATTGTCGAGGCTGCTGGAGACGAAGCAGAACGGCACGCGATCACGTAGAAGGCGCTGCGCGATCGGTAAGGAGGTCTCGCCTGCGGAGCCCAGCGCAATGTCCAGCAGGGCGAAATCGATGCCGCCGGCAAGCGAGGACAGCGCCGCATCGAGGGAATCGACAACCAGCACTTCGGCCGCCCCGACCTGGCTCAGCACGATGTCTTCAAGATCGATGGCGATGATCGGCTCGTCTTCAACAATGAGGATTTTCATGGTCAGACCCTTCGATTTCCCGTGTTAAATGCGCACGGTGCGGAAGCGGTTGCGGGAACATGAAAAATTTCAGAACTTTTTGCGAAGCAACTTTCGATTAACTATGACCACTTCAGAAGGTTGAAAAGAACAACCATGTTGGCGGTCGGAACGTTGCGCCGAGACTTTTGCGATGTCTCGCACCTCCATCAGCAGGGTCGTGGTGGAGTTCCGGTGGGCACTCGCGGGCCCGCAGGTCGGCAGATGGGATGAGCTCCGCTATCCCGCCGCCTTGGCGCTGGACAGGGGACGGATGCTCTCGGCCTCGCCGATCCGGAAGCGCGTGAGAACTTCCGAGGCGACGCGTTCCGCCGGCATCGGCTTGCCGAAGAGATAACCCTGCAACTGGTCGCAGCCGAGGCGCTTCATCAGCTCGACCTGGGCGTCGGTCTCGATGCCCTCGGTCGTCACCTTCATCTGCATTGTATGGGCCATCGCGACGATCGTCTCGAGAATCTGCGGGACGTTGGGCTCGCCGTTGGTGAGCGCGACCATGAAGGACTGGTCGATCTTCAACTTGTCGAAGGGGAACCGCCACAGATAGCTCAGCGACGAGTAGCCCGTGCCGAAATCGTCCATGTCGATGGATATGCCGAGGTCTTTCAGCTGGCCCAGCTGCTCCAGCACGTCCTCCGAACGCTCCAGCAGCAGCGATTCCACGACTTCGATCTCGAGCCGGCGCCCGGGGATGCCGGCTTCTCGCAACGTCGACTGGACGATGTCGACGAGGTCGCCGTCGCGAAACTGCACCGCGCTGAGGTTGACGGACACGAACAGCGGCTCGGGCCAGAGGGCGATCTGCCGCGCTGCCTCGCGTATCACCCAACTGCCGATGGCCTTGATATAGCCGCGCGTCTCGGCGATCGGCACGAAGAGGGTGGGCGAGATGTAGCCGCCCTGGGTATCGCCGAGGCGCAGCAATGCTTCGAAGCCCAGCAGCCGCGATCCGTCGCCATTGACGATCGGCTGGTAGAAAAGCTCGAAACGGTCCTTCTCGACGGCTTCGCGCACCAGCGCCTCGATCTGGCGACGGCGGGCCATCTCGTCGTCCATCGACGGATCGAAGAAGACCAGGCTCCGGCCCTTGTCGGCCTTGTGATGAAGATGCGCGATCTCGGCGTGCTTGACGATTTCGGAATGGATCCGGCCGTCCTGCGGGGCGAGGGCGCAGCCGATCGAGATGCTCGGCCGTACGGTCTGCCCGCCCAATTGTACGGGCTCGCAGACGGAATCGCTGATGCGCCGGGCAAAACTGGCGATCGCGGCGACGTCGCTGGAGCGCCGGTGCAGCACGGCGAAGTCGTCGGCGCCGATGCGGGCGACGAGGTCGCCTTCGTCCACGGCAGCGGCGAGCCGGGTGGCGACGGTGCGGAGCAGCTCGTCGCCGCATCCGTGGCCGAGACTGTTGTTGATCTCCGAAAGCTCGTCGAGGTCGATGTAAAGATACGCGACCCGTTCGCGCGTGGCGCGGGCCGTTGCCATCACCCGGTCGGTCTCTTCCTGCATGCGCCGGCGGTTGAGGAGATGGGTGAGGCCATCATGGTTAGCGAGGAACTGGATCCGCTCGTCGGCCTCGGAGATCTTCCGCTTGCGGCGCAGATAGAGCAGGAACGGGACGCCGGTCGCCAGACAGAGGACAAAGGCCACGAGCGCCGATGTGCGGCCCAGCGTGCCGGCATAGGCGGCGCGGCTCTCGTCCATGTTGGCGACGACCGACAAGTAGCCGATCGTGACACCGTCGCGGATCAGTGGCGCGACAACGGACGAGTTGGTGCGACCCTCATCGTGCACGACCTGCCACTCGCCCTGTCGCTCCAGCAACGATGGCGACAGGCGATCGCCGGAACTGATGCCTCCGGGGCGATCGCGCAGGAGCCACTCGTAACGGTCGGATCGGGACCGGAATACTTCCTCGCCCTGCTGGCTGAAGACCGCAAAGCTCTCGATGTCCGCCAGATTCGCAACCGTGCGGATCGTCGTCTCTGCGTTCGGATCGCGCGCGATGCCGGTAAGGAAAGCGTCGACCTGTCCCTGCGGGCCAAGCAGAAGGCGCACGAAATTGGCGCCGCGCGCACGCATCTCCGCCTCGACCAGCTCCCCGACCGACGCGCTGCCGAGCCACAGGATGCTCATGATCACGAAACCGGTAACTGCCACGCCGCCGCAGACTGTTGCCCAGTATCGCCTGATGGTGTTGAGCAGCATTGCACTCGTCGCACTGTTCCGTGCCACGATGCTAGATCCAGAAGGTAAATATTCTTTCGGCTCGGCGACTTGCGAGAATTTGCCGATGAAGTGCCAGAGCCCGATACGGGCAGGACAGCTCCCACTACGCTGCTCGCGCAGTGGGAGCTGTCCTGATCAGCTGCGTCCTCTCAGGCCTTCGACAGGAGATCGGCGAACTGCTCGCGCAGGACGTTCTTCTGCACCTTGCCCATCGTATTGCGGGGCAACTCGTCGACGAAGACGATGCGCTTGGGCTGCTTGAACCGAGCCAGCCGCTCCTTGAGCGCCGCAGTGAGCTCGTCCTCGCGCACGGCCCCCTTCGCCACCACGACGCCGACCACACCCTCTCCGAAGTCGGGGTGCGGCACGCCGATCACGGCGCTTTCGACCACGCCCGGCAACTCGTCCAGGGCGATCTCGACTTCCTTCGGATAGATGTTGAAGCCCCCGGAAATGACGAGGTCCTTGCCGCGCCCGACGATCGTCACGTAGCCATCGGGATCGATCAGGCCGAGGTCGCCGGTGATGAAGTAGCCGTCGTCGCGAAACTCTGCCGCGGTCTTTTCCGGCATCTGCCAGTAGCCCGAGAAGACGTTGGGCCCCTTGACCTCGATGACCCCGATCTCGCCCTGCGGCAGTTCCTTGCCCGTCTCGGCATCCACCACGCGGAGTGCCACCCCCGGCAAGGGGAAGCCGACCGTGCCGGCCCGTCGCTCGCCCTCATAGGGGTTGGACGTGCTCATGCTGGTCTCGGTCATGCCGTAGCGCTCGAGAATGCGCTGGCCGGTGCGTGCCTCGAATTCCCGGTGGGTGTCTGCCAGCAGGGGCGCCGACCCGGAGACGAACAGCCGCATGTGTGCCGTCGCCTCGCGGGTCAGCCGCTCGTCAGAAAGCAGCCGCGTGTAAAAGGTTGGGACGCCCATCATCGTGGTCGCCTGCGGCAGGTAGCGAAACACCTGCTCGACATCGAATTTCGGCAGGAAGATCGTCGATGCTCCGACGATCAGCACGGTGTTCGACGCGACGAAAAGTCCATGCGTGTGGAAGATCGGCAGGGCATGCAGCAGCATGTCGTCTGCCGTGAAGCGCCAGGTGTCGCGCAGCACCTCAGCGTTCGACAGGAGATTGTCGTGCGTCAGCATCGCGCCCTTGGAGCGGCCGGTCGTGCCCGATGTGTAGAGGATGGCCGCAAGGTCGTCTCCGGCCCGTGCGACAGAATCGAACTTCTCCGGCGCGGCCAGCGCGGCATCGAAAAGCGAACCGCCGCTTCGGTCGGCGGACGTCCAGACACCCAGGGTCTCAATGCGAGCGCCGGCCTTTTCGGCCAATGGTGCGAGGCTGTCGCGGGAAGCGGGATCGCAGACGAACACGGTCGGGCGAGCGTCATCGAGAAAATAGCCGATCTCTGAGCCGGTATAGCCGGTGTTCAGCGGCAGGAAGACGCCGCCGGCCCGCACGGTGCCGAGATACAGCATCAGCGCCTCGATGGATTTCTCCACCTGCGCCGCCACCCGGTCTCCGGGTTGCACGCCGAGACCGATCAGCACGTTGGCGAACCGCGCCGAGACCGCTTCCACGTCTGCGTAGGAGTAGTTCCGCCCGTCAGGAAGCACGGCGAAGCGCTTTCCCGGATCGCGTCGTCCCGCTTCCATCAGGCCATCGAACAAGCGGTTCGTCATGCTACGTCCTTCATTGCACTGCCGCGACCCGGGAGCAGCGAGGTCACCGCCCGGCTGGCCGCGATCTCCGCGTCGGTCGCGTAGGCTTCGTGCCGCTGCTCCACACGCGGAAGATCGTAGAGATAATTGACCATCAGCCCGTGCGCCTGCGCGAGCCCGCCGGCGGAGATGTCGCCGACATGCATGATCCGGTTGAGCATCGCCCCGTTGCCGAGATGGAAGCGCGCCACCGGATCGACCGGCCGGCCGTCGGGCCGCTTGGCGCGCAGGAAGTATCGTGCCCCCAGCGACAGCAGGCCGGGACGCGCCGCTTCCACCTTGGCGGTATTGGCCGTCCAGTTCGGTTCGCCCACGATGGCGATCGCCTGCTTCTCGTTCGCTTCCAGCTTCTCGATTCCGGCGGGCGACAGTCCCGCGAGCCATGCCGCGAGGCCCGGAACCGGCGACAGCGTCACGAAGGTCCTGAGGCTCGGGACGGTTTCCTTGAGATCCTCGGCCACCTGCTTGATCAGGAAAGAGCCGAAGCTGACACCGGCGAGGCCAGCATGGCAGTTCGAGATCGAATAGAACACCGCCGTCTGCGCCGCCTCGGGGGCCAGGACAGGGCGGGCCGGGTCGAGGACGGAGGCGATGGAGGCCGGGATTTCAACCGTCAGGGCCACCTCGACGAAGATCAGCGGATCGTCGGGAATCGAGGGGTGGAAGAAGGCGAAGCAGCGCCGATCCGCCGGCGCCAGCCGCTGGCGCAGCTCCTCCCATGTCGCGATCGCGTGGACCGCCTCGTAGCGGATGATCTTCTCCAGGATGCTGGCCGGCGTGTTCCAGTCGATCGGCCGCATCAGGAGAAAGCCGCGATTGAACCAGGACTGGAACAGATGCCGCAGATCGTCCTCGACCGGGCCGAGCCGTTCGCGGTCCCGCCGCAGGAACGGCAGCAGCCGCTCGCGCAGCCGGACGATTTCCGCGGTGCCGCCGGGCGCGAGATTGAGGCGGCGGAACAGTTCCTGGCGCGGCGGTTCGGCGAGGCGTTGGAGCGTCGACAGCGTCGCCGGGCTCGGCGCGCTGGCATAGGCATCGGCGGCTTCCCGCAACGCTGCCGCGTCCGGCCCGAAATCGTCGGCCAGAATTGCGAAGAACCGTTCGGCATCCGCGTCGTCCAGCGCCCGGATGCCCTTCAGGATGTTGGCGGCCAGCCGGACACCCGACGCTTCACCGCGCGAGGATACCAGCCGGTGGCAGAGGCCGGCGAGCTCCGGCAAGGCGATCCGGCGCGTCGCGTCGTCGCCGAGGAACCAGGAGCGCGCCCCGATCGAGGAGAGAAGGTCGGAGAGCAGCGAAACCCGGCTCATTACGAAGGGCCCATCACGAGGTTCGGCAGGAAGAGCGCGATGTCGGGGAACAGGCACAGCAGCACGATCCCGAGCACCATGCACCCGACATAGGGCAGGGAGCCCCGCAGGATCTGCCCGAGCGAGATATCGGGCGCGATGCCGTTGATGACGTAGAGATTGAGCCCGACGGGCGGGGTGATCAGGCCGATTTCCATGTTGATCGTGAGGATCACGGCGAACCAGTAGGGATCGAATCCGGCGCCCATGATGATCGGCAGCAGGATCGGGGCGGTCATCAGGATCACCGCCACCGGCGGCAGGAAGAAGCCGGCGACCAGCAGGAACAGGTTGATGATCCCCATCAGCACCCAGCGGTTGACGTCCATGTCGGCGATGAAGGCAGCGATCGACTGGGTGATGAACAGCGACGACAGGGCGAAGGCGAAGAGCTCGGACGCCCCGATGATCAGCATGATCATCACGCTTTCCTTCAGCGTGTCCCTGAAGATCCCGCCCATCTGGGAAAATTTCCAGGACTTCGAGAAGATGCCGTAGATCACCGCAACGAGGATCAGGCAGAACAGCGCGCCGACGCCGGCGGCCTCGGACGGCGTGGCGATACCGCCATAGAGGACGAACAGTACCGCGACGATGATCGCGAGAAACGGCAGCACGCGCGGCAGCGCCGCGAAGCGTTCGCGCATGGTGAAGCGCTGGCTGAGCTCGGTCAGCCCGAGGCCCTGCCGCCGGCAGGAGTAGATCGTCCAGATCATGAACAGCGCCGTGAGCATGATCCCCGGCCCGACGCCGGCGAGGAAAAGCCGCCCGATCGAGGTTTCGGTGGCGATGCCGTAGACGATCATCGTGACCGACGGCGGAATCAGGATGCCCAACGTGCCGCCGGCTGCGATCGATCCGGCAGCGATTTCCGGCGGATAGCCGCGCTGGCGCATCTCGGGGATGCCCATCTTGCCGATCGCGGCGCAGGTGGCGGGCGAGGAACCGGACAGCGCCGAGAAGATCGAGCAGGCGCCGAGATTGGACAGGACCAGCCCGCCGGGCACGCGGTTCAGCCAGCGGTCCAGCGCTTCGTAGAGGTCCTTGCCGGCCGGCGAGGAGGCGACGGCCGCACCCATCAGGATGAACATCGGCACCGCGACGAGGCCGAAGGAAGCCAGCCCCCCGAGGAATTGCTCGCCGATGGTTTCCAGGAAGAAAGGCCCGTAGACGACGAACAGTGCGCCCATCGAGACGAGACCGAGGGAGAAGGCGACGGGAACGCCGATGGCGAGCAGCACCAGCAGTCCTGCAAGCATGGAAAGGCCGGAAACGGTCGGATCCATGTCAGGCTCCCTTCGCGATGTCGGAGAAGAGCGCTTCCTGCGCGCCGAGTGCCGGGTCCGCACCGTCGAGCCATAGCCGCATCAGTTCCGCGATGTACTGCACCAGCAGCCAAACCATCCCGACGAGCATCGGCAGGACGGGGATCCAGAGCGGCAGGGCCCAGACCGTTTCGGTCGTCCAGCCGTTCACCCAGGCTTCCTCGAAATGATACCAGGCGGCGTAGGCCAGGAGGCCGACGAAGACCATCGAGGCGAGGCCGGACAGCATCTGCAGGGCAAGTCGCACACGCGGTCCGACTGCCATCTGGAGAAGATCGACATTGACGTGGCCGCGCTCGATCAGCACCCAGGGCGCGCCCAGGAAGGTCGCGGCGACGATGGCGTAGATTGTGTACTCCGTCTGCCAGACCGTGGACTGGACCAGCACGTAGCGCACGAAGACCATGTGCGTGACCGAGAGAATGGCGGTGACGAGGAGGATGCCACCGATCAGGCCGAGAAATCGCGAGACTGCCGAGACGGCAGCAATGAAGGACCGCATGTCGGGTACCACGCAAGAGGAGCGGGGACCGGCAGGCCGGTCCCCGGGAACAATCGGTTGCCGGACTGCCGCCTATTCGACCGCGAGCGCGTCGTCGATCAGCTTCTGGCCGTTCGGCACCTTCTCGGCGAACTCCTTGTAGGAGGTCTCCTGGGCGACGGCGAGCCAGGCGTCGTAGTCTTCCTTGGACATCTCGACCACTTCGACGCCGGCTTCCTTGTAAGCTTCCACCAGCTTCTCATCGAGCTTCGGCGCTTCCTCGGCGAAATACGCCTCGGCCTTCTCGCCTGCAGCGATGAGCGCAGCCTGCTGCTCCTCGGTGAGCCGCTCGAACGAGCGCTTCGACATGATCACCGGCTCGTACATGAACCAGAGTGCGTTCTCGCCCGGCGCGGTCAGGCACTTGGCGACCTCGTAGATACGGAACGACACGAGCGAGCCGGAGGAGGTGCTGGCGCCCTGCAGGACGTTCTGCTGCATGCCGGTGTAGATTTCCGACGACGGCATCGAGGAGATCGAGGCACCAGCGCCGACCAGCATATGCTCGAAGGCCGGACCTGCGGCCCGCAGCGTCTGACCCTTGGCGCTCTCGGGTGTCGTGATGCAGTTCTGCGAGGAGACGAAGCCGCCGGCGAGCCACGCATCGGAGAGAACCATCGCGCCGGCCTTGTCGATCGACTCCTTGATCGAGTCCATGAACGGCGAATCGTTGAGCCGTGCCGCCCGTTCGTGATTGCCGACGAGGCCCGGCATCAGCGTCGCGGAGAACTCAGGATGGCGGCCCGATGCGTAATCGAGCGGGAAAGCCGTGATGTCCACCTGGCCCTTGGTCACGGCGGCCCACTGGTCGCCAGCCTTGAACAGGGACTCGCCCGGGAAGACCTGCATGGTCAGTCCGACATTCGCCGCTTGGACCTCTCGCGCGATCATCTGGACCATTTCGTCACGGACGTCGCCCTTGCCGCCGGGGAACTGGTGCGAAGCTCGCAGCGTCACGTCCTGGGCAAGCGCGCCCGCCGTGATCGCCAGCGTGCAGACGGCCGAAAGCAGAATCGATTTCATGATTTTTCCTCCCTTGGAAGCGCCTCCCAGCGCATTCAGGCGAGCCAATACGCTCTTGCATGCCATGTCAACCGGATTGTATACGATCTTCATGGCTCCCTCGGATGGAACGACCGTTGTTGCTGCTCCCCTGGAGCTATCTGGGGACGAACCGGCGTCCGCCGGGGCCATCTCCGGGCGGCCGCCCGGCCCGCGGCCCCGCGCAAGCGACATCCGCGACGCGCTGGAGCAGGAGATCGTGACCGGGGCGCGGGAAGCCGGCGAACGCCTCGACGAATCGGGACTGGCGAAGCGTTTCGGCGTATCCCGGACACCGATCCGCGAAGCGATCAATCAGCTGGCGTCCGCCGGCCTCATCGAGCAGATCCCGAATCGCGGCGCCTTCGTCCGGCATGTCGGCCTTGCCGAACTGGTGGAGATGTTCGAGGTGATGGCCGAGCTGGAAGCCATGGCTGGCCGGCTGGCGGCCCGGCGGGCGGAGCGGAGCTCCCTCGACGCGCTCCGGACTGCGCTCGCGGCCTGCGAGCAGGCGGCGCAGCGGCGCGATCCCGACGCCTACTACTACGAGAACGAACGCTTCCACCACGCGATCTACGACGCCTGCGGCAACGCGTTTCTTGCCGTCGAGGCGAGGCGCCTGCATCACCGGCTCAAGGCATATCGTCGCCTGCAGTTGCGGGTTCCGCAGCGGCTGCGCCAGTCGCTGGCCGAGCACAGCCGTATCGTCGCGGCGATCGTGGCGGGGGACGGGGAGGCGGCGGAGCGCGAATTGCGCGACCACATCGCCGTGCAGGGCGAGCGGTTTGCCGATCTCGTAGCGGGCGTCAGCGAACGCGACGGCCAGCGCCGCGGGTGACGACGCCGGCTCGGCTGTCGTGGGCTCGCCAACGCAAGATGCCAGGGGCGGGGCCACCTGGCATCTGGCGTGTCACATTGCGATGAAACGGGCCGACGGCAGATCCGTCAGCTGTTCAGCTCTTCGAGCTTGTTGATGTATTCCTTCGGGAACAGCATCGAGTTTGGCGTCTTGAGGCCGAGGTGCTTGGCGATGTCGCCGACATAGGCGCTGCAATTGTATAGCACCGCATGCCAGACCGGGCTGCTGCTCTGCTTCTTGCGGATGAAGGCCACCAGGTCGCGGTACTGCGCTTCGGTCAGATCGATCCGGTAGCGCGCCGTCATGTAGGCATTCTCGGTGTCGCCGTCGCTCGGTCCGGTCTCGGAAGGGACCGGCAGCACGTGGCCGATCGTATAGGGCACGTTGCTGGTCGACGCCGGATGCAGGCCGGTGACCTCGGTCATGTTCGGGATCAGCACGCCGTTGGCGTCGGTCGGCACGCGGCCGTTCTGGTCGAGGACGCCGAACACCGCGAAGGTGTGGCCGTAGCTCATCGCCGAACGGGCACGGAATTCAACGAAATAGGGCTTGGCTCGCGCAAACGTGCCGGGCGCGGAATCGGTCGGCGCGAAGGCGGCAGGCGTTGCGAGGGTGGCGGCCGAAGCGATCGGGGCACCCGACATCGTCGTATCTGATGCGGTCGACGTGCAGCCGGCGAGGGCGATTCCCAGGCAGGCGACGAAGGCCAACCGAATCAGGGACAACGACATTGACATGCCTCTTGCAAAAGGGATCAGTTGTCCCCGTCTCGGCATGGCCGAGTCACGACACCCGACGTGCGTAGGGACGCCGCGGGTCATGGACTTGAATTGAGGCGGTACTTGGGGGAAGCGCGAAAACGGCTCCCCCCAAGATACCCAGGGCATTAGCCCTTGGTGACGTACGTCTCTTCGACGACCATCGGCTCTGCGACAGGGGCCTTGCCCTTGCCCTTGCCGATGCCCTTGCCCATGCAGCCGGCGAAGCTTGCGAGAGCGAAGCACGCGACCGATGCGATGATGACTTTCTTCATAGTAGCTACCTATCAGTGCCTGACGGTTGATGCCGCAGTTCAAATTCCCGACGCTGTTTGCGGCCGGTGCGTCGGCAACCTGTTGCTTTTAGGCGATAGCGGCAAGTGCCGAAAAGCCACACTGCGCCGGTAACGTGGGGGAACCGTCTCCTCAATCTAAACAAATGGTTGCGGCCAGAACGGCCAAAGCGGGCACAGCCTTGAAATCGCTGTCGTTCACGCTTTGAACGAGCTTCCGATCAGGCGACTGCCACGTATGGCCAGAACGCCTCAACCTTCGTTAAATCGTGCAACGTTCCGCGAGAATCCGCGTCGTCCGGGTGCTCAGGGCTCAACAGAATCAAATGCCTGAGCCGTCACAGTGAAACTTGAGCGACTCCCGGACCGCTGATGACCAGCCGCGCCTCGCGTACTGCAGTGATGTTCTGCTGGACGATCAGCGGCTGCTCCGCAAAGGAGAAGGCGACGCCATCGGCGCCGGTCGCGGTCTGGAAGGCCTGCAGCAGCAGATCGCGCGTCGTGGCGCAGTTTCCGTAGGCGACTGCGGCGGCGACGTCCTCGGCGACCGGCTTGACCGCTTCCTTCACCGACTCGTCATAGTTGCAGAACGCGTCGGCCCGCAAAGCCTGATCCAGATCCGTGGACACGAAGCCGTACTGCTGCTGGATCTGGGCTTTGCGCGAATTGTAGTTGTTCAGGTAGGTCTTGCGCATCGCCAGGCGGCACTGCGCGTAGACGAGTTCGCCCGGCTGGATCAGCAGGCTCCGGCAGTGCGCATCGTCCTCGGCCTCCGTCAGGCGCAGTGCGTCCTCGAGGTCGTTACCACCCGTCACGCATCCGGACAGGATGAGGCTGACGGCCAGGGTCGCGGCGATGCGCATCTCAATGCCTTTCAAGTGCCTTCCGCGCGATTCGACGCCGAAGGAAGGTGTGGTCTCACGCCGAGGCGAAAATCGAGGCCGACCGGCACTGGCCGGTTCAGGAAGAAGGCCGGAAACGGCCCGCGCGTTCCGTTGCGGGACTTCCGCGCACGAAACAACCTCTGAGGCGAGGATTCCGGCAAAGGTGTGGCACTTGAGTCGCGACATCCGGCTGCTCCGGCTAGCCAGAGGGGGCTGCCGCAACGGCCGTCGTCCAGCGCGGTCACTGCGGTTGGAGTTGCTTCCGCACCTCGGCCCGCAGGCCGTCGGTCAGGCTCTTCGCTGCGCAGGTTCGCGTCGGGCTGATCACTTCCTGCTGCTCGAGATCCTCGTCGGAGATCGGGCAGACTTCGGCGGCCATGTCGGCTGGCACGGAAATGGTCAGGGGAACATCGGCGATCCCCATGGACAGATCCTTGGCAAGCGCAGTCTTGACGCCCCAGTCGCCGAGCGAAACCTCCACCAGTCCGTTGGGGTTCTCGACGTCGGCTGCCGGCTCTGCCACCTGTGCAAACCCGCTGCCGGTCAGGGCCAGAAACAGGCCGAGGCCCAGCGCGATCAATCGCTTTGGCTGACGCGTCGATGCGCTCATGTCGTTCTCCGGATCGGTCATGTGGTGATAAGGCCCGGTGCACCGCATCCGTTCCCATGCGATCGCCGTGCGCAGATGGTGCCCGCCGGGCCAGCCTTCGCTTCACGCTGCTGATCGTCCGATGACCATAACAGACTTCGAAAGCCCCGCCACCTTCTCGATCCAAAGCTCGGCGCCGGGAAACAGTTTCGCCATCATCTTCCGATCGTTCAGCCTGATTTTGCGAACTTTGGTCCAGACCTCCTGTTGGGTCTCGCGAGAGTCCGATGTGCTGTTCCCGCGGGAGCCGCATTGCCGCGCCGTCGGCTCACCCCAGGCGCCGCGGCCCCTTCGGGGGCGACGATGCGCCGCTTCAATCTTCAGGTTCTTTTCTTAGGGATTCCGTCCCGGCAAATCCTCATGGCTGCCATGTCGTTGTGCAGTGCAGCAATCGCGCATAGCTTGTGCTGCGGGAGGTCCACAACGGATCTTAGGAATCAGACCATGAAGACCATTTTCGCAGCAGCCCTGGTAGTTGCCGTCGCCACGAACGCCGGTGCGGGCGAACTGAAGCCGCTTGCCGGCCATGGCATCGCGCTGGGCGGAATCACGGGCGCTGCCTATTACACCGTGGAGCCGGACGGCTTCCGTGTCGTCGCCACGATCGGCAATGGCGAGAGCGGCGAGCCCATCCGCGTCGTTTCCACCCTAGCCGACGGCCAGAGTGTCACCATCGCGGTACCGGCGACGCTGGGCGAGCGGAGCAACGATGTCGTCATTGCCCGCACCGGCGATCGCGTCGAGGTCACCCACCGCCTGGCCCCCGAACTGCGGGCGGACGCATCTTTC
Organism: Aurantimonas endophytica; assembly: GCF_014196845.1. Lineage (GTDB taxonomy): Bacteria > Pseudomonadota > Alphaproteobacteria > Rhizobiales > Rhizobiaceae > Aurantimonas > Aurantimonas endophytica. The sequence continues at coordinate 221,174 of NZ_JACIEM010000001.1, forward strand.
GACTGACAACGTTGACGCCGGGCCTGCCACCGCGGGGCCGGCGTCTCAGAGGCGTGCGCCGAGCGCGGTGAGGGATCCTGCTGGGCAGGCAATCCCTGGACCTGACCGTGCCGGCAGCGGCGGTCGACCTTTTCCGGTCACACGATCGGTGCCATCTTCGCCTTATGCCAAAACTCGATATCAAATCCGACGACGCGCTGCTCGTCGTCGACGTCCAGAACGATTTCTGCACCGGCGGCGCGCTCGCCGTTCCAGGCGGGGAAGCTGTCGTGCCGGTGATCAACCGGCTGGCGCCATTGTTCCCGGTCATCGCCGTCACACAGGACTGGCACACGCCGGGGCACGCTTCGTTCGCCTCGACGCACGCCCGCGATCCGTTCGAGATGATCGATCTTCACTACGGGGCACAAGTCCTGTGGCCGGATCACTGCGTCATGGACACGCACGGCGCGGCACTTCACCCCGAACTCGTGCTGCCCGGCGTCCAGCTGATCCTGCGCAAGGGGTTTCGTCCCGGCGTCGACAGCTACTCCGCCTTCCGCGAGGCCGACCGCCGGACGCCCACCGGCCTCGCCGGCTATCTGCGCGAACGCGGCACGACCCGGATCATCGTCGCCGGCCTCGCCACCGATTTCTGCGTCGCCTGGACCGCCTTGGACGGGCGGGCTGCGGGGTTCGAGGTGGTCGTCATCGAGGATGCCTGTCGCGCCATCGATCTCGACGGGTCGCTGGAGCGTGCCTGGGAGGACATGCGGGGGGCGGGCGTCGACAGACGGGATGCCGCGGCGCTCGGAGTCTCCGCGGGTTCCTGAGAGCCCGGACGATCCGCAGCCTCGACCCTCGCGCACCGCCGAGCGCCCGCCTATATGAGTGCCACGCGGCGCTCGGTCGCGACCGCGGGTGGCGCCCTGGTTCGTTGAGCAGGCGCCGACTGCGCTGACGGGCGCACGTGTCAAAGCCAGGAGCCCAGCATGGATGCCAAGACCTACCCCTTCACCCGCACCGATGCCGAATGGCGCGCCGTCCTGACTCCCGAGCAGTACGCGGTCATGCGCGGCCATGGCACCGAGCGCCCGGGCAGCTGCGCGCTGCTTCACGAGAAGCGTCCGGGCATGTTCACCTGCGCAGGCTGCGGCCAGCCGCTCTTCGTCGCGGGACGCAAGTTCGAGAGCGGTACGGGCTGGCCGAGCTTCGACACGCCGGTCGAAGGCTCGGTCGAGACGACCGAGGACCGGAGCCACGGCATGATCCGCACCGAATGCCACTGCAGCCGCTGCGGCAGCCATCTCGGCCACGTCTTCCCGGACGGGCCGCCGCCGACGGGCCTGCGCTACTGCATCAACGGCGTCGCGATGAACTTCGAGCCCGACCAGGGCTGAGCACGGACGAAGGCCGGTTCAGCCCTGATCGCCGCGGCCGGCCTGGACAGGCTGCGGCGGGCAGGGTGCCCGTCAGCCCTCCTGGAACGCCGCGACGAAGGCTAGCGCGGCTTCGGCGACGGCGGCGAGGGAGTAGCCGCCTTCCTGAACGATCACCGTTGGCAGGTTCAAGCCGCCGAGGAGCCGACCGACGAGCGGGTAGGCTGCGGTGGTGACGTCGAGTTTCGAGAGCGGGTCGTCGCGATGGGCGTCCCAGCCCGCGGAGACGACCAGCGCCTCGGCGCCGAACCGGGTTGCGGCTCCCGCCAGCTTTTCGACTGCCGCGACGAAGGCGGCGTCGCCAGCGCCCGGAGCCAGCGGCAGGTTCAGGTTGAATCCCTCGCCGGCACCCGCGCCGCGCTCCTCGGCATAGCCGAAGAAGTGCGGATAATACGCCGACGGGTCGGTATGGGTTGACCCGACGAAGACGTCGTCGCGGCTGTAGAAGATCGCCTGGGTGCCGTCGCCGTGGTGGGTGTCGAAGTCGATGATCGCAACGCGCTCATAGCGCTGGCGCAGTTGCTGGGCTGCGATCGCCGCATTGTTCAGGAAGCAGAAGCCGTTGGCGCGGTCCGGATAGGCGTGGTGGCCGGGCGGCCGGCAGAGGGCGTAGGCGGATGTCTCGCCGTCCAGCACCGCCTGCGCCGCCGCAGCCGCCGAGGCGGCAGAGGCAAGCGCCGCTCTGAACGAGCCTGCTGTCATGGCGCAGGAGAGATCGCCGATATACCAGCCGGCTTGGCCGAGTATCCCCGTCGTGCGGGGGCGGGGACGGGCACCCAGCTGCGTCGCTCCCGAATAATACGGATGCACGTTGGGCAGGACTTCCGGCCCGGCATTGGGCAGCGCCTGGAACCGCTCAAACGCCGTCTCGAGGAATCCGACATAGTGGTCCGCATGGACCCCGGTCACGGTCTCCCGCGCGATGGGTGCCGGCAATTCCGCCACGAGGCCAAGCTGGCCGAGGGAGGCGATCAGCGTCTCGCCGCGCTCCGGATTCTCCAGCGGCTTTATGAGCCGGCCGTGGACGCCGTATTGGGTGGGCCGATGGGCAAGCTGCTCGGGCGAGAAGAACAGGCGCATGCGTCAGGCTTTCGTTGCGAGCTCGGTTCGCCTTCGCCAGCCGGCCGGTGCCGCAATGGAGGGCAGGGCCGGTGGCGCATGATCGTTGCCGCGGGCATCAACGATCGATGAGGTCACGTCGGACCTGAGGACGGAATAAGAGGCGTTGGATAGGGCGAAGGTGGAGTGTCATGCTGCCGTTTCCTCGGTGCGGTTACAAGACTCATGTCAGGCTTGCGCGGAGGGAACCGGTCGGCTTTTGTGCCGGTGAACTATAGGGGGAAATCCATGACGGCAGGCGCATCGGTCACCCGACGCAAATGGGCACTGATGCCCGCTGACGGCTCATGAGCGCCAGCGAGCGTGTCGCGGCTGTCGGGCAGGGCCGTCCCGGGTCTCCGCTCGAGGTGTTCCGCGTGTTCCTTCTGCTCGGCCTCACCTCGTTCGGCGGGCCGGTCGCCCATATCGGCTATTTCCGCGAGGCGTTCGTGGTTCGCCGGCAATGGCTCGGCGACCGGGCGTATGCCGACCTCGTCGCGCTCTGCCAGTTCCTTCCCGGACCGGCCTCGAGCCAGGTGGGCATGGCGATCGGGCTGCAGCGAGCGGGCTATCTCGGCCTGCTGGCGGCCTGGACGGCCTTCACCCTGCCGTCGGCCATCCTGCTCGTCGCCTTCGCCTATGGCGCCTCGGCGCTGGGCGCGGACGGAGGCTCGGGCTGGATCGAGGGGTTGAAGGCGGCCGCCGTCGCGGTCGTCGCGCATGCCGTGCTCGGCATGGCACGAAGCCTCACCCCGGATCGAGAGCGCGCCGCCATCGCCGTGGCCGGGATGGTGCTGGCGCTGCTGATCCCGACGGCCTGGGGCCAGGTGCTCGTCATCGGCATCGGCGCCGTACTCGGCCTCGCGTGGTTGCGCGGTCTTGCACCGGGGGTGGCGGATTCGGGCGGCCTGGCGGTGCCGGTCAGCCGCGCCGTGGCGCTCGGGGCACTGGCACTCTTCGCCGCGCTGCTCGTGATCCTTCCGATCCTCTCCGCAACGACCGGCAATGGCGCGGTGACGCTGTTCGATGGTTTCTACCGTGCCGGCGCCCTGGTGTTCGGCGGCGGCCACGTGGTCCTGCCGCTGCTCCAGGCGGAAGTCGTCGACCCCGGCCTCGTCAGCCGCGACGCGTTTTTGGCGGGCTACGGCGCAGCCCAGGCGGTGCCGGGACCGCTCTTCTCGTTCGCCGCGTATCTCGGCGCGGTCATGAACGCGCCGCCGACGGGCATTGCGGGGGCGGCCATCGCGCTCGTCGCGATCTTCCTGCCGTCGGCGCTGCTGATTGTCGGCGCGCTGCGGTTCTGGGAGCGGCTGCGCAGCGCGCCGTTGTCGCAGCGGGCGCTTGCCGGGGTCAACGCGGCGGTGGTCGGGCTTCTCGCCGCGGCGCTCTACGACCCGGTCTTTACCGAAGGCATCACGTCGAAGGGCACGATGGCGATTGCCGCGGTGGCCTTCGTGCTGCTGGCGTCGTGGCGCGTCCCGGCATGGGCAGTCGTCATCGCAGCCGGCCTGGCCGGCTTCGTCGCCCTCTGAATTGAACGCTATTCCGCCGGGCTCGCCTCCAGATCGGACCGCTCCGGCGGCGTCTCGCGGCGGTGACGGCTGAACAGCGCCCGAAGCACCACGAAGAAGACCGGGGTCAGGAACAGGCCGAAGAAGGTCACGCCGAGCATGCCGGAGAACACGGCGGTGCCGAGCGACTGCCGCATCTCCGCGCCCGGGCCGCTGGCGATGACCAGCGGCACGACGCCGAGGATGAAGGCGAAGGCGGTCATCAGGATCGGCCGCAGCCGCAGCCGGCATGCCTCGACCACGGCGTCGACCGCATTGGCGCCTGCCTCCTCCGCCTGCCGCGCGAACTCGACGATCAGGATGGCGTTCTTCGCGGCGAGGCCGATCAGCACGATCAGGCCGATCTGGGTGAGGATGTTGTTGTCGAAGCCGCGATAGGCGACCCCCAGCAGCCCGGCGAGAACGGCAAGCGGCACGATCAGGATGATCGCCAGCGGCAGCGTCCAGCTCTCGTATTGGGCCGACAGCGCGAGGAACACGAACAGCACCGACAGGCCGAAGATGAAGATCGCGGTGTTGCCTGTCTGGCGCTCCTGATACGCGAGCTCGGTCCACTCGAAGGTCGTACCCGGCGGCAGGATGTTGCGGGCGACGGACTCCATGCTGTCGAGTGCCTGGCCGGTAGAGGTGCCGGGGGCGGGGTTCCCCTGGATCGGGATCGACACGTACATGTTGTAGCGCTGGACCAGTGCCGGGCCGGTGACGTCGCGGATCTCGACCAGCGTGCCGAGCGGCACCAGCGCGCCCGCGGCCGAACGGACCTTCAGCCGCAGGATGTCCTCCTGCTCGACGCGGAAGCGCTCGTCGGCCTGCGCCCGCACTTGATAAACTCGGCCGAACGCGTTGAAATCGTTCACGTACGATGCGCCGAGATTGATCGACAGCGTCTCAAAGATGTTCGGGATCGGAACGTCGAGCATACGGGCTTTGTCGCGGTCGATCTCCAGATAGAGCTGCGGGCTGGAATCGGAGAACGTCGTGAATACCCCGGCAAGGCCCGGCGTCTGGTTGGCCGCGCCGACGATTTCCTGCGCGAGCCCGGTGATCGTCCGCACGTCGGAACTGTTGAGTTCTTCGACCTGCATCCTGAAGCCGCCACCATTGCCGACGCCGCGGATCGACGGGGGCGGGATGGCGATGATGAAGGCTTCCTGGATCTCCTGGAGACGTCCAAACAGCGAGCCGATGACGGCGTCCGCTCCCAGGCCTTCCTCTCCGCGCTGCTCGAAACTGTCGAAGGCGGCGAAGATCACGCCGGCGTTGGACGCATTGGTGAACGTTGCGCCGGAGAAGCCGGAGAAGGCGACGGCGTTGGCAATCCCAGGTGTTGCTTCGATGATCTCGGAGGCACGGCGCACCACGGCATCCGTACGGGCAAGCGAGGCACCCTCCGGCAACTGGATGACGGTGATGGCGTAACCCTGATCGAGCGTCGGGATGAAGCCGCGCGGTACCGTCGTCGCCATATGGTAGGTGGCGTAGAGCAGGCCCGCGAAGATCAGCAGCATGGCAGCGAGCGCGACCCGGGTCGAGACCAGGAAGCGCACCGCCCTGGCGTAGCCGTTCGCCATGCGGTCGAACCCGCGGTTGAAGCCATTGGCAAGGCTGCTGCCGAACCGCGCAATACGGGACCGCGGTGGCTGGTGGTCGTGCGACTTCAGCAGGATCCCGGCCAGCGCCGGCGAGAGGGTGAGCGAGTTCAACGCCGAGATCGCCGTCGCCACCGCGATCGTCACCGCGAACTGCAGGTAGAATTGCCCCGATATGCCGGGGATGAAAGCCGTCGGGACGAACACCGCGATCAGCACCAGCGAGATGGCGATGACGGCGGTGCCGACCTCGTCCATGGTCTGGTGCGCCGCCTGCTTCGGCGTCATGCCCTCGGCGATGTTGCGCTCGACATTCTCGACCACGACGATGGCGTCGTCGACGACGATGCCGATCGCCAGCACGAGGCCGAACAGCGTCAGCATGTTGAGCGAGAAACCGAAGGCGAGCAGCAGCGCGAAGGTGCCGATGAGGGACACCGGGATCGCGACGATCGGAATCAACGCCGTTCGCCACGACTGAAGGAACACGATGATGACGACGACCACCAGGATGATGGCCTCGAAAATCGTCTTGTAGACCTCGTTGATCGACTCCGAGATGAATTCCGTCGGATTGTAGACGATCTGGTAGGAGAGCCCCGGCGGGAAGTCCGCCGACAGCCGCTCCATCGTGGCAATGACCTCTTCAGAGGTGGCGAGCGCATTGGTGCCCGGCCGCTGGAAGATCGCCAGTGCCACTGCCGGCTGGCCGTTGAGATAGCTGTTGGTGACGTAATCCCGGGCGCCGAGTTCGATCCGCGCCACGTCCTGCAGTTCGATCAGCCGCCCGTCTGTGGTCGACTTGACGATGACATAGCGAAAGTCGCGCGCATCCTCGAAGCGGCCCTGCGTGGTCACCGTGTACTGGAAGGCGTTCTCGCCGTCATTTGGCGGCGCTCCGATCGCGCCGCCGGAAACCTGAACGTTCTGGTCGCGCAGCGACTGGACGACGTCGCCGGCGGTCATGCCGTAGGACGACAGCTTGTCCGGATCGAGCCATATCCGCAGCGAGTATTCGCGTTCGCCGAAGATGATCAGGTCGCCGACGCCGTCGAGCCGGAGCAGGGAATCGCGGACGCGCGAACGGGCATAGTTCGACGTGTAGAGCTGGTCGTAGCTGCCGTTGGGGGACAGCATGTGGACGACCATCATCAGGTCCGGCGAACTCTTCAAGGTCGTCACGCCGATCCGGCGGACCTCTTCGGGCAGACGGGGTTCCGCCACCGCGACGCGGTTCTGGACCAGCACCTGCGCCTCGTCCAGGTCGGTGCCGAGCCGGAAGGTGATCGTCAGGCTCATCGCGCCGTCGCTGGTCGAGTACGAGGACATGTAGAGCATGTTCTCGACGCCGTTGATCTCCTGCTCGATCGGCGTTGCCACCGTGTTGGCTACGGTCTCGGCGTCGGCGCCGGTATATTGCGCGCGCACCACGACCGTCGGCGGTGCGATCTCCGGGTACTGCGCCACCGGCAGCTGCGTGTAGGCAATGCCGCCGATGATCAGCAGCAGCAGCGAGATGACGCTGGCGAAGATCGGCCGGTCGACGAAGAAGTGGGCGAACCTCATTGTGCGCCCTCGGCCACCCGTTCCGGCGGCAGGGTCTCGGGCCGCGGGTCGACCTTGATGTTCGGCCGCACGCGCATCAGTCCGTTGACGACGATCGTTTCTTCGCCGGTAAGGCCGGAGCGCACCACGCGATAGCCGTAGAGGCGGGGTCCCGTGCGGACCGGCTTGGCGGACACCGTATTGTCCTCGCCCACCACATAGACGATCCGGCGATCCTGGTCGGCGCCGATGGCCTCGTCCGGCACCAGAACGCCCTGGTGCGGGAGCGAGCCCGGCACGTTGACCCGCCCGAACAGGCCCGGCAGGACCGTCAGGTCGGGATTGGGGAATCGCGCCCGCACCCGCATCGTGCCGGTCTCCCGGTCGATACGGTTCTCGGCGAAATTCAGCTCTCCGCTGATCGCGTCCGTCCCGCCGTCGGGAAGATGCACGACCACCGGAAGGCCGCCAGCGCCCTCCTGCAGGTTGCCGCCACGCTCGGTGGCATCGCGGGCGTAGGCGAGGAACTCGCGCTCGTCGATGTCGAAATAGAAGTCGATCGGATCCAGCGAGACGATGCTGGTCAGGATGGTCTGGTCGGCCTGCACGAGATTGCCGGTGGAGACCAGACGCCGGTCGATGCGCCCGGCGATCGGCGCGGTGATCTCGGTATATTCGAGGTCGAGCTGTGCCGAGGCAACCGCCGTCTTGGCGCCCTCGTGGCTCGCCTGCGCCGCCAGGAACTCGCGCCGCCGGTCGTCGACCGTCGAGACCGGGATGTTACCCGACTGCGACAGTTCCTCGGCCCGCCGATACTGGCTTTCGGCGAAGGTGAGGGAGGTCTCCGAGACCGCCAGCTGCGATTGCGCCTGCTCGAGCGCAAACTGGAACGGCCGCTGGTCGATGGTGAACAGCGGATCGCCCACCTTGACCAGGGCGCCGTCGCGGAAATGCACCGTCTCGAGATAGCCGCCCACCCGGGCGCGGATCGACACTTCGTCGACCGCCTCGAAGCGGCCGATGAACTCGTCATCCTCGACGATCTCCCGGACGATCGGCTTGGCGACCGTGACGGGTGGCGGCGGCGCAGCCGGCGCCTGAGCGGCGGCGGGTTGTGCAACGGTTGGGAACAGGAGGAGGGAAGCGAGGAGCGAGAGCAACGAGCGGCGGCGTCTACCGCGCAGACAATCGTTCATAATGAGGCACCCGAGCACGGAAGAGAAAGTACTGCCACATCGATGTAAGCCTGCATGTATCCACCGGCCGATTGCTGTTAGCAAGCGCAAAAATCGAAGCGCGGTGCTCCGCCTGGCAGGAAGCCGCCCGGTGAAGGCCGTTCCGGCTAGCGCCAACGCCGGACCGGCAGCGATGCCGCGTCGCGACGACCGACTTATCCCGCGGCTTTGATCGACATTGCCGTGGCGAACCGTTATCCCGACGACACGACCGGTGCCATCCCGAGAAACCGGCAGTCCTTTAGAGGTGCCCCGTGAGCGACGATCCCGCGATCGTGGACTGCCTGATCGTCGGCGGTGGCCCGTCCGGGCTCACCGCTGCGCTCTACCTGAAGCGTTTCCGCCGCTCGGTCCTCGTGGTGGACGGCGGCGAAAGCCGCGCCGCCTGGATCCCGGAAAGCCACAACATCCCGTTCTTTTCGCATGGCATCTCCGGCAAGGAGATCCTCGCCCGCGAGCGTGAGCATGCGGCCCGCTACGATGTGGTCGCGGAAACCGGCCGCGTGTCCGTCGTCCGGAAGTCCGAGGGCGGCTTCCTGGCGACGGTGGATTCGCCGGACGGTGGCAGCCGCCAGGTGGCGGCCCGCCGGGTCGTGCTGGCCACCGGTGCGGTGGATGTCGAGCCCGACCTGCCGAACGTGCCCGACGCCGTGCGTCGTGGCCTCGTGCGCTATTGCCCGATCTGCGACGGCTACGAGGCCATCGGCAAGCGCGTTGCCGTCATCGCCAGGGGCGATCACGGCGTCGGCGAGGCGATCTTCATCCGGCGGACCTATAGCGACGACGTCACGCTTCTGACGCTGGGCGAGCAGCTGGATCTGGAGCCGGGCCAGGCCGAGGATCTGCGCGAAAAGGGCGTGACGATCGTTGCTGACCCTGTCGTCGGGCTCGAAAACAAGGGCGACGCCATCGGCGCGATGCGGACGGCGGAGCAGGAGCTGTGCTTCGACATCCTCTATTCGGCGCTCGGCCTGCGCTATCGCTCCGAGCTCGGGCTGGCCCTCGGTGCCCGCCATGACGAGCGCAACGCGCTCTGGGTCGACGAGCACTGCCAGACCAGCGTGAAGGGGCTCTACGCCATCGGCGACGTCGTCATCGGGCTCGACCAGATCGTCGTCGGCATGGGCCAGGCCGCGTTCGCCGCGACGCATATCCATAATCGCTGCGAGTATCCGACCGACGACGAGTGAGCGGCCGCGGCGGCGGAGCCGGGCGTAGCCTAATCTGGCGGCCCCTTAGTTGCCCGGCTTGTTCTCGCGCCCCACGAGTGTCGCCACCTCGCTGAAGGTCGGCCGAGAGCCTTCGCCGCAGAGCCGGTTGGCGACCCGCAGGTAGCGGATGGGGAACAGTACCGCCTCGCGGTTCGACCCGGACAATTCGGTGGGACGGCGCGGATCGGCGCCTGCGACTGCTTCGGCCTCGGACAGCGCGCGGTCGACTTCGTCCGCGGTGAGCAGTTCCTTCTCCCTCAGCGCGCACAGGACGGACTGCAGGGCCGTGTAAAGCCCTTCGAGTTGCAGATTGGCGGTGTTCATCGCAGCTTCGCCTCCCGGACTTCGGCCGCAAGTGCGGCATCTGGTCAACTGGCGTTCCGGCGGCCGCGGTCCAGTGGGCGACGGCTCGGCGTCAAGCCGGCACCGCGTCGATTGCTTCGCGCGGGATTGCGGCGGGGACCGGTCCGGGCTTTGCTGTGCTGCGGCAAAACAACGAGGGATCCCAGGTGGAATCAGTCAAGCGCAACATCATTGCCGGCATCCTGACGCTGATCCCCGTCGTGGTAACGATCTGGATCCTGAACCTTGTGCTCACCACGCTGATCGGCTTCGGGCGGCCGCTTGTGCTGGGACTGGCCTTCTGGGCGCAATCCTACTCGCCGCCGGTGGCCGACCTGCTGCGGGCCGACGTGTTCCAGTCGGTGCTTGCCCTCGTCCTCGTCCTGATCGGTCTATACGTCCTCGGCGCCCTTACCCAGGCCGTCATCGGGCGCAAGGTGATCTCGCTGGTCAACCGGATGATCGAGCGCCTGCCCTTCGTGCGCAGCCTCTACAGCTCCGTTCGGCGCATGCTGGAGGTGTTCCAGTCGACGGAGGCCAACATGCAGCGCGTCGTGCTGATCCGATTCCCCAATCCCGGCATGCGCACGCTCGGCTTCGTGACCCGAACCTTCGCCGATTCGGGCGACCCGGATCGGTTGCTCGCCGCGGTCTACGTGCCCACCGCGCCCAACCCGACCTCGGGCTTCATCGAGATCGTACCAGTCGACGACCTGATCTACGTTGACTGGACGGCGGACGAGGCGATGCAGTTCATCGTGTCGGCCGGTGCGACGGCACCGGACCAGGTGCCGTTCAGCGGCCATGTCGAGCCCGCGACGCTATCCTGACACCGAGTTGATATCGCAGCCGCCCCTGCTCGACCGTCTCGCCCCGAAGGCTCCTAGACGCTCGGGCTTGCTGCGCTGCGCACGACAACCTGTGCGCCGACGGGAACGCGGCTTTCGAGATCGATGACGTCCTGGTTGAACATCCGGATGCAGCCGGAGGAGACCGAGCGGCCGATCGTCGCCGGCTCGTTCGTACCGTGGATCCGGTAATAGGTGTCGCGGCCGCCGCGATAGAGATAGAGGGCCCGCGCACCGAGCGGGTTGCCGAGACCGCCTTCGAGCCCGCCGGCATAGGGGCCGAACCGATCCGGTTCGCGCCGGAGCATGTTGGCGGTCGGGGTCCAGCCGGGCCATTCGGCCTTGCGGGCAATGGTGGCATTGCCGGCGAAGGCGAAACCCGCCTTGCCGACGCCGACCCTGTAGCGCAGGGCCTTGCCGTTCTCCTCGACGAGATAGAGGAAATGCGCCGCGGGATCGACGACGATCGTGCCCGGCGCTTCCGAGCCGGTGAAGTCGACGACCTGACGGACGTTCTCCTCCGTGAGGTAGGCGGCGGGAATGGCCGGGATCACGTGACCATGATCCTCGAACCCGGCGTAGCGTGGGTCACCCACGAGGCCGGGCGCGGCGTAGCCGAGAATGGCACGCGGCGCGTCGCCGACGGTCGAGCAGCCGCCGAGCATGAGCAGCGTCGCGGCGAGGAGCCCGGCGCGGTGGATGTTGTTGACGATCATGTCGGTCCTGCTCCGCCTTGGCGCTGTCAGTCTTCACCCGCGGGCTGTCGCGGGTCCGTACCGGATTGCAGCGTGGCAACCGGCCCGCGTCGGGAGGGATGTTGCCTGACAGCGCGGTTACGCTGTGCCAGCGCAAATCCCTGATCCGTCAGGATATGGTCGAATTCGAGATTGTCGTCGGGGAACGTCGGAAAGCTTTGCCCGAAACTGCAATGAGGCGCGGAATGTTGTTGCCATGCAACGGTTTTACTCGGCATTCCGCGATGTCTCGGCGCTTCGCGGGACGACCGCAAGGATCGTCCCGCCGGGGTGCCTGAGGCTTGCCTCCGATCAGACGGCCATCGGCGTCGAGCGGGATGGCAGCACGACGATCGGCGTGCCGTCCGGCACGCGGTCGTAGAGATCGGCGACGTCCTGGTTCAGCATCCGGATGCAGCCGGACGAAACGGCGCGGCCGATGGACCATTCCTGGTGCGTGCCATGAATGCGGTAGAGCGTGTCCTCGCCGTCCTGGAAGATGTACAGCGCCCGGGAACTCAGCGGGTTGGTCAGGCTGGGCGGCATGCCGCCATTGGCGATCGAATAGGGCTGCAGCTCGGGCTGGCGAGCCACCATCTCGTCCGGCGGCGTCCATTTCGGCCATTTGCGCTTGTACTGGACCCGAGCGCGGCCCGACCAGGAAAAGCCGTCGCGGCCGACGCCGATGCCGTAGCGCATCGCCGAGCCGTCGGCCTGGGTGAAATAGAGATATTTCGCGTCGGTATCGACGACCAGCGTGCCGGGGGGCTCGTTGGTGGTGTTGGGCACCTCTGTACGCCAGAATGCCGGATCGACCTTGGAAACATCGACCGCCGGCACGAAGAACTGCTCGTTCGGCATGGCGTCGTACATCATCGGTCGCGGCGGTGGCGGGGGCGCAACCGCCGGACTCGGCGCGACCATCTCGGTCCGCGGCGCACTCACGCAGCCCGAAAGCGCCAGAGTGGACAGGCCGAGCAAAAGGTTGCGCCGGGAGAGGGCGCTGTTTCGGAAGGACAAGGAAACGGTCTCCTGCAATGCATTCGGCGGTAGCGCCGAACCGGGCGCGTCGTCAGGCCAGGGACCCGACTCGTGTTCCCGATCATGACCGTCAGTCGTTTACAATATTGTCGCGCAAAGGGCGGACACGTGTCGGTGAGGCCACGGTTTGTGGCAAAATAGCCTCAGGCATCGGCTTCGCCGTCGGCCATTGCAGAAGCGCATCGAGGGACGGACACGGCGATTGCCCGAGTCGATGATGAGCAGGGTGCGCATACCGGCAGCCATCACCACGGCGTGAGGGAGGTCAGCCCGCCCGCGACGGCGCGATAGCCCGCTTGTCCCACGGCGGCGACGCGGGATGAAACCGCTTCGATGACGCCGGTTTCCTCCCTCGGAACCGCAGCGCTCTGCGCGGCGTCATCGACATATCGTGCGAGTTGAAGGGCGGCGGCCGGCGCGGGGGGCGTCGCCTGCGCCATCCTGCGGTTTGCCGCGAGCAACGGATCGCGCGACTCACAGCGCGGCATGCATGCGTCGAACAGGACGACATCGTTTGGCGCGGCGCCGACGGCCACTCGTGCAGGCCCGGCACCCTTGGGGCCGACCGCCGTGGCCGCCGGCGCCTTCGGCGGCGAGGTCAGGCGTTCTGCCTTGCCGCTTGCCATCGCTGCCTGCGGCTCGTCATGCCTGATCGCCGGTGTTCTTGCGGCGCCCGGCTTCATCGCGGCGACTGGAGCCTCCGGCACGTACATCTCGCCGCCCAGCGGCCACGGCAGGACGAGGGACGATGGATCGACCTGCACGGCAAGGTTCAGTCCCGCCATCACGGTTCCCGATATCAGCGTCTGGATCGCCAGCCGGCGACCGAGATCCTTCATTGTGCTGAGCGTCAAGCGTCCCATCACGAGTTACTCCCGTCGATTCGATGGAGGGGACGCTACGATCGCGGTGGGGTCGATTTCTGGCCTTCACATTAAGATATGTAACGGAAGGTTCTCTTTCCCGGCGCTCAGGGATGAGTGCCGAGCCATTATCGCGGGCGGTCTTCGGCTGTCTCGCCGAGGCTTATCGATGCAACGCCTTCTCGAGCTCCGCCTTGGTCATCTTTGAGCGCCCCGCGATGTCGCGCCGCCTGGCCTCGGCATAGAGATCGGCCTTGCTCGCACCCCCGCCGCGATCCTGTGCGGTCTTCTCCGCGATGTCCTTCGGCTGGGAGGAGAACTGGCGACCCTTCTTCGTGTCGCGCTTCTTCTTCTCGCTGGTGCGCTTGTATTCCGCGTCGCTCAGATGCGCGCGGGCCTTTTTCGGCAGATAGCGCTCGCCGCTCTTGGCGCTCTCGGCGCCGGACTTCGTGCCCCAGTCCTCGTCGGTCCATTGCTGCAGGCTGTTGTCGCCATCCTTCTCGCCGACATAGCCGCCGCCGGCCGCCTGGTATTCATGCGTCGCCAACTGCGCCTTGCGCGCCGACCACTGCCCGGGCTTGCCGCCCTTGGACCCCTTCGTGACCTTCGCCTTCACCTTCTCCCAGAGCTTCGGATCGCTCTTCTCCGCCGTCTCCGTCATCGGTTTTCCTCCCGAGTCAAAGGTTTGGCTCAGAACGTCGGGCGGATGGGATGGATGCGCGGCAGCTCCCGCGACATTTTGGCGGCGAGGCTAGGCGCCGATATTCAGGAAACCGGATCTCGGTCGCTACGAGCGGTCACGACAGGAAGCGAATGCGTGCAGCCTCACACATCAACATAGGCGGCACGGCTGATGGGCTCAGGGATAGGGAGCCAGTCCGCGATCAGTCCCTCCAGATGAAACCGGATCGCCGCCGCAATCTCGCGTTCGGCATCGTCGGACGTCGCACCCGCCGCGACGCAGCCGGCAGATCGGGGACATAGGCCGAATAGTTCCGCCGGCCTTCTCGATCACCACCGCGTAGCGCATTGAGCGGGTCTCTCAGCCCAGAACATCACCGACAGCGTCGAATTCCGTTAGTCGGACCAGTTGGGTCGGATTAGTTGCCGTGTGGCTTCTCGCGTCGAACGCCCTTGAAAGGTGTCCCGTCTTTCTTGCCGTCCATGAACTGGCCTGTGCCGGTGTCGCGCTTAGTCCAAGTGTCGGTCTTCGGGTTATGGACTTGTGACCGACCTCTGACGGCGCCCTTGCGGTGACCGTCGCCGGTTGGAGGATTGGTGGCCATTCGAGTCTCCTTCGTTGGTGTTTTTTGATCTCCCACCCGCCGGTTTCGGCGGGTGGGAGGCTTCAGCTGACCTCAACTCTCAGCGGCATTTTGGTTTGCCTCAGTTCATCCCGTAAGTGACTGTTTTCACTATGCCGTAGCCTCAGTAGCGCATTCAGATTGGACGGGATGGCACAATATCTGTGCCGCAGTTGGACGGTCCAAACTGTTCAACTAGGGCAACAAAAAACCCCGCTCGAAGGCGGGGTTCAGGCGGGTGTGATCTGAAGTCGGAGAAGCCTAAGTCGGCGGATTGCCGATGTCGGCGCGGCGATAAAAGCTAGCCGGCACGCAGGCGAAAGCCGGGTCCGGCTCGACGCCGCGGCCGACCAGTTCCGCCTTCAGCTTCCGGAAATGGACCTCGCGCTGCTTCGCCAAGGAATAGAGCGACACGAAGGACTTGTCGAAGGCCAGGAGATCGGACTCCAGCACGACGCGTTGCGGACACCGATTCACTGGATTGACGGCGACGGTGCAGGTGAGGAGGCATTGGTCTATGAGCGCCCTCACGACCTTGGTCGACCAACTCATCCGCTTCTCGACAGTCCTAAGCGACAGCCCGCCGTGGTTCTTCCTCCGCACCAGTGCTTTAACCTCATCGGGGTCGACAAGGACGGATAGGTAGCCCCGGCTTTCGCCGTTGATCCCGACGTTCGCCAACCGGCTGTCGAGCAGCAGGCCCACGACCTCCATGGAGGAACAGCTCGCCCGCTTGGCCGCAGTCGGAATCGGCAAGCCGCCGGAGAGCTCTAGCCTGGCGGACGCCGTGAGCCTTGCAATAAAGTCGTCGAGGTCGGCGCGTCGGATTGCGTGCTCCCTCAGGACGTCGGTGCCGCCGGTGACGACTGGATGGATGTAGCCAGCGTCGAACAGTAGGCGCTCGTGGGGGCTCGGCGCGTTCAGATACTGTCCGGCACGGATCAGCGACAGCGTGTCAGACAGGGTGGCGAGGCGTGCAGAGACTGCCTCGACAGGAAACAGGACGCGCTCGTCTGACCGACCGGCATCTTCTGGTCTGATCATCCCGTCGGCGGCCAGAAGCTTGCGCAGGCGCTTTGGATGCATGCCGTATTCGATCGACGCCGAGTTCAGGGAATGGATCCGCCGAACCGTCACCTCGCGGCCAAATATGGTCTCGCCGGGGCCGATCGGCATCGTCTCAACGACGTGGCGCTCGACGATGTCGCGGACCTGGTCGTAGACGGGATCCACGTTCTCGTGCGCCAGCCACCCGTAGAAGCGCCCGAACATTGCCTTCGGTCCCCAATCGCCCTTTCCGTCGAAGAACGTTTCCTGTAGCGCCGTGAGCGCCGTGCGGATGCCGTCCTCGCCAGCAGAAGCCGAGGCGAACCCACGGGCACCAGCTTCATGCAGGTCGCGCTCGCCGAGGTCCTCGATCCGTACCTTGGGCCCGAACGTCATGACGGCGCCGAGGTTCTCCGACAGCCGCATTACGGCGTAGAGGGGAAGCGCGCTAAGGAAGCCTGTGCCCGAACGACCGGCCCACAACCGGTCATGCACGTGGGTCTCGAAGGAGGACGGCGTCCGCCGTTCACTCGCGGCATCGATGCCGACGAGGTCGTCGGCCCGTGAGAAGGCGAGGGCGGCGAAGTCGTGCAGCAACGTCGAATCGTCGGGGTGTGCGATCTCGACCAGTTCCTGCACGTGGATCCGGCACGTGCGGAGGACCGGCACCTGCCAGATGGCACGGCCCCATGCCCTGACCTCCGGCTCGAGAGACTCGTCCTCGAGGTCGGCGAGAAGGCAAGACGGGCAGGCGAAGACCCGCCTTCGCCGCAGCGTGCGCGACCCAAGATGCTCGCCCCTGAGGGACGTGCGGTCGTCGTCGGTCACAGCAGCCCAGCTCCCGAGGGCCGACGGCGAGCAGTCGCCCATCCTGGCGAGGCTAGCGAGGGCGGCCGGTCGGCCGGCAACGACGCCCGCGAAGTCGAGGCGAACGTCCAAAGCGAAGTCCCGGACGCGGTCGCGGCCGTTGGCCTGCGCGAGCCGCGAGCCGAAGCTTACTGGGGTCTCGCCGTCGTGCAGCGGAACAGTGATGCTGAGAGCGGCCATGGTCAGTTCTCCTTCTTCTTGCGACGACGACGGCCGCGGAGCGCGGCGGCCCGTTCGGCGAGAGCCTGCATCACCTGCACCCGGGCCAGTTCCTGATCACGCAAGAGCGCGTTCAGCGGGTGGATCTCGTGCCAGGTCCGAGACGACATGACGTTCTGCTCGGGCTTGCAGCCGGAAAAGAGCTCGTACGAGCGGACGAAGTGCCCGTGGTCCACCTGCGTGGCCTCAATGTTGTCGACCAAAGCTTGCTCGACGGCGCCGCGCACGATCTGGGTGAGGGCACCGAATTGGCGGTTTGCCCCGTGGCAGAGACGTCCGAGGTAGGTGTCAGTCACAGTGAAGCCGAACGTCATCTCCGCATGGCTCTCGACGATGGTCTTCACAATCCAGGCCACAAGTTCGTTGTCCCGCGGAAGCGAGAGGTTCTCGAGGTGGACCTTGTGGGTGCGGCGCGAGATCTGGCCGTAGATCGTCATAAAGTCCGCGAGCTCGGGCATCCCGGTCAGGATAAAGCTGACCGGCCAGTCGGCCTGCTCCATGACCATCTTGAGCGCATCGGCGAGTTCCTCCATGGCATCGGGGTCGCCCATGTTCAGCATGTGCTGCGCTTCGTCGATGTGGATGAAGCGAACCTGGCGGACCTTCAACTGACGGCGCACCATCCGCCACGCTGCCGGCGCCTTCAGCTCCCGCTCCAGAGGATACTCAAGCTGTTCCAGCAGCACGTAAGCGATTTCGAGCAGGTCGGACGGACGCGGAGCCTTGATGGCCACGAGCGGCTTGGTGACGGTCATACCTGTCGTCCGCGGCTGGAATTCCTTCCGTTCCGCGATCAGGCGGGCGATGAGGCGGGACTTGCCCGCCCCCGTGTCTCCGATGAGAGCAAGTCCTCGCCGCTCGATCTGGTATCCGTCGACGGAAACGGACGCGTTCCCGACGAGCAGATCCACCTCGCTGTTGATCTCCTTGTCGCGCTTGGTCGCGAGGTATCGCGAGTTGATGCTCGCCATGCGCTTCGCACGGCGCAATGCGATATCGCTCATCCGCTCCGCAAGGTCTGCGTCGACGATCTCGATGTCGCCAGGGAAGAAGTCAGTCTTGTCGTCCATGGTGTGGATGCCTTCGATCATTTGGAGGACCAGTCGTCTGCGGAACCGAAGCCGCGGCCTTCTTCGTTGCTGAAGTCGTCGTCACTCGCCGCGTGCGTGTCTGAGCCGAGAGCGAGCATCGTCTCGGCCTGGCGCGCGAGTTCCTCGGGAAGCTGGAGGTCATCGCCGTAGGCACCGTCGTCGGCGAAGGCGAACGACTGGAAGAGCACCTTCTCCCAGTGGTCGAACGTCTGCGAAGTGACGATCGGATTGGCGATTTCCGCCCGCTCGACCGCAGCGGCGGCACCCCCGCTCAGCGTCCGCACGGCGCCGAGCACGTAGTGGCGCGACAGCGCCGCCAGATGCTCGTTGCGCTCGCGGAGGTCACGCACCGTCTCCGCCCACTGCCAGATGCTGACGTTCTGGAGACCGTCGAACCGGGCGTTGCAAACGATCCAACCTCCCTTCTCGTTCCGCACCGAGATGCTCGACAAATCCCAGCGGTCGACGCGGATTTCGATCGGTCTCTGGCCCATCTGGCGGCGTAGGATCTGAAGCGCCGGCGACTGGAACCGGATGCCCAAGAAGCGGATGCCTTCCTCGCCGATGCGGCGCTCGCACGTGATGCCCATGACGTGGCGCATCACGTCGCGATCCGGAGGAAGGGGGAGGCCATAGACGCCGCTCAGGCGGCGCATGCAGTCATACGGTGTCTCGCCGTTCAGGCCCTCGTGCGGGTGGTGGTGGTAGAGGTCGAGGACGCCCGTCAGGAAGAATCGGTTGAGCTCTTCCACGTTTAACGAGGCATCCGCCTGGGCATCGTACTTCCCCTTTTCGACGATGTTTGAGAAGGTCTGCCCGGTGAAGAAGGCCGCAATCTTTGTCTTCAACGTGCCAAACAAGCGCTCGATTCGCGCCCGCATCTCCGCCAGCCCCGCAGGGGGGTGGATGGGGAAGATGTTGAGCTGGACCAGGCGGTAGATGATTTCTTCCGAGGTGAGGTTCATGCCGTTGTCCATCGCGATGCCGCGAGGCTTGGCGTGGAGGTAGGTGCGGCTCGCCCCGACATGGTCGGAGATGCGCGACTTGTCGGTCATCGCGAGCTCGATGGTCGACAGAGCGCTCTCGATGCACGGAGCCCCCTCGAGGAACCGCATGGCGACGATCATGCGAGTGCGTGCGTCGATCGCCACTGACAGCCAGAGGCGCTTGCGCTCGACCAGCGCACGGGTCTCCTCGTCGAGGAGGGCCCATACGCCCGCGTCGACCATGATCTTCATCAGGCTGACCATCCACTCGTCCACCTCTAGGCGCTCGAACGGCTTCTCGACATCGAGGCCCGTGGTGACGATGCCCCAGCGACGGAGTGCCACTTCGGGACCGAGACGACCGAGATCCACGAAGAAAGGATCGAGGGCGTCGATCATCATCTCGAACGCGCGCCGCTTCAGGCGGCGGAGCGGCTCGAAGCCTCGCTCGGCACGCTTACCGTCCTCATCGTTGAGCGCGATCTCGAGCAATTCGAACTGCTTGGCCTTTGTCGGCCGGGTCCTGCTGGCGTACTCGGTCGCAAACTTGGCATGCAACGTGTACGACTCCGAGCAGAGCGCCGTGCGCATCTTCCCGGGTCCGTTGTACTGGTTGATCAGGCAGTCAAGCGTATAGCCGCCCTTCTCGTAACGCCTCACCCAGCGGCGAAGCTGCGTTGCGCTCGGTGGACTGGTCCCTTCTGTCGGAGTGCCGCCACGCGCCTTCTTCAAGTTGTTGGCCTCGCGGTAGCGCTTGTCGGCAGCTTCCGCGTCGGCCTTGAACTTCTCTTCGATCAGCTTGATGGCAAGTCCCATCTTGGCGTCGGAACGGCGGATGCTTCGGTTCTTGTGCGCCAAGGCAAGGTAGGCGTCGCACCAAGCCTTCTTTTTGATGACCACCTTCGCCTGCGGCTTGGTGAGGTCGCCAAACCTCTTGCGCTTGCCGCCGGCGAGGCGGAGGGCCGCTTTGACCTCCGCGAAGAAGCCCTCATTGATGCGGATCGCGTCCGTCTGGATGAGGTGGTCGAGGTGCTCGTGCGTCAGCGTCTCGCAAAACAGCAGGTCGTCCACCCGGGTGATCTTGTGACCGCCGGGGAGGCGCTCGCCGTAGACGTACTCGACGCTCCCGGCACCGTTGGCGCTGCCGATGACCAACCTGCTGCGGGGGGCGATGTCGTAGATCGGCACGGCCTCTTGGATTTTGGTGATCGCATTCATGGTCGTTCTCCTTGGTTCAGTTAAGCGCGGTGGGAGTGAGGGCAGGGCGCAAAAGCGTGGCGGCTGTCAGCCGCTCGCGCTGGACGAAGTCGAGGATCCCGTCGTCGACGAGACACAGGATGGCCGTGCGGCCACGGGGTCCGAGGCGCAGTGCTTCGACGAGGTCATGGAACATCACGCCGCAGCGGATCCGTTTCACGAACTCTCCGGCGACGGCGACGTCGGACGCGTTGCGGTGCTCCCGCGAGTCCAGGATCTCGTTGGCGTTGTGCAGCCGAGCCTTCGTGATGAAGCGCTCGGTGACGATGACTGCGGCGTCGGCGAACCCGGCGAGGCTCTGTTCGCGGATGCAACGGATCGCCATATCGAGCTTCTCGTCGACCTTTGCCTCCGGACGCACGGCATAGGCGATGACAGAACCGTCCGGCTCCTCGACCAGGAAGTCGAAGGTGTGCGAACCGTCGGAGCCGTCCGGACGGACAAAGTGGCGAGCGGGCGGCTGGTCGAAGATGCGGCCGAAACGGTTCTCCTCTCGCTTGATCCGCAGGAACGCGAATTCGATCATCGACTCCGTGACCTTCTCGCGGTTCTCGATCAGGTCGTTCATGCGAAGCCTGAAGGAGCGCTTCGTGCGGCGCACGGGGATCCGCGACGCGGAGGTCGGCTCACAGCCGAACCAGACCAGCTCGTCGCGACGTTGCCGTCCAAGAAGGAGGTGGTCGACCACTTCTCCCTCGACCGTCTCGAAACGGCCTGTCGTGGTTCGATCGGGCGCGAGGTAGATCGGGCCGTCCGGCAACGGCTTGTCGTACGAGCTGATGCCGAGGCGCCGCTCGCGGAGATGCTGGATGACGTGCCTCTCGCTCAATGCCGTGCTCCCCGGTTCGCAGTGTCGCGGTGGAGCAGGGAAGGCAGAGGTCCTCGCCGTCCCGCGGAAGTGACGTTTCCGTTAGCTGCATGGCTCGACCTCGCGATCGGACACAGCCGTCGGCAACTCGCGGCAGAGCCAGCGGCCGTTGATGAGGGTCGGGAAGTCGTCGTCATCCACGGGAAGCAACAGCGACGACGGGTGCTGGCCGTGACCACTTCTCTGTTCGTCGCGTCGTCGACAAAGGCGCTACGGGACGAGGCCTTCGACCGGAGCGGTGGACGGATGGTGGCGCGGGAGGTCAGCGGCGGTGTCACAATTGACGAGCGCCGGATGTGGTCGTGCGTGCCTACAGGCACGACCTCCATGTGGGAGGCGGCCGGGAGCTGGTGACGGAAAAACCTCTCATCGAGAAAGTCCGGGAAGTCGTCCTCGTCGCTGGGCAGGAGGATCACCCTCTCCAGGTCGGCGAACGGAGAGCGGCTTGGGAATAGCACCCGCACCCAGGTGGTCTGCTCATAGTGGCGAATCATGACAAGTCTCCTCGTTTCCGCGTCCCGGAGGGAGGCGGATGGCTGGATTTTCGGAGTTCGGATTTGGTCAAAGCTTCGCCGTCACGCCGTCCTGAGGGGCGGCGGGTCACTGACGGCGAGGCGTAGGGCGGTCGGCCGGCGGCTAAGGGCCAGCGGAGGGCCTGGCTATAGGCGCGGGCGGACGGCGCGCAGCCTCATTCCGGGCGGGGCTAAGGGTTTGCTTGCTGTCGCGCGGCGGCGCCGCTTGCGTTACCGGGTTGACCCGGGATAGTGCTGACATGGCACAGGGTTCCTGTCGGGCGCGTGAGCGTCCCGCTGGTTCTCGTAAGGGCGAAAGCCCGGTGAAGAGAGGCGCATCTTCCTGGTAGTCGGCGCGCTTCTCGGGCCCCCCGATGGGGGCTGCAACTTCTGTGTCCGGGCCCGGTAGTTCAGCCGGGTCCGGCGCTCGGCTCCTTGTGGCGCATCTTGTTGCCCTATGGAGCGGCGGGCGACGATGTGCCGCCTCGATCGGAATCGCACTCCCCGCCGTTTCTTGCAACAGCAACCTCGCTCATCGGAAAACCGGGAAATTCCTCGAAAAAATTGACTTAGATCGAGTTTGAGTGTTCGCGCGAGATGGCCGAATCGATCGGCGGGCGCAGGGTCCTGACGATCGGCTCATCCGGTCGAAAATCGCCGTTCCAAGGCATGCCGGCGGTGAAGCCGGAGAGTGGCGAGAAGGTCTCCACCGATAGCTCGCCGACGCGCTTGGTCGCCCATTTAGCGCGACCTCACCTTCGGGCCTCAAACAGGGTCTCAAGGAATCGCGTCGGCCCCCAACGGGCGCCGCGGACGCATCGCGGGCGTCGCCCCCTCCGCCTACCCTGTCAACAATCCTGGACATCACGCTGCCTCTCCCGGTCCGGCCACTAATCGAGTCCTTCAAAGTGCCGACGACGTAGGCGAATAGATTGTCGCCTGATGTGTCCGCGATCCGTCCCGACGTGGTTCGAGACGGGCAAGACGAATCCTATTTTTATCACCTTCGCCTTGGGGAGTGGGGACAGGACCGAGATCGGCGGTCCGAGCGGGTTAAAAGGATTCATCAACTGCGCCGGTGCGATCGCGAACCTCGCTACAGAGGCCGCCTCGACACCCTCTAGCGGCTCTCTTCCCGAGCTCGGAGTATGCCGTCCGTCCGCGACTTCTACGTCGTGCTTGACGTTCTGCGGTCGGCTGGCCGACAGATCCGCAGACCCCGCCGACAGATCCGCCGACCCGGCTGACAGATCCGCCAACCCGGTCGGCGGAGCCTCGGTGGTTGGCTCGCTCTGACCATGTTGCGCCTCGAACCTCCCTGTCGCAGCCAGCGAGGCCTGCACGAACCCTAGCCGAATAGATTCCTGGCCACCGATTTTTTCGGCCTCCCCGTAGGCGCGAATGAGGTAACGGAGTACCACAAACGCGAGATCGGCATCCGAGGCGAGAATGCGGGAGATGTCCGACTCATCGGAAGCGATGGCGTGGAGCATGCTCCCCCCGTGGCCGAACGAAGCTTCGATCAGGACGGCGAGCCTCGTCGTTGGATCGAAGTCGCTGCCGATCGGTCCGCCGCATCCGGCTCCTCGGCATCCCGCCACGGGTTCCTCGGCGGCTGCTCCCGCGAGGAGGATCGCGATCTCCGCCATGTAGCTGTCCCTCGTCTGATCGAGACCCTCCTCCCGAACGAACTCTGTCAGAACTCCCGTTTGTCCGGTCACCTCACTGGCAACGCTCGCGACAATCGGAACGCACCCGCTCCGATCGGCGAGTGCCAGGCCGACGACGTAGTGCCCGGCCTCGTGAACGCACGCTCGGCGGAACAGTGCGTCGGACATCCGGACGCGGAAGAAGCGCTTCGTGCGTCGCGCCGGGATGCGGGACGCCGAGGTCGGCTCGCAGCCGAACCAGACGAAGTTCTCGCGCTCGCCGGCGCCCGGCATGGTGCGCCCGAGCGGCTTTCCGGCGACGGTCTCAGAGCGCCCGGGGCAGTTCATGTCCGGAGCCAGGTACACCGGAAACTCGGGCAGGGGCTTGTCGTAGGAACTGATGCCGAGACGGCGTTCGTGCAGGTGCTGAATGATGTTCTTCTCGCTCACAGGCGAAATCCTTTGCTCGCCCGCGCCACCATTGGCCGCGGGGTCATCGACCGGGCTCGCAAGGGGCCCGACCGCCTTCGACGGGCGGACGCAAGCGTCCGCCGGCTACGGGCGAGAGGTGCGTGACGTCGCGGACCAGGAGACCGCGGAGCCGGCGGGAGGCGATTGTGTTGAGCTGATGCATCATGATCGTCGCCTCCTTTTTCCTGGGATCTTGGCGAGTGATCCGAGGGTGCTCCGGCGGGATTGCCGGCGACTTTTCTTGGTCTGAGCAACGCGGCGGTGGTGCCCGCCTACGTCGATGACGTTCCCCGCATACGGGGAAGGTCGGCTAGCGGCGGACCGAGAACTGGTCCGGCAACTCGTCAAACTCGGGCACCAAGAGGCACTGGAACTCGTGCCAGTGGACCCAGCCGACCGGTTGTCCGTCACGACGGGCAGGTCGCGGGGCGGCGGGACCCCGAGCTCGGACCAAAGGCTGTCATCGGAAACGTCCTCGGCCTTCTGGCGCTTGCGACGCTTGGGGATGATAAGATTGAGCACGGCGCGGTCCTTCTCGACCATGTCCCGGAATGGGACCATTTGCGGCACCGGTCATTCTCGTGGGAGCACGACCGTCCGTGACAGGCGGACGAAGGTCCGCAGAGTCAGCCGGCTATGAGGAGGACGCGTGAGGAGGGGCGAGCGCCGGAGGCGGTATCGTTGATCGCATGCGTCATGGGCTTCGCCTCCTTGTCCTGGGAGCTGTTGCTTGGGACGGGCCCCGAGGGGCCGCACGCGGAATTGCGGGCGGTGATATTCGCGGCTGGTTGGCCGCTCGGGGCAGAGTCCCACTTGGATCCGTGCCGGTTGTCGTGGAAGTTGGAGAATCGATCTGCCTTCGCGAGCCAGATGTAGGCTCGGTAGTCCTGATGGCGGGCGGATCGGAGAGGTGCTGGCTTTACGCTGTGGAGACCGTCGCCCCGTCGGCGAGCGTACCTGCACCACGGTCCTGTCGCGCGCCGAAGGGCGTTATGTAGAATCGATCGGGCAAGCTGAGTTCTTCACCAAGGTTGAAATTCTGTCGTGACAGGTTCGCGTGAACGACTACTAACCAAGCGGCAGGAGTTTTAACGATCGCCAGATTTTGCGATTAACGGTGCAATTTTTCTACTCGGCAGAGCGACGACCGCATCGATTATCCCAATCACCGGTGTCTGGATAAAACACCCCAGGTAAGGGGAAACATCGTGCGATCTCGGCGTAATGACGCCGGTTAAGGGTAGCGATAGCCGCGCCAGCAGAGATCGCTGTGGCCGCGATGGTCAGTTTCTCGCAGGACACAATGCGATTGGAGCAAGGGTTTGGGATCACGAGGTTGCGGAGAGCAGGGAGCGCGGACAGGGTCGCACGGACTCTCGCAGCGTCTACGGTCGGCAGCATAATCTGGTAACGGCCGTCGGCCAAGATACCGTCGAGCCGCTGCTCAAATGCCGTAGCGTTGTTGTTTCCCCTCCGCTTGGCGAGCTCGATGCCGAGCTGAAGCTCGAACACGACACTCCATGGAATGCGAAGGGCACTGTTCGGTACTTCCTTTAACCAAGCGACAACTCCAGGATCCGGGACGGGCTTCGTGAATTGCGAGACTACGCACGTGTCGAGGAGAAAAAGAATTGGCTGAGCCGCCTCGGCTTGGTTCCGCTTGTGGTCCAATGGGAGTCCCAGCCAAGGCTCGAAAATCGATCGGATAACGTGGTCGATCGGAGATCTGGGAAAAGGGGTTCGAATGCTATGCATGCTTGGCTCCTTCATGGGGACGCAGTTGAAAGTTGCGTTCACCCGGACAGTCACGTCACGTTTGGTCTTTAATGGGAGTCGAGAGGCGCGATGCCGAATGCTATGTAAAATTTATCGTCGTTCGTCAGAAGTGATTATCACCAGATGAAAATCATAAACTTCCAGATCAGCGTGAGTGATTTAAGGGAATACATACTATAGCCATAGGGGTGTATTCGCGTTGGCTGCGTTCTCGGTCGTTTATTCGGAGATAGATTGGTTGGGCGTTGCGATAACCTGATGGAAGCAGACAATTTTCACGATGTCGAGCCCTCGCGTGATAGAGGCTCGGTCAGCAAAAAAGGCGAAATAGGCGCGTCCCCGGGGACAAGTTGGACAGCTCGGACATCGATGAAACACGGATTCCGGGGTTCGCGCGAATACTTCGGATCGGTTGCGACCACTCGATGAAACGGGGTTGGGATCAGAGTGGCTCGAACGCGCAGCCCTCGTTCAATCAAGGTGGCAGGACACGCTCGACACTGAAGTGAAGGGGGGCCCGAATGATTGTACCGACCACGACGGGTGCCATGCGGATCGTCAACTGCGCCCAAGCTGAAGGCCTCGTAGTCCACTCGCGAGCCACAGTTGTCTTGGCTTGTCCCCGGGGCGGGGGCAGACGATATTTGGAATGGAGATTATCGGTAGCTGTCTACAAAGCCGCTGTTTTGGGTAAGCGCAATACCGATTTGGTCAAAGGATAACGTGGCCCGCGGGTACCGTCATACTGCCTTTGCTGACGATGCAGCCGCGATCGAGGCTGATGGCCGAGAGGCGCAACACGCGCGGATCTCAGCGACATAATTTCAGATCGCGCCGTCGAGCATGCAGGCGAGGTGCCGACTAACGTCGTCGACGAGCGCGTGTGAGAAGCACGCTGCTTCACATCCACGAGGAGGGCGTAAAAGCCCGCTTACAATTTGCGGTTCGACGGCCGATGCTGAGCCAGAAGCTCCTTTTGTTCCGGCGAGCGCAGAGGCAGGCTTGGGCTTCGCAGGCCCCAGGTTGTCATCTGCCCATTTGTTGCTACCTTAAGGACAAATGTCATCGGAGATAAGCGATGGTGAACCTTATTGAGGTCACTTCGGACATCAGCGACTTTGTTCCCGCGCCGATCTCTCAGGTGGAAGGCGCGGCGTCCTTCCGCGCGGCCGTCAACCTGTTCGGGCGGTGGGAGATCACTGACGAGCAGGCAGCGACGCTCCTCGACATGAACGTTAGGACCTATCGTCGATGGAAGGCGCAGGGGCCAAACGCCATGGGCCGTGACACCCGGACCCGCCTCTCGATCCTCATGGGCATCCACAAGGCGCTGCGCGTCATCTTCGGGAAGTCGGAGCGGGTGTACCAATGGGTCGGAGCTCCAAACGCCCGCTTCGGTGGCAGGACGGCGATCGACGTCATGCTGAACGGGGAGATGACGGATCTTGTCCGCGTGCGCCGCTATCTGGATTCCGAGCGAGGGGCGTGGTGACTGCTGCGGTGCCCGTCGAGAGGGTGACCTGGAACCGGGCGTGCCGCATCATCCGCAGCGTCTTCCCGCCGATCGACCTGTTCGAGGACATCGCAGAGCCCGAAGATTGGCCAGCGATCCTCTCTGCCGAGATGAAGACCAACCCGCGGCTCATGGAGTCGGTCGGGGAGCTGGACCGCGTCGATCCCGCGCACCGTGTCGGCGGCTCGGGGTCGAGCTACCTGATGGCTCCGTTCACGCACGTGTCTTCCGACCGGGCGAGCCGGTTCTCCGACGGGAGCTTCGGGGTCCTCTATGTCGGACGCACGTTCGATGTCGCCCTCTCGGAAACCATCCATCACCACGCCGCCTTCATGGCAGCCACAGACGAGCCGGAGAACTGGGACTGCCAGTTCCGGGAGATCGTCCTCGACGTCGACGCCAAGCTTCATTGCGTAGACGAGGTCTCCCATCGGGAGCTTCTCTGGCTGGACGACTACACCCAAAGCCAGGCCTTCGCGGTGGCGATGCGCTCGGCGCGCTCGGATGGCATCCGCTACCCCAGCGTCAGGTGCGTCGGCGGGACATGCGCGGCGCTGTTCCGCCCCGACCTCGCGTCGAATGCCGTCCAGGGCCGTCACCTGGACTATCACTGGAACGGGAGGGAGGTAGATCTCGTGCGGGACCACACGAAGGTAAGGGTGTTCCGCGTCGTTCGATAGTTGGCGTCGCGAGGAGCGGCTACTGTACACGCCGGAGAGGATGGTCGTGCTTCTATCAAGTGTCCTTCGAGAGGTGGCCCACGGCCAGGGCTAGTAGTGCGTTGAGTGGCGCCGTCCGAGGCCTAAGTAAAACACCAGCCCGCGCCGCTCCCGCCGATCGGCAATTATTTCCGATTTGGGTGGAAAGCCGTCGGGCCGCTTTCGATCCGGATACGTGGGAAAGCTGCCGTCTTGGTCGCCAAGCCATCAGCCGTCAGATGCATCGCTACTCAGTTCCCGCGATGACCCAGGAGCCATTCCCGCACCACTGCCGTCGGAATGGGATGGCGAGGCTTGCGAAGGGTGACGACGTAGGCGTTCAAGCCTCCATGCATTACAGTGGGGAATGCCTTTACAAGGCGGCCGGCCTGAAGGTCGCCCTCCACGAGGAAACGGCTAGCGACAGCCACACCTTGCCCGGCGGCCGCAGCATCGATCGCAAGCGAGGTCTGGCTGAACCGCACCTGTCGGGCGGTCGGGGGAACGTTGCGTCCCAGGACGCGCTCGGCGAACTCCGGCCAGAGGTCGTGCGCGTCGTTCAGGAACGTGACGCGGTCAAACTCCCCCGGGGCCAAACTGCGCACCCCGGCACCAAGGACGGACGGACTGCACACGGCCACGACCTCCTGCTCGAACAGCAGGTCCGCGACGAGGCCGTGTCCGAACGGCGGGCGGCCTTGGCGAACCGCGACATCGACGCCGTCCGTCTGGAAGTTCGACAGGCCCTCCGTGGCGAGAATGCGAAGTTCGATCTCGGGATGGGTTTCGGCGATATCAGGTAGGCGTGGCAGGAGCCACTTCGAGGCGAAGGTCGGCGTGACGCTGATCGTCAGCCGCTCCGGCTCGGGGCGCAGCGCCGCTGTAGCCTCCGTCATCAGTTCGAAGGCCCGGCGCAACTGAGTCGCGTAGCCTCGGCCCGGAGCGGTCAGGGCGAGGGATCGCGGCAGGCGCTCGAACAGGCGGATGCCGAGGTCGGCTTCGAGTGCCCGGACGTGCTGCGCCACGGCGCCCTGCGTGACGCCCAGTTCCTCCGCGGCGATACGGAAGTTGAGGTGCCGCGCCGACGCTTCAAAAGCGCGCAATGCATTCAGCGGAGGGAGGCGGTGCGGGGAGCGAGTCACCCAGTAGATTTCCTACAGTATCAAGAGCGAGCTTCTCCATAGTCCCTCGTCCCCTGTGATGCCATAGCTTGGATGTTGGGGCCGGGATCGGCCTTCCCGCATCACAGGAGCTAGCCATGGCGGACCGGATCGCCATCGTCACCGCAGGGGGCAGCGGCATGGGTGCCGCCGCCGCCAGGCGCCTCGCCGCGGATGGCTACAAGGTCGCCATCCTTTCGTCTTCGGGCAAGGGCGAGGCGCTGGCCGCCGAGCTCGGCGGCTACGGGGTGACGGGATCGAACCAGTCGAACGACGACCTGAAGCGCTTGGTCGACGGCACGATGGAACGCTGGGGTCGGGTGGATGTCCTCGTGAACAGCGCGGGGCACGGCCCAAGGGCACCCATCCTCGATATCACCGACGACGAGTGGCATATCGGGATGGACGTCTACCTCCTGAACGTCGTCCGTCCCGTCCGCCTGGTCGCGCCCATCATGAAGGCACAGAAGGGCGGAGCGATCGTCAACGTCTCCACCGCCTGGGCCTTCGAGCCGAGTGCGATGTTCCCGACCTCTGGTGTGTTCCGGGCGGGACTGGCCGCCTTCACCAAGATCTTTGCCGACGCCTACGCGTCGGACGGCGTGCGCATGAACAACGTCCTGCCGGGCTGGATCGATAGTCTGCCGGCGACAGAGGAGCGGCGACAGGGCGTGCCCATGGGGCGCTACGGCACCGCGGAGGAAGTCGCGGCCACGATCGCCTTCCTCGCCTCGGACGGCGCCGGCTACATCACGGGCCAGAACATCCGCGTCGACGGCGGCGTGACACGCTCGGTCTGACGGACATGGCCGCGACGACGATCCGCAGCACCGCGGCCGGAGAGCAGGCCGCGTCCGCCCTCGGTCTAGCCTATGCTGCCTTCGTCGCCCTCGGGTTGATCTGGGGCTCCAACTTCATCTTCGTGAAGTGGGCGGCTGAGTGGATTTCTCCAAGCCAGATCGTGCTCCTTCGCGTCCTGTTCGGATTCCTTCCCCTCCTCGTGACGAGCGTCGCAACCAGGGCGCTCCAATGGCGGGACTGGCGGCACGCCCACCACTTCGTGGTCATGTCTGTGCTGGCAACGACCTTCTACTACGTCGCCTTTGCCAAAGGCACGGTACTGCTCTTGTCGAGCGTCGCCGGGATGCTGAGCGGCGCGATTCCGCTCTTCACCTTCGTGACGGCGCTGGCGTTCCTGCGCTCCGAGCCGATCAACGCCCGCTCAGTCGTGGGCACGCTGCTTGGGTTCCTCGGCATCCTCCTGATTGCCCGTCCCTGGAACCAGGACCTCGGCGGCGTCGACCCGGTCGGCATCTTATGGATGATCGCAGGCTCTTTCAGCGTCGGCGCGTCCTTCGTCTACGCCAAGAGGTTCATCAGCCCGCTCGGCCTGACGCCGCTGGCGCTGACGACCTACCAGATCGGCATCGCCCTTGTGCTGCTCGTGGCCACGACCGACCTCGATGGGATTGGCGCGGTGATTGGGGACACGCGAGCCTCGCTCGGGCTGGTGCTCGGCCTCGGCCTTTGCGGCACCGGGCTTGCCTACATTCTCTACTATCGGATCGTCGACCGCCTCGGCGCTGTCGCGGCATCTGGGGTGACGTACATCCCGCCCGTCGTGTCGCTAGCGATCGGGGCCATGCTTGTCGGCGAGCCCGTCAAGCCGCTCGACATCGTGGCAATGGGGGCGATCCTCGTCGGCGTCGCCGTGCTTCAGTCTGGTCGTGCACGTCAGCTCGCGAACAAGCCCGTGTCTTCATCTGAAGCGTGAGCGGTCTATCCTACGACGTCCGCTTTCAAGTGCGGGCGTCGTACAAGGGAGTGGCTTGGAAGGGTCGAAAACTGCCTTCAAGCTTGGTTGCGTACACTATTTTATGCTTGGTTCAGCCTTGGGCAAACGGTGAGGAGCTATCGGCGCAGGTCGCGCGAGACCAGGCTGCCAGGGGCGGTGCCCGTCGCGTCCGGATCTCGCTTCAGCCAAAGCGCGCTGCGGACGGCGAACCTCTGAAATATCCGCGAGTGCGAGCATTCTAACGGCCGGAAATGAACTTCCTGCCGGATGAGACTTGGGGCAACCTGACGATTAATGGAAGTCGATTGGTTAACCCTCCTCGCGGAGCCGCGGAGGCTACCTGGCCTTCCGTGCTCCTTGCTCAGGTCGGGATAGAAGCCTCGGCCATCCCATGGCGATCAAGGATGCGTCGCACGGTCCCGTCTTCCTTCATCCGGTTCATGTAGTCGGTCACGGCCGCCAGTATGTCTGGCCTGCTGCCGGTCTGATGCCTGCAAAGAAGAGGGCGAGCACGCCCTCGAACCACCGCCGGGCGCCAGCAGGGGTGACGAGTAGATCGCGGAGGTCATGGCGGGTCACCCCGAAAGTGCTCAGCGCGAGCGAAACCGCAAGCGTCAGCATGACGATGCCGAGGGCCGACGGCTTTTCCTCCCAGCAATTCATCTTCATGCTGGGTGCCAATCGATCGAGAGCAAAGGTCTGTCGCGGCAGCAAAAGACCAGTACCAAGGGCCCTTCGTGCTAGTCCGCTACCAACCGCTCTAGGTAGGGCAGGCCTTCGGCGTTGAACTCGCGCCGGATCAGGTCGACGCGGGCGATGGCCCGCTCGCGCGAGACGCCGAGATGGCGTTCCAATGCCGCTGCGGCCGCCTCGGCCTTGCCGCTTCCCAAACACTCGACAATGGCGAGATGCTCGGGAAGGAACGGCTCGGAAACGAACAGCCGCGGAGTCCATCGATAGAGGAACCGGTGAGCGATCAGCAGCGACTGGGGCAGCGTGATTGCCTGCATCAACGCTTGGTTTCCGCAATGGCCGAGCAGGGTGACGTGAAGATCTTCCTCCAGCGCGTCGAGGGTCGCGCCACCGATCTCGTCGGCCGCGATCGCCGTGTCGAGACGGGCACGCATCTGCGGCAGCAGCGTGTCAGGCAGCCGATCTGCCGCCTTGACCAGGGCCACCGGCTCCAGGATCGCCCGTAACTCGTAGAGTTCGCCGATGTACCCGGGTGTCAGTGCCGGAGCATACCAGCGCGACCGCTCGTCCTTGCGCAAGATGCCGCGCTGTTGGAGCCGCCCGATCACGTCGCGCGCGACGGTGCGGCTGACGCCATAGTGCCGTGCGAGCCTTGCCTCGTTGACCCGCCAACTTGCGAATGAGATCCGCGCGACGATCTGATCCTCGATCTCGTCATAGATCCGTTCCCAGCTCGCCAATGACTTCAGCCGGGCAGGGTCCCCCGCTGCGGCCTGCGGTTCGGCGAAAGCAGAAGGGGCCTCGGCCGTCGCCGCTTGGGCAAGAACGACGTAACCCTTGCCCTTGGCCTGTTTCAGCAAGCCTGCCCTCGCAAGTTCGGCAAGCGCTCTGCGGGCCGGGGGGCGACTGATCCCAAAGCGCACGGCCACCGTCGACTCGGTGAGATAGCTGCCCTCAGCCAGCGCGCCCGAAGCGATCTGGCCGGCTAGCGACGCGGCAGCCCGCTCGTAAAGCCGCGGCGCGGTCCCCGACACGGTCTCGGCGGCATTCCCGGTCGGTCTGGTGCCTCCGCAGTGCGGCATCGTCAATCCTGCTGGGTGGCGGGAGCGTACTCTTTCCAATGCCGTCGCTGTCGTCAAACGGCGACCCGCCATCTCAGGCGGACCGACGTCGACTCTGCCGAGGGGATTGCGCCGGAACTGATAATGTCTAGTGTACACGAAGAACATGGCTGATTGGGAGGTCGACCATTTCATGACGGCACGGCTCGCAGGTAAACGGGCGTTCGTAACGGGTGCGGGCCAGGGAATCGGCCGCGCCATCACTCTCGCCTTCGCGGCGGAAGGCGCCTCGGTGGTCGCCGCCAGCCGCACCTTGGCGAAGATGCAAGACCTGCCGGGCAGGGCGTCGTCGGTCCGTCCCGTGGCGCTCGACGTGACCAATGGCGCCGCGGTGCGAAGCGCCGTGACGGAAGCTGGGCCGATCGACATCCTCGTCAATTGCGCCGGCTGGGTGCACAGCGGCACCATCCTCGATTGCGACGATGCCGACTGGGCCAGGAGCCTCGACCAGAACGTCACCTCATGCTTTCACACGATCCGCGCCGTCCTGCCCGGCATGACCGGGCGGGGCAGCGGTTCCATAGTCAATGTCGCTTCTGTCGCCTCCAGCGTCACCGGTGTCGCCAACCGCGCCGCTTACGGCGCCGCCAAGGCAGCGATAATCGGCCTCACCAAGGGCGTGGCGCGCGACGTCATCCGCAGCGGCGTTCGGGTGAACGCGCTCTGCCCGGGCACGACCAGCTCCCCGTCGCTGGAGGAGCGGATCGCCGCGACAGCGGATCCCGAGAAGACGCGCCGCGAGTTTGCCGAGCGTCAGCCGATCGGACGGCTGGGCACGGTCGAGGAGATGGCGGCCGCGGCGCTCTATCTCGCCGGAGACGAATCGAGCTTCACCACCGGGCAGCTCTTCGTCGTCGACGGCGGGCAGACGCTGTGAGCGCGGCGATCGGGGCGTCCGAGGCGGCGATCGGCGGCCGGGTGATGCTGGGAGAACTCGATCGGTTCTGCCGGGCGGCGCTCGCGGCGGTCGGGGCCGATGCCCCGACGGTGGACGCGGCCGCACGCGCGATGCTGCACGGGACGCGGCACGGCGTCGACAGCCACGGTGTGCGGCTGCTGCCGCATTACGTTACCGTACTGAACGAGGGCCGCGTCAACCGGCGTCCGACACTCGCCGTCTCCCGGGAAAACGGTGCGACCGCTTCCCTCGACGCCGACCACGCGCATGGCGCACTGGCCGCCTATGTCGGCATGGAGCGGGCTACCGAGATCGCGGCGGCGAACGGGATCGGCGCTGTCTCGATTCGCAACAGCTCGCATTTCGGACCAGCCGGCGCGTTTGCCTTGGCCGCTGCCGAAAAGGGGATGATCGGCGTCGTGCTCTGCAATTCCGACAGTTTCGTGCGGCTGCACGACGGTGCGGCACGCTTTCATGGCACCAACCCAATCGCCTGTGCCGTGCCGTTCGCCGGAGAGCGCCCCTGGCTGCTGGACATGGCGACAAGCGCCGTCCCCTACAACCGCGTGCAGCTCTATCGCAGCCTCGGACGGGAACTGCCGGAAGCCGTCGCCTCCGATGGCGCAGGTCGCGACACGACCGACGCCGAAGCGGTGGAGATGCTGGCGCCGGTTGGGGCGGCGTTCGGCTTCAAGGGCGCCGGGCTCGCCGGTATGGTGGAGATATTCAGTGCCATCCTGAGCGGCATGGCGCCGGGCTTCGACATCCTGCCGATGGGGGGGCCAGACCTGGCGACGCCGCGCGGGCTCGGCGCCTTCGTCATGGCGGTGCGCCCGGACGCGTTCGTCGGGCGCGAAGTCTTCGAAGCGGGGATGCGGCGCTATGTCGAGGGATTGCGTGCCTCACCCCCCCGGCCGGGCAGCCGGGTGATGGCTCCGGGGGATCGCGAGTGGGCGGAGGCCGCGCGGCGGGAGGCTACGGGGGCCCCGGTCGACCCGGAGACGATGAAGGAATTCCAAGAACTCGCCAAGCGCTACGGGCTGGCGTCGCCGGCAATCGAAATCGGCGGCACCTGAGGAGGGACAGCTCGGCGAACCGATTATCGACTAAACTTAACGGGAGGAACAGCATGACCATCTTCACCAGGCACATCCACGCATTGTCGGTCGCACTCGGCGCCTGCCTAGCCGGGCTCGGCGGCGCTGCCGCGCAGGACACCCACACGCTGCGGTTCAACCACGTGCTCGGGCCGAACGAGCCGTTCCACCAAGGCTTCGAGCAATGGGCTGAGCGCGTCGCTGAGCGCACCAATGGCGGCCTGACCATCGAGGTCTTCCACAGCGCCCAGCTCGGCGTCGAGGAGGACATGATCGAGCAGATCCGCCAGGGCGCTAATTTCGGCCAAAATACCGACGCGGCGCGGCTTGGCAATTACGTCCCCGGCATTGCCATCGTGAACGGGCCGTACTTCGTAGAGTCCAACGAGCAAGCCTTTGCGCTGGCCGATTCCCCCACCATGCAGCAATGGCAGCAGGAACTCGCCGACCAACATGGGCTGAAGGTTGTGTGCTTCGACTGGGTGCAGGGGTTCCGCAACTTCTACACCAACAAAGAAGTTCGCACCCCGGCCGATCTCGCCGGCTTGCGCATCCGTACGCCGCCAGCGCCGATCTGGCAGGAATCGATCCGGGCGCTGGGCGCCGAGCCGACCGCGATGAATTTCGGCGACGTCTATCCCGGCTTACAGCAGCAAGCGATCGACGGAGCGGAACTGGTCTATCCCAACATCACCGCGGCCAATCTCAACGAGGTGCTGACCCACGCCAACGAGACCAAGCACATCATGCTGGTGAACTTCCAGGTGGTAAGTTCGCAATGGTTTGACGGCCTGCCGGCCGAATTCCAGACCGCCTTGGTCGAGGAGTGCCGGACCGCTGGCCAGGAAACCTCCAAGGTGGTCGCCGAAGCGACTGAAGCTGCGCGGCAGACACTTAGGGATGGTGGCATGACCATCGTCGAGGACGTCGATCTCGACGCCTTCCGCGCGGCGGGCGAGAAGGCCTACGAGACGCTCGGTCTCACCGAAGCGAAAAACCAGGTGCAGTCCGAAATGGCCGGACAGCAATAGGCGGTTCCTGTCCGGCGGGAGATGACGATGCGCGCCTTCTATAATGCCGTCCTCAGGGCGGAAGCCATCCTCGCCGGCACGTTGCTGCTGCTGATGGTCGGGCTGATCTTCGCGGGCGGCGTCGCCCGGATGATGCATAGCCCGATCAACTGGACGATCGACTTCGCCACCTGCTTCTTCGCCTGGGCGTGTTTCCTCTGCGCCGACATCGCCTGGCGCAAGGACGCGCTGATGTCGATCGACGTGATCAAGGCGCGGTTGCCGGAAGGGCTCCGGCGGCTTCTTCAGATCGGCAATTATTTGATCATCATGGCGTTCCTCGGGGTCGGCGTCTATGCGGGCCTCTGGCTAGCCTGGACCAGCCGGGCGCGCAGCTTTCAGGGCATTCCCGGCATCAGCTATTCCTGGGTGACGATGAGCCTACCGGTCGGGGCCTTCTTGCTGCTGATCACCACCATTGTGAAACTGCGGGCCGAGTTGCGAAACGACCCGATTGGGGTCGCCGCTTCGGCATCCGAGCAAGGTTGATCCCGCTATGCTGATCGTCACGCTCGGCTTCATCGTCCTTCTCGTGATCGGCATGCCGGTAGCCTTCGCCATCGGCATCGCCGGCGCCTTGTTCTTCTTCCAGAATCCGGAACTGCCGTTCACCATCCCGGCTCAGGTCACGGTGTCGCAGACCCAGAACTTCGCCCTGCTGGCGATCCCGCTGTTCATCCTGGCGGGCAATTTCATGAACCGCTCGGGCATCACCGAGCGGCTGCTCGAACTCGCCTCGGTGATGACCGGACGGCTCAAGGGCGGCCTGGCGCAGGTGTCGCTGGCGCTGTCGGCGCTGATGGGCGGTGTCTCCGGCTCCGCCATCGCCGATGCGGCGATGCAAAGTCGCATGCTCGGCGACGAGATGATGCGGCGCGGCTTCACGCGCGGCTTCACCGCAGGCGTCCTTTCCTACGGGTCTGTGCTGACGCCGATCATTCCCCCCGGCATCGGCATGATCCTTTACGGCACGATCGGCCAGGTCTCGATCGGCCGCCTCTTCGCCGCCGGATTCGCCCCGGCGCTTCTGCTGTGGGTCGGGTTGGGGCTGGCGATCTGGCTGACCGCGCGCCGACGCGGCTACCAGCCGGAGCGCGCGACGCGCCCGAGCGCCACCGAAGTCGGGCGGGCCTTCACCGGGGGAATCTGGGCGCTGCTATTCCCGGTGTTTCTGCTGGTCGGACTTAGGATGGGCATCTTCACACCGTCCGAGATCGGCGCCTTCGCGGTGATCTACGCGATCCTCATCGGCGTCCTCGTCTACCGCAAGATGCGGCGCCAAGGCTTCGTCGACGGGCTCGAAAGCAGCCTCGCCGATGTTGGCTCGGTGATGTTCCTGATCGCCCTGTCGGCGATCTTCACTTACGGCATCGTGCTGGAGCGGGTGCCGGAAACCGTCGCAGGCTTGATTCTCGGGATCACTGATAACGTCTATGGGGCGATGGTCCTGATTGCGCTTGCGGTCGTGGTAATAGGCTTCTTCATCGACGCGACGGTGCTGATCATCATGCTGACGCCGATCCTCCTGCCGGTGGTGCGGGAGTTGGGGGCGGATCCGGTGCATTTCGGTATCGTCTTCATTGTTGCCGCGACGATCGGCAACTTCACCCCGCCGGTCGGTGCGGCAATGTACGCCGTCTGCTCGATCCTGCGCTGCCCGATCGGCGAGTACACGCGCGAATCCGCGCCTCTGCTCCTCGCGGTCGTGGTGGTGACACTGATATTGATTTTCGTCCCGTCCTTTGTGCTGCTGATCCCCAATTTGATCTTTGGCGGCTGACACCGCCCGCACTCCGGCCTACCAGACACTCGGCCGGTTTACGCGGGTTTCCTGGCGGATGTGTTGCGATGACGGCGCTTTGGTTCGACAAGGCGCCGGCCAGCCTTGAGCCTTGGCAGGCGGCCACTTTGCCGGTGGCGGGGCTGACAGCCGGGTCTGCGCTCGTGGAAAGCGCTGCCGTGCGCGCCGGCGACACAGTCGTGCTGATCCTCAGCACCGGCGGCGTCGCACCGTTTGGCCCTCAGATCGCCAAAGCAAACGGTGCCGAGGTCATCGTCTGCGGCCAGCCCGATAACGGAGCGTGGGTGCGAGCCCTCGGGGCCGATCACTCCGTGGACGCCGGTGCGGACGACTGGATGGAGGCTGTCTATCGGATCACCGGCGATCGCGGCGCCGA
This sequence comes from Aurantimonas endophytica, assembly GCF_014196845.1. GTDB lineage: Bacteria > Pseudomonadota > Alphaproteobacteria > Rhizobiales > Rhizobiaceae > Aurantimonas > Aurantimonas endophytica. The sequence continues at coordinate 258,938 of NZ_JACIEM010000001.1, forward strand.
CATCGTGCTGGAGGTGATCGGCGGGGCGCATCTCGGCCAATCCGTCGATCTCGCCGCCGGCGGTGGCCATGTCTGCCAGATCGGCGCTCTCGACGGCTTTGAGTTCAGTTCCCCGAAATGCCCCTGATGTTGAAGAACATCACCATCCACGACATCGGCACCGGCAGCCGCCGGGCGCTGGAGCGCCTCGTGCGGGCGGTGGACCGCGCCGGCATACGCCCGGGGCTGGACGTGCGCTATCCACTCGCCGAATTGCCGGCCGCTTTCGAGCATCTCGCGCGCGGTCCTTTCGGCAATGTGGTGATCGACATGATGGGGTGACGCAAGGCGTCAAGGATATCTCTGCCAGAGCCGTCGACAGCGTCCGCTTGAGAGACGACCCATCACGAGCGAGAACGACAAGGATGAGTCAACGTCTGCCGCTGTAGCCGGGAAGCGCGAGCGGTCTCGCGAACATCAAGCCAGACCGACGAGGGTGTCGTAGGGAGATAGGCGTGCCGGCAAGCGTCAGACCACGAGCGGCTCAGGCTGCGAAGCGTCAAAATACGATTCTAGGTTGGCGTATCGGCATCGTTGTTCCGCATATGGCGGGACGGCCAACCGATCCGAACGAGGAGGCCGTCCGGGCCGTGGATCCCAACCTCGTAGAGACCCCATTCGCGGTGTCGAAGTACGCCGCCGGGACGAATGATCAGGTCTTCAACCCGGGCGGCGACCGAGGCCACATCCGGCATCCGGATGAAAATCCCGAACGGGTTGTGTTCGCTTGGGACGCTCCAAGGACCCTTCCCAGCCTGCGTCAGGTGCACCTCGCAACCCAAGCCTGTCATGATGATGTAATCATCATCGCCGCCTGTCCGATCGAAGCCAAGGCGCTCCCAGAAAGGCAGCGCGGATGGGAGGTCGTTGCAGGGGATGATGGCGAAGGCGCCAATAGCGACGGGGATTGGCATGGCTTGCTCCAATAGCCGATAGTTGTTCCGGAAAGCGGAGGCGACACCGTTCCGCCCCTCTCATCGTTCGTTCTTTGACACCGGAACTCCGATGCTAGGCACGGTGGAATGACGGCGAGCCTGACTGAGGCGGAAATGACTGCGGTCAGCTCCACTCGAACACTAGATTTTCCTGAAAGGCGAAGCGCTCGACATGCTGGGCGACAACGTCTTTGAAAACCGCAAGATCCGCGTCGTCCTTGGCTTTCAGGTCGATCGTTAAGGCGTCGGCCTCTGCGGCGAGGCGGGCCTCGCCCAGCGGCAGGGCGATGCGGCCCGCGTCTGCCGTGAACTCGGTCTGAAACTTGTGCGACCAGTGCTTGCAGAGCTGCTGGAGATAGCGGCTCGCGTGGGCGGTGGGCACAATGGCGCAGCTCTGTAGCATGGGGTGGTTCCTGTCAGCGGTGATGGAGCACGAAGGGAATGCCGTCGATCATCTCGACCTGCGTCGGGAAGCCGTAGATGGCTTGAAGAACGGGCGCTGTCAGGGTCTTCGCAGGCGGCCCGTCCGCGACGATCCGTCCCTGCCGCATGGCCACGATCCGGTCGGCATGGGCGGCCGCATGGTTCACGTCGTGGATCACGACGAGGATTGACCGGTGCTCTTCGTCAGCGAGACGGCGGAGCGTGCGCATGAGGTGGCGGGCATGCTGCATGTCGAGGCTGTTGAGGGGCTCGTCCAGCAGAATCACCGGCGTGTCCTGGCAGACCGTCATCGCGATCAGCGCGCGTTGGCGCTGACCGCCCGACAGCGTCTCCAGGAAGCGGTCGGCCAGATCGAAGAGCTCGAAGCGCGTCAGCATGGCTTCGACCATGGCGCGATCCGCGCTGGTCAGGCGGCCGTGATTGTGCGGAAAGCGCCCGTAGCCGACGAGTTCGCGCACCGTCAGCCGGCTGGCGACCGGCGTCTCCTGGCTGAGGACGGCCATCGAGCGGGCGAGGCGCTGGCCGGACGTCCGGTCGACGGGCAGGCCGCAGACGTGGATCGAGCCCGTCTGCAACGGCTCCAGCCGCCCGACGAGGCGCAGCAGGCTGGACTTGCCGGCACCGTTCGGCCCGATCAGGGCGGTGACCCCGGGGCCGTCGATCGACAGGCTGATATCCCGCAGGATGGGCTGTCCGCCGAGGTCGAGCGCGACGGAGCGGATGTCGATCATCGACGCGTCCCTTTCAGGAGAAGCATCAGGAAGACCAGACCACCGGCGAACTCGATGACCACGGCAAGGACAGAGGCGCCGCCAAGCCCGTGCTGGAACAGCGCCTGTCCTCCGACGAGGAGAACCATCGCGGTGAGGGCTGCCCCGAGCATCAGCGGGCCGTGACGGCGGGTTCCGATGACGCGCTCGGCGAGTGCCACCGCCAGAAGACCCAGGAAGGCGATCGGGCCGACGAGGGCGGTCGATACCGCGACGAGGACGGCGACGAGGACGATCACGCCGGACACCGTCCGCGTCCAGTCGACGCCGAGGCCGGTTGCGGCGTCCCGGCCCAGCGCAAGGATGTCGAGCGCATGCTGCCAGCGCCAGGCGCAGGCGATCACCACCGCAAAAGGCAGCAGCGCGACCAGGGCCAGGTCGGCCCGGACGCTGGTGAAATCGGCGAAGCGCGTTCCCTGCACCACGGCGAAGTCGTTCGGATCGATCATCCGGGCGAGAAGAGCCGACAGGCTGCGGAACAGAAAGCCGAGCACGACGCCGACCAGCAGGATACGGGTGAGGTCGATCCGCGCCTTCAGCAGCGGCAGGAACACGGCGAGGGTGAATGCCGTCAACAGCAGCGTCTCCCCCGCGAATTTCGACCAGGGTCCCAAGGCGGCGAGGCCGAGCGTTCCGAGGACGAAGACAATACCCGTCTGGAGCATGACGAACAGCGCGTCGATACCCATGACGCTGGGCGTCAGGATGACGTTGCCGGTGACCGTCTGGAACAGCACCGTCGCGACGGCCATCGCGACGGCGACCTCCAGGAGGACGAGAAGGCGGACGCCGCGAAGTTGCAGCGCGAAAATCGGGTCGCCGCGCAGGTTCATCGTCATGAACAGCGCGATAGATGCCAGTGTCAGGCCGGCGAGAAGGACGAGACGCCGGCGCTCAGCCATGCCGCGTCCTTGGCGACGGACGGCCGAAGAGCAGCCACAGGAAGACTCCGGCTCCGACGATGCCGAGCACGGTGCCCACCGGGATCTCGTACGGATAGCGCAGGAGGCGGGCGATGATGTCGCAGAAAAGAGTGAGCGCCGCGCCGCCGAGCGCGGCAAGCGGCAGCGCGCCCTTCAGATCGTCACCCACCATGCGCGTGACGATGTTGCCGACCACCAGACCTACGAAGGGAATCGTGCCGACGACGGTGACGACGAGAGCGGAGGTGACCGAGACCACGATCAGTCCGAGCCGCATGGTCGCGCGATAGTCGAGCCCCAGCGCCAGCCCGACATCGCGCCCGAGCGACATCAGCGTCAGCCGGTCGGCGATCCACCAGGCCAGCGCCAGCGTCAGCAGGCTGACCCACAGGAGTTCGTAGCGACCGCTCATCACGCCGGAGAATTCGCCGCTCGTCCAGACTTCGACATATTGCAGGAGGTCTGCCTGCCAGGCCGCGAAGGTCACGCCGGCGCCGATGACCCCGCCATAGATGAGGCCGAAGAGCGGCAGGAGCGCCGGCTGTGTCTGCGGCAGGCGCCGCGCGGCCGCCAGGAAGATCGCCGTGCCGGCGAGCGCCGTGAGGCTGGCGGCGAACGCCTTGGCGGCGATCGAGGCGGAGGGGAAGAGGAGCGTCACGGCCAGAATGCCCAGTTCGGCGCTCTGACCCGTTCCCGCCGTCGTCGGTTCGATGAAGCGATTGCGTGCCAGCGTCTGCATGACCAGGCCGGCGATAGCGAGCCCCGCACCGGCGAGGATGGCGGCCAGCGAGCGCGGCAGGCGGCTGACGATCAGCAACGTCGACCCTTGCGTCCGCAGATCTCCGGCACCGACGAACAGGCTGGCGATCACGAGCAATACCGTCAGGAGCGCCAGGGCCCAGAGGGCTGATCGGCGCCCCCCGAACTGCGTCACTGCACAGCCGCGAAAGCTTCCGCGAGCGTGTCGGCGACGCGGCCGAGGGCCTGGACGCCGCCACCTGCGATATAGACGTCGGCTGCGGGCAGGTAGACGACCTGTTCGGCCTTCCAAGCCTTCGTCCCCGCCACCAGCGCGTTGTCGAGCGTCGCCCGGGCATTGGCTTCGCCCGAGCCGATGGCCGCGGCGCGATCGACCACGATCAGCCAGTCCGGATCGGCGTTCGCAACGAATTCGAAGGAGACGGCCTCACCATGGATGGCTGCCTCAAGACCCGCCGCGGCCGGTGGCATACCGAGCGTGGTGTAGATCCAGCCAAAGCGCGAGTTCGGGCCATAGGCGCTGATCTTCGGGCCATTGGTCATCAGGACGAGGCCGGTACCCTTGCTCTCGATCGCCGTGCGCGCTCGCTCCAGCGCCGCGTCGAGTTCGGCGGCGGCTTCCTGCGCCGTGTCCTCGCGGTCGAAAAGCGCCCCGTAGGCCGCCAGCCGGGACTTCGCCGCGGCGACGAGGTCGGAATCGCCGATCGTCATGTCGATGCTTTGGGCGACGCGTGCGACCTGCTCGAGCTGGAGAGACGAGCGGCCGCCAACGATGACGAGGTCGGGCGCTAGCGCATTCAGCGCCTCGAGATCGGGTTCGAAGAGCGTTCCGACCGTCTCTGCCGTGCCCGCGAGCGACTTGAGCTCGGGCAGATAGAGCTTGTCGGGGATCCCGTCCGGTTCCACGCCCAGGCGGAGCAGCGTGTCGATGGCGGCGATGTCGTAGACGGCGATCCGCTCCGGGACGGCGTCAATCGTGACCGGACCCCGGGCGGTCTCGATCTCTGCGGCCTGAAGCGTTGTGCACAACGCGAGGAACAGTGGCACGGCAAGGAAGGCGGCGCGATGTCGCGCGCCCCCGCGGGCAAGCGTCTTGTACAAGCTCATGTCGTTCCTTCCCTTCGTGCACGCGCATGCACCAGGAGCGCTTGCCGCCGCGGCGGCCCTTCGACCGCCGCCGCAATGGTCCATTTAGAACTGGAAGCGCGTGGAGATCCCGAAGGAGCGGCCCGGCTGCTTCAGCGGACGCACGTCGACGAAATCCTGACCGTAGGTAGCGCGATCGGAATAGTCCTCGTCGAAGAGGTTCTTCACTTCCGCGCGCAGGCTGAGGTCACGGTTGAAGGCCGGACGGTACTCGGTGAAGAGGTTGACCACCGTGTAGTCCTCCAGCGCGCGGCCGTTGATCGTGGTCGAATCCTCCTCAAAGGCGTATTCGGCATCGCCGCCCACCAACAGGCCGAGTTCCTCGAAGCGGTGGACCAGGCTGACGGTCACGATGTCGCCGATCGGCGTCGTGAAATAGTTGCCGAGATAGGAATCGGCGACGTCGCCGCCGATCTCGGTGTCGACGCTGGTGAACTTCACCTGGCCGAACCCGGTGCCCCAGTCGTAGCCGAGGCCTATGTCGACGCCCTTTGACGAGAAATCCTCGACGAGGGCCGGGCCGCCGCCATAGGTGGCGACGCGCCCGTCGTTTATGTCCGTGTCGAAGATCTGCGCGTCGAGGATCAAGCCCTCGTAGCGCACGACAAAGCCGGCGAAGACGTTCTCGGCTCGCGCCGTGTCGATGTCGCCGTAGGACCAGCCTGGGTTCATGATGAACGGCTCGGTCAGCACGATGCCGCCGAAGACGTTGGAGTAGCCGCCCTTGACCGCGAACCAGTCGGTCAACTGGTACTCCGCCGAGACGTTGCCGCTGAGCCCCGTGTTGTCCTGGTCGTTGTCGTCGGTGCCGGTGAAGACCTGGTGGTCGACCCGGCCGCCGAAGGACAGAGACAGCCGGTCGAGCGGCTGGAGGCGCGCCTGCGCGTAGCTTCCGACGTTGCGTGCCCGCTCCGAGGTGCGGTAGCCGTCGCCGTCGAACTCGGCTTCGTCGTCATAGGCGTCGAAGCCGACCGTGACGGTGCCCATGTCGAGGTTGAACGTGTTCTCGGCCTTGCCGTTCAGGCTGTCGTTGGACCCGTCGTAGGTGACCGACGTTCCTGGCGCACGCAGGGGCTCTTCGTCGGTTCGCAGATCGGTGACGCTGTAGGCGAGCACGACGCGCGGATCCCAAAGACCCGTTGCCAGCGTGTTCTCGTAGGAGAGCACGACATTCTGCCGGTCGAGATCGTAGGTGCGGGTCTCAGGCACCGGTCTGCCGCTGAGAACCGCACCGATATTGGCGCGGTAGGGGCGGTCCGCATCGTCCTGGACGCGCTCGTAGGACAGCTCGACGCGATCACCGGCCTCGCCCTCGAAGGCGATCTTGCCAAGGCCGCTGAGGAGCGAGGCGCCGGAGCCCAGCACCTCGTTGCCATCGCCGTCGTCGTAGTTCTCGCCGTCGACGCCGTTCAGATAAAGCAGCGACTCGAAGCCGCCGATCTTGCCGTAGATGGAGCCGCGCTTGGAGAATGTCTGGCCGTTCGTATCGTAGCCCGCATCGACGAAGCCGCCGAAGTTGCGCCCATCCTTGAGCACGTCGCCGACATCAATGGTCTCGTAGAGAATCGCTCCCGCGAGCGCTCCGGGCCCGGCATCGGCGGCGGCGACGCCTGCCTCTACCTGAACCGACTTGAGCAATTGCGGATCGATGATGGTCGTGGCGTTGTGGTGGAAGATCTTGTTGTTCTGGCGTGATCCGTCGATCGAGACGGCGAGGTTGGTTTCCTCGATGCCGTGGACGTAGATCTTCTGGTTGGTCGCGATGGTCCCGCCGACCGTCACGGAGGACTCGCCCCGGAACAGGTCCTGCACCGTCGTCGGACGGTAGGTGTCGATTGTCTCGCGATCGACGATCATCAGCGTGTTGCCGTCGGAAACCCCGTAATCGCCGATCGTCGATCCGCCGCTGATGGTGACGACATCGAGCATGATCGTGCCGGGATCGCCGGTCGCGGGAGAAGCCGCCACCGGATCGATCGTCATGGGGTTCGCTGTCTGCGCACCGCTTTCCTGCGCCCGCAGATCCGGCATCGTCGCAGCCAGCGCGAGCGGCGCCAGCGACATGGCGATCGCACTGCGATACCAGGCACGCCGCAAAGTTCTGATCGTCATGTTGTCCCCACTCGGCGCCCACCCTGCCTGCCCCCGCAGGCCATCTCTGGACGGCACGTCCCCTCTCTCAACAAACATGACTATTGTTATCAAGTTATGACATGATTTCGCCGAATTCTGCCTCGCTACGCATGCCGAGCGGTTCCTAGAGGGACCCGCGATGCCGGAGGCTATGCACGGACAGCGCAAAGGCATTTCGCGCGGCGTAAGAGAAGGCGACGCCCTTAAGGCCCCAAGGTACGAAGACAAGGCCTCGCCTCCCTCTGGCCGCCGAGGCAGGCGGATCGGGGCACTTGCTCCGGAAGCCGAGAGCCTCGTTTCCGTCACCGGTAATTTCAGCGATGTCCGTCTGAGACCTCGCACCCCGACGGCGGGAAGGGCAGGGCACGTCGCCGCTCATCAGGTGTGTCACGGATCACAATCAGCGCCTTGGCGGCCGGATAGTTTGGCTGACTGACAAAGCTAACAACCGGGAGGTTACCGTGGCCTACAGCGACATCGCCTACGTGCGGATCGAGCGGATCATCGCCCATGACGCGGCTGCCACCGAACGAACCGGTAAGCTTGGTGGCGAGCCGGGTGACACGTCAGAGTGGCTGCTGCGTTTGGAGGTGAATGGCCAGATCGCCTGGTGGCAGCGCTCCGGGATCGCCGACGGGAAGGAATATCGGGTCGGAAGGGAATTTGCATGGGTGCCATTGGTGAATGGCAACCTGACGATCAAGATCACCGGCTACGAACAGGATACGTTCGGCGACACGCCCCTCCACGGGAGAACGATCACCCTTCGACCAGCCGAACTCTTTCCCTATGGCGCCAACGATGTGTGGGTGGATGGCGGCTCGCATGGGGGACTCGACGGAACTTGGGTCCCCGGTAAGGAGGGGGCATTCGGCTTTGCTTTCTCGATCCGCCCGTTGGCGCAGCATGCCATTCCAGAGAACCGTGAATACCTCGCACTGATCCGCCGCAAGACACATTACTACGGCTACTGGGTGGATGGCTGGGAAGGCTTCACCAGAAATCATGACACGTGGAAGGCGGCCAATCTCCGCCTGCGCCGCGTCTCAGCTTCCCAGTCGGATCCCGCACGCCCCACATTCTCGAAGAACGTCGGGCGTACTTTTCTCGGGGTCTATGCGGAAGGGTCGGGCAACGCGCCGTTCTGGCTGCTCGGGCTCGAAGAATTTCGTCGGCAGGCCGACAAGCACGAACGCGAGGGCCTCCGGATCGTTGATATCTTCGCCTATTTCGAGAACGGCACGCCGATGATCGGCGGGACCTTCGAGCCGGGCGAGCCCACGCGCCTCGCGGTCGCCCCTCGGGACGAATTCGAGCGGGAATGGGTCGAGCGGGCGAAGGGGGGCGAGCGGCTGATCGCCATCGACACCTATCATGACGGTCGCCAGCGCTGGCTCGTCGGCCTTTATGAGAAGGGATCGGGAAACGCGCTGCGTGTGGGCGAACGCCTCGGGTCGTTCGAAGCCCGGAAGGCCGAGTACGACGCCCGCGGATATCATCTCGTGGATATCTGCGTCTACAACGAGGGCGGCGAAATGCGTGTCTGCGGCGTCTGGACTGAAAAGGGGCCCGCAAGCCGCATCTTCAGGGCGCAGAGTTGGAACGAGTTGGTCGACCGGATCGATATAGCCACCGCTAACGACTGGCATATCGCTGCCATAGATACGTGGTCGCCCGCAGAGGATGCATGACAGGTGGCGTCCGACATCTCAGGATCAGCAGCGCGACCGGACCTCGGCGCGTCGGAGCGTCAGTGCCGGAAAGTGGCTGTCAGATTTCCGGGTGAACGGCGCAAGCCGCCCCGCATTGGTTGGTTCTCAAGGAACCAAGCAGAACCCGAAGCGCTGCCTTCGTGCAGCGTGAGATTGCGGAGGATTTGGCATCGGGCTTTCGACGCTGCGTCGCCGGCTCCACAAACGCCGTGAGCCTTATCTGGAAGCGTCACCACCCGATCGGCAGGAAGATTTGACGGCGGAGCTGGAGCGGTTGACCGCCTAAACTGAAAACGCTCTCCACTTCGTCGGAGCAAATTCACAGGACGGGCGAGTGGACGAGTTGGTTTGGGGGCGCCGGGTTCGCCGAACTACGCCGCCACAGAAGTGGCGTCGTCTTCGACGCGTCACTCGCGATGATCGAGGCGGTTCTTCAGGGTGCGAGCGTCGCGCTTTCGCCACCCACGATGTGCGAACGGCAGGTCGTCTCCGAGGCGATCTTGCAGCCGTTCACTGTGATCCGCGTGCATTTTTTTGAAGGCCGTTTGACACACATCACCGCTCACGTCGCTGCCGTTCAGGCGTGCGTTGGCGTCACACCGGGACAGGGTCGTCACCGACGGCGTCCTGCGGCGATCGGAGTACGTCATTCCACCGTTCTATACGACCCGGCACGAACCTTCAGTTCGGCGCTCTCGCGTTCCGTCTTCCGGGCTTCTCCGCTTGGGACAGCGGATCGAGAACTGATTCTCCCGCCGACTTGTGTGTCCTGGCCTTGCGCGCGGTGCCGGGTTTTCCTGTGGCGCCGCCAAGGGCGGCATCCTGACCGAAGCCCTCAGGTTCTCGGGCTAATGCCCCTCCGGTGGGCAAGTCGTCTGCGACGGGCCATGAGGCGAGTGCCTGCTCGATCACCTCCTCGAGCGTCTCGCGACTGGCTCCCGCTTTCGCCTGGATCGCGATTCCCTGCGCCATCGTCATGACGAACGCGGCCAGCGACCCAGGGTTCGCCGAGTCCGGCAGGTCTCCCTCGGCCTTGGCGCGTTCGAAGCGATCGCGGAGCCGCTCCTGTCCGGCGGCCCGGAACTCAGCCAGCGCGCGCCGCACGGGCTCGGTTTCGTCGGAGCCGGCGACGGCACCGTTGATGCCCATGCAGCCGGTACGGTCGGGGAAGCGCGTATTGAGTTCGAGCGCACTGTGCAGGTGATGGGAAGTGACTTCGCGCGCCGTCGGAAGCGCCAGCGCTTCAGGGAAATAGTCGAGGTACCGCTCGTCGTACCGCGCGAGAGCCTTGAAGAAGAGCGCCTCCTTGTTTCCGAACGCGGAATAGAGGGCCGGGCGCTCCACACCCGCCGCTTCGACCAGGTCGGCATAGGACGCCCCTTCATATCCCTTGCGCCAGAACACGCGTAGCGCGGCCTCCAGCACCTCTTCGACGTCAAACGTACGCTGCCGTCCCATTACCAAAGCTCCGAAAATTCCATAATGACCGTTATATAGTGCTTGACACCCGGCGTCCATAAAGCATAACAATCGTTACCATAACGAACGTTATCTATTGTGGCTGGCTCGGATGGAAGGTGAACGCACAAAGCGTCGGGCGGCCATCTCTCAACAAGTGAAGGCACGAACATGACCGCCATTTTCGATGCGAAGTCGACAGCAGACGAGGTCCTCTCCGGCCTTGACCTCAAGGGAAGGCGCTACCTGGTGACAGGCGCGGCGTCGGGGATCGGACGTGAGACCGCCCGGGCGCTCGCAGCCCGGGGCGCCAGCGTCGTCGGCGTCGTGAGGGACCTGGCGAACGCGGAGCCTGCCACGGCGGCGGTCCGCGACGCCGCCTCCCGGAGCGGCGGCGGACTGGAATTCGTCGAGCTCGACCTTGCTTCGCTGCGGAGCGTGCGGGCGGGCGCGGACAAGCTCCTTGCGGATGGGCGTCGCTTCGACGCCATCATCGCCAATGCCGGCGTGATGGCGACCCCCGAAGGAAAGACCGTCGACGGGTTCGAGACGCAGTTCGGAACCAACCACCTTGGTCACTTCGCTCTCGTCACTCGTATCGAGCGCCTGCTTGTCGACGGAGGACGCCTCGTCGTTCTCTCGTCCCAGGCCCATCGAGTCGCCGACGTCGACCTCGAGGATCCGAACTTCGAGCGGCAGGGGTACGAGCCGTTCGTGGCATACGGCCGGTCCAAGACCGCAAACGCCTTGTTCGCCGTTGAGTTCGACCGTCGTCATCGCCAGCGCGGAGTACGCGCATCGTCGGTCATGCCGGGCAACAGCCTGACGGACCTTCCCCGTCATTTCTCGGAGGAGGAACTGCAAGCCCTTTTGGCCACGGTGGGCAAGGCCCGTGCCGACGCCGCACTGCCGCCTCAGGAGCTGAAGGACATCGCGCAGGCGGCCGCGACTAGCGTGTGGGCGGCGGTCGTGGCGGATCCCGACGAGATCGGCGGCCAGTATCTCGAGGACGTCGCGGTCGCGACGGTGAACGACACGCCCAGCCCGTTCGCGGACGGCGTGCGCTCGTATGCGCTCGACGAAGACAACGCCAAGGCCTTGTGGGCGAAGAGCGAGCAGCTCGTCGCCGCCGCATAGCGTGAACGAGGCGGCGGCGGCGGTGGCCATCGCTCCTTCTCTACGCTGTCGCGCCATCGATCAAGAACCGAGGCACACGTTCATGAAGACCATCGGAATCATCGGAGCGGGGGAGGTGGGCAGCCATCTTGCCCGTGCGGCAATCGCAAACGGCTACCAGGTCGTGATCGCGAACTCACGCGGACCCCAAACGCTGAGCGGTCTCGTTGCCGCGCTCGGTCCCTCGGCACGGGCAGCGACGGCCGCCGAAGCCGCCAAAGCCGGGGACGTCGTCGTCGTCGCAGTTCCTCTCCGGCTCGTGAACGACATGCCGACTGATCAGCTTGCGGGCAAGGTCGTGATCGACACCAACAACTACATGCCATGGCGAGACGGCAACTATGCGATCGTCGACTTGGGCGAGAAGACGGAACACGAACTGCGCCAGGAGCAGCTTCCGTCCTCTAAGGTCGTAAAGGCCTTCACGCATATTCAGGCACCCCGCATCCTCACGTGGGGCAGGCCGGTCGGCTCCGCCAATCGGCTGGCACTTTCGGCTTCCAGCGACTTTCCGGAAGCCGTCGAGATCGTGGCACGCCTCTACGAGCAGTTCGGCTTCGATACCGTCGACAACAGTCCGCTCAAGGAGTCGTGGAGGACGCGCCCCGGCCAGCCCGCCTGGAAACGAAGCGCACAGACCCGTTCCGAACTCGAAGCGAACCTCGCCGCCGCCAGACGCATCGTCGCGGGCTGAACTCGATGGCCGACCTTGCTTGAAGGAAGGCGAGGGACCTGACGATGCGCATGCGCGAACAAGCCCCGGCAGGTCCTCGTGACATCTCGAACCACAGCCGCAGCGGCTTGCTTCAGGGCGCCGTGCGAGAGGGGAACTACAATGTCGTCCACGCCAACACAGCCCGTCAGCCTGCCTGGGCAGCGGTCTCTCGATGGCGTTTTCGGGATGGTCGGTGCGGGATGCCTTCCGGCCAGCCTTCCGACGCCGATGACCCGCGACCTGTCCATTCCAGATCCACCAACGAGACCTGAGAAAATTAAACATCGTCTTATCATTATTTTCTAGGTCCCTCACAATAATCAAATGGAGTTATGCATGGAGAATAGTATAGAAAGCACCGAAGAGCAGACAGGTAGTCTTTCATCTGCTGGTGCGATGAACAGGAATCCGGCATTCGATTACATCGTGGTCGGCGGTGGTTCGGCGGGGGCCGTTCTCGCCAGTCGCCTGAGCGAAGATGCATCCCGCCGTGTGCTGCTGGTCGAGGCCGGCAAGTCTTATCCGCCGCATGCTTATCCCGATGCGGTCCGCCTTCAGACCGTCATCGGAGGCAATCCGGACCATGATTGGGGTTTTGTTTCCGAGCCGGGCTGGAGTGGAAAGTCGTTTCCCGCGCCGCGCGGCAAAGTGCTGGGAGGGTCGTCCGCTGTGAATGCAGGGGTTTGGATGCGGGCGCCGGCGGCCGATTTCGAGCGTTGGACGGAGGCGGGTTTGCCGCATTGGTCCATCAGTGACGTGTTGCCGTCGTTCCGGGCGAGCGAGCGGACGGCGTCGGGATCAGACCAGTGCCATGGCCGTTTTGGACCGGAGCCGATCCATCAGCTTCAGGAGGATGAGATCTCGGACATGCAGCGCGCCTTCATCGCGTCGGCCGAGATTGCGGGTTTTGCACGCGTCACGGACTTCAACGGCGAGGTTCCGTTCGGTGTCGGACCCTATCCTATGAACAATCGTGCGGGACAGCGCCTCAATACAGGCATGACCTACCTGTCGGATGCCGTTCGCGCCCGTCCGAACCTGACTATCCGCAGCGAGACACTCGTCGATCGGGTCGAAGTCGAGAACGGCCGAGCCGTAGCAATCATCCTCGCCGGCAACGAGCGTATTAGCGGAAGCGAGATCGTGCTGTCGGCCGGCGCATACGGATCGCCGGCAATCCTGCTCCGCTCAGGCATCGGACCCGCTGCTGAACTTGAAGCATTGAACATCCCCGTCGTCGCCAACCTGCCTGTCGGCCAGCGGCTACAGGAGCATCCGTTCTTCTTTACAGTCTGGGCGGCGCATGCGGACCGCCTGGGCCTGCCGATCCCACCTGTCGGCGCAATCCTTTGGGCACGTTCGTCGAAGGGCGGATCAAAGGACGGCGATCTCCACGTCAGCGCCGTGCACTACGGCGATCCGGCAGACTCACCGACTGGCGCAATCTTCATGCTGGCGCTGGCGGTCACGCGGCCGAGATCGACCGGGACGCTGAAACTTCGGGATCCCAATCCCGAGACAGCGCCAATCATCGATCTCAACATTCTAGGCGAAGCGGAGGACCGGGCGCTGATGGTCGAAGGCATCCAGATGATCCGCAACATCGCAAGCCAAGGGCCGCTCGCCGACATCATCGCTCAGGAACTCGTCCCAGGTGCAGCGATCGTTGACCCGGCGGATCTCGAAGCGGCTTTGCCCACAGCGCTCGACATCTATCACCATCCCGCCTCGACCGCGCCTATGGGCGGCGATGACGATGCGAACGCCGTCACGGACTACCAGGGCCGTGTGCGGGGCGTTGCCAACCTGCGCGTGGCGGATGCGTCGATCTTCCCGGACGTTCCATCTGTCGCGACCAACCCGACGGTCGTGATGCTGGCTGAGCGTATCAGCCAATGGATCAAGGGATGACTGGGGTTCTCGCTCCGCCGCACCTTGCTCGAGCGTTAGAAGAGGACGTTTCTTATCTGGATCGCGGGTTATTCCGCCGTGCTTGCGGTCCTCGCCTTCGTGGGGATCTGCTGCGGGATCGGCCGCTTCCCCTTGCTTCCTCACGTCGTGGGAGTGTACGCGCGTCCCGACGCATCTACCATTCTCGACCTTGGAGGCGGGCTCAGATCGTTCTCGAAGCTACATCTTGCGAGACTCCCGAACGCCAAGGCGATCACGATCGACTTCGACCCGGGCTTCTGGCGCTTGCGCGCCAAAACCTGCGCAAGTATCGGGGGAGATCGCGCATAGTCGAGGCCGACCTGCGTGATTGGGCTTAGCCGGACTCGGTGGAGCAAAGACAGCCTTCTGATGGAGTACCGTCCTGCCCGGCCGGCAGGACGTCTCCTATTCACCCTGCCTTGTCAGCGGCGAACTGAAGGCCGGCGGTTCCACCGGTCTCGATGAAGAGTTTCATGAACGCCGGCACGGTGTCGGCACGCTCCCAGTCGCGCTGTAATTCGCAGAAGAGCTGCACTACGCTAATCATCTTGGCGCCCGCCTGCTCAACTCGGCGCAACGCCGCTTCATGCGCGGCGACCGACGTGCCGCCGACCGCATCGACTGGCACATAGACCTCGTAGCCCTCGCGCAGAGCGTCCAGCGCCGGAAAGGTGAGGCACGCCTCGGTCCATAGCGCCGTCATGATCAGCTTCTTGCGGCCGGTCGCCTCGACAGCCTTCCTGAACTCGACATCCTCCCACGAATTGATCGTGGCGCGGTCATAGGTCGGATAGCCCTCGAGAGCCTTACGAACCTGCGGCACGGGCGGTTTGTTCAGGCCGGTGTCGACGTTCACCGTCGAATGGATCACCGGGAGGCCGTAAGCCACCGCCGCCTTCGCGCAGCCCACGATGTTGTTGACGAGGAGCTGGCGATCCATTGAGGCGATCGAATTCACCTGGACAGGCTGATAGTCGATGATGATGAAGGCCGCGTTCTGCGGCGTGAGGAGATGATCGGCCTCCGGACTGCGGATCGGTTCACTGGGCATTTTGTATTTCTCCTGACTTGGATGCCCGCTTGAGTCCGCGTGAGCGGGGGGGGGGGGACGGAGCGAGCGATATGCGGCCCCCTAGCCAAGCTAATGCTCGACGGTATCAGGCGCCCGTAACCTCGTTGACCATGGCCGCCGCCTTCTCGGGATCAGCTCGCCACGCTTCGTACAAGGCTTGGCTGGACCCCGGGCGGATGTCGAACGTGTCTTCTTCCAGTGCACGCAGCAGCTCGGCGATCACCGTCTCGGGCTTAGCCTTGGCGTCGGATTTGACGCCAGATGCAAACGGCGTGTCGACCAGGGGCGATACAAGTTCGAACAGTCGCACAGGCGAGTCGACCTGCTTCAGCCGATACCGCATCGACTGGACATAGGAGTGGAGGGCGGCCTTGGTGGCACTGTAGGTGGGGTTCGTCGTATCGGGCGCATACACGACGCCGGACGTAGTCACGATCAGGGCTGGATTCGGGCGGCTTTCCAGCAAAGGCAGGAAGCGGTGTGTCAGGTCGACCGCGGATACGAAATTGACCAGCATCTCGAGGCGCGCGTTCCTTGCGGCGTCGGTCCCGTCGAAGAGGCGGTACGTGTGCGTCACACCCGCATTGAGGAACAGCACGTTCAGTTCGGGTGCGTTCCCCCTGACCCAGTCAAGCAATCCGTCGACCTGCCCGGCATCGGCTATGTCGCAGGCGTAGGCCAGGGTGCCCGGCAACGCTTCCGCTTCCCTTCGGAGGCGTTCCGCGTCACGGGCTACCATGATGACCCGGTTGCCGCGCGCAGCAAGTACCTTAGCGGCAATTAGGCCCATACCCGTGCCGGCGCCCGTGATGAGGATCGTGTTTCCCGAGATGTTCATGTCCGTCCAGCTCCTTTAGCAGGCGACGAGGGTTACGGTGACTGGTGGTTTGGAAAGGAGGGCAAGCGCCGAGCGTGCCTCCTCGCCGGCCGTTACCGTCGCGACGTGGAGATCGGCATCGTTCTGCGTTCGCCATTCCTCCACCACGAAGAGGACCGTCGACTGTTCGCGGGATCGATACACCTCATACGCAACATGCCCCGGCTCCTCTTCCACCGACGCTCGGACAGCCTGAAGCTGAAGTAGGAATGCTTCCGCCGCCTGGGCGTCCGGCGCTTCAAACCGCGTAAGAAGCTTGATCGACTGTAGGGGATCGCTCGCTTTCTCTACGATCATCTCAGCCCTCTCCGTCCGCGAATGAGAGAGGCTGCCAGCGCTCGATTTCGGACGACCACTGCGCCAGCCGTTCCTTGACGTTCTTGATCGCCGACGGACCTACGAGCAGGTGCTCGGGTGGGGTAGACATCTCGATGGCGTCCAGCACGACCCGCCCCAATGCTGCCGGGTCGCCCCAATTCAACTCGCCGTCCATCCGAAGGACCGCGTCGTAGTCGGCGATGTTGTGGTCGGTCTGCACTTGCGACCGCCCGCTCCATTCCGATCGGTAGAGGCCAGGCAGGATCGCGGTCACATGGATACCCAAGCCGGAGACTTCCTTTGCAAGTGCATCGTTGATGCCGAGGAGAGCGAACTTGCTGCCGTGGTAGGCACCGAGGCCAGGAAAGGTGATGATGCCGCCCTGGGATACGATGTTCACGACATGACCCGCCTTCCGCTCCCGCATGAAAGGCAGCACCGCCTGGATCAGCGCCACTGGGCCGAAGACGTTGACGTCGAACTGGCGGCGCAGCGCGTCGAGATCCAATTCCTCAATGACGCCCGTAAGGCCGAAGCCGGCATTGTTGACCAAGACATCGATTGGCCCGACCTCGTCCTCGACGGTACGTGCGAACGACGAGACCTGAGACAAGTCCGTCACGTCCATGATCCGGCCGATTGACCGCCCCGGCGAGATTGCCTCGAAGGCGGCTTGCTGATCCTTCTGTCGAAGGGTGCCGACCACCTTATGGCCGCGCGACAGTGCCTCTTCAGCCATGACGCGTCCTAGGCCACTCGAAACCCCGGTGATCACGATTGTCTTCATTGTTTGTCCAATCTTCGCTGATCGTTTCGAGGCCACATCTAGCGGCCACCAACCCGTGGCATTAGGCTGCTTGAATCGCATGCCGTCGTGAGGAACTTTCACCAATGCCGAAAGTAAGCCTTGCGGAACTGACGGCCTTCGCGACGGTCGCCCGCCATCGCAGCTTCCGGCAGGCGGCCGATTCTTTGGGCATGTCCCGCTCCGCGCTCAGTCACACTTTGATTGGGCTCGAGCGGACCCTCGGGGTGCGCCTCCTCAATCGTACGACACGGAGTGTGTCGCCCACCGAGGCGGGCGGCGAGCTTTTGCGCCGAATCGTTCCGGTGCTTCAGGACCTCGACGAGGCGCTGGACGCGGTCACGGGGGAGGCGGGTGCTATTGGCGGGATCCTGCGCATTAACTGCCCCGCCGCAGCCACGGAGACGCTTCTCCGCATGGCCGTTCCGACCTTCGCCGAGCGTTATCCTGGGGTCGATCTGGATCTCGTCACCGACGGACGCCTGATCGACATCGTTGAGGCGGGTTTCGACGCAGGCGTCCGCCTCCGCGAAGCGGTGCCTCAGGACATGATCTCAGTCCCGTTCGGCGGAAATTTCCGTTTCCTGGTGGTCGCGGCCCCTGCGTATCTCGAAAGTCATGGGAACCCGGTCGTGCCCGACGACTTGCGAGGACACCGCTGCATCCGCCATCGTATGCCGAGCGGAAAACTTTACCGATGGGAGTTCGAAAAGCGGGGAGAGGAAATCGTTGTCGACGTGCCCGGCTCGCTGACGCTCGACGATAGCCGTCTGATGGCGGCGGCGGCGGCGGACGGCCTCGGAATTGCTTTCGTGGCGGAGTCCTTCGCCGAGCCCGAGCTGCGGGCAGGGCGCGTTGTCACCGTGCTGGAGGATTGGTGTCCGGCATACCCCGGGCTCTGCCTCTACTACCCTGGAAGGCGTCACGTGCCGGCCGCACTGCGCGCCTTCATCGAGGTCCTGAAACATTTGGATCGTCCGATTGCACGACCGTCAGTCGAAGACTGACTTTAATCTATCCAGAACGCGGCTCGTAGCGACACATCGAGCGATCGGGGAGTTGCCGGACTGTCCGCGCAGCCAGCATCATGAGTTGGAGTTCTATTTCGTCACCAAGTATGCCGGGCTCACGCCTAAGCGCGTTTGGTACATCGAGGGCGGCTTAGAAGAGCCGACGCCGGAGGAACGGCAAGCGCTCGCGATAGCGCACGGCGTCGACGAGAGCGTGCTCAGAGACTAATAGACGACCTCGCTCGGGAAGAGATGGCTGAGATCATCGCCGCGGCTATGGAGCGGCACTTCGTGATAACCGAGCAGCCGTTCGGCAGGCAGCTCGCACCAGCGCCCACCGGTCCTTCGGCCATGCCGCCCGGTGCCGAGACGAAGGGCGACGGCTTCGAAGGACCGCCATGGTTCGCGGCGATGTAACGTCGGTCTTGAAGAGGCCGATCACCATTTCGGCGAGTGCATTAACGGATGAGCATATCAACAGTCATTCTTCTCGCACCAGTCGGCGGGCACGCGGAATGCAGGAGCTTGAGCCGTGCCGATCCTCGACCCTCATTACGAGGCTCTGCTTTGGACGCAGCGTGACCTTCATGATCGGTTGCGGAGGGCTCGCGGACGCGGCAGAAACCTTGAAGGCCGATAGGAGCACCGCTAGCATGGCGACGGCCTCCATCACGGCGAAAGCGTTGCCGATGCAGACACGCGGCCCCGCACCGAACGGCATGTAGGCGTAGCGATGTCGGGCCGTGCTGGCCTCCGGGGCAAAGCGATCAGGGTCGAATGCTTCTGGGTTGTCCCACAGCGCTGTGTGATGGTGGACCGCGTGGATCGGCACGTAGATGATGGTCCCCGCGGCAATCGAGTGCTCCCTGAGGACAAAGTCCCGGATCGCCGTTCGGGTGATGATGGGCGCCGGGGGATAGAGCCGCATAGCCTCAGAGAACACCTGGCGCGTAAAGGCGAGCTTGGCGACGTGTTCCGCCGCGACCGCCTGGCCGCCCGTCACAGTGGCGATCTCTTTAAGTACCCTTGTCTCGATTGCCGGATGGAGCGCCAGGAGATGGAAGGTCCACGCGAGCCCGAGCGCCGTGGTCTCGTGCCCCGCCGTGATGAATGTCATCAAGTTGTCGACGATCTCCTCGTCGGTCATCGTGCGCCCCGTTTCCGGATCCGCAGCGGCGAGCAGCATGGCGACAAGGTCCTGCCTCTGATCAGCGCCCTGGCGCCGATCGGCGATGATGGCGTGCAAGCTGGAGCGCAGGAAGGCGACCGCCGCGCTGGCCTTCCGTCGACCCGGGTAGGGGATCCAGTCCGGGGCACCAAGGATGCTAAGGGCGAAGGTCCACCCGCTTGGCTTGAGATAATCGGTGATGCCCTGCTCGACCCGACCCACGTCGATCCCCGCGCCACCCGTCATCATCGTCTCCACGATGATGTCGAAGGTCGTGCGCATCATCTCGTGGCCGATATCGACGGTTGTTGTTCCTTGCGCCCGCCAACGCTGTCCGGTGTCCTTAGCCGCCGCGATCATCGCCGGCTGGAGGGCCAGCAACTTCTCGTGCCGGAACGCGTGCGCGACGGACTGCCGCTGCCATTTCCAATGAGCGCCATCGGCCGTCAGCAGGCCCTTTCCCAGCGCGGGCCCGAGGGCGCGCCGCACTTCCTCGCCCTTGTCGAGGGCATCGGCGTTCTTGACGAGTGCTTCATGGATGAGGACGGGATCGGCCAGGTAGATCCGCGGCGTTCCCGCCATGCGCGAGGCAACCATCGGCTCACGGTAGATTTCAGGAGGAAGAGCCTCGAGCGGGTTTCTGACGATGGCGGTTAGGGCACGCACCGTGTACGGCGCAGCTACCAGCGCACCAAGGGAAGGAAGACGGCGGCGAGGAAGCGCGTTCGAAGACATGGTGTCCCTGTTTGCAAGTGAGGCTCGAGCATGAGACGTGAGGTGAATACCTTATCAGGCGAAATTGAGGTGAGTACCTCAGATTCTTTCAGGGCGGGCCGAACATGAGGACGGCAGGAAATAACGAGGGGCTACGGACGCGCGGCAGGACACGGGACAGGATTCTTGAAGCGACGCTCGGGCTATTCAACGAGCGGGGGCCCGAACGGGTCACGACGGCCGAGATCGCGCGGACGGTCGGGATCAACGAGGGCAACCTCTACTATCACTTCCGCACCAAGGAGAGCTTGGTTTTGTCGCTGTTCAATCGCTTCGAGGCTGATGCAGAAACTTTTGCAGTCAGGGCTCTCGGTGGCGATTTGGGTGAAGCGCGAGCCTACGGGGACCTTCTCAGTGACTGGTTTCGGCTGGTCTGGGCATATCGCTTCCTGTTTCGCGATCTTCTCGCGCTTGCCGCCACCATGCCGGCGCTGGCGACCCCGATCAGGAATATGAGCGGCCGGATGCGCGGCGTCGTTGAAGCGCTCCTGCGGCGCATGATCGAGGACCAGATCGTCGACGTGCCTGAGGAAGACATCGAGCCGCTTCTCGCGAACGTTTGGATCGTCTCGACCTACTGGGCCGTCTATCTCAACCTTCAGGAGGGAATCGAGAAACTGGACGCCGGACATCTGGACTGGGGCCTCAATCAGGTTTCGCACCTTTTCAAGCCATTCCTCATTCCTACGCAGGGCGACGACGTGTTTCCGCTGTCCGCTAGACACGAGGCTTAGGATAGCATTTGAAGGTAACCAGTACTGAGGACGCACAGTCTTCCAAGTGACTGCGGCTTTCCGGAGATGCGAAGCTCCATGTAGGCGGTTGCAATGGGCATCGAGTGAAACGGCGGCTTTTACCGTTCGCGTGTTCCAAGGCCGACTGTCGGCTTCCGGGCCGTTCCGGCTTTTACGTTAAAACCAAAGCGCCTCCTGGCGCGAGGGGGGAGGGCTGACCTCAGGTCTTCGATCGACGTCCGAGACGCTCAACGTTGGCACGTGGCACCGGATCAATTCTACAAGAACCGCGTTACGCGGCCATGATTTCGCTCGATCTCGAACATCGGTTCGTTTCAGCCGCAAGCACTCGGCTTCACGTGGTCCAGGCTGGACCGGCGGATGGCAAGCCGGTCATGCTCCTGCATGGCTTTCCAGATTTCTGGATCGGCTGGCGCCAACAGATCCAAGCCTTGGCCTCGGCAGGGTACCGGGTCATCGTCCCTGACCAAAGAGGCTACAACACCAGCGATAAGCCCAAGGGCATCCGCGAGTACACATTGCCTAAGCTCCTGGGCGACGTTGCCGGCCTCGCCGACGCGCTCGGCTATGAGCGCTTGCACCTCGTCGGCCATGACTGGGGTGGGATTGTTGGCTGGGCGGCGGGGGCGAAAATGTCTCATCGGGTCGACAAGCTCGTTATCCTGAACGCGCCGCATCCTGAGGCGCTGTTCCCTCACGCATTGCGATCGCCGACGCAGTTTCTGCGCAGCAGCTATGCCGGCTTCTTTCAGTTCCCATTGTTTCCCGAGATCATCTTAAGCGCGCGTCGCTCGGCGGTTCTGGTCCAGGCGCTGGAGAGGACCAGCAGGCAGAATGCCTTCACGAACGAGGATATGGCCGATTACCGGCGGGCGTGGGAGCAGCAGGGCTCACTCACGGCAATGCTGAACTGGTACCGGGCCCTCCGTTTCCGCCCGATCATGAAGGAGCGGATCGCGACCCCGACCCTTGTCTTGTGGGGCATGCAGGATCAGGCGCTGGAGTTCGGCCTTGCCCAACGCAGCCTGGCATTCTGCGACAACGGCTACCTGGAGACTTTTGACAGGGCGACACACTGGGTCCATCGGGAGGAGACGGCAGCGGTCAACGCGTCTCTTGTGTCATTCCTGGGCGGCTGAGATGAGAACACGATCTGCGGGTCACGTGAGCCGCCGCAGTGTCATTGCCGCGCTCGGATGACTCGCCTGGTCAACGAGTGACCGCGTCCATGATCACCCCCGACGCTCTTGAGCGGCTGAGACGAGTCGAGGACCGAATGGCGGCTTTCGGGGTCCGTCGCCACCTGAAGCGGACCGTCTCCTTCCGACCCGAGACGGCAACCATAATTATTCTGATCCGGGTGGAAACCCGACTGACAGCTTTCGGGTCTCGCTCCCCCGAAAGCTGCCGTCGGTTGATGACGAGGGCGTCAGACCTGCCGCATGCCGCCGTCGACACAGAGTTCGGCTCCGGCGATGAAGCCTGCCTCGCCGCTAAGCAGGAAGAGCGTCGCGGAGGCCACCTCCTCGGGGCGCGCCATGCGGCCCATCGGGATCGGCGCGATCAACGTGGCACGGACGTCTTCCGGCACGGCTGCCATCATGTCCGTATCGGTCGGGCCCGGCGCCACGACGTTGACGCGAATACCCCGCGGTGCGAGTTCCGCCGTCCATGTGCGCGCATAGGAACGCAGCGCCGCCTTCGTCGCCGCGTAAGTGCCGTAGGAGGCAATTCCCGCCACACCTGCGATCGATCCCATCAGCACCACGGATCCGCCCTCGCTCATCGCGCCGAGCGCGGCCTGCAAGCCGAAGGCGGCGCCCCGGACGTTGACAGCGAAGTGACGATCTACATGGTCGGGCGTCATCTCGGCGATGGACGCGGGTTCCGAGATGCCGGCATTCAGTACCAGCGCGTCGATGCGGCCCTGCGCCGCCCGAACCTCTTCCACGACCCGCACCATCTCTTCCGGACGACTCGCGTCCGCGACAATTCCTGTGGCTCCCCGGCCAATCGAAGCGGCGGCCCGTTCCACCTCATCGGCGCGTCGTCCGGTGAGAAACACGATTGCGCCTTCGGCCGCCAGCCGTTCCGAAACGGCGAGACCGATCCCCTTCGCGCCGCCCACCACTAGTGCGACCCTATCCCTCATTCCAACCATCACGATGTCCTTTCGTCGGTGATGGCGCAGAGGTATACGCTGTGTATCTGATAGCAATAACGCACCTGGAATAGCCTAGATATGCCCGATGATATCGACCTCGAGGCTCTATCGCAGTGCGCGCTCGACGACATGGCACGCGTGCGTCCGGTTCTCGACAAGATCGCCGACAAGTGGACGATCCTGATCCTGACGGTGCTGTGCCCGAAGCCGTCGCGCTTCAACGAGATTAAGCGACGCCTCGACGGCATTACCCATAAGGCGTTGGCAGATGCGCTGAAGCGGTTGGAGCGCAATGGCCTTGTGACGCGGACCGTGCTGCCAACGGCGCCGATCGGCGTCGAATACACGATCACGCCGCTTGGCCATTCGCTGCGCCAGCCTTTCGAGGCCCTCTGTGCGTGGGCGCTCGCCCATGGCGACGACATCGAAAAAGCCAAGGCAGCGCATGATCGCGCGAAGGCAGCGGCCTAGCGTTCAGGATGACCGCTTTCTGGGACGCTGCGTATCGTCACGCACGGGCAGAAGGGGTCGAGAGCGAACCTGAAGCGGGAGCGTTTAGTGCCCGACGTGCGCCGCAAGCTCGTCGGGCGTCCCGTTGGGAAAAGCTTCCCTCAGATGGTTGAGAAAGGCGGATACCCGGGCGCTGAGTAGCCGCCGGCTCGGGTACAACGTCCAAAGAGCAATCTCCGGTCCTTCGACGTCGCCCCACCGAACCAGCCGCCCCGCATCCAGATCGCGGCCGACGAGCGAGATCGGCAGCCGGCCGACGCCGACCCCCATTCGTACCGCGTCGCGCACCATGATGAGCGACGACAGGCTGAGGACGGGACTGACCCCGATGCTTGCCACACCTTCGGCCGTCGTCATCTTCCAGGTCTCGCTCGAGCGGACGACGCCGCGGACGACGGCGGGGACGGGCGATCCGTCGGCCGGCGGCATCAGGTCCGGTCTCGCCACGACCACCAGCCGATCGCGAAGGAAGATCCGCCCGACGAGGCTTTCGTCGGGCTCCGGGTTGACCCGGATCACCAGGTCGTACGCTTCCTCCACCATGTCGACGGCGCGGTCCTCCGTCGTCACCTCGAGCCGGACCTCGGGATGCTTCAGCGCGAAGCCCGCAGCGAGCCTGCCCATGGCGGTCTGCGAGAAAAGCAGCGGCGCGCTGATGCGCAGCCGCCCGCGTGGGCGATGCCCGCCTGACGCGATGGCGGACGCGGTCTCCTCGAGGTCGGTGAGAAGCGCCCCCGTCCGCTCGTAGAGCGCCCGCCCTTCCTCGGTCAGCTTCAGTACGCGGCCACCGCGCTCGAACAGCCGCAGGTCAAGATTGGCCTCCAATTCCGAGACCCGACGCGACAGCGTCGCCTTCGGGCGCCCGGTTGCACGTGCGGCCCGGCCGAACCCTTCGTGCCGGGCGACGAGGTTGAAGTCAGCAAGGGCGAGAAGATCCATCTGTTCCACCTGTGAGACAGCGCGTCCAAAGTTCGCGGCTATTGGAATGAAGGTGGATCATCGATCTTGCAACTGTACCCAACGCAAACAGGAGTTTCTCCGATGACCATCCTCGTCACAGGCGCCACCGGCACAGTCGGCCGCAACGTCGTCGAACAGCTCATCTCACGCGGCGCCGACGTCCGCGCCCTCGTCCGCGATCCCGCAAAGGCGGATCTTCCCGGGAAGGTCGAGGTGGTGCAGGGCGACCTGCTCGATGTCGACTCCATGCGCAGCGCGCTCTCGGGCGTCTCGACCCTGTTCCTGCTCAACGCCGTCGTGCCGGAGGAATTCATCCAGGCACTGATCACCCTTAGCCTGGCCCGGGATGCCGGCATCGAGCGGGTCGTCTACCTTTCGGTGATCCACAGCGACGTCTACGTGAACGTGCCGCACTTCGCCGGAAAGCTCGGTGTCGAGCGAATGATCGAGCAGACGGGCTTCAACGCCACCATCCTGCGCCCCGCCTACTTCATGAATAACGACGTTACCATCAAGGACGTGGTGACCGGCCATGGCATTTACCCGATGCCGATCGGTGGCAAGGGCATCGCCATGATCGACGCGCGCGACATCGGCGAGATCGCCGCCATCGAACTCGTACACCGCGAAGCCTCGTCCACGCCGCTCCCGCTCACCCGCATCAACCTGGTCGGCCCGGACACGCTGACCGGGACAGATGTTGCCGCCATCTGGTCCGAGGTGCTTGGCCGCCCGATCGGCTACGGCGGCGACGACACCGCCGGGTTCGAGCAGAACATGCGCCAGTTCATGCCCGGCTGGATGGCCTACGACATGCGCCTGATGGCCGAGCGCTTCCTGACCGACGGCATGGTTCCGGAGGCGGGTGACGTCGAGCGCCTGACCGCGCTCCTGGGACGTCCGCTGCGCACCTATCGCAACTTCGCCGCCGAGATCGCTACCGCGGCCTGACGGCGAGGCCGCACACCCCCAGACACGACCGGGCGATATCGCCCCTGAACAATACGGAGCATTCCCATGATCTACTCGACCGCCACCGTCCCGGTGAACCCGGAGGGCGAGACCAGGCTGAGCCGCGCACAGGTTTGGGCGGGCCTCGAGCTCAAGGCACGCGATGCCCGCGAGTTCCTGCCGTTCGGCCTTTGCACGCGCTGCGAGGTCGTCGAGGAAAGCACGACCCACTTCGTGCGCGATGCCACCATCGCGGGTGCCGATCTCCGCGAGATCATCACCCTCGAGCCGCAGACCAAGGTCACCTTCTTCCAAGCAACGGGCCCGCGTGAGGGCGCCATCGTAAACGAACTCATTGATGACGACGCCGGCGAGCTGCAACTGCGCTTCTACTGCTATCTCGGCCTGCGCGGGAAGGAGCCGAACGGGCCCGAGGAGCAAGCTGAACAGGCGCAGTTCGACAGCGACAAGGGATACAGAAGCGCCTTGCTGTCGACGCTGAAGCGGACCCGCGACCTCGTGGCCGAAGGCCGGCTCTGAACTGCAACGATAACCATCAATGCCGGGACCGCTCCAATCGGAGCGTCCCACTTCTATAGGAATACACTGTGCAACAGTTATCAGCCGCCGGCGGGCGCACGGTCACTTCGTCGAGGGCGTCGCCGAGGATGACCTTAGCAGCGACGCGCTTGCCTGCATTTTCGGCCGAGCACAGTGATCTCGCGACTTTGGCAAGCGCTTGGGTGAACAAGTGTCGGCCGGTGCCCACGGTCGTGCCGAGACGAGCAGCTTCGGGCTTGCCGCAGTTGAAGGGGCAGAAACTTCTGGGATATGGTGGCGAAGGTTTCGGGAAGGTCAGCATCCGGCACCAATCATTTTGAGCTGAGAAACCAACAGGGATCAAGAGCGGAAGATCTGTGCGTGGAGATGCAGGGCGGTCTGCGGGACAAGGCGAAGCTATCCGATTGGGGTCGCCGCTAGTAGGTCGAGTTCTTCGACCCTCACCCGTTCTCGGGACTGATAGGGCGTGAGCCACGGGCACCCGCCGGTCTGCGTGACAGCCGTTCCGAGCTGCCGGGATTAACGGTTAATGTCGGTCTTATCGGTGGCCTGCTTCTGGCTTTCGCCATCAACTCGTAGGGAGAAGTGAGCTGCCCGAACCACTCGCTGCGCCGATCAACTGGACATCGGACGACCCGCACCTCTCGGGCAATTTTGCGCCGATCGGCACGGAGGTTTCGGCAGACGACTTGCCAGTGATCTCGGGTCGGATACCCGATGATCTCAAGGGGGCCTACATGCGGAACGGGCCCAACCCACGCTTCGAGCCGGTCTCCTACACCTACCCGCTCGAGGGGGATGGCATGGTGCATGCGGTCTGGTTCGACAATGGCCGCGCCCGCTACCGCAACCGCTTCGTGCGCACAGCCTCGTTCGAGATCGAGGACAGGGCCAAGCATACCGTATTCGGCGGTCTGATGGATCCCACGCCCGCCGATCCGGCGGGGCTCGGGTCTGCCGGGCCCGACAAGCAGAGCGCCTTCATCGGCGTCATGCATCATGGCGGCCATCTGCTTGCGCTCGGCGAGGTCGAGCCCGCCTGGGAGCTCTCTCCCGATCTCGAAACCCTTGGCCCTTGGACCGGCGAAACCGACCGGCCGCTCGACCTTGGTGCCCATAACCGCGTTCATCCGGTGACGGGCGACCTATTCGGGCTCGCTTACGACCTGGCGAGTCCGACGGTCACCATACACCACCTCGACCAGACCGGCCGCTGGAAGCGCAGCTTCCCCGTCGCGCTTGCGGCGCCGAGTATGATCCACGACTTCATCCTGACCGAGCGTCACCTTGTCCTGATGATCGGGCCGGCCGTCTTCGACATGGCGGCCGCGGCAAGGGGCGAGTCTTTCCTACAGTGGCGCCCAGAACTTGGCACCCGCATCGGCGTCATGGACCTGGACGGCGGCAACCCTCGCTGGATCGAGACCGGTGCCTGCTTCGTCTTCCACTTCGCCAACGGCTTCGAGCGCGGCAACGAGATCGTCATCGACTACGTCCGCCATCAAGCGCTCCGGCTCGGCTACAGTGGTGGCAGGCACGCGCCGCCGCGCCTTCACCGCCTTCTCCTCCATCCGGCGGCAGGCACGTTAAACGACGCGTCCCTGTTCGACGGCGCCGTCGAATTCCCTCGCATCGATGACCGCCGGGTCGCCCGGCCGAGCCGTCACGTGTATGTCCCCACGTTGACCGAAAGCCTGAAACTCGTGAACCCGGCTTCCGCCACCTTCAACTGCCTCCTCAAGGTCGACACCGAGACCAGTCGCATAACCCGGCACGATTTTGGCAATCGCGTCGCCGGGGAAGCGGTGTTCATTCCGGGCGGAGCGGCCGACGACACCGGCTGGCTCGCCACGTTCCTCTACGACCCGGAGACGGGCACCAGCGACCTCGCCCTCCTGGACGCCGCGCGCATCGAGGAGGCACCGGTGGCGGTGATCCGCATGCCCCAGAGGGTGCCGCAGGGACTTCACGGCGCGTGGGTGCCAGGATGAATCCCCGTCGGTGCGAATGACCGCGGCTCTGATCCGGGGCGGCAGCGGCTCTGCGGTCCAACGATCTCAGCCGGGTTCTCGTGCGTCCGCCGGTTCTCATTGACAAGCGAAGGCCGGCCGGTGCGGGCACTCACGAACCTCTCGCGTTTCATAGCGGCACGATCTCCCGGGAAGACGTCGCGAGGTTCGTTCTGGATCAGGTGCACGCCGACGAGTGGATGCATGAGTCACCTCGGGTAAAGCTAATCGGCGGGAAACCTGCTACCCATAGAGGCATCGTCGTGCCGCGGTGGCACCTCATCTTCGAAATCGAGACCTCTTGAAGCTGCCCACCATCGGCTCGATCGGCATGCGCAGCAGGCTGATCGCGCTCGTGGCATTCGCCATGATTCCGCTGACGATCGCCTTCGTCTGCTATCTGTGGGTCGATCACAACCAGACGATCGCGAAGGCAAAGAACGACGTATACGCCGCCGCGAAGCTGGCTGCCGCGATCGAGTCTCGTGTGTTTGCCGAGACGATGACGCTCCTGGAGGCGCTGGCGTTGGTTCCCGCCGTCGTCCCGTCCGGAGGTAGCGAGTGCTCTTCGTTCATCCGGCAGATAAAAGCAGCAAATCCGCTTTACAACACGGTCGGGGTCGTTGACGCCGCCGGGACGATCACCTGCCATAACTCGCTGGCGGTCCGACAGGCTCTGAGCGATGTCGATCTGCGGGACAGGATGATGGCGCCGGGGGCAGCTCAGTTTCTCGTCGGGAACTTCGTCATCGGGAAGGTGAGCGGCAAGCCGACAGTGATCACTGCGAGCAGGTTCCCCCAAGCTCAAGGCGGCTTCACGGGCGCCGTCTTCGCCAGCTTGAACCTCGACCGCATGACCACGGAGATCGAGGCGGTGTCTGACGGCGGAGAAAGGACGGTTCTGCTACTGGAGCCCGATTCCGGTCGGATCATCGTGCACTATCCGCCGCTGCTCGGCGTCCCCTTTGGCGCGCCTTTCCCGGGACATCCACTGACGGAAGCAGTCCGCGGCATGCCCGGCGGAGGGACGGCCGAAGTGTCGGGGATGGATGGCGTGGAGAAGGTATTCGGGTTCGCTCCCCTCTCGAGCGCAGGGAACATCGTTCTCGCGGTCGGCGAGGATCGCAGTGCGTTGATGGCACCGGTTCGCCATCGGCTAATGCTGTCCTCCGTTGGACTCCTGACACTGCTGCTTGTTGCAACCTCGGCCGTGTGGTGGATCAGCGAGCGCATGCAATTGCGCCCGCTTCGACGCCTCATGGACGCGGCGACGGGGATTGGTTCGGGGGATTTCGCCGCTACGGCAAGTCTCGAGTCTTGGCAGGCTCCGGAACTCCGGAAGCTGGGTCGCGTCCTTGACGCGATGTCGAGGAAGCTCTCGATCGGGCGTGAGGCCGAATTGGTCGTGGCCGCAAGCGAAGCTCGGTTTCGCGCACTCGCGGAGAACACGGCCGACCTGATCACATGTACCGACGCAACCGGAAGGCGCGTCTACGTCTCTCCCGCCAGCCGCGACGTCCTTGGATGCGAACCGGTAGAGCTGATCGATATGCGGCCGCGTGATCTTGCGCATCCGGATGACGTCGGGATCGTAGATGCCATGATGGCCGAGGTGCTGGCGGGCCGAGCTGTGGCGGGGGTTCAATACCGCGTCGCCCATCGTGGCGGAGGGTTTCGCTGGGTGGAGGTGGCTGGCAAGCCCCTGGAGGACGGTCCAGGGACGGTCTTCGTCATGCGAGACTTTACCACCCGCAAGATGATGGAGAGCCAGCTTGCGGAAGCGAACCTGAAGCTGGAGAAGCTGGCATCCACCGATAGCCTGACCGGCCTCGCCAATCGGCGCGCCCTCGACAAGCAGTTGGACGCCGAATTCGCTCGCGCGGTCCGCGCCAAGACCGACCTCAGCTTTCTCCTGATCGATGTGGACAGCTTCAAGGCCTTCAACGACACCTACGGGCACCCAGCCGGAGACGAATGCCTTCGCCGGATCGCCGGGGCGCTTGAGGAAAACCTCCGACGTCCAGGAGACCTCACGGCACGCTATGGCGGAGAGGAGCTTGCAGCGGTGATGCCCGCCACGAGCTCGGCCGGAGCATTCGAGCGAGCCGAGGTCGTGCGTCGAGCAATCCGGGATATGGCGATCCCGCACTCTGGCAGCAGCCACGGTGTCGTGACTATCAGCGCCGGCGTTGCGACGTTGACGGCAGGGGCGGGAGCGGAACTCCGGGATCTCGCCGGGTTGATCCAGTCGGCGGATGTGGCACTTTACAAAGCCAAGGCCAGCGGCCGAGATAGCGTCGTCGCCGCGGCCGCTTAGCAGCGTCGTGGCACGTTTTCGGTCTGGCTGGAAAGGAGACCGTCGGCGCTGGAGCCTTCCACGGCGTAAGCAGGCGTCGGATGCGCGCTGAAGGTTTAAGTCGCCTTTTCCAGATCAAGTTTCGTCACCTGCTGAAGACCGTAGGCTGAACAACCGTCCCACCAGCCTCAGCGCTAGCGGCTTGCTTATCGAGCGCGACGCGGAACCGGCGATCGATGCGGCAGCGATGGGCGCGATGACGGACCGCGTTAGCTTCCGGGAAACTTCTTCGTCAGCGAGCGTTACCCCGTCGAACTCGGGAGATGCAGATGGACGCGGTGGTCGGAGCAGCATTCAAGGGAGATGCACCTGCGGCATCGCAAGCGGTCGTGCTTCCGGATCGCAGGGAGTTGGCCCTGGTTGCCGTCGAGCGCACCCGCATGCCGATGGTGGTCAGCGATGCGAGGCAGCCGGACTGCCCGATCGTGCTGGCCAACCGAGCGTTCCTTGCCTTGACGGGGTACTCGGCTGAAGAGGTGATCGGGCGGAACTGCCGGTTTCTTCAAGGACCGGACACCGATCCCTCGGATGTCGAAGCCATACGCCAGGGTTTGCGGGCGGGAACTGAAGATCTCGAGGTGGAGCTCCTCAACTACCGAAAGGACGGCAGCGCCTTCTGGAACCAGCTAGCCATCAGCCCTGTCATCGATGAGATGGGAGAGGTGATCTACTACTTCGCATCTCAAAAAGACGTCACTGCCCGCAGACGGGCAGAGCAGATGGAGGCGACGGAGCGGCTCCTGCTAAGGGAGGTGGACCACCGGGCGATGAATGCGCTCGCTCTCGTGCAAAGCTTCGTAAACCTCAGCAAGGCCGATACCGCCACTGGCTATGCGACAGCGATCCGGGAAAGGGTGGAGACGCTTGCTCGTGCGCATCGGCTTCTCGGCGAAGCGGGATGGTCCGGGGTTGATCTTGCCTGTCTGCTGGCGGCGGAGACGCCGGAGGAAATCAGGGAATGCGTCGGCGCGAACGGGACGCCCATTCAACTTCCCACGCCGCTGGTCCAGCCAATAGCGCTGGTTCTCCACGAGCTCATGACGAACGCGAGACGTCACGGATCTCTTCGGGACCCAAGCGGAACCGTGGGAGTCGAATGGGTGCTCCAGTCGCAGTCCCTCCTCATTAGATGGCGCGAGACAGGAGCGCATGATGTCGCTGAACCGACTCAGGCTGGCGTCGGTATTCGGATGCTCGAGGGTGTCGTGACGCGCCAACTTGGCGGAGCCGTGAAGTGGTCCTGGCCGAGTAGCGGTGTTTGCGTGGAGTTGGAAGTACCGCTGGAAACCGCCGAATAGACTGGACAGCGGGAGTAAAGCTCACTCTTCTCGTGAACTGGGATCACCGGGACCGACGGCGCCGGCATGTTTCGGTTTTGGGAGACGTTCGGTGTTTCAGGATTCAATCGCTTTTCATGGTTAACTCAAAGATGCCAACCGAGGCAGTGGCGACCAACGGTATGGACGCTGCTGAGGCGGCCCTTGTTCCTAAGCTGCTCTCGATCGCCAAATCCATTCGCGCAATGATGGGCCTTAGGCTGGCTGATCTGGGCATGCATGCAGGGCAAGACGAACTGCTCCTGGCTCTGGTCCCAGAGGGGACGGTATCCGGCTCCCGCTTGGCTGACACTTTGGCTGTGCGCCCTTCGACAGTTTCGAAGATGCTCGACCGTCTCGTGACTGCGGGACTTGTTGAGCGGGCCGAAGATCCACGCGACGCTCGCCGTACCGTCGTTCGACTGACATCCTCCGGGGTGGATATGCAGGGCCGGCTCCGGGAGGTATGGCAGGAAGTGGAGAACGAGCTTCAGGATGTTCCGGACCGAAGCGTAGTGACACACAGCCTTCAGGAACTACAGCGTGTCCTCAGCGCCAAACTCAGGCGCTTGCGTTGAGTACTAGCCTCTCCCGCGAGACCCCCGGGTCCATCGTCGTCGCTGCTCTATTCGCGAACCCGGCACTGTAGAAGCCGTCGTGGGCGCGGCCGTCTTGATTTCCGCGTCGCGGGCTGCCATCGGGCGAGCGGCCAACACCCAAGCGGTGGTCGAATATCGATCGACGGAGAGCTACGATCGTTCCGACCACAATCTTCATGACGACACCTTCAATTTGCCTATCCGTCAGAGGTCCGTTAGTCGCAGTCTGACCTGATTGCGGCTACTTGAGGATATCCGTGTTGGAGGATTCAGCGGGATCCATAAAACTCTCATCGAAAACCCCGACCGCGACAGGGGTTCACTCACTACGTTTGCCGAGCGCGCTCAGATAGCTTGCAAATTGACAGCCTTGTCGCCCTTGCCCCGGGTGTCGGGCTCGGTGTCGAACGATACCTTCTGGTTCTCGCTTAGGGTGGACATGCCCGATCGCTCCACAGCGGAGACATGTACGAACACGTCCTTCCCACCATCATCGGGTGTGATGAAGCCGAAGCCCTTGTCGGCATTGAAGAATTTTACGGTACCAGTTGCCATAGAACCTGTCTTGAAGAGACCATGGGCGAAATTGCCAAGGCGACCATGGGCCGCCCGCGGCTTAATGGCAAACTGGCAATGATTGGCAGTCTAAAACCTGAAGCAGGTCGCTCGTACAGCAAAAGACCGTCGACTTGCCGCCGGCACTGACGATCTTCGCCATCGTGGCCTTCGGCGTTCAGTTTGGACAGCTCGGCGTGCTGTTCGCAACGCCCATGACGGTGGTCGTGTTCGTGCTCGTCAATAAGCTCTGGGTCCGCGATGCGCTGCGAGAGGATACGGACGTTCCGGGTGAGGAGGAGAGTTCCTGAAATCGCTCTGTTGGCGAGCACCATCGTCTGATGATCAGGAGGGACTTCCGCCTTCTGAAGACCCAAAGGGTCGATCCGCGTATCGACTGGCCTCCGGAGCCGCTGAGCCCATCACGACTGCAAGATGCAGTTCCCGGGGAGGTATGACGGGTTCCCCGGGGACGGCAACATGAGGTCTGTCCACTTTGAAAGAGACTGGATGTTGATCAATGGCAGGAAGACGGACGCGACTGGGTGTTCGAGACAAGAAGGCGCGTGGTCGCGCTTCGGCATGGTAACGTGCTAACCCGCATCACGTTAAGTAGAGGCTTTTGCAGGCAGTGAGTGTGAGCCACGATTTCCAGTCGGACATCGATCTGATTCAGAGCATCCCAGCCGTTCCGTCGATACTCGACACGATGTGCCAACTCACCGGCATGGGCTTCGGCGTCGTCGCCAGGGTGACGTCGGAGCGTTGGATTGCCTGTTCGACCCGGGATGAGATCGGCTTCGGCCTCAAACCAAGGGATGAGCTCGAGGTCGACACGACGATTTGTCATGAGATCCGCCAGAGGCCCGAGGCGGTCGTCATAGAGCACGTTGCCGAGGACGAGACCTACTGTCTGCATCCGACACCCGCGAAGTACGGCTTCCAGAGCTACATCTCTTTCCCCCTCATCCTGCCCGACGGATCGTTCTTCGGCACGCTCTGCGCGATCGACCCCCAGCCGCGGCGCCTGAAGACGCCCGAGATCATCGGAACGTTCAAGCTTTTTGCGGAGCTCATCGCGAGCCACATCGACTCTGCCCTCAAGCTCTCGACCATGCAGCGCATTCTGGAGGAACAGCGGACCTGGCAGCGCACGCAGCGTGTTCTCCAACGCGAGCTCACGCACCGCATGAAAAACACGCTGGCCATGGTACAGGCTGTCGTCACCCAAAGCCTGCGGAATGCTTCGTCCCTCGACGACGCGGCGCATCGTGCGACCGAACGCATCCAAGCCCTTGGCCGTGCCCAGGACATGCTGACCGATACCAACTGGGAAACGGCCGATATCTTGGCGATTGTCGCCGCGGCGATCGCCCCTCACCGCGACAGGGGAGGCCGCTTCACGATCGACGGCCCCTCGGTGCATTTGACAGCCCAGCAGGCGATGGGTCTCGCGCTGGCGATCCATGAGCTGGCGACGAACGCCGCCAAATACGGTGCCCTCTCTAACGAAGGCGGGCATGTCGACATCGAATGGACGTCCGAAGACGATTTTCGTTTTGTGTGGACCGAAAGTGGCGGACCGGCCGTGGTCGCGCCCGTGCAGCAGGGGTTCGGGTCCCGATTGACCCAGCGAGTGGTGCCAGCCTACTTCGGTGGGACGGCGTCCCTCGAGTACCATTCGGACGGGGTCCGCTACGTCATGCACGGGAAGCTGAAGGGCGGCGAGTGAAAAAACTCCGTTGCCCGTGAACCCTTCGCTCCCAGGCGACTTAGGTGCTCATGGCCCAATCCTCTGAACCACCGCTGTTCGCCGTCCTTGTCGTGGATGACGAGCCTCTCCTTCTCATGGATGCGATGGACCTGATCGAGGACGCGGGCTTCATTGCATTCGGTGCCGCGAACGCCGACGCGGCCATCCGGATACTGGAGCGCCAGCCCGATATCCGCGTCCTCTTCACCGACGTGGACATGCCGGGCGCCATGGACGGACTGGAGCTCGCCCACGCCGTCCGTCACCACTGGCCTTCCGTGGCGATCATCGTGACGTCGGGCCATGTCCGTCCGGCGCAGGGGGAACTGCCCGCTGACGGCATCTTCTTCCCCAAGCCGTATCCGCCCAAAGGTATGATCGCCGCCCTCCGCGATATCCCAGCCGATGTCTTGACCTGCGGCATCGCGGCCCCGCCTTCGCATCCGGAGCTGCGGGATGAAAAGCCGACGTCGGCCTCGAAGCGAACGACGCCCCCCTCTGGTTAGTGCGAGGGAAACAATAGAGACGCAGTCCGCTTGTCGCCTGCCTCTCCTTTAGCCGGCGGCCGGCCCGAAGACCTTCTGGCAATAAGCGCCGAGCGCTTCGAGCTGATCAGCCAGACCCCGGAACGCAATGTGCCCATCGGGACGGATGAGGACCAGAGCGGGCGACGACCCGATTCCGTAAGCGGCATGGGCCTCCCCATCGAGGTCTGAGAGGGCGAGCGGAGCCGCCGCTTCGGCGACTGCCGCACCAAGGACCAGCCTCGGGCGCACCAGATCCCATCCCCGGACCTCATCGACAGCCTGCCGGAGATCGGCGAGCGCATCGCGCTGGCGCCCGTCGAAGGCCAGGAGCGCCCAGCCGAAGGTCCGGCCGTCCGGATTGTAGATGTGCTGGAAGAGCGTCGTCGAAGTGCCGTCGGCCGCGATCACCGGGGCGTCGGGCGCGCGGTCGCCGGGCTTGAGAGCGTCGCGGTGCAAGAGCCTTTGCAGCGTGCCGAAACCGTCCTTGTTCAGCGGGCTCGTGGGGTAGGCGACAGTGAGCTGCTGGAGATCATCCGTACCCTGAAGGAGGGAGCCGATGTCGGGTCTGACGGCCGCGGCGATAGTCACCGCCGCGTCCTTGAGTCGGCCGCGGTAGACGCTGTTCTGGAACCCCTGCACCTGCTGCTTGTCGAGGCGCTGGTGCTCGCCGCCGCGCTCTGTGTCGTAGGAATCGAGGAGCACGGGCTCGGCCCGGCCCTGAAGGACTGTGGCAAGCCGCCAGGCGAGACCGACCGCATCGTGCAGCCCCGCGTTCATGCCCTGTCCGCCCGCCGGCAGGGTCATGTGTCCGGCGTCCCCGACCAGGAAAACACGATCCTTTCGGTAGTGCGGCGAGACACCGTGCTGGAAGCGGCTATGCGTCAGCCAGATCGGATCGGTGAGCGTCAGGGTCTCGTCCTCGGTCACCTCGCGGGCGATCGCCTGCATCTCCTCCAGCGTCGGGTCGCGGTCCGGAATGCCGGTGTCGTCGGCGAGGAAGAACAAACGGTGGTAGCCGCCCCAGACGGGCAGGACGCCGCAGAAGCCACGCGGATAGTAGAAGAACCAGAGGTGGTCGTGGTCGGTCGAGCGCCGCCATGACAGCTTGGCGTCGAGCTGGCGGTTCATGCAGTTCGGTAGTTTCTCCGGTTCGAAGTCGAGGCCGAGCTCACGCCGCACGAACCCTGCGCCGCCGTCTGCCCCAACGAGGTAGCGGCATCGCAGGGGCTCGGGGTCGCCGGAGGCATTCCCGTCCCCGTCGACGGACACGACATCCACGCTCACGCCTTCGTCGTCCTGTTGAAAGCTGACGACCTTGCGCCCGCGCTCCAGCCGACCGCCGTTGGCCTCTATCTGCTCGCCCAACGTCGTCTCGATCACGTCTTGACCGCTGTAGAGGACGGGTCCAAAGGGGCTCGCGACTTCTGCGATGGCAATCGGGTCGACCGGCCGCCCGTTCAGGAAGGTGTTCACCTTCGTGATCGCGTAGGCCTTCTCCGCGATGGCATCGCGGATGCCGATGCTGGCGAGCAGCTCTTGCGGGCGGGCCCATAAGTTGTTGGCGCGGGAATACGGCTTCGGCTCGGTCCGGCTCTCGAAGATCCGGAAGTCGACGCCGTGGTGGGCGAGCGCGCAGGCTGCGGTGAGGCCGATCGGGCCGCCACCCATAATGATGACGTCTGTGTCGAAGTTGCTGGGCTGGGAAGCGGGCATGACGGATCCTTTGGCCACGGTCGTCGCGGCTGTGAGTTCGACGGGGAGAATGCTGCGGGGAGATTGGGTCTACGGGAGCGCGTCGTTCATCTCGCGCAGGACCGCGATGGCCACAGACAGACGCTCGGCGCCGATCTTGGCGAGAAGGTCACGGTCGAGTGGCGCAACGGCTTGCTCCGCGGCCGCCAGCGCCTCTCGGCCCGACTCTGTCAGAACGACGAGCTTGGCACGCTGGTGGTGAGGATTAGGTTCGAGACGGACGAGCCCCTGCTTTGCCAGGAGATCGACGACACGCTGCACGGCCTGACGGGACAGGCCCATATTGCGGGCGATATGGGCGACAGGCAGGGGCATTGGTGCATAACCGAGCGCAGCCAGGACCTGCCACCAAGCCGTGCTAAGGCCGATGGGGCGGACGAGCGCATTGCCCGTCTCGACAAGACGACCGTTCGCTTCAAAGACAGCGATGGCGAGTTGTCGAACCAGAGTGGTGTTATCGTCCGCGAGCATCGACAGCCTATCGTCACTTTGACAAGAGACTGTCTAATTAACTGATGGACTGTTGGTTCCGCTTCGTCGACGAGACGGCGATCCTGCGGGGCCGGCGAACGTGCGCATGCTGGTCGACTGCCTTGCCTTCGGCTCGCCGGATGCCGGCTGCTCCTCTCACTCCTTCCGGAGTTCATCCACGTCCGCGGACTCAAGAGGATTGCTACGCTGGTACAGCTCGTGAGGAACGAGGCGCAGGACGAGAGAGCCGCCTGGGAGATGGTTCTCGGGCGCCTGCTTGATGTGCTGCTCATAGAGGCGCTGCGCGCGGCGGCGGACAACGCCGCCCCGCCGAGACTTCTCCGCGGGCTGGCTGATGCCCGGCTAGGGAGCGCCATGCGCTGCATCCGCGGCGACCCACGCCATGGCTGGACGGTGGAGCGATTGGCCAATGAGGCGTCGATGTCGCGATCGGTGTTCTTCAACAGGTTTCGCAGGGAGGTCGGCGTCGCGCCGCTGGAATACCTGCTGTCCTGGAGCATGGCTCTCGCGCGAAAAATGCGAGCGCGGGGAAGGTGTTAAGGCGAACGCCGAGACAGTGGGCTACGGATCCGCAAGCACCTTCAGCGTCGCGTTCACCCGCTTTGTGAGTGTCCCACCGATACAGTTCGCACGCCAAGGCGGGTTCAAGATAGGCTAGGCCCGCGAACTATGTCCGCCCTTGAGGCGCTAGGAAGTGGTTCTACGCGTAGAAGGGTAGTCAGCCGTCCGTCCGCAGACGGCAGTTCTGACCGGAACCCACCTTGGTATCGATTGGGCTGCCCACACCACACAATCTGAAGGGACGCGTTAGTTCACAGTGTTCTCCTCAACGCCAACCGGTGCCGGAGGCGCTCATTGGTCGCAGGGCTGCGCCGGAACGGCACCCGCCACACCCCGTTCGACGACCCGAGCACTCGATCCGCGGGTGAGACGGGAGCCAGTGAATGGAGAACGCCATCCCAGCCGCAATCGGGACGGAGCCCGGTGAGTGGAGGGACCCTACAGGTCCATTGCCCAGAGAGGCTCGTCCGCGGAGGACGCGATCGGTATCGGCCGCCGGACGTCGACTTGCCGGACAGGTCGTCGTCATAACGGGCGCGAGCTCGGGTATCGGGTTGCTGGCGGCCAGGCAGGCGGCGGCGGAGGGAGCGTCGGTCGTCCTCGTGTCCAGGGACGCTGCTGTGCTCGCTCGGATTGCTGCCGAGATCGAGAGCGACGGCGGACGGGCACTGGCGGTCACGGCTGACGTTTCCGTGGAGAGCGACGTCGAGGCCGTGGTGACGGCCTCGGTCGCGCGCTTTGGTCGGATCGACACGTGGGTGAATAATGCCGGGATCGCCGCCTATAGCACGCTCGTCGACCTGCCGATCGAGGTTCACCGCCGCCTGTTCGAGACCAACTACTGGGGCGTCGTGTATGGCTCGCTCGCGGCCGTCCGGCACTTCCGGAGCCGCCCCGGGGGCGGCCGGCTCATCAATATCGGATCCGTGAACTCTGATGTTGCGATCCCCTTCCTGAGCGCCTACTCCGCGACGAAGCACGCGGTAAAGGGTTTCAACGACGCGCTCCGGCGCGAGCTGCTCACCTCCGACCGGGACGTGTCGGTGACGCTGATCAAGCCTTCGGGCATCGCGACGTCCTTTCCCAAGCACGCGAGGAATTTCCTCGACGCCGAGCCGCGGGTCGCGCCGCCGCTCTATGCGCCGGAGATCGTCGCGGACGCCATCGTCCACGCTGCCGCGCACGGCTCCCGCGAGATCGTCGTCGGCGCCGTCGGACCGGCGCTTTCGATACCGCAGGCGTTGTTCCCGAGGCTGGTTGATCGGGTGCTGGCGATCACGGTGCCGCAGCTCTCGAAGTCCAGCCATCCGCGCACGCTCACCGATAACCTGGAGTCGCCGTCAGGCGGTGCGGAAACCCACTATCGGTATTTTCCGGGCTTGCCCGTAAGCCCTTACACGGCCGCCCAGAAGCGTCCCGTGATGGCTGCCACCATTGCGCTGGCGGTCGGAGCGGCGGCGTGGGGGATCGCTGCGGCTCGCAGTCGGCGCTAATGCTCGGGCGTCCGGAGGGCGCAGCCGGCGAAGCATGTCGTGCCGGAGACGGCCATTCACGGCTGCTGCGCCCGTCCTCGATTGATTGTTCGCTGTCGGCCTCGTCGGTACGGTTCTGGCGAGCGGATTGATCCCCGACAAGGCTGCCTGAGAGCGGCCGGAGTCTTATCAGCGGAGGTCCGGCGCGCTCCAGCCAGTAGCCTCGTCGACCCAAACCTTCGTGCTCCGCTTGTCGTAGATACAGAGCATATTGCCTTTGGCCCCGTTGAGAGCCTTCTGAGGAAAAACGCCGGTGACCAGCGTTGCCACCTTGTTCAACGTGTCGTCGAAGAGCACCAGCTCGGACACGTGCACGTGCTTCAGGCCGCTGGCCGTAGCGCATTTCTCGGCGACCGCCAAGTTGAGACTTGCCCAGGCATCGTCGGACGACGCGTGCGCGGCAGTTGCCGCCAGCAGGAGTGGAAGGGCGATTAGGAGTAGGCGCATCAATGAGTTCCCTGGCGGCGGTCGGCGCAGCCCTAGCGTCGGCCGCGAATTGTACAGGCGTCGTCTGGGCAAACAGCTTGTCAGTCGTATGGCGGAGCTGAGGCGATAGAAGCCCTCGCGACTGGCGGACTTTCGGCGCTTCCAATCCTCGTTCCCGTTGCTACCTCCTTGGGGCAAGGAGAGGTGGCATGACGGTCAGGACAGGTGGTTGCAACTGCGGCGCGGTCCGCCTCGAGATACGCGGCGAGCCGATCCGCGTCGGCCTTTGCCATTGCACGGTCTGTCGCAAGGAGACAGGAGGTCCCTATCTCGCCTTCGTCGTCTTCCCGGAGGCGGCTGTCACTGCCCATGGCGAGACCCGGAGCTGGGCCGACGACTTCGTACGACGCCACTTTTGCCCGACCTGCGGCTCGAGGCTCTTCAGCGTCGAGGGCAACGGCGAGGTCGAGGTGCGCCTCGGGTGCCTTGATGCCGCGCCGACGGATCTGGCGCCGACCTACGAGAACTGGGTCGTCCATCGGGAGAGTTGGCTTCCGGAGCTGCCGGGAGCCGGACAAAACGAGCGGGATCGAAACGCCTGATGGAGATCTCGCACTCAATCCCGAGCGCGCGCGATGTTGCCCTGTCTTCGCCGGGGTCGGCGAACAAATTGCTCCCGAGAGCCGGAATTCCGTCCCCCCGATGCCGTACGTGGAAGAGCCGAACTGGCAGCCCGCAGTCTAGGCCATTTCTATGTAGCCAAATCGAAACCCTCCGCTCTCACCTGTCGAAGCGGGTCAGATCAATTCTTTGACTGGACGGCGGGTATTGCGCGACGAACCGAAATGTCGCCGCCCTCGGAACATTGCTCGGCCGAGTTACCTGGGGGCGACGACAGGCGAAAGACGTCGGCGCTATCCGCCGTCTCCCGCAACCTCTTGAACGAGGCGTGTCGGAGTTTTCGGTCGCCGGTCCAGCCGCGATATTCGATCTCGGCGACCAGCTCGGGGCGCGCGATGACGAGCTTGCGTTCCCTCGGCGCGTAGGGCGGGCGTTCGGTTTTCATCGCATCTAGCTGTTGCCTCAGCTCGCGCACCTGGTCACCTTTGAACCCGGTGCCGACCGAGCCGACATAGACGAGGCCTTTCTCGCTCTGCGCTGCCAGGAGCAGGCTGGCGATCGCGCCGCGGACCTTACTTGAGGGCTCGTAGCCGAAGACGACAAAGCTGTCGCTCTGGATGCATTTGATCTTCAGCCAGTCGCCGCGGCGACCGCTCCGATAGGGCGCCTCGCGGTTCTTCGCGATGATCCCTTCCAGCCCGTGCTGACAGGCGATCCGCAATAGATCCGCACCCTCAGCCTGAACCTCCTCCGACAGCCGGATGGTACCCGTCTCGTCCCGGAGCAGATCCTCGAGCAGGTGACGCCGTTCGACGAGCGCCATCCTCGTAATGTCGTGCCCGTCGAAATAGAGCATGTCGAAGGCGTAGAAGATGACCTCATCGCCGGCGACCCGTTTGCCGCCGCGTCCGCCGAGAGCCTGCTGAAGTGCGGCGAAGTCCGAGCGCCCTTGGTCGTCGAGGACCACCGCCTCACCGTCGAGGATGAGGGCAGGGGCGTCGAGTGCGACGGCTGCTCTGGCGATGGCGGGAAAGCGGTGAGACCAGTCATGGCCGCCGCGGGTGAGAATGCGGGCATGCCCGTCGTCGACATGGACCGCCAACCGGTAGCCGTCCCATTTGATCTCGTAGGCCCACTCCGGCCCCGCGGGCGGCTTTGCCGCGAGGAGCGCAAGGCAGGGCTCGATCCGATCCGGCATGGGATCGAAGGGGAGCTGTGGCTGACGCGGATCGCGCGATGTCGGCGCCCGGCCGCGGGCAATGATGTCCGACTCCTGCTGGAGGCCGACAGATTTTGGGGTCTGGGAGCGGTTTGCCATCCGGTCATTGCGCCAGAAAGTGCTTAAGGGACGGTGAGGGGGCGGATGGGCGCTCAGTAGCGAACGATCGAACGTCGGCCTTCGTGATACCGGACCTACCAAAGCAGTGCCGGAGCATGAAATGCTTCCTCGCCAACTTCAGGACGAGGCACTATGGTGGTGCCTAGAGAGGATGCACGCCGCCCTGTTCATGGCCCTTGCGCGTGCTCCAAGGCTCCCATGTTTCCCTGCGAGGATGACTTCCGTCTGGAAGCGTCGAGGCTGATCGCCGTTGCGCCTCTCGGCCGCGACAGAAACGCGTCGTTGATGAGCGGCCGACTGGCGCAGTCTTGAGCGAGCGCGGCTTCACGCCCCGGAGACGATTGAGGCTATCTCCCACTGGCTGGGCGAGGGTGATCCTGACGACGATCGCAGGAACGGTGTTCTGCGTCGCCGCCGCTTTGTTCGTGGACTCGTTCAACTTTCACAATTTGAGCGAGGCGGCGATCCGGAGAGCGGTTCTGGTGGACATCGCACTGCCCATGGGACTCGCGGCACCTCTCCTGTTTCTCCTGACCT
The DNA here is from genome assembly GCF_014196845.1 of Aurantimonas endophytica. GTDB lineage: Bacteria > Pseudomonadota > Alphaproteobacteria > Rhizobiales > Rhizobiaceae > Aurantimonas > Aurantimonas endophytica. The sequence goes on from NZ_JACIEM010000001.1 coordinate 301,380, forward strand.
ACAAGATGCGGGAACTTGCGATTGCCTATGCAGAGCTGCTTGTCGTCGCAACGACCGACGGCCTGACACAGATCCCGAACCGGGTCGCCTTCACCACGCGGGCTGAGGCATTCCTGAACCGAAAGAGCGAACGCCCGTGCGCCGGCGCACTCCTCATCGTCGACGCCGACGACTTCAAGAGCATCAACGACGAACTCGGCCATCAGCGAGGGGATCTGGCGCTTCGCATGATGGCCGACGTCATGATGGGGGAGTTGCGCAGTGGGGACATCGTCGGCCGCATCGGCGGCGAGGAGTTCGGCATCCTGCTGCCCGGGGCAGACATCGCGGAAGCGAACAGCGCCGCGGAGCGAATCCGAGCGGCCATCGGGACTATCGAGTTCACGACGATGGGGGATGCATGGCCGCTCGCGGCGAGCATCGGCGGCGTGACGTTCGAGGAGTGGGCGTCATACGATAAGCTGTTTGCCGCCGCTGACGCCAATCTCTACCTGGCCAAGGCCGGCGGGCGCGACCAGGTCCGTATGGGAGCCTTCAAAGCGCGATCGTCCGGGGATCTTTCCCCGACGCCGTTTCCGAGAAGACGCCGCCAGCGGGACGACGACTTCCACGTGACCAGTGAGACGCCATCGTAACTGAGATCACGGCGCCGACGGGGATTGGTTCTCCAGTCCGGGTTCACCCTGTCGTTCAGGCGGCGGGGCCCTGAAAGCCGGGCGGAGGAATGGCGTCCTCGGCATCCGGATCTCGCCCCCTCAACCGATCGAGCATCCGCATGATCGGAGTGACCGTCAGCCCGTGCAGTAGGACCGACATCAGGACGACGAGGCCGACGATCGCCCATAGGCGCTCAACTCCCGCGACCTCCATGTGGTTCAGCCCGTAGGCTAGATAGTAGAAGGAGCCGACCCCGCGGATGCCAAAGAAGGCGAGGGTGAGCTTTTCGCTCCACGAGGGATTCAGTCCGACAAGTCCGACTAGGCCGGTCACCGGACGGACGACGAGCAAGATCACCACGGCGGCGAGGGCGTCGCCCCAGGTGAGCGGGGCGAGGAGGCCGGTGACCAGCGCTCCGCCGAACAGGACGAGCAGCATCATCATCGCCAGCCGTTCGATCTGCTCGGTGACGTCGTGCATCTCGCGATGAAAGTCGTGGTCCCGCTGGGCATGGCGGAGCGTCAGGGCCGTGACGAACACGGCGAGGAACCCGTAGCACTGGATCATCTCGGTGAGGCCGTAGGAGACGAAGGTTGCCGCGATCGCGATCAGGCCGTCACCGGTCTGGGCGAGCTTGGTGTCAGCCGGGATATGGAACGTCAGCCATCCGAAGGCGCGCCCGATCAGCCACCCGCCCACGACGCCGGCACCGATTTCCCAAAGGACGCTGTGTGTCAGCCATTCCACAGCCCATGGCTCGCCAGTCGAGGCGGCAAGGCCGAGCGCGATGGCGAGGTTCACGAACGGAAAGGCAAAACCATCGTTGAACCCGGCCTCGGACGTGAGCCCGAACCTCACCTCGTCCTCCTCGCCGGACCTCGGCGGTCCGACCTGCACGTCGGCGGCAAGGACAGGGTCGGTCGGCGCCAGCGCCGCTCCCAGCAGCAGCGCGATGACCCACGGCAGACCCAGCCACCACCCGCCGATCAAGGTGATGGCCGCGATGCTGAGGGGCATGGTGACGGCGAGCAGCCGCCACGTCACCGACCAACGCCGCCAACTGAACACCCGGTCGAGCTTCAGCCCCGCGCCCATGAGAGCGATGATCACGACGAACTCGGTGAAGCGTTCGGTGATCTGCGGATAGGCCATGGGCAGCGGCTTGTCCGTGACCCCCGGGATCAGGAACACGGCGGCGCCGAGGGCGATGCAGACAATGGGCAGCGACAGCGGCAAGCGCTTTAACGCCAACGGCAGCCAGGCGACCAGCGCAATGAGGAAGCCCATCCCCGTCAGCACCACGATGTAGGGATCGGGCGACCACTCGTTGAGATCGAGCATTCAGCGAGATCGTCCGGTCTTTGAAATTGGGTGGGTCATGTACATCTCCTCGCGACGGCGCCCGTTCTCCGGTTAGACGCTCTGGTGCGGAAACCGATCCGCCACATCCGCCGAAAGTATGCTGCCGACGCACAAGGGATTGCGGAGACGCTCGCCGCTTCCAGGGGGCCACGACAGCAGTTGCGCCCGCGCAGTCCTGCCGGCATGGCTATTCGCATCGTTCGATATGTAAGCGCCGAGGAGCGGTCATGGCATTGTTAATCGGGCTGATGCTGGTGAGCCTCCTGGGCATAGTTCACCACAACGCACTTCGAGTTCTCGACCGATTGACAGGTCGAGACTTGGTCCGCCCGAACGTGACGGTTATCTCCATCTTTCTGGGCTTACTCGTCATCCACACCTGCGAGATTCTGCTTTATGCCGGAGCCTACGCCGTGCTCCTCGCGTGGCCGGAAATGGGGGCGCTGGCCGGCGACTTTGATGCCGACTGGGAGTCGCTCGTCTACTTTTCAGGCATCAACTTCACGACGCTCGGGTACACGCAGATCGAAGCGCAGGGCCCGATCCGCCTTGTCAGCATGATGCAGTCGCTCGGCGGCTTCATGATCCTGACGTGGTCGGCAACGTTCATCTATTCCGCATGGGGCAGGGCGTTCCGCTGATGTGCTGGTGTGGACGGCCTCTCACCCCAAGCGTTTGATGATGTCGCAAGCGTCACAACCAGATGAGAGGAGAGTCCCGTGAACATTCCCGTCTGCATTGGCATGGATACCTCCAAGTCGGTGTTCCAGCTCCACGGAGTTGACGAGAACGAGGTCGTGGTTGTCCGCCGGCAGTTCCGGCGCGCCGAGATGATCCGCTTCTTCGAGCGGCTCCCACCTGTTCTTGTTGCCATCGAGTCCTGCGGCAGCTCGCATCACTGGGCGCGGCTGCTGCAATCCTTCGGTCACCAGGTGAAGCTGATCCCACCGCAGTACGTGAAGCCCTATGTGAAGCGTGGCAAGAACGATGCGGCCGACGCCGAGGCCCTGTGCGAAGCGGTGACTCGGCCAAGCATGCGGTTCGTGCCCGTGAAGTCGAAAGAGCGGCAGGCCGCCTGCATGCTTATGACCGTGCGGGAGCGCCTGGTCAGTGTGAAGTCGCAGCTCTCGAATGCATTCAGGAGCTATGCGGCAGAGTTCGGCATTATCGGTCCCGCAGGAAGACAGAACGTCAACGCGCTCATCAAGCGCGTGCTCGAGGATGACACCTTGCCCGAGATGGCGCGGGATCTCTTTCGCTTCCAGGCCCGGGAGTACGCCACGGTCGAGAGGCGCCTCAAGGAGATCGAGGCCAAGCTGATGAAGTGGCACCGTGAGGATGACGTCAGCCGGCGGATCGCAACGATACCCGGCGTCGGGCTCATTGGATCGAGCATGCTGAGCATGAAGGCTCCGCCGGCTGAGACGTTCAGGTCCGGTCGCGACTTCGCCGCTTGGTTGGGGCTAACGCCCAAGGATCATTCGACAGGCGGCCGCCAGCGACACGGAGGCATTACGAAGGCTGGGGATTCAGCGCTCCGCTCGACGCTGATTGTCGGTGCGACGGCCGTGCTGAGGCACATCCGCAAGGGACGCCATAAGCCTTCGCCATGGCTCGCCGCCCTGCTGGAGCGAAAGCCACCGAAACTGGTAGCGGTAGCGCTGGCCAACAAGTTCGCCCGCATCGCCTGGCGACTGATGGTCTCGGGCGGCGTCTACAACCGGCCGGAAGCCGCCATGCCTACCTGATCCGAGACCGGCGCCGACGAGCGAGGCTGCTCGGCAGTAGCCCTACGAGCCCTACGAACTTGCAGGACGCAGTAGATGGAATGACCGGTCGGTCGATACGCGCGGGCTTCCGAAGGTTACACTGGCACCCGATGTCGCCCATGTGCTTGGAACGTGCGTAGCGAACACCATCTTGGCCAGCGGCTTCGGCCGCGCAAACAGGCCGGACATCTGATAGCAAGCGATCAGGTCAGAAGTCTGCTACGATCCTGACAAGTGGAGGCCGTCCACATCTGCAACCTTTACTCCATCACCAAGGGTCAGCGGCGATCCTCGAGTTCACCCGCGCCATGCGGGACCGGACCGGCAACCTGCCGCCGCTGCCCGGCGTCTTTCCCGACACCATGGCGCCAATCGTCAGGAACGGCGAGGACGGCGTGCGCGAGCTGACGATGGCGCGATGGGGCATGCCGTCGCCGAGGTTCGCGCTGGAGGGCAAGAAGACCGACCCTGGCGTGACGAACATCCGGCGGACCAACAGCCCGCACTGGCGGCGCTGGCTCGGCCCGGCGCACCGTTGCGTCGTGCCGCTGACCTCGTTCTGCGAATACGACACGATCGACGGCAAGAAGGTGCCGACCTGGTTTGCCCTGGACGAGAGCCGGCCCCACGGCGGCAGCCCGCAAGATCCTTGAGAGGAATGATGCAACTCGAGATGAACGACTTCGAGCGTGCCGCATGCGAACGGCTTTTGAACATCGCCAAGGATGACACCGGCCAGAGCCGGATCGTTGCGAACTTCATCCTCGCATGGTGGAATGCCGGTTCGCTTGGCGGCTTCAATCTGGCCGAGCTGTTCTTGCTCGACAACGCCATTTCATCCGACATCGCGACGATTGTTGTGTGCCTGGCCCGCAATGACGAAGCCTTTTACCCGACCGAATATCGCAGTGATATCGAAGCCGTGATCGCTCAATGGCGGCCCGAAGTCTGGCAAGCCAGTCGTTGATCGTGGCCTGCACCCATTCGGTGGCCCGGTGTCAAACAGCCTTCAAAAATCGCATGCCGGATTACAGATCTCGTCGGCGAAGTCCCGGTAGGTGCGCAGCGGGCGACCGAGGAGCGCGGTCAGGCGGTCGACGTCGCCTGCCTCGGGCACCATGCCGTCAGTGAGGAACCGCTCGGCCATCAGCCGCATGTCGTAGGCCATCCAAGACGGCATAAACTGACGGCTGTTCTGCTCGACCCGGCGGTGTCGTCGCCGCCGTAATTGATCGGGCGGCCGAGCACGTCAGTCCAGATGGCGGCGATATTCGGGCCGGTGAGCGTGTCGGGACCGACAACGTTGATGCGCTCGAGGGGGAGCGCCGTTGCCGAGTTCTCGCGGCGGAGCAGCTCTATGGCCGCGATCTCGCCGATGTCGCGAGCGTCGACCATAGCCAAGTCCTTGGCTCCGATCGGCATCGGGTACCCATTCCAGAAGTTCGTCGGCCGAGATTCGCTGGTGCTCCGCAACTTCCATGTTGCACTCCCCAACATTAGCTCATCGTGGCCCGCGGTGCCGACGGTGCCCCGGTCAGCCTCTTTCGAGAGACCGTGGTGGCATTCGCACGCAGTGAGGCGCTTCTCATTGCGGCGATGACCGAGCTCGTAATGAGATGGATGGATTCATCCATCGTTTTGGATCCTCGGTTTCCTCCGGGGGCGGCCGGAGCGTACGGTCAGGCGATGTTCGTCGGATGGCAAGAATCCAATTGCATCCAGAGGGTCGCCGAGAGTCTCGGGCTGGGAAACGGATCGGATGATCCCGGTAAGGTCCCTGACCGATACCAACAACACCATTTCCTCCGGGGCGGTGCCAATCGTCTGTATCTCGCCCTTCCTGACCCGGTCCAACAGCTCCGGAAGATTGTCCCGTGCAGCCTGCGCCGTCAGCTTGGCCCCCGTCACTTCGATGAGGAAGTCGGCCACCATCACCAACGCATCGGTCGGACCTAAGGTGACTGCCTTTCGCAACCGTTCTGTTAGGAGGCTGGTCGTCGTGATCTTGCTCATTGCAACCTCGTCAGTTTCCGCGCGGGATCAGGTGAGGTGGAGACCCCGCGTTGGAGGCCTCAGTGTCTTCCAGCCGTTCCTAGCTCTCTCTCGGCGGCGCGCTCTGACCGACCGCTGCTGAACCTGCTTGGTCCTCGGTTCGTGGTCGCAGCGCGATCGGGAATGTCCGCGAGCCCGCCCTCGTGCCGGTCTGGCGAACGTAACTTCCCTTTCGCTCGCGCGACGTTCCAGTTTCCAAATCTTGCCGTGTTGCTCGGTCGATGATGGAGGCCGAGCACATTCCGAAGCTCGCTAGTTCTTGCGCAACTCGTTCGATGACGCGGCGCTCGGATTCGACGAGTTCGCGTGCGCGACCGAAGCACTCGTCGAGAGTCCGGCTGACGCGGCGCCGCAGGTCGCCATCATTGTCCAGCAGGGCGTCAAGACGCTCCCGTGCCTTGGCGCGGTGCAGCAGCGCTTCTCCCAAACCGTGGGCTACCTCCATGGCCGTGGCAAGCTCGGTTGCGGATCGAAGATCGCAGGCGCTTACACCGCCCGCTCCGCTACCGCGGCTTTCTAGGACCTCTTCCTCAGCGGCCAACCCGGCCAATAGGGTTGTGATCTCCGCAAGGAAGCTGTCCCGGGTCAGGTCGAAGCCAGAGCGCCGCACGAAGTCGGTGCGATTGGCGACACCGACATAGAGCCGACGGTCGACCTTCGCCTCGATCGGGTCACTGCCGGAGATGTCCGCCAGCAATGCGCCCACGACCAGATGGCCTGCCTCATGCACGCAGATGCGACGGAAGAGGGCGTCGGAACATTCTTCCGTCGACGGGGCGCTCGCTTCGATGTCCGCGAGCCTCATCTCCTCACGCCTCTTGCGGGCTCGTCGGCGGGCATCGCGCACAAGCAGCTCGATCTCCGCGCCTGTGGATCCCTCGAGGCGCTCGGCAACCGGGCGCAAGTCCGCCCTCTCCAGCGTGCCCCGGAGATGGTGCCGCAGGATGCCGACGCGCGCCGTGCGGTCGGGGTGCTGGATGACGAGCACCCGCTCCAGTCGCCCCGGGCGCAAGATAGCCTCGTCGATCAAGTTCGCATGGTTGGTCGCGCCGACCACCACGACGCCCTCGCGGCCCTTCGCCCCGTCCAACTGCTCGAGCAGGCCGTCAATGACCTGCCGGGAGTAGGCGGCGTAGCGGTCGCCGGGATCGGTGCGCGAGCCGAAGGCGTCCATCTCGTCGAGGAAGAGAATGCAGGGAGCGGCGCGGCGAGCCTCGTCGAACGCCCTCGTCATCGCCTTGAGGAGATCACCGAGATGCCCGCGCGACTGCCAGCTCGCGCAAGAGTGGATATGGAGGGGGATCCCGCAGGACCGAGCCAGCGCGCCGGCGAACATCGTCTTGCCAACGCCCGGCGGTCCGGCGACGAGAACACCGCGGTCGACGTCCGACCAAGGGATCGCGCCGCTCCGGTAGTCCGCGAGGTCCCGGACCAGATCATTGCCCCACTCGCCCACCTCGCCAAGGCCGGACAGATCCTCCAGCCGCGGGCCGTCGACGGGCTCCTCCGGAACCTCGGCTGCATCATCGACCGGGTGACCTTCGCTTCGCACAGCCGCCAGCAGCCGCTTTGCGATGCCGAGACTCCTCTCGACGCTACGCCGTGGGGCAATGACGCTGTCGATCAGGTCGAGCGGCAGCGACGCGACGAGGTCGAGCCCTTCCGGACCAGGCGCCCGCTTGGCGGTCACCATGAATGCGGCTCTAACTAGGGCACGATCCACCGGCTCGAGCACCACGATGCCCTCGGCGGAGGCGGAGAACGCCGGCGAGACGTCATCCATGGTGTCGAGCAGGACGGCGCTACGGTCGCCACCCTTCGCGGCTTCGACGATGAGCGACCGGAGGTCTTTGTCCAGGTTCCTCCGCCGGCTTCCGGTGCGGTCGTAGATAGAGACGTCGTGGCCAAGGCTGCCGACGACCCAGGCACCGAGGATGTCGCGCGCGCCGTAGGTGATCGCGGTGATCGACCCCTCGTCGACGCCAACGATGCCGATGGTGCAGGGCACGTTGTGCAGCACGTGGTGGAGATCAGCCCGGCGAAGGGCGCGGACGATCAGCCCCCGAGCAATCATGGCGGAGGGCGCCAGGGGATCGCGGGGGACGCGGCTCTTCCTGGCATCGACACGTTGCTTTTCCTCGAAGAGGTAACGGGTGATCATCGACGTCCGCTCCCCTCGAACGCGTTGCCCTGCGCTCCGAGCCTGTACCAGCGGCTCAGCGTTCGGGCGTAGCCGTGGTCGGGGGCCCACACCCAGAGATCCGACGTCACGGCCATGCGACCGGCGCGGACGTCGGGATGGCCTTGGATGTAGCCACGCAGGCAAGGCACCGGGCGGGTGTCAAGAACCCATTGGTGGATGTGTGGCGATCCCTCGATGACGGCCGGATCGGGATCCTGACCCTTCTTGAGGTTCTCAAGATCGGCAGCGAGGCGCCGAATGCGTTCAAGGTGTTCGTCGAGCTGGATGAAATCGCCGGAGCGGGTGATCTGGATGGTCATGACACGGGTTCCCGTTCGCGGGTCGCCGTGGCGAGCCGCGCGGTTGTCGAAAGAGGAGCGAATGGTGGCGGGTCAGTCCCGCCAGCGGGCGACGCGGGTCTCGGGACCGATGCGACCGGAATCGAGGTCGAGGTCCACGAAACGCCGCAGAGCCAGCGCGGCGAGCGCGGCTATGGGGTCGACGCCGTTCCGGATCGTCGTCATGGCCTCGGCCAGCGCGAGGCTGCCTTCCTGATCGAGCGCCGCCAGTAGCCGGACACGGTCGGAGAGGGTCACCCGCCAATTGGCGTAGCGCAGGATCTCTCGGGCGTTCTCGAGTCGGACGCCCGTGAGTTCAGACGTCGGCACGCAACGGATCGGCGTGCCCCTGGCTGCCGCCACGGCGATCGCCCAATCCGGCACCCGCTCCCCGTCTTCGATGACGGCGACAAGCTCGACCGCGGTCTCGCGCACCACCTCGAAATCTGGAAGGAACGTGCTGCCGCAATGCGACAGCGGCGCCGGCCCGCACGTCCATGACAGGACGCCCGGATCAACGTCGAGGAGACAACCCGCGTCGCGGACGGACTGTGTCCGGAAGCGTCGCTCACCGATGCATCGAACCGTCTGTGACGGAGCGAAGCGGGGTGACCGACGTTCTTCAGTGGGCGAACTTGGACCCTGCGGGAAAGCTGGGATGTCAGTGGAAGGAAGCTGGTGCATCGGCACGCCTGTCCATCGCGGACGGGCATGGCCTCGCGTCCGCTAACCTCGTGAAGGTCGGATGGTCAGCGTATCGATATGAGGAAGGACGAGGAGCGCACAGCCGCGTTGCGCATAACGCGCTTCGGCTGGTGGTCGAGGGGCAGACACATGCTCATATGCGAACAAATACCGAACCTCTCCTTTCGGCGTCAACCGAAAAATTGCTTGCCCAGCGGGCGGCCGTTCTGGATCCCGTCTCTGACGTCCGTGGTGCCATCGGAGTGACCGGTCTCAACGATCACCTTTTCGCAACCGGTCATCGGCAAGCTTCCATGTTGCCGCATGGGCCAGGGTGGTGCTACCGAGCGAGTCCTGAATTTCGGGGGAATGCGGCATGCGCTTCTACGTGGAATCGAAAATCGGGCCGGCACGCCGGGCTAAGCAGCTCAAGAAGACTTTGGAGGCGGTGGGGTACGACATGAAGCTGTCCCAGTGCCAAAGGCTTGTCGCGCAGATGATGGGTTTTCGCGACTGGGGCGAGATGTACCATCATATCGGACTGTCCGAGCCGTCGCTCGGCGATGCCCAAGTCGATGAACATGAAAGGGAAAGGCGCCGCAAACAGCACGTTGGGATTCTGCGGGAGGAGGGGATCGAAAAGGAGGATGCCGAAACAGCCGTGGACATCATCGGACCGACCGACTACGGCGCGCCACGCGCCGATGACTCAGACGAGGAAAGAGACTTTGTGAAAGAGTGGGGCCTGACGGACTCCTCGCGCAGGTAAGTCCTACGTTAATGTCCATCCGAACGGCTGTAGCTGCCTAGGACGTGGACGTCGGGCCCATGGTCAGGCAACTGGAGCCAAATCAAGATACGGCGTTCCGGGTCGACATGGTAGACGCTATTTGTCCCTTGAGAACCGATATCCGGACAACTCCCTCAAATCTCGCAATTTCCCCGACCACACTCCAAAGGTCCGCGACGCCTTCGTGAACCGCTGGCATCGCCACCAGCGCCGGAGCGCCCTACAGGTTTATGCTGTCGCCGACAGTGTCATGTGTGGGTTCGAAGAAGGAAGCCGACCCCTCGACAACGGCGAGGCCACATTGGACTTGGGTCTGCAAGCGGTGCGGGAGGGCGTGCGAGCTTCTTGAGTCGCACTCTCCCCTATTGCGATGACCTCACCCTCTACCCGAAGCGCTCAGACGGGAGGGCGGTGGCTAAGAGCTTTGTCGCGTCCCGTCGGTGTAGCAGACTTGGCGCGTCCCATTCATCCCGTCCGGCACTAGGAAACCATGGAGCAGATGTGCCACGTTGGCCGAAGACAGCGTCGAATGTTTCTATGCGATCTAGTCGGTCGGTTTTTATATGCCCAAGGCGATTCAATGTCAGAAGCCGAAACTGCCTCGATCTACCAAAGCGATCTGCCAATCGAGGCTAAACTAGAGCGCGCCCGGACCGAGCTCCTAGACCTCTCCGCAAGGAACCGCCTGCTCAACGTTCCCCGCCTCTCGAAGGCGGCACGGACGATCGACATCATCGACGAGCGTTCTGCCGAGATCTACCGCCTCCTCGCGAAGGAAACGAAGGCTTTCACGTTCACCGCGGGGAGAGCGGACAGGGCGGGCGGCGAGGGCGCCGCAGAGGAGGACGAGGACCTTCCCGCCGTCGATCTCGCGCAGCCCGACGAAGCGGACGACGAACTCGACGAGCGGGGCAGGGCGAAGCGCCACCTCGACACCAAGCTCCAGACTCGGATGACGCCGAAGGGGCTCCAGAAGCGGCTTCTCGACCTATACCACGACGCCCGGACACTGGAGGAGGAGCAGGGCGTCAACGTCCTCTTCCTAGCGCTTGGCATGCTGCGGTGGGTCGATCCAAACAACAAGGAGAACATCCGCCACGCCCCACTCGTCCTCGTGCCGGTCAAGCTCGAGCGCGGCACGGCCGGCGAGCGTTTTCGCCTCCGGGTCCGTCCCGAGGACCAGACTTCCAACCTTTCGCTGGAGGCTTACCTCGACCGGGTTCACGCCCTTCGCCTGCCGTCCTTCGAGGGCGGAGACGAGTTCGACCCCGAAGCGTACTTCCGCGAGGTCGCGGACGCCGTCTCCACGAAGGCCGACTGGTCGGTGCTGCACGACGACATCGTGCTCGGCTTCTTCTCCTTCTCGAAGTTCCTGATGTACCGGGACCTCGATCCCGAAAACTGGCCAGCCGACGGGCGCATCACCGACCAAGCAACGATCCGGTCGCTCCTGTCCGACGGCTTCGACGCGGGCGAACCGCTCCTGTCCGACGACGAGAGGATCGACCGCCACATCGACCCCTCGGACATGCTCCATATCGTCGACAGCGACGGTTCGCAGACGCTCGCGGTCCACGACGTGCGTCGCGGCAGGGACCTCGTCATCCAGGGACCGCCGGGAACAGGCAAGTCTCAGACGATTGCCAACGTCATCGCGTCCGCCATCGCCGACGGGAAGACGGTCCTGTTCGTCGCTGAGAAGATGGCGGCCCTCGATGTCGTTAAGCGTCGCCTGGATAACGCCGGGGTCGGCGACGCATGCATTGAGCTTCACAGCAACAAGGCGAATAAGCGCGGGTTCCTCGAGGAGCTACGCCGGACGTGGGAGCTTGGCTCTCCGCGCGGTGAATTCCCGTCGAGCCTCACGGGAAAACTGCGTGCGGCTCGAGACGTCCTGAACCTCCACGCCGAGCGGATGCACGTGCCGCACGAGGCTTCCGGCCTGACGCCCTACCAAGTGTTCGGTGCACTGACGAAACTTCGACAAGAGGGGCAACGACCCGTCGACCTGGCCCTCGATACCCCGACGCTTTGGTCACCGGACGATCTGACGTCGCGCCGCCGCCTTCTCGTCGAGCTTACCCAGCGCGTCGACGAGATCGGGCTTCCGAGAAACCATCCGTGGCACGGCGTCGGCCTCGACCTTGTCCTGCCCACGACGCTTGAGCGGTTGCTCCCTCGGATCGAGTCTCTTCGGTCGGCCATCTCGGATTTGGAGGCCGAGTACGGATCGTTGGCGAAGGCGTTGGAGGTGGAGCCGGAGCCCGTCACGTTCGACGATGCCGCGATACTCCGGGAGCGCGCGGACATCCTTGCCCGCGCGCCGGACCTGTCGCCGGAAGCCTTTCGAGCGGACGCGTGGAATGACCGGCGAGAGGCCGTGGCAGAACTAGTCGGGGCTGGCGCGGACTTTCGTCAGCATGGCGAGTCCTTGGCCGGGTCCGTTCATCCGTCGGCGCTCGGCACGTCGATTGAGGGGCTCGAGGTTCAACTGGCCTGGCTGCCGCGCGAGTTTCCGGCCGCTGCTTTCGGGCGGGCCGCCGAACTTGCGGAATCGCTCCCGCGCCTTCGCGCCGAGGCAGACCGCCTCGCCACTGAACTCGGCGTGCCGGGCCCCGTCGACACGTTCGCCGCGGTGTCGCGCCTAGTAACGACGGGCGAGCGGGTGGCGGCAGCGCCCGACGCGAGTCCCGAGGCCTTTGCGGCCACGGTGTGGGATCAGGGCGTGGAGCAGGCCGGGGACCTCGCGGAGGCGGTTGAGACGCTCGAGCGGTCACGTGCGGCCATGGGCGACCGAATACTCGACGTCGCCTGGACGACCGAGATCTCGTACGCCCGCCAGGCGTTGGCGACCAACACCGGATTCCTGAAGGCTCTCAACGGCGATTACCGGAAAGCGAAGGCGCTGATGCGCTCGATCCTGCGCAACCCGGACATGCCGACGCAGGAGGTCGTCGAACTCCTCGACACGCTGATGAAGGGACAGGCCGCAGCCAAGCACGTCCAAGGCGACGATGCCTTCGGGCGCTCCGCGTTCGGCGCCGACTGGCGCGGGGAACGCTCCGCATCCGCTCCGCTTCTCGCCCTGGTAGCATGGATGCGCACGCTGCGCGGTCTTGGCGCCGAGCCGCGCCTCATCGCCGGCAGGCTCGCAGAGCGGCAGGTCGTCGGCGAGCACGCTGCGCTCGTCCTGCGCCACGTCGATGCTGCCAGGCCTTTGCTTGAAGCCCTATGGTCCGACCTTGGCACGGTGGCCGCCCCCGCGCTCGACAATGCGGTGTCCGCCGACCGCGCACAACTTGACATGGTAGAGGCGCGGGCGCGGAACCTTGCATGGGCCGACGGCCTCTGCCGCACCATCATGCGCTCCGTTCCTGACGCACTGTCCGAGCGCCTCGACGCTGTTGCACGTGTTGCAGCCTGGCAGGCGGCGGCCCAGTCACTCCACGAGCGCACGGCTCTCGGGGCGGAGGCGTTCGGCCTCGTATGGAAGGGTCAGGATTCGAACTGGGACGAGCTTGCCGCGGCCGTTGAATGGATCGGCGCGCATGGCGAGCTTCGGCATCTCGCCGCACGTCTTTCCGACCGGACTGGGATTGCCGAGCGGGCCGGGCGGGCCGTCGCCGCGTCGGCCAACGCGCAAGACGCGCTGGCCGACGTCGCATCCATCCTCTTGGCAGATCCCCGAAGCTTGTTCGGCGCCGACGGCTACGGAAATGTGCGGCTCGCGCGGTGCCGGGAACGCATAGAGACTTGGCTAGCCAACTCAGAGCAGCTTTCGAAGTGGGTCTCTTACCGCGAGCGGGCGGACCGGGCGCGAATGGACGGCCTGTCCGTGTTTGTCGACAATTTGGAAGACGGGCGTCTCGTTACGCCTGCTGCACTCCCGTCGTTTGAAATGGCGTACCATGAGGCGATCCTGTCCGAGCTGATCCGAGCTGATCCGGAACTCGGACGCTTCGACGGAAACCTACACGGACGGCATGTGCGCGAGTTCGCCAACCTCGATCTCGAGCGCATCAAGTCGGCGAGCCTCGAGGTCGTCCGTGCCCACCATCGTCGGATCCCGCCTCGCGACGGAGGCGTCGGCCCGGTGGGGATCCTTCGGGGTGAGATGGCCAAGCGCAGCCGCCACATGCCGATCCGCCAGCTCATGCAGCGGGCGGGACCGGCTGTCCAGGCACTGAAGCCGGTCATGATGATGAGCCCGCTTTCGGTCGCCCAGTTCCTGACGCCCGGCAAAATGACCTATGACCTCCTCGTCATGGACGAGGCTTCGCAGATCCAGCCCGTGGACGCGCTCGGCGCCATCGCCCGCGCCCGGCAGGTCGTCGTAGTCGGCGACGAACGCCAGCTCCCGCCAACCAAGTTCTTCTCCAAGATGACCGGCGGATCAGAGAGCGACGACGAGGAAGAGGGTGCGCAGGTCGCCGACATAGAGAGCATCCTTGGCCTTTTCACCGCCCGGGGTCTGCCGCAGCGCATGCTGCGCTGGCACTACCGCAGCCGTCACCAGTCGCTGATCGCGGTTTCCAACACGCAATTCTACCAGAACAAGCTCTTCATCGTGCCGAGCCCCTACACGACCGAAGCGGGTATGGGCTTGCAGTTTCATCACGTCCCCGACGGCATTTTCGATTCCGGCGGCACGTCCGTAAACGCGGTCGAGGCCCGTACGGTCGCTGAAGCTGTCATCCGGCATGCGAAGACGCATCCCGAGCAGTCGCTCGGTGTCGCAACCTTCTCCGTATCTCAAAGGCGGGCGATCCAAGATGAGCTCGAATTTCTTCGACGCCTGAACCCCGACACAGAGGAGTTTTTCCACGCCCATCCATCGGAGCCGTTCTTTGTCAAGAACCTTGAGAACGTGCAGGGAGACGAGCGCGACGTCATCATGATCTCGGTTGGCTACGCCAAGAACGCGCAAGGGTACATGGCCATGCGATTTGGTCCCCTCGGCGCACAGGGCGGCGAGCGGCGACTGAACGTCCTCATCAGCCGCGCGAAGCGGCGGTGCGAGGTGTACGCGTCGATCACCGACGAGGACATCGACCTCGAGCGTGGTAAGGGCGCCGGTATCCTCGCCTTCAAGCTCTTCCTTCATTACGCCCGCACGGGGCGGCTTTCGATCGCGCAGGCAAGCGGGCGCGAGATGGACAGCGTTTTCGAGGAGCAGGTGGCATCCGCGCTTCAGGCGAAGGGCTACCAGGTCCATCCGCAGGTCGGCATTGCTGGGTTCTTCATCGACCTCGCCGTGTCGGACCCCGAGCGCCCGGGACGCTACCTCATTGGCATCGAGTGCGATGGCGCGTCCTACCATTCCTCACGCTCCGCCCGCGACCGCGACCGCCTGCGCCAAGCGGTGCTTGAGGACCACGGCTGGATCATCCACCGCATCTGGAGCACCGACTGGTTTCAGCGGCCACAGGAGCAACTCGAGCGTACCGTTGCCGCCATCGAGGCGGCAAAGGCGGAGCTCGACGATCGGATGAAGCGGGGCATTGCCGCCCATCGCGCGGTGCCCATCGAGATTGTCACGGTCGACCGAGGCGAGGTCACCGAGGTCGGGCTCGGAGACGCCGTTCCCGAAGACGGTACGGCCACGGCCGCTTATATTGAGGCTACCCTGACCCGCCCGGGACTATACGAGCTGCACGAGACGCCGGTCGGTAGGATGGCAGATCTCGTGGCTCAGGTTGTCCAGGTCGAGTCGCCCGTCCACGTCGACGAGGTCGTCGCCCGCGTCCGCGACGCTTTCGGGCTCCAGCGCGCCGGGGCGCGAATCCAGGCCGCGGTGGAACAGGGCGTCGAACGGGCGGCGGCCCATCGCGGGATCGTGCGGGAAGGGGGGGTTCTCTCCCTTCCAGACACCGAAGCGACCGTCCGGGATCGGCGGAATGTGCTGTCGCCTGGTTTGCGGAAACCGGAAACTCTCCCGCCCGCCGAACTGAGTGTCGGTATCTTGCGCATCGTCACCGACAACTTCGGCGCGACGGACGACGAGGTGGCGGCGACGCTGTCGCGCCAGCTCGGCTTCAAGGCGACCAGCGCCCAGCTACGTGCGGTTATCGGTTCCGCCGTCGAGGTCTTGCTGAAAAAGGGACGGCTGCAACGTCAAGACCGGATGCTCGTGCCTTCGCCCGCTCTCGCTGGCGATGGCGCGACGCCCCAGGAAACGGCGCAGGTTTCACTCTAAGCACGGACACCGAAGCACGCTATGGCGCGCTTCGGTCGAGTGCAGGAGCAAGCATACCCGGTCTTCCGATATGCGTCGCCCGTGTGTGTTCTTGCGCGATCCGTCGTCCTCCTGAATCGAGTGCCGTTCATGTCACGCCAGCACAGTGCTCCCATCCTAATCGCGGGATCATCCGCGGTTGCGCTCAAACCCCTGAGCTTCGGAAGCGGTGCGGGGGCAGTCAGTGAGGCGGACATCCAAAGCCTCGTTCATGATTTCCCGGGATCGCTTCCCGTTGCAGAGATCGACCCGATGTTCGCGGGCGCGGTCTCCATTTGCCGAGAGTTGGTGACTCCTGCGGGCGCGATCGACAACTTGTTGGTTACCCCGTCCGGGTTGCCGATCCTCGTCGAGTGCAAACTCTGGCGAAATCCGGAAGGACGTCGCGAGGTCGTCGGACAGATCCTTGACTATGCCAAGGAGCTCAGCCGCTGGACGTCTGCCGATCTCCAGCGTGAGGTAGGGCGTCGGCTTGGTAGACAGGGCAACGCTGTTCTCGACCTCGTGCGGTCGGCGGACGCGTCCGTCGACGAGATTGAGTTCAACGACGCCCTTTCCCTAAACCTACGCCGCGGGCGGTTCCTCCTTCTAATCGTCGGTGATGGGATCCGCGAGGGCGTCGAGGCCATTGCCGAATACCTGCAACGCCACGCGGGTCTCCATTTCTCACTCGGTCTCGTGGAGATGCCCGTCTATGTAATGCCGAACGGCGACAAGTTGGTCGTTCCGCGCGTGCTCGTCCGGACGGCGATTGTGACGCGCAATGTCGTTGCGGTACCCGACGGTCACGTCGTACAGGACGACGCCTCGGACGGGGAAAGCCACGAGGTCGATCCCGACCGCCAAGCCCTCGGTGATATCCAGCAGGCGTTTTGGAAGGAGTTCCTCGCCGTCCTTCGAATTCGTGATCCAGAACAGCCGATCCCACGTGCCCCGAGGCAGGGATACCTGAATGTCATGATGCCCGCGCCCGGTGGAAGCAGTTGGCTGACCGTCTACCGTGACATGCGGAAGAACGAGGTCGGGCTGTTCCTGTCAGCGACCCGCAACAGCGCTGGGGAATACGCTTCCGACAGATTGGTCGAGGATTTCGCTGCCGTGGGTCCGCAACTCGGTGGAGCGGCCGAAGTGACCAAGGATACGTACTGACGTTGCCCCTAATTTTTATCCAGTCGTGAGTTCGCTCCCGGCGGTTTTGCTGAGTTCGTTTGCGGGTTGAGCGACGGGCGTAGGCGCGGAGCCATTGCTGAGGCGCAGCGTCGGCGCCCGTTGCGGATGGAAGGTGGCGGCGAAGGCGGACGGGGTGCTCCAGCCGAGTGCGGAATGGGGACGGGTCGTGTTGTAGTCGGCCTGCCATCGGGCCAGCATCGCTCGCGCATGGTGCAGGGACGAGAACAGCGTCTCGTTCAGAAGCTCGTCGCGAAGACGGCCGTTGAAGCTTTCGATGAAGGCGTTCTGCGTCGGCTTGCCCGGGGCGATGTAGTGCCACTCGATATGCGTCTTGTCGGCCCAGGCGAGGATGGCATTGCTGGTGAACTCGCTGCCGTTGTCCGAGACGATCATTGTCGGCTTGCCATGGCGGGCGATCAGCCGCTCCAGTTCGCGTGCGACGCGAGTTCCGGAGAGCGAGGTGTCGGCAATGAGCGCCAGGTTCTGGCGGGAGCAGTCGTCGACGACCGCCAGGATCCGAAAGCGGCGACCATCGGTAAACTGGTCGGAAACGAAGTCTAGCGACCAGCGCTCGCCCGGCGCCAGAGGCAGCCGGATCGGCGCCCTGGTTCCGATCGCCCGCTTGCGACCGCCGCGGCGGCGCACCGCCAATCGCTCCTCGCGGTAGAGACGGAAGAGCTTCTTGTGGTTGACCGCGTGTCCCTCCCGCTTCAGCAGGACATGCAGGCGCCGGTATCCAAAACGCCGACGCTCCCGGGCAAGGGCGACCATGCGCTCGCGCAGGGCCTCGTCCTGTGGTCGGATGGAGCGATAGCGGACCGTCATGCGGCAGCAGCCGATGGTTTTACACGCCCGCCGTTCGCTCATCTCGTGGCGCTCCATGAGATGGGCGACGGCACTCCGCCTGGCCGCGGGCGTCACCACTTCTTTCCCAGAAGATCCTTCAGGGCGACATTGTCTAACATCGCGTCCGCCAGCATCCGCTTCAGCTTGGCGTTCTCATCCCCAAGCGCTCGCAGGCGCCGCGCCTCGCTGACGTCCATCCCGCCGAACTTGGCTTTCCATTTGTAGACGCTCGCATCGCTGACCCTATGCTTGCGGCATAGCTCGGCGACCGGCACTCCCGCCTCGTGCTCCTTCAGGATGCCGATGATCTGTTCTTCCGAAAAACGACTGCGCTTCATGTCCTGGTCCTCTCGATGGGCCAGAACGAACTTCAAACTGGATTAGGCAGAGGGGGCAACGTCATAGGCTCCGCGACGCCTCAGGAAATCTATCTTTGGGCCTTCAAGGTCCATATTGGCCTGATACACCGGAACGCGTCTCTGAAGGTCGACATCCGCTCACCGTCCTCCCCGTTCTTCTGGGAAATCGGCGACTTCGGTTCGGAGATCTGGCTGTTCCGACGCCTGTACCAAGTTTGGTCCATGGGAGGGACGATTTGCCCGGATCCGTTCGGTACGGTGCTGCGCTCGAGGGCGCTCACGAGAGCGCCTTCTTTCGACTTCGTACACAACCTGCAATCGGGAACGTTGTTCTTTCAGCTAGGGGAGGAAGTGGTTTTCGTCGCCCTCTACGACAAGGGAGCGCTAGCGTCGTCCAATGTCGCCGAGCAGCTCGAGTACCACCGGGACTTTCTGTCGACCGCCCCGTCCCAAGACGGGGACGACCTTGGATGGGCGGCGCAGCGTGTATGGGCGTGCGAGACTGCATACTTTCTATACCGTGCGCGGACGGGGTTCAGCTACGTCAGCAGCGAAGAAAGCTTCACTGCTGTCCCGGATCTGTTCAGGCCGGCCCCCCGGTCGAGCGATGCGGAGGAGTACGCCCGCTTCTGCCTATCCTTCGGCCTGAAGCTGGAGACATTCGGTGGCGAGGCGGGCCACCACTACTCGAACTCACTCCGGAAGACATCAGCCGTTTAAGGGATGGCGGCAGCGCGACTTAGCCGATCACCCTAGGTGCCGGATGGCAGACCGACTACAACACCACCCGTCCCCATTCCGCACTCGGCTGGAGCACCCCGTCCGCCTACGCCGCCAGCTTCCATCCGCAACGGGCGCCGACGCTGTGCCTCGGCAAGGGCTCCGCGCCGACGCCCGTCGCTCAACCCGCCAAAGAACTCAGCAAAACTGCCGGAAGTGAACTCACGACTGGATAAATCTTCGGGACAACGTCACCCTCGGTAGACGTAGACGAAGTCCAAAGATTCATGCAACGGGGATCCCGCTCACCCGGTACTTTCGCGCGCGCAGGTCGAAGGCGTCCGCGCCTCCCTCCATCACACGCGTAATCTCATCTCTAACCTTCGGCGTCTCGATCGCCCCATCGACACCAATCCTAACTCGCGGCGCATCCTCCCGAGGGCGGTCCTCGGCTACGGACGCGACCATCATGACGATCTTGTCCGCATCCCCGTTCACAACGAGGTTCGGATTGTGGGTCGCAAATATGAGCTGTCGTCGGGACTTCGATGTCCTTATCAGTCGAACGATGTCCATTACCACGCGGTTGTCGAGATCGTCCTCCGGCTGGTCGATAATGAGGGAACCCGCCTCTTGGTTGAGAAGGAGCCTCAAAAGCGCCGATGCTTGCTGACCTGCCGAAGCCTGTTCGAAGGGTATATCCGTTCCCTCGCTGACGTAGGTTAGGATGATCCTGTCCTGGGGTGTCGACGAAAGAAGAAGTCCTATGCTCTGATCCGTGAGGTTCGCGTAGACCTTAGTGGCTTGCTGGGCGGTTAGCGTCGACGTGCGGTCGCCTCCAACGGCTTCTCGGATAGCCTCGATAACTTCCGGTCCTGGCTCAGCCGGGCTTCCCGCTTTGACCTTCGAACGATAGATGTCGATCCACTTTTCAGTGAATTCCGCCCAGTCACCTTCAGTTCGTTCGTTGTGAATCTGGGCTACTCTCTCGGAGCAGAATTGTTCGGCGTCACGAAGCCGACTTCCTTCGAACAATGACATCAACGAGGTGACGCGATCGCTCGGTTTGCGATCGCGCTTAACCCGTGCCTTCAACATTCCGCCGGACTTGTCGCGAACCTCGTCCGCGGTCCGCGCAAGGAGCTGCTGACGCTCGTCCAGCAATTCCAATAGTCTGTTTCTCGACAGCGCCAGCCGCTCGACGGCCGGCCTCGTCTTCTGCTCGTTGTCAGAAGCCCGTCCGCCGCTCGCCTCAGCATCCTTAAGCTGAGCTGCAAGCCGTTCGCTTTCGGCGATGAGGGACCCGTGTTCGATCTGCCGCTGCTTGGACTCGTCGTAGCGCGCTTTGAACTCCGCTTCCCGTTGCTCATAGGCGAGCGAGACGCTCTGACGAACCTTGAGGAGGTCGTCCAGCGCGCCCAAGGCGCTTCGCGCGGCCTCGGCTATCTTCGACTTCGCTCCAATGACCGAGCCGCGTAAAGCCTCCAGCTCGTCGAACTCAAATGCGTCCGCGTATCGCGACGAATCGACATGAAGAACCAAAGAGAGCGTCTCCTCGACCGTCTTCCTGTCTTCGGCAACGGAACGACCGATCTCTTCCAGAAAATTTCGGGCGCGACCATAACGTGGGGCGGCCGCCAGCACGTCGATATCGCCTTGTTGAACTCCGCCGTCTTGCAGTTTTATCCGCGATACTTCTAAGCGGCGCTTGATGTCCTCGACGACGCTTCTCGCTTGGGCTAGTTCGAGTTCGGCCTGCCAGTGGCCCGCAACCCCCTGGAGGTCGGTCGTGAGAACTCTCTTCGCGTTGACGATTTCCCTTTCGATGCGACGCCTGTCCTCAATCACTTCGGCGGCGGCGATGCCCGTGATGTTGTCCGCAGCAGACTGCGGATCGAGCATCGTCGTCGAAAGTTCCTTTTGGTGAAACGCACGGGCGGGAAAGTGAAGTTGAGCCGCCGCGACGGTGATGCGGTCCTCGGTGCCGTCGGCATAGGTGACCTGGATCTCTTCCGGCCGCTCGCCCTTTCGACACCAAGTCTCCGTCACGCCTCCACGTTCCAGCACCACTCGGACCCAGCCGTGCACCAGCGTGTCCTCAATGAGCTTCGCCTCTCGATCCCGCCTCTTCTTGGTGTTTGAGTCGGCACTGGAGATGTCGCCTTCCGACTTTCCAAGGCCAAAGCGGAGGTACTCGAGCATTGAGCTCTTGCCTGAGCCTCTTCCGCCGATGAGGGCCGTGAAGCCGTCGTTGAAAGTGAGGCGTACTGGAGCGGAGCCGGTGAGCGTCGACTGGACCTCCATCTCGACAACTCGGTCGGTCGGGACCTGCGGAGCCGAGTGAGTGATCCGGGCCTCGTCCGCGAGGAACGCTTGCCTGAAGCCCTCGAGAGAGTTCTCGCCAAGCTTTATCCAGCACTCGTGATGGCCGAGTCGGTCCCAAGTTGCGCGTTTGTTGTCACCGGTCGCCAGAATGGCTCGGCGACGGTTCCCCCAATCAACGAGTCGGCCTTCGATCTTGTCGACGGTGACGCTGTCCAACTCGGAACGTGGGCATTCGATATAGATGCCGTCGACAGGTATGTCTTTCGCTCGCGCGCTGAAGCCCTCTCGGTTCAGAGATTTGTGTGCGTCCGGCCGACTGAAGTGCGGCAGAAGAAGGGTCGCCGAATTCAAGATCGGCTCGTTCGCGATCTTCTCGATGAGGTCCTGCAACGTCAGGCCGCAGTCGTTCGCCCGCGGTCCCTTTGCCGCATGGTCATCATGACGAGCGATCCCGGGAAGGTGATGGAGCATCCGGTCCCACACGTCTTTCGAGGATGTCGGCTCGAATAGAACCAGGCATTGGACGCTATCCTGGCACGTAACCTCTACACCGGGTAGGACGATCAACGAATCCCGCGCATCGAGTGCTGCTGCCGCCGAGACAACATGTGGCACCATGGCCATGTCGTGATGGTCGGTCAGCGCCACCAAAGCGAGGCCTTTTCCCCGCGCGGCGCTGACGAAGTCCGTTGCCCAGTTGCGCCGTGCCTCTTCAAGCTCCGGAGTTCCTCCGGGGAGGTCTGGCGATCCGGACCAGCCATAGTCGCGTGGTGAATGGCACTGAACGTCGATCCTCATCCAAACCGCGCCAGGATGGCATCCAACGGTCTCAGTCATCAGTGATCCTCCTGCATCGCATCATCTGACCGCACCTGCTTCGCCCGACGGCGCCAACCCTCAATGAAAAGGCCCGGGCAGATCGTAGCCCGCCCAGGCCTTTGGTCGTCGTCACTGGAGGTAGTCAGATCCTCCGAAATCCTGTCTGGAGGCCGCTTTCAAGACCGACCAGAACTGCGACACACCTATCGTGCCACGATGGTGTCATTTCAGTGCCCTGAGGCAAACCAGCGTGCCGCTGAGATCAACGCAACACTCGGTATTTTCAGGCTTCTGCTTTTAGCGCCTTAGCTACAGCCGCTCGTCGAGCCGCACGTATCGCACTTCAGGCAGGTGCCGTTGCGCACCATGGTGAAGTTGCCGCATTCCGAGCAGCTTTCGCCGGTGTAGCCCTTCATCATCGCGATGGTCCGGCGTTCGGCGCTGGAGACGTTGGGCGCGGTGCCCTGCGCGACGTTGGCCGTGTCGCGGTCGCTGGCCGGGAAGGCCAGCGGCTGGTCGAACAGGCCCTGCGCCGGGGTCACGTCGGCGATCGGCGCCGGCTCGTCGATCGGCGCCTGCTCGTACTCGCGCTTGAACGCCGTGGCGCCTGCGGTGACGGCAGCCACCGGGGCGCGGGCAGTGGTCGCCGCCGGGGCGCGGACGGTGCCGGCGGTTGTCGCCGGGCGGCCGGCCGTGTTGGCGGCGGTGACCACGCTCTTCACGCTCGCCACCGGTGCTGCGCCGCCGGCCGAGCCCTGCGGCTCGCTCGAGGACACCAGCCGGAAGCGCGACGTCTGGCCGCGCACCATGCCGTGCGACACCGGCATCGGCGCCGGCTTGTCGCCATCGACGCCGCGGCCGATGGTCGAGGCACCGAAATCCTCCGGCTGCACGTGAGCGAGATCGTGCCGGTCGAGATAGGATACTGCCAGCTCGCGGAAGATGTAGTCGAGGATCGACGTGGCGTTCTTGATCGCCTCGTTGCCCTGGACCATGCCGGCCGGCTCGAAGCGCGTGAAGGTGAAGGCCTCGACATATTCGTCCAGCGGCACGCCGAACTGCAGGCCGAGCGAGATGGCGATGGCGAAATTGTTCATCATCGCGCGGAAGGCGGCGCCTTCCTTGTGCATGTCGATGAAGATCTCGCCGAGCCGTCCGTCGTCGAACTCGCCGGTGCGCAGATACACCTTGTGGCCGCCGACAATGGCCTTCTGGGTATAGCCCTTGCGCCGGTTCGGCAGCTTCTCGCGGTCACGGACCACCTTCTCGACGATGCGCTCGACGATGCGCTCGGCCACCTGCGCGGCCTGGGCAACGGGCGGCGCGGCGATGAGAGCGGCGGTCGCCATCTCGACGACGTCCTCGTCCTCGTCATCCTCGTCGGCGATCAGCGAGGCGTTGAGCGGCTGCGACAGCTTCGAGCCGTCACGGTAGAGCGCGTTGGCTTTCAGCGCCAGCTTCCACGACAGCATGTAGGCGGCGTTGCAGTCCTCGACCGTCGCGTCGTTCGGCATGTTGATGGTCTTGGAGATCGCCCCCGAGATGAACGGCTGCGCCGCCGCCATCATGCGGATGTGGCTGTCCACCGAGAGGTAGCGCTTGCCGATCCGGCCGCACGGATTGGCGCAGTCGAACACCGCCAGGTGCTCGTCCTTGAGGAAGGGCGCGCCTTCGAGCGTCATCGCGCCGCAGACATGGATGTTGGCGGCGTCGATGTCCTTGCGGCTGAAGCCGAGCGCCGGCAGCATCTCGAAGGAGAAGTCGTTCAGCTCGGCATCGGTGAAGCCCAGCACGTCGCGGCAGAATTCCTCGCCGAGCGTGAACTTGTTGAAGACGAACTTGATGTCGAAGGCGGCGCCCAGCGCTGCGTTCAGGCTCTCGATCTGCGCGTCGCCGAAGCCCTTGGCCCGCAGCGAGGACGGATTGACCGCCGGCGCCTGGTTGAGATTGCCGTGGCCGACCGCATAGGCCTCGATCTCGGCGATCTGGCTTTCCGAATAGCCGAGCGTGCGCAGCGCGTCGGGCACCGCCCGGTTGATGATCTTGAAGTAGCCGCCGCCGGCGAGCTTCTTGAACTTCACCAGGGCGAAGTCGGGCTCGATGCCGGTCGTGTCGCAATCCATGACCAGGCCGATCGTGCCGGTGGGCGCGATGACCGAGACCTGGGCGTTGCGGAAGCCGTTCTTCGAGCCGAGCTCGACGGCTTCCGTCCAGGCTGCCTTGGCGCGGCCGGACAGCCGCTTGTCCTTCACCGATGCGTGGTCGAGCGGCACAGGATCGACCGCCAGGCCCTCATAGCCATTGGCGATGCCGTGCGCGGCGCGGGCATGGTTGCGCATGACGCGCAGCATCGGCTCGGCGTTGCGCTCGTAGTCCGGGAAGGCGCCGAGCTCGCCGGCCATCTCGGCCGAGGTGCGGTAGGCAACGCCCGTCATCAGCGCCGAGATGGCGCCGCAGATGCCGCGGCCCTCATTCGAGTCGTAAGGGATGCCGGCGGTCATCAGCAGGCCGCCGATATTGGCGAAGCCGAGGCCGAGCGTGCGGTAGTCGTAGGAGCGCTGGGCGATTTCCTTGGACGGGAACTGCGCCATCAAGACCGAGATCTCGAGGACGATCGTCCACAGTCGCACGGCATGCTCGAAGGCCGGCGCATCGAAGCGGCGCAGGCCATCGGCGGTCTTCTCCTCCTGGAACTGGATGAGGTTCAGCGAGGCGAGATTGCACGCCGTGTCGTCGAGGAACATGTATTCCGAGCACGGGTTCGACGCGCGGATGCGGCCAGCCGTCGGGCAGGTGTGCCAGTCGTTCATCGTCGTGTTGAAGTGCAGGCCGGGATCGGCCGAGGCCCAGGCGGCGTAGCCGATCTGCTCCCACAGCTCGCGGGCTTTCAGCGTCTTCGCCACCTTGCCGTCGGTGCGCCGGATCAGGTTCCAGTCGCCGTCCTGCTCGACCGCCCGCAGGAAGTCGTCGGTCAGGGAGACCGAGTTGTTGGAGTTCTGACCGGAGACGGTGAGATAGGCTTCCGAGTCCCAGTCGGTGTCGTAGACCGGGAATTCGAGGTCGGTGTAGCCCTGGCGTGCGAACTGGATGATGCGCTTGATGTAGTTTTCCGGCACCTGGGCGCGCTTGGCGTCCTTGACGGCGCGCTTCAGCGCCGGGTTCTTCATCGGGTCGTGGCAGTCGCCGTCCGGGCCTTCGCAATTGACGCAGGCCGACAGGATCGCCTTGAGGTGCTTCGACACGGTCTTCGAGCCGGTGACGAGGGCTGCGACCTTCTCTTCCTCGCGGACCTTCCAGTTGATGTAGGTCTCGATGTCGGGGTGATCGATGTCGACGACGACCATTTTGGCGGCCCGGCGCGTCGTGCCGCCGGACTTGATGGCACCGGCCGCGCGGTCACCGATCTTCAGGAAGCTCATCAGGCCGGACGACTTGCCGCCGCCCGCCAGCTTCTCGCCTTCACCGCGCAGATGCGAGAAGTTCGAGCCGGTGCCCGAGCCGTACTTGAACAGGCGCGCCTCGCGCACCCACAGATCCATGATGCCGCCCTCGTTGACGAGGTCGTCGGCCACCGACTGGATGAAGCAGGCGTGCGGCTGCGGGTGCTCGTAGGAGGTCGCCGAGCGGGTGAGTTCGCCAGTGCGGTAGTCGACGTAGAAATGGCCCTGGCTCGGACCGTCGATTCCGTAGGCCCAGTGCAGGCCAGTGTTGAACCACTGCGGCGAGTTCGGCGCGACCTTCTGAGTCGCCAGCATGAAGGCGAGCTCGTCCATGAAGGCGCGGGCATCGTCCTCGGAGACGAAATAGCCGCCCTTCCAGCCCCAATAGGTCCAGGTACCGGCGAGGCGATCGAAGACCTGCCGTGCGTCCATCTCGGAGCCGTAGCGCTGGTCCTCGGGCAGCGCCGCGAGCGCTGCCTCGTCGGCGACCGACCGCCACAGGAAGGAGGGAACGTCGTTCTCCTCGACCTTCTTCAGCTTCGCCGGAACACCCGCCTTGCGGAAATATTTCTGCGCCAGGATGTCGGATGCCACCTGGCTGAACTGCGCCGGCACGTCGATGTCGGCGAGCCGGAACACCACCGAGCCGTCCGGATTGCGGATCTCGCTCGTGGCCTTCCGGAAGGCGACCGACTCATAGGCACTTTCGCCGGCCTTGGTGTAGCGGCGCTCGATCTTCATTCCCATGACGGTCCCATCCTCGTATCGCAAATTTGTTGCCGCGAAGGGTCGCCAAACCGGCGAAGTTTCCCCCTCCAGCCGGTCCGGCCCCTGAAATCGTCAGAATCACGCATCTTGTATGACGGCGGCCCAACGACACTAGATATAGTGCATTCAGGGTGCTTAAGCGAACCTTAATTCGGAACGGGCCCAGGTTTTCCCCGCTATTCCCGGACCGCCGTCAGGGATCGGCAAGCCACGCGCCAGCACTCCGCCAGCCGGCCAAAACACGCCTAGCCCGAGGCTATGGCGAGTCCGGTCAGACGGTCAAATGACGATTGGGGAAGAGCCGAATTTGAGGTGATCCGGTCGGGCGACCGGAGGAAAACGAGGATAACTTGGCGCGTCCTCGCAGGTCGCCATCGCTATCGCGGAATACCGCGTGGCCATCGGCGAGAATCGGCCTGACCGGGGCCGAATCGGGACGGTTCAGCCCGCCGTGCCCTTGCTGATCGGCGCTTGGAAGGTCAGGCCGAGATCCCAGGGGAAGAAGATCCACGTGTCCTGGCTGACCTCGGTGATGAAGGTGTCGACGAGCGGCCGGCCCTTCGGCTTGGCGTAGACGGTGGCGAAATGCGCCTTCGGCAGCATCGCCCTGACCAGGCCGGCGGTCTTGCCGGTGTCGGTCAGGTCGTCGATGATCAGGATGCCTTCACCG
Source organism: Aurantimonas endophytica (assembly GCF_014196845.1). Lineage (GTDB taxonomy): Bacteria > Pseudomonadota > Alphaproteobacteria > Rhizobiales > Rhizobiaceae > Aurantimonas > Aurantimonas endophytica. Next base: position 328,566 of record NZ_JACIEM010000001.1, read on the forward strand.
TCATCCTCGAGCAGGAAGGGGGCGACTTCCTTCAGGACCTTCAGCTCTCCCTGCTCGGTATACTCGTGATAGGAGGCAATGCAGACGGTTTCGATCAGCCTTGTGCCGATCTCGCGGGCGATGATCGCCGCCGGCACCAGACCGCCGCGCGTGATGCAGACGATCGCCTTCCAGTCGCTGCGCAGGCCCGCCAGCCGCCAGGCGAGCGCCCTCGCGTCGCGGTGGAACTGGTCCCAGGAAACCGGGAAGGATTTTTCGACCGTGGACATGACGCGCTTTCGGACTGCGGGAAAGAGCGGTTTCGATAGGCCGAATCGTCGTCCCGGCGCAAGGTGACCCAGGTGGCCCGAGATCGATGCAGGACAGGCAAGTGACCAGGAGACGCGGCCCCCGGCACCGGCTTCGCCGCATTCTGCTCGCCATGCTCGGCCTGGCGGCCGTCTGGGCCTTTGCCGCCTATGTGCTGCTTCCGCTCGCCTGGGCGCGCCACGACAGGCAGCCGGGACTGGCGGAAAAGGAGATGGTCACGCGCACCGGCGACGGCATTGCCGGCGATCCGCTCAATGTCGGATTGGTCGGCACGCGACGCGACGTGGTGCTCGCCATGCATGCCGCCGGCTGGTTCGCCGCCGACCCGATTACCCTGCGCAGCAGTATCGACATCGTCGGCAGCGTCATCCTCGATCGTCCCTATCCCCAGGCGCCGGTCAGCCCGCTCTTCCTGGAAGGCCGCCGCGAGGACCTCGCCTTCGAGCTGCCTGTGGGCAGAAGCGCTGACCGGCGGCTGCATGTGCGGCTGTGGCAGGTGCTGCGGAAGGCGGAGGAGGGGCGGCCGCTATGGCTGGGTGCGGTGACCTACGATGCCGGTGTCGGCATCAGTCACTATACCGGTCAGGTGACCCATCGGATCGGCCCCGACGTCGACAAGGCCCGCGACGATTTCGCCGCGGATCTGGCTGCCGCCGGCATGGTGGCGGTGACTTACGAACTGCCCGGCGTCGGCCCGACCCTGTTCGGGCGCAACGGCGAGGGGGACCCGTACCATACCGACGGCGACATCAGGGTCTCTGTGCTCGTCCCGGACGGCGAGCGACGCACCGCGCCGCCCGAGGAACTGGCGAACCCGCCGCTGATCGATCTGCGCAGCGCGATATGGCGCACCGTCAACGACGCCCTCGCGCCGGACCCTTAGGCCCTGTGGCTCAGCCCGGCGTGGCGGTCGTGGCGCCGCTGGCCTTGCCGGCGAGCATGGCGGACACCGCAGCCGCGGCGGCATCGAGGGCGGCTCGATCCCGAGATCGCAGGACGATCTCGGTGGAGAAGCGCTCGCCGTCGAAGCGGGGATACGATCCTATGGCGACGCCGGGATGCAGCTTTGACAAGGCCCGCAGCGGATCGCCGATATCGCCCTCGCCATAAGGGCAGGCGACGGCGACGCTCTCGATCGCCTTGCCGGCCGGCAGGCTCTCCACGACATTGCCGAGCATCGCCTGGAAGACGTTCGGTACGCCGGCCATGACGAAGACGTTGTCGACCCGGAACCCCGGCGCGACGGACACCGGATTGTCGATCAGGCTCGCACCCTCGGGCGTCCGTGCCATGCGCCGCCTGGCATCGGTGAATTCCAGCCCGCGCGCCGTATAATGAGCTGAAAGCCGGGCCATCGCCTCGGGATGCTCGTCGATCGGCACACCGAAGGCAGCCGCCACCGCGTCGGCTGTGATGTCGTCATGCGTCGGGCCGATGCCGCCGGAGGTGAAGACGTAGTCGTACTGCCGGCGCAGCGTATTGAGCGTGTCGGAAATGAGATGCGGCTCGTCGCCGACGATCCGCACTTCCTTCAGGTCGATGCCGGCAACGGTCATCATTTCGGCGAGATAGCCGATATTGCGATCCTTCGTCCTGCCGGAAAGAAGTTCATCGCCAATGGCGAGCATGGCGGCGGTGGCAGGGATCATTCTGAACTCCGGGGCGACTGTTAGACCATAAGAAGGTCCAGGAGACGCCGAAAGCAAGGTGGCAGAAACGATGATCGGTGCCATGCGGCCCGCGATATCGTTTCGCCGAAGGTGACGGTTCGTCACCGAAGGGCGCCGGACAATTCCACGGCGAAGTGCGATATGCATTCCGTGGCCGCCGGACGGTTGGTTGAATGAATTCTCAAGACAAGGAATAGCGCTTCATGGCGAAGGTTCTCGTTCTCTATTATTCGAGCTACGGACATATCGAGGCAATGGCGAAAGCCGTGGCCGAGGGCGCCGAGAGCGGCGGCGCGAACGTCGACATCAAGCGGGTCCCGGAGACGGCGCCGCAGGAGGTCATCGAGGCGGCGCACTTCAAGACCGACCACCCCTATCCGGTCTGCGATCCGATGGAACTGCCGAACTACGACGCGATCATCATCGGCGTGCCCACCCGCTACGGCAATATGGCCTCGCAGATGCAGGCCTTCTGGGACCGGACCGGCCCGCTCTGGGCGACGGGCGCACTGATCGGCAAGGTGGGCGGCGCCTTTGCCTCGTCGGCGACCCAGCATGGCGGCAACGAGGCGACGCTCTTGTCGGCGCACAAGACCCTGCTGCATCACGGGCTGGTCGTGGTCGGACTGCCCTATTCCTTTGCCGGGCAGATGAACATGGACGAGATCGTCGGCGGATCGCCCTATGGCGCGACGACCATGGCCAAGGGCGACGGCTCGCGGATGCCAAGCACGATCGAACTCGACGGCGCACGCTTCCAGGGCAAGCACATCGCCGAGATTGCTGCCAAGCTCACCGCCTGAGGCGGAAAACTCGGCATACGCCGAGAGCAGTCTTGTTCCATAGCCTCGAAGACGTGGGCGGCCCGCAGGGGCCGCTTACGTTGCACGGGTGAGCCAGACCCCGACCGGAAGCGCCTCACACCGGCAGCGGTTCACGCTGCAGCGGACTGGCGATGTCATCCTCGAAATCCAACGCGTTGCGCAGCCGCTCGAGGGCAAAATTCTGCTTCCGAAGCCGCGCGAGCAGGTCGGTGCCGCCGATCTCCGGCATCTCCGTATTGGGCAGGTCCTCGATCGGGTGAGGTCCGTCGTGACGGCTGAAACTGCCTGCCATTTCCATGCCCCCTGTCTCGGCCGTGCCGGCTTCTTGACTGACCTGACCCTACGCATTTTCGCCGTAATTCGCTATCGGAATCTTCGCGTCCTGTTGCCGCAAGCCCACAGAACTTGACAGCAACCTTCGGCTCGGATGACTTGCCGCGGTGCGCGGGCGTGGCGAAATGGTAGACGCAAGGGACTTAAAATCCCTCGGGCTTCGTCCCGTGCGGGTTCGAGTCCCGCCGCCCGCACCAGCCAGGGCCCGATTTGCAAGACTTCGGCTCAATCTGCTCAGTGACGGCATCGCTGACGGCGTGGTAACGCCAAGAGGAACACAACCTTGGCGCGCGATCACGAAAGTTTGTTGAGATTGGCGGGCGCGGACGGAGGCGAAACAGTGGCTGATCCTTTTCCACCCTTCGAGGCAGTGGCATCGGTCCTTGTGGACGTCGCCATGGGCCGTCGTCCTGCTGACCTCGTCGTCCGCAACGCACGCTGGGTGAACGTTCATTCCGGCGAGATCATCCCCGGTACGGACATCGCCGTGGCGGCCGGCCGCTTCGCCTATTGCGGCCCTGACGCCTCGCACACGATCGGCGAGGCGACGACGGTCGTCGACGCGGCGGGACGTTACGTCGTGCCCGGGCTCTGCGACGCGCACATGCACGTCGAGAGTAGCATGGTCACCGTCACCGAGTTCTGCCGGGCGGTCATCCCGCATGGCACCACCTCGATGTTCATCGACCCGCACGAGATCGCCAACGTCCTCGGTCTGCCCGGCGTCCGGCTGATGCATGACGAGGCGCTGGCGCAGCCTGTCAATGTGTGGGTGCAGATGCCGTCCTGCGTGCCGTCGGCGCCGGGGCTGGAGGAGGGCGGAGCCGTGCTCGGCCCGGAGGACGTCGCCGAGGCGATGGGCTGGCCGGGGATCATCGGGCTCGGCGAGGTGATGAACTTCCCGGGCGTCGCCGCCAACGATCCGACCATGGTCGGCGAGATCGCCGCGACACGGCGCGCCGGCCGCACCGTCGGCGGCCACTACGCCTCGCCCGATCTCGGCCGCGCCTTTCACGGCTATGTCGCCGGCGGGCCCGAGGACGATCACGAAGGCACCCGCATGGAGGATGCGGTGGCGCGCGTGCGCCAGGGCATGAAGGCGATGCTGCGGCTGGGCTCGGCCTGGTACGACGTCGCAACCCAGGTTCGCGCCATCACTGAGCTCTGCCTCGACTCGCGCCATTTCATCCTGTGTACCGACGACTGCCACTCCGGCACGCTGGTGCGCGACGGCCATATGGACCGGGCCGTGCGCCACGCGATCGGCCGGGGGCTGAAGCCGATCACCGCGATCCAGATGGCGACGATCAATACCGCCGAGCATTTCAAGCTTGAGCGCGAGATCGGGTCTGTGACGCCGGGCCGCCGCGCCGACTTCCTGATCGTCTCCGACCTGGCCGAGTTGAAGATCGACACGGTCTACGGCCGGGGCATCCGCCTGGCATCGGCGGGACGGCTCGAAGCCGACATGCCGTCCTACGCCTATCCCGCCAGCGCCACCGACACCGTGCGGCTCGGGCGAGCCCTCGTTGCAGACGATTTCCGGGTGAAAGCCCCGGCGGGGGCTGGCGCGACCGTCCCGGCGCGGGTCATCGGCGTGGTCGAGAATCAGGCACCGACGCGTGCGCTGACGGCGCATGTCCCGGTGGAGGACGGGGTGGCCCTGGCCGATCCCGCCGCCGACATCTGCCGCATCGCCTTGGTCGAGCGGCATCGCGGTTCGGGGGACGTGGTCAACGGCTTCGTCTCCGGCTTCGGCTATCGCGGAAGCTGCGCCATGGCCTCGACCGTGGCGCACGACTGCCACCACATGATCGTCGTCGGCACATCGGACGAGGACATGGCGCTGGCCGCGAACCGGCTGGGCGAGGTCGGCGGCGGGGTGGTGTTCTTCGCCGACGGCGAGGAAAGGGCACTGATCGAGATGCCGATCGCGGGCCTGATGTCGAACGAGCGCGCCGAGATCGTCGCGGCCAAGGCCGACAGGCTGATCGCCGCCATGAAGGAGGCCGGCTGCACGCTGAACAACGCCTATATGCAGCACTCGCTGCTGGCGCTGGCGGTCATTCCGAGCCTTCGGATCTCCGACAAGGGCATCGTCGACGTGGACCGGTTCGAGCTCGTCGATCTCTTCGTCTGACCTCTCAATAGGTCGCGACTTTACAAAATGCCGGCAATGGCCGATGGCTGCCGGTGAACGATGGTCAACTGCTAGAGAAGGGGGCGTGCGATGGCTATGACGACATCGATCGGTGGAGTTGCCGCCTCGATTATCGGCGCCGGCGCGTGTGCCGCGTTCGCTGCCTCGCAGCGCTCCGTCGGTTAGCGCGTCCGGCCCGCGGCGTCCCGAAAGGGCCGCCGCTCCTTGTCGCCGTTTCGCCGGCATTGAGTTTTTAGGCAGCCGCGTCGCGGTCCGCCACCGTTGTCAAAGTATCAGTCCATGTCCCAGTCCGAATTCCGCAGCCGCGTCGCCACCGCGGAACAGGCCCTTCGCGCGCTGTTTCCGCCGACGCCCCTGCAGCTCAACGAGCATCTGTCGGCCCGTTACGGTGCCCGCATCTATCTCAAGCGGGAGGACCTGACGCCGGTCCGCTCCTACAAGATCCGCGGCGCCTTCAACTTCATGCGCAAGCGCATCGACGAGGGCACCGCCACCGGCCGTTTCTGCTGTGCCTCGGCCGGCAACCACGCCCAGGGCTTTGCCTTCGCCTGCCGCCATTTCGGCCTGAACGGTCGGATCTTCATGCCGGTGACGACGCCGCAGCAGAAGATCGACAAGACCCGGGTGTTCGGCGGCGACGCCGTCGAGATCGAACTCGTCGGCGACTTCTTCGACGATTGCTATGCCGCGGCGAGGGCCTATTCGGCCGAGACCGGGGCTGCCATGGTGCCACCTTTCGACCATGAGGACATCGTCGAGGGCCAGGCCAGCGTCGGCCTCGAGATGGTCGCGCAGCTGGACGGCGAGATCGCCGACATGCTGGTGCTGCCGGTCGGGGGCGGCGGGCTGGCATCGGGACTGGTGCGCTATTTCCAGGGCGAGATCCGGCCGCAATTCCGCTTCGTCGAGCCGCTGGGCGCGCCCAGCCTGCGCAGCAGCCTGGTCAGCGGGGAACGCGTGCGGCTGCCGCAGCTCGATGGCTTCGTCGACGGTGCCGCCGTCGCGGAAATCGGCGCGCTGCCTTATACGACGCTCTCGGGCTTCAAGCCCGACGACGTATTGCTCTCGCCGGAAGGCCGGCTCTGCCAGACGATGCTGGAGATGCTGAATGTCGAGGGAATCGTGCTGGAGCCCGCCGGGGCGCTGGCGATCGACGCGCTGCGGGATCTCGGCGGGACCGTGCGCGGCAAGACGGTCGTCCTGGTCGTCTCCGGTGGCAATTTCGATTTCGAACGCCTGCCCGACGTCAAGGAACGGGCGCTGCGCTACGAGGGGCTGAAGAAGTACTTCATCCTGCGGCTTGCCCAGCGCCCCGGCGCGCTGAAGGACTTTCTCGATTATCTCGGACCCGACGACGACATCGCCCGCTTCGAATATCTGAAGAAGTCTGCCCGCGATTTCGCATCCATCCTGATCGGCATCGAGACCAAGGACGCGGCCAACTTCCCGAGCCTGCTGGCGCGGTTCGACGCAGGCGGTGTCAGCTATCAGGACATCACCGACAACCAGATCCTGGCGGATCTCCTGATCTGACGGGGCGAGACGGATGACCATCGAGCAAGCCGGGCGGCAGCGGGGGCGGGCGGTGCGGCCGTGAGCGCCATCGTCGTTCTCGCCGTCACCTACGTGCTGTCGCAGTTCTTCCGGTCGTTTCTTGCCGTGCTCGCGCCCGTGCTGACTACCGATCTCGGGGTTGGCGAGGCGGCATTGGCGACGGCGTCGGGCGTATGGTTCATCGCCTTTGCCCTGATGCAGTTTCCGGTCGGCTGGTCGCTCGATCGCTACGGGCCGCGGCGCACGACGTCGCTGTTGCTGCTCGCGGCCGTGGCTGGTGCCCTGCTGTTCGCGCTGGCAGAGGGACCCGCGGCCATCATCGCGGCCATGGCGTTGATCGGCATCGGCTGCTCGGCTGTGCTGATGGCGGCGTTCTACCTTCTGGCGCGGCAATTTCCGCCGCAGCGCTTCGCCATGTTCGCCTCCTGGATAGTGGCATCAGGCCTGTCGGGTGGCGTCCTCGGATCCGCGCCGCTGGCCCTCGCCACCGAGGCATTCGGCTGGCGCGTCGTGATGGCCGGGCTTGCCGGCGTCACGCTGGTCGCGGCGCTGGCCGTCGCGGCCCTGGTCCGCGATCCGCCGGCAGCCAGCGCCCCGCAGGGGAGCGGTTCCCTTTTTACACTCCTCAAGATGCGTCAGCTCTGGCCGCTGATGGCCATCGCCTTCGTCGCCTACGCGCCTGCCGCCAATCTACGGGGCCTATGGGCCGGCCCGTTCCTGGCGGACGTCCACGGCTACGACATCGAGGCCATCGGCCGGGCGACCCTGGTGATGGCGATCGCCCTGATCCTCGGCACGATCATCTACGGACCGCTCGACGTGCTGTTCAATACGCGCAAACGGGTGCCGTTCGTCGGCGTGACCGTGACCGGCCTCTGCCTTGCTTTGCTGGCCGCGACCAGCGGCGGCTCCGCAACGATCGCCGTCGTGCTGATGACCGCGGTGACGTTCTTCGGGGCCGGCTACGCGCTGATCATGGCGCATGCAAGGGCGATGGTGCCGGCCCATCTCATCGGGCGCGGCGTCACGTTGATGAACTTCTTCTCGATCGGCGGCGCCGGGGTCATCCAGTTCCTGTCCGGCACCGTCTTTGCGACCGCCGCAGGCCGGACGTCGCCGGAGAGCGCCTACGCCGTCCTGTTCGGCTTCTATGCGCTGCTGCTCGCCGCCGGCTTGACGGCGTACTCGTTCAGCCGCGACATGCGGACGCGCTAGGTCGGTTCAACCGGCCGGCAGGGCCTTGATCCACGCGGTGATCCGCGCCGCGACGTCCGCCGTCGTCTGCGGCGAGAGGATGTCGCCGGCGAGCACGTGATTGGCCGGGTCGCCGCTGCCCCTGATCTCCACCGCCTCCGCCGGCCCAGCCCATTCCGCGACGACCACCTCGGTAGCGGCAGGGTCGACGATCGCATCGCTCCTCGAATAGAGCACCAGCAGCGGCGTCAGCACGGCCTGGAGGTCGGCGGAGCGCGCGGCGCGGACCAGCGCACCCATCGGAGCAAGCGCACCGATCGGATAGCGTGTCGTCCAGTTCTCGGCCTGCGCCGGACTGGCCGGCTCGAAGCCGTAGGTGTCGCTGCCGAACAGCGGCAGGATCTCTCGGACGAAGGGCAGGTCCAGCGCAAACGACCAGCGGTCGAGCAGACCGAAGTTCGGCGAGATCAGCACCAGGCCGGTTACGTCCTGCATGAAGCCGCCTTTGGCCGCACCGGTGGCGGCGAGCGTCGCGCCGGTGGACGTCGCGATGACGATGACGCGGTTGCCGATGGTGCGGCCGACGGCGACTGCCTCGGCGAGGTCGTTGATCCAGTCGTTGACGCTGGCCTGTTCCATGGCGGCGCCGTCGCGGCCGTGGCCGGCAAGGCGCGTGTAGAAAAGGTTGGCGCCGAGCGCCTGCGCCACCTCGTCGGCAAGGGGGCGCGTCTCGCCTTTTGCCGCCGAGAAGCCGTGGACATAGACGATCGCCAAGGGCGTGCGGGCCCGCGACGCCGGAAACGCCCAGACGATCTCCTTCTGCGCGTTCGGCCGCAGATTCGGCACGTCCGCCTCGGTGCGGGCGAGATAGGCTTCGGGATCGCTGCCGATGACGGAAGGATCGAATGTCACGGTGAGGTCCGCGGGCTCGCGCGGCCCGGCAAACCAGACGGCCGCGATGGCGAGCGCGAGGAGAAAGACGAAGGCGAGGACGAGGCGAAGGATCACGGGTTACCGTCCGGTTGGCGCGGAAGGCCGAAGCTCTATCGCGTCTCGCGCCTCGGCGAAACCGCCGCCGCGACGAACGGCGTCAACGTCCCCGCTCAGCCTTTGGCTGCGACGGTGCGACGGATGAGGTCGGCGACCATCAGGTCGAGATGGGCGCCGCCGCCATTCTTGAATACGGTGATCGCCTCAGGACCGGTGCGGCCGACGGCCCCCGACACGAGCTCGGCCAGGTCGCCGCGAATGTCGCTGGCGTCTATCACGCCCTGCTGCAGGGGAATCTCGATCTCGCCAATATGGCCGATCGTGGTGCGGCGGGAGTCGACGAACAGTTCGCCGCGTGCCAGCACCGCGTCGTCCGCCTCGCGCATGTCCGGCCGATAGGCGCCGATCAGGTCGACATGCGTTCCTGGGCGGAGCCAATCGCCCTGCAGGAACGGCGCTACAGCCATTGTCGCGGTCGAGACGATGTCCGACTCGGCGACGGTGGCGGCAAGGTCGGTGACGGCACGGACCGCGATGCCCTGCGCCTGCCATTCGGCGGCAAGCTGCGCCGCCTTTTCCGGCGTCCGGTTCCAGATGCGGATTTCCTCGAGCCCCGGAAATACTTCCCGGTAGGCCTCGACCAGCGACCGCGCCAGCGTGCCGGCGCCGCAGATCAGCAGCTTGCGGGAATCCGGCCGGGCCAGCAGACGTGCGCCGAGGACGGAATCACCGGCGGTCTTCCACTTGGTGACGAGGATGCCGTCGACCAGCGCCACCGGCGCCCCGCTCGCCTCGTCGAACACCAGCACGCTGCCTTGCACCGTCGGCAGCGGGGGATCCCTGCGGGGGTTATCCGGATAGACGGTGACCGATTTCAGCGCGATGCCGAGGCCGGAAACCCAGGCTGCCCGGTTCAAGAGGCTCCTGCCATCGCTCGACAGCAGCATGTCGCCGATCTCCGGCGCCGGCAGGCGGTGGCCCGCCTCAATCGCGTCGGCGACCATGGTCCATGTCAACAGCCTGTCGGCGTCGGGGAAGGAGATAAACCTCATGTCGCGGTCGCGCGGGCCGGCCTCGTCTCGATGGCGGGCGTCTGGACCCGCCGAGTCGCATAGGGCTTGAAGCCGTGCTTCAGATAGAGCGGCAGCGCCGCCGGATGGTCGAGCGTGTTGGTCTCGATCGAGACGCAGCTTATCCCGTCGGAGAAACCCGCCTGGATCGCCTGCGACAGCAGGAAACCCGCGACCCCGCGCCCACGGAATTCCGGCATGACGCCAAGATGCACGATGCGCGACTCGCCGATCGCCGGCCGCGTCTCGATTTCGAACCAGCCGACGCTCGCCGATCCGCTCGATGCGACGAACAGGCGGATGGCCCGACTGTGGATCTCGCGGCGCAGATCATCGTCGGGCAGGAGCCGTGAGGTCCAGTGATGCGCCTCGCCGACGGCCCGGTAGAGCGCGCGGTAGCGCTCCAGCGGCATCCGCGGCTCTTCCTGCACGACGATCGGCTCGGGGAAGACCGGCGCCGGGGTCATGTCTTCGGGCCGGCTGCTCATCTGCAGGCTGGTGACGGTGGTGGTGAGGAGCGCCATCGATTCAGCGCCCGGTCTCGACCGGCGTGTCGGCGGCCGAGCCCCATTCGGTCCACGAGCCGTCATAGAGCTTGACGTCGGCGTTGCCGAGGCTGGCGAGCGCCAGGTTCAGCACCGCGGCTGTGACGCCGGAGCCGCAGCTGGTGACCACCGGCGCGTCCGGATCGACGCCGGCCGCGGCGAAAGTGTCGCGCAGCGCTTCCGGCGACTTCAGCCTGCCGCCCTCGGTGACGAGGCCGATCGGCACGCTGGCTGCGCCCGGCATGTGGCCGGCGCGGACGCCGGCGCGGGGCTCGGGTGCCTCGCCGGCGAAGCGGTCGGCGGGACGGGCGTCGGCGATCTGCCGCCCGCCGTTCGAGACCCAGGTCTGCATCTCGTCCAGCGAGGCGACGGCGTCGCGGTCGAGCCGCGCATTGAACTGGGCCGGAGCGGGCGAGGGAACCTCGGTCTCGACCGGCAGCCCGGCAGCCTGCCAGGCCGGAAATCCGCCGTCGAGAAGGCGCACGTCCTTCGCGCCGAATACCCGGAACAGCCACCAGACGCGCGGCGCCGAGAACAGGCCCATGCCGTCATAGACGACGATCGTGTCGGTGTCGGAAATGCCCATCCGCCCGGCGGCATCGGCGAACACCGTCTCCGTCGGCAGCGCGTGCGGCTGGCTGGAGGCGGGATCCACCACCGCATCCTGGTCGAAGAACACGGCGCCCGGAATGTGCGCCGCATCGTACTCGGCGCGGGCGAAGCGGTTCTGCGCCGGCAGGTACCACGAGGCGTCGACCACGGCGATGCCGGGCCGGCCGAGGGTCTCGGCGAGCCGTTCGGGGCTTATCAGGAAGGGATTCTGCGTCATGGCGATGGTCTCGTGTCGGGTGCGCGGCGGCGTCGGCTACAGCCGGCGCAGCACGTCAGCATAGTCCCGTCCGGGGCGGGAGCGGAAGGCAAGGCGGGCATATCGTTCTGGCGAAATCTCAAGCCGGGAGCGGGCCGAAGCGGATCCGGAAGCGGCGGTTGATCTTGCCCTTCTTCTCGATCTTGCCGATGTGGATCTCGCCGACTTCGCCGGTCTCCTGCACATGCGTGCCGCCGCAGGGCTGCGTGTCGACCGCGCCGTCCACGCCGATGCAGACCAGCCGGATCCGCCCGGTGCCGCGCGGCGGGCGGACGTTGGCCGACTTCACCAGGCCGGGATTGGCGTCGAGTTCGGCATCGGTGATCCAGCGCGTGAAGATCGGGTGGTTCTCGGCCACCAGCTGCATCATCTTGGCGGTGACCTCGGCCTTGTCGGCGGAGGCGTCCGGGATGTCGAAATCGACGCGGCTCTCCTCCTCGCCGACGGCGGCGCCGGTGATCGGGAACGGGCAGACGACGCTGAGGAGGTGACAGGCCGTGTGCATCCGCATCAGCCTGTAGCGGCGCTGCCAGTCGACATGCAGCACCAGCGTCGAACCCGACTCCGGCAGGACGGCGCCGGCTTCCGTCAGCATCAACACCGTCGCCTTGTCCGGCGCATAGACCGTGTCGACGACCTTGATCTGGCGCCCGTCCTCGGTCTCGACGAAGCCGCTGTCGCCCGGCTGGCCGCCGCCGGCCGCGAAGAAATTGGTGCGGGGGAAGACCAGTCCCACAAGGCCGCCATCAGTTGCCGGCTCGATCCGCTCGAGCCGGGCCTCCATCGTCGAGAGGTAGGAATCCTCCTGGTAGACGCGCTCGGTCACGACACGCTCTCGAAGGGAATGTCGAACTCGGCGGGCTTTGCCTCGATCCAGCCCGGCGTCGGCAGACCCTTTTCCTTCAGGAAGGCCGGGTTGAACAACTTGGACTGGTAGCGGTTGCCGTAGTCGCAGAGCACCGTCACGATCGTGTGGCCGGGGCCCATCTCCCGGGCCATGCGGATCGCGCCGGCAATGTTGATGCCGGACGAACCGCCGAGGCAGAGGCCTTCTTCGTGGACCAGCGCGAAGACGATGCGCAGCGCGTCCTCGTCCGGGATCTGGTAGGCGAAATCCGGTTTGAAACCCTCGAGATTGGCGGTGATCCGGCCCTGGCCGATACCCTCGGTGATCGACGAGCCTTCCGCCTTCAGCTCGCCATGGGCGTAGTAATTGTAGAGTGAGGCGCCCATCGGGTCGGCGATGCCGATCTTGATGCGGCCGGAGCGGCGCTTCAGGCCGATCGCCGTGCCGGCGAGCGTGCCGCCGGTGCCGACGGCGCAGATGAAGCCGTCGACCTCGCCGGCGGTCTGATGCCAGATCTCCTCGGCGGTGGTCACGACATGCGCGTCGCGATTGGCGACGTTGTCGAACTGGTTCGCCCAGATGGCGCCCTGCGGATGGGTGCGGGCCAGCTGCTCGGCGAGCCGCCCCGACAGCTTCACGTAGTTGTTGGGGTTCCTGTAGGGGACCGCCGGGACCTCGATCAGCTCGGCGCCCATCAGCCGCAGCGCGTCCTTCTTTTCCTCGCTCTGGGTTTCCGGAATGACGATGACGGTGCGGTAGCCGAGCGCATTGGCGACCAGCGCCAGGCCGATGCCAGTGTTGCCCGCCGTGCCTTCCACGATGATCGCGCCCGGGTCGAGCAGGCCCTTGTCCTCGGCGTCGCGGATGATCGCGAGCCCGGCGCGGTCCTTCACCGACTGGCCGGGATTGAGGAACTCTGCCTTGCCGTAGATCTCGCAGCCGGTCTCCTCCGACGCGCGCTGGAGACGGATCAGCGGCGTGTTGCCGATGGCATCGAGGACGGAATTGTATCGGGGCATGGGGGACTCGGAGATCGTGGGGCAAGGAACGCTGCCGCGAACCTATGGTCGGGCGCGAGGCGAGGCAAGCCGACGAACCATCGACAGCACGTCCCGGGTGCAGATGGCGGTCGTCATGACGGTGTGTCTGCGGCCGCAGCGCAGCCTGTCGCCCCGGCGGTGTCCCTCCCAGGACTTTCCGTCTGAAGGAAGATTTCATCGTACGTTCGTAACAAAAATCATCCGACAGTCTTTAATATGCCCTTGCGTCATGGTAGGTAGTCTTCGCCTTCTGGTATCTGTCAATGCTGCTTATGAAAGAGGATTTCCAATGGGAAGGATCATGGGAGAGGATGATGTCTACATCAACAACCTCTTCGAATTACTGAATATTCGCTTTGCACCGGCGCAGAGCGGGGCGCCCGAGGAATACGGCGGGATCGAGGAAATGGTCGCGCTGCAACAGGAATTCGCGATCTTCCAGAAGGGCCGCAGCTTCCAGAAAAGCGCCGCCATCATGAATCTCGGGGGCTTCTGGAACGCCCGGTCGAAGAACCGCTGGTACCAGATGCTGGCGGATCTCAATTCCTACGAGTCCAATATCGAGGGAATGAACGGCGACGAGGCGATCGTATCCTCGCTGATCGAAAATCTCGCTTCCGCAAAACCGCTACCGGTCTATTTCAAGGCCCACGATTCCCGCGTCGAGGGACAGAAGCGGGTCCTGATCGAGAAAGGCCCGGTGAAGGGGTTCTTCATCGAGGCCGACTACCTCATCATCTCGCTGCCCATGAAGCCGCGAACCGCCTAGGTCGGTCGGGTGGACGTCACCGCTATCGAACCCGGTGGCAGGAAAGGCCTGCCACCGCACACCGGACCGGGCGCCGAACGCGAAGACGCGTTCGCCGATCTTCGCGAGACGGTGGACGCCTATTATTCCCGCCGGCTCGCGCGCTTCGGTCCCACCCCGCTCGGGGTCGACTGGAGCTGCGTGCCGACGCAGGAAATGCGGTTCGTGCAGCTACTCAAGCTGTGCGACTTCTCGACCTCTCGGAAGCTCGTCCTCAATGACCTTGGCTGCGGTTATGGGGCGCTACTGGCCTATCTCGGCTGGCGCCATCCCGGCGTCGCGCTCGATTATCTCGGCGTCGACCTGTCGGCGGCGATGATCGCGCAGGCGAAACGCCTGTGGCGCGGCCAGGCGGGGATCGCCTTCGCAACCGGCAGCGAGTGCCCGCGCGTCGCGGACTATTCGGTCGCCAGCGGCATCTTCAACGTCGCGCTGGATGCGCCGCGAGAACGCTGGGAGGCCTATGTGGGCTCCGTCCTCAGCCATCTGCGGGCGACCAGCCGGATCGGCTTCGCGGTCAATTTCGTCGCGGCTGAGCCGTCGACGGGATCGCTGAAGCCGGGCCTTTATCGAACGTGCCCCGATCGATGGATATCCTACTGCGAGTCCGAATTAGGGGCCGGCCGCGTTGAACTGGTAACGGCGTACGGAATGCGCGAATTCACTCTACTTGTGTCCGTATAGCGGCACGTCCCGACTTCTGGCGATCTGCTCCAATGCCAGTCCCAGTCCCGGCTCGAAGCAATGGGCACCGGTCTGCTGGATCATGTCATCGACTTGACCGATAAGAGTTTCAGCTTCCCAGAGCTCCGCCGGATTCCCGAGCGTCAGCAGGGCAATCGCCTTGACCAGCGTGGCACGAACCTCGGGCATGCGCGCTGTCAGGTCTCTGGCAGCAGCGATCGCCCGATCTGCGGCAGCAATGGCCTCGATTTCGTGGCCGGCCTGCAGGTGACATTCTGCGTAAGCGGCCAAGGCGTCGGCCTTGAAATCCCGCGCCGCCTTGAGCGACCCCATCAAATCGAGCGCTCTCTCAAGTTCCTGGAGGGCTGTCGCGTGATAGCCCGCAATCGCCGCTGCAAGACCGCTGCAGTAATGGCGAAAGACCAACAGATACGGACTGCCATGCCGCTCTGCGAGCGCGGCGACGGAAGCGGCGTGTTCGGCCGCCAGCGACGCGTCATGCTGAAACCAGGCAAGATCGATCATGCCGAGATGCGAGATGAACAGCACGGTCGGATCGACGAGGGCCGGCTCGAGGGAGAGCATCTGGTCGAAGCAGGCGCGTGCCTCGTCCGGGCGGCCGAGATGGACGAGGATGCGGCCCCTGAGGCTGAGCACCCAGTGCTCGACATTGTAGCCGAGGAACTGGTGGTCGAAGGGCTCGATGGCCGGGATCCGCTCGAGCGCGGCGTCGTTGGCCGCCAGCGCCTTGGTGAACAGGCCCGCCCATCCATAGGCCTGGCTGAGCGAGGCGTTGAGCGTCGCTTCACGGCCGCGGTCGCCGGTCGGCTCCACCAGGGCCAGCGCCCGCTCGATCTGCGCGGCGTAGTCGTCGGCCGGGCCGCCGCTGGCCCCGGCGAGCCGTGCCTCGACGAAGAGCAGTAGCGCGACCATCGCGTCGTCGGTCTCGCGGGCGATCTGCAGCGCCTCGGCCAGATAGGGCCGCGCTTCCTCGACGGTCACCCCCTCGCGCCAGCCGAGCCAGGCGATCTGGGCGCTCGCCATGATGCGCAGCTGGTCGACCTCGGGGCAGCGGAGTTCGCCGAGCAGCATCGTGCGGACCTTGCGCCAGCGCTTGATTGCCTCACCGGTACTGGTCGCGCCGACCCAGCGCGCTGCCCTTGCGCCGAACACCGCGGCAGGGAGGGTGTGGCCCGCCGCTTCGTGATGAAAGGCGATCAGGGCCGCGTCCTCGTCCAGCCGGCTTGCGGAGTAGCGCTCCAGCGCCTCCGCCACCGCGGCGTGCAGCACGGCGCGGCGCGCCTTGAGCTGCGTCCGGTAAGCGACCTCCTGGATCAGCGGATGGCGAAAGGCATAGCAGCGGCCGCCGGCGCCCTGTTGCGGCTCGATCATCTCCGCCTCGCTCAGCCGATCGAGCGCCGCATGGACCTCCTCAGGCGGCACCTCGGCGACGCTCTCCATCACGTTGAGCGGAAACTGCTTGCCGATCGTCGCGCCGATCTGCAGCACGGCGCGCTCGACCGGATCGAGCCGGTCGATGCGGGCCCCGATGACGTCCTGGACGGTCGAGGGCAGGGCGTTGTCGTTGGCCGGCGAGCCGAGCGTGTAACTTCCCGGCGCACCGAGCAGCGTGCCGTTCTCCGACAGCGAGCGCACCAGTTCTTCCATGAAGAAGACGTTGCCACCGCTGCGTTCGGCGACGCGGCGGTGGATGTCCTTGAGTTCCGGCCGCGTGCCGACCAGCGTGTCGAGGATCGCGTCGGTCTCGGTGTTGCTGAGTTCGGCCAGGAACATCGAGCGATAGTGCGGCGTGCGCATGAACGGCGCGCGATAGCCGGGCCGGTAGTTGAAGATCAGCATGGTTCGCGTGTCTTCGACCGCCTCGACCAGCGTGGCGAGGAACTCGCCGCTCGCGGCGTCAGCCCAGTGGAGGTCCTCGACGATGATCACCGAGGGCTGGCGGCCGATCTGCCTGACCAGATCGCGCAGAATGTCCAACAGGCGCGCCTGCCGTGCCTTAGGGCTCGGCAGGGAGCGCTGTGGCTCGTCGGCGAGGCCGAGGAACTCGGACAGTAACGCCCGGTCGGCCTCGAACGTCGCGCCGATCTCCGTGAGCCGCTCGGCAATGCGGTCCCGCGTCAAGGCGGCATCGTCGGACGAGGAGACCTGCAGGATCATCCGCAGGAAATCCAGCGCCAGCTGCAGCGGCGTCGCGTGGCCATAGGGTTGCGCGCGAGCCTCGTAGACGGGCAGGCCGCGTTCGCGGCACCATTCTGCGAATTCGTAGCAGAGGCGGCTCTTGCCGCTGCCCGGCGCGCCCTCGATGCCGGTGATCCGCGTCTCGCCGCTTTCGATGGCGCAAAGCGTTTCGCGTAAAGCGGCGATCTCGGCCGTCCTGCCGCAGAAGGTGGTGAGCGTGGCGCCGCGGAACTCGCGGCTGGCGGGACCGCGCCGACGCGCCAGCAACTGGAACACCGAGACCGGTTCGGGAATGCCTTCCAGCCTTCGGGCGCCGAGCGAGCCTGTGACGAAGCTCGAGCGGATGAGGCGAAAGCTTTGTTCGGAAATGCAGATTCCGCCGGCATCGGCCAATGCCTGAAGCCGGCTGGCGAGGTGGATGGCGACGCCATGCGCATCCCGCCGGCCCTGCGGATCGGCGCCCGGCGGGCCGAAGACCACTTCGCCGGTATGCAGCCCGACGCGGATCTTCAGCCCGTCCTCGCGCTGGGCAAAGGCCTGCTGCAGCGCGAGCGCCGCCTCGCAGGCGAGGAAGGCGTGCCCCTCCTGGGCGCGGGGCGCACCGAACAGCGCGAAGATGCCGTCGCCCATCGTCTGGACGACCGTCCCGTCGAAGCGCGTCACCGCGTCGCACATCGCCGCGATCGCCGGTCTGAGCCGATCCATCGCCTGCTCCGGGTCGAGCCGGGCCAGCAGCCGGGTCGAACTGACGATGTCGGCGAAGAGGATGGTGGCCTGCTTGAACTCGCCCCCCGCGGCCAGCTGCACGGCGGCAGCCTGCGGTCGCCCGGAAAGCCGCGTCCCGCACGCGCTGCAGAAGGTCGCCGCCGGCGGGCTCTCCGCCGCACAGCTCGGACACGAGACGACGAGAGGCTCGCCACAGTCTTCACAGTGGGTGCGGCCGGCCAGGTTCTCGGTGCTACAGCTGGAGCAGCGCATCATTTCTTGCTGCGTGACGAAACGTAACCCCGGGCAAATGACGCTTTTGACCCGGGCCTGTCAACGTCGCAGCTCACACCGCAGCGCTCTCTCCTGGCACCTTAAGAACCACAGGTTGAGCGTGAGGCGCGGTTCTGCGCCGGGAACTATTCCCGGTAGTGGGCTTCCGAGAGGATCCGCCGCAGCTCGACCACTGCCGCGAGCCGTCCCTTGTGAAACTCGCTGCCCGGCGCCGTATGCGACTCTGCCTCGATACGCTGTTCGAGCGAATCCAGCACATGGGCGATATGGTCGCCGGAATAGCTGTCGAAGAGGCGCGGTTTGACCATGTCCATCGCGATCGATTGTACTTTCTGACGGTCCCCGCTGCCGTCGCGGCCGCCGAAACCGGCATCACGTGATCGGCCGCGATCGGCCTTTCTACTTGGCGCCGGCGACCGCGTCCTGCCCCTGCCGGTAAGGCGCGAATGGCTCGCTCTTGAAGATCTCCTCGATCTCCGACAGCGTGAAGGACGCATCGTCCGTATCGATCGACAGGCTGTAGCGCGGCGTCTCGTCGCCTTGCATCACGTGGCAGATCGCGTCGGCCAGCGTGTCGAAACGCTGATGCGCCAGGCCACCCTTCGGCAGGACGCGCCGGGCGGATCGCGCCCAGAAGATGTCGGCGGGGAGGGTGAAGTCGATGTCGTCCATTCGGGCATCCTGCTGTTGGCGACACGCTCGACTCACCTGAGCGACGCGCCGGATCATTCCTTATGTAGGGGACCCGTGCCGCATTGTCGCGTTCGCCCGCAAGCGGAGCTTCGAACTCGCCGGTAACAGACTCGCCTCGGGGGCCCATCGGCCGGCTCTGCCCAAATAGCTCAGCCGCGAACCGACCGATACGCGGCGAGCGCGCGGTCGCGCGCCTTTCCGTGGTCGACGACGGGCAGGGGATAGGTTTCTCCGAGGACCACGCCCGCCTCCTCCAGCTTGCCGGCGGCCGCCGTCCAGGGCGCGTGGATGGCGCTCGCCGGCAGGTCTTTCAGTTCCGGGACATATTGGCGGATATAGTCGCCCGCCGGGTCGAACTTCTCGCTCTGGGTGACCGGATTGAAGATCCGGAAGAACGGTTGCGCATCGGCGCCGGAGCCTGCGATCCACTGCCATTGCGCGCTGTTGGACGCGACGTCGCCGTCGACCAGCGTATCCCAGAACCATGCCTCGCCCGCGCGCCAGTCGATCAGCAGGTCCTTGGTCAGGAACGAGCCGACGATCATCCGCACGCGATTGTGCATCCAGCCGGTCTGCCAGAGCTGCCGCATGCCGGCATCGACGATCGGATAGCCGGTCTGGCCCTTCTGCCAGGCCCGCAGCACCCCACTGTCGGTCTCCCAGGGAAAACGGTCGAAGCGGGCGTTGAAGTTCCGGCTGCCGAGTGGCCCGAAATGATAGAGCAGATGGTAGCTGAAATCCCGCCAGACGAGTTCCTTGCGGAAGGTGCGCAGCGCCTCCGGCCGGACCGTCTCGTCCTCGGCAGCGCGGACGGTCGCCGTATGCCAGAGCCGGTAGGGGGAGATCTCGCCCCAGCGCAGATGCGGCGACATGCGAGACGTGGAGTCGATCGCCATCCGGTCACGCCCGTCGTCATAGGTCCCGAGCCGCTCGTCGCAGAACGCCGCGAAGCGGCGGTGAGCCGCGACCTCGCCGATGTCCCAGAACGACGCCAGCCCTGCGGACCAGTCGGGCTTCGTCGGCCGCAGCCCCCAGCTGTCGAGCGTGTCGGAGCGGGGCGGTTTCGCCGCCGGGCGCAGGCTCCGGGGTACATCGATCGGGTCGCGCGGCTCGGCCTCCGACACGTTCTTCCAGAACGGCGTGTAGACCTTGTAGTAGCCGCCGGTCTTGGTCGCGACGCGCTCCGGCTTGTGGAGAATGTTGGCGGTGAAGCCCCTGACCGCTACGTTGTCTCCCAGGGCATCGGCCACGGCCTGATCGGCTGCGCGCCCGGCCTGGTCGTAGCGGCGGTTGAACAGGAGAGCGCCGGCGCCGACCGAGTTGACGACATCCGGAACCTCGACCGCTGCCTTGCCGCGACGAAGCACGAGATCCGCGCCGATTTTCTGCAGCGATCGTGCAAATGCCGCCAGCGAATGATGCAGCCACCAGCGGTGCGCGCCGCCGATCGGGCGCAGGCCGGGCGATTCTTCGTCGAGGACGTAGAGCGGTACGACCGGCCGACCCGAGTTCGCGGCTTCCGCCAGCGCTGGATTGTCGTCGAGCCGCAGATCGTCCCGCAGCCATACGACGATGGGGCGTTGGTCGTCCGTCTGTCGGTGTTCAGTCATGCCGGTCCCTCTCGTCGCCGCCTTAGCTGTGGCAGGCGCTCGGCGGGGCGAGGCGGGTGCGACAAAGCGTTGCCGGGGGCCGGCGGCATCGCAGCTTGCCTGTTCGATCAGGTGATGAAGTTGGACGGTGGCTCCCCGGGCCGGATTCGAACCAGCGACCGATCGATTAACAGTCGAGTGCTCTACCACTGAGCTACCGGGGAATACGCATGTCTCAGCGTTGGCGAGCCTATAGCAAAGCTACACCCGGCTTGCCAAGCCGCACCGGGCAAAAAACCGGCCATGGGTGCGGCGTCGGATGTTTTGTCCTGACGCTTGCAGACACCATGTGAGTGCTTCTGACAATTTGAAGGACGGGCAGCGCCCGGCGCAACGCATGTCTGATCGCGAGGAAGAGCCGACGGTCGCCGGCAACGGGCCGCAGAGTATCCGGCTGTTCGGCAGAAACTTCACGTTGCCGGCAAATCGCGCGACTCGCGTCAGTCTGGGCGTGGTCCTGATTGTCGGCGGTGTTTTCGGATTCCTGCCGATTCTGGGCTTCTGGATGATCCCGCTCGGCCTCATCATCCTGTCGGTGGATTTCGCCGCGGTGCGACGCGCAAGGCGCCGCACGGCAGTAAAGTGGGGCCGATGGCGTGCTAACGGCAGAACGAAGGACGGCGATCCGGTGGCCGGCACCGACAAGACGTCGACGGGCGAGCCCCCGAGGGGCTGATCAACCAGTCATCGCAGCCGGGTTGGCCGCCATATGACGATACCCGGCCTACGGTCGCGCTCGATCTCCTCGGCGTTCACCTCGCAGTCGCGTAGCCGGCACTCGCGGCATCGAAACGGCAGGCGGTCGAGGGGGAGGCAGGGATCCGTGACGCTAGCGAGGTCGCTTGCCAAGAAAGAGGCGGCGTGCCCGCACCCCCGACACCGCGCCGTCACCAGCATTTCCGCCTGGGCGGCTTCGCCCACAGTTCGTTTCGCCACCATCCCTGCGAATTGGAACAAACAACGAACATCGTCAAGCCGAAATAGGCGCTCCGGCCTTGGTCCCCGAAGCGCCTGTACCGCCCGGGCGGCGTGCTTCAGCGAGCGATCTTGTGGTTCGCGTGCTTCCCGGACGGCGTCGAGGCGCCGGCGGTGTCGAGCGGTGGCCGGCTCTTTTTCCACACTGGGGCCTTTGCCTTCGGCTGCGACTGGTAGGGCAGCGGCTGGATCTGCGGGCGGTCTTTCGTCGCGACGTTTCGGTCTGTGCTGTAGAAATTGCCGAAGATCCCGTCGCCGGTCGAGGCGAACTGGGCCGCGGCCGGAGTCGCGGCGGCAATCGAAAGGGCGAGACCGGTTGCGAGGAGTGGAAGCGTCTTCATACTATCATCCCTTCGTTTCACACTGGCGATCGGTTGCTGCGTCCCGCTGAACGATCATGTGCGGTGCACCACAGGTAATGGAGCTCGAATCTTCCAGGTAGCCATGGCTTGCGGGACTTGCCGTTCCACTGGCAGAACGATGCCATGACCAGTCTCGACGATCTGTTCTACTTCGAAGCCGTCGTGCGGCACGGCGGATTTGCAGCCGCAAGTCGCGCGTTGCGCATCCCGAAATCCAAGCTCAGTCGGCGGGTGGCGGGACTGGAGCAACGGCTCGACGTCCGCCTCCTCGAACGCTCGGCGCGGCGCCTGGACATGACGGCAGTCGGCGAGGCGTTCTATGCCCATTGCCGCGCGGCGCTGAATGAGGTGGAGGCTGCCGAAGAGGTGGCCCAAGCCCTCCACGCCGAACCGCGGGGCCTTGTGCGCGTCGGCTGCCCACCGGGTTTCGGCGAGGAAATTCTCACCGGAGTGATGCCGGCGTTCTTTG
The DNA here is from genome assembly GCF_014196845.1 of Aurantimonas endophytica. Classification (GTDB taxonomy): domain Bacteria; phylum Pseudomonadota; class Alphaproteobacteria; order Rhizobiales; family Rhizobiaceae; genus Aurantimonas; species Aurantimonas endophytica. The sequence continues at coordinate 350,809 of NZ_JACIEM010000001.1, forward strand.
CAGCTTTTCCGAAAGTCCGGATGCAGCTACTCGTCTCGATGGAACAAGTCGATCTCCTTGCCGAGCGCGTGGACGTAGTGATCCGGGCAAATCCCGGTCTGGATCAAAGCCGCGACCTGATCGCGCGGAGGCTGGGGCCTGTCGGCATGGTGCTGGTAGCCAGCCCGGCGTTTCTTGCCGCCCATCCGCCGGTAACGGCGCCGGCGGACCTCGCAGCGCTGCCCACCATCACCTACCCGAAGGCCGCCGATCAGGATATCTGGGAACTCTATGATCAGCAGGGCGCGCCGACGCGGGTTCGCCACGAGCCCCGGATCATCTGCAACGAATTCGCGGTCATGCGGGAGGCGGCGATCCAGGGGCTTGGCGTCGCCATGCTACCCGAAGCGCTTTCTTTCGACGCCTTTGTCGCCGGCGGGCTCAGACGGGTGCTGCCGGACTTTCATGCCGGCGACACGACGATGCACCTGCTCTTCACCTCGCGTCGCGGCATGCTTCCCGCCGTCAAAGCGCTCGTCGACCACCTGATCGCCACGCTGCCGGAAGCGATGCGTCTGAGGCGGGCGAGTCTGGCGTCCTGATCGGCTTGAGCCCTCTCGCCGGCGGACAGTGATGCGAAGTCAGTCCCTATAGGCGCGGCGCTGTACCTGCGGCGCAGCGACTACCGACGTGCGTCAGTGGTCAAAGCTGTCGTACCAGCCATCATCGTTGGCAGATGACTTCGACCGGCTCTCGAACGGGTCATGGCGGTCCTCGGGGCGCAAGGGCGGCTTCTTGCGCGGCGCTTCGATCTTGGAATTATCGGTCTGCATGGGCGTGGCCCGCTCGTGTTGGTTATCTCTCGTTCCTCTCCTCTACGCCTGTCGGCCGCCCGAATGGTGTTAGCTCCGTCACACATCAGCCGAATGCCGCACAAACTCCGGTTTTTAGGGGACAAACTTCGTGAATGCTGTTTACGCAGCGTGACATCAGCCACCAACAGGCACAGCGGCACCTGCAGCATCAACGCCAGGCGACGACCGGCGCGGGCACCAAGCCGACGGGCCCGGAAGCTGCTAGCCGAAGAGCCACGTTCCGAGAAGGCGGTGGAAGGGGAAGGTGAAGAAGCCGGCGATCAGCAGGGCCCCGACGACCATCGCCCGGGCCGCGCGCTGGTGGCGCTCGATCTGTCCCTTGCGAGCGGCGATCGCGATCAACGGTACCTGGATCATCACCCAGATCGATAGAATGTGGAGGACGCTGTAGCCGCCATCGTCAGCACCGACGATGAATAGCGTGATCAGCGCCGTGCCGAACATCAGCGCCACCCAGACGCGGCCGATAGCCTTGTGCGTGGGGCCGCCTTTCGGGCGCCAGAGCTGGATGACGGTCAGGATCAGCGCCAAAACGATCGTCAGGAGATGCGCCCAGACCAGCGAGGGCGCTTCGCTCCAATGCGGGCGGCCGCGGCCGATCGCGACGAGAACGACGCACAAGAGGCCGAGCGCGGTCAGCGACAGGCCGCGATCGAACGCGCTGGCACGCGCCGTTCCATGAACATGCATTTCCGGCGCAGTCGCGCTCATCGCCAGCCCCCGTCAGGTCACGATGCTGATGGAAATTCACGCTTCGTCGCTAGCATGGATCTGTCGGCGAGCGGAAGTCGCCCAGCGCCCTTGCGCCATCCCTGCGCCAGTTGAAGCACGCTGGTGAGCGACGTCACGCCGTCGACACGCCCTGCCCAAGGAGCGGCGAGCATGTGGAAGTAGTGATGTCCGGTGCATTAACCCGTTGCACGATGTCTTGTGAAATTCTTTGTCGAATGTAGTCATATCGCTGGCTTGCAAGCTGAAGGTCGCGGCGAGAGGGCAGTGGAATGACGGCAGGGCCGAGATCAACGCGCCGCAAGCCCTTCAGCGAGCTCGGCCTGTATCCAGGCGACCGGTCATCTCAGCTTGCCTATTGAACCGAGCATCTCCCGCTTGTTGCGGCGCTATAGGCCGCTGGAGGATCGATGACGTCGATGGAAAATGTCGTGCGGAGACGCCGGTCAGTCACGTTCATGCCTGCTTCTTCCGTCTTGGCGACGTTGCTTCTGCTGCTCGTGCCCAAAGTGATGGCCCAGCCGGTTGAGGGGCCCTGCACGATCGCGGCAAGGGATCTCGCCGTGCCGGACTGTTCGCGCTGCCACGGAGAAGGAGGGGTCGGGCGGGCCACCGACGGTTATCCGCGGCTAGCGGGCTTGAGCGCGGCGTATCTGGAAAGGCAGTTGCGACTTTTCCGCGATGGGGAGCGACAAAACAGCGAGATGGGGGAGGTCGCGCGGCAGTTGACGGACGACGCCGGCCGAGCGCTTGCGGCGTGTTATGCCGGTCTCGCCACGCCCAAGCCGGACGACTACGAAATGTTCGAGGCCTCGTTTCTCGCGACCGGCGAGCATCTCGCTTCCGTAGGTCGCTGGGCCGACAACCTTCCTGCCTGCAACCAGTGTCACGGGCCACAAGGCGTCGGTGTCGGTGAGGTGTTCCCACGACTGGCCGGCCAGCGCTTCGAGTACATCGAGAACCAATTGAGAGCGTGGCGAGAAGGCCATCGGTCGGGGGATCCGCTGAGCCTCATGGGCACCGTCGCGGTCAGGTTGGAGGAAGCCGATATACGAGCGGTCGCTGCGTATTATGCAAGCTTGCCCGTTCGAAACGTCGAGCAGGACGCGCAGCGATGAGGACCCGGGTCGGCGCCGCCGTCTTGTTTGTCGCTCTGGCGGCGGTCGTTGCCGTTCTCGCCGGCCGCTCCTGGCTACACCCCGATAACGGTTCTATGGCGGATGGCGATGCCCTGGTCAGCCACGGACGCGACATCTTCCGTCAGACGAAACGGTACGCGGCCGCGTATGTGGGAAACGATCTCTCATGCTCGAATTGCCACATCGATGCAGGCCGGCATGCCGGCGCCGCGCCCATTTCAGCCGCTTATCCCCATTTCCCGGCCTACAGCGCCCGGGACAAGCGCGACATCACCTTCGGCGAGCGTCTGCAGGAGTGCTTCGAGTTCAGTCTGAACGGCGTGGCTCCGCCAGCGGATGGCGATGTCGTGACGGCACTGACAGCCTATGCGCGTCGGCTTTCGGAGAACGCGGTCCGAGAGGCCGTCGTCCTGACGCGCGGCTTTCCCGAATTGGATGCGGCCCCGCTTCCGCCGAGCCCGGCCCGGGGCGCGGTGGTCTACGCGAACCGCTGCTCGATCTGCCACGGAGCGGATGGCGGCGGACAGGGCGCGGAAGGCACGGTGGTCTTCCCGCCGTTGTGGGGCGAGAAATCCTATAACGCGGGGGCAGGCATGGCGCGGACTGGCACCGCCGCAGCCTTCGTCGCAGCGAACATGCCGCTTGGACAGGGTGGCACGCTTCCCCCGCAGGACGCATGGGATGTCGGTGCGTTCATCAACAGCCAGACCCGACCCCCCGCACCCCAGGAGCGCACGCAGAGGATGTTGGCGCAGGAGCCGACATCCTCCTCACACGGCCGGTAACCGCTAGCCCTGCTTGGAGAGGTTCGCTTGCTGCAACTATGAGCCCCCATCCGCAGGGATCAAAGCGCACACACGATCCGACTTGCATGGAGGGGTGACCTGGACGACCCAAGATATGGAAGTCGCAGGGAGATAATGGAGGGTGATGCGGCACCGGCTCGCGGAGCCCGTGATTGCCGCCGAGACGGTCGTGTTGGCCACGATGTTCGTTGATTACCCGGTGGCGGCCTCGCAGGTGCTGTTGTGACGCCGCTCGCCATCTTCCCGCTCTCGCGCTTCGCTTCCCTGGGGTTGCCAACGCGACACCTCCGAGACGATCCAGGACGAGGCTCGGAGCGCGGCCAAGTGGCAGCGATTGCTCAGCCATGGAGGGAGCGACTTGTTCACGCTCGCCTGCCCATTGGGGACGTCCACAACCAGGTGGAGCGGCTTGCCCAAGCAGTTGGCCTCGAGCTGGCCGCGCGCTCGTGGCGGCGCGTGTCGCCAAGCCTTGCCATCATGTCGGGCGCGGTCGGGCGATCCTCTGTCGAGTAGGGGCCATACGCGCGCTATGGTCGCGTTGTCCTACCTATCGCTGCGTGGGAAGCTCGACGGTCTGGCCCACAACATCGATCGCCACCTTGCCTCGAAGCCCACGGGAGCTTCCGGCTTCGAGTAATTCATGCGCTTCGCCGACGCGGGCCAAAGGCAGCACCGCACCGATCACCGGCTTGATCAGGCCGCGTTCGACGAGGGTGGTCAGCGCGTCGAGCTTGCCGCGGTTCTGCCGGGTGAACACGAAATGGTAGGCGGCATTCCTGCCCCACGCCTCGATCAAGTTTTGTGGCTGTGCGATGTCGACGATGCTGACCACCCGTCCGGCATCTGCAAGCGCGATTGGGCTTTTCGCCAAGGTGTCGCCGCCGATCGTGTCGAATACGACGTTCACCCCGTGCCCATGCGTCAGGTCCCCCACGGCCGAGACGTAGTCATCTAAGGTGTGGTCGATGACCTCGTCTGCTCCGAGCGAACGGACGAAGTCGTGGTTGCCGGAGCGCGCCGTCGTGATGACCCGTGCACCCATCGCCTTGGCAAGCTGGATCGCCACCGTGCCCACACCGCCGGCGCCACCGTGGATCAGGATCGTTTCATGGACGGCTAGCTGGGCGCGGGTCACCAGCGCCTCCCAGATCGTACCCCCGACCAGCGTCAGGCTGGCGGCCTCCAGATGGCTGATATTGCGCGGCTTGCGAGCGACCAGATCGACATCGGCAACGTGCTGCTCCGCATATGAGCCGGGGCCGCCGAAGATTTTGGGCGTGTAGTAGACGTCGTCGCCTATCTCGAACTCACTCACGTCCGCTCCCTTCTCTTCCACGACTCCGGAAACGTCGTGGCCGATGATGGCGGGGAGCGGCACGTAATCGACATAGTCGCCACGGCGGATCTGATAGTCTAGGGGATTGATGGCGGTGGCGTGGACGCGCACCCGGACCTGTCGCGGTCCGACAGCCGGTACGGAAACATCGCGCAGCACGAACGCATCGTAGCCACCGAATTTTTCCAGGACGACTGCCTTCATGGTATCGGCCATGATCTCACCTCATCAAATCCAACTAGTGGCAGGCTCCTTGGGACCAGCCAAACAATCATTGCCGGGATCTCCTTGCGGCGATCTTCCCGAGAGCCACGGGGCGGCCGATCAGCTAGCGCCGCCACCCTCCTGTCGCTGGCGCACCACGTCCTGCCATTCCGGATGCCGTCCGATCTGGGCCTTGGCGAAGGGGCAAAGCGGCATGATGGCGATCCCTTCGCGGCGGGCGTCCTCGATCGCCTGGCGCACCAGTCGCTCGCCGATCTTGCGGCCCCGCAAGGCCGCGGGCACTTCCGTGTGGTCGATGATGATCAGGCCTTCGCCGGCGCGGCTGTAGGTCATCTCGGCCTCCACGCCGTCGGCGACGAGGCGGTAGCGTCCCTTCGACGCGCCATCCTCCCGCTCGACCGTCTCGTCGCCGCTCGAGGCCGCGGGCATGACCGTCCCGGCGTCTGGCCGGCGGATCTGCCGCGGCGCTCCCTGCGCGCATTCGAGGAGGTCGCGGTCCCATCCGCCTAAGTCGGCGGCGGCCTCGTAGGTTGAGACGAGGAACGCCATCAGCGCCTCGTCGGGATCGGCCGCCGTCCGGACGGCGTCGTAGGGCAGCATGAACTCCGACAAGCCTTCATGCCAGAATGCCGCATCGGGCTGGACCGCCGCCGCCCGGTAGCCGGCCGGGGCCGGATAGGCGTAGGCGTAGAAGGCGGGATAGTCGATGCCGTTGCCACCCGGCCAGAAACCCGCCGAGGACACCTCGCGGTCATAGGCCTCCTGCGCCACGTCGTCGGGCAGGGCGGGGATGCCCGCCGGATGGAGCGGCGCGCGCCGGCCCGAGAACCGGGTCACGGCGAGGTCGAGCGCGCCCCAGAACAGGTGGACGGGGCTGGACTTGCCAAGGAACGACGTGCGGAACCGGTTGAACACCCTGTCGACCGCCACCAGGGCCTGATGGTAGCGCTGCACGGCTTCGCGGTCGTAGGGCCGGTCGCGCTCATCCTCGGCGAAGGCAACCGGGTAGGGCACCTCGTTCGGCGAGCCGTGGAAAGTTGGCGTGCCGCCAAGCTCGGTGATCAGGCTGACGAACCTGGCGTGGAACGCCGCGACGGTCATCGGCTCGAGGTCGAACGATGCCCGCTGGCCGTTGCCGCAGGTGCCCACCACCCTGTGATCGCGCAGGTCGAACAGGATTTCGATGCCCGGGCCATCGGGAATGGGCGAGGATGCCAGTCCGCGCGGCGTCACGTAGAAGGTCGCGTTCCACGAATGGTTGAGCCATGGCGTGTGGGCGAGCCGATACTTGCCGGCGATCTGGAGGTAGAGATGCAGCGCTGAACACGTCTCGCGCCAGCTGAGGTAATCGAGGTCGGGCCACTTGGTCATGTCGGTTCTCCAGGCTCGTTCCGGTCAATCGGGAAGGGGAATGTGCTCGTTGCGGTCGTCGACGGGCAGATCGAAGCGTCCCTTGCCCCAGTTGGCGGCGCGCCATTCGGCCTTGGCGAGCTCGATGCGCTCCTGCGACGAGGCGACGAAGTTCCACCAGATGAATCGCGGTCCGTCGAAGGTCGCACCGCCGAGGATCATCATCCGGGCGCCCCGGTCGCCGGCGGCCACCGTGATGCGATCGCCGGGCCGGAACACCATCATCTGTCCGGCCTCGAATTCCTGTCCGGCGACCGAGATCGAGCCTTCGACGATGTAGATGCCGCGGTCCTCGTGGTTGTCCGGCATCGGCAGCCGGCTTCCCGGTTCGAGTCTGACGTCGGCGTAGAACGTCTCGGAGAGCATCGTTGCAGGCGCGACCTCCCCGAAGGCGTTCCCGAGAATGAGGCGAACCGAGACGCCGCGGTCTTCGATGACCGGCAGCGTCTCCTTGCCGTGATGCTCGAAGCTCGGCGCGACATCCTCGTGGCTTTCCGGCAGGGCCAGCCAGGTCTGGATGCCGAAGAGGCTGTTCGGACCGGTCCGCGCCGTCGCAGAAGTGCGCTCCGAATGGGTGACACCGCGACCGGCGACCATCCAGTTCAGGGCGCCGGGGCTGATGATCTGGTCGGCGCCGGTGCTGTCGCGGTGATGGAAGTCGCCCTTGAACAGGTAGGTGACCGTGCCGAGGCCGATATGCGGATGCGGTCGGACGTCGACGCCCTGTCCGGTCAGCAGCTCGGCCGGTCCGGCCTGGTCGAAGAAGATGAACGGCCCGACCATCTGGCGCTTCGGCGCCGGCAAGGCACGCCGGACCTCGAACCCGCCGAGGTCGCGGGAGCGCGGGACGATGAGGGTCTCGATCGCGTCGACCCCGACCTCGTCGGGGCAGCCAGGTTCGATGGCAGGGTTCCAGCTCATGCGCGTCATCCTTTCTTGTGGGATCGCCTGATCCCACCGAAGGCTCGTGCTAATCGGCAGCCGACCCCGCAGCTAGACCCACGATCCGCCAAGCTGTGTCGCAGAAAGCGGAACACCGGGATGGCGGCGCGACTGTCCATGGCTAGCGCCCGACAGCCGCGAGGCGCCGGTTGTCCCCGGGCACTCGATCAGCAGTTCGGTCGGCGATTATCGTCGCAGCTTTTCCAGGAAACCGAACGAATTCAAGTCTTCGCGGAGCGACGAGCCCGATTGGGAGCAAGAACGGCACCAGGGGGCAGGACCTGCACCGCAGCGCCTGGGAGCATCCGGTAGTTTCAAGCAGCCGACGAGCGCTTTCCCCGATATCTGGAGACCGGAATGACTTTTCGTAATGGACTTGCCTCGCTTCTTCGCCCCGAGGATTCCGTACTGGTCCTGATAGACCATCAGCCATACCAGCTGGCGAACCTGAACAGCCACGACCCGCATATGGTGGTCAACAACTCGGCCGCGCTGGCGAAGGCCGCGAAGGTCTTCGGCGTGCCCACCATCCTGACCAGCGTCGTCGCGGATCGCGGCGGTCACATCTTTCCGCAGATCACCGAATTATTTCCCGCCCAGGAGATCATAGACCGGACGCTGATCAACACCTGGGAGGATCCCAAGGTGGTCGACGTGGTCAAGGCGACCGGCCGCAAACAACTGGTCCTGGCCGGCCTGTGGACCGAGGTCTGCGTCGCGATGCCGGCGATCCAGGCGGCCGGCGAGGGCTGGGACGTGACCGTCGTCACCGATGCATCCGGCGCCGTTTCGACGGAGGCGCATGAAGTCGCCATCCATCGCATGATCGCGGCCGGCGTGAACATAATCACCTGGATGGCGCTGGCGGCGGAATGGCAGCGCGACTGGGCGCGGGCCAAGACCGCCGGGCCGCTGAACGAGGTGATGATCCAGCATGCCGCCGGCAGCGGCATCGCCTATCTGTGGGAGCAGCAACTGCTCAACACGAAGGTGCCAAGCCCGGCGGGCTGATTTGGGCAGGGTGGCGAGTCGGCGTGGAACGGTCCAGGCCCCGTACTCCAAGGCGCCGACCGGAGCTACTCAAAGGAGGCACGGATGGATTTCGAGAAGCTCATGCAGGCCAATCTTGATCTGGTGTTCGGCGAACGCGACCCCACACGGCGCATCTCGGCGATCCGGAACATCTACCATGAGAATGCGGAGCTTCACGAACCCGAGCGTTCGGCGCGGGGGCACGAAGCGATCTCACAGGCCGTGTCGGACCTTCTGCGGCATCTGCCGCCGGACTTCGTGTTCACCGCGTTGAGGCCGGCATCCGGCCACCACGGCGTCGGCCGCCTGCAGTGGCGGGCCGGCCCGGCTGGAGGTCCGATTGCGGTCACGGGTACGGACGTCGCGCATGTCGAAGGCGGGCTCATCCGAACCCTGCACGTCTTCCTCGACTAACCGGATGCGTGAAAGCAGATGAAGCGCTGAGTGGCGCTCGCGCTGTTCGCCATGTGGCCGGCCGCTGGACCTTTGCGTCCGTAGGCGGCGTCTCCGTTTTGCCGGTTCCGCGGTTCCACGCGTCGAGGTCGACCGGCACGGAAGGGCCGCCTCGTCGCATCCTCCCGAACGAGCCAGACCCGCGCATGAGATACCGGGCTGGTCTTCCCTGACCGCCACGTCGAAGGAGACGCTGAAAATGACCAAGCATTGCCTGCCTGTCGGACTGGAGATCGACGTCTCCTATCCGAACTTCCATGTCAGCCTGAGCCTGCTTTCGGCGTCGCTATTGCAGTTCGAGATCAAGGAAGGCCCATTCGCCCGGACCGAGATCGTCGTTATCGAGGTGCTTCCGCTCGGGAACGGCGTGTTCATCATGAGTTGGCGGGAAAAGGACGGCGCGACGGTCACCAACGTCCAGGACTATGACCGCGGCCTCGTCTATTCGTTCGCGACGCTGCCGATGGACAGTTCCTGCGAATGACCGGGAAGATGGTGGTCACACGGCCCGAACGTCTCAGCTTCGACGATCGGCCGCGGCGCAACAAGGCACTCGTCCTCGAGGCGATGACCTCGCTTTTCCAGCGTCACGACGCTTCGGCCGTGGAACGGCTCTACGCCCGGGACTACATCCAGCACAACCCGAATATTCCCCAAGGTCGGGACGCGTTGCAGGCGATCGTCGCCGGCCTGCCGGAACACGTCTTCTACGAGCCGGGACTGATCGTCGCCGGCGACGACCTCGTCGCCATCCACGGCCGGATTCGCGGCTGGGCGGACGAACCCCAGATCGTCGTCGACATCTTCCGGATCGAGGACGGCAGGCTGGCCGAGCACTGGGACGTCCTGCAGAACGAGGTCTCGGTCACGGTCCATGGTGGCGTCCCGATGTTCGAACCCTCAGAAGGGGGGCGTCGCGACGGGCCGGAGCCGGCGTAGTCGCGAGCCACGCTGTCCATCACCGGCTCCTGGGCCGATGCGTCCAGCGCCTCGCAGAGGTGGTCCCGCCTAGCGAGATGGTTTGGCGGCCTCGCTCAGGTGGATCGGTTTCGTTTCTACGCCGCCAGTTGCACCATTGCCTCGGGCTCGGGACCGGCCTTCCTGTCGGATTGCAACGAGGCCGCCCCCCCCCGGGGGCTACGCCCGAATCGAGGCCGACGGCCGGCGTGGTTCGTCATGGACATGCTCGGAGCCGGAATCCTAAGGTCACAGGAGACAATCCATGCGGGCTGTCATCGTTTCGAAAGCGGGAGCTGGGTCTCGGCTCGTTCTAGCCGAGCGGCCCGCGCCGGAAGCAGACGCGAATGAGGCGCTCGTAAGGGTCCGAGCGATCTCTCTGAACAACGGCGAGGTTCGCGGTGCGCTGAACGGGGCAGCGGATGGGGACCGACCTGGCTGGGATCTGGCAGGGGTCATAGAGGCGGCGCCCGAAGATTCGGTCTTCCGAGCTGGTGACCGGGTGGTGGGACTAGTCTGGAGCGGGGCATGGGCCGAGCGCGTCGCCGTGCCGCTTGATCGGTTGGCGAAGATCCCCGACGAGGTTTCGTTCGCAGCGGCCGCCACGCTGCCCGTCGCCGGACTGACAGCGGCCATCGCCCTCCGGAAGAAGCCTATCGGTCCGGGAAGTCGGGTTCTCGTAACTGCGGCGACGGGCGGTGTCGGCGTCTACGCGATCCAGCTCGCGGCCGCGACGGGCGCCCACGTGACCGCGTTCACGCGCGACGTCTCCCAAACAGATTTCCTGAGGGGACTCGGGGCTAGCGCGGTCGCGGTCGGCGTGGAAGCGGCTCAGGCTGCCGAACCCTTCGATCTGATCCTTGAGGGCGTTGCAGGTGCCTTGCTTGGCGAGGCGCTGATGTGGCTGGCACCGCGTGGCGTATGCGTCCTCTTCGGCGACGCCTCCGAGGACAAGCTGACGACGTTCGACGCTAGCCGCTTCCGCCTCGGGTCGGGCGGTGCGTTTGGAGGAACGGTGCTCTACGGCTTTTTCCTGATCGAGGAACTGACCCGGAGCGACAGGCTGGCGAGCGCATCGGACCTGCTGGCCGATCTGGCCGGGCGGCTGGCAAGCGGAAGCTTACGTCCAGTGATCGGGTGGACTGGCCCATGGCATGACGTCGACACGACGGCCAAGGCATTGCTGCGTCGAGAGTTCGTCGGCAAGGCGGTTCTTCTCCTCGACGATCAGAGTTAGACAGCTGGCCCATGGCCGCATGGCCGCGAAGCCCGAGCGTCGTTGTGATGCCAAGAGCATCAGGGCTTGCAGGTCCACGGTGCCTGCTTCCCAGCGGATCAACATCGGCAACGACAGCCCGAACGCGTTCAACCGCTTTCGAACGTTCGCTTTTGAAATGACGGTCGACTGGACCGGGTCGTGAGCTGCCGTCCGTTGGAGGTGGCTTGGCTACCTGATACCGAAAAATCCACCCTGCTACCCTGTCTCGGAACCGGGGCCACCGCACGCCCTCCGTCCCGCGCTGCTCCCCGCCCCAACCGCACCTGCTTCGAACGCAAAGCGTCGGCCGTCCTCTTGTGCCGCGATTGAACGCAAGATTGGCACCCCCGCGGCAATGTCTGCGCCGCAGCTCGCAAAAGCCTTCCCTAAGGTGGCCTCCCGACGCCGGCTCTTACGGGGCGCGCACGGCGCACGCGAACGACGGCGAGTGAGGTGCAGGGTGGTCGATACCGATCGTACAAGCGTTCAAAGCCGGAGAGCGCCCCTGTTGGGGTTCATCGTCAACCCCGTCGCGGGAATGGGCGGGAGCGTCGGCCTGAAGGGTACGGATGGGGAGGCGATCGTCCACGAGGCCATGCGTCGCGGTGCCCGTCCCACAGCAGGGGAAAGAGCCACCAAGGCGATCGTCCGGTTGAAGGCATCGTTGCCGCAAGTGAACGTCCTGACCGTCGCCGGGCCGATGGGTGAGCAGGTCGCGCGCGAGGCAGGGACGGAACCCCGCGTGCTGGATCTTTCGCACACGGGATCGCCCACTAGCGCCGATACGCGCATGGCCGCCAAATCCATGGCGGACCGGGGCGTCGACCTGATCCTCTTTGCGGGCGGCGACGGCACCGCACGCGATATACTCGGCGCGAGTGGCCGACAGGTACCGATGTTGGGGGTGCCTGCAGGCGTGAAGATGCATTCGGCCGTCTTCGGCACGACGCCCGCCAGCGCCGGTCACGTCGCCGCGCTGTTCCTGTCTGGCAGCCTGCGCGCGCAGTTGCGCGATGCCGAAATAATGGACCTGGACGAGGATGCGGTCCGTACCGGCACGGTCTCGGCGCAGCTTTATGGTTATGCGCGCAGCCCGTTCGAACGCCGCCTTGTACAGAATGCCAAGGCGGGCTCGGTCCCAGGTGAAAACGAGACACTCGACGCGGTGGCCCGGCAAGTGGCCGAGGGCATGCGGGACGGCAGGATCTACATATTGGGGCCGGGAACGACCACCCGCCGCGTGGCAGGCGCCCTTGGCATCCCGTCAACGCTATTGGGTGTCGATGCGGTCCTGGACCGCAAGGCCATTGGCCTCGATCTCAATGAGCAAGAGCTTCTGCGCATCATCGAGGGGCGTCGAGCCGAGATCCTCGTCAGCGTGCTCGGCGGGCAGGGGAGCCTGTTCGGGCGCGGCAACCAGCAGATCAGCGCTGCGGTAATCCGCCGGGTGGGACGCGACAATATCACGGTGATTTCGACTATTGAGAAGCTGATCGCTTTGCCCGCCGGCGCCCTGCAGGTCGACACCGGCGACCCCGAAGTCGACGCCATGCTGACGGGACATATCCCCGTCATCACCGGTCCTCACCGCACCGTGTTGGTCAAGGTTCGGGCCTAATAAAATCCCTCACCAAGGAGTATTCCCGATGAGAGACGTCTTAGCACATCCCTACATGGCTAATTCGGTGCCGGCAATTCAGCGAGAGATGCTGGATTCGATCGGCGTCAAGACGATCGAGGACCTGTTCGTTCAGATCCCCAAGGACCACCGCATAAGCCGCCCGCTCGACCTTCCTCCCGCCTTGAGCGAGCGAGAACTACGGCGCCATCTCATCGAGACTCTCTCGAAGAACAGGACCACGGAGGATAATCTAAGCTTCCTTGGCGCCGGCATCTGGCAACATCATGTTCCGGCGGCGGTCGACGAGATCGTCCGACGCAACGAATGGCTTACCTCCATCTATGGCGAGCCCAGTTCCGACCATGGCCTCTACCAGGCCTGGTTCGAGTTCTGCAGCCAACTTGGCGAGTTGCTGGACCTCGATCTGGTCGGCATGCCCGTGCGTAGCTGGGGCACCGCCGCAGGCCACGCCCTTCGAATGGCGGCCCGGCTGACCGGACGCAACGAGGTGGCGATCGTTCGCGCAATCGATCCGGAGCGGCTTTCGATCATCCGCAACTATTGCGAGCCGCCGGAGATGGCGAACCACATCGCCATCCGCCTCGTAAACTACGATCCAGCGACTGGGCTGATCGATCTCGGGGATCTGCGGGTCGCGGTCGGCGAGCAGACAGCAGCCGTCTATTTCGAAGTGCCGTGTTACCTTGGCGTGATCGACCATCAGGCTGCGGAGATCGCCGCCATCGCCCGCGCGGCCGGCGCCGAGACCATCGTGGGCGTCGACCCGATCTCACTGGGCGTGCTGTCCGCGCCGTCCGCCTACGGCGCCGACATTGTCGTCGGCACCATTCAGCCCCTGGGCGTCCACCTCCATGCCGGCGGCGGGGTCGGCGGTTTCATCGCGACGCGCGACGAACCTCGCTACGCCGGGGAGTATCCGACGCTGTGCATCAGTATCGCCGAGACCATCAAGCCAGGCGAGTTTGGGTTCGGGCGCGCCATGCTCCACCAGTCTTCCTACGACCAACGCGAAAAAGGCAAGGACTGGATCGGTCACTCCGTCTACCTGTGGTCGGTCGCTGCGACAGCCTACATGGCGATGATGGGGCCGCAGGGCTTCGCCGAGGTAGGTGAAATCATTCTACAGCGCGCTCACCATGCCGCGCACCGCCTTGGCGAGCTCGAGGGCGTCAGGATCAGCTTCCCCTCGGGCTTTTTCAAGGAGTTCGTCGTCAACTTCGACGAAGCCGGAAAGAGCGTCTCCGAGATCAATGACGCCCTGCGCGCCGAGGGCATATTCGGCGGCCACGACCTCTCCCTCGACTTCCCCGAACTCGGCCAGAGCGCTCTCTACTGCGTGACCGAGATCCATACCCATTCCGATATCGAGCGCCTGGCTGGCGCCCTTCAGAAGGTGATCTCGCTATGAACCTCGAACTTAAGCAGTATCAGGCCCCCGTCTGGAACGAGCCGGTCATCATGGAGATGGGATATCCCGGTCGCCGCGGCGTGCTCTTTCCGCCCGCGGAACCCGAGATCCGGCGGCGTGTCGGCGACGTGTCGGACTTGATCCCGTCCGGCATGCGCAGGCAGCACAAACCGGCCTTGCCCGAAATGTCGGAGCCCGAAGTTCTCTACCATTATCTGCGTCTCTCTCAGCAGACACTGGGCATGATGGGCATTAGCCTCTTCGGCACCTGCACCATGAAGTACAACCCCCAGATTAACGAGCAGATGGCCTGGCGTCCCGAGATCACGGAACTCCACCCCCTGCAGCATGAAGACACGATGCAGGGCGCACTTGAGATCGTGCACAACATGGATCTGATGCTACGCGAACTGTCGGGGATGGACCAGTTCGTGTTCCAGGCGGGGGGCGGGTCCGAGGCGGCCTATTTGAACTGCGCGGTGACACGCGCCTATCACGCGTCAAGGGGCGAGCTGGAACAGCGCGACGAAGTCATCGTGACGATCCAGACCCACCCCTGCAATCCGGCCACCGCCGCGGCGGCCGGTTTCAAGGTCATTACCCTGATGCTCGACGAGAACGGCTACCCGTCGCTCGACGCGCTGAAGGCGGTGGTGTCCAACCGCACCGCCGCAATCATGGTCAACAACCCCGATGACATGGGCGTCTACAATCCCGACATGAAGGAATGGGTGCGCATCGTTCACGAAGCGGGCGGTCTGGCCTTCTACGACGCCGCGAACTTCAACGGCACCATGTCGAAACTCCGAGCTCGCGAGCTCGGATTTGACGCTTGCATGTTCATGCTGCACAAAACCTTCGGCGCGCCGAAGACCGGTGTCGGCGGACCGGCGACCGGCGCCTATGGGTGCTCGGCTGAACTCGCGCCCTTCCTTCCATCCCCTCTAGTGGTGCGTGATGGAGACCGCTATCGCCTCGACGCTGACCGACCGCAGAGCGTCGGCAAGATCCGGGAATTCCTGGGCAACGTTCAGGTGGTCCTGAAGGCCTACGCGTGGACCCGCTCTATGGGCGCCGACGGTGTTTCCCAGGCCTCCGACATTTCGGTCATGTCCAACAACTACATGGAGAAGGGGCTGCTCGCGATCAGGGGCGTGACCCGCTCCCATCCTGAGCAGACGACCCCCAGAATGGAGATGACGCGTTACTCGTTCCAGACGATGAAGGAGGAGACGGGCGTCGACATCCACGACGTTCAGAACCGGATGACAGACTTTGGGATTGATCCGTTGTGGGCAAGCCACGAACCTTGGCTCCTGCCCGAACCCTTCACGCCCGAAGCCGGCGAGATGTACGGCAAGGAGGCGCTGGACCAATGGATCGCTGTGCTTAGCCGCATCTCCGACGAGGCCTACAGCAATCCGGAGCTCGTCAAGACTTCGCCCCATAACCAGGCAATCCACCGTCTGAAGCTAGGCATGATCGACGATCCTTCCAAACGAGCCATGACGTGGCGCGCGTTCCAAAAGAAGCGGGTGCAGGCGGAAGGCATCGAACAAAGCCGAAGGACCGAACCTTCTCGTCGCAGCGCTTGAGAGGAAGGCGCGGAACGCATCTTCAGCGTGGCGGGAGCGAGGAGCAGCTTCGACCTCCTGGAGTTGCTGCGGATTCCAGCGTCGAACTGATGCTGACCCGTCATGAGCAGGCCGCCTTCATGGCGGCCTCGCATGGGCGGCTGGTGGGCGAGCCCGGCGGCTGCCTTTCGTCGCTTGGCCCCGCCGCGATCAACCTTTCGCTGGGGGCTATGCGCACCGGCGCACGCACCGGCGGGGATGCCGGGCGTGATCAGAATTGTGGGTCCACCGCGTCGAGCGGCGCGCAGACGCCGAAATCCTGATGAACCGCTGGAAAGCTCGATCCGGCGTTCGGGGATGAAGTCGGGAACGCCGCTCGCCGCGGCGGCGATGTTGGCGTAAAGCCGGGCCTTCTGTCCTTCGTCGAACGGCAGGAACCGCCCTTGGCTGGCTGAAATCGACGCTCTCCTCGTGATCGAACCGGGCAGCCGGACCTTCGATGCGCAGCGGTGGCTCACGGAAAAGCGGTCAGCCACCGGGCCGCCGAAGCTGTTCGGCTCGTAACAGGCATCGACATCGGGCGGTTGCCGAAGAAGCGCATGGCGCCGTCCTTGATAGTGATGGAGCTGCAGGCGCCGCGCGGCGATCCATGCTGCGAGGATGCCGATCTGCGCTTCGATGGCGGATATCCGATCGGCAGAAGGAAGCCCGTCAGCAGGCCTTGATTGCGGCTTCGATCGCAATTGCCTGCCTGTCGATCTCAGCCATCGTCGGGTTCTTCGAATGCACGATCATCCGCATGTAGAGAGAAGATATCAGGAGATCGAGCGCAAGCTCCCTGTCGAGCGCAGGTCGCAGCTCATCGCGGGCAACGGCGCGATCGAGCATCTGTTTTCCAAACTCCCGACGTGCGGCGGTCAGGCTGTCCAGCATCTCCGACACTTCGGGTGTCCTCATGCGCTCGGCAACGACATCCGGAATAATCTTGCGGATCAACGGATGCCGGAACGCCACCCGCGTCGCACGAAGATAAGCGCTGATATCGGCACCTAGCGAGCCGTGGTCACTAAAGTCAGACAGGTTGATTCCGACGCTTTGTACCGCGTCGCGGACAAACTCCCGTTTTGACGGCCATCGGCGGTAGATGGCCGCCTTGCCGGCGCCCGCCCGTGCCGCCACGCGCTCCAGGCTCAGCGCCGCGTAGCCCGACTGTGCCCACTCTTCGAACAACGCCCTGAACAGGGCCGTCGTCAGCTCGGGCCGGATGACCGCCGCCCCACTCGGCTTCCGCTTTTTTTCACGGTCGATACTCTTGCGTTCCATCCAGATGCCCTCCATTATGGTCGAGACGGTACCGTTTCGACCGTCACCTTGAAAGGGACTGGAACGTCGCTCCACCGGTATTTTTGGATGGTAGCGGCTGGCGGGAGACGAGGGTCGCCTCGGTGCCCTTCGCGCGCAACCTGGATGCAAATGCCTGCTTTATCCAATCGAGCGCGCGCCGAGCGATCTGCGGCGATCGAAGCGTGCGACCGGCACGGATTAGGGGGCTACACGAGAAGCGTAGGAGACACAGGATGACGGTGCCGGCCTATCCCTCTTTTACCCAGTGGCACAGCAACGGCCGACATGCGCCCTACTTGCGCTCGCTGAAATCCGCAGGCGGAATTCTCGACCTTCTCAAGGTCCAGCGCCCAGCCGGAGACATGTCCCGCCCGGCCCTGCCGGACATCGTCCTGATGGAGGACATGCTTGGGTGCCGGCGTGTCAGGGGAGACCTGGGGGGAGGGCGCTTCGATGTGGCCACCGGAAAAGGCGCCCTCGCCGTCGCTGCGCCGAATTTCGCGACGACGGTGATCAACGAAGAAAGCCATCTGCTTCGCAGCCTGGCGTTTCCTCTGGCGCACTGGCAGGACGTGCTCGACGAGGCGGCCGACGGCCGGTTCTCGTTCGAAACCTCCTGCATCTACGGCCGTGTGTTCGTCTCGTCGACGATCCGCTCGGCGTTCCGCAACCTGTGGGCTATCTGTGAGGACGAGGGAGCGCCCTCGCGTCTGCTGGCGCGGGCCGCAGGCTGCGAGATTCTGGCCGAACTCTCGCGGTTGGGCGGAGCGGCGTTCCGGCCAGTCAGCGGCGGCCTTGCCCCGTGGGCAGAGAGGCGCTGCATGGAGCTCATGCGGGCGCGACTTTCGGAAGACATCAGCCTCGACGAGCTGGCCGCCGAGGCGCGACTGTCTCCATTCCATTTCGCGCGCATGTTCAAGCAGAGTGTCGGCGTGCCGCCAAGGCTTTATCTGACACAACTGAGACTGGAGAAGGCCTGCGAACTCCTGGAGACGACGGACCTTCCGGTCACGGAGATCGCGCAGGAGGTGGGATATTCATCGAACCAGGTCCTCGCCCGGGTGTTCGGCAAGCATCGACGCATGAGCCCGACCGACTATCGCCGGGCGGCCCGCGGCCCGGTACCTTCCTTCGCGCGGCAATGACTTCTGGTGGCGGCGCCGTGCGGTCCGCAGATGGCCGATCAGGTCCGCGCGTCAATTGCGACAGCCAGGCGGGCCAGCATCCCCGCGTCAACCTCTTCGAGGTCGCATATCGCAGCTGATCACGGGGGCACCGTTCCGGATCAATGCCTGCGGTGGCCAGTTCACTAGACAGCACGGAATTTCGCGAGCATGGCTGGCGGAAAGGCGGTTAGAACTCGGTCTTCTTGCGTTGCGTGCCGCTGCTTTGCGTGACGACAGTATGAGGCGAGTGATGTCGCTGCGATCCGAGCAACGCCTGGTATCGACGTCCCTGCCCACCCACGGGCAGTTGACCCTGATGTTCGCGATCGTCGTCGTGCTGATCGTCGTGCTTGGCGCCACCGCGCCGCTGGCAAGTCATCCGACATCCGGCACGGAAGGCTTTCTGTCTGCCTATGCGGGAGCCGTCTGCGTGATCGAGATCACGACGGCGATACTCCTGCTCGCGACCTTCCGCGTGCAGCGTTCGATAGGCTTGCTTTTCCTCAGCTTCGGATACCTCCTTTCCGGAGCCCTCCTGCCGCCGTGGGCCCTTACCTTTCCCGGCATCTTCGACGTGGTTGGCTCCAACGAGAACCTTCAGGCTACGGCATGGATCGCGGCGATCCGGCGTATCGGATTCGCCCTGGCCGTTCTGGGTTTCGCTGTCGGCAATCCCGAGCGGAAGGCCGCCTCTCCACGCCGTTGGATGGCCTGGAGCCTCGCGGCCGTGACCGCCTGCCTCGCGGCCAGCCTCTGGATCGCGTTGCACAAAGCCGACGGACTGCCATCCCTGATGGCCGACGAACGGGTTCCCGCCGGGGGATGGGATTACGTGCCGCCGACGACGATCGCTCTCTATGTCCTGGGCATCCTCCTGCTGCTTCGCCGTCGGCACTCGGCACTCGATATCTGGATGGCGGTGGTCCTGTTCTCGTTGCTGGGGGAGATTCTCCTGCTGTCCTATTGGGCGGAGGGCGTCCGACTGAGCGTCGGCTGGTGGTCCGGGCGGATCATCGGCCTGGTCGCGGCGGCGATCATCCTCGTGGTGCTGCTGGCAGAGACCGCCGGGAACTACGTTCGCCTGGCGGAAGCGGCGGCTCTCGATCTGCGCTCCCGGCGCAATCGGATGACTGCGATGGAAGCGCTTTCGGCCTCGATCGCCCACGAGATAAACCAGCCTCTATCCAGCATCGTGACGAACGCGGATGCGGGGCTTCGATGGCTGAAGCGCGAGAACCCGGACATGGCGCAGGCGGCGGCGGCCTTGTCGCGTATCGTCGAGGACGGGCATCGGGCCGGCAAGGTCGTCTCCGGCATCCGGACGATGTTCCTGAAAGGAGTGCAGGAACGAGCCGCGGTCGACGTGCGGCGCGTGATCGACGACGCGGTTTCGCACTGCCAGTCGGAGTCCGTCCGCCCGATCGACATCAGGCGTGTCTATCCGGCGGAGGGCATCGAGGTGAACTGCAACGCCCTGCAAATCCTTCAGGTCTGCATCAACCTCATCGAGAACGCCGCCGATGGGAGCAACGGCGCGCGCGAGGCCGACAGGTGCCTGACGATATCCGTGCGACGCCGCGAGCCGGGCGAGGTTGAGATCGCTTTCGCCGACAACGGCCCGGGCGTTCCGGCCGCCCTCTCAGACAGGGTGTTCGAGCCGTTTTTCTCCACCAAGACGGACGGCATGGGCATGGGGCTGATGTTCTGCCGAAGCGTCGCCGAGGCCCATGGTGGAAGACTATGGCTCTCGTCGAACCAGCCCCGGGGGGCCATCTTCCATCTGACGCTTCCCGCCCCCAACTCCGCCACCGCGGTCTCCGGGAGACAGGCCGATGACTGACGACGCGACGATCTACGTGGTCGACGACGATGCCGGTATCCGTTCTTCGCTGGAAAGCCTGCTGACCTCGGTGGGTTACAGCGTCCGTAGCTTCGAGTCTGTGGAGGCGTTCTCGCGGGCTCCCGTCGACGCCTCGGCCGCCTGCCTGATCCTTGACGTCCGGCTGAAGGGGCGGAGCGGACTGGAGCTTCAGCGGGAACTGGTGCGCAGCGCGCCGGACGTGCCGATCATCTTCATCACGGGACATGGTGACGTGCCGATGTCCGTCGCAGCCATGAAAGCCGGCGCGATGGAATTCCTGACCAAGCCGTTTCGGGAACAGGACATCCTTGATGCCGTCAATGCCGGTCTCGAGCGGTCGAGGGAACGCCGCGACCAGGAGCAGGCCTCGGCGGCATTCCGGGAACGCCTTGGCACCCTCAGCCCCCGGGAGCGGGAAGTCATGGAACTCCTGGCGACGGGACTGATGAACAAGCAGGTCGCCCATCAGCTCGGGCTCAGCGAGGTGACGGTCAAGGTTCATCGAGCGCAGGTCATGCAGAAGCTGCAAGCTCGTAGCTTTGCGGATCTTGTGCGGCTGGCGGATCGCGCCGCCGATCTCTGATCCGCGCGGAGACAACGTCCAACCGCGGAACGACCGGCCGGGTTACCGGAAGGTACAATTCGGCGATCCGAACGAACAATAGCGGCGGACCGGAAGCGGCCGCTAAAGTCTTGGCATTCGACGGGACCGCAAGCGCGACGTTGAAGCCGGTTGGACGAGCACGAGCCGTCCGCAGGCAAGCATGTTCGATCAAACCAATCCGCCCTGGCGCGGCTGCTGGGCCACGTCCACGCGAGCTGCCGCAAGGGCGCAAGGAGGGAAGATGGCGACCGCGACCGCGACCCCGAGCAAGACGCTTCTGGACCCGACCAACCATACGCTGATCATGATCGACTTCCAGTCGCAGATGGCTTTCGCGACCAAGTCGATCGACGCGGTTCTGCTGCGCAACAACGCCGCGCTGGTCGCGCATGGCGCATCCGGGTTCAAGGTTCCGACCATCCTCACCACGGTCGCGGAAAAGAGCTTTTCCGGGCCGATGTTCTCGGAAATCGTCGACGCCTATCCCGGTCAGGCGATGCTCGATCGCACGTCGATGAACACATGGGAGGATGCTCCCGTGATCGCCAGGGTCAACGAGATCGGGCGTGGCCGGATTGTTCTCGCCGGGCTTTGGACCGGGGTGTGCATCGTCGGCCCCGCGCTTTCCGCCCTCGATCAGGGCTTCGAGGTCTACTTCATCTCCGACGCCTGCGGTGACGTCTCCAGCGAGGCCCATGAACGCGCCGTGACGCGCATGGTCGAAGCCGGAGCCGTCCCCATGACCTCTCTCCAGTATCTGCTGGAGCTCCAGCGCGACTGGGCAAGATCGGAAACCTACGACCTCACCACCGGCATCGCGAAGAAGTTTGGCGGCTCCTACGGCCTCGGCATCATCTACGCCAAGACGATGTTCGGCGCCTCCGAAGGCCACTGAGGGAGCCCGACATGGCAACCCGGGAAGGAGAGCACGACCGCCTGATCCTGCCCACCCGCAGGACGGTCATGGAGCTCGGCGCGGCGGCGCTTGCCGCCTCCCTGGCCCTTCCGAGGCTGGCCGGAGCCACAGAAACAGTGACCGCAGAAGGAGCCATGACCATGGCCTATGTCACCACCTCGGACGGTGTGGAAATCTTCTACAAGGACTGGGGTCCAAAGGATGCCCAGCCGATCGTCTTCCATCACGGGTGGCCGCTCTCGAGCGACGACTGGGATGCGCAGATGCTGTTCTTTCTGAGCAACGGCTACCGCGTCGTCGCCCACGATCGCCGCGGTCACGGACGCTCCGCGCAGGTCAGCGATGGCCACGACATGGACCACTATGCCGCGGACGCCTTTGCGGTCGCAGAGCATCTCGACCTGCGGAACGCCGTCCACATCGGTCATTCGACCGGAGGCGGGGAGGTGGCACGTTATGTCGCCAGGCACGGACAGCCGAGCGGCCGCGTCGCCAAGGCGGTGCTGTTGAGTGCGGTGCCGCCGCTGATGCTGAAGACCGAGGCGAACCCCGAGGGGCTTCCCATCGAGGTGTTCAACGGGTTTCGGGAGGGAACCGCGAACAACCGGGCTCAGATCTTCCTCGATGTCGCCGCCGGCCCCTTCTACGGCTTCAACCGGGAGGGCGCCGAGGTCTCCCAGGGCGTGGTGCAGAATTGGTGGCGGCAGGGGATGATGGGCAGCGCCAAGGCCCATTATGACGGCATCAAAGCCTTCTCCGAAACCGACCAGACGGAGGACCTCAGGGCGATCGATGTCCCGACGCTGGTCATGCACGGTGACGACGACCAGATCGTTCCGATCGCGGATGCGGCCCTGAAGTCAATCAAGCTTCTCAAGAACGGCACCCTCAAGGTCTACGCCGGCTATCCGCACGGCATGCTCACCACTCACGCTCAGGTGCTCAACCCGGACCTGTTGGCGTTCGTGAAGGGCTAAGTCCTCACAGAGGCGTTCCACGGCGTTCCGCGGCGGTGTCGGCGGAGCGGCCACGGCGATTTCACAAAGACGACGTCGAAGCCACGGGACCCCGGACATGAAGCTGTACCTCGCATCGCTGGGCGCAGGAGTCCTCGTCGGCGTCGTCTACAGCCTCCTCGCCGTACGGTCTCCCGCGCCGCCGGTGGTGGCGCTGATCGGACTGCTCGGCATCCTACTCGGCGAGCAGATCGTGCCGGTCGCGCGGCAGATGATCGTCGGATGCGGATTTCGCCAAGCGGTCGATCAGGCTGGCTGCCGCGGCCACGTGTTCGGCGAACTTCCCGGCACGGCCATCAAGCAGGAATCCCAAATCCCGAACGCAGAATGAGGGTGCTCAAATGACCACGCGTCGCGACGTCATGATCGGTATGGCCGCGGCGGCGGCAGGGCCCCTCACTGCCCTAACAGCAGGAGCGCAGGGCATGGACCAGTATGCGGATCTTGTGCTTCGCGGCGGCAAGGTCACGACACTTGACCGCTCGAATCCCCAAGCCAGCGCGATCGCGATACGAGAGGGGCGGTTCCTCCATGTCGGTGCGGACGACGAGGTCATGGCGCTGGCCGGGTCCCAAACGCCGACGGTCGACCTCGGCGGCCGCCGCGTCGTGCCCGGGTTGATCGACAGCCACATGCACATCATCCGGGGCGGGCTGAACTACAACATGGAACTGCGTTGGGACGGCGTCCGCTCGCTCGCCCAGGCGATGGAGATGCTGAAACGCCAGGTCGCCAGCACACCGCCGCCGCAATGGGTTCGCGTCGTCGGTGGTTTCACCGAGCACCAGTTCGCAGAGAAACGGCTGCCGACACTCGACGAGATCAACGCGGTGGCGCCGGACACGCCGGTCTTCATCCTGCACCTTTATGACCGGGCCCTCCTGAACGGCGCGGCCCTGCGGGTCGTCGGCTACACCCGTGATACGCCCAATCCTCCGGGAGGCGAGATCGTCCGCGACGGCGCCGGCAACCCCACCGGCCTCCTGCTGGCCCAGCCCAACGCGACCATCCTGTACTCGACGCTGGCGCAGGGACCCAGGCTGCCGAAGGAGTATCAGAAGAATTCAACGCAGCACTTCATGCGCGAGGTGAACCGTCTCGGGGTCACCGGCGTGATCGACGCCGGGGGCGGCTTCCAGAACTATCCGGACGACTACGCCATCATCGACGAACTGCACCGAGAGAACCTCCTCACGGTGCGCATCGCCTACAACCTGTTCACGCAGAAGCCGAAGGACGAACTGGCGGATTTCGCTCAGTGGTCCAAACAGGTCGTGCCGGGTCAGGGAGACGATTTCTACCGGGCGAATGGCGCCGGCGAGATGCTGGTGTATTCCGCCGCGGACTTCGAGGACTTCCGCGTCGAGCGGCCGGACATGCCGCCCAGCATGGAGGCTGACCTCGAGCCGGTCATCCGGCTTCTGGCCGAGAACCGCTGGCCCTGGCGTCTCCACGCGACCTACGACGAGACGATCTCCCGTGCGCTGGACGTCTACGAGAACGTCGCCCGCGACGTGCCGTTCGAGGGCCTCAACTGGTTCTTCGACCACGCGGAAACCATCAGCGACCGAAACATCGAGCGTGTGGCAAAGCTCGGCGGCGGCATCGCCGTCCAGCACCGCATGGCTTTCCAGGGGGAATATTTCGTCGAGCGCTACGGAGAGCAGGCCGCAGAACACTCGCCGCCCGTCGCCCGCATGCTCGAGATGGGGGTTCGTGTGGGTGCGGGCACCGACGCGACCCGCGTCGCTTCTTACAACCCGTGGGTATCTCTGGCCTGGCTTGTAACCGGCAGGACGTTGGGGGGGCTGACGCTCTACCCGTCCGCCAACCGCCTCGACCGCGAGACGGCTCTTCGCCTGTGGACACACGAGAACACCTGGTTCTCGGGGGAAGTCGGGAAGAAGGGCCAGATCGCCGCCGGGCAGTTGGCCGATCTTGCGGTGCTGAGCGACGACTACTTCTCAGTCCCCGAGGAGCGCATCCAGGACGTTGCGTCCGTCCTGACCATTCTTGGCGGGCGCCCCGTTCATGGTGCCGACGAGTTCGCCGACCTGGCTCCCGACCTGCCGCCCCCGATGCCCGACTGGTCGCCTGTGGCAACCTTCGGGGGCTACCAGCAGCGCCGTGCCTCGCTCGGGACGAAATACGCCCAGATGGCGACAGGTTGCGGATGCGCGAGCCTCTGCTCCCTGCATGGACACGCCCACGCGGCTGCTTGGGGAGCATCCGTCCCGGTCGCGGACAATCGAAGCTTCTGGGGCGCACTCGGCTGCGCCTGCTGGGCGGTCTGACGTGGCCGCGCCGTTCACCCTGACGCGCGCGGCCGATGGTGCAGGGCGGGCCGTGCATTACCTCCTGTCCCGTCCGGTCGTCCGTTGGCTGGCGTTGCTCGGGCTCTGCTCCGCCTATCTTCAAGGGGGCTTGCAGAAGGCGTTCGACTGGCCCGGCGCCTTGGCCGAAATGCAACATTTCGGGCTGGAGCCGGCGCCCCTTTTCGCAGCGTGCACGATCGCGCTGGAACTCGTCGGGTCGATGATGGTGCTGGCCGGGATCTACCGCTGGTTCGGTGCGTTGGCGCTGGCGGCTTTCACGCTCGTTGCGACCCTGCTCGCGAACCGCTTCTGGGAGATGGCGTCGCCCGATCGTTTTGCCGCCACCAACGCCTTCTTCGAGCACATCGGACTGATCGGCGCGCTACTGCTGGTCGCGTGGTTCGACCTGGAACGCCCGGAGGCACCAAGGTGACGACCGTTCCCGCCGCGTCTCCGTCGTCCCCTAGCACCTTCGCGCCGCTGCGCCATACCGTCTTCGCGGTCCTTTGGGCGGCGACCGTGATGGGCAACACCGGAACCTTCATGCGAGACGTGGCGAGCGGCTGGCTCGTCACCGATCTTTCGGCTTCCCCAGCCGCCGTCGCGGCGATCCAGGCGGCCGGGACGCTGCCGATCTTCCTGCTCTCGATACCCGCCGGTGTCCTCTCCGACATCCTCGACCGGCGGCGCTTTCTCATCGCGATCCAGCTCATGCTCGGCTGCGTCAGCCTCACGCTGTGCATCCTCGCGCTGACCGGGTTGATGTCGGTTCCGGCACTCCTCTCGCTCACGTTCGTCGGCGGAATCGGGGCGGCACTGATGGGCCCGACCTGGCAGTCCATCGTGCCCGAACTGGTTCCTCGGTCGGAACTGAAAGGTGCGGTGGCCCTGAACTCGCTGGGCATCAACATCGCCCGCGCTATCGGACCTGCGGTCGGCGGGCTCCTCATCGCCACCGTCGGGGCCGCGGTCACCTATGGTGTCGACGTGGTGAGTTACGCGCTCGTCATCGCCGCCCTTGTCTGGTGGAAGCGCGCGCCCGGCGTGGACGACGGCCTGGCCGAGAGTTTCGGCGGCGCCATGCGTGCTGGCTATCGTTATGCCCGCCATAGCCGGGAACTGCATGTCGTGCTCTGGCGCGCCCTGTTCTTCTTCGCCTTCGCCAGTGCCATCTGGGCGCTTCTGCCGCTGATCGCGCGTCAGCTTCTATCTGGTGGCGCGTCATTTTACGGGCTTCTGCTCGGCTCCATCGGAGCGGGAGCGATCCTGGGCGCAACGGTGCTGCCGCGAATCCGGGCCCGTTGGGGCGCCGACGGGGTGATGCTCGGCGCAGCGCTCGTGATCGCGGCCGCATCGGCCACTCTCGCGCTGTCGCCGCCGCGGTGGTCGGCCGTCGTCATCCTTCTCGTGATGGGCGGTGCCTGGATCGCTGCCCTCACCACACTGAACGCGACGGCCCAGGCGGTCCTGCCGAACTGGGTGCGGGGGCGGGGACTGGCCGTCTACCTCATGGTGTTCAACGGCGCGATGGCCGGCGGCAGTATCCTCTGGGGCCTTGTCGCGCAGGAGGTTGGCATCAAGTCGACGCTGCTGATCTCGGCAGGCGCGCTCGTCGCGGCCGCCATGTTCGCCCGCAGCATCCCGCTGCCCTCGGGCGACGATGACCTGGCACCATCCAATCATTGGCCCGAACCCATCGTCGCGGCCCCGGTTGTCGGGGACCGGGGACCCGTCCTCATCCAGATCGAATACCGGATCGATCCGACCGATCGTGAACCGTTCCTCGCCGCGATCTCGAAACTCGCCAAGACGCGGTTGCGGGACGGAGCATTCAACTGGGGCATCACCGAGGATGCCGCCGATCCCAGCGTGTTCCTGGAATGGTTCATGACCGAGTCCTGGGCGGAACATCTGCGCCAGCACCGTCGGACCTCGCTGGCTGACATCGACCTCCATGCCGAGGTTCGGAGGTTTAAAAAAGGTGATCCAGAGCCGACCGTGCGGCACTACCTCGCCGCCACTCCGGCTTCGTCCAACTTTCCAAGTTCGGACATCGCCAGGTTCAAGGATTAGACTGAGTGAAAATGATTGGGCAGTCCGGACAGAGCTCGTTTCGCCATCGAGCCATAATTTTACCGGGTATCGCCATGGATTTGATTTTATCATGCAGGGCAATCCTGCCCGCGTCTTCGGCGAAAGGTCTTCGGAGCGGCGCCTCGCTGCTAGACGCGAATCGTACTCGCACGATGCCGTGTTTTACGAACCCCATACTCGGCCGAGGGTCTTCCCGAGCGAACGCACCGAGCAGCCACTGAGGTGGACGCGGATCTTTCCGCGAGCGGCCAGCCGATGAACGCTGCAGAGATTGCCCGCGCCTTCAAACGCGGCGGCAGTCGCATTGAGCCAGGGGTCCAGCAGGCGCTGACTGCGCTGGCGCGCTACGGTCACGTGACATCGCTCACCGATGGTCGCTTCGCGGCGCGGCGGGCCGCGTGAGTAGGCGTAATTGACCACCGCGCGAAAGGAATCAAATGTGACCGGTATTAAAGTGGCTCCGGGAGGACGCTGTTTCGTCGTATCGGACGCGAAGTGTCCCGAGCGTGTCCCCACAAGCAGAACGGCCACCCCTCGGCGGCAGTCGCAATCTGGCGTAAGTATTTGATTTAGAAGATGGAGGCCTCGGAGGGAATCGAACCCCCGTGCAAGGATTTGCAGTCCTCTGCGTAACCACTCCGCCACGAGGCCC
Source organism: Aurantimonas endophytica (assembly GCF_014196845.1). GTDB lineage: Bacteria > Pseudomonadota > Alphaproteobacteria > Rhizobiales > Rhizobiaceae > Aurantimonas > Aurantimonas endophytica. Next base: position 378,542 of record NZ_JACIEM010000001.1, read on the forward strand.
CAGTGGCGCGTTCCTACTGGTTCGGGCGGCGGCCCGCAAGGCCCGGATCGCCCGAATTACCGCGGGGAACGAGCGTCCGGCTTCTTGCCCTTCTCGTGCTCGAGATGGTCCTCTCGCATTTGCGTTTCCTGGTCCTCGTACCCCATCGCTTTGCCAGCCGCGTCCTTCGCTTCGGTCCCGGCATTGATTTTGGCGTCCCAACCGCCAGGGGATTCGACCTTCTTGTCGCTCATTTGACATCTCCCGATATCATGACGAAGCAGATGCCTCGCCTGAAGAGACAGGAAGCATCAAGGGAGCGTCCGAGTTCCGGCCCGCACCAGCGACGATCGCGCGAAAGTTCTCTGCGCAGATAGATATGGCGCGGTTTGCCCGGACGAAGGGGCTCTCCCCGAGCCGTGTATTGCGCCCATGTCAGCCGTAGGGCGTGCATTCAAGCCCGCCTGAAAGGAGACATCTCGCTTAGCCGACGCTCCCGTCCGCTAAGCGTTCAGATAATCGCGTGGCGAACTTTGGCCGATACCCACTCGCTGACCAGCACGGTGATCAGGATCAGCGCGAAGATCACGGTCACCTGGCTCCAGGCCAGCATGTTGAGCGAGGCTTGCAGGTTCAGGCCCAGACCGCCGGCTCCGACGAGGCCGAGAATGGCGCTCTCGCGGATGTTGATGTCCCAGCGGAACACGGTGATGCCGGCGAAGGCGGGCAGGACCTGCGGCACGATCGCATAGTCGATGACCTGCGCCTGGCTCGCTCCCGTGGCCTTCACCGCCTCGACCTGTCCCGGGTCGATCTCCTCGATCGCCTCGTAGAGCAGCTTGCCGATGAAGCCGATCGAGCGCAGCGCAATGGCGATGATGCCGGCCAGAAGACCCGGCCCGACGATGGTGACCAGCAGCAGTGCCCAGATCAGCGAGTTGATCGAGCGCGAGGCGACGATGATGAACAGCGCCGCTGGCCGCAGCACCATAGCGCTGGGTGTCGTGTTGCGTGCGGCCATGAACGCCACGGGGACGGCGATGATCGTGCCGATCAGCGTGCCGAGCGTCGCCATGTTGATCGTGTCCCAGAGCGGCTGCCAGAGCCGCGGCAGGTATTCCCAGCGCGGCGGCCAGGAACGAGCGGCGAGATCGGCCGCCTGCCGCGGCGCGTCCTCGACGAAGACCCAGAGCGTGCCGCGGTTCATCACTTCCCAGGAGAAGGCGAAGAGGATCGCCAGCGCCACCCAGGCGGCGTAGCGCACCCAGTCGGACCGCCGCGTGCGGCGGCGCCAGATCCGCCCGTCGAGTCCGTGCGAGACCGGCATCACTGCACCCGTTTGCGGATATAGCTCGAGCCGTATTCGGCGAGCATGACGAAGAGGATGATCAGGATGAGGATCGCGCCGGCGGTGTCGTAGTCGTAGCGCTGCATCGAGGTGTTGAGCGTCGCGCCGATGCCGCCGGCACCGACGATGCCAATCACCGCCGACTCGCGGAAGTTGATGTCGAAGCGGTAGAGCGACAGGCCGATCAGCCGCGGCATCACCTGCGGCTGGATGCCGTAATTCACCAGTTGCCACCAGGATGCGCCGGTGGCGCGGATCGCCTCGGCCTGGGCCTCGTCGATGTCCTCGATGTCCTCGGCCAGGAGCTTGGCGAGGAAGCCGATCGTGGCAAAGGACAAGGTCAGGAAGCCGGCGAACGGCCCGAAGCCGAACATCGCGACGAACAGGATCGCGATGACGATTTCCTGGAAGGCGCGCGAGACGGCGATGATCGCGCGGCAGACCGCATAGACCGGCATCGGCGCGATGTTGCGGGCGGCGCCGATGCCGACGGGGACCGACAGCAGGATGCCGACGATCGTGGCGCAGACGGTCATGGTCAGGCTTTCCTCGAAGCCCTTCCAGATGTCCCCGGCGCGGGTGGTGAAATCCGGGACGAGGAAGCCCTGGATGAACCGGCCGGCGCGGTCCATACCCTCCGTCACCCGCATCCAGTCGACGTCGACGGTGGCAAGCGCCGCAACGAGATAGACCAGCGCGCCGCCATAGATGGCGATCCGCCAGCGGCGGTCGGGGATGAGGACCGGTGGCCGCCGCCAGGTCCGGCGGCCGGGACCGGAAGCTGCCGCCGTCACGCCAGGCTCTCCAGGCGCTCTTCATGCGACTGGGCGAAGGCTGCGGCAGCGGCCGAGTCCTCGGCATCCTCGTCGGCAGCAGCGCGCATCTGCGTCCAGTCTTCCTCGCCGTAGATCCGGGTCAGCGCCGCGTCGTCGAGCGCCTCGGGCGGTCCGTCGAAAACGACCTCGCCGGCGCGCAGGCCGATGATCCGCCCGACGAACATGCGGGCCAGCATGACATCGTGGATGTTGACGATCGCCGGCAGCGTGCGCTCCCGGCAGATCTCGACGATCAGCCGCATGATCTGCCGCGAGGTCTTCGGGTCGAGCGAGGCCGTCGGCTCGTCGACGAGCAGCAGCTCCGGGTTTTGCGCCAGCGCCCGTGCGATGCCGACGCGCTGGCGCTGGCCGCCCGAGAGCGCATCGGCGCGCTTGTCGACATGATCGGCTAGGCCGACCCGGTCGAGTAGCGCGAAGGCGGTGTCGACGTCGGCCTGCGGGTAGCGCCGCGTGAAGGAGCGCCAGAAGGGCACGTAGCCGAGGCGGCCGGAGAGGACGTTCTCCATCACCGTCAGCCGCTCGACCAGCGCGAATTCCTGGAAGATCATGCCGATCCGGCGGCGCACCTTGCGCAACTCGCCGCGGCCGAGCCGCGTGACGTCGAGATCGTTGAGGCGCACGCTGCCGGCGGTTGGCTCGACCAGCCGGTTGATGCAGCGGATGAGCGACGACTTGCCGGCGCCGGACGGGCCGATCAGCCCGACGACGTCGCCGGGCGCGACCGAGAAGGACACGCCGCGCAGGGCGAGATCGCCGGTCTTGTAGCGCTTCTCGAGGGCCTCGATCGTCAGCATGTCGTTTCGCCTTTCCGCAAACGGCGGGCTTGGGGGCCACCGGATCGTCCGACCGGCGGCAAAGGACGGCGCGGACGATGGGTCCACGCCGTCTCAGGATGGTCCGGTCGGTTCGACGTGCGAACAGACCTTACTGGCAGGAGTAGGAGACGCCGTTGGCCTCGTCGATCTGGCGGATCACCGACCAGTCGTCCTTGAAGCTGATCTCGATGAACTGCTCCTCGCCGGACTTGCCGAATTCCTCCGCCAGCTTCGAGCCTTCCCAGGGGAAGGACATGAACGCTTCGCGGATCTTCTCCTGAAGCTCCGGCGTCAGGTTGTAGACGGTGCCGTAGCCGGTGGTCGGGAAGGTCTGCGAGGTGTAGACGACCTTGGTCGCGTCCGCCTCGACAGCGCCGCGCTCGACCATGCGGGTCTTCACCGAGTTGGCGATCGCCGCGGCGGGATAGTCGTTGTTGGCGACGCCGAGAATCGAAGTGTCGTGCGAGCCGGAGAAGACCGGCTCGAAGTCCTCGCCTGCGGCCATGTCGAACTCGCTGGCCAGGATCGCCGATGGCGCCTTGAAGCCGGAATTCGAGGTTTCCTGCGTGAAGGCGATCTGGCCGCCGCGCAGATCCTCGACTTCGGTGGCCTCGGAATCGCCGGGGACGATGATCTCCATCTCGTAGCCGAAGGAACCGTCCTTGGCCGCCATCATGGCGAAGGGACGGAAGCCGGCACAGGCGACGGCGATCGGGTTGGCACCGGTGTTGAAGCCGGAAATGTGCAGGCGGCCGGCGCGCATCGCTTCGAGCTGCGCGGCGTTCGACTGGACGGGGAAGAACTGCACCTCCTTGCCGGTGACTTCGGAAAGGTGCTCGAGGAAGCCCTCCCAGACGCCGGCGTAGACGGCGGGGTCCTCGACCGGCGTGTAGGCGAAGACCAGCGTGTCGGGATCGACGAGTTCGCTCGCCTCGGTCGGGATGTCGGCGAGGAGGTCGCCGTCGCTGTCGGTGAAGCGGCTGTCGAGGGCGAACTGCGCCTGCGCGGTCCCGAGCAGCAGGGCAAGGGCGCCAGCCGTGGCGAAGGCGTGAGCGGAGAGCTTCCTGAGGTTCATGGGTCGCGTTCCCTGTCGAGGAGAGCCGAGGGGCTGCGGCGTTTTATTGACCCCTGAGGGCGGATAGCCCGCGCGAATGACAGCGACGCAACAACCGGATGACAGAACAATGAATGTCCGGGCCGCTGACGGATCTGACGTTATTGGGAAGGCGACCGTAGCTTACTGCCCCCCGTGGGGATGCGACCGGAATGGCAGCGGACGCTGAGACGCCGGCGTTGCCGATTGCCCGGACGCTTCGGCGGCGCGGCGCGACGGCCTGCGCTCAGACGCTGCCGTAGAGGCCGAGGCGATCCATCGGCAGGAAGCTCAAGCGGTCGCCCGGCGACACCTGCTCGATGTCCGCCGGGATGATGCAGAACCCGTCGGCGGCGGTGAGCGGCATCAGTCGGGCCGAGCCGCCCCGCCCCAGCGTCTCGACGACAAGCGTGCCGTCGCGCTCGCGCCCCGTGACGCAAGCGGGGGCGAATTCGATACGACCCGGCGTAACGCGACGTTCGAAACCTGCGGTCGCGGGCAACGTACGCAAGACTGGCGCGGGCATGCCGGCGAGCACCGCCAAGACCTGCCGGCCGATGATCATGGCGCCGACCAGCGCCGCCAGCGGATTGCCAGGCAGGCCAAGAATGGCAGCATGGCCGATCCGGCCGAAGGCGAGGGGCTTTCCGGGCTTCATGCCGATCTTGAGGGGGGTGAGGAAGCCACCGGCCGCTTCCACCGATCCGCGGACGAGGTCCTCCTCGCCGACCGAGACGCCGCCCGAGGTGATGACCAGATCGGCCCTTGCTGCCGCGTCCCGGATTGCTGCGGCGATCCCCGCGGCGTCGTCGGGGACGATCCCGGCGTCGATCGTCTCGATCGCCGGATGATCGAACAGCGCCAGCAGCATGACGCGGTTGGAATCGTAGATCGCGCCTTCGGAAAGGGTTTCTCCCGGCGCCCGCAACTCGGTGCCGGTGGAGAGGACGGCGACCCGCAGCCGCCGTCCGACCGAGACACGCGAAAGGCCGGACGCTGCGAGCAGCGCCAGATGCCGCGGATCGATGACCGTGCCGCCGGGCAGCAGGTCGGCACCGGCCGGGACGTCCTCGCCTGCAAGCCGGATGTTGTCGCCGGCCCGGTAGCTTCGGCGGGGCATGACGACACCGTCAACGACGTCCGCATGCTCCTGCATCACCACCGCGTCGCATCCGAACGGAACGGCGGCCCCGGTGAATATCCGCACGGCATCGCCAGGACGGACTTCGCCGCTCAACGGCCGGCCGGCGGCAACGCGGCCGACCAGCCTGTAGCTGGCATCCTCATCGGGTGCGGAACGGAAGGCGAGGGCATAGCCGTCGACCGCGGAATGGTCGAAGGGCGGCAGGCTGCGCGGCGCCGCGATCGCGCCGCGCAGGATGCGGCCGCGCGCCTGGCCCAGAGGAACCGTTTCGACGCCGGCGATCGGCACCAGCGTCGCCAGCACCCGGGCCGCGGCTTCCGCCGGTGTCAGCAGGCGCCTCGCATCCGAACAGATGTCGGCGCCCGGGTCCTCGCTTCGTGCCATGCTCGCCATCCCGATTGCCCTGTTGCCGTGGAGCAAGGGCGGCTCGCGCCGCCCTTGCTTCGTCAGACCCGGTATTCCTTCGACTTGAAGGTGAGGTGGCCGACCGAGGCCGGCTTGTCCGCCAGCTTGCGGATGTTTGCCCAGGTATTCTTGTAGTTCGGGATGATCAGCTCGTTGACGCCGGCATTGACGACGTTGCCCTGCACGCCGCTCGGATAGCCGAAAAGCATGAAGGTCTCGCCAGGGCGTGCCGAGGGCGTCGGGTAGACCATCGCCTGGGTCGAGCCGACATCGTTCCAGACCTCGACCAGGTCGCCCTCGGCGACCGACAGCTTCGCCATGTCGTCGGGATGCATGTCGATGAACGGATAGGGCCAGCGGTCCATGACCATCTCGTTTTCCTTGTCGAGATAGGCCGACTGCCACACCAGATTGGCCCGGCCATTGTTGATCAGGAACGGGAAGCGCTCGCGCTCGGCTTCCTTGCCCTCGGCCTGGAGCCCGCTCCATTCGGCGACGAGGAACAGCGCCCGGCCATCGTCCGTCCCGAACTTGCCGTCAGCATAGAGCCGCTTGGTGCCGACGATCTTGCCGTCCTCGAAGCCCGTGGCCGGCTCCTGGAAGCCGTTGGTGCCCATGGCGCGCAGCCGGTCGTAGGTGACGTGCTCGCCGCCGGCGGCGTTCTTGCGGTAGCCATCCTCGAAGACGTCTTCCTCGGTCTGCCAGTCGAAGCCCTGGAACTTGTCGGCATAGGCCGCGTCGCCCATCTCGCGCAGCACACGCTCCATGTTGTTGGCGAGCCGCGCGGCGATGATCGCATCGCCCATCGCCTGGCCGGGAGGGTCCATGTAGCGCTCGGTGATGCGCATGCGGCGCTCGCCGTTCATCGACGTCAGGTTGATCTCGCCGGCGGTCGCTGCGGGCAGGATGACGTGTGCCGCCTCGCCGATGCTGGTCGGGACGATGTCGACATCGACCACGAACAGGCCGCCATCGTCGATGGCCGCGACGATGGCGTTCACCAGCGCCTCGCGGTCGCCATAGGGAACCGAGTTGATCGCGTCCTTCACCTTGTCGCTGCGCTCCTTGTAGGTGCGCTTGAACTGCATGGCGTTGAGCGTCGTCTTGTAGTTGTCGCAGCCCCAGATGTGGTGGACAGCGCCTTCGCCATTGATCAGGAGCTGGTCGACGTAAGGTGCCGGGCGCCCGATGAAGCCGTCGCTCGGACGCACATAGCCCTCCTGGTGGCCGCCGAGGCGCACGACGCCGCCGCCGGGCCGGCCGACATTGCCGGTCGCCAGCGCGAGGTTCACCAGCGCGCCATTGGTGCGATAGTTGTCGTTGCCCCAGATCAGGCCCTTCTCGTACGCGAACATCGTCCGCCGGCGCGCATTGTCGCCCTTCGGCTGCGCGATCCATTCGGCCGCCTTGCGGATGTCGTCGACCGAAAGGCCGGTGATTTCCGCCGCCTGCTCGAGACTGGTGCGGTTGCGCTCCACCGCGTCGGCGAAGGTCGTCAGCGGCGCCGGCTGGCCCTTGGTGGAGGGCTTGCGCGGCAGCATCTGGGACTGGTCGGCGCCGGCCTCGGTGCCCGCCACGGCGGTGTGGGCGTCGATGAATTCCTGGTCCACCCAGCCCTGGTCGGCGATGTAGGTGAACATCGCGTTCAGCAGCACCATGTCGGTGCCGGCCTTCACCGGAAGATGCAGGACGTTGTCGGCCCCGGCCTCGACCTCGCAGGCATTGACGCTGACGGTGCGCCGCGGGTCGACGAAGACGATGCGCGCGGCGGGGTGTTCCTCGCCGGGGGTCTCGCTGTCCTTGAGGCTGGCGGTGCTGCCGCGCAGGTTGGGGATCCAGTGGTTGAGGAAGTAGTTGGTCTGCGCCTCGAGCGGGTTCGCCCCGACGACGAAGATCGTGTCGGCGAGTTCGGCGTCCTCGTAGCAGTTGTTGAGCTCGCCGACGCCCATGTCGCGGGTGGCATGGACCTCGGAATTGTAGGCCGGGCGGTTGTGGATGCGGATGTTGCGCACCTTCATCGCCTCGAAATAGAGCTTGCCGGTGCCCCAGGTGAACTCGTAGCCGCCGCCGGCGCCGCCATGGTCGGCGGCCGAGACGACGAGGGCGTCCTCGCCGCGGTCCTTGACGATCCGCGCGGTGACGCGGGCGACGAGGTCGAGCGCGTCGTCCCAGCTCGTCGGCTGCAACTGGCCGTAGCGCCAGACCAGCGGGTCGGTGAGGCGCTGCATCTGCGTCTGGCGGGCCCGGCTGTAGCTCATCTCGGCGATGCGCGTGCCGCGCGGCGAGCCGAGGCCGGAATTGACGACGCACTCATGGTCGGGCTTGACCACCAGATGCACGTCGCGGCCGTCCTGCTTGACGACATTGTACATCGACGGCGAATACCAGGCGGCCGTCTGCGGTGGCTGCTGAACCGAGAGGTCCTCGCCAAAAGCGTTGTCCGCGGCGGCGACGCCGCCCTGCCGGTTGATGTCCCAGCTATAGGCCTTGTAGCCGCAACCGACGATGCAATAGTGGCAGACGACGGTCTGCACCTTGGCCTCGGCGGGGATGATCGGCAGGCGATCGATCTGTCTTTTGTAAGCCATGTGACCCTCCCTTTAGAGAACGTTCGACAGACGACCGTAGAGCAGCTCATCGACGCCCTCGGCGTAGATGTCGCCCTTGTCGTCGACGCGCAGCACGTATTGCGGCAGGTTCTGCGTCGCCTGTCCCCAGACCTGCATGCCGCCCTGTTCGGCATCGAAGACCGAGTAGTGGCCGGGGCAATTGAAGGTCCGGGAATCGGCGGTGTAGGAGAGTGGGAAGCCCTGATGCGGGCAGCTCGTGGTGAAGCCGACGATGTCGCTGTCCGGGCCGGCGCCGCCGGGCACCGCCTTGCCGAGCTTCAGGAGCACGCCCGGCGCGTCGTCGTCCGGATAGGCGACGTAGAGCGGGTCGTTTTCCGTCAGCTCGCTGACATTGCCGAGGCGGTTCGACGGGTAGGACACTCGCGCGAGCTGGGCCGGCACGGCAGTCTGGGCCTGCGCCGGCATTGCGGCGGTCGCGGCGGCGCCTGCCGCGGCAACGGCGCTACCGCGCAGGAACTGGCGGCGGCCGATATCGACCTTCTTGTCGCATCTCTGCATTGAAACCTCCCTCTGAAATCAGGAAGGGCCGTTGCAGGACGCGTGCCAGTTTAGAACACCCCTAAGGACCGGGGCCGGAACACCGGACGGGTCGGCCCGTGTGCGGATTTCCGGACATGCTGCACTGCCGTCCGTCCGCGATCCCGAACATCGCAGCGCGCGCGGCCTCGGCTCTAGGAGCCGAGGCCGAAGCGGCGCATCTTTTCCCAAAGCGTGGTGCGGGAGACCGACAGCAGCCGGGCGGCATCACCGATCTGGCCGCTCGTCGCCCCCAGCGCCCGGACGATCTCGCGGCGTTCGGCGGCATCCCTCGCGGTTGCCAACGAGGCGACGACAGACGTTGTGTCCGCCGGCGCCGGCTGCTCGGGAAACAGATCGACCGGCGCTATCCAGTCGCCGTCGGCGAGCGCCACGGCGCGCTCCACCCGGTTGCGCAGTTCCCGGACGTTGCCCGGCCAGGCATGAACGATCGCGGCCTCTTCGGCGAGCGAGCTGATGCCGCGCAGGGAAGTGCCGTCCTGCGTCAGCGCATCGAAGAAACGCTGCATCAGCCAAGGGATGTCCTCGGGTCGATCGCGCAACGGCGGCACCTCGATGGAGACGACGTTGATGCGGTAGAGGAGGTCCTCCCGGAAGCGCCCGTCGGCAACCGCCCTCGGCAGCGCCTGGTTGGTCGCCGTGACGACGCGGGCACGGAACGGCACGGGGGCCGCCCCGCCGACGCGGTCGATCTCGCGGTTCTCCAAAAGGCGCAGCAACTTGCCTTGCAGTTTCAGCGGCATCTCGCCGATCTCGTCGAGGAAGAGAGTGCCTCCACCGGCGCGTTCGGCATAGCCGAGATGCTTGTCGACGGCGCCGGAGAAGGCGCCGCGCTCGTGACCGAAGATCTCGCTTTCGATGAGGTCGTCCGGGATGGCCGCGCAGTTCACCGCCACGAACGGCTCCTCGGCATTGGCGGACCTTGCATGAAGGAAGCGGGCGCAGACTTCCTTGCCGACCCCGGTTTCGCCGGTGACGAGTACCGGGGCGGGTCGGTCGGCGAGCCGGAGCAAGAGGGTCTCGATCGCCCGCATGCCGGGCGACAGGCCCAGAACGCCGCTGGCTTCCGATTCAATCGGCCGCAACAGGCCGTCGAGGCGCCCGAGGAATTCGTCCATCGGGAAGGGCTTGGTCAGATAGTCGCCGGCCCCGGCCCGCATCAGTCGAACCGCCTGATCGACGTCGCCATAGCCGGTGATGAACAGGAAGGGCGCCGCAGTCTTGTCGGACATCTGCCGGAACAGGTCTTCGCCCGTCATCTGCGGCAGGCGGATGTCGCAGATGACGATGTCCGGCTTGAACTTTGGGACTTCCCGGGCGGCCGCGGTGCCGTCCCGCCACCATTTGACGGTGCCGCCTTCCAGCGTCAGGCGCTGGAGCAGCGACTCTCCCATGATCGGATCATCCTCGACAAGGGCGACCCGGCGGCGCTCAAGCAACATCGGACAACGTCTCTTGCTCTCGAAGCGGGATGCGCAGGACGATCCGCGTGCCCCCCAGCGCACTCGTTTCGACTTCCATTTCGCCGCTCATTTCCGCGACCAGCCGACGGACCAGCCAGAGGCCCAGGCCCGCCTCGGGCTCGTAGGGAGATCGCGGCTCGTCCGGCGATGTCAGGAACCGGGCCGCTTCTGCCGGCAGTCCCGGCCCGCTGTCGTCGATCGATGCCACGAGTGCGGTGCCTGCCTGCCGGGCAGAGAACAGCACCACGGAGCCGTTGGGCGAGGCAGCGCAGGCGTTCAGCAGCAGGTTCAGGAAGGTCTGCCGGATCTTCGTCGCATCCACGGCGACGCTATCGGCGAGTTCGCTCGTCCAGTTGAGGGTGATCGCGCGACGTTCCGTCTCCGGACGCATCAGCAGCCGCAGATCGGCGAGATCGGCCGGTTGCAGCGGCCGGCACTCCCCGCCGGTCCGATAGCTGACCAAGGCCGTCTTCACCACGTCGCGAATACCACCGAGCCCGCGTTCCAACAGCGCGATCGTCGCCTTGCGGACCAGCGGCTTGTCTCCATGGCGTTTCAGCGTGTCGAGGCTGTTGAACAGCCCGCCGAGCGGGTTGTTGATCTCGTGCGCCATGCCCGACGCCAGTCGGCCGAGGCTGGCCAGGCGCTGCTCGTCGGCGAGGCGCTGCGCCAGTTCCCCGCGTTCGCGAACCGCGTCGACGAGCCGGCCGTATGATCGGAACAGACGCCCGGTCTCCCCGCGGGCGGCCTGGAACTCGGCAGGGACCGGCACGACGTCGGAGCTGGCGCTTTGCTGGAGGTGGTCGCTGAGGAGGCGGATCGGTCGGACCATGCGCTTGACGACCAGGTAGCCGAGAATGGCGAGGATGAGCGTGATGAAGGCATTCGATGCGATCAGCGTCAGAAGCACTTCGCGGCGCTCCGCGGCGAGGTGCGACGTGTCGAAACTGGCATAGACGCTGCCGAGGGTGCGATCCTGGAAGACGAGGTCGCGGCTGAGATAGGCGCGTGAGCCGTCGTCTTCGGCGAGAAAACCGCCGCCCGGGGGAAAGCGGGCGGCCACGTTCGCCGGCAGGGAAAGGCCCGTCGGCACGGCGCGCGGATCGGAGGCCGCGAGTACCATCGCCTGCGCGTCCAGCACGATCGTGCCGGCGGGGGCGAGCCCGCGATACATGCCTTTCGCCCGGTCGATCGTGTCGAACGCCTCCCATACGTCGTGCCGCAGCAGCGCCGGGATCAGCGACGAGGAGAGGCCGTCGAGATAGGCGTTGCCCATTTCCTGAAGGTGCTTTTCCTGCGTCGCCTGGAGGCGGCTCAGCACCTGCTGCGAGACGAGGACGCTGACGGCCACCATCAGCATCGCGACGAGCGTCGGGATCTTGACGGTCAACGGCCACGAGGATGCGAAACGCCGCGCCATCAGGTCGCGCGCCGCAGCTGGTCGACCATTCCGGCAATGCCGGCATAAAGATCGGGCTCCGCGGCCGCAAAACCGTCCAGCCGTAGCATGGACAGCACCTCGCGCCCGAGCGGATCGGTCTGCATGGCGAGCAGCGCGTCGCGCAGCAACTGCGTTGCGGCACTGCCGGCGGCCCCCCTGGCGCTGGCGATCGGTGGAAAGCCCAGCCATTCCGAGGCCCGCAGGACCCGCGTCTGCCCGGTCAATTTCGGCTCGAGCTCCTGCATCACCTCCCAGACATAGCCGTCGACGCTGCCCGAACCGGCCAACCCCGAGGCCACCGCCCGCACGACGTTGCGATGCCCGTAGGTGTAGAAGCTGCTGCGAAAGAAGCTCCCGACGCTCTCGCCGGCTTCCGCCAGCAGCGCCGCCGTGACCAGGTAGCCGGAATTCGAGTCCGGATCCGACAGGGCATGGACGTCGCCGCGAAGCATCCGCCAGTCGCTGCCCGGGCGATCGCGATCGACGATCAGATAGGACTGGTAGCGCGGCTGCTGGCGCCAGACCGGGACGGCGACGAGGGAGAGTTCTTCCTCGTACTGCACGAAGGGATAGCCGCATATCCAGGCGGCATCGACCTGGCCGGAAACCACCAGAGCGGTGATCTCCTGGTAGGTCCGGCGGCTGACGAGGTCGACCGGCAGTCCGGTGGACTTTTCCAGATAGGCCCGGAGCCGGTCGAGGAGATCGAGATCGGAATCGCGAAAGACCGGGGTCAGTCCGAAGGCGAGGCCGGAGCGCGTCGAGGCGATCGCCGGGCGGGGCAACGCCGATGCCAGCGTTGCCGAGGCAAGCCCTTGGAGCAGCCGCCGTCGGGCAATTGTGGGGACATGGCTGGCGGGGCTGCTTCTCACCAGCCGCATCGATCCATCACCGACATTTCCTGTAATTGTTCCAGGAAAGCATCGTCCGATCCACTCGCATGGTCAATGGGTGGCGGCTCGGCGTCATGGCAACCGGCGAGACCCTCAGCAAGCGGAGCCGGTCGTTCATTTGATGCGATGCCGCCGAAGCTTGGTTCCGCCGAGAGCCCGCCGACGCTTCAGCGCCTCCGTCGCGCCACCGGATGCGGGAGAAGTCAGCATCGGTCGATGGCGCGTATCCGGTGATCTCAGACAGCCGCGCCTGCCAGTCCTCCTCGGGAAGGCTCGCTTTGAACCAGGCTGCAAGCGCCTAGCAGTCCGGCTACGCCCAGCGGTCAGTGCTGATCACCGGCAACTCCCCGTCGTGCCGCGCATAACGATACGCTCGCTGGCAATCCCACATCCCGTCGAGGTCGAGCGCCGCCTCGCGAGTGTGGCGCTCGACCGACGTCCTGATGGACTTCCGAATGCGTGCGAAGGGGAAGCAGCCGCGCAGGTCTTCAGGCACGCGTCGGACTGCCAGACGCCAATGCGTTTAGTGAGATGATTCGAGATCGCCACTTCTGCCGCCATGTTGCACATGACGTCATGCAGCGGCCTGACAAGCGGGCCATGCATGAAGGAGGTAGTGACTGATGGCTAAGCTGACGAGCAGCTCACCAGGGGGAATTGGTACGCCCAAGGGGAATCGAACCCCTCTCTCCACCGTGAAAGGGTGGCGTCCTAACCGATAGACGATGGGCGCAGCGACGCGGTGTATAAGTTGCTTCGCCGGTGATCGCAAGCACGGGAAGCGACTTTTTGCCGGGTTCGCCGGGAGCGACGTTCAGGGCCCCGAAATCGAGGAGAACTCCGGCCAACCGCCTGCTGATGCTGGCGTTCGGCCTTACTTGCGCTGGCGGCAGCGCCAGTTCCAGTCGCGCTGCGGGCCCACGTCGACGTGGATCGCGGCCGAATTGCAATAGGTCCCGACGCCGCCGCGGCCGGGCAGCGAACGCACATACGCGGCCACCACGAATCGGTCGGCGTCCGGGATGACGATGTCGGCGGCCTTGCAGCCCATGTGCTGGGAGCGCGTGGCACCGTTAACGCGGCGATTATGGGACGGGCTGCGATAGCCGGAAGTGACGACGACCTTCTTGCCGAACTTGCGCTCGATCGAGCGCAGGATGCCGACGAGCTTGGACGGGAAGCAGGACGTATCGACGTCCTCGCGCTGGACCCGCAACCCGTTGGGGCTGAGGCGGGCAAGGCCGCTGAGCGATGCCACCTGGTAGCTCATGACGGAATCTTCCATGAGATCCTCGTCCTCGGCCGATGCCCGCTGACCGATCTCGAACAGGGACTTGGGGTCGACGCCGGGTAGGGCGAAGTCGCCGTCCGCGACGGGAGCGCCTTCCTGCCGGAGCACGACCCGCTGGCTCTTGCGTCTTTCGGCATTGGCGACCGGCGGCTTGGCGCTGCTCCGCGCAAACAGCGAAGAGAACAGCGACGCTTCCTTTTCACGCCCGGCGAGGGAGGCCACCTGGTCACCCTCGGTGACGGATCCGCCGGCATAGGCGGCGACGGCCTTGCCGTCGATCGCGGTCGGCTGGACGAGGGAGGCGGCGCTGGCCGCCGCGGCGGCCGGCGGGGACGACGCAGCGGCGGCAGGCTGGCTTGCGGCCACGGCGTCTGTTGCATCGGCAGGAGCGGCCTGCGCGGTCTCAACTGGCTGTGCCGTCTCGCCAACCGCTTCGGCCGCCGCAGCATCGGCAACGAGCGGCTCTGCTGCGTCCGTACCGACCGAGTCAGCGCCGAGACTGGAGAAACCGAAGGCAGAACTGTCGTCCACGGCGGACACGCAGGATGACAGGATCGGCGCGGTCGCCAAAAGCGCCGCCGCCAGCAATCGTGTGCGAAGCGTCGCGGCGCGTGCGCCGGCGAATTGCGTCGTCAATGGACACCACCCCTCTCGCAGCAGGTCTTGGAGGCCTGCCTTGCCTTGCAACATCCCGGCTGCACGTTGCCGATGTCCAATCCCCACGGACATGACGCAAGCGCGCGATGCGAAGCACCCTTAGTAAAGCTTATTTGAAGCCCTATGGCCAGAATGCGGCAGCAGAATGGTGGCGGCAGCCTTGGCCGCCGCCTACCAAGTCTACCAGGTGCCGGTGTTGGGCATCGAGGACCACGGTTCGGCCGGCGCCTTGGACTCGCCCTTCTGCAGCAGTTCGAAGGAGATGTTGTCGGGCGACTTGACGAACGCCATGCGGCCGTCGCGCGGCGGACGGTTGATCGTCACGCCCTTGTCCATGAGCGCCTGGCAGGTCGCGTAGATGTCGTCGACCTCGTAGGCGAGATGTCCGAAATTGCGTCCGCCGGAATATTCCTCCGGGTCCCAGTTGTAGGTCAGCTCCATCAAAGGTGCGGCCTTTTCCGCAGCCCCCGGCTGGTCGCCCGGTGCGGCGAGGAAGATCAGCGTGAACCGTCCCTGTTCGCTCTCGATCCGGCGGGTCTCCATCAGCCCCAGCTTGTTGCAGTAGAAATCGAGGGACTGGTCGACGTCGGTGACGCGGACCATCGTGTGCAGATAGCGCATGATTCGGCTCCGGTTGAAGGGTTGGCAACAGGGTAGGGTTGGGATCCGTGCCGCCAAGTGCGGGCTCGTCCAGGTCCCCGCAATACCGACCGCCCGAATGCGAAGACCTCGCGGCTCCTGGTGACAAACGGATATTTCGACCGGCCGACCACTCGTGCCTCTTGCCGAGATCGGCACCGTTAATGCTAAGCTTGGCTGCCGCGATTCGGTTTGGTGTAAGCGCAGGACTCCCGCATGCCCGAGAGACTCTCTGCACACATGCGCAGCGAAGGCGATGCTTCGAGCAGCGGCGAGATCACCGTCGTTTCCGGCCACATAAAATGGTTCGACGTGTCCAAGGGGTTCGGCTTCATCGTTCCCGACGGCCAGGGTCCCGATATCCTGCTGCATGTCACGTGCCTGCGCCGGGACGGTTTCTCGACCGCCCTGGAAGGGGCTCGCCTCGTCTGCGAGGTGCAGCAGGGCGACCGCGGGCTGCAGGCGTTCCGGATCCTCTCGATGGATTCGTCGACGGCCGTGCATCCCTCGCAGCAGCCGCCCACGCGCACCCACGTCGCGGTGACGCCGCACAGCGATCTCGTGCCGGCCGTGGTGAAATGGTTCAACCGGACCAAGGGCTACGGTTTCCTGACGCGGGGCGAGGGCACCGAAGACATCTTCGTGCACATGGAGACGCTGCGCCGCTACGGACTGACCGAATTGCAGCCGGGTCAGGAGGTCCTCGTGCGTTACGGCGACGGGGCCAAGGGCCTGATGGCCGCCGAGGTGCATCCCGGCACCGGGCCGGTGCAACCAGCCTCTCACTGACGCCGGATAACCCGAATGATGCTCCGCAAGCCGCTACTCGCCACCATCGTTGCAGCCGCCGCCGTTCTCGGCGCCGGCTATTTCGCCGTCGCCGGAGACGATCTCTCCGAGGCGACGCTCGTGACCGCTTCCGGCCGCCACGCCATCGACGTGGAACTTGCCACCACCCCCGACACGCGGGCGACCGGACTGATGAACCGGGAGTCGATGCCGGCCGGGCAGGGCATGCTGTTCGACTTCGGCGAGTCGCGTCCGGTCTCCATGTGGATGAAGAACACGCTGATCCCCCTCGACATGCTGTTCATCGACGATACCGGCACTGTGGCGAGCATCAAGACCAACGCCCAGCCGCTGTCGCTGGACACGATCCCCTCCGGGGCCCCGGTGCGCTATGTCCTCGAGCTCAACGGCGGCGCGGCTTCGCGCTACGGCGTGGCGAGGGGCGACCGGCTCGAGCACGAGATCATTCCGGCGCGCTGAGGGACAGCCGCCGAAATTCCTGCTTCGCGTCCGCAGCCATGCGCAGTCGGATCGGCGATCGCGCCGTCCGGCGCGTAGCGCATCTGGCCTAGGACGTCTGAGGGGCCGCGCTGCGCCTCATGGTGCAGACCTTCGACAGCTTCGACTTCTTCATCGTCCACCTCGATCGGCGCCGCCCCGGCATTCGAGTTCGGCACCCATCGCAGCCTCTGGCCTTGATCCACACCCGGATGCGCCGGCGATCATCTCGACGTCGTGCTCATCAGGCCGAGCCCGGCGTTGAGGCGAAGGCCACGGCTGACCTGGAACATCGTGGAAGCTCTCTCCAGACATCAGGGACGAAGAACGATGCGGCCATCGACCTGCCCATGGCGGAGCTGGTCCAGCGCCTCATTGACTGCCGCCAGAGGCTTGACGGTCACCTTGGTCCGGACCTTGCCTTCGGCGGCAAAGGACAGCGCCTCTGCCAGATCCCGGCGGGTACCAACGATCGAGCCGCGCACGGTGATCCGCTTCAGAACCACATCGAAAATGGGCGTCGGGAATTCGCCCGGCGGCAGCCCGACCAGCGCGACCGTTCCGCGCCGGCGGGTGCAGGCGATCGCCTGCGAGAACGCCGCTGGCGAAACGGCGGTCACCAGCACCCCATGCGCGCCGCCCCCGGTCGCGCTCATGATCTTAGCCACGCCATCCTCGGTCGCGGCGTTGACCGTCACATCCGCCCCGAGCTCCCGCGCCAGAGCGAGCTTGTCATCGGCGACGTCGATGGCAGCAACATGCAGGCCCATCGCCTTGGCATATTGCACGGCAACGTGGCCGAGCCCGCCGATCCCGGAGATAACCACCCACTCGCCGGGCTTTGCCTCTGTCTCCTTCAGGCCCTTGTAGGTTGTCACGCCAGCGCAAAGGATCGGCGCCAGGGCAGCGAAATCTGGATTGGGCGGCAGATGGCCGACATAGGCCGCGCTGCCGAGGGCGTACTCTGCGTAAGTGCCATGCACACCGTAGCCGCTATTATGCTGGGCTTCGCACAGGGTTTCCCAGCCGGTCTGGCAGTACTCGCATCGGCCGCAGGCGTCGTGCAGCCAAGGTATGCCGACCGCGTCGCCCTCCTTCAGGTCGGTGACACCGGCCCCCAGCGCCGCGACGTAGCCGACGCCCTCGTGCCCGGGGATCAATGGCATGATCGGCTTGACCGGCCAGTCGCCGTCGATCGCATGAATGTCGGTGTGGCAGACCCCGGTCGCCTCGATCTTCACTAGCACTTCGCCAGCTCCAGGCACGGGCACGGGCACATCCTCGATTACGAGCGGCGCGCCGAAGCTTTTCGCAACAGCTGCTTTCATCGTAGCCATCTTGGCCCTCCTATGTGGAATTGCCGGCCCCCGTAGCGAGGACCGGGTATTCGAGCGTCCACCATGGGTCGTCCTGCCCCGTCGCCGACAGGAACGAGGCCATAAGCTTCCAACACCATGGCATTTGCGCGAACGTCCGAATGAAAGGTCTCTCGAACCCGCAAGACCTGGGTTGCAGCCCGGAAATCGTTACCGGTTCCGGGCCGCTGCGCCGATCCGAAGACCGGAAGCGCTCCTGGCGCGTAGGGCGGCACGCCCCCTTAGAAGCGATAGGTGATGCCCGTACCGATTAGCCACGGGTTCAGCTTGGCGGTGCCGGAAAGCTTCGTCGTGCCGAGATTGGCGGTCCAGTCCGGCTCCAAGAACAGCTTCTTGGCGTCGAGATTGATGCCCCAATGTTCATCGAGCATATAGTCGAAGCCCACCTGCAGCGCCGCGCCGAACGTGTCCTCGACGTCCAGGTTGGTGAAGGCGCCGGCATCCGACTGGCTGTAGAACATGGTGTAGTTCAAGCCCGCGCCGACATAGGGCTTGAAGGCACCGAAATTGGTGAAATGATACTGAAGCGTCAGCGTCGGGGGCAGGACCCAGGTCTTGCCGACCTTGCCGAGCCCGGCGATCGAACCGTCCGTGTGGATATTGGCGTAGGTCGTGCCCAGCACGAGTTCGGCGGCGATGTTCGGGGTGAAGTAGTAGCTGATGTCGAGTTCGGGCGTGACGGTGTCGGAATAGGACAGATCAGAGCCGGGAATGCCGTCGACGCTGCCCGCGTCCTCGGTGATGACGCCAAGCGCCCGGACGCGAATCTGCCAGGGGCCGTGCGCGGTCGCGGCGTCTGGCGCGGTCGGCGCGAACACATCCGCGGCGACGGCGGGTGTTGCCGTCAGGAGGAGCGCGGCCAGAATGGCCCAGCTCCGCTTCGTCGTTTTCCCCATGTGGTTCTCCTTCGCAATGCAACCGGCCTCATGCCGCGGAGGAACCGATCACAGCAGCGTGAGAGAGCTTCTTTGCGTCAGATCAAATGGCGGTTCAAAAACCTGCCGACCGGCGGTCTGGCTGCTTCCACGGGAGAGGGCGTGATATTTTTATCGCAGGGCTAGCCACCTCAGGCCGGATTGCCGCGCCATTGGGCTCCTCGCCAGAGCCGCAACAGCTGCACGCGAACGGCCCGCGAACATTCTCCTGCAGGACACCTCTCCGGCAAGTTCCGTTTCGTTCCGGCCATTCTGGCGGTTTCCCGCGCCTTGACTTTGCCCCGACAACCCTCCACACCCCCGAGCAGGCAAGCCACAGGCGTGTCCGGAGCGTAGCGCAGCCTGGTAGCGCATCTGGTTTGGGACCAGAGGGTCGCAGGTTCGAATCCTGCCGCTCCGACCATCGCCGTTGGCGCAAGCCGCATCGGTATCGCCAGACGAGGCAGAGATGGTCGCCAGAATCTATCGTCCGTCCCGCAACGCCATGCAGTCCGGCAAGGCCAAGTCACGCGAGTGGCTGCTGGTCTACGAGCCGGAGGAGCCAAAGCGCGTCGAGCCGCTGATGGGCTACACTTCCTCGGGCGACATGCGCTCGCAGATCAAGCTGTCCTTCGAGACCCGTGAGCAGGCGGTCGAGTACGCCGAGCGCAATGCCATCGCCTACCGGGTCGAGGAGCCTCGCATCACCAAGCCGGTGAAGGTCGCGTACGCCGACAATTTCCGCTACGATCGGCGCCAGCCCTGGACGCATTGAGGGCTTCGGTCGGCCGTCAGGCAAGACTGCTCTCGCCGGCAACGGCCCCGTAGCTCAGAGGATAGAGCACCGGCCTTCTAAGCCGATGGTCGCAGGTTCGAATCCTGCCGGGGTCACCAACGATTTCAACGATTTGGCGCCAGTTCCTGGGACGGCTTATCAGTCGTTTCAGCGTTTGGAAAGCGGCTCGCCAAGTCGCCACCCTGCAACCGGTGCGGCAGTCTCACCCAGGAACTTCGGGAGCTTTCGACATTGTCGCAAGACGACATCTACGCCGGCTTGACCCAGCTGGGGCAGGCAACAGCCATACCGGCCAGGCCCGAGGACGCGGTGCTGGAGCGCGTGCCGAACCCGCAGGCCGAAGTCCGCTACGCCGTTCGCTTCACGGCCCCGGAATTCACCTCGCTCTGCCCGATGACCGGCCAGCCCGATTTCGCCCATCTGGTGATCGATTACGTTCCCGCCGCGTGGCTGGTGGAGAGCAAGTCCCTCAAGCTCTATTTGACGTCCTTCCGCAATCACGGCGCCTTCCACGAGGACTGTACCGTTTCCATCGCACGGCGCCTGGCCGAGCTGCTGGAGCCGGAATGGCTACGCATCGGCGGGTACTGGTATCCGCGCGGCGGTATTCCGATCGACGTCTTCTACCAGACCGGTCCCGGCCCCGCGGATGTGTGGATACCTGATCAGGGCGTGCCGCCCTATCGGGGACGGGGATAGGGTCTGTCCAATCGCCCTGACCGTCCGCCGTCGGCCTGCGCTGCGCGCTGAGGCGAGCCTGAACCCTGTCCTTGGCGCCTCGATCGCCGCATCTGCGGCGCAACGCGCTATGTGCAAAGTTTCCGGCCGCTACTCGCGCGCAGGATCACCCAGCGGATCTTGCTCGGTTCACGCCGCGCGAGCCGCCGCGAAGCCGCGCTCGAGGTCGGTGCAGAGATCGTCCACGTCTTCCAGACCGATCTGCAGGCGGATCAGCGTGCCGTTCGCCGGTCCCCTGGCGATCGTCCGATCGGAGAGGTCGGATGGCACCGCCAGGCTTTCATGCCCGCCCCAGGAAAACCCGAGCCCGAATAGCTTCAGCGCGTTGAGGAAGGCCTCGCCGGTACTGGCATCCCCCTTGAGGACGAAGCCGAACAGGCCGCTTGCGCCACTGAACTGCCGGCGCCACATCTCGTGGCCGGGAAAGGCGGGGAGGGCAGGATGCAGCACGGCGGCGACCTCGTCGCGCGCTGCAAGCCATTCGGCGACGGCGAGCGCGGAGCGGCCGTGCCGTTCCAACCGCACGCCCATCGTCTTGAGGCCGCGCAGAACGAGATAGGTATCGTCCGGTGCGGCGTTGACGCCGAGTTGCAACTGCGTTGCGCGCAGCTGCGGCCAGGTCTCGCGTGTCGCCGAGACGCTGCCCATCATGACGTCGGAATGGCCGCCGGGATATTTGGTCAGCGCATGGATCGACAGATCCACGCCGTGATCGAGCGGCCGGAACAAGAGCGGCGTCGCCCAGGTGTTGTCCATCATGGTGACAGCACCGCCCTTGCGGGCGGCCTCGGCGACGGCGGCGACATCGACGATCTCGAACGTGTGGGAGCCGGGGGCCTCGACGAAGACGACTTTCGTCTCGGGCCGCATCAGCTCGGCGATTCCGGCGCCGACATGTGGATCGAAATATTCCACCGTCACGCCCATCCGCGTCAGCGTTCCGTCGCAGAAGCGTCGCGTCGGAAAATAGACGGAGTCGACGACCAGGCAGTGATCGCCCGCCGAGAGGAAGGCAAGCAGCGGCACGGTGACGGCGGCGAGCCCCGACGGCAGCAGGATCGTTCCGGCCGCGCCTTCGAGTTCGCTCAGCGCGTCTTCCAGCGCCTTCGTCGTGGGGGTCCCTGACAGCGCGTAGCTGAAGGGCTGACGGGCCCGATCGCGCAGCGTCGCCACATCAGGAAACAGCACCGTCGAGCCATGGAAGACGGGAGGATTGACGAATCCATGCTGTGAACGCGGGTCGTAGGGCCCGTGGGCGAGGCGCGTGTTCACACCGACCTTTTGATCGGGTTTTGGTCGTTCAGTGCTCAATTCGTCAGCTTTCTGATGGGATTCTGGGATGCGGGGGGTTCGATCGGCCAAATGCGCAGGGAAAAAAGTGTCAGCTTCTTGACCTGCACATTTTTATGACATGTCATTGCCCGGCCGAACAGAACCATTGGTGTACCGGCTGGCCGGTGGCCGCCCGTGGGCGGGTTCTGGTTCGAGAAGAACAAGCTGCACCGAAAACCCAACTTGGGAAGGTATCCTGATGAAATTGAAGCTTTTGACCGCCGTGCTCGGACTCTCGGTCGCGGGGCTGACCGTGAACGTTGCCTCCGCGCAGACCCTCCAGACGGTCAAGGATCGCGGCACGCTGCGCTGCGGCGTCAACACCGGCCTTCCCGGGTTCGCCTCGCAGGACGACCAGGGTGGATGGCAGGGTCTCGACGTCGACTACTGCAAGGCCGTCGCCGCAGCCGTCTTCGGCGATGCCTCCAAGGTCCAGTACTCGCCGCTTTCGGCCGTTCAGCGCTTCCCGGCGCTTCAGAACAACGAGATCGACGTCCTCGCCCGCAACACGACCTGGACGATGGACCGCGATACCACGCTCGGTCTGACCTTCGCCGGCGTCAACTACTACGACGGCCAGGGCTTCATGGTGAAGAAGGACCTGAACGTTAACTCGGCGCTGGAGCTCTCCGGTGCGACGGTCTGCGTGCAGAGCGGCACCACGACGGAGCTCAACCTCGCGGATTACTTCCGCACCAACAACATGGACTACAACCCGGTCGTCATCGAGTCGCAGTCGGACGTGAACTCGGCCTATGACAGCGGTCGCTGCGACGTGCTCACGACGGATGCGTCGGGCCTTGCCGCCTCGCGCCTCGAGATGGGCAATGCGGACGAGCACGTGATCCTGCCGGAGATCATCTCCAAGGAGCCGCTCGGACCTGCCGTGCGCCAGGGCGACACCGAGTGGTTCAACGTCGTCAAGTGGACGCACAACGCGCTGCTCAACGCCGAAGAGCTCGGCGTGACCCAGGCCAATGTCGAGGAGATGCTGGAGTCTGAGAATCCGGAAATCCGGCGCCTGCTCGGTCAGGACAAGAATTTCGGCGAGTCGATCGGCGTTTCGCAGGATTGGGTGGTCAACATCATCAAGGCCGTCGGCAACTACGGCGAGATCTTCGAGCGCAACATCGGCGTCAACACGCCGCTCCAGATCCAGCGCGGCCAGAACGCCCTCTGGACCAAGGGCGGCCTCCAGTACGGCATGCCCATCCGCTGATGGCGAACCGTGGCGGGCGCTCTTCCGGCGCCCGCCACGTCACTGCCCCTCTCATCCGGTTGCAACTGCGCTGGCTTCGCCGACAGCGCCCGGGATAGTTCATGACCGCCGAGACACATCATCTGCCCCGACGATCGAGCACCGACTCGCTGCTGACCAATCCGACGGTGCGCAGCATCGTCATCCAGGTTTCGCTGATCATCGCCATCGTGGCGTTCGCCTGGTGGATCATCGACAACACCGCCCGCAATCTCGCCGCCGCGAACATCGCTTCCGGCTTCGGCTTTCTCGGTTCCCGCGCCGGTTTCGACATCGCGCAGGTGCCGATCGAATATTCGAGCAACAGCACGTACGGCAGAGCCCTCCTCGTGGGGATCGCCAACACGCTTCTCGTCGCAGGGAGCGGCATCATCGTCGCGACGATCATCGGCTTCATTGTCGGCATCGCGCGGCTGTCCCAGAACTTTCTCGTCCGCATGCTGGCCACGGTCTACGTGGAGACCTTCCGCAACATCCCGCCGCTGCTGGTCATCCTGTTCTGGTATTTCGGCGTCCTGTCCGTTCTCAGCGGTCCCCGCGGCGTCGACGTGAACCCGCTTGGCATCTACCTGACGAATCGCGGCCTGCAGGTTCCCACCATCCTGTTCGATCCCCTGGCCTGGGCGACCGTCGTCGCCTTCGCCGTCGGGATCGTCGGCGCCTTCGTACTGGCGCGCCGCAACAAGGCGAGGCAACTGGCGACCGGTGAACGGCGCCCGCTGCTCTGGCCAAGCCTCGGCCTGATCATCGGACTGCCGATTGCCGTATTCCTGCTGACGGGCCTGCCCGCGGTGCTGGAATTTCCGGAAGCGACGCGGTTCAATCTGGTCGGCGGATTCCAGATGCGCCCGGAATTCATTGCGCTGCTCCTGGCGCTGGCGATCTATACCGCTGCCTTCATCGCCGAAATCGTGCGAGCCGGCATTCTTTCGGTGTCGGGCGGACAGACGGAAGCGGCATCGGCGCTCGGGCTCAAGCGCGGCCATGTGCTGCGGCTGGTGGTCGTTCCCCAGGCATTCCGGGTGATCATCCCGCCGCTGACCAGCCAGTATCTGAACCTGACCAAGAATTCCTCCCTCGGCCTGGCCATCGGCTATCCCGAGCTCGTCGCGGTCGGCTCGACCGTCCTCAACCAGTCGGGCCAGTCGATCGAGGTCGTGGTGATCTGGATGGTCGTCTATCTCAGCATCAGCCTGACGGTGTCGCTGTTCATGAACTGGTTCAACTCGAAAATGGCGCTGGTCGAACGCTGATGAAGGGCGCTTGAGAACATGGAAGAAGATTTCGCCCGTTACGTTTCGACCGAGCAGAAGCAGCAGTTGCCGCCCCCCGGCAGCGAGGTCGGCATCGTCGGCACGATCCGTCGCAATTTGTTCGCGACACCACTCGACTCGGTTCTGAGCATCGTCGCCGGCCTCTTTGTCGTGTGGGCGGCATGGAATCTGTTCAACTGGGCGTGGCTGGACGCCGTCTTCTACGGCGACGACAGGCAAGCCTGCCTCGTTGAAGGGGGCGGGCATGGCGGTGCCTGCTGGGCCTTCGTCAAGGCGAAGTTCGGCCAGTTCATGTACGGTATCTATCCGCTCGACGAGCGCTGGCGGGTCGACATCGTCTTCGTCCTTCTCGCCGTGCTGGTGGCGGCGCTGGCGATCCCTAGCGTTCCGTACAAGCGGATCAACGCGATCCTGCTGTTCGCGGTCTTCCCGGTCGTGGCGCTGATCCTGCTCACCGGCGGCCGCTTTTCCTTCTCGGGCGGCGAGGTCACGTTCTTCCTGCTCGTGGCGGCGGCTGTGACGATCACCGGCGTCGCGGCGCGTCCCGATGTTGGCTTCTCGTCCGTGGCGCTGAAGGCGGCGGTCATCCTCGCGATCGTCGGGCTGCTCGTCCTGCTGCTGGCGAACACGGTCAACAGCGGTCGCGCCGACTTCCTCGGCTTGCGGTTCTCGGTGCTGACGCTGATCGCGTTCCTTGCCACCGCCGCATCCATCGCCGCCGCTTGCATTACAGCCATCCGCTCGCGCAATGGCAGCCTGTGGGGGGCTCTGGTGCCGACGCTGGTGGTCATCGGCTTCGTCGCCGTGATGACCGCCAATTTCGGGCTCTCCTACGTGCCGACCAGCCTGTGGGGTGGCTTGATGCTGACCCTGGTGGTCGCGCTCAGCGGCATCGCGGCGTCACTGCCGCTCGGCATCGCGCTGGCGCTCGGCCGGCGGTCGCGCATGCCGGCGGTCAAGCTCATGTCCATCGTGTTCATCGAGTTCTGGCGTGGCGTGCCGCTGATCACCGTCCTGTTCATGGCGAACTTCATGCTGCCGCTGTTCCTGCCGGAGGGCGTCAGCTTCAACCAGCTGCTGCGCGCGCTGGTCGGGGTGGCGCTCTTCTCGGCGGCCTACATGGCCGAGGTGATCCGCGGCGGCCTCCAGGCGATTCCCAAGGGCCAGTACGAGGGCGCCGATGCGATGGCGCTCACCTACTGGCAGAAGATGCGCATGATCATCCTGCCGCAGGCGCTGAAGCTGGTGATCCCCGGGATCGTCAACACCTTCATCGGCCTCTTCAAGGATACCAGCCTCGTCTACATCATCGGGCTCGCCGATCTGCTCGGCACGGTGAGGCGCGGCTTCAACGACCCGAACTGGATCACCCCATCGACGCCAGCGACCGGCCTCGTCTTTGCCGCGTTCGTCTTCTGGCTGTTCTGTTTCGCCATGTCCCGCTACTCGATCTACACCGAGCGTCGGCTGGACACCGGGCACACGCGCTGAAGGACCTGATCATGACCGCCACCGAAACCCAGCCGCGCGCCCGCCTGTCGGGAAACATTTCCGAGGAGATCGCCGTCGAACTGCTCGGCGTGAACAAATGGTTCGGGGAGTTCCATGTCCTGCGGGACATCAACCTCACCGTCCGTCGTGGCGAGCGCATCGTCATCTGCGGCCCCTCCGGCTCCGGCAAATCGACGATGATCCGCTGCATCAACCGGCTGGAAGAGCACCAGAAGGGCCGCATCGTCGTCGACGGCATCGAGCTGACCAACGATCTCAAGAAGATCGACGAGGTCCGGCGCGAAGTCGGGATGGTGTTCCAGCACTTCAACCTGTTTCCGCATCTGACGATCCTGGAGAACTGCACGCTGGCCCCGATCTGGGTTCGCAAGATGCCGAAGAAGCAGGCCGAGGAAGTGGCCATGCACTATCTGACCCGGGTGAAGATCCCCGAGCAGGCCCACAAATATCCGGGCCAGCTTTCGGGCGGCCAGCAGCAGCGCGTCGCCATCGCCCGGTCGCTCTGCATGAGCCCGAAGATCATGCTGTTCGATGAGCCGACCTCGGCGCTCGATCCGGAGATGATCAAGGAAGTGCTCGACGTCATGGTCGGGCTCGCGGAGGAGGGCATGACGATGCTGTGCGTCACCCACGAGATGGGATTTGCGCGTCAGGTCGCCAATCGCGTCATCTTCATGGATGCCGGCCAGATCGTCGAGGAGAATGAACCCGAGCCGTTCTTCACCAACCCGGAGCACGAGCGGACCAAGCTCTTCCTGTCGCAGATCCTGCACTGATCCGGTCCGTCGGGGCGGGCGTCCGGCAGATCCGCCGTTAATAGCGCTCCGATCCGGCCGTCAGGCCGGAACTTCCCCCTGATGCGGCCGTTGTGCGGGTTCCTCACTAGGATTGAGCGCATTGTCCGAACGTGCCAGCGAGAGTCGGGTTGAACAGCGCACGACGACGATCTCTCCGACCATAGGACTGGTCAGTCCCCAGAGTTCCCAGAGTGGCCCGCGATGGGCCATCATCGGCATCTTCTTCATCCTGTTGTTCGGCGCGCTGTATCTGGCCGCCAGCTTCGTGCTGCCGGTGGTCATCGCCCTGCTGTTTGCGCTGGTGTTGAGCCCGGTGGTGCGTTTCCTGCGCCGCCGCTTGAAGGTCTGGGAACCCATCTCGGCCTTCCTGCTGGTCATCGGCGCCCTGGCCACGCTGATCTCCGGCTTCTACATGCTGAGCGATCCGATTACGCAGATCGTCAGCAACGCGCCCCGGTATGTCGAAGCTGTCGATGCGGAAATGCGCTCCGTCCAGGATCGCATCGACCGACTGCGCTCGGCACAGCAGCAGGCGGAAACCTCCGTCGAAGAGGACGCGCCGGCTGCGGACGATCAGCCGCAGGAAGTGGTGGTAAAGAACCCCGACCTGCTCGACAGCGCCACAACCGCGCTGCCGGAGATTGCCGCCTCGATCGCTTTTTCCCTGATCTTTCTGTTTTTTCTGCTCGCCTCCGGCGACCTGTTCTACCAGAAGCTCATCAAGTCGATGCCGACGCTCTCTGACAAGAAGCGTGCGCTGCATATCGCCCACGACATCGAACGCGAACTGTCGCGCTATCTGTTCACCATCACCATGATCAATATTGGCCTTGGCGTGGCGGTGGGAAGCGCGCTCTGGTGGGTCGGCATGCCGACGCCGATGATTTTCGGCGCGCTGGCCACCTTGCTCAACTTCATTCCTTATATCGGCTCGCTCCTCGGTATCGCGCTCGTCGGGGTGATCGCGCTGGCGGAGTTCGGAAGTCTTGCGGCAGCGCTCGCGCCGGTCCTGCTCTATCTCGCCTGCACGACGGTGGAAGGGCAGTTCGTCACCCCTCTGATCGTCGGCCGCAGGCTCGAGATGAACGCCGCGGCGATCTTTCTCGCCGTCGCCTTCTGGGGCTGGATCTGGGGCGTGGTGGGCATGTTCCTCGCCGTGCCGGTGATGGTGGCGATCAAGGTCTTCGCCAGCTACATCGAGCCGCTCGGGCCGCTCGGCGACTTCCTCTCAGTCGAGAGCAAACCACTGCCGGCGGACGACGAGGAAAGCTGACAGGGCTAAAGGGGGAATCCCCGGGTCAGCCGGGAGGGGCGCTGGCCGAATTGCCGGGTCCTTCTCCTTGTCCGGGAAGGGCTCTGTCAGGAGCGGCGCGCCCATGCTCGTTCGCGCTCTCGCGCTCTCATGCTCACCCGTTGGAACAACGCCCCGGTAGTGCCGGAAGCGGCGCTCGGGCAACGCATCTGGTCCGCCGCATAGAGCGGATTAGCAGGATCGCGGCGGTCCAGTCAGCAGCATCGCGCTAGTCCAAAGGGAAACGGCGGCCCCAAGGCCGCCGTCGTCGTCTTTTCCGATGCCTGTTGCGGCCCCCTCAGCGGGCCGCGCTCTCCACCGGCTTGACCAGCGGGGTGATGCGCCGGACGGTCACGCGCCGGTTCTCGGCATTCTCCTCCTGCGTGTCGACCTTCAGGAACTGCTCGCCATAGCCCTGTGTGACCAGGTTCTCCGGCGGCACGTCGAAATAGTCGGTGAGGGCGGACGCGACGCCTTCTGCCCGTCGGTCGGACAGCGCGAGGTTGGCCAAATCGCTGCCGACAGCGTCGGTGTGGCCTTCGATCAGGAACGTCTCTGCCGGATTCTGCTCGATCACCCGCGCAATCGCGTCAGCCAGCGCTTGCAGGTTGGGTACCTGTTCCTGCGAGATAGCGTCCGAACCGAAGGCGAAATTGATCGTGCTGAGATCGATCCGGCGCACCTTGTCACGGATGCGTTCGGACCGGCGCACTTCATTGACGGAATAGATCCGGTCGACCCGCTCGACCGGCGGCGCGACGATCGTACGATAGTAGAGATCTTCGTCAGGCTCACGGGTGTCGACGATGTACTCGTCCATCGGGATACGCAGATCGACCGGGTCCCAGCCGGCAGCCGGATCCTCGTAATAGTCATCGTCGTCGTAGTCCCGCTCGTACGGGTCGTAGAAGAGGACGACCTCGCGGCCATCGGGCATGACCCGCGAACGCTGGATCACGTCGCCGTAGCGGTTGGTGATCGTGACGATCTGCACGCCGTTATCGCGCACCACCGTCTGGCGGGTCCGCTCGCGGGGCAGGCGTTCGTAGTAGCGCTCCTCGGCATCGACGGCGATTCGGTCGTCGTCATTGCCGCGGATGAAGTAAGCTGCGGCGCCACCCACGACAGCGCCGGCGACACCCGCTCCGACGATGGACAGGATGTCCCGGTTGCCCACGCGCTCGACGACTTCTGCGCCTGGCGGCAGCGGTGCCTGCTGGACGACCGTGTTGGTGGTGTTGGTCGTGGTGTTGTTCACCACGGTGTTGTTGGTGACGGAGCTGTTGTTGATCGTCGTCGATCCGGCGGGTGCCTCGATGCGCTCGCCAGCCTCGCTTCGTGCCGAACGGACCTCCACCGGCTCGGCCAGCTGCTGGACGCGGGCATCGCTCTGGCTGACGCCACCTTCAGGAACGGGCTCGTTCTGGATCTCGGCGGAAACGGGCTCGGCCGCTTCGACCGGAGGCGGGGGCGCGACAGGGGCAGCGGCGGCCTCGGGAGAAGGCGCAGCCACATCGCCGGCTGGCGCGGGCGCGTCGGCTGGTGCGGGTGCTGCCGCATCCGGCGTCGGGGCTGCGGCATCTGCCGGTGCGTCAGCGGCGGGAGCGGAGTCGGTCGGCACGGCGTTTGCGGGAGCCGTCTCTGCCGGCGCCTCGCTTTCGGGTACAGGCGCAGGCTCGCCAGCCGGCGACTCGACCGGCGCTTCCAGCGTCTCCGGCACGGCGTCAGCCGGTGCAGCCTCTTCAGCTGAGGGAGCCGGTTCGACCGGCGCCGCAGGCGCGACTTCCTCCGCAGCCGGGGCTTCTTCCACTGCCGGCGTCTCGGCGGCGGGAGCAGCTTCCGGCTCGGGTGCGGGTTCCGGGGCCGCTTCTGCGGGCGTTTCGACCGGCGCTTCTGCAGCGGGCTCCTCGACCGGCGGGGCCTCCGGAGCAGGCTCCTCGACCGGCGCTTCCGGAGCAGGCTCCTCTGCGGGCGGCGCCTCCGCGGCCGGCTCTTCGACCGGCGGCTCCTCGACGGCAGGCGCCTCTGCCGGAACTTCCGGCTCGGGCGCCGGCTCGGGAGCTGGCGCAGGCTCTTCCACCGGCGGCGCTTCCGGCGCAGGCGTAGGTTCCTCTACTGCGGGCGCCACGGGCTCGGGAGCCGGTGCCGGCTCTTCGACCACCGGCGCCTCCGGCGCGGCGACATCAGGGACGACCACGGGCGCCGGCTCCTCCGCCTGCGCCAGCCGGTAGGGCGCGGCGTCCTGGGCGTAGGCCGCGAACGGTCCGCTAAGGGCCGTGGACGCAGCCAGGGCCGCGACGCCCACAAACCGGCCTGTTCGTTTCAAATTCGGCATGTTCTTCACCTCGTTGATCTGTCCCTTGCAGTCTTGGCAGCAGCCGCGCGGCATCACCGCGCGGGCGCCCGGACCTGCTGTCCGGCATGTATCAGTTCGTCTGGATGAACCGAGCCTGAACCCATTTGTGCCGCCGCGCGACCATTCCTGCGTGGCAGCAGTTGGATGCCAGCCTCACATGAACGCCGGCGCCGGGGTCGCGTTCCGCCATCGACAGCTCTGCCGGCGGCTAGGCGGGCGGACGCCAGTCGTAGAGCCAGGCGAGGTCCTGGCGCAGCTGGTCCGACTTTCGCAGGGCCAGCACGACGTCGCGTCCCAGGCTGAGCGGTCGGGGCAGATGATAGACGCGTTGATGGAAGGCGACCCGGCGCCGCAACCGGTCGATCCGCGGTCGCCGCTCCGATTCGTAGCGGGCGAGGGCGGCATAAAGATCGGGGGCTTCGGCCAGTGATGCGGCCAGGACGGCGGCGTCCTCGATCGCCATGCCTGCACCCTGGGCGGCATAAGGCGGCATTGCGTGGCCCGCGTCGCCGATCAGCACCACGCGATCATCGAGATGGCGCCAGACGCGGTCGGAAACGACCGTCCGCAGGGGCCAGGCGGTGAAGCCGGCGGAGCGGGCGATCATGGCAACGAGCCGCTCGTCCCAACCGGCGAAGCGTCGCCTGAGGCCATCAGGATCCTGCGCATCGGATGCGGGCTCGATGAGCACGAGATTGGTCCGGCGACCGCTCGAGATCGGGTAGGCGACGGCATGGCGCCGCGGTCCGAGCCAGGCTTCGACGCCACCCGATACGGCCGTCTGTTCGTCGCCGCGCAGGGTCGCCCGCCAGGCGACAGCCTCTGCAGGAGCCGGATCTTGCAGGCCGAGCCCGGCGGCAACAGCCGAGCCCACGCCGTCCGCGCCCACCACGAGAGCGGCGGCCAGGTCTTGAGCCCCGCCTGCAGCATGTAGCCGTAGACGGACGCGGTCGCCATCCAGCGAGAGATCGGAGAAAGCGGAGTCGAGACGCAGGCTGGTCAGTTCCGTCTGCACGACTTTGGTCAGAAGCGCGCCCTGCAGGTCGGCACGATGCAGAGCGAGATAGGGTGTGCCGTCGTCCGCCGTGACCGGGACGTCCGCTATCCGTCGGCCGCTTCTCCCGTCGCGCAACGTGACCGATGCGGCGCTGGTGCCGACCGCGTTCAGCACACCGCCGAGGCCGAGGCGCCAGAGCACCCGCAGCGCGTTGGGAGAAAGCTGCAATCCTGCGCCGACCTCTTCCAGTCGGTGGGCCCGTTCCAGAATGGTCGAACCGATGCCGCGGCGTGCCAGTTCCAGCGCCAGCGTCAGCCCGGCAATACCAGCACCGACAATGACGATGTCCTGGCCGGCGGAGATGGCGGGCAGGGACTTACGCAGCCGCTTCGACGAGACGGCAGCCGGCCGGCCGCGTCTCTTCCGGCGCCAGCGCAGCGTCGTAGCGATAGAGCGTCGAGCAGTAGCCGCAGACGATTTCCCGCTCATCGCCCATGTCGAGATAGACATGCGGATGGTCGTAAGGCGGCGTAGCGCCGCAGCACATGAATTCCGTCACGCCGATCTCGATCATGTCGGCGCCGATATCGTTCTGGAAATGCGGAATCCGGTGTCCGGCCATCGCGATAGACCCTGGCTCTCGTTGGCAACGCGGCGGACCATACTGTCGGCGACCAGCATTGAACAGGGGTGGCGCAGGCGCTTCGACGCCATTAATCCCGTGCGGGACAATGAATTCGCGGGCCAGGACAGGACGCCACATGAACCATTTCACCAGCGACGGTCTGGAACTGGCCTTCATCGACGAGGGCAACCCGGAAGGCGATAGCATCCTGCTCCTGCACGGATTTGCCTCCTCGATGCGCGTCAACTGGATCGACACCGGCTGGGTGGCACGATTGGGCGAGGCCGGATACCGCGTCGTCGCCTTCGACCATCGTGCCCATGGGGGCAGCGCCAAGCCGACCGATCCGCAAGCCTACCGACCCGCGAAAATGGCAGGCGACGCCGTAGCCTTGCTCGACCATCTGGGCATCGCGCGTTCGGCCGTATTCGGCTACTCGATGGGCGCGCGCGTCGCTGCCTTCGCCGCGCTCGCGGCGCCCGACCGCTTCTCGCGAATCATTTTCGGCGGCCTGGGCATCGGACTCGTCGAGGGGGTGGGCGACTGGGACACGATCGCCGATGCCTTGCTGGCGCCCTCGCTCGACGACGTGACGGATGCGCGTGGCCGCATGTTCCGGGCCTTCGCCGACCGGACGAAGAGCGATCGCGCTGCGCTCGCCGCCTGCATTTCCGCCGCCCGTGAGGAACTGTCGCCCGCCGACGTCTCTCGGATCTTTCAGCCGGCGCTGATCGGCGTCGGGACGCGGGACGATCTCGCCGGCTCGGCAGAGGCGCTGTCGGAGTTGATGCCCAACGCACGGGCCTTCGACATAGCCGGCCGCGATCACATGCTGGCCGTGGGTGACCGGACGTTCAAGGACGAGGTCATCCGCTTCCTCCACGAAGGCGACTGAGCGTCGATCGCGCGAGAAGCTTGCAAGAAACGCAGCTGGTGAAGCCCAGCGGCAAGCGGCGGACGAGGCGATCCACCGGTGGCATCTTTTACTCGCCCACCCATAGTCCTATTCTAGAGGCGCATGCTCGATGCGTGTCGGTGCCCGTTCGGGAGAGCGCGATGAACATCCGAATTTCACAGACCCAGGAGAAGCTGCATCCGGTCGACCCGATCTGGGCGCAGGTACGGCGTGAGGCCGAGGGCGTCGCGTCGCGGGAGCCGGTGCTCGCCGGCTTCATCCATGCGACGATCCTTAATCAGCCGAGCCTCGAAACGGCGCTGATCCACCGCGTCTCGCAGCGCCTCGACCATCCGGACGTTCCGGCGGTGCTGATCGCGCAGGCGTATAACGACCTTCTGAACGCCGAAGGCAGTTTCAGCGAGACGTTGCGCAGCGACATCCAGGCCGTCTTCGACCGCGATCCCGCCTGCGAGCGCTACATCGAGCCATTGCTGTATTTCAAAGGCTTCCACGCGATCCAGACGCATCGCCTGGCGCATTGGCTCTGGAGCGAAGGGCGCCGCGATTTTGCGCTTTATCTCCAGGCGCGTTCGTCTGCGGTGTTCCAGACCGATATCCACCCGGCTTCGCGCATGGGGCGCGGGATTTTTCTCGACCACGCGACGGGCCTCGTCGTCGGCTTCACCGCCGCGATTGGCGACGACGTCTCGATCCTGCAGAATGTCACGCTTGGCGGAACCGGCAAGGAGTTCGGCGACCGGCATCCGAAGGTCGGCCGCGGCGTCCTGATCGGGGCCGGGGCAAAGATCCTCGGCAATATAGAGATCGGCGAGTGCTCGAAGATCGCGGCGGGCTCCGTGGTGCTGAAGGCCGTCCCGCCACACACGACGGTGGCGGGCGTTCCAGCCAAGATCATCGGCACGCCCGGCGACTGCCACGAACCCGCCCGCGCCATGGACCAGAGTCTCGAACGCGGCGATTGATGCGGGCGCGAGGATTGATTTCGTCAGCCATAGCCTAGCTTAAGGCTCCCGAACACGTGCAGGAGAGCCCCGTGAAGCCTGACGAAATCCGCAAGGTCGAGGCCTATCTCAGGAAGAGCTTCAAGGCCGCGGACCTCGAAGTCCGTCCGCTGGCCCGCAAATCCGACTCGGCCGAGGTCTACCTCAACAAGGAGTTCGTTGGACTTCTCGCCAAGGATACCGACGAGGACGAGCTGTCGTATCATTTCACCATGACGATCCTCGATATCGACCTCGAATAGGTCTCCGCTGCCGGCCGCGGCCCGTCGCTGGCAGCTTCTTCGACAGACAAAGGAAAACGAGCCGTGCGCCTTCCGGTGCACGGCTCGTTTTTTGTTCGGGCAGGGGCTCGGGAGCAGAGGCCTCCTGCGGAGCGGAGTTAGCGGACGCTACCGACCAGCATGTTGCGATCGTCGGCGATCCCGACCCACTTGCCGGCGTGGCGTTCCGACTGGCGCTTGAGGAACTGATAGTCGGTGTCGCTCCAGGCGAGGACCCGATCGTCGAGATTGTCGAGGATGTAGTCTCCCTGGTCGGTCTTCACCGTGAGCACGGCGTGGCCTTCGCCGTTCGGCTGGCGGACGACGGTGATCAGGAGAGCCGACGCCGGGATGCCTTCGCGAGCCAGCATGTACTGCTTTAGGAGAACGAAATCCTCGCAGTCGCCCTGAACCGTCGGGTAGGACCACAGTTCGGGGACGCCATGCATGTCCTGGTCGGTACGGGCGAAGATGGCACTGTTGACGGCCGTGTTGACCTCGACCAGCTTGGACCAGCTGTCCCGGGTCATGCGAACCACGCCGACGGCGTCGTTGCGACGGCACGTTTCAGGGTAGACCTTGCAGAATTCGTAGTGGCCGACCGGCTGGGAGGTGGCGCCGGTGGTGAGCATCGCGGTGTCGTTAGCGGCGGCCGGTGTGGCCGTGATGGCTGCCGCCATGAGCGCCGCAGCTGCGATCGTCTTTCCGATGAAGTTCTGCATTTCCCGTCTCCCCGTCTGTACAGAGAGAATGGCATGATCGTTTTACTTTGAAGCGAAATGTCACGCGCGCATTCGCGTCAATGTTTTATAGAAACGTTCATATCTTTACTTGCGAAAGTTGAACTTGCGACGACGAATTGCATCGTCGGCATTGATCATTTGTCAACCACGAGGGCGAAACCGAATAAGCGTCAGGGCCCGGATCATGCGCGGATGCTCAAGGAAGGCGGGACGGGTCGGGAATGCATGCTCGCAAGAGCTTCGGCGAGCCTGCGAGAGAGTTCCGGGGAGACTGCGACCCTACTCTGCGGCACGCACGCGGAAATGACCCGCGCTGGTTCCGCCGTCTCAGTCGGCGCTGCGCCCGAACATTTCCCCTGCGGGGACGGTGCCGAACTCGATGGCGAAGCCGTCTTCGAGGTGCCGGACGACGCGACCGTGCGTCGTGCCCATCGTCACGCGCGCTCCGATCGCCGGGCGGACCTTGCTGGACACCGCGGCGCCCGAAAGCGACAGGTCGATGATGCGGACCTGGTAGCGGCGGCCATCCTCCAGCACCACGTCGACAAACGGGTTCTCCGGCGCGACGCGCTCATGCCGGCGATCTTCGGGCAGGTCCAGTTCGTGGCGATTGACCAGCCAGGTCAGCTGCGCGGCCAGTTTCTCGCGCTTGCGGTCAGTGCCCTTCAGCTTTAGCGCGAAGCCGCCGGGGGAAGCCCTGATGACTACGCCCTCCAGCCGACCGATGTGATCGAGATAGAGGATGATGTTCTCCCCTTCGCGAAGCTCCACGGGCGTGGCGATCGCCACGTCGCCGGGCGACATGTTCTCGGCGCTGCAGGGATATTCCGAATGATCCTCGCGCATGAAGCGGCCGAGGATATCCACGGAAAAGCGGCTGAACCGCCGTCGCTCGGTATATTCCTCGGTCGGCGCTTGTTTCGGAGCCTGCGTCATCGTTCGTCGCTCGAAAGGTCGCGGCGAATGCGCGCCGTGCCGTGCTTCTATACACCCGGAAGCTTAAGGGGGGATGGAACCGATAACCAAAATAAAGCACTGGCGGAGATTCGCCAGCGATATTAACCGTTCCCGAGAGTTCGCGTTGCGCGGGGGCCAGCATCGGTCTAACGCATTGTAAGGACAGACATGGCTCCTGTCGTCAGCACAAACGAGCGCATCTCGACCTCCAGTCGGGCATCGCCTAGTTACTCGCCGCCCCGTCCTGTGGGGCGGCTTTTTTTTGCCCGGCGGTGAAAATCGGTCGAGGTCGTCCCATGTGCCCGTGGCGACCGGTGTGAACCCTCAGACCCATCGACAAGGCGGCCATGACCCAGAACGATCTCGACGAAGCGGCGGAGCCCGTGTTCCGGCGCCAGCGCCCGCCGCCGGCCTTCAACGTCCCGGGGATCGTGCTGGGGCTGATCTGCGTCTACATCGCGGTGCATGCGGTCCGCATGTTCGCCCTCAGCCCGCTCGTCGATTCGTTCGTGCTGGTCGACTTCGCCTTCATTCCCGGCTGCTACCAGGCCGCGGCCGAGTTCTGCGCCTACCAGCGACCCGGCGCAGGCTTGTGGTCGCCGCTCACCTATTCGTTCCTTCATGGCGACTGGATGCATCTTGCCGTCAATTCGGTCTGGCTCCTCGCCTTCGGAACGCCCGTGGCACGCCGGCTCGGCGCCGTTCGGTTCCTGGTGTTCTCGTGCTGCGGCGCGGTGGCCGGCGCCGCGGCGTTCTATCTGCTCAACCCGGAAATCGTGGCGCCGGTCATCGGTGCGTCGGGCGTCGTGTCAGCGCTGATGGGCGGCGCCTGCCGCTTCGCCTTCGGGGGATCGGGCGCGACCATGTCGCCTTTGATGCAGCCCTATCTGCCAGTGGTGTCGATCCGGGCGGCGCTGACCAATCGGACGGTGCTCATCTTCGTCGCCGTGTTCTTCGGGACCAATCTGTTGATCGGGAGCGCCGCAGGCGGTTTCCTCGGTGGCGGCACCGTCGCCTGGGAAGCCCATCTCGGCGGTTTCGCGTTCGGCTTCCTGCTCTTCAGCTTCTTCGACCCGCGTTCGCGTGCC
Source organism: Aurantimonas endophytica (assembly GCF_014196845.1). Lineage (GTDB taxonomy): Bacteria > Pseudomonadota > Alphaproteobacteria > Rhizobiales > Rhizobiaceae > Aurantimonas > Aurantimonas endophytica. The sequence continues at coordinate 415,234 of NZ_JACIEM010000001.1, forward strand.
AGGGTCTGAACTCGCCTCTTGCGATGCGGGCGGGACTGGCTCACCTTTGGGCATGGCACCGGCGGGAGAAGGAGGCCTTGGGAGATGTCCGTCAACCAGATACTGGAGCGTAAGGGCAGGGATGTTGTCACACTCCATCCCGACGTGACGCTCGAAGAGGTCGCCCAGGTCCTGGCAAGAAAGAGGATCGGCGCGATCGTTCTGCTGGAGGATAGCGGTCGCGTCGCAGGTATCGTGTCCGAGCGCGACATCGTGCGGGTGATCGGCACCGCGGGCGTTGCAGCGCTCGCCCACGGCGTGCGCGACGAGATGACCATGGACGTCAAGACCTGCACGGGCAGCACCGGGATCGACGAGGCGATGCAGATCATGACAGAGGGGCGCTTCCGTCACCTCCCGGTCTGCGAAAACGGCAAACTGACGGGGATCATCTCGATCGGAGACGTGGTGAAGCGGCGGATCGAAGACGTCGAGCGCGAGGCGGCTGAGATGCGCGAGTATATCGCGAGCTGAACCTCCTGCTGATCGCGCCGGAGGGTCAGGCGGGCAACTTGGGCCGCTCCTCGCCCATCTCGGCCATGCGCTGGATCTCGCTGATCTGGCTCATCGTCGCCTCGTAACCGAGTGCGATCGCCTCTTTGGCGCGGAAGAACTCCGACAGGCCGATGTCGCGGACCCGCGGCTGCAGCGACAGGTCCGGCGGGTCGCCGGCGAGGCGCGCCCGGGAGATCCGGTCCTGAATGATGTTGAACGCGTCGACCATCGTCCGGGCGATCCCCATCTGGTCACGTCGCAAGGCGGGATTGCCGCCCGCGGCGGCCATGACCGGGTCGGTCAGGCCGAGATCCTGCTGGCTCTCGTTGTCGCTGCCGCCGGCCGAGAGCCGGACGATGGCCGCCCGGCCAAATAGGTCGTAATGCAGGTTCACGGCGATCACATGCCGCTCCTCGTAGACGCGGCACACATTGACCGGAACCGGGTTCACCAGTGCCCCGTCCATCAGCCGCCGCCCGCCGCACTCGACCGGCTCGAACACGCCCGGCAATGCGTAGGACGCGCGCATGGCAAGGATCAGGGAGCCGGAATCGATCCAGACCTCGTGGCCGTTGCGCGCCTCCGTGGCGACGCAGACGAGCGGACGGTCGAGATCCTCGATCCGGATTCCCTCGAGGTCCTGCGACAGGCGGCGGCTCAGCCGCATACCGCCGATCAGGCCGTCCGCTCCGAAGCGGAAATCGAGAAAGCGCAGCAGCCCGCGTTTGGTCAGGGAGAGTGCGAACGCCTCCAGTTCATCGAGCTTGCCGGCGAGATAGCAGCCCCCGACAAGCGCCCCGATCGATGTTCCGGCAATCATCGAGACGCGGACGTTGCTCTCGTCGAGAGCCTTCAGCACCCCGATATGGGCCCAGCCGCGGGCAGCGCCGCCGCCGAGGGCCAGGGCAATGCCTCGGGTCTGCCGGGGTGCCGGAATGACAATGGGCGGTTCCACCCCCACCGGGGGCTCTTCCCGCCATCCGAAAACTCGATCGAACATCCTGCACTGTCCCGGCTGCCAATGCGTCGTCCCCTCCCGAAGGATGGACGCAATCCTTGATCATACCTTTAAAGTAGGAACGATCGTCACGCCCTGTCGAGGGCGGGCAACAGACCGTGACCGTGCGGCCCGACGCGGCGATAGAAGCAGGTGGCGCGCCCGGTATGGCAGGTATCTTCCGGCTTCTCGACCTGGACCTTCAGCCAGATCGCATCCTGATCGCAGTCGACCAGGACCTCCCGGACCGCCTGCAACGCCCCGGAGGTTTCGCCCTTCTTCCACAGCGCCGAGCGCGAGCGCGACCAGTAATGCGCAAAGCCGGAAGCCAGCGTCTGCTCCAGTGCCTCGGCGTTCATGTGGGCGACCATGAGGAGATCGCCGCTGGCGTGATCGGTCACCACTGCGGTAACCAGCCCGGCGGCGTCGAAGCGGGGACGCAACTGCATTCCCTCTTCCTGTTCGGCCGCGATGGGCGACGGGGCCAGGAACGGCACCGAAACGGACGACGTGCCGCTCACGGCCGGCGACTGGCCATGGCCAGGAAGCGCTCCTGCAGGTCGCGATCCTCGCGCAACGCGCCATGGAAGGCGGTGGTGACGGTGGTCGAACCCTTGCTGCGGATCCCGCGCATCGCCATGCACATATGCTCGGCCTCCAGCATGACCGCGACGCCCTTAGGCCGCAGCATGCTCTCGATCGCCGCAGCGATCTGGGCCGTCATCGACTCCTGCGTCTGCAGGCGCCGACCGAAGATATCCACCAGCCGGGCGATCTTCGACAAGCCGAGGACGCGGTCGTCGGGCAGATAAGCGACATGCGCCTTGCCGATGATCGGCACCATGTGGTGCTCGCAGTGGGAGTGGAAGTCGATGTCGCGGACCAGCACCATGTCCTCGTAGCCGGACACATCCTCGAACGTCCGGCCGAGAACGTCGCCCGGCTGCAGATTGTAGCCGCCGAAAAGTTCCTCATAGGCCTTCACCACGCGCGCGGGCGTCTCACGCAGACCCTCGCGGGAGGGGTCCTCGCCGATCCAGCGCAAAAGCGTGCCGACAGCGGCCTCGGCTTCTTCGCGGCTCGGGCGGACGTCGCTCCTGTCGGCCGGTTCGGGGAATTTCTTGACGACGGCATCCATGCTGTCCTGCTCCGTGCGGGTCGGAATGCGGGCGGCGACCCAGAGGGAATGATGATCCGGTGCCTGCCCTTGCGAACCCGGCAGACCCACGGTCGAAATCTTCTTCAAGGCCAATGCGCTCCCGCCTTCGCTGTCCCGCGCGCAGTTGAGGCGGGGGACGTCTTTCGATCCGGCGCCCAGGCTCCTATATAGTTGGCGGCAAGACGAAATGACAGGGCGCAACGCGCCGGGATCGGGTGTCCAGTGATCGACGACGTCTACAACGCGCACATACTCGAGCTTGCCGGGAATATCCCCCGCATCGGCCGTCTGAAGAATCCGGACGCCAGCGCCACGGCGCATTCCAAGCTGTGCGGCTCCACGGTGACGATCGACGTCCGGGTCGAGGACGGCAAGGTGGTGGATTTCGCCCATGAGGTGAAGGCGTGCGCCCTTGGCCAGGCGTCGTCCTCCGTGATGGCACGCAACATCCTTGGCGCGGGCACCACAGAGTTGCGTGAGCTGCGCGAAACCATGCGGAAGATGCTGAAAGAGAACGGCGCGCCGCCCGAGGGTCGCTTTGCGGACCTCAAGTACCTGGAGCCCGTCCGCGACTATAAAGCCCGGCACGCATCGACCATGCTCACTTTCGACGCCGTGGTGGAAGCGCTGGACAAGATCGCCGTGAAGCGCGAGAGCGCCGCGGCGTAGGGCCGGCAAACGAATGGGCGGCGCTCACCTGCATCGGCCGCGCGGCCACTCCCGGAACTGGACCGGCAGCTGGCGGCGGACGCCGGGCCGGGTGCTGGGCGTCGGTGTGGTGCGACTCTATCAGTTGACCCTGTCCGGTTTCATCGGCAACGCCTGCCGGCATCTGCCGACCTGCTCCGAATACGGTTACGAGGCGATCGCGCGTCATGGCCTGTGGGTCGGTGGCTGGCTCGCTTGTTTCCGCGTCCTGCGATGCGGCCCTGGCGGGACCTGCGGAATTGATCGCGTCCCGACGGAGATCGAGCCGCGGACGGTCGGCTGGAAGCCATGGGCGCTATGGCACCATGGCGCGGGAAGGGCAGGCAAACCGCATTAGCGTGGCCGTTTCCTACGGCGGCTATCACGCTTCCCGCGGGATCCGCAGTACCTGACCGGGGAATACCAGGTTGGCATCCGCGACGATGTGCTGGTTCGCTTCCTGGATGATCGGGTAGCGCGAGGCGCTGCCGTAATAGCGCCGGGCGATGGCCGATAGGGATTCGCCGCGGGCGACCGTATGCAGCCAGTACCCGCCGAAACCCGGCAGGATCATCGGACCGTAGAGCACCGGCACGGTCACCGCGGGTGGCGCGACACCGTCCTCGCCGCCGCTGTCATCAGTGACGGTGACGAAGAGGCGGCTGAGCGTGAAAGCCGCCGAGTCCGGGATGGCGACGGCTGCCTGGAACTGCCTGATCGAGGTGGACCCGGCGGTTGCGGCGACGACAATCTCGTCGTGCCCGTCACTGACGCGGATGGTCAGATGGCTCTCGAAACCCACGGCATTGCCGGCGATGAGGATGGGACTTCCGACAAGATCGAAGGGCTTCGGCTGCAGAATTTCGATGTTCATGGCGCGCCTCCCTTGCGCAGGAACAGCCGCCTCAAATATATCCCAACCCGCCATTGCCGGCAATCGAACCGCAAGGCACCAGCACTGCCGAAACATGCAAACCACCCGCGATCGTAGGCGGGACTGGAAACAGAAAGACCGATCCGATGGCCGACGCCGTATCCCTCCGCTTTCCCGATGGCTCCGAGCGCGAATATCCCGCCGCTTTGACGGGCGCCGAAATCGCGGGCGGGATTTCGAAATCCCTTCTCAAGAAGGCCGTCGCCTACGCGCTCGACGGCGAGCTTCGCGACCTTGCCGATCCGGTGGGTCGCAGCGGCGCGATCGAGATCGTCCTGCGCGACGACAAGCGCGCCCTCGAACTGATCCGCCACGACGCAGCCCATGTGATGGCGGAGGCGGTGCAGGAGCTGTGGCCCGGCACGCAGGTGACGATTGGCCCCGTCATCGAGAACGGCTTCTATTACGACTTCGCCCGCGACACGCCCTTCACGCCCGACGACCTGCCGGTCATCGAGAAGAAGATGGCGGAGATCATTCGCCGCAACGCGCCCTTCGCCAAGACGGTGTGGTCGCGGGACAAGGCGCGGGAGGTCTTCGCCGCCAAGGGCGAGAATTACAAGGTCGAGCTCATCGACGCGATTCCGGCCGACCAGGATCTCAAGATCTACAGCCAGGGCGAGTGGTTCGACCTCTGCCGTGGACCGCATATGGCCTCCACGGGCCAGATCGGCGACGCCTTCAAGCTGCTGAAAGTCGCCGGCGCCTATTGGCGCGGTGATTCCAACAACCCGATGCTGACGCGCATCTACGGCACGGCCTGGGCGACACAGGACGAGCTCAAGGCCTATCTCCACATGCTGGAAGAGGCCGAGAAGCGCGATCACCGACGGCTCGGGCGGGAGATGGACCTCTACCACTTCCAGGACGACGCTCCGGGAACGGTGTTCTGGCATCCCAAGGGCTGGGCGCTCTATCAGACGCTGGTGTCCTACGTCCGCCGACGCCAGGAAGCCGAGGGCTACCAGGAGGTGAACGCGCCGCAGCTGCTGGAGCGTTCGCTGTGGGAGACGTCGGGCCACTGGGAGAAGTATCACGAGAACATGTTCGTCACGGAGACCGAGGACGAACGGGTGTTCGCGTTGAAGCCGATGAACTGTCCCGGCCACGTCCAGATCTTCAAGCATGGCCTGAAGAGCTATCGCGATCTGCCTCTGAAGCTTGCCGAATTGGGCATGGTCCACCGTTACGAACCATCCGGCGCGCTGCACGGCCTGATGCGGGTTCGCGCCTTCACGCAGGATGACGCCCACGTCTTCTGCACCGAGGCGCAGATCGCGGCGGAGAGCCTGAAGATCAACGAACTGATCCTGTCGATCTACCGAGATTTCGGCTTCGACCACGTGCTGGTGAAACTCTCGACCCGTCCCGATCAGCGCGTCGGTTCCGACGAGATGTGGGACCGGGCCGAAGCTTCCATGCGCGAGGTCCTGACGATCATCGAGCAGGAAGGCGGCGGCCAGGTCACCACGGGAATCGCCGAAGGCGAAGGCGCCTTCTACGGACCCAAATACGAGTACACGCTGCGCGACGCGATCGGCCGGCAATGGCAGGTCGGCACCAACCAGGTGGACTTCAACCTGCCCGGCCGGTTCGGCGCCTTCTACATCGACCGTGATTCGGAGAAGAAGACGCCGGTGATGCTGCACCGGGCGATGCTCGGCTCGGTGGAGCGCTTCATCGGCATTCTCCTCGAGAATTGCGCGGGCCATCTGCCGCTGTGGCTGTCGCCGGTGCAGGTCGTGGTCGCGACGATCACTTCCGACGCTGACGACTACGCGATGGAAGTGGCTCATCTGCTCAAGCGCGCCGGCCTGAAGGTCGAGACGGACCTGCGCAACGAGAAGATCAACTACAAGGTCCGCGAGCATTCGGTGGCCAAGATCCCGGTCATGCTGGTCTGCGGCAAGCGGGAGGCCGAGGAGCGCACCGTCAACATCCGGCGGCTCGGCTCGCGCGACCAGACATCGGCGACGCTCGAGGCGGCACTTGCCGCGCTGGTCGACGAAGCGGTGCCGCCGGATCTCCGCAGGATCCGGCAGGACGACGCCACTGCCGCTTGAGGCAGGCGGATGTGGTTGCGGCAGTCTCGCGACCGTGAAGCCTGACGTCATCCGGCTGTCATCGACGAAGAGCAAAGGCCGTGGGAGGAAAACTCTCGCGGCCTTTCATGCGACCATACCCTGAGCTCACCTATGCCCGCCCCGGTGACCGCCTGCTGAAGCGGCTGGCGATCGGCTGGATCGAGGATGTCTCCGGACGGCGCCTGCTGGCCCGGCTCTACGGCAATTGGCGCAGCCGCGTCGCCGCGGGCGACAGGCTGGCGTTCAACGCCATGCTCGACGTGATGCGCATCCGACTCGACTGCCGCGGCACGCTGCCCGAGACGGCGTCGCTGCCGCCGCATCTGGTGATGGTCGCCAACCATCCGTTCGGCATCGGCGACGGGATCGCGATGCTGGCGCTGGCCGAGCGCCTCGGCCGGCCATACCGGATCCTCGTCAACAACGACCTGATGAAGATCCCCGAGATGGCGGCGTACGGATTGCCGGTTTCCTTCGAGGAGACGCGGCAGGCGCAGGCGCTCAATCTCGCCACGCGCCGGGAGGCGATGCGCCTCCTGTCCGAGGGCACGACGATCGTGATCTTCCCCGCCGGGGGCGTCGCGACCGCACCGACGGTGTTCGGTGCCGCCGATGACCTGCCGTGGAAGCAGTTTACCGCACGCCTCGTCCAGTCGTCCCGGGCCGCGGTGCTGCCGGTCCACTTTTGCGGCCAGAACGGTCCGCTGTTCCATCTCGTCAGCCGATGGTCGCTGACGCTCCGGCTGGGTCTGCTGATCGGCGAGTTCCGGCGGCTCTACGGGCGGGCGATCACGGTCACGATCGGCGACATGATCTTCTATGAGGAGATTGCCGCGATCGATCGACGGGCGCTGACAGATTGGCTGCGGGAAATGGTTTTCGGGCTGGCCTCGCAGGATGCGGCGGACTTGCGGGCGGCCTGATCGCCGCGGCGGCTAGTCGCCCGAGCCGATGAGCGCATCGGGTGCGTCCGAAAGGCTCGAGGTCAGCACCTCGACATCGACATTGTGCCCCGACTGCACTTCGAAAATGCGCTGGTAGACCTTGTCGCGGTTCTTGGCGATGAGGACATATTCGCCCTCGGCCAGCACCATCGACGGAAAAGCCCCGACACTCTGCCGTACGATGTCGCCGGACGCGGTGGTCACCGACCAGGCGGTGTCCGCGAGCGCCTCGCCCCCCGGCTCCCTGACGAGCTTCATCGTCATCAGCGCGGCGCGGTGCTGCAGCGTCGCGTCGGTGACCTTGCCGGCCTCAACGCGGATATCGGCCCGTACGAGGGCGTTGATCGAGCCGTAGTTGGAGACGACGTGATAGGTCCCGGCATTCAGCCGGACGATCTTGGACGGCGGGACGTCGCCGGCGACGAGGTTACGCTCGGACTCGATCTCGGCGTCGGTGTAGATGTCGAAGGTCAGCTTGCTCGCGTCGATCTCGGAGCCGTCGGAGACCAGGGCGTCGAGCCGGAGGCCCCCCGCATCGAGGACCACCACCTCGCGCGTCTTGACCCCGGTGAAGTCGATCCGCCGCACCAGTCCGGCGCGGCCGAAGGCGACGTGCAGGATATAGGACCCTGTCGGCACCTCGAAATTCGCGATGTTGCTTTCGGACGAGGCGATCAGGCTCGGGCGTCCATCGAGGCCAGGGATCGCCGAGAACAGCCGCCAGATCAGTCCGTGCGGTATGCTCTCGCCGTCCTCCGTCAGCCGCGCCTCGAGAGTGAGCGTCGCGCGCGAACGGATCATGTCCTGGCTCGGCATGTTCTGCGGCGCGTAGGCCGGCAGTCCCGGCAGGTCGATAGAGGGCGCGCGCAACTGGCCGGGGTCGGCGGGCAGGGCGATCGGGTCGAAGCGCTGCAGCGAGCGTAGCGACGGCGCGCCGACCTCCCTGGCGTCGGGCACCAGGTCGGCGGCTGACGGCGACACGTATGCGCCGGGCTCGCGCTCCTTGTCTCCGCCGCCGAAGACCCCCCGCACGCCACGGTCGAGCAGCGACGGTATCGGGATATCCTGGGCAACGGCAGGTGCCGGCATCCAGAGCGCGATGCCCACGGCCATCAGAACACGCGTGTCGATGGGCACCGTTGTGCTTCCCTCCGGCCTGTCGGCTCTCTGTCCCCTGCTGCTTCATGCACGCAGATGCGGGACAATTTCAAGGCGCGTGGCGTCATGTCGGCCAGAAGCGCCCGCTTGGAAGGCGCGTGCGTTTGAAATGCGGCCGCCGAAGCGATAGCAGAAGCAGCTCATCAAGCCGAAGGATGCCGTCTTGCCAGATGCGATCGCGCTGCTCTCCACCCGCCGCTCCGTTCCGATCCCGATGCTCGGCCTGCCGGCGCCCTCGAGCGCCGAGCTCGAGACGATCCTGACGATCGGGGCGCGGGTTCCCGATCATGGCAAGCTCGCGCCCTGGCGCTTCATCCTCTATCGCGGCGCGCCCGCCGAGGCGATCGGCGAAGCTCTTGCCGCCCTGATCGAGACGCGCGACGGCGCGCCGCTGTCGGAAGGCCGCCGTCGCGTCGAGACGACACGGCTGACCCGGGCGCCGCTTGTCATCGGCGTGGTCTCCACGGCGAAAGAGCATGTGAAGATCCGGGAGTGGGAGCAGGTGCTGTCGGGTGGGGCGGCGGCGATGAACATCGTCAACGCCGTCCATGCCATGGGCTATGCCGCCAACTGGGTGACCGAATGGATGGCTTACGACGACGAGGCCAAGGCCCTACTCGGGGTCGCGCCCGAGGAGCAGGTGATCGGCTTCATCCATGTCGGAACGCCGCAGGAGCCACCGAGCGAACGTCCGCGGCCGGCACTGGCCGACATCGTGACCGAGGCCGTCGCGCCGGTGGCACGCTGATGTTGTTCTACACCACCGACCGCAACGAGCATGGCCTTCCGCACGACCCGTTCAAGGCGATCGTCTCGCCAAGGCCGATCGGGTGGATTTCCACCCGGGCCAGGGACGGCTCGGTCAATCTGGCCCCCTACAGCTTCTTCAATGCTGTCTGCGATTCGCCGAAGCTGGTAATGTTCTCCTCGGCAGGCATGAAGGATTCGGCCAGCATCGCGATCGAGACCGGCGAGTTCGTCGCCAACCTCGCAACCGGCGACCTTGCGCGCCAGCTCAACCGGACGTCGGCGCAGGCGCCGCGAGGAGTAAGCGAATTCGCGCTGGCCGGGCTCACCGAGGCGCCCTGCCGGCTGGTTACCGCGCCGCGCGTTGCGGAAAGTCCCGCGGCGCTCGAATGCCGGGTCACAGAGAGCTTCCGTCCGAAGGGCCTGGACGGCACGCCCTCGCCATACTTCATGGTGATCGGGGAAGTCGTAGCCGTCCATATCGACGAGGCGATCCTGACGGACGGCATGCTCGACATGTCGCTGGCACGGCCGTTGTCGCGCCTCGGCTATCTCGACTACGCGGTCACCGAGGAGGTTTTCCAGATGTCGCGGCCGCGCATGCCCGACGCCAGCGACGTCTGATCAGGGGCGCTGCTTCGTGCCCGTCGGCCGCGCCATCATGGTGAACGAAACCTAAACCTTTGCCCGGCACATTCTGACACGTGTTCCGGTGTCGTCGCAGAGGGGTTGCGCGTTCCATGATCGTCCAGCGGTTCGTCCAGTGGCGCGAGACGGCCAACAGCGCAGGGCGGGCGGAAGCAGCCCGCGCTGTCGCGAAAGCCTTTGTCGAGGGCCGGTTCTGCGCCGCGGAGCGGATCGAGGCCGAGGCGACGCTGACGCTGATGCTCGACGACCCGTCACCCAAGGTGCGCCAGGCGCTGGCGGAAGGTCTCGCGACGGCGAGGGGCGTTCCACCGGCCATCCTGCAGGCGCTCTGCGAGGATAGCGACGCCATCGCCTGTCCGGTCGCCCAGGGCTCGCCGATGCTGACCGACGAGGACCTGATCACCCTCGTGGCGATCGGATCCGACGCGGTGCGGCGGGCGGTCGTCGCACGGCCTGTCCTGTCGGTGCGGGTTTCGGCGGCGATCGCGGAGGTAGCCGACCCATCGATCTGCGTCGCGCTGCTGGACAATGAAGGCGCGGCAATTGCCGGCGTCAGCTACCAGCGACTCGCGGAACGCCACGGCCAGGATGCCGATGTCCGCGGTGCGCTGCTGGCACGACGGGATCTGCCGGCCACGGTACGCCAGACGTTGATCCTTGCGGCGGGGCAGGCGCTCGCCGACTTTCCCCTGTTGCGCTCGCTGGTGGGACCGAAGCGAGCGGAGGATGTCGCGCACGCCGCTTGCGAGAAAGCCACGGCCAGACTGGCGGAAATCGCGCCCGCAGGGGAGATTCCCGCTCTGGTCGAGCATTTGCGGGCCAGCGGGCAGCTCACAGCAGCTTTCCTGCTGCGCTCCGTCTCGACCGGCCATATCGACCTTCTGGGCGCGGCACTGGCGCGCCTGTCGCAGACGTCGGAGCGGCGGGTCGCAGCTGTGCTCGCCGGCGGTCGTCAGAAGGCCGTGACGGCCCTGATCGTCGAGTGCGGGCTGCCGGCGTCGATGGGCCCGCTCTTCTGGGTGGCGGTCACGGTCTGGCGGGAGATCGCGGCGGGCAAGCGCATTGCGCGGCCGGAAGAGGTTCCCCAGATGATCATGCGGCGCGTCGCGGCCAATCACGATGCCGAGCGGGGGCCGGCCGACACCGATGAGGTGACGCGGTTCCTGCACCGCCTGGCGGGAGAGGCCGCGCTCGACGCCGCACGCGAGCGGGCTCGACGCCTCGCCGCCTGAATTGCGCTGTGTCAGTAGCGGAATTGCTCGGCAAGGATCCGCTCGTCCCAGGAATGCTCGACATCGAACATGATCAGCCCGGTATCGGTGGCCGATTCCCGGATCGTGATCTTGCGCACCGACTTGACCTCCGTCGCGTCGGCGACGGCGTTTACCGGCCGCTTCTCCGGCTCCAGCACCACGATGTCCACCGTCTGGTGGTTCGGCAGGAGGGCGCCGCGCCAGCGCCGCGGCCGGAACGGACTCACCGGCGTCAGGGCCAGCAGCGGCGCTTCCACCGGGATGATCGGTCCCTGCGCCGACAGATTGTAGGCCGTCGAGCCGATCGGCGTCGCGACCATGACGCCGTCGCACACCAGCTCCTCCAGCCGTACGGTCCCGTCGATGGCGATTTGCAGCCGGGCCGCCTGATAGGACTGGCGGAACAGCGCCACCTCGTTGATCGCCAGGGCGTTGTGCGTGTTTCCCTCGGCGTCGATGGCAGTCATGGTCAGCGGGTGGATGACGTTGCGGGTCGCCGCGGCGAGACGTTCGCGCAGCCCGTCCTCCCGGTACTCGTTCATCAGGAAGCCGATGGTCCCCTTGTTCATGCCGTAGATCGGCACGCCCGTTCCCATGAAGCGATGCAGCGTGTTGAGCATGTGGCCATCGCCGCCCAGCGCGACGATTACGTCGGCATTCTCAGGCTTGTCGTTGCCGTAGAGGGCGCTCAGCCGCCGTGCCGCTTCCTGGGCCGCCGGCGTGCTGCTGGCGAGAAAACTGATCGACTGGAGTTCACGTGACATGACGCCGCCTGGCCCGGGTGACGACGCGGGCCAGGGCCGCGTCATGGAATGGCTCAGCTAGCGCGGATGGGCCTGAAGGCCAAGCACGGGAACAATGCCCCAGCGACAAAAGCCTGCCGCGGAAGGGCTTTGTCTCTTCACCCGGAGCTGTCAGCTGGTTCGCGACCCTTCGATGTCGGGCAGTATTTCCGCGACGCCGTGCTCCAGGCACTGCCGGGCGAAGCGCTCGAGCCCCCGCTCGTAAAGCTTGCGATCGATCTCCGTGACGCTCTGGACGGCGGCGTAATCGTCGGCCGTGAGGTTCAGGCTGGTCTGCTGCCCCGCCGGGGCGACATTCGCGAGGAAGTCGGCCTTCGGCTCCGGCAGCCCCGTCACCTTCGAAAACAGCCGAAGACTCGTCTGGTGCTTCTCCGTCACCCCGACCGCGGCCAGCGCCTCCAGCGCCTTGCACGAAGTCTCGAGCAAATCGGCGGCGCTATCCTGCCCGTACATGCTGTTCTCGAAGGCAAGCTGAACGGCGGCGTAGGCGCTCGATTCCTGCGCGACAAGCTCGCGGCTAAGGGCGAGGCTCGACAGATAGCGGGCCTGGTAGTTCTCCACGGACCGCGAAAGGATCGGGTGCGCGCAATATTGGGCGACCGACAGGCCTTGGGCCATCTCGTGAAACGGGTGGCTTGGGGTCCGCAGGACATGCTTGATATGGCTGAAAGTCCGTGATGTCGGGTCGCGCAAAAGGCTGACCGTCGTCGGCCATGCCCTCAGCCACACGGGCAACAATCCGCCGAAATGACCGTGGTAGACGCGCCATCGCGGATCGGGCCCGGAACTTACGAGCTCATCCCAGAGCTTGTGCGGACACACTGCCTCGCTCGGGGCTGCTTCCTCGAAATACCTCGTCGCGCTGATGCCGCCGGACTTCGGGATGTGGAGAAAATAGATCGTACCGTCCATCGGCAACTGCTCTTGCGGAACGAGGGGCAGCGCCCGCTGCCATGATATCGAGCGCGATGTCGTGGTGGACATCAGCAATCGGCATAGCACGGGCCGGGCCACGATCTACAGCTGCCCGATGCCTTACGACATTGCTTCCTCACCCAGCCGGATGATCGGCCGGACACGATGGGTTCGGGCGGCCGCCGAGAAACCGGCGCGGGAAGCAGCTCGGGAATGGAACCCTGCCTCGGGCGCATTCCGACGTCACCAGTCGACCTGCGACGGTGCCGGCTTGGCGCCACTGATCCGGTCTCCTTTTCCGGTTGCGCCGAAAGTCCCCGCTCGCTAGGAGATTCGAGCAGGCGCCGGATTAGCTCAGCGGTAGAGCAGCGGTTTTGTAAACCGAAGGTCGGGGGTTCAATCCCCTCATCCGGCACCAGCCTCGCTTCCCATTCGCCTTGCTACCGCAGATCATCTTCGGCGATCGCCGGCCTCAGCCGAGGTGCCGCCTTGCCGCGTACAGCGCGATGGCGGCGGCGTTGGAAACGTTCAGCGACTTGATCGTTCCGGGCATGTCGAGCCGCGCCAGGCGATCGACGGTCGTTCGGGTCTTCTGGCGCAATCCCTTGCCTTCCGCGCCCAGCACGATGGCGATGCGTTCGCCGGCGAGAGACGCCTCGTAAGGCTCGTCCCCCTCCGAATCGAGGCCGATCGTCTGGAAGCCTTGCGCCGAGAGTTCCGCCAGCGCCTCGGCGAGATTGACCACTTCCAGGTGCGGCACGTGCTCGAGCGCGCCGGAGGCCGCCTTCGCCAGCACGCCGCTTTCCTGCGGCGAGTGGCGGGCGGTGGTGATCAGCGCGTCCGCCGCGAAAGCCGCGGCCGAGCGGAACACCGCACCGACATTATGCGGATCGGTGACCTGGTCGAGGACCAGCACCAAGGTCGCGTCGGAAAGCCCGGCAAGCCGGCCGGGAATCAGCGGATCGGCTTCCAGCATCACGCCCTGATGCACCGCCTCGCTGCCGAGTTCGGCGTCGAGCAGCTTGGGCTCGACGATTTCGACCGGGCAGGGGATCGCCGCCGAGTCGAGCTCGAGGCGAGCGAGGGCGTTCCGGGTGACCAGCAGGCGGTGCAGCTTGCGCTTCGGATTGGCGATCGCCGCCGCCACGCTGTGCAGGCCGTAAAGTCGGATACGTCCGGCGGGGGAGGGCTTGCCGGGCCGTGCCTGGCGCGGCGCCACGGCGGGAGGCAACCCACCGTCGGCGCGCTTGCGGTCGCGATGGGCGCGGCGGAGTTTGGCGTAATGGGTATCTTTGGGGCTTGCGGTATCGTCGCTCATCCGCGTTGCTTACCGGAGCCGGGGTTCGGGCGAAAGAGCAAGCCCTGCGGCGTTGACAGATCGGTCCGAGACTTTCATAAGGCCGCTCGGATGCGCGTCGGGTTGCTGGTCGACCCGATGTGTCCGGCAAAGACCGTGTTCAGACCGGTCGATGCGGTGCCGGAGGGGTGTCCGAGTGGTTAAAGGAGACGGACTGTAAATCCGTTCGCTTAGCGTACGCTGGTTCGAATCCAGCCCCCTCCACCATCGCCGTCCACGCAGTGCAGGCGCGGGTATAGCTCAATGGTAGAGCAGCAGCCTTCCAAGCTGAATATGCGGGTTCGATTCCCGCTACCCGCTCCAAGCTCTCGATCGGTTCCCAACTTCGCTTAGGAATCGCCCCCCGCGAAAAGCGGCCGGAAGTTGGTTCAAGGGGAATGCGCTCTCGGGAACCGCTCTCACGATTCCAGGAAGCGATAGCCGACGCCGGGCTCGTTCAGGATGAAACGCGGGTCGGCGGGGTCGTCCTTCAGCTTTGCCCGGATCCGGCCGATGAACACCCGCAGATATTGCAGGTCGTTGCCATGCGCCGGCCCCCAGATCTCGGTCAGCAGGCGGTTATGCGTGACGATACGCCCGGCATTGGCGGCGAGATAACGCAGGAGCTCGAACTCCTTGCGGGTCAGCCGGATCGACTCGCCGTCGAGCGTCACTTCGTGGGTCGCCAGATTGAGTTCGAGCCCGCCGAAGCGCAACTCGGAGACGTCCGTCACCGGCGCCGCGCCGTCCCGTGTCCGCAGCAGCACGCGCATGCGCGCCAGGAGTTCGGCGATGCCGAAGGGCTTGACCACGTAGTCGTTGGCGCCGGCGTCGAGCGCCGCTACCTTTTCCGACTCAGCCTGCCGGACGGACAGGATCAGGATCGGAACCTGCGACCATTCGCGAATGCGCTGGACTACCATCTTGCCGTCGAAATCGGGCAGGCCGAGATCGAGCACGACCAGATCCGGCTGGGTCGTCGCAGTCTTGGCGACGCCGTCTTCTCCGCGGACCGCCTCGACCACCTCGAAACCGTGCGCTTCCAGCGCGATCTTCAGGAACCGCCGTATCTGCGGCTCGTCGTCGACGACGAGGATGCGCTGACTCAAATCGCCGCCTCCCGCCGCCGTGCGGTGACGGTGTCTTCGCTGTCCGCGAGGATCGGCAACTCGATGACGATGCTGGTGCCGTTCGGTTCGGCCGCCTCGGCGCGAATCGCGCCCCCGTGCGCTTCGAGAATGCCGCGGCAGATCGACAGGCCGAGCCCGGTCCCTGCCTGCTGGGCGTCACCGGCACGGACACGGTAGAACATGTCGAAGATCTTCTCGCGATCGGCGGCCGGAATGCCCGGTCCCTCGTCGGCGATCGACATGACCAGCCGCCTGCCGACGGCGCGGCCGGTCACGGCGAGGGTCGTGCCTGCCGGGGCGTATTTGGCGGCATTGTCGAGAATGTTCGTGACCACCTGTTCGAGCAGCGCGGAATCCCCGCTGATTACGGGCAGGTCCGCCGGCAGGTCCAGTTCCACCCGGTGCGCCTTCAGCACGTTCTTGAGACGGCGCATCGAAGCGCCGACGACTTCGCGCATGTCCACCGGCTCGTGCCGAACCTGCAAGGCACCATAGCCGAGCCGGGTCATGTCGAGAAGGTTCTGGACGTAGCGGTTGAGCCGCTCGCCTTCTTCGAGGATCGCCTCCGCCATGGCGTGGCGGCCCTGTTCGCCGAGAGCCTCCCCCGCCTCGACCAGGCTGGATGCCGCGCCGATGATGGAGACGAGCGGCGTGCGCAGGTCGTGGCTGACGGAGGAAAGAAGCGCGGCGCGCAGGCGCTCCGTCTCGGTGAGCACCCGTGTCTCCTCCATGTCGCTGGCGAGCCGCGTCCGCTCGATAGCCACGCCGATCTGGTCGACCAGTGCCTCCAGCAGCCGCCGGTCCGCCGGCGTCGGGTAGGCGCCCTGCCGGAACCGCACGCCGACGAGGCCCCACGCGGGTGCGCTGGCGCCGATGGGGAGAAACAGCCAGGACGAGGCCGGCAGCGTGACCGAACTCCACCCGGCCGGCTCGTGGTGCTCGAACGCCCACTCCGCCGCGCCCCAATCCTTGGCGTCGAGATTGTCCTCGGGCGGGAAGCCGCCGAGGATCGACAGGCTGCCATGCGGGTCTGGCCCGAGGATCAGCGAATCGCATTTCAGCGTCGAGGCGACGTGATGCACCGACGCCCAGATGACGTCGTCGAGAGAGGCTGCGCTGACGGCCTTGCGGCTGAACTCGTAAAGTCGCGCGGTCCGCTCGGCGATCGCCTGCTGGGCCGTCGCCTGCATCCGCAGCCGCGCGGCGAGATTACCCGTCACGATCGACACGACGAGGAACAGGAACAGCGTCAGGATCTCGCTTTCCCGGTACACGGTGAAGGTGTGATAGGGCTCGGTGAACAGGAAATTATAGGCGAGGAAGGCCGCGACGCTGGAAAACAGCGAGGGCCAGAGACCGTAGCGCGTCGCCGCGAACAGCACCGCCGGCAGGAACAGCAGGGCCAGCCCCTCGACCGGCATGATCGTCAGCGACAGCACGAACTGCGCAACGACCGCGGCCACGCCCACCGCCAGCAGCGACCACAGGTAGGCCGCCGGCTGCCGCTCGGGCTTGGGCAGCGCCATCTTCAACGTGTCCGACCCGGCGGTCCGGCTGTCCGGCGACACGATGGTGATCTCGAAGTCGGTCGCCTGCTTGATGAGCGAGTCCGCGACCGTTTCGCGCAGGAACGATGGCAGGAACCCGCGTGGTCGGCCGCGGCCGATCAGGATCCGGCTGACGTTGCGCGATCGGGCGAAGTCGAGAATGGTCTGGGCAATGTCGGCGCCGGCGTTGAGGCTGACGATTTCCGCGCCGAGTGTCTCGGCGAGGCGGAGCGCCTCGACCAGCGAATCCTTGGCCTTGTCCGGCAGGGCCTCGGTGGTCGGCGTGGCGACGCTGACGACGAGCCAGGCGGACCGGTTGCGCTCGGCCATGCGCTTGCCGACGCGGATCAGCGCCTTGGCGACGGGCGCCTCGTTCACGCAGACCAGAATCCGTTCCTGCGCCGGCCAGGGCCCGGGAATGGCATGGGTCCGCATGTGGGCGGTCATCTGCGCATCGACGCGGTCGGCCGCGATGCGGAGCGCAAGTTCGCGCAGCGCCGTCAGGTTGCCCTTCGAGAAGAAGTTCTGGATCGCTCGGCCGACCTGCTCCTGCACATACACCTTCCCCTGGCGGAGGCGGTTGAGCAGTTCCTCCGGCGCGAGGTCGACCAGTTCGATGTCGTCGGCGAGTTCCAGCACGGTGTCGGGGACCGTCTCGCGCACCCGCACGCCCGAGATCCTCGCGACGATATCGTTGAGGCTTTCCAGATGCTGGATGTTCAGCGTCGTGTCGACGTCGATCCCGGCCTCCAGCAGATCCTCGACATCCTGCCAGCGCTTGGCGTGGTGGCTGCCCTCGACATTGGTGTGGGCGAGCTCGTCGACGAGGACGAGCTTCGGCCGCCGCGAGATGATCGCGTCGACATCCATCTCGGGCATGGCGCGGCCGCGGTAGAACAGATGCCGCCGCGGCACGATTTCCAGCCCGGCCAGCAGCCGTTCCGTATCGGCCCGGCCATGCCTCTCGACGATCCCGACGACCACGTCGAGCCCTTCGGCGACATGCTGGCGCGCCGCCTCCAGCATGGTGAAGGTCTTGCCGACCCCGGGGGCGGCGCCGAGGAAGATCTTCAGACGGCCGCGCCCCTCTCGCCCGGCTGCGGCGAGAAGGGCTTCCGGTTCCGGTCGTGTCTCCGTCTCGGGCATGGTCCTTATTGCCGCGCCGGCGCTTCCGCCGCAACCGGCGTGCCGCCGTCGCGGACGGCCGGATCGGGCGCCATCGCATCGAGTGCCAGATTGAGCTGCAGGACATTCACCCGGGGCTCGCCCAGGAGACCGAACGTGCGCTGCTCGACCTGCGACAGCACCAGATCACGAATATCGCTCACCGGTATCTGGCGCGCCCCTGCGACACGCTCCGCCTGGAAAAGTGCGGCGGCGGGAGAGACATGCGGGTCCAGCCCGCTGGCCCACGTCGTCACGAGGTCGATCGGCACCGGCGCGCCGCCTCCTTCCGCGGCGAGGCGGTCGGCCTCGGCCCCGACCCGTGCGATGAGATCGCCACTGGTCGGGCCGAGATTGCTGCCGCCGGTGCCGGCGCCGTTGTATTCCACCGCGGACGGCCGCGGGTGAAAATACCCTTCGCCCTCGAAGGCTTGGGCGACGAGGCTGGAACCGATCACGGTGCCGTCCCGGACGATCCGGCTGCCATTGGCCTGTTCGGGAAACAGCATCTGGGCGAGGCCTGTCATGGCGAGCGGGTAGGCGAAGCCGGTCAGCAGCGTCATCGACGCCAGCATCACCAGCGCGGGTCTAAGGAAGGTCAGCACGGCAAGTCTCCTCAAGCCAGCGAGAGGGCGGTCACGACCATGTCGATGGCCTTGATGCCCAGGAACGGAACGATCAGGCCGCCAAGGCCGTAGATCAGCAGGTTGCGCCGCAAGAGGCTCGCGGCGGAGGCCGGCGTGTACTTCACGCCGCGAAGGGCGAGCGGGATGAGCGCGACGATGACCAGCGCGTTGAAGATCACCGCCGAGAGGATGGCGCTCCCCGGATTGGACAGGGCCATCACGTTGAGCGCGCCGAGGCCGGGATAGGCCGCGACGAACAGGGCCGGGAGGATCGCGAAATACTTCGCGACGTCGTTGGCGATGGAAAAGGTCGTCAGCGAGCCCCGTGAGATCAGCAATTGCTTGCCGACGAGGACGATCTCGATGAGCTTGGTCGGGTCGCTGTCGAGGTCGATCAGGTTGCCGGCTTCCTTCGCCGCCGGCGTCCCGGTGTTCATCGCGACGCCGACATCTGCCTGGGCGAGCGCCGGCGCGTCGTTGGAGCCGTCGCCGCACATCGCCACGAGCTTGCCTTCCGCCTGCTCCGAGCGGATCAGCTCCAGCTTGCGCTCCGGCGTCGCCTCGGCGAGGAAGTCGTCTACGCCGGCCTCGGCGGCGATCGCGGCGGCGGTCAGCGGGTTGTCGCCGGTGACCATCACCGTGCGGATACCCATCCGCCGGAGCTCGGCGAAACGCTCCCGTATGCCGGGCTTGACGATGTCCTTCAGATGGATAACGCCGAGCGGCTGGCGGTCTCGCGCCACGACCAGCGGGGTGCCGCCGGAGCGGGCGATCCGTTCGACGATCGCGGTCAGTTCCGGCGATGCGGCAACGCCGCACCAGGAAAGCACCGCGTCTGCCGCACCCTTGCGCAGGGACGATCCGTCCGCGAGGTCGATGCCCGACAGGCGGGTCTGCGCAGAGAAGGGTATGGTTTCGCCGGTTGCTGCATCGCGTTCCGGCGACGACGGCAGCTGCTTCTGGGCAAGCTCGACGATGGAGCGGCCCTCCGGCGTCTCGTCGGCCAGCGAGGCCAGGTAGGCAGCCTCCACCAGCGTGCGTTCGGCGACACCCGGAACGACATGGAAGGCGTCGGCTCTTCGTGCGCCGAAGGTGATCGTTCCTGTCTTGTCGAGCAGCAGCGTGTCGACGTCGCCCGCGGCCTCGACGGCCCGGCCGGACTTGGCAACGACATTGGCCTTGACCAGCCTGTCCATGCCGGCGACGCCGATGGCCGAAAGCAGGCCACCGATGGTCGTCGGGATCAGCGTCACCAGGAGCGCGATGAGGAATACCACCGGAACGAAGCCGCCGGAGTAGATGACGAAGGGCTCGAGCGTCGCGACGACCAGCAGGAAGATGATCGTCATGCCGACGAGCAGGATGTTGAGGGCGATCTCGTTCGGGGTCTTCTGGCGCTCGGCCCCTTCGACGAGGGCGATCATGCGATCGAGAAAACTCTCGCCGGACTTCGCCGTCACCTTCATCACCAGCCAGTCCGAGACGATGCGCGTCCCGCCGGTCAGGGACGAGCGGTCGCCGCCTGCCTCCCGGATAACCGGCGCGGATTCGCCGGTGATGGCGGATTCGTCGACCGAGGCGACGCCGTCCACAGCCTCGCCGTCACCCGGGATGATGTCGCCGGCCTCGACCAGAATCAGGTCGCCCGGCTTCAGACTGGTGCTCGGCACCGTCTCGAAACGGTGCTCGGCGGCCGTCTGCAGCTTCTTCGCCGGGGTCTCCGTCTGGGCCGACCGGAGCGAGTCGGCCCGTGCCTTGCCGCGGCCCTCGGCCATCGCCTCGGCGAAATTGGCGAAGTAGACGGTGAACCACAGCCAGAGCGCGATCTGGCCGAGCACGAGCGAGCCTTCCATCCCGAGCGCCAGGTTGCGCAGGAACAGCAGGGTCGAGAGCGCCGCGACGATCTCGGTGACGAACATCACCGGGTTTTTGATCAGTCGCCGCGGATCGAGTTTCGCGGCGGCCGACCGAAGCGCCGGCCCGGCGATCGCCGGGTCGAGCAGGGACATTTCCTTGGTCTTGGGCATGCGAGCTTCCCTAGAAGGTCTGGCCGGACAGCATCGCGAAATGTTCGGCGATGGGTCCGAGCGCGAGGGCCGGGAAGAAGGTGAGGCCGCCGATGATCAGGATCACCGCGATCAGCAGCGTCACGAACAGCGGCGTGTGGGTGGGGAAGGTCCCGGACGAAGCCGGAACGGTCTTCTTGGCGGCAAGCGACCCGGCAACGGCCAGCATCGGCACGATGAAGGCGTAGCGCCCGAGCAGCATCGCGATGCCCTGCATCACGTTGTGATACGGGACGTTGGCATTGAAGCCGGCGAACGCCGAGCCGTTGTTTCCGGTCGCCGAGGAGTAGGCGTAGAGGATCTCGGAAAGCCCGTGCGGACCCCTATCCTGAAGCGATGCGAGGGCCGTCGGGATCATGGCGGCCATGGCGCCGAAGACGAGGACGCCGAGCGGCATCACCAGGAAGGCGATGATCGAGAGCTTGACCTCCTTCGCCTCGATCTTCTTGCCGAGATATTCCGGCGTCCGCCCGACCATGAGGCCGGCGAGGAACACCGTCAGCACCACGAACAGCAGCATGCCGTAGAAGCCCGAGCCGACGCCGCCGAAGACGATCTCGCCGAGCTGCATCTGCAGCATCGGCGCCAGCATGCCCAGCGGGGTGTAGCTGTCGTGCATGGAGTTCACCGAGCCGTTGGACGCGGCCGTG
The DNA here is from genome assembly GCF_014196845.1 of Aurantimonas endophytica. Classification (GTDB taxonomy): domain Bacteria; phylum Pseudomonadota; class Alphaproteobacteria; order Rhizobiales; family Rhizobiaceae; genus Aurantimonas; species Aurantimonas endophytica. The sequence goes on from NZ_JACIEM010000001.1 coordinate 436,616, forward strand.
GTCGCGGCAGCCCACAGCGCGGAATTGCCGGTGCCGAAGCGGACTTCCTTGCCCTCCATGTTGCCGGCGGACTGGTCCACCGGCATCTCCGCAAAGAGCGCATTGCCCTGGATTTCCGGCGCGTATGTGAGGGCAAGGCCGCCGATGAAGAGGATCAGCATCGTCGCGAAGATCGCCACGCCCTGCCGCATGTCACGGCCCATCCGGCCGAACATGAAGCAGAAGGCCGCCGGGATCAGCAGGATGGAGACCATCTCGATGAGGTTCGAGAGCGGCGTCGGGTTCTCGTAAGGCACCGCCGAGTTGGCGTTGAAGAAGCCGCCGCCATTGGTGCCGAGCTGCTTGATCGCGATCTGCGATGCTGCCGGGCCCTGGGCGATGGTCTGCCGGGCGCCTTCCACCGTCGTGGCGTCGACATGGGCCGTCAGGTTCTGCGGCACGCCCTGCCAGACGAGCGCCAGTCCGACCAGGATCGACAGCGGCAGCAGGACGTAGAGGACCGACCGGGTGAGATCGACCCAGAAATTGCCGAGCGACCTGGTCTCCCGTCCGAAGAAACCGCGAATGACGGCGGCACCGATGGCGATGCCGGTCGCCGCCGACACGAAGTTCTGGACGGCGAGGCCGACCATCTGGCTGAAATACGACATCGTCGTCTCGCCGCCATAGGCCTGCCAGTTGGTATTGGTGACGAAGCTGACCGCCGTGTTGAAGGCAAGATCCGGCGACAGAGGCGGCATGCCTTCCGGGTTCCACGGCAGCAGGTGCTGCAGCCGCAGGATCGCATAGAGCAGCACCCAGCCGGCGAGATTGAACGCCAGCGCGGCGAGCGCATAGCGCGTCCAGTGCTGTCCGGCATTGTTCCGGTCCACTCCGGCAACACCGAGGAGAAGCCTCTCCACCGGCTGCAGCACGGGGGTAAGGAAGGTCCTCTCTTCGGAAAAGACCTTGGCCATGTAGATGCCGAGCGGCCAGGCAAGGGCCGTCAGCAGCGCGCCATAGAGCGCGAACTGGATGATGTCCGATGACATAGAAGGCCCCTCAGAACCGTTCGGGACGCGCGAGCGCGTAGCCGAGATAGAAGAGGAGGCCGATGGCGGTCAGGCCGCCGAGGATGAGGTCCAGGGTCATGGACTTCTCCTCAAAGCCGTTCGCAGCCGCCGACGGCGAACGCCGTGGCGAAGAAGAAACCGACTGCCAGGAGGATGTAGAGAATGTCGAGCATGACTGCGCTCCGTGTGAGGATGCAGCCTATGTGCTTCCGGGGGCCGTCAACGCGCCATTATCCGTATGGGTGGGGACCCTAAACATCGCATAGACCGTTGATGCTCTGTTTATGCCTCGGCCGGCGCGGCGACTGCTCGGACGCGTGATCCTCAAGGCGGCCTGGGGCAGGTGACGGCGCGCGGCACGGGCGGGACTGCGTATCGCCCGATAGCTGGGGCGCAGTGGCCGTCCTCCGTGCCCGACACCTCCTGCCGTCACTGCGCCGCTGGAGCGCCTTCTGCGTCGACGTGATCGATCAGCTGCGGGTCGAACGCGCCGGCGGAGACATGAATCGTCGGAATCGTGTCCGGATTCGGCGAAAGACGCGCCGCTCGGCCGAGGCCATATCGCGGTGTGCGGTGCGGCACGCTTGTCTTTGGCGGCCGCACTCGCTATGTCGCGCCGGAACTTCAGACCTCCGGACTGGGAGCAGGCATGGCCAAGAGTAAATTTGAGCGCAACAAGCCGCATGTGAACATCGGGACGATCGGTCACGTTGATCACGGCAAGACGTCGCTGACGGCAGCGATCACGAAGTATTTCGGCGAATACCGTGCGTATGACCAGATCGACGCGGCGCCGGAAGAGAAGGCGCGCGGCATCACGATCTCGACGGCGCATGTCGAGTACGAGACGGAAGCGCGGCACTACGCGCATGTCGACTGCCCGGGCCATGCCGACTATGTGAAGAACATGATCACCGGCGCTGCGCAGATGGACGGCGCGATCCTGGTGGTTTCGGCGGCCGACGGCCCGATGCCGCAGACCCGCGAGCACATCCTGCTCGCCCGTCAGGTCGGCGTGCCGGCGATCGTGGTGTTCCTCAACAAGGTCGACCAGGTCGACGACGAGGAGCTCCTGGAGCTGGTCGAGCTCGAGGTTCGCGAGCTCCTGTCGAGCTATGAGTATCCGGGCGACGACATTCCGATCGTCAAGGGTTCGGCGCTTGCGGCGCTGGAAGACAGCGACAAGAAGATCGGCGAGGACGCGGTGCGTGCGCTGATGGCCGAAGTCGACGCCTACATCCCGACGCCGGAGCGTCCGATCAACCTGCCGTTCCTGATGCCGATCGAGGACGTGTTCTCGATCTCGGGTCGCGGCACGGTGGTGACCGGCCGTGTCGAGCGCGGCATCGTCAAGGTCGGCGAGGAAGTCGAGATCGTCGGCATCCGCGACACCAAGAAGACGACGGTGACGGGCGTCGAGATGTTCCGCAAGCTGCTCGACCAGGGCCAGGCGGGCGACAACATCGGCGCGCTGATCCGCGGTGTGGATCGCGAGGGCGTCGAGCGCGGCCAGGTGCTGTGCAAGCCGGGTTCGGTGAAGCCGCACACCAAGTTCAAGGCCGAGGCGTACATCCTGACGAAGGAAGAGGGCGGCCGTCATACGCCATTCTTCACCAACTACCGTCCGCAGTTCTACTTCCGCACGACGGACGTGACGGGCGTGTGCACGCTGCCCGAGGGCACCGAGATGGTGATGCCGGGCGACAACGTGACGATGGACGTGGTGCTGATCGTGCCGATCGCGATGGAAGAGCGCCTGCGCTTCGCCATCCGCGAAGGCGGCCGCACCGTCGGCGCCGGCATCGTCGCCTCGATCATCGAGTAACGACGGCCGCGCACGGCGCAGCCTTCCGCAGACACTTGATAAACGGGCCCTTCGCGGGGCCCGTTTGCATTTCCGGGGACACTCCTGGGTCAGTCGACCTTAGACGCTGGTCGATGGAGGAACTCGTGGCCTTCGGCCGCTGCATCGGCTCGCGGGTGGCTGGCGCCGGCCGAGGGATTTGCGCTAGAGACCGGCGAGATCTGCGGGGAGATACGCGTGCGCGTCTGGACGGTGAGCGAGGAAAAGGCGGGTACGCTGACCCAATGCCTCGGCGTTGCCGGCCATCTCGCGAGCGACCCGGTGGTTCACACGATAAACCGCCTGGCGAAATGGCGGCGCGGCCTGCTGTCACCGTACCGGCGCGTGCGGGAGCCGGAGCCCGATATCGTCATCTCCTGCGGCTGGTTCGCCGAGCGACACGTGGCGCGGATCAAGGAGCGCTTCGGCGGGCGTCCGCTCGCGGTGCACCTGCAGCCGCCGGCCCCGCCGTCGGCGGGAATCTACGACCTTGCCTTTGTCTCCCGGCACGACTGGAATAGCGAGAGGCTGGAAGGCACCGAATATCGCAGCATGATCGGGGTGCCGCATCGCATCACCCGGCAATGGCTGGACGAGCGGCGGCCTGTCGCCCGCGCGCGCTGGCTGCCAGCCGGCGACGAGAGCCACATCGTGGCAATGCTCCTCGGCGGGCCGAACGGGGCCTATGACTACGATGCGGCGACCGTCCAGCGTCTGGTCGGGATTGCCCGGCAGCTGGCCGCGGAGGGCCGCCTCGTGCTCGTAACGACGTCGCGCCGCAGCCGCCCGACGCTGCTGGAGGCGCTGCTCCGGATCGAGGATCCGCGTGTCCACATCTGGGACCGGGCAGGCGAGAACCCGTATCACGACTATCTCGCCGCCGCGGACAGCTTTCTCATCGGCAAGGACACGGTGACGATGCATTGCGAGGCACTGACGTCGGGTCGTCCCGTCTACAGTCTCGACCTCGCTCCGGTCGATGGCGAACGGCTCGAGAAGTTCGAGTGGTTCCATCATGACCTGCAGGAAACTCTGGGCCTGACCCGACGCTTTGGGGGAGCCCTCGATCCCTACGACTACCGATTTGCCGACCAGGCAGAGGCGATCGCTGACGCGATCCGGATCCACCACGCGGCGCGGCGTCGATGACAGATGCCCCGCTGACGGCGCGGCTGCTGCAGGTGCGCGAGGCGCAGCGCGAGGCGATGGGCCGGCTTGGGCTCCTTCATCGCCCCTGGGTGCTCCTGGGAGGCGCACCGGAGCCGACCATGCCTGCCGACCTCTTGGCGAGCCATGCGCGCATCGACATCAACAATTCGGGCCTGGCGGCGAAGCAGCGCGGCTGGGATCCCGCCGACCTGACGGTCCGTCGCCCGGTGGAATCCTGGAAGGTCTTCCCCGATCTCGAGACGAAGGCGTTGCTGTGGTACAATGCGCGGCCGAGATGGCGGCAGCGCTGGAAGCTGATCCGCCAGCGCCGGGCGAAGATCGGCGCGCTGGTCTCGCTTGATCCCGATGACCGGGAAGCGATCAACCAGGCGCTGCTGGGGCCTGAAATCCTGACGGTGGGTGAACTGGGCAAGCCATCGACCGGCATTGCGGCGCTCTGCTATGGGCTCTTCCTCGGCGTTCCCGAAATCGTCCTTTCTGGCTTTTCCTTTTCGCGCGCCGGACATTCCTACGACACGCTCGCCCGCCCACGGCTGCAGATCGCCGAGGACCGGTATGCCCTGACCCGCCTGCGGGAGGACAAGCGGGTCGCCACCAGCGAGCCGGAACTGGCGGAGGATCTCGGCCTGCGCCTGTGGAAGCCCTGACGGCGATGCGGTTCAGCTGCCGCTGTCGACCCTTTCGGCCGCCGGCGCGGTATCAGGCGGCCGTTCGGAATTGGACATTGCGCATCGGGGGTGTATGAGGCCTCCGGTTTATCAAACAACGAGGTCGTCACGTGAAGCACCCGCCAGTCCAGGTCTTCGTAGGGTTCGACTCCAAGGAAGTGATTGCCTACCACGTCCTTTGCCAGAGCATTCTCGAGCGGTCGTCGGTGCCGGTCCTGTTTTCTCCGCTCTATCTGCCGAATCTCGGGTCGGTCTTCACCCGCGAGCGCAATGCGCTGCAGTCCACCGAATTTTCCTTCTCGCGCTTTCTCGTGCCGGCCTTGAGCAATTTCGAGGGCTGGAGCCTGTTCATGGATTGCGACATGCTGATGCGTGCCGACATTGCCGAGCTCTGGGCGCTGCGGGATGAGAACTACGCGGTGCAGGTCGTCAAGCACGACTACACGCCGAAGGTCGAGACCAAGTTCCTCGGGCAGACGCAGACCAAGTACGAGAAGAAGAACTGGTCGAGCGTCATGCTCTTCAATAATGCCCGATGCCGTGCGCTGACCACCGACTATGTGAACTCGGCCACCGGGCTCGAGCTGCACCAGTTCAAGTGGCTCGAGGGCGACGAGAATATCGGCGAGATCCCGGCAGCGTGGAACTGGCTGGTCAACGAGTACGACTTCAACGCCGACGCCCGCAACGTTCACTTCACCGACGGCGGCCCGTATTTCGACGAATACAAGAATGACGACTATGCCGACGAGTGGTTCGCCGCGCGCGAGCGCACGCTCTTCGTGCAGCAGCGCGGCGGCTGACGGGCGGGGCGCAGACACTTGAACGCAACCGAATATCGCGGGTCAGGCTTGCCCGACACACGCGAGGGCTGGGCGGATTATCTCGGCGGTTTCGCGCGGGTCGTGCTCGTCGCCAACAGCGACGCGGTCGATATCGCATCGCTCGGGTCGCGTTACGGTGATGGCACGCTCTTCGTCTTCTTCAACAAGGTCTTCAAGGTTCTCGACGCGCCGTTCGACCGGCCGTCGCTGCTGGTTGCCCGCAGTAGCGCGGCCGGGGCCAACATCGTCTATCGGCGGGAAGTCGACGACGTGCTGCGGCTCCTGCGCGGCGCGCATTTTCAAGGCATATTGAACCTCAGCGCCGGCGACCAGGAAGTCTTCAGCCCGGCCAACGATTTCGGTGGCGCCAGGGTCGGCTATCTCGATCTCACCCCGGTCTTCGTGGACTTCTATCCGCCGACGCATGTGCCGACGAGCGGCTTCGCTCTGGCCTACTGGCTGGCGGAAGCCTGTCCCGATCTGCCGATCGTCCTCGCCGGCTTCACCGCGCGCCGGTCGCAGGCGTGGAAGCTCTTTCACGACCACGAATGGACCTTCGAGCAGATCGTCAACCGGCTGCTGGTGCGAAACGGTCGGCTGACGATGGACGGCGGAAGCAGCGGCGGTCGATGGGACCGCATCGCCGAGCGCGTGCCGGGCATTACCCCCTCGGACGTGGCGTTGGTCTCGGCCGAGGTGCTGTCCGAACGGCTGGAAGGCACCAACATCGTGGTCGACCGGCTGCTGTCCCTGACCCGGTTGCAGGGCTGGTTCAGCGGGTTCCTGCGCTCGTTGAAGCCCAAGACGCGCAAGCAGAAGCTGGCGGAGAAATCGGCCGCCGAGGCGCCCGGCAAGTCCTGAACCGGGCGCGCCGTTCGCTCAGCCGGCGGCGACGCTCGCCATCAGGGGGAGGCCGGTTATCCGGCTGAGGCTGGGTTCGGTCGTCGTTACCTGGGGATAGCGCTCGGCGACGACCGCGAGCGCTGCACGATCCTCCGCGAGATGGCGCCTGGTGCGCGCGGAGCGGTCGTAGGCATAGCCGTCGCTGTCGAGAGAGATGCCGGCGACGATGATCTGCGGGATGCCGACGGCAATAGCGTAGGCGATCAGCGCCACGCCGTTGGACGGCCTGATCTCGTCGCCGCTGCCGCCGAAGAGCGTGCCCAGCGTGCCGATGATGAAGGCATCGCGTTCGCGGTCGGTGAGGGCGCATTCCCTGGCCTTGAGAAACGGCAGGTCGCGACGAAGCCGTGTCAGAAGGCTCTGGCGCTTGCACAGCCGCAGGATGGAATCGACGGAGAGCCCGGCGATCTCCTCGGGCTTTGTTTTCGTCAGGAGAAAGGTGAGGTCGCCCGATGGCAGTCCATGCTGGCGCGCCGCGTGCCCGGCATATTTGACGTGGACATGGGCGGTCCGCGGCGGGAAGGGATCCGGGACATGCGGATCCGGCGCCGAGCCGAGGATGAACCACGGCCGGTCCGTCAGACCTCTGGCGCCCAGCCATGCCGCGTGCCGGGCCGACAGGGGGGCAAAATCCCGGGCAATGACCTGCTCTTCGTCAGCATTGAACGGCTGCCGCACGGTCTCGGTCACGGAACGAGCTCCTGCTTACGCGCTGGCGTCCGGATCCCACGAGGCTCTGGCACGGGGCGGGACCAGACGAAACTCAATGGCCGGCCATCAGCGTGCGGACGCGGTCGAGATCGGCCGGCGTGTCGACCGGAATGCCTTCGTCGTTGGGCACCTGCACCATCTGGACCCCGTAGCCGTGCTCGACGAAGCGCAGCATCTCGACGCCCTCGGCCTGTTCCAGCGGTCCGGGCTTCAGCGAAGCGAAACGCTCAAGCCCCTCGCGACGGAAGGCATAGAGGCCGAGCTGGCGCAGATGGCGGACGGCGCCGCCTTTCGGATAGGGGATCGGCAGGCGGGAATAGGCCATGGCCAGGCGCGATACGGTCATCACCACCTTGACCACGTTGGTGTCGATCGCGTCGGAGGGCGAGGATATCTCGTTGTAGCCGTTGGACGCCTGGACATTCGGATCGTCGCAGGCGGCGATGCCTCTGGCGACGCGCGCAATCGCCTCCGGCTCGATCATCGGCTCGTCGCCCTGGACGTTGACGATAATATCGGCATCGAGGCGTGCAGCGCATTCGGCCACGCGATCCGTGCCGGATGCGTGGTCACTGCGGGTCATCAGCACAGGCAGATCCAGCACCTCGCATACCTTGCGGATCCGGTCGTCGTCGGTGGCGATCGTCGCCGCATCGATGCCCTCGGCGGCGATCGTCTGCTGATAGACGTGCCAGAGCATCGGCTTGCCGTTGATGTCGGCGATCGGCTTGCCGGGAAAGCGGGAAGCGCCGAAACGGCAGGGAATGACGGCGACGATACGCGGGGCCATGATGCGGGTCCTCAACTGAGCAGGAATGTCTGGAGATCGGCCGGCGCTTTGGCCGCAAAGAGACAGTCGGCCGGCCGTGCACCGTAACCCCAGTCGACGTGGACGTAGTCGACGCGCGCCCGGCGCGCGGCTTCCGCGTCCGAATCCATGTCGCCGATGAAGACTGTGTTCGAAGGGTCGACGTTGCACCGGGCCATCGCAAACAGGAGGTGATCGGGCGCCGGCTTGCCCCGCAGCCCGTCACGGGGAGTCATGACCACCGCGAAGCCGATGGGCAGGCGGTCAAGGACGAGTTCGGTCCGCGCCGCGTCCTTCGATGTCACGATGCCGAGCTGCCGACCACTATCGGCAAGGGTCGACAGCATTTTGTCGATCCCCTCGAAGACAGGTGTCTCGTGCAGCGACTGGCTGGAGGCGCGCCGGAACACCCGTTCGATGGCGCCGGCTGAATGGGCGAGCCCGAGCCGCGCCATGATGTCGGGGAACGGTCGCCCGATCTCCGCGAAATAGGCCTCGAAGGGCAGGGCGATCCCGAGCTCCTCCCGAACGCTGCTCCAGGCGATCTCCATATTCCGGCGCGAATCCAGGATCACGCCGTCGAGGTCGAACAGGATGAGCGACTTTGGCCGGTTCACCGTGGTCTTGTTCATGGCCGACTCCGGTATCATCTGGTGGCCGGCTGCTCTCGGCTACGGTCCGAACCCTGCCGCGGCGGATGTAGCGATCCGCCATGGGGGTGTCCATTGCAAACTGGCGCAGGACGCCGCGGGCTGCGAGATGCAGACACGGACGGCACCAGCCTTTCCATGGCGGCCGTGTGTCGCCGCCGGAGCCAGGCGGAGGGCGTTGCGAAAATCGCTGTTGCAGTTCCTGCCGCGAGGCGATATTCGGACCCCGCGAAGGGGTATAGCTCAGTTGGTAGAGCGGCGGTCTCCAAAACCGCAGGTCGTAGGTTCGAGCCCTACTGCCCCTGCCAGAGCCCTCGGCCCCCGATCATCCGAAATTGACGCGACCGGGCTTGTGAATCACGTCAAGGGCGTTTAAATGGATTTTCACAGACACGTGGCGCGTGGGGCTGGTTAGCGGCCTTCACGCGCTTTAGCTATGAGCGGTGCATGGCCAAGACCAATCCCTTCACCTTTATCCAGCAGGTGCGCACCGAGACCGCAAAGGTCACGTGGCCGACCCGCCGGGAGACGATGATCTCGACGATCATGGTGTTCGTGATGGTCACCTTTGCCGCGGCGTTCTTCTTTATCGCCGACCAGGCCCTTGGCTATCTGGTCGGGTTGATCATGAACGTCAGCGTCTGACGCCAGACACCGCAGGAGTAATCGCAGCATCATGACCGCCCGCTGGTACATCGTCCACGCCTACTCGAATTTCGAGAAGAAGGTCGCGGAATCGATCGAGGAGCAGGCCCGGCAGAAGGGGCTCTCCGACAAGTTCGAGAAGATCCTCGTCCCGACCGAGAAGGTCGTCGAGGTTCGTCGCGGGCGCAAGGTCGACGCCGAGCGAAAGTTCTTTCCGGGCTACGTGCTGGTGAAGGCCGAGCTGACCGACGCCGTGTTCTCGATGATCAAGAACACGCCGCGGGTCACCGGGTTCCTCGGGCCGGACAATCGTCCGGTGGCGATTTCCGACAAGGAAGCCGAGCAGATCCTGATGCAGGTCCAGGACGGCGTCGAGCGGCCGAAGCCGACGATCTCCTTCGACATCGGCGAGAACGTCCGCGTGTCGGATGGTCCGTTCGCCTCGTTCAACGGCGTCGTTCAGGAAGTCGACCAGGAGCGCACACGGCTCAAGGTCGAAGTGTCGATCTTCGGTCGGGCAACGCCCGTCGATCTCGAATTCGGTCAGGTCGAAAAGGTCTGACCGCCGGGCTTCGGCCCGATCCCAGTGCGGGAGGCATCGAGGCTTAGCCGGCCGATCATGCCGCACCGCGCGAACTGCAAAAAGCTGCCGGAGGCTCCGTCGTTACGGGCTTTTGGCGCCAGAAACGAAAGCAGGAAGCAATGGCTAAAAAAATCCAGGGCCAGCTGAAGCTGCAGGTCCCGGCCGGTTCGGCAACGCCGTCCCCGCCGATCGGACCCGCGCTCGGTCAGCGTGGCGTCAACATCATGGAATTCTGCAAGGCGTTCAACGCCCAGACGCAGGACCAGGAGAAGGGTCAGCCGATCCCGGTCATCATCACCTACTACCAGGACAAGTCCTTCACGTTCGTGATGAAGACCCCGCCGGTCAGCTACTTCCTCAAGAAGGCCGCCAACCTTCCGAAGGGGTCGCAGACTCCGGGCAAGTCCGTCGCCGGATCGGTCACCCGTGACCAGGTCCGCGAGATCGCGGAAAAGAAGCTGCAGGACCTCAACGCGACCAATCTGGACGCGGCGATGGCGATGATCGAGGGCTCTGCCCGCTCCATGGGCCTCGAAGTGGTGGGTTGAGACGATGGCAAAGGCTGGAAAGCGCATTCAGAACGCCCGTGAGGGCATCGATCGGCTCAAGCTCTACGGTCTCGACGAGGCCGTCGAGATGCTGAAGCAGCGGGCAACCGCCAAGTTCGACGAGACCGTCGAAGTGTCGATGAACCTCGGCGTCGACCCGCGCCATGCGGACCAGATGGTCCGCGGCGTGGTCAATCTGCCGAACGGCACCGGCCGGACGGTTCGTGTCGCGGTCTTCGCGCGCGGCGACAAGGCTGACGAAGCCCGGGCCGCGGGCGCCGATCTCGTTGGTGCCGAGGATCTCGTCGAGCAGGTGCAGAACGGCACGATCGATTTCGACCGCGCCATCGCGACCCCCGACATGATGGCCCTCGTCGGCCGCCTCGGTAAGGTGCTTGGCCCGCGCGGCCTGATGCCGAACCCGCGCGTCGGCACGGTCACGCCGGACGTCGCTGCCGCGGTCAAGGCGTCGAAGGGCGGCGCCGTCGAGTTCCGCGTCGAGAAGGCCGGCATCGTGCATGCCGGCGTCGGCAAGGTCAGCTTCGATTCCAAGGCGATCACCGAGAACATCCGTGCGTTCGCCGACGCGGTGCAGCGGGCCAAGCCCACGGGCGCCAAGGGCAACTACGTCCAGCGCGTCGCGATCACCTCGACCATGGGCCCCGGTGTCCGGATCGACCCGTCGTCTCTCGCGGCTTCCGCCTGAGACTTTCAATTGGTGAACGGCGCGCCTATATGCGGCGTTCACCTTCAAAAAGGTTCCGGGGCTTGCCCCGGTGCGTGGGAGTCCCTCGGGGCTCCCTGAATGCCTGTCCGAGATTGCGGGGCGACTGGTCTAACGACCGGTCATAATCGTCAGATAGCCCTCATGAGACGGGGTGTTCCGAATTTTCCGGTCCGTCCGGGACTTCGGTTCGAACCTCCGAATGCCTTGCGTCGCCTGTCGGTTCCATCGGAATCGCCCGGGCAGCCGAGGGGACAGGATCTCCGAGCGTCGCCCGGATGGTCCGGGCGGCAAAAGGCAACCGGCTACGACGTCCTCGGGCGTTGCAGTCAAATGGAGAGAGGCAGTGGACAGAGCGGAAAAACGCGAATTCGTCACGGCGCTTCAAGAGACCTTCAAGGTCTCCGGAACGGTCGTGGTGGCCCACTATGCCGGTCTTACCGTCGCGCATATGAACGACTATCGGTCGAAGATGCGTGATGCGGGAGGCACCGTCAAAGTCGCGAAGAACCGCCTCGCCAAGATCGCTCTTCAAGGCACGGACGCCGAAGGCATCTCGAACCTGTTCGAGGGCCAGACACTGATCGCTTATTCGAGCGATCCGGTCGCGGCGGCCAAGGTCTCCAACGATTTCGCCAAGGGGAACGACAAGCTCGTGATCCTCGGCGGAGCGATGGGCAAGACCACGCTCGATGCCGATGGTGTGAAGGCTTTGGCCAACATGCCGTCGCTGGACGAACTCAGGGCCAAGCTGGTCGGTATGATCAGCACACCGGCCACGCGCATTGCTGGAGTTCTCCAGGCGCCTGCGGGGCAACTCGCGCGCGTCTTCGGAGCGTACGCCAAGAAGGACGAGGCGGCGTGAGGATGGTTCCTCGCTGCTCAACTCAAAGTTCGAACCTGAAGGAAAATCAAAATGGCTGATCTTGCCAAGATCGTTGACGAACTCTCGACCCTGACCGTCCTCGAGGCGGCCGAGCTGTCGAAGATGCTGGAAGAGAAGTGGGGCGTTTCCGCCGCCGCTCCTGTCGCCGTTGCCGCCGCTGGTGGCGCGGCTCCGGCCGAGGCCGCCGAAGAGCAGACGGAATTCAACGTCATTCTCGTCGCCGCCGGCGCCCAGAAGATCAACGTCATCAAGGAAGTCCGCGCGATCACGGGTCTCGGCCTGAAGGAAGCCAAGGACCTCGTCGACAACGCCCCGAAGCCGGTCAAGGAAGCCGTCGACAAGGCAGAGTCGCAGAAGATCAAGGACCAGCTCGAGAAGGCTGGTGCGACGGTCGAAGTCAAGTAATCGCGGCGTAGCCGCGGTTGCCAACGAAAATCCGGTAGGCGGGGCGGCTTTTGCCGTCCCGCCTTCCGTGCTCGCTGCAAGGGCGGGCAGGATCGGTGGCACCGGTCCGGTATCGGAAGACCTGCGGCAAGCAGGTGCACGCGTGTCCCGAAGGCTCCTCGGAGCCTTTCGGAGACGCGGGGGTCCGTCCCGGTAGTTCGTCAAGGCCGCCCTGTCCGTCCCGGACAGCGACGGCTCCTCTCGGCGGAGAGGAATAAGAGTTGAAGCCCTTCGGTCAAGGGCGATGTCACGAGAAGGAGCGACGATGTCTCAGACGACGACGTTTAGCGGTCGCAGGCGCGTGCGCAAGTTCTTCGGGTCGATTCCCGAAGTTGCCCAGATGCCGAACCTCATCGAGGTCCAGAAGGCCTCATACGATCAGTTTCTGATGGTGGAGGAGCCCCAGGGCGGCCGCACCGACGAGGGTCTGCAGGCCGTTTTCCGGTCGGTCTTCCCGATTTCCGACTTCTCCGGCCAGGCAATGCTCGAATTCGTCAAGTACGAGTTCGAAGCGCCGAAATTCGACGTCGACGAGTGCCGGCAGCGCGACCTGACCTACGCCGCGCCGCTCAAGGTGACGCTGCGCTTGATCGTCTTCGACATTGACGAAGATACCGGCTCCAAGTCCATCAAGGACATCAAGGAGCAGGACGTCTACATGGGCGACATGCCGCTCATGACGACCAACGGCACCTTCATCGTCAACGGCACCGAGCGCGTGATCGTCTCGCAGATGCACCGCTCGCCGGGCGTCTTCTTCGACCACGACAAGGGCAAGAGCCATTCCTCGGGCAAGCTGCTGTTCGCCGCCCGGGTCATTCCGTACCGGGGCTCCTGGCTCGACATCGAGTTCGACGCCAAGGACGTCGTGCATGCGCGCATCGACCGTCGCCGGAAGATCCCGGTGACGTCGCTGCTGATGGCGCTGGGCATGGATGGCGAGGAAATCCTCTCGACCTTCTACGACATCGTGAAGTTCGAGAAGGACAAGAATGGCTGGCGCGTGCCGTTCTCGGTCGAGCGCGTCCGCAACCAGGGCGCGGTCGTCGACCTGATCGACGCTGACACCGGCGAGGTTCTCGTCGAGGCTGGCAAGAAGGTCACCGCCCGCCAGGCGCGCCAGATGCAGGAAAAGGGTGTCAAGGCGCTCCGGGCGACCGAGGAAGACCTCTACACCAACTACCTGGCCGAAGACATCGTCGACCCGGAGACGGGTGAGGTCTACCTCGAGGCTGGCGACGAGATCGACGAGAAGACGCTCAAGGTGCTGGTCGACGCCGGCCACGACGAGATCGCGGTCCTCGACATCGACCACGTCAATGTTGGCGCCTATATTCGCAACACGCTGGCCGTCGACAAGAACGAAGGCCGCCAGGACGCGCTGTTCGACATCTACCGCGTCATGCGTCCCGGCGAGCCGCCGACGATCGACACCGCCGAGGCGATGTTCAAGTCGCTGTTCTTCGATGCGGAGCGCTACGATCTGTCGGCCGTCGGCCGCGTGAAGATGAACATGCGTCTCGACGTCGACGCCGAGGACACCGTGCGCGTGCTGCGCAAGGAGGACATCCTCGCCGTCGTGAAGACGCTGGTCGACCTGCGCGATGGCAAGGGCGAGATCGACGACATCGACAATCTCGGCAATCGCCGCGTGCGCTCGGTCGGCGAGCTCATGGAGAACCAGTACCGCATCGGTCTGCTCCGCATGGAGCGGGCGATCAAGGAGCGCATGTCGTCGGTCGAGATCGACACGGTGATGCCGCAGGACCTGATCAACGCCAAGCCGGCGGCCGCGGCCGTGCGCGAGTTCTTCGGTTCCTCGCAGCTGTCGCAGTTCATGGATCAGACCAACCCGCTGTCGGAGATCACCCACAAGCGTCGCCTGTCGGCGCTTGGACCCGGTGGTCTGACGCGCGAGCGGGCCGGCTTCGAGGTGCGCGACGTGCATCCGACCCATTACGGCCGGATCTGCCCGATCGAGACGCCGGAAGGCCCGAACATCGGTCTTATCAACTCGTTGGCGACGTTTGCTCGGGTCAACAAGTATGGCTTCATCGAGAGCCCGTATCGCAAGGTCGTGGACGGCAAGGTGACCGACGAGGTCGTCTATCTGTCGGCCATGGAGGAGTCCAAGCACCACGTCGCGCAGGCGAACGCGGTGCTGACGAAGGACATGAACTTCGAGAACGAATTCGTGGTCTGCCGGCATTCCGGCGACGTCTTCATGACGCCGCGCGACAATGTCGACCTCATGGACGTTTCGCCGAAGCAGCTCGTGTCGGTCGCGGCCGCGCTCATTCCGTTCCTCGAGAACGATGACGCGAACCGCGCGCTGATGGGCTCGAACATGCAGCGTCAGGCGGTTCCGCTGGTGCGGGCCGAAGCGCCGTTCGTCGGAACCGGCATGGAATCCATCGTCGCGCGGGACTCCGGCGCTGCCATCGCCGCGCGGCGGACCGGCGTCGTCGACCAGGTCGATGCGACGCGTATCGTCATCCGCGCGACCGGCGACCTCCAGGCCGGCCGCTCGGGCGTCGACATCTACCGGCTGATGAAGTTCCAGCGCTCGAACCAGAACACCTGCATCAACCAGCGTCCGCTGGTGGCGGTGGGTGACCGGGTCGAGAAGGGCGACATCATCGCCGATGGTCCGTCGACCGATCTGGGCGATCTCGCGCTCGGCCGGAACGTGCTCGTCGCGTTCATGCCGTGGAACGGCTACAACTACGAGGATTCGATCCTCCTCTCCGAGCGCATCGTCGCCGACGACGTCTTCACCTCGATCCATATCGAGGAGTTCGAGGTCATGGCGCGCGATACCAAGCTTGGACCCGAGGAGATCACCCGCGACATTCCGAACGTGTCGGAAGAAGCGCTGAAGAACCTCGACGAAGCCGGCATCGTCTATATCGGCGCCGAGGTGCAGCCGGGCGACATCCTGGTCGGCAAGATCACGCCAAAGGGCGAAAGCCCGATGACGCCGGAAGAGAAGCTTCTGCGCGCCATCTTCGGCGAGAAGGCCTCCGACGTGCGCGACACGTCGAGCCGCATGCCCCCCGGTGCCTTCGGCACGGTCGTCGAGGTGCGCGTGTTCAATCGGCATGGCGTCGAGAAGGACGAGCGCGCCATGGCGATCGAGCGCGAGGAGATCGAGCGTCTCGCCAAGGACCGCGACGACGAGCAGGCGATCCTCGACCGTAACGTCTACGGCCGTCTGATCGACATGCTCGACGGCAAGGCCGCCGTGGCAGGGCCGAAGGGCTTCAAGAAGGGCTCGAGCCTGTCGCCGGATGCGATGCGGGAATATCCGCGCTCGCAGTGGTGGATGTTCGCGGTCGAGGACGAGAAGCTGCAGGCCGAACTCGAGGATCTGCGCAACGTCTATGACGAGGCGAAGAAGACGCTCGAGCAGCGCTTCATGGACAAGGTCGAGAAGGTCCAGCGCGGCGACGAGCTGCCCCCGGGCGTCATGAAGCAGGTCAAGGTCTTCGTCGCTGTGAAGCGCAAGATCCAGCCGGGCGACAAGATGGCAGGCCGGCACGGCAACAAGGGCGTCGTCTCGCGGATCGTCCCGGTCGAGGACATGCCGTTCCTCGAGGACGGCACCCATGCCGACATCGTGCTCAATCCGTTGGGCGTGCCGTCGCGCATGAATGTCGGGCAGATCCTCGAGACGCATCTCGGTTGGGCCTGCGCAGGCATGGGCCGGAAGATCGGTGAACTCATCGAAGCCTACAATGCCAACGGCGACATCAAGCCGCTGCGGGCGACGATCGAGGACATCATTCCGGACAATGACCGCAACGAACCGGTCCGGACCTACGACGACAAGAGCGTTCTGCTGCTTGCCGACCAGATGAAGCACGGCGTCACCATCGCGACGCCGGTCTTCGACGGTGCCAACGAGGCGGACATCAACAAGCTGCTCGAACAGGCTGGGCTTCACAGCAGCGGCCAGTCGACAGCCTATGATGGCCGTACCGGCGAGGCCTTCGATCGTCAGGTGACGATGGGCTACATCTACATGCTGAAGCTGCATCACCTGGTGGACGACAAGATCCACGCCCGCTCGATCGGACCGTACTCGCTGGTCACCCAGCAGCCGCTCGGCGGCAAGGCGCAGTTCGGTGGACAGCGCTTCGGCGAGATGGAGGTCTGGGCACTCGAGGCATACGGTGCGGCTTACACGCTGCAGGAGATGCTGACGGTGAAGTCGGACGACGTCGCGGGCCGTACCAAGGTCTACGAGTCGATCGTGCGCGGCGACGACGCGTTCGAATCCGGCATTCCGGAGAGCTTCAACGTGCTCGTCAAGGAGATGCGCTCGCTGGGTCTCGACGTCGATCTCGCCAACACCGCCGTGGAGCTTCCGGCTCCCGTCGATGGCCTGCCGGACGCGGCCGAATGACGTTCTGCGAGGCGCGGCCTGACAAGGCCGCGCAACGGATCGGCGCCCGCCGGCGCCGGTCCTTCTACGAGGAAGATTTCAGCGGTCGGCCCTGCCACCGCGACTCGGGGCTCCGCGTCCCAGAAGGAGAAAATCCATGAACCAAGAGGTCATGAACATCTTCAACCCGCAGGTTGCGGCGCAGTCGTTCGATTCGATCCGGATCTCGCTCGCCTCACCCGAGAAGATCCTCTCCTGGTCCTTTGGCGAGATCAAGAAGCCGGAAACCATCAACTACCGCACGTTCAAGCCCGAGCGTGACGGGCTTTTCTGCGCGCGCATCTTCGGTCCGATCAAGGACTACGAGTGCCTGTGCGGCAAGTACAAGCGCATGAAGTACAAGGGCATCATCTGCGAGAAGTGCGGCGTCGAGGTCACCCTCTCGCGCGTGCGGCGCGAGCGCATGGGCCACATCGAGCTGGCCGCGCCGGTCGCGCACATCTGGTTCCTGAAGTCGCTGCCGAGCCGCATCGGCACGCTGCTCGACATGACGCTCAAGGATATCGAGCGCGTCCTGTATTTCGAGAACTACATCGTCACCGAGCCGGGCCTGACCTCGCTGAAGGAGCACCAGCTCCTGTCGGAAGAGGACTACATGCTCGCGGTCGACGAGTTCGGCGAGGACAGCTTCACCGCGCTGATCGGCGCCGAGGCGATCCAGGAACTCCTGGGCGCGATGGATCTCGAGAAGATCGCGGGCGATCTGCGGGCCGAGCTCGCGGAGACGACCTCCGAGCTCAAGACCAAGAAGCTGATGAAGCGGCTCAAGATCGTCGAGAACTTCCTCGATTCCGGCAACAAGCCGGAATGGATGATCATGAGCGTCGTTCCGGTGATCCCGCCGGACCTGCGTCCGCTCGTCCCGCTGGACGGCGGCCGTTTCGCGACGTCCGATCTCAACGATCTCTACCGCCGCGTCATCAACCGTAACAACCGCCTGAAGCGGCTGATCGAGCTGCGTGCGCCGGGCATCATCATCCGCAACGAGAAGCGGATGCTGCAGGAGGCCGTCGACGCCCTGTTCGACAACGGCCGTCGCGGCCGCGTCATCACGGGCGCCAACAAGCGTCCGCTGAAGTCGCTGTCCGACATGCTGAAGGGCAAGCAGGGGCGTTTCCGCCAGAACCTGCTCGGCAAGCGCGTCGACTATTCGGGCCGTTCGGTCATCGTGACCGGTCCGGAGCTGAAGCTGCACCAGTGCGGCCTGCCGAAGAAGATGGCGCTCGAGCTGTTCAAGCCGTTCATCTACGCGCGTCTGGACGCCAAGGGCTATTCGTCGACCGTCAAGCAGGCCAAGAAGCTGGTCGAGAAAGAGCGTCCGGAAGTCTGGGATATCCTCGACGAGGTCATCCGCGAGCATCCGGTGCTGCTGAACCGCGCGCCGACGCTGCATCGTCTCGGCATCCAGGCGTTCGAGCCTGTGCTTATCGAGGGCAAGGCGATCCAGCTCCACCCGCTGGTCTGCACGGCCTTCAATGCCGACTTCGACGGCGACCAGATGGCGGTGCACGTGCCGCTGTCCATCGAGGCGCAGCTCGAAGCGCGCGTCCTGATGATGTCGACCAACAACATCCTGCATCCCGCGAACGGCCAGCCGATCATCGTGCCGTCGCAGGACATGGTGCTCGGGCTCTATTACCTCTCGATCATGAACGAGAACGAGCCGGGGCAGGGGATGGTGTTCTCCGATATCGGCGAGCTCGAGCAGGCGGTGTTCACCAAGGCGGTGACGCTGCATTCCAAGATCAAGGGTCGCTTCAAGACCGTCGACGCCGACGGCAAGCCGGTCTCGAAGATCTACGAGACGACACCCGGCCGCATGCTCATCGGCGAATTGCTGCCGAAGAATGCCAAGGTGCCGTTCGACATCTGCAACGAGCTGATGACCAAGAAGAACATCTCCCGGATGATCGACCAGGTCTATCGCCACTGCGGTCAGAAGGAGACGGTGATCTTCTGCGACCGCATCATGCAGCTCGGCTTCAAGCATGCCTGCACCGCCGGCATCTCGTTCGGCAAGGACGACATGCTGATCCCGGACACCAAGCCCCAGATGATCGGGGAGACGCAGGCGCTCGCGAAGGAATACGAGCAGCAGTACAATGACGGCCTAATCACCCAGGGCGAAAAGTACAACAAGGTGGTCGACGCCTGGGCCAAGTGCACGGACAGGATCGCCGACGAGATGATGGCGCGTATCAAGGCCATCGAGTTCAACGAGGATGGCCGTCAGAAGCCGATGAACTCGATCTACATGATGTCGCACTCCGGCGCGCGCGGGTCGCCGACCCAAATGCGTCAGCTGGCGGCGATGCGCGGCCTGATGACCAAGCCTTCGGGCGAGATCATCGAGACGCCGATCATCTCGAACTTCAAGGAAGGCCTGACCGTGCTCGAGTACTTCAACTCGACCCACGGTGCCCGTAAGGGACTGGCCGACACCGCCTTGAAGACCGCTAACTCGGGCTACCTGACGCGTCGTCTCGTCGACGTCGCGCAGGATTGCATCATCACGCAGACCGACTGCGGCACGCCCAAGGGCCTGACGATGCAGCCCATCGTCGACGCCGGCCAGGTGGTCGCTTCCATCGGCCAGCGTATCCTGGGCCGTACGGCGCTCGAGGACATCGTGCATCCGCTCACCGGTGAGGTCATCGTCAAGGGTGGCGTCACGATCGAGGAGCCGGATGTCGAGATCATCGAGAAGGCCCAGATCCAGTCGGTGAAGATCCGCTCGGCGCTGACCTGCGAAGTGCGGACCGGCATCTGCGCGATCTGCTACGGGCGCGATCTGGCCCGCGGCACGCCCGTCAATATGGGCGAGGCCGTCGGCGTCATCGCGGCGCAGTCGATCGGCGAGCCCGGTACCCAGCTGACCATGCGGACGTTCCACATGGGCGGCACGGCACAGGTCGTCGACAGCTCGTTCCTCGAGGCCTCCTACGAGGGCACGGTCCAGATCCGCAACCGCAACGTGGTTCGGGACTCGGACGGCAAGCTCGTGGCGATGGGCCGCAACATGGCGATCCTGATCCTCGATCAGGCCGGCAAGGAGCGCGCTTCGCACCGCGTCACCTACGGCAGCCGCATCTTCGTCGACGACGGGGACACGGTGCGCCGCGGCCAGCGTATCGCCGAGTGGGATCCGTATACCCGCCCGGTGCTGACGGAGCTGGAAGGCATCGCGGACTTCGAGGACCTGGTGGACGGCATCTCGGTCACCGAGCAGGCCGACGAGTCGACCGGCATCACCAAGCGTGCCGTCATCGACTGGCGGGCAAGCCCGCGTGGCCAGGACCTGAAGCCGGCGATCGTCATCAAGGGCGACAACGGCGAGATCCTGAAGCTGGCGCGCGGTTCCGACGCCCGCTACTACCAGTCGGTCGACGCCATTCTGTCGATCGAGCCGGGCGCAAGGGTGAAGGCGGGTGACGTCCTGTCGCGTATTCCGATGGAAAGCGCGAAGACCAAGGACATCACCGGTGGTCTGCCGCGCGTCGCCGAGCTGTTCGAGGCCCGCAAGCCGAAGGACAACGCGGTCATCGCGGAGATCGACGGCACGGTGAAGTTCGGGCGCGACTACAAGAACAAGCGCCGCATCGTCATCGAGCCGCACGAGGAAGGCGAGGAGGCGGTCGAGTACCTGATCCCGAAGGGCAAGCCGTTCCACCTCCAGGAAGGCGACGTCATCGAGAAGGGCGACTACATCCTCGACGGCAATCCGGCACCGCACGACATCCTGGCGATCCGCGGCGTGGAGGCTCTTGCGAGCTACCTCGTCAACGAGATCCAGGAAGTCTACCGGCTGCAGGGCGTGTTGATCAACGACAAGCACATCGAGGTCATCGTCCGGCAGATGCTGCAGAAGGTCGAGATCGTGGAGTCGGGAGACTCGGGTTACATCCCGGGAGACCATGTCGACCGGATCGAGCTCGCCGAACTGAACGAGCGGCTGGAGGAGGAGGGCAAGAAGCCCGCTTCCGGCAACCCCGTGCTGCTCGGCATCACCAAGGCCTCGCTGCAGACGCCGTCCTTCATCTCGGCCGCCTCCTTCCAGGAGACGACGCGGGTGCTCACCGAGGCAGCGGTTGCCGGCAAGACCGACACGCTGCAGGGCCTGAAGGAGAACGTCATCGTCGGCCGTCTCATCCCTGCCGGTACCGGTGGAATGATGACGCAGGTGCGCCGCATCGCGACGTCGCGCGACGACCTCATCATCGAGGATCGCCGCCGGGCCGCCAACGCAGCTGCCACCGACCGCATGCTAACCTCGGTCGACGACGCCGCCGAGTAACGGCCGCCTCGAACCGCACGACATGATCAAGGGCCGCTCGCAAGAGCGGCCCTTCGTCGTTCCGGCTCCGCGGGGGCATTATAAGAGACACCGACGATGACCGTACCTTCCGAGGAGAAATCTGCAGCAGCGCTCCGGGCGATCCGCGCCGACGACCTGCCGGGGCTGCTGGCGCTCAACAACACCCATGCAGAGGAATTGTCGCTGCTGACGGCGGGAGAGTTGGCCGAGTTGGTGGACTCGGCCTTCCTCGCCATCCGGTCCGAGACGGCAGCCGCGTTCCTTTTGGCGTTCGACCAGGGCGCCGCCTATGCCAGTCCCAATTTCCTCTGGATGCGCGAGCGCTTCGAACGCTTCGTGTACATCGACCGTGTCGTGGTCGCGGCGGAAGCGCGCGGACGCGGACTGGCGAGGCAGCTCTACGCCGCCGTGTTCACTGCCGCGGGGCGGTCGGACCACGTCCGTGTCGTCTGCGAGGTCAACCGCGTGCCGCCGAACCCGCTCTCCGACGCTTTCCACGCGACGATGGGATTTGCCGAAATCGGCTGTGCCGCGATAAAGGGTGGCGCCAAGTCGGTCCGCTATCTGGCACGGCCAATTGATTGCGTTGACGACGCGGCACAAGCGTCCGGCCCGCGGGCATCGTAAGGCGCGTGTCCGGGTCTGCGGGGTTGACGAGGGCCATCAGAATCGTTAAACACCCGCCAACAGAGCCGATGTGAAGCCGAATCTTCCCATGGACGCCACGTCCGGGATCCAGCGCTTCAAACAAGGCTTCGTTCAACGAGACGACACATCGCTGGCTGCATGACCGTATGAACGGTCCTCTGCATCATTCCGGGCAGTCCGCAGTTCAAGCGGATCGACTGCCCGGTTTCGCGCATGAGGAACACTCCTCTCGCGGGCGGAGCGTTTTGTTCAGAACCTGGATTTGGAAGAAGAGGGAAGGTTGGAATGCCGACCATTAACCAGCTGGTTCGGAAGCCGCGCGTTCGCCCCGTCGAGCGCAACACGGTTCCGGCACTCGAGGCCAACCCGCAGAAGCGCGGCGTTTGCACGCGCGTCTACACCACGACCCCGAAGAAGCCGAACTCGGCACTTCGTAAGGTCGCCAAGGTGCGCCTCGTGAACGGCTTCGAAGTCATCGGCTACATTCCGGGCGAGGGGCATAACCTTCAGGAGCACTCCGTGGTGATGATCCGCGGCGGTCGCGTCAAGGACCTTCCCGGTGTGCGCTATCACATCATCCGCGGCGTGCTCGACACGCAGGGCGTCAAGAACCGCAGACAGCGCCGTTCGAAGTACGGCGCCAAGCGTCCGAAATAAGCCCCACGCCGACAAGTTGAAGAGACGATAGAATGTCCCGCCGTCACAGAGCCGAAAAGCGCGAAATCAACCCGGACCCGAAGTTCGGCGATCTCGTCGTGTCGAAGTTCATGAACGCCGTCATGTATGACGGCAAGAAGTCGGTCGCCGAGCGCATCGTCTATGGCGCGTTCGACGCCGTGCACGACAAGACCCGCCAGGATGCGGTCGCGGTCTTCCACCAGGCGCTCGAGAACATCTCGCCGCACGTCGAGGTTCGCTCGCGTCGTGTCGGTGGTGCCACCTACCAGGTCCCGGTCGACGTTCGTCCGGAGCGCCGTCAGGCGCTGGCGATCCGCTGGCTCATCACGGCGGCGCGCAAGCGTAACGAGACCACGATGGTTGATCGCCTGTCCGGCGAGCTGATGGATGCCGCGAACAACCGCGGTACCGCAGTGAAGAAGCGCGAAGACACGCACCGCATGGCGGAAGCGAACCGCGCCTTCTCGCATTATCGCTGGTAATTCAAGCTTCCGTCCGAAAGGCGACGCCCCTATGGCACGCGAGTACAAGATCGAAGACTACCGCAATTTCGGCATCATGGCCCACATCGATGCGGGCAAGACGACGACGACCGAGCGGATTCTCTTCTATACCGGCAAGTCCCACAAGATCGGCGAAGTGCACGACGGCGCTGCGACGATGGACTGGATGGAGCAGGAGCAGGAGCGCGGCATCACCATCACGTCTGCCGCGACGACGACCTTCTGGGAAGGCCGTGATGGCAAGAAGCGCCGCTTCAACATCATCGATACCCCAGGCCACGTCGACTTCACCATCGAGGTCGAACGTTCGCTGCGCGTTCTCGATGGCGCCATCGCGCTGCTCGATGCCAATGCCGGCGTCGAGCCGCAGACCGAGACGGTCTGGCGCCAGGCCGACAAGTACCACGTCCCGCGGATGATCTTCGTCAACAAGATGGACAAGACCGGCGCGGACTTCTTCCGCTGCGTCGAGATGATCAAGTCGCGCCTCGGTGCGCGGCCTGTCGTCGTCCAGCTGCCGATCGGTGCCGAGAACGAGTTCGTCGGCCTGGTCGACCTGATCGAGATGAAGGCGCTGATCTGGCGCGACGAGACGCTCGGCGCGCAGTGGGACATCGTCGAGATTCCCGCCGACCTCCAGGCCCAGGCCGAGGAGTATCGCGAGGCGATGATCGAGGCCGCCGTCGAAATCGACGAAGGCGCGATGGAGAAGTACCTCGAGGGCGAGATGCCTTCGAACGAGGAACTGCGTCGCCTGATCCGCAAGGGTACCTGCGACGTCTGGTTCACGCCGGTCCTCTGCGGCTCGGCCTTCAAGAACAAGGGCGTTCAGCCCCTGCTCGACGCCGTCGTCGACTTCCTGCCGTCGCCGGTCGAAGTGCCGTCGATCAAGGGTATCGACCCGAAGACCGACGCCGAAATCAGCCGTCGTTCGGCTGACGACGAGCCGCTCTCGATGCTGGCGTTCAAGATCATGAACGACCCCTTCGTCGGCTCGCTGACCTTTGCCCGCATCTATTCGGGCGTGCTCACCAAGGGCACCTCCGTGACCAACACGGTCAAGGAGAAGAAGGAGCGCATCGGCCGCATGCTGCAGATGCATTCCAATTCCCGTGAGGACATCGAGGAAGCCTTCGCCGGCGACATCGTTGCGCTCGCCGGTCTCAAGGAGACCACCACGGGTGACACGCTCTGCGATCCGCTGAAGCCGGTGATCCTGGAGCGCATGGAATTCCCCGATCCGGTCATCGAGATCGCGATCGAGCCCAAGACCAAGGGCGACCAGGAGAAGATGGGCCTCGCGCTCAACCGCCTGGCAGCCGAGGATCCGTCCTTCCGCGTCAAGACCGACGAGGAAAGCGGCCAGACGATCATCGCCGGCATGGGCGAGCTGCATCTCGACATCCTCGTCGACCGCATGCGTCGCGAGTTCAAGGTCGAGGCGAATATCGGTGCGCCGCAGGTTGCCTATCGCGAGACGATCACCCGTCGCGCCGAGGTCGACTACACGCACAAGAAGCAGACCGGTGGTACGGGCCAGTTCGCCCGCGTCAAGATGGTCTTCGAGCCGGCCGAGATCGGCCAGGGCTTCACCTTCGAGTCGAAGGTCGTCGGTGGTTCCGTGCCGAAGGAATACGTCCCGGGCGTCCAGAAGGGCATCATGTCGGTGCTGTCTTCGGGTCCGCTCGCCGGCTTCCCGATGGTCGACATCAAGTCGGAACTGATCGACGGCGCCTTCCACGACGTCGACTCCTCGGTCCTGGCTTTCGAGATCGCGGCCCGTGCAGGTTTCCGCGAAGCCATCCAGAAGGCTGGTCCGAAGCTGCTCGAGCCGATCATGAAGGTCGAGGTCGTGACGCCGGAAGACTACGTCGGTGACGTCATCGGCGATCTGAATTCACGGCGTGGACAGATCCAGGGTACCGAGCCGCGTGGCATCGCCCAGGTGGTCAACGCCATGGTCCCGCTCGCCAACATGTTCGGCTATGTCAACACGCTTCGTTCCATGTCGCAGGGCAGGGCGCAGTACACGATGCAGTTCGATCATTACGAGCAGGTCCCGAACCAGGTCGCGGACGAGATCCAGAAGAAATACGCCTGATCGGATCCGTCCGGGAACAGAAATTCGGCTCCTTGAGCCGCGATGAGATAATGGAGCGCCACGATGGCCAAGAGTAAATTTGAGCGCAACAAGCCGCATGTGAACATCGGGACGATTGGTCACGTTGATCACGGCAAGACGTCGCTGACGGCGGCGATCACGAAGTATTTCGGCGAATACCGTGCGTATGACCAGATCGACGCGGCGCCGGAAGAGAAGGCGCGCGGCATCACGATCTCGACGGCGCATGTCGAGTACGAGACGGAAGCGCGGCACTACGCGCATGTCGACTGCCCGGGCCATGCCGACTACGTGAAGAACATGATCACCGGCGCTGCGCAGATGGACGGCGCGATCCTGGTGGTTTCGGCAGCCGACGGCCCGATGCCGCAGACCCGCGAGCACATCCTGCTCGCCCGTCAGGTCGGCGTTCCGGCGATCGTGGTGTTCCTCAACAAGGTCGACCAGGTCGACGACGAGGAGCTGCTGGAGCTTGTCGAGCTCGAGGTTCGCGAGCTGCTGTCGAGCTACGAGTATCCGGGCGACGACATCCCGATCGTCAAGGGTTCGGCGCTTGCGGCGCTGGAAGACAGCGACAAGAAGATCGGCGAGGACGCGGTGCGTGCGCTGATGGCCGAAGTCGACGCCTACATCCCGACGCCGGAGCGTCCGATCAACCTGCCGTTCCTGATGCCGATCGAGGACGTGTTCTCGATCTCGGGTCGCGGCACGGTGGTGACCGGCCGTGTCGAGCGCGGCATCGTCAAGGTCGGCGAGGAAGTCGAGATCGTCGGCATCCGCGACACCAAGAAGACGACGGTGACGGGCGTCGAGATGTTCCGCAAGCTGCTCGACCAGGGCCAGGCGGGCGACAACATCGGCGCGCTGATCCGTGGTGTGGATCGCGAGGGCGTCGAGCGCGGCCAGGTGCTGTGCAAGCCGGGTTCGGTGAAGCCGCACACCAAGTTCAAGGCCGAGGCGTACATCCTGACGAAGGAAGAGGGCGGCCGTCATACGCCGTTCTTCACCAACTACCGTCCGCAGTTCTACTTCCGCACGACGGACGTGACGGGCGTGTGCACGCTGCCCGAGGGCACCGAGATGGTGATGCCGGGCGATAACGTGACGATGGACGTGGTGCTGATCGTGCCGATCGCGATGGAAGAGCGCCTGCGCTTCGCCATCCGCGAAGGCGGCCGCACCGTCGGCGCCGGCATCGTCGCCTCGATCATCGAGTAGCGACGAGACAATCGGGCGCGGCGCCGGAGCAATCCGGCCCGCCGCGCCCTTCGAATTCGCCCCACGGGGCAGGCGGGGCCAGTCCTCGCGACGACATGGCTGCCTTGAGAAGACAAGCGCTCGGAAACCGCCGCTAGGCCGGTGTGGTCCGACGAGAGGACGAATGAAATGAACGGCCAGAATATCCGCATCCGCCTCAAGGCGTTCGACCACCGGGTCCTCGACGCCTCGACGCGCGAGATCGTTTCGACTGCCAAGCGCACCGGCGCCAATGTCCGTGGTCCGATCCCGCTGCCGACGCGAATTGAAAAGTTCACCGTCAACCGCTCGCCGCACATCGACAAGAAGTCGCGCGAGCAGTTCGAAATGCGCACCCATAAGCGGCTCCTCGACATCGTCGATCCGACGCCGCAGACGGTTGATGCGCTCATGAAGCTCGACCTCGCCGCTGGCGTCGATGTCGAGATCAAGCTCTGATACGAGCACGGGAAGGACAACGCCCATGCGTTCAGGTGTGATTGCACAGAAGGTCGGCATGACCCGCGTCTATAACGACGTCGGCGAGCACGTGCCGGTTACCGTCCTGCGGGTTGAAAACCTCCAGGTCATCGCCCAGCGGACCCGCGAGAAGAACGGCTACAGTGCCGTTCAGCTCGGCGCCGGTCTCGCCAAGGTGAAGAACACGTCCAAGGCCATGCGCGGCGTCTTCGCGCAGGCCTCGGTCGAGCCGAAGCGCAAGCTCGTCGAGTTTCGCGTCACGGACGAGAACATGATCGACGTCGGATCCGAGATCACGGCCGAGCACTTCGTCCCCGGCCAGAAGGTCGACGTGACGGGTACCTCGATCGGTAAGGGTTTCGCCGGCGGCATGAAGCGCCACAATTTCGGCGGCCTGCGGGCGACCCACGGCGTTTCGGTTTCGCACCGTTCGCTGGGTTCGACCGGTCAGCGTCAGGATCCGGGCAAGGTCTTCAAGAACAAGAAGATGGCCGGTCACATGGGTCAGGTTCGCGTCACCACGCAGAACCTCGAAGTGGTCCGCACCGATCCCGACAAGGGCCTGATCCTGATCCGCGGTGCGGTTCCGGGTTCCAAGGGCGGCTGGATCGAAATTCGCGACGCCGTCAAGGCGGCGCTGCCCGACAACGCGCCGAAGCCGGCTGCGCTGCGCTCGGCTGCCGGTAACGGTGCTGCTGCGGAGACCGCGGACGCTTCCGAGGGAGCGGAATAATGGATTTCACGATCAAGAGCCTCGACGGCAAGGACGCCGGCAAGGTGACGCTCGCGGATGAGATCTTCGGTCTCGAGCCGCGTGAGGACATCCTGCAGCGCATGGTTCGCTGGCAGCTGGCCAAGCGCCAGCAGGGCACGCACCAGACGCTCGGCCGCGCGGAGATCGCACGGACCGGCGCCAAGCTCTACCGCCAGAAGGGCACCGGTCGTGCCCGTCACGGTTCGGCACGCGCTCCGCAGTTCCGCGGCGGTGGCAAGGCCCACGGCCCGACCTCGCGCAGCCATGCTCACGACCTTCCCAAGAAGGTCCGGGCACTGGCGCTGCGGCACGCTCTGTCGGCCAAGGCGAAGTCCGGCGGCCTGATGATCATCGACGATCTGAAGAGCGCCGATGCCAAGACCAAGGGCATGGTGAAGAACTTCGCCGATCTCGGCCTGGCGAACGCACTGATCATCGGCGGTGCCGAGCTCGACGTGAACTTCTCGCGCTCGGCTCGCAACATCCCGAACATCGACGTGCTGCCGGTCCAGGGCATCAACGTCTACGACATTCTCCGTCGCCGGACCCTCGTTCTGTCGAAGGCCGCCGTCGAGGCTCTCGAGGAGCGGTTCAAATGAACGATCTTCGCCACTACGACGTCATCACCAGCCCGGTGATCACCGAGAAGTCGACCATGCTGTCGGATTCGAACCAGGTGGTCTTCAACGTCCCCAAAACGGCTACCAAGCCGGAGATCCGGGCGGCCGTCGAGGCACTGTTCGGGGTGAAGGTCACCGCCGTCAACACGCTGGTCCGCAAGGGCAAGGTCAAGCGCTTCCGCGGCCGCATCGGTCGCCAGAGCGATCAGAAAAAAGCCGTCGTGACATTGGCCGAAGGCCAGTCGATCGACGTCTCGACCGGTCTTTGATCGGGACCGGAGGATTAGGCAATGGCACTTAAGAATTTCAAACCGAACACGCCGAGCCAGCGCCAGCTGGTCATCGTCGATCGCTCGGGCCTCTGGAAGGGCAAGCCGGTCAAGCATCTGACCGAGGGCCTCAGCCAGAAGGGCGGCCGCAACAATACCGGCCGCGTGACGGCTCGGTACCAGGGCGGCGGGCACAAGCGGACCTATCGCCAGATCGACTTCAAGCGGCGCAAGCTGGATGTCGTCGGGACGGTCGAGCGGATCGAGTACGATCCGAACCGGACCGCGTTCATCGCGCTGATCAAGTACGCCGACGGCGAGCTTGCCTACATCCTGGCGCCGCAGCGCCTGGCTGCCGGCGACCAGATCGTCGCGGGCATGACCGGCGTCGACGTCAAGCCCGGCAATGCGATGCCACTGTCGTCGCTCCCCGTCGGCACCATCATCCACAATGTGGAGATGAAGCCGATGAAGGGTGGCCAGATCGCCCGCTCGGCCGGGTCCTATGCCCAGCTGGTCGGTCGCGACCAGGGCATGGCGATCCTGCGCCTCAATTCGGGTGAGCAGCGGCTGGTGTCGTCCTCGTGCTTCGCCACGGTCGGCGCGGTGTCGAACCCTGACCACTCGAACATCAATCTCGGCAAGGCTGGGCGTTCGCGCTGGCTGGGCCGGCGCCCGCATGTTCGCGGTGTCGCGATGAACCCGGTCGATCACCCGCATGGCGGCGGCGAAGGCCGCACCTCGGGCGGTCGTCATCCGGTCTCGCCCTGGGGCAAGCCGACCAAGGGCAAGCGGACACGCCAGAACAAGGCGACCGACCAGTTCATCATGCGCTCGCGCCATCAGCGTAAGAAGTAAGGGGTTTTTTCATGACACGTTCCGTCTGGAAGGGTCCGTTCGTCGATGGCTACCTTCTCAAGAAAGCCGAGAAGGCACGCGATAGCGGCCGCAATGATGTGATCAAGATCTGGACCCGTCGCTCGACGATCCTGCCGCAGTTCGTTGGACTCACGTTCGGCGTCTACAACGGCAACAAGCACATTCCGGTCTCGGTCAACGAGGACATGGTCGGACACAAGTTCGGCGAGTTCGCTCCGACCCGTACCTATTACGGCCACGGCGCCGACAAGAAGGCGAAGAGGAAGTAACGATGGGTAAGGCGAAGGCCGAGCGCCGGCTTAACGAAAACGAAGCGAGAGCTGTCGCCCGGACGATCCGTGTCAGCCCGCAGAAGCTCAATCTCGTCGCGCAGATGATCCGCGGCAAGAAGGTCGAGGCCGCATTGGCTGACCTGACCTTCTCGCGCAAGCGGATCGCCGAGACGGTCAAGAAGACGCTGGAAAGCGCCATCGCGAACGCCGAGAACAACCATGATCTCGACGTGGACGCGCTGATCGTGTCGGAAGCCTATGTCGGCAAGTCGATCACGATGAAGCGTTTCCATGCCCGCGGCCGCGGTCGTGCGAGCCGGGTGGAGAAGCCCTTCTCGCATCTGACGATCGTCGTTCGCGAGGTCGCCGCACTCGAGGAGGCCGCATAATGGGTCAGAAAATCAACCCGACCGGCTTCCGCCTCGGGATCAACCGTACCTGGGACTCGCGCTGGTTCGCCAACACCGGCGAATATGGCGAGCTCCTGCATGAGGATCTGAAGATCCGCGCCTATCTGCTCGAAGAGCTGAAGCAGGCTGCGGTCTCCAAGATAGTCATCGAGCGTCCGCACAAGAAGTGCCGCATCACGATCCACTCGGCACGCCCGGGCATCGTCATCGGCAAGAAGGGCGCCGACATCGAGAAGCTTCGTAAGAAGCTCGCCTCGATGACCGACGCCGAGACGCACATCAACATCGTCGAGATCCGCAAGCCGGAGATCGACGCGACGCTGGTGGCCCAGTCGATCGCCCAGCAGCTGGAGCGCCGCGTGGCGTTCCGTCGGGCGATGAAGCGTGCGGTCCAGTCGGCCATGCGCCTTGGCGCGGAAGGCATCCGGATCAATTGCGGCGGTCGCCTCGGCGGCGCCGAGATCGCCCGGACGGAATGGTACCGCGAGGGCCGTGTGCCGCTGCATACGCTGCGCGCCGACATCGATTACGGCACCGCCGAAGCCAAGACTGCCTACGGCATTTGCGGCGTCAAGGTGTGGATCTTCAAGGGCGAAATCCTCGAGCATGATCCGATGGCCTCCGAGCGCCGTCAGATCGAGGGTGATGCCCAGGGCGGCGGCGGTCGTCGTCGCGAGCACGCCTGACGGCCAGAATTCGGAGTAACGAAAGATGCTGCAGCCAAAGCGCACGAAGTACCGGAAGGCGTTCAAGGGACGCATTCACGGCACGGCCAAGGGTGGAACGAGCCTCAATTTCGGTTCGTTCGGTCTGAAGGCGGTCGAGCCGGAGCGGGTCACCGCCCGGCAGATCGAGGCGGCTCGCCGCGCGATCACCCGTCAGATGAAGCGCCAGGGCCGCGTCTGGATCCGGATCTTCCCGGACCTGCCGGTCACGTCGAAGCCGACCGAAGTCCGCATGGGCAAGGGCAAGGGCTCCGTCGACTACTGGGCCGCCCGGGTTCATCCCGGTCGCGTCATGTTCGAGATCGACGGCGTATCCGAAGACATCGCGCGGGAAGCGCTGCGGCTGGGAGCTGCGAAGCTCCCGATCCGCACGCGCTTTATCCAGCGCATCGCCGAGTAAGGAGAGTTTGAAGTGAAAGCTTCCGACGTCAAGACGCTGACCCAGGACGAACTCACCGACGAGCTCGCCAAGCTGAAGAAGGAGCAGTTCAACCTGCGCTTCCAGCGTGCCACCGGTCAGCTTGAGAATACCGCCCGCGTTCGCCAGGTGCGTCGCGACATCGCACGGATCAAGACGATCAACCGCTCCAAGGCGGCCGAGGCGAAGGCCTGAGGATCAGATAATGCCGAAACGCATCCTGCAGGGGACGGTCGTCTCCGACAAGAACGAAAAGACGGTGGTGGTTCTGGTGGAGCGTCGCTTCACTCATCCGCTGTTCAAGAAGACCGTGCGCCGGTCGAAGAAGTACAAGGCGCATGACGAGAACAATCAGTGCAAGATCGGCGACATGGTCTCCATCCAGGAGAGCCGTCCGATCTCGAAGGACAAGAGCTGGGTCGTCGTTTCCAACGACGCGGCAGCAGCCAGTTAATCGGTACGGTCGGTGAAGCGCCTCGGCGGCGCCTCCCGGCAACAAGCTTTGAAGGCGGCCTGACATGATTCAGATGCAAACAAACCTCGACGTCGCGGATAATTCCGGCGCGCGTCGTGTCATGTGCATCAAGGTTCTGGGCGGCTCGAAGCGGAAATACGCGTCCGTCGGCGACATCATCGTGGTGTCGATCAAGGAAGCTATTCCGCGCGGCCGCGTCAAGAAGGGCGACGTGATGAAGGCCGTGGTGGTACGCACCGCCAAGGACATCCGTCGCGCCGACGGTTCGGTCATTCGGTTCGATTCGAATGCCGCGGTGCTCATCGACAACAAGAAAGAGCCAGTCGGCACCCGTATCTTCGGACCGGTTCCGCGCGAGCTTCGCGCCAAGAACCACATGAAGATCATCTCGCTGGCCCCTGAAGTTCTATAGAGGAGAGCGGACGATGCAAAAGATCCGCAAGGGCGACACGGTCGTCGTGCTCGCCGGCAAGGACAAGGGCCGGTCGGGCGAAGTCATCAAGATGATGCCGAAGGACGATCGCGCCCTGGTGCGCGGCGTCAACATGGTCAAGCGCCATCAGCGCCAGACCGCTTCGCAGGAAGCCGGTATCATCACCAAGGAAGCCCCGATCCACCTGTCGAACCTCGCGGTCTCCGACCCGAAGGACGGCAAGGCAACCCGCGTCGGCTTCAAGACCCTCGACGACGGCACCAAGGTGCGCGTCGCGAAGCGCTCGGGAGAGCAGATCAATGGCTGAGACCGCAACCGCTTACGAGCCGCGGCTGAAGCGCGTCTATCGCGATGAAATCCGCAAGGCGCTGCTGGAGCAGTTCTCGTACTCCAACGAGATGCAGGTCCCGCGCCTCGAGAAGATCGTCATCAACATGGGTGTCGGCGAGGCGACGGCAGATTCCAAGAAGCCGAGCGTGGCTGCCGAGGATCTCGCGCGCATCGCCGGGCAGAAGCCCGTCGTGACCCGCGCCACCAAGTCCATCGCCGGCTTCAAGCTGCGCGAGGGAATGCCGATTGGCGCGAAGGTGACTCTGCGCAAGGACAAAATGTACGAGTTCATGGACCGGCTGGTGCAGATCGCGCTGCCGCGCGTCCGCGACTTCCGCGGCCTGAACCCGAAGAGCTTCGATGGCCGCGGCAATTTCGCCATGGGCATCAAGGAACACATCGTGTTTCCCGAGATCAACTACGACAAGGTTGATCAGATGTGGGGCATGGACATCATCGTCTGTACGACGGCGAACAATGACGAGGAAGCCCGGGCGCTGTTGAAGGCGTTCAACTTCCCCTTCCGCCAGTAACGGCAGTCGAGCAAAGGACGAGACAATGGCCAAAAAGGGCATGATCGAGCAGAACGAGCATCGCAAGAAGCTGGTGAAGAAATTCGCCGCCAAGCGAGCCGCCCTGAAGACGATCACCAAGAATGCCGACGCTCCCATGGAGGAGCGTTTCCGGGCGCAGCTCGAGCTGGCGGAACTTCCGCGCAACAGCTCGAAGGTGCGTGTCCGCAATCGCTGCGAAGTCACCGGCCGTCCGCGTGCCTATTATCGCAAGCTGAAGATGAGCCGCATCGCGCTGCGGGACCTGGGCAACAATGGCCAGATTCCCGGCATCGTGAAGTCGAGCTGGTAAGGAGGTCACGTCATGTCACTATCTGATCCTCTCGGCGATATGCTGACCCGCATCCGCAACGCCATCATGCGCAATAAGTCGTCGGTGATGACGCCGGCGTCGAAGCTGCGCGGCCGGGTGCTCGACGTCCTCAAGGACGAGGGCTACATCCGCGGCTACACGCAGACCGAATTCGTCAACGGCCAGTCTGAGTTTCAGATCGAGCTGAAGTATTATGAGGGCACTCCGGTGATCCGCGAGATCGCTCGCGTCTCCAAGCCTGGTCGGCGGGTCTACGTTTCGGCGAAGACCATCCCGCAGGTGGCGAACGGGCTGGGCATCTCGGTGCTGTCGACGCCTAAGGGCGTCATGGCCGATCACAGCGCCCGCGAACAGAATGTCGGCGGTGAGGTGCTCTGCCGCGTCTTCTGACGCGGTAGCAGCCTCCCAGCGCAACGAACGGACAGGGTTTCGATATGTCTCGTATTGGTAAAAAGCCGGTCGCCGTACCCGATGGCGTGACTGCGTCCGTCGATGGGCAGACCGTCACGGTCAAGGGACCGAAGGGCGAGCTCTCCTTCGTGGTGAACGAAGAAGTGCTGGTGAAGATGGAAGAGGGCGCGATCCAGGTGGATCCGCGCGACCAGTCCAAGGATGCGCGGTCGAAGTGGGGCATGTCCCGCACGATGATCTCGAACATCCTGAACGGCGTGAAGACCGGTTTCGAGAAGAAGCTCGAGATCAACGGCGTTGGCTATCGTGCGTCGCTGCAGGGCAAGAACCTTCAGCTGGCGCTTGGCTTCAGCCATGACGTGCTCTATCCGGTGCCGGAAGGCATTCAGATCGTCGTTCCGAAGCCGACGGAGATCGTCGTCTCGGGCATCGACAAGCAGCGTGTCGGCCAGGTCGCCGCTGAAATCCGCGAATACCGCGGTCCCGAGCCGTACAAGGGCAAGGGCGTGAAATACGCGGACGAAACCATCGTCCGCAAGGAAGGCAAGAAGAAGTAGGGCTCGTTATGGCTACACCGAAGGAAAACCTGCGGCGCCGTGCTTCGCGCGTCCGCCGCTCGCTCAAGAAGGTGGCGAATGGCAGGCCTCGCCTGTCCGTTCACCGCTCGTCGAAGAACATCTACGCGCAGATCATCGACGACGAGGCGGGCCGGACACTGGCTGCAGCTTCGAGCCTCGATGCCAATCTGCGCGAAGCATTGAAGACGGGGGCCGATACGGCCGCCGCAGCTGCCGTGGGCAAGCTCGTCGCCGAGCGCGCCAAGGAAGCTGGTGTCACGGACGTGGTTTTCGATCGCGGCGCTTTCATCTATCACGGCCGCATCAAGGCTCTGGCTGATTCCGCCCGTGAGGGCGGGCTCAACTTCTGAGCCTGTCGTTCCGCCGGCATTGCGGCGGCGGAGTGGAAACGAACCGGACGGTCGCCAAGGCGGCCGTCTTCGCTTAGACGCCTCCGGAAAAGAACAAGGAACAGGATATGGCGCCTCGCAATGACAGACATGACGATCGCGACGACGGTTTCGTCGACAAGCTCGTCCACATCAACCGCGTCGCCAAGGTCGTCAAGGGCGGCCGTCGCTTCGGTTTCGCCGCGCTCGTCGTGGTCGGCGACCTGAAGGGCCGCGTCGGCTTCGGCCACGGCAAGGCCCGTGAAGTGCCGGAGGCGATCCGCAAGGCGACGGAAGCCGCCAAGCGCGACCTGATCTTCGTTCCGCTGCGCGACGCTCGCACGCTGCATCATGACACCGAAGGCCGCCATGGGGCCGGCAAGGTCATCCTGCGCGCGGCAGAAGCCGGTACCGGCATCATCGCCGGTGGTCCGATGCGCGCCGTGTTCGAGGCCGTCGGCATGCACGACGTCGTCGCCAAGTCGCTCGGTTCGTCGAACCCCTACAACATGGTTCGCGCCACGTTCGACGCGCTGAAACAGGCGGTTCATCCCAAGGACGTTGCGGCGCGCCGGGGCTTGAAGTACTCGACCCTGCAGGCACGTCGCCGCGATCTCGCGGGCGTCTCGGCTTCGGCCGAGGATTGATTGGACGGGCAGGGGTCCGACCCTTGCCGCTTTGAGTGAAGGAGCCAATCGATGGCCGACAAGAAGACTGCGGGTAACACCATCACCGTCGAGCAGATCGGCAGCCCGCTTCGCCGCCCCGACGCCCAGCGCCAGACGCTGGTCGGGCTTGGCCTGAACAAGATGAACCGCCGCCGCACGCTCGAGGACACTCCTGCGGTGCGCGGCATGATCGCCAAGGTCCACCACCTCGTTCGCGTGATCGAGGAGGCCTGATCATCGATGCTGACGCGGCCGTCCGGCCGCGTCGCTTCGAGAGGCACAACCCATTGCCAGAGCGTCTCTGCCGTCCCGACCCGTCGGGACATCGGGCCGGGGATACTCCAGGAGAAGACTGATGAATCTGAACGAGATCTCCGACAAGCCCGGTGCAACGCAGTCGCGCAAGCGCGTCGGTCGTGGCATCGGTTCGGGCACCGGCAAGACCGGCGGTCGCGGCGTGAAAGGCCAGAAGTCCCGCTCGGGCGTCGCCATCAATGGCTTCGAGGGCGGCCAGATGCCGCTCTTCCGGCGTCTGCCGAAGCGTGGCTTCACGAATATTTTCGCCAAGGACTTCACCGTTGTGTCGGTCGGGCGCATCCAGCAGGCGATCGACGCCGGCAAGCTCGACGCCGCCGACGCGATTGATGTCGCTGCCCTGAAGGCAGCTGGGATCGTTCGTCGCACGAAGGACGGTGTCCGTCTGCTCGGCGACGGCGAACTCTCCGCGAAGATCACGATCACCGTCGCGGGCGCTTCCAAGTCGGCGGTCGAGAAGGTCGAGAAGGCCGGTGGTTCGGTGACGTCCGGGAACAGCACCGCGGCTTAAGCCGCGGCTTGCGCCCCACGTTCGACCCGCCTATCTCTCGGGCTCCCTCGGCGAGGGGGCTCGCTTTCAACCCGGGCCGGCGGGTTTCGCCTGAGCGTCTCTCGACCGACATGCGGGACGACAACCCGGAGACATCCCCTTCATGGCATCGGCTGCGGAACAACTCGCCGCTAACTTGAATTTCTCCGCCTTTTCCAAGGCCGAGGACCTCAAGAAGCGTATCTGGTTCACGCTCGGCGCGCTTCTGGTCTACCGGCTCGGGACGTACATCCCGATGCCCGGCATCAATCCCGATGCGCTGGCGCAGGCTTTCTCGCAGCAGTCGTCGGGCATTCTCGGCCTGTTCAACATGTTTTCCGGCGGCGCCATCGAGCGCATGGCGATCTTCGCCCTCGGAATCATGCCCTACATTTCGGCGTCGATCATCATCCAGCTCATGACCTCGGTCGTGCCGTCGCTGGAGACGCTGAAGAAGGAAGGCGAGCAGGGCCGCAAGGTCATCAACCAGTACACCCGTTACGGCACCGTTCTCCTGGCGACGGTTCAGGCCTACGGCATTGCCGCGGGGCTGGAGTCGCAACCGGGCATCGTCGTCGACCCGAGCTGGTTCTTCCGCGTTTCCGCCGTGATCACGCTTGTCGGTGGCACGATGTTTCTGATGTGGCTCGGCGAGCAGATCACCGCGCGCGGCATCGGCAACGGTATCTCACTGATCATCTTCGCCGGCATCGTCGCCAACCTGCCGTCGGCCATTGCCAACCTCTTGGAGCTCGGCCGGACCGGTGCCCTGTCGACCGCGATCATCCTGCTGGTGATCGTCGTCGCGATCACCTGCATCGCCGGCATCGTGTTCTTCGAGCGGGCGCAGAGACGGTTGCTGATCCAGTACCCGAAGCGCCAGGTCGGCAACCGCATGTTCCAGGGCGACACCTCGCACCTGCCGCTGAAGCTGAACACTTCGGGCGTGATCCCGCCGATCTTCGCCTCTTCCCTGCTGCTGCTGCCGGTCACCGTCGCGAACTTCACCGATACGACGCAGCTGCCGGCGTGGGCGACCACGGTGGTCGCTTCGCTCGGCCACGGCCAGCCGCTGTACATGTTCCTGTATGCCGCGCTGATCGCATTCTTCGCGTTCTTCTACACGGCTGTCGTCTTCAGTCCCAAGGACACCGCCGACAACCTCAAGAAGCATGGCGGCTTCATCCCGGGTATCCGTCCCGGTGAGCGTACGGCCGACTACATCGACTATGTCCTCACCCGGATTACCGTCATCGGCGCCATCTATCTGGTGGTGATCTGCCTGTTGCCCGAGTTTCTCATATCGGCTGCCGGCATTCCGTTCTATCTCGGGGGCACCTCGCTGCTGATCGTCGTCAGCGTGACCATGGATACGGTCGCCCAGGTGCAGGGCCACCTTCTGGCCCACCAGTACGAGGGCCTGGTCAAGAAGGCGAAGCTCAGAGGGGGGAGACGAGGGGGCAAATGATACTGATTTTGTTGGGGCCGCCGGGCGCGGGCAAGGGTACCCAAGCCCATCGGCTGATCGAAAGACTGGGCATACCGCAGCTTTCGACGGGGGACATGCTGAGGGCGGCGGTGGCCGCCCAGAGCGAAGTAGGGAAGCAGGCGAAGGCCGTAATGGACGCCGGCAATCTCGTCTCGGACGACATCGTCAACGCGATCGTTTCGGAGCGGATCGACCAGCCGGACTGCGCCAACGGCTTCATCCTCGACGGCTATCCGCGCACGCTGGTGCAGGCGGATGCGGTCGAGGCGATGCTGGATGCCAAGGGCCTGGCGCTCGATCACGTGATCGAGATGCGGGTTGACGACGACGTGCTGGTCAAGCGCGTCTCCGGTCGTTTCACCTGTGCCAAGTGCGGAGCGGTCTATCACGACGAGGACCGCAAGCCGAAGGTGGACGGCGTCTGCGACGTCTGCCAGTCGACCGAATTCAAGCGTCGGCCGGACGACAATGCCGAGACCATGCGCACCCGTCTGAGGTCCTATTACAAGGATACCTCGCCGCTGGTCGGGTACTACCACTGCAAGGGTACGTTGCGCTGGGTAGACGGTATGCAGGACGTCGATGCGGTGACGCAGAGCATCGAGCGCATCGTCAACGGCTGACGCTGCGCCACCAACGACCCCGGGGCAGGCGGTTGACTTGTCAAGCCCCGATGATCTATAGCCTGCGCCTATTCGCGAATCCTTTGCGATCGGCGCAGGCCTTCGTTTGGAAGTCCTGTCTCGGTCGTTGTCGGCCGTAGGGCTCCCGCATCTTGTGCGAGGCAGCTTCTCTGCCCATTTAATTCTAGGAGTATGGTTGTGGCACGCATCGCTGGCGTCAACATCCCGACGAACAAGCGCGTCGTCATCGCTCTGCAGTACATCCACGGCATTGGCTCGACGTTCGCGAAAGAGATCGTCGAGAAGGTCAATCTCGGCGAAGAGCGCCGGGTGAACGACCTCACCGATGCCGAGGTTCTGCAGATCCGCGAGATGATCGATCGCGATTATCAGGTCGAGGGCGATCTTCGCCGCGAGACCGCGATGAACATCAAGCGACTGATGGATCTCGGCTGCTACCGCGGCCTGCGCCATCGTCGCGGCCTGCCGGTGCGCGGCCAGCGCACCCACACCAATGCCCGCACCCGCAAGGGCCCGGCAAAGGCGATCGCAGGCAAGAAGAAATAATTCGCGGCGCGCCTTCGGGCGCGCTGTCGGTGTAGCCGCTGGAATGACGGCGGTGTCGATATCAACAGGACCGATTTTATATG
This sequence comes from Aurantimonas endophytica, assembly GCF_014196845.1. Taxonomy (GTDB): domain Bacteria; phylum Pseudomonadota; class Alphaproteobacteria; order Rhizobiales; family Rhizobiaceae; genus Aurantimonas; species Aurantimonas endophytica. The sequence goes on from NZ_JACIEM010000001.1 coordinate 475,605, forward strand.
GCTAAAGAAGCACAGCGCGTTCGTCGCCGCGAACGCAAGAACATCACGTCGGGCGTCGCCCATGTGAGTTCGACCTTCAACAACACGCTGATCACCATCACCGACGCGCAGGGCAACACGATTGCCTGGTCCTCGGCCGGTGCACAGGGCTTCAAGGGGTCGCGGAAGTCGACGCCGTTCGCCGCGCAGACCGCGGCTGAAGACGCCGCGAAGAAGGCGCAGGAACACGGCATGCGCACCCTCGAGGTAGAGGTGTGCGGACCGGGTTCGGGCCGTGAGTCGGCGCTTCGCGCGTTGCAGGCCGCAGGGTTCACCATCACGTCGATCCGCGACGTGACGCCGATCCCGCACAACGGCGTGCGTCCGCGCAAGAAGCGCCGCGTCTGATCCGAAACGGCTGCGGCGGGCCTTCAGCCCGTTTCGCGGCCGGTCGAGGTTGCGGCGGTCGGCTGGCGCCCCTCGGGCACTGCGCCGAAGCATAATTCGAGCCGAGAAGCCGGGTCCGATCGCCAGTGCGATCCGATCGTCGGGCTCCGGCATCAGAACCATCGCCACGATTGGATAGTGGCGAGGAAACTGGAAGGCATCCGTCATGATTGCTAGCAACTGGCAAGACCTCACCAAGCCGAACCAGGTCGTCTTCAAGAACGGCGGAAGCCGGACGAAGGCGTCGCTGACCGCTGAGCCGCTGGAGCGCGGTTTCGGCCTGACGCTCGGCAATGCGCTCCGTCGCGTTCTCCTGTCGTCGCTCCAGGGCGCGGCCGTGACCGCCGTCCAGATCGATGGCGTCCTGCACGAGTTCTCGTCGATCCCGGGCGTCCGCGAAGACGTGACGGACATCGTCCTGAACGTGAAGGAAATCAACATCGGCATGCAGGGCGAAGGCCCGAAGCGGATGGTGCTTCGCAAGTCCGGCCCGGGCGTCGTTCGCGCCGGTGATATCCAGACCGTCGGCGACATCGAGATCCTCAATCCCCAGCACGAGATCTGTACCCTCGACGAGGGCGCGGAGATCCGCATGGAATTCACGGTCGACACCGGCAAGGGCTATGTTCCTGCTGACCAGAACCGTGCCGAAGACGCGCCGATCGGGCTGATCCCCGTCGACTCGCTGTTCTCGCCGGTCAAGAAAGTGTCCTATAAGGTCGAGGCCACCCGCGAGGGGCAGGATCTCAACAAGGACAAGCTGACCATGTCGATCGAGACCGATGGCTCGATCACGGGTGAGGATGCGGTGGCCTATGCCGCCCGTATCCTCCAGGACCAGCTGTCCGTGTTCATCAACTTCGAAGAGCCGCAGCGCGACCAGCGGGCGGGCGCGGGCGCCGACGAGCAGATCGCCGAACTCGCCTTCAACCCGGCGCTTCTCAAGAAGGTCGACGAACTGGAGCTTTCGGTCCGTTCGGCGAACTGCCTGAAGAACGACAACATCGTCTACATCGGCGATCTGATCCAGAAGACCGAAGCGGAGATGCTCCGCACCCCGAACTTCGGTCGCAAGTCGCTGAACGAGATCAAGGAGGTTCTTGCCTCCATGGGTCTCCACCTCGGCATGGACGTTACCGATTGGCCGCCGGAGAACATCGACGATCTGGCCAAGCGCTACGAAGACCAGTACTGAGCATGAACTGCCGCTCCCGGCCTCATCGGCCGGGAGCGTTTTCAATCATTCAAAGGAACGGCGGCCTGTCGCATCGACGGCAGGGACGCAAAGATCCCGACCCCCGGCCCTGGAGCCGGTAGACTTCCCGAGGAAAATCCCATGCGCCACGGCAAAGCCGGACGGAAACTGAACCGAACCGCCAGTCATCGTAAGGCGATGTTCGCCAACATGGCGGCGTCCCTGATCCTGCACGAGCAGATCGTGACCACGCTGCCGAAGGCGAAGGACCTTCGTCCGATCGTCGAGAAGCTGGTGACGCTCGGCAAGCGCGGCGACCTGCACGCCCGCCGCCAGGCACTCTCCAAGGTGCGCGACGGCTCGGTGATCCCGAAGCTCTTCGACACGCTCGCCCCGCGTTATGCTGACCGTCAGGGCGGCTATTGCCGCGTCCTGAAGGCCGGCTTCCGTCGCGGCGACAATGCGCCGATGGCCGTCATCGAGTTCGTCGATCGTGACCCGGACGCCCGGGGCGCCATCGACCGCGAGCGTCTCGAGGACGAGGGCCAGGACGACGCGTCCTGATCCATCCGGTTCGACCGGAATCTGTTAGCGACGAAGGGGCCCCGGTGGCCCCTTTTTCATGTGCGGCGTTTGGCGAGGAGTCGAAAATAGCGGACGATACGGTCCTGCTCACCGGGGTTTCCGGCTTCATTGCCAAGCACGTGGCGCTACGGCTTCTCGACCGCGGCTATCGGGTCAGAGGCAGCGTGCGGTCCGCCGGCAAGGGCGCCGAGGTCCGCGCCACGCTCGCCAGACACGGCGCAGCCGTCGAACGGCTGGACTTAGTCGAAGCGGATCTCCTGGCGGAGGCGGGCTGGGCCGATGCGGCCGCCGGGTGTCGCTTCCTCATCCACACGGCATCCCCGTTTCCGATGGCGCAGCCGCGGGACCGGTTCGCGCTGGTGCCTGCGGCACGGGAAGGAACGCTGCGGGTGATTGCCGCCGCCCGGAAGGCGGGGGTGGAGCGCATGGTAATGACCTCGTCGATCGTTGCCGTCTATCAGGGCCACGAGGACCGTACCGATGTGCGCTACGGCGAGGCGGACTGGTCGAACGTCGACAGTCCGTCCGTCGGTGCCTATGCCGTATCCAAGACCGAAGCCGAGCGGGCCGCCTGGGAGGCGTCGCGAGACGCGGGGCTGGAACTATCCGTCATCAACCCCGCCTTCGTCCTCGGCCCGCTGCTCGACGCCGATGCCGGAACATCGGCCATGGTGATCGCCATGATGATGCGCGGCCGGACGCCGGTGGTTCCGGATGTCAGCTTCGGCATCGTTGATGTCCGCGACGTGGCAGATGCGCACGTGGCAGCCATGGAAGTGCCCTCGGCTGCCGGGCACCGGTTCATCCTCTCGGCGGGCACACGCTCGCTGATGGAGATCGGCCGCCATCTCGCCTCGGCCGAGCCCACCCTCCGCCGCCGCGTTCCGCGATTCGTTCTGCCCGATTATGTGGTCAGGACGGCGGCGCTGGTGTCCAGGCAGGCTCGTCTCCTTCTGCCCGAGCTTGGCCGCCCCAAGGATCTCGACACCGATCTGGCCCGCACGACTCTCGACATCGTGTTCAGATCGCCTGAGGAAGCGATAGCCGCTACCGCGACAAGCCTTCGGAACTATGGCGTCGTTCGTTAACGTGCTGAAAACGCGGTTTTTTGGAGCGTCGGGCACGTTAACCGCTCGGCGTGCGAAAGCCGGGAGTGTGGCGGAAAAGTCATCGTTGCCGCCAGCTCGGCGTGCCATACGGACCACGCGGTTCGAGAAAATCTGAAAATTCGGCGGAAACGCGGCAACCAAAAGGCCGCCCGGGCATTTTCGACCCCAACATAGGGACGTGCGCTGCGTCACAGTGGCGAGCTTTTACACGGGTTAAACTACTTCCATGCACGATGTGACCACGAACAACCTCAAGGGGCCTTCTTCCATGCGCCGGACACTGCTGACGCTTCTCGGTGCGGTCGCCGCATTCGGCGTCCTGACCGCCAGCTACGCGACGGCGGAACTGCCGGAGCAGGCGCCGAGCGCCATCACCACCGGCACCACCGATCTGCGATAGCAGCCACAAAACCGACCAAGCGTGTGATAAGGGGCCTTCGTGGCCCCTTTTTCGTGGACGGTCTCCGGCTCCTGCCGGACCCAAGCGACGCGGGGCGCCGGATAACGACAGGCGGGTCATGCGTCCGAACCGACTTCTCAGAATCCTTCTGATCTCGTTCATCGCGATTCCTCTGCCGCCTCACGGCGCCGTTGCGGAGGAGGGGTGGAGCCTTCGCGGTCTCGTGCAGGGGCTGTTCGGCCAGGGGGATGGCGCGGCGAACGACGCGACCCGGCCCTCGGCTCCCGGTAGCGACGGCCAGCCACTCGCAGGCGACTCGCTCGCGACGGCGCCGGTTCCGGCCGAAGCGGTCGGACCCGAACGCCGCCTTCCGTCAGCCGAAGCCCAGATTCAGCTGTCCTTCGCGCCTCTGGTGAAGGAGACGGCACCCGCCGTCGTCAACGTCTACGCGGCGCGCGCCGTGCCGGCACGCCAGTCGCCCTTCGCCAACGATCCGTTCTTCGGCCAGTTCTTCGGCCAGCGTTTCGATTCCCGCCCGCGCATGGAATCCTCGTTGGGGTCCGGGGTGATCGTCGACAGGATGGGGCTCGTCGTGACGAACAACCATGTCGTTGCCGACGCCGACGAGGTGAAGATCGCCTTTGCCGACGGGCGGGAGTTCCAGACCACCGTCCTCCTGAAGGACGACAAGGTCGATCTGGCGGTGCTGAAGATCGAGGGGGAGGGCCCGTTCCCGACTCTGGCCATGGGCAATTCCGACGGGCTGGAGATCGGCGACCTCGTGCTGGCGATCGGCAACCCATTCGGGATCGGCCAGACCGTGACCAACGGCATCGTCTCGGCGCTCGCCCGTACTCATATCGGCGTCAACGATTTCGGCTTCTTCATCCAGACGGACGCGGCGATCAATCCCGGCAATTCCGGCGGCGCGCTCATCGACATGCAGGGGCAACTGGTGGGCGTCAACACAGCGATCTTCTCCCGCTCCGGCGGCTCCAATGGAATCGGTTTTGCCATTCCGTCCAACATGGTGGCGAGTTTCGTTCGCGCAGCCCGCGAAGGCGATCGCTTCGAGCAGCCTTTCCTCGGCGCGGGATTTGCGCCGGTCACGCCGGACATCGCCGAGGCGCTGGGGCTCGATCGGCCGACCGGCGCCCTCGTTCATGAGGTCGGCGGCGACACGCCGGCTGCCGAGGCGGGGCTGGAGGTCGGCGATGTCATCCTGGGGGTCGGCGACGTCGCCATCGACAGTCCCGATGCGCTTGGCTACCGGCTTGCTACGACCGGCATCGGGGGCGTCGCGAGGCTGCAGATCCTGCGTGGCAACGAGCGCCTCGCGGTGGATCTGCCGCTGCAGCCGGCACCCGAGACGCCGCCGCGCGACGAGCGCGTCCTCGGCGGAGAGACTCCGTTTGCCGGCGCGACCGTGCTCAACCTCTCGCCGCGCGTCGCCTCCGAACTCGATCTGCCGATGAACAAGACCGGGGTCGTGGTGACGGCAGTCGCGCGGGGCTCCTATGCTGCCCGGTTCGGCCTGCGTCCCCGCGACATCCTGCTGGCGCTGAACGGCCAGCCGATCGAATCGACCGAGGCATTGGAAGCGATGCTCGCCGGCCGCTTTCTTGGCTGGCGGTTCGAGCTTGAGCGTGACGGCCGCCGCATGTCGCAACTGGTGCGCTGAGATGAGCGATCTCTTCGGCGAAGCCCCTGCAGCGCCCCGCGGATCTCGACGCGCTTCCGTTCCGTTCGACGACGGCTCGCGCCCGCTTGCCGACCGGCTGCGGCCGCGGACGCTGGGCGAGGTGGTGGGCCAGGAGCATCTGACTGGCCCGGACGGGGTACTGTCGCGCATGCTGGATGCGGGAAGCCTTGGCTCGATGGTGTTCTGGGGCCCGCCCGGGACCGGCAAGACCACCGTCGCCCGATTGCTCGCGAGCGAGGTCGACTACGCTTTCGAGCAGATCTCGGCGATATTTTCCGGCGTGGCTGACCTCAAGAAGGTATTCGAGGCGGCGCGGCTGCGTCGCACCAACGGCACGCGCACGCTGCTCTTCGTCGACGAGATCCACCGCTTCAACCGTGCTCAGCAGGATTCGTTTCTGCCGGTGATGGAAGACGGCACCGTCGTGCTGGTCGGGGCAACTACCGAAAACCCCTCCTTCGAACTGAACGCCGCGCTCTTGTCGCGAGCCCGCGTCCTGACCTTCCGGTCGCACGGGCCGGAGAGCTTGGCGCGGCTGCTCGAGCGTGCCGAAGAGGCCGAAGCAAGGCCGTTGCCGCTCGACGAGGAGGCCAGGCTCGCGCTGGTGCGGATGGCGGACGGTGATGGCAGGGCGATCCTGACGCTCGCCGAGGAGGTCTGGCGCGCGGCGAAGACCGGCGAGATATTCGATGCGGCGACTGTCCAGGACGTCGTGCAGCGGCGCGCGCCGGTCTACGACAAGAGTCAGGACGGCCATTACAACCTGATCTCGGCGCTGCATAAATCGGTTCGGGGGTCCGATCCGGACGCGGCTCTCTACTGGCTCTGCCGCATGCTCGATGCCGGCGAGAACCCGCTCTATCTCGGGCGGCGCCTGGTGCGCATGGCGGCGGAGGACATCGGTCTCGCCGATCCAAGCGCACTACATATCGCGCTCGCCGCCAAGGACGCCTACGATTACCTGGGCTCGCCGGAGGGGGAACTGGCACTGGCCGAAGCGACCGTCTATCTCGCGGCCGCGCCCAAATCGTACGCCGTCTATGTCGCGTACAAGGCGGCGATGCGTGCGGCCCGCGAGCATGGCTCGCTCTTGCCACCGAAGCACATCCTCAACGCGCCCACCCAGCTGATGCAGGACGAGGGCTACGGCTCGGGCTACGCCTACGACCACGATGCGCCGGAGGCGTTCTCGGGTCAGGATTATTTCCCGGAAGAGATGGGCCGCCGGGAATTTTACCGCCCTACCGACCGCGGCAGGGAAGCGGCCTTGCGCGAACGGATGTCGCATTGGGCAGATCTGCGCGAAGCGACGAAGAAAAGCCGCCGCTAGGACGTCCGTCGGCTCGAATTCGCCCCTCGCGAACGAAAAATGTCGCTGCCGAGCCACAATCTCGCCTGAAATCGTGTATGACGCCCTGGGTGGCCGGTTCTTCGGGCCGCCGCGAGACGCGCCAGCCACCAAGGCCGCCGCCGATTTTCTCTGGCTGATCGCACCGCTTTGTCCCGTCAAAGCGGTTGCTTGCCGTGGCCTCTAGCGCCGCCCGGCCTACCGCCCAAACCGAGACGAGGAAGCGATGAGCACCGAAGAGACGCAGATTCCCGAAGAATCGGTGACGAATTACGAAGTCGGCCAGGACAATGTCCAGCGGTTCGGCCTCGACATTCACAATCCGGTATTTCCGATCTCGGCTGCGGTGATCATTACCTTCGTCGCGTTGACGCTGCTGTTTCCCGACGCCGTCGACGGCTTCTTCGGCTGGCTTCGTCCGGCCATCACCTCGACCTTCGACTGGTTCTTCATCCTGGCCGGCAACATCTTCGTGCTGTTCTGCCTCTATCTCGTGCTGTCTCCGCTCGGGAAGATCCGCCTCGGCGGCAAGGACGCACTCCCCGAGTTCGGCTATTTCGGTTGGTTCTCGATGCTGTTCGCCGCCGGCATGGGTATCGGCCTGATGTTCTATGGCGTCTCCGAGCCGATCACCCACTTCACCGCCTCGCTGGAGGGCGGCAGCGCCGCTCCGCTCGGCGGCGCCGTGGGCGACGAGCTGGCGTCGCGCCGCCTCGGCATGGCCGCGACAATCTATCATTGGGGTCTGCATCCCTGGGCGATCTACGCGGTGGTCGGGCTGGCGCTGGCCTTCTTCAGCTACAACTGGGGCCTGCCGCTGACCATGCGCTCGGCCTTTTACCCGTTGCTCGGCGAACGCGTCTGGGGCTGGCCCGGCCACATCATCGACACGCTGGCTGTCTTCGCGACGCTTTTCGGTCTTGCGACCTCGCTCGGGCTCGGGGCCCAGCAGGCGGTTGCCGGCCTAAGCTACCTGTTCGGCGTGCCCGATACGCTGTTCAGCAACATCGTGCTGATCGTGCTCATTACAGGTGTCGCCCTGGTCTCGGTGCTCGCGGGGCTGGATGCCGGCGTGAAGCGGCTGTCGGAGATCAACATGGGCCTGGCGCTGCTGCTCCTGGTCTTCATCTTCACCGTCGGTCCTACCCTCGTGCTGGTTCGCGGCTTCTTCGGCAATGGCTGGGAGTACATCAGGGAGCTGGTGCCGCTCTCCAATCCCTTCGGTCGCGGCGACGATGACTACCGCACCGGCTGGACGACGTTCTACTGGGCGTGGTGGATGAGCTGGTCGCCTTTCGTCGGGATGTTCATTGCCCGGGTGTCGCGGGGTCGCTCGGTGCGCGAGTTCATCACCTGCGTCCTCTTGATCCCGACGATCGTGTCGGTGATCTGGATGACCGTCTTCGGCGGCACTGCGCTGACCCAGACGATCGCCGGCTTCGACGGCATCGTCGATGCCGCGCTCGAGGTGAAGCTCTTCGTCATGCTCGACCAGCTGCCGCTGTCGATGATCAGCTCGTTCGTCGGGATCGTGCTGGTAATCGTGTTCTTCGTCACCTCGTCGGACTCAGGCTCGCTGGTGATCGATACGATCACCGCCGGCGGCAAGATCGACGCGCCGGTGTCGCAGCGGGTGTTCTGGGCATCCTTCGAAGGCCTGGTGGCGATCGCGCTGCTGGCAGGCGGCGGCCTTGCGGCCTTGCAGGGAGCGGCCATCACCACGGGCTTTCCGTTTGCCTTCCTGCTGATCGCGCTGTGCTGGTCGACCTTCCTCGGCCTGCGCGCCGAGCGTCGCAAGCCCTTCCTGGAAAACGTACGGGCCGAAGCAAGCTAGGCCTCACAGCCGCCACGTCGGCGGAGCAGGGTCGGCGCTTGTGTGCCGACTATCCCCGCCGGGCGGCTGACGGTATAGAGGCGCAATGATGGAATGACCCGGTCGCTGCCGGCGGAGTGCTCCTCGCACCGCCGGCGTCCGGGTGTCGCGGCCCCGCTTGCGGGGCTGCTTGACGTTTGTGGCGGTATGATCCGTCCGACGCGTCGGGAAGGATAAGCCGGATCATGGCATCGGTAGAACAGAAGCGCGTTGAAGACGACGAGGCCGGGCTGCGCCTCGACCGGTGGTTCAAGCTGCATTATCCGGGCCTCGGCTTCGGCCACCTGCAGAAGCTCCTGCGCTCCGGACAGGTGCGGGTCGACGGCGGTCGCGCCAAGTCCGACACGCGCGTCGCGCCGGGCCAGATGATCCGCGTCCCGCCCATGGGCAGCGATGCCGCGCGCCGCGTCGGTCCGCTCACACCCAACACGATGCGCGACCGCAACGACGGCGACGTTCTCTCGCAGATGCTGATCTACGAGGACGACAAGGTGCTGGTGTTCAACAAGCCGGCAGGGCTGGCGGTGCAGGGCGGCTCGGGCGTCTCGCGCCATGTCGACAAGATGCTCGAGGCCTGGCGCAGCCGGAAGGGCGAGAAGCCCAGGCTGGTACATCGGCTCGACCGCGACACGTCCGGCGTCCTGGTGGTGGCCCGCACGCGCGGCGCCGCCACGGCACTGACCCGCTCGTTCCGCGAACGCGACACCAAGAAGACCTACTGGGCCGTGGTGAAGGGAGTCCCGGTTCCCCACGACGGCCGCATCTCCACCTATCTGGTGAAGGAGCAGACGGAGGACGGCGACCGGATGCGCGTCGCCAAGCATGGTGAGGAGGGGGCCGACCACGCCCTGACGCACTACCGGGTGATCGAGAACCTGGCGCAGAACTTCGCCTGGCTGGAGATGGAGCCCTATACCGGCCGCACCCATCAGCTGCGCGTCCATGCCCTGCATCTCGGCCATCCGATCCTCGGCGACCCGAAATATTTCGAGCACGACACCAACTGGGACTTCCCCGGCGGCGTCCAGAAGCGGCTGCATCTCCATGCGCGGCGGATCGTGATCCCGCATCCCGATGGCGGCCTGGTGGACCAGGTGGCGCCGCTGCCACCGCACATGGTGCAGACCTTCAACCTCTTCGGCTTCGACGAGGAGCTCGGCGACTGATGAAGGCGATCCTCTTCGACTGCGACGGCACCATCGCCGATTCCTGCGGCGTGATCTGCGACATCATGCGGCGCACCTTCGTGGCTCATGGCCTGGATGCTCCGGCAGACGCGGCGACGCGGGACATCATCGGCCTCTCGCTCGATGTCGCCATCGCCCGCCTGCACCCGGGCGTGGAGGCCTCGCTGCTTGCCTCCCTGGTCACCGGCTACCGGACGCAGTTCCGCGCGGCGCGTGTGGAACCGGGCTTCCGCGAAATGCTGTTCCCCGAGATGAGGGGGCTGATCGATCGGCTTTCGGCGCGCGATTCCCTGCTTCTTGGCATGGTCACCGGAAAATCCCGCAGGGGTGTCGCAGCGCTTTGCGCGGAGCACGATATGGCGGCTGCGTTCTCGGTGGTTCGCACGGCCGACGACTGCCCGTCCAAGCCGCATCCGGCGATGGTACTCGAATGCTGCGAGGCCCTTGGGGTCGGTGCACAGGATACGTTGGTGGTCGGCGATTCGATCTACGACGTCGAAATGGCTCGCGCTGCCGGCGCGACGGCAATCGGTGTCGCCTGGGGAACCCATCGACCCGACATGCTCTTCTCAGCCGGTGCGGCAGAGGTGGCCGGCACGCCTGGAGAACTCGGTCTGCTGATCGACCAGTGGCGCGAAGGCGGCCTTGCCACCGCCCGCCGGGAAGTGCTGAGCGCCGTTTCCTGAAGGATCGTGCCGGGCGCGGGAGCATTGCTTCCATCCCGTTGGTCCACCATCCCGACGAGTGACGCAATGAGCAAGTCGATCAACCCTCGCCCGGAACTGCCGAAGCGCTTCTACGCGGAAGTCACCGTGTCGGAAGGCGAGGGCGGCCACGCCATCCTCCTCGACGGACGGCCGGTCAAGACGCCCGCGCGCCGCCCGCTGGCCATCCCCAGTCGGGCCGTCGCGGACGCGGTGGCGGCCGAATGGGAGGCGCAAGGGGAACGTATTGACCCGGCGACGATGCCCGTGACCCGCCTCGTCAACACCGTCGTCGACGCCATCGCCGACGATCCGGATCCGGTGCGGACCGACGTCGCGCGTTATGCGGAGACGGATCTGCTGTTCTATCGCGCCGGAGACCCGGCGCGGCTGGTCGAGCGACAGCGCGACCGCTGGGATCCGATCCTCGAATGGGTGCATCAGCGGCTGGGCGCGCGCTTTCTGCTCGCGGAAGGCGTGATGCATGTCGCCCAGCCGGAGCCCTCCCTGCGCGCGGTTGCCAGGCACGTCGCCGATTTCGCCGATCCCTTCGCCGTTGCGGCATTACACCAGGTGACCACGCTGACCGGCTCGGCACTGCTGGCACTGGCGCTGGCGGACGGCCACGTCACGGCAGAGGAGGCGTGGTCGCTGGCGCATCTGGATGAAGACTGGAACATCGAGCAATGGGGCGCCGATGCAGAAGCCGAGATACGGCGGGCACTGCGATGGGAAGAGATGCAGGCGGCGGCGCTGATCCTCGCCGGTCGTTGAGCCAGACCGCGGGCGGTGAAGTTCCTCCGTGGGTGTGCTAACGGCCATCGGGCAGCGCCCGTGACAGGGTGACTGGGAGGAGGGAAGCAAATGCGGGACATGCTGGGGGAACTCGAGGCACGGCGCGAGCAGGCCCGACAAGGCGGTGGCCGTAAACGCATCGACGCGCAGCATGCCAAGGGCAAGCTCACCGCCCGCGAGCGGCTCGACGTGTTTCTCGACGAGGGCTCGTTCGAGGAATTCGACATGTTCGTCCAGCACCGCGGGACGGATTTCGGCATGGCTGAACAGACCATTCCCGGCGACGGCGTCGTCACCGGCTGGGGCACGGTGAACGGCCGCACCGTCTTCGTCTTCGCCAAGGACTTCACCGTCTTCGGCGGCTCGCTGTCCGAGGCGCATGCCGAGAAGGTCCAGAAGGTCCTAGACATGGCGCTGCGCAATCGCGCGCCGATCATCGGCTTCTACGATGCCGGCGGCGCCCGCATACAGGAAGGGGTCGCCGCGCTCGGCGGCTATGCCGAGATCTTCCAGCGCAACGTCCTCGCCTCCGGCGTCATCCCGCAGATCTCCGTGATCATGGGCCCTTGCGCCGGCGGCGACGTCTATTCCCCGGCGATGACCGACTTCATCTTCATGGTCCGCGATACGTCCTACATGTTCGTCACCGGCCCGGACGTCGTGAAGACCGTGACCAACGAGACCGTCACGGCCGAGGAGCTCGGCGGTGCGTCGGTCCACACGGTGAAGTCTTCGATCGCCGACGGCGCGTACGACAACGACATCGCCGCGCTGACCGAGATGCGCCGGCTGATCGACCTGTTGCCCGCCTCGAACACGTCGCCGGTGCCGGAACTGAGCTTCAGCCAATCGGTGACGGAGGAGGACCCCTCGCTCGATACGCTCGTGCCGGACAATGCCAACAAGCCGTACGACATCAAGGAGCTGATCGCCAAGACGGTCGACGAGGCCGATTTCTTCGAGATCCAGGCGGCGTTCGCCAAGAACATCGTCACCGGTTTTGGCCGCATCGAGGGCCGAACCGTCGGCATCGTCGCCAACCAGCCGATGGTGCTGGCCGGCGTCCTCGATTCCGACGCCTCGCGCAAGGCAGCGCGCTTTGTCCGGTTCTGCGATTGCTTCTCCATCCCGGTCCTGACCTTCGTCGACGTGCCGGGTTTCCTGCCGGGTACCGCGCAGGAGCAGGGCGGCCTGATCAAGCACGGCGCCAAGCTGCTCTTCGCCTATGCCGAGGCGACGGTGCCGAAGGTTACGGTGATCACCCGCAAGGCCTTCGGCGGCGCCTACGATGTCATGGCCTCGAAGCACCTTCGCGGCGACATCAACTATGCCTGGCCGACGGCGCAGATCGCCGTGATGGGCGCCAAGGGGGCGGCGGAGATCATCCACCGGCGGGACGCGGCGGACCCTGAGAAGCTGGCGCAGCACACGCGGGAATATGAGGAGCGTTTCCTGTCGCCGTTCGTCGCCGCCGAGCGCGGCTATGTCGACGAGGTGATCATGCCGCACTCGACGCGGCGCCGCGTCGCCAGGGCGCTGGCGATGCTGCGCAACAAGGATCTCGAGAACCCCTGGAAGAAGCACGACAACATCCCGCTATAGGCGGCGCGTCGTCGTTTCAGGCGGCGACGGAGCGCTGCGCGACGATGAGGTTTCGGCCGCGCTGCTTGGCGGCGTAGAGCGAGGCATCCGCAGCCGCGATGAGATCGGCGGGCGAGGTCATCTCCGAATTCCGGCTGGCAGCTCCGATACTGATCGTCACCCGGTCTTGAGAAGAGGCCTCGTGATGGGGGATGGCTGCGCGGTCCGTCGCCTCCAGGATTCTGTGCGCTACCGAGAGCGCCCCGTCGAGGCCGGCATGCGGCAAGACGACGGCAAACTCCTCGCCGCCGTACCGCGCCACGATATCCACGTCGCCGCGCGTCTCTCCGACGATGATCTGGGCGATCCGCTTCAGGCAGTCGTCGCCACACTGATGGCCAAGATGGTCGTTGTATATCTTGAAATGGTCGATATCGATCATCAGCAGCGAAAGCGGCTGGCCGGAGCGGGCCGCCAACTCCCATTCGCTCTCGAAACGCACGTCGAAGGCCCGGCGATTGGCGATGCCGGTCAGCCCGTCCAGGCTCGCCAGAAGCTCGAGCGCCGACTGTGCCTCCTTCTGTGCGGTGATGTCGCGCAGCGTCTCGACGACCGCGATGAGGGTGCCATCGTCGGCGTAGATGGGACCGGCATCGATCGCCAGATAGCGGCGGCCGCGGCCCGTCGGAAATACGCACCAGTTTTCGGCAGACAGGGCGCCGGTCTGGCAGTCCAGGCTCCGGTCGATCTCGTAGAACTCGGCGACCCGCGCCGACGCTCCCTCAAGTACCAGGTCGGCCAAGCAACGGCGCTGTTGCTGGTAGAAGCCGGTCCAGTGACGGCGCGTACCGAGAACCGCTGATGCCGGCACCCCGGTCATCCGTTCGCAGGCGCGATTCCAGATGATCACCCGGCCGGCGGCGTCGAGCACAAAGGTGGGGACGACGAGATGCTCCATCAACTGAACGGCGAAGGTGTGGTATTTCGCCTCGCGCATCATCGCATTCAACCCTCCCATTCCATCTGAAACGTTGCATCGCCATTATTGGAACAGAGATCTTAACGAATTCTGTTTCACTGTTGCAAGACTCATCATATCTTGATGGCAAAAGCGCAGCGCAAGGAAAGATTGAGAGTTTTTGGGGTTTTCGCTTGGGAAGATATGATATGGACCCGTGGAGCGGGACATCCTTGGTGTCGACAGTCTGGATGAATTCTGTGAAGTCGCTCGCGACGCAGCCGGGGCTTACGCCCGCGACCGTCTCAGGATCAACTCCAGCGCCTGTCGAAATCGCGACCGGTCGGCGGCGGTGAAGGAGGCGTTGTAGCCCTTGCTCTCGCCCGTCTCGCGCAGATGCTGCTTGAACGCGCGCATGGACAGTGCCGCACCGATCGACTCCGGCGTGAATTCTCGCCCTGTCGGACCAAGGGCGGCGGCGCCGGCTTCGAGCGCCCTGGCGGCGAGGGGGATGTCCGCCGTGATGACGACGTCTTCCGGCGCTGCCGCTTCGGCGATCCAGTCGTCGGCAGCGTCCGCGCCCTCCGCCACGACCACGATTCGGGCATCGGGATAACGCGACGGCCGCATCCCGCCGTTCGACACGAGGAATGCCTCGGCGTCGTGGCGCAGGGCCACCTCGATCGCCTCGTCCTTCACCGGGCAGGCATCGGCATCGATCAGTACTTTACGGGGCATCAAGTTTTCCACTCGCCTGTCGCCGTTCGCCGGCAAACGATCCTCGGCGACGGGGATGATCGCAACATGCCATGAAGCACCATGACGTCACTTGCCAGAACCTTTGAAAACACTCCGGCCGAAGTGCTGCGCGGGATAGCCATCATGATTGCCGCCGCGGCATTCATTCCGCTGCTGGACGCTTTCGGCAAGATCCTCGTGATGACGTATCGCGTATCGGCGGGCGAGGTCGCGCTGGTCCGTCTCGTCCTCCAGGCCGGGCTGATTCTGCCCGTCCTGCTGCTGGCCCGCGGGCGCAGTGGTCTTAGCACCACCCATCTCTGGCTGAACCTGCTGCGAGGTGCGCTGCTTGCCTTCTCCGGCGTCGCCTTCTTTGCGGCGCTCGAGTTCATGCCGCTTGCCGATGCCTCGGCGGTGTTCCTGATCCAGCCGATGATCGTCACGCTATTATCCGGCGTGCTGCTGAAGGAGCGGATCGGCTGGCAGCGAATCGCTGCCGCCGCCGTCGGCTTTATCGGCGCTCTCGTCATCGTCCGTCCCAGCTATGCGGTGTTCGGCGTACCATCACTGTTTCCGGTGGTCGCCGCCGTCTGTGCCGCACTGTACATGATCGTGACGCGCAAGGTTTCGCACGGTGCCAAGCCGCTTACGATGCTGTTCTACTCGGGCCTCGGGGGCAGCGTGGTGCTGTCGGCGGTGATGGTCGTAACCCTGCCATTCGACATTCCCGCCCTGCGCCTCGCCTGGCCGGCGTCGGCAGCGATATGGCAGCTGCTGCTGCTCACCGGCCTTATCGGGGCGATCGGCCATTTGCTTTTCATTCTCGCCTACCGGCTGGCGCCGGCGTCGGTGCTGGCGCCCTTCGGCTATGTCGAGATCGTCTCGGCGGTTCTTCTCGGCTACCTGATCTTCGGCGAAGTGCCGGACGGCGCAAAATGGTTCGGCATGGCGATCATCGTCGGCTCCGGGCTTTTCATCTACGCTCGTGAAAAGCGTCTCGCCCGCAATCTTCCACCGCCGCCGCTGGTCCACTGAGCGACTGTGTCAGCCCGCGGCCGAGTCCTGCTCTTCGAGCCGCGCGATCTCCCGATCGAGCCCGTCGCGGCGAGATCTGAGGGCCGCCAGGCGATCGGCATGGTCGGATCCGGGCACGGGCTCGTCTTCCGGTGCGGCACCATAGCCGCCGATCAGCCAGGCCGGGCTGACGCCGAGGATCCCCGCGAGGGTGATCAGCTTGTTGGCGCGCGGTTCCGCCCGGTCACGCTCCCATCCGCGCATGGTCTCCGGCTTTACGCCGAGCCGCGCTGCCAGCTGCGACGTCGCCATCCCGAGCGTCTCGCGGCTGCGCTGGATGCGGCCGCCCAGCGTATCGTGATCCCTGCGTGCGGTGATGTTATCCACTTTTTCCCCTCCGGTCGGGTAACCCCATCTATCGCATCGACAGCCCCAAGCTGCTGTCTGATGAGCGTCGTCGGGCAAACGTCTTGCGGCGGTGCCGACCCTTGGCTTGCAGGAACTTTGCGCAAAGGTCAAAACGATCGCCCGCATCTGACACGCCGGAGCGTCGCGCCATGTTCAAGAAGATCCTGATCGCAAATCGCGGCGAGATCGCCTGCCGGGTCATCAAGACGGCGCGGGCAATGGGCGTATCGACGGTCGCCGTGTACTCGGACGCCGACCGGCACGCGGTGCATGTCCAGTTGGCCGACCAGGCCGTCCACATCGGCCCGGCGCCTGCTGCGGAGAGCTATCTGGTCGCGGAGAAGATTCTCGATGCGTGCCGGGAAACCGGCGCCGAAGCGGTGCATCCGGGCTACGGTTTCCTCTCCGAACGCGCCTCGTTCTGTGAACTTCTGGAAGACAACGGTATCGTCTTCATCGGGCCCAAGCCGCGCGCGATCCGCGCCATGGGCGACAAGATCGAATCGAAGCTGTTTGCGCGAGAGGCAGGTGTCAGCATCGTGCCGGGCCACCTGGGCGTCGTCGAGGATGCCGAGACCGCAGTCCGGATCGCCGACGAGATCGGCTACCCGGTGATGATCAAGGCTTCCGCCGGCGGCGGCGGCAAGGGCATGCGCATCGCCTGGAACGCGGCGGAGACGCGCGAAGGCTTCCAGTCATCGGCGAACGAAGCCAGGAACTCCTTCGGCGACGACCGGATCTTCATCGAGAAATTCATCGTCAACCCGCGCCACATCGAGATCCAGGTGCTCGCCGATGCCCATGGCAATGCCATCCACCTCGGCGAGCGCGAATGCTCGATCCAGCGGCGAAACCAGAAGGTGGTGGAGGAGGCGCCGTCGCCGTTCCTCGACGCCGCAACGCGTGCCGCGATGGGCGCCCAGGCCGTCGCGCTTGCCAGAGCCGTTGACTACCAGAGTGCCGGCACGGTCGAGTTCATCGTCGATCGCGACCGCAATTTCTATTTTCTCGAGATGAACACGCGGCTGCAGGTGGAGCATCCGGTGACCGAACTCGTCACCGGTATCGATCTGGTCGAGGAGATGCTGCGGGTCGCGGCCGGCGAGAAGCTGCGCTTCGCCCAGGAAGACATCAGGCTGAACGGCTGGGCCGTGGAGAGCCGGATCTACGCCGAGGATCCGTTCCGTGGCTTCCTGCCCTCGATCGGCCGGCTTACCCGTTACCGGCCGCCGCAGGAGGGCGCCTCCGGCGAGGTGACGGTTCGCAATGACACCGGTGTGCGGGAG
The DNA here is from genome assembly GCF_014196845.1 of Aurantimonas endophytica. Taxonomy (GTDB): domain Bacteria; phylum Pseudomonadota; class Alphaproteobacteria; order Rhizobiales; family Rhizobiaceae; genus Aurantimonas; species Aurantimonas endophytica. Next base: position 492,914 of record NZ_JACIEM010000001.1, read on the forward strand.
GGCTCGGAGATCTCGATGTACTACGACCCGATGATCGCCAAGCTCTGTACGCATGCACCCGACCGGGCGACGGCGATCGAGGCGATGGGCACGGCGCTCGCCGCGTTCGAGATCGAGGGGATCGAGCACAACATCCCGTTCCTTGCCGCGCTGATGCAGCATCCGCGCTGGCGCGAAGGGCGGATTTCGACCGCCTTCATCGCCGAGGAGTATCCAGATGGCTTCGAGCGGCCGGCAGTCCCCGAGGCGACGCGGCGCAACGCGGCGCTGATCGCCATCTCGATCGAGATCGCCCGGAAGGCTCGGCTGGACAAGCATGTCGACCGCCTCCGGGAGCATCCCGGCACGACACGCCGCGAATGGGTCGTTAGGATCGACGACGACTATTATTCGGTCGCGGTCGACCCGGAGGCGCGGGAAGGCGGGCAGGCGGCCTTCCGGATGAGCCTCGACGGCGAGACCAGCCGCGTGATGTCCGCGTATCGTCCCGGCGTTTCGCCCTGGTCCGGGTCGATCGACGGCACCGCCATAACGGCGCAGGTCCGTCCGGCCCGCGAAGCAACGCTCCTGTTCCTCGACGGCCTCTGGCTGCATGCGCGCGTGATGACACCGCGGATTGCCGAGCTCGACCGGCTCATGCCGGTCAAGTTGCCGCCTGATACCTCGCGCATGCTTCTCTGCCCGATGCCGGGGCTGGTCGTTTCGATCGCCGTTGCCGAAGGTCAGGCGGTGAAGGCCGGGGAGACGCTGGCCGTGGTGGAGGCGATGAAGATGGAGAACATCCTCAGGGCCGAGCGCGATCTCACCGTGGCGAGCCTCAAGGTCCGGCAGGGCGACAGCCTTGCGGTCGACGCCGTCATCATGGAGTTTGCTTGATCGTCAGCGGCTGAGGGCCATCGAGGGTCGGGCCGAACACGCGCTCGAAGTTCTGGCGCAGCAGCATGTCGACTTCCGGCAGCGTGACCGGAATCCCGAGATCGGCGAGGCTGGTGACGCCATGGCCGCGGATGCCGCATGGCACGATGCCGGCGAAATGGTCGAGATTCGGGTCGACGTTCAGCGAGATGCCGTGGAAAGTCACCCAGCGGCGCACGCGGATGCCGATCGCAGCGATCTTGTCCTCGGCGACGGCGTCATCGACGCGCCTGGCGCGCTCCGGCCGGCGGACCCAGACGCCGACCCGGTCCTCGCGGCGCTCGCCGGTGATCTGGAACTCACCGAGCGTGGCGATAATCCACGCTTCCAGAGCGGCGACGAAGGCACGCACGTCCTGCCGGCGGCGTGTCAGATCCAGCATCACGTAGGCGACCCGCTGGCCGGGCCCATGATAGGTATATTCGCCGCCGCGACCCGTCGCGAAGACAGGCAGCCCGCCGGCGTCGACCAGATCGGCCTCCTGGGCGCTGGTGCCGGCCGTATAAAGCGGGGGGTGCTCGAGAAGCAGCACGGCCTCCGACGCCGTGCCTGCAGCGATCGCCTTCGCCCGCTCCTCCATGGCAGCCACGGCATCGGGGTAGGAAGTCAGTCCACCAAGAATCACCCACTCGACCGGCGGCGATCCTTCAGGGGCGGTGAATCGCTCCGCAACGGTCGCGAGTCGTGTTTTCGCGTAGTCTCTGTCGGTCCGGACATCCATGCGCTTCATGTAGCGATCCGTAAGCACCGGGAAAAGCGGCATTTCCTGCAGGCGGACCCGATCCGGGGGAATTCGCGGCGACATACGGCGAAAGACCTTGTGCCCCCCGGGAAGTCTTGTTACATGCCCGCCACCGACGGCCTCGCGGCTTTCGGTACACGGCGTGCGGTCGTGGCGGAATTGGTAGACGCGCAGCGTTGAGGTCGCTGTGGGGCAACCCGTGGAAGTTCGAGTCTTCTCGACCGCACCACCTTATTTATAAGGCATTGATGGGAAAGCAGTTTTTCCCGTCAACCCCGCACCTGCTACCAGGGTGCGGGGATAGAGTGTTCACCAGGCGTTCCGATCGAGCTTGCTGATGGCGCCTTTGGCCAGTCGGCGCCGATCGGCAGCGCGGGTGTAGAGCGAGGCCATGGCGCCTCCCTGCCATCCGAAAATCGCTTCAAGTTCGGCCACCGTTGCGCCGGCGTTCGCAGCGCGCGTCGCGCCGATCTTGCGGACGCCATGGGCCGATTTCTGGACCTTCGCCTCGCGGCAGGCTTCGCGGAAATCGTTGCCGAAGGTTTCCTTAGTCAAAGGCTGGCCGCGCTCGCCGCAGCTAAAGGCAAGATCTCCGCAGGGCCCCGCCGCGAGCGTCGCGGCGAGGACCGGGAGAATCGGTATCGTGACCTCCATCGTGTAGCGGCTCTTCTCGATCTTCAGCGTGATCACGCCTTCGCTGACATGCTGACGCCCGGCACGCACAGCGTCACCGCGGCGAAGACCCGTGTAGAGCAGAACATCCAACCTGACGCGCTGACGGGTGCCGACCGGCCATCGGGCCTCAAAGCGGTCGACGTCGTCCTCGGTCCAGACCGGGAAGCCGTCGGTCTTCGGCCGGGCCGGGTTCTTGACGCCGGCGGTCGGATCGATTGCGACGTGTCCCGCCTCGAGTGCCCATCGGAACAAGCCCCGCATGGCGTCGAGAAAGTTGCGCGCCCGGGCAGGCGTGGCGGCGCGCTTCTCCCGACCGGCGACGATGACGGCCTTCGTCATCGCCTGGTAGGGCTGTTTTCCGACATTGGCTATCACGCCCTTGAAGATGTTCTCGCGCTGGCGCCGTGTGGCAGCCGAGAGCGTGAGCCAGCCGCCCGTCTCCCGGTGACGCGCAATCAGCCACTCGAGCGAGTGTATGGGCTGCCTCGGCAAAGCCAACGTCATCCACCGGCTGTACAACGGGGAGCAGATGTGAGGGCTTAGAGACTCACCTGACATGGCTTCTTCAACGAAGCGCGCAGATCCTACCTCAGGACCGTCGGCTCATCCTAGAAACCAGAATTCCCAGTTCGGAGCACATGCGCGCGACCACGGCGCGGTTGAGTCTGTCCAGCCTTACGGAGGTGCAGGCAGCCGAGCACCCAGCTGGCGTAGGTCTGGGTGGGGAGCAAGTGCCGCATGTTGAACGTCAACCGGCAAGCCAGAGCATTCTCGCAACTTTGATGTGACCGATGCTGATCTGGCGGCAATGATTGCCGACGGTCAGGTTGAAGTCGACGTCCTCCTGAAATTCAAAACGGGAAGACATGAATTCCGACGCGAACGATTCGGCTCAAAGGAATCAGGCAGAGCGCATGAAGATGACGGCTAAGGATTCAGGAGAGTTCGGTTTCGTTCCTGACATCACGTCCGGGACAGTCAGGGTCGTCATCGAACGCAATCCAGCCGCGCTGCCGGGCTTTTGGCCGCGAACCACCACCACTACGCCGGGGCGCTACTGGGTGTTCCAGTGCGCCGACGTGATCGAGGCCTGGTGCCCCTCGCTCGGCATGGCGCAGGGGATCGAGTCGCTTTTCGTCGCGGTGCTGGATGCACGCGACCAGCCGCTGCTCCTGCTGCCGCTGGGCATACGGTCGCGCGGCGGCGTTCGCCAGCTCGTCTTCCTCGACGAGACGGTGAGCGACTACAACGCGCCCGTCGTCTTCGCTGGCGCCCGCGATTTCGACGTCGCGACGATGCGGCGAGTCTGGCACGACATCGTCGCGAGCCTGCCCCCGTTCGACGTCGCCGTGTTGGAAAAGATGCCGGACATGGTCAAGGACTGGCCTAACCCGATGCGGTTCCTCGCCACCGGACCGAGTTGCGTCGGCGCGCACGGGATGACCCTGCCGGCTGATTGGGAGAGCGACGGCAAGAAACGTCTGCCCAACTTCAGGGACTCGCGTCGGCGTTTGCGAAAGCTCGCCGAGCGCGGCGCAGTCTCGATCGAAACGGCCCAGACCGCCGAGGAGGCATCCGCGATCCTTGAAGCGATGATCTCGATGAAGCGCAGGCAACTGCTGCGCATCACCGGCGTCGATCCGTTCGACGCCCGCCCCGGCTACGTCGACTACTATGTTGAAGCGACCCGCCGTCTGTTCGCCGGCGGAGCCGTGCATCTGTCGGCGCTGCGACTCGACGATCAGATTCTCGCGGCTCACTGGGGCTACGTGCTCGACGACCGATTCTACCAGCTGATGCCAACCTTCCTTGAGGACGAGGAGTGGCGGTTCTACGCCCCGGGCCGACTGCTCAACGAACACCTGATCGAGTGGAGCACGCGACAAGGTCTCGCCATCTTCGACTTCGGCTGCGGTGATGAGCCTTACAAGGCGGCGTATTGCGATCAGCACTGGTCGCTCAACGAGGCCGTGCTGCCGATGACCGCTATCGGCCAGCTCTGGAGCCTCGCCTTCAACGCGCGGCGGTTCGCCGCCGACCGGCTGCGCGAATCCGCGACCTGGAACACGATCAAGGCTTTTCGCCACCGCTTGCGTAGCAGGCGGCCCGCGGGCTGGCCGGCCTCCTGACCCATCGGCTCCTCCGGCGCGACGGCAAGCGGTAATCCAGATTAACGGCCAATGGCGCGTCCGAACCGCCATGCCCCCAGCGCCATCAGGATCGCGGTCGCATTATGGATGCTAGGCATGGCGGAAATCCCGAGGGGGTTCCGTTCGCCGATATATCCGTCCCAGAGCATATCCTGCGTCGTTAGTGCGAAAATCGGATAAACGGTGTCTGCCTTACGCAGGCTGTCCATCAGCGGCTGGTAGGGGTCGGGTAGCAGGCCAATGGCTGAATAGAAGCAGGGCCCGGCGGACGAGAAGGCCAGCGCCAGACAGTTTCCGACCACGATCCAAGTGAGAAAGTAGCTGAGCAGGTAGCGGGTTCGCAATTCCGATCGTGCAGTGCTGAAGGCAAAGGCGGTTAGGAACCCCCACATAAGGAAGGACCAGACGTTGTAGGCAACGTTCGTGAGAAAGACCACGAAGGGGATACCCATAACCGGTTGAAGGAACGCGTACGGGAGGGAACCGAGAAAAACTGCGCGGTCCCACTCGGTGAACGTTCCGTCCCATGCGAATGGCTGTATCAGCGGAATGTTGGTTTTGAGGTAGCCGAACAGGGTGATGAAAAAACGAAGATGGCGATGACCGGCAAGCCATTGCTGAGCCGGGCCGCAAAGACTTACACCCCCAGATCTCGCGAATTAGAGCGACGCTTGCGGAGCCTTCCGGCCGTGATCGGACGACGCGGTGGAAGCAGATCGCAACTACGATGAAGATGCACGATGGGCCGACGATCGCCGCAAATCCCATAGCCGCGGCGACGAGGCTGAAGGGATCGAAAGCCGACATGTTGGGATAGGCGAGCCGGAAAGCAATGACGATAGCGATCTGGAGCCCAATGGTAGCAATCAAGAGCCCTGGGCTCTGATCACCGCCCAGTTTTCAGAGCGGATCGAGTTGAAAATCTTCGTTCTTGGCCGATTAGGTAAGGCTGGATTGATCGTCATCGGTAATCCGTCGCAGAAGAGCGAAGAGGAAATTACCGCGCGATGGTTGCCAATAATTCATTAAAGCACGTTCTCTGGAGAAAGATGTACCTATAGTTAACAAGGAGGAGCGAGAATAGATAGACTTGGACGATCAATCCAGTCTCAAAGATTTCGCTGCGATTGAGGGGCTCTCTGTTGGTGCAGCCTCTGTCTTGTCCGCCATCGCGCTTTCACGCGGGAGCGTACAAGCCTGACAATGGAGATTTATAAGGCAGGACCAGTGTCGGGACCTCCGTATGTCACCATCCGTCCGTCCACATTCGTGCATTTCAGACCGAGTAACCGCGGGTGCGGGGTGCGGGGACAGCGGAAAATATGTCAATCTAATCAAAGCGACCGAATTCCCCGCACCTTTTCCTAACCGCTTGATTTGCCAAGGAACTAGCACCTTTCTCGACCGCACCAGCCTTCCTTCACGGCTACGAGCGTCAAGGCCTCCCGGCCGTCTCCCGCATCTCCTACCAGGATGCGGCGGTTGAACGCTCAAACCAGACCCACGACAGAATTTTCTATCGAGCTTCCTCGCAGCGGTTGCGGCGGGCTAGCGCGCGCGTGGCCGACATAGCGGTCAGGCCGTGGCTCCCCTCGTCCGCGTCGGGGCGCCTTGTGCCACGATCTCGCCGACGCCACTTCGCCCCGGACGAGTGCAGCAGGCATCACATGGCGCGGCGGATCTAAGAATGAGTCAGGAAAATCTCGGCGGCACGTTGCCGAAGCGGGCCCTCGTCCTCCTGAATGCCAGGGCCCGGAGCGGCAGCGACGGCTCCGCCGCGTCGGCGCTCGACGTGCTGCGGCAGGCCGGCATGCGGCTGCTCGACCCGGAACCAGGAGAGCGGCCGTTCCGAGAGATCATCCGCGAATATGCAGGGCAGGCGGATCTGGTGGTGCTCGGCGGCGGCGACGGGACCCTTCGAGCCTCGGCGGCGGCGCTCATGGAAGCGGGTCTGCCGCTGGGCATCCTGCCGCTCGGAACAGCCAACGACCTCGCGCGGACCTTGACCATTCCGACCGACGTGACCGCGGCCGCCGCTGTCATCGCGGCGGATCATCGGCGCGCCGTGGATCTCGGCGAGGTCAACGGCCAGCTGTTCTTCAACGTCGCCAGCATCGGCTTTTCGGCCGACCTCGCCCGCAGCCTGACGGCAGCGGCGAAGAAGCGCTGGGGCAAGCTCGGCTACGCCATCGCGGCCTTCAAGCTGCTGCGCCAGAGCCGCCCCTTCTCGGTCGAGATCGAGCATGACGGGGTGACGGAACGGGTGCGGACAGTACAGATCTCGGTCGGCAATGGCCGCTTCTACGGCGGCGGCATGGCCGTCGCGGCAAACGCCGCGCCGGATGATGGCCTGCTCGACGTCTACAGCCTGGAGGTTGAACACTGGTGGGAACTGGTCGCCCTCGCGCCCTCGCTGCGGTTCGGGACGCAGGGTCGATGGAAGAAGGTGAGGACCTTCCAGACGACCGCCCTGTCGCTGAGCACCAGGCGTCCCCACGATGTCAATGCCGACGGAGACCTCGCATCGAGTACGCCGGCGAGCTTCCGCATCCACCGCAAGGCGCTGAGTGTATTCGTGCCGGGTCGCCAGAGCGCATGACCGGCCAAGGCGGCTAGTGCCGCTCCACGGGAGCCTCGGCCGTTGCTCGAGGCGGCACGGACTCCTCGATCTCGAACGGACGGCGGCGGTTGTAGCGGATCGACGACCACAGGGCGATGCCGATGACGGTGGCGCCGCCGAGACCGGTCAGCACCTCGGGCACGTGGACGACGGCCTGCGCGTACATGATCACCGACAGGGCGAGGATCGCGTAGAAGGCACCATGCTCGAGGTAGCGGTATTCCAGGAGTGTCCCGCGCTCGACCAGCATGATGGTCATCGAGCGAACATACATGGCGCCGATGCCGAGGCCGATGGCGATGACGAACAGGTTCTGCGTCAGCGCAAACGCGCCGATCACGCCGTCGAAGGAGAAGCTTGCATCGAGAACCTCGAGATAGAGGAACGCGCCGAGCCCTCCCTTAGCGGCCCCGACCATGGCCTCGTTGGCCTTATCGAGGACCTTGCCCAGTATGTCGACGAACAGGAAGGTGATCAGACCGTAAACGGCCGAGAGGATGAATGTCAGTTTTTCGGCAGGGTCGACCAGATGGGCGAAGATCATCATGAGGACGAGGACGAAGGTGATCTCGGCGCCGCGCATGCTGGCGTAGCGGGTCACGCGCTCCTCAATGAAGCGGACCCAGTGAATTTCCTTGTGCTCATCAAAGAAGAAGCTGAGCGCCACCATCATCAGGAACGTGCCGCCGAATGCTGCGATCGACAGGTGGGCGTCCAGCATGATGCGCGAATATTCGTCCGGCTCGTTGATCGCCAGCTGCATCGCCGCGATCGGCCCGATGCTCGCGGCGATCGCCACGATCACCAGAGGGAACAGGACCCGCATGCCGAAGACGGCGATGAGGATGCCCCAGGTCAGGAAGCGCCGCTGCCAGACCGGCGTCATCTCCTTCAGCTTGTTGGCGTTGACAATCGCATTGTCGAAGGACAGCGAGATCTCGAGAACGGCGAGGACCGCACAGATGAAGAAGATCGAAAACGCCCCGCCGATCGTGCCGGTCGCGTTCCAGCCGAGCCAGGCGCCGAGCGCGAGGCCGACCGCAGTGACGATGAACGACCACGTGAAGTAATGCAGGCTCGCCATTTTGTGTCCGTTCGTGAGCATGACGTCGGCGGCCTCCGCTGTCACGCCAGACGGAAGAGGCGACGCTTCGGCAGCGACATCGCGATGTACGCCACTGCCAAGGCTTTTGCCATCGCCGAACCGCAAGTCGGCTACGTCGGGAACACCGATCAGGTCGATCGAGACGAGGTGCGTCTCGCCCGTTCCGGATTCTTTTGGTGGACCGCTGCAGATTTCCCGTCGCCGGTCGTTACGATCGCGTCAGACTTCTTTCGAACCGGGTGAAAATCCTCTAGACGCGGGGCGACTGCCCTTATGGGCAGGTCCGTCCGTTTCACCACAAGTCGGGGAGGGTGCATGGCTGATCCGCAGCTGACCAGCGACGCGCCCGCAGACGGCATGCGGAACGAGGTCTACGACGAGGACGGCTTCGTCGCGCAGCCGTTCCGCGAAACGGTCGAGGCGGCAATCGAGGCGGAGAACGCCGATTTCCTGCAGAAGGAAATCGGTCATCTGCACGAATCGGAGCTCGGCGACCTTCTCGAAGCTCTCGATGACGCGGAGCGCCAGTCCCTCGTCCGGCTCATGGGCGACCAGTTCGACTACACCGCCCTGACCGAGGTCGACGAAGCGATCCGCATGTCGATCGTCGACGCCATGCCGAACGAACAGATCGCCGAAGCCGTCCGCGAACTCGATTCGGACGATGCGGTCTACATTCTCGAAGATCTCGACGAGGCGGACCGCAAGGACATTCTCGAGCGTCTGCCGTTCCGCGAACGCATCCGGCTGCGCCGCTCTCTCGATTATCCCGAGGAGTCCGCCGGGCGGCGGATGCAGACCGAGTTCGTCGCGGTGCCGCCCTATTGGACGGTCGGCCAGACCATCGACTACATGCGCGAGGACGAGGACCTTCCCGAATCCTTCGCCCAGATCTTCGTCATCGATCCAGCCTTCAAGCTGCTCGGCGCGGTCGACCTTGACCGTATCCTGCGCGCCAAGCGGCCCGAGAAGATCGAAGACATCATGCACGAGACGCGCTACGCGATCCCGGCCGAGATGGACCAGGAGGAAGCGGCGCAGATCATCGAGCAGTACGATCTGCTCTCGGCCGCCGTCGTCGACGAGAGCGAGCGGCTGGTCGGCGTTCTGACCATCGACGACGTCCTCGATATTCTGCAGCAGGAAGCCGACGAGGACATCAAGCGTCTCGGCGGCGTCGGCGACGAAGAGATTTCCGATACCGTCTTCACCGCCGCCCGCTCGCGCTTCTCCTGGCTTTTGATCAATCTGGTGACGGCGATCTTCGCCTCGCTGGTCATCGGTCTGTTCGACGCCACCATCGAGCAGATGGTGGCGCTCGCCGTGCTGATGCCGATCGTTGCCTCGATGGGCGGCAATGCGGGAACGCAGACGATGACGGTGACGGTGCGGGCGCTCGCCTCCCGCGACATCGACCTCTACAACGCCGGGCGGGTCATTCGGCGCGAGACGCTGATCGGGCTGCTTAACGGCGTCCTCTTCGCGGTGATCATCGGCCTTGTCGCGGCCTTCTGGTTCGACAATCGCGGCCTGGGCGAGGTGATCGCTATAGCCATGATCGTCAATATGCTGGCAGCGGCGCTGGCCGGCATCCTGATCCCGCTGGTCCTCGACCGCTTCGGCGTCGATCCGGCCATTGCTTCCGGCACCTTCGTGACCACGGTGACCGACGTCGTCGGGTTCTTTTCGTTCCTCGGATTGGCTGCATTCTGGTTCGGCATCGGCTGACGCGCCACCCTGCTCAGTCCGTTCTGCTGCGGTGCGTGGATTGACTTTTACGTAAGTCTGGGATCATGCAGCTGTGGCACCGCTGTCGGGGATCCCGCTTCATGCGCGACTATTACACGATCACCGAGCTCACCCGGGAGTTCGACATCTCGACCCGGACGATCCGCTTCTACGAGGACGAGGGTCTGCTCGCGCCCATCCGGCGGGGGCGGACGCGGCTGTTCCGGCACTCCGACCGTCAGCTGTTGAAGAACATCCTGCGCGGCAAGCGGCTGGGGTTCTCGATCGCCGAGATCCGCGAGATCATGAACATGTACAAGAGCCCGCCGGGCGAGGCTGCCCAACTGCGGGCCATCGTGCGACGCGTCGGCGACCGCCGGCAGGAACTCGAGCAGAAGCGCCGGGACATAGAGGAATTGCTGCGTGAGCTCGACGCCGCGGAGGAGGCCTGCCTGACCCGCATGGCGGAACTGGGCGTCGGGCAGACGGCGCGGGCCGAGTAGCGGCCGCGCCCGCTTCGCCCACGCCATCAAGACACCTACTGCGGCCCGATCTCGTCCACCGTCCGGAACGTGCATTCGTTGATGATGTCGCGAATCCGCGTCATCTGCGCCTCGTCGGTGTCGCCGGCCATCAGCGCGTCGAAGAGATCCGCGGCGACGATCTCGCGCTGCGCGCAGTCGCAATAGGCCTGGCAGAAGCGCTCGTCCTGCTGCGCAAGACAGGCCCTGCTGCAATCGGAGCGGAACACCGCCTCGCGGTCCGGCGGCGCGATCAAGGCGAAGACGTAGACGATGCCGATCAGCACCGGCTGGTGCACCAGATAGAACAACAGCGAGTGGCGGCCGAGCCGGCCGAGCGGCGCGAGCGAGCGCAGCGACGAATTCCAGCGGCGCATCGTCTCGAAGAGACCGGCCGCCTGTGCCAGTCGCGCGGCCGCGATACCGGCGAGCACCGCACCGAAGAAGGGGAAGATCGGCACCAGGTCGTTCGACAGCGGCGGCGACTCGGCAAGGCCTGTCCAGGCCAGCCAGCGGGAGTCGAAGGCAGGGCTGGCGACGAACCAGGGCAGGGCGACTGTGCCCGTTGCCGCCAGCGCCGCGAAGACCCACGGCAGTCGCAGGAAGACGAGGCCGATCAGGCTCGCGATCACGATGTGGTGGAGAATGCCGAAGAACACGAAGCTGTTCGGCGTGGCGAAGTAAGTGGCGACCGAGACGGCCGCCGCCGCCGCCGCGACCTGGGCGAGCCGGGCGAGAAACGGGCGCCGGCGCACGCCGTTGCCATGCGCGAGAACCAGGCTTACCCCGACCAGGAACAGGAAGCTCGAGGCGATGACCCGGGCGAAGATGCGCCAGCCGCCTTCACCGGTCAAACCCCGGTCAAGATAGTTGAAGAATTCGAGATCCCAGGTGAAATGGTAGACCACCATGGCGAGCAGGGCGACGGCACGGGCGATGTCGACGATCTCGATGCGCCCGGTGGAGGCTGGACCGGCTGCTGGGGACACGCGTGTTCCTTGATGCTGGACAGCCACGGCGGCTTCCTATGTTGAACGGCAATGCCGCCGTTTCGCGCGGCGGTCCATCCCCGAAGAGGTACGTCATGAAGATCATCGAGGCGCACGGCGCTCGCATTCCGTCGATCGGCCTGGGCACATACACTCTCGAAGGCGAGACTTGCGTCGATATGGTGGCGAAGGCGATCGAGGTAGGATACCGCCACATCGACACGGCACGGATGTACGGCAACGAGGTGCAGGTTGGCGAGGGCATCCGGCGCAGCGGCATCGATCGGAGCGAGCTGTTCGTCACGACGAAGATCTGGTGGACCGACCTGACCGAGGACGCGCTTTCCGCGTCGGCCCACAAGGCCATCGAAGCTTTGGGCATCGGGGCGGCCGACCTCATGCTCATCCACTGGCCGAACCGGGACGTGCCGCTGGAAGAGTCGATCGACGCGCTGAACCGCACCGTCGCCGACGGGCTGACGCATCACATCGGCGTCGCCAATTTCACCAGCGCCATGGTCGACGAGGCGTGCGCCATGTCGTCCCGCCCGCTGGTCTGCAATCAGGTCGAGTATCACCCTTTCCTCTCGCAGGACGACGTGCTTTCGGCTTGCCGCCGCAACGAGATGGCGATGATCGCCTATTCGCCGATCGGCCAGGGCGGCGAGGTTCTCAACCATCCGGTCATCCGCGAAGCCGCGGAGCGGCACGGCAAGTCGCCGGCACAGATCGTGCTGCGCTGGGAGATCGAGCAGGACATGGTCGGCGCGATCCCCCGGACGTCCAACCCGGAGCGGCTGCAGCAGAACCTCGAGATCTTCGACTTCTCCCTGACCGAGGCCGAGCACGCGGCGATCACCGAACTCACGCGGCGCCGGGCGCGCCTCGTCGACCCGTCCTTCGCGCCGCACTGGGATCGCGCCTAGCCCGACGGGGCCCGTGACCTGACAGCAGGAGGTTCGACTGTTCTTCTACATCGCGAAGTTCGGCTGGTTCGTCCTGCAGCCGCTGGTCGCCATCATCCTGATCGCCGGCCTCGGCTTCCTGGCTCGCCGGCTGCGTTATCGGCGGCTGGGCTGCGCCCTTTACGGTCTTGCCGGCCTGGCGCTCGTCCTGTGCAGCCTGACCCCGGCCGGCCTGGTCATGATGGCAGTGCTGGAGGATCGCTTTCCGCGCCCGGCGCTGCCCGACGATGTCGATGGCATCGTCGTTCTGGGCGGCATGTTCGACACGCGTGTGGGTCGAACACGCGGGGAACCGGAGCTGAACGAGGCGGGGGATCGGGTCACCGTCGCCCGGGCTCTCGCGTTCCGCTACCCGGAGGCAAAGGTTTTGTTCAGCGGCGGCGTCGCAGCGGTGCTGGAAGAGGATATCCCGGAGACCGATGTCGCCGAAGCGTTCTTCGCCTCGCTCGATCTCGAACCTGATCGCCTGCTACTCGACGACCGCGCCCGCGACACATTCGAGAACGCCGTCTACGCCAAGGAACTGGCGCGACCGCAGCCGGGCGAGACCTGGCTGCTGGTCACTTCGGCGTCGCACATGCCGCGCGCAGTCGGCTGCTTCCGGGTCGCCGGCTTCGACGTGATCCCCTATCCGGTGGATTACCGGACGCCGAAGGGGCCCGCCCTCTGGCGGCCCTCGACCGCGACGACGCGAAATCTCGAAAAGGTGCACTTCGCCATTCGGGAGTATGTCGGTCTCGTCGCCTATCATGTCGCAGGTCGCACCGACGCGATGTTCCCGGCGCCCCGCTGACCGCAGCGGCGGAGGCGGTGCATCAGCGTCAATCGTGCACTGCGGCCCTGGCAGGGGAGCGATATTGCCGCTGTGCGATGATGGCCACGACGAGCGTCGTCGACAGGACCAGCGCGTAGGGCCCCAGAAACCAGCCGAGATAGGCGAGGGCGAAGAAGATGGCGCGCAGGCCGGTATTGAAGTTGCGGCCGGCGATCTGGTTGAGCCGCGCCGCCTTCAGCACCGCCCGTTCCCGAGTCGCCGCGTCGACGGTGGTGTCCGACGGCATCGGCACCGCGCCGATGAGAATCGAGCAATAGTTGAACAGCCGATACGCCCAGCCGAACTTGAAGAAGGCGTAGGCGAAGATCAGCACCAGCCCGAGCAGCTTGAGCTCGACGAGCGCCCGGTCGAGACCAGCATAGAACGGTAGATCGGCGGATATGGTGGCGATTCGCTCGGCTGAGCCGAGCAGCGCGAAGCAGCCGCCAATGGCGAAGATGCAGGCCGAGGCGAAGAAGGCGGTTCCCTGCTGCAGGCCGGCCATGATCGCCGTGTCGATCATTCGCAGGTCGCGCCGCGACATCACCTCCATCCAGCGTCCGCGCTGGACGTTCATGGCGCTGGAAAGTCCCTTCCCGGCCAGGGGTCCATGGTCGTTGAGCCAGTTGTACCCGAGCCACACGACGAGAAAGATCGCCAGGGCGACGCCGTCAGCCGTTTCCATCGTCAGCACCGGGCCACCTCCTACACCGCAAGCCACGCCGTTCGGATCGAGCGGGCTGCATATCGACTTCGTCGGGAGGTGACAGGGTTCGAAGGGCCCGCGCAAGTCCGGCTCAAGCCCATGCCGACAGGATGGCTCGATGAATCATCCGGGGGGTGCCTTGTACGGCGCCGGCTTAACGGATATTTAACGCCTGCAGACCGGGACGGGGGTCATGATGGGTCTGCAGCAATTCAACTCAGGGCAGTTTCATATATGGATGACAGTGTGCAGAAGTCGTGCTGGGGCGTGACCGTATGGACGGTCGCCGTTTTCTCAGCCCTCCTCGTGCTGGGCTTTCTTTTTGCCGGCGCCGAGACGGTGACGATCGCCGCGAACTGATCCCTTGCGGGCTGGCCGCTTCAGCTTCTCCGGCCGCTGCAGCGCCTCGCGCTGGCCGGCTGTCCCGTGAAGCTTGAAAGCAGTGCAGCTCGGATCCCGATCGGACTTTATCAGGACGCCGATCGCCTGAAAGGCACTTGATGCCGCTCCATCTCATCAAGCTTTGCGTGGGCGTCGAGACGGTCGATGAACTCGAGGCCTATGTCGCCGCCCGCCTCGACCACGCCCGCGCTACCGGCGCGGCCGTCGAACAGATCCACACGACGCGAATGGTCCCGAAGCGTGCAGCCGAACTCGCCGATGGCGGTTCGCTCTACTGGGTGATCAAGGGGCATACCCAGGTTCGGCAGCGTCTGCTCGCCATACGCCCCTTCGTCGACGAGGCGGGGATCGGGCGATGCCGCTTGGTCCTGGAGCCGGTCTTCACCCGGACCGCCTGGCAGCCGCGTCGGGCATTCCAGGGCTGGCGCTACTTGAAAGCCGAGGACGCCCCGATGGATCTTGGCGGGGGCGACACGCCGGACGAGGCGCTGCCGCCAGCCTTGAGCCGAGAGCTTTTCGAACTCGGCCTGCTCTGAACCACCAGATCAGCGAAAGCGCAGCCGTACGGCGGGCGTCCCAGAGGTTCCGGCGACCCGTATCCGGGTGTGCGAGATCGGCTGGGACGAGCGCCAGGCCCGCGCCCCGTGGCAGAGCAGCAGCGCTACCAGATCCTTTGCCTTGAGGCGCGAGCGTCCGTCGCGCACTTCGGCGAGGCGCATGGCTGCCTGATGCAGCGGATGGGCGCCGCCTTGGTTGAATGCCCGCGGAAAGGGTGCCTCCACACTCTCCTGCCCGAGACCATGCTGCTCGATCGACATGCCTGAATCCCCTCAAAACGCAGTACACTAGGATTTGAACCGCGCGGGCTTTCGCCCGCGGCGGGCATGTCAGTTGGCGACGGCGTAGCAATTGTAGTCGTTACGTTTCAGCGCGGCGCAGGCGGCCCATGCCTGGTCCTTGCTGGCGAAGCCGGCAAAGCGGGCGCGATGCAGCGTCTGCGAGCCGCTGCTGACCGGCTCGATGAACGGCTCGGCAACGGAGAGCGGTCCGCCGACCTTTCGCTTGGCCTCCGACAGCATGTTCATGGCGTCGGCCGCGGCGGGCGCTGCCGCGATCTGCACAACCCACGGCGAGCTTGGGCGAGAGACCGAAGCCGACTGGACGGAGCCCGTCGTCTCGTGGTCGACGGCACCCGGGATCCCGACCTGCGGCATGGGTACACCGCCGGTCAGAGCCGGGCGGGAAACGGCCGGGAAGGGGATGTGCGATGCCGGGCGCTCCTCGACGAGGGCGGCGCGCAGCGCGTCGCGGCCGACGATGGGGCGAGCATCGGGCTGCGGCAGCCGGGCGATCGCGCCGGCGGCGTCCGAGCCATAGGCCAGCGCAATGCGCTCGTCGACATTGACGACCGCCGGGCGCGAGCCGGGCACCGGACCGCTGGCGGGCAGGGAGGCGACCGTCGTGGCCGCAGGTGCAGAGGTTGCAACCGGCATCGGCGTCGGGACGCTGGCGCGCGAGGCGATCAGGGCGCCGCCGCCACGGGTGCTGGCCTGCGGCAAATACTGGTTGAGCAGCTTAACCATGTGGTCGTCGCGGGAACGGCCCGAGCGGCCGCCCATCACGACGGCGACGATGCTCTTGCCGTCGCGCTTGACCGACGACACGAGGTTGAAGCCGGACGCGTTGATGTAGCCGGTCTTGATGCCGTCGGTACCTTCGACGCGGCCGAGGACGCGGTTATGGTTGCCGAGGCGCGTGCCGCGGAAATTGTAGGAGCGGGTCGAGAAGTAGCCGTAATATTCCGGGAAATGCTCGCGAAGCGCGATCCCCAGCGTCGCCATGTCCCGCGCAGTCGTGCGCTGCTCGCTGTTCGGCAGGCCGTTGGCGTTCTTGAACGTGGTGCGAGACATGCCGAGCTTGCGGGCGGTCGCCGTCATCTGCTCGGCGAAACGTGCCTCCGACCCGGCGAGGAACTCGGCCATGACCACCGAGGCGTCGTTGGCCGACTTGGTGACGAGAGCACTGATGCCCTCCTCCACGGTGATCGACGAACCGACCTTCAGACCCAGCTTCGATGGCGGCCGCGCGGCAGCGTATTTCGACACCGGCATCTGGCTCGACTTGGAGATACGGCCGGTCTTGAGGGCGGCGAACGTCATGTAGAGCGTCATCATCTTCGTCAGCGACGCCGGATAGCGGTAGGCGTCCGCGCTGTCCTCGTAGAGGACCTTGCCGTTGTTCGCGTCGATCACGAATCCGGCATAGCGCGGGTTCGCGTGGGCCGCGGACATCTGCGAAAGGCACAGCGCGCCTCCGAGGGCGACGAAGCCGAGCGATTTGCCGAAAGCGACGGTGACGGCTCTGAGACGGGGAAGAATCTTGCGCACGCGGCTACTCTCTCGATCTGTCCTGCTGCGAACCTGCCGCCGAATACCGGGCATGATGTCGCAGGCACTTCCGATTCCGGCGGCGCCGAGCGCCCCGTTGCAATGCAGATTAGGCGGACGGGCTTACCAATCGGTTTATGGTTGCCGAACCCTTCCATAGCGCGGGCAAATATCAGTGGCTTAGAAAGCCGGCATCAATGCGGAGGCCGTTCAGAGACCGGCTCCGGACATTGAAGTGAATTGTGCAGTGCAATATATTTGGTTGGCATGAATGGGCCGCTGACGGCGGGCAGCGTCCTCAGCGCGAGAGAAATCCAGCAAAGGGAACGCGACGATGAATATCTACGAAGATGCGACGCGCACCAGCAGGAGCGTAGCGGACAGTGCCCTGCAATCTTTTACGGTGGTCAGCAGGGGTCTGCAGCAGCTTGCGACCGAGACGTCGGAATTCGGCAAGCGCTCCTACGAGCACCAGATGACGATGCTCGAGAAGCTCCTGCAGGCGAGGTCCATGGACAAGACCCTCGAATTGCAGAACGACTTCGCCAAGTCGATCTACCAGAGCTGGGTCTCTCAGGCGACAAAGCTCGGGGAGATCTACGCGGACATGTCCCGCGAGGCCTACAAGCCGTTCGAACAGATCGCGCTGGGTTCTTATGGCGGCGGCGTCGAGTACACCCGCGAGACGCCGCAGGCGCCGGCGAAGACGGCCAAGGTCGTCGACGCGCAGGCGTCCGCCTGAGGCTCGCCGGGAAGCCGCCAGGTCCCTGGCCCCCTTCGACGAATTGATATTCGAGGCCCGGCATTTGCCGGGCCTTTTGCGTCGCAGAAGAGTTCGGAGCGCCGCTCGCCGTCTCAATGACGGAGGGATGACAGGAGAATGCTTTGCCGCACGCCCGTTGCGTCTTAAAATCCTCCGCACGGCACATACATACGGTGCGATGAGAATGGTGGCTGAATTGACCGACGAGAAGCGCATGACCGATGGCGGGTTCGCCCCGGGGCGCGGACAGGCGGGGAAGGATGACGGCCGCGACGGCGACACCGATCGCGGCACGTCCGTCATCACCCGCACGAAGCCGAAGACGAAGCGGCCGAGCCTTTACAGAGTGCTCCTTCTGAACGACGATTACACGCCTATGGAGTTCGTGATCCACGTGCTCCAGCGGTTCTTTCAGAAGGATGCCGAGGCGGCCACCAGGATCATGCTGCATGTGCACAACCACGGCGTTGGCGAATGCGGGGTCTATACCTACGAGGTAGCGGAGACGAAGGTCACGCAGGTCATGGATTTCGCGCGCCAGCACCAACATCCGCTGCAATGCGTGATGGAAAAGAATTGAGGTGAAGCTTGCCGACATTTTCGCAAAGCCTTGAGAAGTCGCTGCATCAGGCGCTGACGCTCGCCAATGAGCGCCGGCAGGAATTCGCGACGCTCGAGCATTTGCTGCTTGCGCTGCTGGAGGACAAGGACGCCGCTGCCGTCATGCGGGGCTGCAGCGTCGACCTCGACCTTCTGCGCAAGAACCTGATCTCCTACATCGACACCGAACTCACCAACCTGGTCACCGGGCACGACGAGGATTCAAAGCCGACCGCAGGCTTCCATCGCGTCATCCAACGTGCTGTGATCCATGTGCAGTCTTCCGGTCGCGACGAAGTGACCGGCGCCAACGTGCTCGTCGCCATATTCGCCGAACGCGAAAGCCATGCAGCCTATTTCCTGCAGGAGCAGGAGATGACCCGCTACGATGCAGTGAACTTCATTTCGCATGGGATTTCCAAGCGTCCGGGCGCATCAGAAAGCCGGCCGCTCAGAGGCGCCGAGGACGACCAATCGACCGTGGGCCAGGATGACGACGGCAAGCGCAAGACGGCTCAGGACGCCCTGACTGCCTATTGCGTGAATCTCAACGAGAAGGCGCGCAACGGCAAGATCGACCCCCTCATCGGGCGGGCCGAAGAAATCAACCGGACCATTCAGGTCCTGTGCCGCCGCTCCAAGAACAATCCGCTCTATGTCGGCGATCCCGGCGTCGGCAAGACGGCGATCGCCGAGGGCCTCGCCAAGCGCGTGGTGGAGGGCGACGTGCCGGACGTGCTGGCCGATGCGACGATCTTCTCGCTCGACATGGGCACGCTTCTGGCCGGCACGCGCTATCGCGGCGACTTCGAGGAACGCCTGAAGCAGGTGGTCAAGGAGCTCGAGGAGTATCCGGGCGCCGTCCTGTTCATCGACGAGATCCACACGGTGATCGGCGCCGGCGCGACCTCGGGCGGGGCAATGGACGCCTCGAACCTGCTCAAGCCGGCTCTGTCATCGGGCGCGATCCGCTGCATCGGCTCGACCACCTACAAGGAGTATCGCCAGTTCTTCGAGAAGGACCGGGCGCTGGTGCGGCGCTTCCAGAAGATCGACGTGAAGGAACCCTCGATCGAGGATGCCGTGTCGATCCTCAGGGGCCTGAAGCCCTATTTCGAGGACTTCCACCGGGTGAAGTTCACAAACGAGGCGATCAAGTCGGCGGTCGAGCTGTCGGCCCGCTACATCAACGACCGCAAGCTGCCGGACAAGGCGATCGACGTGATCGACGAGACCGGCGCGTCGCAGATGCTGCTGCCGGAGGCCAAGCGGAAGAAGCAGATCGGCGTCAAGGAGATCGAGGCGACCGTCGCCACCATGGCGCGGATTCCGCCGAAGGCCGTCTCCAAGGACGACGAGGAAGTGCTCGCCCATCTCGACGAGCAGCTGAAGCGCGTCGTCTACGGCCAGGATGCGGCGATCGAGAACCTTGCCTCGGCGATCAAGCTGGCTCGTGCCGGCCTGCGCGAACCGGACAAGCCGATCGGCTCGTACCTGTTCTCGGGTCCGACCGGTGTCGGCAAGACCGAGGTCGCGCGCCAGCTGGCGTCGTCGCTCGGCGTCGAGCTGCTGCGCTTCGATATGTCCGAGTATATGGAGCGGCATACCGTCTCGCGGTTGATCGGCGCGCCTCCAGGCTATGTCGGCTTCGACCAGGGCGGGCTTCTGACCGACGGTGTCGACCAGCATCCGCATTGCGTGCTGCTGCTCGACGAGATCGAGAAGGCGCATCCGGACCTGTTCAACATCCTGTTGCAGGTCATGGACCACGGCAAGCTGACGGATCACAACGGCAAGCAGATCGACTTCCGGAACGTGATCCTGATCATGACGACGAATGCCGGCGCATCGGAAATGGCCAAGGCCAATATCGGCTTCGGGCATTCGCGGCGGAGCGGCGCGGACGAGGAGGCGATCAACCGCCTGTTCACGCCGGAGTTCCGCAACCGCCTCGACGCGGTGATCCCGTTCGGGTCGCTGCCGACGCCGGTCATCCACCAGGTGGTGGAGAAGTTCGTCATGCAGCTCGAGGCACAGCTGTCGGAACGCGGCGTGACCTTCGAACTGACGCCGGAGGCGGTCTCTTGGCTCGCCGAGAAGGGCTACGACGAGAATATGGGCGCCCGCCCGCTCGGCCGGACGATCCAGGAGTACATCAAGAAGCCGTTGGCTGACGAGGTACTGTTCGGCAAGCTGAAGCGCGGCGGCACGGTGAAGGTGACCGTGGACACGGCCGAGGACGGCACCAAGACGCTGGCCCTCGAGGCGATCGCCGACGAGGTGCCGCCGAAGCCGAAGAAGGCGGAGTCGCGCCGTCGCAGCAAGGTCACCGCGGACGGCGCGGAGATCGAGGAGCTGGACGAGGGCGAGACGCTCGAAGCCGACGAGGACGATGATGACGACGCGGCAGAAATCGCGGCGCCCGCAACCAAGTCGACCTCGAAGCGGCCGGCGACGGTGCCGAAAGTCCCGCGCAAGCTGAACTGATCCAGGAAAGGGCCGTCCGCCAGGGCGGCCCTTTCAGTATGACGGTAAGCTTGCCGGAGCCAACGGTGGAGAATCTCGATCCAGTCGACCCTCGCGGTTCGGCGTACTGGGCGCTGCAAGGCGTCAAGGGCATTGCCAGCGCCCCGGCGCTCATCCTCATCACTGCCTTCGTCGGCTTCGCCGGGCTGTCACGCGACGCGGGCCTCACCTGGGTCGAAGCGTCCTTCATGACGGCGGTGGTCTGGGCTCTGCCGGCCAACATCATTCTCGTCGGCGCCATCACCGCAGGCGCGTCGCTGCCTGCTGCGGCGCTGGCGGTGGGCCTGTCGTCGATCCGGATGATGCCGATGGTGGTCGCGCTGATGCCGGAGATCGTTGGAGCGCGCACGCGACGGACGACGCTGCTGTTCCTGTCGCATTTCGTCGCGATCACCGGCTGGGTCTTTGCGATGGAGCGGGCCCGGCACGTCCCCCGCGCGCAGCGGACGGCGTTCTTCGGCGGCTTTGCCGTGACGCTGACGGCGGCGAACACGGTCATCGTGGCCGTCGCCTTCAATCTGATGGGACAGCTGCCGGCCCTGGTTACGGGTGCCTTGGCGTTCCTGACGCCGGTCTATTTTCTCGTCTCATTGTTCGGATCGGCTCGGGACCTGTCAGGACGCCTCGCCCTCTTCACCGGCATGGCGGCCTTGCCGCCCGCCCATTATTTCTGGCCGAAGTTCGAGCTGCTGGTAGCCGGCATTGTCGGCGGCTTGGTTGCTTACGCGGCCGGGCAGTGGGCAGAGGGGCGCCGGCGCACGTGACCGGGCTCGACCTCAGCTTCGACGCCCCGTGGGGCGAGTGGTGGCCGTTCGTTTTCATTCTGCTCGCCGGGTGGCTGCCGACGGATGTCTGGCGCTACCTCGGCGTGCTGACCGCCGGCCGCATGGACGAGAACTCCCCGACCGCCTCCCTGACCCGGGCAATCGCGACGTCGATGGTGGCGGCGGTGATTGCTCAGCTCGTCCTGTTCCCTGCAGGCTCGCTCGCGGCGATTCCGACCGCTGCCCGGGTCGGCGCGATAGGCGCGGGGTTCGCCGCCTATCTCCTGTGCGGCCGGCGGGTGCTGGCCGCAATCATCGTCGCGGAAGCGGTGCTTCTCGGCGCGGCGTCGCTGATCTGAACTGAGGGTTGCCGCCGCGCGCGAGACTGGCGCGGCAGCGCTTCAGGCAAGTGCGGCGCGGATCTGCTCGGCCTGCTCCTCCAACTCCGCCTGAGGCGCGCTGCCGCCGCCGTGGCGCGCAACCGGCACGCCTGCATAGACAGGCACGACGTGGAAATGCAGGTGGAACACCGTCTGGCCCGCCGGCTCCTCGTTGAACTGCGCAACCTGCACCCCGTCCGCCCCGAAGGCTCTCCGAACGGCACGGGCCAGCCGGCCGACGATCGGCATGACGGCGGCAAGGGTGGAATCGTCGGCATCAAGAAGATTGCGCGACGGGGCCTTCGGAATGACGAGGCAGTGGCCCTTCGATTGCGGCATGATGTCCATGATCGCCATCGCCGTGTCGTCCTCGTAGAGCTTGAGGCTCGGAATCTCGCCGCGCAGGATCTTCGCGAAGATGTTGCCGTCGTCGTAGCTGGTCATGGAGGCTCGGCCCTCGTTGATGGTGCGCCGTAGGATAGGGGCCGGCACCCGCTTGTCCAAGCCGGGCGGCTAACTTTGCGACGCGCCGCCGTCGCCCTTCTTGTAGGGCGTGTGCTCACCGAGGATTTCCGACACCCGCGCAACCTCCTCGCGCTCGCTTTCCAGATAGTCCTCGACGGCGCGGCGAAGCCCCGGATGGCCGATCCAGTGAGCCGAATGCGTCGTCACCGGCTCGTAGCCGCGCGCCAGCTTGTGCTGGCCCTGCGCGCCAGCCTCGACTACGGCGAGCTTGTGCGCGATCGCGTAATCGATCGCCTGGTGGTAGCAGACCTCGAAATGCAGGAACGGGTGGTCCTCGATGCAGCCCCAGTTGCGGCCGTACACCGTGTCTCCGCCGATGAAGTTGAGCGCCCCCGCGATGAAGCGGCCGTTGCGGCGAGCCATGACCAGCAGAGTCTGGTCCGCCATGCGCTCGC
The DNA here is from genome assembly GCF_014196845.1 of Aurantimonas endophytica. Taxonomy (GTDB): domain Bacteria; phylum Pseudomonadota; class Alphaproteobacteria; order Rhizobiales; family Rhizobiaceae; genus Aurantimonas; species Aurantimonas endophytica. The sequence continues at coordinate 515,586 of NZ_JACIEM010000001.1, forward strand.
CGATCAGGCTGAAGAAGCGCCGGTTGAGATAGGGGCGACCCCATTTGCGGCTGCCGGTATCGAGGTAAAAGGCGTAGAACGCGTCCCACGCCGCCTCGGTCAGGTCGCTGCCGGTCAGCCAGACGATCTCGATGTCGTTTTCCAGCGCCTCGCGCCGCTCGCGGCGGAGCGTCTTGCGCTTGCGCGAGGCGAGCGTGTCGAGAAACGCCTCGTAATTGTCATAGCCGCGGTTGAGGAAATGGAACTGCTGGTCCGTCCGGTGCAACCAGTCCGAGTCCTTGAGGACCGAAAGATCCTTCTCGATCAGGAAGGTGGCGTGGACGGATGAGACGCCGGTTCGCTCCGCGTAGGTCTTGGCGGATTCCGCCAGCGCCTGGCGGCGCACGTCCGCGCCCGGCGCCTGGCCTACGAGCAGGCGGGGTCCCGAGGCCGGGGTGAACGGCACGGACATCTGCAGCTTGGGATAGTAGCGCCCGCCGGCGCGCTGGAAGGCGTCTGCCCAGCCGTGGTCGAAGACATACTCTCCTTGGCTGTGGCTCTTGAGATAGGCCGGCGCGGCCGCGATCGCTTGGCCCGCTTCGTCTTCGAGGATCAGGTGCTGCGGCAGCCAGCCGGCACGCTCGCCGACGCAGGAACTGTCTTCGAGCGCGCTGAGAAAGGCGTGTGATACGAACGGGTTGGCAGAAACGCTTCGTGTCGTTTCGCCGGTGGCCGCCGGTCCAGCGCCAGCCAGTTCGTCCCAGGTGGATCTATCCACATGCGTGACGCTGTCGACGACCCGGACCACGAAAGTCCGTTCGCTCTCTTTTGCCGGGTTCTGCGCGGTCTCTCTCATGCGCTGAGACTTATGCCGTCCGTGCCGCAGCGCAAGCGGTCAGTGCTGCGGCGCGAAGCCTTCGAAAGTGATCTGGTCGGCGTAGCGCGCACTTTGCGCAGCATCGGCCGGCGAACGTACGGTCCATGTGATGACGGGCGCGCCCCGCTCGCTTCGAACCCACTGGACAAATTCGTTCGGCAGATGGTGGACGTTGTAGGACACGAAGTCGCAGCCGCGTTCGACCACCTCCTGGTGCCGGCGCAGCGCCTCCGGTTCCGTGCCCTCCGCCGTCAGCCCGACCGGATACGACAATCCGGCCTCGAGCAGCTGATCGATGAGCCATGGGTCGAACGACATCAGCGCCAGCTCGCCCAAATAGCCGGAGAGCGCCGGCCGGAGGCGCTCGACATAGCCGGCATCGGCTTCTGCGGAAATGCCCTTCAGCTCCATGACGACGGGCACCGCGCCGTCGACCAGCGCCAGAAAATCCGCCACCGGGGGGATGGCGGCGCCGCCGGCGATCAATGCCAGTCCGCCCAGTGTCGTGTCGTCTGTTTCGCGGAAGGCGCCGGCCCGGCCCGTGAGCCGGTCCAGCGTGTCGTCATGAAAGATGTATGGCGTGCCGTCGGCCGAGAGCTGGACGTCGCACTCGATGGCGTAACCCGCGGCGATGGCCGCCCTGGCGGCCGGAAGCGAGTTCTCGGCGATCGACCGGTTGCCGTCGTGCAGGCCGCGGTGGGCGATCGGACGCCGGACGAGCCATTCCAGCCCCCCACCGAACATCAGGCGAGCTCGAACAGCGCTTCGATCTCGACGGCCGCATCCATCGGCAGGGCCGGCACGCCGACCGCCGAACGCGCGTGACGGCCGGCATCACCGAGGATCTCGACCAGGAAATCCGAGGCACCGTTCGCCACCTTGTGCTGCTCGACGAACTCGGGCGCACTCGCCACGAAGACCGTCAGCTTGAGGAGGCGGGAGACGCGCGACCAGTCGCCGCCCATCGCCGCCTTGGCCTGCGCCAGCACGTTGACCGCGCAGAGGCGCGCCGCGCGCTGGCCGTCCTCGAGGCTGACGCCGCCACCGAGCTTGCCGGCCACCGCGATCGTGCCGCCCTCCAGCGGCAGCTGGCCGGAGGTCTGGAGGAGACTGCCCGTCACCACGTAGGGGACGTAGTTCGCCGCGGGCGCCGCGGCCTCGGGAAGAACGACGCCCGCGGCGCTCAGGCGGGATTCGATCGTGTCGGACATCATGTTGTCTTCCTTTGCCGTGACGGATACCAGCGTCCGGTGCCACTGCGCCTCACCGGCCAAATGGTCCCGTGTCCCGAATTCACGTCGAGCGGTAGCCCATCCGCCGTTCCAACGAAAGATCGAGCCGACATGCGAGTTTCGTCCATTGCGTTTCTGATGCTCGGGGCTGGCACGATGCACGCCGCATCCGCCGAACTCGCGCTGCATCGCGCTTCCTACGACCTTGCGCTGTCGGATGACGCCAGCGACATGGTCGGCGCCGAGGGGCGGATAGCGGTGGAAATCTCCGGCGACTGTGACGCCTACGATCTCGACTATCGCTTCGTCGCGCGCTTTCAGCAGGAGCAGGAGCTGATCGTCACCGACCAGCAGACGGAATCGCGGGAAGCACGGGACGGCTCGTGGTTCGAGTTCGAGACCAAGACCTTCGTCGACTCGAGCCCGCAGGACACGGTCAGCGGCACCGCCGCCACCGATGGCGGGCGCACCACCGTCACCTTTACCCAGCCCGGCGAGCACAGCGTCGAAGTCCCGCGGGCGCTGTTTCCGATGCAGCACACGCGCTCGCTGATCGAGAAGGCGGAGGCGGGGGAGCGGATCGTCGAGACGGCCCTCTTCGACGGCGACGACGACCCGCAGAAGGAACTGACCAGCACGGCGATCATCGGTCCCGGAGCGCCGGCAAATGCGACGGGTCCCGATGCACGGGCTGCGACAAGCGGCGAAGGAGCAGCGGCAGATCGCGGCGCTCCGCTTGCCGGGCTGCGGTCGTGGCGCGTCAGCGAGTCCTTCTACAACTCCGACAGTGACGCGGACGGCATGCCGGTCTTCGAGACCGCCTATACGCTTTACGAGAATGGCGTCTCCGACGACCTGGTGCTGCGCTTTGACGGCTACGCGCTGTCAGGCAGCCTCGCCAGCCTCGATCTGCTGGATCGTCCCGACTGCCCGTGAACCTTTCCGGGTGACCGACGATCGGCCGCCCGGAGTCCGATGCAAGCCCTCCGAAGCTTGCACTGGACCCGCTTTTGCGTTATTCGCGCGTCCATTCCACACACGGAAGTCGGGTTTCGACGGTTGGGCTCCAGCTCGGTCGACGCGATCCACCGGTGGCGGCCACAAGGCCGCTTCGTTCCGTGGAGGCTCAACCGGAAAAGGAAACATCCGATGGCTTTGCCAGACTACTCCATGCGCCAGCTGCTCGAAGCGGGCGTCCATTTCGGCCACCAGACGCATCGCTGGAACCCGAAGATGGCGCCGTATATCTTCGGCGCCCGCAACAATATCCACATTCTCGACCTCGGCCAGACGGTGCCGCTGCTGCACCGCGCGCTCCAGGCCGTGTCCGACACGGTCGCCCGCGGCGGTCGCGTGCTGTTTGTCGGCACCAAGCGCCAGGCTTCCGACATCGTCGCCGATGCCGCACAGCGCTCGGCCCAGTATTACGTCAACGCCCGCTGGCTCGGCGGCATGCTGACCAACTGGAAGACCATCTCCAATTCGATCCAGCGCCTGCGCAAGCTCGACGAGATGCTCGCCGGTGGCGAGGCCCGCGCCTTCACCAAGAAGGAGCGTCTGACGCTGCAGCGCGAGCGCGACAAGCTCGACCGGGCCCTCGGCGGCATCAAGGACATGGGCGGCGTGCCGGACATGATCTTCATCATCGACACCAACAAGGAGTCGATCGCGATCGAGGAAGCCAAGCGCCTCCACATCCCGATCGTCGCCGTCGTCGACTCCAATTGCGATCCGCTGCCGATCGACTACCCGATCCCGGGCAATGACGACGCCGCCCGCGCGATCACGCTCTACTGCGATCTGATCGCCCGTGCCGCCGTCGACGGCATCGCCCGCCAGCAGGGCGACACCGGCGTCGACCTCGGCGCCCTCGAGGAAGCTCCGGTGGAGGAGGATCTCCCGGCCGAGGAAGCGTCTGCCGAGGAAGCAACCGCCGAAACAGCAGCGCCGGAAGGCGAGGCTGCTCCGGCCGAGCCAGCCGCCGAGACCGCCGAAACCGCCGCCTGATCCGGCAGGGCGGGAGCCATTGGCACCCGCCCGCGCCTGGGGTCATCCTGCGGCGTCACGTAATGACGGCGTCACAATTCTGGCGCACCCGTTCGAACCGGACCGGTGCGCCCAATGATTTCTGAAGAGGCAAACATGGCAATCACCGCTGCGATGGTAAAAGAACTGCGCGAGATGACCGGCGCAGGCATGATGGACTGCAAGACGGCTCTTGCAGAGACCAACGGCGACATGGAAGCGGCGGTCGACTGGCTGCGCACCAAGGGCATCGCCAAGGCCGACAAGAAGTCGGGCCGCACGGCAGCCGAAGGCCTCGTCGGCGCGGCATCCGAGGGAACCCGTGCGGTGGTCGTCGAGGTCAATTCCGAGACGGACTTCGTCGCCCGCAACGATGCGTTCCAGACGCTGGTCCGCAACGTCGCGGCGGTGGCGGTGACGACCGACGGTTCTGTCGAGGCTGTCGGCTCGGCCGCCTATCCGGGCGGCTCGAAGTCGGTCTCCGACACGATCCGCGACACGATCGCGACGATCGGCGAGAACATGAGCCTTCGCCGCTCCGCCATGCTGACGGTCGGCGACGGTGTCGTCGCCACCTACATCCACAACCAGGTCGCCGACGGCCTCGGCAAGTTGGGCGTGCTGGTGGCGATCGAGTCGACCGGCGACAAGGCTGCCCTGGCCCAGTTCGGACGCCAGGTTGCGATGCATGTCGCTGCGACGAACCCGCTGGCGCTGACCGCTGATGAGATCGATGCGGCGACGGTCGAGCGGGAGAAGGCGATCTTCGTCGACCAGGCACGGCAGTCGGGCAAGCCCGACAATATCATCGAGAAGATGGTCGAGGGCCGGCTGCGCAAGTTCTACGAAGAGGTCGTGCTCCTGAAGCAGGGATTCGTGATCAATCCGGACCTGACGGTCGAGAAGGCGCTGGCCGAGGCCGAAGCTTCCTTCGGCGCGCCGGCAAAGATCACCGGCTTCGTTCGCTTCGCCCTGGGCGAGGGGATCGAGAAGGAAGAAGGCGACTTCGCCGCCGAAGTGGCCGCGGCCGCCGGCAAGAAGTAAGATCCCGTTCCGACGAGCGAGAGGGCGTCCGCTTCACAAGCGGGCGCCCTTATTGTATCGCAGGCCGACCGAACGGGGGCGCGATGGGCCGTCCACGCGCCTTCATCGGCTCGCTGCGGCAGTTGTGGCCCGTATTCGTTCCAGTGTTTCTGCGTCGGCTTCGCGGCTGGCGGAGGGGAACTGCGGACGCAAGCAAGGTGAACGATGACGTCCGAGATCCGCTACCGGCGTGTGCTTCTGAAGGTGTCCGGCGAGGCGCTGATGGGAAGCCAGGGATTCGGCATCGACGTCGCTGTCGCCGACCGCATCGCATCCGACATTGCCGAAGCGCGCCGGCTGGGCGTCGAGATCTCCGTGGTCATTGGCGGCGGCAACATTTTTCGTGGCGTCGCAGTCGCGTCAAAGGGTGGCGACCGCGTGACCGGCGACCACATGGGCATGCTCGGGACCGTCATCAACGCGCTCGCCCTGCGCACCTCGCTGACCAAACTCGGCATCGACACGATCGTCCTGTCCGCGATCGCCATGCCTGAGATATGCGAGAGCTTTTCCCAGCGCACGGCGCTCGCCCATCAGGCGGCAGGCCGCGTGGTGATCTTCGCCGGCGGCACCGGCAACCCGTTCTTCACGACCGACTCCGCCGGCGCGTTGCGCGCCGCGGAGATGGGGGCGGCAGCCCTGTTCAAGGGTACGCAGGTCGACGGGATCTATTCCGAAGATCCCAAACGCAATCCCGACGCGACCCGCTTCGAACGGCTGACCCATGACGAAGTACTCGGCAGGGGACTGGCGGTGATGGATATTGCCGCCGTGGCACTGGCGCGGGAGAACCATATCCCCATCGTGGTGTTCTCCATCCACGAGAAGGGTGAATTTGCCAAGATACTGTCTGGCGGAGGCCGGGCGACGATAGTCTCGGACTGAGTCGCTCTGCATAAGTATTGCCGAAAGAGGAACCGATGGCCGAACTCGACCTGAACGAACTCAAGCGCCGCATGGATGGCGCGATTTCCAGCCTCAAGAGCGATCTCGCCGGCCTGCGGACCGGACGTGCATCGCCGAGCTTGCTGGACCCGATCACGGTCGAGGCCTACGGTAACCAGATGCCGCTGAACCAGGTCGCCAACGTGACGGCGCCGGAAGCACGTATGGTCGCCGTCACCGTGTGGGACAAGCAGATGGTCGGAAAGGTCGAGCGGGCGATTCGCGAGAGCAGTCTCGGCCTCAACCCGATCACCGACGGCCAGACGCTGCGGATACCGCTGCCCGAACTCAACGAGCAGCGGCGCAAGGAGCTGGTCAAGGTGGCGCAGCAATATGGTGAAGGCGCCAAGATCGCCGCCCGTCATGTGCGCCGGGATGGCATGGAGACGCTGAAGAAGCTGGAGAAGGACGGGGAGATGGGGCAGGACGACAGCCGCCAGACCTCCGATCGCGTCCAGAAGTTGACCGACGACACCATCGCCGAGATCGAGAAGATGCTCTCGGTCAAGGAAGCCGAAATCATGCAGGTCTAGGATCGCCCAGATCCGGGCCGGCTGGCGACGGAACTCTCGAGAGAAGGTGGATCATACGGTGCGGCATCCCCAACACGTCGCCATCATCATGGACGGCAACGGACGCTGGGCCCATGCGCGGGGGTTGCCCCGCAGCATCGGGCATCGTCGCGGCGTGGAAGCCGTCCGCCAGGCGGTGCGTACCGCCGGGGAACTCGGCATCGACTACCTGACGCTGTTCGCATTCTCCTCGGAGAATTGGCGGCGGCCTCAGGAAGAGGTCGACGAGCTGATGGGCCTGCTGAAGCACTTCATCCGCCGTGATCTTGCCGACCTGCACAAGGAAGGCGTCCGGGTTCGCGTCATCGGGGCTCGCGACAACCTATCCGTCGATATCCGCTCGCTGCTCGAGGAAGCGGAGAATCTGACACGCGCCAACGAGCGCCAGACGCTGGTGGTCGCCTTCAACTATGGCGCCCGCGACGAGGTCGCCCGCGCCGTCCGCCGGGTTGCCACGAAGTTCGCCGCGGGCGAAGTGCCGCTGGAGGCACTGACGGCCGATTATCTGGACAGTCATCTCGATACCGCCGGAATACCCGACCCGGATCTCATCATCCGCACCAGCGGCGAACTGAGGCTGTCGAATTTCCTGCTGTGGCAGGCGGCCTATTCCGAATTCGTCTTCCTGCCGTGCCTTTGGCCGGATTTCGATCGCAAGGCCTTCGAGGAAGCCATCACGCAATATGCAAGCCGCGAACGCCGCTACGGCGGACTGTCCCGCGAAATAGCATCCTGAGCCGATGGGTCTCGGTCTCCGACGGCTCCTCGCAGCACCGACCTGGACCGATCTCCGCTCGCGGCTGATTTCGGCCATCGTACTTGGCCTCCTGGTCCTTGCGCTGACCATGCTCGGTGGCTGGCCGTTCCGACTGCTCTGTGGGGCCACGGGTGTGATCGTCTTCGAAGAGTGGTCGCGGATGACGCGGGCGAAGCAGGCGGGTCCGATCTTCCGCTTTGCCCGGCGCACGCTGTATCTCTCGCTCATCGCCTTCATCTTCGGGTTCGACCTGGCGGCGATCGCGATCGTGGCCGGAGGTGCTGCGTTCATCTCCTATGTCGACCGGGGCGAGCGGAAGGCCGACTGGGTGCTGGGCGGGCTGTTCTACGCGGCGGTCGCCTCGCTGCCGCCGGGCATGCTGCGCGGTGACGATGCCGCGGGACTCGCGGCGCTCGGACTGATCATCGCGGTGGTCTGGCCGACCGACATATTCGCCTACTTCACGGGTCGCAGCATCGGTGGCCCGAAGCTGATGCCGCGGGTCTCGCCGAAAAAGACCATTTCGGGCGCCCTTGGCGGCCTCGTCGCCGGCGTGGTCTTCGGCGTCCTGTTCGCCGAATGGGTGGCAGGATCGGCAGGACTGTTCATCGTCGTCCTTGCGGCGCTGCTGTCGATATTTGGGCAAGCTGGCGATCTCTATGAATCCTGGATCAAGCGCCGTTTCGGCGTGAAGGATTCGGGTCGGCTTATCCCGGGGCATGGCGGTCTGATGGACCGGATCGACGGGCTGATCATCGCCACGGCCGTCGCCTGGCTCGTCGGGCTCCTCCTCGCAGGGTTCGATCATCCCGCCCGCGGCATCTTTCCCCTCTGACGGCACTAGCTACCCGCGGCCTCGCGCCATCATTGCGACGCGATCTTGAAATGCTATGACAGCGTCGAAGCCAGGCTGGTGTCTGGCGCCGACGCAATCAATCAGTAGGTGACGACAATGGATTTCGGTGTTGGCCTTGCCAGTCTCTGGAGCGGGGGCCTCATCTATATAATCCCGTTCCTGTTCGTCCTGACCACCATCGTGTTCTTCCACGAGCTCGGCCACTATCTCGTCGCCCGCTGGTCGGGCATCAAGGCGCTGGTCTTCTCGGTCGGCTTCGGCCCCGAGATCTTCGGCTTCAATGATCGCCATGGCACGCGCTGGCGCCTGGCCGCCATTCCGCTGGGCGGCTATGTCAAGTTCCTCGGCGACGAGAACGCCGCGTCCGTCCCGGACCATGCTGCAATGGCACGCATGGATGCCGCCGATCGCGCCGGAGCGTTCCCGACCGCCAGCGTCGGCCGTCGTGCCGCGACCGTCGCTGCGGGCCCTATCGCCAACTTCATTCTGGCGATCGTGATCTTCGCCGGCGTCGCCTTCGTCGAGGGCCGCGTCGTAGGCGATCCGGTCGTGTCGGACGTCAGGGCGGGCTCGCCTGCGGCTGATGCCGGCTTCCAGCCCGGCGATCGGGTCGTCTCCGCGGACGGGCAGCCGATCGCCTATTTCTCCGATCTGCAGCGCTACGTCTCCGCGCGGCCCGACACGCCGATCGCGATGGTCGTCGAGCGTGCTGGCCGGCCGGTCGAGCTGACCGTGACTCCGCGGGTGGAAACCCAAACGGATCGCTTCGGCAACAGTTTCGAGACCCCCGTCATCGGCCTGGTCGCGACCAATGACGGCTCGTCGTTCCGGGTCGAGGAAATGTCGGCGCTCGAATCGCTGGGCTATGGCGTCAGCCAAACCTGGTTCGTCACGGAACGGACCGTGGATTTCCTCGGACAGATCGTCACCGGGAAACAGAGCGCCGACCAGATCGGCGGGCCGATCCGCATCGCGCAGGTTTCGGGACAGGTGTCGACGATCGGCTTCAGCGCCCTTCTCAATCTGGCGGCGCTCCTGTCGGTGTCCATCGGGCTGTTGAATCTATTACCGATTCCGATGCTGGACGGCGGCCATCTGCTCTTCTACGCCTACGAAGCGGTCAGGGGGCGCCCGCTTAGCGAGCGGATCCAGGAGATCGGTTTCAGAATTGGTCTCGCCCTCGTGATGCTGCTTATGGTATTCGCCTTCTGGAACGATATTTCGGGCCTCGTCTGAACGAGGGTCGACCGGGTCGGGGGACTTGGGGGACTTGCAAAAAATTAACCATGGCGATGAAGGCCGTGGCCCCGTTGCAACGGCTTTTCCAATTCCTCAACGGACTCGGTCCAGTTTGCTTGAACGGACCCGGAAAGCCGGTAAAAGACATCGACGAGTACGCTGCCTAGAAGGCCGCGACTTGGAAATAAAAAGGTGGTTGAGCCTATGATGGCTAGAACGAAAATTCTGCGCGCTGCTTCGGCGATCGCGCTTTCTTCGACCGTTCTCGCTGCAACGACTCTCGGTGCTCAGCTTTCCGCAGTCAGTATTGCGCAGGCCGCCGTCGTCAATCGGATCGAGGTGAGGGGAAACCAGCGCGTCGAGGCCGACACCGTTCGCGGCTTCATGCAGATCACGCCGGGACAGAACGTCAGCGAGGCCGACCAGGACGCGGCCGTACGTCGCCTGTTCTCTACGGGCCTTTTCTCCGACGTTCGGATCAGCCAGTCCGGTGGTACGCTGATCGTGCAGGTCGACGAGAATCAGATCGTCAACCAGGTGCTCTTCCAGGGCAATTCCAAGATCAAGGACGAGCAGCTCATCGCGGGCGTCCAGACCGCACCGCGCGGCGCCTATTCCTCCGCGACGACGGAAGCTGACGTTCAGGCCATTCGCGATGCCTACACGGCCATCGGCCGCAGCGACGCCGTGGTGAGCGTCAGCACGCAGACTGTCGGCGAGAACCGCGTCAACGTCATCTTCAACATCCAGGAAGGCGACCGTACCAAGATCGCCTCAATCAGCTTCGTTGGCAACAGCGCCTTCAGCGACGCGCGCCTGAAGCAGGTGATCGCTCTGCGCGAATCCGGGCTTCTCAGCTTCATCCAGCGCAACGACATCTATGCCGAGGACCGGCTGCGGACCGACGAGGAATCGCTGCGGCGCTTCTACTACAATCGCGGCTTCGCCGATTTCCGCATTGTCTCGTCCGTCGCCGAACTCGACCCGGCGCAGAACGCCTATTTCGTTACCGTGACGGTGGACGAGGGCGAGCGCTATACGTTCGGACAGGTTGCTATCGACAGCAGCGTTCCCGGCATCGACACCGACTCGCTCTACAGCGAGCTGGAGACGCAGCCGGGCGAGGTCTACAGTGCGAAGAAGGTCGAGGACACGCTCGTCAACCTGACCAACCGGGTGGCGAATGCGGGCTTTGCCTTCGCCCAGGTCACGCCGCGTGGTGATCGCGACTTCACCAACCGTACGATCGCCATCGACTACGTCATCGACCAGGGGCCCCGCGCCTATGTCGAGCGTATCGAGATCCGTGGCAACACCAAGACCCGCGACTACGTCATCCGCCGCGAGTTCGATGTCTCGGAAGGCGACGCCTTCAACCAGGTTCTGGTCCAGCGCGCCAAGCAGCGGCTCGAGGACCTGCAGTTCTTCGAGACGGTTTCGATCTCGACCGCCCCGGGCGCCGAGCCCGACCGGGTGATCGTCATCGTCGACGTCGTCGAGAAGGCGACCGGCGAATTGTCGGTGGGCGGCGGTTATACGACCGGCGGCGAGAGTGAGGGACCGGTCGCCGAGATCGGCGTCACCGAGCGCAACTTCCTCGGCCGCGGCCAATTCATCAAGGTGTCCGCCGGCTTCGGCCAGGATACGCGCAACTACACGCTGTCCTTCACCGAGCCGTATTTCCTCGGCCGCCGCCTGGCCGCCGGCTTCGACGTCTACCACGCCACCAGTACCTCGGGCGACTACGACACCGAGCGCACGGGCGGCGACGTGCGCATCGCGGCGCCGATCACCGAAAACCTAACGGCGCAGATCGCTTACAACTACAAAGAGGAAAAGTTCGGCGACGACAACGGCTTCCGGATCACTGACATCAACGGCGTCAATCCGGGCCAGGACAACTACGTCGACACGTCCAGCACCTGTGGCGACCCGAACCCGATCGGCAACCAGTTCGATCGGAACGGCAATCCGGCGGTCGCGCCGCTCTACACCAACTCACCCATCATCAACGAGGCGATCTGCGACAGCCCGTATCTGACGTCTTCGGTCTCCTACTCGCTGACCTACAGCACGCTGGACAACGCCCGGGATCCTCGGCAAGGCTTCTTCCTTCAGGCCGGGCAGGAGTTTGCCGGTCTTGGCGGCGATGCCAACTTCATCAAGACCACGGCCAAGGGCAATTACTTCCATCTCCTGAACGAGGAGTTCGACGTCATCGGCTCGCTCAGCGGCGGCGGCGGCAATGTCTCGACGCTGGGCGGCGACGGCCTGCGGGTATTCGACAACTTCTTCAAGGGCCAGGACATCGTTCGCGGCTTCGAATACAAGGGCATCGGCCCACGGCAGAACGGTGTGTCGATCGGCGGCACGAACTTCGCCAACGCTTCGGCCGAAGCGACCTTCCCGCTGCCGCTGATCTCCCGCGATCTCGGCTTCCGCGGCGCTGTCTTCGCCGATGCCGGTTCGCTTTGGGGCTCGGAGTTCGATAATGACCCGGGCGTCGAAGGGACCGATGCGGCGCTGCGTGCTTCGGCCGGCGTCGGCCTGATCTGGGCCTCGCCCTTCGGTCCGCTGCGGGTCAACTACGCTCACCCGTTCATGAAGGAAGATTTCGACGAGACCCAGGAGTTCTCGTTCGGCTTCTCCTCGCGCTTCTGATGCGGAAGGGGTGGGGGCGTTCATGCCCCCGCCGTCACTGATGCAAGATCCGACTTTCTTTCCTCGCGGCAACGGCCTGACGCTTCAGGCCGTTGCCGATCTCGTTGGCGGCTCGATCGGCGCGGAGCACGACGCGACCCGTACGGTCACCGGCATTGCTGCCCTCGGCGAAGCCGGGCCCGACGATCTCACCTTCTTCGACTCACCTCGTTATGCCGGAGAGCTCTCCGAAACCCGGGCCGGATGCGTCGTGGTTGCGCAGAAGCACCATGCCCTGGTCCCGGCGGGCATCCCCGCCGTGATCGTCAAGAATGCCGCGAACGCTTTCGCGGCTGCTGGGCGGGCGCTTTTCCCGATGGCAGCCGCGCCCACGGCGCCCACCTGCATCGAGGGATTGTCGGCGCGTGCCGAGATTCATCCCCTCGCTGAAATCGAGGATGGCGCCACGATCGAGGCCTTCGCCGTGATCGGGCCGCGGGTGCGGATCGGGCGCGGTACACTGATTGCGGCAGGGGCCGTCATTGGGGCCGACTGCCGGATCGGACGCGACTGCCGGATCGGCGCCGGGGTCGTGGCGACCAATGCGTTGCTCGGCAACCGCGTGATCCTGCACCCCGGCGTGCGCATCGGCCAGGATGGTTTCGGCTACACTGCGGGTGCGACGGGATTGTCGAAGAGTGTTCAGATCGGCCGGGTGATCATTCAGGACGACGTCGAGGTGGGCGCCAATACGACCATCGACCGCGGCGCGATTCGCGATACCGTCGTCGGCGAGGGCACCAAGATCGACAACCAGGTTCAGATCGGCCACAACGTGCGGATCGGGCGCCATTGCGCCATTGTCGCGCAGGTCGGCATATCCGGCAGCACGACGGTCGGCGATCGGGTGATGATCGGCGGACAGAGCGGCGTGGCCGGCCATGTGACGATCGGCGACGGAGCGCAGATCGCTGCCGTGTCGAGTGTCAACGGCGACGTACCGCCCGGCGCTCGTTGGGGCGGGACACCGGCGCGACCGGTGCGGGAGTGGTTTCGCGAAGTGACGTATCTACACGAGCAGGCCCTTAAAGGGCGATCGCAGAGGTCTGGCGATGAATGAAGCGGTGACAGCTCTCGAGAGCGTCGACATCATGGCGATCCTCGAGCTCCTTCCACATCGCTATCCGTTCCTGATGGTGGACCGTATCATCGCCATCGATGGCGACCGCAGCGCCGTGGGCATCAAGAACGTCACCGCGAACGAGCCGCATTTCCTCGGCCATTTTCCGAACGCCCCGGTAATGCCGGGCGTCCTGATCATCGAGGGCATGGCCCAGACCGCGGGCGCCATCTGTACGCGTGCCACCGGCAAGGGCATACCGCAGCTGGTGTATTTCATGACCATCGACAACGCCAAGTTCCGCAAGCCCGTCGTGCCGGGCGACCGGCTCGAGTACCACGTTGTCCAGACCAAGAAGCGCGGCAATATCTGGAAGTTCGACTGTGTCGCCAAGGTCGACGACGCAAAGGTTGCCGAGGCCAGCGTGAGTGCGATGCTGGTGGCGCGTGACCCGTCCTGAACGATGAGTGAATCCGTCATCCATCCGACCGCCATCGTCGAGGACGGTGCCATCATCGGCGAGGGCTGCGAGATCGGTCCGTTCTGCCATATCGGGCCGCAGGTGCGGCTCGGCGCCGGCAGCCGGCTTCGCTCGCACGTCGTCCTGTGGGGAAACACGGAGATCGGAGACGGCGCGCAGATCTGGCCCTTCGCCTCGCTCGGCCATGCGCCCCAGCACCTGAAGTATCGCGGCGAGGACACGCGCCTGATCATCGGGCGCAACTGTCTCGTGCGTGAACACGTGACGATGAACGCCGGGACAGTGCAGGGCCGCTCCGAAACCACCGTCGGCGACGATTGCGCCTTCTTCACCGGCGCCCACGTCGCCCATGACTGCGTTCTCGGGCGGAATGTCACGCTGATCAACAACGTCATGTTGGCGGGCCACTGCACGATCGGCGAGTACGCCACGATCGCCGGCGGCTCGGGCATCCACCAGTTCACCCGCATCGGCCACCACGCCTACGTGGGTGGCCTGGCGGCCGTGGAAGGCGACGTCATTCCATTCGGCATGGTGCTGGGCAACCGCGCCTACCTGTCGGGCCTCAACGTCATCGGCATGAAGCGGGCGGGATTCGGCCGCGAAGCCGTGCGCAACGTCCGGCGCGCCTACCGGATGCTGTTCTCCTTTGACCTGACGTTCAAGGAGAACATGGACGAGGTCCAGTCCGAGTTTCCCGAAGATCCGCTGGTGCAGGATCTCCTGGGTTTCATCCGGTCCGGCGGCGATCGCTCGCTGGTCACGCCGCGGCTGTCGCTGCCGGGGTGAGGATGGAACCCGAGCGCCCGGGCGAGAAGCTCGGCATTCTCGCCGGCGGCGGTTCGCTGCCGAGGATCGTCGCGGCAGCGGCCCGCGCGGCAGGGTGGGCGCCCCTCGTCGTCCGCATCGGCGATGGCGTCACCGACGACTGGACGGGTTATGAGGGCGAAGCCTTTGCCTGGGGCCGGAGCGGCGATGCGATTGCCTATCTGAAGCGCCACAAGGTACGCCGCGTGATCTTTTGCGGCACGGTCACCAGGCGCCCCGATTTCCGCTCCTTGCTTCCCAGTTTTCGCACCCTGGTCCGCTTGCCGGCGGCCATCCGCATGGTGCGCGGCGGCGACGACCATCTGCTGCGGGGCGTCTCGCGTTATCTGGAGCGGGATGGCTTCGCCATGCTCGCCGTCCAGGAAATCGTGCCGGAGCTGCTCGCCCCGTCTGGTCTTCTCTCGAACCGGGCGCTTCGCGAGGACGAGAGCCGGGCGATGACCATCGCCGCCACGGCGGCCCGTCGCCTCGGCGAGCTCGACATCGGCCAGGCCGTCGTCGCCTCTGCCGAGCGGGTGATCGCGGTCGAGGGCGTGGAAGGCACGCGGGAGATGCTCGCGAGGGTTGGCGACCTGCGGCGCCGCGGGCGGGTGACCCCGTCGGAGCGATGCGTCCTCGTCAAGAGCGTCAAGCCGCAGCAGGATTCCCGTTTCGATTTACCCAGTATCGGCGAAGCGACGATTGCCGAGGCCGCTGCAGCGGGCATCACCGCCATCGGCGTCAGTGCCGGACGCAGCCTCATTCTCGGGCTCGAGGACGTGGTGGCGGCCAGTGACCGAGCCGACATCGCGCTGGTGGGACTCGCCGACGAACAGGAAGAGGGCCGGCCATGACGACGATCGCCTTCGTGGTGGGAGAGCCTTCGGGCGATCGGATCGGTGCGGACCTGATGCGCGCACTCCGAGTGCGTACGGGTGAGGACATTGCCTTCGTGGGGCTCGGCGGCGAGGCGATGCAGGCCGAGGGGCTCGATAGCCTCTTCGATATCCACGAACTGTCGATCATCGGCATCGGTGCCATCGTCGCGCGGCTACCGCAGCTGGTGCGGCGCCTGTTGCAGACCAGCGACTTCATCGTCAAGGCGCGGCCGGACGCGCTGGTGATCATCGACAGCCCGACCTTTTCGCATCGC
This sequence comes from Aurantimonas endophytica, assembly GCF_014196845.1. Taxonomy (GTDB): domain Bacteria; phylum Pseudomonadota; class Alphaproteobacteria; order Rhizobiales; family Rhizobiaceae; genus Aurantimonas; species Aurantimonas endophytica. The sequence continues at coordinate 531,352 of NZ_JACIEM010000001.1, forward strand.
GTCGCGCGGCGTGTCCGGGCGCGCCTGCCGGAACTGCCCATCGCCAACTACATCCCGCCGACGATCTGGGCCTGGCGCGAGAACAGGGCCGGAAAGATGCGGGCCTATGTCGATCACGCCATCTGCGCGCTGCCTTTCGAGCCGGCGACCATGCAAGAGTTCGGCGGCCCGCCGGCAACCTATGTCGGCCATCCGCTGATGAGCGACCCGGCGCTGGAGCGGATCATCGAGCGGGTCGAGGCACCGGGCGCCGACCGCCGCGCGAAGCAGCCACCGACGCTGTTGCTGCTGCCCGGCTCGCGGCGCGGCGAGATCGTGCGCCTGATCGACGATTTCGGCGAGACGCTGCAACGGCTCGGCAGAAGGGTCCCGGGTTTGAAGTCTGTGCTGCCGACGCTGGAACGGCATGCGCCGATGGTGCGGGAGAAGGTCTCCCGTTGGGAAATCCAACCCCGCGTCGTCACGGGCGAAGATGCCAAATGGGCGGCCTTTGCATCGGCCGATGCGGCGCTGGCGGCCTCGGGCACCGTGTCGCTCGAGCTGGCGCTGGCCGATATCCCGATGGCGCTGACCTACCGGCTCGACCCGGTCGGCTACCGCTTCCGCCATCTGATCACCGCCTGGACGGCGGCCCTGCCGAACTTCATCGCCGGCCATCCGCTGGTGCCGGAGCATTTCCACGAGATCATCCGGCCCGAGCTTCTGGCCCGTCGACTTGAGCGTCTGCTTACCGAGACGCCGGAGCGGCACGCGCAGCTCGCCGGGTTCGCACAGATCCGCGACCGCATGGCGATCGACCGGGCGCCTGGAGATTCGGCCGCCGCGATCGTCCTCGATCTCATTTCCCGCCGGACATGAAAACGGGCGCCGCAGCGCCCGTTTCCTTGCAATGTCAAAGACGCCCTCGAGCGATCAGCGGCCGTCTACCGGAACGTAGTCGCGCATCGGCGCGCCGGTGTAGAGCTGCCGGGGCCGGCCGATGCGCTGGTTCGGGTCCTCGATCATTTCCTTCCACTGGGCAATCCAGCCGACGGTCCGCGCGACGGCGAACAGCACGGTGAACATCGCGGTCGGGAAGCCGAGCGCCTTCAGCGTGATGCCGGAATAGAAGTCGACGTTCGGGTAGAGCTTTTTCTCGATGAAGTATTCGTCGGTCAGCGCGATGCGCTCCAGTTCCATCGCGACTTCCAGCAGCGGGTCGTCCTTGATGCCGAGTTCGTCGAGCACCTCGTGGCAGGTCTGCTGCATGATCTTGGCGCGCGGATCGTAGTTCTTGTAGACGCGGTGTCCGAAGCCCATCAGCCGGAAAGGATCGTTCTTGTCCTTGGCCCGGGCGATGAATTCCGGGATCCGGTCGGCGGTACCGATCTCGGTCAGCATGTTCAGCGCTGCCTCGTTGGCACCGCCATGCGCCGGGCCCCAGAGGCAGGCAATGCCGGCGGCGACGCAGGCGAACGGGTTGGCACCCGAGGAACCGGCGAGGCGTACGGTCGAGGTGGAGGCGTTCTGCTCGTGGTCGGCGTGGAGGATGAAGATCCGGTCCATCGCCCGCGCCAGCACCGGATTGATCCGGTAGGGCTCGCACGGCACCGCGAAGCACATGTGCAGGAAGTTCTCGGCATAGGCGAGGTCGTTGCGCGGATAAACGAACGGCTGGCCGATATGATATTTGTACGCCATCGCCGCGATCGTCGGCATCTTGGCGATCATCCGAAGGCTGGCCACCATGCGCTGGTGCGGATCGGCGATATCGGTTGAGTCGTGGTAGAAGGCGGACAGCGCGCCGACCGAGCCGACCATGACGGCCATCGGGTGCGCATCGCGCCGGAAGCCGGTGTAGAAGCGGCTCATCTGCTCGTGGATCATCGTGTGCCGCGTCACGCGGTAGACGAAGTCTTCCTTCTCGCGGGCCGTCGGCAGTTCCCCGTAGAGCAGCAGATAGCAGGTCTCGAGGAAATCGCCACGCTCGGCAAGCTGGTCGATCGGATAGCCGCGGTGCAGCAGCACGCCCTCGTCGCCATCGATATAGGTGATCTTGGATTCACACGACGCCGTCGACGAGAAACCGGGATCGTAGGTGAACAGGCCCGTCTTCTTATAGAGCGACGTGACGTCGACGACGTCCGGGCCGATCGTCCCGCTGCGAAGCTCCAGATCCGCTTCCGTTTCGCCCACGATGATTCTCGAAGACTGTTCCGTCATGCGTTTCCCCTTCCAAAAGCGGCGGCAGGCTTACCCTTCGCAGCGCACAAGGTTTGCTCAGCCACCTGCCTACTCCAAAGCCATTGAGGCCACAAGTTGTCGGAAGGGAGCATGCTGCGTCGCGAAATCGGAACCCCAGTAAGGTAGCCTTAGCGGAGCTGATCCGATAGCCGGCCAAGCGATTCGTCGCGGCCGAGCACCGCCAGAACGTCGAAAACCCCCGGCGACGTGGTGCGTCCGGTGAGGGCCGCGCGCAACGGCTGGGCCACTTTTCCAAGCTTGAGTCCTTCGGACTCGGCATAGTCACGCACCACGGCCTCGAGGTCCTCGGCAGTCCAGTTCGCTTCGGCGAACTTGGTCATTATCGCGGCGACAATGTCGCGACCACCGTCGTCGAGAATCGCCGCGGCCTTTTCTTCGAGCGGCAGAGGCCGTGACGCGAAGAGATAGGCGGTGCTCTCGGTCAGCTCGACCAGCGTCTTGGCGCGCTCCTTCAGTCCGGGCATGGCGGCCGACAGCTTGGCGCGGATTTCGGCGTCGGGATGCGACTTCAGGATCGCACCGTTCGGCAGGAAATCCCGTTCGGTCATCAGCATGTCGACCAGATCGGCGTCGTCCGTCCGGCGGATCCAGTGGCCGTTGAGGGCTTCGAGCTTGGCGAAATCGAAACGCGCCGCGCCCTTGTTGATCTCGTCGACGTCGAACCAGCGGATCATGTCCTCGGTCGAGATGATCTCGTCGTCGCCATGGCTCCAGCCGAGCCGCACGAGGTAGTTGCGCAGCGCGACGGGGAGGTAGCCCATCGCCCTATAGGCCTCAATGCCGAGGGCGCCGTGGCGCTTGGAAAGCTTGGCGCCGTCGGAGCCATGAATCAGCGGAATATGCGCCATGACCGGGACGTCCCAGCCGAGCGCCCGGTAGATCAGCGTCTGGCGCCCGGCATTCGTCAGATGATCGTCGCCACGGATGATATGCGTCACGCCCATGTCGTGGTCGTCAATCACGACGGCCAGCATGTAGGTCGGATTGCCGTCGGATCGCAGCAGCACGAAATCATCGAGATCCTTGTTGGGAAAGCGAATCTGGCCCTGGACCTTGTCATCGACGATCGTCTCGCCCTCGAGCGGCGCCCGCAGCCGGATCACCGGCTTGACCCCTTCGGGCGCCTCGGACGGATCCCGGTCGCGCCAGCGGCCGTCGTAGCGGGGCGGGCGCTTCTCGGCACGGGCGCGCTCGCGCATTTCCTCGAGCTCCGCCTGGGAAGCGTAGCAGCGATAGGCCTGGCCTGCCTCCAGCAGCTGTTCGACCACCTCGCGATGGCGCGCGGCCCGCTCGAACTGCGATACCGGCGGCTCGTCAGCCGCGAGTCCCATCCATTCCAGCCCGTCGATGATCGCCTGTACCGCCGGCTCGGTGGAGCGCTCGCGGTCGGTATCCTCGATCCGCAGCAGCATCTTGCCGCCCATGGCGCGGGCATAAAGCCAGTTGAACAGTGCCGTGCGGGCTCCGCCAATGTGCAGGAAGCCGGTCGGCGAGGGGGCAAAACGGGTAACGACGCCTTGCGCCATGGTCTCTCCGATCAAGCAGAAAAGGGATCGCGATCGATATCGCATTCGCGTCGCGGCTGTGTAGCATAGGCGAAGGCTGAGACAAGGCGACGGGGGAGGGCGATGGAGGCCACCGCGGATCGTGATGACCCGCCGAGTGCGCCTGCCTCGCGCGATGCGGAACGGCGCGATGGTGTCCTGTCCCGCTTCACCCGACGGCGCCGCAACGCCTACGAAGCCGTTTTGGCCTGGTTGACCGCGCAGCTGGAGGCGGAAACCCGGGCGCGCTCCGGCTTCCACCTCGTCCCGATCTCGCTGATCTGCGGCAGCGTCCTCGTCCATGCGCTCGGGTGGCGACCGTCGCTCCTCCTCGCCTTTGGCACCAGCGCGATCCTGCTCATGGTCGCCTGGGGCTTCGGCGGCCGCCCCCTATGGCGCGGCGCGCTTCTCGTTGCCGGCATGGGCATGGCCGGCGCTGGCCTCGCCTCAAGCGAGATCACGCGAACCGCGACGACCATCTTCTCCGGCGAGGCAACGGTGCGCGTTGTCGGAACGGTGGTCGCCCGGGAACGCGACGATCGCGACCGCTACCGCTACATGATCGACGTCGCTGCCACCGACCGGCCAGTCTTGTCGCGCCCGCCCGAGCGCGTGCGGATCCTCGTCGGCAGCCGCCACCAGCCGATCGCGCCCGGCGAAAACTATGCCGGCCTCGTGCGGCTGCGGCCGCCCTCCGGGCCGGCCTATCCGGGCAGCCACGACTTCGCGTTGCAGCCTTTCTTCGACGGGGTCGGCGCTTACGGTTTCGGTCTAGGCGCGCCTGACGGCATGGTGGGCGACGCGCCCCCGGGGCCAAGGCCGGGGATCGCCGAGCGCATCCGCACCCAGCTCGCGCTCATCCGCCTGGCGATGACCGAGCGCATCCAGGACACGATCGGCGGCCCTGCCGGCGCCATTGCGGCGGCGCTGATCACCGGGGAGCGGGCCGCCATTCCCGAGGACGCCGAGGAGTGGCTGCGCAGCACGGGTCTTGCGCATGTCCTGTCGATCTCAGGGCTGCACATGGCGATCGTCGCCGGTTTTGCGCTCGTGCTGGTCCGCTCGCTTCTGGCACTGATTGCCCCTGTCGCGCTCGGGCTGCCGACCAAGAAGATCGCCGCCGTCGCCGCGCTCGCCGTCGCGACGTTCTATCTCGGCATTTCCGGCGCCAACGTCGCCACCCAGCGCGCCTACGTGATGCTGGCGGTCATGCTGCTGGCCGTGCTGTTCGACAGGCCGGCGCTGACCCTGCGCAACCTCTCGATCGCGGCAATCGTCGTCGTGGCACTTCGTCCCCACGCTGTCATGACGGCGAGCTTCCAGATGAGCTTTGCCGCGACGGCGGCGCTGATCGGCGGCTATGCGGCGTGGAATTCGCGGCAACGGCGGCGCGGCCAGGCCGTCGCGCGGCGCAAGGGCGGGATCGGGCGCGCCGTGCTGGTCGGGCTTGCGGCCATCATTGCCACTTCGCTCTTTGCCGGCACAGCCACGGCACCTTATTCGGCATACCATTTTCACCGCATGGCGCTGTTCGGCTTCGTCGCGAACCTCCTGACGATGCCGCTCTTCAGCTTCTGGATCATGCCACTGGCGCTGATCGGCACGCTGCTGATGCCGTTCGGCCTGGATGGCTGGTTCCTTCAGCTGATGGGCGCCGGCGTTTCGCTCGTGCTGGATATCGCCTACGAGGTCCATCTTCGCCTGCCGGACCGCGGAGTAGGTTTAATGACGGCGGAGGGGTTGCTGCTACTCACCGCGGCGATCATTGCCGGCTCGTTCTTCACGAGCGGTCTCAGATGGCTGGCGGTGCCGCTGACGACATTCGGTCTCTTACTGTTCCCGGACCGTTCACCGCTGCCTGAACTCCTGATCTTCGAGGACGGCAAGGAACTCGCCACGGTCGGCGAAGCTGGGGATCTCGCTTTCCTCCGCGACCTGCCGAACGACTTCGTGGCCGAGCAGTGGGAGCGAGCCTTCGCGCCGCAGATTCGGCCTGGCAGCGCTCAGAGAATCCGGCTGCCGGCCGACTGCGCCGAAGGGTTTTGCCGCTTTGCGACCCGTGGTGGACTGAGGATCGCGTGGACGAATGACTACGAGAAGACCGGAATGGCCTGCGACGAAGCCGATGTCGCGATCGTCGCCAGGGCCATCCGGCTGACAAGGTGCCAGTCAGGCGCGGCACTCGTCACCCTGCGGACGCTGCGCCGTAGCGGCTCGCTGGCCGTCAGCACGGCCCCGGGGACGGCAAGGCCGGTCGTCGAGAAGGCGATTGCCGAGCCATTCGTCGAGTGGAACCGCCACCGGGCTGCGCCGTGGCCGGAATATTGGCGAAAGCCGGTGGAGGACGAGCCGGTGGTGGGCGAAGTGCCCAGCGTCAGCGCCGTGCCGGTGGCTCCCCCGCCAGCCTTCGTCGCTCCCCCAACGCCAGTGATCGTGAACCCCGAGACCGGGACACCGCCACCGGACATCGCGACGCCCCTGTCAGATGCGGTCGACAGCTTTGCCGCGCCGGCGGGCGCTCAGGAATAGCGCCGGATCAGGCCGACGAGCTTGCCCTGGACCTTCACCCGGTCGGCACCGAAGATCCGCGTCTCGTATGCCGGATTGGCGGCCTCCAGCGCGATCGTGTCGCCGCGGCGCCGGAAGCGCTTGAGCGTCGCCTCCTCGTCGTCGACCAGCGCCACCACGATCTCGCCGGGCGCGGCCGTGTCGGAACGCCGGATCACCACGGTATCGCCGTCGAGAATGCCCGCCTCGACCATCGAATCGCCCTTCACCTCCAGCGCGTAGTGCTCGCCGCTGCCGATCATGTCCGGCGGCAGCGAGAGCGAATGCGTGTTGTGCTGGATGGCGGAAATCGGCACGCCCGCTGCGATCCGGCCCATGACCGGGATCGAGATCATCGCGTCGGCGCCGCTCCTTCCCTGTGGGGCGCGAGCCGGCTCGGCAGGTTTCTGCGCCGTGGCACCGCGTCCCTCCACGACGCTCGGTCGGAAGCCGGGGCGGCCGACGGGCGCGGAGGGGACGGCCTGCATCGACTCGGGCAGCCGCAGCACCTCAAGGGCACGCGCCCGGTTGGGCAGGCGGCGGATGAAGCCCCGTTCCTCGAGCGCGGTGATCAGCCGGTGGATCCCCGATTTCGACCGAAGATCCAACGCATCCTTCATTTCGTCGAAGGAAGGCGGCACCCCGGTTTCCTTCAGCCGTCCGTTGATGAACATCAGAAGGTCGTGCTGCTTGCGCGTCAGCATCGGGGCGACTCCTTAAAACAAAACCTGAACAAAGCTATCTGTTCTAGTTGTGTTCTGCAAGCCCGTCAGTCGAGCGGAACATACTGGCAAGGCTGTCCCGCCTCCGCTGGTGCGGCGCCGGGCGGCCGCACCAGCAGGCCCTGCGCATGGGCGTAGGTCGAAAGTAGCGACGAATCCTGTCGGGGAAGCGGGGTCACGGTAGCGGTCCCGTCATCGGCAAGCTCGACCACCGACCGGACGAAGTCGGTTCGCTCGCCGTTTTCGGGCACAGCCGCGCCAAGAATGGCATTGCGCGTGAGCGGACGCTCGGGCCGTCCGGCGAGCCGGGAGACCAGCGGGGCGAGGAAGAGCTTGGCGGCAACCATCGAGGAGGCAGGGTTGCCGGGCAATCCGACGATGCGCATGTCGCGCAGACGACCCGCCATCAGAGGCTTGCCTGGCCGCATCGCGACCTTCCAAAAGTCCAAGGCGACGCCGCGTTCCGCGAAGACTGCCCCGACGAGATCATGGTCGCCGACCGACGCGCCGCCAATCGTGACGAAAATGTCGGCGCCCTCCGCCAGCGCCTGGTCCAGCCGCGCCGCGATCGCGCCGCTGTCGTCCGGGGCAATGCCGTAGTCGAGCGCCTCGCCGCCTGCCGCCGCCACCATCGCCGCGACGCCAAAGCCGTTGGACGCGACGATCTGGGCGGGACCGGGGGCGACGCCCGGCAACACCAGCTCGTCGCCGGTGGCCAGAACCGCCACGCGCGGGCGCTGGCGCACTGTCAGTGTTGGGTGGCCGCCGCTCGCGGCCAGCGCAATGGCGCCGGGCGACAACAGGCAGCCGCCGGGGAGCAGCTTGTCGCCCTCGCGGAAATCCACGCCGGCAAACCGCACATGCTGCCGCTCGGCCACCGTCGCGCAGGGCATGATCCGGCCGGATGCTTCGACCGTCGTATCTTCCTGGATGAGTATGGCGTCGGCACCCGCCGGTACGGGCGCGCCGGTGAAGATCCGGACGGTCTCGCCCGCGCCGACCGCGCCGTCGAAGGCCCGTCCCGCGGCGGCTTCGCCGATCAGGCGCAGCGGCGTGAGCCCGGCGGCAAGATCGGCCGAGCGGACGGCGTATCCGTCCATGGCTGACGCGTCGAAGGAAGGCTGGGTGCGAAGCGCGACGATGTCGGTGCCAAGAACCCGTCCTGCTGCCTGGCTCAGCGGCAGGTCTTCCATCCGGCCGATGGGCGCGGCATCCTGCAGGAGTAGCCGATAGGCCGCATCGACCGAGATGAGGCTCATGGGCCCGCGGCCACCCATTCGCCGGATCGGCCGCCGGATTTCGACAGGAGCCGGATCCCGGTCAGCGCCATGGAGCGGTCCACTGCCTTGGCCATATCGTAGATGGTGAGGCATGCGACCGAGACCGCCGTCAGCGCCTCCATCTCGACGCCGGTGCGGCCGCCGACCCGCACCGTCGCCGTGACCCGCAGACCGGGCAGAGCCGGTTCTGCCTCGATCTCGACCGCCACCTTGTCGATCAGCAGCGGATGGCAGAGCGGAATCAGTTCGTGCGTCCGCTTGGCTGCCATGATCCCGGCGATCCGCGCGACGGCAATCACGTCGCCCTTCTTCGCCTGCCCGGAGAGGATCAGCTCGAGCGTTGCCGGCTCCATGATCACCAGGCCCTCGGCAACGGCGACCCGCACCGTCGCCTCCTTGTCCCCGACATCGACCATCGTGGCCGCCCCCGAGGCATCCAGATGGGTCAGGCGGGGCTCCTCGCTCACGCCGCGCCCTCCGCGACCCGCTGCTTGCCGAGCAGGGCGCGCGTCGCCGCCTCCACGTCCTCCTGGCGCATCAGGCTCTCGCCGACGAGGAAGGTCCGGATGCCGTGATCGGCGAGGCGCAGGCAGTCGGCATTGGTCACGATGCCGCTTTCGCCCACGAGGATCCGGTCCGCCGGCACCAGTCGCGCCAAGCGCTCGGCAGTCTCCAGGCTGGTCTCGAAGGTCCGCAGGTTGCGGTTGTTGATGCCGACGAGCGGCGAGCGCAGCCGCAAAGCGCGTTCGGTCTCGGCTTCGTCATGCACCTCGACGAGAACGTCGAGGCCGTAGCTCTCCGCCGCCGACTCAAGGTCGGCCGCCAAGGCGTCGTCGACCGCCGCCATGATGATCAGGATCGCGTCGGCACCCCAGGCTCGGGCCTCCGCCACCTGGTAGGTGTCGTGCATGAAGTCCTTGCGCAGTGCCGGCAGTTCCGTCGCCGCACGCGCGGCCGTCAGGAATTCCGGCGCGCCCTGGAAGGACGGCGCGTCCGTCAGAACGCTGAGACAGGCGGCGCCGGCGCGTTCATAGGCGGCGGCGAGGGCAGGCGGGTCGAAATCCTCCCGGATCAGGCCCTTGGACGGGCTCGCCTTCTTCACCTCGGCGATAAGGGCCAGATCGCCGAGCGCGAGCTTGCGGCGGATCGCGTCGACGAAGCCGCGCGGCGGATCGGCCCGTGCCGCGGCCGCTTCGATTTCGGCGAGCGGGCGGGCGCGCTTCGCCGCGGCGATCTCCTCGCGCTTGTAGATCTCGATCTCGCGCAGGATGTCGCTCATGGCGTGCCTCCGACAACGTTCTGCGTGACAGTGACCAGCCGGTCGAGCGCGGCCCCGGCGCGGCCGCTGTCGATCGCGTCGGCCGCCGCCTGGACGCCGGTCAGAAGGTCATCCGCGGCGCCGGCCATCACCAGGGCACCGGCGCTGTTAAGGAGCACGATATCGCGATACGCGCCATGCGCCCCGTCCAGCACCGCGCGCAGCGCCGCCGCATTGGCTTCGGCATCGCCGCCCCGCACGTCGGCAAGTGTCCAGCGGCGCAGGCCGACGTCCTCGGGCTCGATGCTGAAGGTCCGGATCTCGCCATCCGCGAGCGCCGCGACATCGGTGCGGCCGGTGACCGTCATCTCGTCGAGCCCGTCGCCATGCACGACCCAGGCCGACTCGGCGCCCAGCGCCCGCAGGGTCTCGGCCAGCGGCACCAGCCACTCCGGCGCGAACACACCGAGCAGGAGTTTCCTGACGCCCGCCGGGTTCGACATCGGTCCGAGCAGGTTGAAGATCGTCCGCGTGCCGAGCTCCACCCGGCTCGGACCGACGAACCGCATGGCGGCGTGATGGGTCGGCGCGAACATGAAGCCGATGCCGGCTTCCGCGATGGTACGGGAGATCGCCTCCGGCTTCATCTCGACATTGACGCCGAGCGCCGTGAGCACGTCGGCCGCGCCGGATCGCGACGACAGGGCCCGGTTGCCATGCTTGGCGACGATAAGGCCGCAGCCGGCCAGGACGAAGGCCGAGCAGGTCGAGACGTTGACCGTGCCGGCCTGGTCGCCGCCCGTGCCGACGATGTCAATGGCGCCGGCAGGTGCCGCCACCTTCAGCATGTTCGCGCGCATCACCGACACGGCGCCGGCCATTTCGTCGACCGTCTCGCCACGCACCCTGAGCGCCATCAGGAACCCGCCGATCTGTGCGGGCGTCGCCTCGCCGGCCATCATCACCCCGAACGCCGCCTCGGCTTCCTCCCGATCGAGGGCCGCACCGGTAGCGACCTTGGCGAGGAAGGGTTTCAGCGTCTGGCTCACCGCAGCATGGCCTTTGCGTTCTCGATGCCGGCCGCATTGATGCTGACCGGGTAGGTATTCTGGAGCAGGGTGACATAACTCTGCAGCAGATCGTCCTGGAGCATCGCCGCCATCTGCTGGCGCTCGTTCGCCGCGACGTTCGAAGCCGGGTCGGCGGGCGGTGCGACTTCGGTGACCTGCAGCAGCAGCTGCGTCCCGGGAGTGGGACCGGGCGCCGTGGCGACGGTGCCGTTACCGCCGCCGAAAGCTGCCGCCACAGCTGCCTGCCCCAGTTCTCCGGCGCCGGACTGGCGCGAGATGGCAGGAGCCGTCTGCTTCGCCACCCCGGCCTCCGCTGCGATCGCGTCGAGGCTGCCGCCGGCTTCTAGTTCGGCCCGCAGGCCCTCGATGCGTTCGGCGAGCAGACGCTGGGTCTCGGCAGCCTTCCAGTCGGCAACGACGCGGTCGCGGACTTCGTCGAGGCTACGATCCCCCGCCGGTGTAATGGAGAGCAGGTCGTAGAAGACGTAGCTGTTGGAGCCGAAATTGATCGGCACATTGTCGAGCCCGGGCTCGGTCTCGAAGACGCCGGCCAGCAGTTCCTGTTCGGCCGGAAGGTTCGCGATGGGCGTTTCGTCGCGGTCGTTGCCCTGGCGGTCAGCCTCGACGGTGACGACCGTGAGTCCGGCACCGCGCGCGGCTTCCTCGAAGTCAGCTCCGCCGGCGCGGGCATCCTCGAAGGCGTTGTAGGCTGCAGCCGCGGCGTCGTTGGCGGCGACCAGCGCCAGCTCGTTGCGAACCTCCTCCGAAACCTCCTCCATCGGGCGAGCGCCCTCCGGCTGGATCTCGCTCACCCGCAAGAGCACCGGTCCGAAGCGTCCGTCGACGACGGCCGACGTCTCACCCTCGGCCAGCGCGAAGGCCGCATCGGCAAGAGCTTGGTCCGGAATTGCGCTCCGCGCTACGAGCCCGAGATCCACGATGCTCCGCCCGGCCTGCACTGCCGCTACCTCAAAGGCCGTTCCCGCTTCGAGCTGCGCCTGTGCGGCATCGGCCGCGGCACGGTCCGGAAACACGACCTGCTGGACCCGGCGCTGTTCCGGCGTGACGTAATTCGCCCGGTGCTGCTCGTAATCGGCAGCGACCTGTTCATCCGCGATGGTTGAGGGGTCGCTGAGGGCTTCGGGCGTCAGCAGGGCGTAGGCGAAGGAGCGATATTCCGGCGCCGCGTAATTGGCCTTGTTCTCTTCGAAATAGGTCGCAAGCACCTCGTCCGAGGGATCGGCGACCGGCGTGACGATCGAGGGGGACAGGGTCACATACTCGACCGTACGGCGCTCGCCATTATAGAGGCCGAGCGCCGTCGCGAAGGCTGCGGGGGTTTCGACTCCCTCGGCGATCGCGTCGATGATCTGTGTACGCACCGCCTCGTCGGCCTTGGTCCGGATATAGTCCTGCTCGCTCATCCCGGCATTGGCGAGGATGTTGCGGAAGGCATTGCGGGAGAAATTGCCGGAAGCGTCGTGGAAGCTTGGATCCTCGGCGATCAGCCGGGCAAGTTGCTCCTCCGAGAGTCCAAGACCGATGTTGCGACCCTGCTCGTCGAGAACGGCCCCTGCGACCAGCTGGCTGATGACGCCCTGGTCGATGCCGAACATCTGCGCTTCCTCGGCCGTCGGTTGCCGCCCGAGCTGCTGCGCCAGGCGCTGCGAGGCGCGACTGTAGGCGAGCGCGTAATCCTGTAGCGACACCTCCGTGTCGCCGGCGCTGGCGACGGTGGTGGCTTTGCCGGTCTGGAAGGCGTCGCCGATGCCCCAGACCGCGAAGCTGAGCACCAGGAGACCCAGCAGGATCTTTGCGGTCCAGCCCTTGACGCTGTCGCGGAGGGTATTGAGCATTCCGGTCTCCCGAGCAGGCCGGCAATCGGCGCCGTTGCGGCGAGATCGAACCGGTACAGTCCTTGGACGCGTTCTTAGGAAAGACGGTAGGCCCTGCGCAAGCAGCCGTCCGGATTTGATTTAGCATGGCCGGCCCGTTACGTCCGCGCTGGCACACCCGGGGAGGAACAAAGATGACGCGACCGAAGCCACTGATTGCCGGCAATTGGAAGATGAACGGGACGCTGAGCTCCCTGCCGGAACTCGCGGAGATCGCCGCGGCAGTGCGGGATGGGGCCGGGGAGGGCCTCGACCTGCTGATCTGCCCGCCGGCGACCCTGCTTTCCGCGAGCCATGGCATTCTGGGCGATGCCGTTGCCGTGGGCGGCCAGGATTGCCACGAGGATGCGTCCGGTGCCCACACCGGTGACATCTCGGCGGCCATGCTGGCGGATGTCGGCGCCCGCTACGTCATCGTCGGCCATTCGGAGCGCCGGGCCGATCACGGCGAGAGCGACACTCTCATCAAATCCAAGGCCGAGGCGGCCTGGGCGTCTGGACTCGTGGCGATCGTCTGCGTCGGCGAGACCGATGCCCAGCGCCAGGCCGGCCAGACCCTCGATGTCCTCGGCGCCCAGCTGGACGGCTCGTTGCCGGAGGGCGTGCGGGCGGCGTCGACCGTCGTCGCCTACGAGCCGGTCTGGGCGATCGGCACGGGTCGGACGCCGACGGTCGACGATGTCCGCGAGGTGCACGATTTCATCCGCCGCACGCTCGCGGAGCGCTTTGGCGACGAAGTCGCCGGCGGCGTTCGCATCCTTTATGGCGGCTCCGTGAAGCCCTCGAACGCCGCCGAGCTGCTGGGCGTCGACAATGTCGATGGAGCACTGGTCGGTGGCGCCAGCTTGAAGGCCGCGGACTTCGTCGCGATATGCAGGGCGCGCGTCGCTTCCTGAGCGACGCATGGAGCGCGCCTGCCGAATCCGGTTGGAAAGCTGACCAAGCTTCTATAGAAGGCGCGCAACTCCCGAAAAGACGCGTTGCGAAAGTCCAATGGAAACAATTCTCATCATCATCCACTTGGTGATCGTCATCGCGCTCGTGATCGTTGTCCTGCTGCAGCGTTCCGAGGGCGGCGCGCTCGGTATCGGCGGCGGTGGCGGCGGCATGATGACGGCGCGCGGCGCGGCCAGTGCACTGACTCGCCTGACGGCCATTCTGGCGGCTGGTTTCTTCATCACCTCGCTGTCGCTCGGCCTGCTTGCCCGCTATGGCGCCCAGCCGACGGACATTCTGGACCGGCTGCCCGTCAACCAGGGCAGCACGACCAATGACGGTGACCAGGGCGGCAGCTTGCTCGACCAGCTCGGCGGCTTGCCGGCCGAGGACGGGGCAGCGGTCGAAGGCGACCAGCCGCTCACGGTTCCGAACGGGGTGACCCCGCCGGCCGCGACACAGTCCGCGCCTGCCGCCAGCGAGTCGGCGCCGGTTGCGCCCGAGGCGCCGACCTCGACCGACGAGCCGCAGAGCGCTCCCCTCGATGTTCCGGACGCCGACGGCAGCTCCGGGCCTGTCGGGGAGACCGGGGCCAATCCAGGCGAGAGCGTGCCGAACGCGGCCGAGGAGCCAACGGTCCCGCCGGCGGAAGCGCCGCCGGCAGGCACGGATGGCCCGGCCACCGGCAACACGACCGGCACGAACCAGCAGTAGACACAGGCTCTTAATCCTCGTGATCGCAGCGGCGGGGCGCCTCAGGCGTCCCGCCGAATTCGTTGGCGATCAAAAACGACTGGCAGAATCTCCCTCGTGGGGTTATCGGGAAGGCCCATGGCGCGATACATCTTCATTACCGGCGGCGTGGTCTCCTCTCTCGGCAAGGGTATTGCCTCGGCGGCTCTCGGCGCATTGCTGCAGGCGCGGGGCTACCGGGTCCGTCTGCGCAAGCTCGACCCCTATCTCAACGTCGATCCGGGCACGATGAGCCCGACTCAGCACGGCGAGGTCTTCGTCACCGACGACGGGGCGGAAACCGATCTCGATCTCGGCCACTACGAACGCTTCACCGGGCGGTCCGCCAACCGGATGGACAACATTACCACTGGCCGGATCTACCAGGAGATCATCGCCAAGGAGCGCCGCGGCGACTATCTCGGCGCCACAGTCCAGGTGATCCCGCACGTCACCGACGCGATCAAGGCCTTCGTCCTCGACGGCAACGGGGACTTTGACTTCGTCCTGTGCGAGATCGGCGGGACGGTCGGCGACATCGAGGCGATGCCGTTCCTTGAGGCGATCCGGCAGCTCGGCAACGACCTGCCGCGCGGCGGGGCGGTCTACATCCACCTGACGCTGATGCCTTACATTCCGACGGCGGGCGAGCTGAAGACCAAGCCGACCCAGCATTCGGTGCGCGAGCTGCGTGCCATAGGCATTCAGCCTGACATCCTGCTTGTGCGCGCCGACCGGCCGGTTCCGGCCGAAGAGCGTCGCAAGATGAGTCTGTTCTGCAACGTCCGCGAGACCGCCGTCATCCAGGCGCTGGACGTCGCGACGATCTATGACGTGCCGATCGCCTATCACAATGAAGGCCTCGACACCGAGGTGCTGGCTGCCTTCGGCATCGACCCGGCGCCGAAGCCGAAGCTTCAGCTCTGGCAGCAGGTCGTCGAGGGCATCCGCAGCCCCGAGGGCGAGGTGACCATCGCGGTGGTCGGCAAGTACACCGGCCTCAAGGACGCCTACAAATCCCTGATCGAGGCCCTGCAGCACGGCGGCATCGCCAATAAGGTGCGGGTCAAGCTCGACTGGATCGAGTCGGAGGTCTTCGAGGAAGAAGACCCGGCACCGTATCTGGAGCGCGTCCACGGCATTCTCGTGCCCGGCGGCTTCGGCGAACGGGGCGCCGAGGGCAAGATCCTCGCCGCCGGCTTCGCACGCGAGCGCAAGGTGCCGTATTTCGGCATCTGCTTCGGCATGCAGATGGCGGTGATCGAGGCGGCGCGTTCGCTGGCCGGCATCAAGGATGCCGGCTCCACCGAATTCGGGCCGACGTCCGAGCCGGTGGTCGGGTTGATGACCGAATGGCTGAAGGGCAATGAGCTCGAGCAGCGCGCCGAGCGCGGCGATCTCGGCGGCACGATGCGGCTGGGCGCCTACAAGGCCGAGCTCAAGGCAGGCTCGAAGATCGCCGAGATCTACGGCACGACCGAGATCGAGGAACGTCACCGCCATCGCTACGAGGTCAACCGGTCGTATCGGGACGTGCTGGAGGCCGCCGGGATGGACTTCGCCGGCATGTCGCCGGACGGGCTGCTGCCGGAGACGATCGAGCTTGCCGACCATCCCTGGTTCATCGGCGTCCAGTATCATCCCGAGCTGAAGTCGCGGCCCTTCGATCCGCACCCGCTCTTCGCCAGCTTCATCGCCGCGGCGCTGGAACAGAGCCGCCTGGTCTGACCGCGGCGTCGGGCGAGGCAGCCCGGCGGTGTTGACGGTTGCTCTGGGCGGAACTGGTCATGCCTTTGCAGTTGCCATAGGGCCAAGCCATGCGACCCATCGACCATGTCGTCCTACCGTTCCCGGATCTGCCGTCAGCCCGATCCCGTCTTGAAGCTCTGGGCTTCACGGTGGCGCCGGATGCGGTGCATCCGTTCGGCACCGGCAATGCCTGCGTGTTCTTCGCCGATGGCGCCTATCTGGAGCCGCTGGCGGTGGTCGACCACGGCGCTTACGGCGATGCGCTCGGCGAGGGCAATCTCTTTGTCCAGCATGATGCGGCCTTCCGCAGCGCCAATCCGCTGCCCGCCTTCTCGGGCCTCGCGCTCCGCTCGGACGACGCGCTGGTCGATCGCGACACACTGGCCGAGCACGGGCTGGGCGAGGACGGCGTCGTCGAGTTCTCCCGCGATCTCGTCTCTCCCGACGGCACCAGCGCGACCTTGTCTTTCCGCCTGACCTTCGCGCGCTCGCCCGCCGATTTCGGCGCGACGTTGTTCTTCTGCCAGAAGCTGCATCGCATGGCCCCGGACCGCGCCGCGCTGACCTGTCACCCGAACGGGGTCACCGGTCTTTCGCGGATCGTGCTTGTCGGCGAGGTCTCCCCCGCCACCCGTCTGCTGCTGGAGTCCGCGTCCGGCGTGCTGCCGACCGCAGAGGGTGCCGGGACCCTGCGCCTGGCGTTGGCTGAATCGGCGCTCGAGATCGTCACCGACGACATCGCGGCCGAGCGTTACGGTTCATGCCGCAAGGACGGACGCGGCCTGGTCATCGCTGGGATTGTCTTGTCAGTCACGGACCTGGTGGCAACCCGCGCCGCGGTCGGCTCTGCGGTTCTTTCGGATCAGCCAGGCCGGCTGACCGTCCCGCTCGACGCCGGCGGCTCTGCCTTCATCACCTTCGAGGAAACCCCCGCATGACCGTCACCAATACGAGCGTCGCCGCCGGACAGGCGGTGTTCGACAATGCCCGCCCCTTCGCGCTGATTGCCGGCCCCTGCCAGATGGAGAGCCGCGACCACGCGATGATGATCGCCGAGCGGATGAAGCGCATCACCGACGATCTCGGCATCGGCTTCGTCTTCAAGGCGAGCTTCGACAAGGCCAACCGTACCAGCCTGTCCGGCCGACGCGGTATCGGCCTCTCCGCCGCGCTGCCGGTGTTCGAGGAGATCGCCCGGACCTTCGGCCTGCCGGTGCTGACCGACGTCCACACCGAGGAGCAGTGCCGCGAGGCGGCGGTGATCTGCGACATATTGCAGATCCCGGCCTTCCTCTGCCGCCAGACCGACCTGTTGATCGCCGCGGCCGAGACCGGCCGGGTGGTCAACATCAAGAAGGGCCAATTCCTCGCGCCCTGGGACATGAAGAACGTCCTCGCCAAGGTGACCGAGAGCGGCAACGCCAACGTGCTGCTCACCGAGCGCGGCGTCTCCTTCGGCTACAACACGCTGGTCTCGGACTTCCGCGCCCTGCCGATCATGGCGGAGACCGGCGCGCCGATCGTCTTCGACGCGACGCATTCGGTCCAGCAGCCGGGCGGGCAGGGCGGCTCCTCGGGCGGGGAACGCCGCTTCGTCGAGACACTGTCGCGTGCCGCGATCGCCGTCGGCGTCGCCGGGCTGTTCATCGAGACCCACGACGACCCCGACAACGCGCCGTCGGATGGGCCGAACATGGTGCCGCTCGACCGCATGCCCGAGTTGCTGAAGCGCCTGCAGGCGCTGGATGCAGTGGCGAAGGGGTTTGACGCTTAACGTCGACGGCTCGAACGTTCGCCGAGGGGGACGCATATTGGCTTTGAAGACACCAACGGCCGTCAGCCTTGGACGAGCGATATGGCTTTGCTGGTTGGCGTTCACGAATCCCGCGGCATTCGACGAGGAAGAGGTAGTGGATAGTGATCGACTGCATCGCCAGCCAGACCTACCCGCTAGACCAAGAATAAGCCTCGTTAGGGATGCGCTCTGGCAGTCCTTTTGCCTGGCCGCGATTGCCGCATTAGCCGGTGCGGTCGTAGGCTTAGGAGCAGGCGCTTTCCTTGGGTACTCCAAGGCCGCTGTGACAGCGCTTGCTGTAGTCGGGACCGGCGTTCTCCTTTGGGCGACACTGGCGATGAAAGGCTGGGAGATCCAGACCTTCTCAAATGCTTCGCTTACGGAGCGCGTAAACCGATGGATTTTTCGCTCCCTTTACGGGTTTGGCACCTTCATTCTGGTTATGGCAGTGGTTTGGGGTGCCTTTCCTAGCTGATTGGAAGTGTCGAATCGCACTTTGTTCACACTGCCCAACGTTTCCCTTGTGCTGCGGCTGCGATAAGAGGGCCGTAGTTCAAGACAGGAACCTGACCGCATGACCGCCATCATCGACATCATCGGACGCGAAATTCTCGACAGCCGGGGCAACCCGACGGTGGAGGTCGACGTCATCCTGGAAGACGGGTCGATGGGCCGCGCCGCGGTGCCGTCGGGCGCCTCGACCGGCGCCCACGAGGCGGTCGAGCTGCGGGATGGCGGGTCGCGCTATCTCGGCAAGGGCGTCGAGAAGGCCGTCGCCGGGATCAATGGCGAGATCCTCGAGGCGCTCGGCGGCTACGAGGCCGAGGACCAGCTGCGGATCGACTCGGTGCTGCGCACGCTCGACGGCACCGCCAACAAGAGCCGCCTCGGCGCCAATGCGATTCTCGGCGTCTCGCTCGCCGTCGCCAAGGCCGGCGCGGAGGCCTGTGTCCTGCCGTTCTACCGCTATGTCGGCGGGCCTTCAGCCCATGTCCTGCCGGTGCCGATGATGAACATCATCAATGGCGGCGCCCATGCCGACAACCCGATCGACTTCCAGGAATTCATGATCATGCCGGTCGGCGCCGAGCGCTTCTCGGACGCGCTGCGCATGGGCGCGGAGGTCTTCCACACGCTGAAGACGATGCTGAAGGCGGCCGGGCACAACACCAATGTCGGCGACGAAGGCGGTTTCGCGCCGAATCTCGGCTCCGCCAAGGAGGCGCTCGACTTCGTCATGCAGGCGATCGGGAAGGCCGGCTACAAGGCCGGCGAGGACATCTTCCTGGCGCTCGATCCGGCATCGACCGAATTCTTCAAGGACGGCGTCTACGATCTGGCGGGAGAGGGTCGCAAGCTTTCCCCGAACGACATGGCCGCCTATTACGGCGAGCTGGCTGCCTCCTATCCGATCATCTCGATCGAGGACGGCATGGCCGAGGACGACTGGGCCGGCTGGAAGACGCTGACGGACCAGATCGGCGGCACGGTGCAGCTCGTCGGCGACGACCTCTTCGTGACCAATTCAGAGCGGCTGCGGGAAGGCATCGCCAAGGGCGTCGCCAACTCGATCCTCGTCAAGGTCAACCAGATCGGCACGCTGTCCGAGACGCTCGACGCCGTCTCCGTCGCGCACCGGGCCGGGTACACCGCGGTGATGTCGCATCGCTCCGGCGAGACCGAAGATTCGACCATCGCCGACCTCGCTGTCGCGACGAACTGCGGGCAGATCAAGACCGGCTCGCTGGCCCGCTCCGACCGGCTCGCCAAGTACAATCAGCTCCTGCGAATCGAAGCCGAGCTCGGTGACCAGGCCGTCTACGCCGGTCGCTCGATTCTGCGCGGCTGAGAGGTTCCCCCGAGGCCGCGCCGCCCCTTTGCGAGAGCGGTGCGGCTGACGAAGCTGCGCGCGTGGTTTACGCGCTCTTAATCCCGCTCGTGAGAGTGTCGGGCTCCCGGAGGGCCCGATGCGCACGATTCAGAAACGACCCACCCAGATCGGACGGCTGATCGTTCCGGCGATCACCGCCAGCTTCCTCGCCTATTTCGCAATCCACGCGCAGAGCGGCAAATACGGGCTCGAGGCGCGGGCTTCCTTGACGCGCGAGCTGGCGGTTCGTTCAGCGCATCTCGACGAGCTGACGCGCGAGCGCGAGGCGCTGGAGCAGCGGGTGCAGCTGCTGCATGACGGGACGCTGGAGCGTGACATGATCGACGAACGCGCGCGTCGCAGCCTCAACGTGGCGATGGAGGACGAAATCGTCATCCTGCGCAACGATTTCCGCTAACCTGCGAGAACGACTGCCAAAAACATCATAACCGTAAATCGGTTAAATTGCTGCTCCGCAGCAGATTAACTGAATACGGATTAAAATGCGGTCCCCGCGGCCGAAAGGCCGCTCGTTCGCTTGATGGGGGCGCGACGGTCACTATACTCCCGGCAAGAATTTGGGGCCGCCTGTCGGCCGATCAAGACCCGGAGCACCCATGGCGACCAGGCAGAACAAGTCACCCGCTCCCGGCGGGGCAACGCAGGGCGCCGGAACGATGGCGGCCGACACGCCGGAATCGTCCACCGGAATCGTCGCCACGCTGGAGCAATACGTCCCGCCGCTGCCGGTAGAGTTTTCCCGCGAGGCCGAACTGCAGGCCTATCGCGACATGCTGCTGATCCGCCGCTTCGAGGAAAAGGCCGGCCAGCTCTACGGCATGGGCTTCATCGGCGGGTTCTGCCACCTCTATATCGGCCAGGAAGCTGTCGTCGTCGGCATGCAGATGGCAATGAAGGAGGGTGACCAGGTCATCACCGGCTATCGCGACCACGGTCACATGCTCGCCACCGGCATGGAGGCCCGCGGCGTGATGGCAGAGCTCACCGGCCGCCGCTCGGGCTATTCCAAGGGCAAGGGCGGCTCGATGCACATGTTCTCGAAAGAGAAGAAGTTCTACGGGGGCCACGGCATCGTCGGCGCCCAGGTGCCGATCGGCACCGGCCTCGCCTTCGCCAACCGCTACAACGGCAACGATTCGATCTCGATCACCTATTTCGGCGACGGCGCTTCCAACCAGGGCCAGGTCTACGAGAGCTTCAACATGGCCTCGCTGTGGAAGCTGCCGGTGGTCTACGTCATCGAGAACAACCGCTACGCCATGGGCACGTCGGTCAGCCGGGCCTCGGCGGAGACGAATTTCGCCCATCGCGGCCTGTCCTTCAAGATTCCCGGCATCCAGGTCGACGGCATGGACGTGCGGGCGGTGAAGGCTGCCGGGGATCTCGCCGCCGCCCATTGCCGCAAGGGCGACGGGCCGATCATCCTCGAGATGATGACCTATCGCTATCGCGGCCACTCGATGTCGGATCCGGCCAAGTACCGCACCCGCGACGAGGTGCAGAAGATGCGCGCCGAGTCCGACCCGATCGAGCAGGTGAAGCAGCGGCTTCTCGGGCCGCACGGCCTGAGCGAGGACGAGGTCAAGGCGATCGACAAGGACGTGCGCGAGATCGTCGCCGATGCGGCCGACTTCGCCCAGAACGATCCCGAGCCCGACGTGTCCGAGCTGTGGACGGATATCTACGCGGACGCCGTTCCGCAGGCGGCCGAGTAAGGGGACGACCATGGCGACCGAAATTCTGATGCCCGCCCTTTCTCCGACGATGGAGGAAGGCACGCTGGCCAAGTGGCTAAAGCAGGAAGGCGACACCGTCGCCGCCGGTGACGTCATCGCCGAGATCGAGACTGACAAGGCCACGATGGAAGTCGAGGCGGTCGACGAGGGAACGCTGGGCAAGATCCTGGTCCAGGCCGGCACGGAAGGCGTGAAGGTCAACACGCCGATCGCGATGCTGCTCGCCGAGGGCGAGGACGCCAGCGCGCTCGAAAAGGAAGCGGCGCCGGCGCCGAAGCCGGCTGCAGAGCCGAAGGCCGAGGCGCCAGCCGCCGACGCACAGGAAGAAAAGCCGGCTGCCGACCGCAAGGTGCCGGCCGAGGGCATGAAGCACCCCGAGCCGGCCGATCCCGATGGCGACATCGGCCCGGAGGTGCCGGAAGGCACGGAGATGGTTTCGACCACGGTCCGCGAGGCGCTGCGCGACGCGATGGCGGAAGAACTCCGCCGCGACGAGACGGTCTTCGTGATGGGCGAGGAAGTCGCCGAGTACCAGGGCGCCTACAAGATCACGCAGGGGCTGCTGGAAGAGTTCGGTGCCCGCCGCGTGGTCGACACGCCGATCACCGAGCACGGCTTTGCCGGCCTGGGCGTCGGCGCGGCATTCGCCGGTCTGAAGCCGATCGTCGAGTTCATGACCTTCAACTTCGCCATGCAGGCGATCGACCAGATCGTCAATTCGGCGGCCAAGACGCTCTACATGGCCGGCGGCCAGATGGGCTGTCCGATCGTGTTCCGCGGGCCGAACGGCGCAGCGGCACGGGTCGGCGCCCAGCACAGCCAGGACTATTCGGCCTGGTACAGCCACATCCCAGGGCTGAAGGTCGTGCAGCCGTTCACGGCGGCCGATGCCAAGGGTCTGCTGAAATCCGCGATCCGCGATCCGAACCCGGTCATCTTCCTCGAGAACGAGATCCTCTACGGCCACGCCTTCGACGTGCCGAAGCTCGATGACTGGACGGTGCCGATCGGCAAGGCTCGTATCCACCGCAAGGGCAAGGACTGCACAATCGTCTCCTTCAGCATCGGCATGACCTACGCGATCAAGGCTGCCGAGGAACTGGCCAAGGAAGGCATCGACGTCGAGATCATCGACCTGCGCACGATCCGGCCGCTGGACATGGACACGGTGGTTCGCTCGGTGATGAAGACCAATCGCTGCGTCACGGTCGAGGAAGGCTTTCCGCAGAATTCCGTCGGCGGGCATATCGCTTCGGAACTGATGGTCCGGGCCTTCGATCATCTCGACGCGCCGGTGCTCAAGGTCAGCGGCAAGGACGTCCCGATGCCCTATGCCGCCAATCTCGAGAAGCTGGCGCTGCCATCGGTCAAGGAAGTGATCGATGCGGTCAAGGCGGTCTGCTACCGGGATTGAGGCGATGGCCGCAGAAGCTGCTCACGACGACCGGCAGCCGCCCGCGGATGGCGGCACGCTCGTGATCACCCGGACGGTCGGCGCTGATCCGCGATCCGTGTGGGCATGCCTGACCGAGCCGGACTGCTTCAAGGCCTGGTGGCGCGACAATCTTGAATTCGAGCCGGCGCTCGGCGGACGCTTCGCCGAGCCCTGGACCGATCCGTCCGGGCGCCGGAAGACGACGACGGCCGAGGTGACGGCGTTTCATCCGCCGAAGGGCTTCGTCATGGTCTGGGCAGACGAGGACTGGGACTTCGACACGATCGTCTCGGTGTCCCTGGAGCCTTCGGGTGACGGCACGCACGTGACCATCGAACACCAGGGCTGGGAGAAAGCGCCGGAACCCGACCGGGCGACGCTCCTGCTCGATCATCGCGACGGCTGGCAGCGGCATCTCGCCGGGCTGGCCACCCACGCGGAAGAACATCACGCCCGGCGCAAGGGCAACCTGCGCAACGGCCACTGAGGAGACGCCCGGATGCCGATCAACGTCACGATGCCCGCGCTGTCGCCGACCATGGAGGAGGGCAACCTCGCCAAATGGCTGGTGAAGGAGGGTGACAAGGTCGCTTCCGGCGACGTCATTGCCGAGATAGAGACCGACAAGGCCACGATGGAAGTCGAGGCCGTGGACGAGGGGACGGTCGCGAAGATCCTGGTCCCGGCCGGCACCGAGGGGGTCAAGGTCAACGACGTGATCGCCATCCTGGCGGCGGAGGGCGAGGATGCCGCGGCCGCGGCCAAGGGCGAGGGGTCGGGCGGTTCTGCTCCAGCCTCCGCGGACGGCGGTGCCATAGCGGCAGATCCGAAGGCCGACGCCGCATCGAGTAGCACCGCGCCGGCGAAGGAAGCGCCGCCGAGTCCGCGCACCGGGGCAACCGACGATTCGCCAAAACCGGCGCCGGCTCGCAACGAGGGAGAGCGCGTCTTTGCGTCGCCGCTGGCGCGCCGGCTGGCGAAGGAAGCCGGGATCGACGTCACCACGATCGCCGGCTCCGGCCCGCACGGGCGCGTGGTCAAGGCGGATGTCGAGGCAGCCGCGAAGGACGGCGGCAAGCCCGCACCCGCAGCAGCGCCTGACAAGGCCGCGCCCGCAACGGCTGCGGCGCCGGCGGCATCCGCGCCGAAGGGCGCCAGCGACGAGCAGATCCGCAAGCTCTTCGCCGAGGGATCGTACGAAGCCATCCCGCACGACGGCATGCGCAAGACCATCGCCCGCAGGCTGGTCGAGGCAAAGTCGACGATCCCGCATTTCTACCTGACGATCGACTGCGAACTCGACGCGCTCCTGGCGCTCCGCCAGCAGCTGAACGCCGCGGCACCGATGGTGAAGGGCGAGAGCGGCGACCGCCCGGCCTACAAGCTTTCGGTCAACGACATGATCATCAAGGCGATGGCTCTTGCGTTGAAGGCGGTGCCTGCCGCCAACGCCTCGTGGACGGAGTCTGCGATGCTCGTCCACAAGCACGCCGATGTCGGCGTCGCCGTCTCGATCGAGGGTGGGCTGATCACCCCGATCATCCGCCGCGCCGAGGAAAAGACGCTTTCGGCGATCTCGAACGAGATGAAGGACCTTGCCAAGCGCGCTCGGGCCCGCAAGCTGAAGCCCGAGGAGTATCAGGGCGGCACCACCGCGGTGTCCAATCTCGGCATGTTCGGGATCAAGGATTTCGCCGCGGTGATCAATCCACCCCATGCGACGATCCTGGCGGTCGGCGCCGGCGAGCCTCGGGCCGTGGTCAAGAACGGCGCTGTCGTGGTTGCGACGGTGATGAGCGTCACCCTCTCCACCGACCACCGGGCCGTCGACGGCGCCCTCGGCGCCGAACTCCTTGGCGCGTTCCGGCAGCTGATCGAGAATCCCATGTCGATGCTGGTCTAGGCGATGAAGACGATTCTCTGCTTCGGCGACTCGCTGACCTGGGGCTACGACGCGGAGACGGGGCTGCGGCACGCTTTCGACGACCGCTGGCCGAATGTCCTCGCCAGGGCGCTCGGCGAGGACGTTGCCGTCATCACCGACGGGCTCAACGGGCGCACCACGGTCTTCGACGACCACATGGTGATGGGCGAGCGCAACGGCGCGAAGACGCTGCCCACGGCGCTGGGGGCGCATCAGCCGCTCGATCTCGTCGTGCTGATGCTCGGTACCAACGACCTGAAGCGCCACACCGGCGGCGGCCGCGTGTTCGAGTCGCGCCAGGGAATGGAGAGGCTGGTCGAGATCATCCAGACCTACCCGTATCAGCGCGGCTATTCCGTCCCGAAGATCCTGATCGTCGCTCCGCCGCATTTCTGCCAGACGACGGAACCCGACTTTTCGCTTCTGTTCGGCCACGGGATCGAAGAATCGCAGCATTTCCGTTCGGCTTGCACGAAGGTCGCCGAGGAATATGGCTGTGCGATCTTCGATGCTGCGGAAGTGTGCGAGACGACCCCGCTCGACGGCGTGCATCTCGACGCAACCCATACGCGGGCATTGGGCGAAGCGCTGGTCGAGCCGGTGAGGGCTTTGCTTGCCGAGACGGCATGACCGAACGACCGGCCTCCCATGCGTCTGTGGCAGGGCAGGACCGGTCGGCACGACTTATCTCCGCTGTGTGGCCCGGCTGTTTCGACGCAGCGCCACCGGCCCCCGACGATATCGCGTCCGAGGAGACGATGACCCATGGCTGACACCTACGACATTCTCATCATCGGCGGCGGCCCGGGCGGCTATGTCGCGGCGATCCGCGCGGCGCAGCTCGGCTTCAGGACGGCCGTCGTCGAGCGCGAGCACCTGGGCGGCATCTGCCTCAACTGGGGCTGCATCCCGACCAAGGCGCTGCTGCGTTCGGCCGAGATCTTCCACTACGCCGAGAACGCCGCGAATTACGGCCTGACGATCGAGAAGCCGGGCTTCGACATGGCGGCCGTCGTCAAGCGCTCGCGCGGTGTCTCGGCGCAGCTGAACGGCGGCGTCGGCTTCCTGATGAAGAAGAACAAGATCGACGTCATCTGGGGCGAAGCGAAGATCACCAAGGCGGGGAAGGGCGGGCCGGTCGAGGTCTCCGTCGGCAAGATGAGCAAGCCCGTGGTCGAGCCGCAGAACCCTGTGCCGAAGGGCGTGCTGGGCGAGGGGACCTACAAGGCCAAGCACGTCATCGTTGCGACGGGCGCCCGCCCGCGCGTCCTGCCGGGAATCGAGCCGGACGGCGACCGGATCTGGACCTATTTCGAGGCGATGAAGCCGAAGGCGATGCCGAAATCACTGATCGTCATGGGCTCCGGCGCGATCGGCATCGAGTTCGCCTCGTTCTACCGTACCATGGGCGCCGACGTGACCGTGGTGGAGCTGCTGCCGCAGATCATGCCGGTCGAGGATGCCGAGATCGCCGGCCTGGCGCGCAAGCAGTTCGAGAAGCAGGGCATGCGCATCCTGACCGACGCCAAGGTGTCGAAGGTGACGAAAGGCGGCGACGGCGTCGAGGTGACGGTCGAGACCAAGGATGGCAAGTCGCAGACGCTGTCGGCCGAGCGGCTGATCTCGGCGGTCGGCGTCCAGGGCAACACCGAAGGGCTGGGTCTGGAAGAGGCCGGCGTCGCGATCGAGCGCGGCATCGTTACGATCGACGGGTTCGGGCGGACCAATGTCGAGGGCATCTACGCGATTGGCGACGTTGCCGGTCCGCCAATGCTGGCCCACAAGGCCGAGCATGAAGGCACGATCTGCGTCGAGGCGATCAAGGGCCTCGACGTCCATCCGATGCAGAAGACCCAGATCCCGGGCTGCACCTATTGCCAGCCGCAGGTCGCCAGCGTCGGCCTGACCGAGGCGAAAGCCAAGGAGGCAGGGCGCGAGGTCAAGGTCGGCCGCTTCCCCTTCAAGGGCAACGGCAAGGCGATCGCGCTTGGCGAGCCGGAAGGACTGGTGAAGACCGTATTCGATGCGAAGACCGGCGAGCTTCTCGGGGCCCACATGGTGGGGGCCGAGGTGACCGAGCTGATCCAGGGCTTCGTCATCGCCATGGGGCTGGAGACCACGGAAGAAGAGCTGTTCCACAGCGTCTTCCCGCACCCGACACTATCGGAAATGATGCACGAGAGCGTGCTCGATGCCTATGGCCGGGTCATACACATGTGATTGCAACAGGCAAAAACGCGATACGCTGCCGTTAGTTGCGTCTGAAAGTTTTATTCTTTTGCGCCTTGTCGAAAGCGCTTTCCGCCCAATTTCCGTGACACGATCATCACAAGAGGACTGAGACATGGACGTTAACGGAGTGGGCTGGATTGCAGCGATCATCGTCGGCGGTATCGCCGGCTGGCTCGCCGAGCAATTCATGAAGAGCGACATGGGCCTCTTGATGAACATCATCCTCGGCATTGTCGGGGCCGTCGTTCTCAATGCCATCCTCGCCGCGATCGGCGTGTCGCTGGGCTCGGGCTGGATCGCCTACCTCATCACCGGTTTCATCGGTGCCTGCCTGCTGATCTTCATCTTCCGGGCATTCCGCGGTCGCGGCCGCGCCTGACGTTTGCATCACCGGCACTCCATGGCTAAATGACGTCCATGGTAACGGTGCTCGATAATCGCCAGCCGGCCGGGGTATTGCCCCGGCCGCGGCATCCCGAAAAAGCCCATCGTCCCGATAACGCGACGATGGTGCCAAAGCCCGACTGGATCCGCGTCAAAGCGCCCACGTCGCAGGGCTATCACGAGACTCGCGCCATCGCGCGGTCCAACAACCTCGTCACCGTGTGCGAAGAGGCCGGCTGCCCGAATATCGGCGGGTGCTGGGAGAAGAAGCACGCGACCTTCATGATCATGGGCGGCATCTGCACGCGCGCCTGCTCGTTCTGCAACGTCGCCACCGGGCGCCCGCATGCGCTCGACCAGAGCGAGCCCGAGAGCGTCGGTCGCGCCGTCGCGGCCATGGGCCTCAACCACGTCGTCATCACTTCCGTCGATCGCGACGATCTTCCCGATGGCGGAGCGGAACACTTCGTCCGCACGATCCGCGCCATTCGCGCCGCCGCGCCCGGGACGACGGTCGAGATCCTGACCCCCGACTTCCTGCGCAAACCCGGCGCGCTCGAGACTGTCGTGGCGGCAAGGCCCGACGTTTTCAACCACAACCTCGAAACCGTGCCGTCGAACTACCTGACGGTGCGACCAGGTGCCCGCTACTTCCACTCGATCCGGCTGCTGCAGCAGGTAAAGGAACTGGATCCGACGATCTTCACCAAGTCGGGGATCATGGTCGGGCTCGGCGAGGAGCGGAACGAGGTGCTGCAGCTGATGGACGATCTGCGCTCGGCGGATGTCGACTTCCTCACCATCGGCCAGTATCTGCAGCCGACGAAGAAGCATCACCCGGTGATCCGCTACGTGCCGCCGGAGGAGTTCGCGTCGTTCGAGACGGTCGCGCTGAGCAAGGGCTTCCTCGTCGTCGCGGCGAGCCCGCTGACCCGTTCGTCGCATCATGCCGGCGAGGATTTCGACCGCCTGAAGGTTGCCCGGCTCGCCCGCCAGGCGGCCGCCTGACCCGTCCCCGCCAGTTCAGAGCCCATGCCCCAACACGAGACCACGCGCCACGTTCGCCATACGCCCGAGCAGATGTTCGCGCTCGTTGCAGACGTCGAGCGCTATCCGGAGTTCCTGCCGCTCTGCCAGCGCCTGGTCATCCAGTCGGAGCGGGAGAAGGACGGCCGGAAGCTGCTCGTTGCCGACATGACGGTGGCCTACAAGATGGTCCGCGAGACCTTCACCTCGCAGGTGCTCCTCAAGCCTGACGAACACCAGATCGACGTCAGCTACATCGACGGGCCGTTCCGCTATCTCGACAACCGCTGGAATTTCCTCCCGGCGGAGGATGGCGGCTGCGACGTGAAGTTCTTCATCGACTACGCCTTCAAGAGCCGCACGCTGGGACTGCTCATGGGATCGATGTTCGACTTCGCCTTCCGGCGCTTCTCGCAGGCCTTCGAGGAGCGGGCGGACGTGATCTACGGCCGGCCTACGCCTGAAGCGGTCGCGGCGAGCTAGCCGGGCAAGGCTTCCAGCAGCATTTCCAGTGCGACGACGGTGCTCGCTAGCCGAATCGCGGCGCGGCCTGGGTCGCCGAACAACTCCTTGCGATGGCTGGTGCCGGCCGGCCCGGCGCAGGCGAAGTGGACGAGGCCGACGGGCTTCGTAGCCGAGCCGCCGCCGGGGCCCGCTATTCCGGTTATAGAGACCGCTACATCGACGCCCGAGCGGCTCCGGGCGCCCTCGGCCATTTCCCGCGCCGTTTCTTCCGACACGGCTCCAAATGTGGCCAGCGTCGCCTCGCCGACCCCCAGCATCGCCATCTTCGCCGCATTGGAATAGGTGACGAAGCCACGATCGAACACGACGGACGAGCCGGCAATATCGGTGAGGGCGGCCGCCACCATCCCGCCGGTGCAGGATTCGGCTGTCGCGATCGTCCCGTTGGCAGCCGCGTATCGTTCGACGATCGCGGCAACGAGGCTGCTTTTCGCCGCCTCACCGCTCACGCCGACTCTCCGTAGGCGACGCTGGCAGTGGCGATAGCGGCGATTCCCTCGCGACGACCGACGAAACCGATCGCCTCGTTCGTCGTCGCCTTCACCGACACGCGGTCGAGGGCAAGGCCGGTCATCGCCGCCATCGCCTGCCGCATCGCTTCGCGGTGCGGGGCGATCTTCGGTGCTTCGCAGATCAGCGAGATGTCGGCATTCATGATCCGCCCGCCTCTGTCGCGGATGATCGCGACGGCCTTCTCGACGAAGATGCGCGACGCCGCGCCGCGCCATTGCGGATCGCTGGGTGGAAAATGATCGCCGATGTCGCCGGCGCCGCAGGTCGCGAGCAGCGCGTCGGTCAAAGCGTGCAGCCCCACATCCGCATCCGAGTGTCCGTCGAGCGCGCCGTCATGGGGAATCCGCACGCCGCATAGCGTCACGTGGTCCCCCGCCGTCAGACGGTGCACGTCGTAGCCATTGCCGGTCCTGACATCGATCATCTGGTGCCTTCTTCTCAGTCGTTCGTCGGCAAGGGCAATATCCCGGGCGGTCGTCAGTTTCACATTGTCGACGGAACCCGCAACGAGCCGTACCGACATGCCGGCCCATTCGGCGATCGAAGCGTCGTCGGTAAACGCGTCCAGCTCTGCTGCCGCCGCATGGGCAGCGCGAATCGCCGCGAAGGGAAATCCTTGAGGGGTCTGTGCCGCGTAGAGGTTCTTCCGGTCGACCGTCGTCTCGACCGTATCGTCACCCCGGCTGCGCTTCAGCGTGTCGGCGACCGGGATGACCGGAATGGCGCCTGTCACGGCGTCGATGGAAGCCAGCGTCCGGCCGATCAGCGCGGCGTCCACGAAAGGGCGGACCGCGTCATGGATCAGCACGATCTCGGGCGCCCCGCGTTCTGCCAGCGCATCCAACGCTAGCCGAACCGACGATTGCCGCGTTGCCCCGCCGTCGACAACCTTCACCTGACTCGACTGCTTGCCCAGCGCGATGGACAACAGATCCCGGTCGTCGGGATGTACCACGACTGTCACATGGTCGACATCGGGATAGCCGAGAAACATTTCGACCGTATGCCGCAGCACGGGCACTCCTCCGATCGAGCGATACTGCTTCGGGCCCTCGGCGGAGTGACCCGCCCGTTCGCCTCGTCCCGCGGCTACGATGATTGCTGCGACGCTCCGTTTCACTGCTGCTGCCTTTCTTTTCGACGAGACCGTCCGATCATTCATCGAACCGACTCATCGCGGTGCAATATGCTTGTCTTTTGAGCATGCCCCGATAAGGTACAAATCATTGATGCATGAATCGCCATCTTTTGAAGGCGCACAAGGAATAGGCGGTGAAAGTTCCGGCATGCCCGATCTGCGCGATCCCCTGACCATCGGCGAAGCCCGGCTCCGAAACCGCGTACTTCTGGCACCGCTATCCGGCATATCCGACGTGCCGTTCCGCCGGCTCGCCCGCCGGTTCGGCGCCGGCATGGTCGTATCGGAAATGGGTGCCAGTGGCGAGTTGGTCAAAGGCGACCAGGAAAGCGCAATGCGGGCGATGCGTGACGGCCCCGGCCTTCATGTCGTCCAACTCGCGGGCCGCGATCCGGCGTGGATGAGCCAGGCTGCCGAACAGCTCTCGGAAGCCGGCGCCGACATCATCGACATCAACATGGGTTGTCCGGCCAAGAAGGTCGTGGGTGGCCTTTCCGGCTCGGCGCTGATGCGCGAGCCGGACCTGGCGCTCCGGATCGTCGAAGCCACAGTCGCAGGCGCGGGCAGCGTGCCGGTGACGCTGAAGATGCGGTTGGGCTGGGACCGGTCCACGATGAACGCGCCCGTGCTTGCAGCGCGTGCCGAAGCTGCCGGTGTGCAGGCGATCGTGGTGCACGGGCGGACCCGGTCGGAATTCTACGAGGGCAGGGCTGACTGGCCTGCCATCGGCGCAGTGCGCGCAGTCGTTGGCGTCCCGGTCATAGCGAATGGCGATGTGACCCTTCCGGAAGATCTCGCTCCGATGCTCGCCGCAAGCCGTGCCGACGCCGTCATGGTGGGTCGCGGCAGCCAGGGCCGCCCCTGGCTGCCCGGAATGCTGGCCGGCGCGATCGGCGAGACCGGGCTGCGCGCTCTGTACCTCGCCGATCTGGTCGAGGAGCACTACGAGGCGATGCTCTCCCATTACGGCGCCGAGGCCGGTCTTCGTCGCGCCCGCAAGCATCTCGGCTGGTACCTCGATCGGTTCGCGGCGGCTGCGACCGTCGCGCCATCCGACCGGGCTGCGATCCTCGGCGGCAGCGACACGTCCGCGATCCGGTTGCGACTGCGCCACCTTATCGGCACGACGCAGATTTCCGAGGTGGAACCGGCCTTCCGGCGCCGCCCGCTGCAGCGGGCGGCCTGACCCATGAACAATGTCTACGAAGTGATGTCGGCGACTGCCGCGCAGATGAAGATTCTGAACGCCCTGCCGCATCCTGTGGTGGTGGTCGATCGCGACGGCCGCTTCCATTTCGCCAATTCGGACGCCGAACAGTTCTTCTCCGCCGGCATGGCCTATCTCGCGAAGCGGCGCCTGCAGGATTTCGTGCCCGCCGACAGCCCGCTCTTCGCGCTGATCGAACAGGTCCGCGACGAGAACTCCCGCATCAGCGAGTACCGCGTGGATGTGTCGTCGCCACGGCTTGGTACCGAACGGATGGTGGATCTCTACGTCTCGCCTCTGCCCGATGCGCCCGAGCTGGTCGTCGTGATGATCCAGTTGCGGTCGATCGCCGACAAGATGGACCGCCAGCTCACCCACCGCTCTGCGGCGCGCAGCGTCACCGGGCTGGCGGCGATGCTGGCGCACGAGATCCGCAACCCGCTGTCGGGGATCAAGGGCGCGGCGCAGCTGCTGGCCACGAATGCCAGCGACGAGGATCGCGGCCTGACGCGGCTGATCCAGGAGGAGAGCGACCGCATCGTCAAGCTGGTCGACCGCATGGAAGTGTTCTCGGACCAGCGTCCGATCGAGCGCTCGGCGGTCAACATCCATTCGGTGCTCGAGCACGTGAAGACGCTGGGCAAGAACGGCTTCGCCCGCGGTATCAAGATCAGCGAACTCTATGACCCGTCGCTGCCGCCGGTCTTCGCCAATCGCGACCAGCTGGTGCAGGTGTTCCTCAATCTCCTGAAGAACGCCTCCGAAGCGGTCCGCGACCGCGAGGACGGCGAGATCAAGCTGATGACGGCGTTCCGCCCGGGCGTGCGGCTCTCCGTGCCCGGCACCAAGGACCGGGTGACGCTGCCGCTGGAATTCTGCGTCGAGGACAATGGCGACGGCGTGCCGGACGACATCCGCGAATACATCTTCGACCCGTTCGTCACCACCAAGCCCAGCGGCTCGGGCCTTGGCCTGGCGCTGGTCGCAAAGATCGTCGGGGACCATGGCGGGGTGATCGAATGCGATTCGCAGCCGGGCCACACGGTCTTCCGCATCCTGATGCCGGCCTGGCGGGAGGAGCTGGGCGAGGGCGAGGCCCGTTACAACTTCGGAAGCGAAGGCTGAGAAAGACAACATGACCATGCAGATCCTCGTCGCCGACGACGACTCCGCGATCCGGACGGTAGTCTCGCAGGCGCTGATGCGCGCCGGCTTCGAGGTCCGCGTCACCTCCAATATCGCGACGCTCTGGCGCTGGATTGCTGCCGGGGACGGCGACCTCGTCATCACCGACGTCCTGATGCCCGACGGCAACGCCTTCGACACCTTGCCGAAGATCAAGAACTCGCGGCCCGACCTGCCGGTGGTCGTCATGAGCGCGCAGAACACCTTCATGACGGCGATCAAGGCATCGGAGAAGGGCGCCTACGACTACATTCCCAAGCCCTTCGACCTGACCGAGCTCGTCTCGATCGTGCGGCGGGCGCTGGCGGAGCCAAAGGGCGGCACGCGTGCCGCGCCCGACGACCTGCAGGAATCGATGCCGCTGGTGGGTCGCTCTCCGGCCATGCAGGACATCTACCGGGCCCTCGCCCGGATGATGCAGACCGACCTCACCGTGACGATCAGCGGCGAGTCGGGGACCGGCAAGGAACTGGTCGCCCGGGCGCTCCACGACTACGGACGCCGCCGCAAGGGACCGTTCGTCGCCATCAACATGGCAGCGATCCCGCGTGACCTGATCGAATCCGAGCTCTTCGGCCACGAGAAGGGTGCCTTCACCGGCGCACAGACCCGCACCAGTGGCCGGTTCGAGCAGGCGGAAGGCGGCACGCTCTTCCTCGACGAGATCGGCGACATGCCTATGGAGGCTCAGACCCGGCTGCTGCGCGTGCTCCAGCAGGGCGAATACACGGTCGTGGGTGGCCGTACGCCTATCACCACGGATGTCCGCATCGTCGCCGCGACCAACAAGGATCTGCGCCAGCTGATCAGCCGCGGCCTGTTCCGCGAGGATCTGTTCTACCGGCTGAACGTCGTGCCGCTGCGCCTGCCGCCGCTGCGCGAGCGGATCGAGGATTTGTCGGATCTGGCCCGACATTTCTTCGCCCAGGCCGAGAAGGAGGGCCTGCCCCGCAAGACATTGAGCCAGGGCGCGCTGGACGTAATGCGGCGCTATCCGTGGCCCGGCAATGTCCGCGAGCTAGAGAATCTGATCCGCCGTCTGTCGGCACTTTATCCGCAGGACGAAATCTCGGCCGAACTGGTCGAGCACGAGCTCAACAACGACAGTGCTCGCTCGCCGGGCATCGAGTCGGATGGCGGCAAGCCTGTGGAGCTGAACGCGTCGGTGGAGCGCTATCTGTCGGACTATTTCGCCTCGTTCGGCGACGACCTGCCGCCGCCCGGGCTCCACGGTCGCATTCTGCGCGAAGTGGAATATCCACTGATCGCCGCAGCGCTGGCAGCGACCCGCGGCAATCAGGTCAAGGCGGCTGATCTGCTCGGCGTCAACCGTAACACGCTGCGCAAAAAAATCCGTGACCTCGACATTTCCGTGATCCGCTCGATAAGATGATGCAATAAAGCAGCGCTCGTTGCAGTTTGGACACATTCTGTTGCTGTGTGGCAACGGGCCTATCAAACGCAGCGGATGATGACGTCGCAACCGATCCAGTCAGACCACGAGGTGCCGTTCCTGCTCGAGCGGCGGCGCTTCATGCTGGTGCCCGGCCTACTGGCGGTCGTGGGCGCGCTGGTGACCGGCGCGATCTCGTTCGTCGTCCTGATGGGCCTGACGCCGATCGAGCCGAGCGACACGATCGTGACGATCGCCACGATCGTCAACAGCGCTTTCGTGCTGCTGTTGTGCGTGCTCATCGGACGCGAAGTCCTGCGGATGGTCCGGGCCCGGCGGCAGGGCAAGGCGGCGTCTCGGCTGCATGTGCGCATCGTCCTGCTGTTCTCGATCGTCGCAGCGCTTCCGGCGCTGCTCGTGGCGATCGTGGCGGGCATCACGCTGGATCTCGGGCTCGACCGCTGGTTCGAGATCCGCACCCGCACCATCGTCGAATCCTCGATCAGCGTCGCCCGCGCCTATGTCAACGAGAACGCACGCAACCTGCAGGGCTCCACGCTTTCCATGGCCTACGACCTGGACCAGCAGCGGCGGCTCTACGACCTTGACCGGACCGGCTTCCAGCAGCTGATGACCGAGCAGGCGAGGGGACGTTCGCTGCTCGGAGCGCAGTTGCTGAGACCGGACGGAACGCCGTTTCTTGCGGCCCAGGTCGAGGTCGACCGACCCTTGCCGGTGCCCCCCGAGGATGCCCTCGCACAAGCTGCCGACGGAAATCTGGTGTTCATCCCGCCGGGGGTCACCAATCTCGTCGGGGCGATCATCCAGCTGCGGCAGATCTCCGACGCCTATCTCTACACGGTGCGGGCCGTCGACCCGGAGGTGATTGCGGCCCTCCGGCTGATGGAAGAGCGATCGGCGGAGTATTCCAGCCTCCAGTCGAACCGATTCGGCCTGCAGGTCGCCTTCGCGATCCTCTATCTCGGGATCATGCTCATCGTGCTCTTGTCGGCAATCTGGACCGGCATCGGCGTCGCCGACCGGCTGGTGCGCCCGATCCGTCTCCTGATGAGCGCCGCGGACGAGGTCAGCGAAGGCAATCTCGCCGTCTCGGTCCCCGTGCGGGTCTCCGACGGCGACGTCGGCTCGCTGTCGAACACCTTTAACAACATGATCCTGCAGCTGCGCAGCCAGCGCTCGGAACTGGTCCATGCGAAGGACGTGATCGACGAACGGCGGCGCTTCATCGAGGCGGTGCTGTCCGGCGTCACCGTCGGTGTCATCGGCGTCGAACGCGACGGCACGGTGTCGATGCTGAACCCGTCGGCCCAGCGCATCCTCGCCGTCGAATCGGAACGGATCGTCGGACGCCGGCTGGTCGACATCTTCCCCGAGATCGGCCAGATCCACCGCGCCGCCACGACGTCGCATCGGCAGGAATACCAGGAAGAGGTGAAGCTGCGGATCCGCCAGCGCGAGCGCGCGCTCGCGGTCCGGATCACCTCGTCGGAGGAGGCGGAGGGCGCCCAGTCGAGCGTCGTCACGATCGATGACATCACCGATCTGGTCGATGCCCAGCGGACGTCGGCCTGGGCGGACGTGGCACGCCGCATCGCGCACGAGATAAAGAATCCGCTGACCCCGATCCAGCTTTCCGCCGAGCGGATCCGCCGCCGCTACGGCAAGCGCGTGGAGGACGATCGCGAAGTCTTCGACCGCTGCATCGAGACGATCATCCGGCAGGTCTCCGACATCGGCCGGATGGTCGACGAGTTCTCGACCTTCGCGCGGATGCCGAAGCCGCGGATGGAGACCATCGATCTGCGCGAGGCCCTGCGGGAAGCGGTGTTCATGCGCGAAATGGGCGATCACGGCATCGACTTCGCGGCCGAGATTCCCACCGAGCCGATGCTCGGCGCCTACGACATCCGCCTGTTGTCGCAGGCCTTCGGCAATCTCGTGAAGAATGCCGTGGAGTCGCTTGAAGCCGCCGGGACAAGCGGTGGCAAGATCACCATCAGGGCCGAAGCCGGCACCGACCGGCACAGGATCGACATCATCGACAACGGCCGCGGTTTTCCGACCGAGGATCGAGATCGGCTGCTCGAACCCTACATGACCACGCGCGAGAAGGGCACGGGCCTTGGCCTGGCGATCGTGCGCAAGATTATCGAAGACCATGGCGGCACCATCGCGCTGGACGATGCTCCCGACCAGCCGCACGGCGCCATGGTTCGCATCACTCTGCCCGCCGCTCCGCCTTCGGAGAAGGATGGGCGGCATGGGGACGGAGCGTAGAAAGGACTGGTGAGACCAATGGCATCGGACATCCTGATCGTCGATGACGAAGCCGACATCCGGGAGTTGGTGGCGGGCATTCTCGAGGACGAAGGCCACGAGACGCGGACGGCGGGCGATTCCGACGCCGCGCTGCAGTCCATCGCCGAGCGCCTGCCGCGGCTGGTTTTCCTCGACATCTGGCTGCGCGGCAGCCGGCTGGACGGGCTCGACCTGCTCGACGCCATCAAGGCGCAGCATCCGGAGGTGCCGGTCGTGATGATATCCGGCCACGGCAACATCGAAACCGCCGTCTCGGCCATTCGGCGCGGTGCCTATGATTATATCGAGAAGCCGTTCAAGGCCGATCGCCTGATCCTCATCGCCGAGCGGGCGCTGGAGACGTCGAAGCTGAAACGCGAGGTCTCGGAGCTGCGGCGCCGTTCCTCCGACTTCACCGAGCTGATCGGCAAGTCGCATCCGATGAATCAGTTACGGACGCTGATCGAGCGTGTCGCGCCGACCAACAGCCGCGTCATGATCCTCGGCCCATCGGGGTCCGGCAAGGAAATGGTCGCACGGGCGATTCACGCCGGCTCGAGTCGTGCGGACGGGCCGTTCGTGGCGCTGAACGCTGCTGCCATCACCCCGGACCGGATGGAGGTCGAGCTGTTCGGCACGGAAACGCCTCCCGGTGTCGAGCGCAAGGTGGGCGCGCTCGAGGAGGCGCATCGGGGCGTGCTGTATCTCGACGAAATCGGCGACATGCCGCGCGAGACCCAGAACAAGATCCTGCGCGTGCTGACCGACCAGACCTTCGAACGGGTCGGCGGGTCGAAGCGGGTCAAGGTCGACGTCCGGGTGATCTCATCCACGGCGCAAAACCTCGAATCGATGATCGCCGACGGCAGCTTCCGCGAGGATCTGTTCCACCGGTTGGCCGTAGTGCCGATCGCGGTGCCGCCGCTGGCCGACCGCCGACAGGACATTCCGACGCTGATCGATGCCTTCATGGCGCAGATCAGCGAACAGACCGGCATCAAGCCGCGGGTGATCGGACCGGAGGCCATGGCGGTGCTGCAGTCGAGCGACTGGCCGGGTAATGTCCGGCAGCTTCGCAATAACGTCGAGCGGCTGATGATCCTGTCGCGGGAAGGCGACGGCGATACGCCGATCTCGGCGGACATGCTGCCGAGCGAGGTCGGCGACATGCTGCCGCGCACGCCAAGCCAGTCGAACGGCCAGATCCTGGCGCTGCCGCTGCGCGACGCCCGTGAGGTGTTTGAGAAGGAGTATCTGGTCGCCCAGATCAACCGTTTCGGCGGCAATATCTCGCGGACGGCGGAGTTCGTCGGCATGGAGCGCTCGGCCCTGCACCGCAAGCTGAAGTCGCTGGGGATCTGAGTTCGGGGCGCCGCCACGGGCCGCATCCGCCATGGCTTTGCACCGGCATCGGGAAGCCGTTAAGAAACGGCTTGCCGGCACGTCGGCGAGGGATTGCACAGCATGAAAGTCGTCATCTGCGGGGCGGGCCAGGTCGGCTACGGGATTGCCGAACGTCTCGCTTCCGAGCGGAACGATGTCTCGGTCATCGATACCTCGCCGTCGCTGGTGCAGGCGATCCGGGATAATCTGGACGCTCGCGGCTTCGTCGGCCACGGCGCGCAGCCGGACGTGCTGGCCGAGGCCGGCGCCGAACAGGCCGACATGATCATCGCCGTGACCCTTCACGACGAGGTCAACATGGTGGCCTGCCAGGTCGCCCACTCGCTGTTCAACGTGCCGACCAAGATCGCCCGCATAAGGGCCCAGAGCTATCTGCGGCCCCATTGGCAGGATCTCTTTTCGACCGACAACATGCCGATCGACGTGATCATCTCGCCCGAGCTCGAGGTCGGCGAGATGGTGCTGCGGCGCATCGCGTTGCCGGGCGCGATGGATGCCGTGCGCTTCGCGGACGACACGATCGTGATGGTGGCGATCGAGTGCCGCGAAGACTGTCCGGTGGTGAACACGCCGCTGGAGCAGCTGACGGAGCTGTTTCCCGATCTCAACGCCACCGTGGTCGGGATCTGGCGCGCCGACAAACTGTTCGTGCCGAGCTCGGGCGACCAGATGGTGCCGGGAGACGTCGCCTATGTCGTTGCGGAGCGCGGTCAGGTGCGCCGGACGCTCGGCCTGTTCGGGCACGAGGAGCCGGAAGCGGCGCGGATCGTCATTGTCGGTGGCGGCAATATCGGCCTCTATGTCGCCAAGCAGATGGAGAAGCGCAATCTCGGCGCGCGGATCCGGGTCATCGAGGCGAACCATGATCGGGCCGTGGCGATCTCGGACGAGCTGAAGCGGACCATCGTGCTGCACGGCAGCGGCCTCGACCAGGTCATCCTCGATGAGGCGGATATCTCCGAAAGCGACCTCCTCGTCGCGCTGACAAACGACGACAAGGTCAACATTCTCGCCAGCGTCATGGCCAAGCGCCTTGGCTGCCGCGGCAACCTCACGCTGCTGAACAACGCGGACTACCAAGGTTTTACCCATACGTTGGGGATCGATGCCTTTATCAACCCGCGGTCCGTCACCATATCCCGGGTGTTGCAGCACGTGCGACGCGGCCGGATTCGTGCCGTTCATTCGATCCAGAACGGTCTCGCCGAGGTGATCGAGGCCGAGGCGCTGGAAACATCGCCGCTGGTCGGCAAGCCGCTCCGCGAGCTGGATCTTCCGGAGAATCTGCGGATCGGAGCGATCTATCGTAACGGCGAGTATGTCCGGCCGAACGGACTGACGAAGATCAAGGCGAAGGACAGGGTGGTAATCTTTGCGGCCGCGAATGCCGTCCGCCATGTCGAACAGCTGTTCCGCGTCAGCCTGGAGTTCTTCTGACGGCGTCCGGACGGCTTTTTTGACGCCTCGTCGCAGGATCATCTTGGGAAAAGCCCCACGGGGCTCTATTCCTCTGGGCAACGAGACCGCAAGCTCGTCATGCGGCGCTGCCGCAGGGCGGGTGATGAACCATGTGCGATGCGAGGGCCGGCCGACCGGCGACGCTTCGCCAATAAGAATAGAACAAGGAATCAACGATGCCGGAACGGACGCAGAACCTCCAGGACCTCTTCCTCAACACCGTACGCAAGCAGAAGATCTCGCTGACCATCTTCCTGGTCAACGGCGTCAAGCTGACCGGCGTGGTGACCTCCTTCGACAATTTCTGCGTCCTGCTGCGCCGCGATGGCCACTCACAGCTGGTCTACAAGCACGCCATTTCCACCATCATGCCCTCCCAGCCAGTCCATATGCATGACGGCGGGGACGACGACAGGACAGACTGATTGACTGAACCTCGCGAAAATCACCCCAAGGGCCCCATCGAGCACGAGAGCGTCGCCACGCGCGCGGCCGTGTTCGTGCCGGTGTTCAAGCAGTTCTCGGCCAAGGAGGACGGCATTGCGCCGGGCGCCGAACTCGTACGGCGCAGCGACGAGGCGCGGCTCGCGGAGGCGCTGGGACTGGCGGCGGCGATCGGTCTCGACATCAAGGCGAGTGGCGTCGTCCCGGGCCCGCGTCCGCGGCCCGCGACCCTGATCGGCGCCGGCAAGCTGGAGGAGATCAAGGGGGTGGTTGCGGCCGAGGAAATCGGTCTGGTCATCTTCGACCATCCGCTGACGCCGGTCCAGCAGCGCAACCTGGAGCGCGAGCTCGACGCCAAGGTGCTGGACCGCACCGGGCTGATCCTGGAGATCTTCGGGCAGCGCGCGCGCACCAAGGAGGGGCGGCTGCAGGTCGAGCTGGCACATCTCAACTACCAGCGCGGCCGTCTCGTGCGCAGCTGGACCCACCTCGAGCGCCAGCGTGGCGGCGCCGGCTTCCTCGGCGGCCCGGGCGAGACGCAGATCGAGTCGGACAGGCGACAGCTGCAGGAGCGCATCAAGCGTCTCGAGAAGGACCTCGAAGCCGTCCGGCGCACCCGCCAGCTGCATCGTGCCAAGCGCAAGAAGGCGCCGCATCCGGTCGTGGCGCTCGTCGGCTACACCAATGCCGGCAAGTCGACGCTGTTCAACCGGCTGACCGGCGCCGACGTCCTGGCGCAGGACCTGCTCTTCGCGACGCTCGACCCGACGGTCCGCCGAACCACGTTGCCGCACGGCACGGAAGTGCGGTTCTCGGACACGGTGGGCTTCGTCTCGGACCTGCCGACGCATCTCGTCGCAGCTTTCCGGGCGACACTGGAAGAGGTCATCGAAGCCGACCTCGTCCTGCATGTGCGCGACATGGCCGATCCGGACACGCTTTCCCAGGCCGAAGACGTGCGCAAGATCCTGCGCGACCTCGATATCGACGTCGACGACAGCGAGCACGTGATCGAGATCTGGAACAAGGCCGATCTGCTGGACGAGGCGTCGCTCAGCCATATCGAGGCGGTGCGCGAAGGCCTGCCGGACCCGCGCGCGGCGCATATCGTGTCCGCCGTCGCCAACACCGGCATCGCGCCGCTCCTCGACGATGTCGAGCGGCGGATTGCCGGCACGCTCTGCGAGATGACGCTGGATGTCGGCCCGGACGGCATGGGCATGTTGCCCTGGCTCTACGAGAACGCCTCGGTGAGCGGCCGCGAGGACCGCGAGGACGGTGCCGTGTCGCTGACCGTAGAGATCACTACGCAGGCGCGCACCGAGTTGCGCCGGCTGGCGCAGCAATTGCCGGACGTCACCATCCGCTGACCATCGGCACCGGACGCACTAGACAGCAAAAAGCCGGCCCTCGGGCCGGCTTTTTCGTATGAGCATCGAGCGTTGTCGACGGCGGTTCTTACAGGGCTCCGGTGCCGATCAGCATGAAGGCCGGGATGTCGTCGCCGAAGCCGATCGGCGCCTTGCCATCGTCACCACCGCGACCGCGGTTCTGGTCGACGGGGGCGGCGCGCGGTGCCGGGGCGGCGCTCGCGCGTTCGACCGGCGCCGGACGCGGCGTGCTTTCACTGCGCGCGCGGCGCGGCGGGCGGGCTGCCCGGACTTCCGGCTCGTCGTTGACGGCAGCCACCGGCTCGGCAACAGGTTGAGCTTCAGCTTCGACCACAGGCACGGCCGCCTCGTCACCCGCTTCGGCCGTGCGTGCCGGACGCTCCTTGCGCACCCGGGTGCGCCCGGCGCCGGTGGCATCGGTGCGGCGCGAGCTGCGACGGGCGCTCGGGGCGGCGTCGGCCGGCTCTTCGGGCAGTGCCGCGGCGGGGGCACCCTGCCACTCGATCTCGGTGCCGATCAGCTTCTCGATCGCGTCGAGATATTTCTTGTCTGCCTTGGTGGCGAGCGTGAAGGCCTTGCCCGAACGACCGGCCCGGCCCGTGCGGCCGATACGGTGGACGTAATCTTCCGCATGGATCGGCACGTCGAAATTGAAGACGTGGGAAACCGCCGGGATATCGAGACCGCGGGCCGCGACATCCGAGGCGACCAGCAGCTGGATCTTGTTGTCGCGGAAGCTCTGCAGCATCGCCGTGCGCGAGCGCTGGTCCATGTCACCATGCAGTGCGCCGGCGGAGAAGCCGTGCCGTTCGAGCGAACGGAAGAGCGTCGCCACGTCACGCTTGCGGTTGCAGAAGATGATGGCGTTGGTCAGGTCCGTCTCTTCGCGAATGACGCGGCGCAGCGCCTCGCGCTTTTCGGAATCGACCTTCTGGCAGGCGACCAGCCGCTGCGTCACCGTCAGCGCGGCGGAAGCCGGCTTGGCGACTTCGACGCGCACGGGGTTCTGCAGGAACTGCTCGGTGAGGCGGGTGATCTCCGGCGGCATGGTGGCAGAGAAGAAAAGCGTCTGGCGGGTGACCGGCAGGAGCTTGCAGATCCGCTCGATGTCCGGGATGAAGCCCATGTCGAGCATCCGGTCGGCCTCGTCGATGACGAGGATCTCGACAGCATTCATCAGCAGCTTGCCGCGCTCGAAATGGTCGAGCAGCCGGCCCGGGGTCGCGATCAGGACGTCGACGCCCCGGTCGATCTTCTTGTCCTGGTCACCGAAGGACATGCCGCCGATGAGGAGGGCAATGTTGATCTTCTGGTCGCGGCCGTAGCGCACGAAGGACTCTTCGACCTGCGCCGCGAGTTCGCGCGTCGGCTCGATGATCAGCGTGCGCGGCATGCGTGCCCGGGCGCGCCCCTTCTCGAGGAGCGTCAGCATCGGCAGGACGAAAGACGCCGTCTTGCCTGTCCCCGTCTGCGCGATCCCCAGAATGTC
This sequence comes from Aurantimonas endophytica, assembly GCF_014196845.1. GTDB lineage: Bacteria > Pseudomonadota > Alphaproteobacteria > Rhizobiales > Rhizobiaceae > Aurantimonas > Aurantimonas endophytica. The sequence goes on from NZ_JACIEM010000001.1 coordinate 574,218, forward strand.
CCGGCGCTCCAGCGCGTGCGGGATGGCCTGTTCCTGGATCGGCGTCGGTTCGCTGTATCCGGCAGCCTCGACGGCGGCCAGAACCTTGGCACTGAGGCCGAGTTCGGAAAATGGTTTCAAGCGTCAGGTTCTCTTTGGATAATGGGGTTTACGGTCTACGACTTCGAAGGCCCATTACTGCGGGGCAGTAGGGCGATAGCATTTCCGAGTCAACCATAAGCTCCCATATGGCGCTCAAACCGGCGATTTACAGGGTCAAGATGGTGAATAGGTCGTCCGTGGTGCTGATTCCGGGTCTGCTCTGTACGGCGGATCTCTACCGCTCGCAGATCGAGGCGCTTCCACCAGGGACCGTTACGGTCGCGGACACGGTGAGCGACGACAGCATTGAGGCGATGGCCGGCCGCCTGCTTGCCGACGCACCGGAGCGTTTCGTCCTGTGCGGTCTGTCGATGGGTGGTTACGTGGCGCTGGAAGTCGCCCGGCGCGCGCCCGAGCGCGTCGCCGCTCTGGCGCTGGTCGCGACCAGTGCCCGGCCCGACAGCCCGGAGCAGACCGCGGTTCGGCGGCGCCTGGTCGCGCTCGGATACGACCGGGGGATCGAAGCGGTGGCGGAGGCGCTGTGTCCGCGCCTGCTGGGCCCGGAAGCCAGAAACGATCGGGACCTGCGAGATCGGGTGGTGGCGATGGCGCAAGCCGTCGGCATCGAGACCTTCGCGCGCCAGCAGGCGGCGATCATCGGCCGCGCCGACCAGCGCCCGACGCTTCCGCAGCTTGCCATGGCGACGCAGGTCCTGGTGGGGACGGCGGACGAGATCATCCCGGTCGAATGTTCGCAGGAACTGGCGGCGGCAATCCCGCAAGCCGTCCTCACGACGATCCCGGGAAAAGGCCACCTTCTCTCGATGGAGGCGCCGGACGTTTTGACGCGACTACTCGGCGAGTTGCTGTCGGCAGGGTCTCAGGCGCTCCAGCCAGCGGCGGCTCAGTTGGATGCCGGGCCGAACATGTAAGGCGCATCCGGCGCGAAATGCAGCTCGTAGGTCTCGGCGATCTCGCCGTCCGCCGGCAGAATGTCGAAGAACAGCGTCAGGCCGCTCGGCGCGTCGGGGCTCGGCTCGTCCGCCCGATAGCCGACGATGGCGCCGTCCACCTGGTTGATCTCGGTGATCTCGGTGGTCGCCCGCACTGTATGGTCGGTGCCCGAGCCTTCGAGCTGCTGGACGAAGAAATGATACCCCGTCTCGTCGGCGGGTGATTGGACCATGACGGTCCGCCAAACGCCCTGGCGCTCGCCTTCCGACCAGGGGCCGACGATCTGCACGTCTTCCACAAGCGGCGAGAGGGCTTCGATGGCCGCCGCCACGGCCGGATCTGTCGCTGTCTCGGCCGGAGTTGCTGCTGCCTGCGTGTCGGGAACCGCGGGGGATGCCGAGCCGGCGGCAGGCTCGTTCGATGCCGGCGCCTCGGTCGACTGACCGAAGGCGGGCAGGGCGATCAGCAGGGCGGTGCCGAACAAGGCGGCGGCTGGCAGGATGCGGGTCACGGTCGATTCTCCGATGGCTTTGCGCGCAGCATTCGGACGGACGGCGTCAGATGTCCAGATCCTCGACGAAGGCCGCCCGGTCCTGGATGAAGCGGAAGCGCGCCTCGGGCTTGTTGCCCATCAGCGCCTCGACGGCGCCGGCGGTTCCCGCTTCCGGCGTCTCGTCCACCACGACCTGCAGCAAGGTGCGCTTGCGCGGATCCATGGTGGTTTCCTTGAGCTGCGAGGGCAGCATCTCGCCGAGGCCCTTGAAGCGCGAGACCTCGACCTTGCCGCGGCCCTTGAATTCCTTCTCTACGAGCCGCTCGCGATCGCGCTCGTCCCGCGCATAAACCGTCTTGCCGCCCTGCGTCAGCTTGTAGAGCGGCGGCACGGCCAGGAACAGATGGCCGCTGCGCACGAGCTCCGGGATCTCCTGGTAGAAGAAGGTGATCAGCAGCGAGGCGATATGGGCCCCGTCGACGTCGGCGTCGGTCATGATGATCACGCGCTCGTAGCGCAGATCGTCGCTGCGGTATTTCGAGCGCGTGCCGCAACCGAGCGCCTGGACGAGATCGGCGAGCTGCTGGTTGGCGCCGAGCTTGTCGCGCCCGGCGCTGGCGACGTTGAGGATCTTGCCGCGCAGCGGCAGGATCGCCTGCACCTTGCGGTCGCGCGCCTGCTTGGCCGAGCCGCCGGCCGAGTCGCCCTCGACGATGAACAGTTCCGCGCCAGCCGCCCCGGTCTGCGAGCAGTCGGCGAGCTTGCCGGGAAGGCGCAGCTTGCGCGTAGCCGTCTTGCGGCTGACTTCCTTTTCCTGGCGGCGGCGCAGTCGCTCGTCGGCCCGCTCAACCACCCAGTCGATGAGCTTGGCCGCATCTTGCGGCGAGGAGGCGAGCCAGATGTCGAAGGAGTCGCGGATCGACTGCTCGACGATGCGCTGCGCTTCGGCCGTCGCCAGCCGGTCCTTGGTCTGGCCGACGAATTCGGGCTCGCGGATGAACACCGACAGCATCGCGGCCGCGGTCAGCATGACGTCGTCGCCGGTGATCACCGAGGCGCGCTTGTTGCCGGAGACCTCGGCGAAAGCCTTGAGACCGCGCAGCAGGACCGAGCGCAGGCCCGCCTCGTGCGTGCCGCCTTCGCCGGTCGGGATGGTGTTGCAGTAGGAGCGGACGAAGCCGTCGTCCGGCGTCCAGCTGACCGCCCATTCGACCGCGCCGTGGCCGGTCTGCTTCTCGGTGCGGCCGGCGAAGATCTGCGACGTCACCCGGTCCTTGCCGAGCGTCGTGTCGAGATAGTCCTTCAGGCCGCCGGGAAAGTGGAAGATGTCGCGCGCCGGGATGTCGCCATTCGGCGTCAGCAGTTCCTGGTCGCAGGACCAGCGGATCTCGACGCCGCCGAACAGATAGGCCTTGGAGCGCGCCATGGCGTAGAGGCGCTCGGGCCGGAAGCGTGCGCCAGCGCCGAATATTTGGGGATCCGGCCGGAAACGCACCTTCGTGCCGCGCCGGTTGTGAACCTCGCCAACCTCCTCCAGCGGGCCGGTCGCCACGCCCCTCGCATAGGTCTGCCTGTAGAGGCGCCGGTTGCGCGCCACCTCCACCTCGAGGCTCTCCGACAGCGCGTTGACCACCGAGACACCGACACCGTGCAGGCCGCCGGACGTCTCGTAGACCTTGGAATCGAACTTACCGCCGGCGTGCAGCGTGGTCATGATGACCTCGAGCGCCGACTTGTTCTTGTATTTCGGATGCGGGTCGATCGGGATGCCGCGCCCGTTGTCGGCGACGGACAGAGTGCCGTCCGCTTCCAGCGAAACCTCGATGAAATTGGCGTGGCCGGCGGTCGCCTCGTCCATCGAGTTGTCGATGACCTCGGCGAAGAGATGGTGCAGCGCCTTCTCGTCGGTGCCGCCGACATACATGCCTGGACGGCGGCGAACCGGCTCGAGCCCCTCCAGCACCTCGATATCGGCAGCGGTGTACTCGGCGGGCGGCGGTGGCGTGGCAGGTGCAGCGCGTGTGCGGCCGGCGGCCTTGGGCGCCGCCGGCTGGCGTGCGGCATTGCCGGAAAACAGGTCGTCGCTCATCGCGCCGTCGCGTCCGGGCCGGAAAACAGGAAGATCGAGCGCCAATCGAACATGGGACCTGCCTATACTTTCACGAAATGTTCTTCAACCCCGCACCGCCCGGAGAGCCGGGCCGACTGGCCTTTTCCCATCTTTATCCACGGTTTCCGGACGATACGGGGGTGGCCGGAGACAGTCCCGCTGGGCAGTCCACGCGGCGGCGACCTGTCTTCGCGTGAGCGCCCCGCTCGTCGCGCCTGCAGAACAAGAAAGGGGCGCCAAGAAAGGCGCCCCTGATTGCTTCCGTGTGTGCCGGAGACCTCCGGCACGGGGCCGTCAGACCGAGTAGTACATGTCGAACTCGACCGGATGCGGCGTCATCTCGAAGCGCAGCACCTCGGCCATTTTCAGGTCGATGAAGGCGTCGATCTGGTCGTCGTCGAAGACTCCGCCGGCCTTCAGGTAATCGCGATCGGCGTCGAGCGATTCCATCGCCTCGCGCAGCGACCGGCAGACGGTCGGGATTTCCTTCAGTTCCTCCGGCGGCAGGTCGTAGAGATCCTTGTCCATGGCTTCGCCCGGATGGATCTTGTTCTTGATGCCGTCGAGGCCGGCCATCAGCATCGCCGAGAAGGCGAGATAGGGGTTGGCCGTCGGATCCGGGAACCGGACTTCGACGCGCTTGGACTTCGGCGACTGGCCGAAGGGGATGCGGCAGGAAGCCGAACGGTTGCGCGCCGAGTAGGCGAGCAGGACCGGCGCCTCGTAGCCCGGAACCAGGCGCTTGAAGGAGTTGGTCGACGGGTTGGTGAAGGCGTTCAGCGACTTGGCGTGCTTGATGATGCCGCCGATGTAGAACAGCGCGCTCTCCGACAGGCCAGCATATTCGTCGCCGGCGAAGGTCGGCTTGCCGCCTTTCCAGATCGACTGATGCACGTGCATGCCCGAGCCGTTGTCACCGAAGACCGGCTTCGGCATGAACGTCGCCGTCTTGCCGTAGGCGTTCGCCACCTGGTGGATGACGTACTTGTAGATCTGCATCTTGTCGGCGTTGCGGGTCAGCGTGTCGAACTTGATGCCAAGCTCGTGCTGCGCCGCGGCGACCTCGTGGTGGTGCTTCTCGACCTCGACGCCCATCTCGGCCATCACGGTCAGCATTTCCGAGCGGATGTCCTGGCAGGAGTCGATCGGCGGGACGGGGAAATAGCCGCCCTTGATGCGCGGCCGATGGCCGAGATTGCCGGTCTCGTATTCCATGTCGTCGTTGGACGGCAGTTCCGTCGAGTCGAGCTTGAAGCCGGTGTTGTAGGGGTCGGCCTTGTAGCGCACGTCGTCGAAGATGAAGAACTCGGCTTCCGGGCCGAAGAACGCCGTGTCGCCGGTCCCGGACTGGGTCAGGAACGCTTCCGCCTTGCGGGCGGTCGACCGCGGGTCGCGGTTGTAGGCCTCGCCGGAGATCGGATCGAGAATGTCGCAGACGATCGCCATGGTCGACTGGGCGAAGAACGGGTCCATGTAGGCCGTCTCCGGATCCGGCATCAGGACCATGTCGGACTCGTTGATGGCCTTCCAGCCGGCGATCGACGATCCGTCGAACATCGAGCCTTCCGAGAACATGTCTTCATCGACGATGCCCACGTCCATCGTGACGTGCTGCATCTTGCCCTTGGGGTCGGTGAACCGCAGGTCGACAAACTTTACGTCGTTGTCCTTGATCTGCTTCAGAATGTCGTTGGCGCTCGTCATAGCGGTCCTTCCTGATATTGAATGATATGTTTTGTTGGGAGACGGCGAGGGGTCAGATGGCGTCCGTGCCGGCTTCGCCGGTGCGGATGCGGATGGCTTCCTCGATATTGGAGACGAAGATCTTGCCATCGCCGATGCGCCCGGTCTGGGCAGCCTTGCGAATGGCCTCGACGGCGGCGGCGACGTTCTCGTCCGCCAGCACGATCTCGACCTTCACCTTCGGCAGGAAGTCGACGACGTATTCCGCGCCGCGGTAGAGCTCGGTGTGGCCCTTCTGACGCCCGAAACCCTTGGCCTCGGTGACAGTGATGCCCTGGAGCCCCACGTCCTGGAGCGCTTCCTTGACCTCATCCAGCTTGAACGGCTTGATGATCGCCTCGACCTTCTTCATCGACATTCCTTCACGACGTTGTCCCCCGTCACGGGCCGCCGGCCCGTCCCCCCGCCCAATGCAGGAGGCGTGCCAAAGGCATGGCTTCGAGCCGCGACACCCGAAATAGTGGCTATCGTCCCCCGGTCGCTCGGATGGATACACCATCAGGGCCGCGGCGGGAGCGCCCTATCGAATCTATCGTTACCCTGCTGATCGTTCTCTGCCCATACCGGCTACACCGAGCGCGACCGGAAATCACACTGCATGCACAACACTTAGGCATAAAGCTGTAATATTAGGCGCCCGATGACCGATAAGTACCTCCATGCCCTGCTGACGCCCCGCGAGATGGGACAAGCCGATCGGTTGACGATCGAAGGCGGCGTCCCGGGAACGGCTTTGATGGAACGCGCCGGCGCGGCCGTGGCGAAAGCTGCACTCGCCCGATTTGCCGGCGCGCGACGGATCGCCGTGCTCGCCGGTCCCGGCAACAATGGTGGCGACGCCTACGTCGTCGCGCGGCTGCTCCGGGATGCGGGACGGGACGTGCGACTTTACGGTCTCGTCGACCCTTCCGGCCTGTCCGGTGACGCTGCTGCCGCAGCATCGGCATGGCGGGAACCAACCCTTTCACTCGACGGGTTCGAGCCGGAAGATGCCGATCTCGTGGTCGACGGACTTTTCGGCGCGGGGCTCGCACGTCCGGTCGACGGAGACGCGGCTGTCGCGATTGCCCGCGCGAACGACGTCGCGACGCCGGTTATCGCGATCGACCTTCCGTCCGGCGTCTCCGGCGCTTCGGGCGAGGTGCTTGGCGCCTCTGTCCGCGCCGACCTGACGGTGACGTTCTTCCGCCGCAAGCCCGGCCATCTGCTGGAGCCGGGGCGCAGCCTTTGCGGCAGCACAATCGTCGCCGATATCGGCATCGAGGAGGCGGTACTCGACCACATCAAGCCGCAAACCTTCGCCAACGAGCCGTCCTTGTGGCTGGAGGCCTTCGCGAGCCCCGCCGATGCCGGGCATAAATACGATCGCGGCCATGCCGTGGTGTTTTCCGGCGGCCCCAGCCAGACCGGCGCGGGCCGTCTCTCTGCCCAGGCGGCGCTGCGTGCTGGCGCCGGGCTCGTTACCCTGTTCTCGCCGGCGGCCGCCATGCAGGTCAACGCGTCGCACCTTACGGCGGTGATGCTGAAGCGCTGCAACGATGACGCCGACCTTGCCTCGCTGATCGAGGACGCCCGCTATAACGCCTTCATCCTCGGCCCCGGCTTCGGCGTCGGCGAGCGCGCGCGGCTGTTCGCGGCCGCGATCCTCGCGAAGGGCCGGCGCCTGGTGCTGGACGCGGACGCCATCAGCTCATTTCAGGAGACGCCGGACTTGCTGTTCGCTACGGCGAAGGAGGCGGCAAGCCGGCACGGGCTGGCGGAGCCCTTGCTCGTGCTGACGCCCCACGAGGGAGAGTTCAAGCGGCTGTTCCCGGAGATCACCGCTGAAAGCGGCCATTCCAAGCTCGACCGTGCCAGGAACGCCGCCGGGCGCTCCGGCGCGATCGTCGTGTTGAAGGGGCGGGACACCGTGATTGCCGCGCCCGACGGCCGCGCGACGATCAACGCCAATGGCACGCCGTGGCTCGCCACCGCCGGAACCGGCGACGTCCTCGCCGGCATCGTCGCCGCGCAGCTGGCGCAGGGCATGCCGAGCTTCGAAGCCGCCTGCGCCGGCGTCTGGATGCACGGGCGGGCAGCAGAGCTGTTCGGGCCGGGCCTGATCTCGGAAGACCTGCCGGCGACGCTGCCGAAGGTCCATGCCGAGCTACAGGCGCTGTCCGGCCGGAAAGGCTGAGTCTGATGGCGGCGTCGGCAGATCAACCGGCGTCCAGGCATTCCTGCAGGGCCATGGCCGCATGCGGCGCCCGCGGCTTGCCGGAGCGGATAAAGTAAAGAAACACGTCGCGCGGCTGCTTCGGCGGCGCATTATCCGGATCGGCTCGCCGCAGATCCTCCGGTTGGCCGCCGTCCGCCCATTTTCGCGCCCGCGCGGCCCAGCCATCCAGCGCGTCGGCCGGATAGCCGGTGGGATTGGCCTCGTCGCCCATCTGCAGGCGCGTATAGACGAAGTCCGCCGTCACGTCGGCGATCTGCGGGTAATCCTCGGCCTCGGCGCAGACAATGGCGACGCCGGCCTTGCGGCAGATCGCGACCGCCTCGGGACAGGCGAAGCTCTCGTGCCGCGGCTCGACAACGTGGCGCAGCCGCAGATCGCCGGCCTTTTCGGGAAGCAGATTCACAAAAGCGGCGAAATCGTCGGGATCGAACTGCTTCGTCGCGGCGAACTGCCAGAGGATCGGGCCGAGCCGGTCGCCGAGCTCGGTGATCCCCGACGTGACGAAACGCTCTATCGACTCGCCGCCTTCCGCCAGCACCTTCCGGTTCACCGCGAAACGCGGTGCTTTCAACGAGAAAACAAAGTCTTCAGGTGTTTCGCTCGCCCATTTCGCGAAGGTCGCCGGTGACTGGCTGCGGTAGAACGTGCCGTTGACCTCGATCGTCTTCAGCTTCGACGCGGCATATTCGAGCTGGCGCTTCTTCGGCAGATCGCCCGGATAGAAGGTCTCGTTCCACGGCTCGAACGTCCAGCCACCGATGCCTGCGCGGATCGTGCCTGCCTTGGCCATATTGGTTTCCCTTTGCTCGCTCAGGTCGGTGGAATGAAAGGCTGCGAGATCTGTCGGAAGACCGGCAAGGCTTCCATCGCCGCACAATGCGCCGCAAGCGCCAGGTAGTCTTCCAGTCCCCCCAGTTCCGGATGGGAATCGGCCATGTGACGGATGGATGCCGCCACGGCGATGTCCGCGTGGCCAATGCGGTCGCCGAACCAGAACGGGCCGTCGCGTCCGGCCCGGTCGGCCTCGAGCGCAGCCAGCGTGCCGCGCATCTGCTGCAGGCACCGCTCCTCCCACACCGGCGACGCGGCGTCGTGCAGCCGCTTTTCGTAGAACAGGCTCACGGCCTTGTCGGCCAGTCCGCTCGCGAGAGCCGTCACCTTCAGCGATTGCCGCCGCGCCGGACCGGAGCGCGGATGCATTGCCTTCTCGGCGGGTACCAGCGAATCCAGATGATCGAGCATCGTATAGCTGTCGACCAGCACCTCGCCATCGTCGAGGACCAGCGTCGGCACACGCGTCAGCGGGTTCAACGCGGCAATCTTGTCGGCGTCGCCAAACACCGACCACGGCCGGTGCTCGAACGGGATGTCGTAGAGCGTCAGGGCGATGCCGACCCGACGCACGAAGGAGGAGTCGTACTGGCCGATGAGGATCATGCGTCTCTCCGACGATACTGGCGACAGGTCAGGAGCGACGGCTACTCCGCCGCCTCGCGCTTGATGCCCGGTCGCCGCTCCAGCAGTTCCTTCAGGAAGTGGCCGGTGTAGGACCGCTTGACCTTCACCACGTCCTCGGGCGTGCCGGCGGCGACGATCTCGCCGCCGCCGTCGCCGCCCTCGGGACCGATGTCGACCAGCCAGTCGGCGGTCTTGATGACCTCGAGATTGTGCTCGATCACCACCACCGTGTTGCCGCGGTCGACGAGGTCGTGCAGCACCTCGAGCAGCTTGGCGACGTCGTGGAAATGCAGGCCGGTGGTCGGCTCGTCGAGGATGTAGAGCGTGCGGCCGGTGGCCTTGCGCGACAGTTCCTTGGCGAGCTTTACGCGCTGCGCCTCGCCGCCCGAGAGCGTCGTCGCCTGCTGGCCGACCTTGATGTAGCCGAGCCCGACCTCCTTGAGCGTCGCCAGCTTGTCGCGCACCACCGGCACCGCGGCGAAAAAGTCGACGCCTTCCTCGACCGTCATGTCGAGCACATCGGCGATCGACTTCTCCTTGAAGGTGACCTCCAGCGTCTCGCGGTTGTAGCGCTTGCCGTGGCAGACGTCGCAGGTGACATAGACGTCCGGCAGGAAGTGCATCTCGATCTTGATGACGCCGTCGCCCTGGCACGCCTCGCAGCGCCCGCCCTTGACGTTGAAGGAGAAGCGGCCGGGCTGGTAGCCCCGCGCCTTTGCCTCGGGCAGGCCCGCGAACCAGTCGCGGATCGGCGTGAAGGCGCCCGTGTAGGTCGCGGGGTTCGAGCGCGGCGTCCGGCCGATCGGCGACTGGTCGATGTCGATGACCTTATCGAGCAGTTCCAGCCCCTCGACCTGGTCGTGCTCGGCCGGCACGTCACGAGCGTTGGAAATCCGCCGCGCCGCGGCCTTGTAGAGCGTCTCGATCAGGAAGGTCGACTTGCCGCCGCCGGAGACGCCGGTGACGCAGGAGAACAGGCCGAGCGGAATCTCGGCCGTGACGTTCTTCAGATTGTTGCCGCGTGCACCGACGACCTTGAGCCGCTTGCCCTTCTGCGGCTTGCGCCTTTTGGCTGGCACCGGCACGCCGAGATCGCCCGACAGGTACCGGCCGGTGAGCGAGCGCGGATGCGCCATGATCTCCGCCGGCGTGCCGGCGGCGATGACCTCGCCGCCATGGATGCCGGCAGCGGGACCGATGTCGACGACGTAGTCGGCGGCGAGGATGGCGTCCTCGTCGTGCTCGACGACGATCACCGTGTTGCCGATGTCGCGCAGGTGCTTCAGCGTCACCAGCAGTCGCTCGTTGTCGCGCTGGTGCAGGCCGATGGACGGCTCGTCGAGAACGTAGAGGACGCCGGTCAGGCCGGAGCCGATCTGCGAGGCGAGGCGGATGCGCTGGCTCTCGCCGCCGGACAGCGTCCCTGCCGCGCGCGACAGCGTCAGATATTCCAGCCCCACGTCGTCGAGGAAGCGCAGCCGCTCGCGGATCTCCTTGAGGATCCGGACGGCGATCTCGTTCTGCTTGGCGTTGAGCTGTTCCGGCAGCGCCTCGAACCATTCGCGGGCCGCGCGGATCGACAGTTCCGTCGTCTCGCCGATATGCCGACCCGCGATCTTCACCGCCAGCGCCTCGGGCTTCAGCCGGTAGCCGGCGCAGGCGGGGCAGGGCGTCGCCGACATGTAGCGCTCGATCTCCTCGCGCATCCAAGCCGAGTCGGTCTCCTTCCAGCGGCGCGCCAGATTGGTGACGACACCCTCGAAGGCCTTGGTCGTCTTGTAGGAGCGCAGCCCGTCATTATAGCGGAACTCGATCTTCTCGCGGCCGGTGCCGTTGAGGATCGCCGTCTGTGCGGCTTCCGGCAGCTCGCTCCAGCGATCGGTCTGCTTGAACCCGTAGACGCGGCCAAGCGCGTCCAGCGTCTGGCCGTAATAAGGTGAGCTCGATTTCGCCCAGGGGGCGATGGCGCCGCCCTTCAGCGTCAGCGCGTCGTTCGGCACCACCAGCTTCGGATCGACGGCCTGCTGCGACCCCAGCCCGTCGCAGCGCGGGCAGGCGCCGAACGGGTTGTTGAAGGAAAAGAGCCGCGGTTCGATCTCGGGGATGGTGAAGCCGGAGACCGGGCAGGCGAATTTCTCGGAGAACACCAGCTGCCGCGGCTTGCCGTTCTCGTCGAGCCCGTCGGCATATTCCGCGACGGCGAGGCCGTCGGCGAGGCCCAGCGCCGTCTCGATCGAATCCGCCAGCCGCGCCGACAGATCGGCCCGCACGACGATGCGGTCGACGACCACGTCGATGTCGTGCTTGTATTTCTTGTCGAGCGCCGGGGCCTCGGCGATGTCGTGGAACTCGCCGTCGATCCGAACCCGCTGGAAGCCCTTCTTCTGCAGCTCCGCCAGTTCCTTGCGGTACTCGCCCTTGCGGCCGCGGATCATCGGCGCGAGCAGATAGAGGCGCGTGCCTTCCTCCAGCTCCAGCACTCGGTCGACCATCTGGCTGACCGTCTGGCTCTCGATCGGCAGGCCGGTCGCCGGCGAATAGGGGATGCCGACGCGCGCGAACAGCAGGCGCAGATAGTCGTAGATCTCGGTGACGGTGCCGACGGTCGAGCGCGGGTTCTTCGACGTCGTCTTCTGCTCGATGGAGATGGCGGGCGACAGGCCGTCGATCTGGTCGACGTCCGGCTTCTGCATCATCTCCAGGAACTGCCGCGCATAGGCCGACAGGCTCTCGACGTAACGGCGCTGCCCCTCGGCATAGATCGTGTCGAACGCCAGCGATGACTTGCCCGAGCCGGACAGGCCGGTCATGACGATCAGCCTGTCGCGCGGCAGGTCGAGATCGACATTCTTGAGATTGTGCTCGCGGGCGCCGCGAATGGAGATCGTCTTCAATTCGGCCATGAAGCGCTCGGCAGTCCTTGTCGTGGGAAGACGCGGTTATCTATGTCTTCCCGATCGCAGTTCCAAGCGGCCGCGTCGATTCGGCTCGCGCTTGCATGTTCCTATTTTGTTCTATATCGTCCCGTGTCGTTTCACAAGGCGGGCGACGATGTCCTTGGGCGGCAGGGTCCGGCGCTCGCAGAAAACTACCGCTGGATAAGCCGCTCGGGGTCCAGCCTGCGGTTTCGCCGGGAGAGCGGGTCCGGTATGGTCGCCGCCGTCAGAAAAGTTTGGAGTTCCTCATGGCAGGCAGCGTGAACAAGGTCATCCTGGTCGGCAATCTCGGAGCCGATCCGGAAGTGCGCCGCCTCACCTCGGGCGACGCGGTGGTCAACATGCGGATTGCTACGTCCGAGATGTGGCGCGATCGCCAGTCGGGCGAGCGGCGTGAACGCACCGAGTGGCACAACGTGGTGATCTTCAACGAGAATCTCGTGAAGGTCGCCGAGCAGTACCTGAAGAAGGGCGCCAAGGTTTACATCGAGGGCGCGCTTCAGACCCGGAGCTGGGAGGACCAGACCGGCCAGAAGCGCTATACGACCGAGGTGGTGCTGCAGAAGTTCCGCGGCGAGTTGCAGATGCTGGACGGTCGCGGCGAAGGCGGCGGTGGCGGCTCGGGTGGTTCCGGCGGCGGCTACGAAGGCGGCGGTGGTGGCGGCTCGCGCGGCGGTGGCAGCAGCGGCCCGAGCGGCGGCGCATCCGGCGGTGGCGATCGTGGCGGCTACGGCGGCGGTGGATCCTCCCGCGATCTCGACGACGAGATCCCGTTCTGAGGCCTGCCGACCGCACTCGGGTCGATATATAAAGCGGATCGCAGGGGCGGGCGGCGCGGAAGCGCCGCTCGCCTCATGCGTTTACGAAAGCCCTGGCCCGGCCATCAGAGCGTAGCAGCGCGGCTCGAGACCATCAGCAGCGCCGCACCATCGGCCACGAACTGCACCGCCAGCGCGGCAAGCAGGACGCCTAGCAGCCGGGAGATCACCGCCCGGCCGGTGACGCCGAGGAACCGGTCGATCCGGTCGGCGACGGCAAGGAAGCCGAAGGTGATGACCATCGTGACGAACAGGATGGCCACGAGGCCAGCCCGGCCCGTCACCGTCGGCAGGTTGCCGGACAGGAGGATCACCGCCGAGATCGCGCCCGGCCCGGCGATCAGGGGGATCGCCAGCGGAAATGCCGCGACGTCGGCCACCTCCGGATCATCGACCGCACGGTCGGCGCTGCGCTGGTGGCGCTCCTGGCGGCGCTCGAAGACCAGCTCGAAGCCGATCCAAAACAGGAACAGCCCGCCGGCGACGCGGAACGCTCCAAGCGTGATGCCGAGGCCCTCCAGCAAGGCCGTGCCGGCCAGCGCGAAGAGGACGAGGATGACGAAGGCGATGACGCAGGCGCGCACGGCGATCGAGCGGCGCTCCACCGCGTTGGCATCGGGCGTCACGGCCAGGAACAGCGGCACCAGCCCGAGCGGGTCGATGATCACGAAGATCGTCACGAAGCCGCTGAGGAGGATGTCGACCATGCGCACTCGCGAGAAAGCCACTGGAGCTTCTGCGTAGCAGTTGCCGATGCGGGGTCAACCTCGCCCTGCGGAAGCCGGCATTCCGGCCGATTCGGCAAGCGAGGACGGGCATTGCGGAGAGGTCCGCACGGGTTTCTTTTCGGCCGGTTGCAAGGAATTGAAAAGACTGACGAAAAACCCCATCTGAAAAGCCTCGCCGATTTGCACCCTTGATGCCATCCGCGCTATAGCGGGGCAGCGATTTCCGAGCCCTTCAGGACGAATTCTTGGCCGATACAGACGACAAGACGACGCCGCCGGAACGATCGAGCGGCATCGATTCCATCTCCATCATCGAGGAAATGCAGCGCAGCTATCTCGATTACGCCATGAGCGTGATCGTAAGCCGCGCGCTGCCCGACGTGCGCGACGGCCTCAAGCCGGTGCATCGGCGCATCCTCTACGCCATGCGCGAAATGGGGCTCGTCCATAACCGGTCCTACCGCAAGTCCGCCGGTGTTATCGGCGAGGTGATGGGTAAGTTCCATCCGCACGGCGACTCCGCGATCTACGACGCCCTGGTCCGCATGGCGCAGGACTGGTCGCTGCGGGCTCCGTTGATCGACGGGCAGGGCAATTTCGGGTCGATCGACGGCGATCCCCCGGCAGCCATGCGCTACACCGAGTGCCGGCTGGAGAAGATCTCCGACCCGCTGCTCGAGGACATCGACAAGGAAACCGTCAATTTCCAGGAGAACTACGACGGACGCGAGCAGGAGCCGGTGGTCCTGCCGGCGCGCTTCCCCAATCTCCTGGTCAACGGCTCCGGCGGCATCGCCGTCGGCATGGCGACCAACATTCCGCCGCACAATCTCGGCGAGGTGATCGACGGCTGCATCGCGACGATCGACAACCCGGCGATCTCGCTCGAAGAGATCATGGAGATCATCCCCGGTCCGGACTTCCCGACCGGCGGCATCGTGCTCGGCAAGGCCGGCATCCTGTCGGCCTATTCGACCGGCCGCGGCTCGGTCCTGATGCGCGGCAAGGTGCACACCGAGGCTATCCGCAATGACCGCGAAGCCATCGTCATCACCGAGGTCCCGTACCAGGTGAACAAGTCCTCGATGATCGAGAAGATGGCCGAGCTCGTGCGTGACAAGCGCATCGAGGGCATCTCCGACATCCGCGACGAGAGTGACCGCGACGGCTACCGCGTGGTGATCGAGCTGAAGCGCGACGCGACGGCCGACGTCATCCTCAACCAGCTCTACCGCTTCACCCCGCTGCAGACCTCGTTCGGCGCCAACATGGTGGCGCTGAACGGCGGCAAGCCCGAGCAGCTGACGCTGCAGGACATGCTGGCGGCCTTCATCTCCTTCCGCGAGGAAGTGGTGAACCGGCGGACCAAGTACCTGCTGCGCAAGGCGCGCGAGCGCGCCCACGTCCTGGTCGGCCTCGCCATCGCCGTCGCCAATATCGACGAGATCATCAAGCTGATCCGCCAGGCGCCGGATCCGCAGACGGCCCGCGAGCAGCTGATGGAGCGGCACTGGGACGCCAAGGACGTGGCGCCGCTGATCCGGCTCATAGACGATCCGCGTCACCGCATCTCCGAGCAGGAGACCTACAGACTCTCCGAGGCGCAGGCCCGCGCCATTCTCGACCTGCGCCTGCAGCGCCTCACGGCGCTGGGCCGCGACGAGATCGGCGACGAGCTCAACAAGATCGGCGCCGAGATCAAGGAATATCTCGAGATCCTGTCGTCCCGCACGCGGGTTCGCGAGATCATCAAGGCCGAACTCACCGCCATCCGCGACGAGTTCGCCACGCCGCGCCGCACCGTCCTCAGCGAGGGCGCGGCCGACATGGATGACGAAGACCTGATTCCGCGCGAGGACATGGTCGTCACCGTCAGCCACGGCGGCTATATCAAGCGCGTGCCGCTCGCCACCTACCGGGCGCAGCGCCGCGGCGGCAAGGGCCGCTCCGGCATGTCGCTGAAGAACGACGAGGATTCGGTCACGCGGCTGTTCGTCGCCAACACGCATACGCCGGTGCTGTTCTTCTCTTCGCGCGGCATCGTCTACAAGGAAAAGGTCTGGCGCCTGCCGCTGACTACGCCGCAGTCGCGCGGCAAGGCGCTGATCAACCTGCTGCCGCTGGAGAAGGGTGAGCGCATCACCTCGATCCTGCCGCTGCCGAGCGATCCGGATGCCGCCGCCGAACTGAACGTGATGTTCGCCACGACCCGCGGCACGGTGCGGCGCAACAAGCTGTCGGACTTCATCCAGGTCAACCGCAACGGCAAGATCGCGATGAAGCTGGACGAGGGCGACGAAATCCTCGCCGTCGCCACCTGCTCGGAGCAGAACGACGTTTTCCTGGTCGCTTCGTCCGGCCAGTGCATCCGCTTCCCGGTCACCGACGTCCGGGTGTTCGCGGGCCGCAACTCGGTCGGCGTCCGTGGCATCTCGCTGGGCTCGGGCGAGCGCGTCATCTCGATGGCGATCTTGAACCATGTCGACGCCACGCCGGCGGAGCGCGTCTCTTACCTGAAGATGCGCCGCGCGGTCGAAGGCGAAGCGGTGGGCGATGCCTCCGGCGAGCCGACGGTCGAGGAGGAAGGCGTCGAGGACGTCTCCATCGATCAGGAGCGCTACGCCTATCTCGGTGCTGCGGAGGAATTCATCCTGACCGTCAGCGAATTCGGCTACGGCAAGCGGTCATCGTCCTACGAGTTCCGCACCAGCGGTCGCGGCGGCAAGGGCATCAGGGCCACCGACGTCTCCCGCCTCGCCGATATCGGGCCTCTCATTGCCGGTTTCCCGGTAGAGTCTGAGGACGAGCTGCTGCTGATCTCCGACCGCGGGCAGATGATCCGCGTGCCGGTCGAGGGCATCGGCTTCAAGGGCCGCGCCACCAAGGGCGTGACGATCTTCCGGACCGCGGACGGCGAGCGGGTCGTCTCTGTCGAGCGCATCCCGGACCAGGGTGAGGACGAGGCGGGGGAGGCGGAAGCCGACACCACCCAAGACATACCCCCGTCCGACGAGGCGCCCGATACGTCGGAAGCGCCTGACACGCCCGACGACGATCTGCCGCCGGAATAGAAAGAGAAAAGGCCGCCCCGCATATGCTGGGTGGCCTTTTGGTATCGAGGTAAATGGCGGTCCAGCTTCGCGAACAGTCGGCTGGCTGTCGGCTCCACTCGTCTCCTTCGTCGCCAGCGCAAAGGCCGCGACGAAACGCGATCAGCGCATCAGGCGCGAGCGGTTCGCCGTGACTTTGACGCGGGCGCGCTGCGACTCGTTGTGGAGGGTGACAACCGTAGCCGTGACGAGCGTGACGACCATGGCCAGCGAGAGTGCGAAGACGAGCATATGGAATTCTCCATCAATTCGGCTGAATAACTGCCGGAGTCTGATTTTGTTCCACCTTGCCTGGTGCGGCCGTAACGCAGCATGAAGTCGGTGGTCATGAGGCGTTCAGCTCCGCTGCGATGGCCGGGAATTGCTTCCGGGACCCCGAAAGAGTAGGCGGATCGGATGAAGCGCGCGTTCTATCCGGGATCTTTCGATCCGATTACCAATGGCCACATCGACATCCTCCGTCAGGCGAGGGCGGTGTTCGACGAAGTCGTCGTCGGCATTGGCATCCACCCCGGCAAGAAGCCGATGTTCGACTTCGACGAGCGGGCGGCGCTGATCGCCGATTGTCTCGAGACGCCGGTCGAGGTGCTCTCATTCGACGGGCTGGTGGTCGACGCCGCCGCCAGGGCCGGCGCCGTCGCTCTCGTCAGGGGCCTGCGGGATGGCTCCGACCTCGACTACGAGATGCAGATGGCGGGCATGAACGGGGCGATGCGCCCCGAGATCGTCACCGTCTTCTTTCCCGCGTCTCCGGCCACGAGGCCCATAACCGCCACATTGGTTCGCCAGATCGCCGTCATGGGTGGCGACGTCTCATCGTTCGTGCCTGCCAACGTCGCGCAAGCGATCCGAAGGAAAGTCGCCTGACGCGAGATGCGCGGGCGCAAGGTCTGGGATGGAAACCACATGAAATTATTCGCAACGCTCGGCCTCGCTGCCGCGATGACCGCAGCGGCCTTTGCCGGCCCCGCCGCCGCGCAGGCATCGGATCCCGAGAACACGCTGGTGATCACCACCGCTTCAGGCGACATCACCGTCCAGCTGCGGCCGGATCTCGCCCCCAAGCATGTCGAGCGGATCAAGGCGCTGGCAGGCGACGGCTTCTATGACGGCCTGGTGTTCCACCGCGTCATCGACGGCTTCATGGCGCAGACCGGCGATCCGACCGGCACCGGCATGGGCGGTTCCGACATGCCGGACCTCGAGGCGGAATTCTCCGACGAGACCTTCGATCGCGGCACGCTCGGCATGGCGCGTTCGCAGGATCCGAACTCCGCCAATTCGCAGTTCTTCATCATGCTCGCCGATGGCGACTTCCTCGACGGCCAGTACACGATCGTCGGCGACGTCGTCGAAGGCATGGAAAATGTCGATAAGATCAAGAAGGGCGACGCGGCCCAGAACGGCACCGTCGAGGACCCCGACAAGATGGTGAAGGTCCGTCTCGCCGGCCAGGAATAGCAGCCGCCAGGACGGCCAGGCCCGCATTGGGGGTTGTCGGAGGCGGCAAATTCCCCCAAGGAAGGGCCCATATTGCGCCTCGCGTGTCTCGCGGGGCGCTTCGGCATGGAGCCGATCTTCCAAGGAGAACAAGATGGCGCAGGACACCCCCGAGGATCTGCTGATCCTGGAGACGACCAAGGGACGCGTGGTCATCCGGCTTCGCCCCGACCTGGCCCCGCGGCACGTCGCCCGGGTGAAGGAACTGGCGCGCGAAGGCTTCTATGACGGCGTGGTCTTCCACCGCGTCATCGACGGCTTCATGGCGCAGACCGGCGATCCCACCGGCACCGGCGCCGGCGGATCCGACAAGCCCGACCTCGTCGCCGAATTCACCGCCGAGCCGCACAAGCGCGGCACGGTGTCGGCGGCCCGCACGGCCAATCCGAACTCGGCCAATTCCCAGTTCTACATCTGCTTCGATCGGGCCCCCTGGCTCGACAAGCAGTACAGCATCTGGGGCGAAGTGATCGAAGGCATGGAGAATGTCGACAAGATCAAGCGCGGCGAGCCGGTGACCGATCCCGACTCCATCACCACGATGCGCGTCGCCGCCGACGTCTGAGCGGCTGCCGGGCGACCCGGTTGACCGGCATTTCCCGCATCGGCTTCGCTTAATTGATCCCGGGGTCCGCAAGGGCCTCGGGATTTCCCATGAATGGACTGCCGCGATGCGCGTCGACCAATTCGATTTCGAGCTTCCCGACGAGCTGATCGCCCTGCGCCCCGCGTCGCCGCGCGAGAGCGCCCGGCTGCTGACCGTGTCGGCCGAAGGCGCGCTCGCCGACCGCATGGTCGACGACCTGCCGTCGCTGGTCCAGCCCGGCGACGTGCTGGTCTTCAACGACACCCGCGTGATCCCCGCGCAGCTCGAAGGCCGCCGCATCGGCCGCGGGGCGGAAGAGCCCGTCGTGGGTGTAACGCTGCATCAGCGGCTCGACGCCTCCACCTGGAAAGCGTTCGTGCGTGGCGCGCGCAAGCTGCAGCCGGGCGACACGGTCCGCTTCGGCGCCGAAGGTCGTGTCTGCCTCCTCGGCACGCTCGACGCCGTCGTCCGGGAAAAGGGCGAGGGGGGCGAGGTAACCTTCGCCTTCGCCTTCCACGGGGCCGCGCTCGACGAGGCGATCGCCACCGTCGGCTCGATCCCGCTGCCGCCCTACATCGCCACCCGCCGACCGGTCGACGACGACGACCGGCGCGACTACCAGACCATCTATTCGCGGGAGGCTGGCGCCGTCGCGGCGCCGACGGCGGGGCTGCATTTCACCCCGTCGCTGATGGAGCGCCTAGCGGAACGCGGCGTCGCGACCGAATTCCTGACGCTGCATGTCGGCGCCGGCACTTTCCTGCCGATGAAGGCCGACGACACGCAGGACCATCGCATGCACGCCGAGACCGGCCATATCGACGCCGAAACCGCCGCGCGCCTGACCGAGGCGAAGCGCGCCGGCCGCCGCATCGTCGCCGTCGGCACGACCTCGCTGCGGCTGCTCGAAAGCGCGGCGGCCGAGGACGGTAGCATCTCGCCGTTTTCCGGATCGACGGAAATTTTCATCACCCCCGGCTACCGCTTCAAGGCCGTCGACCGGCTGATGACGAATTTCCACCTGCCGCGCTCGACGCTGTTCATGCTGGTTTCCGCCTTCTCGGGACTGGCGACGATGCAGGCGGCTTATGCCCACGCGATCGCCGGCGGCTATCGCTTCTATTCCTACGGGGATGCCTGCCTTCTCGATCGGACGGGCGCATGAGCCAGCATTTCCAGTTCCAGCTGACGGCAACCGACGGCAAGGCCCGGCGCGGCGAGATCACCATGCCGCGCGGCACCGTGCGTACCCCGGCCTTCATGCCGGTGGGCACCGCCGGCACGGTCAAGGCGATGTATCTCGACCAGGTTCGCGACCTCGGCTGCGACATCATCCTCGGCAATGTCTACCATCTGATGCTGCGGCCGGGTGCGGAACGCGTCGCGCGGCTCGGCGGCCTGCACGAGTTCGCCCGGTGGCCGCATCCGATTCTGACGGATTCCGGCGGCTTCCAGGTCATGTCCCTCGCGGCCCTGCGCAAGCTCGACGAGAAGGGCGTTAAGTTCCGCTCGCATCTCGATGGCTCGGAACATGCACTAACCCCGGAACGCTCGATCGAGATCCAGGGGCTCCTCGACAGCGACATCCAGATGCAGCTCGACGAATGCATCCGGCTGCCGGCCGAACGGGCAGAGATCGAGCGGGCGATGGAGATGTCGCTGCGCTGGGCCGAGCGCTGCGCCGTGGCCTTCGGCGACCAGCCTGGCAAGGCGATGTTCGGCATCGTCCAGGGCGGCGATGTCATCGACCTGCGTATACGGTCTGCCCAGCGTCTCGCCGCGATGGATCTGAAGGGCTATGCCGTCGGCGGCCTGGCGGTGGGCGAGCCGCAGGCGGTGATGCTGGCGACGCTCGACGAGACCCTGCCGGTGCTGCCGGCGGACAAGCCCCGCTATCTGATGGGTGTCGGCACGCCGCAGGACATATTGCGATCGGTGGCGCGTGGCATCGACATGTTCGACTGCGTGATGCCGACCAGATCCGGCCGGCACGGCCTTGCCTTCACCCGCTTCGGCAAGGTCAACCTGAAGAACGCCCGCCACGCTGAAGACAAGCGCCCGCTCGACGAAACCTCTGACTGCCCTGCCTCGCGGGACTATTCGCGGGCGTATCTCCACCATCTCGTCCGCTCCAACGAGGCGCTCGCCTCGATGCTGCTGACCTGGAACAATCTCGCCTACTACCAGTCGCTGATGGCCGGCATCCGCGCCGCCATCGAATCCGGCACGTTCGAGGCGTTCGCCGCGAGCACCGAGGAAGCCTGGGCGCAGGGCGACCTGCCGGCGCTGTGAGGAGGCACGCTCCGTCACAGCAATTGCATTGTGGAAAGAAAAGAAAAGGGAGGCCATAGGCCTCCCTTCCATCGTCCTGCTCGGATCTGTGCGGTCAGTCGATGATCTGCACGATGTTGCGATTCTCGTCGACCAGGACGGTGTGGCCGTCGATCACCGTGTACTGGTAGGCTGGGACGCCGACTTCTTCCGGCAGCCGGTACAGCGGCACCGGCTCCGGCAATGGCGCACCGACGATCACGTCAAAGCCGTCCGGGGCCACTATCGAGGTGGTCTGCTCCCGGGTCACGTAGGTACGGATCGAATCGATCTGTGGCTCCTCGATCGTTGTGGTGGTCACGGTCGTAGTGGTCTGTGCCGTTGCACTGCCGGCAAGAAGGGCGAGTCCGGCCGCGATCAGAAGACTTTTCATCGTGGTTCTCCTCATTGGCGTGGTCAGGCTAACGGTGGGGCCGGGGAACCGTTCCCGCTGCACCGCAGGAGCTGGGGCGCCACCGCTTGCTGCACCGGTCGCCGGGCCAAGCGCCGTCCTCGCTCCTTGCGGCGTTCGTCTCAGGCCGACGTCGGCGGACTCAGTCGTCGTTGGACGAGTTGAGGTCCTCGGGCCGGCGTCCCGTTTCGGCCCTCACGACCCGCGCCACGACCTCGCGCCGGCCCGTGGCGTGGTCCGCCTGGATAATGTCGATTTCCATGGGGACGCCGAGTTCGGCCGCTCGTTGGAGCGCGTCGTTGAGGGCTGCAGTGCTCGCCTCGACGGCATTAATCGCCGCTCTGGCGGCGGGTTCGTTCAGATGATGGTCCATACACCAGACATGGACCGGACGCGGGCTTCGGCAAGCACTCGGCAGCGTGGCCACTGCGGCCGCAACTCGGCTTCACGGGCCCGCCCGGGAGCCGCTGCCCGGGGCAAACGACTATTCCGGAGTCCACGAGAAGGGTCACCGCCGCCAGAGGGGATCCGTCGAGCGGGCGCGTGAAGCCAGTTCCGGCAAGCTGCGCCACGTCCAACTCCGCAACCTTCCGTCCGCGGCAGTCTCGGTGCAGGGCGTCTCAGCCGGCTCTCGCCTGGGCGATGGCCTGCTTCATGTCGGCCGGCGCCACCACGCCGGGGAAGAGCACCGTCCCGACGACGTAGGCCGGCGTTCCCATCAGGCCGAAATTCTCCGCCTGGGCGCTGTTGCGCTCGAGGATGCCGTTGATCCGGTAGCTGTCGGCATCGTAGGCGGCGTTGAGGGCCGCGATCTTGAAGCCGGCCTCGGTCAGCGTCGTCTCGACCTGCTGCGGCGTCAGCCGTCCGGGGGTGGCCATCAGCGCCGCCAGCGCCTTCGGGTGATGCGCGCCGGCGGCAAGCGTCAGGCGGGAGGCGTAGAGCGAGGCCGGTCCGAAGATCGGCCAGTCCTTCATCACGTGGCGGATGCCGCCATCCTCGCGCACCAGCTTGACGACGTCGGGATGGGACTGCTTGCAGTAGGGGCACTGGTAATCGAAGAACTCCACGATGGTGACGTCGCCATCCTTGTTGCCGAGCACCGGCACTTCGGGGTCGAACAGCACGGCCTCCTTCGACATCGGATCGGGCGCAGCGGACGCGGCCCGGGCGATCAGCGGCGTCGCGCCGATCGCGAAAGTGGCGATCAGCAGGCTGCGGCGGTCGATCATGGTCATGTCGGGTTTCCTTCGGCGTTGGATTGCGGCTGGCCATCCGGCCCGAGCACGACGATCCGGGTTTTCGGCGGTACCCGCCGGTTGAGGTCGATGACGTCCTGGTTGAGCATGCGGATGCAGCCCGACGAGACGGCCTGGCCGATCGACCATTCCTGGTTGGTCCCGTGGATGCGATAGAGCGTGTCGCGCCCGCCCTTGAACAGATAGAGGGCGCGGGCGCCAAGCGGATTTTCGATGCCGCCCTCCATGCCCTGGCGCAGCTCCCCGCCGTATTTTTCCGGCTCGCGCTCGATCATTCCCTTTGTCGGGGTCCAGCGCGGCCATTCGGCCTTGCGCTCGATGATGCCCTCGCCGGTAAATTCGAGGCCGGCCTGGCCGACGCCGACGCCGTAGCGCATCGCCCGGCCGTTCTCCATGACGAGATAGAGGAAGCGGGCGTGCGGATCGACGACGACCGTGCCGACCGGCTCGTCGGTGGCGTAGTCGACCACCTGCCTTATGTTGCGCGGGTCCATGCGCGCCGGGTCGACCGCGGGAATGTCCCAGCCGTCGTCCTCCACCGCCCCGTACATCTGGGCGATCCGCGGGTCGGTCGGCGGCGGGGTCGGGGCGTAGGCGATCGGCGCCGGGTCGGTCGTGGAACAGGCGGCGAGCGCCAGTCCCGCGACCACGAGCATGGCGGCTCGCGGCAATGTCTTGAGCATGTCTGTCTTCCTGGGTCTGGTCGAGGGACGGTGGCTAGGCGAGGGGGTTCGGCGCACTGCGCACGACCACCTCGGCCCCGACGGGAACGCGGTTTTCGAGATCGATGACGTCCTGGTTGAACATCCGGATGCAGCCGGACGAGACCGAGCGACCGATCGTCGACGGCTCGTTGGTGCCGTGGATCCGGTAGTAGGTGTCGCGGCCGCCGCGGTAGAGATAGAGGGCGCGGGCGCCGAGCGGGTTGCCGAGCCCGCCATCGACGCCGCCGGCATAGGGGCCGAACCGCTCCGGCTCGCGCTTCAGCATGTTGGGTGTCGGCGTCCAGCCCGGCCATTCGGCCTTGCGGGCGACTGTGGCGTTGCCGGCGAAGGCGAAGCCCGCCTTGCCGACGCCGACCCGGTAGCGCATCGCTTTGCCGTCCGCCTCGACGAGGTAGAGGAAATGCGCCGCCGGATCGACGACGATCGTGCCGGGCGCTTCCGGGCCGGTGAAGTCGATGATCTGGCGCTGGTTCTCTTCGGTGAGGTGTGCCGCCGGGATCGCGGGGATGGCACGCCCGTCATCCTCGAACGCGGCATAGCGCGGGTCGCCGACGGCAGCCGGGGCGGCATAGCCGAGCGCCGAGCGGGACATGTCCCCGACGGTCGAGCACCCCGCCATCGTGAGCAGCGTCACGGCGAGGACGCCGGCGCGGTGGATGCTGGTGAAATTCATGTCAGTTCGCCTTGGCGCTGTCGATTCCCGCCGCGAGGGCTTCGCGCGAGATCTCTCCGAAATGCAGCGAGCGGAGGGTCCCGCTCGCGTCGAGGAACAGCGTCGCCGGATAGCCCGCGACGCTGTAATGCCGTGCCAGCGCAAACCCCTGGTCCAGGAGGACATGGTTGATGGAGAGCGCGGCGTCGGCCATGAACTGCGACACGGCGTGCGCGCTTTCCCCCTGGTTGGCGAAGACGAACACCGCGTCGTCGCGCTCCGCGGCCATCGTCGCCATCATCGGCATCTCGCGCCGGCACGGCGGGCACCACGTCGCCCAGAGATTGATAACGACCGGCTTGCCGGCGAAGTCCGACAGAGGCTGCTCGGCGCCGTCCAGCATCGCGAAGCTCTCGGCCGGCGCGGCGAGCGCGGTGGTGGTAGCGACCAGCTGCCAGGCGGTGTTCCAGACCACGAAGGCGCCGGCCAGCGCGCCGATCGACCAGGCCCGCAGGCGAACGTCCCGGAAGACGTAGAGCGTGGTGAGCAGCGCGGCGGCGAGGCCGGCCCATAGGGAGAAGCCGCCTTCGCGAATGCTGAAGATCCTGAGCGGTTCGGGCGCGAAGGTCTCCCAGTGCAGGGCGACATGCCCGAGCCGGGCGGCGACCAGGCCGATCGGCACGATCGCCAGCGACCAGTTGCCCAGCCGGTCGTCGACGCGGCGCGAGAGGATGGCGGCGACGGCGAGAAAGGCGACGAAGCCGATGATCGCCGCCAGACGGTCTCCAGCGAAGACCAGCGGCCCGAGCGTCAAAGCGGTCATGTCAGTTGCCCCCCGCTAGGCGGACGCGCTCAAGGAAGTCCTCGGCGGCAATCTCGCCGACGACGCGCGAGCCGGGCGCCTCCGCGCCATCGGGATCGAGGAAGAGCATGGTCGGCGGCCCGACGACGGACAGCTCCGACATCAGTGCCGTGGTTCCCGGCCGCTCGTCGGTAACGTCAGCTTTCAGCAGCCGGTAGCCGCCGAGCCGTGCCTGCACCCGCGGATCGTCGAACACCTCGCGCTCGATGACGTCGCAGCTGACGCACCAGTCCGCGGTGAAATACAGCAGCGTCGGCCGGTCGCCGGCGGCGATCGCTTCGGCCACGGCCTCGGGCGCCGCGACCGTGTCGAAGCGGAGAGTTCCGGCGGATCGTGCCGTGCCGTTCGAGGCCAGGGGCGCAAGCGGGCGCAGGGGATCGTTTGCCCCGGCGACCGCGCCGACGGCGAGCGTGCCGCCATAGATCAGCGCCAGCATGCCGGCGGTCTGGCCGAGCCGGCGCACGACGCCGCGCGGGCCGCTGCGGCCGCCGAGCCCGCCCAGCGCCACCCCGACGCCGATCAGCAGCGCGGCCCAGAGCCACAGCGAGACGACGGGCGGCAGGATGCGGCCGATCATCCAGATCGCCAGCGCCAGGAAGGCGATGCCGAAGGCGCGGGTGACCACCTGCATCCAGGGTCCCGCCTTGGGCAAGATTCCCGCACCGAACGTGCCGAAGGCGATCAGCGGCACGCCTTGGCCGAGGCCGAGCGCGAAGAGCGCCGCGGCGCCGAGGCCGACGTCACCGGTCTGGCCGATATAGATGAGCGCCCCGGCGAGCGGCGCGGTGACGCAGGGGCCGACGATCAGCGCCGAGGTGAAGCCGAGCGCCGCGGTCGAGCCGATCCCGCCGCGCCCGGTCGTGGCGCCGGCAACGGCATTGGTCCAGGCGCTCGGCAGCCGCAGTTCGAACAGGCCGAACATCGACAGCGCCAGCCCGGCGAAGACCAGCGACACGGCGATGATCGCCGGCGTCGATTGCAGCGCCATCTGCAGGTTCTGTCCGGACCAGGCCGCAGCGACGCCCAGCAGCCCGAAGGCCGACGCCATGGCCAGCACATAGACCGAGGAGTGCGCCAGCCCGCGCCTCGCCGAGGGACGGCCCGCCTGTCGGCCGAGCTGGCCGGCGAGGATCGGATACATCGGGAAGACGCACGGGGTGAAGGCGAGGCCGAGGCCGAGCAGGAAGAACATGGCGACCGCAAAGGCCGCACCGCCGTCGTCGAGCAGCGATGCGACGAGGCCGCCGGAAGCGCCGTCGATCCGGATACCCGAGCCGGCGACAGGGGTCGCTGCGGGCAAATTGGTGACCACGGTGCCGGCGTCGGCCGCGGCGAAGGCCCCGCGGACCCCGGATTGGGTCGGCCGCTCGGATCCGCCATTGGCGGGATCCGCCAGGGACTGTCCCGGCGCGGCCGGGTCGCCTTGCGCCGCCAGCTGGATCGTCCGCGTCACCGGCCGGTAGCAGATGCCGTTTTCCTGGCAGCCCTGATACGACACCGCGATTGCGCTCGTCCCGGCCGGAACCGGACCGAGCGCCGCCGTCGCCGCGTCGTGGAAGACCTCCATCGGGCCGAAATTGGGGTCGTCCTTGGTCTCGCCGCGCGGCATGTCGAGCGCGACGGCTTCGCCCGACGGGGTCGCCGCCGCAATCCTGTCGCGATAAAGGTAGTAACCCTCTACGATCGCCCAGCGAAGTTCGGTGCTGCCGGTGGCGTTCGCTGTGCTGGTCAGGGCAAAGGCCTGTTCGACCGGCAGCGGCTCCGTCTGCGCACGGGCCGCGACGGGTGCGCCGATGCTGACGGCCATGATGGCCGCGGCCAGGATGTTTCTGATCGCCATGAACCTCTCCGGTCGACTGCTCGAACCGGGTGGTCGGCCGCCCAGCTTAAGGCAGCCTTAAGCTGGGTCGGCAGGATCGCAGTCGTCGGCGGCAATGGACGGGAGCAGGCATGCGCATACTGATCGTCGAGGACGACGACATCATCGGCAACGGCCTGAAGGTCGGGCTCGGCATGAGCGGCTTTACCGCCGACCTCGCCGATTGCTGCGAGGCCGGCGAGGCGGCGCTGGCGGTCGGCGGGTTCGACGCCGTGGTGCTCGACGTCATGCTGCCCGACGGGTCCGGCCACGACATGCTGGCGCGGCTGCGCCGCCGCGGCGACACGACGCCGGTACTGCTGTTGACCGCCCTCGACACCTTGCCCGACCGGGTGCGGGGGCTGGACGGCGGGGCGGACGATCATCTCGGCAAGCCGTTCGAGCTGGACGAGGTCGCCGCGCGCCTGCGGGCGCTCCTGCGCCGGGCCACCGCGCGCGCCGACAGCTTTCTCGAGTGGGGCGGCGTACGGCTCGATCCCGCCACGATGACGGCCTTCCAGGATGGCGACGAGACCCGTCTGTCGCGGCGCGAATTCGCCGTTCTGCACGCGCTGATGCAGCACCCGGGCGCCGTCCTGTCAAAGCCGCAACTGGAGGAAAAGCTCTACGGCTTCGACGAGGGCGTCGAGAGCAATGCCGTTGAGGTGCATGTCCACAATCTGCGGGCCAAATTCGGCAGCCGCTTCATCGAGACGCTGCGCGGCGTCGGCTACCGGCTGCGCAGGCCCGATCAATGACCGGCTCGCTGAAAGGCCGACTGTTCCTGCTGCTGCTGGTCACGACCGGGGTCGTCTGGCTGTGTGCCACGGCATGGATCTACGCCAGCACGCGGGCCGAGGTGGAGCGCGTGCTGGACGCCCGGCTGATGGAAGCGGCGAGGATGGTGTCGTCGCTGGTCCAGAGCCAGGATATCGACATGGATGCAGCGGCGCGGATCGCCGCCCCGGCAAGGGAGACCGAGCGCGGCCCCTACGAGCGCCATCTGTCCTGCCAGATCTGGTCGCTCTCGGGCTCGCTGCTCGGCCGCTCCGACGGGGCACCCGCCGAGCGGCTCTCCGACCACGCCGACGGCTTTGCCGAACAGGTCGTCGACGGCGAGACCTGGCGGGTCTTTGCGGTGCGCGACCCGACCAGCGGCGTCGAGGTTCTGGTCGGGGACAATCTCGAGATGCGGGCGCGCCTGGTGCGCGACATAGTCACCGGCCTGCTCCTGCCGATGCTGCTGATCGCGCCCCTGCTGGCGGGCATCATCTGGCTCGCGGTCTGGCGGGGAATGCGGCCGCTCGACCGGCTTGCCGCGACGCTGGGCGAGCGCGAGGCCGACCGGCTGCACCCGCTGCCGATCGAGGCGACCGTCTCCGAGATCCGCCCGGTCGTCGCCGCGCTGAACGGGCTGTTCGAACGGGTGGCGAAGGTCCGCGACCGCGAGCGGCAGTTCCTCGCCTATGCCGCGCACGAGCTGCGCACGCCGCTGTCGGGCCTCAAGACCCAGGCGCAGATCGCGACGCGCAGCGATGACGTCGCGGTCCGCGCCGCCGCGCTCGTCCAGATCGTCACGGCCGTCGACCGGACCTCGCGCCTGGTGCGGCAGCTTCTCGCCACGGCGGAGGCCGAGGCGGTGTCCGCCGAGGAGGACGTTTCGCCGGTCCCGCTGGCGCCGCTGCTGCACGACCTTCTCGGCGACCAGCATGCGCGGCTGGCAGCGAAAGGCGGAAATCTCGTCATCGACGCTTCGGTGGATCGCGCCCTCGTAGCCAACCAGACGCTGGTCTGCCTGGCCTTGCGGAACCTTGTCGAAAACGCCGTCAGTCACTCGCCACAAGGCGGGACGGTGGTCTTGCGTCGCTGCGGTGCATCGATCCTGGTGGAAGACGAAGGGCCCGGCATCCCGGCGGACGAGATCGCCCGGGCAACGGAGCGCTTCTTCCGCGGCCGGAATCACGCCACCGTCGGGAGCGGCTTGGGCCTCAGCATCGTCAAGCTCTGCGCTGAAAAGCTCGGCGGAAGCGTCGAACTTGCGAACCGCGCCAGAGGGGGACTGGCAGCGCGCCTGACTATCCCCGGCCTGCATGCCGGAGCGGCGTCGCCGCGCGAGGACGCCTAGCGGCGAGGGGCGGTTGGACGGGCTCAGGCGAGACGCCGCCCCCACCGGCCCGGCCATGGCACTGCCGGCCGCGACCCCAGCACCATTGCCCTGGCGTTCGCTGTCGCCTGCCGGTTTCGGTCGAGGTTAGATCGTCTGGCCGAAGAGGGCGCCTATCCCGGCGGTCAGCGCCATGGCCGCCGCACCCCAGAAGGCGACGCGCGCAGTGCCGCGCCAGACATTAGCCCCGCCGGTCTTGGCGCCAATCGCGCCAAGGAATGCGAGGAAGACGAGCGAAGCGCCGGAAACGAAGACGATGAGAAGATCCGCCGGTGCGACGAAGACCATCAGCAGCGGCATCGCGGCGCCGACGGCGAAGGTCGCCGCGGAGGTCAGCGCCGCCTGGACCGGACGAGCGGCCGTCACCTCGGATATGCCGAGCTCGTCCCTGGCATGGGCGCCGAGCGCATCTCGCGCCGTCAGCTGGGTGGCGACCTGACGGGCAAGGCTCAACTCGAGGCCACGACCGACATAGATCTGCGTCAACTCCTCGAGCTCTCCGGATGGGTCGTCGCGGAGCTCCGCCGTCTCGCGCGCAAGGTCGGCATTCTCCGTGTCGGACTGGGAAGAGACCGAGACGTATTCTCCGGCCGCCATGGACATCGCACCGGCCACGAGACCTGCGACGCCGGCAATGACGATCTCGGGCGTTGCCGCTGCAGACGCTGCGACACCGACGATCAGGCTCGCCGTCGAGACGATGCCGTCATTGGCGCCGAGGACGGCGGCGCGAAGCCAGCCGATGCGCGCGACGAGATGATTCTCCGGGTGCGACAGCGATCGAGGCATGGGTTCTCTCCAGACAAGGTGACGGTGATCGCCGGGACTGCTGTGGATGTGGTACCAGAACGGCGCGGCGACCACCCATCCGATCGAGGTCGGCCCTGGATGTCCCGATTGGCTGATGGCGGCGAGGCTGGCCGATCTTGCGAAGAGATGGCGCCAGCGAAGGTCGTGTCGCGCGTCGTCAGCGGCTCGCCCTCGCACCTGGGATCAAAGAGCGCTTCCATGGCCCCCTTGCCGTCGGCTGCTGATCCTGGCGAACATGCTGCTCGCGATCCTCGCCCGCACCGACTAACGCGGGGCACTGCTACCGAACCTCGGTCGACGCCCTGGCCGGCGCGCGCGTGTCCAAAAGCTCAACGATTTCAGAGGGGAATTGGTGAGCGCGCAGGGACTCGAACCCTGGACCTACAGATTAAAAGTCCGTTGCTCTACCAACTGAGCTACGCGCTCGCGCCGCCGGAAAAGATCCCGTCGGAGACGCGGCGGACCATAGGTAGGGGCCCTCTGGCGGTCAACCGGAAATTCCGTCGCATCTCGTGACGCGATTGCGATTTGCCGCCGCGCGGCGCGCGGTCTAGAAACCGGCGCGATCCCGGATCCAGCGAAACGCCATCATCGAAGGCGAGCCGATTGCTCTCAGACCTTTCCTATCCGACCGCGGTGTTCGCCGGAGCGCTGTCCTTCCTGTCGCCCTGTGTCCTGCCGCTGGTCCCGCCGTATCTCTGTTACATGGCCGGGGTATCGGCCGAGGACCTGCGCAGCGGTCAGATCGCGGGCAGCGCCCGCCATACGCGCCTGCTCGCGACCGCCGTCAGCTTCGTGCTGGGCTTTTCGACGGTGTTCGTGATGCTCGGCGCCGGCGCCAGCTCGATCGGCCAGATGCTGCGGCAGAATCTCGACTGGCTGGGCATCGTCGCGGGGCTGGCGATCATCGTCATGGGGTTGAACTTCCTTGGCGTCTTCCGGCTGAACTTCCTGTCCCGCGAGTTGCGGATGCGCGCGCCGGACCGGCCGCACAGCGTGGGCGGCGCCTATCTGATGGGCCTCGCCTTCGCCTTCGGCTGGACGCCGTGCATCGGGCCAGTGCTGGGGGCGATCCTCGGCCTAGCGGGCACGCAGGCGACGGTGGGCGAGGGGGCGCTGATGCTCGGCTTCTATTCGGCCGGGCTCGGCATTCCATTCATTCTCGCGGCGGCATTTTCCGGCGCCTTCCTGCGCTGGCTGAGCGGCTTTCGGGCGCATCTCGGTACCGTGGAGAAAGCAATGGGGGGGCTGCTGGTGGTCACCGGCATCCTGTTCCTGACCGGCGGCATGCAGGCCATGTCTTTCTGGCTGCTCGAGACCTTTCCGGCGCTGCAGACGATCGGCTGAGCCGGCGACCGCGGATTTGCCGGCCGTTTCGCAGGCGCGAAGATGCAGCTTGCAAATGACGCTGGCGGCGAAGATGATTCCGGCGCGGACGTCGACCGGCTCGGACCGGCATGCGGCGACGCCGGAGGTCTCCTGAGCGATGGCGCGGCTGCGTAACTACTTCCTGACCGGGTTCATCGTCTGCGCGCCCTTAGCGATCACCGCCTGGATCACCTGGTCCTTCATGGGCTGGGTGGATGGCTGGGTGAAGCCCTACATCCCGTCGCAGTACACGCCGGACGCCTATCTGCCCTTCGCGCTGCCGGGCTTCGGCCTCGTCGTCGCGCTCGTGCTGATCACCCTCATCGGTTTCCTGACGGCGAACTTCATCGGCCGCACGCTCATCGGCTGGAGCGAGAACGTACTCGGACGCATGCCGCTGGTGCGCTCGGTCTACACCGCGCTAAAGCAGATCTTCGAGACGGTGCTGGCCGACCGGTCGTCTTCCTTCAAGACGGCGGCGCTGATCGAATATCCGCGGCCGGGCCTGTGGTGCCTGGTGTTTGTGGCCACGACGGCGCGCGGCGAGATCGCCTCAGTGCTCTCCGACCAGGGCGACGAGATGCTTGCGGTGTTCCTGCCGCCGACACCCAATCCGACCTCCGGCTTCCTGCTCTTCGTGCCACGCGAAGATGTCCGCGTGCTCGACATGAGCATCGAGGCGGCGCTGAAGCTGGTGATCTCGGCAGGACTCGTCTCGCCGGAGGACGACCCGGCCGGGCCGCTGTCGCCCCGGCAGGCCTCGCGCCTCGTGGCGGAGCGGCTGCGGGCGCGGGAAAAGCCGGAGCCGGTCGACTGAAGCGCGATTGAAGCGCGCCCCGCTCAGCCGGAGCGCAGCAGCCGCACCGCCTCGTCCTTGCCGAACAGATAGAGCAGCGCCCGCAGGCACTCGCCGCGCGGCGTCGTCAGCTCCGGGTCCGTCGCCAGGATCAACCGCGCGTCGTCGCGGGCGACCTCCATCAGATCCGCGTGGTGCTCCATCCGCGCGATCCGGAAGAACGGCGCGCCGGATTGCTGCGTGCCGAGCAGGTCGCCTTCGCCGCGCAGCTTCAGGTCCTCCTCGGCGATGCGGAAACCGTCCTCGGTGTCGCGCATGACCGCCAGCCGCGCCGCGGCGGTCTCGCCCAGGGGGGCGCGATAGAGCAGCACGCAGGAGGACGGCTTGGCGCCGCGCCCGACCCGGCCGCGCAGCTGGTGCAGCTGCGACAGGCCGAAGCGTTCGGCATGCTCGATGACGATGATCGTCGCGTCCGGCACGTCGACGCCGACCTCGATGACGGTCGTCGCGACGACCAGCTTCGTCCGGCCGGCCTTGAAGTCGGCCATTGCCCGGTCCTTCTCCTCGCCGGTCATGCGGCCGTGGACGAGGCCGACGGCCGGGCCGAACAGCTGGCTCAGCTGCCGGAACCGCTCCTCGGCGGC
Source organism: Aurantimonas endophytica (assembly GCF_014196845.1). Taxonomy (GTDB): domain Bacteria; phylum Pseudomonadota; class Alphaproteobacteria; order Rhizobiales; family Rhizobiaceae; genus Aurantimonas; species Aurantimonas endophytica. The sequence continues at coordinate 606,810 of NZ_JACIEM010000001.1, forward strand.
CATCAGGTCGCTCTTCTCCGATTCCTCGACCAGCGGGCAGACCCAGTAGAGCCGCTCGCCGGCCTCCATCGCTTTGCCGGCCCGGGCGACGATCTCGTCCAGCCGCTCCATCGGCACGGCGACGGTGGTGATCGGCTTGCGGCCGGCCGGCTTGCCGGTCAGGCGCGAGACGTCCATGTCGCCGAAGGCGGCGAGCACCAGCGTCCGCGGGATCGGCGTCGCGGTCATGACGAGAAGATCGGGCGAGGCGCCCTTGCGGGTCAGGCTGAGCCGCTGGTGGACCCCGAAGCGGTGCTGCTCGTCGACGACGACGAGGCCGAGATCGTGATAGGCGACGGCCTCCTGGAAGACGGCATGGGTGCCGACGACGATCTGCGTCCGGCCGGAGGCGATGGCGTCGAGCTTTTCGGTGCGGATGCGCCCGGTATCGCGGCCGGTGAGGAGCGTCAGGCTGAGCCCCGCCGACTCGCAGAGCCGCGACAGGCCGTCATGGTGCTGGCGTGCCAGGATTTCGGTCGGGGCGAGCAGCACCGACTGGGCGCCGGATTCGGCTGCCGTCGCCATCGCCATGAGCGCGACGACGGTCTTGCCGGCGCCGACATCGCCCTGCAGGAGCCGCAGCATCCGCTCGCCCGATGCCATGTCGGCGCGGATCTCGGCGATCGCCTGCGCCTGGCCCTCGGTCAGCGTGAAGGGCAGGGCGTCGACGACGCGGCGCGAGGATACTCCGTTGCCGGCCATGGCGCGGCCGCGGCTGGCCTTCATCCGTTGCCGGGAGAGCGCGAGCGCCAGCTGGCTGGCCAGGAACTCGTCATAGGCGAGGCGGCGGTAGGCCGGCCCCTCCGGCGCAAGGTCCACCGCGTCCGCCGGATCGTGCAGGCCGCTGAGCGAGGGACCGAAAGCGGCGAAACCCTCGCGGCGCATGACGCCGGGATCGATCCACTCGCCGAGCTCCGGCAACCGCTCCAGCGCCTGGGTGATCGCCTTCCGCAGGATCTTCGGCGAGAGCCCGGCCGTCATCGGATAGACCGGCTCGACCAGCGTCAGCGTCTCGGCCTCGGCGACCGGCGCAACGAAGTCCGGATGCACCATCGAGGGCCGGCCGTTAAACCACTCGACCCGTCCCGACACGATCATCGTCTCGCCGACCGGCAGCAGCTTCTCCAGCCAGCCCGACTGGCCGCGAAAATAGGTAAGGGCGATCTCGCCGGTCTCGTCCTGGGCAAAGACCTTGTAGGGCACAGAGCGCTGCGCTCGGCCGGCCGCCTGGTGCCGGTCGACGCGCACGGTCAGCGTCACGATCGAGCCCTCGGGCGCCAGCGCGATCTCCGCGCGCTTGCGGCGGTCGATCAGCCCGGTCGGGAGGTGGAACAAAAGGTCGCGGACGCGGACCGTCTCGCCGGCACCGGCGAGCAGCGTCTGGAACTGGGCCGCGACTTTCGGGCCGACGCCTTCGAGCGTGGTGACGGCGGCGAACAGCGGATCAAGGATCGAGGGGCGCATCCGCGCGAGGTTTAGCTGCGTTCCGACCGAAGGCAAGGCTGACAGTCTCGAAGCCTCCCTATATAGAGGCGGCATTCACACCACAGGACCGTCATGACTGGTATGCAGCGCTCCTCGAGCGATCTCGATGTCCGTCGTCGCAAGGCGCTTTTCCGGTCCTGGCACCGGGGCACCCGCGAGATGGACCTGGTGCTCGGCCGCTTCGCCGATTCCGAAATCGATCGCCTCACCGACGCGGAGCTCGGCGAGTACGAGCATCTGATGGAAGCGATCGACCGCGACCTGTTCCAGTGGATGACCGGCGAGGTGCAAACGCCCGCCGAACACGACACGGCGATCTTCCGCCGCGTCCGCGACTTCCATGGCGGCGCCTGGGAGGAGCTGAAGTGACGATCTCCCCCAAACTGAAGAAGGCGTTGGAGCGCGGTGCGAGCATCGAGATCGGCAACGTCCTCGAGGGCTACGAGGCGTTCCTGCTCGCCGACATCGCGCGGCTGAGAGGCGGCAAGAAGCCCGTCGTCTTCGTCATGCGCGACGGCAACCGGATCGGCGAGCTCGAAGACGCGCTGCGCTTCGTCGCACCCGAACTGCCGGTCCTGACGCTGCCGGCCTGGGACTGCCTGCCCTATGACCGTGTCGGCCCGTCGTCGGATGCGGCGGCGCGCCGGCTCTCGGCCATGGCGGCGCTGGCCGCCCTCAGGCGCGATCCGCACCGGGCGCTGATCCTGACGACGGCGAATGCGCTGCTGCAGAAGATGCCGCCGGCGAGCGTCCTCGCCGAGGAGACCATCGTCGCCAATGTCGGCGGGCGGGTGGCGATGGAGGAGATCGTCCGCACGCTACAGCGCGGCGGTTTCGAGCGGGTCGCGACGGTGCGCGAGCGCGGCGAGTTCGCGGTGCGCGGCGGCATACTCGACCTGTTCGCACCCGGCGAGGAGGAGCCGGTCCGGCTGGACTTCTTCGGCGACACGCTGGAGACGATCCGAGCCTTCGACCCTGCCACCCAGCGCACCACGCGGCAGCTGCGCAATTTCGAGCTGGCGCCGGTCTCCGAGATCACGCTGCGCGAGGACACGATCAGCCGCTTCCGCACCGGCTACGTCCGACGCTTCGGCGCCCCGATGCGCGGCGACGCGCTTTACGCCTCGATCAGCGAGGGCAGGCGCTTCTCCGGCATGGAGCACTGGCTGCCGCTGTTCTACGAGAAGCTCGACACGCTGTTCGACTATTGCGACGGTTTTCCGATGGTTCTCGACCATCTGGTGGCGGAAGCCGTCGGCGAGCGGCGCACGACGATCGAGGACCATTACGAGGCCCGCAAGGAGGGCGCCGGCCAGGTCAGCGGCGAATCGGTACCGTATCATCCGGTCGAGCCGGGCGAACTGTATCTGACGGCCGACGAGATGGCGGCGGGCCTGGCGATCGCCGATCCGGTCCGGCTCTCGGCCTACCGCGTGCCGGACGCGCCGAACCACGACGTCCACAATCTCGACATCACCCGCGGCCGCAATTTCTCGACCGAGCGCACCAGCGGCGACACCAACGTCTTCGAGGCGGCGGTCAAGCATATCGGCAAGCTGCGCGCCGACGGCAAACGCGTCGTCCTGGCCGCCTGGACGGAAGGCTCGCGCGAGCGCCTCGCCCAGGTCGTCGAGGAGCACGGCCTCGAAGGGCTGAAGCCCGTCGACAGCCTGAAGAAGGTCAACGAGGCGCCGAAGAACCTCGTCCTCGCCGCCGTTCTCGGAATCGAATCGGGTTTCGAGACGCCCGACCTGGCGGTGGTCGGCGAGCAAGACATTCTCGGCGATCGGCTGGTGCGGCGCGGCCGCAAGAAGCGCGCCTCGAACTTCATCTCCGAGGTGACCGGCCTCGACGAGGGCGACATCGTCGTCCACGTCGATCACGGCATCGGGCGCTTCGTTGGGCTGAAGACGATCGAGGCGGCGGGTGCGCCGCACGATTGCCTGGAGCTGCGCTATGCCGGCGACGACCGGTTGTTCCTGCCGGTCGAGAACATCGAGCTTCTGTCGCGCTACGGCGGCGAGGGCTCCGAGGCGATGCTCGACAAGCTCGGCGGCGGCAACTGGCAGGCTCGCAAGGCGAAGCTTAAGAAGCGCCTGCTCGACATGGCCGCCGGGCTGATCCGGCTTGCCGCCGAACGCGCGACGCGCGGCGCACCGAAGCTGCTGCCGCCGGACGGGCTCTGGGACGAGTTCGCCGCGCGTTTCCCCTACGAGGAAACCGAGGACCAGATGGCGGCGATCGATGCCGTCGTCGACGATCTGTCGCTCGGCCGCCCGATGGACCGGCTGATCTGCGGCGATGTCGGCTTCGGCAAGACCGAGGTGGCGCTGCGCGCCGCCTTCATCGCGGCGATGCACGGGCTGCAGGTGGCGGTGGTCGTGCCGACCACGCTGCTCGCCCGCCAGCACTTCAAGACGTTCAGCGAGCGCTTTCGCGGCCTGCCGCTACACGTGGCGCAGGCCTCACGCCTGGTGACCGGCAAGCAGCTGGCGGAGACCAAGAAGGGCGCCGCCGACGGCACGATCGACATCGTCGTCGGCACCCACGCGCTGCTGGGCAAGGGCGTCAACTTCAAGAATCTCGGGCTGCTGGTGATCGACGAGGAGCAGCATTTCGGGGTCAAGCACAAGGAGCGGCTGAAGGAGCTCAAATCCGACGTGCACGTGCTGACCCTGTCGGCGACGCCGATCCCGCGCACGCTGCAGCTTGCGCTGACCGGGGTGCGCGAACTGTCGCTGATCACCACCGCACCGGTCGACCGAATGGCGGTGCGGACCTTCGTCAGTCCGTTCGATCCGCTGGTGGTACGCGAGACGCTGCTGCGCGAGCGCTATCGCGGCGGCCAGAGCTTCTATGTCTGCCCGCGCCTGTCCGACCTCGCGGGCATCAAGGAGTTTCTCGACCGCGAGGTGCCCGAGCTGAAGGTCGCCGTCGCCCACGGCCAGATGCCGGCCGGCGAGCTCGACGACGTCATGAACGCCTTTTACGAGGGCCAGTACGACGTGCTGCTGTCGACGACGATCGTCGAATCCGGCCTCGACATCCCCTCGGCCAACACGATGATCGTCCACCGCGCCGACATGTTCGGCCTGGCGCAGCTCTACCAGCTGCGCGGCCGCGTCGGCCGATCGAAGCTGCGGGCCTATGCGCTGCTGACGATCCCGGCGAACAAGACGCCGACCAAGGGCGCCGACCGGCGCCTCAAGGTGCTGCAGTCGCTGGACACGCTCGGCGCCGGCTTCCAGCTGGCGAGCCACGATCTCGACCAGCGTGGCGCCGGCAACCTGCTCGGCGACGAGCAGTCCGGCCATGTGAAGGAGGTCGGCTTCGAGCTCTACCAGCAGATGCTGGAGGAGGCGGTCGCCGAGATGAAGGGCGTCGAGAGCGAGAGCGACGGCCAGTGGTCGCCGCAGATCACGCTGGGCACCTCGGTGATGATCCCGGAGAGCTACGTGCCGGACCTGCAGCTGCGCATGACGCTCTACCGGCGGCTTGCCGATCTTGGGGACGCGCGGGAGATCGACGCCTTCGGCGCCGAGCTGATCGACCGTTTCGGGCCGCTGCCGACCGAGGTCGACCATCTGCTCAAGGTGGTCTTCATCAAGGCGCTCTGCCGCAAGGCGAACATCGAGAAGCTGGATGCCGGGCCAAAGGGGCTGGTGGTCAACTTCCGCGAGAAGAATTTCGCCAACCCGGGCGCGCTGGTCCGCTACATCTCGGAGCAGGGCGCTGCGGCCAAGATCCGGCCGGACCAGTCGATCGTGCTCATCCGCGACTGGCCGACGCCGGAGAAGCGGCTGAACGGGGCTGCAACGATTGCCACGCAGCTGGCGCGCTTTGCCGGCGAGGCGGAGAAGAAGGCAGCCTGACCGCCGGCCGCCGTCGGAGGGAGGGCGGCGCGAGGGCCGAAATGGCCAAGGACTGCAACGGCCACCCATAATTCCGCCGCGCGGATGGCGTTCAAGCCGGGCATGTCCTTCCGCCTCGCTTTCCGATCCGCCCGCTGCCGACCCCGTGTATCACTGATCGCCGCCGCCTTCGGGGCGATTGCCACCGCCTGCACGCCGACGGTTGCGCAGGAGACCGCCGAGACCGGCATGGTCGATGCCGACCCGATCACGCTGGGGACGATCGAGCGCCGGCTCGACGAGGCCGGCATCTGCACACCACTGGCCTTCGACCTGCGCATCGTGTCGGCGCTGGTCGGCGTACCGATCCCGAGTTTCATTCCGATCGACACGAGTCTGCGCTGGGACCAGAGCCGCCATCAAGTGACGCGCTTCGCTTCGACACCGGAGGAGGTCGTCCTCGACTTCGAGATGGGTTGCCAGCCGAGCAGCAACGGCGCCGTCCTCGAATTCGTCGGCCTCAAGCCTGAATCGCTTCGCCTGGCGGACGCGGTTGCCTGTACCGGCAAAAGGGCGGGCGACGGCAGCCTCGACACTCTCGTGTGCGAGCCCGAGGGCCGCGTCGGCCGCTTCCTGTCGAAGAACATCATCGGCCTGTCGGAAAAGGTCGGCCGGCTTCTGCCGATGCATCTCGCGGTGCCGGTCAGCGAGGTCGTCGCACCCTTCGGACCGACGCGGCCGGCGAATGCACAACCGCCGCAGCCGCCCGTGGTGGAGGGTCCAGCCATGGGCGACGCGCCTTTGGCGGTGACACCTTCTGCCGAGCCGGACGCGGCAGAGCCGGGAGCCGCGACGGTCACCGATCCGGGCTAAGCATCGTCTCGCTGAAGGACGGCCGCAGCGGCTACGCCGCAGCGGCGTGTGGCCCGGCTGGTGCGAACTGCCTGGAAGGCGCCGCGGCCTGTTCAACCTGGCCGGAGCGACATCTCAGTCCCGCGCCGGGTCCATCCAGAAGGCCGGCAGGTGGTAGCCCGTCAGCGGTATGACGTCGGGGTGCTTCACGAAGCTCCAACGCGCAAGCCGCTGTTCGCCGAGATAGAACAGCGGCACGAGATACTGGCCGGAGATCAGGACCCTGTCGTAGGCCCGTACGGCTGTCACGAACGCTTCGCGGGTGCGCGCAGAAGTCATCGCATCGATCATCGCATCGGCCGCCGGGCTCGCGACGCCCGCATAGTTGAAGGATCCCGGCGCTTCGGCGGAGACCGAGCCCCAGCGCCCGCGCTGTTCGGCGCCCGGCGACAAGGTGCCGTTGAAGGGCGCGATCAGCATGTCGTAGTCGAAGCTCTGCTTGCGCAACTGGTACTGCGCGTCGTCGACCTGCCGAACCTCCGCGTCGATGCCGACGCGTGAAAGCGTGCGCGCATAGCCGAGGGCAATCCGCTGCTGGTCAGCGTTCTGCGTGAGGATTTCAAAGCGCAGCGGGTTCCCATCGGCGCCGATCATCCGTCCGCCCGAGAACGTGAAGCCTGCTGCCTGCAGGGCATCGACCGCCTGACGCATCAGGCGTCGGTCCGATCCGGAGCCATCGCTGACAGGCGGCTGCCACTCGCCCGCCATGACATCGGGCGTTACGGCTTCGGGAAAGGGTGCCAGCAGCGCTTTTTCCGCGTCGCTCGCCGGGAGCCCGACACTCGAAAGTTCGGAGTTGGCGAAATACCCGCTGATACGCTTGTACCCGCCATAATAGAGGTTCTGGTTGACCCATTCGAAGTCGAACAGGAGGCTCAGCGCCGCCCGCACGTCGCGATCGGCGAAGACCGGCCGGCGCGTGTTGAAGAAGAACCCATATGTGCCTGCCGGACGACCGGTCTGGAATGTCTCCTTGATGACACGCCCGTCCTGCACGGCCGGAAAATCGTACACGGTCTCCCAGCGGCGCGGGTTACCCTCTGCCAGCACGTAGAAGAGCCCCTTCTGGAACGCCTCGAACTGCGTGTTCGCATCCCGGAAATATTCGATGACGATCCCGTCGTAATTGTCGGTACCCCGCTTGGCGGGCAAGTCCTTGGCCCAGTAATCCGGGTTCTTCCGATAGACGATGCGGCGGCCCGGCTCGACCCGGTCGATGACGTAGGGTCCGGATCCGATGACGGGCTCGAGGGTCGTGCGCTCGAAAGTGGCTCGATCGAAGCCGTGCTCGGGAAGGACCGGAAGGCCGGCGAGCAGCAATGGCAGCTCCCGGTCGGCTTCGTCGTTGAAGGTGAAGCGCACGCCTCGCTCGCCGACCTTCTCGATGCGGTCGACCTTGCTGAGCCAGTTCGTGTACTGCGGACGCACGACGCCCGGGATCTTCATCATTTCCGTGGTGAAGAGCACGTCTTCCACGCGCACCGGTTTGCCGTCCGAAAAGCGGGCTTTCTCGTTCAGAGTGAACTCCACGAACGAGCGGGCGTCGTCGGTCTCCACCGTTTCGGCGAGCAGGCCATACAAGGTGAATGCCTCGTCGGGCGATCGTTGCATCAGCGGCTCGAAGACGAGATTGCCGAACTCCGGATCGAACCAGATCCCGCGCGCCGTTGTCATCGCGCCGCGGACGATGATCGGATTGAGATTGTCGAAGGTGCCGAAGACGCCGTAGCGCATCGTGCCGCCTTGCGGCGCGTCCGGATCGACAAAAGGAAAGTGGTCGAAATCAGCGGGCATGGCGGCCTCGCCCTGCATCGCGAGCGCATGCGTCGGCTCGGCGGCGGCGAACCCGCACGGCATGGCGAGGACAGCGGCTAGGACCAACGGGAGAAGGCGCAACTGGGGTCGCCCGGTGATCGGGAATGGCCGCATGTACTGATCGTCTCCGCCGTTTCGTCTGTGTTCGATTCTACCCGCAAACCCTTGTCTTGCCTACCACCTACGGCCGGAAGCGGTGGTGGCCGGGGGCCTTCAAACGGCCTTATTTGCGCATGACGTCGGGGCTCGCTATGGAACGAACGAATTCCACACTGATTCACGCCGAGAGGATCTGTCTCCTGTGACGCACCGTCTGATCAACGCTTCCACTTCGATGCTCGCCGCTGCGCTCGTCGGCTTCGCGACATTCGGCCTCAGCGTTTCCGGCGCGAATGCCCAGGGCGCTCCCGCCGGCCAGCCGGCTCCCCAGGCAGCCGGTTCCCCCGTTCCCGCCGAATGGTTCAAGGTCTGCTCCAGCCAGGGCGAGAACGAGATCTGCAACACCCAGTACACGATGGTCGCGGACACGCGTCAGTTGATCACTGCGATCAACCTGATCGACGTCAAGGGCAAGGTGAACCAGAAGGTCGTTCAGGCGGTCGTTCCCACCGGTCGGGTCATTCCCGCCGGCGTCCAGATGAAGATCGACACCAACGCCCCCGTCACGCTGAACTACTCGGTCTGCTTCCCGGACCGTTGCATCGCCGAGGCCGAGCTGACGGACGCGCTGGTTGCCTCGATGAAGAAAGGCGGCCAGCTGACGGTCACCTCGATCAACTTCCAGCGCCAGGCCAATCCGATCCCGATCACGCTGTCGGGCTTCACCGGCGCCTATGACGGCCCGCCGACCGCCCAGCCGGAACTGGCGCAGCGCCAGCAGGAGCTTAACGAGGCTCTGCAGAAGCAGGCCGAGGAGCGCCGGAAGAAGTTCGAGGATGCACAGAACGCGGCGAAGGCTGCGCCGGAGACGCCTGCTCAGTAGGTTTCTCGGGCCGCTGTACGGCTTGGACAGGCAATGAAACGGCGGCGCGAGCCGCCGTTCTGCGTTTTGGGGAAGGACCGGCCGTCAGCCGGTATCAATTGCGGTGCGCGCCCTTGAGCCGATAGGCGCCATCGACCGGCCCGTCGAACAATTCCCCGACCTGCGGGTGGCGAATCGGGTCGCGGCTGTCGTCCGGCACGAGGTTCTGCTCCGACACGTAGGCGATGTATTCGCTCTCCGCGTTTTCCGCGAGCAGGTGATAGAACGGCTGCTCCTTGCGCGGCCGCACGTCCTCCGGGATGGCCTGGTACCATTCCTCGGTGTTGCCGAATTCCGGATCGACGTCGAAGATCACGCCGCGGAACGGATACTTCCGGTGGCGGACGACCTGGCCGATGTAGAAGCGGGCGGTTTGCATCGCTCTCCTGACTCCCTTAAGCGACGGCAACTAGCCAATCCGGCAGCGGCAAAGCAAGCGCGCCGTCGTCGCATCTGTCGAAGCCCATCATCATGAACCGCAAAGACCAGTCCGGATTGCCCGCTTGATCGCCATCGTAGGGCTGATCTCGCCGTTCTTCGGGCTCATCGCGCTCGGCTTCGGGGCCGGGCGGATCGTCCGGCACCCCGTCGAGGGGCTGACCTGGCTCAACGTCTTCATCATCTACATCGCCCTTCCGGCGCTGTTCTTCCAGCTCCTGGCGAAGACTCCCGTCGGAAAACTGGCCAGTCCCGGTTTCGTCACGGCGACCACCATCGCGACATTCGTCATCTTTGCCGCAGGTTTTGCGTTCGCGATGATCCGCAGCCGGGGCGATGTCCCGGCGGCGACGGTGCAGGGCCTTGCCAGCGCCTATGGCAACATCGGCTACATGGGACCAGGGCTGGCCCTGGTCGCGCTCGGCCCGGAGGCAGCAGTTCCGGTCGCGCTGATCTTTTGCTTCGACAACACGCTGCATTTCGTCATGGCACCGCTGATGATGGCGCTGGGCGGCGACCGTCGCGGCACGGTGCTGCAGATCGCCGGCGGCGTGCTGGTGCGGATTTTCACCCATCCCTTCATCATCGCGACGATTGTCGGCGTGACGGCGGCGATATTCCACGTCGTCCTGCCGGATCCGGTGGATCGCTTCCTGCAGTTGCTCGCCAATGCCGCCGCGCCCTGCGCGCTCTTCGCGATGGGCGTGACGCTGGCGCTCCGGCCGCTGAAGCGCGTGCCGCCCGAATTATCCTTCATCGTACCGCTCAAGCTGGTCGTCCATCCGCTCGCCGTCTGGCTGATGCTGGGCCTTTTCGGCAGCTTTGATCCCGTGTGGGTGCAGAGCGCGATGCTGCTGGCCAGCCTGCCGACGGCGACCAACGTCTTCGTGATCGCCCAGCAATACGGTGTCTGGGTCGAGCGGGCGTCAGCCAGCGTCCTCGTCACCACGGTCCTGTCCGTCGGGACGGTGACGCTGCTGCTCTATCTGATCGCCTCAGGGGCGATTCCGGCCGACCCGTTCCCGTAGGGTGCGGGGCAGGCCGACGAGGCCGGAGCCCGGCGCCACGCCTTCGCGCATGGCGAACTGCCGCAGGAAGGGGATCGCCTCCAGCGCCGCAAGCCCGGCCGACCGCGCCAACTGGACCGGCAGGAAATCGGCCAGCAGCGAGCGATTGAGCAGGTCGACACCCAGGGTGCGCGACCGGACGTCGCCACGCCGCGCCGCCTCGTAACGCCGTAGCGCCGATGGCCGGCCCGGATCGTCACGGCTTTCGCGGGCCACCCGGATGATCGCCTCGCAGTCGCGCAGGCCGAGGTTGAGGCCCTGGGCGCCAATCGGCGGAAAGGCGTGGCCTGCCTCTCCGACCAGCGCGAGGCGCTCGCCGGTCAGCCGGGCGACGGACGCGCCCGACAACGGGAATCGCTGGATCGGCATCTCGATGTCGACGGCGCCGAGGATGGAATGCAGCTTCTCCTCGACGATCCGGGCCAGGCGGTCAGCCGGCAGGTCGACATAGAGATCGGCAAGGCGCGGTTCTTCCACCCAGACGAGGGACGAGCGGCGTCCGGGCAGGGGGACCTGCGTGAACGGCCCGCTACGCGTATGGAATTCGGTGGAGACCGAACCGTGGGGCACTGCGTGGTCGAAGTTCAGGACGATGGCGCTCTGCGGATACGTCCACCGGCGCACGCCTATGCCCGCCGCTTCGCGCATCGGCGAGCCGCGACCATCTGCCGCCACGACGAGATCGGCCGCGTAGTGTCCGCCATCGGCCAGCTCGACGAGCGCGTGGTCCGTCGTGGTCGAAAGGCCGACGGCACGATCCTCGACGATCTCGAGCCGGTCGAGCGCTGCCGCCCGACGCTGCAAGGCGGCATGCAGGTCGGCATTGAGGACGTTGTAGCCGAAGGCATCGAGCCCGATTTCGGCGGCGTTGAATTCCACGGTCGGCGCGCGCAGAAGGCGTCCGGTGTCATCGATGAGGCGCATGACGACGAGCGCCTCGGCAGCATTGCCGAGTTCCTCCATGACGCCGATCTCATCGAGAAAAGCCACCGACCGCCCGATCAGTGCCGTGCTGCGCTGATCGGGTGCCGCTTCGGGGGCGATCAACGCCGTGTCGAAACCGGCCGCGGCAAAGCCGATCGCGGTCGCCGTTCCCGCCAGGCCGCCGCCGACCACCACGATCTCCCTGCGCTTGCTGGACACTCTCACTCCTCCGGAAGGCCGGGCGTTGCGATTGCAACACCGAGGCAGCCATGCTCGTTTCGCTTGGAAAACGCACATACGACCATTACAGCGGATGGCAATGCCCATGCGCCGCGTGCGGCGGAATGCGGCACAGCACCCTGGGGCTTCATGTCAGACTCGGTCACTTCCTTCGACAAATGGCGCGCCTTCGGCGTGCACCTGCTGACGGCCAGTGGCGCGTTTCTGGCGTTCATGGCGCTCATCGCGGCTGCCGAGCAGCGATGGGTGGCGATGTTCGTCTGGCTCGGCGCGGCACTCTTCATCGACGGGATCGACGGTCCGATCGCGCGGAAGATCGATATTAAGCGGGTTCTGCCCAACTGGTCGGGCGACCTGCTCGATTCGATCATCGACTATGCGACCTTCTGCATGATCCCGGCGGTTGCGCTCTATCTGTCCGACAAGATCGGCGAGCCTTGGTCGTTCGTCGCCGCGGCCCTGATCGTCATATCGAGCGCGGTCTATTACGCCGACCTGCGGATGAAGACGAAGGACAATTTCTTCCGCGGCTTCCCGGTCTGCTGGAACATGGTCGTCTTCGTGCTGTTCGCGACGGAGCTCACCGGATGGACCGTATTTGCGGTCGTCGTGGTCTGCTCGGCGGCTACGTTCGCGCCGGTGAACTTCGTCCACCCGGTTCGGGTGCGTCGCCTGCGTCCGCTGACCATGTCGGTGGTGGCGCTCTGGTCGATCCTCGGCGTCATCTCCCTGTATTACAATTTCGCGTCACCGACCTGGGTCAAGGCCGGGCTGATTGCTACCAGCCTCTATCTTTTCATGATCGGCGGCGTCGTGCAGGCTCTGGTTAGCGCACGCCTCGCGTCGAGGCGCAGGGGGAAGGCATGAGCAAGGCGATCTTCGTCCACGAGACCGGTGGTCCCGACGTACTGAAATGGGAGGATCACGATCCCGGCCGGCCCGGCAGAGGCGAGATACTCGTCGAGCAGACAGCCGCCGGGATCAATTTCATCGACGTCTATTTCCGGACCGGCGTCTATCCGTCCGCGAAGATGCCCTTCGTGCTCGGCAAGGAGGGCGTCGGGATCGTCGCCGAAGTGGGCGAGGGGGTCGCGCGCTTCCAGCCGGGCGATCGCGTCGCCTATATCAGCGCCAATGGCAGCTATGCCGAGCGCATCGTCATCGCGGCCGATCTCGCCGTAGCCGTCCCCGAAACGATCGACGATGCGACTGCGGCTTCGATCATGCTGAAGGGCATGACCGCGGAGTACCTTCTGAACCGCACATACAAGGTCGGTCCCGAGACGGTGCTGCTGTTCCATGCGGCGGCTGGCGGCGTCGGCCTCATCGCGGGTCAGTGGGCCAAGCATCTCGGTGCGACGGTGATCGGTACGGCTGGGTCGCAGGAGAAGTGCGAGCTGGCGCTGGCCAACGGCTATGACCACGTCATCAACTATCGCACGGACGATTTTGTCGCACGCGTCGCGGAAATCACCGACGGCCGCAAATGCGACGTGGTTTACGACGCTGTCGGCAAGGACACATTCCCCGGCAGTCTCGACTGCCTGCGAAAGAGGGGGTTGTGGGCGTCGTTCGGGCACGCTTCCGGCAAGGCGCCGGCGTTCGAAATCAGCCTCCTCAACCAGAAGGGCTCGCTCTTCGCCACCAGACCCAGTATCTACAGCTACAACAGCACGACGGAAGAGCTGGACGCTTCGGCGAAAGCGGTCTTCGACATCGTCGGGTCGGGTGCGGTCAGGATAACAGTCGGACAAACCTATCCGCTGTCGGAGGCTGCCGAGGCCCATCGGGACCTCGATGCCCGCCGCACGGTTGGAGCCAGTGTCCTGACGGTCTGAGCATCGCGAGGTCGGCCCGGACTACGGATCGACCTTCGCCTAACATCCTTTCTCTTCGCAGTCGCGGAACGTGCGAGGCCGCTGGCGACTTGTTGCGACATCATCCTCCTCCACACGCGAGCCCGCACGTGACGATCCACATTACGCCCAACACGACACAGAGCAATCTGCCCCGGCCGGGGCTTCGCCGCTCGCGCGTTCAGGAGGGCCGCCCCTATCCGCTGGGCGCCACCTGGGACGGGCTCGGCGTCAATTTCGCGATCTTCTCCGCCAACGCCACCAAGGTCGAGCTCTGCATCTTCGATGCCGAAGGCAAGACCGAGCTCGAGCGGATCGAACTGCCGGAATACACCAACGAGGTATTCCACGGTTACCTGCCCGAGGCGCGCCCCGGCATGGTCTACGGTTACCGGGTGCACGGTCCCTACGAGCCGGACGCCGGTCACCGCTTCAATCCCAACAAGCTGCTGCTCGATCCTTACGCCAAGCAGCATCTGGGTGCAGTGAAGTGGGACGACGCGCTGTTCGGCTATACGATCGGCCACGCCGACGGCGACCTCTCCTATGACGAGCGCGACAGCGCCGCCTTCGTCCCGAAATGCCGGGTCGTGGACTCCGCCTTCACCTGGGGCGACGAGCGCCGTCCGCGCGTTTCCTGGGAGCGTACGATCTTCTACGAAACCCACGTCAAGGGCTTCACCCAGCGCCATCCTGCCGTCGCCGAGGCCGATCGCGGCAAGTTCTCCGGCCTGATGACACGCGAGATCGTCGACTATATCCGCAGCCTCGGGGTCACCTCGGTCGAGCTGCTGCCGATCCACGCCTTCGTCGACGACAGCTATCTGGTCGAGAAGGGCCTGCGGAACTACTGGGGCTACAACTCGCTCGGCTTCTTCGCGCCGGACCCGCGCTATCTCGCCGGTCCGTTCGTCAACGAGTTCAAGGAAATGGTGTCGGCCTTCCACCATGCCGGTCTCGAGGTCATCCTCGACGTCGTCTACAACCACACCGCCGAAGGCAACGAGAACGGTCCGACGCTGTCCTTCAAGGGCATCGACAACGCGACCTACTACCGCCTGCTGCCCGACCAGAAGCGCTACTACATCAATGATACCGGTACCGGGAACACGGTGAACACCAGCCATCCGCGCGTCATGCAGATGGTCACCGACAGCCTGCGCTACTGGGCCGGCGAGATGCGCGTCGACGGCTTCCGCTTCGATCTCGCGACCATCCTTGCCCGCGAGCCGTCAGGTTTCTCGGAGGAATCGAGCTTCCTGCACGCCTGCCAGCAGGATCCGCTGCTGAGTGAAGTCAAGATGATCGCCGAGCCTTGGGACTGCGGGCCGGGCGGCTACCAGGTCGGCCGCTTCCCGCCCGGCTGGGCCGAATGGAACGACGGCTATCGAGACATCATCCGCTCCTATTGGCGCGGCGACGAGGGTCAGGTGCCCGCGGTGGCGAACAAGATCTCGGCCTCGGCCGACATCTTCGACCAGCGCGGCCGCAAGCCTTGGGCTTCGGTGAACTTCATCACCGCCCATGACGGCTTCACGCTCAACGACCTCGTCAGCTACAACGAGAAGCACAACGAGGCCAATGGCGAGGACAATCGCGACGGCCACTCGCACAATCTGTCCAACAACTACGGCGCCGAGGGGCCGACCGACGACGCGGAGATCACCGACACCCGCTACCGCCAGCTGCGCAACCTCTTCGCGACGCTGCTGTTCTCTCGCGGCACGCCGATGATCCTCGCCGGCGACGAGTTTGCCCGAACCCAGGGCGGCAACAACAATGCCTACGCCCAGGACAACGAGATCGGCTGGATCGACTGGCACGTCACAGGCGAAAGCCGGAACCTGGCGAAATTCGTCCAGAAGCTGATCATGCTCCGCCAGTCCTTGCCGATGCTGCGTCGCGGCAAGTTCCTGCATGGCACCTTCGACGAGGAACTGGGCGTCAAGGACGTCGCCTGGATCACGCCCGCCGGCACCGAGTTCGAGCAGGAGAACTGGGACGATACCGGGGCGCGCTGCTTCGGGGTGCTGCTTGACGGCCGCGCCCAGTCGACCGGCATCCGGCGGAAGGGTACCGACGCCACGATGCTGATCGTCATGAATGCCCATGACGACGTGGTGAACTTCACGCTTCCCCCTGCGAATGGAGGCCTGCGCTGGCGTTGCGTCATCGACACGAACCTGCCGGAGCGCGAGGAGCTGGTGCCCTTCGAGTTCGGCAAGCAGTACATGGCGACAGGCCGTTCGTTCCTGGTCTTCATGCTGGAGCCGGAAGACGGCGAAGACGCGAGCCCCGATGCTGCTCGCTCGTTCGCCTACGTCTCGGAAGCCCTGGCCCGGGCAGCCGGTGATCGGCTGCCGATCTAGACCGCAGTCTTTCGAACGACAAACGAATGACGCCGGCGCATCGCGCCGGCGTCATTCGTTATTGGCCCTGGCCGCCGTCGCACGCGCGACGGCGGCATTTTCATGTTCGCCTCGGAACGATTTCACCTTTCCGCCATTATTCCCGCAGATCTGACAAGATGCGGAAAAATAACATGAAATTCACTGTCATTGCCGGCGCCCTCGTGGCCGCCGCGGGCTTCCTGTCGACCCCGGTTTCGGCCCAGGATCAGGGCGCCGATGCCCTTTACGAGATGGCATCGCTGGACACGAGCCAGCTTCGGACCAACGAAGACGCTGGCTTCGTGCCGGTGCCGACTCCGCGCCCGGCGGCGATCGAGCAGGCATCTGCCCCGGCAGTGGCACCCGTCGAGATCCGCCGCACGGCCGAAGGCATCCGCCTCGTCGGGCCGCGCTTCTTTCCGGCCGACTAGGCCTCTTTGCCGGGCCCGTACCGGCGGACCTGGACGGTTTCGACCGTCACCAGTCCGCTGGTCATCAGCTGGTCCAGCACCGGCAGGAAAGCGTCGATGGCGGCTTCGCCGTCGACGATCTCCACGACCAGCGGCAGATCGTCCGACAGCCGCAGCACGTTCATCGTGTGCAGGCGGCTCGAATGGCCGAAGCCGAGTGCGCCCCGCAGCACGGTGGCGCCCGCCAGATGCATCTCCCGCGCCTTCAAGACGATGGCCTCATAGAGGGGGCGACCGTCGCTCTTGTCGCCTTCGCCGATGAAGATGCGTAGGATGCGCGCCTGCTCAGCTATGTCCATCGCCATCCGAATTCTCCAATTCCCGTTTCAGGGCGCCAAGTCCGCCGATGCCGTTGAGCCGCGTGGCGATGACGAAGCCCAGCCAGACGGCGACCAGCCAGGTGACCACCGAAACGCCAACATAGGTGGCCGCCATCAGATAATGCCCCGCGGCGAGGAACCGCACGCTTTCGAGGCTGAACACCGAGAACGTCGTGAAGCCGCCGCAGAGGCCGGCGATGACGAATTGCCGGACCCCGGCGCTCGCCATCAGGCGCCCCCCGGGCTCGCTGAGCGTCGCGAAGAAGCCGATGACGAAAGAACCCACGACGTTGGCGACGAGCGTGCCCCATGGAAAGCCGGGGCCGGCGAGCGCCAGCGAGACCAGCATCCGTCCGACACCGCCGATCGCCGCGCCAAGCCCGACGAGGCCGTAAAGCCCGATACTGTCGCCCGCGCCACGCCACCACGGAAGCGCGGCGTTGTCCCGGCTCATGCGGGCGCCGTCGCCGTGAAGGTACAGGCGAGCAGCATGCCGATCGCCACAGCCGAAAGGCACAGCCCCAGCGACAGGACGACGTTGGCCACCGCCCGCCGCATGTCGCCCGTGCGGGCCAGAGCGAGTGTCAGGAGGCTGAACGACGACACCGTCGTATAGCTGCCGAGAAATCCGGTAACGGCGAGGAACCACACCTCCGGATCCGCGAACGGCGTCCGGCTGCGCGCCAGCACGGCGAGTACGCCGATAGTGAACGCGCCGGTTACGTTCACGACCATCGTCCCCCAGGGAAAGATCTCGCCGACCGCCCGCGCCACCGCGCCGGAGACGAAGAACCGCGCCATTCCGCCAACGGCGCTGCCCGCGGCGACGAGGGCGATCGTCAGCCAGAGATGCTCGGTCATACTGCCGGCCTGCTCGTCACCGACACCTCCTCACATTCGCCTGCTGTCCTTGGCGCCGACAGAAGCGCACGCCGCTCGCCTCACACGCGGCTGGGATACCCTCATGAGACGCAAAGGGCCACGATGAGGAAAATTTCGATACCGCCGACGAAAGTCGAACAAATAGTGAACATAGACTGTCAGCCTGCGAGGAGGGCGCGGAACTGGATCAATGCGAGGGCTACCGTTGGGAGGATTTTCAGTGACAATCAGTAGCACTTCGGTACTGCTCGATTATTGCAGCTTCTACATCACCGGCGTCGACGGCGTCCGAGTTCCCGTCGACCATGACGGAGATGGCGTAACCGCAAACGATGACTGCATCAATGTCACCGCGTCACCTTGGAATGAGGGCGAAACGGCCATCACGCTCGGAGCTTCCGCGGAGCTTGGTCCGAAAGACGAACTGCCCCGATTTGACGGTCTGCTGAACACGCCCCTGCATCGCCTCGTACTCTTCGACGCGAACTTGCCGAAGATCCTATCAATCGATGTGCCCGGCGAGCGGACGCGAGTCCGCATCTGGACCAACCGTCCACTTTGTCCGGACCAGGTGATCATCGCGGTGGGATGAATGCCGATCAGACGGGTTGCCGTCGCGCCCGAATATCTCGGCTTCTACATCGCCGGGACGGACGCCGTCAGGGTTCCGCTGGACCACGAGCGCGTCGGGATCGTCGCGTCGGAGCAATGCATCAATGTCGGCTGTCTCTACTGGAACGATGGCGACACTACGATCACGCTGGGACGGTTCGCGGAGTTGCCGACGCAGGCGAGGCCGCCGAAGTTTGACGGCATTCTCGATACGCCCGAGCATCGCGTGGTTCTGTTTGACGCGAACATCCCGGAGATCCTGGCGATGACGGTCCCCGACGTGCGGACACGGGTGCGTATCTGGACGAACCACAAGACCGAACCGGATGACGTGATCATCGCGCTGGGATGACGGGCGCGATTGCCTCTTCGTTCGTCACGCAAAGATGTACGCGAGACGCGCAGCGTTCAGTGCACCCAGGCAAAATTCCCTAGGGGCGGAGCCGACTGGGGTTATCGGCAAATGGCGGATGGGGTGGGATTCGAACCCACGAGACGGTCTCCCGCCCGCCGGTTTTCAAGACCGGTGCCTTCAACCGCTCGGCCACCCATCCGTGCCTTGTAATCGCTAGCTTTTCCGGCTTGAGGGCAGGGGCCTGAGGGCCGTCTGCTACCGGATTGCTACCGAACGGTCTAAGATGCTGGCTTTACAGCCCGCCGGATCGCCGCGTCAACCTGCTCCGCCGCATCGGCCTGCATCCCCGGCATGACGTGGCTGTAGAGGTCCAGGGTGATCGCGATCGTCGAATGTCCGAGCCGCTCCTGCGCGATCTTCGGATGGACGCCAGCCGCGAGCATCTGGGTGGCGTGGCTATGCCTGAGGTCATGGAAGCGGATGCGCTCCAGCTTCGTCTTCGCCAGGATCCGCGTCCATTCGTGGGTGAGGGACCTCGGCTGAAGCGGCGCGCCGTCGATCTGCGAAACAACGAAGGATCGATCGTCGGGGCGGATGCCGAGCTTCAGCTGCTCCTCCGCCTGCCGGGCGCGATATGCCTTCAGTTCCTCCACAACGGTCGAGGAGAGGCTCACGACGCGCGACAGGCCGCTCTTGGTCTCCTTCAGCCGGACCACGCTCTTGATCTGCTCAGCGGTCTCCACGACGGCGAGGCGGCAGTTCACGAGGTCGACGTTTCGCCAGCGCAGCGCGACGATCTCGCCGCGCCTCAAGCCGCACATTACAGCCAGGAGGACCGGCACGAAGATCCGGGTATCTCGCACGGCGTCCAGCAGCTCGGCGGTGGTGCCGGCCTCATACGCTCGCATCTCCTTTCGCTCGACCTTGGGCGGCTTCGATGCCGTCGCAGGGTTCTTCGGCAGCATGTCCCACACCACTGCCTGACTGAGAGCCTTGATCAGCACGCGCCGCATATGATGAACGGTGCGCGGCGCAAGGCCTCCCTTGCCGTCGCGACGGCCGCTGGCGAGGGCTGAGGTCCAGGCCGCGTCTATCCTCTCCGTCTTCAGCTTCGACAGCAGGACGTCGCCGATCAGCGGGACGATGTTCTTCTGCGCGATCTCGGCATAGCGCTCCAGTGTCTTCGGCGAGACGGCCGACTTCTCGTGATCGAGCCACCGATCGAGGTAGGCGGCGACCGTCGTCTTCGTCGGCTCGGTATATCCGCCGTGTCGGATGGCTGTAATGATCCGCGCGCATTCCTCCTGCGCCTGCCTTTTCGTCCCGGCGAAGGAATGCCACTTTCGGCGTCGCTTACCGCCTGCGTCGGGCAGGTCGACAATGATGGCCCACTTGCCCGGCGATCGTTCGCGGATGTGACCTTTCATTCGCCCTCTCCTTCCGACTTCGTTCGCTTCGCGAGGATGCGAGCGATCTCGTCTGCAAGAAACTGATCCTGTTCCTCATCATCCATTTTTTCGAATGAGTCGTGAGTGGCATCAGACCAAGACTGAATGGCTAGAAACAAGGTGCGACGATCATCTCGACTCTTTCGTCGGCGAAGCGCCTCGCTGAGAGACAAGATTGTTTCATAAATTAGGTCCTTTGACTTCTCCGCTGCGACCGAAAAATTTCGTTCCCCGAGCAATGGTGCGGTCGCTTTGGAAAGCACCTCCACCTCCATGGCTAGCGTCTCTGCGGCGTCGAATGCATCAGATATAAGTACTTGAGACTTATCGGGGTTGTCGGTCAGGTAAGTCTGATCGATTTCTTCCTCCACGGCCTCGTACAAGGATCTCATATTCCTCAAGAGTACGTCGGACTGGTCCGAGATGATCTTCATCCGGCCATGAGAAAATATCCCTATTTGGCAAAGTCGCCTTACGGCCTCGGATCTCGAGCTAATCCGGTTCTCAAACCGCCAATCATCGATACTCTTTAGTTCTTCTTTGCTGATTTTGACGTGTAGGCGCTCAGTGTCGCCCTCGCCGAGTTTCGGTCGCGCCATCAAACAATCCCCAGTTTTCGTACGTTATGTGCGCACGAAACGCTTGCCAAGCGGTTAACGGCTGATAAGGTGTGCACGTATCGCACGATATGGAGCACATCATGACGATCGACGAAGCCTTGGCAAGACCCACCATCTCGGTCCCGGACGCAGGCGCTCTGTTCTTCGGGTTGGGGAGAAACGCAGCTTACGACGCGGCAAAAAGCGGCGAGATCCCGACCATTCGCATTGGCGGACGGATTGTCGTCCCCGTGGCGCCGCTGGCCGAACGGGTCGGCCTGCGCAGCACCATCGGGACCGCGGCATGACAAGGGCGGCTCAGAACGTGGAAGGCCCGGCCGAGGGTGCAACCTCGCCGAGCCACGGTTCCACCTACCCCAGCAAGGATAAGGATATGAACGTCTCAACACATACCACGGCAGCTCGAGAGCCCGCAACGAATCCCTTTCGCTTCGAGGCGGAGTACCCGGCGGAAGCGACGAAGATCCGCGCGATGGAAGGCGGCGAGCTGATCATCCTAGTGGATGGCCTGATCGCGGCCATGGACGCCTACTTGTCCATCGTGAACATGCCCCGGTGCCAAGAGGACAGCCCCTCACACTGCTGGCTCGACTACGAGATGGAGCGCCTTGGCGCAATCCGCGAAATGGCTATGGAAGAAATGCAGCGCCGGCCTTTCGACGGCGGGCATGATGACGACGAACGCATCCGCTGCATCGTCGCCTATCTCGTCGAGTGCGGCGAGCCGGTTGGTGAACTCCTCGACCAGACGGCGCAGATGGTGAAGGCGCAGGACACCGCCAAGCGCCAGCGCCGCCATATCAGCGAAATTGGCAAGCTGATCGTCAACGCGATTGTCGATGACGGGCTTACCGAGCGCGAGCAAATCGCGGCGAGCATCCGCGAACGGCTCGCACCGGACGAGGTCAACGACGCGGACCTACAGGCCGCTGCAGATCATGTTCGGGCGATATTCGACGAAGCAGAGGCGAGGGCGGCGGCATGATCACCAACAGCGATCAAAGGCAGCGCGAGGCGTTCGACGAGTATCTCGCAGCGAAGGCTCTTGTCGAGCAGACTGCGTCCTTCGAGGATGCACGAGCGGCCGGTGCAGCATGGCGCCGCTTCCTCGACCTCTACCTCCCGACTGACCGGCGGCTGGGCGAGCCTGCGGCTTGCGCCGTCCTTTCCGTTCAGCATCCGGAGGCGCGGCCATGAGCAGCAACCCCTGGCACAAGCGCTACCACTCGGACGCGCTCAACGGCTACATGGGCCTCAACCTGGAGGAGCGGGGGGCGTACACCACGCTCCTCGACCTCATGTACCAGAGCGGCGAGCCGGTCGTTGATAACGAGCGCCTTGTTGCCGGGTGGATGCAGGTCTCGCTCCGGCGGTATCGGATCCTGCGCGACGGGCTGATCAAGATCGGCAAGATTATCCGGCTCGACGACGGTCGGCTGACCAATGCCCGCTTTGAAAAAGAGCGCGAAAACTCCTCGAAAACCTCTCGAAAACGCGCCGAAAACGGATCGAGAGGTGGAGCAAAATCCGCCGAAGTCCGGAAAAAGCGCAACGATATCAGGGTGCCTGCTCAGCAAGAGCTACAGCAAACTTCAAGCTATACGCGCGCGTTCCAGAAGCCAGAAGCCAGAAGCCAGAGAAGAACCTGACGGTTCTTATTCCGATCCTGACGGATCGGGCGCAAACGCGCCGCCGGACATTCGGAAAGAGCTGTTCGAGGAGGGCGTGAAATCCCTCAGCCGGCAGACCGGCAAGCCAGCGACCAGCTGCCGGGCGCTGATCGGCAAATGGCTGAAATCCAGCCGTGACGACTGCCGTGTCGTCCTGACGAAAATCCGGCAGGCGGAGGTGGATCGGATCGCCGATCCGGTGCCGTGGATCGGGGAAGCGATCAAACCGGCGTGGTCGACAGATCCGGTCGAACGCCAGATGCGGCAATCGTTTTGAACGGCGCGATAATCCCCATGACAGACGTGATCAGCGCCCTTGGCGAGCAGGGCATCTGGCTCCGCTCAGCGGCTGCCGGCGACCACAAGACGACCTGCCCGGCATGCTCGCACCAGCGGCGCAAGAAGACCGAGCCGTGCCTGTCGGTTACGGTCGAGCCGGAGGGCAGGGCGGTCTGGAATTGCCACCACTGCGGCTTCGCTGGAGCAGTCGGCGGAAGGGATCATCGTCCGGCGCATCAGGCTCGGGGGCCGCGCAGCTACCGTCGTCCAGCGCCGGTGGAGAATCCGCAGCGGCCGGACAAGATGCTGGAGTGGTTCGCCGGGCGCGGCATCTCGGCGGAGACCGTCACGGCGGCCGGCATCTATCGGACCCGCATCTGGTTCCCGCAGACGGACGGGGAGCTGGAATGCATCGCCTTCCCGTACGAATGGGCCGGCTCGCTGCGGAACGTGAAATACCGCTCGGCGGAGAAGCATTTCCGCCAGGAGAAGGACCCGGAGCCTGTCCTCTACAACGCGGACAGCATCATCGCCGGGCAGGATCTGATCATCTGCGAAGGCGAGATCGACGCGCTGAGCTTTATCGAGGCCGGCTTCCAGCGCGTCGTGTCGCTGCCGAACGGCGCCCCGGCAAAACCCGAGACGAGCGAACGGCGCTACGAGCCGCTGGCGACCCATGCGGACGCGCTAGAGGCCGTGAGCCGCGTCTACATCGCCACCGATATGGACGGGCCAGGCGAATTGCTGGCGAACGAACTGGCCCGGCGTTTGGGCAAGGATCGCTGCTGGCGGGTGCGGTTTCCGAACCGCGACGACGTCCAGGAGAAGGACGCCAACGACACGCTGATGCATCAAGGCGCTGATGCAGTCCGGCAATGCGTGAAGGATGCGGAGCCATGGCCGATCGACGGCCTGCACGATGCTTCGGAGTTTGCCGACGAGGTGCTGGACCTCTACCACGGCCGCGGCCCGCAGCCGAAGTCCACGGGCTTCCCCGAGATGGACCGTGCCTTTCGGTATCAACCAGGGCAGTTCATCGTCGTCACGGGCATCCCGAACCACGGCAAGAGCCGCTGGCTCGACCAGGTGGCAGTCCAGACGGCGCGCATGAACGGTGACCGCTGGGCAGTCTTCTCACCGGAGACGGGCGACGCCAACCACATCGCGGACCTCTGCGAGATCTGGGCGGGCTTCCCTTTCCACGAGGGACCAACTCCGCGCATGACAGCCAAGGAACTCGCCGATGCCATGGCGTGGGTGAGGGACCGCTTCGTCTTCATCAACGCCAAGGACCACACGCCGGCGATCGACTGGGTGCTCGATCGCGCCAAGGCGGCCGTCATTCGTCAGGGCGTCCGGCACCTGATCATCGACCCGTACAACGAAATCGAGGCAAGCCGCCCTGCCAAGCTCACGGAGACAGAGTTCATCAGCCAGTTCATTTCGAAGTGCAAACGCTTCGCCGCGCACCACGACGTCACTGTCTGGATCATCGTCCACCCGACGAAGATCCGGGCCGCGCCGGGTGACAGCCGAGAGCCGATCCCGACGCTCTACGATCTCGCCGGCTCCGCCCACTGGCGCAACAAGGCGGATGCCGGACTCGTCGTCTACCGCGACTATGCGCGCGATCAGACGCTCGTCATTTCGAAGAAGATCCGGTTCCAGCCGCGGTGCGGAGAGCCTGGCACGGTGAAGTTCGAGTTCCTCGGCGCCTGCCGGCGGTTCGAGGAGATCCCGAAGACATACGCCCGGCTCGGCACCTCGGCGGAGGCGGCCTGATGGGAACGAAGAGTGAAGGGCAGGGCATGACGGCAAGGGCTGGAACGCAGACGGCGAGCGGCGCGAGATACGCGGCCCGGATGATGAAGCGGGCAGCGCGCTCGCCGCGCCTCGATGTCGAGATGGCCGAGGTGGACAATCCCTACTGGACACCTGCCCACGCTAAGGACCGTACGAACCCGCGGAAGGTCCATGCGCTTCGGAATGCAAACGAGAGCCCGCTCGTTCTCATGGAATCGAGGGGGACGATTACGCCATTGCAGGCTGCTGCCGGCCTGCGCTTTCGCATGCTGTATGAGCGCGTCATGGCCGGACCGCCTTCTCCCGGTGATATCCGGGAGCGGGTCGACGGCGGCGGTGGGCGCGCAGACGCGATGAGCGAGAGCCGGATGCAGGCGGGACGGGAACTGGCTCTGGCGGCGCGGGAGATAGGGCGGGCTGAATATTGGCTCGTTCGGTCAGTCTGCGGCGAAGGACAGTCGCTGCGCGAGATCGCGATGAGGACGAAAGTGCGCCGACCGTCAGCGGCAGTGGCACTGCGCCATGCTCTGGACCGCCTGGCCGAGGTGTGGAACCTGGCCTCGAAGGGGACAGTGGCCGCGCACCGCCGGGCTGCTTGACATCGGGGCCCACTTAGGAGCAGATAGACGAATAGGCGGAAGTCCGATCAGGGCTCCCGCCTTCGTTGTTTCGGGCTCGCTGCGGCGGGCCTTTTTCTTCTCTGGATGGCGAGCGCAGGCTCAGAGAGAAGCTGCGTCTCGCATAGCATCAGCCCGTTGCAGAGTTATTTCTGTCCCTTCTTCTCATCCTGAGACAGGACTGAGGCAGCAAGCTTCTTGGCATCAGCTGCCGTAGCTTTCTTCGATCCGCTGAGCACCTTCGATGCCAGAGTGGATGTGCTCGAACTGGATTGTTTCTTGGCCATTCGCATCTCCTATGGTCGCTGCATGAGGATCAATTGTGCCAGAAGGGGACGCAAGGGAATGTTTGGTACCGGTTTGGTTGTCCACCGTTATGAGCACCTACTCAGCCCACCCGATTGTTTTAACGGCGGTCATCTGGCGACGGCCCGATCGAGACGATCGTCGAGTGCGAAAGCCGGCTAGTCATCATTTGAAGAGTTGAAGCGCCCGGCCGGAAAACAGCGAGGGCCGGTGGACGGACTACCAGAGATTTTTGCGAGGAGGCCGATGCTGCGGATCTGGCTGAAATGAGTGGCTAGCGTTGGTTTCTCTGCCATTCCTTGAAATCGTTTCTCAAGTCTGAATCGTCAGCGATCGCCTTGATGTCCAGCCTTGCCGCGCGAACATCGCGTAGGGTTCCGTCTAATTCCTTGGCTATCGCCAGCAGTGTTCGGGTCGGAATTTCGAGGTTTGGGTTCTCTCCGTATTCATACCGAGCCAACATGATCGCAGATTGTGGTTCATCTTTTTCGGCCTTGGCTTCGTAGGCGCCGCCGGTCTCGGGAGGAAGGACCGGCGTGGACCGCCAGTGCGGAAATTGTTTCCGACCGCCGGTAAAGCCCCTTAGGTCTGCTCGGAGCTTGGTGACTTCCGTCTGCAACTGCCTCACTTCGCGAATAAGCTTGGCTAGTCCTGCAGCCATCGTTGAAGCGGTCGGCTCGTCCTTCATGGCTTTGTCCTCAGCCTGGTCCGCAGGTGCCAACGGCATATTACACGTCGCAGGGTCCTCGACCGAGATGGAGCCGGCTGGCTTTTCCACCATTCCCGCGTGGTCAGCCCCAACGGGCTTTGCTCGTCACGGTCTTAAGGCTTCCCTGGAGTCTTCGTTTCCATCAAACCGAAGGGTGAACTCTCCCAGTCTGGGAAGTAGACCCGGCCATGAAGGATCACTTCCTTCAAAGGATTGGCTGAGCATTCGCCGCGCCAATATATGAGGGCGCGCTGGCGCCAATCCACTGGTTGACAGTCTAGGAGCCGACTGTCGGCAACGTGGATGAGCGTGTTCGGCAGGTAATGCAGGCGAACCGGTACGCGGTCTCGCAAGTCTCCGCCCCATGTAAGGGCCGCTCTTTCCGCGTCCTCTCGTGACATGAACGCAAAAAGTGCCTTCCGCCTCGAAGGCAGATGATCGAACTGCTCCCGACGGACAGTTTCCCAGGCGTCTTCTTTGCTAGAGCGTTCATCGGCTTGCGAGGTATGAAACGCATAGCGGGTTGTAACGTCAGACAAACCAGGCATTTCCTGTAACTCGGAGAAAGTGTCGGCGTAGCCTTTCCCAATCCACGCGTTGTGCAGGAGCATTTGATCCGCGAGATGCCATAGGGTCACTGGTTCGTATTGGTGCATTCAGCTTATCCCTCGCTGCGACCGTATATTGCGCGATTAGGTACCGCATCGGACAAATCGCGCGGCTCAGGGCCAAAGCCGCCCGAAGACCTCGTCGACCGTCCCTTGGACCACCACGCTGTTTCCGCCGACGAAGAAGACCTCGGCCCGTTCCGCGCCCGCCTGCTTCAGGTGGGTGATCATCTGGACGACCACGATGATCTTCTGATTGTTGGTGTCGACAAAATGCTGTCGCCCGGGCGAAGCGGCCATGGGGAGTCCTTATCCAGCTGAGCGGCTCTTAGGACGCAACGCGTCATCGCGGTAAAGAAGGAAGGCGCCGCTGCTCTCGCGGCCTACATCTCATCGCTGCTTGGAGCGTTATCGTCATGAACTGGGGTTTTGAGGACTTCGCGGCGGCAGCGGCGCTTCTGGGCGCGGCCGGGATCGCTCTGGTTCTCATCTACGAATCCATGCACAGCCAACTGCGGCGGGTTTTTCTGGGCGTCGCCGTCCTCGTAGTCACACTGGCGATCTGGGCTCACCTGGCGGTGGGCATTCTCTAGGCGGCGGGGCAATAGGTCGCGCCATGCAGATTGTTTTCGCCGGAAAAGGAAGAAACACACTGCCGAATACCAAAGGGTCTGGACGCCGATCTGTTCGCGCCGCTGCGGGCTATCGCGCAAGGTGGAACAAAATGTCTGACAGAAGCGCGCTCACCCGATCCGTCTGGCTTCGTAGGCCCTCGACCTTTTCTTGAAGCGCTCTGATTTGCGTGCTGGCATCGTAGAAGCTCGTTACGCCGAGGATTGACGAGCACGACGAGCAGACGACGGCATTGAGTTTATATCGCGCTCCTTGTGGCTCTATGATTTCAAGCTTCGTGCCCGTTTTGCCGCAATGTCCGCACTTCGCCGTACTGAACATGATCGTCCCTTCCGCTGTTCAGTCGGCAGCCTACTCCGGCGGGCAGGAGCATCAAGGCCCGGCTCTCCCGGATCGTGGCGCGTTACTTGCTGCACAAGCCGGCATAAGTCCTGGCCGGAAACCACTCCTGCTCTGATCGGCTCCAGCAGTAGCCGTCTTCAACCAAGATCTTTCCGATCTCGTTGACCGACTGACACGCCACCTCGACTTCCTGTTCCGTCAAGTCCCCTCCGTCGGGACGTTGGCCCATTTTGCAGACGTATCGACCGGTGTGCCATCGCTCGATCACCTCATCATGCTGGAGGTCTGTTGCTCCGGCCGGGCCGATCGCCAAAACGCCAAACCAGACCACCAAGATCCTCTGCACTGCTCTTTCCCCGTTCAATGGTGTCCACTCTGGTCGAGGGTGCGAGGCGAATTGTCCCTCAAGCGCCTCGGCGCCACCCTGCTCGTCGCGGCCATCACGGGGCCTGCTCGGCTCGCCTTTTGCGATCTAACGTGTTGAGCAGGTCGACGATGTCATCAGCCTCCTCCATGTCCATCAGGATCATCACCTGGCTATGCACGACAGCAGGCAGATCGGTGAAGATGTCGACGACGCGCCATGTGCCGTCCGGGTCCTTGCGAAGCGTGTAGCGATCGTCGGGCATGGCCTGAGGTTAATCCCGTTCTCGATCCCTGAAAAGTGTTCACCACCGCGCGAAAGGCCCTGCTGCACCGCAGCCTCGGGAGAGGCTCTGCGTTTTCGATGAAGTGCGCCACTAACCGACCCATCCGCAACGCAATCAAGGACGAAGCGCTGATGCTAACCCTTCACCTCGCCGGATCCTCGATCGAGATGGACGCCTCCGGGCTCACCACCACGCTCTATGGCGATGGCTCATTCGTGAAGGCATGGCCCGGCGACAGTGCCGAGGACCGTGCCCGCGCCGTCTCTCTCGGCTACGCCAGGAACGATACATCCCTGACGCGGGATAGCTTGGTGCAGATGAGCCGGGAGCACGAGGCAGGGCACGCCATCCTCGCCAGTGTCATGGGCCTTCCGCACTCGCCGACCCTCAAGGGCGTAGCAGATGGCAGATACTGGCCACACTGGCAGGCTGAGGAAGCCGCAGTGCTGGCTGTGCAGCGCTATGCCCGCATGGCCGGCGTTGATCTCGTCGAGGTAGCGCGGCGCATAAGCGGGCAGGCTTAGAACCAGATTGCGCAAGGAGGCTGATATTGCCCCTCCGACCGCCAATCCATCGCTCTCAAGGCCAGCGCACGAACCGCGAGGCCAACAGACAATACGACCGCCAACGCACCCAAGAGCAGCCATGGCGCCGCTGGTACTGGACAGCAGCATGGCGCCGGATAGCCAAGGCACAACTGGCTGAGCATCCACTATGCGCTGAGTGCGAGCGCAACGGACGCATCACTCCAGCAACCGTCTGCGACCACGTAGAGCCGCATCGTGGTGATCCGGTCATCTTCTGGCACGGAGAGCGACAGAGCCTCTGTACCGGCTGCCATTCGCGTGTGAAGCAGCGTGAGGAGGCCAGGGGGCGGGGCTGAAAAGTCCAGCCGCTCCTCCTAGTGCACCGGCGGTCTCGTGAATTTCCTACACGTGCAAAACTGGACTCCAAACATGGCCGGTGGACGACCACGCAAGCCGACGCACCTGAAGGTGGTCTCTGGCACGGCGCAGAAGTGCCGGATGAATCCGAACGAACCGGAAGCTGAGGTTGGCACGCCGCAGCCGGCGGACTGGCTTTCGGAGCGGGCGACGGTGATCTTCTTCGAGACCTGCGCCTCCATGGAGCGCATGGGCACGCTGAGCCTCGAGTGGGGCAACGTGATCGCCGACTACGCCTCGTGCGTCGAAGAGGTCGAGATCACCACGGGCATCATCGAGGATCTGGGGCGGACCTACACCACGACCACGCAGACCGGCGACACGATGTTCCGTCCGCGACCGGAAGTGGCGATGCGGTCGGATGCGATGAAGCGGGCGCAGTCGTTGCGTGCGGAATTGGGTCTCGGGCCGGCGGCCAAATCCAGGGTATCGGCATCGAAGCGCAATGAAGACAACCCGTTCAAGGCGCTCGGCTAGCCCGACGAACTACATCGACAGCGCGAACCGCTATGCGCGGGATGTAGTCTCCGGCAAGATCCTCGCCTGCAAGTGGGTGCGGCTCGCGTGCCAGCGCCATCTGGACGATCTCGCGAGGCAGAAGGACAAGGCGTTTCCGTTCCGGTTCGACAGGGCGAAGGCGGAGAAGGTCTGTCGGTTCCTTGAGCTGTTGCCGCACTCGAAAGGCGAGTGGGCGCGCAAAGGGCTCAAGCTACAGCTCGAGCCGTGGCAGTGCTTCAAGACGGCGGCGCTCTTTGGTTGGGTTCGCAAGCGCGATGGCCTGAGGCGGTTCCGCAAGGCGCTGATCCTGGAGCCGAGGAAGAACGCGAAGTCGACATGGGCGGCCGGGATTGGCCTCTACATGCTGACTGCGGACGGTGAGCATGGGGCAGAGGTCTATTCCGGCGCTACGACAGAGCGCCAGGCATGGGAGGTCTTCGGCCCGGCTCGGCTGATGGCGCAGAAGACGCCGGCACTGCAATCGGCCTTCGGGCTCTCGGTTAACGCTTCCAACCTGCACATCCTCGGCAACGGGTCGAAGTTCGAGCCCGTGATTGGCAAGCCTGGCGATGGTTCGTCGCCGACATGCGCGATCATCGACGAGTACCACGAGCACGACACTGACGTTCAGGTCGACACGATGGAAACCGGCATGGGCGCCAGAGAGCAGCCCCTGCTTCTGATTATCACGACCGCAGGGGACAATCTCGCCGGCCCGTGCTTCGCGGCGATGGAAGACGCGCAGAAGGTTCTGGAGGGGCTGGTCGAGAACGACGAGCTGTTCGCGCTGATCTACACGGTCGACCCCGAGGATGACTGGACAGGCGAGGACGCGCTTCGGAAGGCCAACCCGAACCTCGACGTGAGCGTGAAGGGCGAGTTCCTGCGGGCTCGCCAGCGGGACGCGATCAACAATCCGCGCAAGGTCGGCATCTTCAAGACAAAGCATCTGAACCTCTGGGTCCAGGCGCGGGACGCCTACTTCAATATCCAGCGCTGGAACGAGAGCGCAGACCCTTCGCTGAAGATCGAGGACTTCGCGGGCAAGCCGTGCCGCATCGGCGTCGACCTTGCTTCGACGATAGACATCGCCGCGGTCGAGATCACGTTCAGGCACGGCGACGGGTTCGCGCGGTTCGGCCGCTACTACCTACCAGAAGCCACCATTGAGCAGGGTGAGAACGAGCATTATCGGGGCTGGGAAAAGGCCGGTTGGATCACGCAGACCGACGGCGACATGATCGACTACGTGACGATCCGTGACGAACTCCTGAAGCTCGCCGCGGACTATCAGGTCGAGGAAGTCGCCTTCGATCCCCACCAGGCGATGATGATGATGTCGGAACTGGCGCAAGAGGGCGTCCCGACGATCGAGGTTCGGCCGCTGGTGCTGAACTTCTCGCCGGCCATGAAGCAGATGGACGGGCTGATCCGCTCCCGGAAGATCGCCCACAACGGCGATCCCGTTTTCACATGGATGCTGTCCAACGTCGTCGCCAAAGCCGACGCGAAGGACAACGTCTATCCCCGCAAGAACCGCGCCGAGAACAAGATCGACGGGCCGGTTGCGCACATGATGGCGCAGGCCCGCTGGATGTCAGCCGAGGAGGTCGGAATGAACTGGTCTGACATCTTCGAGAATGTCGTGAGCGCCTGATGGGTGTCTGGAGCCGATGGTTCGGCAAGCGCCTCACGGCCCGCGACGGCGCCCTCTATGACTTCCTCGGCGGCGACGACACATGGGCAGGCGAGAGTGTCACGCCGAAGGGCGCGCTGAACCTCTCCGCGTTCTGGGCAGGCACCCGCATAACCGCTGAGACAGTCGCCAGCTTGTCGCTGGACGTGATGGAGAAGCGTTCTGACGGCGTGAAGGTCCGAGTGACGGATCACCCGTTGCAGGCGTTGCTGGACGAGAGCCCGAACGCTGAACAAACGGCGATCGAGTTCTGGGAAGAGCGCGTCCTGGGGCTGTGTACTACTGGAAATGCATTCGCGGAGAAGGCGTACAGCGGTGCTCGGCTGGTGGCGCTCAATCCGATGCCGGCTGAGACCGCCGTGGTCCGCAATAGCAGCGGCAAGCTGGAGTTTCGGTTTCCGGACCGCGGCAAGGAAATCGTCCTGCCGGCGGAGAAGGTGTTCCACCTAAAGGCATTCGGTGAGGGTGATGTCGGCTTCTCTCCGGTGGAGTATGCGCGCCAGACCCTGAGCCTGACGATCGCCACGGAGAAGATGGCCGGGCAGGCCTTCTCCAAGGGACTTCGCTCCAAGGGCTTCTTCGTGATGCCTCCGGGCGCAAAGCTCAACGATGAGGCCCGTGCCTCTGCGAAGAAGAACTTCGTGGACGCGAACTCCGGGCCGAATGCGCCGTGGGCCATGCTGCTGGAAGGCGGCATGGACTTCAAGACCATCAGCCTGTCGATGCGCGATGCGGAGATGATCCTGAATCGCCGGTTCAACGTCGAGGATGTCTGCCGCTGGCTTGGGCTTCCGCCGATCCTCGTTGGGCACGCGGCTGAAGGTCAGACGATGTGGGGGACCGGTGTCTCCGCCATCATGCAGAACTGGCTCAATCTGAGTCTTCGTAACCGTCTGAAGCGTATCGAGCAGGCGATCACCAAGCGGATCATGACGCCGGAAGAGCGGCGCCGGTTCGCGGTGAAGTTCAACTACGAGGATCTGCTGCGGACGGACACCGAGGCCCGATACAAGGCCTATGAGGTCGCCATCCGCGCAGGCTTCAAGACCATCAATCAGGTCCGTCGTCTGGAGGGTGATGAGCCCGTTGATGGCGGCGATGAGATCCGCACGCAGATGCAGAACGTGCCGATCGATCAGGCCGATGCGGCGGCACAGGAGAACCAGCCATGAGCCTACGTAAACTCCCGGAGCTTCGGTGCCCGGACGGGCTCACAGGGTCCATCCACCTCACCGAAAAAGCTGCTCGGATGTACACGCCGATCGAGACGCCCCGCGCTGCCGCTGCGGATGGGTCCGACGTGATCTCCATCCTCGATGTTATCGGCTACGATTTCTGGACGGGCGACGGGGTAACCGCCAAGCGCGTCGGGGCGGCGCTCCGGTCGATCGGCGAGAAGCCGGTAACCGTCCAGATCAATTCCCCTGGCGGAGACTTCTTCGAGGGCGTCACGATCTACAACATGCTGCGCGCTCACCCAGCCAAGGTGACGGTGCAGATCCTTGGCATTGCGGCGTCAGCGGCTTCGGCGATTGCCATGGCTGCCGACGAGATCCAGATCGCCAAGCTCGGCTTCATGATGATCCACAACACGCAGTGGGTCGCAGCCGGCGACCGCCACGTCATGAACGAGACGGCGGAGATCATGGCCGTCTTCGATCAGGCGGCAGCCGAGATGTACGCTGAGCGGACCGGCAACAATGTCGATGCCGTGAAGGCGATGCTCGACGCCGAGACCTGGCTGGCGGGGCAGGGCGCCGTCGATAAGGGTTTCGCCGACAGCACTGCGGATTTCGAGGTAGAGCCGGCGGAGGTCAGCAATTCGACCACCGCGCTCTACCGACTGGAGGCGGCCCTTGCCGCCGGGAAGCCTGTGCCGCGCTCGGAGCGCCGCAAGCTGATGAAAGAGATTGTCGAAGGCATGCCGAGCGCTGCTCTCGATAACGCCAAGCCGGGCGCTGGCGAAGCCGCTGTCGAAGACAGCACCGACCTGTCCCTCGCACTGGCGCGACTGAAGCTCGCGCGGGCGTAAAGAACGGAACAACCCACTATGAGCAAGACCACGCAGGAGCTCCTTTCGGAGGTCTCCAACGAGCTCGTGCGCGTCAGCGACGAGTTCTCCCGCAAGGCCGAGGCAGCGATGTCCGAGGTCAAGAACTACGGCAAGCTCTCGGAAGAGACCAAGGGCGTCGTCGATGAACTGGCCTCCACGCAGTCGGCGCTGACCGGCGCCGTCGACGACCTCAAGGCTCGCCTCGGCGAAGTCGAACAGAGCGGCGCCCGTCGTGCCGGTGGCAATGCCGATCGGCCGAAGTCCTTCGGCCAGCAGGTCGTTGAAGGCGAGGCGCTGAAGGGCGTTACGTCGAGCATCGGCCGCGGCAAGAGCATCAGCGTCCCGGTGAAGAACGTCACCACGTCGGTCGACATCGCCGAGGGCGTCGTCGAGCCGCAGCGTCTGCCGGGCATCGACGTCGCGCCGAAGCAGCGCCTGTTCATCCGCAACCTGATCGCACCTGGGCGCACCACTTCCCCTGCGATCTTCTGGGTGCAGCAGACCGGCTTCACCAACGCCGCGGCAGTGATCGCGGCGGAAGGCACGGCAAAGCCGTATTCCGATATCGAGTTCGCCACCAAGATCACGCCGGTCGCCACGATCGCGCACATGTTCAAGGCGTCGAAGCAGATCCTCGATGACTTCGCGCAGCTCCAGTCGATGATCGACGCGGAGATGCGCTACGGTCTGAAGTATGTCGAGGAGCAGGAGATCCTGTTCGGGACGGGTCTCGGCGGCCACCTGGAGGGTATCGTCCCGCAGGCGACCGCATACGCCCCGGCGTTCACGGTCGATGCGCAGACGCCGATCGACGACCTCCGTCTCGCAATGTTGCAGTCGCAGCTGGCTCGCCTCCCGGCGACCGGCTTCGTCCTGCACTTCGTCGACTGGGCGAAGATCGAACTGACCAAGGACACTCTTGGCCGGTACATCATCGGCAACCCGCAGTCCCTCGCTGGCCCGACCCTCTGGGGTCTGCCTGTTGTGGCGACCGAAGCACCAGAGTTCCAGGGTGAGTTCCTGACCGGCGCTTTCCAGACGGCGGCTCAGATCTTCGATCGCGAGGACGCGAACGTGGTGGTCTCCACCGAGAACGTCGACGACTTCGAGAAGAACATGGTCTCGATCCGCTGCGAGGAGCGGCTGGCGCTCGCCGTCAAGCGGCCGGAAGCGTTCGTCACCGGGCCGTTCACCGTCCCGACCCCGTAATGGCATCGGCCGCCCTGGATCTCTGGGGCGGCCTTTCTCTCAACTGAGGATACGGCAATGGACCTGAAAGCACTGAAGACCTTCCGGCATGGCAACGAGAACGTCCGTCGCGGCGCGAAGGTCACCATGACCGAGGCACGCGGAAAGGAGCACGTCGCTCGCGGCCTTGTCGAAGAGATCAAGGCGCCGAAGCCCAAGGCCGAGAAGGCCAAGGACTGAGCATGCGCGTCGTCGTCATCACGCCACCCGAGCCGATCCTGTCATGGGATGAGGCCAAGGCGCATCTGCGTCTCGATGACGACGAAGAGCGCGTCTACGTCGAAAGCCTGATCGCCGCGGCGCAGGGCTGGATTGACGGCCCTGACGGCTGGCTAGGCCGTTCGGTGGGCTTGCAGACTCTTGAGTTTCGCGCCTGCGGGTTCTCCCGGGATCTATTGCCATATAGGCCTATCGTCTCCGTGGAGAGTGTCACCTATCTGGACCGGGACGGCGAAGAGCAGGTTATCGACCCCGCCTCCTACGAGATCAGGAACGGTTATCTGCTGCCTGCCACCGGCACCTCGTGGCCGTGGCTCTACAGCGACGATGAGGCTGTCCGCATTCGCTACGTGACCGGGCAGGAGACGCCGCCAGCGGCGATCAAACAGGCGATGCTTCTGCTGATCGCGCAATGGTTCTCCTTCCGCTCGAACGTGGCCGAGGACGGCGCCCCGGCTGAGCTGCCGATGGCGGTCGAGGCGCTTCTGAACACGTACCGGGTCTGGTCATGAAGCCGCTGAACATCGGCAAGATGGACCGCCGCATCACGCTGGAGCGGTTCACCGAGACGCGGGACGCCTTCAACGAACCCGTCCAGACATGGGCACCGCTCGCCACCGTGTGGGCCTCCAAGGAAGACATCCGCGACGGCGAGCGATGGTCTGCACAGGAAGTCGGCGCCGAGGTGACGACGCGGTTTCGGGTGCGATGGTCATCCGTGACCGCCGATCTCAACCCGAAGGATCGCGTACAGTTCGGCGGTCGCACCTACGACATCGTGGCTGTGAAAGAGATCGGCCGCCGCGAGGGGCAGGAGATCACCGCGAGCGCGAGGGCCGACTGATGGCGGCAACCGTCAAGGTCGAGGGCCTGAAAGAGCTTGAGATTGCGCTTGAGCAGTTGCCTCGCTCGACCGGCAAGGCAGCGCTCCGGCGAGTCCTGCGCAAGGCAGCGCAACCAGTGGCCGACGCGGCAACCGCCAAGGCACCGCGCGACGAGGGCAATCTTCAAGCAAGCATTGGCGTAGGGACCAAGCTGACCCGCCGCCAGCGTGGCGTGCACAAGAAGATGTTCAAGGACGACAAGGCGTCGGTCGAGATATTCGTCGGCGCGGGTGGTTTGCCTCAGGCGATCACGCAAGAGTTCGGCACCGTCGACCACGGGCCGCAGGCGTTCTTACGGCCATCGTGGGATGCCCACAAAGATGGCGTCCTCGACAGTATCAAGGCGGATCTCTGGGCTGAGATCGAGAAGGCCGCCAAGCGCCACGCCCGCAAGACGGCGCGACTAGCCGCGAAGGGCTGATCATGGAAGAGGCTCTAGCCGCTCACCTCCTGGCCACCGCCGGGCTGACAGCGCTTGTCGGCAATCGCGTCAACTGGAACGCCAGGCCGCAGGCTTCGGCCACGCCGTCGGTTGTCCTGACCAGAGTTGGCGGGACGCCGGATTACACGATGGCCGGTGCCTCCGGGCTGGTCGAGACGCGCGTCCAGATCGACGCCTGGGGCAAGACCTACTCATCGGCCATCGGCGTTTCACGCGCCGTCAAGACGGTCCTCAGCGGCTTCAGCGCCACGGTCGGCGCCATCATGTTCCAAGGGTCATTCCTTGAGAGCGAGAGACAATCCTTCGAACAAGGCTCAGGCGGGGAAGAGTTCCACCGCGTCAGCCTCGACTTCATCATCTGGCACAAGGAGACCTGACAATGGCCACCGAGGCAATGATCGGCTACCTCAGCACCTACGCAATCCATGACGGTGCCGACCCTGGCGTCTTCACCGAGATCGGCGAAGTGACTGAGATCACACCCGGCGAAGAATCCACCGACCGAGTGGACGTTACCCACATGCAGAGCCCCGACCGGCGCCGCGAATTCATCAGCGGCCTGATCGATCCGGGCGAAGCGTCGTTCACCATCAACTGGGTTCCAGGCAGCGAGACCGATATTCTCCTCCGTGAACTTCAGGCGAGCGGCGACAAGCGCGATCACAAGATCACGTTTCCGAATGGCGTCACCGTCACCTTCGAGGCCTCTGTCTTGACCTACAGCAAGTCCATGCCGATCGACGACCGCATGACGGCCACCATCACGGTTGCCCCGTCCGGCGCCGAAACGTGGACGGAGGCCGCCTAATGGCGAACCCGATCAAAGGCGAGATCGCGTTCGACGCTGACGGCACGCCCTACAAGCTGGTGTTCGACTTCAATGCGATCGTCGCGATCGAGGAGGAGTTCGACATCAAGATGGAAGACCTCGGCGAGGTGATGGGGGCAAAAGCCTCCTCATTCCGCAAGGTCTTTCAGATCGGGCTCCAGCGGTTCCATGATGACGTGACAGAGGAAGAGGCCGGCGACATCATCACCGCCGTGGGCACGGCCGAAGCCAGCCAGCTTATCACCCGCGCGTTTCAGGCGTCGTTCCCGGCGACGGAGGCAGGCAACACCAATGCCCGCCCTCAGAAGGCGAAGGGGCGCCGGACTGGCTAGCGCTCTACGGGACATGGGCCGGCGAGTTCGGTCTACCGCCTGACGAGTTCTGGCGGCAGACGCCACGGACGTTCGCCGCGGTGATCGACGGGCGGGCGCGCAAAGCCAAGCAAGAGCAGGAAGGCCGCGCCT
Organism: Aurantimonas endophytica; assembly: GCF_014196845.1. Classification (GTDB taxonomy): domain Bacteria; phylum Pseudomonadota; class Alphaproteobacteria; order Rhizobiales; family Rhizobiaceae; genus Aurantimonas; species Aurantimonas endophytica. Next base: position 644,449 of record NZ_JACIEM010000001.1, read on the forward strand.
GGCAGGCGTGGACGACCGCCGCGCTCTACCGTTCCAAGAAGTTCCCCAAGCTCAAAGACATCATGCCTTCGGACAAGCCGAAGCGACCGCAGAAGATGCTCCCCGAACAGATCGAGGAAGTCGTTCGGTCGTGGTTGTCGGGCAGACGGAACAGGTGACGTATGGCCGGTAATGCAGTGATCGGCGCCCTCCGCGTCAATCTGGGGATCGACACCGCCGCCTTCGACAAGGGCCTGCAGGGCGCGCAGGGATCGCTCGGCAAGGTCGGGCAGATGATGAAGGGTGCTTTCGTCGCAGCTGCGGCTGCGGCGGTCGCGGCTATCGCCGGTATCGGCCTTGCCATTCGCGGCATCATCAACGACGCCGACGACCTCAGCAAGACGGCGAGCAAGATCGGTATTCCGATCGAGGAACTGTCGCGGCTGAAGTATGCGGCGGATCTCTCCGGCGTTTCCATCGGCCAGCTTCAGACGGGCGTGTCCCGGCTGTCCCGCAATATGAAGGACGCGGCGGCTGGCACGGGCACCGGGGCAAAGGCGTTCCAGCAGCTCGGCATCAGTGTCAAGGGCGCGGACGGCAACCTGAAGTCCGCCACCGAGATTATGGGCGAGATCGGCAACCGCTTCGCCACCATGCCGGACGGGGCGGAGAAGACTGCCCTGGCGATGGAACTGATGGGCCGCTCCGGCGCGGATCTCATCCCATTGCTCAATGGCGGTGCCGCCGGGCTCAAGGCTCTGACTGACGAGGCCGACGCATTCGGCCTGACGATCAGCGCCGAGACGGGCCGCGCGGCCGAGGCCTTCAACGACAACCTTGCCCGCGTGGGCTATGCGGCGACCGGCGTTGCCACCTCGCTCGCTGCCGCCCTTCTGCCGGCCATGGTGGTTGTCTCTGAGGCGCTGGTGGCGATGGCGCGGGGCTTGGTCGAGATGCTGGCCTATCTGCCGACTGTCGCGGAATATGCGGCTGTGGCTGGCAGCGCGCTGGCGATCATGATCAGCCCTCAGATCATCGCCTCGATCTACGCGGCGGCCACGGCGCTCGGCACGGCCCTTGTCGGGGCTCTGCAGGCTGTCGCTCTGGCAGCGGCGGCGAACCCTCTCGGCGCGCTCGTCGTCGGCATCACGATCGCGGTCACGGCGGCTTACCACTTCCGCGACGAAATCCAGCAGGCCATCGGTGTCGATGTCGTCGGGATCGTGAAGGGGGCGGCCAACACGGTCGCGAACGCCTTCACGCTGGCATACGAGAACATCAAGGCCACCTGGTCGGCGCTTCCGACCTTGATGGGCGAGATCGTCACCGACGTGGTGAACGCTGTCATTGCCGGCATCGAGTACATGATCAATGACACCAAGCGCCGCATTAACGAGCTGACGAGCCTCGCCAATAGCGTGACGGCTTTGGTGCCTGGGGGCGACGGGCTGCAGATCGCCCCGATCGGTCCCACCGAACTCGGCCGCTATGGGGGCCAAGGCCCCGGAGCCTATGCGGCGCTTCAAGAGACAATGGGCGCCAATGCCAAGTCGATCATGGGGCGAGACTTGTTCTCGGGTTCGGTTGGCGTTGGCGAGGACGCCATGCGGTCGGCTTCTGATGCGGCGGCGGGTCTGACCGCGGCACTCAACAGCGTTTCTACTGCGGCTGGCGGGGAGGCAGGCGGCGGCAGTGGTCTGGCTGGCGCCGGCAAGAAAGCGGCCGACGCATGGAAGGGCCTTCGCAAGGAAACTGACGCCAGCAAGGCCAGCCTGTCCGAGCTGGGCAACGTCGGGCAGTCGATCGGGCGAACCATCGGCAGCGCCTTCAAAGGCCTGATCGACGGCTCCAAGGGCGTCAAGGATGCGCTGACGGACGTGCTGTCGAGCCTGTCGGACATGCTGATCAACAGCGCGTTTCAGTCGCTGTTCAGCCCTGCAGGCGGTGCCGGCGGCGGTGGCCTGGGCGGCATCCTCAGTTCCATTTTCGGCGGGTTCCGCGCTGCAGGCGGGCCTGTGTCCAGCAGCAAGAGCTACATCGTCGGTGAGCGGGGGCCTGAGCTGTTCTCGCCGGGGCGGTCGGGCTCGATCATCGCCAATGACAACCTCGGCGCGGCATCCGGCAAGCAGACGATTGAGCTGAACCTTCGGATGGATACGGGCCTGGTCGCCGAGATCGCTGACAATCAGATCCAGACCCGCGCTGGCGAGATCGTGAAGGTGTCGGTGAAGACCATGCAGGACAACTTCAAGACGGTGCAAGGCGAGGCGGCGCGTCGGGGGCAGGTGAGGCGGTGACGACTTATCCTCGCGAGCTGCCGCCCACTAATTGGGCTGACATCAACCTCAGGCTTGAGCTCTCGGTTTCGCAATCGCGTTCGGGTAATCGCCTGACGAACATTATCGAGACCGCAGATCCCGTGTGGGTAGTGACGCTCAAGACGATCCCGATCCGCCGGGAGGCTTTCACGGAAGTGGAGGCATGGTGGAATTCTCTCAGGGGCGGCCTTCGCAGCGCCATCTTCCGACATCCCGCATGGCCGGGGCCTCGCGCAAATAGGGACGACCTGACGCCAGCGCAGACGGTCGGGACGGTCGCGGTGATCGTCAACAGCGGAACCGTCTCGACCACGGGCCTTGCCGCTGGGCTGATCATCAGCCGCGGCGATTACGTGACGTTCTTCAACGGCATCCATCATCTAGCGCAGGTGACCGACACCTCTGGCGCAGGCACGACGCGGACGATCGAGTTCGAGCCGCCGTTCCCGCCAGGATCGGCGTTTACCGGCGCAGCCGTCCACTTCGCCAATCCGAGCCTCTACATGCGCCCGGTGGCCGGGTCATTCCAGAAGTCCGGCGACATCCTGTTTCAGCAGGCTTCGTTCGAGCTGATCGAGACGAGGCTGCCGTGAGGCCCCTTAACGCAGACACGCTCACCCTGCTCGACGCGGGTCGGGCCGTCATCCGTGGCATGGTCCGCTTCGATTTCGGCACAGGCATCTACTGCTTCTGGAAAGGCTCGGCGCCGTTCGAATTCGAGGGGCGTACCTACCTGCCGGGCGGCGTGATCGAGGTAGACGACATCCAGGGCAGCTACGGCTCCGAAGCGGTTGGGCTCACCATGCGCCTGGCCGAGGCGCCAGACGACGGGCTGACGCCGGCGGTGCTCGCGACGATCGAGCAGGAGGATTACCACCAGCGGCCAGTCACGATCTCGGATGCCTATTTCCATCCGGACACCAACGCCCTGCTGTTGGTCGAGCCGGTCTATCGCGGCCTGGTCGACGTCATCGACCACGAGTCGGGTGAGCAGTCCGCGCTGGTGATCCAGTGCGAGGGCCGGGCGCTGGACAACGTGAAGCCGGGCTTCCGGGTGCGCTCAACGGCCGACCAGCAGTCCATATGGCCGGGCGATCGGTTCTACGAGCACGCGGAGGTCTCGGGCAAGCAGGAGATATTCTGGGGGAGGGACAAGCCATGACCCGCATACCCGGCTGGGAAGAGGCGCTGGTTCGCGCGATCGAGGCGCACGCAGCGCTGCCGTTCGCCTGGGGCGCCAGCGACTGCGGCTACCTCGCCACCGACTGCATCGGGGCGATCACCGGCAAGGTGCCGTTCAAGACGTTCCGCGGCTACAGGACCGAGACCGGCGCGGCGAAGAAGCTGCTGAAAGCCGGTTTCGACGATATCGGCGACCTGTTCGCGTCCGCCTATGACGCGATCCCACCGGCCCTGGCGCAGCGCGGCGATGTCGGCACGATCGAGCGTGACGGCAAGGTCGGCGCCGCGGTCGTGACCTCTTTCGGCGTCGCGATCAAGACCGAGCACGGGGTCGGCTACGAGCCGATCACGGCGCTCTCCCGAGCCTTCCGCATCGGATAAGCCATGCCATTCATCGCACCAGCCATCGCGGCCATCGGCGCTGCGGCCACCGGCATTGCATCGTTCGTTGGCGGGCTCGGCATCGTCGGTCAGGCGCTGCTCGGCATCGGGCTCAACTTCGCTGTCAGCGCGCTCCGGGGCGACCAGAAGCAGGAACCTGTCAGCGGCACACAGTTGCAGGTGCAGTACGGCGCCGATCGGCCGCGTGAGGTCGCAGTCGGGCTGGTCGCAGTCGCGGGGCATGATGTCTACACGAACACCTACGGCGCTTCGAACAAGTACATGCAGAAGGTGTTCGTGCTGTCGGACTTTCCGGTCACGGCGCTAACGCGGATTGCGGTCAACGGCGAGTGGCGCGCGATCAATTGGGGCAACGTCGAGGGTCGGGGCGCACAGGTCACCGGGTTCGAGAAGGACGTTCTGCGCATCCGGTTCTACGACGGGCGGCACACCGCGCTGCAGGCGGCCGAGTTCGGCGAGCACGGCCTCGTCGGCTCGTCCAACCCGGCCGGGCGATGGACGGCGGACCATGTCGGCAAGGCGACTTCGTTCGTCGTCGTCAACGCCCGCTTCGACGACGAAGAGATGGCCTCGCTGCCGCAGTTCCTGTTCGAGTTCCAGGGGGCGCCGCTCTATGACGTGCGCAAGGATACGACCGCCGGCGGCGCCGGGGCGCAACGCTGGAACGATGTGGCGACGTGGGAGTATTCCGAGAACCCGATCGTCCAGGCCTACAATTACGAGCGCGGCTTCTTCGCCAACGGCCAGTTGCTGGTCGGCAAGGGCGTGCCGGTGGCGGATCTTCCCGCTGCGCCATGGATGTCGGCTGCGAACGTCTGCGACGAGAGCACGCCCACCCGGTCGCTCCGCTACCGGGCAGGGGCGCTGTTCTCCACCAGCGATGGCGTCACGCATTCGGACAATCTCGCTCCTGTGCTCGAGGCGTGCAGCGGCGGCCTGTTCTACCTGGTCGACGGCGACCATCCGATCGTCGGCGCCAACCAGCCGGTGGTCGCGACACTCACCGACGACGACATCATTGTCGGCAGCCCGCGGCAGTTCCGGGCCAAGCGGTCGCGCTCGGATCTCGTCAACACCGTCTTCGGCACCTACAACTCACCGGACGATCTGTGGGCGGCCACGTCCTACGACCCCCGCTCCTCGGCGCCGGCGCTTGCGGCCGATCGCGAGCGCCATGCGAAGGCGCTTAACTTCGGGGCGGTGTTCGTCGCCAGCCAGGCGTCGGACCTCGCCGAGGCGGCGCTGCGCCGGGCACGCTATCAGGCGTCCGAGACGGTCATCGTCCGGCCGCGCTGGATCGTTCTGGAGCCCGGCGACTGGATCTCGCTCGCCAGCGCCCGCTACGGCACGCGGACCTATCAGGTGGTTGGCCGCTCGCTCGGCGCGCTGAACGCCAATGGCGCCCGCAACGTGACTCTGACGCTCGATGAGGTCGGCAACGGCATCTACGACAGCTCGGTGGTCATTCCCGAGCGGCCTCCGCGCATATCGCCCGGCTTCCCGGTGCGGCTGTCTACGCTGCAGGGTTTCATCGCCTATGCGAGCCAGGTCACCAACGCAGCGGGCAGGGCGCTGCCTGCGATCACGGTGCAGTGGGATCTGATCGACGACGTGACGGTCGATGCCGTTGTCATCGAATATTGGAAGTCGGACGATCCGGCGCGTCGCATTCAGGCGACGTTCGATCGAGCATCTGTCAGCGGTGTGGTGGCTGAGGGTCTGGTGCCGCGGACCTCCTACACGCTGCAGGGAACGGTGGTGACCAACCCGCCGCGCAACACGTTCTTCTCGGCGCCGCAGATCGTCACGACGCTGACGGAGGACCTGGCGGCCGAGCTCGCCGACCTGCAGGAGGATATCCAGGAGATCCTGCGGTTCGGGCCGGAGAGCCTCGCGCGGTTCGAGGAGCTTCTCGAAGGCCTCGCGGCAACGATCGCCACGACCAATGTCGTCCAGCACAGCGAGGCCGAAAACGCCAACGCCTCCCTCATCGAGGAACGCACCACGCGAGCGACAGAGACCGAGGCTCTGGCCAGGCGCACCGACGGGGTGGTGGCGGAACTGACTGACGTCGCCACGCTTGCCACCGGGACCGCGACTGTTGTTGAAACGATGGAGGGGCGTGTCACCCTCACAGAGGAGGGGCTTGCAGTCGCTGCCGAGCGTCAGGAAATAGTAGAGTCCCGGATCGACAGCGTCGAGGGCGTCAACCTCGGCCAAGCCAACGCGCTCAACTCGCTGTCTACTTCGGTGACGCAGCAGGGCAACTCGATTACGGCGCAGGCAAATCTCATCAGCGGCGTGCAGGCGACGGTGGGCGAAGTCTCGGCGCAGGGGCTGTTCAGCACGCAGGTCGTGGCAGGGGGAAGCGGCGGCAGCGTTCGGCTTGCGCTCCTGGCTCGCGTCACCGCCGGGTCAGGCTACACTCAGACAGGCATCTTCCTCGACATCACTAACGGCGTTGGAACCGTCCTGATCGACGCGAACCGCTTCATCATCACCGACGGCGCGAACCCGAACGTCTTTCCGTTCGTCGTGCAGGGCGGCATCGTGAAGCTCGCCATTGCCCGGTTCCAGCAGCTCATCTCCGACAATGGCAAGATGCTGATCGACGGGTCGGGCGGGACTATTTCGATCTATGACTAGGCGACTTTATGCCGGCCCTGCCGGATTGCTGATCAGCCGCGTCGGCTATGAAGCCGTGCCGGGGATGCAGGAGGCAGGCAAGGCTTTCGACAGCAACTGGCCGTTCGCGGGTCTGGTCGTAGGGAGCGGTAGCTATTCCGACCCTGCGCCCCCGCTCACGCGGCCGAACGGCAACGTCACGCCCGAGTGGTCTGCCACCGCCACGCCGCGAACGCTGGTGATCGGGCAGAGCATAGCGAACGCCTACTCCCATCTGGCGGTGATCTTCATGTGGCTGAACACGCTGGGCGAACAGCGGATCGACGTGCTGCCGGCGTTCTTCGCGACTGCCAACACGCTGACCTCGCCGCGCAAATTCGAGATCCTGACGAACGGCGTCAACAACCCGCCGAGCAATGCTTACGAGCGCTTCACAGCACCGCGCGGCTTCGTCATTCTGGGGGCCTAGATGGCGAAGCGGGTTTCGCTGGGGCGTCACGTGGACGGCAGCTTCGGATTGAGGATATCGCCGCCAGGAGCGGACGTCGACAACCCGGGTGCTGCCCGCCTCTTCGATACCAACATCGCCCAGCTCCAGCCGATCTTCCGGTTCAGCTATCCGACGACCACGACGGTGACGGCTCGCGCAACGCCGACCCCGTACGGCCTCATCGGGTTGAGCTACAACGCCACCACCACAGCGACAGTCGCTTTCCCCTATGCCCTGCCGTTCGTGCCGCTGATCGTCATGTCCTACGACGCCTCGTTCAATGGGGGAGCCGACGTGTTCAGGGGAACGGCAAACTCGAACACGCGCGCCGAGATGTTTGTCACCGCGAACGGGTCTCAGCTGACGTCGCGGCTGGTCTTCGTCCTTAGCGCCGCCAACACGATCGACTACCCGCCGATCCATACCGCCATCGTCTACAACTGGCCCTGGTCATGAGCCTGCGCGTCTACGCTGCACCAACATTCGTCCAGGTGTCCAAGCCGGGGTTCGACGCGACCAGCGGGAACCCACTCCACCTGGTCTTCTCATCGAACTTCTACGGCCATGGTGGCGGCATCAAAGGAACCGTGGTCACCACCCCGGGGCCGATCGGAAGCAACGGCTTCCACGATCCGACGGACAGCTTCATCCTCCTGCCGCCGGGCACCGGCATCCCGGTCTACTTCATCTGGCAGCGAAACATCGACCAGACCTATGCCGAGTACGGGCGAGGGATTCGCGGTTGGTTCGCACGGATCATCCCGGAAGGCACGCACATCCAGCTGAACGTGACCGCCTCCTACAACGCCATTTTCGACTACATGATCTATCGGAGGGACGTTGCGTGATCGTGATCTACAACGAGGACGGCCGGATCACCCAGACCATTGACGACCCGGTGACGCCTGAAGTGATCGACGGTCTGGAACGAGCCGGCGTCCGGCATGTCCGCGTGACGCCGGACCAGTTCGACGGCCTGATCGATCTCTTCACCGGCCACCACATCTCCGAGGGCTGCCTGACGAAGCGTCCGGTCATGGAAGCCCTGGTGTCGAAGAGCGACATCAAGGCGGATGGCAAGCACAAGGCCGTCATTCGCGGCCTGCCCAGGCCCTGCGTCGTGCGCATCGACGGGCAGCCCATCGAGCGGAAGGGCGGGACGATCACCCTGACCGCTGACGTGCCGGCCACGTACCGAGTCGAGGTCGACCATTGGCCCTACCTGCCGTGGTCAGCGGAGATCGTCGCCACATGAAGATGACCAAGGACATGACGGCATTCCGGGCCGTGGCAGAGGCGCGGCTCAACAAGATCTTCGCAGAGCGTCACGCGGCCATTCTCGGACCCCTGTACGCCGTCCATGCACGCAAGGCGGCCGACGCCGCTTGCGTTGTTGCGTCCGACGTCTCGTCCCTCCTGCTGGCACCAGAGGCCAAGCGCCGAGGCGTCTCCGAGAAGACCCTCGCGGCACAGGTTTTGATCCGGGCGAACCGCCAGTCAGCCATACTCGGCCTGCTCGAAGCGGAGCGTCAGGACGCACAGGCAGAGATAGCCGCGGCCAAGTCTCCAGCCGAACTCGACAGTATCCTCGCCGTTCACGGCGGCTGACACCCTTCAGCATTCTCACACATCGCAGGAGCGCCCCATGCCGGTGCAACCCTTCTACGCGACCGGCACCGCCACGGTGACGAGCGGCAGCGAGACCGTGACCGGGACCGGCACGGCGTGGGCAATCCAAGTCATCAACGGCGGTGAGTTCTCGCGGCAGGGGCTTAGCATCCCGATCGTGGCGATCAACAGCAACACGTCCTTGACGCTGGCCTACCCATGGCCCGGCGCCACGTCGACCGGCGCCTATGCAATCTCGCTGGGCAATGCTGCGTCGGCCTCAGCGATCGAGGCGAACAAGCGGCTGGCCGAGCTGGTCGCGCAATTGGCAGACATCAGCCCATTCGTCCGGTCGCTGTTCGATGATGCCGATGCTGCGGCGGTTCGTGCGTCGCTCGGCGTGCTTGCATCGGCTTCGGCCGGAGCTACTGGCGCGGAGATCCTTGCGACCACGACTCCCGCGCAAGCCAGGGCAGCTATCGGGGCGACGGTTACGGGCTCCGCGCTGATCACTGCCGCAAATGCTGCCGCCGCGCGGGTGGCGGTGGGTGCAACCACTACGGGCTCGGCGCTCATCACGGCGGCGGATGCTGCAGCGGCAAGAACGGCGGCGGGAATAACAGCCAACGGATCATCGGTCGTAACCGGGGCTACTGGGACGGGTGTGGCTCTTGCGACGGCGGCAAGCGCTGCGGCGGCCCGAACGGCGTTGGGCAGGCCCACCCACGTCATCTCGACCACGACAATTGTTGCCGGGGCGTCCTTCTTGGATATCAATGTGCCCGCCGGCTACAGCTCCTTCGAAGCGGACATTACGGGGCTGTTCCCTTCGACGACAAATGCTTTTTTCGTCGGCTATTGGGTCGACAGCGCCTTGGCGCAGACAGGCTACTACGGGGACATCACCTTTAGCTCGGCCACGAGCACAATTTCTAGGACTACGATCAGCAACGGCTCTGCATTCCAAATCTCTGCAGGCGTCGCCGCCACCGTGTCCGAGGGCATTTCAGGGCGGCTGAATATCTACCCCGGCGGGGGCGGAGTTCGGCCTTCGCTCATTTCCAGCGTCTTCCATTGGAACGGCGCCGGCATCCCTCAGTCTGTCGGCGCTTCCGGGCAAGTTCTCAGCAACTCCCGGATCGTCGCATTCCGCGTCAGACCCCTAGCGGGAACCCTCGGTGGCGGGACCATCGTGCTGAAAGGTATTCCAGAATGATCAGCGCGCCTTTCAGAATGGAAGAAAACGAGGTCATTCCACTGACCGTGGCGGAGATCGCCGCGCTCGCGGCAGCGGAAGCCGCGTTGGCCGACGCCCCGCCACTGGTGCCGGCTTTCATTACACCTCTGCAGGCTCGCAACGGCCTTAGAGAGTGGGGCATCGGTCGAACCGAGATCAGCGCGTTCTTTGATGAGATCGAGGACACTCTAGCCAGGGAGGCGGCGCAGGATGCTTGGGAGTACGCCACGCAAATCGATCGATCTGACCCGCTCGTCGCCGCCTGTGCTGCCTTCCTCGGCAAGACGGAGGCGGAGCTTGATCAGTTCTTTATCGACGCAGTCGCGTGATTTTCCGCAGGGGCTGCCTGATGAGTCCTGGCGCTTAGGGCAGACGACGCTCGGCAATTGGCGATGAACTCAAGCCGCTGCCGCAATGACCAAACGTCCTCGAACATCTGGAGATAGTAGGCGACCTCCATCGGCTCGGGTTTCTCCCCCAGAATGAGCGAGTAATATCCAATTACGTCGTGCGTCGTCAGCGCCATGCATGCTCCTGCATTCCAAAGCGCACCTTCGGGTAACGCATAGACAGGGTAGCCGCGACGGATGAACCCAGCATGACCAGCTCCTCCCTCTATGTCAGGCAAGCGGCTCTCTCTTTGGTTGCACATGCCACCACCCACACGGCCGCCTTGAGCGGCCGTTTTCTTGCGCCCGTCACCCACAGGAGAACCACCATGCAACGCACTTCACAGGGACGTGCTCTCCTTATGCTGCATTCTTATTTCTGTACCTTCAGCCTACTGAACGCCAGCAGACAGCAGCCGATCAACAGGGGCAGCGCCATCGTGTAGCCCGTGTCCTCAATCGACTGTGCGATCAGGGTCATGGCCGGCTGACCTTTGACGTAGAAGTCATTGAGTTCATTGAGGCACTGCACAGCAAGGACGATGAGAAGGGCAATGCGGGGCGACCGCCACGCTGCGAGTGCAGCGAGGAAAATCATCAAGCCGATAATCACGTGCAGAGTTGGCTCGTACACGCCCGTAGTGGCCACGAGAGATTGCTTGAGCTCGTATAGAAACGGAATGACGCACCTGCGCTCTGTCGCGAGCGCCTCCCTGTTGGCCCGCTGCCAGTAGGCGGCTCGCCCCGATCGCACAAGCTCAACGGATCGCGCAGGTCGCCCAAAGAACTGTGACTCCCGCCCGCCCGGTCCTGCCGCGGCGGGCTTTTTCTTGCCACCACAGGAGACCGACAATGGACCGCACCGTCCCGCTCGCCGCGGCTCGGATGCTCGACTTCGTGCGCGCCACGGAAGTCGGCACCGATGGCCCGTCCGGCTACAACGTGATCTTCGGCTTCAACCAGGACAAGCTCCCGAAGCCGGTCACGCAGATGACGATCGACGAGGTTCTGGGCGCTCAGGCGTCTTGGTCGAAGCGCTTCGGCTCATCGGCCGCCGCTGGCTATCAGTTCATGCGCGCCACGCTCACCGACCTGAAGCGCGAGCTGGGGCTGCGGGGAACAGAAATCCTCGACGAGGACCTGCAGGACCGGCTCGCATTCCACCTGCTAAAGCGCCGCGGCTATGAGGCGTTCATGGCGGGGCAGATCAGCCGCACCGAGTTCGGCAAGCGCCTGGCGCAAGAGTGGGCGAGCTTCCCTGTCCTCGCCAGCGTGAAGGGCCCCCACCGGCAGGTTGCGCGGGGGCAGAGCTATTACACTGGCGACCCGCTCAACAAGGCGCTGGTCAGCCCGGAGGAGGTCGAACGCGTCATCGACGAGGTGAAGGAACTCGGCAACGCGATGCCGGCGCCTGCTCCCGTCCCCATTCCGAAGCCTGAACAGACAGAGGAGCCCACCATGCCCGCACCGATCGGCCACAATGGCGGCCCTGAACTCTCGCCGATCGAGCAGATGAACAAGCCTGTCCAGGGGGCCAAGGCGGGCTTCGCGACCAGCGGCGTGACCGGGGCGCTGCTCTACCTCTGGTCGACGACTGAGGCATTCCCTGCGGCATGGCAGAACGACACGCAAGCGGCCATTGCCCTTACGGTGGTGGCCTCAGCCTTCTCCGGCCTCGTTGCCAATTTCATCGCCAGCTACCTCGCCCGTGACAAGCGTTTCACGGCGCCGGCGTGATCCGTGCCCAATTCGCCGGCTCCGCGCCGCTCGTCCACCGCATTGAAAGCTGGGACCGAGCAGCGCCCCATGCCGAATGACATGTACCGAGAATACGCAGACCTCGCCGTCTATCTCCTCCCCGTCGCCACGGCTCTCGCAGTGGGCCTGTGGGCCATTGTGAGGCGGCGGGACGCGAACCATCAGGCCGAGCTTCAGGCGGCCAGGGAGTCCCGCAAAGCCGAGCGGGAGGAGATGGTCGACCAGCGCGAAGCCTTCTACGCGGACATCAAGTCCGAAGTCGTCCGGATGCGCGAACTGTACGAGAGCGAGCTCGACCGGGGTATCAGCCTTCGCACTGCACTTGCCGAGGCAGCCCATCGCGAGATGAACCTGCAGGAGACGATTCACGATCTGACCCGCAAGGTCGACACGCTGCAGGAGGAGGTCGCCGAGCTGCGGAAGGAGCTTTCCGCTCGGGAGAGCCGGGCGTCCTGACCGTCTGAGACCGTTGTCATGCATCAGCCGCCGATGCCTCCGCGTTTGAATCTAGGTCATTTCTTGTCTGAAGCCGGACAAGGTGGATCGCCAGACCTTCAAAGTGTCATCGATATCAAGCATTTACTATGCCACCAGCCGCCATGTTGATGAACCTCAGATAAACGACGTTTTGGTTGAAAAGCCAGGGCGGGGGAACTCTGGAACTCTGCGGTTGTGTCTTCTGTTAGCTGCACGGATGGGCGCTTTCATCCGTTGAGAAGCGCGTGCCAATAACGGGAGATGAACCATGAAACTGAAGACATTCCTCAGCGCCGGCGCTGCTGCCTTAATCACCGCGACGGCCATTCCTGCTTATGCGCAGACGACTGTCTCTGCGACGACCGATCTCAACGTTCGCGCGGGGCCTGGCCCAAACTATGAGATTGTCGGCGCGATGAGCACCGATGATACAGTCACGCTCGAAGGCTGCACCGACAGCGGCGCCTGGTGCCGGGTCACGGTCGACGGCACGACCGGCTGGGCCTACAGCCAGTACCTGACTGCCGATGTGGGCGGCGAGACTGTGGTCGTCACCGAACGGCGGACCGAGTATCCGGTCGTCACGTACGAGGATAGCGGCGGCACGGGCGAGGTTGCCGGCGCGGCGACCGGCGCCGTGGCTGGCGCGATCGTTGGTGGCCCTATCGGTGCCGCTATCGGAGGCGCTGCCGGGCTTGTAGCAGGTGCGGCAATCAATCCGCCGGATGAGCGGATCGAGTATGTCCGATCGAACCCCGTTGATCCGGTGTACCTCGAGGGAGAGGCCGTGGTGGGCTCGCAGCTCCCGGAGACGGTGGAACTGCAGACTATCCCTGACTACGAATACCAGTATGTCTATGTGAATGGACAGCCGGTACTCGTTGATCCGAGCAACCGACAGGTAGTATACGTCGTCCGGTAATCCGACCACGATCGCCGTAACACATTACGCGGAGCCGCCGTCCCTTCACCGGGGCGGCGGCTTTCTTTGCTGCTGGCGAAACTTTCGTCGGACAGAGTGCAGCGACGGCAGGTAGCCGCTGTTTCGATGGCTTGGGCCCACTTCTGCGCGGGCCGGTTTTCCCGGAACGGATTAGCCTTCGAAAGGTTATGGTGCTCGACAGGGACGAAGAGCACTAGGAAATAATACCATGTTCAAGACCACAGCATCCGCAGCCGTTCTCGTCCTCGCTCTTGCTGGCTCTGCCTTCGCACAGGGCAACTCCGCCAATGCTGGCGGCGGCGGCAACAACAGCACCTCGGAAGGCCTCGTAACGGTTTCTCTGGGCGACGTCGTGCTTCAGGAAATCGCCAACGATCTGAATGTCGAGGTCTCCGACTTGGTGGACGTCACGCAGGTTCAGGTTCCGGTGGGCGTGGCGGCAACGGTCTGCGACGTAAATGCCAACGTCCTGGCCGAGCAGAAGAAAGCCGGCGAGGCAACGTGCGAGGCGACGTCTTCGTCCCAAGCCCTTGCCCAGGCCGTTCAGAAGCAGATTGACGGTTAATTGCGGTAAACCCGCAGGACTGAATAGGGGCCCCTTCCGGGGCCTCTGTTTTGCGTTCGCCTTATCTCGCACTTTTCATGCGGTTGTCAGCAGCGAACTGCCGTGAGCGGACCACAACGCAGCGGCGCCGTGCCGACCCTAGCGCGCCGTAGCAATGTGATCGCACAAGCCGTTGGCCCGCCCGGATGGGAGCCACTCCTGTTTCGTTGCGCTCCAGCAGTGGGCACCTTCCTGAAGAATGATGCTGAACCGCTCAAGCGTATGACAGATGGCGTCTCGCTCATGTTCTGGCACGCGGGCTCCTTGGCGATCTTTGCCTAGTTTGCAGACGTAGCGGGCGTCATGCCACTGCTGGACCGAGGGATCACTTTGGAGGTGCCCAGCCCCAGCCGGAACCGCACCGGCCGCCAGTAACCCTACTCCCATAACCAAACTTTTCAGCACGGCTCTTCCTCCGCCTGACGTCCCTATCGCAGGAGGAAACGATTGAACCTGCAGGAAGCTCCGAAGGCAGCAAGGTACTACAAGGACTTTTTCGCCGGGGGGAGCAGCTCGCGCCCCGTGCACGTGGACAGCTAGCGTCGTCTCGGCCAGTGGGCCTCGCCGTGGAACAGGCCGGACATCTGCCGGCTGCAGGTGAACGACTTCCGCGTGATCGGCTGCCTTACGATCTCAACCCCCGCCCGCTGCTATGCTCTCCTGCCGGCACCGCTTACAGGTCTTTCACCCCTTGGGAGGCCGGGGCCGCCACGACGGTCTCTTCAAAGGCCTGTGCGGCCTGCACTGCCGCGATTCTGAGCGGCTCGCTGTTGGCGGATCTGTCGTACAATCCAGGAGCGCTGAGGGAAGCGGAGAGGTATCGCTGCGTGGCCGTTCGAACCGACGCGGCGGCTTGGTTTACCTCAGGTCCCTGCTCAACGCATGCCAGCGTGTTGGCGATGAATGCGTTCAGGTTCTTCCGCAGATCCCCAACAGCCGCGGCGTTCCGCCGCTCGAGTCGGCTCGTTATGTATTGAGCCCAGTCACGGGCGTTCTCAGCCATGTGCAATTCCTCCCAGCATTCATGCTCACCCAGCGTGCATAAAGGTTTTTTGTTCACACTTCACGGCACGCTCACGGGAACGTTCACACCCTCCTGGCATTGCAGCTTCCAGTGATCACTGGAGACATCAAATGCTACGCAATCCTTTCTATGCCGCAGCTCTTGCTGCTGGACTTCTCGCCGCGACGAGCACTGCTGCTCTCGCTCAGGCGACAGCGCCAGATACTGAAACGGTGCAGCCGACGACGAATCAGAACGATGACGACGGCTTCGATCTCGGTTGGCTGGGGTTAATCGGCCTTTTGGGTCTGGCCGGGCTTGCGGGGCGCAAGCGGACCACGCACGTTGATACCGTCAACAGGCCGATCGATCCGGCAAACCGCCCGCGCGTTTAGGCGTCACCTACTCGTTACGCGATGCAAAGCCGCCGTCCCTTCACCGGGGCGGCGGCTCTTTTTGGCTTTGGACATGAGATTCGCCGTTGATTGTCCCCTCTGGGGACGGAACGCGGAGGTCGAGCATGAACGCCACCTCGTCCACGGAGAATCCGCCATCCAGCGCAAAGCGCACTTCGTTTTGGCTGATGAAGACAGACCCTGGACGAAGCGTCGCCTCGCCGTCAGCGGGTGTGGCTGTTTCCGCCGGGACAGGGTCATTTGCAGATGATGTCAGTGGTGCGATCATGGAAGTCATCCCTCTAAGGGACGTCACCTCTGTGACTCTATCGAGTGATGCTAACGGAAACCGACATTCGCGAGCAACAACCGATTCTGGCAGTTCGCCGCGCCGCGTTTTCATCTTGAATAGGGCCGTCCGCGGTTGAGCCGGAACACGCGCTCGTCGACCTGCTCCCCCGCGTGACCTGCCAAGCTCATGCAGATGACCGCCGTGGATCATGACGGATTGGCGGCGTTCCTTGCAGAAGCAAGACCAGCTTGATCAACGAATTTCGCAGTGGACGTGAGGGACAGGAGATCACGGTAAAGCCCTCCTCGTATTGGAGGCGATTGAGCCTCAACGAGCTCGGCGGTTCGCCTAATGCACTACTCCAACGGCTTGGGCCACGGCGGCGGCAAGTTTCGCCGCCCGAAACGGCTTGTCGAGTTTCAGTAGTCCCTCATCCGCACCCGGGGGCAGTTCTGCGTAGCCCGTCGCCAGGATCATCGGAGTGTTTGGCCATTCAGCCCTAATGGCTGTGGCCAACTGCGCACCGGTCATGCGGGGCATGGCGTGGTCGGTGATCACCAGATCTACAGCCTCTTCGCGCTTGAGAATGTCGAGTGCTTCGGCCCCTGACGTCGCTTCGAACACGCGGTGCCCCATGTCCTCCAGCATCAACACCGTGTTCATCAGCACCAGCGGATCGTCGTCCACGGCGAGAATCGTCAGGGATGACGTGGCTGGCTCCGCCGGCTGTGCCCGAACCGACACTTCCTGCTGAACGGGCGCGGCCGCGGCGACGGGTAGGCAGATCTCCGCCGAGGTGCCCTTTCCCTTACGGCTCTTCAGCGTGAGGCAGCCGCCCGACTGCTCTGCAACACCGTAGACCATGGAGAGGCCAAGGCCAGTTCCCTTGCCGACGCCTTTGGTGGTGAAGAAGGGGTCCGTCGCGCGTGCAAGCGTCGTCTCGTCCATACCTTCACCAGTGTCGGTAATTGCCAGGCAGACGTAGCTCCCGGGGCTCAGGCTTGCATCTTCGTCGGCGGAAACCTCTTTTCGGCGCGCTGAGATGGTGATTGTCCCCCCACCGGGCATGGCGTCTCGCGCATTCACCGCGATGTTTAGCAGTGCCAACTCCAACTGATTAGCGTCTGTCAGGACTGGCGGCAGGATCAAGGGGAACTGCGTCTGGATCTCGATCCCGGGTCCCACCGATCGCTCCAGCAGGCCAGCCATACCGGCGACGAGAGCGGGTAGCGAAACCGGCGCCAACTCCAGGGTCTGGCGGCGGGCAAATGCCAGCATGCGCTGGGTCAGCGCAGCGCCTCGCTCGCCTGCAGCAATCGCATTGTCTAGCAGTGGCGTGATCCGTCGATCCTCAGGAATCCGCTTTCGCACCATTTCGAGGCTGCCGAGGATCGCCATCAGAAGGTTGTTGAAATCGTGCGCCATGCCTCCGGTAAGCTGCCCGATCGCCTCCATCTTCTGCGACTGGAACAGAGCCTCGCGTGCCCGTTCCAGAGCTTCCTGATGTTCCTTGCGCTCGGTTAGGTCCCGCGTGACCTTGGCGAAGCCGACGAGGCTACCATTCATGTCGCGGATGGGATCGATCACGACATAGGCCCAGAAGCGAGAGCCGTCCTTGCGCACGCGCCAGCCCTCGCTCTCGAACTTTCCGTCCAAAGCCGCCGTCTTAAGGGCGCGAGCCGGGAGCCCGACCGCCTTGTCTTCTTCGGTATAAAAGCGAGAGAAATGTTCTCCGAGGATCTCGGCTTCCTCGTATCCCTTGAACCGCCGGGCCCCGGGGTTCCAGCTAGTGACTATGCCGCTGGGGTCGAGCATGTAGATCGCGTAATCGGTGACCGCCTCGATCAAGATCCGGTAGCGCCCGTCCTCCGTGAGGGAGGAGGAGAACCGTTCGACCTGTTCCATTCAAAACCCTCTGCGTGTCGCCGCCCTGCTGAGGCGGTGGAAGGCCACCGGAAGCGCAAGCGAAATTGCTAAGTGTCGCAGACGTCCCGACTTGTCCAGTTACAGCGAGTGTCGGAGGCTCATCGCCACATCTATAAATGGTTCGCGGTAGAACCTTCTCCAGGAATGCACAAAACTCGCCGTCCCTGCGCCGGCGGCGGCTTTCGTCGAGGGGGATGAGTTTACTGCCGCCACCCGGCCTCGAGGGTCAGCGACGCGTGGAAGACCAGCATATTGGCCTGATCACGTACGCTGATGCTGATCACGTGGTGGTCGCCGCCTGGTCTGGCGTCGCAGGCCATCCGGGGAAGGGCATCGATGGCAGCTTCGCGTACCGCTGCCAATGTCCTGCACTCGATGCCTTCGTCGTCTGGGACGGTGAGACCATTGTCATCGATGTCAAAATAGTAACGGGCCATAGATGTCTCCGCGGCAATGGCGCCAGTTACCATAGCCGACGCTTTCGCTCTCCATCTGATCCGGTTGCGTCGATGGAATGTACTTGGTCGTCTAGCAGCCGTGGGCTGCGGTCCGGCTATCTCGACGGACGGTGCGGCGGCCTTCTGGCGTTGTGGAGGGCGCGCGTCCTGCCGGCATGCCTGATACTGCAGGCCGCGCCACTTCAACTTGGCTCGTTCATCAACCGCTGCGCCTTTGCGGTTTCGATAACGCGCGCCTGATCGGCCAGGCGTTGCCAGTTTCTGTGCGCTTCCTCTAGCCGCTGTCGTTGACCGGCTGTCGCGGCGTCCGCAGCTTCGGCCTTCGCGATGTCTGCCCGAGCTTGGCAATCAGCGCTGTTCAACGACGACGCTACCGTGGTTCTTTTGGCACCAGTCATGTTGCACCCCATGCCACGTGGAGTAGCGGAAGCTAACGGAGAACCCCTACAAAGCAAGGGAACCGGCTGCAACATGAACGCGAGGGGGATGCAGCGACGGACGAAGCTAAGAGTCTGCATGATTGGGCGCATCTCGACGCCTACCAAAGCCCGTGCTCTCCTTCCGTGATGTGCAACCTCTACTCCATCACCAAGGGCCAGACGGCCATTCTCGAGTTCACCCGAGCCATGCGGGACCGGACAGGCAACATGCCGCCACTGCCGGGCGTCTTTCCCGACACGACCGCGCCGATCGTGCGGAACGGCGAGGACGGCGTGCGTGAGTTGACGATGGCGCGCTGGGGCATGCCTTCGCCGAAGTTCGTGCTCGAGGGCAAGAAGACTGACCCCGGAGTGACGAACATCCGGCGGACCAACAGCCCGCACTGGCGCCGCTGGCTCGGGCCGGCCAACCGCTGCGTCGTGCCGCTGACGTCGTTCTGCGAATACGACACGATCGATGGCAAGAAGGTGCCGACCTGGTTCGCCCGGGACGAGAGCCGGCCCCTGATGGTGTTCGCCGGGATCTGGACGAACTGGACCAGCGTGCGGAAGGTGAAGGAGGGGGAGGTCAATGCCGACCTCTACGGCTTCCTCACCTGCGAGCCGAACGCAGTCGTTGCGCCGGTTCACCCGAAGGCGATGCCGGTGATCCTGACGGAGCCGGAGGAGATCGACGTGTGGATGCGGGCGGAATGGGCGGAGGCGTCGGCGCTTCAGCGGCCGCTGCCGGATGACGTGCTGCGGATAGTGGCGCGCGGGGAGCGGAAGGACGGGGAGGCGGCATAGGATAGGCCTTTCAAAGCCCAGGTTAAATTCAGGGAGCCTTCAGCAGAGGCCATGCCCGGCCACTGTTATATTTAGCGGCTTGCTAACCACAAAAATAAGATTCGACCTAGCGTCCAAAATTGCGCCGGACCATTGTCGCTTACTGCCTTCTTCACCAACCGGGAGCATCCACAATGCGCACCCAATCTATTCGAGATCGCAAAAAAGAAAACGCCCACGACCTTGTCGTGTATGGCTGCTACACCGCCGCCGCGATATGGTGTGTTGCGTGTTCATACCTCATCTTCGTGCCATAAAACCGGAAGTGGCGAGAACGGTGCGTAGCGCTACCGGGAGCCGAGGTTCAATGGAATTAGCGAAGCAGGTGCTGCGAGTATCTGTAGTAGGGCTCAGCGCTGTGATGCTCTGCGGCTGTGTCGCCGAAACAGGCTACTACAGCGGGTCCTACTCAGTGATCTACGAAGAGCCGATTTACGCCGAACCAGTATACGTGATCGATGACTGGCCGCGATATCGCCCCCGAGAGCATTATCGTCACAGAGCTTGGCATCCACATCATCGTGAGCGGTGGGATCGTGGCTACCGATACCGGGATCGCTACTACTGACACCGAGAGCACGAGCCCAAGGCTCCTTACTAGTTTTCCGTGACGTAGAAGGCCATCAGGCCGCACAGGAAAACGAGGGCGGGCAGTGTCATCGAAAGCGTGGTCATGCCCTTCGCTCCACACCGTTGACACCGATCTGCGGGTCGACCGCCGTCAGCGTCGTGCCATCTCAATCTCGATTAGGTAACCCGATCGGATTGAGCGAAGCTGGGAACGCTGCAACCGTGCGCGCATCTGCCGGTTCTCTTCCACAAAGTGTCACCCCCAAGTCACGGCTCCAGATAGCGCGTCGCGGTGTCGGGCTGGTGCGCGTATCCGGACTGGCGTTCGAACGCTGTTCCAGTAGCGGCGGCGGGGGCGGGTAACATCGTCATCTTATCGACGCTTTCTCAGATGTGCAGCCATGATGTCTTGGACCCGCTTGAGGTCCTGCTCCACACGTACCCGGTTATTGATCTACAGGAACTCGCTTTCAAGCCGTAGCCACACTTCAATGATCCTGCCCTGCATTTCGATTCCAGAAGGAGTGATGCAGATGACGGTGCGGCGGGCATCTCTTGGATTCACTGCGCGTTCCACTTGGCCGGCTTGGACAAGGAGATCCACCATCTTGGACACTGTCGAGGGACGCACTCCTAATCGGTTAGCCAGAACCGAGACCCCCGTGCCCATATTCGGCGAGAGAGCCAAAAGCAGCTCATCCTGCCCAGGATGAAGGCCAAGTTCAGCCAGCTTGAGGCCCATCAGCGCTCGGAGGGACTTGCTGATAGAGAGGAGGTTTGGCAGGAGCCTGATGTTCGACGGTGTCTCGGTCACGGACGAATTCTCCACGCAGGCCCTGGAAGCGGGAGGCTGCAACTAGCTCCTGGAGATAGCACTGCCACCGGCTGCTACCGCTCCTCAATCCCGTCCCTGTCCGGCTGGTGCCGGTAGCTTGAGCGTCGCTCGATCTCGCGCATGACTCCATCCCAATGAACGCGGGCATCTTGTGCATCTACCACACCCGCTATCCGGCGCTTGTCGCGCGCCCTTCGCCACGCCTTCTCAGGCCCGTGGAGAATGATGAGATCCCTGGCGTCCTGCTGCATCTTGCGAGAGGCACCGAAAATGCGGGTGAGAAGGTGGCGCATCATTTGTCGACGGGGCCCCACGTCACATTCGGCAGCGATAGGCCGGCGGTACACCCGACTATCCGCAACGTTCTCACAGCCCGATTGATGAAAGCAGCTGCAGCATCTCACGGCCTTGTGGGGTAAGACGGTACCAGAATGTATTCCGCCAGCCCGGCACGACCTCGGCGAGCTTCGCACCCGTGAGATGGTCCGCTACCCGCAATTCGTGCCCGGTCATTTCGTTCATCTCCAGACCAACTGAGTCCTCCACCGGTCCATCGCCCAGCCGGTGCATAAGGGCGATATGGGAAGTAGCAAATCCTGAATGGCGAATGTCCGGCTTTCCTGACATCACGGACTAACCTCTGCTCGTGTCAATGCGATCCTCCCACCTCGGTGCATCGTCGGAAGAGGCGGGCGAGCAGTCGGCGGATCATCTTGTTGATTTGTGGCTGCTGTGGCCGGCGTCAACGGCGAAGCCCGTCGCGGCTTGACGCTGGCCATCGGTGAGGTGGAGGTACTCCTGTTGCGGCAGACCATCGACCCTGATTCTTGACGAGGATTTCATGTCGCACACCGCCCGCCAACTCCGGACCATTATCAAGCTCGCTCTCGCCGCAGTGCCACCAGAGACGCGGCAGCGATGCGCACAGAAGCGACCACGCGTCTCCTGGCAGGATCACGACCTTGCTCAGGCGGAGATGGCGGAGGCGATCGCCGCGGCAGTGGAGCGGCACTTCGTGATTGCCGAGCAGCCGTTTGGCGAACGGCTCGCTCCGGCGCCTACAAACCCCAGCGCGCTGTTGCCTAAGGCTGGCTAGCCGGCGCCACTGCTGACGCGGCGCCGGGAGTTTTAGCCAGCCGCGACAGCGGAGGGCGATCGGCAGCCCTTCGCGCGCAAGTTGGCATCGATAGCGTTGACCTTACCCTTGTTCACCGCGACCTGACCCTCCTTGTCACCGCCGAAGGTGCTAGAGACTGGTACGCCGAGCAGGAACACTCCCACCGCATCGCCGGTGGCCGCTTGGTTCTGCTGCTGGGAGACTGCAGCGAGAGCAGACTGCTCCCGGAGGTACTCCTGCGATAGGGCCTCGCAGCTTAAGTTGCTGTATGCGGCCATCGGCACCTCGACCGGGAGGATGGCATCGGGACGCTTGGCACAGGCAGTCACAGCCAAGCCTGCACAAACAGTCATCAAAACTCGCTTCACACTTGTCTCCCGATTAACAATATGGCGAGACTGTGGCTGGGCCAGGATGAAGTCAACCGTCTCACGATCCCGGCCTCATCAAGCGCGGCATGCCTCGCCCTGGCGATTGAGCTTGCTGCTGAGTTTGCGAACACCGATCAGGTCCAGTGCAGGGCCGCTTAGGCAGAAGAGGCTCGAGCCAATGGGAATTTCCGGCGCTGATGTCGCGGATCAGGCAGACCTACCGTCTTGGCCTGCCGCTCTGACCGTTCGTCTGGCTGCTGCATACTGCGGCCTCACCGAAAGCGGATTCCGCAGCCTATGTCCGGTTCCGCCGCTGAGCTTCGGGCAAGAGGGACACCGCTATCTTCGGGTGCATCTCGATCGATGGCTGGTGTCTCTCCCTGCTGAAGTAGCGGAGGCCACCAAAAAGCCTGAGGTGAGTGCGGTGATGCAGCCGAACGCTTATACGCCTGCGACGCTCGCCAAGCGCTGGAACTGCTCGGAAACGCTTGTGAGAAACCTGATCAGAAGGAAGGAGCTGGAGAGCTTTAAATTTGGCGGCAAGCTCATTCGCGTCAGCCACAAGAGCGTCGTGGCGTACGAGGCTGCAGCAAGGGTGGTGCCTAAAGCAGGAACCTAGGCATCGCCAGGCTTTGGGGCCATTATCTCCTATCTCCGGCAGGGGAAACGAATCCGAATGCAACGTCCCAAGGATTTTGCGCAGGCTCTGCCTCACCGAGCCGCGGCAGATCGTCAAAGGCCATGTCGACTTCGTGTCGATCCCAGATCCGCCGGCCGCCAATCTCCCGAGGATGCGGCATCTTGCCGGCGGTGACCAAACGGTCGAACAAAGTCGTTCCGATCCCCACGTAGGCCGCAGCCTGAGAGCGGGACAGACCTCGAGGAACGATGACCACGTCAGCGACCTTCATGAAAAACTCCTGACGCATCGAGGTCTATTAAGTAGCGACTTAGCCTAATCGACGATCGCATCCTCTATGTTTCGATGGAAGTGGAACCCTTGGATCTGGGACGTCCGATAATGAAGCTTCGGCGCCAAGATCGACACGCGCTTGAACCGATCCGCCGTCAGCATCACGAGCATGGACGGAAGGACATCCGTCGGCATGAACACGTAGGCCTGGAGCAATCCGTTGCGCAGATAGAGCTCCCCGATCGTCGGCGGCGGAGTCCGACCTATCATCTCCTTCAAATCGACGATGAACGAAAGCCGGATTTTAGCCGCCTCCGCCTTCAGGCCGCTGGGCCGGATGGGGGCCCCGAACAACTCGATCTCCCGATTATCGAAGTAGGGTTCCAGTGGCAGACCGTGTCCGAGCGGCGCGCCGACCGAAAAGCCATATTCCCATCTCCAGTCGGTAAGGCGTACATCGTATTGGACGCTACTTCGTCCCTTCTGCGCGCGGGGCATTGACGGCATCAGTGGCCTCACAACCAGAGCCGAAGCTCAAGAAAGGTCGATCATGGGACGTGGCCCGTCGTCTTTCAAACAGTCCGATGTCGTTCGAGCGGCTAAAGCGCTCCAGGCAAGCGGCCTGGAGATCCTGCGGACCGAGATCATGCCCGACGGACGCCTTATCTTCATTCACAAAGCTGAGGCTGATGCTCCTCCTGTGGTGGATGCATACGAGGTTTGGAAGACCAGCCGGGCTGGGAACGGCGACGGACGCCCTGCCTGAGGTAGCTTAGCCCACCTCTTACCCGTCGGTCATGAGGTGGCACTCTCAGTATGAGGTGCCCGGTACTGGACCATTGACCCCAAATGTCCCGCCAGACGCGTTCACGTGACGAAGAACGACCTCAACTTGATCACCATTTGAAAGCGTCAGCTTCGGTGGCGGTACTTTCATGAAATCGACCTGGTGCGGCAACAGCTCATCGCTGATGAGCCTGCCGTCTGCCCACCGGGAATTGGTGCGCGCATCGTGCCAAACAGTCAGCTCGTAATCCACGGCGATCGACGCATCGGCGCTGCTGAGATTACCCCTACCAGCCAATTGCTTGATGGGTTTCATCTAACGGAACCTCCACTCGGGCCGGAGTGGCCCACGCTTCGTCTCCCTTCCATGTTGCGAGCATGTCGCATGGATCTGCCGAGGTCCAGCGGCGCACTTTTAGCGGCGGCTTAGGGACTGACGAGGCGGAAAACTCTACCGTCGAGGTCGGTGAATTCAGCGTCGTCATCCGTGTTGAGAGGCTTGCCGGTTGGAAATTCCCAGAACGTAGTTCCGCCGACGGCCTGCGTTCCGCTTATCAGTTCCGGCGTGGCAACGTTTTCGAACTGGTAGGCCGTGAGGATTGTGCCGTCTTCGGATATCAACTGAGCGGTACCGATATGTTTGGCTGTCATGTGTAAATCCGACTTGGCGATCTACCATGATGGCGGAACGCCGTGAGAACAGACTGCTACCATTTTGCTACCCAACTCGGTAGCACAGAGCGATATAGGCACGGACAGAGCCGCACGGCGGGAGGGTAGGGCGCCTTGTAATCAGGGCTTTCGCGGCATGGCTTGATACGGTCGAATACGCCTATGACCGAATTTCAAGACCGGTGCCTTCAACCGCTCGGCCACCCATCCGCTGCCTGCCGAGTTACCTGCGCGGCGTCGCCATGACAAGGGTCGGGCAGGGCGCGCGGATCGGCGGCGATGCATTGGACGCTTCATCGAAACAATTCGTGATCGGAATTCGAATACGGCATTAACCGAGCGGAAATGCGGCTTTTATCCGGTTCAGAGGTCTGCTGCGGGGTCACGTGTCGTAGTCTCGTCGCGGATTTGGATGCGGGGGCAACCGCTTGCCGGCTGGCGCAGCCGGGCACGCACGCGGTGCCGGCAGAATGACCGGGCTGAGAACTGAAATACGCCCGGTGCAAGTGTGCCACTGTCAAGAGAGCGAAGCGACGACGGCGCCAGTTTTTCACGTTCGGTCACGTTGATTCACAGATTCATACGCTGTTAACTCGGCCGCTTCAGGGGTTCGGGCGCTGGGGAGCGTTCGTTGCGCCTCGGTGCAGAGCATCGCATGGGGAAGGGGGACCGCATGGCCATCGTGGCAGCGGATTACGGGCGTCGGATGACGGCCCTCGGGGTCGTTCTGGCCGCAGGGCTGGTTCTGCCGGCCTGCCAGGGGACCAGCGCCGACACATCGGGCGACGAACTTGCCGAGATCGGCACCGCAGTGAAATTCGACTCCAAGACCTTCGGCGTCCCCGCCAGCCCCCGCGTCACCAATCTCAAGCGCGTTCCAAAGGGCGGTGGCCGCGCCCATGTCGGCAAGCCCTACAAGGTCCGCGGCGAGTGGTACTACCCGAAGGACGAGCCGGGCTATGTCGGCGAGGGCCAGGCCTCCTGGTACGGGCCGAATTTCCACGGCCGGCTGACCGCCAACGGCGAAATCTACGACATGCATGGCCTGTCGGCCGCCCACAAGACGTTCCCGCTGCCGTCCTATGCGATGGTCACCAACGTTGAGACCGGTAGCCGCGTGATGGTCCGCGTCAACGATCGCGGCCCGTTCTCGCACGGCCGCGAGATCGACGTCTCGTCGCAGGCCGCCGAACTGCTCGGCTTCAAGAATGCCGGGATCGCCGATGTGAAGGTCGAATATGTCGGCCGCGCGCCACTGGAGGGCGACGATACAGCGGTGCTGATGGCGAGCTATCAGCCCGGCGCGGCTGCCGGCGAAGCACCGGTCATGGTCGCCGAAGGGCAGGGGGCAACGCGCCAAGGCGGCTCGCTCATGGCCTTTGCCGGCGCGGCCGGATTGCCCGGCGTGCGCCCGCAGGGCCGCGCCGCCGACGATGCCGGCCGCACGGGCGGCATCGACCTCGGCCGGCTGCTCGGCGCCGCCCGCATCCCGGCGTTCAGCTCATCCTATGCCGGCGCAACCGCGGAGGGCGGTGCGCTTGCGGCAGTCCAGCAGGCAGCAGCCATGGGGCAGGTGCCGGCCGCCGAGCGGATTCAGATCGGCGTCATCGATCCGGCCCTGATGGAGCGGGTCCGCAGCGTGACGCTAGGCGAGGGCGCGCTGGAAACCGAGACGGTGCCCGGCACCGCGATGATATCCACATCGTTGCGCGTCGATGCCGACGCCTCCGCCGACGCGGTGCTGCAGCGCCTGTGGCAGGTCGGGGCGGGCGACGCCTTCGTCATCCGCGACTGACCGACACGATCGATCTTGCCGTCACGGGGCCTGACAGCCTAGTTTGGGCTCGTTCCGCGGACGCAATGCTTGTGTCCGGCGCCAGGCCGAAGGTCCGCCTCATGTTCCGGATAGCCATCATCACGGCGCTCGCCGCCGCGACCGTGCTGGTATTTCCGGCGTCGTCCACGACGGCGCAGGAGGCTCTACCGCCCGCGGTGGAGACCACGGCCGTCGAGGTCCTGCTGGTCGATGGCGAGACGGGCACGATCCTGTACCAGAAGAACCCGGCCGAGCCGTTCCCGCCGGCCTCTCTCGCCAAGATCATGACGATGGAGATCGTCTTCGCGGCGCTCCGCGCCGGCGAGATCAGCCTCGAGACGACTTTTCCGGTGAGCGAGCACGCCTGGCGGACGGGCGGCGCGCCGTCCGGCACCTCCACGATGTTCGCCGCGCTGAACTCGCAGGTGCCGGTCGCGGACCTCATCCGGGGCACGATCGTGCAGGCGGCCAACGACGCAGCGATCATCCTCGCCGAGGGCATGGAGGGCTCCGAAGCGGCCTTCGCGGCGCGCATGAACGAGCGGGCGGCGGAACTCGGTCTCAACAATTCGCGCTTCGTCAATCCGACGGGCCTGCCGGCGGAGGGCCAGCAGGTGACGGTCACGGACCTGGTCAAGCTCGCCCGGCATCTGCGCGCCAGCTATCCGGAGCTTTACACGATCTATGCCGAGCCCTCCTTCGAGTGGAACAAGATCTTCCAGCGCAACCGTAACCCGCTGCTGTCGGCCGGCATCGGCGCCGACGGTCTGGGCACCGGCTATACCGACGCGTCCGGCTACGCGCTGCTCGGGGTCACCGAACAGGACGGGCGGGTGACGTTTCTCGCCATGAGCGGCCTGGAAAGCGAACGGGAGCGTGCGGCGGAGGCGACCAAGCTGCTCCGCTGGGCGCATGATTCCTTCGAGCAGGTCCAGTTGTTCGATGCCGGCGCGATGATCGGCTCGGCGAGTGTCTTCGGCGGCACTGCCGGCTGGGTCCCCGCCGTCGCCGAGACGCCGGTGACCGTGCTGCTGCCGGTGGAGGCCGGGGAGCGCGTCCGCGCCCGGATCCGTTACGAAGGCCCGCTGATCGCGCCGGTCGCCAAGGGCGACCCTGTGGCGGCGCTGGACGTGCTGGTGGACGGCGAGCCTGTCTTGTCGCAGCAACTCGTCGCCGGAAATGACTCTTCCGCAGGCAGCTTCACAGACCGTGCACTCGGGGCGGCCAAGGAGCTCGCCTTCGGCTGGGTCCGGGCGTTTTGACGGCGGAGCGGCAGTGACACGCATGTTCATCACCTTCGAAGGCGGCGAAGGCAGCGGCAAGACCACGCAGATCATGCGCCTGGCCGAGCATCTGCGGCGTGACGGCCACACGGTCGTGACGACGCGCGAGCCGGGCGGCTCGCCCGGCGCCGACGCGATCCGCCACGTCATCCTTTCCGGCGCGGCCGAGGCGCTTGGGCCCGAGATGGAGGCGATCCTGTTCTCGGCGGCCCGCGCCGATCACATCGCGCTGGTGATCCGCCCGGCGCTGGCGCGCGGCGACATCGTGCTGTGCGACCGCTTCCACGATTCCACGCGGGTCTACCAGTTCCTCGACAGCCCGCTGGATCAGGGCCTGATGCAGCGCCTCGAGCGCTCGACCCTCGACGATGTCTATCCCGACCTGACGCTGATCCTCGACGTGCCGGCCGATCTCGGCGCTGCCCGGGCCCGCGAGCGCCGCGGCGGCGGCGCGATCGACCGTTTCGAGAAGGAGGCCGAGGCGCTGCACGAGAGACGGCGCCAGGCCTTCCTGAAGATCGCCGCCGAAGAGCCGGAGCGCTGCGTCGTCGTCGACGGCACGCAGTCGGTCGACGCCGTGGCCGCCGAGGTCGCCGAGATCGTCGACGACCGCCTGGAGGCGGCGCGCTTCGAGGCCGTCGGCCAGTCGCTCGATGCCAGCCGGCGGGTTCGATGAGTGATGCGAACCTCGGCGCGGCAGCGGCGCATGACGACATCGACGGCGTCACGGGGCCGCTTTCGACGCTGCGGCTGTTTGGCCACCACCCGGCCTGGGAAGAACTGCTTGCGGCGCGCGCCGGGGAGCGGTTCCACCATGCCTGGCTGCTGCAGGGGCCGGTCGGCATCGGCAAGGCTACCACGGCCTATGCGTTTGCACGAACCCTGCTGGGCGCACGTCCCGAGCGCCGGGACGGCGCGACCGTTGCGTTTCTCGCCGATGATCCGGTGGTCCGGCAGATCGCCCAGGGCACCCATCCCGGACTGATCCACATCGTGCGGCCGGGCAACGAGCGCACCGGCGGCTTCCGCACGCAAATCACCGTCGACGAGGTGCGCCGGCTGAACCGGTTCTTCCATGCCACCGCCTCGGGGTCGGGATGGCGCGTCGCGCTGATCGATCCGGCCGACGACATGAACCGCAGCGCCGCGAACGCCCTCCTGAAGATCCTGGAGGAGCCGCCGCCGCGTTCGACCTTCCTGATCACCAGCCATGCGCCGGGACGGCTCCTCCCGACGATCCGCTCGCGCTGCCGGCTGCTGCGCTTCGACCCGCTGGAGCCGCCGGATCTGGCACTGGCCATAGAGGCCAGCCGTCCGGGAACCGACGCCGCGGCGATCAAGGCCGCCACGCCGCTCGCCGAAGGCAGCGTGCGGCAGGCGCTGATGCTGATCGGCAGCGGCGGCATCGAGATCAATGCGACCCTGGCGACTCTCCTGAAGGCGGATCGGCCGGACTGGAACGCCATCCACGCGATGGCCGACGCGCTGACGCTGAAGGGTCGCGAAGCCGCGTATGACCTCCTGCTGGCTGCTCTGCTGGCATCGATCGCACAAGCGAGCGAGGCGCGCCTCGATGCCGGCGACGGGGAGGGCGCAGCGCTGCTGGCAGCACTCTGGCAGGCGGAGTGTTCGCGCCTGCGTGAGGCGGCGGCGTACAATCTCGACCGCAAGCAGACCCTGCTGACGCTGTTCGACGGCTTCTATGCCGAGCGCGCGGCCAGCGACGCCGCCTGACCCTGCGCTCGCCGCACGGGAGCCGCCGATTGAGCAGGCCCGCCGAATGCTCTATGTCCGCGGGTGACCCTGCCTTTCCCGCATTCGTTGAAAGCCCGATGGCCGAACGCTTCTATCTGACGACACCGATCTTCTATCCCAACGGCGCGCCGCATATAGGCCATGCCTACACGATGATCGCGACCGACATCCTGGCGCGCTTCAAGCGACTGGATGGCTACGACGTCTTCTTCCTGTCGGGGACGGACGAGCATGGCCAGAAGATGCAGCAGACCGCAGAGAAGGAAGGCATCACACCGCTCGAGCTTGCGGACCGGAATGCGGCAGTTTTCCAGCGATTACTGACGGCGCTGAATTGCGCCAACGACGATTTCATCCGTACGACCGAGGAGCGCCATGCGAAGGCGTCGGCTGCGATCTGGGCACGGATGGAAGCCAGCGGCGACATTTATCTCGACCATTACCGGGGCTGGTACTCGGTTCGCCAGGAAGCCTATTTCGATGAGTCCGAGACGATTGCAGGCGAGGACGGCGTCCGCCGCGAACCGCTCGGCTCGCCGGTCGAGTGGAACGAGGAAGAGAGCTACTTCTTCAAGCTGTCCGACTTCCAGGACCGGCTGCTCGCCCATTACGAAGCCAACCCGGACTTCATCGGCCCCGCAGAGCGCCGCAACGAAGTGCTCTCCTTCGTGCGCTCGGGCCTGCGCGACCTGTCGATCTCCCGCACCACCTTCGACTGGGGCATTCCGGTTCCGGGCGACGAGAAGCATGTGATGTATGTGTGGGTCGACGCCCTCACCAACTATCTGACGGCGACGGGATTTCCCGGCGAGGGCGAGCGCTCGGCGTTCTGGCCCGCCGACCTGCACGTCATCGGCAAGGACATCGTCCGCTTCCACACCGTCTACTGGCCGGCGTTCCTGATGTCGGCAGGCCTACCGCTGCCGCGCCGGGTCTTCGCCCATGGCTTCCTGTTCAACCGCGGGGAGAAGATGTCGAAATCGGTCGGCAACGTCATCGACCCGTTCGCGCTGATCGACGTCTACGGCCTCGACCGGCTGCGCTATTTCCTGATGCGCGAGGTGCCGTTCGGCCAGGACGGCAATTATTCGCACGAGGCGATCGTCAACCGGACCAACTCCGAGCTCGCCAACGATCTCGGCAATCTCGCCCAGCGGTCGCTGTCGATGATCGCCAAGAACTGCGACGGCAAGATCCCGGTGCCGGGTGATTTGACCGAAGCCGACACCGCCATTCTCGACGCCGCGAAGGAGCTGCTGGCGAAAGCCCGGGTCGCCATCGACCGGCAGGAACTGCACGCCGTCCTCGCGGCGATCATCGCGGTGGTCAGCGAAGCCAACCGCTATTTCGCAGGCCAGGAACCGTGGGCGCTGCGCAAGACCGACCCGGCCCGTATGGGCACCGTGCTCTATGTCACGGCCGAGGTGATCCGGCGCGTTGCGATCCTCTTGCAGCCCTTCGTGCCGGAGAGCGCCGGCAAGCTGCTGGACGCCCTGGGCATCGAGGCGGATGAACGCAGCTTCACCGAACTGACTCCCGACGTGGCGCTTCGCGCCGACATGCCGTTGCCGGCGCCGCAGCCGGTGTTCCCGCGCTTCGTCGAGCCGGAACCAGAGTCCGGGTGATGGCCTTGCCGTTCCTTGTCGACAGCCACTGCCATCTGGATTTCCCGGATTTCGAGGCAGAACGCGACGCAGTCCTGACCCGCGCGCGCGCCGAAGGCGTCGGGCTCATGGTGACAATCTCGACCTATGTCTCGCGGATCGACCGGCTGAGGGCGATCACCCGGGATCATGCCGAGGTGTTTGCGTCCGTCGGAACGCATCCCCACAACGCCGCGATCGAGCCCGATACGACGGTCGAGACGCTGGTGCGACTGAGCCAGGACGAGAAGATCGTGGCGATCGGCGAGGCCGGGCTCGACTATTTCTACGACAAGGCGCCGCGCGACGTGCAGGAGAAGGTGTTCCGCACGCATATCACTGCCGCCCGAGAGACCGGCCTGCCGCTGGTCATCCATTCGCGCGATGCCGACACCGACATGATCCGCATCCTAGAAGATGAAAGCGGGAAGGGGGCCTTCCCCTTCATCCTGCACTGTTTCTCGGCGGGACGGGCTCTCGCGGAAACAGGCGTCGCATTGGGCGGTCACGTCTCCTTTTCCGGCATCCTCGCCTTCAAGAATTCCGAGGAGATCCGCGCGATCGCCGCGGACGTGCCGATGCAGCGCCTGCTGGTGGAGACGGATGCGCCTTACCTCGCGCCGCCGCCGTATCGCGGCAAGCGCAACGAGCCGGCCTATGTGCGGCATACGGCCGAGGTTCTGGCGCAGGCCAAGGGCGTCGACCTGGCGGAGATTGCCCGGACGACGTCGGACAATTTCTTCGCGCTGTTCAGCAAGGTACCCGATCCGCGTGGCCAATAGACCGTCATCAAGGGAGATGGTGGACGTGGTGACCAGCCTTCAAGCCATGATTGCCACGGCGCCGTTCGACGCCTTGGCGAACGCCGCCTAAGGCCCGGATCAGAGCATTGAGCGATATTCTCCGCCTGACGATCCTCGGCTGCGCTTCATCGCCCGGTGTCCCGCGCATCAATGGCGACTGGGGCGCCTGCGACCCGGCAAATCCCAGGAATGTCCGCAGCCGTGCCGCGGCGCTTATCGAGCGGATCAGCCCGACCGGAAGAACCACAGTCGCCATCGATTGCGGGCCGGATTTTCGGACCCAGATGCTGCGGGCTAGCGTACCACGTCTCGACGCCGTGATGCTGACGCATCCGCATGCCGACCATATCCACGGGATCGACGATCTGCGCGGCTACATGCTCGTCCAGCGGTCCCGCATTCCGGTCTATTCGGACGAAGCCACGCACGCCCGGGTCTTCGAAGCCTTCCGCTATTGCTTCGAAACGCCCGCCGGCAGCAACTATCCGCCGATCGCCGATCATGTTGGCATCGAAGGCGGGCGGCCGTTCGAGATCACCGGCGCCGGCGGGCCCTTGCGGGTCCTGCCGATCCATATGGCGCACGGTTCGATCCACTCACTTGGCTTCAGGATCGGCGATCTGGCTTATTGCAGTGACGTTAGCGACTTTCCGGACGCCGCGGTCGCGGCGCTGGCGGGCGTACGGCACATCGTCATCGACGCGTTGCAGTACAAGCCGCACCCGAGCCATCTGACCGTCGACCAGGCCCTCGGCTGGATCGAGCGCTTCGGCGCCGAGGCGGCGAGCTTGACCCACATGCACACGCCGCTCGACTACGCGACGCTCTGCGACGAACTTCCGCCGCATGTCCGTCCGGCGCATGACGGGCTCGTCATCGAGCAGATGATCGCATGAAGACCGCGGTGAGACGGGATAAAGCCTGGGCTGCAAGCCGCTGCGCCCATTGGTCAATATAATTGGTTCCATAATCTATCTTATGCCACTCTGATATGTGGGGGCCGTGGCTGGTGCGGGTCTGCGGCGCACCCTCGTGATCCTACGCGGCCGATCCCTTCCCCCTTTCCGGTAACGGGGCTATGGAGACCGGCCTGTCGGCGCAAGGAGACCCGGAATGACTCCCTCTCGCGAAATCACCCGGCTGATCGAGATCATGGCGGCGTTGCGCGATCCGGCCAGCGGCTGTCCCTGGGACCTTGAGCAGGATTTCTCGACGATCGCGCCGTACACGGTCGAGGAAGCCTACGAGGTCGCCGACGCGATCGAGCGCGACGACATGGTCGATCTGCGCGAGGAACTCGGCGATCTCCTGCTGCAGGTCGTCTATCACGCCCAGCTCGCCGCCGAGGCCGGCAGCTTCGATTTCGGCGACGTCGTCGACGGCGTGACGCGCAAGATGATCCGCCGCCATCCGCAGGTCTTCGGCGACGCCGAAGCGCGCTCGGCGGGATCCGCGCAGGTGCATTGGGAGCGGATCAAGGCCGAAGAGCGCGCCGAGAAAGCCGCTCTTCGCCAGGCGAATGGCTCACCTACCAACGATGCCGGGACCGATACGGGAGCCCGCCATCTCGACGGTGTGTCGACGGCATTCCCGGCGCTGACGCTGGCGCTGAAAGTCCAGAAACAGGCCGCCGAAATCGGCTTCGACTGGGATAGTGCCGGCCCGATCATCGCCAAGATCGACGAGGAACTGGCGGAACTCGCCGAAGCGGTCGCGGCACGGGATGCCGACGCCAGCGAGGCGGAGCTCGGCGACCTCCTGTTCAGCGTCGTCAATCTCGCCCGGTTCCACCGCATCGATCCGGAAGTCGCGCTGCGCCGCTGCGTGCTGAAGTTCCGCGATCGCTTCGGCTTCATCGAGACGGAGCTTGCCGCCAGTGGCCGCTCGCTGCAGGCGGCGAGCCTCGAGGAAATGGAAGCACTGTGGATCGCGGCAAAGACCCGGCCAAGCGGCACGGCGGGCTGATCTGCGCTTTAGGAAGAAGCCCTGTCTGCGACGGCATTGCGGGCACGTTTAGACCGTGACCTGGGTGCTGCCGCCGCACGCCGCGAAGCCGCATTGGCGACTTCGATCCACCGCGCCGCCTCGTCGGGATCGTCGAGAGCACTGTCAGGGATGCGGAAATATGGCATGCGCGTGGGCGCTCGGCCGGGACGCGTATAGGTCCAGCGCGCGGACCCGACCGCCTCGAAGAGACCGTCGGTTTCCGCGTCACTCTTCAGATAAAGTTCGTCGCGGATGACAATGGCCACGATCCGTTCGCCGCTATAGATGCCCTGCCCGCTGAACATCCGCCGGATCCTGGTATCGCCCAGCGAAGCGAAGAGATCGTGCAGATAGTCCTCGTCCATCGGGCCTCGTCACCGTCTCTGGCGAGTGGGGCTCAGGCGCCGCGACCGGCGAGCGCGGCGAGGTCCGCCTGCTTCAGTTCGACGGACTCGCCGCAGCCGCAGGCTGACGTCTGGTTCGGGTTGCGGAAGGTGAAGCCGGAGCGCAGCACCGTCTCCTCGTAATCCATCTCAGTGCCGAGCAGGAACAGCACCGCCTCCGGCGCGACGAACACCCGCGCACCGTCATGCTCGATCGCGTCCTCGTTCGGCTTGGCTTCCTTGGCGAGGTCGATCGTGTATTCCATGCCGGCGCAGCCACCCTTCTTGATGCCGACGCGCAGTCCGAGCGCGTCCGCGCCCTGGGCAGCAAGGATCGCCTTCACCCGGTCGGCGGCACTGTCGGTCATGCTCATGACGGTGAAGCGGCCCATGGCGGCATCCTTTCGGCGGTCTGCGATCGTCTGATGTTAGCAGAAAGATGGGTGGTCCGGCGAGGTGTCGCAAGCCGGACGGATCGTTCGGGATTCGGGTAACACGACCGTGCCGCGGTCAGCGGACCCAGAGTTCGCGGGTCGCCAGTTCGGCCGCGTGGCCGTCCGGATCGCGAAAATAGAGGCTGTGGCCCCTGCACTTCGGCCAGGCGACCTCGCTTTCGATCTCGATCTCGCAATCGCGTAGGTGGCGCCGCCAGGCGTCGACACTGTCAACCGGGATGCCGAGAGCGAAATGGGTGGGGCCGCTACCGTCATGCGGCGGGATGACGCCGCCCGGCGTTTCGACTGGTTCGAGCGTCGACCCGCGCGAAAACAGGATCAGCACCGTGTTGTCCGGCATTCGGAAAACGGTGATACGTTCCTCCTCCAGAAGCGTCGGAAGGCCCAGCACCTCACGGTAGAAACGCTTGGCGCGCTCCATGTCGTCGACGTAGAGACAGGTCTCGAGCAGCCCGGAGAGCGGCGGTGCCATGGTCGTCGACCGGCTCAGTACCAGCCGACGGCGACCTGGGCTTCCTCGCTCATGCGCTCCGGCGTCCAGGGCGGGTCGAAGACCAGTTCCACCTTCACCTGTCCGACGCCGTCGACCGAGCTGACGGCGTTCTCCACCCAGATCGGCATTTCGCCGGCCACCGGGCAGCCTGGGGCCGTCAGGGTCATCTCGACGTCGACATTGCGCTCGTCGTCGATGTCGATCTTGTAGATTAGGCCAAGCTCGTAGATGTCGGCGGGAATTTCAGGGTCGAAGACCGTCTTCAGCGCACCGACGATATCGTCGGTCAGCCGCGTCAGTTCCTCGGCCGGGATCGAGGATTCCGTCGCCGGCGCGCCGGATGCCATGGCGACGTTGGCGGCGGCCGTATCCTCGGCGATGGGTGCTACGAACTTGGTGTCGGCTTCGTCGGTCATGCCATTCATCCTCAGGCGAAAAATCGCCGTGCCTTCTCCAGCGCCTCGGCGAGAAGGTCGATTTCGTCGAGCGTGTTGTACATACCAAACGATGCCCGGCATGTGGAAGTCGCGCCGAAGCGCTTCAAGAGCGGCTGGGCGCAATGCGTCCCGGCGCGCACGGCGACGCCCTCGCGATCGATCACCATCGACACGTCGTGTGCATGGATGCCTTCGAGGTCGAAGGAGACGATGGCACCCTTCCCCGGCGCCTCGCCGTAGATCCGCAGCGAGTTCACCGCCCGCAGCCGTTCGTGCGCATAGTCGCGAAGGCTTTCCTCGTGCGCGGCGATCGCCTCGCGGCCGATGCCATTGACGTAGTCGAGCGAGGCGCCGAGGCCAATCGCCTGCACGATCGGCGGCGTCCCCGCCTCGAAGCGATGCGGCGGGGCGTTGTAGGTAACCATTTCTTCGGTCACCTCGACGATCATCTCGCCGCCGCCATTGAAGGGCTGCATGCGATCCAGAATCTCTCGCTTGCCGTACAGCACGCCGATGCCGGTCGGCCCGTAGAGCTTGTGGCCGGTGAAGACGTAGAAGTCGCAGTCGAGGTCCTGGACGTCCACCGGCAGGTGCACCGCGCCCTGGCTGCCGTCGACGAGAACCGGGATGTTCTTCGAATGCGCCAGCGCCGCGACCGCCTTCACGTCGACAACCGTGCCGAGCACGTTGGACATGTGGGTGGTGGCGATCAGCCTGGTGCGCGGCGTGATCGCCCGCTCGAAATCGGCGATGTCGATCGAGCCGTCGTCGGCGACGGGCACGAAGACCAGCTTGGCGCCCTTGCGCTCGCGGATGAAGTGCCACGGGATGATGTTCGAGTGGTGCTCCATGATCGTGAGCACGATCTCGTCGCCCTCGCCGATCTCCTGCATGCCATAGCCATAGGCGACAAGATTGATCGCCTCGGTCGCAGAGCGGGTGAAGACGATCTCATCCGGGCTCGGGGCGTTGAGGAATGCGGCGACCTTGCCGCGCGCCGCCTCGAATTCCTCGGTGGCGCGGTTCGACAGGAAATGCAGGCCGCGATGGACGTTGGAGTAATCCTCGGCATAGGCCTTCTGCACGGCGTCGAGCATTGCCTTCGGCTTCTGGGCGGAGGCGCCGCTGTCGAGATAGACGAGCGGCTTGCCGTAGACCTGCGTCGACAGGATCGGGAAGTCGCGACGCACCGCCGCGACGTCGTAGGCGACGGTGGCGGCGCTGTCTCGGGCGATGGCTTCGGCCTTCATGGTCGATGAACTCCGGTTGCGGCTGCGGCATTGGCCGCCAGTCCGCGCGGGGCCTCGCGGCCCGCACGCAGTGTCGCGGGCGGTAACCCGATCAATGACTGCGGGCGAGCCAGGCGTCGATGCGCTGCATCAGCGCATCCTCGACCGCCTCGTCCTCGAGCTCTTCCACCACTTCGGCGACGAATGCCTTGACCAGCAGCGCTCGCGCGATCGACTCAGGGATACCGCGCGACATCAGGTAGAACAGGTGGTCGGCATTGATCTCGCCGGCCGTCGCGCCGTGGCCGCACTGCACGTCGTCGGCAAAGATCTCGAGCTCGGGCTTGGCCAGGAATTCGCCGTCATCCGAGAGGAGCAGCGTGTTGCACGCCATCTTTGCGTCGGTCTTCTGCGCCTCGCGGGCGACCTTGATCATGCCCTGGAAGACGCCGCGGCCGCCGGTCAGGATGTTGCGGAAGGTCTCGGTTGCCGTGGTGTTCTCGAAGGTGTGGCGCAGCGTCGTGGTGACGTCGATGTGCTGGCCGGCCTCGAGCAGGTTGATGCCGCGCATCTTGATCTCGGCGCCCTCGCCCGCCGTCTCCGCATGCACCTCGTAGCGCACCAGCGCACCACCGGCATTCAGGACGAAGAGCGTGAACAGCGCGCCTTCGCCGACAGTGACGTTCAGTTGGCCGAGATGGGTTGCGGCTGCGCCCTTCTCCTGGTCGACGATCCAGGTGACCCGGGCACCAGCACGGATTTCGAGATGCGACACGCCGGTGGACGGCGCAGAACCGCCCTCGCCTTCGAGCCGCTCCACGAACGTCGCCGTCGCCCCGGCACCCACCGTGCAGCGCGCGAAGCCATGGGAGCGGCTGCCCGCCCGAGCCCGCAGTTCCACCGGCGCGGCAAGCGCCACGCCACTGTCGACGGAGATGTCGACTGCCGACGCGCCGAAGGCGGCGTTCAGCATCCGCACCGTGTCAAGGCCGCGATCGAGATGGTTCGGCGTCGTCTGCCAGTCGGCCGTCTCGGCCGACGCGGTCACCGTCAGGCCGTTGAGCGCATGGCCCGCCTCCGGCGCGTCGAAATCGACGACGTGGCTGTTCGCCAGCAACGGCGCGAGGATCGCGCCCGATGCGTCGGCGACCGGCGGAACGGCCGTCTCGGCCTGCCGGCCCATCAGGCCACGCAGGTCGGTATAGTGCCACGCCTCGATGCGGCGATGCGGCAGGCCTTCACGGCGCAGTGCCTCGGTGGCCGCCTGCGACGCGACGCTGGCCGCGCCACTTTCGGCACTCTCGATCAGCGCCGACTCGGCGGCTGTCCGGGGTCTCAGCTGATGAACCGTCATGGTCACGCAGCCTCGCCGATGATCTGGCTGTAGCCTTCGTTTTCCAACTGCAGTGCGAGGTCCTTGCTACCCGAGCGGATGATGCGGCCCTTGTAGAGGACGTGCACCGTGTCCGGCACGATGTAGTCGAGCAGGCGCTGGTAATGGGTGATGACCAGGAAGGCACGCTCCGGCGAACGCAGCGCGTTGACGCCGTCGGCGACGATCTTCAGCGCGTCGATGTCGAGGC
This sequence comes from Aurantimonas endophytica, assembly GCF_014196845.1. GTDB lineage: Bacteria > Pseudomonadota > Alphaproteobacteria > Rhizobiales > Rhizobiaceae > Aurantimonas > Aurantimonas endophytica. The sequence continues at coordinate 682,930 of NZ_JACIEM010000001.1, forward strand.
CGGAATCGGTCTCGTCCATGACGCTCAGCTTCGGCTCGAGCAGTGCCATCTGCAGGATCTCGGCGCGTTTCTTCTCGCCGCCGGAGAAGCCGACGTTCAGCGGCCGCTTCAGCATGGCCATGTCGATATGAAGCTCGGCCGCGGCCGCCTTGACCCGGCGGATGAAGTCCGGGGTCGTCAGTTCGCCCTCGCCGCGCGCCTTGCGCTGCGAGTTGAGCGCGGTCTTCAGGAACGTCATGGTCGGCACGCCCGGGATCTCCAGCGGATACTGGAAGGCGAGGAACACGCCGGTCGCGGCGCGCTCGGCCGGGTCCATCTCCAGGATCGACTGACCGTTGTAGAGAATGTCGCCCTCGGTGACCTCGTAGTCGTCGTGACCGGCGATGATGTAGGAGAGCGTCGACTTGCCCGAGCCGTTGGGGCCCATGATCGCGGCGACTTCGCCGGCGGCCACCGTCAGGTCGACGCCCCGGAGGATTTCGGTGCCCTCGTCGGCGACGCGGGCGTGAAGGTTCTTGATTTCCAGCATTTTCGTTCCTGCGATCAATAGCTGCGCAGATCGCGCAATTCGTAGTGTTGGGAGCGTTCGTCGTACCGTTTCAGGACCCGCCTCGCCTCGTCCGGGACGTAGCTGCGTTCGTGGTCGTCGCCGACGAAGGCCTTCACGTTGTCGATGGAATCGAACTCCATGATGGTGATGAACTCGACCTCGTCGGCAAGCGGGCGACGCAGCACCTCGATGCGGCTGAACCCGGGAATGGCCTTGCCTTCGATGCCTTTGATCACCTCCGAGCGGAGGAGAGATTCGTATGTGTCGGCGTTCTCCGGCGTCGTATATCCATGCCAGATCCGCTTGATCATCCCACCGAGCCCTCGAGGCTGATGCCGATCAGCTTCTGCGCCTCGACGGCGAACTCCATCGGCAGCTGCTGGATGACGTCCCTGACGAAGCCGTTGACGATCAGAGCGACCGCCTCCTCCTCCGGGATGCCCCGCTGCATGCAGTAGAACAGCTGGTCGTCGGAGATCTTCGACGTGGTCGCCTCGTGCTCGAACTGCGCCGTGGCGTTGCGCGCCTCGATATAGGGCACGGTGTGGGCGCCGCAGTCGTTGCCGATCAGCAGCGAATCGCACTGGGTGAAGTTGCGGGCGTTGGAGGCCTTGCGGTTGGCGGTGACCTGGCCGCGATAGGTGTTGTTCGACTGGCCCGCCGAGATGCCCTTGGAGATGATCCGGCTGGTGGTGTTCTTGCCGAGATGGATCATCTTGGTGCCGCTGTCGATCTGCTGGCGGCCGTTGGATACGGCGATCGAGTAGAACTCGCCGCGGGAATTGTCGCCGCGCAGGATGCAGGACGGGTACTTCCACGTGATCGCCGAGCCGGTTTCGACCTGCGTCCACGAGATCCGCGAGTTCTTCCCGCGGCAGTCACCCCTTTTGGTGACGAAATTGTAGATGCCGCCTTTGCCTTCCTTGTCGCCCGGATACCAGTTCTGCACCGTCGAGTACTTGATCTCGGCGTCGTCCAGCGCGATCAGCTCGACCACCGCCGCATGCAGCTGGTTCTCGTCGCGCTGCGGCGCCGTGCAGCCTTCTAGGTACGAGACGTAGGACCCCTCGTCGGCGATGATCAGCGTCCGCTCGAACTGGCCGGTGTTCCGCTCGTTGATGCGGAAATAGGTCGATAGCTCCATCGGGCAGCGAACACCCTTCGGCACGTAGACGAACGACCCGTCGGTGAAGACCGCCGAGTTCATCGTCGCGAAGAAATTGTCCGACACCGGCACGACCGAGCCGAGATATTTCTTCACCAGCTCGGGATGCTCGCGGATCGCCTCGGAGATCGGCATGAAGATCACGCCGGCCTTCTGCAGCTCCTTCTTGAAGGTCGTCGCGACGGAGACCGAGTCGAACACGGCGTCGACCGCGACCCGGTGCTCGACGGGCGCCATCAGCTCGCCATCGTCGTCATACCGCGGCGCAGGCGCCGCCTTTACGACGCCGGCAAGGATCTCCTGCTCGCGCAGCGGGATGCCGAGCTTCTCGTAGGTCCGCAGGATCTCGGGATCCACCTCGTCGAGCGAAGCGGGACCGGACATCGATTTCGGCGCCGCGTAATAATGGATGTCCTGGAAATCGATCTCCGGATAGTCGAGGCGCGCCCAGGACGGGCTCTCCATCGTCTTCCAGCGCTCGAAGGCTTCCAGCCGCCATGCCAGCATCCATTCCGGCTCGCGCTTCTTGGCCGAGATCAGGCGGATGATGTCCTCGTTCAGCCCCTTCGGGGCGACGTCCATCTCGATCAGCGTCTCGAAGCCGTATTTGTACTGGTCGACGTCGATCTGTCGGACCTGGTCGATGGTTTCCTGGACTGCTGGCATTCGTAAGTCTCCATCCTCGCCGGATTCAAGGTCCGGTGGTCGGTGCGGTCGTGGCCAGGCAGGCCCCGCCGCGACGCTGTACATAGCGACGATGCACCCGTGTTTTTAGGGTGTCGCACCGTCACGCATAGTTGGCGGCATCATGCCGCCCGATCCTGGCTCCCCTGCCCGCGCCGTCTCCCGGCGAGAGCGACATAGGCATCGACGAACCGGTCGAGCTCGGCTTCGCTCGTGTCGTAGCCGAAGCTGACGCGCAACGCACCCTCGTCCGCCGCGATGGCGAGGCCGCCGGCCACCATCGCCTCGATGACATGGCTGCGGCCGACCTTGCCCGAGGAGCAGGCCGAACCGGACGACACCGCGATGCCGGCGAGGTCGAGCGCCATCTGCGCCGTCTCGGCGCGAAGCCCCGGCAACGCCAGGCCAACGGTGTTCGGCAGCCGTTCGGCGCCGGCCCCCAGCACGGAGGCATCAGGCAATCGCTGCCGTATCACCGCCTCCAGATGGTCGCGCAGGTCCCGCAGCCGATCGGGCTCGGCAGAGAGCCGTGCCATGGCGACCCGGATGGCGGTGCCCAGACTGACGATCGCCGTGACCGCTTCGGTGCCGGCCCGGCGGCCGCCTTCCTGGCCACCGCCGCGCAGCAGCGGCAGCGGCCGGGTCGATTCGTCCTGCAGGATCAATGCCCCGACGCCCTTCAGGGCGCCCAGCTTATGGCCCGACAGGAGCAGCGCGTCGGCGCCTGTTTCGGCGATGTCCAAAGGAACCCGCCCGAGTGCCTGAACGGCATCAACCACGAGCCGCACGTTCTGCCCGGCAAGGGCGGCGCGAATACCGTCCATCGGCTGCATCACGCCGGTTTCGGAATTGCCCAGCGTCAGAGCGAGCAGTCCAGGCCGATCCGCGTCGCACCGCGCCGCGAATTCGTTGACCGCGCCGAGATCGACGATGCCGTTCGCATCGACCGGAAGACGCGTCATGGCATCGGTTGGAAACTGCCCGCCTTCCCGGATGCAGGGATGATCGGTATCCAGCACGGCCAGTTGCGAAATCCGTGTATCGACCCCGTCGATCAGCCAATGCGGCGAGAGTGCCGTCGTTGCCGCCTCGGTGGCACTGCTGGTGAAGACGACATTCCGCGGCACCGCGCCGACCGCCTGTGCGACGGCCCGGCGCGAGTCCTCGACGAGCGCGCGTGCGCGCCGCCCTTCGACATGGACGGAAGACGGGTTTGCCGCATCCAGCGCCGCAATCGCGGCCGCGCGCGCTTCGGCCAGCAGCGGGGCGCCGGCATTGAAGTCGAGATAGAGGCGCGGCTCACCTGCGGTCATGCGCTCTCTCTTGCGGGTCTGATCAACCGAAACAACAGGCAGCAGCGCAAAATTCTTGAATTTTCACGAGCGGCCAGACTACAAGACGCCTTCAAGGACGCGCTGTAGTTTATAATCGTTCTAAACTGGACTGTACGGGACCAGTTAGGCCGCGTCAAGCAGCGTCCCGCCGAGCAATGATGCTCGCCAAGGAAGAATAATATGCCCGAAGTGATCTTCACAGGCCCTGCCGGCCGCCTCGAAGGCCGTTATCAGGCCGCCAAGGAGAAGAACGCCCCCATCGCGATCGTACTGCATCCGCACCCGCGGTTCGGCGGGACGATGAACAACCAGATCGTCTACCAGCTGTTCTACATGTTCGTGGAGCGCGGCTTCACCACGCTGCGGTTCAATTTCCGCGGCATCGGCCGCAGCCAGGGCGAGTTCGACCACGGCAGCGGCGAACTCTCGGATGCGGCGTCGGCGCTCGACTGGGTGCAGAGCCTGCATCCCGATTCCAAGCAGTGCTGGGTCGCCGGCTATTCGTTCGGCGCCTGGATCGGCATGCAGCTTCTGATGCGCCGGCCGGAGATCGAGGGCTTCATGTCGATCTCGCCGCAGCCCAACTCCTACGACTTCTCGTTCCTGGCGCCCTGCCCGTCCTCGGGCCTGATCATCCATGGCGACAAGGACAAGGTCGGCCCGCCGAAGGACGTGCAGACCCTCGTCGACAAGCTGAAGACCCAGAAGGGCATCATCATCACCCAGAAGACGCTGGAGGGTGCCAACCACTTCTACACGGACCACACCGAGCAGCTGATGGCGGAGTGCTCCGACTATCTGGACCGGCGCCTCGCCGGCGAGCTGTCGGACCCGCGGCCGAAGCGCCTGCGCTGACCCGGCAGCGGCCTTAAAGGGCGGCGCGTCGCGGTGCCGGCGCAGGCACCGCGAGCACGCCGCCGGAAGTCGGCACCCGGCATCCGGTGGTCGTCGGCCAGGTCAGCGGGCGCCCGTCGAGCGAGCGGACCGCCAGATAGGCCCAGGCTTCGGCCTCCATCGCGTCGCCGTCGAAACCGGCAGCCTCGGCGCTGATCACGTCGGCGTCGGGGCCCGCTCCCTCGGCGAGATCGGCCATGATCGCCGGATGGCGGCGCCCGCCACCGCAGATGATCCAGAGCTTCGGCTTCTCCGGGAAATGCACGGCAGCCTTCAGGATGGCCTGCGCCGACACGAAGCAGAGCGTCCGCGTCACGTCCTCCAGCGACCCCGCGCCCGGCGACGGGACGGCGAAGTCGAAGCGATCGAGCGATTTCGGTACCTTCCGGTCGAAGAAATCGGCCGTGAGATAGCCGTCGGCGAGCTTGCGCAGGATCCCGCCCTCGCTGGCGATGGCGCCGTTCTGGTCGAAGGCGATGCCGGCCTCGCGCTCGAGCCACTGGTCGAGCAGCGCGTTGCCGGGGCCGGAGTCGAAGGCGATGGGATCATGCTCGCCGTCGAGATAGGTGACGTTCGAGATGCCGCCGATATTGACGAAGACGACGGGCAGCGCGGCATAGGTCGCCGGCCGGTTCGCCGCCAGCGCCGCGTGGTAGGCCGGGACCAGCGGCGCGCCCTGCCCGCCTTCCTGCATGTCCCGGGCCCGCATGTCATAGACGACGGGTCGGCCGAGCCGCTCGGCCAGCAGCTCGCCGTCGCCGAGCTGCACGGTCAGCGCCTGCTCCGGCCGGTGCAGCACGGTCTGTCCGTGGAAGCCGACGACGTCGATCGTGGCGGGGTCAATTGCTTGGTCGGCGAGAAACCGCTCCACCGCGGCGGCGTGGCGAAGCGTGAGCTCGGTTTCCAGCGGCCCCATGTCGCCCGGACGTTCGTCACGGCGCGTCATGCTCTTGGCCGTCTCCAGCCCGGCCGCGAGCCGCCGCCGGAAGGCAGCCTCATAGGGATAGACTCGCGCCGGCCCACGAATCACGCTCGCCGCGCCGTCGGTGTCGAGCAGCGCGACGTCGATGCCGTCGAGGGACGTGCCGCTCATCAGGCCGATCGCGCGGCGTTGTCTCGTTCCGGTCAAAATCGGCTCCGCATCTGGAAATGTCGCTCAGGGCTGGTAAACGGCTTCGACCGACGAGGGAACCAGTCGTTCCCGTGAACCATACAGGATCATCATCCCATGGCCCGCTTCAAGTCCGAGTTCCTGGCGACGCTCGCGGAACGTGGCTTCATCCACCAGGCTTCCGACGAGACCGGTCTCGACGACCTCTTCGCCCGCGAGACGGTGACCGGCTATATCGGCTTCGACCCGACGGCCGCCAGCCTGCATGTCGGCTCGCTGATGCAGATCATGATGCTGCACTGGATGCAGAAGACCGGCCATCGCCCGATCGCGCTGATGGGCGGCGGCACCGGTATGATCGGCGACCCGTCCTTCAAGGACGAGGCGCGAAAGCTGCAGACGCCGGAGGGAATCGCCGAGAATCTCGCCGGGATCAAGCGCTCCTTCGAGCGCTACCTGCGCTTCGGCGACGGGCCGCAGGATGCGCTGATGGTCGACAACGCCGACTGGCTCCTCGACATCAACTACGTTGCGTTCCTGCGCGACGTCGGGCGGCACTTCTCCGTCAACCGCATGCTTTCCTTCGATTCGGTGAAGCTGCGGCTCGACCGCGAGCAGTCGCTGTCGTTCCTCGAATTCAACTACATGATCCTGCAGGCCTACGACTACGTCGAGCTGAGCCGGCGCTTTGGCTGCCGGCTGCAGATGGGCGGCTCCGACCAGTGGGGCAACATCATCAACGGCATCGATCTCGGCCACCGCATGGGCACGCCGCAGCTCTATGCCCTGACCTCGCCGCTGCTTACTACCTCGTCCGGCGCCAAGATGGGCAAGACCGCCAGCGGCGCCATCTGGCTGAATGGCGACATGCTGAGCCCGTACGATTTCTGGCAGTACTGGCGGAACACCGAGGACGCCGATGTCGGGCGCTTCCTCAAGCTCTACACCACCCTGCCGCTGGACGAGATCGCCCGCCTCGAGGCGCTCGGCGGCTCGGAGATCAACGAGGCGAAAAAGGTGCTGGCGAGCCAGGTGACGGCCATGCTGCATGGCGAGGCCGCCGCGCAAGAGGCGTCGGAAACCGCGCGCAAGACCTTCGAGGAGGGCACGGTCGCCGACACGCTGCCGACCATCGAGGTCGATGCGGCGGAGCTGCGGAATGGCATCGGCATCTTGTCGCTGATCGTCTCGGCGGGTCTCGCCGCATCGAACGGCGAGGCGCGCCGCTCGATCAAGGGCGGGGCCGTCCGCCTCAACGATCAGCCGGTGGCGGATGAACGTCTCACCATTGGTCCCGACGACCTGAACGACGGCGTTGCCAAGCTGTCGGTCGGGCGCAAGAAGCACGTGCTCGTCCGCCCTGCGGGCTGAGACGCCGTCGATCAGTACTCGAAGATCCGCCGGAAGATTCCCGGCGCGATCGCCGAGATCGGGTTGACGGCGAGCGTCGGGTCGCCGAACGGACCGGCGAGGCGGTAGGTGATCCCGATCAGCCCGCCTTCGGCGCCGTTGCCGAGAATGCCGCCGACGAAGGGTATCGCGCCGAACAGCCGGTTGACCCCATAGGCCGGCATGAACGAGCCGGACATGTCGATCTGCCGGGCGGTGTCGTAGAGCACGCCTTCGAAGCTCGAGCCGAAGATCGGACCGCGCAGGATCCCGTCGTAGGCGACCAGCCGGCTGCCGTCCCAGGAGAGGCCCATCGAGGCCGTGTCGAAATAGGCCTGCGAGACTTCAAGGTCCCGCCCCAGCGCTCCCGCCAGACTGTTGGGGTCCGCGCGCGACGTCCCGACAAGGCTGGCCAATCGGGGTTCGTCCACGAGCGTGAAGTCGCGCAGCTGCAGCGGCCCGCTGATCCGGCCTTCCGGGTTTCCCGTCAGCCGGAGGCCGAGGGAGCCGCCCGCCATGCGCTTGTAGAGCCCGGCGAAGCGCAGCAAGGCACCCGCATCTCCGGCGTCGAGTCGGATGGCGCGGCCCTGCTCCCCGGGTTCGATCGTCAGGTTCACCGGGTTGCCGCGCGGCGTCGTGCCGGTCAGCGAAGCCGCGAGGCCCCCCCGGCCACCGTTACGGTAGCTGATGGCGGCGTCACGCAGCTCCTCGCCATCGAAGCCCAGAAGTCGATCGACCTTGACCGAGACGGTCAGATTGCCGGCGGAGCCGCCGCCGCTCGAACCCGACCAATCCGTCTTCAAGCGTCCCAGCATGGCGCGGGCATCGAGGCTGCTGCCGGACACCGCGATCGCGTAGCCAGAGTCGCTGCGCTCGATCGTCGCCGCCACCGAGTCGTCGCGGTTGAAGGAAGCGCGTTTCAGGTCGAGTCGACGCAGGCCGGCAGAATCCGCCTCGACCGTGCCCTGCGCGGAGAAACCCTCGCCTTTCAGTTCGGCGGTCGGCAGCACGATGCGGTCGCCTTCCATCGCCAATTCGAAATCGAGCGTTGCCGGCACGCCCGGGCCCTTGCTCCAGCCGATCGTCGGCACCGAGAGACGGGCGGAGCCGAGATCGACCGAGCCGATGAAGCGCTCGCCGGATCTGGTCAGGCGGGCCGAGACCGGTCCGTCCAGCATCTCGCCGAGTTTTGGCAGCAGTGCTTTGACCTCAGCGCCTTCGAGCGAGGCTGTCAGGGTCAGGCTGGGTTCGCCCACCGGGTTCGGCGCCAACGGCTGCGAGAAATTGATGGTCGCCGGAACGCCGTCGACCAAAGCATCGACCTCGCCGATAGCCGAACCCGGGGCCAGGCTGACGATACCGGAGACGGCCGAAATGGCGTGTCCGGCAATCTTGCGCTTCAGCTCGACGGAATCGAGATCGGCAACGACGGACCAGCTTTCGAGCCTGACCGGGCTGGGCGCCGGGTGCGCGGCCAGGTCGGCCCGCAAGGGTGGTCTCGGCAAGTGAAAGGCGACACCGACACCCAGTTCGGCACGCCCGGAAACTTCATCGGCGCGCCAGTCGAGTTGCCGGAGCGCCCGCACCGGTTCGCGGTTTGCCAGTCCCACAAGCGCTGTGGCGTCGCCAGCGAGGTTCAGCGAAAGCAAGGCGACGGTGCCCTCATCCGTCCGTCCGAACTCGATCGAGGATGGCATGAGGGCGACCTTGGCTTCGTCGCGCAATGCCGCCGATTCGATGCTGACGACGGTCGTGCTTCCCTTGGCCTCGATGCGACCGGACGCAGCTTCCACCGTCGGCATCTCGCCGATGGTGCGAAAGGACACGCCCTCGAGATCGAGCGCCAGTTGGAACTCCTCGTCGGTCGGTCCGGTGTCCGGCGTCATGATCGCAGCCAGCCGCTTCATGCCGAGGTCAAGCCCGACCGAACCGCTTGTCACCGTTCCGTCAGCTTCGAGATGGGCCAGCACCCAGTTTCGGGCGCCGTCGGCAAGGAAGAACGGCCAGAATGCCTTGACGTCGGGGACGGTGAGGTCGCGCGCGACCATCTTGAGTTCAAGCCGGTCGGTGGCTTCGAAACCGCTGACTTCGGCATGGCCCGAAAGCTCTCCGGCGCCAACCTTGAGGGCCAGGCGTTCCAGGTCGATCCCGCCGGTCGTCGGATGCACCCGGCCCGCAAGGTCGAACGCTGCCGATCGCACCTCCCCCGTCTCGCTGCCCACTGTCGAAGTCAGCCGGGTCGTTGCCACCTGTACCGGCAATGCGCCATTCTCGTCGGCGACGAGGTGGATCCTCCCGCCGAATTCGGCATGTGCGTCGCCGAAATCGAAAGCGCCGTCCTGCAGGACGATCTCGTCGCCGCTCTCCTTCATGACGAGCGTTACCGACCCCGACGGGATCTGCACCGTCTGACGACCCGTGAACGTGCCGTCCCGCATGGCAATCGTCGCATCGAGCTGGCGACCCACCGCATCGGTTCGCATCGTCACGCGCAGCGTCGCGGGGATATCAAGCTCTGGACCGGGTGGCTCGGCTGACGGCTTTCGCGTCGCGGTGCCTAGCGTCACCCGCGATGTCTCGAAACTCAGCGCCGTGACGGACTGGCCCGCCGCATCGAGTTGCGCCTCTCCCGACGCGGCAACGTCCTGCCCGCCAAACGTCCCGCTCGTCTCCAGCGTGAAGTGCCCGTCGGCGGTTTTCCGGATCGTCAGATCCACGATCCCGCCGGCTTCCGGGGCATCGATGATAGAGAGGTCGGAAACCCGGAGCCGCCGCAGGCCCGTCTGGTCGATGTCGCGGATCGAGCGGTCGAGGGCGGCGAAGACCGCCGCGGGAGTGGGCAGCGCGCCCGACGGGCGATTGGCGGTGACCTCCGGTGCGATGCGTACGCCCGAAACGCCGACCCTGTCGACGACCAGCCCATCCGTGAAAATCGCGCCCAGACCGATGCCGACGCCGATCTGCTGTGCGGTGGCCATCACCGCCCCGCTGTCCCGGTCGCGCAGCGTGACGTCCGCGAAGCGCAAGCCGAGCCCGGCGTTCGGATCGAAGCCCACCCGTTGCCGGTCCATCTCGACGATGAAATCGGGACCGAGCGCCGTCGAGACAATCCTTTCGGTCTGCGCCTCAAGCAGTTCCCGGCCCGTATCCGTCCAGAGCAGCAGGCCGATGGCCCCTGCCGCGACGACGAGCAGGATGCCCCCGAAACTGGCAACGCCCGCCATCAGGCGGACGGCGCGCCTCATCGGGCCTGCGCCGGCAAGGGCGACGGGATGCCGTAGGCAGGCAGCGCGGTATTCAGGCTTGGCCGCACTCCGGCAGTTCCTTTCATCGCCGGCCTGAACGCGTCAGGCATCGGACGGCAACTGACAGAACCCGGGTGAAACGGGTCGCTTCGACGCCGGTGACCGCATGTCGCCCCTTTCGCGACTTGCGGATCGGGGTCGATCTGTCCGACATGACCTTCCGTCGTTCCCCATTATGCCGAAAGGATGACATCATGGTGCTTTCCGTGGGCGATCCCTGTCCCGCCTTCTCCCTGCCCGACGACCGCGGCGAGATCGTCTCGCTCGAACAGATGAAGGGCAAGGGCTTCGTCCTCTATTTCTATCCCAAGGACGATACGTCCGGATGCACGCTCGAAGCTGTCGAATTCGGTGCCCTAAAGCAGGAATTCGACGCGATCGGGGTGCCGGTCTTCGGCGTGTCGCCCGATCCGGTCAAGAAACACGGCAAGTTCCGCGACAAGCATGATCTGCAGGTTCGGCTCCTGTCTGACGAGGAGAAATCGCTGATCGGCGCGTTCGGCCTGTGGGTCGAGAAGAGCATGTACGGCCGGAAGTATATGGGCGTCGAGCGGGCGACGGCGCTGATCGATTCGAACGGAGTCATCGTTCGTTCGTGGCCGAAGGTGAAGGTGCCGGGCCACGCCGAGGACGTGTTGGAAGCCGCGCGTCAGATGGCCGCTGACGCATGAGCGATACCGGCGCCATCGACCGGATGCCGTCGACGCTGCGCCAGGCGGCGATCGAGGCGCTGCAGGAGGCCGATCTCGACCGCAAGGTCGCCCGGACCAACACCGCCTGCCGGCTGTGGTTCGGGCGGCGGCTGGGCGTTCACGCGCCGTCCGACCCGGCGCTGCCCGACCGTCCCGGACGGCCCGCCGAGCCCCATCTCGTCTCGCCCCGCACCGTCAAGCGCCGTTCCGTCCATACGCCGGAGGGACGCATCGCCCTGATCCATGCGCTGGCACATATCGAGCTGAACGCCATCGACCTCGCGCTCGACATCGTCGCGCGCTTCGCCTCCGAGAAAGTGCCCCGCTCCTTCTTCGACGGCTGGATGACGGTGGCGCTGGAGGAAGCCAAGCACTTCGGATTGCTGTCCCGGCGGCTGGCGAGCCTCGATTCGCACTACGGCGCACTGCCCGCCCATGACGGCCTATGGCAGGCCGTGGAGGCGACGTCGCACGATCTCGGCGCCCGGCTGGCCGTCGTGCCGCTGATCCTCGAGGCGCGTGGTCTCGACGTGACGCCGTCGCTGCTCGAAAAGCTCCACGCCGTCGGAGACGTCGAGACCGCGGCGATCCTCGAGATCATCTATCGGGACGAGAAGAAGCACGTGGCCATCGGCGCCAAATGGTTTCGCTTTCTCTGCGCCCGCCAGGGCCACAATCCCGCCGACCGATTCCAGGAGCTGGTGCGCGCCTGTTTCCGCGGCGAGGTGAAGGCCCCGTTCAACGACCGGGCGCGCGCCGAGGCCGGACTGACGCCGACCTTCTATCGTGCTCTGTCGCCACTTTCGCGCTGATCGGGCGGCCCCGCAGACGGATTGTTAACCCTAACAATCTCTAATCCAACCGTCAGGCGCGGGGCCTATCCCCTGCATCGACACTGGATTGGGCGATGGCGGCAGCACGACACGAACGGACATTCGGCGCGTTCCGGCAGCCCCACACCGTGATCATCGCTCGCGGCGAGCAGGTCCGGCACTTCACGCTCACCCCGCGTCGTCTGGCCGTGGGCATCGTGCTTGCGGCGACGCTCGCCGCCTCGGCCGTCGCGACGCCTGCCTGGTATGTGCTGCAGGCCCAGAAGGGCGCACCTGAGAGCGATGCTCCGACCGTCCTGCAGCGCGAATACGAGCAGCGGATAGCGGCCCTGCGGACGCAGGTCGATTCGCTCACCAGCCGCCATGCCCTGTCGCAACGGCTGGTGGAGACCAAGGTCGATGTCCTGCTCGAACAGCAGGAGGAACTGGCGGCCCGCTACGACGCGCTGCGGCCACTTTTCGACCGCGCCGAGGCAACAGGCCTGATCGCCAAGCCCATTCCGCTGCCGACGGCAAAGCCGACCGCGCCAGGCGAACAGGAGCTCTCGGCTGACCTCGTCCCCGTATCGGACGACACCGCGGCGGCCACGCCCCATGGCGACGATATCGATAATCAGCTGCGCACGGGACCGATCACGGAACGTCCTTTGGCGGGGCGCATCGCCGAAGCCACGCTGCGCGAGATCGGCCGCTCCATCGACATGGTCGAGTTTCGCCAGATCGCCGAGCTGCAGCGGCTTGCCGATGAAGCCCGCGTACGGACGGTGAAGATTGCGACGGTCCTCAAAACCGCCGGCATCGCGCTCGGCGACAGCGAACCGGAGGCGGCGACCGGTGGCCCCTTCGAGCCGGTTCCCGCCGGTTTCGATTTCGACGCAACTGTCTCCGAACTCGACACGGCGCTGACGGCGCTGCATGCGGTCGGATCACTCGCTGCCAGCCTTCCGCTCAACCCGCCGATGGCGCGCCGCTACGTCTCCAGCACGTATGGCGTCAGGCCCGATCCCTTTCTCGGGCGGACGGCGCTGCACGCGGGCGTCGACTATGCCTTGCCCCAAGGCACGCCGGTCACCGCTTCTGCCCCTGGCAAGGTTGTTCGGGCCGGCCGTGCCGGTGGCTACGGCAACATGGTCGAGATCGACCACGGACGCGGCATCACCACCCGCTACGGGCACATGGCGCGTATCGATGTTCGGGTCGGCGAGTCAGTGGCAAAGGGCGCGCCGATCGGAGCGGTCGGCTCGACGGGCCGCAGCACGGGTCCGCACCTGCACTACGAAATCCGCCGCGGCGGCAAGGCCGTCGATCCCGAGCGCTTCTTCCGCATCGGCGACCGGATCGGCAATCTCACCTGAACGAAGGGGGCCAAACCGGCCCCCTTCTGATGCGTCTGTCAGTCGAGGTCGCCGGCGGCTTCGTCGCCGCCACGGACGCGGTGCGCAAGCGCAGCTTCCATGAACTCGTCGATCTCGCCGTCGAGGACATCCTGCGGCGAGGTGCTTTCCACTCCGGTCCGCAGATCCTTCACCATCTGGTAGGGCTGCAGCACGTAGGAGCGGATCTGGTGACCCCAGCCAATGTCGCTCTTCGACGCTTCGGTCGCGCTCGCCGCCTCCTCGCGCCGCTTCAGCTCTTCCTCGTAGAGCCGTGAGCGCAGCATTTCCCAGGCCTTGGCCTTGTTCTTGTGCTGCGACCGCTCGGCCTGGCACGAGACCGCGATGCCGGTCGCCAGATGCGTGATGCGCACCGCCGAGTCGGTGGTGTTGATGTGCTGCCCGCCCGAGCCCGACGCCCGATAGGTATCGATGCGCACGTCGGATTCCGACACGTCGATCTCGATCGAGTCGTCGACGACCGGGTACACCCAGACCGACGCGAACGAGGTATGGCGACGCGCCTGGCTGTCATAGGGCGAGATGCGAACCAGCCGGTGGACGCCGGATTCGGTCTTCATCCACCCGTAGGCATTGTGGCCCTTGAACAGGAGCGTCGCGGACTTGATGCCGGCTTCTTCGCCCGCATGCTCCTCCAGCACCTCGACCTTCATGCCGGAGCGTTCGGCCCAGCGCATGTACATGCGCTCGAGCATCGCCGCCCAGTCCTGGCTCTCGGTCCCGCCGGCGCCGGAATGCACTTCGACATAGGTGTCGTTCGCGTCGGCTTCGCCGGACAGCAGGGTCTCGATCTGGCGCTTGGCGACCTCGGCCTTGACGTCGCGGATCGCCTTCTCGGCCTCGGAGACGATCTCCGGGTCGCCCTCCTCCTCGCCCATGGCGATGAGTTCGACGCTGTCGGCAATGGTCTGTTCGAGACGGCGGATGGACGCGATGGAGGTCTCGAGCTGCTGGCGCTCGCGCATCAGCGCCTGCGCCTCGGCCGGATCATCCCAGATTGTGGGATCCTCCGCCTTGTTGTTCAGATGGTCGAGACGCCTGAGGGAGCTATCCCAGTCAAAGATGCCTCCTCAGCAGGCTTATGGCCTGCTTGGTCTCGTCGACAATGGTCTCGATCTCGGCTCGCACGCCGCAGTCTCCTAAGGTTCTGGTGGGGGCGTGACGCGGGCTTCGTGCCGCGGCCGCGCTTCGATCCGGCGACACCAGCCGCAGCGCGCGTCGCCGGCGGCGTCTATAACGCCGTTCGCTGCCTGTGGCTAGAACAGGCCGCCGCCGCCGCCCTGGACGATCGCCTGCTCGGCTTCCGGCGAGACTTCGCCGGTGCCGAAGTCCGATGCGACCTCGTCCATGCCGATGATCTCGTAATCGTCGGCCGGCCCCGTCCCGGGCTTGAAGGCTTCCATGATCACGTCCGGTCCGCCGTCTGATCCGGCGCGCATGCCGGTCGTGCGGTTGACGGCGAGGAGTTCCATGCCCTCGGGGGCCTTGAACTCCACCGGTGTCTTGCCGTCGACGGCGTGCTTCATGAACTCGACGAAGACCGGTGCTGCCAGGCCACCGCCCGTAGCGCCTTTACCCATGGGCTGCGGATTGTCGTAGCCGATGAAGACGCCGGTGACGAGATCGGGCGTGAAGCCGACGAACCAGACGTCCTTCTCGTCGTTGGTGGTGCCGGTCTTGCCCGCGACCGGCACGCCGACGTCCCTGACCTGAGTCGCGGTACCGCGCTGCACGACGCCTTCCATCATCGAGGTGATCTGGTAGGCGGTCATCGGATCGAGGACCTGGTTGCGCTCGTCGACCAGCTCGGGTTCCGCCTGGCCGTTATAGTCGCGGACATTGCACTCGGCGCACTGGCGCTGGTCGTGCTTCAGGATGGTGCGCCCGTACCGGTCCTGCACCCGGTCGATGAGCGACGGCTGCAGGGAACGACCGCCATTGGCGATGACCGCGTAAGCCGAAACCAGGCGTAGAACCGTCGTCTCGCCGGCGCCAAGCGCCATGGGAAGATAGGGGGCGAGCTTGTCGTAGATGCCGAATCGCTCCGCATACTGGGCGACGAGATCCATGCCCATGTCCTTGGCGAGGCGGACAGTCATCAGGTTGCGGCTTTTCTCGATGCCGAGGCGCAGGGTGGAGGGGCCGGCCGAGCCGCCGCCATAGTTGGACGGCTCCCAGAACCCGCCATTGCCGTCCGGCAGCGAGATCGGTGCATCCAGCACCACCGAGGCCGGCGTGTACCCGTTGTCGAGCGCCGCCGCGTAGACGAACGGCTTGAACGAGGAGCCCGGCTGGCGATAGGCCTGCGAAGCGCGGTTGAATTCGGACTCGGCAAACGAGAATCCGCCGACCATGGCGACGACGCGGCCGGTCTTCGGCTCCATCGACACCAGGGCACCCTGGACCTTCGGCGGCTGGCGAAGCAGCCATGCCGACCCCTCGCCTTTCGACTCCACGTAGACGACGTCGCCGCGCGACAGAACGTCGGCAGCAGTCCTGACGTTGCCCTTGCGCTCCTCAGTGTCCAGGCGGAGCGCCCATTTCATGTCGGGCAGCGCGATCGTGCCGATCTCGCGCTCGGAGCCTCTTGCTCCTGACGCGCCGCGCGCGGCCTGCAGACCGATGTCGACCCGGTCCGAATCCGTCGAGAGCACCACCGCGAGGCGCCACTCGGGCACGTCTGCGAGCGGCTCGACCTTGCCCAGCGCCGCGCCCCAGTCGCTGCCGACATCGACATGCGTTACCGGTCCACGGAAACCGCGCGCCTGGTCGAACGTCACCAGCCCGTGCTGCAGAGCCGTCCGGGCATGTGCCTGGAGATCGGGATCGAGCGTGGTCCGGACCGAGAGCCCGCCTTCGTAAAGCGCGTCGACACCGTAACGCTGGACGATCTCCCGGCGCACGTCCTCGGTGAAGAATTCCGAAGAAGCGAGATAGGTGCCGGTCGGACGCGGATTGACGTCCAGCGGCTTGTCCTGTGCCTCCTGCGCCTCGGCCACTTCAATGAAGCCGTTCGAGGTCATCTGGTCGATGACCCAGTTGCGGCGCTCGAGCGCGCTGTCGGTATTGCGGAACGGATTGTAGTTCTCGGGCGCCTTGGGGAGCGCCGCCAGATAGGCGGCCTCCTCGATGGTCAGCTCGTTCACGGACTTGTCGAAATAGGCCAGCGAGGCGGCGGCGACGCCGTAGGCGCCGAGGCCGAGATAGATCTCGTTGAGATAGAGTTCGAGAATCTTGTCCTTGGAATAGGCCTGCTCGATCCGCAGCGACAGGATCGCCTCCTTGATCTTGCGATCGAAGGTCCGCTCGTTGGTCAGGAGAAAGTTCTTCGCGACCTGCTGCGTGATCGTCGAGGCGCCCTGCATGCGGCCGCCCTTGGCCAGCACCAGCACGGCGCGGGCCACACCCTCGATGTCGATCCCGGGATGGCTGTAGAAATTCTTGTCCTCGGCGGAGAGAAAGGCGTTCTTGACGAGATTCGGGATGGCCTGGATCGGCAGGAACAGCCGCCGCTGGCGCGCATATTCGGCCATCAGGGACCCGTCCGACGCATGCACCCGTGTCGTCACGGGCGGCTCGTAGTTCGCCAGCACCTGGTAGTCGGGGAGGTCCTGCGCCGTCCGCTCCAGGTACCAGGCGATGCCGCCGGCGACGAGGAGGAAGAACACCGCGCCTATCCCGAAGAAATAGCCGAGCAGTCTGATCATCGAAACTCCGTCCGGTCGGGCCTGATGGCTCCTGCCGGTCCCCAACGTGTCGACCCATCAGGGATCGACCGGCTGCTCCGTGACCCGGCATCGCTCTCGACGCGGATCATGCACTCCGTTGGCTAACCTGTGGGCGCCAAATACGGCAAGCCCATGGATGCCACTGTGTTCGGCAATCGCAAAGCTGCGATCGTGATGAATTTATCACAGACGGACAGCTTCCCGCCACGACCGGCTCACTCTGTGCCGGCAGCACGCGCTGCCTCTTCGCCGCGAAAGAAACCGACGATCGCGTCGGCGATCGCCGCCGACACATCGGCACGCCAAGCCGCGTCCGTCAGCAGCTTTTCGTCCTCGCGGTTCGAAAGAAACCCCATCTCGACCAACACCGAAGGCACGTCCGGCGCCTTCAGCACCTGGAAACCCGCCGAACGTTTCGGGTTCTTGATCAGCCGGACGTCGTTGCGAGCCAGGTCCCTGACCAGAGAAGCGGCAAAGTGCTCCGAGAAGCTCACGGTCTCGCGGCGCGTCAGGTCGACCAATATGTCCACCACGTCCGGCGCACCCCCTTGCCACTGTGCGCCCGCGAAGCGATCGGCAGCGTTCTCGTTCGCCGCGATCTGGCGTGAGAGCTCGTCCGAGGCGTTTTCCGACAGCGTGTAGACCGTGGCTCCGCGCAGCGCCGCAGCCCTGATCGAATCGGCATGGATGGAGACGAACAGATGCGCCTGCTCCCGCCTGCCGATGGCGGCCCGTTCGTCGAGCGGAATGAACACGTCCGACTCACGGGTGAGAACGACCCTTACCTTTGGGTGCGTCAGAAGCGCGTCGCGCAGGGAGAATGCCGCGGCAAGATTGATCTCTTTCTCGTAGGTGCCGGACTTCGACACGGCGCCATTGTCCACGCCGCCATGACCCGGATCGATGACGATCGTCAGTTCCCGGTCGGCGTCGATGTCGCGGCGCGGCGACGGCGGATCCTGCGAAGGCTCTGGCGCGGCATCGGCAACCGGCGCGGACGATGGGGCGGCACTACCCCCGGGTCCGATCTTCAGCGTCACGATCTCGCCGCCGGATCGCTCCTGCCGCTCGATGGAACCCACCGCGTCCCGCTTCAGCCGGTAGATGAACCGGTACCGGTCGGCCGCGGCCAGCCCGTGACGGACGGTATCGACGAAGGCGTTGTCCGGGGGCGAGACGACTTCTACGGCTGGCAGCGCGTCGATGAAGTCGATGGCGACCCGATCCGGGTTGACGAGCCGGAGGAGCCGCGTCTCGACGGCCCCGTTCAGGTCGAAACTCACGATGTACCCTGAAGCATCCACGTTCTGGTCGATCCGGGTGATGACCCGCTCTTCAGCGTGCGCCTGTGTTGTAGGCGCTGAACCGGCAGCGATGAGCGCCAGCGCGATTGCGATCGCGTAGCCGAAGCGGGTGGCACAGGAGCGGATATACGAGGTCATTCCCACCATTACGTCGGATCGCCGCGGACGCCGGCGTCGAATCGCTCGGCCTGGCCATCTCCCGAAACCCGATAAAGATGATCGGACTGGGGCGGACGACGCATCAGCGAACGGGATCGAGCGCCACCCCGGCAGCCAGTACCCACCGGAACTTGCCCCGGGCTTGGCTTCCCGGCCTTCACGCCAGCCCCGTCACGGGATCGCCCTTGTCTCTTGGTGCTGCGCAGCCTAAAAGCGGAAGTGAGGCTTAGTGTGACACGGATATGTGTCGTCGCCGAGTCGGAGGCCCTGCCGCAACGGATTTCCAACTGTCCGACGGCGAACTTTCTGGGCGCTACGACCCCCCGCGGCATTCGACCACGTCATCGGGCCTCGTGGAAGATTTTCGATCGATGCTGGGGCCTTCATCCAGCCGATTGTTCAGCGATGCGGACATGCACTGTGCCAACAGCAACGGTCCGCTCGTTCCGTCGGCCGCTTCAGCGGCCATCCAGTTGTTGCAGGTCGTGATTTTGTCGCCAGCCTCCAGAACCCCATCGACGCAGCCAGCCCGGACCTCACGGCCGGTTCTCGCGTCTTGTCGGGGACGGACGCGGTTGACCCTTGCGGCCGATACGGGCTCGCGCCCAGCGATCGACGGTCCGGCACGCATTGCCAACCCGCGATCCCGCGCGAGCGCCCGGGAGAATTTGCATGGCAAACAAGATGCTGATCGACGCTTCCCATCCGGAGGAGACCCGCGTCGTCGTCGTACGCGGTAGCCGGATCGAGGAATTCGACTTCGAGTCGGAACACAAGAAGCAGCTCAAGGGAAACATCTACCTCGCCAAGGTGACGCGGGTCGAACCGTCGCTCCAGGCCGCCTTCGTCGAGTATGGCGGCAACCGCCACGGCTTCCTCGCCTTCAACGAGATCCATCCCGACTACTACCAGATCCCCAAGGCCGACCGGCAGGCGCTGATCGAGGAAGACCTCGCTCGGGCCGAGGAAGAGGAGATCGCCGAGGACGCCAAGGTCGCCCGCAGCCAGCAGAACAAGCGCCCGCCGCGCAGCCGCGCGGCCGAGCGCGATGACAGCGACGGCGACAGCGTCTCCGAGGAGGTCGAGGAGGCCGGCAACGCGTCCGAGACCGGCCATTCCGGCGAGGACCATCGCGACGGCGAGGACCACGAGCCGGGCTCCAGCGACGCCGAAGAGAACGGCGGCGAGGAAGCGTCGGGCTCGAACGAGGCCGATACCGAATCCGGCGACCTTGGCGGCGAACGCGAGCAGCGCAACCGTCGGCGTGGCCGCGGTCGTCGCAACCGTTCGCGCAACGGCGACGATGATCATGCCGATGAGAACGGCGAGGAAGAGGAGATCGACGAAGTCGGCTCCGAGGACGCGATGGAGGAAGTCCCCGTCCGCCAGGTCCGCCCGCGCCGCCAGTACAAGATCCAGGAGGTGATCAAGCGCCGCCAGATCCTGCTGGTGCAGGTCGTCAAGGAAGAGCGCGGCAACAAGGGCGCCGCCCTCACCACCTATCTGTCGCTGGCCGGACGTTATTCGGTGCTGATGCCGAACACCGCACGCGGTGGCGGCATCTCCCGCAAGATCACCAACGCCGTCGACCGCAAGCGCCTCAAGGACGTGGTGCGCGAGCTCGAAGTGCCGCGCGGCATGGGCATCATCCTGCGCACGGCCGGTGCCAACCGCACCAAGGCCGAGGTCAAGCGCGACTACGAATATCTGATGCGGCTGTGGGAGACGGTCCGCAACGTCACGCTGTCGTCGATCGCCCCTGCCCTCGTCTACGAGGAGGGGAGCCTGATCAAGCGGTCGATCCGCGACCTGTACAACAAGGACATCGACCAGATCCTCGTCGCCGGCGAAGGTGGCTACCGCGAAGCCAAGGACTTCATGCGGATGCTGATGCCGAGCCAGGCGAAGGCCGTGCAGCCCTACCGCGACCCGACGCCGATCTTCGCGCGCCAGGGCATCGAGGGACAGCTCGACCGCATGCTGCAGCCGCATGTGACGCTGAAGTCCGGCGGCTACATCATCATCAACCAGACCGAGGCGCTGGTCGCCATCGACGTCAACTCGGGCCGCTCCACCAAGGAGCACTCGATCGAGGACACCGCCTACCAGACCAATCTGGAAGCGGCGGAGGAAGTCGCACGCCAGCTGCGGCTGCGCGATCTCGCGGGCCTCATCGTCATCGACTTCATCGACATGGAAGAAAAGCGCAACAACCGCGCCGTCGAGAAGAAGATGAAGGACTGCCTGAAGAGCGATCGCGCCCGCATCCAGGTCGGCCGGATCTCGCATTTCGGCCTGATGGAGATGAGCCGCCAGCGCATCCGCGCCAGCGTGCTCGAATCGACCATGCAGACCTGCCCGGTCTGCGAAGGCACGGGGCATATCCGCTCCGCCTCGTCGCTGGCGTTGCACGTGCTGCGCACGATCGAGGAGCACCTGCAGAAGCATTCCAGCCATGACCTCATCGTCAAGGTTCCGACGGCGACGGCGCTCTACGTGCTCAACGAGAAGCGCAAGCGCATCGAGGAGCTGGAGCGGCTCTATGGCCTGCGGATCATGATCGAGGCGGACGAGAGCGCCGGACGCCAGGGCATCCAGATCGACCATGGCGCCGAGGCGCCGAGGGCGCCGATGCCCATGGAAGCGATCCGGTCCGACGCGGTCGCAGCGATCGATGCCGCGGAAGAGGCCGCCGATGAAGAGGCCGCGCGCGCCGCGGCGGTCGACATCGCGGCCTCGGATGAGCCCGGAGCCGAGGGCGAGATCGAGCAATCGGCCGACAGCGCCGAGAGCGGCAGGCCGCGGCGCCGCAGGCGCCGGGGCCGCCGGCGGGATGGCGACAAAACCGAGACGGCGGCTGCCTCGTCGGACGACAACGGCGATTCCTTCGCAGAGGACGACGAGACGGAGGCCGACTCGGGCGAGCCGCACCATGCGGTGAGCAGCGACGATGACGAGCGCGGGCGGCGTCGGCGTCGGCGCGGGCGCCGTGGCGGCCGCCGCAACCGCGACGATCTGCCGGAGAACGGTGAAGAGGGCGAATCCGAAACGCCGCTAGCCGCGACGGGCTTCGTGGCGGACGCGGCAGAAGATCGGGCCAATGCCGACCAGTTCTTCCCGGAAGCTTCGGTCGCGGTCGAACGCCAAGCCGAACCGGCTCATGCCTTGGCGGCCGAAGCCGCGCCTGCGGCAGCCACGCAGGAGGTCGACGAAGCCCACGCCGAGATCGCGGCTGAACCGGTCGTCGAGGACGATCGCGCAGATGCTCCGATCGCATCGCCGTCCGGCGAGCATGACGGCGATGCGACTGCCGCCAATGATGACCTGCCGGCCGTCGAAGCCGCGCCGACATCGACCCCGAAGGAGCCGGTCGTTACCTCCGGAAACACTGCCGAACCCGGCCAGGAAGAAGAAAAGCCACGCCGCACCGGCTGGTGGGCACGGCGCAGCTTCTTCTGACCGCATCGGACATCGAAACCAAAAGGGCGGCCCGTGGGCCGCCCTTTTTCGTTGCGCCGTCGGCGCTGAGCGCCGTGGCCCCCGCACGGCCTCCGGTCAGCCGCGCAGCATCGCCTGCATGCGGTCCAGCGCCTCGCCGAGGCTTGCATGGTCGCAGGCATAGGAAATCCGCACGAAGCGTTCGCCCCGGCGCTGGTCGAAATCCGTGCCCGGCGTGATCGCGACGTGGCATCCTTCGAGGATTGCTCTGGCAAACTCCGTAGAGCTCGTCGCGCCGCCGGGGATCTCCGCATAGGCGTAGAAGGCGCCGTCGATCGGCGCGATGTCCTGAAAGCCAAGCACCGGCAGACGTGCCGCCAGGAGATCGCGGTTGCGGACATAGCCCTCGCGGACCGCGTCGAGCTCGTTGCGCGAGTCGAAGGCCGCGGTGGCCGCCACCTGCGACATCTCCGGCGCCGAGATGTAGAGGCTCTGGCCGATCCGCTCGGCGGCCCGCACAAGGCTCGGCGGCAGCACCAGCCATCCGATGCGCCATCCGGTCATGCAGTAATATTTCGAGAACGAGTTGACGACCAACGGGCTGTCCGAGAACGCCAACGCCGTCTCCTCCGCCTGGCCATAGCTCAGGCCGTGATAGATCTCGTCGGAGATGAAGCGGATGCCGGCGCCATCGGCATAGTCCACCAGCCGCCGCAGTTCGTCGCGCGGTGTCATCGTACCGGTCGGATTGGCCGGGCTGGCGACCAGCACGCCGGCGACGGGGCCCGCCTCGTGCAGATGCCGCAAATGGTCGGCGGTGAAGACGTAGCCGGTCGAGGCATCGACCTCGTACTCCACGGGAACGAGCCCCAGCGCCTTCAGGATATTCCGGTAGGCCGGATAGCCGGGCGCGGCGATGGCGATCCGGTCACCGGGATCGAACGCCGCGAGAAACGCCAGGTTGAAGCCGGCGGAGGAACCCGTCGTCACCATGATTCGCTCGGGTTCGATGCCCAGGCCGTACGCGTCCCGATAATGCCGGGCGATCCGCTCGCGCAGGTCCGCGCGGCCGAGCGCGTCGGTGTAGGCGACGCGGCCATGGTCGAGCATCCGCCTCGCCGCATCGCGCGCGGCCTGCGGCGCCGGAGCGGCCGGCTGGCCGACTGCGAGCGAGATCACCTTCTCGCCGCGGGCGATCATCCGGTTCGCCTCGGCGAGCACGTCCATCGCCCGGAATGGATCGATCTCGGAGCGGCGGGAGGCGGTGAGCGCGCGGGCTGGGGTCACGGGGCGGTTCCTGTCGGATTGATGGCGATCGCGGCGGATGCCGACGGGCCGAGTTCATAGACGCGATCGGTCATCGTCAGCTAGGGTAGTGGCCGACAGACCGCGCCATCCGCCCTGCCTCCCCTCAAATTTGCCGGATTGCCGTGACGAAACATCGAAAGACGCTGCGTGCTCAAGCAGCAAACGTCGTTCGAAAAACGGCCGACATCGAGGTCCTTTTGATGAAACGCCCTCTGCTTCGCCTCTGCCGGCACCTCGCCGTGTTCTTCACGGCGCTTTCGGTCACCTTGACGCCGGTTGCTGCCCAGTCCCGCAGCGAAAAGACCAGACTGCCGGTAGTGCGCGACGCCGAGATCGAGGCGCTGGTCGCCGACTATGCCCGCCCGCTACTCCAGGCGGCGGGGCTTTCGCGATCCGGCATCCAGATCGTCCTGATCAATTCCTCCGGCTTCAATGCTTTCGTTGCGGGGCGCCGCATCTTCATCAACACCGGCGCGATCACCGCGACGGAGACGCCGAACCAGCTGATCGGCATCATCGCCCACGAGATCGGCCATCTGGCCGGCGGGCACCAACAGCGGCTGCGCGAGCAGCTCGAACGATCGCAGACGATCGCCATCGTCGCGGGCCTGCTCGGTGCCGGCATCGCCGTGGCGGGCGCCAGCACCGGCGCGGGGGGCGCCGCGCAGGCCGGCGCGGGCCTGATGACCGGCGGCAGCGCGGCGGCCCAGCGCAGCCTCCTGAGCTACCAGCGGGGCGAGGAATCGGCTGCCGATCGCACCGCCCTCACCTATCTCGACCGAACCGGCCAGTCCGGAAAAGGTCTGCTCGAAACCTTCTCGACGCTCGACCGCAACAACCTGTTTGCCTCCGCGCGATCGAACTATCTGTCTTCGCACCCGATGCCGCGGGACCGCATTGCGGCATTGGAGGCCGCAGCCCGCGAAAGCCGGCATTTCGGCCGCGCCGACCCGCCTGCCCTGGTCGAGCGACACAATTTCGCCCGCGCGAAGATTGCCGCTTACAACGGCGGCATGGCCGACGTGCGCCGGCTGTTCGCCCGCGACCCGCGGGGATTGCCAGCGCTCTATGGCGACGCCATCGCCACGCAGCTTGCCGGCTCGACCGCCTCGGGTCTCCAGAAGATCGATGCGCTGATTGCGGCTCGTCCGAACAATCCCTGGTTCCACGAGATGCGCGGCGAGACGCTGATGGCGGCTGGCAGGGCTTCGGAAGCTGCTGCCGCCTACGCCAGGGCCGTCCAGCTCGACGGCACCAACTCCGGCATCCTCAAGGCGCAGGTCGGCCAGGCTATCGTCTCCAGCGGCGACCGGTCGCAGATGCCGAAAGCCATCGAGATGATCCGCGCCGGCCTTCAGTCCGACCCTGCCAACGCGGCGGCCTACCGCTTCCTCGCCATGGCGTACGGCCACCTGGGCGAAGTCGGACAGGCCGAGCTCGCGACGGCCGAAGGCTATTGGCACGGCGGCAACATCCGTCAGGCACAGATCTTCGCCACCCGGGCGCAGCAGAAGCTCAAGCGCGGCTCGCCCTCCTGGCTCCAGGCCCAGGACATCATCCAGACCAAGCCGCGGTCATGACCACAAGGAATTCACCCCACGTGACACGAAAGACCCTTCTCGCGGCCGCCGCAGGCCTCGCATTCGCCCTGCCTGCCGCGGCCCAGACCGCCCAGTCTCGGTTCGACGCCGAAGCGACGCAGGAAATCGAATCGATCGTCCACCAATATCTGGTCGAGCACCCGGAAGTGCTGCTGGAGGCGCTCGACTCGCTGGAGGCCAAACGCGCGACGGAGCAGATGGCGTCGCAGAAGACCGCGATCGAGGAGCACGGCGCCGAACTCTTTGCCTCACCCGAAGGAACGGTCCTCGGCAATCCCGAGGGCGACGTCACCCTAGTCGAGTTCTTCGACTACAATTGCGGCTACTGCAAACAGGCTCAGGCGGACATGGACGCCCTTCTGGCGGCGGATCCCAACATCCGCTTCGTACTCAAGGAAATCCCTGTTCTCGGCCCGCAGTCGCTGGCGGCGTCGCGGGTAAGCCTCGCCGTCCGGGAAGTGGCGCCGGATCGCTACGCCGAGTTCCACCGCACGCTGCTGGGATCGCGCGGCGTTGCCGACGAGGCTGTCGCGCTCGGAGTGGCCGAGGATCTCGGCATAGAGACTGCCGCCTTGCGTGCCGCCATGGACTCCCCCGCCGTCGCCGAAGCCCTCGCCGAATCGAACGAACTCGCCGAAGGGTTGGCGATCAACGGCACGCCGACTTACGTCGTTGCTGACGGTATCCTGGCCGGTGCGGTCGGCAAGGATGCGCTCGCCGCCGGGATTGCCAATGTCCGCGAATGCGGAAGCACCGCCTGCTGACGCCCGACCCGGCAAACCCGCAGCTGGCGCTTTCCCCAGCGCCGCTATGGCTCTATAGGACAGGCAAGCGCGTCCGCGACGCGCGGCCGATCCGCAACCGAACGAGGGTCGATGACCTCGACGATCTACATCCTCAACGGACCGAACCTCAACACGCTCGGCCGGCGCGAACCTGCGATCTATGGCTCGGCCACGCTCGCCGATGTCGAGCGTCGCTGCATCGAGGTCGGCAAAGCTGCCGGGTTCGAGATCGTCTTCCGGCAGTCCAACCACGAGGGTGAACTCGTCGACTGGATCCAGCAGGCCCGCGAGGAAGCGGTGGCGATCATCATCAATGCCGCGGCCTACACCCACACGTCCCTCGCCATCCACGACGCGCTTCGTTATTTCGACAAGCCGATCGTGGAAGTGCACATCTCCAATATTCATGCGCGCGAAGAGATCCGGCACAAGAGCCTCATCGCGCCGATCGCGCTGGGCATGATCGTCGGGTTCGGGCCGGTTGGCTACGAACTCGCGATCGCCGCCCTCAAGTCGCGCCTCACCTAGAGCATCGGGTCCGAGCGGCCGAAGGAAAAAGATGTCCAGAGAAGATCACAATCTCGACCCCGCGCTGGTGCGCGAGCTGGCGACCATCCTCAACGACACCGATCTGACGGAGATCGAGATCGAGCGCGGGTCGGTACGGGTGCGCGTGTCGCGCCAGAAGGACTATCCGCAGCCGATGCATTACATGCAGGGTCCGGCGCCGACACAGGCGGCTCCCGCCCCCGTTCCCCTGCCAGGGCCGGCAGCGCCCGCCGGTCCGGAGGTCGGCACCGTCCCCTCGCCGATGGTCGGCACGGTCTATCTCGCCTCCGCACCGGGAGCCAAGAACTTCATCGAGGTCGGGCAGCAGGTCGCCGAAGGCGAGACGCTGCTGATCATCGAGGCGATGAAGACCATGAACCAGATCCCGGCGCCGCGTGCCGGCCGGATCACCCGCATCTGCGTCGAGAATGCCCAACCCGTGGAATACGGCGAAGCGCTCGTCGTGATCGCTTGAGGAACCGGGCATGTTCAAGAAGGTCCTGATCGCCAACCGCGGCGAGATCGCGCTGCGGGTCCTGAGGGCCTGCAAGGAACTCGGCATACCCACCGTGGCGGTCCACTCCACCGCCGACAACACAGCGATGCACGTGCGCCTGGCCGACGAGAGCGTGTGCATCGGCCCGCCGCCATCGCGCGACAGCTATCTCAACATTCCCTCGATCGTGGCGGCCTGCGAAATTTCCGGCGCCGATGCGGTGCATCCCGGCTACGGCTTCCTGTCGGAGAATGCCCGCTTTGCGGACATTCTCGACGCCCACAACATCACCTTCATCGGCCCGACCGCGGAGCACATCCGGATCATGGGCGACAAGATCGAGGCCAAGCGCACGGCGATGCGTCTCGGCATCCCGGTCGTGCCGGGCTCGCCCGGTGCCGTGACCAACGACGACGAGGCGCTGCGGATCGCCGACGAGATCGGCTTCCCGGTACTCGTCAAGGCATCAGCCGGCGGCGGTGGCCGCGGCATGAAGGTCGCCCGTTCTCGCGAGGATCTCTCGGTGGCGCTGTCGACCGCCCGTACCGAAGCAGGCGCCGCTTTCGGCGACGACGCCGTCTATATCGAGAAATATCTCGAGAAGCCGCGGCATATCGAGGTGCAGGTCTTCGGCGACGGCAAGGGCAACGCGATCCATCTCGGCGAACGCGACTGCTCCCTGCAGCGCCGCCACCAGAAGGTCTGGGAAGAGGCCAACTCGCCGGCCCTGACCGAAGAGCAGCGCGCCTCGATCGGCGGGATCTGCGCCGATGCGATCGCCAAGCTCGGCTATCGCGGCGCCGGCACGATCGAATTTCTGTACGAGAACGGCGAGTTCTTCTTCATCGAGATGAACACCCGGCTCCAGGTCGAGCATCCGGTGACGGAAGCCATCACCGGCCTCGATCTCGTTCATGAGCAGATCCGCGTCGCCGCCGGCCAGGGCCTGTCGATCACGCAGTCGGAGATCGTCTTTTCCGGTCACGCCATCGAGTGTCGGATCAATGCCGAGGATCCGAAGACCTTCGCCCCGTCGCCGGGCACGATCACCCACTACCACACGCCGGGTGGCCTCGGCGTTCGCGTCGATTCGGGCGTCTATCAGGGCTATGCGATCCCGCCCTTCTACGACAGCCTGATCGGCAAGCTGATCGTGCATGGCCGCAACCGGGCGGAGTGCATGATGCGCCTGCGCCGGGCGCTCGACGAAATCGTCGTCGACGGGGTCAAGACGACGCTGCCGCTGTTCCGCGATCTCGTCGACAATCCCGACATCGGTACCGGCGACTACGACATCCACTGGCTGGAGAACTATCTGGCCGCAGGCGGAGCCGGGTAATCATGGTTCGGCGGGGTGGGCAGCGGTTCGAGATCACGCCGGCCATCCTCCTGAAAGCCTATGCGTGCGGCATCTTCCCGATGGCCGAAAGCGCCGACGATCCGCGCATCTTCTGGATCGACCCGACGGAGCGCGGCATCCTGCCGCTCGAGCAGTTCCATCTGTCGCGCAGCCTGCGCAAGACGATCCGCCGGCAGCCGTTCGATATCCGGGTCGACACGGCGTTGGCCGCCGTGGTCGATGCCTGCGCCGAGCCCGCGCCCGGGCGAACCCAGACATGGATCAACAGCCAGATCCGCTCGCTGTATCTGGCTCTTTATCGGGAAGGCTTTGCGCACTCCGTCGAGGCCTGGGAGGGCGACCATCTGGTCGGCGGACTCTACGGCGTGTCGCTGGGCGCGGCGTTCTTCGGGGAAAGCATGTTCTCGCGCCGCACCGACGCCTCGAAGGTCACGCTTGCGTATCTCTGCGACCGGCTGAAGCGCGGCGGCTACCAGCTGCTCGACACACAGTTCCTGACCGAACACCTTGCGAGCTTCGGGGCGATCGAGATTCCCCGGGACGACTATCAGCTATTGCTCGAGGATGCCGTCGCCGCCGACGCGACGTTTCACCCTTCCGGCGCGGGAACCGCCGAATCGGTCTTACAGTCCTTCAGCCAGACGTCGTAGACCGGGTGCTCCACGGCATTGAGACCCGGGGAATCGGCGAACATCCAGCCGGAGAAGATCTGCCGGATCTCGCGGTCGAGCGTGATCTCGTCCACCTCGATGAACGCATCGGTCCGGGTCGCCTCGCCTTCGGCGCTGGTGTAGCAGACCTTCGGCGTCACCTGCAGCGAGCCGAACTGCACCGTCTCGTCGATATAGACGTCGAAGCTGGTGATCCGGCCGGTGATCTTGTCGAGCCCAGAGAACACCGCGACGGGGTTCTCGACGCGCTGCTGCGCGCCGACAGGGGCGCATGCCATGGCCATCAGCGCGGCGAGGATCGAGGTCGATAGGCGGCGGTTCATCAGATGACCTTCAGTCGGCACGGGCCGGTGAGGCCTGCGTCAAGGGCGTGCCACGCAATTGCGGCGGAGGCTGGGACGGACAGTCCGAAGGCGTGGCCTCGAACCGGAACGAACCGCTGCCCTGCCCAAAAGGGTTCTGCGTCCATTCTGTAAAGCAGCCAGCCTAGTCAGGGCGTCCAGGCGTCGTAGTCGCCGGTGACCCGCGGACGATCCGCCGGGTTGAGCAGCGAGCCCTTTGGCCGATAGGCCTTGCCGGTGCCGGTGAAGTTCGGCAGATGCGGCTTCTCCCAGGCGTGTGGGCGATAGTCTTCGACGGTCGGCGGCGTGTCGACGCGGTGATGCATCCAGCCGTTCCAGCCGGGGGGGATCATCGAGGGCTCCGCCGGACCGTTGTAGATGACCCAGCGTTTCGAGCCGTCGGCATTCTCGTGGTAGACGTTGCCGAACTCGTCGGTGCCGACATTCCGGCCGAACCGCCAAGTGTAGAACCTCGTGCCGATCGTCTGACCGTTCCACCAGGTGAAGATCTGCAGCAGCCAGTCTTTCATGGCGATCCCAATCCGTCTCGATGCCGGGACCTTATGCTGCCCCGTCGGTGAAATGTCCATCGCCGGGCGCGTTGCCTCAGCCGAGCGGCTTCTCGTAGATCGCCGCCGGAATGCCCGAATCCGCGGCGCCGCAATTTGCCGTCGAGCCGGTCTTTGTGAACCCCTTGGCGCGGTAGAAGGCAATCGCCGGTTCGTTCGCCTCCTCCACCTCGAGCCGCAACCGCTCCGCCTGCGGAAACGACTCCATGATCTCGGCGAGAAGCGCGCTGCCCAACCCGCTGCCCTGGCAGTCGGGGTGGACGTAGAGCTGGTGCAGCACGACCGTCTTGCCGTCGGCTCCGGCAGCCGCGGCGAATGCCATGCCGCCGATCCGCTCGCCGTCGTCGCCGACGACGAACTCGGCGTTCAGCCTGCCGAGGCGCGGCTTGAGCACGTCCACAGAGTGCCACGAGCCGGTGATCTCCGCCACGCGCTCGGCGCCATAGATGCCGTCATAGGTGGCGTGCCAGGTCTCGCCGAGCAGCGCGCTTACGGCTTCCAGGTCGCGCAGGCCGGCGGTGCGGACGTAGAAGGTCATTCGACGCCGAGCTTCGCCTTGACCAGCGCGTTGACTGCGCCCGGGCTTGCCTTGCCACCGGTCGCCTTCATCACCTGGCCGACGAACCAGCCCGCCAGCGACGGCTTCGCCTTCGCCTGCTCGACCTTGTCCGGGTTGGCGGCGATCACTTCATCCACCGCAGCCTCGATGGCGCCGGTGTCGGTGACCTGCCGCATTCCCCGCGCCTCGACGACTTCCCGTGGGTCGCCGCCTTCGGCCCAGACGATCTCGAACAGCTCCTTGGCGATCTTGCCGGAGATCACGTCCTCGCGGATGAGATCGAGTATCGCGCCGAGCTGATCCGCGGAGACGGGGCTCGCCTCGATCGACTTGCCGTCCTTGTTGAGCGCCCCGAGCAGGTCGTTGATCACCCAGTTCGCCGCCTGCTTGGCATCGCGGCCCTTGGCAACCTTCTCGAAGAAGTCCGCGATCGCCTTCTCGGAAACGAGGATTGAGGCGTCGTAGGGAGACAGGCCGGCATCGGCGATCAGCCGGTTTCGCTTGTCGTCCGGCAGTTCCGGCAGTTCCTTCAGCAGCGCGTCGATATAGGCCTGGTCGAATTCCAGCGGCAGAAGATCGGGATCGGGGAAGTAGCGATAGTCGTGGGCGTCTTCCTTGGTGCGCATCGCGCGCGTCTCGCCCTTCACCGGGTCGAACAGGCGCGTCTCCTGGTCGATCGTGCCGCCGTCCTCGATGATCGCGATCTGCCGACGTGCCTCCGATTCGATCGACTGGCCGACGAAGCGGATCGAATTGACGTTCTTGATCTCGCACCGCGTGCCAAAGGCACCGCCGGGACGGCGCACCGACACGTTGACGTCGGCGCGCATCGACCCTTCGTCCATATTGCCGTCGCAGGTGCCGAGATAGCGCAGGATGGTCCGCAGCTTGGTGAGGAAGGCCTTGGCCTCGTCGGCCGAGCGCATGTCCGGCTTGGAGACGATCTCCATCAGCGCGACGCCGGAGCGGTTGAGATCCACGAAGGACATGGTCGGATGCTGATCGTGCAGCGACTTGCCGGCGTCCTGTTCGAGATGCAGCCGCTCGATCCCGACCTCGATCGTCTCGAACTCGCCCTTGGAATCGGGGCCGACCGCAACGGACACGATCCCTTCCCCTACGATCGGATCCTTGTACTGCGAGATCTGGTAGCCCTGCGGCAGGTCCGGATAGAAGTAGTTCTTGCGGTCGAACAGCGAGCGGTGCCGGATCTCGGCCTTCAGGCCGAGGCCGGTGCGGATCGCCTGGCGCACGCATTCCTCGTTGATAACCGGCAGCATGCCGGGCATCGCCGCATCGACGAGGCTGACATGGTCGTTCGGCGCGCCACCGAAGCTCGTCGAGGCGCCGGAGAAGAGCTTGGACTCCGACAGGACCTGGGCGTGCACCTCCATGCCGACGATGATCTCCCAATCCCCGGTGGCACCGGAAATGAAGTTCTTGGGTTCGGGCGTACGGGTATCGACGAGGGTCATGAGCTTGGTCCGGAAACCTATGAAATTGGCTTGCCGTTTGGCTAGAGCAAAGCCTCGGGGGGTTCAAGCGGCCGACGGTCTCCTCGCTGCCCCAACGGCGGCCGGTTCAGGCGACGCTGTCATAGGAGATGCTGCCACTGTCCATCAGGCCCTTGAGCGTCGTCAGGGCATTGGAGAGCGTCTCGCGTTCGCGAACGGCGGAAAGGCCGATCCTGACACAGTGACGCGCCCGATCATTTCTGACGCTTTGATACTCGTCCTCGCCATCGATGCGGATCCCGTGGTTGCGTGCCGCAAGCAGGAAGGCCGGCGAAGTCCAGGGCGACGGCAGTTGCAGCCACCGATAGGGAACCGGCGCGAGCTCCTCGGCCGTGCCCAGGCCGAAGATCAGGTCGAACGTGGCGATCCGCGCCTGGATTTCCGCCGTCACCTTCTGTCGCACCTGTTCGGCCTCACCCGACAGGACCAGCCTTGCCGCGACTTCCATGTTCAGGAAGGGCCGCCCCCCGGTGAGCTGGTTGTGGGCGACGGTGACGCGAACCGCCTGGCCGCGCGGACAGACCGCCCAGCCGGCGCGCAATCCCGCCGCCACGCTCTTCGACAGCCCGCCGAGGAAGAAGGTCCGCTCCGGTGCAAGCGACACGATGGGGGCAAGGTCGCTCGGCGTGATCTTGCCGTAGACATTGTCCTCTATGATGAGAAGATTGTGCCGCCGGGCGATCGATACAATCTCTTCCCGGCGCTTCGACGACATGACGCGCCCGGTCGGATTGTTGACTGCCGGCATCAGAAAGATCATCCGCGGATGTTGTCGGGCGGCGCAGCGATCAAGTTCATCCGGCAGCATCCCCTCCTCGTCCATGCCGACCGTCAACGGCAGGCGGCCGATCATCGTCGCGGCGCGCGCCACCGCGGCATAGGACAATGCTTCGAAGACGATCCGATCGCCCGGATGAGTCATGGCCGCGATGATGCCCTGAATGGCCGCGTTGACGCCGAGGGTCGGAACGACGTGGCTCGGATCCGGCGACCACCCGCCCGTCGCCAGCCATTCGGCGCCGGCCTTCGGCCAGCTCGCAGGAACGCCGCGCACGTAGTCGAGCACGCGGCCCGGCGAGTCCGTCATGACGGCCGAGAACGTCTTCGAGACGATCTCGCTCTGCCCGATGTCAGCCGCAGAGGTTGAATCGAGCTTGGCATCGCTCGTCTCCTGGCCCGGCCGAGGATCAACGACGGCGTCGCGGGCTGCCACGGCAGCTCCCGCCTTTTCCGTGATCCCGTCGATCCGGCGGACATAGGTCCCGCGACCGACTTCGCCGGTTGTCAGGCCTCGCTCTCGGGCGATCTTGTAAGCTCGTCCGATCGTGCCGACGGTGACCTTCAGGTCGAAGGCGAGGTCCCGCTGGGGCGGCAGCTTCGCGCCCGGTTCGAGGTGGCCATCGACGATAGCCCGGTCGATGGCGTCGGCGAGCCGCAGATAGAACGGCAGATCGGCGTCTTCCGCGATCTTCAGCTGCAATGTCACCCTGACACCTTCCTTTGTCACCCTCACTTCATTTGCATTGTACCCGTTCCCGTCATGGGTTCAAGTAGATCAACGGTCACAATACAGAGATTGGATGGTTGCCATGTCAGGGCATTATTCGAAGATCGCTCAGAACGCGGATCGCTCCCCTTGGCGGAAAGATCGGCCTCGCACGTCTGCCGAACTGCTGGAAGCGGTCGGCCGCAAGATCCGCGAGGCAAGGGCTTCGCTCGCTTTCCGCCTGCGCGCTCTATCGGGGCGCGCCAGGATGCGGCGCGACCTTCTCGATCTGGACGATTTCCAGTTGAAGGATCTGGGGCTGACGCGGGACGAGGCGCTCAGAGCCGCCGAGCGCATAGAATGGCGCTGCGACTGGAAGTGAGCGCTCGCCATCCGGCCGGCAGCTCGACAACCTCAGGAGGGACGACGACCCAAGGAGCGGCAGTCGATAAGCCGTCCCGTCTCAATTAGTGCTGACGAGAACCGGTGCCGCTCCACGGGAGCGGCACCGCTCGCGCGTCTTCACCACCACTTGGCCGGCTCGAACCGGCCGGCCGCCTGCTCGATGACCGAACCGAGCGAGAACAGCGTTTCCTCGTCGAAAGGCCGGCCGATCAGCTGCAGCCCGAGCGGCAGCCCCTCCTCCGTCAGCCCGGCCGGCACCGCGATGCCGGGCAGGCCCGCCATGTTCACGGTGACGGTGAAGATGTCGTTCAGGTACATCTTGACCGGGTCGGACGCCATGTCCTGGTCGGCGATGCCGAAGGCCGCCGAGGGCGTCGCCGGCGTCAGCAGCGCGTCGATGCCGTCCGCATAGACCGTCTCGAAGTCGCGCTTGATCAGCGTCCGGACCTTCTGGGCCCGCAGGTAGTAGGCGTCGTAATAGCCGGCCGAGAGGACGTAGGTGCCGATCATGATGCGGCGCTTGACCTCGCGGCCGAAGCCCTCGGCCCGCGTCCGCTCGTACATCTCCGTCAGGTCCTTGCCGGGCACCCGCAGGCCGTAGCGCACGCCGTCGTAGCGCGCGAGGTTGGACGAGGCTTCGGCCGGGGCGACGATGTAGTAGGCCGGCAGCGCGTATTTCGTGTGCGGCAGCGATACGTCGACGATCTCGGCGCCGGCGTCTTTCAGCCAGGCGATGCCCTGCTGCCAGAGCGCCTCGATCTCGCCGGGCATGCCGTCGACCCGGTACTCCTTCGGCACGCCGATCCGCAGCCCCTTCACCGAGCGGCCGATGGCGGCTTCGTAGTCCGGCACCGGCCGATCGACCGAGGTCGTATCCTTGGCGTCGACCGAGGCCATCGAGCGCAGCATGATGGCCGCGTCGCGGACGTCGCGAGCGATCGGGCCCGCCTGGTCGAGGGAGGAGGCAAAGGCGACGATTCCCCAGCGCGAGCAGCGCCCGTAGGTCGGCTTGATGCCGACCGTGCCGGTGAAGGCGGCCGGCTGGCGGATCGACCCGCCGGTGTCCGTGGCCGTGGCGCCTGCCGCGAGATGCGCCGCGACGGCGGCCGCCGAGCCGCCCGAAGAACCACCAGGCACGAGGTCGAGATTGGAGCCCTTCCGGCGCCATGGGTTCTTCACCGGTCCGTAGCACGAACTCTCGTTGGACGAGCCCATGGCGAATTCGTCCATGTTAAGCTTGCCGAGCATGACCGCGCCGTCCGCCCAGAGATTGGCCGTCACGGTGGATTCGTAGCGTGGCTCGAAGCCTTCGAGGATCCTGCTGCAGGCCTGCGTGTGGACGCCTTCCGTGGCGTAGAGATCCTTGACGCCGAGCGGGATGCCTTCGAGAGCGCCTGCCTCGCCTTTCGCCAGACGAGCGTCGGACTGCGCCGCCATCGCCATCGCCTTCTCGGGCGTCGGCATCACGTAGGCGTTGAGCTGACCGTTGGCGGCCTCGATAGCCGAGACATAGGCCTGGGTGAGTTCGGTCGCGGAGAACGCTTTCGCCTTCAGCTCGTCGCGTGCCTCGGCGATGGTCAGGGAGGTCAGATCGGTCATCGGGGCAGCATCATCTCGTAAAAGCGACTGTATTCTGAATCGGGATAGTCGAGGACGACCCCGCAGCGGGTAAAGCCGGCACGCTCGTAAAGCGCCCAGGCGGGCTCGAACCCCTCCGTGCCGCCGGTCTCCAGGACGAGTCGTTCGAGCTTCTGGCGCCCTGCCTCCGCCTCGATCGCCTGCAGCAGACGCCAGCCGATCCCCGTTCCGCGTGCCGCGGGGATCGAGAACATCCGCTTGACCTCGCCGAGCGAGGCATCGTGGCGGCGCAGCGCGCCCATTCCAACGACGGTCCGGGTGTCGTCACGGGCGACGAAGACGGTCGTGTCATCCCCCGCCATCTGTTCCGCCGTCATCTGGAATTGAAACTCCGGCGGCGACAGCGGTTCGAGATGGGCATTGAGATCGGCAACCAGCGCCCGGATTGCGTCCTGCAAGGGCGTCTCGACGGCGATGGTCACGGCCATGCGGCGCTACTCCACCACCTTCGGCACGACGAAGAAGTGATCCTCGCTCGCCGGCGCATTGGCGACGATGTCGTCCGCCTTGCCGCCGTCGGTCACCATGTCCTGGCGCTTCTTCATCGCCATCGGGGTTACCGACGTCATCGGCTCCACCCCCTCGACATCGACCTCGCCGAGCTGTTCGACGAAGCCGAGAATGGCGTTGAGTTCGCCCTCCATGGCCGTCACATCCTCGTCGGTGACGGCGATGCGGGCCAGGCGGGCGACCCGGCGGACGGTGGCTGTATCGACGGACATGGCGCCCCTTGCGAACTGTCTGATGATGTCGCGCGAGCTATAGCGACGCGGCCGGGGCGAGGCAACGCCGGCTGCGGACGCTATCACCGCAGCTGCCGTCAGACCTCGAAGGGAACGCCGATCGTCGGGTTACGCACCTTGCCGGCATCGCCTTCCATCGCCTCGACGAACTTGTCGGGACTGGCGTCGAGCGGCGGAAACGTCCCCCAGTGGATCGGGATGATCGTGTCGAAGTTGAAATAGCGGCGGCAGGCGAGCGCGGCGACGGCCGCCCCCATGGTGAAGCGGTCGCCGACAGGCACCATGGCGATCTTCGGAGCATGCAGTTCCTCGATCAGCGCCATGTCGGAGAAGATGTCCGTGTCGCCCATGTGGTAGACGGTCGGCGCGTCATTGAAGTGGAAGACCAGGCCGTTCGGCATGCCGAGATAGGTGACGTTGCCATCCTCCTCGATATTTCCGGACGAGTGGAAGGCCTGCGTCAGGGTGACGGTGAAGTCGTCGAAGCTGACGGTGCCGCCGGTATTCATCGGCTCGACAGCTTCGACGCCCTTGGCGTTCAGCCAGCTCGCCAGTTCGAAGGTCGCCACCACCTTGCAGCCGTGCCGCCGGGCGATGTCGACCGTGTCGCCGACGTGATCGGCGTGGCCGTGGCTGAGGACGATGTGGGTGACCCCGCGGGCCGCTTCCTCGACCGAGCTCTTGAAATGCGGATTACCGGTGAGAAAGGGGTCGATCAGGATGACGGCAGACCCCGCCTCGATCCGGAAGGCGGAATGGCCGAAATAGGTGATCTTCATGGGGGTGCTCCCTGCGGCTGGTCGAGGCGGGCGCCCTGTCCGAGCCGCCGCTGCGCGTGCTAAGTGCGCGCCAGGGGCCTGGCGTCAAGGCGAACGGGCCCGTTCTGGCGTCTTCGCCGACCAGACGGAGACAGTGCGTCCCATGCCGGTACTGACGCTCGATGAATTCGCCGCCACCGTGCCGTCCGGCCGGACGATCGCGGGATTCGACCTCGGCACCAAGACAATTGGCCTCGCCATCTCCGACCTGGGCCAGCGGTTTGCCACTCCGCGCAAGGTGATCGCGCGTACGAAGTTCACCGCCGACGTCGCCGCGCTGCAGGTGGCTCTCGCGGCCGACCGCGTCGCCGGCATCGTCATCGGTCTGCCGCTCAACATGGATGGGTCGGAAGGCCCCCGCGCGCAATCGACGCGGGCCTTCGTGCGCAACTATGTCCGGCTGGACGAACGGCCCCTGATGTTCTGGGACGAGCGCCTGTCGACCGTGGCGGCCGAGCGCGGCCTGTTGGAGGCGGACGTATCGCGCGCCAAGCGGGCGACGCGAATCGACTCAGCTGCGGCGGCATTCATCCTGCAGGGCGCGCTGGACCGCCTTACGCTCTTGAGGTCCTAGGCGACTGGCTCCGCCGACCGGCGCTGACGCCACCAGTCCGCGATGCGGCGGCGGCGGCGGAACGCGATGATCGCGCCGAGGATCAGACTGTCGACCAGGAGTGCCTTGGCGATCATCGGCGGGATCGCCACGGGGTCGATGCCGAGCATCTCGCCGTAGACGCCGAACACGTGATCATGCAGCGCTCGTGAGAAGACCAGGTCGCTGGCGTCGTTGAGCGAGAGGAAATACCAGCTCCAGAAGATCGCGAGCGGTGCCAGCCAGAGAACGAGGAGGGTGCGCATCAGCCTTTGTCGCTTTCGCTGGAGTGACGCTGTTCGCGCCGCGCCAGCGCATCGCGCCGCGCGGCTTCGATCGCCCGCATGGCGGCTTCGAATTCCCGGTCCCCCGTGTCGTCAGGGGCGACCAGATGATCGAACAACAGCGCGCCGAAGCTCAGCGCCAGAGCAAACAGGAAGCCGGGGCCATCGCCGAACAGGCTGGCAAGCGGCGAGCCGGAGACCGAGGCGGCCACATAGAGGCCGAATATCGCGGTCAGCAGGCTTGCCGCGACCGTCTCCGCCGGTCCAGCCGGCCCTCCCGACTCGGCATGCAGCCAGGCTATGGTCGCACCCAGTCCGACCACAAGAGCGGCGAGAATGGCCGCGAAGGCGGCGGCATCCGGCGTAGCCAGCCCGAGAGGAAGCGGCAAAGCTGCGGTAATCGTTCCGGCAGCGCCGCCCGAACCCTCAGCCAGGAGACCTGCCTCGCGCAGCAGGAGCGCGGAGCTGACCGCGCCGAAGCCCGCCCAGGCGCTGAGTGCGAGGGTGGACGGCATGCGCTGCATGGGACCCTCCTGCCGACATGGTTACCGATCCGTTAACGACAGTCTCGTCGCCAGTCGGCCAGGCCGCAATCGAAACCCTTCGTTAACCTTAACGGCCACTTCGCGTGGTGAGATATCTGCAGGGTCGTTGACGCCGCTGCGTCGGAAAAGTTCCCCGATCGCCGCTCAGCGGATCGGCGGGAACAGATCGTCGATCAGGGCGCGGGAATCGTGCCGGAGATCAAGCATGCCGTAGGTGTGACGGAAGACCCCGCCAAGTCGCGTCTCGGCAAAGGCTTCGGCAGCTCGGCCCAGGCCCAGCCGGCGCATCGCCGCGGTGGCGGCCGCCAGCGCCATCTGCTCCGCCAGCAACCGGCAGGCACCCTCGTCCGACGCCGCCATGGCCATGGCTGCCCTGAGCACGCCTGGCGTCTGGCCCGCCGTCTCCCCCATATCCGCATCGATCGTCGCGATGACCGCCTCGAAGGCGGCGGGATCGCGCCGCAGGATCCTTGCCAGATCGAGCGCGATGACGTTGCCGGAGCCTTCCCAGATGGCGTTCACCGGTGCCTCGCGATAGGCCCGGGCGAGCCGCCCGTCCTCGACATAGCCGTTGCCGCCGAGGCACTCCATCGCCTCGTAGGTCAGGGCCGGCGCCATCTTGCAGATCCAGTATTTGGCGACCGGGGTCATGACCCGCGCATAGGCGACATCGGCTTCATTCCGTGCCGCCGCCCCGTCGAACGCCTCGGCGAGGCGGAACGCCAGCACCGATGCGGCAGCGACATCGAGCGCCATGTCCGCGAGCACGCGGGTCATTTGCGGCTGGTCGATGAGCACCTTGCCGAACACGCTGCGCTCGCGGCAGTGATGGACCGCTTCGCTGAGCGCGCCGCGCATCAGCCCGGCCGAGGCCAACGCGCAGTCGAGGCGGGTCAAGGTCACCATCTCGATGATCGTCCGGACGCCGGCGCCCTCCGCCCCGAGCCGGGTCGCGTCGGCATCGACGAACTCGACTTCCGAGGAGGCGTTGGAGCGGTTGCCGAGCTTGTCCTTCAGGCGCTGGAAGTGCAGCCCGTTGAGCGATCCGTCGTCCCGCCGTCGCGGCATCAGGAAGCAGGTCGGCCCCTCCCCGGTCTGCGCCAGGACCAGGAAGCCGTCCGACATCGGCGCGGAGGTGAACCATTTGTGGCCGGTTATGCGGTAGTGGCCGTCGCCGTCCGCCACTGCCGTCGTGGTGTTCGAGCGCACGTCCGTGCCGCCCTGCTTCTCGGTCATGCCCATGCCGAGCGTCACGCCCGCCTTGCTCAGCGGCGGCTTCACGCCCGGATCGTACTTCCGGGTCGCGATCACCGGCATCCAGGCGGCGCGCACCGCCGGCGTGGCGGCTATGGCGGCGACGGAGGCGCTGGTCATCGTCACCGGGCAGAGGTGGCCGCATTCCACCCCGGCAGTCATGTAGAAGCGGGCGGCGCGGGCACGATGGCGGCAGCCCTCCTCCTCTTCGGGTCCGCTCCAGACCGAGGCGTGCAGCCCGTCGGCGATCGAGCGGCGCATCAGCGCATGGTAGGCGGGGTGATAGTCGACGAGTTCAAGACGCCGGCCCTTCTCGTCGAATCGCCGCAGCTTCGGAATCTCGGTGTTGGCGAGCCGCGCCAGATCGTGCGCCTCGAAGGAGCCGCAAAAGCGGCCGTGTTGTGCCAGCGACTGGCGCGTCGGCTCCGCAAGGTCCGCCGTCAGCAGTTGCAGCAGCGGGTCGCTCCGATAGGCATTAAAGCCGGGATAGTCCGACGACTGGTTGAATACCTTGTGGGTCTGGAATTCCGTCTCGGCCACGCGCTCTTCCCTTCGGATGTAACAGCGCGATCCTTGCCGCTAATCCCGCAATTGCCTATAGGCGTCGTTCTGATGAACGCGCCAGACACCCCCCCGATCTTCCCGCACCGCCACCTTCTCGGCATGGCCAATCTGTTGCCCCACGAGATCGACCAGTTGCTCGATCTTGCCGAGTTGGAGGTGGAGGTGAGCCGGCGGCAGGACAAGAAGAAGAGTGTCCTCAAGGGGCGCACGCAGATCAACCTTTTCTTCGAGGCTTCGACCCGCACCCAGGCCTCGTTCGAGCTCGCCGGCAAGCGTCTCGGCGCCGACGTCATGAACATGTCGGTCGCCAATTCTTCGGTGAAGAAGGGCGAGACCCTGCTCGACACGGCGATGACGCTCAACGCCATGCGCCCGGACGTGCTGATCGTGCGCCACCATGCCGCCGGTGCCGTGGCGCTGCTGGCGCAAAAGGTTGGTTGCTCGGTCATCAATGCCGGCGATGGCGCGCATGAACACCCGACCCAGGCCCTGCTCGACGCGCTGACGATCCGCCGCCACAAGGGCAGGATCGCGCGCCTGACGGTGGCGATCTGCGGCGACGTGCTGCACAGCCGCGTCGCCCGCTCGAACATCCTTCTGCTCAACGCGCTCGGCGCCAGCGTCCGCGTCGTCGCACCGTCGACGCTGCTGCCGGCCGGCATCGAGCAGATGGGGGTCACGGTGTTTCGCGACATGCGCGAAGGGCTGAAGGACGCCGACGTGGTGATGATGCTGCGACTGCAGCGCGAGCGCATGGCCGGTTCCTTCGTGCCCTCGGTGCGCGAGTATTTCCATTATTTCGGCCTCGATGCCGAGAAGCTCGCCTTCGCCCGACCGGACGCTCTGGTGATGCATCCGGGCCCGATGAACCGCGGCGTCGAGATCTCCTCCGAGGTTGCCGACGGGCCGCAGAGCGTCATTGAGGAGCAGGTCGAGATGGGCGTCGCCGTCCGTATGGCGGTGATCCAGGCGCTGCTGCCGGGCCTTGGGAGCAACGCATGACGCGCCCGCTCGTCATCGAGGGCATCCGCATCGTCGATCCCGACCGTGGCATCGATGCCTCCGGCACGATCGTCGTCCTCGACGGCATGATCGCGGCGGCCGGCGCCGAGGCGCTCAATCAGGGGCATCCCGAGGGAGCGGAAGTCGTCGACGGGCGGCGGCTCACCGCCCTGCCCGGTCTGATCGATGCGCGCGTCTTTATCGGCGAGCCCGGCGGCGAGCACCGCGAGACGATCCGCTCGGCGAGCCGCGCCGCCGCCGCCGGCGGCGTCACCTCGATCCTGACCATGCCGGACACCGATCCCGTGGTCGACCACGTCGCGCTCGCAGAATTCGTCATGCGCACGGCGCGCGAGACCGCCGACATCAACGTCTTTCCCGCCGCGGCGCTGACGCGCGGCCTGCTCGGCCAGGAGATGACCGAGATCGGGCTTCTCGGCGCTGCCGGCGTCCGGGCCTTCACGGAAGGGCGCAAGACCATCGCCAACCCCGCGCTGCTGCGCCGGATCATGACCTATGCGCGCGATTTCGACGCGCTCGTCATGCACGAGACGCAGGATGCCGACCTCACCGGCGCGGGCGTGATGACCGAGGGGCTGCTCGCCTCCTGGCTCGGACTGCCCGGCGTGCCGCGCGAAGCCGAGGTGATCCCGCTGGAGCGCGATCTGCGCCTCGCCGAACTCACCGGCTGCCGCTACCACGCCGCAAAAATCTCGGTCGCATCCTCGGCCGATGCGATCCGGCGCGCCAAGCAGCGCGGCCTTGCCATCACCGCCGGCGTCTCGATCAACCATCTGGCGCTGAACGAGAACGACATCGGCGAGTATCGCACCTATTTCCGCCTGTCGCCGCCGCTGCGCTGCGAGGACGACCGCGTCGCCATGGTCGAGGCGGTCGCCGACGGGACCGTCGACATCATCGTCTCCTCGCACGACCCGCATGACGAGGACGGCAAGCGCCATCCCTTCGCCGAGGCCGAGGTCGGCGCGATCGGGCTGGAGACACTCTTCGCCGCGGCGCTGCGCCTGCACCATGACGGGTCACTGCCGCTCATGCGGGTGGTCGAGACGCTGACGGCAGCGCCGGCCCGGCTGCTCAAGCTCGATCGCGGGACGCTGCGGCCCGGTCGTCCGGCCGACATCGCGATCGTCGATCTCGATGCGCCGTTCATCTACGGCAAGGCCGACATCCGCTCGCAGTCGAAGAATACCGCGTTCGAGAATGCCCGCTTCCAGGGCCGGGTCTTGCGGACGATCGTCGCCGGCCGCACAGTCTTCGACGCGACAGGCGGGGACTGAGCGTTGGGGAGCGGGGAACAGATGTGGCTGATCGCGCTGGCGTGCCTCGCCGGCGGTTACCTTTCCGGCTCGATACCGTTCGGCTTGGTCTTCGCCCGGCTGTTCGGCCTCGGCGATTTGCGCAAGATCGGCTCGGGCAATATCGGCGCGACCAACGCGCTGCGCACCGGCAACAAGGCGATGGCAGCGCTGACGCTGGCCGGCGATGTCCTCAAGGGCACCGTCCCCGTGCTCGTCGCCTCGCGCTGGGGCAACGAGGCGGCCGCCATTGCAGGGCTGGGCGCCTTTCTCGGCCATATCTTCCCGGTCTGGCTCGGCTTCAAGGGCGGCAAGGGTGTCGCCACCTATCTCGGCATACTGCTCGGCATGGCACCGATCGGCGTTCTCGTCTTCGCCGCCGTCTGGCTGTCGGTCGCCGCGATCTGGCGCTACTCCTCGCTCGCCGCGCTTGCCGCGACGCTGGTCGTGCCGCTCGCCTGCCTC
The DNA here is from genome assembly GCF_014196845.1 of Aurantimonas endophytica. GTDB lineage: Bacteria > Pseudomonadota > Alphaproteobacteria > Rhizobiales > Rhizobiaceae > Aurantimonas > Aurantimonas endophytica. Next base: position 725,775 of record NZ_JACIEM010000001.1, read on the forward strand.
CTCCTCGGCTACAACGCCGCAGCGGTACTCACCGCCGTCCTGACGCTCATCGTCTATCTGAAGCATCACGCCAACATCCGTCGGCTGCTGGCCGGCACGGAGGGCAAGATCGGGGCCAAGGGATGAGCGGGGATGCGGCCTCGCGGCGCGGCGTCCGGTTGCCGGACGAGACGCGCCTGGCATGGCTGCAATTGATCCGCAGCGAGAATGTCGGCCCTGTTACCTTCCGCACCCTGATCAACCGCTTCGGCGGCGCCGAAGCCGCCCTGGCGGCTCTCCCCGACCTTGCCGCGCGCGGCGGCCGGCGCGTCCGCGTCGCGAGCCGCGGCGCAGCCGAAGAGGAACTCGCACGGGCGACGCGGCTCGGCGCACGCTTCGTATGCCTCGGCGAACCCGACTATCCAGCGCTGCTGCGATCATTCGATCAGGCCCCGCCGGTGCTGGCCGTCATGGGCGACCTGGAGACCGCCCAGCTTCCTGCGGTGGCGATGGTCGGCGCCCGCAACGCCTCGCTCTCCGGCATCAAGCTGACCCGTACGCTGGCATCCGAACTCGGGGCAGCCGGCTACGCGGTGGTGTCGGGCCTTGCCCGCGGCATCGACGCGGCTGCCCACGAGGCAGCGCTCGATACCGGCACGATCGGCGTCTTCGCCGGCGGCCTCGACAAGCCCTATCCGAGCGAGCACCGCCCCCTGATGCGGCGGATCGTCGACGGTGGCGGCTGCCTCGTCTCCGAGATGCCGTTCGGGTGGGAGCCGCGCGCCATCGATTTTCCGCGTCGCAACCGGCTGGTCGCCGGCCTCTGTCTCGGTCTGGTCGTGGTCGAGGCGGCGATGCGGTCAGGCTCGCTGATCAGCGCCCGCCTCGCCGCCGAGATGGGCCGGCTGGTCTTCGCCGTTCCCGGATCGCCGCTCGACCCCCGGGCCGCCGGAACCAACCGGCTGCTGAAGGATGGCGCCACGCTGGTCACGGAGGCGGCCGATATCATCGCCGCTCTGCGGCCACTCGACGAACGCATGCGAAGCGATGACGTGGCTCTTGAGGAGCCGGGCGGTCATGAACCGCCGGACGAGCCGGCGCAGGGCGAGCGCGAGCGGATCGTCGAGACCCTCGGGCCCACGCCCATCGCCGTTGACGACATCATTGCCCATACTGGCGCTCGGCCCGGCGCCGTCCAGCTGGTGCTGCTCGAACTCGACCTGGCAGGGCGCCTCGAACGTCACGCCGACGGAAAGGTCTCGCTACTGCTTTGATCGTTTGCTGCGAGCAGCGAGCTGTCGCTCTGCCTCCAGCCGCGCCATATCCATGAGATATCCGAGGACCGAACCCTCGGGGGCGCCGGATACCACCCGAAGTTGCTCCAGCATGTCGCGTACATACTGGAGATTCGCTCGCGTATCACGGGAGTTCGATGACATGGACGGTGCAACTTCCTGAAACGAGGGGTTCCCGGTGCGCCGGTTGCGGCGGCGCAATTACGCGCCATGGTTATATACTTAAGGTTATTCGCCTCTAGGTTGCAACCGGAATCGGGGCTCGCAAGCGGCGGGGTTGACCCTGCGGCCGCGACTGTCCATGTGACGGGGCGGCGCACGCCTTCCATCATTCGGCAGCTTAGCTCGCTGTCACGCGTCGCCTCCTCAGCTCTCGGGACCGTTTTCTCATGGATGTCGTCATCGTCGAATCGCCGGCCAAAGCGAAGACGATCAACAAGTATCTCGGCGGCAACTTCCAGGTTCTCGCTTCCTACGGACACGTGCGCGATCTTCCCGCCAAGGACGGCTCCGTCCGGCCGGACGAGGATTTCGCCATGGACTGGGAGGTGGCCAAGCTCTCGCAGAAGCGGCTGAACGAAATCGCCCAGGCGGTGAAGAAGGCCGACCGGGTCGTCCTCGCCACCGACCCTGACAGGGAGGGCGAGGCGATCTCGTGGCACGTGCTCGAGGTGCTGCGCCAGAAGAAGGTGATCGGCACCAAGCCGGTCAGCCGCGTCGTCTTCAACGCCATCACCAAGAAGGCGGTGCTGGATGCGATGGCAAACCCGCGGGAGATCGACGAGCCGCTGGTGGACGCCTATCTCGCCCGCCGTGCCCTCGACTATCTCGTCGGCTTCACGCTTTCCCCCGTGCTCTGGCGCAAATTGCCTGGTGCGCGCTCGGCCGGCCGCGTCCAGTCCGTGGCGCTCCGCCTCGTCTGCGACCGCGAGGCCGAGATCGAGGTCTTCAAGCCGCAGGAATACTGGCAGCTCAGCGCGCTGCTGGCGACGCCGCGCGGCGACGAGTTCCGCGCCCGGCTGACGGCGTTCGACGGCGACAAGCTACAGAAGATGTCGATCGGCGACGAGACCCGGGCGGCGCTGATGCGCACCATGCTGGAAGGCGCGACCTACCGAGTCGACAGCATCGAGGCGAAGCCCACCCGCCGCAATCCCGGCCCGCCCTTCACCACCTCGACGCTGCAGCAGGCGGCCTCCGCCAAGCTCGGCTTCTCGGCTTCCCGCACCATGCAGGTCGCGCAGCGTCTCTATGAAGGCATCGATGTCGGCGGCGAGACCGTCGGCCTGATCACCTACATGCGAACCGACGGCGTGCAGATCGCCCCGGAGGCGATCGAGTCGGCGCGCCAGGCGATCGCATCGACCTTCGGCCCCCGTTACGTCCCGGACAAGCCGCGCTTCTACGCCACCAAGGCGAAGAACGCTCAGGAGGCGCACGAGGCGATTCGCCCGACCGAGTTCAGCCGCTCGCCGAAGGACGTCGAGCGCTTCCTCGATCGCGACCAGGCACGGCTCTACGACCTGATCTGGAAGCGCACCATCGCGAGCCAGATGGCGGCGGCCGAGATCGAGCGCACCACCGCCGAGGTCGTCGCCGAGGGTGACGGCAAGACCGCGCGCCTGCGCGCCACCGGTTCTGTCATCAAGTTCGACGGTTTCATCGGCGCCTATGTCGATCATCGCGACGACAGCGTTGCACCGGCGGCCGGCGAGGACGACGACGAGTCGGCGCGGCTGCCCGAGATCCGCGCCGAGGAGGATCTCGACCGTCGCGCGGTCGATGCCTCGCAGCATTTCACCGAGCCGCCGCCGCGCTATTCGGAGGCGTCGCTGATCAAGAAGATGGAGGAGCTCGGCATCGGCCGGCCTTCCACCTATGCCGCGACGCTGCAGACGCTGGAGGACCGCGACTACATCGTCCAGGACAAGCGGAAGCTCTTGCCCCAGGCCAAGGGCCGGCTGGTCACCGCCTTCCTGCATAATTTCTTCGAGCGCTACGTGGAGTACGACTTCACCGCCGGGCTCGAGGAGAAGCTCGACCGCATCTCCGCCGGTGAACTAGCCTGGAAGGACGTCTTGCGGGAGTTCTGGCTGGACTTCTCCTCGCATGTCGACGGCACCAAGGAACTGCGCGTCTCCAACGTCCTCGACGCGCTGAACGTCGAACTCGGGCCGCTGGTCTTCCCGGCGCGCGAGGACGGCACCGATCCGCGCGCCTGCCCGCGCTGCGGCCAGGGCCAGCTGTCGCTGAAACTCGGCAAGTTCGGCGCGTTCGTCGGCTGCTCCAACTATCCCGATTGCGGCTTCACCCGGCAGCTCGGCACCAGCTTCTCCGCTGATGCGGCGGGCGAGGATCAGCCGGACGGGCCGAAGGAACTCGGCGCCGATCCCGCCACCGAAGAGATGGTGACGCTGCGCAGCGGCCGGTTCGGCCCCTATGTCCAGCGCGGCGAGGGCAAGGAAGCCAAGCGCTCGTCCCTGCCGAAGGGCTGGGAGGTCGCCGACATGGACCTCGAGAAGGCGCTGCGGCTCCTGTCGCTGCCGCGCGAGGTGGGACTGCATCCCGAATCCGGCAAGCCGATCCTCGCCGGGCTGGGCCGCTACGGTCCGTTCCTGCAGCATGACGGCATGTACGCCAACCTCGAGACCATCCAGGACGTATTCGAGGTCGGTCTCAACCGCGCCGTGACGGTGATCGCCGAGAAGAAGGAAAAGGGCGGCCGCGGGCGTGGCACCCCGGCTGCGCTGGCCACGCTGGGCGAGCATCCGGATTTCGGTGGCCAGATCACCGTCCGCGACGGCCGCTTCGGCCCCTACGTCAATGTCGGCAAGATCAACGCGACACTGCCGAAGAGCAAGGACCCGGCGAGCGTCACGCTGGCCGAAGCGATCATCCTCTTGAACGAGCGCGCCGAGAAGACCGGCAAGGGCGGACCGGCCAAGAAGGCCGCCGCGAAGAAGCCTGCGGCGAAGAAGCCCCCTGCCAAGAAGGCGGCCGCGACGGATCGCAAGGCGCCGGCGAAGAAGGCTGCGGCCAGGGCACCTGCCAAGACGGCCGGCAAGAGTGCGGCTAAAAAGCCGGCCAAGGTCGCTGCCGTCGGCGGCGACACCGTGCCCTGGGACGCGGATTGAGCCATGGCGAGGCGACAGCCCGGGGCCGATGCCCGGCCGGAACTGACCCGCGAGGCCGTGCTGCGCTTCATCGCGGAGAACCCCGGCCATGCGTCCAAGCGCGATATCGCCAAGGCGTTTGGCATCAAGGGTGACGACCGGCTGTTCCTGAAGAACCTCCTCAGCGACCTGCAGGCCGAGGGCGTGCTGGCGGGCGGGCGCAAGCGCTTCATAACCCCCGGTGCGTTGCCCAGCATCGCGGTCCTCGAGATCCGCGGCCGCGACGAAGACGGCGGGCTTCTGGCCGAACCGGTGACTTGGGACGAAGCACAGGACGGCGAACGCCCCCGCATCGCCGTCATCCAGCAGCGTGACAAGGGTCCCGCGGCGGGTCTGGGGGAACGCATCCTCGCGCGCATCGAGACCGACGAGGCCGGCCTTCGCAGCGCCCGCGTCGTGCGCGTGCTGGAGCGCCGCAAGTCGCTGTCGGTCGGCGTGTTCCGGTCGCGCCCGGGCGGCGGCGGCAGGATCGAGCCGGTCGAGCGCAAGCAGCCGGAATATACCGTCGCGCCAGGCGACGAAAAAGGCGCCAAGGACGGCGACCTGGTCGAGGTCGAGCCCGGCCAGCGCACCCGCATCGGACTGCCGACGGCGTCCGTCGTCGCAGTTGTCGGCTCGATGAACTCCGAGCGTGCGATCTCGACGATCGCGCTCCACGTCCATTCGATTCCCCATATTTTCCCGCAGAGTGTCCTGGCAGAAGCCGACAAGGCCGGCCCCGCGTCGATGCAGTCGCGCGAGGACTGGCGGGACCTGCCGCTCATCACAATCGACCCGGCGGACGCCAAGGACCACGACGACGCCGTCCATGCGACCGACGATCCCGACCCGGCCAATCCCGGCGGCATGATCGTCACCGTGGCGATCGCCGACGTCGCCTATTATGTCAGATCCGGCTCGAAGCTTGATTCCGAGGCGCGGCTGCGCGGCAACTCGGTCTATTTCCCCGACCGCGTCATCCCGATGCTGCCCGAGCGGATCTCCAACGATCTCTGCTCGCTGAAGGAGGGCGTCGATCGCCCTGCCCTGGCCGTGCGGATGGTGATCGGCGCGGACGGCGAGAAGCGCAGCCACGACTTCCACCGCATCATGATGCGCAGCCACGCCAAGCTCGCCTACGAGGAAGCCCAGGCGGCAATCGACGGTCAGCCGGGCGACGCAGCGGCACCGATGCTCGAGCCTGTCCTGAAGCCGCTGTGGAAGGCCTATGGGCTGGTCGGCCGGGCGCGCGAGCGTCGCCAGCCGCTCGACCTCGACCTGCCGGAAAAGAAGATCAAGCTCGACGAGAACGGCCGCGTCGATCGCGTTCTCGTCCCGGAGCGCCTCGACGCCCACCGGCTGATCGAGGAGTTCATGATCCTCGCCAATGTCGCGGCGGCCGAGACGCTCGAGCAGAAGCGCCAGGCGCTGATCTACCGCGCCCACGACTCCCCCTCCTTGTCCAAGCTCGAGGCGCTGCGGGACTTCCTGCGGACGCTGGAGATCTCGCTGGCCAAGGCCGGCTCGCTCCGGCCGTCGCATTTCAACAGCATCCTGCGGCAGGTAAAGGCCAGCGAGCACGAGACCCTGGTCAACGAGGTGGTGCTGCGCTCGCAGTCGCAGGCCGCCTACTCACCCCAGAACATCGGCCATTTCGGCCTCAACCTGGTACGTTACGCGCATTTCACCTCGCCGATCCGCCGCTATGCCGACCTCATCGTCCACCGGGCGCTGATCACCGCGCTCGACCTCGGCGACGGCGGCCTCAGCCGCGAGGACGAGGAGAGCCTGGAGCAGACCGCCGAGGAGATCTCGCGCGCCGAGCGCCGCGCCATGGCGGCGGAACGCGATACGGTCGACCGGCTGATCGCCCATCATCTGGCCGAGCGGCTGGGCGAGGAATTTGCCGGGCGCATCACCGGCGTGACGCGGGCCGGGCTGTTTGTCGTGCTGCCGGCCTACGGTGCGGACGGGTTCGTACCTATATCGACGCTTGGGGCGGAATATTTCCACCACGACGAGGTTGGCCATGCGCTGATCGGCGAACGCAGCGGCCATGGCTACCGGCTGGGCGACGCGGTCGAGATCAAGCTGGTCAACGCCCTGCCGCTGGCGGGCTCGATGCAGTTCGAGATGCTCACCGAGCCGCGCCGGTTGCCGGGATCGACCGCGTCCTTCCATAAGGCCCAACGGCGGGGCCCCAAGGGACGCGACAAGAACGTGGCCGCAAAGACGAGGAAAAGACGATGAACCAGCCCATGAGCGCCGGCACCTTCGAGACGCGCGCCAACAGCCGCGAGGGCGAGCGGCCGCTCTGGCCGGCTTTGGTCAACGGCTTTCGCAGCCGCTGCCCGAACTGTGGAAAGGGCAAGCTCTTCAAGGGCTTCCTGAAGAGCGTTGATTCTTGCTCCGAGTGTGGGCAGGAGATCCATCACCACCGCGCAGACGACCTGCCGCCCTACCTCACGATCTTCATCGTCGGCCACGTCGTCGTCGCCGGCTTCATGGCGCTGGACGAGACGGTCGCGTTGTCGATGTGGACGCAGCTGGCGATCTGGGTCCCGATCACGGTCGCGATGTCGCTGGCCCTGATGCAGCCGCTGAAGGGCGCAACGATCGCCCTGCAATGGTCGCTGCGCCTCGGCGGCTTCGGCGGCGAGGAAGACGCGGACCGGGTCGGGTGACCACGGAGGCGGCGCTGGAATCGCTCGAAGCCGAGCGTGCGCGCCTGAGCCTGATCCGCCCGAACGGGCCGCTTCTGCGGCCCCGCGATGCCGGCACGCTGATCGTCGTCGACCGAACCGGGCCGATGCCTCGCCTGCTGATGGGCAGACGATCTCCCGGTCACGTCTTCATGCCCGGTCACTACGTCTTCCCTGGCGGCGGGGTCGACCCGGCGGATCTGCGCCTTGCCGCATCGTTCGCGCTCTCCGACGACGCCGTGGGACGCCTCTGTGCCGGACCGCCGTCGCGCTTCGATCCGCGCCGCGCCACGGCCGTCGCGCTGGCGGCCATCAGGGAAACCTTCGAGGAGACCGGCACGATGGTGGGCGCGCCAGGATCCCTGGTCATCGGATCCGGCTACTGGCGGCCCTTCGCTGAGCGTGCGATTCGGCCGAGTCCGGAGATGCTGGTGCCGCTGGCTCGTGCGATCACCCCTCCCGGACCGCCGCGTCGATATGACACCCGCTTCTTTTGCGTCGATGCGACCGCCCTCGCCCACGGCCCTGTTTCGGAGACTCCGCCGACCGACGAACTCGAGGCCGTCGGCTGGTTCACACTCGACGAGATAAGGCAATTGCCGATCGCGACGATCACGCGGCGGGTGCTGGTCGACCTGGAGCAACGGCTCGCCAACGATTCCTGGCTGGACGCGTCGCGTCCAATGCCGTTCTACCGTGTGGTGCGCGGTCGGTTCGTCCGCGAATTGCTCTGAACGAGGGCCCACGGGCGATGGACAAGTGGACGCCGGCCGACATCGTCGCCGAGGCAGAGGCGGAGATTACCGAGATCGACTGGATCGCGGCGGGCGCCGCGATCGCCTCGATCAGCGCTGTCGGTATCGCGCTCGGTCTCGGCCTGCCGCTGCTCAGCGTCATCCTCGAGCGACGCGGCATCTCGGCGACGATGATCGGTGCGAACACGGCGGTCGCTGGTGCGGCCTCGCTCCTGGCGGCCCCGCTGATCACGCCGATCGCGCGGGTGATCGGCGTGCGCGTCGCGATGCTCGCGGCCATCGTCCTCTGCGGCGTCTCGGCCATCGGCTTCTATCTGGCTACTGCTTTCTGGATGTGGTTCCCGCTGCGGCTGGTCTTCCACTTCTCGATCACCGCCCTGTTCGTCCTGTCCGAGTTCTGGATCAATGCGGCCGCGCCGCCCGGCAGGCGCGGTTTCATTCTCGGCATCTACGCCACCGTCCTTTCGCTCGGCTTTGCGGCCGGTCCGTGGATCTTCTCGCAGGTCGGCTCCAGCGGCTTCCTGCCCTTCGGGATCGGCGCCGGCGTGATCTTCGCCTCGGCCATCCCGCTGTTCTTCGCCTGGAATCGGCAGCCGCTTCTGGGAAAGCACCGGAGCGGCGCCTTCTGGCGCTTCATCTTCTCCGTTCCCACCGCCACCGGCGCCGTGCTGGTGTTCGGTGCGGTCGAGGCCGGCGGATTCGCGCTCTTCCCGATCTATGGCGAGCGCATCGGCTTCACCGAAGGGTCGGCGGCACTGCTGCTGACGGCAATCGGCCTCGGCAACGTCCTCATGCAGATCCCGATCGGTCTCGTATCGGACAAGGTCGCCGACCGGCGGACGCTGCTTTCGCTCTTCGCCTTCGTCGGACTGGCGGGAACGCTCTGCCTGCCGCTGCTCGCGGAAAACTGGTGGCTGATGGCGGGCGTCCTGTTCGTCTGGGGCGGCGTCGTAGCCGGCCTCTACACGGTCGGGCTGGCGCATCTCGGCTCGAAGCTCTCGGGCTCGGAACTCGCCTCCGCCAACGCCGCCTTCATCTTCTGCTATTCGGCGGGCATGCTGATCGGCCCCCAGGCGATCGGCTCCTCGATGGACCTCTTCGGCAATAACGGCTTCTCCTGGGCTCTCGCCGTGTTCTTCACCGCGTACCTGCTGCTGACGCTTGCTCGCCTCGCCAATAGCCGTTACCGCACTTGACTTGGCGGCGCGCGTGGCTATGGTCCCGCTGAAATCCGCCGGCGCGTCGCGACGGCGCATTGGCGCGTGGCGCGCCCGCCGTATCTGCGGCGCGCGCACGGGTCGACAGAAGTTTTCAGCCGCGCTTTCGGCAAACGGGCGGGACCTTGGGGTCCAGTCGGCGCGGCGCGCATCAGCGAACGGACAGGGCGATGGCCAAGGCAACGACGATCAAGATCAAGCTCCTCTCGACGGCCGACACCGGCTTCTTCTACGTGACGAAGAAGAACAGCCGTACGATGACCGACAAGATGACCAAGACGAAGTACGACCCGATCGCGCGCAAGCACGTCGAGTTCAAGGAAGCCAAGATCAAGTAGGGCCTCTTTCGTCTGCCAGATCATGGCGCCGCTCCGGCAACGGGGCGGCGCTTTTTCGTGCGCCGACGATGGAGCAGGCGTTGCCTTTGAGCCGGTTCGGCGGCAGCAGGCGACGCACCGGGTCTGGGCGTGGCCATCGGGCGCCATGGCACAGGGCGATGCGTCGTTGGTCGGGAAGGCAGTCCCACGCTCCAGCAGGGTGGAGCGAAATGGCCGGCCGGCCTCATTGCGACGGTACGAGGAAACCGTCATTGCATGAAGCCGACCGGCCCCCCACGGGACCCAGGAGATGCGGCGGACCTGAGCATTCCATGGGGTAGCTGTGAAGATCAGGGGATGGACCTTGACCTCCGATTTCGAGTGACACTCGCCCAGAACCGAATCGAATGCAACGAGATTGGTCGCTCTGTCGTGTGAACTTTAATTAATGGTTAAGGACGTTTCAGCGCGCCCAATCCGTGGGTGAGGCTCAGGCGGCGTCGCGGACTTCCACGCGGTTGCGCCCTGCCCGCTTGGCGGCGTAGAGCGCGGCATCCGCCCGCTTCAGCAGCGACAGGTTGTCGTCGCTGCCGGGCTCGAAGACCGCCAGCCCTTCGCTGACTGTGACCGTGATCGCCTTGCCATCGACGATGAAGGGCCTTTCGCAGACGCTCTGGCGGATGCGCTCGGCAATGCCGACCGCAGTGTTGGCGTCTGCCTCGATCATCAGTATGGCAAATTCTTCGCCACCGAAGCGGCAGGCAAGGTCGCTGGAGCGCAGGCACTGCGACAGGCGCGTGGCGAACTCCTTGAGCACGCGGTCGCCGGCGTCGTGTCCCCAATTGTCGTTGATACGCTTGAAATGGTCGATATCGGCCATCAGCAGGGCAAAGCCGACGCCGTTGTGCTGCGCTGCGGCCACGGCCCGCGCCATGTGGGTTTCTAGGAACCGCCGGTTGTGCAGACCGGTGAGCGGATCGGACACGGCGAGCTGGATGGTCCGCTGGACAGAGTTGCGCAGCCCGTCGTCGTAGCGCTTGCGCCGGATCTGCGTCCTGACCCGGGCGACGAGTTCGTTGCGGTCGATCGGCCGGTGGATGTAGTCGTTGCCGCCGAGTTCGAGGGCACGCGCCAGTTTCTCCTCGTCGTCCGGTCGCGCGCTGGCGAGGATCGGAGTCAGCCGGCTGGCTTCGTTGGAGCGTAGCTGCGAGATCAGCCGCAGCGGATCGACCCCCTTGCCGTCCATGTCGATCAGCAGAACGTCCGCCAGGCCTGCGGCGGCGGCATCGCCGAACCCCGCGACGTCATCGATGATGCCGACGGATGCTACGCCCCTCAGATGCCGGCGGACGCGCTGCCCGTGCTCGGCCGATTCGCTGAACAGCAGCACGTGCGGCGGCGGCTCAAGGAGGTCGGGCCGGAAGTGCGTATCGGCGGCCATCAGGCTGACCGCGGTCTCGGCGCGGCGACGCAGCTCGTCGGTGACGAATTTCAGCCTCGTCAGGCTGCGGACCCGCGAGAACAGCGCAAGGTCGCGCACCGGCTTGGTCAGGAAGTCGTCGGCGCCTGCCTCGAGCCCGGTCAGCCGGTCGGATGCCTGGTCGAGAGCAGTGATCAGAACGACCGGCAGATGCGCCGTGCGGGGATCGGCCTTCAGCCGGCGACAGACCTCGAAACCGTCCATTTCGGGCATCATCACGTCAAGGAGCACGAGGTCGACGGTTTCGGTCTGGCAGATCCGCAGTGCATCGGGACCATTCGTGGCGGTGACGACCTGATAGTATTCCGCCGTCAGACGCGCATCGAGGAGCTTCAGGTTCAGCTCGACGTCGTCGACGAGGAGAATACGGGCCGTCATCGCAGATCTCAGCTCTCACCCAGGAACGAACGGATCGTCTCGATGAACTTCACCACCGAGATGGGCTTGGAGATGTAGGCTTCGCAGCCCCCCTGGCGGATCCGCTCCTCGTCGCCCTTCATGGCGAAGGCCGTGACGGCGATGATCGGGATCTTGAACAGCTCCGGATCGCTTTTCAGCTGGCGCGTGACATCCAGCCCCGAGATTTCGGGGAGCTGGATATCCATGAGGATCAGGTCGGGCCTGTGCTCCCGTGCCAGGTCGACAGCGGTCAGGCCGCTGCGCGTCTGCACCGTCGCGTAGCCGTGCGCCTCGATGAGGTCACGGAAGAGCTTCATGTTGAGCTCGTTGTCTTCGACGATCATCACGGTCTTGGCCATCGGGCACTCCTCGCCTCGACCCTCACATGGTCTTCGGCTATCCAGGGTCTCTTCTAGCGGAAACTGATTTAAGAAGTGGGAATCGATCGGTTGCGGTCTCTTAACGATAACAATCGGTTACGCGGCGCTTCCCGACCAGCCTCAATTAGTCGCGAGGATGCTGATTCCGTTGCGGTTCAGGCACTTGGCTTCATCGCCGCGGACCGCCCCCTGCTCGACCGCTTCCTGGCCGTGACCGGCATCAACGTCGCCGAGCTGCGCGCCGCCGCCGCGACTCCGGGTTTCCTGGCGGGCGTGCTGGACTTCGTTCTCGCGCACGAGCCGACGCTCATGGCGTTCGCCGCCGACCAGTCGCTCGACCCCGCCCGCGTGGCCGCCGCGCGCGAGGCCCTTGCCGACAGCTTCGGCGTGCCGTCCCGATGAGCCGTCGCAGCGTAACGGAAGGACCGCGAGTCGACGAGCTCTCGCAGGCACACAAGGCGCTGCTTGTCCTCGACATCGACGAGGTGGTTCTGGAGTTCATCGCGCCGTTCCAGGAGCTCCTGGCCGAGTATGGAGCACGCTTGCAGGCCGACAGCTTCCGGCTGACCGGCAATGTCCGCTCGCTCTCGACCGGCGCGGCGCTGAGTGGCTCCGAACTCGACCAAGTCACGATGCGGCTCTACGAGGACCAGGAGGCGCGCCAGAAGGTCGTGCAAGGCGCGGCCGAATCGCTCGGGCGTCTCGCCGGCATGGCCGACATCGTCTTCCTCACCGCCATGACGCCCTCGTTCTATCCCCGCCGTCGGACGCTGCTCGATCGCGAGGGGCTCACCTTCCCGATGATTGCGACGGAGCGCTCCAAGGGTGCCGTCGTCGCCGAGCTCGGGGCGCGTTGGGACGGCCCGCTGATCTTCGCCGACGACCTGCCGCCCAATCTCGTCTCGGTGCAGCGCAGCTATCCGGCTGCCCACCTGATCCATCTGATGGCGAACGAAGCCTTTCGCCCGCATCTGCCGCCGCTGCCGAACGGTGCCCTCGCCGCCGCCGACTGGGGTGAGGCCGAATCGTTGATCCTCGCGATCCTCGACGGCAAACCGGCCCGGACCCGCGGCGCCGCATAGCAGCGCTGCCCTCGCCGCGATTTCCCTCCGGAGGCGGCTGGGCTATCCTGCCGGCCAGCAACTCGCCCCGAGTCGACCATGTCCGCCCCATCCCCCTTGCGCTTCTGCCGGGACTGCCTCGTCCGCCAGGGCGCGGTCGGAAGGCGCTGCATGTCCTGCGGCAGCCCGCGGGTCGCGGATCACTCGGAACTCGCCGATCTCGCCATCGCCCATCTCGACTGCGACGCATTCTATGCCAGCGTCGAGAAGCGCGATCGGCCGGAATTGCTGCACCGGCCGGTGATCATCGGCGGCGGCCAGCGCGGCGTCGTCTCGACCGCCTGCTACATCGCCCGCATCCGCGGCGTGCGCTCCGCCATGCCGATGTTCAAGGCACTTAAGCTCTGCCCAGACGCCGTAGTGCTATCGCCCGACATGGCGAAATATGCCGGCGTCGGCCGCGAAGTCCGGGCGATGATGCTGGCGGTCACGCCGCTGGTCGAGCCACTGTCGATCGACGAGGCGTTTCTCGACCTGTCCGGAACGGAGCGCCTGCATGGCGAGCCCGCGGCGATGACGCTCGCCCGCCTCGCCGCCCGCGTCGAGAAAGAGCTCGGGATCACCGTCTCGATCGGCCTCTCGCACAACAAGTTTCTCGCCAAGGTCGCGAGCGATCTCGAGAAGCCGCGCGGCTTCTCGGTGATCGGCCGGCAGGAGACCCTCGCCTTCCTTGCCGACAAGCCGGTGACGAAGATCTGGGGCGTCGGCGGCGCCATGGAGCGCTCGCTCGCCGGCGACGGCATCACCAGCATCGGCCAGTTGCAGACCATGGACGAGGCCGGACTGATGCGGCGCTACGGCCAGATGGGCCAACGCCTGTATCGGCTGTCGCGCGGCATCGACACGCGCAAGGTCGATCCGAGCAGCGAGATGAAGAGCATCTCCGCGGAGACCACCTTCAACAGCGACCTGTCCGCCGCCGCCGACCTGGTGCCGCTGTTGCGCGCCCTCAGCGAAAAGGTGGCGCGGCGCCTGAAGGCGACGGACCTTTCGGCGACGACGATCGTCCTGAAACTGAAGAGCGCTGACTTCCGTATCCGGACGCGCAACTTCAAGCTCGGCCAGCCGACCCGCCTTGCCGACCGGATCTTCGCCACCGGCCGGATGCTGCTGGAAAAGGAGATCGACGGCACCAGATTCCGGCTGATCGGCATCGGCTGCTCCGATTTCCACCCTGCAGTAATGGCCGACCCCGACGATCTCGTCGATCCGGGCGCCGCCAAGCGCGCCAAGGCGGAAGCGGCGCTCGACCGTCTTCGCGACCGCTTCGGCCAAAGCGCCATCGAGACCGGCTACACATTCGGCCGGACGGCACGAAAGCACGTCGCGACCTCGGGCACCTATCGCTCGAAGCCCGTCGAAGTGCCGGACGACGACGTGGATTGACGCCTGGCGGCGCGGCCCAAACCGTCCCGCGTCCTCGGAATGACTGCGCCTACAGAAGCTCGACGTCGAGCACGCCGGGCGCCGCCTTCACGGCGCTCGCCATCTGCGGCGAGACCCGGTAGCGGCCGGGCAGCGTGATCTCCACCTCCCGCTCGCCGGCGTCGCGCACCAGGATCACCGAAACCTCGCTGTCGCCATCGGTCTGAAGCTGGCTGCGGACGAGTTGCAGGGGCGCGGCATCCCGCATGAAGATGCGCAGCGCCTTCTGCATGCGCACCGCCTCGTCCTCCAGCGACTGCACCGACTGGACGCGCAGCGAGATGCCTTCCGGCCGTTCCTCCGCGGAGACCGTGACGATCACCGAGGCGCCCGGCTCCAGCATGTCGCGGAACGCGTAGAGCACTTCGGAGAACAAGACGACCTCGTACTGGCCGCTCGGATCGGAGAGCTGGACGATGCCGATCTTGCCGCCGGTCCGCGTCTTGCGCTCCTGGCGCGACGTGACCGTCCCGGCGAGCTTGCCGGCGCTGGCGCCGCGCTTCACGCCAGCGGTGACCTCGGCATGGGTCTGGACGCGCAGGCGCTTCAGCGTCGCCTTGTACTCGTCGAGCGGATGCGCCGAGATGTAGAAGCCGATCGCCTGGAACTCGCGCAGCAGCTTTTCCGCGGATGTCCAGAGCGGTGCCGGGTTGAGCCGCAGCGGCTCCGGCGCATCACCCGCAGAGCCGAACATGTCGTGCTGGCCGGAGGTGCGGCCCTCGTGGACCCGCAGGGCATAGGAGGTCATCAGCTCGATATTGGCCGTCAGCACCGCCCGGTCATGTCCGAAGCAGTCGAGCGCGCCGGCGGCGATCAGGAACTCCAGCGTGCGCTTGTTGACGATCTTCGGGTCGATACGTGCGCAGAAATCCTCCAGCGACGCGTACTCGCCGTCGCCGCGCCGCTCGACGATGTGTTCGACCGCCTGCTCGCCGATGCCCTTGATCGCGGCGAGCGCGTAGAAGATCCGGTTCTCCCCGACCTCGAACGCCTTGTGCGAGGTCTGCACCGAGGGCGCGAACACCTTGATCCCCAGACGCTGGGCGTCCATGCGGAAATCGTTGAGCTTGTCGGTGTTGCCGCAGTCGAGCGTCATCGACGCGGCAAGGAACTCGACCGGGTAGTTCGCCTTCAGATAGGCCGTCTGGTAGGCGATCAGCGCGTAGGCCGCCGCGTGGCTCTTGTTGAAGCCGTAGTCGGCAAACTTGGCGAGCAGATCGAAGATCATGTTCGCGTGGGCCTTCTCGAGCCCGTTGGCGACCGCGCCCTCGACGAAGCGCACGCGCTGCTGGTCCATCTCGGCGCGGATCTTCTTGCCCATCGCGCGGCGCAGCAGGTCGGCTTCGCCGAGCGAATAGCCGGCCAGGACCTGGGCGATCTGCATCACCTGTTCCTGGTAGATGATGACGCCCTGCGTCTCCTTGAGGATCGGCACGATCTTCTCGTGGATGACGTCGACTTCCTCGTCGCCGTGCTTGCGGGCGTTGTAGGTCGGGATGTTCTCCATCGGGCCCGGCCGGTACAGCGCGACGAGGGCGATGATGTCCTCGAAGCGGTCGGGCCGCATGCCGATCAGCGCCTTGCGCATGCCGACCGATTCCACCTGGAACACACCGACCGTCTCGCCGCGGGTCAGCATCTCGTAGCTCTTGGCGTCATCCAGCGGGATCGCGGCGAGATCGATCTCGATGCCCCGGCGGGCGATCAGCGACACCGCCTTCTGCAGCGTCGTCAGCGTCTTCAGGCCGAGGAAGTCGAACTTGACCAGGCCCGCCGGTTCCACCCACTTCATGTTGTACTGGGTGACCGGCATGTCGGAGCGCGGGTCGCGGTACATCGGCACGAGCTTCGACAGCGGCCGGTCGCCGATGACGATGCCGGCGGCGTGGGTCGAGGCGTGGCGGTAGAGCCCTTCGAGCTTCAGCGCGATCGAGATCAGCCGGTCGACGACCTCCTCCTTCTCGCGCGCTTCCTGCAGCCGCGGCTCCTCGACCAACGCCTGCGCCAGCGTCACGGGGTTGGCCGGGTTCTGCGGCACCAGCTTGCAGAGCTTGTCGACATGGCCGTAGGACATCTCGAGCACGCGCCCGACGTCGCGCAGCACGGCGCGTGCCTGCAGCGTTCCGAAGGTGATGATCTGCCCGACCTGGTCGCGGCCGTATTTGCCCTGGACGTAGCGGATGACCTCCTCGCGCCGGTCCTGGCAGAAGTCGATGTCGAAATCCGGCATCGACACGCGGTCCGGGTTGAGGAAGCGCTCGAACAGCAGCGAGAAGCGCAGCGGGTCGAGATCGGTGATGGTCAGCGAATAGGCGACCAGCGAGCCCGCACCCGAACCGCGGCCGGGACCGACCGGGATCCCCTGCGCCTTGGCCCATTTGATGAAGTCCGCGACGATCAGGAAGTAGCCCGGAAACTTCATCCGCTCGATGATCGTCAGCTCGAAGTCCAGGCGGGCGCGATAGCTCTCCTCGCTCTCGCCCGGAGCAAGCCCGAGCGTCGCCAGCCGCTTGTCCAGCCCCTCGAAGGCCTGGCGGCGCAGTTCGCCGACCTCGGCCGCGTCGGCCTCTATCGGGTCCGCATCGGCGCCGGCAAAACGCGGCAGGATCGGCGCGCGCGTACGCGGCCGGTAGGAACAACGCCGGGCGATCTCGATCGTGTTCTGCAGCGCTTCCGGCAGATCGGCGAACAGCACCGCCATCTCGCCCTGTGTCTTCAGGCAGTGGTCGCGCGACAGACGGCGGCGGTCCTCCTGGCTGACCAGCCGGTTGCTCGCCACCGCGAGCAGCGCGTCATGAGCGTCGAAATCGTCGGGACAGTAGAAGAACGGCTCGTTGGTCGCGACCAGCGGCAGCGCCATGTCGTAGGCGAGCTCGATCGTTTCCGCCTCGACCCGGCGGCTTCGCCCTTCCTGGCGCTGCAGCTCGACATAGAGCCGGTCGCCGAAGCACGCAGCGAGCCGCTCGAGCCGGGCACGGGCAAGCGGGCCGCGATCTGCGGCAAGCGCGAGACCGATTGGCCCGAGCGGGCCGCCGGTCAGGCAGATCACGTCGCCGCAATATGCCTCGATCCACTCGACCGGCACGTGCGGCCGCTGTGTATCGGGATGCCCGAGATAGGCCAGCGACACTATCTCGACGAGGTTGGCATAGCCGGCCTCGCTGGTCGCGATCAGCACCAGCGGCGCCATCGGCAGCGCGTTGCGGTCGCCCCGCCCGCCGCGACCGTCGGTGACCGTATCGCCGAAATCGACGTCGAGCTGGCAGCCGACGATCGGCTGCAGCCCGGCCTTTGCCGCCTTTTCGGAAAATTCCAATGCCCCGAACAGATTGTTCGTGTCGGCAATGCCGATCGCCGGCGCTTCGTCGGCGATTGCGAACTTGATGATCTGGTCGAGCTTCAGCGCGCCTTCGAGCAACGAATAGGCGCTGTGCACCCGCAGGTGAATGAAGCGGGGGCCGTCACCGATGGGATCGCTCATCCGGTTGCTCCTGGGTCATCGAGACTACCCGGCGGCGTACCGAGGAGCCCGCTGCGGCATTGGTGTCAGCAGTCCTACCCGCTCAACCTTCGGCCGGTAAGAGTGGCGGCCAACCCGTCCCCAGGAAAGCGGCGATCAGACGGCGTGGACGAGAAGCGTCAGGCTGAACACGAAACCGGACATGACGACCAGCGACAGGAGATCCTTGGCGAAATCGAGCATCTTCGTTCCCTCTCTGTTCTATGTTCGTGATTTGTTCCTATCCTAGCGGAAATGTCAAGCGCCGGGCGCGAAAAGGCGCCGCCCGGCGAGAGGCAGGATTTTCTTCGAGGGATTTCTTGCGCCGGCAACCCCGGCAGCGCCTGGGGACGCAGGCTTCAGCCGAACCGGTGGGGCACGATCCGCCCCTGCTCGATCGTGATGGAGCGGTCCATCCGGGCAGCCAGCTCATGGTTGTGGGTCGCGATCAGTGCCGCGACCCCCGACTGGCGGACCAGCGCGGTGAGTGCGTCGAAGACGTAGCCCGCCGTCGTTGGATCGAGATTGCCGGTCGGCTCGTCAGCGAGCAGGACATGCGGCGAATTGGCAACCGCCCGGGCGATCGCCACGCGCTGCTGCTCGCCGCCGGAAAGTTCGGCGGGGCGGTGCAAGGCGCGCTTGCCGATCCGCATGTAGTCGAGGAGCTCCTGCGCCCGAAGCTGCGCGTCGCTGCGACCGAGGCCGAGAATCATCTGCGGCAGCATGACGTTCTCGATGGCTGAGAACTCCGGCAACAGGTGGTGGAACTGGTAGACGAAGCCGATCGACCGGCGCCGCATCTGGGTCCGACGATCATCGCCCAGACTGCCGCACGCCTCGCCACCGACATACACCTCGCCGGTGTCGGGCCGCTCGAGCAGGCCGGCAATGTGCAGGAGGGTCGACTTGCCGGCGCCGGACGGCGCGACGAGCGCGATCATCTCGCCAGCGCGGACCTCCACCTCGGCGCCGTCGAGGATGGTGAGCTTGCCCTCGCCCTCCTTGAAATGCCGACCGACCGCTTCGAGCCGCAGCGCAACGTTGTCCGTCATCATTCGTACCGTAATGCCTCGACCGGATCGAGCCGGGACGCCTGCCAGGACGGCAGGATCGTCGCGACGAAGGAGAGGCCGACGGCCATCAGGACGACCAGCACGACCTCGGAGGCGTCGATCTCCGCCGGCAGCTGGCTGAGGAAATAGAACTCCGGGTTGAACAGCGTCGTCCCCGAAAGCCAGGAGAAGAACAGCCGGATGTTCTCGATGTTGAGGCAGAAGGCCGTGCCGAGGATCAGTCCGGCCAGCGTGCCCGCCAGCCCGATCGAGGCGCCGGTGATCAGGAACACCCGCATCACCGCGCCCTTGGTGGCGCCCATCGTGCGCAGGATGGCGATGTCCCTGCCCTTGTCCTTCACCAGCATGAAGAGACCGGAGATGATGTTCAGCGCCGCGACGAGGATGATCAGCGTCAGGATGATGAACATCACGTTCCGCTCGACCTGCAGCGCCGAGAAGAACGATTCGTTCTGGGTTTGCCAGGTGACCGTATAGGCCGGTCGTTGCGCCGCGGCCTCGATCTGCGGCTGCAACAGTCCCACCGCGTCGGGATCGTCGACAAAGAGCTCGATCGACTGGGCCTGCTCTTCCTGATTGAAGAACAGCTGGGCTTCGGTAAGCGGCATGTAGACATAGGCCGCGTCGTATTCCGACAGGCCGATCTCGAAGATCGCCTTGACCGGATAGGCCTTGACCCGCGGGGTCGTCCCGAGCGGCGTGACGTCGCCCTCCGGCGAGACGAGGGTGATGTTGTCGTCGAGGCGCAGTCCGAGCGCCTCCGCGAGACGTATGCCGATGGCGACGCCGCCGCCGGTATCGAAATCCGCCAGCGTTCCCTGGCGGATGTTCTCGGAGATCGGTGCCAGTTCGTCGAGATCGTCACCCCTCACACCCTTCACCAGGGCGCCCGTGCTGGTGGTGGCGGGACCGGACGCGAGCACCTGCCCCTGTACCAGCGGCATGGCGAAATCGACGCCCGGGACCGTCGCGACGCGCTGTGCGACGGCGTCGAAGTCGCGCAGCGGCTGGTCGATCGGATAGAGGATGACGTGGCCGTTGACGCCGAGGATGCGGGTCAGCAGCTCGCCGCGAAAACCGTTCATCACCGACATGACGATGATCAGCGCCGCAACGCCCAGCATGATGCCAATGAAGGAGAAGCCGGCGATCACCGAGACGCCGGCGTCCCGCCGACGGGCGCGCAGATAACGCCCGGCGATCATCCACTCGAATCGCGAGAACGGCCGCGTCGAGCCGCGCTTTTGTGTCGAGCTCGCCGGTGCGAGGGTTGCTTCCGTCAAGCCAGCACCCGGTCCAGGACCGAGGCAATCGGCAGGGTCTCTCGCTCGCCGGTCGCCCGGTTCTTGATCTCGGCCTCGCCCGCCTTGGCGCCGCGCGGTCCGACGATCAGCTGCAGCGGCAGGCCGATCAGGTCCATGGTCGCGAACTTCGCGCCGGCGCGCGTTTCCTGGTCGTCGTAGAGCACCTCGACGCCTGCCGCCTCGAGCTGCGCGTAGAGCTCGTCGCAGACGCGGTCGCAGTCGGCGTCGCCCGGCTTCATGTTGATCAGCCCGACATCGAAGGGCGCGACCGACTTTGGCCAGATGATGCCGTTCTCGTCATGCGAGGCCTCGATGATCGCCGCGAGCAGACGGCTCGGACCGATTCCGTAGGATCCCATGTGGACGGGAACGTCCTTCCCGTCCGGGCCGGTGACGACAGCATTCATCGGCTCGGAATATTTCGTGCCGAAGTGGAAAATATGGCCGACCTCGATGCCGCGGGCGGCCAGGCGCTCGTCCTCCGGCAAGGCATCCCAGGCGGTGGTGTCGTGCATCTCGTCCGTCGCCGCATACGGCGTCGTCCAGGTATCGACGATCGCCTTCAGGGCGGCCGGATCGGAAAAATCGACGTCGGCGCCGGGAACCGGCAGTTCGAGATAGTCCCGATGGCAGAACACTTCGCTCTCGCCGGTGGCGGCGAGGATGATGAACTCGTGGCTGAGATCGCCGCCGATCGGGCCGGTGTCGGCACGCATCGGGATCGCCTTCAGGCCGCAGCGCTCGAAGGTCCGCAGATAGGCGACGAACATCCGGTCATAGGAAACGCGGGCGGACTCGAAGTCGAGGTCGAAGGAGTAGGCATCCTTCATGAGGAATTCGCGGCTGCGCATCACCCCGAAGCGCGGCCGGACCTCGTCCCGGAACTTCCACTGGATGTGGTAGAGGTTGAGCGGCAGGTCCTTGTAGGAGCGCACGGACGAGCGGAAGATGTCGGTGACCATCTCCTCGTTGGTCGGCCCGAACAGGAGGTCGCGACCGTGGCGATCCTCGATGCGCAGCATCTCCTTGCCGTAATCCTCGTAGCGCCCGCTCTCGCGCCACAGGTCGGACGACTGGATGGTCGGCATCAGCAGTTCGATCGCGCCGGAGCGGTCCTGCTCTTCGCGGACGATCTTGCACACCCGGTCGAGGACCCGCTTGCCGAGCGGCAGGAACGAATAGATCCCCGCCGCCTGCTGCCGGATCATGCCGGCCCGCAGCATCAGCCGATGCGATACGATCTCGGCTTCCTTCGGCGTTTCCTTGAGAATGGGCAGAAAATATCGCGACAGGCGCATGATGAGTCCGGTCAGAGTCGGTGTCGGCAGCACGAGGGGCCACGGAGCCGCCTCATAACCGTTAGACTGGAGAATGGGAAGGCGGGATGGCCCGGCACCGAGCGCGCGGAACGAAGACCGACGTCATGACATCAAAATTTCACAACGCCGCAAATTTCGCGTGACAAGACGCGGCGGTCTGGCTAACGTTCGGCCCTATAAAGAAGGCGCCCGTGAGGCGCCGACTGCGGTCTAGTCTCGGGAGGACGCGGTTTCCGGCGCGACATATTGTTGCAGCCCCGAACAAAGTCTTCGGTGTGAAATCCAGGCACGCAACTTCATGATGCAAGGCGAAAGCCTTGCATTTTTTTTGCCCCCGGCTTTGCCAAGTCCGCCTCCTGGTCGGCCATCGGCCGATCAGCGCCTCGGGCTCAGCTATGCGGGATGAAGTTGGGGAAGTCGTCGGGGCTGAGTCCCCAGACCTGGGTGACCAGATAGAACACGACGAAGATCACGCTCGCCAGCAGCGTCGTCTGGACGAACTTGCGTCCCATGCGGGCCTCGGACGGCGCCCCGTGGTCGGTGCCGAGCGTCACCTGATCGTTTTCGATCTGCGAGCGGTGGCCGAGCGGCAGGATGACGAAAAGCGACGTCCACCAGATGATGAAATAAACGGCGAGTGCCGAGATCCAGCCCATCGTCACGCCTCCTCTAGTTCGGTGAGTGTCCCGAACAGGTCGCCCGGATGCACGAAAAGCACCGGCTTGCCGTGGGCCCCGGTCCGGGGTTCCCCGTCTCCGACGACCCGGCCACCAGCGGCCAGGATCCGGTCGCGCGCCGCGCGAATGTCGTTCACTTCATAGCACACATGATGCATGCCGCCTTTTGGGCTCTTTGCCAGGAAAGCCGCAATCGGCGAATTGTCGCCGAGGGGTTCAAGCAGCTCGATCTTGGTGTTGCCGAGATCGACGAACACCACCGTCACGCCATGCTCCGGCAGCGCCACCGGTGCCGAAATCTCGGCACCGAGCATAGCCTGGTAGCGCTCGACCGCCGCGGAAAGATCCGGGACGGCGAGCGCTACATGGTTCAGGCGACCGAGCATGGCAGGTCCTCAGGAACGGGTGACGAACACCGTCACGATCGGCTTCTTGCCCCAGGCCTCGAAGGCTGCGCCGCGAACGGCACGCCGCACCGCTTCGGCAACGAGGTCGAGGTCCTTGCGCCGGTTGGGCGGGATACTCTCGACGGCGCCCGCGGCGGCGTCGATCATGATCTCCTCGATCTCCTCGCCGCCCGCGTCGTCCTTCGGCATGCCCAGCGCGACGAGATCGGGATCCTCGCGCATCTGCAGCTTGGCGGTCAATTCGACCAGCACCGAGACCTGGCCGACATTCGACAGCCGGCGGCGCTCGTTGATGCCCATCTCCTCGGCCGAGCCGATCAGGCGGCCGTCCTTGTAGAGGCGGCCGACCGGGACCTCGTCGATGATCGCGGCAGCCCCCGGCGACAGACGGACGACGCCGCCATTGCGCACCGGGATGACTTCACGAACGCCGAGTTCGCTCGCCAGCAGCGCGTGCGCCGTCAGATGCGCCGCCTCGCCATGGGCGGGGATGGCGATCTTCGGACGCACCCATTCGTACATCTGGCGCATCTCGCTGCGGCGCGGATGGCCGGAGACGTGGACGAGCTTGGCGCCGTCCTCCAGCACCTCGATGCCGCGTTCGATCAGGGCGTTCTTGATCTCGATGATGCCCTTCTCGTTGCCAGGGATCGATCGGGAGGAGAAGATCACCAGGTCGCCCTTGGAGAGCGATACCGAGGGATGTTCGTTGCGCGACAGGCGTGCCAATGCCGCGCGGGGCTCGCCCTGGCTGCCGGTGAGGATGATCACAGCCTTTTCCGGCGGTATGTAGCCGAAATCCTGCTCGCCGAGGAATGGCGGGATCCCCTCCAGATAGCCGAGTTCGCCCGCGACGTCGCACACCCGCCGCATCGACCGGCCCATCAGCAGCACCTGACGGCCCGCATCGCGCGCGGCGGCCGCGATCGACCGGATCCGGCCGACATTGGAGGAGAAGGTGGTCACCGCGACGCGGCCCTTGGCGCTGCGGATGATGTCGCCGAGCGAAGCGGAGACTTCCTTCTCGCTGGGGCTGATGCCTTCGCGCATGGCGTTGGTCGAATCGGCGACCATCGCCAGAACGCCCTCATCGCCGATCTCGCGCAGACGCTTCTCGTCGGTCGGCTTGCCGAGGACGGGCGTCGCGTCGATCTTCCAGTCGCCGGTGTGGACGACCGTGCCGGCGGGCGAGCGGATGGCCAGCGCGACCGGTTCGGGGATCGAGTGGGTGACGTTGATCGCCTCGATCTCGAATGGTCCGACCTTGAATCGGTCGCCCGCCGCGAAGATCTCGACCGGGATTTTTGGCGCCCCCGCCTCGCCTTCCCGCTTGGCCGCGAGCAGCGCTGCCGTGAAGGCCGTCGCATAGACCGGTACCTTGTTCAGCCGCGGCCAGAGGTCGAGCAGCGCGCCGTAATGGTCCTCATGGGCATGGGTGATGACGATGCCCTTCAGCGCGTGCTTCTCTTCCTCGAGAAAACGCGTGTCGGGAAAGATCAGATCGGCGCCCGGGAAATCCGGCCCGGCGAAGGAGACGCCGCAATCCACCATGATCCACTCGCGGTCTTCTTCCGGACCATAGCCGTAGAGGGCGAGATTCATACCGATCTCGCCGATGCCGCCTAGCGGCACGAACAGTAGCTCACTCAAACTTTTCTTCTTTCGCGTCATGTCACGGCGCGGCAAGGCCGCGCGCGATGGGTTTCGTTCTCAGTCCAAATTCGTCGTGGCGGCAGGAGCCGCAAAATCGGAGGGCGCCTTTCGGGCGTCTGCCTCCAGAAAGAAAAGGTCGCCGGCGGAAATCGCCGTGCGGGTCGCATCATCGCGCAGGAGGATCAGCCGTCCGTCCTCGTCGAGCGCCTCGAACCGCCCAGTCAGCGTCCGGTCCGCCATGGCGACACGGCAATCGGCGCCCACGCCAACCGCGACACCCAGCCATTCCCGCCGAACGGCATCGAAGCCACGTCCGCGATCAAAGCGTGAAAGCGCGTCGGCGAGACCTCCGGCCACGGCGCCGAAGACGGTATCGAGCGCAAGATCGGGAGCCCCTTCCCGCGCCAGGCTGGTGACCGGATAGGGAGCCTCACCGGGTATCAGTGAAACGTTGACCCCGCAACCAATCACCACCGCCATTCGACCATCGGGCAGCCGTTCGCTCTCCAGCAGGATACCGACCGCCTTGGCGCCACCGATCAGCACGTCGTTCGGCCATTTCACCGCGACAGCCGACCGGTCCGGCAAAAGCCGCGCCAGCCCGTCGCGAATCCCGAGCGAGGCGACGAGCGGCAGCTTGGACAAATGCTCCAGTGGTGCCGGATCGATGGTCAGCAGGCTGGCGTAGAGGTTGCCTCTTTCGGAGGCCCAGCTACGTCCCCGCCTGCCCCGCCCGGCGGATTGCCGTTCCGCCGTCACCCAGAGCGGGCCGGGATCGCCTGATCGCGCCGCTTCGAGCGCGATGCTGTTGGTCGAGGTGACCTCGCCCAGCGCCAGCCGCCGCAGCCCTGAAGACGCCGCGGCCACCCCTAGAAGAAGGTCCGGGCGGCGGCCTCGGCCGCCGCGAAGATCGGGCCGCCGACGAGCAGATAGACCGGGAAGATGAACAGCGCCGAGACACCGAGCACGACCCGCAGTTCCATCGCCATCGGGACGAAATCCTCCGAGGCGTCGTCGAACCACATCACCTTGACGATCCGCAGGTAGTAATAGAGGCCCACGACGCTCGCGAGGACACCGATCACGGCGAGCGCATAGAGCCCCGCCTCGACCGCCGCCATGAAGACGAAGTACTTGGCGAAGAATCCGGCCAGCGGCGGCAGGCCGGCGAGCGACAGCATCAGGATGGTCAGGAACAGCGCCATGGCGGGGTTGGTCTTCGACAGGCCAGCCAGGTCGTCGATGTCCTCGACCATGCCGTCCCTGCGGCGCATGGCAAGGATGACCGCGAAGCTGCCGAGCGTCATGGCCAGGTAGATAGCCATGTAGAGCAGCACGCCGCGCACGCCCTCGGCCGTCGCGGCGGACAGGCCGACCAGCGCGTAGCCCATATGGCTGATCGACGAATAGGCCATCAGCCGCTTGATGTTGCGCTGACCAATCGCCGCGAACGCACCGAACGCCATCGAGGCGATCGAGATGAAAACCAGCACCTGCTGCCAGTCGACGGAAAGCGGCTGGAAGCCCTGCACCGTGAAGCGGGTGAGGATGGCCATCGCGGCGACCTTCGGCGCCCCGGCCATGAAGGCCGTGATCGGCGTCGGGGCACCCTCGTAGACGTCCGGGGTCCACATATGGAACGGCACGGCGGAGATCTTGAAGGCGAGGCCGGCGAGGACGAAGACCAGGCCGATGATGACGCCGAGCGAGCGTTCGCCGAGCGCGACCGACGCGGCGATCGCCTGGAATTCGATCTGGCCCGTAAAGCCGTAGATCAGCGATGCGCCGTAGAGCAGCATGCCCGAGGACAGTGCGCCGAGGACGAAATATTTGAGGCCCGCCTCCGTGGAACGGACGGAATCGCGGTTGATCGCGGCGAGCACGTAGATCGCCAGCGACTGCAGCTCGAGCCCGAGATAGAGGCCGATCATGTCCCCGGCCGAGACCATCATCATCATGCCGGTGGTCGACAGGACGATCAGCACCGGGAATTCGAAGCGGTTGAAGCGCTCGCTCTCGGCAAAGCCCACCGACATCACCACGGCCGCCGCCGCGCCGATTAGCACCAGCACCTTCATGAACACGGCGAACGGATCGAGGATGAAGGATCCGCCGAACGCCGTGCCGAGTGGCGTGACCAGCACCAGCCACAGGCCGGCTATGATGATCAGTGCCACCGAAAGGCCGGTGACGGTCTGGGCACTGCGCTCTCCGGCGAAGACGCCGTACATCAGCAGCAGCATAGCGCCGACCGCCATGATCAGCTCGGGCGCGACGATCGGAAGGCTCGTGGCCAACATGTCCGAAAGCATAGGCGTTCCGTTCCCGCTGTTACTGTGCCCGAGCGACCGCCGAGGCGGCTTCGAGCGCTGCCGTGTAGCCGCTGACGAGGTTCTCGACGGAGACGGCTGTCACGTTGAAGACCGGCATCGGATAGACGCCGAAGAAGATGATCAGGATCACCAGCGGATAGAGGAGAAGCTTCTCGCGCCGCGACAGGTCGAGGATCGAGCGCAGGCTCTCCTTCTCGAGCACGCCGTAGATCACCCGGCGATAGAGCCAGAGCGCGTAGGCGGCCGACAGGATCACGCCAGTCGCCGCGAAGATCGCGACCCAGGAATTTACCTGGAACACGCCGATCAGCGTCAGGAACTCGCCGACGAAGCCGCTGGTGCCCGGCAGGCCGACATTGGCCATGGTGAAGATCAGCATCACCACCGCGTAGTTCGGCATGCGGCTGACCAGCCCGCCATAAGCGGCGATTTCCCGCGTGTGCATGCGGTCGTAGATGACGCCGACACACAGGAACAGCGCGCCCGAGACCAGGCCGTGCGACAGCATCTGGAAAATCGCGCCTTCGACGCCCTGCTGGTTGGCGGCGAAGATGCCCATCGTCACGAAGCCCATATGCGCGACGGACGAATAGGCGATGAGCTTCTTGATGTCCGTCTGCACCAACGCGACCAGCGAGGTGTAGATGATCGCGACGACCGACAGGGTGAACACCAGCGGCGCGAAGTCGGCGGACGCAAGCGGGAACATCGGCAGCGAGAAGCGCAGGAAGCCGTAACCGCCCAGCTTCAGAAGGATGCCCGCGAGGATGACCGAACCCGCCGTCGGCGCCTCCACGTGCGCGTCGGGAAGCCAGGTGTGCACCGGCCACATCGGCATCTTCACCGCGAAGGAGGCAAAGAAGGCGAACCACAGCCAGGGCTGCATCGACGCCGGGAAGTCATGCGCCAGGAGATCCGGGATCGAGGTTGTGCCGGCATCCCAGTACATCGCCATGATGGCGACCAGCATCAGCACCGAGCCGAGGAAGGTGTAGAGGAAGAACTTGTAGCTGGCGTAGATCCGCCGCTTGCCGCCCCACACGCCGATGATAAGGAACATCGGGATCAGGCCGCCCTCGAAGAAGACGTAGAACAGCACGAGATCGAGCGCGCAGAAGACGCCGATGACCAGCGTCTCCAGGACGAGGAACGCGATCATGTACTCCTTCACCCGGAACTGCACCGACTCGTAGCTGGCGAGAATGCAGATCGGCATCAGGAACGTCGTCAGAATGACGAACAGCATCGAAATGCCGTCGACGCCCATGTGATAGGTGATGCCGCCGCCCAGCCAGTCGGCCTGCTCGACCATCTGGAAGCCGGCGACGGTCGGGTCGAAATCCACCCAGATCCACAGCGACAGGATGAAGGTGAACGCGGTCGTCCACAGCGCCACCGCGCGGATGTTCCGCCGCGCCAGATCATTGTCGTCGCGGATGAACAGGATCAGCAGCGCCCCGACCAGCGGCAGGAACGTGACGGTCGAGAGGATCGGCCAGTCGGTCATCAATTGGCTCCCCCGAGCATCGTCCAGGTGACCAGCGCTGCAACGCCGATCAGCATCGCGAAGGCATAGTGGTAGAGGTAGCCGGTCTGCAGCCGCACCACGCGATTGGTGACGTCGAGCACCCGTGCCGAAACGCCGTCCGGCCCGAGCCCGTCGATGATCCGCCCGTCACCGACCCGCCAGAGGATACGGCCGAACGCGATCGCCGGTCGGACGAACAGGAAGTTGTAGAGCTCGTCGAAATACCACTTGTTGAGCAGGAACCGGTAGAGGCCGTGATGGCGTTCAGCGAGCTGCCGCGGCCGCTCCGGCGAGCGGATGTAGAACAGCCACGCGAGGACGAAGCCGAGAGCCATCATCACGGTCGGCAGGAAGACGATCGCGAACGGGATCTCGTGCATGTCGTGGAGAACGTGGTTCTCCGGCCCGGTGAACAGGGCACTGCGCCAGAAGGCGTCGTAGCCACCATCGATGAAGAAGTCGGCAAAGACGATGCCGGCCAGGAGCGCCCCGACGGCGAGCACGTAGAGCGGCACAAGCATGACCGGCGGAGATTCATGAATGTGGTGCATGACGTCGGCCGATGCCCGCGGCTTGCCGTGGAACGTCATGAAGATAAGCCGCCAGGAATAGAAGCTGGTCAGAAGCGCGGCGAGCACGGTCAGGCCCCAGCCATACATGGCCATGCTGTTATGCCCGACGAAGGCCGCCTCGATCACGGCGTCCTTGGAGAAATAGCCCGCAGTGTACGGAAAGCCCGTCAGCGCCAGCGTCCCGATCACCATCATCCAGTAGGTCTTCGGGATGTGCTTCCGCAGCCCGCCCATGCGGCGCATGTCCTGTTCGTCGGAAACGGCATGGATGACCGAGCCCGCGCCGAGGAACAGCAGCGCCTTGAAGAAAGCGTGGGTGAAGAGATGGAAGATCGCGACGCTGTAGGCGCCGACACCGAGGGCGACGAACATGTAGCCGAGCTGCGAACAGGTCGAATACGCAATGACGCGCTTGATGTCGTTCTGCACGAGCCCGACGGTGGCGGCGAAGATCGCCGTGGTGGCCCCCACGAAGGTGACGACGGTCAGCGCCGTGTGGCTGAGCTCGAACAGCGGCGACATGCGCGCGACGAGGAAGACGCCGGCGGTGACCATCGTCGCCGCATGGATGAGCGCCGAGACCGGGGTCGGGCCTTCCATCGCGTCGGGCAGCCAGGTGTGGAGGCCGAGCTGCGCCGACTTGCCCATGGCGCCCATGAACAGCAGCAGGCAGACGGTCGTCAGCGCCGCGCCCATGCCGAGCGCGTAGCCGGCAAAGCTGAGCACCGGCTCGCCGACCGCCGTGGCGGCTTCCGCACCCTCCCCGCCCATCTGGGCCATCAGGTCGGCCGCGCCCGCGAAGATCGTGTCGAGATTGACCGAGCCGAACAGGACGTAGACGCCGAAAATGCCGAGGATGAAGCCGAAGTCACCGACCCGGTTGACGATGAAGGCCTTCATCGCGGCGGCATTGGCCGAGGGCTTCTTGTACCAGAAGCCGATCAGCAGATAGGACGCGAGGCCCACGCCTTCCCAGCCGAAGAACATCTGCACGAGGTTGTTCGACGTCACCAGCATCAGCATGGCGAAGGTGAACAGCGACAGATAGGCGAAAAAACGCGGCCGATGCGGGTCGTGGTGCATGTAGCCGATCGAGTAGACGTGCACCAAGGCCGAGACGGTGTTCACGACCACCAGCATGACGAGCGTCAGCCGGTCGATACGGAGCGACCAGGCGATATCGAGACCCCCGGATTGCATCCAGGTCAGCAACGTGACGCGAAGCGTCTCGCCCTCGCCGAAACCGAAGGTGATGAAGGCGAACCAGGACAGCGCCGCCGCGACGATCAGGAACGCCGAGGTGATGTATTCGGCGGCCTTGGCCCCGATGGCGTTGCCGAACAGCCCGGCGACCAGGAAGCCGGCGAGCGGCAGCAGGACGATGATCTGATACACGCTCGATCAGCCTTTCATCGTGTTGACGTCGTCGACGGCGATCGAGCCGCGAATACGGAAGAAGACCACGAGGATGGCAAGCCCGATCGCCGCCTCAGCGGCTGCGACGGTCAGCACGAAGAGGGCGAAGACCTGTCCGACGAGATCGTTGAGGAAGGCGGAGAACGCCACGAAATTGATGTTCACCGACAACAGGATCAGCTCGACCGACATCAGGATCGTGATGATGTTCTTGCGGTTCATGAAGATGCCGAAGACGCCCGTGACGAACAGGATCGCGCCGACTGTGAGATAGTGTCCGAGACCGACTTCCATTGCCCTGATTCCTTCGCTCTCAGATACCCTCGCCGCTCTCGACCTTGCGGATCTCGATGGCGGTTGCCGGATTGCGCGCGACCTGCGTGGGGATCGACTGGCGCTTCAGCCCTTCCTTGTGGCGAAGCGTCAGGACGATAGCTCCGATCATCGCGACGAAGAGGATCAACCCGGCCAGCTGGAAAAACAGCACGTAGCGCGTGTAGAGCACGGTCCCGATCTGCTCGATGTTCGACATCTCGGCCACCGGCAGCATCGGCATCGCCGTCGCCGCGGAGAGCGCGGGATCGTAGTAGCTGCCGGTTACCGCGATGATGAGCTGCGCCAGAAGCACCATGCCGATGATCGCCCCGATCGGCGCGTATTTCAGCGCACCCTGCTTCATCCGACCGAAATCGAGATCGAGCATCATCACCACGAACAGGAACAGGATCGCGACGGCGCCGACATAGACGACGATGAGGATCAGCGCCAGGAACTCCGCCCCGACGAGCAGGAACAGGCCGGCAGCTGCGACGAACGTGAGGATCAGGAACAGCACCGAGTGCACCGGATTGCGCGCGAACACGACCATCAGCGCGGCACCGATCGCGATCAGCGCGAAGACGTAGAAGAACAGTGCCGGAAGGCCCAGCATGATCGGGCTCCTTGTGGTGGTGCTGCCAGGCCGCCCTCGGGCCGCCTTCTCGGAAGTCGGTGCTAGCGGAAACGGGTTCCGCAGGCAGATTCGGGTGACCGGCCGGGGCGGAAACGCCCCCGCCGATTAGCGGTAAGGCGCGTCGAGCGCAATGTTGCGGGCGAGTTCCCGCTCCCAGCGATCGCCGTTGGCGAGCAGCCGTTCCTTGTCGTAGTAGAGCTCCTCCCGGGTCTCGGTGGCGAACTCGAAATTCGGCCCCTCGACGATCGCGTCGACCGGGCACGCCTCCTGGCAGAAGCCGCAATAGATGCACTTCACCATGTCGATGTCGTAGCGCACCGTCCGGCGCGTTCCGTCGTTGCGGCGGGGCCCGGCCTCGATGGTGATCGCCTGGGCGGGGCATATCGCCTCGCAGAGCTTGCAGGCGATGCAGCGCTCCTGACCGTTCGGATAGCGCCGCAGCGCGTGCTCGCCGCGAAAGCGCGGGCTGACCGGGTTCTTCTCGAACGGGTAGTTCACGGTCGCCTTGGGCGCGAAGAAATACCGCATCGACAGGCCGAAGGCCTTCACGAACTCGACGAGGAACAACGACCGGACGGTCTGGGCGATGGCGTTCATGAACCTAGCCTCCCAAGCTCGAGGCAACGACCGGTCCGACGAACCAGCCGACGATGGGAAAAAGTAACAGCTGCGAATATCGCGCCACGTTCAGCGCCAGGCTGGGGCCGACCGGCTCCGACGAGCGCCGACGCGCCATCATGTCCCGCATGTAGCCGAGGACGAAGAAGTCCGCGACGCCGATCACAAGACCCACCAATGCGCCGATGACAGCCGGATCGCTCATGCGCCCACCGGGCCCCAGCCCATGAACTGCAGCACGAAGGCGACGATCACCACCATCGCCAGCGAGATGGGCAGGAACACCTTCCAGCCGAGCCGCATCAGCTGGTCATAGCGGTAGCGCGGCACGAAGGCCTTCACCATCGCGAACATGAAGAAGCACAGCGCGACCTTGGCGAGGAACCAGATGACGCCCGGCACCCAGGTGAACGGTGCGAAGTTGAAGGGTGGAAGCCAGCCGCCCATGAACAGGATGGTCATCAGGCAGCACATCAGGGTGATGGCCGCGTACTCGCCGAGCATGAACATCATGTACGGGGTCGAGCCATACTCGACCATGAAGCCGGCAACGAGCTCGGATTCGGCCTCCGGCAGGTCGAAGGGCGGCCGGTTCGTCTCGGCCAGCGCCGAGATGAAGAACACGATGAACATCGGGAACAGGCCGAGCCAGTGCCAGTCGAGGAACGTGCCCGGCAGGCCGACCATGGTGCCGATGCCGGTCTGCTGCGCCAGCACGATGTCGGTCAGGTTGAGCGACCCGACGCAGAGCAGCACGGTGACGATGACGAAGCCGATCGAGACCTCGTAGGACACCATCTGCGCCGCCGAGCGCAGCGCGCCGAGAAAGGCGTATTTCGAGTTCGACGCCCAGCCGCCCATGATCACGCCATAGACCTCGAGCGAGGAGATGGCGAAGACGTAAAGGATGCCGAGATTGATGTCGGCGATCACCCAGCCGTCGGCGACCGGCACCACCGCGAAGGTCGCCAGCGCCAGCGTCACCGCCACCAGCGGGGCCAGCAGGAAGACGATCTTGTCGGCGCTCGCCGGGATCACCGGCTCCTTCAGCACGAACTTCAGAAGGTCGGCGAAGGACTGGAAGAGGCCCCAGGGCCCGACGACATTGGGACCCCGGCGTAGCTGAACCGCCGCCCAGATCTTGCGATCGGCGAGCAGGATATAGGCGATCAGGACGAGGAGGACGACCAGGAACAGGACGCTCTGCGCCAGGATGATCAGGCCCGGGATGACGTAGAGGGAAAACATGTCTGCCACGGTCGCCGTCCCTTACTCTGCGGCTTCGAGCTGCGCGTCATGCGCGAGCTGCGAACATTCGGCCATCACCTTCGAGGCGCGAGCGATCGGATTGGTCAGGTAGAAATCGCCGATGGGCGAGGAGAAGGAGAGACCCGAGAGCGTGGTTGCCCGATCGGCGAGCGCCAGGATGCCCGAAGGGTCCGACGGCTCGATGAAATCGGACTGCATCCACGGGTGCGACTGATACAAGTCCCGCCGCAGCGCCGCAAGGGAATCGAAGGGCAGCGTGCGTCCCAGCACCGCCGACAGGGCCCGCAGGATCGCCCAGTCCTCCCGCGCATCTCCCGGGGGGAAGGACGCCCGGCTGCCGATCTGCGCCCTGCCCTCGACGTTGATCCAGGTACCGGATTTCTCCGTGTAGGCCGCGCCCGGCAGGATTACGTCGGCGCGGTGTGCGCCGCGGTCGCCATGTGTGCCGATATAGACGACGAACGGTCCCGCCGAGACGTCGACCTCGTCGGCGCCCAGATTGAACAGCACATCGACGCCACCGGACGCCATGGCGGCGAAATCCTGCCCGGCCCCGCCCGGCACGAAGCCGATATCGAGCCCGCCGACGCGCGAAGCCGCAGTGTGCAGGACGTTGAAGCCGTTCCAGCCCTCACTGACCGCGCCGACCTGGCGGGCGAGCGCAGCGACCGCGGCGAGGACGCCGGCACCGTCACGCCCGGCGAGCGGGCCCTGGCCGAGGATGATCATCGGCCGTTCGGCGGCCATCAGCGCGTCGAAGAAGCCCTTGCTGGCTCCTTCGATGTCTAAGAGCGTGTCACTGCCAGCGCCGAGATAGGTGGTGTCGTAGCGAAGGTCGATCGCCTCGCCGATCACCCCGATCGGGAAGCCGCCCAGCCGCCAGCGCTTGCGGATCCGGGCGTTGAGCACCGAGGCTTCGAAGCGTGGATTCGCGCCGATGATCAGCAGCGCATCGGCATCCTCGATGCCGGCGATGGTGGTGTTGAAGAGATACGAAGCGCGGCCGTTGGCGGGATCGAGCTGCGCGCCGTCCTGCCGGCAGTCGAGGCTGGTCGAGCCGAGTTCGGCCATCAGCCGCTTCAGCGCCCACATTTCCTCGACGGCGGCGAGGTCGCCGGCGATGGCACCGATCCGGCTGCCGTCGACACCCTCGACCCGCGCCTTGATGGCGGCAAACGCTTCCGCCCAGCTGGCCGGACGCAGCCGCCCGTCCTGGCGGACGTAGGGCTGGTCGAGGCGCTGGGTGCGCAGGCCGTCCCAAACGAAGCGTGTCTTGTCGGAGATCCACTCCTCGTTGATCTCGTCATTGGTCCGCGGCAGGATCCGCATCACCTCGCGGCCGCGCGTGTCCACCCGAATCGCCGAGCCGACCGCATCCATCACGTCGACGGTCTCGGTCTTCGACAGCTCCCACGGCCGCGCCTGGAAGGCGTAGGGCCGCGAGGTCAGCGCGCCGACCGGGCAGAGGTCGATGACGTTGCCCTGCAGCTCGGAGGTCATCGCCTGCTCGAGGAAGGTGGTGATCTCCGCGTCCTCGCCGCGGCCGACGAGGCCGAGCTCGGAAATGCCGGCGACTTCGGTAGTGAAGCGCACGCAGCGGGTGCAGTGGATGCACCGGGTCATGATCGTCTTGACCAGCGGACCGATGTATTTGTCCTCGACCGCGCGCTTGTTCTCCTGGTAGCGCGAGCGATCGACGCCGAACGCCATCGCCTGGTCCTGCAGGTCGCACTCGCCGCCCTGGTCGCAGATCGGACAATCCAGCGGATGGTTGATCAGCAGGAACTCGAGCACGCCCTCGCGGGCCTTCTTGACCATCGGCGTGGTGGTGAAGACTTCCGGCAGCTCGCCGTTCGGCCCCGGCCGCAGGTCGCGCACACCCATGGCGCAGGACGCCGCCGGCTTCGGCGGTCCACCCTTCACCTCGACGAGGCACATCCGGCAATTGCCGGCGATCGACAGCCGCTCGTGGAAGCAGAAGCGCGGGATCTCGGCGCCGGCAGCCTCGCAAGCCTGCAGCAGCGTGAAATGATCGGGTACCTCGACCTCGATATTGTCGACTCTCAGCTTCGTCATCTGCCAGATCCTGCCTATTCGGCCGCTTCGAGCACGGGCCGGCGGTCGGCATCCGCGTTGCGCGTGAACTCGTCGATCCGCCGCTCGATCTCGGCGCGGAAGTGCCGCACCAGGCCCTGGATCGGCCAGGCGGCCGCGTCGCCGAGGGCGCAGATCGTGTGGCCTTCCACCTGCTTGGTCACGTCCAGCAGCATGTCGATTTCGCGCTTCTGCGCGTTGCCCGTCGCCAGCCGCTCCATCACCCGCCACATCCAGCCGGTGCCCTCGCGGCACGGCGTGCACTGGCCGCAGCTCTCATGCTTGTAGAAATACGAAAGCCGCGAGATCGCCCGGACGATGTCCGTCGACTGATCCATGACGATCACCGCGGCGGTGCCGAGCGACGTCTTGATGTCACGCAGCCCGTCGAAATCCATCGGTGCATCGATGATGTCGGCCGCCGGCACCAGCGGCACCGAGGAGCCGCCGGGAATGACCGCCAGGAGATTATCCCAGCCGCCGCGAATGCCGCCGCAATGCTTTTCGATCAGCTCGCGGAAGGAGACGCCCATGGCCTCTTCCACCGTGCAGGGCCGCTCGACATGGCCGGAGATGCAGAAGAGCTTGGTGCCGGTGTTGTTCTGGCGACCGATGCCGGCGAACCAGGCACCGCCGCGGCGCAGGATGGTCGGCGCGACCGCGATCGATTCGACGTTGTTGACCGTCGTCGGGCAGCCATAGAGGCCGACATTCGCAGGGAACGGCGGCTTCAGCCGCGGCTGGCCCTTCTTGCCCTCGAGGCTTTCGAGAAGGGCGGTCTCCTCGCCGCAGATATAGGCGCCGGCGCCGTGGTGCACGATGATGTCGTAGTCCCAGCCGCATTTGTTGTCGCGACCGAGCAGGCCTGCCTCGTAGCACTCGTCGATCGCCTGCTGCAGGGCCTGGCGCTCACGCACATACTCGCCGCGAACGTAGATGTAGCAGGTGTGCGCCGCCATCGAGAAACCGGCGTAGATGCAGCCCTCGATCAGCGTGAACGGGTCATTGCGCATGATCTCCCGGTCCTTGCAGGTCCCGGGTTCGGATTCGTCGGCGTTGATGACGAGGTAATGCGGGCGGGCGGGATCGGCCTCCTTCGGCATGAAGGACCATTTGAGACCGGTCGGAAAGCCGGCGCCGCCGCGCCCGCGCAGGCCCGAGGCCTTCATCTCGTTGATGATCCAGTCGCGGCCCTTGCCGATGATATCGGCGGTGCCGTCGAAATGCCCGCGTTTCATCGCGGCCTTCAGGCTCTTGTCCCTGAGGCCGTAGATGTTGGTGAAGATGCGGTCTTTATCCTGAAGCATCTATCGTCTCCTCGCCCGCGTCATGCGCGGCCCGCGACGTCGCCCTGCAGCGCGCGCGCCTGGTCGATCCAGCGGTCGCGCAGGACGCGGCCCCGGAAGTTCAGGTAGTTGTCGACCCATACCAGCTCGGCCTCGCGCCACTCGGCGATCTGCCAGTAGTGGAACACGCCGAGCGCGTTGAGCTTGTTCTCGATCACCGGGCCGATGCCCTTGATCCGCTTCAGATCGTCTTTGTCGCCGCGCGGTTCGGGCAGGAGGTCGGCGGGCCGTTCCCCGGCCTCCTTCGCCGCGTCACCGCCCTCGCCCCGGCTGGCGAAGTGATCCTTCGCGACAGGTCCCGGCGAGGTGTCGGACGTATCCGTGCGGTCGCCCTCGATCTCGGAAGGATCGAGCGACACGCCGTCGACCATCCCCGGCTCGCCGCGGCCACGATCGCGCGACGGGCTTGCCTTCTCGGGCCGATACTTGCCGGCGATCGTCGCGTCCTCGGCATCCGCTTCCTGGGCACGCAGATTGCCACCCTTTGGGGCATCGGCCGCCGGCGTGTCGCCTGAAACCTGGTCCGCCTCGGCGGCGTCGCGACCCGCCTGGTCGCTGGGGCGCGCATCGACCGTGCCGCCCTCCTGGCCGGAACCCGGTCGCCCGGCCTCGTCCACCAGTTCGTCCGTCACGTCCTGCTCGACAGCCTGCGAGTCGTTCGCTGCATCGGCCTTGCCAGGTGCGGATATGCTCGGATCGGTCTCTTCGGCATAGCTGTCGGGACGGCCCGCCTTGGAGTCGTCCTCCGTCACAGCCGAACCGGCACCGCTCCCCTGCGGCGCGGCGCCCGAGGCCGGTCCGCGCGTGATGGCTTCCGAACCGCCCGCACCCGCCGTCGCCCCATCGGCGATGAGGTCGTCATAGTCGCCGGTGAGGCTGGTCAGGCCGCCGAGCGGTGCCGAAAGATGGCGGCCGTTCTGCGGGCCGGGCGCAACCTCTGCACCGCGCCCCGCCTCGAACAGATCGATGATCTCCTCGAGCCGCTCGGGTGTCAGGTCTTCGTAGGTGTCATGGAAGACCATGACCATCGGCGCGTTGACGCAGGCGCCGAGGCACTCGACCTCTTCCCAGGAAAGCGTCCCGTCGGCGTTGGTGTGGAACGGCTCGGGATGGATCTTGCTGCGGCAGACATCCTTCAGGTCGTTGGCGCCGCGCAGCATGCACGGCGTGGTGCCACAAACCTGGATGTGCGCCCGCCTCCCGACCGGCTTGAGCTGGAACTGCGTGTAGAAGGTCGCGACCTCGAGAACGCGGATCAGCGGCATCCCCAGCATGTCGGCGACGTACTCGATCGCTGCCTTGGTGACCCAGCCATCCTGATCCTGCGCGCGCATCAGGAGCGGGATCACTGCCGACTGCTGACGACCCTCGGGATATTTACGGAGCGTCGCCTCGGCCCAGCGCGCGTTCGCTTCGGAGAAGGCGAACCCGGCCGGCTGGACGGTATCTTCCGCGAGACGTCTGACAGACATCGGACCTCGACTTTAGAACCGGTTCAACATTGCGATGTTGCGGCGCGTTCTATCACATGAATGACAAAAGGCCAGTGGCCGAAAGCCGCGCGAACAGGCCTCATGGCCTGCCGCCTCGGCGTTCGGATGATGGCAGCAGGTTGCAGTCCGATCTCCCCCCGAAACGCAGGGAAAGACCTTCAAACGGCGCCGGCTTCAGCGCCGCAAAAGCTCGAGTTGGTCTCCCGGTCTCCTAGCGGTCGACCTCGCCGAAGACGATGTCGAGCGTGCCGAGAATCGCCGACACGTCCGCCAGCATGTGCCCCTTGCAGAGGAAGTCCATGGCCTGGAGATGGGCGAAACCCGGCGCCTTGATCTTGCAGCGATGCGGCTTGTTGGTACCGTCGGCGACGAGATAGACGCCGAATTCACCTTTCGGCGCCTCGACGGCCGCATAGACCTCGCCCGCCGGCACGTGGAAGCCTTCGGTATAGAGCTTGAAGTGGTGGATCAGCGCTTCCATCGAGCGCTTCATGTGGGCGCGGCTCGGCGGCACGACCTTGCCCTCGGAAGCCGAGACCGGCCCGACGCGGTGCGCCCCCTGAAGCTGCTCGACGCACTGCTTCATGATCTTCACCGACTCGCGCATCTCGACCATGCGGATGAGGTAGCGATCGTAGCAGTCGCCGTTCTTGCCGATCGGGATGTCGAAATCCATCTCGTCGTAGCACTCGTAGGGCTGCGACTTGCGCAAGTCCCAGGCTGCGCCCGAGCCGCGCACCATGACGCCGGAGAATCCCATCGCCCAGGCGTCCTCCAGCGTAACGACGCCGATGTCGACATTGCGCTGCTTGAAGATGCGGTTCTCGGTCAGCAGCCCCTCAATGTCGTCGCAGGTCTTGAGGAACGGGTCGCACCAGGCGCCGATGTCGTCGACCAGCTGCGGCGGCAGGTCGAGATGGACGCCGCCCGGACGGAAATAGGCGGCGTGGAGCCGCGAACCCGAGGCCCGCTCGTAAAAGCCCATCAGCTTCTCGCGCTCCTCGAAGCCCCAGAGCGGCGGCGTCAGGGCGCCGACGTCCATGGCCTGGGTCGTCACGTTCAGCAGATGCGACAGGATCCGCCCGATCTCGCTGTAGAGGACACGGATCAGCTGGCCGCGCTTCGGCACGTCGACCCCGACCAGCCGCTCGATGGCGAGGCAGAAGGCGTGCTCCTGGTTCATCGGCGCGACATAGTCGAGCCGGTCGAAATACGGCAGCGCCTGCAGATAGGTCTTGTGCTCGATCAGCTTCTCGGTGCCGCGATGCAGGAGGCCGATATGCGGGTCCACCCGCTCCACCACTTCGCCATCGAGTTCCAGCACAAGGCGCAGCACGCCGTGCGCGGCCGGATGCTGCGGGCCGAAATTGATGTTGAAGTTGCGGACGTCGATCTCAGCCATGCGGCTCTTCCTGCGTGGGCGCCACCTTTGCGAAGAATTCGGCGCCGGTCATCATCTCGGTCTGGTTGGCGAAGGCGTACCAGTGCGGCTTGGAGTCGACGAAGATCTGGCGGACGAAAGGCGGCTCGCCGAGGTTATCGATGGCAGTCGCCGACAGCGCGTAATGCTCGCCGTCAACGCTCCGCCAGAACAGCGGCGTGCCGCAATTGCGGCAGAAGCCGCGCTCGCCCCAATCCGACGATCGATAGATGCCGAGCGCGTCGACGCCTGCCGGGACCACGTTCTTGGCTCCGTCGACGGTCAGGAACGGCCCTGCCGTCCACCGCCGGCATGAGTCGCAATGGCATGCTCCGATCTCGACCTCGTCGAAATCCGCATCGATCCTGACGCCGCCGCAGAGGCATCTGGCCTGCAAGCGCTTCCGGGTCATCTCGCCCACCTCCGGTCCTACTGCTTGGCCTTCTCGTCGCCCGGAAGGACGTATTCCGTCCCCTCCCAGGGTGAAAGGAAGTCGAAGCTGCGGAATTCCTGCCGCAGATCGACCGGTTCGTAGACCACCTGCTTCTTCTCGTCGTCGTAATGAACCTCGACGAAGCCGGTCAGCGGGAAGTCCTTGCGCAGCGGATAGCCCTCGAATCCGTAGTCGGTCAGGATCCGCCGCAGGTCCGGATGGCCGGTGAAGAGGATGCCGTAGAAATCGTAGGCCTCGCGCTCGTACCAGTCGGCGGCGGGATAGACGTCGCAGATCGACGGCACCGGCTCGTCCTCGCCGGCGGAGATCTTGACGCGGACCCGCTGGTTCTGGCGCGGCGACAGGAGATGGTAGACCACCTCGAACCGCTTCTCCCGCGCCGGATAGTCGACGCCGCACAGATCGACGAGGTTGACGAACTGCGTCTGCGGATCGTCGCGCAGGAAGCTCAGCACCCGCACGATGGCCTCCGGCGCGACCGTCAGCGTCAGTTCGCCGAAGGCGAAGCGGCGGTCGATCAGGTGCTCGCCGAGCGTTTCGGCCACGTAGTCGGCCAGATCGGTGGTCGCAAATTCACGCATGGGTCCCGCTCAGCGTTCGATCGTTCCGGTGCGCCTGATCTTGCGCTGCAGCAGCAGCACGCCATACAGCAGCGCCTCCGCGGTCGGCGGGCAGCCCGGAACATAGATGTCCACCGGCACGATCCGGTCGCAGCCGCGCACCACCGAATAGGAATAGTGGTAGTAGCCGCCGCCATTGGCGCAGGAGCCCATGGAGATGACGTAGCGTGGCTCGGGCATCTGGTCGTAGACCTTGCGCAGCGCCGGGGCCATCTTGTTGGTCAGCGTGCCGGCGACGATCATCACGTCGGACTGGCGCGGCGAGGCGCGCGGCGCGAAGCCGAAGCGCTCGGCGTCGTAGCGCGGCATCGACATCTGCATCATCTCGACGGCGCAGCAGGCGAGACCGAACGTCATCCACATCAGCGACCCAGTCCGGGCCCAGTGGATCAGCTCGTCGGTCGAGGTGACGAGGAAGCCCTTGTCGGCCAGCTCGTCATTGATGTCGGTGACGAAGGGGTCGGCAGGAGCCGGCGCCAGCGGCCGCGCCGGCGCGGCCCCGGCATCGACGGCCGGCGAACGCAGCAGCAGCGGCTCGGAACCCTTGATCAATCCCATTCCAACGCGCCTTTCTTCCATTCGTAGATGAAGCCGATGGTCAGCACGCCGAGGAATACCATCATCGACCAGAAGCCGAACCAGCCCAGCGTCCCGAAGGTCGCCGCCCAGGGAAACAGGAACGCCACTTCGAGATCGAAGATGATGAACAGGATCGACACCAGGTAGAACCGGACGTCGAACTTCATCCGCGAATCGTCGAACGCGTCGAACCCGCATTCGTAGGCGGAGAGCTTCTCGTCGTCCGGCGCCCTGAACGCCACCAGGAACGGCGAGACCAGCAGCGCCAGACCGATGAACAGGGCGACCCCAACGAAGATCACGATCGGCAGGTAGGATGCGAGAAGCTCGTTCATCGCCTCGGGACCTCATATTGGGTTGCCGCTGAACACCCGCAACGGGCGGATCGTCGCGGTTCACTTGCATGTCTACTGATCACTACCAGTGCTCGGATCGTCCACGACCAGCATGTCGGCGGCACTTGCCGCAATGCGGCGAGGACTATCCCCTTCCTCGCAGCGAAGCAAGAAGCCGCGGGAGACCGAAACGGTGCCGGGAACGCGTCATCCGAATGCCCGGGCGTCGCGCTCCGCCGCCGCCTCGGGTAGGCTCGCGATGGACGCCCGCCAGCGGCGCGGGCATGCGACCGATGTCGCGCAGAGGAGAGAGCATCATGGTTGAACATGAACCCGGCCCCTGGCAGCCCATGTCGAGTGTCCAGCGCGACGGCGCGCGGATCCTCGTGACGGTGCGCGCCGGCGAACAAGGCCCCGCCGAGGTCGACACGGTGCGCTGGACCAGCGTGCGGGGCGCGCCCGAGAAGGCATGGGTGGCGACGGACACCGACGCCGATTCGCCGGTCGCCTATCAGGATGACGAGCTGCTGGCATGGATGCCCTTCCCCGAGCCGCCGGCCGGTCGCGGGACCGCCGCCGCGCCGCTGTGGCCGGATCCGGCGCTGGAAAGCGACTTCGAGGAGGAGCAGGGCTCGGGCATCTGAACCCGGGCCACGGGGCCTCGCAGGCAACGACTGCGCCACGATCCGCTTCTGCGATGATGATGTTTGGGAAAATGACCGATCGGCCAAGTAGAAATGGCGCGAGTGACGGGGCTCGAACCCGCGACCTCCGGCGTGACAGGCCGGCACTCTAACC
Organism: Aurantimonas endophytica; assembly: GCF_014196845.1. Lineage (GTDB taxonomy): Bacteria > Pseudomonadota > Alphaproteobacteria > Rhizobiales > Rhizobiaceae > Aurantimonas > Aurantimonas endophytica. The sequence goes on from NZ_JACIEM010000001.1 coordinate 767,756, forward strand.
GACTGAGCTACACCCGCGCTCGACCGCTTGCGGCGGCTTGTGAGCGGTCGTTTACGGGCATCCCCGGGGGCTGTCAAGCGAAAGCCGGCGAGAATGCCGGCACAATTGGAAGACCGTCGCCAACCCGTCACAAACGGCCGAAAAGCGCCGATTTTTGCGAGCGAGCTTGAGACGGCTTAACCGCCCGAGCGCGAATCACGATGCCGAACGAAGGGCAGATCCGAGAGCGGAGGCGTTTCCGCCGCCCTGCGCCGCTACCACCGACTCTTGCCAGCCGGCTGGCAAAGTCCTAGACGAAAGCCGGCGGGCGATTAGCTCAGTTGGTAGAGCGCCTCGTTTACACCGAGGATGTCGGCAGTTCGAGCCTGTCATCGCCCACCATTCCCACCGCAGAAGCCATCAGAACGCATCCCGCGGCGCACGCTCGCGAACGCACGTCCTCATGGCCTGCGCGCCTCCAGACATTTCCACCCCCAGAAACGCGAACGGCCGGGACAAGCCCGGCCGTTCGACGCTGCAGGCGGTGACGCCTACTTGTTGTTGACGGCGTCCTTCAGACCCTTGCCGGCGGCGAATTTCGGCACGTTGCGTGCCGGAATGTCGACTTCGGCGCCGGTCGAAGGATTGCGGCCCTTGGAGGCTGCGCGGTGCGAGACGGAAAACGTTCCGAAGCCGACGAGACGGATGTCGTCGCCCTTGGCCATCGCACCCTGGATGATCTCGAAGATCGCATCCACGGCCGTTCCTGCCTGCTGCTTGGACAGCTCGGCCTTGTCTGCCACGGCAGACACGAGTTCGTTCTTGTTCATTGGATACCCTCCTGATTCGAAAGTCGTAACGACTCCGTGAGCACGGTGGTCGACTTTCGCGGATCGTCAACGCTTCGGCAACGGCAAAGTGCCGGATTCCGGGGACTTTGCAAAAAAAATGCCGCCCCGGAGGGCGGCATTTTCGATAAAAGCGCCAGATGCGCTCAGTGGGCAACAGCCGTCGCGCCGTCGTCGACCAGCGGAGTGCCCGTCATCGGCTCCTCCTTCTCGGACCACTCGACCGGCACGAGCGGCTCCGTGAGGGCATGCTTGAGCACCTCGCCCATGCGCGAGACCGGGATGATTTCCATCCGGTTCTTCACGGTGTCCGGGATCTCGGCGAGATCCTTGGCGTTCTCCTCGGGGATCAGCACCGTCTTGATGCCGCCCCTCAGCGCCGCCAGCAGCTTCTCCTTCAAGCCGCCGATCGGCAGGACTCGACCGCGCAGCGTGATCTCGCCGGTCATCGCGATGTCCCGGCGAACCGGAATGCCGGTCAGTACCGACACGATGGCGGTCGCCATCGCGACGCCCGCGGACGGACCGTCCTTCGGCGTCGCGCCCTCCGGCACGTGGACGTGGATGTCCCGCTTCTCGAACAGCGGCGGCTTGATGCCGTAGTCGAGCGCGCGCGAGCGGACGTAGGACGCCGCCGCGGAGATCGACTCCTTCATCACCTCCTTGAGGTTGCCGGTAACGGTCATCTTGCCCTTGCCCGGCATCATCACGCCTTCGATCGTCAGCAGCTCGCCGCCGACCTCGGTCCAGGCAAGACCGGTGACGACACCGACCTGGTCCTCGGATTCCGCCTCGCCATAGCGGTAGCGGGTGACCCCGAGATAGTCCGACAGGTTCGCCGCCGTGACCTCGACCTTCGTCGCCTCGCCCTTGAGGATCTGCGTCACCGCCTTGCGGGCAAGCTTCGTCAGTTCCCGCTCGAAGCTGCGCACCCCCGCCTCGCGGGTGTACCGCTGGGCGATCTCGCGCAGGGCGTCCTCGCTGACCGAGAACTCCTCCGGCTTCAGGGCGTGGTCCTTGATAGCCTTGGGCAGCAGATGCCGTCGCGCGATCTCGACCTTCTCGTCCTCGGTGTAGCCGGCGATCCGGATGATCTCCATCCGGTCCATCAGCGGCGCCGGGATGTTCAGCGTGTTCGCGGTAGTCACGAACATCGTCGCCGACAGATCGTATTCGACCTCCAGATAGTGGTCCATGAAGGTGGCGTTCTGTTCCGGATCGAGCACCTCGAGCAGGGCCGACGACGGATCGCCGCGGAAGTCCTGGCCCATCTTGTCGATCTCGTCGAGCAGGAAGAGCGGATTGGTCTTCTTGGCCTTCTTCATCGACTGGATGACCTTGCCGGGCATCGAGCCGATATAGGTCCGCCGGTGACCGCGGATCTCCGCTTCGTCGCGTACGCCGCCAAGCGCCATGCGGACATATTCGCGCCCCGTCGCCTTGGCGATCGACTTCGCCAGCGAGGTCTTGCCGACGCCGGGAGGTCCGACGAGGCACAGGATCGGACCCTTGAGCTTCGACTGCCGGCTCTGCACCGCCAGATACTCGATGATCCGCTCCTTGACCTTCTCCAGACCGTAATGCTCGGTGTCGAGGATCTCCTCGGCCTTCTTCAGGTCGATCTTGACGCGCGAGCGGTTGCCCCACGGCAGGCCGAGCAGCCAGTCGAGATAGTTGCGAACCACCGTCGCCTCGGCCGACATCGGCGACATCTGCCGCAGCTTTTTCATCTCGGCGTTGGCCTTTTCGCGGCCTTCCTTCGAGAGCTTGGTCTTCTTGATGCGGTCTTCCAGCTCGGCCATCTCGTCGCGACCGTCCTCGCCGTCGCCGAGCTCCTTCTGGATCGCCTTCATCTGCTCGTTGAGGTAGTACTCGCGCTGCGTCTTCTCCATCTGGCGCTTGACGCGCGAGCGGATGCGCTTCTCCACCTGAAGAACCGAAATCTCGGACTCCATGAAGCCGAGTGCGCGCTCCAGCCGCTCGCGCACGCTGACGAGACTCAGCATTTCCTGCTTCTCGGGCAGCTTGATCGCCAGATGCGACGCGACCGTGTCGGCAAGCTTGGAATAGTCGTCGATCTGCCCTGCGGCACCAACGACTTCCGGCGAGATCTTCTTGTTCAGCTTGACGTAGTTCTCGAACTCGGAGACCACCGAGCGCGCCAGCGCCTCGATCTCGACCGGATCCTCGTCGGCTTCCTCGATGATGTCGGCATAGGCCTCGTGCCACTCGGTGCGAGCGGTGAAGCTCTCGATCCGCGCGCGGTCGATGCCCTCGACAAGCACCTTGACGGTCCCGTCGGGCAGCTTGAGCAGCTGCAGGACGTTTGCCACCGTGCCGACCTCGTAGATCGCATCGGCGGCCGGATCCTCGTCGCCGGCGTTCTTCTGGGTGGCAAGCAGGATCTGCTTGTCCGCGCCCATCACTTCCTCGAGCGCCTTGATCGACTTTTCGCGGCCGACGAAGAGCGGGACGATCATGTGCGGGAACACGACGATGTCGCGAAGAGGCAGGACCGGGTAGAGACTGGCCTCGCCCCCGCCGGAACGTTCGGATGTATGGGACATGGTGTTCCTTTCTACGGCATCACGCCGTGCAGGCCGTCCGCGGCAGACCTTCATCAAGCATCCGCGGCGAACGCCTCAATGATCACTATCTGGGCAGGGACCCCCTGCCATTCAAGCGGTTGCAGGCTACGCACCGGTCATCAAACCGTCACCAAAGAGCCCGCCCCGGCGGGAAGCCGGGACGGGCTCCGGTCCGTCCTCAGAGAATCCCGAAATGGAGGAACGTCAGGCGCTGACGTTCTCCTTCTCGGTGCTGCGATCCGCGTAGATATAGAGCGGCCGCGCATTCCCCTCGATCACGTCCTCGGAGATAACGACCTCCTGCACGCCTTCCAGCGTCGGCAGGTCGAACATCGTATCGAGTAGCATCGCCTCCATGATCGACCGCAGGCCACGCGCCCCGGTCTTGCGCTCGATCGCCTTGCGGGCGATCGCCGTCAGCGCGTCCGAATGGAAGGTTAGCTCGACATTCTCCATCTCGAACAGCCGCTGGTACTGCTTGACCAGCGCGTTCTTCGGCTGCTCCAGAATCTGCACCAGCGCCGGCTCGTCGAGATCCTCGAGCGTCGCCAGGACCGGCAAACGGCCGACGAACTCGGGGATCAGGCCAAACTTCAGGAGATCCTCGGGCTCGACCTGGCGGAAAACGTCGCCGGTGCGCCGCTCGTCCGGCGAGGCGACGTTCGCCGCGAAGCCGATCGAGGTCTTGCGGCCGCGATCCGAGATGATCTTGTCGAGACCGGCAAAGGCGCCACCGCAGATGAACAGGATGTTGGCCGTATCCACCTGCAGGAACTCCTGCTGCGGATGCTTGCGGCCACCCTGCGGCGGCACGGAAGCGACCGTGCCTTCCATGATCTTCAAGAGCGCCTGCTGCACGCCCTCGCCCGACACGTCGCGGGTGATCGACGGGTTGTCGGACTTGCGGCTGATCTTGTCGATCTCGTCGATATAGACGATGCCGCGCTGCGCCCGCTCGACGTTGTAGTCGGCCGACTGCAGCAGCTTCAGGATGATGTTCTCGACGTCCTCGCCAACATAGCCGGCTTCGGTGAGCGTCGTTGCGTCCGCCATCGTGAAGGGCACGTCGAGGATCCGCGCCAGCGTCTGGGCCAGCAGCGTCTTGCCGCAGCCGGTCGGACCGATCAGCAGGATGTTGGACTTCGCAAGCTCGACGTCGTTGTTCTTCGCCGCGTGCGCGAGACGCTTGTAGTGGTTGTGCACGGCGACCGACAGGACCTTCTTGGCGAAGGACTGGCCGATAACGTAGTCGTCGAGAACCGCGATGATCTCCTGCGGCGTCGGCACGCCCTCGCGCGACTTCACCATCGAGGATTTGTTTTCCTCGCGGATGATGTCCATGCAGAGTTCGACGCATTCGTCGCAGATGAAAACCGTCGGCCCGGCGATCAGCTTACGGACTTCGTGCTGGCTCTTTCCGCAGAAAGAGCAATAGAGCGTGTTCTTGGAATCGCCGCCGCTCGTTTTGCTCATTCGTCTTTCCTTCCGATCCGGTCCCCTCCAGGGAATCCGTTTATCGCTTCCGCGTCGAGCCTACTGCCACTTCACCGGCTCGCATAGGACCTGCCGGGGCAGGACTGCGATTTCGCACCGCACATTGTCGCACATTACAGCGTAGTGGCGAATGCTTGAGTGGCGCTTAACACCCTGGCCGGCATTATCCGCCCGCAAGTGTGGCCGTGACGTGGCGTCCTAGCTCTTGACCTCGGTCTCGAGGGCCACCCGCGAGGAGTAGACCTTGTCGACGATGCCGAACTCCCGCGCTTCTTCCGCCGTCATGAAGTGGTCGCGATCGAGCGTCCGTTCAATGGTCTCGTAATCCTGGCCGGTGTGCTCGACATAGACCTCGTTCAACCGGCGCTTCAGCTTGATGATGTCCTGGGCATGGCGCTCGATGTCCGACGCCTGTCCGGAGAAGCCGCCCGACGGCTGATGCACCATGATGCGGGCGTTCGGGGTGGCGAAGCGCATGTCCTTGTGGCCGGCGCAGAGCAGCAGCGAACCCATCGAGGCGGCCTGGCCGATGCACAGCGTCGACACGGCGGGCCGGATGAACTGCATCGTGTCGTAGATCGCCATGCCGCTGGTCACGATGCCGCCCGGCGAGTTGATGTAGAGGGCGATTTCCTTCTTCGGATTCTCGGCCTCGAGGAACAGGAGCTGGGCGCAGACCAGCGTCGCCATCGAATCCTCGATGGGACCGGTGATGAAGATCACCCGCTCCTTGAGCAGCCGGGAGAAGATGTCGTAGGCGCGCTCGCCGCGGTTGGTCTGCTCGACCACCATCGGGACGAGGTTCATCGCGGTTTCGACGGGATGTGTCATGGAAGCGTCTCGCTGCTTGGTCGGATGGCGATCACCGGACGGTGGCACCACAGAATCGGGTTGGGCCTGTGACCCCGTAGATAGGGCTTTGCAATCGGCCAGTGCAAGGCGGCTTGGAAGCAGCCGCTTTTAGCCTCTGCCGTGTCGCCGGTCCGTCCATGCCGCCGGGGATCAGCCGCGCCCATCGCCCGAGCTGTCGATATCGCTTTCGCCGGGCGGAATTGGCTTACCGGCGGCGTCCACCGAACCATGCTGCGAGCCGCCGCCGCGCTCCGCCGGCTCGCCCGGTTCGAACACCGGCGGCAGGCTCTCGACCGGCCGGGCACCCTCCGGAGCGTCCTGCGCCTCGACCCGCACCGGCGGCGCCCTGCCCTTGCGGTCCTCGCCGAACCAGACCGTCGTCTGCGGGAACGGGATCTCGATGCCGCGCTCGTCCGCCATGCGCTTGACGATCTCGCGGTAGGCGCGACCGATACCCCACTGGGTACCCGGCTTGGTCATCACCCGACCACGAATAACCACGGCCGAATTGCCGAGCTCCTGGACGCCCCACATGTCGAACTCGCTGATCAGGTTCTCGCCCACCGCGCCCTGCTTCAGCTCGTCGAAGGCGTCGTGCATCATCTGCTTCACGTCGTCGATGTTCTCGCGATAGGCGACGCCGACGTCGGCGACGTAATAGGCGAAGTCCTTGGAGAAATTGGCCACCTGGTCGACCGACGAGAACGGGATCAGGTACCACGTTCCCTCGACGGTCCTGAGGCCGACCGAGCGCACCGTCAGGTGCTCCACCGTTCCTGAAATGCCGTTCACCTCGACGATATCGCCCTCGTTCATCGCGTTCTGAACCTGGATGAATGCCCCGGTGATGATGTCCTGGACGAATTTCTGCGCGCCGAAACCCACGGCGAGACCGACGACGCCGGCACCCGCGAGCAGCGGGGCGATGTTGATGCCGAGCTGCGAAAGCACCAGCATGGTCACCACCACCACCATGGTGATGGTGAAGGCGTTGCGGAACAGCGACAGGAGCGTGCGCTCCCGCGCGGTGGGGACGGTGCCGTAATGCGGGTTGAGCCGGTACTCGACCCAAGAGGAGACGGCGATGTAGACCCCGACGCCGAGCACCAGCACGATCCCGGCTCCGATGATACTGCCGACGAAGAGCTGGCCGAGCGACGTCGCCAGCCAGCCGCTGACGCTGAGCAGGCTCCACGCCTCGAGAATATACGCAACGACGATCAGGATCACGATCACCCGGATCACCGTCAGGGCGTTCGGAATGAAAGAGTTGACCCGCTTCTCGAGCAGCGGCAACCGATCCTTGGCGGTCTGCGGGATAGGAATGCCGCTGGCGATCACCCGCGACAGCACCGAGACGATCAGCCCGCCGACAGCCATCGCCGCCACGGACTTGAGCGACGCCGTCGCCAGGAAGGCGAGGCCCGTTTCCGGGCTGCGCAGCCAGACAATGAACACGGTCAGCGCGAAGCCGATGGCGAGCAGCCACCAGATCTGCCCGAGAAAGGCGTTGACGCGTGCACCGAAGCTCTTGTCGCCGCGGTGCTTCGCCCGCTTCAGCCGCTCGCGGACGACGCCGCGATTGCGCAGGATGAGCCCGATCGTCAGACCGAGCGTCACGAACACGACGACGAAGCGCACCGCGTCGGCGGCGGCGTCGCTGGAGGCCTGCTGGACGATCGGGGCCACGAATAGGAACGTATAGCCGAGGATCGAGATCAGCCGGGATATCCAGAAATACCAATATCGCGCCTGCCGGTCGGAGAACGGCGTCAGACGCAGCTGCGGGTAGCCCGGGGACACGAAGGCGGCGACGCCGACCTTGATCATCTCGATCAGCAGGAACGCGTTGAGGAACAGCGCCTGGTTGATGCCGGGGCGGCCGTCGTTGAAGATCGTCGCCACGAGATAGCCGCCGGCCCAGCAGAGAAAGATCGACAGCGCGTCTGCCAGCGCCGAGACGACGAGCAACGCCAGCTTCCGCAGCGGCCCGGCATGCTCGGCGCCGCGCGCCAGCCGTCGGAACATCGGCGTTTTGGCAAGCCGCCCGAGCGCCAGGATCAGGAAGACCATGACGGCCACCAGCCCGACCGGCGCCACCGCCTCGAAAATCCGCGGAATGTTGATGCGCCCTGCGCCCGAGAGCATGGCGAGCGATGCCGAGCCGCTGTCGCGCAGATGCGTCCATGTCTCCCCGAGACTGCCGACGACGGCGCGGGTGTAGACGGCGATCCGGCCGGGCAACGTCAACGCCGCGGCCTCGGCGACAGGATCCCCCGCCCCGGCCTCAGCCGGCGCGCGATAGGCAGCCGCCCTGAGCGATTCGATCAGGCGGGCTCTCGTGTCGTCGCTCTCGAGGATCCGGATCAGCTCGTCGAGCGATGGCTCGTCGGCGCCAGCCGCCTCCTCCGTACCGGTGCCGAGCGACAGGCTCGGCATCTGCGCCTGTACCGCGCCCGTCCAGAGGAGCAGCGCGATGAGACCGGCGAGAAGAGCGACAGGGCGAAGATGCGTCATGCAGGAAGAACCGTATTTGCCTCGGTGCCAGAGAGGTGCGGGGAGCGGCAGATTCCGTTCCGACCGCCGCCGGCATGGTCTCGCCGGAAGCCACATTCCTATTTCGGGGCGCTTTGACGAGACTGAGGCGCCTAACGAAAAGGGCCGACTTGCGCCGGCCCTTTCAAGCTCATTTCTTGAGTGGCAGGGATCAGGACGCGGCGGTCAGCGCCTTGTCGTCCTCGTCCTCGGCCATCAGCTCTTCCTTGGTGACCGTCTTGTCGGTGACGTCGGCTTCCGCCAGGAGGTGGTCGACGACCTTCTCCTCGTAGATCGGCGCACGCAGGCTGGCGAGCGCGTCGGGGTTCTTCTGGAAATATTCGTAGAGCTGCTGCTCCTGCCCCGGATAGCGACGAAGCTGCTCGAACATCGCCCGCTGCAGTTCCTCGTCGGTGATCTGGACGTTGGCCTTCTCGCCGATCTGCGAGAGCACCAGCCCGAGACGGACCCGGCGCTCGGCGAGGCGGCGATATTCGGCGCGCGCCTCGTCCTCGGTCGTGTCCTCGTCCTCGAACGACTTGCCGGCCTGCGTCAGCTCGTTCTGGACCTGCGTCCAGATGTTGCCGAACTCGGCCTCGACCAGCTTCTCCGGCAGCTCGAAATCGTAGGTCTCGTCCAGCGCGTCGAGCAGCTGCCGCTTGACCTTCTGGCGGGTCGCGACGCCGTACTGGCTCTCGATCTGCTCGCGCACCACTTCCTTGAGGCGCGCGACGGATTCGATGCCGAGCTTCTTGGCCAGCTCGTCGTCGATCTCGGTCTCGAGCGGAGCTGCCACCGACTTGATGGTGACGTCGAAGGTCGCAGCCTTGCCGGCGAGATGCGCGGCGCCGTAATCCTCGGGGAAGGTCAGCTCGACGACCTTCTCGTCGCCGGCGGCAAGACCGATCAGCTGGTCCTCGAAGCCTGGGATGAACTGGCCGGAGCCGAGCACGAGATTGGAGTCGCTCGCCGTCCCGCCGTCGAAGGGCTCGCCGTCGACCTTGCCGACGAAGTCCATCGTCACGCGGTCGCCGGTCTCGGCCTTGCCGTCCTTCGGCTCGTAGGTCTTGGCGCTGTCGGCGATGCGCTTGACCTGCTCGTCGACTTCCTCGTCGGCGATCTCGACGATCGGCCGCTCGATCTTGATGCCGCTCGTATCCTTCAGCTCGAAGGTCGGCAGCGTCTCGTAGGAGAGCGTGAAGCTGAAGTCGGACTTGCCGTCGAGAACCTTCTCGGCCTCGCCCTCGTCCTCGGTCATCACGATTTCCGGCTGCATCGCGGAGCGCTCGTTGCGCTCGGCGATAACGTTGCGCGGCGTCTCGTTGATGATCTGGTTGACGATCTCCGCCATCATCGACTTGCCGTACATCTTGCGCATGTGCGAGATCGGCACCTTGCCCGGCCGGAAACCCTTCAGCTGCACCCGGTCCTTGGCTTCGTAGAGCCGTGTCTGGAGGCGCGCTTCAAGGTCCGAAGCCGGCACGACGATCTGGATCTCGCGCTTCAGGCCCTCGGCCTTGGTTTCCGTTACCTGCATTCTCGATACCTTCTTGATCTTGATAAGAGCCGATCCGTCACGCGGTCGGGCTTGTCACGAATTCGTCAGCAGCAGACTGGTGCGGGTGGAGGGACTTGAACCCCCATGCCTCTCGGCGCTTGGACCTAAACCAAGTGCGTCTGCCAATTCCGCCACACCCGCAGGAGCGCCGACAAAGGGCGACGCGAGGCGCCGGCCTCTATATCACCCGTGTCCGGGGCACGAAAGGGCAATCTCCCGGGAAATTCCGGGAGATATCGCCGAAAAAGACCGGTTTGCGGATCAGGCGGCGCCGAATAATACCCGCCGCCGCGGCGGCGGGGGCGGCCGGCGAGGGATGCCGCCGACGGCAGCTTCCTGCGACATTCGCGCAAGCTGCTGATTCGCTTATGCGAACCAAGGCTATGTTGCATTGCACCAAGCGCAAGGCTGTTATGCGCATTCGTGTCTAGCGACGGCGGCGCCGGCCACCTAACTTCCAAACACCGAAGCGGCGCAGCCAAATCAGCGAAACCGCTTCAATCGATTGAAATCGCATACAGGCGATACGACATGAACATCATGCGCTCTTACAGCAACTGGCGGCGCTACCGCGAGACGGTCAATGAGTTGAACCGACTGTCCCAGCGCGAGTTGTCCGACCTCGGCATCTCGCGTGCCGACATCCCTTCCCTGGCTCGCCGCGCAATCGGCTGACGCCTGACGACATCGAGTTTCGCGACGGCCCACCTCCTCCCGGGTCCTAGCGGATACGGGGCTGCCACTCCTCCTCCCAATCGGCAGTCTCACCTAAGTCGCCCGCCGGGTCCTCCCCCCGGCGGGCGCACAGAATTGCAGATTTCGCCGAGAGCCCTCTCCTCCCTGGGCTTAAGGCGAATGTCGACCCGCGCATCCTCCTCCCAAGCGCGCGGGTTTTTCTTGGTCGCTCGCCGGGTCCTCCCCCCGGCGAGCGTGCCGGGAAATTGGTTTCGCGACGGCCCACCTCCTCCCGGGCCCGAGCGGATAGTGGCCTGCGCATCCTCCTCCCAGCGCAGGTACAGTAGCGACGCCCGTCAGGTCCTCCCCCTGACGGGCGTTTTCGTTTGTGGTGTCCTGGTGCGACCCGTCGGCCCTTCCGGCAAGCGCGCCGCGCTGCTAGACTCTGCCGATGTCAAACAAGCCCATTCACATCGTCGGCGGCGGCCTCGCCGGCTCGGAAGCCGCATGGCAGATCGCCGAACAGGGCGTGCCCGTGGTGCTGCACGAGATGCGCCCCACCCGCGGCACCGAGGCGCACAAGACCGAGCATCTCGCCGAACTCGTCTGCTCCAACTCGTTTCGTTCGGACGACGCCGAGTCGAATGCCGTCGGCGTGCTGCACGCCGAGATGCGACTGGCCGGCTCGCTGATCATGCGGGCCGCCGATTCCCATCAGGTGCCCGCCGGCGGCGCGCTGGCAGTGGACCGCGACGGGTTCGCCGCTTCCGTCACCGCGGCGATCGAGTCGCATCCGCTGATCCGGATCGAGCGCGGTGAGGTCGACGGCCTGCCTCCGGCCGAATGGGGCTCGTCCATCGTCGCGACCGGGCCGCTGACTGCTCCGGCGCTCGCGGAATCCATCCGCGCTGCTACAGGTGCCGACGCGCTGGCGTTCTTCGACGCCATAGCGCCGATCGTGCATTTCGATTCGATCGACCTCGACAAGGCCTGGTTCCAGTCGCGCTACGACAAGGTCGGGCCGGGCGGGACCGGCAAGGACTACATCAACTGTCCGCTCGACAAGGAAACCTACGAGCGCTTCGTCGCGGCGCTGGTCGAGGGCGACCGCACAGAATTCAAGGAATGGGAAGGCACGCCCTATTTCGACGGCTGCCTGCCGATCGAGGTGATGGCGGAGCGCGGGCCGGAGACGCTGCGTCACGGGCCGATGAAGCCGATGGGCCTCACCAACGCGCATCAGCCGGACATCAAGCCCTATGCCGTGGTGCAGCTGCGCCAGGACAATGCGCTGGGCACGCTCTACAATATCGTCGGCTTCCAGACGAAGCTGAAACACGGCGCCCAGGCCGGGATCTTCCGGATGATCCCCGGGCTCGAAAACGCCGAGTTCGCCCGGCTGGGCGGCCTGCACCGCAACACCTATCTCAACTCGCCGGTGCATCTCGATGCGCGCCTGCGGCTCAAGGCGATGCCGCACGTACGCTTCGCCGGCCAGATCACCGGCTGCGAGGGCTACGTCGAATCGGCGTCGATCGGCCTTATCGCGGGACGCTTCGCTGCTGCCGAGGCGCTGGGTACGGAGATCGCGCCGCCCCCGCAGACCACGGCGACCGGCGCGCTGCTCGCCCACATCACCGGTGGTCACCTCGCCCACGAGGAGGAAGGCGGCAAGCGCTCCTTCCAGCCGATGAACGTCAATTTCGGTCTGTTTCCGCCGCTCGAGCCGGGTGCGGTCCAGAAGCCGGAAGGGATGAAACGCTTCCGCGGCAAGGAGAAATCTGCCGCTCGCAAGAAAGCGATGTCGGCACGGGCACTGGCGGACTTCGCCGCATGGCTTTCGCCCCGGGCGCTCGCCGACGCGGCGGAGTGATCCTGCCGACGATGCGAGGATCAGGTTAGGCCGGATCCCATTCGCTGGCGCGGAAGTGAAGGCTCATCGTCGCGGCGCTGATGGCGCCGCCGTCGCCCTCCTGGATGACCTGCCGCAACACCAGTCGCAGTCGACGCCCGCCCACGCCCTGCAGATCCAGCACAGGGGGCGCGAGCCGCTCCGGCGGAGTGGCGAAAACTGCTTCGGGAAGATCCGCGATGGCCGCCGTGAGATCGAATTGGTCCTCCGCCGTACCGACACGCACGACGAGTTGATTGCCCTCGATCCGGGCGGCCACGGGAATCGGCGATCGGGCGTCGGGCGCGTTTTCGTCGACCTCGCCGGCAGCAACGGACAGTTCGGTCGTGGCGCGGTCGTAGCCATCGGTGTCGACGACGAGGGTAGAACCCGCGGTGAAGCTGCGGACCGCCTGCAAGGTGGAGGGCCGAGACAGGCCGAGCCCCGCCATCAGTATGTCGAATGCCGAATTGTCTCTGCCCTGCGCTTCTGCCACTCGTTCGCGCAGCGCCGGATCGAGATAGGGCAGGACACGATGGATCTGCCCGGCATCCTCGAGCGCGTACAGCCGCGATCGCAGGCGGCGATCGGCATTGCCGCCGCGATCCGCCGCAACGAGCGTTGCATCCCCCTCGGCGCCGGTCGCATCCGCCTCCGCGACGATGAGCGCCGTCTGGCTTCGGCCGACGGTGCTGGCGGCGCCCCACGGCCCGAACGACGAGAGCGCGAGCAGCAGCAGCGGGACGGATGCCATGACGCGGATGTCGCCGCGCAACCGCTTCACCGCCTGCATCAGGACGACGACGCCGGCAGCCAGGACGCCGAGCGCCAGATAATAGCGCGGCAGCGTTACTCCCTCCGCCGCTATGCGGATCGTCGCGGCAATGGCCAACAGCACCAGCGGTACGACGAGTATTGCGACGAAGCTCCGCCTGAACAGCCGTATCGGCAGGGTCTCCTCTGCCAGGAAGGGCGCGATCGCGATCCGGAGCGCGAGCACGAGCAGCGCGAAGAAGGTGACGATCCAGCCGATCTCGTTGGCCGGCAGGCTGGCGGTCGCCAGGATCTTCACGGCGTAGAGGTGAAGCACCAGCGCTGTGACGAGCGCGAGCGGCGCCGCGATCCAGCCGACCATGATCCTGACGCCGGCCACCAGGCGATCCTCCGGCCCGGGCATCGCTTCCTCGAATCCCGCCGGCACGCGTCCTAGGGCGAAGAGTGGACCGATCAGGGTGAAGGCCGTGACGAAGATGTGCTCGTAGGCGGTGTTCGACAGTCCGACGGCGAAGAGGAAGCGGATCATCTCGAGGATTGCCGAAAGCCCGAGCGTGAACAGCAGCACCGACAGGAAGGCCAGGACGACGCCGACATTGGTCCAGAGCGTGTAGGTCCAGAAGCGCATGCCGTCGCCGCGCCGGATGAAGGGCGCCAGCGGCACGGCGAGGGTTACCGCTGCGATCAAGGCCGGCGGATAGACGCCGAAGCGCGGTCCGAACCAGATCGCCAGGCCGACAGCCAGCGCCGCGGCCAGCGCGCTGCCGTGTCTGATGAGCGAGGCCAGACCGCGCGCCTCCGAAGCGAGGGTGACCACGACGGCGCTGGCCGCTCCGCCGTAGAGCGAGGCGAGCAGCCAGGGAAGATCCGCTTCGTTCGGGAGGAAATAATCGCGGACGGCGAGATTGGACAGGAGCGAGATGGCGACGATCAGCAGCGTCGTCACAGGGAAACGCGCAGCGGCGGTTCCGGCGCCGCGGGCCAGCCCGGCCGTCACGCGCCGGAATCTTACCGACCCCGCCTCGAAGATCCTGCTCGCCATCCTGATATGCCTGTTCCCTCGAGCCGAGGAACCTGATGATCCCGGCCTGTCCGGTTCTAGTGACGCATCCAGCGCCAATAGTCGAAGCTCTTGCGTGGCGCCGCGATTGTGACCGGGCGGTCGAGCACCGACGACCCAGCCGCCTCCACCCGGTCGAGGTACCGGCCGGCGAGCGTGGCCGGCAGAAAGGCCGGTCGGATGGCGCGGGGCATGTCCGCGGCATGGCGATGAAACGCCACAAGATGCTCCCGGCCAAGCGCCACCATCGCAGAAACCGCACGAGTCGCCGGTCCGGCATCGCCCCGCAACAGCTCTTCCGGCGTGCAGCCCGCCGCCTGCAGCATGTCGGCCGGCAGGAACACCTGTTGCCGCGCGCGGTGGAGCGGCAGAAGCAGCAATGTCCCGGCCACCAATTGCGCGACACCCGCATGCCCGGCGGCATCCGCCACTTCGCCGGCCTCGCCACGCGACAGCACCAGACCCGCCAGCATGATCAACGTCGACGCCGTCTCGCCGGCATAGGCCTCGAAGGCATCGCGCGACGGCATCGGGTCGTCGTAGAGATCGAAGATCCGCGCCTCCAACATCCGATCGAAGGCATCACGCGGCAGCTGATGCCGCTCAATCGTCTCCAGCAGCGCCGCGGCGACCGGATTCGCCGCCGCCTCCCCCGGCGACGCGCCTTCTATCGTATCCCGCCACCATTGCAGCCGGATCTCGCCGGGTAGCGGCTGGCTGACCTGCTCGCGCACCCGCGCCACTTCGTAATTGAACGCGTAGAGAGCGGCGAGATCATCCTTTGCCGCCGCTGGCGCGAAAGCCAGCGAGAGCGCTCGGTCGCGGTCGTGCAACTCCACGAGGCGCAGGCACTCGGCGGCGTTCGCGCTCATGCCGCGTCGCCGTCGGCGGTTACCGCCGGGCGAGTCTCAGTCGACCGCCACGAGCGCAGCCGCCACCGGTCGGCCCTCGGAGAGCATGACGTTGAACGTCCGCACGGCCGCTCCCGTCGACATCGGATTGCAGGAAATGCCTGCCTGGCGCAGCCGGTCGGCGAGCGCCGGCGGCAACCGCCTGATGTCGCGTCCCGTCCCGAACAACAGAAACCGGATGTCATCGGCCTCTTCGAACACCTTGAGCAGCCGCTCGCCGTGGAAGGGCTGCTCGGCCGTCGCGTCCCAACCATAGATCCCGGATGGGAGGCAGAGGATCGAGCCGCGGTGCGACATGTCGGCAAAGCGAAATCCCCCATTGCCATAGGCTTCGATGGGCGCCCGCCCCGGAAAGTGGGCGGCACGGATCTCGGTTCCGCTGACCATGCGGTCAGGCCTTGCCCGCCGCAGAACCCGCGCGCTCGGCTTCCTCATCTTCCTTCTTCGCTGCGAAGTCGGCGGGACGCAGCTTGAAGAAGATCAGGACGGGCGCGGCCACGAAGATCGTCGACAACGCGCCGACACCGACGCCGAACAGCATCGACGCGACGAAGGAACGGATCACCTCGCCACCGAAGATGAACAGCGCGAACAGTGCCAGGAGCGTGGTCATCGTCGTCATGACGGTACGCGCCAGCATCTCGTTGTCGGAGAGGTCGAGCAGGTCGCCGATCGGCATCTTCTTGAAACGCCGGAGATTCTCGCGAATCCGGTCGTAGATGACCACCGTGTCGTTCAGCGAATAGCCGACGATGGTCAGGATCGCCGCGACGGTGGACAGGTTGAACTCCAGCTGGGTCACCGCAAGGAAGCCCAGCGTCAGGATCACATCGTTGACCGTCGCGATGATGGCGCCGACGGCGAACTGCCACTCGAACCGGATCCAGACATAGATCAGGATGGCCAGCAGAGAGGCGAGGACGCCGATGACGGCGGCCCAGGCGAGTTCGCCCGATACTGTCGGCCCGACGACCTCGGTTCGCCGGAAGTCGTAGTCGGCGGCAAGCGCCTGCTGTGCCGACTGAACGATCGCGGTCTGGGCGGTGTCACCGCCCTCTGCCGTGCCGACCCGGATCAGCGCTTCGCTCTCGGAGCCGAACTCCTGGACCTGGCTTTCCTGAATCCCGACAGCATTGAGTCGCTCGCGGATGTCCCCGACATCGGCAGCACCCGATTTCGCCTGGACCTCGATGACCGTGCCGCCGGTAAAGTCGATGCCGAAATTGAGCCCGGCCGTGAACAGCATCGCGATGGATGCAAGGCACAGGAAGATCGACAGGGCGAAGACCTGCAGGCGGATCTTCATGAAGCGGATCGCGGTCACGTCCGGCACGAGCTTGATGAAGCCGCGCGGCAGCTCCTTCGGCCGCCGGCGCCGAACCCATTCCGAGGCGAGCAGTCGGGTCAGAGTGAAGGCGGTGAAGACCGTGGTGACGATACCGATGGCCAGCGTCACCGCGAAGCCGCGGACGGGGCCGGAGCCCAGGAAGAACAGCACGACGGCCGCTATCAGCGTTGTGATGTTGGCGTCGACGATCGTGCCGAGCGCCTTTTGGAAACCGGTGTCGATCGACTGGATGACCGACCTGCCCTGGCGTCGTTCGTCGCGGATGCGCTCGAAGATGAGGACGTTCGAGTCGACCGCCATGCCGACGGTCAGCACGATGCCCGCGATGCCGGGCAACGTCAGCGTCGCGCCGATGGCTGTAAGGATGGCGAAGAGGATCAGGACGTTGGCGACAAGAGCGATATTGGCCAGGACGCCGAGGAAGCCGTAGGCCGCCAGCATAAAGAGGACGACGAAGATCGAACCGATGACGCCGGCCGTCTCGCCAGCTGCGATCGAGTCGGCGCCAAGGCCGGGCCCGACGGTCCGCTCCTCGATGATGTTGAGCGTGGCAGGCAGAGCGCCGGCGCGCAGCAGTACCGACAGGTCGTTGGCGCTCTGGACGGTGAAATTGCCGCTGATCTGCGCCTGGCCGCCGAGGATGGGCTCGCGGATGTTCGGCGCGGACAGAACCTCCTCGTCGAGGACGATGGCGAAGGGACTGCCGACATTCTGCTGGGTGACCGCGCCGAAACGCTGCGCGCCCTGGCTGTCGAAGCGGATATTGACGACAGGCTGGTTGGTCTGGCTGTCGAAACCCGCCTGCGCGTCGGTCAGGTTCTCGCCGGAGACCATGATCTGGCGCTGGACCAGGATCGGCAGAGGCGGGTTGTCGTTGGTGTAGAGAAGCTCGGAGCCTGCCGGCGGCCGGGTGCCGCGTGCCACCTCGTCGGCGGACGCCGTCTGGTCGACGAGACGGAAGCTCAGCTTGGCGGTCTGGTTCAGAAGCGACTTCAGGCGCTGCGGATCCTCCAGACCCGGCACCTGGACCATGATCCGGTCGTCACCCTGGCGCTGGATGAGCGGCTCGGTGGTCCCGAGCTCGTCGACGCGTCGCCGCACTACCTCGATCGACTGGGCGACGGCATTAGTCAGCCGGTAATTCACGCCGGCTTCGGTGAGCGTCAGCGTGATCACGCCCGGCTGAGGCTGTGCAATCGCGACCTCGGCGACGGAGCCGCTGCCGAGCATTCCTGCCGACAAGGGAGTTGCCAGAGGCTGGAGCGCTTCGAGTACTGCGTCGGCCTGGGCCGGGTCGCGCAACCTGACAGTGACGGTGGTTCCCGAGTCGGAGAGGCCCGCATAGCCGATACGCGCGGTGCGGAGCGTCTGGCGCGCGTCGTCGCTGAGCGTCTGGACGCGTTCCCCCTGCAGGGACTGGCGGTCGATCTCGAGCAGAATGTAGGAGCCGCCCTGCAGGTCGAGACCGAGGGTCACCTGCTGCTTGGGCACGAACGATGGCAGCTGATCGAGCATCTGCCGCGGAAAGAAGTTGGGGGCCGCATACAGGATGCCGACGGCCACCGTCAGCAGGACGAGAAACTTCTTCCAGGGCGAGAAATACAGCATTGGGTTCCCAGGCGGGTCGACGAACGCGCTTCGGCGGCGTTCGTCAGTGGCATTCCGTCCACACGGTCGGCACAGGCCGGAGGCGAAACACGGTCGTATCTACGGCAGTTGCCGTATCCTCAACAATCGCGGCTATTTGGTGTTGGCAGCCGCCGGCTCGCCCTTGACGCGCACGTCCGTCACCATGCTCTGCAGCACACGGACCCGGACCTGTTCCGAAATCTGCACCTCGAGTTCGCCGTTCTCCAAGACCTTCGTCACCTTGGCGATGATGCCTCCCCCGGTGACCACCGTGTCGCCGCGGCGGATGTTGCTGAGCATCGCCTCGCGTTTCTTCATCGCCGTGCGCTGCGGCCGGATGATGAGGAAATACATGATGGCGAAGACCGCGACGAAGGGCAGCACGCTGATCAGGAGATCGCTTCCACCGGCGGCAGGAACGCCGCTCTGCGCGAAAGCCTCGGACACGAACATCGGGAACCTCTTCGGAATCGAGGGCGGGAAGCCCTTTACGGAGTGCGCGGAATATACGAACGGTCGCCTCGAATGCAACAAGGCGTCTGTTCCGCGACATGAACGCCGCCCAGGGACACAGCAGAAACGTCATGGAAGTCGAAGATTTTGCCCGGCTGCGGGAGACCATGGATCGCATTGCCGCGAGCCTGGAGCGTCTGGCGCCTCCGCCTGCGTCCGTACCGGACTTTGCCGCTGCCGACTGCTTCGTGTTCGAGCCGCCGGCAGGGCTGGTTCCCGTCAAGACGGTCAACCGCGTTCCGATCGAGCTGCTGAAGGGCGTCGATCGCTCGCGCGACACGCTCCTCGACAACACGGCGCGCTTCGCGCGCGGCCTGCCCGCCAACAATGCGCTGCTCTGGGGCGCGAGGGGCATGGGCAAGTCATCGTTGGTGAAGGCCGCCCACGCCGCGGTCAACGCCTCCCTGCCCAACGGCACGAACCCGCTCAAGCTGATCGAGATCCATCGCGAGGACATCGACGACCTGCCTCGCCTGATGGGCTTCGTACGCGCGGCGCCTTACGCGTTTCTACTGTTCTGCGACGACCTGTCCTTCGACATGGGCGATTCCTCCTACAAGTCGCTGAAGGCCGCCCTGGAAGGCGGCGTGGAAGGCCGCCCCGCGAACGTCCTGTTCTATGCGACGTCCAACCGCCGGCACCTTCTGCCGCGAGACATGATCGAGAACGAGCGCTCGACGGCGATCAACCCTGCCGAGGCCGTCGAGGAAAAGGTGTCGCTGTCGGACCGGTTCGGCCTGTGGCTTGGCTTCCACCGCTGCAGCCAGGAGGATTATCTGGCGATGATCGACGCCTACCTGTCGGCTTACGGGATCGATGCCGACCCGGAAGCCACCCGGCATGAAGCGCTGGAATGGGCGACGACCCGCGGCAGCCGGTCCGGCCGGGTCGCCTTCCAGTTCGTCCAGGACCTTGCCGGGCGCCTGGGGCGCACCCTCGCCGCGCCGGCAGCCTGAAGCAAAAAGGCCCGGTTCGCTCCTGACGGAACGGAACCGGGCCGAACGCCTGGAGGTCGGCGTCTACTGGAGGAACTTCGTCGGGTCGACCGGCGTGGAGTCCTTGCGGACCTCGAAATGCAGGACCGGGACGTCCGTGTCTCCGCTCATGCCGGACTTGGCGACTTCCTGGCCCCGGGTCACGGTGGCACCGCGTTTGACGGACAGGGAGTCGGCGTGTCCGTACACGGTGACCATGCCGTTGTCGTGCTTGACCAGAACCGTGTTGCCGAATTCCTTCAACCCGTCGCCGGCATAGATGACCACGCCGTTCTCGGCTGCCTTCACCGAAGTGCCGCGCGGCACCGAGATGTTCAGGCCGTCATTGCGGCGCGAGCCCACCTTTTCTCCGAAGCGATTGACCACCCGCCCCTGGACCGGCCAGCGCAGCTGGCTGATGCCTGTGGAGGTCGGGGCGATGGCCGCAACCTGTGTCTCGGCCTGCTCCGACACCGTGCTGCTGGGAGCGGCAGCGGGCGCTGCAGGCGCCTCGGCCTGCTCGGTCGACGGACGGCTGGATTTCTCGGCGGTCGCAGGCGCCGTGTAGGCGACGGGCGTCGTGATGGGCTTGGCTTCCGGCGGCGTCTGGACCGTGGAGGCCGCCGGCTGGGCGCTGGCCACCTGGGTCGGCGTCGCGCCGGCACCCGGCACGGTCAGTGACTGGCCGATGCGAATCGAATCGCCGCTGAGGCCGTTGGCCTGCTTGAGCGCTGCAACCGACGTCCCGGTGCGGCGTGCGATCGCCGCCAGCGTATCGCCCGAGCTGACAGTGACCGATCCGCCCGAGGAAGCGGGGCGCTGGTCGCCGGACGGACGGCGCTGCGGTGTCGAGATCTGCGCTGCCTGCGCCTG
Source organism: Aurantimonas endophytica (assembly GCF_014196845.1). GTDB lineage: Bacteria > Pseudomonadota > Alphaproteobacteria > Rhizobiales > Rhizobiaceae > Aurantimonas > Aurantimonas endophytica. The sequence goes on from NZ_JACIEM010000001.1 coordinate 788,258, forward strand.
CAGGGTCGAGGGCGGAGCGCCGCGGGTCGGTACATCGTTGGCGCTGGCCGGTGCCGCTGCCATCGAGGAGCTAGGTGGCGTGCCGTAGTTCGGCGCGGGCGGCGGCGGCAGGGTCTGGCTCTGCACCGACGGGGTCGCGGCGCTGGCGCCATAGGTCGGGTTCTGCTGGTAGGCTGGCGTACCGTTGCCGATCGCGCCCGTGTTCAGCTGGTCGACGCCGCCCGGATAGGGCTGCGCGGCAGCGGTCTGGGTCATCCCCGCACGCGGCACCGCGCCGGTGTAGAAGCCGTCATCGAACCGCGCCACGTCGGAGCTGCACCCGGCCGCGAGGCCCGCCAGAGCAACCATCGCAGCGGAACGCACCATACGGAGCCGTAGAGGTTTCAGCACATCGATACGCATCGCCGTCCCTTGCACGCAGAAATTCGCTTTCGGGAGCATTGAAGCGCGTTAATGTTACTGCCGGGTTAAGTCTCTGGCGACGGAAGACGATTCTCGACGATCGATGCGGGGAATCGCCAGCAGTCCGGCCGAAGCGCGAGCCGAGCGAGACAGCGCTGCCGACGCCTGCCACCCGCAGGCTCAGAGAACCTCTGCCGTTCCGAAGGCCAGCGGCTGGTACCGCACCGGCCAGAGGTCCTCGCGCTCGAATCGGCTGCCGACCTTTCGCAGCCGCACCAGCATCTGCTCGCCGTCGCCCGGGCCGATCGCGCAGATCAGCACCGCCTGCATGCCGAGCTGTTCCAGGAACTGGCGAGGCACGGCGGGAAACGCGGCATGGATGATCGCGCGGTCGAACGGCGCGCCGCCGGGAAAGCCATCGCGTCCGTCCTCCAGGAAGAGCGAGACATTGGTGACGCCGACCTGCTTCAGGCGCGTTCCGGCTGGCTCGACCAGCCGGCGGAAGCGGTCGAAGGAGGAGACGTGGGCGCTCATGCGGGCCAGAAGCGCCGTCGCGTAACCGCTGCCGGTGCCGATCTCCAGGACCCGGTGCTCAGGCTCGAGCTCGAGCGCCGCCACGAGACGAGCTGCCGCGAGCGCGCCGGGCATCGTCTCGCCGCAGGCAAGCGGTGCCGACCGGTCCTCGTAGGCGTCCTCGACGCCCTCGGGGACGAACAGCCGACGCGGCACCGATGCCACAGCCTGGTGCAGGGTGGGTCCGCCGATACGCTGAAAGCGCAATGCCAGCAGGAAGGCCGCGAGATCCTCGCGGTCACGGCCTTCGGGGTTCATGCGAAGAGTGCGCCGAGATCGTCGCGCAGTTCGTGCGCGGTCAGGTCCAGCTGCAGCGGCGTGATCGAGATGCGGCCGGCCTGGAGCGCCGCAATGTCGGAATTCTCCACCTCCGGTCCTGCCTGGCGGCCGAAGGTCAGCCAGAAATACGGAAAGCCCCTGCCGTCGCGGCGCTCTTCCATGCCGAGCGAATAGTCGAGCTTGCCCTGCCGGGTCACCGAGACGCCGGACACCTCGTCCGCCGGTACCGCCGGGAAGTTGACGTTGATCAGGTGGCCGGGCGGCAGAGGGAAGCCCGCCAGCCGATCGAGCACGGCGGGTGCGTGGCGTTCCGCCGTCTCCCACAGCGCCTCGCGATCCCGCCCCGGGGTGAAGGCCTGGCTGAGCGCGATCGAACGCAGGCCGAGCATCGTCCCCTCAATGGCGCCGGCCACGGTGCCGGAATAGGTGACGTCGTCGCAGATGTTCTGGCCGGCATTGACGCCGGACAGAACGAGATCCGGCGGCGAATCCATCAACCGCTTCACCGCCATGATGACGCAGTCCGTTGGCGTTCCGGAAAGAGCGTAGCGCTTCTCCGATACCTCGCGCAGCCGCAGCGGCGCGGACAGCGTCAGCGAGTGCGACAGGCCGCTCTGGTCGGTCTCAGGCGCGACCACCCAGACATCGTCGGTCAGCGTCCGGGCGATCCGCTCCAGCACTGCCAGCCCCTCGGCGTGTATGCCGTCGTCATTGGTCAGGAGAAGCCGCATCAGGCGGGCCCGCCGATCCGCTCGACCCCGGCCATGTAAGGCCGGAGCACCGGCGGGATGGTGATGCTGCCATCCTCGTTCTGATAGTTCTCCATCACCGCGATCAGCGCCCGCCCGACGGCGACGCCGGACCCGTTCAGCGTGTGGACGAACTGTGTCGCCTTTTCGCCCTCGGCGCGGTAGCGGGCGCTCATCCGCCGGGCCTGAAAATCACCGCAGACCGAACAGCTGGAGATTTCGCGATAGGCGCCCTGCCCCGGCAGCCACACCTCGATGTCGTAGGTCTTGCGGGCGCCGAAGCCCATGTCGCCGGTGCACAGCGTCACGACGCGATACGCCAGCCCGAGGCGCTTGAGCACCTCCTCGGCAGCCTTCGTCATGCGCTCGTGCTCGTCGAGCGAGGCATCGCTCGCCGTGATCGAGACCATCTCGACCTTGTAGAACTGGTGCTGGCGCAGCATGCCGCGCGTGTCCCGCCCCGCCGATCCGGCTTCCGAGCGGAAGCACGGCGTCAGCGCCGTCACCCGCATTGGCAGGTCGGCGGCATCGATGATCCGCTCGCGCGCAAGATTGGTCAGCGGCACTTCGGCGGTCGGGATCAGCCAGCGCCCTTCCGTCGTGTGGAACAGGTCCTCGGCGAATTTCGGCAACTGGTTGGTACCGAAGAGCGCCTCGTCGCGCACCAGCAGCGGGGCCGCGACCTCCTGATAACCGTGTTCGGTGGTGTGGAGGTCCAGCATGAACTGGCCGAGCGCCCGTTCCAGCCGCGCCAGCGCACCCTTCAGGATGGTGAAGCGCGAACCGGAGATCTTGGCGGCCTGGTCGAAATCCATGAGGCCCATGGCCTCGCCGAGCTCGTAATGCTCCCGTGGCTTGAAGGCGAAGTCGGGCCGCTCGCCGACCCGGCGCATCTCGACATTGTCGGCCTCGTCCTTGCCGACCGGAACGTCGTCGAGCGGCAAGTTCGGTATGCGCGCCAGCGCGTCCTCAAGCGAGCCATCGAGCCGTCGCTCGGTCTCCTCGCCGTCCTGGATCTCGGCCTTGATCTCGGCGATCTCGGCGATCAGCCGTTCGGCCAGCGTCTCGTCTTTGGTGGCCTTGGCCTTGCCGATCTCCCGGGATGCCTCGTTGCGCCGGTTCTGGAGCTCCTGCAAACGTTTTAGATGCTCGCGACGCGCCTCATCGAGCCTGATCAGATCGGCGGCGGCGGGCGCCGCGCCGCGACGCGCCAAGGCCTCGTCCAGCTTTTCCGGATTTTCCCGTATCCACTTGATGTCGAGCATGAAATTCCCGTTCCGTCGAAATGCGACGGGACACGGGCCAACCGGTCTCAGCTCTCGGCTTGAGCTCCGTCGCCACCGAGCGCCTCGGCCGCCCGCTTCTTCTCGATCATCCGCGCCACAATGATCGACACCTCGTAGAGAAGGATCGTGGGCAGGGCAAGACCGATCTGGGAGACCGGATCGGGTGGCGTCAGGATCGCCGCCGCCACGAAGGCGATGACGATGGCGTATTTCCGCTTCGATGCCAGGCCGTCCGCGCTGGTGAGGCCGGCCCGCACCAGCAGCGTCGCCACGACGGGAAGCTGGAAGACCAGGCCGAACGCGAAGATCAGCGTCATGATCAGCGACAGATATTCAGAAACCCGCGGCAAGAGCTGGATCGCCGCCTGGCCACCGGTACCGGTCTGCTCCATCGACAGGAAGAACCACATCACCATCGGGGTGAAGAAATAATAGACCAGCATCGCTCCCATCAGGAACAGCACCGGTGTCGCGATCAGGAACGGCAGGAAGGCATGGCGTTCGTTGCGGTAGAGCCCGGGCGCCACGAACTTGTAGATCTGGCTGGCGATGACGGGAAACGCCAGGAACAGACCGCCGAAGGCGGCGATCTTCACCTGGGTGAAGAAGAATTCCTGGGGCGCCGTGTAGATCAGCTCGACCTGCCGGTCGTCGATGCCGGCCCAGACGGTCGCCGTCTGATAGGGCACGACGAGGAAATTGAAGATTTCCTTGGCGAAGAAGAAGCAGCAGATGAAAGCGATCATGAAGCCGCCGATGCTCCAGATCAGCCGGCGCCGCAACTCCAGCAGATGCTCCATCAACGGCGCTGAGGAGGCCTCGATATCGTCCTTGGGTGCACTCACGCGGCGTCCTCGGTCTTGCGGGCCTTGGCCTCGCTCGTCGACGCCGCGCCGGCATCGGTGGTTGCTTCTGACGGCGCGGTAGTTCCGGGGCTTTGCGCTTCGGCCGGTTCCGCCGGTGCCGTCGATGACGGAACCTTCGGCTCAGGCGCCTTCGTGGCGGCCGTCAGCGAGGAGCGGATCTCGTCGCCGATCGCCTTCATCGGGTTCATCGCGGCGCGGACGTCCTTGGTGGGGTCGAACTTCTTGGCGTCCGCCATCGTCTGGCGAACCTCATCGAGTTCGGCCTCACGAAGCGCATCGTCGAACTGCCGGCGGAAATCCGACGCCATCGAGCGCACCTGCTTCGTGGTGCGCCCAAATGTCCGCAGCATCCGCGGCAGGTCCTTGGGGCCAACGACGACCACAAGGACGACCGCGATCACCAGTAGCTCGGTCCAGCCGATATCGAACATGTCTCTTACTCGAAGGCGACCACGGAGGACGGCTGCGGAGCGGCACGCCCCGCGCCCTCCGCCGCCGATCGACCAATCAGCTGACTGACTTCTCGGTCTTCACGTCGCGCGCCACGACATCGCCCTCGCGATGGTCGAGGGCCCGGCGTTCCTGGGCAGCCGCTTCGGTCTCTTCCTCGGACATGCCCTTCTTGAAGCTCTTGATCCCCTTGGCGACGTCGCCCATCAATTCGGGAATCTTGCCCCGGCCGAAGAGAAGCAGCACGACGGCGAGGACGATGAGCCAGTGCCAGATGCTGAAGCTACCCATAACCAATTCTCCTATGAGCGCGTGAGCGCGCTCGCTTTCGCCATGCTAACGATCGTCGGCCGACTTTTCAAACACGATAACGTCCTGCGGATCAACGGAAACAACGACATCCCGCTTGTGCGAAGCAACGATACCGGCCCGCATCCTCGATCGAAGCGGCTTGTCCAGCCCTTCGACCGCTACCGTCATCAGATCGACCCCACCGAGAAAGCGTCTCGCTGTGATACGCCCGAAAACGCCGCTCGGTCGTTCGTCGAGGCGCAGGCCAGAAAGACGAAGGGCAACCGTCACCCGCGTACCGTCGGATGATGACGAATCTGCGACGGGCCCGAGTGCCGTCACCACCCGCCCGCCCCGGACCTCGCCCTCGATGACGTTGAGTTCCGAGAAGAAGCCGGCAGCGAAGAGGTTGGTGGGCCGGCTGTAGAGTTCGGCCGCGGTCCCGGTCTGGACAAGCCGTCCATCCCTGAGCAGCGCGATGCGGTCGCCGAGCCGCATCGCCTCCTCCGCGTCATGGGTGACGATGATCGCCGTCGCACGGCTCTCGCGCAGGATCTGCAGCGTGTCGGTGCGCACCACGTCCTTGAGCCGGCTGTCGAGCCCGGAGAACGGCTCGTCCATCAACAGGACGGAGGGCCGCGGCGTCAGCGCCCGCGCGAGCGCCACGCGCTGCTGCTCGCCACCGGAAAGCGTGTGCGGGTATTGGCCCGCGACGCTCGCCAGCCCGACCCGCTCCAGCGCGACCAGCGCCTCCCTCTTGGCGGCGGCGCCCGGCATGGCGGTCAGCCCGAATCGCACATTGTCGAGGATCGTCATGTGCGGAAACAGCGCGAAATCCTGGAACATCAGGCCGATGCCGCGTCGCTCCGGGGGCACGAAGACGCTGTCGCCGGCAATCTCTTGGCCGTTGAGCACGAGCCGCCCGGCACTCTGGCGCTCTATTCCCGCTGCGACGCGCAGCATGGTCGTCTTGCCGGAGCCGGAAGGGCCGAGAAGGCAGAGGACCTCGCCCGGCTCGGCCGTCAGGTCGATGCCGTCGAGGATACGGACGGAACCGGCGGAGTGAGAGACGTTCTCGAAGCTCAGCCGCGCGGCGAAGCTGACGCCGGCACTGGTGCGCCCGCCGGCGTTCTGGCCGGCCTGGTATGAGACGGTGTCGTGGTCCTGCAAGTCCTGGCCTGCTCGCTAGCTTTCATCAGCGCGCGCGACGCCAACGAGCCTTCGCTATCGCTTCGGGAGCCCGGCGGCAACATGTCAGGCGATGCGGCTCATCAAAGCCTGGTATTCGGCGCGCAGTGCCGCGTCGTCGCTCGCGTCCGTGATGCCACCGGAGATCACGGCCTCGGCGTCGCGCGCCCGCCGTTGGGCGTCGCCGCTAAGGGGGCCTGCCGCCGCGGCGACGCGGCGCATCTCGTCCATCTCGCCATTGCAATGGAGCAGCACGTCGCAACCGGCCTCCAGCGCCCTGCGCCCGAGATCGCCAAGGTCGCCGGCCAGCGCTTTCATCGACATGTCGTCCGTCATCAACAATCCGTCAAAACCGATCTCGCCGCGGATCACCTCCCCGATGACGATGGGAGACAGCGTCGCTGGGGCGCGTGGATCGATGTCGCTGTAGAGGATATGCGCCGTCATGGCCGCCGGCAGGGAGCGCAGCGCGCGAAACGGCGCGAAGTCCGTGCGTGCGAGCTCGTCCCGCTTGGTGGCAACCACAGGCAGCGCGTGATGGCTGTCGGCGTTGCCGCGACCGTGTCCAGGGATGTGCTTCATCACCGGCAGCACGCCGCCGGCCATCAACCCGGCCGCCACGGCCTCGCCCAGGACCGCGACATCCGCCGGCGTTTCCGCATAGGCGCGGTCGCCGATGACGGAGTTCGCGCCGGGAACCGGCACATCGACGCAGGGTATGCAGTCGGCGTTGATCCCGAACGGCATCAGGTCGCCTGCTAGTAGCCGACCCTGCAGCCAGGCGGCCCGCTCCCCGGCTTCCGCATCGGTCGCGTAAAGACGGCCGATGTCAGCCGGGGTCGGATAGCTCGGCGCCAGAGGCGGCTTGAGGCGATTGATGCGCCCGCCCTCCTGGTCGACGAAGATCGGCGTTGAGGCGCGGCCTCCCGCTTCGCGCAGTTCCTCGACGAGGTCCGACAACTGGCTGCCGCTGGCGATGTTGCGCCCGAACAGGATGAAGCCGTATGGTCGCTCTCCGGCGAAGAAGGCGCGCTCCTCCGCCGACAGCCGCTGCCCCAGGGGCGCGGCGATCCACGCCTTCGATCCGCTCATGCTGCACTCCGGTGACGTGGCCGGCCCGCCGCAATAACGGCTGGTCGGCCCGCCCGATGATGATGTGGGAGAATAGGCCGGCCCCGAGGACCGGCCGAGAAGGCCGAGCGTCGCCGCGCCTAGCGCGAGACGAAGCAGCTGCCGCCGGCGGACTTCAACCGTTGGCATAGATCGTTGGCCTCGCTCTTCGAGCCGGTGGCGACGCGGACGCGGTGGTAGGTGCCCTTGCCCGGAATATCGGCGGACTGGATCACCAGGCTGCGACCGCCGATCACCTCCGAGAAGCGCTGGCCAAGCGTTCGCGACGAGTCCTCGGCGGCTTCGCGCGAAGGCTGCGAGGAGATCTGCACGTAGTAGCCACCCTCGACAGCGGGAGGAGTCGCCGCCGGAAGAGCTGCGACTTCCGTCGCCGCCGGCTCCGGCTCGGGTGCTACGGCAACAGGCGGCGTGGCCGGAGCCTCCTGCGTCAGGACGGGGTCCGGCTGCGGCTCCGCGGGTGTCACGGCGGCAACGCGCATTGCTGCGGCCGCCTCGGTGCCCGGCTTCATGGACGGCATCGGAACGCCGGACGCGGAATCGCTCTCGGCCGACGCGCTCTGCTCCTGCGACGGTGTCGTTCCGGTCGCGAGCGAATCCAGCGGCCGTGAGGCCGCATCGATCAGCGCCGGGTTTTGAGCGCGCAATTCCTGCAGCGACGTGGACGGCACCTGCTCGGATGCGACAAGCGTACCGTCCGGGTTGACCGTCAACGTGCGGACGCGGCGCGGCGTGAGGACGGCGATCGGTGAATCGTCGCCGCCGGCATCGGCCACGCGGACCGGCTCAGCCGCCAGGGCGGTGCCGATCGGATTGAGATCGACACCGGGCAGATCCGAGAAGGCCGGCTCGGGTTCGGGCTGCGGCAGCTCCGCCGGCTCCTCGGCGGCCGTCAGCAGCGTCTGCTGCGACGGCTCGATGGCGGCGCTGGCGCTCTGGACGCGCTCGTAGACGGCCTTGTTCTGATTGGGGATGGCGCGCCCGCCCGGATCCTTCGGTGCCACCTTCACCGGCTCGGAATCGGCCTGAACGATCAGCGGAGCGTCGTAGACCTTTCCACCGTTTCCGGTGAGCATGTATGCGCCGGCCCCGCCGATCAGCGCGATGACGAGCAGGCTGGCGCCGACGCTCATCATCCGTCGTGAAATCGGCAGCTGCCGTGTCGACGCCGACGCTACCGTGCTCGCGGCAGCGAGACCGGCCCGCCTGCCGGACACTGCCTGCCGGCGCGCGGCATGCGCGGTCTGGCGCGCTTCCGGCGCCGACGGCGAGAGATCATCATGTTCGGGTGCCGGCTCATTCCGTGCAGCCGTATCATCCCCGGCGAAGGCGTGGTTGCGTCCCTCGGACGGAGCTGCCTGCAACGGCTTCTGCATCGCAGCGAGCTCGCTGGCGATCAGCGCATCGAAATCGTCGAAGAGCTGCGCCGTCGGCTCGGCGACGCTGGCGTCCTGCGTCCTCGCCGGCGCAAAGGCTTCGCTCACCTGGAATTTGGCGTCGCGCGGGTTGGCCGGCGCCGAAAGCCCACGGAAAGCGGCCTCGAGAACCGGATCTGAAACGGAATCGTCAGCTGTTGCCGGCGAGGCCGACGATACCGGCGCAGACTTCGAAGCCGTCGGAGCGGGCGCACGCGGCGCCGGCGAAATCCAGTTGGAATAGGAAGCGGCAGCCTTCGGGAGCGGGCTCGCTATAGCGGCCACAGGCACGGCGCCCATCACCGTGTCGGACGTTTCCCGCGCGAGTTCTTCGTCGAGGGCGCCGGCGAAAGCGTCCATGTCGAGATCGAAATCGGCATCCGCGCCGGTATCAGAAGGAAGATCGAACTGCCAGGTCTCGACGGGCTCGGGCTTCATGGCTGAGGAGCGCTGTGCCTCAGGCGCATCGATCAGTCTGGCGAGTTCTGCGAAAGGATCGTCATCGAACGGATCGGCCTGCCTGCCGACTCCGCGATCGCCGTCCGTCAAGTCCCCCATCGACATCGTCCCCGCCTGTTCCCCTCGCGCCGGAGGCCTAAGGCCACCGTCTTCCAGCGCTATGAGAGGAAGTTGACCAAAGCGTGATGGCTCATCGCATTTCTTCCGGAGCGTCGGCGCCGACGAGGCCGAGTCCTGATTTGATGACGATGGCAACTGCCCGAACCAGGGCCAGTCTAGCCTCAGTCACTTTGGGCTCATCAGGGTTAACAAACCGTAAGTGCGGCAAGTCCTTGCCGCGATTGTACTGGGCGTGGAACGTCGCTGCGACGTCGTAGAGGTAGAAGGCCAGCCGATGCGGCTCCTTGGCCTCGGCGGCCGACGCGATCAACCGCGGGAACTCGGCGAGCTTGCGGATCAGCCCGAGTTCGCCCTCGTCCGTCAGGCAGGCGAGATCCATGTCGCCGGGCCGGGTGAAGTCGGGCGCGGCAATGCCGGTCTCGGCCGCCTGGCGGAAGATCGCGGCGGCGCGGGCATGGGCGTACTGCACGTAGAAGACCGGATTGTCCTTCGACTGCTCGGTTACCTTCTCGAAATCGAAGTCGAGCGGCGCGTCGCTCTTGCGATAGAGCATCATGAAGCGGACGGGGTCGCGGCCGACTTCCTCGACCACGTCGGCGAGCGTCACGAAGCTGCCCGAGCGCTTCGACATGGTGACGGGCTCGCCGTTGCGGAACAGCTTCACCAGCTGGCAGAGCACCACGTCGACATGCGCCGTCTCACCGGCCACGGCACGCGCCACGGCTTCCAGCCGCTTGACGTAGCCGCCGTGGTCGGCGCCGAGCACATAGACCATCTCCTCGAAGCCGCGCCGGTACTTGTCACGGAAGTAAGCGACGTCGGCGGCAAAATAGGTGTAGGCGCCGTCCGACTTCACCAGCGGCCGGTCCTGGTCGTCGCCGACCTCGGTCGAGCGCAGCAGCGTCTGCTCGCGATCCTCCCATTCCTCCGGAACCTGGCCCTTCGGCGGCGGCAGCGCGCCTTGGTAGATGAAGCCCTTGGCGCGCAGATCCTCGATCGCGGCGGCGATCAGGCCGTCGTCGTGCAGCTTGCGCTCGGAGAAGAAGACGGCGTGCTCGACGCCGAGCAGCTTCAGGTCGGCGCGGATCATCGCCATCATGGCCGTGATCGCCCGCTCGCGAACCAGCGGCAGCCATTCGGCCTCGTCCATCGCGGCCAGCCGGTCGCCGTATTCGGCCGCCAGCGCCTCGCCCACCGGCTTGAGATAGTCGCCGGGATAGAGCCCGGCCGGAATGTCGCCGATCGTCTCGCCCCGCGCCTCGCGGTAGCGCAGGAAGACGGAGCGGGCGAGGACGTTCACCTGCTCGCCTGCGTCGTTGATGTAGTACTCGCTGGTGACGTCGGCGCCGTCGAAGGCGAGGATGTTGGCGATGGCGTCGCCGACCACGGCGCCCCGCGTATGGCCGACATGCATAGGGCCGGTCGGATTGGCCGAGACATATTCGACGTTCACCTTGCGGCCGGTCGGCCTGCCGCGCCCGTAATCGGTGCCCGCCGTCAGGATGTCGGCGAGATGGCTTGTCCAGAAGGCGGGCTTCAGCCGCAGATTGATGAAGCCGGGACCGGCGACCTCGGCCGTCTCGACGTCCGGGTCGCGGGCGAGGCGCGCGGCAATCTTGGTCGCGAGTTCGCGCGGCTTCGCCCCGAGCGGCTTGGCGAGCACCATCGCGGCGTTGGTCGCCAGGTCCCCATGGGTCGCGTCCCGCGGCGGCTCCACGGTCACGCGGGAGAGGTCCTGCGCGGGCATTTCGCCTTGCGTCAGAACGGCTTCCACCGCGACTCTCACCCGGTTTTCGAAATCGGCGAAGATGTTCATCTGCGTGCCTTGCATCTTTCCGGGAGCGTCCGGGTTGGCCCGCTCACATAGGAACGATCGCGAGATCGCCTGCCTGTGCCGACCGGGCTGAAGGAAGACTGGCCGGCTAGCGCAAACGCGGCGTTGCGTCAAACAGCCTTGCATGCTCGGCCAGGGCGTAGGTGTCGGTCATCCCCGCCAGATAGTCTGCCACCCGTCGCGCCAGACGATCGTCGCCCAGCCGGTCGGAGGCGACGCTCCAGGCCCCGGGCATCAGGTCCGGGCGCTCGATCAGCCGGTCGAAGAGGTTCTCGACGATCCCCTCGGCGGTTCGCATGACGCGCATCACGTCGTCGTGGCGGTAGACCCGTTCGAAAAGGAAGCTGCGCGTCTGGTCGACCGCCGCACGCATCGGCGCCGAGAAGGCGACGAGCGTCAGGTCCGCCCCGCGCACCGCCGCCGCGTCGACGGGCGCCAGCGCACCAATCCCGGCGACAGTCGTCTCGATGACATCCTCGACCATCCGGGTGATGTGCCGCCGCATGATCTCGTGCGCCGTGCGCGCAGGGTCGAGGTTCGGATAGGCCGCGCGGACCTCCGTCAGAATCGCCCCCGCCAGGTCGAGCCCGGCAAGGTCGTCGAGACCGATCATCCCTGCCCGCAGGCCGTCGTCGAGATCGTGGGTGTTGTAGGCGATGTCGTCGGAGATGGCCGCGGCCTGCGCCTCGAGACTGGCGAAACTGCCTAAGTCGAGCGGGAACAGCTGGTCAAAATCCGCGATGGGCCGTGGCACCGGGCACCCGCTTGTCGAATATGGCCCGATCAGCGGGCCGTTGTGCTTGACGAGGCCCTCCAGCGTTTCCCATGCGAGGTTCAGGCCGTCGAACTCGGCATAGTGGCGCTCCAGTGCAGTAACGATCCGCAGCGACTGGGCATTGTGGTCGAAGCCGCCATACGGGCGCATCCGACGATCAAGCGCACGCTCCCCGGCGTGTCCGAACGGCGTGTGGCCGAAATCGTGGACGAGCGCGATGGCCTCGGTGAGGTCCTCGTCGAGGCGCAGCGCCCGGGCAAACGCACGGGCAATCTGCGAGACCTCGATCGTATGGGTGAGCCGCGTGCGGAAATGGTCGCCTTCCGTCGCCACGAAAACCTGCGTCTTGTGCTTCAACCGGCGGAAGGCGGTGGCGTGGACGATGCGGTCGCGGTCGCGCTGGAAGGGCGTGCGCGTCGGGCTCGCCGTTTCGGCGAACAGCCGGCCCCGCGACTCCTCCGGCTGTACGGCATAGGCGGCGCGCGCCAGCCCGCCCATTCCGATCTGTGCGATCGTGTTCACTTGCATGGGAAACGATGTGTCCCGATTGACCGGCCTCTCCCCGGTCCATACTTAGGGAAGAGCCCGCGAACAAGGAGCGGCGCCGGCGCAGGCCGACGCGCCGATTTACCAGATGAGCGACACCGCTACCCTGCCCGTCACGATTTCCGACAACGCCGCCCGGCGCATCGCCACGATTCTCGCACGCAGTCAGGATGCCGACTCGCTGCGGATATCGGTCGAGGGAGGCGGATGTTCCGGCTTCTCGTACAAATACGACCTGACGCACGAGCGCGAGGAGGACGATCTCGTGCTGGAGCGCGACGGCGCGCGGGTACTGATCGATCAGGTCTCGCTGGCCTATCTCGAAGGCTCGGTGGTCGATTTCGTCGACGACCTGATGGGGCAGTCCTTCCAGATCCGCAACCCCAACGCGGTCGCTGCCTGCGGCTGCGGCACCAGTTTCTCGGTCTGACCCACACGTGATCATCGCTACCTGGAACATCAACGGCGTCAAGGCGCGCATCGAGGGCCTGACCGCCTGGCTCTCTGCGCGCTCGCCCGACATCGCGTGCCTGCAGGAGATCAAGAGCGTCGACGAGACTTTCCCGCGCGAGCCGATCGAGGCCCTCGGCTATCATGTCGAGACGCACGGCCAGAAGGGCTTCAACGGCGTCGCGCTGCTTTCGAAGCAAAAGCCGCTGTCGATCGAGCCGCGCCTGCCCGGCGACACGGCGGACGAGCATTCGCGGTTCATCGAAGGGGTCTGGGACTTCAACGGACAGCCACTGCGCGTCGCGTCGCTGTATCTGCCGAACGGCAATCCGATCGGCACGGAGAAGTTCACCTACAAGCTCGCCTGGATGGACCGCCTCGTCGCCCACGCGAAAGAGACGATGGCGCGCGAGGAGATGCTCGTCCTCGCTGGCGACTACAACGTCATCCCCGAGCCGGCGGACGCCGCAAATCCGGCGGTCTGGCGCGACGACGCGCTGTTCCAGCCGGAGACCCGCGCCGCCTATCGGCGGCTGCTCAATCTCGGCCTTGCGGACGGGTTGCGGGCGACAACCGACGCGGCCGGGACTTATACGTTCTGGGATTACCAGGCCGGTGCCTGGCAGAAGAACAACGGCATCCGCATCGACCATCTGCTGCTGTCGCCGGAAGCGCAGGGACGGCTCGTATCCGCTGGGATCGACAGCCATGTGCGCGGCTGGGAAAAGCCGTCCGACCATGTGCCGGTGCTGATCGAACTTGCCTGATCGCCGAACGCCGGGCGGCTGCGGTCAATTCCTGGCGACGGATGCGCCCCCGGCCGCTGCCATCTGTTGCTCGGCATAGGCGAGTGCGGTCCGGCGATCGGCCTCCGAAGCCATCGAGAAGACCTCCTCCTGCAGCGGACGTATCCACTGTGCATCGGCCGGCGATGCCCGCTTGAGCGCCAGGGTCAGCATGCCGAGCCCCTGCACGGGCTGTGCCGGCAGCGATATCTTCTGGCCGTCGAACAACAGATAGCCGAGCAGCGCCCGGGCGCCGACATGCTCCTTTTCCGCGGCCAGTTTCAGCCAGCGCGCCGCCTGGCGTGGATCGGCCTTGCCGCCCTCGCCTTGCAGGATCATCCGGCCCAGCTCGAACTGCGCCTTGGGATCGCCGAAGAACGAGGCGGCATGGAAATAGAACTGCCGGGCACGCGGCAGGTCCGCGCCAACCGGCGTGCTCGGGATGCCGCGGCGCAGGTAGTCGCCGAGCGCGACGACGGCGCTCGAGACGTAGGCGGCATTGGCATACCCGCCGCCATCCTCGTCTTGATCGCGGACGATCTGCTCGAAGATCTTGAACGCCTCGTAGTCGTTCTCGGGAACGCCATCTCCGTCGGCATACATCTTGCCGAGCTTCCAGCGGGCGCCGGGGTGTCCCTTGTCGGCGGCGTAACGCAAAGCCTCGAAAGCCTCGAGCTTCTCGCCGCGCTGATAGGCCTTGAAGCCGAAGGAGAACAGCTCCAGCGTTCCCGCCTCCGGATTCACCCGCGCGGCGGGGTCGAGGGCCGACGCGGCGCCTGCCGAAAACAGCACCGCGCCGACGAACGACGCCGAAAGGGCTATTCTCCTAGAGATCCGCATAGCAATGCTTCTCTGCGGCAGCGCCCGGATGCGTCACCGCGCCCTTGCGGGCCGTTCCGACCTGCTGGGCATATTTCCAGATGGCGCCCGACTGATAGTCCGTCTCGCGCGGCTGCCAGGCATCGGCGCGCAGCTTCAGCTCGTCATCCGAGAGCGCCACGTCAAGCGTGCCCTCGACCGCATCGATGGTGATGATATCGCCGTCGCGCAGCAGGCCGATCGGGCCGCCGACAGCGGCCTCGGGGCCGACATGGCCGATGCAGAAGCCGCGCGTGGCGCCGGAAAAGCGCCCGTCGGTGATCAGCGCGACCTTGTCGCCCATGCCCTGACCGTAGAGCGCTGCCGTGGTCGACAGCATCTCGCGCATGCCGGGACCGCCCTTCGGCCCTTCGTAGCGGATGACGAGCACTTCGCCTTCCTTGTAGTCGCGCTTGGAAACCGCCTCGTAGCAGGCCTCTTCCGAGTCGAAGCAGCGGGCGGGGCCGGAGAAGCGCAGGTTCTTCATGCCCGCGACCTTCACGATCGCGCCGTCGCTGGCGAGGTTGCCCTTGAGGCCGACCACGCCACCGGTCACGGTGATCGGGTTGTTGGCTTCGCGCACGACGTCCTGGTGCGGGTTCCAGGCGACCTTCTCCATGTTCTCGGCGATGGTGCGGCCGGTCACGGTCATGCAGTCGCCGTGCAGATAGCCGTGCTCCAGCATGGTCTTCATCAGCAGCGGGATGCCGCCTGCCTCGAACATGTCCTTGGCGACGTACTTGCCGCCCGGCTTGAGGTCCGCGATGTACGGGGTCTTCTTGAAGATCTCGGCGACGTCGAACAGGTCGAACTCGATACCGCATTCATGCGCGATGGCCGGCAGGTGCAGCGCGCCGTTGGTCGAACCGCCGGTTGCCGCGACCACGGCGGCGGCGTTCTCCAGCGCCTTGCGGGTCACGATGTCGCGCGGCCGGATGTTGCGCGCCAGCAGTTCCATGACGATCTCGCCGGAGGCGTAACAGAACTTGTCGCGGATCTCGTAAGGGGCCGGCGCACCGCAGGAATAGGGCAGCGCCAGGCCGATCGCTTCGGCGACGGTCGCCATCGTGTTGGCGGTGAACTGCGCGCCGCAGGATCCGGCCGACGGGCACGCGACCTGCTCGATCTCGTCGAGATCGGCGTCGTTCATGTCACCGACCGAATGCTTGCCGACCGCCTCGAAGATGTCCTGGACGGTGACCTGCTGGCCACGGAAATTGCCGGGCAGGATCGACCCGCCATAGATGAACACTGACGGGACGTTGAGCCGGACCATCGCCATCATCATGCCGGGCAGCGACTTGTCGCAGCCCGCCAGCCCGACCAGCGCATCATAGGCATGGCCGCGCATCGTCAGCTCGACCGAATCGGCGATAAGGTCGCGGGACACCAGCGACGCCTTCATGCCCTGGTGGCCCATCGCGATGCCGTCGGTGACGGTGATCGTGCAGAATTCGCGCGGCGTGCCACGTGCGGCGGCGACGCCTTTCTTGACCACCTGGGCCTGGCGCATAAGCGAGATATTGCAGGGCGCGGCCTCGTTCCAGCAGGACGCGACACCCACCAGCGGCTGGTGAATCTCTTCCTTGGTCAGGCCCATTGCATAGAGGTACGAGCGATGCGGCGCGCGCGACGGCCCTTCCGTCACATGGCGGCTGGGCAGGTTCTTCTTATCGAAAACGTGCGAATCCATCGTCTCTCCCAACTCTTGACAAAGCACCGAGCCGCACCTCCGCGCTCCGTCCGGGGTGACGGCGTTTTGTGGCGGCAACGCGGCGAATTTCCCGTCCCCGACTATAAGGGGTGCACGCTTGCAATAGTGTTGCGTCAATCACACATCGGCTCTTTCTAGGAACGAAGGTGGAACTTTTCACGCGAAGGGCGCGCCCATAGGACGCGCCCTTCGTCGATGTCGCAGATCGGTTTTTGGTCGATGCCTCAGAAGGTGAATTTGAGCGAAGCGGTCCCGCCCAGCACGACGTCATCGCCGACCGTGCCGTCATAGTAGCCGCCGTCCGCGACCGACTGATCACCGTCGGTCCAGTAGCCGACCAGGCCACCAAAGCGGATTTCGCTCCACTGGTTGGCCTTGAACGAGACGCCGGCGGATACCGTGTAGAGGTCGGTATAGGTGGTCTCCGAACCGGTCGACACGCCCCGGTCGTAACCCAGGGACACGGCGCCCGAAATCTGCTCGTTGAACGCCTTGCCGATGCCGATCGAGGCGGTGTAGCCATCGCGCCAGTTATAGGGCGAGTAGCTGGAGGAAGTGCCGGTCTCGGCGCTGGTGATGGTGCTGACGACCGAGCCGTTGGTGCTCCAGTCCGTCCAGCGGAACGACCCGAGCAGCAGCGTTCCCTCGGCAATGCCGGTCTGGGCATTGATGTAGAGGCTTTGCGGGCTGATCGCCTCGTTGAGGCTCGAATCGACATCGATGACCCGGTTGGGAATGGCGCCCGCGCCACGCCCGGCGGCAGCAATCAGCCCGTCGAGCTGCGGGATCGAGACGCGCTGGCCGTTGAGCGAGGCGTAGGCCGTGTCGAGAATGGTGACGGTGCCGGTGCCGGTGACGTCGTCATGCTTGACCTCCGAGCGGTAGAGCACCTGCGCGCGGAGCGCGATCTCCGGCTTCTCGTAGGCTAGACCGATGCGATAGCCGCCTTTGTAGCCGCCGCGCGAATCGACCTCGACGAGGCTCGGAAGCGTGACCTGCGCGCCGGGGACCAAGGTGGTGAGGCCGCCGACCAGCGCCCTGCCCTGGGGACCAGATGCCACGAAGGCCCCGTTCAGATTGCGGAAGCCGTAGCTGGAACCATCGAAATTGAAATCTTCCGCGAAGACGCCGCCTAGAAGGCTGAAGCGACCGACGTCGGCGGTGTAGCTGACCCGGCAGGTCAGACCGAATTCGTTGGATTCGAAGCCGATCGTGCGGGTGCGGGACGTCGAGGTCGCGCCGGCGAAGTTGAGGCGATCGGCGTTCGACGTGCTCTGTGTCGAGCTCACCTGCCGCGGCAGGGCGCCGTCCAGCGTATCGCTATAGTCGGCGGTGGCGGCAAAGGATTCCGTGTAGGTGCCGGCGCAACCGAACAGGTCGCCGCCGAAGCCGACCGAGAAGGAGGGGATCGAGTAGTGGCCGGTGTAGTCGCCGTAGTCGCCGCTGACGCCGTTGACCGAGTCGAAGCCGCGCTGCGGCGCCACGTATGTCAGGCCGGTCCGCATGCTGAACGTGCCGGGCTCATAAAGAATGTCCGTGTCGGCTGTGCCGCGCTGAAAGCCCCCGGCCAGCGCCGTCGATGACAGCGCCATGGTCGCGATCGCCGTGCCGGCCATGATCTTGCGGAAATGTGACATAGTTTCCCCCTCACACATTTTCTCTGCTGTGCGCCTCCGCCCCTCAGCAGTTGACGCAAACGTAAACGAGAAAGTCTCGGGCGGAAATACGGTTTGTAACGCGAGCGCCACAATTGCGGCGAAAGGGCAACAGGTTCTGCCCGCCGCGAAAGCGGCCCGACCCTGTTGCCTAACCCGTTGAATGTAATGGCAGGAGACGCCTTTGGCGGAATCGGATCGGAAGGTCACCTTCCTGATCAGCGTTCAGAAGAGCGAAAACGCCGCCCAGTGATCCTGCCCCGACCGTGTCAGAACTGTGACACTGTCGAGGCAGCGGCTTGTTTCAGCGAAGCCGGTCCAGGGCTGCGGCGAGTTTCTCTTCCTCGGCCCGGTAGGCCGCCTGCTTCTCCCGCTCCTGCGCAACCACCTCCTCCGGCGCGTTGGCCACGAAGCGCTCGTTCGAGAGCTTGCCGTCGATGCGCTTGATCTCGGTGCGGGCCTTCTCCCGGGCCTTCTCGAGGCGGGCGCGCTCGGCGGCGATGTCGATCATCCCGGCCAGCGGCAGGGCGAAGGTCAGTCCACCGACGACGATCTGCGCGGCCTGCTCCGGCGCCTGCTCTGCCGTGGTCACCGCGGTGACCCGCGCCAGCCGCTTCAGCGCGGGGCCATGCCGTTCGAGGCGCTCCATGGCCAGCGCATCGGCGCCGATGGCGACCAGCGCCGCTTCCGCCGCGGCCGGAACGTTCATCTCGGAGCGGACGGAGCGTATCTCGCTGACGAGGTCCACCAGCCAGTTGATGTCGTCAGCCGCCTCGACATCGGCGAAGTCGATCGCCGGCCACTCGGTGTGGCACAGCAGCCGCGGGCGGTTGCCCTCGACTGTTGCCGCCCAGAGCTCTTCCGTGACGAACGGCATGAACGGGTGGAGGAGCGCGAAAATGCGGTCGAGCACCATGCCGGTGACCGCGCGGACCTCGTTGGCCGCAGCCTCGTCGCCGCCCGCCAGTGCCGGCTTGGCGAGCTCGACGTACCAGTCGCAGAACGTATTCCAAACGAATCGGTACAGTGCAGCGGCGGCGTCGTTGAAGCGGTAGGCTTCCAGCGCAGCCCGCGTCTCGCTGGAGGCCTTGCCGAGTTCCGTGACGATCCAGCGGTTGAGCGGCAGCTTCAGTCCGTCCGGGTCGACCGCCGTGCCGTGAACCGCGCCGTTCATCTCGGCGAAGCGGGTCGCGTTCCAGAGCTTGGTGCCGAAGTTCCGGTACCCGGCGATGCGCTGGGTGTCGAGCTTAACGTCCCTGCCCTGGGCCGCCATGATCGCCAGCGTGAAGCGCAACGCGTCGGCACCGTATTCGTCGATCAGTTCCACTGGATCGACGACGTTACCCTTCGACTTCGACATCTTGTCGCCGTTCTTGTCGCGAACCAGCGCATGGATGTAGATCGTGTGGAATGGCGCAATGCCATTTCCCTCGGCATCCTTCATGAAATGCAGGCCCATCTGCATCATCCGGACGACCCAGAACGGGATGATGTCGAAGCCGGTGACGAGAACGCTCGTCGGATAGTAGCGCTCCAGTTCCGGTGTCTTGTCGGGCCAGCCCAGCGTCGAGAAAGGCCAGAGCGCCGACGAGAACCAGGTGTCGAGGACGTCCTCGTCACGGATCAGGATCTCGCCCGGCTGCAGTTTCTCGATCCTGTCCTGAACCCAGGATTTCCACGGACCTTCATGCGCCAGATAGTGCTGTATGGCGGCATCCAGCGCTTCTTCTTCGCTCTTCTCGACGAAGCATTGCCCATCCGGGCCGTACCAGGCCGGGATCTGATGGCCCCACCAGAGCTGGCGCGATATGCACCAGGGCTCGATGTTCTCCAGCCAGTTGAAATAGGTCTTTTCCCAGTTCTTCGGCACGAAGTTCGCACGGCCGTCGCGCACGGCATCAAGCGGCGGACCCGCCAGCGCCTTGTTGTCGACGAACCACTGGTCGGTCAGCATCGGCTCGATGACGACGCCGGAGCGATCGCCGAACGGCTGCATGATCTTCTTGTTCTCGACATAAGGAATGTCGTTGCCCTCGGCGTCCTTGATGGTGACGCTCAGCCTGTCCGCATTGATCGCGTCGATGATCTTGGCGCGGGCCTCCATCCGGTCGAGGCCGCGATACTCCTCGGGAACCAGGTTGATCTCATCCACCTCGTTCTCGCTCGGCAGCTTGCCGGACCTGGTGATTGCAAGCGCCTGCGCCGCGCTGACCGCATAGGGTTCGCCGTCGTCGCGCATCGCGGCCTTCGTATCCATCAGGCGATAGAGCGGAATGCCGTTACGCTTGGCGACCTGATAGTCGTTGAAGTCGTGGGCGCCGGTGATCTTGACCGCGCCCGAGCCGAAATCCGGTTCCGGATACTCGTCGGTGATGATCGGGATCAGGCGGCGATGTTCTTTTGGTCCGACCGGAATCTCGCAGAGCTTGCCGACAATCGGTGCATAGCGTTCGTCGGACGGATGAACGGCGACCGCGCCATCCCCCAGCATGGTCTCGGGACGCGTCGTGGCGATCGAGATATAGTTCCGCTCTTCGGAAAGGACGACGCTGCCGTCGGCATCTTTCTCGACATAGGTGTAGGTTTCGCCGCCGGCCAGCGGGTACTTGAAGTGCCACATATGGCCGTCGACTTCCTTCGACTCCACTTCCATGTCCGAGATCGCCGTCTCGAATTTCGGGTCCCAGTTGACCAGCCGCTTGCCGCGATAGATCAGGCTCTGCTTGTAGAGCGTGACGAAGACCTCACGGACAGCCTCGGACAGGCCCTCGTCCATGGTGAAACGCTCGCGCGACCAGTCGCAGGAGGCACCGAGCCGCTTCAACTGGTTGAAGATCAACCCGCCCGACTCGTCCTTCCACTCCCAGACCTTCTCGATGAAGGCTTCGCGACCCATCTCGCGACGGCCCGGCAATTTATCGGCGGCGAGCTTTCGCTCGACGACCATCTGGGTGGCGATGCCGGCATGGTCCATGCCAGGCTGCCACAGCACATCCTTGCCGCGCATCCGCTCGAACCGCACCAGTATGTCCTGCAGCGTATTGTTGAGCGCATGCCCCATGTGCAGCGAGCCGGTGACATTGGGCGGGGGGATGACGATCGAGAAGGGCTCGGCCCCCTCCGCGGCGCCGGCGCCAGCGCGGAACGCGCCTGCGTCTTCCCAGCGCTGGGCAATGCGCGGCTCGATGGCCGCGGCGTCGTAGGTTTTCTCGATCATGCTGTGTCCGGGGGAGCGTTGCGCGTCGCCACCGGTTACAGCCTCGCTTTCGGCACTGTCAACGCAGCGCCGCGTCCCGGCGCCGGCCGGAACGGTGATTCCGCCGCCGAAGCCCTGCGACTTAGCGGCGGCCGCCGGTCGCCACGCGCTCGATTTCCTCGCGCACCAGCCGCTCGACGAGCCGCGGCAGATTGTCGTCGAGCCAATCCTGCAGCATCGGACGGAGCATTTCCTGCACCGCATCCTCCACCGACCGCATCTGATCCTCGCGGATGGCCCGGGCGAGATCTTCGAACGAGGCGGCAACCCGCGCGCCGGCTTCCTGGGAGATGAGGCGGTGCGTCTCGGTCGGGTCGGCGAGCGCCCGTGCCGCCACGATCGGCGGCTCGTCCAGGGCCGCCCGCGACGGTTGGCGCAAGCCGGCTTCGTCGCTATTGGCAGCCGCGAAACGAGCCGGGCCTTCGATGTCGTCACCCTGCTCGGGGGCCGCGAAACCCTCGCCGGCAAGCTCGTCGCCGTCGCCGATCAACTCGACCAGTTCGGTCTCGAAAGCATCATCGTCGAACCGGCTGCCGCCGATCGCGGCATCGAAACCCGAGACGTCTTCATCCGCTGCCGGCCGGGGTTCAGCCTCATCGGTTGAAAAGGACTGGAGATCTTCCGCGTCTTCGGGGCGCTCGTGCCTCGCCTGCGAATACCACCGGGTGTCGGCAAGATCCTCGGACGGTTGGTCGCGCGGCTCGTTCGCCACCGGGCGCAGTGCCTCGGCATAGCTGGCGGGAAACGACGGCACGGCGACATCGCCTTGAGCATGCCCCGGCTGGCGCTTGATGACCTTCTCGTCCCCGCTCTCGATGATGCGTTTGATCGACGCGAGGATCTCATCCATCGACGGATCGGGGGCCGGAAGGGCATTGCTCATGGGAAGCTCCCGCATGTTGCACGACAGGGCAGCACCCTATCGCGCGAATCGTGCGTGGAGCCTAAGACGCGCGAGCCTTCAGGTGAATCCCGCAAAGCGGTCTGGCGGGACTATCACCAACTTACTGAGGCGTCGTGTGGCCGGGCGGACTCATACGGCGCGAAGCGAACGGCCTCAGCGGCCGTCCGGCGTGCGCAGGCCGAACCATTTGTCCTGAACCTGGATGTAATGTTCCTCGGGCTTGTATTTACGCCCGGCGAGCGACAGGCGCTCGGCCGAAAGCCAGCCGGTCGCCGACAGCAGGCCGTAGGCGGCGACAACCTCGTCGCGCTGCGAGCCGACGAGAAGGATCTGCGCCGAGATCACGTCGGCCTGCGCATTCAGAACGTCGAGCGTGGTGCGCTGGCCCACGTTACGCTCCTCGATGACGCCGTTGAGCGCCAGCCTCGCCGCCTGCACCTGCGCCTGGAAGCCGGTGATGTTGGCACGCGCCGCCTGCAGCTCCGCCCAGGACGTCGCCACTGCGGCCCGCACCTGATCGCGTGCATTGTCGACCTCAATCCGGCGCTGGCCCAGCACTTCCTTGGACTGGCGGACGACCGAGCTGGCGCGGCCGCCCTGATAGATCGGGATCGTCAGCTGCGCGCCGATGGTGGCGGAAACCTCATTCTGCGTGTTGACATTCGGCCTTCCCGCCGACGTGTCCACGCCCGGAAGATCCCCGCCCTCGGACTTGCTGAGAGAATAGGTGTCCTCGACCTGGCCCACCACGCTCAGTTGCGGCAGCAGTGCACCTTCGGCAGATTTCACCTGGAAGGCGGCGGCATCCACCGCTGCAAGCGTGGCGAGGATCGCGGGATGTTCCTGCTGCGAGATCGCGAAGGCGGAATCGACGGACTTCGGCAGGACATTCATCGGCGCCCGGCCGGGCTCGAGATCGGTCGGCGGGTCGCCGATCACATCGAAATAGGTCGCCTCGCTGGCCGCGACCTGCGAGAGGGCGCTGTTCAGCAACGCCGTGGCCAGAGCCTGCTGCGACTCAGCCTGGGCGACGTCCGTACGCGTGCCTTCGCCGACCTCGAAGCGGGCACCCGCGGCGCGGACCTGCTCCTGGAGAAAGCCGAGATTCTGGCGCCGCAGCGTGGCGATCTGCCGATCGCGCAGCACGTCCATGTAGGCGGCGACGGCGTCGAACAGCGTGTTCTGCTCGGTATTGGCCAGGTTCTTCTGGGAGGCGCGCACCTGCGCCTGCGCCGCTGCGACGTTGTTGGGTGTCTGGAACCCGTCGAAAATCGTCTGGCTTATCTCGACGCCGAAGCCGATCGACCCCGTCCGCCCCCTGGCGGTGGAGATGTCGTCGCCGAACGTGGTTCTGTTGCGGCTGGCATTGGCCGTTCCGACACCATTGACGAAGGGCCGCATGCCGGCCCGAGCCTGTGGAACGTTTTCGTCGGTGGCACGCAGCTGGGCGCGGGCGACGTTCAGGCCCTGACTGTTGGCATAGGCCTTGGCCAGCGCACCGGTGAGCGTCTCGGCATTCGCCACGTAACCGGTCGACAGCAAGGTCCCTGCCGAGAGAGCCAATGCGATCCAGAGCTTCTTCTGCAAAACGATTACCCCGAGCCCTCGATACATCATGACCGCTTCACGTCGTACCTGACGCACGAATCCGTCAACCATGTCTGGCGCACATTGACCAGTTTCACCCACCCGAGATCAAGCGCATAGCCACTATGAGCAGCAGTTTCTCAGCGCGGCGGGGCAAATCTGCAACGACAACATGGATTAGAACTGGAACGTCGCCGCCCGCGCGAAGCCCGGGAGCGGCCGGATGCTGCAGTTGAATCCAAATCGGTCGGAGACGATACCCTCGTCGTCCTTGATGTAGAGCCGCGCGGCGGCCGCGTTGCCGACACCCTCCACCACGACCAGCCGCCCGCCATTGCGCAACTGGTCGAAGAATGTCTCGGGCAGGACCTCCACCGAGCCCTCGAAGAAGATCACGTCATAGGGGGCCTCGGAAGCATATCCCTCGACGAGGGGCCCCTCGACGACCACGCAGGTGACGAAGTCGAGCCGCCCCAGATTGTCGGTTGCCTGGGCCGCGAGGTCGGGATCCTCCTCCAGCGACACCACGGAGCCGGCGAGATGGGAGAGGATCGCCGACCCGTAGCCGGTGCCGCAGCCGACATCCAGAACGACGTCGTCGGGCCTGACCCCGGCGAGCTGGACGAGCTTGGCGAAGGGCGACGGCTCCATGACGAAGCGCCCTCCGCCCAGCGGCACGTCCTCGTCGATATAGGCCAGCGGCTTGCGGGAGGCCGGGACGAACTCCTCGCGCGGCACCTGCAGGAAGGCCCTCAGGATCGCATGACTGGACACGTCCGTCGTGCGGATCTGGTTGTCCACCATCTTGGTGCGGGCGGATTCGAAATCCATCGACGACATCCCGTGTTGCATCGCATCTTGGCCGTATGCCGGTTCCTTAATCGCGGCTCCCGCACGGCGCAAGCAGGGCCACGCCGGTATCGGCTTCGCCGTCCCATGCCGGCCTCCTCCGCACCCTTGCAGAATCCCTGGTGTCTCCACGTCGACGGCTCGTCGGCCCGCAGCCTTGGGTTCCCGCCGACCATCAGGACGGTCTATCAGGCTGCACGTGAGGATTCGCTGTAGCGAGTTTCGCGGCCGGCGAAGTACCGCTCTTTCCCGGCTGCTATTGTCTTGACGGCGGCAATTTTGCACGATCCGCGCCGGCCGGTGGCGTACCGGAAATTCAGCAGGAATATGCGTCGTTTTCGGGAGATACAGGCATGAGTTTCGTTCGATCCGCCACATTTGGCCTCCTTGCGACCACCGCATTGACCGGCGCGGCAATGGCGCAGGCAGCCGAGGCCCTGACCGTCGGCGTGATGGTCAATCTGAGCGGCCCGGCGGCCGTGCTCGGCGAGCAGGCCCGGGACGGGTTCCTGCTGGCGGTCGAGGAAATGGGCGGGCAGCTGGGCGGTGTCGCGACCGAGGTGAAGATCGTCGACGACGAGCTGAAGCCGGACGTGGCGGTCAACAAGGCAAAGGAACTCGTCGAGCGCGACGGTGCCGACTTCGTCGTCGGGCCGATCTTCTCCAACATCGCCGGCGCCATCGCCAAGCCGGTCACCGATGCCGGCGCCTTCCTGATCAGCCCGAATGCCGGCCCTTCGAACCTCGCCGGCGCCGAGTGCAACCCGAACTTCTTCGCCGTCTCCTACCAGAACGACCAGAACCACGAGGTGCTCGGCAAATACGCCCAGGACCAGGGCTTCGGCCGCGTCTTCCTGCTCGCGCCGAACTACCAGGCCGGCAAGGACGCGCTGGCCGGCTTCAAGAATTCCTACGAGGGCGAGGTGGTCAACGAGATCTATACCCCGCTCGGCCAGCTGGATTTCTCGGCCGAACTGGCGCAGATCGCCGCCGAGCAGCCGGATGCGGTCTATGCCTTCATGCCGGGCGGCATGGGCGTCAACCTCGTCAAGCAGTACCGGCAGGCAGGGCTCGAGACGATCCCGTTCCTCTCCGCCTTCACCGTCGACGAGACGACCCTGCCGGCGACCCAGGACGCCGCCGTCGGCTTCTTCGGCGGCTCGAACTGGGCACCGAACATGGACAATCCGCAGTCGCAAGCCTTCGTCGCCGCCTACGAAGCGAAATACGGCACCGTCCCCGGCAGCTACGCCATGCATGGCTACGACGCGGCGCTGCTGATCGACAGCGCGGTGAAGGCGGTCGGCGGCGATCTTTCCGACAAGGACGCGCTGCGCGCCGCGCTTGAGGCCGCCGAGTTCACCTCGCTTCGCGGCGATTTCGCTTTCGGCCCGAACCACTTCCCGATCCAGGATTTCTACCTGGTGACGGCGGCCAAGCGCGAGGACGGCAAGTTCGAGACGCAGATCGCCGAGACGATCTTCGAGGACTATGCGGACAATTACGCCGCCGCCTGCCAGATGAACTGACCGCCGCAGCGCCGGACACGGCGCCACATCCGACTTGCAGAACCCGCGCGCCGGCCGCTAAGCGTCGGCGCGCCGCCGGCGGTTCGCGTCGGAGGCGGCACGCCATCGCCCTCCGAAAGAGCCGGATGTTCAATCTCTTCCTGCTTCAGACCCTCAACGGCCTCCAGTTCGGGATCCTGCTGTTCCTGGTGGCGGCGGGCCTGACGCTGATCTTCGGCATCATGGACCTGATCAACCTCGCCCACGGCGTCCTCTATATGGTCGGCGCCTATCTCGCGGCGACCTTCACCGCCTATACGGGCGACTTCTTCCTCGGCCTGGCGCTGGCCCTGCCCGTCGCCCTCGCCTTCGGCATCCTGCTGGAGCGGCTGATCTTCCAGCGGCTCTACGAACGCGACCACCTCGACCAGGTGCTGGCGACCTTCGGCCTGATCCTGATCCTCAACGAGGGCGTGAAGATCCTCTGGGGCGCGGCGCCGCTGAGCGTGCCGATCCCCGACATCCTCTCCGGCTCGATCCCGCTGATCGGCAACATGCGCTACCCGCTCTTCCGATTGGTCATCATCGGTGCGGGCCTTGCCACCGCGCTCGGGCTCTACCTTCTCGTTCACCACACGCGGATCGGCATGCTGCTGAGGGCCGGCGCCAGCAATGCCCCGATCGTCTCGGCCCTCGGCGTCGACATCAAGCGGCTGTTCATGCTGGTCTTCGGCCTGGGCGCGATGCTGGCGGCCCTCGCCGGCGCGCTGGTCGCGCCGATCCTCTCCGTCGAGCCCGGCATGGGCGACAGCATCCTGATCCTCACTTTCGTGGTCATCGTCATCGGCGGCGTCGGCTCGATCCGCGGCGCCTTCGTCGCCGCGATCCTCGTCGGCCTCGTCGACACGCTCGGCCGGACCTTCGGGCCGATCATCCTGCGCACGCTGATGGACCCTTCCGCCGCCTCGCAGACCGGGCGGACGCTGGCGCCGATGCTGATCTACATCCTTATGGCGGCAGTGCTGTTCCTGCGCCCTTCCGGCCTGTTCCCGGTCAAGGTCGCCGCACGATGAAGGCGGACGCGCGGCCTGTCGCTTCCCCGCACCAGCCAGCGCGGCGCCCCTATGTCGGGCGCCCCGGCACCGCGACCGCGGCAGGCCTTCTGTTCTCGGGGCTGGCGCTGTTTCCGCTGCTCGCGCACATGCTGGACGACCCGTTCCTGCTGGTCATCGCGACGCGGGTGATGATCTTCGGCCTCGCCGCCATGTCGCTCGACCTCATCCTCGGCTACGGCGCGCTGGTTTCCTTCGGCCACGCCGCTTTTCTCGGGATCGGCGCCTATGCGGTGGCGATTCTTGCCGCCCACGGCATCGACGACATCCTCATCCAGGCTGCCGTCGCGATCGCCGCATCGAGCCTCTTCGCCCTCGCCACCGGGGCGATCTCGCTGCGTACGCGCGGCGTCTATTTCATCATGATCACCCTCGCCTTCGGCCAGATGGCGTATTTCTTCATGGTCTCGCTTTCGGCCTATGGCGGCGACGACGGCATCTCGCTGCCGTCGCGATCGACCCTCTTCGGGACCGACCTGCTGGAGAGCGACCTGGTGCTCTTCTATGCGGTGTTCCTCTGCCTCGCCGTGGCGTTCCTCGGTCTCCGCGCTGTCGTCGCATCGCGTTTCGGCCGGGTGCTGCGCGGCACGCGCGACAACCGGATCCGGATGGAAGCCATCGGCTACGCTCCCTTCGCCTATCAGCTCATCGCCTATGTCATCGCCGGCGCCCTCGCCGGGCTCGCCGGAGTCTTCCTCGCCAACCACGCCGAGTTCGTCGCGCCCGCCTTCATGAGCTGGCAGCGCTCCGGCGAGCTGATCGTCATGGTCGTGCTGGGCGGCATGGGCACGCTGGTCGGCCCCATCGTCGGCGCCGTCGCCTTCCTGCTGCTGGAGGACTGGCTGGCGCGCTTCTCCGAGCACTGGCGCCTCGGTCTCGGCATCGTTCTCGTGCTGCTCGCGCTGTTCACCCGCGGCGGCATATCCGGGTTCGTCGCGCGCCTGACCGGCGGGGCGGCGCGATGACGGCCGCCCTCCTCTCCGTTCGCGGCCTGAGCAAGCGTTTCGGCGCGCTCCCCGTCAGTGACGACATCAGCTTCGATGTCCTGCCCGGCGAGCTTCACGCCATCATCGGCCCGAACGGCGCCGGCAAGACGACGCTGATCAACCAGCTGTCGGGAAGCCTTTCGAGCGACGCCGGCAGCGTGCATTTCGCCGGCGAGGACATCAGCCGGCTCGGCGTGCCGGAGCGCGTCCACAAGGGCATGGCGCGCTCGTTCCAGATCACCTCGATCCTCGACGGGTTCAGCGTACTGGAGAATGCAGCGGCGGCTGTGCAGGCCCGCTCCGGCTCGAGCTTCCGCTTCTTTGCGCCCGCCGCCCGCGAGGCTGACCTCAACGAGGCGGCCATGGCGGCGCTTGCCCGCGTCGGGCTCGCCGACCGCGCCGGGCGCCGCGCCGGCAGCCTCTCGCATGGCGAAAAGCGCCAGCTGGAGATCGCCATCGCGCTCGCCACCGGGGCGCGGCTGTTGCTGCTCGACGAGCCGCTTGCCGGCACCGGCCACGAGGAGTCGGCCGTGCTCGTCGGATTGATGCGAGAGCTGAAGGCGACGCACACGATCGTCCTCGTCGAGCACGACATGGAGGCGGTCTTCGCCCTCGCCGACCGGATCAGCGTGCTGGTCTATGGAAGGCTGATCGCCACCGGCGCGCCAGCGGACATCCGGAGCAATCGTGAGGTACGCGCCGCCTATCTTGGCGAGGAGGTCGCCTGATGCTGCAGGTCGAAGGGCTCGAGGCGGCCTACGGGGAATCGCGCATCCTGTTCGGCATCGACATCGCGGTCACAGCCGGCGAGGTCGTGACCCTGCTCGGCCGCAACGGCATGGGCAAGACGACGACGATCCGGGCGATCTTCGGCCTTCTCAAGCCGACCGGCGGTCAGGTTCTGGTCGACGGCGAGGATGTCACCGGCAAGGAACCGCATCTCATCGCCCGCCACGGGCTCGGCCTCGTTCCGGAGGGACGACAGATCTTTCCGACCCTCACCGTCGAGGAGAACCTCGTCGCCACCCACCGCGCCAGCGCCACATCCCGCTGGGACCTCGCCGCCGTCTACGGGCTCTTCCCGCGGCTGAAGGAGCGGCGGCGCAACCACGGCGACCAGATCTCGGGCGGCGAGCAGCAGATGCTCGCCATCGGCCGTGCGCTGATGACCAATCCGCGACTGGTCGTGCTCGACGAGGCGACCGAGGGCCTCGCCCCGCTGATCCGCGAGGAAATCTGGTCCTGCCTCGCCGCAATCAAGAACGAGGGAGCGGCGATCCTCGTCATCGACAAAAATGTCGAGGCGCTGTCGCGCTTCGCCGACCGCCACGTCGTCATCGAAAAGGGTCGGGTCGCCTGGACCGGCACCACCGAGGAACTGCGCGCCAGCCCCGACGTGAAGGATCGCTTCCTGCACGTTTGACGGCTCCTTCGTCGCGCCTGCGGCAGTGTTTGCTATTTCGTCGTGGCGAGAGGGGGACTATGGCTGGCGGGATCCGCGCGGAGCGGCTGGCTGCCTGCAGCCCTTGCCTTGCCCGCCAGAAGCACAGCAGGAAGGAAAACGCCATGTCGACCGCCCCCGCCGCAACGCCCGCCACGAGCTCCTCGATGGCCGCCTTCGACTGGTCCGACCCGTTCCGCCTCACCGACCAGCTGACCGAGGACGAGCGGCTGATCTACGAGACCGCCCAGTCATTTGCCGAGGAGTCGCTGCGCCCGCGTGTGGTGGCGGCCTATCAGAACGAGACGACCGACCGGCCGATCTTCGAGGAGATGGGCGCGCTCGGCCTGCTCGGCCTGACGCTGCCGGAGGATTACGGCTGCGCCGGCGCCTCCTACGTTTCCTACGGCCTCGTCGCCCGCGCCGTCGAGGCGGTGGATTCCGGCTACCGCTCGATGATGAGCGTCCAGTCCTCGCTAGTGATGTATCCGATCCACGCCTATGGCGACGAGAACCAGCGCCGCAAATACCTGCCCAAGCTCGCCAGCGGCGAATGGGTCGGCTGTTTCGGCCTGACCGAGCCGGATGCCGGCTCCGACCCTTCCGGCATGAAGACGCGGGCCGAGAAGATCGACGGCGGCTATCGCCTCTCGGGCGCCAAGATGTGGATCTCGAACTCGCCGATCGCCGACGTCTTCGTCGTCTGGGCGAAATCGGCCGCCCATGACAATGCCATTCGCGGCTTCATCCTCGACAAGGGCATGAAGGGGCTCACCGCACCAAAGATCGAGGGCAAGCTCTCGCTGCGCACCTCCGTCACCGGCGAGATCGTCATGGACGGCGTCGAGGTGCCCGAGGAAGCGCTGCTGCCGAATGTCAGCGGCCTCAAGGGTCCGTTCGGCTGCCTCAACCGCGCCCGCTACGGCATATCCTGGGGCGTCATGGGTGCGGCCGAGGACAGCTGGAAGCGCGCCCTTTCCTACACGCTGGAGCGCACCCAGTTCGGCCGTCCGCTGGCGGCGACGCAGCTCGTCCAGAAGAAGCTCGCCGACATGCAGACCGAGATCGCCCTCGGCCTGCAGGCGAGCCTCAGGGTCGGGCGGCTGTTCGACGAGGGCAAGATGGCCCCGGAGATGATCAGCCTCGTCAAGCGCAACAATTGCGGCAAGGCGCTCGACATAGCGCGGGTCGCCCGCGACATGCACGGCGGCAACGGCATCATGGGCGAGTATCACGTCATGCGGCACGCCCAGAACCTCGAGACCGTCAACACCTACGAGGGCACCCACGACGTCCACGCGCTGATCCTCGGCAAGGCGCAGACGGGCCTCCAGGCGTTCTTCTGATCGAGCCGATACGCGTAGGTGAGCCGGCCATGCAGCACGAGACGATCTGGACCGGCGGCGAGCCGATCGGCGATTTCGACGCCGCCTATGCCAACGGCGCGGCGATCCTCGACTCTGCCGCCTACGGTCCACGCTGGCTCGCCGACGCCGCCGCGTTCCGCGAGCGCATGGCCGGCAAGGCCCGGTTGGCGATCCCTTATGGTGACCGCCCGCGCCAGCATTACGACCTGTTCCTGCCGGAAGGCCCGCCGGCGGGGCTCGTCGTCTTCGTCCATGGCGGCTACTGGAAGGGCCAGGCAATCGCCGCCTGGTCGCATTTCGCCGACGGCGCCCTCTCCCGCGGCTTTGCCGTAGCGCTGCCGGAATACACGCTGTGCCCGGATACGACGATCCCGGCCATCACGCGCGAGATCGGTGCCTTCCTCGACACGGTAGCCGGCGAGATCGCCGGCCCGATCCGCCTATCGGGGCATTCCGCCGGCGGCCATCTGGTCTCGCGGATGCTTTGCGCCGATGCGCCGATCGCGCTGGCGACCGCCGAGCGGATCGACAGCGTCGTCTCGATCAGCGGCGTGCATGATCTCCGCCCGCTGCTGCGCACCGAGATGAATGACGTGCTCGGCCTTGATCTCGCGACGGCACGCTCGGAAAGTCCGGCATTGCTCGATCCGCGGGAGGGCGTCCGATTGCTATGTCTGGCAGGCGGCGCCGAACTGCCCGAGTTCCGCCGCCAGAACGCGCTTCTCGCCAATGCCTGGCACGGGCTCGGCGCGCGGGTTCGCGCCGTCGAGGCGCCGGGTCGGCATCATTTCGATGTCGTGGACGAACTGCTCGATCCAGGGAGCGATCTCGTCGCGGCCTTGACGGGCGCCCGCGCCGACTGAGACGGTCGCGCAGATGACAACCGACACCAGGCACCGCGCAGGCGGCCGGAGCGAACACCCATGAAGACCATCTTCGTCCAGTTCAAGTGCCGCCCCGGCAAGGCCTATGGCGTCGCCGACGAGCTCGTGCAGGACGTTCCGGAGATTTCCGAGGTCTATTCGACGTCGGGGAATTACGACCTGATCGCCAAGTTCTACCTGGAGGACGACCAGGATATCGGGCACTTCGTCACCGAGCGCCTGCAGACGGTCGACGGCGTGGCCGACACGTTCACGCTGGTCGCGTTCAAGGCGTTCGGCTGACCGAATCGCGGGGCGGACTTCGAGCCCGCCCCGACGTCGAGGATCAGGCGGCGTTGGCGGCGGCGGGCGCCTGTTCCATGGCCCGCAGATAGACGTCGAGCAGTGTCTCGTGCTCTTCGCGCTCTTCCTTGTCCAACTTGCGCAGCTTGATGATTTCCTTGAGGATCTTGACGTCGAAGCCTTCACCCTTGGCTTCGGCGAAGATTTCCTTCTTGCCCTCGTTCAGCTCCTGGATTTCCGCCTCGATATGCTCGACGCGCTCGACGAAGGCGCGCACCTGGCCGCCTGCGATTCCTGCCGTGTCGTCCATGGTTTCTCCTTTGTGAACCGGGAGGCGCACTATCCCGGCGGCTGGTAACCGCTTCCTTAACCGCGGCGCGCGGCATCGACACCCAGCTTGAGAAACCGCCCGTCCTGTACCAGAATGTCGCAGTGCGACGGGCGGCGCTCGCCGGTTCGACACGAGCGTTGTCGCGTGAGGGAAGTCGGCCGACCCGATGAATGTATCCAGCGTTGTCGTTCTGATCGCATCGCTGGTAGCCCTCGGTGCCCTCGCACGGCCGCTGGCGACCCGTCTGCGCCTGCCGGTCTCGATCCTTTGGGCGGCGGGTGGCGCAGCCCTCGGCTTTGCCTGTCACTATTCCCTGCAGAACCCAGGTGGGCTGCTGCCAGTCGAACTGGCCACGGCCATCGTCGACCTGCCGATCGGCTCCAGCCTGTTTCTCTACGTCTTCCTGCCGACCCTGATCTTCCAGAGTGCGCTCGAGGTCGACCTGCACCGTGTGCGCGAGGATCTTCTGCCGATCCTCCTGCTGGCCCTCGTGGCGGTCGTGGTAGCGACCTTCGGCGTCGCGCTGTTCCTCTGGCCGATTGCCGGCATGTCGCTTCTGGCGTGCCTGCTGCTCGCCTCGCTGGTCGCCACGACAGACCCGGTCGCGGTGATCGCGATCTTCCGCGATGTCGGTGCGCCGGAGCGGCTGACGCGGCTCGTCGAGGGCGAAAGCCTGTTCAACGACGCGGCCGCGATCTCGCTCGCGCTGATCTTCTCGGCGGCAATCATCGCCCCTGGCTCGGTCGGACTGACCGGGGCGATCAAGGATCTCGTCCTCCTGCCGATCGGCGGCGTGCTGCTCGGCCTCGGCGCGGCCTGGCTGTTCATCCAGCTGCTGAAGCTGATCGGCGAGGACCGGGTCACCACGGCGTCGCTCAGCCTCGCACTTCCCTATCTGTCCTTCTGGGTAGCCGAGCGGGTGGTCGGCGTTTCCGGCGTCGTTGCCGTCGCCACCGCCGGCGTCGCCCTCGCGTCCCTGGCCCCGGGACGGGTGACGGGAGTGCTATGGCGGCATCTGTCGGACACCTGGCAGCAGCTCGCCTCTTGGTCGTCGATCCTGATCTTCGTGCTGACGTCGCTGCTCCTGCCGCGGCTCCTGTCGGATCTGCGGCCCTTCGACTTCGTGCTGCTGCTGGTCGTCTTCGCCGCCGCGCTCCTGACCCGTGCGCTGGTACTCTTTGGCATGCTGCCGCTGCTGACACGGTTCGGCCTGTCTTCGCCGATTTCGATTCCGTACCGGGTGGTCGTCCTGTGGGGCGGCCTGCGCGGCTCGATGACCCTCGCTCTGGCGCTGGCGGTCCTGGAGAACCCTGCCATCCCGCGCCCGATCGCGACCTTCGTGGTGACGCTCGCAACCGGCTTCACGCTGATGACCCTCCTCGTCCAGGGCACGACGCTGCGGCCGCTCATCCAGCGGCTTGGCCTCGACCGGTTGAACGACATCGACCGCTCTGTCCGCGATCTGGCGCTCGATGTCGCCGGCGAGCGGGTCCGGCGATTCGCCGACGACATGGCCGATCGCTTCGGCCATGCGCCCGCCGATCAACTGATCCCGGCGCGGCCGAGCGACACGGCCGGCATTCCACCCCCCGGATCGACGGCAGGGGAACTGCCGCAGACGGCGCGGACGGCGATCGCGCTG
The DNA here is from genome assembly GCF_014196845.1 of Aurantimonas endophytica. Classification (GTDB taxonomy): domain Bacteria; phylum Pseudomonadota; class Alphaproteobacteria; order Rhizobiales; family Rhizobiaceae; genus Aurantimonas; species Aurantimonas endophytica. The sequence goes on from NZ_JACIEM010000001.1 coordinate 822,230, forward strand.
GTGGCACTGACGGCGCATGAGCGCGAAATGATCCTCGAGCATTTTGCCGACGGCACCGTGGCGCCGCCGATCGCTCGGAGGTTGGCGGCCGATGCCCGGCGCCGGCTCGATCTGGCGAGAAGCGGGGGCATGGACGGCTACCGCTCCGCCAACGCCGCCGAGATCGACTTCGCCCCCGTCGACCGGATCGCCTTCGCCCTGCAGCGTCGCTTCGGCTACAGCCGGCCCTTGTCGCGGCGGCTTGCAATCCGTTTCGAAATGCTGATCGAGGCCTCCCTCGTCGTCGGCTCGCTTTCGCACGTCGCCGAGCGCGAACTGCAGCCGGTGCTCGGGTCAGCAACGATCGCCGAGGCCTCCGAAGTGCTTGCAGAGCGGCTGGGGCTGCTCGAACGCGAGATCGCGGCCGTCCGGCTGCAATACCCGGCCTATGTCACCGAGCTGGAACGCGGCTTCGTGGTAAGGGCGGCACAGGCAGTCGAACTGGTTGAGATCGAGCGGCTCCGTCGCTCCGGCGTCATCAGCAGCGAGGTCGAACGCGACGTGCTGGCCGGTCGTACCGCCCGCGGCAACGCCCGGTTCCGCCGCCCGACCCTCGATCTGGGGCTCGACACCGCGACGCTGATCGAGCGCAGCGACCTTTTCGCCGAGCTCTCGGCGCGCGAACGGCAGGATCTCGCGCCACTGATGCGGCCCTTCTTCGCCGAACCCGGCATGCGGATCATCAGGCGCGGGGAAATCGGCGACGCGGCGTATTTCATCTCTTCCGGTGCGGTCGAGATCGACACCGGTGCCAGCCTGGTGCGGCTCGGACGCGGCGACATCTTCGGCGAGATGGCGCTGCTCTTCGATCAACGCCGACAGGCCGACGTGAGCGCCATCGCCTACTGCGCGCTGCTGCGGCTCTCCGCTGCGGACTTCCAGCGGTTCCTGGCACTGCACCCGGCGCTCAAGAAGCGCATCGAGGCGATCGCCCTGCAGCGGCGCGACGAGAATGCCGCCGGAAGCGTCCCGCCCGAACAATCGGGCACCGTCGTGGCCGGTACCCGCCGACCCGGCTCAGTCGAAGGCTTCGGCGAGGTCGAGAATCCGGAAGCGCACTTCCTCGCGGCCGCGGAACCGGTCGAGCGATAGCGTCCCTGCCGCATGCACCGGCCGGTCGCGGGCTTCCAGCAGCCGGCGGCCAACGGCGGTTTCAGCAGCCTTGAAGGCGATGGCCGAGACGCTGCTGCCGTCGGCGCCGGAAAGCGTCGCGCGGACATGACCCTTGCCGACGATTGAGGAAGACCCGATGCGGTGCCGCGGCAGCGCGAAGACCGGTTCGCCATGACCGGCCCCGAACGGTCCGGCACGCGCGATGGTCGCATAGAGCGCCGGCGTCAGGCCGGCAGCGCTGACCGAGCCATCGAGCTTCAGCGTGTCCCCCTCGCGCAGTGCGCCGACCGAAGCGGCAGCGCCCGCCTCGAGGAAGGCGCGCAGATCGCCAAGCCGTTCCTTTTGTATCGTCACGCCGGCCGCCATGGCATGGCCGCCGCCCTTGACCAGGATGCCCGCCGCCACCGCCTCGCGCACCAGCCGGCCGAGATCGAAGCCCGGGATCGACCGGCCTGAACCCGTCCCGCGCCCCGACGCGTCGAAGGCGATGGCGAAGGCGGGCCGGCGATGGCGCTCCTTCAGCCGCGCCGCCAGCAGGCCGACGATGCCGGGGTGCCAACCGGCCGATGCCGCCACCAGCACGGCCGGTCCCTCGCCGGTGCCGATCTCCGCCGCAACCTCGGCCTCGGCCTCCTGGAGCATCGCCTGCTCCATCGCCTGGCGCTCCTCGTTGAGCCCGTGCAGGCGTGCCGCCAGCTCGTCCGCCTCCGATGCCTCGTCGAGGCACAGCAGCCGGCTGCCGAGCCAGGCGTCGCCGATTCGTCCGCCGGCATTGATCCGCGGCCCGATGAGGAAGCCGAGGTGGTGGCACTCGACCGGCCCGGACAGCCGCGCCACCCGTGCCAGCGCCGCGAGCCCGACATTGCGCTGGCCGTGCATCACCCGGAGGCCCTGCACGACGAATGCGCGGTTGAGCCCGACCAGCGGCACCACGTCGCAGACCGTCGCCAGCGCGACGAGATCAAGCATGGCGAAGATGTCCGGCAGCGATGCCGCCGGCCGGCCCCGCCGCCGCAGCTCCCGCGAGAGGGCGACGAGGCTCATGAACACGACGCCGGCAGCGCAGAGATGGCCGAGGCCGGAAAGGTCGTCCTGCCGGTTGGGGTTGACCACCGCCCTCGCCGCCGGCAGCTCCGGACCGGTCTGGTGATGGTCGAGCACGACGACGTCGACGCCCAATTCTCGTGCCGCCTCGATCGATTCGAAGCTGCCGGTGCCGCAGTCGACGGTGACGATCAGCGTCGCGCCGTCGGCGGCGAGTTCGCGCATCGCCTCGGGGTTCGGCCCGTAGCCTTCGGTGATCCGGTCGGGAATGCGGATCGTCGCCCTGACGCCGAAATGGTTTAGGTACCGCCAGAGGATCGACGCCGATGCGGCGCCGTCGACATCGTAGTCGCCGAAGATCGCCACGGTCTCGTTCGCGTCGATGGCATCGGCAAGACGCGCGGCCGCGGCATCCATGTCGGTCAGCGTCGCAGGGTCCGGCATCAGGTCGCGCAGCCGCGGCTCGAGGAACGCCAGCGCTTGGCTGTCGTCGATGCCGCGCCCGGCGAGCACCCGGCTGACGATGTCCGGCAGGCCGTGGATCTGCGCGATGCGCAGCGCCGCCCCCTCAGCGCGGGTGTCGAGGGCGTTCAGCCAGCGCCGGCCGCCAAGGGACGAATCGACGCCGAGAAAGGTGCGGTGGGTCTCAGCCATTGCCCCCGTTCTGGCGACGAGGGGCGACAGGTGCAAGAGCGTTCAGATCGCGAACTTCGTCCGGTCGTAGTGCTGCGCCCGCATCTCGCGGATGGTGCGGGAGCGCGAGCGCATCACCAGCGTGTGGGTGGTGACGCGGTCGCGGTAGAAGCGCACGCCGTCGAGCAGATTGCCGTCGGTGACCCCGGTGGCGGCGAAGATCACGTCGCCCGAAGCCATCTCCTCGGCGGTATAGATCCGGTAGGGATCGCTGATCCCCATCTTTTCCGCCCTGGCGCGCTTCTCGTTGGTGTTGAGCTGCAGCCGGCCCTGCATCTGGCCGCCGGTGCAGCGCAATGCCGCCGCGGCCAGCACGCCTTCCGGCGCGCCGCCGATGCCCATGTAGATGTCGATGCCGGTCTCTTCCGAATCCGTCGTGTGGATCACCCCGGCAACGTCACCGTCGCCGATCAGGCGGATCGCCGCACCCGCGGCGCGTACCGTCTCGATCAGTTGCGCGTGGCGCGGACGATCGAGGATGCAGGCGGTGATCTCGGTGATCTTGACGCCCTTCGCCTTGGCCAGCGCCGCGAGGTTTTCCTCTGGCGACAGAGCAAGGTTCACGATCCCGTCCGGGTAGCCCGGGCCAACCGCGATCTTCTCCATGTAGACGTCGGGCGCGTTGAGCAGGCTGCCTCGCACCGCCATGGCGATGACGGCGAGCGAATTCGGCAGGTTCTTGGCGCAGACCGTTGTGCCCTCGAGCGGGTCCAGGGCGATGTCGACCTTCGGCCCGACCTTCGTTCCGACCGATTCGCCGATGTACAGCATCGGCGCCTCGTCACGCTCGCCCTCGCCGATCACGATGGTGCCGTCGATGGCCAGCTGGTTGAGCTCCGAGCGCATAGCGTCGACTGCGGCCTGGTCTGCCGCCTTCTCGTCGCCGCGGCCGCGTAGCCGTGCCGCCGCGACGGCGGCCTTCTCGGTGACCCGGGCGATCTCGAGAGTCAGGACCCGGTCCAGCATCTCGCCGCCTGTATTGCCCTCGGTCATGTCCCCGTCTCCTCCTGGCGTCCGGATTTCGCTCCGGCTTCGGCCTGCGCCTGATATGTCCCGGCCGTGTGAAAGCGCAATGTCATTGAAGCATGGCGCTTCACGTCGACAGGTCCGACGGCGCCCGCGACCTGCAGCCGCGCCGATCCCGAGGCTGCCTGCGGCTCTTAGCTGAGCGCCTCGATGCGGATCATTTTCGGCTCGCCCTTCAGGTGCCCGTCCTTCGACACCGCCTCCAACGCCTTGCGAACCGCCGCTTCCGTGGTCTCGTGGGTCACGAGAACGACTGGTGCGGTCGACGGATCGCCCGAGCCTGCCTGCTTGCGCTGCACGATCGATTCCAGCGAGATCTGGTTCTCGGCCATGCGCCGCGCGATCGAGGCAAAGGCGCCCACCCGGTCGTAGACCGACAGGCGAATATAGTAGCCGCCTTCATGGGCGCGCATGCGGGCCCGCTTGTAGGGCGCGAGCTTGGCCGGCGGCAGGCCGAGCGTGGGCGGCAGCACTCCGCCGGCAACGTCCATGATGTCGGACAGGACGGCGGAGGCGGTCGCCTCGCCGCCGGCGCCGGGACCGGCGAGCAGGATCGAGCCGAGAAGGTCGGTGTCGACGGCCACCGCATTGGTCACGCCGTTCACCTGCGCCATCGCCGAGCTCGACGGGATCATCGTCGGGTGCACGCGCTGCTCGATGCCGGTCTCGGTGCGCTGGGCGACTGCCAGCAGCTTGATCCGGTAGCCGAGCTCGGCGGCGGCCGCTATGTCGTCGTTGGTGACCGCGGAGATGCCCTCGATGAACACGCTGTCGAGGTCGATCTCGCAGCCGAAGGCGAGCGACGTCAGGATCGCCAGCTTGTGCGCGGCGTCGAATCCGCCGATGTCGAAGGTCGGGTCGGCTTCGGCATAGCCGAGCCGCTGGGCGTCCGCCAGGCAGTCGTCGAACGCGATTCCCTCGGCCTCCATGCGGGTGAGCATGTAGTTGCAGGTGCCGTTGAGGATGCCGTAGACGCGGCTGACGCTGTTGCCGGAAAGACCTTCCCGCATCGTCTTGATGATCGGGATACCACCCGCGACCGCCGCCTCGAACAGGATTTCGGTGCCCTTGCGCGCGGCAAGCCGTGCGAGCGCCACGCCGTGATGGGCAAGCAGCGCCTTGTTGGCGGTCACCACAGGAATACCGCGGCCGAGCGCGGCCTTGACCGCATCGTGCGCCGGCCCCTCGGCGCCACCGATGAGCTCGACGAACACGTCGATCTCGGCTTCGGAGGCCAGCGCGACAGGATCGTCGAACCAGGCGAGGCCCGTCGTATCGATGCCCCGGTCCTTCGTCCGGTCGCGCGCCGACACCGCGGCGACCTCGATCGGCCGTCCGACGCGGTTCGCCAGCGTCTCCGACTTGGCCTCAATCAGCCGTGCAAGACTCGCACCGACGGTTCCGAGCCCGGCGAGGCCGAGCCGCAAGGGACTGTTCATGGGTACCTGATCGTTCTCGGGGTCGCGGCCGGGTTCCCGGTCAGGGCTGCCCGGCTAAGGAAACGACCTTCTGCCCGGCTTCCTCGCCGGTGGCAAGGAAGCGGCGGATGTTGCGAGCCGCCTGCCGGATCCGGTGCTCGTTCTCGACCAGCGCGATGCGGACATGATCGTCGCCGTGCTCACCGAAGCCGATGCCCGGCGCCACGGCGACATCCGCCTTCTCGATCAACAGCTTGGAGAATTCCAGCGAGCCCATGCCGCGATAGGCGGGCGGCAGCGGTGCCCAGGCGAACATGGTCGAGGATGGCGCCGGAATCTGCCAGCCGGCACGCCCGAAGGAGTCCACCAGAACGTCGCGGCGGCGGCGGTAGACGGTCCGCACTTCCTCGATCACCTCGTCGCCGGCGTTGAGGGCGGCGGTCGCCGCGACCTGGATCGGCGTGAAGGCGCCGTAGTCCAGATACGACTTCACCCGAGCCAGCGCCGCCAGAAGCCGCTCGTTGCCGACGGCGAACCCCATCCGCCAGCCCGGCATCGAGAAGGTCTTCGACATCGAGGTGAACTCGACCGCGACGTCCATCGCCCCGTCGACCTCGAGGATCGAGGGCGGCGGCGAGCCGTCGAAGAAGATCTCGGCATAGGCGAGGTCGGAAAGGATGGCGATCGAGTGCTTGCGCGCGAAGGCGACGACCTCGCGATAGAAGTCGAGGTCGGCCTCGAAGGCGGTGGGATTGGCCGGATAGTTGAGGATGATCGCGATCGGCTTGGGGATCGAATAGCGGACGGCGCGGTCGATCGCGACCATGAACTCGGCATCCGGCCTGGCGGGAATGGCGCGGATCGTTCCGCCGGCCATCAGGAAGCCGAAGGCGTGGATCGGATAGGTCGGGTTCGGGCAGAGCACCACGTCGCCCGGCGCGGTGATCGCCTGCGCCATGTTGGCGAAGCCCTCCTTGGAGCCCAGCGTCGCCACGACCTGCGTCGCCGGGTCGAGCTTCACCCCGAACCGCCGCTGGTAGTAGGCGGCCTGCGCCTTGCGAAGACCGGCAATGCCCTTCGACGCCGAATAGCGGTGCGACCGCGGGTCGCGGATCACTTCGCAGAGCTTGTCGACGATGAATTTCGGCGTCGGCAGGTCGGGGTTGCCCATGCCGAGATCGATGATGTCGGCGCCGCCGGCGCGGGCCGCCGCCTTCAGGCGGTTGACCTCCTCGAACACGTAAGGCGGCAGTCTGCGGACTTTATGAAATTCTTCCATGGTGCTCGTCTCCCGGCTGGTTCGCGGGAATGGCGCAAACGACGTCTCGCGTCTACTCTCCGGCCTCGATTTGGCGCAGCACGTCCTCCGGACTCTGGGGGCGTGACGCAGCGGGCTGTTGCGCCTCCGGGCGCCGTGCCAGCGCCGCGTCGACCTCGGCCGCCTGCTGCTGGCGCAGCGCCTGGAGCCGTGCGACCTGCGCGGGGCCGCTGGACGGCGGAGTCGCAGCGCGCTGCTGGGCCATGGCACCGAGCTGCGCCTGGCCGGCCTGCGCCTCGGCATCCGTCAGTTGCGGCGCCGCGGCCCTCGGCACCGCGCCGAGCAACGGAAAGCCGTCCTCGTCCCGACGCTGCGCAGACGGCACGGCAGGCGCCGCAGCAAGACGCATCGCGCCAACCGACGTGTCCTCGTCGTCCCCGAAGAACGACTGGCAACCGGCGGCCGGCACGATAGCGCAGCAGACGGCAAGGGTTCGCAGCAGGGAAAGCGGTATCATTGCCAGAAGGGCCTTCTTGAAACAGCGCTTTGTCTCATATCCTAGAGAGTGACCGTTTACAAAGCGACACGGCGCGATTGCTCCGGATGACAGGTCCGACGAGTCGATCGGCGTTTTCGGCTCGCAGCGGCCGCGGCCGACATGGCCGGGCACGGGCACGACGGGAGGCAGAACGATGACGGCGAAACAGCCGCACGACGGCAAGGGCCCCGGTTCGATCGGCGAGGATTACGTCGTTCGGGACCCGGAGGCTTTCGCACGCAACATGGCGCGGATGCTCGAACAGATCGGCAAGGCAGCGGCCGCCTGGGTCGAGCCGCGTGAAAAGGGCGAGGTCGTCGACAGCGGCCCACTGCCGATGAGCGAACTCGTCACGACGCTATCAAAGGTCTCGGAGTACTGGCTGACGGACCCGGCCCGCGCCATCGAGGCTCAGACGACGCTCTTCGCCGGCTACATGGCGGTGTGGAACAACTCGATCCGTCGGCTGGCGGGCGAAGCCGACCTGCCGCCGATCGCTTCGGCCACAGGCGACAAGCGCTTCGCCGATGCGGAGTGGCAGAACCATCCGTTCTTCGATTTCGTCAAGCAGGCCTACCTGCTCACCGCCAGATGGGCCGATGACCTCGTCGACAAGACCGAGGGGCTGGATCCCCACACCCGCCAGAAGGCGGCCTTCTACGTCCGGCAGATATCCAACGCGATCTCGCCGTCCAACTTCGTCGTCACCAACCCGGAACTGTTTCGCGAGACCGTCGCCTGCAACGGCGAGAACCTCGTTCGGGGCATGAAGATGTTCGCCGAGGACATGGCTGCGGGCCACGGCACGCTGAAGCTGCGTCAGGCGGACTATTCGTCATTCAAGGTCGGCCGCGACATGGCGGTCACTCCCGGCAAGGTCGTCGCACAGAACGACGTCTGCCAGATCATCCAGTACGCGCCGCAGACCGAGACGGTGTTCAAGCGGCCGCTGCTCATCGTGCCGCCCTGGATCAACAAGTTCTACATTCTCGACCTGAACCCCGAAAAGTCGCTGATCCGCTGGCTGGTCTCGCAGGGCCACACGGTCTTCGTCGTCTCCTGGGTCAATCCGTCCGAGAAGCAGGCGGGCAAGGACTGGCAGGCCTATATCGAGGAAGGCATCGTCTTCGCCCTCGACACGATCGAGGCGGCGACGGCCCAGCGCGAGGTCAACGCCGTCGGCTACTGCGTCGGCGGCACGCTGCTCGGTGCCTCGCTGGCCTATCTGAAGGCCGGCGGCGACGAGCGCATCCGCTCCGCCACCTTCCTGACCACACAGATCGACTTCACCCATGCCGGCGACCTGAAGGTCTTCGTCGACGAGGCGCAGCTGAAGCTGATCGAGCGGTCGATGGACGCCAAGGGCTATCTCGACGGCTCGCAGATGGCGACGGCGTTCAACATGTTGCGGTCGGGGGATCTGATCTGGCCGTATTTCGTCAACAATTACCTGAAGGGCAAGGAGCCCCTGCCCTTCGACCTGCTCTACTGGAACGCTGATTCCACGCGCATGCCGAAGGCCAACCATCTCTTCTATCTGCGCAACTGCTATCTGGAGAACAAGCTGGCGCGAGGCCATATGGAGATCGGCGGCCGCCGGCTCGACCTGTCGACGGTGGATCTCCCGATCTACAACCTCGCCACCAAGGACGATCACATCGCACCGGCACGGAGCGTCTACACCGGCAGCCTCGCCTTTGGATCGCAGGTCACCTTCGTCCTCACCGGCTCCGGCCACATCGCCGGCGTCGTCAACCCGCCGGCCAAGCACAAGTATCAGTTCTGGACCGGCCCTTCGCCGGACATCGGCCGCAGCTACGAGGATTGGCTGCTCGCCGCGCGCGAGACGGGGGGCTCCTGGTGGCCGCATTGGCAGGAATGGCTGGCGCCGCAATCGGGCGCCAAGGTCAAGGCGCGCAAGCCGGGCGGGCGCAAGCTGAAGCCCATCGAGGACGCGCCGGGATCCTACGTGAAGGTCATGGCCTGAGCCGGAACCCGCTGCCGCCCACGCCACAGGGGTTGAAGCCAGTGCGGTTCGATGCGACATCAGCTTGAACGCCTCGCCAACCATCCTGATCGTCGACCGGCCCCGCCCATGACCACCTATCTCGCAGCCGAAGCCAATCCGACGCGCAACACGGGCGCCATCCGGCTCTACGACGAGGCGGCCTTCGCGGGCATGCGCCGCGCCTGCCAGCTGACGGCAAGATGCCTGGATGAACTGGCCGCTATCGTCGAGCCAGGCCTGCCGACCGAAGCGATCGATCGGTTCGTCTACGATTTCGCCATCGCCAACGACGCGGTGCCGGCGACGCTGAATTACCGCGGCTACACAAAGAGCGTCTGCACCTCGATCAACCACGTCGTCTGCCACGGCATTCCGAACGACAAGCCGCTCAAGGAAGGTGACATCGTCAATATCGACGTCACCTTCATCGTCGATGGCTGGCATGGCGACTCCTCGCGCATGTATCCCGTGGGGCGGATCAAGCGGGCGGCGGAGCGGCTCTGCGACGTCACCTATCGCTCGCTGCTTCTCGGCATCGAACAGGTCCGCCCGGGCGGCCATATCGGCGACATCGGCGAGGCGATCCAGACCTTCGCCGAGGCCGAGCGCTGCTCCGTCGTGCGGGATTTCTGCGGCCACGGCGTCGGGCGCCTGTTTCACGATGCGCCGAACGTCCTGCATTACGGCCGGCGTGGCGAAGGGCCGGAGATGCGCCCCGGCATGATCTTCACCATCGAGCCGATGATCAATATCGGCCGGGCGCACGTGAAGATTCTCAGTGACGGCTGGACGGCGGTCACCCGGGACCGCTCGCTCTCGGCTCAGTACGAGCACACGGTCGGCGTCACCGAGACGGGCTGCGAGGTCTTCACCCTGTCGCCTGGCGGTCTGGACACGCCGGGTCTCGCAGTCGACGGTTCGGCCGGATCGGCCGACTAGAAGCCATGTCGCCCGCCGGCTCCGAGGAAGAAACCGAACAGTCCGGTCTCTCGGAAGCCGGTGGCCGTCCGGCACAGGATCAACCTGCCGCTCATCACGACGGCCACCGCGACAGGCTTCGCGAACGTTTCGCCGCCGCGGGCGCAGACGCCCTCGCCGACTACGAGCTGCTCGAGCTGATCCTGTTCCGGACGATCCCGCGCCGCGACGTCAAGCCGATCGCCAAGGCGCTGATCGCCCGGTTCGGCTCGTTGGCCGAGGTGCTCAACGCGCCCCGCCGCCGGCTGACCGAAATCGCCGGGGTGAAGGACGCGGTGGCGCTCGATCTTTCCATCGTCGCCGCGATCAACCAGCGGGCGATGCGGTCGGCGGTCCGGCGGCGCGAGGTGCTGTCGTCGTGGGCGGCGGTACTCGATTATTGCACGGCGGCCATGGCGCACGAGAGCCGTGAGCAGTTCCGCATCCTGTTTCTGGACAAGAAGAACGCCCTGATAGCCGACGAGGTGCAGGGCACCGGCACCGTCGACCACACGCCGGTGTATCCCCGCGAGGTCGTCCGCCGGGCGCTCGAACTCTCCGCGACGGCGATCATCCTGGTCCACAACCACCCCTCGGGCGATCCCACCCCCTCCCGCGCCGATATCGAGATGACCCGGACGATCGCCGATGTGGCCCGGCCGCTCGGCATCGAGGTCCACGACCACATCATCATCGGCAAGGCCGGTCACGCCAGCCTGAAGGGCCTCCGGCTGCTCTGAGCGCAGTCCCGCTCCGCCCTAAAGAAATAAGACGAACTGCCGCTTGCCGCAGGGTGATGCTACGTATATCGTAAGCAAATCGTCGTTTGTTACACGGGAACCAACATGGCCCGGGCGCGGTTAAGCTTCACGACATTCAACCTCCTCAATCTCAACCGGCCCGGACTGCCGCTCTACAAGTCGAGCAAGCCCTGGACGCTGGAAGAGTACGACGCCAAGATCGACTATACGGCGCGCCAGCTGAAAACCCTGCGGTCCGACGTGTACGGCTTCCAGGAGCTGTGGCACGGCGATGCTCTCGTCGACGTGTTGAGCGGAGCGGGGATGGAGCGGGCCTACACGGCGCTGGTTCCGCCCGGACATGATGGCTCGCGCATCGTCTGTGCCGGCGCGGTGAAGAGCGAGATCCTCATCGGCGACCCCGAATGGATCGAGCGTTTTCCCGACGATTTCATCCTGAAGAGCGGGGGCGATGACGAGCAGACGAGCGAGATCGCCGTCTCGGTCAGCCGCTTCTCGCGGCCGGTCCTGCACTTCCGGATCAAGCCGGTTGCGACATCCCCCGAAATCCACGTCTTCGTCTGCCATTTCAAGTCGAAGGCGCCGACCCAGGTCTTCCGCGAGCCATGGTACGACAAGCCGGTGCATGCACCCTATGCCGAGGCGATCGGCGCCGGCCTTTCGACCATCAGGCGCACGGCCGAGGCAACGGCATTGCGCATGATCCTCACCAGGCTCATGAAAGGCACGAACGATCCGGTCGTCGTCCTCGGCGACGTCAATGACGGGCTGCTCAGCAACACGCTGAACATCCTCACCGGTCAGCCGCGCTACCTGATGGGCTTCCAGACGGGGGGTGGCGACACCGACCTCTACACCGCCCAGACCCTGCAGCAATATCGCAGCACCCGCGACGTCTACTACACCCACGTCTTCCAGAACGAGCGGGAATCGCTGGACCAGATCCTCGTCAGCCAGGAATTCTACGACAACAGCCGGCGGCGCATCTGGAGCTTCAAGGATCTCGTTGTCCAGAACGACCACCTGAACTTCGACGCACACCGCGATCTCGGCTCGAACGACCACGGGGTCATCCGTGCGACCTTCGAATTCAATCCGCTCAAGGCCGCCGCCGAAGACGCAACAGGCTGAGCCCGTCGATCAGTGGAGCAGCCCGCCATCCTTGACCAGCCGCACCTCGCGCGGCTTGATCAGGCCCGCATGCATTACCCTTACCGAATGGATCGCCGCCTCGACCTCCCGTTCCCAGTGATCGAGAAACCGCTTCAGCCTGGGGTAGTCGGGTGCGAGGTCCTCGAACTGCCAGAAGAAGCTCTGCAGGAAGCTCGGATGATCCGGCATCCGGTAGAGCACCTCGGCGCTCGTCAGGCCGTAGCCGCCGAGCATGCGGACGAATTGCGGGTCGGCAGTTCTCTTCGTCATCGGCGCACCCCATCGCAGCGCCAGCCGGACAGGAGGCCGGCAGGCAAAGGCTGCGGCGTAAGCGGTTAACAATGGCTTAAGCGGCCGCCGTCTGGCAAGCCGGCAGCGGTGCGGCGAAACGCTCAGCCGCGCGGCGTGCGCAGCCGCGAACGGCCGCCGTCTATGCCGATCACCTGCCCGGTGATCCACGACCCCGCCTCCGTCAGCAGCAGCTCGCCCATGGCGGCGATGTCGCCGGTGGTGCCGAGCCGCGGAATCGGGTGAAGGTTCGCCACCGCCTCCGCCATGCGCGGCGATCCGGCGACGGTGCGGCCGAGCGGCGTGTCGAGCAGCGACGGCGCGATGGCGTTGACCCGGATCTGCGGCGCGAACTCCGCCGCCAGCGACCTGACCAGGCCGACGACCGCGCCCTTCGCCATCGCGATCGAGGCGTGCGCGGCAAAGCCCTGGTCGACGGCAATTGTCGAGAAGAGCAGGACGCTCGCCCCCTCGGGCGCGGCCTTCAGCCCCGGCAGCAGGACCTGAATCACTTTCGCCGCGCCCAGCGCGTTGACCCTGAAAACATTGAGGAAGTCGTCCTCGACGAGCCGGTCGAACGGCTTCAGCGTGATCGTGCCGGCCGCATAGACGAGGCCGTTGAGCGGCTCGGCCGCAACAGCCGAGAGGCGCTGGATGCCGGCGTCGTCGAGGACGTCCAGCGCGAGCGCTTCCGCGCCGAGTTCGGCGGCGAGCGGCTCGACACCTTCGGCCGATCGTCCGGTCAGTACGAGCTCATGTCCCGCCCCAGCCAGTCGTCGCGCCATTGCCTCACCGACCCCGCCCTGGCCGCCCACGATCAGATATCTCGCCATGCAGTCCTCCGTTGCGGCTTGGCAGATGCGTTCTTGCGCAACGCCTGCAAGTGCGACACAGCGCGCTGCATCGGCAATGCCGGTTGCTTGACTATGTCAAGTTTCTTACCGAGGATCACGCTTCTAGCCCGGAGTGCCTCTCATGCCGTTGTCTGAAGACATCGCGGACGTCCGCGACTTCAACCGCTTCTACACCCGTCAAATCGGGCTGCTGGACGAGGGGTTGCTCAGCACGCCGTTCTCGCTCAGCCAGGCCCGCCTCATCTACGAGATCGCCACGCGGGAGAGCCCGGCGGCGGTCGATGTCGCCCGCTTCCTCGGCATGGACCAGGGGCTTCTCAGCCGCATGCTAACAGGCCTGGAAGCGCAAGGCATCGTCACACGGGCTCCTTCCGATCGTGACCAGCGGCGTGCCGTTCTCCGACTGACGCAGCAAGGCTCTGAAGTCTTTGCCCGGCTCGATGCGGCCGCCGCCGACGCCGTGGCGGCCTGGCTGGCGCCGTTGCCGCCGGCGGACCGCCAGCGGCTGGTCGCGGCGATGCGGGAGCTTCGTCGCCTCCTCACCGCCCGGCGGACGCCGCCGGTCCTGCGTCCGCCTGCCGTCGGCGACCTGGCGTGGGTCACGCATCGCCAGGCCGTTCTCTACGCCAGCGAATATGGCTTCGACTGGACCTACGAGGCGCTGGTGGCGGGTATCGTGTCGGACTTCGTCACCCGTTTCGAGGCGGATCGCGAACGCTGCTGGATTGCCGAACAGGATGGCGCGATCGTCGGTTCTGTCTTCGTCGTCAGCCAGTCGGAAAGCGTGGCAAAGCTCCGCCTGCTCTATGTCGAGCCCAGCGCTCGCGGCCAGGGTCTTGGTGCCGAACTGGTGGGACGGGCGGTCGGCTTTGCCGCTGATGCCGGCTATCGCGACATCACGCTGTGGACGAATTCCGTGCTTGTCGCGGCGCGCCGGCTCTATGAGGCGGCCGGATTCCGCCTCGTCGGCGAGGAGCCGCACCACAGTTTCGGCTGCGACCTCGTCGGCCAGACATGGAACAAACGCCTCGCCGACTGACCGGGCTTTGCTTTCGGAAGCAGCTGCTTGGGTCCGTCTTCGGATTCACTTTGCGAAGGCAGGCGTAAAGGTCCCGCCGGCTGCCGCCAGCGCTGCCGGCGTGTCGACGTCGGTGCCGGCCGCCGCGCCGATCTCGATTTCCGTCAGCGCCTCGGGATGCGAAGCAATGACCGGAGCGGCGCCCACGTCGCCCGCCAGCCCGGCGATGGCGTCGGCAAAGCCGGTGGACAGAATCACCGGGTTGCGGCGCCGGCCGCGGTCGGTGGCGGCGACGATGGCGCCTTTGCCCTCGCCGGTGAACGCGGCGATCAGGCGATCGAGATCGGCGGCGCCCAGCAGCGGCTGGTCGGCGAGCATGACCAGCACGCCATCCGCCGCGGTCGACGCGGCGAAGCCGGCCTTCAGCGAGGTCGAGAGCCCGGCCTCGAAGTCCGGGTTGGCGACGATCTCGACCGGCAGTCCCGCGAGCGCCGCCTCGATCGCCTCGTGCATGTGCCCCACCACCACCCGGACCATTCCGGCGTTGCGCGCGGCGAGCGCCGTCTCCACCGACCGCCGGATCAGCGGGACGCCGCCGAAGGTCGCCAGCAGCTTGTTCGGGCCGCCCATGCGGCTGGAACGCCCCGCGGCGAGCACGATGATGTCGACGACCGGCTCCGCCGCGGCGGTGTCCGCCTCGCGTGGCTGCGGCCGCGAGGCAATCTCCATCAACAGCCCGCCGACGCCCATGCGGCGGATATCGGCCGCGGTGACCGGCACGTCCGCCAGGATGCGCTGCAGCACCCAGTCGAAGCCGTTCTCCTTCGGACTGCGGGCGCAGCCCGGCGCGCCGAGCACCGGCTGCCCGCCAAGCCGGCCGAGCAGCAGCAGATTGCCCGGATCGACCGGCATGCCGAGATGCTCCACCGTGCCGCCGGCCGCCTCGATCGCCGCCGGGATCACGTCGCCCCGGTCGATCACCGCCGAGGCGCCGAAGACCAGCGTCAGATCGGCGTCGCCCGGCTCTGCCAGCAGCGCCCCGAGCGCCTCGGTGTCGTGCCGGCAGCGCTGTTCACTGACGATGTGGCTGCCAGACGGGGCAAGCCGGGCCTCGGTCGCCCTTCGGGTCTTGTCGAGCACGCTCGGCTTCACCCCGGGAAGCTCGGTTTGGATCAGCGCCACGCGCCGGGGCCGCCAGGGCGCGAGCCGGAAGGCCGGTGCCTCCCGCAGCAGCGCCAGCGCCGCTTCGACTGCGGCGCCAGCCACGGCGAGCGGAATGATCTTCACGGTCGCAACCATCCGGCCAGCTTCTACCGGCTCGTATTCGTCCAGCGTCGCCAGCGTGATCCCCGGGTCGATGGCGTTCAGCGCGTCGACGACGCCGCGATCGGGCAGGAACAGCCCCGCCGTCTCGGCATACAGGTTGCACCGCCCGGTCGCCGCCTCCGCCACGCGGATACAAGCCGCGCGGAGCGCCTCGCCGATCGCTGCGGCCGCTGCGTCCTCGGCGAGATCGCCGGGATCGAGCCGCGCGGCGACGATCTCCGTCACGCCGGCCGAACGCAATGCCGCCAGATCCTCCGCCGCAAGCCTGGCGCCCTTCTTCAGCCGACGGTCCGGCAGGCTGCGCGAATGCGCCAGGATCGCGCCTTCGGCCTCGTCGACGGGGACGCGGCCGAAGATCATGCCGCTGCCGTCTCGCCGCGGCGCTCGGCGAACATCTTGCGCTTGCGGAAGCCGGCGATCACCGAGGCGAGGATGGCGACGGCGATCTCGCCCGGCGCCGAGGCGCCGATATCGGCGCCGATCGGCGCCTCGATCCGCTCGATCGCCTGCGGCGAAAGCCCCGCTTCAGTCAGGCGCTCGACCCGACGCGCATGGGTCTTCCGGCTGCCGAGGGCACCGACATAGAAGCAGCCGACCTTCAGCGCCTCGATCAGCGGATAGTCGTCGATCTTGGGGTCGTGGGTGATCGCGCAGACCGCCGTGTAGGGATCGAGCGGCCGGCCGGCCAGCACGTCCTGCGGCCATTCGGCATGCAGCGGCACGCCCGGGAAACGGTCGGCGGTGGCAAAGGCCGTGCGCGGATCGATGATCTCGACGTCGTAGCCGGCAAGCTTCGCCATCGGCGCCAATGCCTGGCTGATGTGCACGGCGCCGATCACCACGAGCCGGGCCGGCGGCAGATGTGCGTTCATGAACATCTCGCCAGCTTCGGTCTCGACGATGCCAGACTTGCCGGCGCGGATGGCGCGGCCAATCGCCTCGCCGAGCGGATCGCCGGCGAGTTCCGCCTCGCGCACCAGCCGCTGCCGGCCGCTCGCGAGGTCGGTGACCACGACGGCGGCGCGGCGGGCTGCGCGTTCCTCGTTGAGCTCTGCGAGCAGCGCGCGGTCCATCAGTTCACTCGCTCGACATAGACCCGGATGCGCCCGCCGCAGGAGAGGCCCACCTGCCAGGCCGTCTCGTCGGCAACGCCGAACTCCAGCATGCGCGGCTCGCCCGCCTCGATGATATCGGTCGCCTCGGCGACCACCGCCCCCTCGACGCAGCCGCCGGACACCGATCCTTCGAAATTGCCGTCGGAGTCGATCACCAGATGGCTGCCGGTCGGCCGCGGCGCCGAGCCCCATGTCTCGACCACGGTGGCGAGCGCCACGCGCCGCCCCTCCGCAGCCCAGGCTTCCGCCGTCTTCAGGACGTCGAATTCGCTCGTTTCAGACATTGTCGCTCTCCTTGAGCCAGCGGCACTTTTCGACGCCCCGATCAGGCGGCGATCGAACGCTCGGCCGCCTCGAGCCAGAGCTTCGGATCGGCATTGCGGCCGCCGGTGCCCGACAGCGCGTCGCAGAGCGCGCCCATCGCCTCCAGCGAATGCACCGACCGGAACTCGTCGACATGCGGCAGGATGGCCCTCACGCCCTTAGCCCGCGCGGCAAAGCCGTCGAAGCGCAGAAGCGGGTTGAGCCAGATCAGCCGCCGACAGGATTTATGCAGCCGCTCCATCTCGTGCGAGAGGTCCTCGACCGAATCTCGTTCGAGGCCATCGGTGATCAGCAGCACGACGGCCCCCTGGTTGAGCACCCGCCGCGACCAGTCGCGGTTGAACGCGCCGAGCGCCGCGCCGATGCGGGTGCCGCCGGACCAGTCGCGCACCGCGTCGGCGCAGTCGGCCAGCGCCTCGTCGGGGTCCTTGCGGCGCATTTGCCGCGTGACGTTGGTGAGCCGCGTCCCGAAGAGGAACGTGTGCACCCGCCGCCGCTTCTCGGTCAGGGCGTGCAGGAAATGCAGGAAGATCCGCGTGTACTGGCTCATCGAGCCGGAGATGTCGGCGATGATCACCAACGGCGGATGAATCTCCCGGCGCGAGCGGAACTTCGGCAGCACGAGGTCGCCGCCGGTGCGCATCGACGCCCGCATCATCGCCCTCGGGTCGATCCGCGCACCGCGCGAGTCCGGCCTGTATCGCCGGGTCGTCACCTTGTCCGCCGGCAGCCGCAGTGCGGCGATGGCGCGCTTGGCCTCCGCCACCTCGGCCAGCGTCATCTGCGCGAAGTCTTTCCGCCGAAGCACCTCGTCGCCGGAAACGGTGAGGCTGGCGTCGATCTCCAGCTGCGGCTTCTCCTGGCGCGTCAGGCGCTGCTCGGCGTCCTCGAACATCGCCTCGGCCGCACGCCCCTCGCCGGCCCGCTTCTTCTCGTCCGAAGGCCGGGCCGGTGCCGTCGGCGAGAACATCGCGATCATCTTCTCGATCAACTCGCGCGAGCGCCAGAACAGCCGGAACGCCTCGTCGTAAACCGCGTCGTCCTCATGCCGGGTGACGAGGACAGCATGGAGTGTCCAGTAGAAATCGTCCCGTGAGGAAAGCCCGGCCACCTTCACCGCCTCGATCGCGTCGATCGTCGTCGAGGGCCCGAGCTTCAGCCCGGCCTTGCGCAGGGCGCGGGCAAAATAGACGATGTTGTCGGCCAACCGGCCTTCGGGATCGGCGCGTGTCGGCGAAAGGTCGCTCATCGTATCACGACGCTGCCAGCTCGCGCTTGACCTCGGTGAGGATTTCGCGGCTCTCGCCCCGTTCCATGCGCTGGATGTCGTCCTGGTACTTGAGCAGGACGCCGAGCGTGTCGGAGACGTGGGCGGGATCCAGCGCCACGGCGTTAAGCTCGGTCAGGGCGTTAGCCCAGTCGATCGTCTCTGCGACGCCCGGCGCCTTGAACAGGTCGATCGTGCGCAGCCGCTGCACGAAGGCGACGAGTTCGGCGGCAAGATCCGCATTGGCGCGCGGCGCCTTGCGGTGGACGATCTCCAGCTCGCGGGCGGCACCCGGATAGTCGACCCAGTGGTATAAGCAGCGCCGCTTCAGCGCGTCGTGGATCTCGCGGGTGCGGTTGGTGGTGATGATGACGATCGGCGGCTCGGCGGCTCGGATCGTGCCGAGCTCGGGAATCGTCACCTGGTTGTCGGACAGGATCTCCAGCAGGAACGCCTCGAAGGCCTCGTCGGTCCGGTCGAGCTCGTCGATCAGCAGCACCGGGGCGCGGCCCGGCTCGCCTTCCAGCGCCTGCAGGATCGGCCGGCGGATCAGGAAGCGTTCGGAAAAGATCTCCGAGCGGGTCGCATCCCGCGACGTATCGCCGGAGGCCTCGCGCAGGCGGATCTCGATCATCTGGGCGGCGTAGTTCCACTCGTACAGCGCCGAAGACACGTCGAGACCCTCGTAGCACTGCAGCCGGATCAGCGGCCGGCCGAGCGCCTGTGCCAGCACCTTGGCAATCTCGGTCTTGCCGACGCCGGCCTCGCCTTCGAGGAACAGCGGCCGTCCCATCTTCAGCGACAGGAAGAGCACGGTGGCGAGCGCCCGGTCGGCGACGTAGTTCTCCCGATCGAGCAGGCGCTCCGTTTCGTCGATCGATGCCGGCAATGGGATTGTCACGATGGTGGCTTCCTGTGGGTCCAGGGCAGATGCGTCAGGCTAGAGCGTGCGATAGCGCCGGTCGAGATACACGAGAGACGGGCCGGGCGGGCCGCTGCGCAGCGCCACGACCTCCCCGATCATAACCCGGTGCGTGGCGACGAGCCTCGTGTCGCGCATCCGGCAGTCGAAGCCCGCGAGCGCCGAGCGCAGCACGGGCGCGCCCGTCTGCAGGATATCCCATTCGCCCAGCGCGAATCGATCGTCCGGGTCGAGCCCGCCCTCGCCGGCAAAGGCACGCGCCAGCTTCTCGTCGGCGCCGGACATGAGATTGAGCGCGAAATTGCCGTTCTCCGCGAAGCGGTCGTTGGCCGGGCTCGAGGTGTTGAGACAGACCAGCAGCGTCGCCGGCTCGTCCGAGACGGAACAGGCGGACGACACGGTCACGCCGCGGCGTCCCGCCGGTCCCTCGGTCGTCACCAGGTGCACTGCGGACGCAAAGCGACTCATCGCCTGGCGAAAGCTGTCGCGGTCGATCGTCGATGTGGTCAGCAAACATTCTTCCATGCATTGCGGCCGGATCCCGTACCGTTCACCGGACAAGATAGTGCGGCAGGAGGGGATTCGCACGGGGGCGACGGCCGGCGCTCGCATACAGCGCGTTCGCTCATCGGTGAACGAGCTGTCGGCTCCGTCGCGACGGTCCCGCCGCAGCCTCGCGGTCTCGTCAATACAGGCGTGCCGCGATAAGGTCGGGGCATGTCCGACGCATCCCTGCCGCGCAGCAAGCTCCGCCTCACGCTCTTTCTCGCCGCCTGGCTGGTCTCCCCGGCAGGGGCGCAGCAGCCCGTGGCGCCGGTGGTCATCGGCGTCGCCGCCCCGTTGTCGGGCAGCGAGGCGATTCTGGGCGAGCAGTTGAGGAGCGGCGTGGAGGCCGCCGTGGCCCGCCTGTCGGGCACCGACGGGCGGGCGGAGACCGTGACCGCCGATACGGCCTGCTCGGCGGAAGGCGGTCGCCAGGCAGCGGAGACGTTCGTTGCGACGGACGTGGCGATCGTCGTCGGCTTCCTCTGCACCGAAGCCCTGGAGGCGGCATTGCCGGTCCTGCGGACAGCGGCAATCCCCACGCTCAACGTCGGGGTGCGGGCGAACCGACTGACCGACCGGCGCGAACGAACCGGGGACCTGATTTGGCGAATCGCGCCGCGATCAGATGCGGAAGCGGCCAAGGTCGCCCAGATCCTCGCCTCGCGTTGGCGGGACCAGCCATTCGGGCTCGTTGAAGACGGCTCGATAACCGCGCGGGGCCTGACCGACTCCGTGCGGCGCCTGCTCGAGGAGCAGGGAATGGTGCCGCAGACGATCGACAATTATCGCCCCGCCGAAGAGAAGCAGTTTGCGCTGGTCCGCCGCCTGGAACGCACCGGCGTCACAAGATTCGTCATCGCGGGCGATCGGCCGGACATCGCGACCATCGCCCGCGACGCCGGCGAGCTGGGGCTCGAGCTTGAGATCGTCGGCGGTGAGTCGCTGCTCGACGAGGCGAGCATCGACGTGCCCCTGCCCGACGGCGTCGTCGCCGTCGCGCCGCGCATGCGTTTTCCGGAACTGGCCGGCAGCGCCGACGCGCCGACGCCGGCGGACGATACGGCGCCGAAAGGGTATTTCGGCCCGGCCTTCGCCGCGACCGAGATCGCCGTCGCCGCGGTGCGGGCGGCCCGCGAGAGCAGCCGGACGGTCCCGGCCGTGCTCCAGTCCGGCGCTTTCGCGACGGAACTCGGTACCGTGCGCTTCGACGCGAAAGGCGATTCCGATCTCGACCTCTACCGGGTCTTCGTCTGGCGCGGCGACCGCTTCGCCGACGAAGCCGGTGGCTGAGCCATGGCCGCGTGGCGGGCAGGACCCCGCAACCTTCTCACCGACATCGCCGGCATACGCGTCGGCCATGCAGACGACGCAGCCCTGAAGAGTGGCACCACAGCCGTTGTCTTCGACCAGCCGGCCGTCGCCTCGGTGTCGATCCTCGGCGGCGCGCCCGGCACGCGGGAGACCGCGCTGCTGGAGCCGGAGAACACCGTGCAGGCGATCGATGCGCTGGGACTGTCGGGCGGCTCGGCCTTCGGCCTCGATTCGGCGGCGGGCGTGATGGCATTCCTGGCCGAACAAGGTCGCGGCTTCGAAGTCGCGGGAGCACACGTCCCGATCGTCCCGGCGGCCATCCTCTTCGATCTCGCCAATGGCGGCGACAAGACCTGGGGCCGCTTTCCGCCGTATCGTGATCTCGGCTATGCGGCGGCGGCCGGTGCCGGTGCCGATTTCGTCATCGGCAGCGTCGGCGCGGGCGCCGGCTGCACGACGGCGACGGTCAAAGGCGGGCTCGGATCTGCTTCCACGGTCCTGGAAAGCGGCGTCACCGTTGCCGCCCTGGTCGCAGTGAATGCCGTCGGCTCTCCCCTCGTCGGATCGACGCGGCATTTCTGGGCTGCCCCCTTCGAGATCGACGACGAGTTCGGTCGTCTCGGCCAGCCGGCGCCCTGGCCGTTGGACGGGGTCGAGGTCCGGACCAAGCTCGACGCCCGGCCCGGGGGCAACACGACGATCGGCATCGTCGCCACCGACGCCGTGCTCGACAAGGCCGGCGCCCGGCGCCTCGCCATCGCCGGGCAGGATGGCTACGCCCGCGCCCTCTGGCCGGCCCATACCGACCTCGACGGCGACCTGGTCTTCGGTGTCGCGACAGGCGGAAGCGGCGCCGTGCTCGATCGGCGCCAGCGCGCCGAACTCGGCGCCGCAGCCGCCGCCACCATGGCCCGCGCCATCGCACGCGGCGTCTTCGCTGCCAGGGCGGCGGCGGGAGATCGCCTGCCGGCGTGGTCAAGCCTTTAACTGACGTTGGCGAGGTCTCGTCCTGCAGACCCGGGCCCCGTGTTGTTGAGGTGCCCTTCCCGGTCTGTTAGACGGCGCGGTAGCCCTCCCATGCCCCGAAAGTGACCGCCGATGATCCCCCGCTATTCCCGCCCCGAGATGGTCGCCGTCTGGTCGCAGGAGACGAAGTACCGGATCTGGTTCGAGATCGAGGCGCATGCCTGCGACGCACTGGCCGAGCTCGGCGTCATCCCGGAAAGCGCCGCGCGGACGATCTGGGAAAAGGGCAATGCCGCGACCTTCGACGTCGACCGCATCGACGAGATCGAGCGCGAGACCAAGCACGACGTCATCGCCTTCCTCACGCATCTGTCGGAGATCGTCGGGCCGGACGCGCGCTTCGTCCACCAGGGCATGACCTCCTCCGACGTGCTCGACACCTGTCTCAGCGTCCAGCTGGCCCGGGCATCCGACATCCTCATCGCCGATCTCGACGGGCTGCTGGCGGCGCTGGAGCGCCGTGCCTTCGAGCACCGCGACACGGTCACCATCGGCCGCTCGCACGGCATCCATGCCGAGCCGACCACCTTCGGCGTCAAGCTCGCCCTCGCCTATGCCGAATTCAGCCGTTGCCGCGAGCGCCTGGTCGCGGCCCGCGCCGAGATCGCCACCTGCGCCATTTCCGGCGCGGTCGGCACTTTCGCCAATATCGACCCGCGGGTGGAGCTGCATGTCGCCAAGGCCATGGGCCTGACGCCCGAGCCGGTGTCGACGCAGATCATCCCGCGCGACCGGCATGCGATGTTCTTCGCCACGCTCGGCGTCATCGCCTCGTCGATGGAGCGGCTGGCGACCGAGATCCGCCATCTGCAGCGCACCGAGGTGCTGGAAGTCGAGGAATATTTCGCGCCGGGCCAGAAGGGCTCGTCGGCGATGCCGCACAAGCGCAACCCGGTGCTGACCGAGAACCTCACCGGCCTCGCCCGCATGGTGCGTTCCTACGCGATGCCGGCGATGGAGAATGTCGCGCTCTGGCACGAGCGGGACATCTCCCACTCCTCCGTCGAGCGCTATATCGGGCCCGACGCGACGGTGACGCTCGACTTCGGCCTCGCCCGCCTCACCGGGGTCATCGACAAGCTGCTGGTCTATCCGGACCGGATGCTGGCCAATCTCAACAAGTTCAAGGGCCTCGTCCATTCGCAGCGGGTGCTGCTGGCGCTGACCCAGGCCGGGGTGTCGCGCGAGGACTCCTACCGGCTGGTCCAGCGCAACGCGATGAAGGTCTGGGAAGAGGACAAGGACTTCCTGACCGAGCTGCTCGCCGACCCGGAAGTTCTCGCAGCCCTGCCGGAAGCCGAGCTGCGCGAGAAGTTCGATCTCGGCTACCACACCAAGCATGTCGGCACGATCTTCCAGCGGGTCTTCGGCCGCGGCGGCTGAGGCAAGGCCTGTCCCGGCACGGTGAGGGGGAACCCGGGCCCGCTCGGGGTGCTTTCCCATTGGCGGGACGCGCCGACGGCCTTCTCCCGCGAAGACGAGGGAGCCTATCGATGTCCGATCCGAACACGCCGCCACGCCGCCGCAACCACTCGATCTGGATCGCTGTCGCGAGCATCTTGCTCGCGCTCGTCGTCTATTTCGTCTTCTTCACGACGACCCCGGATGAGGCGACACGCACGGCCGACGACGTTCAACCCTCGGCGGCCAGTGAGGAGCCGATGGACGCCGCGCCGGCCAACTGAGTGTCTACGCGCTTCAGCGCAGCCTCGCGGTTGACTTCGCGCATCGCAATTTGCATCTCCCGGCCATGCGCGTTGCCGAAGCCGACATCCTCATCGTCCCTGGTTACAAGGGCTCCCCAGAAGATCACTGGCAGACCCGTTGGGAGAAAAGACTCTCGACGGCCCGCCGGGTGCCGCAGGCCGAGTGGAGCAAGCCCGTCCGCGAGGACTGGACGCGGGTCGTCGCCGACGCCGTCAACCAGTGCACCCGACCCGTGGTGCTGGTCGCGCACTCGCTGGGCGTCGCGACGGCCATCCAGGCGATCCCGCAGTTCGAGAAGCGAGTCGCCGGTGCATTCCTGGTGGCGCCGCCGGATGTCGAGAACGAGGCGATCCGGCCGCGTCACCTGATGACGTTCGGTCCCTATCCGCGGGACCCGCTGCCGTTCCCGAGCGTCGTCATCGCCAGCCGCAACGACGTCTTCACGTCCTTCGAGGCCGCCGAGGACATCGCCGGCGCCTGGGGTTCGCTGTTCGTCGATGCGGGTGAGGCCGGCCATATCAACGCTGACAGCGGCCATGGCCCGTGGCCAGAAGGCCTCCTGACCTTCGGTCAGTTCATGTCGCGTCTGACCGTCTCGGCTTGAGCTTCGGGTCCTAGGCGCGGGAGGCGTCGGCGAGAGACTGCGCGCCGACCGCAATCACCCCGAAATCCGAGCCGACGCAGACGAGCCGATAGCCGAGCGCGCGATAGCGCTTCACGTCCTCGGGCGTCCCCGCGTAGATCCCGGCGATCTTGCCATGGGCCTCCGCGGCGGCAACGATTCGGCCTATGGCCGCCTCGTTCGCCGCCCCGCGGGGGTCGAGCGTGCCGTCGCCCGACAGCGCGATAGACAGGTCCGACGGACCGACGAAGACCCCGTCCAGCCCGTCGATCGCGAGAATTTCCTCAAGCGACGCGAGCGCCCTGCCCGTCTCGATCATCGCGAAGGCGAGCGTCTGGCTCCGCGCGTCCCCGACATAGTTGGCGCGATCATCGTAACCATGCAGCTCGGCCGCCCGAGTCGGACCATAGGAGCGCTGGCCGAGCGGCGGATATTTCGCCACAGCAACGAAGGCGCGTGCGTCATCGACGGTTTCGATCATCGGCATGATCACTGCCGAGGCGCCAAAATCGAGAGCGCGCGAGGCAAGCGCCCGGTCGGCGACGGGCAGCCGAACCAGCGCCGGCTTGCCGAGATGGACGGCAAGCGCGATGCCGTCGCGCAGCGACCCCGTATCCAGCAGGCCATGCTGCATGTCGAAAGTGACCGCGTGGAACCCGGCCCGCAGGAAGGCTTCCTGCACGACCGGGTCGTTTAGGCCCAACCATGACGAAAGGACGCAGCGTCCCTCCGCCAGGGCGCCCCGAAGATCGAACAGGGCCATGGCGTTCAGGCGGCCCGGACCTGTTTTTCCGCCTCGATCAGATACTCGCTCATGCAGCGGCGGATCTGATGATCGGACTCCTGAACACCCGCCGCGTCGAAGTCCTTGCGGATCTTCTGGAAGACGTCGTCATCGCCCGGCTGCAGGAAATCGGCCTTGATGACTTCCTGCGCATAGGCGTTGGCGTCCTCGCCGGTCTTGCCGAGCTTCTCGGCGGCCCAGAGGCCGAGCAGCTTGTTGCGCCGTGCCTCGATGCGGAAGCGCAGTTCCTGATCATGGGCGTAGCGGTTCTCGAAATCGCGCTCGCGGTCGGTCATCGACATGGCGTTCCTCCTCACAAGGGAATCGGCCCGATCCTGGATGAGCCTTGCGACTGACATACGGATAGTGGCGGCGCTTTTGAAGCGGGAATCATCGCCCCCGCCGCGAAAGAACACTTGATAAACCCCCTGAAGGGCACGACTTCCCTCGGGTCGGCTGCCGCGGTGATTGTGATGAAGTCCCGTTTGGTCTATTCACCCGCACGATCGTCAGCCGTTTCTTGCGCCGGATTTTCCGGGGTCGGCGCGCCCATCACGATAGAGTTCCCTAAATGACACGTCGCCGCCGTATCTACGAAGGCAAAGGCAAGATCCTTTACGAGGGCCCGGAGCCTGGCACGCTGGTGCAGTTCTTCAAGGACGACGCCACCGCCTTCAACAAGAAGAAGCACGAGGTCGTCGACGGCAAGGGCGTCCTCAACAACCGCATCTCCGAGTACATTTTCTCCCATCTGAACAAGATGGGAATCCCGACGCACTTCATTAAGCGGCTCAACATGCGCGAGCAGCTGATCAAGGAAGTCGAGATCATTCCGCTCGAGGTGGTGGTGCGCAACATCGCGGCCGGCTCGCTCGCCAAGCGGCTCGGCATCGAGGAGGGCACGGTTCTGCCCCGCTCGATCATCGAATTCTACTACAAGGCAGACCATCTCGACGATCCGATGGTCTCCGAGGAGCACATCACGGCCTTCGGCTGGGCGAGCCCGCAGGAGATCGACGACATCATGGCGCTGGCCATACGGGTCAACGACTTCCTCTCCGGCCTCTTCCTCGGCGTCGGCATCCAGCTGGTCGACTTCAAGATCGAGACCGGCCGCCTGTTCGAAGGCGACATGATGCGGATCATCGTCGCCGATGAGATCTCGCCCGATTCCTGCCGGCTCTGGGACGTCGTGACCCAGGACAAGCTGGACAAGGACCGCTTCCGCCGGGACATGGGCGGCCTCGTCGAGGCCTACCAGGAAGTTGCCCGCCGGCTCGGGATCATGAATGAAAACGAGCCGCCCCGCCCCTCGGGGCCGGTACTGGTCAAGTAAGGCGGCGACGTCCCGCCAAGCAGCCGGTACCGGCATTGAAGCTGGTGTATTCAAGAGACAGACGTATTTCGTGAGCAGAGCAATTGATTAAGGCCCGCATCGTCGTCACGCTGAAGAACGGCGTCCTCGACCCGCAAGGCAAGGCCATCGAGGGCGCCCTCGGCGCCCTCGGCTTCTCCGGCGTCGGCGCCGTCCGCCAAGGCAAGGTGTTCGACGTCGAGATCGACGGCGAGGACCGCGCCGCCGCCGAGGCATCGCTCCGGGACATGTGCGCCAAGTTGCTGGCGAACACGGTCATCGAGAACTACACTGTGGAGATCGTGTAGCGGTTTTATCAGAGGGTGTGATGGCCGAAGTCACCAACGAATTGCTGCATGAGCTGATGAAACAGTTTCATCAGCGCTTCGACAAGCTGGATTTCCGGGTTTCCGAGATCAAGTCGGAGCTCCATTCGATGCGCGGCACGATGGTTGGGACGCAGGGAACCATGGCGTCGGTGCAGAATGACCTTCTGAATATCTACGGGATACTGGATCGCTACGATGCTCGGCTAGACCGCATCGAGCGTCGACGTGAGCTGCGTGAATTGGCAGAGCCATCGACGCCTTTCGATCCACATCCCTGACCATCTGAGCGTCGTCCGATCTCCCGCGGGATAACGCCACCGCTACCCTTTCCGGGCCGAACCGGCCTCCCTCTCCAAACGGTTGCCGTGAAGCCATGAACACCGCTGTCGTCCTCCTTCCCGGGCTCAACCGCGACCGCGACATGATCGCGGCGCTGACCGCCATCACAGGGCGCACGCCGCTCACCGTGTGGCAGACCGAGACGAGCATCCCGGATGTCGACCTGATCGTCGTGCCGGGCGGCTTCTCCTTCGGAGACTATCTGCGCTGCGGGGCGATCGCCGCCCGCTCGCCGGTCATGCGCGCGGTGGCCGACGCCGCCGCGAAAGGCGTGCCGGTGCTCGGCGTCTGCAACGGCTTCCAGATCCTCTGCGAGGCGGGGCTCCTGCCCGGCGCGCTGATGCGCAACAACACGCTGCGCTTCGTCTGCCGCGAGGTGAAGCTCGAAGTGGTGAATTCCGCGACCCGCTTCACCCGGCTGTATGACAAGGGCCAGATCATCCGCTGCCCGGTCGCCCATCACGACGGCAACTACTATGCCGACGCGGAGACGCTTTCGGCGCTCGAGGACCAGGATCGCATCGTCTTCCGCTATGCCGCTGGCACCAACCCCAACGGCGCGATGCGCGACATCGCCGGCATCGTCAACGAAGCCGGCAACGTGCTCGGCATGATGCCGCATCCGGAAAATCTCGTCGAACCTGAGCATGGCGGCACGGACGGCCGGGCGCTGTTCGAGAGCGCCCTGGGCATGACCGCCTCGAGCCTCGCCGCGTGAAGCAGCCTTCCGGCCCGACCATCGCCGCCCTGCTGCTTTTCGGCGTCACCCTCGCAGGCTGTGCGAGCGCGCCCGGACCGGCCGATACGCCTTCGACGGCCAAGGCGGATTCCGGGCTCGATCGCCTCGAACGGCTGACGCTGAACGCCAATCGCTGCTGGTTCAAGTCGAAGGATCCGGCCTTCGCCGCCTACAGCCTGGCACCGGAGCTCTCGTCCTTCTCAGGCCGGCCACGGTTCCTGCTGGTCCCGCGCGGGCAGATCGAGGCACGGCCGCTGCTGGTGGTCGAAGGGCGCAGCGGCTCTGGCGCCATCGACACCTACGGCCCCCTGATGAACGAGCCGGTAGCCGCCCGGATCACCGCCGACCTCGCCCGCTGGCGCAGCGGTGCCAATGGCTGCGAAGCCTGAAGCGATGACCCGGCGCTTTCCTCGCAAAATGGCTGCCGTGATGCTCGCGGCCGGCGGCTTGTCGGCCTGCGCGGCGAGCGGTGCCGCGCCCCTCGTCGACGTGCCGATGCTTCCGCAAGGCATGCAGGTTTCTACGCTGCCTGCCTCCGATCCAGCCGACGCCGTCGGCGCGCCACTCCGGTCGGCCGAGATCTCCTACGTGACCTCTGCCGCTGCCGGCATCTATCGGCGCCGGCCGTCCGAGCGCTCGGCGACGCTGGTGCCGACGCCGGATCATGACGGCTACGGGGTCTGCCTGCGCTCGCCGGCCGCATCCGGTGGCCACGACCACGCGCTAATCATCTTCACGCGCCGGCTCGACGGCGAACCGATCTCGCAGGTCGACGACGACACGCTGGTGCTGCGCAGAGCCGACGACACCGGAATCTGCCGCAGCGAGGGTATCGCCTACGTGACGGCGCGCGCCGCCTGATCGGGCCGCGAGCGTCACCAGCGCTGCGCCACCGGCTCCACTCTCCCGGCGGGATCGATTTCATAGGATTCGATCGACTGCTTGAGGGTCGCGTACTCACCGCAGCCATTCTGGAAGTTGCCGTCGGAGAAGGTCAGGGCGACGCGGCGGCATTCTGTCGCGAGGCGGATGAGCAGGATCTTGGCGTCGCGCACCCGGTCGAGGTCGAGATAGGCCTCGCCAAGATAGGCCATGGCGCCGCGATGATGCGGGTTGATCGACAACGCCCGCCCATACGCGTCCAGCGCCCGTTCGTGGTTGCCGGACTTGCGCAGCGAATAGCCGAGCAGCGACCAGGCATTGTCGTGGTGCGGGCGCCGCTCGACGACCTTGGCGAGGGCGGTGATCGCTGCCGGCCAGTCCTCGTCTTCGAAGGCCTCGACGCCGTCGGCGTAGTCGCTGTCGCCGGACCGAACCGTCGGGCTCATCTCGCCGGAAAACACTGCCGCGGCCCTGTCGGTCGGCACGATGAGCGCGGCGGCGACCAGCATGGCGAAGGCGGCCAGAGCGGAGCGGCGCTGCCGAGGATGCATACCCATCAGGTCCTCCCGTGTGCCCATAGCGAAGGAGACCACCGATCGACCGACGCGCCTACGGGCGACGGGTGCGACAGACCGTCTCGCCCGCCATCCTCGCCCTGCCGACGCGGGACTTTGTCGCAGCCCCGCCAGATGCTAACAGGCGCGGTAACGGCCCGCCTTTCGATGCTGCAGGACACGCCATGACCACCGAGACCCTGATCACCCCGGAGCTGATCGCCGCGCACGGGCTGAAACCCGACGAGTACCAGCGCGTGCTCGACCTCATCGGCCGGGAACCGAGCCTCACCGAGCTCGGCATCTTCTCGGCGATGTGGAACGAACACTGCTCGTACAAATCCTCCAAGCGCTGGCTGCGCACGCTGCCGACCAAGGGCCCGCGCGTCATCCAGGGGCCGGGCGAGAATGCCGGCGTCGTCGATATCGGCGACGGGCTCTGCGTCGTCTTCAAGATGGAGAGCCACAACCACCCCTCCTTCATCGAGCCCTACCAGGGTGCGGCGACCGGCGTCGGCGGCATCCTGCGCGACGTCTTCACCATGGGTGCCCGCCCGATCGCGGCGATGAACGCGCTGCGCTTCGGCGCGCCAGATCATCCCAAGACCCGCCACCTCGTCGCCGGCGTCGTCGCCGGCGTCGGCGGCTACGGCAACTCATTCGGCGTGCCGACCGTCGGCGGCGAGGTGAATTTCCACCCCCGCTACAACGGCAACTGCCTGGTCAACGCCTTCGCCGCCGGCCTCGCCCGGACCGACGCGATCTTCTACTCGGAAGCCAAGGGCGTCGGCCTGCCGGTCGTCTATCTCGGCGCCAAGACCGGCCGCGACGGCGTCGGCGGCGCGACCATGGCGTCGGCCGAGTTCGACGCCGACATCGAGGAGAAGCGCCCGACCGTGCAGGTCGGCGATCCCTTCACCGAGAAGTGCCTGCTGGAGGCCTGCCTCGAGCTGATGCAGACCGGCGCGGTCATCGCCATCCAGGACATGGGCGCCGCGGGCCTCACCTGCTCGGCCGTCGAGATGGGCGCCAAGGGCGATCTCGGCATCGAGCTGGATCTCGACCAGGTGCCGGTCCGCGAGGCACGGATGACCGCCTACGAGATGATGCTGTCGGAGAGCCAGGAGCGCATGCTGATGGTGCTCGACCCGGAGCGCCGGATCGAGGCCGAGGCGATCTTCGTCAAATGGGGCCTCGACTTCGCCGTCGTCGGCCGCACCACCGACGATCTGCGCTTCCGGGTCCTCTGGCAGGGCAAGGAAGTTGCCAACCTGCCGATCAAGCAGCTGGGCGACGACGCGCCCGAATACGACCGCCCGTGGATCGAGCCGAAGCCCGCGCGGGTGATCCACGCGAGCGACCTGACGGAGCCGGCCGATCTCGGCGCGACGCTGCTGACGCTGCTGGGCTCGCCCGACCTCTGCTCGCGGCGCTGGGTGTTCGAGCAGTACGACACGCTGATCCAGGGCAACTCGCTGCAGCGGCCGGGCGGCGACGCCGGCGTCGTGCGGGTCGACGGCCACCCCACCAAGGCGCTCGCGTTCTCTTCTGACGTGACGCCCCGCTATTGCGAGGCCGATCCGCTGCAGGGCGGCATGCAGGCGGTCGCCGAGTGCTGGCGCAACCTCACGGCCGTCGGCGCCGAGCCACTGGCGGCCACCGACAACCTCAATTTCGGCAATCCCGAGAAGCCCGAGCTGATGGGCCAGTTCGTCAAGGCCGTCGAGGGCATCGGCGCCGCCTGCACTGCCCTTGCCTTCCCGATCGTCTCCGGCAACGTCTCGCTCTACAACGAGACCCAGGGAACGGCGATCCTGCCGACGCCCACCATCGGCGGCGTCGGGCTGATCGAGGACCGCACCAAGACCGCGACGATCGGCGGCCTGCGCGCGGGCGACGTGCTTTTCCTCGTCGGCCTTGACGGCTCGCATCTCGGCGCGTCGATCTACCTGCGGGAGATCGTCGGCAGCGAGGAAGGCACGCCGCCGCCGGTCGACCTCGTCGCCGAGAAGCGCCACGGCGATTTCGTCCGCGGCCTGATCCAGGCGGGACGCGTCGCCACCTGCCACGATCTGTCGGATGGTGGCCTTGCCGTCGCGCTGGCCGAGATGTGCATGGCCTCCAGTCTAGGCGCATCCGTCAATGCGGGCGACGGGCATGGCCATGCGCTGCTGTTCGGCGAGGACCAGGCCCGCTACGTCATCGCGGTGACCGAGGCCGACGCCGAGGGCATCAAGCTGATGGCTGCGGAAGCGGACGTGCCGCTCCGCCATCTGGGCTCCGCCGGCGGCTCCGAACTCGTGATCGAAGGCCGGCTCGCGGTGCCGGTTGCGGACATGGTCGTCGCGCACGAATCCTGGTTCCCATCCTACATGTCGGGCGAAATCGTCGAGCCGGCGGCGGCGGCCTGAGTGGCTTCGCCGGATGCGCTTCGCATTGATCGTGGCGTGACCGGACCCTATCATCGAGGCGAACGGCGAATCCGGTCGGCCACGGAGAACATTTCATGCCCATGAACGCCCGCGACATCGAGACGATGATCAAGGACGCGATACCCGATGCCGTCGTCAGCATCCGGGACCTCGCCGGCGACGGCGACCATTACGCCGCCGAAGTCGTGTCGGAGAGCTTCCGCGGCAAGTCGCGGGTGCAGCAGCACCAGATGGTCTACCAGGCCCTGCAGGGGAACATGGGTGGCGAGCTGCACGCCCTGGCCCTTCAAACCAGCGCCCCGAAATAGTATGTTGAGGGCGACCCGCGCGATGCGACTATCGCCGCAGACAAGATCTTGACCGGTTCGACAGGCAGCTGACGCAACAGGCAGAGCCCGCACCCAGACATTCACGAGACAGGAAAAGCCATGACCGCCATCAACGAATGGATCGACAACGAGGTGAGGACCAACGACGTCGTGGTCTTCATGAAGGGCACGCCGGCCTTCCCCCAGTGCGGCTTTTCCGGCCAGGTGGTGCAGATCCTCGATTACCTCGGCGTCGAGTACAAGGGCGTGAACGTCCTCTCGGCCGACGACCTGCGCCAGGGCATCAAGGACTACAGCCAGTGGCCCACGATTCCGCAGCTCTACGTCAAGGGCGAGTTCGTCGGCGGCTGCGACATCATCCGCGAGATGTTCCAGGCCGGCGAACTGCAGTCGTTCTTCGGTGAGAAGGGTGTCGCGACGACGGCCCCTGCTGCCGCGAACGCCTGACCGCCGACAGCTTCATCGCCGCAAAGTGATCGCAGGGCCCGCGCAGACAGCGCGGGCTTTTCCGTTTGGGACAGGAGTGACGGTCCGTCATCGCGCCGAAAACGTAAGGCACTCTTGCAAATTTTGCGGCGCACCATAAAACTTTAGAAGCGCCCTGCCTTCGATCGGCAGCCACCGCGCGTCGAAATTTCCCACCCTGCGACAGCCAGTGATCGTTCCGATCAGCATGCCGCGACGATTTGAGCGCTGCGAGGCCGAGATGTCTGACTTGTCGAGAAATACCGAAACCCGCGGGATGCCTTATTGGGAGCTGGTGACGCTCATCGCCTGCCTCATGGCCCTGAACGCGGCAGCCATCGACATCTTCATTCCCTCGCTGCAGGAAATGGGCGCGGCGCTCGGCGTCACCGATCCCAACCAGCGGCAGCTCGTCATCACCGCCTACATCCTCGGCTTCGGCGGTGCGCAGATCGTCTACGGTACCCTGTCCGACCGCTTCGGGCGCCGGCCGATCCTGTTCTTCGGTCTTGCCGTCTATGTGCTGGCGTCGGTCGCGGCGATCTTCTCGCCGACCTTCGGCGTCCTCCTCGCCTTGCGCGCAGTGCAGGGCATCGGCGCCGCGGCCACCCGCGTCATTGCCATTTCCGTCGTGCGCGACTGCTTCGGCGGCCGCCGCATGGCAAGCGTCATGTCGCTGGTCATGATGGTGTTCATGGCGATCCCGGTGATCGCGCCGAATATCGGCCAGGCGATCATGCTGTTCGGCTCCTGGCGGGAGGTCTTCGTTGCGATCGCCGTCTTCGGCCTGTTCGTGACGCTCTGGTCGGCGATGCGGCTACCGGAAACGCTTGCACCGGAAGACCGGCGTGAACTCACCTTCAAGCGGACCTTCGAGGCGTTCCGAATCGTGCTGACCAACCGCGTCGCCTTCGGCTATACGATCTCCACCGCGCTGATCTTCGGCGTGCTGTTCGGCTTCATCAACCAGGCGGAGCAGATCTACACCGGGGTCTATGGCCTCGGGCCGATCTTCACCGTCGCCTTCTCGACGACCGCGGTCTTCATGGCGGTCGCGTCCTTCGCGAATTCGCGGCTCGTCGAGCGGCTGGGCATGCGCCGGCTGTCGCACGGGGCGCTGATCGGCTTCCTGCTCGTCGCCGTGCTGCATTTCGCGGTTGCGCTCGCGATGGGGGGCGCAGCGCCCTTCTGGTTCTTCGTCCTCGCGATGACGGTGAATTTCGGCTTGTTCGGCTTCATCGGCACGAACTTCAACGCACTCGCCATGGACCCGCTCGGCCATGTGGCGGGCACCGCTTCCTCGGTCCTCGGCTTCATGCAGACCTTCGGCGGCGGCCTTTTCGGCGCCGTGATCGGCTATTTCTACGATGGCACCGTGCTGCCGATGCTCTTCGGCTTCATCGTCCTGTCGGTATCCTCGCTGGTCTGCGTCTACCTGGCGGAAGGCCGGCTGTTCGACGCGAAATACGACCCGGCGCCGGATGACGGCGCGGGCCTCGAGCGCAAGCCGGCCGAGTAAGGGCGCTTGCCGAGCCTAGGCCGGGAGCAGCCGCTCCTGCGCCTCGGCCCAGACGCCGGAACTGCAGGCGGCGATGATGGCCCCGTCGCGGTGACGCGGCGTGTAGGGCGAACCATCGGCCATCGCGAAATGGCCGCCTGCCTCGGCAACCAGCAGGCACCCGGCCAGGTGATCCCAGGGCATCAGTTTCGAATAGATCGAGACATGCGTGCCGCCCGACGCGAGCAGGCGGTACTCGTGGCCGGCGCAGCGATAGTTGCCGACGATCTTCAGTGCGCCGAGACGCGGCAGCAGCGCCGTCCTCTCGTCGTGCGGGAAATAGGTCGCGCTGACGCAGCCGATCGCGTCCGAAAGGGGCAGCGACGCCGCGGTGTCGAGCTTCAGCGCTGGACCTGTCGGCGTTCGCTGGAAGGCTCCGGCGCCCTTCTCTGCCAGCATGAAATCGTCGCCGACCGGATCGTAGATAATGCCGGCGACCGTCTCGCCTTTGGAAACTACCGCGGCCATGACGGCAAACAGCGGCAGGCCGGCGGCAAAGTTCGCCGTGCCGTCGACCGGGTCTACGACGATGGCGAGCTCGGCCGCGTCGAGGCGATCGAGCAGCGCCGGGTCGGCGGCGACCGATTCCTCGCCGACGAACAGCGCATCCGGCGCGATCTCCCGGCAATGCCGGGCGATGAACCGCTCGGCCGCCTCGTCGGCTTCGGTGACGAGATCGGTCGCCGAGGTCTTCTCGCGGATGTCGCCGGCGCCGAGATTGCGGAAGCGCGGCATGATCTCCGCGATGGCGGCCTCACGGAGGATCTCGGCGAGGCGGTCGATGTCGATCGATGCGGTCAATGTCAGCTTTCCGTCTGGGGGGTTGCTGTCGGCGCGAGGCCGGCGAAGTCGAACAGCGCCGGGTCGAGGAGATGGCCAGGCCGGATGTTCGCCAGCGCCCGCATCATCACCTGCTTTCGGCCGGGGAAGCGCCGCTCCATGTCGGCCAGCATCTGCTTCGTCACGTTGCGCTGCAGCCCGTCCTGGCTGCCGCAGAGGTCGCACGGGATGATCGGGAACCCCATCGCTGCCGAGAACTTCGCGATGTCCTCCTCGGCCGAGGCGATCAGCGGCCGCAGCACCATGAGGTCGCCCTCGTCGTTGAGGAGCTTCGCCGGCATCGCCGAGAGCCGCCCGCCATGGAAGAGGTTCATGAAGAAGGTCTCGAGACAGTCGTCGCGGTGATGCCCGAGCACCAGCGCCTCGCAGCCCTCCTCACGCGCGATGCGGTAGAGGTGGCCGCGCCTGAGCCGCGAGCAGAGCGAGCAATAGGTTGCACCGGCCGACACCTTTTCGGTGACCACCGAATAGGTGTCGCGATACTCGATGCGGTGGGGAATGCCGAAGCGGTCGAGGAAATCCGGCAGGACATGCTTGGGAAAGTTCGGCTGGCCCTGGTCGAGATTGCAGGCGAGCAGGTCGACCGGCAGCAGACCGCGCCATTTCAGATCATGCAGCAGCGCCAGCAGCGCATAGGAATCCTTGCCGCCGGATATGCCGACGAGCCAGCGCGCACCCGGCC
Source organism: Aurantimonas endophytica (assembly GCF_014196845.1). GTDB lineage: Bacteria > Pseudomonadota > Alphaproteobacteria > Rhizobiales > Rhizobiaceae > Aurantimonas > Aurantimonas endophytica. The sequence goes on from NZ_JACIEM010000001.1 coordinate 857,850, forward strand.
TGGCCATCGCGTGCCGCTCGATCGCCTCGCGCATCTCGCGCAGCAGGCGCTTGCGCAGCTTGCGGAACGTCACCGAGTCCGGCGCGTCGCGAAACAGAAGGTGGGCGCCACTGCCGATCTCGGCGTCCCCGGTATCGGCCGCCGCCGTCGTGTCGCCAAGGTCGCTGTCGAGCATCACCGGTCCGTCCTCGTATCCGCGTCCCATGTAGCCGCCGCTCGCCCAAAACAAAAGGCCGCCCCAAGGGACGGCCTTTGGCATTCGATGAGAGGTCTGCCGATCAGCGCGAGTAGAACTCAACGACCAGGTTCGGCTCCATCTGCACCGGATAGGGCACATCGTGGAGGCCGGGAACGCGGGTGTAGGTGGCAACCATCTTCTGGTGATCGACGTCGAGATAGTCCGGCACGTCGCGCTCGGCGAGCTGCGAGGCTTCCAGAACGATCGCCAGCTGCTTCGACTTCGGACGGATCTCGATCACGTCGCCGGCCTTGCAGACATAGGACTGGATGTTGGTGCGGCGGCCATTGACGTTGATATGGCCGTGGTTGACGAACTGCCGGGCGGCAAAGATCGTCGCGACGAACTTCGCGCGATAGACCACGGCATCCAGACGGCTCTCGAGCAGGCCGATCAGGTTTTCGGAGGTATCACCCCGGCGACGGGCAGCCTCTTCGTAGATCTTGCGGAACTGCTTCTCGGTGACGTCGCCGTAATAGCCCTTGAGCTTCTGCTTCGCACGGAGCTGGACGCCGAAATCCGACACCTTGCCCTTGCGCCGCTGGCCATGCTGGCCCGGGCCGTACTGGCGGCGATTCACCGGGGACTTCGGACGTCCCCAGATGTTCTCGCCCATGCGGCGATCGATCTTGTACTTCGCTGATGCGCGCTTGCTCATCGCATTTCCTTCAAACAGAAAGAGGCCGAACGGACGATCCGTCGGCTCTCCGAGGAAACGCGCCCTCCTCTGCCCGCGGATGCGGACTGACAGGACGGCATGGGCACGATGCGATGCCGTCCACGGGACACGTCAAAAAACCGGCTGGAGCGAGTCCAACCGGTCCGGCATCTCCTAAGAGCGTAAGCCGCTCAAGTCAACCGCGGAGGTCAGTACTTCGCGATGACCCAGATCGCATGGATGATGCCCGGGATGTAGCCGAACAAGGTGAGGATGATGTTGATGAAGAAGTGCTTGCTGAAGCCGACCTGCATGAAGACGCCGACCGGCGGCAGGATGATGGCGAGGATGATGCGGATGATGTCCATGAGATGCGAGCCCTTCAGTTCAATGGTTCACAACGCCGGACCGCGCCGCGCCGTTCCCCCGCCGTCATCTTCGCGCCGGCGCGGCGGCCATCATCGCGCCGTAACTGACTGATAGGGCAACCTTCAATCACATCACGAACGGGAAACCTGCGATGAAGCCCATGCTCGTCACGACGCTCGCCGTCCTCGCCACCGCCGTTGCCGGCGGCGCCTTCGCGCAGGGTGCCAATTACCTCGCCCGCTACGACGGCGGCTGGAGCGGCGGCGGCTCCGTCAAGGTCGAGCAATTGCCCACCGCCACCAACGTCAACTGCGACGTCCAGGGCACCCGCTCCGGCGAGACCGCCTTCGCGCTTCAGGGAACCTGCCGCTCGATGCTGATCATGAGTCGCGAGATCGGCGCGCAGCTCAAGATCGATCCCTCCAGCGGCAACTACAGCGGCACCTATACCGGTTCGGCCAGCGGCCCTGCCAGGCTCCTCGGCTCGCGCCAGGGCGACACGCTGGATCTCCAGGTCACCTGGGGCCGCGTGATCTACGACGACAACAAGGCGCGCATGCTGATCCGCAACACCGGTAACGACACGTTCCGCATGCAGGTGATCGAGAAGATCGAAGGCGCGGACGTGACCGTTTCCGACCTCTCCTTCCAGCGCGGCTGAGACGCTCGGCGAGGCTTTGGTGCAAGCGATGCACCGATGCCCGTCGCAACCCGCCGCGAGTTGTTGATTTTGACGCGTGACGATGCCACCCCTTGCCTGACGTACGGGAAGGGGAGTCTCTGGCGTGAAGAACATGACGTGGGCATTGTCGCTGGTCGTCGGGGCGGCACTGGCTCTCGGCGCATGCGCGACCTTGTCCGAAGAAGAATGCGTGACGAGCGACTGGCGTCGGCTCGGGGAGACCGACGGCGCCAGCGGTAAGCCGATCGGCTTCGTAGCCGAGCATCAGGCAGCCTGCTCGAAACATGGCATTACACCCGACGCGGCGGCTTGGCGCGCGGGCTGGGACGGAGGGATCACCACCTTCTGCACCCCAGCAAATGGCGCCCGGCTCGGCGCGGAGGGACGCTATTACGCCGACTCCTGCCCGATCGACCTGAAAGACGGCTTCGAGGCCCCCTACTACGCGAACAAGAAGGTCTACGACGCGCGGCAGCACCGCGACCAGCTGCGCAGCCGGATCGACGTGCTTCGATACGAAATCGACGAGATCAGGGACGACGACAAGGAACGGCGCGAGAAGCGTCGGGAAATCGAACGCCTTCGCGATGACCTTTGGGATGCGGAGGACGAACTCCGCCGTGCCGAGGATGACTTGCGCTACGAACGTTTCGCAGACCTCGTGGGGCGGTGACCCTCCTGGCCGATGGAAACCGGCGTCAGTCGCAGAACTCGAGGCCGAAACCCCGGATCAGCCGGCGCATCGCATAGGATGCGTCGCCGCTGGTAAAATGCGCCTGATCGAACCCCTCCGGCATCTCGTCGTCCACCACCGGGCTCAGCGAACGGGCGCGACGCGCGATGGCCTCTGCCGGATCGAGCCAGTCCACCGGCCACGGCGCCAGCTGCCGAAACCGGTTGGCGATCAGCGGGTAGTGGGTGCAGGCCAGCACGACGATGTCGGTGCGACGTCCTTCCTCCTCGACGAAGCATGACGCGATCTCCGCAGCGATCGCGGCGTCGGAGGCCTCGCCGCCGAGGATCGACTGCTCGGTCAGCCGGGCGAGTTCGCTCGACCCCACGAGCCGCACCGCGCAGTGGCCGGCGAAGCGGCCGATCAGGTCGCGCGTGTAGTCGCGCCGCACCGTCCCGGGCGTCGCGAGCACGCTGATCAGGCCGGAGCGGGTCCGCTCGGCGGCCGGCTTGATAGCCGGCACCGTCCCGACGAACGGGATGTCGAACGCGCCCCGCAGATCCTCCAGCACCAGCGTCGACGCGGTGTTGCAGGCAATGACCGCGAGCTGCGGCGCGTAGCGCGGCACCAGATCTCGAAACAGCGAGACGATCCGCTCCCGCAATTCGTCTTCCTGCCAGTCCCCGTACGGGAAACCGGCGTCGTCAGCGACATAGACGAACTTCCGGTCCGGCATGTGGGTCCGCAGCTCCCGCAGCACGGTCAGGCCGCCGATGCCTGAGTCGAAGACGAGGATCGGCGCGCTCAACCGGTCGACTCCCGGCCGGATCGTCCCCGCTCGCCCATCTCGTAGTCGAATGCCCGCAGGACGCCGCGCAACGTTCGAACCTCGGGTTCCGTGAAACCCGCCTTGGTCAGCATCGTGCGCAGGTTCTGCACCATCGCGTCGCGCTTCTCCGGCGGATGGAAATAGCCGGTGCGCGAAAGCGACGTCTCCAGATGGTCCAGCAACCGGTAAAGGTCGGCCTTTTCCGCAGGGGGCGCCTCAGGCGCCGCAAAGCGCGGGACCGTCGCGTCTTCCGCCCCGGCGGCACGCCAGGAATAGCTCATCAGCAGCACGGCCTGCGCGATGTTGAGCGAGGCAAAGGCCGGATCGACCGGGAAGGTCACGATCTCGTCGGCGAGCCCGACTTCGGCGTTCGACAGCCCGTAGCGTTCGCGCCCGAACAGCATGCCCACCTTCTGGCCTGCCGCGGAGCGGGCGCGCATCTCGCGCGCCGCGGTCTCGGGGCCGCGCACCGGCTTGTAGCTGTCGCGAGGGCGCGCCGTGGTGGCGAGCAGATACATGACATCGGCGACCGCCGTCTCGACGCTGTCGTAAAGTCGCACGGCGTCGATCACGTGGTCGGCACTCGAAGCCGCGGCCCGGGCCTTCTCGCTCGGCCAGCCGTCACGGGGATTGACGAGGCGCAGGTCGATCAGGCCGAAATTCGCCATCGCCCGCGCGACCATGCCGATATTCTCGCCGAGTTGCGGCTCGACGAGCACGACGGCCGGTCCGGCTCTCGCCGTGGCGGTCTCCGTCGGCTCGACGGGGCGATGATCTGGATCCTGTGCCAAGCGCGGTCCCTTTTTCGGCTGCAGATAACCCGGTTCCCGCATTACGCCAAGCAGGCGATCACGGGGCGAACCCGTCCACCCCTTCCCAGGCGACGCGCCGGACGCCTTCCGGATCCGCGAGCACCCGGTCCCTGATGCCGAAGATTTTGGTTTCGCGCCGCTCGACCTCGTAGGCGGGCCAGTCCGCGCCCGGCCGCCCGTCGCGAACGAAGCCGATCCAGTGCGACCGCATCCGGTCGGCCAGTGCCTGGCGGCGCGGGTCCGGCAGGATGCCGAGATAGACGCTGCGGAACGGTTTCAGGAAATCCTCGAAGATCAGCGGCAGGTCGGCCGAATGAGTCGCGCCGAGCCGGCTCAGCAGGCCCTTCGTCTCCCAGTCGAGCCGATACATGAAGGTCGGCGCATCGCGGCAGTGGATTTCCGCCTGGTGGATCGCCGCCATGCGGAACAAGAGGTCGGTGCCGAAGGCGATCCGTCCGTCCCGCCCGGCGGTGTAGAGCCGCGCGATGCGCTCGGCGGTCTCGGCATCGGCGATGCTGGCAATCCAGGCCTGCATGGCAGGCTTCTCCGTCTCGAAGGGAAACACCGGCAACTCGCTGAAGAAGGAGAACTCGTCGCGGTTGGTGCCGACGATCATCGGCACCTTCTTCATCGCGCCATACAGCGTGGTGAGATCGGCTTCGGGCATCTCGACGCCATCGCAATACGGTCGTGTCAGGATGCCCGAGTTTTTCGCCGCCAGTGCCCGCGTCGCCGCGCTGAACGTGCTGTGGCTCATCCGGAAGAGCCGTTCGCGGTTGCCGTTGGGCAACAGCGCCTTCACCGCCTCGCGGTGCACCGCTTCGGCCCGCTGCCGCGGCTGGAACATGTTGAGGTTTCCGGACTGGATGACCGCCTGGGAAAACAGATCGCGCGATCCCTCGGACACCAGATGGAAGGCCACCGATGCGGCGCCGGCCGACTCGCCCGCGATGGTGACGCGCTCGGGGTCGCCGCCGAAGGCCGCGATATTGTCGCGCACCCATTGGAGCGCGAGGCGCTGGTCGAGCAGGCCGGCATTCGCCGCGAACCTGTCGTCGCCCTCGAATATCTCCGCGAAGGCGTTGAAGCCGAAGAACCCAAGCCGGTAGTTCATCGTGACCACGACGATGTCACCGCGCCGCGCCAGATCGTCGCCGGGATACTGCGCTCCGGAGCCGATGATGAATGCGCCACCGTGGATGAACACCAGAACCGGGCGCTTCCCGGCAAGGTCCGGCGTCCAGACGTGGAGGTTGAGACAATCCTCGTCGAACGTGCTCGTGGTGCCGGCGATACGCCCGAGCGGCTCCGGCATGGCTCGCCGCTGCGGCGCGGCGGGGCCATATCGATCGGCGATCAGCACCGTATCGAACACCCGCCGCGGATTCGGCCTCGCAAAGCGCGCCATGCCGAGCGGCGGCTCCGCATAGGGAATGCCGAGAAACCGGGCGACGCCATCCTTCCTGATGCCGCGCACCGGGCCGCAGGGCGCTTCGACGCGAAGCGTTTCGGGCATGACGGGCTCCCTTGGGATATGGTCGGCGGCGGACGCAGCCGCTTCGGCGGTGCTTCGACAGCCCCGATGATAGGGCGCTCCTGCTTTGCCTCCACCGATACCGATGTTATAGGGCGCAGCAAGCGTCGGGAGGCACACAGCACCCGGCTGTCAAGCGGCCACATGGCCGCATCTTAGTTTCTGGGGAAGACATCGATGGCAAAGATCAAGGTCGACAATCCGGTCGTGGAACTGGACGGCGACGAGATGACCCGCATCATCTGGCAGTTCATCAAGGACAAGCTGATCCACCCCTATCTGGACATCGACCTTGAATATTACGATCTCGGCGTCGAGCACCGCGACGAGACCGGCGACCAGGTGACGATCGACGCCGCCAACGCCATCAAGAAGCACGGCGTCGGCGTCAAATGCGCCACCATCACCCCGGACGAGGACCGCGTCGCGGAATTCGGCCTGAAGAAGATGTGGCGCTCGCCCAACGGCACGATCCGCAACATCCTCGGCGGCGTGATCTTCCGCGAGCCGATCATCTGCAAGAACGTGCCGCGGCTCGTCCCGGGCTGGACCAAGCCTGTCATCGTCGGTCGCCATGCCTTCGGCGACCAGTACCGCGCCACCGATTTCCGCTTCCCGGGCAAGGGCAAGCTGACCATCAAGTTCGTCGGCGAGGACGGCGAGACGATCGAGCACGAGGTCTACGACGCGCCCGCCGCCGGCGTCGCGATGGCCATGTACAATCTCGACGACTCGATCCGCGACTTCGCCCGGGCCTCGCTGAACTACGGCTTGCAGCGCGGCTATCCCGTGTACCTGTCGACCAAGAACACCATCCTCAAGGTCTATGACGGCCGCTTCAAGGACATCTTCCAAGAGGTGTACGAGACCGAGTTCGAGGAAAAGTTCAAGGAAGCCCGGATCATCTACGAGCACCGCCTGATCGACGACATGGTCGCCTCCAATCTGAAATGGTCGGGCGGCTACGTCTGGGCCTGCAAGAACTACGATGGCGACGTGCAGTCCGACACCGTGGCGCAGGGCTTCGGCTCGCTTGGCCTGATGACCTCGGTGCTGATGACGCCGGACGGCCGTACGGTCGAAGCCGAGGCCGCACACGGCACGGTCACCCGCCACTACCGCCAGCATCAGCGCGGCGAGCAGACCTCGACCAACTCGATCGCGTCGATCTTCGCCTGGACGCGCGGCCTCGCCCATCGCGCCAAGCTCGACGACAACGCGCCGCTGAAGGCCTTCGCCGACACGCTGGAGCGCGTCTGCATCTCCACCGTCGAGAACGGCCACATGACCAAGGATCTGGCGCTGCTGATCGGTCCGGACCAGCCGTGGCTGTCGACCACCGGCTTCCTCGACAAGGTCGACGAGAACCTCCAGAAGGCGATGGCGTAACCCTCTTTGCCGAAGACGACTGAGCAGATAGCGCCCGGCCACCAGCCGGGCGTTTTCATGTCGGGTTGTCGGTCAGCGAGAAGGCGAAACACGAAAATCATGCAACTTTTTCAGCGCTCGGAGGCTTCCTTTAGCCGAACAAGGAGAATTCGAATGACCGCTTTCACGACCAAGACCTTTGACGTCGCCCTGCTCTCGGCCGGGCTTTTCGCCGGCACCGCCTTCGCCCAGACAGCCGGGATGGTGGACGTCGACGACGACGTGATGGTCCCGCCCTTCAACGTGACGGTAGACGACCTCGACGACATGGACGTCTACGACGCGGCAGGGACGGAGATCGGCGAGATCGAGGAAGTCGTCGGCACCGACGCGAACACCCCGACGGCTTTCGTCGTCGACTTCGACGGCGAAGGCTACGGCGACGAGGAGCGCGTCATCGGCCTCGAGAATTTCGCTATGGACGGTGCCCGCATGACGCTGTCGCTCGACGCGGCTGCCGTCGCGACGATGCCGATCGACGACTGACCCTAAGGTGAGGCAGGCGGACCAGGGTCCGCAGGCTGAACATACAAAAGCGCCGGCCCTTTCGGGCCGGCGTTTTGCGTTTCGCTCAGGCGCCAGCCAGCGCCGCTTCCACGGCCGCGACGGCTGCGGCGGCGTTACCCGTCTCCGAGCCGCCGGCCTGGGCCATGTCGGGACGCCCGCCCCCGCCCTTGCCGCCGATCGCGGCGCTGGCCTCGCGGACCAGCGCGACGGCGTCGAAGCGCGACGTCAGATCCGGCGTGACCCCGACCACGACCGACGCCTTGCCTTCGGCGATGCCGACGAAGACAACGATACCCGAACCGATCTGAGCCTTGGCCTCGTCGACGAGCCCCTTGAGGTCCTTGCCGGCGACACCGTCGAGAACCCGGCCGAGGAACGCCACGCCGCCGATCTCCTTCGGCGCCGCAGCCCCCTCGCCGGCACCAGGTTCTCCTGCCATCGCAAGGCGCTTCTTCGCCTCCGCCAGCTCCCGCTCGAGCCGCCGCCGCTCCTCGACCAGCGCCTCGACCCGCTCTGCCGCTTCGGCCGGGGAGACCTTCAGCGCCGCCGCCATGCGGCGCACCCGCGCGTCCTGCTCGTTGAGATAGGCCCGCGCTGCCTCGCCGGTCAGCGCCTCCAACCGGCGGACGCCAGCGCCGACGGCGCTCTCCCCGACGACATGCACCAGCCCGATATCGCCGGTGGCGCGCACATGCGTGCCGCCGCAGAGCTCGATCGAATAGGCCTTGCCCGCCTTGGCACCCTCTTCGGCCGTGCCCATCGACACGACGCGGACCTCGTCGCCGTATTTCTCGCCGAACAGCGCCATCGCGCCGGAGGCGATCGCGTCATCGACGGCCATCAGCCGCGTATCGACCGGCGCATTCTGCAGGATGATCCGGTTCGCCAGCCGCTCGACCTCGCCGATTTCCGACGCCGACAGCGGCTTGGGATGCGAGAAGTCGAAACGCAGCCGATCTGGCGCGACCAGCGAGCCCTTCTGCGCCACGTGCGAGCCGAGCACTTCGCGCAGCCCCTCGTGGAGAAGATGGGTAGCCGAGTGATTGGCGCGGATGCCGGTGCGACGGCGGTGATCCACCTCGAGGTCCAGGGCCATGCCGACGCGCGCGCGCCCCTTGGTGACCTTGCCACGGTGCACGAACAGCCCGTTCGCTACCTTCTGCGTGTCGGTGATGGCGATCTCCGCGCCCTCGCCCCGCATCGTGCCGCTGTCGCCGAGCTGCCCGCCGGATTCGCCGTAGAACGGTGTCTGATTGACGACGACCGCGACGTCCGTGCCGGCCTCCGCCGTCTCGATCTCGCGACCGTCGGCGACCAGCGCCAGCACGGCGCCCTCAGCCCGCTCGGTGTCGTAGCCGAGGAACTCGGTCGCGCCGACACGGTCGCGGACCGGGAACCAGATCGTGTCGGACGAGGATTCGCCGGAGCCGACCCAGCTGGCGCGCGCTTCCGCCTTCTGGCGCTCCATGGCGGTGTCGAAGGCGTCGAGATCCACCGTGATCCCGCGCGGCCGCAGCGCATCCTGGGTCAGGTCGAGCGGGAAGCCATAGGTGTCGTAGAGCTTGAAGGCGGTATCGCCGGAAAGCCGCTCGCCGGCGTTCATCCCTTCGGTGGCATCGGCAAGCAGCGACAGGCCGCGGTCGAGCGTCTGCAGGAAGCGCTTTTCCTCCAGCTGCAGAGTCTCGGAGATCAGCGCCTCGGCCCGGACGAGTTCCGGATAGGCCCGGCCCATCTCGGCGACCAGCGTCGGCAGGACCTTGAACAGCACCGGCTCGCGCGCGCCAAGCAGCTTGGCGTGCCGCATTGCGCGCCGCATGATCCGGCGCAGCACGTAACCGCGCCCCTCGTTGGACGGCAGCACGCCATCGGCGATCAGGAACGCCGTCGCGCGGATATGGTCGGCGATGACCCGGTGGCTCGCCACCGCGTCACCCTCGGCCCGCGAGCCGACGGCCGATTCCACCGACGCAATCAGCGCCCGGAAAAGATCGATGTCGTAATTGTCGTGGACGCCCTGCAGCACCGCCGCGATCCGCTCCAGCCCCATGCCGGTGTCGATCGACGGGCGCGGCAGGTCGACCCGCTCCGACGCACTCAGCTGCTCGAACTGCATGAACACGAGATTCCAGATCTCGATGAAGCGATCGCCGTCCTCGTCCGGGCTTCCGGGCGGCCCGCCGGGGATCCCCTCGCCGTGGTCGTAGAAGATCTCCGAGCACGGACCGCAGGGACCGGTCTCGCCCATCGACCAGAAATTGTCGGACGTGGAAATCCGGATGATGCGGTCGTCGGAGAGCCCCGCGATCTTGCGCCAAAGCACCGCCGCCTCCTCGTCCTCCGAATAGACGGTGACCAGCAGCCGCTCGGCCGGGATCGCGTATTCGCGGGTGATGAGGTTCCAGGCGAGCTCGATCGCCCGTTCCTTGAAATAATCCCCGAACGAAAAATTCCCGAGCATCTCGAAGAAGGTGTGATGTCGGGCGGTGTAGCCGACATTGTCGAGATCGTTGTGCTTGCCGCCCGCCCGCACGCATTTCTGCGAGGTGACGGCGCGCTGGTAGTCACGCCTCTCAAGCCCGGTGAAGACGTTCTTGAACTGCACCATGCCCGCATTGGTGAACATCAATGTCGGGTCGTTGCGCGGCACCAGCGACGAGGATGCCACCTTCTCGTGGCCTTCGCGCGCAAAATAGTCCAGGAACGCGGACCGTATCTCGTTGACGCCACTCATGAAAGACCTTCGAAGCACATGCGGGGACAATGGCGGGCAGCGTCACGTGACGCCGGCCGCGCCGACCGAAGGGCGCTTTGTACAGAGGCGGCAAACAGGTGTCTATCAGGCGGAAGCCGAGCATCCCGCCGGAGCATGGGCCCCCGGCGGGATCAAAGCATCAATCGTCTGCCGCCGCGCCGTCCCCATCGCCGGTATCGACGAGCAGCTGCTCGGCGATCAGCCCGGCATTCTGCCGGATCGACAGCTCGATCTCGTTGGCGACCGCCGGATTGTCGCGCAGGAACGCCTTGGAGTTCTCGCGTCCCTGGCCGAGCCGCTGGCTGTTGTAGGAGAACCAGGCGCCGGACTTCTCGACGATGCCGGACTTCACGCCCAGATCGATGAGCTCGCCGGTCTTCGAGACACCCTCGCCGTACATGATGTCGAATTCGACCTGCTTGAACGGCGGCGCCAGCTTGTTCTTGACGACCTTGACCTTGGTCTGGTTGCCGGTGACCTCGTCGCGATCCTTGATCGCGCCGATCCGGCGGATGTCGAGGCGCACCGAGGCATAGAACTTCAGCGCATTACCGCCCGTCGTGGTCTCGGGCGAACCGAACATCACGCCGATCTTCATGCGGATCTGGTTGATGAAGATCACCATGCATTTCGAGCGCGAGATCGAGCCAGTGAGCTTGCGCAGCGCCTGGCTCATCAGCCGCGCCTGCATGCCGGGCAGCGAGTCGCCCATCTCGCCCTCGATCTCGGCCCGCGGCGTCAGCGCCGCCACCGAATCGATGACCAGGACGTCGATGGCGCCGGAGCGAACCAGAGTGTCGGTGATCTCCAGCGCCTGTTCGCCGGTGTCCGGCTGCGAGATCAGGAGATTCTCCAAATCCACGCCGAGTTTGCGGGCATAGACAGGATCGAGTGCGTGTTCAGCGTCGACGAAGGCGCAGATGCCGCCCTTCTTCTGCGCTTCCGCGATCGTGTGCAGCGCCAGCGTCGTCTTGCCCGAGCTTTCCGGGCCGTAGATCTCGACGATGCGGCCTTTCGGCAGGCCGCCGACGCCGAGCGCGATATCGAGGCCGATCGAGCCGGTGGAGACCGTCTCGATCTCGACGATCTTCTCGTTCTCGCCCAACCGCATGATCGAGCCCTTGCCGAACGCCCGCTCGATCTGCGAAAGCGCGGCGTCCAGAGCCTTGGTCTTGTCCAACGAAATTTCCTCGACGAGACGGAGTGAGTTCTGTGCCATGGAGACGGGACCTTATTTCACGCGTTGGATCGGGGTGCAATGACGGCTTGGACGAATTTGTACCGCGTTTGTTCTCATTCGGCAAGTCGATTGTCATGCTTTGTTCCGTATTCGCGAGGTACGACGAATCGGCCGCCGCTGCTACCAATGCTTAAGGATCGATGAACCTCTCCCTCACCCCGTGCCCGAACGTCTTCGTCGCCGGCGCCGCCCACATCGATAGGCGTGCCCGGTCGGATGTGCCGTTTGTTGCCGGCGCGTCCAATCCCGGACATCTCGTCGACCTGCCGGGGGGTGCCGCCTTCAACGCGGCGGTGGCCTTGCACGGGCTTGGTTGCAAGGTGGCGTTCCATGGGGCGCGGGGCGGCGACGCGGACGGCCAGCGCGTCGCCCGGGCGCTGTCGGAGGAAGGGTTCGACGATGTGAGCGTGACGTGGCTGGACCGGCGGACACCGAACTATACCGCCGTGCTGGACGATCGCGGCGAACTGGTCGCCGGCATCGCCGACATGGCCCTCTATGACAGGCTGGTGCCCCGCATCTTCACGCGCGTCCACGTCCGCAAGGCGCTGGCGCGGTCGGACGCGGTGCTGGTCGATGCCAATCTGCCGCCGGCCGCGCTCGCGGCGCTGGCCGCGGCAGCTGGCCAGCGGCCCATCGTCGCGATCGGCGTCTCTCCGGCCAAGGTGACCCGCCTCACCGCCATCCTGCCGGCGCTGACGGCGGTTTTCCTCTCCCGTGCCGAAGCCGCCAGCCTGGTCGAGGCAACGCCCATGACGAGCCCGCTTCTCCTCGCCGAACTCCTCGCCGAGATCGGTGTGAGCCGCGCCGTGATCACCGACGGGCCGCGCGACGTGGCGATCATCGAGGGGGACACCGTGCTCTTCCAGCAGCCGCCGGTGGTCGTGGCACGCGATGTCACCGGTGCGGGCGACACGTTGGCGGCGGTTGCCCTTGTCGGCCTCTGGGCCAGACGCCCGTGGCTCGACTGCGTCCGCCGCGGCGTCGCCGCGTCATCGCTGCGCGTTGCGACGGAGACATTCCCGCCGCCCGGCATGGCCCGGCTGATCGATGAATGCGTGGCCGGCATGCCGGCCCCGCGTTCGCAGGAAAGGATATTCTGATGGTACCCGCCTCCCCATTCGGCCTGTCCGACGAAGTGGCCGCTGCCATCGAGGACGGGCAGCCATTGGTGGCGCTGGAATCCACCATCGTCACGCACGGCATGCCCTACCCGCAGAATCTCGCCATGGCGCGGCGGGTCGAAGCGATCATCCGCGAGGAGGGCGCCGTCCCCGCGACCATAGCCGTGCTTGACGGCCGTCTTCGCGTCGGGCTCGAGGCATCCGAATTGGAGGGGCTTGCGACAGCGCGTGACGCCATGAAGCTGTCCCGGGCCGACCTGGCCTATGCCGTCGCCTTCGGCCGCACCGGTGCGACCACCGTCGCGGCAACGATGATCGCCGCCGCCCTTGCCGGCATCCATGTCTTCGCGACCGGCGGGATCGGCGGCGTGCATCGCGGCGCCGAGACGAGCTTCGACATCTCGGCCGATCTCGAGGAACTGGCGCGGACGCCGGTGCTGGTCGTGTGCGCCGGCGCAAAGGCGATTCTTGATCTGAAGAAGACCTACGAAGTCCTTGAGACGAAGGGTGTTCCCGTCGTCTGCCACGGCGCGGACGAACTGCCGGCCTTCTGGTCGCGCGGCTCCGGCATCCCGGCGCCGCTGCGGCTCGATTCGCCCGAGGCGATCGCTGCGTTCCAGGCAGCCCGCCAATCGCTCGGCATCGGCGGTGGGATGCTGATCGCCAATCCCGTCCCCGAGGCGGATGCCCTGCCGCAGGCGACGGTGGACGGCTGGATCGACGCCGCGCTGGCCGACGCCGAAGCCCGGGGCGTTGTCGGCAAGGAAGTCACGCCGTTCCTGCTGCGGCGCATGTTCGAACTCAGCGACGGACGTTCGCTGACGGCCAACATCGCCCTGGTGGAAAACAACGCCCGCCTCGCCGCCCGGATCGCCGTCGCGATGCGCGCAGGCGGCTGAGCCAGAGGCGCGACCGGCGTTACTCGTCGAGCATCGTCTTCACCGAGACGGCAAGGTCGCGCAGCGAGAACGGCTTGGCGAGGAAGCCGAACTTCTCACCCTCCGGCAGGTTCTTCGCGAACGCGTCCTCGGCATAGCCCGAGACGAAGATGAACTTCAGGTCCGGGCGCTTCTGGCGCATCTCGCGCAGCAGCGTCGGCCCGTCCATCTCCGGCATCACCACGTCGGAGACGACGAGGTCGATGCGCCCCTCGAGCTCTTCCATCACCTCCAGCGCCTCGATACCCGACGCCGCCTCGTGCACCTCGTAGCCGCGCATCTTGAGGGCCCGGACGTTGCCGGCGCGCACGTGATCCTCGTCCTCGACGAGGAGGATCGAGGCGGTGCCGGAGAGATCCATCTTGGCATTGCTGACGGCCACGGACCCGGCGTCGCTCTTGATGGCGGCCACCTGGACCGGAATGTGCCGCGGCAAGAAGATACGGAAGGCTGTCCCTTCGCCCTGCGTGGATTCCACGAAGATGAAGCCGCCGGACTGCTTGACGATGCCGTAGACCATCGAGAGGCCAAGCCCGGTGCCCTTGCCGATCTCCTTGGTGGTGAAGAAGGGCTCGAAGATCCGCTCGGCGACTTCCGCCGGCATGCCGGTCCCGGTGTCGGCAACTTCGACCAGCACGTAGTCGCCCTCGGTTAACTCGCCATAACCGAAGCGACGGGCCTCGTCGGCCGGCACGTTGCGCGTCGAGATGGTGATCTTGCCGCCGCCTGGCATCGCGTCGCGGGCGTTCTGCACGAGATTGGTGATCACCTGCTCGAACTGGCCGATATCCGCCATGACCGGCCAGAGATCCCGCTCGTGATGGCGCTCCAGCTTGGTGTTGTCGCCGCTGACCCGCTTCAGCAGCAGATGCATGTCGGCGATCACGTCGGTGAGGCTCAGCATCTTCGGCCGCATCGTCTGGCGGCGAGAATAGGCCAGCAGCTGGCGGACCAGCGACGCCGCCCGGTTGGCGCTCTGCTTGATCAGCAGGAGATCCTGGAAGGACGGGTCACCGGTGCGATGGTTGAGCAGCAGGAAGTCGACAGACGCAGTGATGATGGTCAGGACGTTGTTGAAGTCGTGCGCGATGCCGCCGGCGAGATTGCCGATCGCCTGCATCTTCTGGCTTTTGGCGTACTGGTCCTCCAGCACGCGCTGTTCGGTGATGTCGACGCCGTAGAGGATCGCGGCTTCGTCGGTATCGCCACCCGCCTTGGGAACGGCGCTGATATAGAGCCGGACGGAGCGCGGTGGTTCGCCCTCGATCTCGGCGTCGATCGCCGGTATGCCGGCCCGCCCGGTCGTCGCCGCGGCCAGCGCCTGGCGCAGCCCCTCGCGACCGCCCTCGCGCAGGCTGCGTTCGATTTCCGCTCCGCCGGCCGCTGCCTCCTGGCCGAAAAGCTGGCCGAAGACCGCGTTGGCCCGCACCACCCGCCCGTGCTCGTCGAGCGCGGCGATCGCCATCGGCGAGGAATTGAAGAAACGCGTGAACCGCGCCTCCACGACCTCCAGCGAACCCGGTGCTTCGTTGTCGCCGCCGCGGTTGAGCACCAAGGTGCGCACGATGCCCGGCGCGGCCGCATCGCCCTCGGCGCTGCGCCGAAGCAGCCGGACGGGCAGGCTCTGGCCGCGCTCCGTCACAAGGTCGAGATCGATGACCGTCGGCACGTCGGGATCGCTGGCGTTCGCGCGTGGTGACAGCAGCGCGTGCGATACTTCCGGGACGAACTCGAGGATCGAACGGCTGAACGGCTTGAACTCGCTCAGGTCGACGTCGAGCCAGCCGGCCAGCGTGGCATTGAGATAGGCGATCCGGTAATCGGCGTCCGCAGCGAAGAAGCCGGCCGGCGCCTTGTCGAGATAGTCGATCGCGTGCTGCAGGTCCTGGAACGAGCTTTCCTCGTGCTTGCGGTCGGCGGTGATGTCGAGGATCTGCCAGGCCTGCAGCATGCCGCTCGACGTCGCCAGCGGCCGGACGGAGGCTCGGTACCAATGGGCCGCCGGGGCGGCTTCGCTCCCTGACAGGCTGCGCGGCAGCCGGAACTCGCGGTGACCAGCACGGTTTTCCCGCGCCAGATTGGCCAGCGCGTAGATCGCCTCGGAGGCCTCGGGCTCGCGGGCCAGGAGACGCTCGAGCGTCTTAACGGAGGCGGCGGTCGTCGCGCCCGTCGCCTCGCCATAGGCGCGGTTGGCATAGATGATCCGGCCCTTGCGATCGACGATCAGCGTGCCGGTCCGCGCGGTGTCCAGGAAATCCTTGGCGATCGCGCCCTCGGCGATTCGGCCGGTGAACTGCACGAAGCCGAGCGCGGTGGCGAAGATCGCGGCAATGCCCGCGATCGCCAGCGCGCCAAAGATGATTACCAGCGCGATCGCCCCATAGGCATGGCCGAACAGCGCCAGCACCGCCGCGAGCAGGATGAGCCCGCCGCCCAGCACCAGCAGACGGCGCACGCCGGAGGCCGCCGCGGCCCGGTCGATCAAAGGTTTCTCGACCGTTCCCATCGCCACTCCGTTCATTCTGCCCCTCGCCTGCATGCGCCATGTTGAGCGCGTGCGATACTGAATCAAAAGCCAGACCGAGGCGAGATGTCGCTTGAACGGTTTTTCTTTGGCCTGCAATCGCGAAAAAGCCCGCTTTCGCCTTCGCGCGCGATCAATGACGCACTATGAACAGCCAAGCTGGTCCTATGCTTGAGTTAGGGCCTCTTCGTTCAACTCGGCCCGGCCGCGCTTTTTCGGCAGTGGCCGGTCCCTCCCGCCCCGCAGGAGCTGCAGCCCATGCCCCAATGGCTTGTCGATATCGTCGGGGAGAGCCTCGCCCCGATCGTCTGGGTGGCAATCGTCGCCCTCGTCGTGTGCCTTCTGGCGATCGTGGTGATCCTGCTGGCCAGAAAGGCCTTCGGCGGTATCGGCGGCGGCGGGTTCAAGACCCGGGCGCCCCGGCTGGCGGTCATGGACGTGGCGCGAATCGACGAGAAGCGCCGTCTGGTTCTGGTGCGACGTGACGAGGTGGAGCATCTGGTGCTCGTCGGGGGCCAGACCGACATCCTGCTGGAGGGAAACATCCTCCGCGTGCCCGCCTCGCGCTCGCGCACCGAGCCGCAGCTCGACCGGCTGCCGGAGCCTGGCGACGCACCGGCAGCGCGCCGCTGGGATGGCCCGTCCAACGGCGACGAGCGCCAGGCCCGACCGCATGTTGCGCCCCCGCCCGCCCCCGCCCGACACGAGCCGCGGCACGGAGCGCAGAGCGGGGATGAGCCGGGCAGTGACCCGCGCGCCGAGGCAGCGCCAAGCCCTGTCGTCACGCCGGCACCCGCTCCCGTCGTCGCGCCGACCCGTCCGGCGGCCCCAAGACGCGACCCGGCGCCGCTGCCCGATTCGCGACGGCCGGAACCCGAGGCGGTCCGACTTCCGCCGCGTCCGCCCGTTCCACCGGTGCAGCCCCGATCGATGGCGACGCCGACACTGCCGGTTGCTGCACCGCGCGAAGAAGCCGCCGCGCCGCAGCCGTCACCCAACGTATCGCCTGAGGGCGCCGGCCGGATCGAGCCATCGCTGGCGATGCCGGATCCGCAACCCACACCGGAAATGTCGCGGCAACGTGCAGAGCTGCGCGAGCGCCTGAGCCGCTCCGCCTCGCCGGTTTTGCCCCGCGCGCCAGCGGCCGCCGCATCTGCCGTGACGCCGGACAAGCCGGCAGAAGCGTCACCCGAGAGGCGCCCGCTTTCCGTGCGCAGCTTCGCCACGGCCATCCAGAACCGTGGCGCGCCTCTCGAGCCGCAAGCGCCGGCCGTGCCCGCGAAACCACCGGTCGCGGATGCGCCGATCGCAGCTTCCGCACCACCGGTCGCGCCGGTCCCATCCGCAGCGACGCGTGACGAGCCAGCCGGCGCGTCCATGCCGGAACCCAGTCTCGAAGACTTCCTGTCGGCCGAGCTCGATTCGGAGTTGTCACGCGACGAAGCCCCGCCCGTTGCAGCCGAAAAGGCGATCTCAGAACCCCAAGACGAGGCAGGGCCGGCTTTGGCGCCACCTCTCGTGGAACCGGCGCATCGGCCGGCGACGGCGGCGCCCGGGGCAGTTGCGGAAATCGGTCCCAATACGAATCGCGATAAGCGGCATTCCCCCGCGACCGGCGAGGCCGCAACGCCGGCACGCAAGTTGACGCTGGAGGAGGAGATGGAACGCCTGCTGGGCGACTTCAGCTTCGGTGAAAGCGACCGCCGCGACCGCGGCTGACGCGGGTCGGGCGGATATGGCGGCCCGCGGCCCGATCAGCGAACGATGTGGCCGGCCGCCGGTTCGGCGGCGTGCCTCGACGAGGCATCAGCAAAAGAGGGCGGGACGAGGATGTCGGTCGCCGGCCTCGTTAGGCAAAGCCCGGCAATACTGGGGTTTCGCCGACGGACGTTCGGTCGCGGCGCCGCGTATGGGTCGGCCTATTCGTCCCGGTAGACTTTTTCGCGTCGCTCGTGGCGCTCCTGCGCCTCAAGCGACATGGTGGCGATCGGCCTTGCATCCAGGCGTTTCAGGCTGATCGGCTCGCCGGTCTCTTCGCAGAAGCCGTAGGTTCCGTCCTCGATCCGCTCCAGCGCCGCGTCGATCTTGGAGATCAGCTTGCGCTGGCGATCGCGCGCCCGCAACTCGATCGACCGGTCGGTCTCCGAAGAGGCCCGGTCCGCTGCATCCGCCTGACTGCTGTTCTCGTTGGCGAGGGCTTCGAGGGTCTCGCGTGATTCGCGCAGGATCTCGGCCTTCCAGGCGAGCAGCTTTCGGCGAAAGTACTCCTTCTGGCGATCATTCATGAACGGGCCGTCTTCCGACAGGGTCGCATCCATCTTGAGTGTCTCGCTCATTGGGCACCTCCGTTCCGCAGCCCGGGCTTATAACGACGCTTCAACGCCCGAACAAGTTGCTTGACCCGCGACAACCTGAAAGTGACTCAAAAAAACTAACGCGCGGAATTCGTTCGCCTTTCCGCGCGCTTATCCGCCGCCAAGCATGACAGGCGGATGACGCGCGACGAAGGCGCAACCATATCCACCGGCGCTGGTGCCTCCCTTGCGCCTCGCGCAGTGATTGTTGCCGAGGCGCCGCCCCGATTGCCGCGGCGGCGGATTCGGCATACTCGAACGTCTATGTCTGCCGCCCCGCCAAGCCGCCTGTTCATCCTGCGCCACGCGCATTCCTCGTGGGCCCTTCCGGGCCAGCGCGATCACCAGCGCCCGCTCGACGAGCGTGGCCGCGACGACGCGGTTCGGCTTGGGGAATTCCTTGCGAAGGCGGACTGGCGCATCGACGCGGTGGCGAGTTCGACCGCGACCCGCGCGACCGAGACCCTGGACCTCGTACGTCCGGCGCTGAAGGCCGGGACGCCGGAGCACCTTTCCGACTCGCTCTATGCTCTTGGCGTCGAGGCCTATTATGGCGAAGCGCGCCGCCTGGGCGACGCCGAAGGGCTGCTGCTCGTCGGCCACAATCCGACGATCGAGGAATTCACCGTCTCGCTGGCCGGTGACGGCGAGGCAAAGGCGCTCGAGACGCTCGCGGCCGGCTTTCCCACCTGCGGCCTGGCAATCGTCGAGTTTTCCACCCCCCTTGCCGACATTACCCCGGGCGCCGGCACTCTCCGGCAACTGCTGGTGCCCGCCGATCTCGGCGAAGGCTGAAGCTCCGGCCTTTCGGGGTCGGCACGGGCCCCCTATATCGACCTCGCAGCCAGAGCAGAGGAAACCCGCGCGTTCATGACCTCCCTTGCCGACGAGGCGCGGCTCGTCCTCGACAATTTCGCCGACCGCACGACCGGCCTCTTCCACCCGAACCTCCGGCTCGGCGTCGCCGGCCTGTCGCGGGCCGGCAAGACCGTCTACATCACCGCCCTCGTCCACAATCTGCTGCATGGCGGGCGCCTGTCGCTGTTCGAGGCACAGGCCAGCGGCCGCATCATGCGCAGCTATCTGGAGGAGCAGCCGGACGACGCGGTGCCGCGCTTCCAGTACGAGGAGCATATCCGCACCATCCTGGAAGACCGCGCCTGGCCGAAATCCACGCGGGCGATCTCCGAGCTGCGCCTGACCATCGAGTACGAATCGGCTTCCGGCTGGTCGCGCATGTTCTCCGGCGGCCGGCTGTCGCTCGACATCGTCGACTATCCCGGCGAGTGGCTTCTGGATCTGCCGCTTCTGGAGAAGGACTTCGCACGCTTCTCCGCCGAGGCGCTCGAACGTGCGCGCTTGCCGTCGCGAAAGGCCATGGCGGGCAAGTTCCTCGCGCTGCTCGACGGCTTGGATCTAGCCCAGCCGGCCGACGAGCCGACCGCCCAGTCGCTCAGCGCCGCCTTCGCCGACTATCTCAAGGCTTGCCGCGACGACTCGACCGCCCTGTCGACTTTGCCGCCCGGCCGTTTCCTTATGCCGGGTGACCTCGAAGGCTCGCCCGCGCTGACATTCGCGCCGCTGCCGGTCGAGCCGGGCCGGACCTATCCGAAGGGCTCGCTCGCAGCGTTGCTGGCGCGGCGCTACGAGGCCTACAAGACCGTCGTGGTGAAGCCGTTCTTCCGCGAGCATTTTGCCCGGCTGGACCGGCAGATCCTGCTGGTCGACGTGATGCAGGCCATCAATGCCGGCCCCGAGGCGGTGCGCGACCTCGAGACCGCCCTCGCCGACATTCTCGGCTGCTTCCGTCCCGGACGCAGCACCTGGCTCGGCTCCTTCCTGACCCGTCGCATCGACCGTATCCTCGTCGCGGCGACCAAGGCGGACCACCTGCACCGCGACAGCCACCGGCAGCTCGAGGCGATCGTCCGCCGGCTGCTCGACGACGCCATCGCACGGGCGAAATTCTCCGGGGCCGAGACGGACGTGCTGGCCCTCGCTGCCGTTCGAGCGACCCGCGAGGCGACCGTCATGGACGGCGACGACCGCCTGCCGGTGATCGTCGGCACCCCGGCGGCCGGCGAGACCATCGGCCGGGACACGTTCGACGGCGAGACCGAGACGGCGGTGTTCCCCGGCGATCTGCCGAGCGACCCTGCCCGGCTGTTCCTGCCGAACCCCGGCAAGCCGGCGGACGGGATCCGCTTCGTGCGGTTCCGCCCGCCGCGGCTTGAGCGCACGGCGGAGGGGCTGACGCTGTCGCTCCCCCACATCCGCCTCGACCGCGCCCTGCAGTTCCTCCTCGGAGACCGGCTGGCATGAGCAACGACGACGCCTCCCGCCGTGCCCGCCGTCCCGGTGCATATCGCCTCGACGAAGCCGGCGTTGCCCGCACCCCGCCCGTGGAGGAGCGGGTTGTGCCCCGCCGCGCCCCCCGGGCCATCGACGACCTGACCCGGGTCGCGCTGGAGCCCGATGACGCCATCGAACGCCAGGCTCTGGAAGCACTGGAGGCCGCACCCGCGACAAGGCGACGGCGCCGCTTTTCCTTCGGCAAGCTCTTCATCGCCGCCCTGGGTGTGCTGGTGTCGCTCGGCGTCGCGCTGGCGATCGATGCGCTGATCCGCGACCTCTTCGCGCGCTATGACTGGCTCGGCTGGCTCGCGGTCGGTGTCACGGTGCTGCTGGTAGTCGGCGCCGTCGGCCTCGCCGCGCGCGAGGCCATCGGCCTGATGCGCCTGTCGGCGGTCGACCGCGAGCGCCGCGACGGCCTTGCCGCCTACGAGGCGAACTCGGCGAACGACGCGCGGACCGTGGTGCGCTCGCTGTCAGCTCTGCTGTCGGGACGACCGGAGACGGCGCATGGCCGGGCGCGCCTTGCCGCGCTCGACGACGAGGTGATCGACGGCGCCGACCTCATCGCGCTCGCCGAGCGCGAATTGCTCGGTCCGCTCGATGCCGCGGCTCGGACGCTGGTCCTGGCCTCCGCCAAGCGAGTCTCGGTGGTCACCGCTGTCAGCCCGAAGGCACTGGTCGATGTCGCCTACGTGCTCTTCGAGACCGTCAAGCTGATCCGGCGGATGTCGGAGCTTTACGGCGCGCGGCCCGGAACGCTCGGCCTGATCCGCCTGACCCGCGACGTTCTGGCGCATCTCGCAG
Organism: Aurantimonas endophytica; assembly: GCF_014196845.1. GTDB lineage: Bacteria > Pseudomonadota > Alphaproteobacteria > Rhizobiales > Rhizobiaceae > Aurantimonas > Aurantimonas endophytica. The sequence continues at coordinate 879,671 of NZ_JACIEM010000001.1, forward strand.
TCACCGGGTCGATCGCCATCGGCGACGGCGTCATGCAGCAGCTTCTCGGCCACGGCGTTGCCGCGAAACTCTCGGCAAGGATGGGCGAAGGCGTGGTCAACGGCCTCCTGACCGCGCGGGTCGGCCTCGCCGCCATGGATCTGTGTCGGCCGCTTCCATTCCTGCGGACCCGGCGTCCGCGCATCGGCGACATCCTCTCCGAACTTGTCTCGATCGGCGGCGGCTCCGCCGCTCGTCGACGTCCGGCGGAGGCCGGTCCGAACGATTTGTGAACCCCTTGGCAAGGCTCTCTTAACCCTTACGAGCGATAAAGATTGGTGAAACAACCGCTTGCGCCCGTCAGGAAGGTCCGCCCATGTCCCGCATTCTCAAGGCCGGTCTCGCTCTCGCGATCGCCGCCTCTACCGGCCTCTCCACGCCGGCCTTCGCCGAGAACGACGAGACCTTCTTCCGCCAGGTCGTCGGCCAGTGGTCCGGCCCGGGCGAGATCGTCGCCGGCAAGTACAAGGGGACCAAGTTCATCTGCGACTTCGCGGGCACCCAGCATGCCAAGAGCGTCGGCATGGCGCTCGACGGCTCCTGCCGGGTCGGGCTGTTCTCCCAGCCGATGCGGGCGGAAGTCGTGCGCGGCGGCAAGGGCTACACCGGTGCCTTCCAGGACGGTGCCAAGGGCAAGGGCCTCGACATCGTCTCGGGCGACGTCGGTGCAGATCGGATCGTCGTCGGCCTCGACCGCAAGCAGTTGAAGGGCGCGATGATCGCGCGCCTCGCCGACCAGGACACGATGGCGATCACCGTCTCGGTCCGCGTCGCTTCCGACCTCGTGCCGGTCATCGGCATGAACCTCAAGCGCACCGGCGCCGTCCGCCAGAGCGCCCTCGCCGACTGAGGATCCGTCAGCCGGGCATGCCCGGCTCCCGCCACCATTCGCCGTCAACACTCGCCGGCTCGATACCCTCCGGATCGGCGGCGGCGGCCCACTCGGTGACCGTGCGGCCAGCGATCCGCAGGGTCGGCGCGATCTCGGCCAACGGGATCAGCACGAAGGCGCGGTCCGTCACCCGAGGATGCGGCAGGATCAGCGCATCGTCCTCGTAGGGCCGTTCTCCGTAATCGAGAACGTCGAGATCGAGCGTTCGCGGCCCCCAGCGCTCGCGGCGCTCGCGCTTGAAGCTGCGCTCGGTCTCAAGACACAGCTCCAGCAGGTCGCGCGGCGACAGCGTCGTCGCGACCGTCGCGCACGCATTGAAGAACCAGGGCTGGTCGGTCTTGCCCCAAGGCGGCGTACGGTAGAGCCGCGACGCCGAAACGACATCGCAATCGGCTCGACCATCGATAAGGCGGAGCGCCGCCGCCATCGTCGCCTGCGGATCGCCGATATTGCCGCCAAGCCCCAGACAGGCGGCGACCGTCACCAGCGCTCGCCCTGGAGCGCGCGCCGCATGGCATCGGCGATCATCAGCGCGTCGCGATTGGCCGGCACGTTGTGCACCCTGAAGATGTCCGCCCCGCGCTCGCGCAGCAGTACCGAGGTCGCCGCCGAGGCGATGTCCGGCTCGGGATCCTCGCGGCCGATCGCGCCGCGCACGAAGCGCTTGCGCGAGGTGCCGACGAGCAGCGGGAAGCCGAGGCGCATCAGCTCTGCAAAACGCGCCATCAGGATCATGTTCTCCGGCCCATCCTTGGCAAAGCCGAATCCGGCGTCCAGCACGATGGCGGCATCTGGAACACCCGCCGCGCGGGCGATCTCCAGCGAGTGGCGCAGGAACAGGAACTGGTCCTCGATGACGTCGGGAAGCGTCTCGCGCTCGCGACCCGTATGCATCATGCAGAGACCCGAACCGGTCTCCGCCGCAACGCGCGCGATCGCCGGGTCCTTCTGCGCGCCCCAGACGTCGTTGACGATATGGGCCCCGGCTTCGACTGCGAGCCTTGCCGTCCCCGAGCGATAGGTGTCCACCGAGATCAGGCAGTCCGAGCGGCGCGCCAGTTCCTCGATCACCGGCAAGATCCGGCGCTGCTCCTCCGCCGCGTCGACTGGGGTTGCCCCCGGCCGCGTCGATTCCCCGCCGATGTCGACGATGGTGGCGCCCTCGGCGACCATCTTCAGCGATTCCGCCACGGCGGCTTCGACGCTCGCGTAGCGTCCGCCGTCGGAGAAGCTGTCCGGCGTCGCATTGAGGATGCCCATGATGCAGGCGGATTCGCCGAGCTCGACGCTGCGGCCATGGCCGACCTGCCAGATGCCGCCCCTTGGTTCGATGACGTCCATGGACGCTCCTGCCAGCTGGTATCTTCCTGCGTCGTCGGTAACGTGCCGCTGCGCGGCGCGCAATTGCGCGCGAGGCGGCTTGTGTTGCGGCGGCGATGGGTTAGCCTGCGGAATGCAGGTATGAGCAGCCTCGTCTCCGGCGGAGGACCACCAGAAATGCGGACGAAAATGGGCATGCCGCTGATCGGCGTCCTGGCGCTGGGCGTGGCGCTTGCCCACGCTGGGCTGGTCCAGGCGGCGACCGTCACCCAGCGCACGACCTATTTCGCCGTGAAGGGTTCGACGCTCGAGGAACTTGACCGTGATCTCAGCCGAAGCGGTCCCTATGTCGCCGAGACCGGCCTTCGCCATCCCGGCGCGACCGAGGTCAAGTTCGACGGACAGGTGACGTACAAGCGGGTTTCCGGCGGCTGCCAGGTCGACCAGACCAATCTCGGCCTGACGCTCAACATGACGCTGCCGCGGTGGACGCCGCCGAAGCGAGTGGCGCCGGAAACGATCCTGGTGTGGAGGACGCTCGAGGAAGACATCCGCCGCCACGAGAACCGCCACGCCGAGATTGCCCGCGAATGGCTGAAGCGCATGGAAATGGCGATCCGCAACTTGCGGGCCCAGCCCAACTGCGCCGCGATGGAGGCTCAGGTGAACAACGTCACCCAGCGCTATCTCGCCTCGCACGAGCGCGCCCAGATCGAGTTCGACACGATCGAGGGACGCGAGGTGAATTTCCGGCTGCGCCGCGCGCTCAACCGCACCATGCAGGAATACGGCCGGTAGCTGGCGCGCACTGCGATCGCTTGAGACGATAAGCCGGTCGGTTGCCGGCGATCAGGCCTGGCGCTCGGGGACCCGCAGCACCAGCCCGTCGAGATCCTCGCGGATCTTGATCTGGCAGGAGAGCCGCGAATTCGGCTGCATTTCGTAGGCGAAGTCGAGCATGTCCTCTTCCATCGCCTCCGGCTCGCCGGTCTTGGCCGTCCATGCTTCGTCGACATAGACGTGACAGGTCGCGCAGGCACATGCCCCGCCGCACTCCGCCTCAATGCCCGGTACGTCGTTGCGGATGGCGTTCTCCATCGCGGTCGTCCCGATGGGGGCGTCGATGTCGTAGCGTTGTCCGTCATGGGTGACGAAGGTGAGCTTGGCCATGAGCGCTGGTCTCTCGTTCGATGATTGCGGGCGGCGACGTCGCCCTCCCGTTGCGGGAAAAGACGGGACGGGGTCGGTCGGGCGCCCGGCCGGCCGGAGCCGTCAGCGCACCGGCCCGTCGCCGAAGGCGGCAGACTGCGGGTCTGTTAGAGTCTGCCGGGTTGCGAAGTCAACTCTTGCGGACCACCCCGAGGGCTTTCGCCCACCCTCAGTCGATCAGCGAGCGGGCGAAGCTTGCCGCTGCCTCGGCCTCACGGCGCAGCTGCGCCAGCGCCGCCGGGTCACGCAGCGCGGTCTCGTAGCGCTCGGCGCAGTCGGCCAGGCGAAACGCTCCGACGTTGCGGGCCGTCCCCTTGAGCGCGTGAGCGATCTGCCGCCTGTCCTCTTCGCGTGCGCCGTCGAGGCGCCGCAGCAGCGTGTCGAGCTGGCGGCTCAGCATGCCCAGCACGTCGGCTTCGAGCGCGCGGTCGCCGCAGGTCTGGCGCGCCAGGTGGACGAGATCGATCGGCCGACGCCGCGACGGACATTGCGTGCCGCCGACCGTCTCGCCGGCCCCGGCCTTTCTCGCCTTCAGCACCGCCTGAAGCATGTCCGTCTCCCTCAATGCCGAATGGCGGCAACCGCATCCCGGCGCGTGGCGGCATGTCACCGGAACACCCGATCATCTGGCGACAGCATGTATGAAGGATTAACCGGAACGCGCGGAATGAGCCGAACGGCTTGTACCGCCGTCACCGCCTGAATCGCCGCAACCTCGGCGCCGCAGGGGCGACGGTCGGAACCCGCAAAATTTTCGTAAAGCCGTTAACCTTATGTTTAAACTTGTAGGTATCCGGCGGTTTTACGGTTTCTTTCGATGCAGTCGCTATCTACCATGGATCATGCGAAACTGCCGGCTGGAGGCTATGCGCCTACCGCCGACGGCCAGCATGCCGGAATCGGACGGGGCTTCCAACCCCTCGTGCACGTCCGTATGGCGACCCTCGGCGGAGCGGGTCCATAGTAACGAGTATTGAGGCGCGACGGCCATGTCTAAGACCAATCCCATCGATCAGCTTTCGGACGAGGCAGTCAACGAGCTCGAAGCGGCCCTCAGGGCCGATCTCGGCGGGCCGGAAACCTACGACGAGCCCGGTCAGGCATCCGGAACGCTCCTGGATGACGCCGCGACCCAGCACGCCGAGGTCGAATTCTCTCTGGACGAGTTCGAGCGCCAGATCAACGAGACCGCCGGCCAGTTGCGGAACGACGAGGCCGATGCGTCCGCGCCTGTCGCATCTGCTGATCCGCTCGACACCGACAGCGTCGACGTGACCGGCAGTCCCGCGGACGCTTCGCAGACGGTCGGTCTGCGCCGCGAAGCCGGCGACGAAACATGGGTGCCGTCCGCCGCGGCCACCGCTTCTCGCCGCCCCGCTCCCGCCGACGAGACGCCGCGCGCCTACGCCCAGCCGCCGGCAAACGACGAAGAGCGCCGCTCGACGGTCATGGCCGACGCGCTTCTCAACCGGCGCGCCTCGAAGGCACCTTTGTGGATCGCCCTCGCCGTCTCCGTTGCCTGGCTCGCCGTCACCGGCTTCGTCGCCTTTGGCCTGTACGATCTTGCCGCGCTGTCTGCCGGCGTCACCGATCCCGCGCGCCAAGGCGAGGTGGCGCTGCTTGCGGCGATCGCCTTCGTGCCGGTGCTGCTGATCTTCGCCTTCGCCGTCATGGTCCGTCGCTCGGCCGAATTGCGGCTGATGAGCCGTTCTCTCGCCGAGGTCGCGCTGCGTCTCGCCGAGCCGGAGACGGTGGCCACCGAACGGGTGATGAGCGTCGGCCAGGCCGTCCGCCGCGAGGTCGCGGCCCTCGGTGAAGGCGTCGAGCGCGCCCTGGCGCGGACGTCCGATCTCGAAAACATCGTGCACAAGGAAGTCGGCGCCCTCGAGCGGGCCTATGCCGACAACGAGGTGAAGATCCGCACGCTGGTGCAGGATCTCGGCGCCGAGCGCGAGGCGATGCTTTCGCATGGCGAGCGCCTGCGCTCGACCGTCGTCGGCTCGCACCAGCGCCTGGTCGAGGATGTCGACCGCGCATCGGATCAGATCCTGCAGCGGATCGAGGATGCCTCGCATCGCTTCACCGCCCTGCTGGACGAGCGCAGCGAAGTGCTCAACAAGGACTTCGCCGCCCGCAGCGGCAATCTCGTGGAAGCGTTCGAGGAGCGCAGCCGCAACGCCAATGACAGCCTGACCGCCCATACCGAAAGCCTGGTGGCGCGTCTCGGCCAGAGCGCCGACGACGCGACGCATCGCCTGATCACCACCGGCGAGGACGTCGCTCGGCAGTTCGACGAGCGGATGGAGGATCTCGATTCACGCTCCCGTGCCATCGTCGGCCGTCTCACCGATATCGGCCAGGACGTCACCGCCCGCCTGACCGCCACGGGCGATGCGGTCTCGGGCCTCATGCAGGCGCGCGGCCAGAACATTGCCGGCGAGAGCGAACGCTTCCTTGCCGAGCTAACCGAAGCGCTCGACGGCCGGTCCATCGGCCTGGCGATGGAAGGTCAGACCTTCCTGACCAGCCTCGAAGAAGCCTTCGAGGAGCGGATGCGCGAAATCGGCGACAAGAACCAGATCTTCCTCACCAGCCTGGTCGAAACCGTGGACAGCCGCCGCGAGCGGCTCGATGCCGATTCCCTGCGCTTCATCGAGACGCTGGAGCTCGGCCTCGGCGAGCGCACCGAGCGTGCCAGCCGTCTGCTGGACGATGCCAACAGCCGCACCCTCGGCGGGCTCGACAGCCGTATCGAGACGATCGAACAGGCGCTGACCGAGCGCGGCGGTTCGCTCGTGGCGGCGCTCGACCAGCGGACGGACGCGATCGACCGCTCCGGCGACCGGATCGCCGAGGCGCTGGAGCGCCGTTCCCTGGAATTCGCGCGGACTCTCGCCGATCGCACCCGCGACATCGCCAATGCCTTTGCCAGCGGCCAGGCCGAACTGACGATGAAGGCCGGCGACGCGGTCACCCTGGCGCAGTCGACGCTCGAAGGTCGCGCCGATGAGCTGCGCCACCTCTTCGACGAGCGCATCGCCACCTTTGCTGCGCTCATGGAAGAGCGGACCGGCCAGCTCGCCGGCACCGTCGACGACCGCCTGCTCGCCTTCGACCTCGCCAGCGACGGCCGGATCGACAGCATTGCGCAGAAGGCAGGCGACATGGACGCCGCCATCGAGCGGGCAGCAGCGCGTCTGGAAGACCTCCTCTCGCAGCGACGCGACGAGATCGAGGCTGCGGTCGACCGCGGCACGGCCGGCTTCCGCGAAACGCTGGACGGCCGCGTCCTCTCGATCGAGAAGGCGATCGTCGGTCACGGCGAGGACATCGAGGCCTCCTTCGCCTTCGCCCAGCAGAGCCTGCTCGGCAACCTGGAAGAGAAGACCGCCGGCCTGACCCGGGCCATCGAGGACACTGTCGCCCGGATGGAGGACCTGATCGGCGGCGCCGAAGGGGCTCTCGCCCGCGGCATCGATGACCGGACCGGTTCGCTGGCCCAGTTGCTCGACGATCGGCGCGAAGCCATCGAGGGACTGGTTGCCGCCGGCCGTGATGGTCTCGTCAACGGACTCGACCAGCGGATCGAGGCCATCGCCAGCCTGCTGTCGGAGCGCGTCGGGCAGTTCCACGATTCGATCGAAGACGAGTCGGCCCGCCTCATCGGTGGCATCGACGAGCGCACCGGGGCCCTCACCATGGGCCTCGCCGATCGCCTCGCCGCCAGCCACACGATCCTGTCGACGGCACAGGACGATCTCCTCGCCGGGCTCGACCAGCGTCACCAGGCGATCCGGACGACGCTCGACGAGCGCGCCAGCGTGCTGCGCAGCCTGTCCGAAGAGACCCACCAGAACCTCCTTCTTTCCCTGGACGAGCGCATTGCCGGAATTTCCGGCAGCTTCGACCAGGCGGTCAAGAACGTCGCCGAGGACCTCGCCGAGCGGGTCCAGTCGCTCAGCGGCGTCATCGACGGTTCGCGTCTTGCCATTGTCGGCGAGGTCGACCGCAATACCGAGCGGCTTCGCGAGGAGATGGACGCCCGAACCAATAGCTTCGGACAGCGTATCGCCATCGATGCCGGCACGCATCTCGCTGCCGTCCAAGACGCGCTTGGCCTCCTCGTCGACGGTCTCGACGAGCGGGTCGGCAAACTGCGGTCGACGGCCGAGGAAGTCGAGATCTCGCTCCGGGACGGCCTCGACGGTCGCTTCGAGGCTATCCGCACGATTATGCAGGAAGGCCACGGCACGCTCATCGGCGACCTCGACCGGCGCACCGAGACGCTCTCCAGCGAGATCGGCGAGCGGGTCATGCGCGTCGGCGAAAGCCTCGACGGCCGCGTCGAAGCCATCCGCGCGATCATGCAGGAAGGCCACGGCACGCTCATCGGCGACCTCGACCTGCGCACCGAGACGCTCTCCAGCGAGATCGGCGAGCGGGTGATGCGCGTCGGGGAGAGCCTCGACGGCCGCACGGCGGCGCTGCGCAGCGTCATCGAACAGGCACGTGCCATTCTGGTCGACGGGCTCGACGACCGGCTGGCCGCCTTGCAGGGTGTCATCGACGGATCGGAGGGCACGCTGCTCGCCGGCCTCGACGAGCGCACCGCCCGCATCGGCGAACAGCTCGACAATGGCCGCGATTCGATCGCGGCAGCCATCGAAGAGCGCGTCAACGGCATTGCCGAGGCGATCTTCGAGGCCGACCTTCGACTGGCCTCGGCGCTCGAGGAACGTCGCGACAGCATCGCCGGCATCGTCGAGGAAGCTGCCCGTTCGGCGGCCGCCACGCTCGGCGACCGTGCCGACGACGTCCGCCGCGTCATCGAGCAGAGCGTCGGCGACGTCTCGACCTCGCTGGAAATCCGTCGTGACGAACTGCTCGCGGCGCTGGAGACCGGCTCCACGAGCCTGACCGGAGCACTCGACCAGCGCACCGAAGCGATCTCGACGGCTCTGGATCGCGGCCTCGGCAATGTCGAGCGCACGCTCAACACCCGTACCGCCACGATCGCGGACACGCTGCGCCAGACCATTGCCAGTGCGACGGCAGCCATGGGCGAGGAAGCCGCTCGGGCCCGTCAGAGCCTCGAAGGCGAGACGCGCAAGATCGCCGCGAGCGTCGACGGGATCGAGGAGATCTTCCTCACCTCCACCGAAGACGCGCGCCTGCGGCTGTCCGGCGAGGCCGACCGTCTCGCCGAGCGCCTCGGCGCGCTGGCCGACGATCTGGCGACCAAGGCTTCGGAAGCAAGTTCCTCGCTGGTCGGCGAAGGCGGCCGTATCGCGGAGAACATCAGCGGCGCGGCGGAGATCATCCGCTCGCTGTCCGAGCAGTCGCGCAGCCGCTTCGCTGCCGAAGCCGAAGAACTGGCAAGGTCGATCGCCGACCTGTCCGGCCGCATGCGGACGGAAGCCGAGGAGGTGCGGACCGGTCTTGCCGAACAGCGCGCCGCATTGGCCGACAGCCTTGCCGGCATCACCGTTGCGGTGGCCGGCGAGTTCGAGCGCAACACCGGCAGCTTCGCAGCCAGCGTCGACGAGGCGAGCGAGCGGCTCCGCCTGGCCGGTCAGGAGGGCCGCGAGCGCTTCGTCACCGATGCCGGCGAGATCGCCGCGCAGGTGGAGAGTGCCGCCGAGCGCATGCGCGAAATGACCGAGGCGGCGCAGGCAGCCATGCAGCAGAACACCGACGGCTTTGCCCGTCGCCTGTCCGGCGCCTCGTATCAGATCCGCAGCGAGACCGATCGGGTCGCCGAGACCCTCGAGCAGCGCTCGCAGCGCTTTACCGAGGAACTCGCCGCCGTCTCGGAGCGGCTGTCGGAGATGCTGGCTGCCAACCCGCTGCGCACCGACCTGGAGGAAGCCACCCGCGCCATCCACGACCAGCTCGCCGAAGCCTCGCAGACCTTCCTGCGCGACGCCGACGGTGCCCGCACGGAGATCATGGCGCGCGGCGGCGAACTGGCCGGCCAGCTCGCCTCCATCTCCAGCGCCATCCGCGTCGAGACCGAGCGCGCCCGCGAGCAGCTGCTCGAAAGCGCCGGCAATGTCGGCGAAGAGCTCGTCGCCCGTCTTGCCCGGTCCGAGCAGGAGATCGACGCGCGCGCCCGGATGCTCGGCGACGACATCGACGAGAAGACCCGCACCCTCGCCGCGCTGCTCAGCGCCCGCACGAGCGAAATCTCCCGCGTCCTCGACGAGGAAGCACGGCCGATGTTCGACCAGCTGGGCGAGAACGGTTCGGAGTTCGCACGGCTGCTCGAACGCAGCACCCGCGACGCCTCGGACCGGATGCGCGAGGAGAATGCCGCCCTCGTCGCCGCCTTGGGCCGCCGTGCCAGCGAAACGATCGAGAGCCTGAATGCGTCTTCCAGCGAGGTCCTCGGGGCCTTCGACGAGAAGACCACGACGGCCGTCGGGCTCGTGGCCGAAATGCGCGACCAGCTGCAGCGTGAAGTGGGTGGCCTCATCGGCCGGCTGGCGCAGACCAGCGGATCGCTGCGCGGCCTCGTGCAGGAGGCGGCCAGCAATCTCGGAGCGATCGACGCCACCCTGCAGGAAACCGGCACCCGGTTCACTCAGGGCGCCGAGCAGGCGTCCAACTCGATCTCGCTCTCCTCGCGCCTCCTGGAGAGCAATGTCGAGCGCCTCGACCATCTGTCGATGAGCGCCTTCTCGAAGGTCGCCGGCATTGCCGACCGCTTCCAGGAGCACGGGGCAGTCCTCGGCGACGCCGTCAAGCTGATCGAGGCGAGCGAGATGACGCTGCGCTCGACGCTCGAGAACGGCCATGGCGGCATCGAGGAGCTGTCGGCGGGCCTGGTGAAGCGGTCCGAGGAGATCGGCGAACTGATGCGTTCCTTCGAGGAGGTCATCGAGGGCCTGTTCGAGCGGACCGAGCAGCGCTCGCGGCTGGTTTCGGCGCGGCTCTCGTCGGAGGTCGGCGAGAAGCTCGGCGAGGCGGATGCGCAGATGCAGAGCGCCGAGGAACGTTCGCGGGCGGCCGCCGAGGCCATGCGCAGCTCGATCCAGTCGGTCGTCGAGGATGCCACCCAGCGCTTCCACGGCGCGACCGAGGAGATGCGCCGGACCGCCGCGGAGATCCGCGAGGAGCTCGAGAGCGCCCGCAACGAGATCCGGCGCGGCGTCTTCGAACTGCCCGAGGAAACCCGCGAGACCACCGAGGCGATGCGTCGGGCCGTCGCCGACCAGATCCGCGCCCTGAAGGATCTCTCGGACATCGTCTCGCAGTCCGGCCGCGCCTTCGACGTGTCGTCCCGTTCGTCGTCGCAGCGTCCGGCCGCGGTGGAAGCACCATCCCGCCCCGCTGCCAAGCGCGTCGAGCAGCAGCGGCCCGCTCCTGAAAGCCCGCGGGTTTCGGAGCCTGTCGACCAGGCGCTGTTCACCGAAGAGGAAGAGCGCGACGTGGAGGCGCAGATCGCTGCGTCCTTCATGACCGACGGCAATCTCGCACGCGATCTGAGGGGGTCGAACTACGACGCTCCGTCGCGGACGCCGTCAACGTCCGCCGGTTCCGCGCCGACCGCTGGCTCCGCCGAGATGCGCGGCTCGGAGCGGACGCAGGCTGCTCAGCCCTCGCCGCTGCGTCCCGCGGCGCGGCCGGCGGAGTCGCAGGGAACTCAGGCCGCCGCATCGCGGCCGGGTGGCGGCTGGGTCTCGGACCTGCTGCGCCGCGCCTCCCGCGACGAGGAGGAGGCGGCGCCGGCTGCGGCCACCCCGGCACGGCCGGCACCTGCCGCCTCGCAGCCGACGGAACGCTCGCCGGAGCATGTGGTCGACTCGCTCAACTCGCTGTCGGTCGACATTGCCCGTGCGATCGACCACAACGCCTCGGTGGAGCTCTGGGACCGTTACCGCAAGGGCGAGCGCAACGTCTTCACCCGCCGGCTCTACACGATGAAGGGCCAGCAGACCTTCGACGAGATCCGCCGGAAGTATCAGCGCGACACGACATTCCGGGAGGCGGTGGACCGCTATATCGGCGACTTCGAGACGCTGCTCGGCGACGTGTCGAAGAACGATCCCGACAACCGGACGACGCACACCTACCTGACCTCCGACACCGGCAAGGTCTACACCATGCTCGCGCATGCATCCGGTCGCTTCGACAGCTGAGGTCCCGGCATGCGCCATCGGTAACGAAAAACGGCGGCCGCTTCGAAAGGAGCGGCCGCCGTTCTGATTCCAAGTGATGACAGGGATCCGGCAGGCAGCGCCAGCGGTGCGGGTTACAAAGATACCCGGTATGCGAGAGAGCAAAGCCGGTGACGAGCTTTCGCTTGTCACCGGCCCCGGTATGTCAGGCAGAAGCGATGGCGCGCCGAGGTCTGGTCAGATAAGCGCCAGCGTCCAGCGGACGATCTCGCCCGAGATCTGCTCGAAGGCGTGGTCGAGGGCCGCGACGTAGTCGGCGTTGCTCGTCCCCGCGACCGGCACCTGCACGGCAAAGACCTGGGTGCGCAGCACGCTGCCGTTGCGGTCGTTGAGCGCCTTGACCGAGATCTCGATCACCGCCCGCGCCGGGCCGACCGCCTCGATCTCGAACTTCCGGACTTCCATGACCATCTGGTAGTCGATGGCCAGGCCCTGGCCGGGCACGCCGACCGCGCCGATGCGCCCGGTGTTCTCGAAGGCCTGCAGCAGCCGCAACTGGACCATGCGCGGCAGGCGGTCGCTCCACTGGCTCCCGGCAAGATACTCGACCGAATAAGGCGTCGGCTTCACCACGATCCGCTCGGAATCCAGCGTCTTGATCGCCGTCGGCTCCGGAATCAGGATCTGCGCCCGGCTCTGGCCGGCGACGTTCTGGACCATGGCCGGGGCCGAGATCTCGAACGTGTCCGGCGGGGGCGTCGACAGGCAGGAACTGAGGGCCACCGCGAGGAACGCCAGCAGGACCGGTCGGGACGTTGAACGCATCATTTCTTGCCTGTTCCTGTCGCGGTCGCGACCTTTGCTCGCACTCGTCATTGCCGCTGTCAACGCTGAGTCCATGGGGCTCAGCGCCGGGTCCGGCCGTCAAACTGCTTGACCTCGTCGCCGCCGTAGATCAGCCGGCTCGGGTTGTTCGAGAAATCGTCGACCGCCCTGTCGATCCGGCCAACCGACTGTGTCACATCGCGAACCAGCGTCTGGAATTCGCGCAGGCCCTGACCGGTGAACCGCTGGAGATTGGCCGAGATCGGCGTGACCTCTGCCTGGATCGACTGGGCAGCGGCCCGGATCGACCGGAGCGTCGTGGCGACGTCGGTGCCGAGGCTGGTGCCGTCATTCGCGCCGGCCAGGAGGTCGTTGACCGAGGTCACGACGCTGTCGATGCGCTGCGAGGCGGCACTGATCCGCTGGCTGGTCAGCTCGACATTGGTGATGATGTCGTTGATGTCCTCGCGCCGCTCCCCGATGGAATCGGCGACGCCGGCGATCGAGTCCGCCGCCCGGGCGACGTTGTCGGTCGCCGAGGAAACGTTTTCGACCGCGCGGTTGACCTGACCCGGATCGATGCTGGCCAGCAGCGTGTCGACCTGGGCGCGGGTCTCGGAAAACCCGTTGAGGGTCGCCTCGAGGGTCCGGACCGTCTGGTCGACACCGTCGATGATCGACTGGACTTCAGGGGTCTTGGCGCTCAGTGCCGAGGTGACGTTTCGCACGTCGCCGATGACCTCGTTGACGGTCGTGGCGTCGATCGAGTTGATCAGCGCGTCGGCCGAGGCCACCGTCTCGTTGACCTGGCGGCTGGCGGCGCTGATGTTTTCGGTGATCGGCCCGAGGCTGGCGAGCAGGCCGTCGATCTCGCTGCTGCGACCCGCGATCGTGGTGGTGATCCGGTTGACGTTCTGCGCCGAATTCGCGACGCCGGCGATCGCCGAATTGATCGCCTCGCGCTGCGTCGAGATCGACTGCGTCAGCGACGAGACGTTGCTGGCCGTCGCGGCGATGTCGTCGATGGCGGTGGAGACTGCTGCGGGATCGACCGCCGCGACGACCCGATTGGCCGTCTCAAGCGTCGTGTCCAGGCGCTCGGCCACCCGCGTCGCCGTCTCGGTGATCGGTCCGAGACCGGCAAGGAAGCGGTCGATCTGCGGCGTGTTGCGGCTGATGATCTCGCCGACTTCGCCGACGCTGTCCGCGGCGGTTTGCACCGAGGCCACGACGCTCTCGACGTTGTCGGATTGGGCACGCAGCGTCTCTGACATGGCTGCGACGTTGGAGACCGTGGTGCGGATCGCTGCCGGGTCGACAGCCGCAAGGATCGCCTGAACCTCGGAAATCGCATCGGGAAGCCCCTCGGCGACGGTGTTGGCGGTATTGGCGAGCCGGCTGAGGCTCTGCAGGAACTCGTCGATGTCATCCGAATTGGACGCGAGGCTGGAGGTGAACTGCTCGATGTTCTCCGACGTCTTCGAGACGTTTTCGAGCGTGACGCTGATCGACGGCCCGGCACCGGCGACGATGCTCTCGAACTCGCCGAGGATGGTGTTCGCCCGATCGGCGATGTCGCGCGCCGTCGCCAGGATGTCGGTGATGTCGGACGGATTGGCCCGGATGATCGGCACGGTGCCCTGCTGCTGGGCCTCCTTGATGATGTCCGGCTCGTCGGCGGCGCCGCCCTTCAGCTCGATGAAGGCAAAGCCGGTCAGGCCCTGGAAGCCGATATTGGCCTGCGTCGTCTCCTTGATCGGCAGGTCCGGATCCACCTGGGTGGACGCAATGACCACCCGGGGATTGTTGGGATCGATGCGCAGCGACTGCACGGCGCCCACCGGCAGGCCGTTGAACAGAACTTGGCTGCCCTGCTGCAGGCCGGTGACCGAACCCTCGATCCGCACCAGCAACGGCACGCGCGAATCCCCCTGGGAAGCGAAGATCGACCAGTAGACGAAGGCGAACGCCAGAACGAGGACGACGAGCGTGAAGATTCCGACTCGGACGTAATTCGCCTTGGTTTCCATCAAACGATCCCCTCTAGGGCATGCCCGGCATTTTCCGGCGCGGCGATGGTGCGCGCACGTTTGCCGTGGAAGTACGATTTCACCCAGGGGTGATCGAAGGCGAGCATGGTCGACAGCGGACCTTCGACCAGCACCTTGCGATCCCCGAGAACGGCGATGCGGTCGCAGGCCTGGAAAAGGCTGTCGAGGTCGTGAGTGACCATGTACACGCTCAGCCCGAGCGTGTCCCTCAACGTCATGATCAACTGATCGAAATCGGCGGCGCCGATTGGGTCGAGGCCCGAGGTCGGCTCGTCGAGGAACACGATGTCGGGATCGAGCGCCAGCGCTCTTGCGAGGGCTGCGCGCTTGATCATGCCGCCCGACAGTTCCGAGGGGAATTTCCCGGCGGCGTCCTGCGGCAGGCCGACGAGATCGAGCTTCAACCGCGCCAGCTCGTGCATCAGCTCCGGCGACAGGTCGAGATACTCGCGCATCGGGACTTCGATGTTCTCCAGGACCGTCAGCGAGGAGAATAACGCGCCGTGCTGGAACAGGACGCCCCAGCGGCGCTCCACCGCCAGCCGATCTTCGTCATTCGCATCCGGATAGTTGATCCCGAAAACGTCGATCGTTCCGCCCTGCTTCTGGTTGAGGCCGAGAATGGTCCGCAGCAGCACCGACTTGCCCGAACCGGACGGGCCGACGAAGCCGAGGATCTCGCCGCGGCGCACTTCCAGCGAGAGCTTGTCGAGAATCGTATTCTCGCCGAAGCGCACGGTGACGTCCTCGACGCGGATGATGATGTCGTCATCATTCCGCGAAGCGGCGGCGGCACCGTTCGGGCGGGCGGGATCAGAGACCGATGGAGGCATAGAAGATCGCGAATAGGCCATCCATCAGGATGACGAGGAAGATGGCTTTCACTACGGCGGCGGTAACGTGCAGGCCGAGGCTTTCGGCGCTGCCCCCGACCTTCATGCCCTCCGATGAGGCCACGAGCCCGATGATGATCGCCATGAAAGGCGCCTTGATCAGGCCGGAGAACACCGTGAACAGGTCGATCGAAGACTGCATTCCCTGGATGAAGTTCGCCGTCGAGATTCCCGAATAGACGTTCAGCACCAGCATGCCGCCGAGCAGCGCCGAGAGATTGGCGAGCACGGTCAGCAGCGGCAGCGCGATGGTCAGCGCGACGAGGCGCGGAAACACCAGGACACCGATGGGGTTCAGCCCGATGACCTGGAGCGCGTCGACCTCCTCGCGCATCTTCATCGAACCGATCTCGGCGGTGATGGCGCTGCCGGAACGCCCGGCGATCATGATCGCCGTCAGGAGCACCCCGATCTCGCGCAGCACGAGGATGCTGATGAGATTGACCGCGTAGACCTCGCCGCCGAAGCGACGCAGCTGGAAGGCCCCCTGCTGCGCGATGATCGCGCCGATGAGGAAGCTCATCAGCATGATGATCGGCACCGCCTTCACGCCCATCTGGTCGATCTGGTTGAAGATCGCCGCCGAGCGGATCTGCGTCCGCCCGTTCAGCCGGCGGCCGGCGCCGAAGATCGCGCCGCCGATGATGTTGAGCGCGATGACGACCTCGTCATACATGCCGACGGCACCGCGCCCCACCGCGTCGAGCAGACCCATGATGACGTTGCGACGCGCGGTTTCGGGTTCCGGTCGCTCCCGGTCCATCGCCCGCCGCACCGCGTCGAACAGGGCGGTGTCGCGGTCCGCGACGCCCTCCAGCTGGGACGGGCCCCCAAGATCGCGGGCCAGCCGCTCGATGACGAACGCGCCTGCCGTGTCGATGCGGCCGATATCGCCGCAATCGACGATGGTGCTGGACCTGGCGTCCGACTTGCCGACCTCACTGACCGTCTGCTCCAGCGAGCCGACGGTGCGCGCCAGCCAGTCGCCCGTCGCCTTCAGCACGACATGCCCGTCCCGCTGCTCGCGATCGAGCGCAGGCGGGACAGCGTGCCGCCGCCCGGTCGCGCCGGCGGTCCGTGCTGGAGAACTCTCGGGCATGGGCGAGTGCTTGACCTTCCTTCGAAGAGCCGGACATAGCGAGGCGCGGTTCGCCCTGTTCGCGGCGCTTCGTACAAGGGCGAAGGATTAATCATCTATTGACGTCTTGTCATGGATTCTCCGCCGTTCCACCGCCCACAGGGATCGATAAGCCATGCCGCGTCGTGTTTCGGTCACAGTCGAGCACTTCCCGCTCGCCCGCGAGTTCCGTATTTCGCGCGGCGCCAAGACCGAAGCGGTGGTGATCGTCTGCGAGATCGAGGAAGGCAGCTTTCGCGGCCGGGGCGAATGCGTGCCCTATGCCCGCTACGGCGAGAGCATCGACAGCGTCGTCGCGGCGATGGAATCCGCCCGGGCAGGAATCGAGCGAGGCGCCTCGCGGGATGATCTCGGCAGGACGCTCCCCGCCGGCGCGGCGCGCAACGCGCTCGACTGCGCGCTCTGGGACCTCGAGGCCAAGGCGAGCGGGCAGCGCGTGGCGGCGTTGATCTGCCGGACGGCGCCCCGGCCGCTCGAAACCGCCTACACGATCGGCATCGACGCGCCCGCGGCCATGGCGGATGCCGCCAAAGCGGCGCGGCGCAGCCTCTTGAAGATCAAGGTCGGCACGGAAGACGATCTCGAGCGCATGGCCGCCATCCATGCCGCCACGAACGGAGCCCGGCTGATCCTCGACGCCAACGAGGGCTGGACCGCCGCCAATATCGGCGTTCATCTCCAGGCGGCCGCAGCCACCGGCGCCGTGCTGGTCGAACAGCCGCTCCCGAAGGATTCGGACGCCATACTCGCGGACATTCCCCACCCGGTGCCGATCTGCGCCGACGAGTCGGTCCACACCACCGAGGACCTCGAGGCGCTGCGGGGCCGCTACGACTACGTCAACGTCAAACTCGACAAGACCGGCGGCCTGACCGAGGCGTTGCGGCTGGTCGCACGGGCGCAGGAACTCGGCTTCGGCGTGATGGTCGGCTGCATGGTCGGCACGTCGCTGGCCATGGCGCCTGCCGTGCTGCTGGCGCAGATGGCGGACTTCGTCGATCTCGACGGGCCGTTGCTGCTGGCGAAGGACCGGCCGCATGGCCTCGTCGACGACCGCTCGACCGTCGCGCCGCCCACCCCGGAACTCTGGGGCTGACGCAGCCCGACGTCGATCGTCGAGTCCGGTTGCCTACCCGGCGAGGCGCAGCGGCGGTGCGGCCTGCGCATCCATCGAGGTCTGCAGGAACACGTCGGCGCAGGCTTCCCAGCTATAGGCCTTGGAGCGCTCCAGCGCGTCGCTGCGCCGCAGCGACAGCGCCGCAAGGCACGCCTCGCGCAGGTCCGTCGAGATCCGCCCCGCATCCGACCCCGCGATGACGTCCAGCGGGCCCGGCTCCGGATAGGCGGCCACCGGCACGCCGCAGGCCAGCGCCTCGATCAGCACGATCCCGAACGTGTCCGTCTTGGACGGAAACACGAAGACGTCCGCCGAGGCGTAATAGCGTGCCAGTGCCTCGCCGGTCTGGGCGCCCGCGAAATGCACCTGCGGATATCGCTTCATCAGCTCCGGCAACATCGGGCCGTCGCCGACGACCAGCTTGGATCCCGGCAGGTCGAGATCCAGGAACGCCTGGATGTTCTTCTCCGGCGCGATCCGCGAGACGGTGAGGAAGATCGGACCCGGCAGGTTCAGCGCGATCGGCTCGGCGGGATGGAACTGGCGGCGATCGACACCGCGCGTCCAGGTGACGAGGTTGCTGAAGCCGAGCTCGACGAGCTTGCGGCGCATCGACTCGGTCGGCACCAGGCATGCCGAGGCCGGGGCGTGGAATCGCCGCAGGAAGGCGTAGGTGACGCTCTCGGGGATGGGCGCCCGCTTGCGCAGATACTCCGGGAACCGCGTATGGAAGCTTGTCGTGAAGCGCCGTCCGCTGCGCAGTGCCGCCCGTCTTGCGGCGAGGCCGACCGGGCCTTCCGTCGCGATGTGGATGGCGGTCGGCTGGAACTCGTCGACGATCTGCCCCAGCCGGTCGGCGGAAGCGAGGGCCAGCCGGATCTCCGGATAGGTCGGACAGGCGACGGTGCGAAAGTCGAGCGGGCTGACGACCCGCACTTCGGCCCCGCGGTCACGCAGCTGGTCGCAGAGACTGGAGAGCGTGCGGACCACGCCGTTTACCTGCGGGTGCCAGGCGTCGGTGGCGATCAGGAAACGGTTCATGGACATCGTCCTTGCTATCACGCCGCCTCGGCCGCGGCCGGCGGGACGACATCGGCGACATAAGTCTCGTCCTCGCCTCGCGGAAGTTTCTCGCGCGCCGTCTCGGTCCAGCGGATCAGTTCGAACGATCCATCGTGGCGCTCCGCGACGGCGGTGCAGCTTTCCACCCAGTCGCCGGTGTTCACGTATTCGATGCCGTCATGCGAGGTCAGCTGCGCGTGGTGAATGTGGCCGCATATAACGCCCTCGCAGTCGTGCCGGCGCGCCTCCTCCGCCAGCGCCATCTCGAAGGCGCCGATGAAGTTGACGGCGTTCTTGACCTTGAGCTTCGCCCAGGACGAGATCGACCAATAGGGGAAACCGAGGCGGCGGCGCACGACGTTGAACACGACGTTGATGGCGATCGCGGCATCGTAGGCCCAGTCGCCGAGATAGGCGATGACGCGGGCATTGCGGACGACGACGTCGAAAGCGTCGCCGTGGATGACGAGGAACCGGCGTCCGTCCGCGGTGACGTGGACGTCGGTCAGCTTCACCTCGACGCCACCGAAATGCTGGCCGGGAAAATCCCGCAGGAATTCGTCGTGGTTGCCGGGCACGTAGATGACCGAAGCGCCCTTGCGGGCCTTGCGAAGCAGCTTCTGGACCACGTCGTTGTGGGCCTGCGGCCAGTGCCAGGACCGTTTGAGGCGCCAGCCGTCGACGATGTCGCCGACGAGATAGATCTTCTCGGCGTCATGCACGCGCAGGAAATCCACCAGCAACTCGGCCTGTGCCGCCTTGGACCCGAGATGGACGTCGGAGATGAACAGCGTCCGGAAGTGACGCGCCGTCGTCAGCTGGTGCATGGTCGCCATCCTGTCCCTGCCTCTGTGGTCCCCTTCGCTAAGAGCTGGAAATGACTGATTCTGATTGCATCCGTGTGACGCACGGCGCGCTCCCGTTGCGGCAGTCGGCGCTCTTCGGTTGCCAGCCGCAGGTGATCGTTTAGAAGGAGCCCCGGGCGGCGCGGGAAGGCTGTCGAAAAAGCGGGGGACTTTGCATGTCGGAGAACGAAACAGGCGGCACGGGCATGACCATCGCCGACCTCGACGAGCAGGCGCTGTTCTACCACCGCTACCCGACGCCCGGAAAACTCGCGATCCGCGCGACCAAGCCGCTCGGCAACCAGCGCGACCTTGCGCTGGCCTATTCGCCCGGCGTCGCCGCTCCCTGCCGCGAGATCGCCCGTGACCCGTCGCTGGCGGCGGTCTACACGAGCCGGGCCAATCTGGTCGCGGTTGTCTCCAACGGGACGGCCGTGCTCGGCCTCGGCGACATCGGTCCCCTCGCCTCCAAGCCGGTGATGGAGGGCAAGGCTGTCCTGTTCAAGAAATTCGCCGATATCGACGTCTTCGACATCGAGATCGAGGCGCGCGAGATCGACCACATCTGCGACGTCGTCGCGGCGCTGGAGCCGACCTTCGGCGGCATCAACCTCGAAGACATCAAGTCGCCGGAGTGCTTCGAGGTCGAGGCCCGGCTGCGTGAGCGCATGGCGATCCCGGTCTTCCATGACGACCAGCACGGCACCGCGATCATCGTCGCGGCGGCGATCCGCAACGGTCTGATGCTCGCCGGCAAGACGCTGGCGGAGGCGAAGATCGTCACCTCCGGCGCCGGCGCCGCCGCCATCGCCTGCCTCAACCTGCTGGTGGAACTCGGCGCCCGGCGCGAAAACATCACCTGCACCGACATCGAAGGCGTCGTCTACGAGGGGCGCGAGAAGCGCATGGACCGCTGGATGGCAGTCTACGCGCGGCAGACCGACAAGCGGACCCTGGAGGAAGCAATCGAGGGCGCCGACGTGTTCCTCGGCCTCTCCGCCGGCGGGGTCCTGAAGCCGGAATATCTCAAGTCGATGGCCGAGCGTCCGATGATCATGGCGCTCGCCAACCCGACGCCGGAGATCATGCCGGAACTTGCTAAGGCGGTGCGGCCCGACGCGATGATCTGCACAGGGCGCTCGGACTTCCCCAACCAGGTCAACAACGTCCTTTGCTTCCCCTACATCTTCCGGGGCGCGCTGGATTGCGGCGCCACCGGAATCACCGAGGGAATGAAGATCGCTGCGGTCGACGCCATCGCGGCTCTCGCCCGCGAGGAAGTCTCCGAAGTCGCGGCCAAGGCCTATGGTTCAGACACGCCGGTGTTCGGCCCGGACTACCTGATCCCCTCGCCCTTCGATCCGCGGCTGATCCTGAAGATCGCGCCGGCGGTGGCACTGGCGGCCGAGGCCGAGGGCGTCGCCCTGAGGCCGATCACCGACATGCCGGCCTATCTCGACCGGCTGAACCGCTTCGTCTTCCGCTCCGGCCTGATGATGAAGCCGATCTTCCAGATCGCCCGCAATTCCGGCAAGCGGGTCATCTTCTCCGACGGCGAGGACGAGCGCGTGCTGCGCGCCGCGCAGGTTCTGCTCGAGGAGAAGGTTTGCCTGCCGATCCTCGTCGGCCGTCCCGGCGTCATTGCGAGCCGGCTCGAGCGCTACGGCCTGCGCATCCGGCCAGGCACCGACTTCGAGGTGGTCAATCCCGAGGACGATCCGCGCTACCGGGACTATGTGGACCACTATTTCGAAAAGGTAGGCCGCAAGGGCGTCAATCCCGATACGGCGCGCACCATCGTGCGCACCAACAACACGGTGATCGGCGCCGTCGCGGTCTCGCGCGGCGAAGCCGACGCACTGCTCTGCGGCCTTGAGGGTCGGTACCCGCCACATGTACGCGACATCAGCCAGGTCATCGGCATGATGCCGGGCGTGCGCCGCTTCGCCGCGATGAGCGGGCTGATCTTCCAGCAGGGCACCAAGTTCTTCCTCGACACCTACGTACAGCGCGACCCGTCTGCCGAGGACATCGCCGAGATGACGCTGCTCGCCGCCGCGGCGATCCGGCGTTTCGGCATCGAGCCGAAGGGCGCTTTGGTCTCGCACTCCAATTTCGGCACAGACGACACCGAGGCGACGCGCAAGATGCGCCGCGCTTTGGCGCTGATCCGTGCGCAGGCCCCGGAGCTCGAAGTCGACGGCGAGATGCACGGGGACGCCGCGCTGAACGAGGAGATGCGCAAGCGTCTGATGCCGAACTCGACCCTGAAGGGCGAAGCGAACCTGTTGATCTTCCCCAATCTCGATGCCGCCAACATCACGCTCGGCGTGGTGAAGACGATGACCGAGGCGCTTCATGTCGGGCCGATCCTGCTCGGCGCGGCCTCGCCCGCCCACGTGATGACGCCCTCGGTCACCTCCCGCGGCATCGTCAACATGGCGGCGATCGCAACGGCGCAGGCCGTCCAGCAGGAGGAAGCGGAGGGCTGAGGCGCGCGCCTCAGAATCTCGTTCGCCTCAGCGGAGGCGCGACAGCAACCGCTCGCGCCCGATCAACGGCAGCAGGCCGGCAAGCTCGGGGCCATGGTCGACGCCGGTGATCGCCAGGCGGAGCGGCATGAACAGCGTTTTGCCCTTGCGGCCCGTCGCCTCCTTCACCGCGCCGGTCCAGGCGCGCCACGTGCCGGCGTCGATCTCGCCCGCCGGCAAGAGGTCACGCGCCGTCCGGACCATCGCCTGGTCGTCCTCGGAGAGGTCGGGCGTCGGCACTTCGCCGCCGAAAACCACCGGCACCCACTGGGCAACGTCGCCGACCTTGGCGCAATTGCCCCGGACGACATCCCAGAAGGTCGCCGCGTGCTCCGGCGGCACGCCCATCGCCGCCAGCCGGTCGGCAACCGCCGGATATTCGAGCCCGTGCACGATCTCGGCGTTAAGCCGGTCGAGCTCGGCGGGATCGAACTTCGACGACGATGCCGAGACCTCGTCGAAGGCGAGGCGGTCGCCCAGGGATGACAAATCCGGCATGGCCTCGATGGCGCCGGCATGGCCGACCAGTACCGCCAGCGAGGCGACGGCCATCGGCTCGTAGCCTTCCTCCCGCAGCGATTTGAGCGACAGCGCCCCGGTGCGCTTCGACAGGCCCTCGCCGCCGAGCGCCGTCAGCAGGTTGTGATGGCCGAAGCGCGGGACCGCGAGGCCGAGCGCCTGAAAGATCGCCGCCTGGACGCCGGTATTGGTGACGTGGTCGTCGCCCCGGATGACGTGTGTGACACCCAGTTCCCCGTCGTCGACGATCGACGGCAGCGTATAGAGGAAGCTGCCGTCCTCACGCACCAGGACCGGGTCCGACAGCGAGGCGAGATCGACCGTCTGCGGTCCGCGGATGAGGTCGTCCCAGTGGATCTCGGTCCGCGTCGGCGCGAACGGATCGGCGCCGAAATTCGGCAGCAGGAACCGCCAGTGCGGGCGGCGGCCCTCGGCAGCCAACGCGCCGCGCTCGGCCTCCGTCAGCCGCAACGCCTCGCGGCCATAGACCGGCGGGAGGTTACGCGCCGCGAGCCGTTTGCGCTTGCGGTCGAGCTCGTCCGGCGTCTCGTAGCAGGGATAGAGCAGGCCCTCCTCCCGCAGCCGTTCCGCCGCCGCCTCGTAGAGTGCCAGCCGGTCCGACTGCCGCACCGTCAGATCGGGCGCGATGCCGATCCAGGCAAGATCCGTCTCGATCATGTCGGCGAATTCGCGCCGCGACCGCTCCCGGTCGGTATCGTCGAAGCGCAGGACGAAGCGTCCGCCCTCCCGCCTGGCGAACAGCCAGTTGAACAGCGCGGTGCGCAGATTGCCGATATGCAGGTAGCCCGTGGGCGACGGCGCGAAACGAACGGTAACGGTCATGGCCCTGACTAGAGAACGCGGGAGGCGCTGGCAATCAGGGGGCTCGGCCGGGCGCCGTCAACGCCGGTGACTGCCGGCTCAGATGTCCAGCCGTATCGGCGTGCCCGTCGCCAGCAGCCAGGCAAATAGAACCAGTCCGGTGAGCAGCATCGCGCTCCCGATCACCAGCTGTCGCGCGGCATAGCGCCGTTCGGGTTCGAGATCGGGCCCGAACGCCTCGCGCCGCGTCGCCCGGAAGAAGTCGCCGAACTGGAAGCTCGGCCGATAGCCGACGACCTTCCATATCCGTCGCATGGCGAGGAAATATCGCAGAAAGAACAGGAGGCCGACGCCGGTGAAGGCGATGGCGAGCGAGTCGAGCGGCGGGATTTCCAGCATGGTCAGGCTCCGTGCCGGAAGCGGTTGGTGATCGGATAGCGCCTGTCGCGGCCGAAATTCTTCCGCGTCACCTTGGTGCCCGGCGCCGATTGGCGACGCTTGTATTCAGCGACGTAGAGCAGCCGCTCGATGTGCCGCACCGTGTCGGCGTCGTAGCCGCGCGCCACCAGATCGTCGACGCCGCCGTCATGTTCGACCAGATGCTCGAGGATCGCGTCGAGCACCTCGTAGGGCGGCAGCGAATCCTCGTCCTTCTGGTCCTCGCGCAGTTCCGCCGATGGCGGCTTGTCAATGATCCGCTCGGGAATCATCACCCCGTCCGGACCGAGCGAGCCAGCCGGACGATGGGCATTGCGCCAGCGTGCGAGGCGGAAGACCTCGGTCTTGTAGAGATCCTTGATCGGGTTGAAGCCGCCGTTCATGTCGCCATAGAGCGTCGCATAGCCGACGCTCATCTCGCTTTTGTTGCCGGTGGTCACGACCATCGCGCCGAATTTGTTGGAGATCGCCATCAAGATGACGCCGCGCGCCCGGCTCTGAATGTTCTCCTCGGTCACGCCCGGCTCGGTGCCGGCGAACAGCGGCGCCAGGGCATGGCCGAACCCCTCCACCGCCTCGGCGATCGGCACGACGTCGTAGCGCACGCCCAACGCGATGGCGCAGGCTTCCGCGTCCTCGAGGCTGGTCTCGGCCGTGTAGCGGTAGGGCATCATCACGCAGTGGACGCGCGCCGCGCCCAGCGCATCGACGGCCATGGCGGCGACGATGGCCGAGTCGATGCCGCCGGAAAGACCGAGCACGACCGAGCGGAAGCCGTTCTTGTCGACATAGTCGCGCAGCCCGAGGACGCAGGCCCGCCAGATCGCCTCGTCCGGGTCCGGCAGCGAAGCCACCGGCCCGCCCTCGCAGATCCAGTCGTCCTCGGTCTTTCGCCAGCGTGTGACGTAGACGCCTTCGTCGAACTCCGGCAGTTGGAAGGCGAGACTGCGGTCGCCATGGAACGCGAAGGATGCGCCGTCGAAGACGAGATCGTCCTGCCCACCGACGGCGTTGGCGTATACGATGGGCAGGTCGGTCTCGATGACCTGCCGCAGCACCACCTGGTGACGCACGTCGAGCTTGCCGCGATAGAACGGCGAGCCGTTGGGCACCAGCAGGATTTCCGCGCCCGATTCCGCCAGCGTCTCGCAGACGCCGAGCTCGCCCCAGATGTCCTCGCAGACCGGAATGCCGAGCCGCAGCCCGCGAAAGTTGACGGGACCCGGCATCGGACCGGCCTGGAAGACCCGCTTCTCGTCGAACTCGCCGTAGTTCGGCAGGTCGACCTTGGAACGCCAGGTCTGGATCCGGCCCGCGTCGAGCACCGCAACGGCGTTGTGCAGGCCCTCGTCGTCGCGCAGCGGGCAGCCGATGATCACACCCGGCCCGCCGTCCGCGGTGTCCCGCGCCAGCGACTCCACTGCCTCCCGGCAAGCATCGACGAAGGCCGGCTTCAGGACGAGGTCCTCGGGCGGATAGCCGGCGATGAACAACTCGGTGAACAGGATAAGGTCGGCATCCTGGGTCGCAGCCTCGGCCCGTGCCGTGCGGGCAAGCTCCAGATTGCCGGCGACGTCGCCGACGACGGGGTTGAGCTGCGCGACGGCAAGCGTCAGGCGGTCGGTCAGGTTCTGCACGCCAAGCCCTTCTCGGAACATCCCGTTGGTGTTCTCGCCGGTCATCTGTTCAACCGTCGATCCGGCTCATATCAATCTCCCGGTGACGGCGCGAGCCCGGCTTCGGCCGACTTTGGAGAGAACCACCATGTCGAGAGAGAAATTCGAGGCGGGGGCCCTGCGCTGGTTCGGCCGACCGCTCGACGTGCTACGCCCCGCCGAGCGGCGGATCCTGGAGCAGGCGCACGCCCGGCAGCCCATCGCCGCCGACAGCAACGCCGATTTCGATGCGCAGCTCTCGTTCGGAGACCGTTTGTCGGACAGGATCGCGATCGTCGGCGGGTCGTGGGGGTTCATTCTCGGCTTCCTCGGCTTCCTCGTCATCTGGGCTCTCGTCAACACGGTCCTGCTGACGCAGAACCCGTTCGACCCGTACCCGTTCATCTTCCTCAACCTCATCCTGTCGATGCTCGCCGCCATCCAGGCGCCGATCATCATGATGTCTCAGAATCGCGCGGCTGCGCGTGACCGGCTCGATGCCAGCCACGACTACCAGGTCAACCTCAAGGCCGAGATCGAGATCCTGGCGCTGCACGAGAAGGTCGATGCTCTGCGCGGCACCGAAATTGCTGCCCTCGGCGCGATGCTGGCCGCGATCGACGAGCGCCTCGACCGCATGGAACGCAGTCGGTCGTGACGCTTGCAGATGACAATACGACGCGCGATCCTGCCGGCAGACGCATGAGCGCTCCGGCGGGATTGAGTGGCAGGCGCTCGACGGCCATTCGTCAGCCTGGCGAATGAAACCACTTTTTTGCGCCGCAAAACTCTGTAACAAGCCGGCGGAATGAACCTGACAACGCCGCGGCCGGTTGCCGATGGCTGTCCCCATCCCGATGTTCGGAGCCATGGTGTACGAGATACTGGGCCTCATTGGCCAATTCGGACCGATCATCGTCCTGGCCGGCACCTTCTTCGAGGGCGAGGTCTTCGCGATCATCGGCGGCTTCCTTGCCTACCGCGGCTCCTACCCGCTGGAGATGATGATTGCCCTCGCTTTTGTCGGCTCGTGCATCGGCGATCTCTCGGTCTTCCTGTTCGCGCGCTACTGCTCGAACCATCGTTGGGTGGCGCGCTGGCGCGATCACGACAAATTCGCCCGGGCGATCGGCCTCGTCGAGCGGTTCCCGGCCTTCTTCGTCATCGTCAACCGCTACATCTACGGGCTGCGGATGCCGGGACTGATCGCGCTCGGCCTCTCGCGCATATCGGTGCTACATTTCGCGCTGCTCAACCTGATCGGCGCAGGGCTTTGGGCCGGCATCTTCACCACGCTCGGCTATGTCTTCGGCTACTCGATCGGCTCGGTCTTCGCGCAGCTGGAAGTGATGGAGCAAGGCGTTGGCATCGCCCTGGCGGTCATCGCCGTCCTGCTCGCAAGCTGGTTCGCCTGGCGGCAATGGGGTCCTGCACTCACAAGGCGCATCCGCGGGCCCCGCCGCCGCGAGACTGCCGCACCCGACGAGCCGCGGCCGGAACTGGCCGCCGTCAGATCCCGATCGCAGCCTCTCCCCGATCGAGGATCAGAGGAATGATCAGATCCTCCTCGTCTTCGAGGTGTCGGATCAGCCGTTTCAACAGCCGCTCGCTCGCATCGGCGTAGCCATCCGCCGCGCGGCGCGCCGCATCGCTCGGCCGAGGGCCGGCGGCTACCTCGATCGCCAGGAAGCGGTTGGCCGTTTCCGCGGTTTGCATGAGGTCGTGGTGGATCACCTCGTGATCGGCCTCGAGCAGGTCGAAACCGTGCGCCAGCTTGCGTTCGGCCCGCTGGAAGACCGGGAAGTAATGCTGGTCCTCGACCTGGTGATGGCCCTCGAGCTGCGTCAGGAAGAACTGCAGCCGCGGCGCGAACCAGCGGCGGAAGGGATCGAGCTCGACCGTGCCTTCGCGATGCTGCGACAGCCCGTCGCCGAGCGCGGCCCCGAGTTCGCGAAACATGTCGTGGCGTTGCAGCCAGAACCGCGCCGTGGTGCCGAGATTGGCGTGGCCGTCCCAAACATCGCGCGGATATTTCTCGAGCAGCGCGCGCAGGTCGGCGGGCAATCCGGGGCGTGTGTCGAGGTCGATCGCTTGAATCATGGTCTCAGCATCCGCCGGTTTCCGCTTCGTATCGCTGGATATTTCGCCTCAGACGAAAGCGAAGGCTTCCATGGCCAGCACGCCGAAATCCTGGCTCGCATGAAGCTTCGTCGCCTTGGCCGCGGCGCCCGCCGCTCCCAGGGCGACATAGAGCGGCATCAGATGCTCGTCGGTCGGATGGTTCTCACGGGCGAACGGAGCACTCGTCCGATAGGTCTGCAGCGCCGACCGGTCCCCCGCGACGAGCCGGTCCGTCATCCAGTCGGCGAAACCTGAGACCCATTCCGGCGTCGCCGCCTGGCGATCGTTCTGCCGGATGCGGGCAAAGGCTTCGCGAAGATTGTGGGTGAACGAGCCCGACCCGATCACCAGCACTTCCTCGGCGCGCAGGAAGCCCAGCGCCTCCCCCAGCCTCAGATGGTAGGCCGGGCCCTCGCCCGGGTCGATCGACACCTGGATAACGGGGATGTCCGCGTCCGGGTAGGCGAGGCTCAGCGGCACCCATGTGCCATGGTCGAAGCCACGGCCGGTCACCACCTCCGCGGCGAACCCGCCGTCGCCGAGCGCTGCCGCCACGGTTGCAGCAAGCTCCGGATCGCCCGGCGCCGTGTAGCGGATCTCGTAGAGGCTGCGGTCGAAGCCGCCGAAATCGTGGATCGTCTCGGGCGCCGCATCACCCGAGACGAGAACCCTGCCCTCGGCCTCGAAATGCGCGCTCGCCACCACGATGGCCCGCGGCCGCGGCAAGGCGGCGCCCAGGCCCCGCAGGAAGCGCGTCGCCTCGGTCTCGGCGATCGCCACGTCGGGAGAGCCGTGGGAGATGAACAGGCTGGGCATCAGGGGCATCGCGTCGGCTCCGGCGGGGGACCCGATTAAGATAGTATCCGGTGGCCTCGCCCGTCACCGGCGCCTGCCGCGGACGGATCGTTCACCGATCCGTCCGCCCGACATCAACCGCGACGCCGCTCAGCGGCGGGCCGCCTGCTGCTGCTGCGGCGCGGCCGCGTGGTCGTGCTTCAGCAGCTCGGCCACCAGGAAGGCAAGCTCCAGCGCCTGGTTGGCGTTGAGGCGTGGATCGCAATGGGTGTGGTAGCGATCCGACAGATCTTCAGCCAAAACCGGCCGCGCGCCGCCGGTGCATTCGGTGACGTCCTTGCCCGTCATCTCGATATGGATGCCGCCGGCATGGGTGCCTTCGGCCCGATGCACCGCGAAGAAGCTCTCGACCTCGGAGAGAATCCGGTCGAAGGGCCGCGTCTTGTAGTGGTTGAGCGTGATCGTGTTGCCGTGCATCGGATCGCAGGACCACACGACCTTGCGCCCTTCCCGCTCCACGGCGCGGATCAGCTTCGGCAGATGCGCCTCGACCTTCTCGTGCCCGAAGCGGGTGATCAGCGTCAGGCGCCCGGCCTTGTTCTCCGGGTTCAGCCTGTCGATCAGCCGCAGCAGCGCGTCCGGCTCGAGCGACGGGCCGCATTTGAGGCCGATCGGGTTCTTGATGCCGCGGCAGAACTCGACATGGGCATTCTCTTCCTGCCGGGTGCGGTCGCCGATCCAGATCATGTGGCCGGACGTGGCGTACCAGTCGCCGGAGGTCGAATCCACGCGCGTCAGCGCTTCCTCGTAGCCGAGCAGCAGCGCCTCGTGGCTGGTGAAGAAATCGGTCTCCCGCAGCGACGGGTGGTTCTCGGAATTGATCCCGATCGCCCGCATGAAGTTCATCGTCTCGGAGATGCGGTCGGCGAGCGCGCGATAGCGCTCCGCCTCCGGGCTCCCGCCCACGAACCCGAGCATCCACTGATGCACGTTCTCCAGATTGGCGTAGCCGCCCTGGGCGAAGGCGCGCAGCAGGTTGAGCGTCGCCGCCGACTGGCGGTACGCCTCGATCTGGCGCTCCGGCGAGGGAATCCGCGAGGCCTCGTCGAACTCGATGCCGTTGATGATGTCGCCGCGATAGGAAGGCAGAGTCTTGCCGTCCCGGGTCTCGTTGTTCGACGAGCGCGGCTTGGCGAACTGCCCGGCGATGCGGCCGACCTTCACCACCGGCTGCGAGGCGCCGAAGGTCAGGACGACGGCCATCTGCAGGAAGGCGCGGAAGAAGTCGCGGATGTTGTCGGCGCCGTGCTCGGCAAAGCTCTCGGCACAGTCGCCCCCCTGCAGCAGGAAGCCGCGGCCTTCCGCCACTTCCCCAAGCGCACGGGTCAGCTTGCGCGCCTCACCTGCAAAAACCAGCGGCGGATAGGTCGCGAGCTTCTTCTCGGTCTCGGCAAGTGCCATCGGGTCCGGGTAATCCGGGACCTGCTCGATGGGCATCGAGCGCCAGCTTGCCGGGTTCCAGTCCTTCGCCATGGTCATGTCTCCTGACCGGACGCTGCGCCGGTCGTCTGTCTTATACGTCGCGGGTCGAAATAAGATGGTCGCCGCACCGTACAATTGGTACGCCACCTGCGCGGGCTTTAAGCACTTCCGGGCAGATTTGTCATCTTTCGCGGCGTAGCAGGGCGCGCACCCCGTTCAGGCCGCCGTGATGAACTGCGCGCCGCGTTCGCTGACCAGCCGGTCGAACAGCGCTGCCTCGCCATCGGAGAGGGTGACGGCGCGTGGGTAGCGCGGCTGCTCGCGGTCCTGCAGGACCTTTGTCTCGAAGCCCTCGGTGCCGGCGACGAAGCGGCGCAGCCCATCCTCGCCGTAAAGCGTGCGGAACCCCTGCATCACCGCGTCGAGATAGCTCTGCAGGATCGCGGACTGGGTTTCGGAGGCGTCGAGGGCGCCCCGGTGGGCCTCATAGATATAGACCGGCACGTCGGCAATCGGCGGCCGCTCGACGGAGAGACGGCCGAGATCGACGATCCGCCGCGCGTAGCCTGCCTCGCGCTCGTCGACGGCGGGCAGATGCTCCGCCCGGTCATAGACGACCACTCCCTCGATGGCCTGATCCTCTGTCGGCTGCACCGACAGCAGCGCCATCTCGCCACCCACGCCGCGCGGCAGCCAGAAGCGCTGCCAGCCAACGGCGCTCGCCCGGCGGATGCCGAGGAACTTCGTGCGCAACGTCCGGCGATTGACCAGCGACCCGTAGCCGAAATAGGCGACGATCTCGCCCTTCGCCGCCAGTTGCGCCAGATCGGGATGGTCCTCGTGAATATCCATGGGCCCTGCTGTAGCGAACCGCGGCGCAAGATCAATATCCGCACGGCTTTGGTGCCGCGGGGCGATCGCCACATGTGAAGACCAGGGCCGATGCCGTGTCCGACCCTCCCGCCGGCGCCCGGGGCGCCGGTCAGGCGGCGATGCGCTCGCCGTTCCGCAGGCGGTAGCTCGGCTCGTACATGGTGACGAGTTCCTCGGCCATGGTCGGATGCACGGCCATGGTGGCGTCGAACTGGTCCTTCGTCACCCCGGCCTTGACGGCGATGCCGAGCACCTGGCTGAGCTCACCCGCGTCGGGGCCCAGGATATGCGCTCCGACCACGCGCCGGCTGTCGGCGTCGACCACGAGCTTGATCATCATCCGCTCGTCGCGCCCGGAGAGCGTGTTCCTCAGCGGCTTGAAGCTGGCCTTGTAGACTTCGATCTCGTCGAAGCTCTTGGTCGCAACGGCCTCGGTGAGCCCAACCGTGCCGATCTCGGGCTGCGAGAAGACTGCCGTGGCGATGGTAGCGTAGTCCGGGATGGTCGGATTGTCGCGGAACGCGGTCTCGATGAAGCACATTGCCTCGTGGATGGCGACCGGCGTCAGCTGGACGCGATGCGTCACGTCGCCAATGGCGAAGATGTTCTCGACATTGGTGCGAGAATATTCGTCGACGACCACGCCGCCACGCGAGTCCAGCGCGATCCCGGCCTTTTCGCAGCCGAGATTCTCCGTATTCGCCTTGCGGCCGATCGCCAGCATGACCTCGTCGGCGTCGAGGATGTCGCCGCTTTCGCAATGCGCCTCGAAGCGCCCGTCCGGCTTCTGCACCACCCTGGTCAGCGTGTCGCGGCAGCGTACCGACATGCCCTTGTGGGTCATCGCCTGATGCAGGCCGTTGCGCAGATCGTCGTCGAAGCCTTGCAGGATCTCCTGGCCACGGTAGAGCAGAGTCGTGTCGACGCCGAGACCATGGAATATGTTGGCGAACTCGACGGCAATGTAGCCGCCGCCCAGGATCACCACCGAGCCCGGCAGCCGCTTCAGGTGGAACGCCTCGTCCGAGGTGATGCAGTGTTCCGCGCCCGGCAGGTCGCCATGCGGGTTGGGCCGACCGCCGGTGGCGATCAGGATCTTGTCCGCCGTGACCACCCGGTCCGTCGCCAGGAGCCGGATCTCGTGCGGCCCCTCGATCACCGCGCGCGACGCCAGGATCTGCGCGCCGGTCTTCTCGACATTGGCGCGATAGATGCCTTCGAGCCGCTCGATCTCGCGATCCTTGTTGGCCAGCAGTTGCGACCAGTCGAACCGGCGCTCGCCGAAATGCCAGCCATAGCCGCGCGCGTCTTCCCATGCCTCGGAATATTGCGAGGCATAGACGAACAGCTTCTTCGGCACGCAGCCGCGGATGACGCAGGTGCCGCCGAAGCGGTACTCCTCGGCGATCGCCACCCGCTTGCCGAGCATCGCCGCCCGGCGGGCCGCACGGACGCCGCCCGAGCCGCCGCCAATGACGAAGAGATCGTAGTCGTAGGTGCTCACGCCGGCTCCCGTTCTTACTGCGGCGTCGCGGGCGCAGCCGGATCGGCGGGCGCCGCGCCCTCGGCCGGAGTCGCGCTGCCATATAGCTCGTTCATGCCGTCGAGCGCGCTCTGGCGGAGATCGCGTTCGATGCCGTTGCTCCACACTTCCGCGGCCTGAAGCATGTCGCGCGTCGCCGCCGGACCCTGCGCCAGCAGCTTCTTGCCGGCCTCGGACTGATAGAAGTCGGCAATGGCGCGCAGCTCTTCCTCGGTGAAGAGGTTCGCATAGACGCGGGCCACTTCCGATTCCAGCGCTGCACGGCGCGGCGCCAGCTCGATGGCCCGCTCGTCGACCATGTCCGAGATCTCGGTCTGGCGATCGGGGCTGTTCGGGATCAGTTCTGCCTTGATCTGCGTCGCCGCGTTCGGCAGGATGTTGTCGAACTGCGCCGTCGCGTCGATGGCGGCGATCGCGTCGCGGGCGGCTGCGATGTGCGAGGCGGAAGCCTCCTGCGCCATCGCCGATGCCGGCACCATCAGCGCGAAGGCGGCGGCCACGACCAGGCCCCGGCGCGTCGATTGGCTGAAGTTCATCAAGCGTTAGTCTCCGTTATCTGGCGATGCCCGTATCGGCTCGCATCGGCTTATCACGTTATTACGACGAAGGCTGGCCCTGTGCTCTCGGAGCCTCTCGGGGATGCCTGGTCGTCCTCGGCGCACGGTCTAGTGGATCGCCGCATGGGCTGACAAGTTAACTCGCCACCGTGGGCCTCACGCTCGCAGGATCGAAATCCCGTCCTGCGATGCCAGGATCGCCTCCGTCGCAAGACCCAGAAAAAGCCCGTGCTCGACCACGCCCGGCACGGAATGCAGCGCTGCGGACAGTGCTTCCGGCTCCTCGATGCGGCCGAACGATGCGTCGAGGATCAAATGACCGCTGTCCGTGATGAACGGTTCCTCGCCGACGCGGCGCAATGTCATGTCGGGAGCAAGCCCCATGGCTCGCGACGCCTTCTGGATCGCCAGGAAGGTCGCGATCAGTCCGAAGCCGTTGATCTCGATCGGCAGCGGGAAGTCCCCGAGCGTCTCGACCCGCTTCGAAGCGTCGGCGATCACCAGCATCCGGTCCGACGCCGCCGCGACGATCTTCTCGCGCAGCAGCGCCCCGCCGCCGCCCTTGATCAGGCGCAGCCTGGCGTCGAGTTCGTCCGCGCCGTCCACCGTCAGGTCGAGCTGCGGCACCGCCTCCAGCGTCGCTGTCGGAATACCGAGTTCACGGCACAACGCCTCGGACCGCTCGGAAGTGGTCACGCCGACGATGCCGAGCCCGCCTTCGACCCGCTCGGCCAGCAGGCGGATGAATGCCTCGGCGGTCGAGCCCGTGCCGATACCGAGCCGCATGCCGTCCTCGACGCGCTCGAGCGCAGCCTTCGCGGCCTGCCTTTTCAGTTCCTGCATGTCCGCCATGACGGCCTCGTTCCTGCGCGTTCTGCCCGACCGTCTAGCCGGTCTCGACCGGAGTGTCGATTACCGACCCCCGTGGTTGACGCCATCGCCGAGTCCGGCCAGAGCGGGCGACGCCGCAGGATCGCGGCGATCAGCGCAAGGCGAACCCTGACATGACGGATGTCGCTGTCTTCGATCTCGACGGCACCCTCGTCGATACCGCGCCGGATCTCGCCGACAGCCTGAACCACTGCCTGGCATCGGTCGGCATGGAGGCGGTGCCGCTCGACCTGGTGCGCCCGCATGCCGGCCACGGCGCAAGGGTGATGCTGCGCGAGGCCTATGGCTGGGACGGCCGCCCCCTCGGCGAAGCCGAGGAAGCCGAGCAGCTGGCCCGCTTCCTCAGCCACTACGAAGCCAACATCGCCGTCCGGTCACGCCCCTTTCCCGGGGTACTCGATGCAATGGACCGCCTCGCCGCCGGCGGCTTCACGCTGGCCATCTGCACCAACAAGCACGAGCGGCTCGCCATCCTGCTCCTGTCGGAACTCGGCCTCGCCGACCGTTTCGCGGCCATCTGCGGCGCCGACACCTTCCCCCGCCGCAAGCCCGACCCGATCCACCTTACCGGCACGATCGAGAAAAGCGGCGGCAAGGCGGCGGGGTCGATCATGATCGGCGACACGATCACCGACATCGCGGCGGCCCGCGCTGCGGGCATCGCTTCAGTGCTGGTCGATTTCGGCTATGCGCCCGATCCCGACGCAAGGGCCGGAGCCACGGTGATAATCGACGACTACGCCCGGCTCGATGCTGATTTCGCCCGGCGAACCGTGTCCGGGACAACACTGCTTCGCTGACCGGCGCGCCACGACCGGCCTATGGCAAGCCGGTTGTTGACGAGCGGGCCTTTCGGGCACTATATCCCCGGCACCTTGCCGCTGGCGCCTCGCCGCGCGGTCCGGGCGCGTAGCTCAGCGGGAGAGCACCTCGTTCACACCGAGGGGGTCACAGGTTCAATCCCTGTCGCGCCCACCATCACAGGCTTTCGGGCCTTCCATGTCAGATCGCTTCTATTCCGCATGAGGCGCTTCAGCCACCGGATGCCCGTCCGGTTGCTCCTGGAGTCCATCGACGAAGATGTCGATGAGCCGGATCACCTTTTTTTCCCAACCGGCCTCCTTCCCCATCAGCGAAATGCCGATCAGCACATGAAGGAGGTCCTCGGCCGTGGCATCGTCACGGATCCGCTTTCCCGCGATGGCCCGCTGGAGGAGCATCCCGGCGGCCTTGGTGAGATTGGTCTGGGAAAATGCGTAGACCTCCGAAGAACTGTCCACTGCGAGCGCAAGGGCGGTCAGCGCGCCACGTTTCGTCGCCACCAGTCTGATCCCCGCACGCAGCCATTCCCGAAGCGCGTCCACCGGGTCTCCTGCCCCGGCAAGTTGCTCCGCGAGTTCGGTCAACTGCTCGACTTCCCGCCGATAGACCGCCTCGAACAGCGCATCCCGGGTCGGGAAATGGCGGTACAGCGTGCCGATCCCGACCCCGGCGCGACGGGCGACCATCTCCAGGCTCGCCTCCGCCCCGCCCGTGCGGAAAACCTCCGCCGCGGCCTCTAGCAAACGTTCCCGGTTCCGGACCGAATCGGCTCGCGGTTTGCGCGTTGCCTTCCCTGGCTTCAAGGCCATCTGTAAATTTCGAACTCCTCTAGACTTGTAAGCGGAGGATGCCTCCGTATATCCCGTTCCGCGCCGATGGATCGCTGCCGAAGCTGAGCTTCGCTTCCCGTCGCCGCGCAGAGACTATCAAGGCTGGCCAGAGGCGTGCCGCCTCGACCATTCGGTCCGGATAACACTGAACGGGTGACCGCATGAACCATTCCATTAGCCTGACGATCAACGGCGAGGCGCGGCAAGTCGAGATCGACGATCCACGCGTGACGCTTCTCGACCTCCTGCGCGAGCGGCTCGACCTCACCGGCACGAAGAAGGGCTGCGATCGCGGACAGTGCGGCGCCTGCACCATCCTCGTCGACGGTCGCCGCATCAATTCCTGCCTCGCTTTGGCGATCAGCTTCGATGGGGCCGGCATCACCACGATCGAAGGCCTCGCCACGAACGGCGAACTGCACCCGGTGCAGGCCGCGTTCATCGAGCATGACGGCTTCCAGTGCGGCTACTGCACGCCCGGCCAGATCATGAGCGCCGTCGGCCTGATCGCCGAGGGCCAGGCCGGCACCGACCCCGAGCGGGTCCGCGAAGGCATGAGCGGCAATCTCTGCCGCTGCGGTGCCTATGCCGGCATCACCGAGGCGGTGATCGACGCACAGGGCCGACTTGTGGAAACCAACCGGGAGCAGGCGGCATGAACAGGTTCGATTATGTCCGCCCGGCGACGGTTGCCGAGGCGGTCGCGGCGGCTTCGCAGCCAGGTGCGGTCTTCCTCGCCGCCGGCACCAATCTTCTCGACCTTATGAAGGGCGGCATCACCCGCCCCGAACGCCTCGTCGACATCACCCATCTGCCGGGCCTCGCAGCGATCGAGACGCTGCCCGACGGCGGCACCCGCATCGGGGCGATGGTGCGCAACGCAGACCTTGCACACGACCCGGAGTTCGCCGCCCGCTATCCTTCGGTGGCCGAGGCGCTGCTGTCGGGCGCCTCCGCCCAGCTGCGCAATGCCGCGACGGTCGGCGGCAACCTGATGCAGGAAACTCGCTGCCGCTATTTCTACGACACCGCCAGTGCCTGCAACCGGCGTGCGCCGGGCAGCGGCTGCGATGCGCTGGAAGGCGAGAACCGGGCGCACGCGGTCCTCGGCTGGAGCGAACACTGCATCGCCACCCACCCTTCGGACTTCTGCGTGCCGCTCGTCGCGCTGGGCGCGGTCGTCGAGCTCGAGGGAACCGACGGTCGCCGTGAGGTGCCGCTCGCCGACTTCCACCGCCTGCCCGGCACCACGCCCGAGCAGACGACGGTCCGGCGGCCCGGCGAGATCATCGTCGCGGTGCGCCTGCCCGCCGAAGCCGACGCATTCTCGAAGCATTCGCGCTATCTCAAGGTCCGCGAGCGCACGTCCTACGCCTTTGCTCTCGTCTCGGCAGCTGCAGGGCTCGCGATGGACGGCGACCGCATCGCTGCGGCGCGGATCGCGCTCGGCGGCGTTGCCGCCAAGCCATGGCGCTGCGAGGCGGCGGAAGCCGAACTCGTCGGCCAGGTGCCCGGCCCCGAGGCGTTCCAGCGAGCCGCTCACGCGGCATTGGAGGACGCATCCCCCTCCGGCGACAACGCCTACAAGATCGAGCTCGCCCGGCGCACCGTCGCCCGCGCCCTGCAGCTTGCAGCCGCCGGCACGCCCGACCGGCTGCCGGCCCTCCCCGCCTCCGCCTTTGCTCCCGCTCCAGCAGGTATGCACCATGTCTGAGATCAACCTGACCGAAAACGCGCTGCACCGACGGCACGGCTCGAACATCGGCCAGCCGATGACCCGCCGCGAAGGTGTCCTGAAGGTCACCGGCGCGGCGACCTATGCCGCCGACAACCACCCGTCCGGCATGCTCTACGCGGTCTGCGTCACCAGCACGATCGCAAGGGGCCGGGTCATCGGCCTGGACGAAGCCGCGGCACGAGCCCATCCGCGGGTCGTCGACATCATGACGACCGGCAACCGGCCGGACCTCGCCATGGACCCGGACGAGAAGTCCAACCCCTTCATGTTCCGCATGGACCTCCTGCAGAACGACCGGGTGCGCTACGCCGGACAGCCCATCGCCGTGGTGATCGCCGAGACGCTGGAGGCAGCAACCGAAGGCGCCGCCCTGCTGGCCCCGCGATACGAGGTCGAGCCGGCCCTCACCGGCCTTGACGGCGCCGAGAGCTTCGTTCCGCAAGCGGTCGGTGTCGGCGGTCCGTCGCATGCCGAAACGGGCGATGTCGAGGAAGGCATGCGGGCTGCGCACCGCCGCGTCGAGGCGACATACGAGACCCCGGCGCAGTATCACAACGCCATGGAACCGCATTGCGTTGTCGCCGTGTGGGACGGTGACCGGCTTTCGCTCGACATGCCGACCCAGGGCATGGCCATGGCGCAGCAGCGCCTCGCCGGCCTGTTCGGCATCGCGCCGGAGAATATCGCGATCCGCAGCCCTTATCTGGGCGGCGGCTTCGGCTCGAAGGGCTTCCCGGCCGGCCCGCAGGTGCTGGGCATCATGGCGGCGAGGCTCACCGGCAGGCCGGTGAAGCTGGTGCTGCGCCGGGAGCAGATGTTCGGACCCGTCGGGCATCGCGCGGCCACGCGGCAGACGCTGCGCATCGGCATTGCCGGTGATGGCGGGCTGACCGCGATCGCGAACCACACGAGAACGGCGTCGAGCACCTTCGACGACTTCTTCGAGCCCGCGGCCGACGTCGCCCACACGCTCTACGCCAGCCCCGCCATCCGGACGAGCTACGAAGCCGTGCGCCTCGACACCGGCACGCCGCTCTTCATGCGGGCGCCGGGCGAGGCCAGCGGCTCGATCGCCTTGGAAAGCGCCATCGACGAGGCGGCCTATGCCGCCGCGATGGACCCGCTCGAGTTTCGGCTGAGGAACCACGCCGACGTCGAGCCGATGTCCGGCAAGCCGTTCTCGTCGAAACGCCTCAAGGACTGTTACGCGCAAGGCGCCGAGCGCTTCGGCTGGTCCGGACGCCCGCTCGAGCCGCGCCAGATGCGGGATGCGGACGGGCTCCTCGTCGGCTGGGGCGTCGGCACGGCGACCTTCCCTGCCGTGATGTTCCAGGCCAATGCCCGCGCCGTGATCCGTCGCGACGGGACCGCCCGCATCGAAACCGGTGCCCACGACATGGGCCAGGGCGCCTGGACGTCGCTGGCGCAGATCGGCGCAGACGCACTCGGCCTTCACATCGACGAGGTCGAGTTCAGGTCAGGTACTTCCGATCTTCCCGACGCAGGCATTGCCGGCGGCTCAGGCCATACGGCAACCGCCGGGATGGCGCTCCACATGGCCGGCCTCAACGTCCTGGCCAAACTCGCGGAGATCGCCACGGCCGACGAACGCTCGCCGCTCTTTGGTGCCGGCAATGTCGGCACGCTGGCGCGTGACGGGCGTCTCGTGCGCCGCGACGACGAAAGCCGGGGCGAGTCGTTCTCGGCCATCCTCGAGCGGGCCGGGCTCGCGGAGATCGAGGCGAGTGGCCAGGGAGCCGCCGACGGAGCTGCGCAGGAGGCCTATGCCATGCACGCGCATGGTGCGGTGTTCGCCGAGGTGAGGGTCGATCCCGATCTCGGGCAGATCCGGGTGAGCCGGCTGGTCGGTGCGTTCGCGGCCGGGCGCGTCATCAACCCGAAGCTCGTCGAGAGCCAGCTCTTCGGCGGGATGATCTGGGGCATATCCTTCGCCCTCCACGAGCATGCGGTCGTCGACCGTCGCTCGGGCCGGATCATGAACGCCGATCTTGCCGAGTACCATATCCC
Source organism: Aurantimonas endophytica (assembly GCF_014196845.1). Classification (GTDB taxonomy): domain Bacteria; phylum Pseudomonadota; class Alphaproteobacteria; order Rhizobiales; family Rhizobiaceae; genus Aurantimonas; species Aurantimonas endophytica. Next base: position 918,827 of record NZ_JACIEM010000001.1, read on the forward strand.
GGTCAACGCCGACGTTCCTGCACTGGAAGCGATCCTCGTCCACGAGGACGACCCGCACGTGAACCCCCTCGGCATCAAAGGCGTTGGCGAGATCGGTGTCACCGGGACGGGCGGTGCCATCGCCAACGCGGTGTGGCATGCGACGGGCCGGCGCATCCGGCGGTTCCCCATCGCCTTGTCGGACCTCATCCACGAGGGCTGAGGGATGCCAGAGGCGCCCGAGCCTTGCGCTCAGGCGCCTCTGGCGAGCGATCCTGCTCATCACGATGGCGGTGGCTCGTCTCCGCGCCCCTCTTCGGGGACCGCAGCATCGGTCCTGTCGCCGACCAGGTCGAGCGTACCCCGGACGAGTCTCAGCCCTTCATCCGGCAGGAAGTCGATGTCGTGGCGCTCGAACGCCTGGATCAGTGACCTGAGCGTCGTCGCCGGGATCAGGCGACGTCCCCGCTCGAGCGCCACGATGTCGGCTATCGGAACCTTGGCTTCCCGGGACAAGCGTCCGGTCGACCAGTTCGCCATCCCGCGTGCGGCACGGCATTGGCTCGCAGAGATGCTGCGCGTGATCCCGCGCCTCGGCAGCATGTCGGGTCTCATGTTCCACTTCCGCAATTCTTCCAAGAAAACGCCGCCCCTGGGATGCCTCGCAGGGGCGGCGACGTCGCCCGTTTCCTAGAACAGGTCGAGCGTGAAGCGCTTGGAGACGCCCAGCCCGAAGGTGAACTGGTTCTCGTCGCCGGCCTTCACGATCGGGGAGTCCGCTGCATCGCCGACAAGCTGGCTGTAGGAGGCATCGGCATTGAGGAACCAGTCCTGCCGGAACTCGTACCGGGCCGAGCCCGACACGCCGACACTCTTCAGGCCGCCCTTCGGATCGTAGGCGTCGAGACGAAAGCCGGTATTCGCCGATTCCGCGGCGGTCACGCCGAAATAGGTCTCGGTGTAGTCCTCCGAGGCCAGGGTCGCGAAGGGACCGGCCTTCAGCACGAGCTGCTGCGTCGGCCGATAGATGGCATTGGCCCCCACCTCCCCGACCACGCCCTCGGCGCCGCCGAAGGCGTAGCGCGCCTCGCCGTAGATCTCGGCGAACTGCCATTCGTAACCGACGCTGATGCCGACCTCATAGGTCGCGTCGACATCGTCGAGGCCGTCGAGGGCGTCGAAATCATCGGCGTTCCGCTCGCCCGTGTACTCGAAGGCGGGGCCGATCGAGAGGCCGCCCTCCTCCGGGCCGGTGCTGCCGATATCGAACAGGCCTGGAATGCGGAGGTAGCCGAAGCCCACGATCGGCGAAGGCGAGACCGAATATTTGTCGGAGCCCTCGTATTCCGGCGAGACATTCCCGCCGACGCCGAGTTCGATGATCAGGTCGACCCCGGAATCAACTGCCGGCGCTTCCACAACCGGTGCTTCTGGAATTGCCGGTTCGTATTCCCCCGGATCGGCAGCCAGGGCGGTGGAGGAGACGGAGACGAGGGCAGTCGTGGCGAGCAGGCACAGACGGAAGTTCATTTTCAGCCCCTAGGAAGTGGAGATTGGTCGAAACCGGTGGTGGGTTGCGGAAGGCGCTGCCGGCAGGATCACGCGCCGGCGGACCCCGCGAAACGCGCACTCCTGCCCGTCGAACCATCAAGGCAGGTGCAGGATAGGCAGGCCCGGAACGAGAGTTCGGACCCATTCCGCGGCGTAGAACGCCGGGACGAAAGCGAGCAGGATCAGGCCGTCGAGCGCCGTCTGCCGATAGTGCTTCGGATCGATCATCAGGATCGGCGCGTCCTGCCACTGCGAAAGCCGCGGCAGAAAGCGTGGCACGCGCTTGCGATAGGCATCGAACTCGGCCCCGAAGAGTGCGCCGAGCGCAATCTCTTCGTGGCGGACCACTGGCACGAAGATGGCATAGGCGCCGACGACGAAGAGACTGGCCACGATCAAGCTGCCCGACTGGGCGCCGAGGCCCGCCGCAGCGACGAAGGCAAACAGGTAAAGCGGGTTTCGGCTGACCGAGTACGGGCCGTCGGCGACCAGCGTGCGCGCCTTGCGGCCACCGATATAGAGCGTGCACCAGGTCCGGCCGAGAATGCCGACGACGATCAGCATGATCCCGGCGGCCTCCAGGCTCTCGCGGTACAGGCTGTCGGGCTGCGCCGATCCGGTGGCGAGGACGAGGAGCGGGCCGAGTGCCGCGACGACGATCCGGATCGTCGTCTTGCGGCGCAACTGGAGTGCATCGAGATTGCGGTGTGTGGACGCTATGTCAGTCATTGCCGTCTCGTCGAGAAAGGAACGACGATGGATGTCGTTCTCGTGCGAGATCGGTAGCCTCTGCGACGGCGGCCGTGAGCGTCGTTTTATGTAGAAATATTACGGGAAGCGACGAGCGGCGTGCTTCGAGCGCCGCTAGAGCGCGGGCAGCAAGATCCGGGCGATCAGACCGCGGGGATGGTTGTCGTGGAACTCGAGTCGGCCGCCATGGGCGCGCACGATATCGGTGACGATCGACAGGCCAAGGCCGAAGCTGGAACTACGGCCGGTGCTCCGTGCGGAATCCACCTTGAAGAAGGGCTCGAGCACCCTGGTGCGTTGATGGACGGCGATGCCTGGCCCGTCGTCGGCGACGTCGATGCGGATCATCGAACCGGCCGGAGCCAGGGTGATTGCGGCGCTGCTGCCGAATTTCAGCGCGTTGTCGCAGAGATTGGTCACAGCGCGCGTCAGCGCGTTCGGCTTGCACCGGCCGATCAGGCGGTCCGGCCCGCCATAGGTTACCGCGAAGCCGACATCGGCGAAATTCGCCTGGAGGGTCTGCATCAGGCTGGCGATGTCGGTCCTCTCCGCCTCCTCACCGGTGGCGTCGGTCCGCAGGTAATCCAGCGTTTCATCGATTAGCGCGTTGATGTGATCGATGTCGGCGATCATCATCTCGCGCAGTTCGCTGTCCTCCAGACGCTCCGTTCGCAGCCGCAGCCGGGTCAAAGGCGTCCGCAGGTCATGGCTGACGCTGCGCAGCATGCGGGTGCGCGTGTCGACCATCTCGCGGATGCGGGTGCGCATGCCGTTGAGCGCGCGCGCGAGGCTGATGACCTCCTCCGAACCTCTTTCGTCGAATACCGTGTCCTCGCTGACGCCATCGGAGCGGTTCAGCTCCGCCGAGATCCGCGCCAGCGGCGCCGTCACGCTGCGCACGGCGTAGATGGAGAAAAGCAGCATCAGCGTCACGAACGCGGAGACGTAGTAGCTGAGGGGACCGATGAAGTCGTCGGTGTTGAACGCGCTCGGAAGATCACGCACCAGCAGCACGGTTTCGCCCTCGACCGGAAGCGACAGTGCCGGGCGCCCGTCGATGACGAGTCTACGCCCGCCGGGCGGCAGCTCTGCGTCCGGCGGAAAAAGCCAGCCGGTCACTGTTTCAAGCCAGCCGGCCGGCGGCGAGGCAGCGATCATCGGCTTCAATGCGGCATTATCGGTCAGCGTCAGGTTCAGAGGGGTCGCCGCCGCCGACCATCTGAGGATAACCGGGCGCTCGTCGGGGTCCGCCTGTTGCAGCAGGAGCGCCACCATCGACGCCCGCTCCATGATGACGTCGAAATCCTCGATGCCGAAATAGTCGCTTTTCCGCAGGCTTTCGATGCCCCGTCCGGTGATGACAACGGCCACGACCGCGATGACGATGACCACGGTGATCTGTCCGCGGATCGTGCGCGGCGTCAGGCGCCGCCAGAGGCGGTTCACGGCAGTTCCACCGTCGCGGTGAACATGTAGCCGCCGAGCCGCACCGTCTTCAGCAGGACAGGCTCGCCCGGATCCGCCTCGATCTTCTGCCGCAGGCGCCGCACATGCACGTCGACGCTGCGGTCGATCGGGCCGGCGAGCCCGGCATGGGTGTTGGCCAGCAATTGCTCCCGCGAAAGCACCTTTCCAGGATTTCGGCAAAACACCAGGAGCAGGTCGAACTCGGCCGTTGTCATGGCGACGCGTGCACCGCTCGGGTCACGCACCTGGCGGCGCTGCGGGTCGAGGGTCCAGCCATCGAAGCGCAGCGGCTTGAGACTGTCACGCTCGTTCGGGGAATAGGCTGCGCGCCGCAGCAGGGCCCGGATCCGGGCGGTGACCTCCCGGGCGCTGAACGGCTTGGTGACGTAGTCGTCGGCACCGATCTCGAGTCCGACGATGCGGTCGATCTCCTCGCCCTGGGCCGTCAGCATGATGATCGGGATGGTCAGCTCGGCGCGCAGCCGGCGGCAGAGGCTGAGCCCGTCCTCCCCCGGCAGCATGACGTCGAGCACGATCAGGTCGAACGCCGATCGCCGCAGCAGCGCATCCATCTCGACGCCGTCGCCCGCGATTTCCGTCGACAGGCCGGCGTCGGCCAGGGTTGCCGCCAGCATGCGGGCTATCTCGAAATCATCCTCGACGATGAGAATGCAGGGTCGCTTGGTCGGTGGGCTCTGGCTCATGGCATTCCCGTTGAGGCCCATGGTCGGCCGAACTGTTCGGGGCGGCCATCATGCCGATCCCTCTAGCTCTTCTGTCTCGACGGTATCAACCGCCGGACCGACGCGCGACCATAGCCGATGGAACAACGCGCCGACATCGCCGACGAGGCAGTGGAGCGTCGGCACGACCACCAGCGACAGGATGGTCGACGCGATGAGGCCGCCAATCACGGCGATCGCCATCGGCGCGCGGAATTCGCCGCCGTCGCCGGACGCCATTGCTGCCGGGATCATGCCGGCGACCATGGCGAGCGTCGTCATCAGGATCGGCCGCACCCGCTCCGCCGCCGCCTCGATCATCGCCGTGCGACGCGCCACCCCCGCCTTTTCGCGCTCGACCGCGAAGTCGACCAGCATGATGGCGTTCTTGGTGACGATTCCCATCAGCATCAGGACGCCGATGACCACCGGGAGCGAGATCGGCGTCGCCGTCGCCATCAGCGCCGCGACCACGCCACCGACCGACAGCGGCAGCGTGACGAGGATCGTCAGCGGCGTCAGCACGCTGCCGAACAGCAGGATCAGGACGATCATCACCAGGCCGAGCCCGGCGGTCATGGCGGTGGCGAAGCCGGCGAAGACATCGCCCTGGTCGTCGGAATCGCCGGTCGCCTGGAGCCGCACGCCTTCCGGCAGCGCCCGCACCGTTGCCAGCGACTGGATAGCATCGAGACCCTCGCCGGCGGTCATTCCTGCCGGGGCGTCGAAGCTGATCTCGATGCGTCGCTCGCGGTCGAAGCGATCGATATTGGCGACACTGGTGCCGAGCGTGATAGTCGCGATGTCCGATAGCGGGGCCGCTGGCCCCCCGAGGCTGGGAATGCGCAACGACCGAAGCGTGCCGATGTCGTTGCGCGCCCAATCGGCGAGCTGCAGCCGGATCGGGATCCGGCGCCCGTCCTCGACGAATTCCGGCAGGTCGCTGTCGCTGGCTCCGACGGTGGAAACGCGGATCGTGTCGGCGATGATTTGCGGGGAGATGCCGGCATCCGCCGCCCGCTCGGCCAGCGGCCGGATCTGGAGCTCGGGCCGTGCCGCCGCCGCGGTGGAGCTTGCTCCAACGGCAAAGCTGCTGGCCGCCAGCTCCTCGAGAATGGCGGCAGCGGCGTCTCCGGCGACTTCGCCATCCTTGCCGAGGACGGCGAAGGACACGTCGCGTCCGCCCCGATCGTTGAGGATCTCGAACCTGATGTCCGGAACGGTCCGCAGGATGTCGGCGACGACGGGCTCGAGCACATCCGTCGAACGCGCCCGCTCCGCTGCCGGTCCGAAGTCGATCCGCACGGCCGCGCGCCGGACATCCCTTAGGCCGGCGGCATTTGCCCCGCCCTGGATGAAGACGAGTCGCGCCTCGTCGAGCGCGCCGACGCGCAACGCGATGAGGCCGGCGGTTTCCCGCGTCTCGGCAAGCGTCGCGCCCGGCGGCAGCTCGATCGAAACCGACATCCGGCCATTGTCCTCCGGCGGGATGAACTCGCTCGGCAGAAACTGCGCCGACCAGATCGACACGGCGAACAGCGCGAACGCCGTGCCGAGCGTCATCCAGCGCCACGCCATCGAGAGGCGCAGCAGCCTGAGATAGAACCGCATGGCGCGTCCCTGCGGGGCGTGTCTCACCGGATGCGCGCGCAACAGATATGCCGCCATCAGCGGCGTGATCAGCCGGGCGACGAGCAGCGAGAAGAACACGGCGATCGCCACCGTGAGGCCGAACTCGCGGAAGTACTGGCCGACCACGCCGCTCATGAAGCCGACCGGCACGAAGACGGCGATGATCGTGGCGGAGATGGCCATGACGGCAAGGCCGATCTCGTCTGATGCGTCGATGGCGGCCCGGTACGGCTTCTTGCCGCTCCGGCCATGCCGGACGATGTTCTCGATCTCGACGATGGCGTCGTCGACGAGGATGCCCGTCACCAAGGTGATCGCCAGAAGGCTGAGGATGTTCAGCGAAAAGCCGAGCAGGTCCATCGCCCAGAAGGTCGGAATGGCCGACAGCGGCAGCGCGACCGCGGCAATCACCGTCGCGCGCCAGTCGCGCAGGAACAGGAACACGACGACGACAGCGAGGGCCGCGCCCTCGGCAAGGGTGCTCAGCGCGGCGTGGTAGTTGCCGAGCGTCTGGGTGATGCTGTCGTCGATGCGCGTGAAGCGCATATTGCCGTGCTCGACGGACAATTGCCGCAGGGCATCCGCGACCTCTTCGGCCACGGTGACGTCGCTCGCCCCGCGGGCTCGGTAGACCGAGAAGCTGACGACGTCGCCGCCATCCAGCGTCGCGAAGCTTCGCGGCTCGGCAAAGCCGTCGACGACGGTGGCGAGCTCCCCGAGCCTCGCCGTCGAACCATCGGGAAGCGCGATGGCCAGCCTTGCCAGTTCCTCCACAGTGCCGGTCGTCGCCACCATCGTGACCGCCCGCTCGCGCCCATCCACCTCGCTGCGGCCGCCGGAAAGGTCCAGGTGCGTTGCCGAGAGTTGGGTGTTGACCTGGCTTGCGGTAATCCCGAGTGCCAGCAGGCGATCGGGATCGAGCTGCACCTGGATTTCGCGCGCCACGCCGCCCACCCGGTCGATCCGGCCGACACCCGGCACCCCGCGCAACCGCCGGATGACGACGTCGTCGACGAACCAGGAGAGCTCTTCCGCCGTCATGGCCTTGTCGGCGGCGGCATAGGTCACCACGGCCTCGCTCTCGACATCGACCCGTTCGATGACCGGTTCGTCGATCGTCGCGGGAAGGTCGCTGCGGATCTTCGCGACCGCATCGCGCACGTCCGCCACCGCCCGGTCGATGGGCACGCCGAGCTCGAAATCGACCGAGGTCGTCGAGACGCCGTCGCTGATGGTCGAGCTCAGTTCGTCGACGCCGGAGAGCGCCGAGATGGCATCCTCGACGAGACGCGTAACGCTGGTCTCCATCTCGGTCGGGGCCACACCGGAATCGGTGATCGTCAGGCTGACCTGCGGCACGTCGATCGTCGGAAAGAAGGTGATCGGCAGCTTCTGGAAGCTGTAGAGGCCTAGCGCCGTCAGCACCACGAACAGGAGGATGGACGGGATCGGGTTGCGGATCGCCCAGGCGGAGACGTTCATTGTGCAGCGTCCGACGTCAGGATCGGGCGTTCGGACGGTGCCGCCATCGGATAGTCCACTTCGACAGGGGCCACACGGTCGCCTTCGACGAGGAAGTTTCCGGCGCGCAGCACGACCGTCTCGCCCGCCTCTACCCCCGAACGGATCTCGACGAGCCCGGCGGTTCGAAGGCCGGTTTCCAGGATACGCACCACAACGGTTCCGTCCTCGACGACCTGTGCGGTGACTTTGCCCGCCCGATCGCTCAGCGCCGTCGCCGGCAGGAACACGCCGCCGCGGCGCTCGATGTCCACCTCGCCCCGCGCAAAGGCCCCGACACTGAGATTGCCGGCCTGCGGGAGGCTGATGCGGGCGCGACCGAGACGGCTGCCCGCCTGCAACTCCGGCGCCAGCAAGCGTACGCGGCCTTCGAGCGGCGTGCCGCGGCCGAGCACCACGATGCCGGCTGCCTGGCCCACCGCCAGGCGCGCGAAATCCGCTTCCGGAACCTCGGCATCGAGCTCGATCTCGCCGTTCTCGGCTATCACGAACAGCGGCTCGCCGCTGGCGGACGTCAGTGCGCCCAGCCTGGCAGTTCGCCGCAGGATGCGGCCGTCGGTCGGCGACGCGATCACCGTGCGCGCCAGCCGGGCTGCGATCTCCTGGCCTTCGGCGACGATCACCCGCCGGTCCGCCTGCGCCACCCAGAGCGATTGCTGTGCAAGCGCCAGTGCCGAAGCCGCCCGCTTCAGCGTGGTCTGGCGCAGTTCGAACGTCTCTTCCGCGGCGAAGCCCTTGGCGCTCAGCTGCTTGCTGCGCTCCATGTCCGCACGGGCCTGCACATGCGCCAGGGCGGCGTCCTCGATCTGGCTTTCCACCTGTTTTATCGCCGCGTCGGCGCGGGCCAGACGGGCAGCGTTGGCACTCTGCTCGATATTGATCAGCGTCGCATCGAGCCGGGCCAGCACGTCGCCCTGCTGCACGATGTCCCCCGCCTCTGCCTCGACGGCGACTATGCGCACATCGGCAAGATCCACCTTCACGATGCTTTCCTCGCGCGCCACCAGCGAGCCGACGACGCGGACGCGGTCGGTCAGGACACTCTCGCGCGCCGTCACGACACTGACGGCGGACGGGCGTTCCTCAGCCATCGCAATGGTGCAGCCGAGGGCAAGCAACGCGACGACCACGAAAGCCATCCATACCGACTGCAGGGATCCGGCGCCTTTGCCTTCGTCGCGGCTCGGCATGAACCAGGGCACGACGATCAGTCTTCCACCCCTGCGGGCCTTGTGATGCGGCCGCCGTGCCCGCATGGCACCGAGTTGGTCCGGCGTGCGGCTCTCCCGATTTCTCGCTCGATCGTCCTGGGAACCGTGGGTGGTGGAGACTGAAGGCATGGTGAACTCCGATGACGACAGAGCCCACGCCGTGCAGGACGGGGGTTCCGTGAAGTCTCAGAGCTAGCCCGGACAACCATCGGCCGGGATGACGAACGATTAACTTATGTTTCCGTCCATTCCGCACGCCAAAGCCGCCGCCTGGCTTGGTCTCCGATGACCGCCGCCGCGATCTCGGGCGCACGTCACCTCGCAGGTCTTCAGCGCCGCCTACGAGCCGACCGGCGGCACTGCCTCGTATCCGCGTCCAGCTGACGACGAGCTCAGATCCGGCCGCGACAGCGCGGCGATTTCATCGACGCCTGCCGCTACCGCCCGGTCTTGGTTGCCGAGTGAAAGTCGGCGGGCTTGCCGGCGACCCATTTTACGAAGCGAGCGACCGTCTCGTTGTCGGTGAGCGGCGTGCCGCTCTCGGCATGACGGACCAGTTCGCTCGCCGTGAAGTTGGCGTCGATCGTCTCCCGACAGATCGGGTGGACGGGCACCGTGTCGCGCCCGCCCCGACTCTTGGGGATGGGGTGGAAGCGGTCGACGGTCTTTCCCAGCGGCCGCCCGCAGAGCCAGCACGGCTCCGCCGGCGCCTCGGCCGCCGCTTCGTCCACCAGCCAGCTGGCGTCCCGAATTTTCCGTGCCATGTCGCCGCTCCTCAGTATGCCGAGCGCGATGCGGTATTCGGCTCAGCGCTTTCCGCAGGACTGATGGGCCGAACCTGTGCTGCCGGTCAAGCCGCGGGCAAAGGAGCCGGCGACCTCAGCCGCGGGCGCCAGCGCCGGCAAAGCAGCCGACCCGCCTCACGGTCCTTCGCCCACGCGCCGCAGCTTCACTGCAGCCCTCTGCCGTCGCTGACCATGATGGACAAGGCGGCGAGGATCAGCGCGGCCAGGAGCGCGACGGCGCCCAGCAGAACGAAGAGCAGCGCCCTGGCGAAGGCACGATGCCGGCTGGTTCCGCGATAGACGACGAACCATTGCGTCAACGCGGCCAGATACCAGGCGAGACCTGCGAGGAAGATCGATGCGCCCAGCATCCGCGCCGTGGTGCCGTCCCGAATGCCGACCGTCATCGCCAGGTCGATGGCGAGGACGAAGGGGGCCGCGATGAAGCAGTGGCTGTAGAAGGCCGGCCGCAACGTGGCCCGGTTCAGGGCCAGCCCCTGCTGCCGGACCGCCTGCACCGCCAGGAGCAGCGGCAACAGGCTGAACGCCACCGCCCGGAACATCAGGAGATTGCGGGTATCGGCGAAGACGCCGCCGGCAGTCACGTGCGACGCGCCGAAACCGAGGTCCAGGAGATGCGCGATGACGATCGTCAGGAACAGGAAGATCGGCGGGCTGAGCGCATCGATGAACTGCTCGTCCGGCACATCGGCAAGCTCGCTCCTGGCATAGGCCATCATCCGCAACGGCTCACGGATGCATCGCCACAGGGTCAGCGGATAGAAGACAAGCCAGGAGACGAGCTCGTAGAGCAGCGCCTCGATCGACTTGAGGAGGTTCATGAAGTCCACGGGCACCCTCCGGCATGGCCGGCCAGCCTATCGCCGCCGCGACGCGGACTTCAATGGGCGCCGACGTCGCGGCCATTCGGCCAGCGACGTCTGCCCCTAGAGGATCGCCGGCAGATTGAGCCCGTTCTCGCGCGCGCAGTCGAGCGCGTCGTCGTAGCCGGCATCGGCATGGCGCATGACGCCGGTGGCCGGGTCGTTCCAGAGGACGCGCGCGATGCGCCGGTCGGCGTCTTCCGTTCCGTCGCAGCAGATCACCATGCCAGCGTGCTGCGAGAACCCCATGCCGACGCCGCCGCCGTGGTGCAGCGACACCCAGGTGGCGCCGGAGGCGGTGTTGAGCAGGGCGTTCAGCAGCGGCCAGTCGGAGACGGCGTCGGAGCCGTCCTTCATCGCCTCGGTCTCGCGGTTCGGCGAGGCGACGGAGCCCGAGTCGAGATGGTCACGCCCGATGACCACCGGCGCCGAGAGTTCGCCGTTGCGCACCATCTCGTTGAAGGCGAGGCCCAGCCGGTGCCTGTCGCCGAGCCCGACCCAGCAGATCCGCGCCGGCAGTCCCTGGAAGGCAATGCGCTCGCGCGCCATGTCGAGCCAGCGGTGAAGATGATGGTTGTCGGGCAGGATCTCCTTCACCTTGGCATCGGTGCGGTAGATGTCTTCCGGATCGCCGGAGAGCGCCGCCCAGCGGAACGGGCCGATGCCGCGGCAGAACAGCGGGCGGATGTAGGCCGGCACGAATCCCGGGAAGTCGAAGGCGTTTTCCAGCCCCTCGTCCTTGGCGACCTGGCGGATGTTGTTACCGTAGTCGAGCGTCGGCACGCCCGCCTGATCGAAGGCGAGCATTGCCTCGACATGGGTGCGCATCGACGCGCGCGCCGCCTTCTCCACCGATTTCGGGTCGCTCTCGCGTCGGGCACGCCATTCGGCCATCGACCAGCCGATCGGCAGATAACCATTTATTGGGTCGTGCGCCGAAGTCTGGTCGGTGACGATGTCGGGGCGGATGCCGCGGCGGACCATCTCGGGCAGGATCTCGGCGGCGTTGCCGAGGAGGCCGACCGACTTGGCCTCGCCGGTGGCGGTCCAGCGCTCGATCATCGCCATCGCCTCGTCCAGCGTCTCGGCCTTCTCGTCGACGTAGCGGGTGCGCAGGCGGAAATCGATCGAGTCCGGGTTGCACTCGACGGTGAGACAGGAGGCGCCGGCCATCACCGCGGCCAGCGGCTGCGCGCCGCCCATGCCGCCGAGACCGCCGGTCAGCACCCATTTGCCGGTGAGATTGCCGCCATAATGCTGGCGGCCGGCCTCCACGAAGGTCTCGTACGTGCCCTGCACGATCCCCTGCGTGCCGATATAGATCCACGAGCCGGCCGTCATCTGGCCGTACATCGCGAGCCCCTTCTTATCGAGCTCGTTGAAATGGTCCCAGGTCGCCCAGTGCGGCACGAGATTGGAATTGGCGATGAGGACGCGCGGCGCATCCCTGTGGGTGCGGAAGACGCCGACCGGCTTGCCGGACTGCACCAGCAGCGTCTCGTCCTCCTCCAGCGTCCGCAGCGACGCGACGATCCGGTCGAAATCGTCCCAGGTGCGCGCTGCCCGGCCGATGCCGCCATAGACCACCAGCTCGTTGGGGTTTTCGGCGACCTCCGGATCGAGATTGTTCATCAGCATGCGCAGCGGCGCCTCGGTCAGCCAGCTTTTGGCCGACAGCTCTGTGCCGCGGGCCGCGCGGACGGTGCGGGCGTTGTGGCGGCGGTCGGGAAGCGTCATCGGGTCAGCCTTTCAGTGCGGGCGCCAGCGCTTCGAGGCGGCGCAGGAGTTCGGCGAGAACGGGGCGCAGGCGCGCCGCCCGCGTCTCGTCATACGCAAAGGGCGGGGTCTCGCTGGCGAGATGGGTCGACTGCGCGAGTTCCATCTGGATCGTGTGAACCCCGTCGCCCGGCGCGGCATAGTGCCGGGTGGTCCAGCCGCCGCGGAAGCGGCCGTTGACGATGCTGGTATAGCCGTCCGCCGTCGCGCACACGCCGCGGGCAGCGAGCTCCACCAGCCTGTCGCAGGTTCGCCCGCCATCGGTGCCGATGTTGAAATCCGGCAGGATTCCCTCGAACAGATACGGGATGCGCGAACGGATCGAGTGGCAGTCATAGAGGATGGCAACGCCGTGGATCGCCTTCACCCGCGCGATCTCGGCGGCAAGCGCGGCATGATAGGGCGCATGGAACAGCTTCACCCGCCGCGCGACCTCAGCGTCGTCCGGCGCCCTGCCCTCCCGCCAGATCGGCTGGTTGTCGAAATCGGTCAGCGGCACCAGTGCCGTCGTCGTCTGCCCCGGATAGAGGCTCGCCCCGCCTGGATCGCGGTTGGCGTCGACGACGTAGCGGTGGAAGGTCGCGCGCACCGTCGTCACGTCCGGCAGCAGCCCGTCATAGAGAAGGTCGATGTGCCAGTCCGTGTCGCGCAGCTTCAGGCCTTCGTCGTTCAGGCAGGCGCGGATGTCGTCCGGGACGTCGGTGCCGGTATGCGGCAGGCCGAGAATGACCGGCGACGTGCCGCGACGGACTTCGACGGGGCTCATGCTGGGCCTCCAGGAAAGGCGAGGCATCGCAGCGATCGATCTCCACCCATGTGGGGGAGATGGGCGGCAGCCCAGAGGGGGGTGGTGCCGCACGATCTCCGGCGTGATCCCTGCTGTCGCTGGTTTTGAAAGCGATACCGTCCAAGACTAGCGCCCCCCGACACCCCCCTCTGCCTGCCGGCATCTCCCCCACAAGGGGGGAGATCGACGGCGCCGATGTCGTGCGAAAATCCTAGGACTCGAGCGGAGTCGCCCCGCTGCAGCGAGCGGCCGACGCCAGCGGATATGGCGAAGCATCGCAGCGACTGATCTCCCCCCTTGTGGGGGAGATGGGCGGCAGCCCAGAGGGGGGCGGTGCACGCCCTACTTCTGCCCGCCTTGATCCCTCCTCGCCGATAGAGAAGACGAGAGGCTTCGAGGAAGGCGCCCCCCGCTACACCCCTCTGCCTGCCGGCATCTTCCCCACAAGGGAGGAGATCGACGGCGCCGATGTCGCGCATCACGAGTCCAGTCCCGGCAACACGTCGCCGACGCTCGCGACCAGTGCGCCGGAGCGCACCAGCTCGGCCGCGGCGTCCAGGTCGCCCGCCATGTAGCGGTCGTCCTCCAGCGTCGGCACGACGGCGCGGATCGCGGCGTGGGCGTCGAGCAGTCGGGTGCCGGTCGCGAGCGGCGCGCGCAGATCGATGCCCTGCGCTGCGGTCAGCGCCTCGATGCCGATGATCGCCGAGAGGTTCTGCGTCATCGGCAGGAGCCGCCGGGCACCGTGGCAGGCCATGGAGACGTGGTCCTCCTGGTTGGCCGAGGTCGGCGTCGAGTCGACGCTGGCGGGATGCGCCATCTGCTTGTTCTCGCTCATCAGCGCGGCCGAGGTGACCTCGGCGATCATCAGCCCCGAATTGAGGCCAGGACGCTTGGTGAGAAACGGCGGCAGGCCGAAGGACAGGGCCGGATCGACGAGCAGCGCGATGCGCCGCTGGGCAATCGCACCGATCTCGCAGATGGCCAGCGCGATCTGGTCGGCGGCGAGCGCCACCGGCTCGGCGTGGAAATTGCCGCCGGAAACCACCGAGCCGTCGGACAGCACCAGCGGATTGTCGGTGACGGCTTTCGCCTCGATCACCAGCGTCGCCGCCGCCTGCCGCAGCACGTCGAGACAGGCGCCGTCGACCTGCGGCTGGCATCTGATGCAATAGGGGTCCTGCACCCGCTCGTCGCCGGTCAGATGGCTGTCGCGGATCTGCGACCCCTCGAGCAGGGCGCGCAGGGACGCCGCCGCCTCGATCTGTCCGCGATGGCCACGCAGCGTGTGGATCTCCGGATGGAACGGCGCGGAGGAGCCCATCGCGGCGTCGGTCGACAGCGCGCCGGTGACGAGCGCCGCCTGCGCGGCACGGAAGGCGCGGAAGAGGCCGGCTAGAGCCAAAGCGGTCGAGACCTGCGTGCCGTTGATCAGCGCGAGGCCCTCCTTCGCCGCAAGCGTCACCGGCGTCAGCCCCGCCGCGCGCAGCGCCTCGGCGGCGGGGCGCACGGTACCGTCGACCAGCACCTCGCCCTCGCCGATCATCGCGGCCGCGACGTGTGCCAGCGGCGCCAGATCGCCGGAGGCGCCGACCGAGCCCTGCCCCGGCACCACCGGCAGGATGGCCTTTTCCAGCATCGCCTCGATCAGCTCGACGATCACCGGGCGAACTCCCGAGGCGCCGCGCCCGAGCGACAGGAGCTTGGTCGCCATCACCAGCCGCACGATCTCGGGGGCCAGTGGCTCACCCACCCCGCAGCAGTGCGACAGGATGAGATTGCGCTGCAGCGTCTCGACGTCGCCCGGCGCGATCCGCACGCTGGCGAGCTTTCCGAAGCCGGTATTGATGCCGTAGACGGCGTCCTCGCCGGCCGCGATCTCGGCGATGCGCGCGGCACTGGCCTCGATGCCGGGCCGGCAGGCGGGGTCGAGCCGCACCGGCTCGGCGCCGCGATAGATGCGCTCCAGCGTTGCCAGCGTGACTTCGCCGGGTGTCAGCATGATCGTCATGGTGCGACGTCCCGGATCACCCGGTGCAGCGGGTTGAACCCGATCCGGTAGGCGAGCTCGGCCGGATGCTCGACATCCCAGACGGCGAACTCGGCGCATTTGCCGGCCGCGATCGTGCCGAGCTCGTCGGCGAGGCCGAGGGAGCGGGCAGCCTCGCGGGTAACACCGGCCAGCGCTTCCTCCGGCGTCAGGCCAAACAGGGTCGAGCCCATGTTCATCGCGAGCAGCGGCGAGGTCAGCGGCGACGAGCCGGGATTGCAGTCGGTGGCGAGCGCCATCGGAACACCTGCCTCGCGCAGCGCCGCGACGGGCGGCGCCTGCCGCTCGCGCAGCGTGTAGAACGCGCCCGGCAGCAGCACCGCCACGGTCCCCGCTTCCGCCAGCGCGTCGACCCCTTCCTGGGACAGATATTCCAGATGATCGGCCGACAGCGCGCCGTACCGCGCCGCAAGCGCCGCGCCGCCGAGATCGGACAGTTGCTCGGCATGAAGCTTGACCGGAAGGCCGAGCGCGCTGGCGCGCTCGAAGACGGTTCCCATCTCGTCGACAGAGAAAGCAATGCCCTCGCAGAAGCCGTCGACCGCGTCGATCAGCCCCTCGGCCGCGCCCTGCTCCATGCCAGGCAGCACCACCGCCTGGATGTAGTCGCCCGGCCGGCCCTGGTATTCCGGTGGCACCGCATGCGCGGCAAGGTAGGTGGTGACGACGCGCACGTCGCGCTCGGCGCCCAGCCAGCGCGCGACCCGCAGCATCTTCAGCTCGTCAGCGACGGTCAGCCCGTAGCCGGACTTGATCTCCACCGTCGTCACGCCTTCGGCGAGCAGCGCGTCGAGACGCCGCGACGCGCTGTCGAACAGCGCATCCTCGCTCGCCGCGCGCGTTGCCGAGACGGTCGAGACGATGCCGCCGCCCGCCGCCGCGAGTTCCTGGTAGCTCGCGCCGGCCAGACGCAGCTCGAACTCGCGGGCGCGGTTGCCGCCATGGACGAGATGAGTGTGGCAGTCGATCAGCGCCGGCGTCACCAGCCGCTGTCCGAGCCCCTCGGCCTCCTTGCCGTGCCATTCGGCCGGCAGGTCGGCAGCCGGGCCGGCAAAGACGATCCGCCCGTCGATCGTCGCCACCGCCGCGTTCGTCACCAGCCCGTAGGGCGCGCCCGACCGCTCCATGGTCGCGAGCGTCAGCTCGGTGAGAAGGCGTCTGGCCATGGCGCGCATCCGTCGGTTTCGGTTGAGCCAAAAACCTATTATGTATAGACATATACTGTCAATCGCGGCGGGGACGAGGTTAGCCGATGCGGATCAGGGCGGAACAGCTGCTGCTGGAAGACGGTTGGGCGCGCGACTGCCTCGTCACGATCGGCGACCACGGACGTATCACCGCGATCGCCCCGGCGGGTGACGATGAAGTTGCCGACCGCACTGTCCCCGTGCTGCAGCCGGCGCTGTCGAACCTCCATAGCCATACGTTCCAGCGCGCCATGGCAGGGCTCACCGAGACCCGCGGGCCGGAAGGCCGCGACAGCTTCTGGACATGGCGAGTCCTGATGTACCGGTTCCTCGACGTGCTGACGCCGGACGAGATCGAGGCGATCGCCGCCTTTGCCTTCATGGAGATGCTGGAGGCGGGCTTCGGCGCCGTCGCCGAATTCCACTATCTGCATCATGCACCGAACGGCGCGCCCTATGACGATCTCGGCGAGCTCTCGGCGCGCATCGCGGCCGCGGCAGCACAGACCGGCATCGGCCTGACGCTGCTGCCAGTGCATTACCGCACCGGCGGTCTCGACGGGCGGCCGCTTGCCGGCGGCCAGCAGCGCTTCGGCAACGATGTCGACCGGTTCCTGGCGCTGGTCGAGCGGACAAAGCAGATTGTCGGCTCCCTGCCCGCCGACACAAGGCTCGGCCTCGCGCCGCATTCGCTGCGTGCCGCCCCGACGGACGACATAAGGGTGCTCGCGGCTGCCCTCCCGGACGGACCCCTTCATATGCACGCCGCCGAGCAGGAGGCCGAGATCGCGGAAGTCCTCGCGTCGACCGGGCGCCGCTCCATCGAATGGCTGCTCGAGAATTTCGAGATAGACGAACGCTGGTGCCTGATCCACGCCACCCACATGACGCAGGGCGAAACCGAAGCGCTTGCCCGCTCCGGCGCAGTGGCCGGCCTCTGTCCGGTCACCGAGGCCAATCTCGGCGACGGCATCTTCGAGGGCGTCGCCTTCCTGGAAGCTGGGGGCAGCTTCGGCATCGGCTCGGACTCCAACATCCGCATCAGCGCCGCCGAGGAACTGCGCCAGCTGGAATATTCGCAGCGGCTCAAGCACAGAGGCCGCGCCATGCTCGCCGAGCCGGGCGGCTCCGTCGGCCGCCGCCTCTACAACGGCGCGCTTGAGGGCGGCGCTCGTGCGCTCGGCCGCGAGGCGGGTGCGATCCGGGTCGGCGCCTTCGCCGATCTCGTCGCACTCGACCCGCCCCGCTTCGCCGGCTCCGGCAAGGGCGACGGCATCCTCGACGGCTGGATCTTCACCGGCGGCCGCGACGCGGTGACGGATGCCTGGTCGGCCGGGCGTCACGTCGTGCGGGAGGGTCAGCACATCGACGCGGAGGCGCTGACCCGGCGCTATCGCACCGTGCTGGCCAAAATCATGGGGCGCCTGTGAAGCCCGGTCCCCGCTCCTCGTTCCGGGTCATCAAGGATGAGATCGCCCGGCGCATCGGCGAGCAGACCTGGAAGGCCGGCGCGCTGATCCCCGGCGAGGAGGCGCTGGCCGCCGAGTTCGGCGCAGCCAGGGCCACCGTCAACCGGGCGCTGCAGGAACTGGCGCGCGCCGGACTGATCGAGCGCAAGCGCAAGGTGGGCACGCGCGTCGCGCTGCATCCCGTCCGCCAGGCCCGCTTCGCCATTCCGCTGGTCGCCCAGGAGGTCGCCGCAGCCGGGGCTGCCTACCGCTACAAGCTGCTGGCGCGGGAAGCCCGAGCGGCGGATGCACGCGACGCCGAACGCCTCGGCGTCGCGCCCGGCGACATGGTCCTGCATCTGGAGTGCCTGCATCTTGCCGACGAGCGCCCGTATCAGTTCGAGGATCGGCTGATCAATCCGTCGGCCGCGCCGACGGCGATGGAAGAGAGCTTCGAGACCCTGGGGCCGAACGAATGGCTGGTCGGTGCCGCGCCGTTCTCGCGCGCCGAATTCACCTTCCTCGCCGCCCTGCCGAGCGCGCGCGAGTCGAGGATCCTCGATGTCGCAGAGAGCGAACCTGTCTTCGTCGGCGAGCGTCGCACCTGGCTGCTCGCCCGTCCGATCACCGCCGTGCGCATGGTACATCCGCAGAGCCACCGGCTGACGTCCCGTCTATGAGCGGGCCAGTTCGCCGCGATCGGCGCGGATCGCCTCGGCGCGGATCTCCTCGGTCAGCCGCGCGCGCATCTCGCTGAATTCCGGGCTCGACTTCATCTTGTAGTGGCGCGGATGCGGCAGGTCGACGGGCAGGATCGACTTGATCCGGCCGGGTCGCGCCGACATCGTCACCACCCGCGAGCCGACGAAGATCGCCTCCTCGATGTCGTGGGTGACGAACAGCACCATCTTGTGCTCGCGCTCCCAGATGCCGAGCAGGAGTTCCTGCATCAGCCCGCGCGTCTGGTTGTCGAGCGCGCCGAACGGCTCGTCGAGCAGCAGGATCTTCGGGTCGTTGGCGAGCGCGCGGGCAATCGCGGTGCGCTGCTGCATGCCGCCCGAAAGCTGCTTCGGCCAGTGCTTCTCGAAGCCCTTGAGACCGACCTGGTCGACATAGAAGTCGACGATCTCGCGCTTCTCTGCCTCGCCCATGCGCTTCTCGCGCAGGCCGAAGGCGATATTGTCCTCGACGCTCAGCCAGGGAAACAGCGTGTAGGACTGGAACACCATGCCGCGATCCGGCCCCGGGCCGGTGATCGCCTCCCCGTCCAGCGTCACCGTGCCGGTGGTTGGCCGGTCGAGCCCGGCAATGATGCGCAGCAGCGTGGACTTGCCGCAGCCGGACGGCCCAAGAATGGTGACGAAGTCGTCGGACGGCACGGTGAGGTCGGTCGGCTGCAACGCGACGACCGGCGCGCCGCCCTTCACGCCGGGAAACACCCGGCCGAGGCCGGAAATGACGAGCTCGCTCATGCCAGCCTCCAGGCGAAGAGCCAGCGATTGATCGACTTGAACAGGAAGTCCGAGACGAGGCCGATCAGGCCGATGACGATGATGCCGAAGATGATCTGGCCGGTCGCCATCAGTGCCTGCGAGTTGATGATCATGTAGCCGATGCCGGAGGAAGCCCCGATCAGTTCGGCGACGATGACGTAGGTCCAGGCCCAGCCGAGCACGAGCCGCAGGATTTCCGCGATGTCCGGCGCATTGGCCGGCACGAGGACGCGGCGCACGATGCCGCGATCGTTCGCCCCCAGCGTATAGGCGGCCTCCACCAGGTCCTGCCGCGTCGAGCCGACGGCGCCGGCCACCATCAGGGTGATCTGGAAGAACGAGCCGATGAAGATCACCAGCAGCTTCTGCGTCTCGCCGATGCCGGCCCACAGGATGAGCAGCGGCACGAAGGCGGAAGCCGGCAGATAGCGGGCGAAGGAGACGAAGGGCTCGAGCAGCGCCTCCACCGGCTTGTAGGTGCCCATGGCGATGCCGATTGGCACGGCGAGCGCCGCCGCGATGGTGAAGCCGCCGACGACGCGCCAGATCGTAATGCCGATGTCGCCGAGGAAACCGCGCTGCGACAGCAGGTACCAACCGTCACCCAGCATGGTTAGCGGATCGGCCAGGAAGGTCCGCGACACGAAGCCGCCGAAGGTCGCGAGCGACCAGACGGCGACGAACAGCACGAAGAACGAAAAGCCGAGGACGACGCGGGTGCGCGTGTCCACCGGCTGGAAGGGTCGGATCATCGTGCGGGGTCCGGCGCTTGGTGGGTCAAAAGCCCCTGCGGCCGGTTAGCACCGGCCGCAGGGGGACAATGGCGAATGCCTTACTGGATGAAGCTCGGGTCGGCCAGACCGTCGATTTCCGGCTTCTCGCGGATCACGCCGATGTCGAGCAGGAGGTCGGCGGCAGCATCCGAGAACTCGCGCCATTCGCCGGCGAAGAACGTTTTGTTGGCCTCCCGGTCCTGCCAGCGCAGGTGCGAGGCGGAGGCGGCGAACTGCTCGGCAGTCTGGTTCACGTCGGCGCCCATGATCTCGTAGGCCCGGGCCTGGTCGCTCTCGATCATCTCCAGCGCCTCGAAATAGCTCTCCGCGAGCGCCTTGGCCGCCTCGGGGTTTTCCTCGAGGAAGGCCGGCGTGCAGCCGACCGTGTCCATCACCGCCGGGTAGTCCAGCGTGGTGGCGAGGATCTTGCCGGAGTTGGGCGCGTCGCGCACCGTCGACAGATACGGCTCGTAGCTCATCGCCGCGTCGTTCTGCCCGGCGACGAAAGCCTGCGCCGCCGGTCCCGGCTCCATATTGACCACCGAGACGTCGTCGAGCGACATGCCGTTCTCGTTGAGCATCCAGGCGAGCAGGAAATACGGCGAGGTGCCGGGCGTCGAGGCCGCGATCGTCTTGCCTTTCAGATCCGCGAAGCTCTCGATGTCGCCGCGCACGGCGATGCCGTCGGCGCCGTAGCTCTTGTCCATCTGGAAGATCTGCGTCGCCGCGACACCGTTGGCGTTCCAGGCGACCCAGGTCTCGACCGTCGTCGCCGCGCACTGGATGTCGCCCGACGCGATGGCAAGGTGACGGCTCGCCTGCGGGATCTTGGAGAGCGTGACGTCGAGGCCGTTCTTCTCGAAGATCCCGGCCTCCTTGGCGAGCGTCAGCGGCGCGAAACCGGTCCAGCCGGACAGGCCGATATTGACGCTCGTGGTCTGTGCATGAGTGCCGGTGAGCCCGGCGAGAACCATGCCTACCGCGCAGCCTGTCTTTGAAAGCAAACCCATTTCGTCTCCCCTCCATTTGTCTACACAAATACAGACTGACGGAAGGCCGGTAGGCGGTCAAGCCGGTCGGCGGCGCTGCCCTGCGGATTGAATCGGCACCGAAAGAACGAATGATGTGCAGCCTGCACAACGGCGCGGCAGCGTGGCTTGTCGCGTGGTGGCGCCGGTCGACCGGCAGTCCGATCGCGGCCGGCGCGGCCCGCTTCGGAGCACGCGCCGGCCGGGGAGTCTATCGGCGGAAGCCGGCCCGATCAGGCCTTCTGAACCGCCTGGGCGATGTCGTCGACCGAATGGCCGGTCAGGTCCTTGGCGAGGTCGCCGACGATCTTGCCCTTGAGGTTCGCGTGGTAGTGCTTGCGCATCTCGCCGAGCGTGCGCGGGTCGGCGATGATGAAGACATGCTCGAGCTTGTTCTTGAGCGCCATCTGGTTGAGATGCTCGGCACTTGCGGCGGCGAAGGCGTCTTCGTCGCCGCGATGCGCGTCCGGATTGGCCGACGAGCTCTGATGCCGGGCGCCCGACCCGGCATTGCTGGCGTCGATCGTCGGGTCCGCCATCGGTGCGAGGTCGAGCTGCGTCTCGGTCCCCTTGTTGTGGAAGAGCTTGAGGTTCTTTCCGTCCACGACGGCTACGATCGTTCCGTTGGCAAGGATCATCGATAAAACTCCTGAATTGCCGGTCGGCACGATAAGGCCGGACCGGGGTGCGGCGAATGCCGCCACTGCGAGACGTTTCGCGGCGGGGTGCGTTCCCTCCGCGCATTCCAAGCGTGAGATTGATCAGGCCCTGACGAGGCGGCTCCGCCTCTGCGAACGGCGGGACCACCCTGCGGTCATGGCAATGGCCGATCATCCTCCAGCACCCGCTCGGCCGAGCCGTCGAGATCGTCGAACTGGCCGCTGTTGAGGCTCCAGAGGAAGGCCAACAGACCGAGGGCTCCAAGCCCCAGCGCTACCGGGATCAACACGATGAGAAGGTTCATGCCGCCTGCTCCTGCAAGGGCTGCGGCGACGCCACCGACCCGCTGGCCGCCGGCGTCTCCGGAAGCTGCTGCGGGGCCTGCCGGCCCGACAGCCGCCGCTCGCTACCGCCCCGGGTCAGCCGGAGACTGTTGCCGATCACGATGACCGAAGAGGAAGACATCGCGACCGCGGCGACGAGCGGGGTGACGTATCCCGCCACCGCCAGCGGCACGGCGAAGCAATTGTAGAGGATCGCCAGGCCGAAATTCTGCCGCACCAGGTCCTTCGCCCGCAGCGCGATGCGGTGCGCGAAGGGCACCGCCATCAGGCTGTCGCGCGTGAACACGAAATCCGCCGCCTGCCGCCCCGCGTCGCAGGCGGAGGCCGGCGCCATGGAGACGTCCCCGGCGGCAAGGCTCGGCGCATCGTTGAGCCCGTCGCCGACCATCAGCACGCGGTGGCCCTCGGCCTGCAGCGCATGGATGCGGCCGATCTTCATCGCCGGCGTCTGGGACGAGGCGAAGCGGTCGATCCCCAGTCCCTGCGCCAGACGGTCGACCGGGCCGGCGGCATCCCCGGAGAGAAGCTCGACGCCGAGACGCGCTCTCGCCAGCGCCCCGATCGCCGCCGCCGTGTCCGGACGCAGCGTCTCGGCGAGCACGAAACCGCCGCACGCGCCGCCTTCGACGGCAAAGGCCGGCCCATCGCCTGGCAGTGCCCCGCCGGGCGACGCGATTTCCGCAGCCCAATCGCCGCGTCCCAGCCGTACGAGGCGCCCGTCGTCGCTGCGACCCTCGATCCCGCATCCCGCGACTTCCTGAATATCGACGAGCGGCAGGGTCGGCCCCGCCCCCAGCCAGGCCCGAACGGCTCGCGAGGCCGGATGGGTGGAGTGGCCGGCAAGCGCCCTTGCCCAGGCGGCCGGAGCGCCCTCGCCGATATCGGCGCGGACGACGCGCGGGGTGCCGGTCGTCAGCGTGCCGGTCTTGTCCAGCACCACCTGGTCGATCTCGGCGAGCCGCTCCAGCGCCGAGCCGTCCTTCATCAGGATGCCCGCCTCGAACAGGCGTGACGCGCCGATCACGTGGACCACCGGCACCGCGAGGCCGAGCGCGCAGGGACAGGTGATGATCAGGACGGCGATGGCGATGTAGAGCGCGTGATACCAGTCGCCGCCCGTGGCGACGAGCCAGCCCAGGAAGCTGGCGGCAGCGAGGATGTGCACGGCCGGAGAATAGATCCGTGCCATCCGGTCGGCGATTCGGACGTAATGGCCGCGCCCGACCTCCGCCGCCTCCATCATCCGCACGATCTCGGCGAGGAAGGAGTCCTTGGCCGCCTTCAGCGCCAGCATGTCGAGCGAGCCGGTGAGATTCAGCGTCCCGGCCTCGATCCGGTCGCCGACGGCGGCGGCGGCGGGCTCGCTCTCGCCGGTCACCAGCGAGCGGTCGAGCGCGCTCGACCCGCGCAGGATCTCGGCGTCCACCGGCACCCGCTCGCCGGCCGCCACCCGCAGGATCATCCCGGGGCGGACCTCGTCCAGCGGCACGTAACGCAGCGCGTCGCCTTCGACGACGGTCGCGCCCTTGGCCGCCAGCCGGGCGAGACCCGTCACCGCGCTGCGGGCACGCTCGCGCATGCGCTGGTCGAGGAAGCGACCGATCAGCAGGAAGAACAAGAGCGTCACAGCCGCGTCGAAATAGGCCTCTTCGCCGCCGGTCAGGCTCTCGGCAAGGCTCATGGCGAGGGCGAGCAGGACGCCGAGCGAGATCGGCACGTCCATGTTCATTCGCCCGCCGCGCAGCGCCGCGAAAGCCGAGCGGAAGAAGACCTGGCCGGAATAGGCGATGGTCGGCACGGCGATCAGCGCCGAGACGAGGTGGAAGAGATCGCGGGTCGCCGCATCGGCACCCGACCAGACGGATACCGACAGAAGCATGATGTTGGCGGCGGCGAATCCGGCGACCGCCAGCGCCTTGAGCAGCTGCGCCGATTCCCGTTGCTGCCCGAGCACGTCGAGATCGCCGAGGTCGATCGACGTCGCCCGATAGCCGATGCGCTCCAGCGTCTCCGGCACGATCAGCGCCGGGCGGTCCGCCTCGTCGAGAACGACGGTCACCCGCCGCATCGTCAGGTTCACCCGCGCGCTGACGACGCCCTCGAGGCTCGCCAGGGCCGTCTCGATGGTCGAGATGCATCGCCCGCAGGAAATATCCGGAACGGCGAAAACGTACTGAACCGTCCCGTCGTCCTGAAGGCGGCCGGCATGCGCCAGCTCCTCCGCCTTGAGGAGCCGCGCCGGATCACCTGTCTCGCCGGCGACAACGGCCGCCAGTCCGCCGCCGCAACAGCTCATCGAGCCGCCTCCACGTGGAAGCGGATCCGCTTCTCCCAGCTCTCCGCCCCGGGGGTCTCGACGATCACG
Organism: Aurantimonas endophytica; assembly: GCF_014196845.1. Taxonomy (GTDB): domain Bacteria; phylum Pseudomonadota; class Alphaproteobacteria; order Rhizobiales; family Rhizobiaceae; genus Aurantimonas; species Aurantimonas endophytica. The sequence goes on from NZ_JACIEM010000001.1 coordinate 943,240, forward strand.
TCGGCCTCCCAGAGCCCCGGCGCCAGATCGGTTTCGCCGCCGTAGCCGCCTTCCCGCAGCGGCTGCAGTGTCAGGGTCCTGTCCTGCTGCGCGGAGGCCGGCCGGCCGATCGCAGCCGTCACTTTGCTCCCTTGCACGGGCTGGCCCTCACGGTCGACGAGAGCGACGACGAAACGTCCATCTTCGTAGCCCGTATCGACCGACCAGCCTCGCGCCGCCTGGCGCTCGCGGGTTTCTGTCACGGTGTTGAAGCGTTGGCTCTCGACGTAGGAATTGCCGACGACGAGGCCGCTCCAGGTCGAGGTCGCGAGGAACGCCATGGTGAAATTGACGGCGATGATCGTGCCGAAGAACAGCACCATGACCGCAGCCATATGCCGGCCGGTGAACTGGCTCGTGCCCAATAGACGTTCGATCATGTCAACGCTCCGGATTGTCGAAGATGGCGGTGTAGCTGTCGGATTCGGACGAGGCCGGGTCTTCCACGACGAAGCGGAACTCGGTGGAGCCCGGCTGCACCGCCTCCGGCCTCTGCGCCACGAAAACCCGCAGCGTGCGCAAGCGGTCGGGCTCGACGGGGACAGCGAACTCGGTTCCCGCCGGCTGGTCGATGTCGCTGACCTGCATCGCGGCGTTCGGCAGGCCTTCGAGCCGCAGCGTGATGGTCCGCGGCTCGGCGATCATGTTGAGCAGTTTGACGGTGTAGCCGTTGCGGATCGAGCCATCGCTGAGCGTTACCGCCACCGGGTTGCGGTCGTGCTGGACGGTCACCTCCAGCCGGTCTCGTGCCAGCAGCGCCGTCAACAGGACGATCCCGATTGCTGCCCAGACGGCGGTGTAGACCAACGTGCGGGTCCGAAGCAGCACCCGCCAATCGAAATGCTTGAGGCTGGCCGTGAAGCTACCGTCCGGGCCACGCACGCGGGCGGGATCGATCGCGCCCGTCGCCGGGTCGGTGGCGATCGCCATGTTGGCGTCGTAGTCGCGCAGCGTCGCGTAGGATATCAGGCCCCGCTCGCGCCCCAGCTTGTCCATCACGCCATCGCAGGCATCGATGCAGAGGGCGCAGGTGATGCAGGCGAGCTGCTGTCCCTCGCGGATGTCGATCCCCGTCGGGCAGACGGCGACGCAGGCGTTGCAGTCGACGCAGTCGCCGGCAGGAATGCCGGCGGCCGCCGCCTTCTTCGCGCCGTGAGTGCGCGGCTCGCCCCGCCAGTCGTTGTAGGTGACGACGAGCGAATCCTCGTCGAGCATCGCAGCCTGGATGCGCGGCCAGGGACACATGTAGATGCAGACCTGTTCGCGCATCAGCCCGCCGAGCACATAGGTCGTGGCGGTGAGGATCCCGACGGTCGCATAGGCGACGAAGGGCGCCGAGCCGGTCAGGAAGTCGCGCAGCAGCGTCGGCGCATCGGCGAAATAGAAGATCCAGGCGCCGCCGGTCGCCACGGCGATGACCAGCCAGGTCGCGTGCTTGAGAACGCGCTTGCGGACCTTGTCGAAGCTGAGCGGCGCCTTGTCCAGACGGATCCGGGCGTTGCGGTCGCCTTCGAAGAACCGTTCGACGACGAGGAAGAGGTCCGTCCAGACCGTCTGCGGGCAGGTATAGCCGCACCATGCCCGACCGGCGACCGAGGTGACCAGGAACAGCCCGACCCCGGCCATCACCAGGAGCCCCGCGACGAAGAAGAATTCCTGCGGCCAGATCTCGATGAAGAAGAAGTAGAAGCGGCGGTTGGCGATGTCGATCAGCACCGCCTGGTCCGGGGCGTATTGACCGCGATCCCAGCGCAGCCATGGCGTGACGTAGTAGACCGCGAGGGTCACCGCCATGATGATCCATTTCAGCCGGCGGAACCGACCCTCGGCGCGCTTCGGATGGATCTTCTGGCGGGGAGCGTAGAGCGGCTGACTCTGTTGTCGGGCCGCCGTGTTGACGGCTTGGACGTCGATCTTGTCGATGTCGGGCTGGTGCAGCATGGGATTGTCGAGACCTCGTCTCAGCCGCATAGCGGCCGGTATCGTCCCGCATAAGGAAGTGGCCGCAAGGCCACCTTGATCTGTGTCAAGCCGGCGGAGAACGGAGCGCTGGCGGCCTTACCCGCGAATGCTCGCGGCGCCGCCGGCTGGTCCGCCTACTCGGCGGCGACCTGTTCACCGCCGCCGAGGCTGTGCACGTAGACGGCGAGTTCCTTCACCGTCCCCTCGCCCAGCCGGTCTTCCCAGCCCGGCATGACGCCGTGTCGCGGCGCGACCACCTGGGCGGAGATTTCCGCGTGACTGCCACCATAGAGCCAGATCGCGTCGTTGAGCCGCGGAGCACCAACCTCGCGCATTCCCTCGCCGGCCTCGCCGTGGCAGGCGGCGCAGTTCTCGACATAGAGCGGCGCGCCGCGCTCGACCCCTGCGGCATCCGCCTCCTGGCCCGAAAGCTGGCGGACATACCAGGCGACGTCGGCGATCTGGGTGCGGTCGAGGATCCCGTCACGGCCGAAGGCCGGCATCTCCGAATAGCGCGTCTCGTCGTCGGCGCCGTAGCGGATGCCGTGCTGGATCGACAGATAGATGTCGTCCACCGTGCCGCCCCAGATCCAGGCATCGTCGTTGAGGTTCGGATAGCCCGGCCCGCCCTGGGCACCCGAGCCATGGCACTGGACGCAATTGACCTTGAAGGCGGCGCGCCCGGCTGCGACGGCGTACTGGCGAAGCTCCGGGCTCGCAGCGATCTTGGAGACCTCGGTGGTCTGGATGGCCGTCTCGCGGTCGACATTCAGCATGTCCGCGGCGGAAATCTCGGTCCGCAGATCGGCGCGGCTCGACCAGCCGAGCAGGCCCGTCGTCGCGCCGTTGACCAGCGGCCAGGCGGGATAGAGCACGGTGTAGACGGCGGCGAAGGCGATCGTCGCGTAGAACGTCCACAGCCACCAGCGCGGCATGGGCGTGTCCAGTTCGCGAATGCCGTCCCACACGTGGCCGGTCGTCTCGACACCGGTTACGGCGTCGACTTCTTTCTCGTCGGCCATCTCAATCCTCCTTGAACGGAATATTCGCGGCATCGTCGGCGCTCTTGCGCCCGCCGGGCCGCAGCACCCAGAGGACGACGCCGACGAAGAACAGGGCCATGGCCAGCAAGGCCCAGCTGTCGGCAAAACTGCGCATGGTCTGGTAATCCATTCCGGCGCTCCTAGCGGTCGTTCTGTTCGGGCTCGTAGACCGAGAAGTCGACGAGCGTTCCAAGCATCTGCAGGTAGGCGACCAGCGCATCCATCTCGCTCAGATGCCGGGCATCGCCGTCGAAATTGCTGACCACCGCCTTCGGGTAGCGCTCGAGCAGACCCGACGTGTCGGCGTCGGGATCGGCCTGCGCTCTGAGGTCGGCGCTGGCGCTCTCGATCATCTCGTCGGTATAGGGCACGCCCACGCCGCGATTGGCGACGAGGTGACCCGCCGGATCAGCCATGTCGAGATCGCGGCTGAGGAAGGCATAGGTCGGCATGATCGATTCCGGCACGACGGAGCGGGGATCGATCAGATGCTGTACGTGCCACTCGTCGGAGTAGCGGCCGCCGACGCGCGCGAGGTCCGGCCCCGTCCTCTTCGAGCCCCACTGGAACGGATGATCGTACATCGACTCCGCGGCGAGGCTGTAATGGCCGTAGCGCTCGACCTCGTCGCGGAACGGCCGGATCATCTGGCTGTGGCAGACGTAGCAGCCTTCCCGGATGTAGATGTTCCGACCGGCCAGCTCGAGTGGCGAGTAGGGCCGCATCCCCTCCACCTTCTCGATCGTGTTCTCGAGATAGAAGAGCGGCGCGATCTCCACGATGCCGCCGACCGAGACGACGAGCAGCGATCCGACGAGCAGCAGCGTGGCGTTGCGTTCGATCTTGCCGTGATGCTTGAGCAGGGACTTCTTCTGTGTGGGTGCCATGGCTGCTGATCCTTACTCTGCGGGCGCCGCGACCGCGGCGCGTCGGCCCATCGGGGCCTCCTCGCGGACGTCGCCCCGGATGGTGCGGTAGATGTTGAAGGCCATGATCAGCGCCCCGGCGAGGTAGAGCAGCCCGCCAAAGGCCCGCAGTATGTAGTAGGGATGCATGGCGGCGATCGTCTCGGCGAAGGAGTAGACGAGGTATCCCTCGCCGTCGTACTCGCGCCACATGAGGCCCTGCATGATGCCGGCGACCCACATGACCGCGGCGTAGACGACGATGCCGAGAGTCGCGAGCCAGAAGTGCCAGTTGACCAGGCGCAGGCTGTAGAGCCGCTCGCGGTTCCAGAGCTTCGGCACCAGGTAGTAGAGCGCCCCGAAGGTGATCAGGCCGTTCCAGCCGAGCGCGCCGGAATGCACGTGGCCGATCGTCCAGTCGGTGTAGTGGCTGAGCGAGTTGACCGCCTTGATCGACATCATCGGTCCCTCGAAGGTCGACATGCCGTAGAAGGCGACGGAGATCACCATCATCCGCAGGATCGGGTCCGTGCGCAGCTTGTCCCAGGCACCCTGCAGCGTCATCAGGCCGTTGATCATGCCCCCCCAGGAGGGCATCCAGAGCATCACCGAGAACACCATGCCGAGCGTCTGCGCCCAGTCCGGCAGCGCGGTGTAGTGCAGGTGATGGGGACCGGCCCAGATATAGAGGAAGATCAGCGACCAGAAATGGATGATCGACAGCCGGTACGAGTAGACCGGACGGTCGGCCTGCTTGGGGATGAAGTAATACATCATCCCGAGGAAGCCGGCGGTCAGGAAGAAGCCGACGGCGTTATGGCCGTACCACCACTGGGTCAGCGCATCCTGCACGCCGGAGAAGGCCGAGTAGCTCTTGGCGCCGAGCAGCGACACTGGCAGCGCCAGGTTGTTGACGACGTGCAGCATCGCGATGGTGACGATGAAGGCCAGATAGAACCAATTGGCGACGTAGATGTGCGGTTCCTTGCGGCGGATGAGCGTGCCCATGAACACCGCGAGATACGCGACCCAGACAACCGTCAGCCACAGATCGACATACCATTCCGGCTCGGCATATTCCCGGCTCTGCGTGATGCCGAGGAGATAGCCGGTGGCCGCGAGCACGATGAAGAGCTGGTAACCCCAGAACACGAACCAGGCGAGGTCGCCTCCCCAGAGCCGCGCCCGCGTCGTCCGCTGGACGACATAGAAGGAGGTGGCGATCAGGGCATTGCCGCCGAAGGCGAAGATCACCGCAGAGGTGTGCAGCGGACGCATCCGGCCGAAATTGAACCAGGGCTCGATGTTGAAGACCGGCCAGGCAAGCTGCGAGGCCACCACCACGCCGACCAGGAAGCCGACGACGCCCCAGAACATCGTGGCGATCACGCCGTAGCGTACGACGCCATCCATGTAGCCGGTGTCCACCGAGCGAAGCGGGATCTGGGCTGCGTCGGCGAATTCGATGCGCCGCAGCAGCACCACCGTGGTCCCGGCCAGGACGAAGAACAGCACCCAGGCGTGGGCGGCGAATTCCGCATCCCGGGCGAAGGCCGCCCCCAGCATCGCCACGAAGGCCGCAATGCCCACGAGGATCGCCTCGACTTGATTCCGCATGTTCGGTGTCCTCTCCAGGATCGGCCGCCGCGACAGTGTCGGTGCCATCGCGGCGCGGTGTTTCGTCGATCCTGTGACAGCCGCGGAATGGGCTCGCCTTGATCCTGATCAAGGCGAGCCTGCCGTTGCGGAGGGGGCCGCCCATGGTGATCCCGTTGCCTTGGGGCCGTGGCGACGGCGGCGGTCGACGGGTCGGGTCCGCGGGAGAAGCGCGTTCGTCCGTGGCCGCCGTCCCTGACCGGCCGATTGCTCGAATTCGGCGGCATTCCCTCAAGGAAAAGTAACGACTCCGCCTGCATGATCTTGACGTGTCTCATCCAACGGCGGACCGATGCTGCGTTTACGATCCTGTTTCCGACGATTACTTCGGTCGGCCTTCGTGCGCGACCGTTCGGGCGTCGCGGCGGTCGAGTTCGCGTTCGTCGGCCTGCCGCTGTTCGCGCTGATCTTCGCCATCATCGAATCGGCCGGGATATCGGCAATCGGCGTCCTCCTGAATACGGCGGTGGACGGCGTGGCACGACAGGTGCTGACGGGTCAGATCCAGAAGGCCGACATCAGCGAGGAAGACTTTCGCGAGCGCCTCTGCGAGCAGGTCGATTTCGTCCTCGCCTGCGAGAAGCTGAAGATCGACCTGCGCACCTTCCCGACCTACAAGGCGATCCCGGTCAACGCCCCTATGCAGCTGAAGCAGATCGACGACAGCGAGTTCTGCTTCGATCCCGGCGGCGCAAGTTCGATCACCGTGCTGCGGGTGTTCTACGAATGGCCGTGGTCGGCCGCCTTCCTCAGCAACCTGGCAACCGATACCGACGGGAATGCCGTGATCTTCGCGATGTCGGCCTTCATGAACGAGCCCTTCGGCGATCTCGCCAGCAGCAAGACCACGTGCTGAGGGAGACGACGATGCGCCGAGGATTCCGCTTTCGCCTTCCCCGCCGATTGCATGACTTCGTCCGGCAGCGCGAGGGCGTCGGTGCAGTGGAGTTCGCGTTGATCGCGCCCTTCGCGTTGCTGCTTTACTTCGGCTGGTTCGAAGGCACGCAGGCGTTCCAGATGGTCCAGAAGGTCGACTCCACCGCCGAGACGATCGGTAATCTGGTCGCCCGCACCAGAACCATGAACGACGTGGCGATCACCAACATATTCGACATCTCCACGGCGATCATGACGCCGTTTCCGTCCGACAAGCTCAAGATGACGATCACGACGGTCGCCGTCGACGCGGACGGCAAGGGCGTGGTCGACTGGTCGAAGAGCAATACAGGCGCGGGACTTACGCCGGACCAGCCCCATCCGGTGCCCGAGGAGCTCTTCTTCGACACGAAGACCTACCTGATCATTGCCGACGTCGCCTACGACTACGACCCGCTTTTCGGTTTCGCGGGCTGGTTCGACGGTATCACCGTGAAGAAGAGCTACACGTTCCGGCCGCGGCTCAGCAAAGAGATCGTCTGGGAAAATTAGCACGATGGGATTCACCGTCCCTTGATGCCTGACGTGCAAGGATCGACCGCATGTCCCAGCAACAACCAGCGGCTCGCGCCATGACCAAGCTCCCTAACCTGCGCGCCGCATGGCACGACCGGCGTGGCAATGTCGCCGTCATCTTCGGCCTGACCCTGCCGTTGCTGGCCTGCTGCATGGCAGCGGCCGTCGACCTCAACGCGGTCTACGGCTCCGAGCGCAATCTGCAGCAGTCCGCCGACACGGCCGCGCTCGCCGCGGCCAAGGAGTACGCGCAGTCGCAGGACCCCGGCTATCTCTCACGTGTCGCTACCGCCTACTTCTTCCACAATGCCGGCGAGGCCACCCGCGGCTATACGCAGTTCCATTACGATGGCGTCACGGTGGTCGACGGTGAGACCGTACTGAAGGTCACGGCGACGCGTCAGCAGCCGACGTGGTTCGGCGACCTTCTGGCCTTCGTCACCAACGAGCAGATCGACTGGCGCCAGTTCCCGCTTTCGGCGACCAGCGAGATCGTCGTGCAGAACCGCTCGATCGAGATGGCGCTGGTACTCGACAATTCCGGCTCGATGGCCTGGTCGGTCGGCGGCAAACGCAAGATCGACACGCTGAAGGAGGCCGCCAAGGACCTGACCGCCTCGCTGATGAAGATCAACGAGACCGCGCCGGGTCTACCGCCGGTGATGATCGGCGTCGTCCCCTTCTCCGGATCGGTGAATGTCGGCAAGGACAATATCGACGCCCCTTGGATGGACCGCTATGGGGACTCGCCGATCCACCACGAGAATCTCGACTGGGAAAATTGGAAAGACGGCAACAATAAGCTGGCAGAGAAGGTCGGTAATCGCTGGCGGCGCAAGTCCGACGGCGCCTGGCTGACCCGGCAGTGGCTGTGGGAGAACGCCAGTGTCAAGGCCGGAACGCAAAATGTCTGCAAGTATTGGTGGGGAAGCAACTGCATATACTGGGAGCAGGTCGCGGTAGCGGCGTCGAAGCGATTTCCGTCCGGCTGGGAAGGCTGCGTGGAGGCCCGACCGCTGAGACTTGCAGCCACCGACGACGCACCCGTGCCCGGAACCGCAACCCTTGCCTCGAGCAACGGCAAATCGCTGTTCGTACCGATGTTCGCGCCCGATGAGCCAAAGAGCCCCCGACCGGAAAATAACTATCTTGAGGATATTCTCGGCGGTTCGGACCGGTCGACGGCGCTTTACTTTGCGTCACAACGCGACATAAAAAAGTACTTCTCGTCGGAAAATGGCTCCGATGGGACCAATTACAGCTGCGACACCACGCCAATCACGCCCCTCAGCGCCCAGCTGAGTGTTGTCGACGCGGCGCTCAACGCGATGCAGCCGCACAACCTCACCAACATTCCGCAGGGCCTCATCTGGGGCTGGCACGTCGTCTCGCCCGGCGAACCTTTCACCGAGGGCCGCGCCAAGGATGCCAAGGACAACCTCAAGGTCATAGTCGTCATGACAGACGGCGAGAACACCTACTCCTCGAGCAGCAATTCCAACCGGTCCCAATACGGCGCCTTCGGCTACGGCCAGGTGATGAACGGTACCGGCACGAAGCCCGGCCGGATCTTCGACGCCACGACCAAGACGACCAAATCGGCAAGCGAAAATCGCTATGTCGAGGCAATGAACGAGACCACCGCGAATATCTGCGAGAACGCCAAAAGCGACGGCCGCTATCCGGATGGCACCGACGGCATCCTGATCTTCACCATCGCCTTCGACGTGCGCAATGGCAGCCCGGTCAAGAAGCTGCTCGAGGACTGCGCGTCCTACGGCATCGCCGACCCGACGGCGAAGCTCTATTACGACGCCCAGAGCAAGGAGCAGCTGGCGGCGGCCTTCGGCTCGATCACCGAAGAGATCTCCAGCCTGCGCATCGCCCGCTGATCGCCGCGCCAGCGAAGCGTGTCCTGATCCCGGCGGCGCCGGGATCCCTGAAGAGACATTGACCGGCCGGCTAGCGCCGGTTCTCGCGCCACCAGATGTAGATGCCGCTGCCGATGAGCAGCGCTGCGCCCGCGATGAGGCTCGGCCGCAACGGATCGCCGAGCAGCACCAGGCTGAAGATGCTGGCGAACAGCACCTGCGAGTAGAGGAAGGGCGAGAGCGCCGAGGCCGAGGCGTAGGAGAAGCCCACGACCAGGCAGAAATGCCCGATGGCGCCGAGAAGGCCCACGACCACCATCATGGCGAACTCCATCGGCGTCGGCCATTGCCACACCAGCGGAACCGCCAGTGTCAGAAGAACGGCGCCCACGGCCGTCGTGTTGAACAGCGTCGAGGCGCTGTCGTCGGCCCCCGAGAGCGTCCGGGTCAGCAGGAAATAGACCGACAGGATCGCTGCCGCCCCGAGCGGCAGCAGCAGATAGGGATCGGTCTCGGAAAATCCCGGCTGGACGATCAGCAGCACCCCGCCGAAGCCGACGAGCACCGCCGCCAGGCGATGAACGCCTATCCGCTCCGCCAGAAAGACCACCGACAGAACCGTCACCAGCACCGGCGCGAAGAACTGCACCGCGGTCGCGTCGGCCAAGGGTATCCGCGAGAATGCCGTGTACATCAGCAGCGTCGCGACCAGCAGCGTGCCGCCGCGCAGAAGCTGCAGGCCCGGCCGTTTCGTCCGCAGGAACCGCATGCCGGTTGTCGGGGCGAGCCAGGCGACCATCACCAGCGTATGGAAGAAATAGCGGGCCCAGACCACCTCCATCACCGGCAGCCTGCCGGTCAGGAACTTGCCGACCGTGTCCATCGACGCCAGGGACAGGCCGGAAAGGATGGTCAGGCAGATGCCGGCAAGGATGCCGCTCGGTTTTTTCAATGCAATCACCGCGGTCATGGAATCGGGCGGGTTGCCTCCGCTTTGCCCCCTCGCCCCTTGAAAAGCGAGCCCGCAACGGCGCCGACGACAAGATATTCGCTCCCCTTACTGTTTTCACACGTCTTGTAGATACAACCAATACGTGTATCCTGAGATACGCCTCGCTGTGGGGCTGCGACGATATCGGAAGGAGTGACGCGATGTCCGGTAGTGCGGAAGGAATGGACAGCCTGCAGGAAGGCTCGGCCCGCGAAGAGAACCAGATGCGGATGGCAGCGCTCGAGCGGTTCCATACGGGGCTCGAGAAGCTGCATCTGGCGGAGGCGGAACTCGCCAGTATCCGGGCCGATCTCGCCCGGAGCGGCGTCAATGTCGAGATCAGCGACTCGCTGCACTGGTAGCGCCAGCCCGGGGTGATGACGATGCCGGCGGAATGCCGGGATTGGCAGGAGCCCGGCGCAGCGCCGGCCGCTGCCAGGACGCGCGGCGCCTGCCACGCGATCGGCAGCGGTGCGCGAGATGTCGCCGAGGCCCTCGCTGAGGGCACGGGGCGACGTCTCGTGGCCGATGCTGTCGGCGCGGCGTCGCCGCTCGGTCCGTATGACATCCTCGTCGCCTTGGCGGACGATCTGTCCGATCGGCACCTCGACGCCGTCGAGGCGACGGTCGGGCTGTCGATCCCCGGAATCCTCGTCGGGCGCGATCTGGCGGAACTGCAGACCAAGGCAGCGGCGAGCCTCGCGGCGTTGACGGCACCGACACAGGAAGCACCGCTTCGCGTCGAGATCGTGCCTCGATTGCCGATTGGGCTGGTCGAGGGCACGGGATTTGCCCTCGCCGGCCGTCACGCCGATCCGGAGGCTCTGCGCAGCCTGCTGGGGCATGGCAAGAGCCTCGTCTGCTTGACCGGCCACGGCGATGGCATCGACGGCGATCTCGGCCCGCTGGTGCTTTGCCCGCTCGACCGCGACTTCCTGGCCACGGGTACGATGCGCCCACCCACCTGCCGGGTCAGCGGCCACTGCCACCGCTGCGACGCCCGCCTCGGCTCGCAGATACTCAAGCTACGCCAGCTGCATCCCTCGGCGATCCGGGCACGTGCCATGATCTGGAACACCTGCGTCGGCTGGCCTTCACGAAAAAGCTTCGTCGATCGGACTCACGGCGCCGGGATGCGGCTCGCGGTCTCGACATCGATCGGGGCCCTCGTCACCACGTCCCGGATCAGCCTCGCTTCGCCGGTGACCATAGACGCGCTGTGTGCAGCGCTGGTCCGCGGCGTTCCCATCGGCGAGGCGGTGGCGGGGCACAACGCATCTGCGCAGGCCCGGCGCGCGGGGCATCGCCTGCTATTGTTCGGCGATCCGCTACTGCGCGTCGCGCCCGGCCTCGCAAGGGACGCGGCACCGCAGCCACGCCTGCGACCTGCACAACCGGCACGTCAGGCGGAACAGCGCCTCGCTGTTGAGGCACCGCCGGACCGCGTCGCCGACACCCGTCTCGTCGCCACGATCGCCCGGCTGCACGCCGAGGTCGACGAGGACCGAAGGGCCGACTTTGCCGAACTCTGCACTGCGCTGGCCCGCGAGGGCCTGGAAAGCCATTGGGCACGGGTGGGGGCCAGCATCGACGTCACGCCCGCTGTCTGTCCGCATTGCCGTGCGCCGGCGAACCGACACGCCCTGCAGGTCGCAGCGAGCGCAACGCGGCACCTCGTGATCTGCCGACGCTGCGAGGTCGCGGCCGACATCCCCGAGCGGCCGCTCATTGCGGTGCGCCTGCAAGCCGGCGGCATCTGCCGGGTGACAGCCTACAGGCCGCCAAGCGGCGCCCCCTGGCTCGGTGCGATCGTCGCGCGGCGCTGCCGACCCTATGCCTCGGAAACCGGTTTCTGGCAGCAGGGCGCCGACGGTACACCGGCCCGCCGGATGGATGTCGATGCTGTCGGATCCGAGGCACCGACGACGCTTGCGGCCGTGTTCCTCGTCGGCGACCGCCTGCACATCTTCTCCCGTCCCTATGCAGCCAGCGCTCTCGCACCGCTTCCCGTGGAGGTGCCGACATGAACCGCCGAGCAACGTCCGGGATCAGCCTGGCGCCCTCCTACAGCCTGTCGGTTCTCAAACTGACCCTGTGGGCCAGCGGGATCGCCGCGCTGCTCGCCGCAGCGGCAACAGCTTCGGGGCCGATGATCCTCGCGATCATCGCCGGGCTCGCGATCCTCTACGCCCACGGCCTGGAACTGCAGCACGAGGCGCTGCATGGCATCCTTCTGCCCGGCGAGCGGGCCAATCGCTTCGCCGGACTTGTGCTCGGAGCGCCGATGCTGGCCGGCTTCACCGACACGCGGATTCGCCATCTGCATCATCACCGCCATGTCGGGACCCCGGGCGACGTGTTCGACCGAAGCTGCCGTGACTTCCGGTCCCCGCGCGCCCTGTTCCTGCACGTCTTCGAGCCGGACCGGCTCCTGCGCTTTGCCGGAACGACGATCGCGATGGCAGGCGGTTGCAGGATCGCTCCCCATGGCCGCCGCAGCTTCGCCATGGCGCGGCACGAGCAGATCCTTCTGGCCGGGCTGGCCCTGGCGCTGCTCGCCGCGGGACTCGGCGCCGCACCCCGTTTGCTGCTTGTCGGCTGGCTGATTCCCGCTTTCGTGGTTGCGCCGCCATTGCACTTCCTGATGACCGCCGCCGAGCATCTCGGACGACCGACGGCAACCCGGCGCGCCGAGGAGAATGCCCGGAGCTACCGGGCGCCGTCCGTCTGGAGCTACCTGGTCAATTTCGACAATTACCACGTCGAGCATCACCTCTGCCCCGCCATGCCGTTCCATCGCCTGCCTCGACTATACGCGGCGCGAACGGGTGCGGATCCAGAGACGCCGGGACTGCGGGAGGCAGCGAGCGAGGTGGCGGCGGCCATCGTCGCCTGCAGCCGGGGCAGCTGAACCATGTGCGCCATCGCCGGCTGCGTGTCGCTTGCCGAGCCGCTCCCCAGCTGCGGCACGCTCCTGCACCGGATGCGGCATCGTGGTCCCGACGCCTGCAGGGAGATCGTCCGCGGACCCGTCTCCATCGGCGCCGCCCGCCTCGCCATCGTCGCGCCACAGGACGGCGCCCAGCCGATGGAAGATGCCGCGACGGGGATTGCCGTCGCCTTCAACGGCGAGATCACCAACGCGCCGGAATTGCGCCGGGTCCTCGCCGCCGAAGGTCACATCTGCCGCGGTCCGAGCGACACGGAAGTCGTCCTTCGTGCCTTTGCAGCATGGGGCGATGCCGCAGCCTCACAGCTCTCCGGCATGTTTGCCGTCGCCGTCCGGTATCCCGACCGGCTCCTGCTGCTGCGCGACCGCTATGGGATCAAGCCTCTCGCCTTTAGCCAGGACCAGGCGACGGGCCGCTTCATCTTCGCTTCGGAAGCGAGCGCCATCGCCCGGGAAGCCGCAACGCCCCGCCTCGACTTCCAGACCCTCGCCGATTTCACGGTCATCGGCGTGCCTGTCGATGGCGCGACCTTCTTCGACGGGGTCACCGAGCTCCGCCCCGGACACATGATGGCCATCACCTGGGCGGGCCGCGTCGCGGTCGGGCCGCAGCGCCGCTTCGTCAGCGAGGCATCACCGCAGGAAGGCGAGCCGATCGCACAAGTCGATGCCGACGCTGTGTTTGCCTCCACCCTCGCCGCCGCCCTCGCTCGTCATCTCGCCGCCGATGTGGAAGTCGTCGCCTGCATTTCCGGCGGGCTCGACTCGGCGGTGCTGGCCTTGCTCGCCGCCGAGAGCGTCGGCGCGCCGCTCCGGACCTTCACCGTCGCCGAGTCTGTCGATCACCCCGACGCCGTCGCTGCGGCGAGGCTGGCGGACCGGATCGGCGCCCGGCACCAGCTTCTTGTCGTGCCGTTCGAGGAATTTCTCGCAGCGATCCCGGCGACCATCGCCCATGTCGAGATGCCGGACCTCGCCGCCGGTCCGCTGTTCGCCTTGCTCTGCCGGCGGATCGGGGCCAGCGCCCGGTGCTGCCTCAACGGCGAGGGCGCCGACGAGTTGATGGGCGGTTACGAGCGCTACCGGGACCCCCGGCCCGCGATCGAAGCGATGGATGCCGCGTTGGCCAGGGTGCGTCGCGCGGGGCTGGCCCCGAGCGCCGGCGTCGTGGCGCGGCTCGAGGGATTGCGCACGGCTTCGGCCCAAGGCGAGGCCCGGCGGGCGTTCCTGGAACACGATCTGGCCGATCCGCTGGACCGCGGGCACCTGCAGCCGGTCGATCGTCTTTCCATGGCAGCGTCCGTTGAGATACGCGTGCCGTATCTCGATGACCGGCTGGCGGGCTTCGTCCGTTCGCTGCCCCTGCCGCACGTCGCCGGCTCGGCGGCCGGAAGCGGCAAGGCGATACTGCGGCGTTTCGCCCGGCAGCGCTTCGGCGCCCTGATCGGCGACATCCCGGAGCGGCCGAAACTGATGATGCCGGAGGCGGCGCGCAGCCATCTCCACCGCTTCCATGCGCTCAGCCGGCGGGCATTGGCGGATGCACCGCGGCGCGACGAATTGGATGCGCTGTTCGCCGAGCCGGCCGACCTTGTCCTGTTCGAGATCTTTCGGCGGACTGCTTTCGAGGGCGAGGAGGCCGTCACCCTGCAGGATGTGCTGGCAGCGATCTCCGGCCGCCGGACCGCGGCAATCGTTGCAGCATGAGCGCGCCGATCCGGCTGGGCTTCTGCGGCGGTGGCTGGGTCGTGCGCAACTGCTATGCGCCAGCGCTGGAGCGCTGCAGCCGGCGACTGCCTGTGACGGCGATCGTCGAGCCCAATGCCACGCACTGGCCGTCCCTCCGGATCCTGTTTCCCGAGGCTGAGATCGCGGCGACCCGTGAGGCGCTTTTTGCCGGACTCGTCGACGCCGTCGTCGTGGCATCGCCGAATGCCAGTCACCTCGACGACGCGGTGGCAACGCTGGAAGCAGGCATTCCCTGCCTCGTGGAAAAGCCGGTGCTTCGAAACAGCGCCGATCTCGGCCGTTTGCGCCGGGCTGCGTCAAGGGGCCGTGTCGCGCTCTTGCCCTCGGCCGCGTGCCGGCATCGCGCCGACGCGCGAAGCTGGCTGGAGTGCTGCAGCCAGATCGCCCCGCTCCGCCGCCTCGATCTCGTTTGGCACCGCCATCGTGGCGTGCCCGCCACCGACTGGCACCTTGCTGCTTCCGACGGCTGGACCGGCGTTCTCGCCGATCTCGGACCCCACCTCCTCGATCTCGCGGGTGCGGCGCTCAAGTGGCAGTGCGATGGTCTCCTCCTGCGGCGACGAACCGCCTTCGTTCCCTCGTTCGCTGCGCCGGCCGGCTGGTACGGCGGCGGCGCAACGAGGGAAATGACGGTCTGCGACCAGTTCGCTGCGGAGATCACCCTTGCCGGTTGCAGCCTGACGCTGTCGCTGCGGTGGCGCGACGACGAGCCGGGCGATCTCGTGCGGCTCGAGGCCGTGGGGGACAGGGGCCGCTGCTGTCTGGAGGGGCTATTCGGCTTTTCCGGCGAGCGTCGGGTCGCGCATCAGCGGCTCATGACGACGACCGGCGGGATCGGAGCGGTTCAGGACTTCGCGCCCGGGACGGCGCCACAGATCGCGGGCTTTGCGGCTATGCTCGACAATTTCGCGACGCGATGCTGCGAGGGCTGGTCGGAGGCGCCGGACCTCGCCTTCCTCGCTCGTGTCGGCGACGCCCTGGCGGCGGTGGAAGCATGAGCGCGGTGTTCGCCGTCGATCTCGGCGCATCCTTCCTGCGCATGGGGATGGTGGACGACGACGAACGCGTGACGCGGCACACCCGCCTCCCCACGCCGGCAACGCCTGCAGACTGCGCGAAGGTGATATGGGCGGCGTGGCGTGCAGCAGGCCGTCCCAAGCTCGTCGCGATCGCCGCCGCGCCGCTCTGCGACCGGACCGGGCGCGTGTTGCGCTGGCCGAACCGGCCGGATTACGAGGGCCAGCCTATCGTTCCCGGTGAATGGGCTGGCCGAGCCTTCCTACTGGACGACGGGCACGCCGCTGCCCTTGCCGCGCATCGCAGGTCCGCTTCAGCGGACGAGATTACCGTTTCGCTGCAGATCGGCACGGGGATCGGCGCAGGCGCGGTCGTCGGCGGGCAGCTGCTTCTGGGGCGCTCGGCCTCGGCGATGGCCATCGGCCACCTCAAGGTGCCTTCTGCCGCCGGTCTTGCCTGCAGCTGCGGCGCCACCGGCTGTCTCCAGGCGGCGGCTTCCGGCCGCGCCTTCCGACGGCAACTCGGCGAGGAGCACAATCCTCGTTTCGACATCTTTGCCATGCCTCGGGCGGCGGCGGGTCCGATCCTGGACCGTGCTGCCGACGCGGTCGCCGAGGCGTTGGCGGTGGTCGTCAAGCTGATTGACCCGCATCGTCTGGTGATCGGCGGCAGCCTCGGCCTGTCGCCCTTCTTCGAGTTGTGCACGGCGCGTTACGTCGCGGACATTGGCGAGGTTGTACCGGTCCGCCATCCCGCCGGCCCTCACGCGCCGCTCGTCGGAGCTGCTCGAGCGGCGCGAGAAGTGACAACTTGACGCTATCATGTGCGGCGATGATACTACCTGTGGTTTAGTAGGATCGATCGCCATGCAGGTTGACTTTGCTTCCCGTATCCCGCTTTGGCCGCGTTACGACCCGGCCGACGAGCGAGCCTTGCAGGACGTCCTGCACTCGCGACTCTGGTGGCGCGGCAACGGCACGCGAGGCGACGATTTCGAGGCGGCCTTCGCCAAGATGCTCGGCGTCGCCCATGTCCGGCTGGTCTCGCACGGCACCGCCGCGCTCGAACTGGCGCTGGCGGCACTCGGGGTCGGGCCCGAGGACGAGGTGATCGTTCCCGCCTGCACCTTCATTGCCACCGCCTCGGCGGTGCTCCGGCTTGGCGCCTGGCCGATTCCCGTCGACGTCGAGCCTAAAACGCTCAACATCGATGTGGCACTGATCGAGCCGGCGATCGGGCCGCGGACGCGCTGCGTCGTGCCGGTGCATATGGCTGGTCAGGCCGCTGACATGCCCGCGATCATGGCGATCGCCGGCCGCCACGGCCTGTCGGTGGTGGAGGATGCCGCGCACGCCCATGGCGCCCGGGCTTTTGGCAGCGCGCTCGGTGCCATCGGCGATGCGTCGATCTTCAGCTTCCAGTCGGGCAAGCTGATGACCTGCGGCGAGGGCGGCGCGATCGCGACGAGCCGTGCCGACATCGCGGCACAGACGTTTCCGCTACATTCCTGCGGCCGGCCGAAGGGCGATACCGAGTACCGCCATCTGATGGCGACGACCAACATGCGCCTCACCGAATTGCAGGTCGCTCTGCTTGTCGGGCAGCTGCGACGATTGCCGGGCGACATGGCGCTGCGCGACCGCAACGCCCCGATCTTCGAGGCGCGGCTGCGCGATGCCGGCCTCGAGCCGCTGGATACACGGGCGCATGTGGAGCGCCATGGCCGCTACATGACCTTGGCCTGGTTCGACCCGGCAGCGTTCGGCGGCGCCGACGCAGCAACGCTCTCCGCATCGCTGCGCCAGATGGGCGTCCCCGCCTTTCGGTGCTTCCCGCCCGTGCACCACACGGAGATGTTCGCGCCCGCGGCGCTCGCCTCGCTGGTAGGGCGGAACGGCCGGGCGCCGGATTATGCCGGCATGGCTACGCCGGTGGCGGAGCGCGCGGCGCGGGAGGCCATCTGGTTCGCGCACCCGCTGCTCTTGGGGGACGAAGCGCTGCTGACCGATGTCGCTGATGCCGTGGCGACGCTCCGCGTGCCCTTGCACCCGGCAAGACAGGTGGCACATCACGCAACAATGCCTGCCTGACGCCGTGCGATGAGCTCCGCCGGATACCCCTTCGCCTCGCTGATCGAGCTCCTGGCTGGATGCCGCATCGAGACGGGGCCAGGCGAGAGCCTCGCGTTCAGCGAATATGCCCGATCAGCGGAGAATGCCGTCGGTGACGCCTTTCCGGCCGTTGTCGCCGGCCAGGGCATTCTCGTCGATAGCGGCGCGTCCCTGCTTTCCCGCGTCATCGGCCTGTGGAAGGCGGGTGCGGTGCCGGTCGTGGTCCCTGCCCCTCTTTCCGCCGGAGCCATGCCGTCGGTCCACTGGGACTGGCGCGGAGACATGCCGGTCCGCCTTGCCGCCGATCCGCCATCGCTCGTGAGCGGCCAAGACTGCCCTGCGATCATCCATCTTTCCTCGGGATCGACGGGCCTGCCGAGGCCGGCTCCGCGCAGCACGGCGAGCCTGCTGGCGGAGGCGGGCCGCTACGTCTCGCGCTATGGCCTTTCGCCCGGGGAGCGAGTGCTGGTGGCGGCGCCGATC
The DNA here is from genome assembly GCF_014196845.1 of Aurantimonas endophytica. Lineage (GTDB taxonomy): Bacteria > Pseudomonadota > Alphaproteobacteria > Rhizobiales > Rhizobiaceae > Aurantimonas > Aurantimonas endophytica. Next base: position 961,469 of record NZ_JACIEM010000001.1, read on the forward strand.
TGCCATTCCTTCGGCTTTGGCGCCTTTCTCGGCGCCGCGGCTGCCGGCGGGGTCGTCTCGCTGCCCACGGCCTTTCATGCAAGGCGGCTCGCCCGGCGCCTGTGCGCCGGCGCCTTCGACGTGGCGGTCCTGACCGTCCCGATGGCGCGCCTGCTGATCGCGGCGGCCGGGCCCGATCGCGCATCGGGCGGATCCAAGGCCCGTCTGGCGATCGTCGGCGCCGGACCGGTCTCCGACCGCCTTGCCGCAGCGTTCGAGCAAAGCTTCGGCTGCCCGCTCGGCCGCAACTACGGCAGCAGCGAGACCGGCGCCACATTCGGCGCGGCGACGGCCCTGCCCGAAGGCGTGATCGGCCGCCCTTTCGATGGTGTCCGCATCGTCGCCCCGTCCGTGCCCGGCGAGACCGCGGAACTGGTGCTCGATCTCGGCCACGCGGTTCTGGCGAGCACTTCCGCCGCCGGGGCTTCGCAGATATGGCGCACCGGTGACCGCGCCACGCTGCTCGCCGGGGACAGCATCCGCCTGCACGGCCGGCTCGACGACCGCCTCAAGCTCGATGGCAGGACGATCGACGGGGCGGCGGTCGTCGCGGCGGCGCTGGCTGTCCCTTGCGTCCGCGATGCCGTGGCTATCGCCACGGTCGCGCCGTGGGCGCCGGACCGCGACCTGCTGGTCGTCGCCTGCGAAGGATCCGGTGTCGACCGGGAGCACGTACGCGTGGCCGTGGCAGCGACGAATGCACCTGCTCCGCTGGTGCTGACTTTCGCGAGCCTGCCGCGCACCGCCGCCGGCAAGCCCGACCGGGCGGCGATCGTCGCGGCGGTGGCCGGGGACCAACCAAGGGCTGACCGGGACATCACGCCGGTCGTCCGCGAACCCGTTCCATGATCTGCGCTGATGCCCTTGCACCTTTCGGGCCGGGCGCGACAGTATGCCTGCTACCGCATTTCACGACGGGAACCGACGGGATCCGCACCTTCGGGGGGCGTCGCATTCCCGTCGATCCGGCAGCGGCCGATCTGGCAGCCGCCCTCGCTGTCGAGACGGCGGTCGCCAGCCTACCGCTCGACGAGCCGGCGACAGCGCACGCCTTCGCGCAACTCTGCGAAGCGGGCATCGCAACGATACTCCCGGCCGTTCGGGATCAGGCCGCCGCCCCGGTCGAGGCCGTGATCCTGTCGCCCCATGTCGACGACGCGGCCCTCTCGGTCGGCGCCCAGTTGGCCGCGCGGCGCTGTCATGGTCGCCGGCAGCTGGTCTGCAACATCTTCTCCGATCAGTCCTACCAGACCGGGCTGCGCGTGCCTGGCTCGGCACTGGGCGAAGTCGCGCGCGCCGAGGATCGACTGGCCGGTCGCATCCTCGGCTATGAAAGCCGCGACCTCGCTTTTTCAGGCGCGCAGGACCGGCACGGACTGTCCTTGGCTCAAACGCTCGGCTGGAATCGGGAGACCATTTGCGCCGAACCGCTCGTGGCGGGGGAAATTTCGACGTTGGCAGACTGCCTTGCTGCCGTTCTGGCCGAACCCGCCTGCCGGAGCGCGCCAGTGCTTGCACCGTCCGGGATCGGCGGCCATCTCGATCATGTGCTGGTGGCGCTGGCGACCGAAGAACTGCTCGCCGCTCGCGTTCTGGAGCCGGCGCGCATCACCTTCTACGAGGATCTCCCCTATGCCGCAGGTATGCCCGAGCTGCCCCAAGGCGATTTTTCTCGGCCCATCAAGACCAGCCTCAACGCCCTGACGCTGAAGCTTGCCGCATTAGCGGTCTTCCGCACGCGGCTGCGAACGCCGCAGATCGCGCTCTGCAAGGCGCGGGCGCTCGATCTCGGCGGCGATGGCCTGCCCGTGGAAATGACCTTCGCGGCAGCGGGCGCCGGACGCTTGCCGATGGACAGCAGCCGCCTGGTCGGTTCTATGGCGACATGACACCGACCCCGGAAGACGACATCAATCCTCCCGCATCCTACCCGGATGTCCTCGCCGACGTCGCCGAGGCGACGAGCCTTCGCGAGGGCCGCGAGGGCGTCGCCGGCATCGTGCGGGCCGTGGCGAGCGAGGGCCCGCTGGCCTTGCGCGACCTGGCTCGGCTCGTCCGCATGCCCTTGCCCGTGGTCAGCGCCGTCCGGCGCGAACTGGAGACCCGCGGCCTGTTCGAGCGTGGACAGGGCGTCGGCCTTACGCCAACGGGGCGCGACTTTGCTGCCGAGAAACTGGGCCTCGCGCTGAAGCCGGTGGACCCTCGCGAGACGGCGACGCCGCGTCCGCGCCGAATGCTGGCGAGGCAAGCCGACGATGCCGGCGACGGGCTCGACCCGCTGCTCGTTCCGCTCCTGCCAGCGATGGAGGCGCATGTCGCCGATGGTCCGGCCGTCGACGTCACGCTCGACCAGGCGCCCTGCACCGCCGAAACGGCCCTCCGGCGCGCTCTGGCGATGCACCGCGCCGGCGCCTTGGCCGGCCGACGCATCCTCTTGATCGGCGACGACGATTCCCTCTCGGTGGCAATCGGCCTCGTCGCGCAAGCCGTGGATGCGCGGCCGCGCCGCCTGACCGTGCTGGAACTCGACCCCGGCCGCATCGCGCATCTGGAACGCGGCGCCGGCCGTCACGGCATCGTCTTCGAGCCGGTGGCGCACGATCTGCGGGACCCGTTGCCAGCAGCGCTCGTCGGCCGGTTCGACGTCCTCGCGACCGACCCGCCCTATACGCTGGACGGCATGGGGCTATTCGTCTCCCGCGGGATCGAGGCGCTGGAGGCCGGGCCGGGGCTGAAGCTGTTCCTGTCCTTTGCCGACCTTGCTCCCGACGACCGGCTCGACCTGCAGCAGCGGCTGGGCGAACTTGGCCTCGCCATCCTGTGCATGCGGCCGTCCTTCAACCATTATGGCGGTGCCTCGATCCTAGGCTCCGCCGGCCAGTTCATCGAGCTGGAAACCACCAGCCGCACGCGCCCTGCAACCACCGGGGAACGGTTCGACACGCCGATCTATACCGGCGAGGTGCGGCCGCGCGAGCGCTCCTACCGCTGCACCGAATGCGGCCTTGCGACGCCGGTCGGGACCGGCGAGCGCTTCGCGACGATCGAGGCGCTGAAGGCTGCCGGATGCCCGCGCTGCAGCGGCCAGGTCTTCGCGCGTCAGCGCGGCGGCCGTCCGCTAAGGCCGTAAGGCGCCGATCAGGCGGCCGGCTCGGCCTTCTGGCGAACCACCGCGATCAACGGCGCGATCCCGTCGATGCCCTCGATTTCAGCCAGGGTGAAGCGGACAGGAAACGCCGCCTCGATTGCGAAGACCATCCGCACCAGTGCGAAGGAATCCCATCCCTCGACCTCCTCGGCACGGGTGTCCTCATGCAGGCGGGCCGGGTCCATTGCCAGCACCTCGGCGACCAGGTGGATCACCTCTGCCGCGACCGCATCGCCGGTGTTGTCGTTCATCGGATTTCCTCGATCTCGGTTTGCGTCTCGAGCACCACGCCGTCCGGCCACGCCGCCGCCGGGCGCTGCCTGGAGGGGTCGAGTGCGAGTGTCCAGCGCCCCGCATCCTCCTGCCAGCCGGCCGATGCGAAGAGGCCGCGGGCCGGTGCGTTGCGTTCCAGATCCTCCACGGTCCCGACTAGGCGGCTGACCCCGGCGGCACGCGCCCGCTCCGCCAGGACGGCCAGCATGGCGAACTCGACGCGCCGCTGCAGCGCCCGGCAGGAGAGCAACAGATTGTCGATCGCCACGGCGTCGCCGTCGCGCCGGGCCAGCATCAGGCCCACCAGCCCGTGGCTCCCGAAGACGTCGTCGAGGCGCACGAGGAAATCGAACGGGCTGCCCCGACCGGCAAGCGCCATCTCGCTCGGCCGGAAGCCGGTCAGTGCGAACTGGTTTACGCGCCGCGCCAGTTCCGCCGCCCTCGGCACGCCCGCCGGCGTGATGGCGACGACGGTGACCCTTGTGCCGAGACGTTCGAGAAATGCCGTGTCGTCGGATGCCTGCTCGCGCGCCTCTTCCACCGCGGCGCGGCGGCGATAGAAGGCGGAACGGTCCGCGGCAGCTTCCGTCGGTGCCGTGGCGGCGAGCAAGGGCTCGGCGAGGAGCACGGCGGAAAACGCCACCTCGTCCCCGGCGAACCGGCGGACATCCATGTCGGGAAACCGGGCAGCGACGCTCGCGCAGTTCACCGGATCGTCGTCGATGAAGATCGTGTGCTCCGCTGCGAGCCCGACTGCCTGGAGCACCTTGGCCACCAGGGCCGGCTTGTCCTCCCAGCCGACAGCGAGGCTGGCGAAGGGGGGAAGCACGTTTCCGCCTGTCAGGTCGGCCAGCGCGGCATCGACAGCGACGGGATCGTTGCGGCTCGCCGCCGCGATCACCAGTCCGCGCTCTGCCAGCGCGGCCAGCGCCGCGCCGTAGGCCGGCCGCGGCGTCAGGGTCGGGGTTTCACCCAGCACGCCCGACCACAGCGTGTCGTCGAGATCCGTCACCAGCAGTTTCGGGGCGCGCCCGGCGATGCGGGCGGCAAAGCCCGCCGCGGTGTCGGCGATTGCATCGGCGCCGCGTGGCGAAGGGATCGTGCCGAGAGTGCCGGCAAAGCGGGTGTCGAACAGCGGCTCGTTGCCGGTCTGCCCCGCCGCGACCGGGCAGACCGTCACGCCCGCGGGCAACGCGTCCGTCGACACAGAGCCGCCGGCCACGCCCGGAATGACCCCGACAGGACAGCCGAAGTCCGCGGCCAAATGCCCGGCCGCCGCCAGGACGGCCACACCGGACGCGTTGTCCTCGGCAATAGACGAGGCGACCGACAGGACGGCGCAGTCGAAGCCGGCCTCGGTATCGGCCGCTCCCTTGCCCGGCACCAGCCCCTCCTCCGCGACGAGTTCGAGGTCGAGCCCGGCAATGGCGAAGGCCAGAACCAGCGCGTCGGCGATGACGCGCGGCTGGTAGGACGCGGCGAAGTAGACCCGGATCGGCCGCAGCGCCGCCGTCCGGTCGACCGACTGCAGCAGCTTCATCGTGCGGCCGGTGCCGAGGCGCTGGCGGGCGTCGCGCAGCGAACGCGACAAGGCGCCGCGGCCGCTTCTGGCTGCAAGCGTCAAGGCCGCTTCATCGGGCGGCGGCGCCGGCACGAAGCGCCACCAGGCATCGGTCAGATCGTTCAATGCTCGAGCGGCTCTATATGGCGGGTCACGTAACTTTTCTCCACCAGCCCGTCCGGGCAAAGCAGCCGGGCGATCTCGTCGACGACCGCGTCCTCGTCCATCTCGGGATTGCACAGCAGCACGTCCACCAGCACCATTTTGAACTCTGGCCAGGTGGTCAGCATGATATGGGATTCGGCGAGAAACACGACGAGCGTCAACCCGTGCGGCACATAACGCTGGGCGTGCTCGCCGATGACGGTAGCGCCGCCGGCCCGGGCGCCGGCCAGTGCGGCGTCGCGCAGCAGCGCCTCGTCCTCGATGGCGGACGAGCAGTCGCGCATGTCGGCCACGACCTGGCGAATTCGCATGATTGCATCCTTTGGTTGCAGATGAATGTTCGGCGCGGCTTCAGCCCGCTTTTCAGCCGGATCGCTGCCCTATAGTGAGGCGACCAGCGGGCTTCAAGTCCGCGCGCCGCGGTTGCGCGGCCTGCCCAGCCGACCGGAGTGCCCGATGTCCGTCCCGTCAGAAGTCCGACACCAGTCGAGCGGCCTCGTCCTGCGCGATCTCGAACTGCGCGACGTCGACCGCGTCGCCGAGTTCGAGGCCGCGATCGCGCAGCGCTCTTTCGCCGAGGAAGCGGTGACGGATCTCGCGCATTACCGCAAGAAACTCGGCAAGCTGGTGAAATATGGCGGCGACTGGACGAAGGTCGCCGAGCGCGACGGGGAAATCGTCGGCTGGGCCTGGGTCGCGCCGCGGCAGAATTTCATCACCGGCGACGAATACGCCGATTTCCGCTCCTTCTATGTCGATGGCGAACGCGCCGGGTCCGCCGCTTCCGTCATGCTGCTGCGGGCGGTGCTCGCCCACGCGAGGGCGGCCGGCTATACCCGCATCGTCGGCCGCACCGCCACGTCCAACGAGGCCATGCGGGCGCTCTACCGGCTTGCCGGCTTCGAGGAGAAGCACGTGGTCTACGAACTGGCGATCGGCGGCGACGGCCGCGAACTCGGCTGACACCGGAAATGTAACCTCCGGTTGCATTCTGCCTTATGCTTGTGCCATGCTCCGACCGTTGCGGGGCACCCGACATGAAGCGCTTTCTCTATCATGATCTGATCGTCGCCGGGAATTTCTGCAACCTCAAGTGCAGCTACTGCACGAGTGTCGCAGATGCCGGCGATTTCGGCGCCGCGACGTCCGCCTCCGCCCGCCGTCGCGGCGCGACCATCGCCGTTGGCGAGGTCCTCGCCATGGTCGATGGGCTGCGGCGGCATGTCGATGCGCCCGTCCTCAAGCTGAGCGGCGGAGAGCTGTTCCTGCTGGTCAACGCGGTCGAACTGATCGAGGAACTGGCGGGCCGCTACGCCCATGTCCAGGTGCTGACCAACGGCACGGAGCTGACGCCGGCGATCGTCGCTCGGCTGTCGAAGCTGCCGAATGTCGGCTTCAACCTGTCGCTCGACGGCCACGACGACGCCATGAACGCGCTGCGCTGGCGTTCGTCGCGCCTCGGCGAGAGGGTCATGGCGGCGCTGGGCTACATCGCAGCAGCCGGTCGTCCGCTCGAGATCACCATGGTGGTCAGCGACGTCAATGCGCCGCGGCTCTTCGATTTCCTGGCGTTCCTGGCGGCGCTGCCCTGCCGGACCCTGCTGGTGCCGATTCCGGTGCGGGGCGTTCACGCCGCCGGCCTGTTCGGCCGCGAGGCACGGCGCGGCTTCGCGGATCGCCTGCGAAGACTGCCCGCCGGCTTCGCTAGCGTCCTCGGGCCACTCGCCTATTACCGACGCCTCGCCGACTTCCTCGATGAGGCAGATGGCATCCGCCGGCAGCGCTGCCATCTGACCGCAGCCGCCGCTCAGCTCTTCGATACCGGCGCGATCACCCCCTGCCCGGTCGGCTGGACGAGCGAGATCGCCAATGTCCGCCGTGACGGAATCGAGGCGGCCGTCAGCCAGATCGGTCGGCACAAGCTCTACGAGCTGATGGCGCGCGAGCCGCCGCGCGTGCCGGTCTGCCGGACCTGCTTCAGCCAGGCCGACATGATCAATCTCTATCTGGAAGGGGAAGCCTCGCTGGCCGAGATGGCCCTGATGCCGATGTTCGGTTCGGCTGCGGCACTGACGCGGCTGGCGGAGTTGCCGGCCGCTCGGCTGGCGCCGTCTGTGCCAGCGGCGGTTCTCTCCGGCTGACCGCGTGTCGGCAGGGCCAGCAGGCGCGCAGCCGCGTCCAGCGTGTCGCAGGTCGGCAGCAGCGTGACCGCCAGGAGGTCGGCCAGCGCGGCACTGTCGTCCGGGTGCTCGCCGGAAATCGTCATCCCGCGGGCAAGATGTGCGGCGCGTCGCCAATCGCCGTCGCGGCAGGCACGCAACCCGGCGCCGAAGCTTGCCTGCCTTGCCGGCAGCGCTGCTGCAAAACGGCCGAGGCGGCGCAGACGCACCGTCGGGACTTCCGCCGCCCGCCAGTCTGGCGAATTGGCGAGGAGCGCTGCGGCAGCGGACGATGCCGCGACCAGACCGTACACCGTCGGATCACGCATCAGGCGATCGGCGAGGAACAGCCGCGTCCGCGGTACCAGCCGGCGGCCCGGGTCGACCATGGCGGCGACGCGGCGAAGGCTGGTTGCGCCGCTAACGCAGGCCGCAAAGGCGTCCACGGCCGGGAATGGCAGATAGGCGACCGCCAGCGCCATGCCCGCCACACGTTGGCTGCTCCGGCCAATCGCCGCCTGGAAAAGCCGTGCGGCATCCCGGGAGCCAGGGGTCGCGGCAAGAAGCGCCTGCAGAGCAGCGAAGTCGATGTCACCATCCGCGAGGGCGGCGCAGGCATCGCTCAGGGCGCAGAGCTCCTTCCTGTCCCGTGGGCTCACCCGGTCGCAGAACATGTGCGTCAGGTCCACCAGTTGCTGCTTCGCCGCGAACTCGCGGAGCATCGACCCGCCCCAGGCGGCCAACGCATCGGGAGGAGAACTGCCACCGTCGTCCATGACATACATACTATTTAAGGTTGTATTATTTGCAATCCTGGATAGTATCCACGCATCGGGTGCTTGATCGGGTGATGCGACATGGACATTCCGGGCGAGCGGGACGAGACCCGCGACATCGAGGACAGGCTCGCGGCCATCCTGGGCCGATTGACCGCCGCCAACGAGATGGTCCGCGCCGATGCCGACCTGCACGGGGACAGCTTCGGTGCCATCGGCCTCACCTCTGTGGACTATCTGGAGTTCATCCTGAACGTCGAGGCCGAACTGGGGATCGACATTCCCGACGAGGCGCTGATGGATCCGGCGCTTGCCTCGGTCCGGCAGTGGGCCGCTTATCTCGCCCGGCATCGAGACGAGTTGGCGACGCCCCTCGTCGGCGCGTCATTTGCGGGATGAAGGCAGCGCTGCCCCTTCGGGTCGCGCTGGTCGGCCCGCGCGAGACCGCCTACGGCGACGACCCGGACCGCGAGCATCGCGAGGAGATGCGGCGAAGCTACGCGGAGATCTGCCGCGACGCCGTGGCACTCGGCAGCGACTACACCCTGTCGCGGGAATTCCTCGGCATCGAATATCTCGCGGCGACGCTGCGCCGCGCGGGCCATCACGTCCGCATCTTCAGCGCGGCGGACGAAGGGCTCGATGATGCCCAACTGGTCGGTCGCCTCGCCGAGTTCGCGCCCGCTATCGCCGGCCTGTCGCTGCTCTACGACCTGCAGCTGCCAAGCGCCCTCACCGCCGCGGCCGAACTCAAGCGGATCAGGCCGGATACCTTCGTCCTCTTCGGCGGCCCCCTCGCCTCGGCCATATCGGAACTCCTGCTCGAAAATTTCCCGTTCATCGACGCCGTGGTCGAGGGCGAGGGCGAGACCGCCATGGCCCGTTTGGCGGAAGCAATCGCGGCCGGCGGCGACCTCGGCACCGTTCCCTCGCTCGTGCGGCGGCAGGACAGCGGCATCGCCCGGAGCTCGCGGGCCGCACCGGCCGACCTCGACACGCTGCCGCATCCCTCGCGCGACGTCATCGCGGGGCTGCGCGAGCGTGGCCTGCCGGTGCCGAGCGCCTATCTCACGACGTCGCGCGGCTGCAAGGCCTTCTGCACCTTCTGCACGGTTCCGAACGTCGTTCGCGGCATGGGCGAAGCGACCTACCGCATGCGGGACCCGCGCGACGTCGTCGACGAAATGGAGGCCTGCGTCCGGGACCTCGGCGTCACGCGCTTCTACATGGCGGACGACAATTTCCTCGGCTACGGCGAGGCCAGCAACCGGCGGATGATCGCTTTCGCCGACGAAATCCTGCGACGCGGACTCGCGATCCGCTTCCACGCCGAATGCCGGGTCGACTCGCTGGTTCCGGAAACGCTCGTGCGGCTGCGGGAGGCAGGGTTCGACCAGATCCTGTTCGGCCTCGAATCCGGCTCGACGAAGACGCTCAAGCGCTGGGCAAAGGGCCAGACAGTGGCCGAGAACGAGGCCGCGATGGCGCTCGCGCGGCAACTGCGCCTCGACGTGATGCCGAGCATCATCCTGCTCGACTGGGAATCCGGGCTGGACGAGGTCGAGGACACCATCGGCTTCATCGAGCGCACGCAGCTCTGGCGTTCGAGCCAGCCGCTCTGGCTGGTCAACAAGCTGAAGGTCCATTGCGGCACTGCCGCTGCGCGGCGGCACGACAAGGTGCGCGGCAAGCCCGTGCTGCCGCACCTCGATCCGGCCGACGCGGCGAGCCGCGCCCGCTGGTGCGCCGCCGCCACCTGTCAGAAGACGCCCATCGACAATCCACACGTCGCCGCCTTCTGGTCAGCCCTGAATGGCGAGGCCAACCGCTGGTCGGTGCTGGTCGACGAAATCCTGCCGCCGCTGCTCAAGACGTTGCGCGACCGCGCTCGCCATGAGGACGGCACGGCGCTCGACCGCATCCGCCGGATCGCTGCCTATCGCCGAGGGATCGGCGGCGCCCTGGCAGAGCTCATGCGCTGTCTCGTCGATGCGGCAGCCGAACGCGAGGCCTACGGCCGACCGCCGGCGAGCCTCGAAGCCTGCGCCCGCAGCGCGGTCGCGGCCTTCGAGGAACGGCACTTCCCCAGCGGCATCGATGCCTGGGTGACGCCGATCCGCGACCGGCCCGTCTCGGCTCGTCCGCTTCCGGCTGCCCGCAGCCGGGTGGCGGTGGGCTAGCCGGCGTGCCGGCCCCCGCCATCTCGGTCGTGATCCCGACATCGGGCAAGCCCGAACGGCTGATCCTCGCCCTTCATTCGCTGATCGCCCAGACCATCGGCACCGCCCGGTTCGAGAGCATCGTCGTGGCCGACGGGGCACCGGCGGGAACCGACCGTGCCGTGGCGGCTGCGCGCGCCGCCGGCCTGCCGATCCAGATGCTGCGCACGCCCGCGGCCGGCCAGGCATCGGCGCGCAACCATGGCGCTGCGGCAGCGCGCGCAGCACAGCTGCTATTCATGGACGACGACGTTCTGCTTTCGCCCGACTATCTCGCCGAGACCCTGGCGCTGCTCGGCGGCGGCGTGCGCCGTGTGGTCCGTGCGCCGGTTTACGTCCTGCGCTACCTCGCCGCGTTCCGCGACCCGGAGCGCGGCTTACGCTATGACGGCACCGTCCTCGCGCCAGGCTCGTCGCTCGCGACCCGACTCGTCACCCGCAGGATGGTCCGTGAAAACTGGCCCGCCATTGCCCGGCAATGCATCCATCGCAACCGCTTCGAGCGGCTGGTCAGCCAGACGTTGGCGGAGGGGCCGGCGGACGAGGTCTGGCTCGGCTATTCCGGCTCCGGCGTCGCGCTCGGCCGCAGATTCTTCGAAGAAGCGGGCGGCTACGATTCCGGCTTTGGCCTCCGCTGGGGCGCCGAGGCGATCGAGCTCGGCTACCGCCTGATGAAGCTCGGCGCGAGTTTCATCGAGGCCCGCGGCATTTTCTCCGCGCATATGGACCATCCGCGCGAGACCGCGATGGCGAGCTTTTCGGAAAGCTTCGACTATTTCTTCGCCAAGCATCGCGTTCCCGCGATCCGACGCGTCGAGGCGAAGATCCGCGGGGGCGATCGCTGGCCCGGGCGCATCCTCTCAGCGACAGAGCAGGCGTGAAAGCCTTTCGCAGCCATCGGCGAAACCCGCCGCCTCGCTCGCCGTGGATATCCGCACCCAGTAGTCATGGGCGTCCTCGCGATCATGATCGGCGAAGACACGCTCGGTGTAGAAGTCGAGCCCGGATTCGTCGAACGCCTGCCGCGCGAACTGCCATTCAGAGGCCTCGACACCGAACCTGACGCACTGGTTGAAGCCGCGCTGTGGCCGGATGCGGGTCTGAACGGCGGAGCCCAGGCGCGTCTCGAACACGCGGCGGTTTGCGGCGCAGACAGCCGCTGTCGCCGCGAGTTCCGCGGCATAGCGGCGAAATGCCAGAGGCCAGTCGACCGTCGCGTCGAGGAAATGCCAGAGCCCGCCAAAGCTGGCGAAGTCGTCGCCCCAGGGCGAGAAAAGCCGCAGATAGCGCGATGCCTGCCGGACCGCGCCGGCCACCGCCGCGTCGATGGCAGCCGTGCTGACCTCGGCACACCCCAAATGAAGTGCCCTCACTCGCCGCGCCGCCGCCCGGAGCACCATGTCCACCGCCAGGGCACTCGCCCCCGGATGAACCGGCGACCAGAGCGAGCGCTCGTTGTGCCGGCGCACGAAGCCGATCACCGGCTCGTCGGCGATGATCCAGCCGGCCCTGAGGCCCGCCAGGCTGCGCGACTTGGAGAATGAGTTGATCCAGACCAGCCGCCGCGGGAAGCCCCGCATGTCGGTGGCGACCGGATGCGGCGGGTCGGGATCGTCGGGCCAGGCAAGGTCCGGCACCTCGTCGAACACCAGCCAGGCACCAGCCGCCTCGACCAGTTCGACGAGCCGCGCCAGTTCACCGGCGTTATAGGCCTCGCCCGACGGGTTGGTCGGCTGGGTCAGCACGACGATGTCGGGCCGTTCGCGCCGCAGGCACTCGGCGGCCTCGTCGAGGCTCGGCAGGATCCGGGCCTCTTCTGCCGAGCATGCCGTCCGGTAGACGATGCCGCACTCGTCGCAGATGGCGGAGAAATAGCTGTAGTTGAGGCTGAGAACGAGCGCCGTGCGCGCCCCCGCGACATCGGCCATGTAGCGGAAGGCGGCGGCCAGGGCCCCGGTCGCGCCGGCCGTCATGGCGATGTTCGCGAGCCCCACGCCCCCACGTACCTGGTCGCCCCCGACCCGCTCGTGCGTCTCGAAGGCGATGGCTGCCAGCAGCGCCGGCGCGCCGCCGGGAGCGGTGTAGTTTTCGACCAGTCGCCGCTCCGTCAGTTCGCGCGCCGCGATCTCCAGCAGCACCGCCGGCGCCTTCAAATGGTTCACCCCCGAGGAGAGATACCGCACGGCGCCGTGCCGCTTCAGCACGGCAAGACGCCGATCGGGATCGTAGAAATAGGCGTTGGCCCGCTCCAGCGACCGGTAGGTCACGACGCGGCCCGATCGTCCGGCACCGCCTGCAGCGCCAGCACCTCCTCGAAGCGCACCCGCCGCGCCACCAGCGTCTCGCGGGCGCCGTCGACGAGGATTTCCGGCGGCCAGTCATGGCCGAGAAAGTTCAGCGCGCTGGCCTGCCTCGCATAGGCGCCGCAATTCCCGAAGACCAAGAGGTCGCCCGGCGCGAGATCGGCCGGCAGGGGCACCGCGCTCGCCAGCCGGTCCGTCGGCGTGCAGAGCGGCCCGCAGAGTTCGATCGGCAGGCTGGCGCCGGCGCGCGGCGGCCCCGCCACCGCCACCTGCCGGCGCAGGAAGCGCAGCGTCCCCGACAGGCTGGCGACATGGTGGCTGCCGCCGTCGAGCGCGGCGAAGCGGCGGCCATGCGTCGTCTTCACGGCGACGACGCGGCAAAGGTAAGTGCCGGCGCACCGCACCAGATAGCGTCCCGCCTCGAAGCCGAGTTGTGGCGACAGGCCCGCCTCGGCCAGTGCCGCGCGGACCGGCCCGCGCAGGAACGCGGCGATCGGGCCGAGGTCGAGCGGCGCGTCGTCGGCATAGAACGGCGCGCCGAACCCGCCACCGAAATTGACCAGGAGCGGCTTCCGGTGACGCGACAGCCGCAGTACGGCTTCGAGGAATGCGCCAAAGCGCGCGACGTGATCGTCGGCGACGAGCGAACCCGACGCCTGGTGGTTGTGGAAGCCGATGATGTCGAGCGGCGACGCCGGCGCTTGATCCGAAAGGATCGTGATGGCCGCCGCCTCGTCCATGCCGAACGCCGAATCGCCGACCCAGCCGCCACGCCGCGCCGCCTGCGTGGCCGGAATGTCCAGGCGCAGCGTCACGCCGACGCGCCGGTTCTGCGACGCCGCAATGACGCGCAGCCGCTCGACCTCGTCCGGCGACTCGATCTGGACGGCGAGGATGCCGGCCGCGACGGCAGCGGTGATATCCGCGTCGGTCTTGGCTGGCCCCGAGAACACGATCCGCCCCGGCGCAATGCCGGCCGCCAGCGCCAGCGCGAGTTCGCCCCGCGAGGCCACCTCCGCGCCGAGCCCCATCGCGCCGAACAGCCTTACGACTGCCGGATTGGGATTGGCCTTGATCGCGTAGAAGAGTGGCGCGCCGGCCGGCAGCGCCGCCAGCAGCTGACAGGCGGCGGCCCGCATGGCGGCACCATCATAGACGAAACATGGCGTGCCATGGTGCGCGGCGAGGCGTTCGAAACGTGCCCGCGAGATTGCCGGCGCTGGCAAACCGATCGCCGCCGCTACGTCTCGGTCCAACCTTTCGGCCAAGCGCATCTCCTGGTTCACGTCACCAGGATATTATGCAACTTAAGGATGCATACGCAAGCGCTGCCAGCGACGCGGTATCAGATCGAGCCGGCCTCGACCATGTAGTTGTTCGCCGTGCACATGGCGGCGTCGTCGGAGGCGAGAAACAGCACCATCCGCACCACGTGGACGGGTTCGATCAGGTCCGGCAGGCACTGCCGCTGGCGGTGCTTCTCGATCGATTCCGGCGTCACCCAGAGCTGCTTCTGGCGCTCGGTCATGATCCAGCCCGGTACCACCGTGTTGACCCTGATCCGGTGTTCGCCGAGGTCGCGCGCGAAGGAGCGGGTGAGACCGTGCACGGCCGCCTTGGCGGTCGTGTAGGCCGGCATGCCGCCGACCGCTTCCCACCACGAGTTCGACCCCATATTGATGATCGAGCCGCCGCCTGCGTCGATCATCCCGGGCGCGGCGGCCTGGATGGCGAAGAACATGTGCCGGAGATTGGTGGCGATCCGCTCGTCGAAATAATCCGGCGTCATGTCCTGCCAGCCATGGCGGTCGTCGCGTGCGGCGTTGTTGACGAGCACCGTCGCGGGACCATGCTGCTCGGCGAGCGAAGCGAAGGCAATGCGGAGCTGGGAGATGTCGCGAAGGTCGCAGGGTTCGAAGGCGACTCCGCCCTTGCTGCCGGCAAGCTCTGTGGCCAGCGCCGTTCCGGCCTCGCGGTCGATGTCGACGAAGCCGACCTGGGCGCCCTGCTCGGCAAAGGCCCGCACCATTTCGGCGCCGATTCCGGAGGCGCCGCCGGTGACGATCACGCTGGCGCCGTCGAGGCTTGGGTAGGTGGCAAGACGCATCTGTCATCCCCTTGTTGCGCCGAAGGCAGAGAAGGCGCCGGTGGAGCCGGCAAGCGGCAGGTTCCGCGGCGCCTAGCACGGATCGCGCCGGCCTTCGAGCCTGGCACGCCCGGGCACGTGCAGGGCGACCACATACCTGCCCGGTATCATCAGAGAAGGCTGATCCCGCCTTGAATCCGATTGACTTTGAAAGCCGGCACGGTAGTGCCGGCGGCATGGTATTCCGCCGCCTTATCGATGGTTGCGAGAGCGGTCCTTGGCGCTGCTCCGGCCGCCCCGCGTGTGCGCGGACGCAGGGCGCCTGCCGCGTGGCCCGCGCACCGGCCGACGCAAGCCCATTCCGGCGATGACCCTCACCCGCGCGCTGCTTTGCCTCGCCCTCGGCGAAACCATCGTCTGGGCCGGCCTGTATTACCTCTTTCCGGCGTTGCTGCTGCGATGGGAAGAGGCCGAGGCCTGGCCGAAGACATTGCTGACGGCCGCCTTCGCCGCGGCGGTGATGGTGTCGGCCGTCGTCTCGCCGCTCACCGGCCGGCTGATCGACCGGGGGCATGGGCCGCTGCTGATGACCGGTTGCGCGCTGTTCGGCGCCGCGATCCTGGCCCTTTTGCCTTTCGCCGGCTCGGTCGAAATCTTTGCGTTCCTATGGCTGCTGATCGGCCTCGCCATGGGCGGAAGCCTCTACGAGCCCTGTTTTGCGCTGGTCACCCGGACCCGCGGCATCGACGCGAGGCGGGGAATCACGTTGATCACCCTCGTCGCCGGTTTCGCCGGGACCCTCTCCTTTCCGCTGAACCATTTCGTCGCGGAAGCGGGTGGCTGGCACGCGGCGACCTGGACATTCGCGATCCTCGTCGCTGCCATAGGCGCGCCGCTGCTGTGGCTCGGTACCAGCCATCTGGAAAGGGAATGGCGCTCGCGGCAGCCGCCCGTCGCCGCCTCCCGTTCAGCCCGCTCGACAGAGCCGCCGCCCGCCATCTGGAAGAACCCCGTCTTCTGGTCTCTCGCGGCAGGCTTCTCGCTGCTCGGGGCCAACCACGGCATCGTCATCAACCACCTCCTGCCAATCCTCGCCGATCGCGGCGTCGGCGCCGGCACCGCGGTCTTTGCCGCCTCGATGATCGGACCGATGCAGGTGGCCGGACGTCTCGCGCTGATGGCCTCGGAGAAGCACGTCTCCGGCCGCGCTGTCGCGACCGGCTGCTTCGCCGCCATTCTCCTCGCGACCGTCGCCTTGCTGCTGGCCGAGATCCAGCCGGCCTTCGTTGCGCTTTTCGTCGTCCTGCAGGGCAGCGGCCACGGCATCATCAGCATCATGAAGCCGGTGATGATCCGCGAGGTGCTCGGCGAGAAGAATTTCGGCGCGATCAGCGGATCGATTGCCGTGCCTTATCTGGCGGCCTTCGCCCTGTCGCCCTTTGCCGGATCGCTGCTCTGGGAACTCGGCGGCTACGATCTGGCGCTCGCCGTCGGCGGCATCTCGAGCCTCATCGGCCTCGTGTGTTTCCGCATCGCCTCGCGCACCCGACCAGGCATCGCCGACACCTGACCACCGTCGGCAGAGAAATCTGTCAAGCTAGCTTTACAGCGCTTCTCAAAAGCCAAGTTTACGGCTAGCTTGGATCGCATGAAAACCGTGTTCCCGTTTTCCGCGATCGTCGGACAGGATGCCATGCGATTGGCCCTGACCATCGCGGCGGTCGATCCGACGGTAGGCGGCGTCCTCGTCTTCGGGGACCGTGGTACCGGTAAATCCACCGCCGTCAGGGCTCTGGCGGCGGTGCTGCCACCGATGCAGGCCAGCGACTGTGCCTATCGGTGCGATCCGGCGCGAAGCACCGAAGCCTGTGAAACCTGCCGCGACGGCGGAACCGGCCAGACGAAGGCCACGCCCGTTCCGGTGCCGGTCGTCGACTTGCCGCTCGGCGCAACGGAAGACCGCATCGTCGGCGCCCTCGATCTCGAGCGGGCGCTGACGGCGGGCGAGAAGCGCTTCGAGCCGGGGCTGCTGGCGCGGGCCAATCGCGGCTTCCTCTATATCGACGAGATCAACCTGCTCGAGGACCACCTCGTCGACCTGCTGCTCGACGTTGCGGCCTCCGGCGAGAATGTCGTCGAGCGGGAAGGGCTCAGCGTCCGCCACCCCGCCCGCTTCGTGCTAATCGGCAGCGGCAATCCGGAAGAAGGGGAACTGCGCCCGCAGCTGCTGGACCGCTTCGGCCTCTCGGTCGAAGTCACCACGCCGACCGACCTTGCGACGCGGATCGAGGTGGTCAAGCGACGCGATGCCTTTGAGCGAGACCCGGAGGGCTTCGCCGCCGGCTACGATGCCGCCAATGCCGCCGTCCGCGGGACCATCATGGCGGGGCGCCAGCGCCTGCGCTCCATTGCGGTCCCGGATGCGACGCTGGAGAAGGCGGCGCAGCTGTCGCTTCGCCTCGGCACGGACGGGCTGCGCGGCGAGCTGACGCTGATGCGCGCGGCCCGGGCGCTGGCGGCGCTGGAGGGCGACGCGGTGGTCGAATGGACGCATCTCGCCCGCCTCGCCCCGCTGGCGCTGTCGCATCGGCTGCGCCGCGATCCGCTCGACGAGGCAGGATCGGCCGCCCGGGTCGAACGCGCCGTCGGCGAACTCGAAGCGGCGGCGTGAGCCCGGCGGCCCTCTCCGCCGTCACCGACCGCGCCGCCAATGCCGCGGACGAATTCCCTGAAGCCACCGTCGACATCGCCGCGGCGCTTTGGGCCGAGGCGGTGGAGGCGATGACGCTCTTTGCCGTCGATCCCTGCGTTGGGCTGCGGTTGCGCTCGCGCGCCGGCTTTGCCCGGGACAGCCTGATGCGCCAGCTGACCGCGCTTCTTCCAGCGAGCGAACCCGTCCGCCGCATGCCCGCCGGCTGCACGACCGATGCGCTCACCGGCGGGATCGATCTGGCCGCGACACTCGCCGCCGGGCGGCCGGTATCGAGGGCCGGCCTTCTCGCGAGCGCCCATCGGGGCGTGCTCGTGGCGGCAATGGCCGAACGGATGGCGCCGCAGGCCTGCGGCCTCGTCGTCCAGTGCCTCGACTCGGGATTCGTGCGCATCGAACGGGACGGGTTTTCCGCAGAAGTCCCGGCCTGTTTCGGCCTTCTCGCGCTCGACGAAGGCATTGGCCCGGACGAGGCGCCCGCGAGCGCGCTTTGCGACCGGCTGGCGCTATCGATCGAACTCGATGGCGCGGACCCCCGCCGCGGCGAAGCGCCGTCCAGCGACCGGATCTCGATCGCGGCCGCTCGGGAAAGACTGCGTGGCACCGAGACCTGCGGCGAGGCGGCGGCCCAGCTCTGCCAGGCCGCCTGGGCCTTCGGCATCGCCTCGCTGCGGGCCCCGATGATGGCACTGCGCGTGGCGCGCGCCGCCGCGGCGCTGGCTGGTCGCCCGGTGGTCGCAGAAGAGGATATTGAAGCAGCGATCCGCCATGTGCTGCTCCCCCGCGCCACCCGGCTGCCGAGCGCGCCAGAGGCGGAGGACGAGCATGAGGCGGACGCCCCTTCCGACGATTCACCGCAGGAGGAGCCGCCATCGAGCGGCAACGACACCGACGAGAACGCGCAAGGTGGCGAGCCGCCGTCCGATCTCGTCGTCGATGCCGCAAAGGCGCGGCTTCCCGAAGGCCTGCTGGCGCGGCTCGCGAGCCAGGCGCGGCTCGATCTCGTGCGCCGCCCTTCCGGCCGCTCCGGCGCGGCAATGCGGGCGCCGCGCCACGGCCGGGTCGTCGGCACGCAGGCCGGCGATCCGCGGCGTGAACGCCTCGACCTCGTCGCGACCCTCACCACTGCGGCGCCCTGGCAGGTCCTGCGGAAAAGCGAACGTCAGGCATCGACGAGCGTCCAATCGACGAGCGTGCAGGTCCGCGAGGATGATTTCCGCGTCCGGCGCTATCGTACGAAGCGCGAGACGGCGACGATCTTCGCCGTCGACGCGTCCGGCTCGGCAGCGCTTGCCCGCCTCGCCGAGGCCAAGGGCGCCGTCGAGCTGATCCTGTCGGAATGCTACGTCCGGCGCGATCGCGTCGCGCTCGTCGCCTTCCGCGGCACGAAGGCCGAAATCCTGCTGCCGGAGACCAAGTCGCTGACCCGCGCCAAGCGTGCACTCGCCGCGTTTCCGGCCGGCGGCGGCACGCCCTTGGCAGGCGGCATCACCGCAGCCCTGTCGCTGGCCCGCAGCTCGGCCCGCGAGGGCCGCACGCCGTTGATTGCCCTCCTCACCGATGGGCGCGCCAATATCGGCGTCGATGGTGTCGCCGGCCGCGCCGCGGCAGCCGCCGACGCCCACGCGGCGGCCCGCGCCGTCCGCGCTGCCGGCATCGCCAGCCTCCTCATAGACACGGCGCAGCGGCCCGGCAGTGCCGCGCGCGACGTCGCCGATTCCATGGGCGCCACCTACCTCGCTCTGCCGCGGGCCGATTCCCGCGCTCTGTCTACGGCGGTCTCCGCCATGGCCCGCGACGGCCGGCCGTGACCCGCCGACTCGACTGGGCGCGTGACGGCGCGAACTGGCCGCACCGGGCGGCAAGCCGCTTCGTCGCGGCGGCCGGCTTCGAGTGGCACGTGCAGATCTTCGGCGAGGGCCCCGTCCTGCTGCTCGTCCACGGCACCGGCGCATCCACCCACTCGTTCCGCGATCTCGCGACGAGGCTTGCCGGCGACCACACGATCGTCATGCTGGACCTGCCCTCCCACGGCTTCACCGACCGCGCGCCCTGGCGCCGGCCGTCTTTGCCCGGCTGGGCCGGGATGCTGGGCGAATTGCTGGTCCAGTTGCAGGTCCGGCCGACCTACGCGGCGGGCCATTCCGCCGGAGCGGCGATCCTCGTGCGCATGGCGCTCGACGGCCTGTTGGCGCCGGAGCGCATCGTTTCTCTCAACGGCGCGCTGCTGCCGTTTCCGGGCGTCGCCGCACATCTCTTTCCGCAGCTCGCCAAGCTGCTCTTCCTCAACCCCGTCGCGCCGCGCTTCTTCTCCTGGCGCGCCCGCAATGGCGGCGCCGTGGCACGGCTGATGGACAGCACCGGCTCGCGGCTGACGCCGGAGGGCATCGCCTATTACGAAACGCTGCTCGCCAGCCCTCGCCACGTGGAAGGCGCGCTGACGATGATGGCGAACTGGGATCTCGATACGCTGGCCCGCGACCTGCCGCGCCTCGCGACGCCGCTGACGCTGATTGCCGGCACCGGCGACCGTGCCGTCCCGCCCGAAGTCTCGTTCAAGGTCGCGCGGATGATCCGTTATGGCGACGTCGTGCCGCTGACCGGACTTGGACACCTCGCCCACGAGGAAGCTCCGGAGCGCGTCGCCGCGGCCATGCGCGGCGCCTTCGCCCACCGATCCGAATTGGTCCCGGCCGAGGCCTGAGGCAGGAGCCGTCAGGCAGCGATATCAGGCCCGTGCGAATTCCTGCGGGTTGCGACGCCAGACCGACCGGTTGAGGCAGGCGGCAATGATCGCCCAGACCAGATACGGCACCATCAGCCAGGCCGCGATGGCGTCGATCGGCGCGAACAGGGCGATGTTGGCGGCGATGGCGAGCGCCATCAGCACGACGTCGACGAAGGCGAGATCGGGACGACGGATTCCGAAGAACAGCCACGACCAGGCGAAATTCAGGACGAGCTGCAGGCCGTAGACGGCGAACGGCAGCGCCACCAAACCAGCGGTCTCGTAGACCCGCCAGCCGGCGACGGCGATCATCACGTAGAGCGCCGACCACACCACCGGGAACGCCCAGTTCGGCGGCGTCCAGGAGGGCTTGTCCAGCCGCTGGTACCACGGCCCCGGCTTGAAGATCGCGCCGCTCATGGCGACAGCGAAGACCAGCACGATGAATACCCCGAGGGTCAGCAGCGAAGGAAGGCTCATCGGTCAGATTCCCGTAACGCGTGTTGAACCCGTGCGGGCAATCTGGCGCGGTTGCAGATGGATTATAGCGGCGTCTCGGGCGTTGAAAAGCTTACTCAATCCGGCAACGCCAGGGCGTCGCGGGCGCGAGAGGTCACGGCAAGTCCCGCGGCAACCCGGCGAACCCCGCCATCTCCGCGTACGGGACGTCGCCCGGCCGTCACCAGAAACGGCGCGGCATACGGAACGGCAGCATTGCCTGGACGACGGGCAGCGCGAAACGATCGAGATCGAGGCTTTCGTGGATGGCCGTGACGCTACGCCCGAGCAGCCGGGTCTCCATCACCGATCGGGCGTAGAAGGGCGAATCCTCCAGCGTCTGCAGGATCCGCGGCGTGCCTGCGGCGTCCGATCGGGTCGCACGCGCCACCCGCCATCGCGTTCGGGGCAAGGCCGCCGGCGCCGGCGGCTCGAAATCGGTGACACCGGAACCAGGATCGAAGCGGATCGCCAGCGAACACGCCTCGCCCTCTCGGTCAACGAGATCGTAGAGCACCGCCGTTCCCTCCGGCAGGCTCGCCCGGCACCAGTTCCAGTTCCGGAAGCTCGATTCCAGCGGCACCTCGCCGGTGTTGAAGTCGAAATAGCCGCTGCCCGACCAGCGCAAGGCGGGCTGGTCGAGTTCGACCTCGACCCTTGCGCAAGGCGCGATCGGCCACCAGCAATGATGGCCGTCGCGGTCGAGGACGACGGGATGGTTCACCACCGCCTCGGGATAGAGGCGCACGCGGCCGCGCACCCGCTTGGGCAGCAGCGGCGTCACCTCGTCGATCTCGACGGTGAGCCCGGCGCCGTCCCAGCGCATGCTGCTCGGCCCGATCGCCAGCGTCTGCGGATCGCGGAACAGCGCGGCGCCTCGGCGTTCGGTCATTGCCCAGCGCCGGCAGCCCGGCCCGTAGAGCGCGACGTTCAGGGAGACGTGGTCGGCGGGCGCCCGTCTTCCGGCCCAGCGGTAGTACGGCGAGAAGACGCTGCCGACGAAGCCGATCAGCGTCAGCCCGAAGGCGCCGTCGCTGGAGAGCGCGTCGACATACCACCAGGCATAGCCGCCAGGCGGGACCGGCTGGTCGAAGCGCGGTCCGCCAGGATGGCGTCCGAGGCCAGCTTGCCCGACAGGGCCGCCATCGGCAGGCCGGCGCCGGGATGGACGCTGCCGCCGCAGAGATAGAGGCCGGGCAGGCTCGTTCGGGACCCGGGACGCCGGAACGAAGCCATCGACCCATGCGAGGCCCGCCCGTAGAGCGCTCCGCCCGTCCCCGGGAAGCGGCGCGCGAAATCGGAGGGCGTCGAAAGGTGCATCGAAGCCGACGCCCGGTCGACCCGGAAGCCTGAAGCCTCCATTCTGGAGAACGCCGCTGTCAGGCATGCCTCGACCTCCCGTTGATCGAAATTCCGCGTGTCGCCGTCCGCCGGCGCATTGATGATCAGGAACAGCCGCTCCGGGCCTATCTCGTGGCGCGCGCCCCGGTCGTCGCGATCGGCAGCGCAGACATAGACGGTGGGGTCGGACGGCAGCCGCCGATCGCGAAGGATCTGCGTGAACTCGGCCTTGTAATCGGCTGAAAAGAAAACGTTATGCCGAAGCAAGGGAAAGTCGCTGGCGGGTGCGACGACGGCTGCGGTGAGGGCCGACAGCGACCGCTCGCCGGCCGGTAGCGGGGAGCCCGCGGCTGCGGCCACCTCGGCACCGAGAGAACCGCTCGCCAAGGCATTGGCATCGCAATTGGCGACCACTACGTCGGCCGGGACGGTCTCCCCGCCGGCCAGCCGGACCCCGGCGACCCGACCACTCCGGGTTTCCACGGCCTCCACCGCCGCGCCGTAGCGAAACTGCGCGCCATGGCGCCCCGCGAGGCCGACCAGCGCCTCCGCCAGCCTGTGCATGCCGCGCTCGATCAGCCAGACGCCGGACTGCTCGACATGAGCGATCAGCATCAGCGTCGCCGGCGCGAGGAAGGGCGAGGAGCCGTTATAGGTGGCATAGCGCCCGAAGAGCTGGCGCAGGCGCGGGTCGGAGAACTGCGCCGAGAGCGAGCGCCACAGCGTCGTCTGCGCGCCGATCCGCAGCATGCCGCCGAGGCCCCGCGGCCCCGCCCGCGCGACCAGCGCCAGCGGCCCGCCCGGGCGCTCGGCGCGCATGAAGATCGGCGCCAGCATGTCGTGGACGCCCTTCGCGCGCAGGCAGAAGTCGCGGTACTCCTCGGCTGCCCGCTGGCCCGCGAAGGCCTCGACCGCCTGTTCCGATCGTTGCTGGTCGGCAAAGAGATCGAGCCGCGATCCGTCGGCGAAGACGTGCCGGGCGATCGTCTGCGACCGCGTGATGGTCAGGTGATCGGCCATCCGTTCGCCGGCGGCGGCAAAAATGTCCTCGAAGACGTCGGGCATGGTGAACACGGTCGGCCCGACATCCACCGCGCGGCCAGCGACGACGCGCTCGCGCAGCTTGCCGCCGGGCGTCCGGTCCTTCTCCAGAACCGTCACCGCGTGACCTGAGGCAGCCAACCGCGCTGCCACCGCCAGTCCCGCTACGCCCGCTCCGATGATGGCGACATGCATGCCGGCTCCTTGTCCGAGTGTATGATTATCTTGACATGACCGAATGACAGTTGTCCAATTTAGTTTACATCGATCGGACAACTAGGGTGGACGGCATGTCGAGCACGATGGAGACCGCTGACGATCCCGGCGCAGATCGCCCCTCCGGCTGGGCCGATCCGATCGGCGAGATCCGCCGCTTCTTCCGTCCGGCGCGGGAGCGCTGGCGGGCCTATCGGAACCGCAAGCTGGCCGACGGCGCATTTCAGGCGCGCGCCACGCGCTTTCCACTGACCCGTCCCTTCGCGCAGGAAGCCTCGCGGCGGCTTTTCGATCTCTGTGCCGGCTTCGTCTACTCGCAGGTCCTCTCGGCGGGCGTGCAGCTCGGCCTCTACGAGGCGCTGCGTGACCGCCCGCTCAGGCTGTCCGAGATCGCCGGTCGACTGGAACTGGACGAGGAGGCTGCCCGGGTGCTGCTGCGCGCCTCGGCGTCGCTCGACCTGATCGAGATCGAGGAAGGGCTCGACAAGGAGGCCACCTATGCACTCGGTGCACTAGGGGCCGCGCTCCTGGCCAATCCCGGCGCCCTGGCGATGATCCGGCACCACGATGCGCTTTACGCCGACCTCGCCGACCCGGTGGCGCTGCTCAAGGGTGGCAAGGGCGCGCGCCTGTCGCGGCTCTGGCCCTATGCCGCCCGGCCCAAGACCCGCAAGGGCAAGGCCGCCAACGATGCCAAGGCCAGCGCGGGCGACGCCGACATGGCCGCCTACACCGATCTCATGGAGGCCAGCCAGGACATCGTCGCGCGCGAGGTGCTCGCCGCCACCGATCTCTCCTGGGCGCGCCGCGTCCTCGATGTCGGCGGCGGCAGCGGCCGGTTCCTTACCGCCTTCGCTTCCCACCATCCCGACGCGGAGCTGCATCTCTTCGACCTGCCGGCGGTCGCCGCGGTCGCCCGGCAGCGCCTCCCCGGGACGCGAAACGGCCGCCGCATCACCGTCCACGAGGGCGACTTCTTCACCGATCCCCTGCCCGAGGGCTACGACCTGGCGACGCTGGTCCGGATCGTCCACGACCATGACGACGAGGCGGTGGTCGCGCTGCTCACCCGCATCCGCGAAGGCCTGCGGCCCGGCGGCGTGGTGATGATCGCCGAGCCGATGAGCGGGGACCGCCACAGCGGTCCGGTCGCCGACGCGTATTTCGGCTTCTACCTCCGCGCCATGGGCAGCGGCCGTCCGCGCACCCCCGACGAGATCGCCGCCCTGATGAAACGCGCCGGTCTCTCGCGGGCCCGCGAGATCCCGACCGCCCTCCCCGTCGCCACGAAGATCGTCGTCGCGGAAATACCGCGCCGCAGCGTCGCATTTACTTGACAGATATATGTGTCAAGTTAGATTGACAGTGAGCCTACCCGATTCCTGGACCCCCGTGATGCTCAGCGACGCCATCCTCTTCCCGCAGCCCGGCCAGATCGCGGTCCGCCGCATCGGCCTGCGCGAGCCAGAGGCCGGGGATGTGCGGGTCGCGGTCGAATATTGCGGCATCAGCACCGGCACCGAGCGCCTGCTCTTCACCGGCGACATGCCGCCCTTTCCCGGCCTCGGCTACCCGCTGGTTCCCGGTTACGAGGCGGTCGGGCAAGTCGTCGAGACCTTCGGCGACGGCGATCTTTCCGCCGGCGACCGCGTCTTCGTGCCGGGCTCGAACGGCTTCGTCGACGCCCGCGGCCTGTTCGGCGCGTCGGCCTCGCAGCTTCTGGCGCCGGCGCGCCGCGTCACCCGCGTTCCCGAGTCGATGGGCGCCGATGCGGTGCTGCTGGCACTCGCCGCCACCGCCCACCATGCCATCGTCGCCGCGGACGCCATCCCCGAACTCATCATCGGCCACGGCGTCCTCGGCCGCCTTTCGGCGCGGATCGCCGTGGCGCTCGGCGGCAGCCCGATCGTCTGGGAAATCGAGCCCCGCCGGCATGGCGGTGCAGATGGCTACGCGGTCTGTCACCCTTCCGACGACGAGCGGTCCGACTACGGCGCGATCCTCGATGTCAGCGGCGCCGGGGACATCCTCGACCTGCTGATCCCGCGGCTCGCCCGCGGCGGCGAGATCGTCCTCGCCGGCTTCTACAAGGTCCCGCTCAGCTTCGCCTTCCCGCCCGCCTTCATGCGCGAGGCGCGGATCCGCGTCGCCGCCGAATGGCTGCCGGCGGACATGGAGGCCGTCACGCGGCTGGTCGCCGAAGGCCGCCTCTCGCTGGCCGGCCTCGTCACCCACAGACATGGGCCCGCCAAAGCCGGCGAAGCCTACCGCACGGCGTTCGAGGACGTCTCCTGCCTGAAGATGATCCTGAAATGGGGAGCCACACAATGACCGCTCTGAGCGACACACGCGCGGCACGAGGCTCCACGGAGGAGATGGTGGAACGCCTGCGCGCCGAGGGCGCCGAGCCGCTGGCCGGCGTTGCTTCCGGGCCGGTCACCAAGGACACCCAGATCATCGCGATCTACGGCAAGGGCGGCATCGGCAAATCCTTCACCCTCGCCAATCTCAGCTACATGATGGCGCAGCAGGGCAAGCGCGTCCTGCTGATCGGCTGCGACCCGAAATCCGACACGACCTCGCTGCTGTTCGGCGGCAAGGCCTGCCCGACCATCATCCAGACCTCCTCGGCCAAGAAGGCCGCTGGCGAGGAAGTCGACGTCTCCGACGTCTGCTTCAAGCGCGACGGCGTCTTCGCCATGGAGCTCGGCGGCCCGGAAGTCGGCCGCGGCTGCGGCGGCCGTGGCATCATCCACGGCTTCGAGCTCCTGGAGAAATTCGGCTTCCACGAATGGGGCTTCGACTACGTGCTGCTCGACTTCCTCGGCGACGTGGTCTGCGGCGGCTTCGGCCTGCCGATCGCCCGCGACATGTGCCAGAAGGTGATCGTCGTCGGCGCCAACGACCTGCAGTCGCTCTACGTCGCCAACAATGTCTGCTCGGCGGTCGAATATTTCCGCAAACTCGGCGGCAATGTCGGCGTCGCCGGCATGGTGGTGAACAAGGATGACGGCACCGGCGAGGCCGCGGCCTTCGCCAAGGCGGTCGGCATTCCGGTCCTGTCGTCGATCCCCGCCGACGAGGATATCCGCCGCAAGAGCGCCAATTACGAGATCGTCGGCATCCCCGGCGGCCGCTGGGCGCCGCTCTTCGAGGAGCTGGCGCAGAATGTCGCCGAAGCGCCGCCGGTGCATCCGACGCCGCTGACCCAGGACGGCCTGCTATCGCTGTTCTCGAGCGAGGAGAACAGCCGCAACGTCGTGCTGCAGCCGGCGAGCCAGGCCGACATGCGCGGCAAGCCGGTGCCGGTCCGCCCGTCCCTCGAAGTCGTCTACGACGACGCGTGAGGGCATGAAAATGGATTACGGCCCGCGCGATCAAGCTCCCGACGACACCGACCGGACCGACGGCACGCTCCAGGCTGCCCCCTCGGCGCGCGAAGGCGACGCCTCCTGCCATGCCGGCAAGGCAGAGATGCGCGCCGCGACCGCGGCAGCCGGCAAGAGCGACATCCTCGACCAGTACGCGAAGGACTATCCGCAGGGGCCGCACGATCAGCCGCAATCCATGTGTCCGGCCTTCGGATCGCTGCGCGTCGGCCTCAGGATGCGCCGCACCGCGACCGTCCTCTCCGGCTCGGCCTGCTGCGTCTATGGCCTGACCTTCACGGCGCATTTCTATGGCGCACGCCGCACCGTCGGCTACGTGCCGTTCAATTCCGAGACGCTGGTCACCGGCAAGCTCTTTGAGGACATCCGCGAGGCGGTCCACAATCTGGCCGACCCGGCCCTCTACGACGCCATCGTCGTCACCAATCTCTGCGTGCCGACGGCCTCGGGCGTGCCGCTGCGGCTGCTGCCGAAATCGATCGACGGCGTCCGCATCATCGGCATCGACGTTCCCGGCTTCGGCGTGCCGACCCATGCCGAGGCCAAGGACATCCTCGCCGGCGCGATGCTCGCCTATGCCCGCGGCGAGGCGGAGCAAGGGCCGGTCGCCGCGCCGCGCGCGCCGCGCGCCGACCGGCCGAGCGTCGCTTTGCTGGGCGAGATGTTCCCGGCCGACCCGATGGTCATCGGCCGCCTGCTCGAGCCGCTCGGCCTCGTCGCCGGCCCGGCGGTTCCGACACGGGAATGGCGCGAGCTCTATGCCGCGCTCGACTGCAGCGTCGCCGCCGCGATCCACCCGTTCTACTCGGCATCCATCCGCGAGTTCGAGAATGCCGGGCGCCCGGTCGTCGGCTCGGCGCCGGTCGGCACCGACGGCACGGCCGACTGGCTGCGCGCCATCGGCGAGGCCGCCTCCGTCCCCGCTTCCCGCATCGAAGCGGCCCAGAACGCCATCCTGCCGGCGATCCGCGGCGCCATCGCCGGCTCGCCGATCAACGGCCGGATCACGCTGTCGGGCTATGAAGGCTCCGAGCTCCTTGTCGCGCGGCTGCTGGTCGAGAGCGGCGCGGATCTGCGCTATGTCGGCACCGCCTGCCCGCGCACCCGTTGGTCGGATCCCGATCGCGAGTGGCTTGAGGCTCGCGGCGTCCATGTCGTGTTCCGCGCATCGCTCGAAAGCGACCTCGCCGCCTTCGAGGAGTTCCGGCCCGACCTTGCCATCGGAACGACGCCGGTCGTCCAGAAGGCCAAGCAGTCCGGCACGCCGGCGCTGTACTTCACCAATCTGATCTCCGCCCGGCCGCTGATGGGCCCGGCCGGCGCCGGGTCGCTCGCCCAGGTGATCAACGCCGCGATCGCCTCGAAGTCGCGCTTCGACACGATGCGCGACTTCTTCGAGGGCGTCGGCACCGGCCACACCGCCGGCATCTGGGAGGACGTTCCCCCCGCGCCGCGCAAGGTCAGCCGCCGCACCGACGTGCCGATCACCGTCAAGTCGTCGTCCTATGACGCCGGGATGGGGGACGTCTGATGCTGATCCTCGATCACGACCGCGCCGGCGGCTACTGGGGTGCCGTCTACGTCTTCACCGCGGTGAAGGGCCTGCAGGTCATCATCGACGGCCCGGTCGGCTGCGAGAACCTGCCGGTCACATCGGTGCTGCACTACACCGACGCGCTGCCGCCGCACGAGCTGCCGATCGTCGTCACGGGCCTTTCGGAAGACAATCTCGGCCAGACCGGCACCGAGGGCGCGATGAAGCGCGCCCATGCGACGCTCGACCCGACCCAGCCGGCACTCGTCGTCACCGGCTCGATCGCCGAGATGATCGGCGGCGGCGTCACGCCCGAGGGCACCAATCTCAAGCGCTTCCTGCCGCGCACCATCGACGAGGACCAGTGGCAGTGCGCCGACCGCGCGATGAAATGGCTGCTGACCGAGTTCGGGCCGAAGAAGGGCAAGATCCCCGCATTGCGCGAGCGCAAGGAGGGTGAGAAGCCCAGGGTCAACATCATCGGCGCGGCCTACGGCATGTTCAACATGCCCTCCGATCTTGCCGAGATCCGCCGCCTGATCGAGGGCATCGGCGCCGAGGTCAACTGCGTCTTCCCGCTCGGCAGCCATCTGCGCGACATCCCGAAGCTGACCGTCGCCGACGCCAATGTCTGCCTCTACCGCGAATACGGGCGCCAGCTCTGCGAGGCGCTGGATCGGCCTTACCTCCAGGCGCCGATCGGCCTGCATTCCACCACCGCCTTCCTGCGCAAGCTCGGCGAAATGCTCGGGCTCGACCCCGAGCCGTTCATCGCCCGCGAGAAGCACACCACGATCAAGCCCCTCTGGGACCTCTGGCGCTCGGTCACCCAGGATTTCTTCGGCACGGCAAGCTTCGCCGTCGTCGCCAACGAGACCTATGCCCGCGGCATAAGACACTTCCTCGAGGACGAGATGGGCCTGCCCTGCACCTTCGCGGTGCCGCGCAAGGCCGGCCAGAAGACGCTCAACGACGCGGTGCGCCAGATGGTCAGGGACACGCCGCCGCTGGTGCTCTTCGGCAGCTACAACGAGCGCATGTATCTCGCCGAGACCGGCGGGCGCGGCACCTACATCCCCGCCTCGTTTCCGGGCGCCGCGATCCGCCGGCACACCGGCACACCGTTCATGGGCTATTCGGGCGCGACCTACCTCGTCCAGGAGGTCTGCAATGCCCTCTTCGACGCGCTGTTTAACATCCTGCCGCTCGGCACCGAGATGGACCGGGTGGATCCGACGCCCGCGCGCCAGCGCGGCGAACTCGCCTGGGACAAGGCGGCCAACGCCGCCTTCGACGCGGTGATCGACCGCGAGCCGGTGCTTGTCCGCATCTCCGCCGCGAGAAGGCTTCGCGATCTTGCCGAACGCGCATGCCGGCAGGCCGGCCGCACCACCGTCACCGAAGGGCACGTCGAGCGCGCCCGGCAATGGCGGGAGGAACCGGCATGATCCGCCGCGGCCCCCCCGTTCCCTCAACCCCGTCCCGACATGGAGGAAGTCCTATGAGCGTCGCCAACCGTCACACGGGGTCGCTGTTTCGCGCCGAGCGACAGGAATATCGGCTGATCTATGCCCTGTCCTTTCCGCTCTTTCTCGCCGTGTCACTGATCTCGCGCCTGCTGCCACCGCGGCTCCGGCCGCTGCCCTTCGAGCCCGGCGCATATTTCGCCGTCGTCAGCGACGCCCGGGCCACGGCCCATTCGGTCCTTCCCTACGCCTTCATGCGGTGACGGCGCGGGAACCCCCGCTTCGACAGGGCCCGGTGACAAACGGGCGCTGGCGAAGACTTCCAAGATCAACGGAGAAAGGAACATGGCAGATCATCTCACGGCAGCTGGCCGGGAAGCGGGCACGCTTTCCGGCATGACGGAGAGGGAGGCACAGGAGTTCAACGGACTCTTCGTGACGTCCTTCGCCGTCTTCACCGGCATCGCGGTCGTCGCGCACATTCTCGTCTGGATCTGGCGGCCCTGGCTGCAGACCCCCGAGGTCAGTGCGGCCAGCCTCGACGTGGTGCAGCCCCTACTCACCCTCATCAGCTAAGGAGGCGAACCATGTGGCGAATTTGGCTTCTCTTCGATCCGCGCCGGGCCCTGATCGGGCTCTTCACCTTCCTTCTGGTGCTGGCGTTGCTGATCCACTTCATCCTGCTGTCGACGGCCCGCTTCAACTGGCTGGCCAATCCGAACGCGGCAGGCACCGTCCAGACCGGACAGGTCGAGATGACGGTCCGACCGAGCTAGTCCGGTCCGACGACACAAGGGGCGGCGGGCCAGCGTCGCCGCCCCTCACAACACCCATCCAGAGAGGAGTTGTCTGCCATGGCGATGCTGTCTTTCGAACGGAAATACCGCGTCCGGGGCGGGACCCTCGTCGGCGGTGACCTTTTCGACTTCTGGGTCGGCCCATTCTATGTCGGGTTCTTCGGCGTCACGGCGGCGTTCTTCTCGCTGCTCGGATCGCTGCTGATCTTCTACGACATCAGCCAGGGCGACACCTACAATATCTTCGCTGTCAGCGTCGCACCGCCCTCCGTCGCCTACGGCCTCGGACTGGCGCCGCTCGACGACGGCGGCATCTGGCAGCTCGTCACCATGTGCGCGATCGGCGGCTTCGTCTCATGGACGCTGCGCGAGATCGAGATCTGCCGCAAGCTCGGCATCGGCTGGCATGTGCCGATCGCCTATTCCTTCGCGGTGCTGGCCTATGTGTCGCTGGTAGTGATCCGACCGCTCCTGCTGGGCGCCTGGGGCCACGGCTTTCCCTACGGCATCATGAGCCATTTGGACTGGGTCTCGAATGTCGGCTACCAGTCCCTGCACTTTCACCTGAACCCGGCGCACATGCTGGCGGTGACGTTCTTCTTCACCACGACGATGTTTCTCGGCCTCCACGCCGGCGTGATCCTTGCAGCCGTGAACCCCGGCAAGGGCAAGACGGTCAAGTATGGCGAGCACGAGAACGCCTATTTCCGCGATTTCATCTGCTACTCGATCGGCCCCTACGGCATCCACCGTCTCGGCCTGTTCTTCGCCCTGAATGCCGGATTCTGGAGCGCGGTCTGCATCATCATCTCCGGCCCGTTCTGGGATGGCGGCTGGCCGAACTGGTTCGACTTCTACCTCCAGACCCCCGCCACCATCGGCGATGTCAGCTACTGAAGGGAGGACCAGCCATGGGCTACTACGCCAGCATCTACAACAGGGTCCAGATCCGCGGCCCCTTCGATCCGGGGGTTCCGCTACCGGCCGGGGATGTGCCGCGGATCCAGGCCAAGGGCTTCAGCCACCTACTCGGCAAGATCGGCGACCCGCAGCTGGGGCCCCTCTATCTCGGCTGGTCGGGCGCTGCCTCGCTCGCCTTCGGCTTCATCGCCATCGAGATCATCGGGCTCAACATGTGGGCGTCGGTGAACTGGGACCCCTACGCCTTCGTGCGCAACATCGCCTTCCTGTCACTCGATCCGCCGCCAGCCAAATACGGGCTCAACCCGCTGGTGCCGCTGGGCGACGGCGGCTGGTGGATCCTTGCCGGCTTCTTCCTGACCATGTCCGTTCTTCTGTGGTGGGTCCGCTCCTATACCAGGGCCCGGGCTCTCGGCATGGGCACCCACACCTCATGGGCCTTCGCCTCGGCGATCTTTCTGTTCCTCAGCCTCGGCCTGTTCCGGCCGGTGCTGATGGGCTCCTGGTCGGAGGCGGTGCCCTTCGGCATCATCACCCACCTCAACTGGACCGCATCGGTCTCGGTCCTCTACGGCAACTGGTACTACAACCCGTTCCACATGCTCTCGATCGTCTTCCTCTACGGCTCGACGATGCTGTTCGCGATGCATGGCGCGACGATCCTCGCCGTGTCCCGCTTCGGCGGCGAACGCGAGGCGGAGGAGATCGTCGACCGCGGCACCGCGGCAGAGCGCGCCGGCCTGTTCTGGCGCTGGACCATGGGCTTCAACGCCTCCTACGAATCCATCCACCGCTGGGCCTGGTGGTTCGCGGTGCTGACCACCTTCACGGGCGCGATCGGCGTGCTGCTCACCGGCACGGTCGTCGACAACTGGTACCTCTGGGGCGTCAGGCACGGCATCGCGCCGGAGTACCCCTCCGTCTATCCCGCCTTTCCCACCCCTGACGACACGATGAGGAGCGTCACGCAATGAGATCGGCTCCCATCGTCCTTTCCATCGTGGCAGGCGCCCTCGCCCTGCTCGGCCTGGCGATCCCGCCCTGGATCCTGCCACCGATCGAGACACTCGAGACCGGCGCGCCGGGCACCGGCCTGGCGCAGCTCCGGGACGCCGACCGCCAGCTGCAATATGCGGCGCTTCCGGTTCCGCTGGATCCGGCCGACAACACGGACAGCCCGCTCGCCAGCGAGATCTACGAGAATGTCCAGATTCTCGGCAATCTCACCGACGCGGAGTTCACCCGGCTGATGCTGGCGATCACCGAATGGGTCTCGCCGGTCCAGGGCTGCGAGTACTGCCATGACCTGACTTCAGAGGAGGGCTTCGCCAGCGACGCCCTGTACACGAAGGTCGTGTCCCGCACGATGCTGCGGATGGTCCAGCACATCAACGCTCAGTGGGCCGAGCACGTCGCTCCCTCCGGCGTCACCTGCTATACCTGCCATCGCGGCGAGAACGTGCCGCCGGCGCTCTGGTACAGCCAGAATGAACCAACCGGCGACCAGTTCCTCGGCAAGCCGCAGTCCTGGCATCTTGAGGCCGCGTCGATCACAGAGTTCTTCTCCGACGTGCCCTATAGCCAGTATCTGCAGGCCGATCCCCTGTCGGCTAACATCGAATCCCGCACGCCCTTCCCCGGCCCGGACAGTCCTGGCACGACCGTGGAAGGCGCGGAGAACCTCTACATCTTCATGATGCAGATGTCGGAATCGCTCGGCGTCAACTGCACCTACTGCCACAATTCCCGTTCCTTCCAGGACTGGACCCAGTCGACCCCGTTCCGCTGGATCGCCTATTGGGGCATCCGGATGGCGCGCGACATCAACGTCAACTACATCGAGCCGCTGGCCGCGGTCCTGCCCGACAATCGCAAGGGCCCGCTCGGCGACCCGGGCAAGGCCAATTGCGGCACCTGTCATCACGGCAACAACAAGCCGCTCGGCGGCTACAATCTGCTGGAGCATTATCTGGCCGGCCTCACCGTGGACGGACAGCCGCCGGACCCAGGGCCGAAGCAGGCGATCATCCTCGGCGAAGCGGTTCCCGTGGCGCAGGCAGGACCCGACGCGGCGGCAGAACAACCCGCAGTCGTCGCGCCGCCGATCGCCGAGGACGCGATCGAGCAGTCGGTGGAACCAGCCGGCGAAGGCACCGGACTGCCGCCGGCGGGCGAGCCGGATGCGCCGGCCGCCGACCCGACCTTGGGCGGCACGGTCACGCCGACTCCGGCCGCACCGGCCGATCCGGCGCCAGCCCCGCCCGGCCCAAGCGACGCCCCGTCGCCGGATGGGTCGGCGCCGCAGGCGCCGGTTCCCGGCAGTCCCGAGGTGACGCCCGAAGCTTCGCCAGCGCCCGGAGCGCCGGAGGCCTCCGACGCGCCCTCGATGGGCCAGCCGCCGAGCAACCCGCTGCCTGTAAATCCGCAGCCAGGGCCTGCGGCAGATCCGGCGCCGACCACGATCGTCCCCGCGCCTCAAAACTGATCCACCCGGAGCGATCCCAAACCGAAAAAGGCGCCCTACAAGGCGCCTTTTTCTTGCCGACCGAGCTTCCGGCTGTTCGCCGAGGCCCTTGCGCGGCCCGCCGCGGGGGAGGAGCGGACAGGGATAGCGCCGCGCGCGACCTTCTGCGGCCTTGCCCGAGCGGACCGGGGTTCGGTGCGCCGCCGCCTATTTCCGATGTCTGGGTCCGTTCAGGGCGAGCAGGCAATTGCAGACGATCTCAAGCGTCGGCCCCTGCCATCGGTCTCGGTACTTTCGAGCCTCGCGCTCCGACGAGAGGGCCGCGACGTCCCTCGCACCAACGTTCGTCGCAACGGGCAGCAGCGCTTCTTCACGAGCGGCGAAGGGCACACGAAGGACAAGCGGCAGCCCGAGATCGGCAGCGCCGGACGAAGCGAACCGCTAAAGGGCGCTTGTCGGCACCGAGTGATGGCTGGTGAAAACGGCCGAATTGTCGCGCAGCCGCAACCGGCACCGGGCGATCGCTTGTCGGCGGCTGAACGGGCCGCAGCATCATTGCCGCAAGCCATTGCCAACGGACAAGCCGAGGCCGGCCATGATCTGCCGGAAAGATCGGCCTGCCGGCGTCTGCAAACTAGTGGACGATCGCCGGCCGTAGGCCTTGCGCGTCGAGGGCCGGAGCCATGGCAGACCTGCCCTCGGCGGGACCCGCTTCGGCAACCAGATCGGCGAAGATCTGGTCGAGCCGAGCCATGTCGAGGTTCCGGCCGATCGCCAAAGCGCGTGGCGCCTCGGACGGTGTCGGCAGATGTGCCGCGATGGAAGGCCAGCCGCCGGCGACATCGAACCGCAGCCAGCCGCCCCTCGACCGCACGATCCCCTTCATCCGGGCGATCTCGCCGACCTCGCCGGCGGCTATCACCGCCAGCGTCTGGCGCAACCGCTCCGCGTCGACGGGTCCGGCAAGGTGACGGCTCCAGGAGGAAAAGCCCATCGCAGCCTCTTCATGGGCATGATCATGGCCGTGACCGTTCCCGTTGCCGCCTGCGTCGATGGGGTGATGAGCATGCGCGTCGTGGCCGTGAGAATGCGCGCCGAGATCGTGGGAACGCGCGTCGTGATCGTGCCCGTTATGATCATGGCGATGCGCAGATATTTCGGCGGGCGTGGCAGCAACGGCGTCTGCCGCCGGCCCGGCACCGTTGCGCGCCGCGCCGGCGTGACCGCCATGGCTGTGGCCGCGATCCAGCGCGTCAACGCCCTCCGTCTCCCGCCAGGTCGTCAGCGCGGTGGACGTATCGATCCCGGCCTCGACCACGCCGTAGCGGGCCGGCAGGATCTCTGCCGCCGGGTTGAGCGCCGTCAGCGTCTCGCGCACCGTCTCGCATTCGCCGGGCGTGACGAGATCGGTCTTGTTGAGGATGAACACCGGGGCAAGCTTCGCCTGCAGGCGGAAATACTCCGGCATGCGGGCGAAATCGCGCAGGAAGGCGCCCGCGTCGATGACGGTGTAGAGCCGCAGCGACCGCAAGAGGTCGCCGATCTCCCGCTCGTGCAGGACGCGCAGCAGCGACGCGACGTCGGCGACGCCGGACGGCTCGATCAGGACGCGTTGCGGCTTGATGCGCGCGACCACCTCGCGCAGCTGCGCCGACAGGTCCTTGCGCAGCGAGCAGCAGATGCAGCCATTGGCGAGTTCGACGACGTCGGCACCCTGGCCCTCGAGCAGCGAACCGTCGATGCCGAGCTCGCCGAAATCGTTGACGAGGACGACTGTCTTCACGTTCGGGTCGGCCTCGGCCAGCATCCGCCGCAATGTCGTCGTCTTGCCGGCGCCGAGGAAGCCGACGACGATCTCGGCATCGAAGGGCTGGCGCTCGCCGCGCGATTTCAGCCCCGGCGCCCAGATCGCGCCGGACGGCATCGGCAGCACCAGCATCCAGTGCTCGAGGATCGCCAGGCCCATCAGCACGGCGAGGAAGGTGTAGCCGGCGCGCTCGAAGGCGCTGGCGCCCTCCGCCATCGCGGCGACGACGAGCAGCGCAGTGATCACCGTCGAGATCGTCACCGAGAACGGAAACAGCAGGTTCATCGAGCGCTTGGTCAGGAAGCTCTTGAGGAACTCCAGATGCTCCGGGAGGAACTCCTCGTTGAGGTTGCGCACACCGAGGAAGACGTTGAGCTTGGCGCTCTGGTGCATCCACCACAGCACCATGAAGGTCCACATGCCGATCTGGTTGGGTCCGCCCCAGGTCAGCCAGACGACCGCCACCGCCGCCGCGATGATCGCCAGCTCGTGGTAGAGGCTGGTCTGGATGGCATGGCCGAAATGCTTCCAGCCCCGGCAGTCTTCCGGACAGGGCTGCTTCCGGCTGCCGGTGACGTAGCCCATGTAGAAGCTCATCTCTTGCCAGCCCCAGGCCAGCAGCCCGAAGGTAAATGCCCAATAGGCGCCGGCGATCGTCGCGTCGCCCGCCGTGCGTTCGAGACCGATCAGCGAGATCGCGAAGATTACCGTCGCGCCGATCATCGAGTATTTGAAGGTCCAGCGCGGCAGGCCGTCGAGATAGATGATGAGGACCGTCGATGCCCACCAGACGCCAAGAGCGAAGAGGGCTGGATAGAGATACTCGGTCATCGACTGGACTCCACGGCGTCATGAACAGGCGGGCGGCCCGCCCTGTCCCGGTCGTCGGGGCAGGACGTCGATCTTGTCAGCGGCAGCGTCGGGCGCCGCCGCCGGCTACCAGGCGGGGACGAGCCGGCTGTCGACCGGGATTTCGTTGCGGATGACCGGCAGCGTGTAGAGCCGCGCGAAGGTCAGGGCGGCGGACGCCTTGCCCTTCCAGGCCATCAGCCGCCCGGCGATCCCACCCTTTTCCTGCCCCGCCGCCACGGTGCGGCTTGCCGCGAGGATCCGCTCCAGGCCGGCGCGGAAGCGGGGATCGTCGATGTCGAGCATGATCGGGAAGACCTGGCGCGAGATGTCCGAAGTGATGCGGAACACCCGGTAGTCGTACGCCGTCGGGTCGAGGCCGAGGGCCTTGTGGAACTCCGGCCTGGCATGATCGCGGACATACATCGTCGCGAACACCGCCAGCAGGAAGAACCGGATCCACAGCTTGTTGCGCCCTTCGAGGACGCTGCGGTCCGCGCGCATCAGGAGCGAGAACGCCTCGCCGTGGCGGAACTCGTCGTTGCACCACTTCTCGAACCATTTGAAGATCGGGTGGAAGCGGCGCTCGGGGTGCTGCTCGAGATGCCGGTAGATCGCGATGTAGCGGGCGTAGCCGATCTTCTCGGACAGATAGGTCGCGTAATAGATGAATTTCGGCTGGAAATAGGTGTATTTCTTGGCCTTGGTCAGGAAGCCGAGATTGACGCCGATGCCGAATTCCTTGAGCGCGTCGTTGATGAAACCGGCATGGCGGGCCTCATCGCGGCTCATCAGCGAGAACAGCTCGCAGATGTCGGGATTGGTGCCACGCCGCTTCATCTCCTTGTAGAGCACGCAGCCGGAGAATTCCGCCGTCAGGGACGAGACGAGGAAGTCGACGAACTCCTTGCGCAGGCCTTCGGGCAGGCTGTCGAGATCGATCGTGTTCCAGTCGGCGTTGCGCCGGAAATGGCCCTTGTTGGGGTCCGACTTCAGTTCGGCGATGAGCTCGTCCCATTCGCGGCGCACGCCGGAGACGTCGACCTTGTCGAGCTTCTCGAAATCGGTCGTGTAGAAGCGCGGCGTGAGCAGCGTATCCTGCTGCGCCGCCTTTGTGGTCTCGTTGAGCGCGTCGGCTCCGGCCGACGCGGCAATCGATGCATGCGCGTTCATAGGCTTGCCCTTTCCGAAAACGAGAACTCGCAGAGTTCCATGAATTCGAGATCGCCGGTCATCCGGACCCAGCCTCTCTCCAGCCAGCCGGCGCGCTTGATGGTGGCGACGCGGCGCACGCTGGCGCGGTGGCCGTACGGGACCTCGACCGGCGCCCCGTGCACCAGCACCTCGTCGCCGGGCTCGACGGTGACGCCGCCGTCGAAGCGCACATGCGCCTCGAGGCTCTCGAAAGTGTTCACCACCTCGACGGTACAGCCGACCTCTTCGCGGCGGCCGCCTAACAGTGCCTGGATCATTGTCCGCCCTCCCCGGTCGGATCGAGCAGGGCCGCGAAGGCCTGGATGTTGGTCTCGCCGAAGGCGCGCAGCTCGACCTGCTGCGGTGTCCGCGGGTCTTCCAGCACCAGTCGCCCGTCCGCCTTCAGCGCCAGCAGGAAGGGCGCGGCATCGTCGATGCCCTTGCGCAGCCGGTTGCGCTGCAAATTGCGCAGAGCCTCGATCGCGAAGGCGCCCTCGCCCTCGACGATGGTGATCAGCGCCTCGCGGGAGTGGGCGTCGAGCAGCGCCGCCGATCCGTCCGTCCGCTCGTCGAGCGCCAGTTCGCGATGGGCGAGCGTTTCGACCGTCGGCGTTCCGGCGATGCCGATGCCGGTGGCGCGGCCGGTGCCGATCACGGCGATGGCGCCGAGCGCCAGCGCTGCCGCACCGAACAGGATCGGCTTGGGGATCGGCCGGTCCGGGGTGGGATAGAAGTTGATCGCGCTCTGGCGGGGCTTGGCCATTCTCGCCTCCTCAAACCGCTGCCGCATGGCCGGCCGGCGCGGAGCGGGCCGAAACCGGTGGGGGTGCGACGGCGACGCGCTGGCCGCCCTGCGCCGCGACCAAGGTCTCGGACAGGAGCCGCGCGACAGCTTCGGCATCCGGCACCGCCCGCAGCATCGGCTCGCTGCGGCCGAGCCGCCACGGCCGCGCATAGGGCCAGAGTTGAAAATAGGAGGGGCGCCCGGCATCCGGCAGCGTCAGCGGAATGTCGCCCGATCCGTCCGCGTAGAGCCGCACGGCGGCAGCCTCCACGTCCTTCAGCGGCACGTTGAGCTGCGCCGGCAACGCGACGCCATAGCGCAGCACCAGCCGCCGCTCGGTGATCGTGAAGGTCGTCGCCCGAGCGGTCAGATATGCGAGCAGGAGGATCAGCGAGACGCCGAGACCGAGCGACGGCAGAAGCGTCAGGACCGCGTTCAGCGCCGCGAGGGCGATGCCGGTCTCCCAGTAGGTCATGCCGAACCGCCACAGGGCGAAGGCGAGGAAGTAAACGCCCACCGCCTTCAGCTGGAATGCCCCGAGCGCAAGGCGCCACCAGTCCGGCTTTCCCTGCCAGAGCATCCGTTCCCCGGCAGGCAGCTCCTCCTGCTTGAGTTCGGTGCGGATATCGTCGAATTCCGCCATGGTCATGCGAGGAATCCTTTCGGTGTCGTGCCGGCATAGAGGTAGCCCCCGGCGAAATAGCCGTTGAGCCGGTCTTCCTCGCGCAGGGTGATCTGGTCGGGACTGGCAAGGCCGGGCACGCGGCTGAACTGGTCGGCGGTCAGCGAGCCGAAGTGCACGGCCCGCCGGGAGGCGCGGATATCGGCGAAGCTCACCGGCGCGAGGATTCGACGACCGCCGGCCTCGAGGCTGGTCTCCACCTCGAGGTAGCGGATGAAGTATTCCGCCGCGTTGAGCCAGATGTCGACGATCGTGCCCACCACGCGGCCGTCGGAGGCCACCACTTCCATGCCGACGAGATCGGGATCGCCGGCCGCGATCCGGTATTGCGGGTTGCTCCGCATCGGCGCGATCTTCAGCGTGCCCTCATAGGTCAGATCCGGCACGTCCTCCTTGAGCGCGTAGGAGGCGGGGCCGACGCCGTCGACCAGCGGATCGCCGAGCGGCAGCAGCGGCGCGCCGGGGAATTCATAGGCCGGAATGGCGTTGATCTCCCGCTCGCGGGCCGGACGCGGCGCCAGCTGGACCGAGCCGTCGGAGCGCCGGAACACCTTGGGAGACGGCATCGGCGGGAACCCGACCACCTGCATCCGCCCGCCGGTGCCGCGCGTGCGGTCGGACTCCAGCGGGTAGCCCTCGCGCTTGTCCTCGGACCGCAGGTAGTAGACGAGGCCGAGGAAGAACAGGAAGAACAGGAAGACGAGCAGCAGCGGGATATCGAACTGCTCGGTGAAGGGGATGAGGGGCATGGCAGTCTCTCCCAGGCGGCGACGGTTCAGTTGGGCAGGTCGGCCAGGCCGAAGCCGGGCGACGGGGCCGGCCGCGGCTTGACCCGGGCCGGAACGACCAGCGGACCCAGCGCGGCAAGCGTTAGGAACAGCAGGCCAATCTCGAAATGGTAGACGACGCCGTAGGCGGCGGCCGGTCCGCTGAAGGCGGCGCCGAGCCAGCCCGCATCGGCGAGCAGGCCGACACCGTCGCGCAGGAAACCGCCAAAGGCGACGGCAAGGCCGAGGGCCATAGCCTGGACGGCGCCCCAGGCGCCGAGCACGAGGCCGCTGCGGCCCTCGCCGGCGATGCCCATCGCGGCGATCAGCATCGACACCGAGAACAGGCCGGCGCCGAGACCGATCCCGGCGGTGCCGGCGCAGAACAGGCCGACCGAGCCGAACGGCGCCGAGAGGATGACGGCGGAGAAGCCCGGCAGCCCGAGCATCAGGCCGACGGCGGCGACGACATAGACGTTGCCACCGCGGGCAAGAACTCGCGCGGCAACGAGATAGCCGGCGAAGCTGCCGGCCGCGAACAGCGCCGTCAGCAGCGTCGTCGAGCCGACCCGCATGCCGAGCACCTCGCCGCCATAGGGCTCGAGCAGGATGTCCTGCATCCCGAAGGCCGCCGTGCCGAAGGCCAGCGTCACCAATAGCCGCATCAGGCCCGGCTCGGCGGCGAGCGAGGCGATCGCCTCGCGCAGCTTCGGCTTTTCGGGCGGCGCGGTATCCGGCCCGATGTCGCGCCGCCGCGGCTCCTGCTTCCAGATCGCGATGGCGGTCAGCGCGCA
The DNA here is from genome assembly GCF_014196845.1 of Aurantimonas endophytica. Taxonomy (GTDB): domain Bacteria; phylum Pseudomonadota; class Alphaproteobacteria; order Rhizobiales; family Rhizobiaceae; genus Aurantimonas; species Aurantimonas endophytica. The sequence goes on from NZ_JACIEM010000001.1 coordinate 1,002,180, forward strand.
GGTGATGATCGCCGACCAGTTGAGGATCTGGATGAGGCGGAGCGGTGTGAAATCCGCCAGCAACTGGCCGATCACCACGGCGCCGACGAACATGCCGAGCAGCAGCGTCGTATAGAGCATGGCGACGACGCGGGGCCGCTTCTCGGGCGGCGCCAGATCCATCGCCAGCGCCAGACCCGCCGTCTGCACCGTGTGCATGCCGGCACCGACCATCAGGAAGGCCAGCGCCATGCCGGCTTCGCCGAAACCGTCGGTGCCCGGCATGTCCTCGGCGATGATCAGCAGCGAGACGGGCATGAGCGTCAGGCCGCCGAACTGTATCAGCGACCCGAACCAGATATACGGCACCCGCCGCCAGCCGAGATAGGACCGGTGGTTGTCCGACTTGAAGCCGATCAGCGCCCGCGCCGGGGCGGAGATCAGCGGCAGCGCCATGGCCACCGCGATCACCGACAGCGGAATGCCGAGCTCGACCGCCATCACGCGGTTCAGCGTGCCGCCGAGCAGCACCAGCGTCAGGCCGACCGAGACCTGGAACAGCGACAACCGCAACAGCCGACCGAGCGGCAGGTCCGTCGCCGCCGCATCGGCGAACGGCATCAGCGCCCGGGTGAAGGCGCCGAATTCGAAGCGGTTGCGGACGATCTCGGTCATGCCCGGACGAGCTCCCGCGCATGGCTCTTGTAGAAGAGACTGGTGATCCGTGCGTCCCGGCCGACATCCCAGCCCGCCAGCGCCGGATGCGCCTCGATCCCGGCGGCCAGCCGGCCGGCCTCCACGGGCACGATCGACGGCGCCCGGTCGGCGCGGGGGAACAGCCGCCCGGCCATGTGCATCAAGGTCAGCGCCGGCGTCTTCGGGGCGACGGTGAAGACGATCGATCCGTCCGTGCGCATCGCCAAAGTGGCGAGCGACGCGACGGCGTCGGGGGCGTCGTAGTGGATCAGCGAGTCCATCAGCACGACGTGGTCGAAGCGGCCGAGCGCCCCGTCCAGCATGTCGCCGGCGATGAAGCGGATGCGGCCGCCGAGACCGGCTTCCGCCGCCTGCGCTGCGGCATGGGCGACCAGCGTCGGCGACAGGTCGATCGCCACCACGTCCGCACCGCGCCGCGCCGCTTCGATGGACAGGGCGCCGGTGCCACAGCCGGCATCGAGGATGCGGCGGCCGGAAAGGTCCGCCGGCAGCATCGCCAAGAGCGCCTCGCGCATCGCGTCCCGCCCGGCCCGCACGCTGGCGCGGATGCGGCCCAGCGGCGCGTCCGAGGTCAGCCGCTTCCACGTCTCGGCGGCGGTGCGATCGAAATAGGTTTCGATCTCGCCGCGCCGCGTCTCGTATGTCGCCACGCCGGTCATTCGAACCCCAGGAAATCGAAGATGTCGCGATCCTTCATGGCGCGACCGTCCATCGGCGCGACGCCCGCATAGAGCGAGGCGGCAAGGCGCAGATATTCGTTCTGAACCGCCTCGAGCTCCGGCGAGGCCTCCATCTCGAACAAGGTGGACTTCTTCAGCCGGCTCTTGCGGATGACGTCGAGATCAGGGAAATGCGCCACCCGCTGCAGCCCGGCGGCGGCATTGAAGCGGTCGATCTCGTCGGTGTTCGCCGAACGGTTGGCGATGACGCCGCCGAGCCGGACGTCGTAGTTCTTGGCCTTCGCCTGGATCGCCGCGACGATCCGGTTCATCGCGAAGATCGAGTCGAAATCGTTGGCAGTGACGACGAGGGCGCGGTCGGCATGCTGGAGCGGCGCGGCGAAGCCGCCGCAGACGACGTCGCCGAGCACGTCGAAGATCACGACGTCGGTGTCCTCCAGCAGGTGATGCTCCTTCAGGAGCTTCACCGTCTGGCCGACGACGTAGCCGCCGCAGCCGGTGCCGGCGGGCGGCCCGCCCGCCTCGACGCACATCACGCCGTTGTAGCCCTCGAAGACGAAGTCCTCCGGCTGCAGCTCCTCGGCATGAAAGTTCACCGACTCCAGTACGTCGATGACCGTCGGCTGTAGCCGCTTGGTCAGGGTGAAGGTGGAATCGTGCTTGGGGTCGCAGCCGATCTGCAGCACCCGTTTGCCGAGCTTGGAGAACGCCACCGACAGGTTCGACGAGGTCGTCGACTTGCCGATCCCGCCCTTGCCGTAGATCGCGAAGACGAGGGCGCCCTCGATCTTCAGGCTGCTCTCCATCCGCACCTGGACGCTGCCCTCGCCGTCCTCGCGGCGGTGGAGCGCATTCGGCAGCGGCAGGGTCGTCTTCAGCGCGCTCATGCCGCCGCCTCCATGGGTTTGATGCCCTCGAGCCGATCCTCGAGTTCGTCGCCGGCTTCCCTGAGCGCGTCGAGTTCGGCGTCGCTGGGCAGCCAGTAGCGGCGCTCCTGCGCCTCGATCAGGCGGTCTACCATCCGGGCCGACGCCGTCGGGTTGAGCGCCGCGAGGCGCTCGCGCATGGCGGGGTCGAGCACGAAGGTCTCGGCAAGCCGCTTGTAGACCCAGGGGCTGACCTGGCCGGTCGTCGCCGACCAGCCGAGCGTGTTGGTCACGTGGCTCTCGATCTGGCGGACGCCCTCGTAGCCATGGGCGAGCATCGCCTCGACCCATTTGGGGTTGAGCGTCCGCGTGCGAGTCTCGAGCGCCACCTGCTCCTCGAGGCTGCGGACCTTGCCCTCGCCGCGGGTCTGATCGCCGATATAGACGGGGACGGTGCTTCCGCGGGCCTCCGAAGCCGCGCGGCTGATGCCGCCGAGCGTATCGAAATAATGGTCGATCGTGGTGACGCCGAGTTCCACCGATTCGAGGTTCTGGTAGGTCATCTCGACCCGGGCGAAGGACGCCTTCAGCAGCGCCGCCTGCTCGCCGGTCCGGCCCTTGCGGTCGACCGCGAAGCACTTGCGGCGGGTGTAGGCGGCGGCAAGCTCGCCCTCCTCCGACCAGGCGCCGGAATCGACCAGCAAGTTGACGTTCGACCCGTAGGCGCCGTCCGCATTGGAGAACACCCGGAGCGCCGCGGTCTCGAAATCGCAGCCGGTCTCTTCGGCATAGGCGAGCGCGTGCTTGCGCACGAAGTTCTGCTCCAGCGGCTCGTCCGCCGAGGCAGCGAGGAAGGCCGCTTCCGCCAAGAGCTTGGACTGCAGCGGCAGGAGGTCGCGGAAAATGCCGGACAGGGTGATCAAGACGTCGATCCGCGGCCGGCCCAGAACCTCCAGCGGCACAAGGTCGGCGCCTGCGAGCCGGCCGAAGCCGTCATAGCGCGGCGTCGCGCCCATCAGGGCCAGCGCCTGGGCGAGCGGGCTGCCCTCGCTCTTCAAATTGTCGGTGCCCCACAGGACGATCGCAATCTTCTCCGGCAGCGCGTGGCCGCTGGCGGCGTGGCGAGAGAGGATCCGATCCGCCTGCCGGCGGCCGTCGGCGACGGCGAAGGCGCTGGGAATGCGGAAGGGATCGAAGCCGTGGACGTTCCGCCCGGTCGGCACGATCTGCGGCGAGCGCAGGAGGTCGCCGCCCGCGACCGGCCGGATGAACCGCCCGTCCAATGCAGCAAGCAAAGCCGTCAGCTCGGTGTCACAACGCAGATCAGTGTCTAGTCGGATGAGAGAGGCGATGGTGTTCGCGGCGAGGATCGGCTCGGTGCCATCGGTCTTGAGGCAAGCAGCAAGCGCCGCGCCCTCGTCGCCGGCAGACAGCAGCTCGAGCGCGGCACGGTTCGGCTCGGCCCCGAGCGCCATCTCGGCGACCGCCGACAGCAGGTCGAGCCGCTCGGCATCGGTGACCGTCTCCCCGACCACATGCAGCCCGTGCGGGATCAGCGTCGTCTCAAGCTCGGTGACGGCCAGCCGCAGCGCCTCGACATCGAAGGGTTCGGCCTCGCCGTCGGCGCCGGCCTTCAGGAGATCGAGTTCGACCGCCTGCGCGCCGATCGTCTCGGCGAGGCTCAGCCGCTCGGCGGCGGCGTCGGGCGCGGTCTGGCGCCAGCGCTCGATCGTCGCCTTGAGGTCGACGAGGCCGCGATAGAGTCCGGCATGCGAGACCGGCGGCGTCAGGTGCGACACCAGCGTCGCGGCGGCGCGGCGCTTGGCGATCGTGCCTTCCGACGGATTGTTGGCGGCGTAGAGATAGATGTTCGGCAGGTCCTGGATCAGCCGGTCCGGCCAGCAGGCCGAGGACAGGCCCACCTGCTTGCCCGGCATGAACTCCAGCGCGCCGTGGGTGCCGAAATGCAGGACCGCATCGGCGCGGAATTCCTCGCGCAGCCAGCGGTAATAGGCCGAGAAGGCGTGCGTCGGCGCGAAGCTCTTCTCGAACAGGAGCCGCATCGGATCGCCCTCGTAGCCGAAGGCCGGCTGCACCCCGACGAATACGTTGCCGAAGCCGTGGCCGAGCACGAAGATCGACGCGCCGTCCGATTGCTGGCGCCCCGGCGCGGGTCCCCACTGCGCCTCGATCTCGGCGAGATGCGGCTCGCGCCGGACGTGGTCGTCGGCCCGGATGCGGGCATGGACATTGGCCTGCGCTCCGAACTGGGCGGCGTTGCCGAAGAGGATGGACTCGCGCAGCGCGTCGACGCTGGCCGGCATCCTGACGTCATAGCCGTCGGCCTTCAGCGCCTTCAGCGTGTTGAACAGGGAGGCGAAGACGGAGAGATAGGCGGCGGTGCCGACGCTGCCGGCATTCGGCGGGAAGTTGAAGATGGTGATGGCGATGCGGCGCTCGGCCTTGGCGCGCCGGCGCAGCGCAATCAGCTTGGTGACCCGGCGCGCCAGCATGTCGGCGCGGTCCGGCTCGGCGGTCATTTCCCGATGCCCGTCGGAGCCGGGGATGACGGTGCGCCCGCCGAACAGCATCGTGCCGGTTGCGCCGTCGATCTCCGGGATCGCTACCATGATCGTCGATTCAACCGGGGTCAGCCCGGCCGGCGAGACGCGCCACTCGTCCAGCGACTGGAACTCGACCGCTTGCGCCGAGATGAACGGCACGTCGAGCCCGGCCAACGCCTCTTCGGCCGCCCGCGCATCGTTGTAGGCTGGGCCGCCGACCAACGAGAAGCCGGTCAGCGAGACCATCGCGTCGATGGTCGGCTTTCCGTCGCGCTTGAAATAGGCGTCGATGGCGGGCCGCGAATCCAGCCCGCTGGCATAGGCCGCGATGACCCGCAACCCCCGCGCCTCCAGCGCCGCGATCACCCCGTCATAGTGCCCGGTATCGCCGGACAGCACATAGGAGCGCATCACCAGCAGGCCGACCGTGCCCGCCTCGCCCTCCGATTGCGGCAGGCTCTGCAGTCGAACGGCCATCCGGTCGCGCAGCCGCGGATGGTACAGCCCGACATCCGGATAGACATGTGGCTCGCCCGGGCGCACCCGGTCGCGCAGCACGGCGCGGGGCCCGTCCGCATAGCGGTTGACGAGGTATCGCACCATGTTGGCGATGTTTTCGTCCGATCCCGCCAGCCAGTATTGCAGCATCAGGAAATAGGCCCGCACGTCCTGGGCGGTGCCCGGGATGAAGCGCAGGATCTTCGGCAGCCGCCGCAGCATCGCCATCTGCTTGGCGCCGGAGCTCTCGCCCTTGGTCTTGCGCGACCCGCGAAGCCGCTTCAGCAGCGACATCGCGCCACTGCTCTTGGCACTCATGTCGAACTTGCCGAGCTTGGTGAGCCGGACGATCTCGGCGCCCGACATGGCGCAGACCATGGCGTCGCAATGGTCGCGCTGCGCCTGCAGCGCCGGCAGCACGGGCATGATGTGATCTTCCAGGAACAGCATGCCCGCAAAGACGATGTCGGCAGCGGCAATGTCGGCGAGGCAGCGGCCGAGAGCCGCCGGATCGCGGTCCCAGTCGGTGGCCGCGTGAACGGTGAGGTCGAGCCCCGGCAGTTCTCGCCGCAGCTTTTGCCGCGCCGCCGCCACCGCACCGGCGACATGGCCGTCGAGCGTGATGATGACCATTCGGATGGCGACGTCGCCGCCGCGCGCCGCAGCCGGGTCAGCGGCCGAAATGGGCTTTGGCGTCATAGAGCGTCTCCACGGTGATCCGGGACAGACCACGTTCGGCTGCGAAGCGTTCGGTGTTGCGGCGGGCCTTGCCGCGCACGAAGAAGGGGATCTTGCGGAGCTCGGCCTCGGCGTCCTCGCCCCAGCCGGCGGCCTCCAGCGTCGCCGCCTCGGCCTGCGCAGCGGCCGGCGCGACCGCCTCGACCCGCTCGCCGGCGCCCAGATGCGACGGGCGCGCCGCGTCGTTGAACTCGAAATCGTCGCGGAACATGCCGAGCAGGTGCTCCTCGAGCCCCATGACCAGCGGATGCACGAACGTGTCCCAGAGGACGTTGGCGCCCTCGAACCCCATCTGCGGCGAGTGGCGGGCCGGATAGTCCTGGACGTGGACAGGCGCCGAGATCACCGCGCAGCCGATCCCGAGCCGCTTGGCGATGTGGCGCTCCATCTGCGTGCCGAGCACGAGTTCCGGCTGCAGCGCCGCGATCGCTTCCTCGACCTCGAGATAGTCGTCGGTGATCAGCGCGGTGAGGCCATGTGCCTCACCGACGACCCTCACCTCGCGCGCGAACTCCCGCGAGTAAGTGCCTAATCCAACAAGCGTAAAGCCGAACTCCTCGGTCACCATCCGTGCGGCGGCGATGGCGTGGGTCGCGTCGCCGAAGACGAAGACGCGCTTGCCGGTGAGATAGCTGGAATCGACCGACCGCGAGAACCACGGCAACCGCGTCTCGGGCAGCGACGTTTCGGCATCGATGCCGGCCAATTGCCGGACTTCTGCGATGAACTCCTGCGTCGCGCCGACGCCGATGGGCACGACCGTGGTGAATGCCTGGCCGAAGCTCCGCTTCAGCCACCTTGCGGCGACGCCGGCAATCTCGGGATAGAGGACGACGTTGAAATCCGCCTCGCCGAGCCGCGCGAGGTCCGCCGGCGAGGCGCCGAGCGGCGCGACCACCCCGACATCGACGCCGAGGGAGGCGAGCAGCGTGCGGATCTCGGCGAGATCGTCGCGATGCCGGAAGCCGAGCGCCGTCGGCCCGAGGATGTTGCAGAGCGGGCGCCGGCGCGCCGGCCGTTCCGGAGCCGTCGATCCGTCCGCCGAAGCGGGCGGCGCGGCAAGCGTGCGCACCAGCTGGTAGAAGGTCTCCGCCGCGCCCCAGTTTTCCTTGCGCTGGTAGGACGGCAGCTCGAGCGCGATCACCGGCACCGGCAGGCCGGCTGCCTTGGCGAGGCCGCCCGGATCGTCCTGGATCAGCTCGGCGGTGCAGGAGGCACCGACCAGCATCGCCTCGGGGCGGAAGCGCTCATAGGCCTCGCGTAGCGTCGTTTGGAACAGCGCCGCCGTGTCGGATCCGAGATCGCGGGCCTCGAAGGTCGTGTAGGTCACCGGCGGGCGCTTGTCGCGCCGCTCGATCATGGTGAACAGGAGGTCGGCGTAGGTGTCGCCCTGCGGCGCGTGCAGGACGTAGTGGACGCCCTCCATCGCGGTGGCGATGCGCATGGCCCCGACATGCGGTGGTCCCTCATAGGTCCAGACGGTGAGTTGCATCGCCGCCTCCCTCAGACCCGAAGCCGCGTCTGCCGATCGAACGGCCGGGCGAACAAAGCGGCGAGATCGCCGGCCTGCTCGTAGCCCTGGATCGGCGTGAACAGGAGCTCAATCGACCATTTGGTCGTCAGCCCCTCCGCCTCGAGCGGATTGGCGAGACCGAGGCCGCAGACCGTGATGTCGGGGCGCTCGGCCCGCGCCCGGTCGAGCTGCCGGTCGACGTCCTGGCCCTCCGACAGGACGACGTCCTCCGGCAGCAGCGCCAGCTCCTCCGCCAGATGGGTACGGTGCAGATACGGCGTGCCGATCTCGGTCAGGCGCATGCCGAGCTCGCGCGACAGCATCCGGGCGAGCGGGATCTCCAGCTGCGAGTCGGGGAAGAAGAAGATCCGCCTTCCCTCGAGCCGGTCGCGATAGGCGGCAAGCGCCTGCTGCGCCCGCGCCTCGGCTGCCGCCGTCGCCGAGCGGAAGCGCATCGGGTCGACCCCGAAGGCGTCGGCCGCGGCCTTCAGCCACTTCGTCGTGCCCTCGGCGCCCAGCGGGAACGGTGCCGGCAGATGCACCGCGCCACGCTCGTCGAGCGCCCGGGCCGTATCGCCGAGGAATGGCTGGGCCAGGAGATAGCGCGTCCCCGGCCCGACCGGCGGCAGGTCGCGCGACTGGCGTGGCGGCAGGAACCGCACGTCGTCGATCCCCATCGTGGCGAAGAGCCGGGCGAACTGGTCCTCGACGACGTCGGCGAGCGCGCCGACGACGAGCAGCTGCGGCTCGGCCGTGACGGCTGGAAGCTCGGGGACCAGCGAAGCGAGGCACTTGTCCTCGCCCTGCGTGAAGGTCGTCTCGATGCCGGAGCCGGAATAGTTGAGGATCCTCAGACCCGGCGCATGGCGCTGCGAGAGCCGGGCGGCTGCCCGGGACAGGTCGAGCTTGATGACCTCGGAGGGGCACGAGCCGACGAGGAAGAGCATCTTGATGTCCGGCCGCCGCTCGACCAGCCTTGCGACGATGCGGTCGAGCTCCTCGTTGGCGTCGGCAAGGCCGGCGAGGTCGCGCTCTTCCATGACGGCGGTGGCGAAACGCGGCTCGGCGAAGATCATAACCCCGGCGGCCGACTGGATGAGATGGGCGCAGGTTCGCGAGCCAACGACGAGGAAGAAGGCATCCTGGATCTTGCGGTGCAACCAGACGATACCGGTCAGCCCGCAGAACACCTCGCGCTGGCCGCGCTCGCGCAGCACCGGCCGCTCGGCACAACCGACAACCGGGGCGGGACGGGCGGCGGGCTGAACGACGGGGCTCATGAAGCCACCGGAGAGTAGGAAGGCCGTTCCAGCCGTGCGGCGCGCAGCTTCAGAAGGAACTGCGTCGCGTTGGCCGCGTAGCTGGCATAGGCGGCGAGCGCCACGGCCAGCTGTTCCGTCACGGTGCCGAGGCCGAGGAGCAGCATGGCGAGGTAAAGCGTGTGCAGTGCCAGGACGAGCATCGAAACGACGTCCTCCCAGAAGAACGCCGGGGCGAAGAGATAGCGGCCGAACACCACCTTCTCCCAGATCGAGCCGGTGATCATGATCGCGTAGAGCACCAGCGTCTTCACGACGACCGACGCGGCTGCTGCAAAGGCGCCTTCGCCGGTCGCGAGACACCACAGCACCAGCGCCAGGCTGACGAGGAAGACGAGGAACTGCAGCGGCGCGAGGATCCCCTGGACGAAGGTCCAGACCGAAGCATCCCGCCGCGCCCGCTCCGCTTCCGTGTAGAGGCCACCGGACCTCATTGGAGCCGGCGGCGGATCGAAGCGGACGGTGAGCTGGTGCGGCTTCATGGGGGAAGTCTGCGGTGGGCAGCCGCAATGTGTCAAGTAAAATTGACGCTCAAAAAACTTTACACCGGACTGTCATCCGGGCGTTGCAATCGCCCCGCGATTGAGAGACATTTATTTGGAGGAAAAACAAAAAGCTTCGTCAGGCGCCACGACTGCTGGCACCCGGCCATAATTCGAAGTAATCGATGCGCCGGAGGGAGGAACCGATGGCCGGGATTCTGCGTGAGAATGTGCCGGGTCGCGACCTCACCGCGGCTCGACCGCGCCGCCCGCTACCGTCAACTGAATTGGACACACGCCCCTCGCCCTCACCGTCCGGGGCCCGCGCCATGTCTCCACCGGAGAACGGCTGGGAGAACCGTCTCGCCCAGGCGATCGTGTCGATGGTGATCCCGCGGCTGTATGATGCCCACCGGATGCCGCGCGCCACGTCAGCGGCGGTCGCGACGCTCCGGCGACGGACCCACGTCGACCGGATCGTCGGTCTCGTCCTGTCCGATCGCCATGAGGCGCAGTGGCAGTTTCTGGTCGACCTCGTCGAGGAGGGGCTCGACCTCGACGACATCTTTCTTCACGTCATGGCGCCGACGATCCGGCAGATCGGAGTGCTTTGGGAGGAGGACAGGCTCAGCTTCGTCGACGTCACCACCAAATCTGCGCATCTGCAACAGATGATGCGCCGCATGGCGAGCGAACTCGCCGTCACGTCACAGCGAAGCACCCGGCGCCTGCTGCTCGCGCCCGTCCCGGGCGAGCAGCATACGTTCGGCCTGTTCGTGCTGGCGGAGATGTTCCTCAGGGCCGGCTGGGCGACGCTTGTCGAGCCGGCGGCGACATGGGAGGAACTGCACAATGATCTGGCGACCCAGCAATTCGACGCGATCGGCCTCAGCGTCGGCAGCGAGCGGATGCTGGAGGGCATGGCCGGATCCGTCGCGTCGCTGCGCGCCGCCGCCCTTTCTCCCGACCTGCGGGTGTTTCTGGGCGGCTGGGCTTTCCAGGCGACCCAGGAACCGCTAGAGGGCTACGGTGCGGATCTGGTGGAGACGGATGCGCTTGCAGCCATCGCCAAGGCGGATATGCTGTGCCCGCGTCGGGACTGCGCATTGAGCAGTTACCAGTCAATCCCGGAGGGACTTGGCATAGATAGCGGGTAACATGGGAATCAATTACTCCAATTCCGGCAGCGCCTTCTCGGACCCGGGCCGATCCTTCGCGAATCTCGAAGCAACGCTCGTCGCCAACATGGTGACGGCATCGACCGACATTGCCCTTCTGATCGACGTCAAGGGTGTCATCGCCGACGTCGCTGTCCGCGATGCGGAGCTTTTCGGCGACGTGCCTGCGAGCTGGATCGGCAAGGCCTTCGCCGACGTCGTGACGGTCGAGTGTCGCGCGAAGGTCGGCCGGATGCTCAGCGACGGCAACCCGAGCGAGGCGGCGCCGCGCCGCGAGATCAACCACCCCATGCCCGGCGGTCCGGACCTGCCGATCAGCTACGCTATGCTCTCGCTGACCAGGGACGGCGCGCGTCTTGCCCTCGGCCGCGATCTTCGCACCATCTCGATCCTGCAGCAGAAGCTGGTCGAGACGCAGCTGGCGATGGAGAGCGACTACGCCCGGCTGCAGAATGCCGAGTCCCAGTACCGCGTCTTCTTCGATACCTCTTCCGACCCGATCATCATTGCCGACGCGGCCAGCGGCAAGATCCTCGAAGCCAATTCGGCGGCGCGGCGGATGCTGGAGAGCGACGGCCGCCAGATTGCCGGCGCCTCGGTTGAATCGCTGTTCGCCGAGCGAAGCGTCCGGGACCTCGACAGGCTCGTTGCCGCAGCCCGAGCCTCCGGCGATATCGAGATCGCCGATCTCGCGCTTCGGGATGATGACAGCGCAACCGGCATTTCCGCCCGTTTCTATCGCCAGCATGGCGCGACGCGGCTTTCCATCCGCTTCGGACGCAACGGCACCGACAGCCTGTCGCCCGGTGCACACGACCTGATAGCCAAGGCTGGGCGCGAGCTGCCGGACGCGATCGTCGTGGTCGACAGCGATCTGAAGATCGTAGCGGCGAACGAGAGTTTTCTTGATCTTGCCGAGATCGCCACCGGGCGCCAGGCAACCGGCAAGTCGTTGGGTGACATCATCGGCCGGCGCGGCGTTGAGATGGCCGTGGTCAAGACGGCGGTGGAGGCCGAGGGGGTCGTGCGGAGCTTTTCCACCGTGCTCCACACCCAGCACGGCGGGGCGGTCGACGTCGAACTCAGCGGGTCGATCCTGAAGGAGAGCGGCCAGCAATTCTACGGCTTCTCGCTGCGCCGGGCGGCGCGCGCGCCCCAGCTTGCCTCCGCCACGCAGCCCTTGCGCTCGGCCAACGACATGACCGGACTGGTCGGACGGGTGCCGCTGCGCGAGATCGTCCGCGAGACCGCCGACATCATCGAGCAGCTGTGCATCGAGGCAGCGCTCGACCTGACCCGCAACAACCGTGCCTCGGCGGCCGAGATGCTCGGCCTTAGCCGCCAGAGCCTCTATTCCAAGCTCCGCCGCTACGGTATCGGCGACCCCTCCCCCGATGCGGGCGAGGATCCGGCGAACTAGCGCCGAGTGCTGCGGCGTGGCCATGTCGTCGCCGCAAGCGTAAGCGCAGCCTGTCAGTAGGCCGAGACTGATGTGTCAAGATTGATTGACACAACGCGGGCGCCCGCATAGCCTCTGGTCATGAGCCGCCTGACCCTCGACGCAACCCGGCAGACGCGTCCGACCGCCTCGGCGGCGCTCGAACTGTTGAAACCCATCACCTGGTTCGCCCCGATGTGGGCATTCGGCTGCGGTGCCATCTCGGCCCGCTCCTCGGCGCTCTCCGACGGGACCGCAGTCTTCTGGATCGTCATCGCCGGGATCGTCCTGTCCGGCCCGCTGCTCTGCGGGGCCAGCCAGGCTGTCAACGACTGGTTCGACCGGCATGTCGACGCGATCAACGAACCGCAGCGGCCGATCCCCTCCGGCCGCATGCCCGGGCGCTCCGGGCTTTATCTGGCCATCCTGTGGACCGGGCTGTCCCTCGTCGTGGCGGCCTTGCTCGGCCCCTGGGTGCTGGCGGCTTCGATCGCCGGCTGCGCCCTGGCGTGGGCCTACAGCGCGCCGCCGTTCCGCCTCAAGCGCAACGGCTGGTGGGGCAACGCCGCCGTGGCGATCGCCTATGAGGGCCTCGCCTGGTTCACCGGCGCGGCGGTGGTCGCCGGCGGCCTCCCCGACGGAGGGATCATCCTGCTGGCCGTCCTTTACAGCATCGGCGCCCACGGCATCATGACCCTCAACGACTTCAAGTCGGTGGAAGGCGATACGGCGCTCGGCGTCCGCACCCTGCCGGTGCAATACGGCGTGACCACTGCCGCGATCCTCGCCTGCGTCGTCATGCTGATGCCGCAACTGCTCGTCGTGGCGCTGCTCTTCCTCTGGTCCGCGCCGATCTACTCGCTCACCGTGGCCGCACTGATCGGGGCCCAGCTGGTGCTGATGCGCCGGTTGCTCGCCGCGCCGCGGGAGCGAGCCCCCTGGTACAACGCCACCGGCACCAGCCTCTATGTCGCCGGCATGATGGTCGCGGCCTTCGCCGTCAGCAGCGTGATCGGAGGCTGAAGGCGATGGGGCTGTCATGGTTGCAGATCGTCCGCCTCGCCCTCGTCCAGACGGCACTGGGCGCGATGGTCGTGCTGACCACGGCAACGTTGAACCGCGTCATGGTGGTGGAACTGGCGCTGCCGGCAATGCTACCCGGCGCGTTGGTCGCGCTGCATTATGCGGTGCAGATGCTGCGACCCCGCTTCGGCCACGGCGCCGATGGCGGCCGGCGGCGCACGCCCTGGATCATCGGCGGCATGGTCGTGCTGGCGGTCGGAACGGTAGGCGCCTCTGCTGCGACAGCGCTCATGTCCGTCTCGACGCTCGCCGGGACGATGGCCGCGGCCTTCGCTTTCCTGCTGATCGGGGCGGGCGTCGGCGCCGCCGGCACCAACCTCCTCACCCTCGTCGCCACCAGCGTTGCCCCCGACCGCCGCGCGCCGGCCGCGACGCTGATATGGATCATGATGATCGCCGGCTTCGCCGTGACGACCGGCGCCGCCGGCGGCTTTCTCGATCCCTACTCGCCGCTGCGGTTGGTCGTCGTCACCGCCGTCGTGGCCGGCGCGGCCCTGGTCCTGGCTGTCGCCGCCGTGCAAGGCATCGAGCCGGCTTCTCCCGCCGCCCGGCTTAACGAGCCGCAGGCAAGGCCGGCGTTCCGCCAGGCGTTCGGTGAAGTCTGGCGGGAGCGGCAGACGCGGCGCTTCACCATCTTCGTCTTCGTGTCGATGCTCGCCTACAGCGCGCAGGACCTCATCCTCGAGCCCTTCGCCGGCCTCGTCTTCGCCATGACCCCGGGCGGGACGACCCGCTTGTCGAGCGTCCAGCACGGCGGCGTGGTCATCGGCATGGTGCTGGTGGCCCTCGCCGGCGCCCTTCTCTCGCGCCGCTTTCCCGGGCTCCTGCGCGGTTTCTGCGTGCTCGGCTGCGTCGGCTCCGCCGCCAGCCTGGCAATGCTCGCCACCGCCAGTGGCGCGCCGGACGGCTTTCCGCTGCATGAGACGGTGTTCGCGCTCGGCGTTTCCAACGGCGTCTTCGCGGTGGCGGCGATCGGGTCGATGATGGCGCTCGCCGGGGACGGCAAGAAGGCCCGGGAGGGCGTCCGGATGGGCCTCTGGGGCGCGGCGCAGGCAATTGCCTTCGGTGCCGGCGGCTTTGCCGGAACCGTCCTCGTCGATGCGGCAACGGCCATCGTCGGTCGGTCCGACGCGGCCTACGGCATCGTCTTCGGCCTGGAAGCGATCCTGTTCCTCATATCGGCAGCGCTCGCACTCGGCGCGATATCGGTGGCGGGGTCGCACCGGGTTCCCAAAGCGGCGAGCGCCGGCAACGACCGGGCGGTGGCGGCATGAGCACGTCGGGAGGCGGTATGGACAGCGCGGATGTCGTGGTGGTCGGCGGCGGGCCCGCGGGGGCAACCGCCGCGGAGATGCTGGCGCGGGCCGGCCGATCCGTCGTGCTGCTCGACCGAGACGGGCGGATCAAGCCATGCGGCGGGGCGATCCCGCCGCGGCTGGTTGGCGACTTCGACATCCCTTCCGAACTGATCGTGGCACGCATCGGCTCGGCCCGGATGGTTGCCCCGTCGCAACGGCGCGTCCCGATGCCGATCGAGGACGGCGGCTATGTCGGCATGGTCGATCGCGAACATTTCGACGAGTGGCTGCGCGTCCGCGCCGCCGCCGCCGGGGCGCGGCGCCTCACCGGCACCTTCGAGCAGATCGAGCGGGATGCCGACGGCGGCGCGGTCGTGCGCTACCGTGCGCCCGGTCTCGCCAAAGATGCAGCGTCCGGCGCGATCGCGGCGCGGCTGGTGATCGGCGCCGACGGCGCCCGTTCCGCTGTCGGCCGGCAGAACATCAAAGGCGCCGACCGGATGAAGTTCGTCTTCGCCTATCACGAGATCGTCCGGTCGCCTGTCGCGGGCGAGGCCGATTTCGATTCACGCCGCTGCGACGTGTATTACCAGGGGGTGATCTCGCCGGATTTCTACGGCTGGGTCTTCCCGCACGGTGCGACCGCCAGCATCGGCACCGGTAGCGCCGAAAAGGGTTATGGTCTGCGTCCGGCCGTGGCACGGCTCAGAGCCGCCACCGGACTCGACCGGGTGGAGACGATCCGCCGGGAAGGCGCGCCGATCCCGCTGAAACCGCTCAGGCGATGGGATAATGGCCGCGACGTGATCCTCGCCGGCGACGCCGCCGGGGTCGTGGCGCCAGCCTCGGGGGAAGGCATCTATTACGCCATGATCAGCGCAAGGATGGTCGCCGAGGCCGGCCTCGCATTCCTTGCCACCGGCGACGCCAGAGCGCTTTCAACGGCACGCAAGGTCTTCATGCGGGAGCACGGACGCGTGTTCTGGATCCTCGGCATCATGCAAACCTTCTGGTACCGTTCCGACCGCCAGCGCGAACGCTTCGTGGCCATCTGCCGCGACAAGGACGTGCAGCGCCTGACGTGGGAGGCCTACATGAACAAGAAGCTTGTGCGCGCACGACCCGCGGCCCACATCAAGATCTTCTTCAAGGATCTCGCGCACCTGCTTCGCCTGGTATCGCCCTGATCGAAAAAACTCGGCTCGTCGTCGAGGATCCGGCGCCGTCGCGTCGGCCGCCGCGTGGCACATCACGCGCCGGCCTTGCGTCCTTCCCCCGCCGATGCCTTGCCTCCTTCGTCCGAGCAAACGACGCGACCGACTTGGGCGCCGGCTTTTCAGGCAGTGATCAAAACCTCGTAATAACGCCGCTGGTGACCCTTAGTTATCGCGGCCGCACCGCACAGACACCGCCCCCTGACCGGCGGAGCGAACTTGCTGATACCCATGGACGGATTACAATCCCCCTGGAAATTCTAAGATGTATTGGGCAATGACATCGTAACGTCCCCTCCGTCGCAGGCTCGCTGATTCGATGTGGAAGCCGCAACTCGAAATTGGCAACATCCGCTTCAGGCAGATCGTCGACCAGCTGGCCACCGACATCGCATCCGGCATGCTGCAGGCCGGTGATCGCCTTCCGCCGCAGCGCGAACTGGCGACGAGCCTCAACGTCAAGCTCTCGACGGTCAGCCGCGCCTACCAGGAGGCGGCCCGCCAGCGACTGGTCGGCGGTGAGGTCGGGCGGGGGACCTACGTTCTCGGGCCGGGCACCGATGCGAACATGTTCGCTTCGCGACCACCCGCGCCGCCGGTGTACGATCTGTCGACGGCGGTTCCGGCTTCGCCGCCCGGGGATGAAGCGTTGGCCGCCGCGCTTGCGGGCCTGACGCCGCGCGATCATGCGGATCTTGCCGGTTACCCGCCGCCGCGCCTGATCGAGCGGACCCGCCGCGCCATCGGCGACTGGTTGACGTGGCGAGGCTTGGAGCGGCGACCACAGATCATCGTTCCCTGCGCAGGGGCACATGCCGCGTTGCAGGCGCTGCTCCTCGAGAAGACACGTCCCGGCGACCCGATCCTCGTCGAATCGTTCACCTTTCCCGGGATTAAGATCCTGGCCAAGCAGCTGCGCCTCCGTCTGGTTCCGGTGGAGCAGGATGGCGAGGGGGTGACGCCCGAGGGTCTGGACGCTGCAGCCGGAGGCTCGGCCGCGCGGATCGCCATCCTCGTGCCCACCCTGCAGAACCCAACCGGGGCCGTGATGAGCGAGCAGCGCCGGCGGGCGGTGGCGGCTGTCGCCGTTCGCCACGACCTGACCGTGGTCGAGGACGACGTCTACGGCCCGTTGGGCGCCCTGCCGCCCCTGTCGCGAGATCTTGGTCCCCGCGGCGTCATCGTCTCCGGCCTGTCCCAGTCAGTGCTTCCGGGCCTGCGCTTCGGCTTCGTCGCCGGCGACGACCGAAGCCTGGAGAAGCTGCAGGACAGCCTGCATCTGACGACATGGCTGATGGCTCCTTTCTCGATGCTGATCGGTTCCAACTGGATTGACAACGGATTCGCCCAGACGCGCGTCGAGTGGCAGCGTGCGGAGATCGCCGCGCGCTGGCGCCAGATGCTCGCCATGCTCGGGCCGACCGCCCAGCCGCCGGCCCCGCACGCATGGTTGCAGGTCGAGGGCGATCCGGACGAGATGGTCTTGCGCTGCCGGGCCGCCGGGGTGGGCGTCGTTTCCGCCGGCACGTTTGCCGCCGGCCGCAAATCGATCGCCCGAATTCGAATCTGCCTCACCGCCGCAGCGACCCGCAACGACCTCGCCGAGGCGCTCCGGATCCTGGCCGTCCTCGGCGTTCGCACCTGAGTACGGGGGATCGGTCGCTACATGCCTGCAGCCGCGGCAATTGCGGCACCAGGCTGCGCAATGGCGAGGCAATCGGCAACCCGTTCTTTGGAAAGGCTTGCTTTTCCGGGGCTCCGCTTTCTCTTTAGGCTGAGTGAACGATCTGGGGGACAACGGTGAAGCCATTCGACGACATGCTGCTGGCTGACGGGACGGTCCGTCAGCCCTATCGACGCTTTCACGAATGGTTCTGTGCCCAGAACACCGAGGAACTCGGCGCCAAGGCGCACGAGGCGGAGGAGTTCTTCCGCCGCACCGGTATCACCTTCAATGTCTATGGCGACGAGGAGGCGGCAGAGCGGCTGATCCCCTTCGATCTCGTGCCCCGAATCATCGCCAAGGCGGAGTGGGATCGTCTGGCCGAAGGCATCGAGCAGCGCGTCCAGGCCCTCAACGCCTTCCTCGACGACATCTACCATGACCAGGAGATCATCAAGGCCGGCAAGCTGCCGCAGAGCCTGATCACCGGCAACGAGGCCTATCTGCCCGAGATGGAGGGATTCCGCCCGCCTGGCGGCGTCTACACCCACATCATCGGCACCGACATCGTCCAGGTTGCCGAGAACGAGTTCTACGTGCTCGAGGACAATGCCCGCACCCCGTCCGGCGTCTCGTACATGATCGAGAACCGCGAGACGATGATGCAGATGTTCCCCGAGCTGTTCGCGCAGAACCGCGTGCGACCGGTCGAGACCTACCCGCATCACCTGCGCCGCTCGCTGGCCGCGGTCGCGCCGCCCGCCTGCAAGGACAAGCCGGTGGTTGCCGTGCTCACCCCCGGCATCCACAACTCGGCCTATTACGAGCACGCCTTCCTGGCAGACCAGATGGGTGTCGAGCTCATCGAGGGTTCCGACGTCCGGGAGATCGGCGGACGCATCCAGATGCGCACCACCGAGGGTTACACGCCGATCGACGTGCTCTATCGCCGGGTCGACGACGCCTATCTGGATCCGAAGGCCTTCCGGCCGGACTCGGTGCTCGGCATACCGGGCATCATGGAAGTCTACCGCAATGGCGGCATCACCATCGCCAATGCCCCGGGGACGGGTATCGCCGACGACAAGGCGATCTATTCCTACATGCCGGAGATCGTCGAGTTCTATACCGGCCGCAAGGCGCTGCTGGAGAACGTGCCCACCTGGCGCTGCGCCGACGAGGACAGCCTCGCCTACGTGCTCGAGCACCTGGCGGAACTGGTGGTGAAGGAGGTGCACGGCTCGGGCGGCTACGGCATGCTGGTCGGCCCTGCGTCGACCAAGGCCGAATGCGCGGAGTTCGCCGCCAAGCTTCGCGAACGTCCGGGCAACTACATCGCCCAGCCGACGCTGGCGCTGTCCACCGTGCCGATCCTGACCGACCAGGGATTGTCGCCGCGCCACGTCGATCTCAGGCCGTTCGTCCTCGTCTCCGACACGATCCACATCATCCCGGGCGGGCTGACCCGGGTCGCACTGAAGGAGGGCTCCCTCGTGGTGAATTCGAGCCAGGGTGGCGGCACCAAGGACACCTGGGTCCTGCGGGATTGAGGCCGATCCGATGACCGCGATGTCGACCGACCATTCCATCCTGCTGAGGCTCTAGATCATGGCTCTTCTCGGACGTACCGCCAACGGGCTGTTCTGGATGTTCCGCTACATTGAGCGCGCCGACAACATGGCGCGCCTGGTGGAGGCGGGCCTGCGCATCTCGCTCACCAACCTTTCCGCCGAACCGGACGAGTGGCAATCCGTATTGGTCTCGGCCGGTGTCGAGCACGCCTATCTGGAGAAATACGACGATTTCGACGCCGACTCGGTGATCGACTTCCTGCTGCGCGACCGCGACAATCCTTCGAGCATCCGCTCCTGCTTCGACACGGCGCGAAGCAACGGCCGCATGGTGCGCACCGCCCTCACCCGCGACCTCTGGGAAACCGTCAACGAGAGCTGGCTGATCGTGAAGCAGCGCCTGGTCGGGCCGGTCAGCCAGCGCGAACTGCCGGCGGTGCTGGACATGGTCAAGCGCCAGTCGGCGCTGATCCGGGGTGCCTTCTATGGCACCATGCTGCGCAACGAGATCTTCGACTTCTGCAATGCCGGGTCCTTCGTGGAACGGGCCGACAACACGGCACGGATCCTCGACGTGAAATACTGGGTGCTGCTGCCCGAGCATTCCTCGGTCGGCTCGCCGCTCGACAATTTCCACTGGGTCTCGATCCTGCGCTCTGTCTCGGCGCATCGCTCCTACGCATGGGAGTACAACAATGACTACCAGGCGACGAGCATCATCGACTTCCTGATGCTGAACCGGCGGATGCCCCGCTCGCTCGCCTATTGCTACAAGGCGCTGGAAGAGAGCCTGACCTATCTCAACCGCAACCACGAATCCCACCACCCCTGCCACCTGACCGCCGCCGGGCTCAACCGACGCTTCGCCGAGACGTCGGTCCAGGAGATCATCGATGGCGGGCTGCACGAGTTTCTCGAGAGCTTCATCGTCGAGAACAACCGCCTCGCCGTGGAGATCGCCAAGAGCTACCGCTTCTATCCCTGACGCAACGGATTGCTCTTCGCAGGCCTTGCCGAGGCAAATCGTCCTGATTGCGGTGAAGATCGCGGGAATCGGTTCGCCAGCGATTGCGGGTTCAGCCGCATCGTCTAATGATCCCCCGGCGCGAAGCGGCGAGTCCGGCGCGATTCGGGGGTATCGAAAAGCGATGACGTACTGCGTCGGTCTCTCCGTCGACCAGGGCCTGGTCTTCATGTCCGACAGCCGCACCAATGCCGGTGTCGACAATATCTCCGTCGTGTCGAAGATGAAGGTCTGGGAAGTGCCGGGCGAGCGCTTCCTGTGCCTGCTCAGCGCCGGTAACCTCGCGACGACACAGGCGACGATCTCGCTGCTCGACGAGCGCGGCCTAGCGCCGGCCGAGCGCAACCCGTCGATCCTCACCCAGCCCTCGATGTTCCAGACCGCCAAGCTCGTCGGCGAGACCGTCAAGGAGGTGATCTCCTATACGACGCCCGCCGGCCAGTCGGCCGACGCGATGTTCTCGGGCTCGTTCATCCTCGGCGGCCAGATCAAGGGCGGCAAGCCGCGGATCTTCCTGATCTATCCGCAGGGCAACTTCATCGAGGCCGGCGTCGACAATCCGTTCTTCCAGATCGGCGAGCATAAATACGGCCGGCCGATCATCATCCGCACCTACGATCCGAAGATGTCGCTGGAGGAATGCGCCAAGCTGCTGCTGGTCTCCTTCGACTCGACGATCCGCTCGAACCTCTCCGTCGGCCTGCCGATCGACATGCAGTTCTACGAGGCGGACAGCCTGAAGGCCGGTTACAAGCGCCGCTTCGACAAGAACGATCCCTATTACCAGACGATCTCAGAGGGCTGGTCGGACGCCCTGAAGAGCGCCTTCGACGCGTTGCCGCCCTTCGAGCGCTGACACGGCATAAAACGCGAGGACCCGAGCATGGCGACAACCCTCCTGCGCACGCTTGCCGATCTCGAGGCCGTCTACGGCGAGCCGGTTCGCGGTTCGCTGATGAAGGAAATCGACCACCTCTCGCCGCACTACCGGGCCTTCGTCGAGCACGCGCCCTTCGTGCTGGTGGCGAGCGCGGGTCCGGGCGGCCTCGACTGCTCGCCGCGCGGCGACGCGCCCGGCTTCGTTACCGTCGCCGACGAGCGGACGCTGTTGCTACCCGACCGGCGCGGCAACAACCGGGTGGACACGCTGCGCAACGTCGTCGAGGACCCGCGTGTCGCACTTCTGTTCCTGGTCCCCGGCGTCGGCGAGACGCTGCGGGTCAACGGAACGGCGGAGATCGACGTCGATCCAGAACTGCTGGCGAGCTTCGCCGTTCAGGGCAAGGCGCCCCGCTCCGTGCTGCGGGTGCATGTCGAGCGCGTCTATTTCCAGTGCCAGAAGGCGCTTGCGCGCTCCCGTCTCTGGGAGCCCGAGTCGCGGATCGAGCGGAGCCAGCTGCCCAGCACCGGCGAGATCCTCGCCGCGCTCGACCGCGAAGTGGACGCGGCGGCCTACGACGCCGCCTATCCCGAGCGCATGCGCCAGACGATCTACTGATCAGCGCCAGACGACCGGGCAGACGAAACCCTCACGGCTCCCGCCGCAGCCCCTTCGCTGCCAGTTCGTCGAGATAGGTCTGCCAGCGCTGCGCCGCGTCGCGGGCAAGCTCCGCGAGATAGCTCCAGGAATAGATGCCGCTGTCGTGGCGGTCGTCGAACACGATGCGCACGGCGTAGCGGCCGATCGGTCGGACGTCGGTGATCCGCACGTCGCGCTTGCCGCCGATCGTCTTGCGCTGTTCCGGCGAATGGCCCTGCACCTCCGCCGACGGCGACATCACCCGCAGCATCTCGGCCGAAAGCTCGTCCCGAGCGCCGCCCGGCTGGACCAGGATGAGGGTCTGGCGGTCGGGGCTGACGCGGATTTCCTCGGGGGGTACAGATGCGTTCATCGCGGATGCGGTCCTCTCGTATGCGCTTCGGCTTTTCGCCGGTGTGCCGGCTTTGTGTGTCGGCGACTGCGGTTGGCGGCTTGACCCGGCGTGACGGGGCTTCCACATTCGGGGCAATGGATATCACCCGCCTCCTCGACCCCGTCGCCCCGGCCTCCTTCGGATCGGAAATGATCGATCCGTTCGGCCGCAGTATCACCTATCTGCGGGTTTCGGTCACCGATCGCTGCGATTTCCGCTGTGTCTACTGCATGGCCGAGGACATGACGTTCCTGCCGAAGCGGGACCTCCTGTCGCTGGAGGAACTCGACCGGCTGGCCAGCTGCTTCGTCGAGAAGGGCGTCAAGCGCCTGCGACTCACCGGTGGCGAACCGCTGGTGCGCAAGAACATCATGCACCTGATCCGCTCGCTGTCTCGGCATCTGGAGAGTGGCGCGCTGGAAGAGCTGACGCTGACCACCAATGGTTCGCAGCTCGCGCGCTTCGCGCCGGAGCTTGCCGATTGCGGCGTCAGGCGGCTCAACGTCTCGCTCGACACGCTCGACCCGGACAAGTTCCGCCAGATCACCCGCTGGGGCGAACTCGACAAGGTGATGGCAGGGATCAGGGCCGCGCAGGCCGTTGGGATCCGCGTCAAGCTCAATGCCGTTGCGCTGAAAGGCTTCAACGAAGGCGAGATACCCTCGATGATCGAGTGGGCGCATGGCGAGGGTATCGACTTCACCCTCATCGAGACCATGCCGCTGGGCGAGATCGACGAGGACCGCACCGACCAGTATCTGCCGCTCAGCAAGGTCCGCGCCGACCTCGCGGATCGCTGGACGCTGCGCGATATTCCCTACCGGACGGGCGGGCCAGCCCGCTATGTGGAAGTCGCCGAGACCGGCGGTCGCCTCGGCTTCATCACGCCGATGACCCACAATTTCTGCGAAAGCTGCAACCGCGTCCGCATCACCTGCACCGGAACGCTGTTCATGTGTCTCGGGCAGGAGGATGCCGCCGACCTTCGTGCGCCGCTGCGCGCCTCGGAAGGGAACGAATTGCTCTCAAATGCCATTGACGAGGCGATCGGCCGCAAGCCGAAGGGCCATGACTTCGTCATCGACCGCACGACGCGGAAACCTTCGGTCTCACGGCACATGAGCGTGACCGGAGGATAATCCCGTGGGATATCGACGACTGTCTCTGGCGGCGGCCGGACTGGCCCTCGCCTTCACTGCTGCAGCACCTGCGCTGGCAGATGACGTGACCTATCGCAACGAACGCTTCGGGACGACCGCCACCTTCCCGGCCGAGTTGTTTCCGGACCCGTTGCCGGCGCCGACGAATGGCGACGGCCTCGGCTGGACCTCGCCGGAAGGCGCGGAAATCTTCATCTACGCCCGTCCCCGCCAGGAAGGCGAAACGCCGCGGACCGTGGTGCGCGACCGCGGCTCGGTCGACGACGTCACCTATGATCGCTCCGGACGGCGATGGGTGGTGGTGTCCGGCTACCGGGACGGTCGCATCTTCTACGAGCGCTACATCTTCCGCGGCGACCTCGTGCATTCCGTGTCGATCCGCTATCCGGAAGCGCTTCGCGCCACCTACGATCCGCTCGTCGGTCCGGTGACGATGTCGCTGCGCGGACCGTCCAGCGGCTGACCGCCCCCTCGCCCCGCGAAAGCCCGGACCGGGACGGGACTTGAAAGATCGAGCGGCGCGCAACCGCATTCTGGCCTCGCCAAGCGGCAGGGGTGAGCGTAAGGGAGACTGATCGTCCCTTCCGCAGTTTTCCCTGGCCGCCTCCTTGTACAGCGACAACATCCGCGCCGCCCTGTTCATGCTGCTGGCCATGGCGGGCTTCGTCATCAACGACACATTCGTCAAGATCGCCTCGGCGGATGTCTCGCCGGCGCAGATCATGGCGATACGCGGCGTTGCGGCTTCGCTGTTCCTCTACATCCTCGCCTGGAAGCTGCGCGCGCTGCGGCCGATGCGGCTGGCGCTGTCGCCGCGGCTGCTGCTGCGCACCGCCGCCGACATCCTAGCAACGCTTTCCTATATCACCGCCCTCGGCCAGATGCCGATCGCCAACGCCTCGGCCATTTTCCAGGCGCTACCGCTGACCGTCACGCTGGGGGCCGCCTTGTTCCTCGGCGAACCGGTCGGCTGGCGGCGCTGGACGGCAATCGCCGTCGGCTTCATCGGGGTAATGATCATCGTGCGGCCCGGCACGGAGGGGTTCACGATCTACTCCGTCGCCGTGCTTGCCTCGGTGGTCTTTGCCGCGGTCCGCGATCTCTCCACCCGCCGCATGGACAAGGCGGTCCCGTCGATCTTCATCGCTCTGGTGACCTCCATAGCGGTCTCCCTGGTCGGCTGGCTGCTGCTGCCTTTCTCCGGCGGCTGGCAGCCCGTCTCCACCTCGCTCCTCGTCACCCTCTGCTGCGCTGCGGCCGCGATAGCCGTCGGCTACATCTTCATCGTCCAGGCGATGCGAACCGGGGACATGGGTTTCGTGGCGCCATTCCGCTACTCGATCCTGCTCTATGCGCTGCTGCTCGGCTATCTGGTATTCGGCGACCTGCCTGCGCCGCTGACCCTGCTCGGCGCGGCCATCGTGGTGGCGAGCGGCCTCTATACGCTGTATCGCGAGCGGCTGCGCGGCGTGGTCGAGGTCCCGCCGACCCAGCAGGTGCATTGATGATGTTCGCTGCCCCCCTGCCGGGGCGCTTCAGCCGTTCTGCGTTGCCGCACGATCCCGCAGGGAAGTCCCCATGACCGACCAGACCACCACCGCCATCGCCCGGCGTCCGATGCTCGTCACGTTGATGATCGCCTCGGCGCTGTCGCCGCTGGCGATCAACATCTTCATTCCTTCGATGACGTCGATCGCACGGGATCTCCAGGCCGACGGCGCGACCATCGGACTCGGCCTGTCGTTGTATCTGATCGCGACGGCGCTCATTCAGCTGATCGCGGGCCCGCTGTCCGACCGCTATGGCCGGCGGCCGGTGATCCTCGGCGGCATGATGCTCTTCCTTGTCGGCACGGCCATGTGCCTGGCCGCCGAGGGACCGGGACTGTTCCTGGCCGGCCGCATCGTGCAGTCGGCGAGCGCGACCGGCATCGCCCTCTCCCGGGCGATCGTGCGCGACGTCTACAGCCGCGAACGCGCGGCAGCGATGATCGGCTACGTGACGATGGGACTTGCGGTGGCGCCGATGATCGGCCCCGCTCTCGGCGGACTGATGGATACCGCCTTCGGCTGGCGTAGCGTGTTCTGGCTGCTCGGCGGCGTCGGCGTTCTCACCGTCGGGTTGCTCGCCTTCGACCTGTCCGAGACCAACGCCGAGCGCGGCAAGCCGTTCTTCTCGCAGTTCGGCAGCTACTCGCTCCTCCTGGGATCGAGCGCCTTCTGGATCTACGTGGGCGCATCGGCCCTCACCTCGGCTGTGTTCTTCGCCTTTCTCGGCGGCGCGCCCTTCATCGCCGTCGAGGTGCTGCACATGACCCCCGCCGGCTACGGCTTCTGGTTCATCCTCTGCTCGATCGGCTACGTCATCGGCAATTACGGAACCGCACGCTATTCGGAACGCCTCAGCATCAAGACGATGATGGTCGCGGGCACCACGCTGACGGTCTTCGCCGCCGTGGTCGGCGCGGTCGCGATCGGCGCCGGGATGCAGTCGCCGATGACGCTGTTCGCGCCGATGATGCTGGTCGGTCTCGGCAACGGCCTCGTCCTGCCCACCGCGACGGCCGGCGGCGTCAGCGTGCGCCCCGAGGCGGCGGGCGCTGCGGCGGGCCTTCTTGGCGCCTGCCAAATCGGGCTCGGGGCAGTCGCCTCGATCCTCGCCGCGATTCTCGCAACAGGCACGGGCGGCGCTTTCGGGATGGCGCTGCTGATGCTCGGCTTCGGGATTGCCGGCCTCGTCTGCACGCTTCTGGCCAAGCGGGTGCGGAACAGCGGCTGAGATATCGGTGGGGCCTATCGTCACGGTTGCCTTGCAAGGCGAAAAAATGGCAGCATCGCCTGTCTTCGCGGCATGCTGCTTTTCCGGGCGTCCGAGCAGCGTGACCGCCAACAACAACGATGAGGTCTCCATGCGATTCACCCGAACTCTCGCGCTCGCCACCGCGGTCGCTGCCCTGCTCGCCGGTCCCGCGGCCGCACAGGAAAGCGACGCCGACAAGGACTGGTCCAAGGTCGTGATCGGGACCGAGGGTGCCTATCCGCCCTTCAACTTTCTCGACGCGGCCGGCGAGCTCAAGGGCTTCGACGTCGACATCGCCAAGGCGCTTTGCGACCAGATGAAGGTCGAGTGCACCTTCGTCACCCAGGACTGGGACGGCATGATCCCGGCGCTCCAGAACGGCAATTTCGATGCCCTGATCGCCTCGATGTCGATCACGCCGGAGCGTGAGCAGCAGATCGCCTTTAGCGACAAATACTATCAGACGCCGCCGGCCATCGCCGTGCCGAAGGATTCCGACATCGCGGAAGCCACGGCCGAGGCGCTTTCCGGCAAGGCGATCGGCGCCCAGACGGCGACCACGCACGCCCAGGCCGCCGAAGCCCTGTTCCCGGACGCCGACATCCGGCTCTATCCGACCGCCGAAGAGTACAAGCTCGACATCGAGAGCGGCCGCGTCGACGCGGTGATGGACGATGTCGTGGTCCTGTCCGAATGGATCGACAGCGAGGCAGGCGCCTGCTGCAAGATCTTGGGCACGCTGCCCGCCGACCCCGCCATCTATGGCAGCGGCGTCGGGATCGGCCTGCGCAAGGGCAACGATAAGCTGAAGGGCATGTTCGACGAGGCGATCGCCGCCATCCGCGAGAACGGCACCTACAAGACCATCCAGGACCAGTATTTCGACTTCGACGTCTACGGCGAGTGAGACTGGGTCACGAAGAAAGCGCGGCGTCACGCGACGCCGCGCTTCGACGGGCGATGCGATCAGAGTTCGTAGGTCCAGGGGGACGGCTGGAACGCGTAGGTGTCCTCCTCCAGCCCCTTCACGAGATGGCCGATGCCCGGGAACGAGATGTGCATGCCGGCAACGCGTGTGCGCTCCGCCGCGACCTCTGCCAGGATAGCCTGGCGGGTCGCAATGGCCGTTGCGCCATCGGCGTCGAAGGCGACGCCGACACCAGGCTTTGCGAACTGCACCGGCGCCACATGGACGATGTCGCCCCAGACGAGGAGACTGTCCTCGCCGCTGCCGACGAGGAAGCCGCAATGGCCGGGCGTGTGGCCGAACAGCTCGCGGGCGGTGATGCCGGGCACCACTTCCGCGGACCCGGTGAAGGTCTTGACGCGGTCACCGTAGCCATCGATCACCGCCTTGGCGCCATCGAAGAAGGGCTTGAACTCGTCGGGCGCCGCTTCGCGGTTGTCGGCACTCGCCCAGAAGGACGTCTCGATCTCATGCAGGTGAACGTCGGCATTGGGGAACGCCGGCTGCCCGTCGACCAGCATCGCACCGATATGGTCGGGATGCAGATGCGTGAGCAGGACCGCCGTGATCGCGTCCGGGGCGATGCCGGCCGCATCGAGCCCGGGCATCAGCTGGCCGAGGCTGGGCAGCATGCCTGCGCCGCCGGCATCGATCAGCACCGTCTGGTCCGCCGTCTGCACGGTATAGGCATTGACGCCGGTCACCACCGGCGAGGCGCCCTCCCGGAAGGCGGCGGACAGGATCTCGCTGGCTGCCTCCGGCGTGATGTTGGACAAGAGCGCGGTATCGATCGTCAGGTGGCCGTCGGAGATAGCGGTAACGATCGCATCTCCCACCTTCAGGCGCTGCACGGCGACGAACTGCGAAGCGCCGCCCGCAGCCGCGGATTGTGCGTTCGCCGGGACAAGTGCGAATTTGACGAGAACGGGAGCGGCCAGCGCTCCGGCAAGAAGCGAGCGTCGGGACATCGTCATGGCGGAAAGTTCTCCGTGATTGGGAGCACGACACTAGGCCGGTCTCGAAAGGTCGCAAGACCGGTCGGCGGCGAACAATCCGTCGGCGAGGCTGAGATGCGGCTCCGGACCAGGAGGCGCGCCTGATGCAGGAGGCACTGGTTCTCCTTGGCTTCGGCGAGACCGGATGGGGCGACGAAATCGCGGCCGGTGTCCTTCTGACCGTGTCGCTGTCGCTGGTGACCTTGCCGATCGGCCTCGTCGCCGGTTTCCTCCTGTCGCTCGCCAAGCAGTCGGAGGACCGGCTGCTCAATCTCTCGGCCAACATCTACACGACGATCTTCCGCGGCCTGCCGGAGCTCCTGACGCTGTTCCTGGTCTATTTCGGCCTCAACAGCGCGTTGCGCTCGTTGAGCGGCGCGAGCGGCCTGCCCGAGATCGCGCTGTCGAGCTTTCAGGCCGGCGTCATCACGCTCAGCCTGATATTCACGGCCTTCGCCAGCGAAGTCTTTCTCTCCGCTTTCCGGGCCATTCCCAATGGCCAGCGCGAGGGCGGAGCCGCATTGGGGCTCCGCAAGTCCCGCGTCATGCTTTTGATCATCCTGCCGCAGCTCATCAAGATCGCCCTGCCGGGCCTTGGCAATCTCTGGCAGAACCTCATCAAGGACACCGCCCTCGTTTCCGTGATCGGACTGACGGAGATTTTGCGACAGACACAGATCGCCGCGCGCGTGACCCGGGAGCCCTTCCTGTTCTTCGGCGTCGCCTGCGCCCTCTATCTGATCCTGACCCTGATCTCGTCCTTTGCGCTCGGGAGAATCGGTCGCTGGACCAAGCGCGGCGAGATGGCGAGTTGAGCGTCGCCGAGCGGATCATCGCGGCCTCGCCACCGCCGGAAGCCCTCGCCCGGCGTCGCCCCATCGCCGGCATCCTCGCCATCGCCTTCTGGATCGTGGCCGCAGTGGGCTTCGTCGTTTACCTCGCCGCGGTTTTCGACCTGACGCTCTTCAGCCGCTTTGGCCTGTCCTACCTCTCCGGCCTGTGGGTCACCGTCTCGCTGGTCGTCGTCTCCTTCGTCTGCGGCGCGATCGTCTCCGTGCCGCTTGCCTTCGGCCGCATGTCGAAGAACCTGGTCGCGCAATGGTCAGCGTTTGCCTTCGTCAATTTCTTCCGCGGCACGCCGCTGATCGCCCAGATCTTCCTCGTCTATTACGGCTTCGGACAGTTCCGCGGGTTCTTCGAGGCGATCGGGCTCTGGGGGTTCTTTCGCGAGGCCTGGTACTGCGCCCTGTTCTCGCTTGCCTTGAACACTGCCGCCTATCAGGCGGAGATACTGCGCGGCGCCATCGAGAGCGTGCCGCGCGGCCAGTGGGAGGGCGCCAGGTCGCTCGGTCTGTCGCGGCGCGTGATCTTCTGGAAGGTGGTACTGCCGCAGGCGATGATCGTCGCGCTGCGTCCCTACGCCAACGAAATCATCCTGATGATCAAGGCCTCCGCCATCGTCGCGATCATCACCGTCTACGACCTGTTCGGCGAGACGCGGCAGGCCTATTCGCGCACCTTCGACTTCCAGACCTATGTCTGGGCCGCCCTGCTGTATCTCTCCATCGTCGAGGCGCTGCGCCACGCGACGAACTTCGCCGAGCGTCGGCTGACAAGGCATCTGAAGCGGTAGCGGGTCTCGACTTCGAGCCGCACAACAGGGAAAAGCCGATCGGGCCGCCGCACCGCCGGCCCGACATATGCATCGATCAAGGGGGGAAGCCGGCATGGCGAAGACAGCATTCATCGGATTGGGCGTGATGGGTTACCCGATGGCGGGTCACCTCAAGGCGAAGGGCGGCCATGACGTGACCGTCTTCAACCGCAGCGCGGAGAAGGCGCAGAAATGGGCGGGCGAACATGGCGGCGCCCATGCCACGACGCCGCGTGAAGCCGCCGACGGCGCCGACTTCGTGTTCACCTGCGTCGGCAATGACGACGATGTCCGCTCGGTGGTCTACGGCGACGACGGCGTCTTCGCCGGCATGAAGCCGGGCGCGACGCTGATCGACAACACCACCGCCTCGGCCGAACTCGCCCGCGAACTCGATGCGGCGGCGCGCGAAAAGGGCTTCAAGTTCATCGACGCGCCGGTTTCGGGCGGCCAGGCGGGCGCCGAGAACGGCGTCCTGACCGTGATGTGCGGCGGTGAGGAAGCCGACTTCGCGGCGGCCAAGCCGGTGATCGATGCCTACGCGAAGATGGTCGGCCTGATGGGTCCGGCCGGCTCCGGCCAGCTGACCAAGATGATGAACCAAATCTGCATCGCCGGCCTCGTCGAGGGCCTGTCGGAGGCGATCGCCTTCGGCCAGAAATCCGGTCTCGACATCGAGAAGGTGATCGGCGTCATCTCCAAGGGCGCCGCCGGCTCCTGGCAGATGGAGAACCGCTACAAGACGATGATCGCCGATCATTACGAGCACGGCTTTGCGGTCGAATGGATGCGCAAGGATCTCGGCATCTGCCTCGCTGAGGCTAGGCGCAACGGCGCCACCCTGCCCGTCACCGCACTCGTCGACCAGTTCTACGCGGAGGTCGAGGCGATGGGCGGCAAGCGCTGGGACACGTCGAGCCTGCTCGCCCGCCTCAACCGGTAACGCGTTCTCGCCAATGTCGCGCGGGCCGCATGAACAAGCTCGCGCGACGCCGCAACAATCCTCCGCAACCGATTCTGCCGACTCGTCTATCCGCGCTGGCGACTCAATCCCCGCGCGGCTCCTTGTCGAGCACCAGATAGTCGAGCGGCAGCTCTGTGGTGTACTTGATCTGCTCCATCGCAAACGACGAGGAGACGTCGCGGATCTCGATCTTCGCGATCATCCGCTTGTAGAACGCGTCGTAGGCGGCGATGTCGGGCACGACGACGCGCAGCAGATAGTCGACGTCGCCGCTCATCCGGTAGAACTCGATGACCTCCGGAAACTCGCCGATCACCTCGGAGAAGCGCTTCAGCCATTCGTTGGAATGCGAATTGGTGCGGATCGAGACGAACACGGTGACGCGGGCATTGACCTTGACCGGGTCGAGGATGGCGACGCGGCGCTTGATGACGCCCTCTTCCTCGAGCTTCTGGATGCGGCGCCAGCAGGGCGTGGTCGACAGCCCGACACGCTTGGCGACGTCGGCCACCGCCAGCGTCGAATCCTCCTGCAGCAGCCTCAAAATCTTCTTGTCCAGCCGGTCCATCGCCGCACCACTCCCGTCATTCGCTTCGAGTGATAGACAAGCCTCGGCAAAAACAACAGGGCGCGGTGGCACGGCGCGCCCTGCCCGGCGTCAGACGAGTTCGGCGACGCGCCGCTGCAGTTCCGGTACCAGCTCGGCGTCGAACCAGGGATGGCGCTTCAGCCATGGCGTGTTCCGCCAGGACGGATGCGGCATTGGCAGCACCGGCGCATAGCGCCCGCGTCCCGCCAGGATTTTCCGCCAGTCCGCGACGGTCTCGGTCAGGCTCGCGCCCGCGCCCTCGACGATGTGGAAGCGCTGCGCATGGAGCCCGATCGCCAGCACCAGCTCGACCTGCGGCATCGAGGCCATCACCAGCTCGTGCCAGGTGACCCGGCATTCACGCCGCGGCGGGAGATCGCCGCCCTTGGCGTCGTTGCCGGGAAAGCAGAAGCCCATCGGCACGATCGCCAGGCGGGCGGGATCGTAGAAGATGTCCCGCCCGATCCCCAGCCATTGCCGCAGCCTGGTTCCCGAGGGATCGTTGAACGGGATCGTGGTCCGGTCGGCGATATTGCCCGGCGCCTGGCTGGCGATGACCAGCCGCGCCGTCGACGAGACCACCAGGATCGGATTCGGCTCGATCGGCAGCGGCGCGCCGAGTGGCGCGTCCCGGCAGATCCGGCAGCCGCGGATCGTCCCGTACAGCGCTTCGGGCGTCTGCGGAAACGCGCTTTCCGTCAAGCCGCCGCGCTCGGCCGCGACGAGACCTCGCTGTACCAGCGCGCGACGTTGTCTAGCCCTTCCGGCATCGCGATTTTCGCCGGCTTCATGAAGTCGCAGGCGATCAGACCGGTGATGTCGGCGACGCTGAAATCGTCGCCCGCGGCAAAGCGGTTGTCCGCCAGATGCGCATCGAAGACTTCGAGAAATTCGAGTGCCTTGGGCCGGTTCGCTTCACCCCAGGCGGCAATCTGCGGCACTTCCCACGCCGCCATCGCCGGATGGGTGTGCCGGAAGGCGGCGGCCACCGCGGCGTAGAACCCGAGTTCGAGCCGGCGATTCCACATCTCGACGCGCGCGCGGTCGAGGGCGCCGGTGCCGAACAGCGCCGGTTCGGGATGCAGTTCCTCGAAGTAGCGGCAGATCGCGATCGATTCGGTCAGCACGGTGCCGTCGTCGAGTTCGAGCACGGGAAGCCGCTTCAGGGGGTTGCGCCGGGCGATCTCCTCGGAGCGATGCGCCATCTGGCCCATGTCCACCGCCTCCATCGGCACCTCGAGCCCCTTTTCGGCCAGGAACACCCTGACACGCCGCGGATTGGGCGCGCGGCCACCGTCGAACAGCTTCATCGTTCTTCCTCCCCGAATGCCACTCGATGAGTAGGCAGGTCACAGGCGACTGCCAAGCCCCCTGCGGTCGCGGCTGCCGCGGGCGACCTGTGCGAGCCGGAGCGTCCATCCCTTCGGGGCGCGGTCGGATTTTCCACAGGCAATCGGCATTTTCGCTCTTCCTTAAGGCATTTTTTTAAGCTTCCCGAAACATGATCGGTCGTCATCCGCGTATCCAGGCGATCGATCGAGTTCATGTCCATCGCAGCCCACCCGCTCTACGATTCCCAGCTCGTCCCGCGGCGCGCGTCGGGCAATGCCGACCTGAACCGCACGCTGCGGCGCACCCGCGAGCGGCTATCGTCACGGGGCGGCGTATCCGACAGCTACGGGCGCGAGCTTCTGGCGCAGCATGCCGCCTCCGTGCAGGCGGCGGCGGTTGTCCTGCCTTTGCCGGTGATCCTCACCGGCTTTGCGTTGTCGGTCTTCACCGGGCCTGCGACGGCCATGCTCTGGACGTTGTTCGCGCTGGCCAGCCATCTCGGGCTCGTGCTCATCGCGCGGCGCTTCGCCGCGCGCTCCAGCGACACCGTCGACGTGCGGCGCTGGAGCCGGCTCTTCCTGCTCGGCCATGTCGTCGCCGGTCTTTCCTGGGCTTATCTCGCCACGCTGTCCTGCGAGGCCTGCGGGCCGATGCGCTTCGAGATCTTCCAGTTCACGGTGATCTTCCTCGCCGTCGCGATGATCGCGATGATCTCGTACACGCTGAAGGGGGTCGTCCCCCTGACCTTCGTGCCGACCGGGCTGCTGCTCGTGGTCGCGATCCTGTCGTCGCCGCAGCCGGTGACCGGGACGATGCAAGTGGTGCTGCTCGGCGCCGTGCCGTTCTTTTCCATCGTCGCGGAGCGGCTGCGGCGCAGCGCCCTCGACCGGATGAAGCACCAGGCCGAGAAGGACGACCTGATCGCCGAACTCGAGACCGCCAAGATCGTCTCGGACGAGGCGCGGCGGCGCGCCGAGGACGCCAATCTTGCTAAGTCCCGTTTCCTCGCCACGATGAGCCACGAGCTGCGCACGCCGCTCAACGCCATTCTCGGGTTCTCGGAAGTCATCGGCAAGGAGATCCTCGGGCCGGTCGGCAACCCCGCCTACAAGGAATATGTCGACGACATCCATTCCTCCGGCCAGCATCTGCTGGGCCTGATCAACGAGATCCTCGACCTCTCCCGCGTCGAGGCAGGACGCTACAACCTCAACGAGGAGGCCGTCGAGCTCGTCGCGATCGCCCGCGACTGTCTCGCCTATATCCGGGTCAAGGCGGATGCCAAGGAGCTCGAGGTCAGGGCCGAGTTCGAGAAGGACCTGCCGGCCATGTGGGCCGACGAGCGGTCGCTCCGGCAAATCGTCATCAATCTCCTCTCCAACGCCGTGAAGTTCACGCCGCGCGGCGGCAAGATCCTGCTGCGCGTCGGCTGGACGGCCGGCGGCGGCCAGTATGTCTCGGTCAGCGACAACGGACCGGGAATCCCCGAAGAAGAAATCCCGATCGTGCTCTCGTCCTTCGGACAGGGCTCCGTCGCCATCAAGAGCGCCGAGCAGGGAACCGGCCTCGGCCTGCCCATCGTCCAGGCACTGGTGAAGATGCACGACGGCTCTTTCGAGCTGCAGTCGCGCCTGCGCGAAGGCACAGAGGCGATCGCGATCTTTCCCAATTCGCGCGTCCTCGAGGTCATGGAAGCCCTCGACGAGATCGCCTGACGCTGCCCTCGCTGCGCTCGCCTCCATCGTCGCAGCCTTCGATCCAATCTGACAGGATCGTCAGGCCTCGGACGCTTGCCCGTCCGGCGCCGGCTCGCCATATCTCGGCGAAGGCGGCTGCATGCCGCGAGCCAGGACCGGAATGACCATCGAAAGCCCCTGCAACCTCGTCTGCACCCTCGACCCGCTGAGCGGCTACTGCTTCGGCTGCGGCCGGACCGGCGCCGAGATCGCCGGCTGGACGGGATTCACCCCGGCCGAGCGGGGCGAACTGATGACGGTGCTGCCGGAGCGGCTGGCCACCCTCACCCGCCCACCGCGCCGCGAGACGCGGCGCAGCGCGTTGGCCCGCGCCCGGGCTGAGGGAGGCGCCGACGATGCGTAAGAACGTCCTCCTCTGGGTGATCCTGGCGGTGCTTGGCGTCGCCTGCCTGGTGCTGGTGCTCAATGGCGACGGCGAGATCGCCGGACTTCCGGACGACCAGTTCGCGGGCCTCGCCTATTACGGCGCCTGGGGTCTGGCGCTCGCCTCGACCGCGCTGCTGATGCTGCGCACCCGCCTCGGCTTCGCCCTGAAGGCAGCGGCGATCTGGGGTCTCGCCTTCCTGGTGCTGATCGGACTCTACGCTTCCGCCCCCGAGCTGAACGCATTGAAGAACCGGCTCTTTGCCGCGCTCGTGCCGGGCAGCGTCGTAGCCGTCGCCGGCTCCGACCGCACGCAGTTCATGGCGACGCGCGGCATCGACAACCACTTCCACCTGAACGGGTCGGTCGACGGCACGCCGGTCTCCTTCATGGTCGATACCGGCGCCTCGGTCGTCGCCATGGATCGCGCCTCGGCCGAAGCACTCGGTATCGCGACCGACAACCTGCGCTTTTCACAGCGCGTCATGACCGCCAACGGCGTCGCCAACGCGGCACCGCTGCGGCTGGACACGGTCCGGATCGGCGACATCGTACGCCACGACGTCGACGCGGCGGTTATCGAGGGACAGGGTCTTGGTGTGGTGCTGCTCGGGATGAGCTTCCTGTCGACACTGACATCGTTCGACTTCCGCGGCGACCGGCTGATCCTGACCGACTAGCGGCGCCAGATCGCCGTGGACGCGACGCGCCTCAGAGCAGGCTGTAGACGAAGCGCGCGGCAACCAGCAGCAGGAAGCAGCCGAAGCCGATTTCGAGCTGGCGCCGGCTGAGCCGGTGCGCCAGCGCCGCGCCTGCCGGGACCGCCAGGAGAGAGCCCGGCGTAATCACTGCGACGGCGGCGAGGCTGACGAAGCCCACACTGTAGGGCGGCAACAGCGGATCGCCCCAGCCTCCGATGATGTAGGCGACGAGGCCAGGGACCGATATCAGCGCGCCGACACCGGCGCTGGTTGCCACCGCTTGGATCATCGGGCGATTGAACAGCGTCATGAACGTGTTGTTGAGAACACCTCCGCCCACCCCCATCAGCGCCGAAAAGGCTCCGATGCAAAAGCCGGCGATCGATCGGCCGGCCAGGCCCGGCAGGTCCTGGGCGAGGACATAGGGCACTCGTCCAAACAGCATCTTGATGCCGAGCAAGGTGGCCAGCACGGCGAAAATTCCCCGCAGTGCCTCCGAGGAGGCATAGGTCGCCAACGTGACGCCCGCGATGGTGCCGAGCGGCACGGCCACGACCCATTCTCGCAGCAATTGCCAGTCCACTGCGTCCTTGCGCCAATGGGCCACCAGCGATCGTACCGAGGTCGGCACGATGATCGCGATCGACGAGCCGATGGCCAGATGCATGGTCACCGAGTGGTCGACGCCGAGCACTTCGAAGGTCTGATAGAGGATCGGAACGTAGATTGCCCCGCCGCCGATCCCGAAAAGCCCGGCAAGAAAGCCGCCGGCGACGGCGGCAATGAGAATAGGGATGGCCAGGGAGAGGAGCGACGCGAGATCGAACGACATCAGTCCTCTTAGGCGCGTACACGGCGCGTTACATCCCCGAAGTCGCGATATCCACCGTCTCGCGTGCACTGAGCGCCTGCGCGAGACGTCACGCGGCGTCACGCTCCGCAGGCGTTACGCGAACCGCGGCGAACGCCTCGTGCAGCAGCGCAGGCCCCGCGCCGGGCCGGACGGCGCCGTCCGAGAGGATCTGCCGCCAGCGCCGGGCGCCCGGCATGCCGTTGAACAGGCCGATCATGTGGCGTGTCACCTGCCCCAGCCGGCCGCCATCGGCGATGTGCCGACCGGCATAGTCCGCCATGGCGTCGATGATGGCGGGATAATCCACCGGCCGCGCCTCCTCGCCGAAGACGCGGGCGTCGACCTCGAGCAATCGCTCCGGAGTCTGGTAGGCGGCGCGTCCGAGCATCACGCCGTCGACCCGATCGAGCTCGGCGATGGCGGCGTCGAGCGTCTGAAGGCCGCCGTTCAGTCCGACGAAGACCCCCGGCAGCCGGCGCTTCAGCCGATGCACCCGGTCATAGTCGAGCGGCGGGATATCGCGGTTCTCGCGCGGGCTCAGCCCCTGCAGCCAGGCTTTGCGGGCATGCACCCATATCGCGGCGACGCCAGCGGCCACGGCTTCGTCCGCGAGACGGTCGAGCGCCTCCTCCGGATCCTGGTCGTCGACGCCGATCCGGCACTTCACCGTCACCGGCACCGGGCTCGCCGCGACCATCGCGGCGAGGCACTCGCCGACGAGTTCAGGCTGCAGCATCAGGCAGGCGCCGAAGACGCCCGACTGGACGCGATCCGACGGGCAGCCGACATTCAGATTGATCTCGTCATAGCCGTAGGCACCGGCGATCCGGCAGGCCTCCGCCAGCTTCGCCGGATCCGAGCCGCCGATTTGCAGCGCCACCGGATGCTCCGCCGCGTCGAAGCCGAGCAGCCGGTCGCGGTCGCCCCGGATGATAGCGTCCGCGACGATCATCTCGGTGTAGAGCAGCGATCGCCGAGTGAGCTGCCGGTGGAAGTAGCGGCAGTGGCGATCCGTCCAGTCGATCATCGGCGCGACCGCGAAGCGGCTGCCGTCCCGGATATTCGCGTGTGCCGTCATGCTGGATGCGCGCCCGTCTGCTGGTGGCGAGAAGCCGCGCGGCGGCCTCGGTTTGCCGGGCGGCATCCGCCGGCCCTTCGTCCGGCCATATCATGGAACGTGCCTTTTGGCATCGGGACCGGTCCGGCGACCACGGAGGCTCGTTTGTTAACTGCCCTGCCGGATAATCAAGGCCGTTGCGCCGGCCTTCCGATGACAGCCGGCACCGGCGCGCCCATGTTTCCGACATGGAAAAAGCCTGGCGACGGGAGAGGACGATGTTTCGAGTGGCCTTGCTGGTGTTGATGCTGACCGGGACCGCGCCAGCGTTTGCCGCCATCCCCGCCACGAATGTGGGAGATGCTGCGCGAGCGGCGGCGCCAGGTCCCCGGGAAGGCACGGGCGCTACCGAGCGAGTGGTGCAGTACCGCGGCGACCATCGGTCGTGGCGCGGCGACGTCCGCCATCATCGCTATTTCGGCCGCGGCGAAGACTGGCGCCGGCACCACCGGGGTTCGTACGACCGACCGCATTGGCGGGATCGTGACCGCGACGAATGGCGACACGACCGCCGGCGCGACCATCATCGGGATCGCGAGGCCTATCGCCCGCGCCATGACGACAGGTATGACCGCCGCGGGCGTTGGGACACCGGCGGCAGCAACTTTCGGGGCCGCGAAGCTCACGACCGCTTCGACGATCGGCGCCGGCGCTTCGACGCCCGCCGCGACCGCTGGTGACAAGCGCTTGACCTTTTCCATCATCGCCCGCTGCCCCCGCACCGGCCAGTTCGGCATTGCCGCGACGACCGGCGTTCCCGCGGTGGGCAAGCTGCTGACCCACGCCGCGGCGGGCGTCGGTGCCGTTGCAACGCAGGCGCGCGTCAACCCGTATCTCGGCATTGACGGCCTCGCCTGTCTGCGCGACGGCATGCCGGCGCGCGAGGCGCGCAACCGCCTGATCGACATGGATCCCGCCATCCAGAACCGGCAGTTCGCCCTCATCGACAGGCACGGCGACACCGCCGTCTGGACCGGCGACGACTGCCTCGACTGGGCCGGATCGAAGGAGGGCGATGGCTACAGCCTGCAGGGAAACCGGCTCGCCGGCGAAACCGTTCTCGCCGACGCCGCCGCCGCCTACGAGAGTGGCTCCGGAACCCCTCTCGCCGACCGCCTTCTGGCAGCCATCGTCGCCGGCGATCTCGCAGGTGGCGACCGCAAGGGCGAACGCTCGGCGACGATCTATATCGTCGATACCGAGGACTATCCGCTGTGGGACATAAGGGTCGACGAGCATGAGGCGCCGGTCAAGGAGTTGCAGCGGCTACACGCGCTGTTCGCCCGCGACGTGATCCCGGAGATCCGCCGCATGCCGACGCGCGAGAACATAGCGGGCGAGGCCGGCGAAGATCCGATCTGACCTGGGATGTCTGACCTGAGGGGAATGATCGGTGGCGGATGGCAGGGACCTGCTCACGCCCGCTCCCCGAAGGCACGATCCAATCCTGCCAGCCCCCGTTCCAGGCCGCTTATCTCGTCTTCGGTCAGGTTCTTCAGCACCGTCTTTTCGGCGCTTTCGACCTTCGGGAGCAGTTGCGCATAGGCGGCGCGGCCGGCTGGCGTCAGTGCCAGGTACTCGAAGCGGCGGTCGGAGGTCGCCCGGGTCCGGTTCAGCCATTTGCGCCGATCGAGCGAGGAGACCGCGCGGCTGACCTTGGTCTTGTCCATCGCCGTGGTCTCGACGATGTAGGAAGAGGTCTGGGCGCCGTCGTCGCCGCCGAGGATCATCAGGACACTGAATTCGGGGAGCGTCAGCCCGTGCTGGCCCTTGTGCACCTGGGACGTGACACGTCCGAGCGCCGTTGCCGCGCGGATGAGTCGGCTGCTGAGAAAGAGGCTTCTGTCGCTATCTCCCGTCGCGGTCATGATGTGGTTCCCTTGGGCCCGCGACGCGGGTATTGGCTGATGCTTACATTCGAGAATGCTGGGCGGCCCAAGGCGTTGCGTCACCGATCGGTGAAATATTGCAAGGCCCCTCGGACGCGCGGCTCTCTCGGCCCACACCCTCCGGCAGTCCGATCGCCGCCTGAGCCAGAGCAATCGCATGGCGAGAGGCAAGCGAAGCGCCGAGTATCTCGGGCCCGCCCGGCTGCGGATGATCCTCGCTTTGCTTTTCCGGGCGAATTCCCTATAGGTTCGCGCCGGATTCAGCACCTCTCCCAACGTTCAAGGATTTCCCCATTGTCTTCAACCTTCGACCGGGTCGCGGACATCATCGCGGAAACGAGTGAAATCGACCGCGACCAGATCACGCCGGAAAGCCACACGATCGACGACCTCGGTATCGATTCCCTCGATTTCCTCGACATCGTCTTCGCCATCGACAAGGAATTCGGGATCAAGATCCCGCTCGAGAAATGGACCCAGGAGGTCAACGACGGCGACGTTCCCACCGAGGAATATTTCGTCCTGAAGAACCTCTGCGCCAAGATCGACGAATTGCGGGCCGCCAAGACCGCCTGACCACCGACCGCGCGTCGGCGCGTCGGCGTCGTGGTCATCGGCATGAAGGGATCGCAGGTCCTGCCGAAGGGAGCGGCAGACCTCGAAACTGGAATGAAGACATGAGCGACAGTCCAAGGGACGTTGTCATCACCGGGATCGGCCTCGTCTCGTCCCTCGGCGAGGGCATCGGCGCACATCTCGATCTCATCGGCCGTGGCCCTCAGCCGTCCATCGACGCCGAAGGTTACGCCCCGTATTTCGTGCATCCGCTGCCGCCGATGGACTGGTCCAGCCAGATCCCCAAGCGTGGCGACCAGCGCCAGATGGAGACGTGGCAGAAGCTCGGCACCTACGCTGCCGGCCTGGCGCTCGAGGATGCCGGCATCCCCGCCGACGAAGCGGTGCGCGCCAAGATCGACATGGTCGTCGCGGCGGGCGGCGGCGAGCGCGATGCAACGGTCGATGCCATGGTGATCGAGCGGGCCCGCGGCGCCAACGACCGCGAGCAGGTGATCAACGACACGCTGTCGACCGAACTGCGGCCGACGCTGTTTCTCGCCCAGCTCTCGAACCTTCTCGCCGGCAACATCTCGATCGTCCACAAGGTGACGGGCTCGTCCCGCACCTTCATGGGCGAGGAAGCGGCCGGCATCTCCGCCCTCGCCTCGGCGCGGGCCCGAATCGCCGCCGGCCAGAGCGACATCTGCCTGGTGGGCGGCGCCTTCTCCGCCGAGCGCAAGGATCTGATCCTGAACTTCGAGCTCGCCGGGCTGATGCTGCGGGACGAGTGGCGGCCGGTGTTTTCCCGCTCGGCGCCGCATGACGGGATCACCGTCGGCAGCGTCGGCGCCTTCCTGATCCTGGAGTCGGCGGAACATGCGGCGGCTCGCTCGGCGCCCGCCTATGCAAGGCTCGCTGCCGTGTCTGGCGATCGAGGCCGCCGCGAGCCGGCGGCGACCGAAGACCGTTTCAGGCGGATGCTGCCCGACATCGACGGCAGCGGCCAGGACACGATGATCTTCTCCGGCGCGACCGGCATCGCGGCGCTCACGGATGTGGAACGCAGCGTCCTGCGCGGCTGGCTTCCCGACGCGTCGCTTCGGGCCTATGGAACGATCCTCGGCCACTCGTTCGAGGCGCAGGTGCCGGCCGGGGTGGCGCTGGCCGCCGGCGCGCTGGCACGCGGCATTGTGCCACCGCCCTTCGACAGCGGCGAGGAACGTCCGACCGAGACCCCGCCGAAGCACGCCGTCGTCACCGGCATCGGCCATGTTCATGCCGAGGGCGTCTGCCTGCTCGAAGCGGTGGACGGACGCAGATTGTGAGGATGAGGACATGAGCGTCAGCGGAAACGACTTCATGGGCCGCCCGATCGTCGCCATTACCGGGATCGGCATCGTCTCGCCGCTCGGCCGCGGCGTCGAGGACAATTGGGCCGCGCTCGCGGCCGGGCGTTCCGGCATCCACCGGATCGACCGCTTCTCCACCGACGGCCTGCGCACGACGATCTCCGGCTCCGTCGACTTCATGGGGCCCGAAGCCGCCACCTCCACGGGCCTCTCCTACGTCATGGCCGAAGCGGCGGGCTCCGAGGCCGTTCGCATGGCCGGCCTGCCCGACGACGATTTCGCAGGGCCTCTGTTCCTCGCCGCGCCGCCGGTCGAACTCGAATGGCAGCACCGGCTCGGCCTCGACCGGATGGATGGTGCCGACATCGAGGAAGCCGGCTACGACCGCCTGCTGCAAATCGCCCGTCACAAGCCGGACCGGTCGATCTATCATCTCACCCAGTGCAGCCGGATCTCCGAGCTACTGGCCGACCGGCTCGGCACACGCGGCCTGCCGATCACGCTGTCGACCGCCTGCGCTTCCGGCGCCAGCGCCATCCAGCTCGGCGTCGAGGCGATCCGCCGCGGCGAGACCGAACGGGCGATCTCGATCGGCACCGACGGTTCGATCACCCAGGAATCGCTGATCCGCTTCTCGCTGCTTTCGGCGCTGTCCACCAACAACGAATTTCCGGAGAAGGCCTCCAAGCCCTTCTCCAAGGATCGCGACGGCTTCGTCATGGCGGAGGGCGCCGGCGCGCTCGTGCTGGAGTCGCTTTCCGCCGCGAGGGCCCGCGGCTCGACCATCCTCGGCGTCATCCACGGCTGCGGCGAGCGGGCCGACGATTTCCACCGCACCCGTTCCAAGCCGGACGGCTCGCCGATCATCGCGACGATCAAGGCAGGCCTCGCCGACGCCGGCATGGAGCCGTCCGACATCGACTACATCAACGCCCACGGCACCTCGACGCCGGAGAACGACCGGATGGAAGCTATGGGCCTCGCTGCCGCCTTCGGCGACGCATTGGCCTCGACGCCGATCTCCTCCAACAAGTCGATGATCGGCCATACGCTGACCGCCGCCGGCGCCATCGAGGCCGCCTTCTCGGTGCTGTCGATACGCCATGGCGTGTTGCCCCCGACCATCAACTACGAGAACCCCGACCCGGCAATCCCGCTCGACACCGTGCCGAACAAGGCGCGTTCGGCCGACATCGCCGCGGTCCTTTCCAATTCCTTCGGCTTCGGCGGGCAGAACGCCTGCCTGGTCATCGGCCGCGAACCCCGCGCCTGACCATCGCCGAAGCCAGCATTCGAGGCTGATAGACCCATGCGGGCATTGCAACTCGTCGGCGACCGCGACCTGCGCGAAGTCGACCTTCCGCCGCCACCGCCCCCGGGCCCCGGCGAGGCAACCGTTTCGATCCGGGCGGTCGCGCTGAACCATATCGACGTCTGGGGCTGGCGCGGCATGGCGTTCGCCAAGCGCAAGATGCCGCTCGTCGTCGGCGCCGAGGCGTCCGGCGTGGTCGAGGCGATCGGGCCCGGTGTCGGCAACGTGCTGCCCGGCCAGCTCGTCGCGATCTATGGCGCGCAGACCTGCGGGCTTTGCCGTCCCTGCCGCGAGGGCCGCGACAATCTCTGCGAGCACGTCTCCGGCGTCCACGGCTTCCACCTCGACGGCTTCGCGCAGGAGAAGGTCAACCTGCCGACCCGCCTGCTCGTGCCGGCCCCTCCCGGCTGCGACGCGATCGGCGCTGCGCTGGCCCCGGTGACCTTCGGCACGGTCGAGCACATGCTGTTCGATAATGCCAAGCTGGAGCCCGGCGAGACCATCCTCGTCCATGCCGGCGGCTCGGGCATTGGCTCGGCCGCAATCCAGCTCGCCAAGAAACAGGGGGCGACGGTCATCACCACTGTCGGCTCCGACGACAAGATCGAGCGGGCGAGAGCGCTCGGCGCCGACCACGTCATCAACTACCGCACCGACCGCTTCGAGGGCGTGACCCGCAAGCTCACCCGCAAGAAGGGCGTCGACGTCGTCTTCGAGCATGTCGGCAAGGACACCTGGCCTGGCTCCATGCTCTGCCTGAAGCGCGGCGGCCGCCTCGTCACCTGCGGCTCGACCTCGGGCGTGTCGACCGACATGAACCTGATGATGCTGTTCCAGCAGCAGCTGCGGCTGATCGGCTCCTTCGGCTGCCGCATGGAGAACATGCGCGACGCCATGCAGAAGATGGCGCGGGGCATCGTTCACCCGGTCATCGACACGGAGATCGGCTTCGACGGGATCGCGCTCGCGCTGAAGCGGATGGAAGCCCGCGAAGTCTTCGGCAAGATCATTCTGCACGTGAACCGCGAGAGCGCGGAAACCCTTAGCTCATGAGTCCACGGGCCACGCGGCTCCTGCTGCGGCTGAAGCGGGCCGGCGACTATGTCGTGGCGCAGATCCTGTTCGCGATCCTGCGGCTGCTCCGGCTGCTGCCCGCCGAGGCGGGCCTCGCCTTCGCCGACCGGGCCTCCCGCCTGATCGGTCCCCTGACGCCGCGCCACAAGCTCGCCAAGGACAATCTCCGCCAGGCCTTTCCCGAGCAGGACGAAGCCTGGGTCGAGAAGACCGCCCGCGCGAACTGGGGCCAGATGGGCCGCATCGCGGCGGAGTACGTCTTTCTCGACGATCTCTTCGACTTCGATCCCGAGCGGCCCGGCGAGGGCCGGATCGAGGTCGAGGGCATCGAGACCTTCATCGAACTGCGCGAGCGCAAGGGCCCGTTCATCTTCTTCACCGGCCATCTCGGCTGCTTCGAGCTGCTGCCGATCGGTGCCGCGGCCTTCGGGCTGGAATTCACCGCATTGTTCCGCCAGCCGAACAATCGCTACATCGCCAAGGAAGTGCTGTCGGCCCGCCGGACCACGGGCGGCCACATGGTGCCCTCCAAGGCCGGGGCGGCCTGGTCGCTGGCCGGCATCCTGCAGCGCGGCGGCGCCGTCGGCATGCTGGTCGACCAGAAGTTTCAGAAGGGCGTCGGCACCACGTTCTTCGGCCGGCCCTGCAAGACCAATCCGCTGCTGCCCAAGCTGGCGCGCCAGTACGATGCGGAGATCTACCCTGCCCGCTCGATCCGGTTGCCGAACGGCCGCTACCGGCTGGAACTGAAGCCGCGCCTCGACCTGCCGCGCGGCTCCACGGGCGCGATCGACGTCGAGGCCAGCTGCCAGCTGCTCAACGACGTCGTCGAGGGCTGGGTGCGCGAGCATCCTGAGCAATGGATGTGGTTCCACGACCGCTGGCAGTCGCGCCGGCCCGTGAGGAAGCGCCGCAAATAGCGTCAGGGCGCGCCGCGACCCGCCTGCGACAAATCCGCGCCGATTGATCCCGATCAACGCCTTGCCGATCCGTGCGCCCGATACTGCGGCGCATCGTCAGGCGCAGGCTGTTCCGCGGTGAGTCCGTCGCGGCTCCCGCCGCTTGCGAACGATCATTTTCACGCCGGGTTTGGCCTTCGGACCTTGCGCGCGTGAGGGAGCGAGAGGATCGATTATGAGCACCCTTCAGAACGACGACTCATATTCCGGGTCGAAAGGCGAGGCGCTGACGGCGCCGGCCCTCCATCGTATCGCCGACGTCGCCGTTCATCTGGACGGCTCCGGCTACGATGAGCCCCGGCTTGCCTACGCGCAGATGCTGGCGACGATATTCGGCACGCATGTCGAAGGCTTCTTCGCCAACCCCATCCCGACCTCCTTCATCCCCGTCAGCGCCGGCTACGAGCGCGTCGCAGCCGAAATTTGGGAAGAGGGCCGCGCCGCCGGCGATGTCGCGGAAAAAGCGATCCGGAGCCGCCTCGACCGCCTGGGCGATGGCTGCGCGTTGCGGCGCGTCGACGGCATGCCGCACGAGCTGGCGTTCGCTGCGGCGCGCCTCGCC
Organism: Aurantimonas endophytica; assembly: GCF_014196845.1. GTDB lineage: Bacteria > Pseudomonadota > Alphaproteobacteria > Rhizobiales > Rhizobiaceae > Aurantimonas > Aurantimonas endophytica. The sequence goes on from NZ_JACIEM010000001.1 coordinate 1,046,872, forward strand.
CGCACACTCGACCTCGTCATCCTGGGACGTCCCGATGACGACCGGTCGCTGGCCGACATGATCGCGGCGGTACTTTTCGACGCCGGCAGCCCGGCGCTGATCGTGCCGGCGGAGGCAACGGAGGCTAGGGATCCGCAGACGATCGTCATCGGCTGGCGTGACTCGACCGAATGCTCCCGGTCGATCGCGGCGTCCCTGCCCTTCCTGAAGCGGGCCCGGGAAGTCTTCCTCGTGTCAGTGGCCGAAGCGACCGCGAGCGAGGAGCGCCACAGCGAGCCGGCGGCCGACATGGCGCGGCACCTGGCTCGTCACGGCATCGCCGTCGAGGTCCGGCATCTGCCGAAATGGAACCGACCAGCCGACGCGCTGCTCAACGAGGCGAAGATCGTCGGTGCCGAGCTTCTGGTCTCCGGCGCCTACGGCCGTTCGCGGCTGCGGGAGATGATTCTGGGCGGGGTGACGCGTGACCTCTTGAAATCATCTCCGATTCCGCTGCTGATGAGCCATTGAGGCGAGCAGTACGGGAGGCATGACCATGCATACCTCGGAACTCAGCTACAACGTCGAACCCCTCGGCCGGCATTGGACGATCTCGTTCTGCCATACGCCGCATGGCTCGTTCGACCGACGCGTCGACGCATTGCGGGCCGCGGTTCGCGACGCGGATCGGGTGCGTCGGATGGGCCATCGCGTGACGGTGGTGGTCGCGCGCCCGAGAGGCGCGGACCTCGCCGAACGGGTGGTCCAGCTCGCGCCCTGATCGTTCTGGTTGGACCAGACATGCGTCCCGCCGCCAGTGACGGCAGGACAATCGTCATGACCTGGCCGCGACCAGCTAGCGCTGGACGATGACGCGGGTATTGCCCATGCCGTGCTTGCGCACCAGCGAGTAGAATGTCTTGGCGTTTGCCGTGTGCAGGCGCACGCAGCCATGCGAAGCCGGACGGCCGAGGCGGCTGACGGCGCCGGTCCCGTGGATGGCGTAACCGCGGTGGTAGAAGACCGAATAGGGCATCGGCGACATGTCGTATTTGCGGGAATGCCACATGCGGTGCATGCGTTTGGCGCGCCAGCTGCCGGTAGGCGTGACGTATCCCTTGCGCGCCGTCGAAACCGGCCAGCGATAAGCCACCTTGCCGTTTTGAATAACCGTCATGGTTTGACTGGAAAGATCGACCTTCGCTACGAGACCTGCGGCTGCGCTTGAGACCCCGACGAGAATCGATGTTGCAATCAGCGCCAGGGTGATCAGGAAATTCTTCATCACGCGAACTCCAACCAGAATTAGCCGTCATATCGCCGCAAAAAAATCTAATTCTGATTTGCAAAGACTGTCAATTGCCGATGATGTGAGGAGCTCGATCCTCATCAATCATGGTTTCCGAAGTCGTCGACTTTGGCGACAGACAGCAGGACGTCCTGCAGCGATCCCGCTGAGGCAGGTTCGGCCGTTCATGAATTCGGCCCAGCAAGTGCCGCCAGTGCAATTCCTGCAGCAGCCGCGTCAGCGACCGAGAAACCCCGAGATTCGGCTACGGGCCGTCTCGGATTCCCAGCAATCGGCCAGCCGGCTCGCCGTGGCGGCAATCGTGTGCTCGTCGATGACCGGGCCGAGCGAGCGCGCGAGTGCCTTCGCAGCTGCCACGGCCCTTGGCGCGCAGCCGAGATACGGCTCCACCTCCGTCGCCACCGCCGCATCCAGATCGCCCTCGGGCACCGCCCGGGCCAGGAGTCCCAGCGCGACTGCCTCGGCGCTTTCGAACCGACGCCCCGACATGAACACCCGCCGAGCCCTGCCCTCGCCCATGCGCGCGATCACGTAGGGGGAGATCGTTGCCGGGATCAGGCCAAGCCGCGTCTCGGTGAAGGCGAAGCGTGCGGCAAGGCTGCCCACTGCGACGTCGCACACCGCCATCAGGCCAAGGCCGCCGCCGAACGCCTGGCCGTGGATGCGACCAATCAGCGGCTTCGGCAGCTCGTTGAGTGATTTCAGCATGCGCGCCAGCTGCGTGGCCTCGCGAATTCGCTCGTCCCGCGAGGCCGCGAACTGCGCCTGCATCCAGCCGAGATCGGCACCGGCACAGAAGCTGCGCCCTTCGCCCGTCAGCACGACGACGCGGACCGCGTCATTGGCCGTGAGGACTGCTGCGGCATCGGCAAGCTCGCCGATCATCGCCGCATCCATCGCGTTGTGGCGCTCCGGCCGCGCCAGCGTCAGCGTGGCGATGCCGTCCGCAGCCACTTCCAGCCTTATCGTCGAATAGCCGCTCACGAACTCAGCTCCGAAGGCCCTCATCACCGCCTACATGGATCACGACGGAGGCAGTGATCTCGACCGCCGCCTTGCCGACCGTGCGAGGCGGCGGGCGGAGATAATGTGGTGGCGCGGCGTCGAACGGCGGTCGCCATGCCGCCGAGAGTCAGAGCCGCTCGACGAGCTTCACCTGATAGGTGTGCATGGCGTCGCCACTGCGGATCGACACATATTCCCCCGGCACGAAACGTTCTTCGCCGAGGCGGAAGCCGACCTCGTCGTCGCCCTCACCTTCGGCATAGTCGAAGTACCAGGTCCCGCCGGGCTTGCGGCGCAGGCGTCCGACGAGCTCGGTCTCCCCGTGGACGAAGCGCCGGACCCGGCAGGCCGCCTGGTGCGTCTTCCATTCCGCGGCATCCAGCCTTCCCTCCGCATCCAGCGGCACGAGAAGGTCGTAGCCGTGCTCCCGGTCGCCCTCCGGATGTCCCTTCTCGCGGGCGAGTTCCAGGCGCACATGCCGGAAATTCGGCGTCAGTTCCGGCGTCGCGTTCGTCCCGGCGGTCGACATCATGCTGTTTCTCCCAATCTGGTGCCGCCCCGTCGGCAGGTCGGTCATGCCGCCGAGCCCTGATCGTCGAAGCAGTCGTATCAGGCGCCCGGAACGGCCAGCAAGCCTTGATCAGGATCAACGGCGGCACAGTCGAACCCGCAACGGGGGCGGTGGGAACAGTCTCAGCGTTCGGACAGGCTCGCCACATGCGCCTTGAGATCAAAGTCGTCGCGCGCCGCTTCGGCCCGCGCGATCTTCAGGTCCTGGGCGAGGATGCGGCGGCCGAGCATGTGCTCCCCGGGCCGGTTCACCGTCTCGATTCCGAGCAGCCGGTCGCCGCGGAAGCAGTAGGCGATGAGCCGGCCCTCCTCGCCGAGCCGGCCGAGCTCGACATGATCGGCCCCCGCCGTCAGGCCGACGACCTGCAGCTTGAAGGGGCCCTGGTCGCTCCAGAACCACGGCACGCTGCGATAGGGCTCGTCGCCGCCGACGATCCGTCCTGCGACGGTCTTGGCCTGGTCGACGGCGTTCTGCACCGATTCAAGCCGCACCGGCCGGTCCGTGAAGGGGCTCTCGAACACGGCGCAGTCGCCGATCGCAAAAATCTGCGGGTCCGCCGTGGTCATGAATGAGTCGACGACGATGCCGTTGTCGGTGGCGAGGCCGGCTTCACGCGCCAGCCGGTCCTCCGGCACGACACCGGCGGCGATCAGCACGATGTCGGCTGCGATCGTCGACCCGTCCGCCAGCAGCACGCCCTCGGCACGTTCCTCGCCGATTACCGCCGCCAGCGCCGTCTGTAGCCGGATGTCGGTTCCCATACCCCGGTGCTGGTCGAGGAAGAACGCCGAGACCGGTCGCGAGACCGTCCGCCCCATCAGCCGGTCGGCGGCCTCGACCAGCACGACGTCCTTGCCGAGCGAGCGGACCGCCGCGGCGACCTCGAGCCCGATGAACCCGCCGCCGACGATGACCAGCCGCTCCGCCGCATGGACTGCCGCGCGCAGCGCCTCCGCGTCGGCCGCCGTCCGCAGTCCGTGGACGCCCGGCAGTGTCACGCCTTCGACCGGAAGTACGCGATTGGCGGCGCCCGTCGCCAGCACGAGATGCTGGTAGGCCAGCTGCTCGCCCGTATCCAGCGTGACCGTCGAACCTCGCCGATCGATCGCAGCGACCGCCTCCCCCGTCCGCACGGCGATGTCGTTCTTAACGTAGAAGCTTTCCGGCCGGATCAGCAGGCTGTCGAAGCCGGCGTCGGACTTGATGTAGGTCTTCGACAGCGGCGGCCGCTGGTACGGCAGCCGATCCTCCGCCGCGACGATCGTGACGGGGGCCGCGAAGCCGAGCTGCCGCAGGCTCGCCGCGACTTGCAGTCCCGCCTGGCCCCCGCCGGCAATGACGACACCGGCGTCGCTGGTACTGGACGTATTCATGCTGATCCGAATCGCTGGAGATCGGCGAGGATAACGCGTTTGCCGTCCGGACTTGAAGCGGCCGAGCGGCAGCGCAGGATGTATGACCCCGCACCACTCACGGCGTCCCGCCGATGTCGCCGCTCAATCCTGCGCGGACTGGTGCCGCTCGATCAGATTGGCCTGCACGCGCTGCAGGTGCGTCCGCATGAGGCTGGCGGCTGCCGACAGGTCGCGGTTCTCGATCGCGTCGACGATGGCGTCATGGTCTCCGAAGCTGTGGTGATCGGCGGGCGGCAGCAGCTGGTCGTTGCGCAGCCGGCCCCAGACGACGGTCCGGCGAACCGCGTTGATCGTGTCGAAAACCGAGAGTAGCAGGGCGTTCCGGCCCGCTTCCGCGATGGTGCGGTGCAGCCGGTTGTCCCAGTTCTCATATTGCCGCCAGGTCTCGGCGGCGCGGCCACCGTCGGTACAGAGCCGCATCGCCCGGATATCGTCGGCCGTCGCATGGAGAGCCGCCTCGCGGGCCAGTTCCGGCTCGAGCACCAGGCGGGCGCGCATCACTTCCGCCGGGCTCGTCTGGTTGGCGATGACGGCGATGGAGTCGATCTCAGTTGTCGGACGCGCCCCCGTGAACGTGCCCTTGCCGACGTGACGCCAAAGGAGCCCGTCGGCTTCCAGCGTCGCCAGCGCCTTGCGCAGGTCGCCGCGCGAGACGCCGACGATCTCGGCCAGCTCGCGCTCGGGGGGAAGCCGCGAATTGCCCGGCAGCTCCCTTTGCGCCAGCCAGGCCCGCAATTGTACCAGGGCGGCGCCCCGGCCGTTGTCCACGCTCATGAGATGCCCTTCATGGCCGGTCATCGATTTCAAAACTTCACCAATGAAATGATTGGTTAGATTTCACGCATTAGCCCAATATGTCGAAGCGCACAATTGCGGCTTGACGCCTAACCAATCGTATCATTTACTCTAACCAATCCAGACATTGGATAAGCCGACGGGAGATCGGTGAGGAGAGCCAAGGCCGGCGGCTTAGCCCGGCCACCATCGGGAGGCCAACATGACATCACGACGCATAACGCTCGCAGAAGCTTGCGCGGGCGCCATCGCCTTCGCGGTCGCCAGCTTCGTGCCGGTCGCGCCAGGCATGGCGCAGGAGGATCCGATCCAGGTGGCGTTCGGCGACATCGCCAGCGTCGAAAGCCTCAACCTGCTCATCGCCATCGAACGCGCCAAGGAGCGCGGCGTGCCGATGGAGCTGACCTTCTTCAACTCCGAGGACGTGGCCGTCCAGGCGGTGGTCGGCGGCCAGGCCGACATCGGCGTCGGCGCCCCTTACGCCTTCCTGAAGAACTCGCAGGCGCCGGTGCGCATGTTCTACCGGATGAGCACGCTGCTGTTCTTCCCCGTCGTGAACAGCGAGATGTACAAGGACTGGTCCGATCTCGACGGCCAGGAGGTCACCGTCCACTCGCGCGGCTCCGGCACCGAGGCGCTGATGCGCCTGATGGAGCAGACCAACGGCATCAAGTATTCCAACATCAGCTACGTGCCCGGGGCGGAAGTGCGGACCGGCGCGATGCTCCAGGGCAACATCAACGCCACCATCGTCGACTCCGCCGGCATGCGCCTTCTCGAGAGCGAGGGCGGCGGCAAGTTCATCCGCCTGCCGATCGACGGCGTCAACGCCACCGACGAGGCGCTCTACGCCAACACGGAGCTCCTCGAGGAGCGTAGCGAGGACGTTCAGGTCTTCGTCGAGGAGTTGCTGCGAACCTGGGCGGAGATCGACGCCGATCCGACGATCGTGGCCAAGCTGCGCGACGAATACGACCTGCTGCCCGACCTGCCGGACGAGGCCGCGGCCGACATCACGGAATACTATACCGAATCCGTCGAGGGCCGCGTCTTTCCGCTGGACGGCGGCGAGCCGGCGGACGTCCAGGACGACATCGAGTTCCTTGCTGCGGCCGGACAGGTGGAAGCCGACGGCGAGGTCGACGTCGAGGCCTTCTGGGACTTCGGCCCGCTCGAAGCAGCCAAGGCAGCAGGCGGCACGGCAGCGCCTGCGGAAGCCGGGGCAGCCGACGCGGCACCGGCGAACTGACGGGGAGCGACTGCGCGCTCTGCCATCACGCGACGGCGCGCAGCGCTTCATTTCCCGAGGTCACGAATGCCACCCGCAGTCCTGCGCGGCACTGCGCCGTCCTACGCGCGCGTCCAGAACAACGAGGGTGAGGCCGCCATGTCCACTGCCAACACGACCTTCGATAAAGTCGGCTTCGACCAGGGCAGCGAGCCGCCCGGCCTGTTGCGGCGTGCCGGCAGCGCCTCCTGGACATGGCGCATCGTGTCGCTGGTCATCTTCTTCCTTGCCTGGGAGATTGCCGGCCGCTCGAACTTCAACTTCGCCTTTCCGTCCTTTTCCGCAACGCTCGGTGCCTTCTTCGCCATGGTCGCGGACGGGACGATGGGCGCGGCCTACCTGCGCACCATCGAGCCGCTGCTCATCGGGCTGGTGATCTCGCTGACCGTCGGCATCTCGTCCGGCGTGGCGATGGGCCTGCGCAAGGACTTCGAGTGGTTCACCCTGCCGATGTTCATCGTCATGCAGGCGGCGCCGATGAGCGCCCTCATTCCGCTAATCACCTTCGTCTACGGCATTGGCCTGACGTCCAAGGTGCTCGCCGTGGTGATGCTGGCGATGCCGGTGATCGCCATCAACAGCTACAAGGCGGTGCGCAACGTTCCGCCCTCGCTCGTGTCGATGTGCCAGTCCTTCATGGGCAGCCGGCGCCACCAGATTTTCCGGATCATCCTGCCGGCCGCCAGCCCGATGATGTTCGCGGGGCTACGCCTCGGCGTCGCGGAAGGCTTCTCGGGTGTCGTTCTCGCCGAACTGCTGATCACGCCCACCGGCATCGGCGACCTCATCACCTTCCACCGCTCGGTGGCCAATTACGACAACATGTACGCGGCCATCGCCTCGATCATCCTCTTCGCGGTCCTGGCCGTCACCGTCCTTCAATACGTCGAAACGGCCCTCTTCCGGCCCGAGACGCGGAGCGCCTGATGAGTAATGCCGCCATCCTCCCCGCCACGGCACGAGCGCCCGCCGCCCAGCCTTCGGGGGTCGCTGCCGCACCGCCGATCATCGAGGTCCGCGGCGTCTCCAAGGTCTACGGCGACGTCGTCGCGCTGAAATCCATCGACCTCGTGTTCGAGACCGGCAAGATGACCAGTCTTCTCGGCCCGTCCGGCTGCGGCAAGACCACGCTCCTGAAGATCGTCGCCGGGCTGCTGAAACCCAACCAGGGCGAGGTGCTGGTGCATGGCCGCCCTGTCACCGGCCCCGGGCCCGAGCGCGCCTTCGTGTTCCAGGATTTCGCGCTGATGCCTTGGGCAACGGTGCTGCGCAACGCCGCCTTCGGTCTGGAGATGCAGGGCCGGCCCAGGGCGGAACGTGAGGACAAGGCCCGGCACTACATCGCCGAGGTCGGCCTCGCCGGCTTCGAGGACAAGTACCCGCACGAACTCTCCGGCGGCATGCGCCAGCGTGTCGGCCTCGCCCGGGCGCTCGCCGTCGATGCCGACGTGCTGCTGATGGACGAGCCCTTCTCGGCCGTCGACGAGCAGACCCGCCGCAAGTTCCAGGAGGATCTGATCCGGCTGCGGGAGGTCGAGAACAAGACCTTCCTGTTCGTGACCCATTCGATCGAGGAAGCGGTCTACGTGTCGGACCGCATCATCATGCTGTCGCCCCGCCCCGGCCGTGTGTCGCAGATCATCGAGCCGGACATCCCGCGCGGCGACGATCCCGAGGCGATCCGCCGCGATCCCGTCTATCTCGATACGGTCGACGAGATCTGGCACGGCCTGAAGCATTACGTGGAGTAGATGCGATGACCCTCTATGGCTACAAGGTGCCCAAGATGGCGTCGCTGCTGGTCTGGGTGGTGATCTGGGAGATCGTCGGCCGGCTCGAGCTGGTGATGCTCTTCCCGCCATTCACCGAGGTGCTGGCCGCGCTGGGCGACGTTGTGACCTCGGCGAGCTTCGCCGAGGCGATGCGCATCACGGTCTATTCCTACGTGATGGGACTTTCGCTGGCGATCGTCGTCGGCATCGCGATGGGGTTCCTGATGGGTCTCGTGCCGGCGGTCGACGGCCTGCTCAACATGTGGGTGAACATCTTCCTCTCGGCGCCGCTTTCGGCGCTGGTGCCGATCTTCATGATCCTCTTCGGCATGGGAACGCCCACCGTCATCGTCACCGTCTTCATGTTCTCGGTGTTCATCATCGCGCTCGATACCAGGGCCGGCGTCCGGCATGTTTCGGGCTCGCTGATGGAGATGGCGCATTCCTTCGGCGCCTCGCGGTTCGAGCGACTGAAGATCGTCTTCCTCGCCGCGCTGCCGGAAATCCTCTCCGGCGTCCGGCTCGGCGTCATTCGCGGCGTCAAGGGCGTGGTGATCGGCCAGCTGCTGGTGTCGATCATCGGCGTCGGCGCGCTGTTCACCCTCTACTCGAACAATTTCCTGATGGCGCATTTCTGGGCCCTCATCCTGATCCTCTTCACCCTCGCCCTCACCCTGGCCGGCCTCGTGGCACGGCTGGAAACCCGCATCGAATATTACGCAGGAGCCAGAAGCTGATGAACATATCCGTGACCGCCAACCGTCCGGACACAGGCGAGGACTACGTCTTCGCCGCCCCGAAGACCCCGACCCTGCCTGTGGCCGGCACCAGCCAGCGATACCCGGTACGGCGCGTCTATTGCGTCGGTCGCAACTACGCCGACCACGCCATCGAGATGGGTCACGACCCGAACAAGGAGCCGCCTTTCTTCTTCCAGAAGAACCCCGACAACCTGATCGTCGGCGACAGTTTCCCCTACCCCGCGATGTCCTCCGACGTGCATCACGAGATCGAGTTGGTGGTGTGCCTCTCCAAGGGCGGCGAGAACATCCCGGTCGAGGACGCGCTGTCGCATGTCTACGGCTATGCCGTCGGCCTCGACATGACCCGCCGAGACCTGCAGGGCGAGGCCAAGAAGATGGGCCGCCCCTGGGAGATCGGCAAAGCCTTCGAGGACTCGGCGCCGGTGTCACCGGTGGTGCCGGCCTCCGAGATCGGCCATCCCGAGACCGGAGCGATCTGGCTCAAGGTCAATGGCGAGACCCGCCAGAGCGGCGACCTCAACCAGATGATCTGGAAGGTGGCCGAATCGATCTCGTATCTGTCGGGCCTCTTCCGCCTCGCACCGGGTGACGTCATCATGACCGGCACCCCGGCCGGCGTCGGCGCCGTCCAGCGCGGCGACGTCATGGAAGGCCATATCGACGGCATCGGCGATCTTCGCGTCACCGTGTCCTGACGAGCGAACCCGAACCGGCCGGCGGCGCCCCGCGCCGCCGGTTTTCCGCAGCTTGAAGGACGGCAACCACATGCTCGAACTCCTGCGGCGGGGCGCCCCCGCCGATCCGGCCATCGGCGCGCCGGACCGTGATCCCCTGAGCTTTGCCGGCCTCGGCGATCTGGTTGCGACGACGGTCTCGTCCCTCAACGCGCTCGGCATCGGCCGAGGCGACCGGGTGGCGATAGTGCTGCCCAACGGCCCGGAGATGGCGGCCTGCTTCGTTGCCGTCGCGGCGGGAGCGACCACGGCGCCGCTCAATCCGGCCTACCGGGCGGACGAGCTGGAATTCTACCTCAACGATCTCGGTGCCAAAGCGCTGATCGTCGACGCCGCCGGCCACGAGGCGGCTGAAGCCGTCGCCGCCAGGCTCGGCATTGCCGTCCTTCGGCTGCGCGTCGCCGATGGCGCACCTGCCGGCGCCTTCACCCTCGAGGGCGAGCCCGTGGGGACGACCGATCGGCCGGGCTACAGCGCGGACGACGACATCGCGCTCGTCCTGCACACCTCCGGCACCACGTCCCGCCCGAAGATCGTGCCGCTCAGCCTTGGCAACGTGAAGGCCTCGGCGCGCCACATCCGCGAGACGCTGGCGCTGACTCCGCGCGATTGCTGCCTCAACATCATGCCGCTGTTTCATATCCACGGGCTGATCGCCGCGGTGCTAGCGTCGCTTTCTGCCGGCGCATCCGTCGTCTGCACGCCGGGCTTCAACGCCTTGAAATTCTTCGCGTGGATGGATGCGGCCGGGCCCAGCTGGTACACGGCCGTCCCGACCATGCACCAGGCGATCCTCGCCCGTGCGCCGCGCAACCAGGAGAGCGTCGACAAGGCGAAGCTGCGCTTCATCCGCTCCTCCTCCGCCTCGCTGCCGGCGCAGGTGATGGGCGAGCTGGAAGCTGCCTTCGGTTGCCCGGTGATCGAATCCTACGGCATGACCGAGGCCGCGCACCAGATGGCCTCCAATCTCCTGCCGCCCGGCCAGCGCAAGCCCGGCAGCGTCGGTCCCGCCGCCGGCCCGGAAGTGGCGATCCTGTCGCCGGATGGCACGGTGCTGCCGGCCGACGCGATCGGGGAGATCTGCATCCGCGGCCCGAACGTCACCAGGGGCTACGAGAACAACGACAAGGCCAACGCCGAAGCCTTCGCCTATGGCTGGCTCCATACCGGCGACCAGGGCACGATGGACGAGGACGGCTTCGTTCGGCTCACCGGCCGGCTGAAGGAGATCATCAATCGCGGCGGCGAAAAGATATCCCCGCTGGAGGTCGACGACGTGCTGATGGACCATCCTGCGGTGCAGCAGGTGGTCACCTTCGCTATGCCGCACGACAAGCTCGGCGAGGAGGTGGCCGCCGCCGTCGTGTTGCGCGAGGGCATGAGCGCCACCGAGCGCGAGATCCGCGATTTCTGCGCCACGAAACTGGCCGACTTCAAGGTGCCGCGCCGGCTGGTCTTCCTCGACGAGATCCCGAAAGGCGCCACCGGCAAGCTGCAGCGCATCGGCCTTGCCGACAAGCTCGGCCTCGGCAAGGCGCCGGCATGAGGATCTGCATCTTCGGCGCCGGCGCGATCGGCGGCCTCGTCGCAGCAAAGCTCGCCGCGACCGGCGACGCGGAGGTCAGCGTCGTCGCCCGCGGCCCGCATCTGGCGGCGATCTGCGAGAACGGCCTGACCGTGCGCGATGCGGCCGGCGAAACCAACGTCGCCGTGCAGGCGACGGAAGATCCGTCCGAGCTCGGGCCGCAGGATTACGTCTTCGTGGCGCTCAAGGCGCATTCGGTGCCAGCGATCCTGCCCGGCCTCGTCACCCTGCTTGGTCCCGACACCGCCGTGGTCACCGCCCAGAACGGCGTGCCCTGGTGGTACTTCCACCGCAGCGGCGGGCCCTATGAGGGGCACCGGGTCGAGGCGGTGGATCCGGGCGGCAAGATCTGGGACACGATCGGCCCCGAGCGGGCGATCGGCTGCGTCGTCCATCCCGCCGCCGACATCGAGGCGCCGGGCATCATCCGTCACACCGAAGGCGACCGCCTGCCGCTGGGCGAGCCCTCCGGCGAGAAGAGCGAGCGCACGCTGGCCTTGTCGCGGGCGCTGGTCGCCGCCGGCTTCCGCGCACCGGTGCGCCCGCAGATCCGCTCGGAAATCTGGATCAAGCTCTGGGGCAACGTCTCGCTGAATCCGATCTCGGCGCTCACCGGCGCCACCCTCGCCGCGATCTGCGGCAATGAGGGCACGCGGGCCGTCGCCCGGCAGATGATGCTGGAGGCGCAGGCCATCGCCGAGAAGCTCGACATCCGCTTTCCCATCGACGTCGACAAGCGCATCGCCGGTGCCGCCGAGGTCGGCGAGCACAAGACGTCCATGCTGCAGGATCTGGAACTCGGCCGGCCGATGGAAATCGACGCACTAGTGACGGCGGTGCAGGAGCTGGGGCGCCTCACCGACAGCCCAACGCCGACCATAGATACCGTCCTCGGCCTGGTGCGCCTGCGGGCGGCGACGCCACTCGTCCCGACGCTGTCCGATCAGGCGAAATAGCGGATCGTGCCGGCGGGCGTCAGGTCGTAGCCGGTGAGGTCGGCGGCGCGCCGCCGTACTCCCTCGCTGGCCAAAAACTCGACCAGCGCCTGCAGCGGCGGGGTGAAATAGGTCCGCTGCCGCATCAGCAGGTCGAAGCTCTCCCAGGTCAGCGTCACGAAATCGAGACCGGCGGCGCGAGCGGCCGAGCGCGTCGCAACCCCGCAATCGGCCCGCCCTTCGCGGATGGCGGCCGCAAGGTCCGGGCCGCTGAGGCAAGCCGGCTCCAGGCGATTGAGACTTTCCACCGAGACTCCGAGCCGCGCCAGCATCGCGTCGAGCAGCATCTGTGCCCCGGCGCCCTTTTGCCGGACGGCGAGCCGGGCCTTGCCTTCGATCACGTCTTCCAGGCTGGCAAACCCCTTCGAATTACCAGGCGGCAGCAGCAGCCCCTGCTCGCGCCGCGCCATGCCGACCAGCAGCGCATCATGCAGCTGCGGCATGCGCTCGACGAACGCGACATTGTCCTCGTCGGCGGCCCCATGGAAATGGATCGCCGCCGCGGCGATCTCGCCGCGCAGCAGCCGGGCGACGCCCGCCTCGGTGCCCTCGGTGAGTGAAGCGAGCCCAGAGCCCGACTGGCGCAGGCTCCATTCCAGGAGGTCGTCCTGGCTGCCGCCGACGATCGGCGGCGCCTCGCCCGGCACCATCCCAGCCGGCCGCGCCAGGCCGGAGATCACCCAGCGATCAAGCTCGTGGCGGGGAAACAGCCACTTGCCGGTTACCTTCGAGCACGGGATCGCCCCCGCCGCAACCAGCTCGTAGAGCTTGCGCTCGCCGAGCCGGAGATAGTCGGCGGCCTCGCCCGTCGTTAGCAATTCCATCGGCATATTCCTGCACCTGCATGCACCAAATCCGTGAATTGACATACACCGATTCCTTGCAGAAGAAAGCCAGAAGGGAGGCGTCATGCCGGATACTCTCGGTGCGTGGCACCTGATACTCAGCGGCGATCCCGCATTCTACGCCATCGTGCGGCTGTCGCTGCTGGTGAGCCTGTCGGCCGTCGCCGCAGCTTCGCTGGTGGCGTTTCCGCTCGGCGCCGTGCTGGCGCTGACGCGGTTTCCCGGCCGGACCGCGGTAATCGTCATCCTCAACGGCTTCATGGGCCTGCCGCCGGTGGTGGTCGGGCTTGCCGTCTATCTCCTCCTGTCGCGCTCCGGCCCGCTCGGATCGCTGGGCATCCTGTTCACGCCGCAGGCGATGATCATCGCGCAGGCCCTTTTGGTCATGCCGATCATCGCGGCGCTCGCCCGCCAGACGATCGAGGACCTCTGGCACGAATATCGCGAAGAGCTGACGGCGATGAATGTCGGGCCGGCCGGCCGTGTCGCGACGCTCCTGTGGGACTGCCGCATCAGCCTCGTCACCGCCCTCCTCGCCGGCTTCGGGCGCGCCGCGGCCGAGGTCGGGACAGTGATGATCGTCGGCGGCAATATCGACGGCTTCACCCGCACCATGACCACCGCCATCGCGCTGGAGACCTCGAAGGGCGACCTTGCCCTCGCCCTGGGCCTCGGCGCGATCCTCGTCGCCCTGATCCTGGTGGTCAACGCGCTGGCCTGGGGCCTGCGCGCCTGGTCGGAACGGCGGGTGACCGGATGAAGGCGCTGGCCCGCACCGACCTGCCGCTGTCTCTCCAAGATGTCTCGCTGGTCGCCGGCGGAAGCTCCATCCTCGATCGCCTGACCCTGACCATCCGCGCCGGCGCACCCACCGTCATCGTCGGGCCGAACGGCGCCGGCAAATCCTCGCTCCTGCGCATCTGCATGGGGCTGACGGCGCCGTCTTCGGGCCGCGTCACCTGGGGCGGCCGGATCGATTCGCTCCCCGTGCGGCGGGCTATGCTGTTCCAGCGTCCGGTCATGCTGCGCCGTTCTGCCCTCGCCAATGTCGTCTACGGGCTGGCGCAGGCCGGCTGCCCCCGGGGGCTGCGGGCCCTACGGGCCGAGGCGTTGTTGCAGCGCGTCGGCCTTCGCGACCACGCCGCCCGGCCCGCACGCTCACTCTCCGGCGGCGAACAACAGAAGCTCGCTATGGCCCGGGCCCTCGCCCGCGAGCCGGAACTGCTGCTGCTCGACGAGCCGACGGCCAATCTCGACCCTGCCGCCAGCCTCGCCGTCGAGGCGATCATCCAGGAAGCGGCAGCCTCCGGCATCAAGGTGCTGATGGCTTCGCACGACCTCGGTCAGGTCCGGCGCCTCGCCGGCGAGGTGCTGTTCATGGCCGCCGGCAGGGTGCGCGAGCAGAAGCCCGTCGCGGAATTCTTCGACAGCCAGTCGACGCCCGAGGCCGCCGCCTTCCTGCGCGGCGACCTCGTCATCTGAGATCAACCCAAGGAGACTGCCATGCGCGCCTTCATGTCGACTCTCGCCCTCGTCGGCGGGGCCTTCCTCGCCGCGATCACCGGCAATCCGGCCACCGCCCAGGACCGCTCCATCGTTGTCGCCTCGACGACCTCGACGCAGGATTCCGGCCTCTTCGACCATATCCTGCCGCTCTTCCAGAAAGAGTCCGGGATCACCGTGAAGGTCGTCGCCCAGGGCACGGGCCAGGCGCTGGAGACCGCCCGGCGCGGCGACGCGGACGTCGTCTTTGTCCACGCCAAGGCGCAGGAGGAGAATTTCGTCGCCGACGGCTTCGGCGTCGAGCGCTTCGACGTCATGTACAACGACTTCGTGCTCATCGGCCCAAAGAGCGACCCGGCCGGCATCGCCGGCACCAAGGACATCTCCGCCGCCCTGCAGGCGATCGAAGCCGTCAAGGCGCCGTTCGTCTCGCGCGGCGACAAGTCCGGCACCCATTCGGCCGAGTTGCGGCTCTGGAAGGATGCCGGCATCGACATCGAGGCCGCGAAGGGCGAGTGGTACCGCGAGATCGGCCAGGGCATGGGCGCCGCCCTCAACACCGCCGGCGCCATGGAAGCCTACGTGCTCGCCGACCGCGGCACCTGGCTCTCCTTCAGCAATCGCGGCGATCTCGACGTGCTGGTCGATGGAGACAAGCGGCTGTTCAACCAGTACGGCGTCATGCTGGTCAGCGCCGAGAAATTTCCGCATGTGAAGACCGAACTCGGCCAGGCCTTCGTCGACTGGCTGATCTCGAACGAGGGCCAGGCCGCCATCGCCGACTACAGGATCGGTGGCCAGCAGCTGTTCTTCCCGAACGCCGCCGACAGCCGCTCCTGAGCGGCGCCGTTGCCAAGCAATCCTCGCCCGGCCCATCATGGGCGATGATCATCGTGCCGAGTCCCGCCCTTGAGCTGACCCCTGTCGAGGCGGCTCTGGCCCTTCTTACGGAAGGGCTGCACCCGATCGCGGCAACCCGCCTGAAGCTATCTGAAGCGCTCGGCTGGGTGGCGGCGGAAGCGGCGCCGCTGGCCGCCTCGCTGCCGGCAGCCGACACGGCCACGATCGACGGCTTCGCCTTCGCGGCCGCCGATCTGCTCGGTGCCTCGCCCTATTCGCCGGTCGTGCCCGCCGGCCCGCTGCGATGGGTCGAGCCCGGCGATCCGCTCCCTGACGGCTGTGATTGCGTCGTCGAGGCGGGGTTCGTCGACCGCACGGGCCCGCTGGTCGAGATCGCCGGCGAGGTGGTGTCCGGGCATGGTATGAGCCGACGCGGCGAGGATCTGCCGGCGGGCTTCCTGCCAATCACCGCGGGGCGGCCCATCAGTACCCTGGACATCCTCGTCGCCCGGCAGGCTGGCCTGACCGATCTGCCGGTCCGCCGGCCGAAACTGCATCTCCTGAACGTTGGCGGCGACACCGGCAGTGCCGCAAGCGCCGAACTCGTCGCCGACTTCGCCCGGGCCGCCGGCGCACGGGTCGCGGCGATGACCGCCGTCGCCCGCGACGTCGCCGCCATCGGCGACGCGGTCGAGGCCGCCGACGACGACATCATCGTCATGGTCGGCGGCACCGGCGCCGGTGCTGGCGACGTCACCACCGGAGCGCTCGCGGCAAGCGGCATCCTGCTGGCGCATGGCATCGCGCAGGCGCCCGGCACCACCACGGCGATCGGCCGGCGCGGCCCGGTGCCAGTCATCGCCCTGCCCGGCAGCCCGGACCAGGCACTGGCCGCCTTCTGGACCTTAGTCCGACCGGTCATCGACCGTCTCTCCGGACGCGCCCGGCCGCCTGCCCGCATCCTGCCGCTCGCCCGCAAGATCGCCTCCGCCGTCGGCGTCACCGAGCTCGTCCTGCTCCGTGAAGCAAAAGAGACCTGGCTTCCGCTGGCGATCGGGCGCTTTCCGCTCCACCGCCTCGCCGAGGCCGAAGCGTGGCTCGCCGTGCCGGGTGACAGCGAGGGTCACGCGGCGGGAACGCCGGTGGCGGCCTTCCCGGTTTCTGCTACGAGCATCGCATGACGCATGACCCCGTGCCGCCAGTGGCTGCTGCCGGCGGCAGCAGCCACGAGCAGGAACAGTTCCTCGCGATCCTCTCGCGCGAGGAAGCCCTTTCGCGATTCGAGGCGGCACTTTTTCCGCGACGAGCAGCGACCGAGTTGCGACCACTTGGCTCGGCCCTCGGTGCGGCCTTGGCCGAGGACGTCGTCGCGCCAATCGACGTGCCGCCTTTCGACCGCGCCAATGTCGACGGCTTCGCCATCCGCTCGGCGGACCTTGCCGGTGCCGGCGAGTCGCTGCCCGCGACGCTGAGCCTCAACGGCGAGACGATCGCCTGCGGCACCCAGCCGCTGCTGCCGGTAGGGCCGGGTACCGCGACCCCCATCGCCACCGGCGGCCCCGTGCCGCGCGGCGCCGACGCGATCGTGATGGTCGAGCACACCCAGCCGGCCGACGAGGCGGCCGGGATCGAGATCCGCCGGGCCGCGAGCCCCGGCCAGTTCGTCTCCTATGCCGGCTCGGATATCGCCCGTGGCGAAGTGCTGCTACGCGCCGGCACGCTGATCGGCTCGCGCGAGATCGGCATGCTCGCCGCCTGCGGCATTTCCGCCATTCCCGTCGCCCGCCGCCCCCGCGTGGCAATCCTCTCCACCGGTGACGAACTCGTGCCGCCCGGCGAGGCGCTGCGTCCCGCGGCAATCTACGACGTCAACGGCGCGATCGTCGCCGCTGCCGTCGCCGAGAACGGCGGCGAGCCACATTTCCTCGGCGCCTTCCCCGACGAGGAAGCGGTACTGGAAGCGGCGATGCGCGCGGCGCTGGCCTCGCACGACATGCTGATCCTTTCGGGCGGCACCTCCAAGGGCGCCGGCGACGTCAGCCATCGCATCGTGCCGCGGCTCGGGGCACCCGGCATTCTCGCCCACGGCGTCGCGCTGAAGCCGGGCAAGCCACTCTGCCTCGCCGTCTGCGACGGCAAGCCCGTGGTCATCCTGCCCGGCTTCCCGACCTCGGCGATGTTCACCTTCCACGACATCATCGCCCCTGTGCTGCGCCGCATGGCCGGCCTGCCGCCGCGGGCGGAGCATTCGGTCGAAGCGACGGTCCCGGTGCGCATCGGCTCGGAGCTGGGGCGTACCGAATTCGTCATGACCTCGCTGGTCGAGGGCGCCGAGGGGCTTGTCGCCTATCCGACCGGCAAGGGCTCGGGTGCCATCACATCCTTTGCCCAGGCCGACGGCTTCCTGCGCATCGAGGCGCTGGCCGATCATCTGCCGGCCGGCTCGCGGGCGAAGGTCATGCTGTTCACCCCGGAACTGCGGGTCCCCGACCTCGTGCTGATCGGCAGCCATTGCGTCGGGCTCGACAGGGTCGCAGCGCCATTGGTGCGCAGGGGCTTGCTGGTGCGAACGCTGGCGGTCGGCAGCCTCGGTGGCCTCGCCGCCGCACGACGCGGCGAATGCGATCTCGCGCCCATCCACCTCTTCGACGAAAAGACCGGTACCTACAACGAACCGTTCCTGGCGCCCGGGCTGGAACTCGTCCGCGGCTGGCGGCGCATGCAGGGCATCGTCCACCGTCCGGGTGACCCGCGGTTCGACGGGCGTTCGGCCGAGGAGGCCGTCACTGCTGCGCTCGCCGATCCCGACTGCCTGATGGTCAACCGCAACCAGGGCGCAGGAACCCGGATCCTGATCGACCGGCTGCTCGGCGGGGCCCGCCCGGACGGCTATTTCAACCAGCCGAAGTCGCACAACGCCGTCGCCGCGGCCGTGGCACAGCAACGCGCCGACTGGGGCGTCGCCATCGAACCCGTCGCTGCCGCCGCCGGCCTGGCGTTCATCCCGCTGACCGAGGAGCATTACGACTTCGCCCTCGTCACGGCGCGAAAAGAGCGGCCGGGCGTCGCCGCCTTCCTGGAGGCGCTGGCATCGCCGGAGGCCGCCAGGGCGCTGGAGGATGCCGGCTTCGCGAAAGCCTGACCTCAGGCCGGCAGGCTTGCCGCCAGCCGCTCCGCCTCGGCGAGGTCTTCGACCGTATTGGCGTTGAAGAACGGATCGACCGGCAGCGCCGGCCAGGCGACGGCGGCAACGCCGTGCCGCGCCGTCCAGCGGTCGACCCGGCGCAAGCCCTCCTCGACCAGCGCCTGGCGCAGGTCCTGCCGCAGCCCGACCTGCCAGAGACCGACGACCGGATGCGCCTGCTCGCCGGACGTCGCGACGGCCAGCGGCACGCCGGCGGCGACGCGCGCTTCATGGAGCCGCGAAACCAGGTCGCGCGGCAAAAACGGGCAGTCCCCCGGCGCACTCGCCACCCATTCGACGTCCGGCCGGTGTTCCGCGGCCCACTCCAGCGCCGCGAGGATACCCGCCAACGGGCCGGGATAGTCCTCGACCGTGTCGGCGATCACCGGGAGCCCCCAGGCGGCGAAGCGCGCCGGGTCGCCGTTGGCGTTCAGCACCAGCCCGTCGCATTGAGGGGCGATGCGCTCGATGACGTGATCAAGGATCGGCCGCCCGGCGACAGTCCGCATCGGCTTGTCGCCGCCGCCCATCCGGCGCGCCAGCCCGCCGGCGAGGATGACCCCAAGCGTCGCCGGGTACGCAGCGCCAGCCCCGGTCACGGCCGGTAGCCCTGGCGGTCGCCCAGCGGCGCATCCGGCGTCGCCTCGATGTCGAGGTCGAAGACGATGCGCTCCTGGCCGGCAACGGCGACGAAGCGCTTGCCGCGGGCGCGTCCGACCAGCGTCAGTCCGGCCTTCTGCGCCAGCTCCACGCCCCAGGCGGTGAAGCCGGAGCGCGAGACGAGCACCGGAATGCCCATCCGCACCGTCTTGATGACCATTTCCGAGGTCAGCCGGCCGGTCGTGTACATGATCTTGTCGGCCGAATCGATTTCGTTGCGGAACATCCAGCCGGCGATCTTGTCGACGGCATTGTGGCGGCCGACGTCCTCCATGTAGCAGAGTGGCTGGTCGCCGCGGCAGAGTACGCAGCCATGGATGGAACCGGCCGCCAGGTAGATCGAGGGCGTCGTGTTGATCGTCCGGGTCAGATGGTAGAGCCAGGAGGTCCGCAGTTCCGCCTGCGGCAGCACCACCCCTTCCATCGACTCCATGAGGTCGCCGAAGGCCGTGCCCTGGGCGCAGCCGGAGGTCAGCGTGCGTTTGCGCAGCTTCTGCTCGTAATTCGTTCCGGCCTCGGTCCGCACCACGACGACCTGCAGGTCGTCGTGGTATTCCACCTCGGTGACGACGTCGCGGGGCTTGAGCATGTTCTGGTTGAGCAGGTAGCCGAGCGCCAGATATTCCGGATGGTCGTTGATCGTCATCATCGTGACGATCTCCTGGGCGTTGAGGTAGAGCGTCAGCGTCCGCTCCACCGGCACCCGGATGTCGACGGT
This sequence comes from Aurantimonas endophytica, assembly GCF_014196845.1. Classification (GTDB taxonomy): domain Bacteria; phylum Pseudomonadota; class Alphaproteobacteria; order Rhizobiales; family Rhizobiaceae; genus Aurantimonas; species Aurantimonas endophytica. The sequence continues at coordinate 1,066,834 of NZ_JACIEM010000001.1, forward strand.
AACGCCATTATGGTCGACACCCGTGACGGCTTGCGTCAGAAGCGGGTTGTCGGGGTCCGGCAGGACGAGGGGCGCATCGGGTCGGATCGTTGTGTGCTGCATGGCTCTTACCTAGATGCCGGCAGGCCGTCCCGCAATTGGCGGGGTGGCGCGAGACCGCCGATCAGATCAGGAAGACGACCGAAGGAGCCATGGCGCAACTTTCCGACGACTGCTTCGCCTTTGGCGGACCGATGCAAACAGTCGACGACACCGTCGCCCTGATCGCCGAGCGCCTGCCGGCGGTCGAAGGCCGCGAGACGGTGCCGCTGGATTCGGCCGATGGGCGGGTCCTTGCGGAGGACCTCACCGCTCCCTTCCCGCTGCCGCCCTTCACCAACTCGGCCGTCGACGGCTATGCGCTGGCCGGTGCCGACCTGCCCGCCGAGGGCGAGGCTACCTTCAGGGTCGCCGAGCGCCTGCAGGCCGGCATGGCGTCGGCCCGACGGCTTGGCCCGGACGAGACCGTACGGATCTTCACCGGCGCGCCGATGCCGGCAGGCGCCGACACCGTCTTCATGCAAGAGGACGTGCGGGTCGCCGAGGACGGGCGCATCGTCTTCCCGGCGGGCCTGAAGCGCGGCGCTAATGTTCGGCCCGCGGGCGAGGATGTCGCCCCCGGCACCGTCGTCCTTCTGGCGGGCCGGATCCTACGGCCGCAGGACGTGGCGCTCGCCGCAGCGCTTGGCTTCACCGAGATCGTCGTGCGTCGGCGGGTCCGCGTCGCGGTGTTCTCCACCGGCAACGAGATCGTCGCGCCGGGCGCGCCGCGCGCGCCGGCGCAGCTCTTCGATTCCAACCGCTTCATGCTTGGCGCCATGCTGCGTCGCCTCGGCTGCGCCGTTACCGATCTCGGCATCCTCGCCGACGACCGCGAGCGGATCGCCGGCGTGCTGCGCGATGCCGCCGCCGGCCACGACCTCATCCTCACCTCCGGCGGGGTCTCCACCGGCGAGGCAGACCATGTCCGGGCCAGCGTCGAGAGCGTCGGCACGCTGGTGTTCTGGCGCGTCGCGATCAAGCCGGGCCGGCCGGTGGCGATGGGCGTGATCGACGGGACGGCCTTCATCGGCCTGCCCGGCAATCCCGTCGCCGGCTTCGTCACCTTCGCGCGCATCGCCCGCCCCGCGATCCATGCGCTCGCCGGGGCAAGGGCGCCGGCGCTGGTGGCGACGCCGTTGCGCGCGGCGTTTGCGTATCGAAAGAAGGCCGGCCGGCGGGAATACGTCCGGGTCACCATCCGCCGGGCCGACGACGGCAGCGTCGAGACGGTGAAGTTCCCGCGCGAGGGCGCCGGCCTCCTCTCCTCGCTGGTCGAGACGGACGGGCTGGTCGAACTGCGCGAGGACAGCGTCGGAGTCGCACCTGGCGACATCGTCGATTTCCTTCCCTATTCAAGCCTGCTGTGAGACACGCGATGAAGAATGAAGTTCAGTTGACGGCGCCACGCCGCCCGGCCATCGTCGCCAACACATGACCACCACCATCCTCGACCTGTCGGGCCTCAAATGCCCGCTGCCGGCGCTCAAGACCCGCAAGGCGCTGGGCGGCATCGCGCCGGGCGACCGGCTCGAGGTGCGCTGCACCGATCCCCTGGCGCTCATCGACATCCCCCATCTCGTCAACGAGATGGGCTACCGGCTGGAAAACACCGGGCGTGACGGCGAGCGTAGCGTGTTTCTGATAGAGAAACCGGCCGATCCCGCCTGAAACAGACGGTGGCATTGCGGCCCGCACCGAGCCGTGGACGTCAGTCGCGCTTGCGCTTGATGAATTTCCGCTCGACGTGATGGACCCGCACGAACTCGGCGAGCCTTTCGGCGATCTCCGGCGGCATCGGCGCGACCTCGACGAGGAGATCGCCGATCTCCGTCATCGATTCGCCCTCGGCCGGATCGGCGGTGACGGCGACGAGCCGGATCCCCGGTTCTTCCGGCAGGAGCGCCAGCGTCACCCAGAGCCCCGCGTGGCCTGAGGCGAGATTGTCGCGGTAATTGGCCGTCTCGACGCGGTGGAACTCGACATCGCTCGCGCCGGCATAGATCAGCGTCGCATCGCCCTCCTGCCCGAGCACCTGACCGTCGGGCGTACCCGGCGCTTCGGGAACGATTGCGGCGATGCGCCAGGCATGCTCGGCCCATGGGCTCGAGGACGGCCGGCGCTCGACGACGACACCGACCCGGAAGGCAGGGGTATCGGCCATCAGCTGGTCTCCGCCGGGCCGCGCAGCGGCAGGCCGGCAATCAGGTTCTGCGGCTTCATCCGCACCATGCCGTCGGGCGTGGTCGACAGGAATAGCCAGACCGGCCGGTCGCCGATCGACGGAAACGCCTCGGCCGGGTCGTCAAAGCGCAGCGCGAACAGGCCGATGATGCGTTCGAGGTCTGCGTCCCGCGTCGCCTCGCCGCGCCAGAGCTGGTTGCCGACGCGCATCGAATCGACGTCGAGCCCGACGAACCAGGCCCAGTCCGCCTCCTCCGCGTGCGCCACCGGCTCGACGCTGACGGCGACGCCCAGGAGATGGCGCACCCAGATCTCAATGGCCTTCGCCAGGCCGGCGCGCGAGGAGAGGCCGCCGCCGAAGCTGAGCACCAGGTCGAATGCCTCGTTGCGGTGGCCGTAGGAGGCTTCGTTCTCGGCATCGAGAATGTCGAGCTCGGTAATCGTCGGCCCACTGAACATCATCAGCAGCGGCGCGGTGTTGCGGCGGCTCTCTTCCTGCAGCTCCACAACTTCGGCATCGGCGAGCAGCAGCGCGCCCTCGTGGGCGCTGCTGCGCTGCGTCCGGAAGAACAGCTCCGCCGAACGCAGCACGAAGGCGTCGGTGCATCCCTCCAGCGCGTTGCGCAGGATCACCTGCGTCAGTTGGTTGACGAAGAGCGGCGGCGTGCCGCTCATCCCGCCTCGCACCAGATCGAGATAGGCCGCCTCCAGCGTCGGATGCGCCAGCAGCCGGTCGCGGAAGGCGAGCATCACCTCCCAGTTCTCGCGCGCATCCTCGTCCGCCAGGCCGGCGATCTCGTCCGCCGTCACCGGCCGTTTCGGATCGGCGAGCAGCGCCGCATGCAGCGCCCGCTCGGCGTCGCAGGCCTCCTCCGGCGGCATCAGTTCCGGCCGGGCGAAATACGCCTTCAGGAACGCATCCGTCGGCACCAGCCAGCCGTCCTCGTTGCGGTCGAGCAGGTGATGGCCCGACGAAACCCAGAAATCGCTCATGCCTTGTCCTGCCGGAGTGCGTGAAGGTCGACATGCTCGACATAGTCGGCCTCGTCCACCACGATGTCGAAGGCCCGGCTGTGTTCGACCAGGCCCTCGCGCTTTTGCAGCGTGCGGAAGCGCTCGCGGATGCCCTCCTCCTCCATCGACCGCTGCACGGCGAGCACCGTGTTGACCGGATGGTCGCAGAGCGAGGCCGCGAAGGCGATCTCCTCGGCTGCCGCCGCCCGGGCCGTCTCCATGTCGGGCGCGCCGAGACGCTCGACGAGCTGCGCCGCGAGCCCCGCGAGCGCTGCCTCGTGGTCCGCCTCGGTCGCTTCCGTCACCACCACGAGCGTCGACCAGGCGAAGCTCGAAATCCCCAGGAAGCCCGATCGGAAAGCCTGCCGCTCCTGGCCGCCAAGCGCCGATATGTCGTCGTTGAAGAAACAGAACGACCCCGACACAGCCCATTCGCCGGGCTCGGCGGCGCGGGCGAAGACGAAAGTGTCCGACGGATCGAGGCGGATGGTGCGCGGCAGTTTCAAAGCCATGGGGCCCCCGTCGCCGGATCGAGCCAAGCGGGAACGCGCAGCGCCTCGGCCAGCAGCTTGTCGTCAGGCAAGGCGACGACGTCGTCCTCGCCGCGCTGAAGCCAGCGCGTCTGTACCGCACCGAATCCCTCGGCGTTCCACTCGTTGATCTCCCGCAGGAAATACCGGGAAAACCCCTCAATGAGCGCTGCCGGGTCGAGTTCTTCGAACCCCTGCTCGTCCAGCCCCCCCAGCAGCGGGCGAAAGCCGGGCTCACCAGCGCGCATCACGATCATCCGCACGCTGCAGCCGAGCACCAGCCAGTCCGGCACCGCGTCTTCCGCCGCGCCGGTCGGCCAGGCGAGGCGCAGGCCGCCCACCAGAGCCCCGTCGACGCGCAGCCCGCCCGGCCAGTCGAATCCGATTGGCTGCTGCGGCGGTGCATGGATGGCGAGGGCATCGGCCAGGGCATTGCCCGCCGCATAGACGACGCGCCTCGCCGACGCTAGCGGCTCTTCGGGCTCGAGCACCACAGCGAACTCAGTCATGTGGAAGCGACGGGCCCAGACCAGCGTGCCGGCACCGTCGGCGGCGGCAATGGACTGGGCGTGGGCGTAGGCGTCACCCGCCTCGCGAAGCGTCACCAGATGAAACGGCGGCGGCAGGCTGAGCGCGGCATTGTGGGACAGGGACATGAAATCCATATGAGATTAACGGCTTGCACCAGCTTATAATCGTTCTAGACTAGGTGCCAATGCGCTTGACGTTCGCGCCAAGGAGACTCTCCGAACCGTGACCATTACCGAAGCGGACGTCATTCCGCGAGACATAGCCCGTTCGGCCCTTTCCGCCCTGACCCTGCCAGAACCGCCGCTTCTCTCGCTGCACAGCGACGGCGTGGTGCTGATCTACGGGCGCGACATGACGGCGATCGAGGCGGGGCAGCGCCTGGCGGAGAGCCTCGACGTCACCGTCCTGCTGGCCGATACGTCGACGATCACGATCCCGACACCGCTGCCCTTTCCCGTGGCGCGCGGCCGCGTCGCGTCGGCATCGGGGCATTTCGGCGCTTACGAGGTCGTCGTCGATGGCTTCGCGCCGCCGCGACCGGCGGCGGACGGCAGCGTCGCCTTCGGCGCGGTGCGCGATGGCGCGGTCTCGCGCTGCGACCTGATCCTCGATCTGTCGGGCGAGGCGCCGCTGTTTCCGGCGCACGAGGCCCGCGACGGCTATCTCAAGGCCGACCCCGCCGATCCTGATGCACTTGCGGCGACGATCGCCGAAGCCGCCGATCTGGTCGGCGATTTCGACAAGCCGGTCTATGTCGCCTACCGCAAGGAACTCTGCGCCCATTCGCGCTCCGGCATCACCGGCTGCACGCGCTGCCTCGATGCCTGCGCCATGGAGGCGATCGCCCCAGTCGGCGACCATGTGGCAATCGACGCCTTCGTCTGCGCCGGCTGCGGCAATTGCGCCGCCGTCTGCCCGACAGGCGCAGCCTCCTACACGCTGCCGACCGTCGACCTGCAGCTCGACCGCCTGCGCACGCTGCTGCTGGAATATCGCGCCGCCGGCGGCCGCGACGCCGTCGTGCTTTTCCATGATGGCTATGTCGGCGGCCCGTTGATCGAGGCGATCGGTGATGCGTTGGCGCCCAACGTCCTTCCCTTCCCGGTCAACGAGATCAAGCAGATCGGGCTGGAGAGCCTCGCCGCCGCGCTGGCCTATGGCGCTTCGGCGGTACGGATCCTGGCTAGGCGCGAGCCCCGCAATGGCATCGTGACGCTGGGCGCCACCGTGGCGCTCGCGGCCGACGCGGCCAAGGCGCTGGGCTACGGCGACGGCGCCTGCGGCATCGTTCACGCCGACGAGCCGGCCGAGGTGCTGTTCGGCCTGGCACAGCAGCCGCTGGGCACGCCCAGCCCCGAGCCCGCGAGCTTCAAGCCGGTCGGCAACAAGCGCGGCCTGCTCGAGCTCAGCCTCGGCATGCTGCACCAGGTTGCGCCAGCGCCGGTGCCCGTCGTCGCGCTGCCAGAAGGCGCGCCCTTCGGCGCGGTCGATGTCCAGGTCGATGGCTGCACGCTCTGCCATTCCTGCGTCACCGCCTGTCCCACCGGCGCGTTGTCGGCAGGGGAGGACCGGCCGATGCTGCGCTTCCTCGAAAGCGCCTGCGTCCAGTGCGGTCTCTGCGAGGCCACCTGCCCCGAAGACGTGATCACGCTGCGGCCGCAGCTCGACTTCGACGCATGGGCTGCACCGCGCAGGACGTTGAAGGAAGAAGAGCCTTTCTGCTGCATCAATTGCGCCAAGCCGTTCGGCACCAAGAGCACGATCGAGCGGGTCATCGCCAAGCTGGAAGGCTCGCACTGGATGTTCTCCGGCGAGAACGCCCGGCGGCTGGATGCCATCCGCATGTGCGAGGATTGCCGCGTCGAGGCGGTGCTCAACGAAGGGATCGACCCCTACGCCGGCGCGCAGCGCCCGAAGACGCGTACGGCGGACGACTACAAGAGCGAACGCAATCAGTGGGATGCGTGAGCCGGTTGATTCGCCCTGTCAGCGGGTCGCGCGCTCCAGAAACTCGACCAATGCCTTCCGATCGACCGCCCGGTTGATCGTCTGCTCGGGCATCTTCGTCCCGGGCGTATAGGCATGCGGGCCGATCTCGAAGAGCCGCGCCACCGTCTCGGGCGTCCAGATGATGTCGTGGTTCGCGAAGGCGGCGGAGTAGTCGTAGTCAGGCAGCGACGCGATCGGCCGGCCCATGATGCCATGCAGCGTCGGGCCCGCCCGCACCCCCTCGCCAGGCTGCAGCGTGTGGCAGGCGACGCAGGCGCGATAGACGCTGGCGCCCGGATCCCCGGCATATTCTGCCAGCGGATCGGAAGGGCCCCCCGCTATGCCCGAACCGAGGCTGGCGCCCGTCGACGCATTCCAGCGCCGGATGACGGCGTCGTTGCCACCCGTCAGAAGCTGGTCCGTGCCGGGTACGAAAGCCAGCGACCAGACCGGCAGACCCGGGCCGACCAGCGTCCGTTCGGGCGTGAGGTCTTCGGCGGCAAGAATGGCGATGGCGCCGCGCAGGCCGGATGCCGCGATGCGGCGCCCGTCGCTGGCGACGGCTATCACCGGCGTCGGCGAGATCTCGGCCTCGGCCTCAATTGTGCCGTCGGCTCGAACCAGTCGCAGCCGCCCATCGGCGCCGCCGATTGCCAGCATGTCGGCGCCGGGCACGACCGCGAGCGCGTTGAGGGGCGTCGGCAGCGTCTGGACGCGTGCCGGACCGGTCTTCGGCCATATCCGCAGGGTGGCGTCGTAACCGATCGTCGCGACCTCGCCGGATTGGAGGAACGCGATGCCGTTGACGTTGCCGGTGTGGCCTTCGAGGATTCGCGCTGGTGTCTCGCCCGCCAGCGGCCATATCCGTGCCGTCCCGTCCCAGGCCGCCGATCCAAGGAATTGGCCGTCGGCCGATAGCGACAGCGCGACGATCGGGCCTTGATGGCCTTCGAGTATCCGCTCCGGCCTGGTGTGATCGGCCGTCCAGATGGCGATGCGGCCGTCCTCGCCGCCGGTGACGGCCCGTCCGTCCGTCAGCAGAATCGCCGCGTTCACCGCGCCGTCGTGGAAGCGCAGCACCTGCTCGGCGGAGCTCGTCGCCAGCGCCCAGCGGATCCCCGTCGAATCGAAGCTGCCGGAGAGCGCCGAGGCGCCGTCGGGGCTGACAGCGAGCCCGCGGACAGGTCCGCCATGGCCTCGCAGCTCCGCCGCATGGATAGCGGGGACCGCCAGGATGACGGCAAGCACCGAAAGCAACAGGCGGATCATCGGCAGGCCTCGAACACTAAAGCGACGTGCGGGAGCCCCGGGACGAATGGGACGGCGCGCTTGCAATGTGACGGTATCGCGCAAACATGGCATCCATGAGCAATGACTTCTTCGCGCGCTGGTCGCGCCGCAAGCTGGAAGACGCATCCCCGGAGCCGGACGAGGCAATCGATGCCCCGTCGCAAACCGGCGATTCGCCCACGCCGACATTCGAGGCTGATGCATCGGGCAATGCTATCACCGATGAGGAACTTGCAGCCCTTCCCGATCCGGATGCGGTGACCACCTGGTCGGACATCACGGGGTTCCTCCGCCAGGGCGTCCCCCTCGCTCTGCGCAACCGGGCCTTGCGGCGGATCTGGAGCCTCGATCCGTCGATCCGCGACTATATAGGCGACGCCCGCGACTATGCCTGGGACTGGAACACGCCGGGGGGCATGCCGCTCTCGGGTCCTCTCTCGGCGACGACCGATGTCGGGAAGATCGTTCGCGGCCTCTACGAGCCGGCTCCGGAAGCACCAGTACGTGAGCCCGAAGCGCTCCCTGAACGCGAAGAATTGATCGAGTCCCTGCCCGATCGAGGGACAGGGAACCCACCGGCCGCTTACTCCGAGCCAGACCGGCCCGCGCTCCCGGACGTAGACCCTGGCCCCGACGATCAACTGCCTGTTGCCCGGGCAACCCGGCATGGCGGCGCGCTGCCATCTTGAGCAGGCGCAAGCTATTTGGAATGACTACAAAAAACGCTTGGCGCATGTGCCGTGGCACTTTAGGATCGCGCCATGAATGAATGCGCCGAATTTAGGCACCCACGGGTGCGAAAATGAGCGAGGCTCCGCAGGAGTTTGCGGCAGTGAAACCGGGGGCCGGCGACGCAGAGGCGCTCGGCAGCCAGCATTCGTTCGATCTTTTCCGCGGCCATCACTACGCGCTGCTCGCGACCCTGCTGACCTCTGCGCCCAGCGAATCGACGCTGCAGCTCCTGGCTGCTCTCAAAGGCGACGCAAGTCCGCTCGGGCGTGCCCATGCGGCCTTGGCCGAAGCGGCGCGAACCGCCCGAGCGACGGTACTGGAGCGCGAGTATTTCCGCCTCTTCATCGGCGTCGGCCGCGGCGAGATCGTACCGTATGAATCCTTCTATCTGACAGGGTTCCTGCAGGAGAAGCCGCTGGCCCGCCTGCGTCAGGACCTGGCGGCGCTGGGTGTCGAGCGCTCGCCCGACCTGGTCGAGCTGGAGGACCATGTCGGCGTCCTCTGCGAGGTCATGGCAGGCCTGCTCGGCGGCTCGTTCGAGACGCCCGACGACGCCGGAACGCGTTTCTTCCAGGCTCATCTCCAGCCCTGGGCACCGCGTTTCTTCGACGACCTCGCTTCGGCAGAGGCCGCAGAATTCTACAAGCACGTGGCCATCCTTGGCCGGACCTTCATGACGATCGAATCCGAGGCCCTCGCCCTCGCGGCGTGACGGCCGAAGAACGCATGATCCGGCTGCCCCGCCGGATTTCGGGAGAGAAACGATGACGACAAACAAGCGCGAGCCCATCGATCGCCGCACGTTCCTGCGCAGCGCCACCGGCGTCGCGGGCCTTGCCGCGACTGCCGCGGTCATGACCCCGGCGATGGTGACGGATGCCGAGGCCTACGATCCCGGCGAAGACGAGACGCGGACGAAATATCAGCCGGAAAGTGCCGACGTGCAGGCGTTCTACCGCACGAACGGCTACGAAACCCTCGACAGGAAGTGAGGCGGCCATGCTGACCAAGCGCAAAGACGGCCAGCCCGGCCGCGCTATTCCAACGGCTGTCGCCGCCCGTTCCCCGGGCGTCGATCGCCGCACCTTCCTGAAGCACTCGGGTATCGCCGTCGGCGGCCTCGCGGCCTTCGGCTCGATGCTGCCCGGTGCCGTCCGCAAGGCAGACGCCGCCATTCCCGCGCCGATGCCCGGCGTCGAGATCACCATCAAGAAGAATATCTGCACCCACTGCTCGGTCGGCTGCACGGTCACCGCGGAAGTGCAGAACGGCGTCTGGACCGGCCAGGAGCCCAGCTGGTCGAGCCCGATCAACCGCGGGACGCACTGCGCCAAGGGCGCCGCGATCCGCGAGATCGTCTTCGGCGACCGGCGGCTGAAATATCCGCTGAAGCTCGTCGACGGCGAGTGGCAGCGCCTGTCATGGGAACAGGCGATCGGCGAGATCGGCGACAAGATGCTCGAGATCCGCGAGCAGTCCGGCGCCGACGCGATGTATCTCCTCGGCTCGGCGAAGTTCACCAACGAGGGCGCCTATCTGTACCGCAAGTTCGGCGCCTTCTGGGGCACCAACTCGGTGGATCACCAGGCGCGCATCTGCCACTCCACGACCGTCGCCGGCGTCGCCAACACCTGGGGCTACGGCGCCCAGACCAATTCCTACAACGACATCCGCAATGCCAAGACCATGATCATCATGGGCGGCAACCCGGCGGAAGCGCACCCTGTCGCCATGCAGCACGTGCTGGCCGGCAAGGAACTGAACCGCGCCAACATGATCGTCATCGATCCGCGTTTCACCCGCACCGCCGCGCATGGCACCGAGTATGTCCGCATCCGCGCGGGCACCGATATTCCGGTGATCTGGGGGATTCTCTGGCACGTCTTCGAGAACGGCTGGGAGGACAAGGAATTCATCCGCACCCGCGTCTACGGCATGGACGAGGTCCGCAAGGAAGTCGCCAAGTGGACGCCTGAAGAGGTGGAGCGGGTCTCCGGCGTTTCCGGCGAACAGCTGAAGCGGATCGCCTACCTGTTCAGCCAGGAGAAGCCGTCGACGCTGATCTGGTGCATGGGCGCGACCCAGCACACCGTCGGGACGGCCAATGTGCGGGCCTACTGCACGCTCTGCCTGGCGACGGGCAATGTCGGCAAGCCGGGCACCGGCGCCAACATCTTCCGCGGCCACACCAACGTCCAGGGCGCGACCGATCTCGGCCTCGATGTCACGTCGCTGCCGCTCTATTACGGCCTCACCGAGGGTGGCTGGAAGCACTGGTCCCGCGTCTGGGAAGTCGAATACGAGTGGCTGCAGGGCCGCTTCGACGAGGTCCCGGAAAAGGGCGGTCGCAAGGCCCGGTCGCGCAAGGACAACATGGAGACCCCCGGCATCACCTCGACGAGGTGGTTCGATGCGGTCAACCTGCCGGAAGAGGACATCGACCAGCGCTCGGCCTTGCGTGGCATGTTCATCATGGGCCATGGCGGCAATACCGTAACGCGCATGCCCGAGATGATGAAGGCGCTCGAGAAGCTCGAGCTGCTGGTCGTCGCCGACCCGCATGCGACGACGTTCGGCGCCATCAAGGGCCGACGCAACGGCACCTATCTCCTGCCGATCGCCACCTCGCTGGAATGCGACGGCTCGCGGACGGCGTCCAACCGCTCGCTGCAGTGGGGCGAGAAGATCGTTGAGCCGGCCTTCGAGTCCCGCAATGATTACGACGTGATCTATGATTTCGCGGAGAAGCTCGGCTTCAGCGCGGACATGTTCAAGAATATCGCGGTCGAGGGCGGCCATGTGCTCGCAGAGGACATCCTGCGCGAGATCAACCGCGGCGGCTTCTCCACGGGCTATTGCGGCCAGTCGCCGGAGCGCCTGAAGGCGCACATGCGCAACCAGGACAAGTTCGACCTCGTCACGCTGCGGGCGCCGGCCGACACGCCCGATGTTGGGGGCGAGTATTACGGCCTGCCCTGGCCGTGCTGGGGCACGCCGGAGATGAAGCATCCGGGATCGCCGATCCTCTACCGCACGGACGTGCCGGTGTGGGAAGGCGGCGGCACGTTCCGCGCCCGGTTCGGCGTCGAGCGCAACGGCGCGACGTTGCTGGCCGAGGATTCCTTCTCCGCCGGTTCCGAACTCACCGACGGCTACCCGGAGATCAACTACGGCATCCTGCGCAAGCTCGGCTGGGACACGGACCTGCGACCGGAAGAGCGCGCGACGATCCTGCGGATCGGCGCCGACAAGCCCGACGCGGTCAGCTGGGCGACGGATCTGTCGGGCGGCATCCAGCGCGTCTGCATGGACCACGGCGTCATGCACTACGGCAACGCCAAGGCCCGCGTCGTCGCCTGGAACCTGCCCGATCCGGTGCCGGTCCATCGCGAGCCGATCTACACCTCGCGCCCGGACCTGGTCGCCAAGTACCCGACGCGTCCCGACGAGATGCAGTTCCGCATTCCGAATATCGGCATGTCGGTGCAGCAGTCGGCGGTCGACCGGAACGTCGCGCGGGACTTCCCGATCATCCTCACCTCCGGCCGCCTGGTCGAGTACGAGGGCGGCGGCGAGGAAACCCGTTCGAACCGCTGGCTCGCCGAGCTGCAGCAGGAGATGTTCGTCGAGATCAACCCGGCTGACGCCGCGGCGCGCGGCGTCAGCGACGGCCAGATCGTCTGGGTATCGGGAACCGAGAACGGCGCGCGGACGCGGGTGAAGGCCCTTGTGACGGAGCGGGTGGGACCGGGCGTGGCGTTCATGCCCTTCCACTTCTCCGGCCACTACCAGGGCGAGGACTGGCGCCCGCATTACCCGGCCGGGACGGACCCGCTGGTGCTGGGTGAATCGGTAAATACCCTGACGACCTACGGATTCGATCCGGTGACGGGCATGCAGGAAACCAAGGTTGTGCTCTGCCAGATCGCAGCGGCTTAAGGAGGCGACAAGACAATGGCGCGGATGAAATTCCTCTGCGACGCGGACCGCTGCATCGAGTGCAATGCCTGCGTCACGGCCTGCAAGAACGAGCACGACGTGCCCTGGGGCATCAACCGGCGGCGGGTGGTGACACTCAACGACGGCAAGCCGGGCGAACGCTCGGTGTCGATGGCCTGCATGCACTGCACCGACGCGCCCTGCGCGGCGGTCTGCCCCGTCGACTGCTTCTTCACCACTGCCGACGGCGTCGTCCTTCATTCGAAGGATCTGTGCATCGGTTGCGGCTACTGCTTCTACGCCTGCCCGTTCGGCGCGCCGCAATATCCGCGGGTCGGCAATTTCGGCTCGCGCGGCAAGATGGACAAGTGCACCTTCTGCGCCGGCGGCCCGGAAGCCGACAGCTCCGAGATCGAGTACGCGAAATACGGCAAGAACCGCCTGGCCGAAGGCAAGCTGCCGATGTGCGCCGAGATGTGCTCGACCAAGTCGCTGCTCGCCGGCGACGGCGAGATCATCGCGACGATCTACAAGGAGCGCGTCGCCATGCGCGGCTACGGCACCGGCGCCTGGGGCTGGCAGACGGCCTATCGCGAAACCGTGGAGGCTTGAGACTGCGATGAGGATCATCCGCACGCTCGCCTTCGGGGCGACACTGGCACTGGCGGCCTTTGCCACCCTGCCGGCAACGGCGCAGATCGACGGCGGCAACACGCCGGCGCGCACCGACTCCATTGACCCGCCGGGCGGCGCCCTGCCCGACGGCGCCGATCCGAGCGGCGCCAATCCCACGACCGAGGCGCCCACCGAACAGCAGCTCCTGAACGCGTTGCAGGGCGGCCGCATCGACGGCCGCGTTTCGATCCCGGACAGCAAATCCGCGATCCTCGAGCAGCCCCAGGGGCGTGACTACCGCGCCTTCCGCGAGGGCTGGCTGCCGTGGATCGCCGGCATCGCCATTCTCGGCATGCTGGCCGCTCTGGCGATCTTCTACTTCGTCCGTGGCCGGATCTTGACGGAACCCAGCGAGTTCACCGGCCGCAAGATCCTGCGCTTCAGCTTCTTCGAGCGGTTCAACCACTGGATGACGGCCACCGCCTTCATCCTCCTCGCGCTGACGGGCCTGAACTACATCTTCGGCAAGCGCCTGCTGGCACCGATCATGGGTCCCGACGCCTTCGCGACGATGAGCCAGTGGGGCAAGTACATTCACATGTACGTATCCTGGGCGTTCATGCTCGGGGTGATCTTCATGATCGTCGTGTGGATCAAGGACAACATCCCGTCGAAGACGGACGTGCGCTGGGTCAAGGAACTCGGCGGCTTCGTCGGCGATCATCATCCCCCGGCCCGCCGCTTCAACGCCGGGCAGAAAATGATCTTCTGGGCGGTGGCGCTCGGCGGCGTCGCGCTGTCGATCACCGGCATCCTGATGCTGTTCCCCTTCTCCGCGCTCGACGTCAACGGCATGCAGACCGCGCAGTACATCCACGCCACGGTCGGCGTGCTGCTGGTCGCCATCATGATCGCTCACATCTACATCGGCTCGCTCGGCATGAAGGGCGCCTACGACGCCATGGGCAGCGGCAAGGTCGATCTCGGCTGGGCGAAGACCCATCACAGCCTGTGGGTCGAGGAAGAGCAGGCCAAGACGGCGAAAGGGGCGCAGCTGCGTCCCGACGCGACGCCGGCGGAGTGACGAACATGCGCCTTACCAGACTGATCATGCTCCTCGCCGCCTCGGCAGCGGCAACGCCGCTTGCGCTGGCGCAGACGGCGGCCCCGCCCGCCGCGACGACACCGCCCGCGGCCACCCCGGCACCTCCCGCCGCAGCCACAGAGGCACCGCCTGCCGCCGCGGCGCCGGCGCCTTCCGCGACCGAGGCGCCCGCACCGCCGGCTGCCGCGACGTCGACACCGCCCGCCGCGGCCGCCGCTGAGTCTCCCGCTGCTGGCGCACCGGCGGCAGCAACCGCGAGTGGTCCTGCCAATCTATGTACGGAGCTGGTGACCTTCCTGACGCCGGAGCCGCCCGAGCCGGCAGTCGCGCCGGCAGGCCAGGCGGCGCCTTCTGCGCCGCCGGCAGCGTCCGGCCAGCCAGCACCGGCCGCTCCGTCCGACCAGGCAGCGGCTCAGCCCGCCGCTCCCGGTGAGCCCGCACCGGCTGCACCGGCCGACCAGGCCGGGGCCCAGCCTGCTGCGCCGGGGCAACCCGAACCGGCGGCTCCCACCGACGAGGCCGAAGCGCCGCCGGCAGCGCCAGGCGACGCGGAAGCGCCGGTCGAAGAAGGCGCTCTGGACAGCGAGGCGCAGCCGCAAGCGGCAGACGGCCAGGCAGCGGGTGAACAGTCGGAAGGCGGTTCGGCGCAGGATTCGTCCAACCAGGCAGGTGCCGCGGTAGAGGCCCCCCAGGATGGCAACGCGCCCGTTGCTGCAGGCTCCGGCCAGAACGCGCCGCAGACCTCGGGTCTCAGTGCGCCGATCCCGGCATCGCCGGAACCGGAGAAGAAGGCGCCGACCATGTCGCTCGAGGAAGGCCAGGCTCTCGCCGATGCCAACGACATAGCGGGTTGCCAGCAGGCCGCCCGGTCGATGCGCCGCGAAGGAGTGGACATGCCGCCTGCCTTGATCGCGCTGGCGGCCCTCGACCTTCAGTACCAGCAGACGGCCGCACCGGCTGCCCCGGCACCGACCGCCACTCCCGGAGAGAACCAGTGAAAGCCATCATTTCCGGGATCGTCATTGCGGGAATCGTCGCCGTGATCGCGTCGTTCGCGCTGTCGGAAGCCCAGCGGCAGTCCTACGAGCGATACAGCACCAGCAGCGTCCGGGTCGGAGATCCGGGACACAACCTCGTCGGCGCCGACTGGAGCGGCGACGATCCGGTAGACACCGACAGCTGACCGCCCGCGGCCCCGGCTGATCGCGCGGATCAGCCGGGGAGCTGGCCGACCGCCGCGCCGGTGCGGCGCCGGCGCGGCGCTAGGATCTGCGCCAGGGTCACCGGCCGGAAGTTCCAAGCGTCCACCCCCACGTCGTACTGGCGAGTCTGCGGCTTGAGCTTGCCGTGCGAGTGCCCGTGCAGATCGATTGAGCCCTTGCCCATCTGGTTCCAGGTCCGGAAAGCGTAGTGGCAGAGGATCACCAGGCGTCCGTCGACGGTGAGTTCCTTGTAGGTCTGCACGCTTTCCCAGCCTACAGCCTCAATCGTCGCGCTGTCGTCGTTGTTGCCGACGATCAGCTGCTTGCGGCCGTTGAGCCGCGCCAGCAGCGCCGATTTCATTCCGGCGTCGCCGCGCGCGAAATCGCCGAGATGCCAGACGATGTCGCTCTCTCCCACGATCTCGTTCCAGTAGCCGATCAGCGCTTCGTCATGCGCCACGAGGTCCGGAAACGGCCGCCGGTCGATTCGCAGGATCCGCGGGTCGTTGAAATGCGTGTCCGCCGTGAAGAACATGGGGTGACCCGGTAACAGTTCGGTCTGTGGTCGGCCAGCCCGCCGGGCGATTTGCTAAGGAAACGAAAGCTTCCCCTACCTTTGCATGGAGGCTTGCGACATAATGGGTGAGTCCGGGGGGAGTGGCACCGACCCGCGGCGAAGGAACGTCTGGTCAGGATCGGCAGTGCCATGCAGCAGTCACCCGTAAAGCCACGTCCCGTCGAGCCCGCTTCCGCGGGTCAATCCGGGGACCACGCGCTCGCGGCGCTGCAGCGCGCCGTCGAGACCGGGCTCATCGGGCACCAACCGCTCGTCGAGCGCCTGATGATCGGTCTGTTGACCGGCGGTCATCTTCTGATCGAGGGACCTCCGGGCCTCGCCAAGACGCGAGCGGTGAAGCGGCTGGCGGACGGGCTGGAATCATCGTTCTCCCGCATCCAGTGCACGCCCGACCTGATGCCGGCCGACCTGACAGGTACCCAGGTCTTCCGCCCCGAGCGGGGCGTCTTCGAGTTCGTCGAGGGGCCGGTCTTCCACTCGCTGGTTCTCGTCGACGAGATCAATCGGGCACCGCCGAAAGTGCAGTCGGCACTGCTCGAGGCTATGGCCGAGAACCAGGTGACGGCCGGCGGCGTGACTTACAAGCTGCCCGAACCGTTCATGGTCGTCGCCACCCAGAACTCCATCGAGCACGAGGGCACCTTCCCCCTCCCCGAGGCACAGCTCGACCGTTTCCTGATGCATGTGCTGGTGCACATGCCGGATGCCAGCTCCGAGCTCTCGATCCTCGACCTCGTCGAGCGCGAGGCCAGCGGCGCCGCGCCGAGCATGCCGCATCCGGTGACCGCCGCCGCCATCGTCGCGGCGCGCCGCGCGGCGGCCAACGTCCATCTCGCGCCGGCCCTCAAGGACTATATCGTCCGCCTCGTGATGGCGACGCGCGAGGAGCAGCCGGCACCCGATATCCGCCGCGCCATCGAACACCCGGTCTCGCCGCGCGGCACGCTCGCGCTGGCGGCCTCGGCCAAGGCCCGGGCGTTCCTCCACGGCCGCGACCATGCCGTTCCGGACGACGTTGCCGAACTTGCTCCGGACATCCTCGCCCACCGTCTGGTGCCGACGTGGCGGGCGGCGGCGGACGGGGTGACGGCGCGCAGTCTCGTCACCCGGCTGCTCGACATCGTCCAGCCACTCTGATGAGCCGCATCCTGCCGCAAGCGGCGAACGCCGGGGCAGAGGTCGACGCCGACGAACTATTCCGGTTGCGCCTTCTCGTCCGCCATATCCCGGAACGCGGCCTGGCGCCCACCGGCCGCCCCGGAGGCTTTGCCGGCAAGCGTCGCGGAAACGGCCTCGAGATCGTCGACGTCCGGCCCTTTTCCGAGGGCGACGACATCCGCCATGTCGATGCCGCCGCAACCGCGCGCACCGGCCGGACGCATGTTCGTACCTTCCGCGACGAGCGCGAGAAGACCGCACTGCTGGTCGCGGATTTTCGGCCCTCGATGCTGTGGGGCACAAGCGGCCGTCTCCGGTCGGTGGCGGCGGCGACGGCCCTTGCGCTCGCTGGCTGGCGGGTGATCGAGGCCGGCGGACGGGTCGGCGTCTTCGCGATCGGCGCCGGCGCACCGCTCTATGTCGCGCCGCGCGGCCGCGAGCGCGGCATGGCCGCCGTCGCCGGCGGTCTGGCGCGCGCCCATGCGGGCGCCATGGAAGCCGCGGCCGCGGGCCGCCGCAGTGACCCCGCCCTTTCCACGGCGCTGGAGGGGGCCGTCTCGCTCGTGCCTCGCGACGGCACGCTGTTTCTGGCGACCGGTCTCGATGAGCCGGGCGCCGCATTCGACCCGCTGGTGGCGGCACTCAGGCGCCGAGCCAGGCTGGTGGCGCTGCTCGTCCGCGACCGGTTCGAGACCGCACCGCCCCGCGGCGCCTATCCCTATCTGACGGGCGCCGGATCGACTCTCCGCTGGGCCTTCGTCACCGGCCGCGGACGATCGGCCGCGACGCCCGACCCGCGCCTGGAGCGGCTCGGACGGCTGGGCGCCGAGGTGCGCGTGGTCGATGCCGACGCCGATTCCGAAGCGATGGCTCAGTCGCTGGCGGAACTGTCAAAGGGCTTCGATGCCGGCCGATCCTGATCTGCTCGCGCAGTTGCGCCCGGTGCGCCTGCCGCCGGAATTGCAGGTTTTTGCCTGGGCCGATGTATTCGCGGGCGCAGCGCTCGGCATCCTTGCAGCGTTGGCGCTGCTCGCGGTCCTGCGGCTCGCCACACGCCTGCAGGAGACGCCGCTGACCGTCGCTCGACGGGAGCTGGCGGCGGCCAGAGGCATGCCCGTCGAGCAGCGGCTGTTCCGCCAGGCCGTGCTCCTCGATCGACTGGCGACCGAACGCGAACGGGCAAGCCGCCGGCCCGGCCAAACCGGCAGCGCGCTGGCACGGGCGCGGGCGACGATGGGAGACGCGCTGTATCGGCGTGGCGGGGCGGCCGACCCCGAAGCGATCGATGCCGCGATCCTGGAATTTGCCGGCTCGCTGCATCGATCCGGCAGGGGGGCGTGACCATGTGGAGCTTCGCCTTCCCCTATGCCTTCCTGCTCGTGCCCTTGCCGTTTCTGGCGCTCCTTCTTCTGCCGCCCCGCCGCGCCGCCACCGGCGCCCTGATCGTGCCGGCCGCGATTGCCGAACGGCTGACAGCCGGTTCTGCCAACCGCGTAAAGGCTCGGGCTCGGCGTCTCCTGCCGGCCATGTTGTGGCTTGCGCTGGTCGTCGCCCTGGCGGGGCCGCAACGCATCGAGCCCGTGGCGGCGCTGCCGACGAGCGGCCGCGATATCGTCCTGTCCATCGACCTTTCCGGCAGCATGGAGAAGGAGGACTTCGCCCTCGACGGCGCCCCGGTCTCCCGTCTCGACGCCGTCAAGCGCGTCGCCTCCAGCTTCGTGCGCAGCCGCGCCGGCGACCGGGTGGGCCTGGTGATCTTCGCCGAGACCGCCTATTTCGCCGCGCCCCTCACCTTCGACGTCGAATCCGTCGCCAGGGCGATCGAAGAGGCCGTGATCGGCATCTCCGGCCGCTCCACCGCCATCGCCGACGGGCTGGGCCTGGCAATGAAGCGGCTGGAGCGCTCCGATGCGGCCTCGCGCGTGGTGATCCTCTTGTCGGACGGCGCCAACAATGCCGGTACCGTGCAGCCCGACGACGCCGGCGCCCTTGCCAGACGCCTCGGCATCCGCGTTCATACGATCGCGCTCGGACCGGAGGATCTGGAGACCGCGCCGCAGTCGCGCGATGCGGTGGACACGGCAACGCTCCGCTCGATCGCAAGCGAGAGCGGCGGCGAGACGTTTCGGGTTCGCACAAGCGCGGACCTCGAAGCGGTGACGGACGCGATCGACGCGCTGGAGACCAGCGCCTTCGACCGCCCGGCGGCCCAGATCCATCGCGCCTACTGGGTCTATCCGGGAAGCCTTGCCCTGCTCTTGTCGCTCGGCCTGGTCCTCGGCGGGAGGCGACTGGCATGAGCGACGCCATCGGTTTCGTGCTGCTCCGGCCTTACTGGCTGCTGGCGCTCCCGCTGCTCGCAGTGGTGGCGATGATCGACGCCCACCGGTCGCGCGGGCTCGCAGGCTGGGAGCGAGCCGTCGAACCGAAGCTTCTGGCGACGATGCAGCGTCTCGGTAGTGTCGTGCCCGGCGCGACGCGGCGCAAATGGCTGCCGATCTTCATCGCCGCGCCGATCGTGCTGGCACTCGCCGGACCGGGCTTGCGGGACAGCAACCCGCCGACCTTCCGCAATCTCGACGGCATCGTCCTCGCCATGGACGTGTCGCGTTCGGTCGCCGAGGGCGGCGGGCTCGACGATGCCGAGGCGGCCGCCCAGCTGGTGCTGCAACGGGCCGGATCGCGGCCGGTCATGCTGATCGTCTACGCCGGCGACGCCTTCGTCGCGACGGCGTTCACCAGCGACCCCGAGGCGCTCGGCTCGACCCTTGCGGTCCTCGACGCAGAGACCGTGCCGGCCACCGGCAGCCGCCCCGACCGCGCGCTGGCGCTGGCAGGCCGGACGCTTGCCGACGCGAACATCGTCAATGGCGACGTGGTGCTGATCACCGACGGCGACGGCATCGGTCCGGACGCTCTCGCCGAAACCGCGTCGATGCGAGAGGCCGGCGTGCATGTCTCGGCGATCTTCGTCGAGCCCACCCTGCGGCCCGGCGACATGCCGGCGCCCGATCCGGGCGGCTTGGAGGGCCTGGCTGAAGCCGGCGACGGTTTCTATGCCGCGGCGAGCGAGCCCTGGACCGTCGCCGAGGGCATCGGGCAACGCGCGGCAAGCCGCCTGGAATCGAGCGACTACGCCGTGCTGTTCGTCACCGACTACGGCCGGTATCTGCTCATCCTGGCGCTGATCCCGGCGCTGGCCCTGTTTCGCAGGACGAGCTGAGATGCGGCGCCTCCTCCCCTTCGCGCTGGTCGCCGTCGCCGTCCTGGCTGCCGTCATTGCGGGCCCGGCCGCCTTCGCCCGGCTGGCCCTGTCAGCGGGCGCACCCGACATCGCGGCCCGGCTCGCGGACGATCCGGTGACGCGGGGCGTCGCGCTCTTCGCGGCGGGCGACTACGCCGCGGCCGATGAAGCGTTCCGCGAGGCCGGGCGCTCGGCGACGTTCAATCGCGGCATGTCGCTCGCAGCGCTTGGCCGCTACGCCGAGTCCGTCGCCTATTTCGAGGCGGTACTTTTTCTCGATGCCACCGATGCCGATGCGCGGTTCAACCGCGATCTCGTCGCCCGCTTCGTCGATCCGGTCATCGGCGAGGCGAACACGATCGACGGCATCGCGGCGACCGCCGACGCCCCGGAAGCCGACGCGGCCCAGGCCGAGCAGGCACCGCCCAGCACGCTCACCCTCGCCGAGCAACGCTCGGTGGTTCGCCCGCGTACCGGCCAGGCGGTGGCCGCCAGCGAGGCCTGGCTGACGACGCTGGCCGACGATCCCGGCCTCTATCTGAAGCTGCGGCTGCAGGCGGAGCATCAGCGGCGCCTCGATCTCGGCCTCGCCAACCCGCCGGAGGACACCGCATGGTAGGTTTCGCGCTGCGGATCCTGATCCTTGCTTTCGCCTTTGCCGTGCCGGCCGCTGCCGCGCCCGAGATCGCGGCGCGCGACGCCAGGCTGACGGTGGAGATCGACCCCGCCCCGGCGACGCCGTTCGAAGGCGAGATGATCCTGATCACCATCCGGGGCCTCTATGACGTCACCATCGGACTTGAGCGGCTGGTGCAGCCCGATCTGCGCAATTTCGGCTGGGTGCAGCTCGGCCGTGACAGCTGGACGACGCAGCGCATCGAAGGCCGCCAGCTGACCGTCTTCGAGCGGCGCCTGGCGCTCTATCCGGAGGCCGCCGGCGAGCTCACGATCGCGTCCTTCACCCATCGCCTGACGCTGGTTGCAGGCAACGGCGAACGTTTCGAGCACGACGTCGTGTCGCCTCCCGTCACCGTCGCCGTCGAGCCGCGGCCGGCGAATGCCGGCGCCTGGTGGCTTCCTGCCCGTTCGCTCACCTACAGTGACGAGTGGGACCGCGATCCCGCCATGCTCGCCAATGGCGAGACCGCGACGCGAACGGTGCGGATCGAGGCGACTGGCCTGCCGGCCAACGCGCTCCCCCCACCGCCGAAGATGCTGGCGCCGTGGCTGATTTCCTTCCTTGCGCCGGAGCAGCGCAGCGTCGAGCTAACCGAAGACGGCCCTGTCTCGACGGTCGAATGGCAGTGGCGCATGCGGCCCGTCTCGTCGGAACCGGGGCGCCTGGAAGCCTTTCACATCCCCTGGTTCGATACGTCCACACGCCAGATGCGCGATGTCGTCCTGAATTCGCAGCGCATCGCATTCGCCGCGATGGCTGAGCCGGCAGCTGGCGGGATGGCGGGCTTCTTCGCCGCGAACGCCGCGCTGCTGGCGGGTGCCGGCAGCTTTCTCGCGGTGCTGGCGCTGCTCCTGCCGGGCCGCAGGCTGCGCAGCCGCGCGGAGCTGGCGCGGCTTGCCCGGCGCATCATGCCCGATCGTGATGCCCTTGCGCTCCGCCGCGCTGCGCGCCGCGGCGATATGCCGGCCACGCGGCTGGCGGCACGCGGCCTCGTCGCCCGTTCGACAGGCCCGAAGCGTGCCACGCGCCAAAACGCGCTCTCCGCGCTCGATCGGCATCTTTACGGACGTTCCCCCACGACCGGCTTCGACCTGCACGCGTTCGTCCGCACCATGCTGCGCGGCAGCCGGACCGCCGGCGACTGACTGGCCTAAGACGCGCGGCGGCGGCGCACGAGACGGATAGCCAGGACCATCAGGAGCACGACTGCCGCCACGCCGATCGCCCAATGCTCGATCGATCCGATCCGCCCCATGACTGCCTCGATCGACTGGCTGAAAAGATAGCCGAGCGAGATGAAAGTGGTGGCCCAGACGCAGGCGGCCACGGCGTTGACCGCAAGGAAGCGCCACGCCGAGACGCTCGTAGTGCCGATGGCCACCGGGCTGACCGTCCGCAACCCATAGAGAAACCGGAAGCCGAAGATGAAGCTGTTCGGGTAGCGTTCGAACGTCTGCAGGGCGCGCTGGAAAGCGGCCTTGTCGCGGATGCGCCGAACGAATGCCGTGTCGCGGTACCGGCGCCCCAGCGCGAAGAAGACCTGATCGGCGATGAACGACCCGGCCGTTGCCGCGATCACCGCGGGCCCGAAGCCGAACAGTTCGCGGTGGACCATCAGCCCGCCCAGAAGGACGATCGTTTCTCCCTCGACACCTGAGCCGACAAGGAGTGCGAGGAGCCCGTAACGGGCGATCAGATCTTGTAGATCCACGGGAGCGGATAGTCCTCGGTTGGGAAGCCCGCGCCAAGATCGCCGCTCCGGTGCCAATGTTCCATTCGCCGGGGTGCCGGGCAACGGCAAATCGCTCGGCGCCGACGATTCCGCACTGCCCTCCGACGAGTACGACAGGACCGCGCAGACGCATGCCGGTCACCGGAGACCGACGCCCCTCGCCCGAACCATTCCGACACGGCGAGAATGCATCTATTCTGAGCCGCGAACCGTGCGCCCAGCCAACCGGAGCAGATGCGACCATGACGACCAGAGGCATCCATCATGTCAGCATCATCGCCGGGACGGCTGCCCGCAATGTCGCGTTCTACACAGGCGTCCTCGGCCTGCGGCTGGTCAAGAAGACCGTCAATTTCGATGATTCCGGCGCCTATCACCTTTATTACGGCGACGAGACCGGCCGTCCCGGCAGCGTCATCACCTTCTTTCCGTGGGAGAATGTCGCGCCCGGGCGCCTCGGCATCGGCGAGACGCAGGAGACCGCCTTCCGCGTGCCGCAGGGCGCCATCGGCTACTGGACGCATCGCTTCGTCGACAAAGGCGTCGCGCATGAGCGCCTGGAGAAGCGCTTCGGCGAGACCGTCCTGCCCTTCCGTGACCCGGACGGCACGCGCCTCGCCCTCGTCGCGGTGCCCGGCATCGAGGCCGAACCGGCCTATGCCGATGGCGGGATTCCCGCTGAGAACGCGCTCCGCGGCCTGCACTCCGTCAGCCTCCTGCTGGAGGAAGTCGGGCCGACCGGCGCCATCCTGACCGACGTGCTGGGCTTCCGGCAGAGCGCCAGTGAGGGCTTCCTGACCCGCTTCGACAGCGGCGCAACGCTCGGCGGCATCGTCGACATCCGCGCCGTCGGCGATTTCCTGAAACCGCGCCAGGGCGGCGGATCGGTGCACCACGTCGCGTTCCGCGCCGCCGACGATGCGGAGGAGGCCGCGATGGTGAAACGGCTCGCCGAGAACCACGGCATCACCACGACGGACCAGCTGGACCGCAACTATTTCCGCTCGGTGTATTTTCGCGAGCCGGGCCATGTCCTGTTCGAGATCGCGACGGACATTCCGGGTTTCACCGTCGACGAGAAGCTGGCCGACCTCGGCAGTTCCCTGAAGTTGCCGGCGCAGTTCGAGCCTTTCCGTCAACGCATCGAGGCGGCCCTGCCCGCCATCGACGCTCCGGGAAGGCCAGCCGGATCCGCCTTCGGCGCGGCTGCGGCGGTGGAAGACGATTCCGCTCCGCGCGACTAGCCGAGCCGAGGGTCGAACGCCGTCGCCGCTGGGGCTCGTCGTCGCCTGATCGACACTTCGAGACCGCCATGGGCCGGGGTCTGGCGAGCGATGCCGCAGCATCGCCCTGGAGCTGGACCCGACGCCTTGAGCCGCGTCTCGACGATAGCCCCTAGAACTGCCACCGCAGATTCGCCTGCACCGCATTGGCGGTGACGTCTTCGGCGAACTGGCCGAGATAGGAGACGCCGAAGCTGGTCCGTTCGCTGAGCGCGAGATCGGCGCCGATTTCCACCAGCGCGGTGTTCTGTGCGAGCGGCGTACCGACCACGGTGAAGTCCGCGGAAGGCGCGGCGACGAAGGCCAGCCGCGCCTCGGGCGTGGTGTCGCCGAAGGCGTACTGCCAGGTCAGCGAGGCGTTGGGCTTCAACGCCATGCCATTGGGAAGCGCGATCTCCGTCGCCACCCTCAGACCGAGCGAGGAATAGCCGACATCGGTGGAGCTCGATCCGCTGGTCAGTCCGGCCGCGGCGCCCGTCTCGGTAAAGCCGTCGTTGTGGACATTGACGTAGGCAAGGCCCGCAAAGGGCTCCAGTGCCAGTTCGCCGACCGCGAAGCCGTAGCCGATCTCGGCAAAGCCCTGGGCGGTCCCGCCGTCATAGTCGCCCTCCGCCCGCTCGCCATAGCCCGGATAGGCGATGGTGCGCGAGACATCGATCTGATTGAAGGCATAGCTGGCGCCGAGGCGCAGGTTCCAGGGTCCGTACCCGGTGCCGGCATAGAGCGCCAAGAGCAGGCTATCGACGTCCGACGAACTTGCCAGCGCGTCGGTATCGGCGGTGGACCGCGAGTAGCCGATGGCCGCACCGACGAGCCAGTTTTCGACCGTGACATCGGCGCCGGCGATGATGCCCTCGATATCGGCATCGACGTCGGCGACGCCGCTCCCGCCATCATAATCGCTCCAACCGCCGAAGGCCTGACCCCAGACGGTGCCGTCGAAAGTCGGTGCAGCACCCTGCGGCGCCATGCTCGGCGATGGCGCGCCGAAGGTGGTGGACGGCCCATAGGCGAGCGTTGGGCCGCCATTGGAGAGGGCTGCCATCGGGCCGGACTGGTCGGCATAGCTCTCCTGGCGCAGGCGTCCAAGGAGCGCCTGGCGGCTGTAGAGGCTGTCGCCGGTCAGCACCGATTGCTGGCTCGCATAGGCCTCGCCGGACAGCGCGCTGAGAGCGCCGGGCAGCTGGCCGGCGGTGAGGCTGTAGAGCGGCTCCAGTCCCGCCGGCAGACCCGTCAGCATGCCGTTCGTGCCGGTGTTGATGAACCCGTCGAGCGCGGAACCCACCGCGGTCTGGTTACGCGTCAGATTGGCGAGGCCGGCGATATCGGCGGTGAGGCCGAGCGTCACCGTCGTCGCACCATAGTCGAGACTTGCTGCGAACAGGTCCGGCAGACCGGCGATGGAGACCGTGTCGAACGTCCCGTTGATCCCCTGCGTCGCGCCGACGAGCGTGTAGCTTTCGGCGAAATTCAGGGTCTGGAAGGAGATCCCGAGCGTACCCGCCAGTCGCGCCGTGCCGGTGATCCCGAACGCATCGTTGCCCGCGTCGAGCATCCGCACATTGAAGGTACCGGCCGAGGTCTGGACGAAGGTGCCCCCGAACAGGTGCGTGATCGGAATGCCGGTACCGGACACGCTGATCAGGCCGCTGTTCTCGAACCGCTTCTCCACCCCCGCCGTGGCGGCGATCCGGCCATCGATGACGCCCTGGTTGACGATGATCGTACCGGCGCTGGTCGGGCCGGTGCGCAGGGCATCGGCGACAGGCGTGGCATACAGGATGCCGTTATTGAGCAACGTGCCGTCGCGACCGTGCATCTCCGCCGCGGCACCGGCGAGGCCGGTCGCGGTGATGGTGCCGGTGTTCTTCAGCACGCCATAGGTCTCGCCGCGCATGCCGATGCCGGCAGTGCCGCTGACCTCGACGGTGCCGCTGTTGATGATGTCCTCGCCACGCCGTCCGGAGAGGACGGCCGTATTGTCGGCGTCGGAGATCAGCGTGCCGGTGTTGCGCAGCGGGTTGTAGATGCCGGGAATGGTGGCGAGATAGCCGTTGATGCCGTTCGCGTCGACGTAGATGCCGACGACGTTGTCACCGTAGGCGGAATTCGACGAGACGAGCGCACCGGGGATGTCGATGTTGTGCCAGGTATGCAGCCCCAGTGCGTCGACATGCATGACCGCCGGATGGACGACGCCGTCCGCCGTGACCCAGTTCACCACGAGGTTGTATTCGTCGGGTCGTCCAGCACCTGTGATGCCCTCGAAATGCGTGGCGACCGCGAGCGGGTGGTCATAGGTCTGGTAGGTGCCGGTCCGCTGGTCGTAGATGTAGCCGTGTTCGAGGTGGCGTACTCCGTCGACAAACGCCTCGCCGTAGCCGCCGGCGATCTTGTCGCCGTAGATGCCGTAGGCGGTCGTGCTGATGGCCCCCGGAATGTTGTTGGTCGTGTAGGTGCCGGCATTGATGTCGTAGATGAAGGCGTTGCCGGTCGCAAATCGCGTGTCGTAGTTGCCGACTACGTGGTTGCCGAACGTGCTGTGCGCGATGGTGAAGAGCGTGTCGGCGCCGGGATAGGCAAGCAGCGTGTTCTGCTGGCCGGGCAAGGCGGCGCCGTCATACAGATAGCTGAGGTCGTAGGGGTTGGAGGCCTCGGTCTTGTAGCTGCCGACCACGCGAAGGACGCCGTCCGGGTTGCCGAAATGCGGGCCGTAGGGCGACGAACCGATGGCACCGGGGAAATTCGCGCCGTTGTCGGTCGCTTGGGTCATGGGAGACCAGACCTGGGTCGCGATGTTGTAGTAGAGCCCGCCCGTCTGGCCGCTCTCGGGGATCGTGTAGTTGCCGACGATATTGTCGTCGCGGATGCCGGTGAGGAACGTTCCGTTGGTGCCAAAGTTCAATGTCTGGAACGATGTCGGCTCAACCGAAATCACGGACTGCGCCTGAACCGGATGCGTCAGGGCGCTGCTGCCCAGGAGCAAGGCGACGAAGCCCAGCGAGCGTGCGCGACGCTCGTAAGTCCGCACCGATTGATTTGTCATGGCTTCCCCCAGCGCCCTGATACGGGGCTGAGGAACGTTAGGCGTCTACGCGGCGGAAGGCGATCCACTTTTTCGCCCGAATTAGGCCACGAAGTCGCTTTCTTGGCCGAACGACAAATATACCATAGTTTGACGAGTAATCGCTGTGGTTACCTTACGATCGTCCCGGAGCGAGGTCCTCTTCCTCACACCAGGCCGAGGTCGCGATAGCTGTCGTGCAAGGCTCGGTCCGCGTCGCAGAACCGTTCGGACGCGAAATTGTGCTGGTGCCAGTACGGATAGAGGTAAGGCGGTCGGCTCACCTGGTTCAGGCTTTCGAGCTCGTCTGCCGAGAGCTTCAGGGCCGCGGCTGCGATGTTCTGCCGGAACTGCGCCTCGCTCAGGCCGCCGACGACCAGCGTCGAGATCCCCGGACGCGACAGCGTCCAGGCGAGTGCGACCTGCGCCGGTGAGACGTCGCGGGTCTCGGCGATCTCCACCAGGCGGTCGACGATCCGCCAGAGCCGCCCCTCGTCGCGGATCGGCGGCTCGCTCCAGCCGGCCGCCTGCCGCGAATCCGCCGGCCGGCTGTCGCGCCGGAAGGCGCCCGACAACAGCCCCGCCGCCAGCGGTGACCAGACCATGACGCCGACGCCCTGGTCGACGGCGATCGGCAGGAGTTCGTATTCCGCCTCTCGGGCCTCCAGCGTGTAGTGGATCTGCTGGGCGGAAAAGCGGGGCAGCTTCTCGCGCTCGGCGATGCCGAGCGCCTTCATGACGTGCCAGCCGGAATAGTTTGAGCAGCCGGCATAGCGGATCTTGCCCTGGCGCTGCAGCGTGTCGAGCGCCGCCAGCGTCTCCTCGAGCGGCGTCAGCCCGTCCCATTCGTGCATCAGGTAGATGTCGATGTGGTCGGTGCGCAGCCGCTTCAGGCTCCGCTCGCATTCGCGGATGATGTGGTAGCGCGAGGCGCCCTCGTCGTTGGGGCCGGGTCCGATCCGCATCCGGGCCTTGGACGAGATCAGCACCTCGTCGCGCCGTCCTTCCAGCACCTCGCCGAGAATCTCCTCGGAGCGGCCGAGCGAATACATGTTGGCCGTGTCGAAGAGGTTGACGCCGCCTTCGATGCAGACGTCGACGAGGCGCCGCGCCTCGGCGACGCCCTGCGAGGCAACCTTGGCGAAGGCGCCCTCGCCGCCGAACGAGAACGTCCCCATCGCGATCGCCGAGACCTTGAGGCCGGAACGGCCGAGCGTCCTGTATTCCATGGCGTCGGTCTTCCGTTACGAGGTCTGGTCGGCGAGCGGCTCGACGATGCGCAGGAACGCCAGCTGGCCGGGGTCGTCGAGCGCCGCGCTCTTCTCGGCGAACATACGGGCGCGGCCGAGCTTGCAGGGCTTGCCCTTGAAGGCCTCCAGCGTCGCGCGCGCCGCTTCGACCGCCGCTGCGGCCATGGCCTCCGGCGCCACGCCCTCCAGCGCCTGCGCCGTCCGGTCGAGACTGTCGAGCACGGTCTTGGCGCCAAGCTCGCCCTTCCCTCGCGCCATCATCGCGTCGCGCGCCGCGGCGACGAGCGCCGGTATCTCCGACGCGGGGACTTCGGCCCGTCCCTTGGTCGCCTTGGCGGCTGCCATGAAGCCGGTGGCGACCAGCGTGCCGTAGGAGGAGGACGATACCCGCTGGAAGGCCTTGGCGCATTCCAGCAAAGCAAGGCCCACGTCCTCCGGCAGGTCGGCGTTGGCCGCCTCGCGAAACCCCTTGGAGACGGTGATGCCGAGGTCGCCGTCGCCCAGCTGACCGTCGGCGGCGTTGAGCTCGGCTGCGGCCACTTCCGCCCCCGCCGCCACTTTCCCGAGCGCGGCGGCGATGGCTGCCTTGTCGATCGTCGTGCTGCTCATCGCTCAGCCCACGCGCCAGTAGGCGCAGGCCGCCGGCGCCTTCAGGTAAGTCTCGAGTTCGTCGTCGAGCGCGATGACGGTCAGCGTCGCGCCGGTCATCTCCATCGAGGTGGCATAGCGGCCGACCAGCGGCATGACGATCTCGACGCCGGCCTCGTCGAAGCGCTGCCGGACGCGCCGGTACATGATGTAGAGTTCCTCGAGCGGCGTCGCGCCCAGCGAGTTCACCAGCACCGAGACCCGGTCGCCGCGGGCGAGCGGACGGTCGGCAAGGATGCGGTCGATCATCTCGTCGGTGATGGCGTCGGCGGGCTTCAGGCTGTCGCGCCAGATGCCGGGCTCGCCATGGATGCCCATGCCCATTTCCATCTCGCCGTCGCCGATCTCGAAATTCGCCTTGCCGGCCTGCGGCACGATACAGGGCGACAGCGCCATGCCGATCGAGCGGCAGGCATCGGCGGCCTTCTGGGCGATCCGGGTGACCTCGTCGAGATCGGCCATGGTGTCGGCCGCCGCGCCGGCGATCTTGAAGGCGTAGATCATGCCGGCGACGCCGCGTCGCTTCTCGGCCTCTTCCTTCGGCGCCGAGACGACGTCGTCGGCGAGCACCACCGTCGAGGTGCGGATGTCGTCCTCCATGTCGACCATCTCGCCGGCCATGTCGAAGTTCATGACGTCGCCGCCGTAATTGCCGTAGAGGCGCAGGACGCCGGCCCCGCCATTGGCCCGGCGGATGGCGCCGGCCATCTGTTCGGCCGACGGGCTGGCGAACACGTCGCCGATGGCGCAGGCGTCGAGGAAGCCGGGACCGACATAGCCGGTGAAGACCGGCAGGTGGCCGGAGCCGCCGCCGGTGACGATGCCGACCTTGCCGGCGATCGCCCCGCCGGCGCGGGCGATGACCCGGCGCTCGGGCTGGGCGTAGAACTCGGGATGCGCGGCGGTGAAGCCTTCCAGCATCTCGTCAACGTAGTCTTTCGGGTCGTTCAGGATCTTCTTCACTCGGATCTCCCTCGAAGTTTCAGACGGCGGCGCGCGCCAGGCGCTCGCGTTTCGCACGATGGCGGTCGGTCAGGATGGGCAGGCCGGTGCCGATGATGATCAAGAGGCCGACCACCACGCGCTGCCAGTAGGACGGTACCCCGGCGCTCAGCAGCGAGGTGTTGATCATGGTGATCACCAGGGCGCCGAGCAGCGCGCCGGTGACGGTGCCATGCCCGCCGGTGATGCGCGCGCCGCCGAGGACGACGGCGGCGATAACGTTGAGCTCGGTGCCGACGAGGTCGAACGGGTTGGCCATGCGCGACAGGGTCATGTGCGTCATGCCGGCGAGCCCGGCGATCGCGCCGGCGATGACGTAGATCCAGATCTTCACCCGCGCCACGTCGATGCCGATGCGCCGGGCCCCCTCCTCGGATCCTCCGATGGCGTAGATCTTCCGGCCGAACATCGTGAAGTTCATCAGTATGGCGACGAAGATCGTGACGCCGACCAGCACCACGAAGGAGAGCGGCAGCGAGACGAGCTGGCCGACGGCGTTCTCCATCCGCACGATCATCGTCCGGGCGAAGCTGATGACGTTGCGCGGCACGCTCGTGAGATAGGTCGTCCCGACGAAGGTCAGGAGCGCGCCGCGGAACAGGCTGAGCGTGCCCAGCGTGACGATCAGCGTCGGCAGCCCGAGCCCGCCGATGAGCAGGCCGTTGATCAGACCGAGCGCTGCGCCGATCAGCGCGCTCGCCAGGAACAGGCCGACGATCGGCACGTCGATGTCGACGCCGAGCACCAACGTCATCGTCGTGTACATCGCAAAGGCGCCGATCGCCGTGAACGACACGTCGATGCCGCCCGAGGCGAGCACCATCATCACGCCGAGGGCGAAGATGCCGGTCACCAGCGAGTTGCGCATGAGGTCGACGATCGTCGCCACCGAGAGGAAGCCCGGGTTGGTGATGCCGATGGCCAGCGCGAATACCAGCGCCATCAGGAGCACGACACCCTGCGCCGAGCCGAGAATGTTCGACAATCCGCGCATCAGCTACGCCCCTCCCTGGTGACTTCGGCATAGATCTGGTCTTCGTCGACGGCCTCGGCGTCGAAGCTGGAGGTGATCCGGCCCTTCACCATGATCAGGACGCGATCGGACAGCGCCATGGCTTCGCCGATATCATCGGTGACGACCATCACGGCGGTCCCCGAGCGGCTGAGCGCCAGCAGGATCTCGTGGATCTCCCGCTTGGAGCCGATGTCGACGCCGACGGTCGGTCCGTTGAGGATGATCAGGCGGGGCGAGCGCTCCATCCACCGCGCGAGGACGACGCGCTGCTGGTTGCCGCCCGACAGCGTCGCCACCGACGGCTCGACACCCGGCGTCTTGATGCGCAGCCGTTCGACCGCCTTGCGCGCTTGCGCCTTGAGCCGGCTGCGGCTGAGGAAGCCACGCTCCTTCAGGGTGGCGACGGTGATGTTGTCGCCGATCGGCTGATCAAGGAACAGGCCTTCCGTCAACCGGTCTTCCGGCACATAGGCGATGCCGGCATCCATGGCCCGGCGCGGGCTGTCGAGAACCGCCAAGGTGCCGTCGATCTCGATCCGGCCATCGTCCGGAGCCATCAGCCCGAACAGCGACAGCGCGAGTTCCGTGCGGCCGGATCCGAGCAGGCCGACGATCGAAACGATTTCGCCCGGCCGCAGATCGAGCTCGATATCGGCGTAGTCGCCGCGGCGCGTCAGCGAGCGCGTGGTAAGGAAGGGTTTTGCCTCGGGCGCGGCGTCGCGTCGCAGGCGCTGGGTGTCGACGTCGCGGCCGGTCATCTCGCGGCCGAGCCTGTGACCGTCGAACTCGGTCGCCGGCCCCTCGGCAACGACCTTGCCGTCGCGCAGGATGGTGATCGTGTCGCAGAAGGCGAAGACTTCCTCGGTCTTGTGGCTGACGAACAGGAAGGCAACGCCGTCGGCCTTCAGCGCCGCGATGATCTCGGCCAGATGGCGCACCTCGCTGCGGGTCAGCGCCGTCGTCGGCTCGTCCATCACGATGATGCGCGCCTCGTTGGCGAGCGCCCGAGCGATCGCCACGAGCTGCTTGGAGGCGACCGGCAGGGATTCGACCAGGGCATCCGGGTCGATAGCGACCTGCATCCGCGCCAGTGTCTCGCGCGCGATCCGCTTCTCCGCCCCGCGCCGGTGCCAGCGCTCACCATTGGCGACGAATTTCAGGAAGGCGATGTTCTCCGCCACCGTCAGGTTCGGAAACAGCGAGAAGTCCTGGTAGATCACCGACAATCCAGCCCCGATTGCTTGGCGCGGATCACCGGTGAGGAGGTTGCCGGCGACCCTGACGGTACCGGCGTCGCTGCCGACCACGCCCGACAGGATCTTGATCAGTGTCGACTTGCCGGAGCCGTTCTCGCCGGCCAGGCACCGCACTTCGCCCGGCATCAGCGACAGCCCCACGTCCTCGAGCACCGTCACGGGCCCGTAGGCCTTGCGGATGCCGGTCATCGAGAGGACGGGTTCGGCCATGTTCGTCTCCGGTGGATTGCAGGCAAAGGGCCGCCGTCGACGACGGCGGCCCTCTGGTTCGTCAGAAGTCGTATTCGTCCATGTTGTCGGCGGTGACGTCGACCCAGGCCTGGCCGTAGACGACCTTGCCGTCCAACTTGACGTCGTTGTAGCCCTCGACGCCGAGATCCGCACCGTTCTCGATGGTCTCGCCGGCCAGCGCCTTCTCGGCCAGCACGTTCATGGCATAGCCGGCCTTGGCCGGATCCCAGAACGAGATCATGTCGATCTCGCCGGTCTCCAGATACGGGCCCGACACCGACGGCAGGCTGGTCCCGACGATCGACACCTGGTCGCTCATGCCGGCTTCCTCGACGGCCAGTGCCGCGCCGACGACGTCTTCGCCGGCCGAGCCCTGGATGCCCTTGAGGTTGGGATAGGTGCGCAGCAGCTCGCGGGTCTTCTGATAGGCCTGCTGCTGCTGCTCGGCCGATTCCTGCTTGCCGCCGACCAGCGTCATGTTCGGATAGTTCTTCTCCTGATACGCGATCGCCGCGTCGACCCAGGAATTGTGCGTGACCGAGGTGAGGTAGCCGACGAACACGGCGTATTCGCCCTCGCCGCCCATGTCGGTCGCCAGGCGTTCCATCAGGTGCTCGCCATAGGCGGCGTTGTCGAAGGCCTCGAGGTCGTAGGTGATGTTCTGCAGCGTCGCGCCCTCATGGGCGATCACGACGATGTCGTTCTCGAGCGCCCGGGCGAGCACCGGCTCGAGGGTCTGCGGCGAGTTCGGCACGACAGTGATGGCATCGACGCCGCGCGCGATGAGGTCCTCGATCAGCTGCACCTGCAGTGCCGCGTCCGCCGTCGCCGCGCCGACCTGGGTGGCATTGTTGCCGGTGGCTTCGGCATATTCCTCGACGCCCTCCTCCATGCGGTTGAACCAGGCGATGCCGGACAGCTTGACGACGGTGACGATCTCCTTGGCGTCCTGCGCGCCCACCGTCACGATAGTTCCGGCGACGAGGGTCGACGTCAGCAATGCGCCTGCGAGGGCGCCCTTCAATTTGCGATGCATATGCACTCTCCCTTGTTGTGGCATCACCCGATGCCGTCTCGATATGGCTCGGCGGGCGGCCGCATCAGATCGCGGGTCCGCTCGTAGAGTTCGCGATAGGTGCCGAAGCCCCGATCGTATGTGCCGGCATGCGCGGCACGCGGTTCGACGCGGCCGACGACCGGGTTCCAGCTGTCGATGTCGGCCGGCGCGGCGTCTCCCACGCCGACTGCCGCCAGGAACGCGTTGCCGAAGCTGGCACCGATGGTCTCGCGTCGCAGCACTTGCGCCTCCCCGCTCGCATCCGAAACCGCCTGCGACCACACTTCGTTATTGGTGCCGCCACCGACGGCGCAGATCTCATCCGGCCGGTTGCCGATGTCTTCGTAGGTTTCCAGCACGTGCCGGACCCCGTAGGCGATCCCCTCCAGCACGCCGCGGTAGACGTCGCCGCGGCTATGGGTCAGGTCGAGACCGAAGATCATGCCCTTGGCATGCGGATCGTGCAGCGGCGTGCGCTCGCCCGAAAAATACGGCAGCACGATCAGGCCGTTGGCCCCCGGCGGCGAGGCCGCGGCCTCCTCGGCAAGCCGCCCCATCGCACCGTCTTTGGCGAGGTCGCGGGCGAACTGCTCGCGGAACCACTGCGTCAGCGTGCCGCTCGTCGCCAGGCCCGACATCAGCGCGTACTGGCCGGGGAACAGCCACGGGGCGGACCAGAGCCGGCGGTCCCGCGCCGGGTCGGCGGTGACGAGGATCATGAAGATCGTCGAGCCGTACATCAGCATCATCTGGCCCGGCCGCGCGACGCCGACGCTGACCGCCTCTGCGGCCGCGTCGATCGTCCCGGCGATCACCGGCGTGCCGGGCGCGAGCCCGGTCTCGGCGGCGGCTTGCGCCGTCACCGTGCCGGCGATCTCCGACGTCCAGAGCAGTTCCGGCAGGCGCTCGCGTTCGACGATGCCCGCGCACAGATCGTCGGCCCAGTCGTGCCGGGCAGGATCGTAGAGCGGCTGGAAGCTCGCGGCCGAGTAATGGTCCAGCACGCGCTGCCCGGTCAGCCGCTCGACGAGGAAAGTGGTGGAGTTCACGAAGGCCGCGGCGTCCCGGTAGATTTCCGGACGGTGCCGCTTCAGCCAGAGGATCTTCGGCCCGACCGATTGCGAGGTCAGCGGGTTGCCGGTGCGCTGGAGCAGCGTGTCGGCGCCGATCCGGTCCGTCAGTTCCGCGATCTCTTCATGGGCCCTGGTGTCGACGCCGTAGAGCACGGCGTTCATCAACGGCCGATTGTCCGCGTCCACCGGCAGCATGCACGGGCCGATGCCACTGGCACCGACCGCGCGGATCGCCTCCGCCGGCAGGCCGCATTCGGTTACCAGCTGCCGCGCGATCGAGGCGAACTCTCCCCACCAGTCGCGCTCGGCATCGTGTTCGGCCCATCCCGGCTGCGGCACGATCATCCGGTGCGAGCGGTTGGTCGCGGCCAGCACCTCGCCGGTGCCGGACACGACGACGCCCTTCGTCTGATACGTGCCGACATCGATGCCGAGATAGGCGCGGCTCACGTATAGAGGTCCCGGTCGAGATCGAAGCCGGAGGCCATGCGCGAGATCGCCCCGACCACGAGCCCGGTCAGGCCGACCAGATCATCGAGATCGCAGACTTCCAGCGAGGTGTGGGTGTAGCGGCTGGGGAAGCACAGATCGATGCAGGCGACGCCCTCGCCGACCAGCTGTACATAGGCCGAATCGGTCAGCGCCCCGACATGGGCGGTGCGTTGCAGGGGTATGCCGTCCTCCGCCGCCGTGCGGGCGACGAGCGCCGTCAGCGCCGGGTGCGGGATGGTGCCGTTCAGCGTGCCGCGGCCATGAAAGGAGTAGTGGCTCATCGCCGGACCGCCGCCGAGCACCACCTCGCCGCGATGCACCATATCCGGCGTGTCGGCGGTGAGTGCCAGGTCGAGCTGGATGGCGATGTCCGGCGCCAGCGCCTGCGCCGCCACCATGGCGCCGCGCAGGTTGAACTCCTCGAGCACCGCGAAGACGAAATGGATCGTCGGTCGCGGCTGGATGTCCTTCAGCAGCCGCGCAGCCTCGACGACCACGGCGCAGCCGGCCCGGTCGTCGACCGAGGTCCCGGCGACGCGGTTCTGGTTCAGATGCAGGACGCGCGGCTCGTAGACCACCGGCGTGCCGATCTCGATGCCGAGGTCGCGCGCGGCGGCCGCGGAATCGACACCGATGTCGATGAACAGGTCGGCATAGGGCGTGACCTTGTATTTCTCCTCGGGCGGTGTCGCGTGATGGCTCTTGTTGGCGATGATGCCGCGCACGTCCCGGCCCTCGCCGACGCAGAACAGCACGCATTGCGCGGCCAGCGCCTTCTCCGGAACACCGCCCAGCCGCTCGATCCGGATCAGGCCGTTCGGCTCGATCTTTCGGGTGACGAAACCGAGCTGGTCGGTATGGGCGAACAGCATGACACTGGGGGCGCCGACATCGCCCGGCAGCGTCGCGATCAGATTGCCCAGCCGGTCGGTACGGGAGGCAAGGCCCATCTCGCTCAGCTCACCGGCGATGCGCCGGCGCACCCGATCCTCGTGGCCCGAGAGGCCCGGGATCATCATCAGATCGGCGACGAGGTCGCGCAGTCTGTCTTTCATCAGGTGGATGCCTTTCCGAATCGTGGTCGCAGCCAGCCCATTCCGCCTTCCATCAGTGCACGCACCGACATGACGATGATCAGGAGGCCGCCAAAGAAGAGGTCGCGGGCAAAGGCCGAGAAGGCGAGGAAGTTCAGCCCCGACGAGATCAGTTGCAGGGTGATCACCGCGAGGACGACGCCGATGGTCGAGCCGAAGCCGCCGAACGGGCTGACGCCCGCTAGGATGTTGATCAGAATGACCAGCAGGAGATAGGAGCCGCCGTAATCGGCATTGGCCGAATTGACCCGCGCGAGGATGACGAGGCCGGCGATAGACGCGATCACCCCGGCGACCGCATAGATGCGGATGATCAGCCCGGTCTCGCCGATACCGGCGAAGCGCGCGGCCGTCGGGTTCGCACCGAAGAGCCGGGCACGCATCCCCGATGCTGTGAAGCGCAGGAGAATGCCGAGCGCCAGCGCCACGACGGTGAAGATGACCAGCGGCATCGGCACCATGCCGCCGATCGACCAGTTGCCCCAGGCGCCGTACCAAGCGGGAACCCCGGTGATCGCCGGGCCTCTTGTGATGACGATGCCGATGCCGCTGAACAGCTGCATGGTCCCCAGCGTCGCCAGGATCGGCGGCAGCCTGAGATAGGCGATGAGGCACCCATTGAGGACGCCGCAGGCAAGCCCGACGAGCAGCGCCGCCGGGATCGCCAGCCAGGCATATTCGGGCCCCGCGCGCAGAAGCAGCGCCGCGATGATGGAGGCTAGATTGGCGATCGCCACCACCGACAGGTCGATGCCGCCGCTGATCATCGTCGGCAGGACCGCCAGCGCGAGCAGCCCGAATTCCGGGAACTGCGATCCCATCGAATTCAGGTTCGCGACGGTGAGGAAGTTCGGCGTCGTCACACTCAGCACGACGAGGATCGTCAGGGTCAGCACGCCGAGGCCGACAATGTAGGAACCAGTGGAGTCGCGCCGTGTGCTCATGACCCTACCTCAATCGCCGCGGGCGGCCTTGGCGAGCCGCATGAACTCGGCGGCCCGTTCGGCGTCGACGGGCTTCCAGGTGTCGCCGTTCACCTTCAGCGACGATCCGACGATACAGCCGTCGGCAACCTTCAGCACGTCTTCCACCGTCGTGTGCTTGACCCCCGTATTGGCCAGCACCGGCGTCGTCGGCAGGACCTTCTTGACCGCGATGAGGTCGGTCATCTCCGCCGCCTCGCCGGTGATCGCGCCGGAGACGAGGATCGCGTCCGGGATCGACGAGAACACTGCCGAACGTGCCCGGTCGGCGAGGTCCCGCCGGTCGAGCGAATAGGCGAACTCGGCCGACACGTTGGCCAGCATCGCGACGTCCGGCCGGTGCAGCCGGTCGCGATAGCGCATCGCCTCGCCGGCATTCGGGGTCCAGGGTCCCATGTCAGAGGCGTAGGTGCCGGTCAGGATCTCGCGAAGGAATGATGCCCCCGTCGCCGCCGCCAACGCCACCGAGGCCATCGGGTCCCACAAGACGTTGACGCCAAAGGGTTTTTCGATCTCGGCGCGCAGCTGGCCGATGACATAGGCCATGGTGGCGGTCGACGCCGTATCGACCTTCAGCTCGTAGGGGCGGTCGTTCTCATTGCCGAACATCACCGCGTCGACGTCGGCCGCCTGCAGCGCCTTCAGGTCGCGCCGCGCCGCCTCCACGATCGCCGCGACGCCGCCCTCGCTGTCGTACAGGGGCGAGCCCGGCAGCGGCGCCAGATGCACCATCGCGATGACAGGCTTCTTGTCGCCGAAGATCGTCTTGAATTTCGTTATCTGCATTTCGGATCCCGTTCTTTCGCCGCGGCAGCCGCGGCCAAAATCAATGAAGTTCGCATCGCTTGAACAGCGAGCGATAGGGCTCGAGCCGGACGGCCGCGGTCCTGTCGGTGATGAAGAGATCGATGGCGTCGAGCCCGCAAACGTCGGCCGGTGCCCGCCGACCGAGCTTGGAGTGGTCTGCAAGGAGGATCGTGCGGGCGGCACGCGAAATGCCCCGGCGTTTGACTTCAGCTTCCTCGGCCGTGGAATTGGAGATGCCGTCGGGATCCACGGCGTCGGCGGCCATGAGGAAGATGTCGCAGGAAAGCTCGGACAGCGCGCGCAGCGTCCATTCGCCCACGAGACTGTAATAGCCGTTGCGGACCTCGCCCCCGAGCAGAGAGACCCGGGTCTCTCCCGCCGCTGCAGCTTCGGCGATCTTCAGGTCCATCGCGAACACATGCAGCGGCCGGCCAGCGAGGGCACGTGCGGCGGCCAGGGTCGTGGTGCCGGAATCGATGAGCACGCGCTGACCGTCCTCCAGATGACGGACGGCGGCCAAGCCGATGCGCGTCTTCACCGCTTGGTGGACACGCAGTTTCTCCATGAACGAGGGCTCGGACGGTCCGCCCTTGCCGGGCGCGAGCACGCCGCCATGGGTCCGCGCCGCGAGCCCCGCCCGCGAGAGCACCTCGAGATCGCGCCGCGCGGTTGGGCCGGAAATCCCGAAATGTTCGATCAGCTCGCCGACCGTCATCTGCCCGCGCGCAAGAATGAGCTCCGCCATGCGCCGATGGCGCTCCTGGGGAAACCGTTTCTGCTGCCGATCAGCGTCTGCCATCCCATGATCATTAATGATCATTTGGGACGCGTCAACGGGGGCAATCGGCTACGGCTCGAAAGCCCTGAGGAACTCGGCGAGGACGGCGCAGGCCATCTGGATGTCGTCTTCGCTCACGTCTTCGTCCGGATGATGGCTGACACCATCCGTGCAGCGGACGAACAGCATCGCCATCGGGCAAAGCGCAGCTAGCGCCAGGCCATCGTGGCCGGCCCCGCTCTGCATTTCGATAGGCTCGAGTCCGATGCCGGCGAGAGCGTTCGCCAGGCCTGCCTTCAACGCCGCGTCGCAGAAGGTCGTCGGCTGGTCGTAGAAGGTCTCGTGATCCAGTTCGAGGCCGCGTCGTCCTGCGATGGCAGCACAACGCCGCAGCATCTCGTTGAGCACCCGTTGTCGCGCGGCGTCGTCGAGGGTCCGCAGGTCCAGCGTGAATTCCGCGGTGCCCGGCACGACGTTCACCGCACCCGGCTCCGCCGCAAGCCGGCCCACGGTCGCGACGACGTTGGTACGGCTGCGGGCGATCTCCTCGATCGCGAGCACCATCTCTGCCGCCCCGCAGAGGGCGTCGCGGCGTTCCGGCATCATCAGCGTGCCGGCGTGGCCGCTGACGCCCGCGACCTTGAGCCCGAGCCGCAAGGCTCCGCTGATCCCGGACACGAGCCCGACCGCCTGGTCTGCCTGTTCCAGAACCCTGCCCTGCTCGATGTGGATCTCGACATAGCCGAGCACGTCCTCCGGCCGGCGGCCGGCAGCGGGAATTGCCGCCGGATTGCAGCCGAAGGAGCGCAAGGCTTCACCGAGGGTGATGCCCTCCGCGTCGCGTTCGGCGAGTGTCGAGGTGGCGAAGCTTCCGGCGACCGCGCGCGAGCCGGCAAGCGTCGAGGGAAACCGGACCCCCTCCTCGTCGCCGAAGGCCAGGACCTCGATCGCGAAGGGCAGACGCCGTTCCTGCCGCGCAAGCTCCGCCACGACGGCGAGAGCCACCGCGACGCCGAGCGTTCCGTCGAAGCGGCCGGCGTCGCGCACCGTGTCGATGTGCGAACCGAGGAGAAGCGCCGGCATGCCGGGACGGCGCCCCTCGTAGCGTCCGATGACCGTGCCGGCGGCATCGATCGACGCGGCGAGGCCCGCCTCTTCCATCCGCTCCCGCACCAAGTCGGCGGCGCGGCGATGCGCCGGCGACAGATACAGCCGCGTCAGCCGCCCGGATTCGTCCGTGATCGTGGCAAGGTCGGCGACCAGCGCCATCGCATCCCCGGCCATCCGGACAGCATCGGGCGGCATGGCCAGGGACGCGGTCGCACTCATTTTGCCGAGGACGGCGCGTAGAAGGGCGTGCGCGTCTCGGCGCCCAGATAGCCGTCGTAAAACGCCTTCACATGCGGGAAGACATCGTGGCCCATCTGGCGGCGCGCCGTCTCCTCTTCCGTGCGCGGATGGGCGTAATGACGCGCGATGTCCTCCAGGATGGCGTCCCGGTCGACATTGGTGAAGCGGCCGTCCTCATAAATGACCGCGCCGTCGACGATGACCGCGTCCACCGCATTCTGCTTGGCGCGCTGCATCACGGCGTCGAGCATCGGGATGTCGGGATCCTGGAAGGGGTAGGTCGCGGTCTTCCAGTTGATCAGCACGGCATCCATGCGCCGGCCGGGATCGAGCCGGCCGATCTCGCGGCCGAAGGCGGTGGTGTTGGCGCCGCCCTCCGTCGCCATGCGCAGGACCTGCGGGCAGCTCGGGACGTCCGCGTCGTCCATGCCGGGCACGCGATGCGCGCGCAGCACGAGTCGCAGCTCCTGCAGCATGTCCCGGTCATCGTTGATGCCAGCCTCGTCGAGGCCCATGCCGACATTCAGCCCGTGCTTCTCGAAGGCGTTCAGCGGCGCGACGCCCGAGCGCAGGCGGAAGTTGGACGAGCAGTTATGGCAGACGCAGGTGCCGGTATCGGCCGCGATCTCGATGTCTTCCTGGTTCAGCCAGACGCCGTGGCCGAGCGTCATGCGGGGCGACAGGACGCCGAGGTCGTAGAGGTGGCGGACCGCCGTCTTGCCCGTGCGCCGGCGGGCATATTCCTTCTGGTACGCCGTCTCCAGCAGATGCATGTGCATCGGTACGCCGTGGCGGACCGAGCGGGCATTCATCTCGACCAGGCTCTCGTCGGTGACCCAGTGGAGATTTGCGGGCGCGAGCTGGATGCGGGTCAGCGCCTGTCCGGCATTTTCCGCCGTCAGCTGGTCGAACAGCGCCATATGCTCGTCGAAGGTCAGGACCTGCGACTGCAGATAGGCGGCCACCTGGCCGGCAAGCGGCTGCGGCAGCCGGGCGCAAAATTCCTCGTCGGCCTCGTAGACCAGACGGTTCTGCTCCCGCAACGCGTAGGAGTAGGAGGCGCGCATGCCGATCGTGCGGTAGGCGTCGAGCACCTTCGTCGCCGCGCCGTGGACCGCCTCGTAGCCGCCGCTCATCCAGCCATGGATATGGGCGACCGTCGTGACGCCGGACGCGATCATCTCGAAGGCCGAGTAGAGCGTATCGAGGTAGAGATCGAGCTTGCGGCCTGGAATCCGGCTTGCGAACCAGAGCTCGAGCGCATGGTCGGGCGAGCCGAGCTGCAGCGGCGTCATGCCCACGTGATGGTGCGAGTTGACGAAGCCCGGCAGCATCACGTGGTCGGGATAGGCCGTCTCGGCAGCGCCCGGAGACAGGTGCCGCATCTCCTCCAGCGATCCGACCGCGACGATCTCACCGTCCCGCGAAAGGACGGCGCCTTCATCCACGATGACTGGCGTATGGCGGTCCTGGATGCCGGTGACGACCCAGCGTGCGCTCGTGATGTGGTCGCTCATGCGTATGCCCTTTCTGCTGCCTGGTCGTTCAGGCGAAGTGTTCGATGGGTGGGATTGTGTTCGCGCGCCGCTGCAAGGCGCGCGGGATCGATGTCGAGGAAGACCGCCTGACCGTCGCCGGGCAGTGCCCCGCCATCGGGGCCGAAGGCCACCGTCTCGCCGGCATGGCGCTGCGGACCGCCGGCGACATCCTCTTGCCCGTACCGGCACGCGGCCAAGGCATAGAGCGCGTTGGCCCGCGCGTGGGTCCGCAATTCGGCCTCGAAGAGGCCCGGCGGATCGGCAGTCGGCCCGCCGACGAGGACGAGGGCCACATCGGCGCCGTCGCGGCCGGCCGATCGCCAGCATTCGGGGTAACGGCGGTCGTAGCAGACCAGCGGACAGAACCGGACGCCGCGATAGTCGAAGCAGTCGAGACGTGCCGGCCCCGCGGTGAAATGGTCGGCTTCGCCGAAAGGCTCGCCTGCTGCGGGCGCGAGATGGACCTTCCGCTGCACGACGACAGGGGCCGCGCCCGGCGCGGCGAGAACCACGGCGTTGGCGGGAGGCTTCCCGGCCGTATCGGCCAGCGCCATGCCGAAGACGATCGCCGTTCCGGTCTCGGTCGCCAGGCGATGAGCCCAGTCGCAGGTTGGCCCTGCAAGATCCTCGGCGACATGGGCCCAGCGGCGCGGCTCGTCGGCGGCGTAGAACGGCAGCGCGAACAACTCCGGGAGGAGGACAAGCGCGGCGCCGCGTGCGGCGAGCTCCCTTATGCCAAGCTCAGCTTCGTCCCGAAGCGCCGCCGGGCTGTTCCGGTACGGTCCGATGCCGAGTGCTGCGACGCGCAACAATGGCTCAGTCATCGCCGGCTTTCCTGTTCGGCGAAGGCGCGGTCCACCTCGTCGGCGAGCAGATCGGTGAAGAGGTCCCGATAGGCGTGATAGCGCGGGTCGCGCGGCGGACGCGGTCGCTCCATCTCGATCGGCACGATGGCCTTCACCTTCCCGGGACGGGCCGTGAACACCACGACCCGGTCGGCCAGCGAGATCGCCTCGTCGATCGAATGTGTGACGAGGATGATCGACGCCCGGCTCTCCCGCCAGAGGGTGAGCAGGAAATCCTGCATCTTGGTGCGTGTCTGGACGTCGAGCGCCGCGAACGGCTCGTCCATCATCAGGATCTTCGGACGCACCGCCAGCGCCCGGGCGCAGGCCGCCCGCTGGC
Organism: Aurantimonas endophytica; assembly: GCF_014196845.1. Taxonomy (GTDB): domain Bacteria; phylum Pseudomonadota; class Alphaproteobacteria; order Rhizobiales; family Rhizobiaceae; genus Aurantimonas; species Aurantimonas endophytica. The sequence goes on from NZ_JACIEM010000001.1 coordinate 1,109,539, forward strand.
GCATACCCCCGGACAATTCGTCCGGCCGCTTGTCGCCCATGCCGGCGAGGCCGACGGAGCGCAGCAACTGCTCGGCCGTGCGCTCGCGTTCCGCAGCCGAGACACCGCGCAGCGACAGGCCGAACGTGACGTTGTCGGAGATGGTCAGCCACGGAAACAGCGACGCGTCCTGGAAGATCAGGCCCCGGTCGAAGGACGGGCCGTGGATCGGGACGCCTTCGTCGAGGATCGTGCCGCCCGTCGTCTCCTCCAGGCCGGCGATCATGTAGAGCAGCGTGGACTTGCCGCATCCGGACGGTCCGAGGAAGACGACGAACTCCTCCCTGGCGATCTCCAGGTTGAAGTCGTCGAGCGCACGCACCGGCTCGCGGCCGTCGCTCTGCCAGACCTTGGAGACGGATTCGAGGGAGAGCGCGGGGACCTTCATCGTGCGCCTCCCGTCGAGGGCGCGACCCACCAGAGCATGCGTCGTTGCACCAGGCGCAGCGCCCAGTCGAAGCCGAAGCCCAGGACGCCGATCAGCGCCATCGTGAAGAAGGTGAGCTGGGCGTTGAAGGTCGAGCGAGCGACGGCGGTGATCTGGCCGAGTCCCGACCCGACGCCCACCGCTTCGGCGATGAGAACCACCATCCAGGCCGCGAAGAGGTTGAGGCGCAGCGTCATGAAGAGGCCTGGCAGGATCGCCGGGAACACGACGCGCCAGAAGATCTGGTGTCCGTTGGCGCCCATGATGCGGGCGACGTTCAGATAGGACTTGCTGACGCCCTCCAGCTGCGCCGTCGTCGACAGCACGATGGCGAAGAAGATGGTGATGAAGACGAGGAAGATCGCCGGCGTGTTGCCGATGCCGAACAGGAAGATCGAGACGGGAAGCCAGGCGACCGGGGAAATCGGCGTCAGCAGCAGCAGCGTCGGCATCAGGAGATTGCGGGCGAGCTTCACGTAATAGACGAGGGCACCGACCGCGACGCCGGCGACGAAGCCGAGCGTCAGCCCGGTCACCACCCGGAGGATGGTGTAGAGCGAGGTCGCCATGAGCCCGACCAGCCCGCCATGCGAGGCATCGGCCCCAATGCGGTTGGAATTGCTGAAATAAGACAGCGTCCGGTCCCAGTCGCTGAGGAACAGATGCGGCGGCGGCAGCAGGAGCGGGTTGGCCCACCCCATCGCCCAGGCGAGCTCCCACAGACCGGCGAACAAGCCGATCGAGAGAATGGTCCAGCCCGCCGATATGACGAGCGCGGGCGGGCGGCGCATGCTGACGCGCGCCTCTCCGGAACGTAGGGAGGCAAAGGGAAGGGCGACCATGGAGCGGCCTTTCGCTGAAAAGGGGACCATCGGCCCGGCCGCATAACCGGCCGGGCGTGTGAGACTTGAGCGGCGGACGGTCAGGCCGACTTGCGCTGCAGCGAGGCGTAGAGTTCGGGGTTTTCGGCGATGGCCGCCTCGAGGAAGCTCCAGTCGAAGGCCCCCTCGTCCGGGAGGTCCTGCACGTAGCCGAGCTCCTTCATCGACACGCCGCGATCGATGATGAACTGGGTCTGGTCGCGCTGGTCCACGACGATCGGCTGCTTGGACGACGCGTTGCGCGCCGCTTCCATCGTGGTCTTGTAGTAGGTGCCGACGGTGTCGGTCAGGGCCGCCTCGATGTCGGCTTCGGCCTGTGCCTGCGCCTGCATCAGGGCTTTGATGATCGCCTGCACCGCGTCCGGGTTGCTCTCGAGCAGCGGGGTGCGGGCGGCGAGCACGCAATCGGAATAGCCGGCGCCATAGAGATCGGTGCCGTCCGAGAGAACCGTGGCGCCCGCTCGGCTCTCGACGCATTGGGTCGCGTAAGGCTCGATGTGGCAGATCGCGTCGATCGCACCGACCATGAAGGCCTGCGCCAGTTCCGGCGACGTATTCATGTAGCGGATGTCGACGTCGGCGAAGGTCATGCCGGCGGCCTTCAGATAGTCGTAGGGAAGCACTTCCAGCGTGTCGGCCTGGAAGGTGCCGAAGGTCTTGCCGCGCAGATCCTCGGCGGACTTGATGCCCTCGCCCGCCACGATGATGCAGCCCTGCACGCCGCCGCCGGCGACGATCTTCACCGGCGCGCCGGCGTCGTAGAGCGTCATGAAGTTGGAATACGGAATCATCGAGATGTCGACGAGGCCCGCGCCGAACATCGTGGTGATCTCGGCGTTGGACGGGGTGATGACGAATTCGAGGTCGACGCCGTCGGCAGTGGCGAGCCCGCGTTCCTTGGCAAGGAAGATGCCCATGTTGCAGAAGCCGGTGCCGTGCGTCGCCTTGATCGTCGTTCCGGCGGCGTGGGCCTGGCCGATCAGCCCTGCCAGATGCGCCGGCAGGGCGACCATCGCCGCGCCGGCGGCCGTTGTCTTCAGAAAATTCCGGCGTGAGAAGTTAGCGTAGAAGTGGCCGTTACGTTCGCACATGTTCGTCTCCATGGGTGAAATCCGGCCGAACCGCATCGGCTCGAACCGCATCTGCGAGGGGCACGCCAACCCGGAAGAAGCATTGCTGCTCTGCGCTTCATGTCGTCTGCTGCGGTCGCCGAAGCGGCGACGGTGCCTGTCGTCTCAGTGCGTGAGCGTCCCTCCCCGTCCCGATGGGCAGAGCGATGCCTCGATGCGCGCGGCAAGCGCGAGGAGATCGTCGTCGCCATTGCGCTTGCCGCAGATCTGCAGTCCCGCCGGCAGACCGACGGCGCCAACGCCGATCGGCAGCGACAGCGCGGGATGCCCGCCGTGGTTGATGAAGGGCGTGAACGCGGCGTGCGCCCTGGGCCCGACTGCGCGGCCGGCGATGTGGGAGGGGCCGAGTTCGGTCGATGGCCACGCGAAGCAGGGCACGGTCGGCGACAGCAGCGCGTCGACGCCGTCCAGCGTTGCGTCGAGGCTGAGCCGGATCGCCTTCGACAGGCGAAGCGCACGCGAGACGGCACGAGCCTCAAGGCGCAGGCCAGCCTCGATCTGGACGGCGATGTCGGGATCGAACAGGTCCGGATCCTGCTCGAACGCGTCTCCATAAAGATCGGCCAGCATGGCATATTGCAGCGGCATGAGGTCGGCGGGCTCGGCGCCGTCCGGCCAAGCGGGATCACGCCGCTCGACGGAAAAGCCGGCCTGGCGCAGCGCAGCGAGCGCCGCCTCCAGCAGTGCCTCGATTTCCAGGTCGACGGGCACGTCGAGACCGAAGCTTGGGGTGAAGCCGAGACGCCGCGCCGTGGAAGCCTCCTTGCCCGAAGAAGCAGGCCGATCGGCCATCGCCTCGAACAGCAGGCGGATGTCGGCGACGCTGCCGGCCATCGGGCAGAGGCATTCGAGGCCGATGTCGAGCGCCGGGAAACCCGGCCCGTTCGGCACGGCCCCGGTGCTCGGCTTGAAGCCGACACAGCCGACATGGGCGGCGGGACGGCGGCTTGAGCCGCCAGAATCCGTTCCGATCGCGGCGGCCACGAGCCCGCCGGCAACGGCGCTGGCACAGCCGCCGGAGGATCCGCCGGGCGTCAACGCCGGATCGAGCGGATGCCGCGTTGCCCCATGCAGCGGATTGGCGGTGACGCCCTTGCAGCCGAACTCCGAGCTGTTGGCCATGCCGACGACGACCGCACCGGCTTGCTTCAAACGGCTGACGGCCAGCGCATCCTGTGGGGCGACGAAATCGGCGAAGAGCCGCGAGCCCTGGGTCACACGCCGGCCGTCGACCCAGATCAGGTCCTTCACCGCCAGGGCCGCGCCGGCCAGCGGCAGGATCTCCCCTGCCTCGAGCCGCCGGTCCGCCATGTCGGCTTCCCGCAGGCTCAGCGCCGCATCCACCGCGACGATGGCCTTGAGGTCACGCCCCGCCTCGATGCGGGCAAGTGCCTGCTCGCACTCGACACGTGCACTTGAGCGCCCCGCGTGCACGGCATCGACGGTCCGGACGAGGCTCTCAAGCGTCTGCATGGGCGATCCGTGAGGCCAGCGCCGGTGGCAGGCCCTGCGATGTCTTCGGAGCCGGACGGCGAAGCGAGGCGCCTCTTGCCGTGGCAAGCCGCACGAGCATCTCGGCCTGCCCGATGCCGGCCGCGACCTGTTCGACGAGGGGAACCGGTACTCTGTGGGCGATCTGTCCGGCGAGGCCCGCAAGCGGCGCACCGGCGAGGACCACGACATCGGCGTCGTCCTCGCGAACGGTGACTTCGCAAAGCCGTACCAGTGCTTCCGCCTTTTCCTCTGCCACCATGTCGAGCGAACCGAAGCTGGCGGTGAGCGAGCGGATGGCCGCTAGCCGGCACGCCAGGCCGCTCGCTTCGACGCAGTCCCGGTACCAGTGACCGAGCGCCGGAGCGAAGGTGACGATGGAGAAGCGCTGTCCGAGCATCGCGGCCATGTGCATGGAGGCTTCCGCCATGCCGACGATCGGCAGGTCGAACAGTTCCCGCGCCGCCCAAAGCCCCGGATCGCCGAAAGCCCCGATCAGCGCTGCGTCATGGCCGGCGCCGTGCTCGGCCAGCATTTCCAGGACCACGGCGCCGGCAAGCTGCGCTTCCGCCCGGCAGGAAATGTAGGGAACGCCGCGCGGGGCGGTCACCGCGGTGATCTCCGTGCCTGGCGCCGCGACACCGCGCGCGACCTGCGCGAGGCGCTGGGTGATCGAGACGGAGACGTTGGGGTTGACGAGGAGGACGCGCACGGCTGGCCTCAGGACCGCGCCGCGCGGCGAATGGCGGCGCGGCAGTCCCGCATGCAGGCGACGAGCCCTGCGAGCAGGATCTGGCCGGTCGAGGCCGAATGACCTTTCTTGGACGCGAGGAAGGTAGACGCCCCCGACGTCACCAAGGCTGGGCCCATCTGTCCGGCAAGCCCATTCATCCGATCACCAGCGAGAGCATGGCGAGGCACGGGTGATGCCGGCGGCTCCTGACATTAAGCCATGCCGATTGGCGAGGAACCGGGGACAGGCGAGGTTTCATCGACGTGCTCCAAAGGGTCGGAGTACGTCCAGCAAGCGCCGTGCCAACTGTCAGGTCCCGGCGCCGAAGGCCTGCGAAAGCAGGAATTCGCCCGCCGGCCTCAATTTTGTGCAAGAAAAAACGAGATTGTGCACAAAATATCCGCCTCCGCGGTATGGTGCCGGCTCTCCCTCGCATCCTATGATCGCACGCATCAAAGAGAGACCCGTTCGCGCGATGGACGATACGAAAGTTCACGACATCCTGACCCGCATCCTGGCTTCCGGCGTCGTCGCGCCGGGCACCAAGCTGGGCGAGCGGCAACTGGCCGAACATTTCGGTATCTCGCGGGACCGGATGCGACGCATCCTTCAAAGGCTCGGCTATGAGGGCAAGCTCGAGCTCGTGCCCAACCGGGGTGCGCGCACCATTGATCCAGGACTTGCCGACGCCCGCGTGGTCTACGAGGCGCGCCGGGTCATCGAGGGCGGAATCGCGCTGTCAGTCACGGAGCGGCTCCGGAGCAGCGATCTCGACGCACTGTTCGCGCAGCACGAGCTTGAACGCGAGGCGATTGCGCGGGACGACGCGGACGCTGCACTGGCACTCGGCGGCGCGCTCCATATGGGACTCGCCGAACTGACGGGAAATGCGCTGGTCGTCGATACGCTGCGTTCGATGGTGAACCGGACCTCGACGCTGCTTTCCGTCTTCGGGCCGAACGACGGCCCCGCCTGCAGTTGCCGGGAGCACGGCACGATCCTCGAAGCGCTGGCCTCGCGCGACCCGCTGCGGGCGCGCGAGGCCATGTGCTCGCATCTCTCGCTCGTGGAGACGCGCCTTCGCATGCGGCCGCGCTGCGAAGCGGTCGAGATCGAGACGCTGGTGCGCAGGGAACTGGAACGGCAAGGGCCGTCTTTGGACGGACTGCGACCGCCCCCCGGCACGGCCGCGCCGGCAGATCATCATTTCGAAAGGGACAGTGCATGACCGAGTTAGTCGTCGAGATCGACGGGGAAAGCTTCCCTGCGCGCCTGGAGACGGATCGCGCGCCGAAGACAGTGGAAGCCTTCCTGAAGGTCCTTCCCTATTCGGAGCGCATCATCCACGTGCGCTGGAGCGGCGAAGCCTGCTGGATCCCATTGGGCGACAAGGATTTCGGGCTCGGCTACGAAAACGCGACCAGCCACCCTGCCCCCGGCGAAATCATCCTCTATCCCGGCGGTGTCTCGGAGACCGAGATCCTGCTCTCCTACGGACCGACCGCCTTCGCGTCGAAGGCGGGTCCGTTGGCCGGCAACCACTTCCTGACGATCACCGACAAGCTCGACCGCCTCGCCGAACTGGGACGCGGCACGCTGTGGTCCGGGGCAAAGTCGATCCAGTTCCGACTGGCCTGAGGAGTCGGGCCCAATGGTGATCACACCAGCGGGCCGCGATTTCGCGGCCCGTCGCGGGCGCAAGCCGCGCCGGCCGGGCGGGGAGCGCCTTGCCCTCTTCGTCGACGTCCTGTTCGAAGCAGGCGCCGAAGGTTGGATTGGCATGGGGAGCCTCGCGGACAGGTCGCCCGGTCCGACACCCGTCGGGCAGTGCCGCTTGTCATGATGCCATCGCGCCCGCAGCACCGCCTCGTCCTCGTCAACCCGAACACGGACCCCGCGGTCACCGAGACCATGCTGTCCATCGCGCGCCCGTATTTGCCGGCCGACGTCTTGCTCGAAGGCGTGACGGCACCGTTCGGATCGCCCCTGATCCTGGACCCTGCCGCGCTGGATACCGCGTCACGGGCAGTTCTTGCACTGGCACCCGGGCTGCGGCGGGCTGGCTGCGAAGGCGTCGTCGTCGCAGCGTTCGGTGATCCGGCGCTGGATGAACTTCGCATTTCCCTCGATTGCCCGGTCACGGGCCTTGCCGAAGCCGCCATGGCCCGCGCGGCTCTCGGCGGGCAGCGTTTTTGTGTCGTCACGACAACCCCGGGTCTTGCCACGGCCATCGCGGCGGCAGCCGACCGATACGGCCACGGATCCGCCTTCGCCGGCACGTTCTGCACGACCGGTGACCCGGTTGCCCTGATGCGCGACGCGCCGCGCCTCGAAGACGCGCTCTACCGCCTCTGCGAAACGGTTGCGGCGCGTGAGCAGGTCAAGGCCATCGTGATCGGCGGCGGCCCGCTCGCCGGGGCCGCTCGGGCTCTGGCGGGGCGCGTGCCCGCACTTCTGGTCGAGCCGATCCGAGAAGCGATGCTCATGGCGGTCGCGCGCCTGGCCGTGCCGGCGTAGCGGAGACTGCCTACGGCGACGGCTTGTAGTGCTCGCGGATCTGGCTGCGAAGCGTCGCGACCGCCTCGCCGGTTTCCGCTTCGGATCGTGCTTCGACGGACCTCGTGGCCAACGATCGCCAGTCATCCAGGCGCTGCCGGTCGGCCTCGGTCGCGCCGTAGCGGATCTCGCCGTCGGTCATGGTCAGGATCACGTCGCAGCCGCGCCCGCGTCCGAGGATGAGGTCGAGCAGGTCGATCGGCGACCTGGACAGGCCGCCGGTCATCCGCGCCAGATCGACGGCCACGAGATCGGCCGGTGCGCCATTTGCGAGGGCGCCGCCGCTCTTCGGCAGGAACGCCGCCCGCGCGCCGTTGCGCGTAGCCATCGCAAGCGCCTGATGTGCCGACGGACCCTCGGCCCCGACATCGGGCACCCGCGCCGCGACCGTGGCGAGCCGAAGCTCGCGGAGATAGTCCTCGTCGTCCGACAGCGCGGTATTATCCGTTCCGACGGCGAGCGTGCACCCGGCGGAGAGGATCGACGCGAGCGGCGGCAGGCCGTTGAACAGGCGCAGGTTCGAGCCCGGGTTGGTGACGATCACCAGGTCGTTGTCGCGGGCGACCCGCAGATCGGCCTCCCCGATGTAGACGCCATGGGCGCAGCTCGTGCGGGCGCAAAAGACCCCGAGTGACGCAAGCCGGGCGAGCGTGCCCTCGGGATAGAGTTTGCGGCAGGCCCGCGCCTGCGCCGGCGACTCCAGGAGATGGAAGTGCAGCCCCACCTGCCGCTCCACCGCATCCGCGGCAAGCGCCCGCCATGCCTCGTCGCTGACCCATTGGGGCCCGGCCGGGCCATAGGCGAAAGACAGCGTCGAGATTCCCGCCCACTGCGCCTGCAGCCGATCCATCAGCCGGAACGTCGCCGCCAGGCTGCCGGCATAGGGCGCCGTTGACGGATTTTCCTGGAGCGTGGATCCGTCGCTTCCGGGATAGAACGTGTAGCCTCGATCCTGGTAGCCGACGCAGATCGTCGTCCTGAGCCCGCTGTCGGCATAGGCGCGGATGGTCGCGTCCAGCTCCTGCTCGTAGTCGCCGGAACCATAGGCATAGTTGGCATGCAGCGTAGCGGTGACGCAGTTTGCCAGCATTTCCTCGGCGGCAAGCCGGGTCACGGCGTAGATGTCGGGCGGGCCATGGCGGCGGCGGCCCGCGATCCAGGGCTCCAGCGCATCGTCGGCGTAACCGAGCAGCATCTGGCTGAGGCCGCGGCCGTGCTGATGCGCGTTGACGAAGCCCGGCAGGACCGCGGCGCGCCCGAGATCGGTTACGGGGACCTGCGGCCAGCGCGCGACGACCGCAGCGCGGCTGCCGCTGTCGCGGATCTGTCCGTCATCGATGACAAGCGCTCCACCCTCGATCCAGGCGGAACCCGCGGCCGGCAGGATGTGGTCGGCCGCGAGGATCTTCATCGCGCGGGTCCCGGCACGGCGGACGTTTCACCGAACTGGCGCAGGATCGCCTCGCCGGTCAGGCGATTGTGCTCTTCGAGGCGATGCGCGAGGTCGTGCGCCGCCCCCGCGCGCAGCATGGCCATGATGCCGTCATGCTCGGCCATCGACTGCCCGATCCGCGCTGGCTGCTCGTTGATGGCGAAGCGGGCCCGCAGGATCTTCTGCTGCAGCCCGGAGTAGATCTGCACGAGGGCATCGTTGCGGGTAGCGGCGGCAAGCGCGGCGTGGAACTCGTGGTTGAGCCGCGTATAGGCGGCAACCCCGCCTTCCTGGTAGTGCGAGCGAAGCTGCTCGTGCAGCTGCTCCAGATGCACCATCTGCGGGCGTTCGATCCGCTCCGGCAGCAGCAGCCCGATCAACCGCTCCAGCCCGCCCTTGACCTCGAAGACGGCCGCGACGGCCGCACGGTCGATCGGCACCACGACGGCGCCGCGATTGGGCCGCAACTCGATGAACCCCTCGGCAGCCAGGACCTTCAGGGCCTCGCGCAGCGGCGTGCGGGAGATGCCGAGGCGCTGGCAGAGCGCTGCCTCCGGGACGCGCTTGCCCTCCGCCAATTCCCCTCTCGTCACCAGGTCGCGGAGCTCCGCGATCACCTGGTCGTGGAGGTTGGCGCGGCCCTGTCTTGGCGACGCCTCGTCCCGGTCGATGCCCTCCAGATCCTGCATTACCCCTCCGCAGTCGCGGCCCGTCCGACCGGCTGGCCGGACGAGGCGAAGATCGACCCGAAACCGTGCAACTTCTCCGTAGAGACGCAGATGGCGTCGAGGCAACCCCACAGGGTGAAGGCGACCGAGTCGAGAACCGGGATACCGAGACGTTCTTCCAGCGCCGCCGCGACCAGCGGCCCGCGCATGTTGGTGCAGACGATGGCGATCGCGTCCGGCCGCGCCTCTGCGACGCGCTCGCACATGGCCTCGATCGTCGCCTCCGACACGTCCGAGAAGGAGAAATTGTCCCGCAGGCCGAGATGCTCCTCGGCGACCGTTTCGATACCCGCGGCGGCATAATTGGCAACGATCCTGTCCTGGACGTCGCTGGTGTAGGGAGTGACCAACCCCAGCCGGTGCACTCCAAGATGGGCCAACAGCCGGTTGAGGCTGAGAATGGCGCTCGTCGCCGCGATGCCGGTCTTCTGGCTGATGGCGTCGCAGAGACGCGTGTCGCTGTCGAAGCCGAGCCAGCTCGCCGAGGTGCCGTTCCAGGCGATGACGTCGCAGTTCGCGTCGGCAAGGAGTTCGGCGGCCTGGAGGATCGGCGGCAGTGCGAACTGGCTGTTCGCGTCGGGGGCCAGCGCGATCTCGGTAACCCGGAACCGGCCGAAATGGGCTGTCACGTCGGGAAACAGCGGATCCAGCATCCGGGCGGTGAAGGGCTCGAGCACCGTGTTGGACGAGGGCGTGAGCATGCCGACGAGCTTCCGTTTGGAAGGCACCTCCATCGCTGATTTTGCATTCACTTCTGGCACCGCATTTTCCTCGCGACAGGCAATTTCCGGATAATCGGATGCCACGCAGACACCAAGAATACAACTGGACAGGTGACGCGGCTCGCTTCGCAAATGCCCGTGAATCGACCAGATATCGGTCATTCATGCTCATCTGATGCGCATCGGGCCGAAAACCCCAAGCTCTCCGGCCGGCCGTCTGCCCAATATTTGTCATTGCCTTTCGACGCAGACCTGCAAAGCTGAGGCGGCTCAAATGAATGCAAAATTACTCACTCGGAGGCCAGAATGATGAATCGCATGATCCTGTGCGCAGGGGCGGTCGCGGCCGTCGCTCTCGGCATCGCCGAGGCAGGCGCCCAGACGCCGCTGCGCGTCGCCGGCAATTTCTCGCAGAACAACAAGCAGGTGGATGTCGAGCGCGCGTTCTTCGAGAGCCTCGGCACCGAGGCCGGCGTCGATCTGGCCGTGAACTACAACCCCATGGACGTGGTCGGCGTGAAGGCGCCGGATGCCCTGCGCATGCTGCGCGGCGGCTCCTTCGATGTGATGTCGGTGCAGATCGGCATGGCCTCGCGCGACGATCCGTTCTTCGAGGGCGTCGACCTGATCGGCGTGTCGACCGACATGGACGCACTGCGCAAGGCGGTGGACGCTTATCGCGAGGCTTTCGACGAGCGGCTGGAAGAGAAATTCAATGCCAAGGTGATGACCCTCTGGCCGTTCGGGCCGCAGGTCTTCTACTGCAACAGCCCGATCGAGACGCTGGACGATCTCAAGGGCCTGAAGGTCCGCAGCTTCACGCCCTCCATGTCGGCGATGCTGGAGCATTTCGGCGCGACGCCGGTGACGCTGCAGTTCTCCGAGGTCTACCCGGCTCTCCAGCGCGGCGTGGTTTCCTGCGGCGTGACCTCGCCCACCTCGGGCAACACCGGCAACTGGCCGGAAGTCACGTCGCACTTCCTGCCGCTGTCGGTCTCCGGTTCGGTCCAGGGCCACTTCATCAATCTCGATACCTGGAACGGCTTCACGCCCGAGCAGCAGACGGCGCTGCAGACCGAGTTCAAGGCGCTGGAGGATCAGCTGTGGGACCTTGCGGTGTCGTCGAACGAGGACGCGGTGGCCTGCAATACCGGCGCCGAAAGCTGCGCCAACCACAAGAAATTCGACATGACGCTGGTCGAAATCCAGCCGGACGACCAGGCGCGCGTCAAGGAAGCCGCCGAGACCGTCGTACTGCCGATCTGGCGTGACACCTGCAACGCCGTCGATCCGGAGTGCTCGGCCACCTGGAACGAGACCGTCGGCAAGGCCGCCGGCCTGACCATCGAATAGCACCGCAGTCGCCCGGCACCCCTGGGTGTCGGGCGCTCCCACCCCCGAAGCCGTAGGACAGCGGAGCGCATGCAGACCAATCCTGTCGCAACCTATCTCGGACCCTTGGCGCGGTTCTTCGCGCTCCTGGCCGGGTACGGCATCCTGGCGCTGTCGCTGCTGATCACCTGCGAGGTGCTGCTGCGACGCTTCCTCAATTTCTCCCTGCAGGGTGGCGACGAATTCGGCGGCTACGTCCTTGCGATGCTGGCCGCCTTCGGCTTCGCCTATGCCTGGCTGGATCGCTCCCACACGCGCGTCGAACTGGTCCTCGAAAAAGTGTCTCCGGCCTTGCGCGCGTTGCTCGATCTGATCGCGGTCCTGAGCCTCACCGGCATGGCGGTCTTCATGGCGTGGCGCGGCTGGGCGACGCTCACCGAAAGCATCGAATACGGCTCGCTTTCGGGCACGCCGATGATGACGCCGCTGTGGCAGCCGCAGGCGATCTGGGTCATCGGCCTGGTCTTCTTCGCCCTCGTGGCGGCTGCGACCAGCGTCCATGCCATCATCCTCTTCGCCAGGCGTTCCCCGATGCTCGCACAATGGTACGGCGTGAAATCGCTGAACGAGGAGATCCGGGAGCAGACCGCGCTCGTGGCAGAGCGGAGTGACGCGCGATGATCGGGTTCCTGCCGGCCGCCGCCGGCTTTGCCGCCATGCTCGCCATGATGCTCATCGGCATTCCCGTGGCGGTGACGTTGTTCCTCACGGCGCTCCTCGGAACGCTCGCCTATCTCGGCATCCCGACGCTGATGATGTTCGGCACGCAGACCTGGAGCGTCCTCAACGATTTCATCCTGACCGCCATCCCGCTCTTCATCTTCCTCGGCGAACTGCTGGTGCGCTCCGGCGTCGCCGACGGGATGTACCGGTCTCTCACCGACTGGCTGCGGCGCCTGCCGGGCGGGCTCCTGCACACCAACATCGCCTCCAGCAGCCTCTTCGCGGCAGTCTCAGGATCGTCCGTCGCCACGGCGGCGACGATTGGCACGGTGGCCATCCCGACGATGGAGAAATACGGCTACGAGGACCGCATCACGCTGGGCTCGATCGCCGCCGGCGCGACGCTCGGGATCCTCATCCCGCCCTCGATCAACATGATCATCTACGGGTCGATGTCGAACACCTCGATCGGGCAGCTCTTCGCCGCCGGTATCGTGCCCGGCATCGTCCTCGCCCTGCTCTTCATGGCCTATATCGCGGTCGCCAGCCTGCTGAAGCCGTCGATCGCCGGCAGGACGCCGCCTTCCGTCCCGCTGGCGCAGAAGCTGCGCAACCTCCTCGACATCCTGCCGCCGCTGATGATCTTCGCACTGGTCATGGGCTCGATCTATCTCGGCTGGGCGACGCCGTCGGAATCGGCCGCACTCGGCGTGATCGGCGCGCTCGTCGTCACCATCGCCAAGCGCCGCTTCTCCTTCGCGATGCTGCACGAGGCGATGCTGTCCACGGTCAAGATCAGCGCGATGATCCTGCTGATCGTCGTGGCCGCGCAGTTCCTGAACTTCGTCATCGGCATTCTCGGCGTCCCGCAGATGCTGACCGCCGTCGTCGGCAGCATCGCCTCGAGCCCGCTCGAAGTCCTCCTGCTTCTCGTGGTGTTCTATTTCGTGCTCGGCTGCTTCCTCGAGACGCTGTCGATGATGATCGCCACGATCCCCATCGTCATGCCGATCGTCATCCACTTCGGCATCGATCCGGTCTGGTTCGGCATCTTCCTCGTCATCATGATGGAGGTGGCGCTGATCACCCCGCCGCTCGGCATGAACCTGTTCATCGTCCAGGGCGTGCGCGGTCGCGGGTCGGTTGCCGACGTGATGTGGGGCTCGATGCCCTTCGTGGCGATCATGCTGGCGATGATCGTCCTGCTGATCGCCTTCCCCGGCATTGCCCTGTGGCTGCCCGGCCAGATGTTCCCGTGAACGACGGTGTTGCGGACGACGAGCCGGCCGCGGAGGCCGTTGGGGGGCCGGCGAATGTCCTGATTACCGGCGGCTCCGGCTTTGTCGGCATGGCAATCGCCGAGGCGCTCCGGACGAGAGGCCACCGGGCAGTCCTGTTCGCGCCCGCCCCGTCGCCGCTGGCGCCGATGCTGGCCGGCCCGGCCATCCGCTTCGTCGCCGGGGACGTGCGCTCCGCCGCCGATCTCGGTCAGGTGGAAGCCCTCGGGATCAGCCATATCGTCCACGGCGCCGCCATCACCCCGGATGCCGGGCAGGCCGATGCGCTCGCCGAACGCGTCACCGACGTCAACGTCAACGGCTCGCGGCAGATCATGGAACTGGCTAGACGATTGCGACCGAGAAGGGTCGTGCAGCTGTCATCCGTCTCCGTCTATGGCGAGCCGGCGGATGACAACTTGCGCTGCTTCGAAGAAGAAAACGCCCCAGTCGGCCCGCAATCGCTTTATGGCCGGACCAAGCTGGCCGCCGAGGCCGTGATGCGCGAACAGGCCAAGGCATACGAGTTGCCACTATCGATCCTGCGGCTCGGGCCCGTCTTCGGCCCGTGGGAAATTGCCAGCGGCAGCCGGCCGGTCGTGAGCCCGCAGTGCCAGATCATGGAGGGCGCCTTGCGCGGCGAGGCCAGCGCCCTGCCCCGCGCGCTTCAAGCCGACTGGCTCTATTCGCGTGATCTCGCCAACTGGATCGTGACGCTGCTTCTCGAAACCGAAGCACTGCCACCGGTCGTCAATCTCGGTGCCGGCCGTGTCACCTCGGTCGACGACTGGTGCCGGGCACTGCAGGCTGAGCGTCCCGACTTCGCGTGGGGGATCGACCCCGACGCCGCGACGATCCGGTCGAACTACCGGCGGGACCGCCCGCCGCTCTGCACCCGGCGCCTCGACGCCCTCCTGCCGGAGCGGCAGCAGACGGCGCTCGCCGACACCGCCGCAGACTATCTGGCATGGGCCGCAGAAGCCTTCCCGCGCGAAACAAGGACAGCATGACATGAGCCAGCGTCTGGCAGGAAAGACCGCCGTCATCACCGGTGGGTCGTCCGGCATCGGCCGGGCGATCGCCCGGCATTTTGCCCGGCACGGCGCGACGATCGTCGTCGCCGACGTCACCACCGACGCCATCGAGGGCGGCGAGCCGGTCTGCGACGTGATCGCCGCCGAAGGCGGTATCGCTCGCTTCGTCCGGACCGACGTGTCGCGCCAGGCCGAGGTCGATCATCTGGTGGCGGAAACCGTCTCGGCCTTCGGCCGGCTCGACATTCTGGTGAACAACGCGGTGCTGCGCGCCGGCAAACCGCTGCTGGAAACCGAAGAGGCCGACTGGGACCGCGTCATGGATGTCAGCCTGAAGGGCGCCTATCTTTGCGCCCGCGCCGCCGTTCGGCAGATGCTGACCCAGGACCCGGTCGAGGAAGCGCGCGGGCGGATCATCAACATCTCCTCCCAGCACGGCCACATTTCGGCGCCGGAGGACTTCGCCTACGGCGTCAGCAAGGCCGGCATCGCCTACATGACCCGCCAGATCGCCGCCGACTACGCCCGGCACCACATCATCTGCAACGCCGTCGCGCCGGGCAAGATCCTGACGGGCAAGGGCGGCCGGGCCGTCGAGCAGAAATGGATCGACTACTCGAACTCCCGCACGCCCTGGCCGCGCCTCGGCACGCCGCAGGACGTCGCCAATGCCGCGCTGTTCCTCGCCAGCGACGAGGCGACGTTCCTGACCGGGCACAACCTCTTCGTCGACGGCGGCTGGATGGCCGCCTGATCCGTCTCGCCCCCTCAGCGCATTGGCTTGGCTCGGCAGCACGATGCCTCAGGCGGCCATGGGCGTCTTAAGCCGCGCCTTCCAGGTTCCGGCGTTGACCAGCTTGACGATGACGTCCCCGAGGGCCCGCGCGACGACCTCGCTTCCACGCGGATTCATCGTGCGCTGCGACACCACGACCGAGAGCCGCCACGACGGCGTCGGGTCGACGATCGGTACCGCCGCCATCTCGTTGCGCCGCAATTCCTCGAGAAAGGCGAAATGCGGCATCACGGTGCAGTGGCCTTCCTCGCAGACCAGCCGGGCAATGGCCGGCAGGCTGTCGCAATCCAGCGCGGTCGGCACGACGTCATGCCTGGCTGCCAGCCGCTCGATGACGCTGCGCAGGATATGCGGTCGCCCCGGCAGCACCAGAGGCAGGTCGAAGATCTTCTGGAAGGGCACCGAGCCGCGGCGCGCCATCGCGCTTCCGGGCGGGACGAACAGCATCAGGTCCTCGGCGATCATCTCGGTATAGGCGACGTGCTCGAAGGCACGGTGATCATAGAGCAAGGCGACGTCGAGCCGCCCCGCCCGGATGAAATCGTCGAGATAGCCGGACATCGCCTCGACCACGTGAAGGACGATGTTCGGCTGCGTCGCCGCCAGTTCCCGGAACAGCGGCAGCGAAAGGCTGCGCGCGGCCGAGGTCGGCAACCCTACGGAGATCTTGCCGGTCGGATACGCCGCCTGCGACTGGATCACGTCGCGCGCCCGCTCGACCCCGCTCAAGATCTTGCGGGCGTGGTCGTAGAATTGCTGGCCCAGCTCCGTCAGGCTGGCGCCGCGGGCGTGGCGGGTGAGCAGTTCCACCCCCAGCTCGTCCTCTAGATTGCGGATCTGCTGGCTGAGCGAGGGCTGCGCGATACGCAGGATCTCGGCGGCGCGCGAGAAGTTGCCCGCGTCCGCGATCTGCACGAAATATCGAAGCTGACGAAGGTCCATGATGCGTCTCCGGTGGGAGATGACGCACAAATCATAGGCGGATGTCAAATAGTCTAGATTTTAGGCATACGAATGGCCTATGGCGCGCAGCGACCGTGCACACCGCGTATGCGGATGCTCCGTGTCCGCTCCCACCTTTCCTGAACCCCGCGGCAGCGCGCTCGATAGGCTGCCGCTATGGCGCCGGCCAGAACGGTGCGTATCCCGTCACGGAGACCTTCTGCGCCCGCCCCGGCAGGTCGAGCATCGTCTCCCGCGCCGGTGTCTCGGCAAGCACGCGTCCGCGCCGCACCACTGCCAGCCGGTCCGCCCGAAGCCTGATCGCCTCGATGGGATCGCGCGCATCGAGCAGCACGAAATCGGCGTGGCAGCCGGGTGCCAGACCGTAGTCCTCGAGGCCGAAGGCGCGTGCGGCGTTTGTGGTGATCGCCTCGAAGCAGAACCGGATCTCCTCGAGGCTGATCATGTGCGCCGCATGCGTCGCCATATGGGCGACGTCGAGCATGTCGGCATTGCCGAAGACGTACCAAGGATCCATGCAGGAATCCTGCCCGAGCGCGATGTTGACGCCCTTCGCCCGCAGCTCCGGGATGCGCATCAGGCCGCGGCGCTTCGGATAGGTGTCGCTTCGACCCTGTAGATTGATGTTGGCGAGCGGGTTGGGGATGCAGTGCATGCCGGATTCGGCGATCAACGGAATGAGCTTGCTGGCGTAGTAGTTGTCCATCGAGTGCATCGAGGTGAGGTGCGACCCGGACACCCGGTCCCGAAGCCCGAGCCGAACCGCCTCGGCCGCCAGCGTCTCGACGTGACGCGACAGCGGATCGTCGGTCTCGTCGCAATGCAGGTCGACCCTGAGGCCCCGCGCGGCGGCGATCTCGCAGAGCGCGACGACCGAACGGTTGCCCTCCTCCATCGTCCGCTCGAAATGCGGGATGCCGCCGACGACGTCGACGCCGCGGTCGAGCGCGCGCTCCAGATTCGCTGCCGCGATCGGCGAGCGGAAATAGCCGTCCTGCGGGAACGCCACGATCTGCAGGTCGAGATAGTCCCTCACCTTGTCGCGCACGTCGAGCAGCGCCTCGACCCCGACGAGGCGCTCGTCGCAGACGTCGACATGGGTGCGGATCGCCAGCAGGCCCTGCGCGACGGCGAGGTCGCAATAGCGCAACGCCCGCTCCGCCACTGCCTCGACCGTCCGCAGCGGCCGCTGCTCGCCCCAGAGGGCGATCCCCTCCAGCAGCGTTCCCGACCGGTTGAAGCGCGGCTGCCCGACCGACAGCGTCGCATCCAGATGGAAGTGGATGTCGACGAAGGGGGGCGAGACGAGCCGCCCCGTCGCGTCGACCTCGCGGCCGGCCTCGGCCTGAAGGCGCGGCTCGACCGCAACGATGCGCCCGTCCCGGCAGCCGATGTCGATTCCGGTGCGGCCGTCCGGCAGGTTGCCGTTCCGCATGATGAGATCGAAGGTCATGAGAGGTCCTTGCTCGGGAATGGATGGAGGTCGGTGATGCTCGTTCCGGGTGCCCGGCGCAGCTGCGCATCCCATATGCCGGCGGCCACCAGCGAACGGGCAACCTCGTCGAGGAGCCGCGCCACTGCCATCGAGGCCCGGCCGTCGGCGGCCTTGCGGGACATGACGATCGACAGGCGCCATGTCGGCGTCGGGTCGACGAGTGGAATGGCGACGAGTTCGCCGCGATCGATCTCCTCGCGCAGGGCGAAGCTCGGATAGATCGAGGCATTTCCGTCCAGCACCAGCGCCACGATCGCCTGCAGGCTGTCGCAGTTGACGGCGATCGTCAGTTCGGCGTCAGCGCGCGCCGCGAAGGTTTCCACCACTTCTCGGATCACGTGCGGTCGCTGGGGCAGCACGAGAGGAAGGGCCAGCGCCTCGCGATACGGAACGGCGCGCCGCCCGGCGAGCTCGTGCCCGGCGGGCAGGATGAGCTGCAGCGCCTCGACCATCACGTCATTCGCGACGATGTTCTCGAACACCTTGCGATCGTAGAGCAGTGCCACGTCGACCTTGCCCGTCTGCATCCATTCGTCGAGACTGCCGGTCATTGCCTCGACGAGATGGATGGCGATCCGCGGGTAGCGCTCGGCGGCGGCGCGGATCAGCGGCACCGCCAGGCCCCGGCAGGCAGAGGTCGGAAGCCCGAGCACGACCACGCCGGCAGGACTGTCGGCCGCTGCCTGCAGCGCCTCGCGCGATCGCTCCACCTCCCGCAGGATGAGCCGGACGTGGTCGCACAGGAGCCGCCCCTGTTCAGTGGCCGTCACCCCACGCGGATGGCGCGCCAATAGGTTCACCCCGAGTTCGTCCTCCAGGCTGCGCACATGCTGGCTCAGCGACGGCTGGGCGACGCTCAGCACTTCTGCGGCACGCGAGAAGCTGCCGCTGTCGGCGATCTGCAGGAAATAGCGAAGCTGGCGAAGTTCCATCCCGTACTCCGGGGTCGGAGATGGCCTGAGTGTCGGCGACCGGCGGCTTCTGTCAAACGCCCAGAACCTATGCAGAATGACTATCGCCTGCTCAGAATCGATGCAGGCGATAGGAAATCACGTAAAGATAACAATGGAGGAGGATTGGTTAACTCGCCGATATCTGCACGCCTATAACTTCTGCCTATGGCTGGCGATTGCTATTTCGTCTTTTGAATCACGAAACCCGTGGTGCAAGCTCCTGATCACACCGAAGCGCCGAAACGGCACGGAGAGCTCGTGAACGCGGGCTGTCTGTCGATGGCTCGTGCCGTCGAAATTGCCGTTCAAGGCCCGCGAGCGGTGCTCGTTGAACGGCCACACGGACAGGAGACATTGGATGAGCAAGTTTCAGATTACCGATCCGCGCGGGCTGTTGCTGCGCCCGACGCGCCGGACGGTGCTCCAGGGCGCCGGCGCGCTGGCCGGCGCGGCCGCCTTCACCGGCTTCGGCCCCTTTGAGGCGAGCGCCCAGGACAACGTGCTCAACGTCCTCACCTGGCCGGGCCATGGCGATCCTGCCTTCGTCAAGCCGTTCGAGGACGAGCACGGCGTGAAGGTGGTCGCCAAGGAGTATGTCGGCGGCGAACCGATGCTGGCGCTGATGAACCAGTCGCCTCCGGGATCCTTCGACGTCGTGCTGGCCGATGCCGAATACATCTACATGCTCCAGGAAGGCGGCTTCATCGACGAGATGGATCCGGCCGATTACCCGCTCGCCGACTACTGGCCGGAGTTCCAGAAGTTCCCGCTGCACTGGATGGACGACAAGCTCTATTCGGTGATGATCCGCTTCGGCTATCTCGGCCTCGCCTACCGCACGGACGTCCTGAACGAGGAGGACGTGAAGACCTACAAGGCGCTGTGGAGCGAGAAGGTGAAGGGCAAGGTCGGCTTCTTCGACTGGTACCTGCCGACCATGGGCTGCCTCAGCCTCGGCAACGGCAACAAGCCGCCCTTCGACATCGACGAGGCGGCCTTCGAGGCCCTGAAGGAGACGCTGTTCTCGCTTCGGCCGCAGACCAGCGGCTTCTACTCGATGGCCGACCAGTTCGCGATGCTCACCAACGGCACCGCCGGCGTCATCCCCGGCGTCGGCGACTGGGTGGTGCTGCTGCTGCAGAACGAGGGCGTGCCGGTGAGTGCGGTCGTACCCGACGAAGGCGGCATCCAGTGGACCGAATCCATGTCCATCGTCTCGAGCTCGTCGAAGAAGGATCTCGCCAAGAAGTTCATCCAGTACGCCAGCTCGCCGGAAGGCCAGTTCCGTTCGGCCCGCCTGCCCGCCTATTGGGCCTCGATCCCCAACCGCAAGGGCTGGGAGAAGATGAACGCCGAGGCCCCCGAGGACGCGGTGAAGCTGCGCCACACCTTCGACGCCCGCAACGTCATGGACGAATACAAGGACGGCAAGATCTTCATTCGCCAGACGCCGGTGCAGCAGGACATCGAGACCTGGAACGACACCTGGTCCGAATTCAAGGCCATGTGATCCGCCTGCCGGGGCGGCTTCGGGCGGCTTCGGGCTGCTCCGGCAAGCGCATCCCTTCATGCAATGAAACAGGTACGTCATGGCTGACAGGTCTCTGTCGCACGCCCGCGCCAGCCGCATCCGCTTCGCGGTGTTCCTCGGCGCCCCGACGCTAATCTGGCAGCTCTGCTTCTTCGTGGTGCCGCTTGGCTTTCTGGTAGCCATGACCTTCTGGTCGGTGCGCAATTTCCGGCTGCAGCCGGACTTCACCTTCGCCAACTGGTCGACGATCCTCTCTGCCGGCTTCTTCCAGAGCGCCTATGTCTACACGTTCAGCCTGTCGGCCCTGGTCGCCGTGTTCGTCAGCGTCGCCGCCTTTCCCGTCGCCTATGTCCTCGCCTTCAAGGTGCGGCCGTCGACGCGGATGCTGCTGGCGGGCCTGCTCGTCGTGCCGTTCTTCACCAGCTTCCCGGTCCGCATCTACTCGATGCAGATCTTCTTCAGCCCGAACGGCCTGATCAACACGGCGCTCGACGCCATCGGGATCGCGCCCATCTCCGTCCTCAACAGCCCGACCGGCACCTTCATCGGCTTCCTCACCCTGACGGCGCCGCTGGTGGTGCTGCTGCAGACCTTTTCGCTGGTCGCCGTCGACCGACAGCTGGTCGAGGCGGCGCACAACCTGCGCTGCGGCGCGCTGCGCACCGTCTTCACGATCGTCATCCCCGCAGCCCGCGTCGGCCTCGTCGTCGCCGGCGCCTTCGCCTTCGTGCTGGCCTTCGGCGACTATATCAGCCCGCAATTTCTCGGCGGCTCCAACCCGCCGACCCTGTCGATCCTCATCGCCGACCAGGTAAAATCCGGCAACCACTGGCCCCGCGCCTCCGTCGTCGCCGTGATCATGATCGCCACGCTCGCCCTGGTGCTCGGCGCCCTGCTGAAGCTCGCCTATGGCGGCCGGAAAGCCGCATGACCCGCACCCGCACAGCCAGCCTTCTCGCCAACACGCTGCTCGTGGCGTGGACCGTCCTGGTCTTCGCCTTCATCTTCGCGCCGGTCGTTTCCACCGTCGTCTTCTCGTTCAATGCCGACCGATTTCCGGCGCTGCCGTGGGGCGGGTTCTCGCTGCAATGGTACGAGGCGATCGCCGCCGACGAGACCATCCGACGCGGCCTGTGGAACAGCCTGGTCGTCGCCTTCGGCGCCTCGCTCATCGCCACCTTCCTCGGCTTCACCGCCGCCTATGTGGACTACCGCTTCCGCTTCTTCGGCAAGGGCATCTACATGGCACTGGCCGCCCTGCCCCCGACCGTGCCGGTGGTCATCATGGGCGTCGCCATGCTGACCTTTCAGGGCCGCATCGGCCTGTCGGGCACCATACCGGGTCTCATCGCCGCCCATGTCGTCGTCTGCGCGCCCTTCGCCATGGCACTGGTGCGCATGCGGCTCGCCGACCTCGACCGCGATCTCGAGCCCGCGGCCTGGAATCTGGGCGCCAGCCAATGGACGACCCTGCGCGAGATCGTGCTGCCTTTCGTCGCCCCATCGCTGTTCTCGGCGCTGCTGATCACCGCCTCGGTCTCCTTCGACGAATTCATGATCGCCTGGTTAATATCCGGGCTGAACGAGACGCTGCCGGTGCGCGTCCTTGCCATGCTGCAGGGCCAGGTGAGCCCGCGCATCAACGCCGTCGGCGCGCTGGTCTTCGGCGTCAGCATCCTGCTCGTCGTCGTCGCCCAGCTCGTCGCCGCCCGGCGCCTTGCCGCCGCACGCCTCAAGGGAAGCGATTGATGACACCCACCATGATCGAGCTCGACCAGGTCGCGAAGGCCTATGGCGACCAGATGGCCGTGTCCGACGTGTCGCTGGATATCCGCAAAGGCGAGTTCATCGCGCTGATGGGCCCGTCCGGCTGCGGCAAGACCACCACGCTGCGCATGCTGGCGGGCCTCGAGACGCCCACCGCCGGGGAAATTCGCCTCTGGGGCCGGCGGATCAACGAGGACACGCCCTGGTCCCGCGACACGCCGCTGGTCTGGCAGAACTACGCGCTGTTCCCGTTCATGACCGTGCGCCGGAACGTCGAGTTCGGGCTGAAGCACCGCGGCACGCCGCCGCGCGAGCGCACGGCCAAGGCGGACGAATGGCTGGCGCGCATGGGCATCGGCGCGCTCGCCGAACGGATGCCCGGCCAGCTCTCCGGCGGCCAACGCCAGCGTGTCGCGCTTGCCCGCGCGCTGGCGACGGAACCCGAACTGCTGCTGCTCGACGAACCGCTGAGCGCCCTCGACCCGCATCTGAAGGTGAAGATGCAGGCCGAACTCGTCCGGCTGCACCAGGAACTCGGCATCACCTTCATCTGCGTCACGCACAGCCCCTCGGAGGCTTTTGCCATGGCCGACCGGGTGGTGATCATGAGCGAGGGACGCGTCCAGCAGGTCGGCGCCCCGCGCGACATCCACCGGCGGGCCGAGAACCGCTTCGTCGCCGAATTCCTCGGCGGCTCGAATCTGATCGCCGGCACCGTCGCATCCCGGGAAGCCGGCGCCATCACCATCGACACCGCCAGCGGGCCGCTGCTCGCCCGCACGTCGGAGGACCAAGGGCTCTCACCCGGCGACGCGGCGACGCTGGTGGTCGGCACCGACCGCGTGGCGATCACGAGCGAGCGCCCCGCGAGCGGCAACGCGCTGGAGGCCCGCGTCGCGACGCTCGATTTCGTCGGCGCCTCCGTCACGGTGTTCATGGAGACGCCGGCCGGGCTCGAGATCCGGGCGCAGCTCTCCTCACGCGATCTCGACGCAATGCCGCTCGCCCCGGGCGACGCGGTGTTCGTCCATTGGCCCGCAGAGGCCGGCTATTTCCTTGCATGACGACAGGACGGAGCTGACATGACGACATTCATCCGGGGCGCGACGCTGCTGGCAATGGGCGGCGGGACCGGCGCGGAGCCGTTCACCGGCGATCTTCTGATCGAGGGCGACCGGATCGCCGCGATCGGGCCGTCGCTTCCCGTGCCGGAGGGCGCGACGATCATCGAGGGGGCCGGCAAGCTGGTCATGCCGGGCCTCGTCAACGCCCATCTCCATTCCAACGAGGCGCTGTTCAAGGGTCGCTACGACAACATGCCGCTCGAGGTGTGGATGCTCTATGCCTACCCGATCCGAGCTGCCAAGGCGCTCCCCCCGCGCCTGGTCTATCTGCGCTCGATGCTGGTGGCGATGGAGTCGCTGCGCACCGGCGTCACCTGCATCACCGACGACCTCTACGAAAGCCCGCGCTCGGAGCTCGAACTGATGGGCGCGGCGATCGACGCCTATGACGATGTCGGCATCCGCGCCACCGTCTCCGCCCACGTCGTCAACCGCAACTTCCTCGACACGATCCCCTTCACCCGCGACTACGTGCCGGCGCATCTGCAGGAGGAGATCGATGCGATCCAGCCGGTGACGACGCCGGATTACCTCGCCTTCGTCAGGGAGGCGCATGCCCGCTTCCACGGGCGCTCGGGCCGCATCCGGACGATGCTCGCGCCCTCGGCGCCGCAGCGCTGCACGCCGGAGCTGATGCTGGCCGCCAACGAGCTGGCGAAGGAATGGAACGCGCCCTTCCATACCCACATCGTCGAGACCAAGGTTCAGTCCGTGACCGGGCCGGAATTCTACGGCAAGTCGCTGGTCGCCTACATGGACGATCTCGGCCTGCTCAACCCGTGGACGACCATTGCGCATTCGATCTGGGTCAGCGATTCCGACATCGAACGCATGGGCAGAGCCGGCGTCTCGGTCTGCCACAACGCCATCTCCAACCAGAAGCTCGGTGCCGGCTCCGCGCCGGTGCGCAAGCTTCTCACGGCCGGCGTCAATGTCGGCCTCGGCTCCGACGGCATCTGCTCCAACGACACGCCGCGGATCTTCGACGTGATGAAGGCCGCGGCCCTGATGCACAAGGTCAACAATCCCGACTGGTCGCGCTGGCTGAACGCCAGCGAGGTGCTCCATGCGGCGACCCTCGGCGGTGCGCGCACTGCATTGCTGCAAGAGGAGACCGGCTCACTGGAGGTCGGCAAGAAGGCCGACCTGCTGATCCTCGACGCGGAGACCGCGAGCTTTACGCCGCTCAACGACATCCGCAACCACCTCGTCTACTGCGAGAACGGCTCGTCGATAGAGAAGGTTTTCGTCAACGGCGAGATGGTGGTCGAGAACGGCCGCCTGACCCGCGTCGACGAGAAGGCGCTGCTCGCCGAATTGCGGGCGCTGATGCCGGAGTTCCTCGAATATACCAAAGGCGTCGAGGCGGCGAACGGCGAGCTGGAGCCGGCCTTCACGAAGGTCGTGCAGCGCTGCAACGCCATGGATGTCGGCATGACGCGCTGGGCCTCCGATGCTTGAGGCAGAGCCCGGCGCGGTGCGCCTCGCGGACATGACATGGATGGAATTCGCCCGGCGCGTCAGCGAGGACGACCCCATCGTCTTCCTGCCGATCGGCGCCACCGAGCAGCACGGCCCGCATCTGCCGCTGTCCACCGACGTCATCCTGCCGGAGAGCATCGCGCTCAGGGTCGCGGAGCGGCTCGGCGGCATCGTCGCGCCGTCGCTCGCTTATGGCTACAAGTCGCAGCCCAAGACCGGCGGCGGCAATCACTTTCCCGGCACGCTCAGCCTCAACGCGGCGACCCTCGTCGCGCTGATGCGCGACATCATCAACGAGCTGGCGCGCCACGGCGTGCGCCGGATCGTCCTCTTCGATGGCCACATGGAAAACCAGTGGTTCATCACCGAGGCGGCCGACCTGGCGCTCACCGACCAGCGGCGCGAGGGCGTCACCGACCTCAAGATCGTCAAGCTGGGCTACTGGGAGTTCATCACCCCGGCGACCGAGGCGATCCTGTTTCCGGACGGCCTGATCAGCTGGGCGCTGGAACATGCGGCGGTGATGGAGACGTCGGTGATGCTGCATCTGCGGCCGGATCTCGTCAACGAGACGGCGATCCCGGACAATCCGCCCGCCGAATTCCCGCTCTTTGACCCCTACCCATTCGACCTGCGGCCGATCCCGCCGGATGGCGTCCTCAGTTCGGCCGCCAGCGCCAGCGCCGAGAAGGGCCGTGCCGTCGTCGAGCAGGTGGTGCCGGACATCGCCGCCGCACTGGCACGGCATTTCGAGTGTTCTCCCGCGGGCGCCGAGGGCTGAAATGCCGTCGCCTGCGCCGCGGAAGGATCAGTGACCCCTTCTGCGAGACGATGTGCTCCTCGGGATCGCCATGCCTCCTGGTCCCCCCGATCGAAACGCAATCGCCGCTCCTGCGGTGGCCAGGCATGCACCTAGGACGCAGGCTAATTCCGTCGCGCGGCGAAGTAGGCCTCCAGCCCGGTAAGGCCGCTCTCCACGTAGCGCGTCATGTCCTCTATCGCCGCCTCATCCGTCTGCCCGTCTGCCGGGAAGTTGCTGGTGTCCGCGCGGTAGAAGCGCCCTATCCACCGCACGGTGGTCTTCTGGTCGCCGGCCGGTTCCACCATCAGCTTGTCGTTGTAGGAACTCACCGCCAGCGCTTCTGGGTTGGGGGTACCCAGGCGCCAGGCGATCACGCCGCGCTCCTTGCTCGACACGTCGAGCGTCTCGGTGATCGATCCGCCATCGAGGGTCAGTACCCGGCTCTTGCCATTCTCTCCGGGGCTGGCGGATTGGACGGCCGGGTGCCAGTCGGCAATCGAGGCGAAGTCGGCCAGGACCTCCCAGACCGCGTCAAAGGGTGCGTCGATCTCGACGCTCACATCGGTCTTTTGGGGCGTGGGTCCGTGGGACAAGGCAGGCGAAGTGAGGACAGCACCCGTGAGGGCTGCCAGTGTCGCCGCGACTAGAACGGTGCGTCGATTGAAGGTCATGATACGGTCCTGTGTGCGAGTATGGCATGGCCGGGCAGCGTGCTCTCGCGACGCCACACGACAGAAGCATTCCAGGCGTAGGCCGCCAGGATGCAGAATAGGGACAGAGCCCCGAGCAGAGGCGAGAGGTCGACCGACGCGTCCAGACGGTGGGGGCTCGTATGGATGTCGATCTCGGCCGTGATCGCGCCGATATCGCCCAGTGGCGCGTAGCCCAGCCCCGCCTCGCCCCCGATTTCCCGAAGATATTTCTCGCGGACACTGGTCAGGTGCTCGGTGGAGGTCGCCGCGAGATTGCCGACCGGATTGTTCCGGGGATGGTAGTTCCCGCTCTTGCTGGCACCGGGCGGCACGATGCTCACTCGGGCCCCTGCGGCGATGTCCTGGAGCGAATAGAAACCGTCAAGATTGCCGAGGTCGTCGAACTTGGGAATCGGCACCAGTTCGCTTCCCCCGGCCCCGAGGATCAGGCCGGCTGTCGTATCGGAGCTGGGAGCGGTGCGGCGCCCCTCCATCGGCGCCGGCGGCGCCTCGTGGCCGTCGGTGATGAACACCAGGTCGCTGCCCAGTTTCTGCGCGACATCCTGTGCCGAGGCGAGCCCGCCCAGGATCCGGCTGTCGCCTTCCCACGCCATGCGCCATTCGAGCCCCGCCACCGCCTCGTTGAATGGGCCGAAATTCGCGCATACCTCCACCGGCTCGATCAACGGGAAGCTACGGCGCTCGGCGAAGACGCCGAGGCCGACCTTCGAGCCGCAGGGAAGCCGCCGTGTCACCGCGCCGATCGTTCGCTTGGCCTGTTCGAGCCGGCTCAGTGGCGCATCCGTCGTCCCATGGTCGCGTGCCAGCATGCTGCGGGTGATGTCGATGACGAAGAACAGCGTCAGAACGTCTCGTTCGCGCGCAAGCGTCGGCCCGAACGCCGCGCCCGTGGCAGAGAGGAAGGCGGCGGCCAGGAGCCAGAAGGCGATGCCGCGCCGCCGAAGCCAGTTCATGGCAGCCCCCTCGGAACACCCGGAAGGTCAGTCCAGACGTCGCGGGGCCGCTGGCCCTCTTCTTCCGGTTCGATGGCCGGTCGCGGAAAGACCCTGACGAGCCGGCTCGCGATGTCGAAATTGTACTTGAGGTCGAAATTTTCCGGCACGAGCCGCATCGCCGCGCGGTAGTCCTGCTGGGCCAGCCGGACGGTGACAGTCGCCTCGTCGATCTGGTTGGCGGTGATCTGTTCGAACGCCTCTCTCATCCGCGCATTGGCGAGGGCGAAGCGGTAGGCCGCCTCGATGTCGGACGCGTCGTAAGCCTGAAACCGCGGACCGAGCGCTTCGGCCGCAGCCATGTCACGTAGACGCAGATGACGGTAGGTTGCCGCGAGAACGACCTCGGCAGGTGCATCGTCGTCCAGCGACACGGCAGCGCCGGAGGCAAGTGCACGGACTGACCGGTTCGCTTCCCACGCCTGCAGGAGCGACAGCGTCTGGTAGGCGGCAAAGGCAAACAGGCAGATCAGCGCGATAGCGAACAACCCCGTCTGCAGGCTGTCGCGCAGCGACGCCGTCATCAGTCTTCGGCCCTTGCGCCGCGTGGTCGCTCCACCGGCGGAAAACATCCCGCGCAGTGCCGTCACCTCGCGACCCTCCTGATCGCCGGAAGCAGTGCGGAGCGGACCACGAGTGTCGTCTCGAAAGACTTCATGAGGACCAGGAAAAGCAGGCAGACCGCCGCACCGGCAAAGGCAAGACGATCGAAATCGCGGCGCGGCACCTGCTCCTCGTAAAGGAGAGGACGCGCCTCCAGCCGGTCGATTTCGCCGATCGCCTCGCGCACCGCGTCCGAACTGTCGGCCTCGAAGGCGCGATAGGGAACGCCCAGCGTTTGGAGGAAGAGATGCAGATGCCGTTCGGGACGCGTCTGTGGCGTGTCTCGCTCGCCGCTTGCCGGTACCTCGAATATTCCCTTCGCGCCTTCGGTGCGCAGGAAGAGCCAGTAGACGTTCACCGGCTGCCTCGCGATGATATCGCGAAGCTGCGCCTGAACTTCTCGACTGATCACTCCCGCGCCGTCCGAAACGAGGAGGACGGCGCGCGAAGCCGACGCCGTCTCCGAACCGAAGCTGCCAGCCGCCAGCGCGAGCCCTCGTCCGACATTCGTCTGGGCAAGGCCCGGAAAGCCCATGGTGGCGATCGCCGCCTTGACGATCTCGTGCTGGCCCGTCAGCGGCACGGCCAGCAGCGGCGCGGTGGAGAACATGGCAACGCCCACCCGGTCATGCGGGCGTCGCTCGATGAACGCGGTCAGCAGACGTTTCGCAGCTTCCGCCTTCGACTCTTCCCCGCCATCAGGACGGCGGTTGGCGAAGGTGCTTTCCATCGAGGACGAACGGTCGATCAGGATCATGAGGTGAGCACCCAGCCCCTCCCGCACGACGACCTGGTCCGTCCGATGGAGTCCCGCGAGGCCGAGGAGCAGGAGGAGCAGCGCGATTGATCCAAGGAACGGCAAGGCCAGGGAGAGCGCCAGCGACACCCGGTCGAGGGGCGCGTTGAGGCGATAGGGATGCGGCGAACGCCGGAGCGCCGAGATCAGAAAAGGCGCGAACGCGATCGGCAGCGCCAGCAGCAGCCATGGATGATCGAAATTGAGCGCGAACATCAGCGACTGCCCCGCTCGATGGCACTGAGACGACGCGCGAGATCGCGAAGGAGGTTGCCGGGAAGAATGCTCGCGGCGGCACTCGTTCGACCGGCGAAGAAATGCGCCCGCGAAGCCGCGAAGAAGCGATGGAGATCGCCGGACACGTCACCGAAGGCCGGACGCCCCAGCAGGTGCCGATCGAGGTCGTCAGCCAGGATCCGGTGCCCGAAGGCCTCGTCGAGGCCCCTATGCAGTCTCAGGAGAGCAGCCTCGTAGCCCTGCACCTCCGCAAGCTGGGCTCGGCTTATGTCCCGCCAGGCTCGGGCAAGCGGGCGTGACCTGCGATAGCGTGCGGGTCCCCAGCCGCGATGCCAGCCGAAAGCCGCGACGAGGATGGCGAAGGCAGCCCAGGAGGCTGCAACCACGCCCTGCCGCCGGGTCGTATCGATGACCGTCAGCAGCTTGTCCGGGCGCATCGCTTCCATTGACGACCGCTCCAGGATCGGACGCAGCGGCGAGAGCACGACCGGCCAGGCGGGGAAGGCGATGTCTCGGCGCGTCGGATCGTTTTCGTCGGTCGCGCGGAAGCCGATGTTCAGCGGCGGGATGGTGATCTCGCGGGGCTCCAGCGGAACGTAGAAGCTCTGATAGACGACGTGGAAATCATACCGCGTCGCATCGCTTTCCGCCTCCCGGGCGACCGTGATCGCGCTGATCTCGGTGAAGCTGTCCAGGGGACCTGGTTCGGGCAGAGACGCGCTGTCCAGTTCGAGCCCCTCGGGGATGGTTACGTGTCCCGACCAGTCCAGACGGTCGCCCACGAACCAGCCGACGCGGCGCGGCGGATCGGCATCGATCAGCAGCTCCTGGGCGCTGGCCGAGAGGCAGCAGAAGCAGGAGGACGCCAGGAGGAATGCCGCCCCCAGTAATCTTGCGCGACACGCGATCAAAGAGTTGCCTGCCCGGCGATCAGCGTCTCGGTGATCTGCTCAAGGTCGATCTGGCCGGTGACCGGGATCACGGGGCATCCGGTTTCGGCGAAGAGGCTGGAGAGTGCCCTGCCATGCTCGCGCCGACGTTCGCGCCAGCGCCTCAGGAGCGAAGGCCGCAGGAAAGCGACGCCTCCCCGGCGGTCTTCCAGGTCGTCCAGATGCGCCAATCCGAAGCGTGCCGCCGGCACCTCGGCTTCGGGATCGCCGACAACGACGGCTCGCACATCGTGCATGACCAGCGCGTCGAGGACCGGCCGTATCGCGTCCACAGCGGCAGCGAAGTCGGAGATCAGGAAGACGAGGCCCGGCGTCGTCGACAGTTGCGAGCAACATTCGCGCAAGGCAGAAAGACCCGATCCCGCCGGTGCAATGGCCGCCAGCGCCATTGCGACTTCCGACGGCGCGGACGCCCGGCGTGTCGGCTCCATGACGAAGGCGTCGGATCTGTCGCCGGTCGCAGCGCGGACGCTCGCCCTGTCTCCGCTCCGGATGGCCGCCCGGGTCAATCCGCCCGCGAGCGTCGCGGCGACGGCATGACGCGCAACGCTTCCACGAAACCCCATCGATCCGGACAGATCGACGACGACGTGGACCACGCCGCTTGCCGCCTGCAGATACCGCCGCACCCAGACGGATGCGAACGGGTCGGCGATCGAGGCGCGAAGGTCCAACCGGCGAAGGTCGGAATTGCCGCTCAACCGGTCGAGGCCGGCAAACCGGCCGTATGATCCGGGGCTTCTGCTGGCATGGTTTCCGGGCCGTGAGGACGACACGCGGTGCCTCAGCGCGTAGACGAGGTCGGCGAACTCCTCGAGGTCCGACTCGGTCGCGGCAGGTGGGTTCGATGCGGCAACCATCGGCGAACTCGGTCTCAGGCTGGAACGGGGATGGCATCGAACACGGCGGCGTGGAGCGCCGGCGCGATCCTGTCCTTGTGCATCTCGTAAATCGGTGCCAAGAAGATCCGATGGCCCATCACCGACGGGAACATTGCCCGCACGTCTTCCGGCACGACGCTGCCGCGTCCTTCCATCCACGCTCTTGCGCGCGCAGCCCGGACGAGGGCAGAAAATCCGCGCGGGCTCGCCCCACCGATGATGAGACGGGAGACGTCGACATTCTCGATCTCGATCGCATGGCCCGCCGGATCGCGGAGCGCGTCCCAAAGGTTCAGGACATAGTTCTCGATGGCCGGACTGACCGAGACGGTCCTCTGAATGGCAACGGCCAGTTCGTTCAGGCGATGATAGGGAAGCAGCCCCTCCGGAACCTCCTGGATCAGCGCATCGGCATCGTGGAAAGCCGGCTCGAAAGCCAGGCGGCGCCTGTCGTCCCGGTCACGAGGCGCGGCGATTGCGATCTCCATGAAGAAGCGGTCACGCGCCGCTGCCGGTAGCTCGAACGTTTCGTCGCGCTCGACCTTGTTGCGGTCGGCGAATACCTGCAGGTGGACGAAGCGCGTTTCCTGCCGAAAAGCGTTCACGCTGCGCTCCGCCATCATGCGCAGCAGCAGCGAGTGGACCTGAGGACGAGCGCGGTTGATCTCGTTGAAGAAGAATACGGCGAGGTTTTCGCCATGCGCGAGCGCCGGCCCGGGGTCCACTCGCGGACGACCATCCTCCGCCACATAGGCCGAATAGAGCATGTCGTTCGGCATCAGATCGATCGTTCCCTCGATCCTCTCGTAGGGTCCGCCCAACCCGCGGGCGACCGCTCGCAGCAATGTCGTCTTGCCGACCCCGACATCGCCTTCCAGAAGCACATGACCCCGGCACAGGGTGGCGATCGTCAACAATCGGATGGCGTCATACTGACCGAGGATCGCGCTTCCGATTTCGCGCTCGAACTCCTGCGTTCGTTGTCGCCATTCCGCCAGGTCTATGTTCGGACGCTCAAGCAAGATCGCATCCATCATGCGTTGCCGGGAAAGGGGGAGTTTGAAACTGACCACAGTCGGCGAGACATTCCTGCCGGACGGCCCGAGCCCATGTGCCTTTGGGAGGACCTTGCATGCGCCACGACGCGCCCGGCAGGAACTACCGGCTCAGTTGGTGCCTAATCACTGGCCGGAGGCCTCTGGCTCGTTCGCATCGGTCGCGGATGCGTCGCCATCATCGGTATCTTCCCCGGCACCCGCGCTGCTCGCGGGGATCTCGCTCACGTCGAAGATGAACTCGCCGGTCTGCTTGAAGTGGTTCAGGCGCTGAGCATTGCGCGCCTCCATTCCCTGGATGGATTCCTGCTGTTTGTTGAGTTCCATCGGATCGTGCTGGGGATCGTATTCCGATCCCTCGACCTTCTCCGGGTAACCCGGCTTGGCCTCCCAGCAATTGCCCGGTGCGCGGCAATTGGTGCCGTCATAGGCGAGAGCCGGAACCCAGGCCGTCGACGCTGCTGCTATCGCGAAACCACCCAGTATCGCTGTCTTTTTCATGGTTTTTCCTCCTCCTTTTCAATTCTGCCTCTCGCGGGGACCAACGGAGCCCTGCTTCTGCACTGCCCTTCGGCGGGCGGGCCTGTGTGACTTCGCCGAACGGCGCTCTCAGCCTTCGTTCGCGTCGGGATCGAAGGGTTTGAAGGTCTTGCGCTGCTCCGGCGTCAGCCACTTCGCCTTGGCCGGGTCGCCGGTGTAGAGGTGGCGTACCCAGGCTGACACCTTCAGCATCTCGTCGAGCGTCAGATGACCATATTGCGGACCCATCATTCCCTGGGCTCCGCCGTACATGGTTTCGAAGAGCCCCTTGTCGGTGGCGTTCTTGGGATAGGTCCAGTAATCGTCGTTGAGGCCTGGGCCGATTTTGCCCTCGCCGTAGTGGCCGTGGCACCCCGAGCAGGCCGTCAGGTACAATTCTTCGCCTTCCTTGAAGACCGACTCGTCGCTCAGGTATTTATTGTCCCCGGTCTCGAGGAAGTGCTTCACGGCTTCCGTATCTCTCCCTTCCTCCGAGCCGAGAGACAGATCGAGCGGCGTTCCCTGCGTCGTGTGATAGAATTGTATTGAGCCTAAAGCGGTCGTGATTGTCGTACTGGCGAAAAAAGCGGCGATTGCGAGCTTTTTGATACCGAATGCACCGGATCCCTGCATCAATTCGTCGTCTCCTCGAGCGGCAAGAGAGGAACGCCCTCCTGAACGAGTAATTCGGTAATCTTCGAAGAGGCCTTGTCGAGAGCTTCATTGATCTCGGCGAGGAGCGTGTCGTCTCCCGGACGGACCGCAACCGACTGGGCATATTGCAGTTCGACGGTCTGTCCGTTCTGCAGCTCGAGATCGTTCTCGATTAGCGTGAGCTTCAGCTCGCCCTCGGACGCCTTGACGTAGCGAGCTACGTCCGGCGCAAAGGCTATCCCGAGATCGGCTTCGCCCCCTCGCACCTCTCGAACGATCATGTCCGCAGGAACGTCGAGAAACTGGTTTCTCCGCGACTTGAAGTCGACCAGGCCGTATAGATACGCCAGATTGTCTTCGTACTTTCCAGAATACTTCAGGATCGTCTCAGCCGGCGAGTAGAGGCGCGTCGCAAATCGCCCAAGCTCCTGCGACCCGACATCCTGCCAACGCGTGCCTTCGAACCCCTGGTCCGATCGGCTGACGAAGGCATAGGCCGTCCGGTAGTAGGGGTCCGACGTCAGAAGACGTCCATCACCGGCATCGGTCCCCATAAGGACGTCGCATGTCTTCTCGTTCAGGCCGTCGCGCACGAGGTAGATCGCGGGCTTGCTGATCCACTCGTACTCGAGGGTTCTTCCCATGCTTTCGGCGAGGATTTCGGCGAGGCGGTTTTCGAAGCCGTCCTCGTCGCGCGTCGAATAAGGTGCCTCCTTCGTGGAGGCGCACACCTTGAGAATGTCGCTGTCGGACGTTTCGCTGGGTCCGCTCGCAGTGGCCGGGGTCGGCGACGTGACGACGGAGTCCGCAGGCTGCGCCAAAGCCAGGCTGGACGTGGCGAGAGAGGCGGCGAGGACGGCAGAGACGCAAGCAGCGTGTGGGGTCCTGCGCGGCAAGGTTAGGGCTCGGCGGGTGCTCATGAGAACGTGTCCGATGGTTGGTGAAAATCCTGGGCAATAGCTGCAGGCCGGGCGTCCAGGTGCCGGGCCTGCAGTTGCAAGAGGCTTCAGCTCGGATCGCGATCCGAAGGCTGATCCTTGGCCGCGTCACGATCGCCCCGGATCAAGCTGGTCGGCTCGTACTCGCCCGTGTTGATGTCGTCGGTGTAGACACTCTCGCCGTCCAGCGAGAACACCATGACGCCGCCGCCCATCTGGGTGTAGTTGGCGAGTTCCGAGAACGCACCCACCGCACCGAGTCCTGCCGTGGGATCGTTCAGGTCGAAGACCAGGCCGACGCCCGGCCATCCGCCGACGCCGTAGTAGATGGCGATGTACTGGCGCCCGTCGTGCTCGTACGACATCGGGTGGCCGACGGCGCCCGAGGGAAGCTTGAACTTCCAGAGCAGATCGCCCGTATCGGAGTCACGCGCCTTGATGAACCCGTCGAGCGTCCCGTAGAACATCACGCCGCCTGCGGTCGCCAACGTACCGCCCCACGCCGCAAAGCGTTCCATGACTTCCCATTTGAACTCGTTGTTGATCGCGTCGTAAGCCTTGACCTGGCCCAGTCCCAGATTGGCCTGGCGATCGCCCTTCGGCCCCGGATACATGTTGAGCGTCGCGCCGACGAAGAACTGACCGGCACGGTAGGGCAGCATGAAGGGCTCCCAGTCCATGCAGATGTGGTTGATTCCCATGAAGAAGGAGCGTCGCTCCGGATCGTAGGAGTCGTGCCCCTGGTTGTGGTAGCCCATAGCCGAGGGGCAGATGTCGCGGCCGACATGGTCCATCCGCGTTCCGAATTCCGGGTCGCGGACCGGGATGCCGGTCTCCATGTCGACCTCGGTCACCCAGTTCACCGTGTCGTCGATCTTGTCGGCCGAGACCAGGTCACCGTTCGTCCGATCAAGCGTGTAGACGATGCCGTTTCGGTCGGGATGGGTCAGCAGCTTGCGCATGTTGCCCTCCCGATCCTCCTGATCGGAGAGCATCATGACGTTGACGCCGGCATAATCCCATTCGTCATGCGGGGTCTTCTGGTAGGCGAATTTGGCCATCCCGTCGTCGGGATCGCGGCCCCAGATCGCCATCGTCCACTTGTTGTCGCCCGGCCGCATGGTTTCGTTCCACGGCGCCGGATTGCCCGATCCGTAGTAGAAGAGGTCTTCGCCCGGATCGTACGCGTACCAGCCCCAATTGGTGCCGCCGCCGATCTTCCAGGCTTCGCCCTCCCACGTCTCCAGACCCAGCCCGAACTGGCCATAATGGGGGTTTGGTTCGTTGAAGTCCTCTGCCAGACGAATGTCCTCGTCGGGTCCGGTGGCGTAGGCACGCCATTTCTGCTCGCCGCTGTGCACGTCGTACGCAGTCACGTAGCCACGAACGCCGAGCTCGGCGCCCGAGGAGCCCACGATGACTTGATCCTTGATGACGTAAGGCGCGATCGTCAGCGTCGAACCGACGGCGATATCGGAGTTCTCCATCTGCCAGCGGGTCTCGCCGGTCTTGGCATCCATGGCGACGATCAGGCCGTCGAGCTGGGTCCGGAAGACCAGCGGGTCGGTCTCATCGTCGCCGGGCCAGTAGGCAAGACCGCGATTGACCACGTCGCAGCATGCGACGGCGCGCGCTGTCGAATCCTGCTGTGGCTTGTTCTGCCATACGATCTTGCCCGGATCGTCGAGGGCGAGCGCGAAGGTCGTGTTCGGAAACGGCGAGTGGATATACATCATGCCGTCGACCACCAAGGGCGTGCCCTCGTGGCCGTGCAGGACGCCCGTCGAGAACGACCACGCCGGCTTCAGTTGAGCCACGTTTTCCTTCGATATCTCCGTGGAGCGGGAATAGTTCTGCGCGTTGTAGTCGCGCCCGGTCATTACCCAGTTCGCCGGATCCTCCGCGAGTTCCACGAGACGATCATTGGCGATCGCCGTGGCGGAACCCGCCGCCAGAAGTGAAACGGCGAGCGCGAAAGCCGACGTCGAGTTCAGGAATTTCTTCATCTCTCCCCCCTTGCTATGGGCGCGCACAATTCCTGCGTCGGCCATAAGTGGTTGCGGAACTACGGATTCTGCGTTCCTCCCAGAGCGCAGAGAAAAACCTGTCACGCGCCTGCCAACCTGTCATTAGGAGCCGACGGCAGAATATTCGGGAAGAAATACCCGGTCGATTACCAGTTTGGTTCACTTGTCGAAGCGGCACGACAATGCTTCGAGCGGCGTGATCCAGTCACGCCGCTGCTCGCCTGACCAAACCAGATTAGGAATACTTCCCCTGTCGGCCCAACAACGGATGAGGTAGGTATTGCCTGCTATCCGGCAGCGCAGCGCAAGGGAGGAAACGTCGTCATGCTCGACTCGCGGCCGTGGCAATCGAGGCTCCCGGCGCACCCGCCCCTGCTGCTCCTTTCCCTCGTCGTGCTCGCCGTTTCGGCTTGCGACGACCCGAGCCCTCCGCAGATGGCCGACAGCGCAAAGCGCGAGCAATCCGCAGCACCTGCACGATGGCAGGAGGTGACCGACAAGACGCCGACGGCACTTTTTCTGGCCCGGGTCGCCGAGAGTCGCGACGACATCAGCCCGAGTGAGCCGCTCGTCAGGCAGTACGAGACGCTGCTCACCGATGCCCGGGCCTACTATGTCGAAACCCCGCGCATGCTGGCAAACCGGCTGATCCAGGGGAGCGATCGGCTGGCTGAACTGAACGCGGCCATGCCGATCCCCGAACTCCTCCATGCGATCGAGTCGGCGGCCGGGCAGACGAGACGGTCCTTCACGTCAGATCTTCATCACTACCTCAACCTGCGAGATGCCGGCGTCGGTCATGACGACGCAATCCGCCAACTCGCTCGGGAAGCTCGTGACGAAGGCTTTTGACGAGGCGGCAATGGCCGACTTTCAGGATTCGGCGGGGCGCAAGCCGCGCGCGACCCTCCAGCGACGGATCGCCATCGGCCTCGCGCTCGTCAGCATCACAGCCTGGATCGCCCTCGCGGTCGTCATGATCGTCAATGCGAGGGTGGCCACGACGCGGGAGGTGCAAGCCTCGTTCTTCATCGCAGAACGCTTTGTGCGGGAAAGGCTGCACGCCATCGAAGCTTCATCGACCCCAGCGGACGATCTGTCGGTTCTGCGCGCCCAGATCGAGCAGATTCGCCACGTTCGGGTGGACATGAACTTCAGCGACGGCCGCGAGATTCCCGTAGCCTCCCTCGATGGCACGCTACCCGATACCGAGTCCGACGCCGATGGCGCCTCGCCGGCATTCTTCACGCGCCTGATCCAGTCCACGGATATCCATGCCATCATTCCGGTCGCGGTTCGAAACGAGCGGCATTTCGCGGAGATCCTCCTGAGGTCCGACGATACGGACGAGATCGAGGAAGTGTGGGAGGACTTCCGCTTCGTCCTGCCGATGACGATGATCTATGGCGGTCTGATCTCGCTCGTGGCGATGCTCTACGTGAACACCGTATTCCGGCGCCTGCGGGAGACGTCTTCTGGCCTTCTGCGTCTAAAGGAAGGTCATCTCGACACGCGCCTGCCCGAGGCGGGCTTTGCCGAGTTCGCACCGGTCGCCAGCGGCTTCAACGAGCTCGCCGCATCGCTCATGAACAAGACGACTTCAAACCAGCACCTCGCCAATCGTCTCCTGACCGCGCATGACGAAGAACGCCGCCGGGTGGCCAACGAACTGCACGACGAGATCGGCCCGAATCTGTTTGCCGTGCGGGCCGCGCTTTCCGATCTCAAGCGAGCCGTCGGCGACCAGGGACCCGAGGTGCTCGAACAGATCGACTCGCCGCTCGGCTCGCTCGAGAAGGGCATTGCGGATGTTCAGCTTCTCCTGCGGCGCATCCTGTCGAAGCTGAAGCCGATGGTCATCGGCAGCGTGCCGCTGGTGCGCGCCGTCGACAATCTGGCGACGGAATTCAGGCGGCTCGCGCCCTATCCGACGATCGAGGTCCATTCCAATACGGACGACCTCACCTTCGGCATGACCGTCGATCTGACGATCCACCGCTTTGTCGCGGAAGCAATCCTCAATGCCCTGCGCCATGGAAAAGCGACCGAGATCGTCGCCACGATCGACCTCGAGGGAGAGGATGGCAAAGGCAGGACGCTCATCGCATCGGTCACCGACAACGGGCACGGCCTCGGCGAGGATCAGGCAAGAGGGATCGGCCTCAGCGGCCTTCATGAGAGGGTCGAGACGCTGGGCGGGCAGGTCTTCGGTCCCGAGCGCCAGGACGATCGCACCGTCATCGTCATCCGCGTACCGGCACCTCCCGGTCAGCACGCCCGGATGACCCCTTATCTTTAAGCACGCATGGCTGGAGGCCGGATGCCGCTCGCTCTCATCATCGACGACCACCCGATCGTGGTAACGGGTTTCATGCAGACGGTCGGGGCGACAGGCGTTTGTGACGTCGTCGGATCGATCAGCCTTGTCGAGGGATTCAGGACCTATCGTCAGCGCCGGCCCGACGCGATCGTGCTCGACCTTTCCTTCCGCGACGACCCT
Source organism: Aurantimonas endophytica (assembly GCF_014196845.1). Taxonomy (GTDB): domain Bacteria; phylum Pseudomonadota; class Alphaproteobacteria; order Rhizobiales; family Rhizobiaceae; genus Aurantimonas; species Aurantimonas endophytica. The sequence continues at coordinate 1,147,822 of NZ_JACIEM010000001.1, forward strand.
TTTGCGGGCCTGTCGTTCCTGCGGCGTTTCCGGGCGCTCGGCGCCAGTACGCCCATCCTCGTCTTCAGCATGCATGACGATCCGACGATCGTTCGGCAGGTGCTGCATGTCGGCGCCAACGGCTACGTACAGAAAGATGTGTCGCCGGAAATGATCCGCGAGGCTTTCCTCGCGGTACTCGCCGGATCATCCTTTCTCATGCCGGAAATGGCATCGAAAGTCGCGCTGCTGAATCAGCCGCGCGACCGGGGATTGCTGGATCGACTGACCTCCCGCGAGATGGAGATACTCGGCCTGATCAGCCGCGGCCATTCCTATACCGACATCTCCAGCCGGCTCGGGATCAGCTACAAGACGGTCGCAAACACGTCGTCGATCCTGAAAACGAAGCTGTCCGCGAGGAGCCTGCCAGAGCTCATGATCAAGTCCATCCGACTTCTGAGTTGATGGCGGCGATTCTGCCGAACTGGGACGCGCCGGCGTAACCGCTATCGAGGCCGCCGCCGTAACGATGCGGCCTGGCGTAGCTCGCCGGAGCTGCGGCCACACTGCGACGATCTGCTTCGACGATCCCCACCCGCCATGACGGATCTCCCGATCGGCAGGGTTGGGCAAGTTTTGCGGAGTCGCCGGCAAGCACCGAGGCGCGTCCGCCCTCAGGAATACACCCTACAGCCGCGCTTCGCACCCGATCGGCAGGTCCGGCGCCGGCCCCACCAACCTGGAGAAGACGGCGCGTATGCCCTGCCCCTCAGCTTGCCTTGGCTGCGGCGGCTCCGGGCGCGCGATCCGCCGCTTCGGGGGCCTGCGCGAGGGCGAGCGCGGCCAGAAAACGCTCCATCAGCGGCGAGTCCCCAAAGCGTCGATACTGACGCTCGGACTCCAGCGAAAACTCGGGTCTGACGGCCCGAAGCCTGTCCATGGCCGCGCGTGCCTCGTCCCGCCGGCCGAGTTCGGCCAGCAACGCGCTCCAGATCAGCAGGCAATCTGCCTCGTCGGGAGACGTCATGAGGCACTCGCCGAGGACAGCTTCCGCTTCCTCCGTCTGCCCTGCTGCGTATAACGCCTGGCCATGCACGTAGACGTAGTACTGCGGCGCGAGCGGCTGCAGCCGGCGAGCGCGCTCGGCGTTCTCCACCGCTTCCCCATAGCGGTCGAAACGCACCTGTGCCTTGGCCAGCGCCATCAGACTGTCGGGGTCGTTGGGATTGAGTTCCACCGCCCGAAGACCGGCCTGCATCGCCTCCTGATATTCGCCCTTGGCCGCGAGGCCGAAGCTCAGGACCTGGTAGGCGGCCGCAAGGTTGGGATCGAGCTGGATGGCCTGCCGCGCCTCGCTCAGCCCGGTCTCGATCTCCGGCGCCGACGCCCGTCCGGTCAGGCCGTTCACGGCGTCGACGATGTAGGTCAGGCCCAGCCCGGCGCGGGCCGCTGCATAGCCGGGATCGAGTTCCAGCGCCCTGAGAAGCAGGGCTCTGGATGCAAGCAGCCCGTCGCCGTCGGACGAGCCGTGCTTGTACTGGCTGCGGGCGCGCAGCACGAGATCGTAGGCCTGCAGGCTGTCCGTCGGCCGTTGAGCGGCGGCGGCCACTTCCGACTGCCGGACGTAAGAGCCGACATGCGATACGATCTCGGCGGCGAGGTCGGCCTGCAGCAGGAAGACGTCGTCGACACGCCGGTCGTAGCTGCTTGACCAGAGATGGGCACCGGTCTTCGTCTCGACCAGCTGGGCGACGACGCGCAGCTGATCGCCGGCGCGCCTCGCACTGCCCTCCACGATGTAGTCGGCACCCAGCCGCCTGCCGAGTTCGCGGACGTCGGCGGCCTGCCCCCGCATCGCGAAGGTGGAGTTGCGGGCGATCACCTGAAGATCGGCGTAGCGAGCCAGTTCTGCGATGACATCCTCGGTCAGACCGTCGACGAAATACTGATCGTTGGCCGCCTCTCCCATGTCGTCGAAGGGCAGCACGGCAATGGCGGGCCGCTGCTCGCGCGCCGTGCCGGAGATTCGCATCACGGTATCGATCGTGCTGCTGGCGAACGCCGCCAGTCCTGCGCGGTCGGCCAGACCGGCCGCCACGAGCCCCACTACCGCGGCAACCCCCAGATAGACGCCGGCCGGCTGCCTGATGCTCATCGAGGGCAGCCAGGCGGCGATGGGGGATGCGCTGCCTGGACTGACCCTGTAGACTTCGATAGGGTCCGCGATGTTCTTGGCCCGGCGCCGGCCGACGCGGCGAAACGCATCGGCGCGATTGCGGTCGGCGCTGCGGACCACGGCGGCGCTGACATAGATGCTGCCGGGCTCGGCCATTGCCTGGAGCCGGGCTGCGACATTGACCCCGTCACCGAACGTGTCGCCGTCGGTTTCGATGACGTCGCCGAGATTGACGCCGATCCGCAGCGAGAGTGGATGCTCGGCGAACCCGGCCTGGATCTCGATCGCCGCGTCCAGCGCGTCGTTCACGCTGGGGAACGTCGCCAGGAAGCCATCGCCTGTGTTCTTGAAATTGCGTCCCCCGTGGCGATCGAGGGACGGCTGGATGATATCGCAGAAGGCGCTCTGGAGGGCGGCATAGGTCCCGGCCTCGTCCGCCTCCATCGAACGGCTGTAGCCGACGACGTCGCCGGCAACGATTGCAGCTAGCTTGCGCTCCATATCCACATACCCGATGGTTCAAGGGCCGGAGGCCTCGTTCGACTGATCGCTGCCGGTGTGAGCCGCGACCCGGGAGCGGGATCCGCCTGACGACGCTGGCGCCTGCGCGCCGGAAGTCTAGTGACCCGCGCGCCGTCGCCATTGCCTGATCGTGCCGAAATCTTGCCCAATCCTCCTACGGTCTCCTGCACCGTGGCTCGGCGAAGATCCGCGGCCGTCACGTCAATACCATGAGATCAGGTGGAAATCGCCAGTTCGTCCTGCCCTCCCCTGGGCCTGAAGCGATCCGGGGCCACGCGCCGGCGTAAAGCGTCCTGTTTAGGTGGCGCCTGGAACAGGCGGTGATATTCACGGGTGAACTGGCGCAGAATTGTGTCCCGAAGCTACACAGTTTCGGCATCAGGCAGCAAAACCATACGAAGACCGGCGCCTCGGGTCGCGGCTCCTTAACCATCATGGACGGCAGCGGCGCTCCCCGGTTGCCCACGCTCCGCCGTGCGAGCGAAAGGCCAGCGACATCGTCAATATTCGTTTCGAGTTGACATATGTCGGCCCGAGGTTAGCTTCTGTTGCAACTGAGGCATCGGTCCCGCTCTCGTGAGACGCGTCGGGAACCAGTGCACGTGGGGAGGCAGTGGAGATGGGCAGACAACCGGACGGCCAGTTGGTCTTTCTGGCCGGGGTCAATGTGCTCATTGTGGTTGCCGCTCTGATTCTCGTCGGCAGCTCATTCGTGAGTCTGTTCAACCTGCAGTCGATGGGAGCCCAGGTGCCCGAGCTGGGGCTGCTTTCGCTCGGTGTCATGCTGGCGATGATATCCGGCAATGGCGGCATAGACCTGTCGGGCATCGCGCTCGCGAACCTGTCGGGCGTGATGGCGGTGCTGCTTGTACCGCTGGTCACGACGCCGGAGGCCGCGCCGCTCCTCTATACGCTGAGCTTTGCCGCAATCGCCCTGGCCACCGGCGTGGTCGGCGGGGCGCTCAACGGCTTGCTCATTGGCTATGCCGGCCTGACGCCGATCATCGCGACACTCGGGACACAGCTGCTGTTCACCGGCGTTGCGGTGGGTCTGACGGGCGGCTCCGCGCGCACCCTCGGCTTCATTCTTCCCATGGACGATTTCGGCAACATGCCCTTCGCGGGCGTGCCGCTGCCGTTCGCCCTGTTCATCGCCGTCGCCCTGGCGATCGCGGTCCTGCTGCGCTTCTCGTCCTTCGGAAAGCGCCTGTTCCTGCTCGGAAGCAATCCGACCGCCGCATTCTTCGCCGGCATTCCCGTCCGGCGCATGCTGTTCACCACCTACCTGCTGGCTGGGGTCATGGCGTCGATCGCCGGCTTCATCATCGCCGCGCGCACCTCGAGCGTGAAGTGGGACTACGGCACATCCTACGTGCTGGTCGCCATCCTCGTGGTGGTGATGGCTGGTGTCCGCCCCGCCGGCGGCTACGGCCGCGTGATCTGCGTCGTTCTGTCGGCGATCGCGCTGCAGATGCTCTCCACCCTGTTCAACTTCATGAACATCTCGAACTTCTTCCGCGACTGCGCCTGGGGCGTGCTGCTGCTGCTGTTTCTGGCCTCGGCCCGCATCGACCTGCGCCACTTCCTGCGCGTCCGGGCCTGACGAACCACCGCCGCGCTCGCCCTCATGCGCGGTGGGAAACCATTGAGAGGGAAGATGGAGGAAACCGTAATGCGTAAGATCGCAACTCTTCTCGGCAGTACAGCCGTATGCGCCATGCTCGTCACCCCGCTTGCCGCACAGGGCAGCGGCGACATCGTCACCGTCGTCAAGGTGACGGGTGAGAACTGGTTCACCCGCATGGAGGAAGGCGTGCAGGCGTACGGACAGGACAACGAGGATGTCACGACCCGCCAGGTCGGACCAGCCCGGGCCGATGCCGCCCAGCAGGCCGCGATCGTGCAGGATCTGATCGCCCAGGGCGTCGGTGCCATCGCGATCGTGCCGATGGACCCCTCCTCGCTCGAAGGCGTCCTCCGGCGCGCCCAGCAGCGCGGCATCAAGGTCATCACCCACGAGGCGGACACCCTGCAGAACACCGAGGTGGATCTCGAGGCATTCGACAACACCGCCTTCGGCGCCCATTTCAACGAGCAGCTGGCGACCTGCATGGGCGGCCAGGGCAAGTGGACCTCGTTCGTCGGCTCTCTCGGCAGCCTCACCCACGTCCAGTGGGCCGATGGCGGCGCGGAGAATGCCGAAAAGCATCCCGAGATGGAGCTTGTCTCGCCAAAGAATGAATCCTTCAACGATGCCAACCGAGCCTATGATCTGGCGAAGGAGATCCTGCGCGCCCACCCCGACATCAAGGGCTTCCAGGGTGGCTCGGCGATCGACGTCATCGGCATCGGTCGCGCCGTGGAGGAAGCCGGCCTTGCCGACCAGACCTGCGTGATCGGGCTTGGCCTGCCGAAGGATTCCGGCCCGTATCTGGAGACCGGCGCGATCGACAGCATCGCCTTCTGGGATCCCAAGGATGCCGGCTACGTGATGAACATCCTCGCCCACAAGGTTCTGAAGGGGGAGGTGATCACCGACGGCATGGACCTGGGTGTCGCGGGCTATGACAACGTCTCGGTGACCGACGGGCCGGGCGACGGCATCATCGTGCGCGGCCAGGCTTGGGTGGACGTCACCAAGGACAACTACAAGGACTATCCGTTCTGATCACTGGATCAGCCACACAATGGCCGGGGCGGCTCCTCGCCCCGGCCTTCCATCGAGTCGGCGGAACCGGAACCGTCGCTGAGGCATCATGCAGGACGAAATGATGGAGCCCGAGGCACGGGGTGAGCCCACCGGGGTCGCCGCCCCGACGACGCCGTTCATCGAGGTGCGCAACCTCCACAAGCGCTACGGCGGCGTGCATGCGCTGCGCGGCATAAGCTTCAGCATCGAGCGCGGCCAGACCTACCATCTGCTCGGAGAGAACGGCTGCGGGAAATCGACCCTGATCAAGATCCTGTCCGGCGCTCAGCCGGCGAGCGAGGGCGATCTCGTGGTCGACGGCGCCGTCCGCAACGATCTCAACCCCATCCGCGCCCTCCAGGCCGGCATCGAGACGGTCTACCAGGATCTTTCGCTGCTCCCCAACGTGTCGGTCGAGGAGAATATCGGCCTGACCCGGCAGCTGGTCGAAGGCGACGGGCGGCTGTTTCGCGTGATCGACGGGCGTGGGTTGCGCCAGACCGCGCGCGACGCGCTGGCAAAGGTCGGTCTGCCGACCGACAGCGCGTTCCTCGGCAGGCGCATCGAGGAACTGCCCATCGCCACCCGCCAGCTCGTCGCGATCGCACGCGCGATCGCCGGCGAAGCCGGCCTCGTGATCATGGATGAGCCGACCACCTCGCTGACGCGCCGCGAAGTCGAGAACCTGATTTCGGTGGTCCGCAAGCTTCACGCCGACGGCGTCTCGGTGCTGTTCGTCACGCACAAGCTCGACGAGTGCAAGGCTATCGGCGGGCGGGCGATCGTCATGCGCGACGGAGAGATGGTGCGCGAATGCGATATCGGCTCGGCGACGAAGCGGGAACTGGGCCAGTGGATGACGGGCCGGGAGCTTGAAGAGGGGCGCTACCGCGAAAACCCGCGGCTCGGTCCTGTCCTGCTGGACGTCAAGGATCTCAACCGAGAGGGCCGTTTCCAGGGTGTGACGTTCGCGGTCGCCGAAGGCGAGATCTTCGGCGTCACCGGCCTTCTGGACTCCGGACGCAACGAACTCGCCCTCGCCCTCGCTGGCGTCGCTCCGCCCGATGGCGGCGAGATCAGCCTAGGGGGCACGGCTCTGTCACTGCCGGATCCGGCATCGGCCAATGCAGCCGGCATCGGCTACGTACCGGAGGACCGTCTCACAGAGGGCCTGTTCCTGGAAAAGCCGATCGAGGACAACGTCGTCACGGCGATCATGCACCGGTTGCGCAGCCGTTTCGGGCTGATAGATCCGGCCAAGAGCGCCTCGCTGACCACCAGGCTGATGAACGAGCTCAAGGTCGTAGCCCCCAACATCAAGGCACCGGTCGATTCCCTGTCGGGCGGCAACCAGCAGCGCGTCCTGATCGGCCGCTGGCTGGCGATCGAGCCGCGGCTGCTCATCCTGCACGGTCCGACCGTCGGTGTGGATGTCGGCTCCAAGGACACGATCTTCCGGATCATCCAGGGCCTGGCCGCCAACGGCATGGCAGTGATCCTGATCAGCGATGACCTGCCGGAACTCCTGCAGAACTGCGATCGCATCGCGGTGATGCAGAAGGGTCGCATCGTCGCCTGCGAACCGGCAGGAAGCCTCAGCGAGAACGATCTATACGCGATGATGGGAGCGGCGATCCCGGATGGCGAAGCGGCAGAGGACCGAGCATGAGCGCGATCACCACGGCTGAAGACCAGCGCGCGCAAGCCGGTCTGCCGAGCCGGATCCGCGCCTTCTTCTACCGCTATCCCGAGAGCTTCGCCGCCCTGCTGATCGTGCTGCTCTGCGTCGGCGTCGGCCTGTTGAACCCGGCCTTCTGGCAGCTCGCCAACCTGTTCGACATCCTGCGCGCTTCGGTGGTGCGGGGGCTGTTCGCACTGGGCGTCCTGATGGTGCTGGCAGCCGGCGGGCTGGACGTTTCCTTTTCGGCCATCGCCGCATTCGTGATGTACGCGGTGACCAAGGCCGTGACGCTGCTCGCTCCCGATACGGGCATGGTGCTGATCTTCCTCATGGCGGCCATGGGCGGCGCCCTGCTCGGCGCGGTCAACGGCGTCCTGGTGAATGTCCTGAGGGCGCCCTCGCTGATCGTCACGATCGGCACCCAGTATGCCTATCGCGGCATCCTGCTGACCTTCATCGGCACGGCGCTCTTCATGAACATCCCGCCCGCCATGGACCGGTTCGGCCAGTGGAGCCTGATGACGCAGACGGCGGCCAACGGCTTCACCGTGCAGCTTCCCGGCTTCGTGCTGGTCCTGGCCGTCGCGGCGCTCGCCACCTGGGCGGTGCTGCGTTTCACCCTCATCGGCCGGGCCGTCTACGCGGTCGGCGGTCGCCCGGATATCGCCGAGCGCCTGGGCTATCGCGTGGCGAGCGTGCAGCTCTTCGTGTTCACCTGGGCCGGAATGCTGGCCGGCATCGCCGGAATCATTCACGTATCCAGCAACCGGCTGGCCAACCCGTTCGACCTCGCCGGCATCGAACTGTCGGTGATTGCCGCGGTGATCCTTGGCGGTGCCCGCATAACCGGCGGATCGGGCACGGTCCTCGGAACGCTCCTGGGTGTGGTCCTCATCACGCTGGTGAACAACGTGCTGATCCTGATCGGCATCCCGAGTTCGTGGCAGACCGCCATCCTCGGCCTGTTCATTCTGTGCGCGGGCGTGTTCTTCGCGACCCAGAAGCGCGGACGCTGAAGCAGAAGGATCCGCTCCGTGGGCGAGCGGACGGATTGCCTCCCGCCCCGATGGCCAAATGCGCATCCGCCCGTCACCTTGCGGCGGCGGCGGAATAGATGCATCCCTGCGGAGAGGTTCGACGAGGGTAAGCGCGTATGGCGAATTCTCTGCCAAATGCCGGCCGGCGGCGGGTCCGTGCCGTTGGGCCGGATGCTGCCGACATCATCCCCCTGCGCTTCGGTGACGATCCGCAGGTCTGGGCCTGCTGGCTGTATTACGAGGACCGGCTCACCCAGGGCGAGATCGCCGATGCCATGGGGATCTCGCGCGCCACGGTGAATGCCTATCTGGCCGATGCCCGCGAGCGTGGCATCGTCAACATCACGCTCGATCCCCAGCGCCTCGCCTCGCTGACGGTGGCGCAGGAGCTGAAGCGGCATTTCGGCCTGCATGACTGCCTGGTGTTCCCGAACCATGATCCGGCGCATTCGCTGATCGACCGGCTGGGCCGGGCCGGCAGCCTGGTCCTGCGGCGATATCTGCGGTCGGGCGACACGATCGCGGTCGGCTGGGGCCGGACGGTACTGGCGGTTGCCGGCGCCACCTCCGTAACCGGGCTTCAGGATGTCCGCGTGGTGCAGGCCACCGGCGGCGTGACCACCGGCCAGCCGGACGCTCCGGAGATCTGTGCGGCGCGCCTCGCGGCCGGCATTGGCGCCGAATGCGTCCCGATCACCGCCCCCAGCATCGTGTCGTCACCGGCGATGCTGGACATGCTGATGGCAGAGCCGCTCATCCGCTCGCAGTTCCAGGCGCTCGGCCAGGCGAGCCGGGCGCTGTTCGGGATTTCCTCGCTCCGTCCGAACTCCACCATCCACTCCAGCGGCTTCTTCGACCACGCGCCGCTGCAGACCTATCTCGCGCTGAACGCGGTGGGCGTGATCGCGGGACGCTTCATCGACGGCCATGGGCGCCCGGTGCTCGGCCCGCTCGAGGATCGCACGCTCGGCATTTCGCTCGACGCACTGCGCGGCATCGAGCGGCGGATCGCCGTCGCCGGCGGCATCGACAAGGTGCCGGCGGTGCTGGGCGCCCTGCGCGGCGGCTTCGTCGATGTTCTGGTCACCGATGCGGCAACCGGCAAGGCATTGCTCGAAGCCGACGGCGCCACGAAGCTGTCTCGCCCTGCGCCGCTCAGGACCGGGGACGCCGCCCCGGCGGCCGTAGTCCAGCGCCGCCACGTCAAGAAGTTCCTGAACGATCCCGACGACGTGGTCGACGAGATGCTGGATGGCGCACTGCGCGCTCATAGCGCCCATTTCGTGCCGGTGGAGGGCGCGCGGCGCGCCTTCCGGGCGCTCGGCACGCCGCGGCAGGGCAAAGTCGCGCTGGTGATCGGCGGGGGCTCCGGTCACGAGCCGTGCTTTTTCGGCTATGTCGGGCGTGGCATGGCGGATGCCGTGGCTGTCGGCAACGTGTTCTCATCGCCGCCGCCCGATCCGATCGCGCGCGCCGCCCGCGCCGTGTCCGGTGGCGAGGGCGTCCTGTTCATCTACGGCAACTATGCCGGCGACACGATGAATTTCGAAATGGCCGCCGAACTCGTCCAGGCGGACGGCATTCCGGTTCGCACCGTCGTGACCACCGACGACATCGCATCCTCGCGGGCCGAAGATCGCGATGGCCGGCGCGGCGTCGCCGGCAACGTTCTCGTGTTCAAGGTGGCGGGGGCGGCCTGCGATCGCGGCTGGTCGCTCGATGCCTGCGAGCGCGTCGCGCGCAAGGCCAATCTGCGGACCTACACGATCGGCGTGGCGCTGGAGCCGTGTTCCATGCCGCAGACGCGCCGCTACAATTTCGTCATCGGCCCCAACGACATGGAAGTCGGCGTCGGCATCCACGGTGAGCCGGGTGTGGCGCGGGAGCCGCTGGAAACGGCCGACACGGTGGTCGACGGCGTCATGAACCGGATTTTCGTGGAGATGCCGAGCGTCCCGGGCGACCGCGTCGCGGTCCTGGTCAACTCCTTCGGTTCCACGCCGATGATGGAGCTTTACGTCCTGTACCGCCGGGTCGAGCAGCGACTGCGGACCAAGGGCCTGGTCGTGGAGACCCGCTGGGTGGGCGAATACTGCACGTCGCTCGACATGGTCGGAGCATCCATTTCTGTGATGCATCTCGACGACGAACTCGCCGAGCTTCTTGCCCATCCCTGCGATACGCCCGCCCTTCAGGTGCGCTCGTGACGCCCCCTTCTCGCGACCGGGACGCGCCGGCTCCTCCCTCCGCCCCAGAAGGACGTTCCATGCCGACCCCAGGATCGAGACGGCTCGTGGAGATATTCGAGCGCACCGCGGCCGTCATGGAGGCGAAGCGCGATCATCTGTCGGATCTCGACGGGGCGATCGCCGATGCGGACCACGGCATGACGATGTCGCTCGGCTTTCGCGCCGTCGCGGCCACGCTCGCCCGGACCGATGCCCAGCGCGTCACCCCGTCCGAGATTTTCCGCATTGCCGCCGGCGCGTTCCTGGATGCGGTGGGCGCCTCGACCGGTCCGCTCTATGCCAGCGGCTTCCTGCGCGCCGCGCAGCGACTGGAGGGAACGACGCGCTTCGACGAGGCGGCGGCCGCCGCGACCATCGAGGCCATCGCTTCGGGAATCGCCGAGCGGGGCAAGGGCAGCAGGGGCGAGAAGACCATGCTGGATGTGTGGCTGCCGGCGGCGGAAGCCGCCCAGCAGGCACTGCGGGAAACGCCGGGCCGTTTCTGGCCCTGCGTCCAGGTCGCGGCAGCCGAAGGCGCCGAAGCCACGCGTACCATGATCGCCGTACGCGGCCGGGCCGCGCGGGTCGGCGATCGCTCCATCGGCCATATCGACCCGGGTGCCGTGTCGGCCTTGCTGATCCTGGAGGCGATGGCGAGCGCGTTCGAGGACGGCGGGCCGGACGCCGAGCACCAGTGACCGTAGACAGGTCGGCGCGCCTGCTGCCGGGCCGACTCCTTCGCAGGGACGCGCCGCCTGCCGTCAGGCGCGGCGGAACTTGGCGTCGAGCGCGTCGATCGCCTTGACGTTGTCGGCCGACCGGCCGGCCGGATCATAGGTCACCGAGAGGAAGGCGTCCGCCACCGACTTGGCGAGCTCGGAGCCGATCACCCGCGCGCCCATGGTGATGATCTGGGCGTTGTTGGACAGCGCCGCGCGCTCGGCCGAATAGGGATCGTGCGTCTGCGCGGCACGAATGCCGGGGATCTTGTTCGCCGAAAGGGCGACGCCGATCCCGGTGCCGCAGCAGAGGATCGCGCGGTCATAGGTGCCGTCGAGAATGCCGCTGGCGACGCGCTCGGAAAGGTTGGCGTAGTACTCCCCGGATCCGGTCGGCGGGGTGCTGACTTCGGAGACCTTGAGACCTTCGCGGCCCGAGAGGTGCTCGGCAAGCGCCTTGGCGAGAGGCGCTCCGGCGCTGTCACCGGCAATGGCGATTTTCATGGCTGTTCTCTTCTCTGCAAGCGGCGCCCCTCAGGGCATGGTGATCTGGATCTTCACGTCGGTCGGCCGGCCTTCCACGGCGCGGTCGAACGCCTCGATCGCCTTCTCGAAGGGGTAGGTTTCCGAGATCAGCGGCTTCAGGTCGACCTTGCCGGAACCCAGCATCTGGATCGCGCGCGGATACTGGTGGGCATAGCGGAACACTGTCTCGAACCGGAGTTCCTTCGTCGAGGCGAGCGACCAGTCGATCAGCGTCGCCTCCACCGGCATGCCGACCACGACCACGCAGCCGCCCGGCCGCGGAAGATCGAGCAGCGTCTGCCACGCCTTGGGCGAGCCGCTCGCTTCGAACACGACGTCCGCGCCCCAGCCGTCGGTCACTCCGTCCACGACGTCCTTGACGCTCTGCGACCGGATGTCGACGGGCACGATGCCAGGATACTGGCCGGCAATGGCGAGCTTCTCGGCCGAGAGATCGGCAATCACCACCGTGGCGCAGCCGCCGGCCAGGGCTGCCAGCGCGATCATGATCCCGATCGGCCCGGCGCCGATCACCACGCCGACATCGCCCGGTGCGATCTGCGCCTTCTGAGCGGCCTGCAGGCCCACCGCGAAAGGCTCGATCATCGCGCCCTCGGCAAACGACACGTTGTCGGGCAGTCGGAACGTGTAGCTCGCGGGATGCACCACTTCCGACGTCAACACGCCGTGCACCGGCGGCGTCGCCCAGAAGCTCACGGCCGGATCGACATTGTACATGCCGAGCCGCGAGGCCCTCGAATTGGCATCGGGCACGCCCGGCTCCATGCAGACGCGATCGCCGACGGCAAGACCGGTCACCCGCTCGCCGATCTGGATCACCGTGCCGGCGGCTTCATGGCCCAGCACCATCGGCGCCTTGACCTCGAAGGGTCCGATCCTGCCATGGGTATAATAATGCACGTCGGACCCGCACACGCCGACGGTGTGGATGGCGATCTTCACGTCGTCAGGGCCAACCTCGGTCGGCAGATCGATCGGGCGCAGCGCCAGTTGGCCGCGACGCTCGAGCACGAGGGAATTCTTCGTTGTCATGAAGGCTCCGTTGGGCGACCTGCACCCGGGTCGATGATCGGACAGCTTCAGGCGCGGAGCAATCTGCCGCACGCCCTTCCCGTCCTATGTAAGGTGCCCGCGTCGCGAGCGGTATGATCCGGAGGCACGGCACGCGCTCAGCGCGTCAGCCGTTCCTTCGCGCCGTTCGCCAGCGTGTTCAGGATGATTTCGCAGGACGTGGCGCCGGCATCCAGCACCCCCCGCGAGCGTTCGCCGAGACGCGATGCGCGGCCGATCCTGGCAACGAGGTCGATCGTGGAGTCGCGACCCGTTTCGGCGGCGGCCGACAGCGCATCGAGTGCCTGAGCGAAGGACTGGCCTCCGGCGATCGCCGCATCGAACGCGTCCAGCGCCGGGACGAAAGTGTCCAGCAGCGTCTTGTCGCCCACCTTGGCCGCGCCGATCGACTCCAGGCCTTCCAGGCCCTTGTGCAGCATCGCCGAGAACGCCTGCGCGTCCACCGTCTCGCTGCCCTCGATCGCTTCGGCGAATTCGGTGAACATCATGCCGTAGAGCGGCCCCATGGAGCCGCCGATCTCGCTCATCAGCACATCGCCCAACGTGTTCATCGCCGTCGCGAGGCTCGCATCGGCGTCCTTGAGCTGCTCGGCGGCCATGCCGAAGCCCTTGGCCATGTTCACGCCGTGGTCGCCGTCGCCGATCTTGCCGTCGATCTCGCTGAGATAGGCCCGGTTCTCGATGATCCGCTCGGCCATGCGCAAGACGATCGCGCCGGAACCGGCATTGGGGAATGCCTGCATGGTCTTCGTCTCCTTGTCCGTCACGGCATTGCCGGGCAGCTGGCGTCGGCATCGAGCAGCGTCTTCATCTCCTCGTCCAGCGCCATCACCGTGAGGCTGGCGCCGACCATTTCCAGGGAGGTGAAGTAATTGCCGATGAAGCTGCGGTGGATCGTGAGGCCGCGCGCCGCGATCTCCGCTTCCACCGTGTCGTTGAGAATGTAGAGCTCGTTGAGCGGCGTCGCGCCGAGACCGGAGAGCAGCACCGCGACCTCGGTGCCGGCGGGCAGGTCGTGGTCGTCGAGCACCAGCTGGCACATGTCGCGGGCGACCTCGGCAGCCGTCTTCAGTTTCTCGACCCGGATGCCGGGCTCGCCATGGTGGCCGATCCCGACTTCCATCGTGCCGGGCTCGATCTGGAAGTTGGGGTGCCCGACGGCAGGCAGCGTACAGGGGCCGAGGCCGACGCCGATCGAGCGGCAGCTGTCGATCGCCTTCTGCGCGGAAACCCGCACTTCCTCGAGGCTGGCGCCGCTCGCCGCCTTCGCGCCGCCGATCTTCCACATGAAGATCTCGCCGGCCACGCCGCGGCGCTTCTCGCGCTCCTCGGGCGAGGCCGAGCAGACATCGTCGTTGGCCACGACGGTCGCCACTTCGATACCGTCCTTGGCAGCCAGCTTGGCCGCCATCTTCACGTTCATGTTGTCGCCGGCGTAATTGCCGTAGAGGCAGACGACGCCGGCGCCGCCGTCGGCTTCCTTGATCGCTTCGTGGAAGCTCTTGGCCGTCGGAGACGAGAACAGCTCGCCGATGGCCACCGCGTCGAGCATGTTGCGGCCGGTGTAGCCGACGAAGGCCGGCTCGTGGCCAGAGCCGCCGCCCGTCACCACGCCGACCTTGCCCTTCACCGGCGCGGCCGTCGAGACGACGACGCGGCGGTTCTTCTCCGACAGCCGCACCAGGTCGGCATGTGCCTTGACGAAGCCCCGCACGCTGTCGTCGACCACATCATCCGGGTCATTGATGAAACGCTGCATGATAAACTCCGATGCGGAATGCTTGCTGGTTTGAAAGGAATGCGGATCAGAGGATCGTGTAGCCGCCGTCGATCAGCAGATCGGCGCCGTTGATCATCTGGGCGCCGTCGGATGCGAGGAAGACCGCCGCGGCGGCGACCTCTTCCGGGAATGCGAAACGGCCGGTGGGGATGCGCTGCTTGGCGGCCTCGCCCTTGGCGCCGGCCCAGGCCTGCTTGCCGAGTTCGGTCAGGACGACCGTCGGCGAGATCGTGTTCACGGTGATGCCGTGCTTGCCCCATTCGGCAGCGAGGGTCTTCGACAGGCCGATCACCCCGAACTTCGACGCGCAATAGGCGGCGTGCTCGTCGATCGCGACCGTGCCGGCCTGCGAGGCGAGATTGATGATGCGCCCCCTGGTTCCCGCGGCGATCATGATGCGGCCGACCGCCTGCGACACGAGGAAAGTGCCCTTGAGGTTGATGGCGATGGTCCTGTCCCAGGCGTCGACCGACAGTTCCTCGGCAGGGGCCAGCGCCACGATGCCGGCGCTGTTGACCGCGATGTCGATCCGGCCGAAGGCGTCACGAACCGCGGCAACTGCCGTCTCCACGGAAGCTTGGTCCGAGACGTCGCAGCGGAAGGCCCTGCTCTCGCCGCCCAGCGTGGCGGCATGCGCCTGCGCCGCGGCTTCATTGACATCGAGCAGCGCGATGCGAGCGCCCTTGGCGGCGAGCGCCGACGCAATCGCGGCACCGATGCCAGATCCTGCGCCGGTCACCAGCGCGACACGGTCAGGCAGTCCGAAGTTCAGGTCGATCTGGGGCGCGACGTCGCTCATCGGGCAGGTCCTTGCGGCAAAAGAAAGAAGGTGGAGCGGCCGGGTCAAGGCCGCTCCACATGGCGGTCAGAGCTTGCTGCGGGCTTCCAGCAGCTGGTCGGCATTCTCGGTGGTCACCGGGGTCCAGGGGACGAGGTAGTCCTTGGCCCCGCCATCCTGCCACTCCATGTCCGGGTACTGCTGCCAGATCTCCGACTGCGGCTCATAGTCCGGCCGCACGGCCTTGATGGCGATATCCAGCGCGCCCTGCGCCTGGGCATTGGCGTCCTGCAGGATGGACGCCATCTCGCCGGCCTTCACCGCATTGATGGCGTCGGTGACGCCGTCGATGCCGGCGATCGCGAAGCTCTTGACGTCGAGGCCGGCCGCCTTGATCGCCTCGATGGCGCCGAGCGCCATCTCGTCGTTCTGGCCGATCACGCCGTTGATCTGGTCCGGGTGAGCGGTCAGCCAGTTTTCCATCAGCGTCTGCGCTTCGGCACGCGACCAGTTGCCGGTCTGCTGCTCGAGCACCTGGACGTCCGGGCAGGCTTCGAGCGCCTTCATGTTGCCTTCGAGGCGCTGGATCTGACCGGACTGGCCGATCGGGCCCTCGATGATCACCACATTGCCCGTGCAGCCCATCTTGTCGAGCACGGCCTTGGCCTCGAGCTCGCCGGCCTCGACGTCGTTGGAGCCGACATAGGCGGTCAGCACCTCGGAGTTGACGCGGGCATTGGAGCCCACGACCGGGATCCCGGCGTCGACGGCGGCCTGCACGGGTGCGGCACCGGCTTCGACGTCCATCGGCACGAACAGGATGGCGTCGTACTGCTGCGTGATCATGGTGTTGAACTGCTCCTGCTGGACCAGTGCGTCGTAGCGGCCGTCGAAGATCGTCACTTCGACTTCGCCGTTCTGCACGGCCGGATGCTGCTGCAGGGCCGACGTCCAGATCTGCATGAACTCGGCATTGAGGCCGTAGACCGTCGCGCCGATCTTCAGCTTTTCCTGCGCCATCGAGGGGCTGGCGCAGAGGGCGGTGCCCACCGCCAACGCAAGCAAGTACTTCTTCATTTCATTCCTCCCTGGGAGAGCAGGAAGCGCCGCGATGACGCCTCCCTGTTTCGGCTCGGCATGCGGTGCCGGAGCCGGTCGTGCACGCAATCAGGCGTCCTGATTGCGTTTCTGGTCCAGCATGACCGCGCCGACGATCAGCACGCCTTTGAGGATCTGCTGGTAATAGGACTGGATACCCATGAGATCGAGGCCGTTGTTCATGACGCCGATGATCAGCGCTCCGATCAGCGTGCCGGTCAGCCGGCCGACGCCACCGGCGAGGCTGGTGCCGCCGATCACCACGGCCGCGATCGCATCGAGTTCGTAGGCGATGCCGGCCTGCGGCAGCGCCGATCCGGTGCGTGCCGAGAGGATCATGCCGGCGAGCCCCGCGAGGCCGCCCGAGATGACGTAGACGGAGAACCGGATGCGGCTGACATTGATGCCCGAGGTCTTGGCGGCATGCGGGTTGCCGCCCACGGCGTAGACGTAGCGGCCGAAGCGGGTGCGCGACAGAACCCACCACGAAACCAGGAACACCACGGCCAGGATCACGACCGGCATCGGGATGCCGACGATGCTGCTGGTGCCCAGCCAGCGGAACTCCGGCACCAGCGCCGGCACCGGTCGGCCGTCGCCGTAGATCAGCGTCATGCCGCGGGCCGCCGACAGCATGCCCAGCGTCGCCACGAAGGCGGGCACGGCGAAGCGCGACACGATGAAGCCGACGATGGCACCGCAGGCAACGCCCACGCCGATGCCGACGGCAAACGGGATGACGACGGGGTAAGGCCCGCCCGCCACGGCCGCCGTCGTCGAGGTCGTCGCGAAGCTCGCGCTGACGATACCTGCCAGAGCCACGACCGAGCCGACCGACAGATCGATGCCGCGCGACAGGATCACGAAGGTCATGCCGATCGCCAGCACGCCGTTGATCGACGTCTGCAGCAGGACGTTGGAAATGTTGCCCCGGGTCAGAAAATACGGGTTGGAGAACGACAGGACCACGACCAGCAGAATAAAGGCGATGAAGATGCCGTATTCCTGCACCAGCAGGCGGCGGCGCTCCGATCCCAGCCAGCCGGCAGCAGGTTTCACGTTGACGTCGGACATAGGCTATTCCCCTTGCGCAGCGCGAACCGCAACCGTCAGGTCGAAAGATGTACCAGCGACTGGGCGCTGGCTTCGGCGCGGTCGAGGATCCCCGCGGAGCGACCGCCACGCATCACCATCACCCGATCGGACATTCCGAGCACCTCGTCGATCTCCGACGAGATCATCACCACCGTTCCGCCGGCCGCGGCATAGTCGCAGATGATGCGATAGATCTCCCGCTTGGCGCCGACATCGACGCCGCGGGTGGGCTCGTCGAGCAGCAGCACCCGCGGTTCGCGCAGAAACCACTTGCCGAGCACGACCTTCTGCTGATTGCCGCCCGACAGGCCGGAGACCGGCATCGTGTCGCGCGCCGCCTTGATGCCGAAGCGCTCGATCATGGCGCGGCTCGCGGCCACTTCCTCGCTGCGTCGCATCACGAAGGACGGGCTCATCTCCGGCAGGCTCGCCAGACCGATATTGCCGCGCACGCTGTCGGTCAGGTTGAGGCCGGTCTTTTTGCGGTCTTCCGTCACCAGCGCGACGCCCTCGGCCATGGCGTCGGCCGGCTTGCGAAAGGACACGGGGACGCCGTCGAGGAGGATGCGGCCGGCCGATGGCGCGTCGAGCCCGAACAGGCATTCGAATATCTCGGTGCGGCCCGATCCCATCAGGCCGTAGATGCCGAAGATCTCGCCCTTGTGCACCTTGAAGGAGATGTCGGCGATCTTGCCGGGGCTTTCGAGCCCCTCGACCTCCAGCCCGACATGGTCGGTGGGCGCATTGGTCTTGATGTATTCCTCGCCGAGCTCGCGCCCGACGATCATGCCGATCAGCGCCGGCCGGTCGACATCGGCGAGCCGGCCGCTGCCGACATAGGCGCCGTCGCGGAACACCGTGTAGGAATCGGCGATCTGGAAGATTTCCGACAGGCGGTGGGACACGTAGACGATGCCCCTGCCCTGCGCCCTCAGCCGCTCGATCGCCTCGAACAGATGCTGCGCCTCGCGCTCCCCGATCGCCGAGGTCGGCTCGTCCATGAAGATGACTTCGGCATCGTGGCTGAGCGCCTTGGCGATTTCCACCAGCTGCATCTTGGCAACCGACAGGCTCGCCATGGTCTGCTCGGCGCGGATGTCGAATTCGAGATCGTCGAGCAGCTTCTGTGCCGCGCGGTTCATGACGCGAAAATCGACGCCGCCGAAGCGGCGGGAGGGCTCGCGTCCGAGATAGATGTTCTCGGCGACCGTCATGAACGGGACCGGGCTGAGTTCCTGCTCGATGATGGCGATGCCCGATGCCAGCGCCTCGGCCGGGCTTGAGAACTCGACCAGCTCCCCGTTGCGCCAGATCCTGCCGCCATCGCGGCGATGGATTCCCATGAGGATCGACAGAAAGGTCGACTTGCCGGCGCCGTTGCCCCCGCAAAGCGCGTGAACGGATCCGGCCGCCAGCTCGAACTGACCGTCTTTCAAGGCATGGACGCCGCCGAAGGACTTGCTCAGACCCTCGACCTTCAGCAGTGGAATCAAGAACGCCTCCCTGCCGTCCCGCGAACCCTATCCCTAGGTGGAACCTCGGCTTCCCGCGACGGACTTCGACAAACTTCCAGCTTCGTTGAAATTTGTCAATCGAGCGTCCTCCGCCAAGTCCGAAGTCAGACTAAAACTGCAACGCAAGCGCCGAGGAGGAACCGGAGCCGGGAGGCAGGACGTCCAAGGCTGCAGCCAAGTCCGACGCCGATTGCTTCGTGCGTTGGGACTTCAGATATGCGAGGCGTCAAAGATCCACAGATTAGCGTGCCGAGAGCGTGGTTACGGCTGCTGATCCGGATCCAGCGGCATGCGACGAGTCCTCCGCCTCAAGGGCGCAGATGGGAAGGTCAGCCGCCGCCACCTATGGTGACCGACATGAAGGCGCGAAACGCGGCGGCTTGCGGAGAAATGTCCCGGTCCCGCGCCCAGGCGAGACCGACATCCATGCTGGGAACCTTGTCGTCCAGCGCGCGCACCTCGATGCGCTGGCCCTCCAGCGACCAGGGTCGATACACCATGTCGGACAGCACCGTCACGCCCATGCCAGCCGCGACCAGCGACCGGACTGCCTCCACCGACGAGGTCACGAGAACCGTGCGAGGCGTCAGCCCGGCTGCTTCCCAATACCGGGACGCGGTAGTTTTCGCCTCGTCCACCGTCAGGAAGATATAATCCTCGGCCGCAACGTCCGACAGCGTGACTGCAGGTTTCGCCGATAGATGGTGATCGGCCGGCATCCATAAACGACGCTGCGAACGTACCAGCAACTCATGATCGATCTCCTCCATCCGCTTAAGGTTGGAGACGAGCATGACCGCCATGTCGATGTCGCCGCCCACCACGCTTTCCTCCAGCGCATCTCGCGGCAGTTCGATCGCCTCGACCTCGATATGGGGATATGTCTTGCGGAAGCGCGCGTAGTATTTGGACATGAAATAGCCGACCACGGTGTAGGTCATGCCCAGCCTCAGGCGGCCTGCCAGACCCTGGTGTTCGCGCAGCGGACTGTGGATGGCAGCGGCAACCGCACCGGTGATGACCCGCGCGTGATCAAGGAAGCGGGCACCTTCCATCGTCAGCCGGACACCGGAATGGGTCCGGTCGAACAGCCGTTCTCCCAATTCGCGTTCGAGCGCCTTGATCGCGGCGGTGACCGCCGACTGGGAGATGTTCAACTCGACGGCGGCATGACTGACCTGCCCGCTATCCGCCGTGGCTATAAAATAGTCGAGTTGTTTCAAGGTGATGGTCAATTTGCCTCGCAAATAGGCGATCAGTTTTTTCGATAAAACAAACAATAAACTACTATTTCACAACTGCCCATTGCTGCGCCATCATTCTTCAGCGCCGAAAAAGACGGCACCGAGGGGTTCACTGAATGGGCGTGACGCTGAACTGCGACATGGGGGAAGGCTTCGGCCTGTATAAGATCGGCGACGACGTCGGCATCATGCCGCTCATCGACGCGGCCAACGTCGCCTGCGGCTTCCATGCCTCCGATCCGGATCACATGCGGCTCACGATACGCCGCGCCAAGGCGAACGGCGTGAAGGTGGGCGCGCATCCCTCCCTGCCGGACCTGCAAGGCTTCGGCCGCCGCGAGATGAAGCTGAGCCGCGAAGAGGTCGCCAATCTCGTGATCTACCAGGTGGGCGCCCTTGTCGGCTTCCTGAAGGCCGAGGGCATGGTCCTCAACCATATCAAGCCGCATGGCAGCCTTTACGGCATGGCCGGACGCCAGGAAGAGGTCGCGCACGGAATCTGCGACGCTGCCGATGTGTTCGACGTCCCGCTGTTCGGCATGACCGGCACATTCCACGAGAAGGTCTACCAGGCGCGCGGCAAGACGTTCATCGCGGAGTACTACGCCGATCTCGACTATGCGCCCGGTGGAACGCTGATCGTGACGCGCGAGCATGATGCCAAGGACCCGGCGCTGATGGCCGAGCGCTGCGTTCGCGCCATCACCGACGGTCAGGGCACCTGCGAGGATGGCAGCCTGTTCCCGGTTCGCTGCGAAACGATCTGCATCCATTCCGATACGCCGAATGCACTCGACATCACCAGGGCAGTCCGCGACGCGGTCGCGCCCTGGCACTGAAATTGCGTGCCGACCCCCCGGGGGGTCGGATGCTGCCTGTCAAACGACCGCCACTTCGGAGCTAAAATGGCCCAGATCCTGTCCCCGCTTCCCGGCACGTTCTATCGCAGCGCCGCCCCTGACAAGCCGCCCTACAAGGCTGATGGCGACGCCGTCGACGCCGGCGACGTCATTGGCCTGATCGAGGTGATGAAGTCGTTCCACGAGGTTCGCGCGGAGACAGCCGGCGCCAATATCCGCTTCCTCGTCGACAACGAGGAGCCGGTCATGGCCGGGGCGCCGCTGGCGGATCTCGACTGAGATGCTGAAGAAGCTTCTGGTTGCCAACCGGGGCGAGATCGCCGTCCGGATCATCCGGGCCGCGAAGGACCTCGGCATCGCGACCGTCGCGGTCTACTCGGCCGCCGACGCGGAAGCGCTCCATGTCCAGATCGCCGACGAGGCAGTCAACATCGGACCGCCGGCGGCCAAGAAGTCCTATCTCAACATCGAGGCGCTGCTGAAGGCGGCCGCCGATACGGGCTGCGACTCCGTCCACCCCGGCTACGGTTTCCTGGCGGAGAACGCCGACTTCTCCGATGCCGTGAAGGCGGCAGGCCTCGTCTTCGTCGGTCCGTCCGGTGACGCAATGCGGCTGATGGGCGACAAGGTGTCGGCCCGAACAGCTGCGGCGAAGGCTGGGGTGCCGGTCGTGCCCGGCTCCGCCGGCCGCGTCGACGGCATTGATGACGCCCGCGCCATCCTCGAAGAAACCGGCTTCCCCGTCATGATCAAGGCCGCTGCCGGCGGCGGCGGGCGCGGCATCCGCATCGCCCAATCCCAAGCCGAATTCGAGCAGGCCTTCCCGCAGGCCGAGGCGGAGGCGCTGGCTGCCTTCGGCGATGGCGGCCTCTACATGGAAAAGGTCATCGGCAAGGCCCGGCACATCGAGGTCCAGGTGCTGGCCGACGGGACCCGCGCGATCCATTGCTACGAGCGCGAATGCTCGCTGCAGCGCCGCCGACAGAAGGTCTGGGAAGAGGCGCCGTCACAGGCCCTTTCGGACGCTCTGCGCGAGAGACTGTGCGCCTCGGCCGTGGCGCTCGCCGAGGCCGTGAACTACTCGGGCGCGGGCACGGTCGAGTATCTCTACGACGACGAGGCCGACTGCTTCTACTTCATCGAGATGAACACCCGCATCCAGGTCGAGCATCCGGTGACGGAAGCCGTTACGGGCATCGACCTGGTGGCCGAGATGCTGCGGATCGCCGGTGGCGAGCCGCTTCGGCTCAAGCAGTCGGACATTGCGGTCAAGGGCCATGCGATCGAGGTGCGCCTGAACGCCGAGGACCCTGCAAAGGACTTCGCGCCGTTCCCCGGCACGGTCGAGGATCTGCGCATTCCCGGAGGCCCGGGCGTGCGTTTCGATTCGATGCTCTACCAGGGCTATCAGGTGCCGCCCTTCTACGACTCCCTGCTCGCCAAGCTGATCGTGCACGGCGAGACGCGGGAGGCGGCCATCGACCGTCTGGTCCGTGCGCTGGGCGAGCTGCAGATCGGCGGGCTCAAGACGACCAGGCCGCTCTTCCTGGCCCTCGCCGCCGATCCGTCGGTGCGCGCCGGAAACGTCCACACCCGCTGGCTGGAAGGCTGGCTCACCGAAAACGCCGCAGCGCTTGCGAACTGAAGGAGACCCGATGGCGATCCGATTCAACTTCGGCGGTGACGAACATATCTTCGGGGAAGTATCCGAGGAAATGTCGCTCGCCTCCTTCTTTACCGGCCTGTCGATGACCAATGCTGTGAAGCAGGCCGGCATCAGGGGCGTAACCGAGATCTGCCCGGCCAATGCGAGCTTCCAGATCCGCTTCGACCCGGACCTGATCAAGCCGCAGGATCTCCTTGCCGAACTGAAGTCGATGGAGAGCGCGGCGGCCGCTTCCGATCCGGTGCTCGACACCCGCATCATCGAACTGCCGGTCTATTTCCAGGACCCCTGGACGCACGAGACCATGTTGCGCTTCCGCGAGCGCCATCAGGACCCGTCCTCGAGCGATCTCGAATATTCCGCCCGCATCAACGGCTATGCGACGATCGAGGAGTTCATCGCGGCCTATGCCGGCCAGCCATGGTTCGTCTCCATGGTCGGCTTCGTGGCGGGCCTGCCCTTCCTCTACCAGATGGTCGAGCGCGCCCGGCAGATCCAGGCGCCGAAATACCTGCGTCCGCGCACCGACACGCCGAAACTCACCATCGGCCACGGCGGCTGCTTCGCCGCGATCTATTCGGTGCGCGGCGCCGGCGGCTATCAGATGTACGGCGTGACGCCGGCTCCGATCTACGATCCCGAGCGAAAGGTCCGCTACCTCACCGACGAGATGTGCCTGTTCAAGCCCGGCGACATCGTGCGCTTCAAGGCGATCGGCCGCGACGACTACGATGCGACGCTGGAAGAGATCGCGGCCAACAGGTGGCAACCGACCGTGCGCGACGCGACGTTCAGCCTGGCCGACTTCGACAAGGACATCACCGGCACCAATGCCAAGCTGATGGAGCTGCTGAAATGACCGTCAAGGTTATCTCCCCCGGCCTCGCGACGTCGGTGCAGGATCTCGGCCGCCCGGGCTACTACCATATCGGCATCCCAGAGGGCGGCGGCATGGACCGCTTCGCCACGCGCATCGCCAACCTGCTGGTGGGCAACGAGCCGGGCGCGGCCCTTCTCGAGGCGACGTTCCTGGGACCCGAGCTGGAATTCACGCAGCCGGTCACGGTCGCCGTCACCGGCGGCGAACTGCCGCCCAAGCTCAACGGCGAGGAAAAGCCGACCTGGGAAAGCTTCGAGGTGAAGGCCGGCGACCGGCTCTCCTTCGGCTACCTCAAGGGCGGCGCGCGCGCCTATATCGCGATCTCCGGCGGCATCGACGTGCCTGTCGTGCTGGGCTCGCGCACGACTTACGTGCTGGGCGCGCTCGGCGGCTTCGAAGGCCGCGTGCTCAAGGCCGGCGACGAACTGCCGATCGGCCAGGGCGCGGGGAAGGCTGGCAAGTCCCTGCCCGCTGAATACCGCCGCCCGGACAAGGCGCAAGCCGAACTGCGCATGCTGCCCGGCCTTTACTGGCATCGCGTCACCGATGCTGCCGGCAAGCGCTTCTTCGAAGAGACCTGGAAGGTCGCCCCGGAAGCCGACCGCATCGGTTATCGCTTCAAGGGTGGCACGCCGCTCGACTTCGTGCCGCGCGAACCGCCGTTCGGGGCAGGCTCCGACCCGTCCAACATCGTCGACGCCTGCTATCCCTACGGCTCCGTGCAGGTGCCGAGCGGCACCGAGCCCATCGTGCTCCACCGCGACGCGGTCTCGGGCGGCGGCTACATGATGCTGGGCGTCGTGATCTCGGCCGACATGGACCTGATCGCGCAGCTTCAGCCGCATATGCCGGCCCGGTTCGTGGAAGTGACGCTCGACCAGGCGCTTGCCGCCCGGGCCGACGCGACGGCGACGCGGAAGCGCGCCGAGGACTACCTGGCCGGCTGATGCCGGTCGCAGGTCGCCGCAAGGCTTCGGGAGACTTTGACCGGGCAACCTGCGGAAACAAGGTTTCCTGCCCCGAAGGGGCTGGAGGGAGGAAGCGGTCGGCCGATCCGGCCTCCCGCGCGCCGGCGACGAGATTCGGCGCGCGTAACGACGAGACTATGCCGGTGACGGCAGAAGATTGGCCATCCCAGCCGCCCGACAAGGGCGGCAGGGACCGAAGGGGAAGACATCCAGCCACGTGACCGGCGCCTTTGCCGTCCTGTCGCTGCAGGCTTTCTTCATCGGAGAATAGAAGGGACGGCGCATGAATCATCTGAGGGCGGAGATGGTCTCGGTCGCATTCGCGGGCCTGAAAGCTCTTTCAGCGGTCGACTTCGAGGTGACGCCGGGCCGCATCAGTGGCCTGATCGGCCCGAATGGCGCCGGCAAGACCACGCTGGTCAACGTCCTCACCGGCTTCCAGTCGCCGACCGAGGGTGCGGTGAAGCTCGACGGGGCGTCGCTTGCCGGCATGAAGCCGCATCAGGTGCGCCGCAAGGGCATCGCCCGCACGTTCCAGGGCGGCCGCCTGTTCCGCGACCTCGCCGTCGTCGACAATCTCGAAGTGACCGGGGTCGGGCTCGGAATGAGCCGCCGCGCGGCGGTGGCCGAGGCCGAGGCCATGCTCGAGTGGATCGGCATCGGCGCGCTGGGCGAGCGCATCGCCGGCACGCTGCCCTATACGGACGAGCGCCGCGTCGCCATCGGCCGGGCGCTGATGGGCCGGCCCGCCTATATCCTGCTCGACGAGCCTGCCGCCGGCATGAGCGGCCCGGAAGCCGCCGAGCTTTCCGCATTGATCCGGCGCATCGCCACCGACCTCGGCTGCGGCGTGCTGCTGATCGAGCACAATGTCGGCCTCGTCCTCGGCCTGTGCGAACATATCGTGGTGCTGGACTCCGGCGCCATCATCGAGCAGGGCCCACCGGCCGCGATCCGCGGCAGCGAAAAGGTGCGCCACGCCTACATGGGCACCGCCGCCGATCCCGACATTCCCGTCGAAGCGCTGGAGGTCGTCTGATGACCGCCTTGCTGTCGCTTACCGGCGTCACCGTACGCTATGCCAGCCTGACCGCCGTCCGAGACGTTTCCTTCGAGATGGCCGAAGGCGAGATCCTCTTCATCACCGGCCCGAATGGCGCCGGCAAATCGTCGCTGCTGCGCTCGATCGCCGGCGTCACGCACTGCGCCGGCGGCAAGATCACGCTCGGCGGCACCGACATCACGGCCGAAAAGCCGGAGAACATCGCCCGCATGGGTTTTTCGATGGTGCCCGAGGGCCGTGAGGTCTTCGGTTCGCTGACGGTCGAAGAGAACCTCCTGGTCGGCACCGGCATGCACACAGGCGCCAGGCGCGGCCGCGTCGCGGACGAGCTTGCCTCGGTATACGACACGTTCGCGATGCTGAAGGAGCGCCGCAACGGCCAGGCCGGCCTGCTTTCCGGCGGCCAGCAGCAGATGCTGGTGATCGGCCGGGCGTTGATGACGCAGCCGCGCCTGATCGCCATCGACGAGCCGTCGCTCGGTCTCGCGCCCAACATCACCGACCATGTCTACGAACGGTTGATCGCGCTGCGCGCCCAGCGCGGCCTGACATTGCTGATCGTCGAGCAGAGCTCGACCCGCGCCGTCATGGTGGGCGGACGCATGCTGCTCATGCGCGGCGGCCAGATCGTTCTGGATGGCGATGCCCGCGAGCTCGGCAACAGCGCAGCCATCCAGGCCGCCTATTTCGGCTACGAGGATCATTGAGATGCTGCAGATCCTGTTCGACGCGCTCTCGCTCGGCTCGCTCTACGCCCTCGGCGCACTCGGCATCGCGCTGATCTTCGGCGTGATGCGGCTGGTCAACTTCGCCCATGGCGACGTCATCGCCTTCTCGGTCTTCGCGCTGCTTTGGCCCTCCACCGACGCGCTGGCGATCGTCTTCGCAGGGCTCCTGCCCTGGTACCTGCTCGTGCCCTTCGTCCTGATCGTCGGCGCGGCTCTTTCGGTTCTGTGCGAGATCGTCGTCTATCGCCGCTTCCGCCATGCCAATCCGGCGACGATGATGATCGCCTCCTTCGCCCTCGGCTTCGTCATCCGCTACGTCCTGCTGATGCTCTTCACGAGCCGGCCGAAGTCGATCTCGCTCCTGCCGGGACTCGGCCAGCCGATCGAGATCTTCGGCGCGCGGCTCCCTCTCCTGCAGCTCATCACCATCGTCGCCACGATGCTGATCCTCCTGGCGCTGACCCTGTTCCTGCGCCGGACCCGGTTTGGCCTGGAGATGCGCGCCGCGGCGGAGAACTTTTCGATGGCCCGCATGCTGGGGGTGCGGGCCAACAACGTGATCATGGGGGCCTTCGCCATATCGGGTGCGCTCGCCGGCGCCATCGCGCTGATCTTCGGCAGCCAGACCGGCACGCTCGACATCCAGATGGGGGCTTCCGTCATGCTGATGGCCTTCATCGCCACCGTGATCGGCGGCCTCGGCAGCCTGCCCGGCGCCGTGCTTGCCGGCTTCCTGCTGGGCGCGGCATCGGTCGTCATGCAGGTCGTCCTGCCCATCGACGCACGCGCCTTCCGCGACGCCTTCGTCTACGGCGCCGTCATCCTCATCCTTCTGTTCCGTCCGCAGGGGCTGATTTCTGCCCGCGGCACCAAGGAAAGGATCTGATCGATCATGACCGCTGCCGCCCCCTCCACGACCGCCGAAGCGGTTTCCCCGGCTGCCGTCGCCGAGCACAAGCCAGCCCGCTTCGCGCTCGCCAGCAAGACGATCATGACGCCGATCCTCTTGGCGCTGCTGCTGATCGCGATCGCCGTCGTGACCCATGTGACCGGCTCGCGGCCCTTCAACCAGACCGTGATCGACCTGTTCGTGCGCGTCACGCTGGTCGTCGGTCTCTACATCTTCATCGGCAATTCCGGGATCCTGAGCTTCGGCCACATCGGCTTCACCTGCCTCGGCGCCTATGCCGCCGCCTGGATGACCATCAACCCGATGATGAAGGCCAGTGCCCTCCCGGGCTTGCCGCAGTTCGTCCTCGACATGCGCCTGCCCTACTGGCAGTCGGCGGTGATCGCGTCCCTGTTTGCCGGCGTAGCCGCGCTGATCCTGGGTCGCGTCCTGATGCGGCTGTCGGGCATCGCCGCCTCGATTGCCACTTTCGCGGTGCTGGCCATGATCAATACGATCTACGCCAACTGGGACAGCGTGACCGGCGGCACCTCGTCC
This sequence comes from Aurantimonas endophytica, assembly GCF_014196845.1. GTDB lineage: Bacteria > Pseudomonadota > Alphaproteobacteria > Rhizobiales > Rhizobiaceae > Aurantimonas > Aurantimonas endophytica. Next base: position 1,175,594 of record NZ_JACIEM010000001.1, read on the forward strand.
GTCGTCGGCATCCCGATCATCCGCACGATCTGGCCCTATCTGATCGGCGCCGTGGTGGCGGTCTTCATCGCCTGGGCGCATGCGATCTCGCGCTCGGGCCTTGCGCTGCGCGCCTCCCGGGACGAGCCGACGGCCGCGGCCGCATCCGGCGTCGACATCCCGAAGGAGCGCCTCGTCGCCTTTGTCGTGTCGGGCGCCGTCATGGGCCTTGGTGGCGCGCTTGCCGCTCATTCGGTCGGCGTCGTGACCCCCGATGCCTTCTACCTCGGCCTCACCTTCATCACGCTCTCCATGCTGGTCGTCGGTGGCATGAGCAGCCTGTCCGGTGCGGTCATCGGCGTCGTCCTGCTTTCGGGGCTGATCCAGCTCCTGCGCTGGATGGAAAACGGTGTCTCGATCGCCGACACGACGTTCGCGCTGCCCAGGGGCGTGCAGGAGATCGCCCTGGGCATCATCATGATCGTGATCCTCGCGCTGCGCCCATCCGGCCTTTTGGGCAATCGCGAGGTCACCTTAACCCGTAGCAAACGCAGCAAATGATCGCCGGCCGGAAGCCGACGGTCGAACAAAGGAGACGTGCATGTCCTACAAGGTGAGACTACTTGCGACGGCCCTGGCCTCGGTCAGCATGACGCTCCCGGCGCTTGCCGACGACGAGACGGTGACGATCGGTTTCGCCACGGCCCAGTCGGGCGCGATGGAAGCGTACGACAAGCCGGCCGACGAGGCCGCGCTGATCCGCATCGACGAGATCAATGCTGCCGGCGGCCTGCTGGGCAAGCAGATCCAGGTGGTGCGTGCCGACACCAAGTCGGATCGGACCGAAGGCGCCAAGGCGGGCCTGACGGTGCTCGACCAGGGCGCCGACCTCGTCGTCGTGTCCTGCGATTACGACTTCGGCGCGCCGGCAGCGCTCGCCGCCCAGGATGCGGGCGTCGTGTCGTTCTTTTCCTGCGCGGAATCCGTCATGGCCGGCATCCAGGGCGTCGGCTCGCTGAGCTTCTCGGGCTCGGTGCTGGCACCTGTCCAGGGTGCCGCGATGTCGGAATGGGCGTTCAAGGAGAAGGGGGCACAAACCTTCTACAAGCTGCTCGACACCTGGACCGTCTACAACAAGGGAATCTGCGACGGCTTCGACTGGATGATGCCGAAGCTCGAGGAGCAGGGCGCCACGTTGGTCGGCGAAGACACGTTCAAGAACGAGGACGCCTCCATCGCTGCCCAGATCACCCGCATCAAGGCTCTCCCGGAGGAGCCGGACGCCATCATGCTCTGCACGATGATGCCGGGCGGCGTATCGGCGGTGAGGCAGATCCGCGCGGCCGGCATCAATTCCATGATCCTCAACGGCTCGGGCATGGACGGCAGCTACTGGCTCGCGGCCGTCCCCGATCTTTCCGAGTTCTACATCCCGGTTCAGGGTTCGATCTACGGCGATGATCCGAACCCCGAGGTGAAGAAGTTCAACGAGGCCTACAAGGCCAAGACCGGTTCGGATCCTTCGAGCCAGTACGTCTATCCGGGCTATGTCGCCGTCGATGTCTGGGCGAAGGCGGTCGAGCGCGCCGGCACGACGGAAGCCGAGGCGGTCGTGGCGGAACTCGAGAAGATGACCGACGAGCCGACGCTCTTCGGGCCCCGCACCTTCACTTCCGAACTGCATCACCAGAACCAGGCACGCTACCTCGTGGTCAATGTCGACAAGGGTGTGCCAGGCGTGGTCGGCGAGTGGCAGCTTTCCGAGCCGGTTCCGATGGAAGCCATCGTCAAGTAGGCCAAGGATCGGCACCGGCCTGTCCGGTGCCGGAACAGCAATGACCCGGTCGCTGCAAGGCGGCCGGGTTTCTTCGTTCTATACCGGTCAGATGCGAATTCCGGAGGACGGTCCCCCACAACCCCGCTCCAGTAGAAAGCCCGACCTCAGCCGTTCCCAACCGATCTCCAGGACCTGAACCTATCCCCGCGCCTTGCGGTAGGAGTCCTTCAGCGCGATCAGGTCGCCGGAGAACGCGAAGACGTCGCAGCCGTCGACATCGACTTTCTGGCCGCCCGTGCTCGTGCCGACGAAGCGCCAGGACGACAGGCCGGTGTCGCCCATGATCGCGTGGCGGCCGTTGGTCCACGCGGCTTCGGGAAAGGCATCGAACAGGCCTGCGTAGGCGGCGCGCACCGCCTCGCGGCCGACATGCCTCTTGCCTTCCGCGCCCGGGCCGGCCGACGCGTTGAAGGCGCAGTCCTGCGCCATGCAGGCCATGAGCCCTTCGACGTCGCGCGCGTTCCACGCGCCCATGAAGCGGTCGAGAACGGCCAGTCGTCGTGCCGAAAGATCGCTGTCGACCACCTCGACCTCGAGGAAGGCCAGCGGCGTCTCGCCGTCATTGATGACGTTGTGGGCCACGCCGGTGCGCCGCGAATAGGGCACGCCCTGGGTGAGCCTCGCCTGCTGCGACGCGCCGCCCGGCCCTTCCAGGCCCAGCGTACCGTCGGTCAGCGGCACGATGACATAGTCGTGGCCGTGAATGTGCCAGCCGGTTTCGGCGCCTGGCGCGAAGCGCCATTCGGTCACCTTGAACCGGTCGTCATCGATATGGACGACGGGTTCTGCGGTTGCCCGGCTCATTCCAGACCTTCGGCAGCAACCGCTCCCGTCAGCCGCTCCAGCGTGCGGTCCATACGCGCCATGAGCTCGCCGACCTCGTCCTCGGTGATGATCATCGGTGGGCAGAGCGCCAGCTGGTCGCCGATGGCGCGGAAGATCAGGCCTTCCTCGTGGCCGATGGCGGACGCGATCTGGCCGGCGCGGCCGACCTTGGCGAAGGGACGCCGGGTGGGCTTGTCGGCGACGAGCTCGACCGCGCCGATCAGGCCGGTGCCGCGCGCTTCGCCGACCAGCGGATGATCCGCGAAGGAGCGCAGGCCGGCCTGGAAGACGCCTTCCAGGCGCGCCGCATTGCCGAACAGGTCGCGCTCTTCCATGATCGCGAGGTTTTCCAGCGCCACCGCCGTCGCCACCGGGTGCCCGCTGGCCGTGAAGCCATGGCCGAAGATGCCGAGCTTCTCGGAATTGTCGGCGATCACCTGGTAGATCGGTTCGGACAGCATGATGGCCGCCAGCGGCATGTAGGACGAGGTGATCTGCTTCGACAGCGTCATGATATCGGGCGTGAAGCCGTATTTCTGGCAGCCGAACGGCGTGCCGAGGCGCCCGAAGCCGCAGATGACCTCGTCGGCGACGAGCAGGATGTCGTTGGCGCGGCAGATCCGCTCTACGCCTTCCCAGTAGCCGACCGGCGGTGGCAGGACACCGCCGGCTGCGATCAGCGGCTCGCCGATGAGGGCAGCGATCGTATCGGCCCCTTCGGACAGGATCACCGCTTCCAGCTCTGCCAGCAGGCGAGCCGTGAAGTCCGCCTCGCTCTCGCCTTCGGTACCGAACCGATAGAAATGCGGGCAGGTCAGGTGGTGCACCGGGATCGCCGGCAGGTCGAAATCCTTGTGGTTCACCGGTAGTCCGGTGAGGCTGCCGGCTGCGATCGTGATGCCGTGATAGCCCTTGATGCGTGACAGGAACTTCTTCTTCTTCGGCCGGCCGAGCGCGTTGTTCATGTACCAGACCATCTTCACGATCGTGTCGTTGGCTTCCGAGCCCGACGACGTGAAGAAGGCGCGTGTCAGCGGCTCGGGTGTCATTTCCGCCAGTTTCTCGGCCAGCCGGATCGACGGCTCATGACCCTTGGACGAGAAGGTGTGGTAATAAGGCAGCTTCAGCATCTGCTTGTAGGCAACGTCCGCCAGCCGCTTCTCGGAGAAGCCGACGCCGACCGACCACAGCCCAGCCAGACCCTCGATATATTCCTTGCCGCGGTCGTCATAGACGTGGATGCCATCGCCCCGCGCAATCACCAGCGGGCCGTTCTTCTCGTGCAGACGCAGGTTGGTGTTGGGGTGCAGCGTGTGGGCAATGTCTGCCGCCGCGAGCGAGTTCGAGAGCGTGTCCATGGCAGCCTTCAGATGCTGGAGCGAATGGTGGACTTCGAGGCTTTCCTCGATGCCGTGGGTGAGCATGATCATGGCCGGGCAGTCCCGGCGCCCGGCGCCGTATCGATGACCCGGCGCACCCGCTCGGCGACGTCGCGGGCGTTCGGCGGATCGGAGTGGATGCAGACGGTCTGGAACTCGACCTTGCGCACGCTGCCGTCGGTCGCGACCAGTTCGCCCTCCGTCAGCGCGCGGGTCATGCGTTGCTCGATCGCATCGAGATCGATCGCCGATTGCTGACGCGGGATGATCAGGCTGCCATCCGGCGCATAGGTGAGATCGGGGAAGAATTCGCCCAGGAACGGCACGCCAAGCTCGCTCGCAGCCGTCTCATGGCAGGTGCCCGCCAGGCCGAAGACCGGCACGCCGAAGGGTTTGACGGCCGCGGCGATGGCGCGGGCCGTATCCATGTCGCGCGCGGCCATGCCGTAGATGATGCCGTGCGGCTTCACATGGGAAAGCGCGACGCCCTCGGCGCCGAGGATGCCGCAAAGCGCGCCGATCTGGTAGAGGAAGGCAGCCGTCAGTTCCTCAGGCTGCAGTCTCATCTCGCGCCGGCCGAACCCTTCTCGATCGGGCAGGCCGGGATGCGCGCCGACGGCCTTGCCGTGGGACTTGGCCAGCCGCACCGTCTTCAGCATCGTCCAGGGATCGGAGGCATGGAAGCCGCAGGCGACGTTGGCGCAGTCGATATGCGGCATGATGCCGGCATCGTCCCCGAAGCGCCAGTTTCCATAGCTCTCGCCCATGTCGCAGTTCAGTGTGACCATCGTCTTCGCTTCGTGGCTCGGTTTCGCTGGCGTCAGCTGGGCGTGTTCTGAGTCCAGCCTGGTGCGATGTGCGGAAAAGCGGGTCGTGGCTCCCGGTCGTGCAGGAGCCGCAGCACGCGCGGCGGGGTGAGCGGCAGCCTGTCGACCGGTTTGCCGATGGCGTTGGAAACGGCGCAGCCGATGGCTGCCCCCACCGCCAGGATCGGCACCTCGCCCGCCCCTTTGGTGCCGAGCGGCCCGATCGACGGCGCGCCTTCGTAGAGATCGATCGCCACCGGCACGACGTCGCCGGCCAGCGGGACGCGATAGGTCTCGAAGCCGTCCTGCGCGATTCGGCCATCGGCGGTGATGGTGACCTCCTCGTGCAGCGCATAGCCGAGGCCCTGCACGACGCCGCCCTGGATCTGGCTGTAGATGGCGCGCGGGTTGAGCGCCCGCCCGACATCCTGCACCACGCGATAGGCCAGGACCTCGATGATGCCCGTGTCCGGGTCGACCGCGACTTCCGCCTCGTGGACGACGAAGACCGGGATATCGAGCGCGTCGATGAAATGGCCCATGGCGCAGCCGGCCATGGCGGGGGTGTTCTTCGCCGTGAAGGCACCGCTGCCGCTGATCGGCCCGGTCGTCGCCTGCGCATGCGCGACGACGGCGGGGATCGTCGTGCCCGATCCCGGACGCCCGGCGATCTCGACGCGTCCCTTGGACAGGACAAGGTCTTCCGGCTTCGCCTGCAGCATCTCGCCGGCCGTGCGCAGGAGCTTCTGGCGCACGTCGTCGCAGGCGGCAACGCTCGCCGCGCCGATGGAAACCGTCGTGCGCCCGCCGCCGACCCCGGCGTCGAGGCCGGCGGCATCGGTATCCGCCTCGCGCACGATGACCTGATCGGGGTCGAGGCCGAGCTGGCCGGCAACGATCTGCGGCAGCGCCTGCACCATCGTTCCCGAACCGATCTCGACACCCGACGTCACCAGCGTCGCGCTGCCATCGGCATTGAGGTTGACCGTCGCGGTCGAGGGGCCGACGAAGACGAACCAGGTGCCGACCGTCGTTGCGCGGCCGTAAAGCCGGCCGTCGGCGAGATGCTCGAGCGTGCCGGTCCTTTCGCGGAGCGCGTCCATGCGGTGGAGCATAGGCTCCAGAACATCGCCCTCGAAGACCTGTCCCGTCGGCCCGAGGTCGGCGTCGCCGAGCACGTTCTCCTTGCGGAACGCGATCGGGTCGAAGCCCATCGCCGCGCAGATCTCGTCCGTATGCCGCTCCAGCGCGAACGTGTTGTAGACGCCATTGCACGCCCGAAACGCGCCATTCGGCGGCGTGTTCGTATAGACCGCACGGCTGGTGATCGCGATCGCGCCGACGCGGTAGTTGCCGCCCAGCGTGTGAGACGTCATCGTCGTCAGGAAGACCTGCTCGCCGCCATAGGCGCCGCAGTCCATCAGCACGACTGCCTCGCGCCCGACGATCTCGCCTTCGGCCGTCACCGCCGAGCGGATCCGGATCTCCGCGTTCTCGCGGCACAGGCACGTCGCCATTTCTTCCTGGCGGGTGTTCTCGAGGATCACGCCGCGACCGGTCATCCTGGCGAGCACGGCCGTGATCGGCTCGATCGAGGCATCGAACTTCAGCCCGAAGCCGCCGCCGACCGGCGGAACGGTGACCCGGACATGGCCGGGCGGCAGCTGCATGACGCGGCCGGTGACGTTGCGCACCGTCCAGGGCACCTGCGTCGAGGTCTGGATATGGGCGCGTCCGTCCTCCCACGAACCGATCGCCACGCGCGGTTCGAACGGCACATGGCTCTGGCGTCCGACACCGATGCTGCTTTCGATGATGGTCACGTCGGGACGCGCGAAGGCGGCTTCCACGTCGCCGCGGCTCGACTTCGCCTCCCAGGCGATGTTGCCCGAGCCCGACCCGCCCTCGGCCAGGACGTCATAACTGCGCCAGTCCTCGTGGATTAGCCGAGCGCCCTGTGCCAGCGCCTCTTCCATGGTCGTGAGGGCCGCGACCGGCTCGATCTCGATGACGACCGCCTTCAGCGCCTCGCGAGCCAGTTCCACGGTCTCGGCGGCGACCGCGACGATCGGCTCGCCATGGTAGCGGATCGTGTCGATGGCGAGCAGCGGATGGTCGGCAATGCCGATGCCGTAGAGGCCGGGCGCATCCTGCCCCGTGACCACGCCGCGCACGCCGGGACAGTCCCAGACGGCGGAGACGTCGAGTTTGACGATCCTTCCTGCGGGCACGGTCGAGCGCAGCAGCACGGCATGGAGCATGTCCGGCCGCGCCCGGTCGATCGTGTATTTCGTGCGCCCGCGCAATTTGTCCTGCGCGTCGCGACGCGGCAGGTTCATGACGGTCGCAGCTTCCGGCGTCAGCAGCTCAGACATGGGCGCGCTCCGCTGCCGGTGCCGCCCGGTCCTTCAGAAGATCGACCACCGCGTCGATGATCCGCTCATAGCCGGTACAGCGGCAGATATTGCCGGTCATGGCCGCCTTGATCGCCGGGCGGTCGGCGTCCGGATTGTCGCGCACGAAGGCAGACAGGCTCATCACCATGCCGGGAAAGCACATGCCGCACTGGACGACATCGGCGTCGGCAAAGGCGGCCTGCAACGGGTGCAGCGGCTCACGCCCGCTGCCGAGACCTTCGATGGTCGTGACGTCGCACCCGGCGATGAGGCCGACCGGCTTCAGGCAGGCCATCTGCGGTTCGCCGTCGACATGCACGGTGCAGGCGCCGCAGAAGCCTTCGCGGCAGACCGCCTTGGTGCCGGTCAGGAAGTACTCCTGCCGAAGGACGTCGATCAGCGGCGTCATCGGGTCGTCGTGGAAGCGGCAGGTCTGGCCGTTCAGCCTGAAGGTGACACTCATGCCCGGGTCTCCAGCCTCGGCAGGGCGGCCGTCGCGCGGTGCACGAGTGCGGGCAGAACCTGGCAGCGATACCAGCCCTCCGCCTCGACACCGTCGCGGCCGGTGAATTCCTTGTGCTCGCGGGCGAGGTCCGCCGCGTGGTCAGGAAGGCCGAGCGCTTCGGGCTCCCCCATCAGCGCAGCTTCCAGCGAGGTCCAGCGTCGCGCTTGCGTCTCGACCGCGCCGACCGCGACGCGGATCGCCCCCTCGCGATCGACTGCGATGGAGACGATCGCCGCCGGATAATCGCCGGCCTTGCGCAGCGGCAGCCGCGCATGGGCGCTCGCCACCACGTCGCGGCGCAGGTGCAGGCGCGTCAGCAACGCCTTTCCCAGCAGGTCCCGCCGCTCCTTGAGAAACTCGGGCATCTTGAGGAGCAGCGTGCCTTCCGGCGTCGCAAGCTCGACCATCGCACCGTAGGCAAGGAAAGCCGGCACCAGATCGGCGGCCGGAAAATCCACCGTACAGAGATTGCCGCCAACGGTGGCGACGCGGCGGATAGCAGGATTGGCCGCGCCCTCGGCTGCGGCCACGAGCCCCTCGAGGCCCGCAAGATTCCGCAGCGCATCCGCCAGCATGGCGTGGGTGGCGGAGACGCCGATCGTGATCCGGTCGGCCTCGATCGCGATCTCCGTCATCGCCGGGATGGCGGAGAGAACAACGACGGATGCGGGCAGGCCCTGCCCCCGCAGCGGATCGCGCATGACCCATGTGCCGCCCGCCAGCACGGTCGCACCCTGGCGACGTGCTGCCAAAGCCATGTCTATGCAGTCGGCGACGGCAAACTGCCGTTCCGTGCCCTGCGACATCGATCAAACCCTCTGAACTGCCATACCTTTGCGGCACCGCAGCATCATCTTTGCCCAGGACGAGCCGTCTGTGAAATAGTAGTTCCGCGATTATCATATCGAGAAAAGTGATAGCCGGGCCGGCGCCGCGACAGTATCAGCCGCGGCACCGGCAGTCGGTCACGTCCAGTGCGCCACCGTTCGCTTCTCGAAGCTCTCGCGGAACTGCTCGGTGGTCTTCGGCAGCACTTCGCCCGTCTCCCAGTCGAGGATCGTGGCATAGCGGCGGATGGCGTCCAGAGCGTCGATCTCGCCCGTCTTGTATTTGCGCGCCACTTCCTCCGGATCGCTGCGAGCCCATTCCGTTCGCGCAGCCCGAATTTCCGCTCGCTTCGCCTGTGTCGCCGCCTCATCGACCTCGAACGCGCAGAGGTCCCGGTCGATCTCGCGAATGACGACCCCGTAATCCTTCGCCGCACGGTCGATCGAGACATAGTCGTCGATCACGTCCTCCATGACCCGTTTCGGGTCTCGCTCCAGAGGATCGCCGAAGCCGCCGCCGCCCGCTGTCGGTCGTGCGAACTCGTCGCCGGTGAAGACCGGATGGTCGGAGAACACCGAGCCAAGCCAGGTCGGCTCCTTCGACCCGGCGCGGGTCAGCGTCAGGCCGTGCGGCATCGACGGCAGGCCGCCCTCGACGCCCCAGACCACGGCCCGCTCGCGGTCGCAGATATAGGACATGACCGCACCCTCGGCTTCCAGAAGGAGTGACGTCTTCTGGACCCCGACGCCGCCACGCCATTTGCCGGGCCCGGCCGAATCCTGCTTGATCTGGAACTCGGTGGTGCGGGTCGGGTTGACCCGCTCGTTGCCCTCGTTGGGCTGGGACATCAGGCCGGTGCCGAAGCAGGCGGTGGTGACATCGGCGCCGTCCTTGCCGTTGCGCCCGCCCCAGCCGCCCGGCAGCCACTCGTAGAACATGAAGATCGGCTTTTCCGGCTTGCGGGCGTCGCGTCCGCCGGCCAGCAGATATTCGAGGTTGAAGGCGCAGGCGATGGCACGTTCCGGCATGATCTTCGACCACATCTCGAAGATCGCGTTCATGATCTTCTCGAACGGCATCAGGAAGCCGGTGACGGCCACCGGCCATTCGGCGCTGACGATGCTGTCCTTGGGCGCCGTCACCTTGATCATCCGGTAGAAGCCGCTGTTCAGCGGCAGGTCGGGGAAGAACGTCTTGGTACCTGCGACGACCGCCGAGAAGGTGGCGCCGTGGGCCGAATTGTACATCGAACCGATCGTCGGATGGCTGCCGGTGAAATCGTAGGTGATCTCGTCGCCCTTGATCGTCATCTTGATGCGGATCGGGATCATGCCCTCGCCGCCGGCCGGGTCGCGGTCGATATAGTCCACCGTCTCCCAGGTGCCGTCGGGCAGGTCGGCGATGCGCTTGCGCACCGCGCGCTCGACATAGTCCTGCACTTCCTCCATGCCGCGCGTGACCTGGTCGCGACCGTATTTGCGCACGAGCCTCAGGATCTCGCGCTCGGCCACCTGTGTCGCCTGCGCCTGGCTGTGGATGTCGCCGATGATCGAGGCCGGGTCGCGTGTCTGCGCGGCAATCAGGTTGGCGACGTCGGAGCAGAAGCGACCCTTGTGGAAGAGCCGCACCGGCGTGATGCGCATGCCTTCGCGGAACATGTCGCGCGCCGTCACGTCGAAGGAACCGGGCACCGAGCCGCCGAGATCCGACCAGTGACCGTTCGACTGCGAGAAGCCGATCAGCGTGTCCTCGTCGAAGATCGGCCGGACGAGGCGCACGCCGGAGAAGTGCGTGCCGCCGGCATAAGGGTCGTTGATGGCGTAGACGTCGCCCGGCGCCATGTCGCCCTCGAAGTGGCGGATGACCTCCTTGCAGGTGTTGTGGAGCGTGCCGACGTGGACGGCGATGTCGTAGTTGCCCTGCGCGACCGAGTTGCCTTCGGCGTCGTGCAGCGCGTTGGAGAAGTCGCGGTTGTAGATGACGAAGGAATAGCAGGTGCGCAGCATCTGCTCGGCCATCTGGTCGACGGTGGTGATGAAGGAGTTCTTCAGCACCTCGAAGGTCACGGGATCGAGCCTGTTCTCCGGCTTCGTGTCCATGTCCATGGGCTCAGCCTTTCGTCATGGTAATGAGGATGTTCATGAAGGCGTCGACCGATGCGGTCGTCCCGGGCGGCACCACGGTGGTGGAATCGAACTGCTCGACGATGGCCGGGCCATCGAAGGCAGCGCCCGCTTTCAGGTCGTCGCGCTGATAAAGCGCCGCATCGTGCGCCATGCCATCGAACCAGACCTCGCGGCGACCGACAGGCTCCGCCACGTGCGCCCTCACCTCGTGCTTCGGCAGATCGGCCTTGGGCACGATGCCGACGGCCTTGACCGCGACGCGGAAGATGGTCACCGGCGCATCCTCGCGGCGGAAGTTGAACTCGCGCTCGTGCTCGGAATGGAAAGCGTCGACCAACGCCGAAACACTCTCGATCCTGGCCGGCGCAGAAACCGATAGGGCGCGCCACTGGCCCTGGTACATCATCTCGACGCTGCGCTGCAGCGCCATGTCGGCCGGCTCGACACCCTCGTGCGTCAGGCGTTCGATGGCCTGCGCCTCCATGCGGCCGAACGCGGACTCCATGTCGGCCGGCGCGACGCTCGACGCATCCGCCATGAAGCTGTCGGAGAAGTCGTGCTGGACATCGACCAGCAGGCACCCGAGCGCCGAGGTCACGCCGGGGTTCGGCGGCACGATCACGGTCGGGATCGCCAGTTCCTTCGCCACCGCCGCACCGTGCAGCGCGCCGGCGCCGCCGAAGGCGACCAGTGCGAAGTCGCGGGGATCGTAGCCGCGGCTGATCGAGAGGAGACGCACGGCGTTGGCCATGTTGGCATTGGCCACCGCGATGATGGCTTCGGCTGCCTCGTGCAGTTCCATCTGGAACGGGTCGGCAACGGTCTCCTGCACGGCTTGCTTCGCCAGCGAAGGATCCAGTGTGATCTTGCCGCCGGCAAGGCTCGTGCCGAGGCGCCCCAGCACGACATTTGCGTCGGTGTTGGTCGCGGTCCCGTTGCCGTTCTTGTAGCAGGCCGGCCCCGGATGCGCGCCGGCCGACTGCGGGCCGTTGCGCAAGCTGCCGCCCTCGTCCTGCCAGGCGAGCGAGCCGCCGCCGGCGCCGATCGTCAGCACCTCGATCGACGGGAAGCGGATCGGGTAGCCATATTCGATGTACCAGTCCTTGGTGATGCGCGGCTCGCCTGCCCAGGCGAGCGAAACGTCGGTCGAGGTGCCACCCATGTCGAAGCCGATGGAATTGGGAAAGCCGCACAAATTGCCGATGAAGCGGCTCGCGATCGCGCCCGCCGCGATCCCCGAACCGGCAAGGCGGGCCGAGAAATCCCTGACGCTGGCGGGCGTCATCACGCCGCCGCCCGAGTGCAGCAGCAGGAGGTCACGCCCGTAACCGGCCTCCGCCAGTTTTTCCCCCAGCCGGGAAACGTAGTCGACCACGACCGGCGCGCAGACCGCGTTGGCCATCGTCGTCGAAAACCGCTCGTGCTCGAAGATTTCCGGCATCACTTCGGACGACACAGATACCGGCACGTCGGGCATGACCTCCGCCAGGATCTCGCGCATGCGCCGCTCGTTGGCGCCGTTGACGTAGGAGTTCATGAAGCAGACGGCGATCGACTTCACCTCGCGCTTCTTCAGGACTTCGGCGACGCGCCGTGCGTCCTCCTCGTCGAGCGCCTCGAGTATCGCGCCGTTGGCGTCCACGCGCTCGCGCACCGTCAGTCGATCGCGGCGCGGAATGTAGGGCTTGGCGACATCCTTGTAGGTGTCCCAGAGGTCCTCCTTGTTGGCGCGGCGGATCTCCACCACGTCGCGGAACCCCTCGGTGCAGACCATGGCTGCGCGCGGCAGGCGCCGCGTGATCAGCGCGTTGGTGGCAACCGTCGTGCCGTGGGAGAACATCGTGACCTCGGCGAGATCGATCCTGCCCTGCTCGACGCCGTTCATGATCGCCTGCATGGGATCTTGCGGCGTCGACGCGGTCTTCTCGATCCGGATCGCGCCTGTCTCTTCGTCCATGATGCAGATGTCGGTGAAGGTGCCCCCGACATCCACGGCCACTCTGGTCTTCGTCATGCTCTTCCTCGCAAGGCTGTTTCAGTAGACAACAGTCCGCTCCTGCCGCGACGGGAGCCGCGGCGTCTCGTATCGGCTGTTCGCAGGCATCCCGGGGCAGGCGCGGCTCTGGCGACTTGCCCGCATACACGAAGGCGTCGCCCGTGCCGTTCCGCAAACGGCCGAAGCCCGGACGACCACGCTGGCAAGCCTGCAACTTTCTGCGATGGCGTCGCTACCGCCAGGTTCATCGTGCGCTGCGACACCACGACTGAAAGCCGCCAGCACGGGGTCGGATCGGCGATCAGTACCGCCGCCATCTCGTTGCGCCGCCCCTCCTCGAGGAAGGCGGAATGCGGCATCACGGTGCAGCGGCATCCCTCACGGCTGAGGCCTTGTCCATCACGGAGTCCGTGCATTCGAGCTCCGCGTCACGAAGTGCCAATCAGTCGGTAATGTGCGGCCCGGGCGATGAGCTGCGCTCGATTGGTCGCCGAAAGCTTTCGGGCTGCCGCATTCAGATGCATCACCACCGTCGGCACCGCGCGTTCGAGACGCTTCGATATCTCCTTCGCGGACAGGCCCTGGGCCGCATAGGCGACGCATTCGCGCTCGCGCGGCGTGAGGCTGATGGGTCGAGCCCGCAGCGCCTCCTCGTCGAACAGGGGATAGATCTTTTCGTGCAGCACATGGGCAAATAGCGCGAAGGTCGCGACATTGCCGCCGATGGTCGCCTCGAAGTCGTCGTCGGCATCCTGCCGGACCCCCGTCACGACGGCGCACTCGCCGTCCGGCATGTGGACCGGGACCGTGACACCGCAAGTGATCCGCATGTCGTGGACATAGTCCACCACCGGTTTGTGCGCCGGCGCGAGGATCCGGTTCAGCGGCGTCTTGCCGTCGCTGCGATAGGACCAGGCGAACGGCAGATGCGACCGGAACGCAAGCTGCTGCACCGGGTCGATCTGGTAGAAACCATCCTCGCACCAGACCTTGGCCATATCTGCCGGCAGATTGCGCATCGAGAGGAAGGAGGGCGTCACCACCGCGCCATCATGCGAGAACTTCACCGGGGTGAAGTCGTAGATCAGCGAGGTGAGCTCGAAACGGGGGAGCGCGTCCTGGGCGAGGAGCATCCGCTCGTCCAGGCTACGGCCTAACGAGAAATAAGCATCCATTTCCGAAATATCATTCAATTTCAATGATATCGCCCGCTTTGGCTAATTCTGCGTCATGTTTACATTCTAAGCGGTGCGGCGCAAGAATTGCGTGAGCGACCTATCATTTCTGATAGCTGGCGGCTGCCGCGGCGCAGCCGTTACGATCCCTGGGTTCGCTGTTGAATGACAGCGATTGCAGGGGAGATGGCAGCATGTGGCGCGAGATCGAGCCGGACGAACGGCAGGAAGTCGAGGTCGAGGGCTACAAGGTCGTCACCTACAGCTACGGTTCCGGCGACGACGTGGTGTTCTGCCTGAATGGCGGCCCGGGCCTGCCCTGCGACTATCTGCGCGATTCCCACTCCTGCCTGATCGACCACGGCTACCGCGTGGTGGCCTTCGACCAGTTGGGCACCGGCGCGTCGGACCGGCCGACAGACCCGGCGCTATGGACCATAACCCGCTATGTCGAGGAGGTGGAGACCGTGCGCCAGGCCCTCGGCCTGGGCAAGGTCCATCTCGTCGGCCAGTCCTGGGGCGGCTGGCTGTCGATCGAATACGCCCTCACCTATCCCGACGCGCTGCGCACGCTGACGCTCGAGAACACGGCAGCCGACATTCCGCATCTGGTGCGCGAACTGGAACGGTTGCGTGAGGCGCTCGGCGCAGAGACCGTGGCGATGATGCAGCGGCACGAGGCCGAAGGCACGCTCGACCATCCGGAATACCAGGCCGCGATCACCGTCCTGAACTATCGCCATGTGTGCCGGCTGTCCGAGTGGCCCGCGCCGGTGCAGCGTTCGCTCGGCGACTGGAACATGGGGCCCTACGAGACGATCCAGGGGCCGAACGAGTTTCTCTACACCGGCAATCTGAAGGACTGGAACCGCATTCCCGACATGCACCGGATCACCGTCCCGGTGCTGATCACCGTCGGCCAGCATGACGAGCTGACACCGGCCTGTGCCGCAAAGATGAAGCACGCTCTGCCCGATGCCGAGCTCAAGGTCTTCCCCAATTCCAGCCACATGCCCTTCTTCGAGGAGCCGGAAGCCTTCTATCCGGTCCTCGTCGATTTCCTGAAGCGTCGCGGCGGCGGATGAGCGCAGCAGTGGCGGCCATGCATTCCACAGACGCGGAAGGCTGACGGCGATGCACCGCTATCGCTTCGTTCTGTACAGGCCCCTCCAGCTCCTGCCGGTGCTCTTGGGCATCAGCATCATCACCTTCGTCCTGGTTCGCTCGATTCCGGGCGACCCGGCGCGGATCCTGCTCGGCACCCGCGCCACGCCGTCGGCTCTCGCCCGTATCCGCGACCAGTACGGGCTCGATGACCCGCTCTGGATCCAGTATTTCTACTTCCTGAAAAATCTCGCCGACGGCGAGATGGGCCGCTCGATCCTCTACAAGGTCGACGTCCTCGGCCTGATCCTCGGTCGCCTCGAGCCGACCCTCGTTCTCGTCTCCGGCAGCGTCCTTCTCTCTCTGGCCTTCGCCATCCCGCTGGCGACGTTCGCGGCCCGCAATCGCGGCGGGATCGTCGACCAGGGCGTGCGGCTCTTGTCCACTGCAGGGCTCGGCATGCCTGCCTTCTGGCTGGGCCTCATGCTGATCATCGTGTTCAGCGTGCAACTCGACCTCTTCCCCGTCTCCGGCTACGGCACCACGCCGCTCGACAAGCTGCACCACATGGTGCTGCCCTGCCTGACCATCGCGCTGTCGCTGTCGGCTGTGCTGACGCGCAGCCTGCGCGCCAGCCTCATCGCGGAGATGCAGTCGGATGCTTCCACCGCTGCGCGGGCGCGCGGCCTGCCGGAAAGCCTTGTCTTCCGGCGCCATGTCCTGCCGAACTCGCTGATCCCGACGCTGAACCTTCTGGCCGTCAATATCGGCTGGCTGATCGGCGGGACGGTCGTCGTGGAAAGCGTCTTCGCCATTCCCGGCATGGGGCAGCTGCTCATCCGGGCAATCTTCACCCGCGACTACATGGTGGTCCAGGGCGTGGCCATGGTGTTCGCCCTCGCCTCCGTTCTCGTCAATTTCCTCGCCGACGTCCTGACCGTCACGCTCGATCCGCGCGTGCGGCTGTGAGCGAGATCGCGCTCCCTCCCCCGATGCAGGCTACAGGCCGCCGGCGTTTAACCCGCCGCGTTCCCCAGCCGCTGCTCGTCGGCGGAGGGCTGCTCGCCTTCTTCGTGGTGCTCGCCGTCGGGGCGCCGGTGATCGCACCTTATGACCCGATCTACCAGGACATCTCCGCCCGGCTGGCGGGGCCCAGCCTGGCGCACCCGTTCGGCACCGACAATTTCGGTCGCGATATCCTGTCACGCGTCATCTGGGGCACGCGGATCGACCTGCAGATCGCCGTCATCGGCGTGGTGTTCCCATTCATCATCGGCACGATCGCGGGAACCCTCGCGGGCTATTTCGGCGGCGTGACCGACACGCTGTTCATGCGCCTCGTCGACATCATCCTCGCCTTTCCGTTTCTCGTCCTGATGCTGGCGATCATCGCCATCCTCGGGCCGGGCCTCGCCAGCTTCTACATCGCCATGGCGCTGGTCGGCTGGGTCTCCTACGCGCGACTGGTCCGCGCCCAGATCCTGGTGCTGCGGCAGAGCGACTTCGCCCTTGCCGCGAGGAGCCTCGGCTTTTCCCACGGGCGGATCATGTTCCGGCATCTCCTGCCGAACGCGATGATCGGCTCGATCGTCTTCGCCATGTCGGACGCGGTCCTCGTCCTCCTGAACGGCGCCGCCATCAGCTATCTCGGCCTCGGCGTCCAGCCGCCGACGGCCGAGTGGGGCATCATGGTCGCCGAAGGCCAGGCTTTCATCTCGACCGCCTGGTGGATCGCCACGTTCCCGGGCCTTGCCATCGTGCTTCTCGCCTTCGGGTTCAGCCTGCTCGCCGACGGCCTCGGCGAGAAGCTCGGGGTGCACCGATGAACGCGCCCCTCTTCACGGTGCAGGGGCTGAACGTCGAGGCCGCGACGGAGACGGGGCGCCATCGCATCGTCGACGGCGTCTCTTTCGAGTTGCGGCAAGGCGAGATCCTCGGTCTCGTCGGCGAAAGCGGCTCGGGCAAGACCATGGCCTGCCGGGCGCTTCTGCGACTCCTGCCGAGCCGCGACCTGTCGATCTGCGGCGGCAGTGTCCGGTTCGACGGGCAGGAACTCACGGACCTCTCCGATCAGGCATTCGCCGCCATTCGCGGCAAGCGGATCGCGATGATCTTCCAGAACCCCGCAAGTCACCTCGACCCGGTGATGAGGATCGGCGACCAGATTGCCGAGACGGTCCGGTTTCATGAGGGCGGCAGCCGGCGAAACGCTCATGCGAAAGCCGTGGCGCTCCTGAGCCAGGTCGGCATTCCCGATCCTTCCGAGCGCGCACATGCCTATCCCCACGAATTCTCAGGCGGCATGCGCCAGCGGGCGATGATCGCCCTGGCGCTCGCCTCCGACCCGGACGTGCTGATCGCCGACGAGCCGACCACGGCACTCGACGTTACCGTCCAGGCGCAAATCCTGCGGCTCCTGAAAGACCTGCGCGACCGCAGCGGTCTCTCGATCATCTTCATCACGCATGATCTCGGCGTCGTCGCGCAGCTATGCGACACGATCTGCGTGCTCTATGGCGGCCGCGTCTGCGAGCTGGGGCCGAAGCGCGAGATCCTTGCCCTTCCGCGGCACCCGTACACGGCCGGGCTGCTGGGCTGCCAGCCGGCGCTCGGCACCGGCCGGGGCCGGCTGCAGACGATCGCCGGCCAGCCGCCGACCGTCGACCAAATGCCGGCCGGCTGCCGCTTCCACCCGCGTTGCGCGAACGAGACCGCGATCTGTTCGCGGATCCAGCCGCCGCTGGAAGCCTTCGCGTCAGCCCATGTCGCGGCCTGCTACAATCCGGTCGGCAGCAGCCTGCCTCGTGTCAGGGAGAGTGCCTGATGCGGGCGGCGCCACTCGTCGAGACCGATGATGTCGTGCTGCACTTCCCCGTCTCGGGCGGCGGCCCGCTCGGCCTGTCCCGCCGCACGGTGAAGGCGCTGAACGGGGTCTCGTTGACGGTGCGTCCCGGCGAGACGATCGGCATCGTCGGTGAATCCGGGTCGGGCAAGTCGACCCTTGGCCGGGCCCTCCTCGGCCTTGAGGAGGTGACGAGCGGCCATGTGACGTTCGACGGCATCGACGTCACGTCGGGCAGGCGTCAGGACCTCGTCAGGCTACGACACGAGACGGCGATGGTGTTCCAGGATCCGATGAACGCCCTCAACCCGCGGCTTCGCGTCGGCGAGGCCATCGCGGAAGTGCTGCGGGTCCACAAGAAGGTGCCGACGAAGCGCATCGGCCAGCGCGTCGCCGAGCTCCTGGGCCTCGTCGGACTCGATCCGGCGCTGGCCTCGCGCCGGCCGCAGGCGTTGAGCGGTGGCCAGTGCCAGCGCGTCGGCATCGCACGGGCGCTGGCGGTCGAGCCGAAGCTGATCGTCGCCGACGAATGCGTCGCCGCGCTCGACGTCTCGATCCAGGGCCAGATCATCAACCTGTTCATCGACCTTAAGGAACGGATGGACCTCACCCTGGTCTTCATCGCCCACGATCTGTCGATCGTGCGCCGGCTCTGCGACCGGGTGGCCGTGATGTATCTCGGCAGGATCGTCGAGGAAGGTCCGACGGAGGCGGTCTTCGCCGCGCCGCGCCACCCCTATACCGCCGCGCTGATCGCCTCGATCCCGGAGATCGACCCGGACATCCCGCTGCCCGCCGCGCCGATGCAGGGCGAGCCGCCGAGCCCGCTCGACCTGCCGGCCGGCTGCCCCTTCCATCCGCGCTGCCCCTATGCCGAACCGCAGTGCCGGACCGACCCGCCGCCGACGCTGCGGCGCCGTGACAACCACGGCTGGGCCTGCATCCTCGACCCGAGCCATCTGCCCCCACCCGCTACCCGCCTTCCAAACGCGACAGGAGAGCATCCATGAGCAGAAAGACGACATTGCAGCTTGCCACCGCCACGGCGCTGGCCGCGCTGACGCTCGGCACCAGCATTGCCGAAGCCGCCGGCATCCTCAGCATCGGCCGGCGCGAGGATTCGACCACCTTCGACCCGATCGCCACGGCGCAGAACATCGATTTCTGGGTGTTCATGAACGTCTTCGACGTTCTGGTCCGGGTCGACAAGACCGGCACCAAGCTCGAACCGGGCCTGGCGGAAAACTGGACCATATCCGACGACGGCCTCACCTACACGATGAGCCTTCGCGACGCGAAATTCTCGGACGGTTCGCCGATCACGGCCGAGGACGTCATCTATTCGCTGACGCGGCTGCGCGACGATGAATTGTCGCTTTGGAGCGATGGCTACAAGATCATCGAGTCGATGGACGGTCCGGACGACCGGACGGTCGTCATCACCCTGTCGTCGCCCTCGGCGCCTTTCCTGTCGACGCTGGCGATGCCCGGTGCCTCGATCATTTCCAAGGCCGGCATGGAGGAGATGGGCGAAGAGGCCTATGCGGCCGATCCGGTCGCCTCCGGCGCCTTCACCGTCGCCGACTGGATCCGCGGCGACCGCGTGATCCTGGAGAAGAACCCGAATTTCTGGCAGGCCGACCGGGTCCGGCTGGACGGCGTCGAGTGGATTTCGATCCCGGATGACAATACCCGCATGCTGAACGTCCAGGCGGGGCAGATCGACGCCGCGATCTTCGTGCCGTTCTCGCGCGTCGAGCAGCTCCAGCAGGATCCGGAGCTGACCGTCCATCTTGAGCCCTCGACCCGCGAGGACGCTCTCCTGATCAACCACGCAAACGAACCGCTTGGAAACAAGGAGGTGCGCCAGGCGCTCGATTTCGCGATCAACAAGCAGGAGGTCATCGACGCCGTCACATTCGGGATCGGCGAGGTCGCCAATTCCTACGTCCCGAAGGGGGCGCTGTACTACTATCCCGACAATCTGCTCCGGCCGCACGATCCCGAGAAGGCCAAGGCGCTTCTGGAGGAGGCCGGCGTCAGCGACCTGTCGCTCGACTATCTGGTGAAGGCCGGCGACGAGGTGGACGAGCAGATTGCCGTCCTGCTGCAGCGCCAGCTCTCCGAAGCCGGCGTCGAGGTCAACATCCAGAAGGTCGACGCCAGCCAGCAATGGGACATGCTCGTCGACGGCCAGTTCGACCTCGCCGTGGGCTACTGGACCAACGACATCCTTGATCCCGACCAGAAGACCACCTTCGTGCTCGGGAACGATACGAACATGAACTACATGACCCGCTACGACGCCCCCGAGGTCGCGCAGATGGTCGCCGATGCCCGGATCGAGATGGACGTCGGCAAGCGCGAAGAGATGTATGTCGAGCTGCAGAAGCAGGCCAAGGAGGACGTGAACTGGATCGACCTCTACTACAGCCCCTTCATCAACGTCTCTCGCAAGAACATCGAGAATTTCTACCAGAACCCGCTCGGCCGCTTCTTCCTGGAAGACACCGTCAAGAACTGAGGTTCGGGTCTAGACACCGTCGTCCGGGTTGATTTCGCCCACCCGACATCCGGAAATGGCGTGGCTTCAGGCCACGCCATTTCGATTCCCCGCATCGCGCCTGCCAGGCCGCCTGGAGCCAGCCACCGACCGGCGTACGTGGCTGCCCCGTCTCATGACGGCCTCGGCCCGACTGCAGAGAGCGAATCTCTCCCGCCGCATGAACGGAGCGTGTCCGCTTCCTGCAAGGTGCCCGATCGGACCGCATCGGCCGTCCAGTACCAAACCTGCCGCCGGGCTGAATGCAGCGCCGGCATGCGCGAGCGTTCGATCGACGCCCGGTTCCGACGCGCGATCAACGGCCGCCGGTGCCCCGGCGACCACTAACGTCCATGCTATCGACGCGATGGTCGGCGCGTTTCCCGGTGACGCCCGGCGACCGGTCGCTCAGGCCTCTGCCCTGCGCCGGATTGCCCTCAGCACGACGCCGGCGAGGAGGAGCAAGGCGGCGGCGGTCAGTGTGCTCATGGTTCCAAGCGCCGGGACCATCGGCGTGTAGCCGGCGACCATCTTCGCGTAGAGCCATTTCGGCACCGTGGAATCGGCTCCCGCCGTGTAGAGCGACAGCGGGAAGTTGCCCCACGACAGCAGGAAGGCGAAGATCGCCCCGGACCAGATGCCGGGCCACAGGATCGGCAGCGTGACTTCGCGCAGGATGAACAGCCGGCTGGCGCCGAGATCGGCCGCCGCCTCCTCGACGCTCTTGTCGAAGCTGTAGACCTTGATCGCGATCACCAGCGTGACGACCGGGATGATCCAGATGAGGTGGGCCACCGCCGCCGTGTGCCAGCTCGGCTGGATGCCGAGGGCGTTGAACCACAGGAGCAGCGCCAGGCCGAGGACGGGCTGCGGGAAGAAGATCGGCAGGAGGACGAGCTTCTGATAGAGCCGCCGGCCTTTCCAGTCGTAGCGGGCAAAAGCCAGTGCGCCGAAGAAGGCGACGACGACCGAGACGACCGTCACGATGGCGGCGATCGCGAGCGAGGTCTTGACCAGCGTCGCGATCTCGATCGACGCGACGGTCCGCGACCACCATTCCAGCGAGAAGGCCCGGACCGGGAACATGAAGTAGCGGCCCTTCGACAGGCCCGCGAGCGCACCGCACAGGATCGGCAGGTAGACCACGACGAGGACGAGCCCGGTCCAGGTCCAGATGAAGGCATCGATACGGCGTTCGGAACGCTGGCTCACCGGTCTCACTTTCGCCCGAGGATGCGATCGAGGTCGAGCCGGGCCATCACGACGAGCGACAGTCCGCTCACGACGACCATCAGCAGCACCGCGAGGGCCGAGCCGAGCGGCCAGTTCTGGGCATAGGTGAAGGCGGTCTCGATGTCGTGGGTCACGGTGATGATCGCCTGTCCGCCGAGGATCTTCGATTCGGCCAGCGCGCCGGCGCCGAGCACGAAGCTCAGCAGCATGCCGATCAGGATGCCGGGCATCGCCAGCGGCAGCTCGATCTCGCGCCAGATCATCCATCGGCCGGCGCCGAGATCGCGCGCCGCGTCGACGAGGTCGCGGGGCACCATCGACAGGCCCAGCACCAGCGGAAACAGCATGAACGGCAGGTAGACATAGGCCATGCCGAAGAGGATGACGCCGGGCGTGTAGAGAACCTCGGGCCCGCCGGAGAAGCCGAGGGCCTTCAGCCCGCCGTCGAGAACGCCGTTGCGAATGAAGAACAGCACCCAGCCATAGAGCCGGACGTTCTCGGAGACGAAGAGCGGGAAGACGAAGAGGATGCTGATGAAGCCGGACCAGCGGCCGAAGACGCGCACGAGGCCGACCGCGATCGGATAGGCGACGATCGCCAGAACCACAACGGTCAGCACCGCAAGCAGGATCGACCATGCGAACGAGGTCCAGACAGTGTTGCCCGGCGCGACGATCGCGGCGTAATTGTCGAGGGTAAAGGAGCTGAAGACGTCGTAGCTGCGCGGCGTCGCGAAGGAATAGGCAAGGACCGTCAGCAGCGGCGCGACGAAGCCGAAGAGCAGCACCAGCAGCAGCGGTACAGAGGCCCGCAGGCCGGCGGATAGAGGCAGCCAGCCCGCGAGGGAGAGTTCGGCGCGGGGCGTCGGGACGGTTGAAATGGAGGGCCCCGCTGCCGCGCTTGCCTGCGCTGTCCGCTCTGTCCGTCCTGCGCCCGATGCGGCTCCCAGCCCGATCCCGCTCAACTCAGACCTCGACCACGATGGCGTCCCGGGCGTCCCAGCCCACCAAGACTGGCTGGTCGACAACGGCGGTTCGTCCGAGGCCGCGCGAAACTTCCGCCAGCATGACGCTGCTACCGACGCGGATCTGGTACTGCACCCGGGAGCCCAGCGAATACTCGTTGTAGAGAACGCCCGAGAGGCAGTTGTCGGCCTCCCCCGGCCCTTGCACGAAGCGCAGGAACTCCGGCCGCACGACGACCGCGACCTCGGTGGCATCGGCCAAACGCTCCGGCAGGGCGAGCTTCAGCGGCGCCGTGCATTCCGGCGCCGTCCAGCCGCCACCCGTCGCCGATCGCCGCGCCGTCAGCACGTTGACCTCGCCGACGAACTCCGAGACGAAACGGTTGGCGGGGCGCGTGTAGATTTCCTCCGGCGTTCCGACCTGAACGAGGCGGCCGGCGCGCATGACGCCGATGCGGTCCGACATCACCAGCGCCTCCTCCAGGCTGTGGGTGATGTAGACGAAGGTCTTGCCACTTTCCTTGTGAAGGTCCTTCAGCTCCTTCTCGAGCGCCTTCTTCAGCTTGTAGTCCAGCGCCGAGAGCGGCTCGTCGAAGAAGAGGATATCCGGGTCGTAGGCAAAGGCTCGGGCGAGCGCGACGCGCTGCTTCTCGCCGCCCGAACACTGCATCACGTTCCGGCCGTAATGTCCCTCTGGCAGGCGGACCATCTTCATGAGCTCCAGCGCCCGCCGCCGGCGCTCGGCCGGCGCCATGCCGCGGACCTTGAGGGCGAATTCGATGTTGCGCCCGACAGTCATGTGCGGGAAGAGCGCCAGAGACTGGAAGACGAGGCAGGTCGGCCGCTTGTTCGGCGGCGTGTCGTTGATCTTGTGGCCGCGCAGCGTGATGTTGCCCTCGCTCGGGCTTTCCATCCCGGCCAGCATGCGCAGCAGTGTCGTCTTGCCCGAACCGGAGGGTCCGACGATGGTCAGGAACTCGCCTTCGCGGATGTCGAGGTCGATCCGCTCGACGGCGGCGAAATCCTTGAACATCTTGCGCACGCCGACCAGCTGCAGCACCGGCAAGCCCGAGGAACCGCTCCCCGCCTCGGCGGTCTCAGCCGGTGTCCCGGCGGCGGGCTTCATGTCGACAGGAACCATGTTCATCGCGACATCCAGGGAGCGATCCCGTTGTTCGGACCGGACCATGGGTCCGGACGGAGGGTCCGCCCCGTCCGGCTCCGGGAGCCGGCCAGAGCGGACGTGTCTATTTCGACCGCTTGGCGGCGGTCATGATGTCGAGGGCCGCGGCGTAATCCGGGACGATGTCGTATTCGACGGAGCGGCTCATGTCCTCCTCCAGCGTGTCGTACTGGATGGCGGCGAGCTGGTCCGGGGTGAACAGCTCGAAGCACTTCGGATTGCCCATCTGGCTCACCGGATTGAACGTGCCTTCCGCAAAGGCGACCGTGTGGGCCATCTCGGGCGTCTGGACGTATTTCAGGAATTCCGTCGCGAGCGGGGAAAGGTTCGGGTTGTTCACCGTCGAGGTGACCTCGATCCACGAGATGCCGCCCTTGCCGTCCATCGGGCCCGACAGCGGGCTGATCGCCTCCAGCTCGAGATAGCCGTCGGCGCGCGCCGGGGAGACCGAATAGGTGCCGCCGGTCATCTGCAGGTCGATCTCGCCGGACACGAGGGCCTGGTTCATCGTGGCGATGTCGCCGACCATCTTGGCACCGCCGAACACGCGCTGGGCGGTCTCGGCGAATTTCTGCATCTCCGCTTCGTCATGGACCTTGAAGGGATCGATGCCGGCGATCAGGAAGAGGTTGAAGACGTTCCAGTCGTCCGATTCCTGGATGCCGTAGCGCCCTGCGAGGGCCGGATCATTGAAGATCTCCCAGCCCTGCTCCTCGGCCGTCGCCTTGGAGATCTTGTCGGTGTTGACGACGAAGCTGTAGGGCCCGAAGCGCTGGACGATGCCGAGAAGTTCGGCGCCGTCCTCGCTCATCGCCCAGCGATACGGGGCCTTGAACTGCGGCAGCATCGCGTCGAAGAGGGGCTCGAACTCGTCCCGGGGCAGCGGCTTGATCAGCCCCTCCGGATACATCACCTTGCGGGCCCAGGGATTGTTGACGTTGATGAGATCCCAGACCGACGTCTCCCCCGCCCGCAGGCGATTGATCATCGTCGGGTCGTTGGTCAGGCTTTCGGCCCGGACGGTCGCGCCCTGCGACGTGCGGAACGGGTCGAGGACCTGCGCCGAGTTGTAGCCTTCCCAGCAGAGGATGTTCAGTTCGGTTTCGCGCGCCGCGTGCGCGGTCCGTGTCATCGCGGCGGGAAGGCCGAACGCCATCGCGCCGGTGCCCATGAGCTGCAATACGTCTCGTCTCGACATCGTGGCCATATGGGGAACTCCCTCTCGCGTGGTGATCCGAACCCTGGCCGGCGCCGCTGCGCGTTGCCTCGACGTCGTGACGGAGGCGACACGCGGCATCGGAGCCGCTCATGTTGCGGCAGCTAACAACAAGAATGTTGGGTTTACAACATTTTTTTGGTCATGCATCCTTGCCACGTTTTCGGGCCGGATCTTGTCGCGGTCTCATCACCCTGAGCAGGAGGGAACCACTGCATGCTGGCATCGCTGGAAGGCCGCACGGTCATCGTGACGGGGGGCAGCAAGGGGATCGGTCTCGGCCTGGCCAGACGTTTCGGCGAGGCGGGGCTGGACGTCATGGTCGTCTCCCGCAACCTGTCGGAGGCCGAAACCGCCGCAGCCGGTATCGGTCCGAAGGCCTTCGGCTTCGCCGCCGATGTCTCCGACGCAGGCGCTGCGGAGGCGATGGCGACCGCCTGCCTCGAACGGACCGGCCGCATCGACATCCTCTGCGCCAATGCCGGCATCTTCCCCGCCGCCAAGCTCGACGAGATGACCGCCGCCGACTTCGACCATGTCATCGGCGTTAATCTGCGCGGCACCTTCCTGTCTGTGAAGGCCTGCCTGCCGGCGATGAAGGCGGCGCGCAAGGGACGGATCGTCCTCACCTCGTCGATCACCGGGCCGATCACCGGCTATCCCGGCTGGTCCCATTACGGGGCCAGCAAGGCCGGCCAGCTAGGCTTCATGCGGACGGCCGCGATCGAACTTGCGCCCTTCGGCATCACCGTGAACGCGGTCGGCCCCGGCAACATCCGTACCGAAGGCCTCGACGAACTCGGCGCCGACTATATCGCCAAGATGGCCGCTTCGATCCCGATGAAGCGATTGGGCTCGGTCGCCGACATTGCGAATGCCGCGCTGTTCCTCGCCTCCGACGAGGCTGCCTACATCACGGGCCAGATGCTCGTCGTCGACGGGGGGCAGATCCTGCCGGAATCGCTCGGGGCGCTGGAGGCCATGGACGCCTGAGACAGGAGGGGCCGACGCCGAGCCGGATCAGGCCGGCTCGCTCGCCAGGAAATCGTCCAGCGCATCGACGAAGAAGTCGGCATTCTCGCGAGAGAACGGCAGCGGCGGGCGGATCTTAAGCGTATTGCCGAACGGACCGGCAGCGCCAATCAGGATGCCGCGATCGCGCAGGCCGTTGATGGCCCGGCGCGCCAGGGCTGCATCCGGCGTTCTCGCCTCGGGCTCGGACACGAATTCGAGGCCGACGAAAAGGCCCGCCCCGCGCACGTCGCCGATCGACGGCCGCAGCCGGGCGAGATCGCGCAGCCGGCCCATGAGATAGGTCCCGACCTCCTTCGCGTTCTCCATGAGCCCCTCGTCCTCGATCGCGTCAAGGACGGCGAGCCCGGCAGCGGCGGCAACCGGGCTGCCGCCGAACGTGTTGAAATAGCCGACCGCGTCGCAGAAGGATTGCAGGACATCGGCCCGCACCGCGACGCCGCCCATCGGGTAGCCGTTGCCCATCGGCTTGCCCATGGTAACGATGTCGGGAACGACGCCATGCCGCTCGAAGCCCCAGAAGCCGTCCCCCGTGCGGCCGAAGCCCGGCTGCACTTCATCGGCGATGAAGAGGCCGCCGTGGCGATGCACGACCTCGATCGCATCCTGCATGAAGCCGGGAGGATCGGCGTAGATGCCGTCGCTCGAGAAGATCGAGTCCGCGACGAAACCGGCAAAGCCGGCGCCGCTCGTTTTCAGCTCGTGGATCGCGCGGTCGAGGTCGGCGGCAAAATCTGCGCTGAGATCATTGGTCGGTCGGCGATAGGCGTCCGGCGCGGGGATGGCGCGAACATGAGCCGGCAGCGTCCTGCCCGGCATCGACGACGGAGAGATCGCCGTCACCGCGGCGGAGTTGCCGTGATAGGCCGTCTCGGTGACGACGAAACCCTCGCCGCCCGTCCAGTTGGTCGCCAGCCGCAGAGCGAGGTCGTTGCTCTCCGTGCCCGTACAGGTGAGCATGAGATGGGCAAGGCTCTCGGGAAGCTTTGCCAGCAGTCGCTCGGCATAGGTGTGGACGTTGTCGTAGAGATAGCGGGTGTGGATGTTGAGGACTGCGGCCTGCCGCGCCATCGCCTCCACCACCTTGGGGTGGCAGTGGCCGACGGACGGAACGTTGTTGTAAACGTCGAGATAGCGTGTCCCGTCGGCGGCCTGCATGAACACGCCTTCGGCGGAGACCATGTGGACCGGCCGTTCGTAGAACAGCACCGAAGCTGGCCCGAAGGTCCGTGCCCGGCGGTCGAGCAGGGCTTTGGTCTCGGCGTCGACCGCGGCGGCCCGCGCCGGATCGAAGCGGTTCATCGCGAGAATTTCCAGAGTCATCTTGAATGCCTTCAGCCGCGGCGTGCGAGATAGGCGCGCGCCAGATCGAGCGTGCCCTGCGTATAGGCGGTCCCGCAGCTCATCGCCGTCGGCGTCTCGGAATGGGAGGCGATCCAGGCGGTCAGGAGGATCCGGCGCAGCATGACGAAGACCGGCAGCATGGCTTCGTCCTCGGCCGTGACCGGCGCCGCTGTCCGGTAGCCCTCGATCCACGCAGTCTGCCAGCGCGACAGGTCCGGCGCGTCCTCGAGGAAGCTCACCGCGGCGGCGAAATCGTACATGAACCAGGACAGGCCACAGTCGTCGAAATCGATGACGCCGAGCCGCTCGCCCTCGGCGAGGAGATTGGCGAGCCTCAGATCCGCATGGACGAGCCCGAAACGCTCCGGCCCCTTGCCATAGGCGGCGAGACGGGCCTCGAGATCATCGACGGTCCGCGACAGAAGAAGCCGCCCATCCGCGGTCAATCCCAGCCCGTCGCGCCAGTCCCCCCAATGCGGCGACGCGCCGACGGTCGTCTCGAAATCCCAGGTCTTGCGGGTGAAACCATCCGGCCGGATCCAGTTGCGACTGTGGGCATGCAGGCTGGCATTGACGACGCCGAGCCGGCGGAACCAGGGCACGAGATCGCCGGCGGCATCGGGCTCCCGGCCGGCCATGAAGGTGAAGGCGACGACATGGCGCGTCTGCCCGCCGGACTGGAAGGCACCGAGCAACGTACCATCCCGGCGCGGGATCGGCCGCGGCGTCTCCACCACCCCGTCGGCGCGCAGCGCCTCGATCCAGGCGAGTTCGGCGAGGATCTCGGGCGTGGTGTGGTAGCCCGGGCGCTGGACGCGGAGCACGGTCACCGACCCGTCAGCGGGGTTCTCGGCGGTGAAGGTGGCGTTCTCCGAAATCGTCAGCAGGCGCAGCTTCGAGGCTGCCGGCAATCCCCAGTGGGGAAGTTCGCCGCGCAGCCCGCCTTCGATCGCGGTCAGGAATTCCTCGTCGTACAGCGTCGTCATCTCACCGACCGTCTCGCAAGGCTCGCACAGGGGACGCAGAAGCGCCATCGCCGCCCGAGCGCCAATGCAGGTGGCATCAGAATAGCAGGCTGAATTGTTGGATGTCCAACATTTCAGTCGTGCGGGGCGTGTGGATCGACAGTGGGCGGCGGCGCGCAGGCTTGCGGTGGGTCAGGGAGCGACAACGACTTCGGTGCCGGCACGAAGCAGGGCGGCCTTCAACGTGCCGTCGGCCGGACGGTCGGTAACGAGGTGGCCGATGTCCTTCCATGCGCCGAAACGGGCCGGAAAGATCCGCTCGAACTTGGAATGGTCGGCGACGACGATCGTGGCGGCGGCGCGCGCGATCATCGCGGCATAGATGGCCGCTGCCTCGATCAGCGCGTCGTTGGCGCCCTCCGTCGTCAGGCCGCTGGCCCCCAGGATCGCGACGTCGGCGGAGAAATCGGCGAGGAACGACTGCGTGTGGACGCCCACCGTGGCGCCTTCCGCCCCGAGATAGGTGCCCGGCGCCATCTGTATCGTGATCGTCGGATTACCGGCCATCACCGTGGCGACGCCGAATGAATGGGTGAAGACGACGAGATCGCGATGGTCGGCGGCGATGCGGCGGGCGGTATGGACGGTCGTCGCCCCGGAGCCGATCATCAGTACCTGGCCGGACTTCACCAGGCGGGAGGCAGCACGCGCGATGCGCTCGCGTTCGGGGACGAAGAGATGATGACGCTCGGTGACGTTCGGCTCCGAGCTCAGCCGTCGGACGGCACCACCATAGGTCCGGCTAAGCCGGCCGATCGCCGTCAGCTCGTCGAGGTCGCGCCGGATCGTCTCGGTCGAGACGGAAAGCAGCGCGGCGAGATCGGCGACCCGCAGGCTGGGGCCCTCCTCCAGCTCCGCCAGGATGCGACTCTGGCGCGCGCTCTTCTTCAATCGCATGGGTTCGGCCGCATCGGGATCTTCCGCATCGCTCGTCGGCGCACCCTGCGAGAAGTCCCCGGCCGGATCAACCGCCATGCTACCGACGTAACGCATGCCGCAGCTGGTCATGATCAAGAGCGGCAACGAACCGGGCGTCCTTTCCAATCATCGGGCCGGCGGCGACCAGGGCGTTGAGAACCGCCTCCTCGACCGCCTCGACCGCCGCCATGAACAGCGGATCGAGGCCGTCGTGGGCCAGTGCGTCCAGGCGGAAGCGCGCCGGCTCCGGCAGGCAGCCGGGATCGTTGGCGGTCGAGAAGGCGAGGAAGAGGTCGCCGGAATTGTTTCCCGACGGCGTCCCGCCGCGCCCGATGCCGATGGCCGCCCTGCGTGCCAGTCGCTCGAGCTGGATGGAGAGCAGCGGCGCGTCGGTCGCCAGCACGACGATTATCGAGCCCCGCTCGGCCGCAAACAGGCGATGCTCCGGCATCTCGAGGCCGACGGGATGGCCGCAGACCGTCAGCCAGGGGCGCAAGCCGTGATTGGCCTGGACCAGCGCTCCCACCGTGAACGCCTCGCCGTCGACGTCGACGCGGCGCGACGCCGTGCCGGTGCCCGCCTTGAACTCGTAGGCGATCATCCCCGTGCCGCCGCCGACCGAACCCTCTGCGACGGCGCCCGTGGACGCCTGCTCGATCGCCTGGCGCACATGGTCCTCGCCGACGTGGAAACCCTCGATGTCGTTGAGATAGCCGTCATAGGTCTCGGCGACGACCGGGAGGACCCAGAGCCCCCTGCGGATCCGGCTCGGAAACGCCGACACCATGTACCGCGCCGTCGCGTGGTGGGCGATGCCGAGCGACAGGGTGTTGGTGAGGCAGATCGGCCCGGTGAACCAGCCGGCCTCCCTGATCCAGTGCGTGCCGGTCATTTCGCCGTTGCCGTTCATCGCCATGAAACCGGCCCAGACCGGATGGAGCAGGTCCGCCGGGAGGCGCGGCAGGATGGCGGTCACCCCGGTGCGCACGCACGGTTCCTCGCCGAGGATTGTCGTCATCCCCACCGAAACGCCCCTCACGTCGGTGATCGCATTGAGCGGCCCGGGCTCGCCCGGCATCGCAAGCCCGAGGTCCCTCGCCCTTGCACCGGACGACTGCGCTCCCCTGCTGTCAGCCATCCCGGAACCCTCCCCTCGGTGCGATAATCGTCCCCCAGGCAACATAGACCCGATTGCGGGCGGCAGGTGATTCGATGCCACCACTCCGGCGCTGCGGCAGCGTGAAGCCGGTGACGCCCTCCGCCCGACATCGCCGAACATCAAGATGGCTCATGTTTACAGGGGTTGCCCGCCGATTTCCTGCCGGACCGTTCATCAGTCGCGGCATGCCGCTGGCCGGCGATAGCCCACCGTCAACGTGGCGCCCGGCGGAGCGCGACGTCATTCTCTATGAGCGGCGCACGAGCGACCGCCTCGGGTAACGATCGGTGATCGCTGCCGGTGCACACAGGTTTATGGTGGGCCCAGAGGCTACCGGGGCGGAATCGAGACGCTGAAACACGCGACTGAGCGCCGGCGGGATCGCGGCGAAGAGGGTCATCGGCTGAATCCTCAGATGGCCCGCCGAGGCTGACCGGCGACGGTCGACGGCAGCATCTCCGGGCAGCGCGACTGTTGGCAGTGCCTCAATGGGAAGGCCACAAGCCTTGCAGCGACTTGCGCAATTCGCCGCGCACCTGGCGCGCCTCCCCTGGCGAGATGTGCTTGTCGATCAGGCGAAAGACGGCGGCGACGGCCTTGTCCGGATCCCCCAATGCCTCGTTGCCGAATTCCTTCTCGACGCGCATCGTGAAGTCGTCCTTCGATCGATCGGTGACCTGCCAGATGAGGGAAGGCCGCCAGTTCTCGAACAGCATGCCGCGGATCAGCATAGGCAGCTGCGCGGAAAGATCCGCCACTTCCTCGAGGGTAAGCCAGTCCCGCAAAGCATGCAGAACGGCGCGCAGAAGCCGATAGGTGTTCCTTTCACTCGTCCAGCCGAGGTCCTCCGAGAGTTCGTTGACCCAATGCTGGGCCTGCTGAGCGCTCTGGGTGAAGGTGCTGATCGTTGTGTGGCTCATGGAGCTGGATCCGCGGTTGGAGAAGAGAAGGGAACAACGTCAGCTACGGACGAGGCGGACACATTGAGCCAGATCAACCAACAGGGCTTGTGTCGGCATCGCCGCCGCGTGTTCGCCCGCGGTCCTCTACCGCTCCAAGGGGCGCATCTCGAACTGGCGCGCAGCTTTGATCTGACGCAATGCCCTCGCTCGAGGATCTTCCTAGTTGATGACAGACGGGCCAGATGGTCCATGCGATGCGCGGGAGATGGAAGATGCGTTTCAGGACGATGCTTTGCGTCATCGGTTCGGACAGCCCGGACCGCGACCTCGAGGCCGCGCTTCGCTTGTGCGAACAGAACGGCTCGCACCTTTCGGTCCTTCTCATCGGCATCGAGCCTTCGCCGCCTGTGGCGGAATATGCCGCGGTCGCGGAATCCTGGGTGCTGGAGCGGCAGGAGGCGGCGAAGGCGCTCGCCAAGGGCGCGGACGCCGTCAGAGCGGTTCTTGCGAAAAGCGATATTTCCGCCGACCTCGACTGCCGCCTCGCCGAACAGGCCGCCGTCGCCTCGGAGGTCGGACGCCACGCCCTCTATTCCGATCTCGTCTTCGTCGGCCCCGAACTCGCGCAATCGGGCGAGCGCCTGAAGGCCGCGACGCTGAAAGGCGCCCTCTTCGAAGCCCAGCGACCACTTCTCATGGCGCCGCAGAATGGCAACGCGACGCTGCAGCCACGGCGCGTCCTCGTGGCCTGGTCGTCCCACCCGGAGGCGGCGCGGGCCGTGCGGGAGGGAATCGAGATTCTCGCCGCCGCCGAGATGGTGCATGTCACGATGGTCGACCCGCGCGCCAGCGAATGGGGAGACGGCCCTGAGCCAGGAGCAGACATCGCCGCCTACCTGGCCCGCCACGGCGCCAAGGTCACGGTGGACCGGCTGCCCAGCGGCGGCAATGCGGTGGCGGACGTGCTGCGCCAGCACGCCACGGATATCGACGCGGACATGATCATGATGGGCGCCTACGGCCACTCCCGCTTACGCGAATGGATATTCGGCGGCGTCACGCGCTCCGTGACCGAATCTCCGCCGCTTTCGCTGTTTCTCGGACGATAGGTCCGGCCGTGGTGCCCCATGCCGCTGACGTCTTCACGTGTTGCCGCTGGCCGCCTGCCTCCTCGCCGGACGCGGCGGTGACGCGGGGGCGCGTCCGCCGTCCGGGTTTTCGTCGCTGGAGACGATGCCAGGCTGAGCCGAAGGCTCGCGCTCCGCAATATGGACGACACTGATCTCCTCATCCGGTTGGGCGTTGCGCTGTCGATCGGCCTGCTGGTCGGCCTCGAGCGGGGCTGGCAGACGCGCGACGAGACCCGCCACAGGCGGGCGGCCGGTCTGCGCACCTTCGCGCTCTCCGGGCTGCTCGGCGGGGTCAGCGGCACCATCGCGGCGGCCCTTGCGACACCGTTGCTGATTGGTTTCGTGTTCATCGGCTACGCGGCGGCGTTCAGTGCCTTTCACTGGCTCGGGGCCAGGACGACCGGCAATTTCTCCGCCACCACCGTCGTTTCGGGCCTCCTGACGTTCCTCCTCGGCGCCTTCGTCATCGAGGGCTCGATCCCGGCAGCAATCGCGGCGGCCGTCGCGATGACGGTTCTGCTCGCACTCCGTGAGCCGCTGCATCGATGGGTTGGAATGCTGAGCTGGGCTGAGATCCGGGCGATCCTGACCCTGCTGGCAATGACCTTCCTGCTGCTGCCCGTCCTGCCGAACCACCCGATCGACCCGTGGAACGCGATAAACCCATCGCGGATATGGGTGATGGCGATCTTCATCGCTGCCCTCTCCTTCGGCGGCTATGTGGCGGTGCGCGCCCTTGGAGACCGGATGGGGGTCCTCGTCGCCGCCATCGCCGGCGGCATGGCCTCCTCGACTGCGACCACCGTCACCCTCGCCAAACTCGGGCGCCAGCAATCCGAGGCGGCTCTCCTCCTGTCGGCGGGGATCCTCGCGGCGGGAGGGGTCATGGTGCTGCGCGTCGGGCTCGTTGCCGCCGCCCTCAACCCTCCGTTCGCTCTTGAGCTGATGCCCGTCCTTGCAGCGTTGGGGCTCGTCCTGGCATCCTGCAGCGCCATCCTGTTCTTCCGGAACGGCACGGCTGCCAAGCCGGCGCTCACGCTGAGGAACCCGCTGCAGCTTGCGGCTGCAATCAAGATGGCTGCCCTCATCGCGGTGATCCTGGCGGCCAGCGTGATCCTGCGGCAGCTGTTCGGCGATGCGGGGCTCTTGTCACTGGCAGCGATCTCGGGACTCGCGGATGTCGACGCGATCACGGTCTCCATGGCAGAGCTCGCCCGCGAGCCGGCGGCGCGCGACGCAGCGGCGAAGGCCATCACCCTCGCAGTCTTCGTCAACACTGGCGTCAAGGCCGCGCTGGCGGCTTGGCTCGGTGGAAAACCGATCGGATTCCCGGTGCTGGCGGCGAGCGTGCTCGGCGTCTGCGCCGGAGCCATCGCCTACGTCGCCGTGTAGGAGCAGCCAGGGACGCAGGCGCCTCAGTTCCGCGGGGATTCGCCGCCCCGGCGGCAGCTGCCGGCAGGCGCCGCCATCAGACGTCACCTGCCGATGCGTGACCGGATCCACCGGGCTTGACCTTGATCTTCTTTTCCTCGGCCCTGGAGTCGGCGGTCTTCGGCAGCCGGACGGCAAGGACCCCCTTCGCGAAGTTCGCATCGATCGCGTCGCGATCGACACCCTGCGGTGGCGGGAAGGACCGGCCGAAGGAGCCGTAACGACGCTCGGACTGATAGTAATCCTTGTGGCGCCCTTCCTTCTCTTCCTTCTTCTCGCCGGTGCTGGTCGGCATCCCGTTGGAGAGCTTGACCTCGACATCCTTCTCGTCGAGCCCCGGCTCCGCCGTGATCTCGCACTCGTCATCCT
This sequence comes from Aurantimonas endophytica, assembly GCF_014196845.1. Classification (GTDB taxonomy): domain Bacteria; phylum Pseudomonadota; class Alphaproteobacteria; order Rhizobiales; family Rhizobiaceae; genus Aurantimonas; species Aurantimonas endophytica. Next base: position 1,209,841 of record NZ_JACIEM010000001.1, read on the forward strand.
TCTCGGCGACGTCGACCGCTGGCATCCCGCCCCCGAAGACGGTGTGGAACAGCCGGGTGCTCGCGACCCTGGCTCCGCCGCGGCCAGCGGCGCCCATACCGGATTGAGGCAGGTCAAGGCGGGCGGCGTCTCAAGCGGTAGAGCTGAAGCCATGTCCGAAAGTCCGGTCCTTGCCATGCAGGAGGTCACGGTTTGGCTCGCTGGTCGCCGCCCCCGGCACCTATGTCTTCCAGCCGTGACGACTTCGCTTCCGCCCGAGATTACCTGCGAAAGGACCGACCCATGGGTCACCCCCGCCTGACGTTTCACGGAGCCGCCAAGGCGGTCACCGGGTCCTGCTTTCGACTTGAAACCGATCACGGCCAGATCCTGATCGATTGCGGCCTCTTTCAGGGATCGAAAACCGAGAAGGAGCTGAACCACCGGCCCTTTCCCTTCGAGCCGGAAAGCATCGCCGCCGTCATCCTCAGCCATGCCCATATCGACCACTCGGGCCTGCTGCCAAAACTGGTTCACCAAGGATTTTCCGGCCCGATCCATGCCACGCCGGCCACTGCCGACCTGGCCGGAGTGATGCTGCCCGACAGCGCGCATATCCAGGAAATCGAGGTGGAACAGTTCAACCGCCGGGCCGCCCGACGCAATCGGGGCAAGGTCTCCCCCATCTATACCAGCCGCGACGCAGAAGCCTGCCTCGCGCTCTTTCGCCCGCAGCCCTACGATACGTGGTTTCTGGTGCTGCCGGGCCTGCGGGCGCGGTTCTGGAACGCCGGGCATCTTCTGGGTTCCGCCTCCATCGAAATCGAAGTGGACCAGGCAGTTTCGACCCGGATGCGCATTCTGTTCTCGGCTGACATCGGTCCCGACTACAAGTTGATGCACCCCGACCCCGAAGGTCCGAGCGGCGTTGATTACCTGATATGCGAGTCCACCTATGGCGATCGCGACCGGATCGATGCCACCGCCGACCACCGCCGCACGCTCTTGTGCGACGAGGTGCGCGCGGCGATGCACCCCGACGGCGCGCTGCTGATCCCCTCCTTCGCGGTCGAGCGGGCACAGGAACTGATCAGCGATCTCGGCCGGCTGATGGCAGAAGGCGCACTACCGACAATTCCGATCTACGTCGACAGTCCGCTTGCGACGAAGGCGACCCGCGTATTCGCCGAGCACCACCGGGATCTCGAGGAAGGGGCGGTTCTGATGAAGGGGCTGAATTCGCCGCATTTGCACTTCACCGAGTCCCAGGAAGAGAGCATGGCTCTCGACCGGCTGCGGGGGTTCCATGTCATCATCGCCGCTTCCGGTATGTGCGAGGCAGGAAGAATCCGCCATCGCCTGAAAAACTGGCTGAGCCGCGAAGAGGCCACGGTGCTTTTCACCGGCTTCCAGGCCGTGGGCACACTCGGCCGCATCCTGCGGGACGGCGCCAAATCCGTCAGGATACAGGGCGAGGATTTTCCTGTACGCGCTCGGATCAGGTCGCTGGATCTCTATTCCGGACACGCCGACGGCACCGAGTTGCAGGAATGGGTCAAGGCCCGGCTGCCGATCCGCCATGATGTCTTTCTGGTGCATGGCGAGGAGGCCGCCATGGAAGGTCTTGCCGTCCGTTTCAAAGATATCGTCGAGCCCGCCCATGTGCTGCGACCCGAACTGGACGAAAGCTTTGAGCTGACGCCAATGGGGAGCCGGAGGCTCGACAGGACGGCGCCTCCGAGGATACCGCCCGAGAAAGTCGCGCGAATGGATTGGCACAACGACGTGTCGCGTCTGATGCTTGATATCAACGACGCTCTGCGAGCCCGTCCGGACGAAGCGACCCGCAACGTTCTGATCCGGCGGCTGCGCCGGGCCCTTGAGCGCGAAGAAGGGGTGCCTCAGCGGACAAGCTGATCAAAGTCGCTGGAGTCAATGAATGAGCGCCTCATCTGAGATATCCGGCGGTCGTGTTGGAGGACATCGGGACGTTGGGAACGCTGCCATCGCCTCCCATAGGCGCCACCGAAGTCCTGAAGCGGCAGGAGTTAACTCATGGCGGCGAGCGGCTCTCCTGCGTCTACCGATCCGAGCAACGCCCGCTGACCAAAAAGAGTCAGCAATATCTGTACCCGACAGTCACCAACACCTTGGATTACAAGAGCCTTGCCATCCGCCGGGCTGTTGGTCCGCCGGATGTTCGTCACGCCGGGATCGCTCTTCCTGCCCTCGAGCGCGAACTTCGGCGACGGCATACCTCAGCGCGCCATCGTCAGCACACGCACGCCGTCTTCGCCGTTCCGAACGATCGGCGCCGTCGTGTCGGGGAAGACACCCGGCAGCGGCGGCAAGTTACCGGTCCGGTCCCGCATCGCGCGCGTGAATTGGAGGATGGCCGTCTGGCCCTTGGTGATTGAGTAGAGGTTGCCCATCACGGGAGGAGAGCACAGGCCGCTGAGGTGGTCGATAGGCTGGCGGCCTCGTCGGATCGCCCGAGCCACTCGCCCTTTGCAACGCACTGATACGGGTAGACGGGGCGGGTCGTCCGGCCGCCGCATCCGCGTCCGGGGTCGCCAACGCACGGGCGAGGCCGGCGCCCGCCGACGGCCCATTCGCCCTCCCCGGAGCTGCCGGGCTGGCCCACAATCGCCACCCTGTTCGGCGGCGGAACCGCGGAGGTCATCGAATTTCGTGCGGACTGAGCCGACGGCCGTTCCCAAAGCGGCGGCATCTCGCCATCCTCGAGCACTCCGGACCGCAGCCGTGTCGAGTGGGATTGGTAGCGCGCGATCAACAGACCGGGACATCCAAAACCTTCTACGAATGCCTTCGAGCTTTCCCCGGCTCAGCTCCGTCCAAGCTCTGCCGCTGCGGCCGAAGGGATAGGCTGACCTCGCCATTTGCAGTGCCCAATCGAGACTCTGGAAGAATAGCTGGGCGGACGAGAGTGGAGCATTTTCCTGCCATCGGTCACACGGGTCCCGGAGGCGAAAATGCGAAACCTTCCAGCGAGCGCCGACACCCCATCGCTTCTTCTCGAGCCATGTGCACCTGGCCGTATCTTCAAGTGCATGCGTTGCGCCCGGTCGTCATGCCGTCCCAGACGGCTCCCGGCACCTCAGGAACAGGATTGGCCGCCGAGGCACTCTGATCGGTCCATCCCGGGATAAGCATTATCGACTTCGGGCAGGCCCACACGGCAGCCCTTCACTCGAAACCAAGCACGAACCGACCGGTGGGCCCACAAGCCACTCGAAGGCATCGCCGTGGGTTATGAAAGGAACTACGTCATGAAGATCGTCATCATCGGCGGAACCGGGCTCATTGGCTCGAAGACCGTCGAGCGGCTAAGTCGCAAGGGTCACGCGGTCGTCGCCGCCTCGCCCAACAGCGGGGTGAACACCATCACCGGCGAAGGGTTGAGTGAAGCGCTCGCCGACGCGCAGGTGGTGCTCGACCTCGCCAATTCCCCGTCCTTCGAGGACCAGGCCGTCCTGACATTCTTCGAGACGGCGGGCCGCAACCTGCTGGCCGCTGAGGCGGCCGCCGGCGTGCAGCATCATATCGCCCTCTCGGTGGTCGGATCCGAGCGGTTGCCGGAGAGCGGCTACCTGCGCGCCAAAATGGCCCAGGAGCGCCTGATCCGGGAGTCAGGTGTTCCCTACACAATCGTCCGGTCGACGCAGTTTCTCGAGTTCCTTCCCGGTATTGCTCAGTCAGGGACTGTGGGGAACGAGGTCACCGTCTCGTCCGCCTATTTCCAGCCGATCGCTTCCGACGACGTCGCTGACGTCATGTCGGATGTCGCAGTATCCGCGCCGGCGGACGGCATGATCGAGATCGGCGGCCCCGACAAGGTGCGCATGAGTGACCTGGTCGAACGGTTCCTGGAGATGACGAACGACACCCGAACCGTGATCGCGGACCCGCACGCCCGCTATTTCGGGGCCGAGCTGGATGACCAGTCGCTCGTTCCCGGGAAGGACGCTCGCCTCGGCAAGATCCGCTTCCAGGACTGGTTGAGCCGCGCGCCGCTTCCGCCGCGCTGATCCCAACAGGCGAAACCCGGGCGCCAAGTCGCGGAGCCATCGCCAGACGCGAGGAATCGCAATCATGCAAACGGCATCAATCCCCCTCACCCGCCGCACGCTTCTCATCGGCGCGCTGGCCACGACGGCCGCCAACCGCATCGCCGCGGCAGCGCCCGCGCCGATCACTACGCCCCTGAAACCCTCACCTGGCTCCAGCAAGGGACCCCGCACCATGACCACGATCACCACCAAGGACGGTACCGAGATCTTCTACAAGGATTGGGGGCCCCGAACGGGCCGCCCCATCGTCTTTCACCACGGCTGGCCACTGAGTGCCGACGACTGGGATGGGCAGATGCTGTTCTTCCTTGAGAAGGGTTTTCGCGTCATCGCGCACGATCGGCGCGGGCACGGCCGCTCCGATCAGGTAAGCCACGGTCACGACATGGACCATTATGCCGCGGACGCGGCCGCGGTCATCGATCACCTCGACCTGAGGGACACCATCCACATCGGGCATTCCACCGGTGGCGGAGAAGCTGCCCGGTATGTCGCACGCCACGGCAAGGACCGCGCGGCGAAACTCGTCCTCATCGCCGCGGTGCCGCCCCTCATGGTGAAGACACCGGCCAACCCCGGTGGCCTGCCGATCGAGGTGTTCGATGGCCTGCGCCAGTCGCTCGCCGAGAACCGGACACAGTTCTACGTCGATTTCCCTTCCGGCCCTTTCTACGGCTTCAATCGGCCGGGCAAGTCCCCGATCCCGGCCATCGTCCAGAACTGGTGGCGGCAGGGCATGATGGGCAGCGCCCAAGCGCACTACGAAGGCATCAAGGCGTTTTCGGAAACGGACTTCACCGAAGACCTGAAGACGATCGACGTACCGTCGCTGGTCATGCACAGCAAGGACGACCAGATCGTGCCGTTCGCAGATTCAGGTCCGCTTTCCGCAGGTCTTCTGAGGAATGCCAGCCTCAAAGTCTATGACGACCTGCCGCACGGCATGTGTACCACCCATGCGGAGACAGTGAACCGCGAGCTGCTCGCTTTCATCACGTCATAGGCTCGCTGCCGCCTCCCCGCGCGAGCCTGGGTCGCCGGCCGCCACTCCCCGGGGCCGGCGCCCCTCCCATCAATGTGCCAACGGAGACAGGACGATGACGAAAACGATATTCTGTGCGATCGCCCTCGCGGGCCTGCTCGCAAGCGGATCAGAGGCCCACGATGCGAAGGGCGAAGCGGTGAACCTGGTCTATGACCACCCGCTTCCCAACGTGCCGGGCAAGAGCATGCGCGCCGTGCTTGTCGAGTACGAGCCTGGCGGAACCTCACCGGCCCATACCCATCCGGAGTCGGCGTTCATCTTCGCGACCGTGCTCGAAGGGGCGATCCGAAGCCAGGTCAATGACGGACCGGTGGTGACCTTCAGCGCCGGCGAGAGCTTTTCCGAATATCCAGGCGACCGCCACGGCGTGAGCGAGAACGCCAGTGCCACCGAGCCGGCACGGCTACTCGCCGTGTTCGTGGTCGACACAGCGGAAACCGAGCTCACGACGCCGACGGACGAGTGAGGGGGAACACCACGGACCGTCCGTTCGCTCTGACGCCGCGGCGCCGGCGTTGTGAGCACCCGAAATCGGGCCCTTCGTGCTCTGCGACAACGTCGGCAATGCGGAAGGGGCGCCGCCCGGCATCTCCAGCCCTGTTCAGGGGAACGACCATGAAAACATTCGAAGGACGCGTTGCTGTGGTTACGGGCGGCAGCTCGGGTATCGGCCGGGCGACCGCCATTGGCCTCGCCAGGCAAGGAGCCAAGGTGCTGATAACCGGACGCCGGCGGCAAACGCTCGATGAGGCCATGAGGGAGCACGCGAACGTCGACGCTCTGATCGCCGATGTCGCCGACCCCGTCGATGCCAGCCGGACCATCGGAGAAGCTCTCGGCAGATGGGGCCGCCTTGACATCCTCGTCAACAACGCCGGCGCGGGCGCCCTCTTGCCGCTGAACGCGGTCAGCCCCGAAGCAATGGCGAGCATCCTCGCCGTCAATGTCGTCGGTCCGAGCCTCCTCGCCCGCGAAGCCCTTCCGCACCTCGCCACGACAAGGGGTACCATCGTCAACGTTTCGAGCACGTTCGGCCACAAGGCCGGAGCCGGGCTGTCGCACTATGCAGCCAGCAAGGCCGCCCTGGAGCATCTGACCCGCTGCTGGGCACTCGAACTCGCGCCCTAAGGGATTCGTGTGAATGCGGTGGCTGCGGGTCCGACCGAGTCCGGCGCACTGACCGGGATGATGGGCCTGTCCGCGGAACAGGCGGCGGCCGTCGAGGCGACGGAGCGCGCGCAAATTCCGCTCGGGCGACGCGGCAAGCCGGAAGACGTCGCCAGATGGATCCTGCATCTCGCTGATCCGGACTGTGACTGGGTCACCGGCCAGATCATCTCGATCGACGGCGGCCTCGGCCTGACGTAAGTCACATGCCGGAACGCGATCGGACAGGCCGTTTCCGGGGATCGGCCCCTCCCACAGCACCTATGGAAACCGCCTGACCGCCGACCGGTCAGCGCGTACCCTCAGCGACAGCGATCAGGAGGCGGTCAGGGTCAGCGACCTGCCAGGCTTCGCCTCACGCACCGATGCTGGCAACGTCTCCCAAGCCCTTATCAGCGCCCCGATCGAATTAGCCTCCATCTTCCGCATGGCGTTGCCTCGGTGCAGCTTGACCGTGACCTCGCTGATGCCGAGCGCGTAGGCGATCTGCTTGTTCATCTGTCCCCGGGCGACCTCGGAGAGGACTTCTCGCTCGCGCGGCGTCAGCGTCCCGAGGCGCTCCATGTTCCGCGTCACGATCATATGCCTCGCCCGACGGTCGGCATCCAGCGCGATGCCGGCGCTCACGGCGTCCAGCAAGGTCTGGTCCCGGACAGGCTTTGTCAGGAAGTCGATGGCCCCGGCCTTCATCGCCTCGACCGTCATCGGGATGTCGCCGTGTCCCGTCAGGAAGATGATCGGCTTGGGATTGCCAAGCTGTTTAAGCTGGCGTTGCAGATCCAGCCCGCTCGCGCCCGGCATGCGCACATCCAGCACCAGGCATCCGGGCCTCTCCAGCACATCGGCTTCCAGAAGGTCGCGGGTCGAGGCGAAATCCAGCACCTCGAAGCCTGCCGACAGGATCAGTTCCGACAGAGATTCACGAACGGCCTCGTCGTCGTCGACGATGACGACGACAGCCCGCTCTGCATCTTCGAGCCTCGACCGTTTTGGCCGCGCCCGCTCCCGTGCGGGCGAAAGATCAGCTTGCATGTCACTCTCCTTTGCCAGGTTGTTTCAGTGCGTCGCCGATGGCGGCGAGCAGGATCTGCGCGTCGAAAGGCTTGCGGAAGAGGCCCCCGATGCCCGGTGCACGCCCCTGCTCCGCCAGTTCATGCCGCCCGGTGATCAGGAACACCGGGAGGGCCGGACGGTCCTGTCTCACGAGGTCTCGCAGGTGAAAGCCGTCCATGCCTGGCATGCCGATATCGGTGATCAACACGTCCAGGTCGGGCAGACCGTTCGCGAGAAGCTCCAGGGACGACGAGAAGCAGAGCGTCGCGTAGCCGCTCGACTCCAGAAGCTCCTCCAGCGCGTCGAGGACGGTTGGATCGTCGTCGACGACCGCAACGATCGGTCTTGCGTTGGTCAATCGTATTCTCCCCGTGGCCGACGGGAGTGGGTGATTGGTATTCCCAGTCTCTGGGCCATGCGCACGAGATCGGCGAACGAGGCCGCCATCATCTTGCGCATGACGTTCCGTCGATGGACTTCCAGGGTCGTCTCGCTGATGCCGAGCTCCGCGGCCACCTGCTTGTTGAGAAGTCCAGCGACCACAAGCGGCAGCACCTCCCTTTCGCGCGGCGTCAGGGCGAGATGGCGTTGCCTCAACGCTTCGAGCTCGGCGCGTCCGGACCGGGTCCCTCGATCCTGCGCGATCGCCGCCTCGATCGCCGCCATGAGATCCTCGCCACGGGCCGGCTTGGTCAGAAAGTCCACCGCCCCGTGCTTGATCGCTTTCACCGAGGACGGGATGTCGCCGTGCCCGGTAAGGAAGACGATCGGCGGGTGATCGCCTGCTGCAAACTGACCCTGCAACTCGAGCCCATTGATATCGGGAAGCTCCAGGTCGAGGATCAGGCAGGTGGGGGCGTCCGGCTTTTGTGCCGCGACGTACTCGCCGCCGGAGCCGAAGGCGAGCGATCGCAGTCCGTGCGCCTCCAGAAGTTCGCGAAGCGAGTCCCTGATGGCCGCATCGTCGTCGACGATCAGGACAACAGGCTCGCCCGTGCTCATGGCGCCACCAACGGCGCGGCCGGCAGCGTGAAGACGAACCGCGCACCGCACGGCTCGTTCTGCTCGACCCATAGCCGTCCCCCGTGGGACTCGACGATGGAGCGGCAGATGGCGAGCCCCATCCCCATCCCCGCTTGCTTCGTCGTGAAGAATGGCTCGAACAGCTTTTCAGGGTTTTCGATGCCGGGCCCACGGTCGCCGATCTCGACCCGGATCGCCACCCCCTGCCGCAAGGCCCGCATGTCCATCGCTCTACCACGCGGCATGGTCTCCATCGCTTCCATGCCATTGCGCATCAGATTGATCAGCACCTGCTGGATCTGGATCCGATCGGCTGTGACGATCGGGAGATCGGCTTCTATCCGCAGATCCACGCGCACGCTCAGCCGCGCCGCCTCCTCGGCCATCAGGTCACGCGCCGCCATGATGACGGTTTCCAGCGATGTGGCGGTTCGTGTGTCCGTGGCATGCTTGAACAAAGACCGGATCCGGCTGACGACGTCCGCCGCCGTGGTGGCGCTGTCGATGGCACGCTCCACAGTGCCCCTCGCCCGCTCGAGATTCGGCGGATCGACCGTCAGCCAGCGCTGGCAGGCGTTGGCATAGGCGACCACGGCCATCAACGGCTGGTTGACTTCATGCGCGATCGAGGCCGAGAGCTCGGCAAGGCTCGCTGCTTGGCTGGCGCGCGCCAGGCGGTCACGGGCAAGACGCAGCTCGTCCTGCGCCCTCACTTCCCCGTCGATGTCGAGGCAGATGACGTTCCATTGCACGATGTCACCGTCGCCATTTCGCATGGGCGCGGCGCGGGTCTCGACCCACCGATATGCGCCGTCGAACCGACGTAGCCGATGCCTGCGGGCGTAGGGTTCGCCCGTAGCCAGCGAGTGGGCGTAAATTTCCCTGACGCTCGTCACGTCGTCCGGGTGGACGCCTGCATCGAGCGTTCCCGCCAATCGCGGTTTGCCCGCCTCGTCGAGTTCGTCCAGGCCGAAGCCGAGGAACTCCCGAAGCTGCTGGCTGCGGTAGACGGGTTCGCCGTCCGGCGCGGCGCAGTCGATCATCGCCGGAAGCGTCTCGACGAGCTGCCACAGGAACCGCTCCCTCTCCCGCAGCGCTTCCTGTGTCGCGATCAGGTCCTCGATGTCGACCGATACGCCGTACCACTCGACGATCGCGCCGGTCTCGTCGCGCAATGGCTCGGCGCGGCTGTCGACCCAGCGAAACTGGCCGTCGGCGCGGCGCTGGCGGTAGCGTGCAATAAGCGGCTTGCCAGTCGATATCGAGTCCGTGAGGGCCGCGTCCATTGCTTCCCGGTCGTCGGGATGGATCACCGCCAGCGAACGCGATCCGTCCGGCCCGATCATGTCTTGCAGCGTGATGCCGGTGACTTCCGTGACCCGCCTGTTCAGATAGCTGGGTATCCCCGCGGGGTTAATGCACCAGATAAGGGCGGGCACGGTGTCGATGATCTGCTGCAAGCGCTTTTCGCGCTCGCGCAGAGCCGCTTCGGTCTTCTTGTAGACGTCGATATCGAAGCCGAGCCCGTACCAACCCGTGATGCGTCCGTCTTGGGTGCGAGTGGGTCGGATCGCGAACTGGTGCCATACATAGTCGCCTGTCGCTCGCAGGACGCGATACTCAAAGTTGAAGTGTTCGCCGGTCCGCAGGCAGGTCCGCAGCCGCGCCGCGGCGGCCTCGTAGTCGTCCGGGTGCACCCCAAGCTTCCAGCCCAGGTCGCCGCCGTCCATGAATGATTTCTCTCCCAGCCGCCGGTTCAAGGTTTCCAGCGTCATCGCGATAGAGGTCTGCGCGACCGGGGATGCGTAGGTGAACGTCCCGCTCGGATCGAAGGCAAATGCGGCGCCGTGTAACGCTTCGACGACCTTGGCGGCCCGCACGGCGTCCGCCGTCTCTCCTAGCTCCTCTGCCGTGGTCCAGGGCTCATCCGGGGTCTGAACCATCGGCTTGACAGGGACGCTGACGCTGTACCCCGCGTCGGCGCGAAACTCGGCGTTGCGGTAGGAGCCGTCGGTCTGCCGCTGCCGGCAGGTGATGATCTGTGGGATACCACTGCGAAACGCCCGCGAGATCGCCTGCTCGGCCGCTTCACGGTCTTCGGGATGCACGCGGGCGAGAGGTGATGCCGCTCTGCTGGCAGCATCGTCGCGGGTCCCGGGGGATAACGCGTCGGGAATGGGCGACGGCAAGCTTGCCGAGACGATGGCGGCGATCGAAATGGCCGCGGCGAGGAATGCCGTCAGCGATAAGGCCTGTGTCCGCAGGTCATTATCGACAAGGGCGACGAGGAGAGCACATCCGACGGCCGCCGCCAGGATGGCGAAGAGCAACCGGGCTGCCCTTCCGCGCACCAATGAAAAGAGCGCGGCGATCGGAGCCAGCAAACCTAGCGGCGACATGGTCATCGTGGCCAGGCTCAGTCCCAGGGCAGAGGCCACAAGCGAGACGGTGAGCCGTCTGCCGGGACGTTCCAAAGTCATCACCGTCTTGCCCCCGCCAAACCGGTAATGGCGAACGACATCTCACTCTCCCTGGTGCTGATCGCGGATCATCGGGGATCAGGGTCTTCGTCGCACCATAAGCTTCAGGCGACGCCGAAGCATCCGATGGAAAACCATGAGACGCGCCTCCAACAGATACACCTGTCCCTACGGCCAGTCGGGGCGACACCTCGAGCGGAGCCGACTTGCCAGCGGGCGTGATATCGCGCCGTGCCCATCCCGAGCATGCTCTTGAGGCCGATCGATCCGGTCGGCCTTAGGAAGCCGAAGGTCCCAGGACATGTTGCTTATCGTCGACGAAAACGCGGCGAGGAGGCCACGTTGCGTGCAGCGGGTCGCGTCACAATCTACGAGCTCGATCGTCAGTCCATCGACACGCTCTTGGCCGCTCATCCGGAGCTGGAAGAAAGCTTGGCCGGGCTCCTGCCGCGGGGCGAACTCATCGCCGATGCGACAACATCCTTCCAGGACCGTTCGGTCACGCCATCTGCGTTCGTCCGGAAGATCAGGTCAGTCATGCGTGGCTGACACCTGAGGCTGCACCCTCCCCGTCAGTTCATCGCTTCGCGGGGTGAAGGCGGCGCGTATCAAGCCTGATCGAGCGATCAGGTCGCACGCGACGGCGGCGAATCCAGGTCGAGGGCTAGATGGCCCTTCCCGCGTCGACACCGCTCAACAGAAATCGTCTGCCGACAGGCGCGTGTTCCTCGTCCAGGGCGGTACCGACCTTGTCTTACGTCGTTCACGGCGGCAGTCTCCGAAGACAAGAAAAGGGCGCGAACTCATCCATGAGTGCGCGCCCCGTTCGGCCTTCGACGGATGGGCTGGATGGTCAGTAGTCCCAGTAGGCCGGGACCCAACGAAAGGCGTCGCCAGCGACCGCTACCCTGCCGACGGACGGGAACGGCAAGTGGGTGGCCACCAACTGTTCGCCTGTTTCCGCCAGTTCCTGCAAAAGACGAAGCCGGACACGGGCGGCCTCTTCGGGGTCATGCTCGAAGCCATTGTGCCAGTCGGGCTGCTCGAATCCCACCGTGAACACGGCGTCACCGGCGAAGGTCAGTCGTTCCCCACCGGACGAAAGGCGCACCACACTGTGCCCCGGCGTGTGACCGCCGGTGCGACGGACGACCACGCCCGGTGCCACCTCATGCTCCTCCTCGAATGGCCGAAAATGGGCTCGGTACTCTTCCGCGAAGCGCTTGGCGGTCGCCCGTAGCGCGTCCGGGAACCCCGGCGGCATGAAAACATGGGAGAAGTCGGGCGATTCCCAGAACTTGATCTCGGCGGCCGCCACGTGGATCCGCAGATCCGGACGCAGGCGTTCTTTCACCCCGTCGACGAGCAACCCGCCGACGTGGTCCATGTGCATGTGGGTGAGCACCACGTCGGTCACCGAGGCCAGATCGATGCCGGCGGCTTCCAGCCGCTGGATCAACTGTCCGGCCCGCGGCAGGTTGAGGTTTGGGTCCAGCCCCAGCCCTGCGTCGACGAGGATGGTCTGATCGCCGCTCTTCACGACGACGACGTTGAGCGACCAGTCGAAGGCGTCCGGCGGCAGGAACATGTTCTCGAGCCATGCGGACCGTGCGGCCGGGTCGGCGTTGTGTCCCAGCATTTCGGTCGGCAGGGGGAGCACCCCGTCGCTGACGATCAGCACGTCGATCTCGCCGACCTGCACCGCGTACCGCGACGGAACCAACTCGCCTGATTCCGGCCGGTCGAAATGTGAAGTGTTGTTCGAGCTCATATCTATCTCCTTCAGACCGTCGCCCTACGCGCGGCGTTTGCGACGGTAAGTCGGAGAGCATCGTCAAACGATTGGATCGGGGGATAGGATTAGCAGCGCGGGAGGATAGGTATTCCTCGGCCTTATGTGCATGTCAGGTGTGGGGCTCGGTCATTGGTTCTGAACCGAGATCGTTCTCGTCCTGGTCCTCTTCATGGGAACCCGCGCGATTGCCGATGCTCGAGCGACTGAGGAGGCGAGACCCGGATGCCATACGACTGACACGCTGTTTGCCCAGACGACGCCTGTACAATTCGCGGCCGACGCTGGGGCTGCGCCGACCGCCGACAGGGAACTCATTGATGCGCCTACTCCTAATCGCCCTTCCACTCCTGCTGGCGGCGACTGCCGCGCACGCGTCGTCCGACGATGCCTGGGCAGATCTCAACCTGGCGGTCGCCGAGAAATGCGCTGCGGCCAGCGGACTGAAACATGCTCACGTGTCCGAGCTGGTGCTCTTCGACGACACGCTGAACAAGGTGGCGACGCTGGTCACCGGCGTCTTTCCTCAGAAGGCTCTCAAGGGTGCCAAGGGCAAGATGCTGTGCATCTACGACAAGCAAAGCAAGAAGGTTTGGGTTGACGAGGCCACCGGTTGGAGCGCGCCTGACCTCCGCTGATCAGAAACGGCGGCGCGTTTAGGTAGCCTCATCGGGGATCAGTCCGCTCACCAGGAACCGCACCGACTAGGCCGACAGCGAACAGTCACGTTCCGATCGGAGGCGAGCAGTTCGCGCCGGAGCGCGTCGTTGAACCCTTTGACCGCCGTTGCGCTCCTTCTCTTCTGCGGCGCGACCGTCGCCCTGTTCCGGTTTCGGCTGGGGGCGGTGCCGGTGCTTCTTGGCGCAGCCGTCGCAGGCGCGGCCTGGCAGTATCTGCACGGCGTATTTTGAGCCGGCTGGGGCTCACCGAAGGCAGAGATCGGCGCTCTTGGCTTACCTGGCATCCAGCCATTCAGACCGAACGATCCGTGATCGAGCCGTAGCGACCGTCTGCATAGATGAGGCCCGTCCCTCCGGTTGCCGCGACGGCCCGGACCGCGCCGAGGATTATCGCGTGGCTGTGGCGCGCGATAATCTCCTCTACTTCGCAGTCGATCGAGGCGAGCGCGCCATCGAGCGCCGCGGCGCCCGTTGCGAGCTGGTACCAGTTCGCGCCCTTGTAGCGACTCTCGCCCTTCAGTCCGCCGAACCCCGCGAAACGTTCGGCCACCTCGCGCTGGTCAACGCTGAGAATATTGATGCAGAAGTACCCGTACCGACGAATGGCCTCCCATGTCGAAGAGCCGAGATTGATGCTTACCACCATGGTCTCGGGCTCCATCGACAGCGAATGGGCCGACGTCACCGTCGCCCCCGTTCGGTCACCCTCGGGACCCGCCGTTACGACACTGACGCCACCGGCGAGCCCCCGCATCGCGCGCCGCAGGCCGTGATGTGTCACGACCTCGTCCGCCCGGGAATTAGCGACGAGCATCAATGGAGACCGGGGAAGAGGAGACACCGGATCGCCCTTTCACGCCGGCTCAACGGACGCCGGTCCCGGTGTCGTGTCCGCGCGCCAGATGCGGCCGGACCTCGCTCCACCAGCTTCGCGGCCGGGCGTTCGCGGTCGAGGATCGGGCCGCGCGCCCCCGCAGCCCGTCGGCGAGCGTCATGGCGTCGGGCCAAGGGCCGAAGCCACTGGCAATGTTGATGTGACCTGCCTCGCCGAGATCATAGAGGGTAGAACCCCAAGCATCGGCCTGCCTTTCCGCCTGTTCGAAGCTCATGAAGGGATCATTGCGGCTGGCGACCAGGAGCGAGGTGAAGGGGAGCGCGCCATTCGCCGCGGTCGCGAACGCGCCGACCGTCGGATACCTCTCGGAAAGGGCCCGGGCGTCGGCCGGGGCCACAAGCAGAGCCCCGCCGACATGCGACGCGGACGGTCGGCTAGCCAAGGCGGCGACGAGCGAGCAGCCGAGGCTGTGGGCGACCAGGATGACCCCGGGCACCGATCCCGCGATCCGCGCCTCGAGCGCATGAAGCCAGTCCGTGAACAGCGGCTTCGACCAGTTCTCCTGCTCGATCATCTCGGCCCGCTCATCGCCTTCAGCCCAATGGAATTGCCAGTGACCGGGAGGTGAACCGTTCAGCCCGGGAACAATCAGGGTCTCGATCATGTGAGCACCGCTTCCTCTCGTTGCGATGGCAAACATTACCGCCCGGGCTGGGGGGCGGGAAAACATTATATACTAATTCGGTAGACTAATGAGGAATGATGGACCGCGGTCCTCAGCCCGATGTGGGGGCAAGTGTCTCCCGGCGGTCGCGTAGTGTCCGCGCCAACGCGGCACACTGCGCACGGATGTCCGGTATCGCGGTTATCTCCCAGAACCGGGCGCGGGTGACGGGGCCAACGGCATAGAGCCGTGGCGAGGAAATCCCGTCGGCCCCGACGATCGCACAATGCTTGTCGACATCGATCCCGACCAGAAGCGGGTCCAGTCGTGCCGCGCCGCGGTCGATCATTCGCCCTACCAGTCGTCCGCTGCCATCGGTCGGATCGCGAAGGATCCCGGTGCAGTCGATCAACCGGTCTGAATCAAGTGCCACCGCATCACCGCCCCGGCGCCGGATCCTGATCGCTATGCGACCCGCGTCACGGCGAGCCTCTTCGAGGCGCCCCGCGAGGATCTGCAAATGGTCTTCCGAAAGTGCCACTTGCAGAGAGGCCGCGGCCTGCGGGGCCAGGCGATGGCGGTGCACCTCCCAGAAGGTCCGGGCATGACGCAAGAAGCGACGCTTCGAATCCACGGATAGCGATTGCCAGAGCGCCTGCGTGTGCGGGCGAAGCGCGTCGATGACGTCGCGCCAATCGCTGCCCTCCGCCTCGGCCCATCGCACGGTGCGGCGTAGCCACCGCAGAAGGTACGTTACGCTCGTGCCGAAGGGGATGTCGGCCGGGTCGAGCTTGAGCGGTTCGGAGGGTGCGTGGACCTGCGGCAGGAGCCCGCGGCGCGACACGGCGACGATCCGACCGCGGTGCCCTCCTGCCCTGAGAAGCGCGACATTGTCGACCATCGAGAGGCCGGTCCCGACAATGACCACGGCGTCGTCCGGGCCGATGCCCAGCTCCTCCCGGCTGCACCAGGGGCCGGAATAGGGTGTGGTGTCATCGTACTC
Source organism: Aurantimonas endophytica (assembly GCF_014196845.1). Lineage (GTDB taxonomy): Bacteria > Pseudomonadota > Alphaproteobacteria > Rhizobiales > Rhizobiaceae > Aurantimonas > Aurantimonas endophytica. Next base: position 1,225,653 of record NZ_JACIEM010000001.1, read on the forward strand.
CGGAACCGCATGGCCGGTCGCCAGCACGACAAGGCCTGCGATCTCGGTTCGCCCGTCGGCGAGGGTCGCCGAAACGCCGCCCTTGAAGGCGACGAGGTCGACGCAGTCTCCCTGAATGACGCGCAGGCGCCCGTCGTCCATCCACGGCGCGACAAGGCTCGTCAAATACTCCCGGTAGACCGGGCGGGGAACGAAGCAGAAGCGATCGGCGCAGCCCAGTCGGGCGGCATGGCCGCTCTCCGTCAGCCACCGCCAGAAATGATCGGGATCGTCCGGAAAGGCGCTCATCCCCCCGGCGCGGGTATTGAGGAGGTGGTCCCGCTCCTCAGTGCCATAAGCGACACCTGCCCCGATCGTCGGACGTCTCTCGACAATGCTGACGTCGAGACGAGCGTCACTGTCTCGCAATAGATGCGCCGCGAGGATAACGCCGCTCGCGCCGCCACCGACGATGAGGATCCGTTCAGGGGTCATCGTCCCACCCGAGAGGCCGGATCTTGCCTTAAAGGTTGGCTGTCAGTTCCCGGAATTCCACCTCGATGGAACCGCTTGCATTGGCGACATCGGCAAGGGTCCGTTCGTCGAGCACGGCCGAGATCGCGTTCCGGACCTCCAGCATGATCCGGCGTACCGAGCAGACACGCTCGTTCACGCAATCCTCGCAGCGCCGATACGCTGTCCGGCTGGCGCAGGGGATCGGCGCTAAGGGCCCTTCCAACACGCGCAGGACATGACCGACCCGGATCTCGTCCGCGGGCCGCGACAATGCGTACCCGCCCCCGCGCCCCTTCCGGGCATGCACCATCCCCGCGGTGCGCAGTTCGCCGAGGATGGCGTCCAGGAACTTTTTGGAAATGTTGTGGGCCGATGCGATCTCTTCCGACAGCGCGCGTTGGCCCTCGGGCAGTTCCGCCAGATGTAGCATGGCCTTGAGGCCGTACTTGCCCTTCATCGTCAGCATCGCGGGGAGCACTCATCACTCGGGAAGGCATATCGGATCGAACGATCCCGAACCCAATTAGGCCGCCATGATCCCCGACGCCAGCCCCGACCGGCGGGCCGGTCTCGGCAGATCGTCCGATGCTCCGCCGCAGCCCCATCAACGCGGGTGTTCCGCGGCGGTTCGTTGAGCCATGATCAACGGGCCGCCCTCCCGAACCTTGTCAAGAGACGCAGGCGCAGGATCGAACGGGCCGATGCCCATGACGGCAGCGACCACCAGGGAGACGCTGGCGACGATCAGGACGGTATCCCGAGCCCGTTTCATGCGATCGAGGTGCTTTCCACCGTGCCGTCTCACGACGCGCTCGCCACGCGGCGCTCCGGAATGGCGGTGTTGGCGATGACCTCGCCGACCGCCTTGAGATCGTCCGGCGCGCTCGTGCGAGGATCGTCATGGTCCAGGGCAAGCCGCGGCAGCACCCGCTCGCCGAAGGAGTAGGCCTCTTCCAGATGCGGGTAACCGGAGAGGATGAACGTGTCGATGCCGACGCGGCGGTACTCGTCGATCCATTCGGCAACCGTCTCGGCATCCCCGACCAGCGCGGTGCCGGCGCCCCCGCGCACCAGTCCGACCCCGGCCCAGAGATTGGGGCTGATCTCCAGCTTGGTGCGGTCACCGCCGTGCAAGGCGCGCATGCGGCTCTGCCCGACCGAATCCTGGCGGGCCAGTTGCTTCTGCGCCCGCGCGATCGTCTCGTCGTCGAGCTTGGAGATGAGGTTCTCGGCTGCCTTCCAGGCTTCCGCGTTCGTCTCGCGGACGATGACATGGAGTCGGATCCCGAAAGACATGTCCCGACCGACCCTTCCGGCCGCCTCGCGCACCCTCGCGACCTTCTCGGCAACCGCCTGGGGCGGCTCGCCCCAGGTCAGGTATTTGTCGATGGTGCTGGCCGCGACCTCAATCCCGGCGTCGGACGAGCCACCGAAATAGAGTGGCGGATAGGGGCGCTGATGCGAGCGGAAGAGGAGTTGCCCATCCTCGATCCTGAGGTGCTTGCCCGCGTAGTTGACTGTCTCGCCCGAGAGCTCTGCCTTGTAGATGTCGAGGAACTCGCGCGTCACCTCGTAGCGCTCGTCATGAGCAAGGAAGATCCCGTCGCCGGCGTTCTCCACGGGGTCGCCGCCCGTCACGACGTTGATGAGCAGGCGCCCGCCCGAGATCCGGTCCAGTGTCGCGGTCATGCGGGCGGCCAGTGTGGGAGAGAGCAGCCCCGGGCGCACAGCGACCAGGAAGCGCAGCCGCTGCGTCTGCGGCGCGAGTGCCGATGCCACCACCCACGAATCCTCGCAGGAGCGGCCCGTCGGCAGGAGAACGCCATAATAGCCGAGTTGGTCGGCCGCCTGCGCCACCTGCTTCAGATAGCCGATGTCGACCACGCGGCCACCTTCGGCTGCGCCAAGGTAGCGTCCGTCGCCATGGGTTGGCAGGAACCAGAGCACCTTGATTTTCTCGGGAATTGCGTCGGAACCGGTCATCGTCGTCCTCGCTGGCGAATGGGCATGACAAACGTATCCGCGCGGCCGGTCCCCGGACAGGAACGATCAGTCTATTTATACGATAGATTGAGTAGATTATTGCTCGTCGTGCTGACTGGCGGCGGCATAGGCTTCTCCTCATCGCCACCGATGGATCGGGGCAACGGCAAGGAGAACCGCCTTGAAAGCTTTCCTACGCAGCCTCGTCGCATCCGCCGCACTCCTTATGGCCCCGGTGTCGATGGACCGCGCCTGGTCGGCGGAAACGATCCGCATCGTCGAGCAGTTCGGGACGATCTACCTGCCGCTTCACGTCATCCGCGACCAGAAGCTCCTCGAGAAGCATGCCGCGGCGCTTGGCCTGGAGGATGTCGAGGTGGAGTGGGCGAAACTGTCGGGGGGAGCGGCGATCAACGATGCCCTCCTGTCCGGCAACGTCGATGTCGCCGCGGCGGGCATCGGCCCGTTCCTGACCCTCTGGGACCGGACCGACGGCGCCGTGAAGATCATCGGCGGTCTGGCCCACCAGCCGAACTACCTGATCACGTCACGCCCGGATATCCAGAGCCTCGAGGATTTCAAGCCGGAGGACAAGATTGCCCTCCCTGCGGTCGGCGTCTCGGTCCAGTCCCGCATCCTACAGATGGCCGCCGAGAAGACCTTCGGCGAAGGCCAGCATGCCCGGCTCGACAACAACACCGTCTCCCTGCCGCATCCGGACGCGACGGCGGCCCTGCTTTCGGGCTCGACCGAGATCGCGGCGCACCTCTCGAACTCGCCGTTCCAGGAGCGTGCGCTGGAGGATCCGAGCATCCATCGGATATTCTCCTCGTACGACATCCTCGGCGGACCCGTGACGCCCACCTACGTCTACGCCACCGTCGATTTCCGGGAACAGCATCCGGAGCTGTTCGAGGCCTTCCTCCTGGCTTTCCGGGAAGCGTCCGCCTGGATCGAGGCGAACAAGGCCGAGGCGGCCGAGACCTATGTCCGCGTCGAGAACTCGAGCCTCGACCCAGCCTTCGTCCAGTCCCTGCTGGAGTCGCCCGATTCACTCTACACGCTGGTGCCGGCGCGCTCCTTCGACTTCGCCGACTTCCTGTACAGGACCGGTGCCATCAAGAAGCAGGCGACGAGCTGGAAGGACTACACGTTCGAGGAACTCCACGGCGAGGAGGGAAGCTGATGTTGGCCCGCACCGAGCCTTTCCCGGAACCGCCTCCGGCATTCGAGGCGCGTAGCCTGACGCTTGATTACACCACGGCCAAGGGCCCGCTGCGCGCCGTCGACGACGTCAGCTTCTCGGCCTACGAGGGCGAGCGGCTGGTGCTCCTGGGACGCTCGGGTTGCGGCAAGTCCTCGATCCTGAAGGCGGTGGCGGGGTTCATCACCCCGACGTCGGGTGAGATCAACGTAAAGGGCCGCCGCGTCACCGGTGCCGGACCCGACCGCATCGTCGTGTTCCAGGAGTTCGACCAGTTGCTGCCCTGGAAGACGGTCCGAGAGAACGTCGCCTTCCCGCTTCGTGTGGCCGCCGACGTGCCGCGTGCCGAGGCTCGGGAACGGGCCGAGGAAGCCCTTCGCAAGGTCGGACTGGAACGAGCGATCGACGTCTATCCGCACACGCTCTCGGGCGGCATGAAGCAACGCGCCGCCATCGCGCGGGCGTTGGTAACGAACGCCGACGTTCTCCTGATGGACGAGCCGTTTGCGGCGCTCGATGCGTTGACGCGCCGGCGCCTCCAGGCAGATCTGCTGAAGCTCGCCGAGGACGAAGGCTTCACGCTCCTCTTCGTCACGCACTCGATCGAGGAAGCGATCCTGATCGGCACTCGTCTGCATCTCCTATCGGCGCATCCCGGGCGGACGATCGCCACTTTCGACACGGCCGAATTCGATCTCGGCAACAGCGGCGGCGCCAGGTTCGATGGGGTAGTCAAGGAGGTGAACGGCCTTCTGTTCGAGGAACATGACGAGGAGGAACTCGCGCATGTCTGAGATCGCCGGAGATCGTCCCGGGCCGCTCGCCGCGCCGATCGCGCTGCCCGAATGGGGCGTCGCCTCGCTTCGCAAGCTCGCCATACTCGCGGTCCTTGCTCTGGCCTGGCAGGCGGCGGCCGTCTGGACGGCAAAGCCCATCCTGCTTCCAAGCTTCACGCAGACGATGGCCGCGCTCGCCGAGGGACTTCTGAACGAGGGCCTCGTGTCCTCGTCATGGACCTCCCTGTCGGTACTCTTGAAGGGTTATGCGCTGGCGGTAGCGATCGCGTTCCTACTCGTTTCGCTGGCGGTGGCGAATGGTTTCGCGCGCGAGACGCTGCGCACGCTGATCTCGATGTTCAACCCGCTTCCCGCCATAGCGATCCTGCCCCTGGCGATGCTCTGGTTCGGGCTCGGCGAGAAAAGCCTTCTCTTCGTGCTCGTCCATGCGGTCCTGTGGCCGTTCGCGCTGGCGACCCTCGGCGGCTTCGATGCGGTCCCGGAGACCCAGCGACTCGTCGGGCGCAACTACGGCCTGAGAGGCCCGGCCTATGTCTTCCGCATCCTCATTCCGGCGGCGCTCCCCTCGATCATCTATGGGCTCAAGATCGGCTGGGCCTTCGCCTGGCGCACGCTCATCGCGGCCGAACTCGTCTTCGGGGTCTCGTCAGGCCAGGGTGGACTCGGCTGGTACATCTTCCGCAACCGTAACGAGCTCTTCACCGACAAGGTGTTCGCCGGGCTCGCGCTGGTCATCATCATCGGCCTTCTCGTAGAAGGCGTCGTGTTCCGCGCACTCGAGGCCATGACCGTCCGTAAATGGGGTATGCAACGCTAGGTCTGCCAGCATGCCCTGCCACCACCTTGACACTTCATGCCCACCAGGCCCGAAGCGCCAGCGTGGCCGCGCCGATGACAGCGATCGTCACGGGCCATCCGACCTTGATGAAGTCGACGAAGCGATAGCCCGCCAGGCCCATCACGATGGTGTTGTTGTGGTGGCCGATCGGGGTAAGGAAGTCGATGGAGGCCCCCAGCGCCACCGCGAGCAGCAACGGCTCGGGCGCAATGCCCGCTGCGGTGGCGGCACCTAGTGCGATAGGACCGAGGATTATTGCCGTCGACGCGTTGTTCACGAACGGCGTGATGACGACGGCGACGAACAATAGGGCCACCGATAGGACGAGCGCACTCTGGCCGGGCACTATCGTCATCAGGCCGCCCGCGAGGACCGAGGCGGCGCCGGTGGAGCCTACCGCAAGGCCCAGCGGGATCATCGTCGCCAGCATGATCAGGATCGGCCAGTCAAGTGCAGCCAGACCCTTGCGGAGGTTGAGGCTGCCCGTCGCGGCCAGGAAGAATACAACCAGGCCGAAGGCAAGCTCAGGCGGGGCGAGGCCAAAGGCGGCGAAGGTGACACCGCCGGCAAAGGCCAGGATCGGCGCCCAATGGCTCTCCGCGGCCTCCGACTGTGGCTTCGGCCACAACGGCAAGATGTCGGCCTCCTCGACAGCCTCTCCGATCGCCTCCGGATCGCCTGTCAGATAGAGCACGTCGCCGATCGATAGCTGAAGGTCGGCGAGCGAGCCCTCGATGCGCGGCGTGTGCGTCGCGACCGCGATGATCCCGATGCCCCGCGAGGCAAGCCCCTCCAGAGCGCCGATCCGCGACCCGACGAGGACGCTCTCGGGCATGATGACGGCCTCAACGCGCTGCGTATTGGCGGAGCTGTGCAGTGCTTTCGGTAGCAACATTGCGCCGGATGCCAAACCTTCCTCCAGCTCCTGGAGACCGATCTCGATCAGCAGCGTGTCGCCTGCCTCTATCCTCGTGCCACGTCGCTGGAACAGGATGTTCTCGCCGGCGCGGCGCATTGCATGGATGGTCAGCCCAGTGTCGGCAGCGGGCGTTCCTGCCAAGGGTGAGCGCGGTCCGATCTGAACCTCGCTGACGACGGTCCGAAACGATTGCGGCGGCGAGCGTCCGGCTCCGGTCGACTTGCTTCCCAGGATGCGGCGCGGCCATGTGACGATGACGAGAAGGCCCGCGAGGGCCGCCGGAACGCCAACCCAGGCGAAGTCGAAGAACGTAAAGCCCGTTCCGGTCGCGTCAGCGAGCTGACTGCTGACAATCAAATTGGCCGGCGTCCCGATGACCGAGCAGAGCCCGCCCAACAGAGCGGCAAAGCTTACCGGCATCAGGATGCGCCGGCTGTCCAGTGCCGTGACTCGGCAGACACTCGTCACGACAGGCAGCATCAGTGCCAGCGCGCCAATATTGTTCATGAACACCGACAGGGTCGCAGTGAGCAGGCAGAGGACGGTGAGAACCCGGATCTCGGTGGGGGCAATCACAGGAATCCGGCGGGTAACGGCATCCAAGATCGCAGAGTGGCCCAGGACCTGCACGATGAGAAGAATCTCCACCACCGTGATGAAGGCAGGATGGGAGAATCCGGCGAAAGCCTGCACCGGCGGGACCAAGCCAAGCGCGACGCCCAGGCCGAGGCCACCCAGCGCGACGACCTCCATGCGGATGCGATCGAGGGCGAAGACGATGAGCATGCCGACCAGCAGTACGAGGATCGCGGCCTGCTCGAAATTCATCGTCCCTGCCGTTTCCGGTCACGCCAAACACCCGCCGGGAAAAGGCGAGCGCACGGTCGAGACCTACCACGGCTGCGAACAGGATCGTAGGGTCAGCACCGGGCGCGCGAAGTGATCGGCGGGCACCAGGGGCTCAAGGCTGTCAGAAGGTGGTTGCCAGCATCCGTTCGATTTCCTGATCCTTGTCGTCGCTGGTGTCCTCGAACGGCGCGGGTTCGGGGACCAGCGCTCTGGTGTCTGGAAAGACCTTCCATTTCCCGGGGCGGAATGCGATCCGACCGTTCGTGCCCGCCGGGTGTTCCACCGGCAGCTCGATCTCGATGCGGTCCCGGGCCCCGCCGACGTCGAGTTCGACCCGGCGCGTGCCGGCCACCCGCCGGCTCGCGGCCACCGTCCCGGCAATGCAGCCGCCGCAGCCATCGCGCAGCTCGATGTCGTGCGGCCGGAAATAGAGGGTCGCCCGCCCCTCCGGCAGGCCCTTGGCCTCGATCCCGATCGAACGGTCCTGAAGCCAGAGCTGGCCATTCTCGACCCGCACCGGCAGCGTGCTGGAATCGCCGATGAAGCCATAGACGAACGGCGAGTTCGGACTGTCATAGACGTCGTCGGCCGAGCCGACCTGCTCGATGCGCCCCTGGCTCATCACCACCACGCGGTCGGCGAGTTCCAAGGCCTCTTCCTGGTCGTGGGTGACAAAGACGGTGGTATGGCCGGTCTGGTCGTGGATCTCGCGCAGCCAACGCCGAAGCTCGCGGCGCACCTGCGCGTCCAGGGCGCCGAACGGCTCGTCCAGCAACAGCACCCGCGGCTCGATGGCCAGCGCACGAGCCAACGCGACGCGCTGGCGCTGCCCGCCAGAGAGCTGGCTCGGGAACCGGTTCTCCAGGCCCGATAGCTGGACGAGATCGAGCAGTTCGGAGGCGCGGCGGCGGATATCGGCCTTGGACGGCCGCGAAGCGCCCGGCCGCACCTGCAGGCCGAAGCCGATATTGTCGGCGACGCTCATGTGCCGGAACAGCGCGTAGTGCTGAAAAACGAACCCGACATTGCGCTCCTGCACCGACTTGCGCGAGGCATCCTCGTCGCCGAACAGGATTGCACCGGCCGTCGGGAAATCGAGACCCGCGATCAGCCGCAGCAGCGTCGTCTTGCCGGAGCCGGACGGTCCCAAGAGGGCGATCAGCTCGCCGGAGCGGATGTCGAGCGAGACGTCGTGAAGCGCCGGGAACTTGTCGAATTCCTTGCGCACGTTCCGGACGCTGACTTCCATCTTGCCGTTCCTTCCAACACTCGTCGCAGAGGGGGCAGGCCGCCTCGCGCTGATCATTCCGGCTGCCCGTCCGGACAGCCATTCGTCTTGTCATGCCGACGGCTAGTGGCCCCGGCTACCGGCGAGCTGGTCGGCATAGCGCCATTCGAGCCAGGACTTGACGGCAAGGGTCACCAGCGCGAGCCCCGCCAGCACGGCGGCGAGGCTGAAGGCCGAGACCTGCGCCAGGGCCCGAAACTCCTGGTAGTAGAGCTCGATCTGCAGCGGCATGGTGACGGTCTCGCCGCGCAGCTTGCCCGAGATCACCGCGACCGCGCCGAACTCGCCCATGGCCCGGGCATTGCAGAGCAGCACGCCATAAAGCAGCGCCCATTTGACGTTGGGCAGCGTCACCCGCCAGAAGGTTTGCCAGCCGGACGCGCCCAGCGACAAGGCCGCCTCCTCGTCGCCGGTCCCCTGGTCCTGCATCAGCGGAATGAGCTCGCGGGCAACGAACGGGAAGGTCACGAAGACGGTGGCCAGGACAACGCCCGGGACGGCGAAGATGACGCGGATGCCGTAGTCCTCGAGCAGCCAGGCGCCGATCGGGGTGAATGGTCCGAGCAGCAGGACGTAGACCAGTCCGGCGACCACCGGCGATACCGAAAACGGCAGGTCGATCAGCGAGATCAACAGCGAGCGGCCGCGGAAGCGATGCTTGGCGATCGCCCAGGCGGCGGCGATGCCGAACAAGACGTTGAGCGGGACGGCAATGGCGGCGACCAGCAGCGTCAGACCGATGGCCGCTATGGCGTCGGGGTCGTTGAACGTCGCCAGGGCCGCGCCGAGGCCGAGGCTAAGGGCCTGAACGAACACTGCGATGAGCGGCATCAGCACGAAGATCGCCAAGAGGACCACCACCGACGCAATCAGGAGATTGCGCACCCAGCGCGCCTCGGTGACCGGCGAGCGCATCGGGCGTGTCGCTTCCCGTGCCTCGGGCAGGCTCTCCATGGCCGCGTCAACCATTGCCGAACCTCCGATAGCTCCAGGCCTGGAGGAAATTGACGAGCAGCAGGATGGCGAAGGATATGGTCAGCATGACGGCCGCGATGGCGGCCGCGGCGGCATATTCGCGCTCCTCCAGGCGGAACACGATGAGCAGCGGCAGGATCTCCGTCTGGCGCGGGATGTTGCCGGCGATGAAGATCACCGAGCCGTACTCCCCCACCGCCCGGGCGAAGGCCAGGGCGAAGCCGGTGAGGATCGCCGGGATCAGCGGCGGCAGGATGACGCGCAGGATCGTCGTGCGCCGCGGTGCGCCGAGCGTCGCCGCAGCCTCCTCCACCTCGCGATTGACGTCCTCGAGCACCGGCTGGACGGTCCGCACCACGAAAGGCAGGCCGATGAAGACCAGCGCGATCCAGATGCCGACCGGCGTGTAGGCGATAGTGATGCCGTAAGGCGTGAAGAGGCTGCCAATCCAGCCCTGCGGGACATAAAGCGCCGTCAGCGCGATACCCGCCACCGCGGTCGGCAAGGCGAAGGGAAGATCGATGATCGCATCGAGCAGGCGGCGACCCGTGAAGTCATAGCGCACCAGGACCCAGGCGGTGAGGACGCCGATGACGACGTTGAACAGCGCAGCCAGCAGCGACGTGCCGAAACTCAGTTGCAAGGCAGCGAGGAAGCGGGGTCCCGTCACGATCCGCACGAAGGATTCCCAATCGAGCTCGAACGTTTTCAGGAAGAGCCCGACGATCGGAATGATCACGATCAGCATCAGGTAGAAGACCGTGAAGCCGAAGGTCAGCCGGAAGCCGGGGATGATGCTCGGCTCGCGAAATCTGATATTCGCCATTCGCCCGTCCTGATGCTTGCATGATGAAGGCGGGATGCCGGGAAGCCCGACACCCCGTCGCTGTGGCGATGCCGAAGGTCAGTCGTTCGAATAGATCTTGTCGAAGATCCCGCCGTCGCCGAAATGCTCCGGCTGGGCCTTGGCCCAACCGCCGAACACGTCGTCGATCTTCACCAGCTTCACCTCGGGGAAAGCCTCCAGATCGGCGGCGTCGACCTGGTCCGGATAGAGCGGCCGGTAGAAATTGCGGGCGAAGATCGCCTGCGATTCCGGAGAATAGAGCTCGTCGAGAAAAGCCTTGGCGAGTTCACGCTTGCCGTTGCCGTCGACGTTCTTGTCGACGATCGCGACCTTCACCTCGGCGAGGATCGAGAGCGAGGGGACGACGATCTCGTACTCGCCGGCGCCGAACTCCTTCAGCGACAGGAGCGCCTCGTTTTCCCAGGCGATCAGGACGTCGCCGACCTTGTTCTGCACGAAGGTGTTAGTGGAACCGCGCGCGCCGGTGTCGAGCACCGGCACGTTCCGGTAAATCGAGGCGACGAAGTCCTGCGCCTTCTGCGCATCCCCGCCCGAGCGGTCGAGTTCGTAGGCCCAGGCGGCGAGATAGTTCCAGCGCGCCCCGCCCGACGTCTTGGGATTGGGCGTAATGACCTCTACCCCTTCCCTGGCCAGATCGTCCCAGTCCTTGATGTCTGTTGGATTGCCGGAGCGGACCAGAAACACGATCGTCGACGTGTACGGCGAAGACGCCGCCGGAAACTCGCTCTGCCAGCCCGGCTCGATCAGGCCGGCCTCTTCGATGCCGAGAATGTCGCCTTCGAGCGGGAAGGTGACGACGTCGGCGGGCAGGCCTTCGACCACGGAGCGCACCTGCGCCCCGGAGCCGCCATGGCTGTTGCTGACCGTCACGTCCTGGCCGGTCTTTTCCTTCCACGTCTTGGCGAAATGCTCGCCATATTCACGATAAAGCTCGCGGGTCGGGTCGTAGGAGACGTTGTTGAGCGTCTCCCGGGCGATGGAAGCGCCAGCGCTGAGCAGGGGCAGTGAGGCCGCGAGAGCGGCGGTGAGAAGCAGGGACCGTCGATTGAGCAACATGGCTATCTCCCGTGTTAGGAGCAAAACTCTATCGGTTTAGTGGTGTATTAGAATGCGGCAACGTTCCAATTACAAGCAGCGCCCGGGAACGCAATTCTCCTATGCGGTCAGTTGACGCGTTTCCGCATCCGCCGCCCCGTCGATGCAGTCGGCGATCGTCGTGCCGTCGAGCACGTCGCGGGTCGCCAACGCGACGCGGGCGAAGACCCGCCGGACTTCGCAGCTCTTTTCCTCGCGGCAGTCCTCGCAGCGGCGGTAGGCCATCCGGCTGAGACAGGGCAGCGGGGCAATGGGACCATCGACGATCCGCATCACCGCGCCGAACGTGATCGTATCGGGGCTTTTCAGCAGCATGTAGCCGCCGGCCTTGCCGCGTCGGCTGACGACGATGCCATGGTGCTTCAGATCCAGGAGGATCTGCTCCAGGAACTTCTTCGGGATCCGCTGCTGTTCGGCGATCTGCGAGATCATCTGGATCTCATTGCTGCCATGCGACGGGGCAAGGGCGATCAGGGCCCGGAGCGCGTATTTCGCCTTCTGTGAAATCATTTGTCTCGCAGTCAGTTCGAGGCTTGGGTCCTGCGGATGATCCCGCTCAATAGCGTCTACGGTGCTTGTTGTCAGTGCGGGAACGATGCTTTACCAGTTACACGACAAGATGGGTCGTGTAATGCCAGAATGGTGCACGAAGGTCGAGCCGACACTAGGGGCGGGGTTGCGCGGCACGGACCGGACTATTCCGCATGGCATTCGATGGCTGGCATATCTCACGACATGTAGATGGCACCCTCCAAAATCGACCATAAGGACGGTAGCGGCACTCGCAACAACGATGACCCTCGACGGTTGGATGTTGCGAGGCGCCGGGGCGCGGAACTACGTGCTCTGGCAAAATGGCCGCACGATGCAGGAGGCACGCCTGCCGATGCTCGTTCTTCCGATGTCCCGGGGTCGCCTTTCCGCTTTGCAGCTCAATGTCTTCCTTGCGGTCGAGTTGACGGCCGCCCGAGCCCGGCTGAACGACCCGTTGCACTGCGCCCCGCCTGCGGATGGAAGCGGAGAGCTGGAAACGATTATGGACTCGATCGCTACTGATACGGGTTTCACCGTTTCCGATCCAATTCGGGTTCATAAGCAGGCGTCTGCCGGTCTGACTAATTGCCTGAGTATGATTAGGTGATTTCGTCGGACAGCGAGCCGAGTTTCTTCGAGCTCGCCCCCGCCCGCGTCCTTCTCGCGAACCCGTCCCTCCGGCGACGGTTTCCGTGACGGCCGTTGTCATGGGGTGCGTGATGGGTGCCAAGCGCTACGGATCGACCCCGAACAGACGCCTGGCAAACCTAGCAGAGCGCTCATCATCAAGGCCTTGCGCATGATGAGGAACTGCTCGCCTTGCACCTTTGCCTGCGGAACAGCCCCGTCCCGGGCTGAAGCGACCTGCGGAAAGCCGCCGAGAAGAACGAGAGCAATGATGAACCCGATGATGCGGAGCCGTGTCATCGGGCCTTCGAAACCGGAAGCGATGGCAAAGTGGCCCCCAGCTTCGGCCACAGTAGCGCGCCCATGAGCATCGCGTACGAAACCGCGATCACTATGTAGCCGATACGCGTCGAAAAGGATTCCGCCGCCGTCCCCGGGAGCGGCGACACACCGGCGCCGAAGACCAGGAGGAAGGTCGTGAGCGCGCCCGCGTAGACCTTTGCGGACGCCGATAACGACGCGGCCCTGCCGCCGAAAACCAGCCCCGCGAGCAGCACGAGAACGAACATCGACAGCAGCGACGGCCGTATCTCGAGAAGCACGAACGCCGCCGAGGCGGCAATGCCGCCGATGAGGTTGATGAGCACGAGTCCGACGGCCGCGCGTGCCCCGGCGGACAGATCCAGTTGAGTCTGGATCGAGGCCACGGTGATCGGGATCACCATCGCCGTCGCCCATTCGTCCTTTGTCAGGCAGAGCGTGACGATCAGGAGCAGGATCACGGCGTCCGCCGCGGCACGCAGCAGCGGGCGGGAGTGTATGGGAAGAGGCGCTGGCGGTGGGTCATTCGAGCCGATGTCGGGGACGACGGCATGGGCCAGCCACGTCAAGACGACCCCGCTGGCAATCCCGTATGTCAGAACCGCCAAGGCCGAGGTGCCGAGATCCCGGTGCAGGACGGTCAGCAACGGCACCATTATCCCGACCACCAGCAGGAGGAAGACCGCGGCGCCGCCTCGGCCCGTGGCCTGTGCGTGGAAACAGGCGAAGTAGAAGAGGCCGAGAAGCGGAAGCAGGACCATCGGCTCGTCCGCCGTCGTGGCGGCGACGCCCTGGAGAACCACCCCTGCGACAACGACGAAGCCGATTGTGGCGGCCGTCTGAGCCAGTGAAAGCGGGCGGGAACTGGCGATCAGGAACTGGGCAGCAAAGAGCGGCCCCAGGAAGGGGATGATCGCGCCGGACGCTACCGACCAGGTGAACCCCACCGAAACCGCCAAGGCGATCCGCAGACCCTTTCGCCTCGCCCGGGCGAAGTCAGACTCATCGAATGATTGGGTCCTAGCTGGCATAGGTCAGGTACGAGACGAACCGCATCCAGTAGCGACCGATGGCGTTCGTGACCGGATGATCGCCCGTATAGACCACGACATTGGCCTGGGACCCGTAGCGGACCCCCTTCGGGAGACCGTCGTCGAGGGTCAGCCGCACCGGGAAGCTCTGGGGTGTGCGGACCCAGCCGGTCTCAGTCGCGACCTTTGGAAGCCCTGTCTGCGGATCGACGCTGCCCTGCGCGACGCCGAGCCCGACGCTCTCGACCGTGGCGTTGAACAGCTTGCCGGGCAGGACGTCGAACAGCACCTCGGCGGGGCTGCCGACGGCGATCTTCTCGAGACTGTTCTCCTTGAAGGCAGCCGTTATCCAGATGGTGTTCACGTCGATGAACGTCATGGCGCGCTCGCCTGCGCTGACGAACCCGCCCACTGAGAGCTGGAGATTGGTGACGACCCCATCCGCCGGTGCCAGAACGGTCGTGCGGAGCAGGTCGAGCTGGGCGCGTTCGAGCGTCGCGAGCGCCTCCCTGAGCTGCGGGTTGTTGTCGCCTGCCGGACCCAGCGCTTCCCGGGCCTCGCTCAGCGACGCCTCCGCGGCGACGACCGAGGCATCGAGCTGGTCGACCTCAGCCTGGGCGTTGTCGAGCCTCGCTGCAGAATAGACACCGCGCCTGACCAGTTCCGCCGTCCGGCTGGCCTGCTCCTCGGCGTTGTCGCGCGCCGCGCGCGCCTCGACGACGCGGGCCTGCGCCACGTCGACCGAGGCGGTGGACGCACCGATGCCCTGCCCCACCTGCGCAAGCCGAGCCTCCGCCTCGCCCACTGCCAGCTCGTACTGCCGCGGGTCGATGCGGAACAGCATCTGGCCGGGCATGACCCGCGAATTGTCGACCGCGCCGACCTCGATCACGCGGCCTCCCACCTCCGGTGCGATGCCGACGACATAAGCCTGAACGGTGGCCTGCGAGGACGAGGGTGTTCGCCGCTCCATGAAGATCCCGACAATCACGAAGACGGCCGCGAGAAGCACGACTCCGATGGCGATTGGCCGCAGGGGATTGCCGCTTCGAGGCTGCGGACGATCGTTCGACTCTCTGACCGTCTCCGCGTTCATTCCGTCGGTCGTCATTGCGCTCGACTTGCCCTTCACCCCGCTTCCGAACCTAACGGACGACAGCCGGGCCAGGATCGGCGACGCGATCTGTACGAACGATCGGCGTCTGGACCCTCTTCCCGAAACGGCCGTTGAGAATGAAGATGCGGACGATCAACACCACGTTGCGTAGCCGTTCGAGCCTTCGATGATCGGGCCAACGCCCATGTGCGTCCAAACTCGGCGCACGCGCCACGAAAGCCGCCTCCATTCTCGCACCAGCAGCATTAAACGCAAGATAGCGCGGCATTGTACAGCGGAAAAAAGAGGAGTATCTTGCAATCTAATACAAAATCGCTGCTCTCTGGAGAGTGCAGCGCAAAATTCATATGACTTTCTTAGAATTAATGCCTTCCTTGACCCTTGTTAGATTTATACTTAATGCATACGCTGCAAATCACGTAGTTTCTGGGATGCCGTGTTGCTCGTCGGGCGATGTCGAACGAAAACGAAGGTCGCCCGCTTACTCCCGTTCTTTATGGCGAAAGCGCTCATGGATCTGGCTGTAATTACTCTGGACACCGTCACGACGCTGTTGCTCCTATTGCTAATAGGCCTAGGCCCGAAAATTGCGCTGGTGCCGTTCCTGGAAAAATCCAAGAACTTCCCGCCGGAGGTACAGCGCGCCATTGGCCGACGCATGGTGATTACGGCTGTCTCGGCTGCGGTGATCGTATTCCTGACCGGAGCCCTCCTCTTGAAACTGCTCCACATCACGCCCGGCGCTGTGGCGGCAGCAGGAGGAATCATCCTGGCCCTTCTCGCTGTACGGATGGCTCTGGGGAAAGGCGACGAGGTTGAGCACGAGGTCACCATACCGACCGATCCGCTTAAGTTGGCCGTCTATCCTCTCGCCGTGCCTTATCTCTTTAACCCGGTCGGCATCACGGTATTGATCATTGCCTCTGAAGCAGCCGGCTCCCTGGCGGCCTCCGCGCTAGTGCTTGGATTGGTTCTTTTGGTCGGCGCGCTCGACTATCTGATCTTCAGCAACATCGACAAGGTTGCGAAGCGAGTTAATCCGACTTCCCTCGTTGTTTCCGAAATCGTCTTCGGAGTTTTGTTGACGGCGGTCGCAGTTCAGCTTTTCGTCTACGGGCTTGGACTTCTCGGCGTACTGGAGCCAAACGTGACACCACACTGACCGACGGGTTCCAAAAAAACCGGTTCGAATGGATCCTGGGTTTCGTCACCCCCGAAGCGGCTGCGGCGTGTCATCACGGCGGGCTGCGAACGCAATGCCGATCGCGGCGACGACGGCCGCTGGGAGCAATCAGAGATGCCGCCTCAGACAATAGCCGTGGCCGGACGGCGAGGGAGGCGTTGATGAACTCGAACCTGGCGCCTCGTGTTTCAACATCGCTTAGACGCGTGGCTTTCGACGCTTCTGCGAGAACATGGCCGCCGCAGCCCGCAGGTTCTTATTCGCTTGCTCACTGACGCAATCCAAAGCCAATTTCCGAGCTGGTCCGAGCTACCACTGCTATCGAAGGTCGTGCAGGTCCTTCCCAAGATGGGTCGTCAGCGTCCAGTCTGAGAAGTGGACAGCCAAACCCGCTCGCTCCGGCGTGCAGCACATTGGACCGACCCGGTAGCTGACCCCTTCTGGGAACGGACAGAGCCGCACGAGGGGCCATAGCCTGCCGTCGGTCGAGGCTTGCACGCGCAGGAGACCGTCCGCCAAGGAGACGCGCATCCAGAAGTCCATCGGATCGCCGTCAAAGCGTCCCGTTGCCCAGTCGGACCGCTCGTGCGTCAGGACGCTGCCGAGAAGGGCATGCCCGTCCGAGAACTCGAGCCCCGCCTTGATCCAGTGCCGCTCGTCGATCCGGACCATGATGCCGGCTTGATCGTAGAGGTGCTCGAACTTCGCCCGGATGCGCACCTGTGCAGTGAAGCCATCGCCTGTCTCGATTCCAAGGAAGTGGCCATTGTCGCGTGTGAAGCCGTAATGCGTCTCGCGCCAGAAGTCGGTCCGCTCGTCGGTCACCATCTGGAGGCTGTCGGAGCCAAGCTGCGCCTGCCTAGGCTCGTTCAGCCAGACACCCTTCCTGAGATCCGTCATCAACCCTCGTCCTTCGCTTGCTGACTACGTGAGCGCACCGACCAGCAGACTCGCGATGGAATCTTTAGGTCGATTGCAGGAAGACGCTGCGAGTGATGCGGGGCGCCCGTTTCCAGGTTCCCGCGCTCGACGTATATCGACAGCCTATACGTGCGGTTCCTCCCGCGCATGTTTGGGGGCAGAGGCCGACACGATGTGACTGATAGATCCGCGGACCTCTCCGTCGATGATCGGCAGACAATCCTCTGGAAACTCTTGCATGAAATTCATGCTGGACGCCTTCGCTTCGATGATGAAGGATTCGAGCTGATCCATGGCACCTGTCGTCAAATCGTGGAGAACCACGAGCGGCCAATCCTCCTTTGCACAGAGACGCATGGCCTCATCCGGCCACTCCCCGGGAATCTCCCAGTCCCGCGGCACCACGTTCCACAGGACACAGGTGAAGCGCCCTTCGCGGAGTTGCTCCACCGCCTCTCCGTCAAGCAACGCGTTGTTGATGTGACCGCCGCCTCCGAATGGTCGGAACAGCTTCCTGTCCCCCGCCAGATCGCCCAGAAGCTCCTGGGTCCGACCGATCTCGAACGCCGAGGCAGCGCGGTGCCGGCTCAGCCCCAGCGGCACGAGATGGTTGAAGGTGTGGTTGCCGATCCAATGCCCCTCGACTTTGGCGCGGCGGCTTAGCTCGTACCGCGCCGGGTCGCGCAATTTGTCCCCGACGACGAAGAATGTCGCCTTGATCCCGTGCGTCGCCAGGATGTCCAGCACCTGGGGCGTAACCTCCGGGTCCGGGCCGTTGTCGAAACTGAGCGTGATGTTCTTCATTGGTCAGCCTTGCGGTTGGGCCGCCGCATCGCCTCGACCCTTCTTGAGGAAGCGGCGCTCCGCCGTCTGGACGAGGAGATCGAAGACGACCGCCAGCGCGAGGACGAGGAGGATCGCGGCAAAGACCTTCGGGCTGTCGAGCATCGTGCGGTACCGGGAGATCAGGAAGCCGATGCCAGCGGTCGACATCAGCATCTCGGCGACGACCACACCGACGATAACGAGCGCGCCGCCGATGCGCAGCGACGAGAGAACTGTCGGCATCGTCGCAGGCAGCAGGACGTGGACGATCTGCTGGACACGCGTTGCCCCCATGCTTCTCGCGGTGACGATGAGCCCCCGGTCGATCGTCTGCACCCCGGCCGCAGCGCCGAGGAGCGTCGGAAGGAACCCATACACGGCAGCGAAGACGACCTTCGAGGGCTCACCGATCCCGAACCAGGCGGTGAACAGCGGATAGAGAACGACGAGAGGGATCGCGTAGGCCGAGGACACGACCGGCAGCAAAAGCTTGCGGAAGCGGGCCGAAGACCCGAG
The DNA here is from genome assembly GCF_014196845.1 of Aurantimonas endophytica. GTDB lineage: Bacteria > Pseudomonadota > Alphaproteobacteria > Rhizobiales > Rhizobiaceae > Aurantimonas > Aurantimonas endophytica. Next base: position 1,244,039 of record NZ_JACIEM010000001.1, read on the forward strand.
GGCGATGCCACAAGCTATACCCCCGCCACAGGCAAAGACGAGCGCCACACCGACCTCGCGGAGGGTCACGCCGAGGTGGCTCAGGTATTCGGGACCCGCCGTCCAGAGCGCGACGGCCGTCATGCTCAGAGGCGGCAGGAAGAGCGTCGGGATCAGGCCAAGGCGGGGCAGAAACTCCCACAGGACGACAAGCGCGGCGACGATCAGCCAGCGCGTCTCACGTGATGTCGGCGCGCGCATCTCAGGCCACCCGGATCTGTTCCCAGATCCTGTTACGGAGCCGGGTGAACTCCGGCGTCGAGGTCATCTCGAATGTCCGGGGGCGTGGCAGATCGACGTCGATCCGGTCGACAATCCGGCCCGGCCGCGCCGACATGACGATCACGTGGTCCGAAAGGTAGATCGCCTCGGTCAGGCTGTGGGTGACGAACATGACGGTCTTCTTCGTCCGCTCCCAGATGTTCAGAAGTTCGTCGCCCATGACCATGCGCGTCTGCTCGTCGAGCGCCGCGAAGGGTTCGTCCATCATCAGGACGTCCGGGTCCTGGACGATCCCGCGCGCGATCGAGACCCGCTGCTTCATGCCGCCGGAAAGCTCGTGGGGGTAGCGTGCGGCGAACCCTTGCAGGCCGACGAGGTCGAGGGCGGCATTGGCCTTGTCCGCGCGTTCCGCCTTGCCGACCCCCTTGAGCATCAAAGGAAACTCGACGTTCTTGCCGGCGGTCAGCCACGGAAAGAGATTGGCCTCCTGGAACACAACGCCGATCCGGTCTGGATCGGGACCGGTCACCGGAGCGCCCGCCACCTCGAGCGTCCCGGACGTGGCTTCAGAGAGGCCGACGAGCATCATCAGGAGCGAGGACTTGCCGCATCCGCTCGGCCCGACGACGGATACGAACTTACCCGCCGGGATCGTGAACGACACGTCGTCCAGCGCGCGGATCTCCTGTCCACCGCTTCCGAATGTCCGGGTGAGGTTGCGGACCTCGACCTCGCCCCTGTGAAGCGTGTCCATCGTCAGGTCCTCCAATGGCCGATGCGGGTCTCGATAACGCGAATGCCCTCGTTGAAGAGGATCGCGAGGACCGAGACGATCAGGATGCCCGCGAGCAGCCGGTCGAGCATGAAACTCTGTCCCCAAAGACCGATCTGGTTGCCGATGCCCGTGCGCGAGGCGTACATCTCGGCGAGCAGGATTCCGGTGAAGTTGAAGATCATCGCGAGGCGCACTGCCTCAAGGAGCACGGGCGCCATGCTGGGCGCATAGACGTTCCGGACAGTCTGAGAGAACCGGGCGCCCATGACGCGCGCGACCATCAAATGTTCGCGCTTGACCGATTCGACCGCCGCGAACGCAGTCATCATCATGATGAAGATCGCCGAGAAGACCCCGAAAGCCACCTTCTGGCCGAACCCTATGCCGAACGCGAGGATGAACATCGGAAGAAAGATCGACTTGGGGATGCTGAAGACAAAGAACACGAGCGGCTTGAGAACCTCGCTGGCGTAACGGTTCTCGGCGATGAGCAGCCCGAGGATCGCTCCCAGCGGTACGGCGATGACAAATGCCGCAAGGGTCTGGGCGAGCGTCGTCCAGAGATGGTTCCGGAAGGCGGGTGTAGCGACCAGCTCACCGGCAGTCGCCAGCACCGTGCTGGCCGGAGGCAGCAGCCTCGCATCCACCAGCCCCGTGCGGGAGGCGATCTCCCAGGCGACGAACAGGGCGACGACGATCGCCGCCCTGACGTACCTGTCCGCCGATGCCGAAGCCTGGGTCGAAACCTTGCTCAAGGCTGCGTCGGTACCGGGCGGAACCGGTCCTCGACGATGTCGGCACCCGGCGCAAGGTCGGTCATGCCGCCGATGACGGCGAGATCCACGGCAGCCTGTGCCCCCGCCACGTCGAGGATCCCGTCGGCCGACAGCTTGGCGAACTGCTCGCGATAGTCCTGCTCGGCGACGGTCCTGTCGACCTGGTTGAGTTCGACGAGAAGGTCGATCGCCTCTTCCTCGTTCGCCTGGATCCAGGCGACGCCGCCGTAGAGAGCGTTCAGCGTCTTCTGGAGAACCGGGCCATCGCTCTCGATGAACGCGTCGGATGCAGCCCACCCGGAATTGAGGTGCTCGGGAATGGCAGCGCCGTAGTCGAGGATGCTGCGGCCGTCACCCGACTGGATGACCTGGAAGCTGAGCGGCGCGAAGACGACCGCGGCGTCGACATTGCCGGAGATGAGGTTGGGCACGAGGCCAGCGCCGCCGAGCGGCACGCTGTTGAACGTGACGCCCTCCTCCTTGATCGTCCAGAGAGCGAGGAAGTCCGAGAGGCTGCCCGAAGCGGTGATGCCGACGTTCTTGCCCTCGAGCTGCGAGACTTCCTGCACCTCGCTGTCGGCCGGCACGATCAGGTTCCAGCCATAGTTCGCGTTGGCACCGAGGGCGACCATCTTGGCCTCGACGCCCTTCGTTCGGCCCGTCGCGACGATCGACGGCTGGATCGAGATGACGTCCGCGGCACCGGCAGCGAGTGCGGTGAAGGTCTCGCCGCCGCTCTGATAGACGGTAAGCTCCGCGGTCAGCCCCTCCTTCTCGAACAATCCCTGGCGAACCGCCGCCTCGGCGACCACCGTCGGCCACCAGGCCTGCGTCGCGAGACCGATGCGAACAGTTTCCTGCGCCGATGCGGACGATGCCGCCGCGAGGCCAAGGGCCCAGAACGCGGCGCCCACGCCGTAGCGGCGGGCTCTGTTGAATGCTGTCGTCATTGTCATCCTCCCAGATGCGGGCGAGTTCGCCCCGTTCAATTCGTGTGAAGTCGCTCCGCGATCTCGTTGCGGCCGAGTACGTCCCCGTATTTCAGGTCGATGTCGACCAGCGCCTGGTCGTGCGCGTTGCGGTTCCGGTCCGCCACCGCGTCGCGGCAGACGATCACCCGGAAACCCAATTGGCACGCGTCGACGGCGGTAGCACGCACGCAGCCGCTGGTGCTGCAACCCGCGACCACGACCGTGTCGACAGACCGTTCCAGCAGGAGCGCCTCGAGTGTGGTCCGGAAGAACGCGCTGGCGAACTCCTTGTTGACGATCGGGTCGCCTTCCTCGCGATCAAGCCGCGCATCCTGGATGGTACCGGAACTGCCCCGATAGAGGTCGGAGATCGCATCTATCTTCGTTCGCCAGTGCGAGGACGCGGCAGCGACGTCGCTCTCGTACTCGATCGCCGTGAAGAGCACCGGCAGGCCCTTGGCGCGAAAGATCGCGATGAGTTCGTTGGTCGCGGCGATCTCGACCGCCGAGTCCGAACCCAGCCGATGCCCAGGGTCGGTGAAGGCGTTGGTGAAGTCGACGACGACGAGCGCGGACTTCTGGCCGAAGCCAAATCGTCCAGCGAACCCCTTTCGCTCCAGATCCTTGGGCGTCGATGCAAGCGACATCCGGTTCCTCCCGAAACTTCAGTCGCAGGGACCATAGGAGCGGGTTGACCCACCGCACAATATCCTCAATTGAGAAATGATCGTTTCTCCGAGGGCAATAATCGTGACCGACCGGGACCGCTTTCCCCTTGACGAGACATCGATCTCAGCTCTTCGCATCTTCAAGGCGGTTGTCGACGCGGACGGCTATTCGGCGGCGGCGCGACAGATGAAGCTGTCAGTATCATCGGTCAGCAAGACGGTCTCGGCATTGGAGCGGGCACTGGGCGTCGCGCTCCTCTTCAGGACCACGCGGAAGGTCAGCGTGACCGAAGCCGGTCGAGCGTTCTACGCGCGGTGCATGGCCATTCTCGAGGAAGTCGACGCCGCGTCCTTCTCGGACACTGACGGGATGAGAGGACACCTCCGTGTCAGCGCGGCGCCTTCGGTCGCCTCCGAAATCCTTGGTCCAGGCCTCGGGACCTTCATGGACGCGCACCCCCACCTGAAAGTGGACCTCTTCGTTACCAGCGCTCTGCCAGACATCGTCAAGGACCGGATCGACGTCGCGTTGGTGCTCCGGGAATGGCCTGAGGTGAAGATGGCCAACAGGCTGGTGGCGCGTCTCGACAGGATACTCTGCGCCTCCCCCGGATATCTCGAGGCACGCGGCGCGCCCTCGGATCCGCTCGATCTTCAGCGGCATGTCTGCCTCGTCAGCTTGATCGCAGGCGCACCGGACCCCTGGGTGCTTTCCCACGCAGGCGTCCGAAAGTCAGTGCCGATTGACGCGGCGCTCTCTTGCGACAACGGCGACATGCTTCGCCTGGCCTGTATCGAGGGGATCGGCGTGGCCAACCTCTACGCATTTCACGCCAGGCGTCATCTCCAGTCGGGCGAGCTGGTGAGGGTGTTGCCAGATTGCGAGCAGGAACGTGTCGGACTTTATGCCGTGCTTCCCCATCGCGAAATCGTTCGATCGCCCGCAACGGCCTTCATGGATCACCTCGAGCAGCTGGTGGCCGATCGCGTCGAGTGTCAGTTTCAGCCGATGTAGTCCGTCCGGTCGATGCTGACGACAGATTGGTCGATCAGGAGCGGACTGGAAAGATCTGCGCTCGCCTGAGGCCGGTGTGTCGCTCGACCGAGCCGGGCACCGCCCGATGCTCGGGTCATCGCATCGACCTTGATGTTTCGGAACGAAGCGGTGGTCAAAGGCAGTCAGATGCCTGCCGCTCGCGCCAGTTCGACCGAACGGGGCGGCCAGAGGTTCGCGTGAAGCGCCATGGACAGGTGTTTAATGCAGAATTAGACACTTTTTGCCGGCGCTTACACTTGAGGCAAATATGGTGGGCCCGGCAGGACTCGAACCTGCAACCAAGCGGTTATGAGCCGCCGGCTCTAACCAATTGAGCTACAGGCCCCACGCACAACGCCGTAGCCTAATCGGGCCGGCGCCTCAAGCGCGGGTGGCGAATGGAGCGCTGGCCACGGCGGCAATGGTTGGGACGGACGGTTTGCCGCCGCAATGCCTGCCTAGAAACGGCGCCTCGACCCGAATCGGAGAACCGTTCCATGCGCCGACCCCACACCGCCCTCGCCCTTGTCCTCATGCTGGCCGCGCCGCTGCCGGCAATGGCGCAGCAGCCCGGCACCCCGACACCGCCGACGATCACCGTCACCGGCACCGGCGAGGCCAGTGCCCGGCCCGACCAGGCGCTGGCGACCTTCACCGTGCTGCGGACGGCGGAGACGGCCCGCGCCGCCCTCGACGATGCCAACAAGGCGATGCGCGAAGTCAGCGACGGCATGCGCAATCTCGGCGCCGAGGACCGCGACCTGCAGACCTCCGGCTTCTCGATCAATCCGCAATATCGCTACGACAATACCGAGGGCAGCCAGCAGCCGCCGACGATCGTCGGCTACGAGGTCCGCAACACGCTGACCGTGCGGGTCCGCGATCTGGCCCGCCTGGGCGAGATCCTCGACCAGGCGGTGACGCTGGGCGTCAACCAGGGCGGCGAGATTCGCTTCGAGCTGGCCGAGCCGGGCGCCGTAGAGGAGGCGGCGCTGAAGGACGCGGTCGCCGACGCCATGGCGACGGCCCGGCTGATCGCCGAGGCGGCCGGTGTGACGCTCGGCGCGGTGCGCGAGATCCGCGAGAATGTCGGCATGGCGCCGCCGCCGATGCCGTTCGCCGCCATGGAGATGCGCACCGCCGACGCCAAGAGCGTGCCCGTCGAGGCGGGCGAGAACAGCTACAACGCCAGCGTCAGAATGGTCTTCGCCATCGCCGACTGACCGGCCGTTCGACCTGCGCAAACAAAAGGGGACGCGGGCCATTGGCCTGCGTCCCCTTTCTCATAGAACGATCGGTTCAGCCGCGGACGCTGATCACCGGGCACCCCGGCGCGCGAGCGAAATGGATCACAGTACGATCGCCACGCGAGCGGCCGGCGACCACCACGGCGCGGCGGTTGACGTTGCGGACATGGGCGCGGCGCACGCCCATCCGCTCGGCCTTGCGCAGTGCCTGGCCGGGCGCGCAGAGCGCCGGCCGGTGCGGGCGGTGGTCGCGGACCTGGTGGACTGGCGCATTGCCGATCGTGACGCCGAAACGGAAATTGTCGGCGGCGGCCGGCGCTGCGGTGGCCATGGCGCCGATCGCCAGCGTGGCGGCGACGGCAAGCGAGCGGGCAAGGGTCGAGAACATCGGTGCATCTCCTGGCGGGGCGCCGCATGTCGCGGCGGGATCGACAGGAACGACCCTAGCGGCGTGGCGCTGAACCGGCGCCGAAGCCGCCATTCATGCAGCATTCAGCCATCCCGACCCGAACACCGTCCCGCGTCCGCCTCGGTCAGCCGAGCATGTGGCTGACCTTGCTTGACACCTTGTCGAACACCCAGTCCGGCACGAAGAAGTCGGCGACCGGCTCGCCGCCGCCCTGCGGCCCGTAGACGGAGAAGTCGCTCACCCCCTCTTCCATCAGCACCAGCTCGTCGATGTAGAAATTTCCCGTCGCCTCGCGCGACGGCCGGGTCAGGATCGCGTGGGCCGCATCGGCGACGATTTCCGGCGAGCGGCTCATCCTGGCCATGGCGTCGCCGCCCAGCACGTTGCGCACCGCCGCCGTGTCGATCGCCGTCAGCGGCCACAGCGAGTTCACCGCGATGCCGTCCTTGCGGAACTCCTCGGCCATGCCGAGCGTGCACATCGACATGCCGAACTTCGCCATCGTGTAGGCGACATGGTTGCGGAACCACTTGGCGCTCATGTCGAGCGGCGGCGAGAGGTTGAGGATATGCGGGTTTGCTGCCTGCTTCAGATGCGGGATGCAGGTCTTGGAGACGAGGAAGGTGCCGCGCGCATTGACCCCGTTCATCAAGTCGTAGCGCTTCATCTCTGTCTGGAGCGTGCCGGTCAGCGCGATGGCGGACGCGTTGTTGATGCAGATGTCGATGCCGCCGAAGCGTTCCACCGCGGCCGCCACGGCGGCTTCCACCTGCGCCTCGTCCCGGATGTCGCAGACGACGCCGAGGCCCTTGCCCCCCGCCGCTTCGATCTCCTCGACGGCGGAATGGATCGTGCCGGGCAGCTTCGGGTTCGGGCTGTCGGTCTTGGCGGCGACGACGACATTGGCACCGTCGCGCGCGGCCCGGAGCGCGATGGCAAGGCCGATGCCGCGCGATCCGCCCGACATGAAGATGGTCTTGTCTTTGAGTGTCACGATGTTTCTCCCCAATTCGTCGGGAGAGACCTAGCCGAGGCGGGCCGCGGGGGAAAGCGCCGGGGCCCTGATGCCGGCGTCAGCCGAACATCGCCTCGCCCTGTTCGTCGACGACCTGCCGCGCCTTGCGCAGGCCCGCCTGCGCGGCTTCGTCCTGGGAGGCAAACATGTCGGCGCGGATCAGCCGGTGGACCTTTTCCTCGCCGGCGACCGTCTTGGTGATGGTGGCCGCCAGCCGGAACTGGCCGCCTTCCGGCATCGGCGTCGCGGCCAGCGCGAAACCCTCGTAGGTCTCGGTCGCCGCGATGCGCGGGGCGGCGGGCTCGCGTGAGCCGCCGCCACCGCCGAAGAGCTTCTTGAGGAACGACATCAGCTGTCGAGGAACGAGCGCAGCTTGCGCGACCGCGACGGGTGCTTGAGCTTGCGCAGCGCCTTCGCCTCGATCTGCCGGATGCGCTCTCTCGTCACCGAGAACTGCTGGCCGACCTCTTCCAGCGTGTGGTCGGTGTTCATGCCGATGCCGAAGCGCATCCGCAGGACACGTTCCTCGCGCGGCGTGAGCGATGCCAGCACCCGCGTCGTCGTCTCGCGCAGATTGCCCTGGATCGCCGCGTCGATCGGCAGGATGGCGTTCTTGTCCTCAATGAAGTCGCCGAGATGCGAATCCTCCTCGTCACCCACCGGGGTCTCGAGGGAGATCGGCTCCTTGGCGATCTTCAGGACCTTGCGGACCTTCTCCAGCGGCATCGCCAGCTTCTCGGCCAGTTCCTCCGGGGTCGGCTCGCGGCCGATCTCGTGCAGCATCTGGCGCGAGGTGCGGACGATCTTGTTGATCGTCTCGATCATGTGCACCGGAATGCGGATCGTGCGGGCCTGGTCGGCGATCGAGCGGGTGATCGCCTGCCGGATCCACCACGTGGCGTAGGTCGAGAACTTGTAGCCGCGGCGGTACTCGAACTTGTCCACGGCCTTCATCAAGCCGATATTGCCTTCCTGAATGAGATCAAGGAATTGCAGGCCGCGGTTCGTGTACTTCTTGGCGATGGAGATGACCAGGCGCAGGTTCGCCTCGACCATTTCCTTCTTCGCCTGCCGGGCCTCGCGCTCGCCCTTCTGCACCATGTGGACGATGCGGCGGAACTCGGTGATCTCCAGGCCCGTCTCGGTGGCGAGATTCTGGATCTCCTGGCGCAGCGCCTTGATGTTCTCCTTCTCGGCCTGGACGAATTTCAGCCAGCCCTTGCCGGAGAGATTGGCGATGTGGCGCGTCCAGTTCGGATCGAGCTCGGAGCCCTGGTACTCGTGCAGGAACTCGTCGCGCTTGACGCTGTGCGATTCGGCGAGCCGCAGCAGCCGGCCTTCGTTTCCGACGAGGCGCTTGTTGATGTCGTAGAGCTGGGTGACCAGCGCGTCGATGCGGTTCTGGTTCAGCGACAGGCTCTTCACCGCCGCGATCAGGTCTTCCTTCAGCTTGCGGTAGGAGCGCTCCTGGCTCGGCGAAAGCGTGCCCTGGGCCGCTAGGCGGTTCTCGACCTGCTGGTCCTGCAGCTTGCGCAGCCGGCGGTAGCCGTCGGCGATCTGGTCGAAGGTCTCCATGACCTGCGGCCGAATCTCGGCTTCCATCGCCGCCAGCGACAGCGAATTCTCCATGTCGTCTTCGTCGTCGTCGTCGTCGCTGCCCGGCGCGGCAGCGGCAGCCGGTGCCTCGGCGACGGGGGCAGCCTCGCCCGGCGTCGGCGCGGTCGGCTGCTTGGCCTCGGGCCCGGCATAGGTCGCCTCGAGATCGACGATCTCGCGGAGCATGATGTTGCCCTCGTTGAGCTCGTCACGCCAGATGATGATCGCCTGGAAGGTCAACGGGCTCTCGCAGAGCCCCGCGATCATCGTCTCGCGGCCGGCCTCGATGCGCTTGGCGATGGCGATCTCGCCCTCGCGGCTGAGCAGTTCCACCGAGCCCATCTCGCGCAGATACATGCGCACCGGGTCGTCGGTGCGGTCGCCGGCTTCCTTCTTGGGGGTGGTGGCGACCTGCGTCGGGCCGGTCTCGGCGACCTCGGTGGTCTCCGCCGCCTCGGCGGTCTCCTCGCCTTCGGCTTCCTCGTCGTCCTCGACGACGTTGATGCCCATGTCGTTGAGCATTGCCATCATGTCCTCGATCTGCTCGGACGTGACGTCGTCCGCCGAGAGCATCGAGTTCAGCTTGTCCATCGTCACGAAGCCGCGTTTCTTCGCGGCCTTGATCATCTTTTTGACGGCATCATCGGACAGGTCGAGCAGCGGACCGTCAGGTGTCGCGTCGGCGCGCTCCTCGATCGGGGCCTCGCTCTCTTTGGCCTTTGTTGCCATGTATTCTATTCTCCAGTTCGCGCGCCGTGAACGTTCCGCCGTCCCGGACCGCTCATCCAGCGGCGCACCGTGCGGGAGAGTCTACGGCGGCAGCCGTTAACACTCGCCTAACCATGATGCGCTCGCCTTCCGGGACCGGTCCCGAATGCGGCAGCGCCCTCAAGAAGGGGCGAGTGGGCAATAAATCAAGGTCAGGTTGGATCGAACCACCCTGTCGACCGGCCACATATGATGTGTCAACGGCTTGAAGGCAATGGACGCCCCGCCGGTCAGGCCCGCACAGGGTTCCGTTTTCCCTATATCGAGGTGGCAGGGCGCCCAGACAAGAGGCCGAAGCCTTCAATCAGCGCTTCCGTGCCGTCGACCTGGTCGACTTCGCGCTTGACCTCCATCAGATGGGCGAAGGCAGCTTCGGTCGGGTCGCGGCCGAGCGCCGCCTCGGCGTCGCGCAGTTCCTGCCGCAGCGCCAGCGAGCGATGGGAGAGATAAAGCGCCTGGCGCACCGCCTCCATCGCGTCCTCGGGCGCCGCGTCCGACAGGAACGGCCAGAGCCGCAGATCGCGCAGCCGCTGCAGCAGCCGATCGTAGACCGGACGCAGGCCGCGCGCGTCGATTGCCATCAACAGTGTATCGCGCGACGTCGTCTGCTCTTCCGCATACGCATCGAGCACCGCCGTACGCAGCCTGGCGAGCTCGCCGTCCGGCAGCGCGAGGTCGGCGAAATAGTCGAAGGCCTCGTTGATCAGCACCGGGTGGTTGACGAAACCGAGCACGATCGCGACCTCGCGCAAGGCCGCCTCGGGCGCCTTGCCCGGTCTGGTGAGGCTGGAACGGGCAAGACGCTCCGATATCGCCGAACGCCTCGCGCCCTGAGCTCCCGCCCCGCCACCCCGCGCCCCGGTTCGCCCGCCCCGGTCACGATCGCCGCCCTGCCGCCGTCCGCTGCCGCCCCCTCGGGCCTCACGCGCCGCGCCGAAGAAGCTGCGCAGCCGCTCGTCGGCGTCCGCAAGATAATGCCGGCGCACGCTCTCGTCGCCGATCTGGCGCAGCGTCGCCTTGAGCCGGTGCTCGAGGTCCGCCCGCCGCTCCGGCGTGTCGTAGTCGCCGCCGGCGGTTTCGCGCGACCAGAGCATGTCGGCGAGCGGCCGCGCCGCCGACAGGACTCCCTGCATCGCCTCGGCACCGCCCTCGCGGATGAGATCGTCGGGATCCTTGCCTTCTGGCAGCAGCGCGAAGCGCAGCGAGCGGCCGGGCTTCAGCGCCGGCAGCGCTGTCTCCGCCGCCCGGTGCGCCGCCTTGACGCCGGCCTGGTCGCCGTCGAAGCAGAGGATCGGCTCGCTGGTGACGCGCCAGAGAAGGTCGAGCTGGCGGTCGGTGAGCGCCGTGCCGAGCGGCGCCACGGCATGCTCGATCCCGGCCTGGGCGAGCATGATCGCGTCCATGTACCCCTCGACCACCACCAGCGTGCCGGCAGCCTTGGCGGCGCGCCGGGCGCGCGCGAGGTTGAACAGCACCTGGCCCTTGTGGAAGACCTCCGATTCCGGCGAGTTGAGGTATTTCGCCGAGACGTCCGAGGACAGCGCCCGGCCGCCGAAGGCGATCGGCCGCTCGCGCAGGTCGAGGATCGGGAACATGATCCGGTCGCGGAATCGGTCGTAGGAGACGGCAATGCCCTCGCCGTGGACGACGAGGCCGGCCGCCTCGATCTCCGACTTGCCGACATTCTTCTGCGCCAGATACTCCTTCAGGCGGTTGCGCGAATCGGGGGCGTAGCCAAGCCCGAAGGCCTTCTGGGTCTGCGGGTGGAGGCCGCGGTCGCGCAGATAGGCCCGCGCCTTGGCGCCATCCGCTTCCTGCAGCATCGCCTGGAAGTAGCGCGCCGCGTGCTCCAGCGCGTCGACCAGCGTGGCGCGGGTCTCCTCGCGCCGCTCGGCCTCCGGGTCGCGCGCCGGCATGGCGAGCCCCGCCTCCCCGGCCAGCCGCTCGACCGCTTCGGGAAAGGACAGGCCCTCGAGTTCGGTCAGGAAGCGGAAATGGTCGCCCGAGACTCCGCAGCCGAAGCAATGGTAGCGGCCCTTGGAATCCTCGCAGTGAAAGGACGGGGTCTTTTCGCCGTGGAACGGGCAGCAGGCCCAGTAGTCCCCTCGCCCCGGCTGCGACTTGCGCCGGTCCCACGCAACGCGCCGGCCGATCACGTCCGAGATCGGGACGCGAGCACGGATGTCGTCGAGAAAGGCGGGCGGAAAGCGCATGGCGCGGTGATAGCGCGTTCGGGCCAGGAATGGGATGGGGATCGCACCGGCAGCGGCGCAACCCCCACCTTGTCTCGGGCAGGATTAGCGGATGACCAGCACCGGCACGGTGCAGGCCTGAATCAGCGCCGTCGTCGTCGAGCCGACGATGAGGTTGCGGATCCGCGAATGGCCGTAGGCGCCCATGACGAGAAGCCCGATGCCGTCGCGCCTCACCTTCTCGGCGATCACCGTCTCCGGATCGCCGCTCTCGACGCCGACGGTGACCTTGTAGCCCGCCGCGGCGAGCTGCTCGCGGGCCGCGTGCAGCCGCTGGCCGGGCTCGCCGCTGCCGTCGCCGACCATGAACAGATGGCACGCGACGTCCTTGAGCAGCGGGCTGGCCAGCAGCCGCTCGACGATCATCGGCGAGCTGCGGCCGCCGTCGAAGGCCACCAGGAAGCGCTCGATGGGCTGGAAGGCCCGCGAGGCGACCAGCAGCGGCTTGGTCATCGAACGAACCACGCGCTCGAGATTGGAGCCGAGATGGCCCTTGGCCATGTCGGCGGCCTCGCCGCGCTTGCCGATGACCACAAGCCGGGCCTCCGGCTCGATCTCCTTGATCGCCTCGGTGACCTCGCCGTTACGCAGGCGCTCCGTCACCTGCAAGACGCCGTCGGCCTTCACGCGCGCCGCTGCTTGCTCCAGGATCAGCCGGCCGCGCCGGTTGGCGAGCTTGGCCTTCTGCGCATCGAACTCGGCGAGTTCGGCAAGGAGCGCCTCGCGGCCGCCAAGCTCGAGGCTGCCGCTGAGGTCGAACGGCCGGCTCGACGTTTCGCGACGGCCGAGCGCATGGACGATCTCCACCGGCACGTCGAGCCGCCGTGCGGCCCAGGCTGCATGGTCGCAGACGCTCGTCGCGTAGTTCGACCCGTCGATGCAGGCGATGATCTTGTTCATGGCAATCCTCCCTAGTGCGCCGTGATTCTGTCCATCGCCCCGGGCCTGTCATGGATGGCGAGCTTGTCGACGATCGTCGCGCTCGCTTCGTTGAGGCCGAGGATTTCCACCTCGGCGCCTTCCCGCCGGAACTTCAGCACCACACGGTCGAGCGCTGCAACGCCCGAAAGGTCCCAGATATGTGCCGCGCCGACGTCGATGACGACCTTCTCGAGTGATTCCCTGAAGTCGAAGGCGGCGGCGAACTGGTCGGTCGAGGCGAAGAACACCTGTCCCTCGACGCGGTAGGTCCGGGTGCGGCCATCCTCCGACAGATCAGACGTGACGCGGAAGATCTGCGCCACCTTCCAGGCGAAGAACACGCCGGACAGCATGACGCCGACGAGCACTCCGATGGCCAGATTGTGGGTCCACACGACGGTGACGACGGTCGCCAGCATGACCACCGAGGAGCGCCGCGGGTGCTCGCGCAGGTTCTTCAGCGATTCCCAGGAGAACGTGCCGATCGACACCATGATCATGATCGCCACCAGCGCGGCCATCGGGATCACCGCCACCCAGTCGCCGAGGACGACGATCAGAAACAGCAGGAACACGCCGGCCGCAAAGCAGGAGAGCCGGCCACGACCGCCGGACTTCACGTTGATGACCGACTGGCCGATCATCGCGCAGCCGGCCATGCCGCCGAAGAAGCCGGTCACCGTGTTGGCGATGCCCTGCCCGACGCATTCGCGGTTCTTGTCGGAGCCTGTGTCGGTCAGCTCGTCGACGATCTGCGCCGTCATCAGCGATTCGAGCAGGCCGACGACCGCCACCGCCGCCGCATAGGGCAGGATGATCATCAGCGTTTCGAGCGTCAGCGGCACGTCGGGAAGCAGAAAGAACGGTATCGTCGAGGGCAGCTCCCCCATGTCGCCGACGACGCGCAGGTCGAGGCCGAAGAACAGCGACACGGCGGTCAGGACGACGATCGTCACCAGCGGCGACGGGATCGCCGTGGTCAGGCGGGGAAACAGATAGATGATCGCAAGGCCTGCGGCGACCATCACGTAGGTCAGGCTGGGAACGTCGATCAGCTCGGGAATCTGCGCCATGAAGATCAGGATCGCCAGCGCGTTGACGAAGCCCGTCATCACCGACTTCGAGACGAAGCGCATGGCGTTGCCCAGCCTGAGGAATCCCGCCGCGATCTGCAGGAGGCCCGCCAGCACCGTGGTGGCGAGCAGATATTCCAGCCCGTGGTCGCGCACCAGCGTGACCATCAGGACCGCGGTCGCGGCCGTCGCGGCGGAGATCATCCCCGGGCGCCCGCCGGTAAAGGCGATCAGCACCGCTATGGAAAAGGACGCGTAGAGTCCGACCCGCGGGTCGACGCCGGCGATGATGGAAAAGGCGATGGCTTCGGGAATCAGCGCGAGTGCGACGACGAGCCCGGCGAGCAGGTCGCCGCGGACATTGCCGAACCACTCGCGGCGGAGTGTTTCCAGGGAAAACATTGGGTTCTTTGACTTGCGCGGGGAGAGCGAGGCGTCGGCCGGCTGGCGACAGATCGGTCTGAAGTTAGCCGAGGGATGGGCGCCCGGCGTAGCCACCCAATTCAATGGGTCCTTGCATCAGGCGTTCATGCCACTTCGCAAGTGCGAGATCAACCGCGGCAAACCGATGTCGCCACCATAGCCGCATTGTGGCAGGCCCCACGCTACAAGATGGTTCGCCCATTCCGCCGCGGCCTCCGCTCGGCTAACTCTCTTGCGACGTTTTTCGACACGGGTGCCCGATGCTCCAGGCTCTGACTGCCATCTTCGCGTGCCAGCTCGCCGGCGAGGCGATCACCGTCGCGCTCGGCCTGCCGCTGCCCGGCCCGGTGATCGGCATGGCGCTTCTGTTCTCGTTCCTGCTGCTGCGCAAAAGCGTGCCGGCCAGCCTCGGCAAGGTCGGCGACGGGCTGCTCGCCAATCTCTCGCTGCTTTTCGTGCCGGCGGGCGCCGGCATCATGATGCATGCGGGCCGGCTCGAGGGCGAGGCACTGTCGATCGGCCTGACGCTGGTGGTCTCGACCCTGGCGACCATCGCGGTGACGGCGCTGGTGATGAACCGGCTCGGCCCCGGTCGCAGGGAGCGTTCCGATGGGTGAGACGCTGGTCGATGTCTGGGTCTACCTGGCGGCGAGCCCGCTTCTGGCGCTGACCATGACGCTGATCGCCTATCAGGGGGCGGTGTGGCTGTACCACAAGGCCGGCTCGACGGCGCTGCTCAACCCGGTGCTGGTCACGGTGGCGCTGGTCGTCGCGGTGCTGACGGCGACGGGCACGAGCTACCAGACCTATTTCGAGGGGGCGCAGTTCATCCATTTTCTGCTCGGCCCGGCGACCGTGGCGCTGGCGATCCCGCTCTACCGGCAGTTCGACCGGGTCCGGCGCAGCGCGCTGGCCATCGCGGCGAGCCTCCTGACCGGTTCGCTCACCGCCATTGCCTCGGCCCTCGCCGTCGGCGCGCTGACGCAGCTCGACGCGGTCAGCCTCGCCTCGCTGGCGCCGAAATCGGCGACCGCGCCGGTGGCGATGGGCATCGCCGAGAAGCTCGGCGGCCTGCCCTCGCTGACGGCGGTCTTCGTGATCCTGACGGGAATTCTCGGTGCGGCCCTGGGCCCGGTGGTGCTCAACTTGCTCGGCATCCGCGACGAGGCGGCGCGGGGATTCGCCATGGGCACCGCCTCGCACGGCATCGGCACGGCGCGGGCCCTGCAGGAGAGCGAGGTGGCGGGCGCCTTCTCGGGCCTCGCCATGGGGCTGAACGCGCTGGCGACGGCGCTGCTCCTGCCACTGGTCTGGGTGCTGTTCTTCTGATCGTCCCGGGGCATGGCCTCACCGGGACGCTGGGCGAATGCTAGCGCAGCATGCCCTTGACCAGGGTCGAGGCCTGGTTGAAGTCCATCTGGCCCGGATAGCGCTCTTTCAGCGCGTTCATGCAGCGGCCGACGTCGCGCAGACCCCTGGCGTCCGTATCCTCGACGACTTTCTTGCAGGCCTGCTCGATCTCCCCGGTACCAAGCTGCGGCGGCAGGAATTCCTTGATGACGCCGATCTCCTCGCGCTCCTGCGCGGCGAGTTCGGGCTGCCCGCTGTCGTCGTAGGCCTTTGCCGATTCGATCCGCTGCTTGATCATCTTGGCGAGAATCAGCTGGATGTCCTCGTCGCCCACCGGGTCCCTTCCCGCCGAACGCTGGGCCACGTCGCGATCCTTGATCGCGGCGTTGATGAGCCGCAGCGTACAGACGCGGCGGCGCTCCTGGTTCTTGGTAGCGGCGGTCAGGGCTTCCGCGAGTTGCTCGCGCATGGTCAGGCTTTCGTTTTTTGTTCGCATCGACGCCCGCGTCCCGGTGAACGGGGCCGCGTCAGCGTAATGCATACTTGTTGCAGAAGAAGGTAAAGCCGAATTGGGCGCAATGCCGCAGCTTCGGCTCAATGTGACTCTATCGTGTCTCTCGAATGCATCGGGCGTTGCCGCTCGGGCCGATCGGCCGCGGGACGTCCTCGGGTCGCGTCAGCCTCTTGCGGTGCAACCGAAGGCGGATGTAGAGATTTCCCCACCGGTCCACAAGTCCCTTGTCTCATAGCTGCCCTGCGCCGATATCGGGGCTGCGGAAGAGCGACGCGCGACGGGCGGACCCCTGCGGACGAACGAGCTTGGAGACATCATGACCGAAGGTTGGACGAAGCGGAAGGCGACCGGATTGCTGGTTCTCGCCGACGGGACGGTGATCGAGGGATTCGGCCTTGGCGCCCCCGGGGCGATCGAGGGCGAGGTCTGCTTCAACACCGCGCTTACCGGCTATCAGGAGATCCTGACCGATCCTTCCTATGCGCGCCAGATCGTCACCTTCACCTTCCCCCATATTGGCAATGTCGGCGCCAATGACGAGGACCAGGAGGACATGGTGCCGCTGAACGGCGCCGGCGCCGTCGGCGCGATCTTCCGTGCCGAAGTCTCCGAACCGTCGAACTACCGCTCCTCCGGCCATCTCGACGCCTGGCTGAAGGCGCGCGGCGTCGTCGCTCTGTCGGGCATCGACACCAGGGCACTGACCGCTTTGATCCGCGAGAAGGGCATGCCCAATGCGGTGATCGCCCATGATCCGGAGGGCAATTTCGACATTCCTGCCCTGCAGCGCCGCGCGGCCGCCTGGAGCGGGCTCGTCGGGCTCGACCTCGCCAGGGACGTCGCCACCACCGAGACGCTGGTCTGGGACGAGCGGCCGTGGGTCTGGGGCAGCGGCTACGCCAAGGGCGGCGAGCCGCGCTACACGATCGTCGCCGTCGACTACGGCACGAAGCGCAACATCCTGCGGCTGATGGCCGGCGAAGGCGCGCGCGTCGTGCTCGTCCCGCCGACGGCGACCGCCGACGAGATCATGGCGCATCAGCCGGACGGCGTGTTTCTGTCGAATGGCCCGGGCGACCCCGCCGCGACCGGCGAATATGCCGTGCCGACGATCCAGGCGCTGATCGAGAAGGACGTGCCGGTCTTCGGCATCTGCCTCGGCCACCAGCTGATGGCGCTGGCGCTCGGCGGCAAGACCGAGAAGATGCACCAGGGCCATCACGGCGCCAACCATCCGGTGAAGGACTTCACCACCGGCAAGGTCGAGATCGTCTCGATGAATCACGGTTTCGCAGTGTCCGCCGGCTCGCTGCCGCAGGGCGTGGAGGAAACCCATCGTTCGCTGTTCGACGGTACCAATTGTGGCCTGCGCCTGTCCGACCGGCCGGTCTTCTCGGTACAGCACCATCCGGAGGCTTCGCCCGGCCCGCAGGACTCGCACTACCTCTTCCAGCGCTTTTTCAGGATGATCGACGCCCACCGGGCAGAGGCTGCCGCCGCCTGACGGCGGAGGCCTCTCTCCTGCGAAAACGACAACGGCGCCGGATGATCTCCGGCGCCGTTGTCGTTTCAGGTCATGTCCGCTGGCGGTTTACGCCCAGCCCATCCGGGCCATCAGGCGCTTGAACCAGGCCCGCACGCCGCAATTGAAGGTCGCGTGGCGATGCAGGTCGTCGCGGTCTCGGTCGCCGCCATAGGAAGAGCGACCGACGATGATATCAGCAAGCATTCTACCGCTCCTCTTTTTATCAGGAACCAAAGACCCGGGCCTGCCGCCCCAAGGGAACCCGCTGGCTCCTCTTGACAGCTTCAGGACGTCCGCCCTTTGGCATTGAACTAAAGATGCGCACTCGGTGCGCTAAGTCAATGGCGATTTAGCGCACGCGGTGCATATTTTCGTTTGCCGACACGACGAAGCCGGCTTAGAACGCCGTCGCGCTGCAGACGCGACGATGCAAGCGATTGTGCAGGACGAAAGCTTTCTCGAAACTGAATCCTGGCCATATGCGGGCAGATGGAGAGTGAATGACCCCCGAGACCTTCAAGACCTGGCGAAAATCCCTCGGCCTCAAGCAGAAGGATGCGGCCGAAAAGCTCGGGCTGAAGAAGCGCGTCATCCAGTACTACGAGAAGGGCGACCGGGACGGAAAGAAGGTCGAAATCCCGAAGAGCGTCGAACTGGCCTGCATGGCGCTGTCACTCGGCTACGAAGCCTACGACGGTCGGCCCCTGCCGCGTTCCGCCGAAGAAGCTCTCGTCGAGACGGCTGCAGAAACCCGGAGCTGACATCGGGAGGTTGTCACAGCCCGTCGATCAGCCGGCGGGCCCGCTCGGCGACAATCTCGATCGAGGCCTCGCTCGGCAGCACCCGCCATTCCACCGGTTCGCGCGCACGCGCCACCTGCTCACGAACGACATCGGTCGTGGCATCGGATGCGTCCCCGGTCCGCCGGGCGACCCGCTCCAGCAGGCGCTCGGTCGGCGCCGTGAGCCATAGTCCGGTGAAGGGCACTCCGGCCACCGCGGCAGCGGCAGCGATGCGCCTACGCTCGGACGCGCGGTCGAAAACTCCGTCTGCCACGACACCGTGCCCCAGCCGGGCGATCCGTTCTGCCGAACCGATCATCTCGTCGTAGACCCGCTGCGAGACGTCGGCCGTGTAGCATTCGACCGGCAACCGCGTTTCCACCGGGACGGCGAAGAGCCGCTTGCGGAGCCGATCGCTGGAGACGATGCGGGCCCCCGGCGGCGGGCCTATCTCGGGCGAGATCGCCGCCGCGACGGTCGACTTGCCGGAGCCGGAGAGGCCGCCGACCGCGACCAGTCGCGGCGCACGCGGCTCGAGGAGGTCGAGGGCGAGATCGAAATAGGCGCGCGCCTCGCCGATCGCGCCCGCCGCGCCGGCGCCTCCTTCAGCCGCTCGCGTGGCGCTGACATGCGCCCGGACCGCGGCTCTTACCGCCATCAGGAAGGGCAGTAGCGGCAGCCCGTCGCTTTCGTCGATCTCGTCGAGATAGCGGTTGAGCACCAGGTTGGCCGCTTCCTCGAGGCCCCGGTGCCAGAGATCCATCAGCAGGAAGGCGAGGTCGTAGAGGATGTCGGTGGTCGCCATCGCCTCGTCGAATTCGAGACAGTCGAACAGCGTCGGCTCGCCGTCCACCAGGCAGATGTTGCGGAGATGCAAATCCCCATGGCAGCGGCGGACCTTGCCGGCTTCGCCGCGCCGATCGAGGAGAGGCCCATGAGCCGCCAGCGCGGCGCGGAAGCGCCGGTTGAACGCCGCGACTTCGTCGGCCGGAAAGACCGTGGTGGTTGAGAGGGCGCCCTCGTTGATGTCGAGGACCGCTGCCATCACAGCCGCGCCCTTTGCCCCATGATCAGCCGGCAGACGGACGTGGAAGGCGGCGATATGGCGGGCAAGCCGTGTCATCAGCGAAGCGGTCAGCGTGCCATCGATCGCCATCTGGTCGAACAGCCCCTCGCCTTCGAAGCGCGCCATCTCGACGACCGCATCGACGAGGGGCCCTTCGCTGTCCAGCGCCAGCGCCCCCGTCGGCCCTCGTACGATCCGGCGAGCCCGCCGATAAAGCGCCGGCGCGGTGCGCCGGTTGAGTTCGAGTTCGCGTTCGCAGGCGGCCAGCCGGCGTTCCGGTGTCGAGAAGTCGACATATCCCAGCCTGACCGCCCGTTTCAGCTTGACCGCCCGGTCGCCGCCGATGAGGACGGCCGAGATATGCGTCGTGACGGTTTCGACCGCCCCCGGGTCGACCCCCTCGAACGCCGCGTGGCGGAGAAAGTCGATCGTCTCGTCCTGGCCCTCGCCACCCATCGGACCCCCTCCTGCCATGACGCCGGCTCGCTCCGCGCCTGGCATCATCACGCCAGCGCCGCGCGACGACAAGCCGGGGGTCAGCTCGAGGGCCCCTCCTGATCGAGGAAAAAGCGCAGCATCTCGCGGCTCGCGTCCGGACCGCGCGGGTCGGTGTAGGTGCCCGCGCTGCTGCCGCCCGCCCAGGCGTGGCCGGCGCCGTGGAGCAGCCAGTGCTCGTGCAGTGCCCTGCCCCGCTCGTCGCGATAGCGCGTGCGGGTATAGGCGACGCCACCCGGCGACTGGCCCTTGTCGCGCTCGGCGGTGAAATCATCGCCCGCCTTGGCCTGCGCGATGACATGGTCGCCATTGACCTTGTTGACCGTCGCGTCGCCGTCGCCGTGGAAGGCGATCGTCGGCACGCCGGCCCCCCGTGACCCCGAAGGGGCGCCGCCCTTGCTCATCGCCTTGAAGGCCGAAGCGACGTCGCGCGCCGCGCCGCAGGCGAGACCAGAATGAACGCCAACGGCCGCGAAGAGATCGGGATAGGTCGCGCCCATGATCGCCGCCTGGGCGCCGCCGGCGGATAGGCCGGCAACATAGACCCGCTTCGGGTCGACGCCGAACTCGGCGACGATCTCGCGGGTGATGCCGGCGATCAGCGACGGCTCGCCACGCTCCCGCTCCTGGTCGGCGGCGGAAAACCAGTTCCAGCACTTGGAACTGTTGGCAGCCTTCGACTGCGCCGGATAGACGACGAGAAAGCCGGTTTCCTCGGCCAGTTCGTTCATCCGCGTGCCGGCGGCGAAATCATCCGGCGACTGGGTGCAGCCATGCAGCATGACGATCAGCGCCAGCTCCCGCTCGGCGAGCCTGCTCGGGACATAGAGCTTGTAGTCGCGCGTGCCGGCGGTATTGGCAAACAGCCGCGTCAGGAATTGTGCCCCGTCCGGTACCGGCACCGCGTTCTTCGCCGCCGGCTCGGCACCGGTCCGCCTGACGGCGCCGGCATCGGCCATGCGGCGCCACCGTTCGGTGAGCCCTGCCGGAAACGCCGATGGGGCGGCTCGGGCACGGGGCGCGGCAGCGCCCTTGCCGGCTGTCTCCGCCGGGTGCCCATGGCCGCCGCTTGTGCCGCCGAGAACGGCCATGGCGTCGTGCAGACGGCCTTTGCTGGTGAGCCGCATGACCTTGATCATGTCGAATCCGGAAAATGGCTTCATGCTAATCCCCTTCCTGGGGTGAACTTGATCCCGGCCGAACCGGGTCAGCCGATACGGCCGCGAAGCGCGGTCTTGAGGGCGGGGCTCGCCTGCAGCGAGCCGAGCACGTGCAGCGAGGCGATGGTGTCGAGCGCGAGTTCGACGGAGACGTCCGGATCGATGATCGCAAGACCGAGGACGTTGAGGGCGAGAGTTTCCCCCCGCTCCCGGAAGCCCTCCAGATCCTGCCGCGTCACCCGCCGCAGTCCGAGGTCCAGCGAGCGCCGGGCCGCGGACTGGCGGACCGCATGCTCGTGGCGTTCCAGCTGGTTGCGGATGGCAGTGCGGATGAAGTCGGTGCGGTTCGAATAAAACCCCTCCTTCACGAGCAGCTCGATCTGCCCGAGATCGACGAAGCCGAGATTGATCGTGATCTTCTCGCTGTCGGCAGCGCTTTTCGCCGCCATGATTTCCGTCGCCATGCCGCATGATCTACATCCATGTGGATGGTAGATGGATGGCGCTATCGTCGTGCACAAGCCTGTGGCGCTGATTTTCGATCCTCCCGGCCACGCCGGCAGGATTCTGACGCTACGCAACCCCAGAGAGTTGTGGATCAGGCAGACACTACCTAAGTCTTTCTGACTTCTTATCGTTCCCGATTGCTGCATCGCCCTGTAAAGTTGGGTGACGCTCCCGATTCGGACAGTCTGCCGACGGAGCCGGATGCCGCCATGCCCAAGACGAAGCGCCGCAAACAATTCGCCGCTCTGCCCTTCCGGGCCGGTGCGGACGGCGTCGAGGTATTGCTGGTCACGTCGCGGGATACCGGTCGGTGGGTAATACCCAAGGGCTGGCCGATGAAGAACCGCCGGCCGCACCGCGCCGCGGCCATCGAGGCCTATGAGGAGGCGGGCGTCGTCGGCAAGGCGGACAAGACCTCGCTCGGCACCTTCGACTACGAGAAGCGGACCGAGACCGGCGGCATCGCCTGCCGGGTCGCGGTGTTTCCTCTGCCGGTTTCGCACCTTCTCGACGAATGGCCGGAGAGTGCGGAGCGGCGCCGCTGCTGGCATACGGCGGCGGAGGCGAGCGAACTGGTCGAGGAGCCCGAACTGCAGGCGATCCTGCGCGCTTTCGCCCGGCGCGCGGAAAAGCAGCCGGCCGGCCGCGGCGGTTCTGCCAAGGCTGCAAAGCTGGCCAAGGAAGAGCGAAGCGCATCGCGCGCTGAATGATCCCTGCCGGCCGGGTAACGTTCGGATCGGCCTCCCGCAGGTTATTCGAGGTGGCTCGCCGCCAATGCCTGCAGCTTGTGCGTCAGATGCTCGCGCAGCAGCCGACCGAGACGCTCGCCTTCGCGTTCTTCGAGCGCCGCCGCGATACCCTCGTGCTCAATCGTGGCAGCCAGCCAGCGCTCCGGGGTGAGGTTGGCCTGGTAGCGCGCCCGGTAGACGCGGCGCGCCAGGATGGAATGATGCTGGACGAGCGTCGGGCTGCGCGCCGCTGCCAGGATGGCCGTGTGGATCGCCTGGTTGATTGCGAAATAAGCGGGACGGTCCCGATCTTCATAGGCCGCTCGCAGGCGGAGCGTATCACCCGCGATGGCCGCGATCTCCGCGTCGGTGGCGCGGGTCGCGGCCAGTTCCCCGGCCAGCCCCTCCAGCACCGCAACCAGCGGGAACAGCTCGGCGAGCTCTGCCAGGCTCTGCGCTGCGACCACCGCGCCGCGGTTGGGAAGGAGCGTGACGAAGCCCTCATGGGCGAGCACCTTGATCGCCTCGCGGATCGGCGTGCGCGAGACGCCGAACCGCTCCGTCAGAAGCTTTTCCGGCACCTTCTCGCCCGGCGTCAGCTCGCCCTCCATGATCATCCGGCGCAGCCTGTCGGTCAGCTCAACCGCGAGCGCCGGCCGGGCAAGCGGACCGTCGAGGCGAGGGTCGGCGAGGCTCATCGGCTGACTCCCATCTCACCAGGTTGCGACAGGGACGGCCGGCCATGATCGAGCGCCGCAGCCAGGACCTGTGCGACGTGCACCGCCTGGCGCTGGGCGCCGTCGTCGATCTGGTGGCGGCACGACGTGCCGTCGGCGACGATGATCGCATCGGCGGGTGCCGCCCGCACCGCCGGCAGAAGCGACAGCTCGCCCATGGCCATCGAGACGTCGATCGTCGCCGCGTCGTAGCCGAACGCACCCGCCATGCCGCAACAAGACGACTCCACGACCGACAGATCGAGTTCCGGAATCAGCCGCAGCGCTCCCTCCACTGCCGACATGGCGCCGAACGCCTTCTGGTGGCAGTGGCCGTGCAGCAGCGCCGGCCGGCCAAGTGGCCCCAGCGGCAGCACAAGGCGCCCGGCCTTCTTCTCGCGCATCAGGAATTCCTCGAAGAGCAGCGAATGCTCGGCGACGCGCTGCGCCGCCTCGCCCGGCACCAGCGCCAGGAACTCGTCCCGCAGCGTGAAGATGCACGAAGGCTCCAGCCCGACGACACTCCAGCCCCGATCGATCTCCGGAAGCAGCGCGGCTATCGTGCGCTCGGCCTCGAGCTTTGCCCGGTCGAGCATGCCGGCCGCGAGATAGGTCCGCCCGCAGCAGAGCGCCCGCCCGCCTTCCGGCACCGCGGCGGTCTTCACGGCATAGCCGGCCGCCTCCAGCACGCGCACGGCGGCCCGCAGCGTCTCGGGGTCGAACCAGCGCCCGAACGTGTCGGCAAACAACACGACGCCCTTCGTCTCTGGCTGAAGGCCCGCCACCGTGCCTTCGCTGTCGCGGAACCAGTCACGCCGGAAGCCCGGCAGCGAGCGGCGGCGGGACAGGCCGAACAGCCGCTCCCACAACCGCGCGAGCGCGGGAATGCGGTCGCGCAGGCCAACCACGCCGGAGAGCCGGGCCGCCACCGGGGCGTAGCGCGGCAGGCCGGCGATCAGCCGGTCCTTCAGCGAGTACCCCTTTGCCTTGCCGCGCTGGTAGAGCACCTCGCTCTTCATTTTCGCCATGTCGACGCCGGTGGGGCATTCGCGCCGGCAGGCCTTGCAGGAGACGCACAGCTGCAGCGTCGCGGCCATCTCGTCGGAGAATAGCGCGTCCTTCCCGAGCTGGCCGGACAGCGCCAGGCGCAGCGTGTTGGCGCGGCCGCGCGTCACGTCGCGCTCGTTGCGGGTGACGCGATAGCTCGGGCACATCACGGCGCCGGCGGATTTGCGGCAGGCGCCGTTGTTGTTGCACATCTCGACGGCGCCCTGCAGCCCGCCCGCCGATCCAGGCCAGGCCGACCAGTCGAAGCCGGTGGGCAGGTCCGCTACCGCATAGCCGGGCGGGTAGCGCATCAGGCTGCGGTCATCCATCTTCGGCGCCGAAACGATCTTGCCGGGATTGAGCCTGTTCCCGGGATCGAAGGCCGCCTTGACCTCCTCGAAGCCGGCGACGATCCGGCTCCCGAACATCTGCGCGTGGAATTCCGAGCGTACGATGCCGTCGCCATGCTCGCCGGAATGCGAGCCCTTGTACTCGCGGACCATCGCAAAGGCTTCCTCGGCGATTGCGCGCATCGCCTTGACGTCCTTGTCGAGCTTGATGTTGAGGACCGGCCGCACGTGCAGGCAGCCTTCCGAGGCATGCGCATACCAGGTGCCGCGGGTGCCGTGCTTCTCGAAGATCGCCGTCAGCCGGTCGGTGTAGTCGGCGAGGTGCTCCAGCGGCACGGCGCAATCCTCGACGAAGGAGACCGGCTTACCCTCCTCCTTCATCGACATCATGATGTTGAGGCCGGCGGCGCGCAGTTCGGCGATGGCGGTCTGCAGCTTCAGGTCGGACACCGCGACGACGCCGCCCTCATGCCGCCCGCCGCGCCCGAAGCCGTAACCAAGGCCCGCCATCACCTCCTCGAGCGCCGCCATGCTGGCGGCGTTCTCATCCGGCTCGTCGGCGAACTCGACCAGGAGCAGCGCCGCCGGATCGCCTTCGACGAAGGCCTCCAGCGTCGGCACGAACATGTCGATGCGGCGGGCGAGCCCGATCATCGTCGCGTCGACGAGTTCGACCGAGGTCGGCTTCAACGCGACGAGATGCTGGGCCGCCTCCATCGCGGCGCGGAAGGTCGGGAAATGGCAGGCGCCGAGCACCCTGGTCGGCTTCGGCAGCGGCGACAGGGCGATCTCGATGGCGGTCGAGATGGCAAGCGTTCCTTCCGAACCCACCAGCAGATGCGCAAGGTTCACCGGCTCGAAGGCCGGCGTCAGCGCGTCGATATTGTAGCCGCCGACCCGCCGCTGCACCGTCGGGAAGCGCCGGGCGATCTCGTCCGCCTCGCGCCGGCCCAGCGCCAGCATGGCGGCGACGAGGTCGCGCGGCGGCTCGCCCGCGGCGTTCTCGCCGAGCTCGCTGAAATGGCCCGTCGTGCCGTCGGCGAGGATCGCGTCGATCGCGATGACGTTGTCGCGCGTCGTACCGTAGCGCAGCGATCGCGCACCGCATGAATTGTTGCCGACCATGCCGCCGATCGTCGCCCGCGAGGCGGTCGAGACATCGACGGGAAACCACAGCCCGTGCGGCTTCAGCAGTCGGTTGAGGTCGTCGAGGACGATGCCGGGCTCGACCAGCGCGCGGCGTCCCGCGACGTCGAGCTCCAGCAGGCGGTTCAGGTATTTCGAGGTATCGACGATGAGCCCGGAATTAACCGTCTGACCGCATTGCGAGGTACCGCCGCCCCGCATGGTGAGGGCCAGCCCCTCCTCGCGCGCCGCATCGAGCGCCGCCGCCACGTCCTCGCTCGTTCTGGCCACGACCACGCCCGCCGGCATGATCTGGTAGATCGAGGCATCCGTGGCGTAGCGGCCGCGGGTGAAGCGGTCGAGATGCACCTCCCCGGCAATCTCTCGCGACAGCCGGCGTGCCAGCCCCGGGCGGATCATCTCCCCCATTTCGACCAGCTCCCTTTGCAGCGATTATCGCGCCGCCCGCTTGACACGCATAATGAATTCATAATCCAATTGGATTGCAAAAATTCGCCAGCCCGGCAAGAGCGCTGGAGACCAAGCGGATCACTTGCGCGTAAGCGCCGATCCTGGGGAGACGCCATCGTGACCTATCGAGCCGGCCGGCATTTTCTGCAGATACCCGGGCCCACCAACGTCCCCGACCGCGTGCTGCGGGCGATGGACATGCCGACGATCGACCATCGCGGGCCGGACTTCCAGGCCATGGCAAAGCGCGTCCTGACCGGGATCCGCAGGGTCTTCAAGACGACCAATCCGGTGGTGATCTACCCGGGGTCGGGCACCGGCGCGTGGGAAGCGGCACTCGTCAACACGCTGTCGCCGGGCGATCTCGTGCTGATGTACGAGAGCGGCCACTTCGCCTCGCTGTGGAAGAAGCTGGCCGAGCGGCTGGGGCTGCGGACCGAGTTCATCGCCGGCGACTGGCGCCACGGGGCCGATGCCGCGGCGATCGGCGAGCGGCTCAAGGCCGATGCCGCACACGAGATCAAGGCCGTCTGCGTCGTCCACAACGAGACCTCGACCGGCTGCGTCTCGCCGATCAGCGACATCCGCAAGGCGATCGACGCGGCGGGTCATCCCGCCCTGTTCCTCGTCGACACGATCTCCTCGCTCGCCTCGATCGACTACCGCCACGACGAATGGGGCGTCGACGTCACCGTCGCCGGCTCGCAGAAGGGCCTGATGCTGCCGCCGGGGCTTTCCTTCAACGCCCTTTCCGACAAGGCGATCGCCGCCCAGGCCGGCGCAAAGATGCCGCGGTCCTATTGGGCGTGGGACGAGATGCTGGCGATGAACCCGAACGGGTTCTTCCCCTCGACCCCGGCCACCAACCTGCTCTACGGGCTCGACGCAGCACTGGAGATGCTCGACGAGGAAGGCCTCGAGAACGTCTTTGCCCGCCACCAGCGCCATGCGGCGGCCACGCGCGCCGCGGTCGAAGCGTGGGGCCTGGAAGTGCTGTGCGCCGACCCGGCGCAGCACTCGGGCGCCCTGACCGCCGTGCTGATGCCGGACGGCAAGGGCGCGGACGCGCTTCGCAAGACGATCCTGGAGAATTTCGACATGTCGCTCGGCGCCGGCCTGTCGAAGCTTGCCGACAGGATCTTCCGGATCGGCCATCTGGGAGACTACAACGATCTCACCCTCGTCGGGACGCTGGGAGGCGTCGAGATGGGGCTGAAGCTGGCCGGGGTGAAGCACCGTTCCGGCGGTGTCGACGCCGCGATGGCGATACTCGCCGCGGCAGCGCCGGCGGAGGCGCGACAGGCGGCGGAATAGGCGGAGAAGACGACCGGGCGGTTGAGGAGCCGTCCGCCAACGACAATAACGGGAGGAAGACCAATGACGATACGCAGATTGATGCTCGGCGTCGCCGCGGCGGCGCTGCTCGCTCCGACCGCGGGCGCCGGGGCGCAGGAAACCCTCGACCTCGGCCATGTCGGCGACCCCGGCTCGCTCTACGAGGCGACGGCGGAGAATTTCGCCGAATGCGTCGCCGCCAGCGGCAAGGCTACCGTGCAGGTGTACGGCTCCTCGCAGCTCGGCAGCGACGAGGAAATGCTGCAGAAGCTGAAGCTCGGACAGATCGACTTTTCCATCCCCTCTTCCGTGATGAGCTCCGTGTCGCCGGTCTTCGGCGTCTTCGAGATGCCCTATCTGATCAAGAGTCGCGACCACATGAAGAAGGTGCGCGACGAGAAGCGCGACACCTTCGTCGAGGCTGCTGCCGGCCGCGGCTACCAGATCCTCGGCTTCTGGGAAAACGGCTTTCGCCACGTGACCAGCAACGTCAAGCCGGTCAACGTCCCGGCCGACCTTCAGGGCATCAAGCTGCGCGTGCCGAAGGGCGAATGGCGGGTAAAGATGTTCCAGAGCTACGGCGCCAACCCGACGCCGATGGCTTTCTCCGAGGTCTTCACGGCGCTGCAGACCGGCGTCATCGACGGCCAGGAAAACCCGCTCGCGCAGATCTATTCCGGCCGCTTCCAGGAAGTGCAGAAGTTCATGTCGATGACCGGGCACGTCTATTCGCCCGCGTTCCTCACGACCTCCTCGCGCAACTGGGATGGCTGGGACGACGAGCTGAAGACCGTCATCCAGGATTGCGCCACCAAGTCCAGCGACTTCGCCTATGAGCGCTCGCAGCAGATGGACGACGAACTCGTCGGCAAGATCGAGGAGGCGGGCGTCGCGGTCAACGAAGCCGACAAGGACGCCTTCATCGAAGCGTCGGCGCCGATATACGAGGAATTCGGCTCGCAGGTCGAAGGCGGCCAGAAGCTGGTCGAGGACATTCAGGCGCTCGCCGCCGGCTCCTGAGGGGCCGGGCGTCCGTGTTCCTTCTCCGGGTGCCGGCCGATCGCTCGGCTGGCACCCTCTTCCCTTGCATCGACGATAAATCGGCGTCCGACGGACGCGGGAGGCGAAATTGCGCCAGCTGGCAAGAATCCTCGGCGAATTCCTGACCTGGGTGGTCATCGCCTTGATGATCGGTCTGACCGTCGTCGTGGTCTCGGCCGTCATCTACCGTAAGATGGGCGCTTCGCTCTCCTGGTACGACGAGATCGCCGGTGTGCTGCTCGCCTGGATCACCTATTACGGCGCCGCGCTGGCCGCGCTGAAGCGCAGCCATATCGGCTTCGACGACGTGCTCCTCTCGCTGCCGCTGCAGGCGCGAAAGATCGCCGTCCTCTTTGCCGAGGCGTTGGTGATCCTGTTCTTCGTGCTGCTCGCTTGGTCGGGGCTCGAGGTGCTCAGCATCCTCCAGGGCGAGTCGCTCGTCAGCCTCACCTGGGTGCCGGTCGCGCTCACCCAGTCGATCATCCCGATCGGCGCCATCCTGTTCATCGTCGCCGAACTGCTGAGCTTTCCCGACTACTGGCGCGACGTGATGGCCGGCCGCTCGCTGGTCCACCCGCCGCTGGCGCACGAGACCGTCGATGAGGGAACCCGGCCATGATGATCCTGGCGATGTTCGTCGCGCTGGTCGCGATGGTCTGCATCAACGTGCCGATCGCAGTAGCCTTGGCGCTCTCCGCCGTGCTGGCGATCTTCCTGACCGACGGCGCCGGCGCCCTCGTGACCATCGCCCTCGACATGTACAACGGCGCCCGCTCGTTCTCGCTGATCGCCATCCCGATGTTCGTGCTGGCCGGCGCCATCATGAACGCCACGGGCATCACCAGGCGGTTGATCGCCTTCGTCTCGGCGCTGATCGGCTTCGTGCGCGGCGGCCTGGCGATGGTCAATGTCGGCGTGTCGCTGTTCTTCGCAGAGATCTCCGGCTCGGCCGTCGCCGACGTGGCCGCCATGGGATCGATCATCATTCCGGAGATGAAGAAGCGCGGCTATTCGGCGCCCTTCGCCGCGGCCATCACCTCCTCGTCGGCGTCGCTCGCGATCATCATCCCGCCCTCGATCCCGATGATCCTCTATGCCGTCGCCTCGGGCACCAGCATCGAGCAGCTCTTCGTCGCGGGCGTCGTGCCGGGACTGATCGGCGCAGCCGGCCTGATGGGCGTCGCCTACTACTACGCGGTGAAATACAATCTGCCGATCGAGGAAGCCTTCAACCTGCGCCATCTGCGCACGACCTTCATCGACGCGCTGCCGACCTTCGCCCTGCCGGTGATCATCCTCGGCGGCATCTTCGGCGGCTACGTGACCGCGACCGAAGGTGCCGGCGTCGCCGTCGTCGCTTCTATCCTGGTCGGCGTCTGGTACCGCGAGGTCGACTGGCGGCAGCTCAAGCAGGCGATGCTGGAAGGCGGCATCCAGACCGCCGTCGTCATGCTCCTCGTTGCCGCCTCGATCCTGATGGGCAGCTATCTGACGCAGGCGCGCGTGCCGCAGGAGCTGGCCGCCGGCATTCTCGACATCACCACCAACCAGTACCTGATCCTGCTGATCCTCAATGTCTTCTTCCTGATCATCGGGTTCTTCCTGCATTCGGCCGCGGCGATCATCCTGGTCGTGCCGGTGATCGTGCCGCTGATCCAGCAGGCCGGCATCGACCCGGTGCATTTTGGCCTGGTGGTGACGCTGAACCTTGCCATCGGCCAGCAGACACCGCCGGTGGCCTCGGTGCTGATCGTCGCATGCTCGATCGCCAAGGCGAATATCTGGGACGTGTCGAAGGCAAACCTGCCCTTTATCGGGGTCCTGCTGTTCGTCCTGCTGCTTTGCACGTATGTGCCGGCAGTCCCGATGTTCCTGGTCGAGTATTTCTACAGGTAGCCCGATGAGCCAAGACGAACTCCTCTACGAGGTCCGCGGTAGGACGGGCTGGATCACGCTGAACCGGCCGCAGGCCCGCAACGCGCTGACTTTCGCCATGTACGAAGGCCTGGCGGAGATATGCCGGACCGTGCCGACCGACGGCTCGGTGAAATGCCTCGTCGTCACCGGCGCCGGCGAGAAGGCGTTTGCCGCCGGCACCGACATGGCGCAGTTTCGCGGCTTCTCTGCCGACCAGGACGCGCTCGACTATGAGCACAAGATGGATGTCGTGCTCGGAGCGGTGGAGGCCTGCAAGCTGCCGATCATCGCGGCGATCTCGGGGGCCTGCACCGGCGGCGGCGCCGCCATCGCTGCAGCTTGCGACATCCGCATCGCCACGACGGATCTTCGCTTCGGCTTCCCGATCGCGCGGACCCTCGGCAACTGCCTGTCGATCACCAACCTTTCGCGCCTTTCCAGCCTGATGGGGCCCGGCCGCACCAAGGAGATCATCTTCACCGCGCGCCTCCTCGGCGCCGAGGAAGCACTCTCCTGCGGCCTGGTGTCCGAGATCATCGCCGACCACGCGGCCCTGATCGCCCGCGCCGAGGAACTGGCCTCGCTGCTCGCCGGGCACGCGCCGATCACGCTGGCCACCACCAAGGAGGCGTTGCGCCGCCTGCGCGTCGAGGGCGCCGGCGCCGACGACCGCGACCTCGTCGTCAAGGCCTATATGAGCGTCGACTTCAAGGAGGGCATCGAAGCCTTCCTCGGCAAGCGCAAACCCGAATGGAAGGGCCGCTGATGGCTGCCGCCAAGGGCCCGCTCGAGGGCATGAAGGTCGTCGAGCTGGCGCATATCATGGCCGGGCCGGTCTGCGGCATGATGCTCGCCGACATGGGCGCCGACGTCATCAAGGTCGAGAAGCCGGAGGGCGACGACACCCGCCGCTTCCTGCCGCCGGACATCAACGGCGAATCCGCCGCCTACATGATGATGAACCGCAACAAGCGCGGCATCGTGCTCGACCTGAAGAGCGAAGACGGCAAGGCGGTGCTGCGGCGCATGCTGGAGACCGCCGACGTCGTCATCGAGAACTACCGCATGGGCACGATGGAGAAGCTCGGCCTCGGCTACGAGAAGCTGCGCGAGGCCAATCCCGGGCTGATCTACTGCGAGATCTCCGGCTTCGGCCGCACCGGTCCCTATGCCGGCCGCGGCGGCTTCGACCTGATTGCGCAGGGGATGAGCGGGCTGATGTCGATCACCGGCGAGGGCGCCGGGCGCCCGCCGGTGAAGTCCGGCGCGCCGGTCACCGACATCACCGCCGGCATCCTCGGCGCGCTTGGCTGCGCCGCCGCCTATGCACGCAAGCTGCAGACCGGCGAAGGCCAGAAGGTCGACACCTCGCTCTTCGAGGCAGGCATCACCCACACCTACTGGCAGTCGGCCATTGCCTTCGCCACCGGCGTGGCGCCGGGCCCGCTCGGCTCCGCCCACCCGCTGAACGCCCCCTACCAGGCCTTCCGCACCGAAGACGGATGGATCAATCTCGGCGCCGCCAACCAGAAGAACTGGGAGCGCATGCTGGCGGTGATCGGCGCCGAGGAACTGGCATCCGACCCGCGCTTCGCCAATAATCACGACCGCATGCAGAACCTGCCCGCCCTCGCCGCGATTCTCGACGATCATTTCTCGACCCGCACGTCGGCCGAATGGCTGGAACGGCTTGAAGCCGCGGGCGTGCCCGCTGGGCCGGTGCTGGACGTCGGCGAGATGCACCGCGACCCTCAGACGCTCCATCGCGAGATGGTGGTCGAGACCACGCACCCGACCGCTGGACCGGTGAAGGCGATCGGCCTGCCCATCAAGTTTTCGGAGACCCCCGGCGGCGTGATCCGGCCGGCGCCGCTGCTCGGCCAGCACAGCCGCGAGGTGCTGGCGGAATACGGTTGGGATGACGACGCCGTCGACGCCTTCCTGGCCTCCGGCGCGGTCCGCGAGAGCGCGGCCGGCCGCTGATGGCGCAGGGCGCGTGACCCGTACCGACCGCTTCGACGACCTTGCCGGCGTGTCGGCAGACGCGTTGCAGGCCGAGCTCGCCGAGCGGGTGCGCGGCGAGGCGCATCGTCTCAGGCACGAGCGGCTGAACCTCTACGCCGGCGCCAACATCCTGACGCCGGCGCTTGCCGCCGGCTTCGATCCGACGCTCAGCCTGATGCCGTTCATGGGCCCGCCGCGCGACAAGGAGCAGCCGGGCAGCGACTTCGCCGCCTCGCTGGAGGTGCTGACCAGCCGGCTGGCCTGCGAGGTCTTCGACGCCGCCTGGGCCGACTGCCGGCTGCCCAGCTGCACCATCGCCAATCTCGCCGTCTTCGCGTGCTTCACCTCGCCGGGCGATACGATCCTCGCCCCGGCAGCGACCGATGGCGGCCATCTCAGCCAGCGGCGCGGCGGTACGCCGTCCCTGTTCGGCCTCGACATCGTCGAACTGCCCTTCGATGCCGCGCGGCAGCGCCTCGACTCGCTCGCTGCCGCCGCGCTGGTGCGCGCCCACCGGCCCCGCCTGGTCATGCTGGGCCGCAGCGTCATGCTGGGTCCCGACGCCCTGGAACCGGTGGTCACCGCCGCCCGCGGTGTGGGCGCGATCACGGTCTACGATCTTTCCCACGTCGCCGGACTGGCGGCGGGCGGCGTCTTCCCGAACCCGCTGCGCGACGGCGTCGATCTCCTCACGATGTCGACCTACAAGACGTTGGCCGGACCGACCGGCGCGATCGTCGCCGGCACCGATCCCGAAATCGGCGCGCGTTTCGCCGACTTCGCCGACTCGACGCTTTTGGCCAATCAGGATGCCGCCCGCTTGCCGGCCTTGGCGGGCGCCCTCGCCGAGTTCCGTGGCGGCGGCACCTACGCCCGCCGGACGATCGACCTCGCCACGACGCTCAAGACGGCGCTCGCGGCAGCGGACCTGCCAGTCCTCCTTCCTGCCGCACCGGCCCAGAGCCATCAGGTGGTCGTGCCGATCGGCGGTCTCGACGCGACCAAGGCGGCGATGGCGGCGCTGGAGCGGGGCCATCTGCTCGTCGGCCGTTGCCCGGTTCCGGGCGAGCCGGGAAGGCACGGGCTGCGCTTCGGCAGCCAGCTCGCCGCCCGCATCGGCATTGCCCCGGACAGCCTGACGGCGGTCGCCGCAGCGGTGGCCGCCCTGCTGCGCGCGACGAACGAGCAGGGCCAGCCACCGGCGGAGGAACACGAAGCGGTACTCGCCTGCCGGCATGCGGTATCGGCGGCCCTGGCATCAGCTTCACCGGGGTAGACGCGCCGACAGACTGCGACTACCCAACATCCTGCCTATCGTCCGCCCGGACGAATCGCGACTTTCACAAGGAGCTGGCGCGCATGACGACCCTCAAGCGGACCCCGCTTTACGACCTCCACGTCTCGCTGGGTGCGCGGCTGGTGCCGTTCGCGGGCTACGAGATGCCGGTCCAGTACCCGGCCGGCATCATGAAGGAACACCTTCACACCCGCAGCGCTGCCGGGCTGTTCGACGTCTCGCACATGGGGCAGATCGCGATCCGCCCGCGATCCGGCAACCTGCGCGACGCGGCGCTGGCGCTGGAGACGCTGGTTCCGGTCGACGTCGCGGGCCTTCCCGAGGGCCGTCAGCGCTACGGCCTCTTCACCGATGGGTCGGGCGGCATACTCGACGATCTGATGATCGCCAACCGCGGCGACCATCTGTTCCTCGTCGTCAACGCCGCCTGCAAGGAGCAGGACCTGGCGCATCTGGAGGCCGGCCTCGCCGCCACCTGCGTCGTTGAGAACCTGCCGCATCGGGCGCTGCTGGCACTGCAGGGGCCGGCGGCGGAGGCAGCGCTCGCAACGCTTGCCCCGGACGTTGCCGGCATGCGCTTTATGGACGTTCGGACGGTCGAGCTTGTCGGCGCCGGCTGTATCGTCTCGCGGTCCGGCTACACCGGCGAGGATGGCTACGAGATCTCCGTGCCGGCAGCCGATGCGGCGCGGCTTGCGCAAGCGTTGCTCGCCATCGACGGCGTGGCGCCCGTCGGTCTCGGGGCCCGCGACTCGCTTCGGCTGGAGGCGGGCCTTTGCCTGCATGGCAGCGACATCGACACCACCACGACCCCCGTGGAAGCCTCGCTCGAATGGGCCATCCAGAAGATCCGGCGCGCCGGCGGCGAACGCGCAGGCGGCTTTCCCGGCGCCGACTTGATCCTGAAGCAGCTGTGCGCGGGCGCTGCGCGCCGCCGTGTCGGGCTGCAGCCCGAGACCAAGGCACCGATCCGTGCCGGCACGCCGCTTTTTGCCGAGGAGGAAGGTGGCGAGCCGATCGGCGGCGTCACCTCCGGCGGCTTCGCGCCCTCTCTGGAGACGCCCGTCGCCATGGGCTACGTTCCGACGAAACAGGCGGGAGTGGGCACCCGTCTCTTTGCGGAGGTGCGCGGCAAGCGGCTTCCCGTCGTCGTCACCTCCCTGCCCTTCGTCACGCCCGGCTACAAGCGCCGGTAGACACTGAAGGAATTTTCCGATGCTGAAATACACCAAGGACCACGAGTGGCTGCGGATCGAAGGCGACATGGCGACGGTGGGCATCACCCCGCACGCCTCGGTGCAGCTCGGCGACCTGGTCTTCGTCGAGCTGCCGGCCGTCGGCACGAACTTTGCCAAGGGCGACGACGCGGCCGTGGTCGAGTCGGTGAAAGCCGCCTCGGAAATCTACGCGCCGCTCGACGGCGAGATCCTCGAGGTCAACCAGGCGATCGTCGACGACCCGTCGATCGTCAACAGCGATCCGGGCGAAGCCGGCTGGTTCTTCAAGATGAAGCTCGCCGATGCCAGTGCCGCGGCCGAGCTGATGGACGAGGACGCCTACAACGCGATGGTCGGGCAGGCCTGATCCGATGAGCTTCGAATATACCGACTACGA
Source organism: Aurantimonas endophytica (assembly GCF_014196845.1). Lineage (GTDB taxonomy): Bacteria > Pseudomonadota > Alphaproteobacteria > Rhizobiales > Rhizobiaceae > Aurantimonas > Aurantimonas endophytica. The sequence goes on from NZ_JACIEM010000001.1 coordinate 1,279,274, forward strand.
GCCCTACGACTTCGCCAACCGCCGGCATATCGGCCCCTCGCCCGCCGAGATGGAGGCGATGCTGAAGGTCGTCGGCGCCGAGAGCCTCGACGCCTTCATCGATGCCACCGTGCCGGCCTCGATCCGCCAGAAGGCGCCGCTCGAATGGGGCCCGGCGATGACGGAGCGCCAGGCGCTCGACGCGCTGCGCGAGACGGCCGACATGAACCGCAATCTCGTGTCGCTGATCGGCCAGGGCTACCACGGCACGATCACCCCGCCGGTCATCCAGCGCAACATCCTCGAGAACCCCGCCTGGTACACGGCCTACACGCCCTACCAGCCGGAGATCAGCCAGGGCCGGCTCGAGGCCCTGCTCAACTTCCAGACGATGATCGCCGATCTCACCGGCCTCGACGTCGCCAGCGCCTCGCTGCTCGACGAAGCGACTGCCGCCGCCGAGGCGATGGCCATGGCGCACCGCGTCGCCAAGGCCAAGCGGGACGTGTTCTTCGTCGACGAGAATTGCCATCCGCAGACCATCGCGGTGATCCGCACCCGCGCCGAGCCGCTCGGCTGGTCGGTCGTCGTCGGCGACCCCTTCGCCGATCTCGACGCAACCGCCGTCTTCGGTGCCATCGTCCAGTATCCCGGTACATACGGCCACGTACGCGATTTCGGCGACATCATCGCCGCGCTGCATGGCGAGCAGGCGATCGCCATCATGGCGGCCGACCCGCTGGCGCTGGCGCTGCTGCGCACGCCCGGCGAGATGGGCGCCGACATCGCCATCGGCTCGGCCCAGCGCTTCGGCGTCCCGATGGGCTACGGCGGACCGCACGCCGCCTTCATGGCGGTCAAGGATGCGCATAAGCGCTCGATGCCCGGCCGCCTCGTCGGCGTCTCTGTGGATTCGCGCGGCAACCGCGCCTACCGGCTGGCGCTGCAGACCCGCGAGCAGCACATTCGCCGCGAGAAGGCGACGTCCAACATCTGCACCGCGCAGGTGCTGCTAGCGGTCATGGCGGCGATGTACGGCGTGTTCCATGGCCCGTTCGGCATCAAGGCGATCGCCCAGCGCGTCCACCAGCGCGCCGTGCTGCTGGCCGCCGGCCTCGAGAAGCTCGGCTATACGGTCGAGCCCGACGCCTTCTTCGACACGGTGACGGTCGAGGTCGGCCGGCTGCAGCGCGTGATCCTCGACGCCGCCGTCGCCGGCGGGGTGAATTTGCGCAAGATCGGCACCGACCGGATCGGCATCAGCGTCGACGAGCGCACCCGGCCCGGCAATATCGAGACGGTCTGGCGGGCCTTCGGCGGCGACATGAAGGTCGCAGACTTCCCGCTGACTTACCGGCTGCCGGAGAAGCTGCTGCGGAGCAGCGCCTACATGACCCACCCGGTCTTCCACATGAACCGGGCCGAAAGCGAGATGACGCGCTACATGCGCCGGCTCTCCGACCGCGACCTCGCCCTCGACCGCTCGATGATCCCGCTCGGCTCCTGCACGATGAAGCTGAACGCCACGGCCGAGATGCTGCCGATCACCTGGCCGGAATTCGCCGAGCTGCACCCGTTCGTGCCGGCCGACCAGGCGCTCGGCTACAAGGCGCTGATCGACGATCTCTGCGCCAAGCTCTGCCAGATCACCGGCTTCGACGCGGTCTCGATGCAGCCCAATTCGGGTGCTCAGGGCGAATATGCCGGGCTCCTCACCATCCGGGCCTATCACCGCGAGAATGGCGGCGCCGAGCGCGACGTCTGCCTGATCCCCACCTCCGCCCATGGCACCAACCCCGCCTCGGCGCAGATGGCCGGCATGAAGGTCGTGCCGGTCCGCACGGCCGAAAACGGCGACATCGACGTCGACGATTTCCGCGCCAAGGCCGAGCAGTACGGCGAGCGGCTCGCCGCCTGCATGATCACCTATCCCTCGACCCACGGCGTGTTCGAGAGACGGGTCGCCGAGCTCTGCGACATCGTCCACGAGCATGGCGGCCAGGTCTATCTCGACGGCGCCAACATGAACGCCCTGGTCGGGCTGGCGCGGCCGGGCGACTTCGGCGCCGACGTCTGCCATCTCAACCTGCACAAGACCTTCTGCATCCCGCATGGCGGCGGCGGCCCGGGCATGGGGCCGATCGCCGTGAAGGCGCATCTGGCGCCGCATCTGCCCGGCCACCCGGCGACCGGCGGCGAGGCCGGGCCGGTGTCGGCGGCGCCCTACGGCTCGCCGTCGATCCTGCCGATCTCCTGGAGCTACTGCCTGATGATGGGCGGCGCTGGCCTCACCCAGGCGACCAAGGTCGCGATCCTCAACGCCAACTACATCGCCCGCCGCCTGCGCGACGCATACCCGGTGCTCTACGCGGCGGAAAACGGCCGGGTCGCGCATGAGTGCATCCTCGACACACGCATCCTGCAGGAGAAGGCCGGGGTCAGCGTCGACGACATCGCCAAGCGCCTGATCGATTGCGGCTTCCACGCGCCGACCATGAGCTTTCCGGTGCCGGGCACGCTGATGATCGAGCCGACCGAGAGCGAGACCAAGGCGGAACTCGACCGCTTCTGCGACGCCATGCTGGCGATCCGCGAGGAGGCGCGCGCCATCGAGGAGGGCCGCTCAGACCCGCTCGACAACCCGCTGAAGAACGCGCCGCACACGGTGGAAGACCTCGTCGGCGAGTGGAACCGCAGCTACAGCCGCGAGCAGGCCTGCTTCCCGCCCGGCGCCTTCCGCGTCGACAAGTACTGGGCGCCGGTCAACCGCGTCGACAACGTGTATGGCGACCGCAACCTCGTCTGCTCCTGCCCGCCGATGGAAGACTATCAGGAAGCGGCGGAATAGCGGCGCCCAGCCAAAGGATTGCCTGCCACCATGGGTGATCCGGGGCTCTATGGCGGGCTGGTGCTCGCCTCGTTCCTGGCAGCGACGCTGCTGCCGGGATCGTCGGAAGCGCTGCTCTCCGGGCTGCTGGCACAGGGCTACGGCGAGCCCACCCTGCTCGTCGCCGCCGCCTCCTTCGGCAACGTCACCGGCTCGCTCGCCAACTGGCTTTGCGGGCGCTTCCTCGCCCGTTTCATGGGAAGGCGCTGGTTTCCGGTGTCGGAGAAAGCCTACGGGCAGGCAGCGTCCTGGTTCGAGCGCTACGGTCTCTGGACGCTGCTGTTCGCATGGGTGCCGATCATCGGCGACCCGCTGACGGTCGTCGCGGGAGCCCTGCGGACGCCGCTCGTGCCATTCCTCGCACTTGTCACCGTCGGCAAGGTGCTGCGCTATGCCGGCGTCGCCGCCGCGACGCTCTGGTGGACTGGCGGCTGACCGTCAGCGATGGTGCAGCCATTATCGGACGGCACTGTCTCGGCCCCCGCGGCGCGGTTATGGTGCGGGCATGATCGCTGCCCTCTATGCCCATCTGGGTCTCATCTATCTGATCTGCGAATGGATCATCCGGCTGGCGATGCTGGCAGTGGTGCCGCGCCGGCGCAACTCGCCGTCGGCGCGGAGCTGGCTGCTCTTCATCTTCTTCCTGCCGATACCGGGCATCATCATTTATGCCGCGATCGGCCGTCCGGCCTTTGCCCGATGGCGCGCCGAGCGCTTCCGGCGGCTCGACCCGTTCTTCGCCGAGACCAATGCAAGCATGGGCGGAATGCGGACGGCGATGCCCGACGACCAGAATCGCAAGGCGGTGGAGCTTGCCGACAGCGTCGGCGGGTTCCCGCCGATCGGCGGCAACGCCATCGAGCTGATGGACGGATATGACGAGACCATCGACCGGCTGGTTGCCGATATCGACGCCGCGCGGCATCACGTGCGGCTGCTGGTCTACATCTTCGCCGACGATGCGACGGGGACGAGGGTCATCGACGCGCTCGCGCGTGCGGTCGCCCGGGGCGTGAAATGCCATGTCCTGCTCGATCCCGTCGGCTCGCATCGCTGGCGCCGCGGCACCGTCTCGCGCCTGCGCTCGGCCGGTGTCGAGGTCCGCGAGGCCTTGCCCTACCGGCTACTGCATCGTCGCACCCGCGGCGACATGCGCAACCACCGCAAGCTCTTCGTGATCGACGGCGAGATCGGCTATGCCGGCTCGCAGAACATCGTCGACAAGGACTTCCGGCCGGGCGTCACCAACCGCGAGCTTGTCGTGCGCGTCGTCGGGCCGGTCGTCGCGGCGATGACGGCAGTGTTCGTTGCCGACTGGTTCCTCGAGACCGAGACCATGCTCTGCGATGCCGTCGACGTCCCGCCGCCGGCCGGAGCCGTCGTCGCGCAGATCCTGCCGAGCGGCGCCAACTACCCGCTGGAGGGCTTCGCCACCCTGCTCGTCTGGCTGATCCACACGGCGCAACACTCGGTCGTGGTGACGACGCCCTACCTCATCCCCGAGGAAGAGCTGATGGGCGCGATGCGCACCGCGGTGCTGCGCGGCGTCCGGGTCAGCATCATCGTCTCGGCCGTCACCGACCAGCGGCTCGTGCGGCTTGCGCAGGAATCCTATTACGAGGATCTCCTGGCGGCCGGGGTCTCGATCTACCTCTTCGAGAATTTTCTGCTGCACGCCAAGAATGTTAGCATCGACGGGCGCCTGTCGATCATCGGCTCGAGCAATGTCGACCTGCGCTCGTTCCAGCTGAACGAGGAAGTCAGCCTGCTGATCCCTGACGAGACGACGACGATGATGCTCGACGCGACCCAGGATCGGGCGATCGACGGCAGCCGGCAGCTGCTGCTGGAAGACTGGAAACGCCGTTCCCGGCCAAGGCGTTTTGCCGAAAACCTCGCCCGACTCCTCAGCCCGTTGCTCTGAGCGCGCAGGTCTCGCGCGAACGGACTGCCCGCGGACGGCGCGGATGACGTTGAGGGAAGGCGCGAGCCGATTTCGGCGTCTCGCGGTCGGTGACGTTTGAAACGAAATGCACCCTTCGCGGTCATCTTCCTGGTCAGACTGCCGCGATTGTATACGGCTTTCTTCGGGTCCTGCACGCGCTTCCCCGCGCTCCGCTGATCAACCGCTTGGCACGCTGCTTGCTCGCTTCCTTGTCGAGACCGGATCTCGACATGAAGCAAAGGAGCCTTGCATGAAGCGTCGCCAATTCATCACCGGGACCGCCGTCGCCGCGGCAACGTTGCCGCTCGCCGCACCCTCGATCGTGCGGGCGCAGGAAAGCTTCAACTGGAAGATGACCAACGCCTACGGGCCCGGCTCGCCCTTCTACGTGGACGGTCCCGGCAGCCCGACCGATTTCTGCGCGAAGGTCGCGGCGATGAGCGGCGGACGCCTGAACATCCAGCACTTCGCGGCCGGTGAACTGATCCCCGCGCTGGAAGGCTTCGACGCGGTGCAGAGCGGCACGGTCGAGATGAACGCCGCCAACGCCTATTTCTGGGCGGGCAGGATTCCGGCCGCGCAGTATTTCACCACCGTCCCGTTCGGCATGAACTTCGCCGGCCAGACGGCATGGATCTACCACGGCGGCGGCCAGGCGCTCTGGGACGAGCTCTACGAGCCGATCGGCCTGAAGGCGATGCCGATGGGAAATACCGGCGTGCAGATGACCGGCTGGTTCCGCGAGCCGCTGGAGACCGTCGAGGACCTCAACGGCCTGAAGATGCGCGTGCCGGGTCTGGCCGGAAAGGTCTACGCGACGCTCGGCGTCGACGTCCGCCTCCTGCCGGGCGGGGAGATCTTCCCGGCGCTGGAGCGCGGCGTCATCGATGCCGCCGAGTTCGTCGGCCCTTACCAGGACCGGCGGCTCGGCCTGCAGAACGCGGCCAAGTACTACTACACCACCGGCTGGCACGAGCCGAACAACGTGACGGAGCTTCTGGTCAACAAGGCGGCCTGGGACAGCCTGCCCGATGATCTGAAGGCGATCGTCGAGGTCGCGGCCAAGGCCTGCACGGTCGAGAGCTATACCTGGTGCGAGGCGGTCAACGCCGAAGCCCTGAAGGACCTCGTCGACAACGAGGGCGTCACCGCGCAGGTGCTGCCGGCCGGCATCATCGAGGCACTTCGCGAGGCGACCGACACGGCGCTTGCCGACGCCGGGGCCAGCGACCCGGCGCTCAAGAAGGTTCACGACGCCTACATGGCCTTCAAGACCGAGCACGACGCCTGGGGTGGCCGCTCCGAGGAGCCGCTCTTCGGTCTGAAGTCCTGACGAAATGGCGGAAAGCCTGATCAAGATCGCGGGCCAGGCCGAACGCCTGGTCCGCGTCATCGGCCATGTCGCGGCGTGGTCGGCCGTCCTGCTCGTGCTGCTGGTCGCCGGTAACGTCCTCGGCCGCTACCTCCTCGGCCTCAGCAGCGTGGCGGCGCAGGAACTCGAATGGCATGTGATGGCCTTCGGCGCCTTGTTCGGGATGGCCTACGGCATCAACCAGGGCGCCGAGGTGCGGGTCGACGTGCTTTACGAGCGCTTCGGGCCGCGCACGCGGCTCCTGGTCGATCTGCTCGGCACGATCGGCCTGCTGATCGTCAGCCTGGCGCTCGCCTGGTTCGCGACACGCTACGTCATGCAGAGCTACGCCATGAACGAGGGATCGCCCGACCCCGGCGGCCTGACCCGGCGCTATCTGCTGAAGGGCCTGCTTCCGATTGCCTTCCTCCTCCTTGCGATCCAGGCCGCCGGCATGACGCTCGTCAACATCGCCCGTCTGGTCGCTCCCGCCGACCTGCGCCCGGAATAAACCATGCCCTTTACCGAAATCCTGGCGCTCGGCATGATCGGCGCCTTCTTCGCCCTGCTGCTGCTCGGCGTGCCGGTCGCCGTCTGCCTCGGCGCGACAGGTCTGTTCTTCGGCTGGATCGGCTTCGGCCCGATGCTGTTCAACCTCCTGCCGGCGCGCATCTACGGCACAGTGACCAACTACACGCTGCTGGCGCTGCCGCTCTTCATCTTCATGGGCATCATGCTGGAGAAGAGCCGTATCGCCGAGCGATTGCTGGAAGTGATCGGCCTTGCCATGGGCGGCCTGCGCGGCGGCATGGCGCTGGCGATCATCCTCGTCGGCATCCTGATGGGCGCTGCCTCCGGCGTCGTCGGCGCGACGGTCGTCACGCTCGGCCTGATCGCGCTCGGCCCGATCCTCAATCGCGGTTACGACCACGGCGTCGCCGCTGGCGTCATCTGCGCCTCGGGAACGCTCGGCCAGATCATCCCGCCGAGCCTGGTGCTCATCCTCCTCGCCGACATCATGGGCGAAAGCGTCGGCACCCTCTTTGCCGCGGCATTGATCCCCAGCCTGATCCTGTCGGGAATGTTCATCGTCTACATCCTGGTGCTCGGCGTGCTGCGGCCCGAGTCGATGCCGCCGATCGCCCTTGCCGAACGCGAGGCGCTAACCGGCCGGCAGCTCGCCGGCCAGGTCGTGAAGGTGGTGCTGCCGCCGCTCGCGCTGATCTTCCTGGTGCTGGGCTCGATCATCGGCGGCGTCGCGGCCCCGACGGAAGCCGCCTCCATGGGCGCGCTCGGCTCGATCCTGCTCGCCCTCGGCACCGGCCGCCTCAACCTGACGATGCTACGCGACGTCACGCGCTCGGCCTTCGTCACCAGCGCCATGGTGTTCCTGATCCTGATTTTCGCCCAACCCTTCGGCCTCGCCTTCCGCGGCCTGGGCGGGGAGCGGCTGGTTCAGGACGCCTTCGCGATGGTGCCGGGCGGCCTCGACGGGCAGATCCTGTTCCTGCTGGCGCTGATCTTCATCCTCGGCTTCTTCCTCGAATGGATCGAGATTTCCTACATCGCCCTGCCGCTGTTCCTGCCGATCTTCCACGCGGCGGGCGCGGACATGGCCTGGATCGCGATCCTCGTCGCCATCAACCTGCAGACCTCCTTCCTGACGCCGCCCTTCGGCTGGGCGCTGTTCTTTCTGAAAGGCGTCGCACCACCACGATTGCGTACGATCGAGATATACCGGGGCGTCGTCCCGTTCATCGCGATTCAGCTTTTCGCGGTGTTCCTCGTCTATCTCTTCCCGCAGCTGGCTCTTTGGCTGCCCGACGCAATCGGCTGGTAATCTCATGCAACACACTGCCTACGGACTGAATGCGGCCTTCACCGCGCCCCATCGCCTCGCCGCCCTGGCGGGGCGCGACGTGATGAAGGCGGGCGGCACCGCCATCGAGGCCATGGTCGCGGCGGCCGCCACGATCGCCGCCGTCTATCCGCACATGAACGGCATTGGCGGCGACGCCTTCTGGCTGATCGCTAAACCCGGCCAGGCACCGGTTGCGATCTCCGGTGCCGGCCGCGCAGCGGCGCTGGCGACGCCCGCCTTCTACGCAGAGAACGGCCATCCGGACGCGATCCCGAGCCGCGGCGGCCTTGCTGCGCTCACCGTACCCGGCGCAATCGACAGCTGGCGCCTGGCGCTCGAGGAGGTGTCGGCGGAACGCCGCCTGCCGCTCGCCGCATTGCTCGAATCCGCCATCGACTTCGCCGAGAACGGCATCGCCGTCAGCACCGGCCAGTCGCGCCTTACCGCCGCCAAACTCGCCGAGCTCGAGCACGTGCCGGGCTTTGCCGAGCATTATCTCGACGGCGGCAAGGTGCCGGCGCCCGGCGCGCGGCTGGAGCAGAAGGCGCTCGCGGGGACGTTCCGGCACCTGCGGGACAACGGCCTGCGCAGCTATTACGAGGGCGCGCCGGCCCGCTCCATCGCCGCCTTCGCCGAGGCGAACGGCAGCCCGCTGCGGACGAGCGACCTGGCAAGCTACCAGGCGATACGCGAAGTGCCGCTGCATGTGCAGACGAGCCACGGGGCGCTCTACAACATGATGGCGCCGACCCAGGGTGCCTTTTCGCTGATGATCCTCGCGCTCTTCGACCGGCTCGGCGTGAAGACCGGCGAAGGCTTCGACCACATCCACGGCCTCGTCGAGGCGACCAAGCAGGCGTTCATCCTGCGCAACGGCGAGCTCGGCGATCCGGACACTATGGTTCGGCCGGCGCAGGACATGCTCGAGGCGTCGCTGCTCGACGATCTCGCAGCCCGCATCGACCGCGAGAAGGCCCTGCCCTGGCCGCATGTCGCCAAGCCCGGCGACACGGTCTGGATGGGCGCCTGCGACGCCGACGGCACCGTGGTCTCGTTCATCCAGAGCGTCTACTTCGAATTCGGCTCGGGCCTCACCGACCCCGGCACCGGCGTGATGCTGCAGAACCGCGGCTCCGGCTTCTCGCTGCAGCCGGGGCCAAACCAGCTGGCGCCCGGCCGCCGGCCATTCCACACGCTGAACCCGGCGCTGGCTGTCCTCAAAGACGGCCGCGTGATGGCCTACGGCAACATGGGCGGCGAAGGCCAGCCGCAGACCCAGGCGGCGGTGTACACCCGCCATGTCTGCTTCGGACAGGATCTGCAGGCGGCGATCACCGCGCCACGCTGGCTGCTCGGCAAGACCTGGGGAGACGCCACCACCAGCCTCAAGCTGGAGTCGCGTTTCGATCCGGCCCTGGTCGAGGCCCTCCGCGCCGCCGGCCATGAGATCGAGATGATCGACCCATACAGCGACCTCGCAGGCCACGCCGGGGCGATCGTACGCAGCGCCGATGGCGGAGTGCAGGCAGCTGGCGACCCCCGCGCCGACAGCGCGGCTCTGGCCTGGTAGCAAGCCTAGCGGCAGCTTTCGGCGCCGTGCCGGCCGGCACGCCGTTGATCGAGATCAATGCGGCTTGCCGGGCCTGGGCCATGCTTCCGGTGCAACCATTCCCGAGCGAACAATCCTCGGGGAATGGGCAACTTACGGGAGTCTCACATGGCCCTCTTCCGCACCGCAAATGTCGGCACCGAGGATCGCGTCGTACGCATCGTCCTCGCGGCCATCGCCGCGATCGCGGCCTATGCCTATCTGGCGGCGCCATGGTCCTATGTCGCGTACGCCGTGGCGCTGATCCTGCTGCTGACCGCGGTCGTCCGCTTCTGCCCCGCCTATGCGCTCTTCGGTGCCAGCACCTGCCGAAGGCCGACTGCGCACTGACGCCCATCTGCGACCGGGCAGTCCGCCGAAGCCCTGCGGCGGAGGCCCGCGGGAGGGCTTCGCCCCTGGAGGCCGGCAGCTGTCGAGCGCTCAGTCCGGCATGAGGAAATCCGGCGACCGGGTAGCCCTGACCATGTCGAAGGTCACGGTGGTCTCTCTCCACTCTTCGTAGGGCGCTGCAGGCGGGCGGAGCGGGCGGCAGCGCCGCATTGCCCTCACCGCCGCATCACGAAGCGTCCGCTCCACGGCGTTCGCCGGCACGTAGTCCGTTCTGGCCTCCAGAAGATTTCCGTCCGGGTCCAGATGCAGCGTGAAGGTGATCGGTCTGACCGACGCGGCCGGGTCGGCCGATGGCGACGTCCAGCAGCGCATCACCTGCGCCTCGATGCTGACGACCGGTTGCTGTGCGTGGGCCGCTGTCGCAGCGAAGCCCGAGACAGCTGCCAGGAAGATGAATTTCCATATCGGGGATGACGTCAATCAGGCTTCCTCTTCGCCGACGAGTATAGCGGTTCCTACCACGTCGCCAGACGCAGCACCCAGCGACGATCGCGCACGTCTCGACACGATCGGGCGATCACTCGCTCGCCTGCTCCGTCCGATCAAGGGACGCCGCCGCCCGCTTGGGTCCGCAGAACACCTCGTAGAGCGCAGTCATGATCGCCTGGGTCTCCGCGCCAGCGAGCGAATAGTGGATCGTCTGGGCCGCCCGCCGCGTCGTGACGAGGCCACCGGCCCGCAACCGCGCCAGATGCTGCGACAGCGCCGACTGGCTGAGGCCCACCTCCTCGACCAGCATGCCTACCGACGCCTCTCCTTCAGCCAGTCGGCAGAGAATGCGCAGCCGATAGGGATTGGCCATCAGGGCCAGGATGTCCGCCACTTCTCCCGCCCGCGCTTCCAACGCCCGCGCATCGGACAACGGAAGGGCTGCATTCGTAATATTAGACTTGTCTAATTTAGCCATGGCACATATATAGGCCGGAACGGTGGTCAGGCCAAGGGCTGCCGCAATAGTGCGAGCGCCGATGCGCGCGGAGACCGGCAGCGCCGGCATACCCCAGTGTTTGCCCATGCCGAGACAGAGGAGAGTTGCTCATGTTGACCCGCCACAGCCCGTCCCGCGGAAGGGGATCGCCTGATATCTGGGGCTTCTACGAGGAAGATACCGGTTCCATCCAGTATGTCTGCGCCGATCCCGCAACCCGCAAGGCTGCCCTGATCGACATCGTCCTGAACTTCAATCCGGCCGAGGCGCGTGTCTCGACGGAAAGTGCCGACGAGATCCTCGCCCATGTCGAACAGCAGGGGCTGACCGTCGAGTGGATCCTCGACACGCATCCGCACGCCGATCACATGATGGCGGCCGCCTATCTGAAGGAGAAGCTCGGCGCGCCCATGGCGATCGGCACGAAGGTGGTCGAGATCGCCGAACTCTGGCGCGGCCTCTACAACCTGCCCGACGCTTTCGACCCGGAGCGCGACTTCGACCTCCTCTGGGACGACGGCGCCAGCTTCCGGATCGGCGAGCTCGACGTCAGGGTCATGCTGTCGCCCGGCCACACGCTCGGCTCGGTCACCTATGTCGTCGCGGACGCGGCTTTCGTCCACGACACGCTGATGTATCCCGACATGGGCTCCAGCCGGGCCGATTTCCCGGGCGGTTCCTCGAAGGTGCTGTGGCAATCGATCCAAGAGATCCTGGCGCTGCCGCAGGAGACCCGGCTCTTCGTCGGCCACGACTACGGCGCCAAGGGGCGCGACGACATCCGATGGGAGGCGACGGTCGCCGAGCATCGAAGCCGCAACGTCCATGTGATGGACGGCACCGCCGAGAGCGACTTCACGCGGATCCGCGACGAACGCGATAAGACGCTCGAGCTTCCCGGACGCATGCTGCACGCCCTTCAGGTCAATCTGCGCGGTGGCCGACTGCCACCGCCCGAGAGCGACGGCAATCGCTACCTGAAGATCCCCGTCAACCGCTTCTGAGGAGCCCGTGATGAGCAAGACCATGAAGGACTTTGTCGCCGAAGCCAGGGCAGTCACCGGCGTGGTGCAGCCGGACGAGGCGCACAGGTCCGAGGCGCTGATACTGGACGTGCGCGAGGCGCACGAGCTGGCCGACACCGGCCGGATCGACGGCGCCGTCCACGTGCCCCGCGGCTTCCTCGAGGCGCGGGCCGATCCGACCGCCGAGAGCGTCCATCCGGACCTCGCCCAGGCGCACGGGGCGACCATGCCGGTCTATATCCTGTGCGCCTCGGGTGCCCGCGCCGCCCTCGCAGCGAAGACGCTGACGGAGATGGGCTACGACGCCCGGCCGATCGAAGGCGGCATCCAGGCCTGGCGGGAGTGCGGCCTGCCGGTCGCAGACTAGACCGGCCGACGCAGGCGCCGGCCTCGCCGCGCCGCCTCCTCCTGATCCCCATGCCGCCGACGGCGGCCCGAGTTCGCAATCATGTCCCTCACCCTGGCACAATATCTCCTCGGCGCCCTGTCGGGTTCGCTGGTCGGGCTGTCGCTCGGGCTGTTCGGCGGTGGCGGCTCGATCCTCGCGGTACCGTTGATGGTCTATCTCGTCGGCGTGCCGAGCGCCCACATGGCGATCGGCACCAGCGCCTTCGCCGTCGCCGCCAATGCCGCCGGCAACCTGGTCACGCATGCCCGGCTCGGCAACGTGAAGTGGCGCTGCGCCTTCCTCTTCAGCGGCGCCGGCATCCTCGGGGCTGCCTTGGGCTCCACCCTCGGCAAGGCGATCGACGGCCAGCAGCTGCTGTTCCTGTTCGCCATCCTGATGATCGCTGTCGCCGTCCTGATGTTCCGTGACCGTGGCCGCGTCGGCGACCCCGCGGCCGAATGCAATCGCCGGAACGGGCCGAAGGTGCTTGGGTATGGCGGCGCGACCGGCGCCTTCTCCGGCTTCTTCGGGATCGGCGGCGGCTTTCTCGTCGTGCCCGGCCTCGTCGCCTCGACCGGTATGCCGATGCTGACGGCGATCGGATCATCGCTCGTCGCCATCACAGCCTTCGGCCTGACCACCTCCGTCAACTATGCGCTGTCGGGCCTGGTCGACTGGCCGCTCGCCCTGGTCTTCGTCGCGGGCGGCCTCGCCGGCGGTGTGGCCGGCGCGTTCCTCGCCCGCTGGCTGGCGGCCCGGAAGAGCACCCTCAACGTCGCCTTCGCCGGCCTGATCGTCGCCGTCGCCCTCTATATGCTGTTCCGCAGCGGACAGACGCTGCTGGGCTGACAATTGCCTCCGCTCCCCCTCCCTGGAGTTGCCCCCATGCCCCTCGACACCATCACCCCCTTCACGCCCTTCGCCTCGCTCGCCGGCGGCATCCTCCTCGGCCTGTCCGCGGTCATGGTCATGGCCCTCTTCGGCCGTATCGCCGGCATCTCCGGAATCACCACCGGCGCCGTGCCGGGGCGCCGGGACGACTGGCCGTGGCGGCTCGCCTTCGTCGGTGGCCTCGTCGCCGCGCCGCTGCTGGTCCTGATCGTCACCGGCCAGCCCTTGCAGCAGACGGTTCCGGGCGATCTTCTCGCCATGGCGATCGCCGGCCTGCTGGTCGGATTCGGCACCATCATCGGATCGGGCTGCACCAGCGGCCACGGCGTCTGCGGCCTGGCGCGGCTGTCGTCCCGTTCGCTCGTCGCCGTCCTGACCTTCATGGTCTTCGCCGCGGTGGCGGTGTTCGTCCTGCGCCACCTCGTCTGAAGGAGCCTTCGATGCGCCCTCTTTTCGGCTTCCTCGCCGGCCTGCTGTTCGGCGTCGGTCTCGTCGTCGCCGGCATGTCCGACCCGGCAAAGGTCCTCAACTTTCTCGACATCTTCGGAAGCTGGGACCCGAGCCTGGCCTTCGTCATGGGCGGCGCCGCGCTGACGACCTTTGTCGGGTATCGCCTCGTGCTGTCGCGCCGGGAACGACCCCTCCTGCTCGCCGAGTTCCAGCTCCCGACGCGACAGGATATCGACCGCGACCTCGTGCTGGGCGCCGCCATTTTCGGCATCGGCTGGGGTATCGGCGGCTATTGCCCGGGTCCCGCCTGGACTGGCCTCACCCTCGGCGCACCCGGCACACTGGTCTTCCTGCCGGCCATGCTGGCGGGCATGGCGATCGCGACGATCCTGCGCGACCGGCGCATGAGGCTTGTCGCAGGACACGGGGGAATTTCGAGCGGAAGATCTGGCGGCTGACGCAGGGTCGCTGCGACCACCCGCAGATTTTCACCGTTCGGAAACCGGCATCTACGCGGCGTCGCCCCGGACCCCAAATCTTCAGCGGTCTATGTCCAACATGTACGGCTCCGCTTCGGAGGCCGGCATCGCGTCACGGGCCTATTTGAACGTTCCAAGGTCGCGGACTTCTCTGGCCAACCAGCGAGACAGCCTCCGGGTTGTTGATCGGCTCAGAGCCGGCCTTCGGCGAGCAGCTCGCGGATGCGCTTCAGCGTGGACAGCAGGGCGGCCTTGTAGCCCTTGTCGCTGTCGAACTGTCTTTGCTCGGCCTGTTCCTCGAGGCCGTTCGGCTCCTTGTCCCGCAGCCCCAGGTAGCAGTTGAACTTGAGCTGAAGCGCGCCCGCTTCATCCTCGAACAGCTCGTTGACGATGGCGCCCTCGCGCGGGCCGGTCGCCTGGAAGAAGGTGACCTTGCGCTGCGGCTCGAGCGTGATGATCTCGCGCAAATCGGCACCCGCGATGGTGGCTTCGCGCACGAAGTGCGTCGCGCTTTCCTCGATGACCTCGCAGCGCGTGCAAAGGCCGGCCGGCAGGAACTCGCGGGCGTCGCGTGCCTTGAGCTCGAGGCCTTTCCAGACTTCTTCGCGGGTAAGCTCGGTTTCGCCCTCCGGGTTCACCCGGACGGTGGCGGTCGAATAGATCATGTCGATGGTCCTTGCAGGGATTGGTGGCGTCAGCCGGCGATCTGCGCGACGTAGTCCCGGTAGGAGCGCAACGGACGGCCGAGCAGCGTGGTAAGCCGGTCGCGGTCCCCGGCATCGGGAACCATGCCGTCGGTGAGGAAGCGCTCGGCCATCAGGCGCATGTCGTAGGCCATCCAGCCCGGCATGAACTGGCGCAGGTTCTGCTCGAACCCGGCGGTGTCGTCGCCCGGATAGGCGATCGTGCGGCCGAGGACATCGGTCCAGATGGCGGCAGCGCTCGCGCCGGTCAGCGTGTCCGGACCGACGAGGTTGATGCGGGTGAGCGGGAGCGGCGCAGGCGACTCTTCCCGGCGGACCAGCTCGATCGCCGCGACCTCGCCGACGTCCCGGGCGTCGATCATCGCAACGCCCTTGTCGCCGATCGGCATGGGATAGATGCCGTGGCCGGTGACCACGTCTTTGATCGTGATCTCGTCGTCCATGTAATAGGCCGGGCGCAGGATGGTGGCGCTGAGGCCCATCTGCTCGATCATCCGCTCGACACCGAACTTGCCCGCAAAGTGCGGCACGTTCACGTAGATGTCGCTGTGGATCACCGACAGGTAGACGATCCGCTCGATCCCGGCTTCCCGGGCGACGTTGAGGGCAATGAGCGCCTGGGTGTATTCGTCGGCGACGACGCCGTTCAGCAGGAACAGCGTGGAGACGCCCGAAATGGCGCTTCGAAGGGATTCGACGTCGAGCAGGTCGCCTTTGACGACTCGACGCCAGCCGGGAAGCTTGCCTTCGAGGGGTCACGGACCAGGGCGCGCACATCGGCGCCGCGGTTGACGAGCTGTTCGACGACGTTGCTTCCGACATTGCCGGTGGCGCCGGTCACGAGAATGGTCATGGGGGAAAACTCCGGTTTGCGTTGGCTATGGTTGCAAGATCGATGATCCGCGTTCATTCCAGTAGACGGGAATTTTGGACACGGCGTCTCGCAGGTGGAACAGTTGGATCTTCTCGCCCTTGCCGACTTCAACCTCGTCGCCCGGCATGAAGGGTTCGGCCGGGCCGCACGCGCGACCGGGCGTCCCAAGGCGACGCTGTCGCGTCGGGTCACGGAACTGGAAGCCCGGCTCGACCTGCGGCTGTTCGAGCGCGGGGGCCGCGGGCTGAAGCTGACCGAGGAAGGACGGGCGCTCTATGAGCGGACCGGGGCGCTCCTCACCGACCTCGAGGAGACCGCATCCGCCATCGCATCAGGCGGGAATCGACCCCGGGGGCGGCTGCGCATCAGCGCGCCTCTGCTCTTCTCGCAAACCGCCATGGGCAAGCTCGCAGCCGGCTTTGCGCTGAAGCATCCCGAGGTCCGGCTCGAGGTGACGACGGAGGATCGCGCCGTCGACATGGTGGAGGAAGCCTACGACCTCGTGATCCGGGTGAACCCGGAGCCCGACGAAAGCCTCGTCGGACGGATATTCCTTCGCGATCGGCTGCTGGTCGTGGCCAGCCCCGACCTGAAGCCGCCGGCCGAGGGATCGTCCGTCCCCGCCATCGTGCGCGGCGCCGTCCGTTCGGAAGAAACCTGGACGATGACCACTGACAAGGACGAAGTGAGCATCTCGGTAACTCCGATGCTCAGCCTGTCGTCGCTCGTCATGGTACGCGACGCGGTACGGATGGGGGTCGGCGTCGGCCGGCTCCCGATCTCGCTCGTCAGCCATGATCTGGAAGCCGGACGGCTGGTCCGGTGGGGCGACGTCGAAGGTCCAGAGATTGCCCTCTGGACGCTGTACCCAAGCCGTCGGCTGCTCAGCGCCCGCGTCTCCGCCTTTCTCGACCATCTCAGGGAAGCCTTCCCGAACGGGACGCCCGATGAGCTTGCGCGTTTTGTCGATCGATGAAACCGCCGCCAATTACCGGTCGCCGGCTGGTCATGTTCACCGATCCGCTCGAGGCAGGCGCGAGCAACGCCGCGCGTCAGCAGCAGGTCTGGCACACCCCGGCCGCTCACGGCATGCAAGGCTTGCGGCTGCGTCCCTGAATGTTCCCGCCACTCCTCGCGTCAGGCGTGAGGGGATCAGGAGGCTTCCCGCCCGTGCAGCCTCGGCGCAAGATCGTGCACCAGTTCCGCCACCAGCGTGACCGCCGGATCCAGATCGGTGCGATGGTGTCTGACGAGGTTTAGCGACACCGGCTCCAGCACGATCGGCGGCGGACGGGACGTCAGTCGCGTGGCGACGTTGGTTGCCAACACCCCTGTCGGGAAAGCGGCCAGCAGATCCGTCTCATGCAGCAACTCCAGCGCCTGCAGGAAGGTCGGCACGACGGTGGCGACGCGGCGATCGCGTCCGATCCGCGCCAGTGCCGCGTCGACCGACCCGCGCCTGTCCCCTCGACCCGACACGACGACGTGGGGGAATGCCAGCCAGCGGTCGATATCCAGCGTATGCGGTGCCGCAGCGGGATGGTCGTGTCGCATGATGATCGCATACGGGTAGGTGCCGAGCGCTTCGGTTCGCAAGGATGCGCCCGAGGCGGACGCGACGGTGACGACAATATCCACCTCCCCGCGTTCGAGACGCTCGACCTCATCGCCGACGTGCCAGGGATGGAAGATCAGATCGATGCCGGGAGCCCGCTTCGCCAACTCGGCCGCGAGGGCGGCGCCGAGAGCGGCCGCGGGGACGTCTGACGCAACTAGCCGGACAGCGCCCCGCAGTTCGGTCAGATCCGGTGGCCCGTCCGAAACGATGGTCGCCAGTTCGGCAAGAGCGGCGCGCAGGGGGGCGCGGATAGCGTCAGCGCGCCGGGTCCGGCGAAGCCCCGCCGGCGGCGCGCGGACCAGCAGCGGGTCTCCGAAGAGCGCCCGTGCGCGAGCAAGCGCGTTCGAGGTAGCAGGTTGGGAGAGGCCGAGACGCCCGGCAGCCCGCCCGACATGCGCCTCGTCCAGAAGCGCATCCAGGATCACGAGCAGGTTGAGGTCGATACCGCGGAGCTTCACCACGTGAATGGCGTATCATAACAAACATCATTTTGGAAAATGCCTGCCCGGCCGTGATATTCGCGCTTTCAAGGAGATCGCGCCGTGACCACAGTCCTGTTACTCGCCCATCCTCAATTCGCCACGTCCCGGGTCAATCGCGCGCTGCTCGACGGGCTCGATGATTTGCCCGGACTGGAAGTGGCCGACCTTTACGCGCTCTACCCCGATGGCCAGGTCGACTACACGGTGGAGCGCGAGCGGATCCTGCGTGCGGACCGGTTGGTACTCCAGTTCCCGCTGTACTGGTATTCGACCCCGCCGCTGCTCAAGCACTGGCAGGACGTCGTGCTGACGCCTCTGTTCTACGGCGAACCGGACATCGCGGCATCGACACGCGGACTGCCGTTTCTGGTTGCGACGACGACGGGTGGTCCGCCGGCGAGTTACCGATCGGACAGCCTGATCGGCTTGTCGATCACCGAACTGTTCGCGCCACTCAGGGCCACCGCGCGCAGGTGCGGCTGGCTATGGCAGACGCCGTTCGCCGTCCACGACGTGCGCAATCTCGACGATGCCGCGCTGGCCCGGGCGGCCAGGGACTACCGATCCGCGGTAGCCGCCACGCCGGCGTCGAGACAGACGACAGGGGTCGCCGCCTAGCTTCGGCAGGCCCTCCCGTCACCAATGTTCGAACCCGCTGCGTCGACACGACGGCCTACTAGGCAGATGATATGTTATGATATAACGATACCCACGCTATGCGAAAAGGAGCGTGGGAATGGTTCGATTGTCTTCCGTTATGAAGTTGCTGATTGCAGCCGCGGGGGCCGGAAGTCTGGCAGCGGGAAGCGCGCTGGCGCAGGACGGCGAAGCCCAGGAAGCGCATTACCGCCTGTTCGTCGGCGACCACGAGCAGGGCATCGTGCGTGCGGTGGAGGTCGGTGACGGAGCGAGCGCCGGGGAGTTCAGGATCGACCAGACTCCCGCGCTCTATCCGAGCACCAGCGGCAAGACGGTCTTTGCGGTGCAGGGAGACGCCGGAAAGGTCGCGGTGATTTCCACCGGCATCCTGTTCGAAGACCACGGCGATCACGCCGACCTGCGCATCGAGGATGCCAGGCTTCTTCCTACAGTGATCGAAGGGACCAAGCCGGCCCACGTGATCGAGGGTTCGGGCACCATCGCCGTCTTCGACGACGGATCCGGGGACGTTCAGCTATTTCCCGAAAGTCAGGTGCTGGAGGGCTCGTTCGCGCCACGGACCCTGTCGGCGGGCCCGGCCCATCACGGCCTCGCCGCGCCCATGGGCGATTTCACCGTCGTCTCGGTTCCCGACGAGGATCCCGAAGCGCCGCGCGTCGGTCTAAAGGTCATCGACGCCGATGGCAACCAGGTGGGTGATATCGTCGAGTGCCCCGCCGTGCATGGCCAGGCCCAGTCGGCGCGGGTTTTTGCGTTCGGCTGTCGCGACGGGATCGTTTTCGCCACGCCGGGCCGCGACTCTTCCGCTCCCGAGCTTGAGCACGTCTCCACGGCCGATCTCGGAGAGGACAATGTCTCGACGCTCAAGGGCGGCATCGCGATGCAGTTCTTCCTGGGCAATTACGGACCCAGCGCCGTCGTACTGATCGAGCCGGGCAGCGACGCGATGTTCCGCAAGGTCGAGCTGCCGACACGACGGGTCGATTTCGCTCTCGATCCGGCACGGCCACGCAACGCCTTCATCCTCACCGAGGACGGCCAGCTCCATCGCCTCGACGTCCTGACCGGGGAGATCGAGGAGAGCGCGCGGGTCACGGAGCCCTACTCGATGGACGGCCACTGGCGCGATCCGCGGCCGCGCCTGGCGGTGGCGGGCGAACATGTCGCCATCACCGACCCGCGGCAGGGCCTCGTTAGGCTGGTCTCGACGGACACCCTGAAGGAAGAGCGCACGATCGCGGTCGAGGGAGTGCCCTTCACGATCACCGCCGTGGGTGGCTCGGGCGCCGTCCACTGATCGAAGCGTGATCGCTTCGGCTCGGCCGGAGGCGCCCGCCGCAAACGGGCGCCTCCCCCGCAAGCCGATCCTCTTCCCTTCCACGCAGCCCAGAAGAAGCGCCGCCATGACCGCCGCCCCCGAACCTTGTGCCCACGGCATGCAACGCACGTCGGCGCTGCGGCGCTCCGCCCTCCAGCGGCTGACGCTGGCGGCGATCCCGATCGCCTTCCTGTGGCTGGCAGTCGGCTTCGCGCTGGACGTCTTCGCATGAAGACGACCGCGGCAATGCCTGTCGTCCGCCTCGACGATCTGACCCTCGCCTACCGCCGTCACCCGGCCGTTCACCACGTCACCGGCAGCTTCCCGGGCGGCTCGCTGACGGCGATCGTCGGGCCGAACGGCGCCGGCAAGTCGACCCTCCTCAAGGGCATCATGGGCCTGCTCCCGCCCTCGGAGGGCCGTGTCCATCTCGGCGGCGTGCGCCGCCGCGACATCGCCTACCTGCCTCAGGCCAGCGAGCTCGACAGATCCTTCCCCGTCAGCGTGACCGATCTCGTCTCGCTGGGGGCGTGGCGCGAGGCGGGCATCTTCGGCCGCATCAAGGGCAAGGCCCTCGATCGCGTCTTCGAGGCGATAGAGGCGGTCGGGCTGGGCGGTTTCGAGGACCGCATCATCGGCACCCTCTCCGGCGGGCAGCTCCAGCGCGCGCTCTTCGCCCGGGTGCTCGTCCAGGATTCGCGCCTGCTGCTGCTCGACGAGCCGTTCACCGCCATCGACACGCGCACCGTGCTCGACCTCCTGGCCATCGTCCGCCGCTGGCACGGCGAGAGGCGCACCGTCATCGCCGTTCTCCACGACATGGATCTGGTGCGAGAGCACTTCCCGCAGACGCTGCTCATCGCCCGCGAACTGGTCGGCTGGGGCGAAACCGGCGACGTGCTTCGGCCCGAGCGGCTGAAGGAGGCCCGGGCGCTGAGCGAGACGTGGAACGAGGACCCGCAATTCGCGGCTCCCCGTGGCGCAAGGAGGGCTGCATGACCCTCATTGCCGCCGCATTCGACTACGCCGTCGCACCGTTCCTCGACTATGGCTTCATGCGCCGCGCGCTCGTCGGATGTCTCGCTCTCTCCTTCGGCGCCTGCCCGCTGGGCGTGCTTCTGGTCCTCCGGCGTATGAGCCTCGTCGGCGACGCGATGAGCCACGCGATCCTGCCGGGCGCCGCGGTGGGCTTCCTCCTCGCCGGTTTCTCGCTCTTCGCCATGACGGTCGGTGGCCTGGCCACCGGGCTCGCCGTGGCGGTGCTGGCCGGGCTCGTCTCGCGCTTCACGCCGCTCCGGGAGGATGCGAGCTTCGCGGCCTTCTACCTCTCGTCGTTGGGGCTCGGCGTGCTGCTCGTCTCGGTGCACGGCTCGAACATCGACCTCCTGCACGTCCTCTTCGGCACCGTCCTCGCCCTGAACGATCCCGCCGTGCTGCTGATGGCGACGATCGCCACTGTCACCATGGCCGCGCTCTCCCTCCTCTACCGCCCGCTGATCGCCGAATGCCTCGATCCCGGCTTCCTGCGTTCGGTCGGCGGTGGCGGCGGGATCGTCCACATGCTGTTCGTGACGCTCGTCGTCCTGAATCTGGTCGGCGGCTTCCAGGCGCTCGGCACGCTGATGGTCGTCGGCATCATGATGCTGCCGGCGGCATCCTCGCGCTTCTGGGCCGAGACGGTGCCCGGCCAGATGGCCGTCTCCGCCGCGATCGGCCTTGCCGCCTCGATGGTCGGGCTCCTCTTATCCTACCACCACGACTTGCCCGCCTCGCCGGCGATCATCCTGTCGGCGAGCGCGGTCTATGCCGTCTCGGTCCTGCTCGGGCGCTTCGACAGCGTCGCCGCGCGGGCCGTCCTTCGCCCCCACTACCATTACTGATCCCATGAAAGGACATCCCATGCGATTCCGGACCACGATACTCGCACTCTCGCTCGGTGCCTCGCTGAGCGCCCTCGCCTCGCAGGCAGGCGCGCAGGAACCGGTCAAGGTCGTCGCCTCCTTCTCTATCCTCGGCGACATGGTGAAGCAGATCGGCGGCGATCACGTCGAGCTGACGACGCTCGTCGGCCCCGACGGCGACGCCCACGTCTACGAACCGACACCGTCCGACGCACGCGCCGTCGGTGCGGCGGACGTCCTCGTCGTCAACGGCCTGCAGTTTGAAGGCTGGCTTCCGCGCCTCGTAGAGACGGCCGAGTTCAAGGGCGAGGAGATCGTCGCTACCACCGGCATCCAGCCGATCCCCTTCGCAGAGGAAGAAGAGGGCCACGATCCCACCGCGGGCGAACATGCTGAAGCCGGCCACGACGATCATGCCCACGAGGCGGGCGAAGCCGCCGGGCACGAGGGCCATGATCACGGGGCGAACGACCCGCATGCCTGGCAGAGCCTGTCGAACGGCGTCGTCTATGCCGAGAACATCGTCAAGGGCCTGGCGGCCGCCGATCCCGACAATGCCACCGACTACCGCGCCCGGGGCGACGCCTATATCGGCGAGATCAGGGCGATGGACGAGCGGGTGAAGACGGAACTCGCCGCCATCCCGGAAGACAGGCGCAAAGTCGTGACCTCGCACGATGCCTTCGGCTATTTCGCCAAGGCCTACGACGTCACCTTCATCGCTCCGGAGGGTGTCTCGACGGAAGCCGAGGCCTCGGCAGCCGATGTCGCCAAGATCATCGACCAGATCAGGCACGACGGCATCTCTGCGGTGTTCGTCGAAAACATCAGCGATACGCGGCTGATCGACCGGATCGCGGCGGAGACCGACGCCAAGGTCGGCGGCACGCTCTACTCCGACGCGCTGTCGGGCGCGGACGGGCCCGCCCCGACCTATCTCGACATGTTCCAGTACAATATCGAGCAGATCGTCGCCGCCCTGAAGACGAGCTGATCCCGACTTGCCCGAGGCACGGGACGCCGGCTCAGGCCGTCCGTCCCGTGCCTCCAGATCTTCGCGAGGATGCATGGGACGATCGATGGACACGGTGCGCAATCACGAGCGGGTCTACCAGGTGCTCGAGGCGGCCCGCACGCCGCTCTCGGCCTATGCGCTTCTGGCAGCACTGCGTGGCCAGGGGATCACCGCACCGCTGACGGTCTACCGCGCCCTCGAACGGCTGGTGCTGGAGGGGCGCGTGCATCGCCTGGAATCCCTCACGGCATATGTCGTCTGCCGTCACCCGAGCGAGCATGCCGGCGGGAGCGCCGTCTTCGCGATCTGCCGGGATTGCGGGATTGCCGAGGAACTCGTCCAGCCGGCGGCCTTCGCCAGGCTGCGCGAGGCGGGAGAGCGGCACGGCTTTGCCACCGACGAAGCCTCGATCGAACTGCGGGGTTATTGCGCCGCCTGCCGGGAAAGGGCGGAAGCGCATGCCTGACCACGTCCCCGTCACCATCCTCACCGGCTTCCTCGGCTCGGGAAAGACGACGCTCCTCAACGGCCTTCTCTGCAACCCCGCCTTCGCCGACACCGCCGTCATCGTCAACGAGTTCGGCGACATCTCGATCGACCATGATCTCGTGCGGGTCGGCAAAAAGGAGATGATGGTGACGACGACTGGCTGCCTCTGCTGCACGATCGGCAGCGACATCCGATCTTCGCTCGCCGAACTCCTCGACGCCTCGCGCAGCGGCGCCGTGCCCGCCTTCTCCCGCGTGATCGTCGAGACCACCGGCCTTGCAGATCCCGCGCCCGTCATCAACCAGATCGTTCCGGGCGGCGCGCCGGCCATGGGTCTTCGCGACCACGGCGTCGGCCGGACGTTCACGCTGGCCGGCGTCGTCTGCACCATCGACATCGTCACCGCCGAGGCGACGATCGAGCGATATTTCGAGGCGATGAAGCAGGTCGCCTTCGCCGACCGTATCGTCCTCACCAAGACCGACCTTGCCCGCGATCCCGCGAGCCTGGCGGACATCGACCTCCTGCGCCAGAGGCTGCGGGAGCTGAATCCCTCGGCGACGCTTCTCGACCGCAACGCCGACAGTTTCGACCTCGCCGGAGTGTTCGCCCCTCGCAGCTACGCGCCGCACGATATAGGGCCCGATGTCGAGGGCTGGCTTGCGCTCGAACAGGCGTTGTCCGCGGAGGCGGCGAGCGGAGCCGCCCATGCCAACGTCGCGCGACACGGCGATGGCGGCATCCTGACCTCCTGCATGATCGCGGACCGCCCGATCGGCGCGAAGGACCTCGACGCCTTCTTCCTCGTGCTGAAGGCGGCGGCCAGCATCCGCCTCCTGCGCCTCAAGGGGCTTGTATGCCTCGAGGACGACCCCGAGCGGCCGCTCGTCGTCCACTGCGTCCAGCACGCCGTTCATCCCCCGAAGCGGCTCGATTCCTGGCCCTCCGACGACCGCCGGACGCGCATCGTGGCGATCACCCACGATATCGATCCCAAGGCGCTCCGCCAGCTCTTCGACGCCGTCACCGGCGAGAAGAAACCGCTGCGCGTGGCCCGCGCCGCCGCCATGGCCGGGATCATCCTGGCCGTCGCCCTCGTCGGCATCGGCCTGGTCTTCACCGCCAGCTCCCTCGCCGGCGCCGAGCCGCCCGGCATCGAGCTTCCCGCCACCCTTTCCGCGTCACACGCCCCCTGATGGAGACCGCCATGTCCGCTTCCCCTTTACCGTCCACACAGACACCCGTCACCGTCCTCACCGGCTATCTCGGCGCCGGCAAGACGACGCTGCTCAACCGCATCCTCACCGAGGCGCACGGCAAGCGCTACGCCGTGATCGTCAACGAGTTCGGCGAGACCGGCATCGACAACGACCTGGTGGTCGACGCCGACGAGGAAATCTTCGAGATGAACAACGGCTGCATCTGCTGCACCGTGCGCGGCGACCTGATCCGGATCGTCGGGGGTCTGATGCGGCGGCCGGACCGGTTCGATGGCATCATCATCGAGACGACGGGCCTCGCGGACCCCGCACCCGTCGCCCAGACCTTCTTCGTCGACGAGGACGTCAGGGCGAAGACCCGGCTCGATGCGATCGTCACCGTGGTGGATGCCGTCCATCTCCTCGGCGCGATCGAGGAGGCCCATGAGGCGCAGGAACAGCTCGCCTTCGCCGACGTGATCCTCCTCAACAAGACCGATCTCGTCGACGAGGCGCAACTCGCCGAAGTGGAGGCGCGCATCCGCCGGATCAATCCTTACGCCCGGCTCCACCGGACCAGCCGCTGCGGGATCGATCTTGCCGAAGTGCTGGGGCGTGACGCCTTCAGCCTCGACCGCGTGCTCGAGGTCGAGCCCGATTTCCTCGATCATTTCCACGAGCACGAGCACGACGACGCCGTGACCAGCCTGTCGCTCCTGTCCGATACGCCGATGGATCCGGGCAAGCTCCTGCCCTGGCTCCAGGACGTCACGCAGCGCTATGGTCCCGAGATCCTGCGGATGAAGGGCATCCTGTCGATGCAGGACGACGACGACCGCTTCGTCGTGCAGGGCGTCCACATGCTGCTGGAAGGCGACCACCAGCGCCCCTGGAAGGACGGGGAGCGGCGCCAGAGTCGCCTGGTCTTCATCGGCCGCGACCTGCCGAAGGAAATCCTCAGCCAGGGCTTCGAGTCGTGCCGCGCCTGATGCAGGCCGAGCGTCCGACGCCGGCGGGCGAAGCCCCGCTGGCGCATCACATCGGACAGGAAGTGGCGACGGGGGCGCATGTCTCGGCTGTCCGCTTCGTCTCCGGTGCGATGGCGGCGGCGCTCGGCGACGGCACCGTCCGGTTCTGGGAGCCGGGCGCCCCGAAGCCCGACAGCATCGTTGCCCATGCGGGAGCGATCCTCGCCGTGGCGACGCACACCGATGCGAACACGATCCTGACCGGAGGCGACGACGGCCTCGTCTGCCGGGTCGGCCTCTCCGGCGCCCATCCGGTGGCAGAGACCGGCGGCAAATGGGTGGATGCGGTCGCGGCCGCGCCATGGGGCAGCATTGCCTACTCTTCCGGCAAGACGGTCACGGCAATCCGGAGCGACGGCACGCGGCACGAGATCGACATGGTCTCGACCGTCCAGGGTCTCGCCTTCGCGCCGAAGGGCCGCAGCCTCGCCATTGCCCATTATGGCGGGGTGACCCTCGCCGATATGCAGGCGAAACCGTCCGCGAACCGCTTGCTGGCGTGGATGGGCTCGCACATCGCCGTGGGCTTCAGCCCGAACGGCCGCTACGTCGTCTCGGCGATGAACGAGAACGTCCTGCATGGCTGGCGAATCGAGGACGGGGCCGACATGCGGATGAGCGGCTACCCCTCGAAGCCGAGATCGCTCTCGTGGTCGCCGGGCGGCGCCTGGCTCGCCACCTCCGGTGCGGACTGCGCCGTGCTCTGGCCGTTCCGCGGAAAGGAAGGGCCGATGGGCAGGCAGGCGACGCCGATCGCCTTCGCGCAGGCGCTGGTCACGGCGGTGAGCTGCCACCCGGTCAGCGACGCGGTGGCAGTCGGCTATGCCGACGGCGCTGTCGTCTTCGCCCGCCGCGGCGACGATGCCGTCATCCCCGTACGGGCAGCGGACGGGGACCGCATCACCGATATGGGCTTCGACGTCGGCGGCCATCTCTTCGGCTACGGGACCGAAGGCGGCAGGCTCGGTCTGCTCGATCTGCGGGGCATCGGGCAATGAGCGGCTTCGTCAATCCGCTCGCCCGCAAGCAGAATCCGGGTTACCCGCAGGCCGTCGCCGCCCTCAAGGCCGAGACGCGACGGCTGCTCCGCCTTCCCGATGACGTCACCGTCTCCGTCACCGAACTTGCCTGCCGCGACCTCGGCTGCCCCGATATCGAGACGGTGATCGGCATCCTCGTCGCCGGCGCCGGGCCCCGCATAGGCAAGGTCCACAAGACTATTCCCGAGGTGACGCCCGCCGATCTTGCCGCGGCCTTCGCGCCCCAGCCATGACGCGACCACCAGGCGCGTGCCGGGGCCCTGGAAGTCCGGCGGCATGGCGCGAGCTTCCTGATCCCGAAGTCGGCAATGAGTGACATGAGGACCGAGAGCAAAAGCGGCGAGTAGGCCCGGGGTGGACGGGTCCACGGTCGCATCGGTGCGCGTTCGCAGGGCAGCAGATTCGCTGCCGCCGCACCGGCCGCCGAGCTAGTCGGCGGAGCACTTTATCAACCGGAGCTGGGATCGGTTTGCCCGCCGGAACGTCTACTCGACGGATAGGCGATCCCGCCGGAAGGATACAGATGGCCCGCTTCGATCTCGAAACCACGCGATCCGGTTGAAATGCTCGACATAAGCGAGTGGACTCCGGACCCCTACATCGTCGTGCTGACGGGCATGGGTTTCCTGATCGCGCTGGTCGCCTGGCTGCCTCTCGCGCTCAAGCGTCTGCCATTGTCGCTGCCTATCGTCTGTATCGGCATCGGTATGGCGATCTTTTCGGTTCCGCAGGTCACGGACCGGCCGTTGCCCTTGGCCTATCCGGAGATAACCGAGCGCTTCACCGAATTCGTGGTGATCATCGCGCTCATGGGCGCGGGGCTGAAGCTCGACCGTGTGTTCAGTTGGCGGCGCTGGTCCGTCACGTGGCGGTTGCTCGCCGTCACCATGCCGCTCAGCATCGGGGCTATCACGCTGGTGGGCGGATGGTGGATGGGTCTGCCGTGGATCATCGCCCTGCTGCTCGGAGCGGCGCTGGCGCCGACCGATCCCGTTCTGGCGGCGGACGTGCAGGTCGGACCGCCAAGATCCGGCGAGGAAGACGAGGTCCGGTTCGGCCTGACGTCGGAGGCGGGGTTCAACGACGGGCTCGCCTTCCCGTTCGTGAACCTCGCCGTCGCGCTAGGCCTCGCCGCATCGACAGGCGAGCCATGGGCCCTCAAATGGATCACGCACAGCGTCCTGTGGGAGATCGGCGCCGGCGTCGTCGGCGGGTGGTTGATCGGGCGCGCATTCGGTTGGCTGACGTTCCATATTCCGGCGGATACCAAGCTCGCCAAGACCGGCGACGGGCTGATCGCCATCGCCGCGACCTTCGTCTCCTACGGCCTCACCGAGATGATCCAGTGCTACGGGTTCCTGGCCGTGTTCGTCACGGCACTGACCCTTCGACGCGCGCAGCGCGACCACGACTTCCACCGCGAGATGCACGACATGACCGAACAGATCGAACGGCTGGCGATGATGCTGCTGCTCGTCCTGTTCGGCGGTGCTCTGGTCAGCGGGCTTCTGGCTCCGCTCACCTGGGCAGACGCTCTCGCCGCCGTCGTCATCCTGCTCGTCGTCCGGCCGGTGACGGGCCTCATCGGACTGCTCGGGCTGAAGGCCTCCTGGAGCGAGAAGCTCACCCTCGCCTTCTTCGGCATCCGCGGGGTAGGCTCCTTCTACTACCTGGCCTACGGGCTGAACCACATGGAGGTCGAGGGAGGGGAGCGGCTTTGGGCAATCGTCGGCCTCGTCGTCCTGATGTCGGTCCTTCTGCACGGGCTGACGGTGACGCCGATCATGCGGATGCTCGATCGGCTACAGGGGCGTGACCCGGACGCCGACGATGCTACCCCTCCGCCCGGTCTCCAAGGCCCCGCCGCCTGAGACAGGTTGTGGTCCCACGCCGCGGACCCGCTGAAACGGCAAATGCCGCGCTTGAGCTGGGTAAATGGACACTCTGGCGATTTGACCCGGATGGCCCGGACGCATCCCAGACGGAGATCTCCGCGTGATGAGCACCAACGTCCTTAATCACGCTGACCAGCCGGCGTTCCACGCGTCCCTACCCTCGATGCGAGGTGGCAGCAGTAAGCTGCTATCGGTGGGCGGCGGTTGGGTGAAATCGCGCGGTCGGTATCGAGTCCTGTCGCGAGGATGAGCGGGCAGTCGCCCGAGCGGCGTAGAACCCCCAACCAGGCAGAAGGGTCTGCCGCTCCAAACACGACTATCCGGCGTGTGTCTATGCAATCTCTGCGGAAAATTTGGTGGGTGATGTAGGGTTCGAACCTACGACCCGCTGATTAAGAGTCAGCTGCTCTACCAACTGAGCTAATCACCCACGGCGCCGAAGCGCTCGGTAGCGGCGATATAGTCGGAAGGGGCGAAGCTGTCCACCCCTTAATCCGGCAACGTTCACGGAAACCGGTGTTCGTGTTGGGGGCTGTCCCCTCCGCCCGTCAGCGGCGCGTCCACGGCATCAGCCTGACGAGCGTGGGGGGCAGGTTCTCAGGCTCGATCCGCCTGATGCCGCGGTCGGCGGAGTCACCCGCGTCATGGCGCACCGGCGGGCTGCGTTCCTCCTCCGCTTCGGCCGCGACGTCGAGGAACCGGATGCCGGCGAACATGCCGCGCCGATAGACCAGCCTGGCCGGGCGCTCGTCGCGTTCCTCGCCGATGCGGATCTGGAATTCCTTCGGCAGATGCGCCGCCTCGTCGATGGTCAGCAGGGCCCCGGTCGCGGAGATGTTGCGAAGGATGCAGTCGAAGGTGGAGAAACCGCCGTTGAAGATGATCTTCGCGCGTTTAAGCGTCCGCATGCGCGGCGCAACGCGGCGTTCCGATCCGTCCGGCTCGAGCTCGGGAAGCGCTCCCATGGTGGCCTCCGTGAGGTTTCGCACGCGCGATGATCGCAACGAAACCTTTGCGAATGCTGAACGCGAGGGGAAAACTTCGATAGGCCGGCAGCGAAGGCGACGGCCGGCCTGGCCGGCCGTCGCCTCGTTCAGGCGCCGCAGGGGCGCCGTTTCGTCAGTTCCGGCCTGTCCACTAGCGCGTTGGACTTGATTCCCCGCCCGCCCACAGCGGCGAAGCCGCGAGGACGGGCAGGGAGAGACCGTGGATCAGGCCGCGGCCACAGGCGCTCCGATCAGTTGCGCTCCTTGTCGACCAGAGCGTTGGACTTGATCCACGGCATCATGCCGCGCAGCTTCTCGCCGACTTCCTCGATCTGGTGGCTGTCGTTCATCCGGCGGATGCCCTTGAAGCGCGACTGGCCGGCCTTGTTCTCCATCATCCAGTCCGAGGTGAACTTGCCGGTCTGGATGTCCTTCAGCACCCGCTTCATCTCGGCCTTGGTTTCAGCGGTGATGATGCGCGGGCCGGTGACGTATTCGCCCCACTCGGCGGTGTTGGAGATCGAGTAGTTCATGTTGGCGATGCCGCCTTCGTAGATCAGGTCGACGATCAGCTTCACCTCGTGCAGGCACTCGAAATAGGCCATTTCCGGCGCGTAGCCGGCCTCGACCAGGGTCTCGAAGCCAGCCCGGATGAGCTCGACCAGGCCGCCGCAGAGCACGACCTGCTCGCCGAAAAGATCGGTCTCGCACTCTTCCTTGAAGGTCGTCTCGATGACGCCGGAGCGCCCGCCGCCAACGCCGCAGGCGTAGGAGAGCGCCAGATCCAGCGCGTTGCCGGAGGCGTCATGGTCGATGGCGACGAGGCAGGGCACGCCGCCGCCGCGCTGGAACTCGCTGCGAACCGTGTGGCCCGGACCCTTCGGCGCGATCATCACGACGTCGATGGTCTTCTTCGGCTCGATCAGGTTGAAGTGAACGTTCAGGCCATGCGCGAAGGCGATGGCGGCGCCGTCGCGGATGTTGCCCTCGATCTCGTTCTTCCAGATGTCGGCCTGGAGCTCGTCCGGTGTCGCCATCATCATCAGGTCGGCCCATTTCGCCGCATCGGCGACCGACATGACCTTGAGCCCGTCGGCCTCGACCTTCCTGGCGGTGGCAGAGCCCGGACGCAGGGCGACGACCAGCTCGCCGACGCCGGAGTCCTTCAGGTTCAGCGCATGGGCGCGGCCCTGGCTGCCGTAGCCGATGATCGCGACCTTCTTGGACTTGATGAGGTTGAGATCGGCATCGCGATCGTAATAGACGCGCATGGTGCTTTCCTTCCGTTTTTGAAGTCAGGGTTGTGAAGCTCGCGCCCCGTGGAGCGCGAAGAACTGCTTGGTGGCGCGCGCGGCCTCGCGCGTCCGTTCGGCCTCGGTCAGTTCGACGCCATCGCCCAGGAGAAGGCGGATCTGCAGGTCGCGGCCGACAAGGCCGAAATAGGTGCGGAAGGCCTCTTCCGCGTCGTCGAATTCGAGCAGGCCGGCTTCCCTGCCCGCCTCGAGAAGCGGTTTGAGCCGTTCCCCGATGGCGAAACGCCCATTGGCCAGCACGATCGCGCCGAGATTGCTCTTGGCCGTGGCCGCATGGCTTACCGCCACCCGGTTGAGCGCGATGGACGTCCGGCTGGCGATCACGCCCAGCCAGTTGGCCCAGAAGGCACGAAGGCTTTCCTCCAGCGACGAGGCATCGAGCTTCTGCCGGTCCCAGTTGCCCGCCCGCACCTTCGAGGCCTGCCACCGGACGGTCGCGGTCAGCAGCCCGTCGCGGTCACCGAACCATTTGTACAGCGTCTCCTTCGAGCAGCTCGCCCGCCGCGCCACCGCCGACATGGTCAGCGCCTCGCGGCCTTCGACCAGAAGGGACAGCACGGCGTCGAGGACCTCGCCCTGGCGGGCGGAGAACTCTTCTTCCTGCTGGTCGAGGACTTTCATGCGGGTCGCTGATCCGTACCGTACGTTACGGTTCGGCTTCTAGTCGATCCGTGGCGCCTCGGCAAGAGGCCTCACGAGCGGCAAGAATGGAGAGACCCTACCGGCTGCAGCTTTGCAGTTGCTGGTCATAGCTCTGGGCCATGTCGGCCGCGCGCCGCGCGGCAGCCTGCATGCCTTGATTGTTGCGCCAGACGCCTCGCCGGTAACCGGCATGCCCGGCATAATAGGAGAGATAGAGGTTGTAGGCGTCGTTCAGCGCGATGCCGTTCTGCTCGTGGCTGCGGCGATGATACCAGCCGACGAACTCGACCGCGTCCGCGAAGCTCGTGCGCCGTGCCAGGCGGCTGCCGGTGGCGTCGCGGTATTCGTCCCACGTCCCGTCCAGCGCCTGCGAATAACCGTAGGCCGTCGAGGCGCGCTTCCACGGAATGAAGCCCAAGAGCTTGCGGCGCGGCGGGCGGGCCTTCTGCTCGAAACCCGATTCGATGCGGATCGTCGCCATCAGTACCGGCACCGGCACGCCGTATCGGCGTTCGGCGCTCTGCGCCGCGCTGTGCCAATTGCCGATCCAGCCATTCTTCTGGGCAAAGACCGCGCAGACGTCGTTGATCTGGCTGGGCTTCGACGCACAGCCCGTCAGCGCCAGGAAAACGGCACACAGGGCGATGACAGGCATAGAACGCATAGCGGACCTCATGTCCGCTGGATTTACTGGAAAAATCCTAATGATTTCTGTGCCTGGTCGTTAACCACGCCGCTTCCGGCGCCTCGGCCACAGGCAGAGGGGCGTATCACCAGGATGCCGACCGGTCCTGAACCACTGACATTGGACGAGACCGCGCCGCGAGCGGCAGAGTGCCCGGCGGGACCGCCCAGAAAACAGCGACGATGGTTACGACGCCCCTCTGCCTACTGCCCCAGTGCCGTCCGAAACCGCCGCACCGTCTCCGCCATCCCGTATTCCAGCGCATCGGCGGTCAGCCCATGCCCGATCGAGACTTCGGCCATATTCGGGATCGCGCGCGTCAGTGCCGGCAGGTTGGCGACCGTCAGATCGTGCCCGGCATTGACGCCGAGACCCAGCGCCTCTGCAATCCCAGCCGTTTTCTTCAGACTTTCCAGCTCCTTGCTGGCTCTTGCGGAATCGTCGTGGCAGGCGCCGTAGGGACCGGTGTAGAGCTCCACTCTGTCGGCGCCGGTGGCCTTCGCGGCTTCGAGCTGCGCCTGCGAGGCGTCCGGGTCGCAGAACAGCGATACGCGGGCGCCGTGCTCTTTCAGCTGCGCCACGACCGACGTCAGCATGTCCCGGTCGGCGATGAAATCCCAGCCATGATCCGAGGTCGGCTGCGACGGGTCGTCCGGCACCAGCGTCACCTGCTCGGGCCGCGAAGCCGCGACCAGACGGAGGAACGCCTCCGTCGGGTAGCCCTCGATGTTGAACTCGTCCTGCGGAAACTCCTCGTCGATCAACTGCCGCAGCGCCGGCAGGTCGGAGAAGCGGATGTGGCGCTGGTCCGGTCGCGGATGCACGGTGAGGCCGTGGGCCCCGGCGCGGAGCGCGATGCGCCCCATGTCGACGACGCTCGGCCAGGGCAGGTCGCGGCGGTTGCGCAGTATCGCGACGGCATTGAGATTGACGGAAAGTTCGGCGGGCATGAGGGTCCCTATCGGCAAATCATGGCGCGCAGGTAGCACAGAATTGGTCGGTCGTCGCGCCGGCCGATTCCAGCCGAAAACCCCTGCGTCGCGGGGCCCGGGAGCCCTGGGGCGGTTACCGCATCGCAGCGATCGGGAGGAATTCCGGTTGACAGCAGCGCCGGCTGGCTAGTCACTACGGGCAACGCACGCAAGGAGGAATGCCATGGGCGGCACACGT
The DNA here is from genome assembly GCF_014196845.1 of Aurantimonas endophytica. Lineage (GTDB taxonomy): Bacteria > Pseudomonadota > Alphaproteobacteria > Rhizobiales > Rhizobiaceae > Aurantimonas > Aurantimonas endophytica. The sequence goes on from NZ_JACIEM010000001.1 coordinate 1,312,476, forward strand.
TTCATCCCGATCGTCATTGCCGGGATCGTCGGCCTCCTGATCGGCTGGTGGGCCGGTCCGGATATCGACGACCTCAACGAGACGACGTCGCAGCGCCTGGCGGAACTGCAGGCGCCGCTCGCGCAGATCCAGACCAATGTCGCCGAACTGAGCCAGCGCGTTCCGCAGGATGCGGCCGCCGCAGGCACCGGCGTCGCCGATGCCGTCAACGCCTTGCAGGCCCGCGTCGACCAGCTGGGTGCCGACGTGGTGGCCCGCACCGACGCGCTGTCGCAGAGCCTGCAGCAGCAGGCAGGCCAGACCGGCGGCAACGTCGCCGAGGCGGTGAATGCGCTGCAGGCCCGTGTCGACCAGCTGGCCGCCGATCTCGCCGCCCGCACCGACGCGATCTCCCAGGCGGTACAGGGCCAGGCACCCGCAGCCGGCGCAAGCGATCCGGCCGCCCTCGCCTCGCAGATCGGCAATACCGGCGCGATCCTGCTTCCCGGCCAGTCGGCGATCTATGGCGGCAATCCCGTCGTGCTGACGGCGATATCCGCCGAAGCCGGCACCGCGACGCTGGCTGCTGCCGGTGGCGAGCCGCAGGACGTTGCGGCCGGCGAGTCGATCGATCTTGGCGAAGTCTGCCAGGTGACGCTGGCCGGTGTCGCCGCGGGCGCGGCCTATCTCTCCTCCGAAGGCTGCGAGGCCCCTGCAACCGAGCAGGCCCAGGCAGCCGCAGCTCCCACCGCGGAAACACCGGCACCAACCGCCGAAGCACCCGCGGCCGATGCACCCGCCGCGGCTCCCGCGGCCGAGGCCGCTGCACCGGCAGCCCCGGCTGCGGCTCCCGCGACGGAAGCCCCTGCCGCCGAAGCTGCGAGCACCGGCGCCACCCCCGTCGGCGGCACCGCGATCTTCGGCGAAACCCGCGTCTTCGTGTCGGGCGTGACCGACAACGAGGCGACGCTCTTCCCCGTGGGCGGCGAGCGCGAGCGCGTCGCGGTGGGCGGTACGCTCGACGCGGGCGACGGCTGCACCGTGACCGTGGACAGCATCGCGGACGGCGCGGTCACGCTGAGCTCGGAAGGCTGTGATGCCGCTGCCGCCCCGGCGGCGGAAGAGGCGGCTCCCGCCGAGGCCGCGGCACCGGCAGCGGCCCCGGTCGAGCCCGCTGCAGCGCCGGCAGCCCCGGCTGCACCTGAAGCAGCGCCGGCGGAGCCGGCTGCACCCGCAGCACCGGCCGAAGCGGCAGCGCCCGCGGCCCCGGCGGCCGCACCTGCAGCGGCCGGCGAGCCGAACGGCATCACCACGGGGCAGACCGCCAGCTTCGGCGAGCATCGGGTGTTCCTGTCGGGCATCACCGACACCGAGGCGACGATCTATGTCGTGGGCTCGGGCCGCCAGCTTCTTGCGGCCGGCGCCTCGGCCGATGTCGGCGACGGCTGCTCGATCACCCTCGACCGTATCGAGGCGGGCACGGCCTATCTCTCCGCCGCCGGCTGCTGAAGGTGGCCGACGCATCCTGCAGGCAAGACCGCCGGCGGGAGCGGGACAACGAAAGCGGCGGCGCTCCAGGGCGCCGCCGCTTTCATTTGACGATGGTGAGGGTCTCGGCCGCCCGGGTGATCGCGGTGTAGAGCCAGCGCTCGCGGGTATCCTTGAAGGCCCAGCTCTCGTCGAACAGCATGACGTCGTTCCACTGGGAGCCCTGCGCCTTGTGGACGGTCAGCGCGTAGCCATAGTCGAAATCGTCGAAGCGCTTCTTGGTCGACCACGGCACCTCCGCGTCGGGATCTTCGAAGGCCGATTTCAACAGCCGGATCTTCGCCGCGCCCTGGTCGATGTCGTCGTCGTCCGGCTTGACGATGAGGTTGACGCCCGGCTTCGTCGTCTCGCGAGAGGCTGTCAGCACCTGCCAGAGCGAGCCGTTGAGCAGGCCCTTGGGCGGGTCGTTGCGCAGGCATACCAGTTTGTCCCCGGCCATCGGCAAGGGGCCTTCGAAGCCCTTCAGCTCGCGCAGCCTCGTGTTGTAGCGCCGGCGGGTGCGGTTGGTGCCGACCAGCACCTGATCGGCGGCCAGCACCTTCTCCGTCTCGACATCCCGCTTGGAGATGATCTTGGCGGTGCCCCAGTCGCCATACATCAGTTCCTTGCCCTCGCGGACATGCAGCGCCAGCTCGATGATCGGGTTGTCGCGCGCCTGGCGATGGATCTCGCTGAGCAGGAAGTCGGGCTCCGCCTCGGTGAAGAAGCCGCCGCCGGAGACCGGCGGCAACTGGCCGGGATCGCCGAGCACCAGGATCGGCGTGCCGAAGGACATCAGGTCGCGGCCGAGTGCCTCGTCGACCATCGAGCATTCGTCGACGATGACCAGCTTGGCCTTGGCGACCGGGCTCTGCCGGTTGAGCGAGAAGGTCGGCGACACGCGCGACACGCCGCTCGCCTCGTCCGACACGGTCTCCTCGCCGCGCGGCCGATAGATCAGCGAATGCAGCGTACGTGCGCTGCGGGCGCCTTTTGACCGCAGCACCTGCGCTGCTTTGCCGGTAAAGGCGGCGAACTGCACGGCGCCGTCGATGCCTTCGGCGAAATGCTTGGCCAGCGTCGTCTTGCCGGTTCCGGCATATCCGAACAGGCGGAAGATCGGGGTCTCGCCGGCCTCGAGCCAGCGTGCCACCGCTGTCAGCGCGTCGTCCTGCTGGGGTGAGAGCTTCAAGCCGATCTCCGTCGTGGACTCGCGGCCAAATGCCCGAATCCTCCGCTGCGATGTCTATACGGGCGGGCCAGCCATTTCACCCCGCACGGGCAATCGCATCGCGCCCACGAGGACAAATCTCAGGGACTGCTGGCCGCTGCCTCGCCGCTGGCCGTCTCGGGCGAGCGGCCCCGCGGCCTGCCCGCCATCGCGTCGGCGACCGCCACTTCGAGTTCGCGCATGCCGAAGGGCTTGGGAAGCTTCTGCAGCGATCGGTCTCCGCCGGGCGGTAGTTCCGCGTAGCCGGTCGCGAGTACGATGGGGACGTCCGGCCATTCGGCCCGGATCGCCTCCGCAAGCTGGCTGCCGGTCATCCGCGGCATGGCGTGGTCGGTGATCACCAGGTCGATCCGTCGGCCGGCGCGCATGAGTTCCAGCGCCTCGGCTGCCGAGAATGCCTCGAGCGCCGTATGCCCCAGATCCTCCAGCATCGCGGTCGTGTTCATCAGGACCAGCCCGTCGTCGTCGACGGCGAGGACCACGAGCGGCCCCGTTGCGGCGTGCGGCGTTGCCGTCTCCTGAGGATCGGCATCCACCACCGGAACGTCCTGTGACTGCGGCAACCACAACTCGACCGTCGAGCCGACGCCCTTCTGGCTTTTGATCGAAAGCCGCCCGCCCGATTGCCGCACCAGCCCATGCACCATGGAAAGGCCGAGCCCCGTGCCCTTTCCGATGCCCTTTGTGGTGAAGAACGGTTCGGCAGCCCGCGCCAGCGTCGCCTCGTCCATGCCCTCGCCCGTGTCGATCACGGCGAGGCGGACATAGCGGCCCGCGGCAAGATCGTTCAAGCCTGGGTTGACCGTTTGCTCGCTCGCCTCGATGACGATCTCGCCGCCGGCTTCCATGGCATCGCGCGCATTGACGAACAGGTTGAGAAGCGCCGTCTCCAGCTGCACGGGATCGGCCTGGACCGGCGCCAGCCGAACCGGGAAACGGGTGACGATGGTCACCTGCGGGCCGAGCGAACGCTGCAGGAAGGCACTCATGCCCTCGACCAGCTCGCGCAGATCGACCGGCCGCGGTTCGAGGTCCTGGCGACGTGCGAAGGCGAGCATGCGCTGCGTCAGCGAAGCGCCGCGCTCGACGCCTCTCAGCGCATTGTCGATCAGCCCCTGTACAGCCGGGTCGTCGGTTACGCGCTTGCGCGCCAGTTCGAGGCTGCCGAGCACCGCCGTCAGGAGATTGTTGAAATCGTGGGCGATACCGCCGGTCAGCTGGCCGATCGCCTCCATCTTCTGGGACTGGGCCAGCGCCTCGTTGGCCTCGCTCAGCGCCCGCTGCGCCTCGGCCCGCTCGGTGACGTCGCGCGTGATCTTGGCAAAGCCGATGACCACGCCCGCATCGTTGGTGATCCTCTCGATCACCACGTGGGCACAAAAACGGGTACCGTCCTTGCGGACGCGCCAGCCCTCGGTCTCGAAGCGCCCTTCCACGAGCGCTGTCGTCAGGCCCCGCTGCGGCTCGCCACGCTCCCGATCCTCCGGGGTGTAGAAACGGGAGAAATGCTGCCCCATGATCTCGTCCGGCCGATAGCCCTTGATCCGCTGCGCCCCCTGATTCCAGTTTGTGACGCAGCCATCCGGGTCGAGCATGAAGATGGCGTAGTCGGTGACGCCATTGACCAGCAGGCGAAACTGCTCCTCGCTTCGGCGCAGCGTTTCCTCGGCGATCTTCCGCTCGCTGAGGTCGCGGGTGATCTTGGCGTAGCCGATCAGCTCGCCGGTCGCGAGGCGGATCGGATCGACGATCGCATGCGCCCAGAATCGCGTGCCGTCCTTGCGGACCCGCCAGCCCTCGGTCTCGAAACGGCCTTCCGCGGCAGCGATCTGCAGCGCCCGCTGCGGCAGACCGGCTTCACGGTCGCCGTCCGTGAAGAAGCGGGAGTAGTGCTCTCCGAGTATTTCCGATTCCGCATAGCCCTTGAAGCGCTGCGCGCCGGCATTCCAGCTGACGATGACGCCGCCAGGATCGAGCATATAGATCGCATAGTCGGTAATGGCGTCGACGAGCAGACGGTAGCGCCCCTCTTCACTCGACGACGCCGCGAACCGCTCGGTGCGTTCCATCATGTTCCTCACGAGACTGTTATCGCGCGGTGAGATAGGCCCGCCCGCAGGGGAACCAAGCCATTCGAACCATATGGCTAAAGAAGTAGCGGGACGAGGCTGAACGCCAGCAGAACGCCCATCGCGATATTGAACCATTTCAGCCGCACCGGATCGGCCAGGAACTGCCGCAGCATCACCCCGAACGCTGCCCAGATCGAAACGCTCGGCCAGTTGACCAGGCCGAAGACCAGCGTGACGAGCAGCACGGTAAGGAATGGCCGCGCCGGGTCGGTATAGATCGCCATCGCAGTCACCGCGAGCACCCAGGCCTTCGGGTTGACCCACTGGAACGCCGCCGCCTCCAGGAACGTCATCGGGGCGTCCTTGCCGCTCCGCTCCTTGATGCTTCGGGCAGTCGCGATGCGCCAGGCCAGATACAGCAGATAGGCGCCGCCGACGATCTTCAGCGCCAGGTGCAGCGGCGGATAGGCCGTCAGCAGGGCTCCCAGCCCGAAGCCGACGGCCAGCAGCAGCAGGCAGAAGCCGAAGGCGATCCCGCACATATGCGGGATCGTCCGGATGAAGCCGAAATTCACCCCCGAGGCGAGCAGCATGAAATTGTTCGGCCCCGGCGTCACCGAGGAGACGAAGGCAAAGGCCGCAAGCGCGAGAAGAACGTCGGTGCTCATGGTCGGCTCGATCCGTCAGCGACGCTGACAGGGAGGAAAAGGCGCGAGGACTACATCCCGTCCTTGCCGCGCGACAGCGCCGCGACGCCGGTGCGGCAGACCTCGACGAGGCCAAGCGGCGCCATGATCGCGACGAACTTGTCGAGCTTGGACGGTCGCCCGGTCAGCTCGAAGACGAAGTGCTCGATCGAGGAATCCACCACCTTGGCCCGGAACACGTCGGCGAGCCGCAGTGCCTCGACCCGCTTCTCCCCCTGCCCCGCCACCTTGACGATCGCGAGCTCCCGCTGGACCGGGCCGCTCTCGCCGTCCTCGCCGGCTGCGCGGGTCAGGTCGACCACGCGGTGCACCGGCACGATCCGGTCGAGCTGGCTCTTCAACTGCTCGATCACGTGCGGCGCGCCTTTGGTCACCACGGTGATCCGCGACAGATGCTTCTCGTGCTCGGTCTCGGAGACCGTCAGGCTCTCAATATTGTAGCCCCGGCCCGAGAACAGCCCGATGACCCGCGCCAGAACGCCCGGCTCGTTGTCGACGATGATCGCGAGAATGCGCGACTCGATGGCCTCCTTCTCGGGCGTGATGAAATAGGCGGAGGCGGGCGGTGGAACGGGGCTGTTCATGGTCGGACTCGGCACTTTCGGGGTTGCGCGGCGCGAAGGCCGCGCGCGTTGAAGATGGGGGTGATCGCGTCCGCAGGGTGGACGTCGGTCACCGTGATGGCATGTTCCCGTGCCACGGTAAGGTGCCAGCCGCCGGGCGGAACATGACGGGAGACATCACCATGCGACAGGTCACGATGATGGGCGCAGCCGCGGCGCTTGCCGCCTTGTCGCTCGACGCGGCGGCACAGGCGCCGACGGGACAGTGCGTTCCTGCGCTGACCGAAGCCGGTTTCGAGCTGACGCTGCGGGTCGAAGGACAGGACGGGACCTACCGCCTGACCTGCCGGGATGGATCGCTGGTCGCGGTGGCGGCAGATGCGGGATCGGCAGGCGACGGATCCGCCGATGCGCGGATCGCCGACAGCGCCGCCGAAGCAGCCGCTGCCCTGGACGGGGCCGAAGCGCTGGGAGAACCGCCCGCGGACCTGACCGGTCCGGCCGGGACCCGGGATGAAGCGGACGGGGCCGGCGACGCCGGCGATCGCGAGACCGGCGTCAACGCGGCTGGCGTTGCCGGCCAGACCCCGGAAGTCTCCATGAGCCAGGCAGTCCGCGAGCCGGCGGCGGCGGGCGGACCCGCCATGGCAGCAGATGGCCGCGCTGGCGAAGCGGCGGCGCGAAAGCCGGCCATCGCCGAGACCGACGCGGCGGCGTCGGGCGAGTCCCACGCTGATGGCGAGCCCAAGCACGAAGAGCGGCTCGGGGACGCTGCCGGCAATTTCGCCGACGACGACATGATCGCCGTCCCGCTGGTGGTGATCGGCAACGCCGAACTCGCTTTGCCCGGCGCACGTTTCGACAGCGTTGCCATCGAGGGCGACGGCGAGTTTTTCGATCTGCGCGGCACGTTGCGCGGCGACGCCGTCTCGGTCGCCGTGGCGCCGGACGGCGTCATCATGCAGATCGACCGGATGATCGAGGCCGAGGCAGTGCCGGAGGGGGTGGCGCGCATCGCCGATGCGCTGCTCCCCGAGGCGGAGATCGAGACGATCACGCTGTCGAGCCGCCACAACTACACGAGCTTCTTCGTCTATGAGGGTCGCGACGTCCGCGGCACCCCGTTCACGCTCGAGATCCGCTCGGATGGGCGCAACGTCGAGTTCAAGCGCCCCGCCTGAGCGGGAGCGCTCGTCCGGACGCACCACGCCCCGGCCGGAAAGGCCGAAGCGAAGGCTCGCCGCGAAGGTCGGGTTCGTCGCCACCGTTCCGTCAGACCAGCGCCCGGCCCTTGGCGTCGATGGCACGGCCGACCACCTCGTCCGTCGCCTCGTCGGGCAGCAGGATCTCGTTATGCGCCTTGCCCGAGGGGATCATCGGGAAGCAATTGGCGAGATTGGCGACGCGGCAGTCGAAAAGCACCGGCTTGTCGACCGCCAGCATCTCCTCGATCGCGCCATCCAAGTCGCCGGGCTTCTCGCAGCGGATACCGTGGCCGCCATAGGCCTCCGCCAGCTTGACGAAGTCCGGCAGCGCCTCGGTGTAGGAATGCGACAGGCGGTTGCCGTGCAGCAGCTGCTGCCACTGCCGCACCATGCCCATATACTGGTTGTTGAGGATGAAGATCTTGACGTTGGCGCCGTGCTGAACCGCCGTCGACATCTCCTGCATGTTCATCAGCACCGACGCATCGCCCGCGATGCAGACCGACAGCGCATCCGGATGGGCGATCTGCGCCCCGATCGAGGCCGGCAGGCCGTAGCCCATCGTGCCGAGGCCGCCGGACGTCAGCCAGCGGTTCGGCGCCTCGAAGCCGTAGAACTGCGCCGCCCACATCTGGTGCTGGCCGACTTCGGTGGAAACGTAGGTCTCGCGGTCCTTGGTTGCCTCGTAGAGGCGCTGCACCGCGTATTGCGGCATGATCACGTCGTCGTTCGGCCGGTAGGCGAGGCAGTTGCGGTCCCGCCAGCCGTCGATCTGCTGCCACCAGGCATCGAACGACGGCGCGTCGACCGAAGCGCCCTGCCCCTTCCAACAGGCGATCAGGTCGCGCAGGACGTGGGCGACATCGCCGATGATCGGCACCTCGACGCGCACGACCTTGTTGATCGAGGAGGGGTCGATGTCGACGTGGATCTTCCGCGAGTTCGGCGAGAAGGCGTCGAGCCGGCCGGTGATACGGTCGTCGAAGCGCGCGCCGATGCACAGCATGACGTCGCAGCCATGCATGGCGAGATTGGCCTCGTAGGTACCGTGCATGCCGAGCATGCCCAGCCAGTTCTTGCCCGACGCCGGATAGGCGCCCAGTCCCATCAGCGTCGAGGTGATCGGAAAGCCGGTGAGGTCGACAAATTCCCGCAGCAGCTGCGAGGCTTCCGGCCCGGAATTGATGACGCCGCCGCCCGTGTAGATGATCGGCCGGCGCGCACCCGCGAGCAGCGCGACCGCCGCCTCGACACGTTCGCGATCAGGATCGAGCCGCGGCCGGTAGCTCTCGTGCTTCGGCTGCGCCGGCGGCGGCGTGTAGGTGCCCGTGGCGAACTGCACGTCCTTGGGTATGTCGACGACGACCGGGCCGGGTCGGCCGGTGGTCGCGACATGGAACGCCTCGTGCAGGATACGTGAGAGGTCGTTGACGTCCTTCACCAGCCAGTTGTGCTTGGTGCAGGGCCGCGTGATGCCGACCGTGTCGCATTCCTGGAAGGCGTCGGAGCCGATCAGCGTCGTCGGGACCTGGCCGGTGATGCAGACGAGCGGGATGGAATCCATCAGCGCGTCCTGCAGCGCCGTCACCGCGTTGGTGGCGCCCGGCCCCGAGGTCACCAGCATGACGCCGGGCTTCCCTGTCGATCGAGCATAGCCCTCGGCCGCGTGGCCGGCGCCCTGCTCGTGGCGGACCAGGATGTGGCGGACGTCCTCCTGCTGGAAGATCTCGTCATAGATCGGCAGCACGGCGCCGCCCGGATAGCCGAACAGGTCGGTGACGCCGTTCTCCTTCAGCGCCCGGACCACCATCTCGGCTCCGGTCATCTCGAGTGTCTGGCCAGTCGCGTTCATCGTCGTGCTCTTCCCGTCTCTTGTTCCGGACCGCTTGCAGTTCCCGTCCGGCTCGAAGGCGCTCCGGATTTCGGGCAATAAAAAAGGGCCCTGAGGGGGCCCTTGCTTGCGCACACGTGGCTTTCGCCGGACGGCCTCAGGCCGTCTCGCGTGTGCGCACTCCTACTACGAGAATCGTGGTCGTCTTGATCATGGCCGGAAGCTAGGCTCCTGCGGGGCCCGCGTCAATGCCTCTTTTGCGCGCGTCGGTGCCTTCGTCGTGATCAGGCCGCGGCTTCGACATTGATCCGCCGATAGGCTGCCTCGGCAAGGGCGTAGATGCCGAAGGCGATGAGGCCGAGCCCGGTCAGCGACAAGAGCGCCCAGCCGAACGACCATCCGGCCATGGCCGAAAGCGCCGTTTCGATCCCCGGCGTGTCGCCACTGCGGTAGGACGCGGCCCCGGTGACGAGGAGGCCGGCAAGGATGAAGAAGGTGATGCCGCGGGCGATCAGGCCAAACTGGCAAACCTGCTTCAGCCAGCTCCGGTCGGCGGGGATGTTCATGTACTTCTCGAAACCGGCCTTGGCTCCTTTGACGACATGCGCGGCGCCGGCGGCGGCCATGCCGGCAGCGATCGCGTAGGTCAGCCAGACGCCGATCCCGGCTTCGTATGCGGCTTTGACGATACCGTTGCCGCCGCCCCCGCCAGACCCCAAGCCGATCAGGAGCGTCGCCGCGTAGAAGGCGAGCGCACCGTACGCGAAGGCGCTGATCGTCAGTCCGGTTCGGATGAAGATGCCCTTGACCCCGGTGCCGTGGCCGTCGATGTCGAAGATCACCTGGAAAAGCCGCCATGCGGCAAAGGCGGCAAGCGCAAGCACCAGCGCCAGCAGCAAAGCGGTTCCGAAACCGGAGCCGGCCATCTCGTCGATGGCGTCCATCTCGCCCATCGCCTCGCCGCTCGCGAAGGCTGCGCTGAAGGCGAAATAACCGATGATCAGGAACACTGCGCCGCGGGCGATATAGCCGGCCCGCGCCGCGTATCGCATGCGATCGCCATGGTCCCTGATGATTGCTTCTGTCGTCGTCATGCTGCTCCCCGCGCGCTCCAGCCGATACGCACGGGCCCCGGCCCTAGTTCCCCGGTTTGTAGCAGAAAGGTGACGGAGTCAGGCGCAAACCCGGTTACGGCCGGCCTGCTTTGCGGCATAGAGATTGACGTCGGCGCGCTTGTAGAAGCCGGCGCAATCGTCCTCCGGCGTCGAGACAGCGAGGCCGATCGAAGCGGTCACCCGGATCCGGATGGTGCCAAGATCGAGCGGCAGCGCCGCGATCGCCCCGCGGATCCGCTCCGCCAGCATGGTGAGCTCGGCCGCCTCGACGTTCGGCGCCACGATGGCGAATTCCTCGCCCCCGAGCCGGGCCACCACATCGTGGTACCGCGTGAACTCGAACAGGCAAGCCGCAATCGCCTTGAGCACCTCGTCCCCCACGTCGTGCCCGTAGGTGTCGTTGATCGCCTTGAAGTGATCGAGGTCGAGGATCATCAGCCCGATCGGTCGCTTGATCCGGGCGAACTCCGCGAGAAAATGCCCGAGCGCCGCATCGAAGAAACGCCGGTTGTTCATGCCGGTGAGCGGGTCGGTCAGCGCCGCCGTCTCGAGGTCCTGCGAGCGCTGCTTGAGGACCCCGGTCAGCGACTGCAGCTTGTCCTGCTCGCGGAACTGCCGGCGCATGGTCGGCAGCAGCCAGAACAGCCCGATCGCCACCGCCAGCAGCATCGACGCCATCGTTCCCGTGAAGAGGATGGTGCCGGTGCGCCGCGCCTCCTCCAGACCCGCCACTGCGAGCGCAGGCTGGGCGACGGCGTACAAGGCCGCGATCCCGGCAGACGCCGTGACGATCGCTCCCAGGAATAGGAGAACCGTCAGTTCCGCTTTGCTGATGGTCATGGGTGAAGGTCCGAAAGCGCGTTCCGGAAAACCTAGCGCTTCGGCGTGAAAACCCGCTTAAGACGATCGGTCAAATGCCCTCGATGCCTGCGGGATCGGGCCCTTCCAGCCGCTGCCAATCCGGCCCGAACTGATGCCGGAACCAGGTTTCCTGCCGCTTGGCGTATTGCCGCGTGCGCGTCACCGCCCGTTCGCGCGCGGCCACCAGATCCAGCGAGCCGTCGATGACGGCCCCGAGTTCGTCGACGCCGATCGCGCGCGCGGCGGACCCACCCATCGCCCCCGGCATGGCGCGAAACGCCGCTACCTCCGCGACGGCGCCCTCGGCCAGCATGTCGGCGAACCGGCGAGCGATCCGCTCGCGCAGCACCGGGCGCTCCGGGGTCAGCACGACCTTGACGGTCCGCGCCATGCTCAGGGGCCCCTCGCCCCGCCCGGCCTGGAGTGCCGACAGCGTCCGGCCGCTCGCCTCGCCCACCTCGAGCGCCCGCACGATACGCTGCCCGTCGGCGGAAGCGATCCGGGCTGCGGCGGCAGGATCGCGTTCGGCAAGAAGCCCGTGCAGCGCCGCCGCACCCTCCGCCGCGAGTCGGCCGCGCCAGTGCTCGCGAATGGCAGCCGGCACCGGCGGCATCGTATCGAGCAGCCCGAGAAGTGCCTTGAAATAGAGGCCGGTGCCGCCGCAGACGATCGGCAGCCGCCCGCCGGACTTTGCGGCGGCAAGACTGGCGGCGGCGTCGCGCAGATAGGCGCCCGCAGAATAGGCTTCGGCGGGGTTCACATGGCCATAGAGGTCGTGCGGCACGGCCGCCATGTCCGCCGCGGAGGGGCGCGCGGTCAGGATCGACAACCCGTCATAGACCTGCATCGAATCGGCGTTGACGACTACCCCGTCCAGCCGGCGGGCGAGCTCGAGCGCCAGGCGCGACTTGCCGCTCGCCGTCGGCCCCGCTATCAGAACCGCCTCTACAGCCGCCATATCCGGACCGTATCTCCATGTTCGTCGCCACGCTCATCGCCGCCCCGTCTGGGCCGGGACTTCCCGCGGGTGCCGTCGGCGAGATCGCCGGCCGCCTCGGCGCATCGGCCGATGAGACCACCTGGCTCGACGAGGGCTACGCCGTCGATATCGGCTTCGAAACGCCGGTGACGGCAGCGCAGAGCGAGGAGATGGCCGGGATCGCCGCCGCCTCGGCCTTCGACTGCGTCCTGCAGGAGCGGGCCGGACGGCGCAAGCGCTTTCTGATCGCCGACATGGACTCCACCATGATCGACCAGGAGTGCATCGACGAACTGGCCGCGGAGATCGGCATCAAGGACCGCGTCGCCGCCATCACGGCCCGGGCGATGAACGGCGAGATCGCCTTCGAACCGGCACTGCGCGAGCGCGTCGCCCTGCTGGCCGGCCTGCCGGAATCCATCATCGGCCAGGTCATCGCCGAGCGCATCACGCTGGCATCGGGCGGCGGCGCTCTCGTGGCCACGATGCGCGCGAGCGGCGCCCATACCGCCCTCGTCTCGGGCGGCTTCACCGTCTTCACCGGCCCGATCGCCGAACGCCTCGGCTTTCACGAGAACCGCGCCAACCGGCTGCTGGCGGCGGACGGCAGACTGACAGGCGAAGTCGCGGAGCCGATCCTTGGCGCTGCCGCGAAGGTCGAAGCCCTGCGTGACATCGCCGGCCGTCTGGGGATCGGGACCGAGCATGTCCTGGCGGTCGGCGACGGCGCCAACGATCTGCCGATGCTGGAGCTTGCCGGCTCGGGCGTCGCGCTGCACGCCAAGCCGGCTGTCGCGGCGCGCGCCCGCCACCGCATCGACCATGGAGACCTTACCGCCCTGCTCTTCCTCCAGGGCTACCGGCGCGACGAATTCCGTCACTGATCGCGCCGGTCGTACCCGGTCAGTCGATCGGCACGACCACGAAGCGCAGATCGCCGCTTGCCGAGGCCAGAAGCAGCAGCGCGTTGCGCCGCCCGTCCGCCTTCAGTTTGGCGATCTTGTCCGCCACTTCCTGCGGTTCGGAAACTTCTTCCTGCGCCACCTCGCGGATCACCGCGCCGGCCTCGATACCCTTCTCCGCAGCGCTGGAGTTCGGCTCGACCTGGGTGATCACCACACCCTCGACGTCGTCGCCGAGGCCATATTGCCCGCGCAACGGCGCATCGATCGCCGACAGGGTAAGGCCGAGCGTGACCACGGACGCGGACGACACGGCTTCGTCGTCGGCCGCATCGGCGTTCGCGGCGGGCTCGCTTGCCGCCTCGCTCTCGGCCATCAGCTTCTCGCCGTCCTCGAGTCGTCCGAGCGTCACCTCGACCGACAGGGGCTGCGCGGGGGCGGCGGTGTCTTCCTTGCGCAACAATTCGACGGTCACGGTCTCGCCCACCGGCGTCTCCGCGACGATGCGTGGCAGGTCGCGGGACGACTCGATCTCCTGGTCGTTGAACCGGACGATGACGTCGCCGACCTTGAGCAGCCCGTTGTCGGACGGCCCGCCTGGCACGATCCCCATGACCACGGCGCCCTTCGCCTCGGGGATCCCGAGACCTTCGGCAATGTCGTCGGTGACGGCCTGCAGGCGGATGCCGAGCCAGCCGCGGCGGGTCTCGCCGAATTCCCTCAGCTGGTCGACGACGTTGACGGCCAGCTGCGCCGGGATCGAGAAACCGATGCCGATCGAGCCGCCGGTCGGAGAGATGATCGCGGTGTTGATGCCCACCACCCGGCCGTTCATGTCGAACAGCGGCCCGCCGGAATTGCCGCGATTGATCGCCGCGTCGGTCTGGATGAAATTGTCGTAGGGGCCGGCATTGATGTTGCGCCCGCGCGCCGAAACGATGCCGACCGAGACCGAGCCGCCGAGGCCGAACGGGTTGCCGATCGCCATCACCCAGTCGCCGATGCGCAGCGCTTCGGAATCGCCGAACTCAACGGCCGGCAGCGGCTCCGGCGGATTGACCTTCAGCACAGCGAGATCGGTCTTCGGATCCGTGCCCAATAGTTCGGCGTCGAGCCTGGTCCCGTCTGCGAAATTGACGGTGATGGTGTCGGCATCGGCAATGACGTGATTGTTGGTGATGACAACGCCGGACGGGTCGACGACGAAGCCCGAGCCGAGCGACTGGACGCGGCGGTCGCCGACGCCGTCGTCGCCGCGCAGGAGATCGTCGAAGAAGTCCTGCAGCGGCGATCCCTCCGGCGCCTCGAGCTCGGGGATGCCGCCGCCAGGGCGATCCACCGTCTGCGACGTCGAGATGTTGACCACTGCGTCGAGCAGCGATTCGGCAAGGTCGGCGACCGAGGCCGGACCGCGCGAAGCGGCCTGTGCGGCCGCGGGCGGTGCCGCCGGTGCAACGCTCGGGGCGGACGGCGCGTCCTCCTCGACCGGGGGTGCCGGCAGTGCCGGCACGGAGGGCTCGGGCGCCGGCAACGGCTCGACGGCCTGGGCGGCACCCGGAAGCGGTTGCATCAGCGCCGACGCGGCGAGCCAGGCAGCCGCAAGAGACGTGATCGGCAGGCGGCGCAGGCGAGCGTTCATCGCAGGTCCTCTCGGATCGGGAAGGCGGCGGCCGAATTGTCGTACGCCTGCTGGCGGATCATCGAACTGGCGTCGGACACATCCGCATGTGCCGCCCGCCGGCGCCGCGCGTCTCCGCCAGCCTGCCACGACGTCGCCCTGTCGGGAGCGGAGCGGAAAAAAGCGACCGAATCAAGTTGCTTGCGAGCAGTTGACGCGGCCGTGACCGAGTAGCGCGCGCGGCGACTGCCGTGTTCAATGCCGCACCAGCCAGACCAGCGCGACACCGAAGACTGCGGCAACAAGGCCCACGGCTCGCAACGTGCCGTCCGGCATCGCCTGGATCCGCCGTGCCATGTCCCGCATCTGGGTGGGGATGAGACAATAGGCGACGCCCTCGATCACCAGGAGGAGACCGAGGGCGACGACAAGGTCGCTCACTGCGCGGCGGCAGCCGGCGCGTTTCCGGGAGCGATCTCGGAGACGTCGGCACCGCCGACGTCAGCGGTCGGGTCCGCCGCGGCGGGTGCCTCGGCAGCAGGTGACGGCGCATCCGGCACGCCCGCCTCTTCCGTCGCAGGCGCATCGGCTGCGGCCGGCGGAACCGGCGCGGCTGCCGTGTCCCCGTTCTGCGGAGCCGCAGGCGCTGCAGCTTCCGGTCCCGTCGGCGCCGCCGATGGCCGGCCCGTCGAGGCCGGCGCGCCGCCCATCGTGCCGCCATCGGTCTGGAAGTAGCGGAAGAACTCCGAGTCCGGCGACAGGACCAGCGTGGTGCCGGAATTCGCCAGCGAGTCGCGATAGGCCTGCATCGACCGGTAGAAGTCGAAGAACTCCGGATTGGCGCCGAAAGCCCCCGCGAAGATGGCGTTGCGCTCGGCGTCGCCCTCACCCTGGAGGATCTCCGCATCGCGCTGGGCAACCGCGACGGTCTCGACCACCTCACGGTCGGAGCCGGCGCGGATCTCCCGCGCCGCGACCTGACCGCGAGCCCGGAGCCGCTCGGCTTCCGCCAGGCGCTCGGCCTGCATCCGCTCATAGGTCTGCTGCGAGACCTCCCGCGTCAGATCGGTGCGGCGGATCCTGACGTCGGTCAGTTCGAGACCGAGCGACGCCGCATCCGGCCGGATCTGGTCGCGGACCTGGCGCATCATGTCGCCCCGCTCGGCCGACAGTGCCGCCTCGAAGCCGCGCAGGCCGTACACCCGGCGAAGCGCCGCGTCGAGACGGGTGCGCAGTCGCTGCTCGGCCTGCGGGATCGAGCCCGAGACCGACTGCAGGAAGCGGGCCGGGTCGGAGATGTTGTAGACGAGGAAAGCGTCGACCTCGTAGAACTTGCCGCCCGAAACCTGGACGCGGATATCGTCGAGGTCGAAGCGCAGCAGCCGGTCCGGCAGCTTGCGGACATTGTCCGCGCCGGCGAAGGAGAACGGCATCTTGAAATAGAGGCCGGGCTCGGAGACGACCCGCTGGATCTCGCCGAAGCGCAGGACGGCGGCCTGCTCCTTCTCGTTGACGATGAAGATCGAATTCCAGGCGAGCAGCAGGACGACTGCGACCGCGATCACGACGCCGTAGAAACGGTTGGCCATCAGTTTGCTCCCGTCTGCGGGGTGGCGGTAGTACCCGGCGTCGCCGCAGGGGCGCGGGGTGCGGCCTGCGTCTGTCCGGCTCCCGGCGCCTGGCGCTGCAGTTCGTTGAGCGGCAGGAACGGAAGCACGCCCTGCTCACCGGTCGCACTGCGTTCCATGATGACCTTGTTGGAGCCGCGCATCACGCCTTCCATCGTCTCCAGGAACAGCCGCTTGCGGGTGACGTCGGGTGCCTGTTCGAATTCGGCGAGGATCGAGGAGAAGCGCTGCGCCTCACCCTCGGCCTCCTGGACGACACGGCTCTTGTAAGCCGCGGCATCCTCGCGGATCTGCGCCGCCTCACCACGGGCCGCGCCGATCTGCTGGTTGCGATAGCGGTTCGCTTCCTCGATGAAGCGATCCTCGTCCTGCTCGGCGCGCTGCACCTCGTCGAACGCGTCGGCGACCTGGGTCGGCGGCGCCGCGTCCTCGATGGAGATCGCGTTGATGCGCAGGCCCGAGCCGTACTCGTTCAGCGTGTCCTGGGTGATTGCGCGCACTTCTTCGGCAATGCCGGCACGATCGTCACGGAAGACGTCCTGCACCGGCCGGCGACCGACGACCTCGCGCATGGCGCTCTCGGAGACCTGCTGCAGCATCGCCGCCGGGTCGTCGACATTGAACAGGAAATCCTGCGGGTTCTCGACCTGGTAAAGCACGGCGAACTGGACATCCACGATGTTCTGGTCGCCGGAGAGCATCAGGCCCGACGTCTCGCCCTGTTGGCCGCTGCCGAGGGTGATCTGGCTTTCGACGACCTGGACGGTCTCGACCATCTCGATCGGCCAGAACATGAAGTGCAGGCCCGGCTCCGAGAGCTGCTGCTTCGGCTTGCCGAACAGCATCTCGACCCCGACCTCGTCGGGCTGGACCGTGTAGACCGACTTGAACAGCCAGAGCACCGCGAGGCCGGCCACGATGAGCAGGGCCCAGCCGGCCATGCCAGCCGTGCTGCCGCCCCCGCCACCGCCGCCACCGCCCGGTATGGCGCGTCGAAGCCGGTCCTGGCCCCGCCGCAGGATATCCTCCAGATCGGGAGAGCCGCCGTTGTTCGGACGGGGCTGCTGCGGCCGCTGGCCCCAGGGGCCGCCACCGCCAGCGTTCCCTTTCCAGCCGCCATTGCCGGTCTGATTGCTCCAGGGCATCGATATCCTTCCAGATTTCGAGAGATGGACGTGCGGGACGGTCCTCCCTACCGCACGTCGGATCCAGTACAGCCCTTATAAGAACTGACAAAACTGCTTTCAACGCGGCCGCGACCATTTCGCTCCGCGAACACCCGCAGATGGTGAACGCCGATGCTCGGCCCGCACCCCACTGCGATCCTTCGGGTCACGTCCGCTCCGAAGTCGCCCGGCGCTCAAATATCTGGAAGCGGCTGGCGGCGCTGTCGCGTTCGCCGCGCTCGGCGGCCTCGTCCAGGACCGGCAGCCAAAGGGCCGGGTCGATCGGCGGGAAGACCGCGTCGCCCTCGGGTGCCGCCGCGATCCGGGTGACCAGCAGGCGGTCGATCCGGTCCATGAAGGCGCGGTAGATCTCCCCGCCCCCGGCGATCACGATCTCGTCGGCACCGCGTGTTCGCGCCCGCTCGGTCGCCAGAGCCAACGCGGTTTCCGGCGAATCGGCCACGATTGCGCCCTCGAAAGGCACGGCCGGCGACCTCGTCAGAACGATCGTGTCGCGGCCGTCGAGAACACGACCGATCGATTCCAGCGTCTTGCGGCCCATGATCATCGGCTTGCCCATGGTCAGGCGGCGGTAGCGCCGGAGATCGCTCGGCACAGACCACGGCATCGCGCCGTCGCGACCGATCACGCCGTTCTCGGCCATCGCGACGACCGCAACGAGCGCCGGCCGGCCGGGGCAGTTCACGTTGTCGCTCACACCGCCACCTTGGCCTTGATGTGGCCATGCGCCTCGTAGCCCTCGAGCGCGATGTCGTCGAAGCCGAAGGCGCAGAGGTCGGTAACGGCCGGGTTGAGCTTGAGGGTCGGCAGCGCCAGCGGTTCGCGGCTTAGCTGCAGCCGCGCCTGCTCGAAATGGTCGGCATAGAGATGCGCGTCGCCGAGCGTGTGGACGAAGTCGCCGGGCTCGAGCCCGGTCGCCTGCGCCACCATCGCCGTCAGCAGCGCGTAGGAGGCGATGTTGAACGGCACGCCGAGAAAGATGTCGGCCGAGCGCTGGTAGAGCTGGCAGGACAGCCGGCCGTCGGCGACGTAGAACTGGAACAGGCAATGGCAGGGCGGCAGCGCCATCTCGTCCACCAGCGCCGGATTCCAGGCCGAAACGATCAGCCGCCGCGAATGCGGGTTCGTGCGGATCTGCTCGACCACCCGGGCGATCTGGTCGATGTGCCCGCCCTGATAGTCCGGCCAGGAACGCCACTGCGCGCCATAGACGGGACCGAGCTCGCCATCGGCATCCGCCCACTCGTCCCATATCCGCACGCCGTTGGCGTTGAGATAGGCGATGTTGGTGTCGCCCTTTAGGAACCACAGCAGCTCGTGGACGATCGACTTCCAGTGCAGCCGCTTGGTCGTCAGCATCGGAAAGCCCGCGGACAGATCGAATCGCATCTGGTGACCGAACACCGAGCGGGTGCCGGTGCCGGTCCGGTCGGGCCGGTCGGTCCCGGTTTCCATGACGCGGCCGAGGAGATCCAGATACTGACGCATGCGACTGATTCCTTCCGGCGACACGCCGGTCGTGCGAGGGGCGGTCTTCGCCGGACAGGGCTGGACGATCCGAGCCGGCACCTGCCGTCGGCCGGCAGGTCCTGCGCCGGGACGACAGCAGGCGGCGGGACTCGCAATGTCGTTGATGCCCGGACGCCACGCCCCGAACCTATCCGGCGAACATTGACCGATTCCCCATCCCTTCGGAAGTCCTGCCCTTTTCACGGCAGGCGGAGCACCTTATATTCCGATTGCCGGCTTCGGTCGGCTACGGCGATAAACGGCCGATGTAATAAGCCTTTCGGACCCGGGGGCGGTACCCGGCGCCTCCACCTGGCTTCATCGTAATGTGACGATGAGGCCAGGCGGGGGCGAAATAGGATCGACGAGGGTGTAAAAATCGGACTTTCGCTCGGAATGGTACCGCCGTTATCGGGCCGTTTTATAGTTGCAAACGACAACTATGCGGAAGCACGTCTCGCTGCGTAAGCAGCGCGAACGCTTCAATTCAAGTCCTGGGGGTTCGCACTTCTAGGCGGGGCTCGGAGGCGCCTGGCAACAGAAGCCTCCACTTTTTTATGATGCGTGCGGCAAGGCCGGCGGATCTGCACAGGTAAGTTCAGGACACCGCAATGGGCCAGGATCTCATCCGTTACGATGTTCTCGCGCAGGACGCGCTGCGCGGCGTGATCCGCAAGGTCATCGGCGAAGTCGTCAAGACCGGCCTGCCCGGCGACCATCATTTCTTCATCACCTTCCTGACCTCGGCTCCCGGCGTGCGGATTTCCTCGCGGCTCCGCGAGAAATACCCCGAGCTGATGACAATCGTGATTCAGCACCAGTACTGGGACCTGCAGGTCAACGACACGGCCTTCGAGGTCGGCCTCTCCTTCTCCGACATCCCCGAGCGCCTGCTCGTGCCGTTCAGCGCGATTCGAGGCTTCTACGACCCGGCAGTGAATTTCGAACTGGAGTTCGACGTTCGCGGCATGGATGCCGCCAACGAGCAGCCGGAACTCGTCGGCGAGGCGACCGGCGAGCCGGCCAAGCCGCAGTCGATCGCCCCGGCCCGTGCTGCAAAGCCGGCCAAGCTGCCGGGCAAGGGCAAGGCCGCCACGGCGGCTGCCGAGAATACGGCAGACGGTTCGGCTGAATCCGACGGCAAGGCCGCGTCGAAGAAAGAGGCCGAAGTGGTTTCCCTCGACGCCTTCCGCAAGAAGCCCTGAGTTTTCCGATGGCCGATATCGTCAATCTCCGGCGTGCCCGCAAGGACCGCCGGAGGCTGGCGGCCGAACGTCAGGCCGAGGACAATCGCGTGCGCCACGGCATGCCGAAGGCGCTGCGCCAGGCGGCACGCGTCGAGACGGCGCGGCAGGCACGCGCACTCGACGGCGCGGCTCTTCTCCACGAGAACGGCGGCGGGCCCATGTCGACGGCAGATCCTGCAAGGCCCGAAGACGATGCCGCGGCTGACAAGCCGCCGCCGCCATGATCAGCAAGCGGTCCGTTTCGATCCGCGGTCACGCCACCTCGATCAGCGTCGAGGACCGGTTCTGGGAACGGCTGCGGATCATCGCCACCGAGCGGGGCCTGTCGCTGGCGGCCCTGATCGCCGAGATCGATGCGGGGCGCAAGCCGGGCACCAACCTCTCCTCCGCCATCAGGCTGTTCATCCTCGACGACGCGCTTTCCCGCCTCGGCTGAAGCCTCCGCATCGCCGACATCTCGATGACGATCAGAAGCGCAGCGGATCCTGCACGCCGGGCAAGAAGTTGTCGTCCGCCGCGGGCGGCGGCGTGCCGGAGAGTGGCTGGTCGAAATCGAGGGCGCGGTCCTGGCTCGCAGCAGCGGGAGGCTGCGGCGTTGCGGGCTCCGCCGCCTGCCGGCGCCGCTGTTCTGCTGCCCGCCGCTCGCGTTCCGCCGTCGCTTCGGCCTCCGCTTCGCGCTGCCGGGCCGCTTCCGCCGCAGCCGCGCGCTGCCGTTCGGCTTCCGCCTCGGCCGCCGCTGCAGCCTCTGCCGCCGCGGCAGCCTCCGCGGCGCGCCGCTCTGCCTCGGCGGCCGCTTCCGCCCGTTGGCGCTCGGCTTCCTCGGCCGCCAGCCGGCGTTCTTCGGCGATGCGCGCCGCCTCGGCCTCCTGCCAGCGATAGAAGCGCGCCTCGCGCCGCAGGCGCAGCCGCTCCTGAAGGGTCTCCTGCATCGCCTCGACGCGCGCCTGCTCGCGCTCGAGCGCCCGCACCGACAGGTAGTTGGTGAGCGCCGCGACCTCGGTCGAAAGTTCGGGTGCCCGCAGCGGACCGCTCAGCGTGTAGGCGATCGACGGTTCGGCGCCGGCGACGCGGTCGTCCCCCGGCTCGATCAGCAGCGAGAAGTCGCCGGCGACCGTCAGCGCCGTCAGGTCGAGACTGCCGGTCATGGTGAGGGCTGCATCGCCCTTGCGCAGGGTGACGGGGGCAAAGCGCGCCCTCCCGGCGGCGACCGAGAATTCCGTCGCCAGTTCGTCGATACCGAAGCGCTGCCCGGCGGAGAGCACGGCGAGCGCCTGGCCCGTATCGTCCTCGGGAACGAAGCCTTCCGCATCTGCGGCCGCGAGCAGCGGCGGCAGCACGGTTTCGGGGATGCCCGGCAGCGCGATGTCGCGGGCGGTCACCCGCCCTGCCCCGGTCAGCCCGGAGACCATCGCGGCATAGGATTGCCCGGTCCCCTCGATTCGGATCTCGCCGCCGAGCACCGCGTCGCTTTCTCCGGCGACGAGTGCCGGCCAGAGCGTTCCGATGGCGACATCGTCCGAGCGGACTTCCAGCGACAGGCCGCCAATGCCGGCGGCGTTGCGCAGTTCGATGCGTCCCGCGAGATTTCCTCCAAGGCCGGTGGCGCTCGCCTCGTCGACGGTGAGCGTGCCGGATGATCCGGCGACCTTCGCGGAAAAATCCGCCAGGACGGGGCCGCCGAGATCGAGAAAATCACTCTGAATCGCGACCTGGAACGGGGCCTCCGGCAGACGGCTCGCGCCGAACGCGGCCTTCGGCCAACCGGTATCGCCGCCCCCCTCGTCGATGCCGCGCCCGTAGACGAGTTCGGCCAGCCATGGCAGCGACAGGCTGCCGAACCGCACCGTGCCGGTGAAGGCCTCACCGTCGGCCTTGGCCAGATCCGCGCCGACATCGGTGCCCGCGACGGCTCCCGACATCGCGTTCAAGGCCCAGTCGCCCTCGCCGTAGACGATGCTGCCGCTGACATCGAGGGGGATCGTGGCAAGCCCCTGGGCGAGATCCACGCCGGTCGTCAGCAGCCACGGGGACGCGTCCTCACTGTCGATCAGTACCGAGGCCTCGACACCGTTGACGCCCGCCGGCGTCACCTCGACGACACCGTCGAAGCTCACCTCGCTGCCCGGCGCCCGCAATGTCGCGGTCGTGACGACCGGTCCGGTTGCCGCCGCCGAGAGCGACAGCTCCGCCTCCAGCGGCGACGGCGCGCCGATGTCGATGGCCTCCATCCCCAGCTGCTCCAGCAGGACCGTCGGCCGGTCGTTCTCCAGCCGGAGGTCGAGCCCGAACCGTCCGCTTTCGTGGCGGGCGTACAGCCCGTTCTCGACGGCCGAAGACAGATCGATCTTCGTTCCGTCGGCCGTACCGTCGAGGCGGACGAAGAGAGTCGGCCGGCCGTCGGCGCCGCCCTCGATGGTGCGAACCTCGCCGGAAAGCTCGAGCGGTGCCAGCCGGTCCGCCCGGCGCCCGAGGGCCTCGAGCAGCGGCACCCCCGGAAAGCGGGTCTGCAGCAGCGCAATGAACCGGTCCGGCGCCTCGGAGGCAAGCGTCACGGCCAATTCGCCTGCCGCCGCACCCGTCAGGTCGGTCAGGCGCCCGGCGGCGGTCAGCGATGCGCCGGCAAGGCCGGAGATGTCCAGCTTGTCGATGGCGAGCGTATCGCCGTCATAGACGACGTCCGCATCGATCCGCTCCGCCGCGGCGTCCGAATAATTCACCGGTCCGGCGTTCAGCGACACGTCGAACCGGTCGGCCGTGGCGAGTGAACCGGCGCTGCCCGTCAGCAGCCGCGACAGTGCCTGCAGCGCGTCGAGGTCGACCGCGCCGCCGGCAAGATCGGCTGCGATCGTCGTCTCCTCGCCGGTCTTCGAGCGCTCCAGCCGCCCCGCCAGCTGGTCGCCGCCAATGTCGATCTCGAGATCCTCGAAGACCTGCCGCTCCGTCGTCAACTCGGCACTTGCCGAAAGCCCGGCACGGCCAAGCGTGCGGATCGCCGGGTCCACGGCGCCGCTCAGCCAGTCGGAAAAGCCCGATGGCTGCTGCGAGGCGACAAGGAGGTCGCCGCGAAAGCTGAAGGCCTCGTCGAGGCCGACGATGCCGTCCGCCTCGAGCCGCGTGCGGCCCGGCAGCTCGGCAGTAAACCGCGGCAGCGCCCAGCCGTCTGCTGTCGGGCTGGCGGCAAAGGCGACGTCGCGGATCGTTGTGTCGCCGGCCACCACCACCGGCAGGCTGATCTCGACGGTGCCCGCCATTCCCGGCCGCGGAATCTCGGCTAGCACGAGCCGCATCGCCTCCACGCGCTGGGCAAGGCCCAGCGACCGTGTCGCGTCCGGAGCCGCAGGATCGGCCTCGCCGGCGACCTGGTCGACATTGACCTGCTCGCCCTCCAGCGCCAGCGAGAAGCGCGGCACGCCGGAAAAGCTCAGCCGGCCCGCGCCAGTCAGGAGATAAGGCTGCTCGCTGCCGCCGGCCTGCAGCCTGATGTCGGTGAACTCGGCCGCGCTCGGCGACAGCGCGATCGCGCCGGTCGCGCGCAGCGGCAGCGTTGCGGCGCCGGCACTTTCGGTCTCCGCCACCATGGCCGGCCGGAACGGGTCGTCTGCTCTGGCAACCTGTGCTTCGGGCGGTTGCCAGGGCCGGGTCAACCGCGCGGTGCCGTCGAAGCGTGGCAGGCCGGCTTCCATGCGTGCCGCCCCGTCGAGGACGATCTGGGCGGCAAGCGAGCCGTTGGCGACTTCCACGTGCAGCGGCAGGCCGCCGTCTGCCTGCAGCGTTCCGGTCGAGACGCCGAAAGCCACCGTCTCGCCGCCCGTACGGAACGTGCCGCGTCCGTCGACGGGACCCGCCAGAGAGGTGGCCGACAGCGTGGCGTTCAGGTCGGAGAGCTCGTGCCGGCGCCCCGTCGAGCCCTGCTCGACGATGACGGTGCCGTCATTGACCGAGACATTGTCGAGCACCACGGTCGCGCCGGAAGGAATGGCCGGCTTCGTCACGACCAGGTCGACACCGCCGTCCGGCCGGATCGGCAGGCGAAGCCGCGGGCGATCGAGCGTCATCGAGTAGATGAAGATCTCGCCTGAAAGATAGGGCGCGAGCTCGGCGTCCATCCGGAAGCGCTCGACCGTCAGCAGCGGCGCGCCGGCCTCGCTCCTCACCTCGACCTCCCCGAAGGTCACCGACGGGAACGGCAGCAGGCGTGCCGAGGCGTCGCCGCGCACCACGACGTCGCGGCCGAGGATCGCCGATGCCTCGCGCTCGAAATCGGCGCGATAGGCTGTCCAGTCGATGAAGAACGGCGCCACCAGCGCCGCCACCAGAGCGAGCACCAGCAGACCGCCGAAGAAGACGAAGGCTCTGACCAGGTTCCGGCTCCTCTCTCCTGCTGTGGTGCCGCACGGCACCCGGCCCCATCAACCGCGCCGCGCCATCCTTGCAGCAGCCGCTTGCCCCGCACTGACCCGCCGGCGGCATGGCAGCTCTTGCCCCGTGCAACCATGACCGCAATGGGCGCATCCTGTCGAGGCCGCGCCTCTCATAGATCAGGGTAAGATCTTGCCGGGGTTGAGAATATCCTTCGGGTCGAGAGCCGTCTTGATCGCCCGCATCACGTCAACCGCATCGCCGAGCTCGCGCCGCAGATAGCCCCTCTTGCCCTGGCCGACGCCGTGCTCGCCGGTGCAGGTGCCGTCCATCGCCACGGCGCGCTCCGCCAGCCGGGCCATGAACCCCTCCGCCGCCGCGATCTCGCGCGGGTCGGCAACGTCGAGCAGCAGCGTCGTGTGGAAATTGCCGTCACCGACATGGCCGACGATCGGCGCCAGCAGCCCCGAGGCCTCTATATCCGCTTGCGTCTCCGCGATGCATTCGGCGAGCCGCGAGATCGGCACGCAGACGTCGGTGGCAATCGCCTTCGCCCCCGGCCGCAGGCCCTGCGCCGCCCAATAGAGGTCGTGTCGGGCCTTCCACAGCCGCGCCCGGTCCTCCGCCCTATCGGCGCTTTGGAATGGCCCGCCCCCGTGCTCGACGGCGATCGCCGCGAAGAGCTCCGCCTGCTCGGCGACGCCGGCGGGCGAGCCGTGGAACTCCAGGAACAGCGACGGCCGGGCCTCGAGGTCGAGCTGCGCATAGGCGATCGTCGCCTGCATCGACTGCGTGTCCATCAGCTCGATCCGGGCGACCGGCAGGCCGAGCTGGATCGTCTGGATCACAGCGTTGCAGGCGCTGTCGACGTCGGGAAACGGGCAGACGCCGGCGAGGATCGTCTCCGGGATGCCGTAAAGCTTCAAATTGAGGCTGGTGATGATGCCGAGCGTGCCTTCCGAGCCGACCAGGAGCCGCGTCAAGTCGTAGCCGGCGGATGTCTTCTTGGCGCGCCGCGCCGTGCGGATGACGCGCCCGTCCGCCATCACTGCCGTCAGGCCGATGACATTGTCGCGCATCGTCCCGTAGCGCACCGCGTTGGTTCCCGAGGCCCTGGTCGCCGCCATGCCGCCGAGGCTGGCATTGGCGCCCGGATCGATCGGGAAGAACAGGCCGGTGTCGCGCAGATAGGCGTTGAGCGCCTCGCGGGTGACGCCCGGCTCGACGACGCAGTCGAGATCTTCGGGATGCACCGCCAGCACCTTGTCCATGCGCGACAGGTCGAGCGAGATGCCGCCCTGCGGCGCGTTGATGTGGCCTTCCAGCGACGAGCCGGTGCCGAAGGCGACGATCGGCGTCGCATGGTCGCCGCAGATGCGGACGATTTCCTGCACCTCCGCCTCGGTCTCGGCGAACACCACGGCATCGGGCATCTGGTTCGGCAGATAGGTGGTCGAATGCGCATGCGCCCGACGCACGTCCTCGCCCGTCACCAACCGCTCGCCGAAGCGCTGCCGCAGCACCGCGACCGCGTCGCCGATCCCGTCCCGCCTGACCGGACGTTCGGCGAGTATGTCCTGAAGCGCCATGATTCCCCCCTCGGTCGACTGCTCTTGCGGATTGGATGCCACCGCCGGCTGCTTGCCCCGCGGCCCCGCCTCTGGCTTCTAGCGATAGCTTCGACCCGACGCCAATGCGAGACCGCGATGACCGTCCGCCAGCCAGCGCCTTTTCGTTCCGATCTCATGGCCCTGGAGCCGGAATGGATCGACTATAACGGCCATCTCAACCTCGCCTACTACCACGTCCTGTTCGACCGCGGCATCGACGGGCTGTTCGACGCGGTCGGGCTCGGCGAGGCCTATCGGGCGTCACGCGGCATGACCACCTACTCCGTGGAGACCCATGTCTGCTATCTGCGCGAGGTGCCGCCCGGCTCGCTCGTCCGCGTCACCGCGCAGATCGTCGGGCTCGACGCCAAGCGGCTGCACGTGTTCCAGGAGATGTTCCACGAGGATGGCTGGCGCGCCGCGACGCTGGAGGGTCTCAGCCTGTCCATCGACCAACGCGGGGACAGGCCGAGGGCCGCGCCGTTTCCGGACGATGTCTACCAGCGTATCGCGGCGATGGCGGCGGAACACGCGCGGCTGCCGCGGCCGGACCGGATGGGGCGCCGGATCCCCCTGGTGCAGGCCTAGCATCCCTCGGGCACCCGCGAGCCGAACCCGCCGATCAGAGGGCGATCTGCCCCTGCGATGTCTTGGACGGCTCGCCATCCGCCGCCGCGTCTTCCGGGAGTGGCGGCGAGGCCGCATGGTCAAGCTCGCGGGCCGGCTTCGGCCGGGCGAAGAGATAGCCCTGCACATGGGTGCAGCCCAGCGCCTGCAGGCAGGCGTATTGCGCCTCGGTCTCGACGCCCTCCGCAGTGGTCTCCATCCCGAGGCTCGTGCCGAGGCTGATGATCAGCTGTACCACCGACAAGGCTTCGGGCCCGGTGCTGAGGTCGCGAACGAAGGACTGGTCGATCTTGATCGTGTCGAAGGGAAAGCTGCGCAGATTGCTGAGCGAGGAATAGCCGGTGCCGAAATCGTCCATGGCGATCCGCACGCCGAGATTCTTGAACTGGTGCAGCGTCGCAAGAGTCTGGTCGCTGGCTGCCAAAAGCACCGATTCGGTAATCTCCAGGTGCAGCCGCTCGGGCCTTATCCCGGCAGCGGCCAGTGCCGAAATCACCGTCCGGGCCAGCGCGCCGCTGCGGAACTGCACCGCCGACAGGTTCACCGCGACGGTGAAGTGATCCGGCCACCGGGCAGCCTCCTGCAGGGCCTGCCGCATCACCCATTCGCCCAGGGCGTCGATCAGGCCGGTGTCTTCGGCGACGGGAATGAACTCCGCGGGCGAAACCCACCCGCGGACCGGGTGCTGCCACCGCATCAGTGCTTCGTAGCCGCAGATGCTGCGCGTCTCGGTGTCGACCAGCGGTTGGTAATGCACCGAAATCTCGCCGCGTTGCAGGGCGCCGCGCAGATCCGCCTCGAACGTCTTGCGGAACAGGAGGTGGGCGTCCATCGCCGGCTCGAACAGCCGCGCACGTCCCTTCCCGTCGGCCTTGGCCTGGTAGAGCGCCAGGTCGGCTCGTTTCAACAGGTCCTCCGGGTGGCGGGCGTCCCCGGCATGCTCGGCGATCCCGATACTGACGCCGATGTCGATCTGCTTGCCCTCGATGGCGTAGGGACATGAAAGGAAAGCGATCAGTCGTCGGGCAAATTCGAGGCTGGCCTCGGTTCCATCGGGTGTCTCGTCGAGCACCGCGAACTCGTCGCCGCCGATCCGTGCGGCCAGGCGCCTTGTTCCCGCGCTGGATTCCAGCCGCTTGGCGACGACCTTCAGGAGTTCGTCGCCCGCGTGGTGCCCGAGCGTGTCGTTGACGTCCTTGAAGCCGTCCAGATCGAGCAGGAAAACCCTCGTGCGGCTTCCGTCATCCCGCGACCGCGAGACCGCGAACTCCAGCCGCTCCTGGAACAGCGTGCGGTTCGGCAGGTCGGTCAGCGGGTCGTGATGCGCCATGTGCGCGATGCGGGCCTCGGCCTGGCGCCGTTCGCTGATATCCTCGTAGGTGGCGAGCCAGCCACCATCGGGCAGAGGCTCGTGGGACACCGAGAAGGCCCGGCCGTCCTCGAGCTCCTGGGTAAACAGCGCCCCGTGCTTCTGCTTCACAAGCGGGCGCTGCCGGCGGGCGATCTGCTCGAAGGCGCTCACCTGGAGCCGGCCTGCGCTCCGCTCGATGATCTCCTCGGTCGTCGCGCCGGCCAGTTCGTGCTCCGGCAGACCGGTCAGCGCCGCGAAGCGCTCGTTGAACACTGCCAGGCGGCCGTTCGCGTCGAAGGTGCATAGCGCCTGGGACATGTTCTCCAGCGCCGCGTCGAACCGTTCGTTCTGCGCCTGCAGGCTTCGCGTCGTCGCCTGCAGCCTGTCCGCGAGGTTTCGCAGCCGGCCCTGCGCGCGCATCAGCAGCCGGTTCTGGTTGAGCAGAAGGACGATGAGCGCGACGCCGCACAGGATCAGGCCGATGGCGAGCGCGGTGAAGATCGTGTGGAGTCGCTGCAGCGCCGCCTGGTCCTCCCCCGCAAGGCTGGCGCCATGGCTCGCCGCCCTGGCGGCCAGCGATGTCAGCTGGGCGTCGAGCGGCTCCAGCACTGCCAAGGCGGCCATGGCATCGGGAATGCTGACCGGCGGATTGGCGAGGAGGCCTTCGACGGTCTGCAATGCCTGGCGCAGATTGTCGATCGTGGCGAGGTGGGAGCGATCGCTCTCGATGAAATGCCGGATGCTCCGCTCGTGGCCGATGGCTTCCGCCTCGCTGTCGAACACGGCGAGCCGGCTGAACAGGATGTCGAGCCGGAGCTGAAGCTCGTCGTGACTGACGTTCCGGCCGGGTATGGCGTAGGCCGCGAGCCGATGCTCGAGGCGCATGAACTCCGAGACGCCCTGGCTGACGGTCCATGCCGCGTTGTAGCGGGAGACGCTGTGGAGGGCATCCTGCCGCGCCACGATGACATAGGAGAGATAGAACGTCGCCGCGGCGAAACAGCAGACGGTCGCGGCAAGCAGCCATTGCAGGGTCTTGAGCGACATCGCCTGCTGCACGCCTAGTCGACCACCAGCGACCGGAGCTGCCAGACGGACCGACTGAAATAGGTCTGGCTCTGCAGTTCGGGATCGCTGTCGTAGGGATAGACGATGAAGAGCGGGCCGTGATCGCGGATCGTCATGTACTCGCCGTCCCGTTTCAATGCCAGGATAGGGCCGAAACGGGTGAAATCGCTGATCGGGATGACGGTGACGTAATCGTTCAGGGCGGTGGCGGTGACGGTCTCGCCGGTTGCGCCGACAGCCGTCATCAATGTTTCGAGCAGCACGCCTTCGAACGTGGTGACGCCGTCGCGCCAGGGCGTCCGCGTCTGGAAGCTGACGGTCCCCAGAGCCTCGAGCATGGCGCGGTCGAACTGTGCTGTCCCGTCGACATTGGTGGATGTGATCTTGCCGGAGACGGTCAGTATTGTTTCGCCGGTGGGCGCGGCGAGCATCTCGGCTTGTGCAGGGGGCAGGATCGCGAACCAGCATGCTGCGATCAACGCCCTGAACGGGCTCCTCTGCACGGGCTGTCTCCTCGGGTTGCCGAAACGAAATGTCTCTGCAGCAGCAGGCTATAGCATTCCGGCGCTAAGAGCAGGTGAACAGACCCGCTCGTATTTTCCGGGTTTGCGGCCCTGCAGCCCGACCTCTCGTAACGACGTCTCGGCCAGTGGCCGGGCGCGGCAGAGCCTCAGTCAGAGGTCCCTACCAGCTCCCTTGCCCCCTGCGCCGGCTCGCCGGCGGCGGCCTGCGAGCGCGGCTCGGATGCAGCGACACGACGCCCGGCATTGTCCTCTTCGCGGCGCAGCGCGGTCTTCTCGATCTCCTCCCTCACCTTCGGATAGGCCTTGAGGAAGCGGTCGAAATCCTCCGCGGCCAGCACCAGCACGTTGCAATAGGTCAGCGCCACGACGTCGGCGCCGCGTGGTCGACCGGTCAGGAGCGCGATCTCGCCGAAGAACTCTCCCTGCCCCAGCGTGATGGTCTGGTCCTCGCGCCGCACCTCCACGACGCCCGAAGCGATGAAATACAGCCCGGTCGGCAGATCGCCCTTGCGCGCAAGATAGCCGCCCGGCAGCACGATCCGCGGCTTGAGGCGTCGTGCCAGCCGCTTCACCCGCTTGTCGTCGAGATGGCGAAAGATCTGCAGCGACCGGATCATGTCCAGCGTGTTCAGCTTCAGGTCGAGCTGTCTTCTCTCGCGCAGCGGCCCCCGCACGAGAACCGCGCGGCGCAGATCCTGGTGGATCTCAAGCGCCAGGATGCCTTCCTCGAACAGATCGTCGAAATGGCTCAGCTCCTGCTGTTCGCCGAGCTGCGACAGGAACTCCTCTTCCACCGCCGTCGCGTATTCCGGATATTGCAGGCGCAAGGCCTGCAGCCCGTTATTGGCTGCGTCGTGGCGGCTCTTGACGATCTCTGTGAGGATCGCCCCGATGCGCGCGCCGAGCAGCGGCGTGATCCGCTGCGGAATGTATTCCAGAAGCTCCGTAGTGAGCAGACTGAGAACCAGCAGCGTCTCGAACCGGCGTATCAGCCGCCGCGTCAGGAACCTGTCGATCGAGAAGCGGAAATGCAGCTCGTAGGCGACACGGAATCCACGGCCGTATTCGAGGCTTTCTCGCGCCGCCCGGTTGTAGCCGACACGCCCGTCGCTCCGGGCTCCTTCCACCAGGCGTTCGGCATGGCTCAGCATGGCGCCGACGGCATCGACCGCGATCGTGCCGCGCCCGTGATGCTGCAGGATCAGTTCCTTCTCGCGCGTGGCCAGCGCGATCAGGCCGAGCGTGACCCGCTGGCGGTCGGTCAGCACCTCCTCGATGTCGAGCGTCGAGGCCTCCTCGATCCGCGACCGGTAGGTGCCGATCACCGCCCCGCTCGCCTCGCTGTTGAGGCCGTAGCGCCGCGCCGTCAGTTCCAGCGTGTCCTTCACCTCGGCGAGCGTCAGGGCCAGGACCTGGTTGCGCACGGCACTATCGACCGGGGAGAGCCGGTCGAGCTTCAGCCAGTGGATGACCCGGTGCAGGGTCAGGCCGTTGACGAAGAGGGTGAACAGCACGAAGCCGGTCGCCGTGACGGCGATGAACCGCTTGAGTTCCGGCTCGACGAAGGCGTTCTCGGTGACCACCAGCGCCAGCGCCAGGGTCACCGCGCCGCGCAGCCCGCCCCAGAAGATCGTCACGCTGTACGGCAGGCTGACCGGCCGGGCGGCGCCGATGGCGCTGAGCGCCGGCAGCACCAGGAAGAGCACCACCGCTCGGGCAGCCAGGGCCGCCACCACCGCCGTCAGGACGATGAGCAGATCCTGGAACCGCACTTCGGACAAGATGCGCGGCACCAGGATCGCGGCGAGAAGGAACACCAGCGACCCGGCCCAGAACCCGATCTGTTCCCAGACATCGCGCAGATAGCGCCAGTTGCTCGGCGCGATTCGCGCCGGCACCATGGCCGAGACCGCCAGTCCTGCGACCACCACCGCCACCACGCCCGAGACCCCGAGGAACTGGTCCGACAGGATGTAGATCGCGTAGACGGCGCCGAGCGTCAGCGTGACTTCGGCCGACCGGATGCCGCCGATCAGTGGCAGGGCAAGACTGAGCGCATAGCCGCCGACGAAGCCCGCCAGTGCGCCGCCGAGAAAGGCGGTGCCGAAGCGCACCAGCGCGTCCGAGGCTTCCAGTGGCTGGTTGGAAACGATGACCGTCAGGAGCAGCGAGAACAGCGCGATGGCGGCGGCGTCGTTGAGAAGGCTTTCCCCTTCCACCAGTCGGGTGAGACGTGCCGGCGCGCCGAGTTCGCGGAAGATCGCGACGACCGCCGCCGGATCGGTGGTGGCGACGATCGAGCCGAGCAGCAGCGCACCCACCAGCGAGATGCCGAACAGGGCGTTGAGGCTGAACCCGATCACCGCGGCCGCCAGGACGACGGCGACGACCGCCAGCACCAGGATCGGTACCGCGTCATCCATGACCCGCCGGACGTCGATCATGATCGACGCCTGGAACAGCAGGAGCGGCAGGAACACGTAGAGGAAGATCGACGAGCGGACCGGCAGGTTCACGATCGGCGAGACGATCACGTTGAACGCGTCCGTGACCGGCGTCGCCAGGAGAAACGCCGCGAGAAACCCCAGCGCCACGCCGACCGCCGCCAGCAGAATGGTCGACGGCAGCTGGAAGCGTGCCGCCACCGGCTGCAGCGCCGCGACGATCAGCAGCAGGCTCGCCACTACGAGGATGATTGCCGCAACGTCGAACAAAGCTATGCCCTGGTTTCAGATGATCGGGCCGCGAGCGTCTCGCCGACTGATCGCTGCGCGGTGGATACGGGAGGACCCAACATAGCAGCAGGGCCGTTCCGTGGCGCAATCGCTGCAACGCGCTCGGGTCGTGGAAAATCCGCCGTCACCGCGACCAGGGCTCGGGCGCCGGCCGCGATTCGACAATTGATGAATCTTCCGTTACTCGCCCGCCGTTCGCAACAGACCATGAGGATCGCGTGAGCAGATCGAGAGCCGATATGCCGGGCCGGCTGGAACTGCTGATCGACCGGTATTACTGGCTGCAGCAATCCCGGCAGCAGACCGCCCGTCGCGACGGGCAGGTCCTGGCGGCCACGCTGGCGGCAACCCTCCTGTTTCTAGTGGGTCCCACCCTTGGCGTAGACGCGGTGGGCCTGGCCTGGTTTGAGAGCGCCGTTCTTGCCCTTGCCGCGGCCTATGTTCTCGCCACGCTTGGACGCCGCATGCGCACGCTCGATTGCGCGGCTCGCGCGGAGCGGGAACTGGAGGATGCCGGCTACGGCGTGCTCGGCGGCGTGGTTCACGACCGGCGGGGCCGTGTCGTCGAGCGACCGTCCGGCCTTGCTTTTCCCTTCGAGACGCCCAACCCGCGTGCCGCGCTCCTGTCTCGCGGTACAGGGATCTAAGGCGCCGGCGCCGGCACGGACGGCGCCATTGATCACCAGCCATGGCCGGAACGGCTCCGGCGAAACGGATGCGCCCTTGCGCGGCGGCCTCCCGAGACCTCACCCGCGAAGCGAGGACATCAGGTCAATCGTCGACCAGGTGCTCCTTGAGAAAAGTCACCGTCCGCTCGAAGGCAAGGTCGGACGCCTGCTTGTCGTAGCGGGCTGCCGAGGTGTCGTTGTTGAAGGCGTGATTGACGCCCTCGTAGACATGGATCTCGTGCTCGACACCGGCTGCCTCGAGCGCCGCGCGATAGGCCTCGATCCCGGCATTGATGCGCTCGTCGAGCCCGGCATAGTGCAGCAGCAGCGCGGCCCTGATCTTGGGCGCGTCCGCAGGGTCGGGCTGCCGGCCGTAATAGGCGACGCCCGCCAGAAGCGCCGAATCGGCCACCGCCATGCTGTTGACCAGGCCGCCGCCCCAGCAGAACCCGACCACGCCGACCTTGCCGTTCGAGCCCGGCAATGCGGCCAGCCACTCGCGGGAGGCGACCGCCTCAGCGACGGTCCGCTCGCCGTCGAGCCCGCCGATCATCTCGCGCGCCGCGTCCTCGTCCGGTGGCGTACCGCCCGCCGAGGAGAGAAAGTCAGGCGCCACCGCAATGAACCCGTCCAGCGCGAAACGCCGCGCCACGTCCTGGATATGCGCGTTGAGACCGCGGTTTTCGTGGATGACGAGAACGCCGGGGAACGGCCCCTCGCCCTCCGCCGGCTTGGCGACATAGGCGCGCATCTCCGTGTCGCCCGCCGGAAATCTCGCCCACACCGTCGACAGGCGCGCATCCCGCGGATCGACGATGGCGGCCCGCGCCGGCGACGCCGCGATCAGCGGCAGGATCGCCGCCGCGGCGGCGGCCGAGCCGGCAAGTCCGGTCAACCGCGCCATGAAGCCGCGCCGGTCGAGCGTCAGGTGGGTATATTCGTCGTAGGCGTCTATCATCGCCTGGGTGATCTTCGGCGTCCCGGTCATGCGGATCCCCCTGTCGCCTCGCCGGTCACTGCGAGCCGCTCCCACGATAGCGGCGCCGCGCGGGGGAGCCAAGCCCGGGTGCCGCGGCGCATCGACCGGCCGTTCCCCTAGTGTTCCGGGCGCCATCCATTACATAAAGAACGATGACCGATTTCGACGAATCAGGCCGGGCCGCACCGGCGGCGACCGGCGGCATTGCCGCGCGGGCGATGGCAGCCCGCGGCACGCGCTCCCCGGACTATCTCGCCGGGCTCAATCCGGAACAGCGGGCCGCGGTGGAGACCACCGAGGGGCCGGTGCTGGTGCTTGCCGGCGCAGGCACCGGCAAGACGCGGGTGCTGACCACCCGCATCGCCCATATCCTCAATCTCGGCCTCGCCTTCCCGTCGCAGATTCTCGCTGTGACCTTCACCAACAAGGCGGCGCGCGAGATGAAGAACCGCGTCGGCCTCCTGGTCGGCGGCGCGGTCGAGGGCATGCCCTGGCTCGGCACCTTCCACTCGATCGGCGTCAAGATCCTGCGCCGCCATGCGGAACTGGTCGGGCTCAAGTCCAACTTCACCATCCTCGACACCGACGACCAGATCCGGCTGATCAAGCAGCTGATCCAGGCCGAAAACCTCGACGACAAGCGCTGGCCGGCGCGCACCTTCGCCAACATGATGGACGGCTGGAAGAACAAGGGCCTGACGCCGAAGGATATTCCCGAAGGCGACGCCCGCGCCTTCGCCAACGGCAAGGGCCGCGAGCTCTACGCCGCCTACCAGGCGCGGCTGATGGCGCTCAACGCCTGCGACTTCGGCGACCTCCTGATGCATCCGATCGCCCTGTTCCGGGCGCATCCGGACGTCCTCGCCGAGTACCACCGCCGCTTCAAGTACATCCTCGTCGACGAGTACCAGGACACCAACGTCGCCCAGTATCTCTGGCTGCGCCTGCTCGCCCAGCGCCCGAAGGACGTTCCGCAGAACGTCTGCTGCGTCGGCGACGACGACCAGTCGATCTATGGCTGGCGCGGCGCCGAGGTCGACAACATCCTGCGCTTCGACAAGGATTTTCAGGGCGCGACGGTGATCCGGCTGGAGCGCAACTACCGCTCCACCGCCCACATTCTCGGCGCCGCCTCGCATCTGATCGCCCATAACGAGGACCGGCTCGGCAAGACACTGTTCACCGACGCGGCCGACCCGGAGGATCCCAAGGTCGAGGTCAATGCCGGCTGGGATTCCGAGGAGGAAGCGCGTGCCATCGGCGAGGCGATCGAGGACCTGCAGCGCCGCGAGAACCACAACCTCAACGACATGGCGATCCTGGTGCGCGCCTCGTTCCAGATGCGCGAGTTCGAGGACCGCTTCGTCACGATGGGCCTCAACTACCGCGTCATCGGCGGCCCGCGCTTCTACGAGCGCATGGAGGTGCGCGACGCGCTGGCCTATTTCCGCTGCGTCTGCCAGCCTGCCGACGACCTCGCCTTCGAGCGCATCGTCAACACGCCGAAGCGCGGCCTCGGCGACGCCACGATCCGCCTGATCCACGACTATGCGCGCGCCAGGGCCATCCCGCTGATCGCCGCTGCCGGCGAGATGGCCGAGACCGAGGAACTGAAGCCCAAGCCGCGGGCAACGCTGCGCCGGGTCGTCTCGGATTTCCGCCGCTGGTCGGAACTGCTCGCCACCGTCAAGCACACCGAGCTCGCCGAGCAGATCCTGGAAGAATCCGGCTATACCGAGATGTGGCAGAACGACCGTTCGGCCGAGGCGCCCGGCCGGCTGGAGAACCTCAAGGAACTCGTCCGCTCGATGGAGCAGTACGAGTCGCTGCCGACCTTCCTCGAGCATGTCGCCCTGGTCATGGACACCGAGCAGAATGCCGAGATGGATGCGGTCTCGATCATGACGCTGCATTCGGCCAAGGGGCTGGAATTCGAGACCGTGTTCCTTCCCGGCTGGGAGGAAGGCCTGTTCCCGCACCAGCGCTCGCTCGACGAAGGCGGCCGCTCCGGCCTCGAGGAGGAGCGGCGCCTCGCCTATGTCGGCCTCACCCGCGGCAAGCGCCGGGTGAAGATATGGTTCGTCTCCAACCGCCGCATCCACGGGCTCTGGCAATCGACCATCCCCTCGCGCTTTCTTGACGAGCTGCCCGAGGCGCATGTCGAGGTGATGGAGGCCAACACCTCCTATGGCGGCTACGGCGGCTACGGCGCCTCGCGCTGGGATGGCGCTTCGGCCTTCAAGGAAGCCGCCTACACCACCCCCGGCTGGCGCCGCGCCCAGGCGGCGAATGCCGGCTTCACGAACACCGGCAAGAGCGGCGGCGACGGCTGGTCCGGCGGGCGCACCCGGGAGATCAATTACGGCGAGGGCGGCAACGCCCGCGCCGGCCGCGGCCACAACCAGCCGCCGCGCCAGGGCTTCGGCCTCCATTCATCGGCCAGCAAGGGCGGCCCGCGCGAGATCGAGGGCGAACTGGTGGCGAAATCCGTGGTGACGGAAGCCAGCCGGTTCGCCGAGGGCGACCGGGTCTTCCACCTCAAGTTCGGCAACGGCACGGTCGCCAACGTCGAGGGCAATAAGCTGACCGTCGACTTCGACAAGGCCGGCCAGAAGCGCGTGCTCGAAGGCTTCGTCGAAGCGGTGTGAGCCCTAGGCACCCTCTCCCCCCTTGAGGGGGAGATAGCGATTTCATCATCTTGGGGCCGAAGGCACCAAGCGATAGAAGGCCGCGAAAAGGCCCTCTCTCCCTCAAGGGGAGTGAGGGCGCTTTACCTCCGACGCGGCGCCCTCTCCCCCCTTGAGGGGGAGAAAGCGATTTCATCGGCTTAGCGCCGAAGGCGCTAAACGATAGAAATCGCAAGAGAGGGGTTCTCGTTTCCGCGACCCGCACCGCCTGCCATCGACGCCCCACCCCTCTCTGGCCTTTTCTGCGACTTGCCCATCGGCAGGCCTCGGGCCAAGACAGCGAAAAGGCTTTCTCTCCCTCAAGGGGAGAGAGGGTGCTTACCCTCAGACGCCGCACCCGCTACGCGTTTTCCGAGGGTTCACCCTTCCCCAGCTTTCCCCTAGCGTTGCGGCACGTGAAAATCCGCCGGCAAGGGGTGCATGGCCGACATCGTCTTTCACGAGATCGCCTTCCTGCTGCTCGTCGCCGCGGCGGTGGGCATGCTCGGCGCCCTGCTGCGCCAGCCGGTGATCGTCAGCTTCATTGCCGTCGGCATCGCCACCGCTGCCCTGTTCGACAACAGTCCCGAGACGTCCAGCCAGATCAGCTTCCTCGCCGAACTCGGCGTCGCACTGCTGCTCTTCCTCGTCGGGCTGAAGCTTGACTGGCGGCTGGTCACACAGCTCGGCCCCGTGGCGCTCGCCACCGGCCTTGGGCAAGTGGTGTTCACCGCCGGGATCGGCTTCTTCATCGGCCTCGCGCTCGGCCTTGACGTCCTGACCAGCGTCTATGTTGCCGTGGCGCTGACCTTCTCATCGACGATCATCGTGGTGAAGTTGCTCGGCGACAAGCGCGAGCTGGAGACCCTTCATGGCCGGATCGCCCTCGGCTTCCTGATCGTCCAGGACATCGTCGTGGTGGTCGCCATGGTGGTGCTGTCGACGGTCGGCATCGGAGCCGCGGGCGAGCAGAGCGGTCTCGTCTCGCTCGCCACGGTCCTGTTCTCGCTCGTCGCCGTGACGGTAGTGCTGGTCCTGTTCGTACGCTATCTGGCCGACCCGCTGATGGCGCGGCTTGCCCGCACGCCCGAACTGCTGGTGATCGCGGCGATCGGCTGGGCTGCGGCCGCCGCCGCGATCGGCGACATGCTCGGCCTCGGCAAGGAGCTGGGCGGCCTCGCCGCCGGCGTCTCGCTCGGCTCCACACCGTACCGTGACATGGTCTCGGCGCGGCTCGCGGCGCTGCGCGACTTCCTGCTCCTGTTCTTCTTTCTGTCGATCGGCGCCTCGCTGGACCTGTCGACGCTGACCGGCGATCTCGGCCGGGCAGCGGTCTTCTCGGTGTTCGTGCTGGTGGGCAACCCGCTGATCGTCCTCCTGATCATGGCCTGGATGGGCTATCGCGCCCGCACCGGCTTCCTCGCCGGGCTGACCGTCGCGCAGATCTCGGAATTCTCGCTGATCTTCATGGCGATGGGCCTCAGCCTCGGCCATGTCGACAGCGCGGCCGTCGGCCTCGTCACGCTGGTCGGGCTCGTGACCATCGCCGTCTCGGTCTACATGATCACCTATTCCTACCAACTCTACGACTGGCTGGCACCGCTGCTGGCCCGGCTGGACTTCGGCGGCGGCGCGAGGCCGGGGCCGACGACGAGCCGACATCCCGGCCGACCGAGATCATCGTCTTCGGTCTCGGCCGCTTCGGCGCGCAACTGCTCCGCCGGCTGACCGATGCCGGCTACCAGGCGCTCGGCGTGGACCTCGATCCGGTGGCGATCCGCCGCCTCGCCGGCGAGGGATTTCGCGTGCGCTACGGCGACGTGACCGAACAGGAATTCTGGGCCGAGCTGCCGCTCGCCGAGACGCGATGGATCGTCCTGGCCGTGCCCTATGGCCGCATCCTCCTGACCGAGACCGATCCGCGCGGCGGCTTCCTCACGGCGATCCGCACCCACCGTTTTGGCGGCCGCGTCGCGATTACCGCGCGTGACGATGACGAGGCCCGCCATCTCGCCGATGGCGGTCTGGTTGATCTCATCCTCTATCCATTCGACGAGGCCGCCTTGTCCGCGGCCCGGCAGATTGCCGACCGGGACGAGGAACATCAGGGGCTCGCGAGCCGGGGGACTGCAGCATGAAGACCATCATGGCCGCCACCGACCTCAGCCATCGCAGCGCACTGGGCCTGCTCCGGGCAGCTGCGCTGGCAAAGGCCACAGACGCGCAGCTGCGCGTCGTGCACGCGATCGATAACGACCTGCCGGCGCAAGTGCTCGAACGCCGGGTCGCAGAAGCGGAGGAACGCCTGGCGGCTGAGACGGCGGGTCTGGCACTCCCGGAGCTGCGCCGGGAGGTCGTGGTCGGAGACGTGTTCTGGGCGCTGCACCGGGCCGCGACCGCTGCCCACGCCGATCTCATCGTGACGGGCGACCACCGGCGCAGCCGGCTGCGCGACATCTTCCAGGACACCACGGTCGAGCGGCTCATCCGCGTGTCAGCGGTGCCGGTCCTGATCGCGCGGACAGACGTAGCGGAAGCGCATCGGCACGCGGTGGTCGGCGTTGAGTCAGCCGAGGGGCCGGAACTTCTTGAGGTGCTAGAGCGCCTCGGCAGAGCCGCTCCCGCGCGCGCCACGATACTCCACGCGGTGGCAACGCCCGGCACCGGGCTAATGTACTATGCCGGAGTCGCCGTGGAGACCATCGAGGAGCATCGTCACGCCGCTGCGGTGAATGCCCGGAGCCGGCTCGCCGCCGGGCTCACGGATTCAGCCATTCCCTTATCTATCGAGATCGTCGACGCGGCCCCGGGAGCGGCTATCGCGGCATTTGCGGCGCAGCGCGAGGGTGATCTCATCGTCGTCTCCTCGCACGCAAGGCGGGGACTGGTGCGTGGCATGATCGGCAGCGTCAGCGGCGAACTGATCCGTCACGGCCTCACCGACCTCTTGATCGTGCCGCGCCTAGGCTGAGGCCTTCTCACAGCCCGGACCACTGCTCTCAGTTGTCCTCCAGCTGATGCTCCAGCCACATGCCGAGCCGCGCCAGCACCGCTTCCGGAGCCTGGTAGCCGACGGTGATCGGCAGGAAGCTGCCGTCGTCCTGCGGCCCGGCGAGCAGCGTCGGAAAGCCGGTGACGCCGGCCTGCTGCGCAATGGCGAAATCCTGCAGCGTCTCCGTCTTCGTCGCCCCGTCCTCGAAAGCCGCAAGGAAGTCGTCGCGCTCGAAGCCGATTTCCTCGGCCAGATCGGCCAGCGTCTCGGCCTGCGTCACGTCGCGATTCTCGGCGTAGAAGGCGTGGCCGATCCGCCGGTTGAGCGCGAAAGTGCGGCCCGGCTGCAGCCGGCGCGCGGTGACGACGGCGCGAGCGGCCGGCTCAGTGTCGTAGACGAAGCCCGTGCGCTCGAAGAAGCCGAAGTCGAACGGCTGGCCGGAGGCCTTGGCGACGTGCTCCCAGTGCAGGCGGGTCCGCTGCTTCGCGGCCTCGTCCATCGCCGTCTCGGTGAAGGGCCGCAGGCCGCCGAGGATCAGCCTGATCGGCAGGTCGGGATGGCCGCCAGCGATCGCGTCGAGGACCGGCGCAAAGCCCCAGCACCACGAGCACATCGGGTCGGCGAAATAGACGAGATGCGGCGTCGGGGGCTGCATGGGCGGGCTCTTCCTGCTGGGCGGTCCGTTCGGAATCGGCGATCGATGACGCCGGCCTCGTCAACTGTTGCCCGGCCCCCGCCTTGCAAGAGCCGTTCGCAGCCGCGCGCGTGCTGCCACGCTTTCGTGAGATTCGTCTCGTTCAGGAGCCATTCATCTGCCAGCGCATTATTTAAGCCTACGATATCGTTCCTGCAGGAGGCCGGCATGAAGTTTCCCAAGTCCCTGGCATTCAAGTCATTGGCGCTGGCGCTGGCGTTGACCTTCGCCCCGGCGACCACGTCGCTGCCGCTGTCCCCGCTGGTCGGGGTGAGCACGGCCAAGGCTGATCCGGGTTGGCGCGGCGGCCGGCATTACCGTGGCGGTCGGCACTATCGCGGTGGCCGGCACTATCGCGGTGGCCGTGGCTACTACAACAACCGCCGCTACTACGGCGGGCGCCGCTATCGCGGCGGCGACGCCGGCGCTGCAGCGGTGATCGGCGGCATTGTCGGGCTGGGCCTCGGTGCGGCCATCGCCAGCCAGCCACGCTATTATGAGCCGGCCCCGCGCTATTACCGTCCCGCGCCGGTCTACGGCTCGCCGCGCCCCTGGACGGGCGAGTGGTATCGCTATTGTTCGGCGCGCTACCGGTCGTTCGACGCCCGCTCGGGCACGTTCCAGCCCTACCACGGTCCGCGTCAGCTCTGCCGCTGAGCCGACCGATTGACCATCTGAAAAAGGCCGGGGCAACCCGGCCTTTTTCACGTCAGGATGCGGCCGCCAGGGGCCGCGTCGCCGCCTCGAGCCACGCCGCATCCGCGCCGGACAGCAGCGGCGCCAGCGTCGCCGCGACGCGGGCATGATAGGCGTCGAGCCAGGCGATCTCTTCCGGGCTCATCATCTGCGGCACGATCAGCCGCCGGTCGATCGGCGCAAGCGTCAGCGTCTCGAAGCCGTGCATCGGCAGGTCGCCGCCCGCGATCGGTTCGGCCGGTTCAACCAGCACTAGGTTCTCGATCCGGATGCCGTAGGCACCTTCCCGGTAGTAGCCTGGCTCGTTGGAGAGGATCATCCCGGCCTCCAGCGCCGCCATGCCGCGCTTGGAGATCGACTGCGGCCCCTCGTGGACCGCCAGGAACGAGCCGACGCCGTGGCCGGTACCGTGGGCGTAGTCGCATCCGGCCTTCCACAGGGCGATGCGCGCCAGCGGGTCCAGATCGACGCCGCGCGTGGCCTTGGGAAACCGCGCCGTCGAGATCGCGATCATCCCCTTGAGGACCAGCGTGAACTTCTCGCGCATCTCCTGCGTCGGCTCGCCGATCGGCATGGTGCGGGTGATGTCGGTGGTGCCGTCCTGGTACTGCGCGCCCGAATCGAGCAGGAACAGATTGCCCGCATCCAATGCGCGATCGGTGTCGCGATTGACCCGGTAGTGGACGATCGCGCCGTTGGGCCCTGCGCCGGCGATGGTGTCGAACGAGATCTCGCGAAGCTTCTGACCGTCGCGTTCGCCCTGTTCTGCCCGCAACGCCTCGAGCTTCTCGGCCGCGCCGATTTCGGTGACGCTGCCCGGCGCCTGGCCGTCTATCCAGGCCAGGAAACGCGTCACCGCCGCGCCGTCGCGGCGCTGCGCCGCCCGCGCACCCTCGATCTCGCCGTCGTTCTTGATGGCGCGCGGCAGCCGCGCGGGATCGGCCATCTCGACCACCGTACCGCCCGCCTCCGCGACGAGGGTCGCCAGGCGCACAGCGGCCAGCTGCGGATCGATGCCGATCGCACGGCCCGCCGCCTCGCGCCGCACAGCGGCTTCGAACTCTTCCGGCGCGGCGATGTCGGCGAGCGGCGCCAGATGGTCGCGCAGGGCCGAATCCAGCTTGTCCGGGTCGACGAACAGGGTGGGGCGCCCGTCGCGCCGCAGGATCGCGAAAGCCAGCATCAATGGCGTATGCGGCACGTCGGAGCCGCGAATGTTGAAGCTCCAGGCGATCGACGCCGGGTCGGTGAGCAGCGCGGCGTCAGCCTTGGCCTCGACGAGCTTCTCGGCCATGGCGGCCAGCTTGTCCGCCGCTCCCCTGCCGGCGAAACGCTCCGGATGCACCATCGCCGCGCCCTTCGGCGGCGCCGGCCGATCGTTCCAGATCCGGTCGATCGGGTTGCCGCGGACCGGCACCAGCGTTCCGCCCGTCCTCTCCATCGCCTTGGTCAGACTGCGGATCTCGCCTTGCGTGTGCAGCCACGGATCGTAGCCGATCCGCTTGCCGGCGGCGGCTACCGGCAGGAACTCCGCCAGCGGCGTCTCGACGGAAGAGACCGGCTCGAACAGGGAAGTGTCGACCTGGGCGCGAACCTGCAGCGTGTAGCGCCCGTCGGAGAGGATCATCGCCCGGTCGGCGAGGACCAGCGCCGTACCGGCCGAGCCCGAGAAGCCGGTGAGCCATTCGAGCCGCGCGGCAGCATCCGGGATGTACTCGCCCTGGTGCTCGTCGGCCCGCGGCACGATGAACCCGTCCAGCCCCGCCTCGGCGAGGCCCGCCCGCAACCGGCGCACCCGCTCCGCCGAACCGCTGCTGTCGCTCGCCGCATCGAAGTCTTGGAACATGAGTCTCACGCTTTCCGCCATCTCGAATCCGCCGACGCGAGGACCGCGCGGCGGGCGCACCATAGGCGGGGAAGCCATGGCGGGAAAGCTTAACGCCGGCTTAACGGCGCCGCCATGCTGC
Source organism: Aurantimonas endophytica (assembly GCF_014196845.1). GTDB lineage: Bacteria > Pseudomonadota > Alphaproteobacteria > Rhizobiales > Rhizobiaceae > Aurantimonas > Aurantimonas endophytica. The sequence continues at coordinate 1,355,573 of NZ_JACIEM010000001.1, forward strand.
ATTGCAGCAGGCGGGACGGACCTATGCAGGAACGACTCTACCGGACGGCCGGGAGAACCCGCATATACAGCCTGTCGGGAGGCACTCATTCTCGAAGGAGACCACCCCATGGCCACCACCAGTTTCACGCAGTTGTCGCTTCGCCAGTCCGGCAAGTCCAAGGGCTTCATGCGCAACGTTCTCGACCGCGTCATCGAGGCGCGGGAGCGTCAGGCGCGGCGCTATATCGCCCAGCATCACTCGATCCACGCCTTCGACGATTTCGGCAGCAACGGCCACGAATCGCTGTTCGACGGTCAGGCACCCGAGCGCCGCTGACGCGCCGGGCATTCCGCCCACACAATCCTGGTTCTGAAACGCCGGCGGCCCTTCCGCCGGCGTTTTGCGTTCGAGGGCGGCTCAGCGCGTCAGATGCAGCGTCACCCATTCGCCGCGGACCAGCGTCTGGCGATGGTAGAGTCCCTGGATGCGGAAGCTCGCCAGCACCCGGTCGCGCTGGCTGGCGAGGATACCCGAGAGGATCAGGTCGCCGCCCCGGGCGAGATGCCGGGCGAATTCCGGCGCGAGGCGCATCAGCGGTCCGGCCAGGATGTTCGCGACGATGAGATCGTAGGGCGCCCGGTCGGCGATGGCGCGTGCCCTGAAGCCGGTGGCGACGGCCGTCTCGACAAAGGGCGCGACCCCGTTGCCGGCAATGTTCGCCGCGGCGACCCGCACGGCGACGGGATCGATGTCGGTCGCCAGCACCTTCACCCGCGCCAGCTTGGCGATGCCGATGGCCAGCACGGCGCTGCCGGTGCCGAGGTCGAGCGCGTTGCGCGGGCGCCGACGCCCGACGATCCGCCCTATGGCCGAGAGGCAGCCGGCGGTGGTGCCGTGATGGCCGGTGCCAAAGGCCTGGCCGGCCTCGATCTCGATCGAGAGGTCGTTGGCCGCCACCTTGTCGCGGTCATGCGCGCCGTGGACGATGAAGCGTCCGGCGCGCACCGGCTTCAGCGCGGCAAGGACGTCGGCCATCCAGTCCCGGTCCGGCAGATCCTCGCGGCTGATCCCGTCGGTCGTGTCCCGGCCAAGCGCCGCCGCGACCTCCGACGTCCTGTCCTCGCCCTCGGCGACCTCGAGATAGGCCGAGACCTCGAAGCGCTCCGCGGCCTCGTCGACCTCGGAGATCGCCACCGGCGCGCCTTCGTCCTCGAAGGCTGCGTCGAGCGCCGCGTAGAGCCGTTCGGCCTCGGCTTTGCCGGCCGCAATATGGTAGCGAACCTGCGCCATCAGGTGGCGACCTCCCCGGGTTTCACCGCCTCGGCGGTCTGACGGGCCTTCTCGGCGCGCGTCTCGCGTTCCGTCGTCGTCGCCTTGACGATCTTTTCCTGCTCGCGCTCGGCGCGCCGCGGGCCGAAGGAGATGATCGTGTCGCCTTCGGACGGCGTGCCCGATCCCTCGCCCGCGGCAAAGACCAGCGCCCCCGACGGCCGTATCCACAGCATCGCATGGGTGCCTTCTGCCCGCGTCTCGGTGAAGCGCTGATACTCGAATTCGTCGGTCAGCCTCGTCGCCTGGAAGTTCCAGCCATCGACCATGAGGTCCCGCAATTCGACGAAGCCCTTGGCCGGCTGGAACAACGGCTGGCCGCCGATGGTGAAATTCATCGCCCGGCGATCGGAATCGGCGATCTTGCCGATCTGGAACACGTCCGACCGGCCCATCTCCGGGCCGAAATCGGTACAGACCAGCGCGTTGTAGGCCTCGTTGTCGGTCGCCGCGATCAGATAGTCGAAGCGCGAAAGGTTGAGGTTGTGGTGGGCCGCCTCCGAAAGCACCTCGCCATACCAGACATCGAGCTCGGCGAGCCGCGCCTGCGAGATTCGCGACCAGTTGGCGTCGGCGATCAGCACCGGCACGTCCTGCGCCTTGAGGCGGCGGGCCAGCGCGATGGTGAAGCGCGACGCCCCCACGATGAGAACGCCCGGCCGGTCCGCCGAGCGCAGGTCGAGCAGGCGCGACAGCGGCCCGAGCGTGAAGCCGTGCAGCAGGATCGTGACCGCGACGATGGCGAAGACATAGGCGATCATCCGGTCGCCATCGACGACGCCGAGATCGGCCAACGTCGAGCCGAACAGCCCGGCGACCGCCGTCGCCACGATGCCGCGCGGCGCGATCCATCCGACCAGCGCCCGCTCGCGCCAGGTGAGGCCCGCCCCGATCGTCGCGACGAACACCGCCAGCGGCCGGATCACGAACAGCACCACGAAGAGGAAGGCGAGCACCCGCCATTCGAGGCCGGCGATCACCACCGGCTGCAGCGACGCCGTCAGGATGATGAACAGGCCGGAGACGAGGAGGATGGTGATCGTCTCCTTGAACCGGCGCAGATCGGCAAGGCTGGCGATGCGCGAATTGGCCATGGTGATGCCCATCACCGTCACCGTCAGCAGGCCGCCCTCCTCGAGCACGAGGTTGGTCAGCGAGTTCATGCCGACCACGGCGGCGAGCAGGATCGGCGCCTTGAGATATTCCGGCGCCGCGCCGCGCGCGAAGGCCCAGGCCAGGAAGCGGCCGGCCGCTATGCCCCCTGGGACGGCGATCGCCAGCGCAAAAAGGACGGTGAAGGCGAGGTTCTCAGCCTGATGGCCGGTATGGAGCACGAGATAGATTTCGAAGGCGAGAACCGCGAACAGCGCGCCGATCGGGTCGTTGACGATGGCCTCCCAGCGCAGGATCGAGGCGGGGCGGTTCTTCAGCTTGGCGTGTCGAAGCAGCGGCATGATCACCGTCGGCCCGGTGATGACCAGCAGGCCACCGAGGATGATCGCCGTCGGCCAGGTGAGATTGCCGATGTAGTGCGCCGCCAGCGCGGTCATCAGCCAGACCAGCGGTCCCGCCACCGTCACGATGCGGCGCACGGCCCGCGAGGTCTCGCGGATCTCGCGGAAGTTCAGCGTCAGCCCGCCCTCGAACAGGATGATCGCCACCGCCGTCGAGACCAGCGGCGTGTAGAGGTCGCCGAAATCGGCGCGCGGGTTCATGAAACCGGTGAGCGGCCCGAACACCAGACCGACCGCCAGCAGCAGAACGATCGCCGGGATCTGCAGACGCCAGGCGATCCATTGCGCCGCGATGCCGGCAACGCCGATGATCGCGAGCTGAAGGGCGAGATCGTGCATGATAAAGCTTCCGGAGCAGCCGCAAGGCGCCGGTGCCGGCAAGGCACCCCGCTTTCCACGCTGATGTATTCAGATGACGCGCCGAAACTAGCTCAGCCGGGCAGCGTGGGAAGGGCGAACGGGCACCCCTCTGCGGCTCAGACGCCGGTGAGCCGTTCGAGCTTGGCCTTCGCCGTCTCCGCATTTTCGCCGTAGGCGAGCGTGCCTGCCAGTGCGCCGTCGGCGTCGAGCAGGAAGGTCGTCGCGGTGTGGTCCATGGTGTAGTCCTCGCCCTCGCCCACCTTGCGCGAATAGACGCCCCAGCCCTTCAGCATCGCCGCGACGTTCTCGGGCGAACCGGTCAGCGCGGTTACGTCGGCCGAAAAGCCCGAAACGTAGTCCTTCATGATCGCCGGCGTGTCGCGCTCGGGATCGACGGTGACGAAGACGACCTGAAGCGGCCCGCCGCTTGCCGCGAGCTCCTTCTGGTAGCTAGCCAGTTCGTAAAGCGTCGTTGGGCAGACGTCCGGACAGTGGACAAAGCCGAAGAAGACCGCGGCCGGCGTGCCGCGAAGATCGGCCTCGGTGAATTGCGCACCGTTCTGGTCGATGAGTTGGAACGAAGAACCATAAGGACCCTCGCTAATTGGCCCTGCCCCCGGCCCCGCTGATCCAATGTAAAACACCGCTGCTAATACGCCGGCGATCAGCGCCGCCATGGCCCAGAGGCCGGTGCGGATCATGGTGGTGGTGCTCATGGCCTCGTCGGATCCCGCCATTCCGGGGTCCGCTCCTTGTCTGTCGGTGATTTTCGACCGGCGATAGCACGACAGGCGCCAGGCGCGCGATATTCGATCGCCTAATGCCGCTCACGAATGCGCGCGCTGCCTCAGAAGCAGGTCATCCATCCCGATTGCAGCATCCCGACGAAGATCTGCTCGCCGTGGCGTGCCCAGCCGAGGGTGGCGACGGCCGCAGCGACCGCAATCCCGGCGGCGAGGCTGCCGAGCGCGAGTTTCGTCGTCCATGGAAAGGCGGGCGGGTTCATCGGGCGAATATAACCCGCGCGAGCCGCCCTTGCCAGTCGGCCGTGCGGATCACTCCGGCCGGTCGACCACCAGGAAATACACCAGCGCCGCCGCCGGCATGGCGATGCCGATGAGGCACACGCCCTGCCAGCCGAAATTTTCCAGCACGGGGCTCGTCAGCGCCGAGCCGAGGGCACCGCCGAGGAAGAAGGTCGTCATGTAGACGGCGTTCAGCCGGCTCCGGATCGTGTCGTCGAGCTGGTAGATCTCTCGCTGTCCGAGGACGAGATTCGCCTGGGCGCCGAGGTCGATCAGGATGCCTGCCGCGACCAGCGCAGCCAGCGAGCTTTCGCCGAACAGCGCCAGCACGAACGCCAGCACGGCCGTCCCGATCGCGACGGCTGTGCCGACACGCGTGTACCCACGATCAGCAAGCCGTCCGGCAACCGGCGCCGCGAGTACGCCGAGCACCCCGGCCAGCGTGAACAGCGCGACGCCGCCGGGGCTGAAGCCGTAGGGCTCGCGCAGGAGCAGGATCGGTGTCGCCGTCCAGAACAGCGAGAAGGCCGCGAACATCGCCGCTTGGTAAAGCGCCCGCCGCCGCAGGACCGGCTGGTCGAGGAACAGTCGGCCGAGAGAGGCAATGAGGGCCCCGTAGCCGCGCGTCCCTTCCGGGCGACGCTGCGGCAGAAGGAAGAGCGAGGCGAGGCCAAGCGCCGCGATCACTCCGGCCGACAGGCCGAAGACGCCGCGCCAGCCGACGAATTCGGCGAGGAAGCTCGACAGCGGCCGGGCTAGCAGGATGCCGAGCAGGAGCCCGCTCATGACATTGCCGACCACCGCGCCGCGCTCCTCGACCGGCGCGAGATTGGCGGCCAGTGGCACGATCATCTGCGCCGCGGTCGAGGTGATGCCGACGGCGAGCATGGCGGTGAACAACAGCGCCAGGCCCGGCGCGATGGCAAGGCCGGCCAGCGCGACGACATTGGCGGCCATGGTGGCGAGGATCAGCTTGCGGTTCTCGACGACATCGCCGAGCGGCACGAGCAGCACCAGCCCGACCGCGTAGCCGATCTGCGCCAGCGTCACCAGCGAGCTCTCGGTGCTGCGGGACAGGCCGGTATCGGCGCCGATCAGCGCGACCAGCGGCTGGGCGTAATAGAGATTGGCGGCCAAAGCGCCGGAGGAGGCCGCGAACAGCACGGTGAGCACCGTGCCGAGGCCGCGCGGGCCGGCGGCATCATCGGCCGTCATGGTCGCAACGGCGGCATCGGGTCGGCGGGTCTGGCGCATCGTCTTGTCCCAAAGGCGGGGATGGACCCCATGGCGTTGCCGAGATAGCGCCTGCCGCACCGCAAACCAAGTGCTGCAGCGCACACGGCCCGTCCACCGATCGGCTTGCATCGCCCGTCGCCGCACCTATGGTTGCGCCGATAGGGAAGGAACGACACGCATGCGCTTTACCGGAACCGAGAGCTACGTCGCGGGCAAGGATCTGATGGTGGCGGTCAATGCCGCGATCACGCTGGAGCGGCCGCTGCTGGTCAAGGGCGAGCCGGGGACCGGCAAGACCGAGCTTGCCTTCCAGATCGCCTCGGCGCTCGGGCTGCGGCTGATCCAATGGACGGTGAAGTCGACCACCAAGGCGGCGCAGGGCCTCTACGAATACGACGCCGTCTCGCGGCTCCGCGACAGCCAGCTTGGTGATGCCCGGGTCAATGACATCCGTAACTATATTCGCCCCGGCAAGCTGTGGGAGGCTTTCGCCTCCGACGAGCGCGTCGTGCTCCTGATCGACGAGATCGACAAGGCCGACATCGAATTCCCCAACGACCTCCTGCAGGAGCTCGACCGGATGGAGTTCGACGTCTACGAGACCGACGAGACGATAAGCGCGAAGCACCGGCCGATCGTCGTCATAACCTCCAACAACGAGAAGGAGCTGCCGGACGCGTTCCTGCGCCGCTGCTTCTTCCACTACATCCAGTTCCCCGACCCGGAGACGCTGGCGCGCATCGTCGACGTCCACCATCCCGGCATCAAGCAGGAGCTGGTGCGCGCCGCCCTCACCCAGTTCTACGAAATCCGCGAACAGCCGGGCGTGAAGAAGAAGCCCTCGACCTCCGAGGCGCTGGACTGGATCCGCCTGCTCGTCGCCGAGGACATCGAGGCCAAGGATTTGCGCGAGAGCCCGACCAAGGCACTGCCGAAGCTCGCCGGCGCGCTGCTGAAGAACGAGCAGGACGTGCATCTCTTCGAGCGGCTGGCGTTCCTGGCGCGAGGCCGGGGATGAGCGCCGTGATGATCCGCCCCCTCGCCGCCACCGACGAAGCCGAATGGCGCCGGCTCTGGACGGCCTATCTCGAGTTCTACGAGGCGAGCGTCCCCGAAGCGGTCTACGCCACCAGCTTCGCGCGGATGCTGTCTGGCAAAGCCGACGAGTTTCGCGGGCTTATCGCCGAAGTCGATGGCAGGCCGGTGGGGCTTGCCCACTATCTCTTCCATCGCCACGGCTGGCGCGTCGAGAACGTCTGCTATCTGCAGGACCTCTACGCCGATCCCGACGTGCGCGGCACCGGCGTCGGCCGGGCGCTGATCGAGGCTGTCTATGCCGCCGCCGATGAAGAGGGCTGCCCCAGCGTCTACTGGATGACGCAGGATTTCAACCGGACGGCGCGCCAGCTCTACGACCGGATCGGCGAACAGACGCCCTTCATCAAGTACCAGCGAAAGCGCTGATCCGGCCGCCATCAGTGGCGGTGATCGCGTCCATCACGAGAATTCGCTGGTCGCGCCGGCCCGGCGCGGCCACAAGCCATGCCTTCGAGAGACTGCGAGATCACCCATGCCGACGCTCCCCCTCTACCAGGTCGACGCCTTCACCGATCGGCTGTTCGCGGGCAACCCGGCGGCCGTCGTGCCGCTCGATCGATGGCTGCCCGACGCGACGATGCTGGCGATCGCCGCCGAGAACAATCTCGCCGAGACCGCCTTTCTCGTGCCGGCCGGCGAGGCGCGCTGGGAGCTGCGCTGGTTCACCCCGGCGGTTGAGGTACCGCTCTGCGGGCACGCGACGCTGGCATCGGCCTATGTCCTTACCGAATGCCTCGGCGAGACCGCCTCGACGCTGACCTTTGTGACGCGCCAGTCCGGCGAACTGACGGTGACGCGGGACGAGGACGGCTGGTACGTCATGCGGCTGCCGCGCCGCCACGCGGTCGGCACGGTTGATGCCGCCGGCATCGACGCGCTGGCCACGGCGCTCGGCGCACGGCCGACCGAGGCGGTGATCTTCGCCGTGCCGGACGACACGTCCTGGCTGGCGGTGTTTGCCAGCGAGGCCGAGATCACTGCGCTCGCGCCCGACATCCGCGCCATCGCCGGCCTGCCGCCACGCAACGTCATCGCCACGGCGCCGGGTGAGCCCGGCTCCGGCGTCGACTTCGTCTCGCGCATGTTCGCGCCGAAGGCCGGCATCGACGAGGACCCGGTCACTGGCTCGGCCCATTGCGCACTGGTGCCCTACTGGGCCGAAAAGCTCGGCAAGACCGCCTTCCTCGCCCGGCAGGTCTCCCACCGCGGCGGCACGCTGCGCTGCCGGCTGGACGGCGACACGGTCGTCGTCGCCGGCGAGGCCGTCTTGTATCTGACGGGAGAGATCAACGTGCCGGGGTGATGGTGGGGCGAGTATCCGCGGCAGCGGCCTCCTGCGGGTGACGAAGACGGCACGCTTCGTGTCGCCTTCCGGGGTCCGCCGCATCTTTCACTGGCGCTGTACGGTGCCGGCAAGGCCGCTCCCTCCCTCCCGGCGTCATCCTCGGCCTTGACCCGAGGACCCATGCCTTCGGCAAAGCCGATGTCCTGGCGGATGTCGACACGGCCCGCGTGCTCGCGCTGGCCCGGGAGCGGATCGGCCATCCGTCTGAACGGCGTCAGCGCGAAGACCCCTCTCTTGCGATTTCTATCGTTTAGCGCCTTCAGCGCTAAGCCGATGAAATCGCTTTCTCCCCCTCAAGGGGGGAGAGGAAGCACGGCATTTGCGGTGATCCGCGCTCTCTCCCCGTGAGGGAGAGAAAGCCTTTTCGCGGTCTTGGTCCCGAGGCTTGCCGAGGGCCAAGTCGCAGAAAAGGCAAGAGAGGGGTAAGGACGTCACAGAGGGATGGCAGCATCGCGGGACGGTCGATGGGGCGGCGACGCATGTCTGCCAGGCGAGACGACCTTCCCCCCTACTCCGCTGCTTCCACCGTCTCCGAGGCGGCGATGGCGGCCATCACCGCCTTCGGCTCGCGCTCGAGCGCGTTCAGCAGCACCCGCGCCGGCCCGGTCGGGTAGCGCCGTCCCTGCTCCCAGTTGCGCAACGTCGCCACCGGCACGCCGATCTTGCCGGCAAAGGCGTCCTGCGTCAGCTTCAGCTTGCGGCGGAGCTTGGCAATGTCCGGCACGGCGATCGGGATGCGGTGGACGACGACGTTGGTTTCGTCGCCTTCAAAGAACTGCAGCGCCTGCTCGAGCGACTCGACGAGGTCCTCGGCCTCCTGCTCGGGTGTCTTCAATCGCTTCATCCGTTTCCTCACAAGCCAAACAGCTTCTTCACGGCGTTGATCCGATCGATCACCACGAACAACCGATCGAGCAATTTTCCTTGCGGCAATGAACTCGGCCGCAACTCGACCAGCACGAGCTTGGAGAAATCGCCGCTGATCGCATAGATCAGATCGTAATCGCCGATCGACCAGACCCAGAGCCCCGTCTTCTCCGCATAGGGACGGCCGATCGTCGGGTCGGAGCCCAGTGCATCAATGAGTCTGAGCTTTCGAACGCTATCCAGTCCGTAGAGCGCGCAGTCCAACTGGAAGCGCCTGGTTTCAGCGACGATGATCTGGAATCCCGGCGCCACTCACCAGCCCTTATATACGCCATTGGCGCAGCATCGACAAGTCGAGCGGACGCAATCTGGCTCCGGCCAGCGAAGATGCAGAGGACGCTTCTCTATCGGAAGGCCTCTCACGCCCGCCCCTCGTCCAGGAACGCTGCGACCGGCACCAGCGCCTCGGCCGGCGCCTCCTCGTGCGGGACGTGGCCGAGATCCGGCAGGACGACGAGACGACTGTCCGGCAGCGCCGCCTGGTAGTCGGCGGCGTTGGCGACCGGGATCATCGCGTCCTTCTCCCCCCACAGGAGCAGGGTCGGCGCGGTGATCGTCGCCAGCAGCGGCGGCGGCTCGACGAGCTCCACCTGCCCCATCCGGGCGATCGTCGCGTCGCGGGCGCCGGGCGCCAGCAGCAGGTCGTAATAGCGGTCGACCGTCGCCTCGGAGAGCCGCAACGGGTCGGCATAGGCCGGCACCAGGTTCATGCGGAGCATGGATCGCGGCAGGACATAGCGCATCAGCTGGACCATCGCCGGCACGTCCGGGCGCTTGCCGTATTCGAGGCCGTGGCTGGCGAACCCGTCCGGCGAGATCAGCACCAGCCTCTCCACCCGCTCCGGATGTGCCGCGGCAAAGCGCCAGGCGAAGCGCCCGCCCATGGAGTTGCCGATCAGCGTCGCCTTGTCGATCGCCAGCCTGTCCATCAACGCCCGCAGCACGTCGAGCGTCCGTTCGTCGGAATAGTCGCCGGTCGGATCGAGGCCCGAGAGGCCGGTCCCGGGAATGTCGAAGCGCACCACCCGATAGCGATCGCCGAGCGCCTCGGCCCACGGCTCCCAGGTGTGCAGGCTGGAGCCGAAGCCGTGCAGCATGATCAGCGCCGGCGCCTCGCGCGGCCCGCTGTCGCGCACGTGCAGCCACACGCCATCGACCTCGATCATGTCGTCCGGCGAATCCATATAGGCCGCCTCCAGCGCAACGCGCGACCGGTCCGGCGTCCACAGCCAGTACAGGCCGAGCGCGAGCGCCGCGACGACGATCAGGGCCAGGACAAGCGACAGGCGCATGAGGCTTCCTCCAGGCCCCCATGTGGCGGGTTGCGCCGGCGCCTGGCAAGCCTGCGGGTGCTTCGCCGATGACACGGCGACCTGCCTGCCCTAGGCTTGGCGGATGTTCCTGACCCTCTTCCTCAAGCTCAAGGACGCCGGCGTCCCGGTCACGTTGCGCGAGCACCTGCTGCTGCTCGACGCGATGCGCGCCGATCTCGTCGGCTTCGACGTCGAGGGCTTCTACTTCCTGGCCCGCGCCACGCTGGTGAAGGACGAGCGCTTCATCGACCGCTTCGACCGCGTCTTCGCCGAGGTCTTCAAGGGCGTCGAATCCGTCGCGGCAGCCGGCGAAAGAGGCATCGACCCTCGCGAACTGCCGGAGGAATGGCTGCGGCGTCTGGCCGAGAAGCACCTCACCGACGAGGAGAAGCAGCTGGTCGAGAGCCTCGGCGGCTTCGAGAAACTCATGGAGACGCTAAAGCAGCGGCTGGAAGAGCAGAAGGGCCGCCATCAGGGCGGTTCCAAATGGATCGGCACCGGCGGCACCTCCCCCTTCGGCGCCTATGGCTACAACCCGGAAGGCGTGCGCATCGGCCAAGCGGAGAGCCGCCACCGGCGCGCCGTCAAGGTCTGGGACCGGCGCGAGTTCAAGGATCTCGACGACGGCGTCGAGCTCGGCACCCGCAACATCAAGATCGCGCTGAAGCGGCTCAGGCGGTGGGTCCGCGACGGTGCACAGCAGGAATTCGACCTCTCCGGCACGATCCGCGCCACCGCCGAGCACGGCTATCTCGACGTGAAGACGCGCCCGGAGCGGCGCAATGCGGTCAAGGTGCTGCTCTTCCTCGACATCGGCGGGTCGATGGACGACCACGTCCGGGTCGTCGAGGAGCTGTTTTCGGCGGCGCGCTCGGAGCTGAAGCACCTTGAGTTCTTCTATTTCCACAACTGCCCCTATGAGCGGCTGTGGAAGGACAATCGCCGCCGCCATGCCGAGACGATCGCGACGCAGGACGTCATCAACCGCTTCGGGCATGACTACCGCGCCGTCTTCGTCGGGCATGCCTCGATGAGCCCCTACGAGATCGTGATGCCGGGCGGCTCGGTCGAGCACTGGAACGCCGAGCCCGGGTCGGTCTGGCTGTCGCGCTTTTCCCGGCAATGGCCGCGCATGGCGTGGCTGAACCCGGTGCCGCGGGCGCAGTGGGACTGGACCCAGTCCATCGCGATGATCCGCGAGGCGACCGATGACCGCATGTATCCGATGACGCTCCAGGGCATCGAGGCGGCGACGCGAACGCTCTCGCGTTAGCCGGCCCTTGCCGATATTGCTCCCGCAACGTGGCACGGGTCACGGCACCTTCCCATATGTCTCTGTAACGACAACCTGACGGATACACTTGATGGCCAACCGCCTGCGCTTCGGCGCTCTCTTCACGAGCCTCTTCCTCGTCTTCTCCTTCGTCGCCGTCGACTATGCCGACGCGCGGCGCGGCGGCAGCTTCGGCAGCCGCGGCGGGCGGACGTTCCAGAGTGCACCGGCGACGCAGACCGCGCCGAACGTCACCGCGCCGGTCAACCGCACGATGACCCAGCCCTCGGCCGCGCAGCCGGGTGCAGCCGCCCGCCAGCCCGGCGCACAGGCGCAGCGCGGCGGCCTGTTCGGCGGGCTCGGCGGCGGCCTGCTCGGCGGCCTGCTGCTCGGCGGCATGTTCGGCATGCTGATGGGCACCGGCTTCGGCGGCATGGGCGGCTTCCTGGCGCTGCTGGTCCAGCTGCTGCTGGTCGGGCTCGGCGCCATGCTGCTGATCCGCCTGTTCCGCGGCCGCTCGGCGCCGACGCCGGCCCGGGCATCCGCCGGCGACGGTAGCCGCAACGAGCGCCGCGCCTATCAGGATAGCCCTCCGGCGGCGGGTGCAGGCAGCTTCCGCATCCCCTCGATCGGCTCGGGCGCCGGTGCAGCGGCCGGTGCCGCAGGCGCCAAGGCAGCAGCTACCCCAGTGGCCAGTGGCTCCGACGAAGTCGGCATCACCGACGAGGACCTCGAGACGTTCGAGCAGCGCCTCGTCGCCGTGCAGGCTGCCTTCTCCCGCGAGGACTACGCGGCGCTGCGCCAGCTGACCACGCCGGAAGTGATGTCCTATCTCGCCGAGGAACTTTCGGACAACGCCACCTCGGGCCGCAAGAACGACGTGCTCGACGTCAAGCTGGAGCAGGGCGATCTCGCCGAGGCATGGCGCGAGGGCCCGAGCGACTATGCCAGCGTCGCCATGCGCTTCTCGTCGATCGACGTGATGCGCGATCGCACGACCGGCGAGGTCGTCGAGGGTAATCCCGAGACCCCGACCGAAGCCACCGAGCTGTGGACCTTCGTGCGCGAGCGCGGCGGCGACTGGAAGCTGTCGGCGATCCAGGAAGCCTGAGGCTCAGCGGCGGGACGCTCCGGCGTTCCGCCGCCTCCTTCAGAAGCCCGCAGCCCGGGCCAATGCGACCATCGTCGTGCCGATGGCGACGGTGGCGATCAGCGGCAGGCGCAGCGACAGCGCGATGCAGATGACGATCGCCACGCGCTCCGGCCAGTCGCCGGACACCAGCACCGGCGTCACGATCGTCGTCAGCACCGCAGCCGGAACCGCGTTCAGCGCCGCATCGAGCCGCGGCGGGATTCGCCCGAACCTTGCCAGCAGCAGATGCCCGCCGGCTCTCGTCAGGTAGGTCAGCGCGCCGGCGGCGAGGATGATCAGCCAGATCTCACTCATCGCCGCCCGCCGTTTCGGCCTGCCGCCTCGGCGGCGCGAGCGCTGCGACCGCGACGCCGGCGAGCCCGCCGATCGTCACGTGCCAGGGCGGGCCCAGGGTCGCGTAGACGAGGAGGGACACGGCGGCGCTACTCGATGCAACGAGATAGAAGGCATTGCGCGCCCGGAAGGTCATCAGCAGCGACAGGAAATAGACCGGCAGGACGAAATCCAGTCCGTATTTCTCCGAATCCCCGATCATCGAGCCGAACACCGCACCGATCAGCGTCGAGCCGATCCACACGAGGTAGAGCAGGATGCCGTAGGCGAAGTAGAACGTCTTCGTCAGCGGCTGCTGCAGCGCCCGCGCCTCTGCCGCGCCGAACATCGGATCGGTGAGCAGGAAGAACGCCGCCGCCTTCTCCAGCGGGTTGAAGCGCGTGAGATGCCGGCCGACCGACGCCGAGTAGAGCACGTGGCGAAAATTCAGAGCGACCACCGTCAGCAGCACCGACCAGATCGGCGCGCCGACCCCGATCATCTGCAGCGCCGCAAGTTGCGAGGCACCGGCATAGAGCGAGATGGAAAATCCCATCGCCTGCCACAGCGTCAGGCCCTCGGCGACGGCCACCGCGCCGTACACCATCCCGAAGGGCGTCACGGCGAGCATCACCGGCAGAAGCTGGCGCAAGGCGGCGCGGATTTCCAGGCGGGCGGAATGGGTCAAGCGGGCGCTCGGCAGGGATGGATGCGGCGGGAGAGCCGGCTGGCTCGTCAGGCGGATTACGCCGGGCTCCGGGCGGAGGCAAGCGGAAGCGTGAGCACCGCCTGCGCAAGCGGCGACGGCGCTACAGCGCTGCCTCGATGATCGTGCGCTGGAACTCGGCAAGGGCAACGGCCCAGCGGTCGAAGGCATCGACCAGTTGCGGCCGGGTCAGGCCGCCGACCAGCGACAGGTTCAGCTCGATCACCGGCAGCCCGTCCTCGCCGAGATAGCCCTTGTTGAACGGCTGCGAGCGGTTCCACTCGTTGATCGCCTCGAGCTGGACGCCTGGCGTGTCCCAGATGGCATAGAAATCCAGCACCTTGCAGTCGCGGTTGGCGACGCATTCGAGGAAGAAGATCTGGTAGCCGATGCCGTTCATCTCGCCGGTTATCACCGGATCGCCGTTGTCCGCGGCGATCTCGTCAGCCTCGCCATAGCCACGGGCAATGTCGGCGATGGCCCCGACGTCGTTCGCCGCGACGACCGGTGCCGCCAGGGCCTGGGCGGGGATTGTGAGGCCCGGCGCGAGCGGCGTTTCTAAGGTCTCGGCCGAAAATGCAGCCCCGCCGGCACCCGTGAGCAAAAGCAGCGTGAAGAGGCCGGTGCGCAGCACGCGCGGCGGACTGAAGGACATGAGCGATTCCCGTTCGTGAAACGCCAATCTCGGCTTACCCCGACATCGCCGCAACCCGTCATCGCGCCTTATCAACGCTTCTGCCGCCGACCGTGGCCCTGCTGCCATGCAGCTTCCGGCGCGTCAGCACCGAGCCCACGCGTCCGGCGCGTCCGCCGCAGGGTTTGCAAGCCGGCCCGAAACCGCTAGCACGAGCCCGGCACCAAGATTTCGGAGAGATGCATGAAGACCAGAGCCGCCGTGGCGTTCGAGGCCAAGAAACCGCTCGAGATCGTCGAGCTCGACCTGGAAGGTCCGAAGGCCGGCGAGGTGCTGGTCGAGATCATGGCGACCGGCATCTGCCACACCGACGCCTATACGCTCGACGGGCTGGATTCCGAGGGGCTGTTCCCGTCGGTCCTCGGCCACGAGGGCGCGGGCATCGTCCGCGAGGTCGGCGCCGGCGTCACCTATGTGAAGCCCGGCGACCACGTGATCCCGCTCTACACGCCGGAATGCCGCCAGTGTAAGTCGTGCCTCTCCGGCAAGACCAACCTGTGCACCGCGATCCGCGCCACCCAGGGCAAGGGCCTGATGCCGGACGGCACCACCCGCTTCTCCTACAAGGGCCAGGCGATCCACCACTATATGGGCTGCTCGACCTTCTCGAACTTCACCGTCCTGCCCGAGATCGCCGTCGCCAAGATCCGCCAGGACGCGCCGTTCAAGACCACCTGCTATTGCGGCTGCGGCGTGACCACCGGCGTCGGCGCTGTGGTCAACACGGCGAAGGTAGAGCCGGGCGCCAACGTCGTCGTCTTCGGCCTCGGCGGCATAGGGCTGAACGTCATCCAGGGCGCCCGCCTCGTCGGTGCCGACAAGATCATCGGCGTCGACATCAATCCGGACAAGGAAGAGTGGGGCCGCCGCTTCGGCATGACGCATTTCGTCAATCCGAAGGAGATCGACGGCGACATCGTCCAGCACCTCGTCGGCCTGACCGACGGCGGCGCCGACTACACGTTCGACTGCACCGGCAACACCACGGTGATGCGCCAGGCGCTCGAGGCCTGCCATCGCGGCTGGGGCGTCTCGGTGGTCATCGGCGTCGCCGAATCCGGCAAGGAGATCTCCACCCGGCCGTTCCAGCTGGTCACCGGCCGCGTCTGGAAGGGCTCGGCCTTCGGCGGCGCGCGCGGTCGCACCGACACGCCGAAGATCGTCGACTGGTACATGGACGGCAAGATCCAGATCGACCCGATGATCACCCACACGCTGACGCTGGAGGAGATCAACAAGGGCTTCGACCTGATGCACGAGGGCAAGTCGATCCGCTCCGTGGTGGTCTTCTGATGGAAACCGTCTCGACGGCGAAAGCCTTCGGCGGAACGCAGGGCGTCTATCGCCATGCGTCCGCCGCCACCGGCACCGACATGACCTTCGCGGTCTACGTGCCGGAGCATGCGCCGGGCGCGAAGCTGCCGGTGGTCTGGTATCTCTCCGGCCTCACCTGCACCCATGCCAACGTCATGGACAAGGGCGAGTATCGCCGCGCCTGCGCCAAGCTCGGGCTGATCTTTGTCGCGCCGGACACCAGTCCGCGCGGCGACGGCGTACCGGACGATGCGGATGCGGCCTATGATTTCGGCCTCGGCGCCGGCTTCTATGTGGATGCGACGCAGGAGCCCTTCGCGAAGAACTACCGCATGTGGTCCTACGTCACCGAGGAACTGCCGGCGCTCCTCGCCGCCGAGTTCCCGGTTGATCCGCAGCGCCAGTCGATCCTCGGCCATTCCATGGGCGGCCACGGCGCGCTGACCATCGGCCTGACCTATCCTGATCGCTACAAGGCGGTTTCGGCCTTTGCGCCGATTGTCGCACCGAGCGAAGTGCCGTGGGGCCAGAAGGCCCTGCCCGGCTATCTCGGCGAGGACCGCGCGGCATGGCGCAAGCACGATGCTGTGGCGCTGATCGAGGACGGCGCGCGGGTCGCCGAGCTCTTGGTCGACCAGGGCGAGGCCGACAATTTCCTGGCCGCCCAGCTGCAGCCCGAACGCCTGGAAAAGGCCTGCGCGGACGCCGGCATCGCGCTCACGCTGCGCCGCCAGCCGGGCTACGATCACAGCTACTTCTTCATCTCGACCTTTATGGCCGACCATCTCGGCTGGCACGCCGAGCGGCTCCGGAAGTAACACCGAAACCGGCGGCCGCGGGCGATCGCGGCTGCCATTCCTTCGACGCTCTCGCCGTCGACTGGAGTCGTAGCCGGCAAGCGAATACCGGAACCATCCGGGACACAGCCTGTTTCGGAGTCCCCTGAACGAGGCGCTCCGTCCCCATGCCCAGTACCCATAGCGTCAACGACGACATCGCTGCATCTCCTCTCGAGGCCGAGCTGCGCAGCTTCATCATGGACCAGGGCTTTCCCTGCGTCGGCGCCAAGTCTGCCCTGCAGCGTGGCCGCATGACGATCCACACGGCCCGCAGCATCGACAGTGCCTGGAACGACCTGGAGATCCAGGACCGGTTGATGCACTTTGCCTGGGAATACAGCCAGGAGCCGATGCTGTTCACCAGCTTCGCGGTGATCTTTGAAGGTCCGTCCGAGCTGACCGAGGAAGGCTTCGAGCAGAGCCTGTGGGAGCGCATCCAGTCGCTTGCCGACAAGGACGCCTGGCGCGGCCAGAAGCACGATCCGCGCGTCAGCTCCGACCCTGCCGACCAGCATTTCTCGCTGAGCTTTGGCGGCGAGGCATTCTTCGTCGTCGGCCTTCATCCCAAGGCCAGCCGGCCGGCACGGCGCTTCGCCCACCCGACGATGGTGTTCAATCTCCACAACCAGTTCGAGATGCTGCGCGAAGCGAACCGCTACGAGAAGCTCCGCGAGGCGATCATCGACCGCGACGTGAAGCTCGCCGGCGCGCCGAACCCGATGCTTGCCCGGCACGGCACGATCTCCGAGGCGCGGCAATATAGTGGCCGCGCCGTCGGCCCCGAATGGACCTGCCCCTTCTCCCGCAAGGCAGAGGCGGCCGTCCTGCCGGCGGCCAACGAGGAGTCGCCGGACGTCCGGCGCGCATCATGAGCGCCAACGGGCACAGCCATCACATCCCGCCGCGCAGCGGCGCCGCCTTCGAACTGAAAGCCGGCGAGGAACTGATCGTCATCGACCCGGAAGGCGGCCAGGTTGCCGACCTCCTGGCGGTATCGCTTGCCGACATCAGGGAGATGCTGTCGTCTGGCCGGACGCTCGACTACGCCGAGCGGATCTACCTCACCACCGGCGACAAGCTCTATTCCAACCGGTCCAACGTCATGCTCGAGATCGTCGAGGACACGGTCGGCCGTCACGATTTTCTGCTGACGCCGTGCAGCGAGGCGACCTTCCGCCTCTGCTACGACAACGAGCCGCCGCACCAGGGCTGTCACGGCAACCTCGCTGCCGCGCTGGCACCCTGGGGCGTCACCGACGACGCCATCCCGGTCGCCTTCAACTGCTTCATGAACGTGCCCGTCGACGGCGAGACCGGTCGCTTCAAGGTCCTGCCACCGCTGAGCAAGGCCGGCGACCACATCACGTTCCGCGCCGAGATGGATCTCGTCATCGGCCTCACCGCCTGTTCGGCTCCCGCCAGCAATGGGGGCAGCTTCAAGCCGATCCACTACCGGATCGTGCCGAAGGACGAAGGCGGCACGGCTTCGGACGGCTGAACCGCAGGGGGCGGGCTCAGCCCGCCTCGCCGCCCCGCCCGATCCGAACGAACCAGGCGTCCTCGTCGATCACCTCGATCTCGAACTCGGCCGCCTTTTTGAGCTTAGAACCGGCGCCGGGGCCGGCGACGACCAGGTCGGTCTTCTTCGACACCGAGCCCGCTACCTTGGCGCCCAGCGCCTCGGCCATGGCCTTGGCCTCGTCGCGGGTCATCCGCTCCAGCGAACCGGTGAACACGATGGTCTGGCCGGAGACCGGCGAGGTCGCCGCTGGCTTCGCCACCGTCTCGATGGTCAGCTCCCGCACCAGTTCGTCGACGAGATGGCGGTTGTGCTCCTCGGAGAAGAACCGCGCCACGGCGGTGATCACCGCCCCGCCGATATCTTCCAGCGCGTCCATCTCGGCGGCGGCCTCGGCGTCCCCCTCGGCCACCTTCAGCGCTGCCTCGTGGAACGCTTCGAAGCTGCCATAGGCGCGGGCTAGCGTCTTCGCCGTCGCCTCGCCGACATGGCGGATGCCGAGCGAGAAGATCAGCCGGTCGAGCGCGATCGTCCGCCGCGCCTCGATCGCGTCGAAGAGGTTGCGGGCCGAGACCTCGCCGAAGCCTTCCTTGTCCTTCAGCTTCTTCAGCGAGGCGGCATCGCGCCCCCGCATCTTGAAGATGTCGGCGGGCGTGCGGACGCGGAAATCCGGGTCGTCGTAGAACAGGTCGATCTGCTTCTCCCCCAGACCGTCGATGTCGAAGGCCTTGCGGGAGACGAACAGCTTCAGATGCTCGCGCCGCTGGAACGGACAGGCGAACTCGCCGGTACAGCGGCGAACCACGCTCTGCGCGCCGGAGGCCGTCTCCTCGCGCACCACCGGCGTCTTCAGCTCGCACGGGCACGTTTCGGGGAAGGCGAAGGGCTCTGTGCCCGCCGGGCGCTTCTCCGCGACGATGCCGAGCACCTGCGGGATCACGTCGCCGGCGCGCTGGATCTGCACCGTGTCGCCGACCCGCACATCCAGCCGCTCGATCTCCTCGGCATTGTGCAGCGTGGCGTTCTGCACGACGACGCCGCCCACCGTCACCGGGTCGAGCTTGGCGACCGGGGTCAGCGCGCCCGTCCGCCCCACCTGGATCTCGATGTCGCGGAGTACCGTGGTGGCCTGCTCGGCCGGAAACTTGTGGGCGATCGCCCAGCGCGGCGAGCGCGAGACGAAGCCGAGCCGCTTCTGCAGGGCGAGGTCGTCGACCTTGTAGACGACGCCGTCGATATCGTAGCCGAGCCCGGCCCTTCCCTCCTCGATCTGGTGGTAATGCGCGATCAGCCCCTCGATCGTCTCGAAGCGCTTCATCAGGTCGAGTGTCTTGAAACCCATCGCCTTCATCGCCGCGACGACGTCCATCTGCGTCTCGCCCGGCACCTCGCTCGCCTCGCCCCAGGCATAGGCGAAGAAGTTCAGCTTGCGGCGCCTTGTGATCCCGGCGTCGAGCTGGCGCAGCGAACCGGCAGCGGCATTGCGCGGGTTGGCGTAGATCGGCTTGCCTTCCTCCGCCTGGCTCGCATTGAGCGCGGCAAAGCCGGCATGGCTCATATAGACCTCCCCGCGCACCTCGAAGATGTCCGGCACGGACCCCTTCAGCCGGTTCGGGATGTCGGCGACAGTGCGCGCGTTGCGGGTGACGTCCTCGCCCGTCGTGCCGTCGCCGCGCGTCGCAGCGGAGACGAGTTCGCCCTGCTCGTAGCGCAGCGACAGCGACAGGCCGTCGATCTTCGGCTCCGCGGTGATGCCCAGCGGCGCCGCCTCGTCGAGCTTCAGGAAGCGCCGGACGCGCTTGGCGAAATCCGCAACGTCCTCGTCCGAGAAGGCGTTGTCCAGCGACAGCATCGGAATCGAGTGACGGATCTTGCCGAACTTGTCCGACACTTCGGTGCCGACCCGCGCGGACGGCGAGTCCTCCCGGATCAGCCCTGGAAACCGCGCCTCGATGGCGCTGTTGCGCCGGCGCAGCGCGTCGTATTCGGCATCGGACACGGTCGGCGCGTCGTCGGCATAATAACGTCGGTCGTGCGCGGCGATCTCGCCGGCCAGCCGTTCCAGCTCCGCCGCGGCATCGGTCTCCGTCAGTTCCTCGACCGGCGTGTCGCTCATCCTGCGTCCCTGTTCATTCCGGAAGCTGCCGCCAGCCATTCCGGCTGGGGCAGGTCGAGCGCTAGCGCCCGTTCGGCGATCCGCCGCGCGACGATCGGCACGCGGAGGGCGAGCGGCATCGCAAACGGTAAGAGCCGCAGAGCGCCGCCGCCGGACTTGCTCACCGTGTCGGTCATCTGGCGGGTCGCCTTCAGCACCTGGTCGACCACCGGCAGGCGCTTGGTCTCGTATTCGGTTTCGCGGCCCTCGGCGAGCAGGAAGGCGAGCGTCGCCGCATCCCAGATGCCGAGATTCATGCCGCGCCCACCGACCGGCGAATGCACGTGGGCGGCGTCGCCCGCTAGGAATACCCGGCCCTTGGCCATGCGCTCGGCGCGCCGGAACGCGACGCCGAAACGCGACGTCCACGTCACCGCCTCGATACCCTCGACCCCCTCGTAGAGCGACTCCGGCGAGCCGCCGAGGCCGATGAACCGCCCGGCATGCGTCCCGAACGGCAGCAGCGCCGAGCCGCCGATCCCGGTGCGAATGTTCACCTTGGCGCGGGTGGCGTCGATCGGCGCCGAGAATCGCACGTCGGCCAGCGAGAACGCGCCCGGATAGCCCTCGCCGCGCCAGGGAATGCCGACCGCCTCGCGCACCCGCGAATGAATGCCGTCGCAGCCGATCACGGCGCGCGCCGCGACCGTCTCGCCGCTCGACAGGACGGCCCGCGGCCGGTGCGTGTCGATGATGTCGTCGAGAGCGACACCCCATTCCACCGCAACGCCCCTTTTCGCCAGCCACTCCACCATGATCCGCTCGGTCCGGCCCTGCGGCAGTGACAGGATGAAGGGCGTCGGCGTGCGCGCGGCCGAAACCTCGATGGAGAACAGCCTGCGCCCGTCGCGCGCGATGTCGGCGCCGCCG
Source organism: Aurantimonas endophytica (assembly GCF_014196845.1). Classification (GTDB taxonomy): domain Bacteria; phylum Pseudomonadota; class Alphaproteobacteria; order Rhizobiales; family Rhizobiaceae; genus Aurantimonas; species Aurantimonas endophytica. Next base: position 1,376,537 of record NZ_JACIEM010000001.1, read on the forward strand.
ATCCGCGCACCCTCGGCGAGCAGCTGCTGGGTGACGCCCGAGGCGGAGAGGATCGCCAGCGTTGTCGGCAGGATGCCGAGCGCCCGCGATTGCTCGGGCGGCGTCGGCCCCTCGCCGGCGTCGATGATCCGCACCGCCAGACCGCGCCGGGTCAGCTCGACCGCTGCGGCGAGGCCGACAGGACCGGCGCCGGCGATCAGGATCACGCTGTCATGCGCCATCGACCCGCCTCCTCAACGCCTCTCCGCGCCGATCAGTCGGGCGGCGGCGGCCCGCGCTTCCTCGGTGACGCTCTCGCCGGCCAGCATCCGCGCGATCTCCTCGCGGCGCCCGGCATCGCCCATCGTGGCGACACGGGTCTCGACACGATCCTCGCCGCTGTCGGCCGTGGCCTTCGATATCAGGAGATGGCTCGTGGCGCGCGCGGCGACCTGCGGCGCGTGCGTCACGGCGAGCACCTGCACCGAGCCCGCCAGCCGCGCCAGCCGACGGCCGATCGCGTCGGCCACCGCACCGCCGACGCCGGTGTCGATCTCGTCGAACACCAGGGTCGGCGCGGAGCCCCGGTCGGCCAGCGCCACCTTCAGCGCCAGCAGGAAGCGCGACAGCTCGCCGCCGGACGCAACCTTCATCATCGGGCCGGGGCGCGTGCCGGGATTGGTGCGCACGAAGAACTCGACGCTGTCGATGCCGGCCGCGGACGGCCGGTCCGCATCGGTCGCCGTCTCGACGATGAATTCGGCGCGCTCGAGCTTGAGGTCGGGCAGCTCCGCCATCACCGCACCTTCCAGCAGCCGAGCGGCGACTTGGCGCTTCTCCGAAAGCGTCGCGGCGATGCCGGCGAAGAATGCTTGCTTCTCCGTCGCCTCCGCCTCCAGCCGGTGCAGCCGGTCCTCGCCCGCGTCGAGATCGGCGAGATCGCCGATCATCCGCGCGGTGAGCTCCGGCAGATCGTCCACCGGCACGTTGAACTTGCGCCCCGCCGCCCGCAGCGCGAACAGCCGTTCCTCGGTCTCCTCCAGCGCCCGCGGGTCGAACTCCAGCGAGCGCAGCGCCGCCGCAAGCGCCATCTGTGCCTCCGACAGCGCGTCGAGCGCCACGTCGATCCGCTCGATCGCCGGGTCGAGCAGGCCGGGCAGTTCGTCCCGGCGGCGGTCGAGACGCTTGAGAAGCCCTGCCAGCGGCGGGATCGGCGAGGAGTGGCCCGACAGTTCCTCGTTGGCGTCGCTGACGTCGGTAGCGATCTTCTCCGAGCGCATCATCGTCTGGCGGCGCGCGGCGAGTTCCTCCTCCTCGCCGGCGATCGGCGAAAGGTCCGACAGCTCCTCCACCGATGCCCGCAGGAAATCCGCCTCGCGCTGGGCGGCGTCGACACGGGCGCGGTGCTGGAGCAGCGCCTGCTCGCAGTCCTTCCAGGCGGCATAGGCCCGCGCCACCGCCTCGGCCTCGCTCTGCAGGCCACCATACTGGTCGAGCAGCAGGCGATGCGCGGCAGGGTCGACCAGCGCCCGGTCGTCGTGCTGGCCGTGGATCTCGACCAGCAGCTGCCCGAGGTCGCGCATCAGGGCGACGCTGGACGGCCGGTCGTTGACGAACACGCGCGTCCGCCCGTCGGCACTCTGGACGCGGCGCAGGATCACGTCGCCATCCGCGTCGATACCGTTCTCGACGAGCATGGCGCGGGCGCGGTGATCGCCGGCGATGTCGAACACCGCCGTCACCTCACCCTGCCTGGCGCCGTGACGCACCAGCCCGCCATCGCCCCGCCCGCCAAGGGCGAGCGAAAGCGCGTCGAGCAGGATCGACTTGCCGGCGCCGGTCTCGCCGGTGAGCACCGACAGTCCCGCCGCCAGGGCGAGATCGAGCCGTTCGATGAGAACGATGTCGCGGATCGAAAGGTGAACCAGCATGGCCCGAATGTCGGTAGTGAAGCGCCGCCGCTATAGCAACAGCCAAGCGAAGATAGGGCGGCCTGTCGAGATCGGCATTGCGCCGAAGACACGAAAGGCCGCCTTCCGGAGAAGACGGCCTCTGGCGTGTTCTAGCTGGCCATGCCGGGCGTCACACCACCGTGCGATCGGGCTCGATGACCGCCGGTCAGGCGCCGGTGATCGCGCGTCCGGCGCTGGCGAACCACGAATTGGCACCGCCTTCGCGCGGCGTCAGGCCCTTGCTCTGCAGCAGCTGGTAGGAGTCGCGGTACCAGGGCGAATCGGGGAAGTTCTGGCCGAGCACCGAGGCGGAGGCCTGCGCCTCGCTGGTCAGGCCCATCGCGTAATAGGCCTCGGTCAGGCGGGCGAGCGCCTCCTCGACCTGGCGCGATTCCGGATAGACGTCGACGACGTTCTTGAAGCGGTTGATCGCCGCCAGATATTCGCGCCGCTCGAGATAATAGCGGCCGACCTGCATTTCCTTGCCGGCCAGCTGGTCGCGGGCGATGCGGATCTTGGTGCGCGCGTCCTCGGCATATTCCGAATCGGGATAGCGCTCCATCACCTCGCGCATGGCGGCGGCGGCCCGCGCCGATTCCTTCTGGTCGCGGGTGACGTCCGGGATCTGCCGGTAATAGGCGAGCCCGATGATGTACTGGGCGTAGGCGGCGTCCTCGGAGCCCGGATAGAGCGCCAGGTAACGCTGCGCCGAGCTGATGGCGTCCTCGTACTCGCCGCTGCGGTAGCTGGCGAAGGCGCGCATGACGAGCGCTTTGCGGGCCCATTCCGAATACGGATGCTGGCGGTCGATCGCCTCGAACTTCGCTGACGCCTCGCTGAGGCGCCCCCCCTCGAGATTGGCGAGGCCCTGGTTGTAGAGAACGTCCGGCGGTTCGGTCTGCGCGGCGAGCGCCAGCGCGTCGACGTCGCTGGTGCCCGAAGACATGCAGCCGGAAAGCCCCCCGAACGCCAGCCCCAGAACGGCCGCCAGTCCCAGCGTCGCCTTGCGCGAGCGCGGAACGGCGCGAGTGGTTTGCGGATTGCTCATATGCGTCGACCCCCTGCCTTCGAAAGGCCCGGCATGTGTACGCCCGACCTTTGATGCCGGCAACGCTCAAGCCGCACCAAGCCGTCTTTTTTGTGACTGCTGCGTCCGGACCGTCCGCTTCAGAGCGTCTGCGGACCGTAAGCGGGCGCCGCGACGGCGACCAGCGGCGCGTGGCGGACGGGATCGACCCGGCGCGACGGCATCTCGATCATCTCATAGGCGCGATGGTCGGCAAGCAGAGCCTGCAGTGCCAGCGCGTTGAGCTTGTGGCCACCGCGATAGGAGCGGTAGCAGCCGAGGACGCGCGCACCGGCCAGTGCCTGGTCGCCGATCGCGTCGAGCGTCTTGTGACGGACGAACTCGTCCTTGTAGCGCAGGCCTTCCGGGTTGATCACCCGGCCGTCCTCGCCGATCACCACGGAATTCTCGAGCGAGGAGCCGAGGGCGAAACCTGCTGCCCAAAGCCGCTCGACATCCTTCATGAAGCCGAAGGTACGGGCCCGCGACAGGTCGCGCGCAAAGCGCTCGGCCGTCAGGTCGGCGCTGTAGGTCTGGCGCCCGATGACCGGGCTGTCGAATTCGATCTCGACCTCGAAACGCGTGCCGTTGTGCGGGCGGTATTCCGCCCAGGCACCGTTCATCTCGACGGTCACCGGCTTCAGCACCCGCAGATAGCGGCGCCGGCAGGCCTGGCTGACGGTGCCGGCCTCGCGGATCGCCGCGATGAAGGCAGCGGCGCAGCCGTCCATGATCGGGGTCTCGTGCGCATCGATCTGCACGACGATGTTGTCGATGCCCATCGCGTAGAGCGAGGCCATCAGATGCTCGATCGTCGACACATGCGCGCCACGCGGGTCACCGACCACGGTCGCGAGGTCGATGAGAGCGGCGTTGGCGGAAACCGCCTTGATCTCGTGCAGCAGCTCGCCGCCGTCGAAGAGGTGGAAGACGATGCCGGTATTCGCCTCGGCCGGAAGCAGGCTGAGCTGGACGGGCAGGCCGCTATGGACGCCGACACCGTCGAATGCGATCCGCGAGCCTATCGTCTGCTGAAACATTGACACTACCGGCAAACCTTTCCCACCATGCAGATCGAGGTATGGAGCGCTTCCATCCTGTGGCTGGCGTCCCCTCGGCGTTCCGGTCTGCTGGTCGCTAGTGGCCGATCGCCCCCCGACGAACGACGCGACACAAAACCTGTTGAACGCACGGAAATTCCTAGAACGCACTGCGTCGATGGCCAAATCACGCTTTCTTACCCGTTGTTACCAGAAGCCTGGTTAACGCATCGCAAAAGCAGGCATTTTCAACAAGTTAGACGCGAAAGGGCCCGCCGGTTCCCCGGCGGGCCCTGTGTCAAACTTGCAACGCGTGCCGATCAGTTCGCCTGACGGCGCAGAAACGCTGGAATTTCAAGCTGATCGTCGTCGCTCTGGGGCCGCTGCGTGGCCACCGGACGGGCAGCCGATTCCGCCGCGACGCGGCGCGGCGCATACGGGCTCGGCTCGGCCGGCGCGCGGCGCGGCTGCTCGGCGGCGGGCCGGCGGGTCTCGACGACACCCTCCTCGTCCTGGTGACGCGACAGGCCCGTGGTCAGGCGGCGAAGCAGGCCCATCGGGCCGCGATCTTCGTGACCGTCGACCGACGCTGCACGGCTTTCGATCTCGGCACGGACCGTCGGCGGGAAGTCCTCGACCCGGGGCATGCGCGGCGACTGCACGGCGGCAGCGTGGCGCTCGCCGGCAGTCGACGGGCTGACCTGGGCGATCTCGGCCTCGAGCGCAGCGGTGAAATCGTCCTCGATCTCGTCCGCAGCGAAATCCTCCTCGACCGAAGCGAAGCTCGGGGCCGCCTGGGCCTCGACCGGACGCTGCGTGACCGGCTGCGCCACCGGAACGGCGCGCGGCTGGGCGGCGGCCGGCTGGGCGACGGCCTGGGTCTGGGCCATCATCGGCCGCTCGGCCGCGACGTAGCCATCGGCCTTGTCGATGCCGGTGGCGACGACCGACACGCGGATCACGCCTTCGAGGTTCTCGTCGAAGGTGGCGCCGAGGATGATGTTGGCGTCCTGGTCGACTTCCTCGCGGATGCGGGTCGCCGCCTCGTCGACTTCGAACAGCGTCAGGTCACGGCCGCCGGTGATCGAGATGAGCAGGCCCTTGGCGCCCTTCATCGAGGTCTCATCGAGCAGCGGGTTGGCGATCGCGGCCTCGGCGGCGGCCATCGCACGGCCCTCGCCCGAGGCTTCGCCGGTGCCCATCATCGCCTTGCCCATCTCGCGCATCACCGAACGGACGTCGGCGAAGTCGAGATTGATCAGGCCTTCCTTGACCATCAGGTCGGTGATGCAGGCGACGCCGGAGTAGAGCACCTGGTCGGCCATGCCGAAGGCGTCGGCGAAGGTGGTCTTGTCATTGGCAATCCGGAACAGGTTCTGGTTCGGGATGACGATCAGCGTGTCGACGTTCTTCTGCAGTTCCTCGATGCCCTGGTCGGCGATCCGCAGCCGGCGCTGGCCCTCGAAGTGGAACGGCTTGGTGACGACGCCGACGGTCAGGATGCCCTTCTCGCGGGCGGCCCGTGCCACGACCGGGGCTGCGCCCGTGCCGGTGCCGCCGCCCATGCCGGCGGTGACGAAGCACATGTGCGAGCCGAGCAGGTGATCGCAGATCTCGTCGATCGACTCCTCGGCGGCCGCACGGCCGACTTCCGGCTGCGAGCCGGCGCCGAGACCCTCGGTCACGGCGACGCCCATCTGGATGATGCGCTCGGCCCGCGACGAGCGGAGCGCCTGCGCGTCGGTGTTGGCGATCACGAACTCGACCCCTTCGAGGCCGGCGTTGATCATGTTGTTGACGGCATTGCAGCCGCCGCCGCCGACGCCGAAGACGGTGATGCGGGGCTTCAGCTCGGTGATGTCCGGCTTGTTGAGGGTGATGCTCATCGTTCGTTCCTCGTTCCACTGTTCGGGCCGTCTCGCCGCGCGGCCGATCCCTTGGTCCATGCTTGCCGGCGCACGGCGCACCGTTACTTTTTGGCACCCCAGCGGCTTGCGCCCCGGGTGTTCGTCAGAGGCTCCGCCGGAGCCAGGAGCCGATCCGCCCTGTCCTGGTGTTCTCGTCGACCGCGAACGCCGCGATCGAGGTCTCCGCCACGTATTCGCGATGGGCCACCTGCGGGTAGATCAGGAGGCCCACCGCGGTCGCAAAGGCCGGTCCCTTGTGGGACGGGTTGAGCCCCGAGACGCCCACCGGGCGCCCGAGACGGACATTGCGCTGCAGGATGGAACGCGCCGTCTCGCCGAGACCTGCCAGCTGGCTGGCGCCGCCGGTGAGGACGACGCGCTTGCCGATGACATGGCCGAGCCCCGACGAGGCCAGCCGGTCGCGCACCAGTTCCAGCGTCTCCTCGACGCGGGGCAGGATGATCTTGGCGACCAGCGAGCGCGCGACGGTGATCGGCGCCTCGTTGCCGTCCTCGCCGAGCGGCGCGACCTGGACGGTCTCGCCGTCTTCCATCAGTTCGGTCAGCGTGCAGCCGTGCATGACCTTCAGGCGCTCGGCGTCGGCCGGGCGGATGGACAGGCCGCGTGCCAGGTCCATCGTGATGTGGTGACCGCCCATGGCGACCTGGTCGGCATAGACGAACCGGCCGTTCTGGAAGATCGCGATGGTGGTCGCGCCGCCGCCCATGTCGATGCAGGCCGACCCCATGGCCGCCTCGTCCTCGACCAGCGTCGACAGCGCGCTCGCATAGGGCGTGGCGACGAACGCCTCGACCATCAGATGCGCCCGGTTGATCACCGCCTCGAGATTGCGCAGCGGCGTCTCCTCGGCGGCGAGGATGTGCATCGACGCGCCGAGCCGCGAGCCGCTCATGCCGAGGACCTGCTCGACGCCGCCCTCCCCGTCGATGGAATAGTCGCAGCCGATCGAGTGCAGCGCGACGCGGTTGTCGTCGAGCGTCACCCGGGCCGCCTGGCCCAGCACCTTGGCGATGTCGAGACGGGTGATCTCGCCGTCTGTGTCGATCTCGGCGTTGCCGCGCAGGCTCTTCAGCCGCCCCGCGGTCACCGAGACGATGAGGGATTCGATGGTCAGGCCGGCCATCCGCTCGGCCGCCTCGACGCAATGGCGGATCGCCTGCTCGGCAGCGTCCAGGTCGACGACGACGCCCGACTTGATGCCGTGCGAGCGCTGGTGGCCGACGCCGACGACCTCGATGGCGTGGGTGCGGCCGGGCAGCATTTCGCTGGGCAGCCGCGGCCGCAGCCGGGCGATCAGGCAGGTGACCTTCTCCGAGCCGACGTCGAGCACGGAAATCACCCGTGAACGGCGCTTGGGCAGCGCGCTGATGCGCGGCAGGTCGCCCCGGCCTCGTGCAAACAAACTCATACCGGGTTGTCCTTCCGGCTACGCTTGATGATCTTCTCGCGCTCTTCCAGCGCGGCGTTGCGGCGCACCAGGGCTTCCGAGGTCAGCTTGACGACCATCCGGTCGGCCAGGCGCACGTCCACGGCCTCGATGTCGCGTGACAACAATCCGTGCTCCCGATCCATCCGTGCTACCTCCGCAAGGGCTTCGACCGCCCCATTTTCCGGCAACCGTATGGTCACGCCATTCTCGAGCCGCAGGTCCCACCGGCGGTTGCCCACGCGAATGTAAGCCCTGACCCTTGCGCGAAGCTCGGGTAGCACTTCCATCTCGTCGATCAGCGCGGCGGCGGAACTCGCCGCACCGGTGCCCACGACGACCGGCAGGGCGGCGTAGCGCCCCGGCGCGTAGGGCACGATTTCCTTGCCCTCGCGGTTGACGACGAGGAAATCCGTGCCGCGCTGCCAGACCGCGTAGGGCCGGTGCTCGGACAACGTGATCCGGACGTGGTCCGGGAAGATCTTCGCGACCGAGGCGCGGTCGACCCAGGGCATCGCCTCGAGCGTCTCGCGTGCCGCCGAAGGGTCCAGCGAGAACAGGCTCTGCGACCCGGTCTGCCAGAGCGCCTGCAGGGCATCGATCTCGGAGGTCTCGTCATTGCCCTCGACGTCGACACGGTTGATCGAGAAGCCGAGCGGCTGGGCGAAGGCGTCGATGACGGTCACCGTGTGGCCCCCGGCCGAGATGCCGTAGACGACGCTCGAACCGATCACTGCCGCCGCCATCATGCCGAAGCGCGGCAGTGGCGCATGCGCCAGCGCTGCCGCACCGCCCGAGACACGGCGTGCCAGGCGGACGACGTGCAGCGTCAGGCGGCCGGGGGCGCGCAGCGGCCGGTAGTCGTCGCTCATCGCCCGCATGACGCGTCCTCCACCATCCAGGTGAGCAGTTCGGGAAAGCTGTGGCCGGAGGCGGCGGCGATGTCGGGCACCAGCGAGACCTCGGTCATGCCGGGCTGGGTGTTGATCTCCAGCCAGATCACCTCGCCGCCGTCGCCGAACCGGTCGTCATAGCGAAAGTCGGAGCGCGAGACGCCGCGGCAGCCGATGACGCGATGCGCCGTCAGCGACCATTCCTGGATCCGCCGCGTCACCGCCGCGGGGATCTCCGCCGGCACCACATGGCGCGAGCCGCCGGCGACGTATTTGGAATCGTAATCGTAGAAGGCGTGGCCTTCCGGGATGATCTCGCAGACCTCCAGCGCGACGTCGCCCATGACCGCGCAGGTGAACTCGCGCCCGTGGACGAAGCGCTCCACCATGACGATGTCGCCATAGGGCCAGTCGGCGCCGTAGAGCTGCTGCGGCGGGTGTTCCTGGTCCTCGCGGACGATCAGCACGCCGAAGCTCGACCCTTCCGCCACCGGCTTGACCACGTAAGGCGGCGACAGGACGTGCGTCTTGGCGGCCTCCTGGCGGTGCATCACCTTGGCTTCGGCGACCGGGATGCCGGCGGCCGACGCGACGGTCTTGGCGACCTGCTTGTTCATCGCCAGCGCCGAGGCCAGGACGCCCGAATGGGTGTAGGGGATCTGCAGATATTCCAGGATGCCCTGGATGGTCCCGTCCTCGCCATACGGTCCGTGCAGCGCGTTGAACGCCACGTCCGGCCGCAGTTCCGCCAGCACCGTCGCGACGTCGCGGCCGACATCGACCGTCGTCACGTCGTAGCCGGCCGTTTCCAGCGCAGCGGCGCAGGCAGCACCGGAGCGCAGGCTCACCGGCCGCTCCGACGAAAATCCACCCATCAAAACCGCGACATTCTTGGCCATGGACGCCCGTTTCAATCCTGTATGAAGGCTTCCGGCCATTCATCGCAGTCCGATGGTTAAGCAGGAGTTAACCGATCGGGGCGAAAGCAAGAAAATCGTAATCCTGTCGGCAGATAGGCGGAAATGCGGCAGCAAGAGAGGGGTGGGAGGCCACTGACGAAGGGCGAGACGGGCCGCATCCGAGGTGAGGCACCCTCTCTCCCCTTGAGGGAGAGAAAGCCTTTTCGCGGTCTTGGTCCCGAGGCTTGCCGAGGGCCAAGTCGCAGAAAAGGCAAGAGAGGGGTGTAAGGACGTCGCGAGCGGGCGGTGATCCGCGCGGAAGCCAGGTACCCCTCTCTTGCGATTTCCATCGCTTGGCGCCTTCGGCACTAAGCCGATGAAATCTTTCTCCCCCTCAAGGGGGAGAGGGAGCAAATCCGGGAAGCGAAGCGGGCGTCGGCCTTGAAGCGCCCTCTCTCCCCTTGAGGGAGAGAAAGCCTTTTCGCGGTCTTGGGCCGAGGCGTGCCGAGGACCCAAGTCGCAGAAAAGGCAAGAGAGGGGTGGGCGGACGTCGCGAGCGGGCGGTGATCCGCGCGGAAGCCAAGTACCCCTCTCTTGCGATTTCTATCGTTTAGCGCCGTCGGCACTAAGCCGATGAAATCGCTTTCTCCCCCTCAAGGGGGGAGAGGGGGCAAATCCGGGAAGCGAAGCAGAGGCGTCGGCGGCAGTCCGCCCTCTCTCCCCTTGAGGGAGAGAAAGCCTTTTCGCGGTCTTGGTCCGAGGCTTGCCGAGGACCCAAGTCGCAGAAAAGGCAAGAGAGGGGTGTGAGCGCTGCTGTCGGGCGCTGAGCTGCGCGGAAGCCGGGTACCCCTCTCTTGCGATTTCTATCGTTTAGCGCCTGCGGCGCCAAGCCGATGAAATCGCTTTCTCTCCCTCAAGGGGGGAGAGGGTGCCTTAGCCTCACACCTGCGCGACGAGCCCTTCCAGCCCGTACTTCCCGCCGGCCTTGTCGAAGTCTCCGGTGTGCTTCTGCTTATGGTTTAAGATTAGGAAATCCGCCCAGCCGCCTGATGTGACTCTGACTTTGCACCATTGGCGACGGACGACACGCTCGGAGACTGGCTGATCTCCCCCCTTGTGGGGGAGATGGGCGGCAGCCCAGAGGGGGGTGCCTCGGCATCGGACTAGGGGAGCTTCATACCCCCCTCTGCCTGCCGGCATCTCCCCCACAAGGGGGGAGATCGAAGCGTCAACGCTTGGCGCTGTACAGAGAACCGGGAGAGCAGCGCTCCCCTCAGGCCCATCTCAGCCGCGGCCGAGAAACGGCTCGACGCCCTGCCCCTCGGCAAACCGGCCCAGCCGCTTGATCTCCCACTCGAGCCTTATGCCGGATGTCTCCAGCACCCGCGCCCGCACGGTCTCGCCGAGCAGTTCCAGGTCGTGACCGGTCGCGGTGCCGGTGTTGATCATGAAGTTGCAGTGCATCTCGGACATCTGCGCGCCGCCGACGATCAGGCCACGGCAGCCGGCGCGGTCGACTTCCTTCCAGGCGGAGGTGCCGGGCGGATTCTTGAAGGTCGAGCCGCCGGTCTTCTCGCGGATCGGCTGGACGGTCTCGCGATGGTGCTGGACCTCGTCCATCCGGGCGCGGATCTCCGCCGGCTCGGCGGCTTCGCCCTCGAACATGGCGCTCGTGAAGATCAGGTCGCCGGGCGCCTCGGAGTGGCGATAGGAGTAGCCCATCGCCTCGTTCGAAAGCACGTGCGCCGCGCCGCGCCGGTCCACGGCGCGGACCTCGCGCACCCTTTCCCGCGTCTCGACGCCGTTGGCGCCGGCGTTCATCCGCAGCGCGCCGCCGATCGCGCCCGGAATGCCGTGGTAGAAATGGAAGCCGCCGAGCCCCGCCTCCAGCGCCACCGCCGCCAGCCGCTTGTCGGGCGCCGCGGCACCGGCCGTGATCGTGGTTTCGCCGGACCGCTCCACCTGGCCGAACCCCTTGGCCGAGAGCCGGATCACCACCCCCGGAATGCCGCCGTCGCGGACCAGCAGGTTCGAGCCGATGCCGACCACCATCACCGGCACGTCCTCGGGCAGCGCCGCGAGGAAGGCTGACAGGTCGGCCTCGTCGGCCGGCTGGAACAGGAGCTCCGCCGGACCGCCGGTGCGGAACCAGGTGATCTTGTCCATGCCGGCATCGGGCGTCAGCCGCCCGCGCACATCCGTCAGCCGGTCGCCCAGGCGGGCGAGCAGCTTGGCGCCGTCGACCTCAGGCATCTTCTGCGGCCAGCGCCTCGAGATCGCGCGGCAGCGCGTAGGCCCATTGCGTGATCGACCCGGCACCGAGGCAGATCACCATGTCGCCCGGCTGCGCGAGGCGGTGGATCAGCGGCGCCAGTTCGTCGGGCCCGTCGATCAGCCGTGCGTCGCGATGGCCGCCGAGCTTCAGCCGCTCGACCAGCATTTCGGAGGTCACGAACTCGATCGGCTCCTCGCCGGCGGCATAGACCGGGGCGATGACCACCGTGTCGGCGTCGTTGAAGCACGCGGCGAAATCGGCGAACAGCGACTGCAGCCGCGTGTAGCGGTGCGGCTGCACGATGGCGATGACCCGCCCCGTCGACGAGGCGCGCGCCGCCGCCAGCACGGCGCGGATCTCCACCGGGTGGTGGCCGTAATCGTCGTAGATCATGACGCCGCCGACCGTGCCGGTCAGCGTGAAGCGTCGTTTGACGCCGCCAAAGGCCGCCAGGCCGGTGCGGATCGCATCGGCGGGAATCTTCAGCCAGTGGGCGACGGCGATCGCCGCCGTGGCGTTGGAAACGTTGTGGCGGCCGGGCATCGGCAGGGTCAGCCGGTCGATGACATGCGTCTCGCCGGTGATGCGGTCGCGGATGGTCACGTCGAACAGCGAGTTGCCGGCATCGTAGCGGACATTCTCGAAGCGCACGTCCGCCTGCAGGTTCTCGCCATAGGTGATGACACGGCGATCCTCGATCTCGCCGACCAGCGTCTGCACCTCGGGATGGTCGAGGCACATCACCGCGAAACCGTAGAACGGCACGTTCTCGACGAAGGCGCGGAACGCGTCGCGGACCTTGTCGAACGTGCCGTAATGGTCGAGGTGCTCAGGGTCGATATTCGTGACGACCGCGATGTCGGCCGGCAGCTTCAGGAAGGTGCCGTCGGATTCATCTGCCTCAACCACCATCCAGTCGCCAGCGCCCATGCGCGCATTGGTCCCGTAGGCGTTGATGATGCCGCCATTGACCACCGTCGGGTCGAGGCCGCCGGCATCGAGCAGCGTCGCGACCATCGAGGTCGTGGTGGTCTTGCCATGCGTGCCGCCGATGGCGATGGCCGAGCGGAACCGCATCAGCTCGGCCAGCATCTCCGCGCGCCGGACGATCGGCAGGAGCCTTTCGCGCGCCGCCGCCAGTTCCGGATTGGCGCGCTTGATCGCCGTCGAGACGACGATCACCTCCGCCTTGCCAAGATTCTCCGCCGCATGCTCGATATGCACCGTCACGCCCATCTCGCGCAGGCGCTGGACATTGGCGTTCTCGGACTGGTCGGAGCCCTGCACGGTGTAGCCGAGATCGACGAGCACCTCGGCGATGCCGCTCATCCCGATGCCACCGATTCCGATGAAATGAACCGGTCCGATATTCGGCGGCATCTTCATGCGCATCCCCTCGACTGCTCTGGCAGGAAGCTGCCGTTCAGCGCCCTTCGTCAGAGCGCGGCATAGACTCAACCAGGTCGGCGAGCAACCGTGCGGCATCCGGAATGCCGGTGGCGCGGGCCGCCGTCGCCATCGCCATCGCCCGCTCCGGGCCGTCTGCGATCCCGGTGACGAGTTCGGCGAGGCGCTCCGGCGTCAGCTCCGCCTGGCGCACCACGATGGCGCCCCCCTCCGCCTCCAGCCGCGCCGCGTTGGCCGCCTGGTCGTGATCGAGCGCATAGGGATACGGCACCAGAATCGATGGCCGGCCAATCACCGCGATCTCCGAGACCGTCGAGGCACCGGAACGGCTGATCACCAGATGCGCCGCGCCGATGCGCTCCGCCATGTCGTTGAAGAACGGCGCCACCTCGGCCGGAATGCCGCGCTCCTCGTAGAAGCGCCGCACCGCAGCCTCGTCGTCGGCACGCGCCTGCTGGGTGACCACCAGCCGGCGCCGCAGCGCGTCGGGCAACAGCTCGACGGCCGCCGGGATCGCCTCCGAAAAGAACTGCGCGCCCTGGCTGCCGCCGAACACCACCAGCTTGAACGGCTCGTCTGCGCCCGCCGCACGGTAGGGCGTTCCCGCAGCCGCGATGACCGCGGGGCGCACCGGATTTCCGGTCACGGTGACCTTGCCCGCATAGGCCGGGTCGAGCTTCTCCTGCGGGATGCCGACGGCGATGCGGTCGACACGCGGCGCCAGAAACTTGTTCGCCCGGCCCATCACCGCATTCTGCTCGTGGATGAGGGTCGGCCGGCCCGCGCGGATCGCCGCCATCAGCGGCGGCACCGTCGGATAGCCGCCGAAGCCGACGACCACCGCCGGGCGGATGCGCCGCACCAGCGCGCCGGCCTCGCGGAAGCCGCGCCACAGCGTCCAGAGCGTCGACAGCACCTTGATCGGGTTCTTCGAGGCGAAGGTGGCCGATTGCACCCGATGCACCGTCTCGACCGGAAACCGGTCGGCATAGCGGCCCGCCCGGTCGTCGGTGACGAGCTGAACGTCGTGGCCTCTGGCGACGAGTTCGTGCGCCAGCGCCTCGGCCGGGAAGAGATGGCCGCCGGTCCCGCCGGCGGAAAGAAGAATGGTCGTCATGCGCACCGGGCGATTGGCCGGCCGTAAGGCCGGCGCGGAAAGGAACGTCGCCTCGACCTATGGCCCGCCGGCTCCCTTGCCAAGGCCCGGCCGCCATCGGAACGGAGACATAAGTACCCGCCCCGGCTCGATCGTCAGGCGCCGTGCAGCTGATAGGTTCGCTGGACCAGCCGGTCCGTGTGCGAGCGGTTTTCCGGCCGTCGCCGCGTCAGCGCCAGGATGAACCCGGCCGACATGGCGATGGCCAGCATCGACGAGCCGCCATAGGAAATGAACGGCAGGGTCATGCCCTTGGCCGGCATCAGCTGCAGGTTCACCGCCATGTTGATGATCGACTGCAGCCCGAACAGGAGGACGAGGCCGGAGATCGCCAGCCGGTTGAAGACGTCGCGCTGCTGGCCCGCCACCGAAAGCCCGCGGACCACGATGAAGGCGAAGATCGCCGCCAGCGCCATGCAGGTGATGATGCCGAACTCCTCGGCGATGACCGCGAAGGCGAAGTCGGTGTGGCTGTCCGGCAGCATGCGCTTGACCGTGCCCTCGCCCGGCCCCTGCCCCAGCCAGCCGCCACGCATGATCGCCTCGCGCGCCGTGTCGGTCTGGAACGTGTCGCCCTCGCCGGTGAGGAACCGGTCGATGCGGCTGGCGACGTGCGGAAAGGCGAAATAGGCGAGCGTCGAGCCGCCGAGGGCCGCGCCGCCGAGCAGCGCGATCCAGAACCACGACATGCCGGCCATGAAGAACAGTCCGCCCCAGGCGGCAGCGATGAGGATGGTCTGCCCGAGGTCGGGCTGGGCGACCAGCAGCGCCACCGCGACCAGCAGCAGGATCATCGCGAACATGTTGCCCGGAATGTCCGGGCGGCGTTCCTTCTCGGCAAACAGCCAGGCGCAGATCACCACGAAGGTGGGCTTCATGAACTCCGATGGCTGGATGTTGAGCGGGCCGAGCTCGATCCAGCGGCGGGCGCCCTTGATCTCGGTGCCGAAGAACAGCGCCAGCACCATCAGGAAAAGCGAGCCGCCGAGCATCAGCAGCGCCGTCCGCCGCACGCCGCGCGGCGTCAGCAGGGAGCAGGCGAACATCACCGCCAGCGACGGCAGCAGGAAGACGGCATGGCGCTTGACGAAATGGAAGGGCTCGAGGCCGATCCGTTCGGCGACCGGCGGGCTTGCCGCGAAGGACAGCACCAGGCCGCCCACCAGGAGGATCAGGAAGGCGGCGAGGAACCAGCGGTCGACGCCCCACCACCAGTCGCTGACCAGGCTACGCTGGGTCCGGCTCGTCATGCTCATCCCCTCTGGACCATCTCTATGCCGGGCAGACGACCCACCGCTTCCCGGAAGGCGTCGCCCCGCACCTCGAAATTGCGGAACTGGTCGAAACTCGCGCAGGCTGGTGACAGGAGGACGACCTCCTCGCCGCCGCCCGCGGCAGCGTCCGCCGCGGCATGCCGCACGGCGACGTCCAGCGTATCGGAGATTTCGTAAGGAATTCGTTTACCAAGCGTCGCCGCGAAGGCGGGCGCCGCCTCGCCGATCAGATAGGCCTTGACGATCTTCGGGAAGAACGGCGCCAGCGGCGCGATCCCGCCCTCCTTGGCGAGCCCGCCGGCGATCCAGTGGATCCGCGGAAAGCTGGCCAGCGCGGTCGCCGCGGCATCGGCATTGGTCGCCTTGGAATCGTTGACGAACAGCACGTCACCCTGCCGGCCGACGGTTTCCATGCGGTGGGCGAGCCCCGGGAAGCTTTGCAGTCCCGTTTCAATCTCGTCCGGCGACAGGCCGGCGAGGCTGAGCGCCGCCACGGCGGCCGCGGCGTTCTGGGCATTGTGGCGTCCGCGCAGCGAGCCGATCCCGGCGAGTGTGAAGGAGACCTCCGGCAGGCCCGGCATGCGGCGCAGCAGCGCCGTGCCGTCGAAGCCGACCGCGGCACTGGCGTCGCTCGCCTGCGAGATGCGGATCACCCGCTTGCCCTCGCCTTCCAGCTCTTCGGCGATTCCACGGCAATGCGCGTCGTCGATCCCGATGACGGCGGTGTCCGACCCCGCCACCAGGCGTGCCTTGATCGCCGCGTAATGGCTCATCGTGCCGTGCCGGTCGAGGTGGTCAGGCGTCAGGTTGAGGAGGATGCCGATCGACGGCGCCAGCGTCGGCGCCAGGTCGATCTGGTAGGACGAGCATTCGAGCACGTAGTGGCGTTCCGGCGCCGGCGGCTCCAGCGTCATCACCGCGACGCCGATATTGCCACCCATCTGCGTGTCTCTGCCGGCCGAGCGCAGGCAATGCGCGATCAGCGCCGTCGTCGTCGACTTGCCGTTGGTCCCGGTGATGGCGACCAGCGGCGCTTCCGGCGCCCGGACGCTTCGCTCGCGGCTGAACAATTCGATGTCGCCGATCACCGGCACGCTTGCGGCCCGCGCCAGCTCCACCGTCCAGTGCGGCCGCGGATGGGTCAGCGGCACGCCCGGCGCGAGCACCAGGGCGGCGAGGTCCGACCAGTGGACGTCGCGCAGATCGCCGGTGGGTATTCCCGCGGCGGCAGCCGCGGCGACGCTGTCCGGATTGTCGTCGAACGCCACCAGCCTGGCGCCGCCCTCGACCAGCGACAGCGCGGTGGCGCGGCCGGACCCGCCGAGGCCGAAGAGGGCCACCGATTTGTCGGCGAAGCTTTCGGCCGCGATCATCGCCTCACCGCAGCTTGAGTGTGGAAAGGCCGACGAAGGCCAGCATGAAGGCGATGATCCAGAAGCGTACCACCACCTGGCTCTCGGTCCAGCCGAGCTTCTCGAAATGGTGGTGGATGGGCGCCATCAGGAAGACCCGCCGCCCCGTCAGCTTGAACCAGCCGACCTGGATGATCACCGACAGCGCCTCGATCACGAACAGCCCGCCGATGATCGCCAGCACCAGCTCGTGCTTGGTGGCGACCGCGATCGTGCCGACCATGCCGCCCATCGCCAGCGAGCCTGTATCGCCCATGAATATCGCCGCCGGCGGCGCGTTGAACCACAGGAAGCCGAGCCCTGCCCCGATCACCGCGCCGCACAGCGGGGCAAGCTCGCCGGTGCCGGCGACATAGTGGATCTGCAGGTAGGTGGAGAAGTTCACGTTGCCGGCGACATAGGCGATCAGGCCGAAGGCCGCGGCGGCGATCATGATCGGCACGATGGCGAGCCCGTCGAGCCCGTCGGTGAGGTTCACCGCGTTGCCGGCGCCGACCATCACGAAGGCCCCGAACACGACGTAGAACCAGCCGAGGTCGAGCAGCACCGCCTTGACGAACGGAAACGCCAGCGAGGAAGCAAAGCTGCCGGTGCCGGCATAGACGATCATCGTCGCCGCCGTGCCGGCGATCAGGAACTCCAGCGCCAGGCGCGACTTGCCGGAAAAGCCCTTGTGGCTCTGCTTGGTGACCTTGAGATAATCGTCATAGAAGCCGATGGCGCCGAAGCCGACGGTGACCATCAGCACCGTCCAGACATAGAGGTTGGACAGGTCCGACCACAGCAGCGTCGCCACCAGGAAGCCGCTGATGATCATCAGCCCGCCCATGGTCGGCGTGCCGGCCTTCTTGAAATGCGTCTGCGGACCGTCGGCGCGGATCGGCTGGCCCTTGCCCTGGCGGATCCGGAGATTGGCGATGATCGCCGGGCCGAACAGGAAGACCACGATGAAGCCGGTGATCATCGCCGCGCCGGTGCGGAAAGTGATGTAGCGGAAGACGTTGAAGATCGGGAATTCGGCGCCGAACTGTCCGAGATAGGCGATCATGCGTCGTCTCCGGACGTGGTCTGCGAGGAGGGCGACGCCGCGTCCTCGGGTGCGTGTTGGGCGATGATCCGCTCCACCAGCGGCCCGAAGCCGATGCTCTTGGATGCCTTGACCATGATGACGTCGCCGGCGCGCGCCGAGCCGAGCAGGCTCGCCAGCAGCTCGTCGACACTGTCGTGCCACTCGCGCGGCACGCGGCTTTCCAGCACGTCGTCGAGCGCCTTCATCTCGTTGCCGGCCATGTACACCCGCTCCACCCCGGCGGCCTCGATGGCTCCCGCCAGATCGGCATGGAGGGCGGCGGCATGCGTGCCGAGTTCCAGCATGTCGCCGATCACGGCGATCCGCCTGCCGCCCTCGCCCACGGGCTCGGTCTTCAAGACGTCGAGTGCTGCGCGCATCGACGCGGGGTTGGCGTTGTAGCTGTCGTCGATGAGCGTGATGGTTCCACCTCCCGGTAGCGGCAGGCGGTGACGGGCGCCGCGTCCCTTGACGGCGCGCCAGCTGCCGAGCGCCGCCGCGACGGCCTGGATGTCGGCACCGGCGAGCTTCGCCGCACCGAGCACCGCCAGAACGTTCTGCGCCATGTGCCGGCCGCTGGGCGCCAGTTGCACCCGCACTTCCTCGCCGGCGATCGTCGCCGTCATCGTCGCGCCTTCCGGCGAAGGCCCGAACGAGGTCAGGCGGAAGTCGGTCCCGGCCGCCTCGCCGAAGGTCGCGATCCGACTGACGCCCGCCGCCCGCGCCATGGTGGCCAGCCGCCCGCATTGTGGGTCGTCGCCGTTGAGGATGGCCGTGCCGCCCTCGACCAGCCCCTCGAAGATCTCCGCCTTGGCCTCGGCGATCTCGTCGAGGTCGCGGAAATGGCCGAGATGGGCCGGCGCTATCAGTGTGACGATCGCGAGGTCCGGGCGCACCAGCTTCACCAGCGGGCGGATTTCGCCCGGATGGTTCATGCCGATCTCGAACACCGCGAAGCGCGCATCCGCCGGCAGGCGCGCGAGGCTCAGCGGCACGCCCCAGTGATTGTTGAACGAGGCGGCGCTGGCGTGGACGCTGCCGCAGGCCGACAGGCCGTGCCGCAGCGCTTCCTTGGTGGTGGTCTTGCCGACGCTGCCGGTGACCGCGATGATCTTCGCCTGCGCGCGGGCCCGCGCGGCTTCCGCAAGCCGCGTCAGCGCCTTCAGCACGTCGTCGACCACCAGAAGCGGCGACTGGACGCTGCCGAGCGCCGGCAGCTTCTGTTCCGATACAACGTGCAGCGCCGCGCCCGCCTTGGTCGCCGCCGTCAGGAAATTGTGCCCGTCGAACTGCTCGCCCTTGATGGCGAAGAACGCCTCGCCCGGCTCGAGCGTACGGCTGTCGATCGAGATGCCGGAGATCGTCCCCGGCAGGTCGCCGACCGGCCGCGCGTCCATCGCCGCGATCAGCGCGGGAATGTCCCAGAGTGCCGTGCTCATCGGCCCGCCTCCGCGATTGCCGCGCGGACCTCTTCATGGTCGCTGAAATGCTGGGTGACGCCGCCGGCTGTCTGGCCCACCTCGTGCCCCTTGCCAGCGACCACCACGGTGTCACCGGCCTTGGCGCAGCGCACCGCCTCGAAGATCGCTTCGCGCCGGTCGCCGATCTCGGTGGCGCCGGGCGATGCGGCCATGATTTCGGCGCGGATCGCCGCGGGATCCTCCGAGCGCGGATTGTCGTCGGTGACGATGACGATGTCGGCGAGCCGTGCGGCGATCTCGCCCATCATCGGCCGCTTGATCCGGTCGCGGTCGCCGCCGCAGCCGATCACCGCCACTACCCTTCCGGTGGTGAACGGCCGGACCGCGGCCAGGACGTTCTCCAGCGCTTCCGGCTTGTGCGCGTAATCGACGAAGACCGGCGCGCCGGTGGCCGTGGTTCCCGCCAGATCGAGCCGGCCGGAGGCGCCCTTCAGCGTCTCCAGCGCCGCCAGCGCATCGCCCGCCGGCACGCCGGTGGCGATGGCGAGCCCGGCCGCGACCAGCGCGTTGGACATCTGGAACTCGCCCGCCAGCGGCAGAACGATGCGATGGATGCGCCCGTCCGCCTCGATCTCGCCGATCTGCCGGTGGCGCTCGTGCTCCAGCCGCTTCAGCTTGAGGAAATCGCCGGCACGCCCGACCGTCATGACGCGCGCGCCTGCCGCGGTGGCGACCTCGATCGCCCGGCCTGACCAGCGATCGTCGGCGAAGATCACGGCCGGTGCGCCTTTCGGCAGCAGCGCCGTGAACAGCCGCATCTTGGCAGCGAAATAGTCCTCGACGTCGGGGTGATAGTCCATGTGGTCGTGGCCGAGATTGGTGAACCCGCCCGCCTCCAGCCTGACGCCGTCGAGCCGGCGCTGGTCGAGGCCGTGGCTGGATGCCTCCATCGCGGCGTGCGTCACGCCCTCCCCGGCGAGTTCTGCCATCAGCTTAGCGAGCGCGATCGGGTCCGGAGTGGTCAGCGAGCCGTATTCGTCGCGGCCGGGCGACACGATCCCGGTCGTGCCGATCGAGGCGGCGGCAAGGCCGGCACGCGCCCAGATCTGGCGGACGAAGGTGGCGACGGAGGTCTTGCCGGCAGTGCCGGTGACGGCGACGACATGCGCCGGCTGCGCGCCATGGAAGCGTGCCGCCATCAGCGCGATGGCGCGTCGCGGGTCATCGGCGCGGATGAGCGGGAGCCGGGTGTCGATCGCGGTGTGCGTACCTGCGAGGATGGCGGCTGCGCCGCGGCCTTCGGCGTCGGCGACGAAGCGGGCGCCGTCGGCCTTGGAGCCGGGGAGCGCGGCGAACAGGAACTCAGGCCGGGTTTCCCGCGAATCGGTCGAGAGTCCGGCGATCTCCGGGTCGGCGCCCGTCCATTCCGTCGCAAGGCCCTCTGCGAGTTGGGAAAGCTTCATTAACCATGTTCCGCTCTGTACCGAAAAGCCGGCCTAACCTTGGCCGGCTGTTCGGTCTTCTATCGCCAAGCGGTCGCTCGGTGAAGATCGCTTTCCACCTGCCGGAACAGTTCGTTCCGGCTGTGGTATTAATACGAGACGAGCAGCGACTTGGCTTGGTCGCCGAAGTCGGGCCGCACGCCGAGCAGTGTCGCCGAGCGCCGGATGACCGCACCCACTGTCGGAGCCGCGTTCCAGCCCGCCGTGGCGTAGGGCTTGCCCTCTTCGCGCTTCGGCTCGTCGATCACCACCAGCACGATGTAGCGCGGGTTATCCATCGGGAAGGCCGCCAGGAAGGCGTTGAACTTCGCGGTGTCGGAGTAGCGCCCGTTCACCACCTTGTTCGCCGTGCCGGTCTTGCCGCCGACCTTGTAGCCGTCGACTTCGGCGCTCTTGCCGGAGCCGCGCTGGTCGGCGACGTTGAGGCGGAAGAGATAGCGCATCTGCTCGCTGGTCTTCGGGTCGACGACCTGCGTCGCCAGGGCGTCGGCTTCGGCGCGGCTGCGCGGCAGGAAGGTCGGCGGGATGTGCCGGCCGCCATTCATCAGTGTCGCCGCCGCGACGGCCGTCTGCAGCGGCGTGGTCGACACGCCGTGGCCGAAGGAGATCGTCACCGAGTTGATCTGCTTCCAGACCTTGGGCTGCGTCGGCGTCGCCACTTCAGGCAACTCGGTCTGCATCCGCGACAGCAGGCCCATCCGGGTCAGGAATTCCTGGTGGCCCTCGATGCCGACGGCCTCGGCTTCCTTGGCCGTGCCGATGTTCGAGGAGTAGATGAACACTTCCGGAACCGACAGCACGCGCTTCTTGCCGTGGAAGTCGGAGATGGTGAAGCCGCCGATGCGGATCGGCCGCGAGGCGTCGAAGGAGTCGGTCAGCTTCACCTTGCCGGAGTCGAGCGCCATGGCGGTGGTGAAGGTCTTGAAGGTTGAACCCATCTCGTAGAGGCCGGCGGACATCCGGTTCATCCGGTCCTTGTCGAGGGCCTGCTTGGAATCGTTCGGGTCGTAGTCCGGCAGCGAGGTCATCGCGACGACTTCGCCGGTATTCACGTCGAGGACGACGCCGCCGACCGCGATCGCCTTGTAGCGGGTCATCGCCGCGGCAAGCTCGTCGCGCAGGATATGCTGGACGCGCAGGTCGATCGACAGCCTGACCGGCTCGAGATCCGTTCCGACGGCCAGACCGGCGTTCTGCAAAGCGCGGTAGCCCTGGTCGTCGATGTATTTCTCCATGCCCGCCGTGCCCTGATTGTCGACGTTGACATGGCCGGTGACGAAGCCCGCGGTGCTGCCGCCGGGATAGAAGCGCCGCTTCTCGGTGCGGAAACCGATCCCCGGAATGCCGAGGTCGAGGATCGCCTGCTGCTGGCCCGGCGTCAGCTCGCGCCGCAGCCAGGCAAAGCCCGCCTTGCTGGCCAGCCGGCTGTAGAGCCACTTCGGGTCCATATCCGGCAGCACGCTGAGCAGCAGCTCGCTTGCCTCGTCCGCATCGATGATCCGCCGCGGCTCGGCAAACAGCGAGGCGGTGCGGATGTCGGTCGCCAGGACTTCGCCGTTGCGGTCGATGAGGTCCGGGCGCGCCGCCATGATCTGGTCGCTGGCGGCATAGGCCGAGGCGACGTCGGTGGGTGCCGCGCCCCACATGACGAGGCGGCCGCCGATGACACCGTAGATTCCGACGAACAGCCCGATGGCGAGGGTGATGCGACCGCGGTTCTTCGGCGGTCCAAGGCGGCGCCTGCGGCCGAAGGCATCGAATTCCGGCAGCGTGGGCCCGGCATCCGGCTTGCGGCGGAGCAGCTTCTTGACGTCCATCACCGCACTACCGTTTCGCCGTTGTCGGCGTAGCCGCCGAGCGTATTGTTCTCGTCGGGAACCAGATTGACCGGCCGGGCCGGCAATTCGTCGGGTTCCACGATCTGGTCCGGCCGCATCGGCTTCAGCTGCAGCTCCGCCTCGAAGGCATGGACGAGCCGCTGCAGGCGCGGCGGCTGGTCGAGCAGGCTCCAGTCGGCCTCGAGCAGCTGGATGGTCTCCCGCTCGAGCGAGATCCGGCGCTCCACGTTGGCCAGATCGCTCTCGGTGGTCTCGGCCTGGTGCTTGATCTGGTAGGTCCAGGCGGCGGCGGAAATCATCACCGCGATCAGCACGACGTCGATCGTCTTCAGCATCGGATCAGTCTCCGCTCTCGGGTAGGTCGGCAAGGGAAGGCAGCGCGGCGAAGTCCAGCGCGTCGCTGCCGCCGCGGGCGGGCTCGTTGGTTCTGACGCCGCTGCGCAATTTGGCCGAACGGGCACGCGGATTGCGCCGCGCCTCCTCTTCGCTCGCGGCGACGGCCTTGTTGCGGGCCACGAAGGTCTGCGACACCGGCGCAAGGTTCGGCAGATGCCGAGAGCCCGACGGCGGCGACGAGCGGTCGCGCAGGAAGCGCTTGACGATGCGGTCTTCCAGCGAGTGGAAGCTGACGACGACGAGCCGGCCGCCGGGCTTCAGCACGTGCTCGGCCGCCACCAGCGCCCGGGCGAGTTCGCCGAGCTCGTCGTTGACGTAGATGCGCAGTGCCTGGAAGCTGCGCGTCGCCGGGTCGATCTTGTCCTTGGGCGAACGCCCCACGACTTTGCCGACGACGCCGGCGAGATCGAGCGTGCGCTCGAAGGGTCGCTCCTCCCGCCGCGCCACGATCGCCCGGGCAATGCGCCCGGCCTGCTTCTCCTCGCCGTAGAAGCCGAAGATCCGAGCGAGATCGCCGATCTTCAGCCGGTTGACGACATCGGCAGCGGTCGGTCCGGAGGGGCCCATGCGCATGTCGAGCGGACCGTCCTTCTGGAAGGAGAAGCCCCGCTCGGCGGTGTCGATCTGCATCGACGAGACGCCGATATCGAGAACGATGCCGTCGACCGTGCCGCCATGCGTCGCGACGATGGCCGCCAGGTCGCCGAACCGCCCCTCGACCGGGGTCAGGCGGCCGCCATACGCGCTCGCCAGTTCCCTGGCCGTGGCAACGGCAGACGGATCGCGGTCGACGGCAATGACCGATGCGCCGGCGTTAAGGATGGCGCGCGTGTAGCCGCCATTGCCGAACGTGCCGTCGACGACGATGTCGCCTTCCGCCGGCTGCAGGGCGGCAAGCACCTCGGCGAGAAGCACCGGAAGATGACGGGCTGGTCCGCCAGCGGTGGGTTCCTCAACCCCGCCGCCGCCCGTCGTCATTCCGGCGCTCTCGCCGACGCGGTCCCACCGGAGCGCGAGGCGAGAAGCCGTTCGCGCGCCTCGTTCCGGTAGGCCTCGAAATGGTCCGGCTCCCAGAGCTGGAAATAGTCCCGCGCGCCGACGAAGGCGACGCGATCCTTGATGCCGGTATGGGAGCGGATGAAGTCCGTCATCATGATCCGCCCCTCGGAGTCGAACTTCAGATAGGTGCCGTCGCCGAAGGCGAAGATCGACAGGTCCTGGAATGCCTCGCTGAACGGATCCTGCGCATCCATCCGGCGCTCGAAGCGCTCCATCAGCTCCGGTCCGCCCACATCCATCACCGGATGTGTCAGCGACCGCATGGCGAAGAGGTCGTGGATGCCGCGGGTCGAGATCACCTGCCGGAAGGCGGCCGGCACCGACACCCGCCCCTTGGCGTCGATGTTGTGCACGAAGTTGGAAAGGAACCGATCCATCAGCCGCCGACTGTCCTGGAGCGATCAGCTCGCATTCCATCAAAGCCCCCGCCTTGCCGCCGATCCGCAGGCACGACAGTGCCCTGGCGGACGGCGCCCACCATTTGTTTGCCGCCGTATCGAAAGCTCGATGAGCGGGATTCGATGTCTGAAAACGGGGCTGCCGCGCCCCTCGTTCGATGACATTTGGGATAGCATGGGCATCCATGGGCGTCAATGGGAAACGCGGTCACGATACTTGCCCGCCGTTCCCGGAAAGTCTTAGAACGCCAGTGTTAACGGCTTATTAACGTTGATGTTTCGTAAACGGCGCCAGCTTCTTCCCAGAGCAGGCTTCCCGTTGGGGCCTGACTGATCCGACCGCCGTAAGCGACGGAAGAAGAACGCAAAATGGGAGCTTTACGTCGGCGAAGTTTTTGAAGGTGGCGCGGCATCCCATGAATGTCCGCGCTACGCCCACGCGCGGCATCGACCCGGCGCTCGGGCGGGGTCGCCTCTGAAGGATGAGATGATGCCAGTCGGCCTGTAAGCCGGGTTCTGTCGAGCGGCGATGAAGCCGCCGTGCGACCATTCCTCTGGGACGGCGCTTGCGCGCCGCCTCGAGCAACCCACCCGGACGACCGGCCCGGAGAAGGGCTGGTGCCTGCCTTGCGACAGGTCCCGCGTCGTCCCTATTCGGTCTTGCTCCCGGTGGGGTTTGCCGTGCCGCCGCCGTTGCCGGAAGCGCGGTGGGCTCTTACCCCACCGTTTCACCCTTACCCCGCCATCACTGCGGCTTGGCCCGGCGGAAGGCCGGCAAGCCGCACTGAAGGCGGGGCGGTCTGTTCTCTGTGGCACTTTCCCTGGGGTCGCCCCCGCCGGACGTTATCCGGCACCGTTTCTCCGTGGAGCCCGGACTTTCCTCCCCCGCCGTCTTTCGACATGTGGCGGGAGCGGTCGCACGGCCGACTGGCACCGCCTAGGTGTTCGCCGCCGCGGGCAAAGTCAACAGTCTGCTGGAAAACAGAGGGAGAGCCTTCGGCGCCCTCGGCGGCCGAGGCTCTTCCGCTCCGGCTCAGGCGCGCGCCATTTCCCGCTGGACCTTCGAGCAGTAGCGCTTCGAGATCGGGTTCATCCGCTTGGCGTAATGCCCCGCATTGTACTTGAGGATCGTCCCGCAGGTGCTGCCATCGCCGCGCTGCATCGCGCCGGCGAGATAGCGCATTCCCCATTTGATGTTGGTCGCCGGATCGTACAGCGCCTTCGTCGAGCCGCGATAGCCCATGCCGCGCGCGGTGGCGGGCTTGATCTGCATCAGGCCGACTTCGCCGGCAGCACCCGTCACCGTCGACCGGTAGCTGCTTTCGATCTGCACCACCGCGTGGGCGAGCGCCACGGGCACGCCATGGGCCTTGGCCTGGGCGGCGATGATGGTGGCGTAAGGCCGGTCGGCAAAACGCTCGACGGCGGCCATCTGCACGTTACCCGCCTCGGTATTTCCCCTCACGGGGTCGGCCGTGGAAGCGGTCGTCAGGCCGAACGCGATCGTCGCGGCGAGAGCCGCGGCAGTCAGTCTTGTCATGGATACCCCAAGCTGTTGTCCGTCGCTCCAACCCCTTGAAAGAGCGACACTATCCCCTCGCCGCGTGAATGCTGCGGCTGCGAGGACCGCTATGTGCGGGGCAAAAGAACCGCCAATGTGACGGCAGCATCACGGACTGTCTCAGGCTGAAATATTGACGGGATCAACTATCGCCTGAGCTACGGGTCCGGGGCGGCGGAACGGCGAGCGCGGGAGCTGCGTCAAAAGCCGGTGCAGCGTCTCCACCGTCGAGGCGTCGGCGATCCCGTCCACACGTTCGCGGCGGAAGTGGCGCTGGAAGGCGATCGTCGCCTGACGCGTTGTCTCGCCGAACGTCCCGTCGATCGGCACGCCGTATCCGTAGGCGGCAAGCAGTCCCTGATAGGCGGCCACCGGGTCGCCGCGGTCACCCAGCCCGAAGAAGCGGCCGCCGGAGATCGGTGCGGCGGCGACGAGATGGCCGAGCCCTTCGGAAAAAAGTTGATCCCAGGGGAACTTTTCGCCCGGATCCGCCTTGCGGGCCGGCGCGACATCGGAATGTCCGAGCAGTCTTTCGGGCGGGATCGCCCACCGCGCGGCACAATCTGCGCACAATTCGACGACCGCCCGGATCTGCGCGGCGGGGAAATCCGGATAGCCCGCTTCATGGCCGAGATTGACGATCTCGATCCCGATCGACCGCGAGTTGATGTCGTCCTGCCCCCGCCAGTCGCCGGCGCCCGCATGCCAGGCCCGCCGCGACTCCGGCACCATCTGGACGATCCGCCCGTCCTCGTGGACGAGATAGTGGCACGAGACCCCGCTGGCGGGGTCGCACAGCCAGCGCACGGCGTCGTCGCCCGTCCCCATGCCGGTATAGTGGATGATCAACATGTCGGGCCCGCCCGGCACCCGGCGTTCGTTGTGGTTGGGGGAGGCGAGCACGGCGTCGACGAGCGGCGAGTCTGGGGTCAAGCGGCGTCCCGGCTGGTGATCGCGTGATAGGCCTCGTTGATCGCCTTCATCCGCTCGTTGGCGATGAACATGAACTCGTCGGGCACGCCGCGGGCCGACAGCCGGTCTGGGTGGTTTTCCCGCGCCAGTGTCAGATAGCGGGCGCGAGCCTCCTCGTGCGGCGCGTCGGGGCTGATCCCGAGCACGGCATAGGGGTTGTCCGGTCCGAGTATGTGGCGGTTGCTCAGGCGGGTGAATTCCCGCTCCGTCAGCCCGAAATGTCTGGCCACCTCGTGGAGGAAGGCGAGCTCGTCCTCGTGCACCAGTCCGTCCGCCTTGGCGATATGGAACAGCCCGTCGAGCACGTCGGTCAGGATCTGGCAGTCGCCGTCTTCCTCGCTGCACAGCGCCTGCAGCCGCGCCGCGTAGAACTCGTACCCGGCGGTATCGCCCTTGGCTATGTCGTAGAGCCGAAAGACGTTGCGCAGCTCCGCCGGCGGTATCTCGAGGATCTGCTGGAACGCCGCGATCTCGCGCTGCGAGACGACCCCGTCGGCCTTGGCCATCTTGGCCGACAGCGCGATCACCGCAACGCTGAAAGCCACGCCGCGCCGCGTCTCCTTGTCGCCGGCGAAGAGCGACCGTATGGCCTCCAGCAGCGCTTCGAGCGTTGCCCGGCCCCCGGCTGGGAGCGACTGCAGCAGCGTGCTGAGGCTGGAGAGTATCTGCATACCGGACGAGTCACTGCAATTGGACGAAGCCGATTATCTGCGAAGCTCTGCTGCAACGCAAATGGGCCGCCCGCCGGGCGACCCATGAATTCATGCCTTGAAGTTACCGGCGGCGTAAGCCGCCGGTAGTCCGGCCCGGCTATCAGTTGGCCGGAGGAGTCGTGCCGGTAGCCGGCGGGGTCGTGCCGGTGGCCGGCGGAACCGTCACGTCGTCCTCGTCGGCGGGCTCCGTGGTGGTCGACTCCGTGGTGGTTTCCGTCGTCGTGCTCGACGGCGCAGTCGTCGTCGAAGGCGTCGAAGTCGTTGCCGGCGGCGTGGTGGCGTCAGGTGCCGGGGTCACCGTCTCGGTCTCGGTGGTCGTTTCGGTCTCGGTAGCCTCGTCGGCATCGGAGCAAGCGCCGAGGGTCAGGAGAGCGGCAGCACTGGCGGCCAGCAGGAGGGTCTTCATGGAAATAGTCCTTTCCGAGATTAATTCGTGGTCTGCATCGAAACGCAGCAGGCCGCCTCCGGTTCGGGCATGATCCGATCACAGATCATTTCCGAATGAGACATAACCGTCACAGGGGCGTCGTGGGCGTAGCCGGCCCGCAGGACGCGAAGGCCGACCAGCCTCGGTCCAGCCACTTCTGGTCAGATGGCCCACATCCGGCCGCCGTCAATATTTCCTGCCCGACATGTGGCGCTACGGCCATTGTCACACAGTGCCTCTCGTCGGAAAATTCCGGCGAGGGGACGATCCGGAGCCACCATGACCATCCTTTCTGCGATCCGCAGCCGCATCATGCCGGGCATAGTCTTCCGTCGTCCCGCCCCGGTTCGAGGCGTTCGGCCCAGGCTCGGCCTGCTGGTCGCGGCGGGGGTTGCCGCCCTGGCCATCGCCGGCTGCCGTTCGGCCTCGCTCGACGTCAACGATCTCGGCCTTGCCCCCGCCCCGTCCGGCTTCAGCGCCGACAGCGCCCATGCCTATCCGGTGCACGGCATCGACGTGTCGAAATACCAGGGCACGATCGACTGGGACGCCGCCCGCCGGGGCGGCACCGCCTTCGCCTGGCTCAAGGCGACGGAAGGCGGCGACATTCTCGATGACCGCTTTCTCGAGAACTGGCGCAACGCCGGCGCCGCCGGCGTGCCGCGCGGCGCCTATCATTTCTGGTATCATTGCCGCCCCGGCGTCGAGCAGGCCGCCTGGTTCATCCGCAACGTGCCGCGCGAGCGCAACGCACTGCCGCCTGTGATCGACATCGAATGGACGCCGTTCTCGCCGACCTGCACGCGACGGCCGACGACCGAGGAGATCGTCCGCGAGGTGGGCGCCATGGCCGCCGTGCTGGAGAAGCACTACGGCAAGCGGCCGATCCTCTACATCCCGATCGACGTCCACCGCGAGCGCCTCGTCGGCGCCTTCCGCCAGCATCAGATGTGGCTGCGCGCCGTCCGCGATCATCCGAAGAACGTCTACGAGGACCGTGACTTCCACTTCTGGCAGTATACCGAGAGCGGTACGGTGCCGGGCATAAGGGGCGAGGTCGACCGCAACGTCTTCGCCGGCACGCGTGCCGACTGGATACGCTGGCTGCAGACGCACACCAGCGGCTGACCGGCTTCTTCAAACTGCCATCATGGCCGGCTAGGCGCGGGGCAGATCGCATCGGCCCGCGACCGCCCCGCAATTCCACACGCCCGAATAGGACCGCCCCATGCCTGCAGCCCGCCATGTCGCTCTTACCCTGTCGATGCTCCTCGCCGGCACCGGGATCGCCGCAGCACAGCAATGCGGTGGCGATTTCGGCCAGTTCTTGGAGGGCGTGCGAACCGAGGCGCTGGCGAAAGGCCTGTCGCCCGCCGCCGTCGACACCGCCGTCGCCAACATGCGGCAGGACCCGAAGGTGCTGGCCGCCGACCGCGCCCAGGGCGTGTTCGCCCAGGACTGGCAGCAATTCGCGACGCGGATGGTCAACGGCTACCGGCTGAGCCAGGGCCGCGCCAATCTCGAGAAACATGCCGGCGTCCTGTCCCGCGTCCTCGACGAGACCGGCGTGCCCGGCCCGGTGATCGCCGCCTTCTGGGGCCTCGAGACCGACTACGGCGCGGTGCTGGGCAATTTCGACACGCTGGCCGCCCTTGCCACCCTCGCCCACGATTGCCGCCGACCGGAGCTGTTTCGCCCGCATCTCCTCGGCGCGATCGAGATCGTCGACCGCGGTTACCTGACCCCGGCGGAGATGAAGGGTGCCTGGGCGGGCGAACTCGGCCAGACGCAGCTTCTGCCGGAGGAATACATCGCCTACGGCACCGATGGCGACGGCAACGGCCGCGTTGACCTGCGCCAGGACGCCGCCGACGTGCTCTTCACCACCGGCAAATACATCCAGTCGCTCGGCTGGCGCCGCGGCGAGCCGTGGCTCGAGCCCGTCGCGGTCCCGTCCGACTTCCCGTGGGAGCGCGCCGCCCTCGTCAACAAGGAGCCGCGCTCGGCCTTCGCGTCGCTCGGCGTCACCAAAGCCGACGGCTCGCCGCTCGAGACCGACGAGCTGCCCTCATCGCTGATCCTGCCGATGGGCCGGGGCGGGCCGGCCTTCCTCGCCTTCCCGAATTTCGACATCTACCTCGCCTGGAACAAGTCGCTCGTCTACTCGCTGACGGCCGCCTATTTCTCCACCCGCCTCGCCGGCGCCCCGCCGGTCGACATGGGCAGTCCGCAGCCGGGCCTCGACCTGGAGACCACCAAGCAGTTGCAGCAGCGGCTGACCGATCTCGGCTACGACACCGGCGGGATCGACGGCATCATCGGCGAGAACACGAGAGCCGCCGTCCGCCAGGAACAGATCCGCCTCGGCATGCCGGCCGATGGCTGGCCGACCCCGGACCTGCTCTCGGCGCTCTGAGGCGGCATGCCACCCGCAGGACCGCCGCGAGCATAGCCGTTGCCGACAGGCCGGACTCGTCGACGCGACTATGGCGGCGCCAGGCCGACGCCGTACTGGTCGGCGAGTTTCCAAAACCAGTCCTGGTCGAGATCCTCCGTCCGGTCGACCTCGACGAGGGCGGCTGCCGCGCGTTCGTGGATCGCATAGCAAAGCTGTTCGTCGTCGTGGCGGGCCGTATAGGCGATCCCGTCCGCTGCCAGCGAATGCTCCGCAAGCGCCTTCGACCATTTCTGGGGGACGTCGTACGGCAGGCCGCCATGGGTGACCTCGGCCGTTGCGCCGAGGACAGCCAGGCCCGGTCCCGTCAGGCTGATCAAGGTGAGCGCGCGGACGTTCTGCAGCCGGACGTAGGCCTTTCGGGCCAGCAGGCCGGAGTCGATCTGCGTCCGTCCCGGCGTCCGCAGGAACGTCTCGGCAAAGGCGCCGGCGCGATCCTTGGCTGCGTAGAGCGTCCCATAGCTCCTGTCGGGCGCGTTGAACCGTCCGCTCGGCGTGCTGTCAAAATAGATCGGTTCCTGGATCACATTGTAGAAGCGGTGGAGGATCGAGCCGCTCGGCACGGCAACGACCCTCGGCGACCGTTCCCCGAGGTCCGCCGGCGGCTCCGGTGCGCTCAAGCCCCCTGCTCGCCCACACGTCTGGCTGCCTCGACGACGCGGTCGACGTCCCCCTTCCGCATCAGCTCGATCGGCTTCTTACCGCCGAGTTTCGGATCCGGCTGGACGAGGAAATTGAGGATCGTCCACGGGTTCTTCGTCGGCAAGGCCTCGCGCACCGTTCGCATCCCGCCGACGATCGACCCGTCGGCCTTGAACTGGGCGACAGGGTAGCGGCGCCGGTTGCTGGGGCCGGGCACCGCCAGAAGGCTTCCCTCGCTGACCCGTTTCTCGATGGCCTGACGCGTCACCCCGCGCATGAGACCCTGGACCTCTTCCAGGGTGTAGGCACCCCCGGCGGCGCGCAGGTCCTCTTCGGCAATGCGGATCCCGTTCAACATGACCCGCGCCCTGGCGTCCGGTTCGAAGGCTTCAGCGGCGATCTGCGGCACGACGCTCGTCTCGTCCCGGCCGCGCCTGGACGCGCTTTTTCTGGCGGCTGCCATTGCTTTCTCGGTCATATCGATGGCTCCGTCCTTTGACGGCTGGGACCTGAAACATCCGAGCCCAACATAGGCAACTTCGACAACTTTCGATAGGGCCTTGGCTCGGTTTCAGGAGAGTAACGTCTTCGGGCGGATGGATTATCGAGCTCTGCTCACCCTGCTTCGCAGGCGGCGGAGCTCGTGCCGGGCACGTCAGTCTCACTGCGCCTGTTGTCATCCCCGCTCTCTCCCCATATGGGCGCACGGAGCAGTGAGCGCTCCGTGAGGAGCAAGTTGCGCATGAAAACTCCACAGACCCCGCTTCATCCCGACCACGTGCGGCGTCTGCGGCGCGTCAGCCGGCTTGCGCGGCTGATGGACACGGCGATCCGGATTCCAGGCACCGGCATCCGCTTCGGCGGCGACTCCGTCCTCGGCCTGATTCCGGGCATCGGCGACCTCGCCGGCGGCGCAATCGGGCTCTACATCGTCAACGAGGCCCGACAGCTCGGGCTTCCGACGAGCAAGATCGTGAAGATGTTGAGCAATCTCGGCCTCGACGTGGTCATCGGCGCCGTACCGCTGGCCGGTGACGTCGCCGACGTGTTCTTCAAGGCCCACCGGCGCAATCTCAACATCATCCTCGAGCATTTCGGCGAGGCCGATACCGATTTCGGCGAAAAGATGCGCGAACGGCCGATGAAGGACATCACGCCGAAGCGGCGCTAGCAGGCCGCCTCACCAGCGGCGGGTGCGCTGGAAATAGGCCTCCGCCTCGGTCCCGAAGGCCCGGCGCAATGCCGCCTCCTCGCCGCGGATGAAGCGGCTGGTGATCACGAATGGATAGACCATCGCGATCGCCACCGCCGACAGCGCGCCGAGCCAGAAGGCGACGCCCAGCACCACCAGCGCCATGCCGGTATAGATCGGGTTGCGGTTGATCCGGTAAGGGCCCTCGACGATCAGCGCCGTCGGCGTCTGACGCGGCATGATCTCGGTCTTCTTGCGCCGGAACCACAGCGCCGACCAGACCATGATCGCAATCCCCCCGACGGCCAGCAGGATGCCGAGCCCGGTGCTCCAGGCGGAGCCGAAGCGCGCGATCGGCACGAGCCACGCCGCCAGCGCTGACGCGGCGATGGTCGCCAGCGCCCACACCGGCGGCAGATCGGGTGTCAGATGGCCGTCACGCATGGCTCATGTCTCCACCGGCCGGCATCCCGCGACAGCGGCTGATGCTCTTCGCGGTCGCCTCTCGCCATGATACGCCTGCCGGCCGCCGAAACCAGCAAGCCCGCTGATCGCAGACCTCAGTCGGCCATCGTCTCGAGGCTGGCATAGCCTTCCGCCGCCTCGCCCTCGTCGAACGGCGTCGTCACCTCGACGAACGTATCCGGGTAGAAGCCGTTGAAGCGCGTCCTGAGCGACAGCGAGTAGGCGCCGATATGGCCGATCTCGATCCAGTCGCCGGTATCGACCGTCTCCGGCAGCCAGAACGGCCGTGACAGGATGTCGACGCTGTCGCAGGTCGCCCCGCAAACCTTGAACGCCTCGATCTTCGAGGGATCGCCGTTGCGGCTCTGGCGTGCCGGGTCGGGGATGAATCGCGCCGGCAGGGTGATCTTGCCGGTCCACGAGTCCGACAGCGACGCCCAGATGCCGTCATTGATGTAGAGCCGCTTGCCCTTCCTCAGCAGCACCCGGACGATCAGCGAGAACGCCCGCGCCACGATCACGCGGCCGGGCTCGGCGACCAGCGGCATGTCGTTAAAGCCCCATTCCTCGATGTCGCCGCGCAGCCGCGACATGATCTGCCCGAGCCCCGGCATCTCGCGCTTCTTGCGGCGCGGATCGTGGCCGTATTCGGCCGGAAAGCCGCCGCCGACGTCGAGCCCGGCGAGCGGAACGTCGGCGCGGTTGCGCACCCAGTCGGCCGAGGCGAGCGCCCGCTCGTAGGTGTCTGGGTCCTCGATCTGCGAGCCGACATGGAAGCAGATGCCGACCTTGAAGCCGATCTTGTGGCAGCGCTGCAGGAGCTCGACGGCATGGGCGGGGGCCGCGCCGAACTTCTTCGAGAGCTCGTAGGCCGCGTGGCCCTTGGTCTGGATGCGCACGAACAGCGTGATCGTGCCGGGATCGAGATCGAGCGCCCGCACGATCCGCAGGATCTTCGCAACCTCGTCCTCGTGGTCGAGCGACAGCACGCGGATCCCGTAGGTCTCGAGCGCCAGCCTGATGTCCGACTGCGCCTTCACCGGATGCATGTAGAGCATCTCGGCCTTCGGCAGTGCCTTGCGGACGGCCGCGAACTCGCCCGGGGAGGCGACGTCGAAGATCTTCACCCCGGCCTCGGCGAGCGTCGACAGCACCATCGGCTCGCCATTGGTCTTCACCGCATAGGCGGTGTCGCCGGGAAACGCTTCCATGAAGCCCTTCGCGTCGGCCTTCAGCACATCCGGCCGGAAGCAGTAGACCGGCACGTCGGGCCGAAGCGCGAGCGCGGCGTCCTTGGCCGTCTTGAATTTCTGCAAGGAAAGCTCCTGCCTTCGGGTCGGACGGGGCAATGCCGATGCACCTAGGGCGGCGTCGGCGAATGTTGCGGGGCAGCGTCGATCGTATTGTCCCGGTCTGGTGATCGGCCTTGCCGGGCGGCCGTCGCCGGCCCTATTGAGGACGCGTCATCCCTAGGAGCTTCGCGCATGAACGTCCAGCCGCTCGGCCTTGCCCGCCTGCTTGCCGACATCGAGGGCGGCCGGGCCACCGCGGCCCGGACCATCGCCGCGGCGCAGGAGCGCATCGACGCGCTTGACGGCGAGCTCGCCGCCTTCGTGCGCCGCGCACCCGAGGCGAGCATCGACGCGGCCATGACGGCAACCGGGCCGCTGGCCGGCGTGCCCTTCGGCGTCAAGGACATCTTCGACACCGCCGACATGGCGACCGAGCACGGCTCGCCGCTCTATGCCGGGCACCGCCCGGTCGCCGACGCTGCCCTGGTCGCAATGGCGAGAGGCGCCGGCGCGGCGATACTCGGCAAGACCGCGACGACGCAGTTCGCCTCGCTCGATCCCTGCGCCACCCGCAACCCGCATGATCCGTCCCGCACGCCCGGCGGCTCCTCCTCCGGTTCGGCCGCGGCGGTCGCGGCCGGCATGGTCGCCGGCGCCTGCGGATCGCAAACCGGCGGCTCGGTGCTGCGCCCGGCCTCCTATTGCGGCGTCGCCGGCTACAAGCCGAGCTTCCGGCTGCTGCCGACCGTTGGCATGAAGACCTTCGCCTGGTCGCTGGACACGGTCGGCCTGTTCGCCGCCGGGGTCGCGGACGTCGCGCTGCTGGCCGCCAAGCTGACCGGCCGCGCCCTCGCCGCTCCGCCGCTGGCCGACGCATCGGGCCTGACCATCGGCCTCTATCGCAGCAGTGTCGACGCCGGCATCGAGAAGGAGATGCAGGCTGCCTGGGACGACGCCGCCCGCGCCCTGGAAGCTGCCGGCGCGACGCTCGTCGAGCTCGTCGAACCCGCGGCGCTGTCGGCGGCGCGCGACGTCCACGGTACCGTCCAGAACTTCGAGGCCGCCCACGCGCTGATGTGGGAGCATCGGACCCATCGCGAGGCGATGGCACCCCGCGTGCTCGCTCAACTGGACGAAGGCGCCGCCACCTCCCCGGCAGCGTACGATGCCGGACGCCGCACCGCCCGGATCGGCCGCCGGGCCGCGACCACCCTGTTCGAGACCGTCGACGCGCTGCTGCTGCCGTCCGCCCTCGGCGCCGCCCCGGAAGGCCTCGGATCGACCGGCGACCCGGCACTCAACAAGCTCTGGACGCTGACCGGCAATCCCGCCGTCAGCGTGCCGGGCCTCGCGACCGCGGGCGGGCTGCCGCTCGGCATCAGCATCGTTGCCCGCTTCGGGCGCGACGCCGAGGCGCTGGCCATTGGCGCGCTGCTGGAGACGCGGCTTCGCGCCTGAGCCTGTACCGGCGCCGGCCGCCTCTGCCGTCCGGGCCGGTTCTGTGCCAAAAAAATACAGCCTCCCGCTTCGCGACGCACTCCGGTGCAGCAAAGGGGCTGGAGCCGGCGAGGAAGAATTTCCTGCTGCACTGCAGCAACGAAATCGTCTTTACGCCTCGTTCATCTCCGTTAACTTCCCCTCGTTGTCAGATGAGGAGGCGCTTCAATGGAACTGACACGTCCCATGAACCTGCTGTTTATCTGTGCCGCATTCGCGTTCGTCGGCGCTCTGGTGGTGGGCATCGTGCCCTGACCCGACAGGCCGGCGATGGTCATCATGAGGATGGCCGAGAGACGAAAAAGCCGGGGTTCGCCCCGGCTTTTTCACGTCCTGGAGACTGTCCTGCCCTCAGGCGGCTTCCGCCTTGCCCTCGGCCGTCTCGCCGCCCGCCGTCCCGGCGCGCAGGCCGAGAATATGGCAGATCGAGTAGACCAGGTCGGCCCGGTTCATCGTGTAGAAATGGAAGTCCGAGATGCCGCGGCTGGTGAGGTCGAGTACCTGCTCGGCGCAGACGGCGGCCGCCACGTGGCTGCGTGTCTGCTCGTCGTTTTCCAGCCCGTCGAAGCGCTCGGCCAGCCATGACGGGATCTTCGTGCCGCAGGCACTGGAGAAGCGGGCGATCTTGGTGAAGTCGTGGATCGGCGCGATGCCGGGCACGATCGGGATGTAGATTCCCGCCTTGCGCACCCGCTCCACGAAGCGCTCGTAAACGTCGTTGTCGAAGAAGAACTGGGTGATGGCCCGCGTCGCCCCGTTGTCGACCTTGCGCTTCAGGAGATCGATGTCGGTGGCGAAATCCGGGCTCTCGGGATGCTTCTCCGGATAGGCCGAAACCGAGATCTCGAAATCGGCGAAGGCCTTGAGCCCCGCGACCAGCTCGACGGCGTTGCGATAGCCGTCCGGCCGCGCGACATACTCGCCACCGACGCCGGCCTGGCTGTCGCCGCGCAGCGCCACGAAATGGCGCACGCCCGTCTCCCAGTACTGGCGCACCACCGCGTCGACATCCTCGCGGGATGCGTCGACGCAGGTCAGGTGCGCCGCCGGCGTCAGGCTGGTCTCCTTGAGGATCCGCTCGATGGTCGAATGGGTGCGCTCGCGCGTGGATCCGCCGGCCCCGTAGGTAACCGAGACGAAGCGGGGCCCGAGCGGCGCGAGCCGCTCGATCGAGCGCCAGAGATTTTCTTCCATCTTCTCCGACTTCGGCGGGAAGAACTCGAAGGAGACGTTGATCCCCGAGGGGGAAAGCGGGCTGGTGCGGCTCATGGCAGGTTCTTCTCAGCTGGCTTGGATGGAACGGGTGGATTTGTCGTCGGCGACGAGGAGGCGCGGATCGCGGGCGATGCAGAGGGTGACGGTGAGCTCTCCGGTCTGCTCGCCCTTCGAGACCAGATGCTGGATGGAGACCGGTTCGAGCCCCGCCTCCTCGAGATAGCCGGTCAGCGACTCGTCGGAAAAGCCGAGGCGCAGATGCGCGTGTTCGGCGCGCAGGAATTCGAGCGAATGCGGCGCGAAGTCGATGATCGCCATGCGCCCGCCGGGCGCCACCGCCCGCGCCGCCTCGGCGACCGCGGCGGCCGGATCGTCGAGATAATGCAGCACCTGGTGGATGGTGACGAGGTCGAAGGCCTGGCGCTCCACCGGCAGATGATAGGCGTCGCCCTGGCGCACCAGCGCGTTGGCGATGCCGGCCTGGTCGAGCTTGGTCCGGGCGATCGCCAGCATCTCGCGCGAGGCGTCGACACCGACCGCCCGCTCGCAGCGCGGCGCCAGCAGTTCCAGCAGCCGGCCGGTGCCGGTGCCGATGTCGAGCAGCGTGCCGATCCGCCTGGCACCGAGCGCGTCGAGCAGCGCCCGCTCCACCTCGGCGTCGGAGGCATGCAGCGCCCGGATGCGGTCCCAGTGCCCGGCATTGCTGGCGAAATAGCTGGCGGCGCGGCGGGCGCGGTCGGCGCGAACCGATTCCAGCCGTTCGAGGTCGCGGCGGATCTCCGGATCCCCCTCGTCGACCCAGCCGACCAGCGTGCGCACCAGTCCCGACATCGTCGCCTCGTCGGAGACCCGGAAATACGCCCAGGCGCCTTCCTGGTAGCGCAGCAGCACGCCGGATTCGACCAAGAGCTTCAGGTGCCGCGAGATCCGCGGCTGCGACTGGCCGAGAATCGACGTAAGCTCGCTGACAGTGAGGTCGTTGCGCGCCAGCAGCAGGACGAGTCGCAGCCGGGTCGGTTCGGCGACGGCTTTCAGCGCGTCGACGAAGGATCCGAAAGAGAGCTTGCGAATGTCCAGCATGAAGACTTCCAATCACAATATAAAGATATGTTTATATCGAAACGGCAAACGCTGCAAGCTGGTTTTGTCGTCCGTCTTCGCGTCTGATGGCGCCGCCCCTGCCGCCCTGCGAACTGCGGCGCGATCTGCGCGATGACCGATATCGCCCCACAACATAATGCCGCCAATGTCGACGGCGTCCGTCCCGGCGAGGTCCGTTTCGCCGCCCCCGCCCCGGCCTATGACGATGCCGGTCTCGTCTTCATCGGCCGCATCCGCTCGCCCTGGGCCGAGCGCAGCGCCTGCCCGAAGAACATCGGCGCTGCCCGCGAGCGCGCCCAGCCGGCGACGGTCGAGATCGACGCCGCGTTCCGGCCGGCGCTGCAGGGCCTTGCGGCAGGCGCCTACGTGCATCTCCTCACCTGGCTCGACCGTGCCTCCCGGGACCTGGCGCTGCAGGTGCCGCGGCATGCGTCCGGTCCGCGCGGCACTTTCTCGCTGCGCTCGCCGGTCCGGCCCAACCCGATCGGCATGCATCTGGTGCGGATCGAGGCGATCGATGCCGAGGCCGGCATCCTCACCATCGACGCGATCGACGTCCTCGACGGCACGCCGCTCCTCGACCTGAAGCCGTATCTGGCGTCGGTCGACGCACCGCCCGCCCCCTGACCGCCCGGTGGCCACCGAACGCCAGAAGCGCATCGCCCGCGCCCTCACCGCCTTGATTCCGCGCGCGCCGTTCATCGACGCCGAGGCGATCCGCGAAGCGGCGCGCTCGCGCCACATGCGCCCGCTTTCACCGGACCGCGCGATCTGGCTGGCCGCCATCTCGCACATCCGCCATGCCCATACCGACTACGACGAGCTGATGGACGACGGCTACGACCGCGACGCCGCACGCTTCTTCGTCCTCGACGACATCAACGCCGTGCTCGATCGCTGGGGCGCGACCCGCCGCCTCGATCCGGACGTCGTGGAGGACAATCCGCCAGACGACATGCCGGATACGGACGAGACGGATCAGGACAACGCGGACGACTAGCTGCCGTAGATCCACTGCTCCGGCACGCGCGCCTCGAACGCCTCGCCCGCCTCGATCCGGCCGGGCTTCTCCACCCAGCCGACCAGCCCGCGCCGGTGCTTGGCAGCCCTCACATAGGCGAAGGGAATGTCGGCGCGCCCCGCGTAGTGGCGCGCCACCGCGTGGCCGGCCGCCCGGCAGGGGGCATTGTCGCCGTCGATCTTCAGCGTGACGCCGCCTTCGAACATCAGCAGCGTGCGCGGCGGCAGAAAGGTCAGCCGCGCGATGCCGGCGATCAGCAGATTGGCGCCCACCCATTCCGGCCGGATCTCGTCGATGCCGAGGATCTCCGCCGTCTCCCCGAGTTCCTCGGCCGAGAGCAGCGAGACCTGCCGCTCGTTGCGGATCTCCGTGCCGCGCTTGTACCAGGGCTCGCGCCCGCCGGCCCGCCGCGTCAGGCCGCCATGACGGTCGCCCGCCAGCCCGTCGAAGCCGAGTTCCAGCGCCGGCACCTGGCTTGTCTCGAAGCCGCTGCCGCTCGTGCGGTAGAGCGCCGTGGCGCTGCCCGTGAGCCGAAGCGCTCGCTTGCGTTCCGGCGGTGCCGAGCGGTCCGGCAGCATGGTCTCGCCGAGATCGAGCGTCTCCTGCCCCATCGCCTTGCTCGACATGTCAGGCTTCCCGATCTTCGCGCTGAAACTCCGCCGCATGGGCGCGGTCGAAAGTGACCACCCGGTAGACGTAGAACACCACGATCGCCACCAGCACGGTGTTCGACACCGGCCCGACATAGGCCTCCACCGCCTCGTAGTTCTGCCCGAGCAGATAGCCGGCGAAGGCCAGCAGCGCCGTCCAGATCGCGCTGCCGATCGCCGAGAAGATCAGGAACGTGCCGATCGACATGCGCGCGATGCCGGCCGGCACCGAGATCAGCGTCCGCACCGTCGGTACCAGGCGCCCGAACAGCACGGCGGAGACGCCATGACGGCCGAACCAGTCATTGGCCGTATCGACGTCGCCGGGCGACAGCGTCATCCAGCGCCCGTGCCGGGCCGCCAGGCGCTTCAGCCGCACCCCGCCCATCAGGCGGCCGGCATAGTACCAGGGCACGACGCCGGCGAGGGAGCCGATCGTGCCGGCGATGATAACGGTTACGATCGACATACGGCCGGTCGCGGCCTCGTATCCGGCCAGCGGCATGATCAGTTCGGAGGGTATCGGCGGGAAGATATTCTCCAGGAACATCAGCATCGCGATGCCGAACGGCCCGAAGCTGTCCATCATGGTCTTGACGAAAACGTCCATCGAATCATCCGCTTGAGCCGGCATCCCGGGCCAGGTTGCACCTGGCCGCTACCGGTCGATGGACATTTCGATAGCGCGCGGCCTGCCGCGTTGCAACGCAGCAGAAGCGCCACGGCTTGCCGCGGTCCCGGCCGGGTGCTCTGCTGGCGGCATGACCACCGGCCTCGACACCTTCGACAATTTCGCCTGGGCGAGCCTCCTCGCCGGCAGCGAGGCGCTGGTCGTCGATCAGGATGCGCGGCGGGCCATGCGCACGGCGAATGCGCTGGAGGAAGCGGGAGCCCGCGCCACCATCGTGCCGGATCGGGCGACGGCACTCGACCGGCTGCTGCGGCGGCGTTTCTCGCTGGCGGTCGTGTCGCTAGAGCCCGGCGCGCCGCTGGACGGCGATGTGGAGGACGCCTTGGCGGTGGCCGGGATCCGGCTGATGCTGCTCGCCGAACCCGCCCGGCATGAGCACCTGCGGATGACGTACCCATACGCCGCCGTGGCGACGATCGGGCTCAGCGAGCGGGCGCTGGTGATGCTTCTGACCGGCACCCGGGACGAATGAAACGGCGTGCCTGCGGGCCTAGCGCAGGACGGTCCCGATCGACGTCTCGATCTGCTGGATCGTGTAGGGCTTCTGCAGGATCGGGCAGTCGTGCCACCGCTCTTCGACGCCGCCACGGCCGTAGCCGGTGGCGAAGACGATCGGGATGCCCGCTTCGCGCATGCGCTCGGCCACGGGGTAGACCGTCTCGCCGCCAATATTGACGTCGAGGATGGCGACGTCGATCTCGAGCCCGGAATCGATCAGGCGATGTGCCCCGCTGACCCGCATGGCGGTCGCCACCACGTTGCATCCGAGGTCGTCGAGCATGTCTTCGAGTTGCATGGCGACGAGGCTTTCGTCTTCGACGACGAAGACCCTTACCCCGGTCAAATCGCCGGACTGCCTATGCGGCTGAACTTTCAATATCCTCGACCTCGGCGAGCGCTACCTGGAACCGGCAGATGAGGCCGGTGTCGAGAAGGTCAAGAGCCTGCGTTCCCGACAACTCTCCCTCGATGATCCGCTTGAGTATCCGCATGCCGAAGCCCGGCACGAGACTCCCGGCTGCAGCTGTCGGCGCGTGCTCCTGCCAGACCACGTCCAGCATCCGGCGCGGACCGTGCCCACTGGTCGTCCATGTCACGGACAGCCGTCCCTCTTCGCCGGCCATCGCGCCATAGCGGGCGGCGTTCGAGGCGAGTTCGTGGAATACCATCGCCAGCGCGATCGCCGACTTCGCCGACAGATGCACTTCCGGTCCGGCGATCCGGAGCCTGTCCGGCGAGAACACCGACAGCTCCTGCGCCAGCAGCACCGACAGGCCCGCGGCCTCCCAGCGGCGCGCCGACAGCACGTTGTGCGCCTGGCTCAGCGCCATGATCCGCGCCTCGAAGGCGTAGCGCGCTTCCTCGGGGTCGCGGATGTTGCGGAAGCTCTGCCGGGCCATCGACTGCACGGTCGACAGCGTGTTCTTCACCCGGTGGTTCAGCTCGTCGATCAAGAGCCGCTGGCGCTCCGCCGCGCGCACCGATTCCGTGCGGTCCGTCGCCTGCACGAAGACGCCGCTGATATGCCCGTCGGCATCGCGGATGGCGTTGTAGGAGAAGTCGAGGAAGGTCTCGACCGGCTCGCTGTCCGGCCCGCTTTGGAGCATCAGACGCACGCCCTCGCCGGACACGGTCTGCCCGGTCGCGTAGACACGGTCGAGCATCTCGAAGAAGCCCTGCCCGGCGATGTCCGGCAGCACGTGCCGGATCGGCAGGCCGATCAGGTTGCGGTTTCCGATGAAGCGCAGATAGCTGTCGTTGACGAAGGTGAAGACGTGGTCCGGGCCTTCCAGCACCGCGATCATGCCAGGCGCCTGGCGGAACAGCCGGCGGAATTCCTCGCTCTCCGAGACTTTCTCCTGGTAGGCCTCCTC
This sequence comes from Aurantimonas endophytica, assembly GCF_014196845.1. Taxonomy (GTDB): domain Bacteria; phylum Pseudomonadota; class Alphaproteobacteria; order Rhizobiales; family Rhizobiaceae; genus Aurantimonas; species Aurantimonas endophytica. The sequence goes on from NZ_JACIEM010000001.1 coordinate 1,418,695, forward strand.
GACCTCCTGGGCGTGGCGCAGGAGCGCCAGCTCGCCCGGGATCGAGCGGAACGGCAACGTTCCGGCTTCCTTGATGCGGACGATGTCGGTCACGTCGATCGTGTTCTGGACGACGAACTCGACGCGCCCGTCCCGGTCGAGGATCGGCGTGTGGGTGGCCGTCCAGTAGCGCTTCTCGATACCGCCGCCGCGCTCTGCCGGCACGGGAATGTCATAGGGGATGAAGGCGATCGTGTCGGCTTCCCCGTCGGCCAGGACCTGCTCGAACGAGGCGAGCAGCCGCCGCCCGCTTTCGCCCTCGTCGGGAAACATCTCGAACAACCGCTTGCCGACCAGCTGGTCCTGCGTCCGGAGGACGACGTCGCAGTAGGCGCGATTTACCGCAACGTATCGAAGCTCCCTGTCCACCACCATGTAAGGCGTCGGCAGGACATCGAAGATCCGCTGGAATTCGGAAATGCTCATGCTCGTCAGTGGTCTCGACCGTCTCGTCTCGGATGGACTTATCAAAAACTAATTCGAAGACCGCAATAGATCGTTAAGCCTGGAGTGACTTCAGGGTTAAGCGGCCCGCGCCGATACATTCGAAATCAGCCGCTTGACGATCTTCGCTCGTGGGAACGACTGCAGGATCGCCATCACGATTGCGGCAAGACGCGCTGCGGTAGTCGGATCGCCGCCCCCTCTGCCGATGGTCCGCGATTCTACCAGGCACTGATGCGCGTCCCGGTTTCGGCGTTCGCCCAGCACGCCGGGTCGCCGCGCTCGCGCAGGAAGCTGCCGGCCAGCGGAATGTTGCGGTTGCCGAGATTCACAAAGCCGAACGCCTTGCCGGGTTCGTCGATCAGCAGGATGTAGGTCGCGTCCGGCCCTTCGATCGTGAAGCTGCCGGCCGCATCCGTCATCTGGAAGTCGCAGGCGAAATGCCCGTCGTCGGTGGCGAAGCACTTGGCCGGCTTGGCCGCGGCGGTACCCGTCAGGAGCGGCAGGAGCAGCGCCGCCACGACCCACGTCTCTTTGCGATATGCCATGCCTGCGCCGATCGCCGATGATGAACTGACCGGCGATTATAGGGGCGGCAGGGCCGCCGGCCAGCCGCCCGCACCCCCGACTTTCGGCGCAGGCGACCGGAAGCGGCCGGCCGCCCCCTGCGCGAAGTCAGCGCGTCAGGCGCTTGTAGGTCGGGCGCTTCGGGTTGACCGATTCCGGTCCGAGACGGCGGATCTTGTCCTGCTCGTAATCCTCGAAGTTCCCCTCGAACCACTCGACATGGCTGTCGCCCTCGAAGGCGAGGATGTGCGTCGCCAGCCGGTCGAGGAACATGCGGTCATGGCTGATCACCACGGCGCAGCCGGCATATTCCTCCAGCGCGTCCTCGAGCGCGGTCAGCGTCTCGGTGTCGAGGTCGTTGGTCGGCTCGTCGAGCAGAATGACGTTGGCGCCGGACTTCAGCATCTTCGCCAGATGCACGCGGTTGCGCTGGCCGCCGGAGAGCGTGCCGACCTTCTGCTGCTGGTCCGGGCCCTTGAAGTTGAAGTTGCCGACATAGGCCCGGGAGTTCATCTCGTATTTGCCGAGCTTCATGATGTCGACGCCGCCGGAGATCTCCTCCCAGACGTTCTTCGAGCCGTCGAGATGGTCGCGGCTCTGGTCGACATAGCCGAGATCGACCGTCTCGCCGATCTCGATCTTGCCGGAATCCGGCTTCTCCTGTCCGGTGATCATCTTGAACAGCGTCGACTTGCCGGCGCCGTTCGGCCCGATGATGCCGACGATGCCGCCGGCCGGCAGCTTGAAGGAGAGGTTCTCGATCAGCACCTGGTCGCCGAAGCTCTTCGACAGGTTCTCGACCTCGATGACCCGGTTGCCGAGCCGCTCGCCCGTCGGGATGACGATCCGGCCGTCCGCCGGCTTGCGGTTCTCGGCAGCCTCGACCAGCTCGTTATAGGCCTTGATGCGCGCCTTGGACTTGGTCTGCCGCGCCTTCGCGCCCTGCTGGATCCACTCGCGCTCCCTTGTGAGCGCGCGCATGCGGGCGTCGTCCTCGCGCCCTTCCTGCTGCATGCGCTTGGCCTTCTTCTCCAGATAGACCGAGTAGTTGCCCTCGTACGGAACGCCGCGGCCGCGATCGAGCTCGAGGATCCAGCCGGTGACGTTGTCGAGGAAGTAGCGGTCATGGGTGACCATCAGCACCGAGCCCTCGTATTCGCGCAGGTGCTTCTCGAGCCAGAGGATGGTCTCGGCGTCGAGATGGTTGGTCGGCTCGTCGAGCAGCAGGATGTCGGGCTTGGACAAAAGCAGCTTGCAGAGTGCGACGCGCCGCTTCTCGCCGCCGGAAAGCGCGACGACATTGGCATCCTTCGGCGGGCAGCCGAGCGCGTCCATCGCCATCTCGACCTGGTTCTCGAGGTCCCAGAGATTCTGTGCGTCGATGACGTCCTGGAGCTTCGCCCCCTCCTCCGCGGTCTCGTCGGAGTAGTTCATCATCAGTTCGTTGTAGCGCTCGAGGATCGCCTGCTTGTCGGCGACCCCTTCCATGACGTTCTCGAACACCGTCTTGGTCTCGTCGAGATGCGGCTCCTGCGGCAGGTAGCCGACCTTGGCCCCTTCGGCGGCCCAGGCCTCGCCGGTGAACTCCTTGTCCGTCCCCGCCATGATCCGCAGCAGCGTCGACTTGCCGGAGCCGTTGGGGCCGAGAATGCCGATCTTGGCGTCCGGGTAGAACGACAGATGGATGTTCTCGAGAACCTTCTTGTTGCCATAGGCCTTGGTCAGGCCGGACATGTGATAGATGAACTGGCGTGCCATGGCGCGCGGTCGCTCCGTGTCGGAATGATGGAAAGTTGCGCCGTACGTAAGCCATCGGCGGCCGCGGGGCAACGGCGGCACGATCGCAGGATCACTGAGGGAAACACGAATGCTGACAGTCTGGGGACGCCGCACCTCGTCGAACGTGCAGCTGGTGATGTGGTGCATCGCCGAGCTGGGGCTGCAGGCCCGGCGCCACGATGTCGGCCACCGATACGGCGGCAACGACACGCCGGAATTCCTGGCGATGAACCCCAATGGCCTCGTGCCGGTCCTCAAGGACGGAGACGACGCGCCGCTGTTCGAATCCGCCGTCATCACGCGCTATCTCGCCAGCCGCTATGGCGACGCACCTTTCTGGCCGGCCGATCTGTCGGAACGCGCCCAGGTCGACAAGTGGGGCGAGTGGGCACGGGTGAACATCTGGCAGAACTTCAACGGCCCGGTGTTCTGGCGGATCGTCCGCGTGCCGGAAGCCGACCGCGACCAGCGCTCCATCGCCGCCGCTGTCGAGACGCTCAAGCCCAAATTCGACATCGCCGAGGCGCGCATCGCCGAGCACGGCTTCCTCGCCGGCCCGGACTTCACCCTCGCCGATTTGCAGTTCGGCTACCTGCTCTACCGCTATTTCGACCTGCCCATCGCGCGCCCCTCGCACCCCGCGATCGAGCGCTACTATGCCGCCCTCGTCGAGCGGCCCGCTTTTCGCGAGCACGTCATGGTCTCTTACGAGGAACTCCGGTCGAACTGAGGCCCCGCCAGAACCGCCGGACTATGTTCCCTCTCATGCCAAAGGGCATCGAAACACGCGACACGCGTCTGCCTGGCCAGCCGTTTCCGGCCGCACTAAGGGACCGCCCAGGACGTAGCGGTATTATTTTTGATAGTCTTGATGCTTTGATGATGCAGACAATGGATTTGCGGAGGGTGCGACCCTCATTTAACGGAAGAGAGTTTTTGGCAGAATTTCATTGGATGACTGTAATTATCTCCCTCCTTAGTGGCGGCGCAGTAGGATCCATAATCACTGCAGCTGTCGGATCATGGCGTAACCGAGTACAGCCGGTATCATATCTACTCGAAATAAAACCGATATTCGACGGGAACGTAGGATTTCCGGACAGTTCCGCTGAATTGTCTATACCTATAGATGGAGAGGTTTTTTCCTTTAAAAATCTACATGTAGTTGATATTCAAATCTCCAATACCGGGAACAACGACAGGTCATCCTTTTCATGGGGAATTACCCTCCCCTCTGGATGTCAAGCTGTCTCCGGCAGCATTGAGACGCCAGACCGCCATCACACTTCAAATTGGGTGAGCCTCCCTTCTCCATTGAACGCTTTACAGGAAGTCGATTTATCCCTTTCACCATTCAACAGAGGCGATGGATATCGCGTAAAGCTCTACGTTACCTTTGAAGGCGATCACGCGGTAGAAGATCCAATAATTGGAACGGCCGAGCCTGTGCGGTTCATTAGAGCGAATAACCGAGAGATACTTTTAGAACTAATGGCAAGTGCGGCTTATGGAGGGCGTATAACCCTAGAAGCCATTATGTCATCCCTAAGGACGATGTTCCGATAAGCAATCAACATAATCGTTGCCGAACGTCTCCTACCTTCTCATCCCTAGCCGACCGCCTGCCGCGCTTTGGCCTCGAGCCGCGCGCCCAGCGTCTCGATGTCGTCGCCCTCGGCCTTGGGGATGATCCGGTACGCGGCGTTGACGAAGCAGAACAGCGCGAAGCCCAGCAGGCCGACACAGACCGCCGCGACCAGTACCTGCCCGTACGGCTGCCCTGTCAGCCAGTCGAACGCCCCGTCGAGCCCGCCCGCCTCGTCCGGATTGGCACGCCAGGCGGCGTAGAGAAACAGTCCGCCGATGATCGCGATGATCGCGCCCTGGGCCGCGAGCCCTGCCTTCAGCATGAAGTTCCACTGCTCGGTGAAGTGGTTGGCGCGCAGTTCCTCGCGGTACTTTTCCTTCCAGGCCTTGTGGACGTAGTAGCCACCGGCGCCGAGAATGATCAGGCCCACGACGCCGACGATCCAGCGGCCGGCCGGCCATCCCATGACGGTCGCCACCGCATCGGTGATCGTCGATTCGCTGTCGCCGCCGCCTCCGCCGCCGGCGAACAGCAGCGTGAAGGCCGAAAAGCCGATCGCCAGATGGACGAGACCTGTGACCAGCATGCCCGCCCGCGCCACCAGCCCTTTGGTCTCGGTGCCGTAATCCTCGAGGTCATAATAGGCGTCGATCAGGCGCCAGATCGCATAGGCCACCATGCCGAGGAAGATCAGGAACAGCACGATCATCCCCCAGCCGGTGTTCTCCAGCTGCTCCAGCGCCGAGGACGTCCCCTGCGCCTGCCCGCCCAGCCAGATCGCGTAGAGCGAGAAGCCCGCGACCACGAGATAGACCAGACCGCGCCCGGCATAGCCGGCGCGCATGATCGGGATGGACCAGGAGAAATCGGTTGAGGGCATGCTGAACTCCGCGAATTGACTCCTTCGTCAATCGCCGGGGCCATGCATCGTTCCCGCGCGTGCACCTCGGGCGGCTTCCGCCGGCGCGGCCCGCCGGGGCACGGCATGGACCCCGCCGGCCCCGCCGCTACTGCAGCCCGACCGCGTCGACCACGCCGCCGGGACAGCCCCCGTCGGTCGTCGGCGCCGCCAGGATCAATTCGGCGATGTCCGCTTCCGGGTCGATCTCGCCCGCCAGCCCGACCGTCAGCTCGACGACGATGCGCCGCCCGCCGTCATTGGCGCAGGCCACCCGCACCCGTTCGCCCGCGCCTTCCCCGAACGCATCGTCGAAGGCGGCACGGATCTCGGCCTGCGTGACCTCCTCGCCGATCCGATCGGCAAACAGCGTCCGCACCGCGGAGCCGTTCACCGCCGACATGACGATCAGCGAGTCGGCGAAATATTCCTCCGCGTCGGTGCCGTAGCAGGTGCCGTGCTTGATCCATTCGTGCCGTTCCAGCGCCGAGCGCGTCCCCGGCATCGCCTCGTCGAGCGCCGCCTGCGTCTCGGACGAAAGCTCCACGGGTGCCAGCTCGCTCCAGCGCCCGGCCCGGTCGTCGGCCCTGTCCTCGGCGGAGACCTCGCAATATTCGACGCCGCGCGGCTGCGGCCAGAGCCCGTGCAGCGAGAAATGCGTCGTGTCGAAGCGACCCTCGGTCTGCTCGGCGCATTCGGGCTTGGACGGCCGCGTCTCGCAGAAGGCCGGCTGCCAGCTGATGGCGATCACCAGATCCGGATGCGCCCCGCCGGCCGTCTGGCCACCGCCCGCGACCGGCCCCGTGTCGCCGCCTTGCGTGCTTCCGGCGCTGCCGTCGCTCGGCGCGACCATTTCCACCCAGTCGCCGCAGCCCTTGGCGATCCAGCGCCGCGACGGTTCGGCGCCCGGCACCTCGATGAGATAATGCGTGCCATTCGCCCGGTTCTCGCCGATCAGCCGATAGGCGCGCTCCACGACGAGGCTGACATTCCCGGGATTGGCCTCGCTGCGGATCGCCGGCGTCGCCGCACACGTGGACCGGGCCACGACGAAACCGTCCAGCGGCACCTGCGCCCGCACCTGCCCGGACGGCAGGATAAGGCCGACACACGCCAACAGGAGAAGACTTCGTTTCATCCCGGCACCCCTGGCGTCAATTATTTCAGACGATATACATCGAAAATACTACATCCGCCTGGAATTGGCGAGCCACCGCACATGACATTCAGGTGAAACGTGTCGGCTTTGCTTGCCCGAGGCTGGCGGCCTGGCCTTCGGACTCGACGCGGCCGCAGCCGATCGCCACCCAGCGCAGGGGCGGCTCCGCACCCGGGATCTCGATGAGATAATGCGTCGCCGGCGCAGCGGTCCGCGCCACCAGCCGGTATTCGCGCCCGGGCTCCGTGGCGACAGCACCCGGATTGTCGACGGTTCCGATCTCGGGCAGCGACGGGCAGCGCGCCTCGGCGATGAAGCGGCCGGTGACCGGCACGTTGGCGAATGCCGGCCCGCCGAGGAGGACGATGGCGCCAAGAAACATGGGGGTGAGAATTCGCATCCCCCGCGCTAGCAAGGCGATGGGGCAGGAGCAAGGACGCCGGACCGATCCGGCGGCCGACCTGCCGCCGCGCCGCGACCCACCATCCCGCGCTACGCCCTGTCTCGCCAGCCGCCCGGCTCTATCTCCGCCGCCAGCAATGGCGTACCGGCGAGGCTGATGTTCGACGACCAGTTCACTATCGACAGCCGCTCCGGCGCCGCCGTGCACGTCTACAGCCGCAAGGCGGTCGGCGCACCGCGCGGCATCGTCCTGATCTTCCATGGCCTCGCCGAACATGCCGGCCGCTACGCACGGTTGGCCGGCGAACTCGCCGATGCCGGCTATCACGTCTTCGCCCACGACCATCGCGGCCACGGCTCCACCGTCGCCGCCGATGCCGTCCTCCGTCGCTTCGCCCGCAAGGGCGGCGCCGAGAAGGTGATGCTCGACTGCCGGGCGGTGCATGCCGAAGCCATCGCCCGTTGTCCCGGCCTGCCGGTCGCGGTCTTCGGCCATTCGATGGGCGGCATCATCGCCATGAACTATGCCCAGCGCCATGGCGGCGATCTCGCCGCCCTCGCCGTCTGGAATGCCGACCTCTCGACCGGCCTGGAGGAGCGCGTTGGCCGCGCCGCGCTGAAGGTCGAGAAGGCGCTGAAGGGCTCCGACGTGCCGAGCCGGCTCATCCAGCGTGCGACCTTCGAGGCCTGGGGCAAGGCGATTGAGCCGCGGCGCACGATGTTCGACTGGCTGTCCCACGATCCGCTGGCGGTGGACGCCTATATCGCCGACCCGCTCTGCGGCTTCTCGCCCAGCATCTCGATGATGGAGGACGTCCTGTCACTGATGTTCCAGGGCGGCTCGGAAGCCGGCCTGTCGATGCTGCCGGGCGGCCTGCCCGTCCACCTCCTCGCCGGAACCGGCGATCCGGCGACCGGCTACGGCGAGGCGGCACGCCAGCTGGCCGGCCGGCTACGGCTTGCCGGCAGCCACGACGTCACGGTCGACATCGCAGACGGTGCCCGCCACGAGACGCTGCACGAGATCGAGCCATGGCGAGGCGCGGCGGTCACGAGCCTCCTCGCCTGGCTGCACGCGAAGCTGCCCGGTTGAATCGGCGACGTTGAAACCGGCAATGCGCCGCTGCAGATTATCGGTAGTCTCGGGAGGGGACGATGAACGAGCTGATCGAGCCGGACCTTTTGTCGGCCGCCTTTACCCAGGCGTCGCGGCTGTTGGTGGCGGCAATCCTGACCGGCGCCATCGGATTCGAGCGCGAGCGCAACGAGCATGATGCCGGGCTGCGCACGCACATGCTGGTCGGCATCGGCGCCTGCGTCTTCACGCTGCTGATGGTGCAGCTGATCCACCGCTTCGAGGGTGACGACATCCGTTCCGACCCGATCCGGATCGTCGAGGCGATCACCGCCGGCGTCGCCTTCCTTGCCGCCGGCGCGATCATCCAGGCGCGCGGTCAGGTCAGGGGGCTGACCACCGGCGCGTCGCTCTGGCTGGCCGGCGCGGTCGGGCTTGCCTGCGGCCTCGGCGAGTACGTCCTGGCGATCATCGCCGTTGTGATGACCCTGATCATCCTGCGTCTGGTGAAGTTGCTGGAGTGACGGCCACGTTACCCTCGTCGAGCAGCGCCTCCGGAGCCGGCGGGCCGATGAACAGCGACGCGTCCGGCTCCGCCTGCACCATCCGGTAGGTCGAAAGGTCGTCCTCGGTCAGCACGTAGAGCTCTTCCGGCGGCGTCTGCATCGCCTTGATCCATACCGCCGGATCGACGCCCATCTCGACCAGCAATTCCTGGCAGCGCGCGATCGTCGCCTGGATCTCCGAGATCGAGGCGCCCACGTCCCGCAGTTCCGGCATGCCGGGAATGTCGACGGCATAGACCTGGTGCACGCCGACCCAGGCGTCCGTCCCGGCTGCCCGCGTCACCCCGCCGGCCAGAACCAGCGGGCATGCCGAGGCGCAATAGCCGTCGTCGGGCACCGAGGTGGAAAGCCGCAGCCGCCTGATCTCGCGCGCCATCTCGATCGCGTCGTCGACAGAGCCGCCCGGCGAATGCAGATGCACGGTCGACCCGGCTCTGATGCCCTGCTCGGCAAGAAATTCCGTCAGCTGCGCGCCGGTGCCGATCTCGATCCGTCCGATCGCCGTTACCGCGCCGCCCGGCGCCGCGACGAAACGCATCGGCTCGGCCATCGCCTCGCCGCCCACCGGCCCGTCATAGCCCGGCAGCGTCGGCTCGCCGCGATCCGGCCCGACCGGGATCGTGCGCGGCAGATAGGGCCGGACCTGGTCGCCCGGCTCCGGCCGCTGCAACGGCAGCGGCTCGGTCCGCATCGTCCGTTCGACATCTGCTGTCGCTGCCGCCAGGTCGCGATAGTCGAGATAGACGATCGCCGCCGAGACGGCGAGCAACGACACGAATACGCCGCGCAGCACCGCCCCCTCGGGCAGCCGGTTCACAAGGCGCTCGAAGCGCCCGGGCGGGGTCTCCGAACCGATCATCGCGCGATGCTACCGGACCACCGTCTTCGGAAACGGCGTCGGCCCGGCCGGGTCGTTGCGCTGGACGATGCCGTCGCCGTCGGCCACCGCCGCGACGAGGTCCCGCTCGTCCTCGACGTCCATCGCGCGCAGGCGCTTCTGGATGCGCAGCGCCCGCAGCAATTCCGCAGCGCTCATGTCCTGCGTCTCGAACTCGCCAGTATCCTCGCCGTCCTCGCGCCTGATCGCGTCCTGGACGATGCAGAGGATGAAGATCAGCACCGCCGGCAACAGGTCGATCGAGATCGCCCCGGCCCAGGACGGCAGGAAGTCGCGGGCATAGCGGATGACCGCTTCCGGTGCCGACAGCGGCGTGAAGCGCAATGCCTCGACCACCGGCCGCGCCAGGATCTCGTCCGCGGCGCCGGCGAGCGCCGCGCTCTGCGCCTGCACCGCCGCCTCGACGCGCCCGACGACTTCGCTCTGCCGCGTCCTGAGATCGGCGTCGGCGCCGTCGGCGATCGGCGCGATGAAGGTCCGGCCGAGATCTTCCGCGGCGCGGCGCACGGCGGGTGCCACCGACGTCTGCTGCAGCGCCGTGATCAGCCCGGACAGCGCCACCGCCTGCTCAGAGTAGCTGTTGGAGCGCTCGGCGATGGGCCCCTGCGAGGAGACCAGCTGGCGCATCGCGCCGAGCCGCACGCCGCCTTCGTCGAACAGCGCCGACACTTCCGTGCGCGAGGCTTCGATCTCGCCCTGCAGGCCGGTGAGCTGGTTCGACATCTGCCGCAGATACTGCACCACCGTGCCGGAGCCCGACGTACCGGTCAGCGCGCCGGACTGCGCCTCCTGGTCGGAGAGCCGCGCGAAGCGCTGCGAAGCCAGCTGGATGTCCGGCAAAAGGCTCTGCGCCGCCAGCGCGTTCTCGTGCGCCTCGTTGAGCTTCTGCTGGTACTCCTCGGTGGTCACCGCCAGATGCTGCTCGATCGCTGCCGAGCCGGCCAGCGCCGCGGCATTCAGCCAGGACGACATGGCGATGATCATCGCCGAGCCGATGGCCATGGCGAGATAGAGCATCGCCCGGCTGCGCGGCTGGCGGACATGCGGCATGAACCGCATCAGAAACGACCAGAAGGCGTAGATCGCGACCGAGACGGCAGAGGAATAGATCACCGCGCCGAGAAACACCGTCGTGGCGGTGCCGTTCAGCAGCTCGCGAACCCCAAGATAGGTGTAGACGCCGCTCGCCAGCGCCAGCACGGCCAGCGTGACCTTGGTGGTCAGGTCAAGCCGGGTCTGCTGCCCGCGCAACGTGTAGGAATGCGATGCGCCCATCGTGCCTGGTCCTCCTGCCTTGCCAATTGCCGGGACCGGCTCCGATCCAACCTCATCGTTAATCAGAGATTAAGGCGGCCGGGGGGCTCGGGTAAGACGGTAACCAGGCGAAACCGCCGGGGACCCCGACTTTGGTCTAAGAGGGTTAACGGTCAGCCTGGCGAACCCGCCAGATTGCTCCCTGAGCGACCAGAATGCCTGAAATCCAGGCAGAAAATCGGACCTGCCGCCTAGCGATGCATTGAGCGCATGGCTGACATGTTGAAACGCGGCTGGCTTCGCAACTGCGAACGAATATGTTCATCAGCAGTCGAACGCGAGCAGCACCTCCTCCCGCTGTTTCGCCCGACTGTTTCCTCCCAAGGGGTTTGTTTTCCTCCCGAAAACCCCCTTTCTAATTCAAGCCGGGTTCGCAAGAGCCCGGCTTTTTTTTGCCCGGATGCAGGCTCCGGCAGCAGAAATCGGCGGACGCCTGGCGCCCGCCGATTTGGTTGATCAGTCGAGGCTGGCGCAGAAGCGCTGGATGCGCGAGCAGGCTTCCTCCAGCAGCGCCTCGGACGTCGCGTATGAGATCCGGAAGTTCGGGCCGAGGCCGAAGGCCGAGCCGTGCACCACCGCGACGCCCTCGGCTTCCAGCAGCGCACCGACGAAGTCCTCGTCCGTCTCGATCACCTTGCCGGCCTTGGTCTTCTTGCCGATCAGCCCGCGGCAGGATGGATAGACGTAGAACGCCCCCTCCGGCGACGGGCACTCGATGCCGCGCGCCTGGTTCAGCATCGACACGACGAGGTCGCGGCGTCCCTCGAAGATCGTGCGGTTGGTGGCGATGAAGTCCTGCGGCCCGTTCAGCGCCTCGACCGCCGCCCATTGCGCGATCGAGCAGGCGCCGGAGGTCTGCTGGCCCTGGATCATGTCCATCGCCTTGATCAGCGCCACCGGCCCGGCGGCATAGCCGATCCGCCAGCCGGTCATCGCATAGGCCTTGGAGACGCCGTTCATCGTCAGCGTCCGCTCGTAGAGCCCCGGCTCCACCTCGGCGGGCGTGGTGAAGGTGAAGTCGCCGTAGACGAGGTGCTCGTACATGTCGTCGGTCAGCACCCAGACATGCGGATGACGCATCAGCACGTCGGTCAGCGCCTTCAACTCGGCCCGCGAATAGGCGGCACCCGACGGGTTCGACGGCGAGTTGAACAGGAACCACTTGGTCTTCGGCGTGATCGCCGCGTCCAGCGCCTCCGGCGTCAGCTTGAAGCCGGTCTCGATGGCCGTGTCGACGAACACCGGCGTGCCGCCGCAGATCGCCACCATTTCCGGATAGCTCACCCAGTACGGCGCCGGGATGACCACCTCGTCGCCGGGGTTCAGCGTCGCCATGAAGGCGTTGAACAGGATCTGCTTGCCGCCGGTGCCAACGATCGTCTGCTCCGGCTTGTAGTCGAGATTGTTCTCGCGCTTGAACTTCGTCGCGATAGCCTGGCGGAGCTCCGGAATGCCCGAGACCGGCGTGTACTTGGTCTCGCCGCGCCGGATCGCGTCGATCGCGGCTTCCTTGATGTTGTCGGGCGTGTCGAAATCCGGCTCGCCGGCACCGAGTCCGATGACGTCGCGGCCGGCGGCTTTCAGCTCGCGCGCCTTCTGGGTGACGGCGATGGTCGCGGACGGCTTGACGCGGTCGAGGGCGGCGGCAAGAAATGCCATGGGTCTGAAACTCCGGTTCTGCTTTGGGGTGCCCAGGGGAGCCAAAAAGGCGCGCGGACCCTAGGCGCAGACGGGTTCGGGTGCAAGGCGGGCGAGCGCCTGGTGTGGGCCGGGCCGCCGCGCTCCGCCTCGCCCGGATTTGGGCCGGAGGCCTACCGGATCGGGGCTGCGTTCGCGGCCCGTTCGCCTCGATCACCGTCGCCGATGGCAGGCGTCAGCAGAATGAATTGGTCGCAGCCTCGATCCTCGCCGAATCTGGCGCGCTGCAGCGCTCGGAGAGCTCATGATCACCATCCACGGCATGGCCGATTCCGGCAATTGCTACAAGCCGCGGCTCTTGATGGCGTTGCTCGGCCGCCCGTTCCGCCACCGGGAAGTCAGCTGGCTCGACGGCGGGACCGCGTCGGAGACGTTCCGGCGGAAAACCCCGATCGGCAAGGTGCCACTGCTCGAGACCGAAGACGGGCGCTTCCTGCCCGAGTCGAACGCCATCCTCTTTTATCTCGGCGAGGGCACGAAGTTCGTTCCCGCGGAGGCGTTCGAGCGGGCGCGGATGCTCGCCTGGATGTTCTTCGAGCAGTACAGCCACGAGCCCAGCGTCGCCGTGCGCCGCTCGCTGCTCATCTATCCGGAAATGGCCGATGTCGCGACGCCGGAGCGGCTGGCCGCGACGCTCGCCGGCGGCCACAAGGCGCTGGGGGTGATGGAGGAGCGGCTGGCGGATGACGACTGGCTGGTCGGCAACCACCCGAGCCTCGCCGACATCGCCCTCTATGCCTATACGCATGTCGCGGACCAAGGCGGCTTCGACCTCGCCGCCTATCCGGGCATACGCGCCTGGCTGCAAAGGGTCGCGGCGCTGGACAACTACCGGCCGCGGACCTGGCTTCCGGACGCCTGAGCGTCCGGGGAAGCGGCGCCCCGGCCCGAAGGCCGCGCGCCGCCCCCTGGTTCGCTCGGCAGCTTACTCGGCCGCGAAAACCACGCCGCAGGCGATGCGGTCGCCGGCGTCGCCAGCCGGCTGCGACGTGTAGTCGTCCGCCCCGTCATGCACGACGATCGACGTCCCGTCGGCATCATTCAGCGGCGCCTCGCCGCCCGTCATCGTCACCATCGGATTGAAGGTCTGGAACTGGGCCGTTCCGCCGGTCGCCGTGAAGTTCGGCATGTCGCCGGCATGCGGGCCGTTCTCGGCCATGTAGCCGTGCTCCTTGTCGGTCGGGTTGTAGTGCCCGCCCGCCGAGCTGAAGTCGCCTTCGCACAGGCCCGTCTCGTGCAGGTGGAAGCTGCGCTCGCCGTCGCCGAGGCCGGAAAGGTCGGCGGCCAGCAGCAGCCCATGCGGCGTCGGCGTCACGGTGACGGTACCGGCCGAGCCGCCGTCGACATTCTTCATCTCGACCGTCACCGGCTCCATCCCGTCCGCCGTCTGGGCAGCCGCGCCCTCGGTCGGGGCCGCCGTCGGGGTGGGCGCGTCCGCCGGAGCAGGCGTCGCGTCCTGCGCGAAGGCCGGGGCCGCGAACAGGAGGGCGGTCGCAAGGCTTGTGGTGGCGAAGAGTTTCATGGTGGTCTCCCGGTTAAGTCAGCGGAGAAGCCTCGAGGCCGCACCGCGCAATTGCTGTATTCGCAACGGGAGGCGGACTCGATCGTTCCCCGTGGCAGGGCGTCGCAGCCCGTATAGCAGGAGAACATCACCATGGCCTCGCCGCTCGAAACCCTTTGGACCCGCCTCGCCGGCCCGGCCGACCAGGGGCCCGTCGATTTCGCCCATCTGCAGCGCCGCAGCGTCCCCAACGATGCGCTGGCCGCCTCTCCCGGCGCGGCGAGCGGCAAGGTCGACCTCGCCCTGCCGGTCTATGCCGACGCGCCCGATGCCCTGCTTCGCCGCCTTGACGCCTATGTCGCGGGCGACGGGAACATCGAGCGCGTCGACGACCGGGCGAACCCGACCTATCGGCGCTACGTCGTCCGCACCAGGCTGCTGCGCTTTCCCGACACGGTGGATGCCGAGGCCCTCCCTGCCGAAGGCGGCGGGGCGCTGTTGCGGCTCTACGCCCGCTCGCAGCTCGGCAAGGGCGATTTCGGCGCCAACGCCAAGCGCCTCGCAAGATGGGCGGCGGGCCTCGCCGGGATCTGACCGGCGCCACCCCGCGAAGGATCGGTGACGGCACGCACGCGACAGGTCGCGGCCAGCTTGGCCCCCGGTGATCGCGGCTCCGCCTTGCCGCGGCTTTCGCCGGGAAGGCTCAGAACATGCCGTTCGGATTCGCTGAATCGGCGGGCATCACCTGCAGCACGTCCCAGTGCTCGACGATCTTGCCTTCCGCATCGAGCCGGAAAATGTCGATCGCGGCGTAGTCGTCGCTGCCGGGCCAGTGCTGGAGGCAATGCAGGACGACGAGATCGCCCTCGGCGATCACTCGCCTCACCTCGACGCGCTTGCCGGGATAGTCCCTCGCCATGCGCTCGAAATAGTCGATGAACCCCTGCCTGCCGGTCGCCACATGCGGGTTGTGCTGGATGTAGTCGGCCCCGGCATAGCGCGCGATCGCCTCGCGCGGCCGGCATTCGTTGAACATCAACTCGTAGAAGGCGACCACGTTCGCCTTGTTGCGTTCCAGATCGGACATCTCGTCTTCTACAATCGTCCATCGAGAGCTGCGCGATATTCCAAACGTACGTGCTGCGGCATGAAGGGCCGGTCAAGACCGGCGATCGGTTGCCGCCAGCGTCCCTCCCGGCAGCATCGAACCCGGTCGGGCCTTCGCGTCCCCGAAAATAAAACGCGCCGCCATGGGAATGAACGAGATCGGCCGGCGTCTTGTTTTCGAGACCGTGCTTCGAGGACCCCCGATCCCATGTTGAAGATGCTCTTCCTGACCCTTGCCTGCGTATCGCTCTCCCGAGCCGAGGCGCAAGAGGCGCCTGCCCACCATCACTCGGCGATGGCGCCGGCCACGTCCGTCGGTTCGCATTATGCCGAAGCCGTCGCCGAGGCGATGGAGACGATGCATGCCGGCATGATGTCCGCCCCGGTGACGGGCGCTCCCGAGCACGACTTCCTGTCGCAGATGATCCCGCATCATCAGGGCGCGATCGACATGGCGAAGGCCGTGCTCGGCTCGACCGAGGATCCCGCGATCCGCAACCTCGCCCAATCCATCATCACCGAGCAGACCTACGAGATCGACCTCATGCGCTCGATGCTCGCCGCATCCGCCGAAAAGGCCGCACCCGTCCAGGAGAAACCATGACCCGCACCGCCATCCTCGCCGCCGCGCTTCTTGTCTCGACCTCGGCCTTCGCGCTGCCGGCCGCCTCCGACCGCGTCTACACCGCCGACCAGAATTCCAACACGGTCTCGGTCATCGACCCCGTCGCGAACAGGCTGCTCGGCCAGATCCGGCTCGGCAATCCGCGTCCGGACGTTCTGAGCCCCCTCTACAAGGGCGAGGTCAACGTGCACGGGCTCGGCTTCTCACCGGATCACACGACGCTGGTTGCCGTCTCCACGGTGACGAACTCGGTGACCTTCATCGACACCGCGACCAACACCGTGAAGGGCACGACCTATGTCGGGCGCAATCCGCACGAAGCTTTCTTCACGCCCGATGGCAGGGAAGTCTGGGCGACGGTCCGCGGCGAGGACTACCTCTCGGTGATCGATGCCACGACCTTCAGGGAAACGGGCCGCATCCCCACGACGAGCGGCCCCGGCATGACCAAGTTCTCCGGCGACGGCAAGCTGGCCTTCGTCGCCAACTCCTTCAATCCGGTGCTCGAGGTGTTCGACGTCGCGAGCCACGATCTCGTCAAACGGATCCCTGTTGTCTCGCCCTTCGTGCCCTTCGTGCAGGTGAGCCCGGACGGGCGCGACGTCTGGCTGACGCACAAGGACGTCGGCAAGGTCACGCGAATCGATGCCAAAACGCTCGAGGTGAAGGAAGTCTTCGACAGCGGGCCGATCTCCAACCACGTCGGCTTCGGCACGGTGAACGGCGAGACGTTGGTTTACGTCACGATCGGCGGCGAAAACGTCGTGAAGGTCTACAAGACGGAACCGAAGGCCGAGCTTGTCGCAACCATCCCTGTCGGTGCCCTTCCACACGGCATCTGGGGATCGCAAGACGGCAGCCGCATCTATGTTGGGCTCGAGAACGGCGACAAGGTCGTCGTGATCGATACGGCGGCGCAGGAGGTGATTGCCGAGATCCCGGTCGGACAGGCGCCACAGGCTCTCGTCTACGTGCCCGGCGCGGTGCCGGAGGGCGAAGGCACGGGCAACCTCATGCCGTTGAAGACCGGACCGGAAAACCTGACCCTCACACTGCGTGCTCCCGACGGCGCGGCCGGCTCGGGCATGGTCGTGTCGCGCAATCTCGGTCTGGTCGACGCGGTCGACGTCAGCGTCGCCAGGCTGAAGCCGATGACCGAATACGGCCTGTTCTTCGACGGCCGGGACGAGCCTGTCGTGGTGCTGAAGACCAACGACAGGGGCGCCGGCATGGCATCGAGCATCGGCCCGGTCCGCAGCATCGCCGCGCCGACGGAGTCGGTTCCGGGGAAACCGCCGCGGCTCGTCCTGCTCGAGGGCTCGCAGATGAGCGCGTCCCCGGCTCTGACCAGTCGCTGAGGCGGGTTTGGGGCAAATGGCGTTGCAGCAACCCGTCTTTGCAGGGCGACGCGGATCGCCAGCAACGACCCGGCGAGGAGGAACACCGGAACCTGTCGCCGCTTCGCGATGCGTCCGCAGCTTCGTCTGGCGAGACGACGGCATAGGCGCGATCCTGCGCCTCGCGGATGCGCGCGTCGATCAGGCTGAGGTGGGCATGCCGCTTTGTCTGGTTCAGCCAGGGCATCTCCACGCCAGTGCGAACGGGTCGGCCAATCTCTCGGGTAGCGCAAGCTGCGGTATCAGGTAGCAAAAGCCATCAAACGGACGGCAGTTTACGACCCAACCCTGTCATTTGGGAGATTGCTACAGCCTCCTCAAACCGGCCGTTCGGGCAATCAGCAGCCATCCCGTTTCGCCGGGTCCGACAGTCTGTTTCGGGACAACGCTATCGTGAACAGATCTCGTGAAAACCGCCCCGCCCGAACGCATCAGGCAGTCCGATCCCGCCGCGACTGTCCTGCTGAATCCTCCTTTTCTGAAATGTGCTGGCGGCAGCAGCGCTCGGTTCTGATCAGTCTAAAGCGCTTAGCGTCGCTTCCAGGTGATCCACGATCGCCCGGACTTTCGCTGATGGCCTCGGACCCGCGGGGAAAACAGCATAGACTTCGGCCGGATCGAGCCGGTAGGTTTCGATCAGTTGAGTAAGCTGACCATTGCGCAGTTCTTCTCCCGCCATGATACGGGTCGCCAGCGCGATGCCCAGCCCCGCTATCGCAGCCGCCAGAACCCCAGGCGCTGAGTTAATCCAAAGCCTGGCGGAAACATCGACTGAAGTGACGGTCTGATTGTGCGTGAAGCGCCAGCTCTCGCGACCAAAAAGGCCGTGCTGAACGATACAATCGTGCCGGGCGAGCTCGGCCGGACTGTCGGGCGTGCCATAAGCTGAGAGATAGGCTGGCGCCGCGACCACCAGTCGCTCGACCAGCGCCAGCCTGCGGGCGCCGAAGGTGGAGTCATCCAGAGGTCCGACGCCCAGGCGAATGGCGACATCGACCCCGTCCGCGATGAGGTTTTGGCGCGCATCGCTCATGATCATCTCGACCCGAAGATCCGGATGCCGCCCGAGGAACGTCGCCAGCGCTGGAATGACCGCGCGCGCGCCATAGAGCACCGGCATGGCAAGGCGGATCACGCCATGCAGCGAGTCCATCCCCCGGGCTGCCTGCTCGGCCTCCTCCATCTCCGCGAGCAGGTATCTCGCCCGCTCCAAATACAGGGTGCCGGCTTCGGTCAGCGAAATGCTGCGAGTGGTGCGCAGCAGCAGAGTGATGCCCAGCCGCGCCTCTAGTGTACCGACGATGCGGGATACTGAGGGTTGCGAAAGATTCAGTTCGCGCGCCGCACGTGAAAGACCGCCGCTCTCTGCCACGCGGACGAACACGGCCATCTCCTGCCAGCGGTCACTCATTCTGAATCCGGATAACTGTTGTTTGTATCAGACAGATACCCGGACTTTCCCGGATAACCTAATTCTCGGTTGACGGCGGCTCGACCCGCCTGATCCCAGAGGAGCATTTGCTAATGTCGATCAAGATATACGGCGACCCCGGTTCGGGCAGCCTGCGCCGCGTCACGTCCGCAGCAGCCATCATGAATATCGCCATCGAGCGCGTGAGCATCGATCTTTTCAAGGGCGAGAGCCATACGCCCGCCTTCCTGGAGATGAACCCGCATGGGCTGTCGCCGGTAATGGTGGACGGCGATGTCGTTCTCTACGAGGCGTCGGCGATCAACATCTACCTCGCCGAAAAAGCCGCCTCGGACCTGCTCGGCTCCTCACCGCACGAGCGTTACCAGATCTTGCAGTGGATGTTCTGGTCGGGCGAGCAGTGGCGGATATTCGCGACGCTTACCTTCGATGAACGGATCGGGAAGCGCTTCATGGGCCAGCCCGAGGACGAGAGCATCGTAGGGTTGGCGTTCGCCAGGCTCCGGGCGGGCGCGGCCGTGCTGGACGCTCATCTCGCGGAGCGTCAGTTCGTCGTCGGCAACCATCTGACGCTGGCCGACATAGACATCGCGGCGCCCTTTTCGCAGTCAGCGCGCACCGGGGTTCCCTTCTCGGAATTCCCGAACCTTGTCGCCTGGCAGCAACGGCTCCTCGACACCGTGCCGGCTTGGGCAGAGACGAAGCGGGAGGTGGACGAGCGTATCGACGGTGCGCTGGCCGGTGCAGGAATGGAACTGTGAGCATGGAGGCCCCGACGGTGGATCACGAACTTTTCTGGATCAGCGGCAGTCCCTACGCGTGGCGGGTGCAATTGGCTCTCGGATACAAGGGCGTGCCATATGCCTCCCGCCGCATGGACTCGGCCAGGCAGGAGAATCGCTCGCCCGCATTCATAGAGCTCAATCCACGCGGCAAGGTGCCCGTCCTGAAGACCGGAAACGTGGCGCTCTACGAATCCGTGGCGATCATCGCCTTCCTGGATCGCGCCCATCCTGCTGTGCCGCTGTTCGGCCAGACGGTGAAGGAGCACGGCCACATCTGGCAGCGCGTCAGCGAATTCGAGAATTACACCCGCGATATGTTGGATGTGGAGATCGTCCGCCCGCTGTTGCGCGGTTATGCGAAGGACGACCCCGGGGCGATGCGCGCGTCTGCCGCTCGCGTGTATGATGCGCTTGGCTGGATGGAGCAAGCCCTGTCGATCGCGCCTTATCTGGCGGGGAATGACATCACAGCCGCGGACATTGTCGCACTGCCGAATATCCAGATGCTGCGGCGGGTCGCCGTGCGTCCTCAAGCCATCGAGATGGCGCTGGGCCTCGAAACTCTCGACGCGCATCTGCCCGCACTGGGCGCGTGGCTGTCGCGGATGGAGGCGATGCGGGGCTATGACGCTGCTTATCCGCCGCATTGGCGGATCTGATCAGGGTACGCAGCGCGCGCGAAAATAATGTCTGCCTGCCATCACTTCTCAGAAGCCAATCGACTCCCGATAACCATCATAACCATCAGTCTCATGACGGCGGCTATTGCCACTGTTGGTCTGAGAAGCCGCCGTTCCGTTCTCCCCCCAACCCACCGATTTCCCAGCGCTCGTAGCCAAGTCCCTTCGGTGGCTTTTGCCACCGAAGGGCGGTCAGCTGCCTGGACGCCATCCAGTCGACACACCGGGCACCCCCGCATCATCTGCGGCGCGTCCAATCTTGCACCCTTGCCCATCCTCGGCTAGCCACAGCCTCTCCCGCACCGGATGGCCTGCCCATGTCGCGCCTGAGCGCCAATCTCCTGCTGCTGCTCGCCGGTGCCGTCTGGGGCATGGGCTTCGTCGCCCAGTCGACGGCGATGGACGCCGTCGGCCCGTGGACCTACACGGCGGCGAAATTCGCCGTCGCGGCGGTCGCCCTGGTGCCCTTCGCGATCGTCGAGGCGCGCCGGGCGAAGGCGCCCCTCCCGGCGCCCGCACGGGCCGGCTTCGTGCTGGTCGGGCTGATGCTGTTTGCCGGCGCGATCCTCCAACAGATCGGCATCGTCAGCACCTCGGTGACCAATGCCGGCTTTCTCACCGGGCTCTACGTCGTCTTCACCCCGATCCTCGCCTTCGTCCTGTTGCGCGCCCGGCCGCATTGGGTGGTCTGGCCCTCGGCCTTTGCCGCCTTTGCCGGGATCGTGCTGCTCGGTGGCGGCGGCGTTGCGGCCCCGGGTCTGGGCGACTGGCTGATGGTCGCCTGCGCGGTGTTCTTCGCGCTGCAGATCATCGCCGTCGGCGTCTTCGCCGGACCGACCGGGCGGCCCCTCACCCTCTCCTTCACCCAGTTCGCGGTGGCCGCCGTCCTCGCCGGTCTCGGCATGCTGGTGCTGGAAGCACCGACGCTCGCGGCGCTCGCGTCCGCCTGGCCCGAAATCCTCTATGGCGGCCTGTTTTCCACCGCCCTCGCCTTCACCCTGCAGACCATCGGCCAGCGCCACACCACCGCCGCCCAGGCGGCGATCTTCCTGTCCTCGGAAGCTTTGTTCGCCGCCCTGTTCGCGGCGGTGCTGCTCGGCGAGCGCATCGCCGCCATCGGCATTCTCGGCTGCATCCTGATCTTCGCCGCCATGCTCGCCGTGGAACTGGTGCCGCAATTTAGAACTACAAGAGTGTTCAATTAGCCGTATACAAAGGGCAGATCGCTAAACCAGCGTCAGAATATATACTTATTAAATATCGACGCCTTATAGCCCGCTTACGGTTTCCGCAAATCTCCACTCTACCATTGGATGACATCCCGCTTGAATAAGCGTTCTCTGAACTGCCATCCTATCGTTGTCGCAGTGGACTAAAAACACTACCGGCTTTGAAAGATCAACGTTGCACAACACCCGCTCGGCCGCTCTACAAATGCGTTCTACGACACTCCATTCTTCTGATTTCGTATGAGCAGTACCTATTTCGACGTAATGATTATGATACCGCCAGTTACCCTCCTCCATTGCATTCAATACGATATGCCGATCAGCAGAAATCAACGAAAACGTCGGGTACTTTCTAAAGTCTACAACATCGCTTGAGCGAAACTTCTTCAGCAAAGAAATAAATGTGTGACCGTGCACCTCTTGCATGGGAATGCAGAACGCTTCAATGATTTTTTTAACACTGCGTGGCTCAAGATCGTAGTCAAAGAAGCGGTATTGCTCCTCATGAGCCTCGTTTATTGTAACGGGATATTCCTTCTTAGTAATCTTTGGACGAAACTCGACAAGGTTAGATGCCCTGATCACGACACTTCTCCTTCCCTATTAGCAAGCTTCGCTTCCATAGCTGTGTAATGTACTCGAGAGAGTTGGAATCCATCCCCCCATTCAGACGCTCCTTGGCCGATAAAAGCACCTGTAACCTTATCCTTCAGCGGAACGTCTTTACTGAACGCCTTTGCATACATCCGCGGCGCAACGCCGACAAAAGGCTGGAAAAGCGTCTTCGGAGTATCTGGCCTCGGAGAACCCGGGAGACGCTTTTTGCTGGTTGAAGGATCAACATCGAGCGCGACCTCAGTACATTTGATGGACGACACAGATGGCCGCTCCCAACCAATCTGGGAGGTGGTGATTGAGTCGGCATGCAGATCGGTTGCGCGGCTTTTAGCATACGGCTCGATAAAATGGACTTCATCCACGCCAGCAGACACTATATGTCGCGCACAGTAGTGACAGGGAAATGTAGTGACATAAAGGCGCTTCCCTCGCGGCGAGACGCCTAATCGCGCCGCAGAGAGAATTGCATCCATCTCAGCGTGGACAGCCCGACTAAACTCCAAGAGCGCTCCAACATCCGTTTTCCTTAATCGGGCCGCAAGCGCATTGCGATCGACGGTAACTTTCAGATCATCGTCGAGAGCATGGATCAGGCCCTCAATTATTCTGTTTTGTTCTGTATTATTTCTACACTGGGGCGCAGGTTGATACACACAACGGTCGTCGTCTGTACTGTCATAATGTTCGCCATAAACACCACCACCCGCTCTCGGAACTTCATTTGTTCCTACTGAAACAACGTTTCCTTGCTCATCAACAAGGGCCGCCCCTACTTGACGCGACATACAAGCGCTACGCTTCTGGGCAGAATGTGCTTGATGCATTGCAGTCTCGCCAATTGTCGGCCTTTCAACCTTACTTCGCGTCATAATGCGGACAAGTCTCTGCAAGTGCTCGTTCATCACAGTTGCGACGTCAGTTGGCTTCGCTCTAGGGAAAGAATTGTCGACATAAAAGTCAGCAAGTTCAAAAACTGAGGTCACATGCTGGCCGTGGGGGAGGTCGGATTCACTGTCCCTCTCGATAATATCATCGATTTGCGCCAACTTTTCGGGATTCTGACGATCAGCGCCATAGAGGCGATTTTCTATGAGGCGATCTCTTCTTTCCTCACGATCACAGACCACTCCAACTAAAGCGAATGCACTTCCGTATACCCTGCGTAAAATTTTTACTTCATCGGGATGCCGAAGCGAGTCTATAATAAAAGCCCTGGGAAGCTCGTCTACTTCAGCAATATTCAGACCCGTCATCTCCGCTCGGTAATTTAGTATCTGCCCCATAATCGCTCTGGCTACGGCTGTGGTATCAGCCTCCCTCATGCGATCGCCCAAATCTTGTAGCTTGACGACATCATCAGCGGTCTTTCTAGAGTTCGACCCACTCGCATCCCGATTAGCCCAAGCAGAGATAAGGGAACTAGCTTTTATCAATCTCGTGTCATAATTTGCTCCCCCCGAAGAATGGTGCTTGAATTCTTCTGTCAAAAAATTAGCCGCCGTGGATGCACCAGCGCCAGCAGGCCCCACGACGGCAATAAACACTTCCTTTGATATATTCCTCCTTGATAAGTCCTTTCCGTTAGGGCTAGATACCAGTTGTTTTCCGCCGTCGAAAACGCGCCTCGGTCTACTCTCAATACTGACCACTCTGTTCTTCATGGCGATCCTTTGACGCATCGATGTTGGGGCGAGGCACATGCCGGTTGCGAATCGATAGCGAATCGATAGCCAATGATAACCTCGATGGTTCCGGCGGCAAAACATTCACTACCGCTCCCTCTTAGGATCGATTGAATTGGCACCATGGCCTTCGCCCAGCAGCCCTATGCGCCCGCCCTTTCTGTTTAACACTTTGAACGGACGGAGGGGATTATGGACGCCGAAGACCAGCCGAAAGGCGAACTCACCATGCGGGTGCCGGCCATGCCGGCGGACGCCAATGCCAATGGCGACATTTTCGGCGGCTGGGTGATGGCGCAGATGGATCTTGCCGCCGGCATACGCGGCGCCGAACGGGCGCATGGCCGCGTCGCCACCGTCGCGGTCAACGCCCTGACCTTCCGCAAGCCCGTGAAGATCGGCGACACGCTCTGCGTCTATTCGGTCATCGACAAGGTCGGCCGCAGCTCGATCTCGCTCTCCATCGAGGCCTGGGCGCAGCGCCATCTGACCCGCGAGCGCATCAAGGTGACGGAGGCCTCCTTCGTCATGGTGGCGATCGACGAGGAAGGCCGCCCGGTACCGGTGCCGCCCGAGGCGCCGGCAATCCCCTGACGCCGCGCTACTTGCAGACCACCCGGCGGCGGTTCTTGGCGTCGAGATGCAGATGGTCGCGATGCGCGTGGTTGTAGCCGGGGCCGAGCACCGTGCCGAAATAGCGGCAGGCCGATTCCCGCACCGCGCTCTGGAAGGATTTCTGCCGGAACGAGAAGAAACCCTTCTTCTCCACGTCGAACAGCGACCCGTCGGAAAACTGGAAGCCGCGCACGTCGAGCGCGTTGCCGGTCGCGTGTTCGGAGACGGTGCGCGAGCCGGCGATGCGCGAGCAGCGATAGGACGAGGCGTTGAGCACCGCCGTCGGACGCTTCCACATCTTCCAGCGCGCCGCCGGCTTGACCTCGTCCTCGACCCATTTCGAGATGCGCACGGCCGAGGCGCAGTTCAGCGTCGCCGCCGGCTTCATCGCGACGCCCTCGGCGATGGCGGTGATCTTCACCGGGTGCGGGATGCCGCAGCCTCTTCCCTTGCCGATCGGCGCGACATCGACGAATTGCACGCCCATCTTGCGCAGGGTGGCGCGGCATTGCGCCTCCGCGCGCGGCATGGCGCGATAGCCGGTCGGCGTCTGGTCCTCCAGCGCGCCGCGGCCCGGCACGGTGGCCTCCGGCCGCACCGGCACCGGCTCCAGCGCCGCGACCGCCCGCTGTGGCGCCGGCGCGGGTGCGACGGGCGGCGGCGGCGGGGCCGCCTGGGGCTCGGCTTCCTTCAGCCCGGCCCAGGGGTCGCCTTGCGGAAGCGCCGGTTCGTATTGGCCGGCAGCCAAATCGTCGATGCTGACCGGCGCGGCGAGTGGCGGCGGCGCGGCCATCGGCTGCGACTGCATCGCCGGTGGCGGCGCAGCGGCTTGTGCCCCGCCGCCGAGCAGATCCTCGGTCAGCGACCAGCCGTCTTCGGCCGGCGCCGGCGGCGGGCTCGGCGCCGCGCCCTGCTGCGCCATGCTGTGATCCACCAGCGCCTCGTAGCCCTGATCGCTGAGCCGCGGGGCGCTCGGCACATAGCCCTCGCCGGGCGCCGGCAGGCGGCCGCCCCACATCAGCTGTTCGCCGCCGGGCACCGCCGCCGGCGGGACCGGGGCGAAGTCGGACTGGGCAAGGGCACCGGGCAGATGGCTCGCCGCCGCGAGTGCGACGGCGAGCGCGGCGATGCGCCAGACGCGTTTACGCGGAACCATGCGTTGGCCTTTCGTCATCCGCGGAACTCGAGCGGATGCGAAAAACCCTAGGCAGGTTTGGTAAGCGAAGGATGAACACCCGCCAGGGAAGATCGCCGCGACGCCGATCCCGCGCAATCGTGATCGCCGAACCGGGTGGCCGGGAACGAACCCGGCAACCCCGCGGCGCCCGCCCCGTTGTCAGGCAACCCCTCGTTCAACGGAGTTCTTCGATGACCCTGCGCCCGCTCGCCCTCACCGCCCTGCTCCTCGCCGCCGGCCTCGGCCTTGCCGCCTGCGACGAGCCCGCCGTCCAGCCCAGCGAGGTCGGCAGCGGCGACGGCCCGACCGGCGGCGACGGCTCGGCCAACCCCGCCGTCGACACCAGCGGCGACCCCGACGCCGAAGGCGTCGTGCCGGCGGAGCAGGACCCGCAGTAACCGCCGCCGCCCGACATCCCGGTCGCCGCCTGCAGATCGGCGGCGGCGACCGGCTGCCGCTTCTTCCAAGCCGGCCCCTGCCTCTCTATATGCGGCCCATGGCTTCCCGACCGAGACAGACCCGCCCCGCCAAGTCCCTCCCCGACGAGGCGCCGTTCGACCCCGGCGCGCCGGCGCGCCGCGGGCCGCTGCAGGACTTTTCCGATGCCGCCGAGCGCCAGCCGGACGGCTTCGGCGAGGCGCCGCAGGCGAATTTCGACAGTGGCACGCCGCTGGACGGACCCGTCTCCGGCTGGGCCGATGCGATCGCCAGCGAGGCCGCCGCCACCCCGGCGCCGAAGCCGCCGAAGCCCCGCGCCGCCGACCGGCCGATGAAATCCTCCCGCGGCACCTCGATGGGCGGCACCAGCGACCCGAAGCAGCGCGCCGCCGCCGGGCTCAACCCGGTCGCCGGCCTCGACGTCAGCCTTGAGGATGCCGGCCGCCTGCCGGAAGGCGGCGTCACCGCCACGGTCGAGGCGCTGACCAAGCTGATCTCCGAGGGCGACCCGCTCTTGAAGGACGGCAAAGTCTGGATCCCGCACCGCCCCGCCCGGCCGGACAAGTCGGAAGGCGGCGTGCCCTTCCGCATCGCCTCCGACTACGTGCCGATGGGCGACCAGCCGACCGCCATCAGGGACCTCGTCTCGGGCATTTCCGAGCACGACCAGACCCAGGTCCTGCTCGGCGTCACCGGCTCCGGCAAGACCTTCACCGTCGCCAACGTCATCGAGCACACCCAGCGCCCGGCGCTGGTGCTGGCCCCCAACAAGACGCTGGCGGCGCAGCTCTACGGCGAGTTCAAGAACTTCTTCCCCGACAACGCCGTCGAGTATTTCGTCTCCTACTACGACTACTACCAGCCCGAGGCCTACGTGCCGCGCTCGGACACCTATATCGAGAAGGAATCCTCGATCAACGAGCAGATCGACCGGATGCGCCATGCCGCGACCCGGGCGCTGCTCGAGCGCGACGACGTCATCATCGTCGCCTCGGTCTCCTGCATCTACGGTATCGGCTCGGTCGAGACCTACACGGCGATGACCTTCCAGATGGCCGTCGGCGACCGGCTCGACCAGCGCCAGCTCCTCGCCGACCTCGTCGCCCAGCAGTACAAGCGCCGCGACATGGACTTCCAGCGCGGCTCGTTCCGCGTCCGCGGCGACACGATCGAGATCTTCCCCGCCCATCTGGAGGACCGCGCCTGGCGCATCTCGATGTTCGGCGACGAGATCGAGCAGATTCAGGAGTTCGACCCGCTCACCGGGCAGAAGACCGGCGACCTCAAGTCGGTGAAGATCTACGCCAACTCGCATTACGTCACGCCTCGCCCGACGCTGAACCAGGCGGTGAAGTCGATCCGCGAGGAGCTGAAGCACCGGCTCGTCGAGCTGGAGAAGGCCGGCCGCCTGCTCGAAGCCCAGCGGCTCGAGCAGCGCACGCGTTTCGACATCGAGATGATCGAGGCCACCGGTTCGTGTCCGGGCATCGAGAACTATTCGCGCTACCTCACCGGCCGCCAGCCAGGCCACCCGCCGCCGACTTTGTTCGAGTACCTGCCCGACAACGCCCTGGTCTTCATCGACGAGAGCCACGTCACCGTGCCGCAGATCGGCGCGATGTATCGCGGCGACTTCCGCCGCAAGGCGACGCTGGCCGAATACGGCTTCCGCCTGCCCTCCTGCATGGACAACCGGCCGCTGCGCTTCGAGGAGTGGAACGCCATGCGGCCGCAGACCGTCGCGGTCTCGGCCACCCCCGGCAGTTGGGAAATGGAGGAGGCCGGCGGCGTCTTCGCCGAGCAGGTCATCCGCCCCACCGGCCTGATCGACCCGCCGGTCGAGATCCGCCCCGCCCGCTCCCAGGTCGACGACCTCGTCGGCGAGATCCGCGAGACCGTCGCCAAGGGCTACCGCGTGCTCGCCACCGTGCTCACCAAGCGCATGGCCGAGGACCTCACCGAATATCTGCACGAGCAGGGCATCCGCGTGCGCTACATGCATTCCGACATCGACACGCTGGAGCGCATCGAGATCATCCGCGACCTCCGCCTCGGCGCCTTCGACGTGCTGGTCGGCATCAACCTCCTGCGCGAGGGGCTCGACATCCCCGAATGCGGCCTCGTCGCCATTCTCGACGCCGACAAGGAAGGCTTCCTGCGCTCGGAGACCTCGCTGATCCAGACCATCGGCCGCGCCGCCCGCAATATCGACGGCAAGGTCATCCTCTATGCCGACCGCACCACCGGCTCGATGGAGCGCGCCATCGCCGAGACCAGCCGGCGCCGCGAGAAGCAGGAGGCCTACAACGCCGAGCACGGCATCACCCCGGCCTCGGTGAAGGCGCATATCGCCGACATTCTCGACAGCTACTACGAGAAGGACCACGTCCGCATCGACGTCGGCCCCGGCGCGAAGGAGGGCGCCCTCGTCGGCAACAACCTCAAGTCCCATCTGGAACATCTCGAGCGCCAGATGCGCGAGGCCGCCGCCGACCTGGATTTCGAAACGGCGGCCCGCCTGCGCGACGAGCTCAAGCGCCTGCGCGCCAAGGAACTCGAATTCGGCGGCATCCCCGCCGGCGACGCCCACCTCAGCGACGGCGGCCTCGGCGACACCGCCGCCGACGCGATCGCCTTCGAGGAGGACGCCGTCTCCCCCGTCACCGGCCGCTCCAAGCACGGCCGCAAGACCAAGCGCGACCGTGCCCCCGCCGGCGGCGAACGCTTCGGCCCGCGCGGCGAACCGCTGAAGCCCCGCGGCGAAGGCTCGCCCCGCCGCCCCGCGCCGCTTTCCCGTCCGGCCCCGGCCGGCGATACGCCCGCCGCCACGCCGGCTGCCGCGTCCTATTTCCACAAGCCTTCGCTCGACAGCATGGGCCCCGGCACCGACACGGCCGTCCCCGCCGGCCCCTCGCTGTTCCGCAAGAACTCCCTCGACGAAATGACCGTCGGCCGCACCGAAAAGCCCACCGGCAAACCGGCCCCGAAGAAGCCCGCAGCCCCTACCTCCCCCTCCGATGGGGGAGGTCGCGCCGAAGGCGCGGGTGGGGGTGACGGCAAAAACCCCCCACCCGTCGCTTCGCGACGACCTCCCCACAAGGGGGAGGTAGAGAGCCCCGACTCCCCCGCCCCGATCCGCCGCGAGCGCGTCGGCCGTGGCTCCTACGAGGACCCCGCCGACCAACGCCGCAAGCGCCGCCCCGGCAAGACCGGGCGGCCGGGGCAGTAGGCTACGAAGCCCTCACCCGTCTGCTCGCTCCCGCTCGCATCCACCCTCTCCCCCTCGGGGAGAGGAAGGGCGCCCCCTCTGCCAAAGTACGTGGTGCATTCTTCTCCCCAAGGGGGGAAGGGTCCGCAGGACGGGCGAGACAAGCGGCTCGCCCCGGAGAAGGGCCGGATGAGGGATTCCGAGCGCAGCGAGCATGCGCCGTAGGACGAAGCGCGGGGGCGCCTGACGCCTCGACCTTCTCCCGAAGAGGGAGAAGGTCCCGGCAGGGGGATGAGGGCGAATCGCATCGACGCATCCGCCTAGCCCCTCTCCCCCCTTGAGGGGGAGAAGTCCGGCAGGACAGAGGGGGGCGTGCCGCCCACGAACGCTGGCGGCAAGTCGGCCGATCCGCGAAGCACCGACCCCGACTCTCCCGCTCCGATCCGCCGCGAGCGGGTCGGCCGCGGCTCCTACGAGGACCCCGCCGACCAGCGCCGCAAGCGCCGCCCCGGCAAGACCGGGCGGCCGGGGCAGTAGATGGCGCGGACTCAGCCGCCTGCTTGCGCCCGCCCGTCCCCGCGAAGACCCGATCTCACGGCCCAGTCTTAGATGTAGCCCACGCGTTTCAATCCGGCGTCACCTCCCCCTTCCGCGACGGCAGGACTTTTCCGCCTGTGTACTTCGTGAAATGATCGCCGAAGCAGAATAAAGGCTTTCGTGCGAATGCTTTCGCAATTGTCGGACGCTTCGGTCATAATTCCGGTTCATTCGCACCTGCTAAATTAGGCTTCAAACTCAATGAACTCAGCTGAGACAAGGTTTAAGAAGGCAATAGATTCACAAGTGAATCTTTTTACGCCAATGCCCCTAATTCATATTACTGATGCATACTCGTTTATAGATATACTTGGGCCGAGCCGCATTAGTCCATCACCTTGCACCGTATTTGGCGAAGATTTAACTTATATGTTCTACGGTCGTCCGGCCTACCAGACGCACCACAAAGGAACGAACTTTCTTAGCGCTAATTTTCCTGTGGCGTTCATCTTCGATCCTGACAAGCTGAACGCTACATGTATGAGCGTTTACCCTTTTGACACAGGCGCATTTCACGCTGGGCTCTACAGCAACTTCTTCCACAGCAAATCTGCAATCGATCACTTTCGCCTTCCCGGCTCAACGAGTTCCGCACAAAAGATCGTTGCATATTTCTATCGATCGAACGAGGAATACTTCTTTGGAGGAAGTCGCAAGAACGTCGAGGTGCCTAACCTCAACTTTGAAATCGAGGGCGTACATGAGCTCTCTAGAATAACAGCAAATCATAACGATGGCACCTTTAATCCCGATCTTAGATCTTCCTCAATTGAATTCATATTTGATAGAGAAATTGACTTGACTGGATGCTTGCTTGGAATAGTAGTTCCACAAGTTTGCTTAGATGACATACATATAACCGACGCAATAAATGTAATAAACCCAAAGCACATATCTACATATAGTGGAATACATAATATAGGTTCAGCATCAATACTAGGTATTTTATTTGATAAGACCTATGAAATTTACCGCAAGGAGGGCATAATTTGAAATTTCTCAAAGCTCTGTACATGCACCATCAAATGGCGCCGTCAGTTTCAATGCCTCTTTTTAGTGATGAAGATGGTCAACAGTGGTTTAAGCAGGAGATCGATAGCGGACATCGCGTTCAATCATTTGTACCGTTGAATGATATTGAGCCCGGTCGAGTAAAATATTTAGAGCAAACTGTGACTTCAGAGCGCCCCCTTATGCAAGGTGATTTTGCATTATATGCAATTAATCTAAGTGATCATGAAATTTCGATTGGAACTTTTCAAAATATCAAGTCCAAATTTCGTCTTAATTTGATTGACAAAAGCATACTACAAGGCAGCCCGTTTCTATCACTTGAACTTGCTCATTTCCTCCAAGATCGGGCTTGGCAGCAGCGAGCGGCGGTCGAATGCGCAGCATCGCTTGAAAGAGTGAGTGAGGGGCTAAAGCGGAAATGGGTAGAGTCGATAGCTGACCAGCCGTACGCAGAATACGTTAACATAAATGACAACAGTGAGATTGATGAAAGTCGGATTGTCAATCTCAATTTCACTGCAACAATTCAAGTACTTCAATCCATGACGCGCTATTCACGCAATGTACTTGGAAAAAACCGCTCTAATGAGATATATCGTTTAATAGGCGAGACATTCCTCAGAGAGGATTATCAGTTTGACGCAGAATATTTTGTTGATTTTGCCGATGAATACCGAGACTATATGAAAAGTGCTAGCGATTTGCAGCTTGGACTTGAGTACATAAATGAAGCGAAAGCGAATATCGCGATTTCGCCCGACGACTATCGGAAAGTCCGAAGTGCCGCCGATAGCATAATGCCATCTCTTTTCGAACTATTAGAAGGTAGGTTTCTTGAGTTTAGGAGTCTAATGGTTCCTTTCCTTTATAATAGAAATAGGTGCGTCGGTACACTTATTTTCATGGAGTATATGAAGCAAAACCCAGGCTTCCGGAGATATTATTTTGATAAGCCGATATTGAGTTTTTACAGACATGAATATCAGGAAGAATTGGAGAATTCTTCTCGGATCCGAGTAATACGCGCTCGTTTGCACGAAGACTTACCATTGTAACCCGCCAAGGCATGTGTGTTCGAGACGTGCTGAGGCGCGGATTGAACGTCTGGGAAACCAGCACGGCCGGCGATGGCAGACGATCTCGCGTCAGCCGCCGATGTAAAGGGTTCGCGCTGCGAGGGAGTAGATAACTTTAAGCCGATCAGGCCTACCCCCGCGAGTTCCGCCCGCTCCCCGTCCTCTCCGTAGGCGGCGCTGCGCCGAGCTGTCCTTGCCTCATAAAGGCACGCCAAGGGCGGCACCGCCAAAGACGTTATCCCCACCCCCTCACCCCTCCCGCATAATCCCCCCATCGCCGCCCACGGCGGGCACGGACGATCGCCGGGATCGCCCGGGGGCGGCGAGCGGTGTCCGCGCCGGCGCCTCTTCCGGAGAGGCGCCGACCCGGACGGGCCGAACCGTCGCCGGACCGTCCCCCACTACGAGGGGGCCGCGGATCGATCCGCTTGAGCCCGCAAGGGCGAAGAGCCGGCCGGAAGGGGGTTTAGCCAGCCCGTAAGCTCCTCGCGGGGCTCGTCGCTGGCCGGAACTCAATTCCACTCGGACCGACAAGACACCGCGCGGATCGCCGACGGCGTGCCGCTCTTACCAAAAGCCGATGGCGTGCCGTCGGCGATCCGCCGCCCGCCAGGGCGGCCGCATGCGGCAGACCGCCGGCCCCGCTCGGGCGCGGCGACGCTTCCGCACGCCCGCAGTCAAGGAGCCCCGGAACCCGAAGGAGGATGACATGCCGACCGCGCCGATCGACCCGCCGCTGACGCCGGAGGAAATCGCCGAAAGCCGCCGGATCAGCGAGGCGCACATGAAGCTCGTCGGCGACGCGCTCGAGAACGCGCCGAAACAGCCGCGGCGCTCGAGGAAGTCGCCGCCCCGGCGGGCCCGCTCGGGGGTGGATTTGCGGCCGGAGCGCCTGCTGCCCAGCCTGGCGCTGTTGCTGACGCCGTTCTGCAAGCGCGGCGCCTGCCGGCGGGCCGGGCATTGCTGCTTCGGCGAGCGCCCCGCCGACGCGGCGGGCGTCGCCGACCCGCACGGCGCCGCCCCGTGCTTCGCCCGGCTGCCGCT
Source organism: Aurantimonas endophytica (assembly GCF_014196845.1). Lineage (GTDB taxonomy): Bacteria > Pseudomonadota > Alphaproteobacteria > Rhizobiales > Rhizobiaceae > Aurantimonas > Aurantimonas endophytica. Next base: position 1,451,347 of record NZ_JACIEM010000001.1, read on the forward strand.
CGTGGTCCAGTACGTCCTGCCCTACGCGATCATGCGCTGGCACTATCCGGAGCGCTTCCGCGACGAGTTCACCATCCGCTGCGAGAAGGGCTGGCTCGACTTCGCCCGCCGCAAGATCGCGGAGGCCGCGGCGGCGCGCGAGGCGCAAAGCGAGGGTGCGGCGGGCGGGACGGACGCCGCGCCAGACGCCCTTCCCCCGCCGCCGCGCCAGCCGGAGCCCCTCGCCCCACCGACGCCGCGCCCGCGGCTGACGCAGTTCTGATGGCGCATGGCACGGCCGACGCCGCCTGGATCCTCGGGACGGGGCCCGAGGACCCATTCCTCCGCCCCGGAGCGCACTGCGCGGCAAATACAAGTTGCCGACACCTCGCGCGTGGCGCGAAAAACCCGAGACGCCCCTACGGCGTCTCCTGCCCCGGCACCAGCCCGCCCGATGGCGTGGCGGCGATGGCGGAGGGCGTGATCCCGCCGACGGTCGGCAGCGACGAGGGCGCCCCGTCATTGTCGCCGAAGCCGAACAGGAACGGGATGCCGCGGTTGGGCGGCCGCAGCACCACCCGCCCGTCCGGCAGGCGCACCGGCACCGAGCGTGCCTTCTCGCGCTTCGACAGGAAGACGCCCACCGTCTCCGCCCGGTCGCGATCCTCGAAACGGTCCTGCGCCATGGCGGCGACGGAACCGAAGGACGGAAGGGCGATCAGCGCGGCCAGCGCGAGCGTCAGGGATCGGGTCATGGCGGGCTCCTTTCGGAATGAACGCGCCGGCGGCCGCTCTGGTTTCGCGTGCCGGCCGGCGCCGCGCCTCAGTACCAGCGCTGGCCGGGCACCAGGCCGCCCGAAGGCGTGTTCTCGTAGCCGCGATAGTTTTCGCGCGGTGCGCTGGTGGCGGAACAGCCGGCGAGCGCCAGCGACAGGATCAGGGCAACGGCAAGGGCAGGCATCGGAATTCTCCATGGGATTGCGTCCCCGAGAACGCCGCCGCTGGCTTGCAGTTGCCTCACCGGCCATGCCTCCCGCAATCGTTACTCCTCGGGCTCCAGCGCCGCGAGCGCCTCGATCAGCCCGATCATCGGGAGCCGCGCCGCCTGCCGCGCCTCCGGCGCCGTGGCGCAGGCGAGCGTGTAGAGCCGGCCCTTCACCCCCCAGAGGAACGCCGGCATCGCCAGGTAGCCGACGCGGGTGCGCAGGCCATAGTCGCGCCGCACCACGTCGCGGCCGCCCAGCGCCTGCAGCGCCGGCACGCCGCGCTCGGCAAAGCCGCCGCGCGCCGGCCCGCTCGCCAGCGCCGGCTTCAGCTGCCGCGCCGCGCCTGCGAGCCAGACCTCGTAGTCGGCCCAGGGCATCACGTCGGGGTTCATCACGTCCTTGGCCGTCAGCCAGCGCGACCCGGCCGGCCGCGGCGGCGCGACCGCGTAGAGGCAGGCGAGCCCCGCCGACGGGCAGGCCGCGCCGGTGCAGTCGAAGCGCTGCGGTTCCTCCAGCGTCGCTTCGGCCGGCACGCCGGCGCGCCAGCCCGGCACCGCCAGTTCGCCCGGCGCCGCCAGCGCCGCGCCGAGCCCGGCGAGCAGCGCCGCGGCCGTCAGGATGCGAAGCAGCATTGGCGGCCTAGTAGAACAGCGAGTTGTCGAGCTGCTCGGCCTGCTTCGCCCATTTACCCCCGGGGTCGTTGACCGGCTTGGTGGCGCAGCCGGCCACCGACAGGGCGGCGAGGAGGAAGAGGGCAAGGCGGATTGTCATGGGATTCGTGTCCGAAGGAGCGGGACCGCATTCTCGCCTGCCCGCCGCACCGTTTCAAGCGATCAGCGCCGCCTGGCCAGGACCAGGTGGCCCGGCGCCTTCTGGCCCTCCTGCCAGCGCACCGTGATGTCCTCGCAGCTCAGCGTGTCGAAGCCGTGCGCTTCGAGCCGGTCCTGCACATAGCGCGCCCGATGGTGGAAGCGCTGGTGCGGCCCGACCATGAAATCGCGGGCGCCGAACGCTTCGTCGGAAAGCGTCTCGGTCGAGAAGGCGAGGATGCCGCCGCCGGCCATCCGCTGCGCAGCGCCGGCGAACAGCGGGTCGAGGTCGCCGAGATAGGGCAGCACGTCCGCCGCCACGACGAGATCGAACGGTTCCTCCTCGTCGAAATCCTCGAGGAAGCCGACCGCCTCGCCGATGAACAGCTGGTCGTGGACGCCCTTGTCGAAACAGATCTCGATCATGCCTTCGGAAAGATCGACGCCGATGATGGTCTCCGCCCGATCGGCCAGCGCCTCGCCGGCAAGCCCGGTGCCGCAGCCGAGATCGAGCATCCGCCGGTAGGGGCCGGGCGCGATCTCCGCCAGCCGCTCGGCAATCAGGGCGGGTACGCCGTACTGCAACTGCCTGACGAGAATGTCCTCGAAGGCGTCGGCGTGCTGGTCGAACAGGGTGGCGACATAGGCGTCGCCGGCCGAGGCCGGCGTCTCGCCCTGCCCGAGCGCCGCCAGCCGGATCGCCGCGCCGCCGTGATCGTCCGGATCGAGGGCCAGGCACTCGCGATACGCTCCCGCCGCCCCGGCCGCCTCGCCGGCCTTCTCCAGCCTCAGCGCCCGGTTGTACGCCTCGGCCAAGGCCTCTTCGTCGAACCCGCCAGCCATCATCCGCTCCGTCATCATCGCCTGCGCCCTCCTTACGGCGGGATGCGGCGGGATGAAAGCCGATGGTTCTCGCCGGCACGGCTCCAGACGCCAAAAGGCCGCCCGGAGGCGGCCTTCTGCATGTCTCTGGTGAGTCCGATCAGTTGGACTGGCCGCCATCATCGGTCTGGCCAGGCACGATGCCGCCCGAGGGCGTCGTCGCCTCTTCGCTGTTTGAACCCGTCGCGCATCGGTCCGTTGCTTGGGTGGAGAGGCGCGATACTGTCATTTGCATCTCCGGCTAACAGTCGTGCAGCGCAACAGCCTTCCCGTATTTGCACCGATGCCGGAGCCGACGGCATCGGTCACTGCGGCAGCGGCGTTGACAGCGGCAGGCCCTCGTCGTCCGGCAGCGGCGTTTCCAGGGGTTCCGGGTTGTAACCGGACGTGTCGGGAGCATTGGTGCCGACCGCGCCGGTATTGTTCTGCAAGCCGCCGGGGCCGCGCACCGGACTGTCCTCTCCGGCGTCGTCGAAATCCACGCCGGGCAGCCCGCCCGTATCGATCTGGTCTTCGATCGGGAGGCCCGGTCCTTCCTGAATGAGCACCCCGTCCTGCGGGATGGGCGCATCCTGCGGCACAGCCGTCTGCCCGATAGCCGGCGAGACGGCGAAGGCCAGTGAAACGAGGATCGTGGGAAGACGAAGCGACATCGAAGCTCTCCGGGTTGGCGCGCGCAACGGTCACGCGAACATGTTGGCGGCAAAACGCCCCTCGGGGATTGCCCGATCCCTCACGTTCCCGTCAGCGAGATCCACGAATGGACGGGCAAGGCACGCGCCGTCATGGCTTCAGGCCGACGGTGCGGCTCTCGAAAGCGTGGCGATCAGGTGCCGCGCGGCGCGCTCGAGATCGACGGCCGCAAGGCTGCAGAAGATCTCCGGGCTAGGCTCGGCTGGTGACAGGGCGACCAGCTCGTCGGTGAGGGGGGCGTGGAAGAAGCCGAAGCGGGCGACGCCGAGCCGGCCGGCATGGAACGCCAGGCGATAGAGCGTGTCGTTGCAGAGATAGGCGCCGGCATTGGTCGACCATTCGAACGACACCCTCGCCTCGCGCAGCGTCCGCGCCACATCGCGCCAGGGCAATGCCAGGGGGATCGTTTCGGCGCCGTCCAGCACGGCGGGGCCGGAGGGAAAGCCACCCGCGGCATCGACCTGGCCCAGCTCGCGCCGATTCCGCGCCAAAAGCTCGATCCGCAGCCGCTCGGCGCGTCGATGCAGGCCGAAGAGGAGAACGGTATCGGCTTTCGCCGCGACGATCGCAGCCTCCAGCACCGGCCAGCTTCGCTCCCAATCGACCGGCAGCACCACGGTCGCAAGGTCCCCGCCCGCGTCGTCGTCCGTGGCAAGCGCCCGCACCAGATACTCGGTGGGGTTGTCCGGCGCGCCGGGGAAGGAAGAGAAGCCGGCGACTAATAGGGTCATGCTAGGTAAGCGACACCGAAAAGGGGGAACGAGGCCTGTCCCGAAACGAAACGTGAAGCAGATCGACAAAGTTTTGCTTGCCAATCTTGCGGCGGGATATCATTGAAAGAAGGTTCGGGCAATTTCGCGAACACGGGTCAAGGACGAATTGCGTATCGGGGGCGCATCTCCCGGGCGGGCCGTGCGAGAGTGCTGTCCTGCGATGTATCGGTTCCTATCCTAGTCAAGACTTGCCTGCCACCGCCAGACGGCGACACGTAATGCCAGGATGAGGATTCCGACGATGGCACAAACCGGGACGGTCAAATTCTTCAACACCGAGAAGGGCTTCGGATTCATCAAGCCCGACAATGGTGGGGCTGATATCTTTGTCCACATCTCCGCCGTGCAGGCATCGGGCCTGCCGGGGCTGGAGGAAAACCAGAAGGTTTCCTTCGATACCGAACCCGACAAGCGGGGCAAGGGGCCGAAGGCCGTCAACCTGCAGTCCGCCAGCTGAAGCTACCGGCACCTGCTACCGCAGGGCGCAACGGCGAATAAGTTTGGGATTGCCCGCCGCGGACCAGCGGCGGGCTTTTCCCCCGGCACAGGCCGTGATCCTGTTTCATTATGGAACGGAATCACTTGGCACGGACCCTGCAGGGTTCTTCCCGAACATCTCATGCGAGACGGGAGCTTGCCATGTTTCGATCCAGATGCCTGCTCGCCGGTGGAGCGCTTATGTTCCTGGCGCTGCTCAACGGCCGGGCGATGTCCGAAGACCGGTTCCCAGAAGCGCAGGACAGCTACGACGTTTCGCGAGAGCGCGACGTGGACCGAAGCCGTCGCGGCGATGGCCGCTTCGTCCCGCCGGCGCCGCTGTTCGACCAATTCGGCGATGACGACGATTTCCTCGATGGCGGGGGCGGCATCAGCACCGACCCGGACGTCTATTTCACCGACGAGCGGGAAGAATTCCTCGAGGATGGCGGCGGCATTTCCGGCCCCGACCGGAAGCTGCGGACGCTGAAGTTCCGGCGACCCGCCCGCGATCGCGGCTGGCACGACCCGCTTCCGGCCCGTTTCACCCATCGGACAAGCGGCTCGTTCACCGTCGTTTATTCCGACCTGGGCGACCGGCGGCATCTGCCGACCCTGCCGGTTTCGTTGGACTTCGGCCCAGTGGGCCTCGCCGAAGGTCCCAAGGTCATCGACGTCGCCAGCGAGAGCCTCGATCGGCGCCCGATCCCGGCGTCAGGGATCGAGGTGATCCATGCCGGCGGCGCGAAGATCATTCGCATCGCGCAGGATTACGACCGCACCGCCACCGGCGCGATCGGCCGGTCCGCCGACGAGCCGTCCGAGGTGCTGGAACCATGGTCGCCAGGGTGGCTGTCCTGGTGCTCGCGCGCCTATTCGAGCTTCGACCCGGATTTCGGTACGTATCGCGGCAACGACGGACGAAGCCGCTTCTGCACCGGCGACGATTAGCACTCAGCCGGTGCGGCCCGGCGCTCCGGGCGGCCGAGACTCAGTTGAGGAACGGGTTCGTGCGGCGCTCGTCGCCGAGCCGCCCGCCGGGTCCGTGACCGCAGAGGAAGCCCACGTCGTCGCCGAGCGGCAGGACCTTGTCCTTGATGGACCGGATCAGTGCCGCATGGTCGCCGCCCGGCAGGTCGGTACGGCCGATCGAGCCGGCGAACAGGACGTCGCCGGCATGCAGGAATTTCGCCTCGCGATCGAAGAACACCACGTGGCCCGGCGCGTGGCCGGGCGTATGCAGCACCTCGAAGCGATGGCCGGCGAAGCCGAGCACGTCGCCCTCCTCCAGCCAGCGATCCGGCGTGCAGTTGCGGACCGCGCCACCGACGCCGAACATCCTGGCCTGGTCGGCAAGCCCGGCGAGCAGGAACTCGTCCGCCACGTGCGGGCCGATGATCTCGACGCCGAGCCGGTCCTTGAGGTCCATCGCGCCGCCGGCATGGTCGATATGGCCGTGGGTCAGCCAGATCGCCTCGATCCGGACGCCTGACGCGGTGATGGCCGCCACGATGCGATCGACGTCACCGCCCGGATCGATAACGACGCCAACCTTCTCCTCCACGTCGAAGAGGATGCAGCAATTCTGCTGGAAGGGCGTCACCGGAACGATCTGGGCGCTGAGCTGGGTCAAGGAGAGGCCTTCCATGCCGCGTCGTGGGACGGCCACTGAATTGGCCTGCCCGGACGCATAGCGGGCCATGGAAGGCCGTGCAACGCCGCGGCGCAGCAGCCTCAGCTGTACGGCCGCAGGGCCAGCCAGATGACGTGCCGCGCGCCGCGGCCCCTGCTGCTCGCACGCACGCGCGCTTCCTCGACGACGAAACCCGCCTGCCGCAGGCGGCCGGTGAAGTAGCTGTCGGGGCCTGACGACCAGACGGAAAGGACGCCGCCCGGCCGCAGGGCGGCGCGCGCCGCACCAAGGCCCGCGACGGTGTAGAGGCGGTCGTTTTCGCGGCTGGTCAGTCCCTGCGGGCCGTTGTCGACGTCGAGAATGATCGCGTCATAGGTCGAAGGTGCCTTGGCGATGCAGTCGGCGACATCCTCCACCGCGATCGTCACGCGCGGGTCGTCGAGGCATCCCTGGAAGATCGAGGCCATCGGCCCCCGCGCCCACTCGACGACGGCCGGCACGAGCTCGGAGACGGTGATCTGCGCGTCCGGCTCCATCGCCGCCAGCAAGGCGCGAAGGGTGAAGCCCATGCCGAGCCCGCCGACGAGCACCGACGTTTGCGGGCGGCCGGGGATCTGCGCCAGCGAGAGCCGCGCCAGGGCTTCCTCGGATCCGCTCAGCCGGCTGTTCATCAGCTCGGTGCCGCCGAGCATGATCGAGAACTCGGCGGCCCGCCGCATCAGGCGCAGCTCGCCGCTGCCACCCGGCACCGGCGTGCTGTCGATGTGCTCCCAGGGGATCACGGCCGGTTATGGCGCGTAGCAGGACCGCAAGCCTTGGCGTGCCGGGAAGACCCGGCACGCAAGATGGGGATGCCAGCCACGCCTACTCCGCCGCCGCGCGGAGCGGCTGCACTTCGTTGGCGTAGTCCTCGACCAGCTGGCGGGTCGTTGCGCCGGGCGTGAAGCGCCAGTCGGCAATCTCGGACACCGGCGTGACTTCCGCCGCGGTCCCGCAGAGGAAGCACTCGTCGAAATCGGCGAGTTCGGCAGGGAGGATCGCCCGCTCCTGCACCTCGATGCCCCGGCGTTTCGCCAGCGCGATGACGGTGCGGCGGGTGATGCCGTCGAGGAAGCAGTCGGCCAGCGGGGTGTGGATGACGCCGTCCTTGACGAAGAACACGTTGGCGCCGGTTGCCTCGGCCACCTGCTCGCGCCAGTCGAGCATCAGCGCGTCGGCGTAGCCCTTGGCCTCGGCTGCATGCTTGGAGATCGTGCAGATCATGTAGAGCCCGGTCGCCTTGGCCTTGGAAGGCGCGGTGCGCGGATCGGGACGGCGATATTCGGCGAGGTCGAGGCGGATGCCCTTCATCCGCTGCTCGGGATCGAAATAGCTCGGCCACTGCCAGATGGCGATGGCGACGTTGATGCGGTTCTTCTGCGCCGAGACACCCATCATCTCCGAGCCGCGGAAAGCGATCGGCCGGACATAAGCGTCGGAAAAGCCCTGGCGCTCCAGAAGCTCGTTGGTCGCCGCGTCGATCGCATCGGCGCTGTAGGGGATCTGGAAGCCCAGCAGACGGCCGGACTCGATCAGCCGCTCGGTGTGCTCGCGCAGCTTGAAGACCGTGCCGCCATAGGCCCGCTCGCCCTCGAAGACGGCGCTCGCATAATGCAGGCCGTGCGTCAGCACATGGATCTTCGCGTCCTTCCAGGGAAGGAACTCGCCATTGAACCAGATCTCGCCGTCCAGCTGGTCGAAGGGAACATTGCTCATCGTTTGCGCGACGCCATCAAGGCGTCCTCCCTGATCGTTTATTGTTGCGTCGAATGTCCGTCGCCGATCGATCGTCGTCAATGTGCGATCGGGCAACAGCGCCGGATGCAGAGACCGTAGAAGGCGGCGGTTTCCCCTCTATGCTCGCCGGTGTAACAATAGACCCAAATTACGTCAATGGTGCTGACCTATTATCATGGAAATTTCTCCGCCTGCGAAGGCACCGGACGCCAGCGCCGTGATCGTCCGCGATCCCCTGCCCACGCGGGGCGATCTGGATTTCCGCATGATCGAGCTGCTGTTCTTCGCCTATCGCGAGTTCACGGCCGACGCGGACTCGATCCTGGAGCAATACGGCTTCGGCCGGGCGCATCACCGCATCCTGCATTTCGTCAATCGCGATCCCGGCATGACCATTGCCGACCTGCTCGAACTGTTGCAGATCACCAAGCAGTCGCTGTCGCGCGTCCTGCGGCAGCTGATCGAGGAAGGCTTCGTCAGGCAGATGCCCGGTGCCGAGGATCGCCGCCAGCGCTGCCTCTACCCGACCCAGAAGGGCCGCGATCTGACGCTTGAACTCTCGCGGGCCCAGTCCCGCCGCATCGACGCGGCGCTCGGCACCACGGCGCCCAACGACGCCGCGCCGATCGGAAGTTTCCTGATGCAGATGGCCTCCGACCGCAGGGCGACGCAGGAATGGTTCAAGAAGCAGGGCATCGACAGGAAAGATCCGGCATGACCGACGCTGCCATCGCGACAAAGACAGACATCGAGCCGCTCGGCGACGATGCCCCGCACATCCTGATCATCGACGACGACCGCCGCATCCGTTCGCTGCTGTCGCGCTTTCTGACCGAGAAGCGCTTTCGCGTGTCCGTGGCGGCGAATGCTGCGGAGGCCCGCAAGATCCTTGGCGGACTGGATTTCGACCTGCTCGTCGTCGACGTGATGATGCCCGGCGAGAACGGCATCGACCTGGTGCGCTCACTGCGCGAGACCCGCACCGCGCCGGTGCTGATGCTCACCGCCCGGTCGGAAACCGAGCAGCGCATCGAGGGGCTCGAGGCCGGTGCCGACGACTATCTGCCCAAACCCTTCGACCCGCGCGAACTCCTGCTGCGCATCACCAACATCCTCAAGCGCGGTTCGCCCGCGCCGGTCCAGAAACTCGAACACGTGCGCTTCGGGCCGTATAATTTCAGCCTTTCGCGGCGCGAGCTGAAGCGGGGTCCCGAGATCATCCGCCTCACCGACCGCGAACAGGAGATCATGACGCTGTTCGCCAGCAAGGCCGGCGAGACGATCCAGCGCCAGGAACTGCTCGGCGACGAGACCGAGGTCGGCGAGCGTACGGTCGACGTCCAGATCAACCGCCTGCGCCGCAAGATCGAGAGCGACCCGGCCAATCCGCTCTGGCTGCAGACCGTGCGCGGCATCGGCTACCGCCTGAACGTCGACTGAGACGCAAGTGACCCTGATCGAGCGCCTCATCCAGCACAGACCGCCGCGCCGCCCGGACGGCCGGCCCTGGTGGAAAACGTGGCTCGACAGGTTGCCGCGCGGCCGCCGCTACGGCTGGCACCTGCCGAGCATCCGGATCTGGCGCGGCCCGCTGCGGCACATCCCGCGCATCGTCCAGCGCTACATGCCGACCGGCCTCTACGCCCGCTCGCTGATCATCATCATCGCGCCGGTGGTGATCCTGCAGAGCGTCGTGACGGTGGTGTTCATGGAACGGCACTGGCAGCTGGTAACCAAGCGGCTGTCGGAATCGGTGGTGCAGGACATCGCCGCGATCACCGCCATGGTGGAAGAGCGCCCCGCCGGCGCCGACAACAGCGACATCGTGCGCATCGCCCGCGAGCATCTCGGCCTCAATGTCAGCATCCTGGCGCCGGAGCCCCTGCCCGCGCCGGCGCCGAAGCCGTTCTTCAACATTCTCGACGGGATCCTCAGCGAGGAGGTGACGCGGCAGATCGGCCGGCCATTCTGGATCGACACGGTGGGTAACTCGAAGATCGTCGAGATCCGCATCCAGCTCGCCGACAAGGTCCTGCGGGTGTTCGCGCCGCGGAACTCCGCCTACGCCTCGAACACCCACATATTCCTGGTCTGGATGGTCGGCACGTCGCTGGTGCTGATGATCATCGCCATCCTGTTCCTCCGCAACCAGATCCGCCCGATCCAGGCGCTGGCCGCCGCCGCCGAAGGGTTCGGGCGCGGCCAGCCGATGCCGAGCGACTTCCGGCCGCGCGGCGCCTCGGAGGTGCGGCGCGCTTCGCTCGCCTTCATCCAGATGCGCGACCGCATCGAACGGCAGATGGAGCAGCGGACGGCGATGCTGACCGGCGTCAGCCACGATCTGCGCACCATCCTGACGCGCTTCCGGCTGCAGCTGGCGCTGCTCGGCGAGGGCGAGGACCAGGACGAACTGAATCAAGACGTCGACGAGATGCAGCGAATGCTGGAGGGCTATCTCGCCTTCGCCAAGGACGAGGCCGGCGAGGATGTCGGCGAATGCGACCTCGCCCAGATGCTCGGCAAATTCCACAACGACGCCAAGCTGCAGGGACGGCAGATCTCCGTCGACATCGTCGGCGACCCGCGCATCGCGGTGCGGCCGGACTCCTTCGCGCGGATGATCACCAATCTCGTTGCCAACGCCATGCGGCACGGCACCAGGGTACGGATCCGCGCCAGCCACGAGGGACGCTGGCTGACGGTGAGCGTCGAGGACGACGGTCCGGGCATCGCGGCGGAGCAGCGCGAGGAAGTATTCAAGCCGTTCGTGCGGCTCGATACCGCCCGCAACATCGACAGCGGCGGCACCGGGCTGGGGCTCGCCATCGCCCGCGACATCGCCCGCAGCCATGGCGGCGACATCCTGTTGTCCGACAGCAAGCTCGGCGGCCTGCGGGCGCTGGTGCGTATCCCGGCCTGAGGGCGGGGCGTTCAGCCGGCCGCGCGGTTCAGAACATCCGGCCGCCGTTCGGGACGTCGTGGCTCGGCTGCAGCAGCACCACCTCGCCGTCGGCGTCGGGCACGCCCAGCGTCAGCACTTCCGAGCGCATCGGGCCGATCTGGCGCGGCGGGAAATTGACCACGGCGACCACCTTGCGGCCGATCAGGGTTTCCGGCGTGTAGTGGGTGGTGATCTGGGCGGAGGACTTCTTCCGGCCGATCGTCTCGCCGAAATCGATGACCAGCCGGTAGGCGGGCTTGCGCGCCTCAGGGAACGGCGCCGCCTCGACCACCGTGCCGACCCGGATGTCGACCTTCATGAAGTCCGCGAACGCGATCTCGGCCGCCGGTTCTTCCGTCGCCATCAGCCTTATTCCTTCGCCAAAGCCGCGGAGCGGTCGCGGGCGGCCAGCACCGCGCGCCGCATCAGCGGCGCCAGCCCGTCCTCGGCCATCAGCACGTCCAGCGCCGCCTGCGTCGTGCCGTTCGGCGAGGTGACGTTGCGGCGAAGCTTCTCCGGCGTCTCGGGCGAGCGGATCATCAGCTCCCCGGCCCCGGCCACCGTATAGCGGGCGAGGCGCATCGCGAGGTCGGCCGGCAAGCCGGCGGCGACGCCGGCCTCGGCAAGGCACTCGGCGAGATGGAAGACATAGGCAGGACCGCTGCCCGACACGCCGGTGACGGCGTCGATCAGCTCCTCGCGGTCGACCCATTCGACCGACCCGCTGGCGGCCAGCAGCGCATCCGCCAGCGCCCGGCCGGCCTCGTCGACGCGGGCGTTGGCGAAGGCGCCGGTGATGCCGCGGCCGATCAGCGCCGGTGTGTTGGGCATGGCGCGCACCACGGCGCGCTCGCCGATGCCGGCCTCGATCGACGCGATGGTGGTGCCGGCGGCGACGGAGATGACGATCGTGTCCGGCGCCAGCGCGGCGCGCAGTGGCGCCAGCGCCTCGCCCATCATCTGCGGCTTCACCGCCAGGACGACGACGTCGAAGGTCTCCGCCGGGACCGTAACGGCGTGGCGGACGCCCCGCTCCTCGACGAGCGGCCGCAGCGTCTCGCCGATCCGGGGGTCGACGACCGTGACCTTCGCCGGGTCGACACCCTTGTCCAGCCAGCCCGCCAGCATCGCGGCACCCATGTTGCCGCCACCGAGCAGGAGGATGCGCTCGGTGATCGCCATCAGGCTTCTCCCGCCGTCTCGAAGATCGCGCAGGCCATCGCCTCGTCGGCGGGCTTGTCGGCCCAGATGACGAACTGGAAGGCCTGGTAGAAGCGCTCGCAGCTTTCCAGCGCCATGGCCAGCATCCGCTCGGCCTGCTGGCTGGTCGGCTCGGCCCCGCCGGACAGCAGCAGGGCGTGACGGAACATCACCGCGCCCTCCTGCTGCCAGAGGTCGAAATGGCCGACCAGCAGCGTCTCGTTGATCTTGGCCAGGAGCTGCAGCACCTCGGCGCGCCGATGTGCCGGGATCTTCAGGTCGAAGGCGCAACCGAGATGCAGCGCCTCGATATTCTCCAGCCAGGAGAAGGAGACGGCATAGTCGGTCCAGACGCCGGCCACCGCGACGGCGATCTCGTCGTCGCAGGAGCGCTCGAAGGCCCATTCCCGCGACGCGGCCACCCACTCGATCACATCGACCGGGTTGGATTGCCGCAAACTTGCATAGTCGGTCAGATTCATTCGTTCGCCCCGGCGTCCCCGTATCCGCTTCGGGGAGGGTCGGTCCGCTCCGACACCCCTACAAAGCTGGGTGCCCGATGCCGACCGGCGCCGAATCACCCTTATGAATCAGCATATAGACCGGGAGTCTTCGCGCTAAGGGCGTGAACGGTTTATTCACCATTGATCGGATTTTGCGGCTCGTGCGCCGCATCGACGGCGAGTCTTAAGCGACTCGCCGCAAAGCGCTTTCCGCCCCGACCGACGCCAATGCGTCGGCGGGGAAAAGCTGTTGAAAGCCTGTGGAGAACCTCAGCCCTGGCTCTGCGTCGTCTCCGAACCGGAAGCAGCGCCCGGCAGATTGGCGATCTTCGCCTCCAGATCGGCCAGCCGGCGCTTCAGCGTCTCGTTCTCGGTCCGGGCCTTCGCCGCCATGTCGCGAACCGCCTCGAACTCCTCGCGCTGGACGATGTCCATCTGGTTCATCAGCCGTTCGCCCTGGGCGCGGAACATGGTCTCCATCTCGCGCCGCACGCCCTGGGCGGCGCCGGCGGCATCGGTCATCATCCGCGCGAACTCGTCGAGCATGCGGTTCGGGCCTTGCCGGCCGGGGCCTGTACTGGACATGGAGAATCTCCGTTCTGGCGCCCTCGCGCGCGTTGGGTATGACCCGGAGGTAGAGACGGGCCGGGGCGAAGGCAATGGCGGCAAGCCCGAAGCCGTCCATGCCGCTATCGCCTTGACCCCCGCGGCAAGCTCTGGCCAATGTCGCGCCGCCTTCCCGCGGCGCCCGGCGCCGGCGACCAGACAATGGCGGCCCGATGCTTACCCTTCCCTTCTTCGGCGTACTCACCTATCCGCAGATCGATCCTGTCTTCCTCGATCTCGGGCCGATCCAGCTGCGCTGGTACGGTCTTTCCTACGTGGCGGGCATCCTCTGCGGCTGGCTCTACGGGCGGTATCTAGCCGGCAATCCGCGCTTGTGGGCGAACGGCGTCTCGCCCTTCACCAAGACCGACATCGACGACTTCATCCTCTACATCACCATCGGCATCGTCATCGGCGGACGCTTCGGATCGGTGCTGTTCTACGATTTCGCCCGCTACGCGGAGGACCCGCTGGCGATCTTCCGGGTCTGGGAGGGGGGCATGGCATTCCATGGCGGCCTGCTCGGCGTCGTCGTCGCCATCGCGATCTTCTGCCGGGTGCGCAAGGTGCCGCTGTGGAGCCTGACCGACGTCGTCGCGGCCTCGGTGCCCTTCGGCCTGTTCTTCGGCCGGATCGCGAACTTCATCAATGGCGAGCTCTGGGGCGCTCCGTCCACCGTGCCATGGGCAATGGCCTTCCCGGAAGCCGGACCGCTGCCGCGCCATCCGAGCCAGCTCTACGAGGCGCTGCTCGAGGGCGTCGTCCTGTTCATCGTGCTGCGCATCGCCACGCACCACTTCAAGACGCTGCAGCGGCCGCGCTTCACCGCCGGCCTGTTCATCTTCGGCTATGGCTGCGCCCGGATATTCGTCGAGTTCTTCCGCATGCCCGACGTGCAACTCGGCTACCTCTTCGGCGGCTGGATGACCATGGGAATGATCCTCTCCTTCCCGATGCTGGTGATCGGCATCTGGGCGATGGCGACCGCCAAGCCGCGGGCCTATGCCCCTCCCGTCGACCCGGTGACGGAACAGGACGCCGCGCGGCCGTGAACCCGCTGGCACGGAAGATTGCCGCGACGATCGAGGCCGAAGGTCCGATCGGGCTCGATCGCTACTGGAACATCGCCTTGTTCGATCGCGAGCACGGCTACTACACCAGCCGCGAGCCCTTCGGGCGCACCGGCGACTTCATCACCGCCCCCGAAGTCAGCCAGATGTTCGGCGAGCTGATCGGCGCCTGGGTGGTGGCGTCATGGCGGGCGCTGGGAGCACCGACGCCCTTCCTGCTCGCGGAGATCGGGCCCGGCCGCGGCACGCTGATGGCCGACATGCTGCGCACCATTGCCAGGATCGCACCGAACTGCATGCGGGCGGTGACGGTCCGGCTCGTCGAGACGAGCGACCGGCTGGCCGCGGTGCAGGTCGCCACCCTGGAGCGCTTCGACCTGCCGATCCGCCGGCTGCGCCAGATCCGGGAGCTGGAGGCGACGCCCGCGATCATCATCGCCAACGAGCTCTTCGACGCCATCGCGATGCGCCAGTTCGTCTTCGATGGCGAGGCCTGGCGCGAGCGCTGCGTCGCCATCTCCGGCAGCGGCCGCTTCGAGTTCGTTCTCACCCGTCGAGCCAACGACCTGCCGGAAGTGCGGGTGGCCGGCGCGTCGCCGCTGGCCGGCGCCGTGCTCGAATGGTCGCCGGCCCGCGAGGCGCTAGCCGCCGAACTGGCGGAACGGCTCGCCCGCAATGGCGGCGCCGGCCTGTTCATCGATTACGGCCACGCCGCCACCGGCTTTGGCGACACCCTCCAGGCCGTCCACGGCCACGCCTTCGCCGATCCGCTCGATCGTCCGGGCGAATGCGACATCACCAGCCATGTGGATTTCGCCCCGATCGCGGCCGCCTTTCGCGATCGCGGTCTCGCTGTCTCGCCTGTCGCGACCCAGGGCGCCTTCCTGCTTTCGCTGGGCCTGCGCGAACGCGCCGAGGCGCTGGGGGCCCCGGCGGACGCTGAGAACCGCGCTACAATCGAAGCGGCGATGCGCCGCCTCGCTGGGCCTGAAAAAGGCGAAATGGGACGCCTTTTCAAAGTCTTGTGCGCGTCGGCTGAATTGTTTCCTCTGCCGCCCTTCGGCCTCGACGCGGCCGATTGACTTCCCCCCGGCCCTCGACCACCATCCCGCGCCATGTCCGAATCCCGATCAGAACCCGCAGTGCGCCTTACCGATTCCGACGTCGTCCGCGCGCCGGAACTCGGGGCAGCGACCGCCGTACGGCACGGCTTCTTCACCCGAAGCGGCGGGGTGTCGGGGGGCATCTACAAGGGATTGAACGTCGGGTACGGATCCGATGACGAGAGAGGCAGCGTCGCCGAGAACCGTGCCCGGGCGATGGCTTATATGGGCATCGGCGACGGGGACTTCGTCACGCCCTGGCAGGTGCACTCGCCCGACGTGATCGTCGTCGACGGACCGTTCGAGGGCGAGCGCCCCAAGGCCGACGGCATCGTCACCAGCCGCCCGGGCCTGGCCATCGGCGTCGTCACGGCCGACTGCGGACCCGTCCTGTTTGCAGATGCCCGCAACGGCGTCGTCGGCGCGGCCCATTCCGGCTGGCGCGGCGCGCTCGGCGGGGTCCTCGAGGCCACCATCGCGGCGATGGAGTCGGCCGGCGCCGAGCGCAAATCGATCACCGCGGTGCTGGGGCCGACCATCACCCAGCCCAATTACGAGGTCGGGGCCGCGATGATGGAGGAATTCCTGGACGGCGATGCCACCCGGGAGCGGTTCTTCGCGCCGGGCCGCACCGCCGACAAGCGGCAGTTCGACCTTCCCGGCTTCATCGTCGCCCGGCTGGTCGAGAACGGCGTTGCCGCCAGTTTCGTCGGTCTATGCACCTATGCCGAACCGGATCGCTTCTTCTCCTTCCGGCGCACAACCCACCGCGGCGAGCCCGACTACGGACGGCAACTTTCCGCGATCGCTCTGCGGGACTGAGACCATGCTGCATTTCGGACGGGACGAATACGAGGCCCGGCGCGACCGGCTGATCGTCGAGATGGGCGAGCAGAAGCTCGACGCGATGATGCTGTTCGCGCAGGATTCGATGTACTGGCTGACCGGCTACGACACGTTCGGCTTCTGCTTCTTCCAGTGCCTGGTGGTGAAGGCCGACGGCGAGATGCGCCTCTTGAGCCGCTCGGCCGACCTGCGCCAGGCGCGCCACACCTCGATCATCGAGAACATCTCCGTCTGGCGCGACCGCGGCAATGCCGAGCCGGTGATCGAACTTCGCGACATGCTCGACGAGATGGGCCTTTTGGGTGCCAAGATCGGCGTCGAGTGGGCGACGCACGGCCTGACGGCGGCGAACGGCCGCTCGGTCGAGGAGCGGCTCGGCTCCTTCGCGTCGCTGAAGGATGCCTCGACGCTGATCCCGCTGCTGCGGGCGGTGAAGAGCCCGGCCGAGATCGAGATCATCCGCGAGGCGGCGCGCCTCGCCGACGCAGCCTACGAAGCGGCGTTGCCGCTGATCCGGCCGGGCGCCGACGAGGCCGAGATCCTGGCGACGATGCAGGGAACCGTGCTGGCGGAAGGCGGCGACTATCCCGCCAACCCGTTCATCATCGGATCCGGCCGCGACGCTTTGCTCTGCCGCTACAAGGCGGGCCGCCGCAAGCTCGGTGCCAGCGACCAGCTGACGCTGGAATGGGCGGGGGTGAAATCGCAGTATCACGCCGCCCTGATGCGCACGGTGATCATCGGCCCGCCGACGGAGCGGCATCTGGAGCTCCACGCCGCCGCCCGCGAAGCGCTGGACGCGGTCGAGGCGGTCATGCAGCCGGGCCACAGCTTCGGCGAGGTGTTCGACGCTCACGCGGCGGTGATGGAGGCGCACGAGCTGGCCCGCCACCGCCTCAGCGCCTGCGGCTACTCGCTCGGCGCGCGCTATGCGCCGTCATGGATGGACATGCCGATGTTCTACTCCGGCAACACGGAGATGATCGTGCCGGGCATGACGCTGTTCGCCCACATGATCATCATGGATTCCGACACCGAGACCGCGATGACCCTCGGGCGGACCTATCTGACGACCAATGGCGCACCCGAGCCGCTGTCGCGGCTGCCGCTGGAGCTGGCCGTCATTCGCGGCTGAGGCGAAAAACCCCAAGCACCAAGGGGTATCTTAACGTTTCTCTGCCACGAAGGGTCAGGCGTTCGCTTCGACGAGCGCGGATCCGACCCAAGGCAGGGAGCGTGCCGTGGAAGCCCGCACCACCCTTCGCAGGCCGATCATCGCAGCCGGTCTCTGCGCGACTCTGGCCGGCTGCACGGGCGTCGACCCGATGATCGGCATGGCGGACGCTCCGGTGCCGAGCGTCGATGTCGGCTATCCCGGCATGAGCTTTTCCCCGACGGTAGCGCCGGCACCGGCCTACAACGTCGCCACCAACAACATGCAGCCGCCGGCACCGATCGCCTCGGCGCCCGAGCCCTTCGTCAGCCAGCCGGCCCCGCTGCCGCCGCCGTCGATGGAGCCGCCGCCAGCCATGCCGCCGGAACAGGCGCCCTTCCAGACCTACGAAGAGGCGCCACGGCAGCAGACCTACGAGCCCGCCCCGCCGCCGGCGCAGCCGGTGCAGGTGGCGGCCGTGCCGCCCGCGCCTCCCCCGGCCAACGCCATGGCGAGCCGCGAGATCCAGTTCCTGCCGCTGACCGGCGCACCGGAGGACAAGGCGGTGATGCTCGCCCGTTCGCTCTCCGACAGCGCCGCGACGGCCGGCGTCGAGATCCGCCCCGCCGGGGGCCCGGCGACGCCGGTGCGACTCAAGGGCTATTTCTCCGCCTTCAACGACGGCTCGTCGACGACGCTCGTCTATGTCTGGGACGTCCTCGACCCCGGCGACCAGCGTATCCACCGCATCCAGGGACAGGAAAGCGTTCCCGGCACGTCGAGCGATCCCTGGGCCGATATCGGCCAGGCACAGCTCGATGCCGTCGCCGCCCGCACGCTGCGCGAGGCCGCCGCGCTGGTGGGGCAATCCGGTTAGCTTCCCCGACTGATCGGGCCGGCCCGCTCAGACTCCGGTTGAAGTTTCGCCCGATGTTGTTATGAGCCCGTCCATCACTGATCGGCCCTCGATGGGCAGCAGCGGAAGGATGCGCATGCAGCGCCAGGTACCGCGTCGCCGTCCCGCCAGCGGAAACAACGCGATGAAATTGTTCAGCGGCAACTCCAATCGCGTGCTGGCCGATTCCATCGCCCAGTATCTGGAGATCCCGCTGGGCCAGGCCATGGTCCGCCGCTTCGCCGACCAGGAAGTGTTCGTCGAGATCAAGGAGAACGTCCGCGGCGAGGACGTCTTCATCGTCCAGTCCACCTCCTATCCGGCCAACGATCACCTGATGGAACTGCTCATCATGATCGACGCCATGCGGCGCGCCTCGGCGCGGCGTATCACCGCGGTGCTGCCCTATTTCGGCTATGCCCGCCAGGACCGGAAGGCCGGCGGCCGCACGCCGATCTCGGCCAAGCTGGTCGCCAACATCATCACCGAGGCCGGCGCCGACCGCGTCATGACGCTCGACCTGCATGCCGGGCAGATCCAGGGCTTCTTCGACATCCCGACCGACAACCTCTTCGCCGTGCCACTGCTGGCGCGCGACGTGAAGGGACACCAGGACCTCGACGACCTGATGGTCGTCTCGCCCGACGTCGGCGGCGTGGTGCGTGCCCGCTCGCTCGCCAAGCGCCTCGACGCGCCGCTCGCCATCGTCGACAAGCGCCGCGACCGGCCGGGCGAATCGGAGGTGATGAACATCATCGGCGACGTCACCGGCCGCAACTGCATCCTCATCGACGACATCATCGATTCCGGCGGCACGCTGTGCAACGCCGCCGATGCGCTGATGCGGGCCGGCGCCAACAGCGCCTCGGCCTACATCACCCACGGCGTGCTCTCGGGCGGCGCCGTCACCCGGATCAGCGCCTCGAGCCTGAAGGAGCTGGTGATCACCGATTCGATCCAGCCGACCAAGGCGGTGCTGGAGGCCCCGAACATCCGGGTGATCACCACCGCCAACCTGCTGGGCGAGGCGATCCAGCGCACCGCGTCGGAGGAATCGGTCTCCAGCCTCTTCGACTGAGAGATCCGGCAAGCCGTCGCGCCGTTTGCCGCCGCCGGCTTGCCCGTTTTCCGCGGCTACGCTATAGGCACGACGTCCGCGCGGACACCCTTGGAGGCAGCGCGGAGTTAAGCGGTCCTTGACGGGTCCGCTTTTCGTCGTTTCGGGCACGGCGCCCACTCGACCCCTCACGAACAAAAGGAACAAGCCATGAGCAAGACCTTCACGGTCAAGGCCGAGGCGCGCGAGAAGGTCGGCAAGGGGGCCGCCAGACATCTTCGCCGCACCGGAATGATTCCCGCAGTGATCTATGGTGACAAGCAGGACCCGCTGCCGATCGCCATCCCCTACAAGGAAACCTTCCTGGCGCTGCACGCCGGTGGTTTCATGACGCATGTCGGCACGATCGAGGTCGGCGGCCAGTCGATCCAGGTCCTCCCGAAGGACTACCAGCTGGAGCCGGTTCGCGACTTCCTGATGCATGTCGACTTCCTGCGCGTCTCCGAGAAGAGCCGCGTGACGGTCGAGGTGCCGGTGCATTTCGAGAACGAGGAAGCATCGCCCGGCCTCAAGCGCGGCGGCGTGCTCAACGTGGTTCGCCACGAGGTCGAGATCGAATGCCCGGCCACGGCCATCCCGGAAGCCTTCACGGTCGACCTGACCGGGCTCGAGATCGGCGATTCGATCCATGCCTCGGCCCTGACGCTGCCGAAGAACGTCGAGCTGACCATCACCGATCGCGACTTCACCATCGCGACGATCGCAGCGCCTGCGGCGCTCCGTTCGGAGGAAGATGAGGCCGAAGAGGCCGCAGCGGCAGCCGAGTCGGCAGAGGCCCAGGCCGAGTCCGACCAGGAAGACTGACCGTTCGACGCTGACCGTCGACGTAAAGCCAAGGGAGCCGGGCCATGTTGCTGATCGCAGGATTGGGCAATCCCGGCTCCCGCTATGCCGGCAACCGACACAATATCGGTTTCATGGCGGTCGACGAGATCGCCCGCGACCCGGCCTTCGGCCCCTGGTCGAAGAAATTCTCCGGGGAGATCGCGGAAGGGCTGATCGGCGGCGAGAAGGTCGTGCTGCTCAAGCCGCAGACCTTCATGAACGAATCCGGCCGCTCGGTCGGCGATGCCGTCCGCTTCTACAAGCTCGAGCCGTCGCAGGTCGTCGTCATCCATGACGAGCTCGACCTGCCGCCCGGCAAGCTGCGGGTGAAGACCGGCGGCGGCAATGGCGGCCATAACGGGCTCCGCTCGATCGATGCGCATCTGGGCTCGAAGGACTATCGGCGCGTCCGTCTCGGCATCGGACATCCGGGCAGCAAGGAAGCGGTCACCCCCCACGTCCTCGGCGACTTCGCCAAGGTCGATCGGGAATGGCTGGAGCCGTTCCTCGAGGCCGTCGCGCGTCATGTCGACAGCCTCGCCAAGGGCGAGGACGCGGTTTTCATGAACAAGGTGGCCATGGCGACCGGTGCGAGCGAGCCGTCGGGCGCCAAGGGCTCTGCAAGCGCGGCGCCTTCGCCGGCCCGGCCGAAGGGCCAGAGCCATGTCCGCCAGGCGCGGGGTGTCGGCCCGCAGGTCAAGATTCCGGAGCGCGGCCCGATGGCCGAGATGCTCAAGCGATTATTCGGCGGCAAGGACTGAGCGGCGACAAGCCCTCGCCTCCGCCAGCAAGAGACAAGGATTGACCCCATGGGTTTCAGATGCGGGATCGTCGGGCTGCCGAATGTCGGCAAGTCGACACTGTTCAACGCCCTCACCAAGACGGCGGCCGCCGCGGCCGCCAACTATCCGTTCTGCACGATCGAGCCGAACACCGGCGACGTGCCGGTGCCGGACCCGCGGCTGAAGGACATCGCCGGCATCGCCAAGTCGGCGAACACCATCGCCACCCGCATCACCTTCGTCGACATCGCCGGCCTCGTGCGCGGCGCCTCCAAGGGTGAAGGCCTCGGCAACCAGTTCCTCGCGAACATCCGCGAGGTCGACGCGATCGTCCACGTGCTGCGCTGCTTCGAGGACGACGACATCACCCATGTCGAGGGCCGCATCGACCCGGTGGCGGACGCCGAGACGGTCGAGACCGAGCTGATGCTCTCGGACCTCGAGAGCATCGAGCGGCGTATCGTGGCGACGCGCAAGAAGGCCGCCGGCAAGGACAAGGAAGCGCAGCAGGCGCTCCCGGTGATGGAAGCCGCGCTCGCCAAGCTGCAGGCCGGCGAGCCGGTGCGGGTGCTGTTGGCCGGCATGGACGCCGACGACCGGCGCGAGCTGAAGGCGCTGAACCTCCTTACCTCCAAACCCGTCCTCTATGTCTGCAACGTCGCCGAGGCGGACGCCGCGAACGGGAACGCCCATTCGGCCGCGGTCGCCGCGATGGCCGAGCGCCAGGGTGCCAAGAGCGTCGTGATCTCCGCCGCCATCGAGGCCGAGATCGCGCAGCTGCCGGAAGCCGAGGTCGGCGAGTATCTGGAGTCGATGGGTCTGACCGAGCCAGGCCTCGACCGGGTGATCCGCGCCGGCTACGAGCTCCTCGACCTGATCACCTACTTCACCGCGGGTCCGAAGGAGACGCGCGCCTGGACGGTCCGGCGCGGTGCCAAGGCGCCGCAGGCCGCCGGCGTCATCCACACCGATTTCGAGAAGGGCTTCATCCGCGCCCAGACCATCGCCTTCGACGATTTCGTCGGACTTGGTGGCGAGGTCGCGGCGAAGGAAGCCGGCAGGGCGCGCGACGAAGGCAAGGAATATGTCGTCCAGGACGGCGACGTGCTGATGTTCAAGTTCAACAACTGACCGGACGCGGGGGCGCAGGCGGGGCCGGCTTGCGTGCGGCCTTCACAGGAAGCTGACGCAAGAGGCATCGATGCGAACCTATGAAGACTTCACCGAGGGGCTGGAACTGCCGCTCGGTCCCTATGCGGTGACGCGAGAGGAAGTGCTGGAGTTCGCGCGCGAGTTCGATCCGCAGCCCTTCCATCTCGACGAGGAAGCCGCGCGCGACTCCCTGCTCGGCGGTCTGTCGGCATCCGGCTGGCACACATGCGCGATGATGATGCGGATGATGGCCGACAGCTACGTGCTCGATTCCAGTTCCCAGGGCTCGCCCGGCGTCGATTATGTGAAATGGCTGCGCCCGGTCCAGCCAGGAGACGTGCTGACCGGTACCGCGAGGGTCGAGTCGCGGCGCCTTTCGGCCAAGCGCCCGGCCATGGGTCTGGCGAAGATCATCACCGTGCTGCGCAACCAGCGGGACGAGGCGGTGCTGGAGAGCGAATACACGCTGCTGCTGCTGACCCGCGCCGGATTGGCCGCATGAGCTACTGGGACGCGATCGTCATCGGCGAGAAGGTCGAGATCGGCTCGCACCGTTTCGAGGCGACGGACATCAAGCGCTTCGCCGCCAAATACGACCCGCAGCCCTTCCATCTCGACGAGGAAGCCGCCCGTCATTCGGTGCTCGGCGGGCTCTGCGCCTCCGGCTGGCATACGACCGCCGTGTGGATGCGGCTCAATATCGACAGCCAGACGGCGCGGATCAACGCGTTCGTCGCGGCCGGCAACCCGGTCCCGAAGGTGGGCCCCTCCCCTGGCCTCAAGAACCTGCGCTGGCTGAAGCCGATCTATGCCGGGGACACCGTGACCTTCACCCAGCACGTGACCGCCAAGCGAAAGTCCGCCAGCCGTCCCGGCTGGGGCGTCATCGAGTTCAGCTGCGAAGGCGTCAACCAGTCGGGTGAGACGGTGTTCTCCTTCGACGCCGCGGCGTTCTACGGCACCGACTGAGCGTCGGCATCGCGGCGGCGGGATGCAGCTCAGCGCTGAATCAGACGGAGGCCGCCTTCGCTGTGGGCCTGCCAGCCTTCGCGCTCCAGCTCCGGCACGTCATCGGGTGCGCGCGGATAGCCGACGCAGAGATAGGCCACCAGCTGCCATTCGGCGGGCACGTCCAGCGCCGCCGCCACGACGTCCGGCTCGATGATCGACACCCAGCCGACCCCGAGACCGCGGCAGCGGGCGGCCAGCCAGAAATTATGGATCGCCGTGACCACCGAATAGCGCAGCATCTCGCGCATGGTCCGGATGCCAAGCCCATGCCCCTGGGTCGTGCCCTCGTCGCAGAAGACCGCCAGATGCACCGGCGCCGTGTCCAGCCCTTCCAGCTTCAGCCGCGCATAAAGCGGCGCCCTGTCATCGGGCTGGGCGGCGAGCGCCTCGGCATTGCAGCGCAGGAAGCTGGCACGGACGGCCGCACGACGCTGCGGATCGGCGACGGTAATGAAGCGCCAGGGCTGGCTGTTGCCGACCGACGGCGCGAGATCGCAGGCGGCGAGTGCCAGCGCCAGCTCGGCATCGGGCACTGTCCGCGGATCGAAGGCGCGGACATCGCGGCGCCAGCGCAGCAGCGTCAGGAAACCGGCGAAGAAGCCATCGTCGAAATGCGGCGCGCCGTCATCGGCGTCTCCGCCCGCCGACATCAGTGGCCCTCGAAAGCCACCAGCGTCCGCACCTCGACCCCCATCGCTTCGAGCTTCCTGCGGCCGCCGAGATCCGGCAAGTCGATGACGAAGCAGGCGGCGACGATCTCGGCGCCGAGCTCGCGCAGCAGGCGGACCGCCCCCTCGGCGGTGCCGCCGGTGGCGATCAGGTCGTCGGTCAGGAGCACGCGCTGGCCCGGCCGGACCGCGTCGCGGTGCATCTCCATCTCGTCGACGCCGTATTCCAGGCTGTATGCAATGCGCACCGTGTCGTGCGGCAGCTTGCCCTTCTTGCGAATGGGGACGAACCCGGCGGACAGCTGATGCGCCAGCGCCCCGCCCAGGATGAACCCGCGCGCCTCGATGCCGGCGACGAGATCGACCCGGTCGTCGCGGTGGCCCTCGACCAGCGCGTCCACGGCGGCGCTGAAGCTCGCCGGATCGGCGAGCAGCGTGGTGATGTCGCGGAAGAGAATCCCGGGCTTGGGATAGTCCGCAATCGTGCGGATCGCGGCGGCGAAATCCGTCGGGTCGCGAAGGGCCGGCGCCGCGTCATTCGCCATGTCAGCCGTCCTTGCCGATGGTCTGGATGACCTCGAAGCCCTCGAACTGCGGGTGGCCGTCATAGAGCGGCTTGGTGCTGCCGGCGCCGCCATGGGCGGCGCGAAACGCCTCCGACTTCGTCCAGGCCTCGAAGGAAGGATAGT
The DNA here is from genome assembly GCF_014196845.1 of Aurantimonas endophytica. Taxonomy (GTDB): domain Bacteria; phylum Pseudomonadota; class Alphaproteobacteria; order Rhizobiales; family Rhizobiaceae; genus Aurantimonas; species Aurantimonas endophytica. The sequence goes on from NZ_JACIEM010000001.1 coordinate 1,475,916, forward strand.
CCTGCCAGATCGTGTGAGAGGAATAGAGCCGGTGCCCTTCCCGCTCCGGTCCCTTCAGGAGGTGGAACTCGACAAAGCCCGGAACCTCCGGAAGCTTCGACTCGCGGCTCATCCACAGCGTCTCGAAATCGGCTTCCGAGCCGGGCAGAACCTTGAAGCGGTTCATCGCGATATACATCGGCATTCTCCTCACGTCTGGTCACCGGCTTCCGGCGGTTCGCAACCTCGCACGGCGGACCGCCAAAGAAAAAGGGAGCCGTGGCCCCCTTTTCCGTCATTTCGAAGGAGACGCTATCAGGTCAGTGCGGGGTGTTCGCCCAGACCCGACGCTTCACCAGGAACATCATCACCGCGAAGATGACCAGGAAGATCATCACCACGAAGCCGGTCGCCTTGCGCTCGACGAGGTGGGGCTCCGCCGCCCACATCATGAAGGCTGCGACGTCGCGCGAATACTGGTCCACCGTCTGCGGCGCACCGTCGGTGTACTCGACCTGGTCGTCGGAGATCGGCGGCGGCATGGCCAGCGCCGGACCGGCGATGAAGTAGGGGTTGTAATAGGTGCCCGGCTGGATCTCGAGACCGGCCGGCGCTTCCTCGTCGTACCCCGTCAGCAGAGCGTGAATATAGTCGACGCCCGCCTCCTGGTACTGGGTGAAGATATCGAAGACGAAGGTCGGAAAGCCCCGCTCGACGGCGCGGGCCTTGGCGAGCAGCGAGAAGTCCGGGGGAGCGGCGCCGTTATTGGCGGCCGCCGCGGCTTCCGGGTTGGGGAACGGCGCCGGGAAGCGGTCCGAGGGCGTGCCGGGACGCTCGAACATCTCGCCCGAATCGTTCGGCCCGTCCTGCACCTGGAACTGCGCCGCGAAGGTCTGCACCTGCTCCTCGCTGTAGCCGAGGTCGGCCAGCGAGCGCATCGAGACGAGGTTCATGGAGTGACAGACGGCGCAGGCCTCCTGGTAGACCTTCAGGCCGCGCTGCAGCTGCCCGAGATCCCAGTGGCCGAACGGACCGGCGAAGGTCCAGCTCATCTCCTCGGGGCGCTTCAGCGGGTAATGCGGCGTCTCGGCATGACCCTCTTCGGCAACTTCGGCAGCGGGATCTTCGCCCGTTGCCGCGGCTTCGGTCTCGGCCGCGTCGTTCTCGACCGGGCCCTGGCCGCCATCTTGCTGGGCGGTCGCCACCGCCACCGGGCCGAAGAGCAGGCCGGCGGCAAGAAGGGCTGACAGGAGTCTTTTCATGGATATGTCTCTCTTCGAACCGTCAGGTCAGCCGTGGGTTTCCGGGGAAGCCGTCGCACCGGCCGGGTGTCCGCGCGCCGCGCTCTTGGCGAGCACAGCCTCGGTGATCGAGTTCGGGAGCTTCTTCGGCTTCTCGACCAGGCCGAGGACCGGCATGACGATCAGGAAGTGGGCGAAGTAGTAGATCGTCCCGATCAGGGCGAGCACCGGGTAGATGCCTTCCGCAGGCTTGGCGCCGAGCCAGCCGAGGAAGATGGCGTTCGCCACGAAGATCCAGAAGAAGATCTTGTACATCGGCCGGAAGACGCTCGAGCGAACCCGCGACGTGTCCAGCCACGGGACGAAGAACAGGACGATGATCGAGCCGAACATCACCAGAACGCCGCCGAGCTTGGAGTCGATCGGTCCGATGTCGAAGGTGATGGCCCGCAGCATGGCGTAGAAGGGCAGGAAGTACCATTCCGGCACGATGTGCGACGGCGTCTTCAGCGAGTTGGCGGGGATGTAGTTGTCCGCATGGCCCATGTAGTTGGGCATGTAGAAGACGAAATACGCGAAGATCGCCAGGAAGACGACCATGGCGAAGCCGTCCTTGATCGTCGCGTGCGGGGTGAACGGCACGGTATCCTTCGACGACTTCACCTCGACGCCGGTCGGGTTGGTCTGGCCGGTGACGTGCAGCGCCCAGACATGCAGGATCACCACGCCGGCGATCATGAACGGCAGCAGGTAATGCAGCGAGAAGAAGCGGTTGAGCGTGGCGTTGTCGACGGCGAAACCGCCGAGCAGCAGCTGCTGGATTGGCTCGCCGATCAGCGGGAATGCGGTGAAGAAGCCGGTGATGACCGTGGCGCCCCAGAACGACATCTGGCCCCAGGGCAGCACGTAGCCCATGAACGCCGTCGCCATCATCAGGAGGAAGATGATCACGCCGAGGATCCACAGCACCTCGCGCGGTGCCTTGTAGGAGCCGTAATAGAGGCCGCGGAAGATGTGGAGATAGACGGCGATGAAGAAGAACGACGCGCCGTTGGCGTGCATGTAGCGGAGCAGCCAGCCCCAGTTCACGTCGCGCATGATCTTCTCGACCGACTCGAAGGCCAGCGCCGAGGATGCGGCATAGTGCATCGCCAGCACGACGCCGGTGAGGATCTGCAGCACCAGGAAGACCGCGAGGATGCCGCCGAAGGTGTAGGCGTAGTTCAGGTTGCGCGGCACCGGATAGGCGACGAACGAGTCGTAGACCAGGCGCGGCAGCGGCAGCCGCGCGTCCATCCACTGCATGATCCCGCTGGACGGCACGTAGGAAGAATGACCACTCATGATGTGTACCCTCTAACCGATCAGCCGATGCGGACGGTGGTGTCGGACGTGAACGTGAAAGGCGGGATCTCCATGTTGGTCGGAGCAGGTCCCTGCCGGATGCGTCCGGCGGTATCGTAGTGCGAGCCGTGGCACGGGCAGAACCAGCCGTCGTAGTTCCCCGACTGGCCGAGCGGGATGCAGCCGAGATGCGTGCAGACGCCGACCATCACCAGCCACTGCTCGCGCCCTTCGGCGGCGCGGTTCACGTCCGTCGCCGGCGCGTCGGCCGCGATGTTGGCATTGCGGGCGATCGGATCCTTGAGTTCGCCAAGATCGGTGGTCTTGGCTTCCTCGACCTCCTGGGCGGTACGCTGGCGGATGAAGATCGGCTTGCCGCGCCATTTGGCGGTGATCGACTGTCCTTCCGCGACCTGGCTGACGTCCACATCGATCTCAGCCAGCGCGAGCGTCGCCGCATCCGGGTTCATCTGGTCGATGAACGGCCAGACGAAGGCGGCGGCACCGACCGCGGCGACGGCGCCGGTCGCTATATAGAGGAAGTCCCGACGGGTCGGTTCGGCGGTGTCGTTGACGCTCACGGCGGCTGCCACTCCTTGACTGGTCTCGCGCGGATCGACCGCTTCTTGCCGATTCCGGCCGATGCGGCAAGGGGAGACGCGGCCGGACGGCCGCAACGCCCTTCAGGCGATGACGATTTCGCGCCGGTTCTAAGCGGGATGCTGGCCCATTGTCCAGACTAGAAGGGCTTTAAGGTCGTTCTGTCGCGCGGCGTGCGAGGCCGGCACCGGAGCTACGCGTGACGGCAGGTCCCCCGGCGGCTGGCAAGCGTCTCAGGAAGGCGCGCGACCGGGCACGCCTTCCTGTCAAATCGCAGATGCCCTGGTGGGCCTCAGCGCACCTTGCGGCTGCGCTCCAGCACCGGACGGCCGCCTTCGCCGTCGAAATTGCCGGACGGGGCGATGCCCTCGTTGGGGATCGGCTGCATGCCCTCGTCGGCGGTTCGCGAACGCGGCCGCTTGGGCCGTTGTGCCTTGGCCGCGTTGGCCTGCTTCAGGGCGCGCCGCGCATTGCGGACCAACTCGCTCTTTGCTTCGGCGCTGCCGCGGCGGGTCCTTTCCTTGTTGACCCGTTTCAGCGCGGCCGAGAGGACGCTGCCTTTTTCCTGGCTGCCCGTATCGTCGGTCGCCGCACGAGCACCTGCGGGCGCGGATTTGCCGCGCATTTCCCGCCGCTGCTGGCGGGCAATGCCCTGGGCCCGGTCGCGACGATCGCGCAGCCGCTTGATCAACGCCGTCAGATCGGAGTCGCTGAGTTCCGCCAGGACCGGATGATGGGTCTGCGCAACGGTTTCGCGCTCGTCGGCGCTGAGGAGTCGGTCTTCTTCGCGTCGTGTTCGGGCCATCGATTCTCACTCTGTCGTTCTTTGAAATGAATGGTCGTGTAAGACCTAACCCCCTCGGCGCCCCGGGGTTGCAGTCCAGTGGCACGAACGGGCGCTCCCGCGTCCGGCCACGCCTACTCCGCCGCCGCCGCCCCCTCTTCCGCGTCCGCATCGGCATAGAGGAACCCGCCCGACTGCCGGGCCCACAGGCTGGCATAGAGCCCGCCCGAGGCGGCGAGCTCGGCGTGGGTGCCCTCCTCGACGATCCGGCCCTTGTCAAGGACGATCAAGCGGTCCATCGCCGCGATGGTGGACAGGCGGTGGGCGATGGCGATGACCGTCTTGCCCTGCATCATCTTGGTCAGATTGTCCTGGATCGCCGCCTCCACCTCCGAGTCGAGAGCGGCGGTCGCCTCGTCGAGGACGAGGATCGGCGCGTCCTTGAGCAGCACCCGGGCGATCGCGATGCGCTGGCGCTGGCCGCCGGAAAGCTTGATGCCGCGCTCGCCGACATGCGCGTCGTAGCCCTCGCGGCCCTTCGGGTCGCGCAGCGTCGGGATGAACTCCTCGGCGCTGGCGCGCTCGGCCGCCGAGAGGATGTCGCCGTCTTCGGAGCCAGGCCGGCCATAGGCGATATTGTCGCGGATCGAGCGGTGCAGCAGCGAAGTGTCCTGGGTGACCACGCCGATCGCGGACCGCAGCGAGGCCTGCGTGACTTTGGCGATGTCCTGCCCGTCGATGAGGATCCGCCCACCCTCGAGGTCGTAGAGCCGCAGCAGCAGGTTGACGAGCGTCGTCTTGCCGGCGCCGGAACGCCCGACCAGCCCGACCTTCTCGCCGGGCCGGATCGTCAAGGAGAGACGCTCGATGATGCCGGCGCCCTTGCCATAATGGAAGGTCACGTCCTCGTAGCGGATCTCGCCGCGCTTCGTGACCAGCGGCTGCGCCTGCGGGTCGTCGACCAGCGTCGGCACGCGCGTCACCGTCGCCACGGCATCCTGGATTGTGCCGTAATTGCGCACGAGGCCGTTGATGTTGAACATCATCCAGCCGGACATCTGGTTGAGGCGCAGGACCAGGCCGAGCGCCGTCGCCACCCCGCCCGTCGAGACGCTGCCCGCCTGCCAGCCGACGAGCGCGACGGCGCCGACACCAGTCATCATGAAGCCATTGAGGACGGCGACCGCGGTGCGGACTTCGGTCAGCGCGCGGGTCATCCGCCGCGTCGTGTCGACGAGGTGCTGGAAGCCTTCCTTGACGAAACTGTCCTCGCGGCGGTCGGAGTCGAAAAGCTTCACCGACAGGATGTTGGTGAAGGCATCGACCACCCTGCCCGAGACGGCGGAGCGGGCCTCCGCAGCGGCGCGGCCGTTCTCGCGGATGCGCGGCAGGAGATTGCGCACGATCCAGACATAGCCGAGCGACCAGACCGCCAGCACAACCGCCATGCGCCAGTCGATGGCGCCGAGGATCGTCACCGTCAGGACGATGAAGGTGACGAATGACCAGAAGGTCTGCAGCACGGTGGTGATGAAGTCGCCGGTCGCCTGTCCGACCTGCTGCACCTTCTGGGCCAGGCGACCGGCGAAGTCGTTCTGGAAGAAGGTGTAGGTCTGTTCCATCAGCCGCCGATAGCTCTGCCAGCGGATGCGGTTGTAGAAGCTGGGCGAGACGACCTGCTCCTCCAGCACCGAGGCGAGGAACAGGATTACCGAGCGGCCGACCAGCGTGATGAAGGCGAGGCCCGCGATCAGCCAGAAATGGTCGGTGAACAGCGTCTCAGGCGAGGACTGGCCCAGCGCGTCGACCAGCCAGCCGACGCCGGTGAACATCACCACCTCGATCCCGCCGGTCAGGCCGCCGGTGATCAGCAGCCCGAGCAGCGGCCATTTCGCCTGTTTGGCGAAGTGCCAGATGAAGCGGTTGGTCTCGTCCGGCAGCGGCTCGAGATGGCCGGTCCGGTTGAGCCGCGCATCCTCGCGGTCCTCGCCCTCGTCCTCGAACGGATCGAGCCAGTTTTCGAAGCGCTGGAGAAGCCGGTCCATCATTCGGCCGCCCTCGGCGCCGCCGCCTCGGCGTCATCGACCGGCTCGACCGGCAGGAAGCCGCCGGACTGCCGCGCCCAGAGCTGGGCGTAAAGGCCGCCCGCGCCGATCAGATCCGCGTGGCTGCCCTCCTCTACGATGCGGCCCTTGTCGAGGACGATCAGCCGGTCGAGCGCGGCGATGGTCGACAGGCGGTGGGCGACGGCGATGACGGTCTTTCCTTCCATCAGCCGGTAGAGATTGGCGGCGATCGCTGCCTCGACTTCGGAGTCCAGCGCCGACGTTGCCTCGTCGAGCAGCAGGATCGGCGCGTCCTTCAGCATGACGCGGGCGATGGCGACGCGCTGGCGCTGGCCGCCCGACAGCTTGACGCCGCGCTCGCCGACTTCGGCGTCGAGGCCCTGCCGCCCTTCCTTGTCGCGCAATTCCTCGACGAAATCGGCCGCTTCCGCGCGCTCGACGGCACGGCGCAGATCCGCCTCGCTGGCATCCGGCCGGCCATAGAGGATGTTGTCGCGGATCGAGCGGTGCAGCAGCGAGGTGTCCTGCGTCACCATGCCGATATTCTCGCGCAGGGTCTCCTGCTGGACCGTCGCGATGTCCTGGCCGTCGATCAGGATGCGGCCGGATTCGACGTCGTGGAAGCGTAGCAAGAGGTTGAGGATCGTCGACTTGCCGGCGCCGGATCGGCCGACGAGCCCAACTTTTTCACCCGGTCGGATGACGAGGTTGAAGTCCCTGAGGACGCCGCCGCCCTTGCCGTAGTGGAACGAAACGTTCTCGAAGGCGATCTCGCCGCGCGGCACCGCCAGTGGTTTTGCGTCCGGCCGGTCGGTGATCGTGTGCGGGTTGGCGAAGGTCGCCATGCCGTCGCGGATCGTGCCGATATTCTCGAACAGCGCCGCCACCTCCCACATGATCCACTGCGACATGCCGTTGATACGCAGGACGAGGCCGATCGCCGCGGCGATCGCGCCGATGCTCACCAACTCGTCCAGCCACAGCGAGATCGACAGGGCACCGACGGCGAACAGCAGCGCCGAATTCAGCACGTAGAGCGAGACGTAGAAGAGGTTCACCAGCCGCATCTGGCCGTAGACGGTACCGAGGAACCCGCGCATCGAACGGCGCGCGAAATCGGCTTCCCGCCGCGTGTGGGCGAACAGCTTGACGGTGGCGATATTGGCGTAGGCGTCGACCACCCGACCGGTCATCTCTGCCCGCGCGTCGGCCTGTTTCTCCGAGATGCGGTCGAGGCGCGGGATGAAGATCCACAGGATCACGCCATAGGCCACGAGCCAGCCGGCGAAGGGCAGCGCCAGCTTCCAGTCGGCCGCCGCCACCAGCACGATGATGCCGGTGAAATAGACCGCGACATAGAGGAAGACGTCGATCGACTTCATCAGCGTCTCGCGGATGGCGAGCGCCGTCTGCATCAGCTTGGTGGATATCCGTCCGGCGAACTCGTCCTGGTAGAAGCCCATCGAGTGGCCGAGGAGCCAGCGATGCACCATCCAGCGAAAGCGCATCGGGAAATTGGCCGACAGCGCCTGGAAGGTGACGAGGCCCTCGACGAAAATCAGCGCCGGCAGCGCGACCAGGATGACGAAGGCCATGCCGGCCAGCATCCAGCCGCGCTCGGCCAGGAACGTCTCGCGCGAAACGCCGGAGAACCAGTCGACGATCTGGCCGAGAAAGCCGAACAGCGACACCTCGACGATCGACACCAAGGCGGTCAGCACGCCCATCGCCAGGAAGAGCGGCCACACCGGCCTGGCATAGAACCAGATGAACCGCACGATGCCGCCGCTGGGGGGCGTCGCGACCCCGCGATCGGGGAACGGCTCGACCATCCTTTCGAAGAAGGAGAACATGGACGTACTTCCAATCGATGTGCCGCAAGGGACCAGCTGGCGCCGGATCGCCAAGCGGATGAGAGACGGCCTCGCCGACGCCGCTGCGCCTTTCGGGCGGGCGCTATGGTCGGGTCAAATCCGATGCTGTCGCCGCGTGGCGGGCGCGGCTTCCACGATATAGGCAGGGTTTGCGAAGATTCACGCCCTGCCTGGGCCGCCTACGCCATTTGGACGAACCGACGATGACGAGCGATCCCGAGAACAGTGTGGCCGGCGGACCGGATCTTGCGCAGTCGAGCCCGGTGCCGCAGCCATCCATCGCGCTGTACCAGCCCGACATTGCGGGCAATACCGGGACGATCCTGAGGCTGGGCGCGTGTCTGGGTCTCACGGTCGAGGTGATCGGCCCCGCCGGCTTCGATCTCTCCGATCGGGCCCTGCGGCGGGCCGGGATGGACTATATCGAGATGTCGCAGCTGGTCCGCCATGTCGACCGCGAGGCCTTCGACAATGCACGGCGGAGCGCCGGGCGGCGACTGGTGCTGCTGACGACGAAGGCGGACACGAACTATACCGATTTCGCCTTCAGCGCGCGCGACACGCTGCTGTTCGGCCGCGAGAGCGCCGGCGTACCGGACGACCTGCACGAGGTCGCCGACGCGCGCCTGACGATCCCGATGCAGAAGGGGACGCGGTCCCTCAACCTCGCAGTTTCGGTGGCGATGGTCGCCGGCGAAGCGCTTCGGCAGTTGCGGTGGTCGGCTTCTCGCCGGTAGCGGACGCCGGTGGCGTTCACGGGGAAGACGCCGGTCGATACGGTTGGAAAACGCCGGCCTCTTCCCATCTTGGGGACGGCCGCATCATTCCCTACCGCCTGTTTGCGCCGGCGTTGCGGCCTTCGCCATTCGACGACGCTCGACAGGAACTGGAGTTCACGTGCTGCTGACATGGGATTGGGTCTATCTGGCCGTGGGCGCCGTATTGTTGTTCGGTGGCGGTGAATTCCTCGTCCGCGGCAGCGTCTCGATCGCCGACCGCTTCGGCATCTCCAAGCTGGTCGTCGGCCTCGTCATCGTCGGCTTCGGCACGTCCGCGCCGGAACTGCTCGTCTCCATCCAGGCAGCGCTCGGCGGTTCGCCAGACATTTCGGTCGGCAACGTCGTCGGCTCCAACATCGCCAACGTCCTGCTGATCGTCGGTGTCGCGGCGCTGATCGCGCCGGTGGCCAACAGCGATCCGGCGATCCGGCGCGACCTCGTCGTGATGGTACTGGCCTCCATCGGCGTCACGGCGATCTTCTTCACCGGCGAGATCAGCCGGCTGACGGGCGTCGCCATGCTGGCCGCCCTCGCCCTCTATCTCGGCGTCACCTACGCGCTGGAAGCGCGCCGGGTGAAGGCCGCCAACGGCGACGCAGGGGCAATCGAGAAGAGCGAATACGCCGAGGAGCAGGCGCAGAAGCCGATGTCGCTGTTCCTGGCGATCGTTGCAGCGCTCCTCGGCCTCGTGCTGCTGGTCGTCGGCGCGCGTCTGATGGTCAACGGCGCCGTCGGCATCGCCCGCGGCTTCGGCATCTCCGAGGCGGTGATCGGCGTGACCGTAGTCGCCATCGGCACTTCCCTGCCGGAGCTGGCGACCGCCATCATCGCGTCGTGGCGACGGCACGCCGAAGTGGTTCTCGCCAACGTCGTCGGCTCGAACATCTTCAACCTGCTCTGCATCCTGAGCATCACGGCGATCATCGCGCCGATCGGGGTCGCCCATCGCTTCGCCGTGCTGGACGGTCCGCTGATGACTGCGATCGCGATCGCGACGCTCATCTATCTTTTCGCCTTCCGCTCGATCGGGCGGTGGACCGGTGCGCTGCTGCTGGCGCTCTACGCCGGCTACATGGGGATGCAGGCCGTCGCCTGATGGCCGGCCAGCGCCGGCTCAGTCGGCGCTGGGCAGGCGGCGCATCGTGAACTCCACCTCGTCTCCCGGCAGCAGCCGCCAGCTTTCGACCGAGGTCCAGTAGGCGGCCTTGGGATAGCGCTCGAACCACTCGCGTGCCTTGCTGCGGGCGGCGTCGCGCGGCAGCGTGAACGTCTCGCGCACGAAGCTGTCGCCGCTCGTGCCGCCGGCACGTTCGTTGCGGCCGCGGTGCAGCTGCCGTCTCAGGCCGTCGAGCGGCGGGCGAGAGAGCCGTGACATTCTGCGCAGCCTCCGTGGCTCCGATCGTTCCAACTTATCCCCAAGATAGCGTGGCGCTGCAGCGTTTGCGAATCGATGCAGAGCCGCTGCGACCGGGCGTCGGCATTGCGCCTCGGGCCGCCAGATGCGATTGCCGAAAGAAAAGGCGTCCTGTTTTCGCGAGGGGCGCCAGGAGCCGCAGGCAACGCACGCGGCCAACCGGACGAGAGTGACATGGAACGGCCAGACCTGCCCGAGGGGCTTCCGGACGACATCGAGACCAAGAAGGCGACGGCGCAGGCCTGGTTCGAAACGCTGCGCGATCGGATCTGCGCGTCCTTCGAGGAGATCGAGGATCGCCACGGCGAAAGCACCGGCCTCGCCCCGGGGCGCTTCGAGCGGACGCCCTGGTCGCGCGAGAGCAATGGCGGCGGCGGCGTGATGTCGATGATGCACGGCAGGGTTTTCGAGAAGGTCGGCGTGCATACGTCGACGGTGCACGGCGAGTTCTCGCCCGAGTTCCGCAAGCAGATCCCCGGCGCCGACGAGGACCCGACCTTCTGGGCCTCCGGCATCTCGCTGATCGCGCATCTGCGCAATCCGAACGTTCCTGCGGTCCACATGAACACCCGCATGGTCGTCACCACCCGCCAGTGGTTCGGCGGCGGCGCCGACCTCACGCCGACGCTGGAGCGGCGGCGCAGCCAGGACGATGCCGACACGCGCGCCTTCCACAAGGCGCTGCAATTCGTCTGCGACCGCCATTCCGGCGTCGCCGACTACGGCAAATACAAGGAATGGTGCGACGAATACTTCTTCCTGCCGCATCGCGGCGAGGCGCGTGGCGTCGGCGGCATCTTCTACGACTGGCTGCATTCGCCGCAGGAGAAGGGCGGATGGGACGCCGATTTCGCCTTCACCCGCGACGTCGGCAAGGCCTTCATCGTGGTCTACCCGCACATCGTCCGGCAGAATGTCGAACTGCCATTCACCGAGGAAGACCGCGAGGAGCAGCTCATCCGCCGCGGCCGCTATGTGGAGTACAACCTGCTCTACGACCGCGGGACGCTGTTCGGGCTCAAGACTGGCGGCAACGTCGCGTCGATCCTGTCGTCGATGCCACCCGTCGTGAAGTGGCCGTGATCTGATCAATTCCTAGCCACGACCTGCACATTTTATTGCCAATGTTGAACCAGTTGAAGGTTGCGCCGTTGATCCTGCGGTAGTGGAGGCTACTCAAAGGGAGGATCGACCATGTACGAACTCGACTGTTCGGGCGTCATCCCCGGCTGCCAGCGCATCATCAGGGCCGAGACCCAGGCGGAAGTTTTCCGCCGGGCCGTGGTCCAGGCAAAGCAGCTCGGGGTCGCGCGGATCACGCCGAAAATGCTGGACACGATGCGCCAGAAGACCCGCGAAATGGCAAACTGACGCGAACGACGGCGTATAGTAGGCGGGCTCACAAGCCCGCCTTTTTTGTTCGGCGCGGACCGGCGCCTACAGCTTCCCCAACAGCGACTGCCGGCCCAGCGTGAAGCCGCTGTCGGCCCAGATGCGGCGGAGCCGGTCGAGGGTCCGGCCAAGTTCCGGCCCCGGCGCGATGCCGGCCTCCTGCAGATCCGTCCCGTTCAGCGGAAATTCCGGCGGCGCAAATCGCGTCGTCGTCTCAAGTTGGCGCACCAGCGCGGCGATGCGCGTCAAGCTGTCGGCCGTCACGCCGGCCCTCGCCCGCTCGGCGGCGAGTGCCAGCTTCAGCCGGTCGGCGATCGCCGGGCGGTCGCCGAAATAGAGCCGGGTGCGCAGGGCATTGTCGTCGGTCTCGGGCGCGACGGCTTCGGCCTGGGCGAAGGCCAGCAGCCGGTCGCGGTCGCCATTGGACAGCCGCAGCCTTTTCGCGAGTTCGGCAAGCCGGGCGGCATCGGGCGGCACGATCGCCGCCAGCCGCAGCATCGGATCCGCCGGCCAGGAGAAGGCGCTTTCGGCGTCGACCAGCCCGTGGATGGCGTCGATGCCCCAGCGCTCGCTCTCCGGCAGGATTCGCGTCAGGACGCCGGTCTGGCGCATCCACAGGAGTGCCCGCGACGGGTCGGGCGCTGCCAGCAGGCGCTTCAGCTCCTTCCAGACCCGCTCGGGGGACAGCCCGTCGAGCCCCTCCTTCAGCCGCGTCGCCGCCCTGATGCCGGCGGCGTCCGGCCGGCCGTCGCCGTACCAGGCGAAGAAGCGGAAGAAGCGCAGGATGCGCAGATAGTCCTCGCGGATGCGCGCCTCGGCGTCGCCGATGAAGCGCAGCGTCTTCGTCTCGATGTCGGCGAGCCCGCCGACGAGGTCGACCACCGTTCCGTCCGCCTCGCAATAGAGCGCGTTGATCGTGAAATCGCGGCGCTCGGCGTCCGCCTGCCAGTCGCGGCCGAAGCTGACGACGGCGCGGCGTCCGTCGGTCTCGATGTCGCGGCGGAGCGTCGTGACCTCGAAGACGCCGTCGGGCGTCACCGCCGTGACCGTGCCGTGCTCGACGCCGGTGGGGATCGCGCGGAACCCGGCTGCCTCGATCCGGCTCGTCGTCTCGGAAGGCTGGTTGGTGGTCGCCACGTCGACGTCGGTGACCGCATGGCCCATGATCGTGTTTCGGACCGCGCCGCCGACGACGCGGGCGCTTTCGCCGTCCGCCGACAACGCCGCCAGCAGCGCCTGCAAAGATGGCGCGCGAAGCCAGGGTGCGTCGTCGATCCGCCGGTTGGTCATGCGTAGAGCCTTTCGTAGAGCGTCCGGATGATGCCGGCGGTGACGCCCCAGATGAAGCGTTCGCCGAAGGGCATCACATAGTAGTGCCGGGTCCGCCCCTGCCAGACCCGGCTTTCCTGGCGGTGGTTGGCCTCGTTCATCAGGAAGCCCAGCGGCACCTCGAAGACGTCCTCGACCTCGACCGGATTGGCACTGAGCGCAAATCCCGGCCGGATGAGGCCGACGACCGGGGTGATGCGGAAACCGGTGGTGGTGCGGTAATGCGGCAGCCGCCCGATCGGCTCGACATGGTCCGGGTCGAGCGCGATCTCCTCGAGACTCTCGCGCATCGCCGCGGCCTCGGGCGAGGCGTCGCCCGGATCGACGGAGCCGCCCGGAAAGGCGATCTGGCCCGAATGCTGGCGCAGATGCGAGGCCCGCGTCGTCAGGATCACCGTCGCACCCTCGCGGCGATCGACGACGGGCACGAGGACGGCGGCCTCGCGCGCCGATTCGCGCTCCATCAGCTGGACGAGGTCCGGGTTGAGCAAATGGTCGCCATAGTGCCGCTCGGGCGGCAAAGCCGGCCCGGCGGCTGCCATCCGCGCCCGCAGGTCCGCGGCGGTGAAGCCGGCATAGTCGTCAGGCCATGCGGTCACGCCGCGCCTTTGCCGATGGCGAAGCGGGCGCCGCCGGAGCGCACGAACGGGCCGGCGCCGTCATCCTCGACGAAGTCGGCGAGATCATATGCGAGCGCCCGCGTCAGCCGCGCCTCGAGGCGACCCCGCACCGTCACGTAGGGGCGGAACGCGCCGTCTTCCGTGTCGCCAGCAAAGCGTAGCGGGCGGTCAGGTCCGCAGATGACGACGTCGCCGACCTCTGTCCGGAACGTCAGGATGGGCTCGCCGCCTTGCATGTCGCGACTCATCTCCACCGCCTGAAAATGCGCGTCCTCCACCGTGATCCCCAGCTTTTCGACGGGGGTCACCAGATAGGTGCGGCCGTCTGCGTCCTTGCGCAGGACGGTCGAGAACAGCCGGACGAGAGGCTTTCGTCCGATCGGCGAGCCGCCATAGGTCCAGGTGCCGTCCGCGCGGATCACCATGTCGATATCGCCGCAGAAGGGCGGGTTCCAGATCTCGACGGGCGGTGCGCCCTTGCCTGCGCGCTCGGCGCGCGACACCAGCGCTTTGAGGCTTGGACCGCCGCTGCTAGATGCTTGATTTTCCATAACGCCCTTGTGTTGCGACGCGGTACTTCCAGGCCCTGCTGGTCTTATTTTGGCCCGCCTTCGCAGTCACGAAATAGTTGTCCTTTCCTTGCTTGCCAGGAGCGGTCGCGGCGGTTTTCATGAGGCGGCAAGCGGCGGCGGCGCCACTTTCGCGCTGCAGCGCCCGATAGCGGCCTTCTCGACGGAGACATCACCATGACGATTCTCGCGCCCCACGAGGCAACGCTCGACGAAGGCGCAGTGGTTCGCCTGGCCGAGACGGCCCTTTCCGACATCGCCGCGATCCGCCAGTCCGTCGGGCGGGTGATCTTCGGCCAGGAGACGGTCGTCGAACAGGCGCTGATCGCGATCCTCGCCGGCGGCCATGCGCTGCTGGTCGGCGTGCCCGGCCTTGCCAAGACCAAGCTGGTCGACACGCTCGGCGTCGCGCTCGGCCTCGACGCGCGCCGCATCCAGTTTACGCCGGATCTGATGCCCTCGGACATCATCGGCACCGAGGTGATGGACCAGGACGAGAACGGCCGTCGCTCGTTCCGATACGTCAAGGGGCCGGTCTTCGCGCAGCTGCTGATGGCCGACGAGATCAACCGCGCCTCGCCGCGCACTCAGTCGGCGCTGCTGCAGTCGATGCAGGAATACCACGTCACCGTCGCCGGCGAGCGCCACGACCTGCCCGCCCCGTTCCACGTGCTGGCGACCCAGAACCCGCTCGAGCAAGAGGGCACCTATCCGCTGCCCGAGGCGCAGCTCGACCGCTTCCTGATGCAGGTCGACGTCTCCTATCCCGACCTCGCCGCCGAACGCCGCATCCTCTTGGAGACGACGGGCGGCCACGATCAGTCGGCAGAACCCGTGGTGACCGCCGAGCGGCTGCGCGAGATCCAGGCGCTCATCCGTCGGATGCCGGTGGCCGAAAGCGTCGTCGAGGCGATCCTCTCCCTCGTCCGCTCCGCCCGGCCGGGCAACGGACACAAGGAGGCGGACGCGCACATCGCCTGGGGTCCCGGCCCGCGCGCCTCGCAGTCGCTGATGACCTGCGTCCGCGCCCGCGCGCTCTATGACGGCCGTCTCGCTCCCTCGGTGGACGACGTGATGGCGCTAGCCGAGCCAATCCTGCAGCACCGCATGGCGCTGAACTTCGCCGCCCGCGCCGAGGGCATGAGCGTGCGCGACGTGATCGCCACGCTCAAGCGCGACGCGGCGTAGGAACGCTGATGCCCATCGGCTCGACCGTCGAACTCACCGCCGCGCCGGAGGCCCTGGTCAGGGCCCGGCAGCGCGCCGTGCTGATGCCCGACCTCCTGGTCGAGGCCCGGCGCGTCGTGGCGACGGTGATCGCCGGCTGGCATGGCCGACGGCGCCGCGGCGTCGGCGAGAATTTCTGGCAGTTCCGCCCCTTCGTCGAAGGCGAGGCGGTATCTCGCATCGACTGGCGACGCTCGGCCCGCGACGATCATGTCTATCTGCGCGACCAGGAGTGGGAGGCGGCGCACACGGTCTGGGTCTGGGCCGACCCGTCCTCGTCGATGCAGTATCAGTCGAAGACCGCGCCGGTATCGAAGGAGTCGCGCGCGCTGGTGCTCGTCCTGGCGCTGGCGGAAATCCTGTCGCGCTCCGGCGAGCGCATTGGCTATCCGGGCGTCGTCGATCCGATCTCGGCGCGCAATGCCGCCGAGCGGATTGCCGCGACCCTGCTCGGCAGCCGCCCGGACGATGCCTTTCCGCCGGACGACAGGCTGAAGCGCTTCTCCGAGATGGTGATCGTCAGCGACCTGCTCGACCCTGTGGACGAGATCGTCGCGCGGATCGACCGCATCGCGCGCCGCGGCATTCGCGGCCACGTGGTCATGGTCTCCGACCCGGCCGAGGAAGCCTTCCCCTATGCTGGGCGTACCGAGTTCCGCGATCCGGAGACCGGCGCCAAGCTCACCGCCGGACGCGCCGAGACGCTGCGCACCGAATACGTCACGCTCTACAACGCCCGCCGCGACCATATCGCCGAGCATTGCCGACGCCTTGGCTGGAGTTTCATCCCGCACCGCACCGACCGGCCGGCCTCGGAGGCGCTGGTCGCCATCCACGCACGGTTGAGCGGCGCGCCGCAGCCGACGGGCCGTCTGCCGTGATGGGCGGCCTCGCCCTTTCCTTCGGCGCACCGCTGGTATTGGCAGGACTTCTGGCCCTGCCGGTGATCTGGTGGCTGCTGAAGCTGACACCGCCGCGGCCCCAGACAGAGACATTCCCGCCGCTGCGGATCCTGCAACGCGTCCTGAAGAGCGAAGAGACGCCGTCGAAGAGCCCGTGGTGGCTGACGCTGCTGCGGCTGCTGCTGGCTGCCCTGATCATCCTGGCGCTGGCGGCGCCGACGCTGAACCCGCGCGAGGGTCTCCTTTCAGGCTCCGGCCCGCTGGCGCTGCTGGTCGACAATGGCTGGGCGAGCGGCGGCGACTGGGATGCGCGGCGCGAGGCCGCCGAAGAGCTCATCCAGCGGGCGGGCGACCAGGGCCGACCGATCGCCCTCGCCTTCACCGCCGAAGCGGCGGAGGACGACGCGACGCCCGCCGAGGCCAATACGGCGCTCGAACGGCTGGCCGCCGCGGGACCGCGCCCGATCCCGACCGACCGCGTCGCAGCGGCCGACCGGCTGGTGACTGCGCTGGCGGGCGAGAGTCCTGGGTCGCTGGTGTTCCTCGCCGACGGGCTGGACAGCGAAGGCACCGAGGCCGCGGCGCGCAGCCTTGCCGCGCTGGCGCCGGGCGAAGCCATCGTCTACGCGCCGAATGTCGACGGGCTGGTCGGCCTCACCGGCGCCGACAATTCCACCGAGGCGCTGGTCGTGCAGGCGGTTCGCCCTGAGGGCGCGCTTGCCGCCGATCTGGCGCTGCGGGCCCTCGATTCGCAGAGCCGCGAAGTCGGCCGCGCGCCGCTGGAATTCGCCGAAGGCGCCGCCACCGCCGAAGCCCGCTTCGCGATCCCGGTGGAGCTGCGCAACGACATCGCCCGCATCGAGGTCGAGGGCGCGTCGCAGGCCGGCGCCGTCCGGCTGGTCGACGACAGTTTCCGACGTCGCCGCGTCGGCCTGGTTTCCGGCGAATCCGCCGACGTCGCGCAGCCGCTGCTCTCCCCGCTCTACTACATCAGCCGCGCGTTGGAGCCCTTCGCCGACATCGTGCGCGCCGAGAGCGCCGACCTTGGCGAGGCGATCCCGGCACTGGTCGAGCGCCGTCCGTCGATGATCGTGCTCGCAGATATCGGCGTGATGCCCGAACGCGCCCAGGTGGCGCTGCAGGGTTTCGTGGAGGGCGGTGGCTATCTCGTCCGCTTCGCCGGGCCGCGGCTCGCCGCGACGACCGGCGACGACCCGCTGGTGCCGGTGCGCCTGCGGGCCGGCGAACGGCAGCTCGGCGGCGCGATGTCATGGTCCGAGCCGCAGACGATTGCCCCGATGGCTGCCGAGACGCCATTTGCCGGTATCGAGGTGCCGGCGGACGTCACCGTGGCGCGCCAGTTGCTGGCCGAGCCCTCCGTTGACCTGCCCGAGCGCACCTGGGCCAGCCTGTCTGACGGCACGCCGCTGGTCACCGCGGCGAACGTCGGCGCCGGCTCCATCGTGCTCTTCCACGTCACCGCCGAGGCGACCTGGTCGAACCTGCCGATTTCCGGCGCCTTCGTCGACATGCTGCGGCGCATTGTGACGCTGTCGCGCGCCAGCGGCGGGACTACCGACGGGCGGACGGCGGCCGACAGCCTGCCGCCCTATCGCATTCTCGACGGCCAGGGCCGGCTGGTCGGACCGGGGGCCGAGGTCCAGCCGCTGGAACCCGTCGCCGAAGGCGTGCCGCCGGTGACCCGTCAGAACCCGCCCGGGCTCTACGGCAACGAGGAAGGCTACATGGCGCTCAATCTCCTGCCGGCGGGCGCGGAACTGCGACGGCTGCCGGCGCTGGATCTCGGCGCACCGGTGGAGGCGCGCGGCTATGGCGGCGAAAGCGCGCTGAACCTGGCGCCCTGGCTGTTCGCTGCCGCGCTCGTGCTCTTCGCCCTCGACGCGCTGGCGCTGCTGTGGCTGAACGGCGCCTTCTCGCGCATCGGCGGCACGCTGTCGCGCCGGCGGGCTACGGCGTTGCCGGCCATCGCCGTGCTCGCGGCTGCCGGGCTGCTGCTCGCCGCCGTCCCCCCGGCGCATGCCCAGGAGGCACCCGGCACGCCGGCCCCGCCGGAGACGGCGGTGCCGCTCGACGTCGAACGCGCCATCCTGGCGACGGAATCGACGCATTTCGCCTATGTCGAGACCGGCCTTCCGGCCGTCGACGACGTCGCCCGCGCGGGCCTCGCCGGGCTCAGCCAGTATGTCGCGGCGAAGACGGCCCTCGAGCCGGGCGAGCCGATGGCCGTCGACATCGCGACGGACGAACTCGCCTTCTTCCCGCTGATCTATTGGCCCATCGACCCGGCCGCGCCGATGCCGGAAGAGGCTGCGATCAGCCGCATCGACGCCTACATGAAGCAGGGCGGCACGGTGCTGTTCGACGTCGCCGACGAGACGCTGGCCGGGCTCTCCGGCACCGAGGTCTCCGCCGGGCAGCGCCGGCTGCGCGACATTCTCGCGGACCTCGACATCCCGCCGCTGGAGCCGGTGCCCGCCGACCACGTGCTGACCAAGGCCTTCTACATTCTCGACGATTTTCCCGGCCGCCATACCGGCTCGGATCTGTGGGTGGAGTCGCTGGTGCAGGATGCGGACGGCACGGCGCGGCCGGCGCGCGGCGGCGACGGCGTCTCCTCGATCATGATCACCTCGAACGACTTCGCCAGCGCCTGGGCGGTCGACGAGCAGGGCCTGTTCCTGTTCCCCACCGACTCTGCTGACCCGGCGCAGCGCGAGTTCGCCTATCGGGCGGGCGTCAACATCGTGATGTACGTGCTGACCGGCAACTACAAGGCGGACCAGGTGCACGTGCCGGCGCTCTTGGAAAGGCTCGGCCAGTGACCTGGTCGATGGAGTTTGCCCCGCTGTTTTCGTGGACGGTGATCGCGATCCTGGCGGTTCCGGCCGTGATCCTCGCGCTCGCTTTGCTGCTCGCCCGGATGCGCGGCGCCCTCATCCGCGTCGTCGCCATTGCCGCCATCCTCCTGGCGCTGATCAACCCGGTGGTGCTGGAAGAGGAGCGCGACCCGCTGAAGAGCGTCGTCGCGCTTGTCGTCGACCGCAGCCAGAGCCAGACCATCGAGGAGCGCACCGCACAGGCCGACACGGCCGAGGCAGCGCTGAAGGAGAGCCTCGCACGTTTCCCCGAATTCGAGGTCCGCACGGTCGAGGCCCGGTCCGGCGCGACGCCCGGCGACGACGCGACCACGGCGCTGTTCGGCGCGCTTTCCGGCGCGCTCAAGGACGTTTCGCCTGCGCGCGTCGCCGGCGCGGTGATGATCACCGACGGCCAGATCCACGACATTCCGGCGGAAGCCCAGGCGCTCGGCTTCAATGCTCCGGTCCACGGGCTGATCACCGGCCGGGAGGACGAGTTCGACCGTCGCATCGAGATCACCACCAGCCCACGATTCGGCCTCGTCGACGAGGACCAGACGCTGCGCTACCGCGTCGTTGAAGAAGGCCCGCAGGCCTCCGACAGGCCGGTCGAGGTGCAGGTCTTCGTCAATGGCGACCTCGTCTCGCGCGAGCAGGCGCGGCCGGGCAGCGACGCCGCCCTCACCTTCCAGCTGCCGCGCGCCGGCAAGAACATCCTGGAACTGTCCGTCGCGCGCGACCCGGCCGAGATCACCGCGGTGAACAACCGGGCGATCGCCGTCGTCGACGGCATCCGCGAGAATCTGCGCGTGCTGCTGGTCTCCGGCGAACCGCATGCCGGCGAACGAACCTGGCGCAATCTCCTGAAGTCGGACGCCGCCGTCGACCTCGTCCACTTCACCATCCTGCGCCCGCCGGAGAAGCAGGACGGCACGCCGATCGACGAATTGTCGCTGATCGCCTTTCCGACCCGCGAGCTGTTCGTCGAGAAGATCGACGATTTCGACCTGATCATCTTCGACCGCTACCAGGAGCGCGGCGTGCTCCCGTCGCTGTATTTCGACTACATCGCCCAATATGTCGAAAACGGCGGCGCCATCCTCATCGCCGCGGGTCCGGAATATGCCGGCGATGAGAGCGTCGCGACGACGCCGCTGCAATCGATCCTGCCGGCGCTGCCGACCGGCGGCATCGACCAGCAGGCCTTTCACCCCGAACTGTCGGAGCTGGGGCGCAAGCATCCGGTCACGCGCGACCTGCCTGGCTCGGCCAGCGAGCCGCCCGACTGGAGCCAGTGGTTCCGCTCGATCGATGTCGACGAGCCCCGCGGCGAGACCGTCATGGACGGCCCGGGCGGCAAGCCGCTGCTGGTCCTCGACCGCGTCGGCGAAGGGCGCATCGCGCTGCTCCTGTCCGATCACGAATGGCTGTGGTCGCGCGGCTTCGAGGGCGGCGGGCCGCACGTCGCGCTGTTCCGCCGCCTCGCCCACTGGCTGATGAAGGAGCCGGAGCTCGAGGAAGAGGCGCTGGACGCCGAGGCCAGTGGATCCGACCTCGTCATCACCCGCCAGACCATCGGCGAGGACCCGGGACCTTCGACCGTGCTGACGCCCTCCGGCGAGGCGGTGACCGTGCCGATGCTGGCGGCCGGCGAGGGTCGCTGGGAAGGCCGGCTTGCGACGGAGGAGCTCGGCCTGTTCCAGGCGGCGAACGGCGAATTGCGGGCGCTTGCCAATGTCGGCCCGGTCAATCCGCGCGAATATCGCGAGGCGATCTCCACCGAGGACAAGCTGGCGCCGCTCACTGATGCCACCAGCGGCAGTGTCCGCCGCCTGGGCGAGGATGTCGCGGTGCCGCGCATCGTGCCGGTCAGCGGCCGCGCCGATGCCAACGGCCGCGACTGGATCGGCCTCAGGACGACGGAGGAGACCGTGCTGCGCGGCGTCGAGCGCACGCCGCTCTTCGCCGGCTTCCTCGGCCTCGCCGTGCTGCTGATGGCGCTCTCGGCGACCTGGTACCGCGAAGGGCGGTAGCGGGACGTCGGGCGCTATTGTTTGAAGCAGTTTTCCCGGTGCCAGCTTAGAAAGCGGGGGTGCGGGCGATCCGCCAATCGATGTGGTGGCAGCAGATAACCGCTTTTGTTGATCATGCTTCGGACGCTGAAGGGGTCGTTCACCTGCCGCGACACCAGTATCTCAAGATCGTCGGCGATACCGATCAGCCCGCGATCAAACATCCAGTGGGCTGTGCCCGACAGCGCCACCCCGTTGTTGACGACATCGGGCCCATCCAATTCCACCGGGCGGATGTGGGCTGCTTCGACCTCCGCCCGCCCGCCGCCATTGATCAGCTTCAAACCGGTGATGGCGCATCGCGAGTCGTAGGCGCGCAAGACAAGCCGCCGGAAGACACGGTCCCGCACTATCCGTGAGCCAATGTATTCGATCCGAGCGCGTTCTTCCTCTTCAGCATATCGGTACGGCGCCTGCTCATCTTCGAAGCCCGTCTGATTTCGTAAGTCGGTTCGCGGCAGAATATCCGCGTCCATCTCGAATCCGCGCTCCAGAATGCGGTCGAGATCCCCAGCAGAAATCTGCCGTACCGCTGATTGCGCTCGCCCGGAGATCCGACCCATATCATTCAGCACACCATGCTCGACGACGCCATCCGCGTCGCTGAACGGTACGGGGTTCGGGAAATCCAGATAGCTCCCCGGCTCGATCAAGGCGATGTACATTCCAGGCGCCTTGGGGTCGGGAATAACCTCTTGGACCTTCGCGATCGCAAAATATCCTCGAGTGTCGATCACCTTCCGCGGTTCGTAATAGACGATCCAATCGCCGAGGCATGCACGCACACGACCGAGATACTGACTCGGGAACTGATAGCGCTCCGTCGGGCTATCGTCGTAGATCGAATCTGTGCGGTGGATGAAGATGCCGAATGCCATGCGTCAGTGGATACCGGCAGCGCGGACAAGACCATAGCTTGCCTTGCAAAAAGAGCAGGTAGAATTGGCCATCGACAGGGAATGTCGGCGCGGGGCTACCGGTCTGACTATCGCCGCGGTCCGACCTTGCCGACGAGTTCTGCCAGCGCGCCGTCGGCGAGCGGCAGGCCGAGCAGCCGCGAAATATCAACCGGGCCCGGCATGATCACCGAACCGGGCGGCAAAGGGTAGTATCCGAGCGGCGCGTAATAGGGCGGATCGCCGACGAGGATGACCGAGCGCTCGCCGGCGTCCCGCGCCGCTTCGGCCGCGAGCCGCATCAGCGCCTTGCCGACACCGCGGTTCTTGTAGTCCGGGCGGACGGCCAGTGGACCGAGCATCAGCGAGGGCGCCCTGCCGATCGCGATGGGAGTCAGCCGGACCGAGCCGATGATCGCGCCGCCGTGCTCGGCGACGAAGGACAACGCCGGATCATGAGACGCCATTTCGCGGACCCGCTCCGCCGCGCGAACGAAGCGGCCGGGGCCGAAAGCCTCGTCGGTGATCGCGGCGATCAGCGGCGCGTGGTCGGGATGTTCCGGCATAAACCGGACGTCGGCGAGATCGAACATGGGCGGGAACCGGATGGTGGCAGGCCTTGGAGTGCCCGCGCCGGTCCCCTGGACCTGCGGCGAACGACTTCGGTCAGTGCGCGGCAGCGCGCAGCCAGGATCGTCGTCGCAGCAGGATCATCGGACGCCCTTTCAGTTGGCGGTGCTGTTACCACCGCATCGCGGGTCGGTCCAGCACCGACCGCAACACGCCACCGGTTGACGATCCGTCACGAACGCCGGGGGAACGGGAGACCCGATGTCCGGTTAGACTGTAGGACAAGCAAGGCACTGAACAGCGAGAACTGACGCAATGGGACTTCTGGTCGACGGAAAATGGCAGGATCAATGGTACGATACCAAGTCGACCGGCGGCAGCTTCGAGCGAACCAAGACGGTGTTCCGGGACTGGATCACGCCGGATGGCGCGCCCGGCCCTGACGGCCAGAAGGCGTTCAAGGCCGAGGCCGGCCGCTACCATCTCTACATCTCGCTCGCCTGCCCCTGGGCACACCGCACCCTGATCGTGCGCCGGCTGAAGAAGCTGGAGGACGTTATCTCGCTGTCCGTCGTCGACTACCTGATGGGGGACGAGGGCTGGACTTTCTCCGATCGTCCCGGTGCCATCCCCGACAGCGTGCTCGGCAAGCAGCGGCTCTACGAGGTCTACCTCGAGGCGGATCCGCAGTTCACCGGCCGCGTCACCGTGCCGGTGCTGTGGGACAAGCAGACCGGTACGATCGTCAACAACGAGTCCGCGGAGATCATCCGGATCCTCGACACGGGTTTCGACGAATGGGGCGACGCTTCGGTCGACATCACGCCGGAAGCATTGCTTCCCGAGATCGATGCGATCAACGCGATGGTCTATGACAGCGTCAACAACGGCGTCTACAAATGCGGCTTCGCCACCGAGCAGAAGGCCTATGAACGGCCGTTCCACGAACTGTTCGAGGCGCTCGACGAGCTGGAGGACCGGCTGTCGCGCCAGCGCTATCTGGTGGCGAGCGAGGCGCCGACCGAGGCAGACTGGCGGCTATTCACCACGCTGATCCGTTTCGACGCGGTCTATCACGGCCACTTCAAGTGCAACCGGCGACAGATCGCCGACTATCCGAACCTGTTCGGCTACATGCTCGAGCTCTACCAGACGGACGGCATCGCCGAGACGGTCAATTTCGAGCACATCAAGGGTCACTATTATTCGAGCCACCGGATGATCAACCCGACCGGGATCGTGCCGCTCGGTCCGGATCAGGACCTCACCCGGCCGCACGGGCGCCTGCGGCCGGGCGCCTGACGGCTACCAATAGTGGTCGGTCTCGGCCTCGCCGCGCAGCTCCGCCAGCCGCCGGTGGGTCGCGTCGGTGGTGCCGGGGGGCAGCGCATCGGGGGCGAAGAACCCGGTTTCGGCAATCTCGGCATCGGGCTTCTTGTCGACGGCCTGACTGAAGGCGCCGCAGCGATAGAGCAGGACATGATCGCGGTTCGAGGCGTTGCGATTGAAGAACACCGAGAAGAGCGCCGGTGGTGCGTCGAGCTCGATATTGCCTTCCTCGAAGACCTCGCGGGTCAGCGCCTCGATGGCCGTCTCGCCGGGCTCGACACCGCCCCCGGGCATGTACCATCCGGAAACGTAAGTATGCCGGACGAGGAAGATCCTGCCGTCGGGGTCGAAGATCGCGGCGCGGACACCGAGGGTCACGGGCCGCGCAACCAGATGCACGCCGTGCAGCAGCCGGATCAGCGGTTTCTCGAACAGCATGGATTCTCCCGAGCCGCGAGCCCTACCAATCGCGGCGACTTGAGCTAGGATGGCAGGAATGTTCCGCCTTGCCCATCTCTCCGACATTCATCTGGGTCCGCTGCCCGCCCTGTCCATCCGGGAACTCGCCTCGAAGCGCGTGACCGGCTACGTCAACTGGCACCGCAATCGTCGACGCGTGATGTTCGGCGAAACCCTGACCGACCTCGTCCAGGACCTCAAGCAGGAGGCGCCCGACCACGTCGCGGTGACCGGCGATCTGGTCAATCTCGCAACCCAGACGGAGACGATCGCCGCCCGCATCTGGCTGGAGGAACTCGGCCTGCCGCGCGACGTCTCGGTGGTGCCGGGCAATCACGACGCCTATGTGCCGGGCGCCCTGAGGCGGGCCTACAAGGAATGGCACGAGTACATGCTGGGCGACAATCCGCTGTCGGCCGTGGGCAACTCCTTTCCCTATCTGCGGGTGCGCGACAATGTCGCGATCTTCGGGGTCTCCACCGCCGAGGCGACGGCGCCCTTCATGGCCACCGGCACGTTCAAGCGCGGCCAGGCGCTGCACCTTGCGCGCCTGCTCGACAACTGCCGGGCGACCGGTCACTTCAGGGTCGTGCTCATCCACCACCCGCCGGTTTCCGGTGCGGCGGCCTGGCACAAGCGGCTGATCGGCAAGCAGTTCTTCTACAAGGTCATTCACGAGGTGGGCGCCGACCTGGTGCTTCACGGCCATACGCATCTCGACACGCTGCACTGGCTGAGGGGACCGGACCACATGGTGCCCGTCGTCGGCGTGCCCTCGGCAAGCCAGAGCCCAGGGGGCTCGAACCCGGCGTCGCGCTACAATCTCTTCGAGATCGACGGGGGACCGGGCAAATGGTCGCTCGTCCAGCGGGAACGTGGTGCCCGCAAGGAGGCGCCCGGTATCGACTGGATCCGGGAACACGAGCTGTTGTCGAGCGGTCGGGCCGTCCAGGCAAGACCGCGCGAGGACGCAAGACCGGCGCGCGAACCGCAGGATGCGGCCTGAGACCCGGCAGATGATGCGACCGCGTTCTTTTCCGCGGTTTCACCTCGAACCAGACTCCTCTCTCCCCCTTGAGGGAGAGAAAGCGATTTCATCGGCTTAGCGCCGAAGGTGCTAAACGATAGAAATCGCAAGAGAGGGGTATTCGGCTTCCACGCGCCTCAGCGCCCCCCGGCAAAGTCCCTCGCCCCTCTCTTGCCTTTTCTGCGACTTGGCCCTCGCCTCGGGACCAAGACCGCGAAAAGGCTTTCTCTCCCTCAAGGGGAGAGAGAGAGCGGATCACCGCTGACGGCGTACCCGTCGACGTCCAGGCTCCCTCTCCCCCCCCTTGAGGGGGAGTAAGCGATTTCATCGGCTCAGCGCCGCAGGTGCTGAACGATAGAAATCGCAGGAGAGGGGTTTGCGCATCCGCGGTCCGCATCGCCCGCCATCGATCAGCCGATCGAGACGCCCTGGTAGGAGGCAATGGCAAGCAGGATGCCGGCACCGATGACCACGCCGATCATCAGCCAGGTCAGCGCCACGACGACGTCCGTCGCCCGGCTTTTCTGCGCGGGCACGCGCAGCGGCTCGTCGCTGACCGCCCGGGCGGGGCGAGCCGGGGTAATCATCCGCTCGTTCAGCCCGTCTTCCGCCGCGAAGGCCTTGTCGCGCTCGACGATGCGCTCGGCGACGTAGTCCGTCACCCGGTCGGCGATCACCCGCGCCTCCGCGGCTTCCATGAGAACCACCCGGCCGAGCCGGGTCTCGCGCACCAGGCGATAGGTCCGCCGGTCGCGCGCCATCATGACGTTGGCGGTACCGTCGACCCACAGGCGCGGATGCATGCCTCCGGAAATGGTGAAATCGAAGAGGTCCTCGCCCGGCGGCAGTTCATCGAGCAGCGGCTGCAGCTCATCGGCGAGGATCTCCAGGCGGGCACGATCGGCCTCGCGGATGTCGATCACGACGTCGGAGCGGTGCGCCGCGGCGATCTTCGCCTGCCGCACGGCGTCGGATAGACGTTTCGTGCCCATCAGGGACGCCGCGCTGTCCTTGCCTTCGCCCATCACCGGCATCCTCGAATCCGCTTCGTTAACGCGGTCTTCATCTTACCCAGCTTTCCCGGCGGAAGAAACCGCGGCCGTGTCGATCAGTCTGCGGACGCCCGCTTCCCGTCCGCCACGACGGCCCGGATTACCGCGGCGCAGGCATCTGGCGCTTCCAGCATCGGCATGTGGCCGACACCGTCGAGCCGGTGGAGGGTGAAGCCCGGCGGCAGACCGGCGGTCTGGGCGATCGGCGTCACAGGATCCTCGCTCCCCCAGATCAAATGGATCGGCCGATGCTTTTCGGCGATCGCCGCCAGCGGGAGGACCCCTTGCCCGCCGCCGGCGAACAATTCCTCGAAGATCCGGCGCATGGCCGCCCGACCTTCCGGCGTGCGGTCGCCGCCGGCGGCGACATCCGCTGGTGCCACCCAGCCCGGCCCGCCCATGAGGCTGAGGGCCTGTTGCAGATCCTGTCCCTCCGACGCTTCCATCATCGCCCGGATTGGTCCCGTGCCGATCTCCGGCCCGAAGCCGCCGGGCGACAGCAGCGTGAGCGACGCCACCCGCTCCGGCGCGAACAGGCAGATCAACGCGGCAACGGCACCGCCCATCGAATGGCCGACGAGATGTGCCGCGTCGATGCCCCGCTGGTCCAGCTCGCTCAGCACCGCGCGGGCCGCCACCTTCGCCGGGCCCGCGCCCGGGTAATCGAGCGAACGGCCATGGCCGGGCAGATCGAAGGCGATGGTTCGGCGCCCGATATCGCCGAGCGCGGTGCGCACCCTCGACCAGAGCGCCGCCCGGCCGTCGAAGCCATGCAGGAAGACGACCGGGGAGCCCTCGCCTGCGCCTTCCTCCAACCCGAAAAGGCGCGTCGGATCGCTCACCCCGCGGCGTCTCCGGCCGGCGCGAACGGCAGGCGCGCTGTGGTGGAGATGCGGTCCGGATCGGTTCGCAGATGCACCAGCGCGGGGACACCGGCGGCGAGCGCCGCCTCCATCGCCGCGGGGAACGCGGCGGTCTCGGTCACCGTGACGCCGTGTCCGCCATAGCTGCGGGCGAGCGCCGCAAAGTCCGGGTTGACCAGGGTCGTCGCCGATGGCCGGCCCGGATAGTGCCGCTCCTGGTGCATGCGGATCGTGCCGTACTGGCTGTTGTCGACGAGGAGGACCACGACGGCCGCGCCGGCCTGGCAAGCGGTGCCGAATTCCTGCATCGTCATCTGGAAGCAGCCGTCGCCGGCAAAACACACCACCGTCCGCTCGGGATGGCGCAGCTTGGCTGCAACCGCTGCCGGTAGGCCGTAGCCCATTGAGCCGGATGTCGGCGCGAGCTGCGCGGCGTGATCGGTGAAGCGATGGTAGCGGTGCAGCCAGCCGGCATAATTGCCGGCGCCGTTGGTCAGCGTGCTTCTTGCCGGCAACACCTCTTCCAGATGCGCCATGACGATGTTCATGTCGACGTAGCCCGGCCGCGCCGTGGCGTCGGGTGCGGGCTCCGACCAGGCGAGATAGGCCGCATGCGCCGCCTCCGCCTCGCCCGACCAGGCGACCGTCGCGGGCGCGGCGAGCTGCGCCGCCTTCCGCGCGAAGGAGACGGGATCAGCGAGGATCGACAGCGCCGGGTGGTAGAGCCGGCCGAGTTCGGTGTCGTCGGGAAGGACATGGACGAGGCGCTGGCGCGGCGCCGGCACGTCGAACAGCGTGTAGCCCTGGCTCGGCATCTCGCCGAGCCGCGCACCGATGGCGATGACGAGGTCGGAGGTCGCGATCCGCGCCTTCAGCGCCGGCGAGATGCCGATGCCGACATCGCCGGCATAGTTCGGGTGCAGGCTCGGAAACAGCGACTGGCGGCGGAAGGAGCAGGCGACCGGCAGGTGGAAATGCGTCGCGAATTCCTCGACGTCGGCGATCGCCCCGTCCGTCCAGCGCGAACCGCCGAGGATCATGATCGGCGCCTTGGCGCCTTCCAGCATCGCCCAGAGGTCTTCGAGCTTGGACTCGGCCGGATGGATCTCGATCGCCTCGACGCGGCTCGGAATGTCCGCCGCCGCCTCGCCGGACAATGTGTCCTCCGGCAGGGCGACGACCACCGGGCCCGGCGCGCCGTCGAGGGCCATGCGGAAGGCCTCGGCGACGAGGTCGGGCAGTTCGGCGACGGTGGTCGCTTCGAACACCGCCTTGGCCATGCCGCCGAACATCTTGTCGTAGTCCACCTCCTGGAAGGCGCCGCGGCCACGGAACTCGGTCGGCACCTGGCCGATGAAGAGGATCATCGGCGTCAGGTCGTGCGAGGCGACATGCACGCCGGAGGCGGCGTTCGTCGCGCCGGGGCCGCGGGTGACGAAGACGATGCCGGGCCGGCCGGTGAGCTTGCCGTCGGCCTCCGCCATCATCGCGGCACCGCCCTCCTGCCGGCAGAGGACGGTGTCGATGCCGCTGTCGACGAGTGCGTCGAGCACCGGGAGATAGCTCTCCCCCGGCACGCAGAAGACGCGGTCGACGCCCTGCGCTTCCAGCGCGCGGACGAGAAGGACGCCGCCTTCCGCCATCATTTCACCGCTCCGACGATACGGTTGGCGGCCGAGACGATGCCCTGCAGCGACGCGGTGACGATGTTCTTGTTGATGCCGGCGCCGAACAGCCGTCCACTGCCGAGCGCTCCGCCCTGATACTCGATGTCCATGTAGGAGATCGCCGAGGCGTTGGAGCCGTGCTGCAGCGAATGCTCGGAATAGTCGGCGACCGACATCTCGAGCCCCAGATGGCGCGAAAGGGCGTCGATGAAGCCGTCGATCGGTCCGGTACCGCGGCCGGTGATCGTGACTTCCTTGTCGCCGTCGAGAATCGTCGCCTCGAGCAGCCGCTCGCCGCGATGCTCCGGATCGGGCAGCGTGTGATGGTCGAGGAAACGGATCCGCGCGCCCGGCTGCTCGACATAGAGCTCGATGAACCGGTCGTAGATCCGCTTCACCGGCAGTTCGCGGCCTTCCTCGTCGGTGATGTGCTGGATGTCCTCGCGGAACTCCATCTGCAGATTGCGCGGCAGGTTGAGCCCGTAATCGGCCTGCAGCACATAGGCGATGCCGCCCTTGCCGGACTGCGAGTTGATCCGGATGATCGCCTCGTAGCTGCGCCCGACATCCTTCGGGTCGATCGGCAGGTAGGGAACCTCCCACAGTTCCTTGTTGGCGGTCTTGCGCGCCTTCATGCCCTTGTTGATCGCGTCCTGGTGCGAGCCGGAAAACGCCGTGTAGACCAGCTCGCCGACGTAAGGGTGGCGCTCCGGGATCGTCAGCTGGTTGCAGTATTCGTAGACGTCCTTGATCCGGTTGATGTCGGTGATGTCGAGGCCGGGGTCGATCCCCTGCGTGAACATGTTCAGCGCCAGCGTCACCAGATCGACATTGCCGGTGCGCTCGCCATTGCCGAATAGCGTGCCTTCGACCCGGTCGGCACCCGCCATCAGGCCGAGCTCGGTCGCCGCGACGGCGGTGCCGCGGTCGTTGTGCGGATGCAGCGAGACGATGATGTTCTCGCGATTGTCGAGCTGGCGGCACATCCACTCGATCTGGTCGGCATGGATGTTGGGCGTCGACATCTCGACGGTCGCCGGCAGGTTGAGGATCAGCTTGTTGTCGGCCGAGGGCCCGATGATTTCCGCAACCGCGTTGCAGATCTCGGCGGCGAACTCGAGCTCGGTGCCGGTGAAGCTCTCCGGCGAATACTCGAAGCGGTAGCCGCCGCCGGCCTTCGCCGCCATGTCGGTGATCAGCTTGGCAGCGTCCGTAGCGATCTGCTTGATCCCGGCGCGGTCCTTCTGGAACACGAGGCGACGCTGCAGCTCGCTGGTCGAGTTGTAGAAATGCACGATCGGCCGCACCGCCCCCTCGAGCGACTCGAAGGTGCGCTGGATCAGCTCCGGCCGGCACTGGACGAGCACCTGCAGCGACACGTCCTCGGGCGTGTCGCCCTCCTCGATGCACCAGCGCGCGAAGTCGAAGTCCGTCTGCGAGGCCGACGGGAAGCCGATCTCGATCTCCTTGAAGTTCATGTCCTTCAGGAGCCGGAAGAACCGCGCCTTACGGTCGTGGCCCATCGGGTCGACCAGCGCCTGGTTGCCGTCGCGCAGATCGACCGAACACCAGATCGGCGGGGCGGTGATGGTCTTCGACGGCCAGGTCCGGTCGGGCAGGTCGACCTGGCCATAGGGCTGGTACTTGCGGGAAGCGAGCGGCATCGGCGCGGCGCGGCCGGCCGGCTTCTCAGCTTCGATGACGGGTTCGATGGCGGGACTGACGGACATGGCTCTGACCTTCATCTCGGGCGGATGCCGGCGGCGGCGACAAGGCGCGCTTCAGACCGGTCATCGGCAATTGGAACATGGTTGTAAAGATTGAGGGGCAGAGCGCAGGAGCCGAAAGGCCCACTCTACGCGCCGGCTCGACCGCCGGACGCCCCTTCGATCAACGGGTCCGACGGCCGCCGATAAGTAGTCCAAGAAGCAGGCCGGCCGAGCGTGCGCCGCCGACGGATGCGGCAGCGGCAAAAGACGCGAAAGGGGCACGAGCCAGGTTCATGGCTGCGAAGCTAACCGGAAACAGCGCCGAAGCAAGCAAAAAAGCTGTCGCTTCGGCAGGGACGTCCGGCCACCCCGCTTCAGGCGGCGCGTCCGACGAGCTTCGGCACAGGCTGCGAGACGAAGCGCAGCGTGGTGACCGCCCCACCCGAATTGGCGATATCGAGGCGCCCGCCAATCTGCTGGGTCAGCGACACGACGATGCGCATGCCGAGGTTGCGCGAGGCGGCTGGCGAGAAACCTTCCGGCCAGCCGGGCCCGTCATCGGCCACGCGCAGGACGAGCGGCACGCTCCCGCCGTCCTTGCCGGCCCCGTCCCGCCCCAACGTGACGCGGATCATGCCGCCTTGTCCGGGCACCCGGCCATGCTCGATGGAATTGGAGATCAGCTCGGTGGCGATCAGGCCGATAGGCACCGCCATGTCGGCGGAGAGCTCGACCGTCTCGACGTCGATCTCGTAGCGCACGCCCTCGATGCCGGACGCCTCGAGCAGGTCCGGTCCGAGCTGCGCCAGATAGGGACCCATGTCGAGCAGTTGCTTGCCCGGATCGTGCAGCTGCCGCTGGATCTTGGAGATCAGCCCGATGCGGGCAGATGCCTGCAGCAGCACCGCCGTCGCTTCCGGGTTCGTCGTGCCGCGCGACTGGGCGTTGAGCAGCGCGGAGACGACGCCGAGATTGTTGGAGACCCGGTGCTGCATCTCCTGGAACAGCAGATCGCGTTCGCCGGCGTAGCGGCTCGCCGCTTCCTTTTCCACCGTGACCCGCTGCAGCGCCAGTTGCATCCAGTGGATCAGCGCGATGTCGACCGTTACGATGAAGACGTAGAAGGCCAGCGCCAGCACCGAGCCGCCGGTCAGTTCGAACGAATTGAGCGGCGGTATGAAGAAGTACCAGGAGGCGATGCCGCCCGCGAGGGCGACGACGATCCCGGGCCTGATACCGGCGAAGAAGGCGGTGATGATGACGGCCGGAAAGAACGACAGATAGGGAAAGCCGACCGGCAGCTGCGCATCCAGCTCGTAGCGGATCGCGAAGGCGATCACGAAGGCGGCGACGGCGAACACCCAGCGCAGCACCGGCCGCTCGCTGAGCGACGTTCGGGCCAGCAATGCCTGGATCCCCTTCAGCCTGGAAGGCGCTACTGTCAAAACGTCCCCTGTCTCCATGCGTCCACGTCGCGCAACCTGCGGCTGGCGGCGCCAGGCAGCGCCCAGCCGACAATCCGCGCGTTTCCGCCTTCCGGAGAATACTGGCCCCTTCGGAACATATCGAAAACTTCGGCGTGCAGCGCAATGAAATTCGCTGATCCATGCGCAGAAAAAACGGTGCTAGAGCACCGGCACGCCAGTCTGTTTCGCCTCGGCCTCGGGCTCCACGTGGATCAGCACCCGCGCGCCCTGGAACTCATGCTTCAGCGCGTCCTCGATGCGATCGCAGATGTCGTGCGCCGCCCCGACCGTCATCGCTTCCGGCACCACCATGTGGAACTCGATGAACATCGCCCGACCCGCCAGCCGCGTCTTCAGGTCGTGGACCTCGATCGCGCCGTCGGCATTGGCGGAGATGAGGTCGCGCACCTGCGCCTCCTCGCCCGGATGCATCGCCTGGTCCATCAGGCCGGACAGCGAACTGGTCACGACCAGATAGCCCTCGCGCAGGATGTTGAGGGCAACGAGCGCCGCCATCAGCGGGTCGAGGATCGACCAGCCGGTGGCCGTCGCGATCAGCAGGCCGCCGATTACGCCGACCGAGGTGACGACGTCGGCCATGATGTGGCGCCCGTCCGCCGCCAGGGCCGGCGAGCGCTTCTCGGCGCCGCGGCGGATCAGGTAGAGCGCCCAAGCGGCGTTGATCGTGGTGGCGATCGCGTTGATGGCGATGCCGGTGAGCGGCGCCTCCATCGCGCGCGGCACGAGATAGGCCCCCCAGGCCTCCCGCAGGATCAGCATCGCGGCGACGACGATCAGCACGCCTTCGACCACCGCCGAGAAGTACTCCGCCTTCGTATGGCCGAACGGATGATCGCTGTCGGCCGGCTTGTAGCTCAGGGAGACGGCCCACAGCGCGATCAGCCCGGCGACGACGTTGACGATCGACTCCATCGCGTCCGAGAACAGCGCGACGGAGCCGGTCACGTGATAGGCGGCGTACTTGATCGCCAGGACGACGAGCGCCACCACGACCGAGATCATGGCGATGCGCTTGACCAGCGTCCCGCCGCCGTCCCGCGGTTCCTGGGCAGCCATGCTCACGTCTCAGGCGGCCTTGACGCGGGCGCGGCGCGGCAGCTTGGCGACGATGTTCTCGATCATCCGCATCCCGGCGTCGCCGCCCAGACTCATGATGCTCTCGGGGTGGAACTGCACCGCCGCGACTGGCTCGGTGCGGTGCTCGAAGGCCATGACGATGCCGTCGTCGGTCTCGGCAGTGACCTCGAACTCCTTGGGCAGGCGCACCGGATCGGCGAAGATCGAGTGATAGCGCCCGACCGTGACCTCGCCCGGCAGGCCCTGGAAGATGATGCCGGGCTTTGACACGCGGATGCGCGACGGCTTGCCGTGCACCGGAAGGTGCAGCGTGCGCAGCGATCCGCCGTAGGCCTCGGCCAGCGCCTGCAGGCCAAGGCAGACGCCGAAGATCCCGGCGCCGTGCGCACGCGCCGCGGCGATGGTTCCCTTGCAGTCGAAGTCCGAGGGACGGCCGGGTCCTGGCGAAAGGACGACGAGGTCCGGATCGATCCGCTCGAACACTTCCGCGGGCACCGGCGTGCGGACCGTCGAGACGGTCGCGCCGGTCTGGCGGAAATAGTTCGCGAGCGTGTGGACGAAGGAATCCTCGTGATCGACGAGCAGGATCCGGATCCCCTCCCCGACCTTCGCGGCGTGCCGTTCGCCGCCGACCGCGCCGGTGGCGCCCGCCTCGCGGATCGCGCCGAGCAGCGCCGAAGCCTTCAGCTCGGTCTCGGCCTCTTCTTCCTCCGGATTGGAATCGTAGAGCAGCGTCGCGCCGGCGCGCACCTCGCCGATGCCGTCCTTCAGCCGGATGGTGCGAAGGGTCAGGCCGGTGTTCATGTCGCCGTTGAAATGCACCATGCCGACGGCGCCGCCATACCAGGCGCGCGGACTCTTCTCGTGGCTCTCGATGAAGCGCATGGCCCAGAGCTTCGGCGCACCGGTGACCGTCACCGCCCAGGCGTGGGAGAGGAACGCGTCGAAGGCGTCCATGCCGTCGCGCAGCCGGCCCTCGATATGGTCGACCGTGTGGATCAGCCGCGAATACATCTCGATCTGCCGACGGCCGATCACCTTGACCGAGCCCGGCTCGCAGACCCGGCTCTTGTCGTTGCGATCGACGTCGGAGCACATTGTCAGCTCCGACTCGTCCTTCTTGGAGTTGAGCAGCTTCAGGATCTGCTCGGAATCGGCAATGGCGTCCTCGCCGCGCTTGATCGTGCCGGAGATCGGGCAGGTCTCGACCCGCCGGCCGTTCACCCGCACGAACATCTCGGGGCTGGCGCCGATCAGGAACTCGTTCTCGCCGAGATTGACGAAGAACGAGTAGGGCGAAGGGTTCACCGCCTTGAGGCGGCGGGAAATCTCCGACGGGCGATGCTCGGCGCGCTCGTAGAACACCTGGCCGGGGACGACCTCGAAGAGATCGCCGCGGATGAACTTGTCCTTGGCAGCGCGCACCAGCTCGGCATATTCGCCGGGCCGGTGGTCGCCGCGCGGCGGGATCCGCTCGGATGGCACGAAGGGCGCCGGCTCTCCGCCGCCGGCAAGGCCGTCGGTCGAGACGCCGTCATGGGCGAAGGCGTAGCGGGTGAGGACCGCGCTCGCCGAATAATGGTCCACCGAAAGGATCTCGTCCGGCAGGTACAGCACCAGGTCGCGGCCGGCGGGATCGCGGGGCAGCACCTCAGCGACGGGATCGAACTGGAAGGCGAGGTCGTAGCCGAAGGCGCCGTAGAGGCCGAGCTGGCTGTCGTCATCGGCCTTGAACAGCGACACGATCGAGCGCAGCACCGAGAACACGGTCGGCATGCGCGACCGCTCTTCCTCGGTCACCGCGCCCGAAGGTGTCCGGACCGTCAGGTCGATGCGGGCCGCCTGCCGCTCGAGATGCGCGATGTCCGCGTGGCCTGCGAGCGCGTCGGCGATGAAGCCGAGCAGGACCTCGCCGCGCGGGTTGAGTGCCTCGATCCACATCTTGCGGCCGCGCGAGGCCAGCACCAGCGGCGGATCGACGAAGGCGACGTCCTGGCGGGTATAGCGGCCGGGATATTCGTAGTTGGAGAAGAGCACCGCGCCGCGGCGATCATCCAGCCGGTCAAAATACGGCTCGATGGCGCCCTCGTAGGCCACCGTCCGCCGGTTGCGGGTAATCACGATGCCGCCGGCGGTGACGTACCGCTCGCGCTCGTCTTCGGTCTGCTCGATCACCATGACTTATCTCCGGGTCTAAGGGCACGTTCGCGGGTCTCGGCCCCGGACCCCTGGCGACAAAGCAAAAAGGCCGCCGGATGATCCGAGGCGGCCTTGAGGTACTGATCACATGCGTGATGGTCCGGCCGCTTTAGCGCGTCCGCCACCAGTTCATCGCGAGGATCATCCGAGTGTTCATGGCATGATCGATAGCCGAGGCGGCGGCGAAGGGCAAGGCTCCCCGAAGCGCGGGGAAAGAATGGCGCGGCAGCGATGTTGCCGGCGTCTCCGGCACCACCATCGACTGGTGCGACATATTCGCCACGCTCCTGCCCCAATGACAGGTCGGTATCGCGAGCTTCTTGCCGGAGGGGTGCCGGAGGGGACGATCCGATCGTGCCGGCTTCGCTCCAGTGTAAGCGAAGGGGCGAACCATGACTTCAGCAATGACGCGCCGCGAGATCCTCGCGGGGCTGACGGCACTCGGTGTCGTACGACTGCCCGGATCCGCCCATGCGGCGGATGGGCCTCTGCAATTCGAAGCCGCAAGGCCATTTTCCTTCGAGGCGCTGGCAGACCATGCCCGTCGTCTCGCGGCCGAGCCCTACGTCCCGCCGCAGGTGCGCGGCGGCGGCGTCCTCGACCGGATCGATTTCGACACGCACTGGAAGATCAAGTACCGGTCGGATGCGGTTCTGGACGTCGCGGACGGCAAGGCGCCGGTCAGCCTGTTCCATCTCGGGCGGTACTTTCAGGTCCCGGTGAACATCCATGTCGTCGAGGGCGGCCAAGCCCGCAAGCTGATCTACGACGAGGCGCTGTTCGACATGCCGTCCGACAGCCCGGCACGCGACCTGCCCCACGATGTCGGCTTTGCCGGCTTTCGGGTGATGGAGCCGAATTCGGCAGCCGACTGGCTTGCCTTCCTCGGCGGCTGCTACTTCCGCAGCGCCGGGGAGCTCAACCAGTACGGCCTGTCGGCACGCGCCGTCGCCGTTGACGTCGCCATGCCGACGCCGGAGGAATTTCCGCGCTTCACCGACTTCTATCTCGGCCCGCCGAGCTCGCCCGAGCACGACCTGTCGATCACCTGCCCGCTGGACAGCCAGCGCATGACCGGCGTCGTGAAGATGGAGGTCGGCAAAAGCGGCCGGGTCATCATGGACATCCAGGCCCGCTTCTTCGCCCGCGCCGACATCGACCGTCTCGGCCTGGCGGCGCTGACGTCGATGTTCTGGTATTCGGAGACCGACCGCGACCGGCGCATCGACTGGCGGCCGGAAGTGCACGATTCCGACGGGCTGGCGATGTGGACCGGCGCCGGCGAACGGATCTGGCGGCCGCTGAACAATCCGACGCGGGTCATCACCTCGAGTTTCGCCGACCGCGACCCGAAGGGCTTCGGCCTGATGCAGCGCGACCGGGAGTTCGAATCCTACGAGGACGACGGGGTGTTCTACGACCGCCGGCCGAGCCTTTGGGTGGAGCCGAAAGGCGGTTGGGGCGCCGGCAGCGTGCAACTGGTCGAGATCCCCACCGACGACGAGATCCACGACAACATCGTCGCCACCTGGGTGCCGGAAAAGCCGTTTCGCCGCGGCGACGAGATCGCGCTGGACTATCGCCTGACCTGGTCGAAGGACGATCCCTACCCGCCGGAGGTCGGCACGGTCAGCGCCACCCGCATGGGCCGCGGCGGCATACCCGGCCAGCCACGCCCCGCCGACGCCTCGAAATTCGCCGTCGATTTCGATGGCGGCAAGGTGGCGGCGCTCTCCCGCGACACAAGCGGCGTCGAGGCCGTGGTCACCGCCTCCCGCGGCACGCTGTCGCGGATCGACGCCTATTCGGTGAAGGTCGGCACCGCCTGGCGGTCGACCTTCGACCTCACCGTCGACGGGACGGAGCCGGTGGATCTGCGGCTCTACCTCGTGCGTGACGGCGAGGTGCTGACCGAGACGTGGCTCTGCCAGTATCTGCCGCTGCCGGAGGACCGTCGGGGGGCATAGAGGCGGGCGGTTTCTCCTCGCGACCGATCCTCTCCCGCGCCTCTACCTGTCGATGGGGCGCGGGTTTGGACGGGGTTCTTCGCGCGCATCGCCAGGCTTGCCGCAGCTTCATCAAGCTGTCACAGGCAGTGCGCTAGTCGCTCGACCCACGGGCGCTCTCGCCGTGATCCGAACGCTATCCGAGGAACCGTCCGATGATCCGCAAGCTCACTCTACTGGCCGCCTTCGCCGCGACGATGGTCTCGGGCACCGCCTTCGCCCAGTCGGGCAGCCTGGTGCTCTACACCAGCCAGCCCAACGAGGATGCGCAGGCGACGGTCGATGCCTTCGAGGCGAAGTATCCCGATGTCGACGTGCAGTGGGTGCGCGACGGCACGACCAAGGTGATGGCCAAGCTGCAGGCGGAGTTCGCCGCGGGCGCGCCGCAGCCGGACCTGCTGCTCATCGCCGACAGCGTGACGATGGAAGGCCTGAAGCGCGACGACCGCCTGATGCCTTATGCCGAGGCTGACACGACCGGCTACGAGGCCGGGCTGCACGATGCCGACGGCACGTATTTCTCGACCAAGCTGATCACCACCGGCATCGTCAACAATACCCGTTCGCAGATGACGCCCGCCTCCTGGCAGGATCTTGCCAAGCCGGAGGCGAAGGGCCAGGTGACGATGCCAAGCCCGCTCACCTCGGGCGCTGCGCTGGTGCATCTCGCAGCGATTACCCAGAATGCCGATCTCGGCTGGGACTATGTCGAGGCCCTGGCCGCCAACGGCGCGACGGCGGCCGGCGGCAACGGCGGCATCCTCAAGGCCGTCGCCGGCGGCGAGAAGGCCTATGGCGTCATCGTCGACTATCTGCCGATCCGGGAAGCCGCGAACGGCGCGCCGGTGAACTTCGTCTTCCCCGAGGAAGGCGTCACCGCCGTCACCGAGCCGGTGGCGATCCTCAAGACCGCCAAGAACCCGGAAGCCGCCAAGGCCTTCGTCGACTTCCTGCTGAGCGAGGAAGGCCAGAAGCTCGCCGCCAGCCAGGGTTACCTGCCTGCGCGCGACGGGGTCGAGGGCCCGGCCGGCTTTCCGGCCCGCGAGACTATCAAGCTGATGCCGTTCGATGCCGCCAAGGCCCTCGCCGACGAGGAAGCCAACAAGCAGCGCTTCGCCGAGATCTTCGGCGGCTGACGCTGAGCCGCGTTGCAGACAGTGCGAGGCGTCTGAACGGCGAGAGCATCACTCTCGCCGTTCTCGTCCTTTTCGTCGTTCTCGTCAGCGTGCTGCCGGTCGCCCGCCTCGCCTTCGAAGCCTTCCTGCCCGGCGGCACGCCCGACCTTTCCAACGTCCGTTCGGTGCTGACCGCCCGGTCGACCTGGACCGCCACCTGGAACTCGCTGGTCACCGCGACGCTCGGCACCGCGATCTCGCTCGGCCTCGGCACGCTGTTCGCCCTGCTCGTCGCGCTGACCGACATTCGCGGCAAGGCGGCTTTGGTGTTCTGCTTCCTGCTGCCCCTGATGATCCCGCCGCAGGTGACGGCCCTGTCCTGGGCGCAGCTCGCCGGGCCCGCCAGCCCGCTACTGATCACGCTCGGCCTTGCACCGCCGCTCGGCGCATCCAATCCGCTCTACAGCGCCGAGGGGATCGTGCTCCTGCTCGGCATCCAGCACGCGCCGCTGGTGTTCCTCGCCGTGCGGGCCGGGCTGCGCGGCCTGCCGCGCGAGATGATCGAGGCGGCGCGGGCCTGCGGCGCGAAACGCCTGCGCGTCTTGGCGACGATCGTGCTGCCGATGATGACGCCGCCGCTGGTCGCCGGCGGGGCGCTGGCCTTCGTCTCGGCCGTCGGCAATTTCGGCATCCCGGCCCTGCTCGGCATCCCGGCCGGCTACACCGTGCTGCCGACGCTGATCTACCAGCGGCTGGCGAGCTTCGGCCCGTCGATCATCTCGGACGTCGCCGTGCTGTCGATCGTCGTCGGCGCCCTCGCCTTTGTCGGCTTCGCGGTCCAGGCGCTCGTCATCGGCAAACGCGACTATCGCAGCGTCGGCGCGCCCTCGCAGGCATTGCGCTATGCGCTCGGACGCTGGCGCGTCCCGGCCGAGTTCCTCGCCTGGACGATCATCGTGGCGATCCTCGTCGTGCCGCTGATTGCCCTCCTCGCCACCTCGCTGGTTACCGCCTACGGCGTGCCGCTGACCGCAGAGACCGTGACGCTCGCAAACTATGCCGAAGTACTGCTTCGGCAGGACGCGACGATCCGGGCGTTCCGCAACTCGTTCCTGCTGGCGGCCGGCGCGGCGCTGGTGCTGATGGCGGTGTGCGTGCCCTTCGCGGCCTTCATCGTCTGGCGCCGCAGCCGCTTCCTCGACGCCATGGCGATGACCGCGGAAGTTCCCTATGCCCTGCCCGGCATCGTCCTCGGCGTCGCGGCGATCCTGCTCTTCGTCGTGCCGCTGCCGCTGATCGGCATCAGCCTCTACAACACGATCTGGATCATCTTCTTCGCCTATCTGGCGCGGTTTCTCACTCTGTCGCTGCGGCCGGTGATCGGCGCGGTGCAGCAGACCGACCGGGCGCTGGAGGAAGCGGCAAGGATGACCGGCGCGCGCTATCTGTTCCGGCTGCGCACCGTGGTGCTGCCGCTGCTCGCGCCAGCGGCGGCGGCGGGCGCGATCCTCACCTTCATGACCAGCTTCAACGAACTGACCGTCTCGGCGTTGCTCTGGTCGGCCGGCAACGAGACGCTCGGCGTCGTCGTCTTCAATCTCGACGATTCCGGCGCGACGGTGCTGGCCTCGGCCGTGGCGGCGGTGACGGTCGTGGCGATCGTCGCGATCATGGGCGTGACCGCGCTGGCGGCGCGAAGACTGCCGCGCGGCGTCCTGCCCTGGACCGACTGAGGCCGGTTCAGGCGGCGCGTGCGGCGGGAACGCTTCCAGCGGCGCCCGGCAGCAGCCAGCCATCCCGGACGGCGATACGCACCTCGGTTCCCGCCGCAACGAGGCGAGGTGCCCAGACTGGCAGGAGTTGGCCGGGCGCGGCCGCCGGCGCCACCTCCAGCAAAGCGTGCGAGCCCTTGAACGTCGACTTGACGACGCGAGCGGCAAATCCGTCGCCGTCGCTCAATGCCAGATGTTCAGGCCGCAGGCACAGGCGCCCGGTCGCGCCCGCCGGGCCCAGCGTCACCGGGTCGGCCCGCACGTCGGCCTCGTGGCCGAACAGCGCGACCCGCGCCTTTCCGGATGCCGCCGGGCCGACGACGCGGCAATCCACCACCGAGCCGTTGCCGACGAAGCGGGCGACCGCCTCGCTGGCCGGCTCGCCGTAGAGCGTCACCGGGTCGGTGACCTGCAGCACCCGCCCGGCTTCCATCACCGCGACGCGGTCGGCCATGGCCATCGCCTCGGCCTGATCGTGGGTGACATAGACCATCGTCGCCTTGGTGCGCTCGTGGAATTCCTTGAACGTGTCCTCCATCGCGGCGCGCAGGTTGACGTCGAGATTGGCCAGCGGCTCGTCGAGAAGCACCACCGCCGGGTCCATCGCCAGGCACCGCGCCAGGGCGACGCGCTGGCGCTGGCCGCCGGAGAGATCGGCCGGCCGCCGCGCCTCGAAGCCGGAAAGGTCGACGGCAGCGAGCGCCGCGGCAACCTTGTCCGCCTTCGCTGCGCCCCTGATGCCGCGCACCCGCAGCGGATAGCCGACATTCTCGCCGACATTCATGTGCGGCCACAGCGCGTAGGACTGGAAGACGATGCCGACATTGCGGTCCTCGGGCGGCACGTGCCGGCCCTCGCCCGCCATCGTCGTACCGTCGAAGCGGATCGACCCGGATGACAGCGTGTCGAAGCCGGCGATCAGCCGCAGCAGCGTGGTCTTGCCGCAGCCCGACGCGCCGAGCAGCGCCACGAACTCCCCCGCCGCGATCTCCAGCGAGACGCCGTCGACGGCCGCAGCATCGCCGAAGCGCTTGGTGACGGCGGAGAGGGAGATGGCGGACATGAAATTCTCGTCTTGGCGGGCGGAATATCGGCGCAGGATAAAGCGCGCCAGCCACGGGTGCGAGAGGCTATTCGGAAAAGGCGCGGCCGGTGACAGGCATTCCCTTTAGCGCGAGGAGAACTGGTCTTCCATCCGCCGCTGCCATTCGGGCGACAGGATGATCCGGTCGATCTCGACGCGCAAACGCTCCGATCCGACGTGGAACAGCGGCATGGCGACGGTGCCGGCAAATCGCTGGACGCTCTTTTCCCCGGCGGCGCTCTTGGCAGCCTGGTAAGGGTAGGCGATCCGGTCGATCTCGTCCGCGTCGAGCGCTGCCATCGCAAGATCGAGATTGTCGAAGCTGGTGAGCGTCTCGGCCCGTTTCAGGTCGCTCTCCGGCACCGCCCCGTTAGCGACGAAGCCGACTCGCTGATCCGCGATCGCGTCCTCGAGGCTGGGACCGCTTCCCTTCTGGCCGGTGAGCGAGACCAGATAGGCCGTCAGGATGGCGGTCAGCGCCATGGAGAACAGCATCCAGATCATCGCGACGGCGCGTC
The DNA here is from genome assembly GCF_014196845.1 of Aurantimonas endophytica. GTDB lineage: Bacteria > Pseudomonadota > Alphaproteobacteria > Rhizobiales > Rhizobiaceae > Aurantimonas > Aurantimonas endophytica. The sequence goes on from NZ_JACIEM010000001.1 coordinate 1,517,817, forward strand.
CGCCCAGCGTCTTCGGCACGAGGTCGCCATAGCCGATCGTCGTCGCCGTCACGCCGGCCCACCAGAAACCGTCACCGATGCCCTTGATGCTGGATTCGCGCGACGCCAGGTCGCCGTCGCCGGACTTCTCGACCAGCCAGAAGATCGTGCCGACCACCAGCAACAGCGCGGCGACCATGACGACGACCTTCAGGAAGCCGACATTGAACAGCCCGGCCAGCCCCTCGATGAAGCCCGAAGCGCTCGACGCCCCGGGCGCGCCGATCAGCCCGATCGGGTCGACATGGAACGGCAGGCTGCGCCGGACCGTCTCGGCCACCTGCGGATCGGCATAGACCGGAAACACCGCCTGCATCGTCTGCGTCTCCGGCTGGCTGCCGGCCTCGACCAGGCGGTAGTAGAGGCCGGCCGCGTCCGCCGCTTCCCGGAACAGGTCGACCGCCGGCCCGCTCCAGTTGCCGTCCCCGTCCTGCATCGCATAGGGCGCCAGTTCGACCACGCCGACCTCCTGCGCGCTGGCACTCGCACCCGGAAGGGTGAAGGCGGCAAGGAGGGCGAGACCGGCGAGGAACCGGAGAAATCTTGGCATGAGGGAGGCGTACCTGGTGTGAGCAGGATCGACGCGGGCTGATACGCAGTTCGAACAGCAAAACGCCCATGACGCAACGCCGTCGGTAGTGTCGCGATCCCCTGTTTGGCACGCAGATGGATGGAATGCGCGATCTCGCGGCAGCAGCGATCAGCCTCACCCTTCCCCACGGGCGTCATCCTCGGGCTTGACCCGAGGGCCCATTCCTCTGCGCGTCCACAGCGGAACCGTGCAGATGATCCTCAAGGAACCTGAAGCAGGCAGCGCGTCCTCGGCGCCGATTTGGAGGGCGTCGACGACTTGGCATGGGTCCTCGGGTCAAGCCCGAGGATGACGCCGTGTTGGGGGTCGGTGCCAATCACCAACAGGCAGCCGAGCCCCCACGAGACCCTTGCCGCCTAGAACAGCCCCTCGATCTCCCCCGCCGCGTTGAGCCGGATGGTCTCGGCGGCGGGCTTCGACGGCAGGCCGGGCATGGTCATGATCTCCCCGCAGATGGCGACGACGAAGCCGGCGCCGGCGGAGAGGCGGACCTCGCGGACGTGGACGGCAAAACCGTCCGGCGCGCCGCGCAGGGTCGGGTCGGTGGAGAAGGAGTACTGGGTCTTGGCCATGCAGACCGGCAGATTGCCGTAGCCGGCCTCCTCCCAGGCGGCGAGCTGGTCGCGCACCGTCTTCTCGGCGGTGACTTCGGCACCGCGATAGATGCGCCTGACCACTGTCTCGATCTTCTCGAACAGGCCGAGCGCATCGGGATAGAGCGGCGCGAACTGCGCGGCGCTGCTGTCGGCGAGGCGAGCGACCTTCTCGGCGAGTTCGGTGATGCCGGCCGAACCGTCGGCCCAATGACGACAGACCACCGCTTCCTCGCCCATCTGCGCGACATAGGCCTTGATGGCGTCGAGCTCGGCCTCGGTGTCGGTGCCGAAATGGTTGATCGCGACGATGGCGGGGACACCGAACTGGCGGATGTTCTCGATGTGCCGACCGAGATTGGCGCAGCCGGCCTTCACCGCCGTGACGTTCTCGACGCCGAGGTCTTCCTTGCCGACGCCGCCGTTCATCTTCAGTGCGCGGACGGTGGCGACGATGACGGTGGCGGCGGGCTTCAGCCCGGCCTTGCGGCACTTGATGTCGAAGAATTTCTCGGCGCCCAGATCGGCGCCGAACCCGGCCTCGGTAACGACGTAGTCGGCGAGCTTCAACGCCGTGGTGGTGGCGACGACCGAGTTGCAGCCATGGGCGATGTTGGCGAAGGGGCCGCCGTGGACGAAGGCCGGATTGTTCTCCAGCGTCTGGACGAGATTGGGCTGCATCGCGTCCTTGAGCAGCACCGCCATGGCCCCGTCGGCCTTGAGGTCGCGGGCGAAGACCGGCGTCTTGTCGCGGCGATAGGCGACGACGATGGCGCCGAGGCGCTTCTCGAGATCGGCAAGGTCGGTAGCCAGGCACAGGATCGCCATGACCTCGGAGGCGACGGTGATGTCGAAGCCGCTCTCGCGCGGATAGCCGTTGGCGACGCCGCCGAGCGAGGCGACGATGCCGCGCAGCGCCCGGTCGTTCATGTCCATGACCCGGCGCCAGGTGATGCGGCGGGTATCGATGTCGAGCGCATTGCCCCAGTAGACATGGTTGTCGATCAGCGCGGCGAGCAAATTGTGCGCCGTGGTGATGGCGTGAAAGTCGCCGGTAAAATGGAGGTTCATGTCCTCCATCGGCACGATCTGCGCATAGCCGCCGCCGGCAGCGCCGCCCTTCATGCCGAAATTCGGCCCGAGCGAGGCTTCGCGTATGCAGACGCAGGCGCGCCTGCCGATGCGGTTGAGGCCGTCGCCGAGCCCGACCGTGGTGGTGGTCTTGCCCTCCCCGGCCGGCGTCGGGTTGATCGCGGTGACGAGGATCAGCTTGCCGTCCGGCCGGCCCGCCAGCGACTTGATGAAGCCGGCGGAGATCTTCGCCTTGTCGTGGCCGTAAGGGACGATGTCCGCCTCTTCGATGCCAAGGCGGGCGGCAATCTCGCGGATCGGCTTCTTCTTTGCGGCACGTGCGATCGCGATGTCGGACTTGAACTCGGCCAAGTGGTTGTCTCCCGATTCCGATTTTTTTGTTGCGGCGGACCATAGGGAGCGAACGACAGAAACGCTACCGGCTGGGGCCGTGAAGAATTCTCAATGCAGGGGTAAGGTTTCGCGTTGCAACGAAGAAGCCCGGGCGCAGGGCGCACCGGGCTCCTCGTCTGTCAGTCTGTCCGGCCGCGACATCGGGAGGAAAATGTCGGCACACCGGGCAGTTCGCGGCGCTGCGAGGCTCGAGCGATTGGGAGGATCTCGCGGGTCTCAGCAGCTCTTATTGCCGCAACGTCATCAATATAGCGCAAGTTGTGGCCGCTGTCTGTTACTCGTTTGCTACGCTTCCATTGCGATCAGGCTGGCATTGCCGCCTGCCGCGGCGGTGTTGACCGACACGACCTGCTCGCGCGTGAAGCGGGCGACGTAATTCGGCCCGCCGGCCTTCGGCCCGGTGCCGGAAAGGCCGGACCCGCCGAAGGGCTGCGAGCCGACGATAGCGCCGATCATGTTCCGGTTGATGTAGACATTGCCGACGGTGAGGCGTTCGCGCACGAGCCGCGCGACGTCGTCGATGCGGCTGTGTATGCCGAGCGTCAGCCCGAAGCCGGTGCGCTCGATGGCGTCGCACACCGCCTCGAGCCCGCCGGCCTTCCAGCGCACGACGTGGAGGATCGGCCCGAAGACCTCGCCGGGCAGCGCTTCCGCCCGGTCGAGTTCGACGATGTGCGGCGCGAACCATTGTCCTGCGGCCGGCAGGCCCTCCGGCAGCGTGCCGGCGAAGCGGATGCGCTGCTCGCGGCCCATGCGGTCCAGGTGCTCGCTCAGCATCGTGTGCTGCGCGGCATCGATCACCGGGCCCATGTCGGTGGCGATATCGCGGGGATCGCCCACGGTGAGCTCCGCTGCGGCGCCGGCGATCATCTCGACCATCGCATCGGCGACCTCTTCCTGCACGAACAACAGACGCAGCGCCGAGCAGCGCTGGCCGGTCGAGCGGAAGGCCGACATCACCACGTCGTCGGCCACCTGTTCGGGGAGCGCGGTGGCGTCGACGATCATCGCGTTGATGCCGCCGGTCTCGGCGATCAGCGGCGCGATCGGCGCATCGCGGGCGGCGAGCGCCCGGTTGATGGCGAAGGCGGTCTCGGTCGAGCCGGTGAAGGCGACGGCCGCCGTCGCCTTGTGCGCGACGAGGGCAGCTCCCGCCTTGCCGTCGCCGGGCGCGAGATAGAGGCTCGTGGCGGGAAAGCCTGCCTCGTGCAGCAGGCCGACGGCGATGGCGGCGATCAGCGGCGTCTGCTCGGCAGGCTTGGCGATGACGACGTTGCCCGCGGCCAGCGCCGCGGCGACCTGGCCGGTGAAGATCGCCAGCGGGAAGTTCCACGGCGAGATGCAAACGGCGACGCCGCGCGAGCGGTATTGCAGCACGTTCTCCTCGCCGGTCGGGCCCGGCAGGAAGGTCGGCGCGGCGAACAGCCGCTCGGCCTCGGCAGCGTAGAAGCGCAAAAAGTCCACCGCTTCGCGGATCTCGGCGATGCCGTCGTCGACGGTCTTGCCGGCCTCGCGCGCCAGGAGGTTCATCAACAGGCCCTCTCGCGCCTCCATCAGGTCGGCGGCCTTGCGCAGCCACCCTGCCCGCGTCGCCGCCGGGACGGCTTCGGCGGTGCGGACATGGCGGGCGGCCTCGCCGACCAGGGCGGAAGCCGCCTCGGCGCCGAGTGCGTGGACGCTGCCGATCGCCGTGCCGTCGACGGCCGAGCGGATGACCTGCGGCGCGTCGGCTTTGGCGCCCGACCAGAAGCAGCGGGCCGTCACGTCGAGCGGACCGGCGGCGTCGCGCTCGGCAAGGAAGGAAGCCAGCGCCTTGCGTTCGCCGAAGGCCACGCCGGCGGAGTTCTGCCGCGGCGCGAAGATGTCGCGCGGCAGGACGATCTTCGGATGGCGGGCGGGACCCTCGGCGAGCAGGTCGCGCGGGCGCTGCAGCAGGTTCTCGATCGGCACGTCCGCGTCGCCGACCTGCGCGACGAAGGACGAGTTGGCGCCGTTCTCGAGCAGGCGGCGGACGAGATAGGCGAGCAGGTCGCGATAGCCGCCGACCGGGGCGTAAATCCGGCAGGCGATGTCGCCGCCTTTGGTCTTGCGCAGCGTCTCGTAGAGCGCCTCGCCCATGCCGTGCAGGCGCTGGAACTCGAAACCGGTCGGGTTGGGCCCGGCCATCTCCATGATCGTCGCGACGGTCAGGGCGTTGTGGGTGGCAAATTGCGGGTAGAGCCGCGGGCGCCGGTCGAGCAGCGCGCGGGCGGCGACGAGATAGGAGAGATCCGTCGCCGGCTTGCGGGAATAGACCGGATAGCCGGCAAGGCCCTTCTCCTGCGCCAGCTTGATCTCGGTGTCCCAGTAGGCGCCCTTGACCAGCCGCACCATCATTCTGATGCCGGCCGCGGCGGCCAGCGCGTCGATATGGTCGATCACCGCCAGCGTGCGCTTCTGATAGGCCTGGATCGCAAGGCCGAAACCGTCCCAGCCCCTGAAGTCCGCGGCTGCGACAACGGCATTGATGACGTCGAGCGACAGTTCCAGCCGCTCGGCCTCCTCGGCGTCGATGGTGAGGTTGAGGTCGTAGCCCTTCGCCATGGTCGCCAGCTCGACGACCTTCGGCACGAGGTCGCGGATCACCGCCTCGCGGTGCGTCGGGGCGTAGCGCGGATAAAGCGCCGAGAGCTTCACCGAAATGCCGGGCCGGTCCGGCAGCGCCTTGTTGCCGGCCTTGCGCCCGATTGCCTCGATGGCGTCGGCATAGGATTTGAAGTAGCGCGCGGCGTCCTTCGCCGTCCGGGCCCCCTCGCCCAGCATGTCGTAGGAGTGCCGGTAGCCCTTCTTCTCGAAGCTCCGCGCCCGGTCGAGCGCGTCGCCGATCGTCTCGCCGAGCACGAAATGCCGGCCGAGGAAGCGCATCGCCTGACGCGTCGCTGTGCGCACGGCGGGGGCGCCGAGCCGCTTCACCAGCGTCTGCATCACGCCCTGCGGCGTCTCGCCCGGCCGGATGATCCGCGCCGAGATGCCGAGCGCCCAGGCCGAGGCGGCGGTCAGCATGCGGTCCTCGTCGCCGTCGTGGTGGGCCCAGTCGCCGGCGCCGATCTTGTCCTCGATCAACCGGTCCTGGGTCGCCGCATCCGGCACCCGCAGCAGGGCCTCGGCAAGGATCATCAGCGCCAGGCCCTCGCGGCTGGAGAGGCCGAACTCGCGCAGGAAATCCTCGACCCCGCCAATGCCACCGGCCGATTGCCGGATGCCCTCGATCAACGAGCGCGCCCGCCGGTCCACCGCCGTCTCGTCGTGCGTCCAGCGCCCGGCCGTGCCGAGCAGCGCGGCGACGGCCTCGGTATCGTCAGGCGCGAAGGGAGCGGTAAAGGGCGGAGGCAGGGCCGGCATCGCATTCTCCAGAAGCGGGGTCGGCGGCACTCTAGCAGGCTCGGCGTAGGCGCTTCTCGCCAAAAAGCGCTCTCAGGGTGGTGACAACCGCAGGCGGAATCGGTCAAACGCGAGGAAATGACGGAACTCGATCAAAAAGACCGCAGCATTCTCCGCGAGCTCCAGCGCGAGGGCCGACTGACCAATCTGGAGCTGGCGGAGCGGGTGCATCTCTCGCCGACGGCGACGGCCGAGCGCGTCAAGCGCCTGACCCGCGACGGCTTCATCCTCGGCTATGCGGCGAGGCTCGCGCCGGAGAAGCTCGGGCGCGGGATGATCGTCTTCGTCGAGGTCAAGATGGATCGCACCAGCGACGATGTGTTTTCCGAATTCAAGCGGGTCGCGGAAGCGACACCGGCGATCATGGAATGCCACATGGTGGCCGGCGGATTCGACTACCTCATCAAGGCTCGCGTCGAGGACATGTCGGCGTATCGCGCCTTCCTTTCGGAGACCTTGCTGGCGCTGCCAGGTGTCCGCGAAACGCACACTTACGCCGTGATGGAGGAGGTGAAGAATACCGCAGCGATTGCCTTCTGACGGTTGACCTCGCCGCCTCAGATGCAATGTTGCGCAAGCCTCAGACATGGCGCAATACTCAGCACCAATGGACCCGATCCGGCGCCGACGGGTGGCCGAACGCGGCAAATCGGTGCCTCAGAAAGGAGACACTCATGATTTCTCGCCACGTTGTTGCGGGGCTTTCCCTCTGTGCCCTGATCGCTGCCTCCCCGGCAGTGGCCCAGGAGGCCGAGAGCTGCTCGACCGTCCGTCTGTCCGACGTCGGGTGGACCGACATCACCGCGACCACGGCCGTGACCGGCAAGATCCTCGACGGGCTCGGCTACGAGGCGGACGTCAAGATCCTCTCCGTGCCGGTGACCTTCGCCTCGCTCGCCAACAACGACCTCGACGTGTTTCTCGGCAACTGGATGCCGGCGCAGTCCAACGACCTGAAGAAATATCTCGATGACGGGTCGATCGTGCAGGTCCACACCAATCTCGAAGGCGCCAAGTACACGCTCGCGGTGCCGAAATATCTGTACGACGCGGGTCTCAAGGACTTCGCCGACATCCACAAGTTCAAGGACGAGCTGGACGGCAAGATCTACGGCATCGAGCCCGGCAACGACGGCAACAGCCTCGTCATCGGGCTGATCGAGAAGAACGAGTTCGACCTAGGCGACTTCGAGCTGGTCGCCTCGTCCGAGCAGGGCATGCTGAGCCAGGTGGCCCGCGCGACGCGCTCCGAAAACCCGATCGTGTTCCTCGGCTGGGCGCCGCACCCGATGAACTCGACCTATACGCTCGAATACCTCTCCGGCGGCGACGACACGTTCGGACCGAACTATGGCGGCGCGACCGTCTACACGGTGACCCGGAAGGGCTATGTCGAGGAGTGTCCGAATGTCGGCAAGCTGCTCACCAACCTGACCTTCGACCTCGAGATGGAAAACCAGATCATGGGCGCGATCCTCGACGACGGTCAGGATCCGGGCGACGCGGCAGAGGAATGGCTGAAGGCCAATCCGGGCCGCCTGGATGCCTGGCTCGAAGGCGTCACCACGACGGATGGCGAAGAAGGCCTCGCCGCCGTCAAGGAATCGCTCGACCTTTCCTGAGCGAAGGGATCGAACCACGACGGCAGGGCCGATGATCCGGCCCTGCCTGCATGAACGGGCCCGCACCCCGCAAGAAGGAAATCGCCCCAAGTGGAATGGCTGGAAGATAACCCGCTACCGATCGGCGACTACGCCGAAGCCTTCGTCAACTGGCTGACGGACAACTTCACCTTCGTCTTCGACGGGCTGACCACGGGATTGGGCGGGTTCATCGACGGCATCCTCTTCCTCCTGGAATGGCCGCACCCTTTCGTCGTCGTCGCGGTCTTCTGCGCGATCGCCTGGTTGGCCCGCCGCAGCGTCCCGGTGGTTCTGTTCACGCTTTTCGGGATGCTGCTGATCATCAATCTCGGCTTCTGGGACGCCACGGTCCAGACGCTGGCGCTGGTGCTCGCGGCGACCACGGCGTCGATGATCATCGGCGTGCCCCTCGGCATCGCCGCGGCACGCCGCGAATGGATCTACATGATCCTGCGGCCGATCCTCGACCTGATGCAGACGATCCCGACCTTCGTCTACCTGATCCCGGCGCTGATCCTGTTCGGGCTGGGCATGGTGCCTGGCCTGGTCGCGACGGTGATCTTCGCCTTGCCCGCCTCGATCCGTCTCACCCGTCTTGGCATCGCCTCGACGCCGCGGCAGCTGGTCGAGGCCGCCGACGCTTTCGGCGCGACCCCCCTGCAGCGCCTGTTCAAGGTCGAGATTCCCTATGCCCTGCCGCAGATCATGGCCGGACTGACGCAGACCATCATGCTGTCGCTGTCGATGGTGGTGATCGCCGCGCTGGTCGGCGCGCCCGGCCTCGGCGTGCCGGTGCTGCGGGCGCTCAACTCGATCAATGTCGGCAACGGCTTCGAAGCGGGCCTTGCCATCGTGCTCCTGGCGATCATCCTCGACCGCTTCTTCCGGGTCGAGGAGTCGCCGCGATGACCAAGCCCATCGTTTCCTTCCAGAACGTCTCGATCGTCTTCGGCAAGAACCCCGAGTCGGCACTGCCATTGGCCGATGCCGGCCGGTCCCGCGCGGAAATCCGCGAAGCGACCGGCACGACGCTCGGTGTCGCCGATGCCTCGATGGAGATTTTCGAGGGCGAGATCGCCGTGCTTATGGGCCTGTCCGGATCCGGCAAGTCGACGCTGCTGCGCGCGGTCAACGGCCTTGCTCCGGTGACGCGGGGCCGGGTCATCGTCGACACCGGCCACGGGCAGGTCGACCCGCGCGACTGCGGCACCAAGCGGCTGCGGGAGCTGCGCCGGCGCGAGGTGGCGATGGTGTTCCAGCAATTCGCGTTGCTGCCCTGGCGCACCGTCGCCGACAATGTCGGGCTGGGACTGGAGCTGTCCGGGGAGCCGAAGGCGGAGCGCCGCGAACGGGTCATGACCCAGCTGCAGCTGGTCGGCCTCGGCGACTGGGCCGACAGCCGCGTCGGCGAACTGTCGGGCGGCATGCAGCAGCGCGTCGGCCTTGCCCGCGCCTTTGCCACCGACGCGCCGGTCCTTCTTATGGACGAGCCCTTCTCGGCGCTCGACCCGCTGATCCGCGCCCGGCTGCAGGACGAGCTACTGGAGATCCAGCAGCGGCTGAAGAAGACCATCATCTTCGTCAGCCATGATCTCGACGAGGCGTTCAAGATCGGCAACCGCATCGCCATCATGGAAGGCGGACGGATCATCCAGATCGGCACGGCCCAGGATATCGTGCTGCGGCCCGCCAATGGCTACGTCGCCGACTTCGTGACGCATATGAACCCGCTCAACGTCCTCACCGCCGAGAACGTCATGCGGCCGATCGATCGCGATACCGGCGATGCGCCGGCACGTGTCGCCGGCATGGCCGAGCCGGACACGCCACTGCGCCGGATCATGGAATCGGTCTGCAAGGGCCGCGGCTCCGTCGTCGTCTCGCGCAATGGCCAGATCCTCGGCCAGATCGGGGCCCAGGAGATCGTCGATGCGCTGGAGCGGCACCAGGTAAGCCAGTAGCGCCAGTTGCCCCGCACGATCACGCCCGCCTCTCCGCAGCGCCGGAACGGCTGGCGGGGTTCAGCGTTGGTTTCCCATCACGATGGCGCGCCGATATCCGGTCGCAACCTCCCCTGCATACAAGGATCAGTCATGCTCAAGTTCTTCGCCAGCGCCGTTGGCATCATCTTTCTCATCGGGCTTCTCGTGGTCGTCGGACTGCTGATGCTGATCTTCTAACCGCGTTGGACACGACGCTCAGGCTGCTGGACGTTCCCGGTGGCCTTTCCTGGTCCAGTCCGGCGCTCTGGCTGTCGACATGGTTCGGCGCCGGGCTGGTCCATCCGCTCCGGGCCGGGCTCGCCGTTGCGACGGCCCTGTTCGCGGCGATCCTGCTGCGACGCCGCGAATGGCTCGTCGCCTTTCTGGTAGCGGTCATGGCAATGGGGACGATAGGCGTCGTCCTCTGGGACGAGGCGGCCGGTACGGGTGACGACAGACGTATCGTCGTCGACGAGGTCGCGGGATTCCTTCTCGTCGCCTCGGTACTCGGCGCTTCCCGATGGCAGCGCCTTTTGCTTACGGCACCGATCTATCTCGCGATCGACAGATCCAAGATCTGGCCGCTGGAGTGGCTCGAGGCCTTGCCGGGTGCGATCGGGGTGATGAGCGACGACATCGGCGCCGCCCTGCTGACCATCCTGCTCTTTCTCGCCATCGAGAAGCTTGTGCCGGCCAGCACGGGTCCCCGCGTCCGATCGTAGCGCCCGGGTCTGGACCGGACTGTTCAGGCCTGCAACAGCGTCGCCGCGCGCGCCGGCGGCAGCCGTCCTTCATCCACCGCGAAACAGGCGACCTCGGTCGCGCCGTGCCGCTTCAGCAGCGGCAGCTCAGTCCGGCAGCGCTCATTGGCATAGGGGCAGCGCGGGTTGAACGAGCAGCCGGGCGGCGGGTTGAACGGCGACGGCAATTCGCCGGTCAGGCGGATGCGTTCGGTCTTTTTGCCGGGATCGGTTGCCGGCGTCGCCGACAGGAGCGCCCGCGTATAGGGATGCAGCGGGTTGGCGTAGAGCGCGTCGACCGGAGCGATCTCCACTGGACGGCCGAGATACATCACCATCACCCGGTCGGCGACGTGCCGGACGACCGAGAGGTCGTGGCTGATGAAGACGTAGGTCAGGCCGAGCCTGTCCTGCAGGTCGGCCAGGAGGTTGAGGATCTGCGCCTGGATCGACACGTCCAGAGCAGACACCGGCTCGTCGAGGACGAGGATCTTCGGCTCGAGGATGATCGCGCGGGCAATGGCGATGCGCTGGCGCTGGCCGCCCGAGAACATATGCGGGTAGCGGCCGTAATGTTCGGGCCGCAGCCCGACTTCGGCCAAAGCCGCCTCCGCCTTCGCCCGGCGCTCGGCACGCGACAGGCTGGTGTTGATCTTCAGCGGCTCTTCGAGGATCGTCCCGACCTTCTGGCGCGGGTTCAGCGCCCCATAGGGGTTCTGGAAGACGATCTGCACGGTCGAGCGCAGGCGCTTGGCCTCGCTCTTGTCCCTGCCGGTGATCCGGACGCCGTCAATATCGAGTTGCCCCTCCGACGGCGTCTCGATCATGGTGAGCATGCGCGCGAGGGTCGACTTGCCGCAGCCGGATTCGCCGACGATCGCCAGCGTCTCGCCTTCCTCGACCGAGAAGCTCGCTTCCTTGACGGCCTTGAGCTCCAGCTGCTTGGCAAACATGCCGCGGCGGACCTCGTATATCTGGCTGACGTCCTTGGCGGTGACGATGGCGTTCATCGGGCGGCTCCCTGCGCGTAGGACGCTTCGGCCGGCGCATTCATCGGGTAGTGGCACAAGGCTTCGCCCAGCGCCGGTGGCTGGCGCGGCGGCACGATGGTGCGGCAGCGATCGTCGGCCTTGGGGCAGCGCGGGTTGAACAGGCAGCCATTCGGCCGATCGCCCTGCCCCGGCACGACGCCCGGAATGGTCGGCAGGCGATCGCCTGTCGAGCGCTCGGGAATCGCGGCAAGCAGCGCCGCCGTATAGGGATGATGCGGCGCCTCGAACAGGCTCGCCACCTTCTGGCGCTCGACCTGCTGGCCGGCATATTGCACGACGACCCGCTCCGCCGTCTCGGCGATGACACCCATGTCGTGGGTGATCAGGATCATCGCCATGCCGTGGGACTTCTGCAGGTCGAGCAGGAGATCGAGGATCTGCGCCTGGATGGTCACGTCGAGCGCCGTGGTCGGCTCGTCGGCGATCAGCAGCTTGGGATTGCAGGCGGTCGCCATGGCGATCATGACGCGCTGGCTCATGCCGCCGGAAAGCTGATGCGGATAGGCCGAGAGCCGCCGTTCCGGCTCCGGCATGCCGACCTGCTGCAGCAGTTCGACGGCGCGATTCTGGCGCGCCTTGCGATCCAGATCGGTATGCGCCTTCAGCGCCTCCTTGATCTGGAAGCCGACCGTGAAGCAGGGATTGAGGCTCGCCATCGGCTCCTGGAAGATCATCGCCACGTCGCGGCCGATGATCTTGCGGCGCTCGCGGCCCGCCATGAGTTGCATGTCGTGGCCTTCGAAGCTCATCTCGTCGGCGGTGACGGTGGCGCTCGGCGGCAGGAGGCCCATCAGGCCGAGCATCGCCACCGATTTGCCCGAACCGGACTCGCCGACGATGCCGACCACTTCGCCGGGCTCGATGGTGAGATCGACGCCATCGACCGCCTTGAACGGGCCGGACGCCGTGGCGAAGGTCACGGAAAGATTGCGGATCGATAGAAGTGGCATGAGATCAGCTTCGTTTCATCTTCGGGTCGAGCGCGTCGCGCAGCCCGTCCCCGACGAGATTGATCGCCAGCACCGTGACGAGGATGGCGAGACCCGGGAAGGTCACCACCCACCACGCGCGCAGGATGAACTCGCGCGCCTCGGCGAGCATCGTGCCCCATTCCGGCGTCGGCGGCTGCGCGCCCATGCCGAGGAAGCCGAGCGCGGCGGCGTCGAGGATGGCGTTCGAGAAGGACAGGGTGGCCTGGACGATCAGCGGGCCGAGACAGTTCGGGAGGATCGTCACGATCATCAGGCGCAGCGGACCGGCGCCGACGACGCGGGCCGCCGTGACGTATTCGCGCTGCTTCTCGGCCATCACCGACGCTCGTGTCAGCCGGACGAAATGCGGTTGCAGCACCAACGCGATGGCGATCATCGCGTTGAACAGGCCAGGTCCGAGCACCGCGACGAGAACCAGCGCGAGGAGCAGCGAGGGAAAGGCGAGGATGATATCCATCACCCGCATGATCACCGTATCAACCCAGCCGCCGACATAGCCGGCGATGAGGCCGAGCGAGATGCCGGTCGACACGGCGATGACCACGACCACGACGCCGATGAACAGCGAGTAGCGCGCGCCGTAGATCAACCGGGAGAGGATGTCGCGCCCGACCGGGTCGGTGCCGAGCAGATAGGTCATCTGCCCGCCGTCCTGGAAGGCCGGCGGCACCAGCAGGGCGCTGGTGTTGGTCAGCGTCGGAGAATGCGGTGCGATCAGCGGTGCGAAAAGCGCGGCGAGAACCACCAGCGTGAACACCACGAGGCCGCCGACGGCACCCTTGTTTTCCGAGAAGTAGAACCAGAATTCCGCCAGCATGACGCGGCGGGCGCTCTTCGTCGGCTCGCGATCGGGGATTTCGGAGCCGACGCCCTCGGCGGCTTCCTGTGCTTCGATATGGCTCATCAAGGCCTCCTATTGTGCCCTGACGCGGGGATTGATCACGCCGTAGAGGAGATCCACCACGAGATTGACGAACATGATGATCATGGCGATCAGCAGCAGCCCGCCCTGCACGACCGGGTAGTCGCGGCGGAAGACGCTGTCGACCATCCACTTGCCGATGCCCGGCCAGGAGAAGATCGTCTCGGTCAGGATCGCGCCGGCGAGCAGCACGCCGACCTGCAGGCCGATCGTCGTCACGACCGGGATCAGCGCGTTGCGCAGCGCGTGGACACCGACGACGCGGCGCTGGCCGAGCCCCTTGGCACGCGCGGTCCGGACGTAATCCTCGCCCAGCACTTCCAGCATGGCGGATCGGGTCTGCCGGGCGATCACCGCGAGCGGAATGGTAGCCAGCACCACCGCCGGCAGGATCAGGTGCGACAGCGCCGAGGTGAAGGCCCCGGCCTGGCCGGAACGCAGCGAGTCGATCAGCATGAAGCCGGTGGTTGAGGGGAAATAATAGAGCAGCGAAATGCGCCCCGAAACCGGGGTCCATTGCAGGACGCCGGAGAAGAAGATGATCAGGAGGAGGCCCCACCAGAAGATCGGCATCGAATAGCCGACGAGGGCAGCGCCCATGATCGACTGGTCGAACCACGAGCCGCGCTTCACCGCCGCGAAGACGCCGGCCGGAATGCCGAGCACGATGGCAAGGACGATGGCGCAGAAGGCGAGTTCGAGCGTCGCCGGGAACAGCGTCAGGAACTCGTCCAGCACCGGCCGCCGCGTCGTGATCGACTGGCCGAAATCGCCCTGGAAGAGCCCGGTGAGGAAGTTCCAGAACTGGATGTAGATCGGCTGGTCGTAGCCGAGCAGTGCGGAGAGTTCGGCGTGGCGCTCCGGCGTCAGACCCCGCTCCCCCGCCATGATCAACACCGGATCGCCGGGCAGCAGGCGAATGAAGAAAAAGGCTACCAGTGCGACGCCAATGAAGGTGGGCACCAGAACGGCGAGACGACCGACGAGAAAACGTAACATGGAACCGTTCTACACGTTTTTGCGGGCGGCGACATGTTGCCGGGCGCCGTTGGCGTGGGGAGCAAGGCCCCTAAACGAGAGAGGGGCGGCTGTCGCCACCCCTCTCCCTTTTCCACAGATTGCTCCGCTTACTCGGTGATGTCGACGCCGTCAAAGGTCATGTCGCCGAGCGGGCTCTGGACGAAGCCGGTGACGTTGGAGCGCATCGGCACGTAGACGACCGAATGGGCGATCGTCGCCCACGGCGCCTCACGCTTGAAGACGACCTGCGCCTCCTCGTAGAGCTCGGCGCGCTCCTCCTGCGTCGGCTTGGACTTGGCTTCCTGCACGAGGGCATTGAACTCCTCGTTGCACCACTGCGCGCGGTTGGCGCCGCCAACCGCATCGCAGCCGAGCAGCACGGCCAGGAAGTTGTCCGGATCGCCATTGTCGCCGGTCCAGCCGAGCAGCACCGCGCCGTCACGGTCGGTCTGCGACGAACGCTCCAGATACTCGCCCCATTCGTAGGTGACGATCTCGACATTGACCCCGATGGCGCCGAAGTCCGACTGGATCAGCTCGGCCATGCGCCGGGCGTTCGGGTTGTACGGCCGCGACACGGGCATCGCCCAGATCTTCATCGAAAGGTCGGTGACGCCGGCTTCCTCGAGCGCCGCCTTGGCTGCCTCGGGGTCGTATTTGTCGTCTTCCAGCGTGTCGTTGTACGACCACATCGTCGGCGGGATCGGCGCCTTGGCGACCTGGCCGGCGCCCTGGTAGACCGCGTCGATGATCGCCTGCTTATTGATCGCCATGTTGAGCGCGCGGCGCACTTCCGGCTTGTCGAACGGCGCCTGCTGGGTGTTGTAGGCGAGGAAGCCGATGTTCAGGCCTTCCTGCTCCATCACGGTGAGATCCGCGTTGTTCTGCAGGCTCTCGAGGTCGGCGGGATTCGGGTAGGACATGATGTGGCATTCGCCGGCGAGCAGGCGCTGCTGGCGCACCGACGCGTCGGTGGTGATCGCGAAGACGAGGTCGTCGATCGGCTGGACGCCGCCCCAGTAGTCGTCGAAGGAGGCGTAGCGGATCACGGCGTCGCTCTGATAGGCGACGAACTCGAACGGTCCGGTGCCGATCGGGGCCTGGTTCAGCTGCGCCTGCTGGTTGTTCTCGGCGAGCTGGTCGGCATATTCCTTGGAAAGGATCGAGGCGAACGGCATCGCCAGATTGGCGATGAACGGGGCTTCCGGGCGGGCCAGCGTGAAGCGAACCGTCATGTCGTCGACCTTCTCGACGGACGTCACGAGCTCCGGCATCGACATGGAGTTGTAATACTCCCACGACGCGCCGGCGACATACTGGTGATACGGATTGTCGGTCTTGCCCTGGCGTTCGAAGGAGAAGATCACGTCGTCGGCGTTCATCTCGCGCGTCGGCGTGAAGCTGTCATTGGAATGAAACTTGACGCCCGGCCGCAGCTTGAACGTGTACTGCAGCCCGTCTTCCGAAATCTCCCAGCTTTCGGCCAGGCCCGGCTCGACCTCGGTCGTGCCCTTCTTGAATTCGGTCAGGCGGTTGTAGATCGGGTGACCGGACGCATCGAAGGTGGTGCCGGCGGTGTACAGCGCAGGGTCGAAACCCTCGGGCGAGCCTTCCGAGCAATAGACCAGCGTCTTGGCCGAAGCAGCGGATCCGAGCGCCAGCGTCAGAGCGGTGGCGGCGAGGACCCGGGTCAACAATTTCATGGGTGAACTCCCGAAAAGGCAAGGCGGGCAACAGCGCCCGCCGGAAGCGCGCATCCGACAAGTTTTGCGTTTTCCATGCAAGCTTAATTTTTGACCACTTACTCAAAAACGATGGCCGGAGCCTTGGCCCCGCCCGCCGCATCCCGGTCCATTTCGGCGAGCGTCCGCGCGGCGATGTCCCGATAGACCGCGGCGTGTCGGCTTTCGGGTTCAGCGACGACGATGGGCCGTCCCGCATCCGACGTTTCCCGAATCACCATCTCCAGCGGCACCTCGCCCAGGAACGGCACACCCAGGCGTTGCGCCTCGGCCTTCGCGCCGCCATGGCCGAAGATGTCGTAGCGCGCGCCGGTATCGGGCGCGATGAAATAGCTCATGTTCTCGACGATGCCGAGCACCGGCACCTCGACCTTCCGGAACATGGCGAGGCCCTTGCGCGCATCGATCAGCGCGAGATCCTGCGGCGTCGACACGATGACGGCGCCGGCCAGCGGCACCTGCTGGGCCATTGTCAGCTGGGCATCGCCGGTTCCCGGCGGCATATCGACGACGAGCAGATCCAGCGTGCCCCATTCGACCTCCCGGAGCATCTGCGTCAGCGCGGACATAACCATCGGACCGCGCCAGATCATCGGCGTCTCCTCGTCGACGAGGAAACCCATCGACATCGCCTTCAGCCCGTAGGCTTCGAGCGGGATCAGCATGCGCCCGTCGCCCGAGCGGGGCTTTTCCTTCAGGTTGAGCAGGCGCGGGATCGATGGCCCATAGATGTCGGCGTCGAGAATCCCGACCTTGAGCCCGAGCGCGGCGAAGCTCAGCGCGAGGTTGACGGCGGTGGTGGACTTGCCGACGCCGCCCTTGCCGGATGCGACGGCGATGATCCGATCGATGCCGGGAACGCCCGGCTTGGACGTTGCCGGACGCGGGGCGCCCGAACCGCCGGCGGGCGCGGCACCGGAGCGGATCGCCTGGCCGGGCCTTCCCGGCTGCTGGGGCGGGACCGGCTGCGGCGACCGGGACGGCGTGCCCGCCGCCTTCTCGGCGGTCAGCGCCACGAGGGCGCTGGCGATCCCGTCGATCGACACGACGCGCCGCTCGATCTCCCGGCAGAACGGCTCGAAGCGATCGGCTTCCGCCGCCGGTACGGACAGCGAGAAGAACGCCTTGCCGTCGGCGATGAAGATATCCGACACCATGCCACGGGAGACGACGTCGCCCTTGCCGTCCGGGGCATCGAGCCCTCGCAGCAGTTCATGGATCGCGGATTTTTGTGCGTCGCTCAATGCCTGTCTCCATGCTGTGGCGGTCGCCATTGCCGTCGCAGATAACCCGCCTGCCAGGCAGTTCCAACGGCTGGGGCGCGGATTGTCCGGCCAGGGTCCGGATACGGGTGCCGTTCATCCGGCAACCGGCCTATGATCAGCGGATGGATGAGGTACCCGAAAACACGCCCGAGACAGCCGGATCACCGCGACCGGCTTCGCTGCTCCAGCCGGTCGACGAACAGGCCCGGGCGCTGGCGCGGCGCCTGCTGCGCGAGGCGCGCCACGGCGCGCTGGCCGTCGTCGGCCCCTCCGGTCATCCTGCGGCAAGCCGGGTGCTCCTCGCTACCGATTTCTGCGGCAACCCGGTGATACTGATCTCGAACCTGACGGCGCACGCTGCAGCGCTCGCCGCCGATCCGCGCTGTTCGATCCTCGTCGGTGAAATCGGCAAGGGCGATCCCCTCGCCCACGCCCGCCTGTCGCTCACCGCAACGGCCGCGCCGATCGATGCCGACGCTTCAGAGCGGCCGGCGCTGAGGGAGCGCTTCCTGTCGCGCCACCCCAAGGCGGCGCTCTACGCCGACTTCGCCGACTTCCACTTCGTCCGCCTGCAGCCGCTGGGCGCCGCGCTCAATGGCGGTTTCGGCCGCGCCTACGAGCTGGGTCCGACGGATTTCGTCGACGCCCCGGCCGCGGGGATGGAAGCCGCCGGCATTCGCGCCCGCGACCACATGAACGCCGATCACGCCGATGCCGTGGACCAGATCGCGAATCGTGTCGGCGAGGCCGGCGCCGGCTGGCGTATCGTGACGATCGACGGCTCCGGGTTCGAGATCGGCCGGGGCGACCGGCTCCGGCACGTGGCGTTTACGCTCGACCCGGCCGGCTCCGGCGGCTTCCGGCAGGCATTTGTCGCGCTTCTGGCTGCGGCCCGGACGCCGGAGGGCGGTGCCGTCGCATCCTAAGGCTTGTAGCCTTCCGGGCAGGTCGCGCGGAAGCGCCGGTTGTCGCTGCGCAGATAGATGCACTGGCCGGGACTGCTGGCGGCCAGGCCGAGGACGCGATCGCCTGCAGACGGAGTCGGTTCGGGAACCGTGCCTACGGTGAACGGGGCGACCTCCGCGCCTTCCAGCCCGAAGACCGCCCCGAAGACGGGGGGCAATCCGGCACCGGAACAGCCCGACAGGAACGCGCTGCAGACGAGCACGGCGCCCAGCGCACGACGGCTACGCCGCCGGAATTTCGCTTGAGAAAGATCGCTTGGCACTTCCATGGGTCCCCGCTTTCCGTGCAGCCGCATCTTGTAGCTCCGCCGTTTCTCCGCGGCAAAGCTCGAGCACTAAAAAGGCCGCCGGGATCTTGCCCCGACGGCCCTCCAGTAATCGTTATCGTGCGGAGATCGGCCGAGCCGATCAGTAGCCCGCCGGGCAGCGGTAGATGTTGCCGTCGGAATAGCGGCAATATCCCGGACGCTCCTGCGAACGACCGACGACGTTGCCGACGACCGCGCCGGTGCCTGCGCCGATGGCGCCGCCGATGAGCGCGCCGCGTGCATCACCGGTGATGCCGGCGCCGATGGCCGCGCCGCCAAGACCGCCGATGCCGGCGCCGCCTGCCGTGTAGCGATCTTCCGTCGTGCAGCCTGACGCCGCCAGCGTCAGCGCGGCAACTGCCGCCAATGAAAGCTTCCTGATCATTCCCAACCTCTCACTAAAAACTCGTCGTCCCGGTTCGAAACGATAGAAGATGACATTCGTTCCGTCACGCGGGAAAGTGCGCTCAGCGGGCGGCAACGATCTGCGGTTCGGCGTCGAACGTGATCAGCAGCTGGCCGGACCGGCTGACTGCCCAGTCGATCGAGGCCGATTGCTCGAAGACTTCCTCGTCCACGGCCTTGCAGGCCCCGAGGACGCGGCGGTCCGTCGAGCCGCTCAACCGGATCTGCAGCGGCAGGTCGTTCTGACATTCCGCCAGCGTCTCGTACGCCGGCACGGGGACCGGGATTTCCTTACACAGCGTGGCGTCGCTCGAGCAGCCGACAAGCAACATGAAAGCAGCAACGTGTTCCATGAAAACCTCTCCTTTGGTCAATAAATGACCGGTCGAGAGATTCGTTCCGGGGCAATCTGCAAGGAACGTCACGAACGTGTGACAGATCGGAAATGGCTCCGGAGTGCATCCGAAAGCGACGGAGAAAGCTCAGGCGGACTCGACCGAGGTGCGCGAGATGATCTCGTACTGGGCGTCGGGAATGGTCAGCGTGTAGCGGATGCCGCCCGGCAGATAATCGAGTTCGGCCTCTCCGCCGACCGCGTTCGGCACGATCCGTTCGAGCGTGGAGGTTCCGAACCGGGCATCGCGTTCCGCACGCACCCTGGGCCCGTTTCGCTCCTGCCAGATCAGCAACAGGCTTTCGCCCTCGCCCGTCTTCTGGAAGTTGGCGGTGATCGACACCTGCCCGCCGGGCACGGACAGCGCCCCGTAGGAGGCGGCATTGACCGCCAGTTCGTGGAGAGCGAGCCCTACATGCAGCGAAGCCGTCGGCGACAGATAGACGTCGGGCGCCTCGACCTCGATCTGATCCATGCCGTCGGGTGCGTAACGTTCGACCTGCATGGTCACGAGGCTCATCAGGTCGGCACCCCGCCAGTCGGCATCGGTGACGATGTCCTGCGAGTAGGACAGAGACTGGATGCGCCCTCGGAAGCGCACCAGGAATT
This sequence comes from Aurantimonas endophytica, assembly GCF_014196845.1. Taxonomy (GTDB): domain Bacteria; phylum Pseudomonadota; class Alphaproteobacteria; order Rhizobiales; family Rhizobiaceae; genus Aurantimonas; species Aurantimonas endophytica. Next base: position 1,537,985 of record NZ_JACIEM010000001.1, read on the forward strand.
CCGGGACGGTGACCGAATGACGCGCGGTCTGGCTGGCCAGGCTCTGAATGATTGCCAAGAGATTCTTGGAGCGGTGCGACAGTTCCCGGAGCAGCGTCTTGAGCGTCTCCTCGCGACGCTTCTGCTCGGTGATTTCGAAGGAGGTCCCGATGATCCCGCAAACCTCCCCATCCCGATCCCGGTCGACGTCGATGCGAACGTCGTACCATCGTAAGGAGGGTCCGGCGGCCAGGGACAACTCGAAACGGGCCGGACGCAAGCTGCGCAGCACTTCCCGCTTCATGGCGGTGGCACGCTCGGCGGCCGGGACGGAAAGGATATCGCCGTCGCTCTTGCCCTCGCCTGCGCCGGCAAGCCAGGAATCGCCGGCGTTCGACACCCAGCAGTAACGCAGATCGCGATCCTGGGCGAACACGGACATCTCCGTGTTGCCTATCGCTCGCATGACCTTGTCTGCCAACATCAGCCGACGCTCGAAAAATGCACTGCGCTATCCGGGCTCGAAGCAGACCGAACCCGACGATGAGCAACGGCGTATAATGCTTCTCGCCGCCGTAGCGGATCCTGTCCAACCGGACAGGCGGAGAACACGCGCCGGCGCGTGAAATGAAAGTGCATGCCGACCGGGCAAGCCCGGCCTGTGACAGCACGAGGCCGACTATCGCCTGCCCGCCCGATCCGAAGTTCGTTGGGGCTTGCCATAGCCGGCACGTCGACCGCGGCCTAGGCCGCGGCCTTCCTGTCTGACTCGAAGAACAGCGCCTGACTGATCAGCGCCTTCACCATGTCCGGATTGAAGGGCTTGGTGACGAGGAAGGTCGGCTCCGGCCGTTCACCCGTCAGCAGACGCTCCGGGAACGCGGTGATGAAGATCACCGGCACCGACACCTTGGCGAGAATGTCGTTGACCGCATCGATGCCCGAGCTGCCATCCGCCAGCTGGATGTCCGCCAGCACCATGCCCGGCTTCTGCTTGTCGAACAGGGCGAGCGCTTCCTTGTGGGTCCGCGCGACGCCGGTGACGGTGTGCCCGAGGCTTTCCACCATCTGCTCGATGTCCATCGCGATCAGCGGCTCGTCCTCGATGATCATGATGTCGGTGGAGACCTGACGGCCGATATCCGAGCTCGCCTGATCGATCAGGCGGGAGAACTCGGCGTCGCCGAGGCCCAGGATCAACGCCGCTTCGTCGGTGGTGAAGCCCTCAACCGCGACCAGCAGGAACGCCTGACGGGGCAGCGGGGAGATGGCGCGCAGATTGCGCGAGGCCTTCTCTTCCCAGGCCGAGGTCGGGGCATCCTCGCGGATGTTCACCTCGACCGACTGCCAAAGCGACGAGAACAGCTTGTACAGCGAGATGCGCGGGGTTTGATCGTCGGGAAACAGGCTAGGATCAGCAATCAGCGTTTCCAGAACCGCCGCGACATAGGCGTCGCCGCTGGCCTGCGAACCGCTGAGGGCCCGGGAATAGCGCCGGAGATATGGAATGTGAGGCGCTATGCGGGATGACATCGACATGAAAACTCCCCTCGTGTCGACCTAAGGATAAGGCACGAATGGGTGCTGAATGCCCCGGCGCCGGAAAAGTTCCTCATCCTTATTGGGAACTTTGGACCGTGACGGATGTTCACGCTTTCGGATGCTCCTGTGACAGCTCTTTGGGTCGAGGGAGACATTCTGGAGGGGTAGGCTTGAGAAGCGCAGCAATGATTTTATGTAACTGTCGTCGTGCGACGCCGGAGCGTGGCGTGGCACCTGCCGGTGGCAAGAGACAAAGACAAGTCGAGACCACGTATGGATGATCGCGACACGAAGGATCCAATGTTTCAGGAAAAGCAGCATCAGCGATCTCCGACGCCCACTCCCCAGTTCGGCGTGCAGACCGCGATAGGTAAGCGCCTCAAAGCCTATTACGATGACGTCGCCAGCGAACCCGTTCCGGACCGCTTCCTGTCGCTTCTCGACGCGCTGGACGCGGCGGAATCGGCATCGAAGAATGCGGACCGCAAATAGGTTCATTGATGAGCGAACAGCAAGATTTCCGCCGGGAACTGATCGCGATCATTCCCAACCTGCGAGCCTTTGCCGCCTCTCTGTCCGGATCGTTCGACCGGGCCGACGACCTGGTGCAGGAGACGCTCGTCAAGGCTTGGGACAAGCAGCACACCTTCCAGCCGGGCACGAACCTGAAGGCCTGGCTCTTCACCATCCTGCGCAACGAGTTCTACACGCAGATGCGCAAGAAGGGCCGTGAGGTACAAGACGTCGACGGCATTCACGCGATGCAGCTTGCAGGCCATCCGGAGCAGCAGGGGCATCTCGACCTGCAGGATTTCCGCAAGGCGCTCGACATGCTGCCGGATGACCAGCGCGAGGCGCTGATCCTCATCGGCGCGTCGGGCTTCTCGTACGAGGAAGCCGCCGAGATCTGCAAATGCGCGGTCGGCACGATCAAGAGCCGCGTGTCGCGTGCGCGCACCCGGATCGCCGAGATCCTCGGAATCGAGGGCGACGGCGAGTACGGACCCGACTCGATCTCCTCGCAGATTATCGGCGTCGCTCCGGCAGCCTGATCCCCCAACAATCCGCGACCGGGCGGGAACCGCTCGGTCGCGAAATAGTTTCAATCAACACCGGTGGCGGATCGGGCGATTTCCTGTCCCGCCAGTTTCTCAGTCTTCGCTAAGTGGGGTGCTCCATGGCTTCCGATATCAGTTCAAACGACGTCAAGATGGCAGGCAAGTCGAGCGGTCAGGGGTCGCACGAAGGCAAGCACGACATCGAGGCGGAGCTGGCTCGGCTGCGCGAGGATGTCAGCGGCCTCGCCGAGGCCCTGAAGGCGGAGGCTTCGCATCGGGCCGATGGCGCTCGCCAGCAGGCTTTTGCCCTCCGTGACGACGTGCGCGAGCGCGGCGAACGCTACATGCGCCAGGCGCAGGATGCTGCGTCCGATCTCGAAGAGCAGCTCAGCGAGAAGGTTCGCGCCGAACCGATCAAGAGCGTGCTGATCGCTGCCGCCGCAGGCTACCTCTACGCACGTCTGTTCCGCCGCTGAACATGGTGCTGCAGCTGATCACCAGGCTTATCACGGGCGAAGCTGGCACCTACCTCGTGCGGATGCGTCGGCTCGCCGGCCTCTACTCCGCCATGGCGCTCCTGGGCGTCATCACGCTGGCTTTCCTCCTCGGGTCGCTCTTCATCTTCCTCGCCGACCACTTCGGCAGCCTGGCGACGGCCTTGGGATTTGCCGCGTTCTTTTTCGTGCTCTTCCTGGGGGTCTGGATCATGACGGTCATGGTCCAGCGCACGCCGACACGCCGGGCCGACGACCGCCTGCAGAGCGACATCGCCTCGATCGCAGGCGTCGCCGCCCTCACCAACGCGCCGCTTCTGCTGCGGTCAGTCCGCCGCAACAAGAAACTGCTGCTGCTCCCGGTCGTCGGCGCGACCGGTTTCGCGATCTGGCGGGCGGTCACCACGTATCGGGAACGCATCCGATAGGCATCTCGCCCGTTACCGTTTCAACGGTGCGTTAGAGCATCAATTGAAACGATCTCTCTTTTTCAGGACAGAAAATAATGCCAGAGCCCAAACTCAACCCCCAGGACGCTCGTCAGGGTGAAAAGGGGACGCCGGTCCTTCGGATACTGCTCGTCGCACTGGCGCTCTGCGCAGTAATTTTCATCGGTCTCGGCATCTATGGCTGGGTGCTCCCGGATGCCGACATGGCTGTGGAGGGCGAGTCGACCACGACGGCACCTGTCGACAATGCCGAGCCGACCGGCACGAACGTCACGCCGGGCGAGGACACGACCGCGCAGTAGGCCATAAAGGCAGCCGATCGAAGCGACGGCTGCCTTTTTCTTTGCCCCATTAGCCGAGACGGAGGTTCCCATGTCGAATGCAGGCAACGGCGGAGGCGACCGGGCGACCGCCGGAGGCACCAACGTAACCGGCGACGCGGATATGTCCGGCGTCAGCCAGCCGGTCACGGAGGCCGAAATCGAGGACATCATCAACAGCCCCGACATGCTGATCGAGGAAAAGCAGGCGCGGCTGGAGGAATTGTCCCGGCGCGTCGGCTACCGGGAGCCGGTAGATGAGGGCGAGGATTTCAATCCGTTGGGTCTGCAGATCAGCGAAGCGCTGAACCTGCTTGCCGACGGCGGCCACACCTATTCCGCCGTCGATGAGACGGACCTGGATCCTGAAGGTCCCACGGGTGCGCCAGAGGATGAAAACGGGTCTTCCCGCTAGCACTCTGCCTGCGCGGCTGTCGGGCTATTTCGCAAGGGCCACAGTCGGTTCGGAAGCCGGCACGAGGTAACTGGCTTCCGCCGGCACCAGCACGTTGAGCGCCTGTGGCTTGATCTCCACCAACATACTGGGTTCCAGCCGGGTGAGTTCCCCGTCGCGGACTGCCCTCTTGTCATGATGCCGGCCATTGTATTCGAACGCGACCTTGTGCGCCGTCAGGACCTCCAGATGCGGGTTCTGCCGCCATGACCCCCGCAGGATGTCGAACGTCAGTTTCATGACGGCGCGCGGCGCCTTCACCCGGCAGATGTAGACGCCGAGGACGCCGCCTCTCGGATCGTCCGCGTAAGGTACGTGGCCCTCCCCGTAAAGATTGTTCGAGATGGCGACGGCAGGGCTGGAGATGCGCTGCTGGGCACCGTCGATCTCGATGACGAGTTCTACCGAAGGCAATTGCTTCAGCGCCAGGAAGACCGCGCGGCTCGACGCGATGATCTTGCCGATGCGCGAGCGGTAGGTGAGGCCTTCACGCATCCGCACCATGCGCGCATGCAGGCCCACCGCGAACTGGTGGACGAACGGCTCTCCGTTGACCGTGCCGACGTCCACGGCCAGCACCTGTCCCGACGCCAGCGCGGCGATCGCCTCGGTCAGATCGAGCGGTATCTGAAGCGTGCGGGCGAACAGGTTCATCGTTCCCGCCGGCAGGATCGCCAGAGCGATGCTCTTGCCGGTCAGCGCCATGGCGGCCGCTGAGACCGTCCCATCCCCGCCACCGACCATCAGCACATCGATGTCCGTGCGCTCGGATGCGCTGCGGATCGTGTCGACGATGGCCTTGCCCTTGCACCGCTCCACCGTGATTTCGTGACCGTGAACCTGGAACTCGTCACGGATCAGCGCCGCCAGCCAATCCAGATCCAGCGTCTTCAGCGTGCCGCCATCCTGGTTGAGCAGCGCGAGAATCTTCATGTACGTCCCCAGTCGGCGAGATGTGGTCGAGGATCTTCCGGACGAGACAGTCGCGCCACGCTGCCGCCGCTGCACATAACCGCTTATCGCCGAAGCGCCAGTCCGCGCAATGCCGTCGCGGCAATGGTTGCCAAATGGAACCGTTGCCGTGGCGTCTCCGTTCTCGCCGCAAGGTCACGCAGGCGCGCGGCCGTAAACTGGAGCACGACATGATCGAATGGATCGTCATTTTGCTGATCGTGGCCGCGATAGCGAGCCTTCTCGGATTCCGCGGCGTAGCCGGAGTTTCGGCAGGCATAGCCAAGGTGCTCATCTTCATTGTGCTGATCGGCCTGCTGCTGATGCTGATCTTCGGCGTGCTGGTCTTCGCCTGATCCGTCGGCGCTGGAAGGTCATCCGGGGAAGGCAGGGGGCGGCCCAAGAAAGATCGGTTTCGGGGAACCGAAAGGTCTTTGGGCGGTTCTATCCCCATAGGCGTCACGATCACGAGAGCTAAGTTAGCATTTCGTGATCGTGACCGCGTCTATCCCAAGAATAGACAAGGATGTTTTTCATGATGCGCAAGCTTTTCGCCACCACGGCCCTAGCCGGAATTCTCGCGACCTCGGCATATGCCCAGGACGCAGCTCCTGCCAACACCACCCCTGTCGCACCGGATGCCGCTGTGACCATCGACTCCGATGCAGCGGCGACCGCGCCTGCTGCCGGCGAGCACGCTGGAATGGCGCAGGGCGACCATATGCAGTCGCTGACGGAAGAGCAGCATCTTGCCTCCGACCTGATCGATATGGCGATCTACCAGAACGCCGCAGCCGATGCCGAGAGCATCGGTGAGATCGAGAACTTCCTGGTCGGCAATGACGGCAATGTCGTCGCAGCCGTGGTCGAAACCTCCGCCAGTGGCGAGAGCCGCACCGTGGCGATCCCGTTCGACCAGATCACCTGGTCGGTCGGCGAGAACAACGAGCCCCGCGCCGTGCTGAATGTCGGTGTCGAGCAGCTTGCCCAGGCACCGGAATTCGTCGAGCCCGAAGACCAGGCTGCTGCGGCCGGTACCGTGGCTGTCGACGGCGCCCCGGCCACCGGTACGGCCTCCGCGCCAGTTGCCGGCACGGAGCAGACGGCCGCCACCCCGCCGGCCGCCGCCACTACGGAGACGGCAGCAGCGACGGACGGCGAGTATCCCTCGCAGGTCGGCGCCGACCAGTTCCTGGCGGATAACCTGATGAGCGCCGAAGTGCGCAGCGGCGCTGGCGACGATGCCGAAGAGATCGGCACGATCAGCGACCTCGTCATGGCCTCGGATGGCCGAGTTGAAGCGGCCGTCATCGGCGTCGGCGGCTTCCTCGGCATCGGCGAAAAGGACGTCGCTGTCCCCTTCGACCAGCTCCAGATGACCCGCGACGATGACAACGACCTTGTCGTCGCGACGGCCATGACCCGCGAGCAGCTCGAGCAGGCCCCGTCCTTCGAGGTCGCCGACGACAACGCCACCATGGCGGCCGGCGAGCCGGCGGCAACCACCGGAGCAGCAACGGGCACGGCCAACCAGATGACCGCGACCGATCCGGCCCAGACCGAAGTCGTCGCACCGGGCGGTAGCGTCGCTGGCGCAGGTACCGAGATGACGCAGGCTCCAGCCGGCACCGCCGCAACGACCGGCACCGCTGCTGCAACGGGCGCCGCCACCGGCGCCGCCGACACGACCACCACGGCTTCGACCGGTGGCGAGCGTGAAGGCATGACCGCGGTGACCGACCAGTCGGAGCTGACGGCCGACAACCTCCTCGGCGCATCGGTTTACGGTCCGAACGAGGAGACCGTGGGCGACATCGCCGACATCGCGCTGAGCCCCGAGGGTCAGGTCGACGCGGTCATCGTCGATGTCGGTGGCTTCCTCGGGATCGGCGCCAAGCCGGTCGCGGTCGCCATGGACAACCTCCAGTTCATGCAGGACGCCGGTGGGTCGCTGTATCTCTATACGCAGTTCACCCAGGAGCAGCTCGAGGCGGCTCCCGAGTATGACGCGGACAGCTACGCCGACAACCGCGAAACGATGCGGATCCAGTCGGGCGGCACCGCCGGCCAGCCGGCAACGGCTAACTAAGCTTCGACTCTTCGTCGAGGAAAAGGGCTCGCTTCGGCGGGCCCTTTTTCGTTTTCCTGGTTCTACGCTTCCCGTCGATGCCGCGCTTGTGATCTCCAGGCAAGGCAGGGTTACACTTCGTAATCTAAGAACGGCATTCTCGCCCGAATATCCGCTATCTTGCAGAAGAGGCGCGGTTCCCGCACCGCAAAATGCCGACGCAACGAACAAGGTGTCCATGGCCATCCTGAAGCAGGTGCTTGTCACCTTCCTCGTCCTGATCGTCGCTGCGGCGGCCTATATCAAATGGGACCCGAGCGCCGGGCGGGCCGTACTCGATTCCGAGATGGCTCCTGGCTTCGTGCGCACCGCCATCCTCTTCGTGGCGCCGGAAGCCGGCGAGCCGCCAGCGGCGACGGCCGAGGGTACCGTCGGCAACCCGCGCCGCGGTAGCGGCGGCGCCACCATCGTCGTCGCCGATACGGTCGCGACCGGGGTGACCCGAACCGCGATGCGCTCCATCGGCACGGGCGAGGCCGCGCGATCGGTCGTGGTCTATCCCGACAACACGACCGGCATCATCGAAGAGGTGCAAGTCCAGTCCGGCGACCGGGTCGAGGCAGGATCGATCCTCGCACGCCTCGAGCGGGCGAACGAGGAAGTCGCGGTGGCGCGCGCCCAACTCGGCGTCGAGGCGGCCGAAGACAAGCTCCGCCGTTTCCAGCGCCTCCAGAATTCCAACACCATCACCGCGGTCGAAGTCACGGACGTGGCGCGCGAGCGCGACAATGCGCGTCTCGACCTGCAGGCGGCGGAGATCGCTCTCGGCAAGCGTGATATCCGCGCACCGATCGCCGGCCGCGTCGGCATCGTCAGCGCCGACCAAGGCGATCTCGTCGGCAACGATACCGTGATCGCGACCATCGACGACCGCAGCCAGCTCAAGGTGGTGTTTTTCACACCGGAGAGCTTCGTGCAGGACCTGGAGATCGGCGCGCCGTTGCAGGCCGTATCCACTGCCCGGCCGAACCGTATCCACGAAGGGCGGATTGTCGCCATCGACAGCCGTCTCGACGAGGCAAGCCGGACGCTGCGCACGGAGGCGATGATCGAGAACACGGAGGACCAGCTCCGGCCCGGCATGTCGTTCTCCGTGTCGCTGGAGCTGGATGGCGAGACGTTCCTCTCCGTCGATCCGCTGGCGGTCGTCTGGGAACGCAACGGACCGATCGTCTGGAAGATCGTCGACGAAAAGGCCGCGAAGGCGCCGGTCCGCATCGTCGAGCGCAATATCGACCGCATCCTCGTCGCCTCGGACACGCTGAAGGAAGGCGACCTCGTGGTGGTCGAGGGGCTGCAGACGGTACGCGAGGGAGGCCCCGTGGAAATCCAGCGGGTGCGGCCGGTGCCTGCCGCGGCGGAAGAGACCTCGCCTGCCGAGGGGGTCGCGCTCGAGACGCCGCTCGGAGAAGAATCCGCGACGCCTGCCCCCGCCCCTCTCGACCGGGCCGCAGCCGCGCAGCTGCCTGGGCCCGGAACCGGCCCAAGCGGCAGCGCAAGGACGACGACCCGATGACCACGCCGGCGCCGCCCAATTCCAGGCCCGACGGTATCACCGCCTTCACCAGCCTGTTCATCAGGCGACCGGTGCTGACCATCGTCATCAATCTCCTGATCGTGGTCGCCGGCCTCGCCGCCTTCAGCGCGATCGAGATTCGCGAACTGCCGAATGTCGACCGCCCGGTCATCAGCGTCTCCGTCACCTTCGACGGCGCCTCGCCGGAAACCGTCGACCGCCAGATCACCAGCCAGATCGAGAGCGCCGTCGCGCGGGTTTCGGGCATTTCCTCGGTTTCGTCGCGATCACGCTTCGGCGACAGCCGCACGACCATCGAATTCACCGACTCCACCGATCTGAACGTCGCCGCCAGCGACGTGCGCGACGCCGTCAGCCGCATCTCCGACGTCCTGCCCGAGGGTGCGGACGAGCCGCGCATCGTCAAGGCCGACGCCGATGCCGACGCGATCATGCGCCTGGCGATCACCGCGCCCGGCATGCCGATCGAGGATCTGACGACCCTTGTCGACGACCGCATCGCGGACCAGCTCGCCGCCGTCGAAGGCGTCGCCGACCTGCAGGTCTACGGCGACCGCGAGCGGCTGATCTATGTCGATATCGACCCCGACAAGCTGGCGACCCGCGGCTTGACCCTCGGCGACGTGTCGACCGCGTTGCAGAATGCGGCGATGGACGTGCCGGCCGGCTCGCTGGCGTCACCGACACAGGACCTGATCGTCCGGGCCGACGCCAACGTCTCCTCCCCTGCCGAATTCGAGGCCATCTTCCTCGACGAGCGGACAAGGTTGCGCGACGTCGCCGCCGTGCGCTTCGGGCCGGACGATGCGGCCTCGCAGCAGCGGGTCAACGGCCAGACCGGCGTCGGTCTCGGCGTCGTCCGCCAGGCCGGCTCCTCGACGCTCGACATCTCCGAAGGCGTCCGCGCCGAGGTCGAGAACCTCAACCGCACGCTGCCGGACGGCGTGACGATCCGCGTCACCAGCGACGATGCCACCTTCATCGACGGCGCCATCCACGAGGTCGAGATCGCCCTCGGCCTTGCCGTCGTCATCGTCGTCTTCGTGATCTTCCTTTTCCTGCTCAACGTCAGGGCGACGATCATCCCGGCAGTGACCATGCCGATCGCCCTGATCGGCGTCATGGCCTTCATCTATCTCGTCGGGTTCTCCATCAACATCCTGACGCTGCTGGCGCTCGTGCTGGCGACCGGCATGGTCGTCGACGACGCCATCATCGTGCTGGAGAACATCGTGCGTCGCCGCGACATGGGCGCGAAGCCCAAGGCGGCTGCCGTGCTCGGAACGCGCGAGGTGTTCTTCGCCGTCATCTCCACGACCGCGACGCTCGCCGCCGTGTTCGTGCCGATCTCCTTCCTGCCGGGCCAGGCGGGCGGGCTGTTCCGCGAATTCGGCTTCGTGCTGGCGATCGCGGTGGTCATCTCCTCCTTCATCGCCCTCACCCTCTGCCCGATGCTCGCCGCGCATTTCCTGAAGGCGCGCGAGGACGAACGGGCGCCCGGCTTCTTCCAGAACGGCATGCGATGGATCGGCAGCCGGCTGGCCGGCTTCTACGCGATCACGCTGCGGTTCTGTCTCGCCTTCCCGCTGCTGATCGTCGTCATAGCCGGGCTGTTCTCCTTCCTCGCCTACGTAACCTTCCTCTCGATGCCGCAGGAGCTGACGCCGACCGAGGATCGCGCCGTCGTCCTGATGAGCATCGACGCGCCGCAGGGCGCGAGCCTCGACTACACCAACGGCCAGCTGCGTCGTATCGAGGACGTCGTGCTGCCGTACGTCGACAGCGGCGAGGCGACGAACGTCTTTGCGATTTCCGGCCGCGGGTCGGCCAATTCCGCCTTCCTGGTCGTGACCCTAGCCGACTGGGCCGAGCGGGAGCGGACCCAGCAGGAAATCGTCGCGGAGATCAACGGCAAGGTCCAGCAGATCGCCGGTGTCCGGGCCTTCGCCATCCAGCCCAATTCGCTGGGCATCCGCGGCGGCGGCCGCGGCTTGCAGTTCGCCGTCGCCGGCCAGAATTTCGAGGAACTGGCCACGACGGCCGAGACGCTGCTCGAGGCGATGCAGGCCGACGGGCGGTGGGGGAACGTGCGCCTGTCGGAGAACGCCACCCAGGCGCAGCTCTCGGTGCTGATCGACCGGGCCCGGGCCTCCGATCTCGGCATCGACATCGACGGCCTCGCGACCGCGATGCAGGCGTTGCTCGACGGCCGCGAGATCGGCCAGACCTATGTCGAGGATAAGGAAGTGCCGATCAAGCTGATCTCCACCAGCGATCCGGTGAATGATCCGGGCGACATGCGCAACATCTTCGTCAAGGCCAGCGACGGCCGCATTGTGCCGATGTCGACGGTGGCGACGGTCGAGGAACGACCCATCGCCCCGACGCTCACCCGAGAGGATCGTGCGCGGGCGGTGGCGCTGTCGGCACAGCTGCCGGACGGCTATTCGATCCAGTCCGGCTGGCTGGACCTCCAGGCTTTCGCCGCAGACATCCTGCCGGACAACCAGCGGCTGATCCCGCTGGCCGAGGCGGCCACGATCGACGAGACCAACAGCGGCATGGCGCTGGTCTTCGCCTTTGCCATCGTGATCATCATCCTCGTGCTCGCTGCGCAGTTCGAGAGCTTCGTCTCGTCCTTCATCATCATCGCCACCGTGCCGCTGGGCGTTGCCTGTGCGATCTTCGCGCTGAGCTTCTTCGGCATGAGCCTCAACCTCTACAGCCAGATCGGACTGGTGCTGCTGGTCGGCATCATGGCGAAGAACGGCATCCTGATCGTCGAGTTCGCCAACCAGCTCCGCGAGGAAGGGCTGAGCGTACGAGAAGCTATCGAGCAGTCCTCGCTGATCCGCCTGCGCCCGGTGATGATGACGATGATCGCGACCGTCGTCGGCGGCCTGCCGCTGGTATTCGCCTCCGGCGCCGGCGCCGAGGCACGCATCGCGCTGGGTTACGTCATCGTCGGCGGGCTGGGCCTCGCGACGCTGTCGACCCTCTACGTGACGCCGGTTGCCTATCTGATCCTCGGCCGCTTCTCGACCCCGAATGCCGACAAGACGGCTCAGCTCCAGCGCGACATCGCGACAGCGGAACGGCAGGAAGCCGATCGTCGTCGCATCGAGGACGGCGCGAGCCCGCAGGGAGCCTGACAGGCACGGATAAGCCTCGCCGGGAGTCAGGAGACCGCGGCCTGGGGCTTTTTTGCGCCGCCGTGCAATTGCCGGGACGGCTGCAAGGCACCATGCTATGCTGCAGCCCCGTGATCCGGATGGCGCCCGTGCGAGGCCTATGATGTCCAGCATCCCCGTCCGGGAAGGCCGTCGCTTCCAGCTCATCCTGATCAAGCCGTCGCACTACGACGACGACGGCTACGTCATCCGCTGGTGGCGGGCGATGATCCCCTCCAACTCGCTCGCCGCCCTCTACGGCATCGCCCTCGATTGCGCCGAACGCGAGGCTCTTGGACCCGGCATTGCCATCGACATCACGGTGATCGACGAGACCAACACGCGGGTCGATGTCGAGGCGCTGTGCGAGAAGCTCCAGCGCCAAGGCGGGTTCGGGCTGGTGGCGCTCGTCGGTGTCCAGTCGAACCAGTATCCCCGTGCGCTGGACATCGCCCGGCCGTTCCGCACGGCGGGATTTCCCGTCGCCATCGGCGGGTTCCACGTCTCCGGCTGCCTGTCGATGCTGGACGGGCAGGCCGTCGAGCTCGACGCCTGCCGCGAGATGGGCATCGCGATGTTCGCCGGCGAGGCGGAGGGCCGGCTCGACGCGGTCCTGCGGGATGCGGCGGCGGGGCAGCTGGCCCCGCTCTACGACTTCATGAACGACCTGCCCAGCATCGAGGGCGCACCGCCGCCCTTCCTGCCGAAGCAGTACGTCTCGCAGACGCTCGGTCTCAGCTCCAGCTTCGATGCCGGCCGCGGTTGCCCCTATCAGTGCTCGTTCTGCACCATCATCAATGTCCAAGGCCGCAAGTCGCGCTTCCGCACCGCCGACGACGTCGAGCAGCTGGTGCGGCTCAACTGGGCGCAGGGCATCCACAAATTCTTCATCACCGACGACAATTTCGCCCGCAACAAGGAATGGGAGCCGATCTTCGATCGCCTCATCGAGTTGCGCGAGAAGGACGGCATCCCGCTCGGCCTGATGATCCAAGTCGACACGCTCTGCCACAAGATCGAGAACTTCGTCGAAAAGGCCAAGCGCGCCGGTGTCACCCGCGTCTTCATCGGGCTGGAGAACGTCAATCCGGACAATCTCGCCGCCGCCAAGAAGCGCCAGAACAAGATCACCGAGTACCGCAAGATGCTGCTCGCCTGGAAGGCACAGGGCATCATCACGCTGGCCGGCTACATCCTCGGCTTTCCGGCCGACACGCCCGAGACGATCAGGCGCGACATCGCGATCATCCAGGAAGAACTGCCGCTCGACATCATCGAGTTCTTCGTTTTGACGCCGCTGCCGGGTTCGGAGGACCACCAGACGCTCTGGCGCAAGGGCGAGGCGATGGATCTCGACCTCAACATCTACGACGTCGAGCATGTCTGTGCCGCGCACCCGAAGATGTCCAAGGACGAGTGGGAGGCGATCTATCGCGAGGCCTGGGCACTCTATTACACGCCGCGGCACATGCGCACGCTCATCCGCCGCGCCGTCGCGACGGGCGTGCCGGTGGCAAGCCTGGTGAAGGTGCTGGTGTCGTTCGCGACGACGGTCCCGCTGGAGAACGTCCATCCGCTGCAGGGCGGCCTGCTGCGCCTCAAGCACCCGTCCGAGCGCCGGCCGGAAATGCCGCGGGAGCATGCACTGGTATTTTGGCCGCGCTTCGCCGGGCAGACGGTGATCAAGCACCTGCGCCTCGCCGGCACGATCGTCCGGCTGACGGCGACGGCGCTGTGGATTGCCCGGGACCCGGCGACGCGCCGCTACATGGACCGCGCCCTCACGCCGGTGGACGAGGAGGGCGACGCCTCGCTCGAGCTTTTCACCAAGACCACCGGGGGCCAGGCGAGCGTGACGCACATGAAAAAGGTCGCGCGGCTGACCGGCGCCGGGCGCGCCGCCTGAAGCGGGCCTTTCGCCCGTGCCGCATCCCCGCTAGAAGCCGGCGATGGCTCCTCCTCCTCTGCTCCGCCTCGATGGCGTCCGACTGACCTTCGGCGGCACGCCGCTGCTCACCGGCGTCGAACTCAACGTCCTGCCGGGCGACCGCATCGCGCTGGTCGGCCGCAACGGTTCCGGCAAGTCGACGCTCCTGAAGATCGCCGCCGGCCAGGTCGAGGCCGATGGCGGCGAGGTCTTCCTGAAGCCCGGCACGACGCTGCGCTACCTGCCGCAGGAGCCGGATTTCGGCGACTTCGAGACCGTCGAAGCATATGTGACCTCGGGCCTCGGCCCATCCGACGACCCGCATCGCGTCACGATGTGCCTCGACGCGCTGGGGCTCTCGCCGGACATGCGCCCGGTGAACCTCTCCGGCGGCGAGGCCCGCCGCGCGGCGCTGGCCCGCACGCTGGCGCCCGAGCCGGACGTGATCCTGCTCGACGAGCCGACCAACCATCTCGACCTGCCCACCATCGAGTGGCTCGAAGGCGAGCTTCGCCAGATCAAGAGCGCCATCGTGGTGATCAGTCATGACCGCCGCTTCCTCGAGAACGTCACCCGCGCCACGGTCTGGCTCGACCGCGGCACCGCGCGCCGGCTCGACCAGGGCTTCGGCAGCTTCGAGGCCTGGCGCGACAAGACGCTGGAGGAGGAAGAGCGCGACCTGCAGAAGCTCGACCGCAAGATCGTCCGCGAGGAGCACTGGCTGCGCTACGGCGTCACCGCGCGGCGCACCCGCAACCAGCGCCGTCTCGAAGCCCTGCACACGCTGCGCCAGGATCGCCGCGACACCCGCCGCGCCGTCGGCCAGGTGGCGATGCAGGCGGGCGAGACCCGCGAGAGCGGCAAGCTGGTCGTGGAGGCGGAAGGCATTTCCAAGGCCTATGACGGCCGGGTTCTCGTCAAGGACTTCTCGATCCGCATTGCCCGCGGCGACCGGGTCGGGCTGGTGGGGCCGAACGGCGCCGGCAAGACGACGCTGCTGAAGATGCTGATCGGCGAGCTGAAGCCCGATTCCGGCCGGATCCGGATGGGCACCAATCTCGACCTCGCCTTCCTCGACCAGAAGCGGGCGGCGCTGAACGACACGCTGTCGCTTGCCGACTCCCTGACCGACAGGCGCGGCGACCAGGTGATGGTCAATGGCGAGGCGCGCCATGTCATCGGCTACCTCAAGGAATTCCTGTTCTCGCCGGAGCAGATCCGCACGCCGGTCGGCAATCTTTCGGGCGGCGAGCGCGCGCGGCTGCTGCTCGCCAAGACGCTGGCGACGCCGGCGAACCTCCTCGTCCTCGACGAGCCGACCAACGATCTCGACATGGAGACGCTGGACCTCTTGGAGGAGCTGATCGCCAACTATCCCGGCACAGTGCTCCTGGTATCGCACGATCGCGACTTCCTCGACCGGACCGTCACCAGCGTCATCACGCCCGACAGCGACGGTCAGTGGCTCGAATATGCCGGCGGCTACTCCGACATGGCATCGCAGCGCCGCGGCGCGGCGAAGGCTGGCGGAGGCCGCGACCGCGGCAACAAGCGGAGCAGTACCGGGACGGCATCTTCCAGCCACGGCACCGCGACGACATCGACCAGCAGCAAGCTCACCTTCAAGCAGAAATTCGCATTGGAGAGCCTGCCCAAGGAGATCGCCCGGCTGGAAAAGGCGATCCGCAAGGCCGAGACGGCGATGGCCGATCCGGCGCTGTTCGCCCGCGACCCCAAGCGCTTCCAGGCGCTGGCCGCCGAACTGACCCGTGAGCGGACGGCTCTTGCCAAGGCCGAGGACGACTGGCTGGAACTCGAGATGATCCGGGCCGAGGCGGAGGGCTGAACCGCCGGCCCCGCTTGAATCGTTGGGAGGCCACAGCTTCGTGTCCGGGCCGGTTTCCCGTTGACCCCAACGCCGCCTCTCGTTCAGGTTGACACCAGGGACAGGTTTCGGTCGACGGCGATGCGCATCGCCGTTCGCCGCGAGGCGGAAAGAGTTCGCATGCACGTCAGAGCCGAAGAGCGAGTCAGCCTGCAGGGCCGGTGCGGGAGGACGCGCGGCATGGCGGCGACGCTGATGCCGGCGATGCAGCGCGCGGCGCTCCGCCTCGTCGCCGCGCTGGCCCTGGTCATTGCCGGCAGCACGCTCGCTGCCGCGTTCGAGACCACCGCCCCGACCGCCATCCTGGTCGATTTCGGCACCGACCGGATCCTGTTCGAGAAGGAGGCCGACCGGACCATTGCCCCGGCGAGCCTCGTCAAGCTGATGACCGTCGCGGTGATCTTCTCCGAGTTGAGCGCCGGCACGATCTCCCGCGACGACCGCTACATGGTCTCCGAATATGCCTGGCGCACCGGCGGGGCTGCCTCCGGCGGCTCCACCATGTTCCTGCCGCTGAATTCCGAGGTCAGCGTCGACGATCTCATCAAGGGGATCATCATCCAGTCGGGCAACGACGCCACCATCGTTGCCGCCGAGGGGATTGCGGGATCGGTCGAGGCCTTCGCGACGAAGATGAACGCGTTGGGCGAGACGATCGGCCTGACCGGGTCGCATTTCGCCAACCCGCACGGCCTGCCGGATCCGGACCAGCATGTCACCGTCCGCGACCTCGCAACACTGGCCGACTTCCTGATTAGGACCTTCCCCGAGGAATATCCGCTGTTCAGCGAGGAGAGCTTCACCTTCAACGACATCACCCAGCGCAGCCGCAACCCGCTGCTGGCACTCGGCGCTGACGGGCTGAAGACCGGCCATACGTCCGAGGCCGGCTACGGCCTCGTCGCGTCCGCCGAGCGCGACGGACGGCGCATCATCCTCGCCATCAGCGGCATGCAGAGCGCCGACGAGCGCGCCCGCGAGGCCAGGCGCCTGATGGAATACGGCCTGCAGGACTTCGAGGAAGTGGTGCTGCTTCAGGCCGGCGAGACCGTCGGCGAAGCCGTCGTGCGCGGCGGGGTGGCGACGAGCGTTCCGATGACCGCCGAGGGCGAGCTTCGCCTGCTTGTGCCACGCGGCAGCCTGGCCGGCGTCGAGCGGACGGTGGTCGACAACGGTCCGGTGGAAGCACCCGTCGCCGCCGGCCAGCGGCTCGGCTGGATCCGCTTCGCACGCGGCGAGGAGACGCTGCGCGAGGTGCCGCTGCATGCGGCCCAGGCGGTGGAGCAGGCAGGCATCTTGCAGCGGATTCGCGAGGCAATCAGCGAGAACCTCACCTGGCGCTAGGCGATTACGCCTTGACGCAGCGCAGCAAACAGCCGATATGCACAACTGTAACGCCGTGACAGCGCAGCGCCTGCTTGTCTCCTGACACCAGCTTCGTCGGGATCTTTGCCAGCGCAATCGGATCGGCCCTTTGCCTTCGGCGAAGGTGCCCGCATTTCGACACGGCCCGTCGATCCGTCCGCCAGCGCGAAGACGATCGACCTCTTGGCGGACTTCCGTCCGCAATCCCGCAAGGCATATTTTTGACCCATAATGATTTTCAGGCGTTCGGCCTCGCCGATACGCTTCTCGCCGCGCTTGCGCGTCTCGACATCAGCCAGCCCACCCCGATCCAGGCACAGGCCATCCCGGCCGTGATGGAAGGCCGCGACGTTTTGGGCATCGCCCAGACCGGCACCGGCAAGACCGCGGCCTTCGCGCTGCCGGTCATCAACGCCATTCTCGAGAAGGGTGGCCGGCCGATGCCGAAGACCCCGCGGGCGCTGATCCTGACTCCGACCCGCGAGCTCGCCTCGCAGATCGCCCAGAACGTGAAGGCCTATACGGCCGGCACCAAGGTCAGCCACCACGTCATCTTCGGCGGCGTCTCCATCCGTCCGCAGATCGACGCCATGCGCCGCGGCGTCGACATCGTCATCGCGACGCCCGGCCGTCTGCTCGACCTGATCGACCAGCGCGCCATCTCCCTGACGGACGTGCGCCACGTCGTCCTCGACGAAGCCGACCGGATGCTCGACATGGGCTTCGTGCGCGACGTCATGAAGATCGTCGGCATGCTGCCGAAGCAGCGCCAGTCGCTGCTGTTCTCCGCGACGATGCCGCGGTCGATCGCCGACCTCGCCGCCAGGATCCTGACCAACCCGGTCCGTTTCGAGGTGACGCCGGAAGTCGTCACCGTCGAGAAGATCCAGCAGAGCGTCTATCTGGTACCGCAGAAGGCCAAGAAGCTCTGGCTGATCGAGGCGCTGTCGAAGCCGGAATTCACCAAGGTGGTGATCTTCACCCGCACCAAGCACGGCGCCAACAAGCTGTCCGAGGATCTGGGCAAGGCCGGCATCGAGGCCGGCGCGATCCACGGGAACAAGAGCCAGGCCGCGCGCCAGAAGGCGCTGGCGACCTTCCATTCGGGCAAGACCGGCGTGCTGGTCGCGACCGACATAGTCGCCCGCGGCATCCATGTCGACGACATCAGCCACGTGGTGAACTTCGACCTGCCGGAAGAGCCGGAAAGCTACGTCCACCGCATCGGCCGCACGGCGCGTGCCGGCAAGTCCGGCGCGGCGATCGCGCTGGTCGATCCGTCCGAGCGCGCGAAGCTGCGCAGCATCGAGCGGCTGACGGGCCTCACCTTCGACGTCGTCCAGACCGACTTCCTCGGCAATATCGACCTCGCCGCTGAGCCGACCCGGCCGGCGCGCACGGGTCGGCCGCCGAACCGCTCCGGCAAGCCGCAGGGCCAGCGCCGCGACGGCCAGAAGCCGGGCGGCCAGCGTCCCGCCGGCGCCCATGCCGGCGAAGGCCGCAACCGCAATGCCGACCCCAAGGGCACGGGTCGCGGCAATCGCCGCCAGCGCGGCGGTGGTGGCGGCGGACGTCCGCACGCTGCGACCGCCTGAGGCCTCGGCTACGGCGAAATGATCAAGGGGCGGCCGAAAGGTCGCCCTTTTTCTTTGGCGCCTCGGCCAGCCTTGCCGGGATCGACCCAGGGCCCCAGGCGTTGCATCCGGATTGCACCTGGACAGTCGTGACGCCATATGGCGTCCATCGAGACGAGGAGACGCCCCTTATGGCCGAGACGATCAAGGTCGACATTCCCCACAAGCTGGGCCGCGCGGCGGCGCGTGCGCGGATCGACGAGGGGTTCGGCAGGCTGCGCCAGGAGATGCTCGGCGGCATGGTCAAGTTCGAGGACACCTGGGACGGCGATCATCTCGACTTCAGGGCCCGCGTCATGGGCCAGACCGTGACCGGCCGGCTCGACGTGCTGGACGAGGCGGTGCATGTCGAGGTCGACCTGCCGATGATGCTCGCGGCCATTGCCGAGAAGCTCAAGGGCAAGCTGCGCAAGGAAGGCCAGATTCTGCTCGAGAAGAAGTAGGTCGGAGTCGGAGCCGGTCCCAGGCTCAGTCGGTGCGGACGCCGGTCAGCGTCGCCCTTTCGGCGCGAACGGTTCCCCCGTTCTCGCCCGGCTCGATCGCCAGGATCCTGCCAAGTCCCGGGACCAGGGAATCCACCCGTACGCGCCAGAGCTCGCCCGGGGAAGCGAGGTGGGCTTCTCCCCCGAAGACCATGACGATCTGGAAGTCCTGCGGCGTCAGTTGGGTGTGGCGCACGCGATGCGGCACGGGCAGCGGCGTGATGCCGGAATCGCTCGCCTTCTCTGTCGAGCCGGTCTCGATTGGGTCCAGCGGGCCCTGCATCGCCGAGATGAGCAGTCGGTCGAAATAGCCCGGGTCGTTGTGCGAGATGGCGACCACCGCCGAGAAGAAGCCCGTCGACAGCAGCAGCACCATGACGGCAAGAACGCGCGAGAGCCGATCCGACGCGGTGGTCGCTGGTGCGGCGTTGCCGAATGCCGAAGGGTCGATGCTGGACATGGTCGCTCCGCGCCACCCGACCCCCCAATGGCCGGTGTGCAGGTACCTTCGCATCGCCGCGTTAACGCTTGGTAAGAGCGCCCTGCCCGGCCGGGTGCCAGGGCGCCCGTGCGGACGGATTTTCAGGATTTCTTCGGCAATCGCCGTCTACGCTGCTTCCATGGAACCGCCGCCGCTTCCGACCGGGCAAGAAAGCCGCCATGCGCATCGCCGGCGCACGCGCCTGCGGCCGGTCAAGCTCGTCACCACCGGTGGGCGCTTCATCCAGGACGGTACGGCGCTCGACAGCTCGGCGATCGGCGCGCGCATCCTCAGGTACGAGACACGGCCCCTGCCCGCCCGGATCGTCATCTTCGACGAATCGGATCGCACGCTGCGCGCAGCCTCGATCGTCTGGATCCAGGAGATGGAGATGGGCGTGCGCTTCGCGGGCCCCGCGAGGGCCGCCAGCCCCGCCGAGATCTCGCGACTGTCCGGACGCTATTACGCCCTGCCGGACTGACCGCCCTAGGCTCCGTTGCGGACTTCGGACTTGGCCACGTAGTCGAACTGCTCGACCAGGATCTCCCGCACCAGTTCCTGGCCGTAGCGCGCGTTCACCGCCTCGCGGATGTCCTTCGTCAGGGCCGCGAGATCGAAGCGTTCCGGCTTGGCGAAGTCGAAGCCTTCGGTTGCATAGAGGCGGCGGAACGCCTCGTCGAGGATGAACGGATCCGGCGGGACCTTCAGCTGCGCGACGGTCCGGCCGTCGATCGTGTAGACGAAGCGGGCAAGGATATAGCCCTGGATGGCCGCTTCGGAGATCATCGGAATGGTGATGTTGTCGGTGGTGCGATAGTCGAGGCCGGCGAAATAGCTCGGCTCCTCGACCTCGCTTTCAGCGCCGCCGCCGGCCACGGACGCCATGACGTAGCTCGACCCGAGCGCCACGATCGCCACCCACAGCCCGACGACGATGAGCTTGATCAACGCGGCAGATCCCGCCGACCGAGCGCGGCGCTGTAGGTCCCGTCGGACTCCGCCTCGGCGATCGAGCGCGAGATCATCGCGGAGATGTCGTGGCTGGCGCGCACGTGAAGTTCGAGCATGTGCCGGTTCGCCTCGACGACCTCCTTGAGCCGGCCGAGCCGCTCGTCGAGCACCGGATCGGGGGTCGCGGGAACGCTTTTGGCGAGCCGGGTGAGTTCCAGCAGGCTCTGGTTCTTGCGGCCGGTGATCTCCGCGAGGTCGATGGCCGTACCCCGGTCGAGGGCGGCGGTCTCCGCGGCGAGGATGCCTTCGAGCCGGTCGACGGCCTTGGCGAGCGCGATGTTCAAAGCGTGAGTCCTTATTTTGTTGTGGGGAGGCGCGTCGCGCCGGCCCGCGCGACGTCGCTGTCGCGGAGCATGTCGTTCAAGGCCTCGTCGCCGGCCCCGCCCTGCATCGCATCGCCGCCGCGATGGGCGGCGATGGAAGCCGCGATGCCGATCCCGCCGTCCTTGGCGAGTTCGTTGCCTATCTCCTCGGCCATCATCGACCGCCAGACCTCGCCAGCGGTGCCGCTGCCGAAATAGCTGGACGCCTCGCTCGGCAGCATCGACTCGACGAAGCTGCGCAGGACGAAGCCCTCGAACTGCTCGAGCGGCGGCACGACGCGCGACTTGTGGGCAACCAGCGGCGAAATCGGCGCCGAAGCGGTCGCCGCGGATGATCGCGAAGTCGTGGATGCGCCGCCGGCCGCGTCAAGCGCCGCGCTGAAATTCGCGCCGACGGCGGCATCGGCACGCGAGGCGGGTGCCTTCGCCGCTGCTGCGTTCGAAACCATCGGGCCGGTAAAGGTCAGGGGCGCTATCGTCATCGGGCCTGGTCGCGCTGCTGCGTTGATGTCGTCTCGGCTTGTACCGGCGCGGGCTTATTCGAAGCTTGTCCGGCTGCGCGCCAGATGACCTTCGATGGTCGATCGCAGCGCGCTTGCCTCGTCTTCCTGCGCCGTCAGCTGCGCAGCCTGCCCGCGGACCTTCTCGACGCCCTTCTCCGACCGGCGCGCCGCGCGGATCCGGGTCTCGGCCGCCGCCTGCAGGTCCGCATTGGAGCGGCGCGCGACGTCGTTGCGGCGCAGCCCGTTGACCTTCGCCCCGACGAACAGGCCGTGCAGGGCGGATTCGGTGCCGAGGCTGGCGATGAGTTCGGCGGTCGTGCGGTCGATGGCGGCGCGCTCCTCGCGCAGATGTACCAGGCGCCATTCTTCCAGGAGACGCTTCTGGCGCTGGACCTTGAGGATCCGGTCGAGACGCCGCAGTCGTTCATGTTCCTGGCTCATCCGGCGAGCACCCATGCCTCGAAGGACTGCAGGAAGATCACCAGGAAGTCGCCGATCGTGTAGGCGAAGAGAACCAGCCCGCCCGCGAGCACGAAGGGCAGCGAGATGAAATAGACCGGGATGGTCGGCGTCAGCTTGTTGGCGAGGCCGATGGCGAAGTTGACGACGATCCCATAGAGCAGGAAGGGGCTGGATATCCGCAGGCAGAGAAGGAATGCCTCGTCGAGATTGTCGGTGATGCTCGCGAGGTTGCCGCGCACCGAAAAGCCCGCCGCCGTCGGCATCGCGGTGTAGGAGGCGACGAGCGCCCGGGCAATCTCGGCGTGCAGATTGAGGACGAAGATCATCGTCGTCGCCGTCAGCGTCACCAGCGTGACCAGCGCCGGCGCCGGCTCGTTGTCCTCGATCGCGCCGCCCATCGCCATGCCCATGCCGATCGAATTGGCCATGACATGGCCGGCGAACTGCAGGGCGATCATGAAGCTGCGCCCGAGGAGCCCGATGAACATGCCGTTGAGCAGCTCGCTCGCCATCAGCGCCAGCCGGCCGTTGTCGTCGGCGGCGGCCACCAGCGGCTGGATGGTCGGCAGCAGTCCCGGCGACAGCGCCAGCGAGATCGCGAAGGACAGGAACAAGCGGATCTGCACCGGGATGCGCGACGACGAGAAGCCCGGCAGCAGCATCAGGCAGGCCCCGATCCGGCAGAAGATCAGGAACAGCGCGAAGAAGAGCTCCGACAGCTCCGGTGTCACGAGATCGACCCGACCGTCTTGATGTCGACGCCGCGGGCGATCTCGACATGCGAGAGCACCGGCAGGTTGACGAAGATCCGCTCGATCATCATGCGCACGTAAGGCCGCGCGTCGGGAGCGGCGACCAGCACGAACATCTCGCCCTGATCCATCTTCTCGCGGATCACCTTGGTGGCCTCCGTCGCGAACTGCTCGACGACGCGGGGATCGATGTCGAACTCGATGACGTCGCCCTTGGCGTCCCGCTTCAGCGCCTGGTGGAACGCAAGGTCCCACTGGTTTCCGAGCCGCAGCACGCCGAGCTTGCCGTCGTGCAGGAGGTCGCCGCAGATCTGCTGCGCCATGCGCATGCGCACATGCTCGACGATCTGCTCCGAGCGACGCACATGCGGCGCAATCTCGGCGATGGCCTCGAGGATCAGGTTGAGGTTGCGGATCGATACCCGCTCGGCCAGCAGCAGCTTGAGCACCGCCTGCAGGCCGGAATACGACATGTGGGAGGGGATGATCTCGTCGATCAACCGCTTGTATTCCGGCTCCAGCCGCTCGGTCAGCGCCCGCATGTCCTTGTAGGACAGGAGCTGGGCAAGGTTGTTGCGGATGACCTCCGATAGATGCGTCAGCACGATCGACAGCGTGTCGATCGGCTCGAAACCCTGCCGGCGAGCCTCTTCGGCGAAACTGCCCGAGACCCACGCCGCCCGCATGCCGAAGGCGGGTTCCTTGGTGATGTCGTGGGGCATGTCGGGCTTGCCGGCATCGCCCAGCACGATCATCAGGTCGCCGAGCCGCAGCTGCTGGGACGCCACCACCGTGCCGTGGATCTTGATCTGGTAGGATTTCGGGTCGACCGAGAGGTCGTCGGACAGCTTGATTTCCGGGACCACGAAGCCGTAGCGGGCGGCGAAGCGCCGACGCATCTTCTGGACCCGGTGGGCGAGTTCCTCGCGCTTCAGCACCAGATGCGCCGAGGTCTGCTTGCCGAGCACGAGCTCGATCTCGACGATCTTGAGCGATTCCTTGACCGAGGTCCGCTCGGCCTCGACTGCGAGCTTCTCTTCCTCGTCGCGGACTTCCTCGACCTTGCGCTGCTCGTCCCGGCGCTGCCGCGGGATGATATAGGCGAGGAACCCGAGGCCGGCGCCGAGGATGAAGAAGGGGACGAACGGCAGGCCCGGCAGGAAGGCAAGAATGGCCATCAGCACGCCCGATACCGCCATGGCGCGGGGATAGAAGCCGAGCTGCCCGATGACGGCGAGCTGCGCCGCGCCGCGATTGCCGCCCTTCGAGACCAGCAGACCAGCCGCCAGCGAGACGATCAGCGCCGGGATCTGCGTCACCAGCCCATCGCCCACCGACAGCTTGGTGAACACGTCCGCGGCGCTGGCGGCATCCATTTCGTGCCGTGTGATGCCGATGATGATGCCGCCGAATATGTTGACGGCGGTGATGATCAGCCCGGCGATCGCGTCGCCGCGGACGAATTTCGAGGCGCCGTCCATCGAACCGAAGAAGGAACTTTCCTCCTCCAGCTCCTGGCGCCGCGCCTGCGCCTGGCGCTCGTCGATCAGCCCGGCGGAGAGGTCGGCGTCGATCGCCATCTGCTTGCCGGGGATCGCGTCCAGCGTGAAGCGCGCGCCGACCTCGGCGATGCGTGTCGCGCCCTTGGTGATGACGAGGAAGTTGACGATGATCAGGATCAGGAAGACGACGATGCCGATGACGAAATCGCCGCCCATGACGAATTGGGAGAAACCGCCGATGACGTGACCGGCCGCGTTCACGCCGTTATGTCCTTCGGACAGGATCACGCGCGTCGTCGCGATGTTGAGCGACAGGCGCATCATCGTGGCGAGCAGCAGAACCGTCGGGAATGCCGAGAAGTCGAGCGGCTTCTGGATCCAGAGCGCGACCATCAGGATCAGCACGGAAAGCGCGATCGAGAAGGCGAGGCCGATATCGATCAGGAAGGACGGGATCGGGATGAACAGGACCGTGAGGACCAGCACCACCGCGATCGCGAAGCCGATGTCACGGCCTCCCGTGACGCTGGGGGCTTCGACCCGACGAGGCTTCAGAATATCGGCGGACATCGCGGCTTCCCGGACTCAACTGTCATGACCCGTGCGGCGGTCGCGGCGGGCGTCGAGGCCGAGGTTTCGCAAACGAAGGTTGCTTCGGGCTGTTCAGTGGAGCGTCGGAGACGTGCGCCAGCAGAGGAAAGGAGACCTCCAGGCGCCGGCAAGCGGACGCGCCGGCGGGGCATCTGCCTCGCCGGCTGGATCGGGCGAGCCGGCAGGTATCAGCTGAAGCCGTGCTCGATGCGCGAGTAGGATTCCTGCGTGAAGGCGAAGACCTGCGCGCCGGTGAACGAGGCGGTCAGGGCGATGACGATGAAGATCGCCAGGATCTTCGGCACGAAGGTGAGCGTCACCTCCTGGATCTGCGTCAGTGCCTGGAACAGGGCGATCGCCACGCCGACGATCATCGCCGCGGCGACGGCAGGGCCGCAGGCGGCCACGATGGTCCAGATGGCGGACTGGACGATGTCGAGTGCGTCAGCTTCGTTCATGGTCTCATTTCACCGTCGTGCCGGCTTCGAGCATCAGCGTCTTGCCGCCCCCGAGGACCGCCTGCACGCCGCCATCGACGACGCGCACCGCTTCGACCTTGCCGGTCACCGAACCATCGGCCGAGGTCGCCGTACGGCCGATCAGCGAATTGGCCTGGGTCAGCGCCGACACCGTCATCAGCGAATCCAGCTTCTTGTTGGTCTGGATTGCCTGCTCGACAGACGAGAACGACGCGAACTGCGAGATGTACTGGGTCGAATCCGTTGGATTGAGCGGGTCCTGATGGGACATTTCCGCGACCAGCAGCTTGAGGAACGAATTGTAGTCGAGCGTCGAGCTCTTCTCGGCCGTGGTCTGGGCGGATTGGTAGGAGGCGGATCCGGAAACGCCACTGACGGTCATCGTGCCCCTCCTGCGGCCAGCCGCAACTCGGTTCGTTCGGGTTGTGGTGGCGGGAAGGCCGCCGTCGTCTTGCCGAGAGCCTCGTCCTCGAGCGGGATCAGCGAGCGCACGCGCTTCAGCGCCTCGAAGCACCGGTTCCGCTCGACAAGCTCGGACGCCTCGGTCAACCCGTCGATGATGTCGCGGTTGCTGTAGGTCTTGAGCATCAGCACCCGCGAGGCCTCGAAAAGCTTGCGCGCCGGGTCGCTGTTGTTCGGATCCATGATCATCATCTGGATGACGAAATAGAGCTGGCGAAGCGGCGTCGTCGCCTCTTCCGCCTGCATGACATGGCTCTCTAGCAGGAACGTCACGTCGTTGAGGAATTCCAGCGTGGTCTTGCGGTCGACCTTGAGCACCGCGCCGTTGACGAAGATGCGCTCGCCCGGCCGGAGCGAGATCCGGAGCGTGGCCATGTCAGTTCAACCCGTTGCGGATCAGCGTGGAGATTTCGATGATGCCCTTGAAATTCTCGGACTTGCCGAGCCGGATCGCTTCGGCCTCGCGCATGATCCAGAGCCCGACGGAAATCAGTTCAGCCCGCAGATCTTCAGGCAGCCCGTTGTCTTCCCCCGCCAGATCCTCGACGAGGATCGCCCAGAGGCTGCGCGTCGCATAGATCGCGTCGATCGCGTCGCGAGAGCGCGGACCGCTGACCGAGGCGCGCTCGAGCATCGTGATCGAGTGATCAAGGGCCTGACGCTCGCGGTCACGGGCGTCGACTTCGACGTCCTGGGTCACTTCCGCGTAAGAGAACTGATACATTCCAACCCCTTGCTGCTTACCCGAAGCGCCTCTTGCGAGACCGGTACGGGCCTTGAATTCTTATCGCCGGCTGCGGTGTGCAGCGCTCGGATCAGTATTTGCCGTGGTGTACGATGGTGCGGTCAGAGCCCCGGAGGGCTTTAGAGGTAGTTGAGGATGCTGAGCCGCGAGATCCGCGCGGTCAGCGCATAGGATGTCTCCAGGAGATTCATCAGCGTGGTCACCCGGGTCGAAGCCTCGTAGGGGTCGACCTCCTCGAACGAGGCGATCGACAGGGTCAGTACGCTGTTGCGGCTCTTGAGCGTCTCTTCCGTCGTTTCGAGACGGCTCTGCTTGCCGCCGATCTCAGCCCGGATCTCGGTCAGTTGCGCCAGGCCCTGAGTGAGAGTTTCGATCGCCCGGCTTGTGAGAAGCTGACGTGA
The DNA here is from genome assembly GCF_014196845.1 of Aurantimonas endophytica. GTDB lineage: Bacteria > Pseudomonadota > Alphaproteobacteria > Rhizobiales > Rhizobiaceae > Aurantimonas > Aurantimonas endophytica. The sequence continues at coordinate 1,565,072 of NZ_JACIEM010000001.1, forward strand.
CTCGCCCGTCATCCCTTCGACCCCGAGATCGGCGATCATCACGTATGCCTTGGCAATGTTCCGGAAAGCCTCGTCGGATGCCGGATACGAGACGTCCAGCGTCTCGCTCTCGCTGATGCGGTTGTAGACGGAGGTCCCGTCGGCGCTGGACCAGTTGTCCCACTCCCCAGTCGGGGAAAGCTGGAAGAGGCCGTCGAGGCCACCGGCCACGAACGCCTCGAGATCGGCTGGGGAAATGCCGGCTACGGCCGGATCGTTCTGGGCAAAGCCAAACGCCGTCTGGAATGCGTCCGCCGTCGCCTTCTTGGCGGTCGAGTCCTGTTCGTAGCCGCGGGCCGTGCCACCGCTCACTGCCTCGAAGGCGATTGCCGGCCGGTCGCTGCTTGCCCCCGAGAAGAGGAACCGCGCCCCGGACGCACTGTTCAGCGCCCCGCTCAGCTGCTGCAGGCCGGCTTTCGCCTGCTGCACGCTCGCCGAGATGCCAGGATCGCTGGCGCCGTTGGAGATCAGCGACGCGACAAGTGCTTCGGCGGTCTTGACGACGGATTCGAGCGCCGTCTGCATCGTCTCGAAGCGCTGGCCGATGAGCGCATTGGACTCGCGCAGGCGCGTGTTGTTCTCCCGCTCGATCCGCAGCGAAACCGTCTGGTTGGTGCGCACCCCGAGCCCGAGCCCGACATCCGCCATACGCCCGGTGGTCGATTCCTTCTGGGCATTCCGGAGGTCATCCTGGATGCGGAAGATTGCCGAGCGCGGCGCCGCGGACAGCGAGTAGCTGGAAACGAGAAAATTGCTCACGGAGGTCTCCGGTTATCGGATGGCGAGAAGCGCGTCGATCATCTCTCCGACCGTCGACAGCAGTTTGCTGGAAGCCTGGTAGGACCGTTCCAGATCGAGCATTCGGGTCATCTCGTCGTCGATATTGACGCCGCTTCTGTCGGAGAGGCTTTCCTGGGTGCGCGACAGCAGCACGGCGCGATAGTCCGCCTCCGCAGCCGCTTCGGCACGCTGGCCCTCCAGCCATCCGATCGATGCCGAGCTGTACTCCGACAGCGTCGCCCGTTCGCCTGCGCCGAAATTCACGTCGAAATCGCGGGGCTGGGAAAACTGCGCGATGAGGTCGTTCAGACGCTGGGTGAAGCCGCTCGATCCGTTGGCGTTGTAGCTGAAGGCGGGATCGCCGGGGTGGGAGATGGCGCCGTCCCGCAGCAGCATCGGGTTGCCGCCGGGCTGCGTCGAGTCGACGCTCGCGGCGATCCGGATCGTGCCGGCAAGACCCTTGGCGCCGGCCACCGAGGTCGGCACGGTGGTCATCCCCGTCGACGTGAAGAGGCCGGCGTAGCGGGCCGTATCCAGCGGATCGACCTGGTTGGTTTCTGCGAAACCGTCGATCAGAGCATAGGCGATGCCGTCGAGCTGGCCCTGAAAGCTTACGGCCGTTTCGTCGCGAAGCGTCAGCAGGCCCGCGAGACTGCCGCTCTTCACCGGCATCGGCGACACGGCGCCGGAGATCACGACACCGTCTATCTTGAACGCACCGCCAACGACGGTCGGATCGTAGGCCGCCTGCGGCGAGAACTCGATCGCACGTGCGGTCTTGTCGAACAGCGTGATGCCGGAGTCGGTGTAGAGAGCAACCTCGTTGCCGTTCCGCTTCTGGACGTTGACCCCGACATATTGCGACAGCTCGCGGATGATCTGGTCGCGCCGGTCGAGGAAGTCGGTGACGTCTGCGCCCGTCGACGCACCGGACATCACCCGGCCATTGACCGTCTGGAATTCGGCAAGCAGCGCGGTCATGTTCTTGGCCGCCTGGTCGAGCTTGTCGTCGGCGTCCTTGCGCGTTGCCTGTACGGCGGCACTGGCGTCGTTGAGCCCGCTGGCCATGTCGCGCGCTGCGGCGACGGCCGCCTCGGCGGTCTGACCGTTCTCCGGAGAGACGGCGTACTGCGACAGCGCAGCCTTCAGCTGGGCCAGCCTGGCGGCAGGCGACGTCGGCGCGTCGACATCCCCGATCACGTCACGGATGCGATCGAGCCCCGTCGCCTTCGCATCGGCTGCCCCCAGCGCCGATGTCGAAACGAGCAGCGAACGAAACAGCGCGGGGTCGCCCGACTGGGCGATGGAGACGATCTTGACGCCCCCCAGCTGCCCCGTCGCCAGGTTTGCGTATTTCCGCGACGCATACGGATTGTCGGCATTGGCGATGTTCCGCGAGACGATCGCGGTTTGGCTCGCGACGGTGGATAGCGAAGCCCGGGCATTCGAGAAGGCAGAAAGAAGTGACATGGCGCTGAAGGGTCCGATGCGTGGCTATGCGGCGAACGGCGCCTAGCGTTTCAGGTTGACGAGAACGTCGAGGATCTCGGACCCTGTCTGGAACACTTTCGAATTGGCGCTGTAGCTGCGTTGGGACTCGATCATGCTGGTCAGTTCCGAGGCCAGATCGACATTCGACTGTTCGAGGCCACTGGGGACGAGGCTGCCGAAGCCGTTCATGCCTGGGGTGCCGATGTCGACGACGCCGGAGCCGTCGGTGGCGCTGTAGACGTTGCCGGCGGATGCCGAGAGCTGATCGGGGCTCGGGAAGCGGGCGAATTTCAGCTGGTAGAGCTGGATAATGGCCCCGGTGTCCATGATGCCGTTCAGCGTGCCGTCCTCGCCGAAGGCGAACTCGGCAAATGTGCCAGCCGGATTACCGTTGGCCACCAGACGCGTGGAGAAGTCGGTAGCATATTCGGTCAGCGGTCCGAGACCGATCGCGATCGTCTGGTTCCCGGGCATCGTCGTATAGGTCATGGCCGCAGGCACAGCGGTGCCGAGGCCGGTGGCTTCGTCGAAATTGATGACGCTGGTCTGCGGACCGAGGTCGTCGGTATAGCTGATGGTCCACTGGTTGGCGGCCGTCTTCTCCATATTGACGTCGACGATGACGGACCTGCCGATATTGTCGTAGATGACCATCGACGACTTCTTGGTCGCGTTGAGTTCGGCCGATTCCGGGAACTGCAGCGAGAAGTTCGCCTCGGTCGTCCGTTGCGGCGCGACGATCTCTCCGACCGGAAGGGTGATCGGTCCGACGCTGCCGTCGAGGGCCGTCGTGTCCTTCAGCCGGTAGCCAGCCGAGTTGACGAGGTAGGTGACGTTGTTCTCCGTGCGCTGCACGAAAGACCCGGCGCGGGTGTAGAATTCGCGCCCGGCGGCGTCCTGGACCACGAAGAAGCCCTCACCCTGGATGGCAAGGTCGGAGCCGGACGAGCTGGCTGCGATATTGCCCTGCTGGCTGACGGATTGCCGGACCTGGGTTGTGACCGAGCCGGAATTGTACTCGCCGCCACCCTGCGCGATCACCAGGGAGGAGAATTCGGTGGAGTTCCGCTTGTATCCGGTGGTGCTGGAGTTGGCGATATTGTCCGAGACGACGGAAAGGCGGTTTGCCTGAGCGTTCATTCCCGAGACGCTGGTTCTGAAGACGCCGTTGATGCTCATGGCCCGATGCTGCTCCGCGGTGCATTTGTTCGGCGCCATGATTAGGGAGCGAAGCTTGCGTCTGGCTGGCCGTCGGCGGGCTTCGCCAAGTAGATCGACGACAACAAAAAGCCGCCCCGGATTATCCGACGCGGCTTTCCTTGTTAATACTTCGGTAACTATCGGTGATTAGTCTACACCGATGCCGTATCCGAGGTAGCGCTTCGACGACACGGGATCGTAGCCGAGGCGCATCTTCAGCTTCTTGCGCAGCTTGGAGATATGGCTCTCGATGACGTTCTCCTCGACGTTCTCGTCGAAGATGCCGTAGATCGCGCTGAACAGCTGCTGCTTGGAAACCCGGCGGCCGCGGTTGGCGACCAGATATTCCAGGATGCGGCGCTCGCGGCGGGGCAGCGCCATCGGCTTGCCGGCAACCTCAGCATCGCGTCCGTCCTGGTAGACCGAGATCTCGCCGACGACGGTGCGGGCCTGCTCGATCGCCTCGCGGCGGCGGATGGCGCCGACCCGTGCGAGGATCTCCTTGACGTGCACCGGCTTGGCCACGACGTCGTCGACGCCGGCTGCGAAGAGATCCAGCGTGCCATCGAGATTGCGGCTGTCGGAGAGCGCGATCAGCGGTGCCTTGGAGCGGGAGCGGATGAAGCGCGGGCAGATGGCGCGGTCATCGAAATCACCCAGCAGGAAGGCTTCGACGGCTGAAATGTCGGCGTCCGGCGCGGTCTCGACCCACTCGCGGAAATCCTCGGCCTGGAACCCGGCAGCGGAGACGCCTTCACGGCCGAACAAGGACTGGTAGCCGCTCGTCACAAGCTCACGATTGTCCACTACAACGATCATCTCAACCCCTCCGGCCCCGCCGTTTTGCTGTGCGAAAAGAGGTAACCTGACGTGAGTCTTGCGCCTATCCTGAAATTTAGTGATCCATTAACCATATCGGCGGAATTGGGGCTAAGTATCGAATCCGACTCACTATTTTTTTTCGTTACCGATTTATTAACGAGGCGGGTTCAGGCCAGCCCGCGCTACGCCAGGCCGACCGCTGGCCATTCGTCCCAGTCGCAAACCGGAGTCGAGGTTCAGAGGTAGACGGAGCGGTCGAGGCCGCGGGCCAATCCAGGCGCGTCCGCAGATGCCGATCCGCGTTCGCCGCGGACATTGCCGTCGCGGCCGCCCTGCCCTGCAGCGCCGCCCTGCCCACCGGTCTCGTTGCGCGACGCGCCGCCATTTGCGGCTTGGCCGTCGGCCGAGCCGCCGCCCGGCGCGTTGTCGGCAAAGCCCGGGGTCGACGTGCCGCGGGACTGCGCCGGATCGCGGAGACCGATGCTGATCGCCGCGTCCTCGACGGCGAAGCCGGACTGGCTGAGCAGTGATCTCAGGCCTTCGGCGTCGTCCTTGAGCCGCATGACGGTTTCCGGCTCGCTTGCGAGCAACTGGATTGCCAGCTGCCCATCGATCAGCCTCAGCGTGACGTCGACCTTGCCGAAATGCGCCGGCTGCAGCTGGATCTGAACCGTCTTCAGCGCTGCGCCACCCGCTCTCAGTCGCAGGTTTCCGGCTCCCTCGGACCCGTCCGGGCCGGATCGGAACTCGCTGAAGGCGTTGCCGACGACGGAAGCGACCTGCCGAGCCGGCGCCTGTGATGTGCTGGCTGTGGTCGAGCCGGCAAGGACGGGAGCTTCGACAGTTGCGGTCAGGTCCTCCGACTTCGTGGCGGATAGCCGCTCGGCCGCCGCATCGCCACCCTTCGCCTTCGACCGCGAAGGGTCCGCCGCACCATTCGGCGCCGGCGCGGTTTCTGCCGCTGTCTCAAGTGCCCCAGCCAGAGGCCCTGTCAGCTTCTCAGCCTGGCCATTCTCCGGCCGGGCAAAGGAGGAGTTGCCCGTCGCCGGCCGGCCTTCGGCAGCCAACTGGCTCGGCCCGTCGAGGGACCCAGCGCCGGCTTGCGCTGCGCCGCCGGCGGCGGCGAGACGGCCCAGCGCGCCGGTTCGTGCCGCGAAAGCGGCAGCGGCGGCTCCCCTGTCGTCGCCTCGCCCGGCTGGCGCGAAATCGGTTCGCATCGATACGAAGTCGGCGCGGATCGGTGTCCCGGACGATCCCTGGCCCGGCGCGCCGAACCGCAGGGAGGCTGCATCGCCGTGGAAGACTGCAGCCGCCGTCGCGTCGAGCCGTCGGAACAGCTCCGTCCTGGCATCGTCGGACATGTCATCCGGCAATCCGGCAAAAGGACCTGCCGGGGCGCCTGTCGTCGGCGTCGTCGCTTCCGCCGGCCGATGAGCGGCGGAGCTCCGGCCGTGCGAGCCGCCGGGAACTGCCGCGCCGCCCCTTTCGTCGGCAATTCCCCGGGCCGAAGAACCGGGGCCCGGCTCGAACGCGGCGAAAAGCGCGGCCAAACCCTCGCGTCCGGACTCGGCGCTCGTTGCCCGTGTGCCTTCGGTTCCTGCCGTGCCCTCAGAGGACGACGGCGCGTCGCCGACCGCGGACTCTCCCGGAAGGGCTGTCCGGCTGTCATCCTCGCGGGCGCCCAGTGCAGAGGTGAACGCCTCGCCGTCGCGGCGCTCTTCGCGTCCCGCCGCACGACGCGGGGCCGGCTGTGGAAGATTGTCTATCTGGCTCGGCACAGCGGTCATGGATTGATTCCCTTCGTGTCGCCGCGCATCGCCTCCAGCAGCGCTTCGCCACGGGCCAGCATGTCGGCGGCAGGCAGGTCGCTCGCGTCGCCGCCATCGGTTTCGGCAGGAAGCGCCCCGGCGAGCAGCGGCTGGCGCATCTGGTCGAGCAACTTGACCGCGGCAGTGCGAAGCTTCTGATCTGCGGGATGGAGCAGCGCCGGGTCGATCGCTTCCAGCGTCGCGCGGACCTCGACGAAATCGCGCTCCGTCAACGTCGCGGCAATCTCGTAGAGCGTCGCGCGGACCCGGTCCTCCCGCGTCAGGGCTGGATAGGCCAGTACACGCCCGGCGGTCATGGCGGCGAGACGGTGGTTACCGGTCACGAGAGCCCGTCGCCCGACGGCGAGGAAGATGGACAGCTGCTGCTCGGGCGGGATCGTGAACGTGGCGTCGACGATCGCAGCGACGGTGGCCTCTTCCATTCCGGCGGGACGCTCGGCATAGACGGACGCGAAGCGGGCGCGAAAGTTGCCGGCATAGGCGGACCGCGAGTATCGCTCGAAATACTGCCGCGCGAAGCGATCTGCCGCCGCCGGCTCGCCCGTCGTTTCCGCCAGCATCACGCCCATGCGCAGCGCCGCCTCCTCCAGCAACGTGCCGGGTGCCGCCAGCATCACCCGCTTCAGCCGGGCCAGCGCCGTCTCGGGGTCGGACTCCTGCTGCAGCTGCGCCAGAGCAAGTTCCACCTGCGCGACGAGCGCACTTTCCCCGGTTGCGAGATCGATCGCGCTCAGTTTCGCGATCGCCTCGGCGGAGCGGTTCTCGACATAGGCAAGAGCGCCCTCGAGGAGCAACTGATCCTCGCCCTCCGGCCTCGTGAGTTCGATGATCTTGCGGAGCACCTGGGGCGGGCCGCCGCTGAGGACGAACAGCGCCGCGGCGCGGCGGTTGCGCGGATCCTGCCAGGTCTCGGGCGCAGATTCGGCGAAGGTCGGTCCGTACCGCCTCAGCAACCGCGACTGGACCCGGATGGCGGCACCGTTGCCGCGCGCCACCTGATCCTGCAGAAACTGCAGCGAGCGGACGATCTCATAGGGCATCGGACCCTGTTCTGCTGTGGCACCATCCTCTGCCGCCGCATCAGGCGATGCGGTCGTCGCTGCCGCCTGCCGCGCCGTTTCGCCCGCCTGGCGGACCCGCTCCGCCGCCGCGCCCGGATCTTCCCGGACGACGGCCGGCGCCTCCTCCTGGGCGAGGGCCGCAGGACAGGATGCCAGCAACATCAGCGCCACGAGCGCGGCACCACGGGACGGGACTGCTTTCATGCCGAAGGAACCGTCAGCAATATCTCGATGCGGCGGTTGATCGCCGCTTCAGGGTCGGAGGGGTCCCGTGGCTCCCGGTCGGCGAAGCCCTCGATCGCCCGGACACGCTTCTCGTCGAGGCCGCCGCGCGCCAGCATGTAATACGCCATGTGGGCTCGAGCGGTCGAAAGCCGCCAGTTGTCGTACTCGCCGCTGGCAAAGGGGCGCGCGTCGGTGTGGCCCCGGATGATTACCTCGCCCTCGCGCTTTGCCAGCGCCGCCGCGATCTTCTCCATCATCGCCACCGCTTCCGGGGTCGGGCGAGCCGAGCCGATGGCAAACATGCCACTGACCGCATCGTCGGCAAGCGAGATCGTCACGCCCCCCTTGCCGGCGATGATCTCCACGTTGGCAGGCAGCGATTGGCCCGCCTTGGCAAGCTCGACCTCGAGATCGGCCTTCACTGCATCGGCGACGTCGCCCGTCTTCTCCTCCATGGCTTTTTCTTCGCCAGCCTGGCCTTCGCCATCCGAATCGTCGGGGACGGGCATGGCCTCCTCGCCGGCTTCGGCAATCTCTGCGGGCTCCTGTTCGACCGGAGGCTCGACGGGGATTACCTCGGTGCGGAATTCCGCCGGCGGCACGTCTTCCAGCATGCCGCCATTGTCCACCGTGTTCGGGGCGATCTGCCAGGAGGCAGGGTCGAACGGGTCGCGATAGGCGTCGCCGCCGTTCATGCCCGGCAAGCCAGATCCGTCGGGAACGCCGTTGTCGAAGGTGCTGCTGGTGGCGCTGCTCTCCGAGGCGATCTCGGCCAGCACCGCATAGGGATCGCGGAACAGCGCCTGCTCGTCGCCGCCCTTCTGCTCGCCGGCGAGCGGCTTGCCATGCGGGTCGCCATTGGTCTCGACGCGGCTGACGCCGCGTTCGCTGGCGTCACGGGAGGCGCCGTCGTCCTTCGTCTCGACGCCCCGCGTGGCAGGGGCCGTATCGGTCAGCTTGATCGGGTTGAAATACTGGGCGACCTGCTTGCGCGTCGCCATGTCCGAGGTGTTGGTCAGCCACATCACCAGGAAGAAGGCCATCATCGCCGTCATGAAGTCGGCGAAGGCGATCTTCCAGACGCCGCCATGATGGCCCTCGTCCACCGCCGCCCGGCGGCGGACGATGATGATCTCCTGGCGTTCCAGATGTCCGGCGCCTGCCTGTTCGTTCACGCCAGTGCCTCTTCCAGCGCCGTGCGCCACCCGGCGAGGCGCGTCTCGATGACCGTCTGGTCGCATTCGATCCGCACGTCGACGCGGTCTTCGTCCGGCGTGAACGCGACCATGGCGCTGCCGCTTCCGAGCTGCGCCGCCAGCGCGTCGAGAAGATCGGCGGGCCCGCTCGCGCGGACCGTCAGCGCCGCCCCGTCGAGCGTCAGGGTGCGCACCGCGCCAGCAAGTTCCATCACCGTCTGGCGGCGCCGCGCGGCAAGCGCGATCGGCCGCAGGACGCTCGACAGCGACGAGCGCACCACGCTCTCGATCCGGTCGAGCCGCTCGTCGAACAGCCCGGCCAGGCGCTCGCCCTCGGCGGCGGCCCACTCCGCCCGCGCCGTGGCGAGGGCAGCGGCGCTGTCAGCCTCGGCGCGCTCGCGCTCCATCCGGACGGCTTCCGCCAGCGCCAGCTGATGCTCCGCCTCGGCCTCGGCCCGCGCTTGCACCCGCGCTTCCTCGCGCGCTGCCGCAAGGAGCTCTTCGTGGCTCGGCCCCGCGACGATCTCGGCCGATCCTTCGAGCATCTCGCCCGCTTCGGTATCGGCGGCAGGTTCCGCATCGATGTCGCTCGACCCGGACCGCGCGGTTCCGGCCTCCGCTTCCGATATCTCGGAGGCATCTTCCGGCGCGTCCATCTCGGGCAGCGCCATCAGCGGGAACGGGACGACCGCCGAGGCCGGATCCGGGTCGAAGGCGTGGCTCGCGACCATCATCAACTGCTCGAAATCCGGCTGGCGCTGGCGTCGGGGCCGCGGCGCGGCGCTCCTGCGGCCTGCAAAGGGGGTGCCGTCCTGTTCTTCGAACTCGGGCAGATACTGCGCCAGGGGGATCATGGACTACGCCGCTTCCTTTTGATGGATCCACTGCCTGAGGATCGCCGCTGCCTGCGCTTCGTCGAAGGCGATCAGCTTCGCCAGCCGCGCCTCCGGCGACTTCACCTGACTGAGCGACAGGTCCTCGAGGTAGGCCGGGTCCATCCCGGCACTCCGACCGATATCGGCGGAACCTTGAGCGACGCCTGTGCCGAGATCGACATCACTGCCATCGAAGGTCGGCAAGGCGAGGTCGAGATCCATCAAGGGCTCTGCCTCGATCTGCTCCTCCGGAACGCTGGCGGTACCGGCAATGGCGCGGACGGCAGGTCGCAGGCCGAACCAGATCACAAGGACGGCGACTACCAGGATGGTCAGGGCGTTGATCAGCGTGCCCGACTGGCGCACGAACATCTCGCCGAGGCTCGGCCCCGGCATGGGCTCCAGTTCGCTTCCGTCCGCCATGAAGTCGACTGCGGTAACCTTGATCTGGTCGCCGCGCGCTTCGGAGAAGCCGGATGCGGACGCAACGAGCGCCTGGATCTCGGCGATCCGCTCCTCGACCTGCGCGTCGGTGGCGTCCGTGCCGATCGCGTCCTTCAGCCGCTGGCGGTTGACGACGACGGCAATCGACAGTCGCTCGACCGCATAGCCGTCGCTCGTCGTCGAGATGGTCTTCTCATTGATCTCGTAATTGGTCAGTTCCTCGCGCCGCTCGTTCTCGTCGCGCGACGTCTCGCCGCCGCCGACGGCCGGCGCCTCGTCCACGGCCCGGATATCCTGCTCGACCCCGACGGGCGTCTCGCCTTCGGTGTTCTGGCTCGAGCCGCTCTCGCGCACGGTCCTGGTCGAGCGCTCGACGCGCACGTCCGGATCGAACAGCCGCTCGCTCACCTGCCGCCGGTCGGTGTTCAGCCGCGTGATGACGCTGGTCTGGAAATTGCCGATGCCGAGATAGGGGGCAAGCGTGCGGCGGATCGATTCCTCGACGCTGTTGGAGACGATCTTCTCGATGCCGAACAGCTTGGTCGGCGCCGCGGATACCGAGTCATCGGCGGTCGCCAGCAGCGTGCCGTCGGAGTTGAGGACCGTGACCTCGTTCGGGTTCATGCCCGGTATCGCCGCGGCGACGAGCGAGCGGACGGCCTGCGCCGAGCCGAAATCTTCCGGGCTCTCGGTGCGGATCACGACGCTGGCCGAGGGTTTGCGCTGTTCGCGGCGGAACGATCCCTCGTCCGGCAGGACGATGTGGACGCGCGCGGCGCGGACGTTCTTCAGCGTCTGGATGGTGCGGGCAATCTCGCCTTCCAGAGCGCGGACCCGGGTGATCTCCTGCATGAACGAGGTCAGGCCGATGGAGCCGAGATTGTCGAAGAGCTCGTAGCCGGCGTTCTCCGACCGCGGCAGGCCCTTCTCGGCCAGGAGCATGCGGGCCGGCGCCGTCTGCGAGAACGGCGTCAGGATGGCGTCGCCGGTCATGTTGACGTCGAAGGGGATCGCCGCTTCCGTCAGCGCCGCGCCGATGCGGGTGACGTCGGTGCGGTCGAGACCCGAATAGAGCGTCTCCATGTCCGGGCGGGAGAGATAGTAGCTGCCAAGCCCGACCAGTGCGACGACCAGCACACCGATGAGCCCCAGCGCACCGAGTTTTCTCGGGCCCAGCGCGCCGAGATTTGCCAGTACCTGCTGAGTCTGTCCACCGATGGCAAGCGCCATGTCCGTCCCCTACACATTCGCGATGCAACGCAACATCTGGCGGGAACATGCCGGCCGAAGCTTGCGCGAAGCCCCGGTTAACAGACGGTTAACGAGCATGGGCAGCAGGTCGCAGACACGCCGGGCCCGATAGGCCAAGCGAGGCTTTCTCGATGCTCCGGGAAGAATGGCTTCCGGTGTGATGGTACCGCTGCTGCAGGGAACGGCGTCGGCCGGTGCAGCTTGCAAGCCTCGCGCAAGTGCGAGCGCCGAGCGCGGCCACTGCGCACAGGGCCTAAGAGAACAGTTCCATCTCTCCGACGGTCGCGGGGATGAGCCTGCCGGCCCCTTCCGATGCCTGCGGCACGGCCAGACGGTGCTTCAGCTCCGTCAGCCGGACGGTGTCGAGGGCGGCGGTCAGGCTGACTGCGCAGTCGTCGGAGACGTGTTCGCCGAGAGTCCCGAGAAACACCGAGAGATTGTCGAGGGTCTGCTGGGCGCGATCGATGCTCTGGACCGCCTGCACATAGGAGGCGTCCCGGATCGAGCAGTCGTGGCAGACGAGCTCGTGCAGCGCCTCGGTGGTATCGGCCAGGGCCCCGATCTCCCGTGACAGCGTCTTGAGAAGGTCTGGCAGCGTGCTCGTCGTCATCTATGCGCTCTTGTCTGCAAGTCCCGGCAGGCCGGATCAGGACGGCCGCCTTGCGGCCGCATGGGGGTTGGCTCAGAAAAGTTCGACGTCGCCGATCGTCTGCGGCATACGCGCCGGGGCGACCGGTATGCGCGGCATCGCCGCCTTCTCGAAGAAGATCTGCCGCGCGCGCCCGGACTGCGGCCAGTACTCGATCCGCCGCCCGGACAGACCACCGAGGCTGCCGCCGAGATAGGTGATCTTCTCCATCCGCAGGAAGCGTTCCGCGAAGGCGGCGTTCTTCGCGCCGACATCGGACAGACCCTCCACCGTACGCGCCCCGCCGAACAGCTTCGCTTCCAGGCGGCCGCGACGGGCGCCTCGCTGCATCAGGCCGTTGACCAGCAGCTCCATCAGATAGAGACCGAAGCTCTCCGCGCGGCCACCCTCGTAGTCGCTGCTCCCCGGCAGCAGGAAGTGGTTCATGCCGCCGACGCCCGCCTCGGGGTCGCGGATACATGCGGCGACGCACGAGCCGAGGAGTGTCGTCAGAACCGTGCCTGCTCCGTCCTCGACCTTCGACTCTCCCTGCATGACGTGAACGCGCCGTGCTTCCATTACATTGCTCACTGGCGTTACTGCAGCGGCCCGACGACCGCTTCCATCGTCTTCTTGAGCACGGGCAGGGTGATCGGCTTGGCGAGGAAGTTGTTGACGCCGCACTGTGCCGCCTGCTGGACCAGTTCGCGATCCCCCTTGCCGGTCAGGATGATGAACGGCGTCTTCTTCGTCGGGCCATAGGCGCGGATCGCCTTCAGCAGCTGAATGCCGTCGAGCTTCGGCATGTTGAAGTCGGAGATGATGATGTGGCAAGGCGCGGTCATCATCGTGCGGAGAGCTTCCTCCCCGTCCGTGGCGAAGACGATGTTCTTGATCCCGAGTTGCTCGAGCGCGTCGCGAATGAGCATTCGGCTCGTGCGGTGGTCGTCGACGATCAGGACCTTCAGGTGATCTTTGATGCTCATTGCGCCGTACCTCTTGTATGCATTAGACGCCGGACCCTTGAATGTTTCCCCCAGCCAAAGCTGAAAATTTGCGGCTTATCCGAAAAACTGCGGTGTGGCCGGTTCATGCGAAAATCTGCCGCGCGACCCGCGCGAGCGGCACGCGCTTCTCCGCCGCGCCGATCTCGTAGGCGACGCGCGGCATGCCGTAGACCAGCGACGAATCCTCGTCCTGGGCGATCGTGCGGGCGCCGCAATTGCGCATCTCGAGCAGGCCCTGCGCACCGTCTCGCCCCATGCCCGTGAGGATGACGCCGGTCATGCGACCCTTGAAGTTCTTGGCGATCGAGGCGAACAGGACGTCCACCGACGGCCTGTGCCCGCAGACCGGTCCGTCCTCGACCAGGGCGATGCTGGGCTGCACACCCTTGCGCAGCATCATGTGTCGCCCGCCGCCGGGTGCCAGATACACCCGGCCGTTCCGCACCAGGTCGCCCTCCTTCGCCTCGGTGACATGCGCAGGGCAGGCCCGGTCGAGACGTGCCGCGAAGGAACCGGTGAACGCGGCGGGGAGATGCTGGACGATCAGGGTGGGCGGGCAGTCGGCCGGAAACTCCGCCAGGACCTGCATCAGCGCCTCGACGCCGCCGGTCGACGAGCCGATGCCGACGAGTTCGGGTCCGGTCGCACTCGGCGTGAGAGCCGCGGCTGTGCGGCCCCTGGGAGCCCCGTCCCGGCGACGCGCCAGACCCGCCCGCGCCCGCGCGGCTTCCTTCACCAGGCCCGGCAGCGCCTCGAACGTGTTGCTCTGCGCACCCGGCTTGGCGATGCAGTCGAACGCGCCGATTTCCAGCGCCGCCAGCGTCGCCGCCGCACCGGGCGCCGTGAGGTTGGACACCATGATGACCGGCGTCGGGCGGAGCCTCATGATCTTCTCGAGAAACTCGATGCCGTTCATGTCCGGCATCTCCACGTCCAGCGTCACGACGTCGGGGTCGAGCGCCTTCATCATCTCGCGGGCCTCGTAGGGATTGGCCGCCTCCCCGACCACCGTGATATCCGGATCGCCGCCGAGGGCATGACGGATCAGGGCGCGCATGGTCATCGAATCGTCGACGACCAGCACGCGCGCGGGTGCCCTTGCGCTAACGGCGATGTCGGCGGGGGCCCGGCTGTGGTTCGTGTTCACCGCCCTAGGCCCCCGTCTTGCGATACGAGGTGTTGGATTCGTAGGTAAGGACGGCCGTTGCCGGCCCGCCGAGCCGCTCGGAGTGCCCGACATAAAGGTAGCCGCCGGGCTGTATCCGTTCAGCAAAGCGCTTCCAGACCCGCTCGCGCGTCTGCTGGTCGAAATAGATCGTCACGTTGCGGCAGAAGATCGCGTCGAACCTCCCCTTCATCGGCCACTGGCCGATCAGGTTGAGTTCGCGGAACACCACGAGGTCGCGCATCGCGTCCACCACCTCGAAATCCATCTCGTCGGTACCGCCCCGCCCCGTTCCGGCGATGGGCGGCGCCGGGCGGAACCACCGGCGGCGGTATTCCGCCGGGACGCCGCCGAGGTCGCTGGCGCCGTAAATGCCGGCGCGGCCGGTGGCGACGACGTTCGGGTCGATGTCCGTGGCAAGGATGCGGATGTCGTGGCTCGCCGCGTTCGGCATCATGGCCAGCAGCGTCATCGCCATCGAATAGGGCTCATGCCCCGTCGAGCAGCCGGCCGACCAGAGCCTGACCCGCTCGCCCTGCCTGGCAGCCTGCAGCAGCGGCGGCAGCAGGTGCTCCCGCAGATGGTCGAAATGGTGCTTTTCGCGGAAGAAATGCGTGACGTTGGTGGTCAGGGAGGCAAGCATCGTCATCCGCTCGCCTGCGTTCGAGGAATCGGCGACCAGGGCGCAATAGTCCTTGAAGCTGGCGATCCCGAGCGTGCGCAGCCGCTTCGACAGCCGGGAATAGACGAGGTCGGTCTTGGATGGAGACAGGTGGATGCCCGCATCCTTGTAGAGCATGTCCGCGATCTTCAGGAAGTCGGCTTCGGTCATCGGGAACTCGCCCGCGACGATGGAGACGGTGTCTCCCCGTCCGGTCCTGGCCGGCCTGTCCTGTCTCGTCTGACCGGTTACCACTCGAATCTCCACGGTATTGCCATTTCAGCGTTCTCGGGCCGCCGCCTCGATGCGGCGACGGCGAGTGTGTCGCTCAGGCGGCTGCCTGCAGCTGCGGCAGGACGTTGTCGGTCGCGATCAGCGAGATCATGCGCGTGTCGATCGCCATGACGCCGCGGACGAACTGCCGGGCGAGTTCCGAGGCGATGTTCGGCGTCGGCTGCAGCGCATCGTCCGTCACGGTGAGGATGTCAGACACCCCGTCGACCAGGAGGCCGAAAAGCTGCTGTTCGGCGCGTACGACGATGATGACGCTGCGGGCCGTGGGCGCCGTACTGGCAAAGCCCAGCCGCGCCGCGAGATCGACGATCGGAAGCACGGCGCCGCGCAGGTTGATCACGCCGATGACGTAGGACGGAGCATGCGGCAGGGGCGTCGCGGCCGTCCATCCCCGGATTTCGCGCACCGCCATGATGTCCACGCAGAACTCCTGCTCCCCCATCCGGAAGGCGATCAGCTCGCGGGTATGCGCATCGCCGCGATTGTCGTTGAGATGGGGCATGGTGATCCCCGAGGTCATGTTCATGAGATTCACTCCGCTGCGTGCTGTAGGCCGGGGTTGAAGGCGCCGTCGATGCGCGACGTTGCCACGATCGCGTCGACGTCGAGGATGAGCGCGACGCGGCCGTCGCCGAGGATGGTGGCGGCGGCGATACCGGGCACCCGTCCGTAATTCGCTTCCAGGCTCTTGATCACCACTTGCCGCTGGCCCTGGATCGCATCGACGAGCAGCGCCGAGCGTGTTCCGTTCTCGGCTTCCACCAGGATGGCAACGCCGGTCGTGGCGCTCGTCGTATCATTGGAGTAGGCGAGTTCCCGCGCGACATCGACGAGCGGCAGGAACGTGTCCCGGACCTTGATCAGCCGCGCGTCGCCGCCGAAGCTCTTCACTTCCTCCGGCTTCGGCTGCAGCGTCTCGACGATCGCCGTCAGCGGCACCACGGCGGTCTGATCGCCGACCGAGACGATCATGCCGTCGAGGACGGCCAGCGTCAGCGGCAGGCTCATGGTGAAGGTCGATCCGCGTCCGGGCTTGGAGTTGATCGAGACGCGGCCTCCGAGCGCCTGGATGGAACGCTTGACGACGTCCATCCCTACCCCGCGGCCCGACAGTTCCGAAATCTCGGTCGCCGTCGAGAAGCCGGGCATGAAGATCAGATTGTCGATCTCCTCGTCGGACAGGCTGGCATCGGCCGACACGAGCCCCTTCTCGATCGCGATTTCGCGAACCTTCTTGCGATTGATGCCCGCGCCATCGTCCGAAATCTCGATCACGATGCGGCCGGAGCGGTGCATGGCCGCGACGCGTACGGTGCCTTCCTCGGCCTTGCCGGCCTCGCGGCGAACCTCCGGCTTTTCCAGCCCGTGGTCGATGGCGTTGCGGATCATGTGGGTCAGCGGATCGGACAGCCGTTCGATCACCGTCTTGTCGACTTCCGTCGCCTCGCCCTCGGTCACCAGGCGGACCGACTTGCCGGCGATGTCTGCGACTTCCCGGACCAGACGTGGCAGCCGCTGGAACACGGACTTCACCGGCTGCGCACGGATCGCCATGACGCTGTCCTGGATCTCGCGCGTCAGCTGCTCGAGCTCCTCGAGGGCGACGGCGACATCGGAGGCGCGGGCGAGGCCGGCCTGGAAGGCCCGCTGAGAGAGCATCACCTGGTGAATGACCAGTTCTCCGACGAGGTCGATCAGGCGGTCGACGCGCTCGAGGTCGACCCGGATGGTCTGACCCGCGGCGGCGGCCGCACCCTGCGTCTTCTGATCGGCGGATTCGGCCTTTGCCGCGGGCGCCACGGACGCGGCTGCACGCGTTAGCGACGGGCCCGCATCGGCGGCTTCCGTCGGTTCCGCGACGGGTTCGGCGGCCGGCTCTGCCGCAGGGGCGTTTTGCTTCGCCGGTTCCGGAGTGACGTCGCCGCGTATCCGGGCGAGAAGATCCGCCAGGTCACTGTCGACGGCCGAGCCGTCCTCTTCCTCCGGTTCCTCGACAAGCGCTTCGATCGACAGGTCGCAGTTTCCTTCCACGAAGTCGAAGACCTCGCGGACCTTGTCCTCGCTCTGCTCGGTCTGCAGATCGATCGTGAAGGAGAGATACGCCCCCTCCGGGTCGAGCTCCTCCAGGCCGGGCAGTTCGCTGGTGTCGCAGGTGACGACCGTCTCGCCGAGCTCGGCAAGATCGCGCAGGATCCGGACGGCGTCGTTGGCGTTGGCGTAGAGCGCCGCATGCGGCCGGAAGACGATGCGGTAGCGGCTCTCGCCACCACCGCCCAGCATCTCGCCGAGATCCACAGCGACCGGGATGAAGTCAAAGTCGGGGATGCCATCATCCTGCGCCGGAGCCTCGGCCTCGGAAGCCTTGGCGCCGACCAGGGCCTTCAACTCAAGGACGAGCGTGGCGTTCCTTTCCGCGTCGCAGATCCCGTCGTCGCGGGCCGCCGTCACCAGATCCGCAAGCGCATCGGCAGCGCGGAGCATCACCTTGATCACCTGGTCGCTGGGCTCGAGGCGGTCCGAGCGAAGTTCGTCCAGGATCGTCTCGAAGACGTGGGCGAACCGCACCAGCTCGTCGAGGCTGAAAGCCCCCGCCCCGCCCTTGATCGAGTGGACGGCGCGGAAAACGGCATTCACCGTATCGGAATCGGCCACGCCATTTTCGATGGCGAGGAGGCCGGCTTCGAGTTCAGCGAGTTGTTCGGCACACTCTTCGAAGAAGGTCTGCCGGATTTCGGCCATCGCATCCATGGTTGCACCCTGTTCTGGTCGTCAGTTCCGGCATAAAGCGCGGGGCATTCCGTAAGCTTGCCGGCCACCCGCGGAGTTCGATCAGGCTGCGACGCGGTTGATCGCGTCGAGCAGCTTGACCGGGTCGAAGGGCTTGACGATCCAGCCGGTGGCTCCTGCGAGACGGGCACGCTGTTTCTTCTCCGCGTCGCTCTCGGTGGTGAGGACGAGGATCGGGATCGCCCGGCGCGACGGGTCCCCGCGGACCGCCTCGATGAACTGGAAGCCGTCCTTGCGGGGCATGTTGATGTCGGTGATGATCACGTCGGGCTCGACGGTCATCTCCTGCAGCACCTGTATGCCGTGCTCACCGTCCTCGGCCTGCACCACGGTGAAACCGGATGAGGACAGGGTGGCGCGCAACATTTCGCGGATCGTGCGCGAATCGTCGATCGTCAGAATGGTCATGCTCATGCTGCAGTATCCCTGTCGCTGAGGGTTCCCGAGAGACCCATGAGTTCAACGCTGTTGCGGAACGCCTCGGATGGCTCCGCAATCTTGAAGCTGACCGCATCCGCCTGCCATGTCGCGGCGGCCGCCAGCAGTACCTGGACGCACTGGCCCCCGACCTTGCTGACGCCCGAAGCGTCGAGCACGATTGGCTTGCCTCGCAGCTCAACGAGCTGATCGCAAAGCGGGCCGGCAGCCTTGAGGTCGAGGACCGCCGACAGGTCTATGGCTGCCGGCTTTAGGGACGTGGGACGTCGGGCCATCAGAACTCCTCCCAGCTTTCGCTATCGGCATGGGTTGCGGGGGCTGCGCCGCCGCGGCCGATGGTCTTCATCTGCGTGGTCGTGCGGGACGCCAGGCGCTGGACCCGCGAGACGTTCGCCGGCGCGAGGCGGCCGGCCGGGCTCGCCGAGGTCCTGAACTTCGCCATCGCCGCGGCGAGCTCCTCGGTCT
>NZ_JACIEM010000002.1 GCF_014196845.1 Aurantimonas endophytica
CGACGCAGATGAAGACCACCGGCCGCGGCGGGGCAGCGCCTGCCGCCCATGCCGACAGCGAAAGCTGGGAGGAGTTCTGACCGGCGCTGCGCCGGAAAGGTCTGCACCCACGAACTGAGCGCGCGCCGGGTCTTGCGGGACCTGGCGCGCCTCCCATTTCAGACCGCGGACAGACCGCGGAGATTGTTCATGCAGCTTGATGGCAATGTCGCCGTCGTCACCGGCGCCGGCTCCGGCATCGGCCGGGCCATCGCCGAAGCCTTTGCGCGCGAAGGCGCCCGGGTCGCGGTCTGCGATATCCATGTTCGCAATGCCGAGACCGTCGCCGGGGCCATCGAGGCGGCCGGGGGCAAGGCGATCGCCATCGCGATGGACGTCACCGACGAAGCCGCCGTCGACGCCGGGGTCGACCGCGCGGCGCAGCATTTCGGCCGGATCGACACGATGGTCGCCAATGCCGGCATCCAGATCGTCCACCCGATCGAGGAATTCTCCTATGCCGAGTTCCGCAAGCTGGTGACGATCCATCTCGACGGCTCGTTCCTCCTGACCCGGGCCTGCGTCCGGCACATGTACAAGCAACGTTCGGGCTCGCTGATCTACATGGGCTCGGTCCACAGCCACGAAGCCTCGGCGCTGAAATCGGCCTATGTCGCGGCCAAGCACGGCATTCTCGGCCTCGCCCGGGTGATGGCGAAGGAGGGCGGGAAGCACGGCGTGCGCTCCAACATCATCTGCCCGGGCTTCGTCAAGACGCCGCTGGTCGAGCGGCAGATCCCGGAACAGGCGGCCACTCTCGGCATTTCGGAAGACGAGGTCGTCAATCGCGTGATGCTCGGCAACACGGTCGACCAGGAATTCACCACCATGGAGGATGTGGCCGCCGTGGCCGTCTTCCTCGCCGGATTTCCATCGAATGCGCTCACCGGTCAGTCGATCGTTCCGAGCCATGGCTGGCACATGGTCTGACGGCCCGGCCGTCCTATCTCACCCCACCGG
Organism: Aurantimonas endophytica; assembly: GCF_014196845.1. Lineage (GTDB taxonomy): Bacteria > Pseudomonadota > Alphaproteobacteria > Rhizobiales > Rhizobiaceae > Aurantimonas > Aurantimonas endophytica. Next base: position 1,000 of record NZ_JACIEM010000002.1, read on the forward strand.
AGGACTGACCCATGGAAATCATCACCCTGCAGCCGATCGTCGCGCTGATCGCGGGCATCCTGATCCTCGTGATCCCGCGGCTCCTCAACTACATCGTCGCCTTCTACCTGATCTTCATCGGACTGGTCGGCCTGTTCCCCGGCATCTTCGACGGCCTCGGCTCCATTGGCTGACGTCGCGGGCAAGCAACGCGTCACCGTCCTCGGCGGCGGCGCAGGCGGGCTGGAACTGGCCGTCGGCCTGTCGCGCCGGCACGATCTCGACGTCACCCTCGTCGACCGGGTCAGCACGCATCTGTGGAAGCCGCGGCTGCATGAATTCGCCGCCGGCACGGTGAATTCCAGCCTCGCCGAGATGAGCTTCTATACGCTCGCCGGCATGCACGGCTTCCGCTTCGAGCAGGGCGACGTCGAGACGATCGACCGGGCGGCGAAGACCATCCGTCTCGCGGAAATGCGCGACGCCAACGACCATTTCGTCACCACCGGCCGGTCGCTGGCCTATGACGCCTGCGTCGTCGCGCTCGGCGGGTTGACCGCGACCTTCGACACCGAGGGCGTCGCCGAGCATGCGATCCGGCTCGACGAGAAGAGCGACGCGGAGGAGTTTCGCGATCTGTTCATCGCGATGATGATCCATGCCCGCGTGAGCCGCGAGCCGGCGCATGTGGTCATCGTCGGCTCCGGCGCGACGGGGACGGAGCTCGCGGCGCATCTGCGCCTGTCGGAGCAGGCCTTCGCGCATGAGCGGGGCAGCGACGAGATGCGGCCGCTGTTGAAGCTGACGATCCTCGAGGCCGCGCCGCAGCTGATGCCCGGCGCCGACGACGGCCTGCGCAAGAGCGTCAGCGACCGCCTGGATCAACTGGACATCGTGGTGCGCACCAACGCCGCGGTCGACCGGGTCGGCGCGAGCGAGATCCGCATCAAGACGGGCGAGGTCTTTCCCGCCGACGTCACCGTCTGGGCCGCGGGCCTCACCGGCCACCCGCGCCTCAAGCAGCTCGCGGATTTCGAGATCGACAAGAAGGGAAGGATCGTCGTCGACGATCGCCTGCGCTCCTCCATCGACCCGGCGATCTTCGTCATCGGCGATGCCGCGAGCTTCACCCCGGAAGGGGCCGAGGCGCCGCTGCCGCCGACGGCGCAATGCGCCAGCCAGCAGGCCGACTATCTCGTCTCCGCGCTGCCGGAGCTTCTGGCGGGCGGCACGCCGAAGCCCTTCGTCTACAACGACCGGGGTCGCCTACTGTCGCTCGGCGGCGCCGGCTCGGTCGGCCTCGTCGGCTTCCTGCGCAAGAACGATTTCCTGGTCGAGGGGCGATTCGCGACCGCCGCCTATCACGGCCTGCAGCGCCGCCATCAATGGTCGGTGCTCGGACCGCTCCGGGGTTCGGTCGCGATCCTTGCCGACATGATCTCGCCGACCGCCGGACCGGCCCTGAAGCTTCACGGCTGAGCCGCCTGCCGCGATCGCCCCGCCCCGCGGGCGATCGCTTCCCTGCCTGAAAGGACATCACATGACGCATTCCGTCATCGCCGAAGGAAACGTCGCCGTCGTCACCGGCGGCGGGTCGGGCATCGGCCTCGCCGCGGCAATGCGCTTCGCCGAGGCGGGCATGGTCGTCGCGATCGTCGATCGCCTGCCGGAACGGCTGGAGGCAGCCAAGAGCACCATCGCCGAGGCAGCGCCCGCCGCTACCGTTCTCACCTTCGACACCGATGTCGGGGACAAAGCCGCCTTAGAGGCGCTGGCGAACGACCTCTTCGGCCGCTACGGCGCCGTGCACCTGCTGCTCGACAATGCCGGCATCCAGCCCGGCAGCGACATCTTCGACACGCGCGGGACCTGGGACGCGGTGCTGCGGACCAATCTCGTCGGCGCGATCCAGGTGGCGCAGATCTTCGGCGAGCGCATGGTGGCAAGCGGCGCGCCGGGCCTCATCGTCGTCACCGGCTCCAAGCAGGGCATCACCATGCCGCCGGGCGATCCCGCCTACAACGTCTCCAAGGCCGGGCTGAAGGCCTTCACCGAGGCGCTGCAGCACGATCTGCGGGGCCGCGACGGCTGCCGCGTCGAGGCGCGGCTGCTGATCCCCGGCTTCGTTTACACCGCGCTGACCAAGGGCGAGCGGACCGAGAAGCCGGCCGGCGCCTGGACGCCGGAACAGACCGTCGACTTCATGCTGGAGCGACTCGGCACGGACGAATTCTACATCCTCTGCCCGGACGGCGAGGTGACCCGCGAGATCGACGCCAAGCGCATCGCCTGGACCGCCGGCGACATCACCGAGAACCGCCCGCCGCTGTCGCGCTGGCACAAGGACTGGGCGGAGCGGTTCAAGGCGTGGGCGGCGAAGACGGACTGATGCCGGACACGCCTTCTCGCGCCACGGCGAGTAGGCGATCGACGTCCACCACCCGCTCCAGCTCCGCCGCGATGTCGTCCAGCGCGGCTTCCACGCCCGCGCGATAACCCGCCGTCGACCCGCTAAGCCCGAACCGCGCGAGGAAGTCGCGGCGCCAGGAATCGGCGCCGAACAGGCCGTGGAGGTAGGTGCCGGAGACCCGGCCGTCGGCGGAGATCGCGCCGTCGGGCTGGCCGTCGAGGACGCAGACCGGCCGGGCGCAGTCCGGCCCGAAGGTGCGGCCGAGATGGATTTCGTAGCCTTCGAGCGGGGCGCCGTCCGGCGTCGTCGCCTTCGCCTCGCGGACGGTCTTCTGCGGCTCCATGACGGTCTCGACGTCGAGCAGGCCGAGCCCCTGCGCCTCGCGCACCGGACCCTCGATGCCGTCCGGATCGCGCACCGTGCGTCCGAGCATCTGGTAGCCGCCGCAGAGGCCGACGATGTGGCCGCCGCGGGCGTGATGGACGCGAAGATCGCGGTCCCAGTGGTTGGCGCGGAAGGCGGCGAGGTCGCCGATGGTCGATTTCGAGCCGGGGATCAGAACCAGCGCGGCATCGGTGGGCAGCCGCTCGCCGGGGCGCACGAAGGCGACCTCGACGTCCGGCTCCGCCTTCAGCGGGTCGAGATCGTCGAAATTGGCGATGCGGCCGAGCAGCGGCACGGCGATCTTCAGCGCCTTCTGAGCGCCCGGTGCCGACAGCCGCTCCAGCGCGACGGAATCCTCCGCCGGAAGCCGTGACGCAGCGGCCAGATGCGGCACGACGCCGAAGCTCTGCCAGCCGGTGAAACGGGTGATCGCGGACAGTCCGTCGTCGAACAGCGAGACGTCGCCGCGGAACTTGTTGATCAGGAAGCCAACGATCATCGCCCGGTCTTCTTCCGGCAGGATGGCATGCGTGCCGACCAGCGAGGCGATGACGCCGCCGCGGTCGATGTCGCCGACGAGGATCACCGGCACCCCGGCGGCCGTCGCGAATCCCATATTGGCGATGTCGCCGGCCCGAAGGTTGATCTCGGCCGGGGATCCCGCGCCCTCGACGATGACGAGGTCGGCCTCCGCCGATAGCCGGGCATAGCTCTCCAGCACTGTTTCGAGCAGACCCGCCTTCAGCCGCTGGTAGTCGCGGCCCTTGGCCTCGCCGACGACCTTGCCGCGGACGACGACCTGGCTGCCGGTCTCCGACTGCGGCTTGAGCAGCACCGGGTTCATGTCGACGGTCGGCTTCGTGCCGCAGGCCAGCGCCTGCAGCCATTGCGCCCTCCCGATCTCGCCGAATTCGTTGGCGCCCGGGATGGCCGCCACGGCGGCGTTGTTCGACATGTTCTGCGGCTTGAACGGTCGCACCGCGAGCCCCCGCCGCGCGAACAGTCGGCAGAGCCCGGCGACGAGCACCGTCTTGCCGACATCCGAGCCGGTACCCTGCAGCATGATGGCGGGGGTTCGCTTCATGCCGGTCATGAGAGCAGCAGTTTCGTCGCCAGCGCCAGGCACACCACCACCAGCAGCGGTCGAATCAGCCTGGCGCCGAAGCGCATGGCGAAACCGGAGCCGATCCGGGCGCCGACGAACTGCGCGACGCCCATGGCGAGCCCGAGCTTCCACAGAAGCGCGCCGGAAAAGGCGAAGATGACGAAGCCGCCGAGATTCGAGGCGAAGTTCAGGAGTTTGGTGTGCGCCGTCGCCTTGAGGACGCCGTAGCCGGCGAGCGTCACGAAGGCGAGCATGAAGAACGAGCCGGCGCCCGGGCCGAACAGCCCGTCATAGGCGGCGATGAGCGGCACCAGGAAGCCGGCGAACAGCGCCGGCGAGATCCGCCGCTCGGCATCCTGGTCCGACAGGCCCGGCTTGAAGGCGAAGTAGACCGCGACGGCGATCAGCAGGAACGGGAGGAGGGTCTCGAGGACGTCGGTCGGCAGCACCATCGCCGCCAGGGCGCCCACCACCGCGCCGGCAAAGGCGATGAGCGCGGTGGGCATCAGCTTGCGCAGGTCGACATGGCCCTTGGCGGCATAGCTGATCGAGGCCGAACCCGAGCCGAACAGCGCCTGCAGCTTGTTGGTGCCGAGCGCCGTCAGCGGGTCGATGCCGGAGAGCAGCAGCGTCGGGATCGTCACCAGCCCGCCGCCGCCGGCGATCGAATCGACGAAGCCGGCAACGAAGGCGGCAAGCACGAGGAGGGCGAAGATCTCGGGCGGCATGGCTGTCTTTCGGACGCGATCGGGCGGCGTGGTCGGTGCGGGGCGACCGACGAGGGGGCAAGGTGCATTCCGTTTCCTCATGCCGAGCCTGAACCGGAGTCGCCGGTCGGGCCGCCGATTGGCCCGTTGGACGTTCCTGTCCGTCTCCACCGGGTGCGGGGCGAAGGCCGGGAACAGGTCCCGGTTGAGGCTCGGGATGAAGAAGCGGAGAGGGGTTCCCCCTCGCCTTGGTATCGCGCGTCCCTCGCAAAGCCAACTTGATTTGACGCCCGGCCCGCGGTGCTGTTTAGGTCGAACCGCCTGACGGTGCCCTTATTCGGGCTGAGAGAAATTCCGGTGAGGCCGACCCAAGCAGGGGGCCAGGACGGAGCTGTCGGATCGGTCCGCGTGGGATTGTCTCGCGCGTCTCCTCCGGCGTTGCGAGGAGTGCGTGATGAAAGCCTTGATGCTCTGCGGCCATGGCAGCCGCGACCAGGCCGCGATGGTCGAATTCGGCGGTCTTGCCGACAAGCTCCGCACCCGCCTGCCGGACTGGTCCGTCGAGCACGGCTATCTCGAATTCGCCAAGCCGGTGATTCGCGACGGGCTCGACAAGCTCAAGGCGAGCGGCGCCTCGACCGTGCTGGCGCTGCCCGGCATGCTGTTTGCCGCCGGCCACGCCAAGAACGACATTCCCTCGGTGCTCAACACCTATGCCGCCGCGAACGGGCTGCGGATCGAATATGGCCGCGAGCTCGGCGTCGACCTGAAGATGATCCGCGCCGCCGGCGAGCGCATCAAGGAATGCCTGCGCGCCGATGGCTGGCAGGAGGGCGACAAGCTGCACGACACGATGCTGGTCGTGGTCGGGCGCGGCGCGTCGGATCCCGACGCCAATTCCAACGTCGCCAAGGTGATGCGGATGCTGTGGGAGGGCCTCGGCTTCGGCTGGGGCGAGACGGTCTATTCCGGCGTCACCTTCCCGCTGGTCGAGCCGGGGCTCGAGCATGCGAGCCGCCTCGGCTACAAGCGGATCGTCGTCTTTCCGTATTTCCTCTTCACCGGCGTGCTGGTGCGGCGGATCTACGACCAGACCGACATCGTCGCCGCCGCCCATCCGGAGATCCACTTCCTGAAGGCGCCCTATCTCGGCGCCCACGAGCTGGTGGTGGAGACCTTCGTCGATCGTCTCGGGGAAATCCTCGAGGGCACCAACAACATGAACTGCCAGATGTGCAAGTACCGCGAGCAGGTGCTGGGCTTCGAGGCGGAGGTGGGGCTCGCCCAGGAAAGCCACCACCATCACGTCGAGGGCGTCGGCTCCTCGGCCGACTGCACGCTGTGCGACACGGTCTGCACCGGCGCCTGCCGCAATGTCGCGCCGGCCGCGCCGCGCCACGAAACCGCCCATGCGCACGGGCATGACCATCACCACGGTCATGATCATGACCACAAGCATGACCACGCGCCGGGCCACGTCCATTCGCATGCCGAAGGCGAGGCGGGCGGGCACACTCATCCCCACTCGCACGGCGGACACGACCATTCCCACGATCACCACCACCACCCTTATCCCCACGCCGACCATCCGCTCGGGCCCCGCTCGATGCGCCGTCCGTGACGGGTTGCCCCGGCTGCTGGAAGTGAGCCCGGCATGAGCGCCCTTTTCGACCGCTACGCCATCGTCGACTGGTCGGCATCCAACGCGCCGGCCAGGGGCAAGGATTCGATCTGGATCGCCTTTGCCGAACGCGAGGGCACCGAGACGCGGCTGGTCGAGACGCTCAACCCGCCGACGCGGGCCGCCGCGATGGCGCGGCTGGAGGCCTATTTCCGCCAGGCACTGGCGGACGAAAAGCGGGTCTTCGCCGGTTTCGACTTTCCCTTCGGCTATCCGGCCGGCGGCGCGGCGGCGATCGCCGGCAGCCCCGACTGGCGCGCCCTCTGGGGCTTCTTCGCCGATGCGCTGCAGGACCTGGAGAGCAACACCAACAACCGCTTCGAGGTGGCCGGACGGCTGAACCGCGAGCAGCTCGCCGGCATGCCGATGTATTGGGGCCGGCCGATGCACCAGGTGGTGCCGGGCCTCTCCGCGACCAAACCCGATCCCTATCCCGCCGGCCTGCCGGAAAAGCGCGTGGCAGAAGCGCGGGCCGGCAAGGCCCAGCCGGTCTGGAAGCTGAACTTCACCGGCAGCGTCGGCAGCCAGGCGATCACCGGCATCGCCCGGCTCGAACAGCTGCGGCGCAACCCGGAATTCGCCGATCATTTGGCCGTCTGGCCGTTCGAGACGCGCTTTGCCTCGGCGCTGACGGCGCCGATCGTGCTGGCGGAAATCTATCCCGGCCTGATCAGGATCGAGCAGGGCGATAAATCCGCGATCGACGAGGCGCAGGTCGAGACGCTGGCGACGATCTTCAGCCGCTTCGACGCCGACGGGCGCTTCGGCGAACTGCTCGCCGCGCCGACCGACCTGCCGGCCGACCAGGCCGCGGCCGTGGTGGCGGAGGAGGGCTGGATCGTCGGCCTCGGGCACCGGCTGGCCGAGGCGCTCGGCGAGGACGATCCGGAGGCCTATGTCGCGCCGGGCGCGCGGCTCAACTATCTGCGCGATCCCGACGCGATCTATGCCGAGAGCTTCCGGCTGATCCGCGCCGAGACGGACCTCACGCAACTGCCGGACGACGCGCAGGACCTGGCGATCCGGCTGGTCCATGCCTGCGGCATGCCGGAGATCGTCGCCGACCTCCTGCTCTCGCAGGATGCGATCGCCGCGGGCAAGGCGGCGCTGGCGGCCGGCGCGCCGATCCTCTGCGACAGCGAGATGGTCGCGCATGGCGTCATTCCCGGCCGGCTGCCGCAGCAGAACAAGATTGTCTGCCGGCTCTCCGATCCGCGCACAAGGCGCATCGCCGAGCGTGACGGCACGACGCGGTCGGCCGCCCAGGTGGACCTCTGGAGCGAGCTGATGGAGGGCGCGGTCGTCGCCATCGGCAACGCCCCGACGGCCCTGTTCCGCCTGCTCGAGCGGCTCGACGAGGGCGCGCCGCGGCCGGCGCTGATCATCGGCATGCCCGTCGGCTTCGTCGGCGCGGCCGAATCCAAGGCCGAGCTGGTGCGCGATTCGCGCGGTATCCCCTATGTCACGATCGCCGGCCGCCGCGGCGGCAGCGCCATGGCGGCGGCCGCCGTCAACGCGCTCGCCAAGGGGCTCGACTGACCATGGCCGACCCGATGCGGCCCTGGCTGACGGACCATGACGACGACGACAAGCCGGCGGAGGCGCTGCCGGACAGCCCGTGGCTGACGGTGATCGGCATCGGCGACCGCGGGCTGGACAGCCTGTCGGAAGAGGCGCGGCAGCTGCTGGCCGATGCGACGACCGTCTTCGGCGGCGAGCGGCACCTTGCCATGCTCGGCGACACCGACGCGGAGACGATTCCCTGGGCGTCGCCCTTCGCGGACTCGATCGAGCGCCTCGCCGCCTGCGCCGGGACCCCGACCGTCGTGCTCGCGACCGGCGACCCGATGTGGTTCGGCGTCGGCGCGACGCTGACCCGGCATTTTCCGCCCGAGGTGATGCGCGTGCTGCCTGCGCCGGCGGCCTTCCAGCTGGCCGCGGCAAGGCTCGGCTGGCCGCTGCAGGACTGCGCCTGCCTCACCGTCCATGGGCGCCCGGTTGAGGCCGTCGCGCGGGCTCTGGCCCCCGGCGCCCAGCTGCTGATCTATTCGGCCGACGGCCGGTCGCCGCAGGCGCTGGCGCGGCTGCTGACCGGCCGGGGCTACGGTCCGAGCCGGATGATCGTGCTGGAGCATCTCGGCGGCGAACGCGAGCGGATGCGCGAGACGACGGCTATCGGCTTCGATCTCGACGATATCGCCGATCTCAACACCGTGGCGGTGGCCTGCGTCGCCGGCCGCGCGGCCGAGCCGCGCCCCCTGGTTGCCGGGCTTCCCGACGACGCCTTCGTCCACGACGGCAAGATGACCAAGCGCGTCTTGCGGGCGCTGGCCATCGCGGCGCTGGCGCCGATGCAGGGCGAACTCCTCTGGGATGTCGGCGCCGGGTCGGGCTCGATCTCGGTCGAGTGGCTGCGAAGCGCCGTCCGGGCCCGCGCCATCGCCATCGAGCCGGTCGAGGCGCGCCGGGCGATGATCGCCGAGAACGCCGCGACGCTTGGCGTGCCGGAACTGTTGGTCGTCGGCGATACGGCGCCGGCCGCCTTCGAGGGGCTCGACCAGCCGGATGCCGTATTCATCGGCGGGGGCCTGACGGACGGCGTCTTCGACGCGGCATGGGAGGCGCTGCGGCCGGGCGGCCGCATGGTCGCGCATGCCGTGACGCTGGAGTCCGAGGCGCTGCTGATCGCGCTGCATGAGAGGCTGGGTGGCGAACTGATGCGCGTTTCGGTGGAGCGGGCCGAGAAGGTCGGCCCCTATCGCGGCTTCAAGCCGTCGATGACCGTCATCCACTGGCACGTGACCAAGGGCGGCGGCCGATGAGCGGCACGCTCTACGGGCTCGGCGTCGGGCCGGGCGATCCCGAACTGCTGACGCTGAAGGCGCTGCGCATCCTGCAGGCGGCGCCGGTCGTCGCCTATCCGGCGCCCGATCACGGCACCAGCTTCGCCCGCTCGATCGTCGCCGCGCATCTGGCACCGCACCAGGAAGAGATCCCGATCGTCGTGCCGATGCGCGTCGAGCGGTTTCCGGCCGCCGCGGTCTACGACGAGGCAGCGTCCGCGATCGCCGACAGGCTCGCCGCGGGCCATGACGTCGCCGTGCTCTGCGAGGGCGACCCGTTCTTCTACGGCTCCTTTATGTATCTGTTCGAGCGGCTGGCGGATCGTTTCCCCACGGAGATCGTCCCGGGCGTGACTTCCGTCTCCGCCGCCTCGGCCCGGTTGCGGCGCCCGCTCGCGGCGCGCAACGACGTCCTCACCGTGCTGCCCGCGCCGCTCGACGATGAGGCGCTGGCGGCGCGCATCGGCGCCTGCGAGGCCTTCGCGATCATCAAGCTCGGCCGGCATTTCGACCGGGTCCGTGCCCTGCTGGAGCGGCTCGGTCTCGTCGACCACTGCGCGCTCTGCGAGCGCGTCACGCTCGACGCCGAGCGCATCGTGCCGCTGGCCGGGATCGAGGGCGATGTGCCGTATTTCTCGATGATCCTCGGCTATCGCGGCGCGGAAGCGGCGATCCTGCGCGGGCTCGGGGCCCAGCCAGCAGCGGAATCCGCATCATGAGCAAGCCGGCCATCGTCATCCTCTCCGATTCCGCGCGTCCCGTCGCCGAGCGGATCGCCGCCGTCACCGGCGGCACCATCCATGGCGCGAGCGCCCGCTGCGCCGACGTCGCCGTCAATTTCGACAGCGTCGCCACGCATCTGCAGGCACTCTACGCTGAAGGCCGGCCGATCGTCGCGCTGATGGCGACGGGCGCGCTGGTGCGCATGCTGGCGCCGCTTCTCGCCGACAAGCTTCGCGAACCGCCGGTCGTCGCCGTCGCCGAGGACGGCTCGGCCGTGGTGCCGCTGCTCGGCGGCCACCACGGCGCCAACGATCTTGCCCGGGCGATCGCCGCGGCACTGGGCACGGCGGCGGCGATCACCACGGCCGGCGATTTGCGCTTCGGCGTCGCGCTGGACGCGCCACCGCCGGGATGGCGGCTGGAAAACCCCGATTTCGCCAAGTCGGCCATGGCCGAGCTGGTGGCCGGCGGCACCGCGCGCCTCGCCGGATCGGCGCCCTGGCTGGAGGCCGCGCGGCTGAAACTCGCCGCCGACGGCGATGTTCTGCTGACGGTCACCGACGCTGCCCGCGCGCCCAATCCCGGCGAACTGCTCTATAGGACGCAGAACCTCGTGCTCGGTATCGGCAGCGAGCGCGGCGCGCCGGTGGACGAGGCGATCGCGCTGGCCGAGGCGACGCTGGCGGAAGCCGGTGTCAGCAAGCTGGCGATCGCCTGCGTCGTCTCCATTGACCTCAAGGCCGACGAGCCGGCGGTGCATGCGGTCGCTGCCCATTTCGGCGTCCCGGCGCGGTTCTTCGCCGCGTCCGCGCTGGAGGCGGAGGCCCCGCGCCTCGAAACGCCGTCCGAGATCGTCTTTGCCGAGACCGGCTGTCACGGCGTCGCCGAGGGCGCGGCCCTCGCCGCCGTCGGCGCCGAGGGCCGGCTGCGCCTCGCCAAGCGCAAGAGCCGCCGCGTCACGGCAGCTTTGGGTGAGGCGCCGCATCCGGTGGACGCCGCGAGGATCGGCCGGGCGCGCGGCACGCTGTTCGTCGTCGGGATCGGACCGGGCGGCGCCGAATGGCGCTCGCCGGAAGTGAGCCGCATGGTGGCTGAGGCCACCGACCTCGTCGGCTACTCGCTGTATCTCGACCTTTTGGGCCCGCTGGCCGACGGCAAGACACGGCACGATTTCGCCCTCGGCGAGGAGGAGACCCGCGTGCGCCACGCCATGCTCCTCGCCGGCGAAGGCAGGAGGGTCGCCCTCATCTGCTCGGGCGACGCCGGCATCTACGCCATGGCGACTTTGGTCTTCGAGCTTATCGAGAAGGGCGGCCTCGACGACGGCGCACGGCGTGCCGAGATCGTCGTCTCGCCCGGCATCTCGGCGCTGCAGGCCGCTGCCGCCCGCGCTGGGGCGCCGCTCGGGCATGATTTCTGCACCATCTCGCTGTCCGACCTTTTAACGCCCTGGGCCGACATCCAGACCCGCGTGCGCGCCGCGGCGGCGGCGGATTTCGTCATCGCCTTCTACAATCCCGTGTCGCGCAAACGCCGGACGCAGCTGGCCTTCGCCCGCGACGCGCTGCTGCAGCACCGCCCGGCCGAAACGCCGGTGATCCTCGCCACGAATCTCGGCCGTCCGGGCGAGCGCGTGCGGATCGTCACGCTCGCCGAACTCGACGTCGACGACGTCGACATGCTGACCGTGGTGATCGTCGGCTCATCCGAAAGCCGCTGCTTCACGACGGGTGACGGCAAGGCCTGGGCCTATACGCCGCGCGGTTATGCCGGGAAGGCCGGGACGGGGATGGCGGGTGGAAGCAAGGGAGAAACCGCATGACCGTCCATTTCATCGGTGCCGGCCCTGGTGCGCCGGACCTGATCACCGTGCGGGGCTTGCGGCTGATCGAGGCCTGCCCTGTCTGCCTCTATGCCGGGTCGCTGGTGCCGGAAGAGGTGGTGAAGGCGGCGCCCGAAGGAGCCCGCGTGCTCGACACGGCGCCGATGAATCTCGACGAGATCATCGCCGAAATGCAGGCGGCGCATGCGGCCGGCCAGGACGTCGCGCGGGTGCATTCGGGCGACCCCTCGCTTTACGGCGCCGTCGCCGAGCAGATGCGCCGTCTCAGGGCGCTGGACATCCCCTTTGACGTCACGCCGGGCGTGCCCGCCTTCGCGGCAGCTGCCGCCGCGCTGCAGAAGGAACTGACCGTCCCGGAGATCTGCCAGACGGTGATCCTCACCCGCACCGCGATGAAATCCTCGCGCATGCCGGAGGGCGAGGAACTCTCGACGCTCGGGAGAAGCGGCGCGACGCTCGCCATCCATCTGTCGGTGCGCAACATCCCGCATATCCAGCGCGAGCTCCTGCCGCTGCCGGCCTACGGGCCGGACTGCCCGGCGATCGTCGCCTATCGGGTCGGCTGGCCGGACGAGGCCTTCATCCATGGCACGCTCGCCGACATCCATGCGAAGGCCCGCGCGGCCAAGCTGACGCGCACGGCGCTGATCTTCGTCGGCCGCGCATTGGGGGCGGAGGATTTCGTCGATTCCCACCTCTACGATGCGACGCAGGTCCATCTGCTGCGGCCGAAACGCAAGGCGGCGGTCTGAGGCGGCTCAGGGCGCGATGGCGGCGATCATCTCCTCCACCGTGCGGACAACCGGCGGGGCGGGCTCCGGCGGGCGGTCGATCATGATCACGGGCAGGCCGAGTTCCCGCGCCGCCGCAATCTTGGCAAAGGAAGCGCTGCCGCCGGAGTTGCGGCAGACGAGATGGGTGACGGCGAGCCGAGCCAGCAGCGCAGCCTCGTCCGCGACGTCCGCCGAAGGCCGCGCCAGCACGATCTCCGCCGGGAACGCCAGCGGCGGCTCCGGTTCCTCGATCATCCGCACGACCGGCCGCAGATCCGGCCGCGCCGCGAACGGCGACAGATGCTGGCGCCCCAGCGCCAGGAACGGCCGCGCATTAGCCGGCAAAGCATCGCGGGCGCCGGCGAGGCAGGCAACGGATGTCCAGCGGTCGCCGGCTTCGGCGACCCAGGGCGGGCGCACCAGCGCGATGCGGCGCGTGCCGGCGACCTCGGCCGCGCGGGCGGCATTGCGGCTGATCCCGGCGGCGAACGGGTGGGTGGCGTCGAGGAGGCAGGTCACGCTCTCCTGGGTCAGATACGCGGCGAGGCCGTCGCTGCCGCCGAAGCCGCCGACCCGGATCGCGCAATCCGCCGGCAGGACCGGCGTCGTGGTACGCCCGGCCAGCGACAGGACGATCCGCGCGTCCGGCCGCGCCGCGCGTAGTGCCGCGACCAGACGGTTGGCCTCGGCGGTGCCGCCCAGCACCAGGAACGTCTCAGCCGACCCGGGCAAGCACGCCTCCGTCGCGGTCGACGATCAGCACCTCGACACCGACCGGCGCGCCGCGCAGGATCTCGAGCGCCGACTGTCGTGCCGCTTCCGCCACCTGCGCGGCGAGGTCGATGCCCTCCACGTGCGCCATGTCCAGCACGGCTTTGGCGGTGTTGGCAGCAAGGATCTTGGGGCGCAGCGCCTCTGCGCGCTCCGGCGCGGCTGTGGCGACCATGTCAGCGAGGAAGGTCAGATCGACCTGGCTGCGGCCGGAATGCAGGTCCATCGCCCCCTGCGCCAGCTTGGTCAGCTTGGCGAAGCCGCCGGCGATGGTCAGCCGCTCGATCGGATGGGCGCGCAGATATTTGAGCAGCCCGCCGGCGAAGTCGCCCATGTCGAGCCAGGCGATCTCCGGCAGGTCCGGATAGAGCGCGTGGGCCGCCGCTTCACTGGTCGAGCCGGTGGCGCCGACGACGTGGACGAGCCCCGCGGCGCTGGCGACGTCGACGCCGCGATGGATCGAGTGGATCCAGGCGGCGCAGGAAAACGGATGGACGATGCCGGTCGTGCCGAGGATCGACAGGCCGCCGACGATGCCGAGGCGGGGGTTCCAGGTCTTTGCCGCCAGCGCCGCGCCGCCGGTGACGCCGATCTCCACCGAGACGTCGGCGGCCCTTCCATGCGCCGCGCAGAGCGTCGCGACGACGTCGCCGATCATCCGGCGGGGCACCGGGTTGATCGCCGGCTCGCCGGGCGGCAGCGGCAGGCCGGCGAGCGTCACCGTGCCGACGCCGTCGCCGGCGCGAAAGACGATGCCCGTGCCGGGGGCGCCGAAGCGCACCGTCGCGACGATCTCGGCCAGATGTGTCACGTCCGGATCGTCGCCGGCATCCTTGATGATCGTCGCCATGGCGCTGTCCGGCCCCAGCATATGGCGGTTCAGCGCGAAGGCGGGCGTCTCGCCCTTCGGCAGGGTGATGGTCACCGGATCGGGGAACTCGGCGGTGAACAGGGCCGTCAGCGCGGCCTTGGTCGCGGCGGTCGCGCAGGCGCCCGTCGTCCAGCCGCGGCGAAGCGGCCGGTCCGCTGCCGCCTGATCGCTCTTGTCCTCGCCGCGCCTGACGTTCATGGCAGGCTTATAGGCCGCGCCCGGACGGCCGCAAAGCAGGGAGGCCGATCGTGACGGGGCTGATGATTGCCGCGCCGCAATCGGGCGCCGGCAAGACCACCGTGACGCTGGCGCTGCTGCGGGCGCTCGCCCGGCAGGGCGTGGTCGTGCGCTCCGCCAAGGCCGGGCCGGACTATATCGATCCGGCCTTCCATGCGGCGGCCAGCGGCAGCGCTTGCGTCAATCTCGATCCCTGGGCGATGCGGCCGGAACTGGTCGCCGGTCTCGCCGCGGAGACAGGAAACGCGTCGGCCTTCGTTGTGGAAGCGACGATGGGCCTTTTCGACGGTGCGGCCGACGGTTCGGGCTCGGCCGCCGAACTCGCCGTCTCGCTCGGCCTGAACATCGCCCTCGTCGTCGACTGCGCCAAGCAGTCCCATTCCGTCGCCGCCTTGGTGCGCGGCTTCGCGACGCATCGGCCGGACGTCGCGCTCGCCGGGCTGATCCTGAACCGCGTCGGCTCGGCCCGGCACGCGGCGCTGCTGCGCGAGGCGCTGGCGCCGCTGGCGATCCCGGTTTTCGGTGTGCTGCCGCGCGCCGCCGAACTGGCGCTGCCGGAGCGGCATCTGGGGCTGGTGCAGGCGGGGGAGCATGAAGCGCTGGCGGCATTCCTGGAGCGGGCGGCCGACTGGGTTGCGGCAGGATGCGACCTCAATGCATTGGCAGCGCTGGCGGCGCCGTCTGCAAGTCGCGGCGGATCGGTCGCCGACTCGCTCGCGCCGCTCGGCCAGCACATCGCCATCGCCCGCGACGCGGCATTCGCCTTCGCCTATCCGCATCTCCTCGACGGTTGGCGCCGCGCTGGCGCAATGCTCGACTTCTTCTCGCCACTCGCCGACGAGGCGCCGGCCGCGGATGCCGACGCGATCTATCTGCCGGGCGGCTATCCGGAGCTCCATGCCGGGAAGCTCGCCGCGGCCGGCGCGTTCCGGCAGGGCATGCGCGCCGCCGCTGCGCGCGGCACCCGGATCTATGGCGAGTGCGGCGGCTACATGGTGCTCGGCGCGGGCCTGACCGATGGCGAGGGGGCGTGCCATGCGATGCTTGACCTGCTGCCGCTGGAGACGAGCTTCGCGACCCGTCGCCTGCATCTCGGCTACCGGCGACTACAGGCAACGGACGATTTCGTCTGGCCCGGCCGGTTGCGCGGCCACGAGTTCCACTACGCGACGATCGTCTCGGAGGGGCCGGGCGAGGCGCTGTTCACGGCCGAAGACGCGCGCGGCGACGACCTCGGCGCGTTCGGGCGGTGGAAGGGGAGCGTCTGCGGCTCATTCCTCCACGTCATCGACCGGGAGGCGTGATGGAAACGCTCGACCCGGCACTGCGCCATGGCGGCGCGCTCGACGCCGCGATCGCCAACTTCGGCGGGCGGCGTGAGGACTGGCTCGATTTATCGACCGGCATCAACCCGGCGCCGCCGCCGATGCCGGCTTTGTCGCCGACGCTCTGGCAGCGACTGCCGGAAGCCGAGCTGGAGACGCGCGCCATCGCCGCCGCGCGCTTCGGTTATGGCGCCCCGCCCGAAGCCGGCATCGTCGCGGCACCGGGGACGCAGGCGTTGATCGCGGCGCTGCCGTCGCTGCTGCCCCGGAACCACGTCGCCATCCTGGAGCCGACCTATTCCGGGCACCGGCTGGCCTTCGAGACCGCCGGGTATGAGGTCATCGCCGTCGCGGCGCTCGCCGCCGTGCCGGCCGACGCCACGATCGTGGTCGTGGTCAATCCGAACAATCCGGACGGCCGGGTCCATGAACCGGCGGACCTGCTGGCGCTGGCGGAGCGGCTGGCGGCGCGTGGCGGGCTGCTCGTCGTCGACGAGGCCTTCGCCGATGCCGACGGCGGGCGGTCTGTGGCTTTCGCGACTGGGCGGCCGGGGCTGCTGGTCTACCGCTCCTTCGGCAAGTTCTTCGGCCTCGCGGGCCTCAGGCTGGGCTTTGCCCTCACCACGCCGGGGCTCGCCGATGCACTGCGCGGCCGGCTCGGCGCCTGGGCCGTCTCTGGACCGGCGCTGGCGGTCGGCGCCGCCTGGCTGGGCGACGCCAAGCTCTGCGCCAATGTCCGGGCGCGGATTGCCGGCCAGCATGCGCTTCTTGCCGAGACGCTGGCGGGAGCCGGTCTGACGCCCGTCGGCGGCACGCACCTCTTCCTGACGATCCATCACCCCGATGCCGCCGCGTTGTTCGCGGCGCTCTGCCGCCGGCACATCCTGACGCGGCCCTTCGCCTATCGCGGCGACTGGCTGCGCATCGGCAATGTCGCCGACGCCGTCGAGGCACGGCGGCTCGGCGTGGCGCTGTCCGAAGCGCTCGGCGAGATCGCGGCGTGATCGACCGGCTGGCCGCCGCCGTTATCGGCCTCGCCCTCGACCGGCTGGTCGGCGATCCGGACTGGCTGTGGCGGCGCCTGCCGCACCCGGTCGTGCTGATCGGCAATCTCATCGGGACGCTGGACCGCCGGCTCAACCGGGAAGCGCTGGGCGAAGCCGCGCGGCGACGGCGTGGTATCCTGGCGATTACCCTGCTGGTAACTGGCGCGCTCGTTTCCGGCTTCGTGCTGACTGCCTTGTTCGCTGCGGCCGGCCCCCTGGGCCTGGTGCTCGAAGCCGTCGTTCTGGCGATCTTCCTGGCGCAGAAGAGCCTGATCGACCACGTCCGCGCAGTGGCGGACGCCCTGGACGGCGAAGGGCTCGCCGCCGGGCGCCGGGCGGTGGCGATGATCGTCGGGCGCGATCCCGAACAGCTCGATGCGGCCGGGGTCAGCCGCGCGGCGATCGAGAGCCTGGCCGAGAACGCCTCGGACGGCATCGTCGCGCCGCTCCTTTGGTACCTCGTCCTCGGCCTTCCGGGGCTCATCGCCTACAAGGTGTTGAACACCGCCGATTCGATGATCGGCCACATGAGCGAGCGCCACCGCGCCTTCGGCTGGGCGGCGGCGAAACTGGACGATGTCGTGAACTGGCCGGCGGCGCGGCTCACCGCACTGCTGTTTGCGCTGGCGGCAGGGCTCCGGCGCAAGGCAAAGATCGGCGCCGTCTGGGCCGTGACGCGCCGCGATGCGCCGTCGCACCGCTCGCCGAATGCCGGTTGGCCGGAGACGGCGATGGCGGTAGGTCTCGGCGTGGCGCTCGGGGGACCGCGTCGCTACGGTGAGCTGATGGTCGAGGCGCCGATGCTCAACCCGGCAGGGCGGCGTGAGGCGGGCAGCGCCGACATCCGTGCCGGGCTGGCGTTGTTCTCGACCGTCGCCAACCTGCTTCTGGCGGCGACGCTGCTCGGCCTGCTGGTCCTGTCCTTCGGCTGAGCCTCAGGCGCCGAGGGCAAGGCCCAGAAGTGCGGCGATCTCCGTCATCTGCTGCGCCGCGCCAAGGCAGTCGCCGCTCTGCCCGCCGAGCCGACGCCAGATGACGCCGCGAAACCACAGCAGCACGATTCCGCCGAGGGCGACACCGGCGAAAGCCGGCAGAATGCCGAAGGCGAGGGCGCCGAGGATGAGGAAGATGCCGTCGCCGACAGCCAAGGCGCGGAGCCCGACCGCCGCGGTCGGCCGGCCCATCCGGTCGGCGAGCCCGCCGATATCGGCTGAGGGCAGCACAGACCAGAGCCAGGCCATGGCGCCGCGGCTGACCGCTGCGGCGGCGAGAAGCGCCAGCGCGGCGCCGCCGCGGTCCGCCTCGACCAGCTGCGCCAGCAGGCCGATCCTCAGCGCCGCCGACAGGATCAGCGCCAGCGCGCCATAGGTGCCGACGCGGCTGTCCTTCATGATCGCGATCGCCCGCTCGCGCTCGTGATGGCCGAAGAGCCCGTCGGCGACGTCGCCGAGACCGTCCTCGTGGAGCGCGCCGGTGGTCAGCGCGAGCGTGCCGACCGCGAGCGTGGCGGCAACGAAGGGCGAAAGGCCGGCGGCGTCGGCGGCGATCAGTACCAATGCGGCGGGAATCGCCGCCAGCAGGCCGGCGAGCGGGAAGGCATGCGCGTCCGCGCCGAGCGAGCGACCGTCCGGGAACGAGGCGAAACGCGACGGAAACCGCGTCAGGAAAACCAGGGAGCGAAGCGTCGCATCGGCGAATTCTCTCATCATGGCCTCTTGCTCCCGTCCCGTTGGCGTCGCATGTCGGCGCTTCATCGAGCCGTACCCGGTCCGCCGCGTCGCCAGCAACACTTTCCCCAGGATTGCCTCATGTCCATTACCGGCCTGCCTTTCGACGATATTCGCGAACTGGTCCGGCGCATGCCGGGTCCCGACATGGCGGCGGTCCGGGCGAAGCGCGAGCGCGAGGCGTCGCTGACCAAGCCCGCCGGCTCGCTCGGCCGGCTGGAGGAGCTGTCGGAATGGCTCGCCGCCTGGCAGGGCCGCACCCCGGCGGTGCGGCGGCCGCTCGTCGCGGTGTTTGCCGGCAATCACGGCGTCGCCCGGCATGGCGTCTCGGCCTTTCCCGCCGAGGTCACCGCCCAGATGGCGGCCAACTTCGCCGCCGGCGGCGCCGCGATCAACCAGATCTGCGCGACCTTCGATCTCGGCCTCAAGATCTACGATCTCGCGCTGGAGCTGCCGACCGGCGACATCAGCGAGGAAGCCGCGATGGACGAGCGGACCTGCGCCGCGACCATGGCCTTCGGCATGGAGGTGCTGGCCGGCGAGCCGGATCTCCTGTGCATCGGCGAGATGGGCATCGGCAACACGACCGTCGCCGCCGCCGTGCTGGCGGCGCTGTTCGGGGGCGCGGCGTCCGACTGGGTCGGGCCGGGCACCGGCCAGGACGCCGCCGGCGTCGCCCGCAAGGCGGCGGTCGTGGAGAAGGCGCTTGCCCACCACGCCGGGCACCTCGCCGACCCGCTGGAAGTGCTGCGCCGGGTCGGCGGCCGGGAGCTCGCGGCGATGGCGGGGGCGATCCTTGCCGCAAGGACGCAGCGCGTGCCGGTGATCGTCGACGGCTTCGTCGCCACCGCCGCCGCGGCGGTGCTCTACGCCATGGACCCCGCCGCGCTCGACCATTGCGTGTTCGGCCATGTCTCGGCCGAGCCCGGCCACATGCGGGCGCTGGAGCGCATGGACAAGGTGCCGCTGCTGGCGCTCGGCATGCGGCTCGGCGAGGGCACCGGGGCGGCGCTCGCCGCCGGCATCGTCAAGGCCGCCGCCGCGTGTCACAGCGGCATGGCGACGTTCGAGCAGGCCGCGGTCACCAACCGGGCCGAGGGTTCACATCACTGACTGCCCGTGGTGCCGGCGCGCCCTACATCGGCTATCATTGGCAAGGCACGCGTGCCGCGTTGCCCACTTTAAGGAACGTCCCCGTGAAGCCTGTCCTGCTCGCTGCCGCTTTGTTGTTCTCCACCACCGCGCTTCCCGCGCTGGCCCAGGACGCCAGTACCCCGCCGGCCGCGACGCCGCCCGCGGCTGCGCCCGCCGACGCACCGGCTGAACCGGCCCCGGCCGAAGCGCCTGCGGCAGAAGCCCCGGCCACCCCCGCAGAAGCGCCGCCGCCGCCGGCCTCCGGCGTGATGGCCGCGATCGACCCCGAAGATGTCCCGGTCGTCTCGCTCAACCTGATGTCCGGCCAGGTCGAGGAACTGCAGGTGATCGGCGCCGACGACGAGGAGATCGGCCAGGTGGCGGCTGTCCTCGGCGACCAGAACGGCCAGCCGCAGGCCGTCAGCGTCGAGATCGGCGGCTTTCTCGGTATCGGGTCGAAGACGGTCATCCTGATGCTCACCGACGTCCGGCTCGACCTCGGGCGGCTGAGGACCGTGCTGACCAAGGACGAGATCGAGAACCTGCCCGACTTCGGCGGCTGAGACTTCGCTTTTCGCCTGGCGCCACGATGGCGTCAGGCGAACAGGTCGCGTTCGCGTTCGACCGCGGCGCGGATGAAGTCCGCCACGGCGGTGATCCGCCGGACGTCGCGGACGCTCTCGTGATAGACCAGCCAATAGCTGCGCCGGATCGACATCTCGGGCAGGATGCGAACAAGTCCGGGCCGGCCGCACGCCAGGAAGCCGTGCAGGATGCCGATCCCGGCGCCTGCGGCCACTGCCTCGGCCTGGCCCAGCGCACTCGAAACCTCGAACCGGGCCGGCCAGTCGGCGACGATGTCGGCGTGATAGGCAAGGCGCGGGCTGTAGAGAAGATCCTCGACCGCACCGACCAGTCGGTGACGCGACAGGTCCGCCGGCATGTTTGGCGTGCCGTGGGCCTCGACACAGGCCGAAGCGGCATAGAGGCCGAGTGAATAGTCGACGAGCTTTGCAGCCACCAGCCGCCCAGCCTGCGGACGCTCGATGGTGATGGCGATGTCGGCCTCGCGCCGCGACATCGAGAAGGCCCGCGGCACCGGCACGAGCTGCACGGTGAGATCCGGGTGCGTGTCCGTCAGCCGCCACAGGCGCGGCGCCAGGAACATCGTGCCGAAGCCATCGGGCGCGCCGACCCGGACGCTGCCGGACAGGGCGACATCGGTGCCGCCCACGCCGGCGCGGGCCGCAAGCATCGCCGCTTCCATCCGCTCCGCCTGTTCGAGAAAGGCCCGGCCGGTCTCGGTGAGCTCGCAGCCGTTCGGACGGCGGTCGAGAAGTCGCGCGCCGAAAGCAGCTTCCAGGGCTGTCAGACGTCGCCCGACCGTCGCATGGTTGAGCTCCAGCCGTCGCGCCGCGGCGAGGATCTGGCCGGCCCGTGCCACTGCCAGGAAAAGCCTGACATCATCCCAATTAACGTTCATCGCTGCTCCTGGTCCATTCGGGCTTCAATATACGCACAACGGATGCGCGCTGGGCAGGCTTGGCTTTTGCCGGCCGGCGGCGGAGAAAGGACCCAACCAAAATCCGGAGGAGGAATTCATGGAACAGATCGGTCACTTCATCGGCGGCAAGCGCGTCGCCGGCACCAGCGGGCGCACCGCCGACGTGTTCAATCCCGCGACCGGCGAGGTCCAGGCACAGGTCGCGCTGGCAAGCGCCGCGGAGATGCGCGCGGCGGTCGAAAATGCCAAGGCGGCGCAGCCGGCCTGGGCGGCGACCAATCCGCAGCGCCGCGCGCGGGTGATGATGAAGTTCGTCGAACTCCTCAACCGCGACATGGACAAGCTCGCCGAGACGCTCTCGCGCGAGCACGGCAAGACCGTGCCCGACGCGAAGGGCGACGTGCAGCGCGGCCTCGAGGTCGTCGAGTTCTGCATCGGCGCGCCGCATCTCCTGAAGGGCGAGTTCTCCGAGGGCGCCGGTCCTGGCATCGACATCTATTCCGTGCGCCAGCCGCTGGGCGTCGTCGCCGGCATCACCCCGTTCAACTTCCCCGCCATGATACCGATGTGGAAGTTCGCGCCGGCGATCGCCTGCGGCAACGCCTTCATCCTGAAGCCGTCCGAGCGCGACCCGTCGGTGCCGCTGATGCTGGCGGAACTGATGATCGAGGCGGGGCTTCCGGCGGGCATCCTCAACGTCGTCAACGGCGACAAGGGGGCGGTCGACGCGATCCTCGACGACGCCGACGTCCAGGCCATCGGCTTCGTCGGCTCGACGCCGATCGCGCACTACATCTATTCGCGCGGCTGCGCCAACGGCAAGCGCGTGCAGTGCTTCGGCGGCGCCAAGAACCACATGATCATCATGCCGGACGCCGATCTCGACAAGGCGGCCGACGCGCTGATCGGCGCCGGCTACGGCGCGGCCGGCGAGCGCTGCATGGCGGTCTCCGTCGCGGTGCCGGTGGGCGAGGAGACGGCGAACCGTCTCGTCGAGAAGCTGATCCCCAAGGTCGAGGCGCTGAAGATCGGACCCTATACGGCCGGCGACGACGTCGATTTCGGCCCGCTGGTCACCGGCGAGGCGCAGAAGCGCGTACTCGGCATGATCGACAGCGGCGTCGAGGCCGGCGCCGACCTCGTCGTCGACGGTCGCGGCTTCAAGATGCAGGGCTACGAGAACGGCTTCTTCGTCGGCGCCTGCCTGTTCGACAACGTCACGCGCGACATGGACATCTACAAGACCGAGATCTTCGGTCCGGTCCTCTCGGTCGTCCGCGCCAAGGACTACGAGGAAGCCCTGTCGCTGCCGATGGAGCACGAATACGGCAACGGCGTCTCGATCTACACCCGCGACGGCGACGCCGCCCGTGACTTCGCCAGCCGCATCAATATCGGCATGGTCGGCATCAACGTGCCGATCCCGGTGCCGCTCGCCTATTACACGTTCGGTGGCTGGAAGGCCTCGGGCTTCGGCGATCTCAACCAGCACGGCCCGGACGCGTTCCGCTTCTATACGCGGACCAAGACCATCACCAGCCGCTGGCCGTCGGGCATCAAGGACGGCGCCGAGTTCATCATGCCGGTCATGCGCTGAACCAACAGAGCGCGACGAAGAACCGAAGGGCGCTCCGTGGGGCGCCCTTTTTCGTTCAGGCTGTCCGCGGCTTCGTGCTCTCGGCGCGCGCGTTTGCCGGGGCTGCTGCCGGGGCTGCCGACCGAGGCGGAAGCCGCAACGGTACCGGCGAGTGCCCGGCAACCGGATTGGTCGCGACAGGCTTGCCTGCCGGGCGAGCAACCTTCGAGGCGACCCGCCACCAGTCGAGGTAGCGGGCAAGCGCGATCTGGATCGAGAGGCCGCCGCCGATCAGCAACGTGTCGAACAGGATGTCGGGGAT
Source organism: Aurantimonas endophytica (assembly GCF_014196845.1). Taxonomy (GTDB): domain Bacteria; phylum Pseudomonadota; class Alphaproteobacteria; order Rhizobiales; family Rhizobiaceae; genus Aurantimonas; species Aurantimonas endophytica. The sequence continues at coordinate 23,961 of NZ_JACIEM010000002.1, forward strand.
CTGGTCATGCTTGATGACCTGCCCGAGCAGCGACAGGACCGTTCCGACCGCAAAGATCGGCAGCGAGTGCCGGCCGAGCATGGCGAAGACATTGTCCCGGGTGACGCGGGAGAAGGGCGAACTGGGCGCGGCATTGGCGAAAAGATAGCAGACCGCCAGTATGTGCAGGAGCCGCGGGACGCTGACATAGGTCTTGTCGAAGCCGGTCAGCATCATCGGCAATGAAGACGCGCCCCAGAGCCACCAAAGGTCGAGGCGGATCGTCAGGAACGACACGAAGACATAGCCGAGCGCCGCGAAGAACAGCCATTTTCGATAGGGGAAGCCCGCCTTGCCCTCGATCCGCCGGAACCCGCAATAGAGTCCGATCGCGAAGATCAGCTGCCAGGCGAACGGGTTGAAGAACCATCCGCCCGGCAGCGGGTAGGCCGGCACGTCGATGCGAAAGATGTAGGCGGCGAACCACATGGCGATGGCCGCGGCCAGCATCACATTGCGGCTGATCCCCGCCAGAAAGAGATGCAGCGGCAGCATCAGCAGCAGCACCGAGTACATCGGCAGGATGTTCACGTAGCCGAGCTGGTGGCCGAGGCTGGCAAAGCCGACCATCGTCTCCAGCGGCATCGTGAGGAACTGGGAGAGCCCGATATTGCGCATGATCGCGCCTTCGCCCAGCGCCAGCGCGCCCCAGGAGAAGATCGCCACGGCGGCCATCGTCAGGGTGATGTGGACGAGATAGAGGACGCCCGCCCGCCGGGCCGCGCGCAGCGAGGCGATCAGCCGCTCGCCGCCCAGGAAGAGCCGGCCATAGGCGAAGGCCGAGGCAAAGCCGGCGAGAAAGACGAAGAGTTCGGCCGCGTCGGAGAAGCCGAAATTGCGCGAGGTGAAATTCTCCCAGTAGTTTCCGGGAATGTGGTTGACGAAGATCATCGCCAGCGCGACGCCGCGCCAGAAATCGACGCGCTGATCACGCAGTTGGATGGCGGCAGTAGGGGACGCGACGATGGTCATACTGATGAATTAGGACTCAAGCGGGATCTGGCAGCATCCCTGGTCCCTTCATCGTGTCATTCTCAAGGTCGGGTTGATGCCGGTCGAGGCGGGCGAGGCGTTGACGCCAGATCGCCGCATCGCGGATCACCGGCTCGGGATCTGCCTCGAAGGGCGTCTCGAACAGATGATGGCGACGCGCCCAGTCGCCGAGAGCGGGGCTGCCCGTGGCACTGATCAGCAGCGGCGCGGCCACCAGCGGCAGGGCGATGGGCAGCGTCCAGAGCAGGAGATCCGGCGCATAATTGATGGTCGCAAGCAGCACGGCCGCGCCCGCCAGCACCATCCACCAGCTCGCCTGGAAGGCGGTGGCGAGCGGCAGACTGCCGTCCTCGCGTTCGCTCGCCGGCCAGCCGGCATCGGCCCCGACAAGGATTTCGGCTACGGCCTTCGACTGGAACATCATCATGACCGGGGCGAGAATGCTGGTCATCACCAGCTCGACCGTCGCGCCGGCCAGGACCGACAGGGCCCCGCCGAAGCGCCGACGCCGCTTCGTCAACGCGCTGCCGAAGGTGATCAGCGTCTTCGGCAGCAGCAGGAGGACGAAGATGCCGAAAAGCAGCAGCAGCGCCTTCTGCGTCTCCGGGCGCGGGAACACCGGGAACAGCGAATCCGCCGGGAAGTAGTTGGGTTCGGGGGCAAGAATCGGGTCGAGCAGGCTGACGATCAGGAACATCAGCCAGATCGGCGAGGCGGCGTAGGCCATGATGCCGCTGACGAGCGCGACGCGGCTCCAGGGCTTCAGGCCGGGTGCGCCGAGCAGCTTGCCGTGCTGCAGGTTGCCCTGGCACCAGCGCCGGTCGCGCTTGGCGTATTCGATGATGTTGGAGGGGGCTTCCTCGTAGGAGCCTTCGAGGTCCGGGTCGACGCGCACCTTGTAGCCGCCGCGTGCAAGAAGCGCCGCCTCGACGAAATCGTGGCTGAGGATGTGGCCGCCGAAGGGCGGGCGACCCTTGAGCGTCGGCAGGCCGCAGCATGCGGCGAAGGCCCGCACCCGGATGATGGCGTTGTGCCCCCAGAAGGGCCCTTCGCGCCCCTGGAGGGCGGCGATGCCGCGGGAGAAGATCGGCGAGAAGAGCGCTGCGGAAAACTGCAAGGCCCGGCCAAACAAGGTCCGCCGGCCGATGATCAGCGGCTGCGTCTGCAGAAGGGCGAGCTCGGGATCCTCGTCCATGCGCGCCACCATCTGGACGATGGTCTCCGGCCGCATCAGGCTGTCGGCGTCGAGGACCAGCATGTAGTCGTACGCGCCGCCGCTATTGGTGACGAAATCCTCGATATTGCCGGCCTTGCGACCGACATTCTTCTCCCGATGCCGGTAGTAGAGACGCCCCGCGACCCCGAGTTCGGCGAGCAGGAGTCGGGTGCCCTCGCGCTCGGCGTCGACACACTCGGACCGGGTCGAGTCGCTCAGGACATGGACGTGAAACCGGTCGAGCTGGCCGATGCGGCGAAGCCCTTCGATCATCGCGGCGACGCGCGCGAAAACAGCCCGCGCGTCCTCGTTGTAGACGGGAACCAGGATCGCGGTCCGGCTGTCGCTGCGCCAGCGTGCGGCATCGACGATGAGGCGCGGTGGCTGCGGCACCATGATGCCCGCAAGGGCCATGTTGAAGCCCCACGCCAGCCAAAGGCAACAGAGCATCAGGAGCCCGACCTGCACGAAATGCAGGTTCGTCACCCCGTTTACCGTCACGACGACGAAGAACAGATAGGTCGCGACCGCAGCGAGGAGAGCCGAGGCAACGGCGAATACAATCCGCTTGAGCGTGATCAACGCCGTCTTCCTTCCCTGACCGTCACGCTGGCGCTCGACACGTGCCGGCCGTTATGGTCGTGCCGGCCCTGCTCAGCGACCCAGCGAGAGCTTCGCAAATCCGGCGCCCAACGAAAACCGCCGACGCGCCGAAGTCAGCTGCTGGGTCGGCATCGTCAGCGTGGCGGAGGGTGCAGGAACCGCGATCGTGCGAAGCAGGGACGCAGCCTCGCTCTGCGAGTGACGGGCCGACGTCAGAATGTCGTCGGCGTCGCTGTCGGACCGTCCCTCGGCGCGAAGCCGCTCGCAGAGCGCACTCGCGATCACCTCGTCCGAAAGGTCCGGACGGCCGATCAGGGAACCCAGATTCGTCTGCATGTCGATATTTGCCACGGTGCTCATACGGTGCCCGTCCATTGATAGAGCCAAGTCTCGCTTATAATGCGCTGCAGCATGGAAAGTTTCACCCGCATTTCCACGGGATCCGAATCCTGTCGCTCGACTTCCAGCGACAGGCGCCAACCGCCTCCCGGAAGCCGGGACATCCCGGAGTGAAGCAGCACTGCATTGCCAGAAATGTCGATCAGGGGCTGGAGTTCCGCATCGTCCGGAAGGTTGGCGATGGTGCCGCCCTCGAAATTGATGGCAAAGCGCCGCGCCGACGGATTCGGGTCGGTGGCGGCGGCATTGCCGCCGACGCCCACGAACGTGCCCGACACCGTCGCGAGACTCGAAGGCGGCTGCGCATCGAGTCCCCACGACATGCGATAGCGAAATTCCAGCGCGCTGCCGGCAGTCGGCCGGGCTTCCGGCACCCAGAAGGCAACGATGTTGTCGTTGGCCTCGGAATCGGTCGGAATCTCCGCCAGGGCGATCGTCCCGACGCCCCAGTCGCCCAGCATCTCGACCAGCAGCGATGGGCGCAACTCGTAGCGGGCTTCGGTATCCTCGTAGCTCGCGAAGTCGCGATCCCGCTGCAGCAGGCCGAAGGAGCGCGGGCTCGTCTCCCGGAAGAACGACAGGGCCAGCGTCTGCGGGTTCTTCAACGGCCGCCAGAGCCGCTCCCCATCGGCCCGTTCGATGCAGAGCCCGTCGCTGTCGTGGACCTCGGGACGGAAATCGTCCCGTCCCGCCCGATCGTTCTCGCCGAAGGTGAACATCGAGGTCAGCGGCGCGATTCCGAGCCTCGAGACCTCGTTGCGGAAATACAGGCGGTTGGAGACCTCGACCTCGGTCTGCATGCCGGGCGTGATGACGAACAGGAAGGCGCCGGCGACGCTCGGACTGTCGAGTTCGGCCATCAGGCGGATGGCATGCTCGCCCGGGCGCGGCGCGTCGATGTAGAAGGCGTTGAAGCGCGGAAACTCCTCCTGCTCGCCCGTCGCGGTATTGATCGCGAGGCCGCGCGCCGACAGGCCGTAGCGGGTGCCGACGCCGAGCGCGCGAAAGTAGCTAGCGCCCAGGAACGTCACCAGCTCGTCGTAGTAGTCAGGCCGCTGGAGCGGCGCATGAATTCGGAAGCCGGCGACACCGGCGAGGCCGATGCCCTGGAAGGCGGCCGGATCGAGCGGCGGCCGGTATTCGAAATCCTCCGACGTGAAGGTGTGCGGCTGGTAAATTCCGTCCCGGCCGATGAACACGTGGGTGGTTTCCCGGAATATCCATCCCGGGTGAAACGCCTGGAGATGGAAGTCGACCGGCTCGGCGCGCCACAGCGCATGATCGGGGCGATAACGGATCGCCCGGTGCTGGTCGTAATCGAGATTGGCGACGACGTCCGGCAACTCGTTCGCCGGCGCCTCGTAGGGGCGGGTGGCGCGCTCGCGCATCTGCTCGGAGAGCACGTCGAACGTGAACGGTGCATCCGGCGTGCCGACATTCGCATTGACCGGCTGCTGGGGAGCAGCGGTGTCCTGGGCGAAGGCGGTGGGGGGAATGAGCGATGCCAGCCCGGCGGCGAGCGCCGTCTTGAGTGCAGTGCGGCGGGACGCGTTATTCAGGTTCTTCACGGGGCGCTAGCGGCTCTGGTGAGATTTCAATGGCGCCCAGAATAGGCACGATTGCGACAATTGAATAGCTAAGGCTGGGCAGCCGTCAAAATATTGCAGTGCATGATGAACGATCGGAGAAACGGCCGCTCCGGCGCCCTCAGAAGCCGCCGGAGCGGCCCGGGTGACTGAACCGATAACGGCTCGAATGCCGGTAGCGCTCGCCCGGACGAAGCAGCGCCTGCGGAAATTCCGGCCGGTTTGGCGCGTCGGGCCAGACCTGCGGCTCGAGTGCTGCGGCCGCACGCGACCGTATCGGCCGCCCGGCAAGATCGATAACGCTGCCATCGAGCTTCGAGCCGTCATAGACCTGCAGGCCGGGCTCGCTCGTCTGCAGCGTCATCGTCAGGCCCGTCTGCGGCCCGGTGAGGATCGCCGCCGGTTGCAGCGACGCCGAGCGTTCGCCGGCGAGGCAGAAATTATGGTCGAGAAGATCGGGCGCATCGCGCAGCTTGCGCGGGGCGCGGAAGTCGAAGCCGCTGCCTTCCACCGGCAGGATGCGCCCGTCGGGCAAGGTGCCCGCATCGATCGGCAGATAGTCGTCGGCGAAGACCTGCAGCAGATGGTCGCCGACATCCTCGCTGCCGTCGAGGTTGAAATAGAGATGGGAGCTGAGATTGACGACGGTCGCGCGGTCGGTCTCCGCCTCGTAGGTGATGGCCAGTTCGCCATCCGTGGAGACCGCGAAGGTGGCGCGGCAGGTCAGGCGCCCGGGATAACCCCCTTCGCCGTCCTCGGACACATGAACCAGCGTGACCCGGTCCGGGTGCTGTGCCTCGATGGTCCACGCGCGCGTCGAAAATCCGTCCGGGCCCCCATGCAGATGATTGGGTGGGTCGTTGCAGGCAAGCTGGTAGTCGACCCCGTCGATGGTCAGGTGGCCGGCGTCGATGCGGTTGGCGAAGCGACCCACCGTCGCGCCGAGATAGTCGCGATTACCGTTTTCGTAGTGCGCCAGATCAGCGGCGCCCACGACGAGCGAGTGGTCGTATCCGGCCAGACGAAGCGCGCGGACCGCGGCGCCCGCCGTGACGATCTCGGCGCTGAGCGTGCCGCTGTCGATGATGATGGTCTGGGCCACGCCGCCGTCCCTCTGCCGCGCCTTTTCGTTCCCATCGCAGGCGCCGTGTCGGGCGTCAATGCGCGGGCCGAAGCGCCCGGCCGATCAGCGAAGCCGGCGAAGCTTCTGCGTCAGGAGTTCGCCGGTCCGCGACAGCGAGCGGTCGAGGACTTCCAGATCCTCCGAAGGGATCGAGGCGACCAGATCGGTTTCGAGGCGCCGCCAGACGTTCCGGATCGACGCCTGCGCCTTCTCGCCGAGCGGCGTCAGCTGCACCATCGTCCGGCGCGCGTCGCGGCTGTTGGCGATACGGGCGACGAGATCTTTCTCGATCAGCCGGTCGAGCATCTTCGAGACCGTGGAGGGCCGCACGGCGAGTTGTTCGGCCAGCGTCGAGACGCTGACCGGGGCATTCGGGTCGAGCCGGTCGAGCAACTGGTCCTGGCCGGGATGCAAGTCGATCTCGGCAAGCAGGAGGGCGAGAAAGGCCCGGGTCGACTTGGCGATCGACAGCAGCGACGGCACGATGACCGGTGCGCCGATGTCGAGGTGCCGAGGGTCGGCGGAGCTTTGAATGGGTGATTGCGTATCCATGAAGCGCCTTAGAACCCATAGCCGGGCGACGAACATTATATTGGTATATGTGAAGCCAACTATTCTTCCGGTGGGAGGGTTCCCGTACCCTGGCTCGCGAGCGACGCGACGACCTGCCGCGCACAGCACAAAGGACCGGAATGGCGGACGTGAGGGTGATTTGCGCCATCGGGCGCAGCGGACAGCTCGGTCTCGATGGCGGCATGCCCTGGGAGGGGCGGCCGGAAAGGGCGTTTCTGGAGGATGTCGAGCGCTTCTTCGAGATCACCCGCGGCCACGTCCTGATCGCCGGTCCGCGCACGATCGCATCCTTTCCGGATTTCGCACGCGAGCACCGAACCCTGGTCGAAATCCGGTCATCCGACCAGCCCGAAGAGGTGCTTTCGCGCTTTCCCGACCGCGTCGTCTATGTCGGCGGCGGCCCGGCGGTGTGGGACGTCTACGCCCGTTTCGTGCGGCATTGGGACATCAACACGCTGCCCTATGACGGCGAGGCCGATACCTGGTTCGACCCCGCCTGGCTGCTCGCGGCGGGCACACGCCGGCAACCGCCTGGCTGAGCGGGGTCAGCCTGGGTCGATCGTGGCCCCGAGATCACGCGGATCGACGCCGCATTCGGCGGCGATCGCCGTGCACAGGCCATGCATCAACCTGCCGATCCGCGGCTCGATCAGCCCTTCCGGCCGGCCGGGCAGTGTCGCGGGAGCGATCAGCCGCAGGCTGTTGGTGACGAAGACCGAGCCGCGCGTGAGATCGTCCAGGGCAAGCGGTCGTTCGCGCGGCGTGAGGCCGAAGTCGGCGGCATGGGCGAGTACCCAGCGCCGCGTGATCCCGTCCAGGGCACCGTCGTCGAGCGGCGGCGTCGCCAGTTCGTCGCCGGTCAGCAGGAACAGATTGGCCAGCGCGGTACAGGCGACCCGCCCGACGCTGTTGAGGAACAGCGCCTCGTCCGCCCCTTCCTGTTGTGCCGCCCGCTGCGCGAGCACGGCGTCGAGATAGGCGAGCGACTTCAACTGCGCTGTCGGCGAAGTCTCGTTGCGACGGATCGGCGACAGCGCGAGGCGGAGCGGCGCGAACATGACGCCGGGTGCGAGGGGCGCCGAGGCACCGAGCAGCGTCGGCTTCGGCACCGGGGGAAAGCCGAGACCGCGCGGCCCCGATCCCCGCGTCAGGGTCAGCCGGATCGAGCCGTTCTCCTGCCGCCGGGCGAGCGCGTCCATGGCGTCGGCGAGATCGCGTCGCGAAGCCGGGATCTCCAGTCGCGAGGCCGCCGCCGCCAGGCGATCGAGATGCGCGTCGGCGCAGAACACCGTCCCGCCCAGTACCAGCGACGTGTCGAAGACGCCGTCCGCCAGGAGCAGGCCCCGGTCGTCGGCCGCGACCGCGCGCTCGGCCGCAACGAACGCGCCGTCAAGCCAAATGTCGGCCATGCCAGCACTCCGCGAGATCGAGAAAGTTCCGGAAGATGCGCTCGCCGTCCTCGGTTAGCACCGATTCCGGGTGGAACTGGATGCCGTAGGTCGGGTGCGTCCGATGCGACAACGCCATGATCTCGCCTTCCGCCGAACGCGCGTCGATGGCAAGCCTCTCGCGCATCGCCGGGGTCTCCTCGACGATCAGCGAATGATAGCGCCCGACCGTCGTCGGTGCGCCAAATCCCGCGAAAAGCCGGATCCCGGCATGGTCCACCGTCGAGGCGCGGCCGTGCATCGGCCGGATTGCGCGCGTGACCGTGCCCCCGAAGGCTTCCCCTATGACCTGATGACCGAGGCAGACGCCGAGGATCGGCACACGGCCGGACAGGCGCCGCACCAGCTCCAGCGAGATCCCCGCCTCCCGCGGGCTGCACGGCCCGGGCGAGATCACTACCGCTTCGACGCCGAGCGCCTCCACCGCCTCGACGCTCGTCGCATCGTTGCGCAGGATCGTCAGCTCTCCGCCGAGGCGCTCGATATAGCGGGCGACGTTGAAGACGAAGCTGTCGTAATTGTCGAGGACGAGGATCACCGCGGCCCCTCCTCGAACGAGGCGAAGACCTTCACCGCCTTGGTGAAGGTCTCCTCGTATTCCGCGGCCGGCTCCGACAGCACGGTGATCCCGCCGCCCGCCGACAGCCGGGCGCGGCCGCCCCTGAAGCTGACGGTGCGAATGGCGATGTTGAGGTCCATCGTGCCATCGAACCCGAAATAGCCGATCGAGCCGCAATAGACTTCGCGCGCCGTGCGCTCGATCTCGGTGATGATGTCCATGGCCCGCAGCTTCGGCGCCCCGGTGATCGAGCCGCCGGGAAACGTCGCGGCGACGAGGTCGGCGGCCGTCCGGTCAGGCCGTAGCCGGCCGGTGACCACCGACACGAGATGGTGGACGGCGGCGTAGGATTCCAGGCCGCACAGCACCGGGACCTCGACCGAATCCGCCTCGCACACCCGCGACAGATCGTTGCGCATCAGGTCGACGATCATCACGTTCTCTGCCCGGTCCTTCTCGGAAGCGAGCAGCGCCGCCGCCAGCGCCCGGTCTTCGGTGGGCTCGGCCGAGCGCTTGGCAGTACCCTTGATCGGTCGCGCCTCGACCCTCCGGTCCGTCAGCTTCAGGAAGCGCTCCGGCGAGGAAGAGGCGATGGCGAGGTCGGGATATTCGAGGAAGGCGGCGAAGGGCGCGGCGTTCGTCTGCCGCAGCCTTCGATAGAGTTCGAAACTGTCGAAGCCCTCGGGCAATGCCGTCTGGAATGTCTGGGCAATGTTGGCCTGGTAGATGTCGCCCGCGAGGATGTATTCCCGCACGCGCTCGATCGCGTCGCGATAGGGACCGGCGAAGAAGTTGGACCGCCAGTCGAGCCGGCCCGCCGGAGCGGGAGGCGGCACGGGTTCCGGCGTGGCCAGCGCCTCCCGGAAAGTCGCGATGCGTTCTCTCGCCCGCCCCGCGCGCGCCGCGCCCTCGGCCGGATGGCCGGTCGAGATCACGAAGGCGCGGCCGGCGGCAAGGTCGAAGGCGAGCACCGTGTCGTAGAGCCCGAAGCGCATCGTCGGCAGGGCCGGATCGAGATCCGGCGGCACCGCCAGACGCTCCAGATGGTGGGCGAAATCGTAGGCGATGAACCCCGCCGCGCCGCCCTGGAACGGCGGCAGGCCGGCAATCGTGTCGCTGCGATAGCGCGCCAGCAACGCATCCAGCGCGGTCAGCGGCGGCCCGGGCAGGCGCGTGCCGTCGAGGCTGGCACCGCCGGCGTCGACGGAGAAGCTCGCGAACGGCGCTGCCGCGACGAAAGCGTAGCGCCCGAGCGTCTCGTGGCGCATGGCGCTGTCGAGGAAGGCCAGGCCGCCGAGCCGCCTCAGACGGCCGGCCGCCATCGCGGGTTCGAGGGGGTCGATCTCTTCGTAGAGCATGGCGCCAGATGGTCAGATGGCGGGCGTCTGGTCAAACCCTCCGGTGGGATCGGTCGCGCCCATCAACATGGGCCCATCACGCCCGCTTGATGCCACTTGGTGGGCGCGCCGGCTACACCAGATCCACTGCGACCCATGAGGACGAAAGCGATGCTGAAAGTCACACCACTCCTGCTCGGGCTGCTGGTCGGCCTTGCCGGCTGCAACACCGAGACCCCCTATCCGAACCTGTCGCCGATCGCGGGCGCGCGGGTCTCGGCCAATCCGAACGAGCGGGGAACGCCAGCCTTCTGCCGGCAATATGCCCGCCAGACCGCCGGCAACCAGTACGAGAACCTCGTCGACCGCGGCGAGGACGGGTTCGGCGTGCGTGCCCTGCAGCGGCAATCGGCCATCGCCGACGGGGATCGGGCCTACCGGAACTGTCTGGCCGGCCGCACCGGATGAGCAGCCTCCGGTCATCCGCAAGGGCGGTCCCCTCGGAGGGCGCGGCGCGATTCACCCGCCGTTCACCCGGAGCGTCGATGATGCGGCGTCTCGAGGCGCTGGGCGGAACCTGCGGATGACCGGTGACGGGTTCGAAGCCATACTGGGCGGCATGGAAGCTGCCGCGACCGGACCACGGGACGAAGTCGCCCGCGTGCGGACCGGCCCCGGCTTTTGGTCGGTGCTGGGCGCCATGCATGCCGAGCCGACGATTGCCCGCGAGGACGAGGATCCGTCGGATGGGCCGCCCGGCACGGATGGTACCGTCCCGCCTCCGGTCCCGCCGAGCATCGACCCCGCCGATATCGCGCGGGACCTGGCGATACGGCCGGGCCTTGCTCCGGCGCAACTGAAGAGGCTCCGGCGCGCCTTTGCCGGGGCCAACCACCCTGATGTGATACCGACAGTCTTCCGGAAGCAGGCGACCATCCGCATGCAGGTCGCGAACCGGCTGATCGACGAGGCGTTGCAGGCTGTACCGCAACGCCGCCACCCTGCCGCATGATTGCCGGAGGCGGCGGGCTCTCGCCGGTGTGGCTCCCTTGTCTGCAACGGTTACTCTGGATAAAGATGCCTCGGTAGCGGCCCGCTCCTGCTGCCCGTAAGGCAGCGGCTGCGGGGCGCCAAGATGGGGGGAATCGGCGATGACCACGGCACGCTCAGCCATCGGATCCATTCTCGCTCTGGTTCTGGTGTCGGCTTCAGGCATGCCGGCCATGGCTCAGGCCACGGCACCGTCGTCGCCCGCACAGGGTTCTCCGTCCCAGAGCCCTCAGCCATCCGCGCCGTCCGAACCCGCCGCGCCGTCGGCGCCTGCGACGGCCGACGCAGCGCCGGGCCCGAACTGGCGGGTCAACTGCGACGGCGAGGGGGAGGCGCGTCGCTGCACCGTCCTGCAGAATCTCGTCGCCGATCAGGGGCAGGGCCAACAGCGACTGCTCACGGTGATGATCCAGCCGGGCGCCGACGCCCAGCCGGCGCTGCTTCTGGCGCTGCCGCACGGCCTGTTCCTGCCCGCCGGGGTACAGTTGCAGATCGACGGGGGTGAGGCCGAGAAGCTGGTCATCCAGACGGCCGACCAGAACGGCAGCTATGCCGGCGCGGCCCTCGAAACGGACCTCATCGACCGGCTGAAGCGCGGCAGCGCGCTCGCCGTCACCTTCCAGTCGGCGCAGCAGCAGCCGGTAACCGTTCCCGTGACGCTGGCCGGCTTCTCGCAAGCCTTCGAAGACTACACGGCAGGCCGGGCCACCGAGACGCCGTAAGGGAACGGATACTAGCCAGCCAGCGCGGTTCAGGACGGCTCTGCAGCAGCGCGTCCGGCAGGCAGTCTGCGCGCGAGATCGCCCCAGCCCGGCAGAGAAGCGATCTGCGCGAAGACCAACGGTAGCGCGCCGTTGTGCCGCAACTCGGCGAAGGCGTCGTCGGGGAGCTTGTCCACCGCCGCAGCATCGATCACCATGAAATCCTTCAGCGCCACCTTCGAGCCGCTCGGCAGCGTCAGCGTCGCCTGGTTCTCGGTCAGGAGATCGTGCTTGCGCAGGATCTCGACGATCTTGCGGGTCGCGGCGATCTCCCGCTCGAAGGCGGCGCAGAACTCCAGCGCGTTGTCGGTGACCTTGGTGGGCTTGCCGTTCTCGAACAGTTTTTCGCCGCCCTCCTCGAGGACGCGCCCGGCTGCCCTGTCCACGCAGAGTGTCAGTCGACCCTGATCCTCGCCGGTAGCGAAGACGAAGGGATAGCGCCGGACATAGGACGGGATGTAGGCGCCCGACTCCCAGGCGCCGGCGGCGTCGACGAAGAGGTTCTCGCCGGTCGCGAGGCCGAGCACCGCCAGCGGCAGGAACTCCCCGGCAGTGGCGAAGACGATCGGGTAGTGCCGGGCGGCGAAGGGTGCTTCGGCAGCGCTGATCGGCACGGACACCGCCCGGGAGGCAAAGCTGAAATCCGGTTCGGGCTTCAGGCCGAGCGCCCCGTGCCGTTCCGGCTGCAGGGCTTCCGGCCGCTCGTAGAACAGCGGCATGACGGGCTGGGTCTGGCTCATTCGCGCGTCTCCCGATTTCGGCCTGCCCGCCCGGTGCGGCATCCCTCGATGCCACTGCCGGCCGGGGCCGCTATGTGCAGGTTGGTGGAAATTCGTCGGCGCGGCAATCGCCGGTTTCGATGCGCCCCGCATATCCGCTATCCTGGCGCGGGGCACGGCGAAGAGGGGATCGCGCATGGCGCAGCTGACGACTCTGGAATCGGCGCAGGCAAGCGCCGGGAGCGCCTTCGAGGCGCGCGCCGGCGCCGTTGTCGTCCCGCTCGTTCTCGACGCGGTGATGCCGCTCGGCCAGGGCCTGAGGCCCGACGGGATGAGCTTCAGCCTGAGCTTTTCCGGCCCGGCCGCGCCGGCCCTTGCGCAAGGTACGGTCGCGCTCGTTCCCGCCGGCGAGGAAGGCGAGGGCACGCCGGTGTTTCTGGTGCCCGTCGGGCGGCAGGGGGAGCGCATGCTCTACGAGGCCATCTTCAACTGATCGCCACTCTCCCGTCGGCGGCGTCGGCCGTTTTCCGGTCTGCCGCCGGACGCATCATCAGGTCGTAGACGCCCTTGTCCTCGACGGTCGCAAAGCCGAGGCGCCGATAGAGCCGCATCGCCGGGTTGGCCTTCTCGACATGGATGGCCAACGGCTTGCCGGCATTGTCCGCCTCGGCGATGACCTCGGCGAGGATCGCGCTGCCGAGCCCCTGGCCGCGTGCTTGCGGCAGCAGCGCGATGTCGACGATGGAGTGCTGGCTCGGATATCGCGCCAGGATCAGCCGTCCGACCGGCTCACCGTTTCGCTCCAGCACCCACCATTCGGCATCCTCGTAGTGCCGGACATAATGCACATGCTGGGCAGCCGCCTGCTGGGCAAGGAACGCTGCCTGCATCGCTTCCGGCCAACCGGTGACCGCCAGTTCCTCGACTCGCGTCGAGGCATAGAGCGCGGCGAAGAAGGCTTCGTCTCCGGTCGTGGCGGCGCGGAAGCGCGTCGCGGCCGGAGCCGGCCGAGCCACGCGCGCAGGCGCGCCGAGACGCGTGTCGCCTTCGACGATCCCGTCGGTGACGCGGTCGCTGGCCGTCACCGCAAGACCTGGGTCATTGCCGCTGCGGGAACACGCCCTGCAGCGCGATGCAGAAATTGCAGGTGAGAAAGGGCTGCATGTTGTTGTGCGGCTGGTCGCCACCGACGGCCGCGAGCGCCTGCGGACCGAGGGTCGCCGAGCCGGCTGTGGTCACGTAGACATTGTTGCCCGTGCCCAGCGACAGTCCGGTCGGATCGAGATTGTCGGACGGCCGGGCCGACATGCTGAGCGCGTGGTTGTGGGCGGGCATCTCGGCGACGAGCAGCGTGACGCTCGTCGATCCGCCGGTCTCCCCGATGAACCGCTCGGAACGGCCCGGCCCCTGCCCCTTGTGCATCGGCGCCGCTCCCTGCAGGTCCGGAAGGGCGAAGGTCGACTTGCCGTCGCCGCCGTAATTGGTCCCCAGCAGGGAGAACAGGGCCGTGTTCTGTGAGATCGGCATGAGCTGGCCGTCGCAGAATGCCCAGCCCTTCGGCGCGAAGCCGAACGGCACGATGCGGATCTCGGCGAGGAACTGGTCGGCCATGCTGGCTCCTAGGTGGGGCTCGGAAAAATTCCGAACAGCGAGATGATGAAGCTGACGCAAAGAAACGGCTGGATGTTGCTGTGGGGCTGGTTCCCGCCGATCGGGCTGACGCTGGCGGGAGCGAGAGCCTGCGGGGTGAAACGCGCCGCATAGGCTTCCGCCGGTGCACGGCCGAGATACCCGCCGGACGGTCCGCGCGCGCTGCCGGGATCACCCGATGCGCTCATGGTGTGGCTGTGGTTCGGAAGCTCGTCCCGAGTCAGGGTGACTTCCTCGACGCCGCCTGCCTCGGCTAGGATCATTCCACCGCCCTGGTGGACAGGCAGGCGCCCGCGCATGTCCGGCAGACCGAAAGTCTCCTGACCGTCGCCGCCATAGGTCGTGCCGATCAGTTGGAAGAGCGTCTCGTTTTCCGAGATGGGCAGGAGCTGACCATCGCAGAACTCCCAGCCCAGCGGTGCGAACGTGCCGGCGAACATGCGAATCTCGCCAACATAAGGCTGTGCCATAACGCCCTCTTAGTTCGGTGAAGGAAAGATGCCCTGCAGGGCGATGCAGAAGGACAGCGTCAGAAATGGCTGCATGTTGGTGTGCGGCTGGCTGCCGCCCGCCGGGCCGGAGACGCCGGCATCCATCGCTGTCGGGGCTGTCAGGGGGCGGTAGAGATCGATGCTCGCCACGCCCAGCGTCGCCGACGCGGTCGGCGTGTCGGCGGTCGCATTGTCGGAGCTCACGCTCACCGTGTGTGTGTGGCTGGGAATCTCGTTCTGGCTGAGCGTGTGGCTTGCCTCGCCGCCGCGGATCCCGAGCGTCAAGCCCGACCCTCGATGAATGGGAACACGGCCGCGATAGTCCGGCAGGGCGAAGTTCACGCGGCCGTCGCCGCCGAATGTCGTGCCGAGCAGCGAGAACAGCGCCTGATTCTGGTTGATGGGCAACAGCTGTCCGTCGCACAAGGCCCAGCCCTTGGGCGGAAAATTGAATGACATGATCCGAATTTCGGATAGAAAAGGTTCTGCCATCTATTACTGCCCCCCGCAGTAGACGTTCGGCTCAGTGTATATATCCCGTGGGATTAGTCTACGGACTTTCTTCATATGGCCGCACCGTGCGGCGGTAATTTTGCACCTTCGCGCAGGGAAGCAGAAGCCGACAATCGGCTGGTTTCCCGAAGCGATCTCGCGGGCTTGGCACTTGTCTCGCCGGTGACGGCGGGACGGTTCGCTTCCGGTGCCCGGCCGAAGTCTTGGCGCCTGCTTCCAGGTGCTCGCATGGCGAGCATCCGGCTCTTCGAGATGTTGGCTTCTCGAGCGGTCACGGCAGCGCCGGCGTCGTCGGGAGGGGCGGATTGCCGGTGAGGAACTGGGGCGAGCCGGTCACGCTGACCGAGGCGGCATTGTTGTTGGCGGCCAATGCTGCCTGCGCCTGCTCCACGTTGAGGCTGCTTCCCGCGGCCGCTTCGAACAGATCGATGACCCCCGTTCCCAGCAGGTTGTTCTGGTCGATATCGACATTCACCGTCGCCGTGCCGGTGGTGAATGCGCCTATGCCGTAATTGCCTAAGCCGAAGTCCAGCGACGTATCCTGCAGGGTGTTGTTCCTGATGATGGAATTCAGCGTGGAGGTGCCGCTCGCCTCCACGTAAAGCACCGACCCGTCGAGCGTCACACCGGCCGTGGCGAAATTGCCGCTGACGAGCGACGTCATGGAACTGGCGTTCTGCGTCTGCAGGCGGATCGCGTAGTTGAGATAGGGCCCGTTTGCCCACAGCGGGGCCTGCTGGCCGATCCTGTTGTTCGAGACCGTGACCTGGCCGTTGCCATTGATCAGGTTGACGTTGATGCCGCTGTGGTTGGAGCCGAGGCGATCGATGTCGTTGTTGTCGATCAGCAGCTGGCTCTGGCCGCTGCCATCGGCGGTGAAGCTGATGCCGCGCGTGCCCGGCAGATTGTTGATCGTATTGTTGCGGACCGTGATGTTCGCATTGGCGGTCTGGCCGTTGGTCGCGGTGACCGCCCCGAGGTTCGATACGGGCCGCATGATCGTGTCGAACGTGTTCGTGTCGATGTCGGCGAAGTAGTTCACCGCGCCGAACGATTGCAGCGAGATGCCGCCATTGCCCAGCGCCGCGGCGTTGGTGAAGTTCGAGTTCCTGACCGTCACCCGCACGTTGCCGGTCGCGCCGGTCGATCCGTTCACCTGCACGCCGTCACCGAACATGTTGGTGAAGGTCGACGCTCCCTCGACGATAAGCGCCATGTTCGAGGTGCCCTGCGCCTCCATGAAGACGCCGTCATTGCTGGTGCCGGAGCCAGTGATCGTCGTGCCGCTGACCGTGAACGACGTCATGTCGGTGTTGCTGTTGACGATGCTGATGGCGTTTCGGGTCGCCGTCCCGCCGCTGTCGAAGCCGCTGATCGCGCTGTCGGTGACGCTGTTGGTGCCGCCGAGATTGGTGGCGTTGATCCCTTCTCCGACGCTGTTGAGGATCCGGATCGACGTCAGGTTCAGGTTCCGCGTGCCGGACGCGGTGATGGCGTTGCCGGTCGAATTCTGGATCGTGCCGCCGCTGTTGGCGGTGCCCGTACCCGTCACCGTCAGGCCGCCAAGCGTGCCGGTGTTCGTGAGAACGATGCCGCTGCCTGCCCCGTTCGAGGATATGCTCTGGAAGGTCAGCCCTGCCGCGCCGATCGTGGTGTTGACGACGTTGAGTGCCGTCCCCGTAACGGAACTGATCACGTTGCCTGTACCGCGCACCGTCACCGTGCCGCCGCCCGTGGCGTTGAAGCCGATGCCGTCGGAGGTGGTGATGTTCAGGCTGCCGCTTTCAGCGCCGGTGCTGTCGAAATTGACCGTTCCGCCGGTATTGCTGTTCAGGTCGACGGCCGTCGTATTGCCGGTGCTCAGCGTCGTCTGGCCGTTGAAATTGACGATGCCGCCATTGCTGTTCTGGACGATGATGCCGCCGGCCCCCAGGCCGGTTGAGGAAATTGTGCCCGTCTGGAAGGTGATCGTCCCGCCATCGTGGTTGTTGATGGCAACCGCGTAGCCGTTATTGTCCGTGATGCCGCCGCTGTAGGTGATGTTGGCGTTGCTGGAGTCGAGGAAGAACGCTGGGCCAACGGCGCCATGCGTGATCGCGGTGCCGGTGCCGAAGGTGAACCTTCCCTCCGATCCGCCGATGATGTCGATGCCGGCGTCGCCGCCGTTGAGCGTCGTCGTGCCGTTGAAGTTGTATGTGCCGTCGGCATTGGAGAATTGCAGGCCGGTGCCAGCGGTGGCGCTGAGCGTGCCGGTGTTGAAGGTGATCGTGCCGGTCGCGTGGTTGGTAATGCTGACCATCGCCGCGCCGGCGCCCTGGGTGACGGCGCCGTTCCAGGTGACGTTGGCCGTGCCGCCGGTGACGAGGAACGGCGCCGCCCCGGCGCCGGTGATCGAGGAACCGGTGCCGAGGAACGAGATCGTTCCGGCGCCGGCGATCTCGACGCCGGATTCCGTCGGCGAGGAAATGATGGTGTTGCCGGTCACGGTAAAGCTGGCGCCGCTGTTGAGACCGAGATTCACGCCATCGGTCGGCGAACCGGTGGAGGCGATGGAGGCGAACGTCATGGTGCCGCCGATCCCGGTGGCGAGGACCGCCCCGCCGGCGCTCGCCGTGATCGTGTTGCCGGTCCCGGAGACGTTCACCGTCCCGCCGCCCGAGGCGACGAAGCCGGTGCCCGTCGTCGACCCGATCGCGAGTGCGCCGCCGGTGAAGTTGGTCGTCGCGCCAGTGTTGGTGCTGAGCTCGACGCCGTTCGCCGATCCCGTCGTGATCGATTGGGAGGCGCCGGAGAAGGTGACGGTGCCGCCGGTGTTGTCATGGACGTAGATGCCGCGATCAGCCGCGGAATTGTGGTTGATGTTTCCGGACAGCGTGATCGCACCCGATGCAACGGTGCGGCCGCTGATCTCGACGGCCTGCCCGACAGTGCTGTTGATCGCGCCGGCATAGGAGATGACGGCCGTCCCGCCGATGACACGGACGGCCGTGTTATTGGCTCCGGCAAGCGTCCCGGTCCCGAGATCGATCGTGCCGGCGACGTTCTGCAACACGATGTTGAACTGCGACGAGGCACTCGAGGAAGTGCTGGCGAAGAAGAGATTAGCGGTATTGTTGAGCATTGCCACGGCCGCCCCACCCGTGGATGCCACCGTGTTCGCCACATTTGTCGCGGTGATCGTCCCCGCACTGGCGGCGACGCCCTGACCGGTCCCGGTGCTGATCGACAATGCCCCGTCGATGCTCATCGCTCCGCCTGTCTGAACCAGACCGTATCCGTCTGCCGTCTGGATGGAGGTCGTGCCGAAGACGGCGAGCGTCCCGCTGTCGATCCGCACACCGCCGCCGGACGACCCGGTGTTGTCGATCGACACCGCGTTGAAGTTGAACGTGCCGGTGTTCCCGAGTGTCGCGTGGATGCCGTAGTCGGTCGTGTCGGTGATCGTTGTCGCGCCCGTGACCGTGAAGCTGCCAGCGACATCGTCGAAGATGATCCCGTTGGTGACGCCCAGGCCGCCTGTGGCGGTGACGCTGTCAAGCGTCATCCCCACCGTCAGCGGATCGAGGTTGATCGCCGTGCCGTTGGTGGTGTCGACCGCGCCGCCGGTATTGTTCAGCGTGAACGTCGTCCCGGCGCCCTTGGTGTCGACCAGAAGGCCGGTGCCGTTGTTGTTGGCGATGTTCAGCGTGCCGGCGTTGAAGATGCCGATCGTGTTGAGGAACGTGACGCCGTTGCCCTCGACGCGGGCGCCCGTCGTCCCTACGGTGAGTGCGGTGGCGTTGACGGCGGTGCCGGCTCCGTCGGCATCGAAGCGCACATTGTCGAACAGGATGCCGCCGCCCGTGCCGTTGCCGGTGACCGTGTTGGACCCGAAAGACCGGACGGCGATCGAATTCGCCAGCGCGGAAATGCTTTGTCCGTTGAAAGAGACGGCGGGACCGGCGGTGGTCCGCTCGAAGCGGTTGTTGTCGACGAAGGCGCGCAGCATGTCGGCCGTTCCGCCCGTCGTCGACAGGCGAAGCGCCTGGCCGCCGGCGGTGATGTCGTTGCCGAGGATCGCGAAAACCGAGCCTGTCGTGGCGTCGGCCGCGATGGCGTCGCCGGTGCCGGTGTTCCTGACGATCACGCGTCCGACGCCGGCGGTGATCGTGCCCGTGCCGGTGGTCGGGAGGTTGATCGTGTTGGCTGTGCCACCCGTCGTCAGCGTCGGACGTACCGTATCGATGCCGCCCGGTGCCTGGATGATCGGCGAGTTGGCGATGCCCGTGAAGGTGAAGGAGGACGGTGCACCGCTGCCAGCGACGCCGAGCGTCGAGACGTCGATGGCGGCATCGCCGGAACCGAACGAAATAGCGACGCGACCGCTGGCGAGGTCCAGCGACCCGGTCCCCATGTCGATGAGGTCGGACGTACCGTTGTTGGCCCTGTCGATCAGCACCAGCACATTGGCGGTCGAAGCCTCGAAACCCTGGATGCTGCCCGGATTGGCGAACGTGCCGGCCCCCGCGCCGTTATTGGCCTGGTCGACGAAGTAGACGGAGATCGACGCCAGATTGTCGATGACGCTGCTTCCGAATTCGACGTCGGCAAAATTGTAGATTCCGGACGTCGGCAGCAGGACGCCGGTGCTGTCGATGGCGCGGCCGGCCACGGCGATCAGCGATCCGGTATCGATGACGCCTTCGCCGTCTCCGAAGACGAAATGGATGTCGGTGGTTGGCGAGAACAGGACGCCGCGTCCGGTGCCGACGATGCTGGAGCTCTGCCCATTGACCGCCGTGTCGCCGAGCCGGACGACCTGCGCGCCTGTGCGCGTCGTGTTCGCGAGGTTGACGCCCAGCGTCGTGTCGATCGTCGTGCCGGTGACATCGAAATCGGTGGCCGTGACGTTGCCGTCGAGCACGGCGCCGGACAGGTCGAGGCCGGTCGTGCCGGCCGTGTTCAGATTGATCTTGAGATCGGCGAAGCTGATCGCGCTGTTGGTGCCCTCGATGTCGACGCCGACGAGGCCGGGGTTATTGACCGTGGTGATCCCCGAGAAGCTGACGCTGCCCGTATTGCCTGTCAGCGCGATGCCGTCGCCGCCGGTTTGGCCGATCGTCGTCGTGCCGAAGCCGATGGAAGAACTCGAGCCAGCGACCGTGATGGCGCTGCCGGTCGTGCTGGCGACCGAGACCGTCCCGCCCGCAAAGCCGCCGCCGGTGACGTTGGCCAGGCTGACCGCGTTGACGCCGAGAATGCCGGTCGACGTCAGGCTTGCGAAATTGACGCCGGCCGCCCCGATGGCGACATCGCTCAGGCCGAGGATCCGGCCGGTCGTGGTGGTGATCTGGCGCGTGCCGAGGGCGGCGACGTTGACCGTGCCGCTGTCCGCCGTGAAGCCGGCGCCGGAGGTGGTGTTGATGGCAAGACCGCCGGTAAAGGCGACGGTGCGGCCGGCGTTGTTGGTGATCGTGACCGCATTGGCCGTGCCCGTCGTCAGCCGAACCTGGGTCCCGAACGCCACATTGCTGTTGTCGATCAGGATGCCGCCGGCGCCGTCGTTGCCGATCACCTCGCCCCCGAAAACGCCGCCGATCTGGACGGTGCCGATGGCGTCGCTGATGTCGGCCGTGACGCCGCCGACGGTCTTTCTGATTTCGTCGCCATCGAAACTGATGGCCCCGGACGTTCCCGCGATGCGCACCGCGGCTCCCGCGGCACCGCTGTGGACAATGCTGCTGTCGATCTGGACGTTGCCGGTTCCACCGCTGATGTCGACGCCATCGCCGGCGCCGAGCTGGGTGATCGTGCCCGGCCAATCCATTTGAACGGCGCCGGCGTTGTTTGACAGCTGCACGGCGTCCGCGCCGTTCGCCCTCACATTGATGCCGGTGGTCTGGACCGTACCCGAGACCGTGTTCTCGACCAGCAGTCCGGGGCCGCCGTTGACGGTCGTCACGCCGATCGACCCGCCCATGAAGACGAAGCCGCTCGTGCCGCTGATCCTGACGCCGGAACCGGCCGCTCCGTTGACCGTGGTATTGAACATCGTGACGGTGCCGTTGGCGCCGACCAGGTTCACGCCGTTGCCGGCCGTATTGCTGATCGTCACCGCGGTTGAGCCGAAATTGACGATCGCGCTCGAATTATTGACCTCAATGCCGTCGGAACCTGCGCCCGACGTTCCGGCGACCGTCACAGGGCCACCAAAGAAGCTACCTCCCGAGACATTGGTCAGGTTGATCGCGTCGGCGTTGAGGACGGTGCCACTCGCTGTCATGCTGCCGAGGGAAACGTTGCCCCCGCCGATCGCGACGCCGTTCCAGTCGAGGATCCGCCCGGTGGTCGTGGTGATCTGACGCGTGCCGGTTGCGGCAACGTTGATGGTGCCGCCGCCGACGGCGACGAAGCCGGCGCCGGACGTGGTGGTGATGTCGAGACCGCCATTGAACGAGGTCGATCCGGTACCGGTCAGCTCGACAGCGTTGAACGCGCCGGTGCTGAGCGTGACCGTGTTCGAGAAGGTCGTCGTGGTGGTGAGGGAATTCTGGATCAGGATGCCTGCAGAACTGGCCCCGTGCGTCACGGTGCCGGAGAAGTCGACCACGGTGTTGGCGGTGTTCTGGATCAGGATGCCACCCGCACTGCCCGTCGCCTCGATATCGCCGGAGAAGGCGATGGCGCCGTCCGAATGGCCACTGATGCTGAGGGTCGGGCCTGCAAGGGTCTTGCTGAGCGAGCCGCCATAGCTGACATCGCCTGTGCTCATATCGATCTGGAAGGCAGTGGCGGTGGCGCCGCTGAGAGCGCCGGTGCCAAGCGCGACCGAGCCGCCGATAAGGTTGTTGATCGCAACGTTGTTCACGCCGCCGGTTGAGATCGTCGAGCCGAAATTGACGTCGGCTGTGATGGTGGTCAGTACGACCGCCGTTGCACCCAGCGCCGACAGGCTGCCGTCGGCGACATTGATCGTTCCGCTGAATTCGGCTGAGAAGGCGGTGACGCCGTTCGTCGCGACATCGAGGTTGGCGAAGGTGACGTTCGAGACCGTGGCGTTGTTGTTGATCGAAACGCCCGAAAGCCCGAGCGCCGTGGTGCCGCCGAGATTGACCGATCCGCTGAAATTGACGGTATTGGCGGCCGTGGCCCCGGAGATGGCGATGCCGCCGGCCCCTGCGCCGTCTGACGTCACCGTGCCGGCATGAGTAAAGCTGCCGCCGGTGCGACCGGAGAGGCTGACGGCCACCCCGGCGTTGTTGATGATCGAGCTGTCGGCGTCGAAGCTGAAGGCGGCGTTGCCGCCGACCACGGCAAGGGCCGAGGCGCCGGACAGGTCGACATTCGTCGCATTGACCGTGCCGAAGACGGTCTCGAAGCGCATCGCGCCGTTCGCGGCGCCGGTCACCGACACATTGGTCAGCGTCGTGGTGCCGTCCGCGATCAGGAACTGGATCGCGGCACCGCCGCTGCCGGTTGCCCCGGTGCTGGTGACGTTGCTGAGGGTGATGTCGAGGCCGGAGACGGCCAGGTCGACGTCGTTGTCGGCAAAGATGACGCTGTCGAGGATCAGGTTCTGCGAGACGCCAGGGTCGATCGCCCGGACGTTGAAGTTCCGGATGGTCATGTTGGAGATCGTCACGTCCGACGAGGCGCTGCTGGCAATGCCGCGCGATGCGCCGGCGGGACCGCCGTCGAGGATGAAGCCGTCGATCCGGTTGCGGAGGACGCCGAGCGTGATGACGTCGTCGCCGGCATCCGACGTCAGGGTCGCCGCGCCGCCGACGCCGACGCCGGTGATCGGGTCGGCCACTGAGAAGCTGTTGGTGCCGAAGTCTATCCCCGTCGGGGCGGTGAAGCCGATCGAGATGTCGCCGTTGGCAAAGCCCAGCACCTGCTGGTTGGCCAGCAGGCGCAGCGTGTCGTCGGTGCCGGATCCGGCTGCCGAAATCACGGTGCCGTTGTTGATCAGGACGATGATGTCGCCTTCGCCCGCGGCGGCTTCGGCATCCGCCAGCGTCGCCGGATTGGCGCCGTCGCTGCCCGAACCGTCGCCGCCGCCGGCCGCGCCGTCGCTGTCGACATAGATGATCCGGCCGATGCCGAAGCCGGTGCCCGGGCCGCCCTCGTCAAGCTGCAGGTCCTGGAAGTTGAAGCTCGCCCCGGCCGGCACGCTGCCGGGTGCCGCGATGCGGACCGTCGCCTCGATCGTCGAGCCGCGATCGACGCTGGCTTCGCCGTCGCCGAAGGTGAACTGCGCCGAGGACGTGTTGCCGATGACGACGCCGGTCGCGACGCCGGCGATGCTGGAGGACGCGCCGCCGGGGTTGGCGTCGCCGAGGCGCACGATCTGGTTGCCGGTGACGCCGGTGAGATCGACGCCGATCGTGGTGCCGCGGGCGCCCGCATTGGTGACGTCGAAATCGCCGGCCGTGATTGCCGCGCCGAGTGCCACGCCGTTGAGGATGAACGCCGTCCCGGCGTCGCCCGCCAAGCCGACTGCCAGGCTGCCGAAATTGAGGGCGGCACCCAGCGTGCCCACGATGCGCACGCCGCCGACGATCATGTTGTCGAGATCGACGGTACCCAGATTGATCGCGCCGCCGTCGACCGAGCCGACATTGATGAGGCCGATGCCGACATTGGGGCCATTGGCGGAGACCGCGTCGAAATTCAACCCGCCGGCACCGACCGAGACGCCGCTGAGGCTGAGCGCCTGCCCGGACCCGGTGACGATCGTTTCGGCACCCGCCGTCGCCGCGACCCGGATCGTCCCGCCGCTATTGGCGGAGAAGCCGGTGCCCGTGCTCGTGCGGATGGCGAGCCCGTTGGTGAAATTGAAGCTCCCGGTGCCGCTGATCGCGACGCCGCCGCCTGCCGTGGTGGCGTTGTCGACCGACAGGGTAGCGAAGCTGATCGTCCCCCCGGCCGCGGCGAGCGAGACGCCCGGGCCGCCGGTTGCCGTCACCGTCGTCGTGCCGCCGAAGGCAATGTTCCCGACCGTCCCGGCGAGCAAGATGCCGGCGCCGGTCGTGTTCGAGATGGTGAGGTCATCGGCGATGAGGCTGTTGATGGCGACGGTGCTGGCAACGCCGACCGCGCCGCCATTGATGCGGATGCGCGACAGCGTGTTGCCGTCGGAGAGATTGATGACCGGGGCACCGCTCGTCGTGGTCAGCTCGGGCGAGCCGTCGCCGGCGGTGTCGCTGATATTGCCGGCTGTCGCGGTGGTCTGGATGACGCCGAGACCACCATAGGTAAAGCCGATGTCGAGCGTGCCGCCCGGGGCGTCGAAGGCGCGCAGTTGCTGGTTCGCGTCGAGGACGAGGCTGCCGCCGGCGCCGGCGGCGTCGATCTGCGTGTTGCCTATGGGGATTAGGAGCGAGGCGTTGCTCGCCTGCGCACCGGCGATCGAGCCGGGATCGTCGATCGTGGCGCCGGTGCCGGTGCCGGTCGCGGAGAAGTAATAGGCGGTTGCCGGCGTGAAGCCGGGGCCGGGCGCCGCCCCGGCGAAATCGACGTCGAGGATGTTGTAGCTGCCGCCGGCGGGGCCGGCACTGGCGTCGAGCCGGTTCGTCGCGACGATGCGGCTGCCTTGGTCCACGGCGCTCTCGCCGTCGCCGAAAATGAAGTTGGCGATGTTGGCGCTGGCGAGCTGGATGCCTGTGGTCGGTCCAGTCGCATTGCCGCCGGCGCCGTCGATCGTGGCGCTCTGTCCCGCCACCTCCGTGTCGCCGAAGCGCACGGTGCCGGTGCTGGTCGTCCCGCTGAGGTCGATCGCCGTCGTGCCGGTCGGTGAGGTGCTGGTGAGGTCGAAGCCCGTCGCCGTGAAGCCGGCATCGAGATTGGCGCCGCCGAGATCGACGCCGGTGGTGTTGTCCGACTGCAGCGCGATCTGCAGGCTGGCGAAGCCGATCGCGCCGTTGGTGCCCGTGACGGCAACACCGGCAACGCCCGGATTGATCAGCGTGGTCGTGCCGCCGAAGGTGACCGTGCCGGCATTGTCCGACAGGGCGATGCCGTTGCCCTCGGTGGCGCCGATCGTCGTCGCGCCCAAGCCGATCGCGGCACTCGACCCGGTGACTGCGATGCCGTCCGCGCCTGGGCCCGTCGTCCCCGCGATCGAGACGGCGCCGCCGGCGAAGGTGCCGCCGGTGGCACCGGTGAGGGTGATCGCGTCGCCGATCACCGTGCCGGCGGTGAGGCTGGCGAAGTCGACGCCGCCGATCGCGACGCCGTTCCAGTCGACGATGCGGCCGGTCGTGGTGGTGATCTGGCGGGTGCCGGTGGCGGCGACGTTGATCGTGGCCGGGCCGCTGGCGGTGAAGCCGGCGCCGGTGGCGGCGTTGATCGAGAGGCCGCCGAGGAACGACACGGTGTGGGTGGCCGCGCCGGTGACCGACACCGCGTCGCCGGTGGAGCCGGTCTGGTCGAGCGTGACCTGGCCGTTGAATTGGTAGCTCGCGGATCCCGCGGCGTCCGAGATGGCGATGCCACGGGCGGTGCCGGTGGTGCTGGCGGTGACGCCGGCGAAGGAGAGCGCTCCCTCGTTGTTGGTGAAGGACAGCGCGTCATCCACTGCGTTGGTGACCGTCAGCGCAGCGTTGGCGGCGAAGGTCGCGCCGGCTGCCAGGTTCTGCACGCGCACGCCGCTGCTGGCGGTGTCGGTGATCGCGCCGTTGAAGGTGATCGAGCCGCCGGTGATCGCCGTGCCCGAGCCGATGTCGAAGGCCCGTCCGCCGCCGGAATTGCTCACCGTCCCATCGAAGACGATGGTCCCGCTGGTGCCGTCGATCCGGACCGCGCTGCCGGTGCCCGTGTTGACGAGATTGGCGCCGATGGTGATCGTGGCGCTGCCGCCGGAGATGCCGACCGTGTCCTGGGCACTGGCCTGGCTGAACGTGCCGCCGGTGACGTTTATCGTGCCGGCGCTGTTCTGGACGTTGAACAGATCGGCCGATCCGGCATCGCCGGTGATGTCGACGTTGGACAGGCTGATCGTGCTCGTCGCCGCCTGGTTGAAGACCACGAAGCGGAACGGGAAACCGGCCGTGACGGCCGGGCCGATCGACCCGCCATTGAAGGCGATGTCGTTGATCGCGCCGAAGATCTCGACGCCGCGCCCGGCGCCGCCGGTGATGTCGATGCTGGCGAAGGTGACGTCGCCATTGGCGCCAGTGAGGGCGATGCCGCGGGCCACGGCATTGGCGATCGTCACAGCACCGAAATCGAAGCTGGCGGCGGAGTCGACGATCTGGATGCCGTCAGCGCCGAGGCCGGTGGTTCCGGCGATCCCGACGGTGCCACTGGAGAAGGCGCCGCCGGCGACGTCGTCAAAACTGATCGCGTCGCCGGTGACGATGCCGGTCGCCGTCAGGCTGTCGAAGCTGACGCCGCCTGTGCCGATGGTGACGCCGTTCCAGGCGAGGATCGGGCCGGTGGCCGTGGTGACCGTCTCGGCGCCGGCGGTGGCGGCGACGGTCACGGTGGCTCCGCCCGTTGCCGTGAAGCCGGTGCCGGAACTCGTCCGGATGTCGAACCCGTTGGTGAAGCCGAAGCTGCCGGGGCCGCTGATCGAGACGCCGCCGCCCGCCGTCGGCGTCGTAAGGTTGTCGACCGATAAGGTGGCGAAGCTGACAGTGCCGCTGGTCGCCGCGATGGAGACGCCGGTGCCGCCGGTCGCGGTGACGCTCGTCGTGCCGCCGAATGCGATATTGCCTGTCGTGCCGGTGAGCGAGATGCCGGCGCCGGTGGTGTTCGCGACGCTGATATTGCTGGCGACGAGGTTGTTGATGCCGCTGCCGGCGATGCCGGAGGTGCCGCCGGTGGTTGAGATGAACGACAGCGTGTTGCCGTCGGAGAGATTGACGACGCTCTGGGCGGCGGTCGTCGTCAGGGTCGGCGAGCCTTCGTTGTTGAGGTCCGTGATCGTCGAGCTGCTTGCCGAGATCTGGATGGTCGACGGACCGGTGAACCCGACGTCGAGCGTTCCGCCGGCCGTGGCGAAGCCGCGCAGTTGCTGTGCGGCGACGAGGTCGAGACTGCCGCCGCTGGCGGCCGCGTCGATGTCCGCCAGGCCGATCGGCACCAGGAGGTCGGCGCCGCTCGCCTCCGCGCCGGCGATCGAGCCGGGGTCGGACTGGGTTGCGCCGGTGCCGGTGCCGGTCTCGGAGAAGTAGTAGATGGTGGCCGGCACGAAGCCGGCGCCCGGCGCGGCGCCGAGGAAGTCGACATCGAGGAAGTTGTAGCTGCCGAGGGTCGGCGCGCTGGTGGCGTCGATCCGGGTCGTGGCGAAGATGCGGCTCGCCTGGTCGACGGCGTCCTCGCCGTCGCCGAAGGTGAAGACGGCGTTGCTGGCGGCGTCGACGAAGACGCCGGTGGCGAAATTGGTGAGGGTGGACGGCGTATCGGCTGCCGGATCCGGCGCCGGCGAGACGCCGACGCGGATCGCCTGGCCGCCGGTGACGCCGCGCAGGTCGATGCCGATCGAGCCGGCCGGCGGCGTGCCGCCGGCGCCGGTGGCGACCAGAGAACTGGCGCTGAACGCGCCGGTGAGGGCGGCACCGTTGAAATCGAGCGCCACGGCGCCCGCCGCGACGCCGGTGATGGCGATGTCGCCGAAGCTGATGGCGCCGTTGGTGCCGGCGATGTCGATGCCGTTGCCCGCCGGACTGGCGATCGTCACATCGCCGAAGGTCAGGCTGCCGAAGAGATCGACGATCGAAAGATTGGCTCCCCCGCCGAGCGTGGTCGTCCCGCCAAACGCGTAGCTGCCGCTGCTGCCGTCGAAGCGCAGGCCGAGCCCGCTGGACACGGTGATCGCGGACGCGGCGTCGAAGGCGATGTTGCCGGAATGGCCGCCGCCGACCGACAGGGCAGCGCCGGCGCCGCCAAAGCCGATGTCCACGTTCGTGCCAACCAGCGCGACCGTTCCGCCGTCGAGGGCAAGTTGTCCGATCGCGACGTTCTCGATGAGCCCGGTTCCGCCGGCCGCGTTCAGTGAGATCGAGGCCACCTGGCTGTCGCGGAGGGTCAATCCGCTGATGCCGCTGCCGAACACCGCTATCGCGCCGGCGCCGTTGTCGATGACCGTGCCGAGCAGGGCATTGCTGCTGTCGAGCACCAGCGTGTTCGACCCGCCTTCGGTTGTCGTCAGGCGGGGAGCGCCGCTACCGGCATTGGGGTTGCGGACGATGTTGGCGTCGATGCCGGTCAGCAGCAGATTGATCGGCACTCCGCTGCCGCCGCCCACATCGACGAGGTCTTCCGCGAGGAAACTGACGACCCGCTGGCCGCCCGCCAGCGTCAGCGAGCCGGGGGCACCCTGAATGAGGGATCCCGCGTCGATGACGTCCTGCCCGCCGAGCTGGTTGTCGACCAGCGCGATGACATCGGCGCCGCTGGCGATCGCCTGCGCCAGCGTGCCGGGATCTTCCGCGGAGCCGTCGGCAAGGCCCGGATCGTTGCCGCCATCGGCATCGACATAGAAGACCGTGATGCCGGTGAGGTTGGAGATGTCGCCGACATAGGCGACGTCGCGGAGATTGTAGAGGCCCGTCGTGGCGCTCAGCCCGGCGATCTCGAGCGGACGGTCCGCGGTGATCAGGCTGGCTCGCCCGTCGGCGTCGGTGGCCGAGCCGTCGCCATACTGGAAGAGGCCGGTCGCCGCGGCATTGCGCAGGTCGATGCCGATGGCGACGCCGCTGATGCTGCTGGAATCGGCCGTCGTGACGTCGAAATTGTTGGTCGTGCCGGAATAGTCGATGCCGACCGACCCGGCGGCGCCGGTGCCGGCGATGTCGAGCGTCTGGAAGGCCAGCGCCACGCGGGTGGCGGCAAAGCCCGCCTCGTCCGTCAGGTCGAGACCGGTGCCGGTGCCGAGGCCGGTAATGTCGACATTGC
Source organism: Aurantimonas endophytica (assembly GCF_014196845.1). Lineage (GTDB taxonomy): Bacteria > Pseudomonadota > Alphaproteobacteria > Rhizobiales > Rhizobiaceae > Aurantimonas > Aurantimonas endophytica. The sequence continues at coordinate 52,902 of NZ_JACIEM010000002.1, forward strand.
CGAAGCTGACGCTGCCGTTGATCCCGGCAATGTCGATGCCGTCGAGGCCCGGATTGGTGATCACCGTGTCGGCGAAGCTGACGCTGCCGGTATTGTTCGCCAGGCGGATGCCGGTGCCCCCGACATTGGTGATCGTCGTCGTACCGAAGACGAGGTTCCCGGCGTTATTCGTGGCCACCAGACCATCGCCGGCGGCGCCGCTGATCTGCAGCGAGTCGATCACCAGCGCCGGAGAGCCGGCGTCGCGGGCGAGGATGTTGTCGAGGAAGAGCCCCTCGTTGCCGCCGGACCCCTGGCCGTTGGCGTTGGTCGACGAGACGCTGCCGAAGCGCGCCGCGAGCGCCACCGGGTCGATGTCGATGGCGGTGCCGCCCACGGTGGTGATGGCGCCCGAATCATTGCCGAAGCTGAAATCGCCGCCCGGGCCGCCCCGATCCCGGATGAACAGGCCGGCGCCGTTGCTGTTGGCGATCAGCAGGCTGGCGAAATCGAGGTCGCCCGCGACCTGGTTGAGGCGCAGGCCGTCGCCGACGACCACCGCCGGGTTCGCCTGGTCGCCGATCGTCAGGTTGCCGGCCTCGACGCGCTGGAAGCCGGCGGTCGCCGGGTCGGCGTCGAAGGTCACGCCGTCGAAGAGCACGCCGCCGCCGCCCGCGCTGGCGACGCCGACGCCGCTGAATCCGGTCACCGTGGTCGTGCCGCCGCCGAGGCCGTTCACGGCGATGCCGGGCCCGCCCGTGCCGGACACCGACAGGCCGGTGATGGCCAGCGTGTTGGTGCCGGCGGTGTTGACGATCGAGAAGCCCGCGCCGGCGCTGCCGGCGATGGTGATCTGCTGCAGCGTCAGCGCGCCGACATTCGTGCCGGCGATGCCGGAGAGGCCGCCCGTGATCGTCAGCGCCTGCAGCCGGTTGCCCGCGGCGAGCGTGATCACATTCGCCGTCGGCACGCCGGCGATCACCGGCGCTGTCTGGCCGAGCTGGAAGCTGGCGATGGTGCCGTCAGCGAGGCGCACCGGAATGACGACGCCGCCGCCGACCAGGCGCTGGCCATTGGCCAGCGTCACGCCGGGCGTGTCGATCGTGCCATTGCCGCCTTCCGCGACGATCGTGCCGTTCACGCCGGCCCGCAGCACCGCGTCCTCCAGCGTGGTCGGATCGGCCAGCGTGCCGGTCCCCACCGTCTCGGCACCGTCGGCGAAGATGATCGCGTCGAGCGGCAGGCCGGTCAGGGGGTCGGTGACGACCCGCGGCGCGAAGCCGCCGGTCTGCGTGCGCGTCCGTTCGGACGTATGGATGCGTGTGGTGCGCACCACGCGCTGGGTCATCCGCTCCTCGATCGGCGACAGCGCCCTCGCGTTGCCGTCGGCGCGAGCCGGAACGCCGAGCGGGATGCGCAGCCGCGCCTCGCCGGCGAAGTTCGTGCCGTATTCCTCGTCGTGCGTCAGGCCCGCCGACAGGATCAACTCGGCGCCGGGCAGGCTGTCGCCCATGACATCGCGGACGCTGTATTCCAGGCGGCCGCTGACGCCGGTGAAGCTGTCGACGCCGTCGCCGTCATAGTGATAGGCGCCGGCAAAGGCCTTCAGCTCGTCGTCGAACCGATCGAAGCCGATCGGCAGATTGACGCCGACCTCGCCCTCGACGCCGGTCAGCGGCACCTCGTCCACCGTGATGCGCTGGTTTGCCGCCTGTTCCACCAGCTGGCTGCCGAGCAGGGTCAGCGTCCCTGGCTGGCTGATCGCGAGGGTCTCGTCGGAAAGCTGGCTGGCGCCGGAAAACGGCAGCTGCACGTTGATCCGCGCCTCGGCGCCGGTGCCGATCGCCTCTGCGCCCAGCGAGATGGCGCCGAACGTGTTCTCGTCGTCGGTGCGCGTCACGTCCACGGCGATGATGCCGCCGAGGATCAGCCCGGGATTGATGATCTGGCGGTAGCCGACGCCGAAGGTGCCGTAGACCTCGGAATCGAAGTCACCGTTGATCCCGGCATCGATGAAGATCAGCGAGTCCTGGTCCTGCAGCAGCGGAACGAAGAACTCGACACCCGCCGCCGAATGCTCGTGCGCGGTGCGCCCGACGATGTCGGCATGCGCGCCCCACAGCGGCGCCGCGGCAGCGGAGCCCGCGTCCTGCGCGCGCGCCAGGCCGTTTGCCGACATGCAGACCAGGGCGGCCAGGCAACTGCTCGCCATCAATTGCTGCGATCGCGTTGAAAGCATGAAGTCGGTCCCCCTCCGAACCGCCACCGCGGACCGGCCTCTGGGGAAATGAAGCACAACTTCGGGGAAGTGCGTAGAGAGCACGCGGGAGACGATTTGACGTCACGCAAGCTTCTGCCGGTCGCTCGACTCCCGCAGGTGACCAACCGTCGGATTAGCATCTTGATTCGATTAGTGAATTCGAAAGCGTTGCGGAAAGGTCGCAGTGGGATGTTTTCGCAATACGACGCCTAAGTTTCTTGCAGAAACGTCGCTCTTTCTTGAGTCGACGCGGACTCGGTTGCCGTTGCGCGTTGTGCGGAAGTATATTTAGGTAGGCCGACGGTGCTTGAATGCCCGAAAGCAGGATATCCAACAGCTTTGGGCTCCATGGGCTGAATGCGGGACGGGTGCTAGCCGAGCTCGAAGCTCGTTACCCCGTACACCTGCCCCAGGGGCATCTCGGGCGCTGTCCCGTGCCACATCCGCGCCGTCTCGAAGATCGGCTGCAGCCTCGCGGCAGCCGCGAGCTGCAAGGCGCTCGCGTTGGGCTCGGGAATATCGAGTACGATCGGGGCGTCGGGCGCGCAGGTCGCGGCGAGCGCCCCGAGGAGGCGCGAGGCGGTCTTCTGAGATGTCGAGAAGAGCGGACCGATCTTGAAGCCATCGCGGCAAGCCCGGATCACCCCGTAGCCGGAAACGGTGCCGGCCGGCGCGCCACAGAACAGGGCGCGATGGCCCGGCGCGGCGATCCAGCGTGCGACGAAATCGCGGCGCATCGCGCCGAAATGCGCCGCGTCGAAGGCCGCCAGCGCGTCGAGATCCGTCGGTGTGGGCGTTCGCAGGTCCGGGTCCGGCCTGGCCGCCCCGCCGGCGGGACCGGAATGGCGGATGTTGCGGTGGGACGGCGCAAAGCCCGCACGCCGGTAGTTTTCCTGCTGGTCGACGACGCCGTCGAGCCCGATCGTTCGGCCGGCCAAGTGCGCCATGCCGGCCTGCCAGATCCGCCAGCCGATGCCGCGGCCGCGCCGGTCCGGCCGCACGATGTAGAAGCCGAGGAAGCCGAGCCGTTCGCCATAGGAAACGACGGAGATGCAGGCGACCGGCTCGCCTGCCTCGATCGCCACCAGAAAGCCGTCCGGATCGGTCTGCCGGAACAGCGCTGCGTCCGAAAGGCCCGGGTTCCACCCCTCCGCCGCCGCCCATTCGACGGCGAGCGCCATGTCGGCGTCGGTCATCGGGCGGATGGTGATCTCGCTCATGATACAGGCGGGCTGGGCGCACGGACGAAGCCGCCCGGCTTCGGACGGGGCGGGGCGTAACCGCCACGCTTCGACGTCCTGAGGCCGAGGGAAACTGCCGCCTCGGCGAGCTTGATCGCCGCGGCGACACCCTCGATCACCGGCAGCCCGTGCCGCTCGGCGAGCTCTGCGGCGAAGTCCGCCATGCCGGCGCAGCCGAGCACGATCGCCTCGGCGCCGTCGTCGTCGATCGCGCGGACGATCTCATCGGAGATGCGCCGGCCCGCCGCCTCGGGATCGGCTTCCAGCGCCAGCACCGGCAACTCGCTGGCCCGCACGCCGCAGCAGAGCGCGGCAAGCCCGTTGCGGGCGAGATTGTCGGCGAGGATCGGCACCGAGCAGGAGAGCGTCGTGATCACCGCGAACCGCCGCGCGACGAGGCTCGCCATGTGCGCCGCCGCCTCGCCGATGCCGATCACCGGCCCGATCGCAAGCGAACGGGCGGCATCGAGACCGGTGTCGTCGAAACAGGCGATGACGAAAGCGTCCGCCCCGCCGTCCTCCGCCGCCGCGATGGTGCGCAGCAGTCCGGGCACCGCCAGCGCGCCGTCGACATGCCCCTCGATCGAGGCCGGGCCGTCGTCGTTCTGGCAAGCGATGATCGTCGTGCCCGGCGCGGCGGCCCGCCGGGCGGCGAGCACGATCGTCTCGGTCATCGACTGCGTCGAATTCGGATTGATGACGGCTATGCGCATGAAACGTCAGGCACCCAGGAGGCCGCGTGCGGCGCGGCGGCGCTGCATGAGGATGAAGAGCCCCAGCGTGCCGAAGATGACGAGGAAGGACACCGCGGTGACCGATGTGCCGAGCGCGTAGATCTCGGGCGTGGTCACGGTGGTCGTCAGCGCGGCAAGTTCCAGCGGCAGCGTGTTGGTCGATCCCATCGTCTGGCTCGAGCGGGCGATCTCGTCCCAGGAGAGGGTGAAGCCGAACAGCGAGATGCCGATCAGGAACGGCGCGATCATCGGCAGGATGACGAAGCGAAAGCTTTGCCAGGGCGTCGCGCCGAGGTCGCGGGCGGCCTCCTCGTAGCTCTTGTCGAGCCGGTTGAAGACCGCGAACATGATCAAGAGGCCGAAGGGCAGGGTCCAACTGAGATGCGCGCCGAGGCCGGAGGTGAACAGGCCGATGGAGTTGCGCGGCGGTGTCAGGCCGAACGCCGTCGCTGCCTGGCCGAGGAGATCGTCGAGAATGCGGAACTCCAGCGCGATGCCGAGCGAGACGACGATGGAGGGAACGATCAGGCTGGCGATCGCCACGTAGAACAGCGCCGTCGCGCCGTGGAAGCGCTTGCGGAAGGCGAGCCCCGCCGAGACCGAGATGACCACCGTGAGCACCATGACGACGAGGCCTAGGGCGAAGGAGCGCCGAAAGGCGCTGCCGATGTCGACCACGCCGCCGCCGCTCCACAGCCGCTCGAACCAGTAGAGCGAGACGCCGTTCATCGGGAAGGTGAGGCCGCCGGACGGTCCCTGGAAGGACAGCGCGAGGATCGTCGCCACCGGGCCGTAGAGGAACACCACGAACAGCGCGAAGATCGTCGCCAGCACGTAGAAGCTGAGTGGCCTTCTTTCCTGGCGTCCGTTCATGGTCAGAGCTCCTTGCGGATGTCGACGAGGCGCAGCATGCCCCAGATCGTCACCAGGACGACGGCGAGCAGGACGATGGCGTTGGCGGCGGCGATCGGGAACTGCAGGAAATTGATCTGGGTCTGGATGATCTTGCCGACCGAGGCGATCTGCTGGCCGCCCATGATGCCGATGGTCAGATAGTCGCCGGTGACGATGGTGACGACGAAGATCGAGCCGATGAGGATGCCGGGCTTGGCCAGCGGCACGATGACGTTGGTCAGCGTCTGCCAGCCGCTCGCCCCGGCGTCGGTCGCCGCCTCGACCAGCGAACGGTCGATCCGCATCATCGAGTTGAAGATCGGGACCACCATGAACAGCGTGTAGAGATGGACGAGGGCGAGGGCGACGGCAAAGTCCGAATAGAGCAGCCATTCCTGCGGCTGGCTGGTGATCCCAAGACTTTGGAGGGTCTCGTTGACGAGGCCGTTGCGCCCGAGCAGCGGGATCCAGGAGATCGTCCTTATGACGTTCGAGGTCCAGAACGGGATGGTGCAGACCAGAAACAGCGCGATCTGCATCGGCAAAGTGCGCACGTGGAAGGCGAGGAAATAGGCGATGGTGAAGCCGAGGGTGAGCGTGATCGCCCAGACGATTGCCACGAATTTCAGCGTCGACAGATAGGTCGCGAAGGTCGTGCAGAGGCGCGGCAGGTCGGCGACGCAGCCATAGAAGACGTCGGTGTAGTTGGTGAGGACGAAGGCCGGCTCGATGGAATATTCGGTGTATTCCCAGAACGAGACGACGAAGGTCGTTGCCAGCGGCAGCACGAAGAACAACAGGAAGACGAGCGCCAGCGGCGCCGCCTGCGCATAGGGCAGCCAGCGCGGCGACCAGCTGGTGCGGCCGGCGCGACGGCGGGCGACGGCGCCCGCCGGGCGGGTCGCCCCGGCACCGGCCGGAGCGTCCATGGTCGTGTTGATCGCCTCAGGCGGCAATGAACTCGTTCCACTTGCGGATCATGTAGATGTTCTCGTCCATGACGGCGTTCCAGCAGGCGACGGCGCCCATGCGCTCGTCGTAGGAGCCGCCGTCACGGGTGGCGCCGGCCTTCTCCAGCAGCTTGCCGTCCGGCGCGAGGATGTCCTGCTCGGCCGCTGCGCCCTCGAACCAGTAGGCCCATTCGTAGGGCTCCATCGCCTCCTTGGTCGTCTCCAGCACGGCGGTGTAGTAGCCCTGCTTGGCCAGGTGCGCGCCGGCCCAGCCGGACAGGAACCAGTTGATGAACTCGTAGGCCGCGTCCTTCTCGCGGTCGGCGATCGCCACCGGCAGGCCGAAGCCCGACGCCCAGGCGCGGTAGCCTTCCTTCAACGGCTGGTACTTGCACTCGATGCCCTGGGTGCGCACCGCGGTGACCGCCGGCGACCACATCGACTGGATGACCACCTCGCCGGATGCCATCAGGTTCACCGACTCGTTGAAGTCGGTCCAGAAGGCGCGGAACTGGCCGGCGCGCTTGGCCTCGATCAGCGCGGCGATCGTCTTGTCGATCTCCTCGCGGGTCATGTTGCCCTTGTCGCCATAGGTGATGTCGCCGCGCGCCTCGAGCGCCATCGCCGCATCCATGATGCCGATCGACGGGATGTTGAGCATCGCCGCCTTGCCCTTGAAGTCCGGGTCGAGCAGCGAGGCCCAGCTGTCGATCGGCTTGCCGATCAGGTCCGGCCGGATGCCCAGCGTATCGGCGTTGTAGGTGGTCGGGATGAGGGTGATCCAGCCGGTCTCCTCGGTCGCGAAGGATGTCGCCTTCTCGTCGGGGAGGTAGAACACTTCGGCCGGCGCCGTGCCGTCGAGGCCGATTGCCTTGCCGGCGACCTTGCCCTCGCGGATGACGCTGGCGATCTTGCCGGCATTGGTGATCTTGGAGGCGTCGAGCCCCATGATGTTGCCCGACGGCATGAGCTTGGGCAGGGCGAAATATTCGGTGTCGACGAGGTCGAACGAGTTCGGCTGGGTGATCACGCGCCGGGCGACGTCGTCGGTCGTCACGGCGATGTATTCGATGTTGATGCCGAGATCCTCGCTGGCCTTCGCCGCTATGCCGGGAGACTGGTTCACCGCCGTCGAGAGATAGCGCAGGGTCACCTTCTCCTGCGCGATCGCCGGAAAGCCGGTGACCTTGGTCACGACGCCGGCGCCCAGCAGGGCAGCCGATCCCTTGAGTACCGAGCGGCGGTCGATGCCGCGGCCGAGAGTTTCCTTGATCATCCGATGATCTCCCTGTTGCTGGTGCTGTGGTTCAGGCGGCGAGTTCGTGCCGGTCGGCCGCGTCCCAGCCGACGAGCACCTCGTCGCCGCGCACGACCGGCGTCCGGTCGAACTCCCGTTCGGGCAGGGTGGCGACGAGTTCGAGCCCGTCCGGGCGGGCGAGCGAGACATGCACCGTCATGCCCTGGTACTCGACGCCGGTGACCGTCGCCGGCGAGCGCCGGTCGGCGGCTTGGGCTCCGCCGCCGCGATAGAGCCGCAGATGGTCGGCGCGGATCGCGTAGGTCCGGCCCTCCTCGGGCACGACATTGTGGCCGCCCATGAACTGGGCGACGAAGCGGGTGCGCGGGGCGTTGAAGATCTCGCGCGGACTGCCGACCTGCTCGATCCGTCCGTCGTTCATCACCACCACCATGTCGGCGAGCGCCATCGCCTCTTCCTGGCTGTGGGTGACGTGGACGAAGGAGATGCCGAACTCGCGCTGGTAGCGCTTCAGCTCGGCGCGCATGCGGATGCGCAGGAACGGGTCGAGCGCCGAGAGCGGCTCGTCGAGCAGCAGCACGGAAGGGTTGGTGACCAGCGCCCGGGCCAGCGCCACGCGCTGCTGCTGGCCACCGGACAGCTGCGTCGGCAGGCGCGAGGCGTAGGATCCCATGTCGACGAGGGCGAGCATCGCGTCCGCCTTGCGGCGCCGCTCCTCCTTGCCGACACCCGCCATCTTCAGGGAGAAGGCGACGTTGTCGCGCACGTCGAGATGCGGAAACAGCGCGTAGCTCTGGAACATCATCGCCGTGCCGCGCTGGGCCGGCGGCAGGTCGTTGACGATGGTGTTGCCGATCATCACGTCGCCGTCGGAGACGAACTCGTGGCCGGCGATCATCCGCAGCGTCGAGGTCTTGCCGCAGCCGGAGGGCCCGAGCAGGCAGCAATAGGTGCCGGCCGGGATCTTCAGCGACACCCGGTCGACGGCGATCGTCTCGCCATAGGCCTTTGTAACGGCAGCCAGTTCCAGGTCGGTGGCGTTGGTCGGCAAGGTCGATCATGTCCCGCGCGAGAGGAGCTTCCCCTCAGCGGTGCAAAAGCCGTGCCATCATCCGAGGCAGCAGCGACGCGGGGCTCCTTCGCGGATCGGTGAACGATTGCCGCAGGGGCAGGCATTGTGATGAAGTTGCAGGCAATCCGGCGTGCATCCGGATGTTTAGGGCGCCTCGATCTCGGGCAGGCCACGGCCGACATCCTCCGGCGCCACCGCCACGGTCTTCAGGATCGCGTGGCACGCTTCCCCCGGCTGGAGGTCCATCTCGCGCGCCGAGCGCTGCGTGATCCGCGCGAGCAGCGTCTCGTCCCCCAGCCGCACGGCGACCATGGCACCGGGACCCTGGCCGGGGCGCACGTGCTCGATCCGGCCCGCCAGGATGTTGAGCGCCGACAGCCCCTCGGGCCGCGCGCGAGACAGGATCACGTCCTGCGCCGCGATCCGCACCCGGACGCGCGTGCCGACGGAAGCGGCGACGCGCGGCAGGAACAGCCTGCCGCCCGCCGTCGCCAGCTCGCTCAGCCCGTCCTCGTGATGGGCGAGGATGCGGCCGGCGAGGAGCGAGCCGGCATCGCGTATGCCGAGCAGCTGCTGCGGATCGCCGAGCACGTCCTGCGCCGTCCCGACGGCGGTCACCCGGCCGTGGCCGAGGGCGACGACCGTCGTTGCAAGCCGCGCCACTTCCGAGGCCGAGTGGGTGACATAGAGGATGGGGATCGCCAGCTCGTCGCGCAGCCGCTCGAAATACGGCAGGATCTCCGCCTTGCGCTGGTCGTCGAGCGAGGCGAGCGGCTCGTCGGCGAGGATCAGCCGCGGCGCCGACAGGAGCGCGCGGCCGATCGCGACGCGCTGCTTCTCGCCGCCCGACAGCATCGCCGGACGGCGATCCAGGAGATGGCCGATGCCGAGCATGTCGATCACCCGACCGGGGTCCTCGCGGGGCGCGGACTTCGGCGCAAAGCGGCGGCCATAGGCAAGGTTCTGGCGCACCGACAGGTGCGGGAACAGCCGCCCCTCCTGGAAGATGTAGCCGATGCGGCGGCGATGCGGCGCCAGCCATTGCCCGCCGGCCGTGTCGAACAGCAGCCAGTCGTCCGCCGCGACCCGCCCGGCATCCGGCCGCAGCAGCCCCGCGACGGCGTTGACCAGCGTCGTCTTGCCCGATCCCGAGCGGCCGAACAGCACGGTGACGCCCTTCGGTGCCTCGAAGGCGACGTCGAGCGAGAAGGCCCCGAACCGGTGCCGGACCGCGACCGAGAGCGTCATGCGCCAGCCACGCGACGCGCGACGCGCTGCGCCAGGAACTCCGAGACGAGGAGGGCGGCCATGGCGACGACGATCGAGACGATCACCAGCCGGCCCGCCGCGGCTTCGCCGCCCGGCACCTGGAGGAGGGCGTAGATCGCCGACGGGATGGTCTGGGTCTCGCCGGGAATGTTGGAGACGAAGGTGATCGTCGCGCCGAACTCGCCGATCGCCTTGGCGAAGGCGAGGATCGCGCCGGCGATGATGCCGGGCAGGATCAGCGGCAGCGTGACGGTCGCAAAGACCCAGGGGCGCGAGGCGCCGAGCGTCGCGGCAGCCTGTTCGAGCTTTGGGTCCACTGCCTCGATGGCGAGGCGGATGGCGCGCACCATCAGCGGAAAGGCCATGATCGCGGCCGCCAGTGCCGCGCCGGTCCAGCGGAAGGCGAAGACGATGCCGAACCAGCTTTCCAGAAACCCGCCGACGGCGCCGCGCCGCCCGAAGCTGAGCAGCAGCAGGTAGCCGGTGACGACCGGCGGCAGGATCAGTGGCAGATGCACGAGGCCATTCAGCACCTGCTTGCCGGGAAACGACCAGCGCGCCAGCACGTGGGCGACGAAGATGCCGAGCGGCAGGCTGGCGAGCGTCGCCCAGAAGGACACGCGCAGCGACAGGGCGACGGCCTGCCATTCCTCGGGACCCAGCCAGCCCGACATGGCTTCCCAGCTCACTCGATCACCGTGAAACCCTCTGCCTCCCAGATCACCCTTGCCGCGTCGCTGCCGAGATAGTCCAGGAAGTCCGCCGCGACGGGGCTCTTGCTCTCGGCGGTGATCCCGGCAGGATAGACGATCGGCGCGTGGGTCGCCGCCGGAAACGTGCCGATGACGCTGACATCCTCTTCCGCCGCGGCGTCGGTGGCGTAGACGATGCCGAGCGGCGCCTCGTTGCGTGCCACCAGCGCCAGGGCGGCGCGGACATTGTCGGTCTGCGCGACGCGCGCCGCGACGCCGTCCCACAGGCCGAGGCTGGTGAGCGCCGCCTTGCCGTAGATGCCGGCCGGCACCGCATCGACCAGCGCCATCGCCAGCCGTCCGTCGCCCAGCATCCCGGTCAGATCGAGATCGGCATCAACCGTCACCGGCGGGACATCCCTGCCGTGCGCGATCAGGACCAGCGTGTTGCCGAGAAGGTCGCGCCGCGTCCCTTCGCGCAGGTCCCCCGTATCGGCCACCGCATCCATCCACTCGACGCTGGCGGAGATGAAGATGTCGGCCGGCGCGCCCTGCTGGATCTGCCGCGCAAGCGCCGACGAGCCGGCATAGGAGATCACCGCCGTGTGCGTCGTTTCGGCGGTCCAGCCGGCAGCGACACGGTCGAGTGCATTGGTGAGGCTGGCCGCCGCGAAGACGACCACCTCGTCCGCCGCCGCCTTGATCGGCGCCAAGGCAATGCCGACCGCGGCGAGGGCGGCGACGATCGCCCGTCTGGGAAATGCCTTCCGCATTCATGACTCCTGATGTCCGGCAAAACATATCGCCTCGCCGCGGCGCCGGTGGCAATCGTTATTTTCCGTCGGAAATATCGCGGAGCATCGCCTGCAGCGTCGCCAGCTCGGCGGCTCCCGCCGTCGCCGCTTTTGCGGTTACGTCGCGATACAGCCGCAGCACGGCGTCGCCGGCCCCGGTGAGCGCTGCGCCGCCGCCGCCGGGTCCGCCGCGCGTGCTGGTCACCAGCGGCTCGCGAAACATCGCGTTCAGCGTTTCCACCAGCATCCAGGCGCGCTTGTAGCTCATGCCCATCTGGCGGCCCGCGGCGGCGATCGAGCCGGTCGCGGCGATCCGCTCCAGGAGTTCCGCCTTGCCCGGCCCCATCATCTCGTCGGGCCCGAAGACGATGCGCAGCCGCAGGCGCGGCTCATCCGGAAGCTGGTTCATCCAGGCACTTGGAAGCGATTTGCGCGGCGCCCGCAAGTCCGTCCCGACGCAAGGGCCAGGCCTGGGACATGACGTCATCAGGAACTCGACAGCCACAGGCACATTGGCACTGGGACTGGAGAAAAAGCATGCCCGAAGCCCGCACCCGCGCTCTCAGCGATGTTCTGGACCAGCTGGAGGATGCCGCCAAAGGCGACAGCGTCGCCATTCAGGAGGTCATCGATACGCTGGGAAACAGCTCCTTCGCTGCGCTGATGCTGGTCTTCTCGCTGATCTCGACCTCGCCCGCGAGCGCGATCCCCGGCATCACCACGATCGTCGCGGCGATCGTGTTCATCCTGGTCGTGCAGATGATCGTCGGGCGCAAGAGCGTCTGGCTTCCCCGCTTCATCACAAGGCAGAAGATGGCCACCGACAAGCTCTGCAAGGGCATAGGCTGGCTGCGCAAGCCGGTGCGTTTCGTCGAGCGGTTCCTGAAGAAGCGCATGACGTTCCTGCTGCACCGCCCCTGGCTCTGGCTGCCGCTGCTCCTGATCCTCGGGCTGACGCTTTTCATGCCGCTGATGGAAGTGATCCCGACCTCGGGCTCGATCGCCTCGGCGGTGATCGCGCTGTTCGCCGCCAGCCTGCTCACCCGGGACGGGCTGCTCGCCGGCGCTTCGCTGCTCCTGATGCTGACGGTGCCGGTGACGGTCTGGCTGAACTGGGCGTAACGGCGGCTCCGCCCCTCAGAAGCCAGGCGCGCCGTCGCGAGCCTGCTCGTGCCCTCCGGGCGCGACCCGCTGCGGGAGAGCGTTCGCGCTTACGGCGTGTCGGCGAACAGCTTCTTGCGCTGCTGGCGCGCTATGGCCTGCATGTCGACGGCCGTGTCCGTCTCGTCGACGATCTCCTCGCCTAGCAGCGTCTCGATGACGTCTTCCATGGTGACCACGCCGGCCGTCCCGCCGTAACTGTCGACGACGAGAACGATCTGCTCGCGATCGCGGATAAAGTCGTTGAACAGCTGGAACAAATTGTAGTCTTCCGGCACGACCGCGATCTTGCGCATGAAGTCGCTGAGCGGGCGCTCCTCGGCGTCGTCGATCAGATGCTCCAGCACGTCGTCCTTGAGCACGTAGCCGACGATCGTTTCCGAGCTGGCCGACTCCCGCAGCGGGATGCGCGAGAAGGTCAGCTCTTCCTGGTGATCGTAGAACTCCCGCGCCGTCATGGTCTGCAGGGCGGTGACCAGCACCGTGCGCGGCGTCATCACGTCGCGCGCCGCGACGGACTTGAAATGCAGGATGTTCTCGATGAACTGCGTCTCGTTCTCGTTGAGACGGCCTTCCTGCGATCCGATCTGCGCCATCGCCAGGAAGTCGGTCCGGCTGAAGATGTGCGCGTCCTCCTTCGACGTGAAGATCTTCGTCACCAACTGGCAAAGCCAGATGATCGGGGCGAGCACCTTGAGCACGATGTCCAGCGAGCGAACGGTGAATGGCGCCAAGGCCCGCCATTGCGTTGCGCCGATGGTCTTGGGAATGATTTCCGACAGGATCAGGATGGCGGCGGTCATGACGGCGGGAACCACCAGGCCGGTGATCAGCGGATTGCTGTCGGCCCAGATCCGGGTCGCCTGCGCGCCGACGCCGATGGCGCCAACCGTATGGGCGATCGTGTTGAGGGTCAGGATACCCGCCAGCGGGCGGTCGATATTGCCCTTGAAGTCCTTGAGGATCAGGCCCGTCTTGCTGCCCTCGTTCAGCTTGATCTGCATGTAGGACGGCGAGATGCTGAGCAGCACCGCCTCCCACAGCGAGCAGATGAAGGAAAGGGCGATCGAAAGAAGCGCAAAGGCGATTAGCAGCGTAAACATCGGATCCTGAAATTCTTAGGCTGGGCACGCCTTCACCGCCCGGAGCGGAGTGGCAGTAATCGGTCATCTCGGCGACAGCACACTACCCATACACGTTCGAGCCGGCACAGGTTCCTTTCCTTAACGGAAAAGGGCCCGCCGGGGGTGGAGCATGGCGCGCTGCGTGTCGACGGCGGCGGATCCGGCCGGATTGGGCTGCCATCGTTGCGCGAAAGAAACGACGAAGGCCCGCCGCGGTACGCCGCGACGGGCCTCGATCGATGGTCAGACGAACGGCTCTTCGACGAGCCGATCAGATGGCAGGCTTACTGCCACCAGGCTTCGTCGACGCCTTCCAGCTCTTCGAGCTGCTCTTCGGAATAGCGCGTGATCAGGCTGTAGGACTGGTCGTCCACCGGCACGAGATCGACGTCACCGACGCGCAGCAGCACGTGCTTGTCGCCGATGTCGAGGAAGCCGCCGACTTCGACAACGACGCCCACGAGCTGTCCGGACCGGTCGAGGACGACGTCCTCGATCTCGCCGATCTGTTCCCAGCCCGCATCGACTGCGTCATAGCCCGAACGGCCCCAGACATAGTCGTCGCTTTCGCCCCACGTGCCCGCGTCATAGGCCTCGTTGGTCGTGTAGACCGGGCCGCCGGTGATGTCGCGGGTACGGACCAGCTGCGCCCAGTCGGTCTCGGCCACAGCCCCCGTCGTCGCGGTCGCTGGCGTGCCTTCGACCGGGGTCGCTACCTGTGCGAGGGCTGGCGTTGCGGCCAGGAACAGGGCGGTGGCGGTTGCTGTGATGTATCGCATATCGTCTCCTTTTCGGTTCATGAGGCCAACGGGAGACATTCGGTCATGTTCCGAAAATGTCGAAAAAACAGCCAAATCGGGCCTTTTTCGGGGCTAAGAGGCATCGCCCTGGAGCCCCTAGCGCTTCCATGGCGCCCGGCTGATCTCGATCGCGGCGCGGATGGCAGCACCGAGCGCTTCGTCGGAGATGGCCGCGGGAAGCTTGGTCGGCTCGAGCCCCCGGATACCGTCGAAGCCGCCACGACCGGCGTATTCCATCGGCTTGATGGCAATAATTCCCTCGCGCAGGTCCAAGTGAACATTGCCAGCGCCTTTGTAGAGCGCGGAACTTGTCTTGACGCCGGCTGCTGCCTTCAGGCGCTCCTCGAGTTTGTCACCGTTTTCCAAGTTCCAGTTGGTATCCACCCGATCCCAGTCGGGATGGTCGGGTGCGATATAGCGACTTGCGAGCAGTGCCTCACGCGCAGCGGTGCCAAGCGCGTGATCATCCAGTCCCCCGGATGGATACGATCGTAGCCGTCAGGATCGAGAAGTGAATCACGGTATACTGCCCAAGAGTGGATCCAAGTGAACTTCCGAAATGCGATGACGGTAGCTTCCTTGCGCACGGGCGGCGGTGGTGATTTTCGGGTAACGCTCGTCATTTGATAACCCTCGCATTGAACTCGACCCCAAGGCTCTCGGCATAGGCTCGCGCGCGGTTGATCTCCGCCATCGAGTTCCGACGACGATGATCAGCGCTTCCATGGCGCCCGGCTGATCTCGATCGCGGCGCGGATGACGGCACCGAGCGCTTCGTCGGAGATGGCCTCGGGAAGCTTGGTCGGCTCGAGGTCCCTGATCCCCTCGAAGCCGCCACGACCGGCGTATTTCAGAGGTTCGACGGTGATAACTCCATCCCTCAGCTCCAGGCTGACATTGCCGGCGCCCTTGTAGAGCGCGGAGTTTGTCTTGACGCCGGCCGCCGCCTTCAGTCGCTCCTTGAGTTTGTCATCCTCCTCCAAGTTCCAGTAAGCATCCACCCGATCCCAATCGGGATGGTTGGGAGCAATGTAGCGACTGGCGAGCAGGGCTTCGCGGGATGCTGCGCCGAGCGCGGCGTCATCCAGGTTTGCCGGATGGAGGCGATCGTAGCCATCGGGATCGAGCAACCCAGCGCCATAGACCGCCCAGGAATGGATCCAGGTAAACTTCCTAAACGCTATGACGGTGGCTTCCTTGCGCATAGGCGGCGGCGGCTGTAATTTGCGGGGAAAGCTCGTCATTCGATAACCCTCACATTGAACTCGACTCCCAGGCTCTCGGCATAGGCCCGCGCGCGATTGATTTCACCGATCGGCTTCGGCCAATCCGTGGCTCAGCGCTTCCAAGGCGCCCGGCTGATCTCGATCGCGGCGCGGATGGCGGCACCGAGCGCTTCGTCTGAGATGGCCTCGGGAAGCTTGGTCGGCTCGAGGTCCCTGATCCCCTCGAAGCCGCCACGACCGGCGTATTTCAGAGGTTCGACGGCTATAATTCCATCCCTCAGCTCCAGGCCGACATTGCCGGCGCCCTTGTAGAGCGCGGAATTCGTCTTGACGCTAGCAGCCGCTCTCAGTCGCTCCCGGAGCTTGTCGCCTTTGTCATGGTTCCAAAATGTGTGAACCCGCTCCCAGTCGGGATGATCGGGAGCAATATACCGACTGGCAAGCAGCGCTTCGCGGGAAGCTGCGCCCAGCGCGGCATCGTCGAGGTCCGCCGGGTGAATGCGATCGTAGCCATCGGGATCGAGCAATGCGGCACGGTAAACCGCCCAGGAGTGGATCCAAGCAAACCTTCTAAATGCGAGGATGGTAGATTCCTTGCGCACAGGAGGCGGTGGCGGCATTTTGCCGGAAACACTTGTCATTTGATGATCCTAACATTGAATTCGACCCCAAGGCTCTCCGCATACGCTCGCGCCCGGTTGATCTCCGCGATCTGTTCTGATGTCGAATTTGCTGAGATCGCAAGTTCGATACGCCTTCGATCGATCATGTCTAAGGTAATATGGTACTCTCCAACATCGTATTTCCGAAACCATCGCACCTGATTGATATAATGCTTCAGTGAGTAAAAGACATTCTTTGGACTCCGCCTGTAACCCAGCGCATCCGTATCAAGCGTCTTCGCGCTTGTGGCCAAACCAGTATTCTCGTCATAAAAATCGAACGTCTTGAAGTTTCGTGCCCGGTCTTCGATCCGTTCGCCGAGTTCGCCGGTCGCGGCGAGATAGCGCTCCCAAGGCTCGCCCTGGGCCCGGATGCCCTTGCCCCAGACGATGCCGGGATTGGCGACGCGTTCCCAGTCGGCGTCGGGCGACAGCACGCGGGCGCGGCGCGCGAGCGCGGCAAGCTCGGCTGCCGATGCGTCGTCCCCCAACACACGGCCCCGCAGCAGCCGCGCGACCAGGCTGCGCGCGGCCACAACGCCCGAAGGCACCGTGGCCAGTCCGTACAGCGCCGCCAGCGTGCGCAGGCGGGCGCGCTCCTGGTAGGCCGCCTCGACATCGGCGCGGGTGGCCAGACCCTGCCGATGCGCGGCGTCCAGCGCTTCGGGGCGGGCCTCGACCGCCTGCACGGCCTCCACCAGGGCGCGCGCCAGGTCCGGCGCGTCGGCAAGCGAGGCGGCCAATCCGTCGACCCAGTCCCGAGCCGCCCCGAGAAGCGCATCGCGGCGCGCCGTTTCGGCCGCGGTGAGGCCGAGGAGTTGCTCCTTGACGACGAGATAGGCGAGCTGGGCGGCCTCGCTGCCGGTCTCCGCGACGGTCCGGATCGCCGCCAGCAGCGCCCACAGGTCGTCGGCCGACGGGATGAAATCGGAGACGAAGTCGACGACGGCGTCGAGCCCGCCCGCCAGCACCGCCAGCGCGATCGCGCGGTCGTAGGCGCGATCGATCGTCGGGCGCCATTCCGGCGCGTCGTCGACGAACGGCTCGGCGATGCAGCGGCAGTTGAACGCTTCGCCCGGATGGCCGTCCTCGGGCGGCTCGTCCCAATCGAACACCTGGTCGTCGTGTCTTGCGTGCAGCGGACGGACCCGACGATCGTCGCGGCTGCGCCAGATATACTGGCCGATGCCGAGCGCCTGCTGTCGCTCGGCATTGATGCGCCCGACGAAGCGGTGGACGAGCGCGTCCTCGAAGAGGCGCCGCGCCGCTGCCCGGTCCGGATCCGCCGGCGACGCGGGGCGCGCCAGCGCGTCGGCGCGATCCCACGTCGCGAGGGCGTCCCGCCGTGCCGCCGTCACCTTCGGAATGTCGCGCCGGCTGAGGCGCAGCGCGCCGAGCCGGTCGAGCAGCATCGCCTCGTTCGCCAGGGCCGCTTCCGCCAGGCGCGCCGCGAAACGTTCGCGCCGCGCGGCCCGGTCCGCCACGTCGTCGGCGACCCGCCTGGTCTCGAGCCACGATTCCCTGACCAGCGCGAATTCAAGGCGGGTGAGGGCGGCGTCGGCCTTGAGAGTGGTCAGTTCCTGTCGCATCGCCCCGCCGTCGTCCCCTTCGTCGGGACGAAGCATGCGGGCGCCTCAGCGACCGGGGATAACTAATCGGCGGTCAGCGCCATTCGCCGGCTGACGGCGTGCTGCAAGGGCTTGGGACCTGGCGTGGAGATTGCAGGGAGTGAGGCGCCGTCGTGGAGCCTTTTCCACGCGGAAGGGGCAGGCGGCGCCGCGTCCGGCAGCCGCCCGCCCCACGCGGTAGCGTGTCAGAGGTCGAGGCTGGACTTCACCGCGGGAAGGCCTGGCTCGCCGGAGAAATCGGTCACGCCCTCCAGCCAGGCGTCGAGAAGTCCCGGGTTGGCCTTCAGTGCCTCTTCGGCGGCCGCGTCGGCCGACATGCCCTCATTGAGGATCTGCGCCATCATGCCGTTTTCCAGCTCCACCGAGAACGTCATGTTGTCGAGGAGCTTCGCGAGGTTCGGGCATTCCTCGGCAAAGCCGGGCCGCGCCACGGTGCGGACCTCGGCCGAACCCATGTCCGGCCCGAAATACGCGTCGCCGCCGGTGAGATAGGTGAGCTCGTATTCGGTGTTCATCGGATGCGGCTCCCAGGCCGGGAACACGACCCAGTCCTCGTTCCCCTCGGCCCGCTCGACCTGGGTCAGCATGCCCTGCTCGCTGGATTCCACCAGCTGCCAGTCGCCGAGGCCGAAGGCGTCGTCCTCGATCATCCGCAGCATGTTCTGGTTTACCGAGGCGCCCGCCTCGATGCCGTAGATCCGCGAACCGAACTTCTCGGCATTTGGCGCGAGATCGTCGAAGGAGGTGACTCCTGCTTCGGCGACATAGGCGGGCACGGCGAGCGTGAAGCGGTTTCCGGAAAGGTTGACCTTCAGCACTTCCAGCTCGCCGCTCTCCACCATCGGGTCGACGATCGCGGTCTGGGCCGGCATCCAGTTGCCGAGGAAGATGTCGAGCTGATCTGTGGCGAGGCCGCGAAAGGTGATCGGAACCGAGAGGGTGGAGATTTCCGGCTCGTAGCCAAGCGGCTCCAGAACTGCCTTCAGCAGCGCGTTGGTCGAGGAGATGTCCGTCCAGCCCGGATCCGAATAGCGCACGGTCTGGCAACTGTCGGGCTCTTGCGCAGCGGCGGTTCCGAGCATCAGGAGGGATGCTGCGGCCGTGGTGGTCAGAAGCTTGATCATGGCAGAGGTTCCTTTTCGGTGGGGTGGTGGACGGTGATGGGCATGCTGGCGTCAGTGTCTTCGATCGGTCTCCTGCTCGTGTACCGGCGAACGATCGCTCCGCCGCTTCGCCGGGCTGATCGCCCGGCCGGCTCCCTCCGGCATCGTCGTCGACGGCTGCCGCTCGACGAGGCCGGCAAGGCGCGAGAGGATCGCCTCAGGGGCGGCCGCCGCTCGACCGCTGGCCCGGTCGACATGCAGCAGCATCTGCTCGGCGGTGGCGATCGGTTCGTCGACTCCCGCGCGGGTCAGCACATGGAAAAGATGCAGGCGCTTGTCGTCGAAGGACAGGATCTGCGTGCGGCAGGTGAGGTCTTCGCCAAGCCGCGCCTCGCCGAGATGGCGCAGATGCGTCTCGACCGTGTAGTAGCTGGCCCCCGCCTCGACATAGGCGGCGTCGACGCCGATGCGGCGGAGCAGGACGTCCGTCGTGTCGCCGAAGACCTGCAGATAGCGATGCTCGGTCATGTGGCCGTTATAGTCCACCCAGCTCGGCGCCACCCGGGCCGACAGGCGAGCGGGGACCGGGTCGTCCCCGTCGGGGCTCGCGGCCTGCGCCTTGCGCCACAGATCGCCCTCGAAGCCGGCGAGCAGCTTGCCGGCCCCCCAGCCGCGGCCGTCGTCGGCGCCTTTCAGTGCTTGCAGGATCCCGACGATGTTCTCGTCGCGGATCTGCTCGAGCCGGCGAAGCGACAGGCCGGCATTCTGCGCATCCGATTGCGCGGCGATCTTCTCGACCAGGGCTTCGTCGAGGTCGACGACGTCGGTGAGCTTCGTCCAGGGCCATTTCAGCGCCGGGCCAAACTGCCCGAGGAAGTGCCGCATGCCGGCTTCCCCGCCGGCGATGCGATAGGTCTGGAACAGGCCCATCTGCGCCCAGCGCAGGCCGAAGGAGTAGCGGATGACGTCGTCCAGGGTTTCGACATCGCAGATGTCGTCCCGGATCAGCCACAGCGCCTCGCGCCAGAGCGCCTCGAGCAGCCGGTCGCCGACGAAGGCATCGATCTCCTTGGCGATCGGCACGCCCTTCATGCCGGTCGGCGCGAGGAGGCCGACCGCGTCCGCCACCGTTTGCGGATCGGTCCGGGCGCCGGGAACGATCTCGACCAGCGGCAGGAGATAGACCGGGTTGTAGGGATGGGCGACGAAGAAGCGTTCGGGACGGGAAAGGCCGGCCTGGAGATCGCTCGGCAGGAGACCGGAGGTCGACGAGCCGATCAGCGCATGCGCCGGGCAGGCGGCGTCGATCGCCGCGAGGACGCCGCGCTTGAGGTCGAGCCGCTCCGGCACGCTCTCCTGGATCCAGTCGGCGCCTTCGACGGCCGCCTCGATCGTCGCATGGAAGGTCAGGGTGCCGGGGGCGGGAAGCGGCGCCTGGGTGAGCCGGGCATAGGCGGTCCGCGCGTTGGCGAGGACTTCGCGGACGATTCGCTCGGCTTCAGGATGCGGGTCGTGGACCGCGACGTCGATGCCGGCGAGGAGGAAGCGGGCGACCCAGCCGCCGCCGATGACGCCGCCGCCGACACAGGCAACGCGGCGGAGTTCGGGCCGCGCGGAGACGGCCGCTTCGCGAGGCTCCGGCATACGGCTCACCATCGACGCTCCAGCTTCAGCCTCTCCCGCACCTCGGCGGGCGACAGGATGCGGCTGCCCATGGCTTCGGCAACTTTGACCGCCCGTTCCACCAGCGCGCCGTTGGTGGCAAGCACGCCCTTGTCGAGCCAGATATTGTCCTCCAGCCCGACGCGGATGTTGCCGCCGGTGAGGATCGCCATCGCCGCATAGGGCAGCTGGTTGCGGCCGATGGAGAAGGCCGAGAAGGTCCAGTCGGGCGGCAGGTTCGCGACCATCGCCATCAGGGTCTGGATGTCGTCGGGCGCGCCCCAGGGAATGCCCATGCAGAGCTGCAGCATCACCGGATCGTCGATCAGCCCCTGCGATTTCAGCCACTTCGCAAGGACCAGGTGGCCGCTGTCGAACACCTCGATCTCCGGCCGGACGCCGAGTTCGCGGATGCGCACGGCCATCGCCTTCAGCATGGCCGGCGTGTTGGTCATGACGTAGTCGCCCTCGCCGAAATTCATCGAACCGCAATCGAGCGTGCAGATTTCCGGTCGCAGTTCGGCGATATGCACGAGCCGCTCCTCGGCGCCGACCATGTCCGTTCCTTCGACCGACAGGGGCAACGGCTGTTCCGCCGATCCCAGCACGAGATCGCCGCCCATGCCGGCGGTGAGGTTCAGCACCACGTCGACGCCGGAGGCAGCGACGCGCTCCACCACGTCGCGGTAGAGCGCGGGATCGCGGGACGGCTTGCCGGTTTCCGGATTGCGGACGTGGATATGGGCCACCGCCGCGCCGGCCCGGGCGGCCTCGACGGCGCTCGCGGCGATCTCGGCGGGCGTGACCGGCACCTTGTCGGAGCGTCCCGTCGTGTTTCCGGCGCCCGTGACGGCACAGGTGATGAAGACTTCGCGGTTGGGCTGGAGCGGCATCGTCTGACCTCGTCGTCTGCTCAGCGAAGATTGACGCAACCGGCCCGGCTCTGCTTGGCTAAGTGCGAAACCAATTTGATCGAGTGCGAAGCCCCTTGTTCCAGCCGACCGACGATGTCCTCGACGTGACGCTGCTGGTCCTGCCGGACGCGTCGCTGATGTCGCTCGCCGCGACGCTCGATCCGTTGCGGGCGGCCAACCGCATTTCGGGTCGGCTTTGTTATCGGCACAAAGTGGTGTCGCTGGACGGACGTGATCCGACGACGAGCTGCGGCCTGACGATAAGGGTGGACGGCAGGCTCGAGCCGACGATGCGCTGCGACCTTTTCGTGGTGGTTGCGGCGTTCAACGTGTTCGAGCACGCCACGCCCGCCCTGATGCAGGCCGTCAACCTCGCCACGCGGCACGCCGCCTTCGTCGGCGGCATCGAGGCAGGCCCGTGGATCCTGGCTCTTGCCGGGCTCCTCGACGGCCGCGCGGCGACGACGCACTGGGAGGATCTGGAGGCGTATGCCGTGCGGTTCCCGGCCGTCCACACCAAGGCCGACCGCTGGGTCTTCGACGGGCGGTTCGTCACCACCGGAGGGGCGGCGCCGGCGCTCGACTTTCTCCTGTCGCTGATCCAGGCGCGGCAGGGCCGCAAGCTGTCGCTGGCTGTGGCCAGCCTCTATGTCTACGACGGCATGCGGACCGGTTCGCAGCGCCAGCACGCGGTCTCGCTGGGACGCCTGGCCTGGCAGGAGCCGCGGCTCGCCGCCGCCATCAAGATGATGGAAGCGCACATCGAGGCGCCCCTGACCATCGCAACGATCGCCCGGCGCATCGGCACCTCGCGGCGCACGCTCGAAACCCTGTTCGGCAAGCGGGCCGGAGCTTCGCCCGCCGGTTTCTACATGTCGCTGCGGCTCGACGCCGCCCGGCGGCTCATCGTCGATTCCGACCTGTCGGTGGCCGACGCCGCGGTCCGGTCGGGCTTCTCCTCCAGCGCCGCCCTCTCGCGCTCCTTCAAGCGCCGCTTCGGCCACAGCCCGCGGGCCGCCCGGCGGGCGTCGCTGTGATGGCGGTGGCGGCGTTCGTCGTGGCAGACGGTCCGCTTCCGACCATCCGCAAGGCGAGGGCGCCATTCGGCCCTCGCAGCATCTCGGCGTCATGAGCGGCAGCCACGGTGCTTTGAAGCAGCCGTGTGCTGGCCCAGGTTGCAGGCACGCAGATGAAGCGGGCGTGACCTCTGGGCGGTTGCCGCGAGGACCTGGTCAGACGAGGTCGAGCAGATATCCGCTGGGCGGCGACAGGCGCATCAGTTCGAACATGCCGTTGACGCCGGCGATCAGGACGACCGTGTAAATCGTCGCAGGGATCAAGCGCATGCCGGCAAACCTTGTCAGCACCAGGAGCAGGAAGGCGAGGGTCGCGAGGTTGAGGCCGAACAATGCGATGCCGACGCCGTAGAGGAGGAGGAGACCCGCGATCGGATACTCTTCCCGCGCGTCCACGCGGAAGGCACCGGGCTGGTTCAGGTAGGCGCGTACTTCCTGAACCAGCACGAGGATCGCCAGAGCGAGGCCAGGCACGATCGCCAGCATCGGCAGCAACCGCGCGTTGGGGCGGAACCCGCTCGTCTCGAAGGCCGCATAAGCCATGACGGCGACGGCCAGCACGGCGAGGATGAGGCGCGAGGAGGACGTGCCGCGGCGCGCTTCGTCTACACCGTCGCTCGAGGGGGCGGCCTTCACCGAACCAGCCTCTGCCCGTCTCGTCCGCAAGGCCGTCACCAGCCTCCAGACGAGCGGCACGACGATGAAGCTCGCAATCAGAAGAACCCCCGGCCGCCCGAGCCAGCTCCAGCCATGGATCTGGTTGGTCAGCCAGAAATACTGCTCCATCGGACCTGCCAGCACGAAGCCGACGAGCACGGGCGCGCGGGGCCAATCGGCCTGCTTCATGTACCAGCCGACGATACCGAGCGCGAGAAGCACGGCGATGTCGCCGAGCGTCTGGGTGGATTGGTAGGCCCCTGCGACCATGACGAGCAGCAGCGGCGCCGCGATCAGCGCGAAGCGGATATTGGTCAGTCGCGCCATCAGCGGTGTCACGGCAAAGCAGATCGCGGCACCGACGACCGAGGCCAGCGCGACGCTCCAGACGATCAGGTAGAGCAGCTCCGGCTGCTCGCTGACCATCCTCGGCCCCGGATAGAAGCCGAAGGAGAACAGCGCGCCGAGAAAGATCGCGGCCGCCGGGCCGCCCGGCACGCTGAACAGCAGCGTCGGCACGAGGTCGGAGATGATGGTGGCGTTGTTCGCGCCTTCGGCCGCCGCGATGCCGCGGGGCTCGCCCTTGCCGAAGCGGGACTTGTCCTTGGACGAGCGCATTGCGTCGCCATAGGCCACCCAGGTCGAGGCGTTGGCGCCCACGGCCGGCACGAAGCCGCCGAACGTGCCGATGATGGCGCCGCGCAGGGCGAGCCATTTGTGCTTCCAGAATGCCTCGAGCCCGGGGCGCCAGCTGCTGACGACCTGGCCCTTGGTCGAGATTCCGCCGCCGCCGGCCAGCATGCCGATGACCTCGGCAATGGCGAAGAGGCCGAGCGCCACGATGGTCAGCGAGAGCCCGTCGAGAAGATAAGCCTGGCCGAAGGTGAAGCGGTAGTTGGCCGCGGCCGGCGCCGGCCCGATCGAGCCCAGCAGCAGGCCCAGGCAGCCGGCGAGAACGCCGACCGCGAGGTTCTTGCCGACCATGCTGGAGGCGAAATAGAGGCCGACCAGCGCGAACATCAAAAGCTCGGGCGTGCCCAGCGCCAGGACGATCGGGCCGGCGATAGGAATGGCGAGTGCCAGCGTGACGGCACCCACGATGCCACCCAGCATCGAGGAAAGAAAGCCGAGGCCCAGCGCCGTCGATGCCTCGCCACGCTTGGCCATGGCGTGGCCTTCGATGGCGGTCGGCGCGGAAGCCGGCGAGCCCGGCGCGCCGAGCAGGACCGAGGTGATGGTATCGGATGTGTAGACCGTGGCGATGGCGCCGAGGAGCAGGGCGAGGCCACCGTAACTGTCGAAGAGGAAGATGAAGGGCAGCATGATCGAGACGGCCGCCACGCCGCCGAGGCCAGGTAGCATGCCGAAGATCATGCCGGCCACCATGCCGGCGAAAAGGGCCAGCAGGCGCATGGGCTCAAAAAGTTCGCCCAGGGCGGCCAGAGCATGTTCCATCAAGTTCCTCCCGCAGAGAAAAGGCGGCGGTGCGCAGGCACCACCGCCGTCGGCATCGATCTAGCGAGGCGCTAGAACTGGACGTCGTACTTGTCGGCAAGCAGCTTGATCAGATACTCGCGCACTTCTTCCGAAGGCTGCAGCGCAGCGCGCAGCGGCCCCTCCGCATTGGCCGGCGACGTCATGTCGTAGCCGCCGACGACCTCCTCCGCCTCCTTCTGGAACTCCGGATCGGCGTTGATCTTCTCCACCGCGTCGGCATAGAGCGCGACGATCTCCTCCGGTGTCTCGGGGTGCAGATAGGCCGTCAGGCCGAAGGCCAGCGTCAGTGCCGCCATGGCATTGTAGGCGTCCCACTCGACGCCGCTCGGCGCCGCCCCGTGAAGATCGCTGTAGGCTTCGTACACGGACGGCAGGTCCGGCACGGCAGGATCGCGCGCCGTCATGTTGCCGTCGGCGTCCATGTAGCCACCCGACATCAACGCGACGGCATTGCCGGCTGCGACGGAATCGGCGACCTGGGTCATGTAGACGGGCGTGAACTGGAAATCGACGTTGGTCTCGCCGCGCTCGAAGGAGAGTCGGATCGGGCCGCGACCGGTGAAGCCGAGGGCTGAATTCACGTCGACGTCGAAGAGTTCGAACGACAGGAGCGTCGGCAGGTCGCTGGCCGCCGCACCGATGCCGCCGTAGATCAGACCTTCCGCGTTGGCGAAGTCCTCCGTCGTCTTGATGCCGGTCCCCGACGAGACGTAGGTGACGCTGCCAAAGGGAAGCCCGTAGGCGACGCGGTAGGATGCGAGGTCGTACTCGACTTCCGGCTGGCCCAGGACATAGGGGTTGGCGGTCGAGGACGTGGTGAAGAGCAGCCGCAGCCCGTCCGGCTCGGCATTGGCCTCGAACCAGTTGGCGCCGAGGATGGAACCGCCACCTTCACGATTCACGACTTCCACGTCCGGATTGCCGGCGAGGTGACGCTCAAGGTACTTCTCCAGGAAGCGCGCGGCGACGTCCGTCGCACCGCCAGGCGCGAAAGGCACGATGACCTCGATCCGTTCGCCGGCGAAATCGGCCTGGGCAGGGTTCGCGAACAGGGCTGCCGTGAGGGCTGCCATGGCGGTGGATGCTGCAAGTTTCATACGTCGAGTCATAGGGTCTCCTCCTCTTTGAAGCTTTTCTAGACGACCGGGTTGGCCAGGGTGCCGATGCCCGAGATGCTCACCTCCATGCGATCACCGGGCTGCAGATAACGGGGCGGCTTGAAGCCGATGCCGACGCCGGCCGGCGTGCCGGTGGCAATGATGTCGCCGGGCTGCAGCGTCATCGTCGCGGTCAACGTCTCGATGAGCGTCGGGATGTCGAAGATCAGGTCGGCGACCTTCGCCTTCTGCCGGACTTCGCCGTTGACCGTCGTGATGAGCTCCAGCTCGCGAACGTCGCCGAGCTCGTCGGCCGTGACGATCCAGGGCCCGAGCGGGCCGAACGTGTCGAGGCTCTTGCCGATGAGCCACTGATTGTGACGCTTCTGCAGCTCGCGCGAGGTGACGTCGTTGCAGACCGTGTAGCCGAAGACGTAGTCGTAGGCGTCGGCCTTGGCGACGCGGTGCGCCGTCTTGCCCATGACGATCGCCAGTTCGCCCTCGTAGTCGACCGTCGCCGTCGGATCGAGCGAAGCGTCGACCGCGTCGCCCTGGCCGACGAGGCAGGAACCGGCCTTCGCGAAGATCACGGGCTGCGAGGGCACCTCTTCCTTGGCGCTGGAATCGAAGCCGCTGCCGAAGAACTCCTTGGCATGGGCGTGGTAGTTCTTGCCGACGCAGAAGACCGCTGCACGGGGGGAGACGACCGGGGGCAGCAACTTGACTGCCGAAAGAGGGACGCGCTCCGAACCGCCGTCCGCGCCGGCACCGTTCGCTTCGATGAGGGACAGCAGGGCGGGGCCCGTCTCACCTTCGTGGAGGACAACCACTTCCTCCCCGTCGACCCTTCCCAGGGCGGACCGGCCATCGAATTCGAATGCTGCAATCTTCATCTAATCCTCGTCGGAATCATGTTTTATCGATGAAACGAGAGACTAGCGTGATTGACTTGTCAAGGCGGTTCGGCGAATTGTCGGGCATGCAGTGGCCCACTCTCGACTCCGAACCCTCGCTCGTCGAACAGGCACTCGACCGGTTGCGTCGGGACATCGTCGCCGGAACCCGCCAACCTGGCGAAAGGCTGCGGATCGAGCGGCTGCGCACGCTCTACGGCATCGGGCCGTCGCCCCTGCGCGAAGCCTTGCAGCGACTGGCCGCGGACGGGCTGGTCATCGTGAACAGCAATCGCGGCTTCCAGGTCGCGCCACTCGACCCGCGCGAATTCCTCGACCTGAACCGGGCGCGCGTTGCGGTCGAGACGGCGGCATTGCGGCTATCGATCGAAATGGGCGAGGAGGAGTGGGAAGCAGGCGTTGTTGCCGCCGCCTATTCGCTGGAGAAGCAGGACCAGCTCCTGATTCGCGGCGAGCTTCAGGATTTCGACCGGTGGGAGCAGCTCAACAGCCGCTTTCACACGTCGCTGGTGGCTGCTTGCGGCAGCCGCTGGCTACTCAAGCATCGCGGCATGCTGCAGGAGCAATGCGAGCGCTACCGCCGCGCGTCGGTCTACCATGCAAGGCTCGAACGCAACCTTCTTGAAGAGCATAACGCGATCGCACAGGCGGTCCTCGCCCGCGACACGGAGACGGCCTGCAGGCTCGTCGCCGACCACTTCAACAGCACCGCAACGAATCTTGCGCAGCTGCTGGAGCAGCGCGACCGCAAGGCAGGCTGAATCGGCGTATCGTCTTCCCACGGTTGTCGGCTGCGGCACCATCCGGCCCGGAGACATCTAATCTGGGCCGACGTCCTAGCGGCCTTGCGTCCAGCCCGCCGCTCGTTCCGACCTGTCGGCTGGGCGTTACCTGACCTTACAGCCTCCACGTCGGGATAATGGCGAAGGAATAGCCACTGCTATCGAACCTTATCCAATCCGCCAGAGGGCTATCGCCTCACGGATCCGGTTCCGTTCCGGATGCGATGCCGGCTGTCTCGTAGGGGCCCCCGAGCTGTGCCGACAGTTCCCGCCCCTCATCCAGCAGCGAAATGCGGATCCGGCCGACGAGTTCGGGGGTGAAACGGCTGACGGGCCCGGAGACGGCGAGCGCGCCCAGCAGGGCGATTTCGCCCCGGCGCCATCCGAAGATCGGCACTGCCGCGGCCGCGATTTCGGGATCACGTTCGCCGAACGAAAAGAGAGGGAGCGCCATGCTCGGCTCGGGCGTGGCCGGACTTTTCCCGTCGCCCCGGTCGAACCGCGTCAGGACGTGCCCGGCCGCGCCCATGGCCAGGGGAAGCCGCTCTCCCTCCACGACGTGGTCGCGGACGGAATGGGCGGAATCTTCCCGGAACAGACAGATCCGTCTGTCACCCTCGCGGCGAAAGAAGGATGCGCTCTCGCCGATCGTTTCGAGAAGCCGCCTGAGGACCGGCCGGATCCGGTCTTCGATCCGCAGGGATTTCTGAAAGATCGATCCGAGCCGGAGAACCTCCGGCCCGATGGCAAAGCTCTTGTCCTCGAGCCGGACGAGATAATGGGCTGATTCCAGCGAGGCGCAGAGCCGCAAGATCGTGCTCTTGTAGAAGCCGGTTCGCGTCGCAAGCTCGGCCAGCGACAGGGAATGGTCGCCTTCGTCGAAGCACGCAAGCAGCGCCAGCGCGCGGTCCACCGATTCGACACCTGCCTGCGGCGTGCCTGCCTGCCGTTTCACTGATGCCAAAGGTCCCTCGATCTCTTCCTGCTTCAACAAGGCTTGAGCGGACGTCGGCAAGTCAAGGAAGACCTGCCGGCACGTGACGATCATACATCGGAGCGCGCCCTGTCCCGCTGCCACGGAGAAGAGGCTTGACGTCGCCAAAACCTGCCGTCATTCTATCAAACAGAATAGCGTTCTGTCTAGTAGAACGCTACGACAACGGGAGGTGTCGATGCCATTCATGAAATCCTTGTCGGCTGCGCTGATGGCGGCCACGCTTCTGACCTCGGCGGCGCAGGCGGAGCCGGAGCAGAAGGACGTCACGATCGCGGTGGGAGGCAAGGTCGCGCTCTATTATCTGCCGCTCAATATCGCCGACCTGAAGGGCTACTTCGCCGACGAGGGGCTCAACGTCCAGATCGTCGACTTCCAGGGCGGATCGAAGTCGGTGCAGGCCGTGGTGGGTGGCAGCGCGGACGTTCTTTCCTCGTCCTTCGAGCACGTGGTCAACCTGCAGGCGCTGGGCCGGGACTTCGTCGGCATCGTTCTGCAGGGTCGCTATCCGGGCTTTGCGCTCAGCGTCACGCCGGAGCTCGGCGAGACCTGGACGTCGGCGGCCGACCTGAAGGGCAAGAAGGTCGGCGTCACCGCGCCGGGTTCGAGCACCAACGCCATGGTGAACCTGCTCCTGAAGAAGGCGGGGCTGACGCCGGACGACGTGGCGATCATCGGCATCGGCGCTGGTGCCGGCGTTCTCGCAGCCGTCCAGCAGGGCCAGGTCGATGCGGTCGTGCAGGCCGATCCGGCGACGACACTGCTCGTCGACGAGGGGCTGGCCAAGGTGGTCGTCGACACGCGCACCGCCGAGGGATCGCAGGAAGTCTATGGCGGCCCCATGCCGGCAGCTTCCCTTTCGGTGCCGCAGGACTTCGCGGAGGAGAACCCCGAGACGGTCCAGGCCCTGGTCAACGCCATGGAGAATTCGCTGCAGTTCCTGCAGACGGCGACCGCCGAGGAAATCCTCGAGGTCCTTCCTTCCGAGATGATGGTCGGTGGTGACCGGGACGCGTATCTGAAGATGATCGAGGCGGTTCGCCCGTCCTACTCGCCGGACGGCCGGTTCACCGACGAGGCCATGAACACCGTTCTCGCCGTGATGAAGGAGGAGAACGAGGCCGTCGGAAACGCCGAGATCGACATGGACGCGACCTACACGAACGAGTTCATCGACAAGGCGATCGCAGGCGAATGAACAGTCAGCCTTCTGCGGAAGGCAGGGCGGATTTCGCGAGGGCAGGGGCGGCGATCGAGCCGGCCTTGCTGCTCGAAAACGTCGTCTGCACCTTCCCCTCACGCGAAAATCCCAACGGCACCTACTGTGCCGTCTCGGACACGACGATCAGCATCGCCGAAGGCGAGTTCGTTTCGATTGTCGGTCCGACCGGTTGTGGCAAGTCCACGCTGCTGAACGTCGCCTCGGGCCTGCTCGACGCGACGTCGGGGCGAGTGGAGTGCCGCGGCGCGCCTGTCGCCGGCATCAATCGGCATGCCGGTTACATGTTCCAGAGCGATGCGCTGATGCCTTGGCGCACGGCGCTGGAGAACGTCGTGGCCGGCCTGGAGTTTGCCGGAGTCGCCAAACGCGAGGCCGAGGATCGGGGAAGGGCATGGATGGCGCGGGTCGGCCTGTCCGGCTTCGAGCATTCCTATCCTCATCACATGTCCGGCGGCATGCGAAAGCGCGTGGCTCTCGCGCAGATGCTGATCCTCGATCCGGCGATCATCATGATGGATGAGCCCTTCAGTGCGCTTGACGTCCAGACCCGGCAGTTGATGGAGAACGAACTCCTCGATCTGTGGTCGGCGGACCGCAAGTCGGTGATGTTCATCACCCACGATCTGGAAGAGGCGATCGCGCTTTCCGACCGTGTCATCTGCCTGTCCGCCGGGCCCGGCACGCATCCGATCGGCGAGTTCGTGGTCAACCTGCCACGTCCGCGCAACGTCGCCGAAATCAGTCACAGCCCCGAGTTCCAGAGGATCCAGCGAGAGATCTGGGAGGTTCTTCGGCAAGAGGTGCTCAAAGGCTATGCCCAGAACAAGAAGTGAGACGGCGGTCGCAGGAGGTATTGCTCCCACGACGACCGCCGGAGGCGAACCGCGCGTGGCAAAACGGCGTGCATCCGCCCCTACCCGGCTAAGGATGAGCATCTACCATATCGCGATCTTCCTGACGGTGCTGCTCGCCTGGAAGCTGACCGTCGAAACCCAGCTGATGGATTCCTTCTTCATCGGGGATCCGGTCCTGGTCTTCGGCAAGATCGTCAACTGGTTCGCTTCCGGAGACGTGTTCCGCCATCTGTGGGTGACGCTGGTCGAGACGCTGGTCGCCTTCGGCATCGGCTCGGTCCTCGGCCTCGTCGTCGGTCTCTGGCTGGCGCTCAGCCCCCTGGCCTCGCAGCTGTCCTCGCCGTACATCAAGGGCTTCAACGCCATGCCGCGGGTGATCCTGGCGCCGATCTTCTCGGTGTGGTTCGGGCTCGGCATGACGTCCAAGATCGCGCTCGGCATCACGCTGGTGTTCTTCGTGGTGTTCTTCAACGTCTACCAGGGCGTGCGCGAGGTCAGTCCCGTGGTGCTGGCCAACGCCAAGATGCTCGGCGCTTCCAAGCGGCAGCTGCTGCGCAGCGTCTACATTCCCTCGGCGATGAGCTGGGTGTTCTCCAGCCTGCACACGGCGGTCGGCATGGCATTCGTCGGTGCGGTCATCGGCGAGTACATGGGGTCGGCCGCCGGCATGGGATACCTGATCCTGCAGGCCGAATCCGTCTTCGACATCAACGGCGTCTTCGCCGGTGTCATCATCCTCACCTTCTTCGCGATCGCGCTGGATTACGGCGTCGGGTTCGTCGAGCGCAAATTGCTCCACTGGCAGCCTCGCGAAGCCAGGACAATCGGAGACACGGCATGAGCCGCACCAACCGACAGATCACCTACGCGAAGGTGCCGGACGGCACGCCGACGCTCGACTGCTTCGCCCTCGTCGAGAACGCCGTGCCGGATCTCCAGGAAGGTCAGGTCCTGGTGGCCAACCGCTTCCTGTCCGTCGACCCCTACATCCGGATGCGCATGGAGCGGCGCGACTCCTACGCGCCGGTCATGACGGTCGGCTCGACCATGGTCGGGCGGACCGCCGGCGAGGTGATCGACAGCCGCTGCCTCGACCTGCCGGTCGGCACCCATGTCGTCGGGCGCCTCGGCTGGCAGGATTACTCGGTAGCCACGCCCTCAGAACTTGAGCGGATCGACACCGCCAAGGCGCCGATGAACGCCTATCTCGGCGCACTCGGCTCGACCGGCATTACCGCCTGGGTCGGCCTGACCCAGTTCGGACGTCCGCAAGCGGGCGAGACAGTCCTGGTCTCGGCCGCCGCGGGTGCGGTCGGCAGCGTGGTCGGCCAGCTGGCGAAGCGGCTTGGTTGCCGCGCCGTGGGCATCGCCGGCGGCGCCGAAAAATGCGCGTTCGTGCGCCGGGAATACCGCTTCGACGCCTGCGTCGACTACAAGGCGCCGGATTTCGCCGAGCAGTTGGCCGCAGCCGCGGGCGAGGGATACGACGTCTATTTCGACAATGTCGGCGGGCCGATCTTCGACGCCGTCCTGCCGCTGATGCGGCTCTTCGGCCGTATCCCGGTCTGCGGGCTCGTCTCCCAGTACAACGCGACCGAGCCCTATGGCGTGAAGAACCTGCGCGAGGTCTTCAACAAGCGGCTGACCCTGCGCGGTTTCGTTCTCTCCGACCACAAGGATCTGTGGCCGCAGGCCGTCGCGGAGCTGCAGGCCGCCTATGGCGACGGCTCGCTGGTGCATCGCGACACCATCACGGATGGCCTCGAGAACGCGCCGCAGGCCTTCATCGACATGCTGGCGGGCGCCAGCGTCGGCAAGCAGCTGGTCCGCATTTCCGCCGGAGAGGGCGCGCGATGACCGAGAGCCCGAACGTCGCCCGTCTCTATATCGACGGGACCTGGCGCCACGCGACCGGCAACGCGACCGCGGCGGTCATCAACCCGGCGACTGAAGGCGAGATGGGCCGGGTCTGCCGGGCCCAGGCCGAAGACCTCGATGCCGCGCTCGAGGCCGCCGCTCGCGGCTTCGAGATATGGCGGAACACCACCGCCTACGAGCGCGCCAGGATCATCCGGCGCGCCGTCGACATCATCCGCACGCGCAAATCCGACATTGCCCGCCTGATGACGCTGGAGCAGGGCAAGCCTCTCGCCGAGGCGGAGGGCGAGATCGCCACCAGCGCCGACAATACCGAGTGGATGGCGGAGGAAGCGCTGCATGCCTGTGGCCGCGTGCTGCCGCGCCGCACCGCGGGGACCGACCAGATCGTCCGCCGCGAGCCCGTCGGGCCGGTGGCCGCCTTCTGCCCGTGGAATTTCCCGGCCCTCACGCCGATGCGCAAGATTGCCGGCGCACTCGCCGCCGGCTGCTCGATCATCGTGAAGCCGTCCGAGGAAACACCCTTCACCGCCGTTGCCCTCGTAGAGGCCTTCGCCGAGGCGGGCGTGCCGGCCGGCGTGATCAATCTGGTGTTCGGCCGGGCGTCGCAGGTCAGCCAGCATCTGATCGCCTCGCCGATCATCCGCAAGATCACCTTCACCGGATCGACGCCCATCGGAAAGCTTCTTCTGGCGCAGGCAGCCGAAGGCGTGAAGCGCGCCACCATGGAGCTCGGCGGCCACGCGCCGGTCGTCGTCTACGACGACGTGGACGTGCCGGCGGCAGCCCGGCTCGCCGTCACGGCGAAGTTCCGCAATGCCGGGCAGGTCTGCACCAGCCCGACACGCTTCTACGTCCAGTCCGGTATCTACCGGGAGTTCGTCGATGCCTTCCGCGAGGCCGCGAGCGCCCTCAAGGTCGGTGATGGACTGACCGACGGTGTCCAGATGGGACCCGTGGCCAATGCCCGTGCCCTGGAGACGGCCGAGGCCTTCGTGGCGGATGCGCGAAGCGTCGGTGCCCGGGTCGAGTGCGGCGGGGCCCGGATCGGCGAGCGCGGTTATTTCTATCAGCCCACCGTCCTCTCGGACGTGCCGGATGCGGCGCGGATCATGAGTGACGAACCCTTCGGCCCGATCGCGCCGCTCGCCGTGTTCGAGAGCGAGAACGAGGTCAAGGACAAGGTCAACGGCCTTCCCTTCGGTTTGGCCGCCTACGTCATGACCCGCTCGCTGAAGCGTGCGACCGAGATGTCCGAGGCGCTGGAAGCCGGGATGGTCGTGGTCAACGGCTTCACCGTGTCGACGCCCGCCTCGCCTTTCGGCGGCGTGAAGGAGAGCGGCTACGGCTCGGAAGGCGGCTCGGAGGGCCTCGACTCCTATCTCGTGACCAAATCGATCACCACGCGCTTCGGCGGTGTCGATCTCGATCCGGCCAACGGCAGGGAAACCGCACGATGAGCATTCTGCGCTTCAACACCAAGGTGTTCTTCGACTTCGGTGCCCGCCGCGAGCTGGCCGGGGAGCTTGCCGCCCTCGGCATCGAACGCCCGCTGTTCATAACCGACAAGGGCATTGTCGCGGCCGGGGTCCTCGACCAGGCTCTGGAAAGCTGGTCCGGCGACCGTCCGATCTTCGACGCGACGCCCCCGAACCCGACCGAGGCCGCCGCTCTCGCCGGCGCCGCGCTCTATCGGGAGCGCGACTGTGACGGCATCGTCGGGATCGGTGGCGGTGCATCGCTCGATCTGGCAAAGGCCGTCGCGATCCTGACGACCAATCCCCACCCGCTGTGGGATTTCTGCAATCGCCACGCCCAGCCGCGTTCGATCATCGACCCCGCGCGGCTCGTGCTCGTGCCGACGACCTCCGGCAGCGGCAGCGAGGTCGGGCGATCCGCGGTGATGATCTTCGACAACGGCGTGAAGGCCGGTGTCGGCTGCCCGACAATCGTCACAGCGGCGATCTGCGACCCGGAGCTGACGCTCGGCCTGCCGCCGTCGCTGACGGCCGCGACGGGTACCGATGCGCTGTCTCACTGCGTCGAGACCTTCTGTTCGCCCACCGTCAACCCGCCGGCCGACGCGATCGCGCTCGATGGGTTGCGCCGCATCGTGGCCGCCATCGAGCGGGCATGCGCAAACGGTCAGGACCGCGACGCGCGCTGGGACATGATGATGGGCTCGGTCGAAGGCGCGATCGCGTTCCAGAAGGGCATGGGCGCCGTCCATGCCCTCTCGCACCCGCTCGGCGCTTACGGTTTCCACCATGGCACGCTCAACGCGATCCTGCTGCCGCATGTCGTCGCGCACAATCGGGATCATATCGGTGCCGCCAAATGCGCCGCCATGCGCGACGCGATGGGACTGGCGGGCGACGCTGACCTGCCCGCCGCCTTCGATGCCCTCAACGCCCGGATCGGCGTGCCGAGGACGCTGTCGGCGATCGGCGCCGACCCGGCGACCTTCGACGCCGTCGCCGAGGCGGCCCTCAGCGACAACGCCCACAAGACCAACCCCCGGCCAACGACGGCGGCCGACTATCGGCGTCTGCTCGATGCGGCCTTCTGATCGCCTCGCCCGCCGGTCGGCGGGAAATCAGCGGGTGCCGACAGGGGCGTGTCCGCCGGTACTGAACCCGCATCGTTCGGCCGCCGCGGCGCGCCTGGCTGCCGACGGCGACCGCCGTGAAGGCCGCCGCCGCTTGGCGCCCGAGCTGGAGTGATCATGCAGGACAAATCCGCCAAACTGCCTCTGGAAGGCCTTCGGGTGCTGGATTTCGGCCACACCGTCATGGGCCCGACGGCGGGGCTCGTTCTCGCCGATCTCGGCGCGGAGGTGATCCGTGTCGAGCCGTCGCCGAATGGCGACCCGACGCGCGAGTTGCGCGGTTTCGGCACCGGCTATTTCCCGTTCTACAACCGCAACAAGAAGAGCCTTGCCGTCGATCTGAAGAGCGAGGAAGGCCGGGAGGTCGTCCGCAAGCTGGTGACCGTCTCCGACGTCATGCTGGAGAATTTCGGGCCCGGCACCATCGATCGCCTCGGCTTCGGCTACGACACGGTGTCGGCGCTCAACCCGCGCATCGTCTATCTGTCGATGAAGGGTTTCCTTCCCGGCCCCTACGAGAAGCGCACGGCGCTCGACGAAGTCGTCCAGATGATGAGCGGTCTGGCGTACATGACAGGCCCTCCCGGGCAGCCATTGCGCGCGGGTGCCTCGATCGTCGACGTCATGGGCGGCCTCTTCGGCGTGCTGGGCGTTCTCGTGGCGTTGCGCCAGCGCGAGGCTACCGGACGCGGCACGCTGGTCAAGAGTTCGCTGTTCGAGAGCGCCATGTTCCTGATGGGGCAGCATCTCGCCTACGCGTCGATCTCGGGCGAGCCGGTGCCGCCGATGCCGGCACGGGTTTCGGCCTGGGCGATCTACGACCTGTTTGCGACAGCGGACGGCGAGCAGGTCTTCCTCGGCATCACCTCCGACCGCCACTGGAAGCTGTTCTGCGACGAGTTCGACCGGCCCGACCTCTTCGCGCAGGAGCGCCTGGTCACCAACAACCAGCGCATCGCCGAGAAGGCATGGCTGAAGCCCGAGATCGGCAGGATGCTCGAAGCGATGAGCGTCTCCGAGATCGAGGCGAAGAGCGTCCTGGCGGGGCTGCCCTTCGCCCATGTCGCCCGGCCGGAGCAGATGTTCGAGGACGAGCACCTCCTGGCTGGCGAGCGCCTGCTCGAGACGCGGCTTCCGGACGGCACGGTCACCAGCCTTCCGGCGCTGCCGCTGCTGATCGGCGACTATGCCTGCAAGCTCAGGATCGACCCGCCGGCGGCCGGCGGCGACACCCGCGCCATCATGCGCGAACTCGGCTACGACGCCGCCGCGATCGAGTCGCTGCTGGACCGCCAAATCCTCCTCGAGGACGGTTGGTCCAAGACCCCCGAGGCGCGGCTTGCCTGAGACGACCGCAAGCTGCGCCCGGCTCTCCGGATACCGCATCGCCGACCTGACGACGGCGGAGTTCCGGCTGGGCCCGATGGCGGACCTTCCGATCAGCGCCCGCATCGTCCTGGAAAACCTGCTCCGCCACGAAGCCGACGGCGGCAACGACATCGACGCCGTCGCGTCCGAGGCCCGGCGCGGGATGGCGGGGCGCGAGATCGCCTTCCGTCCGTCCCGCGTCATCATGCAGGATTACGCCGGCATCCCGGCGCTGATCGATCTCGCCGCGCTGCGCGACCGGGTTGCGGCGGAGGGGGGCGATCCCTCCACGATCAATCCCCGCGTGCCGTCCGACCTCGTGGTCGATCACTCTTTGCTCGTGCACGCCACGAGTTCCGCCGGCGCCTTCTCCGACAATCTCGGGCGCGAATACCGCGACAATGCCGAGCGCTATGGCTTCCTCAAATGGGCGCAGCAGGCCTTCGCCAATCTGCGGATCGTGCCGCCCGGCAAGGGCATCGTCCACCAGGTCAATATCGAGCATCTGGCCGAAATCGTCAGCAAGCGCTGCATCGCCGGGCAGGATTGGCTCATCCCCGACACGCTGATCGGCACCGACAGCCACACCACGATGGTCAACGGGCTGGGCGTGCTCGGCTGGGGTGTCGGCGGGATCGAGGCCGAAGCCGTCATGCTCGGGGAGGCGATGTCGATGGCGCTGCCCCCCGTCATCGGGATCAGGCTCACCGGCGCGGTTCCGGATGGCGTGCTGGCGACCGACGTGGCGCTGTGGCTGACCGAAGCCTTGCGACGCAAGGGCGTCGTCGGCGCGATCCTCGAGTTTCATGGACCCGGCGTCGCGGCGTTGCCGGTGCCGGACCGGACCACGATCGCCAACATGGCTCCCGAATTCGGCGCCACCAGCGCGTTCTTCCCGACCGACGAGCGGACCCTCGACTATCTCCGCCTCACCGGCCGCGCACCGGAGCATGTCGGCCTCGTCGAGCGCTATCTGCGCGCCAACCGGCTTTGGCCGGACCCGGCGGAGCGCCCCCGATTTGCCGATGTCCTGGACTTCGACCTCGCTGCAACGCGGCGCACGGTCTCGGGTCCGAACCGGCCGGAACAGCGGCGTGACCTTGCCGAGGTGCCTCAGGCCGCGCGGGAAATGGCGAGTGCCATAACGCGCGGCGACGGCAGCGTTCGAGACGGGGACATCGTCATTGCCGCGATCACCAGTTGCACCAACACCTCGAACCCGCTGGCGATGATCGCTGCCGGCCTGTTGGCGCGCAATGCCCGCCGCCGCGGCCTGACCGTCGCCGCATCCATCAAGACCTCCCTCGCCCCCGGCTCCCGGGTGGTGCGCGACTATCTCGAAACCGCCGGGCTGCTGGAGCCCCTCGAAGCGTTGGGTTTTGCCCTCGTCGGCTATGCCTGCACGACCTGCGTCGGCAATTCCGGCGATCTCGATCCCGCCCTGGAGCAGACGATAAGGGACGAGGGCCTGTGCGTCGCCGCCGTCCTTTCCGGCAACCGCAACTTCGAGGCGCGTATCCATTCCGCCGTGAAGACGAACTTCCTTGCTTCCCCGCCACTCGTCGTCGCCTACGCGCTTGCCGGGAGCGTCTACACCGACCTGACGCGCGAGCCGCTTGGCCACGACGCGAGCGGCGCGCCGGTAACCCTCGCCGATATCTGGCCGCAAGCCGACGAGATCGCCGCGGTACTCGCCGCCTGCGTGACCAGCGACCAGTTCGTCACGGCGTATGCCGGAATTTTCGATGGCGACGCGGCGTGGCAGGCGCTGGAGACCTGCGATGGACCGCTCTTCCAATGGTCGGAGGCGAGTTCCTATTTCCGCCGGCCACCCTTCTTCGATCTTCCCTCGCTGTTCGGAAACGGGCCCATCCTGGCCGATGCCCGGCCGTTGATGATCCTGGGAGACGCGGTCACCACCGACCATATTTCTCCGGTGGGCGCGATCGGCGCCGATACGCCGGCCGGGCAGTACCTGGAATCGCTTGGCATTGCGCGAAAGGCCTTCAACGCGTACGGCGCGCGGCGCGGCAACCACGAAGTGATGGCTCGCGGAACCTTCGCCAACCCTCGGCTGCGCAACGCCATCAGCGACCGCAGCGGCGGATGGACCGCGATCATGCCGGAAACGCGGCCCGCGACGATCTTCGAGGCGAGCGAGTGCTATGCCGCGCGCGGCGAGCCGACGATCATCGTCGCCGGCAGCATGTACGGCGCCGGCTCCGCACGCGACTGGGCCGCTAAGGGCACCCGGCTGCTGGGGGTGAGGGCGGTGTTGGCCGTGAATTTCGAGCGTATCCACCGGTCCAACCTCGTGCGCATGGGCGTGATGCCGCTCGAGTTCCTGTCGGCGGCGGATCGCATGTTGTTTGCCGATCGCGGGGACGACCGGGTCTCGGTCGAGACGCCCCTGGTCGGACTGGCGCCCGGCGCCCGGCTGGAAGCTTCGCTCCGCCGGGCGGACGGAACGACGGTGGCTTTCGCCGTCAGGCTGCGTGCCGACACCGCCGAGGAGCTGGAATATCTGAAGGCGGGCGGCATTCTGCCGCGCGTCTTCGCCGCCACCTGCCCAACTCCACCGGAAGGCGCGCCCCATGGATGACTGGAAGAAGAAGGCCGAGGATTGGTGGGAGACCTCGATCATCGAGATGTCCCCCGGCGTGATCAACTATCGCGGCCACCCGATCCAGGAACTGATCGGCAATGTCAGCTTCCCCGCGATGATCTGGCTGATGCTACGCGGCGAACTGCCGAGCGACGCGCAGGCCGATCTCCTCGGCCACGCGCTCGTCGCCGCTGTCGATCACGGGCCGCAGGCGCCGTCCATCGCCATAGCGCGGATGGCCGCGACCTGCGGGGTCGGCATCAACAACGCCATGGCCTCGGCGATCAACGTGCTCGGCGACGTGCATGGCGGCGCCGGAGAACAGGCCGTGGCCTTCTACCAGGAGATCGACGCCATGGTCGGCGGCGAGCTGTCGCGCGACAGTGTCGCGGCCGCGCTGGAGAAGCGGTCGGCCATCGACAAATACGTTCCCGGCTTCGGCCACCGGTTCCACCCTGTCGACCCTCGGGCGCCGCGCCTGCTGCAACTGGTGGAGGAAGCGGCTGCGAAGGGTGTCGTCGGTGGCCGCTTCGCGACGATCGCGCAGCTGATCGAGGCGACCCTTGCCGAACGCAAGGGCAAGGTGATCCCGATGAACATCGACGGCGCCACCGCCGTCGTCTACGCCGAACTCGGCTTTGCGCCACCGTTGTGCCGCGGCCTGTTCGTGCTGTCGCGGTCGGTGGGGATCCTCGCCCACACCTGGGAGCAGATGCAGCAGGGCGGCCGCAACAAGGGGCCGTTGCCCCGGGACGCGACCTGGACCTATTCCGGTAATCGGGCGTCGTCTGCGTCCTGAAAATCGATCTGCGTCGATCCGAGGCACCAACTCCGACGATCGACGCGCTGTCGACGGCTACGGTGGGGCGGACCACATGATGCGCTACTCCGCCGCCGCGCGCCTGTCTTTACGGTCGGAAAGAGCCTGCTGCGTTGCGTCCATGGCCGGTGACACATGCGCCTCCGTCAGTCGTCGCGCTTCCTGGGCGTCTCCCTTCCGCACCGCCTCCACGATGGCAGACGGTTCCCCGACCGCGACGCCAAGAGCCGCTGTTCGGCCCTCACCGTCTCAACCCTAATGCCTGAGATAATCGGCTACCCGGCTCCATAGTCCAGCCGCATATCCGAAGTGTTGCATCACATGGCCTGCCTGTATCGGCTTGGCGGCATGCCGAAATGGCGACGGAACTCTCGGGAGAAATGCGCGGTGTCGGAAAATCCGCAGTCGAGCGCGATCTGGGTGATGTTCTCGAGCTTGTTGTCGATCATCCAGCGGCCGTAGTTGAGCCGCATGATGCGATGGAACCGCATCGGCGTCATGCCGAGCTCCGCCTTGAACGCGCGTTCCAGCTGGCGCGAACTGACGCCGGAGTAGCGGGCCAGTGCAGGCAGGGCCGGGGGGTGATCGAGTTGCTGCTCCATGAAATGCACGGCCTTTCGGACCCGCGGATCGACGACATCCTTCAGGTCCTGGCGGAAATACGCCTGTGGTAGCGAAGGTGCGCGGATTCCGGCGAGCATCATGTGTCGGACGGCCTGCTGCGCCCGATCACGCCCGCAGTGGCGAGAGACGAGGTAGAGGCCGAGATCGATCGCTGCCGTCGAGCCGGCGCAGGTGATGATGTCGCCCTCGTCGACGAAGAGCCGGTCGACGGAGATGCGCACCCCAGGAAACTGCTTCTCGAACGCATCCTGGACGTTCCAGTGGACGCAGATCGTACGGCCTTCCGCCAGGCCGGCCCGCGCGATGTCGAAACTGCCGGTGCAGATCCCGAGGAGCCGCACCCCGCCCGCATGGGCGCTGCGGAGATAGTCGCTGACGAGCGTCGCAGGACGTTTGTCGTCCAGATAATCGTTTCCGCCGCAAACGGCGATATAGTCGAACTGCGCGGGGTCGAGGAGATCGTCTCTTCCCTCCACCTGAAGCCCGCAGCTTGCCACGCGGGGCTGGGCGCCCGGCGTCATGATGCGCCACGACGCATGGATCTGGCGGCTCAGTCCGCCGTCGTCGGCGGCCAGCCGCAAGGCGTCGATCAGGCCACCGAAAGCAGCCAGCGTGAACTTCTCCAGAAGCACGAAGCCGATGCGAAGCGGGACTCGCTTGGAGGCCGTGGGGGTCATGGATACCGGGGCAGGAGGGAGACCTGTTGTCGCTTTGTCGATTATTTTCAAGTTCCTGGCAACGCGCTTCAAGCCGGACCGGCGATTGCCTGCAAGGCTTGCCTATCGAGCGAGCAACGGGAGAATTCGATGAAATATTTGACACTTCTTGTTTCAGCCTCCGCGACGGCCCTCCTTTCGGCCGCATCTTCGGCCAGTGCGCAGCCCCAGTCGATCACGGTCGCCTGGTATGGCGGAAACTGGGGCGAAGCCTTCCAGTCCTGCGTCGCCACGCCGTTCACGGAGAAGACCGGCATTGCCGTGGTCGCCGATATCGGCACGTCCACCACCACCCTCGCCAAGCTCCAGCAGCAGGCATCGGCGCCGACGATCGACGTCGCCTACATGGACGGTGGCATCAGCGAACTCGCCGAAGAAGCCGGGGTCCTTGCGGCCATCGATCTCGAAAAGCTCCCGAACGCCGCCAATCTCGTCGACGCCGCGGCCTATCGCAACGGCGACAAGGTCTTCGCGATCGGCGGCGGCTATTATTCGCTGGGCCTCACCTACAACACCGACGAAATCACGGAGGCGCCGACCTCCTGGGACGCGCTGTGGGACGAGGACTATGCCGGCGCGGTCACGATCCCTTCGCCGAGCAACTCGGCGGGCATCCCCTTCATCTTCTTCCTGAACCAGATGCTGGGCGGCACGCCGGACGACATGACGGCCACCTTCGAGCGACTGAAGGAACTCGACGCGGGCCTGTTCTTCGACTCCTCCGGTGCGGCCAGCAACGCCTTCCAGAGCGGCGAGGTTATCATCGGCGCGCATTTCAGCGTGGGCGCCTGGGCACTGACGGATAGTGGCCTGCCGATCGGCTTCGTCGTGCCGAGCGAGGGCGTCTGGGCGACGGATGCGCGCCTCCACCTCATCGAGGGCGGACCGAACCCGGATGGTGCCGCGCAATTCCTCGACATGGCGATGAGCCCGGAGGCGGCCGCCTGCCTCGCCAAGGATCTGTATCTCGGACCTGCCGTTTCCGGGGTCGAGCTGACGTCCGAGGTCGCCCGCAAACTGCCCTGGGGCGAGACCGGCTCGGCTGATGACCTGCTGCTCTTCAACTGGAACGAGGTCAATGCCCGGCGCGCCGAGCTGACCGATACGTGGAACCGCGAAATCGCGCGCTGACGGCAGCAATATGGCTCTTCTCTCGATCGATAACGTGTCCAAGACGTTCGGAAGGCACCAGGCGGTCCGCGACGTTTCGCTGACCATCGAGCCAGGCGAGTTCGTCTCGCTTCTCGGCCCGAGCGGCTGCGGAAAGACGACGCTGCTGCGCCTGATCGCCGGATTCCTGAGCGTCGACCGGGGCACGATATCGATCGAGGGAGCCGACCTGACGGGCCTGCCGCCGCAGCGCCGGCCCCTCAACACGGTTTTCCAGAACTACGCCCTCTTCCCGCATCTGACGGTGGCGGAGAACGTCGCCTATGGACCGCGGCGCGGCGGCGCAGGCAAGGCGGAGGCCGATTCCCTTGCCGCTGATGCGCTGGAGCTCGTCGGGCTCGTCGACTTCGGCAATCGCTATCCGCGCCAGATGTCAGGCGGGCAGCAGCAGCGCGTCGCCCTTGCCCGAGCGATCGTCAATCGCCCCAAACTCCTGCTCCTCGACGAGCCGTTGAGCGCCCTCGACCTTCAATTGCGCAAGCGCATGCAGATCGAACTCAAGCAACTGCAGGAGAAACTTGGCGTCGCCTTCGTCTTCGTTACGCACGACCAGGAAGAGGCTATGGCCATGTCGGACCGGATCGCCGTGATGAACAGCGGCCGGATCGAGCAGCTCGGCACCGGCGCGGAAATCTATCGTCGACCCGCCACGCGCTTCGTCGCGGAGTTCATCGGCGAGGCGAACCTCCTGCCCGTCGAGGATGGCGATGGCGGCCCGCTCCGCGTCCGGTCGGCGAAAGAGGAAAGCGGGCGCGTCGCCGTCGTTCGCTTCGAGCATCTTCGCATCGACCCGAATGGCGCGGCGCAGGATTCCGACCCTGCGACGACCCGGCTGGACGGCCATATCGAGACGGTCACGACGATCGGTGGTGCAACCAACATCCATGTCGCGGCGCTCGGCCACACGCTCACCGGCCGCCGGCTCGGCATCGTGGAGGAATTTGCGCCCGGCCAGCCGGTCACGGTCTCGTTCCGCCGGCAGGACGTCCACATCATCGAAGACCCGCGCCCATGACCGTCTCGCGCACGGCGCTGCTCGGCCTCATCGCGCTGCCGCTCGCCTTCTTCTCGGCCTTCTTCCTGGTGCCACTGGCCACCGTCTTCGCCGCGAGCGTGACGAGTGCGGACGGCGGCGTCACGCTGGCCAACTATGCGCGCATCCTGTTCGACGAGTACCATTGGTCGGTCATCGGCGTGACGTTCCGGCTGGGTATCCTGACCACGCTGATCTGCCTGGTCATAGGCTATCCGCTGGCCTGGTATCTGGTGCGCATCGTCGAATGGCGCGCCTGGCGCCGCGTCTGCGTGATCCTCCTCATCCTGCCGCTGTTCACCTCGAACATCGTGCGATCGTTCGGCTGGATGGTCCTTCTGGGACGCAACGGGCTGATTAACGAGACCCTGATTGGCGCCGGCCTCATCGAGCGGCCGATCCGCCTGCTCGGGACCGAGGCCGGCATCCTTATCGGGCTCGTCTACATACTCCTCCCATTCGTCGTCCTGACCGTCGGCAACGCGCTCGCCAAGGTCGATCGTTCTCTCGAACAAGCCTCGGCCGATCTCGGTGCGAGCCCCGCATCGACGTTCTGGCATGTCACCTTTCCTCTGAGCATTCCGGGTGTCGTCTCGGGTGCGATCATCGTCTTCGCGCTTGCGGTCAGCGCCTATGTCACGCCGGCATTGCTGTCGGGCGGACGGGTGACGGTGCTGGCCATTCTCGTGTTCCAGCAATATTCGTCGGTCTTCGACTTCCATTACGGCGGCGCGCTCGCCATCACCCTCCTGGTCTTCACGCTGGCGATGATCGCCGTCTCTGCGCTGGTTTCGCGGCAAGGGGCGCGCTGATCATGGCGATCCGGCTGTTCATCCGTCTCCTCGCCGTCTTGACGCTGGCGTTTCTCCTCCTGCCGCTGGTCGTGATCGTCGGTGCCTCGTTGACGACGAGCGAGTTCCTCGCCTTTCCGCCGCAGGGCCTGACCCTGCGCTGGTACGAGGTGGTGATTTCCGATCCGACCTATGTTGCGTCGTTTGTGACGAGTTCAGCGCTGGCGCTCGCGGCCACGGTGGTGGCCATCGTCCTTGCCGTTCCGGCGGCTCTTGCGATTGCGCGCAACGAGTTTCCCGGCAAGGCTGCCTTCGCTTCGCTGCTGCTTTCGCCGCTCGTCCTGCCGCATCTCGTGCTCGGCGCGGCGCTTTTGCAATTCGGCAGTTCGATAGGGCTGACCCGCAACTTCGCCGCGCTGCTCGTCGGCCATGTCGTAATCGTCACGCCCTTCGTGTTGCGGACTGTGTTGC
Organism: Aurantimonas endophytica; assembly: GCF_014196845.1. Taxonomy (GTDB): domain Bacteria; phylum Pseudomonadota; class Alphaproteobacteria; order Rhizobiales; family Rhizobiaceae; genus Aurantimonas; species Aurantimonas endophytica. The sequence goes on from NZ_JACIEM010000002.1 coordinate 97,502, forward strand.
CGATGCTGGACAAGGACCAGCTTGCGCTGGAAGAAGCCTCGCGCGACCTCGGCGCCGGGTCGATCGAGACCTTCTTCCTGATCACCCTGCCGCAGATCCGCGCGGGAATCGTCGCCGGCGCGATCTTTGCCTTCATCACCTCGTTCATCAATGTCGAGCTATCGATCTTCAACACGACGGCGGCGTTGAACACGATCCCGGTCCAGCTCTTCAATTACGTCCAGTACTCGGTCGATCCGTCGATCGCCGCCGTCTCCGCCGCGACCATTCTCGCCGCGGTCGTCGCGATCGTTCTCATCGACTTCACCGTCGGTCTCGACTTCCTGCCCGACGACAACTGATCCAAACCCAAACGCCGTACCCAGGAGAAAACGATGCGCATCCAGGACGCATTCGACGTCATCTATACCCATACGGAGGGCGAGCCACTCTGTATCGTCCACAGCGGCATCCCGTATCCGGCCGGCTCCTCGATCCTAGAGAAGCGGGCGTTCCTCGAGGCCAATTACGACTGGCTGCGCAAGGCGCTGATGCGCGAGCCGCGGGGCCATCCCGACATGTTCGGGGTGTTCCTGACGCCACCCTCCAGCCCCGAGTTCGACGCTGGGCTGATCTACATCGACGGTGCCGAGTACTCGCATATGTGCGGGCACGGGACGATCGCCGTGGCGATGGCGATGGTCGCCAACGGCTTCGTGCCGCGCGGCCAGAACGGCACGACGATGATCCGCTTCGAGACTACCGCGGGCCTCGTCGTGGCCGAAGTCGCCAGCGAGGGGGAGAACGTCCTGTGGACGCGCTTTGAGAACGTGCCGGCCTATGTCGCCGAGCAAGGCGTCGAGGTCGAACTGCCCACCTACGGAAAACTCAAGGCGGATCTCGTCTGGGGCGGCAATTATTTCGGCATCATCGACCTGCGCGGTTCCGGCCTCGTCATCTCGCCGGAAAACGGCAGCGAGCTCTCCCGCATGGGCCTCTTGGCGCGCGAGCAGCTACGGCAGAAGCTGGTCGTGCAGCACCCGACCGAGGGGCACATCAACAACCTGAATTTCATGACGTTCTGGCACGAGCCGACAATCGAGGGTGCCTTCTACAAGAACGTCCATGTCTTCAGTGCCGGCCAGCTCGACCGCTCGCCGGGCGGCACCGGCACCAGCGCGATGATGGCGATGTTCGAGGCGCGAGGGCAACTCGGACTGAACCAGCCGATCAAGTCGGAAGGACTGCTTGGAAGCGGGACGTTCGAGGGCTGCATCGTCGGGGAAACGACGCTCGGCAAGTACAAGGCGATCCGCCCGACGGTGAAAGGCACGGCCGGCATTCTCGGAACGGCCCGCTGGACGATCAACCGCAACGACCCGGTCGATGCCGGTTTCATGGTGCTTTGACGAAATGGGGTGGCCCCCGGCACTAGGGGGCTGCCCCGGTCTTCGAAAATGAGCCAGTCTCCGGAACGGGCCGAATTTCCATGGTCTGCTTCCGTCCGAAAGCTTTGAAGGGTCACCGGTGCCGCCGGTGGTTCAAGCAAGACGGATTGGAGCGGCCGCCTGAACTGAGCGATGGCGACGTGCTCGGATAGAGCAGCGGCATAATGCCCACCCTGATCGGCTACACGCAGTCGGTGCTCGCTATTCGCCCGAGCAACCTAGCTGGAATCCGTGGTCGCAATGCGCTCGAAGTCGCTCGCTATCGGCGGCCGTCCAGCCCTCCGGGGCGGTGACCTCGGCCCAGGGAGCGATGTAGTCGCGCACATAGTAGGCGTGTCCGAAGCCGGCCGGCGTGGCCGTCGACAGCGCCATGTCGACGGCGAGTTGAAAGTGCGTGACGATCGGCAGGAAACGCAGATAGGGCGACACCCCGTCGCCGGGCGGCTCGGCCATCCAGACCGGGCGGCGCCACACTGACTGCGGCTCGTAGAATACGATCGGATCGCTCGGATACTGGAGGAAAACGATCCGCATCCGTCCCCAGGGCGCTGCGTCTTCGGAGCCGTCGCTGGTGCGGGATGCAACGCGCACCAGCGACCCGTCGCCGATGCGCGGCTGCACCCAGGGGCTTGTCGGATCGCGCATGCGCTGCGCGCGCTGCCAGAATTGCGACGGGAAAGGCGGCCCCACCCAGAAGGCACCCGCGATCGGCTGATCGACAAGGTAGAACAGGCTCGTCGCATGCATCGACGACCAGGCGCCGAGGCTCAGGCCGTGGACGTAGAGGCGCGGACGAGCCTCCTCGGGCAGGGTCTTCCAGTGGGCGTGGATCGCGGACAAGGTGGCGCTCGCCTGCTCGAGGCCGGTCTGCGTCTCGAACAGCAGAGCGAAGGGCGACTGCATGTACGAGTACTGCACCGCGACCGTCGCGACGTCGCCGTCGTGCATGAACTCCAGCGGATCGTGCGAGCCGGGATCCATCCAGCCCGTCCCTGTCGGGCTGGCGACGACGAGGATGGAGCGGTCGAAGGCGTCGAGCCTGATCAGCTCCTGCAGGGCGAGCGCCGCCCGCGCCTGCGGCGTCTCGGCATTCGCGCGGCCGACATAGACCCGCACCGGGTCGCGGGCCGGCGCACCGGTGAAAGCGGATATCGCGGCCGCGTCGGGTCCCGACGTGACGAAGTCGCGCCCCGGCTGTCCCATTTCAGCCCACGCGACGAGCGACGCCATGCTTCCCGGAATACGTGCGTGGATCGGGGCAGGCGGCGCCGCATCGAACAGCGCCTGCGCCTCCTCGTAGCTCTCGTCGAGGAAGCTGATCGCTGCGTCCAGAAGCCCGTCGCGGGTCACGATGAAAAGCGCGCCGCCGACGACGATCAGCGCGAGGGCCGTCGCGCGCCGGGGCGGCATCACGCGTTCCAGGCGCGAACGGACAAGGCGGTAGAGGGTCTTTGCAGCCAGACCGGCTGCGAACAGGAGGGCAAAGACCGCCGCCGCCAGCAGCAGCGTTCGGGTGAGGTGAGCGCTGGCCGCCTGCTCCATGCCCATCCGGGCGCGAAGATCGTTCTGCCAGACGAGGGAATAGGCAAGCGACGCCCCCAAGATGGCGAGGACCACCATCGCCAGCACGAAGAGCGCGACCCGCCGGGCGCGACCTTCGAGCCTCGGCATGTCCGCAAGAGTCCAGAGACCGAGGATGACTAGCCCGCACAAATACCCGAGCGCCATCACCACGCCGGCGAGAACGCCCTGCACGGCCGGCTCTCGTGGGATCAGGGAGGGTGTCAGCGAGGCGGCGACGAAGGCCAGCCCGAGGAGGAGCGCGAGGACAGAGAAACCCGACCAGAAACGTTTCATGGGTTTGCTACGCCTCGTCGCGCCAGCTGGAAGAACGTTGCCGGTTGCTGGCTGTCCGTGAAGCGACCCGCGGTTCCGCGGCGTCGCAACCACCCCGAGCGGAAAGGCGGATCACTCCGGGTAGGTCTCGGGCTCTCGCGGCCCCGGCTCGGCGAAAAGGACAAAGGCCAAGGGGTTTCCCGGCTCGGCCATGGCGTCGCTGCGCAGGCCGAGGACCTCCCCGGACACGCCACTCTCATATTCCGCGGCCACCTCGCCGAAGCTGTCGCGTTGTATGGCGATCTTCTGCCCGGCCTCCACCGGGTCATTGAGCTTGACCAGGTATTCCACCAGCCCTCCCGCAGTGGCAAGAACAGGAAACGAAGCGTTGCCGACAAAGACACGCACGTCTGCGCCGGTGCGGCCCATGGGCCCCGCGAGGATGCCGTGGTGCTTGAGCACGTTCATCGTGCCTTCGACGAAGAGCGAGATCAGTTCGGCATCGAGCCCGCGCGCTGCGCCGACCTCTGGACAGAAGGACGGGATGCCCGCGTCGATGAAAGCGTTGTGCAGCACGCCCGGATAGGCCGGATTGTCGGCGATCTGGCTGACGGGATAGAGTTCCATCATCGCCCTGATCTCGGGGATGCGCATCTCGCCGATGTTGAAACCGGTGACCCCGAAGCCGGTCGTGCCGGTATGGAAATCGATCGCATAGTCGGCGTTGGGGCGCAGCAGGCGGTTGAACAGCAGCCAGGCATGCCGGCCGGCAGCCGTGGGCCCGTTCTCGTTCCCAGGCCATTCCCGGTTCATGTCGGTCAGGTCGATGCCCCTGCCCGAATTCGGCCAGCGGCGCTGCATGCTTTCCAAGGCGGGGCGGGATACGTCGGTGACCGCCGTCACCGTGCCCGACATCGCGGCCGGATCGAGCTGGTTCATCACGGTCTGGACGGTATGGATCGAACTCATCTCGTCGCCATGCACGCCACTCGTGAGGACCAACCGCTTGCCGGGAGACGCTCCCCTGGCGACCGTCACCGACACAAGCCAGTGCTGTCCCGTGGGGGCCTCTACACCCCGGAAATACAGTCGGTGCACGCTGCCGGGCTCGAGGTCGTTCACGTCGAGAGCGCTGACGACGCGTTTCCCGTCGATGACATCACCAGTGTATGTGGTTCCCGAATTGGACGCTGGCGGCGTTGCCTGCGCCTGGGCGCGAGTGCCGCCGGCACCGACGATCAACGCAGCCGAGGCACCAGCCGCGATCAGGAAGTGCCGTCGATCGAGAGCGGGATCTGGTTCGTCCGCAGAGACATCCGCCACGCAAAACGCTCCTATGCAGGAACAGCTTCGAGAACAGGCTGCACAAGAATTGCCACATCTTCGGGGCGGGTGCCATAGTACTTGCTGGTCAGCCCGGCGATTGTCGCGCCCAGGTGGTGAGGCGCGCTCGACCTCGGTCATTGCCTGCCAGCGCGCGTAGCACTCCGCGCCCAAGAACGTAGCGTGGAAGGAGACGGACCGGCGCCGGCCAAGCAGCGGCACACGGCCAAGCAAATCTTCGAACTTCTGCGCGACGAACACTGCTGTGGCGGCGGCCTGACGGTGGTGAAGGACCGAGCCAAGCAGGTGCCCGCGGTCGATGTGCACTCAACGAGCTTACCAGCGGAACTCCGCAGAACACGGGCTTCTGCCTTTCCATCGCCGACCAGAGGACATTCTATCAAGGGATGATGACGGAGGGGGAGGGACTCGCGTCGAACCTTCTCAAGCGCGGTTTGCGCTGCGAACGATACTCGTGCGCTAGTCAGACTGGCGGCGTCCCTTCAGCCCGCGCGCTCCAACCTCGTGTTGCTGACCGAGGCTCGTCTTCATCGTCGCCGTGGACCGCCGGTTCATCCTGTTGCAGAGACGACTGATCCCCCGCCGACAGGTCATTCATCGAAACGTCGCAAGATCGTCACTGAGGGTTATCAATGGGACGGTAGGCCCTCCTCATTCACCAGACTGAGGAGTGGACATGTTCGACAGAGCGATCAAAGCTTGCCTTTTGACAGGGCTCGCCCTTGGCAGTCTCGGCGCAATGCAGGCGCAAGCTGCCGGCAGACCTGACATCGTGGTCGCCGTAGCAGACAATCCGCCGACGCTGGAGCCGGCCAAGGAAATGTCGAACGTCGGCACCCGCATCACCTACTCGGTCTTCGACACGCTGATCCGCCGGGACTTCCTCTCGGGCGAAGGCGGCGGCGGCGCCGAGCTCGTGCCCTCGCTCGCGACGAGCTGGGAGCGAATCGACGACACGACCCTCGAGGTGAAGCTTCGGGAGGGCGTCACATTCCACAACGGCGCCGACTTCAACGCCGACGACGTGGTCTTCACCTTTTCGCCGGAACGCCTGATCGGTGAGGATTCCCCGCTGCCGCAGGGCCGCGCCTATTTCGGCGTCCTCGACCGGGTCGAAAAGCTCGACGACTACACGGTGCGCTTCGTCACCAAGGCACCGGATCCGCTGCTCGAACAGCGCCTCGCCTCCTGGGCGTCATGGATCGTCGACAAGGATGACTGGCTCGAGAAGGCCGCGGGCAAGGGCTTCGCCCAGTTCCCGGTCGGCACCGGCCCCTACATGCTCGACGAATACCGGGCCGATCAGTACATCCGGCTCGACGCGTTCGACCAGTATTGGGACGGCGAGCCGACCGCGGCGACCGTGACCTTCCGCAAGGTGCCGGAGCCGGCCGCCCGCATCGCCGGTCTCGTCAGCGGCGAGTTCGACATCATCACCAACGTCGCGCCGGACCAGATCGCCCAGATCGACGGCTATGACGACATCGAGACCCGCAGCGTCGTCCTCGCGAACGCACATGTCCTCGTCTACAACACCGACCATCCGGTCCTGGCCGACAAGCGCGTCCGACAGGCGATGAACCTGGCGATCGACCGCGATCTGCTCGTCGAGGCGCTCTGGAACGGCGATGCCGTCGTGCCGAACGGTCACCAGTATCCCGAATATGGCGACATGTATCAGGCCGATCGTCCGGGCTTCGGCTACGATCCGGAAAAGGCCCGGCAGCTCCTCGAAGAGGCCGGCTACAACGGCGAGACCATCGTCTACTCCACCGAGCCGCAATACTACCTGAACGCCCTGTCCGCCGCCCAGGCGATCCTGGAGATGTGGAAGGCCGTCGGCATCAATGCCGAGCTCAACGTGACGGAGGACCTCGACTCCCTCCCGAATGATCAGCTGATGGTCCGCAACTGGTCGAACTCCACCCGCTATCCCGACCCGGTCGGCGGCCTGTGGAACACCTGGGGCCCCTATGGTTCGGCCCAGAAGACCTGGGAAAGCTGGACGCCCGAGACGTTCAACCAGATCGGCGCACAGCTCGAGACGACGCTCGACCACGACAAGCGGTTCCAACTCGCCGTCGATCTGATGGACGCCTGGGAAGACGACGCCCCCGGCACGATCCTCTACCAGCCGCTGGAGACATACGGCGTGCGCAAGTCGCTGAAATGGCAGCCCTACACGTTCTACTACATGGACCTGCGGCCATCCAACCTGAAGGACGAGGCCGAAGGCTCGTGAACCTCTCCCTTTTGCCAAATGAGGGCGCCGGCTTTGCCGGCGCCTTGCCCGTTTCCGGTGTTTCGATCGATCCCACCTGTCCGGTCCTGTCGGTCGAGGCGATGACCGTCGGCACCGATACGGTCGATCTCGTGCTCGACGCCTCGCTGCACGTCGCTGCCGGTGAAACGCTGTGCCTCGTCGGCGAAAGCGGCTGCGGCAAGAGCCTGACCTGCCTCGCCGCGATGGGACTTCTGGCCGATCCCGTGCGCCTGAAGGCGGGCCGTATCAGCCTTCTCGGCAAGGATCTGACGGGCCTCGACGAGCGAAGCCTCCGGCAGATGCGCGGCCGGGACATGGCGATGATCTTCCAGGATCCGGGCGCTTCGCTGAACCCGGTGCAGAGGGTCGGCCGTCAGGTCGCCGAGGCCCTCGTCGTGCACGAGGGCGTCTCGTGGAAAGCCGCCATGCGACGGGCTGTCGAACTTCTCGACAAGGTCGGGATCCACGACCCGGAAAAGCGCGCCGGCGCCTATCCGCATCAATTGTCGGGCGGCATGTGCCAACGGGTGATGATCGCCATGGCGCTCGCCTGCCGTCCACGGCTGATCGTCTCCGACGAGGCGACGACTGCGCTCGATGTCACCACCCAGGCGCAGATCCTGAAGCTGATGAAGGATCTGCAGGACGAGACCGGGACGGCGATGATCTTCGTCACGCATGATCTGTCCGTCGTCGCCGAGATCGCCGACCGCGTCGCCGTGATGTATTCCGGCCGGATCGTCGAGACGGGGACGGTCGACGACATCTTCGATCACCCCGCCCATCCCTATACGCAGGGCCTGATGAACTGCCGCCTGCACGCATTATCGGCAGCGGCGGACGGGCAGCTGGCGGCGATCGGCGGGACAGTGCCGCGGCCGGCAGCGCGTCCCAGCGGCTGCGCGTTCCGTCCGCGCTGCGAGAGGCAAGCCGACCGATGCGCGACCTGGCCGGCACCACGGTCCTATGCAGGGTCGCAGACCGTGGCATGCCATTTTCCGGGCCGGCCATGACGGACGGCCCCATGCTCGCGCTTCACGCCGTGAGCCGGCATTATGGTGGCCGCCAGGCCTGGCTCCGCCGCGCCGAGCCGGTCCGCGCCGTCGAGGGCATCACCCTGACGCTCAGCCCCGGCGAGACCCTCGGGATCGTCGGCGAAAGCGGCAGCGGCAAGTCGACGCTCGGTCGCATCGCTGCAGGCATCGAAGCGCCGAGCACGGGCCGGGTCACCTTCGACGGCGAAGCTTACGCGGCAATCGATACGGCCGCCTGGCGCCGGCAGCGCCGGATCGTCCAGGTCGTGTTCCAGAACCCGTCACAGGCCCTCGATCCGCGGCTTTCGATCGCCGCGCAAATCCAGGGGGCCATGGCCGCCCATCGGATCGATGCCATGGCGGACGGCGCCGACAGGATGCAAAGCTTGCTCGCCCGTGTCGGCCTTGCCGGGCTCGGATCGCGCTTTCCGCACCAGCTTTCCGGCGGCCAGCTGCAGCGCGCCGTCATCGCCCGGGCGCTCGCTTTGTCGCCGCGATTGATCGTCTGCGACGAGGCGGTCAGCGCGCTCGACGTCTCGGTTCAGGCGCAGATCCTGAACTTGCTGAAGGATCTGCAGGCCGAGTTCGGCGTCGCGTATCTCTTCATCTCCCACGATCTCGGGGTGGTGCGCCACATCAGCCATCGCATCGCCGTGATGCAGCGAGGGCGGATCGTCGAGACGGGGCCGGCGAGCGAGGTCTTCGCCCGCCCGAGCGACCCTTATACGCAATCGCTGATCGCGGCACTGCCGGCGGCTTCGCCCGCGATGCGCCGAGCCCGCGACGCGGCGGCCCAGGCCGCATAGGAACCCGTCACCATGCATTCCTCCACCACGACCAGACCGGCGATCGTCGCCCATCGGGGATTTTCGGCCGCGCATCGCGAGAATTCGCCCGATGCCTGGCGGGCCGCGCACGAAGCCGGCGCCGACGTCATCGAGGCCGACATCCGCATGACTTGTGACGGGACGCTCGTCTGCTGCCACGACGCCGATCTCAGGCGACTTGCGGGCCGTCATGAAACGATCGCGGATATCGACGCGGCAGACCTTGCCGCCGTGACCGTCGAAGGCTCAGCCGCGGCGCCGCCTTTGGCGCTGCTCTTCAGCGTCCTGCCGGCCGCGCAGGCGATCCTCTTCGACGTCAAGGACGAGCGGCCGGAAGTGCTCGACCGCCTCGCCGCGGCAGCGAGTGCCAGCGGTCGTGACACACTTTTCTTCGGTCTCCACGACATCGCCTCGGTGCGCCATGTCAGGGCCCGGACGAGCGCCACCATACTGGGCCTCTTGAAGGAGCCTGACGAGGAAGAGGCGTTCTTCGCGGCCGGCGGCACCATCCTGCGGCTGTGGGAGTGCGACGCGATCCCGGAACGCCTCCGTGCCGTCAAGGGCCGGAACCGCCGGGTCTGGGTCACCACGGGTCATCATCAGACCGGCCGCGACGTCGGCGATTTTGCACCAGAAGTGCTGCGCCGCATGGCCGCCGACGGCGCTGCCGGCTTCCTCGTCAACGATCCCGTCGCAGCGCGCGAGGCGCTTGCCGGCCTTCACTCGGAGCCAAGCGCATGAGCCAGGGCTCAACTCTCCTCGTCTGCTTCGACGGACTGCGGCGCGACCGTGCCACGGCCGAGCGCATGCCGAATCTTGCCCGCTTCATGGCCGGCGGCGTCGACATGATCAATTCGCGCAGCGTCTTTCCGAGCGAAACCCGCGTCGCCTCGACCAGCACCGTCACCGGCTGCGCGCCGGGCGAGCACGGGCTCGTCGCCAACCAGTTCATCAATCCCGCCGTCCTTGCGGACGGCCTCTTCAACACGGCAAAACGCGACAATCTGCTGCGCGCCGACGCGCTCGGCGTCCTCGTCGACCGCGAGAGCCTCGGCCAGCGTCTGGCGCGTGCCGGCAGGCGCTTCGCCGTCGTCAGCACCGCAACGCCCGGCGCGACCTTCATGATGAGCTACGGCGCAGGCAGTCTCGGCCAGCCGGTGTTCTCGGTGCACGCGGGGGTCGGCACCCCTGAGGTCATGAGGCAGGCCGAGGAGCGGTTCGGCGCGATCCCGGAAGGCGCGACGCCCAACACGGCGCGGATCGACTACGCGACGCGGGTCCTGACCGATCTCGTCTATCCGACTCACGGGCCCGATCTCGCGGTCTTCTGGATGTCCGATCCGGACATCACTTCGCACCGCTTTGGCATAGACGGCCCGGAGACAGTCACCGCGCAGCGCGGCTGCGATGACGCCTTCGGGCGCATCCTGGATTGGTGGCAGGCCGGCGACGGACCGGAGAACATCATGGTCATGTCCGACCATGGGCAGATCACCGGCGCAGGCCGCGTCGATCTCAAGGCAGCCCTGCCCGACCATGCGGACTATCTGGCGCCCGGCTATTTCTCCGGCCTGTATCTCCCGAAGCCCTCCCGCGAGACGATCGCGAAGAACGTCGGGGAACTGGCGGCCGAACCCTGGTGCGGCCTCGTCTTCGTCAACCTTCCCGGCGAACCCCATGCCACCGTGCCGGGTGCGATTGCGGCCTCGGCCATGGGCGGCGGCCATCCGCGCTCGGCGCCCGTCTCCTTCACGCTTCGCGCGTCGGCGGGCCTGATACCCGGCTCGGCGGAAACCTGCCTTTTCGTCGGTGGCATCGAACCCGGCGGCGGCATGCATGGCGGCCTTACCCGGGGCGAACTCTCGACCGTTCTGGCCGCGGCCGGGCCGGCGTTCCGACGTGACGAGCAATCGGCGACCCCCTGCTGGCTGCCCGACGTCGCGCCGACGCTCCTGACGGTCCTCGGCCTCGCCACCGAGGGGACCGGCGGCCGGATCCTGAGCGAGGTTCTGGCAGACCGCGACGGCGAGCCGGCGTGCGTCGAGCGGCGCACCCTCACGGCCTCGGTCGGTAGCCATGAACAGACCGTCGAGCAGTGGCTCGTCGACGGCCGGGCGATCACCGATTTCGGCTGGTCGCAGGGACCCGGAGACCTGATGCAATGAGTATGCGTTTCCTACTGACGAAACTGCTGCGTGCGTTCCTGACGCTCGTTCTCGCCGTCACCTTCGTCTTCGTCGTGCTTCGCATGTCCGGCGATCCGGTGACGCAGATGCTTCCCGACGACACGCCGGCCGCCGTCATTGCGGAGTACCGCGCGATGTGGGGGCTCGACCGTCCGCTGCCGGAGCAATATCTGCGCTATATCGGGGGCATCGCCCAAGGCGATTTCGGCTTTTCCTTCCGCGATGACCGGCCGGCCCTCGATGTCGTCCTGGAGCGCCTGCCCCTGACGCTCCAGCTGGGCCTCACGGCGCTCGGCCTGACGCTTCTCCTCGGGCTGGGCGCTGGCATCCTGGCGGCGCTGAACCGCGGCACGACGGTCGATCACGCCACCATGGCCTTCACCATCCTGGGGCATTCGATGCCGAACTTCTTCCTCGGCATCCTGATGATCCTGCTCTTCGCGATGACCTGGCGGGTCCTGCCGAGCTCGGGTGCCGGCAGCTTCGAGCACCTGATCATGCCGGCGGTGACGCTCGGCACGAGCTACGCCGCCACGGTCGGACGCTTCACCCGCTCCTCGCTGCTGGAAGTCCTGCACCAGCCCTTCATGCGCACGGCCAGGGCCAAGGGCGTTCCGTTCCGGCGCCGGATCCTGAACCACGCACTGCCGAACGCCGGCATCCCCATCGTCACCGTCGTCGGTCTTCGCGTCGGCGCGCTGATCGGGGGCGCCGTGGTTGTCGAACCGGTCTTCGCGTGGCCCGGCGTCGGCCAGCTTCTCGTCAATGCCGTGGCCTTCCGCGATCTCGCCGTCGTCCAGACGGTCGTGCTGCTGATCGCCTTCACCATGATTGCCATGAACTTCCTGGTCGACATCCTCTATGGCTGGCTCGATCCGCGCATCGGCGTCGGCCGGCGCGAGGCGCGGGCATGAGTGCCGTCACCGATCCCGTCACGCCGAAGGCCGGGACCAGGGCACGGCCTCGCCGGCGCCGACTGCCGATCGTCGTCTGCCTGTGCGGCGCCTGGCTCTTCCTCGTCCTCGTCCTTTCCCTCGGCGCGGACCTGTTCGCGCCTTACGGCTATGCCGAGCAGAGCCTCCTCAATCGGCTGAAGCCGCCGGCCTTCCTTGGCGGCGACCCAGCCTATCTCCTCGGCACCGACGGGCTCGGCCGCGACGTCTTCTCGCGGCTCCTCTACGCCATGCGCACCAGCGTGCTCATCGCGTTCTGCGGCACGCTGATCGGCTCCGTGGTGGGCACGATCCTCGGGTTCCTCGCCGCCCATTTCCGCGGCTGGTTCGAGGAACTCGTCATGCTCCTGGTGGATTTCCAGGCGTCGATGCCGTTCCTGATCATCGCGCTGGCGATCCTCGCCTTCTTCGGCAACAGTTTCGAACTGTTCCTCCTCGTGGTCGGCCTCTATGGGTGGGAGGTCTATGCGCGGCTGACGCGCGGGCTGGTCCTGCAGGCCAATGCGCAGGGCTACGCCTTCGCCATCCGCACCCTCGGCGTCCACCCGTTCCGCATCTACGTGCGCCACGTGCTGCCGAACATTCTCAGCGTTCTCGTGGTGCAGGTGACGCTGAACTTTCCCGAGATCATCCTTCTGGAAACCTCGCTGAGCTTTCTCGGGCTCGGCGTCCAACCACCGCAGACCAGCCTCGGCCTGATGCTCGGCGAAGGGCGGAACTACATCGCGACGGCCTGGTGGATGGCGATCCCGGCCGGGGTCGTGATCTTCCTGACGACGCTATCGGTCAGCCTCCTCGGCGACTGGCTGCGCGACCGCCTCGATCCGACACTGCGGATTGCAGATGCGTGAAGGCGGTCGCGAACGTGGACCTATGGCAGGAGCTTGACGACCTTGAGGGCACCCGGCCGGTTGTTTGGAAGTGGACCGGGGACACGTCGGGACTGCCTTGAATGAGGAAACCGACCGGCTGGCGAATGAAGAAGCACGGAGGTGGGCGGCGGCGCTCGCGGCCTAAAGCTCCTCGCTCCTCGCCCGCCACGTCTCGACAAGAAATGTGGACATGGCGCCGGCCAAGTTCACGACTAGCGCAGCGTGGCGCGGCAGGGGGCGAACCGGCTTCCGGCCTTGCCCGTGGGCGTCCCCTATCCGGTTCCTGATCGTCGCGAGACTATTCACGACCTGCTGACAATTGCCGAGGATCGTCCTGAACGTCTCCTCCGTGTGCTCTTAGGGCGCAAGGTTCAGAGCCTCCGCAGTCATCCGATAAAGCTCCGGCAGGTCCTCACTGTCGGCTTAAGGCACCCCTGCCTCGTCCAGTATGCGCTTGCAGACGGTCTCCAGGAGGCTCCTCGCCGCAGTCACGGCGCCCTCTGGATCTTGTGTGCGGCGATCGAGCGCCTTGGCCCAAGCCCGATGGACGCCCTCCGGATCGAAAGAAGCTAGCGTTTCCGCGACATGCTCGTCCGCTGGCGCGACTGCGGCGTCCTCAAGACGGTCCAAGAGGGGGCCGAAGCTCTTCCAAATATGCTCCCGCCTCGGCTGCCAGCTTGGGCTGAGACGCTGGAGGTCCCCTCTGACTGCCATCGGGTGCCGGTTTGTCCGGACTAAGTCGGGCAGTAGGTCCTTTGTCCGTGGATCGTTCATAAGCTCGCGTCGGAGGAGGGCGTAAGCCTCTTCCGACATTGCGCCGTCCGTCGCCTGAGCCACGATGCCGTTCTGAAGGTAGCGGACACGGTCCAGAAGTGACTCCGGAAGGTCGTCCATCTCTTCCGAAGCGTTCATTCCGTCCCCCGACTCGTCCAGCGCCTACTCTCGCCAGACGGAAGTGAACCGCAAGCCCCTCTGAAAATTGGTCGGAGATGTTGGTCGGAATGCTTTCGCCAGAGAAGTGGAAGAGAAAGCAAATTCAGTGGCTTGGCGGTCCTGGCAGGGAATGGCGGAGGGAGAGGGACTCACCTCGAACCTTCTCCAATTCGCTGGAGCGGTATCGCCTCACGGATCCGGTTCCGTTCCCGAGGCGATGCCGGCCGTCTCGTAGGGCCCCCCGAGCTGGGCCGACAGTTCCCGCCCCTCATCCAGCAGCGAAATCTGGATCCGGCTGACGAGTTCGGGTGAAACGGCTGACGGGACGGAGCCGGCGAGCGCGCCCCGCAGGGCGATTTCGCCCCGGCGCCATCCGAAGATCGACACTGCCGCGGCCGCGATTCCGGGATCACGTTCGCCAAACGAAAAGAGACGAAGCGCCATGCTCAGTCCGGGCGTGGCAGGGGTTTTCCCGTCGCCCCGGTTGAACCGCGTCAGGACGTGCCCGGCCGCGCCCATGGCCAGGGGACGCCGCTGGAATGACGCGCTACTCCGCCGCCACGCGCTTGTCTTTACGGTCGGAAAGAGCCTGCTTCGTTGCGTCCATGGCCGCTGCGACATGCGCCTCTGTCAATCGTCGCGCTTCCTGGGCGTCTCCCTTCCGCACCGCCTCCACGATGGCAGACAATTCGCCCACCATCCGGCCCGCTCGCCCTGGCTCCGACAGGGATGTGCCCCGCAGGAGCCGGATCTGTCCGTGAATGTTACGGAGCATTGCTTGAAGTACGGGGTTGCCTGAACCCGCCGAGAGGATCGCATAGAAGCGGTTCTTCGCCTCCAGAAGCCGCTCGGCCTCGTTCGCCTCGAACGCCGCTTTGAGGTCGCTGACAGCCCGGTAGAGCATCTCGCGATCGTCGGCCGTGGCATTGGCGACGAAGAGAAGGGCGGACAACCCTTCGAGCTCCTTTCGGACGGTGTAGATGTGGCCCGCCTCCTCCGGAGACAGGGATGTCACTTCGATCCCGCCTCTGGGCAATGCCCGGACCAGACCTTCGGACTGTAGCGAGCGTAGCGCCTCACGAACGAGGGGCCGACTGACATCCAGCGCCTCGCACACCGTCCGCTCCACGATGCGGTCACCCGGCCGCAGGTTCCCGATCTCGATCTCCGAGCGAAGGTAGACCTCGACCTGCCCGCGAACTGGCGCAGGATTGCGCTGAATGGCGGTCACCATGCCTCCTGAATGTTCATTGACGCTCCAATTTGATAGCTGATGTCATGTTGTCTGACAAACTGTTTGACTTGCGGAAATTGGTGGTCATGATCTCTTCACGCACCTCATATGACCGTCAGCCGACAGGAGTCTTCGCCCGGTGAGCCAGTCCGAAACTGCCGTAGCAGCGAAATCCACCACCCGGACCACACCGCCTGCCAAGCCCCTCGTCAGCCGGGATAATTGGATCAGGATAATCACGGCCGTCGTCCTGATCGGATCCTGGGAGTTCTTCGGACGCAATGCCAACCCACTTCTCGTCGCGCTGCCGTCGCAGGTTCTGATGGCGACCTGGGAAATGCTCCTGACCGGCGAGCTTATCGAGGCGACCATCGAAAGCCTTTCTGTCTTTGCGGCCGGATTCCTGATTTCACTGGTGCTCGGCATGGCCATCGGCATCCTGATGGGCACCAGTCGAACCGCCGAAGTCGCGCTCGACCCTTATGTCAATGCGCTCTATTCGATGCCCCTCATCGCACTGGTCCCGATCCTGATGCTGTGGGTCGGCGTCGGCTTCACCTCCAAGGTGATCATCGTCGTCATGTTCGCGATCTTCCCGGTGATCATCAACACGCTCGCCGGGGTGCGCAATGTGGAGAAGAGCTATCTCGACATCGGCGTTGCGTTCGGTGCGACCCGCTGGATGACTTTCACGGGCATCGTGATGCCTTCCGCCGTTCCTTACATCGCATCCGGCACGCGGCTCGCGGTTAGCCGCGGCATCATCGCAATGATCGTTGCAGAGTTCCTGACGTCGATCGCCGGTCTGGGTGGACTCATCATCAACTATTCGAACCAGTTCCAGACCGCCAAGGCCTTTGTGCCGGTCTTTATCCTCGCCATCCTCGGCAATCTGCTGACCCACGCCGTCAAGCTCGCCGAGGATCGCATGGGTGCCTGGCGATAGCCGATCCCGACAATTCGCAACGAAAGGAAAGCCCATGAAATCGATCCTCAAGACCAGCCTTCTCGCCTTTGCCCTGGCGACGGCCCCGGTGACGGCGGCCCTGTCCGCCGACACGATCAAGGTGGCGCTCCCGGCAAAGATGTTTCTGAACGTCGTCGAGTTCGTTGCGCAGGAAAAGGGCTTCTACGAAGCGGAGGATCTCGAGGTCGAGTTCACCCATATCGCAGACAGCTCGATTCCCGTCCGGACGCTGATCGCCGGAGACATGGACATCATTCAGGCCGGGATGGCCGAGACGCTCGTCGCGATCGGTCGCGGCGCCGAACTGAAGACAGTCGGCGGCATCCATAACGGGCTGCATTATGCGTTCTGGACGCGACCGGATGCCGGCATCGAGTCGATCGCTGATCTGCCTGGCAAGAACGTTGCAATCTCGAGCCCGGGATCCCTGCCGCACGTCGTGACGCTGGCGCTCCTGCACAAGGAAGGCGTTCCGCAGTCGGAGATCGACAAGATCAACTGGGTGTCGATCCAGGGGTCCAGCGGACGTGTAAACGGAGTCATTGCCGGCGCCGTCGACGCAACGGTCGCCTCCTATTCGCCTGAGGTTGAGCGCAGCGGTAACGCCAGCATTCTCGAAATCGTCGGGCCCGAGCTTCCGGACTACGTGATGATCCCGTTCGATACGACGAATCGGATGATCGAAGAGCGTCGCGATGTCCTGAAGCGCTTCATCAAGGCGCAGCTTCTCGCGACCCGTTTCGTCCTGGAGAACAAGGACGAGACGCTCGCCGTCGCCAAAGGCCACTTTGACTACTCGGACGAGGATCTCGACGCGTTCTATCAGTTCTACATCGACGGACGCATCTGGAATCCCAACGGCACCATTGCCCCGGAAGCGGCCGAGTACATGCAGGAGCTGAACGTCGAGTCAGGCCTGCAAGACGAGGTGCTGCCGGTCGAGGAGGTCCTCGACACCTCGATCGTCGAGGAAGTCATCGCGGAAATCGGTACCTACGAGAAATAGGCGAGCTAACAGGCAGGGAGCCCGTGATGTCTGCACTTTCCATAGAGCAGGTGACGAAGACATTCGTCGACAAGCGCGGAACGACGGTCGAAGCCCTTGCGGGCTTCGACCTCGACGTCCGCTCCGGCGAGTTCATCACCATCCTCGGCCCCAGCGGCTGCGGAAAGACGACGATGCTGCGCATTCTCCAGGGTCTGGAGAGTCGGTCCGGCGGACGGATATCGATCGAGGGACGACCGATCGACGGACCGGGACCCGAACGGGGGTTCGTGTTCCAGCAGTACGGGCTGCTTCCTTGGATGACGTGCGGCGAGAATATCTCGTTCGCGCTGAAGGCCCGGGGCGTCGAGAAGGCACGCCACGATGAGATCATCGCGACGTCGCTGGAAACCGTCGGTCTCGCGGCGTTCCGGAATCACTATCCGAGACAGATGTCGGGCGGAATGCAGCAGCGTGTCGGGATAGCGCGGGCTTTGGCGATCGATCCCGATATCCTGCTCCTCGACGAGCCATTCGGTGCTCTCGACGCGCTGACCCGCGAGATTCTCCAAAATGAGATGCTCTCGCTCTCCGAACGCATGAAGAAGACAATCCTCTTTGTCACGCACTCGATCGACGAGGCGATCATCCTGGCAGACCGGGTCGTCGTCATGTCGGCGAGACCCGGACGCATCGACCAGATCATTGATATCGACATAGAGCGTCCGCGGGCGGGCAAGGGCGAGAGCATTCGCGAGGGTGCGCGGTTTATCGAGTACCGGCGGCTTCTCTGGGATCTCCTGATGGAGAAGCACGCGGCATGACGGACGCTGTGCTTCGAGACCACGAGTGGCAGTACAATCCGAGGGTCTCGACCCCGGACGCCGACGGCTATCGCAATAGGGCTTCCGCGGCCTCGACCTCAATGCGGGCAAGACGACCGGATGCCATCTACGATATCCCCTACGGAGCAGGGGAAAACGATCGGCTCGACATCTTCCCCGGCGCTCCTGGAGGGCCCGCGCATATTTTCCTGCATGGCGGTTATTGGCGGGGACGCGACAAGGCCGACTACAGCTATCTGGCCGATACCTTCAACGCAGCCGGAATCTCCCTCTTCGTCGCCAACTACGACTTGTGTCCGAGTGTGAGACTGGCCGATATCGTTCGTCAGGCTCGCCTGTGCATGTCCGCGTTCCCCGCGGTTGCCGCGGATGCGGGATGCGACGTCGGGCAGTTGTCAGCTTCCGGTCACAGCGCCGGCGCGCATCTTCTCGCGATGTGCATGGTCGAGGGTGCCCGAATCCCGGTCGGGATGAAGAGCGTTACCCTCGTCAGCGGCATTTACGACGTCTCCCATGTCCTCGGCATCTCGATCAACGAGACCATCGGCCTGACGCAGGCCGACGTTCCCCCTCTGAGTCCCCTGCATCTGCCGCTCAATCGCGATCGCACGGTGGTCGACGTTATCGTGGGGGGAGACGAGAGTGCGGGGTGGATCGCCCAGTCGGCTCTCTTCGCCGAACGCTGCCAAAGGATTGGCCTTGATGCGATGCTCCTTGTGCGGCCGGGCGAGAACCACTTTTCCATCATGGAGAGCTATGGCGACCCCGGCCACGATCTGGCTCGCCGGATTGTCACGCTCTGCATCTGAACCACAGAGAATTCAATGATTCACGTATCAGAAGAAGACGCCCGTCGCGTGGTCGGGCTTCGCGCTGCCATGGATGCCGTCCGCAAGAGCTTTGTCGATCTCCACGAAGGTCGCTGCCGGCTCCTGCCGGTCGTCCGGGAAGGCCTTTCGAACCGTCTCGGAACATTTGGCGTCAAGTCGGCAGAGTATGACAGCCTCGGTCTTGTCGGTCTCAAGGCCGGCGGCTATTGGCCCGGAAACACCGGGAACGATACCCGGCTGACCAACCATCAGTCGACGACCCTTCTGTTCGACGCGACGTCCGGCCTGGCGCTTGCCTCGGTCGAGGCGAACTGGCTCACCGAGGCCCGCACTGCGGCAGCCGGGGCCGTGGCCATGGACGTGCTCGCCAGAAAAGACGCAGAGACACTCGGCATCTTCGGAACGGGCATGCAGGCTCGCAGCCAGATCGAAGCGGCGCTGCTCGCCCGGCAGTTCACGACGATCCGGATTTGCGGTCGCAATCCGGCGACAGCCAAGGCTCTTGCAGAAGCTATACGCGAAACGCATCCCGGGATCGAAGTCTTGGTGGCGGACGCGGAGGAGACCGTCCGCGGATCGGACGTGCTCATTACGGTGACCCCGTCGAAAGAGGCGCTTTTCCCGCCCGAATGGGTGCCCGATGGGCAGCACATCAACGCCATGGGAGCCGACACCGTCGGCAAGCGCGAGTTGCCAAGGACGCTCCTGGGAAGGGCGCGCCTCTTTCATGACGACTTGGGACAGTCGGAGATCCTGGGAGAGTTTCAGGGCTACAAGGATCACGCTGAAAAGTCGGTCTCGATCGGAAGCGTACTGGCGAATACCTTCGTCTTCTCGCGCGACGAGCGCGACGTGACCATATTCGATGGCACGGGTGTTGCCGTACAGGATATTGCCGTGAGCTGGGTTGCCTACAAGGCAGCTTGATCACCACCTGTGGATAGCTATGCCCGCTTAAGTTCAAGAAGCCTAAGACCCGCTGCTCAACTACTAATATATTGGCGGCGTATTTATCCACAGGACCCGCGTTTCCTCATCCGCGGCATTGCTGAAGCGATGAGGACGTCGGCTCTTGAAGGTGAAACTGTCTCCCGGGTAGAGGAGGAGGCGCTTCTCATCCACCCAAAGTTCGAGAGCGCCGCTCAGGACCACCCCTCCTTCTTCGCCGTCATGTGAGAAGACGTCGTCACCGGTCGACCCACCCGGCGACAGGACGATCATGAGCAACTCGAGGGTGCCGATCGGCTGGGGCGTCAACAGTTCCTTCACGAGGCGCTTCTCCCCAAAGTCAAGGGTCCGCCGTGCACTCTTGCGCACGACCAGCCCCGCTTCTTCCTCTGCATGAAGATCTTCTCGATCCACTGCAGGCATCTTGCTGTGATCGCTGAACAGCGTTCCGACGGGGATTTTGAGACCGTGACTAAGGGCATAGAGGGAGCGGACCGACGGCGACGTCAGACCACGCTCGATCTTGCTGATCATGCTGACAGACAAACCCGTCAACTCCGACGCCTGCTCCAGGCTCAGTCCCTGCTGCTTGCGGTGGAAGCGTACGCTTCGACCTACCGCCTCATCCGGCCGGCGCTCTGTAGTAACCATGTGAGCCTCTCTGAATCTCTTTGCCTTCCGCTTTGACAAGCTACAGGACAAATGACAAGATTTTTTGATTGCAAGTCAAAATTAGCCCCCCTAGGATTGGAACGTCATTCAAGGAAGCGCGCAATCGGATGAGCGTCGAGCACCCCAACTCGTTCTGGCGAGCCACTGCCAACAGCGGGCGGCAGTTCTCCGTCCTCGACAGCGACCGTAGCACCGAGACGTTGATCGTCGGGGGCGGCTTCACTGGTCTGTCCACCGCGCGTGAGCTTTCGAGCCGAGGAAGGGAATGTCTGGTTCTGGAGGCTCACGACATCGGCTGGGGGGCGAGCGGCCGGAACGGCGGCTTTGCCGTTCCTCGGTTCAAAATGAATTATTCCGCCCTGGCGCTGAAATACGGGCACGAGGTTGCCCACGCACTGTACCTCCAGGCTTTGGAGGCCGTCGACAGCGTCGCGGAGACCGTCGAATCCTACAAGATTGACTGCAGCTTTCAAAGAAACGGCCACCTGACGCCCGCTCATAACCACACGGCGCTGGCAGGCCTGCAGGCAGATGTCGATTGGTTGCGAAGTCGCGCCAGTGACAGCACCGCGAGGATCATGGGGCCGGATGAGACCTTCGAGGCCCTCGGCACCACGGTCTATCAGGGCGCCTACCTCGACCCCCGTGGCGCTTGCCTCCACCCCTTCAACTACACGCGCGGCCTCGCCCATGGCCTTGAGGCCCGGGGCGTTCCCATTCTGACAAATAGCCCGGTCGTGTCGCTCCACCGCGACGGCGATCGCTGGGTCGCCCGGACGCCAGCCGGAGCCGTGCGCGCAAAAAGTGTGGTGCTGGCGACGAACGCTTATACCCAGCCCCTCCTTCCCAAAGACGATCTCAGTCGCAGGGTTGTTCCGGTGGCCTCCTCGATCATCACGACGCGGCCGCTGAGTTCGCATGAGAGGAAAAAGACCCTCCCTTGCGAGTTGCCGGTTACGGACACGCGGCGCCTCGTCAGCTACTTCCGGATACTGCCTACGGGCCAGCTGATGTTTGGCGGTCGCGGCGACATCACCGGTCGCCGCGATGACCCGGCCGTGTACCGCACGCTCGAGCGCCAGCTGGCGCTGACCTACCCCCACCTGAAGGGCATCGAGATTGAGGAACGATGGGCCGGAATGGTCGCCGTCACGCTCGACTCCTTCCCCCACATCGGCAAGCTCGACGACAATGTCTTCTACGCATTGGGCTATGGCGGCCGGGGCGTTGCGCTGTCCAGCCTCATGGGCCGTCGTCTCGCGGCGCTCGTCTCAGGCGAGAGAATCCGTCCCGGTCCGATGGGCGATGACAACTTCACCACGGTTCCCTTCCACGCGTGGCGGCGGACCGGCATGCGGATCATGGCCCGCTATTACCAGATCCGCGACCGCTTTGAACGATAGGAAGCAGACCAGACCATGATCGAGATCGGCGTTGATATTGGCGGCACCTTCACAGACGTCGTCTGCCGTGCCCCCGATCAGCCACTGCGGGTGATGAAAGTCCCGACCACGCGCGCAGATCCCAGCCGTGCCGTGTTGGAAGCTGTCCGCCAGCTAAATGAGCAATGGAATGTCGCGCCGGAGGACGTCGCACGCTTCGTACACGGCACAACGGTCGCCACGAACGCGGTGCTTGAGCGGAAGGGTCCAAAGACTGGACTTCTGACAACGGCGGGCTTCAAGGACATCCTCGAGATCGGCCGGCAGATGCGGCAGACGATGTATGCGGCCGTGCTTGAACCGGAAGTGCCTGCCTATCTCGCACCGGGTGCACTGCGGTTCGAGATTGGCGAGCGCGTCGCCTTCGACGGCGAGATTGTGCGGCCGCTCGACGAGCAGGACGTTTTGGACGCGGCTGCGGCCCTTGTCGCGGCCGGCGTCGAGGGCATCGCCATCTGCTTCCTTTTCTCCTTCGTCAACCCAATGCATGAGCGGCGCGCCGCTGAGATTATCCGTGAAGCCTATCCGGACATCGCTTTGTCGCTGTCGTGCGAAGTCGATCCGGCCTTCAGGGAGTACGAGCGGACGGTAGTCACGACCTTCGACGCCTACATCAAACCGGTGATCGACCGCTACCTCGCCAATCTCGAGCGGGGCCTAGAGCAGGCGGGCGTGCCGGCGCCCTTGCAAATAATGCAATCTCGCGGCGGCATCGCAACGAGCGAAGTCGCTCGTCAGCGACCGGTCCGACTATTTCTTTCTGGCCCTGCCGCCGGAGTGGTCGGTGCACGGATGGTTGGTCAGTCAGCCGGTATCACGAACCTCATCAGCGTGGACATCGGCGGCACAAGCTCCGACATCGCGCTGATCCGCGCAGGCGAGCCGCTGATCCGTCCGGAAGGTCATGTCGCGGGCTACAACATCCGCGTGCCGATGGTAGACGTGAATGCTATCGGCTCGGGAGGCGGTTCGATCGCTTGGCTCGACCCCGCTGGCGGCCTTCGCGTCGGCCCCCATTCGGCGGGCTCCGAGCCCGGGCCGGCCTGCTACGACCGTGGCGGCGAAAACGCTACCGTGACGGATGCTTCGATCGTCCTCGGATATCTGGATCCCGATTACTTCGCCGGAGGAACGGTGAAGCTCAGGCCCGAACTTTCGCATAAAGTAATAGAGGAGAAGGTAGCTCGACCGCTCGGCCTGTCGGTGGAGGAGGCGGCGCTCGGCATCCATCGCGTCGTCAACACCCAGATGACCGAGGGGATACGTCTCGTGTCGATCCGCCAGGGCTACGATCCTCGCGACTTCGCGCTCTTGCCGCTCGGAGGCGCGGGCGGAATCCACGCCGTGCCGCTCGCGGACGAGCTCGGCATCACGCGTATCCTCATTGCTCGCCACCCGGGTGTCCTTTCTGCGACCGGCCTCTTGTCCGCCGTCGTCGAGCACGAGATGTCGGCTGCCTTCCCACGCAGGGTCGACGAGCTGTCGCTGCCGGAAATGCGCGCCTCACTTGAAGAGCTGGACCACCGATGTGGCGAGCTGATGGAAAAGGAGCGCGTCCGCTCGGAGGACGTCGAGATCAGCTACTTCGCCGACGTCTGCTTCGTCGGGCAGTCACACTATCTCGAGGTGCCGTTTGTTCCCGGCGAGGATACGGCCGCAGAGCTGCGCAACGGCTTCCGCGCCGCCCACCGCCGCATCTTTGGCCATGCTGCGGATACACCTACCCAGGTCGTCAACCTTCGGGCAATTCACCGCGCCGGCGGCGAAACAATTTCCGACGAGGCCTCCGCTCCGGCG
Source organism: Aurantimonas endophytica (assembly GCF_014196845.1). Lineage (GTDB taxonomy): Bacteria > Pseudomonadota > Alphaproteobacteria > Rhizobiales > Rhizobiaceae > Aurantimonas > Aurantimonas endophytica. The sequence continues at coordinate 120,897 of NZ_JACIEM010000002.1, forward strand.
ACCGGCGAGAATGCGTGCAAGGGGACGCGACAGATCGTGGTGCCGGGCTACGAGGGCAAATTCGAAGCTGCGATCTACGACCGCGAGCGCCTGGCGCCCGGTGTGACGTTAGTCGGACCCGCCGTGCTCGAGCAGGCCGACACGACAACTGTCGTGCCTATCGGCTGGTCGATCCGCGTCATCGAGGGCGGCAACGTCCTCCTATCCCGCGACAGAGCCAAGGGCTGATGAACAATATGCCGCAGAAGATCGATCCGATCACCCTCGAGGTTGTCCGCAATAAGCTCGACGGCATTGCCAATGAGATGGAGTCCACGCTCCTCAGGTCGTCCTTTTCGCCGATCGTGCGCGAAGGGCTCGATGCGTCCGCGAGCCTGTTCACGCTCGAAGGCGAGTCGCTGGCGCAAGCGGTCGCCATTCCGATCCATCTCGCGACGATGATTCCTGTTGTCCGCCGGATCACGAGCGAATTCCCGCCGTCGACGATGGCGGAGGGCGACATCTACCTGATGAACGACCCTTATCTCGGCGGCACGCATCTCCCCGACATAGCGCTTGTCATGCCGATCTTCGCCGACGGCCGGCCAATCGCCTTTGCCGCTACGATGACGCATCACCAGGATGTCGGCGGCATGTCGCCCGGCTCTATCCCAACCAACGCCACGGAGATCTACCAAGAGGGCCTGCGCCTGCCCCCGCTCAAGTTTCGGGATGGGCCGGACCGCTTCGACGAGACAATCATCAGGATCCTCCGGCTCAACAGCCGCATTCCCGATACGTTCATGGGCGACATCCACGCGCAGGTCTCGGCCTGCACGGTGGGTGCGCAGCGCGTGGCGGCGCTTGCTCAAAGCCATGGCGGCAACATGATGTTGTCGCTGTTCGCCGAGCTGCTCGACCGATCCGAGCAGATGACCCGCGAGGCGCTCCGGAAGATCCCCGAGGGCACCTACACCTATGTCGATTACAACGACAATGATGGGATCGATCTCGACAAGCGGATCCGCATCGAGGTCGCCGTCACAATCAGGGACGGTACTTTCACCTGCGACTTCACAGGCACTAACCCGCAGGTGCGCGGCCCGTTTAACGTCGTGCCCTCGGGTAGCCAGGCGGCGGCGTATTTTGCGCTGCGCACGATCACTGGCCCTGAAATCCCTACCAACGGCGGCTGCTTCCGCTCGGTCGAGCTCGTATTGCCCGAGGGCAGCATCCTGAACCCGCGTGAGCCGGCGCCGGTCAATTCGCGAACCGCCACGATCAAGCGCGCAACGGGCGCGATCCTCGGAGCGCTACGCGGAATCCTGCCCGATGTCGTCGGCGCGGACGCCGCGGGTGAGATGCTCGCGCTTATGTTCGGCGGCACCGATCGCAACGGTCGGCGCTACGTCGTCGGCGAACTGATCGCCGGTGGCAGCGGCGCCGGCCCCCGGAGCGACGGTGTGGACGTCATTGAGACCGACGCGACGAACTGCATGAACCTGCCCGTGGAGTCGTTCGAGCGCGATGCCCCTATCCGCATCAACTCGACCCGGCTTCGGCGCAATTCCGGCGGCGCCGGGCGGCAGCGGGGTGGCCTCGGCATCGAGCGGGAATATGAGGTTCTTGCGGGCGAGGTCGTCTTTACGCATCGCGGCGAGCGTCACTTCTGCGCCCCTGCCGGCGCTGGAGGCGGCGGCTCGGGCATGATGGCTCGATCCGTGATCTATCGTGCGAGCGGCGAAGAGGAGGTCGTGCCCTCGAAGCTCGTTACCCGCCTGTTCCCCGGCGACCGGGTATTGATCGAGACGGCCGGCGGCGGCGGCTTCGGCCCCGCGATCGACCGAGCACGGGATCTCGTGCATGCCGATGTTGCCAACGGAAAGGTCACTGCCGAGCAGGCGCGGGAGCTCTATCGGCTAGACGACGACTGAGAAGAGAGAGCGAAAGCAGGACGACCCTAGAAACCATCTCACAGGAGAATTCGCGATGATCAAGCGACTGGTTCTGAAAGCCGCGCTGGCGGCTGTCCTCATGAGCTCGGCGTCTGCCGGACTCCTGGGAGTAGACGACGCGCGCGCAGCTGACAGCGAGTGGAAGATGCACATCGTCTGGGTCCCCGCGCGCCCGGAGGCGCAGGCGTACCAGAATTTTGCAGACCGGGTGAGCGAGCAGGCGGGTGACGCGCTTGACGTCAAGCTGTTCACGGGCGGGAGCCTTGGCGTCAAGGATGCCGACCTGCTGAGAATCCTCCCGCGCGGCAACATCATCCAGGCGGCCGGCCTCTATCCGGGCTACCTGACTCGCGACAAGCCACAATACGCCTACACGCTGCCCCCGGGCGTGGTGGCGCAGCCAGAGACCCTGCAGGAGATCTTGCCCGAGCTTCGGGAACTCTACGAGGCCACATACGAGGAGGTTGGCATCAAGCTCCTTGGCTTCGTTGGCCACGCGGTTCGCGATACGCACATCATGTGCAAGGAGCCACTGAACTCGCTCGAGCAGCTTCGTGGCAAGAAGGTCCGTGTCTGGGAGCAGTTCCATGTTGATGTTCTGGAGAAGCTGGGCATCTCGGCGCAGATCGTCGGCCAAAACGACCTCTATGTCGCGATGCAGACGGGGGTGATTGACTGCGCGGTCTACCCGATTGGCCTTGCCGTGTCGGTGTCGCTTCAGGAGGTCGCGCCGTACGCGAGCTATCTCTTCCCCTATGTTCTGCACCCGCTGAACCTCCTCGCCTCGCAGGAGGCCTTCGACGCACTGTCGCCCGAGGTGCAGGAGATTGTTACCAAGACGGCCGCGGAGGTCGAGCAGAAGTCCTTCGCGTCCTACCTCAGCGGCGTCAACGACGAGGCGGCGCTGAAGGTCTTTCGGGAGGATGGCGGCCAACTCCTCGATCCGTTCCCGGAGGAGGACCAGCAGGCCTTCGTGAAGGCCGCACGCGAGACCTGGCAGGAACTGTCCGCAGCCGGCGGCGAGGCGGGCCAGGCCACCTACGACACGCTGAGCAAGGCGATCGAGTAAGCCGGGCGAGGGGCGGGCGCCAGAGGCGTTCTCCCCACCGCTCGATTTCGTCCACCCGCACCGAACAAAGGCCGGAGGCCGACGATCTTGCAGTCCATCCTGCGCTGGTCAAACAGGCTCGCCTCAATGCTTGCGAGCATCGCTGCGATCCTTGCCATCATCATGTCGATCTTCGTCGTCCTGGCATCGGTCATGCGATACTTGGTCGGATCTCCTTTCGCTTTCACCGAGGAGCTCGTCGGGCTTTTGTTCACGGCGATGATCTTCGCCGGCATCCCGGTGGCGACGCTCCGCCGCTCGCACATCGCAGTGACGATCGTGCCGGACCTTTTGGGACCAGCGGCGAGGCGGTTCATTGATCGCACGGCCTACGCCATCCTCGCCGTCTTCTGCCTCTGGTTCGGCATGCTCACCTGGGACTACCTGCAGATCACGCTCGCGCTCGACGCGCGCAGCGCCGGAAGCCGCCTCGTTCTATGGCCATGGACAGCCGTGCTTCCCTTATCCTGCTTCCTGTCAGGCCTTGCCGCGCTGCTGAGGATCATAGTGCCGGAGAGCGGCCACGAGGACCGAACTCATCTGGGAGCCGAATGATGGTGTGGTGGATTCTCCTCGCCGGTTTCGCGATTACTGCAATCACGGGAGTCCCGATCGGCATCGGCCTCGCGTTGACCGGCATGGCGATTCTCCAGTTCGTCGTGGGCAACGCGACCGATCTCGCCGTCAACGCGGTGTGGAACGTCTTCACAGACTTCACGCTGAGCGCCGTCCCGCTATTCATCTTCATGGGCGAGATCATGCTCGTCAGCGGCGTGAGTGGTAAACTTTACTCGGCCGTCGCGCCGCTATTCACGCGAGTGCCGGGCAAGCTCCTCCACACGAACATCGCCGTCAGCGCTCTGTTCGGCGCGGTGTCGGGCGCTAGCACGTCGACCGCAGCGGCTATTGGATCGGTTGCTTACCCTGAGCTCGAGAAGCGAGGCTACAAGCCAAGCGTGGTTGTGGGAACGCTCGCGGCAGGCGGCACGCTAGGGCTGCTCATCCCGCCGAGCCTGTCGCTCCTCATCTATGGGGCGACGCAACAGGTTTCCATCGGTCAGCTATTCCTTGCTGGGCTCGTGCCAGGCCTAATGCTGGCTGTCATGATGATGCTGTACATCGGTATCGTCACGAGCCGTACCGCCGGCGTCGTCCCGGACGATGGTGAGCGTGTCGGGCTCCGTCCGGCGCTGCGGTTGCTCCTTCCCATCTGGCCAATCGGGTTCCTCATCTTTGCCGTCCTCGGTACGATATACACAGGGCTAGCAACCCCAACGGAAGCCGCAGGACTGGGCGTCGCGGCGGCTGTCATCCTCGGCTTTCTCTGGGGCGACCTCACAGGTCACAAATTGTGGAACGCTTTTGTCCACTCCGTGCAGGTCTTTGTGTCGATCGGCGTCGTCATGCTCGGGGCGCTGATCCTCGCCCAAGCGATCTCGATCCTCGGCCTGCCACTCGAGGTCATGTCCTGGATTGAATCCATGAACCTCACACCCATAATGGTTCTGGTGCTGGTCAGCGTGTTCTACCTCGTTCTGGGTTGCTTCTTCGACGGCATCTCTTTGATGCTCATGACACTGCCGATCGTGTTCCCGGTCATGACCGGCGTCGGCTTCGATCCCGTGTGGCTCGGCGTCATCATCACGATCCTCATCGAGATCGGCATGCTCACGCCGCCAGTCGGCATGAACCTCTACGTCCTTACCGGTATCACCGGGAACCGGGTGACGCTGCTGCAAGCCGCATATGCCTCTACACCCTTTTGGATCCTGCTTCTCCTGGGTGTGGTCATACTGACGGTGTTTCCGTCCATCGTTCTTTTTCTCCCCAGAACGCTCTTCTAATGCAGCCGCCCTCAGGCGTATCTGATCCGCGCCGGGGGCAGCTGGCAGTCGTGCTGCTGCTCTTCGGGGCGGCGTACTTTCTTTCCCTGTTCTTCCGAACGGTCAACGCGATACTCGCAACGAGGCTCGAGACAGATCTAGGGCTCGATGCCGCATCACTCGGCCTTCTCACTGCCGCTTACTTTTTGGGCCTGGGCCTGACGCAGATTCCGATTGGGCTCTGCCTCGACGCCTACGGTCCTCGGCGGGTTCAGGCGGTCCTCCTCCTCGTAGCGGCTATCGGGATAGGTGCCTTCGGGCTTTTTGAATCGGTGCCGCTCCTCGTAGCTGCACGCGCCCTGATAGGAATCGGCCTCGCCGGGTGCCTTGTGGCGGCCTATCAGGCCTCGAGCCTGTGGGTGGCGCCGGAACGGGCGCCGCTCGCCAACGGCCTTTACCTGGCGGTCGGCGGGCTGGGCGTGCTAGCTGCCACCACTCCCGTCGAGTTCATGATGCAGTTCATGAGTTGGCGCGAAATGTTCCTCTTCATTGCCGCCGGCACTGCGCTCATTGCCGTCGCCATCGCCATGGTGACGCCCGATCCGGCGACGCAGGAGCCAACGTCCTGGGCGAAGCGGATATCGGGGCTCGCCGTCGTTACCCGCAACGAGGAGTTTCGTCGCTACTTGCCCTTGACCGCGCTGTGCTTCGGAACCGGCACCGCGATGCAGGGGCTCTGGGCCTCGACCTGGCTGCGTGACGTAGCCGGCTACGACAGCAGCGCGGTAGCTTGGTCGCTGACGGCCATGGCGGTGGCCTTGACGGTGGGTTCGGCTGCGGGCGGCGTGGCAAGCGTTTTCGCTGAGCGTATGGGCTTTCATCTGAAGCACGTGGTGCTCGGCAACGCGGTCCTGTTCATTGCGGCCGAGATCGGCATTCTTCTTGCGCCGCTTTCGATCGCTCCCGCATTCTGGATTCTGTTCGCTTTGACCTACAACGCCGTAACCCTTTCCTACGCTCACGTGGCTCGCTCGCAGCCGATCGCCTATGTGGGGCGCTCCAATACACTGATGAACACGGCAGTCATCCTCACAACCTTTGCCTTGCAGTATGGCTTGGGACTATTCCTCTCCAGGGCGTCGCAAGGGTTTCCGGAGAAAGCGTATTCAATCGCGATTGCCACGCTGATGATGTTGCAGATCTGCGCCATCGCTTGGTGCTGCTGGCCGCTCTTGAAAAGAAGATCATAAGCATCGCTGGGAGGTGACAAACGCGCCTGCTTCCACCGCGCTGTTTCGCGGCTCGCTGCGCCGGTATAGCGGACCATACGAGAAGGCGGCAGCGATCGCCCGACCGCCTGCCACCCGCTGTATCGATCACGCACTGTAGGCATCGTCCTCGAATGAGGGACAGCATGTGGGACGTCGCTCACGCGAGAAAGCGTGCGGTAGGCGATGGCGTCTAAAAAATAAGCACTCACTAGAATACAGCCTTAGAGGCGAGGTTTTGTCGCTTGCGATTGGGCCCACTCTTCCTGCTTCTTCAGAGTACATATGAAGAGCATCGCGAAGGATTTTGCCGCGATCGGCAATCCAGAGAGGAGAACTGCGGCATGAGCAGCGTCGAACTCGCGACGATCACCGTTCGCGTCCCTCTGGCGATTCGCAAGCGAGGCGGTCGCAAGCTGGTCATCGCGCCGACAGCGGAAGTTGGGCTTTCAACCAGCGGCACCAGGATCGACAGCAGCATGATCAAGGCGGTTGCCCGAGGTCATCGCTGGAAGGGCCTTCTGGAGGCTGGTACGTTCGCATCGATGGCCGAGCTTGCTGCGGCCGAGAAGATCAACCCATCTTACCTCAGCCGCATCCTGCGGCTGACGCTACTGTCCCCGTCGCTGATCCAGGCCATTCTGGATGGGCGGCAGCCGGCTGGCGTGACTCTCGACCGTCTGATGCAGCCGTTTCCATGTGAGTGGGGCAGCCCGGAGAGAGTGTTCAGCTTCCCATAGAGGACGTTGGGGCAGCCTTCCGATTTGCTCCCCCCCTATGCCTTCACTCTGTTCTAGATGCCATAGACCGGCCCCATTGAAGCAGGGAGCAGCCGGCTCAGAGGAGCTTGAGCAGGGCCTCGAGCGAGGTCTTGGCGTCGCCGTAGAACATCCGGGTGTTGTCCTTGTAGAACAGCGGGTTCTCGATGCCGGAATAGCCGGTGCCTTGGCCGCGCTTGGACACGAACACCTGCTTGGCCTTCCAGACTTCCAGCACCGGCATGCCGGCGATCGGCGAGTTCGGGTCTTCCTGCGCGGCCGGATTGACGATGTCGTTGGAGCCGATGACGATGACGACGTCGGTCGAGGGGAAGTCCTCGTTGATCTCGTCCATCTCCATGACGATGTCGTAGGGCACCTTCGCCTCGGCCAGCAGCACGTTCATGTGGCCGGGCAGGCGTCCCGCCACCGGGTGGATGGCGAAGCGGACATTCTTGCCCTCGGCGCGCAGCTTGCGGGTCAGCTCCGACACCGCCTGCTGGGCCTGCGCCACCGCCATGCCGTAGCCCGGCACGATGATGACGCTGTCGGCCTCCGAGAGCGCTGCGGCGACGCCCTCGGCGTCGATCGCGATCTGCTCGCCCTCGATCTCCATCGCCGGGCCGCTCGTGCCGCCGAAGCCGCCGAGAATCACCGAGATGAAGGAGCGGTTCATCGCCTTGCACATGATGTAGGAGAGGATCGCGCCCGAGGAGCCGACCAGCGCGCCGGTGACGATCAGGAGGTCGTTGCCGAGCGTGAAGCCGATCGCCGCCGCCGCCCAGCCGGAATAGCTGTTCAGCATCGACACGACCACCGGCATGTCGGCGCCGCCGATGCCCATGATCAGGTGGTAGCCGATGAAGAAGGCGAGAAGCGTCATCAGGACGAGGGTCCAGATGCCGGCGCCGTTGAAGTAGAGGACCAGGAGGATCAGCGAGGCGATGGCCGCGCCGGCGTTCAGCATGTGGCCGCCCGGCAGCTTCTTCGCCTTGCCGTCGACCTTGCCGGCGAGCTTGCCGAAGGCGACGACCGAGCCGGTGAAGGTCACCGCGCCGATGAACACGCCGAGGAACACCTCGACCTTGAGGATGGCGATGAGCGCGCCGGTCGGATCGGCGAGCTTGTGCGCCAGCACCCCGGCAAAGCCGGTGAGCGCCTCGCGCATGACCGGATCCATCGCCGCCACACGGCCGAGCTCGATCTCGGCATTGTAGCCGATGAACACGGCGGCGAGGCCGACGAAGGAGTGCAGCGCCGCCACCAGCTGCGGCATCTCCGTCATCTGGACGCGGGAGGCGACGACATAGCCCATGGCCGAGCCGGCGGCGATCATCACCAGGATGATCAGGCCGTGGCCGATGCCCGGCCCGAAGACCGTGGCGATGACGGCGAGCGCCATGCCGACGATGCCGTACCAGACGGCGCGCTTGGCGCTTTCCTGGCCGGAGAGCCCGCCGAGCGACAGGATGAAGAGGACGGAGGCGGCGATATAGGCCGCGGAAACGATACCGAATGTCATGTCTGGCCCCTGCCCCTCAGGACTTCTGGAACATGGCGAGCATGCGCCTGGTGACGAGGAAGCCGCCGACGATGTTGATCGAGGCGATCAGCACCGAAAGTGCGGCCAGGGTGACGACCAGCCAGCTGCCCGAGCCGATCTGCAGCAGGGCGCCGAGGATGACGATGCCGGAGATGGCGTTGGTCACCGCCATCAGCGGCGTGTGCAGCGAATGGCTGACGTTCCAGATCACCTGGAAGCCGACGAAGCAGGCGAGCACGAAGACGATCAGATGGCTCATGAACTCGGCCGGCGCGAAGGCGCCGACCAGCGCCATCAGCAGCCCGCCAACGACCAGCAGGCCGAGCTGGCTGCGGGTCTGCGCCTTGAAGGCGGCGGCCTCGCCGGCCCGCTTCTCGGCGGGCGTCAGCTCCTTGACCTTCTCCTTCGGCTTGCCGGCGGCGATCGCCTTGATCTTCGGCGGCGGCGGCGGCCAGGTGACGGCGCCGTCCTTGACGACGGTGGCGCCGCGGATGACGTCGTCATCCATGTTGATGACGGCGACGCCGTCCTTGGCCGGCGTCAGATCGTCCAGCATGTGGCGCAGATTGGTGGCGTAGAGGGTCGAGGCCTGCGCCGCCATCCGGCTCGGATAGTCGGTGTAGCCGACGATGGTCACGCCGTTGGGGCTGGTGACGACCTCGTCGGCGACGGTGAGGTCGCAATTGCCGCCGCGCTCGGCGGCGAGGTCGACGACGACCGAGCCCGGCTTCATCGCCGCGACCATGTCGGCGGTCCAGAGCTTGGGCGCCGGCCGGCCGGGGATCAGCGCCGTGGTGATGACGATGTCCATCTCCGGCGCCAGCTCGCGGAAGCGGGCCAGCTGCTTCTCGCGGAATTCCGGGCTCGACGGCGCGGCGTAGCCGCCGGTGGCGGCACCGTCCTGGGCTTCCTCGAAGTCGAGATAGACGAACTGCGCCCCCATCGATTCGATCTGCTCGGCGACTTCCGGCCGCACGTCGAAGGCATGGGTGATGGCGCCGAGCGAGGTGGCGGTGCCGATGGCGGCGAGGCCGGCGACGCCGGCGCCGACCACCAGGACCTTGGCCGGCGGCACCTTGCCCGCCGCGGTGATCTGGCCGGTGAAGAAGCGGCCGAAATGATTGCCCGCCTCCATCACGGCGCGATAGCCGGCGATGTTGGCCATCGACGACAGCGCGTCCATCTTCTGGGCGCGGCTGATGCGCGGCACCGCGTCCATGGCGATGACCGAGCCGCCGGTCGCCGCCAGGCGCTGCAGGAGCTCGGCGTCGCTGGCCGCATTGACGAAGCCGATCAGTGTCTTGCCGGCGTGCAGCCGGGCGATCTCGCCATCCTGGGGCGGGCGCACCTTGAGGACGATGTCGCAGGTCTGCCAGAGGCTTTCCGCATCGGGGACGATCTCGACGCCGGCGGCGCGATAGTCGGCGTCGGCGAAGTTCGCCGCCTCGCCGGCACCCGCCTCGAGGACGCACTGGTAGCCGAGCTTCTGCAGCCGGGCGGCGCTGTCGGGCGTCAGGGCGACCCGGCGCTCTCCCGGATGGCTCTCGCGCGGTGTTCCGATCTTCATTCGCGTCTCTCCTCGCGCGTCTGGCTGCGCCGCCGGGGAACCCCGGCGCGAACCCGCTGATCATGGAAGCTTGAACTTTAGGCCCTCGGAGCGTCCGAGCGTTTTGTCCCCACCGGCTGAAGGATCGCAAAATCGCAACCTTCATCCGCCTGGAGCACCTCTTCGGCATAGATCCTGTCGTAGCCGCGGCGTTCTGAGGCCGGCTTAGACGACGGTTCGAAGCTCTCCCGTCGTCGGGCCAACTCAGCCTCGTCGACCAGCAGTTCGATCGACTTGTCGCACACCGAGATGCGGATCCGATCGCCGCTCTGCACGAAGGCGAGGGGGCCCCCTATGGCCGCCTCGGGCGCTACATGCAGCACGATGGCGCCGAAGGCCGTTCCCGACATCCGCGCGTCCGAGATGCGGATCATGTCCTTGACGCCGCGGGCCGAAAGTTTGCGCGGAATCGGCAGATAACCCGCTTCCGGCATGCCGGAGTCACTGCGCGGTCCAGCATTCTGTAGCACCAGTATGTCGTCGGCCTCGACGTCGAGATCGGGGTCGTCGATGCGCTGAGCGAGATCGGCGAGAGACGTGAAGACTACTGCACGACCCTCCTTCTCAAAGAGCGCCTTGTCGGCGGCCGAACGTTTGAGGATCGCGCCGGACGGTGCGAGGTTGCCGAAAAGGGCCACGAGGCCACCCGCCGGCTCGAGCGGCGCGTTGGCTCCAGCGATGACGTTGCGGTCGACCGGACGGATCTTCTCCTGAAGCCGTGAGCCGAGCGTCTCTCCGGTAACGGTCAGGCAGTCGAGATGCAGCAGCGGCTTCAACTCACGCAGGACGGCGCCGACGCCGCCGGCGAAGAAAAAGTCTTCCATGTAGTTTGCGCCCACCGGCTTCAAATTGACTAGGACCGGTGTCTCGTCTGACAGCTCGTTGAGGCGGCGGAGTGAAACCTTGATGCCTAGACGTCCGGCAATCGCCGTTAGGTGGATGATGGCGTTGGTCGAGCCTCCGAGAGCCAGCAGCATGCGCAGCGCGTTCTCCACCGAGCGCTCAGTGATGACCTGGCTCGGACGGATCGGGTTGTCGATCATCCTGGCCGCGGCCATCCCAGTCGCCTCTGCCGCTCGAAGCCTGTCGGCATGAACCGCCGGGATCGCTGCGGTACCTGGCAGCGACATGCCAAGCGTCTCAGCGATACAGGCCATGGTCGAAGCAGTACCCATGACCGCACAGGTGCCGGCGGTTGTGGCGAGGCGTCCCTCGATGTCGTTGATTGCCTCGGTTGATATCTCGCCGGCGCGGTACTTGCCCCAGAAGCGTCGGCAGTCGGTGCAGGCACCCAGACGCTCCTGACCGTAGCGCGAGGTCATCATCGGGCCGGCGACGATCTGGATTGCGGGAAGGTCGGCAGACGCCGCCCCCATCAGCTGCGCCGGCACCGTCTTGTCGCAGCCGCCCATCAGGACGACAGCGTCCATCGGCTGGGCCCGGATCATCTCCTCGGTGTCCATGGACATGAGATTGCGGAACTTCAGGCTCGTGGGGTTGAGGAAGACCTCGCCCAGCGAGATTGTCGGAAACTCTATCGGCAGCGCGCCGCCGAGCAGTACGCCTCGCTTCACGGCTTCTAGCATCTCCGGGAAATGCCGATGGCAATTGTTGAAGCCGGAAAAGCTGTTGGCGATCCCGACGATCGGCTTCTTCAGCACCTCGCGCGAGTAGCCCATCGAGGCCGCGAAGGAATTGCGGAGATAGACGGAGAAGTCGGCGTCGCCATAATTGGTCAAACCGCGCGCGAGGCCGTGCGCATCGTCCTTGCTCATGCGCCGCGCACCCGCTCTTCCAGCTTCATCTTGACGTATTTCGTCTCGAGATAGTCGTGGATGCCGAAGGCGCCGCCCTCGCGCCCCATACCGCTCTCCTTGACCCCGCCGAACGGGGCCTCGGCAGTGGCAAGCAGCATCTCGTTGACCCCCACCATGCCGACCTCGAGATCCTCATAGGCGCGGGTCGCCGTCCTCAGGTCGTTAGAGAAGACATAGCCGGCGAGCCCGAAGGGCAGCGAATTGGCGCGCTCCATGACCTCGTCGTAGCTGCGGAAGCTGGTCAGTGGCGCCACCGGCCCGAACGGCTCCTCCTGCATGATCCGCGCATCGTCCGGCACCCGGCCGAGCACCGTCGGCTCGAAGAAATAGCCACGATTGGTATTGGCCGGGACGTTGCCGCCGGCAAGCACTTCGGCACCGCGCTGACGAGCGTCAGCCACCAGTTCCTGTATCGTTTCGAGACCCCTGCGGTTGGCGAGAGGCCCCATTTGGACGCCTTCGTCCATGCCGCGCCCAACCTTGAGCGCCTTCGCCATTTCGGCGAAGCGACCGGCAAAGGCCTCATATTTCGATTCGTGGACGTAGAACCGCGTCGGCGAGATGCAGACCTGGCCGCAATTGCGGAACTTTGTGGTCGCACAGACTTCCGCGACCTTCTCCGCGTCGACGTCGTCGAACACCACCACCGGACCGTGACCGCCCAGTTCCATCGATACCTTCTTCACCCCGTCCGCTGCCAGATGCAGTACCTGCTTGCCCACAGGCACGGAACCCGTGAGGGACACCTTGCGCACGATCGGCGAGGCGATCAGCCGGCGGGCGATCCGGTCTGAATTACCGGTCAGAAAATTGACGGCGCCCCGGGGGATACCGGCGTCATGGCAAGCCGCGACCAAAGCCGCGCACGAACCGGGTGCTTCGCCAGCCGGCTTGATGATGATGCTGCAGCCTGCACCCAGGGCAGCGGAGATCTTGCGGGCCGGCAGCAGGGCCGGGAAATTCCAGGCCGAGAAGGCTGCGACGACGCCGACCGGCTGGTGGATGACCGCCATGCGGCTGTCCGGCGTCCGGCTTTCGATGATCTGGCCGTAGATGCGCTTGGTTTCCTCGGCATACCATTCGAACTGGTCGGCCGCCGCATTCACCTCGCCCTTGGCCTCGGCGAGGGGCTTGCCGGTTTCCAGCGACATCTGGACGGCGATCGCGTCGACGCGTTCGCGCACAAGCTCGGCGACCCGGCGGATCAGCCGCGCGCGTTCCCACGTTCCGACGCTCCGCCAGATGGCAAAACCCGCCTTGGCGGCAGCGAGCGCTGCATCGATGTCGGCGTCGGAGGCATCGGCAATGGTTCCCAGACGCTCCTCGGTCGCCGGATCGGTGACGTCGCGCGTCGCGCCGTTGGCGGCACCGCGCCAAGCGCCGTCGATGTAGAGTTCGAGATCGCGATACATGGTGAGTTCCCGTCAGATCTTCTGTTCGAGGTAGCGCGCCTGGACATCGTCCACCCAGTTGCCGACGTTCCAGGACCCGTATGCTCCCATCTCGGCAATCGCCTCGCGGCCCGCATAAACGGGGATGTGAACGAGGGAGAGGCCGTCATGGTCGTGCGCCTCCTCCAGCGCCGCTTCTAGGGAGGCCCGCGTGGTGCCGGCGAAGACTGCCTTGACGCCGCTGACCGAGGCGGCCATCGCCACATAGTCGACCGCGACGCCGTCATTGGTGCGGAACTCGTGCCCGTACTGGGCATATTGCAGGCTGGTGATCGCGGCCATCCGGCGGTTGTCGAACAGCGCGATCATGCCCTTGATGCCGTGCTCGACCCCGTCGATCAGCACCTGCGGGTTCATCATGAAGGAGCCGTCACCGGTGAAGGCGATGCCATAGCGCGGGCTTTTGACACCGGCCGATCCGAGCAGCGCCGAGGCTGCAAAGCCCATGTAGGACGCGCCGGTCTCGGTAAAGGTGTCGCCGACCGCGTCGTCCTCGACAAGCTGGAAACCGTTGGCCTGAACGTCGCCGGCGTCGAAGAACTTTGCCGCTCCGATGCGTTTGGCGAAGGATGCGACGGTACCGATCGCCGCCGGCTGGGTCAGCACCAGCGTCTCCCATACCACATCGTGGATCGGCGCGGCGTCGGTGCGCTCACGCTTGAAACGGCTCCACGCACGCTTGCGTTCGGCGCATTCGCGCAGCCAGTCCGTGCGCGCTTCGCTCGCGCCCGGCCGGTCCTCGAGCGCCTCTAGAAGGCGGTCGATTACGGCGGTGATGTCCCCGGGCAGGTGCAGGGTGTTGGCATAGTGGCTGACATCGTCGACGTCGCCGTTGATGTTGATGACACGCAGCGCGTTCGGATAGCCGACACCGGAGCAATCAGCCTGGCAGACGCCGCGCGAGCCGATGAAGACCGCGAGCTCGGCTTCCTCCATCGCAAAGTTGCCGCTCATCGAGCCCTTCGAGCCACCGACATGCATGTTCTGTTCGTGGCCATCCGGCAGGACGCCGGTCGATCCGGGCGAGAGCACCACGGCAGCGCCGGTCGCCTCGGCGAGCCGGCGCACTGCATCGGCATGTCTGCGTGTACCGCCGCCCGCCTTGATGACGATCCGATCCGTCCCCGTTATCAGCGATGCCGCCTCGCGATAGACTTTCCCCCCGGCCGGCGCGACAGGCGGCAGTGTCATGCGCCCCGGCAAGGTCGCGACGTTGAGCTGCATCCGCTGCGGCTGCGTATTGATCGGCAGGAGGATGAAGAACGGGCCGGGCCGGTATGGATGATGGACGCAGCTGGTGCCGCGGCGCATGCATTCGCGCAGGGATTCCGGCGTATGGAGCGTGTGCGACTGGCCGAGCAGGGCGGTGATCTTGCCGAACAGGCCCTGCTCGGGCTTCGGCACCTGCTGCATGTTGTAGCCTTCGCCGCGCGTCGTCTCGTCACCATAGATGTGATAGACGCCAATGCCGTTGGACGCTGCCGCGAGCGAGCCCGCCATGGCCTGCAGGCCACCTGGGCCGATTGAGGTGACTACCGCTGGGGTACGGCCATACTGCCAGGCATGGGCCGTAGCGGCGTGCGCCATCTCGACCTCGTTGCGACAGTTGATCACCGTGACAACTCCCACTTCACTGTAGAGGCGCAGGACGTTGCCGAGGTCCGTCGAGCCGTGGCCGAAGATCGCGAAGTAATGCGTCACGCCCTGCTTCAGGAGCCCGATGACCAGCGCCTCGGAAAGCGTTGTCTCGATCGGCATACCGGCCGCCGCGAAGGCAGCCTCGACACCGTCATGAGCGGAGAGAAGTGCGGCGCGCCGCCTGATGCCCGCTTCCTGGTCCTCGCGCGTGAAATCGCTCTTAAGCATTGCTCGACTCAACCTCTGCTATCTTCCGCTTCCTGTCGACCAGCTGGCTTGAGAGCTGGAGCCCGATGATCAAGGCAGCGAGACCGAAGAAGACCAGCGCGGTCGGCGAGGTATAGAAGATCGCCAGGTCTCCGCCGGACAGGCTCATCGCCGTACGGAACTCGCCTTCCAGAATCGGCCCGAGCACCAGGCCCAGGATGATCGGCGTGATCGGGATATCGGCCTTGATCGCCGCGTAAGCGAGCACGCCTACGATCGCCATCGTGTAGATGTCGAAGACGCTATTGCGGACGGTGAAGGCGCCGATGCCGCACAGCACGATGATGACCACGGCCATCAGCCGGGGTGGAACCCTGAGAACGTGGACGAAGAGCCGGATTCCGAACAGCTGGACGACCAGGATCACCACGTAGGCGACGATGATCGAGATGTAGATGCCGTAGACCTCTGCCTGGTTGGTCAGGAACAGCGCCGGTCCCGGCACGAGGCCGTGGATCATCATCCCCGCCAAGACGATGGCGGTGGCGGGATCGCCCGGAATGCCCAAGGCCAGAAGCGGGATCATCGTGCCGCCCGTCACGGCATTGTTGGCTGTCTCCGGCGCGACGACCCCCTCGATTGCACCCTTGCCAAACTTCGACGGATCCTTGGAAAAGCGGCGGGCGTGGTCGTAGGCAAGGAAGGACGCGATCGGTCCGCCCGTTCCAGGGATCGCCCCGATCCCGGTGCCGATCAGGGCACTGCGAACCATCAGCCACAGATTGCCGACGATCAGTCGGAAGGACGGGAGCTCTGCACGAACGTCGCGCATCGCCGGCGGCGGCTTGATGCCGCGCCGATGCTCCTCGAAGACCTGGATGATGAACGGCACGGCGAACAGTCCGATCATCGCCACGAGCAGATTGACGCCCTGCAGCATGCTGGTCGTCCCAAAGGTCATGCGCGGTACGCCTTCAACCGCGTCGAGACCGATGGTCATTACCATCAGCCCAAGAACACCGGCGATCAGGCCACGCATCATCGACTTGCCGGCCATGCCGCAGATCGTCGACAGGCCGAAAACCACCAGGGCAAAAATCTCGGCGGGGCCGAAAGAGATCGCCATTCGCGAGACGACGTCCACCGAGACGACCATCACGGCGAGGCTGAAAATGCCGCCGAAGGTGGATACGATGACGGCCATGCCAAGTGCGATCGAGGCGCGCCCCTGCTTAGCCATCGGGTAGCCGTCGATCACAGTGGCCGCCGCCGATGGCGTGCCGGGGATGCCGAGCAGAATGGCCGAGACCGAGCCGCCGGTCATGCCGCCGATATAGGTGCCGAGCAACAGGCCGATTGCGGGGACGGCGCCCATTCCGAATGTGAGCGGCAGTGCCAAGGCCAGGGCAACCGTAAAGGTGAGGCCTGGGATCGATCCGAATATCAATCCGATGACGGAGCCGAGGGCTATCGCCCCAAGGGCTTCCGGTTGCAGCGTAAGGGCTGCTGCTGCCAGGAATGCTTCCATGTCAGTTCAACCCAGATTGATCCAGGAGCCGGTGGCGAGATAGACCCCGAGGATCTTCCCGAAGACCAGCCAGCAACCGAAGGTGACTCCGACGCTCATCAAGAAGATGCGAAGCGGCGAGCGATCGCCGGCGCAGACGATCATGATCGAGGTGACCGTCACCAGGGTCGCCAGCACGAAGCCGATGAGCTGCATCAGGAACCCATATGCGATCAGGTGAGCGAAGGTCAGGAGCAGCGGCACGGGCGTAAAACGCTCGCCTTCGACCGCCGTCGCGCTGTCGCTCCGATAGGCATCGCTGGCGGTTGCGGCCTCTCCCTCGGGCCGGCGCAGGGCGGTCGCAATCATCGCCGCCGAGAACAACGCCAGGAGACCGCCGAGCAGGAGGGGGAACGCGCGGGGACCGACATCCCCGCCACCCGCACCGGCCGGAATCGTCCGCCAGACCATCAGCATCCACGCGATGGCGAGTACCAGAAGCACCGTGCCAGTGAGCATGTCGCGCGACTTCTCTGTCATCGTTTCCTCCCGATGCCGTCGTCGGTCAGTTTGACATGCCGAGCTCGCCGAGAAGCTCGCCGTAGAACGCGTCGTCCTTTGCGATCACCTCGCCGAACTCCGCGCGGCCCTTGAAGGCGGGCTCGTAGCCGATGTTCGCCGATGCCGAGGTGAATTTCTCCGACTCGGTCGCGGCCTTGGCAGCGGCCTCGAGCTTCACCAGGATTTCCTCGGGCGTACCCATCGGTGCCGCGAGGCCGCGCCACATCGAGATGTCGATGTCAAAGCCTTGGTCCTTCGCTGTTTTGACGTCTGGCAGCACGCTTACCGGCTGGGCGCCGGTGGAGCCGAGCACGGTCAAATCGCCGGTCTTGATGTAGGAGAGGAACTGGCCGGGCCACTGGATGGCGGCGTCGATGCGGCCGGCCAGGAGTTCAATGGGCGCCTTGCCGTCGCCGTAGGAGATGTAGTTCACCTTGTCGGCGATGCCCATCGCGTCGAACAGGGCGGCGGAGGCGAGATGGGTGAAAGAGCCCTTGCCGGAAATGCCCACATTGATCGTCTTGTCGCCGGCCTTTACCGCCTCTGCCATCTCCTGGAGGTTGCTCCAGCCCTTCGCGGAATTGACGGCGAGCACAGGAATCTCGACCGAGACCTGGGCGATCGGCTCGAATGCTTCGTAGTTGAAGGGCAGGGTGCCGAGATGGTGCGTCGTGTTGATAGAATTGGAGTTCCAGACGATGTTGTAGCCGTCCGGGCGCGTCGCCTGCACATGAGCGTAGCCAATGGCGCCGCCGCCGCCGGTGCGTGCGACGGGTACTACTGGCGAGCCAAGCTCTTGGCCCATTAGTTCTGCCAGGAGTTGCGCAGTGGTGTTGGCGGTGCCGCCGAAGAGGACGGTCATCTCGACCGGTTTCTCTGGATACTCGGCTTTGGCCGAGAGGGTACCTGCAAGGGTTGCGGCGAGGATGGCGACGGCGGCGACACGGCCGCGCGATTTCAAGAACGACATGTTGTTTCCTCCCAGTTG
Organism: Aurantimonas endophytica; assembly: GCF_014196845.1. GTDB lineage: Bacteria > Pseudomonadota > Alphaproteobacteria > Rhizobiales > Rhizobiaceae > Aurantimonas > Aurantimonas endophytica. Next base: position 139,106 of record NZ_JACIEM010000002.1, read on the forward strand.
AAACGCGTCGCAGCCTCCCGCCGCGACAGTCAGTCCATGCTGATCGACGCCGGCCGGCCCGTATTCGGGTCCGTCCATCGCCCCCGTGAGCAAGCTCGGGATTGTCAGTTCACCAGCGCAGAATTGCGGGCCTGCTTTGCTTCCAGTCCCGCAAGAATGGCCTCCGGGGTCGCCGGCAGCGCGGTGATGCGCACGCCGATTGCGTCGTAGATGGCGTTCATGATGGCTGGTGCGGTCGGCACCAGCGCCGGCTCGCCGATGCCCTTCGCCCCCAGCGGGCTGCGCGGGTCGCGGTCCTCCACCAGGGCAACGTTGATCTGCGGAATGTCGAGCGAGGTTGGCAGGATGTATTTCGAGAAGCCGTGGGTCGTCGTGTGGCCCTTGTCGAGCTGGTAGTCCTCCATCAGCGCCTGGCCGAGGCCCTGGACGATGCCGCCCTCGATCTGGCCTTCGACGCCGCGCGGATTGATTGCCCGGCCGACATCGTGGATGGCCCACATGCCGAGAACCTGAACTTCGCCTGTCAGCGTGTCGACCTCGACCTCCGCCACCTGGCACCCGAACACATAGGCCTGCCAAGGTGCTCCGGAACCGTCGACGGGGTCTAGGCCGGTGCCATGGGCCGTGAAGGATCCCGACCCGACCGGCACGACGCCGCGCTTCTTGCAGAGGGCCACAGCCTCGTCGACGGTCATACGCTTGTTAGTGCCCTCGGCCCAGATGTCGCCGTCGAAGGCTTTGATCGCGGCTGTATCGACCTGCCAGTACGCCGCCAGCTCGGCGTCGAGCTTTGCTCGTGCGTCCCGGCAGGCGATAGCGACGCTGTTCCCAATCATGTACGTCTGTCGCGTCGCCCCGGCATGGGCTGCTTCAGGCGACCGAGCCGTGTCGTTGTCGCCAATCGTCACGTCCTCCGGCCGGATGCCGAGCTCGTCGGCCGCCACTTGGGCCAGCACCGTCAGGATACCCTCGCCGATCTCGGTGACGCCGGTGACCACCTTCGCGGTGCCGCCATCATCCATTTCCACCCAGGCGCCCGCCCGATCGATCGTGGCGGTACGGGCGATGCCATACCACGATGCGGCCATGCCGCGTCCCTTTGCATGCCGTTGCATCACGCTACCTCCTGCCGGGAATCGGTCGTCTCGAGCCTGAACCGCGCGCCGAGCGTGCACGATCGGCGGGTGTCGGGGCCGCCGAGATCGCCGCGGCTCGCACCGCGGCTCGTCGGCGCGCCGGCTTCCCAGCGGCAGAAAGCCTCTGCCGTAGCCAGCACCTCGGCAATCGATACGGTCTCGAGACGTTGACCAGTATGGGTCAGCGAGCCGATCTTCATCATGTTGCGGCGGCGGATCTCGAACGGGTCGAGGCCCAGGCGCTCGGCGCAGATGTCGAGGTGAGATTCGGTGGCGAATTGCGACTGCATTGCCCCGAAGGTCCTGAAGGCGCCGGACGGCGTGTTGTTGGTGTAGATGCCGTAGGTGTCGATCTGGACATTGGGAATGTCGTAGGGGCCGAGCGACAGGATCGCCGCCTTGCGCATCACGCCTTCCGTCGACATGCCGTAAGCGCCACCGTCGCTGATCATCTTGAATGAGACTGCGGTGATTGTGCCGTCGTTCTTCAGTCCCATCCGGTACGTCACCCGGGACGGGTGGCGCTTGGCGGAGGCGATGATCGACTCTTCCCTTGTGAAGATCAGCCGCACCGGGCGGCCGGTCTTCATCGCCGAGAGGGCCAGCATGCCCTGGTAGATCATGTCTTCTTTGCCGCCGAAGCCGCCGCCGACCGGGCTCATGATGAAGCGGACCTTATTGATCGGCTTGTCGATGATGGTCGCCAGCATGTGGCGGTGGTGGGTGATGTTCTGGCTCGGCGAGAACACCGTCACGACGCCGTCGTGATCGACATAGGCGAGCCCTGCCTCAGGCTCGAGATAGGCGTGCTCCACCTGCTGGGTCGAGTAGCTGTTCTCGACAATGATGTCGGCTTCGGCAAAGCCCTGTTCCACATTGCCTTTGCGGATCGGGATGTGCTTGACGAGATTGTTCGGCGCGTAGTCGTGCACGACGACCGCGCCGGGAAGCATCGCCTCCTCCGGGTCGAAGATGCCAGGGAGTTCCTCGTATTCGACCTTGATCAGCGACAGCGCGCGGCGAGCGATCTCCTGGGTCTCGGCGGACACCGCAGCGACAGCCTCGCCGACGTAGCGGACTTTTTCGCGGGCCATCACCGGCTGGTCATGGACAAAGACGCCGAAGCCATCGACACCGGGGACGTCGCGATGGGTGATGACGCATTCAACGCCTTCCATCGCCTCGGCGGCCGAGGTGTCGATCGATAGGATCCGGGCATGGGGATGTGGGCTGCGCAGCACCTGCATGTGCAGCATGTCCTGCATCGTCGTGTCGCCAGCATATTTCAGAGCGCCGGAGACCTTAGACGGGGCGTCAAGCCGCCGGACGTTGTTGCCGATGTAGGAGTCGCCGGCGCCCTCGGCGTCGAGTGCACTTGCGGCTAACCGGCCGTTTAACACGTCGCGTGCGAGCTCGACCGCCTCGAAGATCTTGGTATAGCCCGTGCAGCGGCAGATATTGCCGCCGAGCCGTTCCTTGATTTCCTCGATGTCAGCGAAAGGGTTTTCCCGCAGCGCCGAGGTCGCGGCCATCACCATGCCGGGGATGCAATAGCCGCACTGACTCGCCCCTGTCTTGTGGAAGGCCCTTTGCAGGGTCGTGAGTTCGCCGCGGGGGGCCAGGCCCTCGACCGTCTGGATCGTGGCGCCGTCGGCCTTGTTGGCCGGCATCAGGCACGATTTCACCAGCTTGCCGTCGACGAAGACCGAGCAGGTGCCGCATTCGCCGGCGCCGCAGCCCTCCTTCGCGCCGGTGAGGTGGACCTCCTCGCGCAGATAGTCGAGCAGCCGGTATTGACCGTTGACGGGCTTGTTCACCCGGCGGCCGTTGACCGTCATGGTCAGGATCTGGTCAGACATGGACTGCCTCCCTTTGAACGTCGTTCGGTATCGGAGCGCCGCAGGCGACCAGCGCGTCCTCGATCGCGGCCTCGACAAAGCCGCGGACCACGCGCCGCCGATATTCGACGCGCGAGCGCGAGGCGACGCGGTCGGCCGGCCTGATGCTCGCCTCCGCCACGATTTGGCGGGTGATCGGCTGGCCCCGCAGCATGTCCTCGATGTCGCGGAGCCGCACCGGCACCGGCCCGATGCCGCCCAGCGCCAGACGCACATCCTCGAATCGGTCGCCGCTCGCGCTGGTCTTCACCAGCGCCACGGCGGAGACCTTGGAAATCACCAACGAGCGCCGCTGCCCGACCTTCTGGAACGAGCCGCCATAGCCCTGCATGGATTCGCACGTTACGGCGCTGATCAGTTCCCCGGTCTCCATGGCGTTGGCGCCGGGGCCGCGGACGAATTCGGCGATCGGCACGGTGCGATGGCGGATCGCACCGCCTTCCAGCCGGGCAAGCTCGACATCGGCATTCATCGCTAGGAGCGGCGGCATGCCGTCGGCGGCTGGCGACGCATTGGCGATATTGCCCGCCAGCGTTGCCTGTTCGCGGACCTGGTCGTCCGCGAACCAGATCGCGCAGGAGGGCATGCAGGGCAGATGCTCGCGGAGCACGTCGTCTTCCAGGAAAGCCTGGAAGACGACGTTGGCATTGAGCCGCACCCTGCCATCGGCGATCGTGTAGCCTTGGAACTCCGCTACCCGGCTGAGGTCGACGACGACCGGATAGTGGACGTCGCCCCCGCGACCTTCGCGGGCATAGGGAACTACGTCGGTCGCCCCGGCAATGACCTTGCCGTTTGACGGCAGCCGTTCGACCGCCTCCAGCGCTTCGTGCAAGGTCCTCGGCATGACGTATTCATCGAATGAAAGCATCTGATCGCCCTTCGGCCTCGGTCAGTTGGTCGCTCACTCGGCCGCGATGGCCTGGCGCTGGGCCTGCTTGTTGCGGACCACAACCTTGATGGCATCCTCTACCCGATCCTTGGCGTAGCGGAGCGCCTCGGGGAGGTTCTCCATCTCGAAGGTATGGGTGTGGACCAACGTGGCGTCGAAGCGCTTCTGGCGCATGAAGGCCTCCGCCCGATGCGTCGCACCTTTGCCCTCGCCGCGGATGCCGTAAAGGTAGATGTTGTTGCGCACGAGATAGGCCACGTCGACCGGCACAGCGTCACTCGGGAAGGCCGCCAGGCAGATCTTGCCGCCACGGTTCAGCATCTTCGCCGCCTCGTTCACTGCGTTCGGCGCACCGGAGCACTCGACGACGTAGTCGACGCCCTTGCCGCCGGTGAGGCGGCGCACCGCTTCTACCGGATCTTCGTTGCGCACGTTGATGACGTGGTCGGCGCCAAGATGGCGGCCGATCTCCAGGCGGTTATCACGGGTACCGGTGAGGATCACCGGCTGAGCGCCGAGCGCCTTGGCAACCGCGGCGCCGAGCAGACCGATCGGCCCCGGGCCGCTAACCACGACACTTTCGCCAGCAACGAGGCCGCCGAGTTCCGTCAGCCCGTACATGGCGGTGCCGGCGGTGACGACGAGCGTCGCCTCCTCGTCGCTCATGCTGTCATGGACATGCACGAGCGTGTTGATGTTGTTGACTTGGTACTCGCAGAAGCCGCCATCGGTGGTGAAGCCGTTGGCGCGGTGGCCCTTGTCGACGTCGCCGTAGTTCTTCCCGTAATTGTGGCAGGACGTGTACATGCCCTGACGGCAACGCTTGCACTGGCCGCAGCCGGCATGAATCTCGACGGTGACGCGCTCGCCGATGCGGTACTCGTCGACTCCTTGCCCGAGCGCAACGACGGTGCCCATGTACTCATGGCCGGGGGTGAAATTCTTGTTGAACGGGCTGCCGCCCTCGATCTGGGCCGGCGGACCGTGGTGAATGATCTCGAGATCGGTCGCGCATATGGCGACGGCGTCGATGCGCACCAGCACCTCGGCCTTCTTCGGCGTCGGCACTGCCTTGTCGACGAAGGTCAGCTGGCCGGGATCGCCCAGCACCCATGCCTTCATGGTCTCGGGGATCGGGTAGGCCGGATCGGTCTTCACGCCTTGGGGCATCGCCATGGTTTTCTCCCTTGATATTGCTGTATTCTTCTTGATTTCGACTGTCAGAAATGGCCGACACGCAGCCGGTTCGAAAGCTTGCCGGCGCATTGCACGACCGCATTGGTGACGTGCGTGCGGTAATCCTCGCTCGCCCGGCTCTTCGGCAGCGAAACGCTTATCGAGCCGAGCACCGCGCCCGTCCCGTCCCTGATGGCGGCGCCGAAGCAGACAACGTCCGCCTCAAGCTCCTCGTCGTCGACCGCAAAGCCAGAGCGACGCACCATTCGCAGTTCCTCGATCAGCGCCGAGAGCGAGGTGATCGTGTTCGGCGTGAAAGCGGCGAGGCCGCTGTTGGACACGACGCGCGCCAGTTCGGTCTCCGGCAGCCAGGCGAGTATCGCCTTTCCCGTTGCCGTCGCGTGGGCGGCCCGCATCTTCTTGACCTCGTCAGGCTCGACATGGGTCGGCATGTGCGAAGCAAAACGCAGGCGTGTGATCAGCAGCGAGTCGCGCAGCACGGCCATCTGGACGCTCTCGCGAAGGCTGGCGTTTAAAGCTTCCAGGTCGCCGTGCACGAACTGGCAAATGTCGAACTCACGACTAGACAAGGCGGCTAGATCACCGAGCTTGGAGCTAAGTGTGTATCCCCGGCTTCGTCCGGCGTGGATGGCATAGCCGCGTGTGACCAACGTCGCTAAAAGATGATGGCACGTAGATACGTTGAGACCAGTGGCCTTCGCCAGTTCGTTCAAAAGGACCGGGTGGTCTTTCGAAGCCATCACTTCAATAAGCTGTAACGCGCGATCGACCGACTGGATCAGCCGAGGTGGCGGGCCGACTTCAAGAACTGTATCCCTTGCGGCAGAAGTTAATGCCGAAAAGGGTTTCTCTGCTTCAGGCCTCGTGGTGATGACTTGATCCTCCCGAGCTCAAGTTTCATCCACAGCTAAGCGCTGTTCTGAATTTGGATCAATCAAAATCGACGACGTCGAAAACTCTTTCATAATGTGAAAACTTGACGGACGTCTTGTTGCTTTTAAGTTGTCTTGCAATGCTGTCAGCAGGAAATTCGCTGCAGTGCAGCTTCGCAACTGCGAACATCATCCGGAGATATATTTTGCCCGCGAATTATCTGATTTACGTGAGCCAGGCACGCCCGGCTCTCACCCAGGTCGATCTGGACTCAATCCTCGCGACGAGCCGAGCCTACAATGCTGAGAAGGATGTGACGGGAATGCTGCTGTTCGTCGAGGGTCGAGACGGTAATCGCGGCAGCTTTATGCAGCTCCTCGAGGGTGGCGCGGACGAACTCGAGGCTTTGCGCAAGCGCATCTTCGCGGATCCACGCCACCACACCAAGCTGGTGCTGGAAACCGGTGTGAAGCCCCAGCGAGACTTCGCCGATTGGTCGATGGCATTCAGGAGCGTCTTTGCTCGCGACCTCACAGCCCACCCTGGTTTCGCGGATATTGGAACAGAAGATTTTCAACGCAGATGCGAAGCTGGGGAAGTGCATCAGTCGCTCACGTTCATTCGGGACTTTTGGTCGAGCGACGCAGAAGCAGGTGCAACCCGTTGACGCCTGACGTCCGCCAAGCCTGTCTGTTAGGGACAACGTTTAGCCTGCCGGTTGCGTAGCATGCGTCAACTTGAAGAAGGTTCGGTAAGCTATGGTCGGCCAACTGCGACCGGTGCGAATGTGGCTGGCGTTCTCCGACCTACGCTTACCAGGCGCCACGACGAGCAGCTGCCTGCATCGGCTGATGCCGAATTGGGCCGTTTGCTGTCGGTCCGGACCCCCGGCTTGCGATCGCGCATGCTCCTGCACCAAGCCTTTGCGGAGAAGGTCGGCGAACGGGAGCTCGATATGAGGCCGTGATTTCGAGCAGGTGAAGCACTATTCGAAGCCGTTCTTGCCTTCGGCTCGCTAGACCGGATCGGGTTCGAGGTCACGCCTCCGTCCTGATCAAACGCCCGCCGGTTTGTTCGGTAGCCTTCACCGCCCGCGCTTCCCGGCCATTTGCCATCCACCTGAACAGGATTGATGCCTGCTTCCGATCCATCGGCGCTGAGCCTCAATAACCGGTACGGGCGCACTGCTGCTGTAATCCAGCGAACATGTTGCCGCGAAACCGGCGCAACGATGCCATCGGCAAGGTTGGACGCGGGGAGAGTTCACCGAGCGACCGATTTTCGAACTCGGCGAGGCTCGGACAGGCGCTAAAGCGCATAAGGTGCAGGCGCTTCCGGTTCCGTACTTTTCGGGCGCAGACAGAGCCTCAAAGCATATCCGGAGGAGAGAGAGCCTAACAGGATCCGGGGCGAACGCGCAGTCAACAGGTTTCACGCCGGGGCCTGCAGATCGGGGCCTGTGCTCACTGCCCTAGCGCATCAGAGGGCGTTCGACTGGGAGATGATGGCGGTGAGAGAGCCCGCCGTTCCGGCGCATTCGGCGCACATCTTGTGCCATGGCGATTGCAGAGACACTAAATGCACGATATCCGTTCCTAGGCGTTATGGCATTGGGAATGACATGGCTAAGCACAAGCTCGCGGACTCCAACCTCAAATCCCTCACCAAGGCCGGCGTCTACAGCGACGGGGATGGGCTTTATCTGAGGGTCCGGCCAGGCGGCTCGAAGCAGTGGATCTTCATTTACCGACGCGGCGGCGTACGCAAAGAGATCGGTCTAGGCGGCTACGGGCAGGGCACGGCTCCCGTTTCGTTGAAGCTTGCGCGCGAGAAGGCAGAGGCGGTCCGCGATAAGCTTGCACGCGGCGAAGATCCTCGAGGCGGCCGTAAAGCGGCAGTGCCGTCCCGGAAGACGCTGCCCACCTTCCGCGAGTGCATGGACGCGACGATCGCGCTCAAGGAACAGGAATTTCGAAACGCCAAGCACCGGGCGCAATGGCGCATGACGCTCGACAAGTACGCGGAGCCGCTTCACGATAAGCCGGTTGCGAGTGTCACCGTTGACGACGTGGTGAGCACGCTTGAGCCTCACTGGAGCAAGCGTCCCGAAACTGCCGATCGCCTTAGGCAGCGCATTGCGTCTGTCATGGACTACGCGAAGGCTAGGGGGCTTCGGCAAGGGGATAACCCCGCCGAGTGGAAGGGCAACCTTTCCCACCTTTTGCCAGCCCGCCAGAAGCTCTCGCGCGGGCATCACGCCGCACTGCCTTATGCAGCCGCGCCGGCGATGTGCGTGAAGCTACGCCAGTCGAAGGGGACTGCGGCAAGGGCTGTTGAGTTCATCGCCCTGACGGCTGCAAGGACTGGCGAGGCACGTGAGGCGACCTGGGACGAAATCGACTTCCGCACCGCTGTTTGGACGATCCCCGGCGCCAGAATGAAAGCGGGCGTTGTTCACCGTGTCCCGTTGACGGAACGTGCCGTTGCGATCCTGCGGGAGCGTCAGGAACAGGCGACCGGGGAGTATGTCTTCGGCGGTGCCGTGGGAGGGGCGCCAGTGAGCGCGACGGCGATGACCAAGGCGCTAAGGCTCGCCGCGCCCAACGGCGTCCACTGCACACTTCATGGCCTTAGAAGCATGTTTCGAGACTTCTGCGGCGAAGAGACCGACGCGCCCCGCGAAGTCGCCGAGATGGCACTCGCGCATCATGTTGGTAACGCCGTCGAGCGCGCGTATCGGCGCGGCGACGCGCTCGAGAAGCGACGGGCTGTGATGGATTCTTGGGCGAGATACTTGGGGACCGACGTCAACGTTCGTTGACGAGAGGGGCATGTTAACGCTACTAATCACGGTTGTGCGTCATCTGCAATCAATGCACAGCATGCCCAGTAAACGATGCATGTAAATACCATCCTTGTTAACGTGTCAATCCTCGAGAGGAAAAAAGATGAAGGCTGCAAACGACAATACCCCTCGCCTGATCGCCATGAAGGACGCGAGCGCCATGACCAGCATGTCCCGCACCCTCATCCTGGCGCTGATGCGGGAGGGGAGGTTTCCGCAGTCGGTTCAACTTGGTGAGCGGCGGTATGCCTTCGTCCGTGCCGAAGTGGTCGCGTGGATTGACGCGAAGATCTCCGGACGCGCCTCCGCCTAACGACCTCAACCCGGACCGGCGCCGACCGGCGGGCCCCTTCTACATCTCTCCTCAAAGGATCTGAGATGCGAGAACTCGTAGACCTGCCCGACGCCACCGTGCGCCGGATCATCGATTACGTCACCGCTTCCGCTTACCTCACGAATGGCCGCCACGACTTTCGCATTCCGCATCTGGTGGCCGATGCCTGGGCAAAGGAAGGCTACTGCGTCCTACGGACTAACGACGTGGCAAGGCGCCTTGGCACGACACGGCGAACCGCCTGCAAGGCTATCGCGCGGCTCTTGGATGCTGGCGTAATTCGCAGAGTTGGCACGACGCCAGAAGGATGGGGAATGTATGTCCCCTGCCTCGAGCGCGGCGAGGAATGGCGCGCCGACTACCAGGAGCGCATGAATGTCCAGTGATCGGACGGACGGCCTCCTGGCGCAGCACAACCTCCTCCTCAACATCATCGAGACGGACTGGGCGACACGACTGGACCACAAGGTCGCGGCAGTCATCATTCAGCGGTACTACCCGCGCTATGGAAATGCTCGTGCCAGCCTCCGGTTTATCGCCGAAGCCACCCGGGCCGACCGTTCCAATGTGAAGACCAGCATCAGACGGCTCGTGGATCGCGGCGCCTTCGCCGTACTTCGTGAAGGCAAAGGCACTCGCCCCACAGAGTTCACCCTGAATTTCGCATTCTCTCCTAGTGGGGGTGTGACTACCCCCTCTACTAGTGGGGGTGCAGTGACCCCCTCCTGTGAGGGTGCAGCGACCCCCTCTAGCGAGCCTAGTGGGGGTGTGACGACCCCCGAAACCTACATACAGTTACCGGCCGACAGGACCGGTATACTGGTATGTAGAACATTCGAGGACGCGCCTATGGCGCCGCCCGACTCGGCCCTTTACGGGCCGGCCGGGGCGGTGCCGTCCTCGGGAGGCTTTGAGGAGTTCTGGAGCGTCTGGCCGCGAAAGCATAAGTTGGCAAAGGCGAAGGCGGCTTATAAGGCGATTGCGCCTGATGCTGACTTGCACGCGACTATTGCGGAAGCTGCCCGCGCTTGGGCCACCCACTACGCGAGCAACAATGTCGAGAAGAAGTGGGTACCCGAGCCGGCCTCTTGGCTGGCCAATGAGCGGTGGCTTGAGGATCTGCCATTGATTCACGGCGACGCGAAGGGCGCGGCAATTGCCAAGGCCAAAGCCAACGCACCTGCGAAGCCAAAGGCAGCCGCCACCTTCAAGGTGGACGCCACCTGTAAGATTGAGGCCGCAGAGCTGGAGATGGACGGCAATGATCAGGTCATCGTTGTCACGTTCGCCCCTGAAGGCGGGAATTCTTTCGATCGAAGGATCGTACTCGAGTCGCCCGATCCAAAGCGCCAAGCGGAAGGACAGGGGGAATTCTCGCGCCTATGCGAGGCTATAAATGTTGACGAACCCAAAGACGCCGAAGACTTGATGGGTTTCAGTCTGCATATATGGGGCGGGAACAAGGGACTTGCCTATAATCGACTACCGCCAGCTTGGTTGACTGACAGATCCGCACAAGCCGCATAGCGGCCCTACAGCGCGCGCTATACTTCTGGCGACAGTTGTCGCCAAATAACCAGCAACGCGCCTGACGACCCGCTGTGTGGCGTGGCGGGGCATTTGAATGTTGATTTGACGAGCGACGGTCGAGGATGCTCAAAGAAGGCCGGACGGTCAGTTTGGCGACCACCGCCCGGCCCTAGCGACTAATGCTACTTGCGCTTTACGGTCTCAACAATGTGGGTTTTGGGTTTGTTCGTTGCGGTCTTCACCGTGGTGAACTGCCCATTGCCTGCATTGCGGCCGATTTTGGAAGCCTTTGCCATCTCAATCACCTCCTTTCCGCCTCAAGCCGAGGCAGCTGAAACATACCGTCATCCGCGCGGGATCACCATGGCTAGACCCGAATTAAGCTGAAGCCACAACATATTGTGGGGCCCGATTGTGAACTGCGGGGACAGCGGCGCTGCCTCATATCCAGTGCAGACGGGTGATTTGAAGTCTCAGGCTGTGGTCTTCGCCGACCGGCGTCATGCTCGCACACGTGCGCCCGCAGGTTTTCACGTGGGATCTAAAGTGCGGCTCCCCTGAAAGTCGTGGGTCGCGTCGATCGCCAACCCGCGCCCCCGCACAGCGCGTGCATCTGCGATTGAAATGATGACCCCGGGCGCCATTGGAAGTCTAGGGTGCTCGCCACACCGTACCGGCGTGCTCCGTTCGTTACTTCGCAATTACAGATTTTCCCTCGCGTGCGCGCGATCACGCGTATCGCGCGCGCGCGGGAGCGTGTCATAATTGCCGCGTTTCTCGAATACCTGAAGAAGTTTGGTTCGTTCAAGCGGTCGGTTTGCACTATTTACTTCAGGCAGCACCTCCGCTGCACCGCCTGGCAGGGCGACGAGAGGGACAATCCATGAAGCGCATTGCAGCGAACGACGACGTGCCGGTTTTTGACCGGGCACACGAAGCTCCGAAAATCTCGAGCGGCGACGATAGCGGCGAGTGGTCACCACCAGCCCGCCGTCTTTCCATTCCCGGCCTTGTTGTCAGGCTTCCTGGCGACGGTCCGACGATCGAACACAGGCTGAAGGCTCAGGCGGCTTGGATCACGTCATCCCGCTACAGCGGACAAGCCGCCAACGATAACCAGGATTGGCCGCTAGCCAAGCTTCTAAGGGCCGAAGGTGACGAGCACCATCTACGGCTCGCCGAGCGTTACCGTGAGATGCACGAGGCCGCACATGCCGTCACCGACCTCATTGGCAGGGATGCGAGCGAAGGCCTTTATACGGCCCACCGGACGGACATTGACGCATCGTCTGGCAAGCTCGTCGACAAAGGCGTGCGGAAGGTGGGCAAGGCGGCACGGGCGGAAGCTCACCGCGGCCTTCGCACGGAACCCTCGCATCCGCGTCCTATGTCAAAGCCAATCCCTAAACCTTGGGAAGGCGATGCTGTCCTGATCCGGCAGATAGACGCGCAACGCGAGCTGGCACAGGCGCAGAAGGCGCTGGGGCCGCTTTGCGTCGCGTTCGAGGCGGCGGTCGTGGGCAATGATACCCTTGAGGAAATTGGACGCGCCCACGGGGCCGGTAACAAAACCGGCGCCAAAGGAGCGGGACGCGCTCTGGTGTTTCTCGGATTCCACGAGCTTGAGCATCACTGTCACCGGCTAAGGATAGCTGCGTAGGGCATACCCATTTTCCGACGCGGGCGGGAATAAGCAAGAGACAGATTCAGGCCGTCCTCGGGGGCGGCCTTTTTCGTCTCACGTTGTCCGTCGCGGCCTGCCAGCTTCTTCGGATAGTCGGCGCCGGGCTCCTCTCCCTGATGCGCTGGCGACGGCCCCGTTCGTGCTGATGCGGGGCCACTTTAATAACGGCAGCGGCGTTTTTTACGCAGAATCCTTTCCTTTACTCTCAAGAAATGGAGGCGAACGTGCGGAAATCCGCTCTCGTTGAAATTCTCGCGCGTCGCCTCGGCAAGCCTTTCGGTCGCCTCGATGCCATCCTTTTGGCCTTGCAGGCAGCCGGGCTTGTCTCGAGGGAGCCTTCCAGCCGGCGCTTTCCAGCGGATGCAACCGAGGGCGATATCGTCGCTTTGACACTGGCAGCCATTTGCGACGTGGGCGCCACGAAAGACGCCGCCGAGCACGTCGGTCGTTACGGCGCCATGCGCGCAGCATTCGGCGCCACGTTTCGCGAAACGGTTGGCGCCATCCTCGGCGGTGCCCGCGCCCACGTGAGCCACGTGATTGTCGGAGCTGCCGGCGTCTCAACCATCATCAACGGCGAGCACTGCGTCTTTGGCGCTTCGCCTGGCGGCGCAGCCGCGATCACCAGCGGGCAAGCCGTCATGGCAATCGCGGCGGAACTAGCAGGCGCGTCCCCAAACGACGCGGACGCCGCTGTCGCAATCGCCGAGCTTCGGCGCGCAATCCAATAGGAAATTAAATGGACCTTCAGAAACTAATTGAGGCTGCCGCTGCAGCAGCCGAGGCGGTTGCGGCGGAGGAAGCTGCAGCGGCAGCCGACGTGCCTTTCGTCTTCAGTTGGCAACGCGCCGTCTCCGTCTTCGAGCGTGCCGGAGAAATCGACATCGCGGCCAAAACCCTCATTGCCGCCCGCCGTGAAGGCAAGCGCCCGGAGGCCAGTGCGGCCGTGGAAGACCGCGCCAAGCATCTGCAAGCCGAGAACAAGGCAGCAGTCTATCGCGAAATCAACAAACAGAATGGCACCAACGACCCGCTTCCCGCGTGGATCGCCAATACGATCGGAGAAAAATACTGATGACCAATCTAGCCCCTCTCATTGCCGAACTTGGCGACAAGTTCACCGAGACCTCTGGCGCCCTCGCCACCCGCATTGGTGAGCTTGAAAGGCGGGCAGTACGCGAACGCGAGCCGGCGAACGACAACGTAGTGGCCTCGCTTGGCTCGATTGTCGCGAATGACCCCGAAGTGCAGCGTATGACCTCCAACTTCCGCGGCAAGGCCGTGGTGAAGCTGACGGGCGAGAACGCCGCAATCACGACGGCAAACACCACTGTGGGTGCAGGGCGATCCCAGGGCACTTCGTTGGTGCCTGGCATGCGCGTCCCAGGCATTGTTGAGCCGTTCGAGCGCGAGATGACCATCCGCGATCTGCTCCCGCAGGCGCGTACCACCAGCGGCTCGATCGAATGGCCTCGGGAGACCGGCTTTACCAATAATGCAGCGCCGGTCGCCGAGACGACTCCTAAGCCGTACTCGGACCTGACCTTCGACATGGTGACGACTCCCGTTCGCACCATCGCGCACATGTTCAAGGCCAGCCGCCAGATCCTCGATGATACGCCGGCCCTGCTGGCATACATCGATCGTCGGGGCACCAACGGCCTTAAGCGAGTGGAGGAAAACCAGCTTCTGTTTGGTAACGGAACTGGCCAGAATCTGCTGGGTATCGTGCCGCAGGCCACCGCTTTCGACCCGCAGTTCGCCTCGTCTGACGAGACGGCGATCGACCGCCTCCTTCAGGCGATCAGCCAGGCCGAAGACAGCGACATCCCCGTGACCGGCATTGTGTTGAACAAGCGCGACTGGCGCCGGATTATCGGGATCAAGGATGCAGGTGGGAATTACATCTCGCCCGACTCTCCGTTCCAGATTACCCGACCAAATCTCTGGAATCTCCCCATCGTAGCCACGAACGCCATGCCTGTCGGGCAGTTCTTGACCGGTGCGTTTTCCGAGGGAGCGGCAATCTTCGACCGCATGGATGTTGAAGTCATGGTCTCGAGCGAGAACGCCGATGACTTCGAGAAGAACCTGATTTCCGTGCGCATTGAGGAGAGGCTAGCCTTGGCAACCTTCCGGCCAGACGCCTTCATCACCGGCGATTTGTACGCCGCATAGGCGGGTAACCCCTAGGGCGGCGAGTTGACGGGCAAGCTTAGTCCGGGAGGCTGTCGGTGGGCCGCCATAGCTCCTTACCACCGATAGCCGCAAGCAACCCGTCGCCGAGTCCCCTTCCGCCCTTGGGCGGTTGCGGCGGCGGGCATTTCTTTGAGGAGAGACAGCATGCAGACTGCGACGCTCAAGCATTGGGCCGGAACCTACGGATTCCTGTCGAACGAGGACGGCGGCGGTGACGTCTACGCTCATCTTCAGGAATTCGAACGCGCCAGCCTCAAGCCGCGTGTCGGCGTGAGCTACACGTTCGATGCCGTCATGGATACCCGACGTCCCGGCAGGCGCCGAGCCGCGAGCCTCCGGGAGGCCTGACCCACCGGGTGCCGCGGAAGTCTCGATGGCGGTCGGGGACTAAGACGCATCTTCCTCGGCGCATGCAGCCAGCAGCCCGGCCAGCGCGGGCTCGAATTCCCGGAGCGGGTAGTGCGCTTCCTTGCCTGCCTCTCCCGGGATGCCGATCGTAAGCTCGGGCGCTCCGGCAACCGACCGCATGAACACTTCCGGATCGATGTCGTAGAACGATACCGCGTACATGCCCTCCGATGTGCTCGTGACCCCCACGCGTCCGTAGCGGATCTCCCTGCCGTCGGCCTTAAGGTATCTCTTTCCCGACATGCGGAAACTGCCCTCCGTCTCGGTTCCGGAGTCGGCATAACGCGGGAGAGACGACGCCCCAAAATCGCGACTGACCGATAGTGCGCCCCGATAGCATGTGACGCTGGGCGTCCTTTTGTCGCCGTCGACGAGGACCAGGCGCGGCATAATCCCCGGATCAAGCCGCCACACTGGCTGCGCTACGGCGCTCCCGGACATAAGCACTGTGGCCAATCCGGCGGCGGCGATCAGAATTCGCATGCGGCACTCCTCACGTTCGCTCACCACTTGTAGACGCCGACTCTCCGGGCGCAAGCGCCGGCTGCTGGGATGGCGGTGCATTCCGCCCATCAACGGTGCAAGAATCCTGGAAATCAAGGGCTTCGTTAGTCTGATTTGTCGGAGCTGCCCACTAGGAAGCCGGGCACCGACTCCCGCCGCGTGTCGAGCGAGAAGCGGCTTCGTGCGACGGCCGAGGCCGATGCCTGGTGCGCCTTCGAGGCCAGCCTTCCGTGGCTGAATCGGTCGCGCCGCACCATCGTTGAAATCGCTGCCATCCTTCAGGCGCGGCTCGCATCGGGAACCCTCGGCGTGCCCGGAATGCATCTCTATCGCGTCGTCCTTCGTCAGCTTGGCGCCACGCCGGCCTCAGCCAGCAGGGTGTCGATGCCTACCACTCCAGAAGAGCCTGACGACCTGCTCGACTGAGCGCCACATCCGCGCATCCCCTCGGGAGCGCCTCTTCACCATTCCCAAAACATGACAGGAGCGCGGCCCCATGCCGGTGCAACCCTTTTACGCGACCGGCACCGCCACGGTGACGAGCGGCAGCGCAACCGTGACCGGCACAGGTACGGCGTGGTCAATTCAAGTCATCAATGGCGGCATCTTCTCCCGCAACGGCGTAAGCATCCCGATCGCCTCGATCGAGAGCAATACCTCGCTGACTCTGGCGTATCCGTGGCCGGGCACCACGTCGACCGGCGCCTATGCGATAGCGCTCAATAATGCTGGGGTTGGGTCGGCGATCGAGGCGAACAAGCGGCTGGCCGAGTTGGTCGCCGCGATGGCCGGGGTGAGCCCTTTCGCCAAGACGATCCTCAATGACCCTGATGCGGCCACGGTTCGTGCATCGCTTGGCCTGAACGCCACCCTCGCCTTTGAAGTGGGGAGCCTCGTCTATGGCTCGGCCATCACGAAAGCCACGGCCGCCGCCTGCGTGCCGGGCGGCTTTTACCGGGTAGCGAATGCAGCAGACCAGCCGATCGCTGGAGGCGCATGGCAAATCCTCACGTCGCTGGATTTCACAAAGACTTACGGCAGTCAGATCGCTGTCGCGGAGTTTGGCCCGAACGCAGGTAAAGTCGCCTCGAGGGCCATGCTGGCCGGTGTCTGGCAGGCGTGGCGCAATCACCTCACGACTGCTGACGCTGGTGCAGCCGGCCTTGCGGTTCTGGCCGCGGCGGATGCTGCTGCGGCCCGCGGCGCTGTCGGCGCCACCGGTGTCGGTGGTTCGCTGATCACTTCAGCAGATGCGGCGGCAGCGCGCACGGCGATTGGTGCCACCGCGACGGGATCCTCTTTGCTGACGGCGGCGACCGCTGCAGCAGCCAAGACGGCGCTCGCCCTAAACAACGTTGACAACACCACAGACGCCAACAAACCGGTTTCCGCGGCGCAGGCCGCAGCAGACAATCTGCGGGTGCTGAAGGCGGGGGATACAGTCAGCGGGCCTCTGAACCTTTCGATGCTTCCCACCGCGAACTGGCACTTCACATCGACGACCACGGTATCGGTTGCCAATGGCGCCGGCCTCAATTTTCCGACGGGTAGCGGTTTTGCTGTGGTGACAGATAACAACAACGGTAACACCGGTACTTTTATAATGGGCGGCGGCGAGATTAAATTAGCAGGTCAATCCGGCACAACATTTGTAAATGGTGGCTCTCCCTCACTAGGGTTTATCGGCTGCGGTTTCGTAGGCGGTGTCTATTATTTGGTAAATAATAGGGGCGGCACCGTTGGACTTAGCGCAATGATCTTCAAAACACGCAATTCTGGATAACGATTACACGTCATGGAGAAATCAGCTTTGACCCCAATTGAGGGCACCGAAAGTCAGTGGACCGATCGAGACGGAAACCTCTACGTCGGACGGACGGGGCAGAGTCTTGAAAGCTTTCTTGCCGAGCTTGATGCGGGGACTCCTGCGACCCCGACATTAGCACCCGCTTCCATATCCCCGCTGCAAGCACGTAACGGCCTTCGCACCTGGGGCATCGGCCGCGCTCAGATTGATGCGTTCTTTTCGGCGATTGGGGATGAAGCCGAGCGAGAGGCGGCCGAGGATGCCTGGGAATATGCGACGCAGATCGATCGCTCTAACCGACTCGTCGCGGCTTGCGCGGCGTTCCTCGGCAAGACTGAGGCCGATGTCGACCAGTTCTTCACGGATGCGGCGACATAATTACTGCGCCGCGGCCGCTGGGTGAGTTCCGGCGCTTATGGCACCCGCTCGGCAATTGGCGATGAACTCGAGCTGCTGACGCAGTGATGGAACGTCCTCGAACGTCTCGAGGTAGTAGGCGACCTCCATCGGCTCGGGTTTCTCCCCCAGAATGAGCGAGTAATATCCGATTACGTCCTGCGTCGTCAGCGCCATCGCTTGCTCCTGCATCCCTACCAAAGCGCAGTCTCTGGTGACACCGAGACCGATAAACCGCGATGGATGAACCCAGGATGACTGGGTCCTCCCTCTAGCTCAGGCACCTGTCGGAGCAGCCAGGCATCGCGAGAGACAGTCGGCACGTCTGGCCTCCGCCCGTATCACCCATCACGAACGAACGAGGTCCCTAATGGCTCGCGACGTCGAGGACCTGGTCCTCAGCATTTCCGCAGACACGGCACAAATCCGCCGCGCCCTTAAGCGCCTAGAGGGCGACACGAAGAAAACCACGAGCATCATGGAGCGCAACTTTGCGACCATGAACACGCGGGTCGGTGCCTCAGCTGTTGCCATGAGCCGGACCTTGGCGGCGGCGTTTGCCGGCGCGGTGACGCTTCGCGGCGCGCAGCAGCTCGTAGACTCGTCAATCAGGATCCAGAATGCGCTGAAGACCACCGGCCTTGAAGGCGAAGCCCTTAAGTCGGTCTACGACCAGCTGTTCGCCGCTGCACAGAAGAACGCGGCTCCGATTGAGAGCCTAGTTACGCTTTATAGCAAGCTCGCAATCAACCAAAAGGAGCTAAACGTTAGCTCTGATGAGCTTGTTAGTTTCTCTGAGACGATCGCCGTGGCGTTGCGCGCTGGCGGCACAAGCGCAGCCGAGGCGTCGGGCGCCCTGCTGCAGCTCTCTCAGGCGATGGGCGGCGGTGTCGTCCGTGCGGAGGAATTCACTTCCATCCTCGAGGGCGCTCCCACCATCCTCCAAGCCGCTGCGGCGGGCATCAAGGAAGCTGGCGGCTCAGTCGCTACGCTTCGTCAGTTGATGCTGGACGGCGAGCTTTCCTCGCAGGCGTTCTTCCGTGGCATCGAAGCCGGTTCCGGGATTCTGGAGGACAGGCTTGCGACTGCGGGGACAACGGTTTCGCAGGCGTTCGTGCGCCTGCAGAACGTGCTGCAGGACACAGCCGGACGCCTGAATACGGGCACCGAGGCGAGCGAGAAGATTTCGGGGGCGCTGAATAGCCTGAGCGACACGATCGCTGGCATGGACTTTTCCTCCATCATCTCCGGCCTCGATAACGTCGGCGATGCGGCGTCGCGAGTGGTCGGCGGGATCATCAATGTCTCTCGCGCGCTTGGCGAGATGGCTGGCCTTCCCGACTGGCTCGAGCGCCATAATGCGATGATGGACAATCTCCGTAGCATGACGCCACCGGGCGGCGGCGACGCGCGGATCTCAGGGGCGTTCGAGGTTACGGAAGGCACCGGAATTTCCGGTGCCTCTGTGGCGGGCGGGCGTGGCGGTCGGCTTCCACGGGTCAACCCGCAAATCACCCTTGATAAGTACCCTGTGGCGGGTGACGGCAAAACCAAAAAGCCCAAAAAGACAGACGAAGAAAGATCCCGCGAGAAAGCCATCAAGGATGCCGATCGCGAAGCCGAGGCTGTCCGTGAGCTGATCGCGGATCTTGAGCACGAGCAGTTGCAGATCGGCATGACGAACGAGCAACGACAGATCTCCGACGCACTGCGCCGGGTTAATGTTGATGCGATGTCTGCGGAGGGCCAAGCGATCGCCGGCCTCATCACTGCCATCGAGCAGGAAGAGGCGGCGATGGAAAAGCTGGCCCAGACGCAGGAAGAGGTCAACGACGTCGCGCGCGATGTCTTCAGCGGGATGATTACCGATCTGCAGGAAGGCACCAGCGCGGCTGACATGCTGGCGAATGCGCTTAGCAAGGTCGCCGACTACCTCACCAACATGGCGCTGGATAGTCTCTTCGCAGGACTGCCAGGGGGCGGTGGTGCGACCGCAGGCGGTAGGGCCATCCTCGGCACCATTCACACACTCAAATTGAGGAGCGCCCTATGAGTGCCTTCCACACTGCCGTCTATCCCGACCGCGTCGAGATGCTGACCGACGGCGCCGTCTACCGCAACGACGGCACGCTTATCGGCATTCAGGAGAAGGTGTGGCGCTCGTCGGACATTCCGCTCGCCATCACATGCCGAGGCGACATGCGGACGGCCGGTGTCTTGATCCCATCCATCCTTCGCGTAGCCTCTGCCGGAAGCTTCGATCTCATGATCGAGCTACTCCCGGACATTCTGGCGCGTGGGAAGCAGCGCGGCGTTCCCGCGGGACGAGACTTCGAAATTGTTATCGCTGGCATCTCGGAAACGACCGGCCCCTTCACTGCCTACCTCACCTCCACGAAGTACCAGGAGGGGGTGGACGCATGGACCCTGCTTAACATGGGAACGGACTTCGGTGGCGGCATGGCATTGACTGAATCCGAGTTGGCTGCCCTTGGTGATATCGGGCCCGAGACCAGCCTGGAAGATATCGGCGTGCCGTTGTTCGAAGCCATGCGCCGCAAGAAAGGGCCGAACCCCTGCCGGCCTGACCTGCCGTCGCTGTTCGGCATCGGCGGTCATGTGGACTGGACGGTGGTGGATGCGGACGGCGCCCGGACGCGGCGGCTGCATACGTGGCCGGATAAGGTGGGCGAGAAGATTGATCCGTTTGCGGCGGATGCGGTGGCGGCTTGATGAATAGCCACCTTTTGGTAGCGACACGGGGCTTCCTCCCCGTGCATGTTCCCACCCTTGTCCGGTTGCGGAGGGGTGTGGATATGAAGCTGGAATTAGACCTGCTGCGGGAGTTGCTCCTGTATGTAGAGGAGAAAGCCGACCGGCCCGTGTCGGCACTTGAGGATATCACCATCGAGGGATGGACGCGTGAGCAGATTGCTTATCACGTCATCATCGCCGCCGAAGACGGGCTTATCAAAGCGATAATCGATGATGTTCCCGACACCGAAGATCCGGACATCGTAAATGTGGCCTACATCGTGAACAGGCTTACGGGACGCGGGCACGAGATGCTGGGCGTCATTCGTGCGCCGAAGCACTGGCGCTGGATTAAGGCGCAGTCGAGCAAGGTCGGAGTGGCCACCGTTGGCGCCTTGTTTAAGCTCGGGCAGGACTACGTCAAAATGGAGCTAGGGCTCGGCTGACACGGGGGGCTGTAGGTAGCGGCGATCGTCCCATCGTGTATAATCGCTGGATTATAGTGCTGTGGCCGAGGACCTCCTTGACAGAACCTGAAGTCTGTCAGTGGCATCGTCTAGGGAAATCCGATCCGGTGTTATACGTTGCAGCATGACCTCAGCGAATCCTTCCACAAAGCACCACTACATCCCCGCTTTTTATCTTAGGCGGTGGGCCGGTACCGATAAAAAAGTAACTGAGTTCTCTCGGCCATATCGTGATGTCGTCGTCAGATCTGTGATGCCAGAGCGAACAGGTTATCAGGAGCGATTATATGAACTGAAACTGCTTATCCCTCTCACTCAGGCACACACCATATGTAGCGTGCGCAAGGCACCGCCTGCGCTGCGTTTCGCCATCCCCTGACATGCTTGACTGATGTCGCCCGCGAGATCATGTTCGGACCATGATCGTCGCAGATGCCAACGTCATGGTCCGCGCCCTCCGCTCAAGGAACGGAGCGTCAAACCGCATTCTACGAGGGATGCTGGTTGGTGAGATCGAATTCGCGCTCTCCCCCGCGGTCGTCATCGAGTATGAGGACGTGCTGCTCCGTCCCGGGATCTTGGGACCGAACCCGTGGATCGCGCCGGATCAGGTCGGAACGCTGCTTGATACCCTGTGCAAGGTATGCGTCCCGGCCCTGCCGCGCTTTCGCTTTCGGCCGTTTCTGAGAGACCCGAAGGACGATCTCTACGTCGAGTGTGCCTTGGCGGCCGGAGCCCAGCTCGTCGTGTCCGACGATCGGCATTTCCGCGATCCGAACCTTCGAGCCTTCGGCCTCGACGTAAGGACGGCCGTAGAGTTCGAGGCAGATTGGCAAAATAGGAGAACACCGACATGAGCACCTACCCCCTGCGCCTTCCCGACCATGTCATGGAGCAGGCCCGGGCCGCCGCCGCCGAGGACGGGATCTCCATCAACCAGATGATCGCCTCCCTGGTGGCCGAGGGGCTGGGCCACAGGCGGGGGCTGGCAATGATGCGCCGGCGCGCCGCGAGGGGCGACGTGGATGCGGCGCTGGCCATTCTCGACCAGGCACCCGACGTTCCTCCCGACGAAGGCGACGAGCCGCTCGACACGCGGGGAACGTCCCCGGGTCTCCGCTAGTCTCGCAAGGCCACGCCGGATCCGGGTAGAAGGTGTCGCCAGACACCCGCGACGACCTCTTCCCGGCTGGCGCGCGGAGGATGGCGGTAACGCCTGGTCGAGCGTTCCTCCCCCTTGCGTCGCGGCGGAAGGGCCGGACGGGTCGGATTCCGGCGCTCGTAACGGACGTCGCATCGCTGCCCGATCTGGTCCAGCGCGTCGAGGATGTCGATGCGATCCCTGCTGGCCAACGCTCTCGCCATCTCCAGCCGATCCGGGCTCACCATCTTGAGGATCTGGTCCTGATGCTCGCTTCGCCACTCGGACGTGTCGCCGACGATGTCTCTGTAGGTGGTGCGGGGCAGCGCCTGCCCGACCCCTAGCAGCCTGTCCATTGCGCTCTGGAACGAGCGCCTGCGGTTCCAGCGGAACACGAACTCGTTGAGGTACGCGTCCATATGCTTCTCACGGAAGCCGTGGAAGGTGCCGAGCGCCCAGCGCTTCAGGTTCGAGAATACCCGGTGGATGCGCTCGAAGGTGATGTGGGCTGGCAGCTCGTTCTTGCCACTGAGGTTGCGCGGCTGGTGATTGCGCTCCGGGATCCCGTTGTAGGAGCGGTTTGCGTCGGTGTGCAGGGTGCAGCCCACGGCGGTGTTCGCGAGCACGAAAGGCTTGATGTGCCGGGCGTTGTCCTCCGCAATTCGCGCCAGGCGAATGCGCCCTGACTTGCGCCCGTCACGACGCTCGACCGCGCCGATAACGAACACTTTGCCGACCTTGCTCTTGCCCTGCCCGCCCGTCACGGGGTCGCTGTTCCTGCGGTACGGGAAGCTTGTCTCGTCGACCTCCACCTCGCCATCGAGGGGCGTGCGACCGGGAGCGACCATGGCCCTGCGTAGCTTATGGAGCAGAAGCCAGGCGGTCTTGTAGGATCCCACGCCGATCTTGGCCTGGAGCTGCAATGCCGAGATCGAGTTGGAATGCGTGGCCACGAGGTACGCGGCGATGAACCATGTGCGCAGCGGCAGATGCGTGCCATGCATCACCGTCCCCGCGATCACCGAGGTCTGCCTCCGGCAACCGGGCTTCTCGCCCTTTCCGGCACACTGGAAAAGCCAGGGTCTCGCCTCGAGCCGCCAGCCCTTCGCCGATTTGCAGTGTGGACACTGGAATCCTTTGGGCCACCGCTTTCGGGCAAGGTGGTCGGCGCAAGCGTAGTCATCCGGGAACGTCGCCATGAAGCGCTCGATCGACGGCGGCTTGTCTCTCTTCCAACGGGTGGGGAACAGGGCCTCGCGCATCCCGCCGAGATAGGGGAGGACGCCGGGTCCGTCACGCGGCTTCGCTAGATATGGTTACCGCCTGAGCGAAAGGGATAAGCAGTGAACTGAATGGTTTTGAACCGGCAGAGGCTCAGCAAGTAGAAGAGAAGTTTTTCAAGCTGGTAGACACTTGGGCCTCTGGCGCTCTCGACATGCTTGAAAAGCACGGTCATGACGCCCCTTGGGATGCAAAAAGCCGATCAGCTTGGACACGTTTTATCGTATCGTTGCTGCTCCGGAGCCCAGAGGATGTAGCCCTATTTCGGGAATGGTGGCACGAAGATTTTCGGCGCACAGACGAAGCGGCCGAAGCTGGGTATCGCGAAGTCAGAGGGCCCTCCGACCCAGAGACGTTTAGCGAGTATCTCCAAGGACAATCTCTAAGCATAAAAGAAAAGCATCAATTTGAGATATTAATTTCTCTGATCGATCACGATGGTGTTGGTGAAGCGATAAATAAGATGCACTGGCGCGTTTTACGTGTCGCTGATGGCTCTCCTAGATTACTTACCTCTGATAGCCCCATTCTTCGCACAAGCAGTCTCAAAGCTACAGATGGACATCTCGCTCTGCCAATAGGGCCTAGGTTACTGTTTATAGTTTCTCCGGACAAAAAATTCCTAGAGCGAGTGCTGAAGGCGAGCAACGTGGAGTTGGCAAAGGAGGTTAATCGACAGGTCGTGGAAGGAGCCAACCGATTTGTTTATGGCCACGACGCCAGCCAACTACGGTTCATACAAAACCGCTTCGGCAAATCCCCGCAACGTCGGCTGATGGCCGACTTGATTAAAATGCGGTCCGATCCGTCATCGCGACCTATAAGTCGCTGACCGCCCCTTGACGCTGTTCCCGCTTCGTTCTTCAACGAGGCATGGATCGGACTCGCTCACTCCTCCAGATAGCCGACCGGCTCGAGACTGCCTTCCATCAGCAGCGTGTCGTCAAGCTAAAGCCGGAAACGGCGCTGCTCGCTGCCCACGCTCTGCGCTCGTGGTGCGTCAATCCTACGCCGGAAGACGTCGGTCGGGCCTTGTGCTCGGTGAAGGCTGGCTGCACGACCGTATGCATGGGGTGCCTTGGCAGGGCCAATATCATCCACCGGCTATACAATGGCGAGAAAATGTAGAAATACCATTTTACCAATATAGCAACGAACAGTCGCCAGCTTGTATCAAGTATCCCCCGCGCGCACTCCATAAAGCCGCCTGAGTTCTTCGCTGCCCTTGCTTAGCGAACCAAGCGGAGGGTCGAGGATGGCCAAGAAGCCCCCGAAAGATGAGGAAATGACCCTCGAGCGCCTCGAGGATCTGATGCTGAAGGCTGCGGACCTTGTGGACATGTTTGATGAGGAGATGCGCCCACTGCTCGACTATTGGGAGCGCCACTACCTGGCACGCGTCAAGCGGATCGTCATGCCGGAGCGCAAGCGGATCGAGGCACTGATTACTCAAAAGCGGCGGGAGATCGAGGAGGCGCAGCGGCCAGTGCCGTGACAAAGCGTCCGGCCCCGCAGGGGACGGCTTGCTTATCAAGTCATATCGTGGAACGCTGTCCGTGGGTGTGGAAACCCGGACTTAAGATGACCCGTCAGCTCGTTGGCGCGAGTGAGGGTCGATGCGGTACGGAGCCTTGGCGGGCTCCTAGACGCTGGACGCGCCTTGGCGGGCGCTCCGAACCTGGCAGCAATATGCCGGGGGCGGTGCGCCATGTCCAGAGGGTATCCTTAAAAGCGCTGCCGACGTGTCTCTTAAGCACGTTTCCACCCCCCGGCTGCCCTGTCTGTCACAGGGCGCGGCTGTGGAAAGCCGAACCTTAAGAGACCAACATGACCAATCATCAGAATGTCGCCGCGCCCTTCCGCTTTGACGTCGGCCAAGCCGTCCAGACTGCATGCGGCAGCGTGCGCGGCAAGGTGCGGTATTGTCAACGCAGCAGCTTGGGCACTGATTTTTACGTGTTACGCTACAAGGGCCGCGATCGCTCCTTGAGGGGCAAATCTCTGATCGCCGCTTAACCAGACCGGCTGCTCCGACGAGGGGCAGTCGTAGCGCCGCCGTCACCACACGGCAGAGCGCAGGGGTAGCGGATCCTCGTCCGTGGCCCTGAAGCGCCTCGTCAGCCTCACCGGTGGCGGGGCGCTTTCATTATCGGGATGGGCCGGTGCCTGCGGCG
Organism: Aurantimonas endophytica; assembly: GCF_014196845.1. Lineage (GTDB taxonomy): Bacteria > Pseudomonadota > Alphaproteobacteria > Rhizobiales > Rhizobiaceae > Aurantimonas > Aurantimonas endophytica. The sequence goes on from NZ_JACIEM010000002.1 coordinate 164,626, forward strand.
CGCCGTGGTGGGCGGCGCTGTTGCCTTGGCGCATTTATGCGCCGGTGCAGTACGTTACGTGCTAAGAATGGGAAGCGCCGCCGACTATTGGCCGTGCGCCGGGACAGCGGGTCCTCGTCTACTGTCCTGCTAGCGCCTCGCCATCGGGACGTGGCGGGGCGCCGTCTTCTCTAGCGATGATCTCATCTTGGACCCGGCGCTGCGCCGCCGTAACTTCGTCCTGCTCGTGACGCATCAATACGTTCCACTCGGTCCGGCCTGCGGGCGTAGACAGTCCTGCCCGGAACTCACCCATCCAGAGGCACCAGGCATCGCAGTCGGCGGAAAGCTTGTTCAGGCGCTCAGCACCGAAGTCAGCTAGCGAGCCACGGTCTTTGAAGTCGACCGCAGCCGGAAGGGTGTCCTTGGTGGACATGACTTGGCCTAACGTGTTGAGAGCAAATGGCCCCTGAGGCCATACGCAACAACCGTGCCGACGCGGATTAGGTTCCCGCTGGCGCGTCGCGCCTGGGGCAAGTGCTCGCAACGCCTGTCATCAAAAGGTGGCGGGGCGCTTTAGATTAGCGCCAACGTGACCCAATCTTACAGGGCGACGCTGCTGCCGCCGCCCTCGCTTTTCAGTCGTTCGATTGCTTCCCGCAATCCCGGCTCCATCGCAACGCCGAGCCTGCCACCCTCTCCAATAATGATACGCGCCAGCTCGTCGATGTGCTCTTCACTGCTGATGCCGTTAGCGGTGGCGATCCGCGCCGCCGTTTGCCTGACGATGAGCAGCGATCCTGCCGCGGAAGCCCGCGCAACAGCCTCTAGCGCCTGCGTTTGGATCTGATCCATCGATAACCTCCATCCCTCTCTCTATTATTGAGAAGGCGATGGGGGCTGTCTTTATAGCGCTATAAGGCACAGCCCGCGCTTACCCCAATCAGCGCGTAACAGCGCCGTAGTGCCCCGGGCGCCACCCTGGCGGAGCGCCGCGCACCATCCCGAAGCTGGTGCGCGCACAGCGCCTCGCGACCTAAGCAGTTGCGGGGGCGCTTTTTGCATTTGTCCGACATACGGCGCGCACGAACGGGTTGGCCAAATAGTATGGCAAGCTCGTCATAGCCATAAAAACGTCAATGAAATCAATGGGAATGGCGGTGAGAGAGGGATTCGAACCCTCGATACGGTTTCCCGTATACACGCGTTCCAGGCGTGCGCCTTCAACCACTCGGCCACCTCACCGCAGGTTCGGGCTGGAAGGGGTTGGTTGGACCCGCTTCACTGGGCCGTGCCGGGACTTGCCGGAACGGTCCGGGACCATCGGAAAGCCAACCGGCCGGGTCGCCCCGGCGCATCGGTCGGCCAGCGACGAAACCCGCTTACTCGAACGGCGCGGACTATAGCCAGAACGCCTCGCGGTTCAAGCGCCGATTTCGGGATCTTGCCGCGGCGCCGCCGTGGCCGTCGGGCACGCCTCGGTATGGTCGCCATGTTCGCCGCCGGACGCCCTCTCGGCGCAAGGCCTGCGCTGCCGGATGATTGCGGCGCCGGCTCCCGCCGTTTGCGCAGGCACGTCACCAGCCGGCCGGCGCCGCCCGGGTGAATCGGGGCTGCGTGGTTCGTGGTGGCCGGCGCATTGCCGAGCCACGCCGGGATGCCCACATAGGACGGCGAGCCGGAATCGACGTGTCGCCCGGCCTGCCGGCGCGGTGGCCGGTTCGATGCGTCGACCAACGAGGGACGTCGCAGCCCGTCCATCCAGGGGAGAGCAAGCAACCATGCGGTTTTTTCGTCGCCTGTTCGGCAGCCTGTTTCTCGCTTTCGGCACCTTGCTGCTCGCCGTCGGCGTCGTGTTTGCCGTCGGCGACATCGCCCGGTCGCTGGCGGCCGATGCCCTGCGCCTCTTGCCGGTGGGGGAGGCGCTGGCGCTGCTCGGCATCGGCGTCGATCCGGCCGCGACCGGCAGCGCCACCGTCGCCGTCTCCTATGCGGCAATCAGCGGATGGTCGGTGGCGATTACCGCAGGCGCCCTCGGCGTCCTGTTCCTGCTGCTCGGCAGGGGACCGCGCCGGGTCCGCCGCGACGCGCTGCGCTGACCGATTACTCCGATGCCCGAAAGGATTTTGGCATGTACATTCTCGACATGTTTTCCAAGAAGATGAAGCTGCCCACCGGCGCCGAGGCGCTGCCGGGGCGAGCCGAGGCGATCCCGACGGCGGAGCGCCATTTCGTCAACGGCAAGCCGCTGAAGGGCCCGTTTCCCGAGGGACTGGAGACGGCGGTGTTCGGCATGGGCTGCTTCTGGGGCGTGGAGCGCAAGTTCTGGCAATTGCCGGGCGTCTACGTCACCGCGGCGGGCTATGCCGGCGGCACGACGACCAATCCGACCTATCAGGAGGTCTGCACCGGCCAGACCGGGCAGAACGAGGTCGTGCTCGTCGTCTACGATCCCGACGTGATCACCTATGACGAATTGCTGAAGACCTTCTGGGAAGGCCACGACCCGACGCAGGGCATGCGCCAGGGCAACGACATGGGCACCCAGTACCGCTCGGGCATCTATACGTTCGGCGATGCCCAGCGCGAGGCGGCCGAGGCATCGAGGGCGCGCTACCAGGCGGCGCTGACGGCAGCCGGGCACAAGGGCACGATCACCACCGAGATCGAGCCGGCGGGACCGTTCTATTATGCCGAGGAGTACCACCAGCAATATCTGGCGCGGAACCCGAACGGCTATTGCGGCGTCGGCGGGACCGGCGTCGCGTGCCCGATCGGGGTAGGGGTCGCGGCCGCCTACTGACGGTCGCGCGCAGGGCGGGGCGACGTGCCCGCCCTGCGGATTTCGGGTGATTCTTCTTCTTCGCCATGCCAGTCTCGGGAAAGTCGTGGCGCCTCTTCGGCTGTCGCGCGGCTGCTCCCGTCACCCCGCAAGAGGGATCGCGTCACCCATGAAACAGTTCCTGGCCGGACTCCTGGCTGCCACCATCCTGTCGGCTTCGGCGGCGTCCGCCGCCGATTTCGCGCCCGCCGTCCTCTACGACATGGGCGGCAAGTTCGACAAATCCTTCAACGAGGCCGCCTATAACGGCGCCGAGAAGTTCACGGCCGACAGCGGCACCGAATATCGCGAATTCGAGATCACCACCGAAGCCCAGCGCGAGCAGGCACTGCGCCGCTTCGCCCGGGACGGCGCCAGCCCGATCATCTCGGTCGGCTTCGCTCAGGCCGCCGCACTGGAAACCGTCGCAGCCGAATATCCCGACACCCAGTTTGCCATCATCGACGCCGTCGTCGACGCGCCGAACGTGCGCTCGATCCTGTTCAAGGAAGAGGAGGGCTCGTATCTCGTCGGCATCCTTGCGGCGATGAAGTCGGAGACCGGCAAGGTCGGCTTCGTCGGCGGCATGGACATCCCGCTGATCTCGAAATTCGCCTGCGGCTACAAGGGCGGATTCAAGTCGGTCGCAGCCGACGGCGAGGTGCTCGAGAACATGACTGGCACGACCGGCGCGGCCTGGAACGACCCGGTCCGCGGCGGCGAACTTGCCCGCTCGCAGATGAACCAGGGCGCCGACGTGATCTTCCATGCCGCCGGCGGCACCGGCATCGGCGTGCTGCAGGCGGCGGCCGACGAGGGCAAGTTCGGCATCGGCGTCGATTCCAACCAGAACATGCTGTTTCCGGGCCACGTGCTGACTTCGATGGTCAAGCGCGTCGACAACGCCGTCTACGCCACGTTCGACGATGCGGCAAAGGGCAACTGGACCGCGGGCACGGTCATTCTCGGCCTCGAGCAGGACGGTGTCGGCTATGCCATGGACGAGCACAATGCCGAACTCGTCACCGACGAGATGAAGTCTGCCGCCGACAAGGCCCGGCAGGAGATCATCGACGGCACGATCACGGTGCACGACTACACCACCGATTCGAGCTGCCCATACTGAGCCCAACCAAAGGCTCGACCCCTGAAGGGCGTCCCGGCAGCGGGGCGCCCTTTGCCTTGCGCGCGGCAAGGTTTCTGCGACTTCGCAGCGCCGCATCCAGATGCTAAGGCCGCATCGACCCGGCGAAAAGCCGGCCATCGGAGGGACAGACGCGCATGAGCGAGAAGGTGATCTTCGACACCGATCCGGGACAGGACGACGCGGTGGCGCTGCTGGCGGCGCTCGCCTCGCCGGAGGCGATCGAGGTCCTCGGCATCGTCACCGTCGCCGGCAACATTCCGCTGTCGCACACGACCCGCAACGCACTCAGCCTCGTCGAACTCGCCGGCCGCACCGACGTGCCGGTGTTCGCCGGCTGCGAGCGGCCGATGCTGCGCGAACTGGTCACCGCCGAGCACGTCCACGGCCCGACCGGTCTCGACGGGCCGGACCTGCCGCCGCCGGTCGTCAGGCCCCAGGCCCAGCACGGCGTCGACTTCCTGATCGAGACGATCCGCGCCCACCCGCCGCAATCGATCCGGCTGCTGGCGCTGGGGCCGCTGACCAATATCGGTGTCGCCTTCGCCAAGGCGCCGGACATCGCCACGCGGTTGAAGGACATCGTGCTGATGGGCGGCGGCTATTTCGAAGTGGGCAACATCACGCCTGCGGCCGAGTTCAACATCTATGTCGACCCGGAGGCGGCTTCGATCGTCTTTGCCAGCGGTGCGGCGATCACCGTCCTCTCCCTCGACGTCACCCACCAGATGCGGTCGACACGGGCGCGGATCGCCGCCTTCCGCGGCCTCGGCAACCGGTCGGGCGTGGCCGTCGCGGCGATGCTCGACTTCTCCGAAGGCTTCGACGTCGAGAAATATCAATGGGAGGGTGCGCCGCTGCACGATCCCTGTGTCACAGCCTTCGTGCTGGCGCCGGAGATCTTCACCGGCCGACCCGTGAACGTCGAGATCGAGACCGGCAGCGACCTGACGCGCGGCATGTCTGTCGTGGATTACTGGGGCGTCACCGGCCGGCGGAAGAACGCCTTCTGGGTCCGCTCGGGTGACCCGGACGCCTATTTCACGTTATTGAGCGAGCGGGTCGGCCGGTTGCCCTGAGGACTCGGCGAGCGTCTCGCGGCGCCCTTCAGTAGTGCGGCGGCTTGGTGGCCTCGGCTTTCGGCGTCGCCACCGCCTCCAGCGCCTCGAAGCGCTCGCCGAGCCCCTTCAGCGAGCGCTGCATCCGCTCGATCGCCTCGAAGGCGCGGCGCAGTTCCTCCGACAATTCCTCGATCGTCTGCGCCTGGTGCGCCACCATGATCTCGAGATCCTCGATCCGCTGGGTGGCAGGCTCGTCGGTGTTGCTCATCGGGCAATCTCCGAAAGTTTTGCCCGCATCGTCGCGGGCAGGCTCGCCGGGCGGCTGGTCGCCCGGTCGACATAGACATGGACGAAGAACCCCTCGGCGGCTGCCGTGTCCGCGTCGCCGCGGAACAGGCCGACCTCGTAGCGCACCGACGAGTTGCCGATCCGCGCCGCGCGGATGCCGGCGGTGACCGGATCGGGGAAGGCGAGCTCGGCGAAATAGCGGCAGCCGGTCTCGACGACGAGGCCGATCGTGTCGCCGGCCTGGATGTCGAGCAGGGCGTTTTCGATCAGCCAGCCGTTCACCGCGCTGTCGATCAGCGCGTAGTGGACGACATTGTTCATGTGGCCATAGATGTCGTTGTCCGACCAGCGCGTCGGCAGCGTCACGAAGGCGGCGTAGGCGCTCCGCAGGCCGGGCGTCGCCCGCCCGTCCGTGCGATCCTGTGCGGCTGGCATCGTCGCTCCCGGGTCCCGTGCCGTCGTCCCGTCCCGAGGACGGCTGGTGCCGTCGGCTATCGCACAAAACCTCGCCTCTGCCGAGGCGCTTTCCGCTTTCCATCGCCGGTTGCGCTGACTACTGTCCTGCCACGAGGGACGAGTACAGAGTGTGCCCATGGCCGAGCCGGCGATCGAGCTGATCGACATCGACAAGCGGTTCGGTGTGGTCCGGGCCAACTGGCGGGTCAACCTCACCGTCGAGCGCGGCACGATCCACGGCATCGTCGGCGAGAACGGCGCCGGCAAGTCGACCCTGATGTCGATCATCTACGGCTTCTACCAGGCCGATTCCGGCGAGATCAAAGTCGGCGGCCGCAAGGTCGACATCACCGATCCCAATGCCGCCATCGCTGCCGGGATCGGCATGGTCCACCAGCATTTCATGCTGGTCGAGAACTTCACCGTGGTCGAGAACGTCATGCTGGGGGCCGAGCAGTCGCCGCTGCTCCGATCCGGCATCGCGAAGGTGCGGGCCGAGCTGAAGCGGCTGGAAGCCGACCATTCGCTCGACGTCGATCCCGACGCGATTGTCGAGGAACTCCCCGTCGGGCGCCAGCAGCGGGTGGAGATCCTCAAGGCGCTCTATCGCGGCGCCGAGATCCTGATCCTCGACGAGCCCACCGGCGTGCTGACGCCTGCGGAGGCGAACCATCTCTTCGCCGTGCTCCGGCAGCTGCGGGACGAGGGCAAGACGATCATCCTGATCACCCACAAGCTGCGCGAGATCATGGCGATCACCGATCGTGTCTCGGTGATGCGGCAGGGCGAGATGGTCGCGACGCGCGAGACTGCCGCCACCTCCGTCGGCGAGCTCGCCGAGCTGATGGTCGGCCGGCGCGTGCTCCTGACCGTGGACAAACAGCCGGCGGCGCCGGGCGCGGTGCGGCTCGATGTCCGCGGCCTGACCGTGCGCGACGGCCGCGGCGTCACCATGGTCGACGACGTCTCGCTGACGGTGCGGGCCGGGGAGATCGTCGGCATTGCCGGGGTCGCCGGCAACGGCCAGTCGGAGCTGCTCGAGGCGCTGTCGGGCATCCGGCGCGCCGAGGCCGGGCGGATCAGCATGGCTGGCCACGAGATCGATCCCTGCGTCGAGGCCGACCCGGCGATGCTGCGGCGGATCGGCTGCGCCCACGTGCCGGAGGACCGGCACAATATGGGCCTGGTCCTCGCCTTCGAGGAAAACGAGAACGCCATGCTCGGCTATCAGCGCGACAAGCGCTTTTCCCGCGGCCTCCTGCTCGATCGCGATGCCATGCGAAGAGATGCGCGCGAGAAGATCGAGGCCTACGACATCCGCCCGCCAGACTGTCGGCTGAAGACCGCGAATTTTTCCGGCGGCAACCAGCAGAAGATCGTGCTGGCCAGGGAGATGGAGCGCGACCCGGAGGTGCTGCTGATCGGCCAGCCGACCCGCGGCGTCGATGTCGGCGCCATCGAGTTCATTCACAAGCGCATCATCGCCATGCGCGATGCTGGCAAGGCGATCTTGCTGGTGTCGGTCGAGCTCGACGAAATCCGCGCTCTGTCGGACCGGATCCTGGTGATGTTTTCCGGGCGCATCGTCGGCGAGCGCGCTCCGGACGCCAGCGAAGGCGAGATCGGCCTCCTGATGGCCGGGGTGGACGAAAGGGAGGCGGCGGCATGAAGGACGCGCGGATCTGTCTCGTGACGCTGGCGGTCGACGACCTCGAGCGCGCAGCGGCATTCTACGAGGCGCTCGGCTGGACGCGGACCACGGCCGGCAACGAGACGGTGGTCTTCATGCAGGGCGAGCGCATGGTCCTGTCACTGTTCGGCCGCAAGGATCTCGCCGCCGACGTCGGGACCTCGGTGAAGGGTAGTGCCGCGCCCTATCCCAATGTCGCGCTGGCGATCAACATGGCCAGCGAGAAGGAAGTCGACCGGCTGTTCGACAAGGCGGTGGCGGCGGGGGCTTCGGCGGTGAAGTCGCCGGAGCCGACCTTCTGGGGCGGCTATTCGGGCTATTTCTCCGATCCCGACGGCCATCTCTGGGAACTCGCGCACAACCCGTTCTTCCGGCTGACCAGGCGCGGCCATGTCGACCTCCTGAAGACGCCCGAATAGCCCGCCCAATGAGCCGCCCCTTCGCCAAGCTGCCGGCCTGGATCGACTATGGCCTCATCCCGCTGGTCAATCTCGTCGTTGCCTTCGCGGTCGCCGGGCTCGTCGTGCTGCTGGTCGGCGAAAGCCCGGTGGAAGCCGCGCGGTTGATGATCCGGGGCGCGTTCGGCTACGGCGAGGGGATCGGCTTCACCCTCTATTACGCCACCAGCTTCATCTTCACCGGGCTTGCCGTCGCGGTCGCCTTTCATGGTGGGCTGTTCAATATCGGCGGCGAGGGCCAGGCCTATCTCGGCGGTCTCGGCGTGGCCACCGTGGCGCTCGGCCTCGGCGGCATCCTGCCGTGGTGGCTGAACCTGCCGCTCGCCGTCGCGGCGTCCTGCGCCTTCGGGGCGCTCTGGGCGCTGATCCCGGCCTGGCTGCAGGCGCGGCGCGGCAGCCACATCGTCATCACCACGATCATGTTCAACTTCATCGCCGCGGCGCTGATGGTCTATCTGCTCGTCAACGTGCTGAAGCCCGCCGGCACGATGGCGCCGGAGACCCGCACCTTCGAGGCCGGCGGCCAGCTGCCGAAGCTGGATGGCCTGTTCGAGCTGTTCGGCGCAAGCCTCGGCGGCGCGCCGCTCAACGTCTCGCTGTTCGTGGCGCTCGCCGCCGCGCTCTTCGTCTGGGTGCTGATCTGGCGCACCCGCCTTGGTTACGAGATCCGCACGCTCGGCTTCTCGCCGCGCGCCGCGCGCTATGCGGGCATGTCCGGCACGCGGCTCGTCGTCGTCACCATGCTGATCTCCGGCGGCCTCGCCGGGATGATGGCGCTGAACCCGGTGATGGGCGACCAGTACCGGCTGTTGATCGACTTTCCGGGCGGCGCCGGCTTCGTCGGCATCGCCGTCGCGCTGATGGGCCGCGGCCACCCCGCCGGCATCATCCCCGCGGCCCTGCTCTTCGGCGTGCTCTACCAGGGCGGGGCGGAACTCGCCTTCGACATGCCGGCGATCTCCCGCGACATGATCGTCATCATCCAGGGCCTCGTCATCCTCTTCGCCGGGGCGCTGGAGAACATGTTCCGGCCGGGCGTCGGGGCCGCCTATCGGTGGGCGCTTCTGCGCCGGGCGCCGGCGATCGGCGCGGAGGAGGCGCGATGATGGATTTCGGCGCCTGGATCAACGTGCTCGATTCAACCATCCGGCTGTCGACTCCGCTGCTCTTCGCGGCGCTTGCCGGGCTTTATTCCGAGCGGGCGGGCATCTTCGACATCTCGCTCGAGGGCAAGATGCTGATCGCCGCCTTCGCCTCCGCCTCGGCGGCGGCGGTGTGGGGCTCGGCCGTGCTCGGCCTGCTGGTCGGGGTTCTTGCCGCCACCGCCTTCTCGCTGGTGCACGGCCTTGCCTCGATCACATATCGCGGCAACCAGATCGTCTCGGGGGTCGCGCTCAACTTCATCGCGGCGGGCCTGACCATGATTCTCGGCCAGGCCTGGTTCGCCCAGGGCGGCCGCACGCCGAGCCTCACCGGCGACGGCCGCTTCGCGTCCATCACCTTGCCGGGTGCCGAGGCGATCGCGGACGTGCCGGTGATCGGGCCGATCTACGCGGTGATCGTCTCCGGCCAGACGCTGCTCGTCTACGTCGCCTTCCTCATGGTGCCGGTGACCTGGTGGGTATTGTTCCGCACGCGTTTCGGCCTGCGACTGCGCGCGGTCGGCGAAAATCCCGCCGCCGTCGACACGGCCGGCATCTCCGTCACCTGGCTGCGCTACCGGGCGGTGATCATCTGCGGCATCCTCACCGGCTTTGCCGGCACCTATCTGTCCGTGGCGCAGGCCGCCGGCTTCACTCGCGACATGACCGCCGGCAAGGGCTACATCGCGCTGGCCGCGCTGATCTTCGCCAACTGGAAGCCGATGCCGGTGATGTTCGCCTGCCTCTTGTTCGGCTTCCTCGACGCCTCCTCGATCCGTATCCAGGGCCTGTCCCTCCCGCTGATCGGCGAGATCCCGGCGCAGTTCGTCCAGGCGCTGCCCTACATCCTGACGGTCGTGCTGCTCGCCGGCTTCGTCGGCAAGGCGACGCCGCCCAAGGCCGGCGGCATTCCCTACGTGAAAGAGCGATGAGGTCGCCGCGCGATGCGAGGGGCCCGATGAGGAGCCGTGTCCATGGCTGAGGATCTGTTCGCGCTGGCGCGCTCGGCGATGCGCAAGGCGCACGCGCCCTATTCGAAATTCCCGGTCGGGGCGGCGATCCGCACCAGCGACGGCCGCATCTATGCCGGCTGCAACATCGAGGTGGTGAGCTTTCCCGAGGGCTGGTGCGCAGAGACGACGGCGATCGCCCACATGGTGATGGACGGCGGCGGGCGCATCGCCGAGATCGCCGTGCTCGCCGAGAAGCTGGCGCTGTGCACGCCCTGCGGCGGCTGCCGCCAGCGCATCGCCGAGTTCGCCGATCCGCGCACCAAGGTGCATCTCTGCGACGCGACCGGGGTCAGGGAGACGCTGCTGCTCGGCGATCTTTTCCCCCGGGGCTTCGCTGCGGACGATCTCGGGTGAACGTCGATCCGGACCTGCTGAGGAGCCGGCTCGGCGACCGGCGCGCCCGCACCGCGATGGTCCTCGGCTCCGGCCTCGGCGGTCTCGTCGACGTGCTCGATGAGCCCGTGCGGATTGCCTATGGCGACCTGCCGGGCTTTCCGCAAAGCGGCGTCAGCGGCCATTCAGGCGAACTTGTCTGGGGCCTGTTGAACGGCGTGCCGGTGATCGTCCTGTCGGGCCGGATCCATTATTACGAGGCAGGCGACGCCGCGGCGATGCGGCCGGCGCTGGAGGCGCTGAAGGCGGTCGGCGTCGAGATCCTGGTGCTGACCAATGCCGCCGGCTCGCTGAAGCCGGAGCTTGCGCCCGGCTCGGTGATGCTGATCGACGACCACATCAACTTCTCCGGCCGCAACCCGCTGATCGGCGAGCCGTCCGACGCACGCTTCACCGGCATGACCGAAGCCTATGATGCGGCCCTGCGCCGCCACATGCGGGAGGCAGCAGCGGCCGAAGGGCTGACGCTCTCCGGCGGCGTCTACATGTGGTTTTCCGGCCCCTCCTTCGAGACGCCGGCTGAGATCCGCATGGCCCGCCTTCTCGGCGCCGATGCCGTCGGCATGTCGACCGTGCCGGAGACGATCCTTGCCCGGTTCCTCGGCCTCAGGGTGGTGGCGGCCTCGGTCCTGACCAATTACGGTGCGGGCATGACCGGCGCCGAGCTGTCACACCAGGAGACCAAGGACATGGCGCCGAAGGGCGGCGCGGTCCTGGCGCGCATTCTCGCGGCGGCCGTGCCGCGCTTTTGATGCCCGCCGTTGCGTTCGCTCGATAGTCCGCCGCAATTCTGAAAGAGCGTGAGATGACCGACAATCCCGATGCCGATGCCGCGCGTGCCCTGATCGCCTGTCTCGACCTGACAAACCTCAACGACGACTGCACCGAGGCCGACATCGCGGCGCTCTGCAAGCGCGCCGAGACGCCGCAGGGGCGCGTCGCGGCGATCTGCATCTGGCCACGCTTCGTCGCCCTGGCGCGGTCGCTCGCCGCCCCGGAGCTGCGCATCGCCACGGTGGTGAACTTTCCGCATGGCTCGGACGATCCGGCCCGCACCGCAGGGGACGCGGCTTCGGCGCTGGCGGATGGCGCCGACGAGATCGACATGGTGATCGACTATCGCCGACTGGCCGACACGCAAGGCCATGTCGAACGCCAGGTAGGGACGGTGAAGCAGGCCGTCGGCCCGACGCTGCTGAAGGCGATCCTCGAGACCGGCGAACTCGCGACGCCGGAGCTCATCGCGCGGGCTTCGCAGGAGGCGCTCGCGGGCGGTGCCGACTTCCTGAAGACCTCGACCGGCAAGACCGCCCGCCATGCCAGCCTCGACGCCGCGACGATCATGCTGGAGGCAATCGCTGCCCATGGCGGCAGCGTCGGTTTCAAGGCCTCCGGCGGGATCAGGGCTTTCGAGGAGGCCCGCGCTTACCGCGATCTGGCGGACAGCGTCTGCGGCGCCGGCTGGGCCGGCCCGGCGCGTTTCCGCATCGGCGCCTCTTCCGTGCTCGGCGATCTCCTGGCGGTCGCCGCCGGCACCGCCCGCGCCACTCACAAGGCCACCTATTGATGCTGCCGCAGGAGGTCATCCGCGCCAAGCGCGACGGCGGACAACTCGATGCGGCGGATATCAAGGCCTTCATCGACGGCTTTGCCGGCGAGCGGGTCACCGAGGGCCAGGTGGCGGCCTTCGCCATGGCCGTGTTCTTTCGCGGCATGGCGACGGCGGAGACCGTGGCGCTGACCGAGGCGATGCGCGATTCCGGCGACGTGCTCGACTGGTCGGACCTTGACCGGCGGGTGGTCGACAAGCACTCCACCGGCGGCGTCGGCGACAATGTCTCGCTGATGCTGGCGCCGATCGTCGCCGCCTGCGGCGCGGCCGTGCCGATGATCTCCGGCCGCGGCCTCGGCCATACCGGCGGCACGCTCGACAAGCTGGAATCGATCCCCGGCTACGACGTGGCGCCCGACAACGCGACCTTCCGCCGGACGGTGCGCGACATCGGCTGCGCGATCATCGGCCAGACCGCCCGTCTCGCCCCGGCGGACGCGCGCTTCTACGGCGTCCGCGACGTCACGGCGACGGTTGAATCGATTCCGCTCATCACCGCCTCGATCCTGTCGAAGAAGCTGGCGGCTGGGCTGCAGGGCCTCGTCCTCGACGTCAAGACCGGCTCCGGCGCCTTCATGGCGCGGCCGGAGGATGCGAGGGCCCTGGCGACCAGCCTCGTCGGCGTGGCCAACGGCGCGGGACTCAGGACCACCGCGCTGATCACCCGCATGGACGAGGCGTTGGCATCGGCGGCTGGCAATGCCGTCGAGATCCGTAATGCCGTCCGCTTCCTCACCGGCGCGCAGCGCGACCCGGCCCTGCAGGAGGTGACGCTGGCGCTCGCCGCCGAGATGCTCGTGCTCGCCGGGCTTGCGCCGACGCCGGCCGACTGCCACCGCATGGCGACGGCGGCGCTGGAGGACGGGCGCGCCGCCGAACGTTTCGGCAAAATGGTCGCGGCCCTCGGCGGCCCGGCCGATTTCGTCGAGCGGGCGGAGGCGCATCTGCCGCAGGCGCCGCTGGTCCGTGACGTGACGGCCGAACGGGATGGTACCGTCGCCAGCGTCGAGACCCGCAGCCTCGGTCTCGCCGTCGTCGAGCTCGGCGGCGGGCGCACAAGGCCGCAGGACGCGGTCGACCATGCGGTGGGCCTGAGCGAACTCGTGCCGATCGGCCGGCATGTGGCGAAGGGCGAGCCGCTTGCCCGCATCCACGCCCGCGACGAGGTGGCCTTCGCAAGGGCAGCCGCAACCATCCGGTCGGCCTATGTCCTCTCGGACACGCCCGCCCGCGAACCGGCACCGGCGGTGATTGAGCGGATCGGCTGAGAGCCGGCTTCGTCCGGCGGTCGGTTCCGGCCTACTGGCGGAGCGTCAGCTGGGCGCCGTCGCTCTCGAACCGCAGCTGGTTGAGGAAGCTCATGCCGAGCAGCGCGGTCGGCAGCGTCCCGTCCCGCATGACCATGGCGTCCACATTGCGCACGACGAGCAGGCCGAGCTCGATGCGGTCGAGCTGGGCAATGGCGGCAGGGGCAGCACCGTTGGCGGTCTGCACCGTGTGGCGCCAGTCGCTGGCGCGTAGCACGACGCCGAGGCGCCGGGCGGTCGTCTCGTCGATCGCGACCAACGTCGCGCCGGTGTCGACGAGCACGGAGACCGGCCGGCCGTTCATCCGGACATCGGCGCGGAAATGTCCGTCGCGATCGGCAGTCAGACGCGCGGCGCGGACGGGGGCAGGGGGAGCTATTGCCGCATCGAGAACGGTCGGCGCGGGGTCCAGCGTCTCGACCTGCCCCGAGAGCATCTGCGCCTGGTACCGTTCGAACACCGAAGGCGCGGCGAGCCCGACGAGGGACGAGACGACGAGGATCAGGGCGAATTTCGACATGACGGCAGTCTGCGCGGTTGCGGTTCGCAGACAGGCTGGGGCGTCGGGCTTAAGGCTTCGGCAAGTTGCGCCGCAAAGCGCCGGAATTCTGACATCGGCGTTGCCGAACGGTTAATGGCGGCGCGGCAACTCTCGCGGCAGGCCTCGCCTATTTCGTCCCGTACATCCGGTCGCCGGCGTCGCCGAGGCCGGGGACGATATAGCCCTTCTCGTTGAGATGGCTGTCGATCGCGGCGGTGAAGACCGGAATGTCCGGATGCGCCGCGCGAAACCGCTCGATGCCTTCCGGGGCGGCCAGCAGGCAGAGGAACCGGATGTTCTTTGCGCCGCGCTCCTTCAGCTTGTCCATGGCGGCAATGGCCGAGTTCGCCGTGGCCAGCATCGGATCGACGACGATGACAAGGCGGTTGGCGAGGTCCTCGGGCGCCTTGAAGTAGTATTCCACCGGCTGCAGCGTCTCGTGGTCGCGGTAGAGCCCGATATGGGCGACCCGCGCCGCCGGCACGAGATCCAGCATGCCTTCCAGAAGCCCGTTGCCGGCCCGCAGGATCGAGGCGAAGACCAGCTTCTTGCCCTCCAGCACCGGCGAATCCATCGGCTCCAGCGGCGTCTCGATGCGGACCATCGTCAGGTCGAGATTGCGCGTGACCTCGTAGCAGAGCAGCGTCGAGATTTCCCGCAGCAGCCGGCGAAAGCTGGCCGTCGAGGTCTCCTTGTCGCGCATCAGCGTGAGCTTGTGCTGGACCAGCGGGTGGTCGATGACGGTGACGCCGTCCATGGGGCCTCGCTTTCCTGTCTGCCGTTTCGCTTCCTGCTTAGCCGCCTGCCGGAGGCGCGCCAAGTGCGATCGCGGCAACGCCGAGACGCTCGAGCAGGCGGCGCCGTGTCGCTTCATCGACGAACGCTGCCTCGATCGCCTGACGGGTGAAGCCGAGCCGGGTGCCGGCATCGATCCCCACTTCGGCGGCAAAGGCATATTCGTCGGCAAGTGTGGTCCGGAAGAAAGGCGGGTCGTCGGAATTCAGCGTCACCCGCGCGCCGGTTGCCACCAGCTGCTTCAGCGGATGCGCGGCAGCATCCGGGTAGATGCCGAGCGCAAGGTTGGAGCCCGGGCAGACTTCCAGCACGATACCCTCGGCGACGATGCGCCGGACGAGCTCGGGGTCCTCGATGGCGCGCACGCCGTGGCCGATGCGCGACGGCTTCAGCGCATCGAGCGTGGCGCGGACGCTCTCCGGCCCACAGAGTTCGCCGGCATGGGCCGTGAGCCCGAGCCCGGCATTGCGGGCGATGGCGAAGGCGCGGGCGAAGTCGGCGGGCGTGCCCGTGCGCTCGTCGCCCGCAAGGCCGAAGCCGGTGACGAGGGGATGGCGTGGCTCGGCGGCGAAGCGCGCCGCCCGCTCCACCGCCTCGGGCCCGAGATGGCGCACCCCGACAACGATCATCCGTGCCTCGATGCCGCTCTCCTCTCGAGCCCGCTCGATGCCGCGCGACAGGCCGGCGACATAGGCCGCCGGGGGCAGGCCTGCGTTGCTCGCATGGTCGGGCGATACGAAGAACTCGGCATAGATCGCGCCTTGCGCGGCAAGCCGGCCGAGATGATCGGCGGCGAGGTCGGCGTAGTCCGCCTCGCCGCGGAAGACGCTGGAGGCGAGGTCGTAGGCGGCGAGGAAGCTGGTGAAATCGTGCCAGACATAATGGCCGTCGCGGATGATGCCGCTGACGTCGATGCCGTGACGCGCCGCATGGGCAAGGACGAGGTCGGGATGGGCCGCGCCCTCGATATGACAGTGGAGTTCGGCCATCGGCATGGCACCGCCGCGCCTTGCGCGGGCGACGGCCGGCGAGGGTGCTTCGCTCACAGGAAGCTCGTGCCGTGCCGGCCGGGGGGAAGCCCGAGATGGGCAGCGACGCTCTCGCCGATATCGGCGAAGGTCTCGCGGCGGCCGATCGGGCCGGGTGCGACGCCGGGCCCGAAGACCAGCACCGGCACGTTCTCGCGCGTATGGTCGCTTCCCGGCCATGTCGGGTCGCAGCCATGGTCGGCGGTGATGATCGCGAGGTCCCCCGGACGCAGCCGCGCTTCCAGCTCCGGCAGCCGCGCGTCGAACGCCTCGAGCGCCGCCGCGTAGCCGGGCACGTCGCGGCGATGGCCAAAGAGCATGTCGAAATCGACGAAATTGGCGAAGACCAGATCGCCGTCGGCCGCGTCTTCCACCGCGCCGAGCATCTTGTCGAACAGCGCCATGTTGCCGTCGCCCTTGCGCACCTCGCTGATGCCGTGGCCAGCGAAGATGTCGCCGATCTTGCCGATGGCGATGACCTTGCGGCCGGCGGCCACCGCCCGGTCGAGCACGGTCGGCTCCGGCGGCGGCACCGAATAGTCTCGCCGGTTGGCGGTGCGCCGGAAGCTCGCCGCATCCTCGCCGGTGAAGGGCCGGGCGATGACGCGGCCGATATTCAGCGGATCGACGTGCCGGCGGGCGACGGCGCAGAGATCGTAGAGCCGCTCGAGCCCGAAATGCGTTTCGTGGGCGGCGATCTGCAGCACGCTGTCGGATGAGGTGTAGAAGATCGGCTTGCCGGATGCGACGCTCGCCTCGCCGAGTTCCGCGATGATCTCGGTGCCGGAAGCATGCCTGTCTCCGAGGATGCCGGGAATGGCGCTGTCGTCGACGATCTGCTGGATCAGCGAGGCGGGAAAGGCCGGCACGCTGCGCGGGAAATAGCCCCAGTCGAACAGCACCGGCACGCCGGCGATCTCCCAGTGCCCGGACGGCGTGTCCTTGCCGCGTGAGACCTCCCCGGCCGTGCCGTAGCGGCCCCCGGCGGGGATTTCCTCGTCGATGTGTCCGGCGGCGCGGTGGAGCCCGAGGCGGCGGAGATTCGGCAATTTCAGGGGACCGCTGCGCAGGCCGTCGCGGTCCGCGGCGCCGGTTTTGGCCGCGGCGAGGATGTGGCCGAACGTATCGGCGCCGGCATCGCCGAAAGCGTCAGCGTCCCGGGCGCCGCCGATTCCGACCGAATCGAGAACGATGAGGATTGCGCGGCCCAAGATCATCTCCCTGCCGTCCCGCCTGAGCCTTCGCCGGCTTCGGCAACCGGCGGAAGCCGGCGGCTATGGTCAGGAAAATAGGCGGGCATGAGCGGAAATCACCGCCTTACCGTCGACCCACCGCAGTCGGTGAGGGTTGCGCTTAACGCCTGGCGGCGTCGGCAGCCATCTGCTGGCGCGTCTGGTATTGCTGGGTCGCCTGCAGGAAGCCGTCGCTGTTGTCGCCGATGGTCACCGTCGGCTCGCATTTCGGCGCGCAGGCATAGGTGAGGCGGTTCGCCTGCCGGTAGACCCGCACGGTGCTTGCCTCGAAGGTCTGTACCGCGACCTGTTCGTCGAGAATCGTGTCACCGCTTGCGTCGAGGATGACGACATTGGTGATGCCGTAATTCTTGCCGGTGAGGACCAGGCGCTCCGAGCTCAGCACCTCGATGTCGACGATGGCAGGATTGCCGACGATCACGGTGGCCGCCGGCCGGTCGATCTCCAGGATCCGCGCGTGGTCGACGGCAACGCCAATGATGTTGCCGGTATCGGCGGCGCGAACGCTGCCGGCCCCGAAGACGAGGGTGATCAGCGCGAGAAGCGAGAGGATCCGGCGGGGGCGTGTCGTCATCAGGCTGGCCTGCATGCGAGGGCGGTATCCCGACCCATAGCTGCCTGCCGTAAACGCTAGATTAACGAAGCACGTGTGAGGTTTAGAAAATTGGCAAGCAGAATGTAATACAAAGTCAACCAAAAAGCTTAAGTCGTTTGCAAGAGGCTGCAGGTACATTGGGTCATCCGATCGACGAAAACAGTCGACGGGAGTGCTGAAAACGGGTTTTCAAGGAGTTCCCATGTCCAAGCTTTTCGTTCGCTTCGCCAAAGACGAATCCGGCGCCACCGCCATCGAATACGCGCTCATCGCCGGCCTGATGGCCACCGCGCTGATCGCCATCTTCGGCGCCCTGAACACCGACCTGACCAATGCCTTCTCGAGCATCGGCGACAGCATGCAGCCTCAGTAAGCACCTGCCCGCGGAGCCGCCGGTCGCGCCCGGACGGCTCCAGGCAGTCGGCCTATCGGGATCGGAATGGCGGATTACATCTGCCGTTCCGATCCTGCGTTTAGGGATCCCGGACCATGCTCGCCGCCCTTCTGATCCTCACTTTCCCCATCGCGATGATCTATGCGGCGATGAGCGACCTCGTCTCGATGACGATCGCCAACCGGGTCTCCCTCGCCCTCGTCGCTGCCTTCCCTCTCGCAGCTCTGATGATTGGGCTACCGGGTAGCGCCATCGGCGCACATTTCGTCGTCGGCATCGCTTGCCTGGTTGTCACCTTCGGCATGTTCGCTGCGGGCTGGATGGGCGGCGGCGACGCCAAGCTTCTGGCCGCGACCGCCCTGTGGCTCGGGCCGACGCCCGCCCTTGCGCAGTACCTGCTGTTCGGCGCGGTCTTCGGCGGGGTCCTCACCGTCGCCATCCTGCTTTCGCGGGCCAGCCTCGCCCCGGTAACCGGGATCGTCTTCGTCGATCGCCTGCTGTCACGCGACACGGGCATTCCCTACGGGATCGCGCTGGGTGCGGCAGGCCTGACGGTGTTCGCCGACAGCGCCTGGATGGATCACGCCGTGGCCGGTTTGGCCGGTGCAGCCTTCTGAGCACTTATCCGCCGGTCAAGCCGCGCTTTACAGGTTTCGTTAACCATACATTGAGAGTTTCCCGGCGATAACCATCGCTAACGAGCTGCGTTCCTTGCGGCACTGTTGGCGGAGGTCGGTCGGATGAAACTTGCGCGTCTCGCGGTGATCGCCGTCGCTCTCGTTGCCGCCGTCGGCGCCGGCATCCTCGCCCTCAACCTCTCCCAGCCGGCACCGGTCGAGCCGGTGATCATCACCGCCGAGCCGGCCGAGCCGCCGATCAAGCTCGTCGACGTCCTGGCCACGACCACCGATCTGGCGATGGGCACGTCCGTCGACGGCACGCTCTCCTGGCAGAAATGGCCGGAAGACGGCATCGGACCGACCCTGATCCTGAAGCGCGATCGGCCCGAGGCCATCGAGGAACTCAAGGGGTCCATCGCCCGCCAGTCCTTCTTCGCCGGGGAACCGGTGCGCGAGGCGAAGCTGATCCGCACCGACCAGGGGTTCATGTCGGCGATCCTGCCGGCGGGAAAGCGCGCACTGGCCATTCAGATCGCCGCCGAGACCTCTGCCGGCGGCTTCGTCCTGCCCAACGACCATGTCGACGTCATCATGACCCGGCGCCAGCCCAGCACCAACGGCGAGGCAGACCGGTTCGTCACCGAGACCGTGCTGCGCAACCTGCGGGTCCTCGCCATCGATCAGACGATCGAGGAGCAGGACGGCCAGAAGGTGGTCGTCGGCTCCACCGCCACGCTGGAGGTGGATCCCGAACAGGCCGAAGCGCTGACCGCGGCCCAGCAGATGGCCGACCGCCTGGTGCTGTCGCTGCGCTCGCTGGCGGACTCGGTTCCGGGCTCGCCCGGCTACGCCGCCTTCCTGCTCGCTCAGGAGAACGCAGCGAAAGGCCAGATCAAGGTCATTCGCTACGGCCAGTCCACCGACATCACAACCAAGAAATGACGAGCCGACCGATGATCGCACGTTCCCCCTACGATCGGCTCCGGGCCGTGCTGCGCCGGTCGGTACTCGCTCTCGGCGCGCTCTCCCTGATTGTCGCCCCGCTCTCGCCGACCCAGGCGGTGGCCCAGACGGTGGTGAATGTCGGCCAAGGCGTGCAGCCGATCAGCCTCGGGCTGAACAAGACCAAAGTGATCGTGCTCTCGTCCGATGCCCACGACATCCTCGTCGCCAATCCGGCCGTCGCGGATGCGGTGACCCGCGACGCGCGCCGGATCTACATCTTCGGCAAGCAGGTCGGACAGACCAACATCGTCGTCTTCGACAGCCAGAACCGCCAGATCGCCTCGATCGATCTGCGCATCGAGCGCGACATCGGCGGCCTCGAGGCCTCGATCCGCAAATACGTGCCCGGCTCCGAAGTCTCGGTGGAGATGCTCAACGACAACGTCGTCCTGACCGGCAGCGTGCAGACGCCGCAGGACGCGGCCAAGGTCGAGCGCCTCGCCCGCATCTATGTCAGCGGCGGCGAAGCGACGACGGGCCAGTACATCCAGTCGGCCACCGCCTCGGGCGGCGCCGGCGGCGGTGACGGCGACGTCGCCTTCGCCCAGGAGGACCGGCGGCGGAGCCAGATCGTCAACCTCCTGCAGATCGCCGGCGAGGACCAGGTGACGCTGAAGGTCACGGTCGCGGAGGTCCAGCGTTCGGTGATCAAGCAGCTCGGCATCAACGGTGTCGGACAGGGCTCCTCCGACGGCATCGGCTTCGGCGCCATCGGCGACAATCCCTTCGGTCTCGGCAACGCCATCTCGGCGGCAGGCGGCTATCTCCTCAACGGCGGCAGCAGCGGCAACGGCATTTCGGCCCAGCTGAACGCCATGGAGCAGGCAGGCGTGATGCGCACCCTCGCCGAGCCGACCCTCACCGCCATCTCCGGCGAGAAGGCGAGCTTCAAGGTCGGCGGCGAGTTCACGGTGCCCTCGGGGCGCTCGGTGACGCCGGAGCAGGTGACCAACATCCGGGACGATGCCGGCCGGATCGTCGACCAGGAAGTCACCGAAGGCATCGCGACCATCGAGACCCGCCAGATCGACTACGGCATCGGGCTCGACTTCACCCCGGTCGTCCTGTCACCGGGACGGATCAGCCTGAAGATCCGCACCAGCGTGTCGGAGCCGACCTTCGAAAACCCCTTCAACATCGCCGGCGACAAATATGGCGCAGGTCTCAATCTGGTCGGCATTCGCAAGCGGCTGGCCGATACGACGGTCGAGCTTCCCTCCGGCGGCTCACTGGTGATCGCCGGCCTCGTCCGCGACGAGGTGCGCCAGGTGATCTCCGGCTTCCCGGGCCTTTCCAAGATCCCGGTGCTCGGCACGCTGTTCCGCTCGCGGGATTTCCAGCGCTACGAGACCGAGCTGGTGGTGATCGTCACCCCGTATCTCGTGCGCCCGGTGGCCCGGCAGGCGCTCGCCCGGCCCGACGACGGGCTAGCCATCTCGAGCGATGGTGCCGGCAACTTCCTCGGCCGCGTCAACCGCGTCTACGGCCACATGGAAACCAAGCTGCCGCCCGGCCGGTACCACGGCGTCGTGGGCTTCATCTACAAATGAACGCGTCGGGGAGATCGAACGTGACACCGCCCTTCCGATCCCGCGGCGCCGCGCGCCGCACGATCGCCCGCCCGGCGCAATGCCTGCCGCTGCTGGCGCTGCTGCTGGCGGGTGGTTGCGCCAATGTCCATCACGTCGAGGTCGGCGCGATCCCGGACGACTACCGCACCCGCCACCCGATCGTGGTGTCGGAGGCCGAGACCGCGATCGACATTCCGGTCGTGGTGTCCGACGGCGCGCTGTCCTATGCCAACCGGGGCCGGGTAGAGGACTTCGCCGACCGCTTCCGCGCCTCGGGCGCCGACTTCATCCAGGTGCAGCTGCCGTCGGGTTCGATGAACCAGTACGCCGCCGACCGGGTGTCGCACGACATCGTCAAGGTCCTGAAGGGACGCCGCGTCGCCCGCGAGCGGGTCTTCGTGCAGCCTTATCCGGCACCAGGCGCCAGCGGGCCGACCCCCATCCGGCTGGCCTTTACCACCCTCGTCGCCAAGACCGGGCCTTGCGGGCGCTGGCCGGCAGATCTCGCCGAGACCTCGCAGAACAAGAACTACCACAATTTCGGCTGCGCCTCGCAGCAGAACCTCGCGGCACAGATCGCCGATCCGCGCGACCTCCTGTCGCCGCGCGGCGTCGACACGATCGACGCGGAGCGCCGGACCACCGTCCTCGACCAGTATCGCCGCGGCGACCTGACGACATCGGCGCCCACCGAGACCGAAAGCGAATACGAATGGTAGTCCCGGAGAGCATGATCGATCTGCCTTTGCCAGAGGCTGAAACCGTCGCCGCCGAGGCGGGCCCGGACGCGCTGAACAACGTCCGTCCGATTCCGCGCGTTTCGATCCAGGCCTTCTGCGAGACCGACGGGGTGGCCAAGCCGATCGAGAAGGCCGGCCTCGACCGCCGCATGGCGAAGGCGCATCTCAGGGTGCACAAGGGCGGCATAAGGGCGGCGGCGGAGCATTTTTCCAGCGCCCCGACCCCGAACCTGGTGATCCTGGAGTCGCGGTTTGCGCCCGGCGAGCTCGTCGAGGAGCTGGAAGCGCTGGCAGACGTCTGCGATCCCGGCTCGAAGGTCGTGGTCATCGGCCACTACAACGACGTGACGCTGTATCGCGACCTGATGCGGCGGGGCATCTCGGAATATCTCGTCGCGCCGATCTCCATCGCCGACGTGATGGAGGTGATCGGCACGCTATTCACCGCCCCCGACGCCGAGCCGCTGGGCCGCTCCATCGCCTTCATCGGTGCCAAGGGCGGCGTCGGCTCGTCCACGATCGCGCACAACGTCGCCTGGGCGATCTCCAAGCGCTTCTCCAGCGATGTCGTGCTGGCGGATCTCGACCTGCCCTTCGGCACGGCGAACATCAATTTCGACCAGGACCCGGCCCAGGGCATAGCCGAGGCGATCTTCTCGGCCGATCGGATGGACGACGTCCTGCTCGACCGGCTGTTGTCGAAATGCGCCGAGCATCTGTCGCTGCTGGCGGCTCCGTCCGCGCTCGACCGAACCTATGACTTTGCCGGCGACGCCTTCAATGCGCTGATCGAGGCCGCCCAGCGCGGCGCTCCGGTGGTCGCGCTCGACGTGCCGCATGCCTGGGGCGACTGGACGCGCAGCGTGCTGACGCGCGCCGACCAGATCGTCATCACCGCCACGCCGGACCTCGCCAATCTGCGCAACGCCAAGAACCTAGTCGACACGCTGCGCAAGCTCCGGCCGAACGATCCCCCGCCGCATCTGGTGCTCAACCAGCTGGCCATACCGAAGCGGCCTGAGATCGAGCCGCGGGAGTTCTGCGACCCGCTCGGCCTCGAGCCGATCGCCGAGATCGCATTCGACCCGCAGATGTTCGGCAAGGCGGCCAATAACGGGCAGATGGTGGTGGAGACCGACCCCAAGCATCCGGCGGTCGCAGCATTCGACCATATCGCCCACGTGCTGACCGGTCGCCACGAGGGCCGCAAGCCGAAGAAGTCGGGCCTGCTTAGCCGGCTTCGCGGCAAGTAGTCCGGCAGCGGCAAAACGGCAGGAGCGGAGACCACCATGTTCGGAAAGCGCGGGAACGAGAAGCCGCTCGCTCGCCCGGCTGCGCAGCAGCCGGCGTCGCCGCCATCCCCGGCGGCCCATAATCCATCGTCCGGCGCACGGAACGGCGTCGCGACGCTGGAAGCCCCGGCGGCCGCTCCGCCGGCTCCCGCGCGCGACGTCCAGCGGACCGGCGAGCGCATGCCGGGCGTGCGCCCCGACAGCTATTACGAGCGCAAGGCGCAGGTCTTCACGGCGCTGATCGACACGATCGACCTCTCGCAGCTGGCCCGGCTCGACGCCGAGAGTGCCCGCGAGGAAATCCGCGACATCGTCAACGACATCATCGCGATCAAGAGTTTCGCGATGTCGATCGCCGAGCAGGAGGAACTGCTCGGGGATATCTGCAACGACGTCCTCGGCTATGGGCCGCTCGAGCCGCTGCTGGCCCGCGACGACATTGCCGACATCATGGTCAACGGCTCGCGCCACACCTTCATCGAGGTCGGCGGCAAGATCGAAGAGACCAACATACGGTTTCGCGACAACCAGCAGCTCCTCAACATTTGCCAGCGCATCGTCAGCCAGGTCGGCCGCCGGGTCGACGAGACCTCGCCGATCTGCGACGCGCGCCTGCCCGACGGTTCGCGCGTCAACGTCATCGCGCCGCCGCTGGCCATCGACGGCGCCGCGCTGACCATCCGCAAGTTCAAGAAGGACAAGCTGACGCTCGACCAGCTGGTCAAGTTCGGCGCGATCACGCCCGAAGGCGCGGCGATCCTGCAGATCATCGGCCGCGTCCGCTGCAACGTCGTGATCTCGGGCGGCACCGGTTCCGGCAAGACCACGCTGCTGAACTGCCTGACGCGCTACATCGACGCCGACGAACGCATCATCACCTGCGAGGACTCCGCCGAGCTGCAGCTGCAGCAGCCGCATGTCGTGCGGCTGGAGACGCGCCCGCCCAATATCGAGGGCGAGGGCGAGATCACCATGCGCGACCTCGTCAAGAACTGCCTGCGCATGCGCCCCGAGCGGATCATCGTCGGCGAGGTGCGCGGACCGGAAGTGTTCGACCTCCTGCAGGCGATGAACACCGGCCACGACGGCTCGATGGGCACGATCCACTCGAATTCCCCACGAGAATGCCTGAACCGCATCGAGTCGATGATCGCCATGGGCGGCTATTCGCTGCCGTCGCGCACGGTCAAGGAGATCATCGTCGGCTCGGTCGACGTCATCATCCAGGCCGCGCGCCTTCGCGACGGGTCCCGCCGGATCACCCACGTCACCGAGGTGCTCGGCATGGAGGGCGACGTCATCACCACGCAGGACATCTTCGTCTACGACATCCTGGGCGAGGACGCGCAGGGCAACATCATCGGTCGGCACCGCTCCACCGGTGTCGGCCGCCCGGCCTTCTGGGACCGCGCCCGCTACTACAACGAGGAGCAGCGCCTCGCCCAGGCACTCGACGCCAGCAACATCCCGGAAGGGGTGGGGGCACGCTGATGCTGACCTCGGCCGCGGGCATACTGTTCATCCTGCTGTCGACGATCGCCGCCGGCGGTCTGGCCTATGCCGTCCTGCAGCCGCGCATTACGGCGGAGAAGAAGGTCGAGGCGCGGCGTTCCCAGTACAGCCGCGACGAGAACGACCGGGTGGCGGTGAAGTTCGCCCGCGAGCGCCTGCGCGAACAGGACAAGCGCCGCAAGACCATCCAGTCCTCGCTGAAGGAACTGGAAGCGCGCACCCGCGAGCGCGACAAGCTGACCGGCAAGCTGTCGCTGGCCCGGCGGCTCGAACAGGCGGGGCTGACCATCACGCCGCGGCATTTCGCGTGGATCAGCGTCGGCACCGGCGTCACAAGCGCGATCCTGGCGCTGGTATTCGGGGCCGGGCTCGTGCTGTCGCTCGGCATCGCGGTCGTCGGTGGGCTCGGGCTGCCGCGCTTCGCGCTGGCGCATCTGCGCAAGAAGCGCCTGCAGAAATTCACCGACGAGTTCCCCAATGCGCTCGACCTGATCGTCCGGGGCATCCGCTCTGGCCTGCCGCTCAACGACACGCTGCGCATGATCGCGGGCGAGGCCGCCGAGCCGGTCAGGAGCGAGTTCCGCAAGATCGTGGAGACGCAGCAGATGGGCGTCTCGACATCCGAATCCGTCGAGCGCCTCTATCGCAACGTGCCGACGGCCGAGACCAACTTCTTCTCCATCGTCATCACCATCCAGGCCCAGGCCGGCGGCAATCTCTCGGAGGCCATCGCCAATCTCTCCAAGGTGCTGCGCGAGCGCAAGAAGATGAAGGGCAAGATCCAGGCGATGTCCATGGAGGCCAAGGCTTCCGCGACGATCATCGGCGCCCTGCCGGTCATCGTCGGCTTCCTCGTCTACCTGACCACCCCCGACTATATCGGGATCCTCTTTGCGACCCATTCGGGCAATCTGCTGATGATCGTCGCGGCGGTGTGGATGGCCATCGGCGTCTTCACGATGAAACGCATGATCAGCTTCGACTTCTGAGCGGGCGGGCCGGGCGGGAAGCGCCCGGCCGCGGAGTACAGCCGGGAAAGGCCGCCATCTTATGCAATCGCTCTTCGATTATCTGGGCGTATCGAGCTCGCTGGTACTTAGCACGGTCATCGCCATCGCGGTGTTCACCACATTCCTCGCCCTCGCCATGCCGATGCTCTCGGGAAACCGGCTGCAGAGCCGCATGCGTTCGGTGGCGCTGGAGCGCGACGAGATGCGCGCGCGCGAGCGGGCGCGCCTCGCGTCCGAAAAGGAGAACGGCCGCGGCGCCGGCCTGCGCCAGCAGCAGAACCGGGGTATCGCCGCGCTCGTCGTCGAGCGGCTGAACCTGCGGACGGCCCTCGCCGACGAGGGCACGGTCGCCAGCCTCCGGGTCGCCGGCTATCGCGGCCAGCGCGCGATGACGCTGTTCCTGTTCGCGCGTGTCGTACTGCCGCTGGTGATGCTGGCGGCAGCGCTGTTCTACGTGTTCGGTCTCGGTCTGCTGGAAAACCAGGGCACGATGATGCGTGTCGCGGCCTGCATCGGCATCGCCTATCTCGGCTTCTACGCGCCGATCCTCTTCGTGAAGAACCAGGCCGCCAAGCGCCGCCTGTCGATCCAGCGGGCCTGGCCGGATGCGCTCGATCTCCTGCTGATCTGCGTCGAGTCCGGCAATTCCATCGAGGCGGCCTTCCGCCGGGTTGCCGAGGAGATCGGCATCCAGTCGATCCCGCTCGCGGAAGAGCTGGTGCTCGTCTGCGCCGAATTGTCGTATCTGCCGGACCGCAAGGTGGCCTACGACAATCTCGCTGCCCGGACCGGGCTCGAAGGCGTTCGCGCCGTGACCACCGCGCTGGTCCAGGCGGAGCGCTACGGCACGCCGCTGGGCAACGCGCTCAGGGTGCTGGCCCAGGAGAACCGCGACATGCGGATGAACCTCGCCGAGAAGAAGGCGGCGTCGCTGCCGCCGAAGCTCACCGTGCCGATGATCCTGTTTTTCCTGCCGGTGCTGTTCGTCGTGATCATCGGCCCGGCCGCCATCCAGATCATGAAGCTGCAATAGCACCGCAAGGTGATCGTCGGTGGAGTGGGTCGCCCCGACCTATGCCGTTTTGGCCCGCGGCGGCAGCCGCAGGTCTGGCTTGGGAGAGCCGGTGCCGTGGTCGGAAAAGCCAGGCGGACCTCAGCCCTCCTGGCCTTCCTTCTCCTTCAGCATCGACCAGGTGTTCTGCTGCGCCAGCATCTGCCGCAGATAGGCGACGTTGGCTTCGGCCGCCTCGGGCGACAGTTCGGCCGAAGCGATCGTCCGGGCCTCGTCGAAACGTCCCTGCAGGCCGACGACTAGCGCCAGGTTCTGGCGCACGCGGCTGTCGACGCCGCGCTGGCCGGCGGCCGTCCTCAGATAGGACTCCGCGGCCTGGAGGTCGTTGCTGAGGAGATGCGACATGCCGAGATTGGAGAGCACCGTCGGCTCGTTCGGGGCGAGGTCCAGCGCCTTGCGGTAGAGCACGCGCGCTTCGGCGGACTGGCCCATCTGGTCGAGGATCGCGCCCTCCGCGGAATACAGCCGCCAGTCGGGAAAGTCCGGCGTCTGGGCGCGGCGCACGGTTTCCAGCGCCTTGGGCAGGTCGCCGGCGGCGGCCAGTGCCTTGCCATAGGCGGACAGTACGTCGCGGTCCTTCGGGTGGGCAATCGCCACCTGCTGCATGACCGCCAGCGACTGGTCGTTGCGGCCGACCATCTGCAGAGAGGCAGCGTAGGAGAGGCCGACGCCCTTGGCTTTAGGGTCGCGCTCATAGGCCGCGCCATAGGACTGGACGGCGCCCTGCAGCTGGCTGGAGGACATTGCCGCGACCGGCGCCGAACCGGACGATCGACCGATGGACCCCGTGGTCTCGCGCGATACGGAAGCGCAACCCTGCGCGGCGACGAGTGTGGCTGCAACGGTGACGAAAAGAGCCTGTCTGAAGCCGCGAATCGCTCTATTGTGCCGCGCGATCATGACCTGCTCCCGTGTCGTCCGCGATGTGCCGAAGCTTGGGCTCATTGAGCCACGCCTCGTCGCCAGTCATAGTCTGTTAACCCTAACGGTCGGTTAACAACCGGCTGCAGCCCCTGGAATCCATGCCATGCCGCTTACCCTGGTCGACGAGACGAACGAAGCCTTGCCGGTCTGGCTGGCCGAGACGGGCGGCCTCGACGCTCTCCCCGAGGCGGCGCGGGCCTG
This sequence comes from Aurantimonas endophytica, assembly GCF_014196845.1. Taxonomy (GTDB): domain Bacteria; phylum Pseudomonadota; class Alphaproteobacteria; order Rhizobiales; family Rhizobiaceae; genus Aurantimonas; species Aurantimonas endophytica. The sequence continues at coordinate 192,543 of NZ_JACIEM010000002.1, forward strand.
GGCGCGGGTCTCGCGCTTCACCGCCGAGGCGGGGAGCGTCCTCATCGTGCCCGGGCAGGATGGCAGGCCGGCCGGGGCCGTCCTCGGGCTGGGCAAGGCGGATCACCGCGGCGGCGCCGCCGAATGGCGGGGACTTCTCGCGGGCGCCCTGGCCGGCAAGCTGCCCGACGGCGAATGGCGCTTCGCGAAGGAGCCGGCGACGATCGACCGCGATGTCGCGACGCTGGCGCTGCTGCTCGGCCAGTACCGCTTTGCCCGCTATCGCAGCGGCGCCAAGGGCGATGACGCGCAGCCGCAGATCCGCTTCCAGGCGCCGGACGCCATCGACAGGGCGGAGCTCGCAGCGGTGGCTGATGCCGTGTTCCTCGCCCGCGACCTGATCAACACCCCGGCCAACGACATGGGGCCCGCCGAGCTGGAAGCGGCGGCCCGAAGCCTGGCGCAGCGCTTCGGCGCCGCGGTCGAGACCATCGAGGGCGACGAGCTGCTCGTCCGCAATTTCCCGATGATCCATGCGGTCGGCCGCGCCAGCGCCTCGGCGCCGCGGCTGATCGACCTCACTTGGGGCAAGCCGTCGGATCCGAAGGTGACGCTGGTCGGCAAGGGCGTCATCTTCGACACGGGCGGTCTCGACATCAAGCCGGCATCCGGCATGCTGCTGATGAAGAAGGACATGGGCGGCGCGGCGAACGTGCTGGCCCTGGCGCAGATGGTGATGGCGAGGGGCCTCGCCGTCCGGTTGCGGGTGCTGATCCCGGCGGTGGAGAACGCCATTTCCGGTTCCGCCTTTCGTCCGGGCGACATCCTGACCAGCCGCAAGGGCAAGACCGTCGAGATCGGCAATACCGATGCCGAGGGTCGGCTGGTGCTTGCCGACGCCCTGGCGCTCGCCGACGAGGAGGCGCCGGAGATGCTGATCGACATGGCAACGCTTACCGGCGCCGCACGGGTGGCGCTCGGGCCGGACCTGCCGCCCTTCTACACCGAGGATGACGGCTTCGCGGCGGAACTCGCCGCGGCAAGCCGGCGTGTCGCCGACCCGCTCTGGCGCATGCCGCTCTGGCAGCCTTACGCGGCCAACCTCTCATCCAAGATCGCAGACACCAACAATGTCACCAGCGACGCCTTCGCCGGCTCCGTAACGGCGGCGCTGTTCCTGCAGGGCTTCGTCGAGAAAGCGGCAGTCTGGGCGCATCTCGACGTCTTCGGCTGGCGGCCGAAGCCCGGGCCCACGGGCCCGGTCGGCGGCGAGGCGCAGGGCGTCCGTGCCCTCTACGAAGTGCTGAAGCAGCGCTATCCGGGTGCCCCGATCTGACGGACTGCGCGCCGATGCTGGACAGAAGAAGCAGGATGCCGACGCCATGACGAGCCTCGATCCGCGCCGGCACGCCTTCCGCGCCGACCTTGCCGAAAAGGACCTCGAGGGCCAGGTCGCCGCGACCCGCTTCGTCGAGGGCGTGCCGCGCCAGGTCGTGGCGCCGACGGTGACGTTGCGGCGGCGACCCGAACCCGACGCGCCGCTGGAGACCGAGGCGCTGTTCGGCGAGGCGGTCGTCGTCTTCGAGGAAGAAGCGGGCTGGTCGTGGGTGAAGCTCGCCCCGGACTCCCCCGCAAGCGCCTATGTGGGCTACATGCCGACCGGCGCGCTCGGCCCGTCCACGACGCCGACGCATCGTGTCTGCGTGCCTCGGACGCTGGTCTTCCCGGCGCCCGACATCAAGCGACCGCCGCTCTCCTTCCTGCCGATGGGCGCCCTCGTCACGGTCACCGGCGCTGCCGCCGACCAGAACGCCCGCTATTCAGCGGTGACGCCGGACGGTTTCATCGTCGAGCAGCATCTGGAGCCGCTGGCCGCTGTCGCGCCGGACTTCGTCGCCGTCGCCGAACGGTTTCTCGGCGCGCCCTATCTCTGGGGCGGCAAGAGTGTCGCCGGGATCGACTGTTCGGGGCTGGTGCAACTGGCTTGCGCGATGGCCGGCATTGCCGCCCCGCGGGATACCGACATGCAGGAGCGCGAGCTCGGCACCCGGCTCGCCGGCATCGAGGCGCTGGAGCGCGGCGACCTGGTGTTCTGGAAGGGCCATGTCGGCATCATGCTGGACGGGGCGCGGCTGCTGCACGCCAATGCCCACCACATGATGACCGCGGTCGAGCCGCTGGCCGAGGCGGTCGCGCGGATCGCATCGCGTGGCTCTTCCGTGACCAGCATCCGCCGGATCCGGCCGCTCACATCAGCGCAAGGCGACGGTCCGGAGATCGTGACTTGACCTTCCTGTAACAGGAAGCTCGCAGATGGGCTCCACCATCATGGAGAGTCCTTATGCTGAAGCACCTTGTTCTTCTCGCCGCACTTGCCTTCGCCCCGGCGGCCGCGGCCCAGGATCATGACGGCCACGGCACCGCCACCCCGACGGAGGGGACCGCCGGGATGGATCACGGCGCCATGGCGCATGGCACGATGGATGCGGCTGATTCCCCGTCGAGCAGAGCCTTCACCGAGGCCAATGACCGGATGCACGCGGCGATGGGGGCCGATCTCAGCGGCGACGCCGATGTCGACTTCGTCCGCTCGATGATCCCGCACCACCAGGGCGCCATCGACATGGCGCGGATCCAGCTGGAGTACGGCAAGGATCCCGAATTGCGGGCCCTGGCGGAAGCGATCATCACAGCGCAGGAAACCGAGATTGCCGAGATGGAGGCGTGGCTCGCGGCGCACGACCGTTGACGGATCGCGCCAGAGAGCCCGCTCAGTCGGGGGCGTCCGATCGGTTGGCGAAGCCGGTCAGCGGCGGCGGTGAGGCTGCCAGTTCCGTCAGCATCCAGTCCCGGAAGGCGCGGATCTTCGGGACGTTGCGCCGCGACTCGGCATAGCACAGCCAGTAGAAGTGCTGATCGTCGGCAACGAGTTCGAAGGGCTGGACGAGGCTGCCGTCGCGCAGCGCCTCCTCGTGGAAGACCGGGGTCAGGATGGCGATGCCGTGCCCGGCGACCGCGGCGCGGGCGACGACATGCTGGTCTCCCATGTCCGAGAATGGGCGGTTCGCCGGATCGAAGCCGCTTATGCCGGCGGCCGCGAACCAGAGCGGCCACCACACGTCGTGGGGATCGAGGAGGGGGGCGTTCAGGAGGTCGGCGGGTTTGTTCAGCGGCCCGAGCCGTTCGAGGAGAGACGGCGCGAGGATAGGCGTGAAGCCGGTCGCGAACAGACGATGCTGGACGAGCCCTGGCCAGGGTCCGCGACCGGCGCGAATGGCGACGTCGACCTCGTCGCGGCGAAAGTCGACGACGTCCCGCGTGGCAACCATGCGCACCCCGATCGTCGGGTGCTGCATCTGGAAGAAGCCGATCCGCGGCGCCAGCCATGCCGCGCTGAAGGTCGGCACGACGCTGATATGCAGCAGCGCATTCTCGTCGGTCATGATCTGCCCGAACCCGGCCGCGATCAGGTCGAAGGCCTCGGTCAATACCGGCCGCAGGCGCTCGCCGGCGTCGGTCAGCACCAGCCCGCGCGGCCGCCGCAGGAACAGTTTCAGCCCGACGCGTTCCTCGATCAGCTTGATCTGGTAGCTGACCGCGGCCTGCGTCATGCCGAGCTCTTCGCCCGCTTTGGTGAAGCTCAGATGCCGGGCCGCCGCCTCGAAGACCCGTACTGCTGCCAGTGGCGGCATCGACCGTCCGCTCATCGCCTCGCCCTCACTCGCATAAGCTCTCCTTATGCCAGCTGATCGAGCTTCGATTGGCTTGGCAAGCCCGTTCGGGCCCATGCTCCCAGATAGGCCGCTTGGACGGCAAGCCATGGGAGGTCAGCATGACTTGGGAAATTGGAAGGCTTCTGCCCGCCCTGATCGGGCTGGCGATTGGCCGCATGCCGCCGGGGTCGAAGCCGCCGCCGGCGCACCGGCTCGACGCGGACGACCTGCCCGACGCGATGAAGCGCGATCTCGGCCTGATGGACGGGCGCGGCCCGACGCTCCGGCGGCCGGAACGAAGCGGGCGGTTCTGACAGACGGAATTGCCCGGAAGAGGCCGCTCAGTACCCCGCCGCGCGATCGACCAGATGGCGGAGCTTCTCGCCCCGTTCATGCGCCGCGATCTGCTGCATGATCGTCGGCGCCAGCGCGTCCGGGTCCGACGAGGCTGCGACATGCGGCGTCACGAAGACCCGCGGATGCGTCCACAGCGGGCTCGTGGCTGGTAGCGGCTCGACGGTAAAGACGTCGAGCGAGGCCTCCATCAGCCTGTCCTGCTCCAGCGCGTCGAGGATCGCCGCCTCGTTCTGCAGCCCGCCGCGGCCGGCATTGATCAGCACCGGCCCGCCGAGCGGCGTGTCGCGCTTCAGGCGCGACAGCAGCTTGGCATCGATGATGCCGCGCGTCGCCTCGGTCAGCGGCAGCAGCACGACGAGGATGTCGGACGCGGCGAGGAATGGGCCGAGCCCGTCCTCCCCGGCGAACATCTCGACGCCCTCGGCCGGCTTCGGCGAGCGACCCCAGCCGGCAAGGCGGAAGCCGAGCGCCTTCAGCTTGTCCGCGGCGTCACGGCCGAGTTCGCCGAAACCCATGATGCCGACGGTGATCTCGCGCGCCGCGGGCTGCATGCGCTCGTGCCAGATCTTCTGCGCCTGCTGGGTGCGATAGGCCCGGCCGCGGCGGAAATGGTCGAGCACCCGCCAGACGACATATTCGCTCATCCGCCCCGAAAGATCCTCGGCGACGATCCGCGCCACCGGCACGTCCGGCAGGCGCTTGTCCGCGAGGATATGGTCTACGCCGGCGCCGAGCGAGAAGATCGCCTTGAGGTTCGGCAGGTTTTCCAGGAGCCCCGGCGGCTGTTTCCAGACTACCGCGTATTCGATCGACGGGTCGGTCGCGTCCTTCGGCTCGAGGACGATCGCGCGCTGGCTTCCGGCCTTCTGCAGCGCCGCCAGCCAGCGCATGGGATCGAAGCCCGTCACGGAGAGAAGAATGGTCAATGCTCAGTCCCTGATGTCGATCGTGCCGAGCAGCGCCTGCGCCCGCGCCCGACCCTTGCGTGCGAACCAGTGCGTGCAGGCGATGAGATAGCCGTTCTCGACCCGGCCCTCGTCGACGGCGGCGACGAGATCGTCGACCGGCGCGAGGATCGGCCGGATGTCCTCGTGCTCGTCCGCCTTGCCGGCCGCATCCGTGAGTTCCCCGGCATCGACGATGGCAAGGAAGATCGTGGCATGCTCGGTGGTAAGCCCCGGCGCCGGCAGCATCCGGAAGCACGCCTCGATCGCTCGGGGCACGAGGCTCGTCTCCTCGGTCAGCTCGCGCGCGGCAGCCGCCTCGATGCTTTCGCCGGGGTCGACGATGCCGGCGGGCAATTCCAGTGCTGCGGCGTTCGCGGTCTGCAGGGCGGCGGCGAAGCGGAACTGCCGGATCACGACAATGGCGTCGCGATCCGGATCGTAGGGAATGATCGTCGCGACGTGGCCCGTCGCCAGATATTCACGGTCGATCGGCCCGATCTCGCCCTCGCCGTCGAGCCGGGCGTGGCGCAGTGTGGCGACGCGAAAGTCGCGGAAGCCCTCGTGCAGCAGCGTATCGCTGTCGACATGGAAGGGCAGGGGCTGGTCGGTCAGCTGGTCGCGATAGTGGCTGGTGGTCATTCAGATACGATTCCGGTGGGTGCCGCGGCGAGATCGAAGGCGGCCGCCATCAGCGCCTTGGTGTAGTCCGTCTGCGGGCGATCGAAGATCTCGTCGGCCGGGCCGCGCTCGACCACGAGGCCGTTGCGCATGACGATCACCTCGTTGGCCAGCGCCCGCACCACCTTCAGATCGTGGCTGATGAACAGATAGGCGAGGTTGTGCCGCTTCTGCAGGTCGCGGAGCAGGTCGACGACCTGCGCCTGGACGCTCATGTCGAGCGCAGAGGTCGGCTCGTCGAGCATGACGAAGCGCGGGTTCAGCACCATGGCCCTTGCGATGGCGACGCGCTGGCGCTGGCCGCCGGAGAACTCGTGCGGATAGCGAAAGCGCGTCGCGGGATCGAGGCCGACCTCGTTCAGCGCCTGGACGACGCGGGCGTCGCGGCCGTCGGTATCGAGGCTGCGCTCGTGGATGCCCAGCCCCTCGGCGACGATGTCGGCGATGGTCATGCGCGGGCTGAGCGAGCCGAACGGGTCCTGGAAGACGATCTGGATGCGCTCGCGCAGCGGCTTCATCGCCTTGAAGGAGCGCTGGTCGATCCGCTCGCCGTCGAAGCTTATCTCGCCCTTCGAGGAGATCATCCGGCAGAGCGCGAGGCCCAATGTCGTCTTGCCGGAGCCCGATTCCCCGACGACGCCGACGGTCTGGCCCGCCCGCACGGCGATGTCGACGCCGTCAACCGCCTTCACGTGGTCGGTGGTCTTGCGGAAAAAGCCGGTCTTGATCGGAAACCAGACCTTCAGGTCCTTGGCTTCCATGACCACAGGCGCATTGGCGTTGGCTGCCGGCGGCCGGCCCTTCGGCTCGGCCGCCAGGAGGTGCTTGGTGTAGTCGTGCTGCGGGTCGGAAAAGATGCGGGCGGTCGGCCCGTGCTCGACGATCTTGCCGCGATACATCACGCAGACCCGGTCGGCGATGCGCCGCACGATGCCGAGATCGTGGGTGATGAACAGCATCGCCATGTGGCGCTTCTGCTGCTGCACCTTGAGGAGTTCGAGGATCTGCGCCTGCACGGTGACGTCGAGAGCCGTCGTCGGCTCGTCGGCGATGAGGAGGTCCGGCTCGTTGGCGAGCGCCATAGCGATCATCACGCGCTGGCGCTGCCCGCCGGAGAGCTGGTGCGGATAGGCGCCGAGCCGCTTCTCGGGGTCGCGGATGCCGACCTGGTGCATCAGCTCCAGTGTGCGTTCCCTGGCCGCGCGGTCGCGCATACCGCGATGGACCTTCAGCACCTCGCCGACCTGCCGCTCGATCGTGTGCAGCGGGTTGAGCGAGGACATCGGCTCCTGGAAGATCATCGAGATGCGGTTGCCGCGCACCCGGCGCAGATCGTCCTCGTCGTCGTCGATCAGATTCTCGCCGTCGAACATGACGGCGCCGCCCGGATGGCTCGCCGACGGATACGGCAGGAGCTTCAGGATCGACAGCGCCGAGACCGATTTGCCGGAACCCGACTCGCCGACCAGCGCCAGCGTCTCGCCGCGGTCGATCGAGAACGACACGTCATCGACGGCGAGGTTGGTCTTCCCGCCCTGATGGAAGGCGACCGAGAGGTTCTCCACCGACAGGAGAGGGCCTGGCGCGGGCGCGGGCGCGATGCTGCTCAAGACGCGATACCTTTCATGCCGGATGCCCGTGGGCGTGCTCGTGATGCCCATGATGGGCGTGGTCGCCCTCGGTTGCCGCGTCGGCGCAGCGGCCGCGCTCGATCTCGACGGTCGCGTGGCCGATGGCGAAACGCTTCGCCAGCTCGGCCTTGATCGCGCGGATCGCCGCCGTCGGCTCGGCGCCGTCGACGATCGCCGCGTGGAGCGTCACCATCGGCCGTTCCGGCGTCAGCGCCCAGGCGTGGACGTGATGCACCTCGCAGACGCCGGGCACGTTCGCGACGAGGTGCGGACCGATCGCATCGACGTCGAGGCCTTCCGGGACGCCTTCGAGCAGCAGATGGCCCGCATCGCGCACCAGGCGCCATGCCGAGACGAGGATCAGGAGGGCCACCACCACCGACAGGATCGGATCGATCGGCGTCCAACCGGTCCACAATATGACGAGGGCGGCGGCGATCGCGGCGACCGAGCCGAGCAGGTCGCCGATCACGTGGAGCACGGCGCCGCGAATGTTGAGATTGTCGCGGTCCGCCCCGTGCAGGATCGCCAGCACCCCGAGATTGACCGCAAGCCCCATCGCCGCGACCACCAGCATCGTCCCGCCGAGGATCTCGCCGGGCTGGCCCACGCGGTGCCACGCCTCGACGACGATGAAGCCGGCGATGGCGAACAATGCGACGCCGTTGACGAAGGCGACCAGCACCTGGAAGCGGGCATAGCCGTAGGTCCGCTTGTCGTCATGCGGCCGTCGCGCCAGGCGGAAGGCCAGCCAGCCGAGCGACAATGCGGTGAAGTCGGTCAGCATGTGCCCGGCATCGGCAAGCAGCGCCAGCGAACCCGAGACCAGGCCGCCGACCACTTCCGCCACCATGAACAGCCCGGTCACCACCGCGGCGATGGCGATCCGCTTCTCGCTGGCGCCATGGGCGTGGCCGGCAAAGCCGTGGGAATGGCCGGCGTGATCGCTCATCGCCTCACCGGAAGCTCTTGCGCGGATCGAAGGCGTCACGGACCGCCTCGCCGACAAAGACCAGCAGCGACAGCATCAGCGACAGGACGATGAAGCCCGAGAAGCCCAGCCAGGGCGCCTGGAGGTTGTTCTTGCCCTGCGCCAGCAGCTCGCCGAGGGACGGCGAGCCGGGCGGCAGGCCGAAGCCGAGGAAGTCGAGCGAGGTCAGCGTGGTGATCGAGCCGTTGAGGATGAACGGCAGGAATGTCAGCGTCGCCACCATGGCGTTGGGCAGCAGATGGCGGACCATGATCGTCCAGTCGCCGACGCCGAGCGATCGCGCCGCGGTGACATATTCGAAGTTGCGGGCGCGCAGGAACTCCGCCCGGACGACGCCGACGAAGGCGACCCAGGAGAACAGGAGCATGATCCCGAGCAGGATCCAGAAGCCGGGCGGCAGGATCGCGGCGATGATCAGCAGCAGGTACAGCACCGGGATCGACGACCAGATCTCGATGAAGCGCTGGAACAACAGGTCCACCCAGCCGCCGAAATAGCCCTGCACCGCGCCGGCGGCGACGCCGATGACGGCGGAAGCGCCAGTGAGGATCAGCCCGAACAGCACCGAGATCCGGAAGCCGTAGATCAGCCGCGACGCGACGTCGCGCGCCTGGTCGTCGGTGCCGAGCCAGTTCATGTTGCCGAGATTGCAGTTCGGATCCTCTACGCCGAGCGGATAGCGCTGGCAGCGTTCCTCCTCCGTGAACAACCACGAGGGGGCGGATGGCGCGGGGGTCGGAATCTCGTTGTTGACCGTCTGATAGGAGTAGCGGATCGGCGGCCAGATGGCCCAGCCATTGGCCTCGATTTCCTCCTGCACGAACGGGTCGCGATAGTTGGTCACCGGCAGGAAGCCGCCGAACACCTCCTCCGGGTAGTCGACGAGCACCGGATAGTAGAACTCGCCCTTGTACTCGACCAGCAGCGGCCGGTCGTTGGCGACGAGCTCAGCGAAGGAGGTGACCACGAACAGGAAAAGGAAAATCCACAGCGACCAGTAGCCGCGCCGGTTCGCCTTGAAGTTCTCCCAGCGCCTGATGTTGAGCGGCGACAGGCGCGGACGACGCGTCAGTCCCGCCTCCGGTGCCATCTGCGCGATGCCGGCGGTCTCCTCGCGTGCGATCTCGGCGGCGCGCTCCTCCGGCAGAGTGTCGGGTTCCCCCGGTCGGCGAGCCTCGTCTTCCTTGAGCCGGTCCTTGAGTGCGTCGTCCATGATCAGCGCCCTCCCATCGCGGTTGGAAGTCGGGCGAAACGACCACGGAGGCGTGCGCCCGTGCCTGGGAAGAGGACGACATTCAGCAAGAGCGCGCCGTCATCCTCGGGCTCCGTCCCGAGGATCCAGTGGCGGTCCTTAATGACAGTGACGCCCCTCACGGCATGCTCGGCGTGCAATTTCGGTGTTCCCCTGGATCCTCGGGACGGGGCCCGAGGACGACGGCGGAGGGGAGACTTGGTCATCGTCATGCTCAGACCTCCCGCCGCTCGAAGTCGATCCGCGGATCGATCCACGTGTAGGTCAGGTCGGAGATCAACGCCGTGAAGAGGCCGATCAGCGAGAAGATGTAGAGCGTCGCGAACACCACCGGATAGTCCCGCTGATAGATGCTCTCGAAGCCGAGGAGCCCGAGCCCGTCGAGCGAGAAGATCGTTTCGATCAGCAGCGAGCCTGCGAAGAAGGCGGAAATAAACGCGCCGGGAAAGCCGGCGACGATGATCAGCATCGCGTTGCGGAACACGTGGCCGTAGAGCACCTGGCGCTCGGTCAGCCCCTTGGCGCGGGCGGTGGTGACGTACTGCTTGCGGATCTCGTCGAGGAACGAGTTCTTGGTCAGCAGCGTCGTCGTCGCGAAGGCCGACAGCGCCAAGGAGATCAGCGGCAGGGTCAGGTGCCAGAAATAGTCCGGAATGGTCTGCGACACGCAGCGCGAGGCGTCGAACGCATCCGACCACGGCGCGCACCAGTCGCCGCGAATGCCGTCGGAGAGCAGGCCCCGCAACGGGAACCAGTCGTAGAACGAGCCGCCGGCGAAGAGGACGATCAGCAGCACCGCGAACAGGAAGCCCGGAATGGCGTAGGCGACGATGACGATAGCCGACGTCCAGACGTCGAAGGCCGACCCGTCCTTGAGCGCCTTGCGGATGCCGAGTGGGATCGAGATCAGGTAGGACAGGAGCGTGATCCAGAGCCCCAGCGAGATCGACACCGGCAGCTTCTCGAGGATCAACTCCCACACCGAAATCGAGCGGAAATAGCTCTCGCCGAAATCGAACCGGATATAGTTCCAGAGCATCAGGCCGAAGCGCTCGAGCGGCGGCTTGTCGAAGCCGAATTGCTGCTCGAGCCGGGCGATGAAGGCCGGATCGAGGCCCTGCGCGCCCCGATAGCCGGAATCGCCGCCGCTCTGGCTGGAGCCGAAGTCGCCGCCGCCGCCGGAAACGCGGTCCGTCGCGCCCCCGCCCTGGCCCTGCAGGCCGGCAATGACCTGCTCCACCGGGCCGCCCGGCGCGAACTGGATCACGATGAAGGAGATGGCCATGATCCCGAGCAGGGTCGGGATCATCAGCAGGAGGCGGCGGAGGATGTAGGCGCCCATGGCCGGGTGTCGTCTCCGAGTGGTCGCGCTTGGTGCCCGATTCGGGCTGTGTCACGATGCTTCGTCTTGATAGCCCGCATCGGCGGGTTCCGCAAAAGCCGGCGCTGGCCATCCTGCCGGCAGAACGGTCAGCCGCGCTGGACGGACTCTGCCTTGGCGGCATCGAGCCACCACAGCCGCTCGATCGGCCAGGCATAGTCGGGCTTGGTTTCCTTGAACCCGAATATGTCCCAGAAGGCGGCGCGATGGACGTCCGAGCCGATGTTCGGCAGCCAGTCGAGCCGCCAGCGCAGCACCCGGTCCAGCGCCCGCATGGCGGTGGTGAGGTCGTTGCGGTTGTCGGCCGCGCCCGCCGCAGCGATGAGCGTGTCCACCGCTTCGTCCGCCATGCCGGGATAGTTGTAGGCCCCGGGCCGGTCCCTCGCATCGCTGCCGAAGAACAGCGTCAGGCCCTCCCACGTCGGAGTAGGACTGAGGCTGAAGGCGGCGAGGATCATGTCGTAGTCGAAGCGGTTCACCCGGTCCTGGTACTGCGCCGGATCGACGAGGCGGATGGAGGCGTCGAGGCCGATCCGCCGCAGCGTGTCGATGAACTTGGCGTAGACGCGCTCCTGCTCCTGCCCGAAGGTGAGGAATTCGAGACGGAAGCTCTCTCCGGCAGCATTCACCATCCGTCTGCCGTCGAGCCGCCAGCCGGCTTCGGCAAACAGCGTCGTCGCCTGCCGCAGCAAGGCGCGATCGAGGCCGCTGCCGTCGCTGACCGGCTGCACCCAGACCTCCCCGAACACCTCCTCGGGGACGCGGCCGCGCAGCGGCTCGAGCAGTGCCAGCTCGGCTGCTGAGGGCGTTCCTTTGGCAACGAAGTCCGAGCCCTGGAAGGGGGAGTTGGAATGGATGCGCTGGCCGAACATCAAATTGGCGTTGGTCCACTCGAAGTCGAAGCACATGTTGATCGCGTGCCGCACCCGGCTGTCGGCAAACCGCTCGCGGCGCTGGTTCAGCGCCCAGCACTGGAACTTCGGCCGCTTCTCGCCGGGAAACTCGCGCTTGACCACGTCGCCGCGCGCCACGGCCGGAAAATCGTACTCGGTTGCCCACGCTTTCGAGGTGAACTCCTCGCGGAAGGTGATGATGCCCTTCTTGAAGGCCTCCAGCGCCGGCTGGCGATCACGGAAGAACTCGATGCGCAGGGTCTCGAAGAGATCGAGCCCGCGCGAGAAGGGCAGGTCTTTGGCCCAGTAGTCCGGCCGCTTTCGGTACTCGATGAAGCGGCCGAACTCGAAGCGCGAGACCTCGAACCGCCCGCTCCCGGGTATGCCCTCGCGTCCGACCCGGGCGAACTCCCGGTCGGCGAAATAGGCCCGCGGCATGATCGGCAGGCTCAGCGCGCCAAGCGCGTCCTGGTAGCTCTGGCGCTCGGTGAACCGGATCCGCACCGTCGCTGGATCGACCGCGACGATCTCGTCGAGTTCGCGCAGCGTGACCTGGAGGCTCGGATGGCCCTCTTCCTTCAAGGTCTCGTAGCTGAAGACGACATCGTCCGCCGTCACCGGCGCGCCGGTGGAGAACCGCGCCTCGGGCCGCAGCCTGAAGGTGAAGCCGTGGCGGTCCTCGGAAAGGGTGACGCTCTCGGCCAATGCGCAGTAGATGGCGTCGGGCTCGTCCATCGAGCCGAGCATCAGCCCGTCATAGAGGCTTTCGATCCGCGGCGGCGCATTGCCCTGCAGCACGAAGGTGTTGAGCGTGTCGAAGGTCTCCGGCGACTGGTTGAGGATCCAGTTCGACACCGCGAGGTTCATCTGCCCGCCGACCGGCGCCTCTGGCGAGGCATAGTCGAAATGCGTGTAATCGGGTCCGTATTTGAGGTCGCCGAACGCCGACAGGCCGTGCAGCGGCGTTTCCGTGGGAACCTCGGCGAAGGCTGCCCCGGGCAGGAGCGGAGCCGCACCGGCGGCCAGCGCGAGCTGCGTGAAGCGGCGGCGGGTGAGGGACGTCAGCGCCGTCGCCATCAGTTGGTGGGGGCCGTGTCTTCAGCGGCAGACGTGATCCACCAGGAGAAGGGGTCGAGCCCGGCATAGGCAGGGCCGGTTTCCGGCATGCCGAGCTTGTCCCAATAGGCCAGCCAGTCCTCCGACTTGTACCATTGCGGCACGACGTAATATTCCCAGAGCATCACCCGGTCGAGCGCGCGGGTGGCGGCGACCAGGTCGTCGCGATCCGCGGCGAAGACGATGGCGTCGATCAGCCTGTCGATGGCGGGGTTCTTCAATCCCGCATAGTTGCGGCTGCCGGGCACGTCGGCGACGGTGGAGCTCCAGAAGTCGCGCTGTTCGTTGCCGGGCGACAGCGACTGCGGGTAGTAGGCCATGCCCACGACCTCGAAGTCGAAATTGTTCATCCGCTCGATATACTGGTTGGTGTCGACAATCCGGACATTGGTCTTGATGCCGAGACGCTCCAGCTGGCGGGCGAAGGGCTCCAGGACGCGGGTATCCTGGGGGTCGTTGCCGAGGAACTCGATGGTGAAGGGCTCGCCGGTCGCAGTGTTCACCAGGGTCGTGCCACGCAGTTCGTAGCCGGCCTCCTGCAGCAGGCCCAGGGCCTCGCGCAGATAGACCCGTGCGGAGCCCGTGTCGCCGTAGACCGGCAGCGTGAATTCCTCGGTGAACAGCTCATCGGGAATCTGCCCCCGCAAAGGCTCGAGATATTTCAGCTCGCCCTCGCTCGGCAGGCCCTTGGCCGCCAGCTCGCTGTTCTCGAAATAGCTGGCGATGCGCTCGTAGAGGCCGAAGAACAGCGTCCGGTTCATCTCCTCGAAATTATACGCAAGTGTCAGGGCCTTGCGCACCCGGCGGTCCTGGAACTTGGGCAGCCGGTTGTTCAGGACATAGGCCTGCATCGACTGGACCTGCTCGGTCTCGATCGTCTCGCGCACTACCTGGCCATTCTGCGCCGCGGGGAAATCATAGTCCTCGGACCAGCGCCGGGACATGTTCTCCAGCCGCCAGTCGTCGAGGCCGCCCTTCTTGAAGGCCTCCCACGCGGCGTTGGAGTCGCGCAGATAGACGTAGCGGATGCTGCCGTAATTGTAGCGGCCGACGCGCGTCGGGTGGTCGCGCGCCCAGTAGTCTTCGACCCGCTCCCATTCGATCCACTGGCCGGTGGAACTGCGGGAAATGCGGTAGGGCCCCGAGCCGAGCGGCGTCTCGGATGTCGGCTGGGTGATGTCGCGCTTGTTGCCGGCGGCGTCGGTCCCCTCCCACCAGTGCTTCGGCAGGACGGTCAGGTCGCCCATGATATGGGGCAATTCGCGGTTGCCGGTCTGGTCGAAGGTGAAGGTGACCTCCCGCTCGCCGGTCTTCTCGACCTTGGTGACGTTCTTGTAATAGCCGGTCCATTGCGGATGCAGCTGGGTCAGCGTCTCGAAGCTCCAGATCACGTCCTCGACGGTGATCGGCTCGCCGTCGTGCCAGCGAGCGTCCGGATTGAGCCGAAGCGTCACCGAGGAATAGTCGGCAGGAAAGCGCAATGCCTCGGCAATCAGGCCGTGCGACACGCCCGGCTCGTCCGCCGACTGCTCCGTCAGCGTGTCGTAGAGCAGGCCGCCGCCGAAGGCCGCGAGGCCGGCCGCCGGGGTCCCCCGCACCACGAAGGGGTTGAAGCTGTCGAACGTGCCGACCACGGTCTCGTTGAGTTGCCCACCTTTGGGCGCGTCCGGATTGACATAGTCGAAATGCTCGAAGTCCGGCGGGTATTTCGAGGGGGCGATCAGCGAGTCCGACTCCTGCCATTCGCCCGCGGCCGGATCGGCAGCCACCGACGCCGCTGCTTCGCTGCCAGTCTGCGCCGGCGCGGCTCCGAGACCCAGGCCCATCAGCATGGCAACGAGGCAGGCGAGGGGGGCGGTTCGCGTCGGCAATGGCAAGAGTGGACCTCCGTCAGGATTGCGGGCGTCGAAAGCGAAGACGTTTCAAGACATTTATGGCCAAGGTGCGATGCCAAGTCACCTGACGAAAACTTAATCCCGGCGCGAGGGCGCCGCGGCAGCCCGGAACGCAAAAGGCCCCGGCGTTAGCCGGGGCCTTTTGAGCGGACGATATGGCGAACCCTTCAGTTCGCCTGGGCGCCGGTCTCGTCGAAGGTCGCGAGATAGGCGATGATGTTGGCGATCTCGTCGGCGTCCCGGATGCCGGGGAACACCATCTTGGTCCCAGGCACCAGCTCCCGCGGATTTTCCAGCCACTGCGTCAGCAGTTCCGGGGTCCACGTCGGATGCTCGGCGGCAAACGTCGTCAGCGCCGGCGAGAAGCTGTAGCCTTCCACCGAAGCGACGGTCTCGCCGACGATGCCGTTGAGCTCGGGGCCGATCTTGTTGGCCGCTCCCTCGCCGACGGCGTGGCAGGCAGCACACTTGCGGAATGCGGACTGGCCGGCAGCCGCATCTCCGGCGACGGCAACCGGCTCGGCTGCAGGGGCTGCGGCCCCTTCGGCAGGCGGTGCTGCCGCTTCCGGCGCAGCTGCGGGCGGTGCGGCGGCCGGGGGTGCAGCTTCCGGTGCGGCGGCCGGCGCGGCAGGAGCCGCCGGCGCGGCTGCGCCTTCGGCAGGAGCCACGCTTTCGGCGCCCTCGGCGACCGTTCCCTGGGCACCGGCGGTGGTGTCGCCGGCGGTCGGAGCGGCCGGGGCATTCGCTGCCTGCTCGGCTTCGGCGGGAGTCTCCGGCTGCGTGTCGGCTCCCTGAACGGGCGCTGCTTCGGCGCCTGGCGCCGGCTGCGCCGCGTCGGTGTCGGTGTCGGTGACGGCGGGGGCCTGCGCGGTCTCACCGGCCTCGGGCGACGGATTGCTCGAGGCTGAAGGGTCGGTGACCTCTGCGGCGGCTTCCGCCGGAGCGGCTTCCTCGGCAGGCGCTTCCGGCAGCGGCGCCGGGGTTTCGGCGAGCGTACGCAAATAGGCGATCAGGTTGGCGCGGTCTTCCGGATCGCGCATGCCGGCGTAACCCATTGCAGTGCCGGGCACGTGCCCCTTCGGATCCTCGATGAAGTAGTCCAGGTGCTCATAGTCCCAGACCACCGTGCCGCCCTCGGAGAACGCCTGCAGGGCGGCCGAATAGGAGAAGTCCGACTCGCCGGCGATCGGACGGTTGACGACGTCCCAGAGGTGCGGCCCGACGCGGTTCGCGCCACCCTGCTCGGCGGTGTGGCAGGCGCCGCAGGCGCGGAATCCCCCGGCCCCGGCCTCGGCGTCGGCGGTCTGCATCCGCGCGGCGATCGGCACGGTCGCCTCCTCGGCCGGCGCGCCGTCGGCGCCCTCTTCGGCCTCGGCCACGACGATCTCGAATCCCGGCGTCTCGGGGGTTTCAGCGTGGAACAGCCCTTCCGCGAGGAGGCTCCCGCCGAACAGGACGAAGATCGTCCCGAGCAGGGCGCCGAAGATCTTGTTGGCCTCGAAGGAATTCATGGGCGGAGGAAACCTCTCTGCGATGTCGGGGTCGACGCCGACGTTTTATCCAGCAAAAACGCGCGGAACCTAGGTCTTTTGCGGTTTGATGGCAACAGCTGTAAGACGCGGTTCCGCCGCGTCTATTGTCATCCATGAAGGCGCCATTCAAGCGCTTTCGCACTCACCTCCGGTTCACGTTTCGCCCATGTCCATCCTCGTGCTCATCCCGGCCCGCCTCGGTTCGACGCGCCTGCCGAAGAAGGCTCTCGCCGATATTGCCGGTCGGCCGATGGTCGTCCGGGTCGCCGAGCGGGCGCAGGCCGCGGGAATCGGCCGCGTCGTGGTGGCCACCGATGCGGCGGAGATCCGCGATGCGGTGGAGGCTGCCGGGCACCGGGCGGTGATGACCTCGCCGGATCACCAGTCGGGCTCGGACCGCATCTTCGAGGCTCTTCAGCAGGTGGATCCGGAGGGTGCGGTCGAGACCATCGTCAATGTCCAGGGCGACCTGCCGACCATCGAGCCGGAGGCGATTCGCCAGGTGCTCGCGCCGTTCGAGGATCCGCGCTGCGACGTTGCGACGCTCTGCGTCGAGATCCGCGACGAGGCCGAGAAGACCAATCCGAACGTCGTCAAGCTTGTCGGCTCGCCGACCGGGCCGTCGCGGCTTCGCGCGCTCTATTTCACCCGGGCGACGGCGCCCTGGGGCGACGGGCCGCTCTATCACCATGTCGGCCTCTACGCCTATCGGCGCGCCAGTCTCGAGCGCTTCGTGAAGCTGCCGCCCTCGACCCTGGAGATCCGCGAGCGGCTGGAGCAGCTGCGGGCGCTCGAGGACGGGATGCGGATCGACGCCGAGATCGTCGACACCGTGCCGCTCGGGGTCGATGCGGCTGACGACCTGGAACGTGCCCGCGCCATGTATGGAGTTGCCGTCTGATGAGCGATCGATCCACGAAGCTGCCGCTGATCGCCTTCCAGGGCGAGTTCGGCGCCAACTCTGACATGGCCTGCCGGCAGGTCTTCGGCGAAACGATGGAGCCGCTGCCCTGCCCGTCCTTCGACGACGCCTTCGAGGCGGTGCGTTCGGGCGAGGCCAAGCGGGCGATGATCCCGATCGAGAACACGCTCGCCGGCCGCGTCGCCGACATCCATCATCTGATGCCCGATTCCGGCCTGCAGATCGTCGGCGAGCATTTCATGCCGATCCATTTCCAGCTGATGGTCCTGCCCGGGGCAGGGCGCGAGGCGATCCGCAGCGTCCACAGCCACATCCACGCGCTTGGCCAGTGCCGCAACTTCATCCGCGCCAATGGCTGGAAGCCGCAGGTCGCCGGCGACACGGCGGGTGCTGCCCGCGAAGTCGCGGAGGCGAAGGACCCGAGCCGCGCGGCGCTGGCGCCGGAACTGGCGGCCGGCCATTACGGGCTCGACATCATCGAGCGCAATGTCGAGGATTCGGAAAACAACATCACCCGCTTCGTGATCCTGTCGCGCCCGGATGCGGCGCCGCAGGCGCTCTGGGCGCCGCAGGGCGGGCGCACCGTGACGACCTTCGTGTTCGAGGTGCGCAACCTGCCGGCGGCGCTCTACAAGGCGCTCGGCGGCTTTGCGACCAACGGCGTCAACATGACCAAGCTCGAGAGCTACCAGATCGGCGGCCATTTCGTCGCGACGCAGTTCTATGCCGACGTCGAGGGTCATCCCGACGACGATGCCGTGCGGCTGGCGCTGGAGGAACTCGCCTTCTTCACCCGCCGCGTGCAGATCCTCGGCGTCTACCCCGCCGCCGAAGGCCGCCTCGACGGGCCTGTCGGCGCGCCGGGGGAATAGGTCTCACCCGTCGGCGAACGCCTTGATCAGATGGTGGGCGATGGCGAAACGCTGCGGCACCGACAGGCCTTCCGGATGCGTGCCGGCCAGCATCGCGCGCACCTCGTCGCGGCCGAACCAGCGGCATTCTTCCAGTTCCGTCGCGTCGAAGACGATCGGCGACGGCGTCGCCAGCGCCATGCAGCCGATCATCAGGCTGCCGGGAAACGGCCAGGGCTGCGAGGCGAGATAGTCGACGCGGCTCACCGCGAGCCCCGCTTCCTCCAGCGTCTCGCGCCGCACCGCGTCCTCGACCGTCTCGCCGGCCTCCACGAAGCCGGCGAGGCAGGACCAGAACCTCTCCGGAAAGCGCGGCTGGCGCCCGAGCACGCAGCGCCCTTCGCCGTCATGCACCAGCATGATCGTCACCGGGTCGGTGCGCGGGAAGACGACGTCGCCGCACGCCAGGCAACGCCGGCGATAGCCCGCTGCCTCTGGATGAGTTTCAGCCCCGCACCGGGCACAGAACCGGTTGCGGGCGTGCCAGCCAAGCAGATGCTCCGCCTGGCCGAGCTGGCCCTCGCTGTCCGGGTCGAGCAGCCCCTGCATGGCGATCGACCGCAGATCGATCAGCGCCATGCCGTCCGCGGGCGCGAACCCGTCGGCGAGCCGCGCGGCCAGATGCGGCTCGCCCGCCCTGTCGGTGCCGAGCAGCACGCAGCCGGCGAGCTCGGCGCCAAGCGCTTCGGCCTCGGCGCGGCTGAACAGCGGGACCGGCGACGGCGCATCGGTCCGCAGCAGCCATTTTTCGCCGCTGGTCAGGAACAGCCGCGCCGCCGGATGCGCCAGCGCGTCGGCAAGGCTTGCATCGGTGCGGTGTTCGCCGTCTCGCGACAGCCAGTTGCCGGCAAAGCCGGTGCGAGCGCTGAGCTCTGCCCGCGCGCTCTCCGGACGGTGGTCGTCGTCTCTCATGCCGGCAGCACCGCCTGGCGGATCTGCTCGCCGAAGCGCTCGGCGTCTTCGTCGGCATAGGCTTGCCGCGCGCCGAACCCCCAGACCGGTCCCGGCCAGTTCGGGTCGCCGGCGCTGCGGGCCACGATATGCAGGTGAAACATCGGCACGACATTGCCGAGCGTGCCGATATTGATCTTCCCGGCGCCGGTCGAGGCCTTCAGCGCCTTGGCCACCAGCCCCATCTCGAATGTCAGCATGGTCTGGTCGAGCGGAGTCAGATCATGGAACTCGGTGATGTCCGGGCGTTGCGGCACGAGGATCACCCAGGGCCAGCGCCGATCGTTCATCAGCCGCAATTCGCACAGTCCGAGCCTGCCCACCGCCACGGTGTCCGCCGCAAGACGGGGATCGAGTTCGAAGGCTCGCATTGTCATGATCTCCAGAAGCGCCCGTCTTGCATTTAGGACGCCGATCATCGATATGGAGGCCGGGAGGTTGGTGGTGGACGAGCCACTCGCCAACCGGGTCAGGTCCGGAAGGAAGCAGCCCCAACGAGCTATGGCACGGGTCATCGTGCCAGCCTCCCACCTTTTCCGCCTTTGTGAGAGCCGCGCGCCCTGACGCTGCTCGCGCCGCCGCTCAGTAGAGCCGCAGCAGCACCGGCAGATAGCCCCCCGCCTGCAGCATCTCGACCGTCTCGAAGAACGGCATCGCCGCGAAGAAGACGAGGCCATCGCCCATCGTGCGGTACACCAATGCCATGTCGACGGTGATCTTCGGCACGTCCCGGAACAGCGAGATGTCGGGGAAGAAGCGCGGCACCCGCGCCACGTAGCTGTCGAACGAAGCGCCGAACGCCTCGCGCAGATAGGCCTCCTCCCGCAGGATCACGACCCTAAATGCCGCCGCGCAGCCGACCATGAAGACGAGGCCGAGCACGATGCTGCCCGTCGCCGCCCCGGCGCCGCCGGCGGCGATGCTGGAGAAGACGTAGAGCGGGTTGCGCGAGATCGAGTAGGGCCCTTCGGCGACGATCTCCGCGGCCTTGCGCCCGCCGATATAGAGGGTGCACCAGATCCGGCCGGCAATCCCGACCACGATCAGCCCCAGGCCGACCACTTCGATCGTCTCGTGGATCTCTTCCGGCCATGCCGATCCGACGAAGAGCAGCGCCATGAAGGCGCCGACGAGGATGGCGAAAAGCGCCAGTTTGCGCTGCTGCTGGTATCGTCCGAGAGCCATGATGTTTCCCTGCGGCGCACCCGGCCGCCCGGCATGCCACCGCCCGTTGCGGTCGCGTGGAATCGGGAAGTGTCGTCCGCTCCATTCAAGGCAAAACGACGGCCATGCCGCATCTACGCGACGGGGGTTGCGCCGTCCAACCTTTCGCTTCAGAACCGGGCGGAGCGTGGCATCTCGCCGGGCGGCGATGCCGACCGGGGCGCCTGCCTCCAGATCCGGACCTGACGCGATGAGCGATACCGACAGCGGCACTGCGACGAAACCGGAGGGCGCGACTGCGCCATACCGCGTCCTTGCCCGCAAATATCGCCCGGCCTCGTTCGAGGATCTGATCGGCCAGGAGCCGATGGTCCGCACCCTCACCAATGCCTTCGAGACCGGCCGCATTGCCCAGGCCTGGATGCTCACGGGCGTGCGCGGCGTCGGCAAGACCACCACCGCGCGCATCCTCGCCCGGGCCCTGAACTACCAGACCGAGACGATCGACCAGCCGACCATCCACATGGTGGAGCCGGGGATCCACGACCAGGCGATCATGGAAGGCCGGCATGTCGACGTGGTCGAGATGGACGCCGCCTCCCATACCGGCATCGACGACGTGCGCGAGATCATCGCGCAGGTGCGCTATCGCCCGGTCTCGGCGCGCTACAAGGTCTACATCATCGACGAGGTCCACATGCTGTCGAACCAGGCCTTCAACGGCCTGCTGAAGACGCTTGAGGAGCCGCCGGAGCACGTGAAGTTCGTCTTCGCGACGACCGAGATCCGCAAGGTGCCGATCACCGTCCTGTCGCGCTGCCAGCGCTTCGACCTGCGGCGCGTCGACACCCCGACCCTGATCGCGCATCTCCAGAAGATCGCGGACGCTGAATCCGTTGCGATCGACGCCGAGGCGCTGCGGCTGATCGCGCGGGCGGCGGAAGGCTCTGTCCGCGACGCGCTCTCGCTCACCGATCAGGCCATCGCCCACGGCGCCGGCGCCATTTCCGGCGTCGCGGTGCGCGACATGCTCGGATTGGCCGACCGCGTCCGGATCATCGACCTCTTCGAGACGCTGATGAAGGGCGACGGGCGCGCCGCGCTGACCGAACTGCGCGACCAGTACCAGGCCGGTGCCGATCCCGCCGTCGTTCTCGCCGATCTTGCCGATTTCACCCATCTCGTCACGACGCTGCGCTACGTACCGGAAGCCGCCGAGGACGCGGCGCTGTCGCCGATGGAGGCCGAGCGCGGCCTCGCCTTCTCGACGACGCTGTCGATCCGCACGCTGAGCCAGGTGTGGCAGATGCTCCTGAAGGCGCTGGAGGAGACCCGCAACGCCACGACGCCGCGGCAGGCGGCGGAAATGGCGCTGATCCGCATCGCCCATGCCGCCGACATGCCGTCGCCCGACGATCTGGTTCGGCTGATCCGCAAGGAGGGCACCGACGCCCTGCCGGCGCCGGTGACGCAGCCGACCCGCCCGGCCGAACCGCGCGATCCGCCTAGCGGCGGCAATGGTTCGGCGGCCTCGGCACAAGCGCGCTTGCCGCGGCCTGCACCCAGCGCATCCCCCTCGCGGGCGCATCTCGCTTTGGCCTCGACCAGCCCGGCGCCGGAGCGGGCATCGCCCGAGCAGGTCGCGGCACCCGACATCGGGATCGGATCGCTGGAGGATCTGGTCGCTTTGGCCGAGACGAAGCGCGATTCGCTGATGCGGGTGTCGATCCACCGCTACCTGCGGCTGGTGAAGCTCGTACCGGGCCGCCTGGAAGTGGCGCTGACCCCCGAGGCGCCGCGGACGCTGATCAGCGATCTCACCCGCAAGCTGCACGAATGGACCGGCCAGCGCTGGGTCGTGGCGATATCGAGCGGCGAGGCGATGCCGACGCTCGAGGAAGTCGAGACCTCGCGCCGCGCCACGCTTTTGTCGGATGCGGCGCTCGATCCCGAGGTCGCTGCCATCCTGTCGGCCTTTCCCGGGGCCAAGATCGTCGACGTGCGATTGCGTGGCGAAGCAGAGGCGGTGGTGGCCGTCGAGGAACTCGCCGCTATGGTGGACGACGACATTCTGGATGATCCGTCCGAGATGGACGACGACGAATAGGAGACTAGCGCGATGAAAGACCTGATGGGCATGATGAAGCAGGCCAAGGCCATGCAGGAGAAGATGGCCGGACTGCAGGAGGAGGTCGCCCGCATCGAGGTGACCGGCCAGGCGGGCGGCGGCGTCGTCAGCGTCAGCCTCAACGGCAAGGGCGAGATGCAGGGCATCGCCATCGACCCGAGCCTCCTGCGCGAGGAAGAGAAGGACATCGTTGAGGACCTAGTCGTCGCCGCGCATAACGACGCCAAGGGCAAGCTCGACCTCGCCATCCAGGAAAAGACCCAGGAGATGACCGCCGGCCTGCAGCTGCCGGGCGGCATGAAGTTCCCGTTCTGACGGCGCCGACCGCACCCGCGGATTAGCGGCGGATATTGGCGGGAGCGAGGGCCAGCTGGCCGCGCCCCGCCGCGACAGAGGATAGCCGACCGGCTCGTCATTCATGGCAAAACCCATTGCAGGCCCGGAGATCGAGCGGCTGATCCAGCTGCTGGCGAAGCTCCCGGGTCTCGGCCCCCGCTCGGCGCGCCGGGCTGCCCTCCATCTCGTCAAGCGGCGCGAACAGCTGCTGTCGCCGCTCGCCGCGGCGATGGCCGAGGCGCGCGACAAGGTCACGATCTGCTCGGTCTGCGGCAATATCGACACGTTCGACCCGTGCACGGTCTGCACCGACCATTCGCGCGACCAGTCGACGGTGATCGTCGTCGAGGACGTCGCCGATCTCTGGGCGCTGGAACGCGCCAAGGCGCTGAATGCCGCCTATCACGTCCTCGGCGGCGTCCTGTCGCCGCTCGAGGGCGTCGGCCCGGACGACCTGACCATCCGGCAGTTGGTCGAGCGCGTCCATCGCGGCGGCATCAAGGAACTCGTGCTGGCGGTCAACGCCACGGTCGAGGGCCAGACCACGGCGCATTACCTGATGGACCAGCTGGAAGGGCTCGACGTGAAGGTCACGCGGCTCGCCCACGGCGTGCCCGTCGGCGGCGAGCTCGACTATCTCGACGAGGGCACGCTGGCCGCCGCCATGCGCTCGCGCACGGGGCTATAACGAGTCGCCGACCCGGCCGGCGGACGTTTGCATGACATTTCCGACATCGTGCCCGCGCCGCCGTGATACTGCCATCGAAGCCTGCAGCATCGATCGGACGCAGGCCCGATCCTGCGTCGACTCGTCCCTCTCCGACCTTCGATGGGAAGCCATGCTCCGCACCCTGCTCGCCGTCACCCTGTTCCTCTGTACGCTCGCTCCGGCCGGCGCGCAGAACCTCGATGCCGGCTTCCGAACTTTTCTGGAGTCCGACATCTGGCCGGCGGCGCGCCAGCGGGGCGTGCCGCGCCCGATCTTCGACCAGGCCTTCCAGGGCGTCAGCCTCAACCTGAAGCTGCCGGACCTGCAGCTTCCGGGTTCCGGCGAGGGCGTCGCCGAGACCAACTTCCAGGCCGAGTTCAGGAGCGGCGCCGACTATCTCTCCGAGCGAAACGTCGCCGGCAATGTCAGCCAGGGAAGGGCGCTGCTCCAGCGACACAAGGCGCTGCTCGACCGCATCGTCGCGCGCTACGGCGTGCCGGCGCCGATCATCGTGGCGATATGGGGCCGCGAGTCCGGCTTCGGCGCGGCACGGATTCCGGAGAATGCCTTCCAGGTGCTGGGCACCAAGGCCTATCTGGCGCGGCGCAAGGCGATGTTCCGCGAGGAACTCATCGCCGCGCTGCAGATCGTCGCCGATGGCCATCTCAAGGTCTCCGAGATGAAGTCCTCCTGGGCCGGGGCGCTCGGGCAGCCGCAGTTCATGCCGACGAAATTCCTGGCGCTGGCGGTCGATTTCGACGGTGATGGCCGCAAGGACATCTGGAATTCGGTGCCCGACACGCTCGCCTCGATCGCCCACTATCTGCGCCAGTCGGGCTGGCAGCCGGGCCGCGACTGGGGCTTCGAGGTGGTGGTGCCGGAGGGCGTCTCCTGCGCCAACGAGGGGCCGGATCGCGGCCGGCCGATCTCCGAATTCGCCGCCGCCGGCGTCACCCGCGTCTCGGGCCGGCCGTTCCCGACCAACGAACTCGGAGCGCGCGGTCATCTGATGATGCCGGCCGGGCGCAACGGACCGGCCTTCATCGCGACGCCGAACTTCTATGTGATCAAGGAATACAACAACTCCGACCTCTACGCTTTGTTCGTCGGCCATGCGGCCGACCGCAAGCAGGGCGCCGGGCCGCTCGCAGGCCGGTGGCGGGACACCGACCGGCTGACGCGGGGCGACGTCGCCCGCATGCAGCAGAAGCTGATCGCGCTCGGCTACGATGTCGGCGGCGCCGACGGGCTGGCCGGCTTCAAGACCCGCCGGTCGATCGGCGACTTCGAGGCCAAGAACGGCATGGCCGCCACCTGCTGGCCGAGCCGCGCACTGGCTGGACGGCTGTGAGCGGGGTTTGTCCCCAGCTGATTTAACGTTTCGTTGATGATCCCTGCCAAAAGCTTTGGGTTGTGGCGGCGCGCGTCTATCGCGGGCCCTGGAGCGCTTGTACGCAGGAAGGGTGGAACCCGAGGAGAGTGGGCCGTGATTCGGCCTGCCAAGCGGCGGGAGTTGCCTGGGGAGGCGACACGGACGGTCCGGCAAAACCGGACCGTCCGGCCTTCTCCACTGGCGCGAGACCCGGACATTTTACCGGAATATTCACCGTTTCGATGTTTTCATCGGTTCGCGGTCGGAATTCGTCGCGAAAGCCCCGGTCTGCAATAGTTTTGCCACATCCGTTCCCGATCTCTACACGGTCCGATGGCCGCGATTCGCATCGGGACATCCGACATGGGGGACATGCCGACTTGGAACGCTTCGTCTGGATACCTGCTGGCATCGCCGTATTCGCGGGCCTCGGTTACGCGGCGGCCGGCAATGTCGAGCGCATCGTGGCGAAGCTTCCGCTGGCAGTGACCGACGATGTGACGTTCGTTGCGCCCAGACCCGACGATCGCGTGCGCCTGCCCTACAGCCGCGACGGCGGCGACACCTTCGTCGCGGTGGCGACGGCGGCGCCGTTCGGCGGTGCTGGCGCGGCGGATCCGGGAACGACGATCTCCCTCGACGAAGACGCAAGTTCCGCCGCCGAACTGGCGCGGCTTGCGGCTGCCGGTGACCGGGCTGCCCAAACCATCGACGTCGCCGAACTTCCCGTCGAAGACGGCGAGGCCGTCACCGCCACCAAGCTGTTCGATTCCGATGCGCCGCGCTGGAGTGCCCGGCATTTCGTCGTAAATCCCCTGGTTGGCGGCGTCTTCCGCGGCGACGGTCTGCCTTCGAGCGCCAGCGCTCTCCTGGAAGAAGCGGGTGCCGCTCGCTACGTCCTCCTCGGCGAGATTCACGACAATCCGGATCACCACCGGCTGCAGGCCGATATCGTTTCGGATCTCGCCCGAGCCGGCACGACACCCTCCGTCGTGCTCGAGATGGTGCCGGAGCGTTTGAACACCGCCCTCGAGAGCTTCCGCGACGCGGGTGTCGTCGATCTGGAGGCGCTCGCTCGCCAGCTCGAATGGACGGAGCGCGGCTGGCCGGATTTCTCGATCTATCGCCCGATCTTCGAAGCCGTGGCCCGGAACGATCTGACCATGGCCGCCGGCAATCTCGACGAGGCGGTGGTTGGCGCGATCTCGAAAGGCGGCCTCAAGGCGCTGTCCGCCGATGATGTCGAGCGGCTCGCCCTGAACGGCCCGCTGCCCGAGGCACAGTCAGAAGAACTTGCCGATGCCATCCGCGACGCCCATTGCGGCCTGATGCCCGATGCCGCGATCGAACCGATGAGCGTCGTGCAGCGCGCCCGCGACGGCGCCATGGCCGATGCGCTGATCGGTGCGGCGAAGGAGAGCGGCAGCGCCGTCCTGATCGCCGGGTCCGGCCATGTCCGCAACGACCGGGCGGTGCCCGCCATCATCGCGGCCCGCGAGCCGGATTCCAAGTCGGTCTCGGTCCAGATGGTCGAAGTCAGCGGAGCGGCCGGCTCGCAGGCCGATTACGGGCTGGTCCAGGATGCGCCCGCGCCTTACGACTTCACCATCTTCACGCCGCGCGCGGATATCACCGACCATTGCGCGAAGCTGCGCGAGCAGATGGGCCGCACCGCCGACTGAGCCTGCAGGCGTAAGCCGGGCGCCAGGTTTCAGAACGCGTAGAAGTCGCGGATTGCCTGCCAGCCATCCTCTGCCGTGTCGGCAAAGGTGATCAGCTCGAGATCGGACGGCGCGATCGTGCCTTCCTTTGCCAGCGCCTCGAAATTGATGACGCGGCGCCAGAATTCCTCGCCGAACAGGATCACCGGGATGCGCTGCATCCGCCGCGTCTGGATCAGCGTCAGCCCCTCGAACAATTCGTCAAGCGTGCCGAAACCACCTGGAAAGATCGCCATCGCCTTCGCCCGCAGGAGAAAGTGCATCTTGCGGATCGCGAAATAGTGGAAGTTGAATGAGAGCTCCGGCGTCGTGTAGGGGTTCGGCGCCTGCTCGTGCGGCAGCGTGATGTTGAGGCCGATCGAGACCGCGCCGACATCCGCGGCGCCGCGGTTGCCGGCTTCCATCACGCCGGGCCCGCCGCCGGTGACGATGACGAACTCCTTGCCGCCATGGGTGTCGGCGGAGTGCTGCGAGGCGAAGCGGGCAAAGCGCCGCGCCTCCTCGTAATAGCGGGAGTTCGCCTCGAGATTGCGCTTCTGCTCCGGGTTACGGGCCGCCCAGGCTTCCGCCCCTGGTTCCGGAATGCGCGCTCCGCCGAACAGGATGACGGTGGAGAGGATGCCCGCCTCGTTCAGCGCCATCTCCGGCTTCATCAGTTCGAGCTGCAGGCGGACGCCGCGCAATGCCTCGCTGGAGAGGAAGTCGGCATCGTCGAACGCCAGGCGATAGGTCGGCGATCGGGTCTGAGGCGTTGCAGGTATTGCTTTGACGTCCTGCTTGTCCCGCTGCGAACTGGGGAACGGATCCCAGCCGTTCTGGTCGCGGGGTGTCTCTTGCGCCACGAATGCCTCGCCTGCTCGAATTGATTCCTCAGGGGCCTTCAACTAGGGTCCGGGCCGATTTCGACAGGGCGTCAGCGCCCGTTTCTCCCGCTTTTCCAGGAGCCTGCCGATGACCGCGCCGGACCGCGCCGCCCTCGAATCGACCATCGAACGCGCCTTCGACGAGCGCGACACCATTTCCGCTTCGACAACCGGCGCGGTGCGCGAGGCGGTCGAAGCGGCACTGGAGATGCTCGACCGGGGCGAGGCACGCGTCGCGACGCGCGGCGACGATGGCGCCTGGACGGTGCATCAGTGGCTGAAAAAGGCGGTGCTCCTATCCTTCCGGCTCAACGACATGCAGGTTATCGAAGGCGGCGCCGGCGGCGCCACCTGGTGGGATAAGGTGCCCTCGAAATTCGCCGGCTGGGGCGAGGACCGGTTCCGCGAGGCGGGCCTTCGGGCCGTACCCGGCTCGATCGTCCGCAAGGGCGCCTTCATCGGCAAGGACGTCGTCCTGATGCCGTCCTTCGTGAATCTCGGCGCCTATGTCGATTCGGGCTCGATGGTCGACGGCTGGGCGACCGTCGGCTCCTGCGCCCAGATCGGCAAGAACGTCCACCTGTCCGGCGGCGTCGGCATCGGCGGCGTGCTCGAACCGCTGCAGGCGGGGCCAACGATTATCGAGGACAATTGCTTCATCGGCGCCCGCTCCGAGGTCGTCGAAGGCTGCATCGTGCGCGAGGGCTCGGTGCTGGGCATGGGCGTCTTCATCGGCCAGTCGACGAAGATCGTCGACCGCGCCACCGGTTCGGTCACCTATGGCGAGGTGCCGCCTTATTCGGTGGTGGTCGCCGGCTCGCTTCCCGCGGCCAAGCCGATGGGCAATGGCGAGCCGGGCCCCGGCCTCTATTGCGCCGTGATCGTCAAGCGGGTGGACGAGCGCACCCGCTCGAAGACCTCGATCAACGAGCTGCTGCGCAGCTGACCGCGCCTTCGGTGCCGCTCCGGCCTGCCGAAAATCCGCGACGGAGACCGTGATGGCCCGGCGAACCCGTCTGAACAGCGTCTGGCCGGTGTCGCTGGCGGCCTTCGGCAGCCTGCTCGGCTGGCTGCAGCCGATGCCGAGCATCCCGGCCGGGCACGACGGGATCTGCCGCACCGAGACGGCGTCCGGCGTCGAGTACATCGTCTGCGACGTGCCGCTCGACCGCTACGACGTGTCGCTGCGGGCCGAGGATACGGCCGGCCGCCCCTACGAGACCTTCGAGCGGGCGGGCGCCAGCGTCGATGGTGCGCGCGTCCGCCTGATCATGAATGCCGGCATGTATCACGAGGACCGGCGGGCCGTCGGCCTCGCCGTGCAGGACGGTCGCGAAGTCAGCTCGCTGGTGCGCGGCACGGGCACGGGCAATTACTCGCTGCAGCCGAACGGCGTGTTCTTCGTCGAGGACGGCAAGGCAAGGGTGATGGAGACCGGCGTCTATGTCGCCGGCGCCCACAAGCCGGATTTCGCCACCCAGTCCGGCCCGATGCTGCTGATCGATGGTGAACTGCATCCGCGCTTCATCGACGGCTCCGACAGCCGCTACGTCCGCAACGGCGTCTGCGCCAGCGAAGACGGGCGCACGGTCCGCCTCGTGCTGTCGCGCCAGGCGGTGAATTTCTGGGATTTCGGGCTGTTCTTTCGTGACCGGCTCGGCTGCCGCGACGCGCTGTTCTTCGACGGCCAGGTGTCGAGCCTCTATTATCCCGACGCCAACATAGCCTACCGGCGCGACCGGCTGGGGCCGATGCTCGTCGTCACCGACCGCCCCGCCGGCTGAGGCAGCTGGGCTTCTTGTCCTGGTGTTATTGCGCGTCGGCGCCGCGCAGCAGGGGGGCGACGTCGTCGTCGAATCCCATGCGGGCAGCGAGTGCCTCGTCGTCGATGCCCGCCTCTTCGGTTACGGCGGCGACCCGGCCGCCCTTGGCGGATGACGGTACCGGTGCTGCGGCAACCTCGGTCGTCTCGGCCGCTGTCGGCAGGGGCGGGGTGACGGTCTTCGCCGTCGGCACGAGGGCTGTCGCGACTGCTGCCTCTGCCGCAGGCTTGACCGATGCCACGGCCGGCGCGGCTGCAGCCGCCTCGGCGGGCTTTGCCTGAACCCTGACGGCAGGTGTCGTTGCGGCGGGCTTCCCGTCCGCGGCAGCCGGCTTCGGCTGGATCGCAGCGATCATCGTGCCGAGCAGGCCCTTTTCCTCTTCCGGCGCCGCCTCGGCCGGCGTTGCCACGCCACGCCGCTTGTTGACCTCGGCCATATGGGCTTTCACCGCC
Organism: Aurantimonas endophytica; assembly: GCF_014196845.1. GTDB lineage: Bacteria > Pseudomonadota > Alphaproteobacteria > Rhizobiales > Rhizobiaceae > Aurantimonas > Aurantimonas endophytica. The sequence goes on from NZ_JACIEM010000002.1 coordinate 222,260, forward strand.
GAGCAATAGCGCGCCGCCGACTGGCTCATGCGGGTGGTGCGGTGGCCGCCTTTGTATTTCATCGACGCCTTGCAGACGTCGTGGCCGCCCTGTTCCCAGGCGCCCTTCAAATATTTCATGCCGTAGGTGAGGTTGGTGTCGGCATCGAACAGATCGCTCGGCGAGCCGGCAAAGCCCATGCTACGGGCCGTCGCGGGCTTGATCTGGCTGAGCCCGTAGACGCCGCCGGCACCCTTGGCCTTCGGATTGTAGCGGCTTTCCACGCGGACGACGGCATAGGCGAGAGCGGGTGGGATGCCGGCATTCAACGCGTGCTTTTCGATCAGCTGGTCGAGGGCGGCGCTACCGGAAATCGTGCCGGATTCGGCGGCCTTGCTGGCCTCGCGGGCGGCGATCTTGACGTCCTGTTCGGACGGTGCGGTGGCGGGAGAAGCTTCGGCGCTCTCGGTCTTCTCGGTCGCATCGGTCTCGGTGACGGCGGCGCCAAGGGCGAGCGGCGAGCCGCCCGGTCCGTCGGCGATGCAGCCGGAAAGCGCCAGCAGCGCTGCGATGCCGGCGAGCGGCAACAGACGTAGCCGTTGCGCGCCGATGGCGGCCCGATCCCCCGATCCCATGCAGTCCCCTCGCGGCAGTTGTCCCCGCTTCAGCGTTTCCGCCGGGAACGCGGCGGAAACGTGGCGCGCCCGCCACAAAGTCTGGGAGAACCGGGCCGTGCGGCCCTTGGCAAGCATCTGTGGCAACCGCGCATCATCTCGGCTATCTGAGCCGCATGACAGATACGACCGACCCCTCCGCCGTCCTAGCGGCGCTGATCCGCTGCCCCTCCGTGACGCCCGAGGAGGCGGGATCCCTTGCGACCCTTGCCGCCATGCTGGCGCCACTCGGCTTCGCCGTCGAGCGGCCGGTGTTCAGCGAGGCTGGCACGCCGGACGTCGAGAACCTCTTCGCTCGCAAGGGCAAGTCAGGGCCGCATCTGGTCTTTGCCGGACACACCGACGTCGTCCCGCCGGGCGACCGCGACGACTGGCACCACGACCCGTTCGCCGCGACCGTCGTCGACGGCGAGATGATCGGGCGAGGCGCGGTGGACATGAAGGGTGGCATCGCCGCGTTCGTCGCCGCCGTGGCGCGGCTCGAAGCGCGGGGCGACCTCCCGTCCGGCCAGGTATCGCTGCTGATCACCGGCGACGAGGAGGGACCGGCGGTGAACGGCACCGTCAAGCTGCTTGCCTGGGCGGGGGAACGCGGTGAGCGCTTCGACGCCTGCGTCGTCGGCGAGCCGACCAACCGTTCCGCCTTGGGCGACATGATCAAGATCGGCCGGCGTGGTTCGCTGTCGGGGGAGGTGAAGGTGACCGGCCTACAGGGCCACGTCGCCTATCCCGATCTCGCGGACAACCCGGTGCGCACGATCGTCGCAATCGCCGGGGCGCTGATGGCTGAGCCGCTCGATCAGGGGACGGACCGCTTCCCGGCGTCCAATCTCGAGATCACCTCGATCGACACGGGCAATCCCGCGGTCAACGTCATCCCCGCAAGGTCGCGCCTGTCCTTCAATGTCCGCTTCAACGATCTCTGGACTCCCGAGACCCTCGCCCAGGAACTGCGGCGCCGGATCGATGGGGCAGCGAGCGCATCGCCCCTGCGGCCGGGGCGCGCCGCTGCCTCGGTGGAGGTGGTGTGGCGCGAGCGGCCGGCCGACGCCTTCGTCACGCGGGACGACGCATTGACGCAGTCGCTGACCGCGGCCATCGCCGAAGTGACCGGGCGCACGCCCGAATTGTCGACCTCCGGCGGCACATCCGACGCCCGCTTCATCAAAGATTGTTGTCCGGTCGTCGAATTCGGGCTTGTCGGCAAGACAATGCACATGGCCAATGAGAGGGTTGCTCTGGTCGATCTCGAAGGACTGACGCAGATCTATGAAACCTTCATCGCCCGCTGGTTTGCCGCCCGCCCCTGACCTGGTGCCGAGTTTCGACGACGTGCTGCGCTATTTCTCGGGCGCATTGCTGCTGATGAGCGGCAAGAGCGAGGGCCTGCGGCGCCTCGATCTGTCGGCCGACGGGTTCTGGCAATCCTTCTCTGCCATCGTCGTGGCCCTACCGCCGATCGCGCTCTCCTGGATCGAATACGAGGCGGTGGAGCGCGACGGGCCGGTGGCCGAGACCGGGGCCGTGACCATCTACGCCGCCCACGCGCTCGCCGACGTCACCGGCTGGCTGCTGCCGATCATCGTCCTGATGCTGGCGGCCAAGCATGTCGGCTATTCCAAGAAGATCGTGCCGGTGGTCGTGGCCACCAACTGGGGCGGGGCGCTGCTCGCCTGGGCCTTCGCACCCTACTGGATGCTCCTGCTGCTGCTCGGGACCAGCGAGGCGACGGCGCTGCTCGGCGTTCTCGTCAGTCTCGCCTCGATCGGGCTGACGGTGCGGCTGATCTATGTCGCCACCGGCAAGGACATCGGCGGCGCATCCGCAGTGACGGCGCTGATGGTCGTCTGCTCGCTGGTCAGCTACGGCGCGGTCATGGACCTCACGGGCGTGCCGCTGGTCTGACCAGCGGTCAGGCTGGGTCGAGCACCGCCTTGAGGAATTCGCGTGTCCGCTCCTCCTTCGGCTCGCCGAAGATCGTCGCCGGCGTGCCTTCCTCGCAGATCGTGCCGCCGTCGAAGAACAGGATCCGGTCGGAGATCTCACGGGCGAAACGCATCTCGTGGGTCACCAGCAGCATGGTCAGGTCGTGCTCCTCGGCGAGATGGCGGATGACGTTGAGGACGTCCCCGACGAGCTCGGGATCGAGCGCCGAGGTCGGCTCGTCGAACAGCATCACCTTCGGCCGCATCGCCAAAGCCCGGGCAATGCCGACGCGCTGCTGTTGGCCGCCGGAGAGCTGGCCGGGAAACTTGTCCGCCTGATCGACCAGCCCGACCATGTCGAGCAGTTCCTCGGCGCGGTCGTTGGCCTCGGCCTTCGGCAGGCCGAGCACGGTGCGCGGCGCCTCGGTGAGATTGCGCCGCACCGTCATGTGCGGGAACAGGTTGAAGTTCTGGAACACCATGCCGAGCTTTTCGCGCATGTGGCGCAGATGCGCTTCCCCGGCCGGCTTCAGCTCGCCGCCGCTCTCCTCGTGCCACAGCGGCTCGCCTTCGACCCGGACGATGCCGTCGTCGATAGTCTCCAGCGTCATCAGGATGCGCAGCACCGTCGACTTGCCGGAGCCGGACGGGCCGATGATCGTCACCTTCTCGCCCGGTTGGACGCTGAAGTTCAGTTGGTCGAGGACGGTGACCGGCCCGAAGCGCTTGACGACATTCTGAAATTCTATGATCGGCTGGGTCATCGGAGCGGCAGCCCCCTCTTCGGCAGGTTCATGTCGAGCGCCCTGACGCCGGCGGCAGCGACGAGCGTCAGGATGAGGTAAAGACCGCCGACCATGGACAGCGGGATCAAATAGTTGAACGTCCGGTCGCCGATGATCTTGGCGACGTTGAGCATCTCGAGCACGGTGACGACGGACAGGATCGGCACGTCTTTCATCATCGAGACGAGATAGTTGCCGAGGGCCGGAATGATTCGCGGGATCGCCTGCGGCAGCACGATGCGGGTGAAGCTCCGGCCGGCGGCCATGTTCAGCGCCCGGCTGGCCTCGTGCTGGCCGCGATCGACCGCCTCGAGCCCGCCGCGATACACCTCCGAGATGTAGGCGCTGTATTGCAGGCCCAGCGCCAGCGCCCCGGTCATGAAGGCCGGCAGCACGATCCCGAATTCCGGCAGGACGTAATAGAGGAAGAACAGCTGCACCAGCAGCGGCGTGTCCCGCAGGAACTCCGCGATCGCCTTGGCCGGCCAGGAGATCAGCCGCGTCGGGGCCGCCTTGAGCACCGCGAGGACGAGCCCGAGGACCAGTGCGATGACGAAGCCGAGCGCCGTCGCCTGCAGGGTGACGACCATGCCCCAGAGCAGGATCGGCAGGATCGAGACAGCAAAGGCGAGACTGCTGGAAGTGTCCCATTCGTATCCGAACAGCATGGCTTACGCTCCCGTCCGGCGCCAGCGCCCGACCGAGCGCTCGAGCAGCTTCATGAACCCGGCGAGAACCAGCGCCATGCCGAAATACATCAGCAGCACCAGCGAATAGACGGTGACGCTGTCCTGGGTGAAATTGCGGATCTGTTCGGCCCGAAAGGCGAGGTCCGCGAGGCTGATCAGCGACACCAGCGCGGTATCCTTGAGGTTCTGGATGGCGAGATTGCCGAAGGTCGGCATCATCTCCGGAATCGCTTGCGGCAGGGCGATGCGCCACATCGCCTGGCGATCGGTGAAGTTGAGGGCCTTGGCGGCCTCGAACTGGTCGCCGTGCACCGCCTGCAGCGCGCCCCGGACGACTTCCGCCCCGTAGGCGCCGATATTCAGCGCCAGCGCCAGGATGCCGACGGTCACCGGATTGAAGCGCAGGTCTATGCCGGCCGCTTCGCCCGCCAGCGGCAGCGCGAAATACAGCCAGAACAGCTGCACCAGCAGCGAGGTGCCGCGGAAGATCTCGATATAGGAGACCGACAGCCAGCGGATGGCCGTGACGCGGGACAGCCGTCCGATCCCGAAGATGAAGGCGAGTGCCGCGCCGAGCAGCATCGAGGCGACCGCGATCTGCGCGGTGACGAGGGCGCCCTCAGAGAGCGGCCCGAGATAGGCTAACCATTCCATGCGTCAGTGTTCCAACCGGCCGGTGGCCGATCCTGACGGACGACCGAAATGCGCCGGCGAGCTTCCGCCCGCCAGCGCCCCAATTCTGTCTGTGCCCAACGATCAGCTGGAGGAGTCGCAGAGCTCCTGCGTCGTGCGCTGTCCCGACCCCTCGATGTCGGCCTCGGAGAAGCCGTAGCCCGAGAGGATTTCGCGCCACTCGTCGGTCTCCTTGAACTTCGTGAGCTCCTCGTTGAAGGCGTCGCGCAATTCGGTGGAGTCGCTGGCGAAGGCGAATGCGCCCCAGCTGCGGACTTCCGCTCCGTCGATCACCGGATCCTCGAACGAGCCGGCGCTCTCCACGCCGTCATCCTTGGCGGCCAGCTCGCTGACCGTCAGGCTGGTGGCGGCATACGCATCGGCGCGGCCGGTCGAGACGGTGGAGATCGCGTCGGCGTTGCTGGCGATCGTCACCATGCGGTCTTCGGGGACGCCGAGCTTCTGCAGCATCTCCAGCTGGTCGGCGCCGGCCATGATCGCCACCTTGCCGTCATTGTCGGCGAAGGCGTCGTAGCCGTGCAGATCCTTGGGATTGCCCGCGGCGACGAGCAGACCCTCGCCATAGGAGCTGTTGGGCTCGGAATAGATCACGCTCTGGCAGCGATCCGGCAGGACGGCCATCTCGGCGGCGGCGACGTCGAAGCGATCGGCGCGCAGGCCGGGGATCAGCGAGGAAAAGTTCGTGCTCGTCCACTCGATGTCGTCGATGCCCATCTGCTCGAAGACATGCCGCGCGACGTCTGGCCCGGCACCCTTCGCTTCGCCGCTCATGTCCATGTAGCCGTAGGGAATCTCGTTCGCGACCGCGACCCGGACCGTGCCGCTTTCCTTGATTTCGGCCAGCGTCGCTGCCGATGCGGCGCCGGCGGAAAGAATAGCAGCTGAAACAGCAGTTGACAGAAACGAATTGCGAAGAATATTTGTCATGATGACTCCATCTTGGACAGTCGTCCCGGCCGGAAAACCTGCAGACCTGATCGACAGGTGCATCGGGGAACGGTTGGTTAGCACAGAATATATAGCCCGAGCAGCCATCGCGGGGCCGGTCATTCTGGCTTCGATTGAGAGCGTCAGGATATCTGCTTTGAGATGTTTTTCAACCGCCGGATGGCAGAAAGGCGGCAGCACGGCGGCAAACAAGCGCCTCGGGCGGGGCTATCCCCTTGGGGCGAAAGGCGCGGAGACACTTCGCCGGAATATTTTCAGCGCGTGCCGGTAGGGGCCGTCTCGTCGCGTGCCGGCGTATAGGCCGGCAGAGTCCGCTTCGGCGCCGTGCCGTAGGTGATCTGCGTCAGATACAGCCCGTCCGGCGGTGCCACGGGGCCGCAGCGCGTGCGGTCGCGCGCCTCGAGCGCAGAGACCAGGTCTGCCTCGCTCCAGCGGCCTTCCCCGACCAGCTTCAGCGTGCCGGCGAAGGAGCGGATCTGGTTGTGCAGGAAGGACTGCGCCCTGGCATGGATGTGGATCTCGTCGCCCGGGCCGCGGACAACGTCCAGCTGCTCCAGCGTACGGATCGGGTTCTTCGCCTGGCAATGCGCCGAGCGGAACGTGTCGAAATCATGCGTGCCGACAAGGCGCTGCGCTGCCTGGTGCATCGCCTCGACGTCGAGCGACCGCGACACCCACCAGACCCGTCCGGCCAGCAGCGCCGGCGGAGCGCGGCGGTTGAAGATGCGGTAGAGATAATGCCGCTGGCGGGCGGAGAAGCGGGCGTCGAAATCGTCAGCGACGCGCTCGACCGCCAGGATCGACACCGGCGCGTCCCGCAGATGCGCGTTCAGCGCGTCGCGCACCACGTCCGTTTCCCAGTCGCGCGCAAGATCGAGATGCGCCACCTGGCCGGTCGCATGAACCCCGGCGTCGGTGCGGCCCGCGCCGAAAAGCGTCGCCGCCTCGCCGCTGAACCCGGCCATCGCCCGCTCGATCTCCTCCTGCACCGACAGATCCGCCTTCTGGCGCTGCCAGCCGCAATAATGCGTGCCGTCATATTCGATGGTGAGCTTGTATCGGGGCATCGGTGGGAGGCGCCCTTGCTGGCAAATTCGTTCGGCTCGGTTTCGAGCCCCTTACACGGATGCGGCGGTGACCGGAACCGCGTGGCCGTCTCGGCCCTACGGCGTGCCGGCCGCCACGAGCCCGGTTCCGGCCGCGACGGCAGTGCCGCGAAGCCATTCTTCCGCCGGCATCGGCCGGCCCCCCGCTCGCTGCAGCTCCAGAAGCCGAATTGCGCCCGTGCCGCAGGCAACGAGCAGCCGGTCGTCGAGCGTCGTGCCGGCGTCGCCTGAACCTGCCTCTGCCCGGGCGCGAAGGATCTTCACCCGCTCGGTGGGGCCGCCGAGCGTCATCTCGACAAACGCGCCCGGCGCCGGGGCAAACGCGTTGATCTTCCGCGCGATGCTTTCCGCTTCGCCGCCGAAGTCAATCGCCGCCTCGGCCTTGGTCAGCTTGCGGGCATAGACGGGCTCGCGGCCGGTGCGCGCGGCGAGGGTGTCCTGATCCTCGAAGGTGAGCGTGCCGGCCTCGAGCTTCGCCAGCGCCTCGACCATCAGCCGCGCGCAGATATCTGCCAAACGGTCGTGCAGCTCGCCCGCCGTCTCGGTCTCGCCGATCGGCGTCTCGGCGGTCAGGGCGACGGGGCCGGTGTCTAGACCGGCTTCCATCCGCATCACCATCATGCCGGTGACGGCATCGCCGGCCTCGATCGCCCGCTGGATCGGCGCTGCGCCGCGCCAGCGCGGCAAGAGCGAGCCGTGGCCGTTGAGGCAGCCGAAGCGCGGCGCATCGAGGATCGCCTGCGGCAGGAGCAGGCCGTAGGCGACCACCACCCCGACATCGAGACCAAGCGCCTCAAAGGATTCCACGTCGGCCGGGTCGCGGAAATTGATCGGGCTGCGCACGGCGAGGCCGAGTTGCTCGGCCGCCACCTGCACGGGCGATGGGGTCAGCGTCAGGCCGCGCCGGCCAGCCTGGCGGGGCGGCTGGGTGTAGACCGCGGCGACGTCGTGGCCTCCCGCGACGATCGCCTGCAGTGTCGGGACGGCGAAAGCCGGGGTCCCCATGAAGCCGACGCGCAGGCTCATCCTCAGGCCGTGGTCTTGCGGGCCGCCGCCTTGGTGAACTTCTTCACCACCATGTCGCGCTTCAGCTTGGAGATGTGGTCGATGAACAGGACGCCGTTGAGATGGTCGATTTCGTGCTGCAGGCAGGTGGCGAGGATGCCGTCCGCCTTCTCCTCGTGCAGCTTGCCGTCGAGCCCGAGATAGCGGACGGTCACGCCGGCCGGCCGCTCGACCTCGGCATAATAATCGGGGATCGACAGGCAGCCTTCCTCGTAGACGTTCATCTCGTCCGATTGGGCAAGAATCTCCGGGTTGAGGTAGACGCGCGGCGCCTTCTCTTCGTCCTCCTTGGCGACGTCGATGACGAGCAGCCGCAGCGGCTCGCCCACCTGGATGGCCGCGAGGCCGATACCGGGCGCGTCGTACATCGTCGCGAGCATGTCGTCAGCGAGGCTGTTGACCGCGGCATCGACGCGCTCCACGGGCTTGGACGCCTGGCGAAGGATCGGATCGGGGAGAATGATGAGGGGTCGGATCGTCATGGCGCTCAGGTAATCGCTGGCGTCAGGCCGGTCAATCGTACTTGCAGTCCGGGAGCTGCCGCGCTGGCTAGTTACGAATGGTCATGCGACGATGTTCCTGTTTTGATCCGATTCGTTTACGAATCGCCGCTAGGGTCGCGACATGGACAGTGCCGCTTTCGCCGATTACCTCGCCCGACCCGTCGGCAGCCTCTTCGGTCACCCGGTCATGCCGACCGAGATCGCGCTGGCCGGGATCGCCCTCCTGTTCTTCTTTCTCTGGCGCAGGGCCGCGCGTCTTGCCGGCCGGGCAGGCGAGGCAGCCGAGCGGGAGGCGGAGGCCGCCGACCGGCTGGACGCGGTGCTGAAGTCCCAGGCCGAGATCACCGGACGCATGCAGACCATGGCGGAAATCTTCGGCGCGCGTCAGGCGGACCTCACCCGCACGCTGGCCGAACGCTTCGACGGGCTCACCTCCCGCGTCGGGCAGTCGATCCTGCAGACGACGCACGACACCAAGGCCTCGCTCACGGCGCTGGCGGAGCGCCTCGCCGTCATCGACCGGGCGCAGGGCGAGATCCGCGGCCTCGCCGGCGAGGTCGTCCGGCTGCAGGACATCCTGGCCAACAAGCAGTCGCGCGGCGCCTTCGGCGAGGGGCGCATGCAGGCGATCGTCGCCGACGCGCTGCCGAGCGCCGCCTATTCCTTCCAGGCGACGCTCTCCAACGGCAAGCGGGTGGATTGCCTGATCCGCATGCCGAACGGCGCCCCGAGCCTCGCCATCGACGCGAAGTTTCCGCTGGAGGCGTTCTCGGCGCTGCGCGAGGCCGGCACCGATGATGCGCGGGCCTTTGCCGCGAGCCGCATGCGACGCGACATGGACGTGCATGTGAAGGCGATCGCCGAGAAATATTTGATCCCCGGGGAGACGCAGGACACGGCCTTCCTGTTCGTGCCCTCGGAAGCCGTCTTCGCCGATCTGCACGAGCATTTCGAGGACGTGGTGCAGAAGGCGCATCGCGCCCAGGTCGTCATCGTCTCGCCCTCGCTGCTGCTTCTGTCGATCCAGGTCGTGCAGGCAATCCTCAAGGACTCGCGGATGCGGGCCGAAGCCGGCCGCATCCAGCAGGAAGTTCGCCTCCTCGCGGAGGATCTGGCGCGTCTCGACGCCCGCGTCACGGCGCTGAAGGGCCATTTCGGCCAGGCCGGGCGCGACATCGACCAGATCCTCGTGTCCACCGACAAGCTCATGCGTCGGGGCGAGCGGATCGAGGCCGTCGGGCTGGGCGACGAGGCCGGCCCGAACGCCTTGCCGCCTAGGAGCGCCGCCGTCTGACGGGCCGGCAAAGCACTGAAGTCTTGTTCAACTTCGTGTGAGCGATTCACCGCACGGAAAATTGCATACGCAACCGTCTTAAGAAAAAGTAAAAGTCTTCCGCAACCAAACGAAACTGACCGCGTTACTTCGGCTGTCACCGTTTCGTCAAAAGGGGGATGACATGTGGCGCGGGGCCAAAATCTTGTTTGCAGCGACGGCATTGGCGGCAACGCCGGTGATGTCGCAGGCACCCGCCGCGCAGCCCTCCGAACTGGCGCTGGCCTATAACGCCCAGACGGACGCCGCCTTCCGCAAGGGGCTGCAGACGCGTCTTGCTTGGACCGGTGACTATGTCGGCGCTTTCGACGGCACCATCGGTGCAACCTCCCTCAGGGCTATCCGCGATTTCCAGGCCCGCCACGGCATGGCTGCGACCGGCATCATCGACGAGCCGATGCTGAAGCTGCTGGTGGACCTCTCCGACAACGCCCAGCGGAGTCTCGGCGCGACGCTGGTCGACGACGCGGCGACGGGCGCCCGGATCCTGCTTCCGCTTTCGCTGGCAGAGGATCGCGGCGAGACAGAAGTCGGCAATGTCTGGCGCTCGGCGGACGACGGCATCGAGGTCGAGACGATCCGCATCGCCGATACAGGCCAGACCCTCAACGGGCTGTTCGAGGTCCTGAGCGAGCCGACTGGCAGCCGCACCGTCTCCGATGCGACGTTCGGGGGAGAGTGGTTCGTTGTCCGCGGCAAGGAAGCCGGCAGGAGCTACTACATGCGCTTCGCCGCCCGCGGTACCGACCTTCGCGGCTTCTCGGCATCCTACGTGGCCGACGAAGCGGACCGCCTTGCGCCTTACGTCGTGGTCGCGTCGAATTTGTTCGACCCGTTCGCCGGCGAGCCGCAGGCTCCGGTCGTCGCCGCGAACGAGCCCAATCCCTTCTCTTCGCTCCTTGCCCGCAAGCGGGAGCAGGGCGCGGGCGGGGCCGCCGACGCGCGCTATGCCATGGCTTCCATCGATCCGGCCCAGCCGAACCTCTTCGAGGTACCCGGCGAGAGCGTGCCGCAGGAAGTGCCGCCGGCACCTGCCTTCGACATGGCCGGTTCCGGCTTCCTCGTCTCGCGCGACGGCTGGCTGCTGACCAACGCGCATGTCGTCAATGCCTGCACGACGGTTCTCGTCGGGCAGAGCGACGTCGTTTCGCAGACCATCATCGACCCGGCCAACGATCTGGCGCTGATCAAGGTCGACCGGGCGCTCGGCGAGCCGCTGGAGATTTCGACTGCGAAGCCCCGGCTCGGCGAAGACATCCTCGCCCTCGGTTTCCCGCTTCGCTCGATCCTGGCAGATTCGCTCAACGTCACCCGCGGCAACGTCTCCTCGCTCCTGGGGCTGATGAACGACGAGCGTTATCTGCAGATCTCGGCTCCCGTCCAGCCCGGCAATTCGGGCGGTCCGCTGATCGATCTCGCCGGCCGAGTCGTCGGCGTGGTGACGGCAAAGCTGAACGCGGTCGCGGTGGCGGATGCGACGGGCGACATCCCGCAGTCGATCAACTTCGCGATCCGTCCGGGCGCCGCGACGGCGTTCCTTTCGGCCAACGGCATCGAATTCGAACCGGCCGACCCGAACGAGGCGCTGGCCAGCGTTCCCGATGCCACGGCCGAGGTGAAGGACTCGATCTTCCCGGTCATCTGCGTCGGCGGGTAAGCCCTTCCGGTTTCACTCAAGGCCTTATCCGGCATCGCTGCGCGGAACGCCTTGCGGCGTTCGCCCGTTGCGCCTCGTATGGGGCTGGGCCTCGACGCAATTGGAGCAGATCATGGCCTACCAAGATTCCGACTCGACGCTGATCCGCGGTCAGCAAGACAAGGACACGCTCGAGCATATCGCGCTCGACGAGACCCGCGGGCCGGCGGACCGCAGCGACAGCGACACGCAGAGCCGGCGCGAGCGCGAAAGCGCCAAGGCGGGTATTGCGCCGAACGGCCAGGAGCAGATGGCGTCGATCTTCGAGCAGAATGGCGGCAGCGACGGCGACAAGTCGGTCGAGCCGGACAAAGGGAGCTCGCCTGCCGATGCGGATGAGGGGCTCGCCCAACGGGGCCGTTCGCTTCTCGGCGAGTAAGGACTTCCGGGAGGCAGTCGCCAATTCAGGCCGCGGCTTCGCCCCGGCCTGACCATCAGCGGATGGAGCGCAGAAACGTCTTCAAATCGTCGGTGACGTAGTCGATGTGTTCGCCGTCCCGGCCCTCGTGCTCCCAGATCTCGCCGAACGTCTCCTCGAGATTGTTCGGCACGATCAGCACGGTCTGCATGCCGAGCGCCTTCGGCACTACCAGGTTGCGCGCCAGATCCTCGAACATCACCGCGCGGCCGGCATCCACCCGATGCAGGCCCATGAACTTGTCGTAGGTCTCGCTCGCCGGCTTCGGCACCAGGCCGGCCGCCACCAGATCGAAGATATCCTCGAAATGGTCGAGAATGCCGAGCTGGCGCGCCGCCCTCTCGGCATGGCCGCGATCGCCATTGGTGAAGATGAATTTGCGGCCCGGCAGCGCCTTGATCTCGTCGCCGAGGCTCGGATCTGGGTCGATCCAGGAATAGTCGATGTCGTGGACATATTGCAGGAACGCATCCGGATCGACGTCGTGCTCCTGCATCAGCCCGCGCAGCGTGGTGCCGTAACGGCGGTAGAAATCCTTCTGGACGACCCGCGCCTCGTCCGGCGGCAGTGACAGGAACTCGGCGACGAATTCCGTCATCCGCAGGTCGATCTGCGAGAACAGGTTCGAGTGGCGCGGATAGAGCGTGTTGTCGAGGTCGAACACCCAGTCGCGCACATTGGCGAAATCCTGAGGCGTCGCCTCGGCCGTCTGGCGAATCGTGTTGTGTGCGGTCATGAATTCCGAGGGGTGCGAATCTAAGGCGGCCTTGCCAAGCGCCGCCGAATGGTGGAGCGGAAGCCTGAAGCAAACCTGACAGGTCCGCCGTGCCGCTCTGGATCCCCATTACCATCGCCGCCGCCTTCCTGCAAAACCTGCGCTCCGGCCTGCAGCGACAGCTCAAGGGGCGGATGGGGTCGACAGGCGCCACCTTCGCGCGCTTCGGCTTCGGCTTTCCCTTCGCCGTCCTCTATCTTCTGGCGCTGCTGGTCGTCGGCGATCCTTCCATCCCCACGCCCAACGCGACCTTCCTCGTGGCCGTTGCGGTCGGCGGCGTGGCGCAGATTCTCGCCACCTTCCTGCTCGTCTATCTCTTCGCCTTCCGCAACTTCATGGTCGGCACGGCCTATTCCAAGACCGAGCCGGTGCAGGCGGCGATCTTCGGCCTGATCCTGCTCGGCGAGACCGTCACCTGGCTTGCCTTCGCCGCGATCCTCGCCGGCGCCTTCGGCGTCGCGCTGATCTCGGTCGCGGGGCGCGGGAATGTCAGGATCGGCAAGGCGCTGTTCTCGCGCGAGGCGGGGATCGGCGTCCTCTCGGGCGCGCTCTTCGGTATCTCGGCCGTCTGCTTTCGCGGCGCGTCCCTGTCGCTGGAGGATGGCGGCGTGCTGATCCGGGCGGCGACCACGCTGGTCTTCGCGACCGGCATCCAGACGCTGGTGATGCTCGCCTGGATGCTGCTGCGCGACCGGGCCGAGCTCGCCGCCGTCGCGCGCGCCTGGCGGCCGGCGCTGCTCGTCGGTCTGGTCGGGGTGGCCGGCTCGGCCGGCTGGTTCACTGCGATGACGCTGGAGAAGGTCGCCTATGTCCGTGCGCTGGGCCAGATCGAGCTGGTCTTCACCTTCGCCTCGTCGGTGTTCTGGTTCCGCGAGAAGATCGCCCGGCTCGAGCTCGTCGGCTGCCTGATCATCGGGGCCTCGATCCTGACGCTGCTCGGCGCGGCGACCTGACGGGTCAGCGCACGATCAGCGTGCCCGCCCCGTGCTCGGTCAAAAGTTCCAGCAGCACCGCGTGGCGGGTCTTGCCGTTGAGGATGACCACGCCGTCGACGCCGCGGTCGATCGCCTCGATGCAGGTCTCGACCTTGGGGATCATGCCGCCGGAAATTGTCCCGTCGCGGATCAGGCTGCGCGCCTCGGCGACCGACAGTTCCTTGATCAGCTGACCGCTGCGGTCGAGAACGCCCGGCACGTCGGTGAGAAACAGGAGGCGCGAGGCCTGCAGCGCGCCGGCAATGGCGCCGGCGAAGGTGTCGGCGTTGATGTTGTAGGTGGCGCCGTCGCGGCCGGGCGCGACCGGCGCGATCACCGGGATCATCTCGGAGCGCGCCAGGAGGTCGAGCAGCGTCCGGTCGACCTCGACGGGTTCGCCGACGAAGCCCAGATCGATCACCCGCTCGATGTTGGAGTCGGGATCGACGACGGTCTTCCGGGCCTTCTCGGCAAAGACCATGTTGCCGTCCTTGCCGCAGAGCCCGATCGCCCACTCGCCCTCGGCGTTGATCAGCGCGACGATCTCCTTGTTGATCGAGCCGGCGAGGACCATCTCGACGATCTTCACCGTCTCCTCGTCGGTGACCCTCAGGCCGCCCTCGAAGCGCGACTCGATCCCCAGCTGGGTCAGCATGCGGCCGATCTGCGGGCCGCCGCCATGCACGACGATCGGGTTGATGCCGGACTGCTTGAGCAGGGCGATGTCGCGGGCGAAGGCCTTGCCGAGTTCGGGATCGCCCATGGCATGGCCGCCATACTTCACGACGACGGTCTTGTTCTCGTAGGCCTGCATGAAGGGCAGGGCCTCGGCGAGCACCCGGGCGCGGCTTTCGCCGTTTTCGGTGGAGGCTTGGGTCATGAACGGTCTGCCCTGCTTATGGCGTGCCGGCGGCTTCTAGCTGGAAACGGCGGGAAGCGAAACTACCCACGCGACGGCGCAGCAAAGACGGCGAGCTGCGCCAGAGTGTCGCTCGGGCGCGAATATGGCGAGAATCGCTGGCAGGGCGTGTTTCGCGGCCAACTTATCCTCAGGCGACATCCGAGGGAGCCCGCATGCCCACCATCTTCAACCGCCTGGTGCTTTGCGCCCTCTTCGTTCTCGCCGCCTTGCCCGCTTTCGCGCAGGACAGCTGGCTTCAGGCGCGGGCACCGGGCACGCATCTCCTGATGCGCCACGCGCTCGCCCCGGGGACCGGCGACCCGGCGGGATTCGCGTTGGGCGATTGCGCCACGCAGCGCAACCTTTCAGAGGCTGGGCGCCGGCAGGCGCGGCAGATCGGCGAGCGTCTGCGCAGCAACGGCGTTGCCGTCGATGTCGTGCTGACTAGCCGCTGGTGCCGTTCGAGCGAGACCGCCGAACTGCTCGGCGTCGGACCCGTGACCTCCGAGCCGGCGATCGACACGTTCTTCCAGAACCGCCAGACGGCGCCCGACCAGACCGCAGCGCTGAAGGCGCGACTCACCGGGCTCGACGCGGCCGGACGGAAGGCCGTGCTGGTCACCCATCAGGTGAACATCACCGCGCTGACCGACATCTTCCCGGCTTCGGGCGAGATCGTGCTGATCCGCCTCGATCCGGATGGCGGGATCGGCGTTGCCGGCCGCATCCGCCCGGAATAAAGCTCAGCCTTCCACCGCCCGTTTCACGTCGTCGATCGCCGCCGGGTCCTCGATCGTCGCCGGCATGTCGAATTCGTCCCTGTCGACGATCGCCTTCATCGTGCGCCGCAGGATCTTGCCCGAACGCGTTTTCGGCAGCCGATCCACCACGATGACGCGCTTGAACGCCGCCACCGGCCCGATCCGGTCGCGCACCAGGGCGACCAGCTCGCGCTCGATTTCCGAGCGATCCTGACGGCTGGCGTTCTTCAGGACGACGAAGCCGCAGGGCAGTTCGCCCTTCAGTTCGTCGCGCATGCCGATGACGGCGCATTCGGCGACAGCCGGATGGCCGGCGACCGCCTCCTCCATCTCGCCGGTCGACAGGCGGTGGCCGGCGACGTTGATGACGTCGTCGGTGCGGCCCATCACGTAGACATAGCCTTCCTCGTCGACGAACCCGGCATCGGAGGTCGAGTAGTAACCGGGATAGGCCTCGAGATAGCTTTCGCGGAACCGGTCGTCGGCGTTCCAGAGGCTCGGCAGCGCGCCGGGCGGCAGCGGCAGCTTCAGCGCGATCGCGCCCATCTCGTTGGCTTCGACCGCCTGGCCGAACGCGTCGAGGATCCGGATGTCGAAGCCCGGCATGGCGACGCCGGGACTGCCCCGCTTGACCGGCAAGAGGCCGAGCCCCTTCGGGTTAGCGGCGATCGGCCAGCCGGATTCCGTCTGCCACCAATGGTCGATCACCGGGCAACCCAGCGCCTCTTCGGCCCAGATCAGCGTCTCGGGATCGGCACGCTCCCCGGCGAGGAACAGCGCCTCGAATTTCGACAGATCGTAGCGCGCCGGCAGCTGGCCTTCCGGATCCTCCTTCCGCATCCCTCTTATCGCCGTCGGCGCGGTGATCAGGGCCTTGGCGCCATGCTCGGCAGCAACGCGCCAGAACGCTCCGGCATCCGGGGTGCCGACCGGCTTGCCCTCGTAGAGGATGGTCGTCGCGCCGCGCAGCAGAGGCCCGTAGACGATGTAGGAATGCCCGACCACCCATCCGACATCCGAGGCGCAGAAGAAGGTCTCGCCTTCGTCGGTGTCGAAGATCGCCCGCATCGACCAGGACAGCGCGATCATGTAGCCGCCATTGTCCCGCACCACGCCCTTAGGCTTGCCGGTCGTGCCGGACGTGTAGAGGACGTAGAGCGGGTCGGTCGCCTTGACTGGCACGCAGGGAACGTCCCGGCCTGCGTCGATCGCCGCCAGGCCCGCCGCGCGCAGGGCGGCCCAGTCATGGTCGCGGCCCGAGACCATGCTGCACTCGAGTTCCAGGCGCTGCAGGATGATCGTCGCGGAGACTTTGTGGGCGGCAAGGTCGATCGCCCGGTCGAGCAGCGGCTTGTATTCGACCTTACGGGTCGGCTCGAGTCCGCAGGATGCCGACAGGATCACCTTCGGCGTCGCGTCGTCGATGCGCGTCGCCAATTCCGGCGCGGCGAAGCCGCCGAACACCACCGAATGGATGGCTCCGACCCGCGCGCAGGCCAGCATGCTGACGATCGCCTCCGGCACCATCGGCATGTAGATGAGAACCCTGTCGCCCTTGCCGACGCCGAGATCGGCGAGGGACGCCGCGAGCGCCTGAACCTCGCGCAGAAGGTCGCGATAGCTGATGTGCCGCTGGCGCCCTGTGATGGCGGAATCGTGGATCACCGCGATGGCGTCGCCGCGCCCCGCCTCGACATGCCGGTCGAGCGCGTTGAAACAGGTGTTGCATTCGCCGTCCGGGAACCAGTGCCCGTAGACGCCGGCGGCAGGGTCGAAAGCCCGCGTCGGCTTCCGTGTCCAGGTGATGTCCTCTGCAGCGGCGAGCCAGAACCCCTCCGGGTCGCGGCGCCAAGTGGCATAGGTCTCGTGGTAGCGGCTGGTCATGCGGTTCCTCCCCGACGCGCCGCCGGCTTGCCGCCGGTCTTCGTGTCGCCCGCAATCTATCGGGCCGTCGAGCGGAACGGAACTGCTGCTTTCGCCTCAGCCACAACGTCGATAGCCGTCCGCAACGAGTGCGGAGTCACCCGGAAGCGACACCTTCTTCCCTAAGGGAATATTCGGCAGCGCACTGCGCTCTTTCCCGTTGCCAGAACCCCGCAGCCGCTGCAGCATCGATCCCCGTTCAGGTTGTGGGCGGGCCGGCAGATGTCGCGACGGACAGGAAGACGTGCTGCCTTGCTGGCCTTGATCCTCGCGGCCGCAACCGCGCCGACGGATGCGCTGGGCGGTGCCTGGACCCTGCCGAAAGGAACCGGCCAGGCGATCGTCACCGGCCTCTATTCGACGGCCGACAGCATCTTCGATGCGCAGGCAAATATCGCCGAGCGACCGGATTTCGAGAAGGGCACGGTCAGCCTGCTGCTGGAATACGGCCTGACCGACAGCCTGACCCTGCTTGGCACCGGGGAATTCGGCGGTGAGCGCGACGGCAACCTGCCGGCGGCGCGGCCTGCACTGTTCGACGCCTCGCTCGGCGCCCGCCTGGCTCTGTTCGAGGACAACGGGATCGTCGTCTCCGGCCAGCTCTCGGGCCGGCTGAAACGGGCCCAGGCCGTCGGCGACGAGGGCTTTGCCGGCCTCGACTGGACCGCGCCGCAGATCGAGCCGCGGCTGCTGGCCGGCTACGGCTTCTCGCTCGGGGACTATCCCGCCTTCGTCGACACCCAGGCCGGCTATCGCCTGGCACTCGGCGACGGTCCCGACGAGGTCAGGCTCGACCTCACCTTCGGCATCAGGCCGTGGGACGACATCCTGCTGCTGGCGCAAAGCTTCTCAACCATCTCCGCCGGCGGGGACGGCGATAGCTACGCCTATCACAAGACGCAGGGGTCGCTCGTCTACGATCTCAACGACCGCTGGTCCCTCCAGGCCGGCGCCTTCGCGACGGTCGCTGGCCACAACGCCTTGCGGGAGCGGGGGCTGATCAGCGCCGTCTGGTATCGCTTCTGACCGGGGCGCTGGGCACCAGCGTCGCGGGTGCCGCTTGCTTCGGCTGGCGAGCCGGACGGCGCGTTCCGGCCGCCGCTGGGCGGCTCTCCTGCGCTGCGCCGGGCTGCGCCGCCGGTGACACCCGCCCGCTCTTCGCCGATGCCGGCAGGAACAGCGCGACGACGCCGAGCACCGAGCCGGCCGCCAGTACGGCCGCCTGGCCGTCGAGCTCCAGCGTCCACAGCGTCAGGAAGCTCACCGTCAGCCACAGCACCGGCGCCAGCGCCAGCAGGAAGCGCCAGCGCGAGCGGGTGAAGGCGAGCAGCCCCAGCGTCGCCATGGCGGTCGGATCGGGCGCGAGGCCGAACCATTCGAGGCCGTCGAACGCGCGGCCGGTGGCGGACGCCACCAGCGGATGGACGAGCAGCGTGTGCATCGTGACGATCGTGGCGACCAGCGCCCGCGGCGAATTCCGGTCGACCAACGGTTCGAGCCGCCCGGCGAGGGTCCCAAGCAGAACGAGCAGTCCGGCCTGGCCGAAGAAGAGCCATGCCGGGTAGACCGCCGCCCAGTTGATCGTCGCGTAGACGCCGAGGAAGAACAGCGTGGCCGAGAGCGCGAAGGCGGCGGCCATCACCGCGGCGGCGATGCGCATGGCGGCCCAGACCTTCATCCTGATGGCCACGAGCGTTGCGAGCCCTGCCAGCACGGTCGCCGCCGGCAGCAGCCAGAACGCGCCGTTCATCTGGGCGAACAACCCCTCATAGGTGGCGGCGTCGAACAGCAGAAAGTCCTGGAGCCGGTAGGTCGTCAGATCATCGAGCATGGTTGGGCCTTACAGGCTCTCGAAGGCGCGCGCCATCTCCGCCCTGAGCGCCGCGTCCGGCATCGGGCCCTGCGCGGCACCCATGTTCTCGCGCAGATGCCCGACGCGTCGCGTCGCCGGGATCGCGACGGTGACGGCGGGATGCGACACGATGAACTTCAGCAGGAATTGCGGCCAGTTCGCTGCGCCGATCTCGGCCGCGACGGCCGGCAGCGGCGCGCTTTGCACCGCGTCGACCAGCGCGCCCTGGCGGAACGGCCGATTGGCGATCACCGCGATGCCGCGCTCGGCGGCCAGCGGCAGGAGCCGCGCCTCGGCCTCCCGGTCGGCGATGTTGTAGGTCAGCTGGACGAAGTCGATCGGCCGCTCGCGCATGATTGCCTCGATGTCGTCGTGCCTTCGCCCGTGCGAGGTGGTGATGCCGACATGGCCGATGCGCCCTTCCGCCTTCATCGCCTCGAGCGTGTCGAGATGGCCTTCCCAGCCGAGAAGATTGTGGACCTGCATGAGGCCGAAGCGCGGCACGCCCCAGAGCGCCTGCGTCTCGGCGATCTGCGCCGGGCCGTCGTCGGCATCGGATATCCATACCTTGTCGGCGGCAAACAGCATCTCGGGAATGCCGATCTCGCGCAGGCCATGGCCGACCGTCGCCTGGGCCGAGCCATACATCGGCGAGGAATCGATCATGCCGCCGCCCATTTCGAAGAAGGCGCGCATGACGTCGGTCCGCTGCGCCAGGGCTGCCGGATCCTCGCCGACATTGAAGGTGATCCAGGTGCCGAGGCCGATGACGGGGAGGGCCATGCCCGAGGACGGGATACGCTTGGCGAAGGGCGCCTCGGCTTGCGCCCGGGCGCCGCGCGGCCATGTCGCCAGGGCCGCTGCGCCCGCTGCCGCGCCACCGATGAAGCGCCGTCGATCCATTCCCGCCATCCCTGTCTCCTTGCTGAGTACGTGCCGTGCTGGTGCAACCGCCCCTGGCCAGCCAGGTTGCAGCCTCGGCCGCGTTCACCCGATCAACAGCACTTGACCAGCCGTGTCTCTGCCTGCGCCCGATGGCGCCGCGAGGCGCATTTTGAGTTGCGTAGCTCAACCAATCCCGGCTAGCGTCCGCGCCATGGAGGACCATCCGCAGAGTACCCTGGTCGACGTCGCCCGCGAGGCCGGCGTCTCGCGTGCCACCGTCGACCGGGTCATCAACGGCCGCCCCAACGTCA
The DNA here is from genome assembly GCF_014196845.1 of Aurantimonas endophytica. GTDB lineage: Bacteria > Pseudomonadota > Alphaproteobacteria > Rhizobiales > Rhizobiaceae > Aurantimonas > Aurantimonas endophytica. The sequence goes on from NZ_JACIEM010000002.1 coordinate 242,456, forward strand.
AGGCCAAGACCGTCGCCAAGGTCCGCGACGCGATGGCCAGGCTGCATTACCGGCCGGACCCGCTGGCGGCGGGTCTTGCGCGGCGCTCGCGCCATCGCTTCTGCTTCGTCCTGCCCACCGGCACCAACGCCTTCATGCAGGATCTCGCCTCCCACATCGCCACGATGGGCGACTGGCTGGCACGCAACCGCGCCTTCGTCGACCGGGTCGAGGTCGACGTCTTCGACCCGCAGGCGTTGGCGACGGCGCTCGACGAACTGCCCCGCGCCTATGACGGCGTGGCGGTGGTGGCGCTGGACGATCCGCTGGTGCGGGCCGCCATCGACCGGCTGGTCGCCGACGGCGTGCCGGTGGTGACGCTCGTCTCCGACGTGCCGGCCTCGCGGCGCCTGCGCTTCGTCGGCATCGACAACAGCGCCGCCGGCCGCACGGCGGCGATGCTGCTCGGGCGCTTCCTTGCCGGGCAGAAGGGCAGCGTCGGCGTCCTCGTCGGGTCGCTGTCGCTGCGCGACCACATGGAGCGCTGCTTCGGCTTCTCGCAACTGCTTGGCCGGGAGTTCCCCGGGCTTCGCATCCTGCCGGTCATGGAGATGCGCGACGACCGCGAACTTGCGGAGACGGCCGTGCGCGACCTCCTGAAGACCCACCCTGATCTCGTGGCGCTCTACAATGCCGGCGCCGGCAACCAGGGCGTCGCGACGGCGCTCAAAGCCGCACGCAAGACGCCGCGCCTCGTCTTCGTCGCGCATGAGCTGACGCCGCTCTCGCGCGAATTGCTGCTCTCGGGCACCGCCGACGCCGTGATTGCCCAGAACCCCGGACACGAGGCGCGCTCGGCCGCCCGACTGCTCCTGTCACGCGGCCTCGACGAGGCGATCATCGCCGAGCAGGAGCGGATCCGCATCGACATCTTCCTGCGCGAGAACCTGCCCTGATCGCCGGTTATGGAATTTTTTGAGCTACGCACTTCAAAACCTTCTGGGCCTGTGCGAGGGTCCGGGCACGTTTGGCGCGATGGGAGGAAATCGATCGCGCCGCCGATGGACAGGCGCCTGGGAGGGCAATCATGAAGACGATGAAGGGGCCGGGGATCTTCCTCGCCCAGTTCGCCGGTGACGATGCGCCGTTCAACGACCTGAAGTCGATCGCCGGCTGGGCCGCCGGGCACGGCTACAAGGGCGTACAGATCCCGACCTGGGACGCGCGGCTGATCGACCTGAAGAAGGCGGCCGAGTCCAAGGACTATTGCGACGAGATCACCGGCATCTGCCGCGAGGCCGGTGTCGAAATCACCGATCTGTCGACCCATCTCCAGGGCCAGCTCGTCGCGGTGCATCCGGCCTTCGACGAGGCCTTCGATGGTTTCGCCGCGCCGGAAGTGCGCGGCAACCCGAAGGCCCGACAGGCATGGGCGGTCGACCAGCTGAAGCTGGCGGCCAAAGCCTCGGCGAATTTCGGCTTCACCAGCCACGTGACCTTCCCAGGCGCGCTCGCCTGGCCATTCCTCTATCCCTGGCCGCAGCGGCCGGCCGGGCTGATCGACACCGCGTTCGAGGAACTGGCGAAGCGCTGGGTGCCGATCCTCGACGCGTTCGACGCGGCGGGATGCGACGTCGGCTACGAGATCCATCCGGGCGAGGACGTCTTCGACGGCGCCACGTTCGAGATGTTCCTTGAAGCCTGCGGCGATCATCCGCGCTGCCAGATCAACTACGACCCGTCGCATTTCGTGCTGCAGCAGCTCGATTACCTCGAATTCATCGACATCTACCACGAGCGAATCTGCGCCTTCCACGTCAAGGACGCCGAGTTCAATCCGACTGGCCGGCAGGGCGCCTATTCCGGCTACCAGCCCTGGGTGAAGCGGGCGGCCCGCTTCCGCTCGCTGGGCGACGGCCAGGTGGATTTCGCCGGCATCTTCTCCAAGCTCGCGGAACACGACTACGATTCCTGGGCGGTGCTCGAATGGGAGTGCTGCCTGAAATCGCCCGAGCAGGGCGCGGCCGAGGGCGCGCCCTTCATCGCCGCGCACATCATCGAGGTCACCGACAAGGCCTTCGACGATTTCGCCTCCGGTGGGACTGACGAGGCGGCCAACCGCCGCATGCTCGGCATCGGCGGCTGAGGGAGGGCGGCATGGCTATCGAAGGACGCGACGAGACCCACGCGCGGCGGATCCGCTACGGCATGGTCGGCGGCGGGCAGGGCGCCTTCATCGGCGGCGTGCACCGTATCGCCGCCCGCATCGACGACCGGTTCGAGCTCGTCGCCGGCGCATTGTCGTCGACGCCGGAAAAGGCCAAGGCGTCGGCCGCCGAGATCGGCCTCGATCCGGCGCGCAGCTACGGCTCCTACGAGGAGATGGCGACGGCCGAGAAGGCCCGCGAGGACGGCATCGAGGCGGTGGCGATCGTCACGCCCAACCACATGCATTTCCCGGTGGCCAAGACCTTCCTCGATGCCGGCTTCCACGTCATCTGCGACAAGCCGATGACGACGACGCTGGCCGAGGCGCGCGAGCTGGCCGCGATCGCCCGGGCATCGGGCAAGGTGTTCGTGCTGACCCACAATTACACCGGCTATCCGATGATCCGCCAGGCGCGGGCCATGGTGGCGGCGGGCGATCTGGGCGACATCCGCGTCGTCGTCGCCGAATATGCGCAGGACTGGCTAGCCGGACGCACCGAGGACACCGGCTCCAAGCAGGCCGGCTGGCGCGTCGACCCGGAAAAGGCCGGCGCCGGCGGCGCGATCGGCGATATCGGCACCCACGCCCACAACCTCGCCTGCTTTGTCACCGGCCTGAAGGTCGAGCGGCTATCGGCCGACCTCTCCTCCTTCGTCGAGGGCCGCCGGCTCGACGACAATGCCTCGATGCTGCTGCGTTTTGCCGGCGGCGCAAAGGGCATGCTCTGGGCGAGCCAGGTCGCGGTCGGCAATGAGAACGGGCTGACGCTGCGCGTCTATGGCGACAGAGGCGGGTTGGAATGGTGCCAGGAAGAGCCGAACAAGCTCTGGTTCACCCCGCTCGGCGAGCCGAAGCGCCTCCTGACCCGCAACGGCGCCGGTGCCAACGCCGCGTCGACGTCGGTGTCGCGCCTGCCGGCCGGGCACCCTGAAGGCTATCTCGAGGGCTTTGCGACGATCTACGCCGATGCCGCGGAACTGATCCGCGCCGCCGACGAAGGCCGCGCGCCGCCGGAGGGCCTCGCGCTGCCCACCATCGAGGACGGCATCGACGGCCTCGCCTTCATCGAGGCCTGCGTCGCCTCCTCGAAGCAGGACGGCGCATGGGTCGCGCTGTGAAACCCGCCGCCGCCCCTCTCCCCCCTTGTGGGGGAGAAAGCGATTTCATCGCCTTGGGGCCGCAGGTCCCAAGCGATAGAAATCGCAAGAGAGGGGCAACTGCGCCTTCTTTCGAGGGTGAGAGCGGCGATCTACGTCCGAAACCCCTCTCTTGTCTTTTCAGCGGTTTGGACCGCGCTGCGCTTGGCCCAATTCCGCGAAAAGACGTTCTCTCCCTCAAGGGGAGAGAGGGCGCTCTGTCTTGTGCCGGCGCCGCGAAGGTGCGCACGCAATGAGCGCCCGGCCCGCCCCGATCCTCGCAGCGCGCGGCGTGCGCAAGTCGTTCGGCCCGGTCGAGGTGCTGCACGGCATCGACTTCGCGCTGCGGCCGGGCGAGGTGCATGCGCTGGTCGGCGAGAACGGCGCCGGCAAGTCGACGCTGATGAAGTGCCTGGCGGGCTATCAGAAGCCGACGAACGGCGAGATCCTGCTCAACGGCGAGCCGATCGACTTCGCCGACAGCGAGGCCGCCGAGCACGCCGGGATCGTGCTCATCCACCAGGAGTTCAATCTCGCCGAACAGCTCTCGGCGGAGGCCAACATCTTCCTCGGCCGGGAGATCAAAAAAGGCTTCTTCCTCGACTGGAAGGCGATGCGCGAGAAGGCCGGGCAGCTCCTGCGCGAGCTCGGCACGCCGATCGACACGCGGCTGCCGGTGTCGCAGCTGTCGGTGTCACAGAAGCAGATGGTCGAGATAGCCAAGGCGTTGGCCCGGAACGCGCTCGTATTGATCATGGACGAGCCGACGGCGGTGCTGACGCTGCGCGAGGCCGAGGTGCTGTTCGCGCAGATCGACCGGCTGAAGGCCGACGGCGTCGCCATCCTCTACACCTCGCACAAGCTCGACGAGATCGCCCGGGTCGCCGACGAGGTGACCGTCCTGCGCGACGGCAGCTTCGTCGCCGATGCGCCGGTCGCCGAGATGTCACCCGACCGCATGGCCGAGCTGATGGTCGGCCGCCAGCTGAGCGATCTCTTCCCGCAAAAGGACCCGGATGCCGCAGCCGAGATCGTCCTCTCGGTCCGCGACTTTTCCGTCCCCGGCCATGTCGAGACGGCGAGTTTCGACCTGCGGCGCGGCGAGATCCTCGGCTTCGCCGGGCTCGTCGGGGCCGGCCGCACCGAGCTGATGGAAGGCATCATGGGGCTGCGCCCCGCCACAGGCACGATTCAGCGGAACGGCGCCACCGTGCGCATCCGCAACCCGAAGGACGCGACGGGGCATGGGATTGGCTACCTCACCGAGGACCGCAAGGGCTGCGGCCTGCTGCTCGGCTACGGCATGCGCGAAAACCTGACGCTGCTCGGCCTCGACCGCTTCTCCGGCATCTTCGTCGACGAGAAGGCCGAGGACCAGGCGCTGGACACGGCGATCAAGCGCTTCGACATCCGCGCCGGCTCGCGCACGATCCCGGTCGGCAACCTCTCCGGCGGCAACCAGCAGAAGCTGTTGCTCGCCAAGACCATGCTGGTCGAGCCGCAGATCGTCATCCTCGACGAGCCGACCCGCGGCATCGACATCGGTACCAAGCAGCAGATCTACAATTTCATCCACCAGCTCGCCGCCGAAGGGCGGGCCGTGATCGTCATCTCCTCCGAGATGTCGGAGGTCATCGGGCTCTGCCATCGCGTCATCGTCATGCGTTCCGGCCGGCTCAACGGCGAGGTGGCTGGAGACGACGTGACGGAGGAGGCCATCGTCCGCCGGGCCATGGGACTGGAAGGAAGTGCATCGCATGTCGGCTGAAGCCAGCTCCGTCGCAAAGCCTCGGAAGGGCGTGGACTTCCACGTGCTGGGGCCGCTGGTCGCGCTGGTGGCGCTGGTCATTCTCGGCATGTCGCTGAACGACCAGTTCCTGTCTTCCGGCAACGTCACCAACGTCCTCGCCCGCTCGGCCTTCATCGGCATCATCGCGGTGGGAGCGACCTTCGTCATCACCATCGGCGGGCTCGATCTGTCGGTCGGCTCGATGGCGGCCTTCCTCGCCGGCGTCACGATCATCATCCTCAACGCCCTGGTGCCGGTGCTCGGCATTGGCTGGAACACGATCATCGTCGGCATGGCGGCCTGTCTGCTGCTCGGCCTGGCCGCCGGTTTCCTCAATGGCATCCTGATCACCGTCGGGCGGATCGAGGCCTTCATCGTGACGCTCGGCACGCTCGGCATCTTCCGTTCGCTGGTGGTCTGGCTGGCCGACGGCGGCACGCTGTCGCTGAATTTCGAGCTGCGCGAGGTCTACCGGCCGGTCTATTACGGCGGCGTCGCCGGCATCGCCTGGCCGATCATCGTCTTCGCCCTCGTCGCCATCGCCGGCGAGATCGTCATGCGCAAGACCGCCTACGGGCGGCATGCGGCGGCGGTCGGCTCCAATGCCCAGGTGGCGCGCTATTCGGCGATCCACGTCGATCGGGTGCGGCTCGCCACCTACATGCTGCAGGGCATGCTCGTCGGCATCGCGACGATCATGTACGTGCCGCGCCTCGGCTCGGCCTCCTCGACCACCGGCATCCTCTGGGAGCTCGAGGCGATCGCCGCGGTGATCATCGGCGGCACCGTCCTGAAGGGCGGTTTCGGCCGCGTCTGGGGCACGGTCGTCGGCGTGGTGATCCTCAGCCTGATCGACAACATTCTCAATCTGACGGACCTCGTCAGCCCCTATCTCAACGGGGCGATCCAGGGCGTCATCATCATTCTGGCCGTCGTCTTGCAGCGCGGCCGAAAAGGCGCGGCTTGAATTCGCGTCGCAACCGGGAGGAATGACATGAAGAAACTGATGAAACTCGCAGGAGCAGGCTTGGTCGCCGCTTCGCTGGCGCTGCCGAGCCTTGCCACCGCGCAGGATGCCGAGCCGGTGACGATCGGCGTCTCGATTCCGGCGGCCACGCATGGCTGGACCGGCGGCGTGAACTTCCACGCCCAGCAGGCGATCGACAGCCTGAAGGAGACCTATCCGCATCTGGAGTTCGTCCTCGCCACGGCGGGTGACCCGGGCAAGCAGGTCTCCGACGTCGAGGACATGATGGCGACGCGCGACATCGACGCGCTGGTCATCCTGCCGTTCGAATCCGATCCGCTGACCGGGCCGGTGAAGCGCGTCGCCGATGCCGGCAAGTGGGTGACGGTGGTGGACCGGGGTCTCGCCCAGGAGGGCATCGAGGACCTCTACGTTGCGGGCGACAACACCGCCTTCGGCCGCGTCGCCGGCGAGTACTTCAAGGAGAAGATGCCCGACGGCGGCAAGATCGTCGCGCTTCGCGGCATTCCGACGACCATCGACAACGAGCGGGTCGAGGCCTTCGAGGCCGCCCTCGAAGGCTCGAACATCGAGATCATCGGGATGGAGCACGGCGACTGGAACCGCGACAAGGCCTTCGAGGTGATGCAGGACTTCCTGTCGCGCTTCCCCGAGATCGACGCGGTCTGGGCTTCCGACGACGACATGGCGCTTGGCGTCATCGAGGCAATCAACCAGGCCGGCCGCGAGGGCGACATGTGGGTGCTCGGCGGTGCCGGCATGAAGCAGATGATCGAGCGGGTGAAGGCCGGCGACGCCATGGTCCCGGCCGACGTCACCTACCCGCCGGCGATGATTGCCACGGCGATCCGGCTGACCGCCGACCGCTTCGTGTCGCAGGCGCCGATGGAAGGCCGCTTCATCATCGGCTCAGTGCTGGTGACCCCTGAAAACGCCGACCAGTATCTCTACCCGGACTCGCCGTTCTGATCGCGAGATCCGGTCCAGGCCCGCGATATCCCAGCGGGCTTCGGCCCGTCCGTCCGGGCACCGGCGGACGGGCCTTCGTCATCGGCGCGCGCCACATGGCGCTCGCTGCCACAAGCTGCATCGAACGGGCGCGCCGCGCCCCACTTCAGGAATTGCCGTCATGACCGCAGGAAACTTCTTCAGCCAGAGCCAGCCGATCGCCTTCGCCGGCACCGACAGCCGCGATCCGCTCGCCTTCCGGTTCTATGACAAGGACCGGATGGTGATGGGCAAGCGGATGGAGGATCATCTGCGCTTCTCCGTCGCCTACTGGCATTCCTTCACCTGGCCAGGCGGCGATCCCTTCGGCGGCGAGACCTTCAACCGGCCCTGGATGCACGGCGGCGATGTGCTCGGCCTTGCCAAGCAGAAGGCCGATGTCGCCTTCGACATGTTCCGCCTCCTCGACGTGCCGTTCTTCGCCTTCCACGACGTCGACTTCGCGCCGGAAGGCGAGACGCTGCAGCAGTCGATCGACAACCTGAAGGTCATCACCGACATCTTCGAGGAGAAGATGGCGAGCGACCGCGTACGCCTGCTCTGGGGCACCGCCAATCTCTTCTCGCACCGGCGCTACATGGCCGGCGCCGCGACCAATCCCGATCCGGACGTCTTCGCCTATGCCTGCGGGCAGGTGAAGGCGGCGCTCGACGCGACGCATCGCCTCAACGGCGAGAACTACGTCTGCTGGGGCGGCCGCGAGGGCTACGAGACGCTGCTCAACACCGACATGAAGCAGGAGTTGGACCAGCTGGGCAGATTCCTGTCGATGCTCGTTGACTACAAGCACAAGATCGGCTTTGCCGGCCCGATCCTGATCGAGCCGAAGCCGAAGGAGCCGACCAAGCACCAGTACGATTTCGACGTCGCGACCGTTTTCGGCTTCCTGCAGAAATACGATCTCCTCGCCGACGTGAAGATGAACATCGAGCAGAACCACGCCATCCTCGCCGGCCATAGCTTCGATCACGAGGTCAAGCTCGCCTACGCCCACGATCTGTTCGGTTCGCTCGACATCAATCGCGGTGACGATCTGCTCGGCTGGGACACCGACCAGTTCGCCATGGACGTCAAGGAGATCACCCTGGTCTTCCACGAGATGCTGCAGCATGGCGGCTTCACCACCGGCGGGCTCAATTTCGATGCCAAGATCCGCCGCCAGTCGATCGACCCGGACGATCTGCTGATCGCCCATGTCGCGTCGATGGACGTGTGCGCCCGTGGGCTGCTGGCAGCCGAGCAGATGCTGGCCGACGGCGCGCTGAGCCAGCCGCTGGCGGACCGCTATGCCGGCTGGCAGGGCGAGGAGGCAAAGGCGATGCTCGCCGGCGAACGCACGCTCGAGACGATCGCCGACCGCGCGCTCGGCCTCGACCCGCAGCCCCGCTCCGGCCGGCAGGAATATCTGGAAGGCGTGGTCAACCGCTACGTCTGAACTTGAAGAGCGGGGGGCGATGATGAGCGACTACATCGCGATCATCCACAAGGACGCCGGAAGCGATTTCGACGTCGCCTTTCCGGACTTTCCAGGGTGCGTCAGCGCCGGGCGGACACTCAACGAAGCCCGCGCGATGGCGGAGGAAGCACTGGCTCTGCATGTCGAAGGCATGCGGGAGCAAGGGTTGGCGTTGCCTCCCCCATCATCGCGGGAAGCGGTGATGGGGGATCGCCGTCACCGTGAAGGCGTCGCGATTCGGGTGGCGGCGCCCCGGGACGAACCCGCCTGATCAGCCAGCAGACAAAGGATATTCATGACCAACTATCTCGGGCTCGACCTCGGCACGTCGTCGCTGAAGGCGCTGATCATTGGCGAGGACCAGCGGCCGATCGCCTCGGTCTCCGTGCCGCTCACCGTCGAGCGTCCGCATTTTGGCTGGTCGGAGCAGGATCCGGCCGCCTGGATCGCCGCCTGCCAGACGGCACTGGAGCGACTGAAGACCGAGCATGGCGAGGCGCTCGCCGCTGTCGCCGGCATCGGCCTCTCCGGCCACATGCACGGCGCGACGCTGCTCGGCGCCGACGAGACGGTCCTGCGGCCCTGCATCCTGTGGAACGACACCCGCAGCCACCAGGAAGCGGCCGAACTCGACGACGACGAATCCCGCGCCATCACCGGCAACATCGTCTTCCCCGGCTTCACCGCGCCGAAGCTCCTTTGGGTCGCCCGCAACGAGCCGGAGATCTACGCCAAGGTCCGGCGCGTCCTGCTGCCGAAGGATTATCTGCGGCTGTGGCTGACCGGCGAGGCGGTGTCGGAAATGTCGGACGCCGCCGGCACGGCCTGGCTCGATACCGGCCGGCGCGAATGGTCCGGCCGGATGCTGGAGAAGACCGGCCTGTCGATCGACCACATGCCGCGACTGGTCGAGGGCACGGAAGTCTCCGGCCAGCTGCGCCCCGAACTCGCCACCCGCTTCGGCCTGACGCCGGGCATCGCGGTCGCCGGCGGCGGCGGCGACAATGCCGCGTCCGCCTGCGGCGTCGGCGTCGCCGAACCCGGCACCGGCTTCCTGTCGCTCGGCACCTCGGGCGTCCTGTTCACCGCGGTCGCCGGCTATCACCCGGTGCCGGAGACGGCCCTTCACACGTTCTGCCACGCCATTCCGGGCCTGTGGCACCAGATGGGCGTGACGCTCTCGGCCGCCGGCTCGGTCGAATGGCTGTCGCAGCTCCTGAAGGAAGAGCCGGCGGCCCTCACCGGCGCGCTCGGCGAGGAACTCGGCGAGCCGGGGCGGCTGGTGTTCCTGCCGTATCTCTCGGGCGAGCGGACGCCGCACAACGATGCCGACATTCGCGGCGTCTTCGCCGGGCTCGACGCGGGCAGCGACCGCGCGGCCATGACCCGCGCCGTGCTCGAGGGCGTCGCCTTCTCGATGCGCGACAGCGTCACGGCCGGCGGCGGCACGTCGCCGCAACGGCTGATCGCCGTCGGCGCCGGCTCGCGGTCTGCCTATTGGCTGAAGCTCATGGCGACGGTGCTGGATACCGAGATCGCGCTGCCCGAGGCCGGTGATTTCGGCGCGGCCTTCGGTGCCGCCCGGCTCGGCCTCTGCGCGGCGACGGGCGAGGATCCGAAGAGCGTGATGACCGAGCCGCCGATCGCGCGCCGCTTCACGCCGGATCGCGACAAGGCCGACGCCTACGCGGCAGCCTATGAGCGCTATCGCCGGCTCTACCCGGCAGTGAAGGCGGCGATGGCCGGCTGAACCCTTCGGGCACGCGATGCGTCGGAAACGGAATGCTCTAAGCAAAAGGGGCGCCCTCTCGGCGCCCCTTTTGCTTCAGTCCTTCATCGCGCCGGGGCCGGGCGTCGCGCCTGGCGGGCACTTGCCGAGGATGATCATCCCGAGGACCTCGTCCTTGGTGACGTCGCCGGTCTTGGCGCCGCCGACCACCTGGCCGTTCTTCATCACCACGACACGGTCGGCGAGGTCGAAGACGTCGTGAATGTCGTGGCTGATCAGGAAGATGCCGATATCTTCCTTCTTCAGTTCCTTGATCAGCTCGCCGACCTGCGCGGTCTCCTGCGGCCCGAGCGCGGCGGTCGGCTCGTCCATGATCAGGATCTTGGCGTTGAACAGGATCGCCCGCGCGATGGCCACTGACTGCCGCTGGCCGCCGGAGAGCGCCTTCACCGGCTCCTTGAAGCGGCGGAAATTGGGGTTCAGCCGGCCCATGACCTTGCGGGCCTCGGCCTCCATCGCGCCGTCGTCGAGCGTTCCCCAGGGTGTCAGGATCTCGCGGCCGAGAAAGAGGTTCGCCGCGGCATCCACGTTGTCGGCCAGCGCCAGCGTTTGGTAGATCGTCTCGATCCCGTAGGCCTTGGCGTCGCGCGGATTGCCGATCGCGGCGGCCTCGCCGCGCACGAAGATCTCGCCGCTGTCGCGCTTGTAGGCACCGGACAGGATCTTGATCAGCGTCGACTTGCCGGCGCCGTTGTGGCCGAGCAGGGCAACGACCTCGCCGGGATAGAGATCGAGCGAGGCGCGTTCCACGGCATGGATGCCGCCGAACGAGATCGAGATGTCCTTCAGCTCGACCAGCGGCGCACCGCTGCGATCGACCGTGTCCGGGTGGCCGGGCCCGTGATCGGTGATGGCCTCCATCGTCGTGCTCATCCGGCCCTCCTGCGATAGACGGTATCGATCCACACGGCGACGACGAGGACGATGCCGACGACGATCGACTGCAGCGGCGAGTCGACGCCGAGAAGCACCATGCCCGACTGCAGCGACTGCATCACCAATGCGCCCAGCATCGCGCCGATGATCGTGCCGGCGCCGCCCGCCAGCGACGTGCCGCCGATCACCGCCGCGGCGATGACGTAGAGCTCGTCGAGCGTACCGAGCGCGTTGGTGGCGGCGTTGAGGCGCGCGGTGGAGATGGCCGCGCCGAGGGCTGCAAGGGCGCCCATCAGCATGAACACCTTCATCAGCACCCAGCGCGTATTGATGCCGGCGAGCTCGGCGGCTTCGGGGTTGCCGCCGATGGCGAAGACGTAGCGGCCGAAGCGGGTGCGCCGGGCGACGAAGGTCATCACGATGCCGACCACGATGGCGATGAGCACCGGCACGGCGACGCCATAGCCGATCTGCAGCCCGCCTTCGGGCGCCTCGATGCCCTGCGCCTCGGCGTAGCGACGGGCGATCGCCGACGGCCAGTGATAGCTGTTGAGGATCCAGGCGGCGCCGAGGATGACGGCACCGGCGATCGCCGCCATCGTCGCCTCCGCCCATACCGGCCGGAGCGGGAAACCGAAGCGCACGCGGCGGCGGCGGGCCATGACCAGCGATATCGCGACGGCGACGCAGGCGACGAGGGCGAGAATCCACGTCCAGGTCTCGCCGAGCGATCCCGTCGCGCCGCCGCCCATCAGCCGGAACGTGTCGTCGAGCGGGGCGACGGTGCGCCCCGAGGTCAGCCACCAGGCGCCGCCCCGCCACACGAGCAGTCCGCCCAGCGTGACGATGAAGGCCGGTACGCCGAGAAACGCGATGACGTATCCCTGCAGGCCGCCGATGGCGATGCCGATCATGACGCCGACAGCCAACGTGATGATCCAGCTGAACGGGTTGTTGAAGCCGAGCAGGCCGGGCAGGATGTCGACCTGCAGCGCGGCCATGGCCATGCCGGTGAAGCCGAGGATCGAGCCGACCGAGAGGTCGATGTTGCGGGTGACGATGACCAGCACCATGCCGGTCGCCATCACTGCGATAGAGGCGGTCTGGACGGTGAGGTTCCACAGATTGCGCGGCGTCAGGAAAATGCCGCCGGACAGGAAGTGGAAGACCACCCAGATGACCAGCAGCGCTCCGACCATGCCGAGCATGCGCGTGTCGATCTCGGTAGCGCGGATGAAGCCTTTGAGGCCGCCTTCGCCCTTGGCGCCGCCGGCGGTGGCCGTGGGTCCGGTTGTCGCTTGGCTCATGCCCGCCTCCCTGGCGGAGCTACGCGGCGCTCCCGGCTCTTGCCGCGGGGATGACGCATGCTCGGCTCGTTGCTTCTTGCTTGAACGCTATCGGGATCGGCACCGTCCGTCACGTCCGGCGGCGCCTCTTGTCCTCGACGCGCATCGACGGCCGCCCAAAGGCGGCCGCCTTTCGCTATGTCTGTCGACGGCTCAGCCGCAGGCCGGGACCGACGCTGCATCGGCGCCCTGGCAGACCACGTCCTTCGACACCCAGCCGGCATCGATGATGGTGCCGAGGTTTTCCTGGGTGATCGCCATCGGCGTCAGGAAGATCGACTGCATCTCGACGCCGTTCGGCCCGTCGCTGAAGGTCGTGACGCCCTCGATCGCGCTCATCTCGGTGCCGTCGGCGAGCTCGATGGCGATTTCCGCCGCACGCTTGCCGAGCTCGCGGGAATCCTTCCAGACCGACACGGTCTGGGTGCCGCGGGCGATGCGGTTGAGCGCGGCGAAATCGGCGTCCTGCCCGGAAACCGGCACGGAGCCGGCGAGGCCCTGGGCTTCCAGCGCGGCGATGGCGCCGCCGGCGGTGCCGTCGTTCGAGGCGACGACGGCGTCGACCTCGTTGTTGTTGGCGGTCAGGATCTGTTCCATGTTCTGCTGGGCGTTGGCGGGCAGCCAGCCGTCCGTGTAGCTCTCGCCGACATTCTTGATCTTGCCGGAATCGATGGCTTCCTTGAGCACTTCCATCTGGCCCGAGAACAGGAAATCGGCGTTCGGATCGGCGGCGGAGCCCTTGATGAAGGCGTAGTTGCCTTCCGGTGCGACCTTGAGGACTTCCTGGGCCTGGATGCGCCCGACTTCCTTGTTATCGAAGGTGATGTAGAAGGCGTCCGGGTTCTCGATCAGCCGGTCGTAACCGACCACCGGAATGCCGTTGTTCGCCGCGGCCTCGACTGCCGGGCCGATGGCGTCGGAATCCTGCGCCAGGATGATAAGGGCGTCGGCGCCCTGGCTGATCAGCGACTCGACGTCCGTGAGCTGCTTGGCGGCCGAGGACTGTGCGTCGGCGGAGATGTAGGTGGCGCCGGCGGCCTCGAGCGCTTCCTTGATGGCAGCCTCGTCGGTCTTCCAGCGCTCTTCCTGGAAGTTCGACCAGGACACGCCGACGGTCTTGCCCTCCTGCGCGGCCGCAGATCCGACGACAGCCATCGAGAATACCGCGCCGGCAAGCGCGAGCTTCAGATTCTTCATGGATTTTCCTCCCGGCGCGCAAGCGCCCGATCATTCGACGACGGCCCGTTCTCCCGGCCGATCGAGACTTTTTCCAAGCCTCGGAAAAAATGGTGACAGCAAATCTCATCCGTGTCAACGTGGCGACCACAGGCCTTGGGAACCCGCCGGGAGAGCGGGCCTTCGGCGGGAGGAAATGCCGCAAATGCTGGCCAAGACCGATGCCGACGACGTGCGCGCCCACAATCGCCACGCCGTCATCGACCATCTGAGACGCACCCCCATTTCGACCCGCAAGGCGGTCAGCGAAGCAACCGGGCTTTCCGTTTCGGCCGCTTCGGCGATCGCCACCGCGTTGCTGCGCACCGGCATCCTCGAAGAGGTGGACGACGACGGGCGGACGGCGCGGCGCGGGCGACCCGGCAAGGCGCTGGCGCTGGCTGCTTCCGCCGCGACGGTGGCGATCGGCAAGGTCGCCGTCGGCGAGGTTTCGGTGCGATTTGCCGACTACGCCGGCAATGTCCGCGGCGAGGCGCGGCGCGAATGCGATCTCTCCGATCTCGGGCGAGACGAGATCGTCGCGGCGTTGCTGGCGCTGCTCGACGAGGCCGCCGGCGAAGCGCCGCGGCCTGCCTTCGGCATGCTCATCGTCGCCGTGCAGGGCAAGACCGACAGCGGCCTTTCCCGCATCCTCTGGTCGCCGGCGCTGAGGGCGCGCGATCTCGACATCGCGACGCCGCTCGCCGCCGCTACCGGCGCCCAGGTCCAGGTCTTCAACGACTGCTCGCTGATGCCCGAGGCGTTTCGCTGGACTCCCGACTTCAGCGGCCGCGACTTCGCCACCCTGTTCATCGGCTTCGGTGTCGGCATGGGACTTCGGCTCGGCGGCTCGACCTTCCAGGGCCAGCGCTCCTCGGCGGTCGAGTTCGGCCACATCAACCACATTCCCGGCGGCGCGCGCTGCCGCTGCGGCAATCACGGCTGCGTCGAAGCCTATGCCGGCGACTATGCCATCTGGCGCCGGGCACATGGAGAGGCGGATACGGTGCCGACGCGCCGCATCAGCGACGCCGACATGCATCGCCTGGCGGCGCTGGCCCGAGAAGGGCAGGGCGCAGCGGCGACTGCCTTCGAGGAGGCGGGGCTGGCCATCGGCTACGGGCTCGGCCGGGTCTTCGCGCTGATCGACCCGCTGCCGATCGTCTTCACCGGCTCCGGCGCCCACGCCATGGACCTGCTGGAGCCGGCGATCCGCCGCGGCATCAGCGAGAGCGCGATTGACGGCTCCGGCGCCGATACCGCCTTCTCGATCGCCGAGGACGTCGACCAGCTGATCTTCTCCGCCGCGACGGCGCATGCCCTCGCCGCGCTCGACGACCGCTTTGCCCGTTTCGCCGGAACCGAGATCGAGGAGGCCGCCTGATGCTGTGTCGTATCGCACTCGCGGCGTTGGCCGCCGGACTGGCGCTGCCCGCCTTGGCAGAGGAGCCGGCCTGGAGCGAGAAGACCATCCGCGAACGCCTCGACCAGTCGGCGATCGCCGGGCCGATCATGGGGGAGGCCCTCGAGGACCTGGCACTCAAGGGCAAGGACCTCTTCGAGGCGCGCTTCACCGTGCTGGACGGCGCCGGGCGGCCGAACGCGACGCAGGCGATCGTGCCGACGGCGACGCGGCGGCCGGCCGAGCATGCCTTCCAGCGCCTCGCCGGCCCCGACGCCAATGCCTGCTCCTCCTGCCACAACGAGCCGGTGACCGGCGGGGCGGGCGGCTTCGTCGCCAATGCCTTCGTCTCGGAAGGCTTCGAGAGCGCCGAATTCGACACGCTCGACCCGCAATTCTCCAACGAACGCGGCACCAACCATCTGTTCGGTGCCGGACTGGTCGAACTGCTGGCCCGCGAGATGACCGTCGAATTGCGTGCCGGTCGGGCGGATGCGCTGCGCCGGGCTCGCGCGACGGGGGAACCGGTGCGGGTCACGCTCGTCGCCAAGGGCGTCGATTTCGGCCGCATCACCGCGCAGCCGGACGGCTCGGTCGACCTCGCGGAGCTGGACGGCGTCGACGCGGACCTCGTCATCCGCCCGTTCACCCAGAAGGGCGTGATGACCTCGCTGCGCCAGTTCACCGTCAACGCGCTGAACCAGCACCACGGCATCCAGCCGGACGAGCGCTGGGGCGCGCGCTGGACCGGCACCCAGGATTTCGATGGCGACGGATATCCGGACGAGATAGGCGCCGGGGAAGTCTCCGCGATGGTGGCGTTTCAGGCGACGCTGCCGCCGCCGATCGAGGCGGCGCCCGACGACCCGGCGTGGCGGGAAGCCGCGAGGCGCGGCCGCGCCGTCTTCGCCGAGCTCGGTTGCGAGACCTGCCATCGCCCGGCCCTGCCGCTGAAGAGCCTCGCCTTCCAGGACCCCGGCCCGGTCGACCTTGCCGGCACGCTGCGCGAGGGGGACGTCGAGCGACCCGCCGTCTACGACCTGGCGACGCTTGAATGGGCGGCGCGTCTGCCGCGCAATGCCAACGGGGACGTGCTGGTGCCGCTGTTCGGCGACCTGAAGCGCCACCGCATCGCCGACACCCGCACCGCCGACCTCGGCAACGAGACGCTGGCCCAGCGCTTCGTCGAGCGCGACGTGTTCATGACCGCCGAACTCTGGGGCCTTGCCGACACCGCGCCTTACGGCCATCGCGGCGACGTCACCACGCTGGACGAGGTGATCCGCGCCCATGGCGGCGCAGCCGAGGCGGGCGCTTCCGGCTACCGGGAGCTGCCGGAGGCCGACCGCTCGGCGCTGATCGCCTGGCTGAAGACGCTGTCGGTGGGGGAGTGAGCGAGATGGGAGCCTCTCGATATCCGTCGGAAAGTGCCGAGCGAGTTACCCCCCTCTGTCCTGCCGGACATCTCCCCCACAAGGGGGGAGATCGGCTTGCCGCCGAAGCCGCATCTCTTTCTCGTGTGCCGATCTTCGGCGGTCTCCGCCACAGGATTTCGGCGGACGCTGAAGGCCGCTTTGCTTTCCGTGACACCGGGAGCGTGGGGGCTTTTGCAGAAGAGGGCGAGACGACGAAGCTGCCGATCTCCCCCCTTGTGGGGGAGATGCCCGGCAGGGCAGAGGGGGGTAGGTCGAACCCGCCCTTCGGACCGACTGGATTCTCCGCGCGGCTCCTTACGCGCTTGGCCATCGCAGCGCTTTGCGGCCTGACCGCCACGACGGCCCAAGCCGAAACCGCACCCGGCTTCGCCGCCGACACGCCGCTCTTCCATGAGGAGGCGAAGGCGGCGGGCATCGAGCATGTCTATGGCGGGCCGTGGGAGTTCTTCGTCGGGGGCGGCGGCGCCGCCTTCGACTGCAATGGCGACCGTTTCCCGGACCTGTTCCTGGCCGGCGGCGCGGGCGAGGGCAGCTTCTACGTCAACCGCTCGCAGGCAGGCGGGACGCTCGCCTTCGAGAAGATCGCGCAGCCCGTCGACCCGAAGGACCTCGCGAGCGTCACCGGCGCCTATCCGCTGGACGTCGACCAGGACGGGTTCGAGGACCTCGTGCTGCTGCGGGTCGGGGCGAACATCCTTCTCAAGGGCGGGCCCAACTGCCACTTCGAGAAGGCAAATTTCGGCTGGGGCTTCGAGGGCGGCCGCGCCTGGACGACGGCCTTCTCGGCGATCTTCGAGCCGGGCGCATCCTTCCCGACGCTCGCCTTCGGCAATTATGTCGATCGCGCCGCGCCGGGCTCACCCTGGGGCACCTGCGCCGACAACGTCCTGATCCGCCCGCGCGAAGGCGCGACCGGGGCCCCCGACTATTCCGAGCCGCTGGCGCTGTCGCCCGGCTACTGCGCCTTGTCGATGCTGTTCACCGACTGGAACCGCTCCGGCGAGCCGGCGCTGCGCATCACCAACGACCGGCAATACTATCGCGGCGGCGCCGAGCAGCTCTGGCGGCTCGAGCCGGACCGGGCGCCGCGCCCCTACCGCAAGGCGGACGGCTGGCAACACCTGTCGATCTGGGGCATGGGCATCGCCGAGGGCGACGTCGACGGCGACGGCACGCCGGAATACGCGCTAACCTCCATGGGCGACACCAAGCTGCAGTTCCTCGACCGCGAGTTCGAGGACGCGCCGACCTATCGCGACGAGGCCTTCGACCGCGGCGCCACGGCGCACCGGCCCTATGTCGAGGACCAGGGCAAGCCCTCGACCGGCTGGCACGCCGAATTCGCCGATTTCAACAACGATACCGCGCTCGACCTGTTCATCGCCAAGGGCAATGTCGAGGCGATGCCGGACTTCGCCGCCTACGACCCGGACAATCTCCTGATGGGCGGTTTCGACGGGCGCTTCACCGAACGCGGCGAGGCGGCGGGCCTGGCGCTCGACACCAAGGGGCGGGGAGCTTTGGCGACCGACTTCAACCTCGACGGTGCGCTCGATCTGCTCGTCGTCAATCGTGGGCAACCCGCCAGCCTCTTCCGCAACCGCGGCGCCGCGACCGCCTTCGGCACGCGCCCGCTCGGCAATTTCCTCGAGGTCTCGCTCGCCCAGAAGGGTGCCAACCGCGCCGCCCTCGGCGCCAAGCTGGCCGTAAAGATCGGCACCAGGACGCTCTACCGGACGGTACAGGTCGGCGGTGGCCATGCCTCGGGCCGTTCCGGCTTCGTGCATCTCGGCCTCGGCACCGCCGAGCGCGCCGAGGTGCGGGTGCAGTGGCCGGACGGCGCGTGGAGCCACCCCTACCGGGTCTTCGCCGACAGCTTCGTCCTGATCGAGCGCGACGCGCCGGCGGCGCGCTACTGGTACCCGGACGCCGATCGTCCGGCCTTCGGCAGCGACGAGGCGGCGGCGCGCTGAGACTGGCCCCGACCTGCGGCGGGGCAATGTGCCGCGGCAATCGGCGCAACCCTCGTGTTCTTGCGGCACTTACGGAAAAGTGAGCACTTCCGCTCGGCATGCGGCACTCACCATGGGACATCGGCTTTCTAGCTAGGTGTCCCGGGCGCTGTTCGGCGCGATCGGGACGGTGCCGTCGCGAAGGCTATCATCGAAAAGGAACTACCCGTGTTGCGAGTGCCGCCGGCAGACGACGAACTGTCATTCTCCCCGACAAAGGATCGCGAAGGTACCGGCCGTCCCCCGGCGCCGGTCGCGTCCGGAATGCCCGTCGCGCTGCGCCGGCTGATCGTGCTCGTCCTCAATGTCGCAACGCTGGTCGCACTGGCTGCCGGCGTGGTGACGCTGCTGTCGGCGGATGGCGTCATCGATGCGGCCGAATGGGTCATGCTGATCGGCTTCCTCCTGGCCACGCCGTGGACGGTGCTCGGCTTCTGGAATGCCGTGATGGGCCTCGTCCTGATGCATGGTCCGGCCGATCCGGCGCGCAGCGTCTATCCGTATTTCTCGGCCGGTCCGGCAGGACGCGTTCGCAAGCTGCACAGCCGCACCGCGCTGACCGTCTTCCTGCGCAACGAGGACCCGCGCCCGATCTTCGAGCGGATCGAGGCGATGCGCATCAGCCTCGAGCGCACCGGGCTGCGCGAGCATTTCCGCTTCTTCGTGCTCAGCGACACCAGCGAGCCGAAGGTCGCGCTCGCCGAGGAAGCCGAGTTCCAGCGTTTTGCCACGGTCTTTGCCGACGACGATCCGATGCGCCCGGTCTATCGCCGCCGCATCGACAATGTCGGCTTCAAGGCCGGCAACGTCCGCGATTTCCTCGATCAATACGGCGACGATTTCGAGTTCTACCTGCCGCTCGACTCAGACAGCGTGATGTCCGGCGACGTCATGGCGCGGCTGGTCGCGACGATGGAAGCCAATCCGCGCTTCGGCATCCTCCAGAGCCTCGTCGTCGGCACGCCCGCGACCAGCGGCTTCGCGCGCATCTTCCAGTTCGGCATGCGCCATGGCATGCGCTCCTTCACCATGGGCGCCAGCTGGTGGACGGCCGATTGCGGCTCCTACTGGGGCCATAACGCCGTCATCCGCACCGGCGCCTTCCGCGATCACTGCGAGCTGCCGATCCTGCCGGGTCGCGCCCCGCTCGGTGGCCACGTGCTCAGCCACGACCAGCTCGAGGCGGTGCTGATGCGCCGCGCCGGCTACGAGGTGCGGATCGTGCCGGTCGAGACGCAGAGCTACGAGACCAGCCCGCCGACGCTGCCGGAATTCGCCAAGCGTGACCTGCGCTGGTGCCAGGGCAACATGCAGTACTGGCGCTTCCTGCGCGCCTCGGGGCTGATGGCCATCAGCCGTTTCCAGATCCTGCAGGCGATCCTCATGTACATGGCCCCGCCCGCCTGGATCGCGATGACCATCGCCGCGACCGTGAAGGGTGTGACCGGCACGTTCGACCCGGCCTATCTGCAGCTCGGCCTCGGCCTGTTCCTGACCATCTTCGTGCTGTCCATCGCGCCGAAGCTCGCCGGCATGATCGATGTGCTGGCGACCCGCGGCGCCGTCCGCGCCTATGGCGGGCCGATCCGCTTCCTCGCCTCGGCGCTGATCGAGATCCCGGTGTCGATGCTGATGGCGCCGATCGTCGCGGTCTATGTCTCGCTCTTCCTCGTGGGCCTGCCGTTCGGACGCTCGGTGACGTGGAGCGGCCAGAACCGCGACAAGCTCGGTGTCGGCTGGATCTCCGCATTCAAGGCCATGTGGCCGCAGACGCTGCTCGGCTTCGCCATGGCGGCGGTGCTTTATGCGGCCAACCCGGTAGCGCTGCTCTGGGGCGCGCCCTTCGTCGCCGGCCTGTGCCTCGCCGTGCCCTTCACCGTCATCACGGCCTCTCCCGGCTTCGGGCGGATGGTGGCACGGGCGGGTCTCTTCGCGACGCCGGAGGAATCCATCCTGCCGCGGGTGCTGCGCGGGCTGATACCGATCGAGGCGCGGCCTTGGCGCGGTATCGACGCCCGGAGCTCCCCGATGCTTCCCGCTGCCGTCCCGCTGACGGCCAAGGCCGAAGCGGGTCGTCGCTGATGCGTCTTGGCGCGGAATTGCGCGGCTGGATCGGAATCCTGAGGAGCTTGCGCGTCTATCACGGCGATCAACGCCATCACGACGGGCTGGAGCGGCTTTACCGGCCGTTCGTCAGCCCCGGCGACCTTGTATTCGATATCGGGGCCCATGTCGGGGACCGGATCAAGGTGCTCCGACGTCTCGGCGCCCGCGTGGTCGCGGTCGAGCCGCAGCCGCGGCCGGCGCGCCTGCTGCGGGCGCTGTTCGGCCGCGACGCGTCCGTGACGATCGTCCAGGCCGCAGTGGATACGGTGCCCGGCATTCTCGAACTCAGGATCAACGGCGCCAATCCGACCGTGTCCACGGCCTCGGAAAAGATGGTCGCGGCTGCGGCGGGGCACGAAGGCTGGGGCAGCGAAGTCTGGGACGAGACTGTCCGCGTCGAGGCGACGACGATCGATCGGCTGATCGTCACCCATGGCGAGCCAGCCTTCATCAAGATCGACGTCGAAGGACTGGAGGACCGGGTGCTGGCCGGGCTGAGCCGGCCGGTCAAGGTGCTGTCGTTCGAATTCACCACGCTGCAGCGCGACGTGGCGCAGCGTAGCCTCGCCCGCGCTGGCGATCTGGGATATCGGCGCTTCAACCTCTCGCTGGGTGAGACCCACGAGATGGTTTTCGAGGAGCCATGCTCACAGGACGTGATGCGCGAGAAGCTGCGGGAACTTCCGGATGCGGCCAATTCCGGCGACGTCTACTGCTTCCGCGGCAGGGGACCGTGAGCAGGGCGGCGGCTCAGCCCTCGAACAGCTGGTCGAGCATGTGGCCGCCGCGCCTTGCCTTGGTCCGCAGATAGCCGGTATTCTGGGCCGTCAGCGGGCCGAGCACCGGCGTGCGCGAGACGACGTCGATTCCGCAGGCGCGCAAATAGGCGACCTTCAGCGGATTGTTGGTCAAAAGGTCGACGCGGCTGATGTCGAGGCCGGAGAGCATGGCCGCGGCCGCCTCGTAGCGCCGTTCGTCGGCGCCGAAGCCGAGCTGCGCGTCGGCGTCGATCGTGTCGAGCCCATCGCCCTGCATGCCGTAGGCGCGCATCTTCGCCGCGATTCCTGTGCCGCGACCCTCCTGGTCGAGATAGATCAGCACACCGCCGCCGCGTTCCTCGAGGGTCTTCAGGCCGCCACGCAACTGGTCGCCGCAATCGCATTTGAGCGAGCCGAACAGGTCACCGGTGATGCAGGACGAGTGAACCCGCACCGGCACCGGCTGGCGGCGGTCGGGATCGCCGACGACGATCGCCACCTGGTCGCGCTGCGCCAGGCCGCCGCGGAAGATCACGAACTCGGCCGCACCGATGCCCTTGAGCGGCACCTCGGTTCGCGCCACGACCTCGAACCGCCCGAGCGAGGCAAGATTGGCGGCCTCGAGGTCGCCGGGTTCGAGCGAGACGGCATCGGCGAAGGCCGGATTGTCCGGCGCCACCCTGCCGCACACCACGGCCGGCAGCAGCAGCGCCAGCCGCGCGGCCGAGGCGGCTTCGGCCTCCAGCGGCCCGCCAGAGCGCCAGTCGCCCAGCCGGAAGGCCCCGCGCAGATAGCCGAGATGGCAGGCCTCGGCGAAACCGACGCCGCCGAGCGGCACCAGCGCGCCGGTCGGCGCGGTGAGGCCGAGCACGGCTGCCCGCGTCGCGGTGAGAAACAGGTCGTGACGGTTGCCGACGGCCGCCGCGAAGGCATCGAAGCCGGTCTGGTCGGCGGCATCGAGAGCGAGCGCCGCGAGCATCGCGCCGTCCTCGCCGCGGATCAGCACCGGCCGACCATAGCGCAGCTCGGCCGCTGCCCGCTCGCAGCGGATCGCTGCCGTCGACCCGGCTGCCGGCAGAAGCGCCGGCACCGCGGCGGTCTTCGCGTTGATCATCATGTTGCCCATGGCCCGTCCTCGCCTGTACTCACGCACGCATGTCGGGTCTGCCGGCGCGTACGCCAGCAGTCGATGGGAGAAACATCGTCTTCGATCCGAAAACGGCGAGAGGCGAAGCGCCGCGTTGACGCAGATGTGCAAAGCCACAGTTTCATCGCTGTCTTTCCAGCGATCGTCGCGCCCTCCCAGGGATTAGCCTTTGCATTACAGACCTCTATCAGCTCCGACGATGCCGCGTTGTCCTGCGCGGGCGGACCGCTGCGGCCGCTTCCGGGGTTCGCGCGGAATGCTCACGACATCCGGCCAAGGGCGATGACGACACTTTGTCGCGCTTTCTGGCTGGAAGCCGAAGGCCGTGCCGCGCTCCAGGAATCCTTCCTGCCGGCGCCGGCGGAGGGCGAGATCCTCGTCGCGAGCCGGTTCGGCGCGATCAGCCGCGGTACCGAGGCGCTGGTGGCGGCCGGCAAGGTGCCGGAAGGCGAATACGGGCGCATGCGCGCGCCGTTCCAGGAGGGAGATTTCCCCTTTCCGGTGAAATACGGCTACGCGGTCGTCGGCGCCATCGTCGAAGGTCCGGCCGAACGGATCGGCGAGACGGTCTTCTGCCTCTACCCGCATCAGGATCGCTTCACCGTCCCGGCCGAGGCCGCCGTGCCGGTGCCGCGGGCTGTGCCGGCCGAGCGGGCGGTGCTGGCCGCCAACATGGAGACCGCCCTCAACATCGTCTGGGACGCGAAGATCGGGCCCGGCGACCGGGTTGCGGTGGTCGGCGGCGGCCTTGTCGGCATGCTGGTCGGCAGTCTCGCCGCTCGCATTCCGGCCTGTGATGTCACCGTGGTCGACAGCAACGCCGGCCGGGCGGAAATCGCCGCCGCGCTTGGCTGCGGCTTTGCCGCGCCCGAGGATGCGCCGACCGGATGCGACGTGGTGGTCCATGCCTCGGCCAGCGAGGCGGGCCTTGCCACGGCGCTCGGCTGCGCCGGCTTCGAAGCGCGGCTCGTCGAGGCGAGCTGGTACGGCGACCGTGCCGTCGCGGTGCCGCTCGGCGGCGCGTTCCACAGCCAGCGGCTCTCGATCGTCGCCTCGCAGGTCGGCCAGTTGCCGCCGGAGCGGCGCGCGCGCTGGGACTATCGCCGGCGCCTTGCCGTGGCCCTCGACCTCCTCGCCGATCTTCGGCTCGACATCCTGATATCCGGCGAGACGCGGTTCGCCGATCTCGCCGGCGCCTATGCCGGGATCCTTTCCGACCCGGCAACGCTCTGCCATCGCATCCGATACGACTGACCCGAAAGGACTGCCCATGTTCGCCGTCGAAGTTCGCGACCACATGATGATCGCCCACAGCCTGCCGCGCGAGGTATTCGGCCCGGCCCAGGGCATGCACGGGGCGACCTTCGTGGTCGACGCGGCCTTCTTCACCGAGGACATCGACGACGATGGCCTGGCCATCGACATCGGCCTCGCGACCCAGATCCTGTCGGAGACGCTGAAGCCGCTGACCTACCAGAATCTCGACGCGCTGGAGATCTTCAACGGCAAGGTGACGACGACGGAGTTCCTGGCGCGGCACATCTTCAAGGAGATCGCTGCGCGGATCGAAGCCGGCGCCCTCGGCACAGGCGGGCAGAAGGTCGTCCGCCTGAAGATCCAGCTGCACGAATCTCACGTCGCGCGCGCCTGGTACGAGGCCGATCTTTGACGCGACCGTTGGTCTTTGCCATTCCCGGCGACATCGAGACCCGAAGCGGCGGCTATGGCTATGACCGGCGGATGCTGACGGAACTTGGCGGCCTCGGCTGGAACGTGACGCACCTGGCGCTGCCCGGGAGCTTCCCGGCGCCGACCGAAAGCGACCTGGCAGCCACGGAAGCCGCGTTCGCCGCAATACCCGACCGGACGACGGTTTTGATCGACGGGCTTGCTTTCGGGACCATGCCCGACATCGCTCGGGCCGAGGCAGGCCGGCTGAGGCTCGTGGCGCTGGTGCACCATCCACTGGCCCTCGAGGCAGGGCTCTCGGCCGATCAGCGGGACAGGCTCGAGCGCTCGGAACGGTCGGCGCTCGGCTTTGCCAAAGCGGTGGTGGTGACGAGCCCTGCCACCGCAAGTGAACTTGTCGCCAACTGGGGCGTCCCGGCCGAGCGCCTCACCGTCGTGCTGCCCGGCACCGACGCGGCGCCGCGCGCCACCAGCAGCGACGGCGCGCCGGTAATCCTCGCCATCGGCACGCTGATCCCGCGCAAGGACCACGCGACGCTGGTCGCCGCGCTCGCCCGCCTTGCCCACCGTGACTGGCGCTGCCGCATCGTTGGCGGCATGGACGCCGACCCGGCGACGACTGCGGCGCTGCGCGACCAGATCGCCGCCAGCGGCCTTGCCGATCGCATCGAACTCGCCGGCGCCCTGCCGGACGTCGCGCCGGAATACCAGCGCGCGGACATCTTCGCCCTCGCCAGCCGCTACGAGGGCTACGGCATGGTCTTCGCCGAGGCGATGGCGAACGGCCTGCCGATCGTGGCCTGTCGGGCCGGCGCGGTGGGCGACGTCGTGCCCGAAGCGGCCGGCATCCTCGTTCCGCCGGGCGACGTCACCGCCTTTGCCGACGCGCTCGGGCGGCTGCTGGTCGACGCCGACCTGCGAACAACGATGGCCGCGGCCTCCCATGCGGCCGGGCAGAAGCTGCCCTCGTGGCGCCAATCCGCAGCGACCCTATCCGCAGCCCTGGAAGGAGTGGCCCGATGAGCGGCTTCGAAGCCCGCTGGCTGGATCTGCGCGAGCCGGCCGACATTGCCGCCCGCGACACCGGGCTCCTGGAAGCGGCGGCAGCGTATCTTTTAGCCAAGCCCCACGCGCTCGCCGTCGATCTCGGCTGCGGCACCGGCTCGACGCTGCGCACGCTCGGGCCGCTGGTCCCGGGCCTGCACTGGCGGCTGGTCGACAACGATCCGGCCCTTCTGGCCGAGGCAGAGCGGCGCCGGCCGGCAGGCAGCTCGGTCGAGACGGTGCTCGCCGATCTCGGAGATCTCGATGCGCTCGAACTGAGGCCAGCCCGACTCGCTACCGCCTCGGCCCTGTTCGATCTCGCGTCGAGGAACTTCGTCGCCGGCCTCGCAAGGCGCCTCTCGCGCGAGCGCATCGGCCTCTATGCTGCGCTGAGCTATGACGGGACGATCGCCTTCGACGTGCCGCATCCGCAGGACGCGGCCATGGTGGCGCTGTTCAACGCACACCAGCGCGGCGACAAGGGTCTCGGCCCGGCGCTCGGACCGGACGCGGGCGCCGTGCTCGCCGAGGAGCTTGCCGCTAAGGGCTTCGATGTCCGTACGGCGCCAAGCCCCTGGCGGCTCGACGCCAGCATGCCGGGGCTGCAGACGAAGTTCGTCGAGGGCATCGCCGCGGCGGTGCGCGAGACCGGCGAACTAACAGAGGCCGCGATTGCTGGCTGGCTCGATGCGCGGCTTGGCGTGGTGGCGTCGAGCGGCTGCCGTGTCGGCCACCTCGACGTTCTGGCCCTGCCGCGGTAGCCGCTAGAGCATGCGCTGCAGGGTCGGATCGCGTCGCAGCACATGGTGGTGCAGCACCCCGCCGATATGCAGCGCGAACAGGACGAGGATGCTCCAGCCGAGGAAGATGTGGATGCTCTTCAGCGTCTCCGCCGCGTCCGACTTGCCGATCGGGCTCCAGACGGTGAAGAGGCCGAACCAGTCGAGCGGGAAACCGAACGCGTTGGTCGTCAGGAAGCCGATCACCGGCTGGGCGATCAGCGCGACATAGAGCAGCGCATGCACCGCCGCGGCGGTGCGTGCCTCCCAGACCGGCAGCGGCGGCCCGGGCGGCGGCGGCCGCAGCAGCCGGACGGCGAGCCGCGCCAGCATCAGCCAGAGGATCAGGAAGCCGAGCGATTCGTGCAGCATGTAGAAGCTGAGCTTGGTGTCCTCGTTGATGAACTTGATCACCATGCCGAGCGGCCAGACGGCGAGGACCAGAACGGCGACCAGCCAGTGCAGGGCGCGGGAGACGACCGGGTAGCGGCGGTCCTCGGGCAGATAGGCATCGATCGGCGTCATCGGCGGGGCTCCGTGGCGGGAGGCTGAGTGAGCTTAACCGCAGATGGCTGCGCCGCGAAGCGCCGCATTGCCACGCCCGGTCATCATTGCGCCGCGTCGATCTCGGCGCCTGTCGGCATGGCGGACTGGGCGCCGACCCTCCGGCAGGCGAGGGAACCGGCAATCACCGCCCGGCGGGCCGCATCGGGGACGGCGAGTCCTGTCGCGAGCCCGGCCGCGAGCACGCCCACGAAGGTGTCGCCGGCGCCGGTCGTGTCGACCACGGTCACTTTGTGTGCGGCGATCCTGTTAAGCGGCGCGACAGGGTCGGCGAGGATCGCGCCTTCGGCGCCCAGCGTTGCGATAACCACGATGCCATGGCGCCCGGCCAGCGCGCCGGCCTGTTCGTCTGCGCCGCCAGCGGGAAGGCCCGCAAGCTCGGCAGCGGCTGCGAGCTCGGTCTCGTTCACGACCAGGCAGTCGGTCAGCGCCAGCAGCTGCTCCAGCGTGGCCGCATCGAGCTGGCGCGGCACCGGCGCCAGGTTGACGACCACCCGCGCCCCGCAAGCGCGAGCCTTTGTCGCCGCGGCGAGGTTTTCCGTGAGCGGCGTCTCCATCTGCAGCACGAGGACGCTTCGCGCATCGAGCCGCTCATCGCCCAGCGCCTCTGCGGTGAGACGGCCATTGGCGCCGCTGGCGACGGTGATGGCGTTCTCGCCGGCGGCGTCGATGCTGATGAAGGCGCATCCGGTACGGTCCGCCGCCTTCCGGATGGCGGCAGTGCCGATGCCTTCACCGGCGAGATTGTCGATGACCGCTCCGCCCAGCGCATCCTCGCCGACCGCGCCCACCATCGCGACGCGGCCTTCGCCGCCCAGCGCCCGCGCGGCGGCGACCGCCTGGTTTGCGCCCTTGCCGCCGAAGAGCTGGTCGTAGCCCGGCGCGAGCACCGTCTCGCCGGGACGAGGGATGGTCTCGACCCGGCAGACGAGGTCGACATTCAGGGAGCCGAACACCACGACCAGCGGCGTATCCGGTTGCTCGCTCATCGCCGGATCAACCCGGATGGCGATGGATCGGGTCAACCCAATAGACCGCCTCGGGCTTCTCGACCGGGTCGATATCGGGGATGTTGACCACCACGGCCTCGTTGTCGGAGCGCACCAGCACGCATTCGAGCGGCTCGCCGGGATCGGCGTTGATCTCCTGGTGCGGCACGTAGGGCGGCACGAAGATGAAGTCGCCGGGCCCCGCCTCGGCGACGAATTCGAGCCGCTCGCCCCAGCGCATGCGCGCCTTTCCCCGAACCACGAAGATGACGCTTTCCAGGGCCCCGTGGTGATGGAAGCCGGTCTTGGCATCGGGCTCGATCGTCACCGTGCCGGCCCATATCTTCTGGGCGCCGACGCGGGCGTGGTTGATCGCCGCTTGGCGGAACATGCCAGGCGTCTGCGCCGTATTCGGATCGAGCTGGTCGCCCTTGATGACGCGCACACCGTCATGCTTCCAGCGTGGCTCGTCGGGATGGGGTTCTGTCATCAGGCTCGTCCGCGGGTCGTGGTTGCGGCAAGGCTAGCGTGCCTGCCCGCCCAGCGAAAGCCTCGGCGGCGTTCGCCTCAGGCAGCCGCGGCGCACGCGGCGCAGCGGCCGCGCAACTCGATCGTCGTCTTGGCGACGGCGAAGTCGGCCTTCTTTGCCAGCGTCTCCAGCCGGTGGATCGTGGCCTCGTCGGACAACTCGAGCACCTTGCCGCACTGCTCGCAGATGGCGAACACCGCCGCATCGTGCTCGCCATGACCGTGATGGCAGGCGACGAAGGCGTTGAGGCTCTCCAGCCGGTGGACGAGGCCGATCTCCACCAGCTTGTCGAGCGCGCGATAGACCTGCAGCGGCGCGCGCAGGCCCTCTTCGCGCAGATTGTCGAGGATCGTATAGGCGCTCAGCGGGCTGCCGGCGCGGGTCAGGGCGGTGTAGACCAGCGACTGGTTGCGCGTCAGGTCGGGGTGCGTCGAAGTCATGACCGGGCTCCGGCTCTTGTCCTGCCGCGCAACGCCAAGGCCCAGCCTGCCAGCGGCGACAGGCTGATCAGGAACAGGAGCAGTGCGGCGACGACGATGGTCGGTCCCGACGGCGTGTCCCATTGCAGCGATCCGAAAAGGCCCCCGATGGCGGCGAGAACGCCGATCGCCGCGGCCAGCACCGCCATGCCCTCCGGGCTCACGGAGAACCGCCGTGCCGCGGCTGCCGGGATGATCAGCAGCGCGGTGATCAGGAGGACGCCGACGATCTTCATCGCGATGGCGATGACCGTCGCCATCAGGACCATGAAGATGAGGTTGGCGCGCTCGGGCCGCATTCCCTCCGCGGCCGCAAGATCGACATTGACCGTCGCGGCGAAGAGCGGCCGCCAGATCGCCGCCAGCACGGCGAGCACAAGGGCGCCGCCGCCGTAGATCAGCGCGATGTCGGTGCGCGAGACCGCGAGAATGTCGCCGAACAGGAGACCCATCAGGTCCACCCGCACCCACGGCATGAAGGCGATCACCACCAGACCGACGGCGAGCGCGGAATGCGACAGCAGGCCAAGCAGCGAGTCCGAGGAGAGCGAGGCGCGGCGCTGCAGCCACAGCAGCGCCAGCGACACGAAGGCCGCCACGACGAAGACGGCCAGCGTCACGTTGACCTGCAGCAGGAAGGCGAGGGCCACGCCGAGCAGCGCGGCGTGTGACAGCGTGTCGCCGAAATAGGCGAGCCGCCGCCACACGATGAAGCAGCCGAGCGGTCCCGCGACGAGGGCGACGCCGATGGCCGCCACGAAGGCACGGGCGAGAAATCCGTCAAGCATGGATGTCCTCGGGGCGCGGCGTCCTGGCGGCAGGTTCGGCGGCGGGATCGTGGTCAGCATGGTCATGCGCCGAATGATCGTGCCCGCCGGCGCAGCTGGCCGTCACGCTGCCGTCGGCCTGGCGCACCCGTCCGTCGGGCAGATGCGTGTGGTCGTGGTGGTGGCGATAGAGAGCCAGCGCGTCGGCCGTCCGGTCGCCGAACAGCCGGCGATACTCGTCGCTGGCTGCCACGACGCTCGGCGCGCCCTGGCAGCATATATGCCCGTTGAGGCAGATGACCCGGTCGGTGGCCGCCATCACCACGTGCAGGTCGTGGGAGATCAGCAGGATGCCGCAGCCGAGCTGGTCGCGGATCGTCACGATCAGCTCGTAGAGTGCGATCTCGCCGGAGAAGTCGACGCCCTGCACCGGCTCGTCGAGAACGAGCAGCTGCGGCTTGCGCGCGATCGCCCGTGCCAGCATGGCACGCTGGAACTCGCCGCCCGACAATTCGCGCACTTCCGCGTGGCGCAGATGCGAAATGCCGGTGCTCGCCAATGCGACGCCAACCTCGTCGGGGGTTAGGCGATTGGTCAGCTGCATGAAGCGCTGGACGGTGAGCGGCATCGTCCAGTCGACGGAGATCTTCTGCGGCACGTAGCCGACCCGCAGATCGTCCGCGCGCCGCGCGGTGCCCTCGGCTGGCAGCCAGATGCCGAGCGCCATCTTCGCCGTCGTCGATTTGCCCGAGCCGTTCGGCCCGATCAGCGTGACGATCTCGCGGGGCCGGACCTCGAGGTCGACGCCGCGCACCAGCCAACGGCCCGAGCGCTGCATGCCGGCACCGGCGAGCGATACGAGAGGAGAGGGAGAAGTCATCGTGACCGATATCTGGCGGATGCGCATGGGTGCTTGAGCTTCCCTATCTCATACGTTATAGCGTTACGCAATATTGTAACGTGATAACAAAACAAGCACTTGGAGCCTTGCATGGTCCGTCGTCTCGCCCTTTCGGCCTCGCTGCTGCTGGCCACCGCAGGGATCGCCAATGCCGCCCCGAACGTCGTCGTCTCCATCAAGCCGCTGCATTCGCTCGTCGCAGCGGTGATGGAGGGTGTGAGCGAACCGTCGCTGATCGTCACGGGTGCCGGATCGCCGCACAATTACGCGCTGAAGCCGTCACAGGCCGCTGCTTTGGAGGAAGCCGATCTGATCTTCTGGATGGGCCATGAGCTGGAGACGTTCCTGGAGCGGCCGGTCGAGACGATCGGCACCGGCGCCACGGTGGTGTCCCTGATCGACGCGCCCGGCCTCAAGCTCCTGCCGTTCCGCGAAGGCGGTGCGTTCGAGGCGCATGATCACGCCCATGAGGGGCGCGCGGCCGAAGCGGCGGGCGGTCACGATCATGCCCACGAGGAAGCCGCCGGCGAGACCCACGACCATACCCACGAAGCCGAGGCTGGCGGCGAGCATCACGACCACGCCCATGAGGCGGCGGCAGGTCATTCCCACGATGACGATCACGGGGCATCGGCTTCCGAGGCGACGCACGATCACGCTCATGAAGAACCGGCCGCGGGCCACGATCATGCGCACGAGGAGGCTGCTGCCGGCGCCGGCCACAATCACGACCGTTCGCACGGAGCGTCGGAAGGCGGCCACGACCACGGCGACTTCGACCCGCATGTCTGGCTCGATCCGCAGAATGCCAAGGCGCTGGCCGCGGCCATCGGCTCGGCGCTCGCCGCCGCCGATCCGGAGAATGCCGAACGTTACGCCGCCAACACCGCCACGCTCGACCAGCGGCTCGACGCATTGACGGCAGAGGTCGAGGCCCAGCTGGAGCCGGTGAAGGATCGCGGCTTCATCGTCTTCCACGATGCCTACCACTATTTCGAGGACCGCTTCGGGCTCGAGGCGGCCGGCTCGATCACCATCAACCCCGAGACGCCTCCGGGCGCCGAGCGTGTCACGGAAATTCAGGCGCGGGTGCGCGAGCTCGGCGCGACCTGCGTCTTCGCCGAGCCTCAGTTCGAGCCGCGCATCATCTCGGTCGTTACCGAGGGCACCGAGGCGCGCACCGGTGAGCTGGATCCACTGGGCGCTGCCATCGCGGACGGGCCGGAGCTCTATTTCGAGCTGATCGAAACGATGGCGGCATCGATGCGCGAGTGCCTCGCCGACCCCAGCTGACGCTCGGCGCAGCGGCGTGCACGGTCACAGATCCGTGCCGCCTGAGGTCAGCCATTGAGCCTTCACACCCCCTCGCGCTAAGTCGGATGGTCTCTGGCGATCGGACGTGGCGGGTAGCTGTCCCGCGCATCGTCCGGCCAGAGAGCATGGGAGGGGGAGAGCCATGGCCGACGATCGGACGATCGAGGAGTTCGACTACATCGTCGCGGGGGCCGGCTCGGCGGGCTGCGTCCTCGCCAACCGCCTGTCGGCGGACCCGCGCAACCGCGTTCTGCTGCTCGAAGGCGGCGGCAAGGACAACTGGATCTGGTTCCACATCCCGGTCGGCTATCTCTTCGCCATCGGCAATCCGCGTTCCGACTGGATGTTCAAGACGGTGCCGCAGGCGGGGCTGAACGGCCGGGCCTTGGCCTATCCGCGCGGCAAGACGCTGGGCGGCTCCTCGGCGATCAACGCCATGATCTACATGCGCGGCCAGGCCGCCGACTACGATCACTGGCGCCAGCTGGGACTTACCGGCTGGGGCTGGGACGACGTCCTGCCGGTGTTCAAGGACATCGAGGACCATGTCGACGGTGAGAGCGCCTTCCACGGCGCCGGCGGCGAATGGCGGGTCGAGCACCCGCGCATCAGATGGGAGATCCTCGACCGGGTGCGCGACGCGGCGGAGGCGGCGGGCGTGCCGAAGATCGCCGACTTCAACACCGGCGACAACGAAGGCTCGGCCTATTTCCAGGTCAACCAGAAGGGCGGCCGCCGCTGGAGCGCGGCACGCGGCTTCCTGAAGCCGGCCCTGCACCGCCCGAACCTGACGGTCGCCACCGGCGTGCTCATTGAGAAGGTCGCGATCGAGAATGGCCGGGCCGTGGCGGTTCATTACCGCAGGGACGGCGAGGCGATCGAGGCTCGGGCGCGGGCCGAGATCGTGCTGTCCGCCGGCGCCGCCGGCTCGCCGCTGATCCTCGAGCGCTCCGGCATCGGCGACGGCGAGCGCCTGCGCACCCACGGGCTGGAATGCCGTCACCATCTGCCGGGCGTCGGCGAGAATTTGCAGGACCATCTGCAGATCCGGCCGATCTACAAGGTCCATGGCATCAAGACGCTGAACTCCGAATACGCCAATCTTTTCCGCCGAGCGATGATGGGCGTCGACTATGCGCTGCGCCGCCGCGGGCCGCTGACCATGGCGCCGAGCCAGGTCGGCGCCTTCGTCAAATCCGCGCCACGCTACGCCACCGCCAATCTGGAGTTCCACTTCCAGCCGCTGTCGCTCGACGACTGGGGCGCCGGCCTGCACAAATTCTCGGCCTTCACGGCAAGCGTCTGCAACCTTCGGCCGACCAGCCGCGGCCGCATCCACATGTCGGGGCCAAATTTCGATCATCCGCCGGAGATCGACCCGAACTATCTCGCCACCGACGAGGATCGCGAGGTGGCGGTCGAGAGCCTGGAATGGGCCCGCCGCATCGTCGCCCAGCCGCCGCTCGCGCGCTTTCGGCCGGAGGAGTACAAGCCCGGCGCCCATGTCGCCTCGAAGGAGGAGATGCTGGTGGCGGCCGGCGCCCTCGGCACGACGATCTTCCATCCGGTCGGCACGGCCAAGATGGGCCCCGAGGGCGACCGCATGGCGGTGCTCGACGAGCGGCTGCGCGTGCGCGGCATTGCCGGCCTGCGCGTCGCCGACGCCTCGGCCATGCCCACCATCACCTCCGGCAACACCAATTCCCCGACGATCATGATCGCGGAAAAGGCGGCGCGAATGATGCTGGCCGACGGCAGATGAAACCATCCACGACAGAATCGGACGACGCATGCTCAATCGCCGCGAATTGGTTAAACTGGTCGGCGCGCTCCCCCTCCTGGCTACGACATCGGCCAGTGCGCGAGGCCCGCAGCCGAGCCCCATCCCGGTGAGCGACCATTTCGACGGCGAACGCTTCCATAATCCGGACGACACGCCGGCCAAGGGACTGCGTGACCTGTTGCGCTGGCAGTGGAGCGGTGAGCGAACCGAGTGGCCGGACGGCTACCCCAGTCCTTTTGCCCTCGATCGTCCTCCGGCACGAGTGGATGCCGGGATGCGCGTCGTCCTGGTCGGCCATTCCAGCTTTTTCATCCAGGGCGGCGGCCTCAACATCCTGATCGATCCGGTCTGGTCGGAGCGCGCCAGCCCGGTCGCCTTTGCCGGGCCGCGGCGCAGGAACGTGCCGGGGATCGCCTTCGACGACCTGCCGGCGATCGATGTCGTGCTGGTCAGCCACAATCACTACGATCATCTGGATCGAGCCACCCTTGTCCGCCTCCAGGAGCGAGACGCGCCGCTCTTCGTGACGCCGCTCGGCAATGACCGCGTCATTCACGGCCGCGCGCGTGACATGCGGATCGTGACCGCGGACTGGGGCGACACGGTCGAGCTGGGTTCGGGCGTTTCCGTCCGGCTCGAGCCCGCCCGCCACTGGTCGACGAGAGGCCCCGGAACCCGCAATCGCGCATTGTGGTGCGCCTTCACCCTGCTTGTTGTAGGCCGGACGCTCTATTATGCGGGCGACACGGGCTTCGGCGACGGCGACCAGTTCCGGCAGGCAGCGGCCAATGCCGGCCGGATCGACCTCGCGCTGCTGCCGATCGGGGCTTACGCGCCGCGGTGGTTCATGAAGGACCAGCACATCAATCCCGAGGAAGCCGTCCGCGCCTTCCAACTGCTCGGCGCGCGACAGGC
Source organism: Aurantimonas endophytica (assembly GCF_014196845.1). Taxonomy (GTDB): domain Bacteria; phylum Pseudomonadota; class Alphaproteobacteria; order Rhizobiales; family Rhizobiaceae; genus Aurantimonas; species Aurantimonas endophytica. The sequence goes on from NZ_JACIEM010000002.1 coordinate 276,861, forward strand.
GCTCGGCTGTCATTGGGGAACGTTCCAGCTGACCGACGAGGGTGTCGCGCAACCGGCTCAGGATCTGGCGGCGGCTTTGCAGGCGCGCGACATCCCGCCCGGCAGCTTCGTCGCCGCACGCCCCGGCCAGGTCTGGACGAGCGCGTAGCCGGCAGGAGCGGCGAAGCCCTCCTCGGCCACTCCCCGTTGCGCTAGAGCGAACGGAGACCTGCGCATCACGGGCTGCCAAAGGGCAAGCCTATCTCTTCGGCCGGCTCATGGACGCGGAGGCGATAGAGTCTCGCCTGAGAGCCGGCGGCTCCCAGCAGGGCGCGCTCGTCGGTTGAGGTGACACGGACACGGCTGCCGCAGCGCGGCCCGCGACCGTATGGATAACATCTCAGATGTTATCGTACCCGCTCGAAGACGATGGAGATGCGTGTCCCATCGGGACGCTGGAAGTTCTCGAACATGCGGTCGCCCTCGACGCGCAGTTGCAGCTCGCGCGTGGTCCTGACGCTGCCGATCCAGTTCGGAAAGGTCGACCCGGTGACGCTGTTACCCTCGAAGGCGCCGTCGTCGTCGACCGTGTAGGTGCCGAAGAAGCCGATGCTGCCGGCCATGGCCGCGGCGTTCTCCTCGGCCGTTCCTCCGCCGCGCACGCTGGACGCGAAGGGCGGAAGGTCACCATTGGTCAGAACCTCCACGAAGTGCATGTCGGGCGTGAACACCAGCATTCCGTTCGGCCTCTGTCCGTAGGCGGGAATACTGCCTCCTTCGCCTTCGATCTCTGCCGAGACCATCCGCCATGTCCCCAGCAACTGGTTCGGCGCTTGCGCTTCTGCCGACGTCACCGTGAGTAAAAGCCCGAGGAGCAGCCAACCGGCCAAATGCGTTGCGCCCGTCATCGCACCGTCTCCACCGCGATCGGCGCGTCGGCACCGAGGGCCTCGGCTTTCTGGGATCGTATCGCATCCAGACGCCGTTTCAGGGCTGTCTCGATATTCTCGTAGGCGGTGCTGCCGAGCGCCAGCCGCAACGCGGGACGCGCCGCATCCCCGGCGGCGATCATGGCGTCGACACTGCGCCTGGCATCACCCTTCACGACGAAGCCGCCACTGGCCAGGGCGCGACGGATGTCGCCGGACGGCGTCGCGTCGTAGATCGGCAGCGCGTCGGCACGATCCAGCCTCGCCGCGAAGTTCGTGGACGTCGGTCCCGGCTCGACGAGGACGAAGTCGATGCCGAAGGGCGCGACTTCCTGCGCCACCGCCTCGACGAAGCCCTCGATGCCCCACTTCGTCGCGTGGTAGAGGCTGAAATTGGGATAGGCGACCTGTCCGCCCTCCGAGGAGACCTGCATGATGCGCCCGCCCCCTTGCGCCCGCAGATGCGGCAGGCTCGCTCGGATCACCCGGATCGAGCCCACGAGATTGGTCGCGATCTGCCGGTCGATCTGCGTATCCGTCACTTCTTCGGCGGCCCCGAACAGTCCGTAGCCGGCATTGCTGACGATGACGTCGATGCGGCCCATCGCCTCGAAGGCATCGGCGATCGTGCGGTTGACGGCACCGGTATCCGTGACGTCGAGCACGGCCACGTGCAGTCGCTCGCGGTGCGATTGCGCGAGCTCGTCGAGGGCCTCCTTCCGGCGGACGGTCGCGACGACGCGGTCACCGCGGGCGAGAAGCTTTTCGCTCATGGTCCGGCCAAGGCCGGACGAGGCGCCTGTGATCAGCCAGGTCTTGTTCATGGAGATCTCCTTTTCATTGGTGACCCAGATCTAGCGATTCTCCTCCGGTGCGATTAGATCATCCAATCGGCATGGCCTCGTGAAGGATTTGCACCAATGCCCAGGCCAAGCCTGGCCGAACTCACGGCCTTCGCTGCCGTGGCACGCCACCGCAGCTTCCGGCAGGCCGCCGACGCGCTGGGAACTTCGCGGTCCGCCCTCAGCCACACGGTCATCGCGCTGGAACGCACGCTCAAGGTGCGTCTCCTCAACCGCACGACCCGCAGCGTGACGCCGACGGAGGCCGGTGGCGCGCTTCTGCGGCGGCTCGCGCCGATCCTCCGAGAGCTCGACGAGGCGCTGGATGCCGTGACGGGGGAGGCGGGTGCCCTCGGCGGAACGCTCCGCATCAATTGCGGCGCGGCTGCCGCAGAGTATCTCCTGCGCTCGGTGGTGCCGGTTTTTACTGACCGCTGTCCGGGCGTGGCCCTGGATCTCGTCACCGACGGCCGCCTGATTGACATCGTCGAGGCAGGGTTTGACGCCGGGGTCCGGCTGCGCGAGTCGGTGCCGCAGGACATGATCGCCGTCCCGTTCGGCGGGACGGTGCGGTTTCTGGCGGTCGCGGCGCCAGGCTACCTCGAACGTCACGGCATCCCCATCGCGCCGGAAGATCTTCGCCGACATCGCTGCATCCGCCATCGTCTGCCGAGCGGGAAGCTCTATCGCTGGGAGTTCGAGCGGCGAGGCGAAGAGATCGTCGTCGACGTTCCCGGAACGCTGACGCTCGACGACAATCGCCTGATGGCCGCGGCGGCAACCGACGGCCTCGGTGTCGCTTTCGTGCCGGGAGCATTCGCCGCAGCCGCTCTCCGTGAAGGGCGGCTGCGCGCGGTGCTGGAGGACTGGTGCCCGTCTTACCCGGGCCTATGCCTCTATTATCCGGGCCACCGCCACGTCCCGGCCGCCCTGCGGGCGTTCATCGATGTTCTGAAAGAGGTGGACGCCGCTTAACCCAGCCGGGACGGCAATCCGCCCATTCGGCCGCCCGCATAGACCGGGACGATGGAACGCCAGACTTTCTGCCTCTCCGGTCGGTAGGAGCGCGTCAAGCGAGCCTCCGCTTGGGTATCCGAAAGCAGCCGATGCCGGGGGCACGTACCGTCAGCCTGGGGGGAAGTATCGTCGCGCGTCTGCGCGAAGATAAGAACTTTGCGCGCAGGCATGACCATGGCTGCTCATTCAGATCCCAAGAGAAGTACCGCTCAAGACGATCGGCAGAGACACATCCGACTCGAAGCGTCCAAAGCGGTCCGTGGACTCATCAACGCACCTCCAATGTCAGAAGACCGCCGCCCGCCTCATTCAGCCGTGTCAGGTAGACGGACGGGTCGAGCACCTGGAACGGAAAATACAGCCCGGCCGGCGTCGGTGGATTCCCATCGAGCCCCGTCAGGCTTTCGAGGAGCATCGACACGCCCAGTGCCGTCAGCGGTGCCGCTCCCTGTGGATGGAAAACCGCATGGCAGGTGCGGAGCGACTGGCCCGAATGACTTCGCCCGCTGAGTTCGATGATGATCTCGGTCGACTTCGCTTCGCCGCGGCGGCGGCTGGAACTGACGCCGGTCGCAATGTTGAACTGGACGTTGGGCGCGCCGGTCGCGCTCGCCAGGCCGACGACGTCGATGGACGAGAAGCCGGAGGCTTCCATCGGGGTGCCGTCGATGGCGTGGAACGACGTCGTGGCATCGTCTTCGCTGCGCCAGACATAGGCGCCGCCCTGCCTCGTGAGCGCGGCCGGCATCATCCTGTGCAGGCGCTCGAAGTCCTCGGCCACGGCCGGACCGCCGCCATCCTCTTCGTCGACGAGTGCCCCGATGACGATGTCGTCGATCCGACCGTATGCTTTGGCCGCCTCGAGGGTCGCAACCGTCGTCGCGCCGACCAGCCACTCATAGCCGAGAACGACGGGTGCCGCCGTCGGCTTCAGCATGAAGCTCCCGATCTCGGGGGCGATCTCGTAGATGCCCGAGGAAATGCCGAGATGCGGCACGCTCCGCGCCAAGGCGAACCGTAATCCGGCAAGGCGATCGTCCGAATAGAAGACGGCGACGGCGCGAACCGGGCGGTCGCCGAGGCCGAGATCGTCGGCGGTCGGGTCGAGAACGACGCCCTCCGCCTTTCCCAGCTCGGCAGCCGCTTGCCGGCCCTTGGCAAGGTCGCGACCGCCGATCAGCAGCGGGAGATCGGGGTGGCGGGACCGCAACTCGCGTGCGCTCAGGCGCCCGATCGCGCCGTAGCCTCCCATCAGAAGGATCGGATCCGGTGACATGGCAATTTTCCTTTCCCGACATATAACCTACGAAAGGTAGGTGAGAAATGCATAACCTACTTTTGGTAGTTTATGCAAATGGGGCGGACCGGATGCGCAGTGCGATCGAAAAGGGGACCAGAGAAAAGGGTTCGCGCAGGCTGTCGAAGGCCGTGCGTCGACGCCAGCTACTCGACACGGCGCTCCGCATCGTCCGGAAAGAGGGAGCGGATCGCCTGACGCTGGGCCATCTCGCCGCGTCCGCAGGCGTCTCCAAGCCGGTCGCCTACGATCATTTCGGCACCCGCTCGGTCCTGCTCATCGAACTCTACCGATGGATCGACACGGAGCGGGTGAACGCGTTCCGCGACGCCATGGCCACGGGGAACCGGAGCTTCGAAGAAACGGCCGGTATGCTCGCCGCCGCCTACATCGACTGTGCGGCCGACATGACCGACGAGTTCCATTCCGTCGGCGCCGCTCTCGCCGGCAGCGAGGAAAAGGCGGCGGTCTTCCAGGAATTGCTGGACCACTCCGTCCAGATGTTCGTGTCCGTCCTGACGCCATTCGGCGCTTTATCGTCAGAGGAGTTGGAGCGGCGTTGCGTCGGCCTCGTCGGCGCGGGCGAGGCCCTGTCGGCGGCCGTGGTGCGCGGCAAACTCGACAGGAGCGAAGCCGAGGGGGTCTTTGCGTCCATGATCAAGGGCAGCCTGGATGAGCGCCCGGCCTGAACCGGCACAAGCCCGGACCCTAGCGTGCCGGTGCGGCCGATCCGTGCGGCATGCAGAAACGGCTCGCCGTGCTGATCCTGTTCGTAGCATCAAGGGCGACCAGCCCGTTCTGACACACGTAGATCGGGTTGGCGCTGGGGGTTGCGGCGTAGCGCCGATTAACCAGGACCTGCCAGGGGCCGGGTCCGAGGAACGCCTCGCGCGGGACCCACTCGACGACGCGTTCGAGCCGCTGATCTTTCGAGCCGCTGGCAACCGCCGTCGCGATGAACTTCATGAGGCGGGGGCGGAGGGCTAGCCCCGGCGCGCTGCCTCGCTCCACTCCGGACGGGAAGATTTCGAATTCGTCCAGTCGCGGGCGCCGACGGGGGCGGACGTTCGGAAGCGGAGGGGAGGGCCACCGAGTTGATCGTTCGACCTAAGGCGAGGGCGATCTGAGAGCTGGCATGCGTCTCGTCTCCGTCTTCCTTCACTACCGCGACGCCTGGTCGAACGCCTCTCTCGCAGCCTCGACCCGACCTAAGTTCGCCTCCGCCCATATCCAGACGCCGCAGAAGGCTGCGCTCAGGCTGGCTCCCAGGTCCGTCAGCCGGTAGTCGACCCGCGGCGGCACGACGGCATGCACCGTTCGCGTCACCATCCCGTCGCGTTCCATCTGCCGAAGCGTCTGCGTCAGCATCTTCTGGCTGATGGCCCCGACATGGCGCGACAACTGGGTGAAGCGCAGCTCGCCATGCTCTGTCAGGACCTCCAGGACGATCATCGTCCACTTGTCGGCGACGCGGCCGATCAAGTCGTTGACCAGCGCCTCTACCTTCGGGTCGCTGTCGGCCGGCGGTGCGCTTTGCGCGATGCGCCGCGCCTTGCTGATGGTCGTCTCGTCGAATGGCAGGCCGGACATCCCAACGCTCTCCTTTTGGTGCGTATGGATATTTTGGGTGCCTTCTTTCTATCACATCGCAGATTGGCCAGTTGAGGTCCATCGAACCGCAACGGAAGGCGCGTATCATGAAGCAGACGGGAAACACCATCCTCATCACAGGCGGCGGCTCGGGCATCGGCGAGGCGCTGGCCCACCGATTCCACGACAAGGGCAACACCGTGATCATCGCGGGACGCCGCCAGGAGGCGCTCCAGCGAGCCTGTTCCGGGCGCGAGCGCATGTATGCCATAACGCTCGACGTGGAGAGCGCGGATGGCGTCGCCGACTTCTCCGCCCGGCTGCTAGCTGCCCACCCGACGCTCAATGTCCTCGTCAACAATGCGGGCATCATGCGCTACGAGGCGCTGGACCGCTCGCGCGACCTGACGGATACCGAGGCGACGATCACCACCAACCTGCTTGGCCCCATCCGGCTGACCGACGCCCTGATCGACCACCTCTGCGCGCAGCCTGACGCGGCCATCGTCAACGTCACGTCGGGCCTCGCTTTCGTGCCGCTCGTCGCAACGCCCACCTACAACGCCACGAAGGCGGCCATTCACTCCTACACGATCTCGATGCGCGAGGCGCTCAAGGGCCGGGTCGAGGTGATCGAGCTGGCGCCGCCCGCCGTCCAGACGGCCCTGACCCCCGGACAGGAAACCCGCGCCGCCTATCTGCCGCTCGCTGACTTCGCGGACGAGGTCATGACACTCTTCGCCCAGGAACCAACCCCGAGCGAAATCCTCGTGGAGCGCGTGCACTTCCAGCGCTTTGCCGAGGCGGAAGGCCGCTTCGACGAAACGCTCGCCCGCTTGAACGAAATGGCTGCCAAGGCGCGAGGAGACTGAGAAGACCGACTGGCGCCCGCTTCCGCATCGTTGCGACCGAAGCGGAAGTTCGAAACCCGCCCGTCCCGTCGCTGGCGCCGACGGGACGGGCGGAGTTTCAGAAGCGACGGCTCTTCACCGCTGCAGCCCCGATACGTCCCTCATAGGGTTCTCGAAGCACTTCCAGCCTCGCGGGAGTGCTCCCTCGAACGCCACACCTGCGCTTGTCATGGCGATTGGCGCTACGGGCAAAGGCGCCTCGTCGAACCGGCCGAGATTGCCGCCGGTCGCAGACGCCTATTGGAAGAAGCGATGGGATTGTTCGCAAGGTAATCTACGAAGTGCAGCGCTAGAGCCCGTCGCGGATCGGGCGTGGCAGGAACTTGCCCGAACTGATTCAGCTGGGCTTTAAGCGTGGACGCGCTGCATTGTAGTCGGTTACCCCGGTGCGCCGGCTTTGCCCGCGCATGGGCGAGAGACGAGACAGCGTCTCCTTGAGAAGCGCGTCACGCAGGCGGCCAAAAGGGAGCCGCAACTGCGGAACAAGCAGGCCGACGTGAGCGTACGGTGGACACGGCCATGCCGCCATCTGCTGCTGCGGCAAAAGCAGCATTTATCGATAGTTGAATGGTGCGCCCGAAAGGATTCGAACCTCTGACCCCCAGATTCGTAGTCTGGTGCTCTATCCAGCTGAGCTACGGGCGCGCTCGGCACACGCTTGAAGCAAAGCGTCTCGTGCCGATGCCGGGCTAACTAGCCGCTCGGGCGGATGATTGCAAGCAGGAGCGGGGCAAAATTCCGGGAGGATCGTCCGGGCCTCGTCTGCGGACGGGCAGGCGAGGGGTTCGCTCGCCCTTCGGCTTCAGACCCGCCGCCATGGGCAAGGGATGGTTCGCGTGCCGGAAGATCCCGAGCCGAGGGCGCCCGCAACGCACCGCCCGAGGCCGGGATCGAGGCCGCGCGACGACGGTTGCGGCTGGTTCCCACCCATGCGGCCCATTCCGGTCCGGTGCAGCCGGCGTCGGCGCGTCAGCCGGGCCGGTCCTCGCCAGCCAGTTCGTCTGCCCGCGCCGGCAGGTGGATCTCGAAGCGGGTGCCGGGCAGACGGCGTTCGGCGAGCGCGATACGGCCGCCATGCGCCTGGACGATCTCGGCGACGATGGCGAGACCGAGGCCTGTGCCGCCGGTGCGGGCCGAGCCCTGGAACGCCTTGAAAAGATTCTCCCTCGCCCGCGCCGGCAGGCCCGGCCCGGTGTCCTCGACGCTGATCAGCACCTCGTCCTGCGGCTCGGGCCTGGCGCCGACGGTGACGCGCCGCACCAGCGAGGGAAGGTCCGCCGCGTCGCCTTCCAGCGCCTGGACGGCGTTGCGACAGAGATTGACCAGCACCCGGTGGAACTGTCCCGGGTCGACGGCGATCTCCAGCGTGTCAGGGATGGCGTTGACGAGCTCGATGGGACCGCCCTCCGGCGGCGCCACCACCTCGAACACGTCGTCCACCAGCCGCGCCAGCCGTACGGCGCGCTTGGCCGGCGGGCTTTCTATCGCCCGGCCGTAGGACAGCACCGACTGCGTGTAGCTGAGCGCCCGGTCGAGGCTGCGCACCAGCGGCGGCACGACCTTTTGCACCCGCGGGTCGGGCACGTCCGCCAGCCGGTCGGAGACCATCTGCGCCGAGGCGAGGATGTTGCGCAGGTCGTGGTTGATCTTGGCGACGGCGAGGCCGAGATCGGCGAGGTGGCGCTGTTCGCGCAGTGTCCCGGCGAGCCGCGCCTGCATGACGGCCAGCTCCGCCTCGGCGGTGCCGATCTCGTCGCCCCGTCCGCTCGGCTGGATGATCCGGCTCGGGTCGGCCGGGTTCTGGCCGAAGCGGATCATCGCACCGGTCATCGCCTGGATCGGCCGCACCAGATAATAGCTGATCGCCGCATAGACGAGCAGCGCGGCGAAGGAGGCGATCGCCAGCGACAGGAACAGGATGTTGCGCGAGTAGATCAGCATGTCGCGCCTGAGCGGGCGTTCCGACATCACCACTTCGGCCACCAGCGTGCCGTCGCCGACAGGACCGTAGACGCGCATCGTTCGGTCGCTGCCGAACAGCAGCGTATCGAAGGCGCCGAGGACCATCGGCACGGGGTTGCGGTCGGCGAGGTCGATCTGCAGGCCGGCGACGTCGATCGTGTCGGCCCGGGCGATCAGCCGCGAGGCGCCGCCCTCGACGATCGCCACCAGCATGGCGTCGAGGGCGACGAGCAGGCTGGCGCCCTGGTCGGCCTCGAGCGCGGCGCCGATCGGCGCGTCGCCGCCCTCCGAGGCAACGCCGGCGACGGCAGCCGTCTCCAGCTTTGCCTCCAGCCAGCTTTCCCGGAAATTGGCGATCGACGGCACGAAGATCAGAACTTCGGCGAGCATGACCGCGAGCATGGTGATCACGAGAAGACGTCGGGACAGCCGGCGGCGCCCGGTGCGAGGCGGACCCTGCACCGGCGTCGTATCGTCGGCGGGACTGTTCACCGGTTGCTGCAATGAAGTGCCGTCCCCTCGCCCTTCGTCAGGTCGCGGCGAGAAGCTTGCGGCCCCGCCCCGGCGCTTTCAGCCGAATCGCCGCAGAAGGGCGACCGCACGGCGCACGAAGGGGCGCCGCGTGTAGGGCACATAGTAGGAAGTCGCAGCGCGTTTGCCAATTTCCGAGAGCGTCGGGTAGGGCGAGACGTAATCCCGCAGATCGCCGGCGCTCAGGCCCTTCCCGATGGCGAGGGACAGGAGATTTGTGATCTCGTCGGCGGCATGGCCGACGACCCCCGCTCCGACGAGCCGCCCACGCCGCCCCACGACGAGCTTGATCAGTCCTTCGGTCCGGCGCTCGGTCTGGGCCCGGTCGTTCTCGCCGTAAGGCCATGTCAGCAGTTCGGTCGTGATGCCCTGGGCGTCGGCCTCGACCGCGGTAAGACCCACCTGCCCGAGCGGCGGATCGGTGTAGGTGACACGCGGCAGCGTGTCGCGCGGGGCGCGGATCGGCAGCCGGAAAAGGATCGCCCGGACGACCAGCCCGGCATGCAGGTTGGCCAGATGGGTGAATTGCGGCCCGCCGGCGATGTCGCCGATGGCATAGGCCCGTCGGTTGCTGGTGCGCAGGTCCCGGCCGACCTTGATGCCGCGCCGGTCGTAGTCGATGCCGGCCGCCTCGAGATTCAGGCCTGCGACGTTCGGGGCCCGGCCGACCGCAACGAGGAGATGCGAGCCCTCGATCGTGGCCGTCGATCCGTCGCGGCGTTCGACCTGGATCTGGATCCTGCCCGCTTCGCCTTCGACGCGGACCACTTTCGTGCGCTCCTCGATACTGACCCCCTCGGCCCGCAACCGGTCGAGGACGACGGCGGCGAGATCGGCGTCCTCGCGGCCGAGTGCCGTCTCGCCGTCGATCACGGTGACCGCTGCGCCGAGGCGGCGATGCGCCTGCGCCATTTCAACCCCGATCGGCCCGCCGCCGATGATCACCAGATGGTCCGGGCAGGTGGTCAGGCCGAAGATCGTCTCGTTGGTGAGATGCGGTGTCGCCGACAGCCCCTCGATCGGCGGCACCAGCGGCGAGGAGCCCGCCGCGATGACGAAGCGGCGCGGCCGCACCAGGCGGCCGCCGGCGGAAACCGTGCGCGCGTCGACGAACTCGGCACTGGCCTTGAGGACGGTCACACCCAGGCTCTCGAAGCGCTCGACCGAGTCGTTCGGCGCGATCGTTGCGATGACGTCGGCGACGTGGCGCTGAACCGCGGCGAAATCGATCTGCGGCTCGCCGGCCGACACGCCGAAGCGGGGCGCTTCCCGGATCGTTGCCGCATGGTTGGCGGCGGCAAGCAGCGCCTTGGAGGGGACGCAGCCATAGTTCAGGCAGTCGCCGCCCATGCGGCCGCGCTCGATCAGCACGACGGGCACGCCGAAGGCAGCCGAGGCGGCCGCGGTGGTCAGGCCGCCGGAGCCGGCACCGATGACGCAGATGTCGGGGGTCAGGATCTCCGCCATGAGCGATCAGTCTCCTTGCGTCTCGACCTTCGTCTCGGGGCGCCGGTTCCGGAGATAGGTCTTCTTGAGGATCAGTCCGAGCACCGCGAGGGCGCCGAGGCCGATCAGCGCGTAGGTCATGTCCATCGTCACCAGCTTGGCGAGCGTGATCTCGCCCTTGCCGGCCTTGGCCAGCGCCTGGTTGATGCCGCTGCCGAGGAAAGCATAGACCATCGAGCCCGGAATGATCCCGAGAAAGGTGCTGGCGACATAGGTCCGCAGCTTCACGTCGAAGAAGGCGGGCGCGAGGTTGACCGCGACGAAGGGCAGCACCGGGGTCAGCCGCAGGACGAGCAGGTAGGCGAAGGCGTCGTCGCGGAACCCTTCGGCGAAACGGGCGAGCGAACTGCCGGCGCGCCGGCGCAGCACGTCGCCGAAGGCATGCCGGGCGGCAAGGAACAGCGCCGTGGCGCCGATCGTCGCGCCGATGACGGTCAGCGTGCCGCCGAGAAGCCAGCCGAACAGGAACCCGCCTGCCACCGTGAAGATCGCTGCCGCCGGGAAGGCGACGGCGACGAGGATCGCGTAACCGGCGATGAACCCGGCCGATGCGACGAACAGGTGATCCATGACGAGACTGCGCAACGATTCGCGGCTGTCGAGAAACGCGTGCAGCGAAATCTGCCGATGCAGCCCGGCGGCGTAGGCGACGAGCAGCGCAGCGACGATGATCGCCAGCGGCGCGAAGCGCCAGATGGTCGCCCGAGGCCGTGCGCCGTCCGCGGCGTCCGTGCTTTCCGGCTGTGCGAGGGGATCTCGTGATGACATGCTCGGTCCAGTTTTCAGGCTGGCAGGTTGGGCAACTGCCGCCTATAGGCAAGGGCGATGACGCGATCGTCGCGAGGATCACGCGGGATTGAACCGGCCGGTTCCGCCGACCGGTGATTGACTTTTCCGGCCGGCTCTTCCAATAAGCCCCCATACGAGCGGGCAGCGTCCGCGCGACAATGGATGCGCGCTCGCTTTCCGCCCTGACATCCATACTCGGAAACGACGAAGGGCCGCGCAATCGGGCGCGGAATCGCCACGATGAAACGTACCTACCAGCCGTCCCGCCTTGTTCGTAAACGCCGTCACGGGTTTCGTTCCCGCATGGCGACAACCGGTGGCCGCAAGGTGATCGCGGCGCGCCGCGCTCGCGGCCGCAAGCGGCTCTCGGCCTGACCTGACGTCGGCTGTTGGACGAGCGTCCGATGGCCGTCGGCAGAATGCGCAAGCGCGCCGAGTTCTTGGCCGCGCGCCGGGGCCGACGCCTGAACGGCCCCTGCTTCTTTATCGAGGCGCGAAACCGGGGCGACGGAACTGATCCGCGCGTCGGGCTGACCGTCACCAAGAAGGTCGGCAACTCGGTCGTGCGCAATCGTATCCGTCGTCGCCTGCGCGAGGCGATACGACTCGGCGCCGAGACCGAGATGGTTCCCGGCTTCGACTATGTGATCGTCGCCCGGCGCGAGGTCCGCGACATGCCCTTCGCCGCGTTGAAGGACGAGTTGTCCCGGCGGCTCGCTCGGACGAAACAGCCGCAAGGCGAGCCGGCGACGGCCAAACGGCGCGATCCGGAGCGTCGATCGGGGTCTGACTGATGCAGAACAACCGCAACTTCCTGATCGCCATGGCGCTGTCCATCGCCGTGCTGGTGGGCTGGCAGTTTCTGGTGATGGCGCCGCGCATGGAGGCGCAGCGCCAGATCGAGACCAGCGAGAGCGCCGCGCCGCAGAACCCGGGATCGCTGCAGACGCCGCAGACGCCCGCCGGTACCCCGCAGGACCCGGTCACCGCACCGGCCGGACGCGAGAGCGTCGTGCCGGGCGGCGACGTCGCCGCGCCCGAATCGCTCGGCCGCGAGCAGGCGCTGGCGACGACGCAGCGAATCGCGATCGACACGCCGGCCGTCTCCGGGTCCATCAACCTGACCGGCGCCCGGCTCGACGACCTTCGACTCAAGAACTATCACGAGACCGTCGACGACTCCTCGCCGACGATCGTCCTCCTGTCGCCCGAGCAGCTGGCTACCGGCTATTTCGCCGAATTCGGCTATCTCGGCCAGAACGCCGGCACGCTTCCCGGGCCTTCCACCGTATGGGAAGCCGAGGCGGGCACGACGCTGACCCCATCGACCCCCGTCACGCTGACGACCACCAACGGTGCCGGCGTGACCTTCAGCCGGCAGATCTCGGTCGACGACAAGTTCATGTTCACGGTGGAGGACACCGTCCAGAATGCCGGGGAGGCGCCGGTTACGGTGTCGCCCTACGGCCGGATCGCGCGGTACGCCAAGCCCGAGTCTGCGTCGATCTTCGTGCTCTTCGAAGGCCTCATCGGAGTGTTCGGCGAGGACGGCCTGTCGGAAGTGACGTTCTCGTCCATCGAGGATGACGGCCGCTATACGCCGCCGGCGGCCTCCAGCGGATGGATGGGCATCACCGACAAATACTGGGCGACGACGCTGGTCCCGGAGGCCGGCCGGCCATTCCAGTCGCGCTTCCTCTATCTGACGGGCCAGCGCTCGCATTATCAGACGGAATATGTTTCCGACCCGCTGACGCTCGCCCCGGGCGCTTCGGTCACCACCACCACCCGGACCTTCGCCGGGGCCAAGGTGGTCGGCGACATCGACGCCTACGAGGAGACGCTCGGCATCCAGCAGTTCGGCCAGCTGATCGACTGGGGCTGGTTCTATTTCATCACCCGGCCGATGTTCTTCGCCATCGACTGGTTCTATGCCCTGCTCGGCAATTTCGGCCTGGCCATCCTCGCCGTCACCGTCGTCCTGAAGCTGATCTTTTTCCCGCTCGCCAACAAGTCCTACAAGTCGATGGCCCGCATGAAGAACATGCAGCCGAAGATCATGGAGCTGCGCGAGCGCTACAAGGACGACCGCCAGAAGCAGCAGCAGGAGATGATGCGGATCTACAAGGAGGAGAAGATCAATCCGGCGGCCGGCTGCTGGCCGATCCTGATCCAGATCCCGGTCTTCTTCGCCCTCTACAAGGTCCTTTACGTGACGATCGAGATGCGTCACGCGCCGTTCTTCGGCTGGATCCAGGATCTGGCCGCGCCTGATCCGACCAGCCTGTTCAACCTCTTCGGGCTGATCCCGATCGATGTCCCGACCTTCCTGATGGTCGGTGTCTGGCCGATCCTGATGGGCATCACGATGTTCGTGCAGATGCGCCTCAACCCGACGCCGCCGGACCCGACGCAGCAGATGATCTTCACCTGGATGCCGGTGATCTTCACCTTCATGCTGGCGTCGTTCCCGGCTGGTCTGGTGATCTACTGGACGTGGAACAACTTCCTGTCGATCCTCCAGCAGGGCGTCATCATGAAGCGCAACGGCACCAAGATCGAGCTGTGGGACAACCTCAGGGGCATGTTCCGCAAGAAGGCGCCAGAGAGCTGATCGCCGCGCCGGCCGGCGGCAGAAACAGTCTGCCGGCCAGCGAACGGAGGGATCTTCGATGCATGGTCCTGATCCGGCCGATCCCTATCCGATGCGTGGACAAAACCGGGTCGGCTTTCTCAAGCCGCTGGTGAGTCACCCCCAGATCAAAATTGGCGACTACAGCTACTACGACGATCCGGACGGTCCGGAACGGTTTGTCGAGACATGCGTCGGCCATCTCTATCCCGAGCTCGGTGATCGTCTTGTGATCGGGCGGTTCTGCGCGATAGCTTCCGGTGTGCGGTTCATGATGAACGGCGCGAACCACGCGTTGACCGGCCTCTCGACCTATCCGTTCAACATCTTCGGGAACGGCTGGGAAAGTGGCTTCGACGTCGCCACGATCCAGGCCGGGATCCGGGGTGACACGGTTGTCGGCAACGATGTGTGGATCGGCGAACGCGCCACGATCCTGCCGGGCGTGTCGATTGGCGACGGCGCCATCGTCGCGAGCTTCGCCGTCGTGTCGCGAGACGTCGAGCCCTATGCTGTCGTTGCGGGAAACCCGGCGCGCGAAATGCGCCGGCGCTTCGACCCGAGGACGGTTGAGCGGCTGCTGAGCGTCGCATGGTGGAACTGGCCGGCCGAGAAGATCACCCGCAACCTCGACCGGATCCGGGGCGGCGATATCGAAGCACTGGAGAAGGCCCGATGAGCGTGACGAACGAGAACGCCGAAGGGCCGGCCATCGAAGCCCCGCCGCCTGCCGATCACCGGTTCTTCGCCCGCCCGTGGGTATTCGTGCGCGGCGTGCCCGCGATGAAGTTCCTGCCGCCGGAAGGCCCGCCCGAGATTGCCTTTGCCGGACGCTCGAACGTCGGCAAGTCGTCGCTGATCAATGCGCTGCTCGGCCAGAAGGGCCTGGCGCGGACGTCGAACACGCCGGGTCGGACGCAGGAGCTCAACTTCTTCGTGCCGGACGGCTACGGCGGCGAGACGCTGGAGCTGCCACCGATCGCCCTCGTCGACATGCCGGGCTACGGCTACGCCAAGGCACCCAAGGACAATGTCGACGCGTGGACGCGCCTCGTTTTCTCCTATCTGCGCGGCCGGGCGAGCCTGAAGCGTGTCTTCCTGCTGATCGATGCGCGGCACGGCATCAAAAAGAACGACGGCGACGTCATGGACCTGCTCGACAAGGCCGCGGTTTCCTACCAGATCGTCCTGACCAAGATCGACAAGATCAAGCCGCCTGCGGTCGTGAAGCTGCTCGAGGCGACCGCCCTGGGGATCGCCCGCCATCCCGCGGCCTTTCCGCGGATTCTCGCAACCTCGTCGGAAAAGACCGTCGGCCTCGACGAACTGAAGGCCGAGATCGCCTCGCTGGCGGATTGACGCCGCGTCAGGCGCCCGGCGGCAGTAGCCGCTTGCGGATCCGCTCCTCGATGCGCCGCCGCACGTCGCGATAGGCATCGAGGATCTGCTCCCGGCTGCCCGTGGCAGCGGAGGGATCGGGCATCGGCCAGAACTCGACCTCGACCGACGACGTGCCGGTGGCGTCGAGGGCGACGTGATGGGCTTCCGGCGCCATGGTGACGATCAGGTCGAAATAGCTGTCCTCGAGATCCTCGAAGCGCTGCGGCCGCCGCTCCCCGAGATCGAGCCCCTGTTCCGACAGGACGATGTCGACGAACGGGTCGCGCTGGCCGCTGCGGACCCCGGCCGAAGCGATGTAGACCGAAGCCGGCAGGATTGACCGGGCGAGCGCCTCCGCCATCGGCGAGCGGATGGCGTTCATGCCGCACAGGAACAGCACCGAGCTCGGCAGCGGCTTGGAGTCGGCCGGCTCGCTCATCGACGAGGCCCGGACTTGGTCGAGGCCGCAGGGAGGCCGCAAAACGTCGTGGTCTTGCTCGGCCGCGCCACGGCCGTCAGCTCCGCCAGTGCAGGACGCAGATCAGCGTGAACAGACGGCGGGCGGTGTCGAGGTCGACCTCGATCTTCCCCTTCAGCCGCTCCATCAGCGTCTGCGACCCGTCATTGTGGATGCCACGCCGGCCCATGTCGATCGCCTCGATCTGTTGCGGGGTCGCGCTGCGGATCGCTTCGTAATAGCTGTCGCAGATCAGGAAATAGTCCTTGATCACCCGACGGAACGGGGTGAGCGACAGGATGTGGGTCGCCACCGCCTGGCCGGCTTCGTCCTTCACGTCGAAGACCAGCCGCTTGTCGGCGAGCGACAGCTTCAGCTTGAAGCGCCCGTCTGCCGCAGCGCCGGCGGGCACGAAGTGGTTCTCCTCAATGAGGTCGAAGATAGCCACGGCCCGCTCGTGCTCGACATCGGGCGTGGCGCGGCCGATCGTCTCGTCGAGTTCGACGTCGATCAGCCGGCCGCCGGTCTGTGCTTCGGGATGTGCCATCACCGGCTCAGAGATTCAGTCGGATGGAGACGGAGCGGCCATGCGCGTCGAGGCCTTCGACACGGGCGAGCTCCATCGCAGCGGGGCCGAGCGCCCGCAGCTGCTCCGGCCCGAGCTTCAGGACCGAGGTGCGCTTGACGAAGTCGAGCACCGACAGGCCGGAGGAGAACCGCGCCGAGCGGGCGGTCGGCAACACGTGGTTGGAGCCGCCGACATAATCGCCGATGACCTCCGGCGTGTGGCGGCCGAGGAAGACGGCGCCGGCATTGCGCAAACGGGCGAACAGCGTCTCGGGGTCCTCGACCGCGAGTTCCAGGTGCTCCGGCGCGATCCGGTCGGACAGGGCAGGGGCGGCATCGAGGCTCGGCACCAGGATGATGGCGCCATGGTCCCGCCAGCTCGCGCGCGCGGTCTCGCCGCGCGAAAGCTGACCGAGCTGGCGCTCGACGGCGCCGGCGACGGCATCGGCAAAGGCGGCATCGTCGGTGATCAGGATCGACTGCGCCGCCGCGTCGTGCTCGGCCTGGCTGAGCAGGTCGGCGGCGATCCAGTCCGGATCGTTGTCGCCGTCGGCGATGACCAGGATTTCCGAGGGGCCAGCCACCATGTCGATCCCGACCGTGCCGAAGACCCGGCGCTTGGCCGCCGCGACATAGGCGTTGCCGGGCCCGACGATCTTGGCCACGGGCGAGATCGTCTCGGTGCCGTAGGCAAAGGCGGCGATCGCCTGGGCGCCGCCGATCCGGTAGATCTCGTCGACGCCGCAGAGCCGTGCGGCCGCCAGCACCAGCGGGTTGAGCGCGCCGCGCATCGCCGGCACGGCCATGGCGATGCGCTCGACGCCGGCGACCTTCGCCGGTATGGCGTTCATCAGCACCGAGGACGGGTAGCTCGCCGTGCCCCCCGGCACGTAGAGCCCGACCGATTCCACCGCGCTCCAGCGACTGCCGAGCTCGACGCCGATATCGTCCACATAGCGGTCGTCGACCGGACGCTGGCGCTCGTGGTGGCTCTTGATCCGCTCATAGGCGAGCTCGAGGGCGGCAAGCGTCTCGGGCGCGGTGGCGGCATGGGCCGCCTCGATCTCTTCCGCCCCGACACGCAGCGTCGAGGCAGTCAGCTGGAGTTCGTCGAAACGCGCGGTGAGGTCGATCAGCGCGGCGTCGCCCTCGGCGCGCACGCGGGCGATGATGTCGCGGACGGCATCGTCCACGTCGGCGGACGCTTCCCGCTTGGCACCGAGCAGCGCCCGGAAATCCGCCTCGAATCCGGCGTCCGTGCTGTTCAATCTCGATGGCACCGCGGCAATCCCTCTCTCTCGGTCGCCGAAGGGACCTCAACGCCCCGCGGCCCCCGCACTATGCGTTAGGGTCGGAACGATCATGATCCGGGCGGGCGTCGGTGCTCCAGGCGCCACCGATATCGGCGAGCTGTGCCTCGATCACCTCGACTTCCAGCCTTATCGCGGAGCCGCCGGCAAAGACAAGCTCGACGGTTCCGGACGGCGCAGCGGCTTCGGTGAACCGGATCGCCAGCAGCACCAGCACCTGTTCGCCTGCCGTCACATCGAGGTTGAGGCGCTGCACCGAGCGTACCCGATCGAAATGCAGCACCGAGCGCCGCCGCTCGTAGCTTCCCTTGCCGAAGAGCCGGAAACGGCCGCGGTCCTTGGCCGACTCCCAGACGAAGCGGTTCATCTCCATGACGAACTGCCCCGCCCGCGAACGGAAGTGGCAATCCTTCAGCTTGACGACCGCGTCCTGGCAATGGGCCGAGAGGATCGCAAGGTCGTCGGTGTCGACGGCGAGAAGGCGCAATTGGTCCATGTCGCGCGGCAATCCATTCCTGGTGAGGCCAGAGCGGCCCGTGTCAGCATGACGCGCCGCACATAGCGCGACCGGAACCGATAACAACGCGTCACAAGCCAGCCTGCGGGTACTTCAACGCTTACGGGCGCCCGTTGCCGAGCGTTAACCCTTTCCCCCTATCATCGCCGGGCAGCGATCACGAGACGGGGCGGGACGAGTTCAGATGCAGGACGAACGCGGCGGTTTCGAAGGTCAGCTCCGTCCGACCGCGGCGCGGTTTCAGGCGCTGGACGGCCTGCGCGGCATCTGCGCCCTGCTCGTGGTGCTCTTCCATGCGCCGGTCTCCGGCGCGGTCTACGAGTCGAGCTTCTTTCGCCATGGCTTCCTGTTCGTCGACTTCTTCTTCGTCCTGTCCGGCTTCGTCATCGCCCACGCCTTCCACGACAGTCTCCGGGACAAGCGGAACGGGTTCGATTTCCTGCGCGGCCGGCTGTTCCGGGTCTATCCGCTGCATCTCTTCATGCTGGCGCTCTTCGTCGGATTCGAGCTGTTCCTCCTGCTCACCCGCGGCCCCGGCGATGCGTTCCAGGGCGGCAACGACCCGGTGGCGCTCGTCCACAATCTCCTGATGACGCACTCCTTCGGCGTCCTCGACACGCTCGGCTGGAATTATCCGAGCTGGAGCATCTCCGCCGAACTCCTCGCCTACGGGCTTTTTGCGCTGGTGGTCGTCACGGTGCCGCGCGCCCTGCTGCCGATTATGGTGCTCTGTATCGTCGCCGGCATCGTCGTGATCGGCGCGGCGGAAGGCACGATCGACACGACGGTCGGCTATGGCTCGCTGCGCTGCCTGATGGGATTCTCGCTTGGCGTCATCGTCCGGCTGGTGCTCTGGCCGCGCACCGAGCAAGCCGTGCCGGCGGACCAGGGGCTGGTCTGGACCCTGACGGAACTCGCCGCCGTGGCGATGGTGGCGGTGTTCGTCACGGCGCTCGGCGGCACGATCCTGTCGCTGGCCGCGCCCTTCGTCTTCGCCTTCGCGCTCTACATCTTCGCCCATGAAGGCGGGCTCGTCAGCCGGCTGCTGCGCTCGAAGCCCGCGATCTATCTCGGTCTCGTCTCCTACTCGGTCTACCTCACCCACGCCTTCGTCATCTCCCGGGTCGAGAACGTCGCCACCGTCGTCGCCGGCAGGACCGGCTGGGAAATCTTCTCGACCGGCCTCGACGGCAAGCGCCTGCTCGGCGCCACGGAAGGCCAGGCGCTGCTGGCGCTCGGCCTGATCGTCCTCGGCACACTGGTCCTCAGCGCGCTCACCTGGCGCTTCGTCGAGCGGCCCGGCATGGCGCTCGGCCGGCGCCTGCGCGAACGCCAGGCCCGCACGGCACGGGTGGAGCGGACACTGGCCGGGGGCGCCAGACTGTCAGCCGCCGACTGAACGTCTCATCGCTGCAGCCTGTGGCAGGACAGCAGCCGCAGACCGGCGACAGCCATCCACAGGATCATCCAGATCGGGTTGGCGCGTTCGAAGAGAAAGCTCTCGAGAAACGAGTTGAGCAGCAGGAAGGCGAGGATCATCAGGAACATGTCGGCAAGGCGCTGGTCCTCTGGCGCGTTGCCGATCCTGACGTAGTCGCGCAGGGGCAGAAGGACGAGAACCAGCACGGCGAGGCAGAGGCCCGGCCAGCCGGTCGCCAGCGCGACGTCGAGAAAGCCGTTATGGCCGTTGGGACTGGAGCGCGTATCCCAGGCGAGCTCGAAATTGCGCTCCGCGCCGTAGGCGACATTGGTCTGCCAGAAGGAGTTCAGTCCGAAGCCGGTCCATTCCCGTCCCTGGAAGAGCTCCAGGGCGAACCGCCAGAGATCGGTTCGGCCGGTGAATGTCGTGCCGGGAAGGACGGCCTGGAGGATGGAGTCGAGCGTTGGCGACAGCACCGTGCCCAGCGTCAGCAGGGCCATCGCGGCAACCGCCCCGCCGACCGCGATCGCCGGCAGCAGCCTTCCGCCGAACAGCCGCAGGCCGATGACCAGGCAGGCGACAGCCGGCAGCAGGGCCGTCGCGGTCTTCGAGCCCGTCTTGAGGACGAAGAGCACCGACAGGCCGGCGATCAGCAGCCCTGTCCAGCGCTGGCCCGACCGGAACAGATAGAGCCCGCAGAAGAACAGCGCCCCCATCACCGCGCCGGCGACGTTCTTGTGGCTGTAGATGCCGCGCCAGAGGCCGGCGTGCTGCGGCTCCGTGCCGCCGCCGTCATGGATCGCGACGCCCGGCATGGCGACGATGCCGACATAGGAGAGGCCGAGGACGGCGAGCGCCGCGATGGTGAGGCAGATCCGGAAGGAGCGGGCGTCGCGCGGCAGCGACAGCGCGCCGGTGACGGCGATCATCGCCAAGATCGTGAAGGCGGCCGTCCGCAGCGCGTTCTGCGGGCTGAGGGCGAACAGCGCGCTGACCACCAGCCACGCCGCCATCAGCAGCCAGGCCGGTCGGAGCAGAGACAGCGCCACGGCCCGGCCCGTGAACATCAGGTGTCCGGCCAGAGCCACGGCCGCCAGGGCGGAATAGCCGACCTGATTGACGATATCGCCGGCGTCGCGGCTCCCCTCGAAAGAGACCGCGAACGGCGAGAACGTCATCAGCAGCAGCGTCAGCAGGCCAGCGCCGAGCACGAGACGCGTGGCGTCGACCAGCCAGGCGCTGGCGGTGCCGTGGCCGGCCGTCTCAGTTCTGGTCGGGACGGCGGTATTGCTCATTGACGATCCCGAATTCGGCGAGCAGCCGGCCTATCGCCACCTGCATCGGATAGAGGCCGGCGACGGCCGAGCCGGTGCGGGCGGCGAGCGCCGCCGACCGGAAGGGCGAGGCGGCGAGCAGGGCAGCGCTTTTGGCGAAGCGTCGTGCGCTGCCGCGGCGGCCGCCCTGGCGGCGGCGCTCGATGATGGAGGACAGCGCGCCGTTGCGCATGCCGCGGGCATTGAGCCAGGAGAACTCCATCCGGCGCGGCGGCGTCGTCTCGTGGACCGGCGCCTCGGCGCACCAGCCGAAGGTGAAGCCGCGCTCCCGGCAGCGCGAATAGAAGTCGCTGTCGCCACCGCCGATGAAGTTGAAGGCGGTGTCGAGGAAGGGCGCGCCCATCGTCTCCAGCACCTGGCGGCGGATCAGCACGTTGCCGGAGGAATAGAGGATCGGCACGGGGCCGGTGACCGCGTAATGCGGGACGAACACCGGGTGCCTCAGGAGCCGGCGGCCGGCTTCCTTCTCGAAGACCGGAATCTGGGGGCCGCCGACAATGTCTGCCGGTAGCTTCTCCGCCGTCGCGACGAGGCGCACCAGCCAGTCAGGGCCGGCTATCTCGTCGTCGTCGATCACGGCGAGGTAGCGCATCGACGGAAATTGCTCGAGGGCGGTCGACCAGCCGGCATTGTAGGCCGAGCAGTTGCCGCGCGCATGGGCGGTGATGACCAGCCCGGCGAGGGCTCCCTCGGCGAACAGCGGATCGGCGGCACGGCGGCCTTCGCCGCCCTCGGCGTCGTTCTCGATGACGATCACCGCGAAGCGCTGGGACGTCACCTGCGCCTGCAGCGACGCCAGGGTGCGCAGGAGATGCTCCGGCCTTCGAAAGGTCGGCAGCGTCACCACGACGTCGATGTCATCGCCGGACAGGCCGGGGGATACCCGTTCGATGCTGACGGCTTCGGACATTCGGCTACCGCTGATGGACGATCGTCCCCGATCAACAACAGAAGAAGGTGAAGAAACCATCGCCCCGATGGCGCCATCGGCGCTGTTCTCGCGATTTTCGCCCGCGCCGGTCTGCTAACGCGTATTTGCAGGGTGGGATTAGGGCAATGGCAATCTCGGGCTGCGATCCTGGGTGAGATCCGAGGCGGACCGGGATGGGTAGACCTGTGCATCTTCTGTTCGTTTCATCGCTGCTGCCGACGGAGAACCCGACGACCGGGTTCGAGATCGCCAACCAGGCGATCATCGCCGCCTACCGTCGTCAGGGGGTCGAGCTGAGCTTTGCCGGGTTCCGCCGTCGCGGATCCGGTGAGGCCGCCGCGGCAGGGAGCGAGGCGATCTGCCTCGGCGACATCGCGCTGGAAAATGCTGGCGCCGGCCGTGCGCAGAAGGCGCTGTGGCTCGCGGGCGCATTGGCGAGGGGGCTGCCGGTGACGGCCGCCAAGCTCGCGGGCCTGTCGCGGCGCGCGCTGCTCGCCCGGCTGGCCGAGGCGGGGCCCATCGACGGACTGGTGCTCAACTCGCTGCAGATGCCCTCCGCCTATCCGTTCCTGACAGAGTTTCCGGCGATCTTCATCGCCCACAATGTCGAGCACCGCTCGGCCGAGGAGAACGCTGCCAACGCCGGTCGCCGGACAACGCGGCTTCTCTATCGCCGCGAGGCCGCCCTGCTGCAGCGCGCCGAGCAGCGGCTCTGCCGCGAAGCTGCCGTCGTGCACACGCTGAGCGCCGAGGACGGCGCCGGCCTCGGCCTTGCGGGCAACCCGAAGTGCCTGCCGCTGGTGCTGACCGTCGGCCGCAGGCAAACGGTCGATGATGGCCACCGCGATCACGATATCGGGCTGATCGGCACCTGGAGCTGGGCGCCGAACCGCGTCGGCCTCGACTGGTTCCTTGGCGAGGTGGTGCCGCGCCTGCCAGGCGATCTCACCGTCGCCATTGCCGGCCGGCTCGACGGGCCGCCGCCGGCCACGCCGACCAATGTCGCGTTTCTCGGCCGGGTTGACGACGCGCAACGCTTCGTGCGCGGCTCGCGGGTCTTGGCGCTCGCCACCAGGGGCGGCACCGGCGTGCAGCTGAAGACCATCGAGGCGTTCGAGGAGGGCATGCCGGCCGTTGCGACGCCGCAGGCCCTGCGCGGCGTCGCAACGCTGCCGCCGAACGTCGACGTTGCCGACGATCCGGCGGAGTTCGCCGCATTGCTGGCCACACGCGTCGCGGCGGAACGGGCCGGCGCCGATATCCGGCTCGACGGCAGCGCCTTCGCCGCCTCGCAGCAAAAGGGGCTGGACGCCGGCATCGCCGCCGGGCTCGCGCTGTTCTCCCGGGGGCTCGCATTGTCGCGCAGCGTGACGGGAACGGATGGAGGGCTCCAGCCGGCCTTCGTCGGGAGCGCGAATTGACCGCGCTGACGCAGCCGCGATCGGCCGCCCCGTTGTCCCAGGCGATGATGCCGGTTCGAATGATCGCCGGCGTTGCGGTCGCCGACGCTACGGCAGGCACGGTCATCGCCGCGCTCGGCGCCTCGCTCGCCGCCGGGCAGATGACGCGCCTCGCCTTCGTCAATGCCCATTGCGTCAATCTCGTCCGCCGCGACCCGCGCTACCGAGATGCGCTGGCGCAGTTCCTGGTTCTGCCCGACGGGATCGGGATCGAGATCGCCGGGCGAATCCTCCACGGCGCGCCGTTTTGCGAAAACCTCAACGGCACCGATTTCGTGCCGCGTCTGCTCGCCTCGCTGCGCGAACCCCTGCGCGTCGCGCTGGTCGGCGGATCGCCCGGCGTCGCGGAACGTGCGGCGGCCAAGCTTGCCGCTTCCATCCCGGCGCATGTCTACCTGCCCATATCCGACGGTTATTTCGGCGCGGATCACGCCCCTGTGCTGGCATCGCTGACGACCGCGCGTCCGGACATCGTGCTCGTCGCGATGGGCGTGCCGGGTCAGGAGCTGTTCATCGCCGATCATCTCGACGACCGGCATGGCCGGCTCTTCATCGGCGTCGGCGCGCTGTTCGACTTCCTCGCCGGCAATGTCGCGCGCGCGCCGCGGGCCGTTCGCGCGCTGCGGCTCGAATGGCTCTGGCGGCTCGGGCTCGAGCCAGGCCGGCTGTGGCGCCGCTACATTCTCGGCAATCCGCTCTTTCTGCTGGAGATCTTGCGCGATAAGTTGCGGCGGAATCGGACCGCGGCCTGACGTCAGCCGGTGGGTGATGTCGGAGGAAGCTTGCAGACAGCCATCGTAACGTCGAGCTATCGCGGCGACTTAGAGCGATGTCGGCTGCTCTGCGAGAGCATCGACCGCCGCGTTACGGGCCACACCCGCCATCTGATCCTCGTCGAGTCGCGGGACGTGGCCTTGTTCCGCGGCCTTGCCGGGCCGCGTCGCGAGATCGTCGACGAGCGCGACCTGCTGCCCTTCTGGCTGCGCCCGTTTCCCGACCCGCTGTCGCTTGGCCGACGACGCTTCTGGCTGTCGCCGATGGGCCCGCCGCTACGCGGCTGGCACGTGCAGCAGCTGCGCCGCATCGCCATGGCCGCGGCGCTCGATGAAACGGTGATGGTGTCGGTCGATTCCGACGTCGTGTTCCTGCGGCCGTTCGATGTCGGCTGGTTCCACGAAGGCGAGAAGGTCCGGTTTTACCGTCGGCCCGGCGCTCTCGCGGCTCTCGAACCGGGCGCCCGCGAGGAGCATCGCAAATGGTCCCGCAAGGCCGGACAACTGCTTGGCATCGACCGCCCGGAAGAGACTGACACGGGCTACATCGCCACGCTGATCGCCTGGCGCAGCGACACGGTGCGCGAGATGCTCGGCCGCATCGAGAGCCGGACCGGGCGTTCCTGGGCGTCGGCGCTCGCGGCGACGCGCACCTTGTCCGAATGCACCCTCTACGGCCGCTTCGTCGACGAGATCGAGGCAAGGCCGGATCGGCATTCGCCGGGCGATGTCAATCTCTGTCACATGTATTGGACGGGGCAGGCCCTTGGCGCCGAGGCCCTGCACGACTTTGCCGCCGATCTCGAACCGCATCAGGTCGCGGCCGGCATCCAGTCCTTTACCGGAACCGACCCGGCGCTCATTCGCCGGGCTGCGGGGCTGGCGTGACCGGCCGCGTCATTCGAGGCGGTCGCGACCAGTCCAGCGCGGCATAGGTCGCAGCCGCCGAAACGATCCACAAGGCAAAGAACAGGCCGTTGAGGCCGAGCACCCAGCTCTCGGTCGTCGGCATCGTGCGCAGCAGCATCACCAGGAAGCCTGCCTTGATCAGGCCGACGATCGCCAGGATCAGGGCGCGCAACGTGGTCTTGCCCCGGGCGTAGAGCAACTCGCTCTCGTATTCGATGAGGTTGCGGAACGCCGGCACGGTGAGGGCGATGAGAACGAGCGGCGCCGCATCCGAGACATTCTCGCCGAGCGCCGTCGGGAAGACGTGCAGGAAGCCCCCGAGGGCCGCGAGCCCGGCGATCGAGACGATCGCGACGCCGGCCTCGACGCCCCAGCGCACCGGCCAGCGGCTGAGCAGCGTCGGGTTGCGCATCATGCGCTGCACGATCATCGTGTTGAACGAGCGGATCGGCAGCGCCGTCAGGTCGATCAGGCGCATCAGGATGGCGTAGATGCCGGCCGCCTGCGGGCCGCCCAGCGACAGCACCAGCAGCTTGTCGAGCTCCGACTGCAGATAGAAGATCACCTCCGCGCCGGCCACCGAGACGCTGTCGCGCCAGCGCGCCAGATAGAGGTCCGGGCGGAAACGCAGGCGCTGGCGCGGATAGTAGACGATCACCGCGAGGATCGCCGCCACCGCGTTGGCGCCGAGATAAGCCAGCGACCAGGTCGCCAGCGAACCGCTGCCGAGAAACAGGAAGCCAACCGCCGCCGCCGCCCGGATCGCCGAGCCGGCGATGACGATGACCGCGCCGCGGGCGAAACGGCCGAGGCCGTTATTGACGATGGTCACGATCTCGAGGCTGCGCCAGAACAGCACCTCGGCGGCGACGACAGCGGCATAGGCGCCGACACCCATCTCGCCCTTGAAGAAGGCGAGGTAGAAGCCGGCGGCCGCAATCGCGACCAGCGGCAGCGACAGGGCGAAGGCCGCGAGCAGCCCGGCCGTGTAGGCGCCGATCAGACGCGCTCGGCCGGTCGCCACGCGGTAGAGCGGCGAGACGAAGCCGAAGCCGGCGATGCGCGACAGGACGATGCCGGTGGCCGATGCCGTGGCGAAGAGGCCGAAATCGCCGACCGACAGCGCATTGGCGATGCAGACGAAATAGGCCAGCGACAGGACCAGCCGCCCGGCCGAGCCGGACAGCAGCGAAACGTAGTCGCGCACGAGGTTTAGGTTGCCCTTAAGCCTTCCCGTCCAGACTGCGATCGGCGCCATTCACGATTCCTGGAGTAGGGCACTTCGATGATCACGCATCGGCGTCTTGCCGCGCGTCGCTCGGCCGCAGCCGGCGCCGCGATTGTGCCGGAATATCCCCCGGCCGCCCATCCCACCAGTAAGGCCGCACCCTTAACGCGGCGTTCCTTCATGGCCGCGGGCGCCGGGCTCATGTTGACCGGCACCGCCGGTCGCAAAGCCCATGGCAAGTCCGAAGCCGCCGCGCCGCGCCGCGTTCCGCTCGGCGGCGCCATTCAGGCCGAATACTTCGACGCAGACCCGGCCTATCGCCAGGCGTTTCTCGACCATTGCGATCTCATCATGCCGATGAACGAGCTGAAGTTCGATCAGATACGCCCGGCGCGCGACGCCTGGAATTTCGAGCCGGCCGACCGGCTGGTCGAGTTCGCCCTGGCGAACGGCCGGCAGTCGCGCGGCACCTGCCATGTCTGGTGGAATGCGTTGCCCGCCTGGGTCGAGGCGATCGACGACGCGGGCGAGGCCGAGGCCGTGCTGGTCGAGCATGTCGAGCGGGTGACGGACCGCTATCGCGGCAAGCTCGCCGGCTGGGACGTCGTCAACGAGGTGATCGCCAACGATCCGCAGCAGGAGGGGCCGCTGCGGCGCACGGACTGGCTGCGCAAGCTCGGGCCGCGGCACATCCCGATCGCCTTTGCGGCGGCTGCGAGAACCGATCCGGCGACGCGCCTGGTGATCAACGACTACGATCTGGAATTCGTCGGCCCGCGCTTCGATGCACGCCGCGACGTGATGCTCTCCATCGTCCGGCAGTTGCAGGACGGCGGGGTCGAGGTGCACGGCGTCGGGATGCAGGGGCATCTCTACGCCGACCGGGAGATCGACAAGCCAGCGCTCGAACGCTTCCACCGCGAACTGGGTGCGCTCGGCGTCGGCCTGCTGGTCACCGAGCTCGACGTGATCGACTGGCACAGCCCTGCAGACCCGCAGACGCAGGACGCGACCGCCCATCGGCTGGTCTCGGACCTGCTCGACGCGCTGTTTGCCTGGAAGCCGCCGGAGGCGGTGATCGTCTGGGGCATCAGCGACCGCTACAGCTGGATCCCGGCGGTCCTGCCGCGGCCCGACGGCGCCCCGGATCGCCCCTTGCCGCTCGACCGTGATATGGTACCGAAGGAATGGATGCGGCTGCTGGACGAGCGGTTGAGGCGCGGTGATTGAAGCCGCTGCGCCTTAACCGTTTATTGAGCATAAAGCGCGATTTTGGCGGCTCGGGGCGATCCTGTTGTAGGACCGCTTGGCGAAGCGGTGGCAGTCCATGTTCTCGAATACCGACAGTCCCGGCACCCTCCACGCACCGCGCCACGATCGCCGGGCCGCCCAGCCCGTTCCGTCATCGACGCTTCTCGACCCGGTCTACATCATCCGCTCCGTCTGGGCGTCGAAATGGCTGATCGCCTTTACCACCGTTGTCGGGATCATGATCGCGGTCGCCGTGGCGCTGTCGACGCCCAAGCAATACACCGCGACGACCGCGATCCTCGCGGATCCGCGTGACATCAAGGTCGTCGCCAACGAGGTGACACCGAACGGCCTGCCGTCCGACGCCACGTTGGCGCTGATCGAGAGCCAGATGGCGGTGATCTATTCCAACGACGTGCTGGGCCGGGTCGTCGACGAGGCGGACCTCGTATCCGATCCCGAGTTCAACGGCACGGCGGAGACGACCTTCGGATCGCTGACGGCCTGGTTCAACGGCCTTTTCGGTGACCAGCAGCAGGTCACCACCCGTCGCCGCCTGCAGACCATCGCCAATTTCCGCCATGCCACCACCGTCTCGCGCGATCCGAAGAGCTTCGTCCTCAATCTGAGCGTCGAGACGTGGGACCCGGAGAAGTCCGCGCAACTGGTCAACCGCGTCGCCGAGACCTTCATAGACCAGCTCGGACGGGTGCAGTCCTCGACGGCACGGCGGGCCAGTGATGCGCTCTCCTCCCGTCTAGCGGAACTGCGCCAGTCCGTCGTCGAGGCCGAGCGCGCGGTCGAGGAGTACAAGTCGGCAAACGGGCTGGTGGGGGTCGGCGGCCGCCTCGTCGATGACGACTATATCCTGCGCATGAACGACCAGCTGGCGCGTTCTCGCAGCGACATCACGGCGCTTCGCGTCCGGGCCGAGCAGATGGCCAATGCCAGCGTCGACGCCGTCGTCGAGGGCTCCTTTCCGGAGGAACTCACCTCGGAGGCCTTGAGCCGGCTGCGCAATACCTATTCGGAGCTGTCGCAGCAGAGGGCGAGCCTGGCCGTGACGCTGGGGCCCAGGCACCCCCAGCTGCTGGCCAGCGAGCAGGCGCTGGATTCGGCCCGCAACGCGATCCGCCAGGAGGTCAACCGTATCGTTGCCGCGGCGCAGACCGAACTGTCGCGCGCCGAGGAGACCAATCGCAATCTCACCGCACAGATCAACGAGCTCAAGACCAAGCAGGTCGCCACCAGCGAGTCCTTCGTCAAGCTGCGCGAGCTCGAGCGCGAGGTGGAGGCATCGAGGGCGGTCTACGAGGCCTTCCTGCTCAGGGCGCGTGAGACCGGCGAGCAGGAAATGCTGAATACCGCCAATGTCCGCGTGATCTCCTCGGCCACCCCGCCGCTGGAGCCCTCCAGCGTTTCCCGCCGGGCGGTCGTCATGGTCGGGGCAATTCTCGGTCTCATGGCCGGCATCGGGCTGGCCGTCCTGTGGGCCATCATCATGCTCGTCCGCAGCATGCCGGCGGCGCGCGCGGCCGCCCCTGCGGCGCCGATTCCCACCAGCCTACGCCTTCCGGATGCAACGACCGGGTTCCGCCCGACGGTGCTTGCGGGCGCAAGCGACATGCGCCGGGAGCGTCCGGCCAACGACCGTGAGGATGCCGTAAAAAGCGATGCCGGGCACCGGGCCGAAAGGCAGGAGGACCCCGCCGAGCCGCATGATCCGGAAACGGCGCCCGGACCGGAGGCCTCGGTGGCGGCGGACTTGCCGGCGGAAGAATCGCGATCGGGCGATGCCCGCGAGCCGGAGCGGGAAGAAGCCCCGACCGAACGCCGCCGGACGTTGCGGGAGCGCATCCAGGCGCTCGCCGAGGAGCATCCGGCGCCAGCCAATCCGAGCCTCGCCCTGATCGAGGAGGACGCCGAGGTCGAGCGCCTCCAGGAAGACATTGCGGCGGTCAAGCGGCACATCGCCGAAATCCGCAGCCGGCGCCAGGCCATCTGAGGCCGCTCGCCGCCTGCAGCCTGAAGAATAGCGTCAGAAGACGCTGGCGCCCTGATCGGCGGTGCCGACCGTTGCCCGGAACGCGGCGAAGAGTTCGCGGCCCATGCCGAACTCGTTGGCCGACAGATCCGGCTGCTCGGGCATGCGTGCCTCGAACTCGGCAGCGTCGACCAGCACTTCGAGCGTGCCGGCCTCGCCGTCGAGCCGGATCAAGTCGCCTTCGCGGATCCGGGCGATCGGCCCGCCGGCCTTGGCCTCGGGGGTCACGTGGATCGCCGCCGGCACCTTGCCGCTGGCGCCCGACATCCGCCCGTCGGTGACCAGCGCGACGCGGTGGCCGCGATCGAGCAGGACGCCGAGCAGCGGCGTCAGCTTGTGCAGTTCCGGCATGCCGTTCGACTGCGGTCCCTGAAAGCGCACGACGGCGACGAAATCGGTGTTCAGGTCGCCGGCATCGAAGGCTGCCTTGAGGTCGTTCTGGTCGTGGAAGATCTTCGCCGGCGCCTCGACGACGCGCCGCTCGGGTTTCACCGCCGACACCTTGATCACGGCCTTGCCGAGATTGCCGGTCAGCATCCGAACGCCGCCATTCGAGGAGAAGGGCTGGTCCGCGGTCGTCAGCACCTTCGGATCGCCGCTGTCGCGCGGGGCATCCGCCCGGATCACCGACTGCCCGTCGATCCCGAGCTTGGCCTCGACGGCGTAGGCGCGCAGCCCGGCGCCCCAGGCCGTGCGCACGTCGTCATGCAGCAGACCGCGGTCGAGGAGTTCGCGGATCAGGAAGCCCATGCCGCCGGCGGCGTTGAAATGGTTCACGTCGGCAAGGCCGTTCGGATAGACCCGCGCAAGCAGCGGCGTCACGTCCGACAGGTCCGAGATGTCCTGCCAGCTGAGCTTGATCCCGGCGGCTGCGGCCATCGCGACGAGATGCATCGTGTGGTTCGTCGAGCCGCCCGTGGCATGTAGCCCGACGACGCCGTTGACCACAGCCCGCTCGTCGACGACGAGGCCGGCCGGCGTGTATTCGTTGCCGAGCGCGGTGATCGACAGAGCCCGCCGCGTCGCCTCGCGGGTCAGCGCGTCGCGCAGCGGCGTGTTGGGGTTGATGAAGGACGAGCCCGGCGTGTGCAGGCCCATGATCTCCATCAGCATCTGGTTGGAGTTGGCGGTGCCGTAGAAGGTGCAGGTACCGGGGCCATGGTAGGATTTCGACTCCGCCTCGAGCAGCGCGTCCCGTCCCACCTTGCCCTCGGCGTAGAGCTGGCGGATCCGGCTCTTCTCGTCGTTCGGCAGGCCGGATGTCATCGGCCCGGCCGGGATGAAGATCGCCGGCAGATGGCCGAAGGTGAGCGCCGCGATGACGAGGCCGGGCACGATCTTGTCGCAGACCCCGAGATAGACGGCGGCATCGAACATGTCGTGGCTGAGGCCGACGGCCGTCGCCATGGCGATGACGTCGCGGGAGAACAGCGACAGCTCCATCCCGGCCTGGCCCTGGGTAACGCCGTCGCACATTGCCGGAACGCCCGATGCGACCTGCGCGGTCGCGCCGACGGAGCGCGCCGTCTCGCGGATGATCTCCGGATAGCGCTCGAAGGGCTGATGCGCCGACAGCATGTCGTTATAGGCGGTGATGATGCCGAGATTGGGCGTGGCGCCCTCCGACAGCCGCGCCTTGTCCGTGGGCCCGCAGGCCGCGAAGCCATGGGCGAGATTGCCGCAGGTGAGCGTCGAGCGCTTCGGGCCATCGGCGCCCTTCCTGCGGATGCGGGCGAGGTAGGCGTCCCGCGTCGGCGCCGAGCGCTCGCGGATGCGATCGGTGATCTCTTCGATGCGGCGGTCTGCGGTCATCGTCAGGACCTCCAGTTCAAGCGGTTTCAGGGCGCCCAGAAAACGGCCAGGAGCTCGTCTCGCGGGGCGCGGAGCACGGCGCGTACCGGCATCTTGTCGACCGGACCCGGCTGGAGGGCCGCCTCGTAGACGGCAAGCTTCTCGTCGCCCTCGATATGGAGAGCGAGGAACCGCGTGTCCACGATCAGCGGCAGAGTGAGGGTCACGCGTGGCTCGACGGCGGCGGGCGCGCGGATCAAGGCGACCGGCTCGTCTGTGTCGGGGTCGATCGCGCGATCGAGATGATCGGCCCCCGGGAAGAACGAGGCTGTGTGGCCGTCGGCACCCATGCCGAGCACCGTCACGTCGAACGGACGGGCAAGCCGCAGGAAGCGCATCCGCAACTCATCGGCGACGTCCTCCGGCGCGGGGGCCTCGAGGTAGAACGGCAGGAACTGCGCCCTGGCGGCATGGCCGGTCAGCAGATGCCGCCGCACCATGGCAGCATTCGACCGTTCGTCGGTCTCCGGCACCCATCGCTCGTCGACCAGCGTGACGGTGACGCAGCCCCAGTCGATCTCCGTTTCCGCCAGGCGCTCCAAGAAGCGTTTCGGGGTCGAGCCGCCCGATACGGCAAGCGTGGCAGCGCCGCGCGTCGCGATCGCGCCGGCAAGGACCGCGGCGACGCCCGCGGCCAACGCCTCGGCGAGATCCTCGCTGGACCCATAGGAGTGAAAGGCCGGGGAGAGGGTCATGACGCGCTCAGTCCGGCTCGTGCCAGGTGCGGCCGTCCCGCTCGATCAGCGCGACGCCCGAGGAGGGACCCCAGGTTCCGGCAGTATAGCCCTGCGGCTTCATCCCCTTTTCCTCCCATCCCTGCAGGATCGGGTCGACCCATTCCCACGCGGCCTCGACCTCGTCGCGACGCATGAACAGGGTCTGGTTGCCGCGGATGACGTCCATCAGCAGTCGCTCGTAGGCATCAGGATTGCGCACCCCGAAGGATGCGGCAAAGCTCATGTCGAGCGGCACGTGCCGCAGCCGCATGCCGCCAGGGCCGGGGTCCTTGATCATCAGCCACTGCTTGACGCCCTCGTCGGGCTGCAGCCGCATGACCAGCTGGTTCTGGATGACGTTGCCAGCCGAGCCCGCGAAGATGTTGTGCGGGATCGGCCGGAAGGTGACGACGATTTCCGACATGCGCTCCGACAGGCGCTTGCCGGTGCGCAGGTAGAACGGCACGCCGGCCCAGCGCCAGTTGCCGATCTCCGCCTTGATCGCGACGAAGGTCTCCGTGTCGCTGGCGCTGTCGCCGAGATCTTCCAGATAGGAGCGGACCGCCGCTCCACCCGTCGCGCCATGCTTGTACTGGCCGCGCACGGTGCGGGTCTCGACATTGCTCTGGTCGATCGGGCGCAGCGCCCGCAGCACCTTCAGCTTCTCGTCGCGCAGCGCGTCCGAATCGAGCGAGGACGGCGGCTCCAGCGCGACCAGGCACATCAGCTGCACGATATGGTTCTGCACCATGTCGCGCAGCGCCCCGGCCTTGTCGTAGTAGCCGGCGCGGCCTTCGAGGCCGACGGATTCGGCCACGGTGATCTGCACGTGGTCGATATGGGCCGAGTTCCAGACCGGCTCGTAGAGCGCATTGGCAAAGCGCAGCGCCATCAGGTTCTGGACGGTCTCCTTGCCGAGATAGTGGTCGATGCGGAAGACCTGCTCCTCGCTGAAGTGCCGGCCGATCGTCTCGTTCAGCGCCCGGGCCGATTCGAGGTCGCGGCCGACGGGCTTCTCGACCACCAGCCGGCTCTTGTCTGTGGCAAGGCCCTTTTCGGCGATTCGTGTCGCGATGTCGGCGAACAGCGCCGGCCCGACCGCCAGGTAGAAGGCGCGGATGCGCGACGGGTCGGCCTCGTCGAGCAGGGCGCGCAGGCTGTCCCAGCCACCATCGGCCCGCGCGTCGATCTGGCGGTAGTACAGCCTCGAGAGAAACCGTTCGACCGAGGCATCGTCGATGTCCGCCGCGCCGACATGCTGGCGCAGCGCCTCGCGGGCGAAGGCGCGGTAGTCGTCGTCGCTGATCTCGCTGCGCGAGGCACCGATGATCCGTGCGTCGGCAGGAATCTGACCGTCATGGTCTCGATGGTAGAGAGCCGGCAGGAGCTTGCGCTCCGCAAGGTCTCCATTGCCACCGAAAACGACGTAGTCGAAAGGCTCGACCGGAATGATCTGGCTGGACATGCTGTGTCCCTTGTCGAAAAGCGACGCGATCGCGAGGGATCAGCCCGCTCTTTAGTCTAATCGATTGAATAATTCCACCGCTGAGAAAAAATCCCGGACGCCGTCGTCGAAGCGTCCGGGAAGCGGGAATGTATCAGGCGATCCGGCTCAGACAGCGGCCGATTTGCCGCCCTTCGCCCGCGCCAGCGCCGCCAGCATCTGGTGATCGGCAAAGGGCTTCTTGATCGATTCCACCGCGCCGGCATCCGCCGGCAGGTCCAGCGCCTCGCCGTAGCCGGTGACGAAGATGAACGGGATGTTCTTGCGGTTCAGGGGTCCGACCAGGGCGAAGCTCGTCTCGGATCCGAGATTGACGTCGAGCATGGCCATGTCCACGGCTTCCGCGTCGATGATCGCGAGGGCGTCGGCGACGCTGGCTGCGGTGAAGACCTTCGCGAGGCCCGCGTCGAGCAGGATCTGCTCCGCATCCAGTGCGATGATCATGTTGTCCTCCACGATGAGGGCGCTGAGGCCGTGGAGGCTGCCGGTTTCGGTCATTGTGGCCGCTGTCTGGGGGGCTTCCCCGATGAGGGGGCGCTGCGACGCGCCGTCCCGGAGTTGATAGTGAGAGGCCGGCAGGCCGAAACGCGCGGACAAGCCGGATAGATGATAGCTGACCTCGGCTTCGCCGCCGAGATCGTGAGGGATCGAGCGCTCGATGATGGTCGAGCCGAAACCGCGCCGGCTCGGTGGGGCGACGGGCGGTCCGCCCGTCTCGCGCCAGTCGATCCGGCACATGTCGTCGGCGTCGATATGCCAGGCCACCGTGACGGAGCCGCTGGAATCGGAGAGCGCGCCGTATTTCGCCGAGTTCGTTACCATTTCGTGGAAGACCAGCGCCAGCGTCGAGAAGGCCCGCGCCTCGACATGGATATCGGGTCCCTCGAGGCGTACGCGCCCGGCCTTGTTGCCGATATAGGCCTGCACCTCGGTCTGGATGATCTCCGAAAGGTCCTGCGCGGCAAAATTCTGCTTGGTGATCTGGTCGTGGGCACGGGCCAGCGCCTGGATGCGGCCGCCGATGATCGCCGCGAACTCGTCCACGGAGCGAACGCCGGGCCGGCTCTGCACGATCAGCGCGCGGATCAGGCTGAGGATGTTGCGGACCCGGTGGTTGAGCTCGGCGATCAGCAGTTCCTGCCGCTGGGCGGCGAGCGACTGCCGGCGTTCGGTCTCCTCGTTGAAGCGCAGCAGCACTTCGAGGATCGAGACGCGCAGCGTCTCGGCCGCCTTGTGCTCGGCCTCGGTAAAGGCCTGGGACTTGCCGCGCACCGTCTCCTGCCAGGCCTCGAAACTCTTGCGCGGCGACAGGCGCGGCCCGTTCGGCCCGAATGCCCCGATCTTCGATGCGGGATCGCCCGCCCAGTGGATCGTCTGCACGAGCTCCTTGCGGAAGAACAGCAGATAGTCGCGCGGCGACCGCGAGATGGGAATGGCAAGGACGCCGGCGACCCGGTCGGCGTAATTCTCGGCCGGGGGATGCACGGCGGCCAACTCGTCGGTGGCATAGATCCGGCTGGCCGCGGCCCGGTTGAGGAAGCGCGCCAGGGCCGGCATGTCGTCGGGCAGGGGGCAGTGGCCGAAGCTGCGCGCGGTGCCCTTGGCGTACACGGCAAATCCGTCGCAGGGCACGATCTGCCGCAGGTCGTCGGCGAAATCCGCCAGTGCCTCGACCGACGGCGTCGCCGAGACGATCTTGCCGACGAAGCGGTCGTGCAGGTCACGCACCTTCTCCTCGGCGCGCCGCTGCTCCTTCTGCAGCCGCGCCTCGATGATCAGGGAGATCATCTGGCCGAACAGCTCGGTGGTGCTCCGCAGTTCCATCGCCAGGTGACGGGCCGAATAGTGGTGCAGTGCGAACAGGCCCCAGAGCCGGCCGTCGATGACGATCGAGATCGAGAACGAGGCTGAGACGCCCATGTTCTTCAAATACTCAATGTGGATCGGCGAGACTGCGCGCAGTAGCGACAGCGACAGGTCCAGCGCCTCGCCGTTCGGATCGAGGCCCGGCTCGATGGGGACCGGCTCTGCGAGCACGTCGGCGATGATGCGGATCTGGTTGCGCACGTAGAGGGCGCGGGCCTGCTTTGGAATGTCGGTCGCCGGATAATGCAGCCCCAGGAAGCTTTCGAGACCGCTGCGCGCCGATTCCGCGACGACCTCTCCCGAATTGTCGTCGGCGAAGCGATACAGCATCACCCGGTCGAACCCGGTCACGGCCCGAAGCTGCCGCACACTCTCACGGAACAGGCCGCTGAGATCGTCGGTCCGCTGGATGCGTGCGATCAGGCTCTTGACCAGCGTGCCGGGATTTGTGGACGGGCCCTCGGCGGACGGCTCCGCCTCGATGACGATCGAATGCCCGCTGACATGGACAGCCACGTCGAACAGCCGGCCGGTGCCCAGAAGATCGAAGCCGAACAGCCTCTCGGAGCCCTCGTTGTGGGTGAGGAGTTGCAGCCGGCCGCGGATTGCGTGCATCGCGCTGGCCGGCAGCAGCGCATCGAGCGGCTCGCCCAGCAAGGTGTCGGGTGAGCCGTCGACGAATGCCCCGACATTGGCAGAGACGTGCTGGATCAGCCAGTCCATGGACGCGGCGACGAGAAAGCCGAAGCCCTGGATCCGGCCAAGCTGATGAATTGGCTCGCGGTCGCAATTGGTCAGGTCGACGGCGAACTGCGTGGGGTCGTCGCTGTGGCTCAAGACGTGGCGGCCTCCGGGTTGCGCGCGGCCCATGCGAACGCGGCTTCGAACAGGGCGAAGGCGGTTTGTGCCGCAGCGAGTGCCCGTTGCCGTGCCGTCTCCGAGATGACCCGGCCGGACAGGGCGGTCATGCGCTCCCCGAACGCGTCGGGGCCGGACGCGCCGGCCAGATAGGCCGTCGTGATGCCCGGCCAGCGGCGTGTTAGATCCTTCGTGATGAACTCCCGATGAATGAACCGGGCGCCCAGCCGCGAGCCGTCCAGTACGTAGATCAGCCCTGCCGCTTCCGGCAGATCCGGGCGGTTGAGTGCAAGAGGTTCCATGAGCACGGGAGCGAGACCCATAGCCCGCATGTCCTGCGACAGCATCGGCAGCAGCGATTGCCGCCGTGCGAGGAGCGGATCGTCCAGGCGTTGCGCCATCTGCGCAAGCACCGGCTCGATAGCCATGTGGCAGGCGTGGCTCATGCGGATGAAGCGGTGGTAGTCCGAGGCGTCGGGGGCCTCGGTCATTCGGGCGAAATGGCTGTCGAGGCGCTGATGCGGGGTTTCTGTCGCGTGCCGCAGCAGGGCGCGCAGGGGCGCGCCTGCCCGGGCACTCGCCAAGCCGGGATTCGCAACAGGACAGGAAGCCGCATCGTTCATCAGATCCAAGGGAATGCCTTGATAAGGCAAGTCTTTCAAGGCCGTGTCAGGCAGCAACGCAACCCCGCGCAGAGGTCTCCCGCTGTTGGCGGGCTGACAGATGGTGCCTCGCTTTCGCCTTCGCCAGTCCGGCAGCACGCATGTCGCGAACGGCGAACACCGGTTGCGCGTTGCAACTTTCTCGAAAGCGCTGATCTGACTATGGAATTGGGGTCGCGAAGATTCTGGGTCGGTCGGGAGTTGCGAACACGACTCCGGAAATATTCCCCTGTCACAAACGCTTAGCCGGAAACGGAAAAAGTCACGTTCGCCGACGTCAAAGCCGGTCGCGCAGCGAGAACCACGTCATTGCCATGAACAGCAGCGGCGACCGCCATCGCCTTCCGCCGGGAAAGGCCGGGATCCGCAGCGCCTCGAACGCCGCAAGCCCATCGCGATTGCTGCCGGTGACACGGTCTGCGTAGAGACGACCGGCGAAGTTGGCCAGCATCACCCCGTGGCCCGAATAGCCGCCGATCGAGGTGATTCCCGGCTCCACTTCCCGGACATAGGGCAGGCGTTCCATGGTGATGCCGACCGAGCCACCCCAGGCATGCGTCAGCCGG
Source organism: Aurantimonas endophytica (assembly GCF_014196845.1). Lineage (GTDB taxonomy): Bacteria > Pseudomonadota > Alphaproteobacteria > Rhizobiales > Rhizobiaceae > Aurantimonas > Aurantimonas endophytica. The sequence continues at coordinate 314,450 of NZ_JACIEM010000002.1, forward strand.
ACCTCCTTCAGCTGCGGATAGACCTCGCCGATCTGCCGTCGCAAGTGACGCGTCATGTCGCCGGTAGCGGCGGTATACGCTTCCCGTCCGCCGAACAGCAGCCGCCCGTCGCCGCTCTTGCGGAAGTAGCGGACGACGAAGCGGGAATCGGCGCAGGCCTCGCCGCCCGGAAGGATCGCGTCGGGATCGGCCAACGGCTCGGTCGCGCCGATGAACGAGCCGATCGGCATGACATGCGCGTCGACCTTCGCGTTGAGACCGGTGCCGTAGGCGTTGACGGCGATCAGCGCCCGATCGGCCGTGACCTCGCCGGCGGCAGTGTGGGCGATTACCCGCCCGTCCCGGTGTTCCAGCTTCTCCACGTGCGTTGCCTCGAACAGCAGCGCGCCGGCCGACGCGGCGGCCCGCGCACTGCCGACGACGAGCTTCATCGGGTTGATGTGTCCTGTGCCGGTATCGCGGATGCCGCCGAAATAGCGTGTCGAGCCGAGCCGTTCGGCGGTCTCCGCCGCATCCATGAAGTGCGCGTGCGGATAGTCGTAACGCGTGGCGAGATCCTCGACCTCTGCCCTGTATTCGTCCAGATGCCGTCGCCGGTGCACGACGTTCAGCTGGCCGTGGCCGAGATCGACGTCGATGCCGTTGTCGGCGATGAAGTCGAAGAGATTGGCCTTGGCGTCTTCTCCGAGGTCGAACAACGCCTTGGATCGCTCGAACCCGTACTCGGCCTCGATCTCCTTGGGCCAGAGCCGCTGCCCGGTGCCCATCTGCCCGCCATTGCGCCCGGAGGCGCCGTCGCCGAAGCGGTGGGCTTCCAGCACCGCGACCCGGACGCCGCGCCTTGCCAGATGCAAGCCCGCCGACAGGCCGGTGAAGCCGCCGCCGACAACGACGACGTCCACCGAGAGGCTCTCGGTCAGTGCCGGATAGGATGGGCGCTCGACGCTGTCCTCGTACCAGGAGCGTCCCGGCGCGATGGGAGACTGGTAGGGGTTCAAGGCCTCAGACCTGCAGCAGCAGGAACTCGCGCTCCCAGGGGCTGATCACCTGCATGAAGGTCTCGTGCTCGCCGCGCTTGATGCCGGCATAGGTGCCGACGAAGGACCGGGAGAACACCTCGTGGAAGGCCGTCTCGCACTCGAAGGCGGCGACCGCCTCGAGCAGGCCGCGCGGCAGCGAGATCCCACCATCCTCGTTGACCGTCTGGTCGGTCGGCTGGTCCGGGTCGAGCGCGCCCACCATGCCGAGATAGCCACAGGCGAGCGAAGCCGCGATGGCGAGATAGGGATTGGCGTCGGAAGAGGGCAGGCGGTTCTCCACCCGGCGGCCGGCCGGATCCGAGGTCGGCACACGGAAGGCCGTGGTGCGGTTGTCGTAACCCCACGCCGTGTTGGTCGGCGCACTCATCCCGTAGGTCAGGCGGCGATAGGAGTTCACGTACGGCGCCATCATGATCAGCGCCGCCGGCACGTAGCGCTGCATGCCGCCGATGAAGTGGAAGAACAGCTCCGAGGGGGTGCCGTCCTCGTTGGAGAAGACGTTGCGGCCGGTCCGCGCGTCGTTGACGGACTGGTGGATGTGCATCGCCGAACCCGGCTGGCCCTGGATCGGCTTCGCCATGAAGGTCGCGTAGATGTCCTGGCCAAGCGCCGCCTCGCGGATGGTGCGCTTGAACATGAACACCTGGTCGGCGAGCTCCAGCGGGTCGCCGTGGCGCAGGTTGATCTCGAGCTGGGCGGCGCCCTCCTCGTGGATCAGCGTGTCGATCTCCAGCCCCTGCCGGTCTGAGAAGTCGTAGATGTCGTCGATGAGCTCGTCGAACTCGTTGACGCCGCCGATCGAATAGGACTGGCCGCTCTGGATCTGCCGGCCGGAGCGCCCGATCGGCGGCACCAGCGGATAATCGGGATCGACGTTCTTGGAGACGAGGTAGAACTCGATCTCGGGCGCGACGACCGGCTTCCAGCCGCGGTTCTCGTAAAGCGCCATGACGCGCTTCAGGACGTTGCGCGGCGTGTAGCCGACGGCGGCGCCCGACTGGTCGACGAGGTCGCAGATCACCTGCGCCGTCGGATCGTTCTCCCACGGCACCAGCGCCAGCGTCGAGAGGTCCGGCACCAGCTTCAGGTCGCCGTCATTCGGTGAATAGCGGAACTCGCCGCTCTCTTCGGGATACTCGCCGGAGATCGTGTGCATGAACAGCGCCGAGGGCAGCGCCAACGACGTCTCGCCGACGAACTTCTTCGCCGGCATCATCTTGCCGCGCGCAACGCCTGCCAGGTCCGGCGTGATGCATTCGAGATCCTCGATATCCCGGGCGGCCAGCCACTCGGTCGCTTCCTGCATCGAGCGCACGCCGCGCTTGGACTCCAGGAAGGCGCGGGTCTCGTCCGGCGACAGCTTCAGATGGCCGATGTCGCGTTTCACCGGCATCGGCGCGCCCTTGATCGGGCTTGCCTCATTGCCGCTGCCTTTCGGGCGCGGGGCGCGGCGGTCGAGCCGCGCGGGAACCGGGGAACGGGGCGGTTTCGTCCTTGTCGTGTCGGGCATGCAGTCCTTCGCGGGCCATTCGGCGCAGGCGCGAGCATAGCCGGCCACGCAAGGCGAGGGAAGGCGGAACGGGCCGCGATGATGCGCGGCCCGTTGTTTCCCCCGTCCTGGCGTGGTGAGACGATCGTCGCCTCAGGTGCCGGTCTTGACCACCACCGGAATCAGCAGGTCGCCCCAGTTGCCGTCGCCGCCGTGATGGCGGGCCGAGCGCACCAGTTCGACCGAAACGCCAGACTCGACCGCCTTCATCACCGACTGGTTGAGCCGGTGCAGGTCGTTGGCGAGCATGCGGATCGCCGCCTGTTGCGCCTCGTCCATCGCCGAGGACTGCTCCTCGGCACGTTCCTTCACCCGGGTACGCGGGCGGTCTTCGCTATGGCTGATCGTAGCACTCATCGTTTCTCTCCCAATTGTCCTTGCCGAATGATCCCGGGCGGCGACCCGCTACCCGGGATGTCGAGCCTATTCCGCCGCTTCGCTCATCGACGCGCCGGCCTTGAACTGCGCGCTCTCGGTGGATTCGCCCATCGCGGTCGTCGAGGACCGACCGCCGGTGATCGCCATCGACACGGCATCGAAATAGCCGGTGCCGACCTCGCGCTGGTGCTTGGTAGCGGTGTAGCCGTCGGCCTCGGAGGCGAACTCGGCCTCCTGCAGTTCCGAATAGGCGGCCATCTGCCGGTCCTTGTAGCCGCGCGCCAGCTCGAACATGCCGTGGTTCAGCTGATGGAAGCCGGCGAGCGTGATGAACTGGAACTTGTAGCCCATGGCGCCGAGCTCCTTCTGGAACTTGGCGATCGTCGCGTCGTCGAGGTTCTTCTTCCAGTTGAAGGACGGCGAGCAGTTATAGGCAAGAAGCTGGTTCGGGTGCTCCTTGCGCACCGCCTCGGCAAAGCGCCTCGCTTGGTCGAGATCCGGCTTGGAGGTCTCGCACCAGATCAGGTCCGAATAGGGGGCGCAGGCGATCGCCCGGGCGATGCAGGGCTCGAGTCCGTTCTTCACCCGGTAGAAGCCCTCGGGCGTGCGGCCCGCGTCGTAGTCGACGAAGGGCTGGTCGCGCTCGTCGATGTCGGATGTGATCAGCTTCGCCGCCTCCGCGTCGGTGCGGCAGATCACCAGCGACGGCACGCCCATTACGTCCGCCGCAAGCCGCGCCGCCGTCAGGTTGCGGATATGCGCCTGGGTGGGGATCAGCACCTTGCCGCCGAGATGGCCGCATTTCTTCTCCGATGCCAGCTGGTCCTCGAAATGGACGCCCGCGGCGCCCGCCTCGATGAACGCCTTCATGATCTCGAAGGCGTTGAGCGGGCCGCCGAAGCCGGCCTCGGCATCGGCGACGATCGGCGCGAACCACGTGTCGACCGACATCGAGCCCTCGGCGTGCTCGATCTGGTCGGCGCGCTGCAGCGTGCGGTTGATGCGCCGGCAGAGCTCGGGCGCTGCATTGGCCGGGTAGAGCGACTGGTCGGGATACATCGACGAGGCGGTATTGGAGTCGGCGGCGACCTGCCAGCCGGAGAGGTAGATCGCCTTGAGGCCCGCCCGGACCTGCTGCATCGCCTGGTTACCGGTCATCGCGCCGAGCGAATTGACGAAGTCCTCCGAATGGATCAGCTGCCAGAGCCGGTTCGCCCCATTCTCGGCCAGCGTGTAGCGGATCTGCATGGAGCCGCGCAGCCGCTGCACGTCCTCGACCCCGTAGTCGCGGGTAACGTTGTCGAAGCGGCCTTCTGGGGCCGAGGGAACCAGGTTGTAAAAATCAGTCATGACGGGCGATCCTCCGTATCGATCAGCGACGCCGTTACAATGTGCGACAGCGTTCGAAGCAGAAGATGTCAGCTGCCGGCTGCGCGTCCCAGCCGTATCCGCCCTTCAGAGCGGGGAAATCGGGTCGTCTTGTCGAAGCTCATACAAGCGGCGCTTGTAAGCTTGTCACAGCTGTCATAGAATTTGATCGCGGGGCTGCGGTCTGACGCACTGCTGCCGTGGCCTGTGGCGGCGCCGCCACAACACTTCGAATTTTCGCTAAATCACCATCCCGCAACACAAATTGGCCGCTCCATCAGATGATTCGAAACTTCCTTCTGCGAACGTCCACCCAGTGTTCGGTGAACGAGCGAACGGATGATGGAGCGAACGATGCGTGCCGTGCGTACCGTGTTGAGTCTGCTGGGGCTGATCCGCGACGAGTCGCGGCGGCCGTACCGTCCGGAGCGCTATTACATGCGCGGTCCCGGGCCTGCCTGCCTGCGCCGGATGCAGAGCGGCGGACCGCTGGCCCACTAGGAGCGACGACGCTTCGGCGGGGCGTCTTGCGCAGGGTCGCCTGCGCGCAATGCCGCCGGAACGGCCGGCGCTGATGGCCGAGAACAAGATCTTCGCCGGCCCGCGCATCCGCCGCATCCGCAACGGCCTCGGCCTGACGCAGACGGCGATGGCCGAGGCACTCGGTATCTCGCCGTCCTATCTCAATCTCATCGAGCGCAACCAGCGCCCGCTGACCGTGCAGCTGATCCTCAAGCTGTCGCGCACCTACACGGTCGATTTCAGCGATCTGCAGGGTGGCGAGAAGCAGAGTTCGCTCCCCGAGTTGCGCGGGGTTTTCTCCGACCCGTTGCTGTCGGGGGAACTGCCGGGCGAGCAGGAACTGCTGGAAGTGGCGGATGCCGCGCCCAACGCCGCGGCCGGGATCGTCAAGCTCTACCGCGCCTATCGGGAGCAGCAGGCCCGGCTGACGGACTTGTCGGTGCTGCTCGCCCGCGAAGGACGCGAGACCCGGCTCGCGGGAACAAGGCTGCCGATCGACGAGGTCCACGAGACCTTCGAGACCCGGCCCAACCATTTCCCGGCGATCGAGACGGCGGCGGAGCATTTTCACCAGGCGCTGGCCCCCGGCGACGATCTGATGGCCGCGCTGAAGGCGTGGCTGCGCAGCGAGCACGACGTCTCGGTTCGGGTGCTGCCGGTGCAGACCATGCCGAACTGGCGCCGGCGCTTCGATCGCCATTCCCGCCGGCTGTTCCTGTCGGAGCGGCTGGCACCGGCCGACCGCCTCCGCGAGACCGCGATGGAGGCCTGCCTCCTCGCCTTCGGCGACGTGATCGCGGCCGAGAACGAGACCTTCGGCTTCTCCAGCGACGAGGCGCGCCGGCTCGGCCGCTTCGAGCTGCTGCGTTATGCGGCGCACGCCTTGATGATGCCCTACGCGGCGTTTCAGTCCGCTGCCCAGCGCGCCGCTTACGACGTCGACGTGCTGCGCGGCCGCTTCCAGGTCTCGTTCGAGCAGGCAGCCAACCGCCTCACCATGCTGCAGCGTCAGGCCGCGCCCGGCCTGCCGTTCTTCCTGCTCGAGGTCGACAATGCCGGCAACCGCTTCCGCCGCGCCGGCGCCCGCGGCTTTCCGGTCCAGCGCTTCGGGGGCGACTGCCCGAAGCTGCCGATCCATGCCGCCTTCGCGCAGCCGGGGCAGATCCTCGTCGAGGCGGCGCAGATGCCGGATGGGGCGGAATTCCTGCTGGTCGCGAGGACCCTGGAAGGTCTGCAGGCGGGATTCGAGGAGCGGCCGCGGCGCACGGCCATTCTTCTAGGCTGCGACATCGGGTTCAAGGACGAGACCGTGTACGGCCGCCATCTGGGTGCCAAGCCGGTTCCGACGGCAATCGGCCCGGCCTGTCGGCTCTGCGAGCGTCAGGGGTGCCTGGCGCGGGCCGAACCGCCGCTGACCCGCCCCCTCGGTCTCGATGAAATGGTCACCGGTCTGTCAGCGTTTGACTTCCAGTAAGCGCAGAGCCACATCCGGCCTGCCACCGGCGAGTGTCGCAAATTCGTCATGAAACCGTCGGACGGCAGATTGGCTGGCTCTCACCAGCAGTCGCAAGGCATCTGACCTGAGTGAAGTGAAGTCATGGACAAGCCTGTCAGCCAGCAGAAACTGAAGACCGAAGGCCTCGAGGACACGCTGACCCGCGAGGGGTTCGTCGCCCGGTCGGTACAGCGCCTCGTCGACGGCGCGGAAAAGCTCAACCTCCGCCACTCCGCCGTCGGCAACCCGCCGGTTTTCCCGACCGATGCCTTTCCCTGGGCCCGCGAGGTCGAAGCCGAATGGCGGCTGATCCGTGAGGAGCTCGACAAGGTACTGGTGCGCAAGGGCGAGCTGCCGGCGTTCCACGAGATTTCATCGGAGGTGCGTTCGATCTCCTCGGATCAGAACTGGAAGACCTTCTTCCTCTGCGGCTATGGCATCAAATCGGAGGAGGCGATCCGCCAGTGTCCCGAGACCTGGCGGATTCTGCAGAAGATCCCGGGCCTCAAATCGGCGATGTTCTCGATCTTCGAACCGGGCAAGCACCTGCCGCCGCATCGCGGACCCTATAACGGCGTGCTGCGCTTCCACCTCGGGCTGATCGTCCCCGACCAGCCCGACAAGGTCGGCATTCGCGTCGACGACCAGACCTGCCACTGGGAGGAAGGCAAGGCGCTGATCTTCGACGACGCTTACGAGCACGAGGCCTGGAACCACTCGAACGAGGTTCGGGTCGTGCTTTTCGTCGATTTCGAGAAGCCTTTGACCTTTCCCGCCAGCCTGACCAACAAGGCGGTGCTGAACCTGGCGGTCTTCACCCCCTTCATCCGCGAGGGCTACAAAGCCCATAAAGCCTGGGAAAAGCTGTTTTACGGTGAGGGCACCAAGCACCGCTAGGCGAGAGGAGCGCCGGTCGATGACGATGCGCATGGACAGTCTGCAGTGGCGGTCGATGACCAGCGCCGATCTGCCAGGCGTCGCCGCGCTCGCGGACCGGATCCACCCGTCGCTGCCTGAGGACGTCGCGGTCTTCGCCGACCGGCTCCACCTTTTCCCGCAAGGCTGCCTGGTGCTCGACGATGGGGAGGGCGGCTGTCTCGGCTACGCCGTCGGGCATCCCTGGACCCAGGGCCCGCCGCCCAAGCTCGACATCGGGCTCGGCTCGCTGCCGCAACCGGCCGACTGCTTCTATCTCCACGACGTCGTCGTCGCTCCCGAGGCCCGCGGCCACGGCCTGGCGGAGCCGGCGGTCGAGCGCCTGCTGGAACTGGCGGCGGGTTATCGCTGTGCGGCGCTGGTTTCCGTTTACGGCACCGCGCCGTTCTGGTCGCGTTTCGGCTTTGTCGAGTCGGCCGGGCGGCTCCCGCCGGGGGCTCTGGCCTCCTATGGAGCGGACGCGCGCTACATGATGCGAATGGCGCCGGTCTGAGCACGCCCCCTCGTTAGGCAAACGTCATCAATCGGGACTGGAAATACCGGTGCCGATGCCCTTATGGTCGCTGCCACCACATGCTGGTGTTGCGGGCGGCCACCCTGGCGGCCCGGACCGGTCACCGCAAACAGGGGGCTTCGTCGATGAAGCAGTATATATTCGGGGCAGCGATTGCGGCCATTGCCATGACGCTGGCGCCCGCCAGCGCCCAGGAACGCGTCGTCAACGTCTATAACTGGTCGGATTACATCGACGAATCGATCCTCGCCGACTTCACCAAGGAAACCGGCATCCGCGTCGTCTACGACGTGTTCGACTCCAACGAGATCGTCGAGACCAAGCTGCTGGCCGGCGGCACCGGCTACGACATCGTGGTGCCGACCGGTACGTTCCTCGCCCGCCAGATCCAGGCCGGCGTGTTCCAGCCGCTCGACAAGTCGAAGCTCACCAACTGGGACAATCTCGACCCGCAGGTGATGGAGCGCCTGGCCCGCTACGACCCGGAAAACCAGCACGCGATCAACTACATGTGGGGCACGACCGGGCTCGGGCTGAATGTCGCCATGGTCAGGGAACGTCTCGGCGAGGATGCGCAGCTCGACACGTTCGATCTGCTGTTCGACTCCGAGACCGCGACCAAGCTCGCCGATTGCGGCATCTACGTGCTCAACACGCCCGAGGAAGTGGTGCCGGCAGCACTGAACTATCTCGGTCTCGATCCGAATTCGAACGAGCGGGAAGATCTCGACAAGGCGCAGGAACTGCTGCTCTCGATCCGCCCCTATGTCCGCAAGTTCCACTCTTCCGAATATATCGAGGCGCTCGCCAACGGCGACATCTGCATGGCGCTCGGCTGGTCGGGCGACATCCTCCAGGCGCGCGATCGCGCGGCCGAGGCCGCGCAGGGCGTCGAGATCCAGTACGTGATCCCCGAGGAAGGCGCCGTGACCTGGCTCGACAACATGGCGATCCCCGCAGACGCGCCGAATGTGGAAGAGGCACACGAGTTCCTCAACTACATCATGCGGCCCGAGGTGATCGCCAAGGCGACCAATTACGTGAACTACGCCAACGGCAATGCCGCCTCGAAGGAATTCGTCAACAAGGACATTCTGGAGGATCCGAGCGTCTATCCGCCGGAGGAGACGGTCGGCCGGCTCTATGCGATCGACCCGAAGGACCCGGCTGCACAGCGCCTGCAGACCCGGCTCTGGACCCGCGTCGTCACCGGCCAGTGACAGGCTCGAGCGAAAGCCGGGGCGGCAACGCCCCGGTTTCCGGCATCCTCTTGCGGAGGCATCCCCCACGATGAAGGCGCAGTCGCTTGGCAGCATCCGCAAGAGCTTTGCGCCCTGGGCCGATCCCACTCAACAGCCCTATATCGAGTTCGAGGGAGTCACCAAGGACTTCGGCAACTTCACCGCGGTCGACGACCTGACGCTGTCGATCTACCGGCGGGAGTTCTTCGCGCTGCTCGGCGCGTCCGGTTGCGGCAAGTCCACGCTACTGCGGATGCTCGCGGGCTTCGAAACGCCGACGAAAGGTCGCATTGTCCTCGACGGCGAGGACCTGACCGGCACGCCGCCCTATCGGCGGCCGGTGAACATGATGTTCCAGAGCTATGCGCTGTTCCCGCACATGAGCGTCGAGAACAACATCGCCTTCGGCCTGAAGCAGGAGGGCATGGGCAGGGGCGAACGCGCCGATCGCATCGCCGAGGTGCTGAAGCTGGTCAAGCTGGAGCCCTATGCCGCCCGCAAGCCGCACCAGCTCTCCGGCGGCCAGCGCCAGCGCGTGGCGCTGGCGCGCTCGCTCGCCAAGCGGCCGAAGGTGCTGCTGCTCGACGAGCCGCTGGGCGCGCTGGACAAGAAGCTGCGCGAGGAGACGCAGTTCGAGCTGACCGACCTGCAATACGAGCTCGGCATGACCTTCATCGTCGTCACCCACGACCAGGAGGAGGCGATGACCATGGCCGACCGCATCGCCATCATGGAAAAGGGCCAGATCGTCCAGCTGGCCACGCCGCCGGAAGTCTACGAGGCGCCGGCCTCGCGCTTCGTGGCCGACTTCGTCGGCAGCGTGAACCTCTTCGAAGGCAAGGTGGTGCGCAAGGATGCCTCCCGGATCGTGCTGGAGGCGCCGGGCGGCGGCGAAATCGTGGTGGATTCCACGGCTCCCGCCGAAATCGGCGAGACCGCCTGGTACGCGGTGCGGCCGGAGAAGCTGCGGATCTCGGCAGAGCCGATCGAGGGCGCCAACGTCCTCGCCGGCGAAGTCTGGGAGATCGCCTACTTCGGCGACATGACGTCGTTCCACATCCGGCTCGACAACGGCCAGATCGTGCGCGTCTCGATGATCAACCGGCACCGTTTCAGCCCGCTGCAGCTGACCTGGCACGAACGCGCCTATGTCGCCTTCGATGCCGACGCCGGCCTGCTCCTCAACCGATAGAAGCGAGGATCGCGGGCGATGGCAGCAGCAAGAACGAGCCTCTTCAAGCGCGTCGTCATCGCCGTGCCCTATCTCTGGCTCGCCGCGCTGTTCCTCGTGCCGTTCCTCATCGTCTTCAAGATTTCGGTGTCGAACATCGCGACGGCGATCCCGCCCTATACGCCGACATTCGGCGATCCCACGACCTGGGTGGAGTCCCTCGGCGAGCTCACCTTCGACAATTATCGCTGGATCGTCGACGACGCTCTCTACATCAACGCCTACGTCTCCAGCCTGATAATCGCCGGCATCTCGACGTTCCTGGCGCTGCTGATCGGCTATCCGCTGGCCTACGGCATGGCGCGTGCGCCGATCGGCCTGAGGCCGCTGCTGGTGATGCTGGTCATCCTGCCGTTCTGGACGAGCTTCCTGATCCGCGTCTACGCCTGGATCGGCATCCTCAAGCCCGAGGGGCTGCTGAACCAGTTCCTGCTTTTTCTCGGCGTCATCGACACGCCGCTGATCATCACCAACACCCACACGGCGATCTACATCGGCATCGTCTATTCCTACCTGCCCTTCATGGTGCTGCCGATCTACGCCAGCCTGGAAAAGATGGACGACACGCTGCTGGAAGCCGCCGCCGATCTCGGCTCGACGCCGGCGCGGGCGTTCTGGCGGATCACCTTCCCGCTGTCGCTGCCCGGCGTCCTCGCCGGCTGCTTCCTGGTCTTCATTCCGGCGGTCGGCGAATTCGTCATCCCCGACCTGCTCGGCGGCTCGCAGACGCTGATGATCGGCAAGACGCTCTGGCTGGAGTTCTTCAACAACCGCGACTGGCCGGTCTCTTCCGCCGTCGCCATCGTTCTGCTGCTGCTGCTGGTCGTGCCGATCATGATCTTCCAGAGGGTCCAGGCCCGGCAGGAGAATGCCGCGTGACCCGCCGCTGGTCCGGATTCAACGTCGCCTCGGTCGTCGTCGGCTTCGCCTTCCTCTACCTGCCGATCGTGCTGCTGATCATCTACTCGTTCAACGAGTCGCGGCTGGTGACGGTCTGGACGGGCTTTTCGACCCGCTGGTACGTTCAGCTGTTCAACAACCAAGGCCTGATGGACGCGGCCTGGGTGACGATCCGCGTCGGGCTCCTGTCGGCGACCGTGGCCACGGTCCTCGGCACGCTCGCGGCGCTGGCGCTGACCCGCTATACCAGTTTCCGCGGCCGCATGCTGTTCACCGGCATGGTCTTCGCGCCGCTGGTGATGCCGGAGGTGATCACCGGCCTGTCGCTGCTGCTTCTGTTCGTCGCCATCGACTTCGATCGCGGCTTCTGGACCGTGACGCTAGCGCACATCACCTTCTCGATGTGCTTCGTCGCCGTTGTCGTGCAGTCGCGCCTGGTTTCGATCGATCGCTCGCTGGAAGAGGCCGCGATGGATCTCGGCGCGACGCCGTCGCGCACCTTCCTGTCGATCACCCTGCCGATGATCTGGCCGGCGGTCTTTGCCGGCTGGATGCTCGCCTTCACCCTGTCGCTGGACGACCTGGTGATCGCCAGCTTCACCTCCGGGCCGGGAGCGACGACCCTGCCGATGAAGATCTACAGCCAGGTGCGGCTGGGTGTGACGCCGGAGATCAACGCCGTCTGTACGATCCTCATCGCCATCGTGACGCTGGGGGTCATCCTCGCGGCGCTCGCCAACAAGCGGAGCGCCTTCGTCAGGCAGCGCGACGAGCGCCTGGCCGCGGCAGGCAACTGACGTCCTGGCGCTGCTGTCCGTCAGTCCCGGCAGTCGCAGGAGCGCTCGTGAGCGGCTTCGATGGCCGCGAAGGTGCGCTCCATCGCTGCGAGCATCGGGTCCTCTCCCGACGCCGGACGGTGGGCCAGATAGTCCAGCACCTCTATAGCCGAAAGCGCCGCGACCAGGGCGCGGCGGGTCTGTGCATCGCTTGCCGGGCCCGTCGCTGCTGCAATGGTGGGCTGCAGGGCGGCGAGTCGCGTCAGTACCGGGCGCGGCTGCGCGGATTCCGCCTCCTCCCCAGCGTCGCCCATGTCCTCCTCGGCCTGGCCGGCCACGAGTTCCCGCTGCTGCGCAAGTTCTAACAGCCCGTCGATGGCGGCAAGACGGTCGGCGTCGGTGTCGAGCGGTATGGGAGCGGTCATGGCCAGTGGCGGCAGGTCGGGGTCGATCCGCGGGCCCTGGATGTCCTTCTCGGACGAATGGGTCTGCATCGGATCGATCGCCGGATCGCGCTCCAGGCCACGCGCCGGTCGGAAATCGACGATCGAGAGAAGCAGGTTGCGCAGAGGCGGCGCGTAACGGGGCAGGGGCGCAGGACGCGCGGCCGCGTGAGCCGCCCGGATCGCCTGGCGTGTGGCGGCCATCTGCGCCGCCACCAGCGCCCCGCCGTCCGTCGCCCCGCCGCCGACGCGGGCGATCTGGGCCCGCAGCACGGCGAGGTACTCGCCGACGCCGCCGCAGAGGAACGGTGTCTTCTCCTGCGAAAGATAGTCGCCGAGTTCGGTGGTCACACGGTCCGCCAGCCAGCGGCTGTCTGCGCTCGCCTGCCAGGATGGACGGCCACGACCGCGGGCAAGGCCGCTGGCCTCCTTCAACGCCGTCATCTCCTCCCGGCTTCTCGGCCTGCTCGGCGGCGGGAACACGAAGGCGCCCGGCATGGCTCCGTCGCCCTTGAAGGCGACGGTCCGCGCGGCTTTCAGGGCGGCATATTCGTCGTCTCCGATGGATGAGAGTGCGGCGTGGTAGCGCTCGGGGCAGGACGCATCAGCGGCCGCGGCGGGGGCGAGCGGGGCCAGAAGCGCCGACAGGGCGGCTACGGCGAGCACGCGGGCGGATATCGTCATGCGCAAGCATCCGTGGATGGCCGGACGGGATGTCGCCGAGGACCATCGACGGGGACAGCCAATGCTCTATCGCGACGTCACGTCCGGGTTGGGCCAATGGCCTGCCATGGTGAAGGCGACTGGTTTCGATGTGGTGAACTCCCCGTTGACCGATGCGGTCATCGGAGAGGCAGTGTCGAACGTCCCGCGGATCCGCATCTCGTGGGTCAGGGCGGAAACCACCCCCGCTGCCTGCACGGTCCCGGTGCCGCTGGCGAGCAGGAACTCCCGCAGATGCACCCGCGGCCCGAACGAGGCGAGGCGGGCCTCGAGCCGGGTGAAGGGCACGGTCGCGCCGGATGTCCCCTCGAGCAGGGCACGCGCCCCCGGGCGGCGGAAAACGTCGGGGTCGAAGCCGGTGAGGATGCCGTTCTGCGTCCTGACCTTGGCGTCGAACTGGACGTTGCGCATGATCGAGCCCCAGTCGGTCACCGGCGTCGTCATGTCTGCAGAAATATCGGACCGTCCGCTTAAGCCCACGAGGTCGATCTCGAGTGCCGCGAACAGGGCCGTGGTATCCACCCCTGCCAGGGCGAAATGGCCGATCGCCTGCGGCGGTGTCTGATCGGCTTCGAAGACGACGTTCGCCTGGCCACGGCCGCCCAGCAGCATCGCGTCGCCGATGTCGATCGTCGCTTTTCCGTCGGCCACCAGCAGTGCCGCGGCGACGTCTTCGGCCGCCACGTTGCCGAGCGTCGCGCGCTCGGCCGAAACGCGGAGGTCGAGGCCGACCTCCCGGGTGAAACCGACATCGATCTTGCGGGCCAGATCGAAGGGATCGTCGGGCAAGGGCGCAACCGCTCCCACGAGGGGCGAGAGGTCGAGATTCTCGAAGGCGAGCGTGCCGCCCACCGTGGGGGCATCTTCGGCAAAGCGCGCCTCCAGGGCGCCCCGACCGCTGCTGCCAGCGATGCGGACGCTGGCGTTCTGCAGATTCGCCTCGACCCCGGCGAAGACCAGATCGCCTTCCACCGACATCGCGCCGACATCGGGCACCGGCGCGCCGGGTTCGGCGAACCACTCGATGCTGCGGCTGAGAGAAGGGCTGTCCAGCCGGACGCGACCTGTGATGCCAGCGTTCTCGTCCAAGCTGGCATGCCCGTCGAAGTTGGCGGCGAGCGTCGGTGACGACATCTCGAAGTCGATGCTGCTCGAACCCCCGTTCAGCAAGGCCTTCTTCGATCCGACCTTGATGCGCAAATTCGTCGTGTCGCCATTCCAGACGAAGCTTCCGGTTGCATCGAGGCCGTCGCCGACCGCGCTGCGATTGATCAGGATGTTGGCATTGCTAAAGCCGGAAGGTCCCGCCTGCCGACTGTTGCGGAAGACGCCTTGGCGAATATCGACCGTCCGCGCACGTGGCAGTCGGGCCAGCAGACGGCCTGCCACGGCCCGGGGGCCATCTGCCGAAGCGGCCGCCGGTGCTTCGGCAGACTCGGTCGCTTCACTTGTCGCCGAATGAAATTCCGGCCGAATCAGCACCAGCCGTGAGATGCTGGCCCTGCCGAACAGGGCATCGACGGGATCGAGGTCCGCGACCACCCGCTCCACGCGCAGTGATCCACCGCCATCCATGCGCAGGCGGTCGGCGCTGATTCGGGTGTTCGGCAGGAGCGAATAGCTGACCGGACCCTCTATCAGCACGGTCCCGCCCGCCGCCCGTTCGAGCTCCGCCACGAGCATTCGCCGCGCCTCGCCCGATCCGAGCGAAAGCTGCGGCAGGACGACGATGGCGGCGATGACAAGGGCGAGCACGCCCAGTGCCGCGCCCAGGCGCACCCGACGTTTCGCGAACGGATCGGCCGCTCCATCGCGCCTGTCTCGGGGGGAGGACCGCGTCACAGAGTATCCTTTTTCAGCCACGCCTTTTGTAATCGTCCTAAGCTCCAGAAGCAAAGCCTCGAGCTGGGAGCGTCCCTGCGGGGCGGCGCCGTTCCGAACGTTGCCAATGCAGAGGCCATATGGCACCAGCAAGGCGTCGGCAGAGGGAGGATGACGATGGGCGGCAGGCTGCTATGGACACCAGATGCAGCGCGTATCGCGCGCCATCCGATGACCGTCTTCGCCACCACCGCCGCCGAGCGGCACGGCGTGAGCCTGCCTGACTATCCCTCGCTGCATGCATGGTCCGTCGACCGCCGCGCCGACTTCTGGTCTGCGGTCTGGGATTACTGCAACGTCCTCGGCGAGCGCGGCGAGGCAGCCCTTATGCCCGGCGCGACCATGCGCGACGACCGCTTCTTCCCTGATGCGCGGCTCAACTTTGCCGAGAACCTCCTCGCCCATGCCGGACAAGGTTCGCCTGATCGGGACGCGATCGTCTTTCGCGGCGAAGATGCGGTGCACCAGCGACTTTCCTGGCGCGACCTGACCGATCTCGTCTCCCGCTTCGCGCAGGCCTTTCGCGCCGAAGGCATTGTGGCCGGTGACCGCATTGCCGCAATGATGCCGAACCTGCCGGAAACCGTCGCCGCGATGCTCGCTGCGGCCTCGATCGGGGCAGTGTGGTCATCCTGCTCGCCGGATTTCGGCGAGCGCGGCGTGCTCGATCGCTTTGGCCAGATCGAGCCGAAGCTGCTGATCTGCTGCGACGGCTATTACTATGCCGGCAAGCGCATCGAGATCGCCGAGAAGCTCGGCCCGATCACCGCCAGCCTGGCGCCGCAACGGACCATTGTCGTGCCGTATCTCGGCACTGCCGAGGCTGTCGCAGCGACGGTGGCCAACGGCATCACCATGGCGGACTTCCTTGCGCCGTTCGCCGCGGCGCCCATCGAATACGAGCGTCTGCCGTTTTCGCACCCGCTCTACATCCTGTTCTCCTCCGGCACGACCGGCGTGCCGAAATGCATCGTGCATTCGGCCGGCGGAACGCTGCTCCAGCATCTGAAGGAGCATCGGCTGCATTGCGGCTTCGGGCCGGATGCGCGCGTCTTCTACTTCACCACCTGCGGCTGGATGATGTGGAACTGGCTGGTCTCGGCTCTCGCGACGGGGGCTACGCTGTTGCTCTATGACGGCTCGCCCTTCCATCCGCGCCCGTCGGTGATCTTCGACTACATGGCGGAGGAGCGGGCCAGCTTCCTCGGCACCAGCGCCAAGTTCATCGACGCGGCGCGCAAGCAGGGGCTCCTGCCGCTCCAGACCCACGACCTCTCGGCGCTCGAGATGCTGGGCTCCACCGGCTCGCCGCTGTCGCCGGAAAGCTTCGAATACGTCTACGGGGCGATCAAGCCGGACGTCCACCTCGCGTCGATGTCCGGCGGCACCGACATCGTGTCCTGCTTCGTGCTCGGGGTGCCGTTGCTGCCGGTCCATGTCGGCGAGATCCAGGGTCCCGGCCTCGGCATGGCGGTTGAGGTCTGGGATGAAACCGGAAGGCCCCTGGCTTCCGGCAAGGGCGACCTGGTCTGCACCAAGGCGTTCCCGTCAATGCCGATCGGCTTCTGGAACGATCCTTCCGGCGAGCGCTACAAGAGCGCCTATTTCGACCAGTTTCCCGGCGTCTGGTGCCACGGCGACTTTGCCGAGTGGACCGAGCACGGCGGCATCGTCATCCACGGCCGCTCGGACGCCACGCTGAACCCGCAGGGCGTGCGGATCGGGACGGCCGAAATCTACAATATCGTCGAGCAGATGGAGGAGGTGGTCGAGGCGATCTGCATCGGCCAGCCCTGGGACGACGACGTGCGGGTCGTCCTCTTCGTGCGGCTTTCGAACGGCGCCAACCTGACGGATGAGCTTTCCGGGCGGATCAAGGCGGCGATCCGCCACGGCGCATCGCCGCGCCACGTGCCGGCCAAGATCCTCGAGGTGGCCGACATCCCGCGCACCAAATCCGGCAAGATCGTCGAACTGGCGGTGCGCGAGGTGGTGGAGGGACGGCCCGTCCGCAACAAGGAGGCGCTGGCCAACCCGGACGCGCTGGCGCTGTTCGCCGATCGCCCGGAACTGCGAAGCTGATCCAGATCCGCAATCTTGCCACGAGGCCCGCCGGTCGGTGCCTCCCTGACGAAAAACGCCGGCCCCAAAGGGCCGGCGCAGGTGTAACCGGATTGCTGAAGGGCGATTACTGAGCCTGGGTCTGCAAGCCCTTGGCCTCTTCGACGGCCGTCATGCAAGCATCCTCGTCGCCCTGTGCGAGGGCGGCTTCTGCCCGCTCGATAGCGTCCTGGAAGCCGTTGTCGGAGCCGGCAGCAGCCGTCGCGGTGCCCGCAGCGCCGGTGGTGCCGGCCTGTCCGCCAGCGGCCGTATCAGCGCCGGTCTGGCCAGCGGCAGCGGTTTCGGCGCCGGCCTGCTGCGACTGCGCGTCCTGGCTGGACATCGCGGTTTCGGCGCTGGCGTCGTCCTCCATCGGCATGGTCTGGCCGTCCTTGGCGATCTCACCACTCTGCTGGCCGGCATCGGCCTGCTGAGATGCGCCGGCCGACGCGCTGGTGCCGGTCGGAGATGTCGTCGCACTGTCGGTGGCCGAAGCAGTGCCTGTGGACGGCGTGGTCGCACCACCGGTTGCCGAGGCAGCCCCGGCCCCGCCCGTTGGTGCCGTCGTACCAGTGGCAGCAGTGTCGTCGGTCTGTAGCGGCGCCGTGCTGCCGTCCTTGGAGACCTCGCCCGAGGCATCGACCCCGGCGCCGGTCTCGAAATTCGTGGTCGTGCCTTCGGCCGGTCCGCTATCGGCGGCGCCGCCGATGGACGCGGTAACGTCGCTGTTCTGCAGCTGCGCGATTTCCTCGCGGCAGTCGGCAGAGGCTACAGTGACGGGGAGGGCGAAGAGGGCAACGCCCCCGAGCAAGATCGATAGACGTGTCATTCCCGTGTTTCCTCTTATCGTTGGCTTGGACAGAGGAAACGCCGTGTCAACTTCACGGTTCCGTAATTGCCGCGACAGGATGCTTGCCGACGACCGGAACAAGCCGCTGCCGTTTCATCGATGCCGGAAGGGCGGTCAGCTCTGATCGGACTCGTGGAGGATCGAACGGGTCAGCAGGATCACCGGCAGGATTCCGACCAGAACGATCATCAACGCCGCGACGGCGCCGTCTTCGAACGCGGCGCGCGAAGTCTGCGCGTAGACGAAGGTCGCCAGCGTGTCGAAATTGAACGGCCGCAGCAGGATCGTCGCCGACAATTCCTTGGCGGTGTCGACGAAGACCAGCAGGAACGCCGTCAGCAGCGCCGGGCGCATCAGCGGCAGAAGGATCTGCCGAAGCGTGCGGCCGGGGCTGCGCCCGAGCGTGCGGGCCGCCATGTCGAGATGGGGGGAGAGCTTGGAGAAGCCGCTCTCGATCGCGCCGTGTCCCATCGCCATGAAGCGCACGAAACAGGCATAGACGATGGCGAAGCCGGAGCCCGACAGCAGGAGCCCGGTGGATACGCCGAACCATTCGCGCATGCGCGCATCGACGAAATTGTCGAAGGCGGCGAGCGGGATCAGGATCCCGATGGCCAGCACCGTCCCGGGCACGGCGTAGCCGAGCGCACCGACCCGCACCAGCGCCGAAAGCCGGCGGCTGCGCGTCAGCCTTATGCCGTAGGCCATGAAGAAGCCCGCGGCGACGGTCAGCAATCCCGCCGAGCCGGCGATCATCACGGTGTTGCGGAGCGCACGCCAAAGCTGCGGATCGCCGAGCTGCGACGTCCGGCTGAGGGCGTAGTCGCCGAGCACGTAGAGCGGGATGCCGAAACCGGCGACGATCGGCAGGAGGCAGATCGTTGCCGCCGCCAAACCCTTCCAGCCGGAAAGTGCCTCGCGGCCGGTCTGCGGCCGGTCGCCGCGATGAATGGTGAAGCGCTGCTGGCGCCGTGCCAGGCGCTCGATGACCACCAGCAGCACGATGACCACCAGCATCATCAGGGCGATCTGCGTCGCGCCCTGAAGGTCGCCGCGGTTCAGCCAGGTTGAGTAGACCGCGAAGGTCAGCGTCCGAACGCCGAGAAATTCCACCGCGCCGATGTCGTTGATCGCCTCCATCAGGGCGAGCGCGATGCCGACGGCGATCGCCGGCCGGGCCATGGGCAGCAGAATCTTCAGGAACACGGCGGCGCGCGAGGCGCCGAGGGTCCGCGCCACGTCGCCAGCCTTGCGCCCCTGCATGACGAACACCATCCGTGCCGTCAGGAAGATGTACGGGTAGAGGACCGAGGACAGGACGAACACCGCCCCGCCCAGCGACCGCACGTCCGGGAACCAGTAGTCGCGGCGTGTCTGGAAGCCGAAAAGCTCTCGGATCGCGCCTTGCACCGGCCCGGTGAAATGCAGGAACTCGACGAAGCAATAGGCGGCGATGTAGGTCGGCACCGCCAGCGGCAGGACCAGCGCCCAGGCGAAGGTGCGGCGGAACGGAAACTGGAACGTCGCGACCAGCCACGCCGTCACGACGCCGGTCGTTCCCGCGACGATGGCAATGCCGAGCATCAGCAGCAGCGTGATGCGGCTCGCCTCGGGCAGGATGGTCTGGGCCAGGTGGGCCCAGTTGGTCGAGCGGCCGGTGAGGGCGATCACGACCAGCGCGGCGATCGGCAGGATCACCGTCAAGGAGACCAGCGCCGCCCCGACGAGATAGGAACCGTCCGGCCGCCGCCGGAAGCGGAAGCGTTGCCGGGGGACCGGGGTGAGCAGGGGCGCGGAGACGGACATGCGGTCGCGGCCTAGGCCGGCTTCTGAATGCGGGAGGCCAGGCGGCTGGTGCGGCGAAGCGCCGTCCGGCCGAGCGGTCCATCAGACAAGCGTGCGCCCGGGACCGATGTGGCCCGGGCGCTGATGGTGGCGGTTGGCAAGAGCCGGATCAGCTCTGCGGGCCGCTGTCGTAGCCGACTTCGTCGACGATCTCGGACGCCTTGGTGCGGTGCTTGGCGATTTCGGCCAGCGGCATGTCGTCGACCTTCAGCTCACCGAACGACGTGACCACTTCCGACGCCGCGATGCCGGGCTCGAGCGGATACTCGTAGTTCAGCTCGGCATAGATCCGCTGCGCTTCGTCGCCCGAGAGAAATTCCATCAGCTTCAGCGCGTTTTCCTTGTTCGGCGCGTTCTTGGCGAGCGCGATGCCGGAGATGTTCACGTGCGTCCGGCCGTTGTCGAAGGTCGGCATGACGACCTTGATGGCGTCCGCCCATTCCTTCTGCTCCGGCTCCTTCTCGTTGTTCATCATCAGGCCGACATAATAGGTGTTGCCGATCCCGATATCGCACTCGCCGGCTGCGATCGCCTTGGCCTGGTCGCGGTCGCCACCCTCGGGACGTCCTGCGAGATTGTCGCGCAGCCCCTCGACCCACGTGCGGGCCGCCTCTTCGCCGTGATGGGCGATATAGGCGGCGATCAGCGCGATATTGTACTGGTGCTGCCCGGAGCGCGTGCAAAGACGCCCCTTCCATTTCGGATCGGCGAGTTCCTCGTAGGTGATCGGCTCGTCTCCGACCCGGTCCTTCGACGCGTAGACGACGCGGCCGCGGGCGGTGAGGCCGAACCATTCGTTCTCGGTGTCGCGGAACGCGGCGGGAATGTTCTCTTCCAGCGTCTGGCTCTCGACGGCCTGGACCACGCCGGCCTGCTTGGCGGCATCGAGGCGGCCGATATCGACCGTCATGATCAGGTCGGCAGGCGAGTTGGCGCCCTCGGCGGCGATGCGCTCCTCGAGTCCCTTGTCGATGAAGATCGTCGCCGTGGTCAGCCCGGTCTCTTCGGTGAACGCGTCGAGTACCGGCTGGATCAGGTCCGGCTGGCGCGAGGTATAGATGTTGACGTCCTGGGCCTGCGCGGAAGCGGCGGCGAAGGTCGCTGCGACCAGGGCGGACGTGGCCAGCAGGCGGGCCGGACGGGCGATCGATCTGAAATGCATGAAAAGCTCTCCCTCTGACTGCGAAGGTTTGCCTTCGTCAGCGATTGGCGGATCTCGGCGGATGCTCAACCGGTCCGGTATCGGACGGGAATTCCGCGGCTGGTGCCGGCCAGAAATGGACGTCGCCGACGCCCGTTTCATGCACGAATAGTGCCGAAAGTGCAAGCAACGGCTGCCAGAAATGCCAACAATATCAATGGATTAGAGGAGTTCTAAAGTTGAATCGTTCTAAACTAGATTGCGGCGCTCAGGAATCTTTGCCCTAGCTGGCAAGAACCCTTTGACGGGGAAACAGAATTTCCACCAGCGTTCCCTCGCCGGGCGTCGAGGAAATGGTGAAGTTCGCCCGGTTGGCTTCGGCCATCGCCTTGGTCAGAGGCAGGCCGAGCCCGGTTCCTTCGCCCCGTCGGCGCGATGTCGGGTTAACCTGCTGGAACGGTAACATCGCGATCTCGATTTCGTGTTCGGTCATCCCGATGCCGCTGTCGCGGAATCTGAGGGCGACGTCGCCCTCCGCCACGTAGCTGGTCGACACGATGATCTGCCCGCCCGGCGGCGTGAACCGGATCGCATTCGAGACGAGGTTCATGGCGATCTGCCGGATCGAGCGGTGGTCGGCGACGACCGGCGGCACCGAGGAGGGAAGGTTGGAGCGTACCAGCACCCGCTCGCGATTGGCCTGCGGCTGCATTAGCGCCACCACTTCCGCCATGACTGCGTTCAGCGACACCGCCTCGAAGGAAAGATCGAGCTTGCCCGCCTCTATCTTGGAAATGTCGAGGAGGTCGTTGACGAGGTCGAGCACGTGGTGACCCGACCGCTTGATGTCCTCCAGATATTCCAGATAGCGGTCGTTGCCGATCGGTCCGAAGCATTCGGTCGCCATGACGTCGGCAAAGCCGATGATGGCGTTCAGCGGCGTGCGCAATTCGTGGCTGACATTGGTGAGAAACTGGCTCTTCTGCACGCTTGCCGCCTCGGCCTGGCGGCGGGCGCTGGTCAGTTCCTCCTCGACGCGCTTCCAGTGGGCGATGTCGCGGATCACCGCGCACCAGCCGCGGTCGTCGGGCAGCGGCCCGAGCGTGATCGACAATGGGATGAAGCCGCCCTGTGCGACCCGGCCGATCACCTCGCGGCCTTCGTTGACGATCGCCGAGGCGCCGCCTTCGCGAAGGCTCTCCAGATACTCCATCGTCGCCTTCTGGCTCTCATGGGCGAAGAGCGTGACGAAGGGGCGTCCGGCGCTGTCGTTCTCGGCGATCCCGAAGAGCGCGTGCGCCGACCCGTTCATCGACCGGATGTTGCCGGCGGAATCGATGAACACCACCCCGTCCGTCGCCGTGTCGAGGACCGTGCTCAGCTCCCGCACTTCATGACGGAGCCGCTTGACCTCCTCGTCTTGCGCCGGCTCGTCGCGCTCCATCTCCCCACGCAGGGCCGCCACGCTGGCGCCGGGCGAGGCGAAGAAGGACATGACGAGGCAGGATCGCCCGGCGATGGTCGAGCGCTGCATATGGGTGCGCACGGCGATCGTCTCGCCGGTGACGCGGCGGATCGTCAGCTCGCCCGCCACCGCGTCGTCGCGGTCGGCAAAGAGATGCGCCAGCCCTCCTTCCGCCTCCAGCGCGCCGACGCTCTCATAGCCGGTCAGGTCGAGGAACTCGCGATTGCCGTAGGCGAGGGCTTCCCGGGCCTGCACTAGCACCGGCAGCGGCAGATGCGCGTAGACGGTCGCCAGCTCTTCGATGAGCCGGCGATCGGATTCGGCGAGGAGCGCCGCCTGTTCGGCCTCGTCCGCCTCGTCGTCCTCATCGCCTGCCGGCACCGACGCCGAGTCCGGTGCCGCCGCAGACTCCTCCGTGACCGGCCCCTCGCGCCGATCCTGCTCGACGGCCTCTTCGGCGAAGGTCTCGATCCGCTGCGCCGCCATCCGGACGGCCTGTTCCAGCCCGCGCGGCGCTTCGTCGTCGGAGAGCGTCTGTCCGATGCGGCGGAACGCCTCTTCCTCGGCCTGGCTGAGCGCGCCATCCCGCGGGCGGCGACGTTCCTCCAACCGGATCACCTTGGGTACGGCCTCGCCATCCTGGCGCCGCTCCGCCGCGGGGCGTCGACCGAAGGGCGTCACCTCATCCGGCGTGGTCGCAAAATCCTCCGGCACCTCGTCCCGGTCGGACGGCGCGGACTCGTTGTTGCCGGGCGCCACGCCTGCCAGGGCGAGGCCGAGCTTCTCGGGATCCGCGACGGCCTCGGCGAGACGGACGATGCCGAAGCCACGAAAGCCGTCGAAGCTGCGGTCGCGGGCATAGACCGGCAACGCCGCGAGATCGACCGGCGCCTTGCGGTCGGAATTCTCCACCGGCCAGTGGATGACCCGGCCGGACCAGGTGTCCCGGCGCTCGAGCAGCTGCGCCACCTCGCCGTCGGGATCGAGGCCGTAGGCCCGAGCGACATCGGCGAAGCTGCGATCGACCACGTCGGCCGAACGCGGCCCGACGGCTGCGGCAAATTCCGGCGAGAGGGAGCGGAAGCGCCCGTCGCTGTCGATCCGCCAGACGAACCGGACCGAAGCGATATCGAAGCGCGGATCGAATGGTGCGCTCGCGGCGTCATGACGCGTTGCCGCCTCGTTCGCTTCGTCGTCTGCCACGGCAGCCGCCTCGGGGGACGCGTCTTCCTGATCGAGGGGATCGGCCGGGGCGTCTGCAACCGGCAGGTGGGAGAAGTCGCCATCCGTCGCCGGCAGCAGGTCCGGCTCGGCGAGGGCAGGTTCTTCCGCGGCAACGGGATCGATCGACGCCGGCTCCTCCACCGGCGACATCTCCTCATCCGTATCGCGTGTCTCGATCAGCGGTAATTCATCGCACTCGGATGACGGTGGCTCGACGGGTTCGTCCGGTTCTGCGACCGTCACCGCCGGACCCCAGACGGAGCGCAGAGGGCGCAGGCCAGTGGGCGCCGGGTAGCCAGAAGCGTCGGACGCAGGTCCCTCGCACCGCGAATCCTCGGCGCCGTGCGGTGCCTGCGCCTCGTCTTCGGCAGCCTCGCCCTCCTGCTGCTTCCGGCCGTTCACCGACCCGGCGATCTCGACGGGCGGATCCTGCGTTTCTCTCGGGGTCGACTGGTTTGCCGCTTCGACCGGTGCCGACTCGCTTGCAGGATGGCGGGCATACCAGCGTGTCAGGAGCGCGCTCATCCCCGTCTTGCGGCGATCCGGGGCGACATTCTCAGGCGCCCGTGCCGATTCTTGATGCGGATTTTGTGCACCGGCGGTGTGGGGCGTCTCGCCGGGCACCGGTTCTGCGGCGGCATCCGTCCTGTAGACGAGGACATGGTCCTCGCTCAGCCGCGCCAAGCCCAAGGGGTCGGCCTGCTCGATGAACCGGAAGGCTTCGCCCGACGCCAGGAAGCCGGGGACGGCTGCGTCGTCCAAAACGATGCCCGGCGCATTCTCGCCGGAAAAACACCCGCCGTCCGGCGTCCAGATCTCGCCGAGCGGCATGCCGGTTTCGACCAGCAGGCGCCGGGCAGCTGCTTCCACCGTTTCCGCCGAAGCTGACGAAGCGGGGAGCGTGACCAGCACCAGTTCGCCGTGCTGCTCAAGGTCGAGGCGGGCCACGCTGGCGTCAACCAGCGCGCCGCCGGGGCTGCGCAGCCGCACGGCCGTGGCGCCGGCCGCGAACATCCGCGCCGAGGCACGAAGCTGCCGCGCCGCCGCAGAAACGGGAGCGGCATCGCCGGACAGTCGAGGGCCGGGGGAACCGATCTGGAAGAAGGCCGCGCCGTTCGTGTTGGCCCACACGAGTTCCGAGAGGTCGGGTTTGAACACGGCAAGGCCGGCGCCGATGGCGTTTGCCTGGCGCGTTCTAGGATGTGCCATGATCGCGAGTGCGAGGGGCACCGTCGATGTCGCCATGAGCAACGCTTCCAACCTTGCCGTCGAATTGCGCCTCAGCGCATTCCGCACCTCTTCGGGGCCGATGTTAACAGTCGATTCATAATAGCGACCGGCCCGTGAATCCAGAATCTTCGGCTTTTCGACCGATCAGTCGGTCCAAAGGGTTAACGGCCGAAGGGCCCGCCGGATCTCGCTTATGTTGCACTGCACAAAAATTGTTGCTATTGAAATAGGCAGCCGCGCCATAGGATGGGCCGCGGCACGAGACCGAGAGGAGACAGTCGATGGCAGACCAGAAGAATACCGCGAACGACCCCTTCGCCATGCCGAATCCGCAGGCGATGATGGCCGGCATGGACCCGGCGCAGATGTCGGAAGCCTTCCGCGCCATGACGCAGAAGTCGATGGAGCAGTCCAAGGAAGCCTATGGCCGGATGAAGGCTGCCGCCGACGAGGCGACCAAGGCGCTGGAATCGACCATGGAGAATGTCCATCAGGGCTCGCTGCAGCTGTCCAAGAAGGCGATCGACGCTATGCGCAGCAACGCCGAGATGGGCTTTCAGCACCTCGACAAGATGATGTCTGCCAAGTCCTTCGCCGAAGTCATCGAAATGCAGACCGCCTATGTGCGCAAGCAGGTCGAGATGGTGACGGACCAGGCCAAGGACATGCAGAAGCTCAGCCAGTCGGTGGCGCAGGAAATGATCAAGCCAGGCCGCGACGCCTTCCAGAAGGCCAGCAAGACCAGCTGATGCTTCACCCGGCGGCGGACGTCCCCAGGGGCCTCCGCCCGTCGGGCAGATAACCCGCCGCCCAAGGGGGCGGCGGATTACCGCTCTGAAGTCCATGGCCACCGCCGTTCGGACTGCGGCGGTGATGCCCGAGGCCAGGTCGCACCGGCCCGGCGGGCGCGCTATCCTGCCGACACGGCCCGGATGGGCTTGCGTGCGGCGCCGAAAGATTTTATCTCGTCGGTTCGCGGACGAAAGTCCGCCGTGCGGTTGTAGCTCAGTTGGTTAGAGCGTCGGATTGTGGCTCCGGAGGTCGGTGGTTCGAGACCACCCAACCGTACCATTCAAAAGCCCATAAAGTCGGTTAGTTGGACAAGCCCGCCCAGGTCTCCGGGTGGCTTCCTGTCTGAGCCCGAGGCTCTTCCCGTCGCCCTTGAGCACGACGTCCGTCGCGCTTTGGACGGCGGGTCATGACGACCTGAGCCACCTCGGCGTCACCCCTTCGCGAGGCTGGCGTGGCGCTCGTCTTCGCCTGCGGCGGGGGCATAGCTTGTGGCATCGCGCTCTGGTCGTCGGCCTGCTTCCGCAGGCACCTGCTTCCGGTCGTGTCCTCGGACACGCGATCCCTCTCGTCGTCCGCTATCCGCTGTACATCGTCACCGGGAAAAACATGGGAGCAATCGCGGTAACCGCGTTGATCCGTGCCCTTAGACGCGTCGATCAGTAGCGGGCCCGCTCGTCGCCATGCGCCGATCACCGAAGGTCCATGAGCTCCTGGCAAGGCTTCGAGAACTTTCGCGCAGAATCGCGGAGGCAGCTCTTGATGGTCAGCGGATTGAGGCCGTCACATATTTCTCGCATCTCCTGCTGGCAAATATGAGCAGTCGCCCAGAAGGATCGGCACGTTGAAGAGAGCTGAGAGCTGTTTCTTTCGACGCAATCCGTAATCGCATCCGGGGTCAGCCGCCATGGGCGTAGGCACAGTGACCTTATTTCCGCTCCGCAGGCGTCTTTGACAACCGGCGAGAAGCCCGCTGCTTCAACTGCTCGCGTTGAGCCTATGGTGATGATCCCGCATAAAAGGAGGAATGAAAGAACCTCAAGAGCTCGATTGCCGATTTTTGAAATCGACCCGGCGTGATTACTATTTATCATCAAGGTCCGCCGAATTTAATGTGCAGCAGAGAATGCATTCGTCTTTACCAGCCATCCCCGGCTTTGAAGCTCGCGCCTGGCAGAAGCGGAGGCGCTTCCGGATATCCAGATTTCCGGTTTGAAACCCTCTCTGCGCGGTTCCTTGAGCGCCAGGGTGAGCTCGGAAAGCTGCGCCGCATTTCCTGATGTCCAGAAGAGTTCGTCGGATGCGAAGAATGCGACTCTTCGGCCATCATCTAGCGCGAGCACCGGAACGTCCTCGACGACTGCCGCGTTCGCGGCCCGCGCCCCGTCGAACGGCTGTTGCGCCATGTAGGCCATGGTATGTAGCGCCGCGAATGCACCGTGTCTGGTTCTGCTGTCCGGGATGGAGGAGGCGAGTGCGTCGAGTCCGGGAGTTCCGGAAAGCCTTTCCAGGAATCCGACGGCCTGTGTTTTCTCCGATGGCGTGAGTTTGTCGGCTAACAGGAAGCGCTTGATGACGCCTTCGGAGATCCCGAGCCTCTGAAGGCGCTTTCGATTGGCTGCGGCCATATCGTCAGCTGCCATATCCAGATTTTCCGTGGCCCAGGATTCGAGGGTGCCCAATCCGGAAATCACCGTACCGGCTTCGCCCGTGACGAAGCCCAGCGCCCTGCTGGCGCCAAAACCGCCTGCGGCAGAATACGACGCGACCTCGTCAAGTTTCTGCGAAAGTGGGACGAAATGCGTATAGGGATCGACCTTCAGTGCCTCTGCGATCCGCCGCCGTTCTTTCGGCCTGTCCACGATCTTCTCGATCAAGCTATCGCTCTCGCGATCGGGCCCGCGTTTTTCCGGCATCCGGAAAGCGGTGACGACTTCTCCCGCTTGCGAAAGACCGCGTTGGACCGCATGGAATCGTCGTTCGAAGTTTCCGCGGGTTGCCCGTGCGGCTCCGATCGGATTGGACACGGTGGTGAACAAGCCTTTTACGGGCGCTATGACGGCGCCGCCTGCGGCTCGAGCGAATTCGACTGGCGGTGAGTAATTCTTGAGCATGTTCAAGGCCTGCAGCTCATGAACATGCTTTTTCGCCGGGCCGTCACCAACCACCGTGTAGGTCCCGTACTCCGTTTCGAACGTGTAGACGTGGAACCGGCCGTCGCTCGCCACCTTTGGCCGCACTGTGTAGCCTTGGCCGGCGTGCGCTGTTCCCAACAGCATCGAGGCCGAGTTCGCTTTTGGAACTTCGCTGCGGGAACTGGTCGTGGGAGGCGCTGCCGTCCGAGCCGCCGCGGTGACGGGTGCATAGTCGAACATCAGGCCGTCGGTACTGCTGCTGGTGCAACCCGCGAGGAAGACGAGGACCGCAACCGAGCCGGATTTCCGCAATCTGCAAAACACCGTTGAGGTGCCCTTAACGGCCCTGGGAGAGTTCCGGGTAGAAGAAGTCTCATCGGGTGCGGCGCTCCGTTTTCTGCTTGTTGTGGTCCCGGATGATTGCGCCAACATTACCGCCACCGCTCGTGTCGAGCGGTAACCCTTATCGCAGGGCGACCTGATCATGATGGCCGGCGCGCGCCGGCCGAGATCGTCACGCGGGTACTGCGTGCTGAGGTTTGGTTGTGCCGGACCGGGAGAACGGCAGAGCCTCAGTTCCAGCTCTGCCAATACCTTATCCCAGGAATCCATCCATGACGGAGGCACGTAATGCCGCCGCAATGGAAGCTCCCGAAGCTATGGGCGAATGCGGGCGGCCGTCATGAAGCTGCGGTCGCTTCCGTAATCAGCCCCGCCGCGATCGCGGCACAGCGTTGAAGATGGGGCCTCGTCTCGGCGACCGCCTCACGAGCGGGTGTGTCCCCGGTCGGCGGGCGCTGCCAGCCCCACGACGAAAACAAAGAGAACCTCATTCATGGCAAAAGCAGCGGCTCATGGTTCAGGAACGGGTGCAGGGGAGGCTCATCCCGCGAACGGGATGGGGCGCATCTGGGCGGACAGTCAGATGCATGCGCCTGCGCCGGAAGCGACGGCCAGAGTACTGATCGTCGAAGACGATATCGAGATCGCCGTAATGCTGGGCGAAGCCCTCTTCGAGAGCGGGTATCATCCGGTGGTGGCGGATACGGCCGTCGTCATGGACCGGATCCTTCGGCGGCAGTCGTTCGACTTGATCATCCTCGATGCCATGCTCCCAGGAGAGGATGGGTTCAGCATCTGCCGCCGCCTGCGTGCAGCCGCATCGACCCCGATCATCATGCTCACGGCGTTGCGCGAAGAGGTCGACCGCATCGTGGGGATCGAGCTTGGTGCCGACGACTACATCACGAAGCCCTTCAGCTCCCGCGAATTGCTAGCCCGGATTCGAGGCCTCTTGAGGCGATCGGCGTATGGGCCGGAACATCGTGACCGTCGAGAGCCGCTGACATTCGAGGGATGGCGGATCGACCCGGTGTCGCGCCAGCTCCGCAATTCCAAGAACGTCCATGTGTCGATGACGACCGCGGAGTTCGATGTGCTTTTGGCATTCTGCCGCAACCCCGGGCGAGTGCTGTCCCGCGACCAGCTACTCGGCATGACTCACGCGGGTCTCGCCGGACCCGTCGAGCGAAGCATCGACGTGCATGTCAGCCGGGTGCGCCAGAAGATCGAGTCGAATGCCCGCGAACCGACGCTGATCAAGACCGTACGCCTCGGCGGCTACATCTTTACGCCCGACGTGGCGCCAGTTTGATGCGCTCCTGGTTCCTGTCTGGCTCGATCAGGCGGCAGATCACCGCGCTGGCGATCGGCCCGGTCATCTTGGTGGCGTTGATCGCCCTGGTGACCCAGCCTCTGTGGCCGCAAGTCTACGAAAGTACGTCCTACGCGGAGAAGACGGCGGTTCAGATCGAGACGGTTGTCGACCAGGTGCGGATGTCGGACCGGCCGGGCCAGGTCGCCGCGATCCTGGATGCCGCCAGCAAGACTGGACTGCGGGTAGAACCGGTATGGCTGACCGAACTCGAGGACTCCTCGCAACCATCGACGGCTAGGGGCGACGTTCGTGATCGGGTGCGCGCCGATCTTCCGGCGTCGATGCATCCTGTCTTGCGCGACAGGACCCGGAGCGGCGAACTTTCCGACGTCATCGTGGTGCGGGTGGACCCGGACACGGCCCTGGCGTTCTCGCCCGCTCCCGCCGGAGAGGACTCCTTCATCAGCGACAAACAAATCAACTTCATGTTGAAGTCGTTGATCGTCCTCCTGCCGGTTCTAGCGTCGTCCTGCTACGCAGGCTGGCTGATCACCGCGCCGCTGATGCGGTTTGCCGACGCTGCGCAATCGATCGGTCCCGACACCGGCCATGACCGACCCTTCGAGGAGGATGGCTCGCTTGAGATGCGTCAGCTCGCCGCCGCTCTCAACGACATGCGCAGCCGAGTACGCGAAATGCTGAAGGACCGCACGAATATGCTGCGCGCCATCAGTCACGATCTGCGCACGCCGCTGACGCGCCTGCGAATGCGGGCGGAGCGGTCGACGCAACCGGAGTTGTCGGCGGCGATGCTGAATGACATCCGGCGGATCGATGAGATGATCCACGAGACGCTGACGTTTCTCAGCAAGGACGTCTCCGCCGAACGTCCGATCAACGCAGATCTTCCGAGCCTTCTGCGCACCATCTGCTCCGACTTTTCCGACCTGGGCTTTTCCGTAACCTACGAAGGGCCTGAAAAATCCGTCTATCCTTGCAGGCCGAAGGCATTGGCGCGGGCCATAACCAACCTCGTCGACAACGGCACCAAGTTTGGCGACACCGTAATCGTCAGCCTGACCGTTCCTCCGACCGGCGAGGTGCAGATCGATGTGAGCGACAATGGGCCAGGTGTCCCGGAGGAGCTTCGCCGAAAGGTGCTGGACCCGTTCTTCAAGGCCAGTTCCGCCCGAACCGCCAACCAAGGCGGTGGCTTCGGGTTGGGGCTGTCCATCGTCGAGGACATCGTCAGGGGCCATGGGGGTTCGATGCAGTTGCTGGAATCGCGATCCGGCGGCCTTACCGTCCGCGTGGAGCTTCCAAGCATCGGGCCAGAAACGCGGGAGCCGATGCCCCGGCACGTTCTGGGTCGCCGACAGACGGCCTAGGCAGGGGTGCCTCAGAACAGGTCGCCCTGGCCACCGGCGTCAGGGGCCCGTCGCGGCGCGCGGGGCTTTGGCCTCGGTGGCGCCGGCGCCACCGCAGTCGCCGCCGCATCGCCGGTCGCGACAGCTGCCCGGCGCTCCCGTCCGGCAAACTCCACCTCGAAATGAATCCCTGGTTCCAGACCGCTCGCACGCACGATCGGCACATCGCCGGGCCCGCGGATGATGGCGTAGCCGCGCTCCAGCACCCGCCGCGGATCGAGGCTGGTCGCCACCCGCCAGGCCGCCGCGAGGCGCTGGCGTCGCGCATCGGCATTCCGGGCCGCGGCCACAGCCAGCCGTTCCCCGAACGCATCAAGCCTCAGACGGGCGGCTTCGCTGCGGGCGCGGATCATATGCGGCTGCAGATGCGCCGCGACGCGGTCGAAACGCTGGCGCCGGGCCACGACCAGCGCCTGCACGGCATGCGCCGCGTGGCTCTCGTGATGGCGAAGGTCGGCGCGCTTTTCGCGCAGCATCGAATCGAGCGTCTTGGGCGTCAGGCGCGACGCGATCTCGCCATAGGCGCGGCGCTTGTCGCCGACCGCGACGCGCAGGCACTGGCCGAGCGACGTCGTCGCCTCGTCGAGGCGCCGGCGCGGCAGGGCCAGCAGCATGTCGGGCGTCGGCAGCGCGCGGGCCGTGGCGGTGACGGCCCTGCGCTCCTGCTCGAGCCGGCGCGAGATCGCCCCGGCGTGGCGGGCGTGAAGGTTCGCGAGATTGGCGAGCAGGTCGGCTCGAACCGGCACCGCCATTTCCGCGGCGCCGGTCGGCGTCGGCGCGCGGCGGTCGGCCGCATGGTCGATCAGCGTCCAGTCGGTCTCGTGCCCGACCGCGGAGATAAGCGGGATCGCGGAGGCGGCCGCCGCACGCACCACCGCCTCGTCGTTGAAACCCCAGAGATCTTCCAGGCTGCCGCCGCCGCGCGCGACGATGATCACGTCCGGCCGCGGGATCGCGCCGCCCGGCTCGATGGCGTTGAAGCCGGCGATCGCCTCAGAGACTTCGGCGCCCGACGTCTCGCCCTGGACCCGCACGGGCCAGACCAGGATATGCACCGGGAACCGGTCGGCGATGCGATGATGGATGTCGCGGATGACCGCGCCGGTAGGCGAGGTCACGACGCCGATGACGCGCGGCAGGAACGGCAAAGCGCGCTTGCGCTCCGGCGCGAACAGGCCCTCCGCCTCCAGCTTGCGCTTGCGCTCGGCGAGCAGCGCCATCAGCGCGCCGGCGCCGGCCGGCTCGATCGTCTCGATCACGATCTGGTATTTCGACGAGCCGGGGAAGGTGGTCAGCCGCCCGGTGGCGATGACCTCCAGCCCTTCCTCCGGCTTGAAGCCCAGCTTGACGAAGGCGGTGCGCCAGACGACGGCGTCGATGCGGGCCTTGTCATCCTTGAGGCAGAAATAGGCGTGGCCGGACGAATGTGGGCCACGATAGCCGGAAATCTCGCCGCGCACCCGGACATGGCCGAAGGCATCCTCGACGGTACGCTTCAGCGCGCCGGAGATTTCCGAGACCGTGTATTCGGCAACGTTGGAGACGGCGGATTCGACGGAGAGGCTCATGGCGTCACTGTGCGGCTTGCGCGGCCGGGGTCAAGGCCGCGGCGCCCACGGCTTTGGCACCGGGCGCCGGTTACTTGACCAGCGAGACCATGCCGCGCGCCCGCTGCGGCCGCCCGGTTCGCGTGTCCGGCAGATGCGAGGGGCGTGCCTGGCTCTCCGGCGGCGCGAGATTGGCGAGGCTTTCGCGAATGTGCTCGACCAGCGCGGAGACAACCGGCCCGTCGGCGCTGCGCGAGCGGATGACGCCGATCTCGGTGTCCATCAGCGTCGGGAAGTTGTCGTATTCGCCGAGGATCCGCATGCCGGGGCGCAGGGCGCATTCCGGCAGCACGCTGATTGCAAGGCCCGAGAGCACCGCGGAGGTGACGATCTGCGCCGACCAGGAGGTGAAGAGCACCTTGTAACGGCGGCCGATCCGGTCGAGCGCGGCGCAGCCCTGGGTCCGCCAGACGCAGTCCGGCCGCCCCAGCGCCAGCGGCAGCACCGGCTCGTTGTGGGTATCGTGCGAGGCGGAGGCGACGAAATGCAGCGGTTCGCGCCGCACGATCTCGGGCAGCTTCGCGCCGGGATAGCAGTCCGACACGAGGGCGACGTCGAGCCGGCCCTTCTCCACGTGTTCGGTGAGGTTGGAGGATGGCTCGCAGGCGATCTGCAGCTCGACCAGCGGGTTGGAGCGGGAGAAGCGCGCCAGGATCTCCGGCAGGAAGCGCTCGGCATAGTCGTCCGGCAGGCCGATCCGGACATGGCCCTGCATGGCGTCCTCGTCGAACGCCGACAGCGTCTCCTGGCTCAGCGCCATCATCCGCCTGGCGTAGGCGAGCAGGCGCGAGCCGTCGTCGGTGATGCGGATCGTCCGGCCGGTGCGTTCGAACAGGCTGACGCCGAGGCGATCCTCCAGGCGCCGCATCTGCATCGAGACGGCGGACTGGGTCTTGAACACGTCGTCGGCGGCGCGGGTGAAGCTGCCGGCGTCGACGATGGCGACGAAGGTTCGGAGCTGGTCGAGATCGAGCGGGGCAGTCATCGGCTTTCCCATCACTGAGAATGATGCTTCATATTACGAACATTCGTTGGTCTAATCAATCGACGCCAATTACCTTCATTCTTGTCAGGAACAACTCGGGGGTCGGACCGGTCGACACGCCGCAAGGCGTGGCGTCGCCGCCCCCGCTTTTTCCGGCGTTCACATGGCTGCGAAAAGGAGACCAAGCCATGACCATCATCCATAAGCCCCTCTGGGATGCACCCGCTGCCTCGATCCGTCAGGCGGGAAAGACGGTATTCGGCGCAGCCAGCGCGATCGTCAGGACGATGGGTAATCGCCGCGCAGCGCGCCGACTGAGCGAGATGCCGGATTATCTCCTGACGGACCTCGGCATCCGCCGCGATGACGTGAGCGAAGCGTTGCATGCGGACTGGCATCAGGACCCGACCTATCGGCTGGCGATGGCCGCGGCCCGCCGCCGGCGCGGCCTCGCCGACTGAAATCTCAGCTTCGGCGCCTCAGACGCCGGAGCCCTCCGCTTCATCGACGGTCGCCGGCGACAGCAGCAGCTTGTCGATGCGGCGACCGTCGAGATCGACGACTTCCACCGTCCAGCCGTTCCACGCGAAGCGGTCGCCGACTTCGGGAATCGCCCCGAAGCGGTCCAGGGCAAAGCCCGCGACGGTCTGGTAGTCGCGGGCCTCGGGAAAACCGAAATCCGGCAACGACGACGCGACCGCGTCCACCGACATCGTCGCGTCGACCAGCCACGATCCGTCCGGCCGTTGCACCATTGCGGGTTCTCCCTCGGGAGTTTCCGGCAGCGTGCCGGCGATGGCGACAAGGATGTCGGTTGGCGTGACGATCCCCTCCAGCGAGCCGTATTCGTCGAGCACCACGGCGAGATGGATCTGCGTCGTCCGGAAACGGTCGAGCAGCTTCAGGATCGGCATCGTCTCGTGGACGTAGAGCGCCTCGCGCATCGCCGTGCTCAGATCGATCGTGCCGTTCCGGCGCTGCTGTTCCAGCAGGTCCTTGGTCTGAACCAGCCCCACCACGTCGTCGCTGTCGGTATCGATCACGGGAAAGCGCGAATGTCCCGCCGCGATGATCTCGTCGAGGACGATCTCGGCGGGATCGTCGAGATCCACCCATATAACGTCCGGTCGCGGCACCATGATGGAACGAACGGTGCGGTCGGCGATGCGGATCACCCCTTCCAGCATCTGCCGTTCCTTGGGCTTGAAGACGCCGCTGACAGTGCCCTCGGCGATCATTGCCCGAACGTCTTCCTCGGTCACTGCGCCGCTATTGTCGCCGCTCGAGCCGAGCAAGGAGGACACCGCCTCCGTCGAGACCCGCAGCAGCCAGACGAGCGGTGCGCCGATCCGCGCCAGAAGGCTCATGAACGGCGCGACGAAGGCCGCGATCTGCTCGGCCCGACGCAGCGCGAAGCGCTTCGGCACCAGTTCGCCGAAGACCAGCGACAGATAGGTGATCGCCACGACGACGATGATGAAGGCCGCCGTCTCGGCGTAGGGGCCGACCAGCGGCCAGTCCACCATGACCGCCGCCAGCGGAGCGGCCAGAACCGATCCGCCATAGGCGCCGGCGAAGATGCCGACGAGGGTGATGCCGACCTGCACGGTCGAGAGAAATCCCGTCGGGTCCTCGGTCAGGCGCAGCGCCGACTTGGCGCCGCGGCGGCCCTCCTTGGCCATCTGTTCCAGCCGCGAGCGGCGCGCCGAGACCAGCGCCAGTTCCGACATCGCGAAGAACCCATTGAGCAGAATGAGGAAGAGGATGATGGCAATTTCGACGATGGGCACTGGTCAGTCCGGCAACGAGGGTTCGGGGGTCTTTGAACGGATGTCAGCCGGTCTCGCGATCGCCGCCGCCGTAACGGCGGAAGATCGCCATCATCTGCTGCGCGTAGTCGTCCTGAAGCTGCTCGCCGGCCTTGACCGGATCGTCGGGTACTGGCTTGCCCGCCCGCGCGGCGCCGGCATCGGGGCTGCTCTCTGCCGCCTCGTCCTGCGGGGTCTCGGCAGGGGTCATGCCGCGCAGGAAGCCGCCCATCATCGCCTCGAAGGGAAGAAAGGCGGCGAGAGGATCGGCCGGCGGGGCGGTCGGCTCGGCGCTCGGCTGCGCCGGGGCCGCCGCGCCGGTGGGCGGCAGCCACGGCATCTCGCCCTTCAGCGCATTGCCGAACAGATTGCTCAGATATTCCGACCCCGTTGCCTGTGCGGGGTGGCGGCCGTCACCGGCATCTGACGGCCGGCCGAGTGCCTCCATCGCATTCGCCCCGCGGCGCATCATCTCGGCCATGGCGGCGGAATAGTTGCCCTCAGCCAGACCTTTGGGCTGGTTGCGCGCGGCGTTGACCATCATCGTCTGGACCATGGTCTGCATGGTCAGGATCGACAGATTGCGCATCAGGGCCTCGACCGTATCGGGGGCGACGCCGCTGGCCATCGAGACCTGGCGCGACACCGCGGCGGCCAGATCCCCCGAACCGAACAGTGCGGCGGCGAGGTCGCGTGCGGCCTGCGTCTGCGCCAGCGCCGGATCGGTCAGGCCGTTGGCGTTCCAGAATGGGCGAAAGTGATGCGAGAGGCTGGCCCAGGCGGCCGGATCGAGCATCGCGCGCTGCAGCGCCAGCGTGAAGGCGGGGGCGAGCGCATCGGCCGTCTTGCGCATCTCCTGCTGCGACAGCTTGAACGAGTCGGCAAGGCGAAAGGCGGCAAGGCCGGAATCGCCCGCAGTCAGCCAGTCGAAGAAGTCGGTCATTGCGATCCCGGTTCGCAGCGTGCCTCGGCGCGACCGCCGAACGATGCCCAAACATGCAGATGGTGCGCCAACGGCGCCAGCCAAGCATGAATCGGTCGCGCACGCATCTATTTCCCGCCAGTGGGATGCAGTGATCGCCGTCCGACGCCGGATCTCAGTAGGTGAGATGCTTGAAAACCCGCTCCATCGACCGGTCCCACTGCTCCTCGTAGAGCCGGACCAACTCCTCGCCGGAGGTCGTGCCGCGGGCGACGACCTCCTCCAGCGGCGCCAGGAAATGGCTTTCGTCGTTGCCTTCCTCGTTGCGCCGGTTGCGGGCGACGAGGCCCTGGCGTGCCAGCCGGACGGTCTCGCGGGCAAGGTCGAGGACGGTGCTGTCCCGGAACGGCGTGCGGAAGCCGCTTCGCGGCACTTCAGCGCGCATCGCTGAGACTTCCTCGAAGGTCCAGTCGCGGGTGAATTCGTCGACGGCCTGAAGGGTCGGACCGTCGTAGAGCAGCCCGACCCAGTAGGCCGGCAGCGCGCAGATCCGCCGCCACGGACCGCCATCGGCGCCGCGCATCTCGATGAAGGTCTTCAGCCGCACGTCCGGGAACAGCGTCGAGAGATGGTTGGTCCAGTCGCCGAGTTGCGGCTCGGGATCGTCGATCCGGCCCTTCAGGGCGCCGTCCATGAACTGGCGGAAGGTGACGTCGGTGGTGTCGTGGTAGCGGCCGTGGCGGGTGACGAAATACATCGGCACGTCGAGTGCCCACTCGACATAGTCGCGATAGGTGAAGTCCGGCTTGAACACGAAGGGCAGGAGGCCGGCGCGCTGGTTGTCGACGTCCGACCAGACATCGGAGCGCCACGAACAGAGACCGTTGGGCTTGCCCTCGGTGAAGGGCGAATTGGCGAACAGCGCCGATGCCACCGGCTGCAGGCGCATGCCGACCTGCATCTTGCGGCGCATGTCGGCCTCGTCGGCAAAGTCGAGATTGACCTGGATCGTCGCGGTCCGCAGCATCATGTCGAGGCCGCGCGTGCCGACCTTCGGCATGTAGTTCCGCATGATCGCATAGCGCGATTTCGGCATGATCGGCGTCTCGGCGAGCGTCCAGGTCGGCGAGGAGCCGATGCCGAGGAAGCCGATGCCGAGATCCTTGGCGACGGCGCGCACTTCGGCGAGATGCGCGTTGGATTCGCGGCAGGTCGCGTGGATCGTCTCCAGCGGCGCGCCGGAGAGCTCGAACTGGCCGCCCGGCTCTAGCGAGATCGCGCCCTGGCCGTTGCTGCCGTAGAGCCCGATGATCTTGCCGTCGTCGACGATGGCTTCCCAACCGGACAGCGCCTTCATGCGCTCCAGGAGCGCCGCGATGCCGCGCTCGCCCTCGTAGGGCACGGGAGAGAGGTCCTCGGTGTAATAGCCGAACTTCTCGTGCTCGGTGCCGATCCGGAACGCGCTCTCGGGCTTCTCGCCGGACTTCAGATGCGCCGTCAGGTCCTCGACCGAGGAGACCGGCGTCAGATCGGTGGTGTCGCGCGCCATGGCATTCCTTTTCCTTCGGTCGATATCCGGCGCGGATCTCTAGAAGACCCGGGCGGAGCCGCAACGGGTTGCCCAATGACGCGTGCGAACGCAAGAGGCTTTGCCGTTGACGGTGCGGCCTCTATCGAAGCCTCAGCCCTCGCGCCAGTCCCCGACCGCCGCTTGCAGGACGGCGAGCGCTGCGACGGCAGCCGTGTCGGCCCGCAGAATCCGCGGCCCGAGCGACATCACCGTGACGAAGGGCAGGGCGCGCAATGAGGCCCGCTCGTCCTGCGAAAACCCGCCTTCCGGGCCGACGAGCAGGGCCAGCCTACCGGGCGGCATCGACCGCAGCGTCTCGATGGGGCTTTCTGCCTCCTCGCGTTCGTCGCAGAAGATCAGATGCCGGGCAGGGTCCCAGCCGGCTAGCAGCGTGCCGAACCCGATCGGCTCCCGGCAGTCGGGGATGGACAGGATGCCGCACTGCTCTGCGGCTTCGACGGCGTTGGCGCGCATCCGGTCGATATTGATGCGCGAGGCCTGGACGTGCTGCGTCATCACCGGCTGCAGCGTGCCGGCACCCATCTCCACCGCCTTCTGCACCATGTAGTCGAGGCGGGCATGCTTCAGCGGCGCGAAGAGATAGAGAAGGTCCGGTGCGGGGATCTGGTCCCGGGTCCGCGCGAGCGGAACGAGGTCGAGCTTCTTCTTTGCCGGCTTCCGAAGTTCGCAACGCCATTCGCCGTCGCGCCCGTTGAAGGCGAGGACTGTGTCGCTTTCACCGAGCCGCAGCACGTTGAGAAGGTAGTTGGCCTGCACGGCAGTCGCCGCGATGGCTTCGGCATCGGCGAGATCGGACTCCACGTAGAGTCGCGGGCTCTTGAAGTCGTGGCTTGGCATTTCGGTCCCCGCTGCTGCACACCCCTCATGCCGGAACTCGCCGGACGGGTCGAGGGGACAACTGCGGAGGGAGCCAATGGCGGGAATTCGGCTAGCCGGAAGCCCAAGTGGAGTTCAGGTCCCGACAACAGCATACCCGCATCGGGACCTGTAAAGGGCAGGGTCAGCCGGAGAGCTCCCGGCGATAGGCGACGTTCAGATCGGGCCGTCAATGCGGCTTGGCGAGATCGGGTCGGAAGCCGGAAACGTCTCGTCCAGCGCCTCGTCGAGTTCTTCCTCGTCCGTCATCAGCCCTTCCTCGATGTCCTCCGCAGAGCGCTCGTCCGTATCGGGGGTCTCGCGCTCGACGCCTTTGTCGACGCCTTCCTGCGAACGGTCCCGGGGACCGGTGCCTGCCATGACCTGTTGCTGATGCGTCGTCATCGTATTCACTCCTGTGTGTCGCCGAATGAACGGTACGCGCGGTCCGACGTTCCGTACGGGCCTCTGGATCTTCTCAGGACAGCGCCGGACGCCGTGCAAAGGCTGCCGCGATCCCGGCGCCGATCAGGAAGGTGCCGCCCAGCCGGTTCAGGGAACGCAGGAAGCGCTTCTGGCGCACGAGACGGCGGGCCCGGCCGGCGATCAGCACGTAAAAGAGCGCGTTGAGAATGCCCAGCACGACGAACACGGCGACGAGAACCACCGCCTGCGGACCATAGGCTTTGCCAGGATCGAGGAATTGCGGCACGAAGGCCACGAAGAAGACGATGCCCTTCGGATTGAACAGCGTCACCAGGAACGCGTCGCGGAAGACCCGCGCCGAAAGCCTCTTGGCAGGCGGGAGATCTCCGGCTTCGTCATTCGTCGAGAGTGAGGTGGGTGATCGCCACATGCGCATGCCGATCCAGACGAGATAGGCGGCGCCGGCCCA
Source organism: Aurantimonas endophytica (assembly GCF_014196845.1). Classification (GTDB taxonomy): domain Bacteria; phylum Pseudomonadota; class Alphaproteobacteria; order Rhizobiales; family Rhizobiaceae; genus Aurantimonas; species Aurantimonas endophytica. The sequence goes on from NZ_JACIEM010000002.1 coordinate 353,973, forward strand.
TTTCAGCACCATGAAGGCGGTGGCGGAGGCCGAGAGAAGGACGCCCACACCAGCCAGCGACAGGCCGGCGGCGAGGAGATCGCCGAGGCCGACACCGGCAATGCTGGCGAGCGCCACCGATCGCCCATGGGCCAGCGCCTGGCCGACGACCATCACGATGGTGGGCCCCGGGATCGCCAGCACGATCAGCGAGGCGAGCGCGAAGGCTGCGAGGGTGGCGGGTTCGACGGGTATGGTGACGGCTCCCTGAGGACTGCGACAGCAATCCACCGGCGTCGCCCCCGGTCAAGACACGTCGGCTCCTTCAGCCGACGATGATGATGTGCAGGGCCCGGGGCCCGTGTGCGCCGAGCAGCAGCACCTGCTCGATGTCGCCGGAGCGAGACGGCCCGGTGATGAAGTTCACCGACCGGGGCATCCTGCCCTCGCCGTAGCGCTGGCGCAGCGCCGGGAACAGCGCCTCCATGTCGCCCTCGATGTCGGCGGCCCGGATCACCACGATGTGGTTCTCCGGCAGGAAGTTCAGGCTGGTGGGGTTCTCCTGTCCCGAGACGAGGCAGAGCGTGCCGGTCTCGGCGATCGCCGCCTCGGCATGCGACAGCGCGTTGAGGTCGTTGCCGTCGCTGGCGCCGCGGCGGATCGTCAGCGCCGTCGCCTCGAAATCCGCGCCGGCGATGCGCGGGTCCTCGCAGAGCCGCAGGTCGGCAGGGAAGTTGTTCTCTCGCAACCAGCGCGAGACTTCCGCGGGGAGCTCGCCATAGCCGCCGATCCGCGCCGTCGTGGCGTGGACCTTCTCGGCCATGGCGATGAACAGCGCCACCTGCTCGTCGTGCGGCAATTGTCCGCGCCGGGGCACGACGCCCGGCGCCTTGCCGGCGAGCCGCGCATCGACGATCCGCTGGCGTTCGGGATCGTGCGGCCGGCCGCCATTGGCGCGGCGGATGCGGCCGAGGATCGCGTCGCGGGTCGAGGCGCTCAATGTTTGGCTCCGTTCGTGCGCGCGGCGTATTGCTGCATGAAGGTCTTGCCCTCCGGGGCCGGCAGGTCGCGCCATTTCGTCCAGCCGCCGGCGAGCGGCAGCGAGGCGAAGCGGCGCTTCGATCCGCCGGCGCGGTTCAGGAGCGGCATGGCGATGGAGACTGCCGCCCGGTAGAGCTTCGGATGCCGCGCGAAGAACGCCCAGACGCGGAGCCCGGCGCGCTGCGTCGTCGGCTGCAGATGGCTCTCGAACTCCTTCTCGCGCCAGTGCCGCATCATCTTCGGCAGCGGGATGCGCATCGGGCAGACGCTCTCGCAACGGCCGCAGAAGGTCGAGGCGTTCGGCAGGTGCCCGGCCTTCTCGACGCCGATCAGCGACGGCGTGAGCACCGCGCCCATCGGCCCCGGATAGACCCAGCCGTAGGAATGGCCGCCGACCGCATGATACACCGGGCAGTGGTTCATGCAGGCGCCGCAGCGGATGCAGCGCAGCATGTCCTCGAACTCCGTGCCGAGCATGTTGGAGCGGCCGTTGTCGATCAGGATGACGTGGTACTCGTCGGGCCCGTCCGGATCTTCCGGGCGCTTCGGCCCGGTCGACAGCGTCGTGTAGACGCTCATGTCCTGACCGGTGGCCGAACGGGCGAGGATCCGCAGGATCTGCGCCATGTCCTCCAGGGTCGGCACCAGCTTCTCGATCGAGGCGAGGACCACGTGGCACTTGCCGAGCAGCTGGGTGAGGTCGCCATTGCCCTCGTTGGTGACGATCACCGAGGAGCCGGTTTCGGCGATCAGGAAGTTGGCGCCGGTGACGCCGATATCGGCCTCACCGTATTTCTGGCGCAGAATCTGCCGCGCCTCGCCGAGCAGCATCTCCGGCTCGACCAGGCTGCGCATCGGGTCGAGATCGACGTGGACCCGGCGGAAATCGGCCTCCACCTGGTCGCGGTTGACGTGCACGGCCGGCGCGATGATGTGGCTCGGGTGCTCGCCGCGCAGCTGGATGATGTATTCGCCGAGATCGGTCTCGATCGGGACGATGCCGTTCTTCTCGAGGAAGGCGTTGAGCCCGATCTCCTCGGAGATCATCGTCTTGCCCTTGGTGACGGTCTTCGCCTTCCGGCGCCGGGCGATGTCGAGGAAGATCTGGTTGGCGTGGTCGGCATCCTCGGCGAAATGCACGATGCCGCCGCTGGCCTGCACCTTGGCGACATAGGCCTCGATATAGAGGTCGAGATGCTTCAGCGTGTGGTTCTTGATGGCCACCGCATTGTCGCGCAGCGCATCGAACTCCGGCAGCGCGTCGACCGCCTTCTGCCTTTTGTCGATGAAGCCGCGCTCGACATTGCCGAGCGCCCGCTGCAGGTCGACATCGGCGAGCGCCTTGACGGAATTGGCCTTGAACGTCTGTGAGGTGATCTGCATCGGGCGGGCCTATTCGAAAGCGTGGTCGCGGCGCGGCGTCATCGGTCAGCGACGGCCGGCGGCGAAGGAGAGCGGAGCCGTTGCGGAGCGGTCGCTCACAGCTTGCCGCCGATCGGCGGCGCGTCGGTCATTCCCGCCAGCACCTCCGCGACGTGCCGGACCTCGACGGCAATGCCCTCGCGCTTCAGCTTGCCGTCCATGTTCATCAGGCAGCCGAGGTCGCCGGCCAGCAGCATGTCGGCGCCGCTCATCCCGACATTGCGGGCCTTCTTGGTGACGATGGCGTTGGAGATGTCGGGATATTTCACGCAGAACGTCCCGCCGAAACCGCAGCAGACTTCGGCATCCTTGAGTTCGGCAAGCGCCAGCCCGTCGACGCTCTCCAGCAGCATGCGCGGCTGCCGCTTGATGCCGAGCTCGCGAAGGCCGGAGCAGGAATCGTGGTAGGTCGCGGTGCCCGAGACCTGCGCGGTGACTGTCGTCATGCCGCGAACGTCAGTAAGGAAACTGACCAGTTCGTGGACCTTGTCGGAGAAGGCGGCGACGCGCGTCTCCCAGGCCGGATCACCAGCGAAGAGCTCCGGATAATGCTTCTTCAGCATGGCGGCGCACGAGCCCGACGGGGCGACGACATAGTCGAATCCCTCGAACGCCGCGATCACCTGCTCGGCGATGGCGCGTGTGTCGGCCCGGTCGCCGGAATTGTAGGTCGGCTGGCCGCAGCAGGTCTGGGCCGCAGGCACGCTCACCGTACAGCCGGCTTCCTCGAGAAGCTTGATGGCGGCAAAGCCGACGCTCGGCCGGAAGAGATCGACGAGGCATGTGACGAACAGCGCGACGCGGGGCTGCCCGGCATGGGAAACGGCATTCACGTTCAAGGGCTTCTCCCTGGCGAGGTCCGATCCCCGCTTATGTCAGGCCGCTGTTCTGAGCCGGTTTTGCGGCGGGTGCAAATCAGTCTTGGTATCCGCCCCCGCCATCGGCTAGCAAGAGCGGCACGGCAAGGGGACTGAAGATGAGCGGGATCACATTGCGCAAGGCCTCGTTCGACCGTTTCCCCGCCGATCCGCGCCGTGCGGCCGTGCTGGGCGAACTGCACGCCCGGCCGTTTCCGCTGATCAAGCCGCCGCGGGTCCTGGTTGTCCTCGCCTTCATGATCGAGGACCACGGCCAATCGGACCTCGCGGTGCTTTCGGATCTGTCGACGCGTCAGGGCGTGCCGCCGCCGGCCGCCGGTGCGCGAACCCATTCCTTCGCCTTTGGCAAGGGTAAGCTGCGCTGGGAACGCCATACCGAATTCTCCACCTATTCATGGGACGGGCCGCCGCCCGAGGGCTTCGGCGACGCGGTCGGCGGCCACCCGTTCGGCTCCGAGTTCCGGGCGCCGGGTCTGTTCATCGCCGGCGTCCGCATCGAGCTGCGACCGGACGACGCGGCAGGGCAGGCGGCGCTGGAGAGCTTCGACAAGACCAGCTTCTGCTTCTCGACAATGGAAGGCGGGCTTGCCCGCGCCGCCACCGATTTTCGGCAGGACGGCGACGGATTGACGCGGATGCTGGTGCTCGCCGACGATCTGCCGGCGCCGCGGGCCGGTGCGCTGGCCATGCGCCTCGTCGAGATCGAGATCTACCGTACGCTGGCGCTGCTCGGCCTGCCGCTCGCCCAGTCGGTCGGACCGGCCATCCAGGCCCTCGAGGGCCAGCTGATGACGATCACCGAGGAGATGACGAGCGGCACCGAGGACAGCCGCAACCTGCTTCAGGAGATCACGCTCGCTGCCGCCCAGGTCGAGGCGTCCGCCGCCTCGGTGCTCTATCGCTTCGGTGCCAGCCGCGCCTATGACGAAATCGTGCGCGAGCGGCTGGGCGCTGTCGGCGAGCAGCCGATCGTGGGCCAGGAAAGCTGGAGCGCCTTCCTGAAGCGGCGCATGGGTCCGGCGATGCGCACCTGCCGCGCCATCGAGGAGCGACAGGCGGGCCTTTCGGAGAAGCTGAGCCGCGCCGCGAATCTGCTGCGCACCCGCATCGACGTCGAGCTGGAGCACCAGAATCGCGACCTCCTGTCTTCGATGGACCGGCGGGCGCGGCTGCAATTGCGGCTGCAGCAGACCGTCGAGGGCCTCTCCGTCGCCGCCATCGGCTACTACGTCGTCAGCCTATTCGGCTACATCGCCAAGGCTATCGAGCACGAGGGCTCGCCGGTTTCGGCGACGGTCATGACGGCCCTGTTCGTGCCCGTTGCGCTCCTCGTCGTCTGGCTCGTCGTGCGGCGGCTGCGCATTACCCACATGAAGGGCAGCGGCGAAGACGGGCACTGATGCCGCACGCCGGGATGCAGTGTGTGGACGCGGCCGGGCCGGACGCCTAGTTTCGAAGCGAACCGGGAGTGAGACAATGGCCGTCATGATGCCGAAGCCATCGCAGGCGATCCTCGCGCGTCGCGCGGCGATCGTTGGCGCCTTGCGAGCCATCGTGCCAGGCGAGGGCGTCGTCGATGCCGCCAACGAAATGGCGGTGTTCGAATCGGACGGCCTCACCGCCTATCGCCAGATGCCGCTCGTCGTGGTGCTGCCCGACACGGTCGCTCAGGTCGCGGCGGTCCTTGCCTATTGCCACGCCAACGACATTCCGGTGGTGCCGCGGGGCTCGGGAACCTCGCTGTCGGGCGGGGCCCTGCCGCTGGAGGACGGCGTGCTGCTCGTCCTGTCGAAGTTCAACAAGGTCATCGAGATCGACTACGACAATCGCTGCGCCGTCGTGCAGCCGGGCGTCACCAATCTCGGCATCACCAAGGCCGTGGAGGGTGAGGGCTTCTACTACGCGCCGGATCCGTCGTCGCAGATCGCCTGCTCGATCGGCGGCAACGTCGCGGAGAACTCCGGCGGGGTCCACTGCCTCAAATACGGCCTGACCGCCAACAACGTCCTCGGCATTGAGTTCGTCACCATTGAGGGCGAGGTGATGCGGCTCGGCGGCAAGCATCTCGACGCCGAAGGCTACGACCTTATCGGGCTGATGACCGGCTCGGAGGGGCTGCTCGGGGTCGTCACCGAAGTGACGGTGCGCATCCTGCAGAAGCCGGAGACGGCGCGCGCCGTGCTGATCGGCTTTCCGACCTCCGAGCAGGCCGGCGAATGCGTCGCCGCCATCATTGCCAAGGGCATCATCCCGGGCGGCATGGAGATGATGGACCGGCCGGCGATCCACGCCGCCGAGGACTTCGTCCATGCGGGCTACCCGCGTGACGTCGAGGCATTGCTGATCGTCGAGCTCGACGGCCCGGGCGCCGAGGTCGACCATCTGCTCGCAGAGGTGGAGGCGATCGCCAACGCCAATGGCGCGGTGACCTGCCGGGTCTCGCAGTCGGACGAAGAGCGCGCCGCCTTCTGGGCTGGCCGCAAGGCGGCGTTCCCGGCCGTCGGGCGCATCTCGCCGGATTATTACTGCATGGACGGCACGATCCCGCGCAAGGAACTGCCGAAGGTGCTCGCCGGCATGAAAGCGATGTCGGAGAAATACGGCCTGCGCGTCGCCAATGTCTTCCATGCCGGCGACGGCAATCTACACCCGCTGATCCTCTACGACGCCAACAAGGAGGGCGAGCTGCACCGGGCCGAGGAATTCGGCAACGACATCCTGCGCCTGTGCGTCGCCGTCGGCGGCGTGCTCACCGGCGAGCATGGGGTGGGCGTGGAAAAGCGCGACCTCATGCCGGAAATGTTCAACGAGGACGACCTGAAGCACCAGCAGCGGGTCAAATGCGCCTTCGACGCCAAGCACCTGCTCAACCCGGGAAAGGTCTTCCCGCAGCTCCACCGCTGCGCCGAGCTCGGCCGCATGCATGTCCACAAGGGGCAGGTGGCCTTTCCCGATCTGCCGAGGTTCTGATGGCGGGGTATTTCTGATGAGCGCGATCGAGGAACTGGAGCGCCGCAACGAGACTCGTTTCGATGAGCGCGCTTTCGTGGATTTTCTCAAGTCGATCGAAGGCCGGTCGGGCTGGGACGGCGGGCGCTGGGAACTGATTGACGGGGTACCGATCGACATGCCGCCAGCCACCTTGCGTCACGGTGCGATCGCGCGCGTCTTCGAGCGTCTTCTGGCATCCGCGCTGAGCCAGAAGGGCTTGCCGCTCGAAGCGACTCGGGAAGTTGGCGTCAGCCATCCCTCCGACGCGACCTTCCGCCCGGTCGCCGATGTGGTCGTCTTCGATCCGGCGGAGGAGATGGCGTCTGGCGGCGAGCGGTTTCTCAAGAGCTGCCGGCTGGTGGCCGAGGTGCTTTCTCCCTCCACCGAGCCCTACGATCTCGTCTTCAAGCGACGCCGCTATACCGAACTGCCGGACTGCCGCCACGTCCTGATGATCGAGCAGGAACGCATGCGCGTTCGCCACTGGTCTTTCCGAAACGGCTGGGCGGAGAGCATCTACGACAAGCCGGACGACCGGATCGAGCTTCCCGAGTTCGGCTTCGCCTGTATTGTCCGCGACCTCTACACCCGGACCGACCTCGCATGAGCATTACCCAGACCGCCTTGCATCCCTCCACTTCCACGCTGCGCCCGACGACCCCGGAAGAGGTTCGCGAGATCGTCGCAGCCGCCATTTCCGCCGAAGAACCGCTGGCGATCGAGGGCCATGGCTCCAAGCGCGGCCTCGGCCGCCCCGTCCAGGCGGCGCGTACCCTGTCGCTGGCCGCCATGAGCGGTGTCACGCTTTACGAGCCGGAGGAACTGGTCCTCTCGGCTAGGGCCGGCACCCCGATCGCCGAGATCGAGCAACTGCTCGACGACAACAACCAGCGCCTGGAATTCGAGCCGCTCGACTATGGCCCGCTGCACGGGCGGGAGCCGGGGCTAGGCACGCTCGGCGGCGTCATCGCCTGCAATCTCGCCGGTCCTCGCCGCCTGAAGCAGGGCGCGGCGCGCGATCACATCCTCGGCGTCGCCGCTGTGTCGGGCCGCGGCGAGATTTTCAAGTCCGGCGGCCGGGTGGTGAAGAACGTCACCGGCTACGACCTCTCCAAGGGTCTCACCGGCTCGTTCGGCACGCTGGCGGTGATGACCGACATCACGGTCAAGGTTTTGCCGAAGAGCGAGACCGAGACCACCCTGGTGCTGCGGGGCCTCGACGACGCCGCCGCGGCCGGCGCGATGGCCGCTTCCATGGGCTCCTCGGCGGAAGTGTCGGGCGCGGCCCACCTGCCGATGTTCGTCGCCGCGCGGGTCGCCGGCGGTACGCTCGGCAAGGAGGCCGCGACGCTGATCCGGCTGGAGGGGTTCGGCCCCTCGGTCGAGGCGCGCGCCGCGCATCTGGGCGCGGCCCTCTCGCGCGTCGCTCCGCTGGAGCGGCTGGAGGCAGACGCCTCCCGCGCGGTCTGGCGCGACGTGCGCGACGTCCGGCCCTTCGCCGACGGCACGGCCAAGCCGGTCTGGCGGCTCTCGGTCACGCCGACGCGGGGGCACGAGATCGTCATGAGCCTGCGCATGCAGACCGCCATCGACGCCTTCTACGACTGGCAGGGCGGGCTGGTCTGGATGCGGATGGAGGGCGAGCCGGACGCATCCCTCGTCCGCGAGACGATCCGCCGTTTCGGCGGTGGCCACGCGACGCTGGTGCGGGCGTCCGAGCCGGTGCGCGCGGCGACCGAGATCTTCCAGCCGCAGCCCGGTCCGCTGGCCGGCCTGACGCGGCGGCTGAAGGAGCAGTTCGACCCGCAGGGCGTGCTCAATCCGGGCCGGATGGGGTAATGTGTGCATTATGCACGGCCGCGAGGCCTCCACGGCAAGGCCGCATGAACCGTGTCCTGTTGGACGAAGGCGTGCCACGCGAATTGGCGAAGGCCACCGCTATCACCAGGGTCATCGCAAGCTTGAGTCCCGCACGTGCGTTCCTCCTTCGACCGGACGGAACCCTGGTCGCAGATTTCGGCCCTTCTTCTCCAGCGCCGCGAGCCTATTGAATGCAAACAACCTTCTCCCCCGCCCAGCTTGCCGATCCGGAAATCGCCCATTCCGAGGGGATCATCCGCAAATGCGTGCATTGCGGCTTCTGCACCGCGACCTGCCCGACCTATGTGACGCTCGGCAACGAGCTCGACAGTCCGCGCGGGCGCATCTACCTGATCAAGGAGATGCTGGAAAACGACCGGCCAGCCGACGAGAAGACCGTCAAGCACATCGACCGCTGCCTCTCGTGCCTCGCCTGCATGACCACCTGCCCGTCGGGGGTGAACTACATGCACCTCGTCGACCATGCGCGCACCCATATCGAACGGACCTATCGCCGGCCGCTGGTTGACCGGATGATCCGCCGGGTGCTGGCGATGACGCTGCCCTATCCGGGCCGCTTCCGGGCGAGCCTGACGATGGCGCGGATCGCGCGGCCGCTGGCGCCACTCTTCGCCGCGGTGAAGCCGCTGAAGCCGCTGGCCGCCATGCTGAAGCTCGCGCCCGCCGCCGTGCCCCCGCGCTCCGCCGTCAACGAGCCCGGCGTGCATCCGGCATCCGGGCCGCGCCGCGGCCGCGTGGCGATCCTGCGCGGCTGCGCCCAGTCGGTGCTCGACCCGAAGATCAACGAGGCGACGGTGCGGCTACTGGGGCGGCTCGGCGTCGAGGTGGTGGTGCCGGAGGGCGAGGGCTGCTGCGGCGCGCTCGTCCACCACATGGGCCGGGAGGACGACGCGCTGGGCTTCGCCCGCCGCAATGTCGACGTCTGGAGCCGCGAGATCGCCGCGGGTGGGCTCGACGCGATCATCGTCACCACGTCGGGCTGCGGCACGACGATCAAGGATTACGGCCACATGCTGCGGCTCGACCCGGCCTATGCCGAGAAGGCCGCGCTGGTGTCGTCGCTGGCGAAGGATGTCACCGAATATCTGTCCGGGCTCGACCTGCCGCTGCCGGCCAACGCGACCGATCTCGTCGTCGCCTATCATTCGGCCTGTTCGATGCAGCACGGCCAGAAGATCACCATGGCGCCGAAAGTGCTGCTGGCGCAGGCCGGATTCACCGTCCGCGACGTGCCGGAGGGGCATCTGTGCTGCGGTTCGGCCGGCACCTACAACATCCTGCAGCCGGAGATCGCCGCGACGCTGCGCGACCGCAAGGTGCGCAATATCGCGAGCATTGCGCCACAGGCGGTAGCAACCGGCAATATCGGCTGCATGACGCAGATCGGCTCGGCGACGGCGATCCCCATTCTCCACACGGTGGAACTGCTCGACTGGGCCTTTGGCGGTGAAAGGCCGGCAAGTCTTGCCGGCATCGAGCCACGCTCCCAGCCGGCCCTGGTCGCCGCGGAATAGGTCTCGACGCAAGAAGGCCCGCCGTCGCCGGCGGGCCTTTCGTGAGAGACGGCTGTATCGCGAATCAGCCGCCGAAGATTGCCGTCAGGATGTTCGACTGAACCGGGCCGAGATCGGCATAGACGTTCTTCGGGCCTTCGCCACGCGGGCCGATGACGATCACCTTGGTACCGTTCGGCACCCGCGAATACAGGTGCTCGACGTCCTCGTTCATCATCCGGACGCAGCCCGACGACATGTTCTGGCCGATCGTCCAGGGCTGGTTGGTGCCGTGGATGCGGAACAGCGAGTCGCGGCCGCCGCGATAGAGATACATCGCCCGCGCGCCGAGCGGGTTCGCGGGGCCGCCTGCCATGTAGGCGGGCAGGATACGGCCCTTGGCGCGCTCGCGCTTGATCATCGCCGCCGGCGGGGTCCAGCCCGGCCACTCCGCCTTGCGGCCCACCTTCATGTTGCCCGACCAGCCGAAGCCTTCCTTGCCGACGCCTACGCCGTAGCGGGTCGCCATGCCGGCGCCCTCGACGAAATAGAGATATTTGCGCTGCGAATCGACGATGATCGTGCCGGGGGCCTCTTTCGTCTCGATCCGCACCTGCTTGCGCATGAACGCCGCCGCGGGACGGCGCTGCTGCACGGCGCGCGTTTGCGACAGGGCCTCGGCGCGCGCGGGGCTGACGGTTTGCCAGCTATTGGTGGCGTAATCATAGCGGCGGGTCTCCTGCGCGCCTGCCTCGACGGTCAGGAGAAGCGCCAGGGCGGCTGCGATGCCGGCACCGATCTTGGCTGATGTCATGCTGTTTTCCTCATACAGGCGGAGCGGCTCTCCAGCGGCGCCGCAACGAGATGCTGCCATGGTCCGGACCGGCTGTCGCCGGCCCGTCATCTGATCGGTGGGTCCTGGATCAGATGTTCCTCGGTGGTGTTGCCGTTAGCGCACGACGACTTTCGTGCCGACGCCCACCCGCTCGTAGAGCTCCATCACGTCCTGATTGCGCATCCGGATGCAGCCGGAGGAGACCGACTGGCCGATCGTCCAGGGCTGGTTGGTGCCGTGGATGCGGTAGAGGGTGGAGCCGAGATAGAGCGCCCGCGCGCCGAGCGGATTGGCCTCGCCGCCTTTCATGTGGGCGGGCAGGATGCGGCCGTTGCGGCGCTCCCGCGCGATCATCTCCTTCGGCGGCGTCCAACCCGGCCATTCGGCCTTGCGGGTGATCGGATGCCGGCCCTTCCAGGCAAAGCCCGGCTTGCCGACCCCAACACCATAGCGCCGCGCCGTGCCGCCCTTGCCGACATGGTAGAGAAACTTCGAGCCGGTATCGACGACGATCGTCCCCGGCTTTTCCTTGCCGTGATAGGCGACGTCCTGCGGCAGGTAGACCGGATCGACATGGTGCTGCGGCACCATCTGGCGCGGTCGCTGCAGTGCCACCTGCTGGGGCTGGCTGGGATGGAAGCCGCGGCGCACCACGCCCTGCGTGCGGCGAGGGTCGACGACCACCGGGGCGGGGTAGCGCACGACGCGCCGCGCGCCGGCCGGTTGCTCGCGAAGCACCGGCCGCGCCCGTCCGACGGCGACCGGCCGGGCGCCAAGCACAGCACCTGAGAGATTGTTGGTCGGGCTGTTCATGTGCGGCCGGCGGTAGCCCGGCACGACGCCGCTGCCCGGCGACAGCTGCAGGATCCATTCGCCGCGCAGCGCCGGAGAGACCTCGACCCCGCGCTGCTGTGCAAAACTCGTCGTCGGATGCCCGATGACGGCCGCAAGGGCTGTGACGGCCATCAATGAAAAAATGCGTCGCATGGCGGATCCTCGTTCCGTTGTTTGGAGCAAGCACGCTCCGCAACCGGTCTCGGCCACAGCTTCGCCGCAAAGCCCGACCGAACGGTAAATGCCGCAAGGAGATGGCAGCACGGTTCTCGAAACCAAATCATAGGGTTAACAAGCCGTATCTGCCGCCGTCCGACGCTCGGTTGGAGCCGGGCATTGGATCGTGAGACGCTTTTTGGTCACACCCGTCCCCATCAGCGACCCGACGGGGCCAGAACTTATTGTGCAGTGCAGCATAAATGTTAGATTGTTGACGCTGGGTCTTCCCGGCGAAGGCCGATCAGAGCCGCAGAGGGAAAACGCCAACAGGGCAGTTCGGGCCGCTACGGCGCGCCCGGGGATCAACCTCGACACGGCCGCCGAACGCGGCTCCTGGAGCATTCCATGATCGCTCTTACCCTGATCGTCTGCCTCAACGCCGCCCCGGCCAATTGCCAGTCCGAGAACGTCGCCTTCGACGGCTCCATCATGCAGTGCGCCATGTTCGGCCAGGCGGCCGCCGTCCAGCACCTGCAGGGGCGGCCGAAATGGCACCTGAAGCGCTATCGCTGCGATACGCGCCGCTTCACGGACGCCTGACGCCGTCACCGCCGGTCCGCGAGTGAGGCGGGGCAACAGGCGGGACGCGCTTGCCGTCTGCGGTTAGCGATCATGCGAGCTACGCGCAACGGGGGCTCCCAGGCTCCGTCCCCCATCTTGTCAGCGTCCGGCCCGCCTGCGATGACGGTTGTCATGAGCGAGCCCCTCGATTCACCGCCCGGCCTGTCGGAAGGCCCCGACGGGCGTCTGCGCTGTGCCTGGCACGGCAGCGACGAGGCCTATCGGCGCTACCACGACGACGAGTGGGGCCGGCCGACGGCAGATGACGACCGCCTGTACGAGAAGCTCTGCCTCGAGGGGTTCCAGGCGGGCCTCTCCTGGCTGACGATCCTGCGCAAGCGCGAGGCGTTCCGCGAACTCTTCCACGGCTTCGCCGTCGACCGCGTCGCGGCGATGGACGAGGACGACATCGCGCGGATCGTCCTCGACGCGCGGATCATCCGCCATCGCGGCAAGATCGTCTCGGCCATCAACAACGCCCGCCGCACCCAGGCGGTGCAGGCGGCGCACGGCTCGCTGGCCGCCTTCCTCTGGGCGCACGAGCCGCCGGCCTCGGAGCGGCCGGAGAGCGTCGACTGGGAATGGCTGCGCGCCAACCCCGTGACCCCCGCCGCGACGCGCCTGTCGAAGGCCCTGAAGCAGGCCGGCTTCACCTTCGTCGGCCCCACGACGGTCTACGCCTTCATGCAGTCGATGGGCTTCGTCAACGACCATGTCGAGGGGTGCTGCGTGCGCGACGAGTGCGCGGCCGAGCGGGCGGCGTTCGTGCGACCGGCATCGGCGTAGGACTGCCGCCGAAAACAAGCGATTGTGCTTGTAAGTCGCCCGGACAAGCACCGCCTCGACTCAGTTCGGCTTGTAGATACCTCGGTCCATAGCATAGAGCGCCATGCCGGCGTGGCCCGCCTGCGGAAAGTGCTGCGATTTTGCTATCTCTTCGATCATCTGGCGTGCGGCCTGCGGGGCAATAGGTCGCGTAGCCTGAGCCGCATTGAGACGGACCTGCCAATTCGCGTGCCCATAGAGCGCAAGCAGCGCCCGGCGCTGGTCGCCTTCGCGGCGTTCCAACTCGTCCTCAACCGCCAAGGCCTCATCGTAGAGCCGATTGAATTGACCGACGAGATTTTCCAGCAGGGCCCTGTCCTGCGCCACCCCGATTTCGGAGTAGCGGGCGATCAGTTGTTCGATCGTCATTTCGCCGCGCTTCGCTCGCGTCATGGTTTCAACACTCCAAAACGCCGCAGGGCGGAAAATCCTATCTCCATCCGTTCCTCCCAGCTTGTCCCCCGCAAATAGCTCCTGGGTGACCGTCCGCCGAAGTTTGGGTTCTTGGAACTAAACCACGCCGTAATTTCCTCGTATCGGTATCGTGGATCCGCACGAGATTATCATAGCCGTTGATCATCGACTGCGGGTAGCCATCCTGCTCGGCGGATGTTTTCTCGACGATGTGGTGGACGTGGGTGCCGTCCCTGTCGGCCTCGGCTTTTACCGCGCGGCGCAGATCGTCGAGCGGGCGCGGTTCGTCGAGCGCGGATCATCCGGCATCGCGGCAAGATCGTCTCCACCATCAACAATGCACGCCGCACCTTGGCCATCCGGAAAACGCACGGCTCGCTGGGCGCATTCCTCTGGGCGCACGAACCGCCGGCCTCGGAACGACCAGCGGCGGTCGACTGGGAATGGCTGCGGGCCAACCCCGTGACCCCCGCCGCCACGCGCCTGTCGAAGGCGCTGAAGCACGCCGGCTTTACCTTCGTCGGCCCGACCACGATCTACGCCTTCATGCAGTCGATGGGCTTCGTCAACGACCATGTCGAGGGGTGCTGCGTGCGCGACGAGTGCGCGGCCGAGCGGGCGGCGTTCGTGCGACCGGCATCGGCGTAGGACTGCTGCCGAAAACAAGCGACTGTGCTTGTAAGTCGCCCGGACAAGCACCCTCTGTAGGCGCCGTAATGCTCATCGAGCTTGAACTCGTTTGGGCGAGGCTCATCCAGACACAGTCATCAAGGAGTCCAGAGAGCGTGGCCGAACCCAGCGTCGGAGTGCCAGCGTGATCCCCTTACTCCGGTATGTAGGTTCCCCGCTCCAGCGCATTCAGCAAACCGATCGCGTCGGCGGCTTGGGGATATTCGCGCCGGGCATGGATCAGTCGAAGCGTCTCTCGCGCCTCGTCCGGCAGAACCGCGAGAGTTGCGATGGCAGCGTTCAAACGGACCTGCGGTTTGATATGATCGAATAACGTCCGTAGCACCCTACGCTGATCGCCCTTCCGCAAGCGCAATTCGTCTACGAGCGCGAGATAGTCGTCCACAAGGCGATTATATCGGCCGTGATCATCCTCGTCGACCGCATGAGATTGGGAAAGACTCACGTCAAGAAACGCTTGGATGAGCTGTCCAACTGAGCAGGACCGATAGTCTTTTTTGGTCATTTGAGCAGGCCTTTTTCACGCAGTTGCTCGAGGCCCATCAAGAAGCGTTCCTCCCAGCTACGACCACGGAGAAAGTTCCGAGGAGACTGCCAATCATATCGAGGATTGCGTCTCTGATACCAAGCCGAGATTTCCTCGTGCCGGTATCGTGGATCCGCACGAGATTATCATAGCCGTTGATCATCGACTTCGGGTAGCCATCCTGCTCGGCGGATGTTTTCTCGACGATGTGGTGGACGTGGGTGCCGTCCCTGTCGGCCTCGGCCTTTACCGCGCGGCGCAGATCGTCGAGCGGGCGCGGTTCGTCGAGCGCGGTTTCGATCTCGTCGAAAAAGCCGGTGAGATAGCCAACGGCCTCCAACGCGCGGGCCGCCAACGCGATACGCCGCTCCGGCAGACGACGAAGCGCCCGCAGCAACCACAGCGCCCAGCGCTTGGCGACACGATTGCGCGCCGTGTCCGTTCCCGGATCGCGCTTCGGCAGTTCCGGCGGGTCCTCCATCGGCGGGCCGCCATTGTGGCCGATGCGGGGCTTCGGCAGCTTCAGGCGCGGACTTTTCGGCGGCGTCCTGGGCGATCCTCCGGCTGCCGGTGTCGTCCTCGGGCCGGGGATATCGATCTGCAGGGGCTTGCCGCCGCCTCCCCGCCGCCAGCGGCCGGAGATGCGCCCACTGCCCCTGGGATGCCGCACCTGGCTGGGGTCGAAGCCGGCCTTGAAGGCTAGCGATTTCAGCCGCAGCGCCGCCACGGTGACGCGCAGGCCAGCGATCTCTGCGCGCAGGCTGCTCAGAGGCAGGCTCGTCGCCGCACTGTCCACTGTGGCCTCTCGTCTTCCCATGCCTCGCCATCGACCGCCTCGATGCTACGGGGACCCGCGAGGGGTGGGGATTACATCTTTAGCCGTGCTGTTCCTGGCTTGCCTTCGTGGCGGTTAGGATAGCCCGGCGCAGCGCCCCAGAGCGCCGCGTCGGGCAGCGGGCGGGACTGGCGGGGATTGGCCTTGTCGGCCGTAACTTATCTGCTCCGCACGCTCATCTAAGATTGTCCACGACCTTGTTGGATGTTGGCGCCCTTGTCGTCGAGGGCGGTGCGGTCACCTCCTTCGATGCCACGATGCGCGATACTCTTCGAGGATGCTGCGGACCGACAGGACCCCGGTGCTCCATTCGCCCAAGCGCGCCCTCCGGTTCTGGCTTTGCACTTGAACGCCGGCGATTGCCCTCGCCCTTCCTCCCGTCGTCATCCCCGGGCTTGACCCGGGGACCCATTCCAAATCGTCCAAGCTGCCGTTCACCGCGCAGAACGCCTGCTTGGCGTCCCTCTGCTACTCTCTCCCGAAGCGGCGGCTGCACCGTCGAGGCCTGGATCCTCGGGACGGGGCCCGAGGATGACGACCTTGTTGGGTGTCGGGGCCGACCCGCCCCCCCACACCCCCTTGCCTTGCCGAAAACCGGAGCACGCGGTAGGGGAACGCCGCAGGGACGCGGCCTCTGGCGCCCGTCGAACCTCCTCCGGAATGCAATCATGGCCGACAAGAAGAAGAAACCGACCAGGGTCAACGCACGGCTGCCGCGAGGTTTTGTCGATCGCGACGCGGCCGATCTGCGCGCCCAGGATGCGATGCTGGCGACGATCCGCCGGGTCTACGAGACCTATGGCTTCGAGCCGGTCGAAACGCCGATGTTCGAATATACCGACGCGCTCGGAAAATTCCTGCCCGATGCCGACCGGCCGAACGAGGGCGTGTTCTCGCTGATGGACGACGACGAGGCGTGGATGTCGCTCCGCTACGACCTCACCGCGCCGCTCGCCCGCTATGTCGCGGAGAATTACGAGACCCTGCCCAAGCCCTATCGCAGCTACCGTGTCGGCCATGTCTTCCGCAACGAGAAGCCGGGGCCGGGCCGCTTCCGCCAGTTCATGCAGTTCGACGCCGACATCGTCGGCGCGCCGAACGTCTCGGCCGATGCCGAGATGGCGATGATGATGGCCGACACGATGGAGGCGCTGGGGATTCCGCGCGGCCAGTACGTGATCCGGGTCAACAACCGCAAGGTGCTGGACGCGGTTCTGGAGGCGGTCGACCTCGGCGGCGAGGAGAATGTTGGAAAACGCCTAACGGTGCTGCGGGCGCTCGACAAGCTCGACAAGTTCGGCGTCGATGGTGTGGTGGCGCTATTGAGCGTGAAAGGCCGGCGAGACGAGTCAGGCGATCATACACCTGGCGCCGGTTTGGATGATGAGCAGATCACGACTCTGCTAAACATCATTGGTTGGAATGAGCCCAACTCCGGCGCGAAGAGCTCAGCAAATGATGCGCTGACCGTGGCCAACTTGAAGGACGCGCTGATCGCTGCGGGCGTCTCGGATACAGGCGCAGATGAGCTGAACGACATCAATTCGATGGTCGCTGCCGCTGGCTACGACGACGGCCGCGTTCGTATCGATCCCTCCGTCGTCCGCGGCCTCGAATACTACACCGGCCCGGTCTTCGAGGCGGAGCTGCTGTTCGACGTGGTCAACGAGAAGGGCCAGAAGGTGCAGTTCGGGTCGGTCGGTGGTGGCGGGCGCTATGACGGGCTGGTGTCGCGCTTCATGAGCCAGCCGGTGCCGGCGACGGGCTTTTCCATCGGCGTCTCGCGGCTGATGACGGCGCTGAAGAATCTCGGCCGGCTGGAGGCCGCCGAGCGGCCCGGCCCGGTGGTCGTCACCGTCATGGACCGCGACCGCATGGCGGACTACCAGGCGATGGCCGCGAAACTGCGCGCCGCGCTGAACACCGACGCGGACGGCAACCCGACCGCCGAGCCGGTGCCGGTCGAGGTGTTCCAGGGCAATCCGAAGCAATTCGGCAAGCAGCTGCAATATGCCGACCGCCGCAACGCCCCGGTGGTGATCATCCAGGGCGGCGACGAGAAGGCGGCCGGCAAGGTCCAGGTCAAGGACCTGATCGAGGGCAAGAAGATCGCCGAGACGATCGAGGACAATGCCGAATGGCGCGAGGCCCGCGCCGGCCAGGAACTGGTCGACGAGGCGGACATGGTCGCGGCCGTGCGCGCTATCCTCGCCCGCCACGCAGGGCAGGCCTGAGACGGTGAGCGACACCGCCGCGATCCCGTTCGAGACGGCGCTGGGCGCGCTCTTCGCCGCGCGCGGGACGGAGCGCGTGCGCGTGCCGATCATCCAGCCGGCCGAGCCCTATCTCGACACGGCCGGGGAGGCCTTCCGCCGCCGCATCTTCATGACCCGCGGCGAGGCCGGCGAAAATCTTTGCCTGCGGCCGGATTTCACTGTGCCGGTCTGCCGCGACCATGTCGCCAGGGCCCAGCAGCTGCCGCGCCGCTATTCCTATCTCGGCCTGGTCTTCCGCCAGCGCACGGGCGGGCCGGCGGAGTTCTTCCAGGCCGGGATCGAGGATCTCGGCGAGGAGAACCGCGCGACGGCGGATGCCCGGGCGCTTGCCGACGCGCTGGCGGGCCTGGCGGCCTGCGGCGTCGAGGCCGCGGCGCAGGACATCGTTCTCGGCGACCAGGGCCTGTTCGAGGCGTTCCTGCGCGCGCTCGGCCTGCCGGAAGGCTGGCAGCGGCGGCTGATCCGAACCTTCGGCCATGACGACCAGCTGGAGGCGGCGCTGAAGGCGCTGGCGAGCGGCGGCGCGGCAAAGCTCGAGAACGTCGAACCCGACATGCTGGATCTGGCGCGCCAGCGGGAGGAGGGCGCGCTGACTCGGGCGATCCGCCGCCGCATGGACGAAGCGGGTCTGCCGACGCATGCCGGGCGCTCCCCCGGCGAGATCGCCGCACGGCTGATCGAAAAGGTCGCAGTCGCCGAAGCGCGGCTGAGCGAGGCCTCGCTCGGCCTGCTGCGGCGCTTTCTTGCGGTCGATTGCCCGCTGGCGGAAGCCGCCGATCGGCTGCGGGCGCTGGCGGAAGAGGCCGGGCTCGATCTCGGCCGGGCGCTGACCGTCTTCGAGACGCGCAACCTGGCGCTGCTCGCCGCAGACGTCGACCTCAAATCCGTCCGCTATCGGGCCGCCTTCGGCCGGCCCATCGACTATTATACGGGGCTGGTCTTCGAGGTCCGGGCGCACGGCTCCGACCAGCCGCTCGCTGGCGGCGGCCGCTACGACCGGATGATGACGATGCTCGGCGCCGCCGAACCGATTCCGGCCGTCGGCTTCTCGCTGTGGCTCGACCGGATCGGCGATGCGCTCACGGGGGATGCGCGATGAGCGTGACGCTGGCGATCCCGTCCAAGGGCAGGCTGAAGGAAAAAGCGCTGGCGGCACTGGCGCAGGGCGGCATCGACGTCGCGCCGGCCGCCGACGAGCGCAGCTACCGGACCGTGGTGACCGGTGCGCCTGGGCTCGAGGTGCTGCTCTTGTCGGCCTCGGAGATCGCGCGGGAGCTCCGCGACGGTGCGATCGATTTCGGCATTACCGGCGAAGACCTGATCCGCGAGACCATGACGGAGCCGCAGGACGCAGTGGAGATCGTCGCGCGGCTCGGCTTCGGCCAGGCCGACGTGGTGGTCGCCGTCCCCGATGCCTGGCTGGATGTCGAGACCATGGAGGATCTCGGCGACGTCGCGGGCTCCTGGCGCACGCGCCATGGCAGGCGGCTGCGGGTCGCGACGAAATACTGGCGGCTGACGCAGAGCTTCTTCACCCGCCGCCACGGCATCCAGAGCTATCGTATCGTGGAAAGCCTCGGCGCCACCGAAGGCGCGCCGGCCGCCGGCTCTGCGGACATCATCGTCGACATCACGTCTACCGGTTCGACCCTGACGGCGAACCATCTGCGGATATTGTCGGACGGGTTGATCCTGCGGTCACAGGCGTGCCTGGTGCGCTCGCTGGTCGGGCGCCGCGACCCTGAGGACGCGGCGCTGGCCGAGAGGTTCGCGGCGCGGTTCCGCTAAAGGCGGGCACCGCGCCGTTCGATCAGGCGTAGCGGCTTTCGCGCTTGGTCTTGTCGACGGCCAGCGCCCCGGCGCCGGAGCCGGCGAGGACGAGGAAGCCACCGGCGAGCGCGATGTTCTTGAGCAGCGCGCTCTGCTCGCCGAGATGCGCGATGACGCCGGTCGCCACGCAGAACAGCGCCAGCGCGATGGCGACGACCCGAACCTGATAGCCGGCGAGGATGGCGAGCCCGCCAAACAGCTCGAAGGCACCGACCAGGTAAGCCATGACCAGCGGCGCGGGGAAGCCGAGGCTGGCGAGATAGCCCGAGAAGCCCGCGGCGCCGACCAGCTTGCCGAAGCCGCTGACGATGAAGATGACCGAGAGTAGAACCCGGCCGGCAAGGATGAGATGAGGGTTCATGCGAAGTCTCCGATTGCCCGAGGGGCAAAAGACCCCTTCGTTTCGACAGACGGCAAAATAAACGGTCTTTGGGCGAAATGCAGCCGGCGCGACAGCCGACGAATTGTCAACTGAAATCGATACAATCGAGATCGGAAGGGTGACGGCACTGCGCGCCGCCACCTGCCGCAAACATGTGCCGTCAGCCCGGCCGGATCATCGCCGCTGGGTCGACGATGCGGTCGTAGTCCTCGCCCGACACGTGGCCCGAGGCGATCGACTCGTCGCGCAGGGTCGTGCCGTTCTTGTGTGCCGTCTTGGCGATATGGGCGGCCTTGTCGTAGCCGATGCTCGGGGCGAGCGCCGTGACCAGCATCAGCGACTGCTCCATCAGGCTCTTGATCCGCGGCTCGTTGGCCTCGATCCCGTCGACGCAGTTCTCGGCAAAACTTTCCATGCCGTCGGCGAGCAGGCGGATCGACGTGAGCACCGCCTTGGCGATCACCGGCTTGAAGACGTTGAGCTCGAAATGGCCTTGGGATGCGGCGACCGTCACCGTGGTTTCGTGGCCGAAGATCTGCGTGGCGACCATGGTCAGTGCTTCGGCCTGGGTCGGATTGACCTTGCCCGGCATGATCGAGGAGCCCGGCTCGTTGGCGGGCAGGTTGAGCTCCCCGAAGCCCGAGCGCGGGCCGGATCCGAGGAAGCGGATGTCGTTGGCGATCTTCATCAGGTCGGCAGCGAGCGTGTTCAGCGAACCGTGGAAGAACGTCAGCGCCCCATGCGAGGCCAGCGCCTCGAACTTGTTCTCGGCGGTGCGGAACGGCTCGCCGGTGAGCGTGGCGATCTCCGCCGCGACGGCGACGTCGAAGCCTTCCGGCGCATTCAGCCCGGTGCCGACGGCGGTACCGCCCTGGGCGAGCGCGTAGACGCCGTCCAGCGCGTCGGCGATCCGCTTCTTCGACAGCTGCAGCGCCGCCGCATAGCCGGAGAATTCCTGGCCCAGCGTCACCGGCGTCGCATCCTGCGTATGGGTGCGGCCGATCTTGATGATGTGGGCGTATTCCTTCGCCTTGGCATCGAGCGAACGATGCAGCCGGTCGAGCGCCGGCAGCAGCAGCTTCCGCGTTTCGAGCACCGTCGCGACATGCATGGCGGTCGGGAACACGTCGTTCGACGACTGGCTCATGTTGACGTGGTCATTCGGGTGGATCGGCTGTTTCGAGCCCATCGTCCCGCCGAGCATCTCGATCGCCCGGTTGGAGATCACCTCGTTGACGTTCATGTTGGTCTGGGTGCCGGAGCCGGTCTGCCAGACGACCAGCGGAAAGTGGTCGTCGAGCTGGCCGGCGATGATCTCGTCGGCGGCCTTCTCGATCGCATCGGCGACCGCGCCGTCGAGTCGGCCCATGGACGTGTTGACCCGGGCAGCAGCCTTCTTGACCAGCGCCAGGGCGGTGATCAGCGGCATCGGCTGGCGATCGCCGCCGATCCGGAAATTGTTCCGCGAGCGCTCGGTCTGCGCCCCCCAGTAGCGGTCCGCGGCAACGTCGATCGCGCCGATGGAATCAGTCTCGCGCCGTGTCTGGCTCATGCCCACCTCCAAATCTGTCGCGGCCGCGGCAAAGGCGGCCGGCCGGGGATAACTATTCCGCTTCGCGTGGAATCGGAACCCCCGCAAGGGCTGGAGGACGCCGGGAAACGCCCGCCGGTCGATCAAGCCAGACCTGCTGTGCGGTGCGGGAAGATGAAATGTCTGCGTTACTGATAAATCAGTTTTGAGCCGATGTGACCGGTCCGCCTCTTCAGTTACGATCAACGCGTCCACAGTTTCCACTCGCCAACAGAACAACGGATCTTGACGCGGCGACTGGGTCAGCCGGCGGCCAACGGGATATTGTCTGTTGTGGGTCGAGAAAAATAAAGGGAGGTCAAGGAATGAAGCGGATCGTAGCAGCAGGTGCGGCAATTATACTTTCGGTGGCGCCGGCGTTGGCGGTGACCGTGCACAACCGCGACGACGACACGAGGCAGGTGACGTTCGACAAGGGAGCAGACGAGGTGATGCATCCGGTGGAGGCCGGCACGTCGGTGACCGAGCCCTGCCCGGAAGGCTGCGCGGTGCGGGTCGCCGGCCGCGGCCATGATTTCCTTGCCGAGGACGGCGACATGCTGGCGATCGACGACATGGTGATCACGCGCGACACGGAAGCGCTGGAGGTCGACAACCGCTAGCCGGGGCAGGGGAAGCGGCGGAAGCCGCAACACATGAGCCGCCGCCGCGGCGGCTCATGTCAGGCGGGACGAATCATCCCGCCGGGCAATGGGCGCCGGTGGCTGCCCAGGCTTCGTAGAGGGCGCCGAACTCTTCCTGCGTGCCCGGTACCTTCTCTCGGCCGGCACCCGGCTCCCAGCCCCAGCCGACCAGATCGTCCGAGGCCATGTGCTCGACCAGCTCGGCGAGCGACTTGCCGCCATTGCGGTCGACATCCTTGATCTGTTCGCAGATCTCGCCGAGCGAGCGGCCTTCCCAGGCCATCTCGATCGGGGCGAGGTGCCAGTTCGGGTTGCCGGGGATCGACTGGATGCCCTCGGCCTGGGCGACGAGCCCGACATTCTCCGGCCCGTGGCAGGTGTTGCACTGCATGCCGACGGCGCCGAAATTCGCCTCGCCCCGCACCACCGGCGGCTGATGTGGATGCATGTCCAGGCCCTGCAGCGGCCGGTTGCCCGCCGGGTGGCAGTTCACGCAGCGCGGATGCAGGAGCACCTTGCCGGTCTCCTCGAAGATCGCCACCGACCGCGCCGCCTCGTCGGCGATGTTATCGAAATCGGACACTGGGCGCAGCGACTGCTCGCCCTGCGGCTGTGTCGATACCGCAGGCGTCGACGGTTCGGGCGCGCCGGGCGCGCGCTCCTGCGCGACGGCTGATGCCGCCACCGCGAGGCCGAACGCGAGCGCGATGCCGGTCAGGCGACCGGCAAGGATTGTCTGTGACGTCACGAGTCTGGTCCTGTTGTTCACGACGTGAGGCCGCCGACGATCGGCAGGCGGCGAACGGGCTGGCCGGTCAGGCGACGCCAGGCATTGGCCACAGCCGGCCCGATCGGGGGCACGCCCGGCTCGCCCACTCCGGTAGGCGGCTCGCTGGACTCGATGATCGCCACCTCGACCTCAGGCATCTCGTCGATCCGCAGCGAGCGATAGTCGTGGAAGTTCGACTGCATGATCTTGCCGCCATCCCCGAGCGTGATCTGGTCGAACAAGACGGCGCCGAGGCCGTAGCCGATGCCGCCTTCCATCTGCGCCCGGATCACGTTCGGGTTGACCGCGACCCCGCAATCCACCGCGCACCATACCTTGTGGACGCGCGGCCCACCGTCGGCGCCGATCGAAACCTCGGCGATCTCGGCGACGTAGGTATTGAAGCTCTTGTGGACCGCAACGCCACGCTGACGCCCGTCGGGGACCGGCGAGCCCCAGTCGGCGAGTTCGGCGACCCGCTTCAGCACGCCCGTATGGCGCGGATGTTCCGACAACAGCGCCAGCCGGCCGTCGACCGCGTCCTTGCCGCCGCGCTCAAGCAGCTCGTCGATGAAGGTCTCGACGGCAAAGCCGGTATGGGTATGCCCCACCGAGCGCCACCAAAGGGCGGGCACCTGCAGCTCGGTCTGGTGGGCGCGCACCCTGAGATTGGGGATGGTGTAGGGAAGGTCCGACGCGCCCTCGACGGTCGTGTCGTCGAGCTCGGTCTTCTTCATGATCGACTGGCCGGCGATCACCTGGTCCCAGGCGACGATGTTGCCCTCCGCGTCGATCGCCCCCTTCAGCGAATGGACGTAGATCGGCCGGTAGAAGCCGCCGCGAATGTCGTCCTCGCGGGTCCACATGTGCTTGATCGGGCGGTTCATGCCGGAGGCCGCGAACACCGCCGCCGCTTCCCGCATGTAGGGCGAGCCAAACTGCGCGCGCCGGCCGAAGCTGCCGCCGGCGAGCTGCGTGTGGATGCGCACCATGGCGGGATCGACCCCGCAGGTCTCGGCGATCGCCGCCTTGTCCTGGCCCGGGAACTGCGAGCCGGTATAGCAGTCGATCGAGCCGTCATCGGCGCGGACCAGCACGGCGTCGAGCGGCTCCATCGGGGCGTGGGCAAGGAACGGGAACACCAGCTCCGATTCCAGTCGGGTGATGCCGTCACCGGACAGCGCCGCCTCGACGTCGCCATTGTCGGTCGCGCCCAGCAGTTCGCCGCCGATCAGCCGGCGGTAGTCGTCGTAGATTTCCTCGCTCGAGCGCGATTCCGCGGCGGCGAGGTCCCATTCGATGGTCAGTGCCGCGCGGCCCTTCAGCGCCGCGAAGGTGTTCTCGGCATAGATCGCGATGCCTTGAGGCACCCGCTTGACGTCGACGACGCCGGCGACCTGACGGGCGGCGCTGTCGTCGTAGCTCTTCACCGTGGCGCCGAAATGCTCCGGATGCGCGACCATGGCGATCAGCATGTCGTCGGCGAGGACGTCGAGGGTGAAGATCGCCGTGCCGTCAGTCTTGGCCGGCGTGTCGAGCTTCGGCCGGTCCTTGCCGATCAGGACGAAGTCCTTCGGGTCCTTCAGTGCCGGGTTGGCGGGCGGCTCCATCGTGGCGGCCTTGTCGGCGAGTTCGCCGAAGCCGGTTTCCCGGCCGCTGGCGGCGTGGCTGACGCGGCCCTTCGAGACAGTGATCTCGCCGGCGGGCACGTCCCACATCTCAGCCGCCGCCGCGACCAGCATGGCCCGCGCCGTCGCGCCGGCGACGCGCATCTGCTCCCATGAGTTGGCGATGGCGGTTGAGCCGCCGGTGCCCTGTAGGCCAAAGGCGAGGTTCTTGTAGATCTCGTCGTCGGCTGGCGCCGCGGCAGCGCGCATCTGGCCCCAGTCGGCATCGAGCTCTTCGGCGACGATCGTGGCGAGGCCGGTATAGGGGCCCTGGCCAAACTCGATGTGCTTCGACAGGATGGTCACAGTGCCATCCGTCGCGACGCGCACGAAGGCGTTGAGGTTCTGCACCGGACCCACGGCATCGGCCGGCGTGCCCTTGAGCAGGGCGCTCGCCGCGAGCGACCTCGTCGCCAGCGCCACGCCGATGACGAGCCCGGTACCGGCCAGGAAGCTGCGCCGGGAGACCTTGATGTTCTGAATGCCCATGGCTCAGCCCTCCAGCGTGTCGGCGGCGTCGTGGATCGCCTGCCGGATGCGGACATAGGTCGCGCAGCGGCAGATATTGCCTGTCATCGCGCCGTCGATGTCTTCATCCGTCGGCTTCGGATTGAACTGCAGCAGCGAGACGGCGGACATGATCTGGCCGGACTGGCAATAGCCGCATTGCGGCACGTCGATCGCCCGCCAGGCCGCCTGCACGGCCTCGGCCTCCGGACCTTCCAGACCCTCGATCGTGGTCACGCTGGACCCGTCGACCGTGGAGATCGGGGTCACGCAAGAGCGCAGGGTCATCCCGTCGAGATGCACGGTGCAGGCGCCGCACTGGGCGATGCCGCAGCCGTATTTGGTGCCGGTCAGGCGTTCCGCGTCTCGAATGACCCAGAGCAACGGGGTGTCGGGATCGCCGTCGAACGTCTTTTCCTGGCCGTTGAGCGTGAATGTGACCACGGGAGCCCCCTTTCGGTCGGCTGCAGGGAATGTCGCCGCAAGGCGCGTCCGCTGTGATTGGATTTGTTCCAGTCTAGCCGATGTCCGAAAAACAGCAATGGCTTCAAAGCCCGTTGCTGCCATGCGTAAGGCAGGCTTGCTGTCTCGCAGGCCGGGTTTGGCGCCGCGCTCGCCGGCGAGTCGGGAGACATCCATTGCCGGCCACGAAAAAAGGCCGCCCCCGGAAGGGGACGGCCCGCATGCATGTCGGTAGGTCGGGGTTAGCTGATCTGGTCTTTGACCGCGTCCTTGACCTTGCCGTAGTTCTTCTGGGTCTTGCCTTCGACCTGATCGACTTCGCCTTCGGCCTCAAGCCGCTCGTTGCCGACTGCACGGCCCGCGGCTTCCTTGATCTTGCCGCCGAATTCCTTGGCGCCGCCCTTGATTTCGTTCTTGTCGACCATGGGATCACTCCTTGTCCGATGCCGGCATAGCTGCCTGGCTTGTAGGCGGATAAACGGTTCTTCCGACTTATGGTTCCGGCAAACAGACCGAAGGCTTACCAAAGCAATCCGACGATCTGGGTCACCGCCAGGCCGCATACGAGGATACCGACGGCGCGCAGCAGGATCGTTTCCGACACGTGACGCACGATGTAACCCGCAAAGGGTGCAGCCACGACACCGCCAACGATGAGGCCGAGGACGGCAAGGCCGTGGACCCGCAGGTCGCCCGCCTCTTCCCAGTGGCCGGTGGCAAGGGCGAACACGAACGTGAGCGACACCGACAGGGTGATCAGGAATTCCGCCGCATTGACGCTGCCGATCACAAAGCGCGGCGCCCCACCGGCACCGAGCAGGCCGGAGGTGACGATCGGTCCCCAACCGCCTCCGCCGATGGCATCGAGGAAGCCGCCGCAGGCGGCCAATGGCGCGACGGTGCGCCGTGACACCGGCCGGCTCGGGAACTTCCGGAACGAACGCGACAGCAGATACAGGCCGATCACGCCCAGATAGGCGGCGACATAGGGACGGACGACATCGCCGGAGAGCCCGGTCAGGATGTAGGCGCCGGTGACCCCGCCCAACACGCCGAACGGCACCAGCCGCCAGAACAGCGTCCAGTCGATATTGCGGTGGACGAGATGCGCTGTGCCGGAAGCGGCGGTGGTGAACAGCTCGGCGGCATGGACCGAGGCCGAGGCGGCGGCAGGCGCAACGCCGAAGGACAGCAAGACCGTCGACGAGACGACGCCGTAGGCCATGCCGAGGGCGCCGTCGACGAGCTGGGCGAGGGCGCCGACCGCGAGAAACAGAAGAAAATCGTCCATGAGATACCCGGCAGTTGGTGACGCGCCACAGTAGGCGATTCCCGCTTGCGGGACAGGAAGGAACATCCTGCCGGAGCCCCGCAAGCGACACGCGCTGTGCGTTGTCATCCACTGCCGGAGCCGGGAATTTCTGCAGCGCCAAAACGCGGCGACGGCGTTGCCCGACAAAAAAGGGGCCCGGCGAATGCCGAGCCCCTTTCGATAGTCCGGATGGACCGGTCGGTCGGACTTTAGAAGTCCATGCCGCCCATGCCGCCCATGCCGCCGCCCATGCCGCCCGGCATGCCGCCGCCGGCCGACTCCTTCTTCGGAGCCTCGGAGATCATGGCTTCGGTGGTGACCAGGAGGCCTGCGACCGATGCCGCGTCCTCGAGAGCCGAACGCACGACCTTGACCGGATCGACGATGCCCATCTGGATCATGTCGCCGTACTCGCCGGTCGCGGCGTTGTAGCCGAACGTGACGCTATCGTTGTCGAGGATCTTGCCGACGATGATCGAACCCTCGGCACCGGCGTTGGTGACGATCTGGCGGAGCGGAGCCTGAAGAGCGCGGCGCACGATGGTGATGCCGGCTTCCTGGTCCTGGTTGTTGCCCGTGATCGTCAGCGCGTTGGAAGCGCGCAGCAGAGCCACGCCGCCGCCGGCAACGATGCCTTCTTCGACGGCCGCACGGGTCGCGTTGAGGGCGTCGTCGACGCGATCCTTCTTTTCCTTGACCTCGACCTCGGTCGCACCGCCGACGCGGATGACCGCGACGCCGCCAGCGAGCTTGGCCAGGCGCTCCTGGAGCTTCTCGCGGTCGTAGTCCGAGGTGGTCTCCTCGATCTGCGCCTTGATCTGGCCGACACGGGCCTTGATCTGCTCGGACTCACCGGCGCCGTCGACGACGGTGGTGTTTTCCTTGGTGATCGAGACCTTCTTGGCGCGGCCGAGCATGTCCAGGGTGACGTTCTCAAGCTTGATGCCGAGATCCTCGGAGATGACCTGGCCGCCGGTGAGGACGGCGATGTCCTCGAGCATGGCCTTGCGGCGATCGCCGAAGCCCGGTGCTTTGACGGCAGCGATCTTCAGGCCGCCACGCAGCTTGTTGACGACGAGCGTGGCCAGGGCCTCGCCTTCGACGTCCTCGGCGATGATGACCAGCGGCTTGCCCGACTGGACGACCTGCTCGAGCACCGGCAGCAGCGCCTGCAGGTTCGACAGCTTCTTCTCGTGCAGGAGGATGTAGGCATCCTCGAGCTCGGCGACCATCTTCTCGGCGTTGGTCACGAAGTACGGCGACAGGTAGCCGCGATCGAACTGCATGCCCTCGACGACTTCGAGCTCGGTCTCGGCGGTCTTGGCTTCCTCGACGGTGATGACACCCTCGTTGCCGACCTTCTGCATCGCCGAAGCGATCATCTCGCCGATTTCGCGCTCGCCATTGGCCGAGATCGTGCCGACCTGTGCGACTTCGTCGGAGGTCTCGATCTTGCGGGCCGCGGCGGCCAGCGCCTCGACGACCTTCAGGACGGCCATGTCGATGCCGCGCTTGACGTCCATCGGGTTCATGCCCGCTGCGACGGCCTTGCCGCCTTCGCGAACGATCGCCTGGGCCAGAACCGTGGCGGTCGTGGTGCCGTCGCCGGCCTTGTCGTTGGTCTTCGAGGCCACTTCGCGCACCATCTGGGCGCCCATGTTCTCGAACTTGTCCTCGAGCTCGATCTCCTTGGCGACGGTGACGCCGTCCTTGGTGATGCGGGGCGCGCCGAAGGACTTGTCGATGACGACGTTACGGCCCTTCGGGCCGAGGGTCACCTTCACCGCGTCGGCGAGGATGTCGACGCCGCGCAGCATGCGCTCACGCGCGTCGCGGCCGAATTTTACTTCTTTAGCTGCCATGGTCTTTATTCTCCCGGGCGCGCCATCGAAGGCCGCGCCGTTGTGAATTTCGTGAAGGAAAGGATCCGAGGGTCGCTGGCTTTAGCCGACGACGCCCATGATGTCGGACTCTTTCATGATCAGGAGGTCTTCGCCGTTCAGCTTGACCTCGGTACCGGACCACTTGCCGAAGAGGACGCGGTCGCCGGCCTTGACGTCGAGCGGCACGACCTTGCCAGCTTCGTCGCGGGCGCCGGAGCCGACGGCGACGATCTCGCCTTCCTGGGGCTTCTCCTTGGCCGTATCCGGAATGATGATGCCACCGGCGGTCTTGGCTTCGGACTCCACCCGGCGTACCACGACGCGATCGTGCAGGGGACGGAAGTTCACAG
Source organism: Aurantimonas endophytica (assembly GCF_014196845.1). Lineage (GTDB taxonomy): Bacteria > Pseudomonadota > Alphaproteobacteria > Rhizobiales > Rhizobiaceae > Aurantimonas > Aurantimonas endophytica. Next base: position 383,049 of record NZ_JACIEM010000002.1, read on the forward strand.
CTGCCATGTTCGTTTGAACCCTTCTTGGACGATACGGCCGGACCCCTGAGGCGTCCGGCTCGAAGCATTTGGCACTCCCCTAGGGAGAGTGCTAACAACCCGGAGATAGTGCGAGCGGGCCCTCCGTGTCAAGCTTCGTGAGCGATCGGGCGCGCGGATCGTGCGAGGCGGCTTCGCCGCATTGGCTTGACCATCCGCCGGCCCGCCTCTATCGCCACCCGATCCCCCAGGAGAGCCGGACTGCCATGGACATGTCGACGAAAAGCCCGGCCCGCCGGATCGATTCCCTCGCGGAAGTCACCGGCGCCTATGACGCAATCTTCTGCGATGTCTGGGGCGTCGTTCACGACGGCCTGACCAAGAAGCGTCCTGCCGAGGCGGCGCTGACGGCGGCGCGGCAGGCGGGGCTCAAGGTGGTGCTGCTGACCAACGCGCCCCGGCCCGCCGCCGCTGTGGCCGGCCAGCTCGATTCCCTGGGTTTCTCGCGCGATGCTTACGACGCCATCGTCACCTCGGGCGACGCCACCGGAGCGCTGCTCGGGGAATTGGGGGGGCCGGTCTTCCACATCGGGCCGGCGCGCGATTTCGATCTCTTCGAGGGACTTTCACTCGACAAGGTCGACGAAGAACGGGCCCATGCCGTGGTCGCGACGGGGCTGTTCGACGACGAGACGGAGACGCCGGCCGACTATGCCGAAATGCTCGCGCGGCTCGCCGCTCGCGACCTGCCGATGGTCTGCGCCAATCCCGACATCGTGGTCAATCGCGGCGACCGGCTGATCTTCTGCGCCGGCGCGCTCGCCCGCGACTACGAAGCGCTCGGCGGCACGGTCCGGCTCGCCGGCAAGCCGCACCGGCCGATCTACGATCTCGCCTCGCGGGTGGTCGGCGGCATCGACCGCTCGCGCATCCTGGCCGTCGGCGACGGGCTGATGACCGACGTTGCCGGGGGCAATCGCTTCGGGATCGACGTCCTCTTGATCACCGAGGGAATCCACGGGGCGGAACTCGGCGGGCCCGACGCTGCGTCCCATACCATTGCGGCGATGCTGGCGGAAAAGGGCCTTGCGGCGAACTACCTGATGGCGGATCTGCAGTGAGCCGAGGCGCGCTGGCGCGACTGTCGTCTGTTGCGGACATGCCGGCCGAATTGGCGGGCGGCGTAGTCGCCGTCGGCAATTTCGACGGGGTGCATCGCGGCCACCAGGCGGTGCTCGCCGCCGCCCGGCAGATGGCCGAAGTCGACCGGCGACCATTGGTCTGCCTGACTTTCGAGCCGCACCCGCGCACCGTCTTCAACCCCGATCGGCCGGTCGCCCGGTTGACGCCTGCCCCGATGAAAGCCCGCCTGATCGAGGCGCTCGGCTTCGACGCGGTGGTCGAGCAGCCCTTCGACCGCGCCTTCGCGGCACTCGATCCCGACCGTTTCGTGAAAGACGTGCTGGTCGAGAGCCTGCAGGCGACTCACGTCGTCGCTGGCTTCGACTTCCATTACGGCGCCAAACGCGGCGGCACACCGGCAACGCTCGCGGCCGCCGGGCGCCACAGCGGCTTCGGCACGACCCTCGTGCCGGCGCTGCTCGATGCCGGCGGCGAAACGGTCTCATCGAGCCGCATCCGCGCGCTGCTGGAGCGCGGCCAGGTGGACGAGGCGGCGTCCCTGTTCGGCTATCGCTGGACGATCCGCGGCACCATCGGCAAAGGCGCGCAGATCGGCCGCACGCTCGGCTACCCGACGGCCAACATGGTTCTCGAGCCGGAGACGCTGCTGGCGCATGGCATCTACGCGGTGCGCCTTCGCCGTGCCGATGGCAGGCTGCATGACGGGGTCGCGAGCTTCGGCCGCCGCCCCACCTTCGACGACGGCGCGGCGCTGTTCGAGACCTTCCTGTTCGACTTCTCCGATGATCTCTATGGCGAGACCGTCGACGTCTCGATCGTTGCCCGTCTGCGGGGGGAGGAGCGCTTCGACAGCGCCGAAGCCCTGGTCGCGCAGATGGACCGGGACAGTCTCGCGGCGAAGACGCTGCTCGCCGCGGTCCGTCCGCTCAGCGATCTTGACCGGGCCATCGCCTTTTGATGCGTTCGTCCCGCTTGTCGTCGTCCGGCGTCGCGTGCCCCAGCATGAGGGCGAACCCGACCTGAACGCCCGCGAATGTCAGGCCGAGCAAGTAAACCAGCAGCGCGAAGGCGAGCAGTCCGATATCGGACGCGCGCAGCACGGTGCCGAAGCGGCCGATATCGGCCAGCGCCAGTATGGAGACGAAGACGGCAGCCGCGGCAAAACCGATCAGGGCATTGCGCAACAGGAAGCGGAGCAGTTCCGGCATGGCGGCCACCGCGTTGGGCGCACGCATCGGCGCCCGCCTGCCATCCCAACTAGGCTCCGCAGGCAGCGCGGCAATCGCGTCTCCGCGGGTGGTCGCCCGGCAGCGATCCGGCATTCTTTCCTTCGCCGCGCGGAGTTGCTAAAGCCAGCCCCATGTTGGGTCCGTGCATATCGCCCGTCGCGAGACGAATTAGCCGCCCGGCCTTCTGATCGGCTCGCCCGAGTCGGGGAAGGACCGGGACGCTTCGCCTGTCCGCGCCTGACACTCCATTTCTCGCGCCGCCTCTTTCGCGCGGCGAACGACACGGTTGAACCGCATCATGTCCGACATCGATACCAAGCCCGGCTCGCAGCCAGCCCCCGCCGACGCCGTCGACTATTCCAAGACGCTTTTCCTGCCCGAGACGGAATTCCCGATGCGGGCTGGCCTGCCGCAGGCCGAGCCCGCCTGGATCGCGCAATGGGACGCGATGGACCTCTACGGCACGCTGCGAAAGGCCTCCGCCGGCCGGCCGAAATACGTGCTGCACGACGGCCCGCCTTACGCCAACGGCAACCTCCACATCGGCCACGCGCTCAACAAGATCCTCAAGGACGTCATCACCCGATCGTTCCAGATGCGCGGCTACGACGCCAATTACGTGCCCGGTTGGGACTGCCACGGCCTGCCGATCGAGTGGAAGATCGAGGAGGCCTACCGCGCCAAGGGCAAGAACAAGGACGAGGTCCCGGTCAACGAATTCCGCCAGGAATGCCGCGAGTTCGCCGCCCACTGGGTCGGCGTGCAGTCCGCCGAATTCCGCCGCCTCGGCGTCGAGGGCGACTTCAAGAACCCGTACCTGACCATGGCCTTCGGGGCGGAGTCGGTGATCGCCGGCGAACTGCTGAAGTTCGCCATGTCCGGCCAGCTCTATCGCGGCTCCAAGCCGGTCATGTGGTCGGTGGTCGAGAAGACGGCGCTCGCCGAGGCCGAGGTCGAATACGCCGACCACGAGAGCGACACGATCTGGGCGAAGTTCCCGATTGTTCCTCAGAATATCGTCGTAGACCGCGTCACCGGGGAGACCTCTCCTGGCGACGCGGAAGCGAGGACCCGACAGGATCTCTGGAATGCCTCGGTCGTCATCTGGACGACGACGCCCTGGACGATCCCCGGCAACCGCGCGATCGCCTTCTCGCCGCGTGTCGCCTACGGCCTCTACGAGGTGACGGCGCCTGACGATGCCGAGAACCCGCGTTGGGCGGCATTCGGCGAAAAGCTTGTGCTCGCCGATGCATTGGCCGCCGACGTCTTCGCCAAGGCGCGCGTCCCGGAAGGGGGCTATCGGCGCGTTGCCGATGTCTCGGCAGTCGATCTCGCTGGCCTCGTCGTTGACCATCCACTCAAGGGCCTCGGCTACACCTTCCCCGTACCGCTGCTCGAGGGCGATCACGTCACCGAGGAGGCGGGCACCGGCTTCGTCCACACCGCGCCCGGCCATGGCCGCGAGGATTTCGACGCCTGGATGGGGGCGCGCCGCGACCTGGAAGCGCGCGGCATCGACACGGCGATCCCCTTCACCGTCGACGACGACGGCTTCTACACGAAGGACGCGCCCGGCTTCGGCCCGGACGCGCCGGAAGGGCCGGCCCGCGTCATCGACGACAAGGGCAAGAAGGGCGACGCCAACAAGCGCATCATCGACGCGCTGATCGCTTCGGGCAACCTCCTCGCCCGCGGCCGGCTGAAGCATTCCTATCCGCACAGCTGGCGATCCAAGAAGCCGGTGATCTTCCGCAACACGCCGCAATGGTTCGTCCACATGGACAAGGACCTCGGCGGCTATGGAATGGGCGGCACCGCAGGATCGGGCGCTGCCCCTCTCCCGAACCGGGAGAGGGTGGATGCGAGCGGCATCGAGCAGCCGGGTGAGGGCGTGAAGGGCGCGGGCTCCAACGAGGATACGCTGCGCGGCCGCGCCCTCCAGGCCATCGAGGAGACCCGTTTCGTGCCGGCCTCGGGCCAGAACCGGCTGCGCGGCATGATCGCCGACCGGCCCGACTGGGTGCTTTCGCGCCAGCGCGCCTGGGGCGTGCCGATCTGCGTCTTCGCTAATACCGACGGCGAGATCCTCAAGGACGAGGCGGTCAACGCCCGCATCCTCGAGGCCTTCAACGAGGAGGGCGCCGATGCCTGGTTCGCCGAGGGCGCCAAGGAGCGCTTCCTCGGCAACGAGCACGACGGGGCCAAGTGGACGATGGTCCGCGACATTCTCGACGTCTGGTTCGACTCGGGCTCGACCCACGCCTTCTGCCTGGAGAAGCGGCCGGACCTGAAATGGCCCGCCGACCTCTATCTGGAAGGCTCCGACCAGCACCGCGGCTGGTTCCACTCCTCGCTGCTGGAAAGCTGTGGCACCCGCGGCCGGGCGCCCTACGACGCCGTCCTCACCCATGGCTTCGTCATGGACGAGGAGGGGCGCAAGATGTCGAAGTCGCTGGGCAACGTCGTGACGCCCCAGGACGTCATCAAGCAGTCCGGCGCCGACATCCTGCGGCTCTGGGTGGTCTCGTCGGACTATTCGGAGGACCTGCGCCTCGGCAAGGCGATCCTGCAGACCAATATCGACTCCTATCGCAAGCTGCGGAACACGCTGCGCTGGATGCTCGGCACGCTTGCCCACGACCGCGGCGACGAGGTGGCGCTCGCAGACATGCCGGAACTCGAGCGGCTGATGCTGCACCGACTGGCCGAACTCGACGAGATCGTCCGCAAGGGCTACGATTCCTTCGACTTCAAGCGCATCAGCCGAACGCTGCTCGACTTCATCGTGGTCGAGCTCTCGGCCTTCTATTTCGACATCCGCAAGGACTCGCTCTATTGCGATCCGCCGTCGGCGGTGCGCCGCAAGGCCTCGCTACAGGTCGTGCGGATCATCTTCGACCGGCTGGTCACCTGGCTCGCGCCGATGCTGCCCTTCACCATGGAGGAGGCCTGGCTGTCGCGCTATCCGCAGGCGCAGTCGGTGCATCTGGAGCAGTTCCGGCCCGCCGATCCCGCCTGGCGCGACGACGCGCTGGCGGCACGCTGGCAGAAGCTGCGCCGCATCCGGCGCGTCGTCATGGGAGCGCTGGAAGAGAAGCGGCGCGACAAGATCATCGGCTCCTCGCTGGAGGCGGCCCCGGTGGTGCATGTCGCGGACGCGGAACTGCGCGCGCTGGCGACTTCGGTCGACTTCGCCGAGATCGCCATCACCAGCGGCCTGACCATCTCGGCCGAGCCCGCGCCGGCGGATGCCTTCACGCTCGCCGATACGCCGGGCATCGCGGTCGTCTTCCACAAGGCCGAGGGACGCAAATGCGCAAGGTCATGGAAGATCACCGACGATGTCGGCTCCGATCCGGAGTACCCGGACGTCACGGCCCGCGACGCCGAGGCGCTGCGCGAGCTCAAGGCGCTCGGATTGCTGTCGGCGGCGTGAATTCATCGAGGCGGGCAGGGTGGGTGACGCCGGCCTTGCTTGCCAAGGTCCGGCGCGCGTCCTAAGACACGGCTCGGAATTTCGCCAGATTTGCCTGTCATGGGCGGGTTTCGATCGTCTGGGTCGAGGGGAATGGGCCCGAGCGAACACTGACCGGCTAGGGGGCCGCAAGCGATGATTTCAGCCACCATGCGAAGGGCAGTCTGCGCCGCGACGCTGCTCGCGGCCGCCCCGGCGCTGACCGGTTGTCTCGGCCCCACCTACGGGACCGGGAAGTCGCAGGGCGAGACCTTGTTCGACGACCTCAACAACGTCGTGTCGCTGGGCGGCAGCAAGACCGGCGAGATCGCCTACAGCCCGCGCCCGGAACTGGTGCGTCCGGAGAATACCTCCGTCCTGCCGGCGCCGCAGCCCACTCGCAACACGACGAGCGACCCCAACTGGCCGGAATCGCCCGAGCAGCGTGCCGCCCGCCGACAGGCGGCCGCATATCAGGGCGACGGCCCCGTGCCCGCCGACATTGCCTCCGCCCGCAAGGAAGGCGTGACTCAGGCCTATCTCGATCGCACGAGGGGCAGCGGCTACGACTTCACCCGTGACGACGATCCGCAGCTCCTGTCGCCGGACGAGTTGAGGGGGCGCGGCGAACTGGTGCGCGAGCGGCTCAAGGCATCGCAGCAGGGCAGCCCAACCCAGCGGCGCTATCTGAGCGAGCCGCCGCTCGACTATCGCAAGCCCGCCGCCTCCGCACCGGTGGGCGAGCCCGGCCTTGACGAGAGCGTCAAGGAGCGCCGTATCCGCGGCGCCAGCAACGACGGCCTCGGCTCGAAGATCCGGAACCTGTTGCCGTTCTGATCCGCACGCCCGCCGTCAGCGCCGCTGCCGGAAGAAATCCCTGAGCAGCGTCGCGCTCGCCGTCTCGGCGATGCCGGAATAGACGTCCGGTGCGTGGTGGCAGGTGGGCTGCGCGAAGAAGCGCGGGCCCGATTCCACCGCGCCGCCCTTGGCATCCACCGCCCCGAAATACAGGCGGCGGATCCGCGCGAAGGAGATCGCCGCGGCGCACATGGCGCAGGGCTCGAGCGTGACATAGAGATCGCAGCCGGTCAGCCGTTCCGAGCCGAGCGCGGCGCAGGCCGCCCGGATCGCCAGCATCTCGGCATGCGCGGTCGGATCGTTGCGAGCGCGGGTCTCGTTGCCTGCTTCGGCCAGCACCACACCGTTCCTGACGATGATCGCGCCGACGGGTGTCTCGTCCCGTTGGGCGGCCAGGCGCGCTGCCGCGACGGCCCGGTCCATGAAATTCGCGCCTGCCACGCTGCGGTTCCTCTCGCTCGTTTGCCGGCGACCTGTTAGAGCACAGCCAAACGCTGGATCGGCGCGTCTGCCGTCGATGGTCCGGACAGCTTCGGCTGTCGCCGTGATTCTCACTGGAGCGGCCAGCCGATCCGATACAACTTTGACCCCGCAGGGATCTGCCGGCCGTGAGGCCGCCAGCAAGGGCGAATACCATGAGCGATACGACGAACGGCGACGACAGGAAAGGCCGCGGCGCCGGCGGCAAGGGCGGCCGTGGCGGGAAGCAAGGCGACGGCCCGCGCCGCCCCGCCGGTGCCAGGCCGGCGGGTGGCAAAGGCCCGGATCGCGGTGAGCGACCCGCGCGTGGAGCGTCCAAAGGCGGCCCGGCACGGCCGCCGCGTGACGGTGACCGGCCGCGCGACAATGATCGGCCGCGCGCCGAGCGCCCCGCGCGCGCCGATGGCGATCGGCCGAAATCCTTCCGTTCCCGCTCCGACGGCGACGCTCCCGCCCGGGGCCGCGACGAAGCACAGGGTGGCAAGCCGCCGTTCAAGCCGCGCAGCCGCGGCATGCTCTCGCATGGCGGCAGTGCCGGCGAAGGTCGCGCCGAGCGGCCGCGCAGCTACGGCCGCCTGCAGCACGACGGACCGAAGGACGAGCGCAAGCCGCGTCCGATGGGCGACGAGCGCAGGCCGCGCACCGCCGGCGGCGCGGGTCGTGACGGCGGATCGAAGCGGCCGCCGCACGCTGCACAAGAAGTCGATGCCACCGGATCGATGCGGATTGCCCGCCGTCTCGCCCGCGCCGGCATCGCCTCGCGCCGCGACGCCGAGGGCATGATCGCCGACGGCCGCGTTCGGGTGAACGGCAAGGTGCTCGACACCCCGGCGCTGGACGTCACCGGCCAGGATATCATCGAGGTGGATGGCTCGCCCTTGCCGGCCATCGAGCGCACGCGCCTCTGGCTGTTCCACAAGCCGGCCGGGACGGTGACCACCAATCGCGATCCGGAAGGCCGGCCCACGGTCTTCGACCGGCTGCCGGGCGACATGCCGCGGGTCCTGTCGATCGGGCGGCTGGACATCAGCACCGAGGGGCTCCTGCTGCTGACCAACGATGGCGGCCTTGCCCGGGTCCTGGAGCTGCCCTCCACCGGCTGGCTGCGGCGCTACCGCGTGCGGGCGCATGGGGCGATCTCCCAGGCCAAGCTCGACGAGCTGCGCCAGGGCATCGCCATCGACGGGGTCTTCTACGGCGCCATCGAGGCGACGCTGGATCGCGAGCAGGGCGCCAATGTCTGGCTGACGCTCGGCCTGCGCGAGGGCAAGAACCGCGAGGTCAAGCGCGTGCTCGGCCATCTCGGCCTCGACGTGAACCGGCTCATCCGCCTGTCCTTCGGGCCGTTCCAGCTGGGCGACCTGAAGGAAGGTGCCGTTCAGGAGATCAAGGGAAAGATGCTGCGCGAGCAGCTGGGCGAGCGGCTGATCGAGGAGGCGGGCGCCGACTTTGAGGCGCCGGTGACCAACGTCTTCTCCAACAAGCCGGTCCAGGCCGAGGAGCCGGGCCCTGATCTCCGCCCCAAGCGCCGCGGCGACTGGGTCTCGGCCAGCGAGACGGCACCGAACAAGAAGAAGGTCCGCGAGGCAAGGCGCGACGACGCGCTCGGCCGGCTCGACACGCGCTCGCCACGCGGCGATCGCGACGACCGATCCGCCCGCAAGCCGGCCGGCGGCCGGCCGGAGCGCGGCGATCGTCCCGGACGTCCCGAGCGAAGTGGCCGCGACGAGGGCGACCGGCGGACGGGCAGCCGTTTCGACGGACCGAAGAAATCCTTCGGCGACCGCGATGCCGGCGACAACGACCGGTCGCCGGCCAAGAAGCCCTTCGGCGAGCCGAAGCGTTCGGCCAATGTCTGGATCGCGCCGGGCGCCCGGCCACTCGGGGCACGCAATGCTCAGGCGGCGCAGAACCGCGCGGCCGGGGAACGGCCGGGCAGCGACCGGCCGCGGGGCGATCGCCCGTCGCGGGGACGCCCGTCGCCCACAGATCCGAGCAAGCGCGCCGGCAAGCCCGGTGGCCGGCCGAAGCCGGGCGGTGCGACGCCGCCGCGGCGTCCCCGGAAGGACTGACGCATGCGCATTGTCGGCGGCGAGTTTCGCGGTCGCCGCCTGGCAACGCCCGCCGGCGACGCGATCCGGCCGACCAGCGACCGCTATCGCGAGACGCTGTTCAACATGCTCGGCCATCGCCCGGGTTTTGTCCTGGACGGGGCACGGGTGCTCGACCTGTTCTCCGGCACCGGCGCGCTGGGAATCGAGGCGCTGTCGCGCGGCGGCCGCTTCTGCCTGTTCGTCGAAGAAAGCGCCGAGGGCCGCGGCCTGATCCGCCAGAATGTCGAGAGCTTCGGCCTGCAGGGCCGTTCGCGGATATTCCGCCGGGACGCGACAAGGCTTGGCCCGCCCGGCACGGTCGAGCCCTTCGACCTGCTCCTGGCCGACCCGCCCTATGGCAGGCGGCTCGGCGAGGCCGCACTCGCCTCGGCGCTGGCAGGCGGCTGGCTGAAGCCCGGCGCCGTCGTGGTGCTCGAGGAGGCCGCGTCGGCGCCGTTCGACGTGCCGCCCGGGCTGCGGCTCGAGGAAGCCCGGGTCATGGGCGAGACGGTGCTGCGGTTCCTCGTCGCGGACGCGGCCGAAGGCGACCTAACTAAACCGTAATTGGCCTCGAATCCTGCGATCCGCCATTATGCGGCTCCCGACCGGGCGACCGCGTCCGGCAGATGCGGACGAGACGCAACAGCGAGGCACTCCCCACCGATGACTGATTTCCCGCGAATGTTTGCCCTGTCGGCGAGCGCGCTCGCCCTTGCGCTGGTCCTGCCGGTCGCACCGGCTGCATGGGCCGAGACGGTTGCGGCGCCGAGGAGCGAGACGGTCGCCCAGCAGCCTGGCGCGACCGAGGCGCCCGAGAGCACGGAAGCCAAGCAGGATGCGGCGCAGGTCTCTTCCTTCACGCTCGATAACGGCCTGCAGGTCGTTGTCCTGCCCGACCACCGTGCGCCGATCGTCACGCAGATGGTCTACTACCGCGTCGGCGCCGCCGACGAGGCGCCTGGGGAGAGCGGCATCGCCCATTTTCTCGAGCATCTGATGTTCAAGGGCACGACCAACCACCCGGCAGGCGAGTTTTCCGGCGCGGTCGCCGATCTCGGCGGGCAGGAGAATGCCTTCACCTCGTCCGACTACACCGGCTACTACCAGCAGGTGCCGGCCGAGGCGCTGCAGATGGTGATGGAATTCGAGGCCGACCGGATGGCGAACCTTGTCCTGTCGGAGGAAGCCGTCCTGCCCGAGCGCGACGTCATCCTCGAGGAGCGACGGATGCGGGTGGACAACGATCCGTCCTCGCAGCTCCAGGAGATCGTCCAGGCGACGATGTTCCTGAACAGCCCCTACGGCACGCCCGTGATCGGCTGGCGCTCGGAGATGGAACAGCTGAGCCGCGACGACGCCATCGCCTTCTACGACAAGTACTATACGCCGAACAACGCCATCCTCCTGGTGGCCGGCGACGTGACCGAGGCAGAGGTGCGCCGGCTTGCCGAGGAGACCTACGGGAAGGTCGAGCGTCGCGCCGAGCCGGGGGAACGGGTTCGCCCCGTCGAGCCGGAGCCGCTGGCGGCGCGGTCGGTGACCCTGAGCGACCCCCGCGTTACCCAGCCCTCGGTGCAGACGCTCTATCTGGTTCCCTCCGATACCACGGCCGAGAACGGCGAAGCCGAAGCGCTCGATCTCCTTTCCGACATCCTGGGCGGCGGCACGACCAGCCGGCTCTACCGATCGCTGATCGTCGACAAGGGCATCGCCGCTCAGACCGGTGCCTATTACGGCGGAACCGCCCTGAAGGAGGGCCAGTTCGCCGTCTACGGCACGCCGCGCGGCGAAGCGAATATCGAGGAAGTCGAGGCGGCGATCGAGGCCGAGATCGCCGATATCGTCGAGAACGGCGTCAACCAGGAAGAGCTCGACCGGGCCAAGAACCGGGTCCGCAAGAACGTCATCTACCTGCGCGACAGCCAGACTGCCATGGCGCGCCGCTACGCCGCGGCGCTTTCGACCGGCCGGACCATCGCGGATGTCGAGGCATGGCCGGAGCGCATCGAGGCGGTGACCGTTGAAGAGGTCAACGCCGTGGCACGCAAATATCTGCAGCCGCAGCGTTCGGTGACCGGCTATCTGCTGCCGGAAGCCTCCGACGATACCCGCTCCTGATGTTCAGCTTCGCCCGAAGGAACAGACCGTTGAAGCCATTCGCCCACACCGTTGCCGTGCTCGGCCTTACGCTGACCACCGCCGTCATCTGCGCGTTCCCCGCCGCCGCCGTCGAGATCGAGGAAGTCACCAGCCCTGGCGGCATCAAGGCGCTGTTGGTCGAGGACTACACCAACCCGCTGATCGCGATGAAGTTCGCCTTCAAGGGTGCGGGCTCGACGCAGGATGTCGACGGCAAGGAAGGTACCGCCAATCTGATGTCGGGCCTGCTCGACGAGGGGGCGGGCGACATCCAGAGCCAGGACTTCCAGGCCCGGCTCGACGATCTCGGCGTTTCCCTCAGCTATGACGCGAGCCTCGACGATTTCTCCGGCAATTTCCGCACCATCACCGAGTTCGGCGACGAGGCCTTCGAGCTCCTGCGCCTGTCGGTGAACCAGCCGCGCTTCGACGAGGAGCCGGTGGCCCGCATCCGGGGCCAGATCGCCGCCGGCATCGTCGCCGACGAAAACGACCCCCAGAAGCTGGCAGGCGAGGCGTTCCGCAACACGGTCTTCGCGGGACACCCCTATTCCCGGCCCAGCGAAGGAACGCTCGAAAGCCTCACGGCGGTTACCGCACCGGACCTCAAGGAGTTCCGCGACCGGACCTTCGCGCGCGACAATCTCTATGTCGGCGTCGTCGGCGCGATCAGCCCGGAAGAGCTGGGTGCCAAGCTCGACGAAGTGTTCGGCGAACTGCCGGAGACGGCCGAACTCAACGATGTGCCGAACACGGAACCGGTGACCGGCAAGACGGTCGCCGTCGAGCTCGCCGTGCCGCAGACGACGATCCAGCTGGCGCTTCCCGGCGTGATGCGGGATGACGACAAGTTCTTCGCCGCCTATCTGGTGAACCACGTGCTCGGCGGTGGCAGCTTCACGTCCCGGCTTTATCAGGAGATCCGCGAGAAGCGCGGCCTTGCCTACGGGGCCGGATCATGGCTCGCGAGCTACGATCACGCGGCACTGCTCGGCATCAACACCGCCACCCGCGCGGACGCCGCCGAGGAGAGCGTCCGGATCATCCGGGAGGAACTGAAGCGCATGGCGGAGGAGGGGCCGACAGAGGAGGAACTCGCCAAGGCCAAGACCTACGTCAAGGGCGCCTATGCCATCCAGAACCTCGACTCCTCCTTGGCTATCGCCTCGACCCTCGTCGGCATCCAGCTCGACGATCTCGGCATCGACTATATCGACCGCCGACAGGAACTCATCGACGCGGTGACGATGGACGAGGTGAAGGAAATGGCGAGGCAGCTTCTGTCCGTCGAGCCTGCGGTCATCACGGTCGGTCCCGCCGGAGCCTGACGCGATGGGCGAATTCGCGCTGGCGCTCGGCGGCGGGGGCGCCCGCGGCATCGCCCATATCCACGTTCTCGAGGCGCTGGACGAGCTCGGCGTGACGCCGAGCCGTATCGTCGGCTCCTCCATCGGCGCCGTCATGGCGGCGGGCTATGCCTCCGGCATGTCGGGTGCCGAAATTCGCGGGTTTGCGCTCGAGACCTTCGCCCGCAAGCGGGAAGTCCTCGCGCGGCTCTGGCGGACCCGCCCCCTCAGCTTCCAGGATTTCGTCGAGGAGGGTGGGTTCCGGCTCGGCCAGCTGAATGCCAGACGGGTCCTAGCCGCCTTCCTGCCCACCGACCTGCCGCCGAATTTCGAGGATTTGCGGATACCGCTCGGGATCATGGCGACGGATTTCTACGAGCGGCTCGAGTGCGAGATCGATTCCGGTGATCTCCTCAGCGCCCTCGCCGCCTCCTGCGCCTTGCCGGCGATCTTTCGGCCGGTCCGCCGCAAGGGCCGCGTCCTGATCGACGGCGGCATCTTCAACCCGTTGCCCTTCGACCGGCTCTGCGACAAGGCCGATATCGTCATCGCGGTCGACGTCAATGGCGGCCCGGAGGGCGATGGCAGCGGCCTGCCGACGCCTATGGAGGCGATGTTCGGTGCGACGCAGCTGATGATGCAGTCGATCATCGACACCAAGCTCAAGCTCCGTGCGCCGGACCTGCTGCTGCGCCCGCCCGTCGATCATTACCGCGTCCTCGACTTCCTGCTGACACGGCAGATCCTCGAAGAGACCGCATCCTTCAAGGAGGACGCCAAGCGGGCTATCGACCGGCTGCTCGGCAGGGCGGGACGGCACGCCGAGGCACAGGAACCAGGCGGCCAGACAGCGGCGTAGTCCGGCATCGCACGACCGGAACTGCCTGTCGCAATCTATTCATAGCCTGGACCGTGTAAAACCCGGAACGTCGGGCTCTCCCGCCGGTTGTTCTCCTGTCCCAACTGGAGAATTTCCCATGTTCATGCGCGTAGACAAGCTGCAGGCCGAGTTGCCTGCGCCGAAACGGGCAGACCCCAATGCCGCTGCGGCTCTGCAGGAGCTGCTCGGCGGCAAGTACGGCGAGATGTCGACCCTCGGGAACTACATGTTCCAGAGCTTCAACTTTCGCTCCAAGGAAAAGCTGAAGCCCTTCTACAGCCTGGTCGCTTCGATCACCGCCGAAGAGCTCGGCCATGTCGAGCTGGTCTCGAACGGCGTCGCCATGCTGAACAATGGCCCCGACAAGAAGGACGGCGACGTCGGCGACGGCGGCGACATCTCCGGCGCGCCCTTCGAGGACATGAAGGACATCCGCCTCGCGGCCGCCTTCCTGTCCGGTGGCGGCGGCTCGATGCCGGTCAATTCGAACGGCGTTTCCTGGAACAACGACTTCATCACCACGACGGGCAATGTCGTCGTCGACCTGCTCCACAACTTCCATCTCGAATGCGGCGCGCGGCTGCACAAGCTGCGGGTCTACGAGACACTGACGGATCCGACCGGCCGCGAGGTCTGCGGCTATCTGCTGGTGCGCGGCTCGGTCCACGCCCATGCCTATGCCCTGGCGCTGGAGAAGATCACCGGCGTGAAGATCAAGGACTTCCTACCCACGCCGAACATCCCGCTCGGCAAGATCCCCGAATGCCAGAAGTATCTCGACGAGGGGTCGCATCGCCGGCTCTATACGTTCAGCCCGGGCGACTACAAGGAAATGGCCGGCATCTGGGGCAATGGCGAAGTCGCCCTGCCGGACGATCCGCAGGGCGAACTGGAAGTCGTCGACGGCATGCCGGAAGGCGGCAAGATCCACCAGCTGACGGGCGTGCCTTCGGCCTTCACGCCGGACTATGCGCCGGAGGAAATGTTCGAGATCGCCCAGAAGCTCTACAAGAAGTCGCGCTGACACGGTTATGGCGGGGCCTTCGGGCCCCGCTGCTCATGTCACGGCAGGTTCACGGTCCGGGCTGCCATGCTTGCCGAAGGCATGGCGGGGCACCGGGCACGTCATTCGGCCTGCCGCGCCACTTCTTCCAGGAACCGCATCAGCCCCGTCTCGACCCGCGTCAGACCTTCCCGCTGCCGGCCCTTCAAGAGATCCTTCGGCAGCCGTTCGGCCTCGAAAGCCTCGACGATCTCCGGGTGGACGTAGGACGAGCGCGCAACCGCCGGTGTATTGCGCAGCACCTGCGAAACCGAGCGCATCGCCTTGGCGACGGCACGCTTGCGCTTGGAGTCGGTATCGGCGCCCTCGGTTTCCTCGATCAGATAGCGCAGCGCCTCGGCGGAGCCGTGGAAGGTGCGGAAATCCTTCGCCGAGATGCGCGCCTGCGCGGCTTCCCGCAGATACTCGTTGAGCAGGTTGGCGGTCAGCTCGCGCTGCTTCTTCTTCGCATCCGGGAACCTGAACAGGCGCTGCCCCTTGCCTTCGCGCACGCGCTGCAGCGAACGCACGAGCGCCTTGTCGGCGATCTCGATGCGATTCTCCTTGTTGGATTTGCCGACGAACTTCAACACCGCCACCTTCTTGACGATGCGCAGGTTCTGTTTGCGCAGCGAGGCGACGCCGCGGCCGCCGTCCTCGGCGTATTTCTCGTGTCCGGGGCGCATGGCCGCCACGTCGATGAGCCGCGTCGCGACGGCGGAGGTGCTGAGCCGGTCGACCGTGCGGCGGCGCAGATCCTTGGCGATCCGGCGCCGCAGTCGCGGCAGGGCGCGCCCGAAGCGCAGCAGCCGCTCGGTCTTGACGGCATTGCGGACGTTTACCCAATCGTCGTGGTAGCGATATTGCAGCCGGCCTTTCTCGTCACGGCCGATCGCCTGGATGTGGCCGTTCTCCTCGACGCAGATCCGCACGTTGGTCCAGGCCGGCGGGATGACCAGCGCCTTGATGCGCGCCTTCAAGCGCTTGTCGATCACCTTCTCGCCGCTGCTGAAGCACACCTTGTGACCCTTGCCGCTGCGGCGCCGCTCGATCGCGAACAGCTCAGGGTCCACCATTGTCAGACCGAAGCGTTCGGCATGTTGGGCAAGTTTCAGGTTCATGGAAGGCGCGTACCAGGACCGGAATGGTCATCGCGTGAACGCCGCCCAAAACGCCATGGTTCCTGGCTGTTCCGCGCCGTTTCGTTGGCCGGGCGTGAGGGCGCGGCCGCTCCGGTCAGTCCGGCCGCGGCTTGTAGTCGGTGAGATGCTTCAGCGAAAAGCGCCGAACCCGTCGCCGACGGCGCGAGAGGTTGCCCATTTCCTCCGATTGTCGCGGTTCATCGTTGTCCGGCAGCGGCTTGGCCGGTGAGGCTATCTGCCGCGGCTTGATCAGCGGCTCGGGTGTCACCGGTCGAGTCGTCATCATGTCGTTGCCGGCATAGAGGCCCTCGACCTCCTGCAGCTTCAGCCGTTCGATGTCGCGCGCTCGCACGTCCTCGACGATGCGTTCCGCCAGCGAGTCGTCGATGCCGAGCCCGGTCAGCGTCTCGCCGCCGAAGACCAGAGCCGATTCCACCGTCTCGCGGATCTCGAAGTCCACCCCGCGCGCCCGCAGCGACAGCGCGTGGGCACGGTCGTACGAACGCACGTAGAGGCTGACATTGGGGAACTCGGATCGAATCAGATCAACAATGCGGTCCGTGGTTTCCCGCTTGTTGGTGCAGACGGCGACGAGTCGCGCCTTGCGGATGCCGGCAGCCTCCAGCACCTCCTTGCGCATCCCGGAGCCGAAATAGATGCGGAAGCCGAAAAGCGTGGCGTTGCGAATGCGCTCGGCCGAGGAATCGAGGATGGTCACGTCGATGCCGCTGGACAGCAGTACCTGGGCGACGATCTGGCCGAAGCGCGAGAAGCCGATCATCAGGACCTCCGAGCCGGCGCCGTCGAAGTTCTCCTCGAGGGTCTCCGCCTCGCTCTCGCGCGTCGCGAGCTGGCCGAGATAGGTGGCCAGCGGTGTCAGCGCCATCGAGAGGGTGATGATGGCGATGAGGAGCGAGGCGGTCTCGACCGAGAAGATCCCCACCGCGGTGGCAGCACTGAACAGTACGAACCCGAACTCGCCGGCCTGGGCCAGCAACGCCGATACCCGGGCCGCCGTCGCATGCGACTCGCCGGAAGCTCGAGCCAGGCCGTAGAGCAGGGCAGCCTTGACGATCATCAGGAGCGGCGTCGCGACGAGGATCGCGAGCCAGTATTCGATGATGCCCGCTATATCCACCGACAGGCCGACGCCGATGAAGAACAGGCCGAGCAGCAATCCGCGGAACGGCTCGATATTGGCTTCCAGCTCGTGCCGGTAGGTGGATTCGGCCAGCAGCACGCCGGCGATGAACGCGCCCATCGCCATCGAGAAGCCGGCAGCCGCCATCAGCAGCGCCGATCCGAGGACGACGAGCAGGGCCGCCCCGAGCATGACTTCGCGCGCACCGGACGTCGCGACGATGCGGAACAGTGGGTTGAGGCAGTAGCGTCCGACGAGGAC
Source organism: Aurantimonas endophytica (assembly GCF_014196845.1). GTDB lineage: Bacteria > Pseudomonadota > Alphaproteobacteria > Rhizobiales > Rhizobiaceae > Aurantimonas > Aurantimonas endophytica. The sequence goes on from NZ_JACIEM010000002.1 coordinate 400,239, forward strand.
GAGGGCGACGACGGCGCCGATCGACATCGCGACCCGCACGGGATCGAAGCCGGCCCCCTGCGCGAACGGCGCCAGGAACGGCAAAACCGCGAGCAGGGGCACCACCGCCAGATCCTGGAACAATAGTACCGAGAAACTGGTCTCGCCGTGGCGGGTGTTGGTCTCGCCCGCCTCTTCGAGCAGCTGCAGCCCGAAGGCCGTGGACGACAGAGCAAGACCGAAGCCGATCACGATGGCCGCTTGCCAGGCCGACATGAAGGCGTAGGCCGCCGCGCCGAGCACCAGTCCCGTCACCAGCACCTGCGCGAGGCCCACCCCGAAGATCTGCCGACGCAGCGCCCAGAGACGGCCTGCCTTCAGCTCCAGCCCGATGATGAACAGGAGGAATACGACCCCCAATTCCCCGACGTGGAGGACTTCCTCGCCGTCCAGTACGAGCCGCAGCACCGGGCCCATGACGATGCCGGCGGCGAGATAGCCGAGCACGGTTCCCAGTCCGATCCACTTGAACAGCGTCGCAGCGACGATGCCGCCGCCGAGAAGGATCAAGATCTCCAGGAAGAGGGGTGTGGATGCTTCCAAGCGGGTGCTCGTAAAGGCGCGGGTGGGGGGCGACCGAGGGGCCGCTGTCGCAACCCCGCATCTTGATGGGCGTCGCGTCGCACAATAGATGGTCTCCAGACGAAAACCAGCAGGCACAATCATGGACAATGACACGGCGCGGCTCCTGACGGTCGCCGAGCGGCTCATCGAGACCGCGCGAAAGGCCGGAGCGGACGCGAGCGACGTGGCCGTGATGCGCTCTTTCGGCCGCTCCGCGTCGGTACGCCTCGGCAAGGTCGAGGATACCGAAAGCGCCGAGAGCGAAGGGATCGCCCTCCGGGTGTTCGTCGGGCGCCGCGTCGCCACCGTTTCGGCAGACATCGCCGCCGACATCGAGCGCTTGGCCGAGCGGGCCGTCGCCATGGCCAAGGTGTCGCCGGAGGATGCCTTCGCCGGTCTCGCCGATCCCGCGCGACTCGCCAGGGACGATCTCGACCTCGATCTTTACGATCCGACGGACATCGCTGCACCCGATATGGTCGACCAGGCAATGGCCATGGAAGATGCGGCCCGTGCCGTCGCCGGCGTGACGAACTCCGGCGGTGCCTCGGTCTCCGCCGGTGCTTCGGGGCTGGTGCTGGCGACCTCCACCGGCTTTGCCGGGCAGCGGATGCGTTCCGGCTTCTCCCGCTCGGTCAGCGTCATCGCCGGCGAGGGCGTCGGCATGCAGCGCGACTATGATTTCGACTCGCGAATCCACGCCGCCGATCTTGATATACCCGCCGCGATCGGCCGGCGCGCCGGCGAGCGGACCGTTCGCCGCCTCGCTCCCGGCAAGGTGCCGACCGGGCGCTACCCGGTGATCTTCGATCCGCGCATCGCCCGCGGTCTGATCGGCAGCCTCGTCTCTGCGATCAATGGCGCGGCGATCGCCCGCGGCACCAGCTTCCTCAAGGACCGGATGGGCTCGGCGGTACTGCCCGCCTCCTTCACCGTCACCGACGAGCCGCTGCTGCGGCGCCGGCCGGGGTCGCGGCCCTTCGACGGCGAGGGCGTGCGTGGCGAGACGCTCAGCCTGGTGCGCGACGGCATTCTCGAAAACTGGATCCTCGACTCGGCGACGGCTCGCGAACTCGGACTTGAGACCAATGGCAGGGCCTCGCGCTCGGCGGGCGGTGTCTCCCCCTCTTCCAGCAACGTGATCGTCTCCCCCGGAACGATGACGCCGGGCGAACTCGTCCGCGACACCTTCTCGGGACTCTACATCGACGAACTGATCGGCCATGGTGCCGACCTCGTCACCGGCGACTACAGCCGTGGCGCCTCGGGTTACCTGATCGAGAATGGAGAGATCACCACCCCGGTCTCGGAAATGACGATCGCCGGCAATCTGAAGGACATGCTGCTGTCGCTGACCGCCGCCAACGATCGCGACGAACGCTTCTCGATCGTGGCACCGACGCTTCGGATCGATTCGATGACCGTGGCAGGGCGGTGATTTGACCGGCTTCTCCGAAGACCTGGCGCTGATCAGCGGGGCGGCGAAGGCCGCGGGCGACCTTGCCATGCGATATTTCCGGCAGGATCCCAAGGTCTGGTGGAAGGAAGGCAACTCGCCGGTCAGCGAGGCCGACTACGCCGTCGATGCACTGCTGAAGCAGACCCTGCTGGACGCGCGGCCCGACTATGGCTGGCTGTCGGAGGAGATGGTGTCCGCCGACATGCGCGACGTCGGGTCGGCGCGCTTCTTCGTGGTGGATCCGATCGACGGCACGAGGGCCTTCCTGCGCGGCGAGGACACCTGGTGCGTCTCGGTGGCGGTGGTTGAGAACGGGCGGCCCGTCGCCGGCGTGATCGCGGCGACCGCGCTGGGCGAGCATTTCGAGGTGACGGCCGACACGCCGACGCGGATGAACGGTGCCGTCTGCGCGGTTTCCTCACCCGGCCCGGAAGATGCCCTCCGGCTTGCGGTTCCCGACAGCATGCGCAAGCGTCTGCACGAAGCGGCCGGGAGCACGGTGCTTCTCGAGAAGGCCGTACCGTCGCTGGCCTATCGCCTGGCGCTCGTCGCCTCGGGCCGGATCGACGGCACGCTCGTGCGTCCGCGTGCCAACGACTGGGACATCGCCGCCGCCGACTTGCTGATCGAGCGGGCAGGCGGGCTCTTGTCCGATCGACATGGCGACGCCAGCCTTTACAGAAGCCATGGCAAGAGGCATGGCCTGTTGATCGCGTCGTCGCTGAGTGCCCGAGATCGGGTGCGCCGGCTCGCAGGCGTGATACCGGATCGAACCGAAGAGACCTGAGCGAGGATTGTCGCCATGGAAGATCAAGCGCCGAAGCAGCTTCTCCATCTCGTCTTCGGCGGCGAGCTGAAGGACCTGCGGGCGGTCGAGTTCAAGGATCTGGAAAGCCTTGATATCGTCGGAATTTTCCCGGACTACGCCTCGGCTCTCTCGGCCTGGCGCAGCAAGGCACAACAGTCCGTGGACAACGCCTCGATGCGCTATTTCATCGTTCACATGCACCGGCTGCTGAGCCCAGGCCAGGCGTGACCGACCCTTTTGCCCCGAGCGCCTACCGCCATGACGGGTGAGATCATGGCCGAAGACAGGATCGGAATGCAGGCTGGTTCGCCCGAACGTCACTCGCTCGGCAGGCGGTGGCGGAAGTCGCTGCGCCGGGTTCTCCGCCGGGTCATCCGCGGTCGCCTCGCCACGTCCGTCATCGGCGCGATCATCTATTCCGGCCTGCGCTTCGTCCATGCGACGCAGCGCCAGGCGCCGGGGTCCAGTGACTGGCGGGGCGACCTGACGACTTCGCATCCCGCCATCGTCGCGCTTTGGCACGGACAGCATCTGCTGGCGCCGTTCTTCCGCCCTGTCGAACTTCCCTATGTGGCGTTGTTGTCGCGCAGCCGCGACGCCGAATTGAATGCCAACGTCGTGGAGCGATTCGGCATCGACACCGTGCGCGGCTCCGGCGGCCGCGCCGGCGCCGATCGGTCGCAGAAGGGCGGGGCACGGGCCTTGATCGCGCTGCGCCGACGTCTCGCCGACAAGATGGGCGTCTGCATGATCGCCGACGTGCCGAAGGGAACGCCTCGCGAGGCGGGGCAGGGTATCGTCATGCTCGCGAGGATTTCCGGGCGGCCCGTTCTGCCGAGCGCGGCGGTGACAAGCCGCCGTTACGTCGTGAAGAGCTCCTGGGACAGGACCGCGTTGCCGCTTCCCTTCGGCCGGATCGCCGTCGTGGTCGGTGATCCGATCCACGTCCCGCACGATGCGGACGAGGCTGTGATGGAGGCCAAGCGGCGAGAGATCACGCAGGCGATCGAAGCGGCGAACCTTGCCGCCGAGCGCCTGGCGCGAGGCGCATCGTGAGCGATCCGCTCGCCCGTGCCGCCCTGGCTGCCTACCGGTTCGCGGGGGCGCTCGCCTATCCGTTGCTCGGCCCCTATGTCGGCTACCGCGTTTCGCGCGGCAAGGAGGATTCCGGCCGGCGTCGCGAGCGCTACGGCTATGCCAGTGTCGATCGGCCGGAAACCGGGCCGATGGTCTGGGTCCACGCTGCGAGCGTCGGCGAGAGCGTCGCCGTGACGCCGCTGGTCCGGGCGATCGCGGCGGACGGGATCAACGTGATCGTCACCACCGGCACGATGACGTCGGCCAAGCTCGTCGACGAGCGCCTGTCCGACTGTGCGGTCCACCAATATGTCCCGCTCGACCTGAGACCGTCGGTCGGCCGCTTCCTCGATCATTGGCGCCCGGACGTCGCGATCATCGCCGAGAGCGAGATCTGGCCGATGACGCTGCTCGAACTCGCCCGCCGCCGCATCCCACAGGTCCTCGTCAATGGCCGGCTGTCGGACCGCTCGTTCCGGCGCTGGAAGGCGGCGCCCTGGATGGCCGAGGCCCTGCTGGAAAAGCTCGCCCATGTCGTGGCGCAGTCGGAGGTCGACGGCGAGCGGTTCCGCCTGCTCGGCGCGCATGCGGTGACGGTCGCCGGCAATCTCAAGGCCGACTCCGAGCCGCCCCCCTGCGTGGTGGAGGATCTGGCCGAACTGCAACGGGCGTTCGGCAGCCGGCCGCGTTGGGCCGCGCTGTCGACCCATGCCGGCGAAGAGGAACTGGTGGCGGCCGCCCACAAGCGGATCGCCGAGCGCCATCCCGGGCTGCTGACGATCCTCGTGCCCCGGCATGCCGAGCGCGGCGACGCCATCGAGAAGCTGCTCACCGATGCCGGGCTGGTCGTCGCGCGGCGCAGCCGCGGCGAGACGCCGGATCATACCACCGATGTCTTCCTCGGCGACACGACCGGCGAGATGGGCCTCTACCTGCGGCTGACCGAGATCGCCTTTCTCGGCAAGTCGCTGGCCGGTGAGGGTGGGCAGAACCCGCTCGAGGCGGCGATGCTGGGCACGGCGGTGCTCTCTGGCCGCTATGTCCAGAACTTCCGCGACTCCTACCAGCGTCTCCTCAAGAATGGCGGCGCGCGCATCGTGCGGGACGGCGAGGCCCTCTCCGAGCATGTCGAGCAGCTGCTGGACGAGCCGAAGACGCTGCAACGGATGGCGGTCGCCGCCGGCGAGACGGTCGAGGAGATGCGCGGCGCCCTGTCGCGCACCATGCAGGCGCTGCAGCCATTCCTGCATCCGCTGAAACTCTCGATCGGGCTCGAACAGCGGGGCCAGGCCGCCTGGCGGCGATGATGCACCGCGAGACGCCGCCGTTCTGGTGGCGCGAGCGGTCCATCGCCGCGCGGCTGCTGGCGCCGGCGGCTTACGTCTACGGGCGCGTTGCCGGCCGCAATCTGGCGAAGGGCAAACGTGCCGATGTCGGCGTCCCGGTCCTGTGCGTCGGCAATTTCACCGTCGGCGGGGGCGGCAAGACGCCCACGGCGATGGCGCTGGGCCACGCTGCCCGCGCGGCAGGCTTCACACCCGGCTTCGTGTCGCGCGGCTATGGCCGCGCCGGCCGGGCAGCGGTGCTCGTCGACCCCGCCCACCACTCCTCCGCCGAAGTCGGCGACGAGCCATTGCTGCTCGCGACCGTCGCCCCGACGGCCGTTGCCGCCGACCGCAAGCGCGCCGCCGCGATGCTCCGCACCGAGCGGGGCGTCGATTTCATCATCATGGACGACGGCTTCCAGAGCGCGCATCTGCAGATCGACTACGCGCTGATCGCGGTGGACGCGCGGCGCGGCCTCGGCAATGGCGCGGTGATCCCCGCCGGACCGCTGCGGGCGCCGCTCATTGACCAGATCCGCGCCGCCGACGCGCTGCTGGTGATCGGTCCGGGCGCGGCGGCCGATCCGCTCATCCGTCGCACGGCGCGGGCCAACAAGCCGGTCTTCGAGGCAGCGATCGTGGCGCCGGATGGCGAGCGCTTCCGCGGCATGCGGATACTCGCCTTCGCCGGCATTGCCGATCCCGGCAAGTTCTATGACAGTCTTGCGGAGCTGGGAGCGGAAATCGCCGAGACACGGGATTTTCCCGACCACCACGTCTTCTCTAAGACCGACATGGACGAGCTCTCGGCCGCCGCCTGGCGATCCGGCCTGCAACTCGTCACCACCCGCAAGGACGCCGTGCGGCTGTCGACCGGCGGGGAGGCGACGAGGCTGTTCATGAAGGAATGCGAGGTGCTGGACGTGGTGCTCGGGTTCCAGCCGCCGAGCCTTGGCGCGCGCATCATCCGCGACACGCAGCGGGCCTTCCGGCGCCGTCAATACGGCTGAGCCCGAAGCGGCAACCGGCCGGTCAGGCGCCGGGATGCGTCTCGCGCTCGCGCCGGAACGCTGCTTCGGCGTCCACATAGGCTTCCTGGCGGGCGACGCTCCAGTAGCGCAAGAGATCGAGCGGGATCGCCTCGCCGGTCACGGCGCAGCGGACATAGGAGCCGGCGCGGAGCACCTGGAAGTCGGGCGTGGCGTATCTGAGGATCGCCTCGCCGCCGCTGTCCATGCGGTTCATCGAAATTCTCCGCTTCTCGGCCGGGCGCGTCGTCATCGGGCACGCGGCGGCATTGCCCGTCTGTCCTATGAGGGCTCGGCCGCAGCGTCAATCGCTGGGTCCAGCCGGGCCGCAATGCGATCAACGCCGGCCGAACATCTTCTCGATGTCGGCGAGCTTCAGCGCGATGAAGGTCGGGCGGCCGTGATTGCACTGGCCGGAGCCCGGCGTCGCCTCCATGTCGCGCAGGAGCGCGTTCATCTCTTCCGGGCGCAGGGCCCGCCCGGCTCGCACCGAGCCGTGGCAGGCGATGGTCGCTGCGACGTGGTCTATGCGGCTTTTCAGCGTGCCGGCGGTGCCGAGATCGGCGAGTTCGTCGGCGATGTCGAGGATGAGCCGCCGGCAGTCTACCTGGCCGAGGATCGCCGGCGTTTCGCGCACGGCGACCGCGCCCGGACCGAAGCGCTCGAGCGCGAGGCCCAGCTGGCCCAGCGGCTCGGCATGCTCGGCCAGCCGCTCGGCGTCGTCCTCCGGCAGGTCGACGATCTCGGGGATCAGCAAAAGCTGCGAGGCGAGCGTCTTGCCGTGCAGCGCCGTCTTTAGCGCCTCGTAGACCAGCCGCTCGTGCGCCGCGTGCTGGTCGACGATGACCATCCCGTCCTCGGTCTCGGCGACGATGAAATTGCCGTGCAGCTGCGCCCGCGCTGCGCCGAGCGGGTAGCGCCGCTCGGCGCCGGCTTCCGCTTCGATTGGGTCTGACCGCTGCGCAGGCGCTTCGCGGTCGATCGACCCTTTCACCGCGTCGTTCTCCAGCGGGCGAAAAGGCGAGGCCGCCGCGCTGTAGCGCGCCTGGTCGGGCGAGGCGAATCCGCCGGGGGCGAAGCCGTCGAAGCGACGGGGTGCCGCAGGTGGTGCGATGTCTGGCCGGAAGCGATCCATCAGGCCGCTGGCGCCGGTGGTCGTGGCGCGCAGGCCCGCCGCCGTGAAGGCCTGGCGGATCGCGCCGACGATCAGGCCGCGCACCAGGCCGGGATCGCGGAACCGCACGTCGGCCTTGGCCGGGTGGACGTTGACGTCGACGAGGGCCGGGTCGATGGTCAGGAACAAGACGGCCACCGGATGCCGGTCCCTGGCCATCACGTCGGCATAGGCGCCGCGTAGCGCCGACAGGATCAGCCGGTCACGCACCGGCCTGCCGTTCACATAGACATATTGCGCCAGCGCGTTGCCGCGGTGGAAGGTCGGCAGGCCGGCGAAGCCATCGAGCTGCACGCCTTCGCGTTCTGCTGCGATGGCGATGGCGTTGGCGCCGAAATCCTTGCCGACCACCGCCTCGATGCGCCGCAGGCTGTCGCGGCCGTCGACCGCCTCGAACACCGTCTGGGTGCGGTCGGGACCGGCGAGCTCGAATCGCACGTCCGGGAACGCAATGGCGAGGCGCCGGACGATCTCGGTGATCGCCGCGCCTTCCGCCCGGTCGCTCTTCAAGAACTTCAGCCGGGCCGGCACGGCGTGGAAGAGGTCGCGGACCTCGACCACCGTGCCGCGCGACAAGGCCGCCGGGCGCGGCCCGCTGCTCCGGCCCCCGTCGACGGCAATCTCGAAGGCTTCCGCCGCGCCGGCGACGCGGGACTTCACCGTCAGCCGCGCGACCGACCCGATCGAGGGCAGCGCCTCGCCGCGAAAGCCGAGTGTTTCGATGGCGTCGAGGCCGCCGGAAAGCTTGGAGGTGCAGTGCCGCCGCACCGCCAGCGGCAATTCGTCGGCGGCGATGCCGCTGCCGTCGTCGGTGACGCGCAAGAGGCTCTTGCCGCCGGCGGCCGTGGCGATCTCGATGCGCCGCGCGCCGGCGTCGAGCGCGTTCTCGATCAGTTCCTTGGCGACGCTCGCCGGCCGCTCGACCACTTCGCCGGCGGCGATCTGGTCGATCAGGGCATCGGAGAGCTGGGCAATCGCCATGGGGCTTCGGCTGATGGTCGGAGTGCGCGGTCGCCCGCCTGGGTCCCGTGTCTATCGCGGCCAGGCGGTGCGGGCAAACGACGGCGCCGCGTGCCTGTGGACGACGCGCTGTCTCAGGCGCGTTCCTCGAGCATGACGTAGACCGACCGGCCCTCGACGATCAGCGTCTCGCCGGCATCCACCACGCATGGTTGCTCCTGTGGCGCATCGGAACGGACATGCAGGCAGAAGCGATGGCCGGGGCGCGGCGACGGCAGCGTCACCATCGCGGGCGCGTGCGTAGCGTTCAGATAGATCACCGCCCGTTCGCTCTCGTCCTCGGCCGCGCGGCACGGCGCATAGACCGACATGCCGAGGAAGCGGCGTTCGCCATCATCCCAGTCGGCCTCGCCCATCACCGCGCCATCCTCGCGCAGCCACGCGACGTCCGGCACGCCGCCGTCATCGACCGGTGCGCCGGTCAGGAAGCGGTCGGCGCTCAGAGCCGGGTGCTCGCGCCGCAGCCGGGAAAGCCGCCCGGTGAAGTCGATCAGCGTCTGGTCGGCCTTCTCCCAGTCCAGCCACGAAATCTCGTTATCCTGGCAGTAGGCGTTGTTGTTGCCGCGCTGGGTACGGCCGAACTCGTCTCCGGCGACGATCATCGGCGTGCCGCGCGACACCAGCAACGTCGCCAGCAGCGCCCTTATGTCCTTGCCGCGCGCCTCGATGATCGCCGGATCGTCGGTCTCGCCCTCGACACCGTTGTTCCAGGAATGATTGTCGTTGTGGCCGTCGCGATTGTCCTCGCCGTTGGCCTCGTTGTGCTTCTCGGCATACATGACGATGTCGGCGAGGGTGAAGCCGTCATGCGCCGCGATGTAATTGACGCTGGCCGACGGGGCCCGCCCGTCATGGTTGTAGATGTCGGCGGAACCGGCAAGCCGCGTCGCCAGCGCCCCGGTCATGAAGCCGGCGCCCTTCCAGAACTGCCGGACGTCGTCGCGGAACCGGTCCTGCCATTCGAACCACGGTTTGGGAAAATTGCCGACCTGGTAGCCGCCCGGCCCGACATCCCAGGGCTCGGCCACATGGATGCGGTCCTTCAGCAGCGGATCTGCGGCGACCATCCTGAAGAACGGTGCGTCGGTCGAGAAGCCGCCATCGACGCGGCCGAGCACGGTGGCGAGATCGTAGCGGAAGCCGTCGATGCCCGTGGTCTCGACCCATGTCCGCAGCACGTCGACGAACATCTTGGCGACCGGCGCCTTGTCGGCCGCCATGGTGTTGCCGGTGCCGGTGTCGTTCAGCATGAAGGCCGGCTCGCCCTCCGGGTGGCGGTAGTAGAGCAGATTGTCGAGGCCGCGATAGCTGATCGTCGGGCCGGTCTCGTCGCCCTCGCCGGAGTGGTTGAAGACGACGTCGAGCAGCACGCGGATGCCGCGCGCATGCAGCGCCTCGACCGTGCGGCGGATCTCGGCGAGACCGCCGGGCGCAAGCCGCGGATCCGGCGCCATGTGGGTGATCGGGTTGTAGCCCCAGGCATTGGTGAGGTTCAGATGGAGCAGATGGCCTTCGTCGATCCAGGCGGCAAGCGGCATCAGCTCGACCGTCTCGACACCGATCTTCTGCAGGTGGTCGAGCAGGTAGGGCTCGGCCAGCGCCGCGACGGTGCCGCGGATCGTGGCGGGCACGTCCGGATGGCGCTGGGTGAAGGCGCGAACCTGCATCTCGTAGGTGAAGCCCGGCGTCGCGAAGGGCAGCGGCGCGGCGTCGCGCGCCAGATCCGTGACCACCGCCCGCGGCACGAAGGCGGCGCTGTCCAACTCGCGCTCCGGTGGCGCGGTCAGCGCCGGCGTGTAGACGAACGGCCGGTCGAGCTGGACCGCATAGGGGTCGACCAGCAGCTTGGAATAGTCGAAGCGGTGGCCGGCCTCCGGCTCGAACGGCCCGACGGCCCGCAGCCCGTAGCGGGCGCCGGCGGCAAGCCCCGGCACGAAGCCGTAGCGCGTACCCCCATTGCGGCCGGGCAGCGGCAGCCTGTCGGTTTCGAGGCTCCCCGCCTCGTCGAACAGGCAGAGATGGATCTGTTCGGCATTTTCCGAATAGACGGCGAAGTGGACGCCGTCCGCATCGATCGTCGCGCCGAGCGCGGTCGGCCTGCCGCGCTCGGCGGTGATGTCGTAGGTCATGGGCTCGTCGCTGCGATCAGGTGATGACGTCGGGATGAGTCCGGCCCGTGCGCTTCCTGATCTCGCCGATCGCGTCGGCGGTGTCGACGAGTTCCTTCAGCGCGATTTCCGGCGCCGTGGCATGGCGCGCCGGGTCCTTCTCGTAGCGCTCGATATAGACCCTGAGCGTCGCGCCCTGGGTGCCTGTCCCCGAGAGGCGGAACACGATGCGCGAGCCGCCGGAGAAGACGATGCGGATGCCCTGGCCGGTGGCGACGGAGCCATCGATCGGGTCCTTGTACGAGAAATCGTCGGCTTCCGAGACGACGAGCGTGCCGAAGCGCTGGCCGGCCATCGAGGCGAGCCGGTCGTGCAGCGATTCCATCAGCCCCTCGGCCGCGCCGGAATCGATCTCCTCGTAGTCGTGGCGCTGGTAGAAGGTGCGGCCGAACTCGGCCCAGTGGCTCTCCACCACGGCCCGAACGCTCTCGCGGCGCGCCGCGAGGATGTTGAGCCAGAGCAGCACCGCCCAGAGCCCGTCCTTCTCGCGCACATGATCGGAGCCGGTGCCGGCGCTTTCCTCGCCGCAGATCGTCACCTTGCCGGCGTCGAGCAGCGTGCCGAAGAACTTCCAGCCGGTGGGGGTCTCGTAGAGGCCGATGCCGCGCTTCTCGGCGACGCGGTCGGCGGCCTGGCTCGTCGGCATGGAGCGCGCGATGCCCGCGATGCCGCCGGCATAGGCGGGCGCCAGCGGCGCGTTGGCGGCGAGGATCGCCAGCGAATCGGACGGCGAGACGACGATGCCCTTGCCGACGATCAGGTTGCGGTCGCCGTCACCGTCCGAGGCCGCACCGAAATCCGGACCGTCCGGCGCCATCATTTCCTTGATCAGGTCCGCGGCATGCACGGCGTTCGGATCGGGGTGGCCGCCGCCGAAATCCGGCAGCGGCACGCCGTTGATCACGGTGCCGCGCGGCGCCCCAAGGCGGTTCTCCAGGATCTCCCTTGCATAGGGCCCGGTCACCGCATGCATGGCGTCGAAGCGCAGCGTGAAGCCCGAGGCGATGAGATCGCGGATCAGGGCGAAGTCGAACAGGCTTTCCATTAGTTCGGCATAGTCCGCGACCGGATCGACCACCTCGACGACCATGTCGCCCAGCCGGCTCTCCCCGATGCGCGAGATGTCCGGCGCCGTCTCGGCCCAGACGCGGTAGCGCGTCAGCGCCGAGGCCTTGGCGAAGATCGCTTCGGTGATGCGCTCCGGCGCCGGGCCGCCATTGGCGATATTGTACTTGATGCCGAAATCGCCATTCGGCCCGCCGGGATTGTGGCTGGCGGAGAGGATGATGCCGCCGGCGGCGCCGCGCTTGCGGATGAGGTGCGAGGCGGCGGGTGTCGACAGCAGCCCACCGCGGCCGACGATGACGCGGCCGTAGCCGTTGGCGGCCGCCATGCGGATCGCCAGCAGGATGACCTCGCGGTTGTAGAAGCGTCCGTCGCCGCCGACCACCAGCGTGTCGCCGTCGCCGGTCGCGACCGCGTCGAAGATCGCCTGCAGGAAGTTCGCCGCATAATGCGGCTGCTGGAAATGCGACACCTTCTTGCGCAGGCCGGACGTGCCCGGCTTCTGGTCGTCGAAGGGCTTGGTGGCGATCGTCTCGATCATCGTCAGTCTACTCTCTCGTGAGATCGCGGAAGAGATCTGCGTAGATCCGGGCGCTGGCGCGCCAGGACACGTCCGCGTTCATGGCCGAAACCTGCATGCGTCGCCAGCCCTTGGGGTCGGCATAGAGCTTGAGGGCGCGATCGACCCCGTCCATCAGGGCCGGGCCGGTCGGGGGACCGAAGATCACGCCGGTTGCCACGCCTGCGGCGGCCGCGGCGTGGTTGGCGTCGATCACCGTATCGGCGAGGCCGCCGACACGGGAGACGAACGGGAGGCAGCCATAGCGCAGGCCATAGAGCTGGGTCAGTCCGCATGGCTCGAAACGGGAGGGGATCAGGATGGCATCGGCGCCGGCCTGCACCTGGTGCGACAGCGCCTCGTCATAGCCGATCCGCACGCCGATGCGGTCGGGATGGCGGGCGTGGGCGGCGAGGAACTGTCCTTCGATCGCCGACTCGCCGGAGCCGACGACGACCAGGCGGGCGCCGCGCGCGACGATCGCGTCACAGGCCTCGGCGACAAGATCGAGCCCTTTCTGCCAGGTGAGCCGGCTTACCACCGCGAGAATCGGCCCGTCCTCGCGATGCAGCCCGAACTCGGCTTCGAGCGCCCGCTTGTTGCGGGCGCGCGGCTTCAACGCCTTGGAACTGTAAGGACAGGCGATGACGGGATCGGTCGCGGGGTCCCAGACGCTTGTATCGATGCCGTTGACAATGCCGACGAGCCGATTGCCTCGCCCGCGCAGGAGGCCGTCGAGACCCATGCCGCCACCGGGCGTCAGGATCTCGTCGGCATAGGTGGGGCTGACCGTCGTCACGAGATCGGCGGCGTGCAGGCCGCCCTTGAGGTAGCCGACATTGCCATAATACTCGACGCCCTCGAGCGACCAGGCGGCAGCCGGAAGGCCGAGGGAATCGAACACCGAGCTCGGATAGCTGCCCTGGAAGGCGAGGTTGTGGACCGTCACCACCGTCTTCGGCCGCGGCCGGTTCGACACCGCGAGATAGACCGGGGTGAGGGCGGCCTGCCAGTCATGCGCCTGTACGATGTCCGGCAGGAAGCCGGGGATGGCACCTTGCGCAATGGCAGCGCCGGCGCGGGACAGGGCGGCAAAGCGAGCCCAGTTGTCCGGATGGTCGAAGCCGCCGGCCGTCACGTAGGGTCCGCCGGAGCGGTCGTAGAGATGCGGCGCGTCGAGGACCAGCAGTTCGAGCTCGCCGAGTCGAGCCCCGATCACCACGGCCGGCCCGCCGAACAAATCCTCGAAGCGGCAGAGCGTGTCGCCCGGGCCAATCTGGCGCATCACGTCCGGATAGCCGGGCATCAGCGTCCGCACGGCGATGTCGTGCTCGGCCAATGCCAGCGGCAGGGCCCCCGCCACGTCGGCGAGGCCCCCCGTCTTGATCAGCGGAAACACCTCCGAGGCGACGGAGAGCAGGCTGAGGCTCATCAGTAGGACAGCCTGTCGATCATCGGCTTGGTGACCAGGCAGATGCCGCTTTCGGTGCGGCGAAAGCGCTTGGCGTCCAGTTCCGGATCCTCGCCGATGACCAGCCCGTCCGGGATGTGGACACCGCGGTCGATCACCGCCTTGGTGATGCGGGCGTGGCGGCCGATATGGCACTGCGGCAACACGACGGCATGGTCCAGCATCGAATAGGACCGCTGGCGCACGCCGGTGAACAGCAGCGAGCGCCGCAGCGAGCCGCCGGAGATGATGCAGTCGCCGGAGACCAGCGAGGAGACGGCGGAACCTCGCCGATCCTCCTCGTCATGCACGAACTTCGCCGGCGGCACGGTCTCGGCATAGGTCCAGATCGGCCAGTCGCGGTCGTAGATGTCGAGCGGGGGGATGATGTCGGTCAGGTCGATATTGGCCTGCCAGTAGGCGTCGACCGTCCCGACGTCGCGCCAGTAGGCCTCGTTGTCGGGCTCGTTCGCCGAGCGCACGACGGAGCGGTTGAAGCGGTGGGCATAGGCGACGCCATGGCGGACGATATGCGGGATGATGTCCTTGCCGAAATCCCGGTTGGACGTCGTGTCGGCGGCGTCGCGCCGCAACTGGTCCATGAGGAAATGCGTCTCGAAGACATAGATGCCCATCGAGGCCAGCGCCGTGTCGGGCCGGCCCGGAATCGCCGGCGGGTCCGCCGGCTTCTCGATGAAGTCGGTGATCCGGTCCTTCTCGTCGACATGCATGACGCCGAAGCCGCTGGCTTCCATGCGCGGCACTTCCAGGCAGCCGACCGTCACGTCCGCATTGGAGTCCACGTGCTGCTGCAGCATGAACTCGTAGTCCATCTTGTAGATGTGGTCGCCGGCCAAGATCACGATGTAGCGCGGGGCGTAGTCCTCGATGATGTCGATGTTCTGGTAGACCGCGTCGGCGGTGCCGGCATACCACTGGTCTTCCGAGACGCGCTGGCTCGCCGGCAGGATGTCGAAGCTCTCGTTGCGGCCGGGCCGCAGGAAGTTCCAGCCGTTCTGCAGGTGTCGGATCAGGCTGTGGGCCTTGTACTGGGTGGCGACGCCGATCCGGCGGATGCCGGAATTGATGGCGTTGGACAGCGCGAAATCGATGATCCGGGTCTTGCCGCCGAAGAACACCGCCGGCTTGGCGCGCGCGTCGGTGAGTTCCAGAAGCCGGCTGCCCCGGCCACCGGCCAGCACGTAAGCCATGGTGTCACGCGCCAGTGGCGCGATTCGTCGGTTCTCAGGCATTCTTTTCCCTCCCAAGGCGGCGGTGGGGCTCCCCGTCCATCACGCTGCCCGAAGACAGGCGTGATGGCGCGCTCGTGATCTGTCGTGTCCCCAGACGCCAGTCAGTACGAGATAGCGCCCGGCGTGCAAGCGGCTACGCCGGGAAAGAACGCTCGTCGGGAAAGGTCCCGGAACGCTAAAGCCTCAACCTTCCCTATCGGGGCCCGCCTTCCAGATGTCCCGTGCATACTCGCGGATGGAGCGGTCGGAGGAGAACCAGCCCATGCGCGCGGTGTTGTGGACGGCCTTGGCCTGCCATTCGTCCTGCTGCGTGTACAGGCCGTCGAGCGCGCGCTGGGTGTCCCAATAAGCCCGGAAGTCGGCGCAGATCATCCACCAGTCGTTGTTGTAGAGATTGGACACCAGCGAGTGGAAGCGCGACGGGCTGTCCGGGCAGAACAGGCCGGACGAGATCGCGTCCAGCGCCTCGCGCAGCATCGGCTCGTTGTCGATGATCGAGCGGCCGCTATGGGCCTCGCGGCGGCGCTGCGCCACCTCGCTGGCGGTGAGCCCGAAAATGAAGATGTTGTCTTCACCGACATGCTCCAGCATCTCGACATTGGCGCCGTCCAGCGTGCCGATGGTCAAGGCGCCGTTCAGCGCGAACTTCATGTTGCCGGTGCCGGAGGCTTCCAGTCCGGCGGTCGAGATCTGCTCCGACAGGTCCGCCGCCGGCATGATGATCTCGGCAAGGCTGACATTGTAGTTCGGGATGAACACCACCTTCAGAAGGTCGCGCACCGCCGGATCGGCGTTGATCACCCGCCCGACATCGTTGGCAAGATGGATGATCTCCTTGGCCTGCACGTAGCTCGGCGCCGCCTTGCCGGCGAAGATCTTCACCCGCGGCGTCCAGTCGCGCTCGGGATGGGAGCGGATCTGGTCGTAGAGCGCGATCGCCTCGATGATGTTCAGGAACTGGCGCTTGTACTCATGGATGCGCTTGACCTGGATGTCGAAGATCGCGCCCGGATCGACGCTCGTCGCCATCCGCTCGCCGATGATGTTGGCGAGGCGCTCCTTGTTCTGCCGCTTGACGGCTGCGAAGCGCTCCCGGAAGCCGGCGTCGTCGGCCAGATGGTCGATCTCGATGATCTTCTCGATGTCGTCCAGGAAGCCGGGGCCGATCGCCTCGGTGATCAGCCCGGTGAGGCCGGGATTGGCCTCCATCAGCCAGCGCCGCGGCGTCACGCCGTTGGTCTTGTTCTGGATGCGGTCCGGATAGAGTGCGTGAAGGTCGCGGAACACCGTCTGCTTCATCAGGTCGGTGTGCAGCGCCGAGACGCCGTTGACCGCGTGGCTTCCGACAAAGGCAAGCTGGCCCATGCGCACACGGCGCCCGTTGCCTTCGTCGATCAGCGAGATCGCCGCCACCTGGCCGTCGTCGTAGCCGTGCTCCTGGGCCGCCTCGCGGATGATTCCGGTATTGATCGCGTAGATGATCTGCATCTGCCGGGGCAAGAGCCGCTCGAACAGGTGGATCGGCCAGTGCTCCAGCGCTTCCGGCAGCAGCGTGTGGTTGGTGTAGGAGAAGGTGGCGCGGGTGATCTTCCACGCCTCGTCCCACTCGAAGCCATGCACGTCGATGAGGAGCCGCATCAATTCGGCGACAGAGACGGCGGGATGGGTGTCGTTGAGCTGGATGGCCACCTTGTCGGCGAGGTTCGACAGATTGTCGTTCTCCTCGAGATGGCGGCGGATGATGTCCTGCAGCGACGCGGAGGAGAAGAAATACTCCTGCCGCAGGCGCAGTTCCTGGCCCGCCTGATGGGAGTCGGCCGGGTAGAGCACCCGGGTGATGGCCTCGGCCTTGTTGGATTCCACCAGCGCCCCGATGTGATCGCCCGAGTTGAAGGCGTCGAGCAGGATCGGGTCGAGCGCCTGCGCGCTCCACAGGCGCAGCGTGTTCACCTGGCGCCCGCGCCAGCCGACCATCGGCGTGTCGTAGGCGACCGCCAGCACGCGCTCGGCGGGCCGCCAGACCTGCCGCGACGGCCGGCCCGGCTCTTGGATGGTCGAGACCTTGCCGCCGAAGCCGATTTCGTAGCTGGCGTTGCGGCGCTCGAATTCCCACGGATTGCCGTGGACCAGCCAGGTCTCAGGCAGTTCCACTTGGGCGCCGTCGGCGATCTCCTGGCGGAAGAAACCATGCACGTAGCGGATGCCGTAGCCGTAGCCGGGAACGCCCGTGGAGGCCATCGACTCCATGAAGCAGGCGGCGAGCCGCCCGAGGCCGCCATTGCCGAGCGCCGCGTCCGGCTCCAGTAGCTCGATCATGTCGAGTTCGACGCCATAGCGCGACAACGCCTCGCGCACCGGCTCGGTGAGGCCGAGATTGTTGATCGCGTCGCGCAGCATGCGGCCGATCAGGAATTCCATCGAGAGATAGCAGACCCGCTTGCCGCCTTCTTCCGCGAAACGGTCGGCCGACTCGAACCAATGGTCCATGATCCGGTCGCGCACCGCCAGCGTCGTCGCGCGCAGCCAATCGTACTTGCGGGCCGAGGCCGGATTCTTGCCAATCGAGTAGGTGAGCTTCTCGACGATCTGCCTGGCCAGCGTGTCCGGATCGTTCAGCCGCGGCTCGGGCTTCAGGACACCATTGCCATTCAGCGGGGCCTCGTGGGTCTGGACCGGTGCGGACATCAGTTACCTCTTATTTTCCGGATGGCGTCGACGAGACCGGCGGTCGAGCCGTCGCGGCCCTCGGCCGTCGCCTCGCCGGTGACGACGGGCACCAGCCTGTTGGCGAGTTCCTTGCCGAGCTCGACGCCCCACTGATCGAAGGCGTTGATCCCGAAGAGCTGGGCCTCGACGAAGACGCGATGCTCGTAAAGCGCGATGAGCCGGCCGAGCATTGCCGGGTCGAGAAGCGGATACAGGATCGTCAGTGATGGCCGGTTCCCGGCAAACACCCGATGCGGCGCGATCGCCTCGGCTTCCGCCGGCGATTTGCCGGCGTCGAGAAGCTGCTGGCGCGCCTCGGCGAGATCGCGCCCGCGCATCAGCGCCTCGCTCTGGGCGAGGCAGTTGGCGAGCAGCAGATCCTGATGGATCCGCATCGACGCCGGCTCGTGCGCCAGGGCGCCGACCAGGAATTCCACCGGCACGACGTCCGTGCCCTGGTGAAGCAGCTGGAAGAAGGCGTGCTGGCCGTTGGTGCCGGGCTCGCCCCAGACCACCGGGCCGGAGATCGGCACCGGCTCACCGTCGAGCCCCACACGCTTGCCGTTCGATTCCATGTCGAGCTGCTGCAGATAGGCAGGAAAGCGGGCGAGGCGCTGATCGTAGGGGATGATGGCGCGGGTCGGGTAGTGGCAGAGCGCGCGGTGCCAGTAGCCGATGAGGCCGAGCAGCACCGGCAAATTGGCTTCCAGCGGCGCCGTCCGGAAATGCTGGTCGATGTCGCGGCCGCCGGCGAGGAACTCCCGGAACCGGGCGCTGCCGATCGCCAGCATCAGCGGCAGGCCGATCGCCGACCAGAGCGAGTAGCGCCCGCCGACCCAGTCCCAGAAGCCGAACACCCGGTCCTCGGCAATGCCGAACTCGGCCACCTTGTCGAGCGCCGTCGAGACCGCGGCGAAATGCGCCCCCACCGCGTACTCGCCGAGCGCGCCGACGAGCCATTCGCGAGCGGTTGCGGCGTTGGTCATCGTCTCGATGGTGGTGAAGGTCTTGGAGGCGACGATCACCAGCGTGGTCTCGGGATCGAGCTTCGCCAGCGTGTCGGCAATGTGGGCGCCGTCGACATTCGAGACGAAATGCGTCCGCGGCCCGTCGTGGTAGGGGGCGAGCGCCAGCGTCGCCATCGCGGGGCCGAGATCCGATCCGCCGATGCCGATATTGACGATGTCGGTGATGTTCCTGTCGGTGGCGCCGCGCAGCTCCCCGGTGCGAATACGCTCGGCAAAGGCTGTCATCGCCTTGAGCACGTCCTCGACGGCGCCGCTGACCGGGTTGCCGTCGGCGCGGTAGCCGTCCTTCGGCTCGCCGCGCAGGGCGACATGCAGCACCGCCCGGCCTTCCGTCGCGTTGATCGGCGCGCCGGCGAACATTGCGTCACGCCGGGCCTCCAGCGACCGGGATCGCGCCAGATCGAGCAGGGCGCGCAGGATTTCCGCGTCGATGGCGGTCTTGGAGAAATCCAGCAGCAGATCGCCGTGACGCGCCGAAAAGCGCGTGAAGCGATCCGGGTCGGCGGCGAACAGGGCGCGCGGGCCCTTCTGCATGGCGGCTGCCGTCAGGGTCGCCAGATCCGCCTCGGGGCGGGGTTCTTCAGGCCTCATCCACAGGCTCCTGTGCCGCAGTCCGACGCGCGGCAGATTTCGAGAGCCGGCTAGCCGTCCCTTTAGGCCGGTTCGTCCAGCGTGGCAAACAGTCTCGTCGAAAATTGTGATGGCAATTCATGCAGATTGGAAGCCTGCCTGAATCTTGATCCGACGAAGCCGGGAGGGCTTTGCGGCCGCTCCCGCTTCTTGTCCGGCGACGATCAGTCGATCGTGACGGTCTTCACGTTCATGAAGGCATGCATGCCCTCGCCGGAAAGCTCGCGCCCATAACCGGAGCGCTTGACCCCGCCGAACGGCAGGCGCGGATCCGATGCGGTCATGCGGTTGAAATTGGTCGCGCCCTGGTCGAGCTCGCGCACGAACCGCTGCTGCTCCGCCGGCTCGTTCGTCCAGACCGATCCGCCGAGGCCAAACTCGGAATCGTTGGCCAGCGTGATCGCCTCGTCGGCATTGCGGACCTTGAAGAAGATCGCGCAGGGACCGAACAGCTCCTCGCGATAGGCGGGTGCCGCTTCCGGGACGTCCGCGATGATCGACGGCTGGAAGAAATAGCCCGGACCCTCGGGCGAGCCGCCACCCGTGACCAGCTTCGCCCCGGCCTTGACGGAACGGCCGATCTGATCGCCAAGATCGTCGACGCTGGAGGGCAGCGCCAGCGGACCCATGCCGGTATCGGCATCCATCGGGTCGCCGAGCTTGATCGCCTCGACCTTCTCGCGGTAGCGGCCGAGATAATCCTCGTAGACGTCCTCGTGGACGATGAAGCGCTTGGCGGCGATGCAGCTCTGGCCGTTGTTCTGCATGCGGGCGACGACGCCGACTTCGGCGGCCTTATCGAGGTCGGCGGAGGGCATGACGATGAACGGATCGGAGCCGCCGAGCTCCAGCACCGTCGGCTTGAGCTCCGAACCGGCGACCGCGGCGACGGCGGAGCCGGCACCCTCGCTGCCGGTGAGCGTCGCGGCGCGGATGCGCGGGTCGCGCAGGATGCCCTCGACCCGCTTCGACGAGACGAGGAGGGTCTGGAACACGCCCTGCGGCGCGTCCGCCTCGAGGAGGATTTCCTCAATCTTCAGGGCGCAGAGGCTGACATTGGAAGCATGCTTCAAGATGCTGACATTGCCGGCCATGATCGCCGGCGCGGCAAAGCGCAGGGCCTGCCAGAACGGAAAATTCCACGGCATCACCGCGAGGATCGGTCCCATCGGCAGATACGCGACGTAGTTCTGCTTGGCCGGTCCGTCACGGTGATCATCCGCCAGCAGGCGCTCGCCATGGTCGGCATAATAGCGGCAGCCGGTCGCGCATTTCTCGACTTCGGCGACCGCTTCCTTCAGGCGCTTGCCCATCTCCAGCGTGGCGATCCGCGCCAGCTCGTCCTTCCTGGCCTCGAGCAGGTCCGCCGTGCGACGCAAGAGATCGGCGCGGCGGCTGAAGGGCGATCGCCGCCAGTCGGCGAAAGCCGCGTCGGCATTCGCCAACGCATGCTCGACCTCCTTGTCGCTGTGCTCGGCAAATTCCTCGATCGTCTCGCCGGTGGCCGGATTGATGCTCGTCGGCATGGGATGCTCCTGGTTCACGAGATCGCGGCGCATTCGATGCCGCAGTCGGCGCCACAAATAGGCGGCCGGCGGCGATTCGGAAGGGCGGGCTGCCTGCAACGCAGCAGAGTTGAACCCAGGACGGATTGTCGTGCGGAAGCGACAGGCCGAGGGGGCGCTAGAACTCGCCCTCGTAGAACACCCCGACCTCGCCGCCCCCCTGAGCATCCACCGCGCCGCGGGCCTTGAGACCGGCGCCGAGATCGAGGTCGATCGAGACCCGGCCGGTCGAATCGACGCCGAGATAGGTGTTGTCGTTGATATAGCGTCCGACGCCGACCGCGGTCTGGCCGTCCTCCGTGGTGCGGATGTCGAGATCGTCGACGCCTAGCTGCGCGCGCAGATTCTCCAGAAGGCCGGTGGAGCCGCCGACGCCGGCCAGCGACGCAGCGGCTTCGGCCAGCTGGGCGATCTGCAGCGGCGACAGGTTCGACGTGCCCTGGTCGAAGATCAGCCGGGCCAGCACCTCGTCCTGGGGCAGCGCCGGGCTCGAGGAGAAGGTGAAGCTCGGATCGTTCGCCGGTCCGGTGACCGCAATGTTGACGGTGACATCGCCGGTATCGGACTGAGCCAGGAGGTCGAGCGTCGGGATCAGCGCACCGGTGAAGCTCAGCCGGCCGCGCTCGAAGTCGAGGCGCCGGCTGAGGATGATGAATCGGCCCCGCTGGAGCTCGAAGCCGCCGACGATGCTCGGCGCGTTGGCCGGGCCGGTGATCTGGATCGTGCCGCCGAGTTCGACGTCGAGACCGCGGCCGCGCACGAAGACCCGGCTCGGGGCGTTGAAGGTCAGATCGAAGGCGATGCCGCCTTGCGAAGCGCCTTGGCCGCGGTTCGGGAACAGCTCGCGCTGCTGCTGCAGCACTGCGGGGCTGGCATTGACGTGGGTGACGTCTATCCGCGCGAGCGAGCCCGGCAGGTTCTCCGGCACCAGGACGTTGATCTCGGTGGCGTTGATCGTGCCCGCCAGCAGCGGGGTCTGAGTAAGCGGCCCGGTCAGCGTGAGGTCGGCGCTGAGCCGCGCACCGATCAGCTCGCCGTCGCTGTAGCGGCCGTCGACGAGACGGATCGTCAGGTCGGCGGGAAACCCGTTCGACAGGCCGACGCTGCCGCCGATCGACAGCTGACCGCCGGACGAGAGGTTGGCGCTGAAGGACCGGATCGTCGCCGTCTGGCCATTGAGCGCGATGGTGGTCGCGATGCCGTCGACGGCGATGTTGGTGCCGGTATCGACGAAGCGTGAGCCGGCGGTGGAAATCGTGCCGACAACGTTCGGGGTGCTGGCGGGGCCGGTGACCCGCGCGTCGATCTGCGCCGTTCCCTCGAGGGAGCGGCCGCCTTCGGCGAGGATGCTGTTGGCGAGCGACAGGGGCGCGGTGCCGACGAGGGCGAGGTCGAGCTGCGGGGTGCCGGCCAGATTGACCGAGCCCGCGGCCCGGAAGTCGATGCCGCTGCCGGTCAGCGTCGTCGTGGTGGTGACGGCGTTGCCGGTGTACTGACCGTTACTGGCGATCGACAGCGCGCCGACGCCGGCGTCGCGGGTCTGCTGGATCGAGGCGCCGGTGATGGCGACATCGTAGGTGACTGAAGGGCTGGAGGGCGATCCCGCCGCCCGGATCGTGCCGCTGATCGTGCCCTGCGGCGCGATACCGGGTGCGGCGGAGCCGGCGATGGAAGCCGGCACGTTGTTGATCTGGGCCGTCAGGTTCAGCGCATTAGGGCCAGCGGTGCCGGTGACGTCGATCGAACCGCCGCCGATCGCGACATTCGCCCGGTCGAGCCGGAGCGTGCCGCCGGCATACTGGCCGGCGACCGTGCCGTTCACGGCTGGCGCGCCCGCGGCGCGACCCTGGGCAACGGAGATGTTCGCCAGCGCGATGTCGAAGCCGGCGTTCGGATTGCTGATCGAACCGGTTGCCGTCGCTGTCCCGTCGATCGTGCCCTGCGCCCCGAGCCCGTCGACGAAGCCGTTGGCGAGGCCCACCGGGAACCGGGTGATCTGGACGTTGAGATCAAGTAGCTCGCCGACCGTGCCGCGCGCGGTGAGCGAGCCGTCGCCGACCGTGACATCGGCATTGGCAATCGTCGCGGTGCCGTCGGCATAGGAGCCCGCAACGTCGAGCGACAACGGCGCGACGCCGGACTGGGCGATCTGCCGGCTGGTGATGCCGGTGCCGGTCAGGTCGAAGCTCGCCTGCGGGTTGGAAAGCGAGCCGGTCGCCGTGCCGCTGCCCGAAATCGTGCCCTCGGCGTTCAGCCCCTCGACGAAGCCGTTGGCAAGGCCCACCGGCAGTTCCTGTAGGCGGAGATCGATGTCGAGATTCTCGCCGATCGTACCCGAAGCCGACAGCGAGCCGTTGCCGACGGACAGGTCCGCATTGGCGATGGTCGCCGTGCCGTCGGCATAGGAGCCGGCGACGTCGAGCGAGAGCGGCGCGACGCCGGACTCGGCGATCTGCCGTGTGGTGATATCCGAGCCGCTGAGGGTGAATTGGGCGCGTGGGTCGGACAGCGAGCCGGTCGCGGTGCCGTTGCCGGAGATCGTGCCCTCCGCCGCGAGATCCGGCAGGTAACCGTTCACCAGACCGACCGGCAGCTGGTCGGCCGAAAGCTGCAGGTCCAGCTGCTCCCCGACGGTGCCGCTCGCGGTCAGCGAGCCTTCGCCGACATTCACGCGTGCGGTGTCGAGGTTGAGCGTGCCGTCGGCAAGGCGGCCTGAAGCCGTGAGCTCGAGCGGCGCGATGCCGCTCGCTTCGATGCCATCGGCGGTGATGCCGGAGCCGGCAAGATCGAAGCTGGCGGTCGGGTCGGACAGCGTGCCCGTCGCGCGGGCGGTGCCGGAGATGGTGCCCTCGGCGCCGAGCCCGTCGACGAAGCCGTTGGCGAGGCCGACGGGGATGTTGTTGACGTCGACCGCGACATCGAGGGTCTCGCCGATCTGGCCGGATGCGGTGAGCGAGCCGTCGCCGACATTGACCACGGCGGTTTCGAGGTCGGCGGTGCCGTTGGCGTAGCTGCCGGCAAGCCGCAGATCGAGCGGTGCGACGCCGGATTCGGCGATTTCCTGCGTCGTGATGCCGCTGCCCGACAGGTCGAAGGTCGCCGCCGGATCGGACAGCGACCCGCTGGCGCTGGCCGTTCCGGAAATGATGCCCTCGGCGTCGAGACCCGGCACGAAGCCGTTGGCGAGCCCCACCGGCAGGTCGTTGGCGCGCAGCGCCAGATCGAGCGTTTCGCCGATCGTGCCGGAGGCGGTGAGCGATCCGTCGCCGACCGCGACATTGGCTTCGGACAGATCGAGCGTGCCCTCGGCGTAGGAGCCGGAAAGGTCGAGCGTCAGCGGCGCGATGCCGGCAGCCGCGATCTCCTCGGCGGTGATCTCGCGGCCCTCGATGTCGAAGGTTGCGGCCGGGTCGGCGCGCGGGCCGGTGACGCTTGCCGTGCCGGAGACGGTGCCGGCCGCGTCGAGCCCGTCGACGAAGCCGTTGGCCAGCGCCACGGGCACGTTGTCCATCGCAACGCTGACGTCGAGCTGCTCCCCGACCGAGCCGTTGGCGACGATCGACCCGTCGCCGAGGTCGACCCGCGCGGTCTCGAAGGTCAGAGTTCCGCTTTCATAGGTGCCGGCAAGCACCGCCTCGACCGGCGGGACATTGGCGGCGCGCGACTGGCCGACCGCGAGTTCGGTGGCGTTGATCGAGAAGCGTGCCGCCGGATCCGACGCGGCGCCGGAAATATCGGCGGAGCCGTCGATCCGCCCGGCAGCGGCAAGGCCGGGCACGAACGGATTGGCGATGGCGGCGGGCACGGCCTCGAGCCTGAGCGCGAGGTCGAGCGTCTCGCCGGCCGTGCCGGCGAGCGATACCGTGCCGTCGCCGGTTTCGAGAAGGATTTCCGGCAGTGTCGTCGTGCCGTCGGCGATGCGGATCGTCACCGGCTCGCGCAGCCGTACGGCAGCATCGGGGATTTCGGCTTCGAGGCGCTCGAGGGCGATCAGCGTGGTGCCAGGCTCGAAGCTGGCACTGCCTTCGAGGCGGAGCGGCACCCCATTGAGTTCGGCCGTGGCCGCGAGACCGGTTGCGTCACCCTCGCTGGTGAGGTCGACCGCCAGATAGCGCACCGAAAGGCCCGCCGCATCGATCGCCTCGGCACTGACGCGCCCTGCGGGCTTCGGCGTTCCCAGATAGTCGCCGACCGCAAGGTCGATGATCGCCGCCTGCAGCGTGTTGCCGGCAAAGCCGATGCTGTCGCCGGCAAGGTCCAGCGTCGCTACCGGCATGTCGTCGCCGTCGACCGACAGCTCGATCGTGCCGTTGACGTCGCCCGATGCGTCGACGCCGCCGAGAGCCGCCAGCGGTCCGATATCCTCGACATCGACGCTCAGCGTCCCGACCGGAGCGAAGGCATCGGTCAGTGTCAGGTCGCCGGTAATCGCGTTCGGGCCCTGGCGGATGGCGAGGCCGTTGATCCGGCGTTCGCCGTCGGCGAGGGTTTCGAGTTGCGCGGCGCCGGACAGCGGCTGGCCGTCGAGCGTGCCGGTGATCTCCACCGTACCGGCGGGAGCGCCGGCGTCGAACGTGCCGCGCGCCGAAACGCTGAGGTCGGCGAGCTCCCGGCCGTTGATGCTGAGCCCGTTGCCGGAAATCTGGAGGTCGACGTCCGGCTGTTCCACCGGACCGGATGCCGTGAGCGAGAAGGTCGCCGCGCCGGAGAAGGCGGAATTCACCGCCCCAGCCTGCTGGAGCTCGCCATCGATATCGGCGGTGACGGTGCCGCCCGACAGCGCGGCGCTGCCGCCGATCGTCAGACCTTCGCCGCGTACCGACAGGTTCTCGGCCGAGATGCCGGCATCCGGGGTGCGGGCGAAGCGGCCGGACACCGCGAGTTCGTCCCCGGCCAGCGGGATCATGGCCGCCGACAGCGCGGCTGTCTGAAAGGCCGACTCCAGCGCGAGGTCGAAGACAGCGAAATTCAGCGCGGCTGTGCCCTGCAGATCGATCGATGCGACATCGGTGGTCGCCCGGCTCGGGTTGAAGACCAGCCCCTCCGCAGTCAGCGCACCGTCGACGGAAAGGCGCAGCGGTCCGGTGAGGAAGCGGTCGGCGAGACCTTCGGGAGCTGCGACCTCCGTCGCCGTCGCCTCGATGGCCAGCGGTCCCCGCAGGCCGGAGATGTCGAACCCGGCGCTGGTGAGCGTGGCGTCGACGCCGGTCGCGACATATTCGCCGTAGCCGGCGCGCGGCAGCTGCGCAGTGACGTTCAGGCCGGCGGCGTTCAGCGCGCCGGTGATCCGGCCTTCCAGCCCGGCGACCTCCAGCTCGGTCGCACCGGGCGGGGTGCCGAAGGAGAAGGGGATCGGGCTGCCGTCCCGCGAGGCGACGGATACGGTCAGGTCGTTGCCCGCGCCGGCAAGGTCCAGCGTGCCGGATGCCGTTGCGGCCAGAGCGTCCGATGCCAGCTCGGCCTGGTCGACGACATAAAGACCGTCGTTGCGCGCCAGCATCTGCACGTCGAGATTGGCGCCGCCGGCGACGTAGCGCGCATAGGCCTCGGGCACGAAGCGTTCGGCCGCGACGCTGAGCGAGGCTGCGACGCGGCGGCCGTCTTCGGCGCCGTCGACACGCGCCGTCAGCGTCGCTGCGGGCTCGCCGCCGACGGTGAGCGAGCCGTTTGCCATGAAGGCGGACAAAGGCCCGGAGCCGTTGATCGTGAGTTCCACCGCCGGCCGGTCCGGGATGTCGAGCAGCGTGGCGACGAGGCCGCCGGCCGGTTCGCTCGCCGCGATGTCCAGCCGCAGCTGGTTCTGGTCAGGTGCGTATCCGATATCGAGCGCGACCTGACCCGGCTGATCGAGCCGATCGATGTTCGCCCGCACGGCCAGGCTGGTGGGATCGGCGGCCAGCGTGAGGCTGCCATTGGCCCGCAGCCGCGCCTGCGTGCCCGCGATCGGGGCGCCGAGGACGAATTCCTCGATCGCCAGATTGCGAATGCTGGCGGTGATCGAAGGCAGGGAGAAGCCCGAGGCCTCCTCCTCCGCTGTCTCGGGCTGGCCCGTCGGCAGGCGTTCGAGCACGATCTGGCCCGCCGTCAGGTTTTCGATCGACAGGTTGGAGCGCACCAGCGCGAAAGGCGACCAGTCCATCGCCAGATCGCGGGCCGTCAGGAACGTGCCCTGCGGATCGCTCACGGTGACGCTGCCGATGCGCAGGCGTCCCGTCAGCGCGCCGGAAAGGCCCTCGATCTCGACCTGCATCGTGTCGGTCGAGATGAAGTTCTCGAGCCGGGTGGCGAGGAACTGCTGGGCCTCGGCCGGCCGCGCCGACAGCAATGTCGAGAGGGCGACGAGGGCGAGGAGGAGGGGGGCGAAGCGACGCATCAGAAGGCCTGACCGATGCCGGCGTAGATCTGGTAGCTCGCATCGCGCGGACCCGGGTCGAGCGGGATGGCGACGTCGAGCCTGATCGGCCCGAAGCTCGTCAGATAGCGGGCGCCGACGCCGGCGCCGATCTTGAACTCGGAAAAGTCGGGGACGAGGTCGTCGCCGACCGTCCCGACATCGATGAAGGGTACGATCTGGATGTTTTCGGTGACGCCGATGCGCGCCTCCGCCGAAGCCTCGAAGAGTGACAGGCCGCCGGTCGGCGTATCGGTGAAGACCTCGTTGAAGCCGGGGGGCGCAAAGGACGGATAATACGGTCCGACCGACTGGAACTCGTAGCCGCGCACCGAGCCGCCGCCGCCGGCGAAGAAGCGCCGGTCGTTCGGGATGTCGGCGAGGTCGGCGCCGAAGATCGTGCCGTAGCCGACCCGGCCTGCGAGGATGAAGCGGTCGCTGTCGGAGAGCGAGAGATAGCTGCGCCCATCCAGGCGCGTCTTGGCAAAGGGCGTCTCGGTGTTGAAGCCGTAGGTCGGCTCGACCAGGGCCTGGGCATAGAAGCCCTCGGTCGGGTTCAACTTGTTGTCGCGGTTGTCGAACGTGTAGGTGATCGGCAGCGACGCCAGCAGATAGTCCTGCGTGCCGAGATAGTCGGTGATTTCCTCGTACTCGCCCCGCAGGATGACCGAGAGCGTCTGGTTGGCGTCGATCTCGTATTCGACGCCG
This sequence comes from Aurantimonas endophytica, assembly GCF_014196845.1. GTDB lineage: Bacteria > Pseudomonadota > Alphaproteobacteria > Rhizobiales > Rhizobiaceae > Aurantimonas > Aurantimonas endophytica. The sequence continues at coordinate 428,256 of NZ_JACIEM010000002.1, forward strand.
CTGGTCGCAGCGTAGCTCACCCGGTCGTAGGCCAGGGGCTGTTCGCTCTTGGCTTCGAGCGAGCCGACATAGACCGAATTGGGGCCGAGCACGCCCGGCTTGCGGAAGACCAGCGAGGCGGCATAGTCGAAGCCGTCCGTCTCGCGCGCCTCGTTGGATATCGCGGTGGCGCCGATGCGAGAGACCGACGCGTCGAGCCGGATCGATTCGGCCCGGCCGAACAGGTTGCGGTGGCCGACATAGCCGGAGGCACCCGCGCCGGCGGTGTTGGAGTAGGTCGCGCCGACGCCGTAAAAGCCGAACTTGCGCTCGCCGACCTCGATCTGCACCGGCAGGGACCCGTCCGCCGCCTGCGCCCGCGCCTCCCTGACGGTGACGCTGGAAAAGACGTCGAGTTTCAGCAGCCGCTCGCGAGCCGCGGCGAGATCTTCGGGCGAGAAGACCTCGTCCGCCTTGACCCCCGCCATGTAGGCGATGAAGCCGGGATCGACGTCCTCTGCCCCCTCGACGAAGGTTTGCCCGAATGGCACCGGGTTTCCGGGCGCGAGGTCCACGTCGTATTCCAGCCGGTTGGTGGCGGCATCGGCGATGATGTCGCGATCGGTGACGGCGACGAAGGGACGGCCCTGCTCGCGCAGTTCCCGAAAGAGCCGCGCCTCGCCGTCCAGCACGTCGGCGGAACCGGCGGAGGCGCCGGGGGCCAGCCCGAATCGGGCCGGATCGACGGGGATGCCCTGCGTCGAGACCGAGACGCGTCCCAGCGTGTAGAGCGGGCCGGGCCGCACCCGGATCGAGACCGGGACGGGGCGCGACGTGTCGAATGCAGCGTCCGGCGGCAGGTCGACGATGTTGCGGCCTTCGATGAATATATCCACCAGACCGTCATAGCGGGCGTTCTCGAACAAGGCAGCGACCAGCCGCCGCCTGTCGTTGCGGGCCCGCGACAGGAGTCCGAGCGAGCCGGAAACGGCCTCGTCCTCGCCGGAGATGAGCGTCGAGGCGCTCCGAAGGCTGGATTCGATCGACCCGTCGTCGCCTGGCGCCGGGGCCACCGTCAGGTTTACCGTGTAGCGGATCGGATCGATGATATCGGCGTCGGGGGCCTCGTCCTCGAAGAAGCGGAAGCCGAAGATCTCGAACGCGGCGGCCGGGCGTGGGCTGCCGGCCACGAGGCAAGAGCCGGCCGCCAGCATCACCAGCTTCGCGCAGGAGTTGACCCTATAATGCAATAATTCGCTTCCCGCTGCCGCCCGAACTCGCTGCCGGGGAACAGAACCGACCCACCGTCACGCCATCGCGACGGCGACATCGTTCGTGCGGTCGAATTTCTCCCCCTGCAGCTCTTAGCATGGCGGGAAATCGTGAAATAACAACTACAAGCCGTTACTTGATGCCGTCCTGACGCATCGCCGCAGCCATTCCGCTGGCGGCTTGTGCCGCAACGGTCACAGCTGCCGCAGCGTCCGGAAGGCAGGCGAGACATCTCGTCGCGCCCACACTGCCCGGCGCCCTCCGAGGCATCGGCGACATTCGCGGCTGGCAGACGCCGCGCCGTGGATGCCCGCCGCGGCTCAATGGAATGGTTCTGAAAAGCGCTTGAAGCCGTCTCGGAGAGAGGGCACTGTCGCCATCCAGAGCGCGCCCCTCGTCGAAGGCGCGCCGCAAAACACAACCGGCCCGGCACGTCGAGCGACACGCCGGGCCGTCGGTTCCCGGGGGAGGGTTCTATGAGCGAAGTGACGATGACGGTGAACGGACGGGAGATGACCGGTACGGTCGAGGACCGCACGTTGCTGGTCCAGTATCTGCGGGAAAATCTGGGACTGACCGGGACCCATGTCGGCTGCGACACCTCGCAGTGCGGCGCCTGCGTCGTGCATGTCGACGGAAAGGCGGTGAAGGCCTGCACCATGCTGGCGGTGCAGGCGTCGGGATCCGCCGTGACCACCATCGAGGGGCTGGCGAACGGCGCCGAGCTGCATCCCGTGCAGGCGGCTTTCCGCGAGCATCACGGCCTGCAATGCGGCTTCTGCACGCCGGGCATGATCATGACGGCCGTTGACATCATCGGCCGGCACGGCAGCGACCTCGACGAGCATACGGTCCGCGAGGAACTCGACGGCAACATCTGCCGCTGCACGGGCTACCACAACATCGTCAAGGCGATCCTGGCCGCCGCAGGCGCCGGTGAGCCGCAGCGGCTCGCCGCCGAATAGGCGGCCGAGCGGCAGGACGTTGAGATCATGAACGGCCGGATCGCCGGAGGAGGCGCTCCCTAGCCGGTTTTCGAACACTGGGAGGTTTCGGAATGGGTATCGAAGGTATCGGCGCACGGGTCCTGCGCAAAGAAGACAAGCGTTTCATCACCGGTCACGGCCGCTATGTCGACGACATGGTCGTGCCGGGCATGAAATACGCGGCCTTCGTTCGCTCCCCCTATGCCCATGCCACCATCGCCGGGATCGACGTGGCCGCGGCCGAGTCGATGCCGGGCGTCATCGGTGTCCTCGTCGGGGAGCAGTTGCAGGGCGACGGCATCGGCAACCTGATCTGCGGCTGGGGCGTCTCTTCGAAGGACGGCTCGCCGATGAAGATGGGCGCCTACCCGGCGCTCGCCGTCGGCACGGTGCGCCATGTCGGCCAGCCGGTGGCGGTCGTCGTGGCGGACACACGGCTGCAGGCCCGCGACGCGGCCGAAGCCGTGGACGTCACCTACCAGGAACTGCCGGTCGTCGTGCAGGCGACCGATGCGCTCAAGGAGGGCGCGCCGCAACTGCATCCCGAGGCTCCCGGCAACCTGATCTTCGACTGGGAGCTCGGCGATCGCGAAGCGACCGACCGGGCCTTCGAGCGGGCGGCACACGTCACGAAGCTGCACATCGTCAACAACCGCCTGGTGCCGAACCCGATGGAGCCGCGCGCCGCGCTCGGCCACTATGACATGGCGGACGATCACTACACCTGCTGGACGACGTCCCAGAATCCGCATGTCGCCCGGCTGGTGATGAGCGCCTTCTACAATGTGGCGCCGGAGCACAAGCTGCGGGTCATCGCGCCGGATGTCGGCGGCGGCTTCGGCTCGAAGATCTACATCTATCCGGAGGAGATCGTCTGCCTCTGGGCATCCAAGCGCACCGGCGTCCCGGTCAAGTGGACGTCCGACCGCTCGGAGGCTTTCCTCACCGACGCGCATGGCCGCGACCACGTCACCGAGGTCGAGATGGCCTTCGACGCCAACCAGCGAATCCTCGGCCTGAAGGTCGACACGGTCGCCAATCTCGGCGCCTACATGTCGCTGTTTTCCTCGGCGACCCCGACCTATCTCTACGCGACGCTCTTGTCCGGCCAGTACGACATCCCGGCGATCCACGCCAATGTCCGCGCCGTCTACACCAACACCGTGTCGGTGGACGCCTATCGCGGCGCCGGCCGGCCGGAGGCGACCTACGTCCTGGAGCGGACCATGGAGACGGCGGCCCGCGAGTTGGGGATCTCTCCGGCGGAACTGCGCCGCAAGAACTTCATCCGCACCTTCCCACACCAGACGCCGGTCATCATGAACTATGACGCCGGCGATTTCGACGCCAGCCTCGACGCCGCCATGGCGGAGGCGGACGTCGCCGGCTTCGAGGCCCGCCGCGCCGAGGCGAAGGCCCGCGGCAAGCTGCGCGGCCTCGGCATGAGCTGCTACATCGAGGCCTGTGGCATCGCCCCGTCCAAGGCCGTCGGCTCGCTTGGCGCCGGGGTCGGCCTCTGGGAATCGGCCGAGGTCCGGGTCAATCCGGTCGGCACGATCGAGATCCTCACCGGCTCCCACAGCCACGGCCAGGGCCACGAGACCACCTTCGCCCAGCTCGTCGCCGAGCGCTTCGGCCTGCCGGTCGACAACGTCCAGGTCATCCACGGCGACACCGACAAGGTGCAGTTCGGCATGGGCACATACGGCTCGCGCTCCGGCGCGGTCGGCATGTCGGCGATCGTCAAGGCGCTCGACAAGGTCGAGGCCAAGGCCAAGAAGATCGCCGCCCACGTGCTGGAGGCGGACGCCGGCGACATCGTCATCGAGAACGGCGAGGTGAAGGTCGCCGGCACCGACAGGAAGCTCGCCTGGCACGAGGTCTGCCTCGGCGCCTATACCGGCCATAACCTGCCGGACGGCATGGAGCCGGGCCTCAAGGAGGGCGCCTTCTACGACCCGACCAACTTCACCTTCCCGGCTGGCTGCTACATCTGCGAGGTCGAGGTCGACCCCGACACCGGCACGACCGAGATCATCCAGTTCGTCGCCGCCGACGATTTCGGCCGGGTGATCAACCCGATGATCGTCGAGGGCCAGGTGCATGGCGGGCTTGCCCAGGGTATCGGCCAGGCGCTGCTCGAGGGCACGCGTTACGACGACACCGGCCAGCTGGTGACGGCCTCCTACATGGACTATGCGATGCCGCGCGCCTGGGACCTGCCGATGTTCAAGGTCTCGACGTCTGAGACCCTCTGCCCCGGCAATCCGCTGGGCATGAAGGGCTGCGGCGAGGCCGGCGCGATCGGCTCGCCGCCGGCGGTGATCAATGCCATCACCGACGCGATCGGCAACAACGACCTGTCGATGCCGGCGACCCCGGAGAAGGTCTGGCACGCGCTCCACGCCGTCGCCTGAGCAACAAGGATTTGCCGGCGGCGCGATGCCGCCGGCGGGGCTCGCCGCCCCTTCGATTTCAACTCTTGCGCCGCGCGGTCGGCCTTCTTGCCGACCCGGCGCCGAACGGAGCAGATCCATGTACGAGACCGTCTATCATCGTCCGACCTCGCTGGAATCCGCCGTGGCACTCATTGGCGAGAGCGGCGGCGAGGGCAAATACATGTCCGGCGGACAGACGCTGATCCCGACCATGAAGCAGCGCCTCGCCGCGCCCTCGGCGCTGGTGGACCTGCGCCACGTTCCGGAGCTGAAAGGGATCGAGGTCAATGGCCGCTCGATCCGCATCGGCGGCGGCACGACCCACGCCGAAGTCGCCCGGCATGAGGGCATCAAGAGCGCCTGTCCCGGCGTCAGCGAGCTGGCCGGCCTGATCGGCGATCCGGCGGTGCGCCATCTCGGCACGCTCGGCGGCTCGATCGCCAACAACGATCCCGCCGCCGACTATCCGGCCGCCATGCTGGCGCTCGGCGCGACGATCCATACGAACCGTCGCGAGATTCCGGCGGGCGATTTCTTCCTCGGCCTGTTCGAGACGGCGCTCGAGGAAGACGAGATCGTCACCGCCGCCTCCTTCGAGGCGCCCGATCGCTGCGGCTACGAGAAGTTCCGCAATCCCGCATCGCGCTATGCCATGTGCGGCGTGTTCGTCGCCCAGCGCGGCACCGACGTGAAGGTCGGCGTGACGGGGTCCGGCTCGAACGGCGCCTTTCGCTGGGAAGCGGCAGAACAGGCGCTTTCCTCGAACTTCGACGGCTCGGCGCTGGCCGATCTTTCCGCCGACGAAGGCATGATGATGTCCGACATGCACGGCACATCGGCCTATCGCGCCAATCTCGTGAAGGTCGTCACCAAGCGCGCCGTCGCCAAGGCCGCGGCGCACGGATGATCGCCGGCGTCGCCATCGGCGACGCCAAATCTCGCGACGCCGCCTTCGGGGCGGGAGCGATGGTTCCCGTCCCGGTTGAAGCGGGCCGTGGCCGTGGTAGTCTGCACATTCGGCCGTGTGGAGGTCCCGGTGGGTTCACCGCGGGCGCGGCTGTCGGGAGGAACAACATGAAGACGACGACTTGGCTCGGCGCGAGCCTCATCGTGCTCGCGGCAGGCAGTGCCAGCGCGCAGGATTATCCGACGCAACCGATCACGATGGTCGTGCCGTTCGCAGCCGGTGGCCCGACGGATACCGTCGCGCGGCTGATCGCCGAACCAATGTCCCGTGAGCTCGGACAGCAGATCGTGGTCCAGAACGTCGCCGGCGCCGGCGGCACGCTCGCCGGGACGCAGGTGGCGAATGCCGAACCGGACGGCTACAAGATCCTGATCCACCATATCGGCATGTCGACGGCCCCGACGCTCTACCGCAATCTACCTTACGATCCGACGACGGATTTCCTGCCGATCGGCCTGGTCACCGACGTGCCGATGACCGTCATCGGCCGCAAGGATCTGGCGCCGACGACGATGGCGGAGCTGATCCCCGTCATCAAGGAGCAGGGCGACCAGCTCACCTACGCCAATGCGGGAATCGGGGCTGCCTCGCATCTGTGCGGCCTGTTGCTGATGACGGCGCTCGACACGCAGATGACGACCGTGCCGTACCAGGGTACGGGCCCCGCGATGACCGATCTCATCGGCGGTCAGGTCGACCTGATGTGCGACCAGACCACCAACACGACCGGCCAGATCAAGGGCGGTGAAGTGAAGGCCTACGCGGTGACGACGAAGGAGCGCCTCGACGCGCTGCCGGACGTGCCGACCACCGCGGAATCGGGCCTTCCGGATTTCGAGGTCAGTGTCTGGCACGGTCTCTACGCGCCGGAAGGCACGTCGACGGAGATCGTCGAGCAGGTCTCGGCGGCCCTGCAGAAGGCCCTGGCGGACGAAACCGTCATTGCCCGGTTCGGCGATCTGGGAACGGCGCCCTCCTCACAGGAAGAGGCAACGCCCGCCGCGCATGCGGAACGCCTGACGTCGCAGATCGAGCTGTGGCGCCCGATCATCGAACAGGCCGGCGTCTACGCCGATTGATCGGCCGCAGCAATCATGTCGGTGGAGCGTGGCGCAGCGCTGCCGCTCCACCGTGAACCGTCCGCTGCTCGGAACGTAGAGTGACCCTTCACAAATCTGCGCGCGATCTTCTGGCAGGCGGCATCTTCGTCGCCTTCGGCCTGGCCTTCGGCTATGCGAGCTACGGCTATGATCTCGGGACCCCGCTGCGCATGGGGCCGGGCTTCTTCCCGCTGGCGCTGGCGGGATTCCTCGTCCTGCTCGGGCTGGTGATCGCCCTGGCCGGCGTCCGCAATACAGAAGACGCGCCGCTCGGCGCCTTCCCGGTGCGCGGCTTCGTGCTGATCATCGGCGCGTTGATGGTCTTCGCGCTGACGATCAAGGGGCTCGGCCTCGCGCCGGCGCTCTTCCTGACCGTGCTTCTGGCGGCCTTCGCCAGCCGGCGGACCAAGCCGCTGGCCGGACTGGTCATGGCGGTCGCGCTGCCGGCCTTCTGCATCGCGGTGTTCATCTACGCGCTGCGCGTACCCGTTCCCTTGTTCGGCCCCTGGTGGCCGATGTGACCCGGATCGCGTGATGGATCTTCTCGTCAACCTCGCGCTTGGCTTCGACACCGCGCTCACCCCGGTGAACATCTTCTACTGCTTCCTCGGCGTGCTGCTGGGCACGCTCGTCGGCGTCCTGCCCGGCATCGGCCCGACGGCGACCATCGCCATGCTCTTGCCGATCACGCTCAGCCTGTCGCCGGTGACCTCGCTGATCATGCTCGCCGGCATCTATTACGGCGCGCAATATGGCGGCTCGACCACCGCGATCCTGATCAACCTGCCGGGTGAATCCTCCTCCGCCGTCACCGCCATCGACGGCTACCAGATGGCGCGCAAGGGCAGGGCCGGGCCGGCGCTGGCCACGGCGGCGCTGGGCTCGTTCTTCGCCGGTACGGTCGCGACGCTGATCCTCGCGGTGGCGGCGCCACCGCTCGCCCGCATCGCCCTGCAGTTCGGCGCGCCAGAATATTTCTCGCTGATCGTGCTCGGACTTCTCGCCTCGATCGCGCTGGCGCACGGCTCCGTCGTCAAGGCATTGGCGATGATCGTGCTCGGCCTGCTGCTCGGCATGGTCGGGCAGGACATCTATACCGGCCAGCCGCGCTTCACCTTCGGCTATTTCGAGCTGTTCTCGGGGATCAATTTCGTCTCCGTCGCAGTCGGCATGTTCGGCATCGCGGAGATTCTCCGCAATCTCGAGAACGAGCAGACCCGCTCTGCTCTGAAGCAGGCGATCGGGCGGCTGTGGCTGACGCGCGACGACTTCCGCCGCGCCACCGGCCCGGTGCTCCGCGGCACGGCGCTCGGCTCGATCCTTGGCGTGCTGCCCGGCGGCGGCCACGTCCTTTCGTCCTTCGCGTCCTATTCGATGGAAAAGCGGATGTCGAAGACCCCGGAGGAATTCGGGCAGGGCGCGATCGAGGGTGTCGCCGGGCCGGAATCGGCCAACAACGCCGCGGCGCAGACCTCCTTCATCCCGCTGCTGACGCTCGGCATCCCGGCCCATCCGGTGATGGCGCTAATGATCGGCGCCTTCATCATCCAGGGCATCACGCCGGGACCGAACGTCATCAACGACGAGCCGGCGCTGTTCTGGGGCATCATCGCCTCGATGTGGATCGGCAATCTGATGCTGGTGCTGCTCAACCTGCCGCTCATCGGCCTGTGGGTGAAGCTCCTGAGCGTGCCCTACAACGTCCTGTTCCCGGCCATCGTCGCGTTCGCGGTGTTCGGAACCTACACGATCAACCTCAACGTCTTCGACATCTACGCCATCGTCTTCTTCGGCATCCTCGGCTATCTGCTGATCAAGCTCGGCTGTGAACCGGCGCCCCTGCTGCTCGGCTTCGTGCTTGGACCGCTGCTCGAGGAGCATTTCCGCCGTGCCATGATCATCGCCCGCGGCGACCCGATGATCTTCATCGAACGTCCGATCAGCGCCGGCCTGCTCGCCGTGGCGGTGCTGGCCGTGGTGATCGCGCTGCTGCCGTCGATCCGCCGCAAGCGCGACGAGGTCTTCGTCGAGGAGGACTGAGACCGCCTTCAATCAGGCCGGATGGCTGCGCGTTTTGCCGCAGCCGCCCGTTCGCTCTGGCGGAACATTTCAGGAACGGTATGTTGGCCTGATGGCCAAGACCACCCTCATCGACAAGCTCGCGATCCTCTCCGACGCCGCCAAATACGACGCCTCCTGCGCCTCCAGCGGCTCGACTCGCCGGGATTCGGCCAAGTCGAAGGGCATCGGCTCGACCGAAGGCTCCGGCATCTGCCATGCCTACGCGCCGGACGGGCGGTGCATATCGCTGCTCAAGATCCTGATGACCAATTTCTGCGTCTATGACTGCGCCTATTGCGTCAACCGGTCGTCGTCCAACGTCCCGCGCGCCCGCTTCACGGTGGAGGAGGTCGTGCAGCTGACGATGTCATTCTACCGGCGCAACTACATCGAGGGACTGTTCCTCTCCTCCGGCATCATCCGCAGCTCCGACTACACGATGGAGGAGATGGTGCGGATCGCCCGCAAGCTGCGGCTGGAGGAGAACTTCGCCGGCTACATCCATCTGAAGACGATCCCCGATGCATCGCCGGCGCTGATCGAAGAGGCAGGGCTTTTCGCCGACCGCCTGTCGATCAACATTGAGCTGCCGACCGATGCGACGCTGGAGGCCTTCGCGCCGGAGAAGAAGCCGCGCGACATCCGCCGCGCCATGGGGCATCTGCGCGCCAAGATCGAGGAGCACAAGGGTGAGAAGCGGGATCGTGCCAAGCCCGCGCGCTTCTCGCCGGGCGGCCAGTCGACGCAGATGATCGTCGGCGCCGACGGCTCGGACGACGACCACGTCCTCGCCCGCTCGGAAAACCTCTACGGCAACTACCGGCTGAAGCGGGTCTATTATTCCGCCTTCTCGCCGATCCCGGACGCGTCGAGCCGGCTGCCGCTCGGCAAGCCGCCGCTGATGCGCGAGCACCGGCTCTACCAGGCCGACTGGCTGATGCGCTTCTACGGCTTCGACCGCGGCGAGATCGTTGCCGGCGGCGAGGCGGGCATGCTCGACCTTGCCATCGACCCGAAGCTCGCCTGGGCGCTGAAGCACCGTGAGCGCTTCCCGGTCGACGTCAACCGCGCCGACAAGGAGACGCTGCTGCGCGTGCCCGGCCTCGGCACGCGCGCCGTCGACCGCATCCTCTCGACGCGCCGGCACCGGACGCTGCGGATCGACGACGTGGCACGGCTCTGCCAGTCGGTCGCCAAGGTCCGCCCCTTCATCGAGGCGCTGGACTGGACGCCGGGCGCTGCGACGGACAGCGCGGGCCTGCGGGAGCGGTTCCTGCCGAAGGTGCGGTCACCGGCGCAGATGGAGTTGTTTTGAGGGGGCGATGCGCCCGCATGTCAACTCGCATCCGACGGCTGGAGCATTGTGCCACGGTGCCCAACAAGGTCGTCATCGTCGGGCCCCATCCCGAGGATCCATGCTTCCGCGCGGTAATGGCCTGTCCGTATGAGGAACGTTCGAAGGGACGCCTCAGCCGGTCGGGCAGGTCGTGAGCAGCGTGCGGGAATGGGACTGGATCCTCGGGACGGGGCCCGAGGATGACGCCGACGGAGATGTCGCAGCTAGCCGGTAAGTTCAGCGACGTTCTGACGAGAACGGGAACAAGTCCGTTCCGCGCCAAGTTGAGATTTCCACCCAACTCATCGGTCGTCCATGTTCACCGCCCCGCTCTCCTTCCCCGCCGACTTCGACGGCTGGCGTATCGCTTCCCGCACAGCGCTATCCCTCGGTGTTCCGCCCGAAGAAATGAGCTTCACCGTCGGCGAGGAAGCCCCCGGCCTTTTCGCCGAACCGCTCCCGCTGCCGCCCGCCAGCGCTTCCCAACCGACCGTGCCGAAAGCGTTTCCGGAGCTGGCAGCCAAACTCGTCTGCCACGCCGATGCCGACCGCTTCGTCTTCGCCTACCGGCTGCTCTGGCGGCTGCAGACGGAGAAGCAGCTGCTGGAGATCGCGTCCGATCCCGACGTCATCCGGGCGCGGGAAATGGAAAAGGCGGTGCGCCGCGACAGCCACAAGATGAAGGCCTTCGTGCGCTTTCGCGAGATCGAGGATCCCGAGCTCGGCCGGCACTACGTCGCCTGGTTCGAGCCGTTCCACCACATCGTCGAGCTGACCGCGCCGTTCTTCGCGCGGCGCTTCGCCGGCATGGTCTGGACGATCCTGACTCCGGAGCGCTCGGTGCACTGGGACGGCTCGGACCTGTCCTATTTGCCGGGCGCGACGAAGGACATGCGGCCCAAGGACGACGACATGGAGGCGCTCTGGCTCACCTATTACGCCTCGATCTTCAACCCGGCGCGGCTGAAGGTGAAGGCGATGCAGGCCGAGATGCCGAAGAAATACTGGGCGAACATGCCCGAGACCGCGCTGATCCGGCCGCTGATCGAGGGCGCCGAGGCCGCGTCGCGGCGGATGATCGAAACCGCGCCGACCCTGCCGGGTTTACGACATGAACGCCAGATGGAGCGGGAGCGGATGGCAAGACCGGTTCCGGCGGAAGCATCGGCAGAACGCATCCGGCACGCCGATCTCGATGCCGCGCGAGACCAGGCGAAGCACTGCAAGGCCTGTCATCTCTGGGAGCCGGCGACGCAGACCGTGTTCGGCCGCGGCCCGGCTGACGCGCCGGTGATGTTTATCGGTGAACAGCCGGGCGATCAGGAGGATCTTGCCGGCGAGCCGTTTATCGGCCCGGCCGGCAAGGTATTCGACCAGGCGCTGGCGGCGGCCGGGATCGACCGGACCCGGGCCTACGTCACCAATGCGGTCAAGCATTTCAAGTTCGTGCCGCGCGGCAAACGGCGCATCCATGCCAAGCCCAATGCCGGCGAGGTCCAGGCCTGCCGCTGGTGGCTCGACACCGAGCGGGAACTGATCCGCCCGAAACTGGTGGTCGCCTTGGGCGCGACGGCCGCGGCCGCGGTGCTCGGCCGGACCGTGACGATCCGCGATACGCGCTCGAAGCTGATCGACCTCGATGCGGCGACGAAGCTGCTCGTCACCGTCCACCCGTCCTACATCCTGCGCCTGCCGGATGCGGCGGCGCAGGCCCAAGAGAGCGCGGCATTTACCGCCGACATGGCGCTGGTGCGCGCGACTGTGCCGGAACTGGCGCTGGCGGCCTGATCAGCCGATCAGCACGCTGCGGATGATCAGGCCGAGAAGGCTGACCACGGCGATGCCGCCGAGCCAGAGCAGCACAAACCAGCCGATCCGCTTCCACAGGCTGTCCGGCGCCTCGCGGGGCTCGCCTTGCGGCCGGGTCAATGGTGGTAGCCTTCGCCCTCGACGACCTTGCCGCGGAACACCCAGTAGGCGTAGCCGGTATAGATCAGGATCATCGGGATCAGCACCGAGGCGCCGACCAGCAGGAAGATCAGCGAGGCGTCAGGCGCGGCGGCGTCCCAGATGGTGATGTCCGGCGGGATGATGTTGGGATAGAAATTGATGCCAAGGCCGGCGAAGGCGAGGACGAAGATCGTCAGCGCCGACAGGAACGGCCGCACGTGCTTGCCGCGTGCCAGCGAACTGAACAGGCTGAAGGCCGCGAAGGCGAGCATGATCGGCACTGGCGCGACGTAGAAGATCAGCGGGAAGGTGAACCAGCGCACGTAGAACTCGGCGTCGAGGAACGGCATCCACAGGCTGACGAGACCGATCAGCACCAGCGTGCCGATGCCGGTGATCCAGGCGAAGCGATTGGCGATGTCGTGCAGTTCCCCTTCGGTCTTCATCACCAGCCAGGTGGCACCGAGCAGCGCGTAGCCGACGACGACCGCGACGCCGGTCATCAGCGAGAACGGCGTCAGCCAGTCGAACCAGCCGCCGGCATAGGCCCGGCCATCGACGTCGATGCCCTGGACCAGCGTGCCGAGCGCGATGCCCTGGCTCAGCGCCGCCACGACCGAGCCGATGAAGAACGAGACGTCCCACATCCAGCGGCCTCGCACCGTCCGGAAGCGGAACTCGAAGGCCACGCCGCGGAAGATCAGCGCCAGCAGCATGGCGATGATCGGCGCATAGATCGCCGGCATGATGATCGCGTAGGCCAGCGGGAACACCGCGAACAGCCCGCCGCCGCCGAGGATCAGCCAGGTCTCGTTGCCGTCCCAGATAGGCGCCACCGTGTTCATCGCCGTGTCGCGGTTCTCGTGGCGCCCGAGCAGCGGGAACAGGATGCCGGTACCGAGGTCGAACCCGTCGAGGATGACATAGGCGATGACGGCGAAGGCGATGATGAACGCCCAGAGTACGGCGAGGTCCATGGTCGTCTCCCTCAGCTCTCAGCCGGTTCGGGCGTGTTGCGCCCCTCGAGCGAGGGCGCCGGCGTGATGCCGGCTGCCCGTGTCGGCTGGTGCGGCGGGCTATCCTCCTCGAACGGAGTCGGCGTCTTGCCCATCAGGCGCAGGATGTAGAACGTCCCGGCGCCGAACAGCAGGAAGTAGACGATGACGAAGGCGACGAGCGACGTCCCGACCGCTTCCGCCGCGATGGGCGAATGGCTCTCGGACGTGCGCAGCAGGCCGTACACGGTGAAGGGCTGGCGCCCGACCTCGGTGGTGATCCAGCCGGCGATGACCGCGACGAACCCCATCGGCCCCATTGCGAGCATCGCCCGCTGCAGCCAGGTGCTCGAAAAGAGCGAGCCGCGATAGCGCTTGAACAGCGACCAGAGCCCGATGCCGAGCATGGCGAAGCCGATCGCCACCATGACCCGGAAGCTCCAGAACACGATCGTGGCGTTCGGCCATTCGTCGCGCGGGAAGGCGTCGAGCCCCTGCACCACGCCATCGAGCGAATGGGTCAGGATGAGCGAGCCGAGATAGGGCACGTCGACGGCATAGTCCGTCCGTCCCGTCTCCATGTTGGGGATGCCGAACAGCGTCAGCGGCATCGAGCCGTCGCTGTTGGTCTCGAAATGCCCCTCGATGGCGGCGATCTTGGCGGGCTGGTGCTCCAGCGTGTTCACGCCATGGAAATCGCCGGCGACGATCTGCATCGGCGCGACGATGGTCGCCATCCACAAGGCCATCGAGAACATCAGCCTGGCATGGGCGTTGGCCCGGTCGCGCAGCAGGTGGAATGCCGCGACCGCACCGACGACGAAGGCCGTCGTGAGATAGGCCGCCAGCACCATGTGGACGAGCCGGTAAGGGAAGGACGGGTTGAAGACGATCGCCCACCAGTCCTCGGGGACGAACTGCCCGACCTCGTTGATGCCGTAACCCGCCGGCGTATGCATCCAGGAATTGACCGAAAGGATCCAGAAGGCCGAGAAGCAGGTGCCGATCGCCACGACCAGCGTGGCGGCGAAATGCAGCTTGGGGCCGACGCGCTTCTGGCCGAACAGCATGATGCCGAGGAAGCCGGCCTCGAGGAAGAAGGCGGAGAGAACCTCATAGGCCATCAACGGACCGAGGATCGGCCCGGTCTTGTCGGAGAACACCGACCAGTTGGTGCCGAACTGGTAGCTCATGGTGATGCCGGAGACGACGCCCATGCCGAAGCTGAGCGCGAAGATCTTCACCCAGTAGTTGAAGGTCTCCATGTAGACCGCCCGGCCGGTGGCGAGGAACAGACCCTCGAGCACCGCCAGATACGACGCCAGGCCGATCGTGAAGGCCGGAAAGATGATGTGGAAAGAGATCGTGAAGGCGAACTGGATCCGGGCGAGGAGGACGGGGTCGAAGCCTTCGAACATGGCGTAGCCTACGGTTCTCATGCGGTGTGTGCACGGACTATAGGCGTTGTGCGGCGCGAAAAATAGCACGTTGCGACCATTCGCCGGGGTGGCCTGCAAGGGCGGTGCCGGTTCTGGTGCGCGCCACGGGCGATTGTTTTGGCTGTTCCTGCTGCTGTCTTGATCGTCGGTTCCGCTGTTATAGAGGCTGAGGATGGTGCAGCGGGAGGCAGGGCATGGACGAGGAGCGAAAGCGGCAGGACCTGGTGGCGATCTTCCAGGAGGCGGTCGCCGCGGCGCATCCTGCAGGGATACTGGCGCCGCATCTGCCGCCGCCCCCCATCGGTCGCATCGTGATCCTCGCCGCTGGCAAGGCCGCCGCCTCGATGGCCGCGGCAGCGGTGACCCATTACCGTGACAGCCAGAGCGTGCCCGAAGACCGGTTGGTCGGCCTTGCGGTGACGCGCGATGGCTACGCGCTGGACGCCGGTCCGATCGCGGTGGTCGAGGCTGGCCATCCGCTGCCCAACGCCAGGGGCCTCGAAGCCACCGGCCGGGTGCTGGAACTCGCCGGTTCCGCCGGCCCCGACGACCTCGTCCTCGCGCTGATCTCCGGCGGCGGCTCGGCCAACTGGCTGTTGCCGGCCGAAGGCGTCAGCCTTGCCGACAAGCAGGCGGTGACGCGGGCCTTGCTGCGCAGCGGCGCCGGCATCGGCGAGATCAACTGCGTGCGCAAGCATCTGTCGCAGGTCAAGGGCGGGCGCCTGGCCGGGGCCTGCGGCGGCGCGCCGCTGGTGACGCTGGCGATCTCGGACGTGCCGGGCGACGATCCGAGCGTCATCGCCTCCGGGCCGACCGTGCCCGACGCGACGACGCTGGCCGACGCGCGGGCGATCGTCGAAAGACGCGGCCTCGACCTGCCGGAATCCTGCCGCGCGGCGCTGGCCTCGGACGCCAACGAGACGCCGAAGCCAGGCGATCCGGCCTTCGCCGCGACGAATTACACCATCATCGCGACACCGGCGGCTTCGCTCGAGGCCGCGGCGAAGGCGGCTTCGGCGCTTGGCTACCGCGTCGAAAGCCTCGGCGCCGACGTCGAGGGCGAGGCGCGTGACGTGGCTGCCGAGCATGCCAGGATGGCGCTGGCGGCGAAGGCGCGCGGCGAGCGCGTCGCGATCCTGTCGGGCGGCGAACTGACGGTGACGATTCGCGGCGAAGGCGAGGGCGGTCCGAACCAGGAATATGCCCTGGCGCTGGCCATCGCCCTTTCCGGCGCGCCGGACATCGCCGCCCTGTCGGGCGACACCGACGGTACCGATGGCGGTACCGGACTGTCCAGCGACCCCGCCGGCGCCTTTGTCCTGCCGGACACGCTGGAACGGGCGAAGGCCGCCGGCATCGACCCGGCGGCGTGCCTCGCCGCCAACGATTCCACCCGATTCTTCCGCACCATCGGCGATCTCTTCGTGCCGGGGCCGACTCACACCAACGTCAACGACTGCCGGATCATCCTGGTCGACTGACGGCGTTCCTGTGGACAGAGGCCGGTCTTTGCCGAAGCCCGGCCAAGCAGCGTGCTAGGGTCGCTCGCAAGACGACGGCGGCTGCGCCCCGTCCGAACCACCTGACCCTCACGCGGAAAGACTGTCCATGACGGTTGCCGTCGATCTCGGCACGACCCACACCGGCGAACCGGCGGAGCTCGATCTCGAGGAGCTGCTGTCGACGCGCCTGCTCGTCCAGGGCAATTCCGGGTCCGGCAAGTCGCATCTGCTACGCCGCCTGCTGGAGAAGAGCGCCGGATGGGTGCAACAAGCGGTCATCGATCCGGAGGGCGATTTCGTCACGCTCGCCGAGCGCTACGGCCACGTCGTCGTCGACGCCAACCGCACGCCGGCGGAACTCACCCGCATCGCCGCTCGGATCCGCGAGCACCGCGCCTCGGTGGTGCTGGATCTCGAAGGCCTCGACGCGGAAGTGCAGATGCTGTGCGCCGCCGCCTTCCTCAACGGCCTGTTCGATGCCGACCGCGCCCACTGGTTTCCGATGCTGATCGCCGTCGACGAGGCGCATCTCTTCGCGCCGGCGATGGCGGGCGAGCATTCCGACGAATCGCGGCGCGCATCGCTGGGCGCGATGACCAATCTGATGTGCCGCGGCCGCAAACGCGGCCTTGCCGGGGTCATTGCCACACAGCGCCTCGCCAAGCTGGCCAAGAACGTCGCCGCCGAAGCCTCGAACTTCCTGATGGGGCGGACCTTCCTCGATATCGACATGGCCCGCGCCGCCGATCTCCTCGGCATGGACCGCCGCGCGGCGGAGCGCTTCCGCGATCTCGAGACCGGCAATTTCGTCGCGCTCGGACCGGCTCTGTCGCGCCGGCCGGTGGCGATTCGCATCGGCCCGGTGGAAACGGCGGGACGCAGCGGCCGGCCGTCGCTGCTGCCGCTGCCGGAGACGCCGCGCGCGGCGATGGAGGATCTGATCTTCACCGCCGGGGCCAGCGAGGCGGCACCGGAGCGCCGGCCCGCGCCGCGTCCGCAGGCAGCGCCGGTCGCCACCCGCGAGCTGATGGAGCGGGTCGCCGCCGCGCCGGCCCTGGCGGCCGCCGTCGAGGCGGTGGACGACGATCCGCGTTCGCCGGAGGAGCGTGCGGCGGCGGTCGACCAGATCTTCGCCGAGATGCTGGAAGACCCGGACGCAGCGTTCCGCCCCGTCCCGGTGCTCTACCAGGAGTTCCTCACCCACTGCCGGCTGAAGCGGCTGCGCGGCGTCGAGACCGACATGGCCGCCTTCCGTCGCCGGCTGTCGCTGGCGCGGGCCGGCGTTTCGGCGGAGACCGAGGACGAGGCTTGGCAGGAAGTGATCGAACGCGCCGGCGACCTGCCGGAGGAGATGCAGGGCGTCTACATGATGCTCGCCCGTGCCGCCCGCGACGGCGCGCAATGCCCCTCGGATGCGGCGCTTGCCCAGGCCTATGGCAGCCATTCCCCGTCGCGCGGGCGCTTCCTGCTCGGCTTCATGGCCGAGCGCGGGCTGATCACCACCGAGGCGGACTTCCGCGGAAACCGGGTGGTCAGTATCGCGGGAACGGACTGGCGGACGTGCCTGCCGCAGGTCCGGCTGGATGCGCTGGACGAGGCGCGGGCGCGCCGGGCCGAACGGCTGGCGCGCGGAACGAGCTGACCAGGATCAGATATCGACGCCGAACAGCCGCAGCGTGCCGATGACGAAGCCGTCCTTTATGGCGAAGGCGATCGTCGCCTCGAGCGCGAGAGCGATGAGCACCGTCATCCATGCCGGGAGCTTTGCCGCGGCGAGGAAGCCGAGCGCGACGAACAGCGTGTCGCCGATCGCGTTGAGGATGGAATCTCCGAAATAGGGCACCGCGTTCGTGGCGTTGCTGAACAGCTCGATCAGCACCGGCGTGTTCTCCATCGCCTCCCAGGCCGCGCTCGAAGCCACCGCCACGACCAGCTTGGCGCCGGTCGCCCAATGCGGCTTCATGGCGTGGACGAAGCCGAAAAGGGCCATTCCGAAGATGACGTGGAGGGCCGAATACCAGTCGGAGAACTGCTGGCTATTCTCTTCTGCCGTCAGCGCACCCTGCCACAATTCGACGGTGCCGCAGGGACAGACCCAGGGCCGCCCCATCGCCCGCAGCCAACCCACCATGAACAACAGCAGCACCGCGATCACCGCAGCGCGCCCGAGCAGCGTCGCCACCCGCTCGGGCGCGAGGGAAGCCGATTGCGAGTTCGCGTCGCTCATGCGGCGCGGCTCGCGCCACGCGGCCCGAGGACTGGCTGGCGTCTGATGGCCCGGCGTGAGATCAAGGTGCGGCTTTCGAGGCAGGCGTGGCGAGAGAACGGCAGTGCTGGTTTCGCAATCGTCTCGGGCGCATATGGCGCAAATCGTCGAGCTCGCCAACCGGAAACGGCCGGGGCCGAAAAGCACGCAGGGCGCAACACTTCCATGACATCGCGTCACGGACGATCGGCGGGTAATCGATGTCACATGTCGTGCTGATCTGCCCCCCGTTTCATAGCCATCTCCGGGTCTTCGAGGCATTGGGCGGCGAGCTGCTGCGTCGTGGCCATCGCGTGACGTTTCTGCTCAACGCCGGGGCCTCGCCGTCGGCGGGGCCGGCGGGCCTTATGCGCAGGGAGACGAGCCCCCGCACAGGCCGCGATCTCGATGCCCTGCTGGCCCGCGCCGCCCGGCCGACAGGGCCGCTGGGCATCCTGCGGACCGTCGCCGACGCCGCCGAACTCACCGACGAACTCTGCCGCGACGGACCGGCGATCCTCAGGGAGATCGGCGCCGATGCGATCGTCGGCGACGCGATGGAGCCGGCAGCCGGCCTCCTCGCCGCGCATCTCGGACTGCCGCATGTCTCGGTGTCTGCCGCCTTGCCGGTGCATGACGACCCGGCCGTGCCGCTTCCCTTTCTTTCCTGGCCGTACGATCCGAGCGAGAAGGGTCTGAAGCGAAACCGCGGCGGCCAGCGTGTCGCGCGCCTCCTGCTCACGCGCCAGCGGCGGACCATCGCGCGCTGGGCGGAGGCGTTCGGGCTGCGGCCGCATGATGGGCTTGCCGACTGTCTCTCGATGACGGCGCAGATCTCGCAGCTGGTTCCAAGCTTCGATTTTCCCCGCCAGCCCGCGTCCCATCGCCACATGGTGGGCCCGCTTCGCACGGCCCGGCCCGTGGAAATCGCCAATGACGATGCCGGGGGAAGCCGGCCGCTGGTCTTTGCCTCTCTCGGAACGTTGCAGGGCCACAGGGCTTCGATCTTTCGTGCCGTGGCGCAGGCATGTCGCGAGCTCGGCGTTCGCTGCGTAATTGCGCATTGCGGCGGCCTGAGCCCTAGCGAGGCCGGCCGCATCGAGGCCGATCTGGTCACCGACTTCGTGCCGCAGGAGAAGATCCTCCGCAGCGCCTCGGTTTGCGTTACCCATGCCGGAATGAACACGGTGCTGGATTCCCTGGCGGCGGGCGTGCCGATGCTGGCGGTTCCGATCGCCTTCGATCAGCCCGGGATCGCCGCCCGGATCGTCCATCACGGCGTCGGGGAGCGGCTGTCCCGCGTCCTCGTGTCGCCGGGCCGGGTGAAGGCATCTCTTGCTCGGCTGCTCGCAGAGGCTAGTTTCAGGAACAAGGCGAGCGCCATCGGGCGCGACATCGCGGCATCCGGCGGAGTAGCTCTCGCAGCGGACATCGTGGAGGAGGCGATTCTCGGCAAGCTGTCGCGAATCGGAACAGGGCGGAACTGATGAACGGCGGCGCGGACAGAACGATCGACGTCGCCTTTGTCGGCGGCGGGCTGGCGAATGGTCTCGCCGCCTACCGGCTGGCGACGACGCGCCCGGATCTGACGATCCGTCTCTTCGAGGCAGGCGCGGCGGTTGGCGGCAACCACACCTGGTCCTATCACGAGGGCGACCTCGGCCCCGGCGGGCATGACTGGCTCGCGCCCTTTGTCACTTATCGCTGGAACGCCTACGAAGTGCGGTTCCCGGAACGAAGCCGCCGGGTCGGCACAGGGTATCGCAGCGTCGCGTCGGAGCGCTTCCGAGAGGTTCTGGAGGCGACGCTGGGCGACGCGATCGAGACGGGCGCGCCGGTCCGCGACGTGAAGCCCGACCGGGTCGTGCTCGACGGCCGCGTCGTAAAGGCCCGCTGCGTGATCGACGGGCGCGGCCACTCCCCGAGCCCGCATCTGCGGCTCGGCTTCCAGAAATTCCTCGGCCAGGAGATCGAGCTGACAACGCCGCACGGCCTGCCGCAGCCGATCATCATGGACGCAACCGTCGCCCAGGCCGATGGCTATCGCTTCGTCTACGTCCTGCCGCTGACGCCGACCCGGCTGCTCGTCGAGGACACCTACTACGCCGACGGCCCGGATCTCGACGAGGACCGGCTGCGCGGATCGATCGATACGTATCTGAAGGCCCATGGCTGGGTCGCCCGCACGGTGCTCCGCGAGGAGCGGGGTGTCCTGCCGATCGCCATCGACGGCGATATCGAGGCGTTCTGGGAGGACAAGAACGGCGTTGCGGCCAGTGGCCTCGCCGCCGGCCTGTTCCATCCGACGACCGGCTATTCGCTGCCCGACGCGGTGCGGCTCGCCGACCTGCTGGCCGGCCTGCCGGAGCTTTCCAGCGCGGCAGTCTTCGCTGCGACACGCCAGCATGCCGTCGATACGTGGCATTCGCGCGGCTTCTTCCGCATGCTCAACCGGCTGCTGTTCTTCGCCGGGGTTTCCTCAAAACGGTACAAGATCCTGCAGCATTTCTATCGCCTGCCCGACCCGCTCGTTTCCCGCTTCTACGCGGCGCAGTTGCGGACCTTCGACAAGGTCAAGATCCTGACCGGCCGCCCGCCCGTGCCCTTCGGCAATGCGCTGAAGGTTCTGGCGCGCCATCGCCTGACCGGGGAGCTGGCATGACCGGCTTCGCGAACGGCGCTGGCGGCGCCCGGCCGAGCGCCATCGTCGTCGGCTCGGGCTTTGGCGGGCTGGCGCTCGCGATCCGCCTGCAGTCGGCGGGCTTCAGCACCACGCTGATCGAGAAACGCGACAAGCCCGGTGGGCGGGCCTATGTCTACGAGGATCAGGGCTTTACCTTCGACGCGGGCCCGACGGTGATCACCGATCCGGCCTCGCTGGAAGAACTCTTCGCGGCCTCGGGCCGACGCATGGCCGACTATGTCGAGCTGCTGCCGGTCTCGCCCTTCTACCAGCTGCGCTGGGAGGACGGCGTCAGCTTCGACTACGTCAACGACCAGGACTCGCTCGACCGGCAGATCGCCGCCCTCAACCCGGCCGACGTCGCCGGCTACCGCCGCTTCCTCGCCTATTCGAAGGAAGTCTACCATGAGGGCTACGAGAAGCTCGGCACGGTGCCGTTCCTCTCCTTCCGCGATATGGTTCGCGCCGGGCCGCAGCTCGCGCGGCTGCAGGCCTGGCGGAGCGTCTATGCCAAGGTTGCCGAATTCATCGAGGAGGAGCATCTCAGGCAGGCCTTCTCGTTCCACTCGCTGCTGGTCGGCGGCAATCCGTTCGCAACGTCCTCGATCTACGCGCTCATCCATGCGCTGGAGCGCCAGGGCGGCGTCTGGTTCCCGCGCGGAGGCACCGGCGCGCTGGTGCGCGGCCTCGTCAGGCTGTTCGAGGAGATCGGCGGCCGGATCGAACTGTTGGCGGAAGTCGCCAAGATCGAGGTCGAGGGCGGCCGCGCGAAGGCCGTGCTGCTCAAGGACGGCAGGCGCTTTGCCGCCGACGTCGTCGCCTCCAATGCCGACGTCGTCCACACCTACGACACGCTGCTGGCCGGGAATGCGCGCGGCAAGGCGGAAGCCAAGCGGCTCAAGGGCCGGCGCTTCTCGATGTCGCTCTTCGTCATCTATTTCGGCCTGAAGACCCATCGGCCGGACATCCAGCACCACACGGTCTGCTTCGGCGCGCGCTACCGCGACCTGATCTCCGAGATCTTCAAGGGGCCGAAGCTCGCCGACGATTTCTCGCTCTACATGCACAATCCCTGCGTCACCGATCCGTCGCTCGCACCGGAGGGCGCCGGCAGCTTCTACGTGCTGTCGCCGGTGCCGCATCTCGGCAATGCCGACATCGACTGGGACGTCGAGGGGCCACGCTACCGCGACCGCATCCTCGACTATCTCGAGGAGCGCTACATTCCGAACCTCAAGGCAGACCTCGTGACGAGCCGCATCTTCACCCCGTTCGACTTCCGCGACGAACTCAACGCGCATGTCGGCTCGGCCTTCTCGCTCGACCCGGTGCTCACCCAGAGCGCCTGGTTCCGGCCGCACAACCGCGACCGCGACATCGCCAATCTGTATCTGGTGGGGGCGGGGACCCATCCGGGCGCCGGCGTGCCGGGGGTCATCGGCTCGGCCAAGGCGACGGCCGGCCTGATGATCGCCGATGCCGGGCTCTGAGGCAGCGATGTCGGTTTTCACGCCCCTGTCCCTACCGCTCGATCCGGCCGCACGTGCGGACCTCGCCGCCATGGCGGAGGACGCCATCGCCAGAGGGTCGAAGAGCTTTGCCGCCGCCGCCAAGCTCTTCGACCCGGAGACACGGCGCAGCGCGATGATGCTCTATGCCTGGTGCCGGCATTGCGACGACGCGATCGATGGACAGGTGTTGGGCTTCGCGCGACGGCCCGATCTCGAGGCCTCGCGGCCGGACGAGCGCATGGCGAAGCTGGAGAGCGAGACGCTTGCGGCGCTGGCGGGTCGGCCGACCAGCGATCCCTGCTTCAAGGCGATCGGCGACGTCGCGGCACGGCACCGGCTGCCGCCGGAACTGCTGGTTCAGCACCTTGCCGGCTACCGGATGGACGTCGAGGGTCGGCGCTACGAGACGATCGCCGACACGCTCGACTATTGCTACCACGTCGCCGGCGTGGTCGGCGTCATGATGTCGATGGTCATGGGCGTGCGGGAGGAGGCGACGCTCGACCGGGCCTCCGATCTCGGCATCGCCTTCCAGCTGACCAACATCGCGCGCGACATCGTCGAGGACGCGCGCGCCGGCCGGATCTATTTGCCGGAGGAGTGGCTGGCGGAAGCCGATCTTCGCCCCGGCGATGTCGTCGATCCGCGCCAGCGCCCGGTCGTGGCGCTGCTGGCGAACCGGCTGGTCGATCTAGCAGAGCCGTATTACGCCTCGGCGTTCCATGGCCTGAAGGACTTGCCGCCCCGCTCTGCATGGGCGGTCGCCACGGCCCACGGCGTCTACCGGGAAATCGGCTTGCAGGTGAAGGCGCTGGGCGCTTCGGCCTGGGACCAGCGCGTTTCCACCGGCCGTCGCCAGAAGCTTCGCCATGTCACGCTCGGCGCCGCAAGGGCAGCGATGTCGCGCCGCGCCAAGCCGCAGCCGCGCTCGGCGGCTCTCTGGACCAGGCCGCGGCTCGGCGACGCTTAATTCAGGGCAGGGACTGAAAGGCTCATTGGCCGTCCATTCGCAGCGGAATCAGTGTCTTGTGGCGCTGGCGTCGGTTCCGCTCTCGCCACGCCGCTCCGCCGCGACCGTGCCTTCGGTGCGCAGCTGCCGGGTCAGCTTGTCGATCGGCGGGGCGTAGAGGAAGCCGAAGGAGACGCCGCCATCCTTGCCCTTGACCGCGTGGTGCAGACGGTGCGCCTGCACCAGGCGCTTTGCGTAGCCCTTATGCGGGATGTGCCGGAACGGCCAGCGCTGGTGCACCAGCCCGTCATGGACGATGAAGTAGAACGCGCCGTAGAGCGTGATGCCCGTCGCCACCGCGCCGACCAGCGGGTAGCCGTAGTTGGCGATGACGAAGAGCAGGATCGCGAAGGCGGCGAAGACCACCGCGTAGAGATCGTTCTTCTCGAACCAGCCTTCGCGTTCCTCGTGATGCGACTGGTGCCAGCCCCAGCCCCAGCTGTGCATGATGTATTTGTGCGCAGCCCAGGCGAAGACTTCCATTCCGAGGAAGACCGCGAAGGCGATGGCCACCAGTACCGGCCAGTCCGTCATGTTCATGCCCATCCTGCCTATCTGGCTCCGGCTTCCTGCTCGCGCAAGCCGGTCTCGCTGCCGGCCGCCTCGGCCATGCGGGCGCGCAGCGTCGTATCGAAGATCGCGCCGACCAGTATATGCAGCCGGCCGGCGGGGCCGAACACGTCGTTCAGCCGCGCATGCGCAGTCTCCACATGCCGGTCGATCCGATGCACGACGGATGGCCGCCCGAGCATCGAAACGATGGTCGACTTGCCGATATCCTTGCCGATGTCCTTGCCGATGGTAATCGCGCTGGAGCCGCCATCCAGCAGGTCGTCGAGCAGCTGGAAGGCGTGACCCAGTTCGGCCGCGAACTCCCGCAGCCGCGACCGCGTGGTGGCGTCTGCCCCGGCGACGACAGCGCCGATCTCCACCGCGGCGGAGAACAGCGAACCGGTCTTCAGGCCGTTCGCGACGGCGATGTCGGCGACCGGGCGTGCGGCGCGCCCGCCGCGCAGATCCTCGAACTGGCCGCCGACCAGGCCGCTCACCCCGACGGCGCGGGTCAGCAGGCGGATACACTCGGTCCGTGCCGCTGGCGGCAGTGTCTCGATCGTCGTCAGCATCTCGAAGGCGCCGGCCAGCACGCCGATAGAGGCCAGCACGGCGACGTCCTCGCCATAGGTGATGTGCACGGCCGGCTGGCCGCGCCGCATCGTCGCATCGTCCATCGACGGCAGGTCGTCGAGGATCAGCGAGGCGGCATGCACCATCTCTACCGCACAACCGGCGTCGATCGCGGGGGCGAGGTCGCCGCCAAGATCCTCGGCGGCAATCGCGGTCATCAGCGGCCGCAGCCGCTTGCCGGGCGCCAGAACGCTTGCCGCGATGGCGGCGTCCAGCTGTGTCTGGCCCGGGATGGCACGCGGGATCAGGTCGGCCAGCCGCTGGTCGATCTTGCGGACATAGACGGCAACGCCGCTCTTGAGGTCCACTGTCATGGCGAGACGACTGCCTTGGAGTCAAACAAACTTGTCACTGTCCATTCGTACACGAAATCCGATAGGGAATGCTAACACGAACCGACCGGGATGCGACCGCCAACGGCCGTTGAGATTACAACTGCGACGATAGGACTGGGATGCGGGTGACGAAACGGGACGAATCGTCGTCGACGGCCGATATCGGAGCGCGCAAGAGCGACCATCTCGACATCGTGCTCGCGCCCTCGCTCGCCTCGCAGCGCGTTGCCAGCGGTCTCGATCGCGTGGTCTTCGAGCACGTCGCACTGCCCGAGCTGTCGCTCGCCGAGATCGACCTGTCGACCCGGTTCCTCGGTCGGCGCCTGCAGGCGCCGCTCCTGATCAGTTCGATGACCGGGGGGCCGGAACGTGCGGCCCGCATCAATGCCCACCTGGCCGAAGCCGCCGAGGAACTGGGCATCGCGCTTGCCGTCGGCTCGCAGCGCATCGCACTGGAAGGAAGGGCGTCCGGCGGCCTCGATGGCTCGCTGCGGCGCCTCGCGCCGAGCATTCCCATCCTCGCCAATGTCGGCGGTGCCCAGCTCGTCCTCGGCTACGGCCGCAGCGAGGCCGAGCGCGCCGTCGAGATGATTGGCGCCGACGCGCTGATCATCCATCTCAATCCGCTGCAGGAAGCGCTGCAGGAAGGCGGCGACACCGACTGGCGCGGCGTGATGGCGGCGATCGAGGCGCTCGTTGCCGTCCTGTCGGTCCCTGTGGTGGTCAAGGAGGTCGGCGCAGGAATATCCGGGCCGATTGCCCGACGCCTGGCCGATGCAGGTGTTTACGCCATAGACGTCGCCGGAGCCGGCGGCACCAGCTGGGCTGCCGTCGAGGCCGAGCGCGCAGCCGAGCCCGCGCATCGCGACACCGCGCTGCTCTTTGCCGGCTGGGGCATCCCGACCGCCGACGCCATTCTCGATGTCCGCGAGGCCTGTCCGGAAACGCTCGTCATCGGCTCCGGCGGGATCGCCAGCGGGCTCGATGTCGCCAGGGCGATTCGCCTCGGCGCCGATCTTGCGGGGCAGGCGGCGGCGAGCCTCGCCAGCGCCGACCATTCGGCGGAGGCCACGTCGCTGCATTTCCGGACGGTGATCGCCCAGCTGCGGGTGGCCTGCTTCTGCACCGGCTCGGCGAACTTGGCGGCCCTGCGCCAGGCGCGCCTGGTCGCGCCAGCGACTACGGCCTGAGCAGGCGTTCTTCGGCCGGGAGCTGCTCCGGGGCTCCGCCATGCGAATCGGCCGGGTAGAGCCGGTCGATCAGCGGCAGATGCCGCGCACCGCGCTGCACCAGAAAATCCATGAAGGCGATTTCGGCCGGTGCCGTCATCCGCTCGCGGCGGCTGACCCCGTACCATTTGCGCCGGATCGGCATGTCGGCGACGTCGAGGATCACCAGTCGCCCCATCTCGACCTCGAAGGCGATCGTGTGAGCGGAGATGAAGGCGATGCCGAGGCCTGCCATCACGGCCTGCTTGATCGTCTCGTTGGAGCCCATTTCGGCCGAGGCGGCTTCCAGGCCGCCCGGATATTCGGCAAAGAAGATCTCGAGCGAGGAGCGCGTGCCGGATCCCGGCTCGCGGATGATGATCGTCTCTTCGAGCAGCCGTTCCCGGCTGATGTCCCGCATGGTCGCCAGCGGGTGGTCCGGCGGCGCGATCATCACCAGCGGGTGGTCGCCGAAGAAGGTGGCCGTCACCGGAAACTCGACCGGCGGGCGTCCCATCAGCGCGATGTCCGAATGGTATTCCTTCAAATCGGCAATGATCGCCAGCCGGTTGCCGACCGTCAGCTTGATCTCGATGTCGGGGAAGGACTGGCGGAATGCCGCGATCAGCCGCGGCGCGAAATACTTGGCCGTCGATACGGCGCCCAGCCGGATGGTTCCGGAGCGCACGCCCTTGATAGCCCCGACCTCGTCGCCCAGGGCCCGCAGGCTCGTCTCGACAGCGTTCGCCGCGTTGAGTACGGCAGAACCGGCCGCCGTCAGGCGCATGCCGTCATTGGTCCGGGTGAAGAGTGGCAGACCGACATCGTCCTCGAGCTGCTTTATCTGTAGTGTCACGGCGGGCGCGGTGAGGCCGAGCTGGCGGGCGGCGGCGGCAATCGTCCGGTGTCGGACGATGGCTTGGACGGAGCGCAGCTGGCGAAGTGTGAGGTTTCGCATGCCCACCCGTTAGACAAATTTACCGATGCGGTAAAGATATTAAATTTTACTTATGGCTCAGTGCTGTCCAGAGTCCACGTGGATGAACGGGGACGGAGAGCCTCGACATCCCAGGAGGAAACCCATGACATCGTCTCTCGACGCCTATCTCGGATCGCAATGCGATGCCGACCCGACGCGACGGCAGGTCGCAGAGACGATCCGGCAATTGTGCGCCGCTTCCGTCAAGGTCCGCAACACGATTACCAACGGCTCCGCCAGCGAGCATCTCGGCGCGTCCCGCGACGCGATGAATGCCGGCGGTGACGTTCAGAAGGAGCTCGACGTCGTTGCCGACCGGCTGTTCCTGGACGCGGCAAAAGCCGCCGGGATCGCCTATTTCGGCTCGGAAGAGCAGGACGAGGCGATCGTCATCGACAAGCAGGGCGCGCTTGCCCTCGCCATCGACCCGCTCGACGGCTCGTCCAATATCGAAACGAATGTTTCGATCGGAACCATCTTCTCGATCCTGCCGGTCACCGACGCGCATCGCGCCGACCCCAAGTCGGCGTTTCTCCAGCCGGGCTCGCGCCAGCTCGCGGCCGGCTTCTTCATCTATGGGCCGCAGCTGCTGCTGGTCCTGTCGGTGGGCAACGGCACGCACGTCTTCATCTTCTCGTCGAGCTTCGGCGGCTTCGTCGAGCTCATCGCCTCGGTCACGATCCCCGAGCGCGCCAGCGAGTTCGCCATCAACGCTTCCAACTACCGGCACTGGGAGCCGCAGATCCGCTCCTATATCGACGACTGCCTGGCCGGTGCCGAAGGGCCGCGCGAGCGCGACTTCAACATGCGCTGGATCGGCTCGATGGTCGCCGACTGCTATCGCATCCTGGTGCGCGGCGGCGTCTTCCTCTACCCGGGCGACGCGCGCAAGGGCTATGCAAAGGGCCGCCTCCGCCATGTCTACGAGGCGAGCCCGGTGGCCTTCTGCGTCGAGCATGCCGGCGGCGCCGCCACCGATGGCCTGCATCGCATTCTCGATATCGTCCCGGACAGCCTGCATGCGCGCACGCCGCTGGTGTTCGGCGGCAAGCGCGAGGTCGCCCGGGTCGCCCGCTACATGGCCGATCCCGCCGAACTCAGCGAGCGCTCGCCGCTCTTCGGCAAGAGAAGCCTGTTCAGGGCCTGAGACGAACAACATACGCCGGAGCGAAGGGGCGCTCCGGCGCGGGGAGGAACGAAAGAATGTCGGCACGCCATCCGATCATCGCCATCACCGGGTCTTCGGGCGCCGGCACGACGTCCGTGAAGAACATCTTCGACCAGATCTTCCGGCGTGAGCAGGTGCGGGCGGTGTTCATCGAGGGCGACGCCTTCCACCGCTTCGACCGCCAGGCGATGAAGCAGCGGATGGCCGACGAGGAAGCGGGCGGCAACCGCAACTTCTCCCACTTCTCCCCCGAGGCCAACATACTGGAGCGGCTGCAGGAGGTCTTCGAGGAGTATGGGCGCCGCGGCCGGGGCCAGACCCGCCACTACGTGCATGACGACGCCGAGTCCAAGCTCTACGGCACGCCGCCCGGAACATTCTCCGAATGGGCCGCCTTCGAGGACGACAGCGACCTCCTGTTCTACGAGGGGCTGCATGGCTGCGTGAAGACCGATACGGTCGATCTTGCACCGATGGCCGACCTCAAGATCGGCGTCGTGCCGGTCATCAACCTCGAATGGATCCAGAAGATCCATCGCGACAAGGCAACCCGCGGCTACTCGACCGAAGCCGTCATGGACACCATCCTGCGGCGCATGCCGGACTACGTGAAATATATCTGCCCGCAATTTGCGCGCACCAACATCAACTTCCAGCGCGTGCCGATCGTTGATACGTCGGATCCGTTCATCGCGCGCTGGATCCCCACCGCGGACGAATCGATGATCGTCATCCGCTTCGCCAATCCCCGGGGGATCGACTTCCCCTATCTGCTGTCGATGATCAACGGCAGCTTCATGTCTCGCGCCAACTCCATCGTGGCACCGGGCAACAAGCTCGACATTGCCATGCAGCTGATATTGACCCCGTTGATACTGCAGCTGATGGAAAAGAAGCGCCGCGCTTCGTAGCGCGATCAATTCGGAAGGAAGATTTTCATGTCCCAGACCGCCGCCAAGCCCGCGCCCGAGACGACCGACCTCAAGCCCAGCGACATGGCGAACGCCATCCGCGCGCTTTCGATGGACGCCGTCCAGAAGGCCAATTCCGGCCACCCCGGCATGCCGATGGGCATGGCCGACGTCGCGACGGTGCTGTTCAAGTCGTTCCTGCGGGTCGATCCCTCGCAGCCCGAATGGCCCAACCGCGACCGCTTCATCCTGTCGAACGGCCACGGCTCGATGCTGCAATATTCCATCATGCATCTCCTCGGCTTCCCGGAGATGACGATCGAGGAGATCGAGAATTTCCGCCAGTTCGGCAGCCGCACCGCTGGCCATCCCGAATACGGCCACGCCGCCGGCATCGAGGCGACCACCGGCCCGCTCGGCCAGGGCATGACCATGGCGGTCGGCATGGCGCTCGCCGAGCGGATGCTGAACCAGCGCTTCGGTGACGATCTCGTCGACCACTACACGTATGCGATCGTCGGCGACGGCTGCCTGATGGAGGGTATCAGCCACGAAGCGATCGACCTCGCCGGGCATCTGAAGCTGAACAAGCTCATCCTGCTCTGGGACGACAACAACATCACCATCGACGGCGATACCAAGCTGTCGACCTCCACCGACCAGAAGCAGCGCTTCCTTGCCCATGGCTGGAACGTCTACGAGGTTGATGGCCATGATCCGGAAGCGATCGAGACGGTGATTGCCGCCGCCCGCAAGAGCGACAAGCCGGCCTTCGTTGCCTGCAAGACCATCATCGGCTATGGCGCGCCGAACCTGCAGGGCACCGACAAGGTGCACGGCAACGCGCTCGGCGCCGACGAGGTCGCGGCTGCCCGCAAGCACATGGTCTGGACGTCCGAGCCCTTCGTCATCCCCGAGCCGATCACCAAGGCCTGGCATGCCGTGGCGGCCGAAGGCCGCAAGGTCCGCGAAGCCTGGGAGAAGGCCCGCGACGCCTCGCCGAAGAAGGCCGCGTTCGAGAAGCAGTACGCGACGGCCCTGCCGGAGAACCTCGCCAGCCTGATGGCCGAGGCCCGCGCCAAGGTCGTCGCGGACCAGCCATCGGTCGCCACCCGCAAGGCGTCGGAGATGGCGCTCGAAGTGATCAACGGCGCCACCGAGGTGACGATCGGCGGCTCGGCCGACCTGACGCCCTCGAACAACACCAAGACCAAGGGCCTGAAGGACATCACGCCCGACGACTATTCCGGCCGCTACATCCATTACGGCATCCGCGAGCACGGCATGGCGGCGGTGATGAACGGCATGGCGCTGCATGGCGGGTTCATCCCCTACGGCGGCACCTTCATGTGCTTCACCGACTATGCCCGCGGCGCGATCCGCCTGTCGGCGCTGATGGAGACCCGTGTCGTCTACGTCATGACCCACGACTCGATCGGCCTCGGCGAGGATGGTCCGACCCACCAGCCGGTCGAGCACCTGGCGATGCTGCGGGCGACGCCGAACTTGCTGCTGTTCCGGCCGGCCGATGCGGTCGAGACCAACGAGGCCTGGGAGATCGCGCTGACCGAAAAGAAGCATCCCTCGGTGCTGGCGCTGTCGCGCCAGAACGTGCCGACGGTGCGTACCGGCGACACGACCGAGAACCGGTCCCGCAAGGGGGCCTATGTCCTCAAGGAGGCCGACGGAACACGCGACGTGACGATCCTGTCGACGGGAACCGAAGTCTCGATCGCCATGGACGCCGCCCGCAAGCTCGAAGCCGAGGGCAAGAAGGTCGCCGTCGTCTCGATGCCCTGCTGGGAGCTCTTCGAGGCGCAGGACGCGGCCTATCGGCAGAGCGTGCTCGGGACCGCGCCGCGGATCGCCATCGAGGCGGCGGTGCGGCTCGGCTGGGACCGCTGGATCGGCGATAACGGCCGCTTCATCGGCATGACCGGCTTCGGCGCCTCGGCGCCCGCGCCGGAGCTCTACAAACATTTCGGCATCACTGCCGACGCCGTCGTCGCGGCGGCGCACGAACTCGCCGGCTAGGCGCGACACCGTACAGGGAGGACTGCTCACATGGCCAAGATCACGCTGCGACAATTGCTCGACCATGCCGCCGAACACGACTACGGCGTGCCGGCGTTCAACATCAACAACATGGAGCAGGGCCTCGCGATCATGGAGGCGGCCGCTTCGTGCGACGCCCCCGTCATCATGCAGGCTTCACGCGGCGCGCGGTCCTACGCCAAGGACATCATGCTGGAAAAGATGATGGACGCGCTGGTGGAGATGTTTCCGGCGATCCCGGTCTGCATCCACCAGGACCACGGCAATGACGAGCAGACCTGCCTGACGGCGATCCGCCATGGCTTCACCTCGGTGATGATGGACGGATCGCTGGAGGCCGACATGAAGACGCCAGCCTCCTATGAATACAACGTCGCCATCACCGAGCGCGTCACTCGCATGGCGCACTGGGTCGGCGCCTCGGTCGAGGGCGAACTCGGCGTCCTCGGCTCGCTGGAAAGCGGCGAGGGCGAGAAGGAGGACGGCCACGGCTTCGAGGGCAAGCTGTCGGAAGACCAGCTGCTCACCGATCCCGAACAGGCCGTCGACTTCGTTCGGCGCACCAAGGTGGACGCGCTGGCGATCGCCATGGGCACCTCGCACGGCGCCTACAAGTTCACCCGCAAGCCCGATGGCGACATCCTCGCGATGCACGTCATCGAGGCGATCCACCAGAAACTGCCGAACACCCATCTCGTCATGCACGGATCGTCGTCGGTGCCCGAGGACCTCCAGGCGATCATCAACCGCTATGGCGGGAAGATGCGCGAGACCTACGGCGTGCCGGTGGACGAGATCGTCCGCGGCATCAGGCACGGGGTCCGCAAGGTCAATATCGACACCGACTGCCGGATGGCGATGACCGGCCAGTTCCGCAGGGTGGCGATGGAGAAGCCGGAAGAGTTCGATCCGCGCAAGTTCATGGTCCCGGCGATGGAGGCGCTGCGCAAGCTCTGCCTCGATCGCTACGAGCGCTTCGGCTGCGCCGGCAAGGCCTCGAGGATCAAGGTCCTGCCACTCGACGAGATGGCGATCCGCTACGGCAGCGGCGAGCTCGATCCGATCGCGCCGATGCAGGCCGCCGCATAGCAGAAGGCGGTCCGCCGGAAGGGCCGCCGCACACGACAGGTACCGAAGTGACAGCAGACACACGGCGCGGGGGCACCCTCCGCGGCGAAGGGACAGTCTTGTCCTGAATCGGCCGACGCCGGGCGTGGCGCGCGGCTCGCGAACCACCAGAGGAGGAGAACCAGATGGACCAGAAATCCCAGACCGTCACCGGCAAGGACCGCTACAAGTCCGGCGTCATGGAATACCGCAAGATGGGCTATTGGGAGCCCGACTATGAGCCGAAGGACACCGACATCATCGCCTGCTTCCGGATCTCGCCGCAGGACGGCGTCGATCCGATCGAGGCAGCCGCGGCGGTGGCTGGCGAATCCTCCACCGCGACCTGGACGGTGGTCTGGACCGACCGCCTGACGGCGGCGGAGAAATACCGGGCGAAGGCCTACCGCGTCGACAAGGTGCCGAACACGGACGATCAGTATTTCGCCTACATTGCCTACGACCTCGACCTGTTCGAGAACGGCTCGATCGCCAACCTTACCGCCTCGATCATCGGCAACGTCTTCGGCTTCAAGCCGCTGAAGGCGCTGCGGCTGGAGGACATGCGGCTGCCGGTCGCCTACGTGAAGACCTTCCAGGGACCGGCCACCGGCATCGTCGTCGAGCGCGAACGCCTCGACAAGTTCGGCCGGCCGCTGCTCGGCGCCACCGTCAAGCCGAAGCTTGGCCTCTCCGGCCGCAACTACGGCCGCGTCGTCTACGAGGCGCTGAAGGGCGGGCTCGACTTCACCAAGGACGACGAGAACATCAACTCGCAGCCCTTCATGGATTGGCGCGAGCGGTTTCTCTACTGCATGGAGGCGGTGAACAAGGCGCAGGCCGCCACCGGCGAGATCAAGGGCACCTATCTCAACGTCACCGCCGCGACGATGGAGGACATGTACGAGCGCGCCGAGTTCGCCAAGGAACTCGGCTCCACCATCGTCATGATCGATCTCGTCATCGGCTGGACCGCGATGCAGTCGATGGCCAAGTGGGCGCGTCGCAACAACATGATCCTGCACCTGCACCGCGCCGGTCACTCGACCTACACGCGGCAGAAGGCCCATGGCGTGTCGTTCCGGGTCATCGCCAAATGGGCGCGGCTTGCCGGCGTCGACCACATCCACGCCGGCACCGTCGTCGGCAAGCTGGAGGGCGATCCGGCGACCACCAAGGGCTATTACGACATCTGCCGCGACGAGTTCACCCACCAGAAGCTCGAGAACGGCATCTTCTTCGACCAGCCCTGGGCCTCGCTCAACAAGATGATGCCGGTCGCCTCCGGCGGCATCCATGCCGGCCAGATGCACCTGCTGCTAGACCTCCTCGGCGAGGACACGGTGCTGCAGTTCGGCGGCGGCACGATCGGCCATCCGATGGGCATCGCCGCCGGCGCGACGGCCAACCGCGTGGCGCTGGAATGCATGGTGCTCGCCCGCAACGAGGGCCGCGACATCGTTCGCGAGGGACCGGACATCCTCAACGAGGCGGCGCGCACCTGCACCCCGCTGAAGCAGGCGCTGGATACGTGGAAGGACGTCACCTTCAACTACACGTCGACCGACGCTCCCGACTACGCGGTGACGGCGACCGCCGCCTGAGCCGCGTCGGCGAAGCCGGGGCGGGACGCCCTCCCAGTCCTGCCCCGGCGGACATTCAGAGGCGCAGCGACGCAGGCGGCTTCAGGCCCTCGCCCGGCCTCCGCTTCGCTCGGCCACCCTCCCCCGCAAGCGGGAGAGGAAATCTTCGACGTCAGCTAGCCGCGACGAAACAACGATTACAGGAGAGCATCATGCGTATCACCCAGGGCGCCTTCTCGTTCCTGCCCGACCTCACCGACGAGCAGATCACCGCGCAGGTCCAGTACTGCCTCGACAATGGCTGGGCGGTGAACCTCGAATACACCGACGACCCGCACCCGCGGAACACCTACTGGGACATGTGGGGCCACCCGATGTTCGACATCGCCGACGCGGCCGGCGTGATGATGGAACTCGCCAATTGCCGCAAGGCGCACGGCGATCTCTACATCCGCATGTCGGCCTTCGACTCCACCCATGGCTGGGAGTCGGTGAAGCTGTCCTTCATCGTCAACCGGCCGGCCAACGAGCCGGGCTTCCGCCTCCGACGCCAGGAAGCCGGCGGTCGCAACATCCGCTACACCACCGAGCCCTACGCCACCGACAAGCCGGAAGGCGACCGTTACGCGGAGTGAGCGCGGTCGGCTTGTCTCCAACGTCGCCGTCATCCTCGGGCCCCGTCCCGAGGATCCAGAGCGGCGGCTCGGCTCGGGTCTTTGGGCCCGGGCCCGGCGGGGCCCCAGTCGGCGCGGAAGACTGGATCCTCGGGACGGGGCCCGAGGATGACGACGCGCCAGGAGGGTACCGCGCTTCGTAGCGGCGCACCCAGACGGCGAAATCAACGGGAGGTCATCCAATGAGCTATCTCGATCAGGTGGAGCGGGGAGGTAAGCCGGCGAAAGACGCCGAGGCGCCGGTGGCCCGCGATCCGGCAGCGAGCGGGGCGGCACAGGGAGGCGGTGAAGCCACCGGTGCCGAAACGCCCGAAGCCCCCACCACGGTCGACCTGCAGCAGGAATACCGCGACGCCGGGGTCCAGGATGTGCTGGAGGAACTCGACCGCGAACTCGTCGGCCTTGCGCCGGTGAAGAAGCGCATCCGCGAGACCGCGGCGCTGCTCCTCGTCGAGCGGGCGCGCAAGCGGCTTGGTCTCGCTCACGACACGCCGACGCTGCACATGAGCTTCACCGGCAATCCCGGCACCGGCAAGACGACGGTGGCGCTGAAGATGGCCAGCCTGCTGCATCGCCTCGGCTATATCCGCAAGGGCCACCTCGTCTCGGTCACCCGCGACGACCTCGTCGGCCAGTATATCGGCCACACCGCCCCCAAGACCAAGGACATCCTCAAGAAGGCGATGGGCGGCGTGTTGTTCATCGACGAGGCCTATTACCTCTACCGGCCGGAGAACGAGCGTGACTACGGGCAGGAGGCGATCGAGATCCTCTTGCAGGTGATGGAGAACCAGCGCGACGATCTCGTGGTAATCCTCGCCGGCTATGCCGACCGCATGGACAAGTTCTTCGAGTCCAATCCGGGCTTTCGCTCGCGCATCGCCCACCACATTGATTTCCCCGACTACAGCGACGACGAGCTGCTCCGCATCGCGGTCGGCATGCTCGACCGGCAGAACTACCGGTTGAGCCCTGACGCCAAGGAGATGCTCGCGAGCTATATCGAGCACCGCCGCGGGCAGTCGCATTTCGCCAATGCCCGTTCGATCCGCAACGCCCTCGACCGGGCGCGCCTCAGGCAGGCGAACCGGCTGTTCGAACAGGCGGACGGGCCGCTCGATGCGGCGGCGCTGTCGCTGATCGCCGCCGAGGACATTGCGGCCAGCCGCGTCTTCCAGCAGAAGGCGGGCAGCGACCAGCCGGCCGCCGGCGACCACCGCGAGGAGACACCATGACGAGGCCCCTGATCATTGCGCCGTCGATCCTGTCCGCCGACTTCTCGCGCCTCGGCGAGGAAGTCGCGGCGGTCGACGCGGCCGGTGCCGACTGGATCCATCTCGACGTCATGGACGGCCATTACGTGCCGAACATCACCTTCGGCCCGCCGGTGATCAAGGCGATCCGCAAGTCCTCGGCCAAGGTGTTCGACTGCCATCTGATGATCGAGCCGTGCGATCCTTTCCTCGAAGCCTTCGCGGAGGCCGGCTGCGATATCATCACGGTGCATGCCGAGGCGACGAAGCATCTCGACCGCTCGCTCCAGGCGATCCGCGCGCTCGGCAAGAAGGCCGGCGTGTCGCTCAACCCGGCAACGCCGGAAAGCGTCATCGAGTACGTGCTCGACCGGCTCGATCTCGTGCTGCTGATGACGGTCAATCCGGGCTTCGGCGGCCAGGCCTTCATTCCCTCGGTCGTCGAGAAGGTCCGCCGGGTCAAGGCGATGATCGGCGACCGCGACATCCACATCGAGATCGACGGCGGCGTGACGCCGGAGACGGCACCGCTGGTCGTCGAAGCGGGCGCCGACGTGCTCGTCGCCGGCTCCGCCGTCTTCAAGGGCGGCACGCCGGAGCACTACGCATCGAACATGCGCGCCATCCGTGAGGTCGGAACGGAAACGGTATCACGGGTTGCATGATCGGCTGAGCCATCGGTTGCAAATCCTTGCCGAATTGTGTCGGCCATGTGGGAACCAAGGAATACAATCCTCGTTAACCTCCTATCGACACCAGTTTGACGGAGGTACGACTTGGTTCAGAACCTGAAGCCGCGCGCACGCATGCTGGGAGTAACGAACACCATCGCCGAAGTCAGCGAGATTCTCAGTGTCGACATCGTCAAGGGCGAGCTGGTCGTCAGCGACAGCGACGGCGAGCGTCGGACCATTACCGTCCGGGACAGCTTCTTCATGCGGTCCATCCCGCAGCCCGGCAACTTCCTGGTCCGCTATGCCGACGGCCACATCTCGCATTGCAGCCGTCGCCGCGCCGTGATCGCCAACGCCAATATCACCGTGCCGTCGACCCCGGTCCCGACCGCCGCCACCGCCTGAGCCTCGCCGATAACCCGAGGCTTGGCGCTCGCCGGACCTTGCCCCGGCCACCAGCCGCCTCCCGTAGCGATCGCGGCGCTTGATGCGCTGCGCCGAGCGTCCTAGACCTTCGAGGATAGGCGGACGCTTGGGAGGGCGCGCGTGGACTTCTCGCTCACCGACGAACAGCAGCAGATCTTCACGATGGCGCGGGATTTCGCTGTCGAGAAGATGGCGCCGAATGCGGCCCGCTGGGAGGAAGAGAAAGCCCTACCACGCGACGTGCTGGCCGAACTCGCCGATCTGGGCATGGCTGCGATCTGTGTCCGCGACGACTACGGTTCAGGCCTGTCCCGCCTCGACGCGGCGCTGATCTTCGAGGCCCTGTCCTACGGCGATCCCTCCGTTTCGGCCTTCCTGTCGATCCACAACATGGTCGCCTGGCTGGTGGACAGCTACGGCACCGAGGAGCAGCGCGCGAGCTGGCTCCCGAAGCTCGTCTCGATGCAGGCCGTCGGCAGCTACTGCCTCACCGAGCCGGGGTCCGGCTCGGATGCCGCCGCACTTCGCACCACCGCCAAGGCCGACAGCGACGACTACGTGCTCGACGGCACCAAGAGCTTCATCTCCGGCGCCGGCTTTTCCGACCTCTACGTGGTGATTGCCCGCACCGGAGGGACAGGGCCGAAGGGCATCTCCGCGATCCTCGTCGAGAACGGCACGCCGGGCATGAGTTTCGGCGCGCCGGAAAAGAAGATGGGCTGGATCGCCCAGCCCACCGCCGAAGTGCGGTTCGAGGCTTGCCGGGTGCCGCGCTGCAGTCTTCTTGGCGAGGAGGGTAGGGGCTTCACCTACGCGATGGCCGGGCTCGACGGCGGTCGGCTGAACATCGCCGCCTGTGCGCTCGGGGCGGCGCAGGCCTGCCTCGACAAGTCGGTCGCCTACATGAAGGACCGCACCGCCTTCGGCAAAAGCCTCACCGAATTCCAGGCGCTGCAGTTCCGGCTCGCCGACATGGAGACCGAGCTGCAGGCAGCGCGCATCTTCCTGCGACAGGCGGCCTGGAAGCTCGACACCAGGGCGCCGGACGCCACCAAGCACTGCGCCATGGCCAAGCGCTTCGTCACCGATGCGAGCTTCGAGGTCGCCAACATGGCCCTGCAGCTGCATGGCGGCTACGGCTACCTCGCCGACTACGGCATCGAGAAGATCGTCCGCGACCTGCGGGTGCACCAGATCCTCGAAGGCACCAACGAGATCATGCGGGTGATCACGGCGCGCGCGCTGCTGGCGGAGCATTCATGAGCGCTGCAACGGGCGAGGTGCTGATCCGGATCGAGGGCCGGGCCGGGCGCATTACGCTCAACCGGCCGCAGGCGCTCAACGCCCTGACCCATGGCATGGTGGTGGCGATCGAGGCCGCCTTGCGTGCCTGGGCAAGCGATGGTCGTGTCGCACTCGTGGTCATCGATGCGGCTGGCGACCGCGCCTTCTGCGCCGGCGGCGACGTCGCCGGACTCTACAGGCGCGGGCTGGCCGGCGATCTCGATGCGGGCCGGCGCTTCTGGGCCGAGGAATATCGTCTCAACCGGCTGATCCACCATTACCCCAAGCCCTTCGTCGCGCTGATGGACGGCATCGTCATGGGCGGAGGCGTCGGAATGTCCGCCCACGGCAGCCACCGGATCGTCACCGAGCGCTCGATGGTCGCGATGCCCGAATGCGCCGTCGGCCTTGTGCCGGACGTGGGGGTCTCGCTGATCCTCGCCGCGGCGCCGGGGCATCTCGGGGAATATCTTGGCCTCACCGGTTTTCGCATGGGCGCCGCGGACGCGATCCTCGCGGGCTTCGCCGATCTCGCCGTGGCCTCGGACCGGCTGCCGGAACTCGTGGCGCGCCTCGTCGAGATCGGCGATCCGGGCGTGACCGAGATCTACGCGGTGACTCCTGCCGACGCTGGCGTGCTCGCTAGACGACGCGCGGCCATCGACCGCTTCTTCGCTGCGACCGACGCGGCGACGATCGTCGCGGGGCTCGCGGCCGACGGCAGCGACTTCGCCTCCGAGACGCTGGCCGCGATCCGCAAGGGCTCGCCGCTCTCCGTAGCGGCAACGCTGGCGATCATCCGGGCGGTGCGGCAGGACCCGACCATCGAGAACGCGCTCCGCCACGAATACCGTTTCACCTTCCGCAGCCAGGAATATGGCGACCTGCAGGAGGGCATCCGCGCCGCGGTGATCGACAAGGACCGGGCCCCGCAATGGCCGGTTGCACGCATCGAGGACCTGCCGGCGGACAGTCTCGCGGCGATGCTGGCGCCGCTCGGCGTTGCGGAACTCACATTCGAAGACAACGGGGAGGAACAGCCATGAGGATCGGTTTCGTCGGTCTCGGCAACATGGGCGCACCGATGGCCGCCAATCTGGCGAAGGCAGGGCACGCGGTCACGGGCTACGATCCGGCCGGGGTGACGGTGGAGGGCGTCTCAGTCGCCGAGACGATGGAAGGCGCGGTGCGGGGCCAGGCGGCGGTGATCACCATGTTGCCGAACGGCGAAATCGTGCGGGCCGTTCATTCCGACATCGCAAGGCTGGCGGAGCCGGGGACGCTGCTGGTCGACTGCTCCACCGTCGATGTCGACAGCGCCCGCGCTGTCCACGGCATTGCGCATGACATCGGGCTCCTCTCGCTCGATGCCCCGGTTTCCGGCGGCACCGGCGGCGCGGCGGCCGGCACGCTGACCTTCATGGTCGGCGGCAGCGAGGAAGCCTTCGCAAAGGCAAAGCCGCTCTTCGAGATCATGGGCCAGAAGGCGGTTCTCTGCGGCGAAGCGGGCGCCGGCCAGGCCGCGAAGATCTGCAACAACATGATCCTCGGCATCTCGATGATCGGCGTCTGCGAGGCCTTCCATCTCGCTGACAGGCTGGGCCTCGACCGGCAGGCAATGTTCGACGTCGCCTCCACCTCGTCCGGCTCGTGCTGGTCGCTCAACACCTATTGCCCGGCGCCCGGTGTCGGACCGAAGAGCCCGGCCGACAACGGCTACAGGCCGGGCTTTGCCGCCGAATTGATGCTGAAGGATCTGAATTTGTCGCAGGAGGCCGCCGAGGTCGCGGGCGCTGAGACCGAACTCGGCCGCCACGCCCGCGACATCTACGCCCGTTTCGTCGAGGCGGGCGGAAAGGGGCGGGACTTTTCCGCCATTCTGGAGAAGCTGTCGGCGCGGTAGCTCAGCTGCTTAAAGCTTCACCGTCCGCAGCCGCAGCGCATTGCCGATCACCGAGATGGAGGACAGGCTCATCGCGGCCGCTGCCAGCATGGGCGACAGCAGCAGGCCGAACACCGGATAGAGGATGCCCGCGGCGATCGGCACGCCGGCCGTGTTGTAGACGAAGGCGAAGAACAGGTTCTGCCGTATGTTGCGGATCGTCGCCTGCGCCAGCCGGCGGGCGCGGACGATACCGTTCAGGTCACCCTTCACCAGCGTGATCCCGGCACTCTCCACCGCCACGTCGGCGCCGGTGCCCATCGCGATGCCGACATCGGCGGCAGCCAGCGCCGGGGCATCGTTGACACCGTCGCCGGCCACCGCGACCTTGGCGCCGGACGCGCGCAGCTCTTCCACCAGCGCTTGCTTCGCCTCCGGCGACAGCCCTGCCCGTACCTCGTCGATGCCGAGCGTCCGGGCGACCGCCTGCGCAGTTCGCTCGTTGTCGCCGGTGGCCATGACGATGCGCATGCCGCTCTCGTGCAGCGCCCGGATCGCCGCCTCGGTAGTCGGCTTGATCGTGTCGGACACGGCCAGAAGGCCCGCCGCACGGCCGTCGATGGCGACGAACATCACCGTCTTGCCGTCGGTCTCCATCTCGCGGGCAGCGCCATCGAGCGTCGAGCCATCGATGCCTTCCGCTTCCAGCATGGCGCGGTTGCCGAGCACCACCGGGGCACCGCCGACGGTGCCCCGGACGCCCTTGCCGGTGACTGCCTCGAAATCCGCTGCGTCGTGCAGCGTCGCGCCTCGTTCGCGGGCGCCCGCCACGATCGCCTCGGCCAGCGGATGCTCCGAGCCACGTTCGAGGCTGGCGGCTGCCGACAGGAATGCCGGCTCGTCGCCGTCGGTGGCCACCACGTCGGTAAGGCGCGGCCGGCCTTCCGTCAGCGTTCCGGTCTTGTCGATCACCAGCGTGTCGATTCCGGCGAAGCGCTCCAGCGCCTCGGCGTCCTTGATCAGCACGCCCGCCGATGCGCCGCGCCCGGTCGCCGTCATGATCGACATCGGCGTCGCAAGGCCCAGCGCGCAGGGGCAGGCGATGATCAGCACCGAGACGGCGGCGATCAGCGCATGGACCATGGCGGGTGGCGGCCCGACCAGCACCCACATGGCGAAGGCGATGATCGCGACGAGGACGACCGCCGGGACGAAATAGCCGGCGACGCGATCGGCGAGGCCCTGGATCGGCGCGCGCGAGCGCTGCGCCGTCGCCACCATCGCGACGATGCGCGACAGGGTGGTCTCCGCGCCGACGGCCTCCGCCGTCATCACGAAGGAGCCGGTGCGGTTGAGCGTTCCGCCGGTGACCGTATCGCCGACACTCTTCTCGACAGGCACCGGCTCTCCGGTGATCATCGATTCGTCCACCGCCGAACGGCCTTCGGCGACCGTGCCATCAACCGGCACGGCTTCGCCCGGGCGCACTCGCAGTCGGTCGCCACTGGCGACCGTGTCGAGCGGCACGTCCTCCTCGCTGCCGTCGACGCCTAATCGGCGCGCGGTCTTCGGCGCGAGGTCCATCAGCGCGCGGATCGCCGAGCCGGTGCGCTCGCGCGCCTTGAGCTCCAGCACCTGGCCGACGAAGATCAGCGCGACGATCACCGCCGCCGCCTCGAAATAGACCGGCACGACGCCTTCGTGCCCCATGCCGTCCATCGCCATCCCGGTGCGGAACGAGGCGGGGAACAGGCCCGGAAAGAACGTCGCAACGACGCTGTAGCCATAGGCCGCGCCTACGCCGAGCGAGATCAGCGTCCACATATTGGGCGAGCGGTTGACGACCGACGCCCAGCCCCGCTTGAAGAACGGCAGCGCCGCCCACAGCACCACGGGGGTCGCCAGCAGGAACTCGGCATAGACGGCGGTCTGCTCGCCGAGCCATTCGCGGATCGGCAGCCCGACCATCGGCCCCATGGTCAGGATCAGCAGCGGGATGGCGCAGACGGCGCTCACCCAGAGCCGGCGGGTGAAGTCGACCAGCTCCGGATTGGGGCCTTCCTCGCCGGTGGGCACGCCCATCGGCTCCAGCGCCATGCCGCATTTCGGGCAGTCGCCGGGCCCGTCCTGGACGATCTCCGGATGCATCGGGCAGGTGTATTGCGTGCCGGCGGGGGCCGGGGCGGGCGCCGGACGGTCGCCCAGATATTGCTCCGGCGCGGCCTCGAATCGCTCCTGGCAGCCTTCCGAGCAGAAATAGAAACGCTCGCCGTGGTGCTTGGCCATGTGACGGGCGCTGGCCCGGTCGACATCCATGCCGCACACCGGATCCGTCGCGGTGAGATAGTCGTCGGGCGCCGCCGCGAATTTGCCGCGGCAACTCTCGGAGCAGAAGTGGAAGACCCGGCCGTCATGATCGAGACGCGGCTTGCCGGCGGTGGGGTCCACGGTCATCCCGCACACGGGGTCGCGAACCGGCGCGGGCTCCTGCGTACCCGCCCCACAGGCCGAGTGATCGTGCGTCTTCGCCATTGTCATGTCTGCGATCCTTGCGCTCCCCCGGCAGATGGGGCTTCCCGTCACTGGAAGGTCAAGGCCCGTAGATGCGGGGGGAGCTGCCCGGAAATTGACCGGACGCGGCTAATGCCTTCAGATGCGCCAGATCGGGCCGAGAGCCTGCGCATAGTCGGAGGAAGACGATGTCCGGCGAAGACCTCAAGAATTTGCTGGCGAAAGCCTCCCCCGCACGGTCCGGAGACTTCCTCGCCGGCATCGCCGCGGCGAGCCGGCAGGAGCGGGTCAAGGCGCAGCGGCTTCTGGCGGACACGACCCTCGGCGCGATACTGGAATCACCGCTGATCGACCCGGAAGCCGACGACGTCTCGGCGCTGATCCTGCGCCAGCACGATTCCGAGGCGTTCCGACCGATCGCCGGCTGGTCGGTCGGCGAGATGCGCGAGTGGTTGCTGTCGGAGGCGGCGACGCCCCCCGCCATCGCCGCGCTGAAATGGGCGCTGACCCCGGAGATGGTCGCGGCGGTCGCCAAGATCTGCCGCAATCAGGATCTCATCGCGATCGCGCGCAAGCGGCCCGTCGTCACCGCGTTCCGCACGACGGTGGGACTGCCCGGCCGCTTGTCGGTCCGCATCCAGCCCAACCATCCGACCGACGACCCGCGCGGCGTCGCGGCCTCGATCGTCGACGGACTCGCCTTCGGCTGCGGCGACGCGGTGATCGGCATCAACCCGGCGACCGACAGCCCGTCGGCCATGCGCCGCCTGCTCGATCTGATCGAGGAACTGCGCCTGCGGCTCGGCTGCCCGGTGCAGTCCTGCGTCCTTGCCCATGTCACGACGGCGATCGACGCGATGAACCGTGCCGCGCCCGTCGACCTGGTCTTCCAGTCGGTGGCAGGCTCTCAGAAGGCCAACGCCTCCTTCGGCATCTCCATTGCGATGCTCAAGGAAGCACACGAGGCGGCCCGCGGGCTGAAGCGCGGCACGGTCGGCGACAACGTCATGTATTTCGAGACCGGGCAGGGCTCGGCGCTTTCTGCCGACGCCCATCACGGCATCGACCAGCAGACGATGGAGGCGCGGGCCTATGCGGTGGCCCGCGAGTTCGATCCGCTGCTGGTCAACACCGTCGTCGGCTTCATCGGGCCGGAATATCTCTACGACGGCAAGGAGATCATCCGCGCCGGGCTAGAGGACCATTTCTGCGGCAAGCTGCTCGGCGTGCCGATGGGCGTCGACGTCTGCTACACCAACCACGCCGAAGCCGACCAGGACGACATGGACAACCTGCTGACGCTGCTCGCCGTCGCCGGGGTCAATTTCGTCATGGGCGTGCCCGGCTCCGACGACGTCATGCTGAACTACCAGTCGACCTCCTATCACGATGCGGCCTATGTCCGCCGCGCCCTCGGCCTGCGCCCGTCGCCGGAATTCGAGGCGTGGCTTGCGGATGCCGGGATCTTCGACCAAAACGGTTTCCTCAAGCCCTCCGACGGATCGCTGATGCTGGCCGCCAGGGCGCACCTGCTGGAGGCCGCCGAGTGAG
This sequence comes from Aurantimonas endophytica, assembly GCF_014196845.1. Classification (GTDB taxonomy): domain Bacteria; phylum Pseudomonadota; class Alphaproteobacteria; order Rhizobiales; family Rhizobiaceae; genus Aurantimonas; species Aurantimonas endophytica. Next base: position 472,515 of record NZ_JACIEM010000002.1, read on the forward strand.
CGACGAACTCGAGCCTGGGCAGGGCGCGCCTCATCCGCTGGCACGGCTGCGGCGTCACACCGACGCCCGCATCGCCCTCGGCCGCTTTGGCGCCGGGCTGCCGACCGCGGCGCATCTGGATTTCGCCGAGGCCCACGCTGCGGCCCGCGACGCGGTCCATGCCGAATTCGACGTCGCGGGCGTCGAGGCGGCGCTGGCCGCGTCCGGGCATCCCACGCTCCGCGTCGCCAGCCAGGCGCCGGACCGGACGACCTATCTGCGACGCCCGGATCTAGGGCGGCTGATGGCGCCGGAACCCGCTGCCCTGCTTCGCCAGGCGCCCGGCCCGCACGATCTGGTGCTCATCGTCGCCGACGGCCTGTCGGCCTTCGCCGCCAACAGCTACGGCGCCACTGTCGCCGCCGGCATCCTCGATCGACTACCGGACGACTGGGCCGTCGCGCCGGTCGTTATCGCCAGCCATGCGCGCGTCGCTTTGTCCGACCCCATCGGCGAAGCGCTCGGCGCTCGGATCGCGCTGATGCTGGTCGGCGAGCGGCCGGGCCTGTCGGCGGCCGATAGTCTTGGCGCCTACCTGACCTTCGGTCCGCGGCCCGGGCGCAGCGACGCCGATCGCAACTGCGTCTCCAACATCCGCGATCGCGGCTTCACCCCGGCGGCGGCGGTGGAGAAACTCGTCGATCTGCTCCGGCGGTCGCACGCACTCGGGCTCTCTGGCGTCGGCCTGAAGGACGACGGCGACGACCGGCTCACCGACGCCGCGAAAACGGCAAATCTCCTCCCCGGATGAAGAAGTGCACAGCCATTGTGCGAATGGCGAACTGCCCAGATTGACGCCATAACGATTCGGTGATCGTATCGCTGCGGGAGGCTTCATCGGGGATCTGCTGCCATGCTGTCCGAACGCAAAGCCATTTCGTACCAGACCGCTGATGCGGCCTATTTCGACAAGCGAAGCCTCAAGTAATACGCCGGGGTCTGGTCGCTGTGGGCGCTCGGTGTCGGCGCGGTGATCTCCGGCCACTATTCCGGCTGGAATCTCGGCCTCGCCTCCGGCGGCTGGGGCGGCATGTTCATCGCCACCATCCTCATCGCCATCATGTATCTGGGGCTGACCTTCTCCATCGCCGAGATGTCGCCCGCCCTGCCGCACACCGGCGCCGCCTATTCCTTCGCCCGCACCGCGATGGGCCGCTGGGGCGGCTTCATCACCGGTCTCTGCGAGAACGTCGAATACGTGCTGACGCCGGCGGTGATCGTGTTCTTCATCGGCTCGTATCTCACCGGCATCTTCGAGACGCCAGCCGCCTTCCAGCCGGTCTGGTGGATCGTCGGCTACGTGCTATTCGTCGGCCTCAACGTCGTCGGCGTCGAATTGTCCTTCAAGGTGACCGTCGTCGTTACGCTGATGGCGCTCGCCGTGCTCGTGATCTTCTGGATTTCGGCGATTCCGAATATCGACTTCGCAGCCAACGCCCTCGACATCGCACCCGGCGGCGGCCTGCTGGAGGGCGGCAACGGACCCTTCCTACCATTCGGCCTGACCGGCGCCCTGACCGCGCTGCCCTTTGCGGTCTGGCTGTTCCTCGCCATCGAGCAACTGCCGCTCGCGGCCGAGGAATCGGTCGACCCGAAGCGGGACATGCCGAAGGGGATCCTTCTCGGCATGCTGACGCTGATCGTCTCCGCCTTCATGATCCTCTTCCTCAACCCCTCTCTGCCCGGCGTCGGCTCCTACGAATTGGGCTCCTCGGGCGAACCATTGCTCGCCGGCTTCAGCGCGATCTACGGCAGCGGCATCGCCAAGCTGCTCGCGTTCGTCGCGATCATCGGGCTGATCGCCTCCTTCCACACGATCATCTTCGCGCAAGGCCGGCAGATCTACTCGCTGTCGCGGGCGGGCTACTTTCCGCGGGCGCTGTCCTTGACCCACGACCAACGCAAGACGCCGTATCTCGCCATGGTGGTCGGGGCCTCGGTCGGCCTCTCCATCATGCTGGTGCTGTTCGTCGGTCTCGGCGCCGACGCCGGCTCGGCGATCATCGGCGGGACGCTGCTCAACATGGCGGTGTTCGGCGCCATGTGCTCCTACATCGCCCAGGCGATCTCCTTCATCCTCCTGCGCCGCAACCACGCCGACATCGGCCGACCATATCGCAGCCCCTTCGGCATACCGGGGGCGGTCGCGACGATCGTCATCGCGATGGTCACGCTGGCCTTCCAGCTTTCCGACCCGACCTATCGCGCCGGCGTCATCGGCGTGGCGATCTGGTTCGCTGTCGGCATCGCCTATTTCGCGCTGGTCGGCCGGCACCGCCTGATCCTTTCGCCGGAAGAGGAGTTCGCCATCGAACAGGCCGAGCGCCTGAAGGGCGGGGCTGCGCCCGTCGGGGGCGTCGCCATCTGAGGGAGGCTTCACGAAGGGCGGCGACCAGCGCGCCGCCTTTCCCTCCCGCCGCATCTCACTATCTTGCCCTGCCGCGCGTGCGGCGCTGACCCCGCGTGCTTCAACGACGCGAGGATTGCCGCCATGAAGACGATCAAGCTCGGCCGAACCGGCCTCGACGTGACGCCCATCTGCCTCGGCTGTATGAGCTACGGCGTGCCGGAAGCCGGCACGCATCCCTGGTCGATGCCGGAGGAGGAGAGCCGGCCCTTCATCCGGCGGGCGATCGAGCTCGGCATCAATTTCTTCGATACCGCCAACGCCTATTCGGCTGGCACCAGCGAGGAGATCGTCGGCAGGGCGCTGAAGGATTTCGGCCGGCGCGACGAACTGGTCATCGCCACCAAGGTGTTCAACCGCATGCATGACGGGCCGAACGGGGCAGGCCTGTCGCGCAAGGCGATCATGAGCGAGATCAACAACAGCCTGAAGCGGCTCGGCACCGACTATGTCGACCTCTACCAGATCCACCGCTGGGACTACGGCACGCCGATCGAGGAGACGCTCGAGGCGCTGCACGACGTGGTGAAGGCGGGCAAGGCCCGCTATATCGGCGCGTCCTCGATGTATGCCTGGCAGTTCGCCAAGGCCCTGCACCTGTCCGACAGGCACGGCTGGGCCCGCTTCGTGACCATGCAGAACCACCTCAACCTGCTCTATCGCGAGGAAGAGCGCGAGATGCTGCCGCTCTGCCGTGACGAGGGGATTGCGGTGATCCCGTGGTCGCCGCTGGCGCGCGGTCGGCTGACCCGGCCGTGGGGCGAGGCGACCAACCGCACGGAGACCGACGAGGTCGGCAAGGCGCTCTACAAGGCGCATGAAGAGGCCGACAAGGGCGTGATCGAGGCAGTCGGCGAGATCGCCGCTTCGCGCGGGGTGCCGCGCGCCCAGGTGGCGCTCGCCTGGGTGCGGCAGAAGCCCGGCGTCACCGCGCCCATCGTCGGCGCAACCAGGATGCAGCATCTCGACGATGCCGTGGCCGCACTCGGGGTCGAGCTGACCGGGGAGGAAATCGCAGCGCTGGAAGCGCCCTATCTCCCGCGCCCGGTAGCCGGTTTTCGCTGAGCTCGCCCCGGTATCGGGCCGGCCGCAATGAAGCGTGCGTGATTGACGGCAAACCAGCATGGTGCCTAGCGTCGCTCCGGCTCACCCGCCATGGGTGAAGAGGCGAGGCGAGTGACGATGGCCGACAATCCCAACGACCCCGATCCGACGCTTCTGCCGGTGGACGATGCGGCGCTGGCCGCCCGTCGGGAGGCGCTGGCGAGGCGAATCGCCGAGCAGCGCAAGCGGCTTCCGGAGAACCGCGAGGCGCCTGATCGGTCCCAGGGAATGCAGGGCATCGCGCAGGGATTGAAGATAGCCAGCGAATTTGTCGCGGGCATCCTGGTCGGCACGGCGATCGGCTATCTGATCGACACGCTGGCCGGCACCTCGCCGTTCGGGCTCATCATCTTCCTGATGATCGGCTTCGCCGCAGGCGTCCTCAACGTCATCCGCGGGGCCTCCGCCAAAGGTCCGGCAGGAGGAATGCCGGGAGACGGGACCGGCAAGCCGGATTGAGCGCCTGCAGCAAAGTCTGCCGCGGGGTGTTGCGAAGCGGAGTTCGGGACGCTATTGGGCATGGCGGCCCTCGCCGGGTAGCGAATGTGACGAAGGACCACTGAGTTTGGCGACCAACCCGACCGATCCGATCCACCAGTTCGTGATTTCCAGCATCGTTCCGATCGAGATCGGCGGGCTCGATTTCTCGTTCACCAATTCCGCCCTGTTCATGGTGGTCACGGTCGCGCTGACGACGGCGCTGCTCTATTACTCGACCCGCGGCCGCGGCCTGGTGCCGAACCGCATGCAGTCGGTCACCGAGCTCTCCTATGAATTCATAGCGAACATGCTGCGCGATGCCGCCGGCTCCGGGGGGATGCGCTTCTTTCCCTTCGTGTTCTCGCTGTTCATGTTCATCCTGGTCGCCAACCTGCTCGGGATGGTGCCGTACTTCTTCACCGTGACCAGCCACCTGATCGTCACCTTCGCGCTTTCCCTCCTGGTGATCGGCGTCGTGGTGGTCTACGGGCTCAAGAAGAACGGCCTCGGCTTCTTCAAGCTGTTCGTGCCTTCCGGCGTACCGGCGATCCTCGTCCCGCTGGTGGTGATCATCGAGCTGGTGTCGTTCCTGTCCCGGCCGGTTTCGCTCTCGGTTCGTCTCTTCGCCAACATGCTGGCGGGCCACATCACGCTGAAAGTGTTCTCCGGCTTCATCGTGTCGATGACGGCCATGGGCGCCCTCGGCATCGGCGGTGCCATCCTGCCGCTCTTCATGACCGTCGCTCTGACGGCTCTCGAATTCCTGGTCGCCGCGTTGCAAGCCTACGTCTTCGCGGTCCTGACCTGCATGTATCTCAACGACGCGATCCATCCAGGCCACTAAGACGTCTCCAGGATAACCCAGGGGCGGCCGTCCAGCCGCCACATCAGCCGCAATCGAAATTTCAAAGGAGTTTGACATGGACGCGGAAGCAGCAAGATACATCGGTGCCGGCCTCGCATGCTTCGGCATGGCTGGAACCGCCCTCGGTCTCGGCAACATGTTCGCCGCCTACCTCTCGGGCGCACTGCGCAACCCGTCGGCCGCGGACGGCCAGTTCGGCCGCCTGATCTTCGGCTTCGCCGTCACGGAAGCGCTCGGCATCTTCTCGCTGCTGATCGCGCTTCTGCTGCTCTTCGCCGTCTGATCCAAGCAGCCACTGAAGACGAACCGGCCGGCGGCAGTTCCTGTCGCCGGTCCGTTTGCCGGAGCCCTCGATGTTCGTAAGCCAAGCCTTCGCGCAGACCGAATCGCCGGATGCCGTCGTCGTTCCGCCCGTAGATCCGGCGGCGCCGGTCACTGGCGAGGTCGTGCATGTCGAGGAAGGTCACGAGGGCGGCTTCCCGCCGTTCGAGACCGAATATTTCCCCTCGCAGCTGCTCTGGCTGGCGATCACTTTCGGCATTTTCTATCTCGTCCTGAAGAAGGTGATCCTGCCGCGGATCGCCGGAATCCTCGAAAACCGCCGCGATCGCATCGCCCTCGACCTCGAGGCTGCCGATCGCATGCGCGCCGACGCCGACGAGGCGCAGGCCGCCTACGAGCAGGAACTGACCGAAGCCCGCGACCGGGCTCACAAGATTGCGCTCGAAGCCAAGGAATCGGCCCGCGCCGATGCCGAGAGCGAGCGCAAGCGCATCGACGGCGAACTGGACGGCAAGCTCGGCGCCGCACAGGTCCGGATCGACGACATCAAGCGCGAGGCGCTGAAGGATGTTGGGGCCATCGCGGAGGACGCGACCGACGCGATCCTGCGTGAAGTCGCGCGCATCGATGCCCCGCGCGCGGAAATCGCTGGCGCGGTCAACGCGGTTCGGAGCTGACACGGCCATGATGGACAATTCATTCTGGGCCTTTGTCGGCCTCATCCTGTTCTTCGTCATCATCTGGTACGTCCGCGCGCCGCAGAAGGTCGGTAAGACCCTCGACGACCGCGCGGTGCGAATCCGCCAGGAGATCGAGGAAGCGCGCGAGCTGAAGGAAGAGGCCAAGCAGCAGCTGGCCGAATACCAGCGTCGCCGGCGCGAGGCCGAGGTCGAGGCACAGGACATTCTCGCCGCGGCCAAGCGCGAGGCAGCCCTGATGCTCGAGGATGCGCAGCGGCGCAACGAGGAATACATCACCCGGCGCACCGCCATGGCGGAGGCGAAGATCGCTCAGGCCGAGACCGATGCCATCGCCGAAGTCCGCGCCTCTGCGGTCGATCTCGCCGTCGAGGCTGCGGCGAAGATCCTCGCGGATCGCCAGGCGGCCGAGGGTGGCCGGTTCATCAACGAATCGATCGCCGCGGTCCGCAAGAACCTCAACTAAGGCGTCGGGCAGCGGTCGCTGCGTTCCGTTCCACCGCTGATTGAGGGCCGCCCAGAGGCGGCCCTTTTGCTTTGGGGGGCAGGTAAAGCAGGCGGTGGGCTATTGTGGCTGGCTTTTGCGAGCCGCCGCCTCGCCGGGACGTCTCGGCCGTTCTACTCGGCCGCGTCGAGCAGGTCCGGCCGAAGCGGCCTGAAGCTCATGCGATGCAGCGGCGTCGGCCCGAGCCGGGCGATGGCCGAGAGGTGCTCCGCCGTCGCGTAGCCGACATGGCGGGAGAAGCCGTACCCGGCATAGGTCGGGCAGGCGCGGTGCATCATCCGGTCGCGCGTGACCTTGGCGACGATCGACGCGGCTGCGATCGACAGGCTCAGCGCGTCCCCGCCGATGACCGCAGTCCCGGGGCAGCGCAGGCGCGGCGGAACGTCCCGCCCGTCGATCAAAACGTGGCATGGCGGGTCGCCGAGCGCGTGCAGCGCTCGCCGCATTGCCAGAAGTGTCGCGCCGCGAATGTTCAGGACATCGATCTCGCGGGCGCTGGCCGACGCGATGCCCACCCAGGCGCTCGCGACGATCTCGCCGAACAGCCGCTCGCGCTCGGCCCGCTCGAGCTTCTTGGAATCATCGAGGCCCTGCGGCAGCCGCGAGGGATCGAGGATGACCGCTGCCGCCACCACGGGGCCGGCGAGCGGGCCGCGACCGGCCTCGTCGATGCCGGCGACGCAGCGGGCACCGGAGCCCAGCAGCCGGTCCTCGCGCGTGAAGTCGGGCCCGACCGCCCTGGCGGCCTGTCCCTTGGAAGGAGCGGGAGAATCGGATGAACGGCGAGCCATGTTGCGGCAAGACTCGCGCATTCTCCGATTCTCCACAAGCCTCGCCGACCACGGGGTGAGGGATCGACGAGCCCTGGCCGGACCAGGGGTGGCGGTCCGGCCGAGACGTGGGGGCGAAGGCCCGGCCTAAAGCAGCGCCAGCTGCACGCCGGTTCCCCGCGGCGGCGTGAACAGATCGCAGCGCAGCTTGGTGCGCTCCTCGTTGAGGCCGAGGCGTCGCGCCGTCATCTCGAAGCGCCGCCGGATCTGGAAGGCGTAGGGTCCGGTGCCGCGCATCCGCTTGCCCCACTCGGCGTCGTAGTCCTTGCCGTCGCGCATCGAGCGCAGCAGCGACAGCACGTGCCGGTAGCGGTTGGGGTAGTGGCGCAGGAGCCATTCCTTGAACAGCGGCGACACTTCCAGCGGCAGGCGCAGCAGCACGTAGCCGATTTCCCGCGCGCCGGCCGACTGGGCCGAATCGAGAACCCTCTCGATCTCCGAATCAGTCAGCCCGGGAATGATCGGCGCCATCATCACCATGGCCGGAATGCCGGCCTCGGTGAGCGCCTTGACCGCCTCAAGGCGCTTGCCGGGCGTGGCAGCGCGCGGCTCCATCGTGCGCGCGAGGCTGCGGTCGAGCGTCGTCACCGACAGTGCCACCTTGGCGAGCCCCTTGGCCGCCATGCGCGACAGGATGTCGATGTCGCGCGTCACCAGCGCCGACTTCGTGACGATGCCGACGGGATGGTTCGCCGCCTCCAGCACCTCCAGGACCTCGCGCATGATCCGCCAGGTCTTCTCCACCGGCTGATACGGGTCGGTATTGGTGCCGATGGCGATCGAGCGGACCTCGTAGCCGGGCTTGGAGAGCTCGCGCTCCAGGAGCTCCGCCGCGTTCGGCTTGGCGAACAGCTTCGATTCGAAGTCGAGCCCGGGCGACATGCCCATATAGGCATGGGTCGGCCGGGCGAAGCAGTAGACGCAGCCATGCTCGCAGCCCCGGTAGGGGTTGATAGAGCGGTCGAACGAGATGTCCGGCGAGCTGTTGCGGGTGATGATCGTCTTCGGCGATTCGACCTGCACTTCGGTCTTGAACGGCGGCAGTTCCTCGAGACTCTTCCAGCCGTCGTCGAATGCAACGCGCGCGAACGGCTCGTAGCGCCCGCTCGGATTGATCCCGGCGCCACGGCCGCGCCGCCGCATCCGGTCGACCCTGAGGCCCGACCCGTCGATCAACTGGTTGGCGATCTCGACGCCGTTCGCCGAAGCGAACGCCGCGCGGTCCGCGTGGCTGACGTCCTGCATGGCCTGATCCTTCCGGTCCGAACCTCGGTGGACTGTGAACAAATACCTAATACCCAAGGGAGAACAATACAAGAACAAAATGGTTGCTGGCCAGGAATGCGGCGCTCGGCTATCGAGGGCGATGCTCACTGTGCTGATGGAATGCGGGGCGGACGATCAGGGCGTGGCGGCGACGCTGGCGACGCTGGTTCCCGGCGCCGTCGAGGGCGTTGTCCGCGAGGTAGTGCTGGTCGACCGGGAGATGTCGCCGGATAGCCGCAAGGTCGCCGACCACGCCGGCTGCCGCATCGTCGCGGCCGGGGATCTGCGTCAGGCGGTGGCGGCGGCGCGGGGCGAGTGGCTGCTACTGCTGGAGCCAGGTGCGCGGCTGCAGCCCGGCTGGATCGAGGCGGTGATCGAGCACGCTGACGCGGTCGCCCGCGGCAATGCCCGCAACCCGGCGGCGCGCTTCTCGCGGTCGCGGGCGGATCGCCCGAGCCTCTTCGGTCGGCTGCGCCAGTCGCGCAGTGCCCTCGTCGAAGGTTTTTTGATGCCGAAGCAGCAGGCCGTTGGACGCGCCCAAGCGGCTTCCAGCCTGGAAGCCATGGCCAAGGGCGTCGCGGTCGTCACGCTGCCGGCAGACATCCGCCCCGCCCCGCGTCAGCGCCGACGGAGCTGACCTCCCATCAAATCAGGTCGAACGGCCGCCCCGCCGAAGGTGCTCGTCGAGCCGCGGCATGATCTCGACGAAGTTGCAGGGCTTGTGCCGGTAGTCGAGCTGCGGCTCGAGGATGTGGTCCCACCCGTCGCGGCAGGCGCCGGGCGAACCCGGCAGGGCGAAGACGAAGGTCGCGTTGATCACGCCGCCGGTCGCCCGCGACTGGATCGTCGAGACGCCGATCTTGTCGTAGGAGATCCGGTGGAAGACCGTCGAGAAGCCCTCCATGCGCTTTTCGAACAGCGGCTCGAGCGCTTCCGGCGTCACGTCGCGGCCGGTGAAGCCCGTCCCGCCGGTGGTGATCACCACGTCCACATCGGTGCGGCTGCACCAATCCTGCACGACAGCCTGGATCGCGTCGACGTCGTCGGTGACGATCTGCCGGTCGGCGAGGCGGTGGCCATTGGCGGTGAGGCGCTCGACCAGCACCGCGCCCGAGCGGTCTTCTTCCAGGCTCCGGGTGTCGGAGACGGTCAGGATGGCGATCGCCAGGGGAATGAAGGCGCGTTCGTCGCTCATGCGGCAGTCAGCTCCGTGTCGGCAGGGTCCGAGACCCACCATGAGGGATAGGCTGCCTTGAGGCCACGCCCGGCCCGACGCAGCGATGAACGATCGGCGAACAGGCCGAACACCGTCGCGCCGGACCCTGACATACGGGCGAACAGGGCGCCCGTGGCGCGCAGTTCGGCCGTCACCCGGTCGATCCCCGGGGCGATCGTGATGGCGGGCGCGGCGAGGTCGTTGCGGGTCTCGCCAAGCCATTCCGCCAGCCCTACGGCATTCCGGAACCCTTCCGGCGGCAAAGGCGGCAGCTTCGGATTGTTCCGGCTGGCCAGGGCCCGGAATACCGCCGGCGTCGCCACCGCCACGCCGGGATTGACCAGGAGGATCGGCAGGTCCGGCAACGGCGCCAGCGCCTCGACATGCTCGCCAATGCCCGAGACGAGGGCAGGGCGGCCCGCCAGGCACATCGGCACGTCCGCACCGAGTGTTACTGCCTCTGCCGCGATCACGGCGCGTGCGGCCGGGCAGGCGTCCACAATGATACGAAGCAGTGCCGCCGCGTCCGCCGAGCCGCCGCCAATTCCCGCCGCCACGGGCAGGCGCTTGTCGAGACGGATAGCGAGCGGCGGCAGTGTCAGGCCCAGTGCGGCAATCCGATCCCGGGCGAAGGCGGTGGCCTGCAGGAGGATATTCCCGGCGCCGCCCGGTACAGAGGCGGCGAACCGGCCTTCGACGACTAGTGTGTCCGCGTCACCGCCCGGAGTCACCGACACCCGGTCGGCGACCCCCGCGACGAACGTCACGAGGCTCTCGATGAGATGATAGCCGTCGGGCCGCTGGCCGACGACATGCAGCGCAAGATTGACCTTGGCGGGCGCGTCGTCGGCCGCGTCGCGGATGGCAGCGGGAGTCAAGGCTCGCGCCGGAAGTCAGTCGGCCTCGGTGCCTGACTCCGGCGGCGTCGCGTTGGCGCGTGGGCCGCTGGGCGCCGACGCATCCTCCGCCGGCTCGGCCTGGCCGTCCGCCGAGCCGCCCTCGTCTGTCTCGGGCTGCAGGCCCTTTTCCAGCTTCACCTTGATGGCCTCGACCACGTTCGGCTCCGGTGCCGGTTCGCCGTTCAGTGCCCGCTCCCACTGGAACTCGGCCTCGCGCTTGCGCCCGACATGCCAGTAGGCGTCACCGAGATGGTCGTTGATCGTCGGATCCATCGGCGTGATCAGGACGGCGCGTTCCAGCTCGTCGACCGCTTCCTCGTACCGTCCGAGCCGGTAATAGGCCCAGCCGAGCGAGTCGATGATGTACCCGTCGTTCGGGCGCAGCGTCACCGCCTTCTTGATCATGTCCAGCCCCTCTTCGAGGTTCCGGTTCATGTCGACCCAGGAATAGCCGAGATAGTTCAGCACCGCCGGCTGGTTCGGCGAAAGCTCCAGGGACTTGCGGAAATCCGGTTCGGCCTTGTCCCACTGCTTCAGCCGCTCATGGGCGATGCCGCGCTGGTAATAGAGGTTCCAGCCGGCCGAATCCTCCGCTTCCGCCAGCCGCACCGCCTGGTCCAGCGCTTCGGCGGCGCCGGCATAGTCCTTGTCGGCGGCCAGCACGTCGGCGAGCGCCGTGTGCGCCTGGACGTCATCGGGATAATCCCGCACCGCGCGACGCAGATGCTCCTTGGCCTCGTCCTTGCGTTCGGCATACCAGAGGTCGAGTCCGATCTGCAGATCGGCGGTGCGCCGATAGGCCGAGCTCTCCGGGATTTCGCGATAATAGGAGATGGCGAGGTCGAGCCGCTCGGAGCGCTCGGCGATGCCCGCCAGAGCGGTGAGGAGCGCCGGGCTGCGGGGCTCGATCGCCCGTGCGAGCTGGAAATACAGCAGCGCCACCTGCTGGCCGTCGCCGCGATTGATCGCCTGGCCGAGGATGTACAGCGTCTCCGCCGCGCCGTCCTGGACGTCGGCGACCGCCGGCTCGATCATCTCGCCCTTCTCGATGCGCTGGCGCAGATGCAGCAGCGGATCGTAGCTGCCGACGAGTTCCAGTCCCTTGTCGACGGCTGCCAGCGCCGCATCGCTGTTGTTCGCGCGCATCTCCAGTCGGGCAAGCGCTTCGGCGGCCGCGAGATAGGCGTCGGGGGAGGTGCGGGCGAGTTCCTGATCGTCGACCACCTGGCCATAGGACCGCCGAGCGACGTCGACCCGCCCCGCCACCTCGGCGAGCAGCCCCTTCTCGTAGGCATTGAAGATCGCATACCACGGTGCGGAATCGAGCCCGTCGATGCGCGAGAGGGCGGAATCGACACGGCCGGCGCCAAGTTCCGCCCAGGCGGTCAGATGACCCAGCAGCAGTGCGTCGAGATCGCTCGGATTGACGATGTCGAGTTCGGCGATCGCCTTGTCGTAGTCACCCTTGCGGAGCGCATCGACGCCCAGCGTGATGCGGGCGACCTTGCTGGCTTCGGGGGTATCCCGGAGCTTCGCGGCGAGATCGATCCCCTCCTCGAACCGGCCATTGGCGAAGAACGCGAACATCGCGTCCTGCTGCAGCAGGTCGGAATCGGGGTCGATTGCCAGCGCCTGGCGGTAGAAATCGCTTGCCGCCTCGAGATCGCCCTCGAGTTGCGCCGCCTTGGCGGCCAGATAGGCGCCGGAAAGCGACTGCGCCTGGATGCCGATCGTCGCAGTGGCTGGCGGCTCGCTGGTGGACCCGGCGGCGAGGGCGCTGAGCGGGCTGCCTGCCAGGAGCAGGGCCGTCGTCAACAGAGAGAGAAGGCGCGTTGTCTGCACGTGAGATCCTCTTCCGGGCGGGCTTCGGCCGCGGGCCGCGCTCGACCCTCCGCCAAGTCGTTCCGGCTGGCCGGACGATTCGCCGAGGTGAGGTCAAGCCGCCCCATAATGCAAGGGCATCGCCTTGTTGCGCCGAGAGATTGTCGGGAATGCGACTGGCGTCGCACCCCGCGCGCTACACGATCAGTTGACCCGATCGATGCAGAACTCAACGACGCTCAGCAGCGCGTCGCGGCTCGGCGTCCGTGGCAGGTTGGAGGCGGCCGCATAGGCAGCCTCGCCGTGGCTGCGGGCCCGGGTGATGGTGGCATCGAGGGCGCCGTGCCGGTGCATCAGCGACTTGGCGCGTGCCAGCGCTTCGTCGCCGTTGCGCCCGTGCTCCATCGCCTCGCGCCAGAACGCCTTCTCTTCCTCATTCCCGGCCTGGTAGGCGAGGATGACCGGCAGCGTGATCTTGCCCTCGCGGAAATCGTCGCCGGTATTCTTGCCGAGGTCGGCGGAAGAGCCGCCATAATCAAGCACGTCGTCGACCAGCTGGAAAGCGAGGCCCAGGCTGCGGCCGTAATTGCGCATCGCCAGTCGCTCGGCCTCGCCGGCGCCGGCGATCACCGGGCCAACCTCGGCTGCGGCAGCGAATAGGGCCGCCGTCTTGGCATCGACCACCGCCATGTAGTCGGCCTCGCTGGTGGTCATTCGCTTGGCGGCCGATAGCTGCCAGACTTCGCCTTCGGCGATCACCGCCGAGGCGCTCGAAAGAATGTGGAGGGCTGCCAGCGAGCCGACTTCGACCATCATCTTGAACGCCTGGCCGAGCAGGAAATCGCCGACCAGCACGCTCGCCTGGTTGCCCCAGATGGTCCGGGCGGTCTTCTTGCCGCGCCTGAGATCGCTTTCGTCGACGACGTCGTCGTGAAGCAGCGTCGCCGTGTGCATGAACTCGACGCTGGCGGCCAGCTTCACATGGGCATCGCCCGTGTAGCCATGGGCCAGGGCAGAGGCGATGGTCAGCATCGGCCGCAGGCGTTTGCCGCCCGACGAAATCAGGTGCTCCGCGATTTCGGGAATCAGCTCGACGTTCGATCCGGCCATTGCCAGGATCAACTCGTTGACGCGCGCCATGTCGGGGCCGCTCACGGCAAGCAGCGGTTCGATCGAGGCGCGGGTATCGATCCGCCCGACGGGGATGGCCAAGCTCACCATGTTACTCCGATGGTTTCCTCGACGGCCGCAGCTCACACTGCCACGTCGCGAGGCTAAGATGGCGTAATTATCGCCGATAGAAAGGCCGCCGGCTTGCACCGCCCGAGGGCGAACTGCGCGGCGCGACTTGCCATCCGGGCATGAGTGCCTCCACCTAGGGCGCCACAAGCGACTGTCCGGCCCGTCGCCCGACGGCTCTCCGGCTCCTCGCCTCGAAATGGTGCCCAACATGCAGGAACTGATGCGCTCCAATGACGCGGTTCTCCTATCCTTCGTCGACGCTTTGCTCAAGGACGCGCAGATCCCGCATTTCGTCGCGGACGTCCATATGAGCATTCTCGATGGCTCGATCGGGGTCTTGCCGCGGCGCGTTCTGGTCGATCCGGACCGGCTGGACCAGGCGCGCCGCCTGCTGCGCGACGCCGAGCTCGGCCATGAACTCTCCTGACGCTCCGTCTGTCACCGCTGCGGCAGGCGCACTCGAAACCCGGTGCGACGCCTTTTATGGCGGCCGCTTCGCCCTGCTGCAGCCAGTCGGCAGCGGCTACCGATCCGGGCTCGACGCGTTGCTGCTGGCCGCGACCGTGCCGGCGGGAACGGAAGGGCCGCTCGCCGACATCGGCGCCGGCGCCGGCGCGGTCGGGATGGCCGCCGCCTGCCGCTGTGATGGCGTGACCGTCACCTTGGTCGAGAAGAACCCGATCATGGCGGCGCTGGCGCGCGACAGCGTGGCGTTGCCGGCAAATGCGCATCTTGCGCCGCGTCTGACGGTCATCGAGGCCGACATCCTGGCCACTCGCCCGGCGCGCGAGGCGGCGGGGCTGGCGGACGGTGCCTTCGAGGTCGTGCTGACCAACCCGCCCTTCTACCCCGACGGCCACCGCCGTTCGCCCGACCCGATGCGGGCCGACGCGTTGAGCGAGGACGGCGAGGCGTTTCTGCCAAGGTGGGTCAAAGGCTGCGCGGCGCTGCTGGCAGGCGGCGGGCGGTTCGCGACGGTATTGCCGGCTGCCGCGCTGCCGGCCGTGCTCGGCGCCTGCGAAGGCCGGCTCGGAGCCATCCACGTCCTGCCCATCCATGCCCGCCAGGAGGCCCCGGCGGTGCGGCTCTTGGTCTCCGGCCGCAAGGGATCGCGCGCGCCGTTCGCCTTGCTGCCAGGGCGGTTCCTGCACGAGCCGGACGGGCAACTGAGCGCCTTCGGCCACGCCGTCGGCGCCGGCCAGGTGCATCTTTTCGTCGGTTTCTGAAGCTCAGCCACGCGGTTTCGCGAACGTCGCGCCGGTCTCGTCCGTTGCGCCGCGGCCGTTCGCGCTTACATCCGAAACCTGATCATCCAGCAGCAAAGGCTTCCCGTGGCCAATTTCCTGACGCGATACCTGCCCCGCCGCTTCCGTTCCGACGCCATCACCATTCCCGTGGTGCGCCTGTCCGGCGCGATCATGGCCAGCGGCAGCCTGCTGCGGCCGGCGCTGTCGCTCGCCACCGCCGCGCCGCTGCTGGAAAAGGCATTCGCGCACAAGCGCGCCCCGGCCGTCGCCATCGTCGTCAACTCGCCCGGCGGCTCCCCGGTTCAGTCGCGGCTGATCTACCAGCGCATTCGCGACCTCGCCCGCGAGAAGGACAAGCGCGTCCTGGTTTTCGTCGAGGACGTCGCGGCCTCCGGCGGCTACATGATCGCCTGTGCCGGCGACGAGATCATCGCCGATCCGTCGTCGATCGTCGGATCGATCGGCGTCGTCTCGGGCTCGTTCGGCTTCGTCGAGGCGTTGCGCAAGCTCGGCATCGAGCGCCGCGTCCATACGGCCGGCACCAACAAGGCGACGCTCGACCCGTTCCAGCCGGAGCGGCCCGAGGACATCGAGCATCTGAAGGCCCTGCAGCGCGAAGTCCACGAGACCTTCATCGAGCTGGTCAGGGAAAGTCGCGGCACGCGGCTGGTCGAAGGCGACGACCTGTTCTCCGGCCTGTTCTGGTCCGGCAAGCGCGGGATGGAGCTTGGCCTGGTCGACCGGCTCGGTGATCTCCGGGGCGTCCTGCGCGAGCGCTACGGCAAGACCGCCAAGCCTGTCCTCATCCAGGGCAGCCGCAGTCTCTTCGGACGCAAGACGTCCGGTATTCGCGCAGAAACGCAAGGCGGCGGCATGGCGGCGATCGGTGCCGGCATCACCAGCGAGTTCATTGGCAGCGCAGAAGAGCGTATGCTCTGGGCGCGCTTCGGCCTCTGAAGCCGGAACCTCAAGGGCGCGCGTCCGAACCTTGCCGAGGCGCGCGCCGCCACGCATATTCGTGGTACACTCGAACGATGGTCGAACTCATGCCGCAGTTTCTTCTTCTCGGCCTTGTCGGCGCGGCCGCCTGGTACGGCTACAAGCAGATGACCCGGGATGCGCAGCGTCTGGCCGAGCGCAGCAAGCGCTCGGAAGACGAGATGCGCACGGGTGCGCAGGGCACGCTCGTGCGCGGCGAGGACGGTGTCTACCGGATCAAGAAGGACTGAGGCCTGGGCAACGCCGGGCTTCGCCGATCTCCCATCTGCCTGTTGAACGGCCGCTGCGGCGTTTTGCGCGTAGCCGACTGGCAAGTCTCCGAGGGCACGACGGAACGATGGGTGCCTCCGACCGGTTGGGTCAGGACATCCCAATCTCGGCCACCCGGAGACTCCCCATGAAAGCCATCACCTGGCACGGCAAGCACGACATGCGTTGCGATACCGTCCCCGACCCGGTCATCGAGGACGGGCGTGACGCCATCATCAAGGTTTCCGCCTGCGCCATCTGTGGCTCGGACCTGCACTTCTACGATGGCTTCATGCCCGGCATGAAATCAGGCGATATCGTCGGCCATGAATTCATGGGCGAGGTCATGGAGGTCGGTCGCGACAACAAGAAGCTGAAGATCGGCGACCGGGTCGTCGTGCCCTTCACCATCGTCTGCGGCGACTGCGAGCAGTGCAAGCGGAGCAACTTCTCCGTTTGCGAGCGGTCGAACCGCAACGCCGAGATGGCCGCCAAGATGTTCGGCCACTCGGGTGCCGGCCTCTATGGCTACACCCATCTGACCGGCGGCTATTCAGGCGGCCAGGCGGAATATGTCCGGGTCCCCTACGCCGATGTCGGCCCCGTCATCATCCCGAACGGCATGAGCGACGAGGAAGTGCTGTTCCTCGGTGACATCCTCCCGACCGGGTGGCAGGCCGCGGCGAACTGCGACATCGAGCCCACCGACACCGTCGCCATCTGGGGCGCCGGCCCGGTGGGGCTTTTCGCCATGCAGAGCGCCATGATCATGGGCGCCAAGCAGGTCGTGGTGATCGACGAAGTGCCGGAGCGGCTCGCCATGGCTGCGGCCAAGGGCGCGATCACCATCAATTTCCAGGAGGAAAGTGTCGTCGAGCGCCTGAACGAGCTGACCGGCGGCAAGGGCCCGGAGAAGTGCATCGACTCCGTCGGCATGGAAGCCCATTCCGGCTACGAGGCGGAGCATCTCTATGACCGCGTCAAGCAGGCGGTGATGGCCGAGACCGACCGGCCGCACGTGCTGCGCGAGATGATCTATGTCTGCCGTCCTGCCGGCATCATCTCCGTTCCCGGCGTCTATGGCGGGATAGTCGACAAGATCCCGTTCGGCGCCGCGATGAACAAGGGGCTGACCTTCCGCATGGGCCAGACCCACGTCAACAAATGGGCCGACGACCTTTTGATCCGGATCCAGGAGGGCCAGTTCGACATGACCTCGATGATCACCCATCGCGGCACGCTCGAGGATGCGCCGGCCCTCTACAAGACGTTCCGCGACAAGGCCGACGGCTGCGTCAAGGTCGTCCTGAAGCCCTGATCGTTCCGGTGCCGGGCGGCGCGTTGTCGCCCGGCACCGCCTCGGTGGGCTGCGCCGCTTGACCGGCCGGCTCCGGACATGGCACCTCCGCCAGCTATTGGCGGCCGCGCGCCCCGCTCTCCGGAAAGCCCGTTACCCATGTCAGACACTCCCCCGCACATGGACCCGCGCCGCTCCTTCCAGGCGCTGATCCTGACCCTGCACCGCTACTGGGCCGACTATGGCTGCGTGGTGCTGCAGCCCTACGACATGGAAGTCGGCGCCGGCACGTTCCATCCCGCTACGACGCTGCGCGCGCTGGGGCCAAAGCCCTGGAACGCCGCCTATGTCCAGCCGTCGCGGCGGCCGAAGGACGGACGCTATGGCGAGAACCCCAACCGCCTGCAGCATTATTACCAGTACCAGGTGATCTTGAAGCCGAACCCGTCGAACCTGCAGGAGCTCTATCTCGGCTCGCTGGAAGCGATCGGCATCGACCTCCTGCTGCACGACATCCGCTTCGTGGAAGACGACTGGGAGAGCCCGACGCTGGGCGCCTGGGGCCTCGGCTGGGAGTGCTGGTGCGACGGCATGGAAGTTTCGCAGTTTACCTACTTCCAGCAGGTCTGCGGCATCGAATGCGCGCCGGTGGCGGGCGAGTTGACCTACGGGCTCGAGCGCCTGGCGATGTATGTCCAGAACGTCGACAACGTCTACGACCTCAACTTCAACGGCCGTGACGGCGACGAGAAGGTCACGTATGGCGACGTCTTCCTGCAGGCCGAGCAGGAATATTCCCGCTTTAATTTCGAGGTCGCCGACACCGCGACGCTGCTGCGCCATTTCGAGGACGCCGAGAAGGAGTGCCAGGCGGTGCTGGCCTTCGGCACGCCGACGGGCGCGGGCGACCTGCACCGCTGCGTCTTCCCCGCCTACGACCAGTGCATCAAG
Organism: Aurantimonas endophytica; assembly: GCF_014196845.1. Lineage (GTDB taxonomy): Bacteria > Pseudomonadota > Alphaproteobacteria > Rhizobiales > Rhizobiaceae > Aurantimonas > Aurantimonas endophytica. Next base: position 490,912 of record NZ_JACIEM010000002.1, read on the forward strand.
GCGAGCCACGTCTTCAACCTGCTCGACGCGCGCGGCGTCATCTCGGTGACCGAGCGCCAGAGCTACATCCTGCGGGTGCGCAACCTCGCCAAGGCCTGCGGCGAGGCGTTCCTGTTGACCGAGGCGGGCGGGGCCAGGGCGATTTCCGCCGCCGCCTGAGCTATCTGGCGCCGCTGCCGTACCAATTTCGGCCATCCCCTTTATATCGCCGGTAAGGGACAGATCAGGCGCGCCGTCACGAGGTGGCGCGCCGCGGTGAAGGAACGACCGGATGCAGTGGCGCGGGCGCAGGCAATCCAGCAATATCGAGGACAGGCGCGGCTCCGGCGGCGGCATGCGCGGCGGTGGCGGCATGCGCCTGCCGATCAGGGCTGGCGGCGGCGGCTCGATCCTGATCATCATCGTGGCGCTGGTCCTGTGGATCGGTTTCGGCATCAACCCGCTGACGCTGCTCGGCATGGATTCCGGCGGCACCGGAACGCAGACGACGCAGAGCGGGCCGGGCGTCGCCGGCACGTCCGACACGACGGATGATTTCGTCGCCACGGTCCTGGCCGATACCGAGGATGTCTGGGGTCGCCGCTTCCAGGCGGCCGGCGAGACCTATCCGGCGCCGACGCTGGTTCTGTTCAATGGCCAGGTGAATTCGGCCTGCGGCTTTGCCGGTGCGGCCACCGGGCCGTTCTACTGCCCGTCCGACCAGCGGCTCTATATCGACCTCACCTTCTTCGACCAGCTGCGCAACCAGCTGAACGCGCCGGGCGATTTCGCCCAAGCTTATGTCGTCGCGCATGAGGTCGGCCACCACATCCAGAACGTCACCGGCATCCTGCCGGAGTTCAACCAGGCCCGGCAGTCGATGAGCGAGGCGGACGCCAACGCCATGTCGGTGCGGGTCGAGCTGCAGGCGGATTGCTATGCCGGGATCTGGGCGCACGACACCGACCGGGCCGGCTATATCGAGGATGGCGACATCGACGAGGCGATGAACGCCGCCGAGCAGATCGGCGACGACACGCTGCAGAAGCGCAGCCAGGGGACGGTCGTGCCGGACAGCTTCACCCACGGCACGTCCGAGCAGCGCCAGACCTGGTTCCGCCGCGGCTACGAGAGCGGCGACATGGCGTCCTGCGACGCGATCAACGCCGACATCTGACGCGCATCGGGGCGGGTCGCAGCCATGGCGATGACCCGCCTCGAGGCGAAGGCGATTCGCGCTCGGCGCGCTATCGCCGCGCAGACCACCGCGCTGGAGGAGCACCTCTGGCGCGGCATCCGCGCCATCCCGGGCGAGGGCGGCCATTTCCACCGCCAGGTCGTGATCGGACCGTATCTCGCGGACTTCGTCTCGCACCGCCTTCGCCTCGTCATCGAGGTCGACGGCGCCCAGCATGCGCGTCCCGAACAGCAGGTGAAGGACGCGGGGCGCGACCGCTGGCTCGCCGATCGCGGCTATGACGTCCTGCGCTTCGCCAACAGCGCGGTCCGCGCCGATGCCGCCGCGGTGCTCGAAATCATCCGGGCGGCCGTCGATGCGCGGCGGCATCTGCCGCCGGGCGCCGAACCCGCAAGGCGGGAGATCGCCGGCAAAAGGCGCCCGCGCCCGAAACCAGGAACGTCCTGAAGCGTATCGTTTTGCGTAAGGGCGCCGTCAACGAAGCTGCCGCGACGGCCGATCCGACGGCGGTTGATCGGCGGCCGGAACTGGGCTTCGATCGCATCATAGGGACAAAGCTGCCAGGGAGGGAGGCGTGCCGGCCATCGGTCGCTCGGTGATGATTGTCGGCAGCCCCGGCGCCGGCAAGTCGACGCTGGCGCGCCGGATCGGCGCCGCGCACGGGCTGCGCGTCGTCCACATGGACCAGCTCTACTGGACGGCAGGCTGGCGCAGGCGGGAGACGCGGCGCCAGATCGCGCTGGTCGAGGACGCCGTCGCCGAGCCGGGCTGGGTCTTCGACGGCAACAATACCGCGACCATGCATATCAGGACCGAAAAGGCCGACACGCTGATCTGGCTGGATCTACCGCGCTGGCTGTGCGTCTTTCGCATCCTCCGCCGGATCGCTGGAGGCCATGGGAAGGTGCGACCCGACATGGCGGCGGGCTGCCCCGAGCGCTTCGATACCGACTTCCTGAAATGGGCCTGGACGTTTCCGCAACATTCCGGCCCGGGACTGGCGCGCCTCTACGCGGCGTTCCCGCGGCAGAAGTTCCGACTGACGTCGCCGCGGGAGGTCGCCGCGTTTCTGGCGGAGCTGGAGCGACGATGACCCGGTGACGGCTTGCAATCGCCGTTGAGCCATGGTGCAAGGCCCCGACATTTCCTGCGATTGCGAAACGCCTATGCCCGACCTCCTGCTCGAACTCCGCTCCGAGGAGATCCCGGCCCGCATGCAGCGAAAGGCGGCGGGCGACCTGAAGGCGCTCGTCACGAACGCGCTGGTCGAGGCGGGGCTGACCTACGAGGGCGCCCGCGAGTACTGGACGCCGCGGCGCCTGACGCTGGACGTCCGCAGTGTCGACGCCCGTTCGAAGGACGTCGTCGAGGAGCGCAAGGGCCCGCGCACCGATGCCCCGGAAAAGGCCATCGAGGGCTTCCTGCGGGGCGCCGGCCTTGCCTCGATCGACGAGGCAGTGGTCCGCACCGATCCGAAGAGGGGCGATTTCTACGTCGCAGCGATCGCCAGGCCCGGCCGACCGGCCGAGGAAATCCTCGCCGACATCCTGCCCGGGATCATCCGCAACTTCCCCTGGCCGAAATCCATGCGCTGGGGCCCCGCCTCGCGCGAGCCGGGCTCGCTGCGCTGGGTGCGCCCGCTGCAGTCGATCCTCTGCACCTTCGGTCCGGAGACCGAGGAGCCGGTCGTCGTCGATATCGAGGTGCAGGGCATCCGCGCCGGCAACGTCACCAGCGGCCATCGTTTCCATGCGCCGGCGGAGTTCCGGGTTCGCCGCTTCGCCGACTACGCCGACAGCCTGGAGAAGGCCTCCGTGGTGCTCGACGCCGAGCGCCGCAAGGACATGATCCGCCACGACGCGGAGAACCTCGCCTTCGCTCTCGGTCTCGAAGTCGTGCCCGACGAGGCGCTGCTCGAGGAGGTCGCGGGCCTCGTTGAATGGCCGGTCACGCTGATGGGCGAATTCGACGAGGCGTTCTTGGCGATCCCGCCGGAGGTCATCCAGCAGACCATCAAGACCAACCAGAAGTGCTTCGTCACCAGACGGACCGGGGCAGGGACGCTGTCGAGCCGCTTCGTTCTCGTGGCCAACATCGCCGCCACCGACGGCGGAGCGGAGATCGCCCGCGGCAACGGCAAGGTCGTGCGGGCGCGCCTCTCCGACGCGCTGTATTTCTGGAAGACCGACCAGGCCGATCTGCCGGACCTGGACGCGCTGCGTCCCGCGGCGGAGAAATTCGGGCTGGACCTCACCCGGCCGCTCGACCAGCGCATGGCCAAGCTCGACGCGCTGGGCGTCACCTTCCATGCCAAGCTCGGCACGCAGGGCGAGCGCGTCGCCCGCATCGCAGCGCTGGCCGAGACGATTGCCGCGACCGTCTATCCCGAGGGCCCGACGCTGGCCGGCGAGAGTGTCTCCGGCGCGGAACTCAAGTCACTCGTGCGCCGCGCCGCACTGCTCGCCAAGGCCGACCTCACCACCGAGGCGGTCGGCGAGTTCCCGGAGCTGCAGGGCCTGATGGGCCGCTATTACGCCGGCCTGCAGGGCGAGCATCCCTCCGTCCAGGCGGCGATCGAGGACCACTACAAGCCGCTCGGGCCGACCGACACCGTGCCGACCGACCCGGTGGCGATTTCAGTCGCGCTGGCCGACAAGCTCGACATGCTCGTCGGCTTCTGGGCGATCGACGAGAAGCCCACCGGCTCGAAGGACCCGTACGCGCTGCGCCGCGCGGCGCTGGGCGTGATCCGGCTGGTGCTGGATAATCGGCTGGTGCTGCCGCTGGGTGCGCTGATGCCTGCCGGCGACCTCCTGTCCTTCTTCCACGACCGCCTGAAGGGCCAGCTCCGCGAATCCGGTGCTCGCCACGACCTCGTCGACGCCGTTCTCTCCAGCGCGCAGGACAATGCCGCTCCGATCTCACCCCTTGTGGGGGAGATGCCCGGCAGGGCAGAGGGGGGTCCTGTCCCGCAGGCCGTCCAGCCTTATGACGTCACCCGAGGACAGACGGCCGCACCCCCCTCTGGGCTGCCGCCCATCTCCCCCACAAGGGGGGAGATCAGCCAGTCTCCGAACGACGACCTCCTCGACATCACCCGTCGGGTGACGGCGCTCGGCGCCTTCCTTGATAGCGACGACGGGGCGAACCTCCTCGCCGGCACCCGCCGCGCCGCGAACATCCTCGCCGCCGAAGAGAAGAAGGGCACTTCCATCGCCGACTCCGTCTCGCTCGATCTCCTGACCGAGCACGAGGAAAAGGTCCTGGCCGGCGCCATCGATCGCGCCGAGATCGAGCTCGACGAGGCGCTCGCGATCGGCAATTACGCGCACGCCATGGCGGCACTCGCCCGCTTGCGCATTCCCGTCGACGCCTTCTTCGACAAGGTGCTGGTCAACGCCGAAGACGCGGCCGTGCGGGCCAACCGCCTGGCACTGCTGACCCGCATCCGCGCCGCCACCCGCCGCATGGCGGATTTTTCGCGCATCGCGGGGTGAGCGGGGCGTAGGGTGGAAGCGCGGACGTCTTCATCACCACCGCGCGTCATCCCCAGGCTTGCCCCCGGCGACCTATTCCTCTGCTCAGAAACTGCCGGCGCGGGGCAGAAAGAGCGGTGCTGCCCGTCCCGAGGATCCAGTGGCGTCCACGGCGGTGCGTGGCTCTCGAAGAACCGGCCGTCATCGGTGGGGCTAGCCAATTGGCATAGGCCTTGGGCACTCCTGCCACGACCCCGTGCGGGCGGTCACCCTCCATTCCCGACGACCGCTCCCGATGCCGAAAAGCCACTCATCGCCGCCGCATTAACCTTATCTTCACCAAAGCTGTGCGAAATCGCCCGATTGTGTCAAATTCTACGCAATCCGAATGCCCTGCCGAAATATTTGGCAGCGACTGTAACATTTTGTGATTGAAGCGCCCGGAACCTGCCTGATTTCGGTGTGAAACGTAAGGGCATAGCCGCTTGGGGCAGTTGGAGCTTCGGCTCTGGGGACCGCCGCCCGGCATGCATGATGACTGCGAGCGACTTCGAGGGGAAACCACCGAATGACGACACTGAGCGCCGCTCTGGCGGCCGCCCTGAATCTCGCCTGTGCCATCGCTGCCGGCACGGTCCTTCTGGCGACACCGGCCGCGGCCGCGTGGAACGCTCCCTGGAAGTCCGAGGACAAGGCCCTCGTCATCGACGCCTACGAATTCAATCCGATCAACTGGCAGGAAATGACCGCCGACAAGCGGATCGCCGGCTTCATCAACAAGGCTTCCGACGGCCTGCCGCCCGAGTGGAACTGCGGCAAGGTCGACAACGACGCCTACAAGCTCTGCAAGAACCGGTGGTGGAAATATTCCGTCACCAAGGAACTCTACATGACCCGCCGCGAGATCGCGAAGATGCGGGGCCTGCTCTGGGGCGCCTATCATCTGGCCCGCCCCGGCAATCCGCGCGCGCAGGCGGACCATTTCATCGATTTCGCCGAGCCGGCCGAGGATGACCTGATCGCCCTCGATATCGAGGACATTTCCGACGAGTGGATGAGCCTCTCGGACGCCGAGATTTTCGCCGACCAGGTCAAGATCCGCACCGGCCGCTACCCGGTCCTCTACACCAACGGCAACACCGCCGAGCACATTTCCAAGAACAAGGCCGAATACCCGCTGCTGTCGCGCCTGCCGCTCTGGTACGCCCGCTACCGCGAGGACATCACCGGCAAGTTCCCCGAGGAGACGTGGCCGAGCTACGCGCTGTGGCAGTTCTCCTCGATGCACAACTGCAATACCCGCAGCTGTCCTTACCGGGTGCAGGGCGCCAAGACCGACATCGACGTCAACGTCGCCTCGATGGACGTTCCTTCCCTGCGCAAGGCCTGGCCGTTCGACGAGCTGATCGAGACCCAGCCCGCTGACGAAGATCCGGCGATGCTGATCGCCTCGGTCGACGAGAAGACCAAGGCGGAAGTTGCCCGCGTTACCGAGCCGAAGGGGCCGCATTTGCCGGAGCCGGCGCGTCGGGTGCCCGAGGCGCCCCTGCCCGGCACGCTCGCGGCCGCCTATGCCCCAGCCGCGCACCATGTCGGCCTCGACCCGCTGAAGATGCTGGCGGATGTCGCCCGCCAGGAACAGCAGGGCGGCGCCGCCGGGGCCGTTTCCGTTGCTGCCAGCGCCCCGCAGGCCGTTGAAGGCACCGCCACGCTTTCGCAGGAAACCGCCCGCAAGCTGCAGGCGCATATCGGCACGCTGCGCTCGGCGATCGCCGTTGCCGCGGAAGAGGTCGACCGGCTGTTCATCGGCCGCGCCGATGCCGCCACCATGCCGGATGGCGCCGTGCCGGACGAGGAAGCAGCGCTCAGCTCCGATGCGAAGCGCTCGCGCTTCGTCGAAGTGGTCAAGGCCGCCACGGCTGCCCGACAGGCCGGCGCTCTGCCCATGCCTGCCCGCGTCCTTTCGCAGTTCGGGGGCGACACGTCGTCTCGCGGCCCACGCGTCGTCACCGGTTCGGGCCGCTACGCCGAGCTGGCGCTGCCTGACCAGCGCATCCTCGGCGCCTTCGCAGCCACCCGCTAGAACGACAGGGAAGGCGGCAGAGCCGCTTTCCGCTTTCCTTCCGCCGCGGCTTCTGCAATCTCCCTCGCGTGCAGACCGATCTCATCCCCGTCACGGCGGCCGACGCCGAGCCACGCGCCTTGGCCCTGCTGGAGGCCGGCGAAGCCATCGCGCTGCCGACCGAGACGGTTTACGGGCTGGCCGCCGACGCTACCAACGGGACGGCCGTCGCGGCGATCTTCGAGGCCAAGGGGCGGCCACGCTTCAATCCGCTGATCTGCCATGTCCCGGGTCTCGCAATGGCGCGACGCCTCGCCGAGGTCGGGCCCGTCGCCGAACGGCTGGCCGAAGCCTTCTGGCCCGGCCCTCTGACGCTCGTCCTGCCGCTGCGCTCTGACTCGCCCGTGCATCCGTTGGCAACGGCTGGCCTTTCGACGGTGGCCATTCGCGCGCCAAAGGGCGTCGTCGCGCGCCTCGCCGAAGCGCTCGGGCGTCCGCTGGCGGCGCCCAGTGCCAACCCGTCCGGGCGCGTCAGTCCGACCAGCGCGGAGCAGGTGCTGCGGGGGCTCGACGGCCGCATTCCGCTGATCCTCGATGGCGGGCCGTCTTCAGTCGGCGTCGAGTCCACCATCGTCCGCCCCGAACCGGACCGGTTGGTGCTGCTGCGCGCCGGCGGCATCGACCGGGCGGCGCTTGCCGCCGCGACGGGGTTGCCCATCGTCGATCCGGCGCCGGACGCGGCCTTGTCCGCACCCGGCCAGATGGCCTCGCATTATGCGCCAGCAGGCCGCGTCCGCCTCGATGCGACGAGCGTCGAGCCGGGGGAATACCTGATTGCCTTCGGCCCAGCCCAAATTCCGGGCGAGCCGGCCGCCGCCCGGATCGTCAATCTGAGCCCTTCCGGTGATCTGGTGGAGGCGGCGAGCAACCTGTTCGCGGCACTCGCCTCCTTTGACGCGCCGGATATCGAGCGGATTGCCGTCGCGCCGATCCCGCACACCGGCCTGGGGGAGGCGATCAATGACCGGCTCCGCCGCGCCGCTGCACCGCGACCGGAGGTCTCGGCGTCCGGACGATAGGCGTTTTGCCTCGACACCCGCCCCGCCGCCGCCTATCTGGCGGACCCATGGACACGATCGATACGCCGCTTCCCGCCGACCTCCTCGCCCGCTTTGCCGCCATCGTCGGCGAACGCAATGCGCTGACCGACCCCGACCTCGTCGAGCCCTATCTGCACGAGCCGCGCGACCTCTTTCGCGGGCGCACCGGGCTGGTGCTGCGGCCGGGCGGCACCGAGGAGGTCGCGGCGATCATGCGCCTCGCCAGCGAGACCCGCACGGCGATCGTGCCGCAGGGCGGCAATACCGGCCTCGTCGGCGGCCAATCACCGCGCTCGCCGCGCGAGATCGTCGTGTCGCTGTCGCGGATGGACAAGGTGCGGGCGGTCGACCCGGTGGGCCGCACGCTGACCGTCGAGGCCGGCATGGTCCTGAAGCGTGTCCAGGAGGCGGCGGACGCGGCTGGGCTGTTCTTCCCGCTGTCGCTCGGTTCGGAGGGAAGCTGCCAGATCGGCGGCAACCTCTCCTCCAATGCCGGCGGCACCGGCGTGCTGGCCTACGGCAATTCCCGCGACCTCTGCCTCGGAGTCGAGGCGGTGCTGGCGTCGGGCGAAATCTTCCATGGCCTCCGCCGCCTGAAGAAGGACAATCGCGGCTACGATCTGCGCCATCTCTTCATCGGCGGGGAGGGCACGCTCGGCATCATCACCGCCGCCGTCCTGAAGCTGTTCCCGAAGCCCGCCGGCCGCGAGGTCGCCTATGTGGGCCTCGCATCGCCGGAAGCGGCGCTGCAGCTGCTGCGCCATGCCGAGCGCCTCGCCGGGCCGCAGCTGTCGGCCTTCGAGCTGATGCCGCGCATCGGCATGGAATTCACCCTTCGCCACACGCAGGGCGCGCGCGACCCGCTGCAGACGCCGCATCCCTGGTACGTCCTGATCGAGATCAGCTCCAGCCGCTCGGCCGAGGATGCGCGCGACACGCTCGAGGCGGTGCTGACCGAGGGCTTCGAGGCGGGGATCGTCGACGATGCCGTGCCGGCGAAGTCGCTGGCGGAGGCCGATGCCTTCTGGGCGATGCGCGAGGAACTGAGCTGGGCACAGAAGCCGGAGGGCGGCTCGATCAAGCACGACGTCGCCGTGCCGGTGGCGCTGGTGCCGGATTTCCTGGCGAAGGCCGATCGCGCCGTGGCGGAGGCGATGCCCGGGGCACGCGTGGTGGCCTTCGGCCATCTCGGCGACGGCAACATCCACTACAACATTTCCCAGCCCGTCGGTGCCGACACCGCCGCCTTCCTGGCGCGCTGGCACGAGATGAACGTCATCGTCCACGGCATCGTCGCGTCGATGGACGGCACCTTCTCCGCCGAGCACGGGATCGGCCAGCTGAAGCGCGAGGAGCTCGCCGCAAGCAAGCAGGGACCCGAGATCGAGCTGATGCGGCGCATCAAGGCGGCCTTCGATCCTGACGATATCTTAAACCCCGGCAAGCTGGTTTAGACTTGATTCAAGTTTTATCCTTGCTAACCTTCTTGCGGGTCATGAAGACTTAACTGACTTTCTTAGCGGGGCCGCAAGACGCCACAGCTACTGTCTCCATAAGCAAGGCCGGGATCACATCGGCCGCAGGGAGAGCCATCGGCTCTCAGGAGAGACAGAGGCGTCAACATGAATACCGCTCCGTTCGATGCAGCAGTGAGGCCCGTCTGGGCGACGCTTCCGGTCCGGCTCGACCCGGCCGCCTGCGATCGTCGCCAGACGGTCGAGATCGTCGAGGATGGCGAAGTCGTCGTCTGCCGCGTCGACAGGCGCGGCGCGGTGATCCGCCGCAAGCTCGGCGGCTCCGGCCTGCCGGTCTCGATCGCGCTGCCGGCCCGCGCCTTCCGCGGCGTGGCGGCCCGCGCCATGGAGACGGCTGAAGGGGAGGTGACGGTGACGCTCGAACTTCACCATGACGATCCGCGCTGCACCGTGCCGCTGCTGGTCGCCAGCGACCTCTACGACGTCGCCGCCGACTGGCGCGGCTGGTCCGAACTGTTCGGCCTGCCGATGCTGATGGTCGAGGCCGACGGCTCGATCTGCGCGCTCGAGGATACGCTCCGCGCCATCAAGGCGGCCCAGCCGGCCCCGCGTCGCCGCTCGGCCAACCGGCAGCGCCGGCCGCGCTTCCTGGCGCGCCGCAAGCCGGGCGGTCTCGGCATGCGCATGGTCGTCGCCGGCGAGGAAATCATCGCCCGCAGCTGACCGGAACGGCTGGCGCCTCGCGTCAGCCGCCCGTCACCGGGAACGACAGGGACCAGAGGGCCGAGAAGATCAGGCCAAAGAACACGATCCAGCCGAACAGCGTGTTCGACTTGAACAGTTTCAGGCACTGGTCCGGATCGTCGATGTCGAGAGTGCGGATCTGCCAGCCCATCTGCGCGGCACCGATCGCAAGGCCTGCATAGGCCGGCCAGGCCGGACCACCGCCGATACCGTGGCCGGTCATCACGAAGGCGGCGAGAAACAGTCCGATCGTCGCAGCGTAGAGCAGCACCAGCGCCGGCTTCGTGCGGCTCCCGAACAGGCGCGCCGTCGAACGCACGCCCACCAGCGCGTCGTCTTCCTTGTCCTGATGCGCGTAGATCGTGTCGTAGCCGATCGTCCACAGGATGCATCCGGCATAGAGGAGCAGCGCTGCGGGCGCGAGTTCCCCCCAGTAGCCCGCCCATCCCATCAGCGCGCCCCATGAAAAGGCAAAGCCCAGCCCCAGCTGCGGCCAGTCGGTGAAGCGCTTGAGGAACGGGTAGATCGCGACGACGCCGAGCGAGGCGATCCCGAGCAGCACCGAGAAGACGTTGAACTGGATCAGCACCAGGAAGCCGACCAGCGCCTGGGCGACGAGGAACATCTTCGCTTGCGACCGCGACACCCGGCCGGACGGCAGGGGACGCGAGCGGGTCCGCGCCACCATGTCGTCGATCTTCTGGTCGACCAGATCGTTGTAGGTGCAGCCGGCGCCGCGCATGGCGATGGCACCGACGAGGAACAGGAAGAGTTGCCAGAGGCTCGGCAGGCCGAGATGCACCGAACTCGGTGCGACCGCCTGCGGCGCCAGCGCCGCCGCCCACCAGCACGGCCACAGCAGCAGCTGCCAGCCGATCGGGCGGTCCCAGCGGGCGAGCTGCGCATAGGGCCAGGCGCCGCGGGGCAGGGTCCGATAGACCCAATTGTCCGATGGCGCGTCTGCAACGCGGTCGGAGCGGTCGGCGAGGCCGGTCTTGAGATTCGACATGGCGAGAGAGTGATTGCACAAGAGCCGCAGTCAAGGCTTTTTGCCGAATTTCGCTGGTTCCGGCGCGACCGGGCGCCTTGACCTTGCCGGCATCGCGACGGTAACCGCCTGCAGCCGGTCCACCTGCCGGCGGTGCGTCGAATCGGAGAACACATGGCGATCAACGTGCTGCTGATCGGCTCGGGCGGCCGCGAACATGCGCTGGCGTGGAAGCTCGCGCAGTCGCCGGAACTGGGAACGCTGCATGCGGCACCGGGCAATCCGGGTATCGCGGAGCACGCCAGCCTCGTTTCCCTCGATATCGCCGACCATGCCGCCGTCGCCGCGTTCTGCCACGATCACGACGTGGGGCTGGTGGTCGTCGGGCCGGAAGCGCCGCTGGTGGCAGGGCTGGCCGATGCGCTGGCCGAGGCCGGCGTGCCGGTGTTCGGGCCATCCGCCGCCGCGGCGCAGCTGGAGGGCTCGAAGGGCTTCACCAAGGATCTCTGTGCCCGCCACGACATCCCCACCGCCCGCTACAAGCGCTTCACCGACGCTTCGAGCGCCCGGGACTATGTCGAGGCGGGCGGCGTTCCGGTGGTCATCAAGGCTGACGGGCTCGCCGCCGGCAAGGGCGTCACCGTCGCGATGACCCGCGACGAGGCGCTGAAGGCGGTCGACGCCTGCTTTGCCGGCGAGTTCGGCGCGGCCGGCGCCGAACTGGTGGTCGAGGCATTTCTCGAAGGGGAGGAGGCGAGCCTCTTCTGCATCTGCGACGGCGAGCGGGCGGTTTTCTTCGGCACGGCGCAGGATCACAAGCGCGCCTTCGACCGCGACCGCGGCCCGAATACCGGCGGCATGGGCGCCTATTCGCCGGCGTTGCCGATGACCGAGGCGGTGACTGCCCGCGTCATGCGCGAAATCATCGAGCCGACGCTCGCCGGCATGAAGGAAGCCGGCACGCCCTTCCGCGGCGTGCTCTATGCCGGGCTGATGCTGACCGAGGAAGGCCCGCAGCTGATCGAATACAATGTCCGCTTCGGCGATCCGGAATGCCAGGTGCTGATGCCGCGGCTGAAGAGCGACATTCTGCCGATCCTGCTGGCCTCGGCACAAGGCGATCTCTCCGGCATCGTGCCGGAATGGTCGAACGAGCGGGCGCTGACCGTCGTCATGGCGACGGACGGTTATCCGGGAACGTATGTCACCGGCACCGAGATCCGCAGCCTGCCGTCCCCGACCGACGACGCGCTGATCTTCCACGCCGGCACCGCCGTCCGCGACGGCCAGCTCGTTGCCGTCGGCGGCCGCGTGCTGAACGTGACGGCGACTGGCAGTAGCGTCCGCGAGGCGGCGCGCCGCGCCTACGACCTTCTGGAAAAGGTCGAGTGGGACGAAGGGTTCTGGCGCTCCGACATCGGCCATCGCGCCATCATGACCGAGCCGAACTGAGCCGCGCCGACACCGCTACGTCGACTTCACCGTCGATTTTCGCCGGGCCTCCTCTGACGTTTACGTAAGAGATGCGTTACAAGGGTGGGAAACCGCCTGCGGAGCCATACATCGTCATGGAGCAGGCCGCGAACGGGAGAGCGAAGTCATGTCATTCCGCCGGGAGAAGCTGACGCAGCCGATCTACCGCTGGGCCAAGCGGGCGATGCCGCCGATCTCCGACACCGAGCAGAAGGCGATCGACGCCGGCACGGTCTGGTGGGACGGCGAGCTGTTCACCGGCAACCCCGACTGGGCCAAGCTCCTCGCCATGCCGCCGGCGCGGCTGTCGCCGGACGAGCAGGCCTTCATGGACGGGCCGGTCAACGAGCTCTGCGCGATGATCGACGAGTGGAAGATGGTCTGGGAGGACCGCGACCTTCCGCCGGAAGTCTGGACCTTCCTGAGAGAGAAGAAGTTCTTCGGGATGGTGATCCCCAAGGAATATGGCGGGCTCGGCTTCTCCAACACCGCCCATTCCGAGGTGGTGCGCAAGGTTTCCTCCTGCTCGGTCGTGGCGGGCGTGACGGTCATGGTGCCGAACTCGCTCGGACCCGGCGAACTCATGCTGCATTTCGGCACGCAGGCGCAGCGCGACCATTGGCTGCCGCGCCTCGCCGACGGCCGCGAGATCCCCTGTTTCGGCCTGACGTCCGCGGAAGCCGGCTCCGACGCCGCGGCGATGACCGACAGCGGCATCGTCGAATATGGCGAGCACGAGGGCGAACGCGTCCTCGGCATCCGGCTGAACTTCAGCAAGCGCTACATCACGCTCGGCCCCGTCGCGACGGTGATGGGCCTCGCCTTCAAGATGTTCGATCCGGAAAACCATCTCGGCAAGGGTACGGAACTCGGCATCACCGTGGCACTGCTGCCGACGGCGACGCCCGGCGTCAGCCATGGCGACCGTCACATCCCGCAGTTCACCTTCTTCCAGAACGGCCCGCTCTACGGGAAGGACGTGTTCATCCCGCTGGACTGGGTTCTCGGCGGTCCGGATCGGGTCGGCGAAGGCTGGACGATGCTGATGACGGCGCTCGCCGCCGGTCGCGGCATCTCGCTGCCGTCGCAGTCGGCCGCCTCCGCGGCCATCTGCGCCCGCACCACCGGCGCCTATGCGCGGGTGCGCACCCAGTTCAACGTGCCGATCGGCATGTTCGAGGGCATCCAGCAGCCGCTCGCCGACATCGCCGCGAATGCCTACCAGATCGACGCGGCGCGGCGGCTGACCGTCGCGGCCCTCGACGAGGGGCATCGCCCCTCGGTGATCTCGGCGATCATGAAGGCGCACGCCACGTACCGGATGCGCGAGTCGATCGAGCGGTCGATGGACATCCATGGCGGCAAGGCGATCATCGACGGCCCGAACAACTATCTCGGCCAGCAGTACAAGTCGGTGCCCATCGGCATCACCGTCGAGGGCGCCAACATCCTCACCCGAAACCTCATGATCTTCGGCCAGGGTGCGATCCGTGCGCACCCCTACATGCTGAAGGAACTGCTGGCGCTTTCCGACAAGGACGAGGCGCGCGGGCTCAAGGACTTCGATACGCATTTCTGGGCCCATGTCGGACACGCGTTGAAGAATGCCGGCCGCACCTTCGTGCGCGGCTGGACCGGGGGCCTTGCCGCCCCGGCGCCGAAGGGTGCTGCCTTCACCAGCCACTGGCGCCAGCTGTCACGCTATTCATCGGCCTTCGCCCTCATCGCCGACCTTTCGCTGCTGACGCTCGGCGGGGCGCTGAAGCGCAAGGAGATGATCTCGGCGCGCCTCGGCGACATCCTGTCCGAACTCTACCTCCTCGGCGCGACCCTGAAGCGCTTCGAGGTCGAGGGCCGGCCGGAGGCCGACAAGCCGCTGGTCGAGTTCATCATGCAGAAGGGCTACAACCGCATGGGGCTCGCCTTCAACGGCGTTCTCGACAATCTGCCCTCGCGCTGGGCCGCCGTGCTGACGCGGGCGCTCGCCTTCCCGCTCGGCGTTCCCTACCAGGAGCCGGCGGACGAGCTGACCAGCGAGGTTGCGGCGATCCTCATGCGTCCGTCGTCGCAACGCGATCGGCTGACGCCTGACATCTATCTCGGCGAAGGCCGCGCCGAGCACCCGGTCAAGGATCTGGAACTCGCCTTCGAGCTCGTTTCCGCCGTGGCGCCGATCGAGAAACGGATGCGCGAGGCCAAGCAGCGCGATCCGGTTCGGGCGCGCGACGAGGGGCTGATCACCGAGGCCGAATTCACGCAGCTGGCTGAGGCCAAGGCGGCGGTCGACAAGGTCGTCGCCGTCGATTCCTTCCCGATGCACGACGTGTCGCCCATCGCCGGCCAGCATGATCGCCGGAAGGGCGATGCTTCCGGCGAGCGGCGCGAGGCGGCCGAATAATGGCCCGCGCGGTCTATCTCGTCGACGGCGCCCGTACGCCCTTTATCAAGGCGCGCGGCCGGCCGGGACCGTTCACCCCGGTCGACCTCGCGGTACAGTGCGGCCGCCCGCTGCTGATGCGTCAGGCCTTCGAGCCGCAGGCGATCGATCTCGTCATCCTCGGCTGCGTCAACGTCGTCGCCGACGAGATGAACCCGGCGCGGGTCGCCGGCCTGCGGCTTGGCCTGCCGGACGAGACGCCGGCCTTCACCGTGCAGATCAATTGCGGCTCGGGCATGCAGTCGATCGACACCGCCTTCCGCTACATCGAGGGCGGTACCGCCGACATCGTGCTCGCCGGCGGCACCGATGCGCTGAGCCATTCGCCGCTGGTGCTGCGGCGCGGCGCCGTCGACTGGTTCGCGGAGCTGAACGGGGCCCGTTCGACCGGCGACCGGCTAAAGGCCTTCGCCGGGCTGAAGCCGGACTTCCTCAAGCCGCTGATCGGTCTCGAACGCGGCCTGACCGACCCCATCACCAATCTGAACATGGGTCAGACCGCCGAGCTGCTGGCGCATTATTTCGCCATCTCCCGGCAGGAAGCCGACGAATACGCCGCCGAGAGTCACAACCGGCTCGACCGCGCGACCAACGAGGGCTGGCTGAAGGACGAGATGCTGCCGGCCTTCGGGCGCGACGGCGATGTCCACGAGCGCGACGACGGCGTCCGACCCGGTTCGAGCGCCGCGGGCCTCGCCAAGCTGAAGCCGGTCTTCGAGAAGCCCTACGGCAAGGTGACGGCGGGCAATTCCTCGCAGATCACCGACGGGGCCTCCTGGGTGGTGCTGGCCTCAGAGGAAGCGGTGGCTAAGCATGGCATGAAGCCGCTGGCGCGCATCGTCGATTCCGAATGGGGCGCGCTCGATCCCTCGATCATGGGCCTCGGCCCGGTCGTCGCCTCCGCGCCGATCCTGAAGCGCCAGAACATGGGCGTCTCCGACGTCGATCTCTGGGAGCTGAACGAGGCTTTCGCCGCACAGGTCCTCGCCTGCCTCCGGGCCTTCGAGACGGAGAAGATCGCCAACGACGTGCTCGGCCTCGACGGGCGCGGCGGCGCCATCGATCGCGCCCGGCTGAATGTCGATGGCGGGGCGATCTCGCTCGGCCATCCGGTCGGCACCAGCGGCACCCGCATCACGCTCCATCTCGCCAATGCGATGCGCAGGCTGGGCCACAAGCGCGGCATCGCCACCGAATGCATCGGCGGCGGCCAGGGCGGGGCGATGCTGCTGGAGGCGGCATGACGCTCTGACCTCCCGTCCGGCGAGTGATCGCCGGCAGCACACGGACCCGACCCCGGAACCGACAGTTTGACGAGAAGACGAGAACAAGCCCATGAGCCGAATGCTCGCCGCCCTTTCCGACCAGTCGCTCGAACTCGGCCCCGCACGCGCGGCTGAACCAGAGGGAAACTGGCGCTGCGCGACGGATGCGGATCACGTCACCTGGCTCGTCCTCGACCGCCCCGGCAAGTCGGTCAACACGATCGACCGCAGCGTCATCGAGGAACTCGCCGGTCACGTTGAACGGATCGCGGAGCAGCGGCCCCCGGCCTTGGTCATCCGCTCGGCCAAGCCCTCCGGCTTCGCGGCCGGCGCCGACATCCAGCAATTCGCCGGCGCCTCGACCGCCGAAATCAGCGCCATGCTGGAAGAAGCGCATCGGGTTCTCGACAGGCTGTCGCAACTGCCGATGCGGACGATCGCGGTCATCCACGGCCACTGCCTCGGCGCCGGACTGGAACTGGCGCTCGCCTGCGACCGGCGCCTCGCCGTGCCGGAATCCAGCCTCGGATTTCCGGAAGTGATGCTCGGCCTGCATCCGGGGCTCGGCGGGACCTACCGCGCCACCGCGACCGCCGATCCGCTCGAAGCCATGACGATGATGCTGACCGGCAAGCCGGCAACCGCGAAGAAGGCCAAGGCCATCGGCCTCGTCGACGCCGTGGTCGAGGAGCGGCATGTGCGCGCCGCGGTGCAGGCGGCGATCCGCGGCGAGCTCGAGCCGGCCGGCGGCAGCTTCAAGGCCCAGGCCTTCTCGCTCCGCCCGGCGCGTGCCCTGATGGCCAGCCAGATGCGGCGCAAGGCGGCCGACAAGGCGCCGAAGGCGCATTATCCGGCGCCCTATCGCCTGATCGATCTCTGGGAAGAGCACGGCGGCAACGCCAAGGCGATGCAGGCCGCCGAGATCAGGAGCTTCGCCGAGCTGATCGAGACCGAAACGGCGCAGAACCTCGTCCGCGTGTTCTTCCTGCGCGAGGCGATGAAGGGCCTGAAACAGGGCTCGTCCGCGATCAGCCGCGTCCACGTGGTCGGCGCTGGCGCGATGGGCGGCGACATCGCCGCATGGGCAGCGCGCGAAGGCTTCCACGTCACCCTGGGCGATGTCGCCAACGAGCCGATCGGCCGCGCCATGAAGGCCGCGACGAAGATGCTGACAGCGACCCTGAAGGACCCGCTGAAGATCCGCGACGCGCTCGATCGGCTGACACCGGACCCGCGCGGCCTCGGCATCCGCCATGCCGATCTCGTCATCGAGGCCGCGCCGGAACGCCTCGAGCTGAAGCGCGGCATCTTCGCCGCCATCGAGCCGCAGCTGAAAACGGGCGCGCTGCTGGCGACCAACACCTCGGCGCTGCCGTTGGAGGATCTGGCCGAGGGTCTCGCCGATCCGTCGCGCCTCGTCGGGCTGCATTTCTTCAACCCGGTCTCGCGCATGCAACTCGTCGAGATCGTCCGGCACGACCGGATCAGCGCCGAGACCCTGCGCCGGGCGACGGCCTTCGCGGTGGAACTCTCGCGCCTGCCCGCGCCCGTCGGCTCGGCCCCCGGCTTCCTCGTCAACCGGGCGCTGACGCCGTACATGGCCGAGGCGCTGATCATGGTCGATGAGGGCATCCCGAAAGAGCGCATCGACCGCGTCGCCGAGGATTTCGGCATGCCGATGGGGCCCGTGGAACTCGCCGACCAGGTCGGGCTCGACATCGCGCTCGAGGTTTCCGCGTCGCTGCGCCAGCGCCTCGCCGTGCCGTTCCCGGACAGTCCGGCTTGGCTGGAGAAGCTGGTCGCGGAGAAGAAGCTTGGTCGCAAGACGGGGAGCGGGCTTTACGACTACGATGCCGACGGCAAGCCGAAGAAGCAGCGGGTGGAAGCGTCACCGCAGGACGCCACGAGCGATGCGGACCTGCTCGACCGGCTGATCCTGCCGATGCTGAACGCCGTCGTCGCATGCCTCAGGGAAGGCGTCGTGGAGCGCGAGGACATTGCCGACGGCGCGATGATCTTCGGCACCGGCTTCGCGCCGTTCCGCGGCGGGCCGATCCACTACGCGCGTCATCGCGGAACAGACGAGATCACGGCGAAGTTGCGGATGCTGGCCGAAAAGCACGGCCCGCGCTTTACCCCGGACGCCGGCTGGGACCGCCTGAAGGGCTGACCCGGTCGGGCCGGGGAGTGACGCTTCAGAGCGTCGTGCAGACATAGTCCTGCGTGCCGAGCCCGGTGCCGCCCAGCGTGACCCGGTCGCCCGGCCGCAGGAAGCGCGGCGGATCGTAGGAGAGGCCGACACCGCCGGGTGTCCCGGTCATGATCACGTCGCCGGGCTCCAGCCGCATGAAGCG
This sequence comes from Aurantimonas endophytica, assembly GCF_014196845.1. Lineage (GTDB taxonomy): Bacteria > Pseudomonadota > Alphaproteobacteria > Rhizobiales > Rhizobiaceae > Aurantimonas > Aurantimonas endophytica. The sequence goes on from NZ_JACIEM010000002.1 coordinate 509,463, forward strand.
CGAGATATAGGAGATGAGATAGGGCACCTTGAAGATCATCTGCCTCGTATGGCCGGTCTGCTGGCGCTCGCCGTTGACGTCCAGCCAGAGCTCGATGTCGTCGTGGTTGATGGCCGAGGGCGGGACGAGCCACGGCCCGAGCGGCGCGAAGGTGTCGTGCGACTTGCCTTTCGTCCACTGGCCGCCGCGCTGCAGCTGGAAGCTCCGCTCGGTGAGGTCGTTGGCCAGCGTGAAGCCGGCGACATGGCGGAGCGCTTCCTCGACCCGGACGTATTTCGCCACCCGGCCGATAACCACGGCGAGCTCGACTCCCCAGTCGACGCGGTTCGCCATGCGGGGGATCTCGATCGGGTCGTTCGGGCCGGAAGCCGCGGTGGCAGCTTTCAGGAACAACGTCGGCTCGGGATTGATCTTGAACCCAGCGAGCTCGGCGCTGTCGTTGTAGTTCGGACCGATGCCGACGATCTTGCCGATCCGCCGCACCGGCATGCACAGGCGCACGTTTTCGGCAACGAGGGGAAGCGCGGACGGATCGAGACGGGCCAGTACCGCCAGCTGTTCGGGATCGAGCGAACTGCCTTCGAAGGAGGTCAGGTGATGGCTCAGATCGCGGATGCGGCCGTCACTGTCGATGCATCCGGGACGCTCGACGCCCCGGTCCCCGAACCGCACAAACCGCATGAATGCTACTCCCTGTCCCTGCCACGCAAATGGCGCCGGAGGTCGTTCGGTTCCTTGCGATAGATTGACGATTACGTAAGATGTCTACCGATCGAAGCTGGCCGAGTCAGGCGCTGGCGCGCACGATAAATCTTGGGAGGATTCGCCAATGTACAAGGCCCCGATCACCGATATCGCCTTCGCGCTGGAGAAGGTCGCCGGCCTCGGCCCTGCCATGGAACAGGGGCTGCTGGGCGAACTGACGCCGGACCTGCTGCACGCCGTTCTGGAGGAGGCGGGCCGCTTTGCCGGCGAGCGCGTCGCGCCGCTGGCCATGACTGGCGACCGGGAGGGTGCCGCGGTCCTGGACGGCGTCGTCACCACGCCGAAAGGCTGGCGCGAACTCTACGCCGACTGGAGCGCCAGCGGCTGGAATGCGCTGACCGGATCGGAGGTATTCGGCGGCCAGGGCCTGCCCACGGCGCTCTCCGCTGCCGTCTTCGAAATGTGGAACTCCGCCTCGATGGGCTTTGCGATCGGCCCGACGCTCACCGTCGGCGCGGTCGAAGCGCTCGAAGCCCACGGTTCGCCGGAACTGCAGGACCGCTATCTGCCCAAACTCGTCTCCGGCGAGTGGATGGGGACGATGAACCTCACCGAGCCGCAGGCCGGCTCCGACCTGTCGGCGCTGAAGGCTCGGGCGGAGCGGGCCGCGGACGGCACCTACCGGATCTTCGGCACCAAGATCTACATCACCTATGGCGAGCAGGATTTCACCGACAACATCGTGCATCTGGTGCTGGCACGCCTGCCGGATGCGCCGGCCGGCGTAAAGGGCATCTCGCTCTTCCTGGTGCCGAAGTTCCTGCCCGAGGCGGACGGCTCCCTCGGCCGGCGCAACGACGTGTTCTGCTCCGCGCTGGAGCACAAGCTCGGCATCCACGGCTCGCCGACCTGCACGATGATCTACGGTGACGGCTTCGTCGCGGGCGAGGAGGCCGGCGCAGTCGGCTGGCTGATCGGCGAGGAAAATCGCGGCCTCGCCTGCATGTTCACGATGATGAACAATGCCCGCCTGCTCGTCGGCATCCAGGGCGTCGGCGTTGCCGAGGCGGCGTTCCAGCAGGCGCTGTCCTATGCCGGCGAGCGCCGGCAGGGCCGCGCCACCCGCCTCGTTCCGGATGCCGGGACGCCCGGGCAGATGAGCCCGATCGTCGAGCATCCCGATGTCGCGCGCATGCTTTTGACGATGAAGGCGCTGACCGGTGCGGCGCGCGCCATATGCTATGCCTGCGGCCACGCCACCGACATGGCCCGGGCGCTCGGCGACGACCCCACCGCGGCAAAGGCCTGGAAGGAGCGGGCCAATCTCCTGACGCCCGTCGCCAAGGCCTTCTCCACCGACATCGGCGTCGAGGTAGCTTCGCTAGGCATCCAGGTGCATGGCGGCATGGGCTATGTCGAGGAGACCGGCGCCGCGCGGCTTCTGCGCGATGCGCGGATCGCGCCGATCTACGAGGGCACCAACGGCATCCAGGCGATCGACCTCGTCATGCGCAAGCTTGGCCAGTCGGGCGGTGCCGCGATCGAGGCCTATCTGGCCGAACTGACGCAGACGGCCGATGCCGTCGCGGCCCGGAACGAGCCGGATTTCGGCGCCACCGGCGCAGCCCTGGCGGCATCGCTGGGGGATATTCGCGAGGCGGCGGCCTTCATGACCCGCTGCGTGGCGGAAGGCGACACCGATATGGCGCTTGCCGGTGCAACCTCCTTTCTTCGCCTGTTCGGCCTTGTCGCTGGCGGCGTCTACCTCGCCAAGGGCGCGCTCGCTGAACCGATGCAACCGGAACGCGTGGCGCTGGCACGTTTCATGGCGGAAAACCTACTGACGGAAACTGCAGGGCTCGCCCGCCGGGTGGTCGCGGGCGCCGCCAGCCTGAACGCGGCGCGGTCCCTTCTCGAAATGGATGCACGATGAGCGATCTGATCGAAACCGGCGTCGAGGCCGGCGTCCTCACCGTCCGGATGAACCGGCCCGACAAGAAGAACGCCATCACGCAGGCCATGTACCGGACGATGGCCGACGCGATCACCGGTGCGGGCCAGGACGATGCGATCGCCGCGGTGCTGATCTGCGGCGCGCCCGGCACCTTTACCGCCGGCAACGACATCAAGGACTTCATGTCGGTCGCCATGAGCGGGACGCCGCCACGCGACGCCTACGATTTCCTCATCGCGATCGCGACGTCGCAGAAGCCGCTGGTGGCTGCCGTCGACGGCATCGCCATCGGCATCGGCACGACCATCCTGATGCACTGCGATCTCGCCTACGCCTCGCCCGCCTCGATCTTCCGCACACCCTTCCTCGACCTCGGCGTCACGCCGGAGGCTGGTTCCAGCCTGATCGCCCCGAGGATCATGGGCGATCAGCGCGCCTTCGCGCTCCTGGCGCTGGGGGATACCTTCGATGCCGAGGCGGCCCGGCAGGCCGGCCTGGTCTACGCGGTGGTCGAGGACGCCGAGGCGGCCGCTTTGGACGCAGCCCGACGGCTGGCGAAGAAGCCGCCGGAGGCGCTGCGTATCGCCCGCGAACTGCTGCGCGGCGACCAGGCGGAAATCGTGAAACGCATAGACCGCGAGATCGGCCATTTCACCGAGCGCCTGTCGTCAAAGGAGGCCAAGGCCGCCTTCATGGCGTTCATGTCCCGGTAGGGACGGTCAGGCGCTGGTCGGATTCCGCCTCCGGCCGGGGATTGGCCGCTGCCTCCCTCACGGCGTCATCTCCGGGCTTGACCCGGGGACCCGTTCCAAACCGTCCGAGCTCTCGATTGCCCTGGGAACACGCGTCACCTCCGCTGCCGCCATTCAACGTTCCCTGGATCCTCGGGACGGGCCCGAGGATGACGACCCTCGATGAGCGCAGGCACATACTTGCCGAGTTGATGGATAGGCGCGTCATCGCGGCGATGTACCCAGGCTTATCGGTGTCGCCGGCAACCCGTCCGTGGGGCGCTGGCTAATGCCGTCATCTGGCAAACCGGACTGCCCCGCCGCCGTCGGCGACTCGTCAGATCATCCACGGGCGTCATCCTCGGGCCCCGTCCCGAGGATCCAGTTTGAGGGCCCTCAGGCCGAGGCCGGGATCGATTCCCTGCCGCGCGGCGGGAGCTTCTGCGCCGAGGCATGAGTCACGGGGACAAACCCGGGGATGACGCCGTGAAGGTGGTTACCGCCACCTCGCCGATGCGGCTGGTCTTCATCCACGCTTTCGACTGTCTTCCTCGATACTGCCGGTCGTCGCCCCGCGGGTGCTCTTCCCCCCGGCTACGTCGCTCTTCGTGTCGTCAACGGTCTCCGGCTCCTCCTCCGCCTCGGCGCGAAACAGGAAGCGGTAGGTGCCGACACAGCCGATAAGGCAGATGCCGGCCGCGATGACGATGATCGGCCAGGTGCCGTGCTCGGCGAAGAACACCCGGAATGCCGCCCCGAATATGTAGGCGCCGAGCCCGTAGGCGCCGGCCCAGAGCGCCGCGCTGATCGTGTTCAGGACGAGGAATTTCGGCCAGCTCATGTGCATCGTGCCGGCGACGAAGCCGTTCAGCTGGCGCAGGATGATGATGAAGCGGGCGACCAGTACCACCCAGAGGCCGTAATCCTCGAAGCGCTTCTCGACCATGGCGAAGCGGCGCTCGCCGAGGCCGACCTTCTCGCCCCAGCGCACCACCATGCCCCGGCCGTAGCGGCGGCCGAGCAGATAACCGAGATTGTCGCCAACCACCGCCCCGACCATCGCGGTGAGGAACACCGCGGTCAGGCTGAGCGAGCCTTCGCCGGCCAGCATCCCTGCGGCCATGACCAGGCTTTCGCCCGGCAGCGGCAGCCCGGTCGACTCAAGGAGAACGACGACGAACAGGAACGCGTAGCCGTAGTGGGTCAGGTACTCGGTCACTGTGTCGGTTCAGTTGGTTGCGGGGGTTGGCGCGCCCGATCGGCAGGCATCTCGGCTCGCACGAACGGCCGGCAACGGCAAGCCCGTCTCGCTGAGTGCTCAGCGCTCCAGCAGTGCGACGACTTCCACGTGGTGCGACCAGAGGAACTGGTCCACCGGCGTCACCGAAGTGACCCGATAGCCGCCGTCGATCAGGATGCGCAGGTCGCGTGCCAGCGTCACCGGGTTGCAGGAAACCGCCGCGACCCGGCGCACGGTCGAAGCGGCCAGTTCCTGCGCCACGGCCTCGGCGCCGGCCCGCGGCGGGTCGAACACCACGCCGTCGTAGCGCTTGAGTTCCTTGGCCTGGATGGGCCGGCGGTAGAGATCGCGCTTTTCCGTCGTCACCGCCTTCAGCCCGGCGGCGCGGCGCCATCCCGTGTCCAGCGCCGCGAGCGCCGTAGGGTCGGCTTCCACGGCGTGGACCCCGGCCTGTCGGGCGAGCCGCAGCGAGAACGTGCCGCAACCGGCGAAGAGATCGGCGACCCGGCGGGCACCGGCGAGATGGTCACAAACCAGCGTCGCCATCGCCGCCTCGGCCGACGCCACGGCCTGGGTGAAGGTGCCGGCCGGCAGTTCCACCGAGACGCCGTCGAAGGCGAGTGTCGGCGGCCGCGTCATGATCACCGTCTCGCCGCCGACCGTGAGGCGAGCGAAATCCTCCGCCAAGGCCAGCCTTACAGCGTTGCGGCGCAGCGATTCCGAGAGGTTGGCCGCGTCGGCAACGACGACGTCGAGCCCGGTCGCCGTCGCCGTGACGGTGATCCGCAGCGGCCGCTTGCGGTCGACGAGGAGGCTTGCCAGGCGCCGCAGCGCCGGCAGCGCGCGCTCTATCGCCGGCAGCGCGATGACGCAGACGGTGATCGGCACGATGCGGTTCGATTCCGCGGCGTTGAAGCCGAGCACGACGCCGCCATCCACCCGCGCCGCCGAGAGAACGACGCGCCGGCGCGATGCAGGCGGGCAGGGCACGAGCTCCGCCACTTCGGTCTCGATCCCCTCGCGGGCGAGCGCCTTGAGGACCAGGTCGCGCTTGAACAAATGATAGAGTTCGTCGTCGGCGTGCTGCATGTCGCAGCCGCCGCAATCGCCGAAATGCGGGCAGGGCGGCAGCTGCCGATGCGCCGAGGCCTCGACGATCGTCGTGGTCCTGAACGGCGTGCCCGGACGCTCGATCGCCACGGTCTCGCCGGGCAGCGTGAACGGCACGTAGATCGGCCCCCCGGTGGTTTCGGCGACGCCGTCGCCCCTGGCGCCGAGATGGTCGATGGTCAGGTTCACTGCTTGACCCCGGCCAGCAGGAACTCGTGATTGCCGTCCCCGCCGGCGATCGGCGAGGGGATCAGGTCGATCGACCGCCAGCCCGTCTGCTCGTCGAGCCAGGCGCGCAGCGCCTCGGCGACGGCCGGGGCGCTATCGGGATCGCGCAGCAGGCCGTTCTTGGCGATCGCCTCGCGGCCGGCCTCGAATTGCGGCTTCACCAGGAAGACGGCGTTCGTCCCCGGCTCGGCTAGTTCCAGCGCCGGGGGCAAAGCGAGGCGCAGCGTGATGAAGCTGACATCCGCGACGAGGAGGTCGAATTGTCGGCCGCCAATGTCCTCGCGCTCCAGGTCGCGGGCATTGAGCCCCTCGATCACCGTGACGCGCTCGTCGGCTCGGATCCGTGGATGCAGTTGCCCGTGCCCAACGTCGATCGCGACGACATGCGCCGCGCCGCGGCGCAGCAGCGCCTCGGTGAAGCCGCCGGTCGAGGCGCCGAGATCGACGGCCGTCCGCCCCGCGACGTCGATGCCGAACTTGTCGAGGGCAAATTCCAGCTTCAACCCGGCGCGCGACACGTAGTCGGCGGCCGGATCGTCCAGGGTGATGACGCTGTCCGGCGGAACGTTCAGGCTCGGCTTGGTGACGGTCAGGCCGTCGACCTTCACGTGCCCACGCCGGATCGCGTCGCGGGCCCTTGCACGACTCGCCGCTAGGCCTCGTTCGCTGACGAGGCTGTCCAGTCGCACGCGCGACAAATGCTGCTCTTCGGTGGCTGCCATCGTGAGGTCATGCGGGCAGGCGAGGCAAATGGCAAGCGGCGATAACGGGGCAGGGCCTTCTCAGGCCTGCATCACCCGGCTCGCTTCCGTCCCCAAGGCGCGGAAAACCGCATCGACGATGCCCTGCTTGTCGAGCCCGGCGAGCTTGATCATCGCTTCCGGGGAAGCGTGGTCGACGAAGCGGTCCGGCATCACCAGGGGGCGCACTTTCAGCCCGCGGTCGAGCAGGCCGCTGGTCGCCAGATGCTGCAGCACCTGCGAGGCGAAGCCGCCGCTGGCGCCTTCCTCGACCAGGATCAGCACTTCGTGATCGCGGGCGAGGCGGCCGATCAGCTCAGTGTCCAGCGGCTTGGCGAAGCGGGCATCGGCAACGGTCGTCGACAGGCCGAAGGATTCCAGCTCCTCGGCCGCAGCGAGACTGTCGGCCAGCCGGCTGCCGAAGGAGAGGATCGCCACCTTGGTGCCCTCGCGCAGGATGCGGCCCTTGCCGATCTCCAGCGCGACGCCCCGGTCCGGCATCTCGACGCCGGTGCCGTTGCCCCGCGGATAGCGGAACGAGATCGGGCCTTCGTCGTAAACGGCCGCGGTGCGGACCATGTGGCGCAGTTCCGCTTCGTCGGCCGCCGCCATGACCACCATGCCCGGCAGCGGCGCGAGGAAGCCGGTGTCGAACGAGCCCGCATGGGTCGGCCCGTCGGCGCCGACGAATCCGGCGCGGTCGATGGCGAAGCGCACCGGCAGCTTCTGGATCGCCACGTCGTGGACGATCTGGTCGTAGGCGCGCTGCAGGAAGGTGGAGTAGATCGCGGCGAAGGGCTTGTAGCCTTCCGAGGCCAGCCCGGCACAGAAGGTGACGGCGTGCTGTTCGGCGATGCCGACGTCGAAGGTGCGGGTCGGGAAGATCGCCTCGAACTTGTCGAGCCCGGTGCCGTTCGGCATCGCGGCGTTCACGGCGACGATCTTGTCGTCTTCCTCGGCTTCCTGGATCAGCGATTCGGCGAAGACGGCGGTGTAGCTCGGGGCATTGCCCTTCGATTTGGCCTGCGTGCCGGTGATGACGTCGAACTTCGACACGCCGTGATACTTGTCGGCCGAGCTCTCGGCGGGCGCGTAGCCCTTGCCCTTCTTGGTGATCACGTGGACGAGGATCGGGCCGGTCTTGGCGTCGCGGACGTTCTTGAGCACCGGCAGGAGGTGGTCGAAATCGTGCCCGTCGATCGGCCCGACATAATAGAAGCCGAGCTCCTCGAACATCGTGCCGCCGGTGAAGAAGGCGCGCGTGTATTCCTCGGTCTTGCGGGCGCCCTCGCGCATGAATTCCGGCAGGCGCTGGGTGATGTGCTTGGCCCGGTCGCGCAGCGTCCGGTAGGTCTTGCCGGAGACGAGCCGGGCGAGATAGGCGCTCATCGCGCCGGTCGGCTGGGCGATCGACATGTCGTTGTCGTTGAGGATGACGATCAGCCGCGCGTCGAGCGCGCCGGCATTGTTCATCGCCTCGTAGGCCATGCCGGCGCTCATCGCGCCGTCGCCGATGACGGCGATCACGTTGTTGCTGCCGCCGGATAGGTCGCGCGCCACCGCCATGCCGAGGCCGGCCGAGATGGAGGTCGAGGAATGGCCGGCACCGAACGGGTCGTATTCGCTCTCGGTGCGCTTGGCGAAGCCCGACAGGCCGCCTTCCTGGCGGACGGTCCGCATGCCCTCGCGCCGCCCGGTCAGCAGCTTGTGCGGATAGGCCTGATGGCCGACGTCCCAGATCAGCCGGTCTTCGGGTGTGTTGAAGACATGATGGATTGCCACCGTCAGCTCGACGACGCCGAGCCCGGCGCCGAGATGGCCGCCGGTCCTCGACACAGCGTCGATCAGGTCCTCGCGCAGCTCGTCGGCCACCTGCCTGAGCTGGCTCTCCTTGAGCCGGCGGAGATCGGCGGGAGAGGCGATCTGATCGAGCAGCGGCGTGTTCAACTCGTGGGACACTGAATCAACCTTTCAGAGGCCATCGGGACGGCAGGAACTCGCTTACATCGGTTCCAGATTGCATGGTTCAAGCCGGACGGTCCACCGAACTGGACACGAAGAGCGTAACGCCGAGGGTTTGGGGAGGGTAGTGGGGAACCTGGCGTCTTCGCCAGGATGAAACGGACGGGACCGCATCGCCTTTCCGTCGCCGGAACCAGAGCCGCGTCGCCGCCGCTCCTCCGCCCGAAGCGTCACACGCCGATGAGCGCCTCAGCCTGGATCGAGCGGTTCGGCGCCCACCGGCTTGCCGGCGCGGTTGAGCTTGATCTTCTCGACCTTGTCCTCGGCAGCGGAGAGCAGCCGGTCGCAATGATTCTTCAGCTTCTCGCCGCGCTCGTAGATGCGGATCGAGCGGTCGAGCGGCACGTCGCCGCGCTCGAGATCCGAGACGATCCTTTCCAGCGATGCCAGAGCTTCCTCGAAGCTCATGCGCTTGATGTCGGAATCGTCGCTCGGCAGCGCGGCTTCAGGTGTATCGGACATCGGCTCTCGTCGTTGGTTGTCGCACGGCGCGGTGGCTGGCCAAGGGCCGGCCCCGTCAGCCGGTCATCAGCCGCTTGACGTGCGCGGCGGTGGAGACGGCTAGGCCCTGCAGGTCGTAGCCGCCTTCGAGCAGGCTCACAAGACGCCCCTGCGCATACTTGTCCGCGATGGCCATCAGTTCGGCCGTCGCCCAGTCGAAGTCGCCCTCGGTCAGCTTCAGGTTGCCCAGCGGGTCGCGGTAGTGGCCGTCGAAGCCGGCCGAGACGATGACGAGGTCCGGCTCGAATTCCCGGAGCGCCGGCAGGATACGGGTCCGGAACGCGTCGCGCAGGATCTCGCCGCCATCGCCGGAAGCGAGCGGTGCATTGACGATGTTGCCGGCGCCGGTTTCGTCCCTGGCGCCCGTGCCCGGATAAAGCGGCATCTGGTGGGTCGAGCAGTAGAGCACGCTCGGATCGGACCAGAAGATTTCCTGCGTGCCGTTGCCGTGGTGGACGTCCCAGTCGACGATGGCGACCCGCTCCAGCCCATGCACGGCCTGCGCATGGCGGGCCGCGATGGCGGCATTGTTGAACAGGCAGAAGCCCATCGCCACCGCCGTCTCCGCATGATGGCCGGGCGGCCGGGCGGCGACGAAGACATTGTCGACCTCCTTCGACACGACGTCGTCCACCGCGGCCACGGCGGCGCCGACCGCGCGGAAGGCGGCGGAAAAACTCTTCGGGCTGACGATCGTGTCGCCATCGACCCGGACCAGGCCGTCCTGCGGAATGGCGGTCGCGACCTTGCGGACATAGGCTTCCGGGTGGCAGCGATAGATCGCCTCGAGCGAGGCTTCCGGCGCCTCCGCGCGATCGAGATGCTGGAAGCACTCCGCCTCCAGCGCCGCCGAGACCGCGCCCATCCGCTCCGGACGTTCGGGATGGCCGGCACCCGTCAGGTGCTCGGCGAAGATCGCGTGGTGATAGAGGCGGGTGGTCATGGTCGGCAGGCGACCGGGCTCGTACGCAGGCTCATCCGGCCGTCCTCCTGTTTTCGCAAAGCCGTCCACTGCCAAGGGCTAGCGCGTTGCGGCGGGCTTATCAATTGTGCCGGTCGTCGGAGGCGAACGGGGTCGCCTCCTCGAGCGTAGATCGATCAGATCCGTCCGGTCTGGCCGCGATGACGCAGATAGTGATCGGCAATCGCGCAGGCCACCATCGCCTCGCCGATCGGCACTGCGCGGATGCCGACGCAGGGGTCGTGCCGACCCTTGGTCATGACGTCGACCTCGGTGCCCGCCGCGTCGATCGAGCGTCGGGGCGTCAGGATCGACGAGGTCGGCTTAACGGCGAAGCGCGCCACAACCGGCTGGCCGGTGGAGATGCCACCGAGAATACCGCCCGCGTGGTTGGACAGGAACTCCGGCTTGCCGTCCGGGCCGATCCTGATCTCGTCGGCATTGTCCTCGCCGCTGAGCCGCGCCGCCTCGAAACCGTCGCCGATCTCGACGCCCTTGACGGCGTTGATCGACATCAGCCCGGCGGCGATGTCGGCGTCGAGCTTGCCGTAGACCGGCGCACCGAGACCCGCCGGCACGCCCTCCGCGACGACCTCGACGATGGCGCCGACCGAGGAGCCGGCCTTGCGCACCGCGTCCAGATGCTCGGCCCAGTGTTCGGCGGTCTCGGCGTCGGGGCAGAAGAACGGGTTGCGGTCGACCTCGCTCCAGTCCCAGCGGCTCCGGTCGATGGCGATCGCGCCGATCTGCACCAGCGCCGCCCGCACCCTCAGGCCCGGCACGATCAGCCGGGCAATGGCGCCGGCTGCGACCCGCGTCGCGGTCTCACGCGCCGACGAGCGACCCCCGCCGCGGTGATCGCGAACCCCGTACTTGATGTCGTAGGTGATGTCGGCGTGGCCGGGGCGGTAGCGCTGCGCGATCTCGGAGTAATCCTTCGACCGTTGATCGACGTTCTGGATCTCCAGCGCGATCGGCGTCCCCGTGGCGACCAGCTCGCCCTCCGCCTCGCCGGGCACGACGCCGGACAGCACCCGCACCTGATCCGGTTCCTGGCGCTGGGTCGTATAGCGCGACTGACCGGGCCGGCGCCGATCGAGGAACGCCTGGATTGCGGCTTCTGAAAAACGGACGCCAGGCGGCGTGCCGTCGACCACGCAGCCGATCGCCGGGCCGTGGCTCTCGCCCCAGGTCGTGACGCGAAAAAGGTGACCGAACGTGTTGTGGGACATGTAACTCCGCCAAGATGGCACGTACTGGCAAGAGGGCGGTGTAGGCGCCTTTAACCAATTCGGTCAAATGCAACGAAACGCAACACATCGTAAAGCTTTCCGCGCCACTTCCGACACAATCCGGTTCGAGTTTGCCGGTGCGCGGGCCACTGGCTCGCAAGGTGCCGCGGCGCAGAGCCAGGGTTCGCGGCGGAGATCGCAGGAGGCAGTTCGATGACCAGGCAGATACTCGCTTTTTTCGCCAGTTCGGTGCTGACGGTCGCGATGCAGATTCCGTCGATGGCTCAGGAGGTCGACGGGACGATCGAGGCAGTCGATCGCGAGCGGGCGGAAATCCGCCTCAGCGACGGCCTCGTCTACATGCTTCCCGACGGCTTCAATTTCGATGGGGTCAAGCCCGGCATGGATGTCGTGTTGATCTATGACGAGCAGCATCCGCTAGGAACGATACGCCTCGTCTGAACCTCACCGAGGAGCCTAGACCCAGGCAACTTCGCCGTCCTGCCAGCGCAGGATCCGGTCCTGCGGCACGCCGAAGCGGGCCGCGGTATCGGGGTCCATCCCGGCATGGCGCCGCAGGAAGCTGCGGGTGATGCCACCATGGGCGGTGATCAGCGTCGGGACGTCCAACTCGTCGAACACCGGGCCGACGCGCTGTTCGAGCATCTCGTAGCTTTCGCCCTGCGGGCCGGGCGGCACGAAATGCCATTTGTCGGCCTTGCGGGCGGCGATCCGCCCGGGGTCGCGCGCTGCGATCTCGGCCAGCGTGGAGCCCTGCCAGTCGCCGAAATGCAGCTCGACCAGCCGGGCGTCGCGGTCGAAATCGTCGGGCTCGAGGCCGAGCTGTCCGCGGATGATCCGCATCGTCTCGACGGTCCGCGACAGCGGGCTGGAGATGAAGCGCAGCGAAGCGGCCTTCTCGCCCAGGACATTGCGCAGGTACAGCCCGTTGCGGGCCGCCTGGTCCCGGCCGCGAGGAGTCAGCGGCACGTCCTCCTGACCCTGCAGGCGTCCCTCCGCATTCCAGGCCGTCAGGCCATGGCGGCACAGATAGAGCAGGGGCAGGCTCATGCCGGCGCCAGCGCGGGCCCGCTTACGGGACGTCCTTGACGACGGAAATATCCGGTGCGTCGACCGCCTTCATGCCGACCGTGTGGTAGCCCGAATCGACATGGTGGATTTCCCCGGTGACGGCAGTCGACATGTCGGAGAGGAGATACAGCGCGGACTGGCCGACCTCGTCGATCGTTACCGTCCGCTTCAGCGGCGCGTTGTACTCGTTCCACTTCAGGATGTAGCGGAAATCGCCAATGCCGGACGCGGCGAGCGTCTTGATCGGGCCCGCCGAGATCGCGTTGACGCGGATCTTCTGCTTGCCGAGATCGACGGCCAGATAGCGCACCGAGGCCTCGAGCGCAGCCTTGGCGACGCCCATGACGTTGTAGTGCGGCATCACCTTCTCGGCGCCGTAATAGGTCAGCGTCAGCATCGAGCCGCCATCGGTCATCAGCTTCTCGGCCCGCTGCGCGACCGCCGTGAAGGAATAGACCGAGATCAGCATGGTCTTGGTGAAATTGCCTTCGGACGTGTCGACATAGCGACCGGTAAGCTCGTCCTTGTCGGAAAAGCCGATGGCGTGCACCAGGAAGTCCAGCTTGCCCCACCGTGCCTCGAGGCCCGCAAACACCGCATCGATGCTGGCGCTGTCTGCGACGTCGCAATGGCCGGCGACGAAGGCGCCGAGTTCGGCGGCGAGCGGCTCGACTCGCTTCTTCAGGGCCTCGCCCTGATAGGTGAGGGCGATCTCGGCGCCCTGCTCGGCAAGCGCCTTGGCGATGCCCCAGGCAATGGAACGGTTGTTCGCCACCCCCATCACGAGGCCGCGCTTGCCGTTCATCAATCCGGTTGAATGAGCCATGGCGCGAATCCCCCGGACCTACTGCAATGGGTGGTTTAGACGGCGGCGGGTATGGCACAGCCCCGCCGGACCATCAAGCGCGGTGGCCGCGTCGGACCGTCAGCCGGCGGCGGGTTCCTGCTCGGCGCGCTGGCGAAACAACGCCTCGAGCTCGGGATCGTGCTTCGGCAACACAACCCGCACCGTGACGAGGAGATCGCCTCGATCGCCCGTTTTCGTCGTCAGGCCCTTGCCCTTCAGGCGGAAAGTCTTGCCCGAACTCGTCCAGGGCGGGATCCTGAGAGACACCCGGCCATTGATGGCCTCCACCTCCACCTTGCCACCGATGACCGCGGTCTGCAGCGGCAGATCCAATTCGTGCACGAGATCGCGCCCGTCGACGCGGAAGCGCGGATGCGGCACGAAGCTGATCGTCACCAGCGCATCGCCCGCCTTGCCCCCAGGCAAGGGCGAAGGCTGGCCCTGGCCCTTCAGGCGGATGGTCTGGCCATCTTCGACCCCGTCGGGCAGGCGGATGGCGAGCCGCTTTCCGGTTGGAAATTCCGCTTCGACCTTGTCGCCCGCGATGATGTCCTCGAGCCTGACCGCCAGCCGCGCGTTGAGGTCCGCACCCTTGGACGCGGCGTTGCGTGCGGCGGTGAACCCCGCGCCTTCCGCGCCGCCCCGCCGTCCGGCACCGCCGGAAAACGCCTGTTCGAAGAAGTCGGAGAAAATGCCCTCCGCGCCGAAATCCTCGGTTCCGCCGGACGAGCGGAATTCAAAGCCGCCGGGCCGAGCGCCGCGCCTGGCGCCGCCGAACGGCGCGCCCGAGAAGCCCTGGAACTTCTGCTTGCCTTCGGCGTCGATCTCGCCGCGATCGAACTGCGCCCGCTTCTCCTTGTCGCCCAGGATCTCGTACGCCTGGTTGGCTTCGTTGAAACGGTTGATGGCACTTGGATCGTTGGCGTTCGCGTCCGGATGATACTGCTTCGCGAGCTTGCGAAAGGCAGTCTTGATCTCCTTCTCGCTCGCCGACTTGGCGACGCCGAGGACGGCGTAGGGATCGCGCATCTGGCAAGAGGTCCTTCAAGTACGGTGATGGCATACGGCACGACGCGCGGGGCCGCCCGCGCTGAGGGGTTATATGGACCGCTTCCACTGGAAATTTAAGGCCTGCCTCGAGGTCAGGCTGCTCAGCTTCCTGCTTCGTTGAAGCTCACGAGCGCCCACTCGCCTTCGCCGACCGTGCAGGCCTCGCCGTGATAGAGCGCGATGCCGTCGAAGCGCTGGCGGGAAGTCTGGAAGCTGCGACAGATCCGGGGCCCGTCGCGAACCTCCCTGATCGCGGTCAGGACGCCGTTGGCGCCGGTCTGGGGATTGGCCCAGGCGTGCCGTACCGCGCCGCCCTTGATGTCGGCCGTCGAGACGGCGTTGCGCACCGTGCGTTCGTCGGAGGCGAGTTCCTCGTTCGGCGCGGCGGCGGGCTCGGGGCGGGCAATCGAGCCGGTGACCAGTTCCGCGTCGACCATTCCGCCAAGGCCCGGGCCGGAGACGACGCAACCGCCGAGTCCCAAGGAAAGAACGCTGGCCGCGAGGAGGTGGATTCGTGCCATCGATCTCTTATCTGTTGCCGCGCCACGCCCGCCTGCGAATCAGGGGGCGTTCCCCGTTGCAAGGAACACAGCGAATATGGCGAATGAAGCCTTAACCCTTGGTGAAAGACCTGTGGGGGACGACCCGTTCGGCCTTTTCGCCAATTGGCTGGCGGAGGCCGAGGCGAGCGAGCCCAACGACCCGAACGCCCTCGCTCTGGCGACTGTGGACGAGACGGGCCTGCCCGACGTTCGGATGGTGTTGCTCAAGGATTTCGACGCGGCGGGCTTCGTCTTCTACACCAATTTCGAGAGCAGCAAGGGGCGCCAGCTCCTCGCGTCGCGCAAGGCCGCAATGTGCTTCCACTGGAAATCGCTGCGTCGTCAGGTCCGGGTCCGTGGGCCGGTCGAGGTGGTCAGCGAAGCCGAGGCGGACGCCTATTTCACCTCGCGGCCGCTGGGCAGCCGCATCGGCGCCTGGGCCTCGGCGCAGTCGCGCCCGCTCGAGAGCCGGGCGGTGCTGGAGGCGCGCGTCGCCGAACTCGGCGACCAGTACGGCGACAGTGCCGTCCCCCGGCCGCCGCATTGGTCGGGCTTCCGCCTCGTGCCCCAGCAGATCGAGTTCTGGCACGACGGCGCCTTCCGCCTGCATGACCGAGCACTGTTCAGCCGCGACGGCGACGCCGGCGCCTGGCGGATCGAGCGGCTTTATCCGTAAGGGGCGGCGGCACTTAGCGAGGGTGCCGCTCCCGCGCCTCAGGTCTCCGTGCCGCCGACCGTGATCTGGTCCATCCGCAGATGCGGCTGGCCGACGCCGACCGGAACGCCCTGGCCGTTCTTGCCGCACATGCCGACGCCGGTATCCAGCGCGACGTCGTTGCCGATCATCGATACCCGGTGCATCGCCTCTGGTCCGTTGCCGATCAGCATGGCGCCCTTCAGCGGCTCGGCCACCTTGCCGTCGCGGATCCGGTAGGCCTCGGTGCAGCCGAACACGAACTTGCCGGAGGTGATGTCCACCTGCCCGCCGCCGAAGGAGACCGCGTAGATGCCGTCCTTCACCGAAGCGATGATCTCCGCCGGCTCGTGCGGCCCGGCGAGCATCATCGTATTGGTCATGCGCGGCATCGGGGAGTGGGCATAGGACTGGCGTCGCCCGTTGCCGGTGGGATTGACGCCCATCAGCCGGGCGTTCTGGCGGTCCTGCATGTAGCCGACGAGCTTGCCGTCCTCGATCAGCACGGTGCGGTTGGTGGGCGTTCCCTCGTCGTCGATGGTCAGCGAGCCGCGCCGCTCCGCGATGGTGCCGTCGTCGACGACGGTGACGCCCTTGGCTGCGACCTGCTGGCCCATGAGACCGGAGAAGGCCGAGGTTTTCTTGCGGTTGAAATCACCCTCGAGCCCGTGGCCTACCGCCTCGTGCAGCATGACGCCCGGCCAGCCCGAGCCGAGCACGATGTCGAACGTCCCGGCCGGGGCGGGAACGGCGGTCAGATTGGTGCGTGCCTGCTGAAGCGCCTTGTCGGCGATCGCCTGCCAGTTCTCGGGGACGAGGAATTCCGCGAGCCCGGTGCGGCCGCCGGCCCCGAACGAGCCCGACTCCTGCTGGTCGCCGGCGCCGCACACGACCGAGATGTTGATCCGCACCAGCGGCCTGATGTCCCTGGCAAGGCGGCCGTCGGCGCGCAGGATCTCCACCGTCTGCCACTGCGCGCCGAGCGTCGCCGACACTTGCCGGACGTCGTCACCCTTCGCCCGCAGATACGCGTCGATCTCCTGCAGCAGCTTGACCTTCGCCTCGAAGCCCGGCGTCGGGATCGGGTTCTCGTCGCCATAGAGCTTACGGTTGGTGCCGGCAGGGGGCTCGGCATAGGTGCCGTGATGGCCGGTCTTGACCGCCGCGACGGCGCTCGCCGCGCGCTTCAACGCCGCTTCGGAAAAATCGCCGGCATGGGCATAGCCGACCGCCTCGCCGGCGACCGCGCGCAGCCCGAAACCCTGGTCCATCGAGAAATTGCCGGATTTCAGCCGGCCATTGTCGAAGACCAGCGATTCCGATTCCCGGTATTCGAGGAAGAGTTCCCCGTCATCGGCGTCGGTCAGGGTCTCGCCGAGGATCGCATCGATCTCGGCGCGGGAAATGTCGAAGCGCTCGATCAGCGACGCTGTCATGGGTGACTCCTCGGGTGGCGACTGTCGCGGCGCAGATATGGTCGCGCAGCCGTCCTGCCAACCGTCCTCGATCGAGCTGCGCCAGAGCCGGGATCTACGGCAGGGCGTCGAAGCCGTCCTTGAAGCCGGCCAGGTCGACCGGGATGCCGATTCCCTGCTCCGGCGTCTGGAAGACGATGAAGGTCGCGGTGGTGCCGGCCGAAAGCGTGGCCAGCAGCTCGTCGGCGAGAATGACTTCGGCGTAGCATCCGTCCTGGAAGCAGCGGACGAACTGGGCACGGCCGATATCCTTGCCGTCAACGTACAGACCGAGCCCATTTGGCAGGAGGATGCCCAGCGGTGCCAGGATCCGCAGGATCCGCGCCTGCTGGTCGGCGGTCTTCAGCGCGACGATGGACAACCCGACCTCCGGCCGATCCTCGGCCACGACGTTCTGCAGGAGCGCGCATTGCTCGCCGGTCGCCCCGGCGGGCTCGTCGCACACCACCGCCCAGGAGCCATGCTGGGATTTCACGGTCCCGGTCGCCCCGGACTGGGCGGCAGCCGGGAGGCTGGCGCCGAGACCGGCGAGGATGAGGGCCGCAAGAAGGGGCCGAGAGATTCTTGTCATGGGAAAAATCCGAATCACGCGCTCGCATCGATGTGGCGCGGGCATGGTAAACAATTGCTTATCGCACGAGGCGCCGGGACGTTTCGAGAGGCGACCATGCATCGCTGGCGCCAGCCTAGCACGCGGCGCGCGTTCCTTGCAGGCCCTTCCAGCCAAGCCGCACCGCTTGCGGCGGCAGCCGACGGCAAGTTTCGCGATTTTGTCGCAAGCTTATGACGCTTCTAAGATGTTGCGGCGGGCCGGGTTTCGTGGTTTGAAGCGGTGGACCGCCAGATATATTCGTTTTCTGATATGTGTGGGCATGCAGGCATCGGCGCCTGTCTGTCGCATTTCATCGATGATCGAGGGCTGCCGCGGGTGCGACAGATGGAGATAATGCGAGTGAGACGATCGTTCTTCGCCGCCGCGGCGTTTCTGGGAGGGGCCGGCACCGCGTCGGCACAGGATGCCGCCGTGATCCCGGGACAGCCACACCCATGGCAGATGGGGCTGCAGGAGGCGCTTTCGCCGATCGAGGCGCAGATCCACTGGTTCAGCAATTACACGCTGGCATTCATCATTCCGATCACGGCTCTCGTGGCCGCGCTCCTGGCCTGGTGCATCTATCGCTACGCCGCCCACCGCAATCCCACGCCATCGCGCACCAGCCACAACACGACGATCGAGGTCGTGTGGACGCTAGCGCCGGTGATCATCCTGCTGTTCCTGGCGGTGCCGTCCTTCCAGCTCCTCACCGCGCAGTACAACCCGCCGCGCGAACCGGAGCTGACGATAAAGACCACCGGCTACCAGTGGTTCTGGGGATACGAGTACCAGCCGATCGAGACCGAGGGCGAAGCGGCCGCCGAGCCGGTGTCGTTCGAATCCTATCCGCTGCTCGAGGAGGACCGTGACGGTTCCGGCAAGGAAGACCGCGGCGTCTATCCGCATCTCCTGGCCGTCGACAACGAGATGGTCGTTCCGGTGAACACCGTGATCCGCATCCTCTCGACCTCGGCCGACGTGATCCACGCCTTCGCCCTGCCGTCGATGGGCGTGAAGGTCGATGCGGTCCCCGGCCGGATCAACGAGTATTTCATGGAGCCGCTGCGCGAGGGCATCTTCTACGGGCAGTGCTCCGAGCTCTGCGGGCAGGCTCACTACAACATGCCGATCGCCGTCCGCGTCGTGTCGCAGGAACAGTTCGCCAGCTGGTACGCGGCCGCTGCCGAAGACCTCGACGGCGCCAATGCGGCGTTGACCGCAGCAATTCAGACCGCCGGCGATGTCGCCGTGGCCGGCCGTTAAAACTAGGGTTCGAGGGAGATCGACATGGCTTACGGAGCCACTCACGACGCCCATGGCGACCACAAGCCGACCGGCTGGACGCGCTGGGTCTATTCGACCAACCACAAGGACATCGGTACGCTCTACCTGATCTTCGCGATCGGTGCCGGTATCATCGGCGGCGCGCTGTCGGTCGCGATGCGCATGGAATTGCAGGAGCCGGGTCTGCAGATCTTCGGCGACCCGCAGATGTACAACGTCTTCACGACGGGCCATGGCCTGATCATGATCTTCTTCATGGTCATGCCGGCGCTGATCGGCGGCTTCGCCAACTGGATGGTGCCGATCATGATCGGCGCGCCGGACATGGCGTTCCCGCGACTGAACAACATCTCCTTCTGGCTCCTGGCGGTGTCGTTCCCGCTGTTGATCCTGTCGATGTTCGTCGAAGGCGCGCCGGGCTCCACCGGTGCGGGCACTGGCTGGACCATGTATCCGCCGCTGTCGACGTCAGGCCATCCGGGTCCGGCGGTTGATCTCGCGATCTTCGCGCTGCACATCGCCGGTGCCTCGTCGATCCTCGGTGCGATCAACTTCATCACCACCATCCTGAACATGCGCGCGCCGGGCATGACCCTGCACAAGATGCCGCTGTTCGCATGGTCCGTGCTGGTCACCGCCTTCCTGCTGCTGCTTTCGCTGCCGGTCCTGGCCGGTGCCATCACCATGCTGCTCACCGACCGTAATTTCGGGACGACCTTCTTCGACCCGTCGGGCGGCGGCGACCCGATCCTGTTCCAGCACCTGTTCTGGTTCTTCGGTCACCCCGAGGTGTACATCCTGATCCTGCCGGCTTTCGGCATCGTCAGCCACATCATCTCGACCTTCTCCCGCAAGCCGGTCTTCGGCTATCTGGGCATGGCCTACGCCATGGTCGCGATCGGCGTGGTCGGCTTCGTCGTGTGGGCGCACCACATGTACACGACCGGCATCTCGCTCAACACGCAGCGCTATTTCGTGTTCGCCACGATGGTGATCGCGGTGCCGACCGGCATTAAGATCTTCTCCTGGATCGCGACGATGTGGGGCGGCTCGCTGTCCTTCAAGACGCCGATGCTCTGGGCGATCGGCTTCATCTTCCTGTTCACCGTCGGTGGCGTCACCGGCGTCAAGCTGGCCAATGCCGGCATGGACCGGGTGCTGCACGACACCTACTACGTCGTCGCGCATTTCCACTACGTGCTGTCGTTGGGTGCCGTCTTCGCCATCTTCGCGGGCTGGTACTACTGGTTCCCGAAGATGACCGGGTACATGTACAACGAGACGCTCGGCAAAATTCACTTCTGGATGACGTTCGGGGGCGTGAACATCCTGTTCTTCCCGCAGCATTTCCTGGGCGCCGCGGGCATGCCGCGCCGCTACGTCGACTACCCGGAAGCCTTCGCCGGCTGGAACTTCGTCTCCTCGATGGGCTCCTACATCTCTGCCGTCGCGGTGCTGGTGTTCCTCTACACCGTCTTCGAGGCCTTCTCGAAGAAGCGCGTCGCCGGCGCCAATCCCTGGGGCGAGGGGGCGACCACGCTCGAGTGGCAGCTGCCGTCGCCGCCGCCCTACCACCAGTGGGAGACGCTGCCGCGCGTCAAGTAAGGCAGCGATACACCTGCGGCCGACCGGCCGACGGGTGGAAACAAGAAGCGGCTGCCGTCTTCCGGGGCGGCGGCCCACCGGACCGGATGAACCGGTCGACCGGAGCAGTCCGAGGTTGATTTGACGTTTCTCGATGCCACCAGCACAGCGGCCGCTCCCGACAGGGTGAGCCTCGCCGAGCCGCGGGATTTCCTGGCGCTTCTGAAGCCGCGGGTCATGTCGCTGGTCGTCCTGACCGCGATCACCGGCCTCGTCATGGCACCGGGCGATCTGCACCCGACTCTGGCGTTCATCGCGATCCTGTCGATCGCCATGGGTGCCGGTGCCTCCGGCGCACTCAACATGTGGTACGACGCGGACATCGATCGCCTGATGACCCGCACCGCGCAGCGTCCGGTCGCCGCCGGCCGCATTGCGCCCGAGACGGCGCTGGGCTTCGGCGTCGGTCTCTCATGCCTTTCGGTGATGATGCTCGGCCTTGCCACCAACTGGTTCGCGGCCGCGCTGCTCGCCTTCACGATCTTCTTCTACGCCGTCATCTACACGATGGGCCTGAAGCGCCGGACGCCGCAGAACATCGTCATCGGCGGTGCCGCCGGCGCGTTTCCTCCGATGATCGGCTGGGCCGCGGTGACCGGTGGGGTGGCGCTCGAGAGCATTGTCCTGTTCCTGATCATTTTCCTTTGGACGCCGCCACATTTCTGGGCGCTGGCGCTGTTCAAGCTCAAGGACTATGGCAGCGCCGGGGTGCCGATGCTGCCCAACGTCGCCGGCGAGCGGGCGACGCGGAACCAGATATTCCTCTATTCGCTGATCCTGGTCCCCGTTGCGGTGGCTCCCTGGCTGCTCGGTTTCGCCGGGCCGGTCTACGGCATCGCTGCGATCGTCCTTGGCGCGAACTTCCTGCGCCATGCCTATGCGACGCTGAGAATGCCGGATGGCGATGCCCAGATGGTCCCGGCGAAGAAGCTGTTTGCCTTTTCGATCTTCTATCTGTTCGGTCTCTTCGCCATCTTGCTCGTCGAAGGGATCGTCGGCGGCATGGTTTCTACGGGTGGGCTCTGAGATGGCTGATGATGGCGTCCGGCTCACCGCAGCCGAGCAGAAGGCCCGGCGGAATCGCAACATCGCGATCGGGATCATTCTGGTCGCGCTTGTCGTAATCTTCTATTTCGTGTCCCTGGCGAAGATGTCGGCATGAGCGGCGAACCGAGCGAACGTCCTGGCACTCTGACTGCGAAGACTGCGCGTCGCGGCAGGATCATCGCGGTCGCCTGCGCCGCCTTCGCGTTCGGGATGGTCGGCGCCGCCTACGCTTCCGTGCCGCTCTACGAGCTTTTCTGCCAGGTCACTGGCTATGGCGGGACGACGCAGCGTGCGGAGGGCGAGTCAGGCCGCTTGGTGGACAATTCGATCGTCGTGCGGTTCGACGGCAACGTGACCCCGGGCCTGCCCTGGCGTTTCGGGCCGAACGAGCGCGAGATCAGCGTCAAGCTCGGGGAGACTCGGCAGACCAGCTTTCATGTGCGCAACGATTCGGACAGGCCGGTGACGGCGCAGGCGACGTACAACGTCACACCCGATGCTGCCGGCCTGTACTTCAACAAGATCGCCTGCTTCTGCTTCGACAACCAGACGCTCCAGCCGGGCGAGGAGATGGACATGCCGGTCGTGTTCTTTGTCGATCCGGACATCCTGGAGTCGGAGGAACTGCGGAACGGCAGGGCGATTACGCTGTCCTATACGTTCTTCCCGCAGGAGAGCGTCTCCGAACCGGTGGCGACAGCGCCGGACAAGGGCGAAACGGACGCCGCGACCGACAATCTTTGACGTCTCGCGCCGCGCGTAAGCGCCGGCGCGGGAACTTACGCAAGCTGGAGTTTGCCGCCGATCTCTTGTAGTCAGATCGCCGAGCAGTGAGGGAGACCGGGGAACCGCGATGGCAGACACGCACGCCAAGCATCACGACTATCACATCATCGATCCGAGCCCGTGGCCGTTCATCGCTTCGGTCGGCGCGTTCATCATGATGATCGGCGCGGTCAGCTACATGCGCTACCTGTCCGGCAACCAGTTCCTGGTCTTCGGGATCGACCTGGCGACGCCGTGGATCTTCTTCGTCGGTCTCGCGATCGTGCTCTACGTCATGTACGCGTGGTGGGCGGATGCCATCAAGGAAGGCCAGGAGGGCGCGCACACGCCGGTCGTGTCGATGCACCTGCGCTACGGCATGATCATGTTCATCGCCTCCGAGGTGATGTTCTTCGTGGCGTGGTTCTGGGCGTTCTTCGATGCCAGCCTGTTCCCGAACGAGGCGGTGCAGGCGGCGCGGACCGAAGTGCTGGGAGGCCAGTGGCCACCGGTCGGGATCGAGGTGCTCGACCCGCTGCATCTGCCGCTGTTCAACACGGTGACCCTGCTCCTGTCGGGCACGACAGTGACGTGGGCGCACCACGCCCTGCTGCACAACGACCGGAAGGGGCTGGTCTGGGGCCTGGCGCTGACCGTGCTGCTCGGCCTGATCTTCTCCTACGTGCAGTACTATGAATACGCTCACGCGCCCTTCGCCTTCGCCGGCTCGATCTATGGCTCGACCTTCTTCATGGCGACCGGCTTCCACGGCTTCCACGTCATCGTCGGGACGATCTTCCTGATCGTCTGTCTGATCCGCGCGATGAAGGGGCAGTTCACGCCGGAGAAGCATTTCGGCTTCGAGGCGGCGGCCTGGTACTGGCACTTCGTCGACGTCGTCTGGCTGTTCCTGTTCTTCAGCATCTATGTCTGGGGCAGCTGGGGTGGCGTGATCCACCACATGTAGTCCGCGCTTCACAGAGCGACCTTGGAGGAGGCGGCGCAGCAATGCAGCCGCCTTCTTCGCTTCAGGGAACAACCGCATGAGCGAACAGCAGCCCGACCGGGCATTGGCCGACCCGACGCGTGCCGGGATTCTGGGGCGCTGTCCACGCTGCGGCGAGGGCAAGCTGTTCGCCGGCTTCCTGACGGTGGCTCCGCGCTGCTCGAACTGCGATCTCGACTTCGCCTTCATCGATTCCGGCGATGGGCCGGCGGTCTTCGTCATCCTGATCATCGGCTTCGTCGTCTGCGGACTGGCGCTCTGGGTCGAGGTCAGCTTCAACCCGCCGCTCTGGGTGCATCTCGTGCTCTGGCTGCCGCTGATCCTCGCGCTCGCGCTGCCGCTGCTGCGGGCGCTGAAAGGCCTGATGATCGCCCTGCAATACAAGCACCGCGCGGCGGAAGGCCGTCTCGACCATGGCGAATGAACCGGCGACTATCCCGGGCGGGCCGGCCGCGCCCTTCCGCATGAGCCGCGGCCGCTACTGGTTCGCGCTCTTCGCCTGTCTCGTCGGCATCGTCATCCTGATGGCGCTCGGCACCTGGCAGGTGGAGCGGTTGCAGTGGAAGGAAGCGCTCGTCGCGCGGATCGACCAGCGCATCGTTTCCGATCCGATCGATCTCGACGCGCTCGAAGCGCAGTTTGCCGCCACCGGCGATGTCGACTACACGCCGGCGACTGTCGAAGGCCGCTTCCTCAACGATGGCGAGCGATACTTCCTGTCGACGTTCGACGGGCAGTCAGGCTGGAACGTCTACGTGCCGCTGCTCACCGAAGGGGACCGGCTGGTCTTCGTCAATCGCGGCTTCGTGCCCTACGACCGCCGCGACCCGGCGACCCGCCGGGAAGGCCAGGTCGAAGGCCCGGTAACCATCACCGGGCTCGCCCGCAACGCGCCGACCGAGGAGCCGGGCTTCTTCGTCCCCGACAACGACCCCGCCGGAAACACCTTCTTCTGGCGCGACGTCGACTCGATGGCCGAGGGCCTGGCAATCCCGCCCGGCGTGCGCATCCTGCCGTTCTTCGTCGATGCCGGTCCCGGCAGCGCCCCCGGCGGCTGGCCGGTCGGAGGCACGACGGTGGTCGAGATTCCAAACAACCACCTGCAATACGCCGTGACGTGGTACGGGATCGGCCTCGTGCTCATCGTCATGACCGTGCTGCTGGTGGTGAGCGACTGGCGCGCCCGCAAGCCTTGACACCGGCAGGTCCCATCCCTTCATTCGGCCGGGCGACGCCGCCCCAGCCCCGGAGCCTTGTTTGTTCAATTCAGACGCCAAGCCGAAACTGACGATCCGCATGTGCGAGCCGCGCGGCTTCTGCGCTGGCGTCGACCGGGCGATCCAGATCGTCGTGCTGGCGCTGAAGAAGCACGGCGCACCGGTCTATGTCCGCCACGAGATCGTCCACAACCGCTACGTCGTCGAGGGGCTGCGCAACATGGGCGCGGTCTTCGTCAAGGAACTCGACGATGTGCCGGATGACGGCCAGCCGGTGGTCTTCTCCGCCCATGGCGTGCCGAAATCCGTGCCGGCCGCGGCGGCGGCCCGCGAGATGCTCTATCTCGACGCGACGTGTCCGCTGGTCTCCAAGGTCCACAAGCAGGCCATGCTGCACGTCAAGCGCGGCCGCCACGTGCTGCTGGTCGGCCACAAGGGCCATCCGGAGGTGATCGGCACGATGGGCCAGCTGCTGCCGGGCGAGGTCACGCTGATCGAGACCGAGGCCGACGTCGAAGCCTTCGTGCCGGCCGATCCGGCGGCACTCGGCTTCGTCACCCAGACCACCCTGTCCGTCGACGACACCAGCGGCATCATCGCGGCGCTGCAGGCGCGGTTCCCGGACATGCAGGCGCCGTCGTCCGAGTCGATCTGCTACGCGACGACAAACCGGCAGGACGCGGTGAAGGCGGCAGCGCCGGGCGCCGATCTGTTCCTCGTCGTGGGTGCGCCGAACTCGTCGAACTCCAAGCGGCTCGTCGAAGTAGCCGAGCGGGCGGGTGCGATGCAGGGCGCCCTCGTCGAGGGGGTGGCGGACCTGCCGTGGGACAGCGTCCCGCCGGGTGGCGTTGTCGCGCTTTCCGCCGGCGCCTCGGCGCCGGAGATCCTCGTCGACGCAATCGTGGACGCGTTTCGCGACCGATTCGAGGTGACCGTCGAGCTGGTGCGGACCGCCGAGGAGACCGAGAACTTCCCGGTCATGCGCTCGCTGCGCGAGACGCCCCTGACGGCCGCCGACATGGCCTTCGTCAGCGGCCGGAACTGAACGTCGTGGCGGTCTATACCGATATCTCGGAAACGCAACTCGCCAGCTTTCTCGCCGACTACGACCTCGGCGCGCTGCTGAGCTACAAGGGCATCGCCGAAGGGGTGGAGAACTCCAACTTCCTGCTGCGGACCGAAGCCGGCACCTTCATCCTGACGCTCTACGAAAAGCGCGTGAACCGTGCCGACCTGCCGTTCTTCGTCGGACTGATGGAGCACCTGGCCGAGCGCGGCATCTCCTGCCCCCTCCCGGTCCACACCAAGGTGGGCGAAGCCCTCGGCGAGCTCGCTGGCCGGCCCGGCGCCATCTTCACCTTCCTCGAAGGCATGTGGACGCGCCGGCCGACCGCCGACCACTGCCGGGCCGTCGGGGCGGCCATGGCGGGAATGCACGCGGCGGCACGCGATTTCGGGCTCCGACGCGAGAATGGTCTGTCGCTCGGTGAATGGCGACCGCTTTTCGAGAGCTGCGGCGATCGCGTCGACGAGATCGAGCCGGGCCTCGCCGCCGCCATCGACGAAGAGCTGTCGTATCTCGAGGCGAACTGGCCTGCCGATCTGCCCGCCGGCATCATCCATGCCGACCTGTTTCCGGACAACGTCTTCTTCCTCGCAGGCGAACTGTCCGGCCTGATCGACTTCTATT
This sequence comes from Aurantimonas endophytica, assembly GCF_014196845.1. Lineage (GTDB taxonomy): Bacteria > Pseudomonadota > Alphaproteobacteria > Rhizobiales > Rhizobiaceae > Aurantimonas > Aurantimonas endophytica. Next base: position 535,835 of record NZ_JACIEM010000002.1, read on the forward strand.
TCGCCTGCAACGACCTCCTCGCCTACGACCTCGCGATCGGCCTCTGCGCCTGGTGCTTCGAGCCGGACGGCAGCTTCAACGTCACCAAGGGACGCGGCCTGATCGAGGGCTATGCCGGCGTGCGTCCGCTGAGTGCGAACGAGGTTGCCGCATTGCCGATCCTGTGCCGCGGCGCGTCGATGCGCTTCATGCTGACGCGGCTCTATGACTGGCTGAACGTGCCCGAGGGGTCCTTCGTGACCAAGAAGGACCCGCGCGAATATCTGCGCAAGCTGCGCTTCCACCGTGCAGTGGCAAGCGCTGCCGAATACGGCTTCGATCTCGAACGGGTGACGCAATGAGCGGCGAGAGCGGGGACAGGGTCGAGATCCATACGGACGGTGCTTGTTCGGGCAATCCCGGCCCCGGCGGCTGGGCGGCGATCCTGCGCTTCAACGGCGCCGAGAAGGAGCTGAAGGGCGGCGAGGCCCTGACCACCAACAACCGCATGGAACTGATGGCGGTGATCGAGGCGCTCGCCGCGCTGAAGCGGCCTTGCGCCGTCGATATCTATTCCGATTCCCAGTACATGCGGGACGGGATCACCAAGTGGATCCATGGCTGGAAGCGCAATGGCTGGAAGACCGCCGACCGCAAGCCGGTGAAGAACGCCGAGCTGTGGCAGCGCCTCGAGGAGGAGAAGGGTCGCCACGACGTGACCTTCCACTGGGTGCGCGGCCATGACGGCAACGAGCTGAACGAGCGTGCCGACGAACTGGCCCGAGCCGGCATGGCGCCGTTCAAGAAGAAGGTCGCCGGCTGACCGGACCGGCTCCGGCGCCTCGGCGTCGAAGCCGGCTGGGCGGTCAGAGCTGTTCGAGCAGCGCTTCGGCTGAAGACGTGTCGGCCCGGCCCGGCGAATCCTCGACATTCAGCGCCGTCACGACGCCGTCCTCCACGATCATCGAATAGCGCTTGGAGCGCGTGCCGAGACCGGCGACCGACAGGTCGATGTCGAGTCCAAGCGCCTTGGTGAATTCGCCGTTGCCGTCCGACAGGAAGGTGATCTTGCCGGCGGCTTCCGTGGACTTTTCCCAGGCGCTCATCACGTGGATGTCGTTGATGGCGACCACGGCGATCGTGTCGACGCCCTTGGCCCGGATCTCCTCGTTGTAGGTCAGGAAGCCGGGGAGGTGGTTCATCGTGCAGGTGGGCGTGAACGCGCCGGGCACTCCGAACAGCACGACCTTCTTGCCGCCGAAGATTTCCGCGGTCGACAGGTCGACCGGGCCGTCGGACGTCCGGGTCTTCAGTGTCGCGTTGGGGATCTTGTCGCCGATGCCGATAGCCATGTCGTGTCTTTCCCTTCCCGGAACGCCCCCGGTCGGCTGCCGGCAACCGCCCGCGAGGGCGCATCTGGAGCAATGCGGCGCTTTGTCGAGCCGGCGCTACCGCGACGGAGCGACCGCAAGGCCCTTCGCCTCCAGCGCGCCCGCGCCGTCGGTGAACACCACGTCGACGCGTTCGGGCGGACCCGCCTCGCCGCGCGGGCGCTCCAGCACCGGTACCTGGAACACCAGCCTGTCGCCCTGGCGGGCCGGCGCGTCCGGTTCATCGAAATACCAGCCGGCGGGACCTGCGACGAAAAGGTCTGCATCGTCGCGCGGAGCGGACGTTCCACCCTGTTCCGGGCGGGTGATGGCAACGGTCAGCATGTCGCCGGCGAGCCGGGCGGATGCAAGCTCGGCAGGCGCCTCGCCTCTTTCCGGAAGCGCGGCGAACGCCGCCTGGACGGCGCCCGCATCTGCTTCCGCCGCCGTCAGAGTCGCCTGAACCGGGACGCAGATCTCGCGGCAGACACCCATCATGACCGAGGCTGCCACAGGGCCAAGTTCCGCACCGGTCGCCGGCGCCAGCTCGAACGCCACTGCCAATGACCGATTGTAGCCGTTGGCTCGCGCCAGCCCCTCGCCGAAGCGATGCGGCGCCGGAAAATGCAGCTCGGCATGGCCAAGCCCGGAAGTCGCGGCGAAATCGATGGTCGGCGGGATTCCGGAGGTGCCTGGATCCACCCAGTAGGTCTTCCAGCCGGGGGCCAGATCAAGGAGCAGCGCGCCGCGCACGCTGCCGTCTGCTCCAGCCGGCGCGGTGGTGAGGCGGACCGTCATCGGCTCAGGCGCAGCGGCGCCGACGGAACCGGCCTCGGCGAGGCCGGTGGTCATCAGGACGCAGATTAAAGTTGCTGCGAAGCGGTTTTCGAGAAAGCGCATCACTCTCCGGTTGCCGGCAGTGGCCCCGCGCAGCGGGAGGGAGACGATGCATAGCCGGCACGACAGGCGCCAGCCACTCAAAATCGCGCGACCGGCAGGCATTGGGCGCAGGTCGTGACTATCTTGCTCTGGTCGGAATGCCGCCGCGGTGCCACGATAGGCAACGGTCGCGGAAAGGATGATCGAGGTTGACGATGGTGAGAGACGATATCGAAGAGACTGCCGCGGATTCCCTCGAGGGTCATTTCCTCATCGCGATGCCCGCGCTCGATGCCGAGCCGTTCAACAGGACGGTGATCTACGTTTGTGCCCACTCGCCGAACGGCGCGATGGGCTTCATCATCAACAAGCCCCAGCATGTCAGCTTCCCGGAGCTCCTGACCCAGCTCGGCATCGTCGAAAGCGAGGACGACATCAGGCTGCCCGGGGGCGGCCGCGAAGTGTCGGTCTGCATGGGCGGGCCGGTGGAGCGGGGGCGGGGCTTCGTCCTGCATTCCGACGACTACGATTCTGAGTCCACCGTCTCGGTCGCCGAGCGCATATCGCTGACGCCGACCCTCGATATCCTCAAGGCGATCTCGCAAGGGATCGGCCCGCGCACGGCGATCATGGCGCTCGGCTATTCCGGCTGGGCCCCAGGCCAGCTGGAAGGCGAGATCGCGGCCAATGGCTGGCTGACCTGCAAGGCCGATCTGTCGATCGTGTTCGACAGCAAGCTCGAAGACAAATACGGGCGGGCCTTGGCGCTGCTGGGTGTCGACGCGGCGTTCCTGACCAGCGAGGCCGGCCACGCCTGAAGCCGGCTCAGCTGGCGCGTTTCACGCCCATCTGGTCGAGCAGCATCTTGCGCGCCTGGTCGACCGTCAGCGGCTGCGAGAACAGGAAGCTCTGGGCGAACTCGCAGTTCAGCTGGCGCAGGAGGTTGAGGTCGGACTCGCTCTCGATGCCCTCCGCCACCACCTTCAGGCCGAGGTCGTGCGCCATCGTCACGATCGAGTTGAGGATGATCGGCCGCTGCGGCTGGGTGTTGTTGCGCAGGAAAGACTGGTCGATCTTCAGCGTGTCGAACGGGAAGCGCATCAGATAGGCGAGTGACGAATAGCCGGTGCCGAAATCGTCGAGCGAGAGGCCGACGCCGATCTCCCGGAGACGGGCGAGCAGCTGCGCCGAGCGTTCCGGGTTGTCCATCACCAGGGATTCGGTGAGTTCCAGCTTCAGCGATTCCGGCGGCAGGCGGTAGCGCGACACGACGGTGCGGACGTCCGCGATCAGGTCCTGGCGGATCAGCTGCCGGCTGGAGATGTTGACCGACACGAAGATCGTCGGGTCGGACGTCATCAGGTGCCAGTCGCTGAGACGCTTGGCCGCCTCCTCCAGCGCGAACTGGCCGAGCTGGACGATCAGCCCGGTACTTTCGGCGATAGGCACGAATTCGCTTGGCGAGACAGCGCCGCGGCGCGGGTGTTCCCAGCGCAGCAACGCCTCGAAGCCGGCGATGGACTCGGTATCGAGACGCACGATCGGCTGGAACGCCAGCGACAGCTCGTTGCGCTCGAAGGCTCGCCGCAGATCCGCCTCGAGCTGCAGCCGCCCGGACCCGATGGTCTTGTAGGCTGGGCGGAACGGCTCGATCCGGTCGCCGCCATAGCGCTTGGCCTGGTACATGGCGAGTTCGGCTTCCTTGAGCGCCTCGTTGGCGTTCGAGGCTTCGGTCCATCCGGTGAGGCCGATCGAGCCGGTCAAGACGATCTCGCGGCCGGCAAAGGCGATCGGCGCCTTGATCGCCTCGCGCAGCGCCTCGGCAAAGCTGGCGACTGCCCCGACCTCGGTCTCCGACAGAAGGATCAGCCCGAACTGGTCGCTGCCCAGCCGCGCCAGCGAATCCTGCGGCTTCAGGATGCGCTTCAGCCGCCGCCCAACGGTGAGAAGGATCGTGTCTCCGGTGGCGATGCCGAAATCGTCGTTGACCTGCTTGAAGCGGTCGAGGTCCACGAGGAAGAGCGTCGGGTGGACGTCCTCCCGGGTGTTCGACAGGACGCCGATCGCCTCCAGCCGATCCATGAACAGCTCGCGGTTGGGCAGGCCCGTCAGCTGGTCGTGCAGCGCGTCGTGGAGCAATCGCTCCTCGGCCTTCTTGCGCTCCGTCACGTCCTTCAGCGTGCCGACGCAGCGCACCACCTCGCCGTCGCTGCCCAGTACCGGGCGCGCCCGCAGCGAGACCCAGTGATAATGGCCGTCCTCATCCCGCATCCGGAATTCCTGGGTGATCCGGCCGCGCCGGTGCTCCAGGATCGTGTCCAGCGTCAGCTTGAACCGGTCGCGATCGTCCGGGTGGAGGATCGGCAGCCAGTCGCGGGCGGGCCCGTTCATCGAGGCGATGGGCATCCCGGCCAAGGCGTCGCCATCGGCGCCGGCAAAGATGCGGTCGCGGCTGACATCCCAGTCGAACACGGCGTCGCCGGTCCCGGATAGCGCCAGCGAGCGGCGTTCCATGTCCGACAGGAGCCCCTGCGCAAAACTGCCGCCGGCGAACGCGTGCTGCATGACGGTGAAGCCGATCAGCAGCACGATCAGCACCAGCCCGCCGCCGAGCGCCGGCTGGATGATGTCGTTGTCGATCCGGCCGGTCACCGTCATCCAGCCCGCGAACAGCCAGAGTGCGATCAGGCACCAGGTCGGGATCAGCATGATCGCCCGGTCGAACCGCTTGAAGGACAGGAATCCGATGAGGCCGAGGCCGGCGACAGCGGTCGCGGCCAGCGAGAGCCGCGCGACGCCCGAAGCCAGCTGCGGATCGAAGGCAGCCAGGCCGCCGAGCGCACCGAGCGCGGCCAGCCAGAGCACGGTGAAGATCGACAGGACGCCGTGCCAGCGGTTGAGATGCAGATAGGTGTACAGGAACAGCACCAGCGTGAAGGCGAGCGCCACCTCCGTGCTGGCGCGCCATACCCGCTCCTGGCCTGGCAGGATGGGCACCAGCTTCTGCCAGAAGTCGAAGTCGATGCAGATATAGGCAAGGACCGCCCAGGCGAGGGCCGCCGTAGCCGGGAACATCGCCGATCCCTTGACCACGAACAGGATGGTCAGGAAGACCGCCAGCAGGCCGGCAATGCCGAGCACGATGCCGCGATAGAGCGTGAAGGCGTTGACAGTGTCCTTGTAGGCGTTGGGTTCCCAAAGCCGGATGTCGGGCAACTGGCTCGCGGTCATCTCGGCGACGAAGGTGACCACCGCGCCCGGGTCGAGCGTCACCAGGAAGATGTCGGCTTCGGCGCTGGGCTGGCGCTCGAGCGCAAACCCCTGCGACGGGGTGATCGAGGCGATGCGCTGCGCGCCGAGGTCGGGCCGCCAGATGCCGGAGCCGACGAGTTGGAAGTGCGGCGCGACGACGAGCCGGTCGAGCTGCTCGTCGGTGTTGTTCGCCAGCGCGAAGGTGGCCCAGAGTCCGGAGGCCTGCGGCGACGTCGCCTCGATCTCGATCCGCCGGACGATGCCGTCGGCACCTGGAACGGTGGAGACCTGGAAGCTTCGGCCCTCGCCGCGGGAAATCTCCACGGCGCTCTGCATGTCGATCGCCGTGTCCTCGCGGGAGATGCTGACCGGTTCCAGCGCGAACGACGGCATCGTCAAGGCAATGAGCGCGACGAGGAACGCCATCAGCGCCATTGCGATATTGCCGGATACCGTCATCGATCGCATGCGCGCGGCAATGCCCCCTTCTTGTCGGCGAAAGTGCATCGCGAGCCTACGCCCCGCTCGTCCTGCTCGCACCATCCCTGGACTGCGAAACCGACCATTCTTCGGCAAGAAGCGCGTAGAGATAATGATCTTCCCAACGGCCGGCGATCTTCAGGTAATTTCGCAGATGCCCCTCGCGGCGAAACCCGCATTTCTCCAGTAGCCTGATCGAGCGGGCGTTGGAAGGCAGGCAGGCGGCCTCGATGCGGTGCAGGCCCTGGATGTCGAAGACGAACAGCTTGATCGCCTCGACCGCGCGCTGCATCAGGCCGGCGCCCGCGTAACGCTGGCCGATCCAGTATCCCAGCATGCAGTTCTGCGCGACGCCGCGGCGGATCAGCCCGGCGGTGATCCCGCCATAGAGCGTCGCGCCGTCGGCGTCGAAGATGAAGAACGTGAAGCTCGCGCCCTCGCGGGCTTCCTGCCCGTAGCGCCGCAGGCGCAGCCGATAGGATTCCCAGGACAGCTCGTCCGCCATCCATAGCGGCTCCCACGGCCTGAGGAAGTCACGGCTTTCGGCCCGCAACTCGCGCCAGGCGACATAGTCGGTCCGGCGCGGCATGCGCAGCACGACACCGTCGCCCGCCAGACTAGGAAGCTGCGGTCCGGTGAGGCGGTCGAGGACGCTCATGGCGGTTCGTCAGCGGCCTGCGGCGATCCTGGCCTCGCCGGCACTTTCGCTGGTCAGGCGTCCGGCGATCTCGGCCTGCGCGGGCAGGCGCGAGAGCGGCCCGATGGCGGCGAGCGTCGGGTTGGTGCCGACGAAAAGGCGCTGGGCGAGATCGGAAAGCCGCGGCGCGTCGATGGCGTCGAGCCGGGCGATCAGTTCCTCGTTGGCGATCGTCTCGCCCTTGAACATCAGCTGCCGCGCGATCTGGCCGGCCCTTGCCGCCGGGCTTTCCTGCGACATCAGAAGGCTGGCGCGCATCTGGGCGCGGGCTCGCGTCACCTCTTCGTCCGTGATGTTCTCGGAGGCCTTGAGCAGTTCTTCGACGATGACCGGCGCCAGTTCCGCCAGTTCTTCCTCGCCGGTCGCCGCGTGGATGCCGAAGATGCCGCTGTCGGAGAAGCTCCAGTGGAAGGCGTAGATCGCGTAGCAGAGCCCGCGGCGCTCCCGGATTTCCTGGAACAGTCGCGAGGACATGCCGCCGCCGAGGATCAGCGACAGGATCTGCGATGCGTAGAAGTCGCGGGCGTAGTAGGGGCGGCCCTCGAAGCCCAGCACCATCTGCGCGTCCTGCAGGTCGCGTTCCTCGCGGAACTCGCCGCCGGTATAGCTCGCGAGCGTCCGCGGTTGCGCGCGGATCGGAAGCGGCGACACCGTGCCGGAGCCGAAGGCGGCGCTTACCTGGTCGACGATGGCCTGGTGGGACACCGCGCCGGCCGCCGAGATGATCATGTTGTCCGGCGCGTAATGGCGGGCCAGATAGCGGCGCAGGTCATGGGGCTCGAAGGATCTGACCGTTTCGCGGCTGCCGAGGATGGGCCGGCCGATGATCTGGTCGCGAAACGCCGTCGCCTGGAAATGATCGAAGACGATGTCGTCCGGCGTGTCCTCGGCGGCGCCGAGTTCCTGCAGGATCACCTGCTGCTCGCGCTCCAGCTCCTGCTCGTCGAAGCGGGAATCGATCAGGATGTCGGTCAGGATGTCCAGCGCCAGCGGCACGTCGTTCTTGAGTACCCGCGCATAGTAGGACGTCGTCTCGACGCTGGTGGCGGCATTGAGTTCGCCGCCGACATTCTCGATCTCTTCGGCGATCTGGCGGGCATTGCGCTGGCTGGTGCCCTTGAACGCCATGTGCTCGAGCAGATGCGCGATGCCATGTTCGGCGGGCGCCTCGTCGCGGGCGCCGGCCTTGACCCAGATGCCGAGCGCCGCGCTTTCCAGCAACGGCATCGTCTCGGTGGCGACCGTCAGCCCATTCGCGAGCCGCGTGACCTCGACGCTCAAGCGTCGGCTCCCTGGGTGACCGCGCGGGAACGCGCGAGAACATACTGCTCGATCGCATCGATATCGTTGGGCAAGCGGTCCACCGTTTCGCGTTTCTGCATCAGGTCGGCATGGCTGGGCGGCAGGGCCGGCGAGAGGCCGCAGGCCTTCTTCACCGCGTCCGGGAACTTTGCCGGATGGGCGGTGCCGAGCGTGATCATCGGTGAATGGGACATGTGGGTCTCGGCGACATGCACGCCCACGGCGGTGTGCGGGTCGAGGAGATAGGCAGTCGTCGCGAGCATCCGGCGGATCGTCTCGGCGGTTTCCGCCTCGTTCGTCGCACCCGCATCGAATTCGGCGCGAATGGCCGTGAGGACATGGTCAGGCAGCTGGAACCCGCCGGACTGGGAGAGCTGCTGCATCAGGCGCCGGACCAGGTCGGCGTCGCGGCCGCTCGCCTCGAAGATCAGCCGTTCGAAATTCGACGAGACCTGGATGTCCATCGAGGGCGACATGGTGGCGTGGACGCCGCCGGTCTCGTAGCGGCCGCGGTCCAGCGAACGCACCAGGATGTCGTTCTCGTTGGTGGCGATCACCAGCCGCTCGATCGGAAGACCCATGCGCCTTGCGCCGTAGCCGGCGAAGATGTCGCCGAAATTGCCGGTCGGCACGGTGAAGGAAACCATCCGATCCGGGGCGCCGAGGCTGGCGGCGGCGGTGAAGTAGTAGACAATCTGGGACATGATCCGGCCCCAGTTGATCGAGTTGACGCCAGACAGCGCCGCTTCCTCGCGGAAGCGCCGATCGTTGAACATCGCCTTCACCAGCGCCTGGCAGTCGTCGAACGTTCCATCGACGGCTACGGCATGGACGTTGTCGGCGCCCGACGTCGTCATCTGGCGCTGCTGCACCGGCGACACCCGACCGTGCGGGAACAGGATGAACAGGTCGGTGCGGTGGCTGCCGGCGAAGGCGGCGATCGCGGCGCCGCCCGTGTCGCCCGACGTCGCGCCGACGATGGTGGCGCGCCGGCCGCGCTGGGCGAGAACGTGGTCCATCAGCCGCGCGATGAGCTGCATCGCCACGTCCTTGAAGGCCAGCGTCGGCCCGTGGAAAAGCTCCAGCACGAAATGCGCCGGCCCGATCTGGACCAGCGGTGCGACCGCCGGATGCGGGAAGGTGGCGTAGGCCTCGTCGACCATGCGCTTCAGGTCGGCAGGCGCAATGTCCTCACCGACGAAGGGCAGGAGAATGTCGAAGGCGACGTCGGCATAGGGGCGACCGGCAAAGCCGCGAATGGTCTCGGCGTCGAGCGTCGGCCAGGTCTCGGGAACATACAGGCCGCCGTCATTCGCAAGACCCGCCAGAAGGGCGTCGGAAAATCCTAGGACCGGAGCCTCGCCTCGCGAACTCACGTATTTCACGTCGTCTCCACTTCGCATTCCGGTCGCATGAGGCTGTCGATGCGTCGCCTGTCGGACGCCGTACCGGTCGCCTATCCGCAATCCGGCTGATATAGAACGGCCCGCCACAATAAGGGAAGAACCGAGCGATGCATATGGTGACTGCCCTCCGGGGCGCTATGGTCTGCGGCGCGATGGCGCTGCTGTCGGCGTGCTCCTCGAGCAATAATGGTGCGCAGCTGGAGGCAGATGCCGGCGCGCTCGCCGCTCCGGGTCAGGTGCCGGGCGCGGCAACGGCATGGGAGGCGGGAGGGGAATCGCGCTTCTGCCCGCAAGTGACGCTTCGCGAGGGAACCGCGATCCTCCGCAAGAATGTCGGCGATCAGGTCGACTATGTCGCCTCGATCAGCGAGGCGAACCGCGACTGCCGGATCATCGACGGCCGCCTGCGCATGCAGATCGGCGTCGCGGGCCGGATCGTCCCGGGCGCGGCGGCACAAGCGCGGACGGTCAACCTGCCGATCCGCGTCGCCGTGCTGCTCGGCGAGGACGTGATCTATTCCGAACTCGGGCGGCAGGCGGTCGCCATCGCACCCGGCGGCGGGGCGAAGACCTTCCGCTATCTGGACCAGGGGATTTCCCTCGACCCGAACGAGACCCGCGTGGTGATCTACGCAGGTTTCGACGAGGGTCCGCCGGAGTGACGGGGCGCATCGCGCCAGTCTGACCATATCGAAAAGCGCGGCGGTGACGCCGCCGCGCGGGCCTACGCGTCGGACCAGATCGCCAGTGCCTCCACTACAGCCGGGAAGTCCGCGAGGCGGCTGATCACCGTCTCGGCGCCGGCCTCGGCGAGTTGCTCGGCATGGCCGGCATAGCTGTGCTGGCCACCGGTGAAGCCGACGACACGGCATCCCGCCGCGGTGGCTCCGGCAACGCCGTGGACCGAATCCTCGATCACGATGCTCGCCTTCGGAGGAACGGAAAACTGCTCGCAGGCGTAGAGGAAGACGTCCGGAGCCGGCTTGCCCTTTTTCGCGCCGACCTCGGTGGCGCTGAAGACGTTCGGCACGAATGCGTCCCACAGGCCGACACGGTCGAGCATCAGTTCAAGCCGGTGCGTCGACGAGTTCGAGCAGATGCAGCGCGGCAACGTCAGCCGCTCGATCGCCTCCCGCGCGCCGGGAATCTCCTCGACTTCGCTCTCCAGGCGCCGGTCGATCTCGGCATCGACCCGCGCCGCGAAATCCTTGGGGAACCGTGTCCCGGTCTCTTCGGCGAGGCGCTGCATGATCGTCGGCCAGGTCAGCCCGGCAAAGCGCGTCGCGAAGTCGGAAGCCTCGATCTCGATTCCCTGCCCTTGAAGCATCTCGGTCTCTACCGCCGCGGCGATGATCTCCGAATCGACGAGAACGCCGTCACAGTCGAAGATCACGAGCAGGGGGTCGGCCATCATCAGCTCCGGGCAGAAGGGGGTTCGGGATCGTTCCGCCGTGGGCGAAATGCGGCGGGCGGCATGGTCCGCGTCCGGTAACACGCGGCGCCCGGTCGGACAAAGCCACTATTTCACCGATTGTTTACGTCGTTCGGTAACCATGATGCCAGACGAGTACCCGCGTAACCGGTGGTGATCATGGCATACAAAAGCTCCGCGTCCCTTGCGACGATCGTCGAGAACGATCGGTCCGAATGGCTCGACCGCATCCACAAGGGCCACTGCGTCGCCCGCATGGAAGCGCTGCCGGAGAACTCGGTCGACGTGATCTTCGCCGATCCGCCGTACAATCTGCAGCTGGCCGGCGACCTGATGCGGCCCGACCAGTCGAAGGTCGATGCGGTCGACGACGCCTGGGACCAGTTCGAGAGCTTCCAGGCCTATGACGCCTTCACGAGAGCCTGGCTGCTGGCAGCGCGGCGGGTGCTGAAGCCGAACGGCACGATCTGGGTGATCGGCTCCTATCACAACATCTTCCGCGTCGGCGCGGCGATGCAGGATCTCGGCTTCTGGATCCTCAACGACGTGGTCTGGCGCAAGACCAACCCGATGCCGAATTTCCGTGGCCGGCGCTTCCAGAACGCCCATGAGACGATGATCTGGGCATCCCGCGACCAGAACGCCAAGGCCTATACGTTCAACTACGATTCCATGAAGGCGGCGAACGACGACATCCAGATGCGCTCCGACTGGCTGTTCCCGATCTGCTCGGGCGGCGAGCGGCTGAAGGACGCCGACGGGCGCAAGGCGCATCCGACGCAGAAGCCCGAGGCGTTGCTCGCCCGCGTGCTGTTGTCATCGACGAAGCCCGGCGACGTAGTGCTCGATCCGTTCTTCGGCACCGGTACCACCGGCGCGGTCGCCAAGCGTCTCGGCCGCCATTACGTCGGCATCGAGCGGGAGGACGAATATATCGCCGCCGCCGAAGCCCGGATCGCCGCTGTCGAGCCGCTGGAAGCCCATTCGGTGCGTTCGGCGGTGAGCAAGCGCGCCGAGCGTCGCGTGCCGTTCGTCAGCCTGGTCGAGGCCGGGCTGGTGCAGCCCGGCGCCGAGCTCACCGACTCCCAGCGGCGCTGGACGGCGCGGGTGCGGGCCGACGGCACGATCGCCATCGGCGACGACGCCGCCTCGATCCACCGCATCGGTGCAAGGGTGCAGGGGCTCGACGCCTGCAACGGCTGGACCTTCTGGCACGTGCGGACCGGCGAGGCGCTGACCCCGATCGACGATCTGCGCCGCACGATCCGCGATCGCCTGGGCGCCGTCGAGGCGTAAGGCGCCGAAGGCGGACGTCAGCGCGGCAGCGCCGGCACGGGCAGGCCCCGTGCCGCCAGGTCGCGCGCCAAAGCCTCGGCGGAAACGAAGTGAATGGCCTGCCAGCCCACGTCACGCGCGCCCGTGACGTTGATCGGCGTATCGTCGATGAACAATGTCCGTGCCGGCTCCAGCCCGAAATCCCTCGCGTGGCGGTGATAGATCGCCGCGTCCGGCTTGATCAGCCGGATGTCGCCCGACACGGTGACGCCGCGGGTCTCTGTCAGGAACGGGAACTTCGCCTGCGCCTCGCGAAACGTGTCTGCTGCGAAATTGGTCAGCAGCGTCACGTCGATGCCGGCGGCGATGAGTTCGCGCATGATCGCGACGCTGCCGTCATGGGCATGCGGCACCATCAAATGCCAGTTGCGGCGAAACGCCCGGATATCGACTTCCCGGTCCGGATGGCGGGCGATCGCTTCGGCTTCGGGCCATGGCCGGCCGCGATCCTGCTCGAGGTTCCAGTCGTGCGAGCACACCTCGGCAAGAAAGAACGCCCGCTCGGCCTCGTCCGGAATGATCGAGCGATAGGGGATATGCGGGTCGTAGTGGATCAGCACCTTGCCGATGTCGAAGACGATATGGTCGATGGTCATGGCGTGCCTGTTCAGCGGGTGGCGGGGGCGGCGGCGGCCAGCACCTTGCGCATCAGCGTCGGCAGCGCCTCGCCGTCCCACGCCTCCGGCGGCGACCACCAGCCCGCCCCCGGGGGGTCGTGCTCGATATCGGCGCGGTAGACGTCGAGCGCCAGCTTGAAATGGGTGAAGCCGTGGAGGACGGTGCCGCAAGCCTGCCATCCGGCGGGGAAGGGGGCGGCCGTCGTGCCGAGTTCGCCATCCGAACGGGCGTTCCAGTTGCTGCTCGGTGGCTCGCTCATGCCACCCAGCATGCCTGTCGTCGCCCGCTTGCGCAGCCATACCGCACCGTCGCCCGGCCGGATCGCGACGAAGGCGGCGCCGCGGCGCGAGGGCACCTCCGCCTTCGGCTTCTTGACCGGAAAGACTTCGGGACGGCCCTCGGCCGCCGCGCGGCAATGCGGGCGGATCGGGCACAGAATGCAGCCGGGGCGGGTCGGCGTACAGATCGTCGCGCCGAGATCCATCATCGCCTGCGCGAAGTCGCCCGGCCTGAGATCGGGCGTGAGCTCGCCCGTACGGATCCGGATTTCCTTCTTCCCGGCCGGCAGCGGCGTCTCGATGGCGAACAGCCGGCTGACGACGCGCTCGACATTGCCGTCCACCACCGCCGCGGGCTCGTCGAAGGCGATCGCGGCGATCGCTGCGGACGTGTACTCGCCGATGCCGGGCAAAGCGCGCAGTGTCGCCGCGGTGGTCGGGAAGGCGCCGCCATGCTCGGTGGCCACCGTCCGGGCGCAGGCATGCAGGTTCCTGGCGCGGGCGTAATAGCCGAGGCCGGCCCATGCCCCGAGCACCTCGGCCTCCGGCGCTTCGGCGAGGTCGGTGACGCCCGGCCAGCGATTGACGAAGCGGGCGAAGTAGGATTTCACCGTGGCAACCGTCGTCTGTTGCAGCATGATCTCGGACAGCCAGACCCGGTAGGGGTCCGGCATGATCCCTGCGGCCCGGGCCTGCGGCGGGACACGCCACGGCAGGGTCCGGGCGTGGCGGTCGTACCATTCGAGCAGGTCTTGAGAGAGCGGAGGCGGGGCGATGGGCATCGAGAGTTCCGGTTCGGCGCCGTTCTCTAACTGCCTGTGTGCCTCATGGCGAGCCGGCGGTGCCACGCGGTCCACAGTGCCGCAGACTGACCGCATGCATCGGCGCTTCGGCGATGAGTGACGCAGGCGGGCCATCCTCACGATTTCCCCGGCGCGGCGTCCAGCCGATCGCCGACATCGTCGGCGGCGTGATGGACCCGATCCTGCGGCGCAAGGCGGGCATGACAATGGGGCTGATTTCCGCCTGGTCGGAGATCGCGGGGGCACGTCTCCATGACTCGACACGGCCGGAGCGCCTGATCTGGCCCGCCCAGCGCAGCGACACCGACCCGTTCGAGCCGGCGACGCTGATCGTCGCCTGCGAGGCGGCGGCGGCGCTTCGGCTGCAGCACCAGACCAGCGAACTGATCGGGCGGGTCAACGCCTTCTTCGGCTTTGCGGCCGTCGACCGGATCAAGATCGTTCAAAAATCCGTCACCCCGGAGCGGATCGACCGCCGGCCTGCGCTGCGGAACCTCGTTGCGGGCGAGCCGGAGCGGATCGAGGAGATGGTGTCGCGGATCGAGGATCCCAAGCTGCGCAACGCCTTGCGGGCGTTCGCCGAAGCCTCGCTGCGGCGATCCAAGCGCGACGCCGAGTGACCTGCATCAATCGCCGTGTCCGACTGCCATGGTTGGAAATGCCGCATTTCTCCCGTACATCGATGACCACACAAGCTGTCTCTTGCCGTGAAGGTCACTTCCCCATGACGAAACAGAACTCTGCCGCCCGGACCCGTTCCGTGACCCTTCCGAGGGCGGCGCTGCTCCTCTCGGGCGCATGTCTGCTGGCCTTCGCGGGCTGCACCGACGAGGTCGACAGCGCGGCAGCGGACGCGGTCGCCGCGCCGCAGGGCGTCGTCCAGATGGCGCAGGCCGAGACCGCGCCGGCCGAGGCTCCGGCGACGCCGGAGGCCACCACGGGAGCCGCGACGCTGGCCGTCACGCCGGCTGCCGAGGCACCGGCCGCCTCGGGCTCGGCCGATGTCGAGGCGCTGATGGAAGAGGGCCCGCTCCCCGATGTGATCATCGGTGACGCGAACGCGCCCGTGACGATCATCGAATACGCCTCGATGACCTGCAGCCACTGCGCCGATTTCCACGCGAACGCCTACCCGGCGATCAAGCAGCAGTACATCGACACCGGCAAGGCGAAGCTGATCCTGCGCGAGTTCCCGTTCGACCCGCGCGCACTGGCGGCCTTCATGCTGGCGCGCTGCACCGGCGACGACGCAAGGCGCACCGCGATGGTCGACGTGCTGTTCGACCAGCAGGGTGAATGGGCGCGGGCGGAAAATGCGTCCGCCGCGCTGCTCAACATCGCCAAGCTCGCCGGAATGAGCCAGGACGAGTTCACGACCTGCCTGAACGACAAGGAACTGCAGGAGAAGATCGTCGAGACGCAGCAGCGCGGCCAGGCCGAGTTCGGCGTCGAGGCGACCCCGACCTTCTTCGTCAACGGCGACAAATATTCGGGCTCGCTGTCGCCCGAGCAGATGGCCGCGGTGATCGAAGCGCACCTCTAGAGCTCCTTTCTGCGAGCCGGCACAGGGTCGGCTCGCAGCCTTGACCCGACCGCCGAACGCGGATCGGGTCTTTTTGCATTGCAGCAATTGGCGTTGTGCCTATCTTCTTCTAGACGTGCGCGGTCCGGGAGAGGCACCCCCGTTCGGGAGGCAGTCTGCAGCATTCGATGCCCAAGCGAATTTTCCATTTCAGGCGTGGAGCGGCGGATCGCCCGGCCGACGCCGCCGAGGCGTTGGGGCTGAAGGGCGCCAATCTCGCCCTCCTGGCGTCGCTCGACCTGCCGGTGCCGCCGGGCTTCACCATCGCGACTTCGGCCTGGCGCGAAGCCATCGGCGTCGGCGAGGACCTGCCGCAGGCGCTGCGGGCCGATCTGCGCGGCGCCATCGAGGATCTGGAAGCCGTCACCGACCGGCGATTCGGCGGCGACCGCCGCCCGCTGCTGCTGGCGGTGCGCACCAGCGCCCGCTCGCAGATGCCCGGCATCGCCGAAAGCGTGCTCGATGTCGGGTTGAACGACCGCACGGTCGACGTGCTGGCGGCGGAGCTCAACGACTTCGCCTTCGCCTATCGCAGCTACCGGCGTTTCATCGAGAGCTTCGCCGGGCTGGTCTTCGGCGCCGATTCATCCGAGTTCGAGGAGATCTTCGATGCCGAGCGCGAGCGCGCCGGTTGGGGCGAGGAGCCTTGCTCGGTGGCCGAATGGCGCGCGCTGATCGCCCGCTACCAGGCCTATTTGGATGACGAGATCGGCCTCGTCCTGCCGCAGACGCCGCTGGAGCAGCTCTACGGGGTGGTCGAGGCGAGCTTTGCCAGCTGGCGCCGCCCGCTCGCCGCCTCGCACCGTGTCCTGCAGGGCATTCCGGAGAATGCCGGTCTCGCCGTCACCGCCCACGCGATGATCTTCAACGAGCGAAATCTGAATTCCGGCACCGGGCGTGCTTTGTCCCGGCATCTGCAGAGCGGCGAGTCGCGGCTGTCCGGCGAGTTCTGGCTGGGATCCCACCGGCAGCAGGAAATCGGCGGCCGGCCGCCGGTGATCGACCTGGCGGAGCAGGAGGGTGCCGCGGCGTTTCCGGCCGACATCGATGCATTGACCCGCCATGTCCGCCGCATCGAGGCGCATGTGGGCGATGCCGTCGAGGTCGAGTTCATGGTCGGCGACGGCGAACTCTTCCTGATGCAGTCGCGCCTGGCGCGGCGGACGCCGGCGGAAGCGATACGCGTGGCGGTGGAGCTGGTGAAGGAGGGCCTGATCGAGGAAGCCGAGGCGATCCTGCGGATCGATCCCGCCTCGCTCGACCAGCTGCTGCATCCGACGATCGAGCGCTCGTCCGATCTTTTGGTGCTGGCGCGCGGCATGCCGGCCTCGCCGGGCGCGGCGACGGGCGAGATCGCCTTCACCGCCGAGCGCGCCCAGGAGATGGTCAACGAGGGACGCGCGGTCATCCTTGTCCGCAACGAGACCTACCCGGAAGACATCCATGGCATGCATGTCTCGGAAGGCGTGCTCACCATCAGGGGCGGTACGACGAGCCATGCCGCTGTCGTCGCCCGCGGCATCGGCAAGCCCTGCGTCACCGGCGCGAGCTCGCTGCGCATCCATGCCGCCAACGGCACGCTGCATGCACCAGGGCTGGTGCTGCGTGAAGGCGACCGCATCACCATCGACGGCGCCTCCGGCGAGGTCATCGAGGGCGCGGTGACGCTGCAGCGCCCCTCGCTCACCGGCGATTTCGCGACGCTCATGGAATTCGCCGACCGGGCGCGCCGCATGCGGGTGCGCACCAATGCCGAGACCCCGATCGAGGCTCGTTCGGCGCGGGCCTTCGGTGCCGAAGGGATCGGACTCTGCCGCACCGAGCACATGTTCTTCGAGGGCGACCGGATCCGCGCCATGCGCGAGATGATCCTCGCCAGCGACGAGGCGGGGCGCCGCGAGGCGCTGGCCAAGCTGTTGCCGATCCAGCGCTCCGATTTCATCGAGCTGTTCGAGATCATGGCGGGGTTGCCGGTGACGATCCGCCTGCTCGATCCGCCGCTGCACGAGTTCTTGCCGAAAAGCGGTTCCGAAATCGCGGAGACTGCGGCGACGCTGCAGGTCGACGAGGCGGTGCTGAAGCAGCGCATCGCGGCGCTCGAGGAATTCAACCCGATGCTCGGCCATCGCGGCTGCCGGCTTGCCATCTCCTATCCGGAGATCGTCGAGGTGCAGGCGCGGGCGATCTTCGAGGCGGCGATCGAGGCGGGCGAGAAGACCGGGGATGCTGTGGTCCCGGAGATCATGGTGCCGCTGGTCAGCCTCCGGCGCGAGCTCGACTTCGTCAAGGACCGCATCGACCGGGTTGCGGCGCAGGTCATGGCCGAGCGGGGCCGCACCGTGACCTATCACGTCGGCACCATGATCGAGCTGCCGCGTGCCATCGTGCGCGCCGACTCGATCGCCGAAGTGGCCGACTTCTTCTCCTTCGGCACCAACGACCTGACCCAGACGGTCTACGGCATCTCCCGCGACGACGCCGGAAACTTCCTCTCGACCTACATGCGCGAAGGCATCATCGAGCGCGATCCGTTCCAGACGATCGACGTCGAGGGCGTCGGCGAACTCATCGCCATGGGTGTCGAGAAGGCCCGGCGGGTGCGACCGGACATCACTCTCGGCGTCTGCGGCGAACAGGGCGGCGACCCTGCCTCGATCGCCTTCTTCGAGCAGACCGGGCTCGACTACGTCTCCTGCTCGCCCTTCCGTGTGCCGATCGCCCGGCTTGCGGCGGCGCAGGCGGCGATCCGCGCCCAGCGTGGCGGGCACCGGGGCAGGGGCCGGCGGCAGGAGGTCTGAGCGCCTGCGATATGTCGTTGGTGCCGGGCTAGACGTAGTAGAAATAGATCGCGATGGAGCTGGCAATGCCGACGATGATGTTCATCGGCACGCCGATCTTGACGAAGTCCATGAACTTGTAGTTCCCGGCTGCGTAGACCAGCGTGTTGGTCTGGTAGCCGATCGGCGTCGCGAAGGATGCCGACGCGCCGAACATCACCGCCACGACGAGCGCCCGCGGGTCTATCCCCATCGACGTCCCCAGCGCGATCGCGATCGGCGTGACCACGACTGCAACGGCATTGTTGGTGACGATCTCCGTCATGATCGACGACACCGCATAGATGATCAGGATGACGACCAGCGGCGAGGCGCCCGACAGCAGCGGCGCGAGGCCGCTGACCATGAGCTCCACCGCGCCGGTCTTCTGCATGCCGATGCCGATTGCCAGCATCGCGAAGATCAGGATCAGGATGTCGCCATTGATCGAGCGCCACGCCTCGTCCGCGTCGAGCACCCGGATGAGCAGCAGCGCAGCAATGGCGATGAAGGCCAGCACCTGGATGCTGGCGATACCGAAAGCCGCGAGGGCGACGACGCCGAGCAAGGCGCCGATCGCGATTGGCGCCTTGCGGCGGCGGTAGGGCCTTGCCTGGCTGAGATCGATGCCGATGAGATCGTTGGCTTCGGCGATGCGCGCGATCGCCTCGGGCCGGCCCTCCAGCAGCAGCCCGTCGGCCGGCCGCAGCTTCGTGTCATAGAGAGAGGGGCCGGGCACGTGCCGGTGGCGCCTGACGCCGAGGACATGCACGCCCGAACCCGAGACCCCCACGAGATCGGAGATCCGCCTTCCAATGCCGCGCCGATGCGCGGCGACCGTCGCCTCGACGACGACCCGCTCGTCGTCCTTTGCCGCCGACGCCGCGACCCGCGCCACGCGGAAGTTCTCGTCGGCATGCAGCGTCAGCAGTTCCTCGGGACTGGCGAACATCACGATCCGGTCGCCCTTCTGGATCGTGACCTCCTCGATGCCTTTGCGGGTCGTCTCCGAGCCCCGCCGAAGCGCCAGCGGGCGGATGCCCCGCGCGCTGAAGGCGGAGGCGTCCCCGACGGTTTCGCCGATCGCCGGGGCGCCATCCCGTACCACGACCTCGGTGAAATACTCCTTGCCGCTGCTGTCCTCCAGCGCGTCCGTAGCCGACGTCCGGTCAGGCAGCAGGAAGCGGCCGACGACGAGGAGATAGATCACCCCGGTGATCGCCGTGACGATGCCGATCGGGGTGATCTCGAAGATCGAGAAGGCCTCCAGTCCCTGGCCCCTGGCGACCCCATCCACCAGGAGGTTGGTCGAGGTGCCGATCAGCGAGCAGGTGCCGCCGAGGATCGTCAGGAAGGAGAGCGGGATTAGAAGCCGCGTCGAGCTGACCCCGAGCGCCCGTGCAAGCTCCGTCATGATCGGGATGAAGACGATCACCACCGGCGTGTTGTTCATGAAAGCCGAGGCGACGAGGACGCCGGTCCCCAGCACGACGAGCGTCGCCACGGGGCGCACGCCAGCGCTCTTCACCAGCCAGCTCGCCGCGCCTTCCAGCGTCCCCGTGCGCACCAGGGCGCCCGACAGCACGAACATCGCCGCGATGGTGATCGGTGCAGGATTGGAGAAGACCGAAGTGAGCTCCTCGCCGTCGACATAGCCGAGGACGAGGAACGTCACGGCGCCGCCCGTGGCGATGACCTCCGGCGGATAGGCTTCCATCGCAAAGCCCAGAAACACAAGGGCCACGACCGCCAGGGCGATGTAGGCGGAATAATCCGTCAGGAAGCTGTCCATGGGAACCGGTCGATGAGAGCTCGAAGACGCGGAACTGCGAAGCCTTGGGACAATTGCAAGGGTCGCAGTAACACGCTTCGTTAGCCGGAGCCTGAGCGCCGGCTCCGCAAGCTCATGATCGCAGCCTGTGCGCTTGCGTCATCAACCGGACGTTACCCTCGGCGGACCGGCCGGCTCGATGTGCCGGCACGCATTGTTCGGGCCGTCAGGCGGTGCCTTCGGGGCTGGTATGGCCGAAGGGCAGATCGTCGCGGATCCGCGTGAGGACGCCGACGAAGGCGCGGGCAAAGCCGTGGAAGCGGTCGCCGATTTCCTCGCGACCCGATACGCGAATGTTGTCGCCACTCCCATTCAGGACGGCGAAGACGATGTTGTCGCGGTTCTCGCCCGCGATGCGTACGGCGGCAATGCGGGAGGCGTCCTCGACCGACCCGTCGGCCGGAATGTCGAACAGGAGTTCGCCGCCGACGACGGTGGCTGCGGCGCGCACGCAGGTTTCGAAATCGCTCTGGGTGAGATCCTGCATGTCGAGCGCGAGTTCGAGTTCGACCGCCTCGATCGTGTCGGCGGCCCGATCCTGTCCGGCGTCGATGTCGGCTTCGATGCGCATCCGGCGCTCCTCGCTGTACCCTTGTCCCAACGGATACGGTGAAGCCGCGAAACGGCCGAACTGTGGCAACGGGCCGCAACGGGGCGGCAACTGGACAAAGCGCCGGCCGTTGCCGACAGTGGTCGCGCCCGGGGAGGGGCGCGTTGCATTGCCGGGAGGAAGACATGCAGGGTCTGATGCAGTCGTGGCCGCTGCTGTGCTCGAAGCTCATCGATCACGCCGCGATCCAGCACCCGCACCGAGAAATCGTCAGCCGTTCCGTCGAGGGTCCGATCCATCGCACCGACTATCGCACGGTGCGCGAGCGATCCCTGCGCCTTGCCAAGCGGCTGGAGCGGGACGGCATCGGCCTCGGCGATCGGGTCGCCACCATGGCCTGGAACACCTGGCGGCACCTGGAATGCTGGTACGGCATCGTCGGTATCGGAGCGGTCTACCACACGCTGAACCCGCGGCTGTTTCCCGAACAGATCGCCTGGATCATGAACGACGCCGAGGACCGGCTGCTGTTCGTCGACCTGACCTTCCTGCCGATCGTCGAGGCGATCGCGCCGCAGCTGGCCAGCCTCGAGAAGATCGTCGTCCTGACGGACGCGGCGCACATGCCCGAAAGCACCCTCGCCAATCTCGCCTGCTACGAGGACTGGCTGGCAGAGGTCGACGACGACTTCGCCTGGAAGAGCTTCGACGAGAACACCGCCGCCGGCATGTGCTACACGTCCGGGACCACCGGAAATCCCAAGGGCGTCCTCTACTCCCACCGCTCCAACATCCTGCACTCGATGCTCGCGCAGCAGCCGGATGCGATGGGCCTCTCCTCCCGCGACCGGGTCCTGCCCATCGTGCCGCTGTTTCACGCCAATGGCTGGGGCCTCGCCTTCACCTGTCCGATGGCCGGTGCGGCGATGGTGATGCCGGGGCCGAAGATGGACGGCGCCTCGGTTTACGAACTGCTGGTATCGGAGAAGGTGACGTTCAGCGCCGCGGTCCCGACGGTCTGGCTGATGCTGCTGCAGCATCTGGAAAAGCATGGCGGGGCCTTGCCGGACCTGAAACGCGTGGTGATCGGCGGCTCGGCCTGCCCGCGAGCCGTGACCCGGAAATTCCAGGATGATTACGGCGTCCAGGTCATCCATGCCTGGGGGATGACCGAGATGAGCCCGCTCGGTACGCTCTGCACCATCAAGCCGGACTATGCGGAGCTGGAGGGCGACGCGCTGCTCGACCTGGAGATGAAGCAGGGCCATCCGCCCTTCGGCGTCGAGATGAAGGTGACGGACGATGCCGATGCCGACAGGCCGTGGGATGGCAGGACCTTCGGGCGGCTCAAGGTGCGCGGCCCCTCGGTCGCTGCCTCCTACTACAAGGGCACCGGTGCCGAGGCATTCGACGAAGGCGGCTGGTTCGACACCGGCGACGTCGCCCATATCGACCCGCATGGCTACATGCAGATCACCGACCGCGCCAAGGACGTGATCAAGTCGGGCGGCGAATGGATATCGACGATCGAGCTCGAAAATCTCGCGGTCGGACACCCGGATGTCGCCGAGGCCGCGGTGATCGGCCTGCCGCACCCGCAATGGGACGAGCGGCCGCTGCTGGTGATCGTGCCGAAGGAGGGGCGGGACCCTGCCAGGGAGGACATCCTCGGCTTCTTCGAGGGCAAGGTGGCCAGCTGGTGGATGCCCGACGATGTCGTGTTCGTGGAAGCGATCCCGCACACCGCCACCGGCAAGATCCAGAAGATGGCGCTGCGCGAGCAGTTCCGCGGCTACAGCCTGCCGACGGGCTGAGCCGACCGCCGGGGCTTCCGCCGGACGCGCGCGGTGGGCTATGATCGGCCCCGACGTCGAAGGGTGCGGTCATGAGTTCTGTCTACGGGCGCCTGCCGGTATCGGGCCACTATCTGCGCAAGCGACTGCGCTTTGCCGGCTTCGCCCGGCGACTGGCCGCCTTCGCGCTGGTGCTGCTCGTCGCGGCGATGGTGATCTACCGGCTGGGGGCGATCGCCCCGCAGGCGCTGATCGGGCTGCTGCTGCTGGTGGCGGCGGTGGCGAGCATCGCCCTGCTGATCTCGGCGGTCGGGCTGATGCGGGTCTGGTATCGCGGCGTCGATGGCGGCCGCACCGCGATGGGCGCATGCTTCCTGGCGCTGCTGGCGTTGTTCCCCTTCGCGCTGGTCACCTATCTGGCCTTCGTCAATCCACGCGCCAATGCCGCCTATACGGAAGCGCTCGCCCCCGAGGGCGTCGCGGCGACGGCAACACCGCCCTCCACCGGCTGGCGGTCGCTTTTCGCCGCCCCGACCGCGCCGGAACAGCCGAGCATCGTCAGCGGTCGGCGCTATGTCGCCGACGCGCCGCGGGTGTTCCAGGCGGCCCGGATGGTGGTCGAGGATTCCGGCTGGCAGGTCGAGGATATCATTGCCGGTGATCCGACGCTGCCGGCGGCGCCCGAGCCAGCCGAGGGCGACCTCGGAATCAGCGGGCTGACGGGCATTCCGATCCCGACGCCGCGCGACAGCGTCGACATGGAAGCGGCCGCCGATCCCCTGGCTGTCCCCGATAGCGACCAGTACCGGATCGCGGCGGTGGCGCGCGACCTCCTGTTCGGCCTGCCGAGCGACATGGTCATCCGCATCGTTGCCGATGATGGCGACACCTATGTCGACATGCAGTCGATGTCCCGCTCCACCGGCATCGATCTCGGCGAGAACCGCCGCATCATCGAGGGGTTCCTGACGGATCTGGACACCGCGATGGCTGGTCTCGAGACGATCGCCGCCGGAGACTGAGCGTCCCGCCCGCGCCGGCCGCTCTTCAGGCCGGCGCGTAGGCGCCGGTGAGCGAGGCGTGGCCATCCGTCGTGACCACGGCCTCTGCCACCAGATCCTCCAGATGCGCCAGGACCGACAGCCCGGCGGCAGGGTGAAGCCGGGGATCGACGTCCCGATAGAGCGCCGAGACGATCTGAGGGATCGTCCGGTCCCCCGCCGCCAGTCGCGCCAGGATTGCCGCTTCGCGCCCGCGCCGATGCTCGATCAGTCCGTGGACGAACGTCGCAGGGCGTTCGACCGCCCCGCCATGGCCGGGCAGATAGACCCTGTCGTCGCGGGCCAGGAGCCGGTCGAGCGATTTCATGTAGTCGCGCATCGAGCCGTCGGGCGGTGCCACCACGGTGGTCGACCAGGCCATGACGTGATCGCCCGACAGAAGGAGCCCCTCACTGCCGACGGAGAAGGCGAGATGATTGGCGCAATGACCCGGCGTGGCGACAGCCGTGACCGCGAATCCACCGAGCGTCAGGGCTTCGTCGTCGCCGAGCACGCGGTCGAACAGGATGCTCGTGTCGGCGCTGGCTTCGAGGCGCCCCGCCTCGTCGGCCAGCATCGGCCGGGCAGGGCGGTGTGGCCCGCCACCCATGACCGGCGCTCCGGTCGCGGCCCGCAGCCGCGCAACGGCGCCGGTATGGTCGCGATGCGTATGGGTCAGGAGGATGGCGTCGACCCGCCGGCCGTCCACCGCCGCAGCCAGCGTCGCGACGTGCTCCGGCTCGTCCGGACCCGGATCCACCACGAAGCAGCTCGCTCCGCCGATCACGTAGCTGTTGGTGCCATGGAAGGTGAAAGGGCTGGGATTGCGCGCCGTCACCCGCAGAACGCCGTCGCCGACGCACACCGCGTCGCCATAAGCGGGATCGAACGCCTTATCGAAGGAAAGCATGGGCGCATCATTCTCCTGGGCTTCAGCCCGAGCCGGGAGCGCGAAGCCGGCAGCCGCGGCCTTCGCATCCGGGTCGACTGGCCCGGGCAGCCTCCTTGGCTGCGGGTCGCACCGACCCGGGAGGTGATGCAGGTGGCGTCCTGGACCCTTCCGGCGCGGTGGCTCCGCAGTATCAAACCTGCCGGATCCTTAGCGATCGTTGCACGGCGATCCGCCAGACGCTATAGCACGGCGCGCAGCATATCGCGCATTGGGGCGTCGCCAAGCGGTAAGGCAGCGGCTTTTGGTGCCGCCATTCGCAGGTTCGAATCCTGCCGCCCCAGCCAGCCGGTCTTCAGCAAGTCCGCGACAGGCAAGTGCTCTGGGGAAAGCTGCGAGGTTTCAGCAGGTTAGCATCAATCTCGCCGCGGGCAGCGCAGTCTCTTCGGCGAGTTTTGCGCGTTTCCGCTTGATGGTTGTGGGACTCTCTCCGTCGGCCGAATTCCCGACATGCTCGCGGAATGGCGAGATATCTGCAAATGGCGCCTGGGCCGACGGTCAAGGAGGCGCAGTGATCGCCGAGCCGACGGTCGACCTTTCTGCTTCGATAACTGCGGGACATGCTGATCGAAGGGCAAGGTTGCCTGCCGTATCAGCTGCCGAGCATCAGGGCAGCGGCGAGCAGGACAGCGATAAGCAGAAGCGACGAACCCGCGAAGGACCATCGCCGCAGAACGGCATCGAATTGCAGGATGTCTGACACGAAGCCGCTCAGCGCCGGCCCGCCGGCTTCTGTCAGGACGACGATGTCGCCTTCGGGCACGGCGCCCCGGAGCTTCGGCAGCCGCCCGACGACGAGCATCGCGAGCAATCCCAAACCCATGGGCCAAAGCAGTTTCGAGAGCGCCTTGGCCTGGAACAGGGGTTGGAATGACCCGTCCGTGACGGCTGGGTAGAGCGACCAGGCAAAGACGAACGAGGCGGCAGCAACGACGCCGAAGGGCAGGACCAGCGCCAGAGAGGGCAAACGTTCCGGTTCCCCATGCGCATCGCGGGAGACCGTATTGAGAAAATGCAGCATCAATAGCGTGCTCCCGGCCGCGGCAAGGGCCGTCGCATAACTTAACACGCCATCGCCGAGCATCGGCTTGGTGGCGATCTTGGCGAGCCCGCCGCTGCTCAGCGGCAGGCCGGCAAGGCTCAACGCGAGTACGGCCGTGAGCAGCAGGATGGCCAGCCGCCGTCGCCTGCTAGTTGCGGCCAGAGTGCCGACGGCAAGAAACAGCGCACCCTTCACCAGCATGTGGTGGACTGCATAATAGGCGATGAGCGTCGTCGCCGAGGCGTCGGCGCGGGCGAGCCCGGCGCCGATCAGGGCGGCGACCAACCCCATCTGGCTCACCGTCGAATAAGCGAGGATCGTCTTTGGCCCCGTCTGGGTGACGCCGATGGCGACTCCGTAGAAGGCGGTAAAGAGACCGGCCGCGACTAGCGCCATCCCCCATTCCGGCAGGCCGCTCTCGTAGGGCAGGAATCGGATCAGTCCGATCACGCCGGCCTTGACCACCACGCCGCTCAGCACCGCCGAGGCCGGCATCGGCGCTGCCGGGTGGGCCAGGGGCAGCCAGACATGCAAGGGCACGAGGCCCATCTTCAGGCCGAAGCCGAGGACGAGCAACGCCACGATGGCGTCGCGCATCGGCGATCTCGAAAGGGTCGCGACGACGTCGCGGATCAGCGGGTTCGCTTCGGCATGGCCGGCCGCGAGCATGACGAAGGCAAGCAGCAGGCAGGCTTCGCTGAGCAGCGCGAGAACGACATAGACGAGCCCGGCCCGTTCGGCCTTCGCCGTCTGCTCGTGGACGATGAGCCCGTAGGCCGCCAGGCTGACCAGCGTGTAGACGAGGTAGAAGCTGGCGATGTCGCCGACGACGAAGACGCCGAGACTGCCGGCCAGCGTCAGCAGCCACCAGATCGCAAAGCGCGTCGCAGCCGGTGTCCGGCCCATGTAGGACACGGCGTAGGCACCAGCGGCGCTCCAGAGGAGGGCCGCGCCTCCCAGCAGGAAGGCGCCCGGCCGATCGAGCACCAGGGACATGCGGAACGGCGCCGGAAAGAACACGAACGTGCCGTCGGGAACCATGATGGCCGCCAGCAGTGCCGGCAGCGGCGCGAAGGGGAGCAGCAGCCGCGCGCGCTCGCGGACGCCGCGGACAAGGCAGCCCGCCGATAGACCGAGCGGCACGAGCACCGAAGCGGCGAGGAGCAGGCCGGCGGCCGTCATGGCGCAACCAGCGACATCGGCGCGATCCGACCGAGTTGCAGGAAACCGAGGGGCTGCAGCGGCACGAAGCCCATGAGGACGGCAGCCAGCGCCAGGACCAGAGCCGCCAGTTCGAGCCGGCGCGGAACGGGTCTGACGGCAGCCAGCGGGACGGCGGGCGTTGCCAGCGCGCGGTTCACGACGCGAAAGACGTAGCCGCCGGCGAGCAACCCGCCGGCGAGGATCGTCGCGGCCAGAAACGGGTGGCTGCCGGTGACGGCAGCGGTGAGCAGCAGGCATTTGGCGACGAAGCCACCGCTCGGCGGCAGCCCCATCAGCGACATGCCGGCCAGCCCGAAGGCTGTCGCGCTGATCGGGAGGGCGCGGCCGAAGCCGCCGAGATCGGCGATGCGGTCGTGGCCGAAGGCCTCGGCGATGGCACCGGCGGCGAGGAACATCGCCGCCTTGGCGAGCGCATGGGAGATGAGCTGCAGCGCGCCGCCGGTCCAGGCGATCGTCTCCCACGGCGGTAGTGTCCCGGTGCGGGCGGCGAGGGGAAAGACGATGAACAGATAGCCGATCTGCGCCACGGTCGAGTAGGCGATCATCAGTTTCAGCCGGGCCTGCCGCAGCGCCACGACGCTGCAGAACAGGATCGAGGCGGCGCCGAGAATGGCGAGGAGTTGCCCTGCCTGAGCCGCGAACCCCGGCGGCGCAACGTCCAGAACGAGTCGCAGGATCAGGAAGAATGGCGCCTTGATGACGAGGGCGGAGAGGACGGCACTGGCCGCCGCCGGCGCGCCGGCATGGGCCGGGGGCAGCCAGATGTGCAGCGGGAAGAGGGCAGCCTTGGCGAGGAGGCCGGCGATCATCAGCGCCAGCGCCAGCGAGGCGCCCGGCCCCTGGATATCCATGGCCGACAGCTGGCCGATGTCGAGCGTGCCGAAGCTGCCATAGATGAGGGCGGTGCCGAGCAGATAAAGCAGCGAGCCGAGGAGCGCGAACAACAGATAGCGCAACGCTGCGGCGACTGTTTCGGCGCGTCCGTCGAGGCAGACCAGCGGGACCGCCGCGAAGGTCAGAAGCTCCAGCGCGACGTAGAGGTTGAACAGATCTTCGCCGAGGAAGACCGCGTTCAGCGCGCTCCAGATCGCCATCAGCAGGATCCAGAATGTCGTCGGCGCGCGGCCATGGCGTGTCGCGGGATCGAGCCCGTGCTGGATATGGGCAAAGGAGCCGATGGCCGCGATCACCAGCGCCGTCATCGCCAGCATGGCGGCTGAAAGTCCGTCCGCCCGCAGCGCCAGGCCAAGCGGCGGTTGCCAGTTACCGACGACGAAACCGACCGCTGCTTCGGTTCGAATCAGTTCGGCGACGATCGCGAGGGCCACGGCAATGCCGGCGCCGATTGTGATGATCGCCAGTCGTCCGGTCTGGCGCGGGCCGAACGCCACCATCGCGAGGATGGCGATCACCGGCAGGATGACCGCAAGGACGAGCAGGAAGCCGCCCGGCGTGGTCGCGTCGGCTGGGGCCGCCGCAAGCGCGGTCATGGTTCGCCCGGGGGCAAAGGCTCCGGTGGGGCGTCGATCGTCGCGCGGCCGGTCAGGTCGAAAAGCCGGCGGAGCAGCCCGACGGCGAGCGCCGTGGCGGCGAAGGCGACGACGATGCCGGTGATCACCATCGCCTGCGGCACCGGATCGCCGTCGAACCCGCCGCCGGCACCGCGCCGGGCGACGGCGCCGAAGACCAGGAAGATGCCCGCGCCGATGATGTTGCAGCCGACGATCCGGCGCAGGAGGGCGGGATGGGTGATCACGGTGAACAGGCCGATGCCGACGAGGGCCGCGCCGCAGAGGCCGAACAGCGCTTCCGGGCTGAGCAACGGGGCGGTCATCGGCCGGGCGCCATCTGCGCGGGGCCGGCGACGAGCAGCGCCAGCGTCGCGCCGATCGACAGGGTCAGGACCGCCTCGATGCAGACGATCAACGGCTTGGCGAGACTCTCCGGATAGGCAAGGAAGCTGCCGGCGATGACGAAGCCTGACAGGCCGATGGCCAGGAACAGCGCCGGGCCGCAGATCAGGATGAGGCGCAACGCCTGGTCCCCCGTACGGGGTGCCGGCCGCAGTCCGGCGAGCATGACCAGGAGCCACATCGCCGCAAGGATGGTGCCGGCCTGGAAGGTCCCGCCCGGCGCATCGGCGCCGACCCAGAACATGTAGACCGCGATCAGGACGCCGAAAGGCGGCAGCGCCTGCGCCAGAGTGACGAGCGGCTCGGGGACGGTGGCCGGCCGCAGGCGTGGGGCGCCGCCCCAGCGATCGTCGGGGGCGAGCGACCAGACACCGACCAGCGCAAGGATCAGCACCACCTTCTCCAGCAGGGTGTCGAGGGCGCGAAACGCCAGCAGCACCCCGGTGACCGGATTGCCGAGGCCGGTGCCGGGGAGCGCGGCCGCGGCCGCAGGCGCCAGCGTCGGCGCCGGCACCGGAAAGGACAGGACGACGACGGCGAGGGCCGCCGTCACCATGGTGCAGCCGATGACGGCGATGGCCCTCGATCCGGAGCCGATCGGGCCGCGGCGCGTCTTGCCGAGACGCAGATGGGCTTCGGCGCGAAGCAGCAGCACGCCGGTGACGCCGCCGCCGATCGCGGCCTCCGTCATGGCGACGTCGAGCGAGCCTAGCCGGGTCCAGCCGAGGGCGAGCAGCAGGCCGAAGGCGACGGAGGCGACAATGGCGCCGCGGTCGTCGCGGACAACGGCGATGTGGAGCGCCAGGGCCAGCAGCAGGGCTGCGACGACAAGATCGGGAGCAAGGCTCATGAGCGCGATCGGCGACGGTGGGCCACGCCGGCGATCAGCTGGCTGGCCGTGGCCGCCGAAAGCTGCGCCAGCAGCCAGACGCAGACCAGCTTCAGCGCGACGGTGGCGCTGGCTGCCTGCGGCAACAGGCCGAGGACGACCAGGCCCAGCCCGAGATTGTCGGCCTTGCTGAGCGCATGCAGGCGGCTCAGCGTGTCGGGAAACCGGATGAGGCCGAGCGTACCCGCGAGGAACAGGATCGCCCCGGCCCCTGCGCAGAACAGCGTGAAGAGGTCGGCGAGGCCGCTCATGTGTCCTCCTCCCGGTCGTCGGCCTCGGGAGCGCTCGCCTCGCCGAGTGTGAAGGCCGTGCAGGAGAAAGCGGCGAACAGCATCATCAGCAGCGCAACGTCGGCCATCGAGCCGGCGCCCGAAGCCGCGCCGAACAGCAACACGACAGCTGCTCCGCCGGTGCCCAGCAACTGGACCGCCATCATGCGCTCGATCGCCAGATCGGCCCGCAATACCTGGAAAAGGCCGAGCGCAGTGACGATCAGGATGAACAGGGCGATACCGACGAGCGCGCCCGCCACAGTCAGTCTCCCTCGCGCAGGACGCGCCGGAATGCTGCCTCGTCAGCCCGGATCTCGGCGAGGATCGGCCCGCGCAAATCCAGGCAGTGCACGAGCAGCGTCCCGTCCTGCTCTGCGGCAACCGGCAGCTTGCCGGGCTGAAGGCTCATCACGGCGCAAAAGGCGCGGCGGGCCGCGCCGTCTGGCAGCACCGTGCGCCAGGTGACGAAGCCCGGCACCAGCATGGGGCCTGGCGCGAAGGCCCGCCGGGCGACGTCGACACCGGCAACCATCGACTGGGGCAGGAAGCGGATGGCGAAGCGCAGAAGCCCCATCGGACTGATCGCGCCGGTCGCGGGCCAGAAGAGCTGGCTGGTCCAGGCTGCAGCCCCAGCGGCCATGACGCCGACCGGCAGATCCTTCGGTGTGGCCCCGATCAGCACGACCCATAGCGCCAGGAACCCTGCGCCTCGAGGGAGAAGGGATGCAGGGGAGCGTGGGCCTGTCGCTGTGCTCATGGGCAACCACGCCTGTGAAGATCGAGCCGAGAACTCGAATTGCCTGGCAGAAGGCTACCATCCGACCATTGGAGGGTCGTGGATTGCCTGTCCCATCTCTGTGCCGGGTGTCCCAATCAGAGCCGCAGCCCATGGGAAGGTCGCAAGCGCGCGGACAGCGCCTGCGCCTAGCTCGTGAAGGAGTGCTTCCCCTCGGGCGAGCCGAGCAACTCGGCCAGCCCGAGGCTGGCGGGGTGCTGGGCGCAGAAGGTCAGGAAGGCGATGGTCATCGGCACGCCGATGAAGGCGCCGAAGACACGCCAGAGATAGGCCCATATGAACACCGAAAACAGCACGACGACCGGCGATATCGAGAGCCTGTTGCCGACGACGCGCGGTTCGACATAGCTGCCGACGAGGAACCGGATCAGGTTGAGGCAGGCAAAGACGGCGATCACCGACTACCAGGAGTCGAACTGTGTCATGGCGAACAGCGTCGGGAAGACCGTCGCGACCAGCGGGCCGAGAAAAGGGATGTGGTTCAGCCAGAAGGCGATGAAGCCCCATTCGGCCGCGAGCGGCAGGCCGACCAGCTTGGCAAAGCCCCACACCAGCAGGACGCTGATGGCGAGCGCCAGCAGCTGCGGCAACACGCGCTGCATCGCATGCTGCGACGGCCAGACCAGCGCGATGATGAACAGCGCGAAGGCAAGCGGTGCAACGACCGAGCTTGCGAGGGATAGCGCGGCCCAGCGCCAGGACGGTGGCGATCAGCAGCTGGGCACCCGGCTGGATCCTGCCGGTCGTCATGACCACGTCGTGTGGCCCGCGCGGCGAGACGTCATGACGATTTCACCCAGCCCGAGAAG
Organism: Aurantimonas endophytica; assembly: GCF_014196845.1. GTDB lineage: Bacteria > Pseudomonadota > Alphaproteobacteria > Rhizobiales > Rhizobiaceae > Aurantimonas > Aurantimonas endophytica. Next base: position 567,172 of record NZ_JACIEM010000002.1, read on the forward strand.
CCGGCCACCGCCAGGAGGCTGAGCGCCCAGCCAATGAGCGACTGGAAGTAGAAATAGTTCATCGCGAATTCGCCGCCCGGTTTGGCGGGGTTGGGCCGCCAGAACTCCTTCTGGCCCATCTCGAGCACCGGCAGCAGCGTGTCCAGCGAATACATCCAGGCGTTGAACGGCGGATAGCTCGACGCCTCCCAGCGCTGGCGGAAGCAGTCGAGCTGGGTCTGGCCGGTGGCGGCGAGGCCCGTGGCCTCCGGAAAGGCCAGAAGCGCGCGCTCTTCGGCGCCCTCCAGCCCGCAGAGGGTCCATTCCGGCGCCCGCAGCACCACGGCGCTGTTCGGCATGACGGCACCCTGGCGCTCGGCATGGCCGAAGACGGCGACGCCGAGGATCCAGAACATGAGCAGCCAGACGAACGCGAGCAGCGGCTGGCGACCATAGGCGAGCGTCACCCCGAGGATGCCGTCGGCGCCCGCGAGTAGCCATCGCCAAAGCCGGCTATCCGCCCGCGCCCGCCGGGCACGCCGCTGCAGGCGCTCCTTGACGATGAGCACGGCCCGCGCATCCTCGTCATGGCCCATCTCGCCGAAGACTGTCGCCAACTGCTCGTAGGGTTGCGGCCAGAAATCCTCGCCGTAGCGCTCCGGCGTCTGGCGCGCCAGCCAGGCAAGCCGGCTGGCCGCATCGACTGGCCCGTCGATGAACGCGCCATAGCGACAGCGGTTAAGCAGCAGATCGCCTGTCCCGGGCCATGATGCGGCCTCGTCATGGATGGTGCCGATGGAAGCACCCGTCAAAGCGAGCACGCCGTCGATGCGTGCCCCACGCCGCAGGAAGAGGGCGCCCTTGATGGCGCTTCGGCTCAGTTCCAGGGCGGCCTCGCCGGGATGGTCGAACGAAGCGCCCGAACAATCCAGGTCGCCGCCGATCTGCGCCGCCGTGAAGCGCACTTCCCCATCGGTGCGGGCGCCGCGCAGCACGATCCCGCCCCGCACCCAGATCTCGCTGGCCTCGATGGCGGGGCCTTCGGCTCGCGTGATGACCGCGCCGGCGCAGTCGAGATCCGCCGCGAGTTCCGCGCTCGCCAGATTGATGCCGCCGCGCAGGTGACAGCCGCGCATCAGGACGTTGCGTACCTCGAGGCTCGGGGCGAACAGGGCATAGTCGCCGGGCCCGCTGATGCTGGCGCCGTCGCATTCCAGATTGCCGCCTAGGCGGGCCTCGACGAAGTTGACAGCGCCGTTGATCTCGGCGCCGCGCAGATAGACCCCGCCGCGCGCCTCCATCCGCTCGGCCTGGAGACCGGGCATCAGCGAGCCGTCGAGGATCAGGCGGTTGATGATCGCGGACCTGAGGACAGGCGTTGCCTCGAAATGGCAATCGGTCAGGCCGATGTCGCGATAGACCCGGCAGGCTTCGAGATCGAGACCCTCGCTGATCCAGGCGCCGGTGATGCGGACGCCCTTCTCGTGCGGCCTGCAGCCTTCCTCGCCGCCGAGCATCAGGAAGCGCAGGAAACGCGCCCGGACGATGCGCGCCGGATCGGCCGATTCCGGACGCGTCCCATCGCCGAGGCGGTCGAAATTGCCGCTGAGTAGTTGAGCAACGACTTCTTCTTCCGCGGGCAGGAGCGGCCGGAATTCTTCGAGACGCGCCGTTGCGGTCGGCCCCTGGCTACGCTCGGAGCCGGCGCCCCAGTCCATTCTCATGGGGTTGTCGCGGCTGCCGCCTCGTTGCTCGCGTGGGCCGCCAGCGCGTCGCGCAAGGCCGTTTCCTTGGTCTCGTCGAAGGAGGTGCTGATCAGCGTGCCGCCGACACCCTTGAGGTCGGCGAGAACCTTGTCCGTCGTCATCTTGCGGATCAGCAGGAAAAGTCCCGCGGTGTTGGGCTTCAAGGCGCTGGCAGCATCGGTCATGAACTTGTCGTTGATGCCGACGTCGCTGAGCTTGCCGCCGAGGGCGCCGGACGCGGCGCCAATCGCCGTGCCGACCAGCGGCGACAGAAAGATGAAGCCGATCAGCGTTCCCCAGAGCGCGCCGGAGGCCGCGCCCGCCGCGGTCAGGTTCATCAACTGGTTGAGTTTTACGTGGCCCTTCGCGTCCTTGACGACGACGACGGCGTCGCCGAGCTCGATCAGATATTCCCGCTGGAGGCTCAGAACCCGCTGACGAACCTCCTCTGCCTTCTCTTCGCTCGGGAAGCCGATGAAAACCAGATCACTCATGGGTATCTCCGTTGCTGGGCTAGGGTGGGAACCGGGTGGGTACGCCGGCATGGCGTTCGCCGAGCGTGAACATGATCTCCGGCTAGGACGGTGACGGGCGGCGTCCCGGCGGATCGGCGAAGGCCGCATTGGCCCCGGTGGCCGCAGCAGGCGGGAGCGGCCGGACGATCTGCCCGATATGCAAAGCCTGGATGCCGCCGGTGACGATGATCTCGCCCGGCTCCAGCCCCTGCGAGACGACGACTTCACCGGGGTCGAAGCGCAGTACGTCGACACTGCGCAGCGAGACGGCCGAACTTTGCGGATCGACCACCCAGACGGCCGGCGAGATCCCCTGCTGCGTCAGGGCGCTGGCCGGAATCTGGATGATCGAGCGGGAAGTCAGCTCGAGCGTCCCGACGACGGTCGCGCCGAGCCGCATGGCTTCCGGGGGACTTTCCAGGCCGATCTTCACCTCGAAGGTCCGGGTGACCGGGTCCGCCTGTGGTGCAACCTCGCGGACGCGGCCGAAGGCTACGACTGCGGGATCGTCGGCCAGCGCGACACGGATCGGCGTGTCGCCGACCTGCGTCTCCAGCAGATTGGCCGGCACGTTGAAGACCGCGTCGTGGCTCTCGTCGCGGGCGATCTGGACGACGACCTGACCCGGCTGAACCACTTCGCCGGGCTCGACGCTCCGGGCGGTCACGATGCCGGCGACACCTGCGTTGAGTTCCGTGAAGCCGAGCCGGTCCTGCGCCATCTCGACCTGCGCCTCGGCATTCTCCAGCTGCGCCTGAGCAGCCTCCTGTGCCTGCAGCGCCTGGTCGAAAATCGGCCTTGTGGTGAAGCCCTGATCCATCAGCCGCTCCTGGCGGGCAAAGGCGCTGCGCGTCGTGTCGACCTCGCCGCGGGCAGCTGCCAGCGCGGCCTCGGCGGCGGCCAGCGCATTCTGTTCCAGCGTCGGGGAAAGCCGGGCGACGACCTGCCCTGCCTCGACCCGATCGCCGACATTGACCAGCCGCTCGGCCACGCGGCCGCCGATCCGGAAGGCGAGCCCGACCGTCTGTTCGGCCTGGATCTCCCCGCTCAGCTCGATCGTCTCGGCGAGCTGGCCGGCTTCGACGGTCACCACGCTGACGGGCCGCCCCTCTGCCATGACGGGATCTTCGTCCTGGCAGGCAGTGAGCGTGAGGAGCAGTGCCGCAACACCAACCCACCGGACAAGCGCGATGCCGGAGTCGAGGGATTGCGTCGTCCTGACGTATCGCATCACGCCGAAACTCCCTCTGGGCTCGTGGCAGGTACTGCCGCCGGCCTGGGCTCGGACGAGCTGCGGCCGAGCACCGTGACGTAGAGAACCGGCAACAGCACCAGCGTCAGGATCGTCGCGGCGAGCAGTCCGCCCATGATGGCGAACGCCATCGGTCCCCAGAACACGGTCGGCGCGATCGGGATCATGCCGAGCACCGTCGAGACGGCGGTGAGGACGATCGGCCGGAAGCGCGTGCCGGCGGCGTCGAGCGCCGCCTCGACGACGCCCTTGCCCATGGCCCGCTCGGCCTCGATCTGGCCGACCAGGATCACGGCGTTCTTGGTGATGATGCCGATCAGCGCCAGGATGCCGAGAAGCGCGACGAAGCCGAGCGGCTTGCCCGAGACGAGCAGCGCGCCGACGACGCCGATCAGGCCGAGCGGCGCGATGGTGAGGACGATGGCCAGCAGTCTAAAGCTGCGCAGCTCGGCCATCAGGACGGTCAACATGATCAGCAGCATCACCGGCACGACGGCGATAACCGAAGCCTGCGACTTGGCACTCTCCTCGACCGTGCCGCCGGTCGCGATGGCATAGTCCGGCGGCAGCGTCGCATTCAGCGCATCGATCTCCGGCTGCAGCGCCGTGACGACCGTCTCCGGTAGCGTGCCGGAGGTGACGTCGGCGGCGACGGTCAGGGTCGGCACCCGGTCGCGCCGCCAGATCAGCGGCGGGTCGAGCCCGTAGCTGAAGGTGGCGAACTGCGATAGCGGAACGGAGCGGCCGCCGGGCAGGGCGACCTGCATCGTGCGCAGCGTTTCGAGCGATACCCGGTCGGCATCCTGCGCCCGCACCACGACGTCGACGAGATAGATGTCGTCGCGCAGCTGGGTGACCACCGTACCGGAGACGACCGTGTTGAGGATCGACGCCAGCGCCTGCGAGCTGAGGCCGAGGCGGCGCGCCTCGTCCTGGTTGACACGCAGCCGCAGTTCGCGCGCCGGCTCGATCCAATCGAAATTGACCTGCTCGGCGCGCGGGTTCGCGGCAACGATCTGGGCGAGCTTCATCGCGATCGTGCGGACTTCGGCAAGGTCCGGCCCGGAAACGCGATACTGAACCGGCCAGCCAACAGGCGGTCCGAGTTCGAGCGGGTAGACGCGCGCGACGACATTGGGGAACTGGGTGGCCAACAGCGCTTCCAGCTTGACCTTCAACCGCTCGCGCGCGTCGACGTCCGTCGCGACGATCACCGCCTGGCTGAAGAAGTCGTTGGGCAGCTGCGCGTTCAGCGGCAGATAGAAGCGGATGGCGCCGCGGCCGATATAGAGGCTCCATCGCTCGACGTCGGGATCGCCCTCGAGCGCGGCGTCGAAACGGTTGCCGAGCTCCTGGCTGGCGTAGATCGAGGCGTTCTGCGGCAGCGTCAGGTCGACGAGCAGTTCCGGCCGGTCGGAGGCCGGGAAGAACTGCCGCGGTACAAGAGGCAGCGCCATGATGGAGGCGACGAACAGCGCCAGCGTCACCGCGATCGTCAGCCAGCGTGCCCTGATGGCGCCGGATAGCAGGCTGCGGAAGCCGCGCTCGACGCGTCCGGGTCCGGCATTGGCCGCGGCTGTCTTGGGGGCCTTCAGCATCGCGACGCCGAGCACCGGCGCGAAGATCAGGGCCACGAACCACGAGACGACCAGCGCGATGCTGACCACGGCAAAGAGCGTGAACGTGTATTCGCCCGCGCTGCTGGCGGCGAAACCGATCGGAACGAAGCCGGCGATGGTCACCAGGGTTCCGGCCAGCATCGCCCTCGCGTAGTTCTTGTAGGCGAAGGTCGCAGCGACGGTCTTTTCGTCGCCGGCGGCAAGGCGCGTCACCATCGCGTCGGTGGTGGTCATCGCATCGTCGACGAGGAGGGCGAGCGCGATGATCAGGGCGCCCAGCGAGATACGCTGCATGTCGATGCTGCCGACCAGCATGCCGGCGAAGACGATGGCGAGCGTCAGCGGGATCGACAGGGCGACGACGAGTCCGGGGCGCACGCCGAGGCTGATGAAGCTGACGACGAGAATGATCGCCACCGCCTGCCAGAGCGATGTCATGAAGTCTGCGATGGCATCATCCACCGTCACCGCCTGGTCGGCGACGAGCTGGGGCTCGATGCCGAGCGGCAGGTCGGCGGTGATCTCCGCCATGGCCGCGGTGATGTTCTCGCCGAGCGCCAGTATGTCGCCGCCTTCGCGCATTGCGATGCCGAGGCCGATCGCATCCTGGCCGTTGACGCGGAACATCGGCTGCGGCGGGTCGGCCATGGCGCGGCGGACCGTGGCGATGTCGGCGAGACGGACCACACGGTCGCCGACGGGGAAATTGACCTCGAGCAGGTCGGCTTCAGACTGGAACGCGCCGGAGATTCGCAGCGAGAGCTTCTCGGCGGATGTCTGGATGATCCCGGCCGGGCGCACGACGTTCTGGCTCTGCAGGGCCGAGAGCAGCGCGCCGCGGTCGATGCCGAGATTGGCCAGCTCCCGGACCGAGAATTCGACGAAGATCCGCTCATCCTGCGCCCCGATGATCTCGATCTTCGAGACGTCGGGGACGAGCAGCAGGCGCGAGCGTGCCGCCTCGACATGGTCGCGCAGCTCGCGGCTGGTGAAGCCGTCGGCGGTAAAGCCGTAGATGATGCCGAACGTGTCGCCGAACCGATCGTTGAAGAACGGGCCGAGCGTTCCCGCCGGCAACGTGTGGCGCATGTCGGCGACGAGGTTGCGGACCCGGTACCAGGTGTCCTGCACGTCGCGTGCCGGAATCGACTCCTGCAGATTGACGAAGATCGTGGTCAGTCCCGGCGTCGTATAGCTGCGGACGGTGTCGAGGCCGGGCGTCTCCTCGAGCTGGCGTTCGAGCCGCTCGGTGACCTGGGTGAGCGTGTCTTCCATGGTCGCGCCCGGCCAGGCCGCGGAGACCACCATCGACTTGATGACGAAGGACGGGTCCTCGTTGCGACCCAGTCGGAGAAAGGCGAAGACGCCGGCCAGGACGGCGATGAGCATCAGGTAGAAAACGACCGAGCGGTTCTTGAGCGCCCACTCCGAGAGGTTGAAACTCATTGCGGCTCCATCCCCGCGAGCCGCACGACCTGGCCTTCACTCAGAAGGCTCGCACCCGCGACGACCACGATGTCGCCAAGCGCCAGGCCCTCCTGGATACGGGCCTCGGCGGGATCGGCGCCGAGCAGTGTCAGCTTGCGCATCGATACGGTGAGGGTTTCGGGATCGACGACCCAGACGCCGGTGTCCGGCCCGCGCCGGGTCACGGCGGACGACGGGACGACGACGCCGGCGGTCTCGCTGCCGCGGATCGTGCCCGAGACCGCCGTGCCGAGGCGGAAGGACGGCGGTGGATCGGACAGGCCGACCCGGACCTGGAACGTCCGCGTCACCGGGTCTGCCTGCGGCGCGACCTCGCGCACCCGGCCCGTGGCGATCACCGTCGCATTGGTGGACAGCGCCACATAGACGCGGGCGTCGGCCGGCAGCGTGCGCATCGCGTCGGCGGGCACCTCGAAGACCGCGTCGCGCCCGTCGCGCCGCGCCAGCTGCACGACCATCTGCCCGGCCGCGACGACCTCGCCCGGCTCGGCGCCGATCCGGGTGACGACCCCCGGCGCATCGGCGTGCAGTGTCGTGAAGCCAACGACATCCTCCGCCGACCGGACACGCGCGGCGGCCGCGTCGACCTGCGCCTGGGCCTCGGTGCGACCTTGCTCCGCGGCTTCGAGATCGGCCCGTGTGCTGACATTGCGCCCGAACAGGTTGGTCTGGCGCTGAAGCCGGTTGTCGGCCGTCCGCAAGGCGCCTTCGGCGGTAACGAGCGCGGCCTGCGCCGAGCGCAGCGCGTTGAGCTCGTTCTCGGGATCGAGCGTCGCGACGATGTCGCCCTCGCGCACCGACGCGCCGACGCCGACCCTGCGTTCCGCCAGCCGCCCGGCGATGCGGAAGGACAGCGACGCCTGATCCTGCGCCTCGATATGGCCTGTGAAGGCGATGTCGGCGGCAGCTCGCGGCGGTTCGACCGTGATGGTCCGCACGATGCGGACGGGTGCGGGCACCTCGACCTCGTCGCGGTCGCAGCCCGCCGCGAGGAAGAATGCGGTGAGCAGCGCGAAAACACTTGATCGCGAGAACCTAGCCGCACCCGATAAGCGAGCCCCCGCCGGCCGGGGGAGTGTTGGCTTTATCGGTCGTGCCGGCCCTTTGCTGCCGCGTGTCCCGCGGCTGCGAAATGGTCTCTCTCGCAAGCCTGGCGGGTTCATCATGCTTTCCTCAGGCAACCGTCAGGCGCGCGCCGTGTAGCCGCAGGGGAAGGCGAGATACGCCGCGCCAGACCCCATGGATGGGCCAGTCGACGCTAGCAACGGCGTCGGAGGCGGGGATCAGCTCAGAATCCCAATCCTGCGCCGGTCATCCCAATTTCAGCGCCGCGATCCCGGTCGACCGCAGTGGCGCATGGGGCCGATCAGACATTCGCGGCGGCCGGCGACGGAGACAGCCTCGGAAGGCTCAGCCCTGGCGACTAGCGGGTATGGCTGCGAAAAGCTGGGAGCCGCCAAGGCCATCGCCGCTGCCTGGTGCTGCCGCCGAACTGAAGGTCGTATTCGGCTGGGCGTCGTGCGGGGCCGGCCCGATCCGGTTTGCGGAAAGCCTTGCAATGCCCCGATCCCGGGCCTCGGTGGGGGTGTAGCCAAACTCCCGTCGGAAGGCCCGGCTAAAGGTCGAATGGTCGGTATAGCCGACCTCGCTGGCGATGATATGGATCGAGTGGCTGTGCGGAGACTCGGTGAGGCTTCGATGGGCCTCGCGCAGTCTTTCGCGATTGATGAAATGGGCAACGCCGCCCGCATTCTCGAAAAGCCGGTACAATTTGGACCGGGACATCGCCATCGACCGTGCCAGCTGGCATGGTCCGAACTCCGGGCAAGCCATGTTCCGCCGAACCACCAGCCGCGCCTGGTCGATCAACAGGGAGGCGAAGGGAACCGCAGCCGTTTCGAGCCGCTCCGGGCGCGGCACGATGCACGCCGCGACCAGCGAGCGTGTCGCTGCGGCCAGTCCGTGAAAATGGTCCGGCGAAATATGCGGGAGCTGGCGCGCCAGGTTTTCCATGAACCCCGCGAGCAGGCTTTCCAGTTCGGGATCGATGTCAGGGGCGGATCCGGGAAACTCAAACGCGTCGCGGCAAAAATCCTTCGGCAGCAATAGCGTCAGCAACTCCCCCGGATGTGGTAGACCCTCGCAAGGCGAGTCCGGCGCATGGAAAGTCAGCCTGCCTTGTTGCGCATCCTCCGGGGGAAGCGAGGTCGGAAGAGCGGACGGCGAACGCGCGAGAACGACGCGCCACCGGTCGCGCCGGTCGTGCCGAGCGGTTGCCCCATCGCCCGCCGGTGAGATCGACCGGGTGAACACGACGTCTCCGAACGTCCAGCAGGACGGACCCGCGGACGGTATCGCCGCGCCGAGATCTATGGGTGCGGCGAGCAAGGAATGCCGGTCACCACTCGGTGCGACGGAGCCCATGCGGTCGGTCGGGAAGCCTGTAAATGAATCATCTTCGACCAACAGCCCGGGACTGTTGACAATAAAAGCCTTCACGACGCTGTCCTCCCGGCAACGCGGTCATAAATACTGATTAACCCACGAATATAATGTCTTCTTATTATTTTCTTATTCAGTCTGTAACTATTGCCACGGTTTGGCAAGGACGCGTCCCGGGAAGCAAATTGTCGCATCTAGAATGAAATATGCAGTGAGTGATTAGATGTTATTCATCAGTCGGACTGGGTATTCCGTGTAATGCTCTTTTTGGATTTGTTGACTGTGTCGCCTGCAAACTAAGGGCTCAGGCGTTCTCGGTGTGTCGGTCGGCCTTTCCCGCCGCAAAGCAAACGCTCGCGCCTCGACTGGCATCAGCTTTGGGACAATTGGCGCAGGATTTGGGATTCTGTGCTGATGTCCAGCTTTCGCGGCGATTTAGTATCACGGTGAGGACGCGGGCGCTGTCCGGAGTTCGTGCTGGAAGCGTCAACTCTCCCATCGCGTTGCAGAACCTTCGGCACGAGGGCTGGTCATGACACTCGCGAGCGCTGCGCCGAAGTCGACGATGCAGAGGTTTCTCGATGGCGTCGAGAAGGTCGGGAACATGGTTCCCCACCCGGTCATCATCTTCCTCATCCTGATCGGCATCGTCATCGCATTATCGGCTGTGCTCAGCCTGTTCGGAACGGCGGTCACGTTCGAGCGGATCAACCCCGAAACGCACGAGATCGAGATCGCGAGTACCGCGATCCGCAGCCTCCTGAACGTCGAGGGCATCCGGTTCATGTATGCCTCGCTGATCCCGAATTTCATGGGTTTCACCGCGGTCGGACTGATGATCGTCGCGATGATCGGCGCGGGCGTTGCCGAGGAGTCCGGGCTGGTGACGGCGCTGATCCGCAAGCTCGTCATCGTCTCGCCGGGCTGGGCGCTGACCTACATCCTCGCCTTCGTCGGCATCCTCGCCAGCATCGCGGCCGACGCGGGCTATCTCGTCCTGATCCCGCTCGCCGGCATCGCCTATCTCGCGGTCGGGCGCCATCCACTGGCCGGCCTGGCGCTGGGCTTTGCGGCCGTCGCCGGCGCCTTCACCGTCAACATGCTGATCAAGCCGCTCGACGCGGTGCTGGTCGAGTTCACCAACGATGCGGCGCATCTGGTCGATCCGAACCGCTCGATCGGCCTTGCCTCCAACGTCTGGTTTTCCTTCGCTTCGGTGCTTTTCCTGACGGTCATCATCGCCTTCATCACCGACCGGATCGTTTCGCCGCGCCTCGGTCCATACAATCCGGCCCTTGCCGCAGAAGGCACGACGACGGAGCAGGGGGCCGTGCTGTCGTCGGAGGAATCCCGTGGCCTGCGCTATGCTGGGCTCGGGCTCTTGGCGCTGATCGCCGTGTTCAGCCTGCTGACGGTTCCGTCCTGGGCGCCGCTGCGCGACCCGACCACCGGCGACCTCATCGGCAACTCGCCGTTCATGAACGGCCTGATCGCGCTGATCATGCTGATGTTCCTGGTGACGGGCTGGGCCTACGGCATCGGCGCCGGCACGATGCGGACGCTGACCGAGGTGATCGCGGCGATCGAAAAGTCGATCAAGAACCTCGGGGGCACGATCTTCCTGTTCTTCGTGCTGAGCCAGTTCGTCGCTTATTTCACCTACACGAATATGGGCACGGTGATGGCGCTCAGCCTGTCGGGCGTGCTGCAATCGGCCAATATCGGGGCCCTGCCGCTGCTGCTCGGCTTCATCGTAGTCGTGGCGATCATCGATCTGCTGCTGACCGGCGCCATCGCCAAATGGGCGATCTTCGCCCCGGTCTTCGTGCCGCTCCTGATGAAGCTCGGTGTCGAGCCGGAAGCCGTGCTGGCGGCCTACCGCGTCGGCGACTCGCCGATGAACGCCATCACCCCGCTCAACGCCTATTTCGCGCTCGTCGTCGGCTTCGCGCAGAAATACGACAAGTCGGCGGGGGTCGGCACGGTCGTCTCGCTGATGCTCCCATACGTCTTGTGGATGTTCGTGCTGTGGACGGCGCTTTTCGCCATCTGGAAAATGCTCGGCCTGCCCTGGGGGGTCTGAGGGAACGACGTCGCGGCACGCCGCCCAGGCATACTCAACTGATCGGATGGAGACCATCTGCATGGACACCGTGAACAATGCTTCCGTTCCCCTCGACGTCGATGGCGCGATCGATCACCTGATGAACTTCCTCTCGGTCGAGGGCGTGACAGGTCACGAGGCGAAGATCGGCGCGGCGGTCGCCGACGCGCTGAAGGCAGTCGGCGTGCCGGCTTCGGCGATCCGCTACGACGACGCCAACACGCGTATTCCGCTACCGACCGAGACCGGCAATCTGATCGTCGATCTGCCCGGGACCCGGCCGGGACCGCGGCTGCTGTTTTCGACCCATCTCGACACCGTGCCGCTTTGCGCCGGCGCCAAGCCGCGCCGCGAAGGTGATCGCATTGTCTCGGACGGTACGACGGCGCTCGGAGGCGATGCCCGCACCGGCGTCGCCATGCTGGTGGTGATCGCGGAAACGCTGATCAAGCATGATTTGCCGCACCCGCCGATCACCCTGCTGTTCACCGTCCGCGAGGAGAGCGGCCTGCACGGGGCGCGGGAGCTCAATCCGGCCGATCTCGGCGGCGCGGTCATGTGCATCAATGTCGACGGCCAGCTCGCCTCGCAGCTGCTGATCGGCGCGGTCGGGCAGGAGAACTGGGAGGTCGAGATCAAGGGCAAGGCGTCGCATGCCGGCGTCGCGCCGGAAAAGGGCATCTCCGCGACACTGGTCGGCGCCATTGCTCTCGCCGAGGCCCGGCGCGCGGGCTGGTTCGGCAAGGTCGTCAAATCCGACGGCGACGGCACCAGCAATGTCGGTATCTTCGGCGGCAAGGACGGCACGGTCGCGGCCGGCGACGCGACCAACGTTGTCACCGATTACGCCTATATCAAGGGCGAGGCGCGTAGCCGCGAGGCTGCCTTCGCGACCAGGATCGCGGACGGCTACCGGCAAGCCTTCTCAATGGCCAGGGACGAAGTAAGGGATGACGAGGGCGCGACCGCGGAAGTCGCCTTCCACCAGAAGCCGTCCTATCCGCCGTTCGAACTCGCCGAGGATGCCCCGGTCGTCCAACGCGCCAGGAAGGCGCTCAAGCTGCTCGGCATTGAGCCGACCCTGCTGTTCTCCAATGGCGGGCTCGATGCAAACTGGCTCGACAAGCACGGCGTCCCGACCATCACCATCGGTGCCGGCCAGGCCGAGATCCATACCATCAAGGAATATGTGAACCTGACCGAATACGAGAAGGGCTGCCGGCTCGGCGTGCTCATGGCGACGCTCGACGACTAGCGACGGCTTGGAACCCGCAGCCGCAGCTATGTCGATGAGGGGGAGCGAAGCGTTTGAGCCCGATAGCCTATACCGGCGTCATCATCGCCGTGGCGGTCGTCCTGTTCATTTCCAACAGGGTGCCGGTTGTCGTCGTCGCCATGCTGACAGCCCTGTCTCTATGGGCGACGGGCGTGCTGACACTGCCGCAGGCCCTTGCCGGGCTCGGCGATCCCGCGGTCATCTTCATCGCCTCGCTCTTCATCGTCAGCTCCGGGCTCGAGGTCACGGGCGTCACGGCCTGGGCCGGCCAACTGCTGATCAAGGGTGCGGGCGAGGAGAGCCGGACGCGTCTCCTGCTCCTGACGATGATCCTGGTCTCGCTGCTGACCGCGCTGATCAGCCTCAACGGTGCCGTCGCCGCGCTGCTTCCGGTGGTCGTCGTCATCGCGGTCCGGCTGAAGCGCAATTCCTCGCAATTGCTGATGCCGCTGGTCTTCGCCGCCCATGCCGGGTCGCTCCTGGCCCTCACGGGATCGCCGGTCAACGTCCTCGTCTCGGAAGCCGGGCAGGATGCGGGATACGGGAGCTTCGGTTTCTTCGAGTTCACGCTGGTCGGGGTGCCGCTCTTGGCCGGCACGATGGCGATCATTATCCTGTTCGGCCAGCGGCTCCTGCCGGAGCGTAACGGCCTGACCATGCCGACGGACTTCAGCCGCCATGCCAAGACGCTGGTCGAGCAGTACGGGCTGGCGAGCGGCATCTACCAGATGCGCGTGCGGGCGAGTTCGCCCTATGTCGGCGCCGCGTCGACCGCGATCGACCTCACCGAGTTCCCCGGCTTGCGCCTCGTCGCCATCCAGGAGGCGGATACCGCGCGTCCGCTGCGGCGGCCGCTCATCGCCGAAGGCGACCATCTGCTGGTGCGGGGGGACGGCGAGAGCGCCGCCATGCTCGCGGCACGTCGACACCTTGCCTTCCGCGAAGAGACGGGCTCGGGAGAAGGCGCCGAAACGCTGTTCAACCAGCGCTCGGGTCTCGCCGAAGTGGTGATCCCGCCGCGTTCCGGCCTGATCGGCGAACGCGTCTTTCCCGGCATGGTCACAGACAGCGGCGATCTGATCGTCCTCGCGGTCCAGCGCGGCGGGGTGGAGATCGTCGGGGAGAACGCCGGCCGGGACGCCGGTGGCATCGGGCTCCAAGCTGGCGACACGATGCTCCTGCAAGGCACCTGGAAAGCCCTCGACATCCATCTCGACGATCCGGACGTGCTGGTGGTGAGTTCGCCGGAAATGGTGCGTCGCCAGGCCGTCCCGATGGGCCCTGGCGCCGTGCAGGCGGTCGTCATCCTGGCCGGAATGGTGCTGCTGCTGGCGACCGGTATCGTGCCGCCCGCGGTGGCCGGGCTGCTTGCCGCCGGTGCGATCATCATGTCCGGGATCATGAGCGTCGAGCAGGCGTACCGGGCGATCAGCTGGACCACGGTCATCCTCGTCGGTGCGATGATGCCGCTCTCGACGGCCATGATCGAGACCGGTGCGGCGACGCTGATGGCCGAGCGCCTCGTCGACATGATCGGTGATGCAGGGCCCCTGGCGCTTCTGGCGGGACTGTTCGTGCTGACGGCGATCATGGGCCAGCTGATCAGCAACACGGCGACGGCGCTCATCGTCATCCCGATCGCGGTTGCGGCAGCCACGAGCATGGGGATCTCGCCGCGCCCGGTGCTGATGAGCACCGCGGTGGCCGCAGCCGGCGCGTTTCTCACGCCGATCGCGACGCCGACCAACCTGATGGTGATGGGCCCCGGCGGCTACGTCTTCAGCGACTATTGGAAGCTTGGCTTGCCGTTGCTCGCCTGGTTCTTCGTCGTGGCAGTTTTCGTCGTGCCGCTGATCTGGCGGTTCTGAATCAGTTCGGCACGCTTGATAGCCTTGCAGGCTGCCATTGGCCACGAGCCGACGGCAGCCTCGACCAAAATACGCCGATCACGGCGATTTGGGAGAACGAGGATTGAGCGCCCGTATCCACCGTGGGTGCAGGCAAATGCGCGCTTGGTTGCGGCATTGACCCGCGAGGACTGTTCCCGTCTCGATCCGTTGGTCCGGAGCCCGGGATGACGAGAACGACCGGGGTCACGATGTCCGAAGCTCTCGTCCAGGTTCCCCTCAAGTCTCCTTGAGGACCGGAAGCCACGATCTCTTCCGAGGGAAAGCCGGTGGCGAGCGTTGATACGGACGCAACAGAAGCACTACTTCGCCTGGAACTGGAGATTGGCGGGCAATCTCACTCGGGACGCGAGATCGCGCTTGGCGCAGCCCTTTCAGGGCTCGGATCCTGCCGTTTATCAAGGCCGAACCACGAGCGGCAGGAAGCCCGGCGCGTGCACTCGAACTGAGCCGGGCTTCTTTCTCGATGAGGAGCAGCGGCCAAAGCGTAGCTTAGTCTCGCAACTTTACGGTCAGACCAGTCCAATGGGCGGCGAACGCCCATTTGTCGGCCATCTCGTCGATCATTCTCTCGATGGACTTACCCGTTCCGTGCCCGGCACTCGTTTCGACGCGCAGGATATGCGGCCTTTCGCCGATGTCGGCAGCTTGAAGAGTGGCGACGTACTTGAACGAGTGGCTCGGCACGACGCGATCGTCGGTATCTGCCGTCGTCGCGAGAATGGCGGGGTAGGGTTCGTTGCCGCTGATGTTGTGCAGGGGCGAGTACGCCATGATGTTCCGGAAGTCCGCCTCGACGGTCGGGCTACCGAACTCCTGCGCCCAAAGCGGCCCCCCGGTGAAGTGCTCGAACCGCAGCATATCCATGACGCCGACACCGGGGAGTGCCGCCGCGAAGAGATCGGGCCGTTGGTTGACGACGGCGCCGACGAGGAGACCACCATTGGATTCGCCGTGGATCGCCAAGCCGTCGGGTGCCGTGATCCCTTCGCCTTTCAGGAACTCGGCTGCCGCAATGAAGTCGTCATAGCTGTTCTGCTTGTGACGTCCCCGTCCGCCCTCATGCCATGCCTTGCCGTACTCGCCGCCGCCGCGGATGTTGGCGACCGCGTAGACCCCGCCTTGTTCGACCCAAGCCATGGCGTCGGGCGAGTAGAAGGGCACCATGGGAATGCCGAAGCCGCCATAGGCCGTCAGCATCGTTGGTGCGGGGCCTGTGAGGTCAGCCCGGCGGACGACGAAGATGGGCACCCGGGTGCCGTCCTTGGACGCGTAGAAGTGCTGGTCGACCCGGATGTTGGCGAGCTCGACCTTCGCGTCGGGCTCGGCCCAGATCGATCGAGTATTGGTCGCCACATCGTAGCGATAGATGCTCGTCGGCGCATCGTGGCTGGTGAAGACGAAGAAGGCCTCGTCATCGCCCGGTCGACCGTGGAAGGCCCCGGCGCTCCCGATCCCGGGAAGTTCGACAGCGCCGTCGGGTGTTCCGTCCAGGCGAAACCGTTCGACTTCGGTCCGGGCATCGATCGTGTAGGCGGCGACAAGCCGGTCGCCGACAAGCGTCGCGACACGAAGGACCGCGTCTTCCCGCTCGGCGATGACCTCGACGGACGCCGGTTCGGGGTCGGCGAGATCCACCGTCACGAGTCTGCCGCGCTGGGCGCCGTCCTGCGTGACCAGGTAAAGCTTCGAACCGATGTTGCCGGCAAGGGTCCACAGGCTTTCGAACGTTCCGACGACGGATCGAACGGTCCACTCCGGTGAGCCAAGATCCACGACGCTCAGCGCGTTGCCGCCCTGAAGGGCCGATGAATAGATGACCGCGTAACGGCCGTCCGGCGTGGTCTCGACGGTCTGGATCGCGGGGATCCCGGTCTGCGGGGCATGGACGACCCGATCCTCGGATTGCGGGGTTCCGAGCGTGTGGAAATAGACCGCATGGTCGGTGACGGGCGTCTCGAAGCTGGCATCCTCGGCCGGTTGGGGATTGCGCGAGTAGAAGAACCCCGAACCGTCCTTGACCCAGGCGATGTTGGTGAAGCGGGCCCAACGTATTTCGTCCTCGAGGATCGTTCCGCTCGCGACGTCGAGAACGCGGATCGTGCGCCAGTCCGCGCCGTCCTCCTGAATGGCGAAGGCGAGATGGGTTCCGTCCTCAGACGGCGACCATTCGGCCAGCGCCGTGGTGCCATCCTCCGACCATTCG
Source organism: Aurantimonas endophytica (assembly GCF_014196845.1). Classification (GTDB taxonomy): domain Bacteria; phylum Pseudomonadota; class Alphaproteobacteria; order Rhizobiales; family Rhizobiaceae; genus Aurantimonas; species Aurantimonas endophytica. The sequence continues at coordinate 583,705 of NZ_JACIEM010000002.1, forward strand.
TTCGGGTCGATGACGACCCGGTCCGCGCCGTTCGTTCCCTCGCGAACGGTGAGAATGGATTGGGGATCGAGACCGGAATTGCGGACGAAGAAGTAGCGCTCGCCGCGCTTTTCCGGCGTCGACAGCCGTTCGTGATCGTAGAGAGCCGTCAGCCGCTCACGGAAGACGGCGCGGCCCGGCAGATTCGCCAGATACGGCGCCGACAGGCTGTTCTGCGCGTCGACCCAGAGGGCGACTTCGGGCTCGCGCCGGATGTCCTTCTCCAGCCAGCGGTAGGGGTCCGGGATCGAGACGCCAAAGTGCTCGTCGACGATCTGGCCGCGTGTGGTTTCGGGATAATTCATGGAAACGTCCTCGTTTGCGAAGGCGGGTTCGCCGAGAAGGAGGAGGCCGACGCTAAGAACGACCGCAGTGCTCGCTCTCGTGGACGTGTGGGACCGGCCTTTACGATGCGGTATATTAATACCGTGCGGGCAGCCGGAAGCGTATCCAGAACGCTGGACCAAAATCGTGGTCATCGAAAGTCTCCGTTGTCTTTGCGGATCGCCGAACGCTTCTCGGCTGAGCTGCGGGCGACATTGCCGCCTGGTTCGGGCGTGTCCGGGTGCGTTCCCTCTTCGGGATCTTCCGCAGCCTGCGGGAACCATTCTAGGCAGGGCGATTACGGGAAGATTACGCGCCGACGAGAGGCGACAGCTAGGTCGGGGGCAAGAACGCGAGCCCTGCTCCCGCATCCGCGAGTGCGCTCCTCAGCTGCATCGGATGTGAGTCAATTGCACGCCGGATGACTATCGCGCCCACCCCGTCGAACGCGTTTGAGTGGGTGTCCGAACGAAGGGCGAGCCGTCCAAATCCAGGCGCCTTTAAAGGACACTCGGCCATCCTAGGGATCGGAATTACACGGAGCTTACGGGTTCGATCGAACGCGCGAGAAGCGCTCGATCGACTGAGCCTATGAGGCTCGGAGGGATCGCAAGCTGGGCAATGCCCCGGCTCTCCATCTCACGGCGAAGGTGATCCCTCCGGCGTCAGGCACGAGGAGTTCGATGTAACCTTTGTGGCTCTCGATGATCTCGCCCACCATGCTGAGGCCCAGCCCGGCTCCTGCGCCTTGCGGATTGACCCGGTAGAAGGGCTCGAAGATGCGGTGACGCTTTTCGGCAGGAATGCCGGGCCCCTGGTCCGTGACGAGAACCGACCCGTCCACGGCCACGCGAACCGAGATTTCGCCAGCCCCTCCGCCGTGCTGGATCGCATTGCGGATGAGATTACCGAAGGCACGTTCAAGCGCCTCCTCGTCCGCCTGCATCCAGAGCGCATGCGGATCGGCATCGAACGAGATTTCGTACCCTTCTACGATGGCCAGGGGCGCCAGATCGGCGACCACCTTGGGCACCACCCGACAGAGGTCGACGCTCACCCTCTCCCGTGGCTTCTGCCGGTAATTCTCAAGGTCGAGAAGCTGGTGGGCGATCGCCGCGAGCCGCTTGACGCTCCTCTGGAGCTGGAGCTTCTCCTCACCGGGAGGCAGTGTGTCCACGCGGATCTGAAGGACAGCGACCGGCGTTCTGAGTTCGTGCGCTGCGTTGACGAAGAAGCGCTCCGTGGTCTCGAAACCTTCGTCCAGGCGGCGCAACGCCATGTTGATGCCGTTCACGACGGGAAGGATTTCGTCCGGCAGGCTCGCGCGTTCCAGGACGCTGCCGCGCGCCGCGTAGTCCACTTGTCCGAGGCGGTCCGTCAGGACGTTCAGCGATCGGAGCGACCATCGCGTCACCCACGGCACGCCCAGAAGCGTGACGAAGGCTAGGATCAGGGCAGGCACGGCGATGCCGACATTGCCGATCCAGAACGTGATCCCGTGCTCGCTCATCGAGCTGCCGCCGGCGAAGACAGCGACTTCGCCGAACTCCGTCTCGACACGCTCGTATCGCCCCAGCCGCTCGGGGCTGTCGACATAGCCGCGCATCTCGACGCTGCGAAAGCTTCGCAGAAAGGGAGCTTGCTCGAGGATGTCGGCGGGAATCTCGCCATGCCGAATGGTCGAGCCATCGGGTAAATCTATCATGAACCAGAGCGTGGGCCACGTCGCGATAGTCTTCGCGAGCGCAGGCGAGGGGGAGAACTCCACCTCGCCGCTATCCGCGACCTGCAACGAGTCCATAAGATCCTTTCTCAGCCAGACCGAGGGGAGGCCGTCGTTCTGCGAAAGGCTCGAGATCGCGTAGAGAACGAGGCCAAACGAGACGGCAATGGCGAAGAGCTGAAGGGCGAGGAAACCGAGCGTAAAGCGCCAGCGGAGCGAATGGGCTTTCATCTCATGTGGGCTCGTGAAGAAAGTAGCCAATGCCGCGCAGGTTCTTCACGACGAGTCCGCATCCGGCCTCGGCCAGCTTTCGGCGAAGACGGGAGACGTTCGCTTCGAGCGAGTTCGACTGGATCTCGTCGTCGTAGGAGTAGACAGTTTCCTCTAGCGTTCCGCGCATGACCGTCCTCCCCCGGTTTCGAAGGAGCGCTTCTAGGATCAGAAGTTCCCGGCGCGCGAGCGGCAGCTTCTCCCCTTCGACATGGACGTCGCGTGAAATCGGATCGTAGGTCAGGTTGCCGGCGACAAGAAGCTTCTCCGGGATAAACACCGACGTGCGACGACGTACGGCCTTCAGCCTCGCGACGAGTTCGTCGACCTCGAACGGCTTGGCCAGGTAATCATCCGCTCCTTCGTTCAGCCCGGTGATCCGGTCCTTGGCCGTCCCCATGGCCGAGACGATGATGGTGCGGGGTGAAGGTTCAAGCGCTTGCACTTCGACCAAGAGCGCCTTTCCGTCGCCATCCGGCAATTGGCGATCGATCAGAAGGAAGTCGTAACTGTTGCTGGCGATCGCTTCGCGAGCGACCGCCAGGTCAGAAGCAACATCCAGGACGATATCCCGACGCGCCAGCGCGGTGCGCAAGGCGTCCGCCATCTCTGGATCGTCCTCGACGAGAAGAACCTTCATACGCTTTCCATAGTGTGGAGTAACTGAGCGGTGGCCGGTCAGTCCCGCCGCCTGTCCCTCATCTCCTGAGCGGTGCGTGCCATTTCCTGGTTCAGGTAGGCCTGTTGGGTGAACCGGAGCATCTCGTCGTCTCTCCGTTGCTGCTGCTGGAGCATGCACCGCGTGTGCGTGGGAGACCCGTAGGTGGCGCCCATGTTGGCGCAGGTGCCCTGGTCCTGAGCGAGCTGTTCCTGAGGCGAAACGCACCCTGCGAGCGTGCCAGAAACACCGAAAAAGAGAAGGGCTGCGGACACCCGCATGGTCGAACGGTTCATGAAGATGGCTCTTTGTTTGTCGCTGCGTAGCGGTTTGCAAAGCGCGACATTGCCTTCACTGCCGCGCATGGACACCATCCTGCCGTCCAGAGTTACGCCAACATTACGACGTTCACGAGTGCGATCGGAGCACTTGTCGCTCTGCGTGAATGTCTGAGTGTACTTCTCCAGCCGTCGAACAACCTGGTCGGATTGACAGTCTGAACGGCAGCTATCGGCTTCCGCCCGGGCCGAAACCGGACAGGCCGCTTACGGCCCAGGCCGGTCGAACGGCAAACGCCAGCTTCGGCGGAAATGCCCGTCGCCCAGCCCCTCGACCAGCCAGCCAAAGGAATACTCGAAATCCGCTGTCGCCTCGAGCGTCGCCGGTAGGTCGCCGGTCTCCCTCAGTCGTTCGAAATGCTCAGTGTTACCGCCGTTTCATTGCCCTGCCTCCAAATCACGCCACCGCTTACGAAATCCGAGAGCACGCGAGCTTGTTGCGGAACTTCAGCTGGTTGCGGGTACGCAGCAGTGACACCGCGACAGATGAAAGCGACGCCGTCGGCACACTCAACGCGATTGGCTCTGCCTCAGCCAAACCTGTCGCGGTCTACTGTGTCATTAGCCTGCGGGGCCCGGCTTTTTGACACATTCGGGATTGCGGACGAGGCGACCTTCAAACGTCATATTGGGGTTTAGTTCACGCAATCGATCATGAAATGATTGAGCTTCGGCAGCCCGCTCCCAGCGATGGCCTTCCGTCCAGCCCCGCTCAGCGGAGGCGATTACGAAATCAATAAATTGAAGCCCTGAGAGTTGGCAGTGTAGGCCAACAAGAGAGCCATCCGATGCTGCGCTTCGGGCTCCTTCGTTTTCGTCAATTGAGTGGACCCATTCCGCGAAAATCTCGTGCGTTATCATACTGTCGACGAAGCGACGCTCCTCAAGAACGAAGCGTGTGCGGCCGACGTCGAAGCGTCGTGCCGTGAACCAAATCCGGATAAAATGAATTGCGAGATAAATTGCAGCGCTTGCGAAAGCCGCGCGGTAAATGATCAGCAAAACAGCCAGTGCCCAGTGCTTTCGAGTATCGAGTTCGGCGGACCCTGGTAGATTAATATTGTAGACTTCCATGAGATCGAGCAAGACACCCTTGATCGCTTGGTCAATAAGAAAAATTAGGATGCCGATGAAGTCGCCGTTTGATTCGAATACGGCGGCGGGATCCCAGCTTCTCCCGGCTGCATAGATCGCAAGAGCAGCGGATGGTAGGATCAAGGCGACCAATGCAGGCCCAAGGACGCCAATTTGAAAAATGGCACGTAATTGTTCGCGCCAGTCGGACATGGGGCCGAACTTCGCCCCATCACGATTCAGTATGATCAGTGCGAGCAGTAATAATGCAGTAAATATAGCGAAGGTTAAAGAGATTGCGCCCCAGAGCATGGCCATTGCAATGGATTCCTTCTCATTAAGACGCTATGCAGAGCGAAGCGGTTCCTGTGCCAACTCGGGATCAGCCGCTGCGAGCTCCCGGTGGGGAACTCTGGCGCGCAGCGCTGCGGGCTCATGAGAAGCGGATCTGGATGCCATTGCCAAGCTCTTTGAAAGAGCTTGCGGAACGGCTGGAAATCCGAGGGATTAGTGGCGCCATCTCGCCTGCCGGGTGCCCTGTCCTTGAAGCCGCCTCCGACCTATTGGCTCGATCAAGGCTGCCACGTCGGCCGATGCGCTGGATCGAGGCTCCGGTCGACGAAATAGGCGGCGCTGATGAACGCGAGATGGGTGAGTGCCTGCGGCAGGTTGCCGAGCTGCAGCCCGCGGGCGTCGACTTCCTCCGAGAAGAGCCCCAGACGATTGGCGTAGGACAGGCCCTTCGCCAGCATCAACTGTGCCTCGTCCAGGCGCCCCGCGCGAGCAAGGCATTCCGCGTACCAGAAGGTGCAGGTCGTGAACGCGCCTTCGCCGCCCTCGAGGCCGTCGGCGTTGCGGTAGCGGTAAACGAGGCCGTCGTCGCAGAGTTGGTCGCCGATGGCGTCGAGCGTCTTCAGCCAGACGGGATCGGTGGACGAGACGAAGCGCACGAGTGGCATCATCAGAAGCGCCGCGTCGAGCTCGGTGCCACCACGCTCCTGGACGAAATACCCGTGATCAGGATGGCGGAAGTTGCTCCAGATGTCGTCCACGATGGCATCGCGGCACTGCGCCCACACCGTCAGGGGAGCGGGCAGGGAGCGCTTTCGCGCAAGACGGATGGCCCGGTCGAGCGCGACCCAGCACATCATCCGGGAGTGCAGGAAATGTCGCGGCTCCGAGCGCATCTCCCAGATACCGGCATCCGCCTCCTGCCAGTGGCGCATCACGTAGTCGACAATGCCGATCACGTGTTGCCACCCTTCATGGCTGATCGCAGAGCCGTATTTGTTGGACAGGTAGACGCTGTCCATCAGCTCTCCGAAGACGTCGAGCTGGACCTGGCTCCGTGCGTCGTTGCCGATCCGCACGGGCCGGCTGGAGGCATAGCCGGAGAGGTGCTCAAGCTCCATCTCCTCCCGCGCCTCCGACCCGTCGAGAGCGTACATGACGCGGACGGGACTGCCGTCTCCCGCAGCGACGACGTGGCGGCCCATCCAGCGCCGGAAATGCTCGGCATCCTCCACAAAGCCCAGCCGCATCAAGGCATAGACCGTGAAGGATGCATCCCGAATCCACGTCGCTCGGTAGTCCCAGTTCCGGCCAGCGCCCGCGGCCTCCGGCAGCCCGAACGTCGCCGCGGCGGCGATCGAACCCTCCTTGGCCGAAATCAGCAGCTTGAGCGCCAGCGCCGAGCGCAGCACCTGCTCACGCCAGCGCCCCTTGTAGTTCGCCCGGCTGAGCCACCTGCGCCAGGCCGAGACGGTCGACGCGATCTCGGCCTCGATCATCTCGTCGTTCGGCTCGACCAGACTGTCCTCCCCGAGGACGAACCAGGCGCTCTCTCCCGCCTTCAGGGTGAAGGTCGCGGTCGCCTTGCCCGGCCCTGCGGAGAGCGGCACGGAGGAGAACAGCTTCAGGGCAAGGTCGCGGCCGGAAAAGCGGACGCCGTTGTCCGCCACGGCCACGTCCGGAATCTCCCGCGCATAGTCGAAGCGCGGCTCGCAGATGGCCGTGAAGGTGACCCCTCCCTTCGTTGCCGATACCCGTCTGATAAGGCATCGGGCGTTCCGGTCGGGGTGCACCCGAGCCGCCGGGTGCGGCATGAGGTCAAGCACCTCCGCGCTGCCATCCTCCGCCATCCAGCGGGTGATCAGCACGTTGGTGTCCGGAACGTAGAGATGTTGGTGGCGAGCCCGATCGAGCGTCGGTTGGATCGAGAAAGCACCTCCCCGGCCATGGTCGAGGAGGTCCGCAAAGATCGTCGGACTGTCGAGAACCGGCCAACAGAGATAGTCGATCGTCCCGTCCCGGGCGACGAGCGCGGCGGTCTCGAGATCGCCGACGATGCCGTGGTCGCCGATGGAGCGGGCCGGCAGCACGCCATCCGCCTGAAGTGATTCAGCCATTCTCGCAGAACTCGGGTTAGAGGAACATGCCGCCGCCGTCGCACAGCGTCGTTCCGGTCGGCGGGAAGACACTGCCTAAGAAGGGCAGGGCATCGACGTCGCCGACTTCGGGAGCGACATGGTTCACCCGGACAAGGCGTTGCTTGGACGTCGTCATGCCGTGCTCCTCAAGCTGTCGCGGCCGATAGCACGCCAGCGGCAATGGACAGAGCTAGCGACAAGGTTGTCCGCATGAAGGCAGCTCAGTCGACTTTGGCGAGAGGCAGGAAGGTCTGGGCATGGTTTCCCGGCATGGCTTCATAGCGGCCGTTCAGTTCAGGCACGACCTGCGATGGCGAAGACCGCCATGCTCACGCCTCCGCCCCATCGTGGAAAGGCCGGGTATTGGAGAAATGCGCCGCTCATGGATCGGCCACGATTCGACTACATGAAGGTTTCGGGCTTAGCGGACACGTCCTGCCATGGGCAGGCTGTGGGATCGCCCAATTTCACCTCGTATAGGACCGGGCACCATGTCGACGACTGACTATCCTGACCTCGAAATCAACATCGACGACATCCTTGAAGAGAATCCCGAGGATAAGAAGGAAACGCCGCTCCGGCCTGGGGCCAGTACCGCTCCCGTCAGCGGCGGGTCGCGGACTGCAGCGCCGACCGAGCAGCCGTGGCGCATTGACGGCGGTCTGCACGGCATCGGCGACGATCTGGAAAATCGCGTCCGGAGTTGGAGAAACCTGGTCCGGCTTCTCAAGCAGCACCGTCCACAGCTCGAAACGGCCGCGGCAGAGCGCGAAAAGCTGATCGAGGCGCTCGGCCGCATCGTGCCTGAAGTGGTGGCGAGCGGCGCAACGCTGAAGACGGCACTGGACAAGACGCAGTCCGGCGACCTCTCCGACAATCTGGCCGGCCACTTCAGCAAGAACCTCAAGGCTCTTGAGGAGTTGGAAGAGGTTGCGGAGGCGCTCACCGGCAACCTCGTCTGGATGCGATCGGTGTGGGAGCAGTATGCGCGCACCATCGTCCAGGCGCAGACCATGCGAGAGGAAATGGAGAAGAGCGGGAACCGAAGCTAGGGCCAGCCCAGCCTAAGATGCTCGGCGTCCCGCGGCACCCGCTGCGCCGGGAAGGGCAGGCGGGTCGCGGCGATGGCGATCAGCGCGTCGCCGGTCTTGGCAAGCCGATAGCGGCTACTGCGTCGCTGCCTCGTAAATGAAGATCGTCGACTGGTCGTCGTCTGGCATGAAGTAGCCTCGCAGACCGGTCGGCGTTGCCTCCAGGAAGGTCGGGTTCTGCGTCATCGGCAGGCCGGAAGGTGCCCAAAGTTCGATCGGCACCTGCCAGATCGGACGGTTGTCTTTCAGGTCGACGACCTCGAGCCCGCCGAGCCGGAAGGGCGTGGCGTCAGGGGCAACGCGGTAGGCGTTCAACCCGGAGCAGGCCATCCGGCCGGCGCTCACGTACTTGCAGTCCTGATAGTCGATGTATTGCGCCGGATTGGCCACCCGTAGGCTGGCCGGATCAGCAGCGGCATTCGCTACCGTGCCGTCATCTTTGAGTGGCCAAGCATAGAAGCGCCGTGATCCCCAACTCACGCCGTGCAGGGTGTCGGCATCGGTATCATATACCAGACCGCCGACATGGTCGCCGAAGCGGAGCACCTCTTCTGCCTTCATGCTCTTCGGATCGACGCGATAGATGATAGAGCGACCGTCGGGCCGGTACTCCGCGACAGGCACCCAGATATGACGACCGTCGAAATCGATGCCGCCCGGATGGTAGATGGAGCCCTCGCCGAGCCTCAGGGATCCAAGGAGCCGGCCGTCGGCGTCGATGCGGAAAAGGTGGCCTCGCCCTTCGCCCTCGTCACGGTCGTAGCCACCGCGCGGGGTCTCGTAGCGCGTCGTCGGCTTGATGATCTCGACGGACGAGACGAAGAACTCGTCGCCGATCCGCACCATGCCCTGAGGATGGAAGGTGGGGAAGGGCAGCTTGATCTCATCCGTCTTCTGCCACTTTGTCCCACGGGTGAGTTGAAGGATCCGGTCACCAACCGTTCCGTCCGCCGCAAGCGACGGCGTGAGCGAGAGGGCACATACCGTGGCCACCAGAGCGGCGCGAGTTAAGATGCGTTGCATGACCAGTCCTCTCCCCCTGCCTGTCGGGTGGAGCGGATCTCAAGCAGACAATCATGACATGCGTTGAACGGACAAAGCGTCGGCAGCGGTGGGGCGGATCGCTTCTGCCAGGCTACCAGCCGGACGAGGGGAGGGCGGCAGCTTCGGCGGGCCCCTTTCCCGGATGCGGACCAATGGATTTCCATCCAACCCCGCCCATCGTGGGCCAGCCGAAGGAAGCACGGAATTGAGCGGAGTGTTTCGACCAAGATCGACCTTCCATAGGACCTGCCTCGCTTAGAAAATAGGCATGCCTTGGTGCAAGGCAGGGACACTTGACTCATCCTTGGCCCCTGCTAGGCTGACCTCACATACCGGCCCTGATCGCCGGACGGCATTCGAGCCTCGCCCGCCCGTCGATCCATCTCGACGAGCGGCGGGGCTTTTTTCATGGGATCGACGTGAAGCGACGCATCGAGATCGGCATCCTCTACTCGCGTTCCGGCAACTATCAGCTGTTGTCCGACGCCTGCCGCGCCGGCGCGATGAGCGCCATCGCGGCGGTCAATCGCGATCCGGCGGTAAGCGTCGAGTTCGTGCCGGTCGAGCGTGATCCGCAAGGGCGGGTCGAGCGCTATGCGCCGCTCTGCGAGGAGATCCTGCGGGGCAGCGAGGCGCGCCACGTCATCGGCTGCATCACCTCTTGGAGCCGCAAGGAAGTCATCCCGGTGCTCGAGAAGACCGGCGGGACGCTCTGGTATGCCTGCCCCTACGAGGGGTTCGAATCGAACGACCACGTCGTCTACATGCATGCCTGCCCGAACCAGCATCTGGTGCCGCTGCTCGGCCATGTCGTGCCGCGCTTCGGCGCCGACGCCTTCCTCGTCGGCTCGAACTACATCTGGGGCTGGGAGACCAACCGCGTCGCCCGCGACCTGATCGGCGATGCCGGTGGCCGCGTGCTCGGCGAGCGCTATCTGCCGCTCGGCGACACCGACGTCTCCCGGCTGATCGACGAGATCCGCGCGACGCGGCCGAACTTCGTCCTCAACCATTTGATCGGCCCGTCCTCCTACGCCTTCTTCGCCGCCTATGAGGAACTGGCGCGCGAGGACCCGTATTTCGCCGCCGCGTCCTGCCCGATCCTCTCCTGCAACCTGACGGAGATCGAACTGCCCGCGATCGGCGCGGCGGCCGAGGGCCACATCGCCGTCGGCCCGTATTTCCACGACCGCGCGAAGCCCTGGCCGGACCCGGCGACGGCACCGGAATTTTCCTCGCGCCCGTCCTCCTTCTTCGCCGCCGCCCACAGCGCCGTGCTGGTTCTGGCCGACCGCCTTGCCGCCGAGCCGGCGGGCGGAACGGCGGGCCGCATCCCGGACTTCGCCGGCCGGCGCTTCGCGACTCCCTTCGGCGAGATCGGCATTGATCCGCAGACCCAGCATGCAAGCCTGCCGGTGCGGATCGGCCGGGTGCGGGACGGCGGTTTCGACGTGGTCGAGGAGAGCGCCCGCCTCGTCGACCCCGATCCCTACCTGTCGCGCTACGACCCGGCGAAGGTGTTCCCGCGCCCCAGCCTGAGGGCCGTCTCGTGACGCGCCGCAGCCGCATCCCCAATCTCGGCGGGGCAAAGGCCTTCGTGCTGCATCCGCCGCATGCGACCACCGCGGCGCTGTTGCGCCAGCTGGCGGCGATCGGCCTCGACCCGGTCGAGTGCTGGCCGGACCTGCCGGCCGAGGCGCTGGTCGCCGACTTCGTCTTCTTCGACGCCGATCTCGGCTACGACGCGCAGTTTCCCTGGGCGCCGGGCGAGGCGCCGATGCCGATGATCGCGCTGATCGGCTCCGAAGCGCCGGGCCGCATCGAATGGGCGCTGTCGCACGGCGCCCATTCCCATCTCGTCAAGCCGGTGGCCAATTCCGGCATCTATTCCGCGCTCCTCATCGCCCGCCAGGGCTTCGAGGCTCGCCAAAGCCTCGCCGACGAGGTGCGCGGGCTGAAATCGCGCGTCGCCGAGCGCCAGACCATCGTGCGCGCCGTCGTCGCGCTCGGCGCCGGCGGGGTCGGCGAGGAGCGCGCCTATGCCCAGCTGCGGGCGCTGTCGATGAGCTGGCAGACGACGATCGAGGAGGCGGCGCGCCGCGTCCTGGCACTCGAGGAGGGAGGGCGCGATGAGCGGGCAAATCGTCTCTGAGCCGCTGCCCACCGTGGCGGCTCCCCTGCCGAAGCCGGCGAGCGTGCTGGTGCAGCTCTTGCGCCGGCCGCTGGCGGTGATCGGCCTCGTGATGATCCTTATCACCGTCGGCGGCGCCATCGCCGCGCCGTGGCTGACCGCCTACGGCCCCAACGACCAGCTCTTCGACGGGCTGACGCTGGAGGGCGCGCCGATGCCGCCCGGCGGCGCCTACATCCTCGGCACCGACCTGCTCGGCCGCGACCTGCTGACGCGCATCCTCTACGGCGCCCGCACCTCGCTGATCATCGGCATCGTCGCCAACGGTGTCGCGCTGATCATCGGCACGCTGGTGGGCGTCACCGCCGGCTTCTTCCGCGGCTGGATCGGCGCGATCCTGATGCGCTTCACCGATTTGATGATGGCCTTCCCGGCGCTGCTTCTGGCGATCTGCCTCGCCGCGGTGCTGTCGCCGAGCCTGTGGATCGTCGCAATGGTCATCGCGCTGGTCAACTGGGTGCAGACCGCGCGCATCGTCTTCGCCGAGACGAGCTCGCTCGCCGAGCGCGAGTTCATCGACGCCGAGCGCGCCATCGGCGCCTCGACGCCGCGCATCCTGTTCCGCCACATCCTGCCGCATCTCCTGCCGACGATCATCGTCTGGGGCACGCTCGGCATCTCGACGACGGTGCTGCTCGAGGCGACGCTGTCCTATCTCGGCGTCGGCGTGCAGCCGCCGACTGCCTCCTGGGGCAACATCATCTTCGAGAACCAGACCTATTTCCAGGCGGCGCCCTGGCTGGTGTTCTTCCCCGGCGCGGCGATCCTTTCGCTGGCGCTCGCCTTCAACCTCGTCGGCGACGCGATGCGCGACATCCTCGATCCCACCCAGCGGGGGCGTCTGTCATGATCGCCTATCTCGCCCGCCGATTGGTCCAGTCTGCGCTGATCCTCCTCGGCGTCTCGCTGATCACCTTCGCGCTGCTCTATCTGCTGCCGGCCGACCCGGTACGCCAGATCGCCGGCCGCAGCGCGACGGCCCAGACCGTCGAGAACATCCGCCGCGAACTCGGCCTCGACCAGCCCTTCCTCGTCCAGTACGGGCGCTATCTTTACGGCCTGCTGCAGCTGGATCTCGGCCGCTCCTATTTGCAGCGCTCGGAAGTCTCGGAGCTGATCGCAGCAAGGCTGCCGGCGACGCTGCTCCTGATGCTCGGTGCCATCGTCTGCGAGCTCGTCCTCGGCCTGACCATGGGGCTGGTGGCGGCGCTCCGGCGCGGCACCGCCACCGACCAGGCGCTGATGGTCGGCTCCTTCGTCGGCGTCTCGGCGCCGCAATTCGTCGTCGGCCTGCTGCTTCTCTACGTCTTCGCGGTGCGCCTCGGCTGGTTCCCGATCGGCGGCTACGGCACCTTCGCCCACCTTGTCCTGCCATCCCTCACGCTCGGCATCCTCGGCGCCGGCTGGTACTCGCGGATGATGCGATCCTCGATGATCGACGTCCTGCGCCAGGACTATATCCGCACGGCACGCGCCAAGGGCCTCGCCCGCTATACCGTGCTGTTCCGCCACGCGCTGCCCAACGCCATCCTGCCGGTGATAGCGATGATCGGCATCGACATCGGCCTGTTCATGAGCGGCATCGTCGTCGTGGAAAGCGTCTTCGGCTGGCCCGGCATTGGCCAGCTTGCATGGCAGGCGATCCAGCGGGTCGACATCCCGATCATCATGGGCGTCACCCTGGTCTCGGCCTGCGCCATCGTCATCGGCAATCTCCTGGCCGATCTCGTCTCGCCGTTCATCGATCCCCGGATCAAGCTCCAGTAACCCCTCACGAAAGGAAGACCCGCATGAAAGCCTGGCTCACCTCGACCGTCGCCGCGTCGGCAATCGGCCTGATGCTCAGCGCAGCGCCGGCGATGGCGCAGGACGCCGCCCCGGCACCCGCCGCCGATGCCTACACGGCGGATCCGGACGCGAAGGAAGGCGGCGCGATCGTCATAACCTACAAGGACGACGTCGCGACGCTCGATCCGGCGATCGGCTACGACTGGCAGAACTGGTCGATGATCAAGAGCCTGTTCGACGGGCTGATGGACTACGTGCCGGGCACCACCGAGCTGCGGCCGGGCCTTGCCGAGAGCTACGAGATTTCCGAGGACGGACAGACCTTCACCTTCAAGCTACGCCCGGGCGTCAAGTTCCACAACGGCCGCGAGATGACCGCCGAGGACGTCAAGTACTCGCTCGACCGGGTCACCAACCCCGAGACCCAGAGCCCCGGCGCCGGCTTCTTCGGCATGATCGAGGGCTATGACGCGGTGGAATCGGGCGAGGCCGACAGCCTCTCGGGCGTCACCGTCATCGACCCGACGACGGTCGAGATCAAGCTGTCGCGGCCGGACGCCACCTTCCTGCACGTGATGGCGCTGAACTTCGCCTCTGTCGTTCCGCAGGAGGCCGTCGCCGAACACGGCGCCGATTTCGGCCAGAACCCGGTCGGCACCGGCGCCTTCAAGCTCGGCGAGTGGACGCTCGGCCAGCGCGTGGTGTTCACCAAGAATGAGGACTACTGGCGCGACGGCCTGCCCTATCTCGACCAGATCACCTTCGAGATCGGCCAGGAGCCGATCGTCGCGCTGCTCCGCCTGCAGAGCGGCGAGGTTGACATCCCGGGCGACGGCATCCCGCCGGCAAAGTTCCAGGAAGTCATGGCCGATCCCGAGCAGAAGGCCCGCGTCGTCGAGGGCGGCCAGCTGCAGACCGGCTACATCACCATGAACGTCACGATGGCGCCCTTCGACCAGAAGGAAGTCCGCGAGGCGGTCAACATGGCGATCAACAAGGACCGCATCGTCCAGATGATCAACAACCGGGCGCTGCCGGCCAACCAGCCGCTGCCGCCCTCGATGCCCGGCTACGACGAGAGCTACGAGGGCTATGCCTACGACGTCGAGGCGGCGAAGGCGAAGCTCGCCGAGGCGGGCTTCGCCGACGGCTTCGAAACCGAGCTGTTCGTCATGAACACCGACCCCAACCCGCGCATCGCCCAGGCGATCCAGCAGGACCTGTCGCAGATCGGCATCCGTGCCGAGATCCAGTCGCTCGCCCAGGCCAACGTCATCGCCGCCGGCGGCGAGAAGGACGGCGCGCCGATGATCTGGTCCGGCGGCATGGCCTGGATCGCCGACTTCCCCGATCCGTCCAATTTCTACGGCCCGATCCTCGGCTGCGCCGGGGCGATCCCGGGCGGCTGGAACTGGTCGTGGTACTGCAACGAGGAGATGGACAAGCGGGCGGCCGAGGCCGACTCGATCGTCGATCCCGCGCGCCAGGAGGAGCGGGCCGGGATGTGGTCGAAGATCTACACCGACATCATGGCCGACGCGCCCTGGGTGCCGGTCTTCAACGAGCAGCGCTTCACCATGAAGTCGCCGCGCATGGGCGGTGCCGACAACCTCTATGTCGACCCGGTCCATATCCCGATCAACTACGACTACGTGTATGTGAACGATGTGCAGTAACTGCGACTACACGATCCACAGCCGCCACCATCATTTCGGCTGGGACAACACGTTCCCGCCGGCGCAGGTGGTGGCGCCGGGCGCGACGATCGAATTCGAATGCCTCGATTCCTCCGGCGGTCAGCTGACCGCCGGATCGACCGTGGCCGACGTCGAGGCGCTGGATTTCGGCAAGATCAACCCGGTGACGGGCCCGATCTTCGTCGAGGGCGCCGAGCCGGGCGATGCGCTGAAGATCACCATCGAATCCTTCAAGCCATCCGGCTTCGGCTGGACCGCCAACATCCCGGGCTTCGGCCTCCTGGCGGACGACTTCAAGGATCCGGCGCTGACGATCTGGAAATACGATCCGACGACCCTCGAGCCGGCATTGTTCGGCAAGGAGGGGCGGGTACCGCTCAAGCCCTTCGCCGGGACGATCGGCTGCGCGCCGGCCGAGGCGGGCCACCATTCGGTGGTGCCGCCGCGGCGCATGGGCGGCAATCTCGACATCCGCGATCTCTCCGCCGGCACGGTGCTGTATTTGCCGGTCGAGGTGGCGGGGGCGCTGTTCTCCGTCGGCGACACCCATGCGGCGCAGGGCGACGGCGAAGTCTGCGGCACGGCGATCGAAAGCCCGATGAACACGGTGCTGACGCTCGACCTGGTCAAGGACGCCCGGCTGAAGATGCCGCGCTTCACCACCGCCGGGCCGGTGACGCGGCATCTCGACGCCAAGGGCTACGAGGTGACGACCGGCATCGGGCCTGACCTGATGGCGGGGGCGAAGATGGCTGTCGCCGAGATGGTCGAGCTGCTCTCGGCGCGCTACCGGATGGACCCGGTCGACGCCTACATGCTGGTCTCGACCTGCGGCGACCTGCGCATCTCGGAGATCGTCGACATGCCCAACTGGGTCGTCTCCTTCTACTTCCCGCGTTGCGTCTTCGAATGAGGGCAGCTTCGATCCTCGTTGGGCGGCAGGGCGCCTTACCCCCCTCTGCTCTGCCGGGCTGTCGGGACGAGCCACGCGTCTCGTCCCGTCCTTCGGACCCCACCACAAGGGGGGAAATCAGCCACGCGGCAGAGGCGTTGACCAGGCTCAGACGCTCCTGGAAGTCCGCAGCGATCATGCCAGCGATCTCCCCCCTTGTGGGGGAGATGGGCGGCAGCCCAGAGGGGGGTGCTTGGCACCTCAGCCACCCATGGTCATGACCACCCATCCAAACTCGCGTCAGACACTGCGGGCCGACCCGGTCCTCCGCGTTGAGGGCCTCACCGTCGAGGTCGGCGGCGAGGCGGGGCCGCGGCCGGTGGTGGCGGATTTCTCGTTCGCGCTCGCGCGCGGCGAGACGCTCTGCATCGCCGGCGAGTCCGGCTCCGGCAAGTCGATGACGTCGCTGGCGATCATGGGGCTCCTGCCGAAGCCGGGCGCACGGATCGCGGGCGGCCGGATCCTCCTCGGCGACACCGACCTGGCAAGGCTCTCCGAAGGCGAGATGCGCAAGGTCCGCGGCAAGCGCGTCGCGATGATCTTCCAGGAGCCGATGACCTCGCTCAATCCGGTGCTGACCATCGGCCGGCAGCTGACCGAGGCGATCGAGGCGCACGAGAATGTCGGCCGCACCGAGGCGCGCCGCCGGGCGATCGCCGCGCTCGATGCCGTGCGCATCCCCGAGGCCGCCAGCCGCCTGACCCAGCATCCGCACGAACTCTCCGGCGGCATGCGCCAGCGCGTGATGATCGCCATGGCGCTAGCCTTGCGCCCCGACGTGCTGATCGCCGACGAGCCGACGACGGCGCTCGACGTCACCGTGCAGGGCGAAGTGCTGGAACTGCTGCGCGACCTGCAGCGCAATCTCGGCACGGCGATCATCCTGATCACCCACGACATGGGAGTCGTCGCCGAGATGGCCGACCGCGTCGTCGTGATGCGCCATGGCCGCATGGTCGAGACCGGCACCGCCGCGGCGATCTTCGCCAATCCGCAGGCGGCCTACACGCGCGAATTGCTGGCCGCGGTGCCGCGCATGGGCGAGGGACGCGGCCGCGCGGCGGCCCGTGTCGCGCCGCCCGTCGAGGCGACACATCCGGCCCCTGTCGTCGCGGTCAGCGATCTGACCGTGCGCTTCGACATCCATGGCGGGTTCTTCGGCCGGGTCGACCGGCGGGTGCATGCGGTGGAGGGGATCAGCTTTTCGGTGGCCGAACGCGAGACGCTGTCGCTGGTCGGCGAATCCGGCTGCGGCAAGTCGACGACCGCCAGGGCGCTGGCCGGGCTGGTGCCCTACACGGGCGACATCGTCGTCGCCGGACGCAACATGGCGGGCCTGCCGCGCCGCGAGACCAAGGCGCTGCGCCGCGACGTCCAGATGATCTTCCAGGATCCCTTCGCTTCGCTCGATCCGCGCATGACGGTTGGCGAACTCGTTGCCGAGCCGATGCTCATCCACGGCATCGCCGAGGGGCCGGAGCGGCACGAGCGGACGGCCGGCCTGTTCGAGCGGGTGGGGCTGTCGGCAGCGGACATGCGGCGCTATCCGCACGAATTCTCCGGCGGCCAGCGCCAGCGCGTCTGCATCGCCCGCGCCTTGGCGCTGCGGCCGAAGCTGATCGTTGCCGACGAGAGCGTTTCGGCGCTCGACGTCTCGGTGCAGGCGCGGGTGCTGGAACTCCTGCGCGAGCTGCAGGACGAATTCGGCATCGCCTATCTGTTCATCTCCCACGACATGGCCGTGGTGGAGAACATCTCGGACCGGGTTGCGGTGATGTATCTCGGCCAGATCGTCGAGATCGGCACGCGCGACCAGGTCTTCGGCAACCCGCAGCACGCCTATACGCAGCGGCTGATCGAGGCGGTGCCGGTGCCCGATCCCGCCATGCGGCGCCGGGCGTTTCCGCGGCTCGACCGGGACATTCCGAGCCCGGTGCGCCGTGTCGGCGAAGAGCCGGGGCGGCTGGTGCTGCAGGATCGCGGCGATGGGCATCTCGTCGCGGCCTGAGCCGCGGCGAAGCCTGTCGAGGCGAGACCGTTGACTACGAAGGGTCGAAGTCGATCGCTGCGAAGGCGGATCTCCAGCTCGCGTCGATCCTTGCAGCAGCCCGGCCTGGCTCAAATTGCGGCGGATTTTTCCGAGGCTGCTCGCCGGCCTCAAGAGGGCAGGCACCTCCTCGGTTCGCCGCGCCTGGCGCAGCCTCCCGACGTCATGCGTACAGTTCGGCAAGTCCCAGAAGCCCGACATCATCCATCGGCCGGCCGATCAACTGCAAGCCCATCGACCGCATGGACCGGTCGAAACCGGCAGGCACGCTGATGACCGGGCAACCCGACAGCGTCCCCGGCGCGACGACTTCCATCCAGCGGTGATAGCTGTCCATGGTCCGGCCGGCGATCTCGCGCGGCCAGTGCCAGTCGGCATCGAAGGCGAACAGCTGCGCCGAGGGCAGCGTCAGCGCATCGAAATGCTCGAACAGGCGCAGGCATTCCAGATACCATTCGGATCGGGTCCGCGCCGCCACATAGATCGCCTCGGCACCGAGGCGGCGCCCGTTCTCGATCTCCCAGCGCATCTCGGGCTTCAGCAGGTCCCGCGTCGCGGGGTCATCGTGAAGCGGGCCGTATTTGCCGGCGATGGAGAATTGCCTGAGCACCACGAAGGCGGACCAGAGGCGCTCCCAGTCGAACTTTGGCAGCACCGGCTCGATGGTGCAGCCGGCATCGGCCAGCCGCGACAACGCCAGTTCGCAGACATCGAGCACACCCGCCTCCATCGGCAGGTGACCGCCGAGATCGCCGAGCCAGGCGATCCGTCCGGGGCGGGCATGAACGCCGGGCTCCCACCGGAGGCCATCCTGCAGCGAGAGCGGCGCCCGCGGATCGGGGCCGGCCTCGATCGCCAGAAGCCCGGCGAGGTCCGCGACGCTGCGCGCCACCGCGCCGTCGGTCGACAGCTGGGAGTAGAACAGGTCTTCCGATCCGGCATTCGGCACGCGTCCCTGCGAGGGGCGCATGCCGTAGACATTGTCGTAGCCGGCGGGGTTGCGGAGCGAGCCGCCCATGTCGCTGCCATCGGCGACGGGCAGCATGCGCAGCGCCAGGGCGACGGCCGCGCCGCCGCTGGAGCCGCCGGCGCTGCGGCTCGGGTCGAAGGCGTTGCGGGTCGTTCCGAAGACGGGATTGTAGGTGTGGGAGCCGAGCCCGAATTCCGGCGTGTTGGTCTTGCCGATGACGATGGCGCCGGCGGCGCGGATGCGCGCGACGGTCAGGCTGTCGGCATCCGGCACGAAGTCGGCATGGATCGGCGAGCCGAAGGTGGTGCGGAGCCCCTTCGTGGCGGCGAGGTCCTTGATGGCGATCGGCAGGCCGTGCAGCAGCCCGTCCGGCCCTTGCGCGCGGAGCCGCTCGTCCGCCGCGTCGGCCTCGGCGAGGATGGCTTTCCGATCCCGCAGCGAGACGATGGCGTTGTGGGCCGGATTGACCCGGTCGATGTGATCGAGGAAGGCCGTGACGATTTCGCGTGACGACACCTTGCCGTCGACGACCAGGGCAGCCAGTTGCGAGGCGCCGAACCGGCAGAGCTCCGGGATCGCCAGTCCGGGCGGCGCGAGCAGATCCCCATTCGCGTCGAAGGGGGAGGTGACGGGCGCCGTCAGGATCCCATCTCCTCGCCGGTGATCTCGACCAGCAGCCCTGCCATCAGCCGGGCGCGCTGGTCGAGGCTCTCGACGGTGATGTACTCGCCGAGCGTGTGATAGCCGCCGCCGACGAGGCCGAGCCCGTCTAGCGTCGGCAGGCCAATGGCCCCGGTGAAGTTGCCGTCCGACCCGCCGCCGGAGCTGCCGTGCGAGATGGTGGCGCCGAGCGTCGCGGAGACTTCCTCGGCGAGCGCGTAGAGCCGCATCGTGCCGGGGCCTGGCTCCCAGACCGGCCGGACGACGCCGAGCGTGACCGCAAAGCCGGTGCCGTCTTCCCGGGTTTCGTTGAGCGCGAGCATCCGGTCGGTTCCGCGGTCGAGGTCCTCCTGGCGCTTGGCCATCGACAGCGCCTCGGCTTGGCAGGTGGTGGAGACGCAGTTCACCCATTGGCCGCCATGCACGACGCCGACGCTGAAGGTGCAGTCGTCGTCGGTCATGTCCTCGATCGCAAGGATCCGGCCGGCCATCTCGCGGATCGCCGAGCGGCCCTCCTTGAGCGACGCGCCGGCGTGGCTGGGGCGGCCCGTGGCGGCCAGGTTGAAGCGGGCGATGGCGTAGCGGCCGGTCACGACGCCGTTGCCGTTGATCGCCGGCTCCGGGACGAGGATCACCTTGTGCTTGGCGGCCTCGGCCTCGATCAGCTTGCGGGTGCCGGGGCTGCCGATCTCCTCGTCGCAGGTGAGCAGCACCGACACCGGCAGCTTCGTTTCGACGCCCGCCTCGATCAGCGCCCGCACCGCCTGCAAGGCGGCGAAGGTGCCGCCCTTCATGTCGAGGATGCCGGGGCCGTAGCAGCGATCGCCGTCGCGCCGGAACGGCAGCTTTTCCAGCGTCCCGACCGGATGCACCGTGTCCAGATGCGCCATGATCAGGATGCCCGGCTCGCCCTTTCGCGGATGCGGGAAGGCGGCGCGCAGGCAGTCGCCGAGGCCGGCCGGACCGTCGATGCGCTCGACCGTGGCACCCATGGCGGCCAGATCCTCGGCCGCCAGCGACATCATCCGGTTGACCGCGGCGACATCGAAGGTCGGGCTCTCGCACTCGACCCAGCGGCGCAGCCCCTCCAGCATGCGGTCGGCGTCGAGATCGAGTTCGGGCAATGGCGTCATGTCGTTTCCCCCTGTTTCCTGTCCGAGGCGCGCCGGCTCAGGCCGCGCCGAGCCGCCGCTCGACGATCCGCGCCAAGAGGCTCGCGCCGATCGGCAGGATGCCGTCGTCGAGGACGAAGCTCGGATTGTGCAGCGGCACGGTGCCGGCATGGCCGACCCAGCAATAGGCGCCGGGCACCGCCTGCAGCATGTCGGCGAAGTCTTCGCTGCCCATCGTCGGGCGCGGCTCGGTGAGGACGTTCCCGGCGCCGACGATGTCGGTCGCGGCCTCGGTGAAATAGCCGGTCTCGGCCGGGTGGTTGTCGAGCACCGAGAAGATGTCGCGGATGTCGACATCGATCTCGACCTCGAAGGACAGCGCCGCGCCGGCCGCGATCTTGCGCAGGCGGGTGCGGACCATCTCGCCGACCGCGTCGTCGAAGAAGCGGATCGTGCCGGCGAGGGCGGCCTCCTCCGGCACGACGTTGTAGGCCGAGCCCGAATGGATCTGGGTGATCGACAGCACCGCCGACTTCGTCGGGTCGGTGTTGCGGCTGACGATGCTCTGCAGCGCTGCGGCGAGATGCGTCGCGACGACGATCGGATCCCGCGATCTGTGCGGCATGGCGCCGTGGCTGCCGGCGCCGGTGATCTTGATGTCGAAGAAGCTGGCGCCGGCCATCCCCTTGCCCGGGAAGATCGAGATCTGGCCGGGCTCGAGGTCGGGCGAGTTGTGCAGGCCGTAGATCTCGTCGCAGGGGAAGCGCTCGAAGAGCTTGTCCGCCAGCATGGCGCGGGCGCCGCCGAGCCCTTCCTCCGCCGGCTGGAAGATCAGCACGGCCGTCCCGGCGAAGTCGCGGGTCTCGGCAAGGTAGCGGGCTGCGCCGAGCAGCATCGTGGTGTGGCCGTCATGGCCGCAGCCGTGGAAGCGGCCGGGGATGGTCGAGCGGTAGGGAAGGTTCGAGAGCTCGTCCATCGGGAGCGCGTCCATGTCGGCGCGCAGGCCGATACGGCGGCCGGGCCGCTTGCCCTCGATGATGCCGACGACGCCGGTGCCGCCGATGCCGCGATGCACGGTGACGCCCCATTCTTCCAGCTTGGCGGCGACGACGCCCGAGGTGCGCTTCTCCTCGAAGCCGATCTCGGGATGGGCGTGCAGGTCATGGCGGATGGCGACGAGGTCGCCCTTGAAGGCGTCGATCAGCGGCAGGACGGTCATGGCAAGCTTCCTTGGCAAGAATGGAAAAGGGCGGCGTCTCAGCCGAAGGCCGGGCCGCCGGGGGAAAGGCGCATGCCGGATCGCAGGCGCGTGAAGGGGAGCGAGGCCGGGTCGACCGGCATCGGTCCCGGCGCGGCGCAGACGAGAATCGTCTCGGCGATCGGCTCGAAATCGGCGCGGAAATGCACCGAGCTCTTGTTGACGAGGATCGCCTGCTCGGTCGGCTCGATACCGACGAAGCGGTACATCTCCTGGTCGGCCATCTGCGCCTTGCGCGAGCCGACGACGATCCGGACGTCGCCGATGCGCAGGCAGGCCGACGGGCCGAGCTGCATGCGCGCGCCGCCATAGAACGGTCCGGCCGCGATCAGCTGCCCGTCGGAGACGGATTCGACGAGGAACTCGGCCTCGAAGGGCGCATCGCCGGCGATGCCGGACTTGCCGCCGAGCCCGAGGGTGATCGTGGCGCCGACGCCGGCCCGGTGCGCTTCGGCCGCTGCCTGCGGATCGACGATGATGCCGATCGCCGCGCGCTGCGCGTCGGCGGCGACCAGTGCGCGGAGCATGCCGGTCGTGTCGGAGTCGCCGCCGGCACCGGGATTGTCCTGCGTGTCGGCGATGACGATCGGGCGTCGGGCGTTGGCGCCAAGCGCGATGGCCTCGGCGACGCCGGCATCCGGCGAAAAGACCTTGCCGGCGAAGTCGGTCTCGCGCCGGCTGATGGCGCCCGCGAGCGCATCGGCGGCGCGATCGGCCGCGTCCTGGGTCGGCGCGTAGGCGACGATGCTCGGGCCGCAATCGGCGAAGTCGGCGGCCGGGAAGCCGGTGTGCAGCGAGATCGAGCCGACACCGTCCGTCTCGAAGCCAGGCAGGGAGGCATAGAGGCTGCGGCAGGGCTCCATGCCGGTGCACTGCCAGGCGATCGGGATCAGGAACGGCAGCTGGCGGAAGGCTTTCGCATCGCGCTGGCCACCCAGCAGGCGCCCGAGATAGGCGGCCGTGCGCCGACCGGTCTCGGCCATGTCGACATGCGGATAGGTGCGATAGGCGATCAGCGCGTCGGCGGCCTCGACCATCGTCCGCGTGACGTTGCCGTGCAGGTCGAGGCTGGCGACGACGGGCACGTTTGGGCCGACGACGGCGCGAACCCGGGCGAGCAGCGCGCCTTCGCCGTCGTCGATGTGTTCGGCGACCATGGCGCCGTGGAGGTCGAGATAGACGCCGTCGAGCTTGCCGGCGGCCTCGATGCCGGCGACGATCCGCCCGGCAATGTCTTCGAACGCCGCTTCCGTGACGTGGGCCGAGGGGCTGGCGGCGCACCACAGGGTCGGCACGAGGTCCCAGCCTTCGGCCTCGGCGACCTCCACGAAGCCGCATATCCCCATGTTGACGTTGCGCGTCGCCGGGATCAGCGCCGCGCCCTCGCTCAGCGGCGGCCAGCCACCGCCCTCGATGAAGGCGTCGACGCCGGCCTTGCTGGGGCCGAACGTGTTGGTCTCATGCATGAAGCCGCCGACGGCGATGCGCGGTGTGGTCATCTTCGGGTCCTAGATGCGGGGTTCGGCTGCGAGCGTCGCGGCGAGCGGGCGGAAATTCGGGAAGTCCCAGTCCCGGCCAGGTGCGGCCTCGATCAGCTCGCGCGTATAGTCCTGGCGCGGATGACGGAGGACGGCTTCGGCCGGGCCGTATTCCACGACCCGCCCCTTCTGCATGACCGCGACGTCGTCGCAGATCTGCGCGGCAACGCGCAGGTCGTGGGTGATGAAGAGGATGGCGACGCCGAGCCGGGCCTGGATGTCGTCGAGGAGGTCCAGCACCTGCGCCTGCACGGAGACGTCGAGGGCCGACACAGCCTCGTCGGCCACGAGCACGTCCGGGTCCATGGCGAGCGCCCGCGCGATGGCGATGCGCTGGCGCTGGCCGCCGGAGAACTGGTGCGGGTGCCGGTCGAGCACGTCGGCGGGCATGCCGACGAGTTCCAGCAGCTCGGCCGCCCGCTTGCGGGCCGTGGCCCGCTTGGCGCCGTAGTTGATCGGCCCCTCGGTGATGCTGTCGCCGACCGTGATGCGCGGGTTGAGCGAGCGGTTGGGGTCCTGGAAGATCATCTGGATGCGCTTGCGGTGCGGCCGCAAGGCGTTGCGCGACAGGCTGGAAATGTCCTTGCCGCCGACCCGCACGCTGCCCGCCGTCGGGTCGATCAGGCGCATCACGCAGCGCGCCACGGTGGATTTGCCGGATCCGCTCTCGCCGACGATGCCGAGCGTGCGGCCCCGGCGCAGCACCAGGTTGACGTCGGCGGCGGCCACCGTGCTCGGCAGGGCGCGCAGGAAGGATTTCCGCTGGTAGGTCTTGCCGAGCTCGACGGTCTCGAGCACCGTCTCGTAGCTCTTGTCGGCGCGCGGCGAGCGCGGCAGCAGCGCCGGCACGGCGGCGAGAAGCGCGCGGGTATAGGCCTGTCTCGGCTCGCTGAGGATCGTCTTCGTCGCGGCCGTCTCGACGATGTCGCCGTGATGCATGACGCAGACCCGGTCGGCGATGTCGGCGACGACGCCCATGTCGTGGGTGATGAACAGCACGGAGGTGCCGAGCTCTTCCTGCAGTTCGCGGACCAGCTTGAGGATCTGCTTCTGGGTTGTCACGTCGAGCGCCGTCGTCGGCTCGTCGGCGATCAGGAGCTTGGGCCGCAGGATCAGCGCCATGGCGATCATGATGCGCTGGCGCTGGCCGCCCGACAGCTGGTGCGGATACGAGCCGTAGATCCGCTCGACATCGGGCAGGTGCACCTGTTCCAGCATCTCCAGCACCCGTCGGCGCTGCTCGCCGGCGCTCAGGCTGGCATGGGCCTTCAGCACTTCCTCGATCTGCCGGCCGACGGTCAGCACCGGGTTGAGGGCCGTCATCGGCTCCTGGAAGATCATCGACATGCGGGTGGCGCGCAGCTGCTTCAGCCGGCCTGGGCTGACGGCGAGCACGTCCTCGCCCTCCAGCCAGATATGCCCGCTCCGGGCGACGAGGGCGCCCTTCGGCAACAGGCCCATGGTGGCGAGCGACGTCACAGACTTGCCGGAACCGCTCTCGCCGACGAGGCACACGGTCTCGCCGCTGCCGATCTCCAGCGAGATGCCGTTGAGGATCGGCATGGGGTAGTACCCGCCAGTCTCGACCACGAGGTTCTCGATGCGCAGGATGGGGGTGCTCATCGTGCGGCTCCACGCTGCTTCATGCGGGGGTCGAGCAGGTCCCGGGCGGTGTCGCCCAGGAGATTGATCGACAGGATGCAGATCGACAGGAACAGGCCCGGCCAGAAGATCAGCGACGGCTTCAGCTGGAAGTAGACGCGGCCCTCGGACATGATGTTGCCCCAGGAGGGCGTCTCGGTGCCGATGCCGGCGCCCAGGAAGGAGAGGATCGCCTCGGTGAGGATCGCCGAGGCGCAGATATAGGTGCCCTGGACGATCAGCGGCGCCAGCGTGTTGGGCATCAGATGCCGCCACATGATCTTCGGCAGGCTGGAGCCGACGGCGATCGCCGCCTCGACATAGGGCTCCTCGCGGGCGGTCAGCACGACGGAGCGGACCAGCCGAACGACGCGCGGAATCTCCGGAATCGTGATCGCGACGAGCACGGTCCACAGGCTGGCGCCGGCCAGCGACACGACGGCGATGGCAAGCAGGATGCTGGGGATCGCCATCAGCCCGTCCATGATCCGCATCAGGATCGCGTCGAGCGGGCGAAAGAAGCCGGACAGGAGGCCGAGCGGCAGGCCGATGGCGACGCTGACGACGGCGGCGCCGATGCCGACGATCAGCGAGATGCGGGCGCCGTAGACGATCCGCGAGAACAAGTCGCGGCCATAGGCGTCGGTGCCGAGCAGGAACATCTCGCTGGCCGGCTGCAGCCGCTTCGAGGGATCCATCTGGATCGGGTCGTAGGGGGCGATCAGCGGCGCGAAGATCGCCATCAGAACGATCAGCAACAGCGCCGCCGCTGCCAGCATCGCGGCGATGCCGAAGCCGCCGCCGCTCATCAGGGAGGGGAAACGCCGGCGCACCAGCGGCTCCGCCCGAGCCTCGACTTGGGTCATCAATAGCGGATCCTCGGGTCCAGGAATGCGTAGGAGAGGTCGATCGCCAGGTTCACCAGCACGTAGATGCCGCTGGTCAGGAGGATCAGGCCCTGGATCACCGGATAGTCGCGGGCGAGGATCGCATCGACGGTGAGGCGGCCGAGGCCGGGAATGTTGAAGACGCTCTCGGTGACGACGACGCCGGAGATCATCAGCGCGAAGCCGGTGCCGATGACGGTCAGGATCGGCACAGCGGCATTGCGCAGCGCATGGCTGAACAGCACGGCGTTCTCGTCCAGCCCCTTGGCGCGGGCGGTGCGCACATAGTCCTCGCCGAGCACGTCGAGCATCGCGGCGCGGGTCATCCGCGTGATCAGGGCGATGTAGATGGAGGCGAGCGTCAGGGCCGGCAGGATCGCCCGTTCGAGGAACGGCCCGACGCCTTCGGAGATGCTGCGGAAGCCCTGGACCGGCAGGAGCTTCAGCTCCAGCGCGAAAATCTGGATCAGGATGTAGCCAATGACGAAGACCGGGATGGAGAAGCCGACGACCGAGGCGGTGGTGACCAGGTTGTCGATCCAGCTGCCGTGCTTCCAGGCCGCCAGCACGCCGAGCGGCACGGAGATGAGGATCGTCAGGGTGATGGTCAGGAGCGCGAGGCTCACCGTCGGCTCCAGGCGCTGGCCGATCAGCGTCGTCACCGGGGTGCGCGAGATCAGCGAGGTGCCGAAGTCGCCGGTGAGGAGCTGCGTGCTCCAGGTGACGAACTGCGTGTAGAGCGGCTCGTTGAGGCCGAGCGCTTCCCGTATGTCCGCCAACTGCTGCGGCGTCGCCATGTCGCCGGCGATGATCGCGGCGGGATCGCCCGGCGTCAGGCGCAGCAGCAGGAAGACGAACAGGGCAACGACGATCATCACCGGGATAGCGGCGAACACGCGGCGCACGAAATAGGCGAGCATGGCGTCAGGGCTCCACGGCAGGAGGGATGTGGGGCCGGGCAGGCGGGCGGTCGTGCGCCCGCCTGCCCGGAGGCGGCCTATTCGGCCTTGGTGATGTCCCAGAACAATGGCACCGGAGACTTCCTGACGCCGGACAGCTCGTTGCGCCAAGCCGAGGGGCTCAGATACTGGCCGAGCGGGATGTAGTTCACGACCTCGTAGGCGTGCTGGTGGAGCCGCGTCGCGATCTCCTGGCGGTCATCGTCGTTCGTCGCCTGCACGAACTCCTTGCGCATCGCCTCCAGCTCCGGATCGTCCGGCCAGCCGAACCACGCCTTCTCGGTGCCGCCGCCGTTGAGCATCGGATTGATGATCGGGTTCCACACTTCCGGGATGACCCAGTTGGTGAAGAACATGTTCCAGCCGCCGTCGGCGGGCGCCGCCTGGCTGGCGCGGCGGGTGACCAGCGTCTGCCAGTCCATCGGCTGCAGGTCGACGGTGAAGCCCGCCTGACGCAGCAGCTGTGCGGCGACCACCGGCTGCGGGCTGACCGACGAGACGTCGGTCGGCTGCATCAGGACGATCGGCGTGCCGTCATAGCCGGCTTCCTCGAGCAGCGCCTTGGCGCCCTCGACATCCGAGCCTTCGACCATGGTTTCGCCGCCGGCGTCGGTCGCGAGCGGCGTATCGCAGCCATACATCGAGGCGCAGACGCTGTAATATTCCGGGTTGCCGATCAGCGCCCCGAGCACGTCCGTCTGGTTCAGCGCCAGCATCGCCGCCCGACGCACGCGCACGTCGTCGAAAGGCGCGTGCAGCCAGTTGAGCCGGCCCATCGTCTGGTAGCCGAGCGTGTTGAGGACATCGACGGTGATCTCCTCGTTGCCCTCCAGCAGCGGCAGGAGATCGATCGGCGGCTGCTCGATATAGTCGATCTCGCCGGAGGTGAGGGCGTTGAGCGCAGTCTGGGCGTCCGGCATGCTGACCCAGACGACGCGGTCGACCTTCACCTCCTTGCCGCCGGCGGTCCAGCTCGCCGGTTCCGAGCGCGGGACGTAGTCCGCGAACTTCTCGTAGACGACGCGCACGCCGGGCTCGTACTCGGCCTCGACGAAGCGGAACGGGCCCGAGCCGATGTGCTCGGCGACGGCCTCCGTGCCGGGGGTCGAGGCGATCCGCTCCGGCATGATGAAGGCCGGCACCGCGGACGGCTTGGCAATCAGCTCGATGACGTAGGAGAACGGCTCCGACAGGGTGAGCACGGCGGTCTTGTCGCCGGTTGCCTCGATGCTCTTGGTATAGCCCATCAGCATCTGGCCGCCGCCGTCGCGCTCGGCCCAGCGCTTCAGCGAAGCCACCACGTCGGCCGCCGTCACGTCGGCGCCGTCGTGGAACTTGAGCCCGTCACGCAGCGTGAACGTGTAGGCCATGCCGTCGTCGGAGACGGTCCAGTCGGCCATCTGCGGCTGCGGCGCCTGGTTCTCGTCCACGGCCAGCAGCGTGTCGTAGATCATGTAGCCGTGGTTGCGGGTGATGTGCGCCGTGGTGATGATCGGGTCGAGCACGCGGAGGCCCGAATGCATCACCGCGCGGATCTCCTGCGCCAGGACGGAGGAGGCCGGCATCGCGGTGACGCTTGCGAGCGCGATCGCCGAGGCCAGCAGATGCCGGCGCAGGCTTCCTTGCGGGAAGATCGTTCCGAGGGATCGAAGATGCTTCATGTGCGCTGCTCCTTGTTGCGGTGTGGGTGGACTTCGAAGGCTGCCGGCGGCTCATGACGGGTCACCGGCGCCCGAAGGCTCGGCGACCGCATCCCCCCAGGGCGACATGATCTCGCTGGCGCCGAAATTCTCGACGCCGCGACGCATCACGCCGGCGGGGCAGGCAAAGGAATTGGGGTAGACGGTGCGCGGTGCCGTCACGACCCGGCGTGTCTCGGCGAGCGCGGCAAGGATCGCGGGCGACAGCGCCTCGTCGGCGATCACCGCCGGGCCGCCGCTGGCATCGATGCGCGGGTGATGGAACGCCGCATCGAGGTCCATGCCGAAATCGATCAGGAAGGACGACAGCTGCGCCACCGCCGGCATGATCTTGCGCCCGCCCGACGCGCCGATGGCGAAGCGCGCGTCGGCGGTCTCGCCGATGACCGGGCAGACATTCATCAGGCAGCGCTTGCCGGGGGCGAGCGAGTTGGGCCTGCCCGGCTCCGGGTCGAACCACATGATGCCGTTGTTGAGCAGCAGCCCTGTGGACGGCGACACGACGCGCGAGCCGAATACAGACAGCAGCGTCTGAGTCATCGCCACCATGTTGCCGTCACGGTCGACGACCGAGAAATGCGTCGTGCAGGCCGGGCTGTGCGGCGCTTCGTTGTCGCCCATGCCGGCGAGGCGGTCGCGGTAGGCGCCCGCGAACGCGTCGGCGTAGGCGCCGAAGCTTTGCCCGTCCGGCTGATGCGCGCCCGTCATCTCGCCGGCGCCCAGCCGTGAAAGGACATCGGCGAAGGTCGGGCCGGCGGTGAGGTCTCCCGGCAGGTAGAAGCCGCCGCCGCGATAGGGCGTGCGGGCGATCTCGGTTATCGTGGCGCGATAGGCAGAGAGGTCCTCGGCGGAAAGCGAGCCGCCCTTGGCCTGGACGTCGGCGGCGAGCCTGCGGCCGATCTCGCCTTCGTAGAATTCGCGGTGGCCATGCGTCGCGAGCGCCTGAAGGGTTTCGGCCATCGCCGGGTTGGGGATGCGCCCGGTCGACCAAAGCGGTCCAGCCCGGCACCGGCGGCCACATGCCGTCCTCGAGGAAGAGCGCTGCCGCGTCGGCGTCGCGGGCGAGCGACCGTGTGTTCGACGCCAGGATCAGCGCCGCGTACCAGTCGATCTGAAGCCCTTCCCGGGCAAGCGCGATCGCGGGCACCAGCAGATCCTGCCAGGGCTGCTTGCCGAAGCGCTGATGCGCCACACCAATGCCGTCGACGAGGCCCGGTACCGCGACGGCCGTGGCGCCTTCGACATTGCGGTCGCCCACGACCGCTTTCCACGGAAACAGGTCCGAAGCGACGCCTTCGCCGGAGAGCGGATAGTCGGCGGGGTCGAGCGCTGCCGGCGAACGCATGCCGTAGTGGACGCAGTAGGCTTTCTGCTCGGCTTCCCGCCAGATCATCATGGCACCGCCACCGGCCGGCCCGCTCATCCACGGCTCGATCACGCCCAAGGCAAAGGAGGTGGCTACGGCGGCATCCAGCGCGTCACCGCCGTTGGCAAGCACGGCGGCGCCAGCCTCCGCGGCGAGCCGGCTCTGCGACGCGACGATGCCGCCGGTGGATCGAACCGCCGGCTTGCGGATCGTCTGCGAGCGGGAAAACGCGTTCATCGCGACGGTCGTCCGCCAACGGACCGCCGCGCCGGGCGACGATGCCTGTCTGATGGTTTCAGCTGTAACCGATCCGTCGCAAGTATCATAATGTGATATCCGTCACTGTAATATGCTAAGCTACGCATCAGGTCACGAAGTAGTCAACACCGCAGCGTGCGCATAATTTGTGCAGTGCGTCATCACGGAACGGCAGATGGATTCGATCGCTCTCAAGCAGGACACGCTCTTCGTCTCGTCGATCGAGAAGGGGATGCGCATCCTCGCGGCATTCGACGAGGCCCGCACCGAAATGGGGCTGCGCGACCTCGCGCTCGCCACCGGCCTCGACAAGAGCGCGACGCAGCGCTTCGCCAACACGTTCCATCGGCTCGGCTATCTGGAGAAGGATCCGCAGACGCGGCGCTACCGCCCGGCGATCAAGTTCCTCGAGCTCGCCAACGCCTTCCTGTTCGCGGACGAGACGGTTCGCGCGGCGATGCCGCGGCTGATCGATCTTCGGCAGGCACTGGGCGAGACGGTGAATCTCGCGCTGCTCGACGGCGACAGCATCGTCTACGCGGCCCGCATGCCGAATGCGCGCACCAGCTACGCCGCGACGATCGTCGGGCGGCGCGCGCCGGCGCTCAACACCTCCAGCGGCCGGGCCATGCTATCGCTGCGGCCGCCGGAGGAGCGCCGTCGCTGCGCCGAGGAATGGCCGATGAAGCGCTACACGCAGAACACCGTGATGGACCGGATGGCCGTGCTCCGCCTCATCGACGAGGCGGCCGAGACCGGCTACGCGATCGGCTATGACGAGCTCTTGATGAACGAAGTGGGGATCGCCGCCCCGGTGCGCGGCAAGCGCAGGACGGCGGCGATCCAGTGTTCGGTCTCGGGCCTGAAATGGGATCGCGCCCGGATCGAAGCCGGGATCGTCCCCCATCTGGTGGACGCCGCCAACTCCCTTTGACAGGGCCCAGACCGGGGAGGCCTCGCCG
Source organism: Aurantimonas endophytica (assembly GCF_014196845.1). Classification (GTDB taxonomy): domain Bacteria; phylum Pseudomonadota; class Alphaproteobacteria; order Rhizobiales; family Rhizobiaceae; genus Aurantimonas; species Aurantimonas endophytica. The sequence goes on from NZ_JACIEM010000002.1 coordinate 614,681, forward strand.
CCGCCCCGCAATCGCGCTTACGGTCCCGGCGCTCGGCCGCGTCCGCGCAGGAACCGACGAGCGGTGACATGGGTCCGCGCGGCGGAAGCACCAGGTTCGGCGGAACCTGCCGCCCGGGCGGCGATGATGACGGCGGTGCCGACGGGCGGCGCAGCCGGTTACAAACGTCGGCGATAGCTCGGTGTATTCCTCGCAAGGCTTGACGTGTATTAGACGTGAATTTAGGCCAAGCTTGCTTGAGCAAGTCGGCGCCCGTCAAATCTTGGAGTTTCCTCAGTTCATGAGCGAGTTCGACCGACACGCCAGCATCACGCCCATCATCATGGCGGGCGGATCGGGCACCCGGCTCTGGCCGGTGTCCCGCGAGACGATGCCGAAGCAGTTTATCACCCTCATGGAAGATGGACGCTCGACGTTTCAGGAGACGCTTCGCCGCGTGACCGGTCCGGGCTTCGCCCGTCCGATCGTCGTGACCGGGAACGATTTCCGCTTCGTGGTAGCCGAGCAGATGAAGGCCGCGGGCGTCGACGGCGAGATCGTGCTCGAGCCCCAGCGGCGCGATTCGGCGGCCGCCGTCGCGATCGGCGCGCTGATGGGATGCGAGCGCGATCCGGAATCGGTCTGCCTCATTCTCGCCGCCGATCATGTCGTGACGGGCACCGATCAGTTCGTGGCCAACTGCACCGCGGCAGCAAAGGCCGCGCGCGAGGGCCGCATCATGACGCTCGGCATCGTGCCGACGCAGCCTTCCACGGCCTATGGTTACATCGAGTGCGGGGCGCCGCTCGGCGTCGAGGGTGCGTTCGATATCGACCGCTTCGTAGAGAAACCGGACGCGGAGCGCGCGCAGGACTACGTTTCGCGGGGCTTCCTCTGGAACGGCGGCAACTTCCTGTTTCGTGCCGACATGATGCTGGAGGAACTCGAGGCCTACGCGCCGGAGGTGCTGGCCGCGGCGCGGGCCGCACTCGCTGGTGGTACGCGTGACCTCGACTTCCTGCGCCTCGACGCCGCCGCCTTCGCGCTCGCGCCGAAGATCTCCATCGACTATGCGGTGATGGAGAAGACCCGCCGCGCCGGCGTGATGCGCGCGACCTTCGGCTGGTCCGACATCGGCTCGTGGGATTCGATCTACGACATCAAGACGGCCGATGCCGACGGCAATGTGCTGGAAGGGCCGGTCTCGGTCCTCGGCACCAACGGCAGCTTGGTGCGCTCCGAGGGGCCGCTGACGACCGTGATCGGGCTGAAGGACGTGGTCGTCGTCGCACTCACCGACGCGGTGCTCGTCGCCGCAAAGTCCGAGGCGCCGCGCGTGAAGGAACTCGTCGCGCAGCTCCAGGCCCAGGGCTACGGCGAAGCGACCGATCATCTGCGCATCCATCGCCCCTGGGGATGGTACCAGCGCATCGATATCGGCGATCGCTTCCAGGTGAAGCACATCTGCGTCCATCCGGGCGGAACGCTCTCGCTCCAGCGCCATCATCATCGGGCCGAGCATTGGGTCGTCGTGCACGGCACGGCCCAGGTCACGATCGACGGCGTCGTGAAGCACTATCACGAGAACGAGGCGGCCTATCTGCCGATCGGCTGCACGCATCGGATGCACAATCCCGGCAAGATCGACCTCAAGATCATCGAGGTGCAGGTCGGCTCCTACACGGGCGAGGACGATATCGTCCGCATCGAGGACATCTACGCACGGAGCTGACGGGTAGGCCGCCTGACATCTGGTCGAGCGGATCAGGCGGAGACGGACCTCGTCGTTGCGCCGGGCCCGACCCTCGCGGCCTTGCTTGATCGTCCCACGAAAGGCTGACGCCCGGCCTGCGCAGTGTGCCTCCGCAGGTCGCGAACAGGATCGGTCGCGTTTGAAACTTTCCGGGAATGCCGGCCGGCCCTTGGTGGTCCATGATTACTTCGCCATCAGGGGAGGCGGGGAGCGACTGGTCCTCACGCTGGCGGACGCCGTCGGCGCGGATCTCCTGTTCGGCTATCGCAGCCCGGAGAGCTACGACGAGACGATGTTCCCGCCGGGGAACCGCGACCTGAACCTGCCGATGGCGCTACGACGCCCGGGCTTGCGGGCCGCCGCGCTGGCCGCCCGCTTCGCGATGGAGCGCCGGCGGGCGGCGCGCCACGGGGTACGCGTCTTCTCCGGCGTGGCGGCGCCTTTCGCGGCGCCCGAGGCTGGCAGCGCCGGCCGGAACATCTTCTACTGCCACACCCCGCCGCGGTTTCTCTACGACCAGCGGGAGCACTTCTCGTCGATGCTCGGCGGTCCGACCGGCATGCTGAAAAAGGCTGGGCTCGCGCAGTTCCGCCGCGGCTTCGAGGCGGCGGTTGGCCGGATGGACACGATCGTCGCCAATTCCGAAACCGTGCGGGAGCGCATTCGCTCCTTCCTCGGCCGCGACAGCACCGTCGTCTACCCGCCCTGCGACACGAAGAGCTTCGTCTGGGGCGGCCAGCAGGGTTATTACCTCTCCACCGCGCGGCTGGCCGGGCTGAAGCGGGTCGACCGCATCGTCGATGCCTTCCGCACGATGCCCGACCGGCAACTCGTGGTGGCCTCCGGCGGCGACGAGCTGGAGAACCTGCGCCGGCGCGCCAAGGATGCGCCCAACATCACCTTCCTCGGCTGGGTCGAGGAGGACCGGCTGCGCCGGCTGATCGGCGAGGCCATCGCCACGATCTACGTGCCGGTGGAGGAGGATTTCGGCATGTCGCCGGTGGAATCGATGGCCGCCGGCAAGCCGGTGATCGGCGTCGCGGAAGGCGGCCTGCGCGAGACGATCGTCGACGGCGAGACCGGCATCCTGCTGCCGCCCGGTTTTCGTCCGGCCGATATCGCCGATGCCGTCGGCCGACTGTCGGCGCCCCGGGCGGCTGCCATGCGCGGGGCCTGCGAGGCGCGGGCGGAAATGTTTTCCGAGCAGCGCTTCATCGCCGGCATGCGCGCCGTCGTCCTCGGTGCCGGCGTATGACCGGTGGGGCCTTCAGTCCGTCGGGCCAGCTGTTGCCGCGCGTTGACAAGGCATCGACGTGCTGCGAAACCACGCGACTGTGCGTGACCGAAGCCGGGCGTCCGAATGCGCGGGCAAAATGCAGCGTCCCGTGCAGGAGACGAGATGAGCGTGCCGGAAACTAGCTCGATCACCGCCGGGGCCAGTCGCGATCCGTCGCAGATGGACAATCTCAGGCGCGAGATCGCTCTGGCATGGTATTTCGCCTGGAGCGATACGCGCGCCCGCTACAAGCGCAGCGTGCTCGGACCTTTCTGGCTGGTGCTCAGCACCATTCTCGGTGTCGGCGGCCTCGGCCTCGTCTGGAGCGTCATCCTGGACGTCGACCGCGAGACGTTCCTGCCGATGCTCACCGTCGGACTGGTGCTCTGGCAGCTCGTGGCTGGCTGCGTCGTATCGGCGGCCAACGTGTTCCATTCCAAGGCGTCGATCATCAAGAACATGCGCACCCCCACATGGCGCATTTCCCTCCAGCAGCTGTTCACGCAGATCGTCAATTTCGTCCATAATCTGGTGATCGTGGCGATCGTCCTGGCGCTCTACCCCGCGACGCTTTCGCCGCTGGCCTTCCTGTCGATCTTCGGCCTTCTGCTCGTGCTCGCCAATTTGTTCTGGGTCATCCAGCTCGTCGGGTTCCTGGGCGCGCGTTACCGGGATCTCGATCCGCTGATCAATTCGATCATGCCGGTCCTGTTCTTTCTGTCGCCGGTGCTGTTCCGCTCGCGGGACTTCGAGGGGCTGGACGTCTTCATGACCATCAACCCGATCGCCTACTGGATCGAAGTCGTCCGCGACCCGGTCCAGGGCATCGTGCCGAGCCTGTCGGTATATGCCGTCACCATCGGCATGGCGGTGGTGGGATGGATCCTCGCTCTGGCGATGACGCGCGCCAAGGCCGCCCGTCTGCCGTTCTGGGTGTAGCCGCCATGGCCAGGATCAGCCTCGAGGACGTCGCGATCGAATATCCGATCTACAACGCGGGATCGATGAGCCTGCGCCACCAGCTGCTGGCGGTGAGCACCGGCGGGCGGATCTCCCGCGAGGACCGGCGCATCGTCACCGTCAAGGCGCTCGACGGCATCAATCTCGAACTGCGCAAGGGCGACCGGATCGGCCTCGTGGGCCACAACGGTTCGGGCAAATCCACCTTGCTGCGCACGCTTGCCGGCATCTTCACGCCGACGCGCGGCCGCATCACCATCGAGGGCCGGGTTTCCACCGTCTTCGGCCTTGGCGCCGGCATGGAGCCCGAGCTGACGGGCTACGAGAACATCATGCGCATGGGGATGATGCTGGGGGCCTCCCGTGCCGAGTCGAAGAGCCGTATCCCCGACATCGAGGAATTCTCCGAGCTCGGCGAATTCCTCTCGATGCCGGTGCGAACCTATTCCGACGGCATGAAGACCCGGCTCTCCTTCGGCGTGGCCACCGCCGCCCAGCCGGAAATCCTGCTGATCGACGAGGTGCTGGGCGCCGGTGACGCCGAGTTCCAGCAGCGGGCGCAGATCCGCATGGGCCAGTTCATCGAGAAATCGAGCATCTTCGTGCTCGCCTCGCATTCGACGGCGCTTCTGAAGAAATACTGCACACAGATCATCCAGCTCGAGCATGGCCAGGTGGTGAGCCGCGAAGACGTCGGGGACGCGCAGGTGCTGGAGGACCAGCTTCCCTGAATCCGCCAGCGGCCTCCGGTCGTTGAAGGGCCGCAGCCGCGCCCGCGATCCCGCGCGAGACGGCAGGCACAGCGAACGCCGCCGCGCGTGACTTATCCCCGGTGCTTGGACCGGCCCTAGGATGGGCCCGGTCCAAGCGCAGGAGGATGCCCACCCATGGAGACGACCCCGAGGCTCAGCCTTCCCTTCATCTTGCCCCAGCAGGCGCAGAAGCATGTCACCCACAACGAGGCGCTGCGCCTGCTCGACGCGCTGGTGCAGCCCTCCGTCATCAGCCGGACCCTTGCCACGCCGCCGGCCGGACCCGCCGAGGGGGCGGCCTATATCGTGCCGGCGAACGCGACCGGCGCCTGGGCCGGGCAGGAGGGACGCATCGCGCTCTTTGCTTTCGGCGCCTGGAGCTTCATTGCGGCGGCGGACGGCTGGATGGCCTATGTCGCCGACGCGGCGGCCTTCGTCGTGCGGCGCGACGGGGCGTGGAGCGAGTTCGCGACCAATGGCGGCGCCAGCATCGCCCGCTTCGGCGTCAATGCAGCCTCCGACCAGACGAACCGTCTGGCCGTTGCCTCTGCCGCCAGCCTCTTCACCCATGAAGGCGCCGGCCACCAGCTTAAGATCAACAAGGCCGCGGCCGGTCAGACGGCGAGCGTGCTCTTCCAGGACGGCTTCTCCGGCCGTGCGGAGATCGGTCTGGCGGGCGACGACGACCTGCACGTGAAGGTTTCGGCCGATGGCGGCGCCTGGACGGAGGCGCTGACCGTCGCCGGCAGCGGCCTTGTCTCGCTGCCGGCGGGCCAGCTGCGCTTTCCGCCCATGCCGAACCCGTCGAGCGACCCGAACACGCTGGACGACTACGCCGAAGGCAGCTTCACGCCCGGCCTCAGCTTCGGCGGCGCCAGCACCGGCATCGTCTATGTCGCCCAGAGCGGCAGCTACACCAAGATCGGCCGGATCGGCTTCTTCTCGCTGCTGGTCCAGATCTCCTCCAAGGGAACCGCCACCGGCGCCGCCGCGATCACCGGCTTCCCCTTCAACATGAACGCCGCCAATCCGGGCCTCGTCACCACACCGTTTTATGGGGGCATGGCGGGGCTGACGGGTTACTTGGTCGGCACGACGAACGGAACCAGGGTCGATCTCCGGCAGGCGACGGCCATGGGTACCGGGCCAATCAGCGAAGCAAATTTTGGGAGTAACGCAATACTGCGTGTGGCGGGCGCCTTTCAGATTTAGTCCGTGGCGAGACATCTCGTCTCCGCACATCTGATCGAAGAGGCAGAGCGGGCTCAAGCATTCCTGCTTGACCGACGACCTCCCTAAAGGCATGGGTTGATGGCTTGGAGGAATGCTATGCGCTCAATCAGACCAATTTCGGCAGATGAAAAGGTTGTATATCTACATATACCTAAGACTGCAGGCACTAGTATAAATTTCTATCTTCGTAGTATCGTGGGTAGCGACAAAGTAGGGTGGCTGGGCAAGGAGATAAGCTTAGAGGATTTGAGCAACCAAGAAAAAATAGAACCCTTTAAAGTAATTGGAGGGCATTTCAATATAGAGCAGGCAAGGGAAATACAATTTCCCGTTGTGTATGTGTCGACCCTTCGCGAGCCTATTTCTCGCGCTTTAAGTTACTACAGATATATTATGAAAATCCCCTCCGAAGTAGAGCGGCTTGGTCTTTGTGGTAATTTTGACGAGGATGTGATGCATCGCTTCGGAGAAATCGTACGAGATCAGCAATGCGCATTCTTCGGTATTCAGATGGCTGAAGATCCGCTAAGGGCCCTTTTAGAAATAGAGAATACGTATGTCGCTCCTGTCGAAAGAGCGCAGAACCTTGTGGATCAATTGTCGGCGGCACTAGGTGTGACGGCGGCGCCTCTCGGCCGACAGAATAGAGGAGAAGGCCCTACCCCGGATTTAAGCTCAGAGATATATGAGGTTCTTAGAACCGTCCTGGTTCGCGATCGTGCCTTGTACGACGGTCTAGTGCATGGCAAGTATTTCGGATAATCCAAGTTTCTGAAAGGTAGTAATCTTGGTCGATTCTAAGCAGATTTGGATCGGAGGAAGGCAATTCCTGATTCATGTACTGGGTGGTGGTGATGCGTACTCCTCAAGCCTCGGTTCTCGTTTCGGAGACGATCTCCTCCAAACTGTCTCATCGCGGCTGAGCGAAGATAGTATCGCTTTGGATATTGGCGCTAATATCGGCCTCACGGCTTGCGCTTTGAGCCAAGTGGCGCGTCACGTCTATGCTTTTGAGCCAAATCCACCAGTATTCGACCTTCTGAGAACTAATGTCGAAGCGAACGGATTGCAGAATGTCGTCATTCGGCAGATGGCGGTCGGCGCGAACGCCGGCGAGGCATATTTTGCGGGTGACTCCGCATTTGGACATGTGACGCAGAAGGAGACATCTGTAGTCGTCCCTATGGGAACAGTCGACGGCATCGTCGACGCGTTAGGCTTGGACCGGGTGGATTTCATCAAGGTCGATGTGGAGGGGTTTGAGCCGCAGGTCCTGAAGGGGGCGCTTCAAACGATCGAGCGCTTCAATCCGATCATTTACCTGGAGTTCAATTCCTGGTGCCTGATGGCGTTTGGAGAAACCAATCCGATGCTTTTTGCCCGCTGGATCTGTCATCATTTTCAGCAGAGGCAAATGGTCGGAAAAGGAAATGATGCCAGTGAGACGATCGCGACCGCGGAAGCGATCGTCTACTCAAATGTCGTCCTGAATAATTCCGTGAATGATCTGATCCTGAGAAGGAGGCCCGCTTCCCCGGTCGCCTAGCTGATGCAGTGCTTCTCACTGCTGCCGTTTGGCCCGAAAGATCCCCCTGTTCGGATGTTGCGGGTTCGGCGTGAACTCGACATGCGGAAATCCGACATCGCGGAGCATCGCTTCCACGCAGGCCCGATTGGGTCCCCACCAGTTCGTCGGGTCGTTGGCCAGTTCGGTGGTCGGGTAGAAGATCATCGCCGGTTGTGGAACGTTCGCGGCGTCCATGTGCGTCTCGATGATCAGCCATTCCTTGGAAAGCCGAGCGATGTTCTCCAAGACGAGGAACGGGTGGCGCAGGTGATAGAAGACGCCGGCAAACAGGACGACGTCGAACCGGCCCACGGTGTCGGGAGTCATGTCCGGCAGATCGATGTCGATCGCCTCGACCTCGGGCGCGAGATGCTTGCGGGCGAGTTCGAAGGAGGCGCGATCTCCCCAGCATTGATCCGACCACGCGAAATGGTCTGCGGCCAGGACGCGCGACGCACCCCGCCGCCGGGCCTCGAAGCTGTTGAACCCGTCCCAGCAACCGATATCGAGGAAGCTCTTGCCTGTTATGATGTCGCGGAAATAGATCTCGGCCTGTTCGCGGAAAAGGCTGATCGGCGCCTTCCCGGGCGAGAGTATCCCGTTGCCGAAATCAATCTGGTGGTGCCAGGGCAAGGCGTTCACCTGTGCAGCAAGCTGCTGCACGGCTGGGTTGGCACTATTGGCATCGTGTGTCTGCCCGATACTGCTCATGATCGATCCTGACCTCTGGATGGTGCCGGCGAGCATGGAATGCCGGGCGTGCTGCGTCAAATATGATGGTGGCAGAAACGGTGATGGGATCCGGCGTCTTCATTCAAACAGTTTCCGGTCGAGCCCCGGTGCCAGTTCCAATCCGTAGGGTTCACGAGGTGCCCGTCAGGCGGACAGTCTCCATGGCTGTAGCGACGCCGTGATCGCGGTCCGCCGATACGGTTTCGAGCCAAAGAGCGGTCTGGCTTCCGAGGTCCGCCCATCCCGACAACTCGAGTTGTCGCAGGTCTTTCCATAGCCGGCTTGCCGCCTTGTCCGTCAGCATCGTTTCCACCGCCTCGGCAATGGCTGCTGCGGTCACATCCTCCAGCCGGATCTGGCCGACCGTTGGCAGGCCCTCGAGGCTCGGCATGGCGGCTGTCGTGATCACCGGAATACCCACCGCCAGGCTTTCGACCGGCGGCAGGCCGTAGCCCTCTGCCTCGGAAACGTAGATGGTGCACCGGGCGGCCGCGAGTTCGCGGCGGATGTTCTCGTCCGAGGCCTCGTCGAGCCATTGGAACTGTTCGTAGTTCCGGGCCTCGTCCAGCCAGGCGATATCGGCGGCGGCAAATGCTCGCCCGATAAGGGTCAACCGGGCATCGTGGCCGTCGCGCCAGAGCATGCGGAACGCCTCGAAGATCATCTGCTGGTTCTTGCGCTGGTCGATCGAGCCCAGCGCGACGAAGTTCCTGCGGTCGGGGTGCCAGGTCTGGCGCTCCATGTTCAGCCCATCGGCGCCGAGTGGCAGCACCGGGCCCTTGCGCGGCGAGCCCGCGTGCAGGATGCGGCCCTCGTAGTCGCGCCGAGTGGCCTCACTGATATGCGCCACGTGCTGCGCTTTGGCGATCAGGCGCAGATACTCGATCTGGCCGAGACAAGTCCGCAGGTTGAACAGATGCGGCTTGAGATAGACGATGAAATCGTAGCCGAGCATCGCCAGGGTCTTCCCGTGAGCTTTCATCAGACACTCGTAGTAGCGGCAGCGCAGCGTGTCGTAGAAGACCTCGGGGATGAAATAGACCGCGTCCTCAGGGAGCGGCTCGGGAGGCGGTGCATCGACCGCAGCGAGGCGCAACGCGATCTCGTCGCGCGACAGACAATCGGTGCCGGCCTCCTGATCGGCGAGCACGCGTACGGCTTGTTCTGAAAGCCGGACAAGTGCCCGGTCGACGTCGTACCGCACGACATGCAGACGCGGCCCGTCGTCGGGCCAGTTCCGCAGCATCTCGCGGACGACCCGCTGAATCCCGGTCCTAATGGGGTTCTGATACAATTCCGTACAGTCGAAGATGACGTCGCTCATCCTGTGCGATGCTCCGGCACGCGCCACTGCGCAGCTTCGACGCCGAGGCCGAGCACGCGGCAGAGCCGCTGGGAATAGCGGGCGAGGCTGCGTTCCTCCGAAAAGGCACGCCGCTCTTCTTCCGGCCGCTGGCGCCCGAGCCCCGCCTCGTGCAGCTCGGCCAGTGCTTCGGCGATCAGCAGCGGGCTCAGCGCATCGTTCACGCCGCGATTATAGCTTGCCGGAACACCCACGGCGTCGGCGAGCGACCGGTTGGCGACGGTCGGCAGGCCCACCGCCGCGCAGTCGAGCAGCGCGCCGGACAGGCCGCCCAGCGTATAGGTGCGCAGCTGCAGGGCGAGGTCGGCGCCGACGAGATAGTCGCGATAGGTCTGCTCCGGCACGAAGTCGTCCTGGAAGCGGACGTGATTCCTCAGTCCGAGGCGCTCCACGACGGCACGCAGATGGGCGCCGCCGTCGTGCATGTCGCGGAGGTTCCCGACGAAGTGCAGGCTGGCCGGGATGCCCCATTGCCGCAGGAAGTCGAGCGCCCAGACGCACTCTTCCGGCGCCTTGCTGGGTGACACGCCGCCGAAGCTGGCGATCGCGACCTCGTCGTCGGCAAGCCCGAGACGCTGGCGCGCGGCTGCGCGGGCGAGGGGCGTCAGCGCCTGCGGATCCCACGGGCGATAGATGCTGAAGGGCACGTAGGCGGGCGGTGTGCCGTGCCGCTCGGCGAGGAGGCGCACGGTCACCGGCGAATGCACGATCATCGGCGAGGCCGCCTCGAGGATCTCGCCCAGGAACAGCGCCTTGGCCGAGCCCTCGTCCGCCAGCCAGCCGTTCAGTTCGGCAACCTCCACCTTCCGCCCGAGCTCGCGGCTGGCCACGTCGAGGGCGCGCTGCTCGCCGAGCAGGATCCGGTAGAAACCGAGCATGCGCGCATCGTGGGCGATGGCGGCCCCTCCGTAGCGGCGCAGCATCTCGAATATGGGGGTGTGGAAGTGCGAGTTGCCGATGACGCTGATCACCCGGTCGAAGCACGGCGCGACATGGGCGAAGCTGTCGAGCGGTCGAACGCTGGCGGCACCCGGCGTCGGCGCGGGATCGGCGGTCTGGGTGAACACGTCGAGATCGACCAGCTGCCCGAGTTCGGCGATCGTCGCGGCGGTATAGTCCGCCACCCCGGACCGGTCGGGCGGCAGCGGGGTGAGCAGGGCCACCCGCGGCCGGCGGCCGCGCACCAGCATCGGATGCGGCAGGCGGACATAGGACGCGAAGCGGCGCGATATGGCGTTCCAGAAACGGCTGCCGACCTCGTGGTCGAGATAGCGGCGCCAGACCCCGGCCTGCCGGGCGACGGTTTCGGCGCGCAGCTCCGGGCCGAAGGCTAGGCGCTCCATCAGGGCCGAAAGCCCCACCACGTCGTCCGGCGAGAACCGGTCCCTGTCGTCCGGCAGCAACTCGCGATGCGCCGGTATGTCACTGCCGACGGAGGGCAGCCCGGCAGCCATGCCCTCCACGACCGGCAGCGAGAAACCCTCGTCGCGCGACGGCGCAAACAGCGCGATGGCGCGGGCATAGACATCGACCAGCGCGTCGTCGTCGAGATGGCCCGGAACCTCGAGCAGCTCGGGCCGGCCGCCGGCATTGGCGGTCACCCCGGCGAAATGCCGAATGTAGTCGGGGCCGTAATTGCCGGCGATGACCAGCGGGATACCTTGGCTCTGCAGCGTCTGCGAGCGTGCGTGGGCGAGGATGGCGATCTCCGGGTTCTTGCGCGGATCTGGCCCCGCCACGACAAGCAGGTGCCGCGGCTCCTGCCGGCCCGCCTCGTGCTCTGCCGCCCGGGCGAACACCGGATCGACCGGCGCGCCGGTGGTGCGGATGCGATGGGCGGCGATCCCCAGTAGATCGGCGAGGTCGTCCCCGGCGCTGCGCGAAATCGGGCAGAACAGGTCGAAGCTCGCCAGCCAGCGCAGGTTTTCGGCGTAGCCCAGCCGCGCCGACGGCGTACCGAGATAGAAGGCCGGATTGCGGCGCGGGATGAAGTCGTAGACCACGGTGACGCGCACCAGGTCAGGCGCCTGCATCAGCCGCATGACGAAGCGCGGATCGTGGGTCATCGGCGAGAGTTCGACGAAGCCGTCGGCGCCGGCGGCCGCATAGGCATTGTTCGTCGTCCCGGCGAGACACGCCCGCGCCTCGGGGATCAGCGGCGGCAGGTCGGGATCGCACAGGCCGATCAGCCGGAAGCGCTGGGGCGCGTTGCGCAGCAGTGCCAAAGCATGGCGGCCGACACCGCGTCGGGCGAAATTCGGATCCTGCAGGCAGCGGACGTCGACGACGAGCGTCAGGTCCGGCGGCCGGATCATGTCCATCCTCATTCGGCGTGCTCCGCCGAGGGCCCGCTCACGCGAAGCCGCATACCAGATCCTCCCAGCCCTTGCCGCTGTCCAGACGCGCCTTGAGAGACTCCCAGTCCTCGATGGCCGTCACCGTCCCGTCCCGCTCGATGGCGCCGAGATCATCGAAGCATTCGGCGAGCGCGCGGTAGAGCGTATCCGGCTCCTCCTTGAAGTGAACGCTGGCGCAATCGGGGTTGTACTCGACGAGCACGAGCGGCCGAAAGCGCTTCAGTACGTCCCTGGCCCCGGAGAGAATCCGCGACTCGGCGCCTTCGGCGTCGATCTTGATGAGGTCGACGCGCTGCAGCGCCTTCTCCTTCACCCAGCCATCGAGCGTGGCAGCCTCGACTTCGGAGGTCCGCGGGCTCAGGGCGCGCCCCTTCGTGGCAGCCGGATCGACGACATCGCGAAGATGTTTCTCGACGTCCGCTTCATCGAGCGCTCCGGCACTCACGAAGGAGCAACCGGTGAATTCGTCGACACGGCCCAGGCGAAGCCGGCCGGGCGAGTCCCACAGCGCCAGGTTCAGTACTTCGGTGTCGGCGACCGCGCCGCCGAGGGCAGCGACGTTGTGCGCCAGCAGAGCGTGGTTGGCGGGATCAGCCTCGAAACCGATCACCTGGCCCATGTAGGCAAGGCTGGCGAGCGACATCGTGTGGGCGCCGATATTGGCGCCGACGTCGAGACAGGTCCAGTCCGGCTGGACGGTGCGCTCGAGCAGGCGCCGCATGTGCGGCTCCCACTCGCCGGAGGCCGCGATGGGGCCGCCGACGCTCATGTCGCTGCGGAAATAGAGCAGCTCGGCTGCTCTTCCTTGCGGCAGATTCAGTCGCGCGATCGCCTGCGTCGGCCCCCCGGCGGCGAGTGGAGCGGATTTCGGACGACGCGAAGCCGATTCGAGCGTCAGCGTCAGGAGAGCGTTCTCGATTGCACCGGTGATCCTGCCAAATTCAGCCGAGTGCTCCTCCCTCTGCCGCAGCTGTTCTGCGTTCTGGGCGGCCGATTGTCGGGTGAGTTCCGCAGCTTGCTCCACCGACTGCCTGACAAGATTCGCGGTCTGCTCCGCCGACTGCCGGACGAGTTCCAGGGTCTGCTCTGCCGTTGTGACGAGGATCTCCGCATTCCGCGTCGCAGATTGCATGGCCTGTTGTTTGGCCTGCATGTCGGCATCCAGAGCCCGACGGAGGGCCTCCGAAAGGTCCGGTTGGCTGACATCCCGAACTTGCTCGATGGCCTGGGAAATCGGCACCATGAGAAAGTTGCGGGTCCGCCATGCGATCGGGCGCACGATCGGCCTGATCAGCCGGTAGCCGCTCCATGCGATGACCTTCACCGGCTGCAGGAGCCTTGCGCCGAAGCTCATGCGGGCCGGAGCGGTTTCCAACGACGGTTCGCTCGGGCTGTCCGCCAGCGCCGTACTGGCAGAAAGCTGCAACTGCCGTGGCTCTTGCAGTGAATCGCGCGCCGCCAGCTCGCTTGCGAGCTTGTGGCGCTCCTGCTCCGCCAGATTGCGGAGTATGGCCATTTCGGTCTCCGTCTGCTCGCGAATGAGGGCGATTTCGCTTTCGGCCTGCTGCAGGCGCTGGCGCGAGATTTCGTGGGCCGCGCGTTCCTGCTCGAGCCAGCGGTCGTCCCGCTCGGCCTTCTGGCGCATCAGCGCCATTTCCGCTTCCGTCTGCTGCAGGCGCTGCCGCAAGGTGTCGCGCACGGCCAGATCCTCGTCCAGCCGGCGATGGTAGACCTCCGCCTCCCGGCGCATCAGCGCAAGCGCGGATTCCGTCTGGTCCAGGCGCTGCCGCAGCGAGGCGCCGTCGGCGCGCTCGACTTCCAGCTGCCTTTCGAGCTCGCTTGTCCGCCCGGCAGCGGCCTTGGCCTGATCGTCGAACTCCGCCAAGGCCTGCTCGGCGGACGTCAGCCTTTGGCGAAGCTCTTCCCGCTCGACGATCAGAGCCTGTTCGCGCATCACCTGATCGGCCCTGACCGCGCGGTCGAGAACATTGATGGGGGCGGCGAAGTGAGGAGCCAGCGAAGCCGCGAGCTCTTCCGGAACATAGAAGCAATTGATTCCGTCGAAGAAGACGCGGCTGTAGCCCTGTTCCTGAAGAACCGGCTCCCAGTCCTGATTTGCCAGCGTCGTGCTCCAGGGCCGCGTCGCCTCGAATACCAGGACCGGCGGCCTCACGATGCGCCAGTCCGTGCTGCGCACGATCGCCCCTTCGGAACCCTCGGCGTCGACCTTCAGGAAATCGATGACCCTGCCGTTGGCGTGGGCTTCGATGATCCGCTCAAGTGTGTCGCAGGGCACGGTGACGGTGGCGGTGCCGGTTTCCTCGGTGACATGCGACGTGCCCCGGTCCCGGGTGTCTTCGAAGAAAGCCACCTCGCCAGTCCGGTCCAGAACCGCCATGCGCAGGTTGACGTCACGGGGACGGGCCGCCTGCAACTCCTCGAAGGCGCTGCCAGGCTCTACATTGATGCCACTCCAGCCCCGGTCGTAGAACAGCTTGGTGACGGACCCCTCGACCGGCTTGTAGGCGCCGATATCGACGTAGAATCCGGTTCGCTTGCCGCCGAATACCCTGTTCAGCAGGATATCTTCGAAATTCTGGGCGTAGGAAACCAGTTGGTCTGTCATCGAAGCGGGCTCTTTAGCCGTCGGCGGAGCCGCTGCCGTTGTGACAGGCTGCATGACCGCAGCCTTGCTGGTGCGCTGTTTCGCATTCCTGGCTTTCAATGCGGGCGTGCCCTCTGATGGCGACCGGCGAGCAAGGATGCTTCAGGTGCCGTCGGGACTGGCTCGCTGCAAACGTTGGGGAAGGGGCGGGATAAGCGCCGAACACCGTCAAGACTCTTTCGCCAGCTGCGTCCAAAGCCGCGCTGCCGCGCGGTCGTCACCGCCTTCGAAATCGTTTTCAGGAGAGAGGCGACTTGCCCGCCGCCGTTGATCTTGCCGACCTGCGGAATGCCGAACCGGATTTCTGCCAGGACATGACGGGTATACCGGGTCTCAGCCCCATTCCACATTCGGCGGTCACCTTCTGCAGCGTGATCGTCAACAGCCCGAGGTTTGGCAGATGCCATCCGAAGATGCAACGCTGCAGGCCTACTTGGCTCGGGGAAACCGGTAGCCGGAGAACAGGCGGATGGCTTGACCGAACCTTTGAGCTCAGGCAACACAACAGAACTCACCGGCTCGATCTGAGTGCACCGATCGGACGCTGAAGGCTTTGGACGCATCTTTTAGTGAGGTTAAGTCTGCGTGTCTTATACCGAAATTGAAAAGTGCCGCGTATCCGGAACCTCCCACCTCGTCAGCGTACTGGATCTCGGTCGCCAGGCTTTAACGGGCGTCTTCCCGAAGTCTCCCGCTGAGCAGGTGACGGAAGGACCGCTGGAACTGGTCTGGAGCCCCGACAGTGGTCTGCTGCAGCTGCGGCACAGCTATGACGCCGACGAGATGTACGGGGAGAACTATGGCTACCGGTCAGGGCTCAACCAGTCGATGGTCGACCACCTCACGCACAAGGTGAAGTATCTCGAGCGCCTTGCGGGACCGGTCAGCGGCGACGTCATCGTGGACATCGGCAGCAACGACGCGACCACCCTAAAGGCGTACTCGGAGCCAGGTCTCAGGCGCATCGGGATCGACCCGACGGGCCGGAAATTCGCCTCCTACTATCCGGAAGAGATCACGCTGGTCCCGGAATTCTTCAGTGCCGATGCCTTCCGCTCGGTTTCCGACAAGTCGGCGAAGATCGTCACCTCGATCGCGATGTTCTACGATCTGGACGATCCCATCGCGTTCGCGCGGCAGGTCGCCGAAATTCTTGCGCCTGACGGCATCTGGCATTTCGAGCAGAGCTACATGCCGGCGATGCTGCGCACCAACTCCTACGATACGATCTGCCACGAGCATCTGGAATACTATTCCCTTTCGGTCGTCGAGAAGATCGTGGAGGCGGCCGGATTGCGGATCGTCGACGTGGTCATGAACAACATCAATGGTGGCAGCTTCGCGGTCACCGCGACCCATGCCGGTCGCAGCCTTGTCCAATCCAACCGCACCGTGGTGGATTGGCTGCTGGCGCAGGAAGACCGCATGGGGCTTGGTACGCCCCGCCCGTTCCGGGAGTTCGAGGAGCGGGTCTTCCGGCACCGGGATGATCTGACCCGGCTGATTAAGACGCTGGTTGCCGACGGCAAGAAGATCATCGGGTACGGTGCCTCCACCAAGGGCAACGTCACGCTGCAGTTCTGCAACCTGACGGCCGCCGAGATTCCAGCTATCGCCGAGGTCAATGCCGACAAGTTCGGCTGCGTCACCCCAGGTACCCATATCCCGATCATTTCGGAGGCCGAAGCACGGGCGATGAACCCGGACTATTTCCTGGTGCTGCCCTGGCATTTCAAGGAGGGCATCTTGCGCCGGGAAGGGGAGTTCCGGTCAGCCGGCGGAAAATTCCTGTTTCCGTTCCCGGAGATCGAGATCGTCTGACGCGCTGTGGTCGGCGCATGCGGCGTTGCGTTCCCGCCTTGCGTGGTTCCTGCAGAAGCATGCCGGTGGATCGGCGTTGCCGCATCGAGCGTGGAGAGGCCGGGAGCGGCCTTGGGGATCAGAGAAAACGGTGATGGATCAGGTAGTCGACGACCTGTTCGGCCAGTGTCTCCGCGGTAGCGCCGGCGGCGACTAGCCGGATTTCAGGGCTCGGCGGCGGCTCGTAGGGACTGTCGATTCCCGTGAAGTTCTTGATCTCGCCGGCCCGCGCCCGCTTGTAGAGGCCCTTGGGATCACGCCGCTCGGCGACGGCGAGCGGCGTGTCGAGAAATATCTCGATGAACTCGCCAGGGTCGAGGAGACGCCGCGCCATGTCCCGTTCGGCGCGGAACGGCGAGATGAACGAGCAGAGCACGATGAGGCCCGCGTCGGCGAAGAGCTTGGCGGTTTCGGCGACGCGGCGGATGTTCTCGACCCGGTCCGCCTCGGTGAACCCCAGGTCGCGGTTGAGCCCGTGCCGGACATTGTCGCCGTCCAGCAGGTAGGTGTGCCGGCCCATGGCGTAGAGCCGCTTCTCGACCAGGTTGGCCACGGTCGATTTGCCGGATCCGGAAAGGCCGGTGAACCAGAGCACCGCGGGGCGTTGGTCCTTGGCCGCGGCCCGCCGCTTCTTGTCGAGATCGAGCGCCTGCCAGTGGATGTTGTGCGCCCGCCGGAGCGCATAGTCGATCATGCCGGCGCCGACCGTCAGATTGCTCAGCCGGTCTATGACGATGAAGCCGCCGGTGGTGTGGTTCTCCTCATAGGGGTCGAAGGCGATCGGCTCCTGGGTCGAGATGTTGACGACCGCGACTTCGTTGAGCGTGAGCGTCTTGGCCGCAAGGTGCTGGAACGTGTTGACGTCGATCTGGTGCTTGATCTCGGTGAAGCTCGCCGGGACCGTCCTGGTGCCGATCTTCAGGAGGTATGGACGGCCGGACAGCATCGGCTCGTCGTCCATCCAGACGAGATGGGCCGCGAACTGGTCGGCGACCTCCGGTCTCGCTTCGGCGTCCGCCAGTATGTCGCCGCGCGAGACGTCGATCTCGTCGGCTAGGACCAGCGTCACCGCCTCGCCGGCCAGGGCCTGCCGCTTCTCGCCGTCATGGGTCACGATCGATCTGACCACACTCGTGCGACCGGATGTCGCCACCGCGACGACGTCGCCGACCGCGACCCGTCCGCTGGCCACGGTGCCCGAATAGCCGCGGAAGTCGAGGTTCGGGCGGTTCACCCATTGCACCGGCATCCGGAACGGCCGGTCGCGCAGTGCCTGCCCGACCTCGATCGTCTCCAGATGTTCGAGCAACGTCGGCCCGGCGTACCAGGCAAGATGGGGCCCACGCACGATGACGTTGTCGCCGAAGCGCGCCGACAGGGGAATGGGCTGGATCGTCTCGAACTTCAGCTCGACGGCGAAGGCACGAAAGTCGGCGACGATCTGGTCGAAGACCGCTTCGGAATGGCCGACGAGGTCGATCTTGTTGACCGCGAGGATCACGTGCCGGATGCCGAGCAGCGAGGCGAGGAAGGCGTGGCGGCGGGTCTGCGTCAGCACGCCCTTGCGCGCATCGATCAGGATCACCGCGAGGTCAGCCGTGGAGGCCCCGGTCGCCATGTTGCGGGTATATTGCTCGTGGCCGGGCGTGTCGGCGACGATGAACTTCCGCTTCTCCGTCGCAAAGAAGCGGTAGGCGACATCGATGGTGATGCCTTGCTCGCGCTCGGCCTCGAGCCCATCCATCAGCAGGGCGAAATCGATGTCCTCGCCGACGGTGCCGTGCTTGCGCGAATCCTTCGTCAGGGTCGCCAGCTGGTCCGCGAACAGCAGCTTCGTGTCGTAGAGCAGGCGCCCGATGAGCGTCGACTTGCCGTCGTCGACCGAGCCGCAGGTAAGAAAGCGCAAGAGGTCCTTGCGGTCGTGATGATCCATAAATTCGGCGAGGTCTGGGGTCTCGCGATCCACCTTGTCCATCAGAAGTAGCCCTCGCGCTTCTTCTTCTCCATCGATCCGGCCTCGTCATGGTCGATCAGTCGCCCGGAGCGCTCGGAGCTTCGGGCGGCCAGCATCTCGCAAACGATGTCGGCAAGCGTCGCCGCTGTGGACTCCATCGCCGCCGTCAGCGGGTAACAGCCGAGCGTACGGAAGCGGATCGACTTCATCGAGGGCGTCTCGCCCGGCTCCAGCGGCAGCCGCTCGTCGTCCACCATGATCAACTGGCCGTCGCGGGCCACCACCGGACGCTCCGCCGCGAAATACAGGGGCACGATCGGGATCGCCTCCTGCAGAATGTACTGCCAGATATCCAGCTCGGTCCAGTTCGAGAGCGGGAACACGCGGATCGATTCACCCTTGCGGATCCTGCCATTGTAGAGGTTCCACAGTTCCGGGCGCTGGCTCTTCGGCTCCCAGCCGTGACCGGCGGTGCGGAACGAGAAGATGCGCTCCTTGGCTCGGCTCTTCTCCTCGTCGCGCCGTGCCCCGCCGAAGGCTGCGTCGAAGCCGTGCTCCGTGAGCGCCGCCTTCAGTGCTTCGGTCTTCATGATGTGCGTGTAGGCGGAGGAGCCATGACTGAAGGGCGTCACGCCGGCGGCACGGCCGGCTTCGTTGGTGTGGACGAGCAGCTCCAGCCCTAGTTGCCGTACGGTCGCCTCGCGGAATTCGATCATCTCCCGGAATTTCCAGCCGGTATCGACATGGAGAAGCGGGAAGGGGGGTTTGGAAGGGAAGAATGCCTTGATCGCCAGATGCAGCATCACCGCCGAATCCTTGCCGATGGAATACAGCATCACGGGGTTGCGGAATTCGGCCGCCACTTCGCGCATGATATGGATCGACTCGGCTTCCAGCCGCTGCAGATGGGTCAGGCAAGCCGTTTCGGCCCGGTCTGCGGTCTCGGACAAGCGCCGTCCTCCGTTCCTTCACACGCTCCTTCGATATGAGGCGAAGTCGGGAGCGCCTGCATAGCGATCTGCTGTCTCTGGCTGATATCACACGCAACACGGGTGGACAGCCCTGTTGCTGACGGAGGACCGACTGGCGGGATGCCGATCGTCGCGCCTGGGCGCCACGGTTGGCAAAGCGATAACGGCGCGCGCGTCTGAAGACCGGCGCGGCAACGCTAACGGTTACAGCATTGGAACGATCGCCGCTCGGCAGGGTCGAGGAGACGTTTTGCGGTGGTCGCGAGGGCGGCGGCCATCGCCGAACCCCTCTCGTCTTGCCTCGAACCGGCGAGATGGTTAAAGCCAGCACTCGCTAGGCGCCAGGATCGGCATGGCAACGTACGACGAACGGGATAGTAGATCGCTATGACGAAACGCGCGCTCATTACCGGCATCACCGGCCAGGACGGGGCATACCTATCGCAGCTGCTGCTCGAGAAGGGCTACGAGGTCCACGGCCTGGTTCGCCGCTCGAGCACGGCCGACGTCAACGACGTGCGCCTGAAGTGGCTCGGCGTCGACAAGGACGTGCGTATCCACGACGGCAATCTGCTGGATCTGTCCGGGATCATCCGGGTGATGCGCGACGTCGTGCCGGACGAGGTCTACAATCTGGGCGCGCAGTCCTTCGTCAAATCCTCCTGGCAGCAGCCGATCCTCACCGGCCAGGTGACCGGCCTCGGCGTCACCAACATGCTGGAGGCGGTGCGGCTCGAGCGGCCTGAAGCGCGCTTCTACCAGGCGTCTTCGTCGGAAATGTACGGCCTGATCCAGGAGCCGATGCAGTCCGAGACGACGCCGTTCTATCCGCGTTCGCCCTATGCCGTGGCGAAGCTCTACGGCCACTGGCTGACCGTCAACTACCGCGAGAGCTACGGCATGCACGCTTCGAGCGGCATCCTGTTCAACCACGAATCGCCGCTGCGCGGCATCGAGTTCGTCACCCGCAAGGTCACCGACGCCGTCGCCCGTATCAAGCTCGGCATGGCCAAGGAACTGCGCCTCGGCAATATCGACGCCAAGCGCGACTGGGGCCATTCGAAGGACTATGTCCGGGCCATGTGGCTGATGCTGCAACAGGACGTGGCGGACGACTATGTCATCGCGACCGGCCGCACGACCACCGTTCGCGACATGTGCCGCATCGCCTTCGAGCATGCAGGCTTGTCGATCGACGACCATCTCGTCATCGATCCGGCATTGTTCCGCCCCGCCGAGGTCGACGTCCTGCTCGGCAACCCAGCCAAGGCAAAGGTGGCCTTCGGCTGGGAGGCGGAGATCTCGCTGGAAGAGATGATCGTCGAGATGGTCGATGCCGATCTGAAGCGCCTGAGCCGCTGAGTGGAGCAGCCGGCGCGCCGGGTGCGACCGCTACCGGCGATCTCTACCGAAAAAGAGCGATAGCGTGATGGATCCTCAGCATCGAGTCCTGATCACCGGCGCCGGCGGGTTCGTCGGTACGCTGCTCGTGCGCCATCTCGAGGCGATCCGCGGCGACGGCGCATCATCGGTGGCGATCTACGGCGCTGCCGAGGGCGAAGCCTTCGACATCAGCGATAGCGAGGCTGCCGATCGCGCGGTTCAGGCGGCCCGGCCTACCGCGGTGGTGCATCTGGCGGCGATCGCCGCGCCGGCGGAAGCGCATCGTTCGCCGCGCCGGGCCTGGGAGGTCAATCTCTACGGCGCCATGAACCTCGCCGAGGCGGTGCTGCGGCACGCGCCGGAGGCTCGTTTCATCAATGTCGGCAGTTCGGAGGCCTACGGCGACTCGTTCCTGGCGGTCGAGGGACCGATCAGCGAGGCGGCGCCGCTGCAGCCGACCAGCGTCTATGGCGCGACCAAGGCCGCGGCCGACCTGATGATCGGGCAGATGGCCCATGAGCGCCTCAAGGCCGTCCGTTTTAGGCCCTTCAACCACACCGCGCCGGGGCAGGCCGATACCTATGTCGTGTCGGCTTTCGCGCGCCAGATCGCCGCGATCATGGCCGGCGACCAGGAACCGGTGATCTCGGTGGGCAATCTCGACGTCGACCGGGACTTTCTCGACGCCCGGGACGTGGTGCGGGCCTATGCCGCCGCCGCCCTGGACCCGTTTGCCCCGACGGGCCCGGCCAGCGTCTACAATCTCGCCTCTGGCAAGGCGTGGCGGATCGGCGACATCCTCGCGAAGCTGATCGAGCTGTCGGGGATGGGGGTGGAGGTCCGAGTCGACCCGGATCGGCTTCGCCCCAATCTGGTCCCCCGGGCCGAGGGCGACGCCCGGAAAGTCGCTTCCGATCTGGGATGGCGGCCAGAGATCGCTTTCGAGGACACACTCCGCGACGTCCTCGACTTCTGGCGCGGGCATGGCTGATCCTGCCATGCGCAGACCATGTTCCCATTGCAAGAGACCGGCGCCGGGGCACCGGAACGGCAATGCCGATCGCGTTCGGCTCCCCGCGCGATTCATCTAAGGACGCCGCATGCTCACCAGTCTCTGGCGTTACCGCTACTTCATAGCGTCGTCGATCCGCAGCGACCTGAAGGGGCGGTTCGCGCGCTCCAAGCTCGGCGCGCTGTGGTTCGTGCTGCATCCCCTGGCGCAGGCCCTGATCTTCGCCATCGTTCTCTCGGAAGTCCTTGGCGCGCGTCTGCCGAACACCGACAACGACTCCGCCTATGCGATCTATCTGCTCTCGGGCATGGCCGCCTGGAGCCTGTTCGCCGAGATACTCAACCGCTCGATCACGATCTTTCTGGAGCAGGCGGGAGCGATGAAGAAGATCGCCTTCCCGCGCCTCTGCCTGCCGGTCGTCGTGTGGGGCAGCGCGCTGGTCAACCACGTGCTGCTGATCGCGGCCATCCTGGTGGTCTTCGCCTTTCTCGGGCATTTCCCGGGCCCGGCCGTGCTGGTCCTGCCGCTCGGGATCATGCTGATCTCGGCCTTCGCTTTCGGCATCGGCGTCCTGTGCGGGACGCTCAACGTCTTTTCCCGTGATGTCGCGCAGGTCATGTCCGTCGTGCTGCAGCTGTGGTTCTGGATGACCCCGGTCGTCTACCCCGCGAACGTGATCCCTGAGAATCTGCGCTGGGTGGCCGAACTCAATCCGATGGTGCCGCTGGTGCAGATCTATCAGAACGCGTTGCTGCACGATCTCTGGCCGGATCCCGCCAGCCTCGTCTATCCGGCGGTGGCCGCCGCCGTCGCGGTGGTCCTGTCCTTCGTGGTGTTCCGCCGCGCCAGCCCCGAACTGGTGGACGCGCTATGAGCGACATTCTCCTCGACGTCGTGCATGTCGGCAAGCGCTACACGACCTACGCCTCCAACCTGCAGCGTTTCGCCAACTGGTTCGGCGCGGGGATCAAGCCGTCGGCGGAGTTCTGGGCCGTCAGCGACATCAGCTTCCAGGTGCGGCGCGGGGAGTCCATCGCGCTGATCGGCCAGAACGGCGCCGGCAAGTCGTCGCTGCTGAAGCTGATCACCGGCACGGTGCGCCCCAGCACCGGCTCGGTTGCCGTTGCCGGCTCGGTCAGCGCGATCCTCGAGCTCGGTCTCGGCTTCAATCCGGAGTTCACCGGCCGCGAGAACGCGTTCCACGCCGGTGGCCTGATGGGCATTTCCCAGGCCGAATTGGCGACGCTCATGCCGCAGATCGAAAGCTTCGCCGAGATCGGCGCATTCTTCGACCAGCCGTTCCGGGTCTATTCGAGCGGAATGCAGGCGCGCCTCGCCTTTGCCCTCGCCACCGCCCGGCGGCCCGACCTCCTGATCGTCGACGAGGTGCTGTCAGTGGGCGACAGCTACTTCCAGCACAAGAGCTTCGACCGCATCCGCCAGTTCCGGGAGCAGGGCACCTCGATCGTCATCGTCTCGCACGCGATGGGCGACGTACGGGCGCTGGCCGACCGCGTCATCCTCCTCGACAAGGGCAAGGTTCTGAAGGACGGCGCGCCCGACGAGGTGGTGGATTTCTACAACGCGCTGGTGGCGGCCAAGGAAAATGCCGACCTGACTGTCGAGCAACGCCGCGATCAGCAGGGCTGGCTGCATACCAAGAGTGGCAACACGGGAGCGACTATCCGCGACGCTAACTTGGTCGATGCGGTTTCGGGCGAGATCGTCGGCGCAGCCGTCGTTGGGCAGAGACTTAAAATCCGGATCGAAGCTGCGGCGAACAGTGCAGTGCCGCGTCTTGTACTCGGTGTGCTGATCCGCGACCGGACAGGTCACGTCGTCTGGGGTGCCAACACGCATTATTCCGAGCAGATCGAGTTGGAACTCGCTGCCGGAGAAAAGGTCGACTACGAAGTTGAGTTCGTCTGCAGCCTCGGGCCGGGGTCCTACGGCATTGCCTGCGCCCTGACGGACGGGCCAGACCACCTCAACGTCAACTACGAATGGCAGGACAATCTCATCGTGTTTGACGTGATCAATGTCGGGCGTTTCGGGTTTGTCGGCACGACTGCTCTCGAGCATTCCTTCACCGTGCGGCGAGCAATCGCATGATGAGCATTATCGAACGAACGAACATGACCCTGAGTTGTCGTGACTGCGAAGCTATCCCGAAGGTGGCTGATGCCGGAAAGATCTTCGCTATCGAGGGCGACGACTGTCAGGTGATGCATAACGGGCTACGGGTCGTCGCCGGCGGCTATCACGGAGATTGGATGGCGCAGATCATCCGCGGTCTTCGCGGTCACCACGAGCCGCAGGAGGAGGCAGCCTTTCATGCGCTGCTGCGCTACGTACGGCATGGCTCGCTCATGGCGGAGCTTGGTGCCTTCTGGGCCTATTATTCTCTTTGGTTTCTGACCGAGGTGCCAGGATCGGAAGTCTTGTGCGTCGAACCTGATCCGAACAATATGGCCGTCGGGTCGCGCAACGCAGCTCTGAATGGTCTCTCTGACCGAGCAAGCTTTCATCAGGCCGCGATCGGCGACCGGAGGGCGGCGTCTGTCGACATCCCTTGCGAAAGCGACGGGACGTTGCGCTCGATGCCGATGCTCGACATGGCCGGGCTACTCGACCGTGCGGGGGGACGACCCATCGAAATTCTGCACATCGACGCGCAAGGCGCGGAGGCGGACTTCGTTCGATCAATGCGAGACGCGGTGGCCGCGCAACGTGTTCGCTTCCTCGTGGTATCGACGCATCACGCGGCGATCACCGGCCGCGGAGACACCCACCCGATCTGCCTCGACGCATTGAAGCAGATGGGGGGACGGGCCCTCGTCGAGCACTCGGTCGAGGAATCCTTCAGCGGAGACGGGCTTATCGTCTGGAGCTTCTTGAAGGACGATGAGAGCATCGAGCTTCCGCCGCTCAGCAGGAACAGGGCGGCGTCTTCGCTGTTCGGAGTAATCTGACAATGTTGATCTCAAACGCGCAAAACTTTGAAGACGTCATTCTTTGGCGCGCTCTAAAGCATGTCGATAGCGGCTTCTACATCGATATCGGAGCTCAGGATCCCTCTGACGACTCGGTCAGTCTCTTATTCTACGAACAGGGATGGCGCGGCATACATGTCGAACCGTCCGAGGAATACGCACTTAAGTTGCGCAGTGCTCGTCCGGATGAGGAGATCATTGAGGCTCTCGTGGGCGCCGAGGAAGGAGTCTCCACGTTCTTTGAAATCGGTACCAGCGGCCTGAGTACAGGTAGTGAAGCGCTTGCCAATAAGTACCGGGACGCCGGATGGACTATAAATAGAAGTGAAAAGAGTTCCATTCGTCTCGCTAGCTTATTGGAGCGCTATTGGGATCGTGACATCCACTGGTTGAAGATCGACGTCGAGGGCATGGAAGCGGACGTCATCAATAGCTGGCATCCTTCCAACGTCCGCCCATGGATACTCGTGGTCGAGAGCACCGTTCCCAACTCGCAAATACAGGATCACCACATGTGGGATCCCGTCGTGCTCGACTTGGGTTATATCTTCGTTTATTTCGACGGGTTGAATCGATTTTACGTCCACAGCAGCCACTCGGAGTTGGCCGACTGCTTCGGCCCTGGCCCCAACGTCTTTGATCGGTTTATTCTGGGCGCGTCCCGTCAGTATTTCCATCAGTTGAGTCTGCAGTTGCTCCATTCGGAGCAGGACAATAGCCGCCTGCAGATTCGTCTGGATGCCACGGCAGACGAGGTTCGACAGCGAGACGAGCAGTTGGCTTCTCTGCAGGCGGCGACCCGCGTCATGGAGCGACAGAGTGAAGCGTTGGCAACTGAGATCGCGCAGAAGTCTCAGAAGCTCGCCGAGCATGAGGCTACGTACCGAAGTACGTTGACTACTGTGGAGCGTTTGAGCAGCGCATTGGCGGCGGAAATTGCAGAGAAGAAGCAAAAAATTGCGGAACTCGAACTCACACAATCCGAACTTGGGCGGTTGAGATCTTCCGGCAGGGGGCAGTCCTCTGCGGCCTGGCTAATCCAAGGCGCCTCTGCGTGGCTGCTGCTCAAGCCGGGCTCGCGGCCGAGGCGCTTGGCAGGGCGTTTTGCTCGCGCAAGCGCCGCCTATCTGCGGGAGCGCCCCCGCGCGAAACAGGTCGTCATCACGTTAACGAAGCTTGTGCCGCCGGCACAAGCCATACTCTACCGCTTTGCCGCCCAAACATCCGACCCGCAATCGGAACTTGACGTATTGACGGGACGGCAATGGTATTTGGAGCCCGAACCGTCGATGCAGAAAAAATGGGCAACCCTGCTCGCGATCAGGCCCTCTGCACCAAGGGCGGATCGCTGACATGCGTCTCTGGTTCGACGGGCAGTGCCTTCAGACTGCCAGTAAGCGCAGAGGCATAGGGCGCTACGCCTTAGAGCTGATTAAAGCGATTGCCGAGAACCACGGCAATGTCGAGATGCTGATCTCCTTCAACGCCGCGATGCCGGTCGCGGCGATCTCGGCGCGCGAGGCGGTGCGGGCGTGGTTCCAACCCCAGAACATCCATGTCTGGCACAGCGTTCGTGACAACGGCGAGATATTCGACGGCTACAAGGATCAGCGCCGTCTGAGCGAGGCAGCGATCGTTCATCACGTCGATGCGCTGGCACCTGATTTTGCTATCTCGACGAGTCCGTTCGAGGGAATGGTGGACGCGGCAAACCCGCTGCTGAAACTGCCGGGATGCAACGTGCCCTTCGCCTCGATCTTCTACGACGCGATCCCTCTCCGGTTTCCCAAGCATTATCTTCCCGCTGCCACGCATGAGCGGGCCTATTCAAGGCGGTTGGAGGCGCACAGGCTTTTCGACCTGAATCTCTGCATCTCCGAGTTTTCCCGCGGAGAGCTGCTGGATATTCTTGGGGACGTCACGGCAGTAAACATTTCTGCAGGTATCTCGGATGTATTCGGCCGGGCGCTCGCGGAAGACGCAGAGGCCGAGAGCAACACGCCCAGCATGCCGTACGTTCTCTATGTCGGCGGCCTGGACTGGCGGAAGAATGTCGGCCTTTTGCCGGAGGCTTTCGCACTTCTCGATGTCTCGTTGCGAGACCGTTTTCGGCTGATCTTGGCCGGGGATTATCCCGACGCCGCCTTGGCCGAGATCAAGCAGCGCTGGCGGTCCCACGGGCTCCGCACCGACCGGCTGGTCTGCCATCGTCACGTTTCAGAGGCTGACCTTGTGCGGCTCTATCGGGGTGCCAGCCTGCTGGTGCAGCCGTCGTTCATGGAGGGCTTCGGCCTGACCGCACTGGAGGCCATGGTTTGCGGCACGCCCGTCGCCGCGGCGCGTGCCGGTGCGTTGCCCGAGGTCGTCGGGGACGACCGACTGCTATTCGACCCCTGCTCGGCCGTCGAACTGGCGCGGGTGATGACGCGGGCGCTTACGGACTCGCAATTCCGATCCGAGATCATCGAATCTGCGGCCGCTCGGGCGCAGCGCTTCAACTGGACATGGACGGCCGATATGGTCGTTACCGCATTGCGGGAACACCTCCAGGCGGTATCGACGTCCGCAGGGGACGCAGCGTCGCCGCCCGTCGGGAAGGCCGCACTGCCGGCTTACGCGAAGCAATCGTCTGTGCTGGAAACCGACCGCGAGGTCGCAGCAACGACCTTCGCCCTGTCCGAACCGGTAACCGAGCCGGGCCGCCTGATCGTTGATGCCACCTCGACCATGCAGTCCGACCGGAAGACCGGTATCCAGCGGGTGGTCAACAAGATCTGCCACCGGATGTTCGCCGAGCCGACCGCGACCGAGCCCCCACGCGTACTTTCCTACTGCGACGGACCTGACGGTTGGTACGACGCCTATGGCGTCATCGATTTTCCTCCCGACAAGGCCGTCGCCGAGCGCCTGCATCCTCGCCCGGGCGACAAGATCCTGATGCTCGACAGCTCTTGGACATTTGAAAAGGGGCAGGCCCCCTTCTTCCTTTCTGCCAGACTTCGCGGCGCCGAAATCATCACGTGCCTCTACGATTTGGTGCCGCTGCGGACCCCGGCCTTCTGCGACAGCGGCATGCCCCCTGCTTTCGCCAGCTGGATCCGATTGGCCCTCCGGTTCTCCACCGGCTTCGTCTGTATCTCCCGCGCCGTCGCGGACGAGTTCCACGCGCTGCTGCGCGCCATCGACTACCCGCATCCGATGAAGATCGGCTACTGGCGGCTGGGCGCCGACTTCGCCGACGATGCCGCCACTGCGCCCGCTCCGGCTGGCGACGATGCGGAAAAGGCGCCGGTCTTCCTGATGGTCGGGACGCTCGAGCCGCGCAAGGGATACCGGGTCGCGCTCGACGCCTTCGAGCGGCTCTGGGCCGAGGGCTCGGACGCCCGCCTGGTCATCGTCGGAAAGCCCGGCTGGGGCGTCGAGCCGCTGCTCCGCCGAATCCGCGAGAGCCCCGAACTCGGCCGGCGCCTGATCTGGCACAAGGGCGTCGACGATGCCGCGCTCGTGCGCCTCTATGGCGAGGCCGACGCGCTGGTCGCGGCATCGCATGCCGAAGGCTTCGGCCTGCCCATCGTCGAGGCGGCGCATTTCGGCAAGCCGGTGATCGCCAGCGACATACCGGTCTTCCGCGAAGTCGCGGGCGGTGTGGGCGAGGCCGCGTTCTTCGAGGTCGGCTCGCCCGCGGCGCTTCATCAGGCACTCCGGCGCTTCATCGCGCACAGCGCCAACGGCGGTGTCTCAACGGACGGTCCGCGGCCGAAATGGCCCGGCTGGGCCGAGAGCGCCGCGGAGTTGGAGGCGGTCGTCGTCGATGGCAACTGGTATCTGACCTACGAGCCGCCGGAGGGCGCGGCCTACCGGCCGATCACCGATATCGGCGTGACCGCGATGTCGCGGGAGATCGGCGAGGACGAGCGCCAGTTCGCTCTCAAGATCGTGGAAGACGTCGCGCCCGGGCCGGGGGGCGACGGCCTGCGGATCGTCGTCGCCCTGACGAACCTCTCCGACCAGGTCTGGTCGAGCGCGGGCGATGAAACCGGCCGCCTCGGCGTCAAGGTCGCCGCACGCCTGCGTGCTGGCGGCGCCCTCGCCGACAACGCCTCGCGCTCGCTGATTCCGTTCGTCCTCACCCCCGGCGAGACCGCCTTTCTCGCCGTCCAGCTCCCCCCCGAGGCGCGCCTCGGCCAGGGCATGAGCCTGGACATCACAATTATGCAGGAAGGCTGTGCGTTTTGGGACGGGAGTTTGGTCACCGCACTCTGATGGGCAGACGGGAGCGACTGCAACCCGCTCATTTGGTCGGCCGATCCGCGGCCGGCACCGAGATTCTTGGCCGGGCACCCTCCCTGCGGCGGTGCTGGTACTGGGTAGTTGCCGGGAGGGGGGAGGCTATCCCTAGCGTCGTGCTGCGGTGTGGATGTCGTCGATCGGCCGGCACCTCGACTGCCTGTCGCCGGGCGTATTACGCGGTTCCCACCACGTAATACTGAGCGCCCGTTGGCGCGAAACCCAAAGCATCGTCAAGTTTTCTTAGCGCCCCTATCTTGGATGGAATGCTCAAGATGTAGCGGCCGGTTACTTCGTTAAGGCCGCTATTGCGCAGGTATTGCTCTGCCTTCCGTTTTGACAGCAGGACGGCGTCGGCGTCGAAGGGGCACGTCGATACAGCTCGTCGGGTGAGCGGATTGTACGGATTATGCTCAAACAGAACTACGATGCCTCCGTGCTTCGTGACTCTGGCCATCTCGGATACGAAGAGTTCCCATTGGACGACCGGTACGTGATGCATCACGCAGATGGCGTAGGTGACATCGAACTGACCAGTCTGGAACGGGAGCGTGGTCCCGGTCGACACCGAATAATCCACCCACGGGTTCTTCAGGCGCGCTTCTTCGATACATTCGGAAGAAGGGTCCACACCCGTGACGGAGCGGACACGTCCGGCGAGTAAGGGGTGATACGTCCCGACGCCGCAACCGACGTCGAGAAATGACAACTCCGTCGCCGGTCGTCCCAGCTTCTCCGCGGCGACATCGAGAAGGCGCTCTGCCTTCGCCTGCACGAAGAAATCAACCGAAAGACCTGTGAACGCGATGGAATCGTTCACGACGTTTGCGTAGGAAGTCCGATAGCTGTCGAACTCGGAGTTCGGTTTTTCGGTGGGCTCGTTCACACGTTCTCTCCCGAGGGACTGGAGGGCATTTCGGACGGAGTATGGTCCGACCTTGCTGGCATCAATGGCTGCAGCTTTCGATGCGCATGTTTTCGACGGCGAACGCAAGGTCACGTGGATCGCCGGGCCCGGGCCAATGGGGATCGGAATAACGCAGCGTGACCTCGACGGATCCGGACTGCGTGCCTAGCGGGATCTCCAGCACACCGCGCCCATTCAGATCCGTTGTCGACGGCGGGGCTTCGGGTGTCGACGCCGTAATCGTCTGCATACCGAGAGAGAAGCCGTCGACGAAAAGGCAACGCGGGCCGGAGGTCGGTTCCTCAAGGTCCAGACGAATTACGCTTTCTGTGCCTTCGCTCCACCGGTGGGCTGGTTCCAACACGGACCAGCCCGACACTGCCCAGTCTCCATCCGAGAGAAGGAAGCGCCCGCTGTCCAGAGGAAGTACGTGGGAGATTTTTCCAAATGTCTCATTCGAATCGAGGCGGAACGACGCGAGTCCCCAAGTCATCCGACGCGGGTCCGAGTTGATACCCAAATCTGCCGGAGATTTCGGGTTGCCGAAGTCAAATTGCAGTTGCACGGAATCGATACAGTGTTCCAATGGGAACCGTACGACCAGAGGAACTGCTCCGTCGGTATCAAGCACCACCTCCTGAGGGGTCCCGCCGTTCAAGGTAAGGACAGCACGATCCATCGCATAGTCAGCATGGGTGAAAGCGACGGCATTGGCGCTGAGGTAAAACGCATCACAAACTGGATGTGACAGTGACGCCGCAAGTGTCGCGACGCTGCCGATACCCCATCGATGCGTCGCCGAGGGCGACGGCGAATCCCAACCGCGGGCGAACATCGGCGCGCCGGTTTCGTTCGGGTCTATTTCGACCCCGAGCGGTGCTTGCGGAGCAGTTAGCACAGGCCCCAGCTTCGCCACTGCCGGATTGGACAGCTTTCGACTGCAAAAGTAGGCGTACGCGGTTTCGTGGCACTCAAGTGCCGAACCCGCTGCCGTGACTGCGCTTGACGCCGACAGGCTTCCCTTCATCAGAACCAGCAGCGGGTTCCGGCTTCCAGATCGCAGCAGCGGATCCGTCTGGAACAGCTCATCGTGCCTCGCACACTGCGGATCACCACGATTGATGTAGGCGCCATTAAAGGGTCTATCTAACCTCGCGGCAATAAGTTGAAGCTCAAGTATTCTGTTGAAATCATCGCGCGCACCGCAGAAGAATCCGGGATGAAACACCACCTCGTCGGCTTCGGCAATGGCTTCCCCAACCGGTAGGTCGGCAAAACTAGCTGCCGGATGGCGCGTTGTGTCTTTCAGATAGGAGAAATAAGGGACGAGATCGTAAAGCTGTAGGCAGACAGCCAGGGTTACCAAGGCTGTCAGCATGGGTCGTAAGCGGGAACGGGAGAGCGCCCAGACCGCACCGATGACGATGAGAAACCCTATCGGCCAGAAGAATCTGCCACTTGCGCGAAACGTGCTGGTGATCCTGCCGATGAACGGGAGATCGTTGTACGGTAGAGTGACGAGTTCGGTGGTCCCGACGTAAATAACGTTCGACGCCGCGTAAAAGACTAGTAGGACTGCCATCACACTTAGGAAAGGCCGCTCGATGAGCGCCCGCGAAATTCGGCGTCCGCCAAAGACCACTGCGAGGACTGTGAGCGAGATTACCCCGGCGCCGAGATAATTGAATCCTTCGTACTGGCCGCCGGTGGCATCGAGGAAACTCCGTCCTGCCGAAAAGCTGCTGAACTGCGGCATGATCGGCGACAGCAGATTCATCGAATAGATGCCGAATCCGCCGGCCTCCGGCAGATCTGAGCCGTCCCCGATCAAGCCGCAGGCAAAAGCGGACGCGAGTGCCGTCACTGCGAGGAGACTAAGAGAAAGCGCAGCGTGTGTGATGGAGATACGCCGACGGTGCCAGGCGTCCAGCAAACCCGCCAGGATCACTGCCGATGACATCGCCAGAAGATACGGGTTTAGAAATACCAGGAAGCCGGTACCCCCGGTCCACAACGCAATCTCGCGCCGCGAGGACACTGACGTGAAGCGCACATACCCGAGAATTGACAGCATGATCGTAAACTGCGCGATCAGTCCGATATGCTGATGGCGCCATAGGAACGCAGGAAGCAAGATAAGGAGGAGGGAGGCGACTGCCGATGCGGCTGTCGGGACCTTGAGGTGCCTTAGGATAGCGTAGGCAATGACCGAATTGAGGACATAGCAGAGCAAGATCCAAGTCCCCATGTAGGGGAACAGGATGCCGGTAGCCTGGTAAAACAGCTTACCAAGAAGAGCTGCTATGGGCACCGGATCGGTGAAATATATGTTGACACCCTCCGGTGGGTGGATGGAAGCGGTGTGCAGCAGGGGCCAGTCCCAGGCATCCTGCGCAAGGGCGTAAAAGCCGATCAAGCCGGTGGCATTGTCCCCGCCGATCGCGTCCCAGTAGGCGCGCTTCCCCAGCAGCATGTCGGTGGGGAATATCATCCAAGCTACGATGCAGGCGCCCAGAGCGGCGCCCAGCAGCCCCAATACGTAGGATCGCCGACTGGGATGCGAAATCACTGCAACCCTCTTTCGCGCGAGTACACCAGTTTACTCAGTATTATGAACTGACTGACTGTTGTTATAGCTATAACAAATACCATGTGGTGCAAGCCTACGTGATCAACAAACAATTCTATTAATAATATACAGATGCTTGAAAAAACAATATTAAAAGTATGGGCGACAATGTATTTAAAAAACTGTGCAACAACAGGTGCAAAAGAATGATACGTGAAAATTCGATGTAAGAGGAAATTGAAGGGAATGCATATCGAATAGGAGATTATGTTAATTGCTGTCGCGGACATTTGTGTCGCGGCGAGCAGATAGGTGGAGGCGGAGAGCCAAAGGAGGGCCGACAGGCCGCCGACGATGCAGAACTTGATGAAGGTCCAGAGCCTTCCGTCAGCCAGGGCCTGTCGGATACGCATCGACTAGACGCGATCCCATACGCGCCAGGGGGCGCCGGCGGCCCAGAGCTTCTCGAGCTCGCGCTTGTCGCGCAGCGTGTCGCAGGGCTGCCAGAAGCCGGTGTGCTCGAAGGCCGACAGCTGCCCGTCGCTGGCCAGGGTCTTCAACGGCTCCTGCTCGAACGACGTCGCGTCTCCGGCGACATAGTCGAGAACCTTCGGCTCGAGCACGAAGAATCCGCCGTTGATCCAGCCGATCTCGTCGCTGGGCTTCTCCTGGAACGAGGAGACGTGCCCGGCATCGTCGACCGCCAGCACGCCGAAGCGGCCGGGCGGCTGGACGGCGGCGACGGTCGCCAGCTTGCCGTGGCTGCGATGGAAGGCAAGCTCGGCCGTGACGTCCAGGTCGGCCAGCCCGTCGCCATAGGTCATGCAGAAAGTGCCGTCGCCGACATAGGGCGCGACGCGCTTCAGCCGGCCGCCAGTCATGGTGTTCTCGCCGGTGTCGATCAGCGTCACTTTCCAGTCCTCGGCCTGGCTCTGCAGGATGCGGTGGGTGCCGTCCTTCAGGTTGATCTCGACATCGGAGAGATGCCGCTGGTAGTTCATGAAGAACTCCTTGATCACGTAGCCCTTGTAGCCGAGGCAGATCACGAATTCGGTGATCCCGTGATGGGCGTAGCTCTTCATGATGTGCCAGAGCAGCGGCCGGCCGCCGACTTCCACCATCGGCTTTGGCTTGGTTTCCGATTCCTCGGCGATGCGGGTGCCGAGGCCTCCGGCAAGGATGACAAGCTTCATGGGTCGTCCGTCAGAGTTTGAGGTCGGGCTCGCCGATATTGATAGTCTGGTCGATGATCGCCAGCGGCTCAGCCCGCAGCATCACGTAGATGCGCAGGATGTACTCGCCGATCATGCCGAGAAGCAATGATTGCAAGCCGATGCCGAATAGCACGAGGACGTGGATGCTCGCCACACCCCGCGGCAGGTCGGATTCCATCAGCCGCAGGACGATGAAGTAGATCGTGCCGAGCACGCTGACGCCGATCATCGCGATGCCGAGGATCGTCGCCATCCTCAGCGGAACGGTGGAATGGTTGAACACCGCCGTCACGCCGAGCCTGATCAGCCGGGTCATGCCGAACTTGCTCTCGCCGGCGGCCCGCGCATCGCGGTCGTAGACGACGCCGGTCTGGCGGAAGCCGATGCCGGAGATCATCCCGCGCAGATACGGGTTGTGCGTGCGGAACTTGGCGAGCGCGTTGACGACCTTGCGGTCCAGCAGGCGGAAATCGCCGACATTCGGCGGGATCGGATGCTCGCTGATGGCATTGATCGTCCAGTAGCCGAAGCGCCGGAACCAGTTGAGCAGCGGCGATTCCTTACGCTTGCGCCGGAGCCCGTAGACGACCTGGTAGCCTTCTCGCCACAGCTCGAAGAAGGTCTCCAGCATCTCCGGCGGATCCTGCAAATCGGCATCGAGCTGCATCACCGCGTCGCCGCGCGCATGCAGATAGTTGGCGAGGATCGAGCGCTGGAAGCCGACATTCTTGGAGAAGCGGATCGCCCGGATGCGGTCGTCCTTGGCAGCCAGTTCCTGCAGCTTCTCCCAGGTCCGATCCGATGACTGGTTGTCGGAGAAGACGAACTCCAGCCGGCATCGGTCCCGCATGGTCACGCCGAGCGCGTCGAGCCGCTCGTAGAGACGGTCGAGATTGTCGTACTCGTTCAGGACCGGGATGCAGAGGGAGATCAGCGGCAGATCGTCCTGCGGCTTGGCAGCGTCATCAGGCATCGACATGGTGCGTCCGCTCCAGATTCAATCGGCCGATGGCAGCGGCGAGAGCGGTGCGCAGATCCGTCCGGATCGCAGGTCCGATCGCCGCGTCCAGGCGCTCGGTCGCGCCGACGACGGTCGGGATCTCGTCGGGGCGCATCGGCAGGACGCCAAATCGCAGGAGGGCGGGGTCGGCCGCCAAGATTTCGGCAAGCTGGGAGACGAAGGCCGCGACCGTCAGCGGAACACCGCTCGCCAGATTGTAGATGCCGGGCCGGGCATCGCCCGCAAGCAGCGCCGCGGCCATGCGACGGATGGCGGCGCAGGCATCCTCGACGGAGAGAAAGTCACGGACCTGCGTCCCCGCGGAAAGATCCACCGTCTCGCCGCGCGCGAGCCGCCCGGCGACGGCAGGGAACAGCCGATGCGGCTTCTCGCCGGCGCCGAACATGTTGAACGCCCGGAGGACCGCGGTCGGCAAGGAACCGGCTTCGCCGACCGAGCGGGCGAGGATAGAGCCGGCCGCCTTGGTCGCGCCGTAGAGGCGCTCGGTCTCGACCGGCGCCGTTTCCGACAGGCGCTCGCCCTCCGGCCCCGGCGCGTACTCGGCGCTGGAGCCGAGATGGACGAAGGCCTTTACCCCCGCGTCGGCTGCGGCTCGTGCCAGCCTGGCGGGAAACAGCGCGTTGGCGGCGACGAGCCGTTCGGTGTCCCTGTCCGTCGGGTCGACGCCCGCCGCCAGGAGGTTCACCACGATTTCGGCTCCGGAGTCCCGCGCCGCCTTGCCGCAGGCGGCCGCGTCGAGCGAATCATCGACCAGCGTGACCGGGCATCCGAGCCGGTGGTCTGCCTTGCGGACCACCGCATGGATCTCGTCGCCGGCCGCCGTCAGGGACTCGATCAGGTTGCGGCCGACGAAACCCGTTGCTCCTGTCACCAGCACCCGCATGTCAGGTCCTCTCGACCTGCATGAGCCCCCGGCGCCAAGCCTCGATCTGACCGAGCGTGACGTCCCGCATGGACACCGGGTGCTCAGGCGACGTCTCCGCCGCGCGCTCGTAATAGGCGCGGTACCACGCGGCCGTCTGGCGGATCATCTCCTCGACGCTCCAAGGTGCCTGCCACCCGAGCCGATCGTGGGCGAGACGGCTGTCGAGCGCCAGCGCGCCGGCCTCCGGCAGCGGCGCGTCGAGATAGACGAGGTCCGGCCGCTGCCACTGCGTCGCCAGGATCTCCATCACCCGCCGCACCGGGTATTGCTGCAATTCGCGCGGACCAAGGTTCCAGGCGCGGGCATATTTCTGCGGCTCGTTCGACAGCAGACCCGCGGCCAGCATCCCGTAGCCCTGCACCAGGGCAAGAACATGCTGCCAGGGGCGGGTGGCGTCGGGAAAGCGCAGGGTCAACTGCTCGCCCGACACGACGGCGCGCACGAAATCCGGCACCAACCTGTCTTCCGACCAGTCGCCGCCGCCGATGATGTTTCCGCCCCGGGCGGTCGCGATCGCGGGACCGCCTGCGTTCCCCGAGAAGGAACTCGCGTAGCCCTTGATCACCATTTCCGCCGCGGCCTTTGAGGCGCTGTAGGGGTCCTTGCCGCCGATCGGATCGTTCTCGCGATAGGCCCAGTCCCATTCGCGATTCTCGTAGACCTTGTCGGTGGTGATGCAGACGACGCCGCGCACGCTCGGCGTGTGGCGCGCTGCTTCCAGTACATGCGCGGTACCGAGCGCGTTGACCGCGAAGGTCCGCAGCGGCTCGCGATAGGACCGCCGGACGAGCGGCTGCGCGGCCAGATGGATGATCACGTCCGGTTGGAACCGCGTGATCGCGGCGGCGAGACGATCGTAGTTCATGATGTCCGCCGTCTCCGACGGCACCATGTCCGCGACGCCCAGCAGGTCGGCCAGAGCCGGCGTCTGGTCGGGCGCCAGCGAATAGCCGTACTGCTCGACGCCGATATGATCGAACCAGGTCGACAGCCAGCTTCCGGTGAAGCCGCTATGACCGGTGACGAAGATCTTCTTTCCCCGAAGGACGGTCTCGAACGGTAGCATGTCCGTCATGGGCTGGATGGATCCGATACTTGCAAGGATGCGCACGCCGTGTGCCAAGAGCGGGCTTGGGGCGTGATTTGCCAATCTGCAGTGTCCTACAGACAGCCATCAGCCGTGAAAAGGGCACCTGTGCCACACCCTGCGAGGCCTTGAGGCGGGAAAACCCAGACGAGTCTTCCACTGTCACTGGTCTCATCGGCCCGGCCTAGGGCGCTATAGTCGTACGCCTGACTCATGGACGAAAGCAGGCATGTCGCTCGCGGCAGCGCAGTTGCGCCCGTGTGGTCTTTCAATCTTCGGTTCCGGTGTCTAGAAGCCGTCGGCAGCCTGCAGGCGGGAAAACTGGATAGAGACACTTGCCACCTAAAACTCACCACGGCCCGCGCTACCGGCCCCACATTGATGGTCTCCGCGCAATCGCAGTCCTCGGCGTGGTAGTCTACCATTTCGGAGCGAAGTGGCTGCCGGGGGGGTTCATCGGAGTCGACGTCTTCTTCGTGATCTCGGGGTTCCTGATCTCTAAGTCCATTTACCGGGAGTTGGATAACGGGACCTTCTCCATAGCCGACTTCTATGTGCGTCGCGCGCGGCGTATCATTCCTGCATTTTTGGCGGTCAGCCTCGCGACGACAATCCTTGCGGCCCTTATCCTTTTCCCCAATCAGCTTGTGGAATTCGCCAAATCCCTTGTCTATTCCGCATTTTTTCTTGCGAACGCCTATTTTTATTCCGCTTCTGACTATTTTGCTCCGGCAGCCGAAGAAATCCCGCTGCTGCATTATTGGTCGCTGGGTGTCGAAGAGCAGTTTTACATTCTGTTTCCGCTTCTCGCGATCTGTTGCTACAGGTTCTCGCCTCGCCTGATGCCCGCTGCCGTCCTGTTGTTGGGCGCGCTGTCACTGATCGCAGCGGAATGGATGCTAAGTGTTGATCCTGCCGCCGCCTTCTACCTACTGCCGTTCAGAGCGTTCGAAATTCTCATCGGCTCCGTGCTCGCCCTTCCCGGCTTTCCGTTTTCATCTGATCGGAGGACCGCGGCGGGCGCCGTAATTGCGGGGGTTTCTGTCATCCTCGGAGGCATGGTTTTCATCGATAGTTCGGTGCCATTTCCCGGAGTCACTGCGCTGATCCCCTGCCTTGGCGCCGCGGCCATCATATGGGGAGGCGAGCGGGTCACCACGGCGCCCGCCAGAATGCTCGGCTCCAGCCCCATGCTCTTCTGGGGTGCCATTTCGTATTCGCTCTATCTGGTCCACTGGCCGATCGTCGTTTTCTCAAAGATGGTCATGCCGGACATTGATCCTCTGGTATTTCTCATCGGCGGCTGTCTGGCGTCGACCGCTCTCGCATGGCTCTCGTACAGATTTGTGGAGCAGCCATTCCGACACGGTGTGCCCGTCGTTTCGCGAAAGTACGTCATGCCCGGCTCTGGGGCAGCACTAACGGCCCTCGTTGCTGTCGGTCTCTTTATCCAGGCGGCGGACGGATTTCCGGGCCGGGTTCAGGGCAGCACCCAGAAGATGCTTTCATACCTCGGATACGATTATCAATCGGTTTTTCGGGAGGGTACCTGCTTCCTCCGCCCCGAGCAGGACGTCTCACAACTCGATTGGAAGACCTGCTTACCCGAGGTGCAACTGGATGTGGTAATTTGGGGAAGCAGCCATATCGCTCAGTTGTACTTGGGCATGGAGTCCGAATTGGATGAACGGAAATTGACGTTCGGCCAGATCACGGGCTCCGGGTGCATTCCACTCGTTGGCTATGACAACGTCGGTCGCCCGAACTGTAGGGCGCTTAACGACTTCGCGCTTGCATATTTTCTAGCGAACCCGCCCTCGATCGTCGTCATGGGAGGCGATCTCATATCCGACGCGGGGCTCTTGGCGCTGCTTGATGCGTCAGTCGACAGATTGACTGAAGCAGGCATCCGGGTCGTCGTGCTCGGACCAGTTCCCTACTTTAACAGGCCGGTTCCCATCATACTCGCGTCCCGAATAGAAAAAGAAAATCGAGATACTTCTTCCTTAGGCGAGTTGAATAGGGAGTCTATTATTGCTGATGAATTTATGGAAAAATTCTATGAAAGCGATGGTGGGGAATATCTTTCAGCCCTGCGCACCATGTGTCCGGCGATGAAGTGCGAACTGCAGCGTGGGGAAAAGCCTCTTCACTTCGATGTGGTTCATCTGACGGACGAGGGATCAAGGGTTTACGGCCGGAAGATCATTGACTCAATTTTACAGCCAGAAGAATGACATGCATCATTCTCGCTCGGACCTCGCGCGGCTCACGAAGCCGCGATCCGACATGAGCGGGAGCCGGCAGGCTACGGAAGCGAGCAAGTATCTCGTCACCGGCTGGCCGGCAGCCGCCTGATGCGGGTCCTGCATTTCTTCAAGACCTATTGGCCCGATACGTTCGGGGGGATCGAGCGCACGATCGATGCGATTGCCCGCTCGACGTCCGGAATGGGTATCGAGACAACCGTCCTGTCGCTCAGCCGGAAGCCGCGGGAGCGCAGCGTGGAGTTCCACGGCCATCGCGCGGTGAAGGCGCGGCTCGACCTCGATGTCGCCTCGACCGGCCTGTCCCTGGGGGCGCTGGGCCAGTTCGCGCGGGAGGCTGCCAAAGCCGACATCGTCCACTACCATTTCCCATGGCCGTACATGGACGCGGCGCATTTCCTCGTGCGGCACGGCAAGCCGAGCGTCGTCACCTATCATTCCGACATCATCAAGCAGCGGGCCCTGAAGCAGGTCTACGCGCCGCTGATGCAGCGCTTCCTCGGCAGCGTCGACGCGCTGGTCGCCACCTCGCCGAACTATGCAGCGTCGAGCCCGGTCCTGGCGCGCCACCGCGACAAGGTCGAGATCATCCCGATCGGGCTGGAGGACGCGGCGGTGGACGCCGAGGAAACGTTGCCGGTCTGCGTGGAGGCGGAGCGGCCGTTCTTCCTGTTCGCCGGCGTGCTGCGTTACTACAAGGGCGTCGACGTGCTGCTCGACGCCGCACCACTGGTGCCCTGCGACATCGTCATCCTGGGTGCCGGGCCCCTGGAAGACCATCTTCGGAAGCGCGTCAGTGCCGAGGGGCTGGCCAATGTGCGGTTCGTCGGTGCCCTGCCGGACCGCGAGAAAGTCGCGCTGATGCGACGCTGCAGCGCCTTCGTCTTTCCATCCACCGAACGATCGGAGGCTTTCGGACTGGCGCTCGTCGAGGCCGAGATGTTCGGCCGGCCGATGATCTCGACCGAACTCGATACCGGCACGAGCTACGTCAATCTGCACGGCGAAACCGGGCTGGTCGTGCCGCCGAATGACGCGCGGGCGCTGGCGGCGGCGATGAACGAGATGCTGGCATCACCCGAGCGCGCGCGACAATGGGGCGAAGCCGGCCGGCGGCGCTACCTCGATCTGTTCACGGCAGAGGCCATGGGCCGACGGTATCAGGCGCTTTACGCGCGGCTCCAGGCGCAGGCTGGTCGCTGAGGCTGCCTGTTTCTCGGGCTCGGGCAATTGCGCAGGCCACCGACTCCGCCGCTACGCACGGTTCTCGCCGTCTTGGTCCGGACCATGCGTGGCCGTGTCGCGAAACGGCATCGGACCTGCCCAGGATTCGAGGTTGCGGCGGTCCCTGGCCACCGCGGCCTTCATCTTGTCGACCGTTCCCGCCGCCACGAGCCCGTCGCGCTCGGCGATCTCCGCCGCCTCCCTGAGCGTCGGGCTCGACGTCACGGGGATGCCGGCTTCCTCCATCGCGGCGATGGCGCGCCGGACGCGGGGCTTGAAGCCCTTCGGCGTGACGTCGCGCAGATGCACCGAATGGATCCGGCCGGGATGGCGTGCAACCAGCTCGGCATAGATCGTGGCGTCGCTCTGGCCGGTATCGCCGAACAGCACGAAGTTCAGATGCGGATAGGCCGCGAGGATGCGGTCCGCGGCGCCGAGCTTGTGGGTCGCGTGGCTGCCGGTCAGCCACTGGGTCTTGTTCAGACCGAAATCCTTGAGGAACATCGGCCCGTGCGGGATGTCGCAGAGCCGCATGAACTCCTCGAACAGATCGTGGAGGTTCCAGGGGCTGGACGAGATGTAGAACACCGGATTGGTCTCCGGCCCGTCCTCGCCGGCGGCGAAGGCCTGGTAGAGGCAGGCAATGCCGGGAAAGGCGATGCGGCCCTCCGCCGAATTCAGCGCCACGGTCCGCCAGTGCTGGATGAGCCGGCGTGCGCCGGTCTCGACGATCGTGTCGTCGATGTCGGAGATGATGCCGAAATCCGCCTTGGCCGACACGACCCGGATCTTTGCCTGTGCCTCGCGCTCCTCGAAGCGGTAGCCCGGCGCGTGCTCCAGACGCAGCGCGGCGGCCGTCCAGGGGCTGGAGAGATGGCTCTCGTCGATCATCGTCTCGACGCGGAAGAAGCCCTCGCGATCGGTGCGCGCGGTCCCGGCATGGGCGCCCAGCGTCCATTGGACGTGGGCCTCGTGGACCTTTTCGGTCTGGTAGCGCCGATAGGTGCGCCAGAGATTCGTCCATCGCGACGCGCTGGGCGGCGCCCCGACCACGCCTTCGTCCTCGATCACCCGCCCTTCGAAGCCGACCCGGCCATTGGTCGCAATGCCGCGATAGGGCAGCAGGATCGGCGGGGTGGTCAGCCCCAGCCGCAGCCTTGTCCGCCGGCGAAAGCGATCCCAGCCGACCGCGCTGCGCCCCACGACGGGCAGGAGGTATCGGCGGATCGGCATGCGCACTCCACGGTTGTCTTCGCCCGCGTGATAGCCGGCGCCTGATAAGCCTTGCCATATGGCGCGAGGACGTGAAGCGGGAAGCGGGAGGTCCGGCTGGCGGAACGGCGTTCTGCGCCACTTCGAGACGATTGCGTCAAAGTGCGGTGGCCGGCCCCCCCTCTGGGCTGCCGCCCAACTCCCCCACAAGGGGGGAGATCGAAGCGGCGAGGCCCTGCGATCTTGAAACAGGCGCCCCGAGATAGTCGATCTCCCCCCTTGTGGGGGAGATGCCGGCAGGCAGAGGGGGTAAGCAACGCTCGCAGAGCAACCGACCGTGAATGGAAAAGCCACTTCGCCGACGGAAAGCAGTATTCCTACTGCATCGGGTCGAGCCGCTTCTGCACCGCCGAGGCGAGGCTGAGCGCGGTGATCATCGAGGTCTTGGGGTTGTCCGGCGAGGGCTTGTTGGCGAAGCGCAGATAAGCGTCGCCGGCCGCGCCGGTGACCTCGATCTCGTGCGTGTTCGTGCTCACGGACGGGTCCGCGACCACCCTGACCCGCGTCCGATCGATGCCGGCAGCCAGCGCCACGGTCAGCCCGGCATTGAGGTTGCGCGGGTAGAGCTTTGCCGCTTCCGGAGCGCTGCCCTCGAACAAGGTCACGGGCTCTGAGCGTGCTGCTTCGGCAAGGCCCGCTTCCGTCAGTTCCGCCGTCCAGGCGGCCGGCGGCTTGCGGGAGGTGTAGGTGACGGCAATGTCGCCGGCGAGCGCGGCTGCCGCGATATAGTCGAGGCCGCCGACGGCGCCGGACGGCAGGACGAGCCGCGAATGGCCTTCCCTGCAGGCCGCGACGACGGCGTCCCCGGTCTCCTGCGACTGCAGGGCGCCGATCGAGGCGGCGACCACGTCGATCCCGGCGCGCAGGCACGCCGGCACCAGCGACGCAAAGGCCTCGGCCGACGCGGCCTCCACGATGATCCGCGGGCAGGCGGCGATCAGCACATCGAGCGACGCAACGACGGACAGCCGGTCCGGCAGCGGCTCCCCAGGCGGCGACCTCGTCAGCACCGTCAGGCGATAGCGCGGGTCGGCGAGAAGCAGGGCAGCGCAGGCCCGCCCGGCGGCGCCATAGCCGATCAGCCCGACATGCCGCTCGGTGCTGTCCGTCGGTGTCTCGCCGGACAACGTTCTGCGCTCCGGCGTCACGTCCGGTCCACCGTGCCCCGCTCCTCCTTCAGGCGGCGCAGCGCGATGATCGACTGGTCGCGCCAGGCGACCTTCTCGCCCAGCGAGTCCAGCGGGATCTTGGCGCGCGTATAATCTTCGAGCAGCGCGATCGACTGCGGCGTCACCACGTCCTCAAAGCCCAACTCGTTGGCCATGTTGTTGAACAGGAAGCCGAAATTTTCCAGGTACTGCCGGATGCCGCCGGCGGAGTTGAGGTCGACGCCCTCGAACGGCCCAAGGAAAGCCCAGCGCAGGCCGAAGCCCTGGCTGATGATCTTGTCGACGTCGGCGGGCGAGACGAG
Source organism: Aurantimonas endophytica (assembly GCF_014196845.1). Taxonomy (GTDB): domain Bacteria; phylum Pseudomonadota; class Alphaproteobacteria; order Rhizobiales; family Rhizobiaceae; genus Aurantimonas; species Aurantimonas endophytica. The sequence goes on from NZ_JACIEM010000002.1 coordinate 657,735, forward strand.
CCCTTCGTTTAGGCATCGGAACATCTCGACGAGAAGCGCCGCCTGCATGCGGTTCAAGACGAAGCTCGGGATTTCCTTGCGGATGTGGATGGGCGTCTGGCCGCAGCGTTCCATGAAGCGGAAGGTCGCGTCGAAGACGTCCGGTCCGGTGAAGGGGGCGGGGCAGATCTCGGTGACCGGCAGGAGGTGCGGCGGGGTCGCCGGATGCACGACGATGCAGCGCTCCCGGCAGGCGAGGTCGCTGGCGAACTGCGACACGGGAAAGCTCGACGTGGTCGTCGCGAGGATAGTCCCGGGACCGGTCAGCCGGTCGAATTCGGCGAAGATCGTCTTCTTGCTCTCGAGCTTTTCCTCGATGCATTCATGGACGAAGTCGGCGCCGGCGAGCGCGGCTTCAAGGCTGTCTTGCACCGTGATCCGGGCCAGCACGTCGGCGGTCGTCTCGCCGGCCGCGAAGAGCGCGCTGGACTGGTCGAGCGCCTTGCTGATCTTCGCCATCAGGCCCGACCGGTTCTCCGGGTTGCGATCGTAGACCGCGACGTCGAGCCCGGAGCGAGCGTAGACGATCGCCCAGGAGCTGCCGATGATGCCGGAGCCGGCGATGGCGATATTGGTGATGGTCATGTTTCCAGCCAGTCGTGTCGGTTGGGGATCGGGTGCGCCGGGCGCGGGCTCGAGCTCGGCGCGGCGACAGGGCAGGCAAAAGCCGTAACTGCCCGGATCGGGCGGGGAAGCATCGCCACGTCGCTCATCGGTTGAAGCGCCGGATCGAGAACGGCGCGGCGGCGGCCTCGTCGCCGTCCATCAGCGCCGTCATGATCTCGGCGGTCCGCGCTGACCAGGTCAGGCCGTAGTGACCATGTCCCGTGGCGTAGAAGAGGCGGGGATCGACCGTCGAGCGCGAGATCACCGGCGTCGAATCAGGCATGGATGGACGCCTGCCGGCCCAGCGGATCTGGTCGCGTTGATCGAGCCGCGGAAAGAACCGCTTCGCGATGCGCGCGATGCGGTCGTGATAGGCGGGTCGGAACGAGGCATCCGGACCGGCATATTCCGCCCAGCCGCCGATCCGCAGGCCGGGGCGGAGCGAGGTCGAGACCATGCCGTGATCGGCGAAGACCAGCGGATGATTCACGGCGATGAAGGGCGAGGGATAGGTGACGTTGTAGCCGCCCTCGGCCGTCACCGGGAGCTTCTCCCCGAGCCGGGCGGCAAAGTCGCCGGACCTGACGCCGGCGGCGACGACGACGCGGGCGAACCTCTGGTCCCGCCCTTCCTCGCGCACCGTCACACCCGTCTCCGACGGCACGATCGCCTCGACCCTTGCCTGGCGGAACGCCGCGCCGTGGCCGCGGGCGGCATCGTACAGCCCGTCCACCACCGCTTTCGGATCGCTCACCTGTCCCCAGTGATGCGACAGTACGCCGCCCGCGAAGGCGTGCGATAGGGCGGGCTCGAGCTCGCGAAGCTGGTCCTGGTCCACAAGCGTCGACGGATGCCCGGCGGCGGCCTTGCGTCGCCAACCGGCACCGGCAGCGTCCAGGGAGCCGGCGCTGTCGTAGACGTAGAGTGCCGGGACGCGGCGAAGGCAGTTGGCGATCCCGGCATCGGCGAACAGCCTCTCGGTCGCCGCGACCGTGCCATCACACAGGAGGCTGATCGCCCGAGTCGCAGCCTCGAAACGCTCTCCCGATCCGGTCCGCAGAAAGGTCGCAAGCCATGGGGCCAGCGTCGGCAGGTATCGCGGATCGATCTTCAGCGGGCCGTTCGGGTTCGCCAACATGCCCAAGGCTTCAAGGGCGATGCCGGGATGGCTCAAGGGGAAGATGTCGGAGGCCGCGATATGGCCGGCATTGCCGCGCGACGGCCCGAGCGTGCCCGGGGCGCCGGCGTCGAACAGCGTCACCGCCTCGCCGCGCTCGGCCAGACGAAAGGCGAGGGCAGTGCCGACGATGCCGGCGCCGACAATCGCGACCCCGTCGCCGGTTGTCACTTGAGCAGGTCCATGCCGTCGCCCCAGCAATCGGCGACGGCGTAGCCTTCCGGGAACGGATCCGACGGATCGAGCCCGATCTGGTGGAAGCCGTGGATCCAGCCGCGGCCGGTGATGCGCGGCAGGATCGCCGGCCGGTCGCCGACTTTGGTCTCGCCAAAGATGCCGACATCGAACTTGCTGCCGATGATTGAGCGCGCCTCGAAGCGGTCGCCGACCGCCGCCTCGCCCCGCGCGACCATGCAGGCGAGCCGGGCGGAGTTGCCCGTCCCGCAGGGCGAGCGGTCAAAGCGGCCGGGCGGCAGCACGGTGGCGCCGCGCAGATCGCCGCGCGCGTCGCGGTCGACGAACATCGTGTAGGAAATGCCGCCGAGGCCCTTGGTCGTCGGATGCTGCACGTCGAGCTGCGCATCGACGGCGCGATGCACCCGGCTGGCGATGTCGGCAAGCGTGCGGGCCGCCGCCGGGTCGATCGCCATGCCGAACTGCGCCGGGTCGATCAGCGCGTAGAACACCCCGCCAAAGGCGATGTCGACCGTCACCGGTCCGAGCCCCTCGACCTCGACAACCGCATCCAGCCGGTCGACGAAGCTCGGCGACATGTCGAGCGAGACGGAAACGCATTTGCCGTCGGTGCATTGCGCCACGGCCTTGACGATGCCCGCCGGGGTTTCCAGCCGCACCACCGTCTGCGGCTCGTGTATCGGCAGGATTCCGGTTTCCAGAAGGGCGGTGACGACGCAGATGCTGTTGGAGCCGGACATGGCATGCGCCCGGTCGGGCTGCAGGATGAGGAAGGCGGCGTCGGCATCGGGGCGCGTCGGCGGGAACAGCAGGTTGGTGCTCATCTGGGCGTAGCCGCGCGGCTCGAAGCAGAAGAACCGCCGCAGGCTGCCGTCGACCTCGTTGATGTGCAGCATCTTGTCGAGCATCGTTGCGCCCGGAACATCGAGCACGCCGGAGGTGACGACCCGCCCGACTTCGCCCTCGGCATGGACCTCGATCATCGAGGCAGTCTTCTTCCAGCGCATGCAATCGTCCCGCCGCAGGGCCACCCGAAAGCCAATCCTGTCGCAGACCGGGGCCGTCATGTAAACCGTGTATGTTTTCTGTCGACAAGATCGGTGCGTCCCCCTAGCGTCTCGCTCGAGGCGCCTCACGGCGTCCGGCAAAGACGAAAGGGGTAACGGCATGCAGATCCGCGACCACAAAGACGGGCCGGTCGAGAAATGGCGGGAAGGCGTCATGACCCAGATGCGGATCTCGGCCATCACCGATGCCCACCAGATCTGCATCTTCGAGCAATGGTGCGAGCCGGGGCTCGGCGCGCCGACCCACCATCACGCCGTCGAGGAAGTGCTGGAGGTGATGGCTGGCCGCGCCGAGATCTGGGTCGGCGAGGATCGCCAGACGGTCGAGCCGAACCAGTCGGTGCTCATCCCCGCCGGCGCAAGGCACGGCTTCCGCAATGTCGGCGACGACATCCTGCATGTGCGCGCCACGGTGGCCTCGCCGATCTTCGAGGGCAGCTACGACGATGCGCGCGAGCAGTCGCGCCGCTGGGTGCCGCAATTCTGACCGAGGCGAGGGAGCCGTGCGGGGACAGGCAGGACCAGTCGCAGACATGACGGCGAGCAAGCGTTCCCGGAGCGGTGATCGCACCGAACTGCCGCCCCGGCGTGGATTCGGAGCGCTGACGATCCGCGACCGGCTGCGCGACGAGATCCTGTCGCTGCACCTGCGCCCGGGCCAGTTGCTCGACGAGGTGGGCCTCGCCGAACGCTTCGCTGCCTCGCGCTCGCCCGTCCGCGAGGCGCTGGTGCACCTGCAGGCCGAAGGGCTGGTCGACACGCTGCCCAACAAGGGCTCCGTCGTCGCCGGCATGAACATCGAGGAGTTCCCGCAGTATATCGACGCGCTCGACCTTGTGCAGAGGGCCGTCACCCGCCTTGCCGCGGAGCTGCGTACCGACACTAACCTCGAAAGGATCCGGCGGGAACAGGAGCGCTTCCGCGCCACCGTCCCGGCCAAGGACGCGCTCGGCATGATCCAGACCAACATGGATTTCCACCTGGCGATCAGCGAGGCGGCCCGCAATCCCTATCTGCACGACGCCTATCGGCGGCTGCTGGTCGGGGGCCGGCGTATGCTGCGGCTCTACTACCAGTCCTATGACGACGACCTGCCGCCGGAGCTGCCGGCCTCGCACGACCGGATCATCGAGGCGATCGAGCGCCGGGATGTCGAAGCGGCCGACCGGCTGGCGCGAGAGCACGCCGAGGAGGTGCACAGCCGTTTCATCCATTTCATGGGTCAGCGACGAACCCGGGAGATTTCGCTGGGTTGATCCGCTGGCCGCTGGCCGCCGCAGCTCACACCCGTCAGCGCATCTTGAGGGTCACTGCGGCTCGCCCGCCCAGCCGGCAAGATGCGCCAAGAAGGCTTCGGTCCGCGAGACCGGAAAGAAGTGCCCGCCCTGCGGCAAGAGGGTGAGCGTTGCGGCGGGCAGGGCTTCCGCCAGCGCCCGCTGCAGGAAGGCCGGGACGATCATGTCGTCCTCGGCACCGATGATCGAGACGGGCATGCTGATCGCCGGCAGGCTTCCGCTTCCATCGAAGGCGAGCAAGGCGGCGATCCGCTCGGCCACCACCGTGCGCTCGGCCTCTGTCCTCGGCGCCTTCGCCACGGCCCGCTCATAGGCCGACCAGTTCTCCTCCAGCCAGGCCGGCGCGAAGGAGATCAGCGTGGCTGTCGCCGTGTAGGCGACGGGGTCCTGCTCCAGCAGCCGCAGCCGCGTCTCGAACAGCGCCGTCATGTAGCGGCTGGGGCGCAGCCAGGTGGCGCTCAGGCAGAGCTTGCGGACGCGGTCCGGCGCCTTGGCGGCCAGCGTCTGCGCAATGCAGCCGCCGGTCGAATGGCCGACGATCATCGCGCTCTCGATGTCGGCCGCATCGAGCACGGCGAGGACGTCGTCCGCCAGCTGCCCGATCGTCGTCGTGGCCGAGCCGCGCGACGAGGCGCCGATGCCGCGCTGGTCGAAGCTGATCACCTCGTAGGCTTGGGAGAGACCCGCGACGACCGGGGTCCAGAAACCGGCGGTGCCGCCGAGCCCGCTGACCAGCACGACGGTGGGCCCAGCCCCGCTGCGCCCTGCCTTCAGCGACGCACCGTCCGCAGTGGAAACGTCGAACGCCGCCGGGCGAGGCCCGGCACGCGTGGAGAGGCGCGGCGCTGGATTGCCGCGCTTGATGGGGTCGTCGTGTTCGTCGTCGATCATTGCATGTCCATGGGATTCGGAAGGCCCGGGTGAGCCATAGAAGACAGGCGGCACCGGGCTGGCCAGTGCGAGGAAGATACACCTGGCGGCACCAGCGCGCCTGACCGAAGACAAGGCGGAACGCCGGACGTTTGCCGTCACCCACGATCGGCATGACCACTGCCTCGCCTCGTTAAGCCTGAGCCAGTGAAACGCCTTGCCGCGCGTCGGACGTGGCCGTACCTTGTCTGCCTTGATTGGTTGCCAAGGCAACGGGAGTGACGGTCCTGACTCGGATCATGCAAGGCGGGTGCCGCTGGGCCGTTCTGCTGGTCTCGCTTTGGGTATTCGCCGGAACGACGGCAGCCGCGGCACAACCGGCAACCACGGCTGCGCCACCGCCGGCCGCGACGGTTGCAACGGAGCCGCCGAAGGTCGACCAGCTGCTGAAGCTTCTGGACGATCCGGAGGTTCGCAGCTGGCTCGAGACGCGGGCTGCCCCGGCCGCAGTTCCTCAGGACGACTCGATCGCCACCGTCATCGGCGAGTGGGAGGCGCTCTACCGGGTCCGCCTCGCCGATTTGATCGCTGCAGTCCCGCGCATCCCCGCGGAATTCGAACGAGCCGCCGCGATTGTGGCAAGCGACGTCAACGCCGGCAATCCCGGCAGGGGGATCGCTATCCTGGCGCTCCTGCTGGGCTTCGGCTACGCGGCGGAACGCATCGTCGCGCGCCTCGTCCGATCGCGTGCATCGCCGGCCGGCGGGGCGAGCCGCGATCCGCACATGCAGCCCACCGGGATCGTGCCGCAATTCGTCCCGCTCGCCGTCTTCGCCGCCGCCAGCACCGGCCTCTTCCTGGCGCTGCATTGGCCGCCGCTGCTGCGCAAGATGGTGCTGACCTACCTCGTCGCAGTCGTCCTGATCCGCGTCGTGATCGTTGCGGCGCGCGTGCTGCTGGCGCCGGACCTCGACCAAGGTTCCGGCCAGAGCCCGACCGTGCGCCGATCGCCGCGCATCCTGCCGGTGAGCAGCGCTTCCGCCGGCTTCTGGCAGCGCCGCCTGATCCTGGGCGCCGGCTACGGCCTTCTGGTCTGGGCGACGTTGAGCATCATGCCGGCGCTCGGCTTTACCACCGACGTGGTCAGGCTGGCGGCGCTCGCGTCGGGTCTCGGCCTGCTGGGCATCGCGATCGAGAGCGTCTGGCGTCGGCCGGACGCCGATCCTCATGGCACCGTGAGCCGGAACTGGCTCCTGACGCTCTATCTGGTCGGCCTCTGGCTGCTGTGGGCCGTCGGCATGTTCGGCGCGATGTGGATCGGCATCTATGCGCTGGTCCTGCCCCGGCTCATCGCCCATGCCGGCCGTGCCGCCCAGACGGTGGCGGCGCGGCGGGGCGAGGCGACGCTGTCGCAGGCGCTGACCAACGTCCTGATCGTGCGGGGAATAAGGGCTCTGGTCATTGCCCTGGCCGTCGGCTGGCTGGCCTCGGTCTGGCGCTTCAGCCCGATCATGTCGGCCCCCAACGACGTGTTGCAGCGCCTGGCGATCGGCCTGCTGCACGGCATCATCATCCTGCTCGTCGCCGATCTCCTCTGGAACCTGGCGAAGGTGTTCATCGCCCGCAAGCTCGACGCCGCCGCGAACGAGGATGACGACGATCCGGAAGCGACCGTGCATCGGGCGCGGGTGCGCACGCTGCTGCCGATCTTCCGCAACACGCTCGCGACCTTCATCCTGGTGGTTGCCATCCTGACGATCCTGTCGGGAATGGGCATCGCGATAGGGCCGCTTGTCGCTGGCGCCGGCATTTTCGGCGTCGCGATCGGGCTGGGGTCGCAGACCATCGTCAAGGATTTCCTCGGCGGCGTCTTCTACATGCTCGATGACGCGTTCCGCGTCGGCGAATACATCCAGAGCGGCAACTACAAGGGAAAGGTGGAGTCGTTCAGCCTGCGCTCGGTCCGGCTTCGGCACCATCGCGGCCCGGTCTACACCGTGCCCTTCGGCGATCTGGGCGCGATCCAGAACATGAGCCGCGACTGGGTGATCGACAAGATGGTGATCAACGTCACCTACGATTCCGACATCGACCTCGCCCGTAAAATCATCAAGAAGATCGGTCTGGAACTCGCCGAGGACCCGGAGTTCGCCCCGAGCATCATCGAGCCACTGAAGATGCAGGGCGTCGACAGTTTCGGCGATTACGCGGTGGTGCTGCGCATGAAGATGATGACCAAGCCGGGCGAGCAGTTCGTCATCAAGCGCAAGGCGCTCTTGATGATCAAGAAGGCCTTCGCCGAGAACGGCATCAAGATCGCCGTTTCCACCGTGCAGGTGTCGGGAGGAAGCGAGGACGAGAACGCCGCTGCGGCCGGGGAGGTGGTGCGCCGGCGCAACGCTGCCGCCGAGCCGGCCGCCAACACCGCCTGAGCAGCGGGCGGTCGCCGGCCGCGCGACGGCTTTTGGCCGCCGCGCTCGCTCGAAGCAGGCTGTCCTGCCGCTATGCCCAACCCTCGAGCACGATCTTGCCCTTGGCGCGGCCGCTCTCGATCAGCCGGTGCGCCTCGCGCAGATTGGCCGCGTTGATCGGCGACAGCCGCTCTGCGAGCGTCGTGCGCAGCACCCCGGCGTCGACGAGGCGGGCGGTCTCGTTGAGGATTTCGCCCTGGCGCGCCATGTCCTCGGTCTCGAACATCGAGCGGGTGAACATGAGCTCCCAGTGCAGCGAGACGCTCTTCTGCTTGAGCAGCGACACGTCGAGCGACTGCGGATCGTCGATCAGGGCGAACCGGCCTTGCGGCGCGATCAGCTGGGCGATCTCGGCGAGATGCCGGTCGGTCTGGGTCGTCGAGAAGACGAAGGCCGGGTTGCCGATGTCGAGCGCCGCCACCTCGGCTGCTAGCGGTTTGCTGTGGTCGATGACGTGATGGGCGCCGAGCGAGAGGCACCATTCGCGCGTCTCGGGGCGGGAGGCCGTCGCAATGACGGTGAGGTCTGTCTGCGTTCGCGCCAGCTGGGTGGCGATCGAGCCGACGCCGCCGGCGCCGCCGACGATCAGGATCGCGGGGGCCGCACCGGTCACCTTGCGGGCGACGTCGAGCCGGTCGAACAGCGCTTCCCAGGCAGTCAGTGCCGTCAACGGCAGGGCCGCGGCTTCCGCGTCGTTGAGCGAGGCCGGCTTCCTGCCGACGATCCGCTCGTCGACGAGATGATACTCCGCGTTCGTGCCTGGCCGCTGCAGGGCGCCGGCGTAGTAGACGGCGTCTCCCGGGTGGAACAGCGTCACCGCCGAGCCGACCGCCTCGACGACGCCGGCTGCGTCCCAGCCGAGCACCTTCGCCTGTCCCGCTTCCGGCTGCGCCCGCATTCGCACCTTGGTGTCGACGGGATTGACCGAGACCGCACGGACCGCGACGAGCAGGTCGTGCGGGCCGGGATCGGGACGCGGCAGGTCGAGATCGAGCAGTGCGCTCTCGTCGGTGATCGGGAGTGATTTGTGGTAGCCGATGGCACGCATCGAAAAGTCTCCTGGCTTGCGGTGCCCCGCAGATACGCCGATCAGCGGCGGGGACAAGAACGCCGAAGTCTCCAGTTCACGCCCACACCGTATACCGTCGTGTGGATTACCGGCATCGCCGGTCCATGATATCGCTCGATTCGTTCCTGCATCATGATGCAAGCCGTTCATGCGTGCCGCGAGCAGCTGCAAGCTGCCGCGGCGGCGCCCATGGCGCGTCGGGTACAGGTCGCAATCATGCCGGATGACGAGGTGAAGCGGTAATGGACACGGAACGCATGGCACCTTCACTGCGCGAACCCGGCCAGTGGCCGCTCCACCGGACGCGGATTCTCGACTGGCTGATGAGCGGCACCCGCGACGAACGCTTCGCGGACAGGATCTTCCACCAGCTCTGCGACCAGTTGCGGGCCGCGGGAATCCCGATCGTGCGCGCCACGCTGCAGTTCCGGATCCAGCATCCGCAATGGCTGGGCGCGCGGATCCTCTGGCGCAACGGCCTGGCGGAAGCCGAGATCCAGACCTACGAGCACGGGGCGATGGAGAGCCCCGAATATCTCGACAGCCCGGTCGCCGAGGTACATGGCGGAGCGCCGGAGGTCCGGCGCCAGCTCACCTTGCCGCCCGAGGCCGGCGAGTACTCGCTGTTCGCGCAGTTGCGGGCCGAAGGCCTGACCGACTACGTCGCCTGGCCGCTGGAGCATACGCTCGGGCGCCGCCACGTTATCACCTTCGCCACCGACGTGCCGGGCGGGCTGTCGGACGAGGATGTCGCCTTCCTGCAGGATCTCCTGCCGGCCTTCTCGCTGGTCAGCGAGATCCGGCTGAAGAACCGTCTCGCGCGCACCCTGCTGGAGACCTATGTCGGGCCGCACGCCAGCGACGAGATCCTGGCCGGTGCCATCACGCGAGGCAGCGGTCGGAGCGTCTCGGCGGCCATCATGGTCTGCGACCTGCGCGACTTCACCGGCATTTCCGAGCTCTGGCCCCGCGACGACGTCATTGATCTGCTGAACGAGTATTTCGACGCCGTGTGCGAGCCGGTCGAGCGGCGCGGCGGCGAGATCCTCAAATTCGTCGGCGACGGGCTGCTGGCGGTCTTTCCGCTGGACCGGCCGACGGCCTGCGACGACCTGATCCAGGCTGTCAGCGAGGCGCGGGAATCGATGCGGATCCTCAATGCCGACCACCACCGCAACGGTCGCGCGGTGCTGCGCTACGGCGTCGGCATCCATGTCGGCGAGGTGATGTACGGCAATATCGGCTCGCGCGGGCGGCTGGACTTCACGGTCATCGGGCCGGCGGTCAACGCCGCGGCCCGCCTCGAGAACCTGACCAAGACGGTCAGGCGGCCGGTGCTGCTGTCGAAGGCCTTCGCCGACGTGGCGAACAACCCCTCGGCCTTCGAAAGCATCGGCTCGTTTCCGCTGCGCGGCTTCGGCGAGGAAATGGAGGTGTTCGGCCTCGTCGGCGATCCGGCGGTGACGTCGATCGACGAGTTGCCGCTGCTTGACGCGGCCCGATAGCGGACGGCGCCACTGCAATCGGCCCGCCTGCCGTGGCTGCCGGCGCCGACATTAGTCATCGGCCCGGCGCGGATTTCGGTCCTCGGGCAGCTGTTGCGGCGAGGGGCGCCCGCCTTGGACGGCCGCGGCGTTGCCGCCCGCCTCTCGCGCGTCAGGAACGCGCGGATCGTTCGCGTGCAGCGTCACGCTCCTTGAGCAGACGCTCCAGCAATGCCTCCTGGTCGCTCAGCCGGTCGGCGATCCGCTGCTCGGCGGCCTCGCCCGACGCCGCCGAGGCCTGCTCGATCAGATCCCGGATATTGTCGCGGACCGCGCTGATGCGCGCCTCGATCTCCTCGTAAGTCGCGTCGTCGTCCATCATGATCCCTGCGCTGATCCGCTGAAGTCACCAGGTCTATCGGCGTTACCGGCCGCAGGCTGGTCGAGAACCCGGCCGCTGATCCCGCTCGTTGCCCCGGACAAGGCGGCGACGCCGGACACTTCGGTCGTCGCAGCACGCAAAGATCCAGGAATGAGCGGTTGCCACCGGCTGATCTTGATCATTGCAGATGACGACGGCTTCAGGAAGCATAAAGCCGATCGATGCAGCTGGAGAGCAAGGATGAGCCCGGTAGAGACCGTCGACCCCACCGATCCCTGGCTGCGCGAGAGCCAGACCTTTCCGCATCTCCCCGAGGAGATGATCGAGCGGGTGGAAGGCTACGGCAGGGTGGAATCGATCGGCGAAGATACGATGCTGTTCACCCGCGGGCAGCGCAACATCGACTTCTTCCTGGTGCTGTCGGGGATGATCGAGATCGTGGCGGAGCACGCGGGATCGGATGGGAGGGTTCTCTACACCTACCGTCACGGGCAGTTCACCGGCGAGCAGAATCTCTTCAACAACCGGACCATCCTCCTGTCGGGCCGGGCAAAGGCCGGAACGGAGGTCGTGCGGGTCGCGAATGCCGACTTCCGCCGGCTGATCACCGGCGAGCCCGATATCGGCGAGATCATCATGCGCGCCTATATCCTGCGACGGGTGGGCTTCATCCGCCACGCCGAGGGCGGCGTGATGCTGATCGGCGCGCGGCAGAGCAGTGGGCTGCTGCGCATCCAGCGCTTCCTGATCCGCAACGCCTACCCGAACACCGTTCTCGACCGGGAGGAGGATGCGGCGACGCTGATGGCGGAACTGCATCTGTCACCGGAAGACCTGCCGGCCGTCATCACGCCGGACAAGACCGTGTTGCGCAATCCGAGCAAGACCGAGCTTGCCGACCAACTCGGCCTGAGCGAGCCGCTGGATCCCGCGCATGTCTACGATGTCGCTGTGGTCGGTGCCGGGCCCGCGGGGCTGGCCGCCGCCGTCTATGGGGCATCCGAAGGGCTGGAAACGGTCGTGCTCGAAGGCGTCGCGCCGGGGGGGCAGGCGGGCACCTCGTCGAAGATCGAGAACTATCTCGGCTTTCCGACCGGCATATCGGGCGAGGCCCTGGCAGGGCGCGCGCAGATCCAGGCGCAGAAGTTCGGCGCGCGGCTCGCCATCTCGCGCGATGTCGCCGGCCTCGACTGCTGCACCGATCCCTACCGCCTGACGCTGGAGGATGGCCAGACGCTGCAGGCGCGGGCCGTCGTCGTCGCCACCGGCGCGCGCTACGGCAAGCTCGACCTCGAGCGCTACGCCGAATTCGAGGGACAGGGCATCCAGTATGCGGCCACCGCCATGGAGGCGCAGCTGTGCAGCAACGAGGAAGTGATCGTCGTCGGCGGCGGCAATTCCGCCGGGCAGGCCGCGATGTTCCTGTCGCGCACATGCCGGCACGTCCACATGCTGGTTCGCAGCCGCCTCTCGGCGACGATGTCCGACTATCTGATCCGCCGCATCGAGGGCTCGGCCAAGATCACCGTCCATACGCAGTCGGAATTGACCGGGCTGGACGGCGACACGTCGCTCGAAGCCGCGACGTTCGTCGACAAGCGCACGGGGGAGACCACGCGCATCGCCGTCCGCAGCATCTTCGTCATGATCGGCGCCGCGCCCAACACCGAATGGCTGAACGGCTGCCTGGCGCTCGATGACAAGGGATTTGTCGCGACCGGTACCGATGACGGCGGCAGCCCGCTGGCCTCGCCCTTCGCCACCAGCCAGACCGGCATCTATGCCGTCGGCGACGTGCGGTCGGGCTCGGTCAAGCGCGTGGCGTCCGCGGTCGGGGAGGGCTCCGTCGTCATCCAGGCGATCCACCGCTTCCTGCACCCGGAGCCCTGACCGCCGCGGCGCCTGGCCGGACCTGCAGGCCGCTGATCGCGGGGGCAGGCCACGGGCCGACGCCCGCAGCCCGGGCGCCGCCGCCGATCCTTGACGGGCAGCGACGTCTCCCGATATGCCGCGACACCTCCCGCCTGCCGAACGAAATTCGGCCGGGGCTGGCCTTCAGGGGCACCCCAATTCAAAACCCGCCGGGAGCAGGGGGCGGAGACGATGACTGAACGGCACGGGATCTCGGCGGAGGGCATCAGCGCCGTGATCAGCGACCATGGCGCCGAGCTCGTCAGCCTTCGCGACGCTGCCGGCGAGGAGTTGCTGTGGCAGGCGGGGCCGGAATGGCCGCGCCACGCCCCGGTGCTGTTCCCGATTGTCGGGAAGCTCGCGGGGGATGCCCTGCGCCATCAGGGGCGGGAGTATCCGCTCGGCCAGCACGGCTTTGCCCGCGACCGCCGCTTCGCGTGGATCGAGCGCGCGGCGGACCGCGTGGTGTTGCGTCTGGTGGACGATGCCGAGACACGGACGATGTTCCCCTTCCCGTTCCTGCTCGATGTGACCTTCGCGATCACCGGGGACATGCTGACGGTGACGAGCCGCGTGGCCAATCCGGGGGATGCGCCGCTGCCGTGCGGCGTCGGCGCGCATCCGGGATTTCGCTGGCCGCTCGCCGATGGCATCGGCAAGACTGATCATGTGATCGAGTTCGATGCCGCCGAATCCGGCATCGCGCTTTCCGTCGAGGGCGGCCTGCTGGGGGAGGCGAAGCCGCTTCCCTTCGATGGCCGGACGCTGCCCCTGACCGAGGCACTGTTCGAACGGGATGCGCTGGTGATGCCGGATGTCGCCAGCCGCAGCGTCCGCTTCCTCGCCAGGGCCGAGGACGGCAGCGTCGTACGGGCGCTGACGGTTGCATGGGACGGGTACAAGGATCTCGGCATCTGGTCGAAGCCGGGCGGTGCGCCGTTCCTGTGCATCGAGCCGTGGTATTCCATGGCGAGCCCGGTCGGGTGGAACGGCGACTTTGCCGACAAGCCTGGCATCCTGGTGCTGGCGCCGGGCGAAAGCCGCGACTTCGCGTGGAGCGTGCAACTCGGCCAGTAGGTTTGCTGTCTGCTGGGCAGCTCCTGACCGTGAGGCTGATAACGGCTGGCACGACGGCGCGAGCGCGCCCGACTCCCATCTGCTGGAGCCGGCGGATCACCCATTTCCGGCCGGACGTGAACTGGACTCCCGTTACGGCAGGTGATTAAGCTGGCGTCGCACTTCTCCGCCGGGCGACGGCGACGAGCGACTGCCAGTCATTCGCCAGAGGAGACCAGCATGAAGAATTTGCTAGCCGCCATGGTTGTGACGCTCGCCGTCGCATCGCCTCTCGGCATGGCTTCGGCGCAAGACGCCGCCGCGCTGCCGGATCTCAAGGGTAATTGGGTCGGCACCAGCGAGACCGTGTTGCTCGGCAGCGCGGCGCATCATGAGGACGGCGAAGCCGGGCCGCGCCTCAGCGAAATGGAATTCACGATGGCGGTCGAAGGCCAGGACGGGCGCCGTTTCTGGGGCACCTTCACCTCGGCGACGAGCAATGAAACCTTCATAGGCGTCATCGGCTTCGACGGCAAATCGATCGTCGCACGGGATACGGACGGCCTTATCGATGGCGTCCTTTCGGACGAGAACACGATGGACGTCGTTTATTCCCATACGGGCGATTCCACCGTCGTCGCCGCCACAACCTTCGAGCGGCAGAACTGACCCATCCCTGCGCCGTCCGACCACCGGTCGGTGCAGGGCAAGGCTTCGTCACGTACCGGCTGCCCCGGCCCGCTTCTCGCTCATGATCTGCGTGAGCGCGTTGCGGGTGCCGAGAAGATGGCCACGCATGATCGTCGTCGCCCATTCGACGTCCCGCGAGCCGATCGCCTCGATCAGGTTTCGGTGCTCGGTGAAGCTGCGCGCCACATCCTGTCGGCCGAGATTCCCGTAGGTATGGACGAGAAAGCCTATCTCCATCAGCCGCGTCGTCGAGCCTGCCAGCGTGCGATTGCCGCTGGCTTCCAGGATGACGGTGTGGAAGTCGCGGTTTAGGGTCGACAGGCCCTCGACGTCGCCATTGCCGGCAACGCGGTCCATCTCGTCCTGGAGCCGTCTCAGCGTGTCGACATCCTCCTCGCGCCGCCGCGTCGCGGCGAGCCCGGCCGCGTGGCTTTCGAGCAGCGACCGGACCTCGTAGATCTCGGCCACCTCCGCCAGCGTCCGGCGTTTCACCACCGCCCCGACCCGCGGGATCATGTCGACGAACCCGTCGCTCTCCAGCTTCTGCAGGGCCGCGCGGACCGGGGTTCGGCTGACGCCATAGCGCTCCGCCAGCATTTCCTCCGTCAGCCGTGCCTCGCCCGAGTGACTGCCGTCGAGAATGGCCTCGCGCACGCTGTCATAGACGCGGTCCACGGTCCGTTCCTTCGCGTTCCGACGCCGGTCCGCCATGCATCCCCCAGCCTTCTTGCCCGCATTGGATACATTGCACTGCAATATACCGTCGTTCGGTGGCCCTCAGCTGCTGTCAGTTTGACAAATTGGATACAATGCGTCTAGCCTGATCTTGGCGATACCAGTCGGATCGTCCGCGCCGGGAGGGCGCGACATATTAGGCGAGGGCGCGCTGTCGCGTCTTCGGGGAGGATGAGCCGGCATGAGGCCACTCGAAGGCATCCGCGTGCTTGAAATGGGCCAGCTCATCGCCGGCCCGTTCTGCGGCCAGCTGCTTGCCGATTTCGGGGCCGAGGTCGTGAAGATCGAGCCCCCGCGGGGTGGCGACTCCATGCGTCAGTGGGGTCGCACCGATGCCGAGGGCAATCCGCTGTGGTGGCCGGTCATCGCTCGCAACAAGAAGTCCCTGACCCTCGATCTGCGCAAGCCGGCGGCCCAGGCGATCGTGCGCGAACTCGTCGCCGGTACCGACATCATCGTCGAGAATTTCCGCGTTGGCCGCATGGAGGAATGGGGCCTCGGCTACGAGGATCTGCGGGCGATCAATCCCCGTCTGATCATGGTCCGCGTCACCGGGTTCGGACAGACGGGCCCCTATGCCGAGCGGGCCGGCTTCGCGGCGGTCTGCGAGGCGATGGGCGGGCTGCGCTATCTCGGCGGCTATCCGGACCGGCCGCCGGTGCGCGTCGGGCTGTCGATCGGCGACACGCTGGCCGGCCAAAGCGGTTTCCAGGGTGCGCTGCTTGCGCTCCAGCACCGCCACAGCACCGGCGAAGGCCAGATGGTCGACGCCTCGATCTACGAGGCGGTGCTGTCGGTGATGGAAAGCGTCGTGACCGAATACGACCGTGGTGGCCATGTGCGCGAACGGTCCGGCAGCTTCCTGCCGGGCATCGCGCCGTCCAACGCCTATCCGACCGCCGATGGCGACATGATCATCATCGGCGCCAATCAGGACAGCCTTTTCCGGCGGCTGGCGGCGCTGATGGAGCAGCCGGAACTGGCCGACGACGAACGCTTCGCCAACCACCAGGCGCGCGGCCGCAACCAGGCCGAGATCGATCGGATCGTGGGGGAATGGACGGCGACCAGGACGGCAGCATGGCTGGTCGAGGCGCTCGCCGCCGCCGGCGTGCCGGCCGGCCTGACCTACCGTGCCCGCGACATGTTGAACGACCCGCATTTCCAGGCGCGCGAGTCGATCGTTCGCGTCGAGGACGCGCGGCTCGGCCCGACCGCCATGCAGAACGTCTTTCCGCGCCTTTCGGCTTCGCCCGGGGAGGTTCGTCATACCGGTCCGCTGCTCGGCGAGCATACCGATGCGGTGCTGCGGGAATGGCTCGACTATGACGATGGCCGGATCGCCCGGCTTCGTGACGAGGGCATCATCTGACGGGCAGCGACACGCGGCACGGTTAGCGAATTCGGGAGGACGAACGTGAGCAGGCAAGGCGACAAGCGGCGCAGCATATCGGCACCGAGCCCCCGCGGCCTGCCTCGCGCGGCCGGCCGCGCGACGATCCGGCGAGAGACAGTGCGATGATCGAGCCGATCATCGTCGTCGTCATCCTTCTCGCGCTGATCGCCGTCGGCGCCCCGATCTTCCTGGCGCTCGGCGCCGCGGGACTGACCGGGCTCTACATGGCCCGCGGCTCGATGGCGTTCTTCTTCGGCCCGACCTCGCTGTTCGGCCAGCTCAACAGCTTCGAACTGCTGGCCCTGCCGCTCTTCGTGCTGATGGGAAATCTGCTGGCGGCCACCCCCGTCGGCAAGAACCTGTTCCATGCGGCGGTGGTCTGGCTGCAATGGCTCCGTGGCGGCCTTGCCATCGCCACGGTCGGCGCCTCGACCGTCTTCGGCGCGGTCAGCGGCGTGTCGATCGCGGGCGTTGCCGCCGTTGGCTCCATCGCGATCCCCGAGATGCTGCAGCGCGGCTACAGCCGCACGCTGGCGGCCGGCAGCGTGGTCAGCTCCGGCGCCCTGGCGATGCTGATCCCGCCGAGCGTGCCGCTGATCATCTACGGCGCGGTGTCCAACGTCTCCGTGGCCGATCTCTTCATCGGCGGCATCGTGCCGGGCCTCGCTCTGGCCTTCGCGCTGTGCGTCTACATCTACATTCGCGTGCTGCTCAATCCGGAGGAGGCGCCGGCACAGGCCGTCGTCGACTACAGCTGGGGCGACCGGCTTCGCGCACTGGGCGGCATATGGCACGCCCTGATCCTGATCGCCGTCGTGCTGGGCACGATCTATTCCGGCTTCGCCACGCCCAGCGAGGCGGCAGCCTTCGGCGCCCTTGGCGCCTTCATCATCGCCGCGGTGATCTTCCGCAGCGTCGACGGCAAGGGCCTGCTCAAGGTTCTGGGATCGAGCGTACGGATCTCTGGCGCCATCCTGCTGATCATGGGCTGCGCGAGGATCTTCGGCGACTATCTCAACCTGGTGCGGGTTCCCGACGCGATCTCCGGCCTGCTGGTCGGGACCGACCTGCCGCCCGAGCTGATCCTCTTGCTGATCATGCTGGTGCTGGTCGGGCTCGGCATGCTGGTCGACGCGGTATCGCTCATCGTGGTGACGACGCCGATCCTTTTGCCGCTGATCACCGCGCTCGGCTACGACCCGCTCTGGTTCGGCATCATCCTGGTGATGAATCTCGAGATCGCGGTGATCACCCCGCCGGTCGGCCTCAATCTCTACACGCTGCGGGCGGTCGCGCCGGTGCTGAAGATCGAGGAGATCATCCGCAGCGTCGTGCCCTTTGTCGGGGTGCAGTTCGTGATGCTGATGATCTTCGTGCTGTTCCCGGCGCTGACGCTCTGGCTGCCCAATCTGCTCAGGTAACCATCAAGAGGAGGAAACCAACATGACAATCGACCGACGCACCTTTCTGACCGCCACGGGCGCCCTGGCGGCGGGCTCCGCCCTCGGCCTTTCGATGCGCTCGGCCGCGGCGCAGGAGACACTTACCGGCGTCACATACCTGCCCCCGTCCTACGCCGACCTCGCCTACGGCTCGCAGGGCTTCGTCGACTTCGTCAACGAGAACCATGCCGACGTCGTGGCGATCGACTTCTACGATTCTGGCCGGCTCCTGTCGGCCGACGAGCAGCTGCCGGCGCTGCGCTCCGGCAATATCGACTTCATGTTCCACACCACCTCCTACATCACCCGGTCGCTGCCGATCCTCGGCATCACCGGCCTGCCGGGCGTCGTCGGCCCGCTGTTCGAGAATCCCGACCGTATGAAGCGCGGCACGCCGCTGTTCCAGCTGGTCGAGGAGGAGCTGAAGAAGAACGGCCTGACGGTGCTGTCGCTCGGCGGCGGGCTGCTCGAGCCGGAGTATATCTGGAGCACCGATGCCTCCCCAGTGCGGAGCCTCGAGGACATTAACGGCAAGCGTATCCGCGTCGTCTCCTTCGAGGCCACCAAGGCGGTCGAGGATTTCGGCGGCGGCGCCGTCCGGATCCCGTCCTCGGAGCTCTATCTCGCTTTGCAGCGCGGCACGATCGACGCGGCGGTCGCGAACATCTCGACGATCAACGGCCGCAGCATCCAGGAGCAGGCTAAGCACGTCTACCGTCTGCCGGTGACCGCCTTCTCGATCGGCATCTTCGTCCAGACCGATCGCTGGGAAGCGCTCGACGAGCCGGTCCGCAACGCCTTCATCGCCGGCGCCGAGTGGTTCGACGAGAACAGCGCGCGCGCCGCCAATGTCGACTATTTCGAGAAGCAGTACTGGCCGGCCTTCGTCGAGCAGGGCATCGAGGTGATTGACCCCACCGAGGAGGAACTGGCCCGCTTCGCCGAGGTCAGCGCCAATGTCCGTACCAGCTGGATCAACGAGGTCGGTGCCGAGGTCGGCGAACGCGCGATCGCCCTCGCAATGGGCCAGGACGCTTAGGAGGCAGAACGATGCTCGCCGTACCGATCCGGATCGTCGACCAGTTCTCGCGGTTTCTGCAGATCATCGGGCAGGTCGTCCTCGCCTCGATGGTTCTGACGATCACCTACGACGCGACGATGCGCTACGCCTTCGCGTCGCCGACGTCCTGGAGCCTCGAGGTCAACGGCTTCCTGCTCGTCTACGTGGCGATCATGACGGCCGCCGACGTGGAGCGGCGCGGCGAGCATATCGGCATCACCTTTCTCACCGAGGGCCTGGGTGATGGCGCCCGGCGGGTTCTGGCGGTCATTGTCGGCCTGACGGGCGCCGCCTTCTGCGGCATCCTGACCTGGCGCGGCTATCTGATGGCGCACGACGCGTGGAGCTATGGCGAGCGCGTGTCGAGCGCGTTCGGCACGCCGATGTGGATCCCATATGCAATGCTGCCCATCGGCTTCGGGACCCTCGGACTGCAGTTCGTCCTGAACATGTTCCGGGAACAGCCGGTGGGAGTCGGGGGAGCCGACCATGTCTGAGATCGGAACGAGCCCGTCCGTTGAGATCGTCGAGGTCGCGCCGCGCGACGGCTTCCAGTCGATCGCCGAGAAGCTGCCGACGGCGGAGAAGATCGCGATCATCGAGGGGCTGCTCGACGCCGGCATCACTCGGATGGAGCTCGGCTCCTTCGTGAGCCCGAAAGCGATCCCGCAAATGGCCGACATGGCCGACATCGCGGCGCATTTTCGCGGCCGCACCGCCGCGCGGCTTGCCGTGCTGGTTCCCAATGCGCGGGGCGCCGAGCTCGCCCTGCAGCACGGCTATCCGGACATCGTCTTCGTCGTCTCGGTCTCCGAAGCGCATAATCTCAACAATGTCCGCCAGACGGTGGCGCAGTCGCTCGATCAGCTGCGGGCGATCGTCGCCGCGACAGCGGGCACGACGGGACTGCGCCTCAGGGTGGATCTCGGCACCAGCTTCGACTGCCCGTTCACCGGCACCGTGCCGATGGACGACGTCGCCCGCGTCTTCGCGGAGGCGCTTGCCATCGCGCCGACCGCGGAATTCGCTCTGTGCGACACGACTGGTCGGGCCGATCCGCTGACCGTACGCAGGCGCTTTGCAACAGTGATGGCAGAGTCGCCCGAAACCTCCTGGGCGTTCCACGGCCACGACACGTTCGGCATGGGCGTCGCCAATGCACTCTTTGCCTACGAGGCGGGCGTACGCGTCATCGAGGGCGCCGCCGCCGGGCTCGGCGGCTGTCCCTTCGCGCCGGGCGCCACCGGCAACACCGCCACCGAGGATCTCGACTTTGCCTTTGCCGAAGGCGCCATCCGCACCGGCATCGACAGGGCCAGGCTGCTGGACGTGGCGGACCGGATCGCGGCGCTGCCGGGCGGCAAGACCGGCGGCCATCTTCGCGCGGTGCCGCGCTCGCGGGCGGTGGCCTAGACCGAAAGCTTCACCACCGCAGCGCCGGCAGGATGTGATCGACCGTCACCCCGGCAGACGCCAGGCGCCCGTCGATCTCCGCCCTGTCGACATCGGCGAGGATTCCGGTGCGCACCAGCGCCGCGGCGGCGCCGAAAGCGGCGGCGCCGGCGATGTCGTGGTCGATACTGTCGCCGACGCAGAGGATGCGCCGCTTCTCGACGCCCGGTATGAGCGCAAAGGCGGCTTCGTAGATCTCCGGATGCGGCTTGCCGACGAAGGTTACCGGTCCGCCGAGCTCGGCATAAAGGTCGGCAATCGCGCCGGCAGACGGCACCAGGCCCGAAGGCGTCAGCATGTGCCGGTCGGGGTTGGTGCAGATACAGGCGACGCCGCGCTCGGCGGCGGGCCGCATCATCGCTTCATAATCCGACATCGGGATCGTGTCGGCTTGGCTGCCGGCGATCACCAGGAGGTCGGCGTCCTTGCCGCTCTCGGTCCGCACGCAGCCGAGCCGGTCGGAGAGATTGTAGTCGTCGAGGCTGGAGATCGTCAGGCACCGTATCCGCCGATCCTCCGGCAGCGGAAACACGCCGTCCTCGCAGAGCTGGATCGCGACATCCCCGGAGGTCACGCAGGCGAGATAGGTCTCGCGCGGCACGCCGAGCCGCGCCAGCCGTGCTTCGTTGAACGCTGCCGGACGGCCGGAATTGGTGACGAAGACCACCGGCTTGCCGAGATCCGCCAGGGCCGCGACTGCCTCGGCCGCGCCCGGATACGCGCTGCTGCCGTCATGGACGACGCCGAACTGGTCGAGGAAAAATGCGTCGTAGTCCCCTGCGATGGCGCGAAGGCTCTCGGCCCCGGTCGTGCTTGTCATCTCTGCCCTTTGCTGCCCGGGCATAAGCTGCCGCGTCGCGTGCCGTTGCCGCCAGGCGACGGTAGCCGACAGCGACGGCGGAGGCGAGACACGGCCGGTGTCAAATAAACTTGTCGCCCCCCTTAATCGCTCTTGATGCTGCTGGCGGCCAGCGTCAGCTGTTCGATGCGCAGCAGCGGCAGCGTGCTGGCGCCAGTCCCCGAGAAGACAGTGACGGCGAAGTCGAAGCCGGCGGGTGCCGCCGTCACCGGCTGCGTCCCCTTGAACCAGCTTTGGGCCAGCGCGCCCACCTCCCCGACAAAGGCCGGCGCGGATGAGCCCTCGGTGCTGGCGGGCGCCAGCAGGCTTACCGGCAGGACGGTCAGCGGGACGTCGATCCCGGTCGCGGCGGGCACCAGGCTGTAGCCGTAGCGTGTCTCGATCTTCACCAGGACCGACTCGGTGAAGGGCACCCCGGCCGCCGGCGGCAGCAGCGCGCCGAAGAAGCCGGTGAGGAAGTCGCCGACACTGGCGGGCGCCGTCCTGTCCTTGTCCAAGGCATAGGTCGCGACGTCGAGCAGCGGCACCAGCGGATCGGCGAAACGCGATGCTGCGGTCGCGAACTCGAACTGGGCGGTCGTGGCGACCGCGAGGTCGGGCGACAGGTGACGGTTGCGCAGCACCTCGACGGCGGCCCAGCCGCTCTGAAGGGCGAAGAGATCGAGCCCCTCGAAGCGGATCTCGCGAGCCGCGTTCAGGCGGGCGGCCGCGTAGGGAAGGACCGCCGGCACTTCGGGGTCCTTCGGGTCCTGCTTGCGCAGATACCGCCAGGTGGCGCCGCCGGTGGCGGGGTCGGAGGCCACCAGATCGGGATCGTAATTGTCCGGGTCGATCAGCACGGTCGCGAGCGGCAGGAAATTGTCCGCCGGCTTGCCGGCGAGGAGGAAGGATTGCGGCCGGATCTCGACCCGCGCCTCCGGCTCCGCACCGGCGATCTGGGGCGCCGCGGAGAGCTCTGCCTCCAGTACGATCTCGAACCGGTAGGCGACCGGTGGCGGCGGCGCGCCGACGAAGGCGGCGAGCGTCCGTGCCTTCGCCCAGTTGTCGTAGGCCGTGGAGACGTCGGCGGTCACCGCTTCAAGCGCAGCCACCGCGAAGGCCGCCGCCGTCGCGTCCGCCGACCCGGCCTCGCTGCGGCCGTCGAGCAGCCGCAGATACGTCTCGATATCGCGCGCGATGGCTGGATAGACTGCTGTGAACTGCGCCAGCGCCGCATAGAGCGTCGCCGGCGTCGGATCCGGCCCTGCCAGCTGCTCGCCGGAAGGCTGGTTGAACACCACCTCGGCCATGACCGAATCCTGCGCCGCCTGGTTCAGCAGGTAGCTGAAGCCGTAGTCCCACATCTTCAGATCGCCGGGCGGGACGGTAGTCGGATCCTCGGCATGCGGCGTGCCGGTCTGGGCGACGACCGTCGCCGGTGTGGGCAGCGCCCGCAACGCCACGGGAATGTCGAAGCTCTTTCCGGTCTTCGGCGTGATCGGATTGACGAAGGGGCCGGTGAGGAAGCTGATCCAGCGCGACTGCTCGTATCTTTCGATCCCCGGCACGCTGCGAATGTCGTGCTCCAGATGCGACAGGGCGAAAGCGAGATCGAGCGACACATAGGCCTGGGACGCGGTCGAGCGCGACGTGACCAGGAAGGCAAGGTTGCTGGTCTCGTCGTCCTTCTCCGGGTTCAGCGGAATCTTGGCGGTGGAGAGCGAGAAATTGCTGTTGGAGCCGGTGGTCTCGCCATCCGGCAGCGTGCCCTGCGGTTGGCCATAGAACCGCGGCGCGGGGGTGCCTTCGGGCAGCTTCTGACCGTAATGCGCCTGGGTGACCGGCAGCACGGCGACGCAGGTCAGCGAGGTGGCATTGCCGAGGCGGCGCAGCAGCGCCTGCTCGAGCTTTGCCTTGGCGGCCGGCTTCAGCCTCTCGTCCGGCTGGTCGAGGACTGACGTCGCGGTGGAAGCGATGGCGGACGCCAGCTTCTGCTTGTGGGCGAGCATCCGTGGGAGATAGCCGAAGGTTTCGGCATCGGCGGCGCTGGCGTCCCCGGGCACCGGTCTCTGGTCCAGCTTCAGCAGGCGGTCCAGCAGGAAGAGCGGCGTCGAATAGCTGGCGGTGAGGATGTCGTCGATCGCGCTCAGGCTTTCCGCCAGCCAGACATTCGGGTCGACGCTGGTGAAGGTCGTGGCGACCGGCGCGCCGTCCGGATAGGGCTTGCCGCTCGCATAGGAGTTCACGCCGACGGTCAGCGTCTGCAGGCTGCTGGCGATCGGCAGCGGCGCGAAATAGCGTGGGTCGTTGCCGATGGAAAAGCCGATGCCCTGCGGCGCCGAGCTGTCCGCAACGGCCATGCGCACCGCCCAAATCGATGGTGTGCGCAGATTGCTCGGCGTGCTCGGGTCGGCGGCGCTGGTGCCGATGCGCATCTGCCAGTCGGCGGTGGCGAAGGCGGTTTCGAAATCCGCGGCGAACTTGGCCAGGCCCACCGGGTAGAGCGGCGCATCGTCCGCCGCGGCCGGATCGTCGGCCTTCTTCGGTGGCGCCGGCAGCGTGCCGTCCACCGGGATCGTCGACGTCACGGTCAGGCCGTCGGCCAATCCGCGCAGGATCGGGTCGACCAGCCGGCTCTGGCGGGTGAAGCGGATCGCCAGCTCGAGCCGGATGATGTCGCTGTCGGCGGCGAGAGCGGAGAGGGCGATCGGCAGCGAGATCGTCACGTCGGCGGGGGGCGTCGCCGCGGTGCCGGCGGCACGGGCGGCAAGGTAGATCACCGCCGCGTCCACATAGGCGAGGACCTGGTCCCGCGCCGCGATGGGCAGCTTCGCTTCCGGGTCGGCGAGCAGCGAGTTGACCAGCGACATGGTGATCGCCGGGCCCGACAGCCCGGGGATGTTCAAGGCGCCGTAATCCTGGTTGAGCTGGAAATACACCAGCTGGAATTTTGCCAGGTCGGCCACCGCATTGCGCTGCCATACCGGCACTGTGTCGCCGAAGCGGACCGCGTTCAGATGCGCGCGGGTCTCGCTGTCCGCCGGCTCGTAGGGCGTCGGGTCGAACTTCAGCAGGATCGACAGGCTCGGGGCACCCGCCGCGCCGCTGTAGCGATAGGCTCGCGTGGTGCTCGGCCACTGGTCGAGCGGCATCGGCCGGTCGGCATAGAGGATCGGTGCCGGGACATCGCCGAAGGGCGGGCTATCGCTGCTTTGCGGCCGGCTGAAGGGCGAGGGCGTGCGGTTGCCGAAGAGGTCCTGCCAGGCGAGACGGAACTGCAGGATGCTGCCGATGCCGACATAGGGGTTTGCCGATGCCGGCGGCAGCCCGGCCGATTTCGGCTGAGGCGCCGGGTTGATCGGCGAGGCGTTGGTGAAGCCGATCGCCTGGTCGTAGAGGTAGGGCTGATCCGCGGCCGGTGCCGCGATGCTTGCGGCCAGAAGGCGGGCGCCCACTGCCGGCCCTGCCTCGGACGGCGGCGGGTCCTTGGGGCCGAATGGCGCGCTGTCGACACTGGCGGCGAACAAAGCGTTGGCCGAGATGCCCGCCGAGAGCAGCTGGTAGAGCTGCAGCAGCGTTGCCCGCGTATAGGAATCGATGTCGGTGGGCGGCGATACCGGTTCCGATCCCCGCTCGCGCTCGACGGTCAGCCCGACATTACCGTTGCCAAGGCTTGGGGTTGCATCCCACGCGATCGGGTCGATCGTCAGCGTCGGGCCGACGAAGAGGTTGGGAACGTCGCGGGCCGCATAGCCGAGCGCCGTGACGTCCGCCTGATAGTAGGCTGCCATGGCGTTGAAGCTGCTGCCCGGCCCGGTCGCGCCCACCGCATAGGTGAAGTCGGGAATGCGGAGAACCGCCAGCGCTTCCACGGGCACGCCCGGGTTGTGTTTCGCAATGTCGTCGGCGACGAGCGGAGGATAGACGCCGACCGAATAATAGGCGGCGAGCGCGGCGAGCGGGTCCTTGCCCGTCCCCACATCGGTGGGCAGTAATTGGTGGTAGAGGCCCGAGATCGGGATCAGGGAACCGGTCGCGAGCGGTGCGTCGGCGTTGGTGGACACCAGGCCGCCCAGGTCGACGCCGTAGGAGGCGGCGAGACCCGCGAGCGTCGAGTCCGTCGGCAGTGGCAGGCTGGCGACCGGGGCGCTCACGCCCGTCAGTTCGACGACAGCGCTGTCCGGATCGATAGGCGCGGTTGTCACCAGCGCGTTGACGGCATTGAACAGGCGCGCGCCCTTGGCCGGCGCCCCGGACGTGCCGGCGAGGCCGGTGCGCGAGATCGTCGCGACCAGCGTCAGCGTGGCGACGCCGCTTGTGTCGAAGAGCGACGGAGGCAGGCCGGTGCCATCGGCGAGCATCTGGTAGAACAGGTAGGTGCCGCCGGAATTGACCGTGCTCAGCTCCCAGAGCAGCTTGATGAACTCGGCGGTCTTGTTGACGATGCCGGTCGGCAGCGCGTCACCGGAGGCAAGTGCGCGAAGACCCACAGCAGGAGGCGGATTGGTCTCGGTCGAAAGGTTCGACTGGACGATGAAGGAGAGGAACTCGCTCTCGGCCCGGCTGGTCAGGCCCGGGGCGCCGCTGTTGACGTCGCCATAGAGCAGGAAGAGGCCGCTGACGAGGGCCTCGCCCTCGCTGGCCATGGCGGTCAGCAGCCGCTCGAGCAGCACAGCGTCGCTCGGGCTTGGCCCGATGATCTCATAGGCGAAGGGCGCCAGCGGCCGGGCCGGCGAGCCGGGATTGCCCGGTCCCGGCGGGACGACTGCATTGGCGTCTGGCCGCTCCGGCGCGAGGTCGGCGTCCTGCGCCAGTCGCTTGATCCGGAAGTCCACGCGCGTCGCCAGGCAATAGGAATCGATGTCCGTCGAAACCGTCTTGCGCGTCGCCGGGTCGGTGCGGCTGACGGATGGTGCGAGGACTGGCAGGTAAGGCGCCAGGTCCTTCACCGTGGCGATGCTGCCGGCAAGCGATGCCTGCGCCGCCTCGACCGCACTGAGCAGCGCGCCCGACAGGCCGAACAGCAGTGGCCTGGCCTGCGGTGTATCGCTCGCCGCCGCGAGAGCGGCGGTGCGCAGAGCCGGCGCGTGGGTGACCGAAGCCAGCCGGGCGGCATCCGACGTCGTCCACGTGGCGTGCGACGCCATGCCATAGCGGCGTGGCGCCAGCAGCGTTGCCCGCTCGGGCTCGAGCAGCGGTATCGCCGGCCGGTATCCCTGCTTTTGAGCCGAGGCTAGCACCTGGCCGGCGAGGCTCGTCTGGGCGATGATATCCCAGCCGAGGCTCGATCCGGTACCGAGCGTCAGCCATTTGAAATCTTCGGTTTCCGGTCGCGACAGGCTGATCGGGTAGGCGTCGGTGCGCTCGGCGAGCGGGAATTGCTGCCCGGTCAGCTGATAGGCGCCAAAGCCGCTCTGCTTCCCGGTCCAGTGCGGTGGCCCGTAGAGGAAGTTCGAGGGCAGCGCGAGGCCCGCCTCCACCGGCAGGCGCATGCCGTGCATCATGTAGCGCGCGCTCATCCCGGCGGTCTGGCCGAGCGTGCCGGCCGAAAGGATCGCCGGCCACAGCGCCGTATCGGGCAGTGTGAGCAGCGACGGCACTGCGAAGCGCAGCGTCGGATCGACAACGAACAGGCCAGCGAGCGCCAGGTTCGACGGCGTCAGGAAGCTCGCCGCGGGCACGGCGAGCCGCCCGATTAGCCCGCCGATCGTGTCGCCGGCAACGCTGGTCACGGTGACGTTCGGGATCGTCATGACGATGCCGGGCGCCAGCAGGCCCGGCTGCGTGTAGACGCCCGTCTGCGCCGACAGGACGTCGAGGGTCACGCCGAGACCGGCTGCCAGCTGGGCGAACCCTTCGCCGATGGCGACGACGTGGCTGTGGGTGACGCCGTCCACCACGATCGTCACGGTTTCGCCGACGGCCAGCAAATTGCTTCGGGCGGCATTGGCGATGATCAGGCCGGCGGAATCGGTGCTGCCTGCAACGGCGGCGTCGTTGTAGCGCGCCGCGATCGCCGCCAGCGTGTCGCCGGTCTGCACCATGTAATCGATGTCGGCGAAGCGCAGCGCCAGCTTCGGCGCGAGCGGGTAGGCGAGGTTGGCATTGACGAGGTCGAGCGCCGTCAGCTGCCCCGGCGCCAGGGCATTGGCCCAGTCGAGGATCGTCTGGAGGCTGGTCGCCGTGGTCAATTTGTAGGGATAGTCGTCGAAACTGTCGATGCCGCTCTGCACCAGCTGCCGCGCCAGCAGGATGAAATAATCGGTGAAGACCGAAGCCGCCATCGGCTCCGGGTCGTCGGCGACGGCGGCAAGGCTTGGGGCGGGGGTGCCGGACTCGGACTGGACGTTCGCCGCGACGGTATTGAAGATCTTGCGCAGCTCCGCCTGGTATGCGGCGGTTGCCTTCACGTAGGAATCGTAGGCGATGGTCGTGTCGCCGGTCGCCGCCGCCGGGTCGGGGACGGTCATCGACAGGCAGGCGAGGGCCGGGAAGATCGTCGTGCCGGCATCGAGGTCGTCACGCCGGGCCTTTGCAAGCGTCGCATCGGCCGCGGTGACCGTGACGGCGAAGTTCGCCGCCAGGAAGTCGACGAGTTGCTTGGCGTCGAATGGCGCCTTGGCGGGATCTGCGAGCGCCTTCAGTATGCCCTCCAGCAACGGCCGGGAGACCGTTCCGTCGCCGGGCGCCGCCAGCGGAACGTCGGTTTCGGGGACGACGCTGGCGATGATCCATGGCAGCAGCGCGCCGCACAGCCGGCCGAACGAGGTGTCGGCGCCGTCTCCGGCCCCACCGTCGGCGGTCGGCGCGTCCATGGCGAACAGGAGGACGAGCGCCGCTTCCTGCTGGCCGTAATCGGCGCCTTCCGCGCCGAGGATGGTGAACTGCGTCAGCGCCGTGAGCTTCAGCGGTACGGGCGCCCCATTGAGGGAAGCGCGCAGCAGCGCGTGCGGCTTGGCGAAGTCGAGGCTCAGCGGCCGGCCGACGATGCCGAGCTCGAACAGCGTTCGCGGCAGCGGCCGGGCGCGCTGCACGGCAATCGCGCCGTCGCGCCCGAGCAGCGCCGTCGCTGCCAGCGCCGAATGAGGATCGTCCCACGGCGCCGTGCCGTCGGAGCCGATGGTCAGTTCCTCGGTGATCGAGGCGGAGAAGGAGAAGCTGATCTTGATCGAGAACAGGCCGAGATCGATCTTGATCGAGACGCTGACCTGCACCGAGGCCGACAGCACCAGCGGGATCTTGCGATAGGATTCGTACGAAATCTTCGCATAGACGATGACGGTTAGGCTGACATCGGCCTTGATGACGGCGAAGTCCACCGAGCCGAACAGCTTGCCTATGATGCCGAACGTACCGGAAATCTTGAAATAATAGTCGCCCTGGACCTCGTTGCCGTTGCCCCTGTTGTCGGTCTCGAACGGGTGCCAGGCGGCGATCGTCCCCTCGATGATGCCGAACACGGTGATCGAGAACCCAGCCTTCAATATGCCCTTGTCGATGGTCCGGCCGATGCCGAGCTGGGCACCGAGGCCGAAGACGATCACCGGGTGGAACGTCCCGCGCGTCGTCGGCGGCAGGCCCGGCGCCGTGGCGTTGGACAGCTTGCCGAAATAGAAGCCGCCGGATCCCAGCACCGGCACGCCGTAGATGATCGCCTGAACGGTGAAGGACCGCGAGAAGTCCATGTTGTAGGGAAAGCCGAAATCGACGAGGAAATCGCCGTTGGTGTAGATCTGCAGTCCGATGCTCGGCAGCGTCACCGACACGGCGCCGAAATCGAGGTTGCGCAGCGCGCTCGGCAGGGTGAACTCGATCTGGTAGCAGCCGATGTCGTCGGTGATCTTCTTGTAGAGGACGTCGATGGCAAGGCCTGCCAGCACCTTCATCTTGTCGCCGTTCAGCGCGACGCGCAGACCATAGAGATCGGGGTCGTTGAAGACGATCATGCAGTCGATGGCGTAGACGGGGGTGTCGCCGATCCGCAGCAGGCCGAGATGCAGCGCGCCCAGCCAGTTGGACGAAGCGTCGTAGTAAGGCTGACCCTTGACCCGCTGGGTCGGGTCGAAGGGCATGGTCCCGTCGGTGGACGGCGGGATGGTCTCCAGCGCCTTGATGACCGCCGCGGTGGAATCGAAGCTGCCCGGATCGTGGATCTTGATCCGCTGCCCCAGCGCCAGCAGCTTGAGGTCGAAATAGGCGTTGCCGCGGCCGGGCACCTTGGGCATGTCGTTGACGTCCTGCCCGCCCTTGGAGGGGTCGAACAGCGGCGATGCCTGGGCACTGGGGATGATCGTCGAGCCGTCGATGGCGAGCTGGACCTTGCCGTCCACCTGCAGAAACTGCAGCCCGTTGATCTTGAGGATCCCGAGATCGATCGGCGAGGGTAGCTTGTAGCTGACGCTGACGCGGTTCTTCGCGTTCGGCGTCAGGTCGATCGTGAGCAGGAACCCGTCGAGCGAGATCTGATTGAGGATGTCCCAGGGCGAGGGCAGGGTGAAATACGGGTCGCCGATCATCTCGACGAGGGCCGTGATCAGGCCGCCGACCGTCCAGCCGGACAGCGAGAACGTCACCGACTTGTTGTCCTTCTCGTCGGACTTGTACTCCGCCCGAAAACCCTTCCAGCTCATCCACAGCGTGCTGTTTGCCGCGAAGGCCGCCGCGTCGAGCTGCGTCCCGCGCGGCAGCAGCGCCAGGGCGGCGAGGTCAGGCGAGCCGTCGGCTTTGACGGGCGGGCCGAAGCTGTAGCCGATCTGCACCGGGCCGATGTCGGCGATCTCGATCGTGCCGATCACCGAGCCGGCGAATTCCTCGCCGGCCTTGCGGTTGCCGTCGTAGTCGAGGCCAAGCTCGGCGAGGATGTCGACCGGGATGTCCTGGGTCAAATGGAAGGCCCAGCGGATCCGCGCCGCGATTTTATAAGCCGGCTTTGTAGTAGCGGGCGGGTCCACCGTCAGAAGCATGAGTCTGCCGGAAGGCTCCTGAAGCCGGCGCGTTGTCACCTGTGAATGGGCCGGCCGGATGGGGCTGCGCCAGCCGATACCCTGATGCGCCCCCGCCGCCCGGCGGGCCGGCCTCGTGGCGGATGCCCGGGCGGCGCTTAGCCGTGCGGTCTTCGGCGCGACGGGGATCGTCGCGTTCACCGTCAGCGTCTCGATGACCAAGTCGCCCGGCAGGAAGTCCGGCAGATTGTAGGCCCGGAAGAACGTCGCGATCAGGTCCGACAGGCTGAGCGGCTGCGCCAGCGCGGCGTCCAACGTCCAGACCGGGGTCTCCGCCTTGCCGTCGTAGTCGACCCGCACATTGGCGGCCACCGGTCCGATGACGATCTGCCCGTCCATCGAGCCGGCGTAGACGGTCGTGCCGGCCTGGCCGTCGGGCCGGTTCGGCGTGGAGGCGTTGAGGTCGAAGACCAGCCCGGTGATCTGGATGAGCGGCTTGGTGTCGCCGGTCGCCGAATCTGTGTGCCCGATGAAGGGGATGTCGACGAAGGCATCGACCTGGAAGCTGAGCGAATAGGTCTTGCGGCTCGGGCTGACGGCGAGGTGGATGTCGGAAAAGCCGATGGAAACCGCGTCCGGCAGGCCGATCGCGCCTTGCGTGATGGCGGTCAGGGCATCGTTGAGCGTCACCGAGCCGGTGAAGCTGCCCTCGAAATCGAGATTACTGTCGATGGCGATCTCGAACAGGCCGCCCGGCTGGCCGTCCTTGGTCCTGAACACTGTGGGGAACAGTTTGAACGTCGCCTCGAAGCGCGCGAAGTAGCTGGTTTCGCCAGCCGTGACCGTCTCGCCAGCCGCGATCGCCCTGACGGAGGAGTGCGCGTCGCTCGCCGAATAGTTGATTGTCCAGACGAGGGAGAACGCGTCGATCTCGAAGGCCGCGCCCGTCGTCGGGTCGTCGAAGAATTTGATCGGCTGGCCCTGCACGCTGCCCAGCATCGTCGTCAGGCTGCTCACCGCGGGTGTCGGCTTGAGCGGCCCGGCCAGCGTGAAACCCTGCATCTGCACGGCGGCGAGATATTGCTGCAGCGAGGCGGGCACCGCCGAGAAATAGCTGTTGCCGGCCATCAGCACGGCCACCGCCTGCGGCGTGATCGGATGTTTGGGGTCGGCCGGCTCGATTGCGAAACTGTAGCCCGATGCGTCGTCGGCGATCATCGCCCGGAACGCCAGCTTCAGCGTCTGGCCGTCCGTCCCGACCACGTCGATCTCGACGCCGAAATAGAAATACGGCGTCTGGAAGGTCATCGTCGTCGGCTCGCCGTCCGCATCGATCAGCAGGGAGCCGTCCTCGTCCTCGGTGTCGGTGGCGGTCTCGATGACGAAGCCGAGATGTGGGTTGACGACGTCGAGGAAGAACAGCTCGAGGCCGGACCCGGCGGCGATGGGCGCCGTCAGATCCATGTCGGGATAGAGGATTTCGGCGTTGTCGACCTTGTCGAGGCTGATCGCGCCGCAGGCGACGAGGCTGGGCGGGACGGCGCCGAGCCCCTCGATCAGGGCGAACAGCGGCGCCACCGCGGCCGGCACGGCGAGGACGCCGTAGAGATTCTGCCCGGCGGCCAGCGAGAGTGTCGTCCCCAGCGCGGCCGAGGCGAAATCCTGCGCCTCGCTGGCGAACAGGAACCGCTGCTGGCTGAGGCGGAGAAGGTCGAACGGCCAGCCGGCCGGGTCCATGCCCGGGAACTGGTCGGCGAGCTGCCAGCCGCCCGGCACGACGTCGATCGCCAGCAGCGGCGTCGCCGCCGTGCCGGCCGCGCCGTAAAGGCTCGCCGCGATCTTGTCCGCCGGCGCCTCCAGGAAGGCGAGCGTCAACGCCGGAATGACGAACCGGTCATTGGTGACGGCGCCTACCGTGCTGCGATCGTAGTCGATGGAGAGCCCGTCGCTGTCGTCGGCGAGGCGATAGGCGGCCTTGATCGCGGCGTCGAAGTCCGGCGGCGGCGTCAGCCCCGCGGCCGTGAAGAACGCCGCATTAACGACGACGGGGCCGGCCGGCGCGTTTGCAAACGCGTCGCGGAGTGTTTGAACGGCTGGATCGGCCATGGCGTCCTCCCTGCCTCAGATGTCCGCGACGATGGCGAGGTGGTCGCTGGTGCTGCGGATGCGGCCGTAATTGTTCCAGCCGCGGAACGCGCCCTGGCGGCCGGCGCTGAACGGCGGCGCCTGCGCGGCGGGGGCGGCGAAGGGCACCCCTGCCATGCGGATCGGCAGGTTATAGGTGCCGACAGGGGGATTGCCGGGCACAGGGGGGGCGACGCCGTTGTAGCGGGAACCGACGATGCCGTTGAGCACCGTGACGTTGGCCGGCCCAACAGCCATGAGGCCGGCACCGTAATTGGCGAGGATGTTGTCGATGGAATAGAAGTTCTGGATGATCGTGCTGCCGACATAGCCGTAGCCGGGGTAGTAGTCGGTCTGCGCGTTGGTGGTCCAATAGGTGGCGCGACTGGTCCGCTTGATGTGCGTGCCGAAATAGCCAAGCCATCCGTTCAGCGGTGCGGGCGGCCCACCCGGACTATCGATGCCGAGCGTGTATCCACTGCCTTCCAGCGCGTCATAGCTGTCGCTGCGTGTTCGTGGTGCGTCGTTGTCCAGAAGATTGACGTTGAAGTCGCCAAGGACTACCCGCACCTCGTTCGCGGCGATGCCGTCGGCCACCTCAGCGAGATCGTCGAGCGCGGTAAGATAGGCGCCGGCGCCGGCATTGGCGGGCGAGTGGATGCAGAACAGTGAAATGTCTCGCACGACGGGCGGCGCGCCAGCACCGGACATTTCCGCGAAGGTTACCCAGTAGGGCCGGCGCAGCGCGGCGAAGTTTTTCCCCATGCCGGCATTCGCATGGGCTGCCGCGTAGGTGAAGCCGGTGGCAGCCGCGAGCTGGTTCTGCGCCGTCCCGGTGTTGAGTGTGCCGGCGGGTACCGCCGCAGCTGGCAGCGCGCCGACAAAGGGCGCGGCGTAAGCGGCAGTGGCGGGAGCCGGCGCTGCCGGCGGCACGGCCGGCCCGACGCCGCCCGGCCAGAGCCAGGGGCCGGTGAAGATCAGGTTGGTGCTGTCGAAATACACCGCCACCGCCTCGCGCGGCCCGGTCTGCAGCGGCGGGACGAGCATCCAGTTGGGGTTGGCAGTCACGGCCCGCAGCGCCGTCAGCAAGGTCAACGCCCCGGCTGGTCCGTTGCCGCGCGCGAGAACGCCAGGTCCGTCATAGCCGGTGGCGACCTCGACGATGACCACGATGTCCGGCCGCGAGACGGCACCCCCTGCCGTTATGCCCCAGTGCGTGTTGATGTAGTTCAGTCGCTGCACCGAGGCCTGGTTTTGCTTCAGGGCGCCGCCGCGCTGCCGCTTGAAGCTGGGATTGGCAATCTTGTTCGAGGCGAATTTCTCGATGTTCCAATAGAGAATCCGGGTCATGCCCCTGGCTCCCGGGTCGCAACTTCTTCAATGGCTCCCGCCGTGCGCACCGGGCCGGCGATCGTCTCCCCGGGGGACGCCAGCAGCCGCGGCGCGCCCTGCCTTGGGGCACGCTCCTCGATCCGCGTTGTCTTCTGGTCGGCGACATAGGCAGCGTACCAGCCGAGGCTGCCGTTGCCGGAGGGATCGCCGAACAGGAAGAAGTTGATCGTCGCGCCCGGCGGCAGCTTGGCGAAGCCGAGAAAGGTCAGGCCGACATTGTTCAGCCGCAGCGTGAAGGAGAGCCCGGCCGTGGTCACCGCCTCGCGCCGCAGCACGAGGCTGTCGATGGTGAGTTTCATCACCCCCTGGATCGACATCAGCTTGGCGCCGGGTGCCGCCCCCGGCAGCGAGAGGCCCACGAAGACCGCCGCCGTCGCATCCTGCGCGCCCGAGCTCGGGGCCCATGCGATGAGAATGCGCGAGGCAAATCCCGCCTGCGCGACAAGCCCGCCGGGCGAGCCCATCGTGACCTTGTAGGCGATGCCGTACCAGGGCCCCGACAGCGCCTTGATCTTCGGCTCCACCGAGACCGGCAGGAAGCCGAAATCCACCGCTCGCTTGTCCTCCGGCCCGGCGATGAACTCGTCGACCTGGAGCGCGAGATCGGAGAACAGGCTGTGTGCCCGCGGCTCGCTCGATCCCTGATCGAGCGCCAGCTTGCCGGCCTCGAACGAGAACGTTACGGCGTTCGGCGCGTCGAGCGGCGAGGCCATCGTGAGCTCGAGGCCCGAGAAGCTGAGCCCTGTCGCCGGCGCGGTGCGCGGCGCCTCCGCCGGAAGGCCGAAGGACAGGAGGTCGCAGTCTTCCGTCGCATCGCCGGCCTTCGCCGCAAGAATGGCGAATTCTAGCGCGCCGGACATCAGGAAGCGGCTTCGCACCGTACCGTCGCCGCTGTTGGACAGCGTGTTGAACACCACCCGCTGGATCGCCACCGAAGGCAGCACGTTACTGTCGAGCATCAAGCGGGTCGTGGCATTCTGCTCGAAGACGTAGACGCTGGTCGCACCCTGGCGCTGATAGCTTCCCTTCAGCACGACGGCGGATGCCGGCAGCTTGCCGACCGAGCCGTAGGCGGTGGTGACCGGCGATAGGAACAGCGCGTCGAGCGTCAGCTGCACCCGGCTGCGGAAATCGACGAGCGCGGCGTTGCGGAACAGCGCCTGGAGCTGCAGCACCTGGAAGCCGAAATCGCCGTCGGTGCGAAGTGCCAGCGGCATGTCGGGATTGCCGCCCGCCTCGACATTCGCCCGGTAGGCCGGCAGCTGGTAGTCGATCAGGCCGAACAGGCTGCTCGGCGCCTCCATGGTGACGCTCGTGCCCGAAACGGTCACCCGGCTTGCCGTCGCGCCGAAATGATGGGCGCGGAAGAGCGTGAAGTCGATCCCGGCGACGAGGCCCTTGATCTGGTCCGGAAATCCGGAGGGGTCGACCTCCGCCGCCAGCACGATGAAGCCCTGCCAGTTCGCGTCGGTGACGATGCGGGCGAAGTCGTCATAGAGCGTGTTGCCGCTCTTGGCGGCGGCGATGCCGGCCTCGAGGTAGTCCTGCAGGTAGCTGGAGAGCCCGGTCAGCGCGATCCCCGGTTCGACGCCCTGGCCGGTCACCGAGAACGTCTCGGTGCCGACCCATTTGCCGGGGTTCTGCACCCGCTCGAGCAGCGAGCCGTCGCAATATTTCATGATCAGGATGTTGCTGTAGGCGGTGGCATTGAGGGATTCGCCGACGGCGGCCGTTATCCGCCAGCCGCCGATCAC
Source organism: Aurantimonas endophytica (assembly GCF_014196845.1). GTDB lineage: Bacteria > Pseudomonadota > Alphaproteobacteria > Rhizobiales > Rhizobiaceae > Aurantimonas > Aurantimonas endophytica. The sequence continues at coordinate 693,182 of NZ_JACIEM010000002.1, forward strand.
CACTTCGCGGTCGAAGAGCGCCGTGCCCAGCTGCGCTGCGGGCGGGTTGGCCGGCGGCGGATTGGGCGCCCCGAGCTTGGCCGGGTTGACGATCACCGCCATCAGCTGGTTGGTCTGGAACAGGCTCTGCAGCTCCGGGGCGAGGCTCTCGAAACCGAAATCGAGCGTGCCGCCCGCGGCGTCCTGCGAGCGCGCCAGCACAACCGTCTCGTAGAGCGCCTCGCCGCCGCCGTCCGGAATTTCCACTTCGGCATAGAGCCCCTGGGGCGTCGTCGCCTGATGAACCGTGGCGGCCGTCGGCGTTGCCAGCCGGCTCAGCCGCGCATTGCGCAGCGCCGTGAGCCGGGCGGTGCTGGCGGCGCCGAGGATGCGCTTTCGGGTCGACGATAGGATCTGGCTCTCGAAGCCGCCGTAATCCTCTATCGGGCTGTCGGCGGCGAGCGTGCCGAGCCCTGCATAGGGCGGCAGCGGCACGAGCAGCAGGCCGCCGTCGCTGCCTGCCTGGGCGATCGGAGAGGGCGTCGCCAGCGGCGGCAGCAAGGGCGTCGCATCGTTGGCGGCGTTCTGGGGCGGCGCATAAAGCGGGCTGCCCGAGGGCTGCGCCAGATAGCTCGCATCGCCCGAACTGCCGTTGAGCACGGCCGCCCAGGCGGTCGCGTAGGTATCGTCGAGCACCGGCTTGTCGCTCGGCGGCGCCGAGAGGCTGGCCTGCGGAAACGGGAACACAGGGGCATAGGCCGGCTGGTCCGGCAGGAAGCGCAGCCGGTCGTAGGAACCCTGGGACTGGAAGGGCGCCAGCGCGATGCGCTCCGTGCCGAACAGGCCGGCGAGCAGCGTCAGCGTGGTGCCGGCCTGCGGGTCCGTCGGCGCGAGGAGGCCGAAATCACCGGCCGGGGTCAGGCTGACCCATTTGGTCGCGGCGTTCTTCGGGGTAGTCGGCTGCAGCACCAGCGCCCCGCACCAGGGCAGCGGTTCGCCATTCCCGTCGATGCCGTTCAGCGGCACCAGATCGACCGCCTGACCGGTCGGCGTGCGATACCAGCTGGCAATCTGCGTCGAACCGCTGCCGGCCAGTGCGAACAATGTCCGCAGGCGCCCCTCGGTCGGCACCGACAGCGGCGCCACCCGGTTGAACAGGTCGAGCGGGTCGACCGCGGCGGCATAGGAGAGGTCGGAAAGCTTCGCCCCTGACACGATCAACGGAAAGACGCCGCAGCGATCGCCCTTGGTGGTCCCGTGCAGGAAGCGCATTCCGGTCGAGAGCCCATCGATCGTGTTGTGCGGCCCGGCCCGGGACAGAGCGCCGGCCATCGTGAACGAGCCGCCATGCGGGCCGAGGAAAGGCAGGCCTGCGCCGCCCGAAACCGAAGGCGGTTGCGTGTCGTCCTGGGTGTTGAACACCACCTTGCCGGATCCGGCCGTGCCGAAGACCAGGCCGCGCGCACCGATCGTGACGACCGTCTGGTTGGGGACGGAGAGGGTCAGCTGCCCCACCGGCAGGTTGAAGTCCTCCCCGGTCGAGATGCTTCCGCCGCCACCGTCGAGGAAGGTCACGGCGCTGGCCGCCGGTAGGCCGAAGACCGGGCCCGCCGGGCTCGCGAGCCAGACCGCGGCACAGCCGAGGAACACGCCGGAGTAACTGCCAAAATTCTGGTTGAGCCAGTCGATCACCGCCTGGGCGTAGGTCTCCGCCTGCTTGTTGTCCGCAAGGGTCGGAGCGCCGGTCGCGAAGAGATAATGGCCGCTCATGAAGCTGTCGGCGACGGAGAGGGTCTTCGGCGGCTTGGACTGGGTCCAGACGAAGCCGATCCAGCCCGGCGCCCCGCCACTCGCGTCGAGGGCGTAGAGCCGGCTGTCGAGGATCTGGCGGAACAGCGGATCGTCGCTCATGCGGGCCTCCCCGCGAGAGACGGTCCGCCACCGGCGATCAATTGTCGGGGGGCGGCGGCAGCGACCATTCCGCCATCGAAGCGGCGATCTGGGTCGGCGGCGTCGTCGCGGTGGTGATCGTCGCCTGCAGGAAGAGCATGCCGGGCTGCAGCGTCGTTGGAATGGTCAGCGTGATCTTGGCCCCCGAATCGATGCTCACGTCGCCCCCCTGGATCTTCGACGGGAACGCCTGCTGCGGCGAGAACTGCGTCGCCGTCAGCGTCGCGATCGGCGTGCTGCCACTGACGAACTGGAACTGCACGATGTTCGCCGCTGCCCCGCGCACGACCGTATGGGCGGAGAGCTCGCCATTGATCACCTGGGTGAACTCGGCGAACACCGGGTCGGCCTCCGCGGTCCAGGTGATGACCGCACCACGATAGGGCGTTACGGTGCCGGCGCTGGTCGCCGTGACATCCGCCTCCACGGACGAGATCAGCGGCGGTGCCTGCAGGTCGAGCGTGACGCTGCCGGTCGCGGAACTCGCGCCGGCTTTCACGTCCAGCGAGAGGCTCGGCTGCGCCAGCGTGAGGCGCTGCATGGCGATGGCGACGCCGTTCAGCGCCGCGGTGACCGTCGCGTCGCCCCGGGCCGGGTTGACGCGCGCCGTCAGGACCAGCGGGCCGATGGTCCGCGAGTCTTCGTTGGCGGTGCCCACGGATGCCGGCGGCCCGAAGGCCCGGACCCGGCTTTCGAGCGGGGCGGGAGGCGGCGGCGCCGGGGAGGCGGGAAGCGCCCGGCCTGGCACCGGCGAGACGGACGTCGCCGGCTGCGCTCGGGCGGGGGGACTGCCGGCACTGTTGCATAGCAGGCCTCCTGACAGCGCGATGGCGAGGGCCGACCTCCCGATCACCCGCCGGAAGGCGTTTTTCCAGGCCGGATGCGGGCGCACTTCAATGCGACCCAAGAACCCCGCCGCCCCCGGGCCGCGCCTGCGATCGTAACCGAGGCCCGGGGAGGCAAAGTCCTTGGTGCGCCCGGACGCAGGCGCAGCTAGACGTCGAGCATCCGGGGGATCATCCCCCCGGGCCCCGTTCGTTGGGATCGCGACGGTCGACCGCGCGACGGCTGGCCATGTCGCCGGCCTCAGCTCGTGGAGCTCGACGACAGCGTCCAGGAGGCAACGGTTGCGTTGAAGGGGATGCCTTGCGGCGCCGTCGGCGTCACGACGGTCAGCGACGCGACAACCGAGCCGGCCTGACCCGACGTCGGGATGGTCAGGGTAAAACTGCCGCCCTTCTTGATCGTCAGCTGCCCGCCGACGATGTCGTAGGGAATCTCCGCTGTCGGTGTGAACTGCGTCAGCGTCGTGCTCCACAGCGCCACCGAGCCGTTGACCAGCGACACGGTGGCGTTCTGCCGCGCGTCGCCGGTCACCGTCGTGCTGATGGTCAGTTGCGGGCTCAGGACGAAATTGATCACGAGCGGAGAGGCGGCGGCCAACTCCGCGCTGAAGGCTTCTGCATGTGACACGAGCGCAATCTCCCGACAGTCAAGAAATTCAACTGGCAGGCGATCTCCTGTCCCAAATCGCCCGCACGTGCATGGAAACATGGGACTTGCTCAGTGACAACGGGGGCCGATGGAGAAAGTAGGATTTCGACTAAGGAATATCTTGGGAGAAGCCAAAGAAGCGAGCAACATCAACGATTGCTGCAGTAGAAATTTTCATGACCTAACGGAAAGTTGAACGCATCGGGACCGGAGGGTTGCAACCCAGGCGCGAGAATCGTTGGCTTCCGCAGCCGCTTCACGCCGCGCCCGGGCGAGGCGCACCTCGCCAGGGCAGAACCTGCCGGTCCTGCCCTGCTGACCCTGGGGCCGGCGCTCTCGTTATTCTGCGGCGGGCTGGAGTCGGTCGTCCCGATCGGGCTTTGCCCGCTGCGGAAATTCGGTGACGCGTTGCCAGCTGGGCCCGAAGAGGTCCGGTTCCGCCGGCCTCGCCGGATCGACCGCCATCTCGGCGCCGTGCGCTGCGCCGTCGCCGGCCTTGTTCGGCTTCAGCAGCCATTTGAACAGCCGCCCCACCGCATGGCTCAGGTCGTCCATCAGCGTGTAGACCGAGGGGATGAAGACCAGCGAGAGCACGGTCGAGACCAGCAGGCCGCCGATCACGGCGATCGCCATCGGCGCGCGGAACTCGCCGCCTTCGCCCGTCGCCATGGCCGCCGGAACCATGCCGGCCGCCATGGCAAGCGTGGTCATGATGATCGGCCGCGCGCGCTTGCGCCCCGCGTCGATGATCGCCTCCGTCTGGCTGACGCCGTGCTTCTCCTGCTCCACGGCGAAATCGACCAGCATGATCGAGTTCTTGGTGACGATGCCCATCAGCATCAGGATGCCGATGACGACAGGCATCGAGATCGCCGTATGGGTCAGCAGAAGGGCACCGACGACGCCGCCCACCGAGAGCGGCAGCGAGGCGAGGATGGTGATCGGCAGGAAGAAGCTGCCGAACAGGAGGATCAGCACGACCAGCACCATCATGATGCCGGCGCCCATCGCCGAGGCGAAGCCGGCGAAGACCTCGCCCTGGATCTCGGCGTCGCCGACCTCCTGGACCCGAACGCCCGGCGGCATGTCCTTGATCGCCGGCAGGGCCATGATGACCTCGCTGCCCTGGCCGATCTCGTAGCCCGGCATCATCGAGGTGCCGACCTTGACCAGTCGGTCGCGATCGTAGCGGTCGATCGTGGAGGGCCCCTGGCCGAAGCCGATGTCGGCGACGCTCTCGAGCGGTACGGAGGCGCCGCTGCCGGTGGTCACCCGCAGGCTGCGGATGGTCGACAGGTCCTCGCGCGCGTCCTCGCGCAGCTGCACCCGGATCGGCACCTGGCGCGTGCCGACATTGAACTTGGCAAGGTTCGCCCCGACGTCGCCGATCGTCGCGACCCGCACCGTCTCCGAAATCGTCTCGGGCGCGATGGCGAGGTCCGCCGCCTCGTCGAGCCGCGGGCGGATGCGGATTTCCGGCCGGGCGAAGGAGGCCATGGCGGAGGGGTTGGCGAAGATCGGATCGCGCCGCATCTGGCTTTCCAGATCGGCCGCTACCGCCGCCACTGCGGCGCCGTCGGCGCCGAGGATGCCGACCGACAATTCCCGCTCGCCGCGATCGTTGACGTAGAACGAGCGGATGTCGGGGATCGCCGCCAGCCTGTCGGCGATGACCGGCTCGAGGTCGCCCTGGCTGCGGGTGCGCTCGAACTTGCGGGTCAGGTTGATCGTCAGTGCCGCCCGCCGCACTTCCAGCGTGCCGGTGGGGCTCGACCCGCCGATCACGAGGACGCTGCGCACTTCCGGCAGTTCGCGGATGCTCGCCACCGCCTTGTCGGTCACGGCGCGTGTCGTCTCCAGCGTCGAGCCGGGCGGCAGCTCGAGCGACACCACGATGCGGGAAGCATCCTCCTTCGGAATGAACCCGGTCGGCAGATATTTCACGCTGTCGATCGCCAGCGCGAACAGCGCGATGCCGGCAATCAGCGTGATCCAGCGCCAGCGCACCGTGGCGCGCAGGAAGCCCGTATAGGCCCGCATCAACAGGCCGTCATGCTGCTCCTCCGGATGCGGCATGCCGATATAGGCGAACAGGATCGCCAGGACGACGGCGCCGCCCATGACCGCGAGCGAGAGTTCCGCCGCCATGTCGAACGTGACCGTGGGCAAGGCCGCGGCATAGGCGGCGACGGTGGCGAAGAGCGGGTTCTCGGCCGCGGCACCCGGCAGCGCCGCGAGCGCGAAGAGCAGCCCGATGGCAATACCCGCGAGCGGCGCGGCGAACAGCAGGTTGCGGCGGAGCATGCGGCCGAAGCTCGGGCCGGTCGTGGCGTGCGGATGGAAGAAATACGCCGCCATCATCGGCGTGATCAGCCGCGCCACGAGCAGCGAGAAGAACACCGCGACCGCGACCGTCAGGCCGAACTGCTTGAAGTACTGGCCGGCAATGCCGCCCATGAAGCTCACAGGCGCGAACACCGCGATGATCGTCATGGTGATGGCGATGACGGCGAGGCCAATCTCGTCGGCGGCTTCCATCGCGGCCTGATAGGGCGGCTTGCCCATCGCCATGTGGCGTTCGATGTTCTCGATCTCGACGATCGCGTCGTCGACGAGAATGCCGGTGACCAGCGTGATCGCGAGCAGGCTGACGAGATTGAGCGAGAAACCCATCAGGTCCATCGCCCAAAATGTCGGGATCGCCGCCAGCGGCAGGGTGATGGCCGCGACGGCCGTCGCCCGCCAGTCGCGCAGGAACAGCAGCACCACGATGACCGCGAGCAGTGCGCCTTCTGCCAGCGTCTCCATCGCCGACTCGAAGTTGCCGTAGGTGTAGGTGACGCTGTCGTCGATCTTGGTGAACTGCACGTCCGGATTGGCGGCGGCCAGCTGGCCGACCTTTCCGGCCGCGAGGTCCGCGACGGTCGTGTCGCTGGCGCCCTTGGACCGATAGATCGAGAAGGCGACCACCGGCTGGCCGTCGAGCCGGGCGAAGGAGCGCGGCTCCTCCCAGGAGTCGGCAACCTCGCCGAGTTCGCTGAGCCGGACCTGCCGGCCACCCGGCAGCGACACCTTGGTGGCGCCGAGCCCGATGACCGTGTCGGCGGAGGAGAGCGTGCGGATCGCCTGTTCCTGGCCGCCAAACTCGCCCCGGCCGCCGGAGAGGTCGACATTGGTCGCGCGCAGCTGCCGGTTCACGTCCGCCGCGGTGATGCCGAGCGCCGCGAGCCGGTCGGGGTCGAGGCGGACCTGGATCTCGCGCTCGACACCGCCCATGCGCTCCACCCGGCCGACGCCGTTCAGTCCCTGCAGGGCGCGGATCACCACGTCGTCGACGAACCAGGAAAGCTGTTCCGGCGTCTTGCCGGGCGAGGAGGCGGCATAGGTGACGATCGACTGGTTCTCGACCTCGATCCGCTGGACGATCGGCTCGTCGATCGTGCGCGGCAGGTCCGAGCGAATCTTGGCGATGGCGTCCTTGACGTCGTTTGTGGCCCGGTCGACGTCGATTTCCAGCCGGAATTCCGCTGCCGTGACGGACGAGCCGTCTGTGATCGTCGAGGTGACGTGCTTGAGGCCTGAGATGCCGGCGATGGCATCCTCGACCTTCTTGGTGACCTGGGTCTCGAGTTCCGACGGCGCGGCACCGGACTCGGTGATCGTCACCGATATCACCGGCACGTCGATATTGGGGAAGCGGGTGATCGGCAGCGTGATGAAGCTGACGATCCCGAGGGCGATCAGCACCACGAAGAGGAGAATCGGCGGGACCGGATTGCGGATCGCCCAGGCGGAGAAATTCCAGTTCATTGCCGCACCTCGGCCGACTGCATTTCGCTCGGGGTGACGCGGTCGCCATCGCGCACGAAGGTGCCGGCCAGAGCGACAACCGACTCGCCTTCCGCCAGCCCGTCGGCGATCTCGACCTCGCTGCCGGTATTGATCCCTATCCGGATGGGCCGGCTCTCGATCGTGCCGTCACGCACGACCTGGACGACCGACTCGTCCCCATCCGTCACGACCGCTGTGTTGGGCAGCACGATGCCGCGGCTGCGGGCGATCTCGATGGCGCCGCGGGCAAAGCTGCCGCTGCGCAACAGGTCCGAAGGCGGCAGCGCGACACGCACGCGGCCGAGCCGCGTCGTCTCGTCCACGAGCGGCGAGACCAGCCGCACCGTTCCCTCGATCGGCTCGCGCGTCCCGGGCAGGGTCACCGTCACCTTCTGGCCCTTGGCCAGCGAATTCAGCACCGACTCGGTGACCTGGGCATCGAGCTCGATGAGATTTTCGCGGGCGATCTCGAACAGGCCGCCGCCGGATGCCGACGCGATGGCGCCCAGCCGCGCGGCCCTGGACAAAACCAGACCTGCGGTGGGCGCGGTGATTACCGCCTTGGACCGCTTCAGCTCCAGCTGCCGCCGCTCGGCGAGCGTCAGCGCCTTGTCGGCCTCCGCGACCGACACGCCCTGATAGGCGCTCGCGAGGCGTGAAGCAGTGGCCGCCGCCGCGGAGATGCGCTGGTCGAGCACGTCACGGCCGACAATGCCCTTGTCGGCCAGCGGTCGTGTCCGCGCCAGGGCGGCGTCGGCCTCGACCTTGGCCGATTCCGCCTCGGCGATCTGGCTCTGCGCCTGCGCCAGGGCGGCATCCGCGCGGGCGACCTGGGAATCGTTGCGGGCGAGGTCGGTCTCGATCATGTCGGTCTCGAGCCGCGCCAGCACAGCGCCGGCAGCAACCGTGTCGCCCTCGTCGGCGAGCAGTTCCTCGATGCGCAGCCCGTCGACCTCGGCGCCGACGACGACGGTCTCGCGCGGCACCAGCGTGCCGGTGACGACCACGGTCGAGACGATCTCGCGCGCCGTCGCCTTGACGACGGAAACACTCGGCGGCTGCGGCGCCGTTGCGGCGGGAGCCTCGCTCTCCTGCGCCGTGGCCGCGCTGGCGGTCAGGCCCGCAAGCACCAGCAGCAGAACCGGGTATCGGACGAACATGGCGGCCTCACTGGCGGGCTATCCCGCAATCCAAAGTCTCGAAATCGCCGGATGCGCCGGCAGTCATTCTGCCCGAATGTTCCGTCAGGACACGCCCAGCAGCCCCTGGACCACGCGGCGCAGATACGGCTCAATCGTCTCGATGTCGGCTTCGTCCTCGATCTGCAGGCGCATCACCAGGCCGTCGCCGATGGCAAACAGCACCGTCAGTGCAACCGCGATATCGATGCCCGGGTCGATTTCCCCGCTCTCCTGCGCGCGCAGCAGCGCGGCCTGGAATGCCCGGCGCACCTCGGCCTCGATCTCGTGGAAGCGGCGCCCGAGCGCGGTGTTCCGGATGCTTTCGGACCAGATCTCGACCATCAGCCCGCCGGTGTCCGGATCGAGCGTCTGGCGCAGATAGTCCATGCCCACCGCGGTGATGCGATCGACGAGGCTGCCCTCGCCATGCAGCGCCGCCACGCAGGCCGCCGCGTCGACCCGCTCTTCCTCCGCGATCGCTTCGATGATCGCGTCCTTCGACGGGAAATAGCGGTAGAGCGCTCCGGGGCTCATCTGCGCTTCCGCACAGATCTGCTGCATCGACGCGCCGTGGAAGCCCGCACGGGCGAAGCAGGTGCGCGCCGCCGCCAGCACGTGCATCCGGCGCTGGTCGTGGGGAGTGGGCGCTGCTTCCGCAGCGGAGGAGACGGCAGACAAATGCTTGACCTACGGCGCTGCGACAGAGGAGAGAGCGAATGATCGTTCTCATAACTCAACCCGGGCTCGTCGTCCATCCCCGTCGTCGTATCGGGAGCCCCCGTCGCATCCCCCAGAGGCCTACGACAGCGCAAGCAGGTCAGCCCGCAGTCGGGCAGGATCTGTCTCCGGCAGCAGGCGGTCGATCGCCTCGTGGGTCTCCCGCCAGGTCGGCATCGCTGCTGCCAGTGCGTCCTGTCCCGCCTCGGTCAGCCGCAGCCGGCGGCTGCGCTTATCCTTCGGATCGGGGACCGCCTCGACCAGCCCCCGCCGTTCGAGCGGCTTCAGATTGGCCGTCAGCGTCGTGCGGTCCATGCCGAGCAGCGGCGCGATGTCGCTGATGCGCGGCGGCGCGGGCCGGTTGAGCGACATCAGCAGGGAGAATTGCCCGCTGGTGATGCCGTGCGGGCGCAGCGCCTCGTCGAAACGGCGGGCCAGGGCCCGGGCGGCCCGTTGCAGATGCAGGCAGAGGCAGTGATCGCGGACTTCGATCGTGACGGAAAGGGGCAGATCTTCGCGCATGGCCATCGGCAGAAATATGTTGACATCAACCAAAATGTCAACCGGCGGGTGCCCTGTCATTCTGCCGCAGTAGGCGGAAGCGCTGCAGGAACATCCGGCGCCCGCCCCTCACTGCGGCGCTGGCGTGTCCTTCGCAAGAGCGGGATTGCGCCTATAGCCGGGCCCCACCGTCAGCGGCTGCTCCGGCACGACGTCGTCGGCCATCTGCGACCGCACGGCAAGCTCTTCCTCGAAGAGTACGGCGTTGTCGCCATTCTGGATCAGCCGGACCGTGACCTTGTACGGCCGGTCCTTCTGGACGCCTCGCACCGGCGGCGTCCGCAGCGAATAGCGCTTCGTTCGCGGGTTGAGTCGCTCGCTCACCCGTATCTGGGGACCGCCGGCCGGATCCTCGAACTCCGCCTCGATCAGCGACAGGTTTCGCACCGGCTTCTGGACCTCGGCCGTAAAACCGTAGAACACCTCGGCGACGCGATAGTTGAAGATGAAGCCTGCGCCGGCGATTTTGAGATAGGGCTTGTCTCCCACCGGCTCGCGGATCGCGAGTCCGATCACGAGCAGGACGGCGAGGACGCCGAACGCGCCGACGACGATGTGGGTCAGCCCAACCGGGCGAGCGCGGCGATGTCGGCTGCCGCGCCCCGCCGGCATCGCGGCACCGGCGGTCCCGCTCGGCCGCTGCTGGGAATATCTGGGCGCTGATTCCATGGCACGGCGTCCGTGCTTGTCCGATGCCGCAACGTAATCAGCAAACCGGCGGAATTGGCAAGTCGTCATGGGCGCCGGCCGACGGAAGCTTCGTCGGTCGGAAGCGCTGCTTTGGCGTCCGGCTATCAGGCCTCGGCGCGCTTTCGCCCGACGCCGACATAGCGGAAGCCGTGCCGCTCGACCTCCTCCGCCGGGTAGACATTGCGCAGGTCCACGAGCAGCGCCTCCGCCATCCTGCCGCGCAGCCGCGCGAAATCCAGGGCGCGGAACTCGTCCCATTCGGTGACCAGCACGAGCGCGTCCGCACCCTCGGCGATCTCGTAGGGATCCGTGCCGAAGACCACGCCGCTGGTCATCTCCCCCGCCGCCTCGACACCCTCCGGGTCGTAGGCGCGGATACTGGCACCCTTGTCCTGCAGCGCCTGGATGATCGCGAGGGAAGGGGCCTCGCGCATGTCGTCGGTATTGGGCTTGAAGGTCAGGCCGAGTATGGCGAGCGTCCTGCCGCGCACGTCTCCGCCGCAGGCAGCAATCACCTTGCGGGCCATGGCGCGCTTGCGGGTGTCGTTGACCGCGACCGTCGTCTCGACCAGCCGCATCGGGCTGTCGTGATCCTGCGCGGTCTTGACCAGCGCCAGCGTGTCCTTGGGAAAGCACGAGCCGCCATAGCCGGGGCCGGCATGCAGGAACTTGTCGCCGATGCGCTTGTCGAGGCCGATGCCCTTGGCGACCTTCTGGACGTCGGCCCCCACCTGCTCGCAGAGATCGGCGATCTCGTTGATGAAGGTGATCTTCATCGCCAGGAAGGCGTTGCCGGCGTATTTGATCAGCTCGGAGGTCCGACGCTCGCAGAAGAACAGCGGCGACTGGTTGAGATAGAGCGGGCGATACACCTCGCGCATCACTTTCTCCGCGCGCGGGTCTTCCGTGCCGATGACGATCCGGTCAGGCCGCTTGAAGTCGGCAATGGCAGCCCCTTCGCGCAGGAACTCCGGGTTCGACACGACGGCGAAGTCGGCATCGGGATTTTCCTGGCGGATGATCCGCTCGACCTCGTCGCCGGTGCCGACCGGTACCGTCGACTTGGTGACGACGACGGTGAACCCCTGCATCGCGCCGGCGATCTCGCGCGCCGCGGCGTGGACGTAGCTGAGGTCGGCATGGCCGTCGCCGCGTCGCGACGGCGTGCCGACCGCGATGAAGACGACATCCGCCTCGGATACGGGGTTTGTGAAATCGGTGGTGAAGCGCAGCCGCCCTGCCGCGAGGTTCGACTGGACCATCTGGTCGAGTCCCGGCTCGAAGATCGGGATCTCGCCCCGCTCCAGGGATTCGATCTTGGCGGCGATCTTGTCGATGCAGACCACCTCATGGCCGAAATCGGCAAAGCAGGCCCCGGAGACGAGGCCGACATAGCCGGAGCCGATCATTACCAGACGCATGAGTCCCCCACCGATCCTGTTACGCCACACGAATCAGCGTGTAGCGGCAATGCCTGATCTGCCGGCCATAGCGGCGCCCTGTTGCACTGGCGTGTCGCTTACCGCTTTCGCCTCGCCAACGCGACGTCGGGGGCAAATGGTCTGGTGAAAAGCCGAAACAGGCGGTCGCCGCACGCCATCGGCGCAGCCGCGACAGGCGGGCAAAGGGGACGTCGGTCGCATCGCGCGGGGCGGGTACCCGCATTTGCATCAGGGCGGGACGATCCCACGCTATCGCGTCGGGGGCGACATGCCGATCCCAAACAGCAAAAAGCCCCGCGTCCCTCACGGGAGCAGGGCCTTACAAGGCGGACCACCCTCAGGCGATCACGCACTACGCATCATGCATCGGACTGCCAGTACATCCGTGGTCAATCCAGTGCCGATGCGGCAGGCTCGCGGCTTTTCAGCCGCGCGCCAAACTTTAAGAGACGATCGACAGATTGTCGGCAGACATCTTGCCGCTCTTGCGGTCGGAGACGAGCTCGTAGGAGACCTTCTGGCCGTCCTTCAATCCGCTCAGACCAGCGCGCTCAACGGCGCTGATGTGGACGAAGGCATCATTGCCGCCGGAATCCGGCGCGATGAAACCAAAGCCCTTTTGGGAGTCAAACCATTTTACGGTTCCCGTCGTCATGGGAAACCCTTTCCATATATAATTCAGGCCGCTCCGCATTCGTCGCGGAGCGTTGTAGATCGATCTGTCAGGAGCGAATACTTGATCAAGGCGCTGCAAGCAGCACAAGTCCAACCAGTCCGGCCGTCTATCGACCCGTCTTATATGCACGCCGTCGCCGGCGATTACAAGGACAATCGGTGAAAGATCCGAAATTGTCCGCCGCCCGTGCCCGCCGAACGGCCTGCGAGGAGATTTGACGAAGCCGCTTGCGGCGACCCTGTGGCCCGGTTATATACCGCGCCGCAGGTCACGGAGTGTAGCGCAGCCTGGTAGCGCACCTCGTTCGGGACGAGGGGGTCGCAGGTTCGAATCCTGCCACTCCGACCAGCAACTTCCCGAAAAGCTTCTTCTCTTTCTTTTCCACGAGCAGACGCGTCAGGTGGCTACCGGCTCGTGGGCATGGAAGCCGTCATTCGGCAGCCGATCGTCCGGCGGCGCCCACCCAGCTGGCCGCCATGTCCACGGCGCGCTTGGCGTTGATCCGGCCCCATCCATAGAAGCGGCTCCACCCCCTTGCGTCGTATTCGCCGTTTTCCTCGTCGATGCGGTCGCAGGATCGCGCCAGGATCGAGCGAACCTCGTCACGGGTAAGGTTCGGCTCGACCGACAGCATCAGGGCCACCACGCCGCTGACGCCCGGACAGGAACTGGACGTGCCGCCGAACTTGTTGGTGAAATAGCCCTCGGCGTCCCCGGAAAGCGGGTGGCCGCTGTTGTATCCCCGCCTGCTGCCGATCCGGTCGGTCGTCCAGATGCCGGTCGTCAGAGGCGCGGGGCGTCCCGTCGGGTTGTGCGGGGCGTCATTGCTGGGGAACGTGCACCAGATCGCATCACCATGGTCGCTGTAGCCGCTCCGCACCCCGCGGTCGTTGCAGGCGGCGACCGCGATTACCTTGTCGTAGCTGGCATAGCCGTCCAGCCCGACATCCTCGTTGCCATTTCCGGCGGAAAACACGATGACGCAGCCGAGCCCGTTTCGCCCGTTCTTGGCCGCATAATCGATGGCCAGACGCGTGCTCGCGGGAATTGGCCAGGCGGTCTGGTGGGCCGGGTCGTTGTCCTTCTGCCAGTTGCCGTCGGGCGGACCCCAGCTGCATGAGATCACGTCGGCGCCGTTGTCAGCCGCCCACTGGAAGGCCTCGGCCTCCGCCGCCGTGCCCAACGTCATGGAGACGCGTATGGGCATGAGCTTGGCGTCGGGGGCAACGCCGGACGCGCCGCGGACGCCGCTCGCGCAGGCGACGCCGGCGCAGGCGGTGCCATGGTTCTCCGGCTCCAGGGGCTTGGGATCTTTCGGCCTTGGATCGTCAACCCCGAGAATGGCATCGCGCGGCGCGATGATCTTACCTTCGAACTCGGGATGGTCGATATCGAAGCCGTCGTCGAGGATGGCGATAGTGACGCCCTTGCCGGTGGCGACGGCGAGCGCTGCGGCGACATTGGCGTGGGCGACGACCGGCGTTTCCCCGATCGTCGCTTCTGCAAGGTGCCATTGCTGGGGATAGACCGCTTTGGACGATCCCTCGCGGACGATTTCCGGATGGCAGTACTCGACGCCTTCGCGTTCGAGCAGGGCCGCGGCGATGTCGAAGACCTTCTGGCCCTGCCCGTCGGCCGAGACGAACCAGGCGTTCGGCGCGTAGGCGACCTTGTGCTTCACCGTCACCTGGTGCTCGTCGAGTATGGCAAGGCAGTCGGCCTCGCTCATGCCGTCGACGAATTTGATGAACAGGTTCTCGGTGTAGGCGATGGGCGTGCCGGCCTCGTCCACCAGTACGCGCCCGGCAAACCGGACGTCCGGCATCTCCCGCAGCTGCGCCTTGGCATCCGCGACCGCTGCCGCGGTTCCTTCGGGCACCCGGTAGATGCCGACATTCGCCTCGGGAAAGCTTGCGGCCAGGCCCGAGTCCGGCAAAGCGAGCTCGAGCGGGCCGGGAACCGGCGGGCGTCTCATGACGATGGGCCGGTGCGTCCGGACCGCGATGAAATCGTTCGACTGCCGGAGCGGCGTGGCCGGCTCATCCTTGCGACCGAAATGCACCTCAGCCATGGCGCGGCCTCCGTCACGCGTTCGTTGAAAAAAGTTGGGAAGCTGCCACTGGCTCGCCTGGATGAAGCTGCCCCAACCGCTGGCCCGAACGTAAAGCTCAGGAATGCTTATCTAAAGTATTGACCAAAAATATACTGATCAAACTTGAGTGTCAATCCGTACTTCCTCTGCGAAATAGGCAAAACTAGAGACGACTTCACTCCCTGCTGGCGCAGTTGCCGAGGGGCGTCGCATGCTCGGTACTGGCCGCATGAGACGGCAAGGCTGGGGGCAGCGGCCGCATAAGCGACGTTTTCATATTGTCACGGCGCATCCGGGCCATAGGTTTGCCTGACGTCCATGCGTCGAGCCGAGGGGAACACACCGCGACATGACGCCACTCACGACACCCGAGGCCTTCGATCCCTATTGCGGGGCGCCACCACCGCCCGGTGAGCTTCTTGCCGCATGGAACGGCGACCCGGTCCTGATCGCTTCGCTCGCCCTGGCGACGATTGCAGGCTTTTGGGTTCTGCGCGGCGATGGCCGGGGCAGGGCGCGATTGTGGCACGCCGGCGCCATGCTGATGCTGGTCGCGGCGTTTCTCTCCCCCCTCTGCGCTCTCTCGTCGGCGTTGTTTTCGGCGCGCGTGGTCCATCATCTGCTGCTGATTGCCGTCGCGGCGCCGATGCTGGCGCTGGCCTTCCCGAAGCGGCGCGCCGGCGGCACCGCCCTGCTGTCGTTGCTCGTCGCCGTCCACCTCGTCGCCGTGTGGTTCTGGCATGCACCGCAGCCATACGAAACGGCACTTTCGAGCGACACGATCTACTGGACGATGGAGCTGACGCTGCTGGTCTCGGGCGTCCTGCTCTGGCGCGAGTTGACGGCGCCGGCAGCCCCGGTCGGGCGTATCCTCATGGCGCATCTGACGCTGATCGTGCAGATGGGCTTGCTGGGCGCGCTGATCACCTTCGCGCCGGAGCCGCTGTACGCGCCGCATTTCCTGACGACGACGCCCTACGGCCTGTCGGCGCTCGACGACCAGCAACTCGCCGGGCTGATCATGTGGGTGCCGGCAATCGCGCCTTACCTGCTGGCGGCGCTGCTGGCGCTCGACAGCCTGATCCGCGACGGGTTCGGGCAGAAGGGGCAGGCGGTTTGACCATCGTCTGGCTGAAGAGCCTACACATCGCGGCGCTGGTGATCTGGTGCGGCGGGCTGCTGACGCTGCCGATCCTTTTGACCCAGCGAGAGGCGGCCGGAGAACGCGGCGCGGAAATCGACCGGCTGCACACCTTCACCCGCTTTGCCTATATCGCGCTGGTATCGCCGGCCGCCTTCATCGCGATCGGTTCCGGCACTGCACTCATCCTGATAGGCGAGATCTTCACGGTCTGGCTGGCGGTCAAGCTGGTCTTCGTCGGGTTCCTCGTGTTCCTGCACGTCTGGCTGGGCCTGCTCGTCCTGTCCGTCTTCAAGTCCGGCAAGGACTTCCGTCCCTGGCGCGCGATCTCGGGCGTCGTGACGATCAGCCTGACGGTCTCGGCAATCCTCTGGGTGGTGCTGGCCAAACCGGACATCTCGACGGATTTCCTGCCGTCGGTGTTCCATGAGCCGGGCGGCCTCGGCCGGCTCGCCGGCGACCTCATTCCTGGTCTGACACCATGATCCCGACGCCGTGATGAAGGATCAGCTTGCCCCCATGCCAGCCTGCCAGACCCGTGAACACGCTGGCCAGCGCCGACAGCGCCAGGCCGAGCGGCAGCACCGCGTCCGGATCGACGAGGCGCAGGCCCCAGTTCATGCCGGCGATCGACAGGAGCATCATCGCCGCGATGGCGTGAGTCCAGCTTGCCGCGCGGCTTCTGATGCCGCGCACCAGCAGCAGCTCGGCGGTGCCGGCCATGCCCGCCAGGACGCCGAGGCAGAAGGCGAAACCCGCCGACCAGACACTTGCCCGCAGCCAGAATTCGTCGCCCGACCACCAGTAGAAGACGTCGCAGCCGAGCGTCGCGATGACGAGGGCGATCGGGAAATGCACGCTCATGGCGTGGATCGGATGACCCGCGACGGCCACGGCAGAGCTCGTGTCCATCTCGCTGATCTTCTTCATCACCGGGCTGACGGGCGATTCGGTCTTGCTCATGGGGCGTCTCCGCGCGCTTGGTCGGGATGGCGGCCGGCGCGTCTTGCCGCCCTGCTTTTGCCAATTGGGCTGTCCGGCTGCGCTGGCAACCTCTCGGCCCTCGATCCCGCCGGTCCGGCGGCGCGATCGACTGCGACACTTTGGTGGGTGATGGCCGCCGGCGGGACGGCGATCTTCATTCTGGTCATGGTTCTCCTGACCATCGCCTTCATGCGCCCTGGCATCGGCCGCGACGTCGATCCCAAGCGCTGGCTGATCTGGGGCGGCCTGGTGTTTCCCGGCATCGTCCTCAGCGCGCTGCTGACCTTCGCTCTCCTGACCGGCGAACGCCTCCTTGCGCATCCGCAGACGCCGGGCGTGGTGACGGTCGAGGCGCGGCCGCATCAATGGTACTGGGAGTTCCACTATCCCGGCCTTACCGACACGGTGACCAACGAGGTGCTGCACATTCCGGCCGGCGTGCCCGTCGACATCCGCGTCGTCGGCACCGACGTCATCCATTCCTTCTGGGTGCCGCGGCTCGGCGGCAAGATCGACGCCATCCCCGGCCACGTCAATGTGATCCGCCTGACCGCCGACCGGCCCGGTACCTTCGGCGGGGTCTGCGCCGAATTCTGCGGCGCCGGCCATGTCGCGATGGGCTTCTCGGTGATCGCCCACCCCGCCGAAGCCTTCGAGCAGGCGCTGAACGAAGCGCAGGCGGCGCCCCCACCCGAAACGCAGGAACAGCCGTGAGCGACACCACCGCGACCACCGAACCGGTGACGCTGCACCACGAGCTGGAGTCGATCTGGCGCACGCCGCCGGGTCTCGGCCGGCTTTCCGCCGTCAATCACACGATCGTCGGCCGGCGCTTCATCATCGCCGCCTTCACCTTCTTCGCGATCGGCGGCGTCCTTGCCATGCTGATCCGCGCCCAGCTGGCGACCCCGAACAGCGCCTTCGTCGGGCCGGACGTCTACAACCAGATCTTCACCATGCACGGCACGGTGATGATGTTCCTGTTCGCGATCCCGCTGTTCGAGGGACTGTCGATCTACTTCCTCCCGAAGATGCTGGGCGCGCGCGATCTCGCGTTTCCGCGGCTCTCGGCCTTCGGCTTCTACTGCTACATCTTCGGCGGCTCGATCCTGATCGTCGCGATGATCGCCGGCTATGCGCCGGACAGCGGCTGGTTCATGTACACGCCGCTCTCCTCCGGGCGCTATTCGCCGGGCATCAATGCCGATGTCTGGCTGCTTGGCGTCACCTTCGTTGAAATTTCCGCGGTTGCCGCTGCGGTCGAGTTCACGGTCTCGATCCTGAAGTTCCGCGCGCCCGGAATGTCGCTCGCCCGCATGCCGCTGTTCGCCTGGTACATCCTCGTGACCTCGGGGATGATGCTGGTCGGCTTCCCGCCGCTGATCCTCGGCTCGATCCTGCTCGAGCTTGAGCGGGCCTTCGACCTGCCGTTCTTCGACCCGACGCGGGGCGGTGACCCGCTTCTGTGGCAGCATCTGTTCTGGCTGTTCGGCCACCCCGAGGTCTACATCATCTTCCTGCCGGCGGCCGGCGTCATCTCCACGATCCTGCCGGTGCTCGTCGGCCGCGACATCCTCGGCTATGCCTGGATCGTGGTGGCGATCGTCGCGATGGGCTTTCTGTCCTTCGGGCTCTGGGTCCACCACATGTTCACGGTGGGCATACCGCATCTGGCGCAGGCCTTCTTCTCGGCCGCCAGCGTCCTGGTCGCCATCCCGACAGCGGTGCAGATCTTTCTCTGGATCGGCACGCTAATGGCCGGCCGGCCCCGAATGTCGGTGCCGATGCTCTATCTGCTCGGCTTCTTCTTCGTCTTCGTCTGCGGCGGGCTGACCGGCGTCATGCTGGCCATCGTGCCGTTCGACTGGCAGGCGCACGACACGCATTTCGTCGTGGCGCATCTCCATTACGTGCTGGTCGGGGGCTTCGTCTTCCCGATGCTGGCTGCGGCCTATTACTGGCTGCCGCATTTCACCGGGCGACAGCCGCTTTACGGCGTCGGCAAGGTGGCGTTCTGGCTGATCTTCATCGGCTTCAACACGACCTTCCTGATCATGCATCTCACCGGCCTGCTCGGCATGCCGCGGCGCTATTACACCTACGCGCCGGAATTCGGCTGGACCGGCCTCAACCTGATCTCATCGGTCGGCGGCTTCGTCATGACGATGGGCTTCGCGCTCTTCGCCGTCGACATGTTCGCCCAGGCACGCTTCGGCCGCCGCGCGGCGCGCAACCCATGGAACGCCGGCTCGCTCGAATGGGCGACGGCGACGCCGCCGCCCTCCTACGGCTTCGCCTCGCTGCCCGCGGTCTCGAGCCGCTCGCCGCTGCGGGACCGCCCCGACCTCGGGTCGGAACTTGCCGCCGGTGGTGGCTATCTCGCCGGCACCCGCAACGACTGGCAGGAGACGCTGGTCGTGGAGATGGCGACCGGCAAGCCGCAGCACATCGCGATCCTGCCGCAACCGACCTTCCTGCCGCTGGCCACCGCCGCCGCCATCGGGGTGTTCGTGCTGTCGCTGCTGTTCAAGGTGTATCTGCTGTCGCTCGCCGTCGTCCCGGCGGTGCTGGTGATGTTCCTCCTGTGGACGCGGGCGACTGGCGCCGAGATCGACCGCGGCCCGCTGCCGGTCGGTCACGGTCTCGACCTGCCGATCCACGCCGAGGTGCCGCATCCGGCGTCCTGGTGGGCGATGCTGTTCCTGCTCGTCGCCAACGCGACGCTGTTCGGGTCGCTGGCCTTCGGGGCGCTGTTCCTCTGGCTGGTTGCGCCGGGCTGGCCGCCGCCCGCCCTCGTGGAACTGCCGCTGCTCAAGGCCGCCGGCCTCGCCGCTGCGCTGGTCGTCGCGTCCGCCGCCGGCCATCTCGGCCTCGCACCGCTCGCCAAGCGCGACCGGCCGAGCGAGCTCGGCCTTGTCCTCGCCGCCCTCGGCCACGCTGTCGCCGCGGGGCTCGCTATCTGGATCTGCGTCGCCGACATCCCGGCGCCGAGGTCGCATGCCTATCTCGCCGTCACGGCGGCGCTGATCGGCTATGTCGCGCTGCATGCAGGGATCGGCCTCGTCCTGGCGCTGTTCACGCTCTATCGCAACCGCGCCGGCTACGTGTCGTCGCGGCGCAGCGGCGATCTGCGGACCGCCTGCCTCTGGCACGACTACACGGCGCTCACCGGCCTTGCGGCGGTGGCGCTGGTCTATCTGCTGCCGGTGCTCGTGACGTTCCGGGATGCCCAGCCATGACCGGCCGGAGCACGGGCACGGTTTTGCTGCTGCTGATCGCCGGCATGATGATCTGGGGTTCGGCCTTCCTCATGCTCTATGCCGTCCTTTCGGTCGGCTGCGAGCTGGGATGGGCGACCGCGGCCCTCGGGCCCATCAGCCTGCTGCGGGTCATTCTGATCGGGGTGTGGCTGTTCCATCTCGCGCTGATCGCCGGCCTGCTGCTGTGGACGTACCGCCGCAAGCAGGCCGTGGAGAGCGGCGCCGAAGGTGCTGAAGTCGACACGTTCTTTGCCGGCAACGTGCTCGTGGCGACGATCGTCGCCGCGGTCGCGACGGTCATCAACTACGCCCCGATCCTCGGCCTGTCGCTCTGCCTGTAGGCCGGTGCCGTCAGTGCGACTGGATGCTCTCGAGATAGGCGATGATCGCAGCGATCTGCACCGGCTCTGCGGTGAACTCGGGCATGTCGGGATGACCCGTCACGATGCCCTCCGCCAGCGATTCCTGCAGCGCCGAAACCGGATAGCGCTCCGACAGGGTACGGAAGGCCGGCGCTTCCGGATGCGGGCTGTTGCCCTCCCGGTCGATCGCGTGGCATCGGCTGCAGCGCTCCTCTAGAAGCGCCCGGCCCTCGGCGATGATCGCGGCGTCCTGCGCTGATGCGCCGCTTGCCGTGATCGCCGTCGCAAGCGCCAGCAGCGCGAGGCGGTATCGCCCTGTCATGCTCACTCGCCCATCTGGTGCAGCGCGTCCCATTTCAGGATCTCGACGCTGCGTGAGTTGGTCAGCCTGATGATCTTGCGTTCCTTGAGTCGCGAGAACACCCGCGAGACGGTCTCGATGGTGAGGCCGAGATAGTCGCCGATATCCATCCGCGACATCGGCAGGTCGACGTGGCCGGATGCGCCCTGGCGCTCGGCCATGTCGATGAGGAAGGCGGCCACCCGTTCGATTGCCGTGTGCCGGCCGAGCACGAGCAGATGATCCTGCGCCCGCATCAGGCTGCGCAGGGCGAGCGGCAGGAGGTCGCGCGAAATGTCGGCGCCGGGGGAGAGGCGGAACCGGCGGAGCGACGTGGAAGTGATCGCCTCGGCGAAGAAATGATGCGCGTTATCGGCCTCGAAGCCGAAAATCTCGCCGGGAAGATGAAAGGCGCTGATCTGTCGCCGTCCGTCGGCGAGGAGGCGGTAGACGCGGATCGCGCCATACTCGACCTGGTATATCGCCTCGGCCCGCCCGCCATCGGCATAGATCTCGGCGCCGGCGGGATAGAAGCTGAGCGGCTGCATCTGCGTGGGAGAAAAGACCGAGGGCATGGCGTCGTCGACGCGCGGCGAAACCGACGGGTGGAAGCGCGTGGCCGAATTGGCGGTGCTGTGGGCGAGCATGGCTGGTCTCCATCGAATCTCGATGGTTCAGGAATGCCGAAATCGGAGCGCCCGCGATATTCGGTTATATCCGTCCGGAAAACTACGTAGTCGTCGTCGGCAGCAGGCTTTCGCCGCCATCGTCGGAGCGATCCAGAGCCCTGCCGGCAAGCCCCCGAGGTATGACGTTTCCCTGCAACGCCCGCACCGTTCCCACCAGCGCATCCCATTGCAGCGGCTTGACGAGGATCGCTATGTCGTCGTGGCCGGCGCAGGCCGGGGGCCGCGCGACCAGCAGGATGACGGGCTTGGCGAAGCGCTGCAGCGCCCGCATTGCCGCACCACGGTCATCCAGGACGTCTTCGTCGACGACCGCGCAGCTGGCCAGATCGAGCAGCCGCGAGCGTTTCGCCGACTCCAGCCCGTCATGCGCGTCGACGGTCAGGTTCTCCGCTTCCAGCGCGAACTGGAGCGAGCGTCGAAGGGCACTGTCTGCGGCAATAACGAAAATCACGCTCATCGATGCCAATAGCGATGCTCTGCGCGAGCGCCTCGAGGGCCGGACGGAATGTCCGACAGCTCGCCTTTACGCTGGGGGGGCACCGTCAGGCATTGCGGCAGATCAAATGCGCGGAGATCGCGTCGCGGCGGCTTGCGGCTCGAGTTCGGCGAGCAGCGCCATGCGGACCAGCTCCGCGAGACTGCCCGCCTGCATCTTGGTCATGATGTTGGCGCGGTGCACCTCGACCGTGCGCGGGCTGATGTCGAGATCGAAGGCAATGGTCTTGTTGGCGAGCCCGGCGACGACGCCGGACAGGACCTGGCGCTCGCGCTCGGTCAGCTGTTCGAGCCGGGCATGGATCGCCGGCACCGAATGCGCCTTGTCGGGACGTGCGAGCAGTTCCGTTGCGGCCTTGCGCACGGCCGCGACCAGCACGTCTTCCTCGAAGGGTTTTTCGATGAAGTCGAGCGCCCCGGCCTTCATCGCCTCCACCGCCATCGGCACGTCGCCATGGCCCGTGACGACGATCGCCGGCATCAGTGCCTGCGCCTCGCTCAACCGCCGCAACAGCTCCACGCCGCTCATGTCCGGCATCCGAAGGTCGGTGACGAGACAGCCCTTCTCCAGCGTCGGCGCGACGGTCAGGAACGCCGTCGCGGATGCATGCACGCGAACGGTGAAGCCGCACATGGTCAGGAGGAAGGCCAGTGACTTCCTGACCGATTCCTCGTCGTCGACGATGTGGACGGTGTAGCTACCGCTCTCCATGGGTGTCCTCGCCTTTCAGTGCCGGAAGCGAGAAGCGGAAGGTCGCCCCGCCCTGCCGGTTCCGGCTGATCGATATCGTTCCGCCATGGGCTTCGACGATGCGCTTGGAGATCGAGAGGCCGATGCCCATGCCGCCTGGCTTGGTGGTCACAAAGGGCCGGAACAGCTGAGCCGCGACCTCGTCGGAAATACCGGTCCCGGTGTCCGATACTTCGACGATGACGTCGCCCTGTCCGTTGAAGAGGGTCCGGACCAGGAGTTCCCGTTGCTGGCTGTCGCGCATCGCCTCCATGGCGTTGCGCATGAGGTTGATCAGCACCTGTTGGATCTGGACCCGGTCGACCAGCACCTTCACCGGCCCCGGCGCGAACTCGAAATCCGATCGTATGCCGCGCTCGCGCGACCCGACGAGCGCCAGCGTCCCGGCCTCTTCGATGAGTCGCCGAAGGTCCTCCGGCAGTTTCTGGCTCTCGCCGCGCGTGACGAACTCGCGCAGATGTCTGATGATCTGGCCGGCCCGCAGCGATTGCTGCGCGGTTTCCTCCAGCGCCCCGCGCATCCTGGCGGCGAGGCTGTCGTCCATGTCGCGGAGCAGCCGGACGCAACCTTGGGCGTAATTGGCGATCGCCGACAGCGGCTGGTTGAGCTCGTGGGCGAGGGTGGACGCCATTTCGCCGAGCTCGTTGAGCCGGGCAAGCCGGGCAAGCTCGCCTTCGATCTCGCTGAGGCGAGCGGCCGATTCCTCGCGTTCCGTCAAATCGCGGACGAAGCCGGTGAAGAGCGTGCGGTTGCCGACCTTGAACTCCCCGACCGCCAGCTTCATCGGGAAGGTGGAGCCGTCCTTGCGCCGGCCGAACACGACCCGGTCGACGCCGATGATCCGCTTCTCGCCGGTTTCGAGATAGCGCTGCATGTAGCCGTCATGCTCGCGGTGATACGGTTCCGGCATCAGGATGCGGACATTCTCGCCGACGACCTCGCACTCGTCATAGCCGAACTGTCGCGTCGCCGCGGCGTTGAAGGAGACGATGTTGCCGCTGGTCTCGATCACCACGGTGGCGTCGAGCACCGTGTCGAGGATCGACTGGATATGCATCTCGCTGGCACCGAGCGCCCGGCTCGCGCGGTCGGCAAGGCCGATGCTGCTGCGCAGCAGCGCTCCCACTGCGACCGCGACGAGCCCCGCCAGCGCGAAGGCGGCGTAGCTCCAGGCTCCCGCCGCTGCGACCTCCTGGATGGCAAGCCCGCCCGCCAGGGCGAGCACGAGTGCGACCAGCGCCGGGCCGGCGCCACCGGAGACCGCCACGGCGAGGATGAGCGGAACGGCGAGCAACAGCCCCGGCTGGCTCTCGCCGAGACGCGTCAGCCCCAGGCCGACAGAGGCGGCAGCCGCCCCCAGAGCGAGCAGATACGCCCACACGCCCTCCGTGCGTAACCCTGCGGTCGCCCGGATCGCGTGGTCGCGCGTCTCGATATGGTCGATGGTCGACATGCAGGAATTGCCAGAATCGGAGGGCGAGGATCCGCCCGGACGGGATCGCGACCCAGAAACCAGCATTGCGCCGCCCGATCAAGACTTGCTTCGCGCGGGATCCCGGAAGGGGCGAGCCGACGACTGCTCCGACGTTGACGCAGGTCAAGGTGCGGCCCGACCGTCGGCGCCAGTGTGCATCCGACGGGGCCTGCGGGGAGAAGGCCGGCTCCACGGGAGTAAGGGTCGATGTACAAGACGATCGTCGTTTGCCTGAAGGATACGCGCAGCGCCGCGGCGCTGACGGCGATGGCGCTCGGACTGGCCGAGCGGCAGCGCGCCCATCTCGTCGGCCTGCATGTGGCGCCGGATGTCTTTGTCGGCGTGCCGGCGGAGGTCTCCCTGGACTACATCGAGCAGGCGCAGAAGCAGATCGAAGCGGATGCCACCGCGAACGAAACGACGTTTCGTGACCTCGCGGCGGCCAGCGGCATCGATGCCGAGTGGCGTCTCGAGCTTGCGCAGGGGCCGGGCTACGAGGCCGCCGTCACCCGCCACGTGCGCTGCGCGGATCTGGTGATCACCGGCCAGCCGGACGGCTTTGCCTGGCGGGGCGGGGATCTGCTGACCGAGATCCTGCTCGACTCGGGCCGCCCGATTCTCTTCCTTCCCTATGCAGGCACTTTCCCCAGGCTCGGCGAGCGGGTCCTCGTCGCGTGGAACGGCGGCCGGGAAGCCGCGCGCGCAGCCTTCGACGCTGTTCCGCTCCTAAGGGAGGCGCGAAACGTGCGGATCCTGATGATCGACCCGCCGCGCGGCCCTTCGTCGGGCCTGGCTCCTGCCGATGATCTGGCCGTCGCCTTGGCGCGGCATGGGGTTCCGGTCGAGGCGGCGCGCACGACGAGCGGCGGTCTCGCGGTCGGCGACGCGCTGCTCAACGACATCTCCGATCACGGCGCCGACCTTCTGGTGATGGGCTGCTACGGCCACTCCCGCTTCCGCGAATTGCTGTTCGGCGGGGTTACCCGGCACATTCTGGAGCACATGACCGTGCCGGTGCTGATGTCGCGCTGAGCAGGAGTTCGGGCCGGGAACGTCAGCCGAGGACGAAAGGCGCCACCTCGAGCCAGCCTTCGTAGATCATCTTCAGGGCCACGTAGAGCACGATGGCGAGGCCGACGAAGCCGATCCAGCGGTAACGGCCGAGCAGCCGGGCGATCAGCGACGCGGCAAGCCCCATCATCGCGATGGAAAGGACGAGGCCGGCCGCCAGCACCCAGAAATGCTCGCGCGCCGCCCCTGCGACGGCGAGCACGTTGTCGAGCGACATCGAAACGTCGGCGACGATGATCTGCCAGACCGCCTGGCCGAGGCTCTTGCGGGGCGCAGCGTCGCCGACGGCCTCTCCCTCGCCGTCGACAGCTCCCGGATGAGGCGCCGGTGCCCGCAGCTCCTGCCACATCTTCCAGCAAACCCAGAGCAGCAGAAGTCCACCGGCGAGCAGCAGGCCGATGATGGCGAGGAGTTCGATCGCCACGGCCGCCAGCCCGATGCGCAGCACCGTGGCGGCGATGATGCCGACCAGGATGGCTTTCGCCCGCTGGTCGCGCGGCAGCCCTGCGGCGGCAAGCCCGATGACCACCGCGTTGTCGCCGGCGAGCACCAGGTCGATCATGATCACCTGGAGCAGCGCGGTGAGCGATTCCGTCGTGAGAAATTCCATAGGGAGGATCCCGATGCGCCCCGGGCGCGGACCGGCAGCAGGTGGGACGCTGCCGGCAGCTTGGTAAGGAGGACGAGGGCCGATCTCTGTGCAGACAGCTAAAGAAATGCAGCCAGAGCCACGGAAACGGAGAGCGCAAGCCCGGTAACGAGAGTGAACGACCGGTTCCAGACAACGCCGACGCGCCAGGCGGTGGTGTGGCCGAGCCGGCCGACCAGCAGCGTCGTCGCCGTGAAGGGCGACGTCGCGCCCGCCAGCGCCCAGCCGGCGGTCAACGCCACGACGACGGCATTCGGCGAGACGCCCATCGCCGCAGCATCGGGCAGGAGCGGGGCGAGCAGCGAGACGGACAGGATCGGGTTCATGCCGAGCTGGCCGAGCAGCGGGATGAACCAGACGAGCGACACGAGGATCGCCCAGGCCGGCAGTGTCGAAAGGCCCAGCGACTGCCCGGCGAACATCGGCTCAAGCAGCGCTCCGCCGACGGTTCCGATGATCCCGGCCATCACCAGGAGCACGAGCTCCGAGTGATAGGAGGGCACGTCGACGAAGGCGATCTGGCCGAGCCGCTTGCCGGTCTCCCTGACGTTCGCATGGGTCTGGATGACGATCCATCCAACGGCGATCACCGGCACCAGCAACATCACCACCGCGATCACCCGCAGCCCGGTCATCACCTCGAGGATCGATACGCCGGCGAAAAGCAGCAGCAGCAGCATGAGCAGGGGGCGCAGGTCCCGCCAGCTGCCCATCGGCCGCCGCGCCGGGGGAGGCTGCGTCAGCCGCGGCTTGAAGATCGTGTCCAACGCCCAGCCGACGAAGGTGATCAGCACGGCGTTGAAGATCGCGATCGACGCCGCGCCACTCCAGGTGGAGCCGGGAACCACCGAGGTCGATATCGCCATGGCGAAGGCGAGCGGCGACCAGGTGAGGGAAGCGACGAAGCCGCGCTGGATGGCCAGCAGCATGCGGCGGTTGCGGATCTCGCGAACCTCGGCATTGGCCTCGCGGCTGGCGATGCTCTCGGTCAGCCCGCCCAGCAGCGAGATCGCGCCGTAGCTGAGGATGAGCGCGAAGAGATGGCCGCCCATGGTCAGCGACAGGTAGCGCTTGCCGGGCGGCTGGCTCGCCAGGTACTGCCCGCAGCGCTCGATCGCGGGCGAGGCCGACGCCGGGTTGCGCAGCGACGCGAGCGCGATGAAGAAGGCGGCGATGAACGCCCCTTGTTCCAGACCGCGCAGCGAAACCGCCTGCCAGTCCGGGCGCAGCGCGATGACGGCCACGACCAGCACCAGTCCCACTGCGACGAACCCCTGCCGCGACCAGTGCGCCCGCGGCGTGGCCAGTACCAGGAATGCGACCACCCCGACCGCCGCCACGAGCGACGCCGTCTCGCTGCCGATCCACTCGCGCAGGACGACGGCGATCGCAGTGACGATCAGCACGATACCGATGACACGGTCGATCAAGCGGGGAATGCTCCGGAGACTCGCGGCGGGTTCAGTATCCTTCTCTTAGCATCTCCCGCGCGCCGGTCACCGCCGCGGCTGCATTTTCTGCTCGGCCATCCCCGTTTGCGTTGAACAGGCGGGGGCGGGGCGGCTATGACGGCGCATGACCCTCACTGTCGCAACTTTCTACCGGTTCGTGCCCCTTGAAGATCTGCCGGCGCTGCAGGAGGCGCTGCACGCCGCCTGCCTCGAACACGGGCTGCGCGGCACGATCCTGATCGCTCCCGAAGGCATCAACGGCACGCTCGCCGGTTCTGCAACCGGCATCGAGACGATGCTGGGCGATCTCGACGAGCGCTGCGGCATCCGGTCGGGCGAAGTGAAGCTGTCCGAAGCGACGGAATGGCCCTTCGCGCGGCTCAAGGTCCGGATCCGGCCGGAGATCATCACCATGCGTGCACCGGAAGCCGACCCCGCGGCACTCGCCGGCACCTATGTCGAGCCTGGAGACTGGAACGCTTTGCTCGCCGACCCGGAGGTCTTGCTGCTCGACACCCGCAACCGCTACGAAACCAAGGTCGGGACCTTCGCCGGCGCCGTCGATCCCGGCCTCGACAATTTCACTGACTTCAAGGCGTTCGTCGAGAGCGAGCTCGACCCGGCGCGCCACACCAAGGTGGCGATGTTCTGCACCGGCGGCATTCGCTGCGAGAAGGCCTCCGCCTTCATGCGCGCCAGGGGCTTTCCAGAGGTCTTCCACCTCAAGGGCGGCATCCTGCAGTATCTGGAGGACGTGCCGGAGGCAGACAGCCGCTGGCGCGGCGAATGCTATGTGTTCGACGGCAGGGTCGCGGTCGGGCACGGCCTCTCGCCGACCGGCTGGACGGCGTGCTTCGGCTGCGGCAACCCGTTGTCGCCGGAAGACCTGCGCGCCCCGGAATACGAGCCGGGCGTCTCCTGCCCGGCCTGCATCGGCGAACTGACGCCGGAAAAGGCCGCCTCGCTGCGCGAGCGCCAGCGCCAGATGCTGGCGGAATAGGGCGGCTCAGGCGGCGATGGCCCGCTGCGGGTCGACGAGCTCGCGCCCGAGCGACTCGGCGACGGCGCGATTGGTGATCTGGCCGCGATGCACGTTCAGCCCGTGCAGCAGATGCGGATCGGCAAGCAACGCCGCGAGCCCGTGATCGGCCAGCGCCAGGCCGAAGGGCAGCGTCGCGTTGTTCAGGGCATGCGCCGAGGTGATCGGCACGGCGCCCGGCATGTTGGCGACGCAGTAATGCACGACGCCCTCCACCTCGAAGGTCGGCTCCGCGTGGGTCGTCGGATGGGAAGTCTCGAAGCAGCCGCCCTGGTCGATGGCGACGTCGACGAGCACGGCGCCTTTCTTCATGCCGGAGAGCATCTGCCGCGTGACCAGCTGCGGCGCCGAGGCGCCGGGGATCAGCACCGCGCCGATTACTGCGTCGGCCGCGAAGACCTCTTCCTCGATGGCGGTCTTGGTCGAGTAGCGGGTGTGGACGCGGCCGGCGAAGAGATCGTCGAGCTCGCGCAGCCGCGGGATCGACCGGTCGAGGATGGTGACGGTGGCGCCGAGGCCGATCGCCATCTTGGCGGCCTCCTTGCCGACCACCCCGCCGCCGATGATCACCACCTTGGCGGAAGCGACGCCCGGCACGCCGCCCAGCAGCACGCCGCGGCCGCCCTGCGCCTTCTCGAGCGCCCGCGCCGCCGCCTGGATCGACAGGCGTCCGGCCACTTCCGACATCGGCGCCAGCAGCGGCAGGCCGCCGCGCGCGTCGGTCACCGTCTCGTAGGCGATGGCGGTGACGCCGGAGGCGATCAGCCCCTCGGTCTGTCTGGGGTCCGGCGCCAGGTGCAAATAGGTGTAGAGGATCTGGCCATCGCGCAGTTGCACCCATTCGTGCGGCTGCGGCTCCTTCACCTTCACCACCATGTCGGCGCGGGCGAAGACGTCCGCTGCGTCGGCGGCGATCTCGGCGCCCGCCGCTTCGTAGTCGCCGTCGCTGGCGTCGATGCCGGCGCCGGCGCCCGTCTCGACCAGCACGCTGTGGCCATGCGCGACATATTCGCGGGCGGCCGAAGGCGTCAGGCCGACGCGGTATTCGTGGTTCTTGATTTCTCGGGGGCAGCCGACGCGCATGAGGCTCCTTGCGGGGTTTGGCCGACTCCTTGTCCGCCGGCGCTATCGCGCTGCGTCAGAAGGACCGACGTCGCATGCCGGAGTTTGCGTCCCGCCGCGCCCGGACGCAAGCGCCGGCGTCAGCTGGCTTCGGCTGCGGCGACCGCGTCTTCGGTCAAGTGTTCGGCAGCCGCCGCGGCTTCGGCGAACACCCGGCCGACGCCGATGAGGATCGGCCGCTCGTAGCCGATCTCGCCGACGAGGGCGGCCAGCCCGGCAAGCGTGCCGGCGCCGCGGGTCTCGTCGTCGCGGCTGAGATTGGCCGCGACCGCGACCGGTGTCTGCGGCGACAGGCCATGCGCGATCAGCTGCTCGGCGATGCGTCCGGCCATGCGTCCGCCCATGTAGAACACGGTCGTCACGTGGTCGTCGGCGAGTGCCGCCCAGTCGAGATCGTCCGGCAGGCCGCCCTTGCGGGAATGGCCGGTGACGAAGCGCAGCTGCTGGGCGCGGTCGCGATGCGTCAGCGACACGCCGAAGCTTGCGGCCAGCGCGGAGGCCGCGGTGATGCCGGGCACGATGGCGACGGGAATGTTCTCCTGCGCCAGCGCGGCGATCTCCTCGCCGGCCCGGCCGAACACCGAGACGTCGCCGGATTTCAGCCGCACGACGTGCTTGCCGGCCTTCGCGAAGGCCACCATCATCCGGTTGATGTCCTCCTGCCGGCAGCTGTCGCGGGCGGCGCGCTTGCCGACCAGGAAGCGGCGCGCCTCGCGCCGGGCGAGTTCGAGCACGGCATCGGAGATCAAATCGTCGAACAGGATGACGTCGGCGGACTGCAGGGCCCTGACGGCCTTCAGCGTCAAAAGCTCGGCTTCGCCCGGGCCGGCACCGACCAGCGTCACGCGCCCGGCCGCTTCGCCGGATAACGGCCCCCGCGCCAGTTCCTCGATCAGCCTGTTCGCCGTCGCCTCGTCGATCGGGCCGGGATCGCGGGGCGTGAAGGCAGCGTCGGCAAAGCGCTCCCAGAAGGCGCGCCGCAGCGGGCCGGGCGCCAGCTTCTCCATCGCCGCCCCGCGCAGACGCGCCGCCAGCTGCGCCCAGCCGGCGAGCGCCGGCGGCAGCAATGTCTCGATGCGGCGGCGGATGGCCTGCCCGACGATCGGCGCGGCACCATCGGTGGAAATGCCGACGACGACCGGCGAGCGGTTGACGATCGACCCGAAATTGAAGTCGCAGAAGGCCGGCTTGTCGACGACGTTGACTGGCACCCCGGCGGCCCGGGCGGCACAGGCAAAGGCCTGGCCCTCTTGCGCGCTCTCGGTGTCGGCGACGGCCAGCGCGGCATGGTCGAAGATATCGATCGACCATGGCCGGTCGTGATGCACGATCGTCCCGATCGATGCGTCTGCCTCGTCCGGATTGCTGCCGGGGATCGCCAGCAGTTCGGCCATTTCCGGGTCGATCTCGTCGGCAGGGGTATAGAGATCGATGCGGGCACCCGCCGCGCGCAGCAGCTCGGCCTTCCACGCCGCGCCCGGGCCGCCGCCGGCCATCACCACCCGCCGGCCGGAGAGCCCGAAGAACACCGGCAGGCTCGCCAGCGGCCCCATCCGCGCCGGGCGCTCAGGAGCGCCGGTCAGGTCACCCGCCGGTGTCTCGACAGGTTCGATGTGCGGGCGCTCGGCCATGTTCGCGTCCTCGAAGACTCCTACTCGACCCATGGATAGACCGGGCCCGCCCCACAGGCGAGATCAAATATTGCGCAAATGCAGCATGCGGGAGATCATCCTTGAGGCGACGGCCCGTGCAGAAGTAGGATCGCCCCTTCCTTCCTGGCCCGAAGCGCGGGCACGTCGACGTTCTTCTTCACTCGTCTCCTGCAACCCGCAGCCACTCGTAGCCGAAGGCGCCGAGGCGAATGCGACAGGCGCCGCCGGTTCGGTCGATATCGATACCCGACTGCAGCAACGGCCGGACCGGCGCACCCGCGACCGTCTCGCCGCAATCGATCGTCACCGGCGCCTCGCCGAGATTGTGGAGCGTCAGGATCCGCCCGCCCCGCCACTCGGCGAGCAGCGCGACGACGCTGGTTTCGCCGAGGTCAATCACCCGGCAGCTGCCCCAGCCGATTTCCGGCGCGCTACGCCTTGCGCGGATTAGGCGCTGGGTCACCGAAAACATCGAGTTCGGGTCAACCCGCTGGCTCTCGGCATTCACATGCGCATAGGCAAACGGCCCGTCGGCAACCGGCTGGCGGACGCAATCTTCCGGCGCCGCCTTCGAGAAACCGCCGTTCGGCTCGCTCGACCACTGCATCGGGGTTCGCACCGCCGTCCTTTCCGGCAGGTCCAGATTGTCGCCCATGCCGATCTCGTCGCCGTACCAGATCACCGGCGTGCCCGGCAGCGAAAGCATCAGGCTCATCGCCATCTCGATGCGCCGCTCGTCGCCTCCGAGCATCGGCGCCAGCCGTCGGCGGATGCCGCGATCATAGATCTGCATCGACTTCTCGGGCCCGAAGGCCGCGAACGCCTCCTGGCGCTCCTCGTCCGAGAGCCGGCCAAGATCGATCTCGTCATGATTGCGCAGGAATGTCGCCCATTGCGACGTGGGAGGAATTTCCGGCAGCTTCTCGAGGAAGTCGCGGACGGGTGCGCCGTCGCGGCGCGCCAGCGCCAGGAACAGTCGCTGGTTCAGCGGGAAGTTGAAGATCAGGTTCAACCGGTCGCCGTCGCCGAAATAATCGCCGGCTTCCTCCATCGGAATGTTCGCCTCGGCGAGCAGGATCGCCTCCGCCTGCCGCCAGTCGAGGAACTGGCGCATCCGCCCGAGATAGTCGTGCGGCGAACCGCCGGTCTCGGCATTAACGAGGTCCTCGATCAGGAAGGGCACGGCGTCGATCCGGAAGCCGGAGACGCCGAGCGCCAGCCAGAAACCCATGATCCGGTCGATCTCTTCGCGCACTTCGGGGTTGGCGATGTTGAGGTCGGCCTGGTGCTTGTAGAAGCGGTGGAAGTAGTATTCCTGCCGCTTGCGGTCGAAGGTCCAGGTGGATTCCTGGACGCCCGGGAAGATCACGCCCTTGGCGTGGTCCTCCGGCCGCTCCTTCTTCCATACATACCAGTCCTTGTATTTCGGATGGCCGGCGCGGCTCGCCTGGAACCAGGGATGCTCGATCGAGGAATGGTTGACGACGAGGTCGACGATGACCTTCAGCCCGCGATCGCGCGCGGCATGGGTGAACTCGACGAAGTCTCCGAGCGTGCCGAGGCGGGAATCGACGCCGAAATAGTCGGAGATGTCGTAGCCGTTGTCCTTGTTCGGCGTCGGATAGAACGGCAGCAGCCAGATGCAGTTGGCCCCGAGCGCCTCGATATGGTCGAGACGGTCGGTCAGGCCCTTGAAGTCGCCGATCCCGTCGCCGTCCTGGTCCATAAAGGCATCGACGTCGACGCAGTAGATGACGGCGTTCTTGTACCAGAGGTTCAGCATCCGGCGCTCCTGAGGATTTGTCGACGGGAGCGCAGATAGGGCAGCAGCGCCCGACATCCGGCAGAAAGTCGGATCGCGGGGCTTGGATTTGCCGATAGAGGCGCCGGGTCCGGCGGGTGGATCGCCCGATAAGAGGAGGGGGCAGGAGCCGCGCGAGGTCGTCTCCTGCCTCTTTCGCCTCGTCCGGTCAGGCGCCGAGCGCTTCGGCGACCGCCTGGCCGACCGCGGCGATCGCGGCGTTGCGGTCGTCGATCGTCGCCTCGGTCTCGGTGATGTAGACGCTGACGATCATCGGCTTGCGGTTCGGCGGATAGAGGATGGCGATGTCGTTCGCCGTGCCGTATGCGCCGGTGCCGGTCTTGTCGCCGACCCGCCAATCCCGGGGCACGCCGGCGCGCAGCCGCGTGTCGCCGGTCTTGTTGGCGAGCATCCAGTCGGTGAACTGCCTGGTCGAGGCCGCGGAGAGGCTGCCGCCGAGGGTCAGCGCGGCAAGGCTCGTCACCATGGCGTCCGGCGTCGTGGTGTCGCGTGGATCGCCCGGCGTCGCCTCGTTGAGTTCCGGCTCGATCCGGTCGAGACGCGTCTCGGCATCGCCCAGCGAGCGGGCGAACGCGGTGATGGCCGACGGACCGCCGAGGCTTTCCAGGATGAGGTTCGCCGCCGTGTTGTCGCTGAGGGTTACAGCGGCCTCGCAAAGCTCCGCCAGCGTCATGCCTTCGCCGCCGACCCGGGTCTCGGTACCCGGCGAGTAGGGGACGAGGTCGCTCTTTGCGAAGACGATCCGGCGGCCGAGGTCCTCCTCGCCGGCATCGACCCTGGCCAGGACGGCGCCGCTGGCGATCGCCTTGAACGTGCTGCACATCGGAAAGCGCTCGTTGCCGCGGCGCGTCCATCGGCGACCCGTCTCCGTGTCGAGGACCGCGACGCCGAGACGAGCCGTCAGGCCGTCTTCGATCTCCGCGAGTCGCCGCGCGAAGGCGTCCTCGCCCGTCTGCGAAAAAGCGCGGGCCGTGCCGCCGAGAGTCAATCCTCCGGCCAGTGCCGTGCCAAGCATCATCGAAAAGCTGCGCCGCGTCAGCGTGTGTTTCACGTTGCCCTCCAGGGTCGGTCATGGGGTGAATTCGGCCATATGTCGGCCAGCATCGATCGATGGCTCGCCGCAGCAAGCCCTCGCAGAATTAATGACAATCGGACATGTCTGCCGCTTGTCCTGCCGACAAGGAGGAGATTATCTGCCCGGCGCGGTGGCCACAAACCACGATATTTGCCATCTGCCATGAATTGAATTGGGGCATCTATGGTCAGGCCATACCTGCCGCTCAATGCCCTGCGGGCATTCGAGGCCTCGGCCCGGCATCTGAGCTTCACTCGCGCGGCGATCGAACTGCACGTCACCCAGGCGGCGGTTAGCCACCAGGTGAAGGTGCTGGAAACCCGGCTCAACGTCGTCCTGTTCAAGCGCCTGCCGCGCGGCCTGATGATCACCGCCGAGGGCGAGGCGCTGCTGCCGGTGCTGCGCGATTCCTTCGATCGCATGGCGGACATGCTGGAGCGTTTCGAGAACGGCCATGTGCGCGAGGTGGTGATGGTCGGCGCGGTCGGGACGTTTGCGGTCGGCTGGCTGCTGCCGCGCCTGCCGGCCTTCCGCGAGAAATACCCGCATGTCGATCTGCGCCTGTCGACCAACAACAACCGGGTCGATCTCGCCGCCGAGGGCCTCGACTATGCGATCCGCTTCGGCCGCGGCGCCTGGCAGGGGATCGATGCCGTGCCGCTGTTCGAGGCGCCGCTGTCGGTGCTGTGCGTGCCAGCCATCGCCGACGAGTTGCACCGGCCCGCGGACCTCACCAACCAGACGCTGCTGCGCTCCTATCGCAGCGACGAGTGGACCAGCTGGTTCGCCGCGGCCGGCATCGCCGAGCCGTCCTCGCTGCTGCGCGGGATCGTCTTCGATTCCTCGCTGGCGATGATGGAGGCGGCGCTGCAGGGCGCCGGCGTCGCGCTGGCGCCGCCGATGATGTTCGCCCGGCATCTGGCGATGGGCGCGGTCAGGCAGCCCTTCGAGATCTATACCTCGATGGGCAGCTACTGGCTGACGCGGGTGCAGTCGCGCACGCCGACGCCGGCCATGGAGGCCTTTGCCGACTGGATCGCCACCGCCACCTGATCGATCCTGCTCTCGGACATCAAAGATGCGGCAAGCCGACATAGTTCTCCGCCAGCGCCGTCTGCGCGGCGCGGGAGCCGGCGAGATAGTCGAACTCCGCCTCCTGGATCCGCTGGCCGAAGCCGCCGTCGTCCTCGAAGCGGTGCATCAGAGACGTGAACCACCAGGAGAAGCGCTCCGCCTTCCACACCCGGGCGAGCGCCGTGGCGGAATAGGCGTCGAGCAGTCCGTCCTCGTGTTCCTTGAAATGCGCGATCAGCGCCTGGCTGAGGAAATGGACGTCGGAGACCGCGAGGTTGAGCCCCTTGGCGCCGGTCGGCGGCACGATATGGGCGGCGTCGCCGGCAAGGAACAGCCGGCCGTGCCGCATCGGCTCGGCGACGAAGGAGCGCAGCGGCGCGATCGACTTCTCGATCGAAGGTCCGCGCTGCAACTGCGCCGCGGCGCGCTCGGGCAGCCGCGCCGCCAGCTCGTCGTAGAAGCGTTCGTCCGACCAGTCCTCGACCCGGTCGCCCACCGGACACTGGACATAATAGCGCGACAGCAAAGGGCTGCGCAGTGAGCAGAGGGCAAAGCCGCGGCTGTGATGCGCGTAGATCAACTCGTCCTGGACCGGCGGCATGCGGGTCAGCACGCCCAGCCAGCCAAACGGATAGACCCGCTCGAATGTCCTGATCCTGTCGGCCGGAATGGCCTGCCGGCAGACGCCGTGAAATCCGTCGCACCCCGCGACGAAGTCGCATTCGAGCCGGTGCTCGCCCGCCGCGGTGCGGAAGGTGACGAAGGGCGTCTCGGTGGCGAGATCCTGTGGCCGCACATCCTCGGCCCCGTGGACGATCGGCACGCCGGCCGCATCCAGCGCGTCGTAGAGGTCGCGGGTGACCTCGGTCTGGCCGTAGACAGTCACGGTCTTGCCGCCGGCAAGGCCGCGCAGGTCGACGTGCAGCATCTCGCCGCGCCAGGCGATGTCGAACCCGTCATGGACGAGGCCTTCCCGGTCCATGCGGGCGCCCACCCCCGCGAGGCGCAGCAGATCGACGGTGCCCTGCTCGAGCACACCGGCGCGGATCCGCGACAGCACGTGGTCCCGGCTCTTGCGCTCCAGCACGACGCAGTCGATGCCGGCCCGGTAGAGCAGCAGCGCCAGCAGGAGGCCCGCGGGCCCGCCGCCGACGATGGCGACGCGGGTGCGCCGCGGAATGCGCCCGGGGGGCGGGGGGCCGGGCACGTCGGCACCCGGTCCGCTCGCCAGGGTATCGATGCTCACGCCGCGCTCCGCCTGTGCGCCGCAGCGGTGCGGGCGTTGATGTCGCGCAGCGTCGTCAGTTCCCGATCGGTCGGCGGCGCGGTCTCCTCGACGCCTTCGCTGTAGATCACGTCCCAGCCACAGCTGGCCTCGATCGCTTCGCGCGTCGCGCCCGGATGGATCGAGGCGACCTCGAAGGCCTTGGTTTCAGGGTGCGGACGCCAGACGGCGAGGTCGGTGACCAGCAGCGTCGGGCCCTTGGTGGTGATGCCGAGGTCCTGGCGGTCGGTGCCGCCCCTGCCGTGGCCGAAGGAGGTGAAGAAGTCGATTTCCTTCACCATGCCGCGCCGCGACTGCTTCATGGTGATGAACACCTCGCCGCAGGACGAGGCGATTTCCGGCGCGCCGCCGCCGCCGGGCAGCCGCGTCTTCGGATGGGCGTAGTCGCCGATGACGGTGGTGTTGATATTGCCGAACGGGTCGAGCTGCGCCGCGCCTAGGAAGCCAACGGTGATGCGCCCGCCCTGCAGCCAGTAGCGGAACATCTCCGGCACGGCGACGGTGGTCAGCGCCGTCTCGCAGAGTTCGCCGTCGCCGATCGACAGCGGCAGGATGCTGGGCGCCGTGCCGATCGTGCCGGATTCGTAGATCAGCGTGACGTCCGGCGCGTGGGTGAGACGCGCGACGTTGCAGGCGGCCGACGGCGCGCCGATGCCGACGAAGCAGACGTCGTCGTTGGAGAGCGCCCGCGCCGCCGCGATGGTCATCATCTCGTCGGGGGTGAAATCGGCCATCACGTCGCTCCCTTGAGGCCCGCGACGCGCTCGGCGAACACGTCCGGGCCGCATGCCATGACATGCGTGTCGATCCAGGCGCGGAACCGGTCGATGTCGGCGGCGATCTCGTCCCAGTCGAGATAGGCGGCGTTGTCGCGGCCGTAATAGCCGCGGGTGTAGGACGGATGCGCGCCGCCCGGCACGGCGACGACGGAGGTCACGGTCCAGTGCGGCAGGATCGTCAGGTTGGGATGCAGCCCACCAAAATCCTCGACGATCTCCTCCACGGTCACCACTGACCGCTTCGCCGCCAGCACCGCCTCCTTCTGGACGCCGAGAATCCCTTCGATCAGCACGTTGCCCTTCCGGTCGGCCTTCTGGGCATGGATGAAGGCGACGTCCGGCCTGATCGCCGGCACGGCGGCGAGTTCCTCGCCGGTGAATGGGCAGGTGACCGAGCGAATGTTGGGATTGACCGCCTTGAGCCCGGCACCCTTGTAGCCGCGGAAGATCGCCACCGGCAGGCCGGCCGCGCCCGCCTCGTAGGCGTTCGCCATCGCCGCATGCGAATGCTCATCGATCGCCAGCGGCTGCGGCACGCCGTTCTCCACCGCGTCGCGCAGCCGACGCAGCAGGCCGACGCCCGGGTTCCCGGCATAGGAGAACACCAGCTTACGGGCGAGGCCGCAGCCGATCAGCTGGTCGTAGATGATGTCCGGCGTCATGCGGATCAGCGTCAGGTCGCCGATCCCCTGCCTTATCACCTCGTGGGCGGCGGCATGCGGGATGAGATGGGTGAAGCCCTCGAAGGCGGCGCTGTCGCCCGGCGACAGATTGTCGGCGACGGCGGCTTCGAGGGACTGGAACTGGGCCATGGGTCTCGCTGATTGGTGGTCAGATGTCGAAGAAGATCGTCTCGTTTTCGCCCTGCAGGACGATGTCGAACCGGTAGGTCGGGACGCCGTCCTCGTCGCTGCGTGGCGCGACCAGCGTTGCCACGCGCGAGCGGTGCTCGATCCGCGACAGCACCGGATCGGCCTCGTTCGCCGCTGCCTCATCGCCGAAATACATCCGCGTGTGCAGGCCGAGATTGATGCCGCGCGCGACGATCCAGACGCTCACGTGCGGCGCCTGGGGTCGGCCGTCCTTGAACGGCACGCTGCCGGGCTTGATCGTGTCGAACACGAACTCGCCCGTCGTCATGTCGCCCGGCAAGCGGCCAAAGCCGGTGAAATGCGGATCGGCCGTGCCGCGCTTTTCCTGCGGCGAGGGGTAGAGCCCCGCCGCGTCGGCCTGCCAGATCTCGACCATCGCGTCCTTCAACGCCGTGCCGACGCCGTCGAACACCCGCCCGACGATGCGGATCCGCTCGCCCCTGGTCTCGGCATCGACCATGCTTGCGCCGAGATCGGCCGGGAACACGCCCTCGATGCCGCAGTAATTCGGCGTGCAGCCGATATGGACGTAAGGCCCGGCGGTCTGCGAGGCGGTCTCCTTCAGGCGGTCCAGCGACTGCACCATCAATTGCCCTCCAGCCGGTTCTCGAAGAGGGTCGAGCGGCGGCCGCGCAGGATGATGTCGAATTTGTAGGCCCTCGCGTCCATAGGCACGCTGCTCGCCATGTCTAGCGGCGCGATCAGCTGCTCGATCGCCGCCCGGTCGGGGATCGTCCGCACGATCGGGCACCGCCAGATCAGAGGATCGCCTTCGAAATACATCTGGGTGATCAGCCGCTGCGCGAAGCCGAGGCCGAAGACCGAGAAATGGATATGCGCCGGCCGCCAGTCGTTCGGCCCGTTCGGCCAGGGATAGGCGCCGGGCTTGACGGTCCGGAACCGGTAGCTGCCGTCGGGACCGGTGAGCGTGCGCCCGCAGCCGCCGAAGTTCGGATCGAGCGGGGCGAGATAAGTTTCCTTGCGGTGGCGGTAGCGCCCGCCGGCATTGGCCTGCCAGAACTCCAGCAGCACGTCCGGCACCGCGCGGCCATCCTCGTCCAGCACTCTGCCATGGACGATAATCCGCTGGCCGATCGGATCGCCGCCATGGGCGTAATTGCGGGTCAGGTCGTTGTCGAGCGCGCCGATCGGCACGTGCCCGAACACCGGCCCGGTCATCTCGGAGATCGTGTTGTCCAGCGAGATCGGCGCCTTCTGCGGCGAGCGCGTCACCGAGGTCTTGTAGCCCGGCGAAAAGGCCGGCGGATGCCGGCTCCGGTCGCGCTGGTAGAACGACCCGTCGCTCAAGCCGCGTCTCCCGCATCCATCTCGGCATAGACCGCCTTGGCGATCTTGATGGCGTGGTTGGCGGCCGGCACCCCGGCATAGACGGCGACATGCAGCAACGCCTCGAGCACGTCCTCGCGGCTCGCGCCGGTATTCGCCGTCGCCCGCACGTGCATCGCCACCTCGTCATCATGCCCGAGCGCGGCGAGCAGCGCGATCGTCACGATGGAGCGCTCGCGCCTGGTGAAATGCGGCCGTGACCACACCGCGCCCCAGGCATTCTCGGTGATGTAGGCCTGGAAATCGGCGTCGAATGCCGTCGCCTGCGCCGTGGCGCGATCGACATGTGAATCGCCGAGCACCGCGCGGCGCGTCGCCGTGCCGAGCGCCAGCCGGTCCCGGTCTCCGCCCTCGACGCCCATGTCACCTCCCATGCCGACTCTACCCGGCACTGAGGCTCGCAAATGTCACGGCCAATGGAAAGACAGGCAGACGGAATATCCCTGCCTGGGGTTGCCGGTCGGCCGGCCGGTACAGCGCGGTCCGTCTCGCTAGGCGAGGGGCCCGTGCCGTGGGGCGTTCTGATCAGTCCTCGACGAGGATGGTGCCGGCGACCTCGATCCCGAAACCGGTCAGGCCGACATAGGCGCGCTCGTGCGTCGCCAGCACCGAAATCGAGCGGACGTCGAGGTCCCGCAGGATCTGCGCGCCGATGCCGATCTCGCGCCAGCGCTGCTGGCGCTTCAGCGCGCTGCCGTGCAATTCGCCATCGACCGGCTCGGGTGCCGCCAGCGGGCTCACCTGGTCGACATTCGGCGTGCGCAGCAGCATCAGGACGCCATGGCCGTGCTGCTTCAGCTTCTCGACCGCGATCTCCACCCAGGTCCGCGTGCCGCTGGTGCGACCGAACAGGTCGAGCACCGGTTGTTCGCGGTGGATGCGGGTCGGCACCTTCTCCCGGGCCCGGACGTCGCCGAACACGGCGACCACATGCTGCATGTCGTCGAAGGGCGTCTCGTAGATGCGCAGCACGCCGCTGAGCCCGTCGATCGTCAGTCTCTCTTCCTTGACGCAGGTGACGAAGGATTCGCGCCGCACGCGATACGAGATCAGGTCCTCGATGGAGATGATCTTCAGCCCGTGCTCCCGGGCGAAGGGGATGAGTTCCGGCAGCCGCTTCACCGTACCGTCGTCGTTGACGACCTCCGCAAGCACCCCGGCCGGCGCGAGCCCGGCGAGCTTGGCGAGATCGGTGCCGGCCTCGGTATGGCCGGAACGGGTCAGCACGCCGCCGTCCCGCGCGATCAGCGGAAAGATATGGCCGGGCCGCAGGAAATCGTTGCCGGTGCAGTTGTCATTGGTCAGCGCCCGCGCGGTGTTGGCGCGCTCCTCCGCCGAAATACCCGTGGTCATCCCTTCCTTGTAGTCGACGGACACGGTGAAGGCGGTGCGCATCGGGTCGAGATTGTTCGCGACCATCGGCGGCAGGTTGAGGCGGTCGGCGCGGTCGGCGGTCATCGGCAC
Source organism: Aurantimonas endophytica (assembly GCF_014196845.1). Lineage (GTDB taxonomy): Bacteria > Pseudomonadota > Alphaproteobacteria > Rhizobiales > Rhizobiaceae > Aurantimonas > Aurantimonas endophytica. The sequence continues at coordinate 733,993 of NZ_JACIEM010000002.1, forward strand.
GCAGATGATGCCGCTGGTGTGGCGGATCATGAACGCCATCTTCTCCGGCGTCGCCTTGGACGCCGCCATGATCAGGTCGCCCTCGTTCTCCCGATCGGTGTCGTCCACGACGACGACGAGCTCGCCATTGGCGATCGCTTCGATCGCATCCTCGATCCGATCGAGCGGTGTATCCTGGTCCGTCATGCTTCCCGTCCATCTTCGCGGCGTCGCCGGTGAGCGCTATCTACGGGCCCGCGCCAGCTTCGGCAACGCCCGGCGGGCGAACGGGGCGTTCGCCGTTTCGGCCGACCTTCGCGGGTAGGAGCGAGAGGGGTCGCTTGCTAAGGTGCGCCGATGAGCGACAGGCCCGAACTTCTCACCATCCGTATCGCCATCGGGCTCGCCGGACTGACCGGTACCGGAGCGATCGCTTGACGCATTCCGTATCCCGGAGCGTCGGGACGCTCGCCTTCAATGGCGGCACGTTCCGCTTGGACGCGCGCGCGGTGCCGGAGGAGACGGCCGTCGCCATCTCGGTCGGCGGCTCGACCCACGCCGTGATGATGGCGACCCCGTCCCACCTTCGGGAACTGGCGGTCGGCCTGGCGCTGAACGAGCGGATCGTCGAAACCGCCGCCGAGATCGAGCGGGTCGAGATCGCATCGAGCGACCTCGGCGTCGATTGCCGCTTGTGGCTGTGCGCGGCGCGTGCGGGCGAGTATACGGTGCGCCGCCGCCAGATGACCGGCCCGGTCGGTTGTGGCCTTTGCGGGGTGGAATCGCTGGAACTCGCGCAGCGCGTCTTGCCAACGGTTGCCATCCGGGCACCGCAGCTGGCGCCGGCCGACATCGAAGCGGCCATCGCCGCCATGTCGAACGCTCAGGGCCTGAGCCGCCTGACCCGCGCCGTCCACGCCGCCGCGTTCCATGTGACGGGGCAGGGGCTGGTCGTCGCCCGCGAGGATGTCGGCCGGCACAACGCCCTCGACAAGGTCGCCGGCCATCTCGCCGAAGCCGGTATCGATCCGGCAACGGGGTTCCTCACCATCACCAGCCGGGTCTCTGTCGAGCTGATCCAGAAGGCGGCGGTGATGGGCTGCGGCTTCATCGCGGCGGTCTCGGCCCCGACGGCGCTGGCGATACGCGAGGCCGAGGCTGCCGGGATCACGCTGGTCGCCGTGGTGCGTGAAGCGGATTTCGAGGTGTTCACCCATCCGGCGCGTATCGCCGGCGCGCCGCCGCTCCCAGACCCCTAGGCGTCTGGCACCGCGGTCCTTGCAGATGCGGGCGTCACTTCCCAGGCATCCTGGCTCGCCGCCTCCTCCTCGTAGAGGCGGCGCCATTCGGCGGCCTCGGCGCTCGCCCGCCTTGCCGTGGCGCGCGCGTCGCGCAGTCTGAGCCGGAGCGTCATCGCCGCCAGCGAGACGACGAGGATCACGGCGAAGCAGCCGGCGGCGAAGACGGCCCGCTTCAGCGGATCGGCAACCGGTTCGCTGCCGAAGACCGCCGCCACGGCAAGAAACGCCGAGGCGATGAAGATCGTCAGGCTGCGTGAGAGGAGCAGCGACAGAAGCGCCAGCGTCAGTCCGGTCGTCGCCAGCACGGGATGGGCGAAGGCTGCGGCCAGCAACTCGCCCCACCACACCGTCGCGGTGGTCAGTAGAGTGTCCGAGGTCATGATGGGGCTCCGGCGGGCCCCGGTCGCGTCGGCGCCGATGTCTCCCGGGCAGGAGATTAGCGCGGTCTCCCGCAAGCGCCACTATCCACGTTCATCCGGCGGCCGCCGGGCTGTCGAGGCCTACTCCGCCGGGTCCAGATCCTCGGCGCGCGCCTGCGCCGCCTCCACCGCCGGCTGCCGCGTGAAGCCCTTGATGCCGGCATGGATGTTGCGGTCGCGCTCGATCTCGACGGGGGAGGTGGCGTAGGCGGTGATCAGCTCCGCCAGCGAGCGCAGCGCATGGGTATGGATGCGCTCGTAGCCGTGCGAGGCGTCCACGCCGAAGGTGATCAGCGCGGTGCGCACGTCGTGGCCGGCCTCGATCGCCGAGGCGGAATCGGAGCGGTAGTAGCGGAAGATGTCCTTCTGGTAGCGGATGTCCTCGTCCTGGCAGAGCCGCACCAGCTTCTTGGTCAAATGGTAGTCGAACGGCCCGGACTGATCCGCCATGGCGATGGTGACGCCGAACTCCGACGAGTTCTGCCCCGGGGCCGAGGTGCCGTTGTCGACGGCGATCATCGAGGCGACGTCGGGCGTCAGGATCGAGGCGGCACCGACGCCGACCTCCTCGGCGATGGTGAACAGCCAGTGGATGTCGACGGGCGTGGCCGCCGCCGTCCGCTCCATCGACTCGATCGCCGCCAGCATGACGGCGACGCCGGCCTTGTTGTCGAGATGGCGCGAGACGATGAAGCCGTTGTCCATGAATTCCGGCTGCGGATCGACCGCCACCGTGTCGCCGATCTCGATGCCGAGCCGGTCGAGCTCGGTGCGGTCGCGCGCCAGCGCGTCGACCCGAAGCTCGATGTAGTCCCAGCCCACCGGCAGGCTGTCGATCTCGTCGTTGTAGGTGTGGCCGGAGGCCTTGAGCGGCAGGATCGTGCCGCGATAGGTGCCGGCCTCCGAAAACACGGTGACCCGCGCGCCCTCGGCGAAGCGTGCCGACCAGTGGCCGATCGGCACGAGTTCCAGCCGGCCGTTCTCCTTCAGCCGCTTCACCTGCGCGCCGAGCGTGTCGAGATGGCTGACGATGGCACGCGCCGAGGCGCGCCGCGAGCCCTGGCGAAGCGCCGAAATCGCACCGCGGCGGGTCAGCTCGACGGTCAGGCCGAGCCGTTCGAGCTCCTTGGCGACATGGCGGACGACCGTATCGGTATAGCCCGTCGGGCTGGGTATGTTCAGGAGCGCCTTGAGCTGGTCCGTCAGGTACTGGGCATCGATGGCGAGCCTTGGCACTACTCGTCCTTCCTCGGCTTCCGCCGTTGATTCCTGGCGGCGCGCACTGAAAACGGAATCGACAGGGGAAACAAGAGGTCGATGAAGCGCTCGGCGGTTGGTTGCGGCTCGTGATTGGCGAGGCCCGGCCGTTCGTTGGCTTCGATGAAGACGTATTCCGGCCGGGTCGGCGCCTTCACCATGAAGTCGATGCCGGTGACGGGGATCTCGATCGCCCGCGCGGCGGCCACTGCTGCCTCCACCAGCGTCGGGTGCACATCGCCGGTTACGTCGTGGATCGTCCCGCCGGTATGAAGATTGGCGGTCTTGCGCACGGTGATGCGCTCGCCTTCCGGGGGGATGTCGTCGAGGCCGAACCCTGCGTTCTTCACGCAGCGCTCGGTCTCGGCGTCCAGCGGCACCCGGCTCTCGCCGCCCGTCGCCGCGGCGCGCCGGCGCGACAGCCGCTCGATCAGTTCGCGCAGGCTGGTCCGGCCGTCGCCGGTGACCGCCGGCGGCTGCCGCAGGGCGGCGGCGACCAGGCGATAGTCGATGACGATCAGGCGCAGGTCGCTGCCCTCGAAGCAGGCTTCGAGCAGCACCCGGTCCGACTGCTGCCGGGCCGCCGCGATCGCCACCTTCGCATCGGCCAGGTTGTCGATGCCGACCGCGATTCCGCGGCCCTGCTCGCCGCGTGCCGGCTTCACCACGATCTGCCCGTGCTTCTCGATGAACGCCTCGATCGCCGCGTCGTCGACGTCGGCGTCGATCTGCTCGGGTACGGCGACGCCGGCCGCCTCGACCACCCGCCGCGTCACCGCCTTGTCGTCGCAGATCGACATGGCGACGCCCGAGGTGAGGTCGGTGAGGCTCTCGCGGCAATGGATCGACCGGCCGCCCTGGGTCAGGCGGAAGAAGCCGCCTGCTGCGTCCGTGACCTCGGCGTGGATGCCGCGGCGCCGCGCTTCGTCGACGATGATCCGGGCGTAGGGGTTGAGCCCGTCATAGTCGGCGCCGGAGCCGGTGAAGAGCTTCTCGTTGATCTCGTTCTTCCGCTTCACCGCGAAATAGGGGACGCGGTAGAAGCCGAGCTTTTCGTAGAGGGCGATCGCCATCTCGTTGTCGTGCATGACCGAGAGGTCCATGAACGCGCAGCTGCGCGCCTGGAAATGCTCGGCGAGACGCCGCACCAGGCTCTCGCCGATGCCGGGATGCGTCGCCTGCGGGTCGACGGCGAGGCACCAGAGCGACGAGCCGTTCTCGGGATCGGAAAAGGCGCGGCGGCTGTGGACGCCGGTCACCGTCCCGATGATCGCGCCGGTGGTCTCGTCCTCGGCGACGAAATAGGTGAGGGCCCGGTTGTCGCGGTTCGTCCAGAAGAAGGCGGGGTGCACCTGCACCATGTGACGGCTCTGGTAGATGCGGTTGACCTCGGTCGCGTCGAGTTCGGAGGACAGGCGGCGGATGAAATAGCCCCGCGGCCGGCGCGAACTGGCGCGGTAGGTCGACAGGTCGAGCCGGTAGGTGTGCGACGGGTCGAGAAACAGCTCCTGCGGCGCATGGCTCAGCAATACGTGCGGATCGCGGACGTAGAAAGCGATGTCGCGTCGGTCGTTGCCTTCCTCGCGCAGGCTGCTGACGAGTTCCTTCGGGTCGTCGAAGGTCTGGGCGAAGACTAGCCGGCCCCAGCCGCAGTCGAGATAGGCATTCTGCTCCGGCCTTCCGGCGTCGGCATGCTGCTGGTTGATCGGCGCCTTCAGCGCCTGCGTCCGCATGCGCACGAGGCGGTGCTGGGAGGGATTCTTCGGCCGGTTGTCCGCCATCGGGCGCTACAGTCCCTGCTGCTGGAGCCACATCTCCAGCAGCGAGACCTGCCAGAGCTCGGAGCCGCGGAGCGGCGTGATGTGGTCGGAAGGTGCCGCGAACAGCGTGTCCAGATAGTCCTGACGGAACAGGCCGCGCGAGCGCGCCGCCTCCGAGCCGAGCGTATCACGGACCATGTCGAGATACGGGCCGGAGATGTATTTCAGCTGCGGCACCGGGAAATAGCCCTTCTTGCGGTCGATGACTTCGTGCGGGATCACCAGCCGGGCGGCTTCCTTGAGCACGCCCTTGCCGTCCTGCTTCAGCTTTTCCGATGCCGGCACGCGCGCCGCCAGTTCGACCAGCTCGTGGTCGAGGAAGGGCACCCGGGCTTCGAGACCCCAGGCCATGGTCATGTTGTCGACGCGCTTCACCGGGTCGTCGACGAGCATCACGTGGGCGTCGACCCGGAGCGCCTTGTCGACCGGGTTCTCAGCGCCGGGCTGGGCGAAATGACGCGCGACGAAGTCGCGGCTGACGTCGCCGTCCGCATGCCACTCCGGCGAGATCTGCTGACGGAGCGTCGCGTCGGAGCGGTCGAAGAACGCGCCGGAATAGGCCGCCAGCGGATCGTTCGAGCCCACCATCGGCGGATACCAGTGATAGCCGCCGAACACCTCGTCGGCGCCCTGGCCCGACTGCACCACCTTGATGTGCTTGGAGACCTCGCGCGACAGCAGGTAGAAGCCGACATTGTCATAGGAGACCATCGGCTCGGACATCGCCTGGATGGTCCCAGGCAGATGCTCCATCAGCTCCGAACCGGGAATGAAGATGCGATGGTGCTCGGTGCCGTAATGGCGTGCGATCAGGTCGGAGAACTCGAACTCGTTGCCGACCTCGCCATTGGCGTCCTCGAAGCCGATCGAGAAGGTGTTGAGGTTGGCCTGCCCGGCTTCCGCAAGGAGCCCGACGATCAGCGAGGAATCGACCCCGCCCGACAGCAGAACGCCCACCGGCACGTCGGCGACCATGCGGCGGGCGACGGCGGTCTTCAGCGATTCCAGCACGAGGTCGCGCCAGTCGTTGGAGGAAAGCTTCTCGTCGCCCGGGCGGGCGCCGAACGCCGCTTCCCAGTAGACCTCGTCGGTGAAGCTGCCGTCCGCCTCGATCAGCCGCGTCGTCGCCGGCGGCAGCTTGCGTACGCCCCTGACGATGGTCAGCGGCGGCGGGACCACGGCATGGAAGGTCATGTAGTGGTGCAGCGCCTCGCGGTCGATCGAGGTGTCGACGTCGCCGGTCCGCAGGATCGCCTGCAGCGAGGAGCCGATATAGAGCCGCTTCTCGTCCTGCGAGAGGTAGAGCGGCTTGATCCCGAACCGGTCGCGCGCCAGCAGCACCCGGCCGCTGTCGCGCTCGTGGATCGCGAAGGCGAACATGCCGTGGAAGCGCTTGACGCAATCCCGGCCCCAGGCGTGATATGCCTTCAGGATCACCTCGGTGTCCCCGTGCGAGAAGAACCGGTAGCCGAGGCCGCTGAGTTCCTGCCGCAGCTCCGGATAGTTGTAGATGCAGCCGTTGAAGGCGATGGTCAGGCCGAGCTCGGGATCGACCATCGGCTGCTCGGCCTTGTCCGTCAGGTCGATGATCTTCAGCCGGCGATGGCCGAGGCCGACCCGGCCGCGCACTACCTGGCCGGCACCGTCCGGCCCACGCCGCTCCAGGCATGCGGCCATCTGCGAGATCCGTTCGGGCGACGCTGATTTTCCGTCGAACCGGACCTCACCGCAAATGCCGCACATGTCGTCTCCTGTCTGCTCGCTACGCTCAGTTCCCCTGCCATATAGAAGCGAGGTGCCTCATATGAACCGCGGAGCGGTCGTTTTTGCCGCGCTGCGGGAGAACGAGGTGTCGCAGAAGGCTGCCTGGCCGGCGGTCAGGGACGCAGGAACACCTTGCCGCGGTTCATCCCGTCCAGTGCCGCGGCCAGCCTATCCGGTGCCTCGGCCAGCGGAATCGTCTCGGCCACGTCGGTGCGCCAAGCGCCGGACAGGAAGCGCTTCTGGACCTCGGTGAATCCTTCGACCCGCTGCTCTTGCGTTGCCCGCGCCATCCATTCGGCCAGCCAGAAGCCTTCGATGACCTTTTTCATGAACACCATCTGGCCGAGCCCCGGCAGCTTCGGCGCCTCCGGCGAGAGCTTGCCGTAGATCACCCAGCGCGCGCCGGCCGGCATGGCGGTGAAGATCGTGGCTGCATTCTGGTCGGCGACGGCGTCGAGCAATACGCGCGGCTTCGTCTCCTTCATCGCCTGGACCAGCAGTTCGTCGAAATCCTCGCGGGCGGAATTCAGCACCGTCCCGGCACCGAGTTCCTCGAGCATCGCGCGATGCTCCTCGCGCCGCACGACGGCGATGGCGTGCATCTCGCGATCCCGAGCCAGCGAGGCCATCAGCTTGCCGAGCTGGCTGGCGCCGGCGGTCATGACGAACGCCGACGACCCGTAATGCCTGACGAGGTCGACCATCGCCCAGGCGGTCATCGGATTGACGATCAGCGCGGCGGCATCCTCGTCGCGCAGGCCCGGCGCCAGCGGCACGACGGCGCCGGCATCGGCGAGCGCGTACTCGGCCCAGACGCCGGTGCCGGTGCGCCCGGCGGCGACCGCGACGCGCTGGCCGATCAGCTTCCGCGACGCCTCGTCATCGCCGGCGGCGACCACCTCGCCCATGCCCTCGAAGCCCGCTGGCGTCCCCTGGCGGCGCGGCTGGCCGTATTCGCCCTTGATGTAGTGCAGGTCCGACGGATTGACGTTGGCAAGGCCGATCCGGATCAGGACCTGCCGCGGGCCGGGTTGCGGCACCGGCACCGTCTCCAGCGACACCCAGTCCTTGAGGTCGGTGATCGTCGGGCCGTCGGACGTGCCCGAATAGCCGTCATGCTTGAGGACGAGCGCGTGCATCGTGTCGGGCAGGGGGGCCATGGCGTGTCTCCGGATGAATGAGGTCTGTTCCGCAACGCGTTGGAGCGGCCGAGGTTCGAATGCGCCGGCGATCGGCGCCCGGCCGATCCCCCGGCTACGGTACGAGGATCAGCTTGCCGGTCGTCTGGCGGGCGTGGATGCGGGCCAGGATTTCGGCTGCGTCGCCAAGCCGTCCGCGCTCGGTGATCACCGGCTGCAGCCGTTCCTCCGCGGTCCAGGCGATCAGTTCCGCCATGTTGGCGGCGGCCTGCTCCGGCTCCTTCTGGATGAAGGCGCCCCAGAACACGCCGACGGCGCTGAAGCCCTTCACCAGAGCGAGGTTCACCGGCAGCTGCGGGATCGTGCCCGAGGCAAAGCCGACGACCAGCAGGCGGCCGTTCCACGCCATCGACCGCGCCACGGCGTCGAAAGCCTCGCCGCCGACCGGATCGAACGCAACGTCGACGCCCTTGCCGTCGGTCAGCCGCTTCAGGTCTTCCCGCAGGTCGTCGTAGCCGATGGCGACGTCGGCGCCTTCGCCGACCGCCAGCGAGCGCTTGTCCTCCGACGAGGCGACGGCGATCACCCGGGCGCCCATCGCCTGGCCGATCTGCACCGCCGCAAGGCCGGTGGCGCCCGCTGCCCCCAGCACCAGCAGCGTCTCGTCCGGCTGCAGCGCCGCCCGCTGCTTCAGCGCGTGATAGGCGGTGCCGTAGGCGCAGACGAGGGCGCAGGCGACGCCGGCATCGAAGCCCTCGGGCAGCTTCGTCGCCGCCGCTTCGGCCACCGCCACCTTCTCGGCATAGGCGCCGAACTGCAGCGCCGCGACCACCCGATCGCCGACCGCCAGCCGCGTCACGTCGGTGCCGATCGCGATCACCCGTCCCGCGACCTCCATCCCCGGCACGAAAGGCAGTTCCGGCCGCGCCTGGTAGAGCCCCTGCACCAGCAGCCCGTCCGGATAGTTCACCCCGATCGCCTCGGCCTCGACCACCACCTCACCCGGCCCCGCGACGGGATCCGGCATATCGCGATAGGCAAGGGTCTCGATCGGCCCGTAGGCCTCGCAGACGATGGCTTTCATGATGCGGCTTTCGTTGTCGGTGTATCGTCGTCGGATGGAACAGGGCGTTCAGCCGATGCGATGGCAGGGAAGCGCTTGGCATACTCCGCCCATGCGAACGATGCCATCGGCGAGCGCGCATTGGGACGCACAGGCCATTGGCCGGCGCTCGCGGCCGCACTGGGTGAAACCCGGAACGGCCGGTGCTTCGCGGGCAGAACCCGTTGGTGCCGCCCATGGCCGGCGTTCTCCCTGAAACAGCAGTGGCAGGTCCGTTTCAGGCGGCGCCGGCGGCGCTGGCTCCGGCATTCAGGATGGTCACCGGAACGCCGTTGCGGATCGAGTTCGTGACCATCGTGGTTTTGGTGGTCCTTGCGATCAGGTCCTGAGCATCCGAGCCGTCGAGCATTTCGCATGCGACGGTCATCGTCGCGCCCGTCATCAGCAACGGGTCACCGTCCAGTTCGACGGTGACGGTGATGGCGATCGATCCCAGCTCCAGCCCGGCGTCATGGGCCACGTATCGCAGATCGTTGCAGAAGCACCCGCCGATGGCGAAGCCGAGAAGTTGCGCGCCGTTGAATCCCAGTCCTCGGCCACCGGCTTTGCCCTCGGGTCGATCGACGACGATCGTATGACCGCCGGCCCACCCCAAAGCTGCTTCGGTCGTTTCCACGCTGCGCAGTTCCACAGTCATGGAAACCATCGGCTCGCGTCCTTCCGCCGGTCGAACAGGCAGACTAGCCGGGGACGGTAAGAGGGGAAATACCCGTCCTGCTCGGACGGGCCGCAACCCAGGCCGAGACCGCGCGTCATCTGCCGAAACGGGGTGTCTGCCCCATGACGCGTTTGAAGGCGTGAGCGAAGGCGCTCTGAGAACTATAGCCGACATCTGCGGCAATTTGGGCCACGGCTTGGCCGGTGGAGAGCTTCCGCTGCGCCACCGTCATCCGCCACTGCATCAGATAGTCCATCGGCGGGCGCCCGACCCGCTCCAAGAAGCGCTGGGTGAACGCCGAGCGGGACATGCCGGCTTCCTGCGCCAGGAGCGGCACCGTCCACCGGCGAGAGACATCGCCGTGCATCATGGTGATGGCCTTGCCGATCCTGGGGTCCGCCAAAGCCGTGATCCAGCCGACGCTGTCTGCCGGTCCGCCGGCGACATGGGCACGCACGGCTTCGACGAGGAGGATTTCCGCGAGCCGTTCGGCAATCACCGTGCTGCCGACGCCACCGTGGCGGACTTCTGCTTGCAAGGATTGGAGCGTTCGGGCGATGCCCTCGGCGCTTGGCGATGCCCGATCTATGCGCATGAAGGACGGCAGCGCATCGAGAACGAACGAGGCGCAGCCATCGGCAAACGCACTGCCGCCACCCACCATGATGGTTTCGCATCCATCGCCGAGACGGACGATGTCCCGGCCCGGAAGACTGTAGAGCGCCATGCCGTCGATCGGATCGACACCCGGATCGCTGGCAACGGTGTAGCGGGTATTGCTCAGGAGGAAGACGTCGCCCTCCTGCATCGTGTGCGGCGCGCAATTCGGAAGAATGAGCCAGCACCGACCGCGTGTAAGGGCGACGAATTTCAATCTCCCCCGGCCGTCGAAGGAGAGCGCCCACTCCCCGGAGGCTTCGAGACCGGTGCCACGGACGCTGCGCGACCCGAGCTGCGAAAGAACCTCGGAAAACGGGTCAGGCATGGTTCTGGCGGATCTCTACATAAACATGGCCTTCTAAGCATAGATCATCCGGATCCGCCCCCATAGCTTTCTCTCGGTATCGACAACAGAGAGTCCGCATGACCATCAGGAATAAGGTTATCGCCATCACCGGTGCAGGGCGCGGGATTGGTCGCGCAACTGCCCTCCATCTGGCTGCTCGCGGGGCGCGCCTCGTGCTGGCGGCGCGAAGCGAGGCGGAAATCGCCGCCGTTGCCAAGACGATCGACGAAGCCGGTGGAGAGGCCGTCTTCAGGGCAACGGACGTCACCAGACGGGCAGACCTTCAGGCGCTGGTGGATTTGGCTTGCGCGCAATACGGCCGTCTGGATGTGATCGTCAACAACGCCGGGATCGGTCCTATCTCCCGCTTTGATGCTCTTCGCGTCGAGGAGTGGGACGCCATGATCGACGTGAACTTGAAGGGTGCGCTCTACGGTCTTGCGGCAGCGCTACCCGTCTTTGCGGCTCAGCAGACCGGCCATGTCGTGAACGTCATCTCGACGGCGGGCATCAAGATCGTTCCCACCATGGGTGTCTACGCCGCGACCAAGAACGCCTTGCGAACGGCCACCGAAGCCCTTCGCCAGGAGTCGGGGGCCCATCTTCGGGTAACGGAGGTGTCGCCCGGGTTCATCGACACGGATTTCGCGGATACCGCCATCACCGATCCGGACTTGAGGGCAACGATCCAAGAACGCCGGCATGCGATCGCGATTGCGCCGGATTCGATCGCACGCGCCATCGGCTTCGCTATAGAGCAGCCCGATGACGTCGAAATCGGCAGTATCGTCGTTCGGCCATCCGCGCAGGACTGAACGCCGCGCCGGCGTTCGTTGGGTCTCTGCGCCCGCATTGAACGCTTCAGCCCGTCGCCGCCGCGTGCTTCGCCAACTCCCACCGCGCCACCTGCCGGCGATGCACGGCGTCCGGCCCGTCCACCAGCCGCAGCGTCCGCAGATGCGTCCAGAGGCGGGCGAGGGGCTGGTCCTGGCTGATGCCTTCGGCGCCGTGCATCTGGATCGCCTCGTCGGCGACCTTCAGCGCCATCCGCGGCGCGGCGACCTTGATCTGGCTGATCCACGGCGCGGCGGCGCGCCGGTCGCCCTGGTCCATCATCCATGCCGCCTTGAGGCAGAGCAGACGCACCATCTCGATCTCCATCCGGCAGTCGGCGATGACGTCGTGGTTGGCCCCGAGATCTGCCAGCTGCCGGCCGAACGCCTCGCGCCGCAGCGCCCGCTGGCACATCATCTCCAGCGCCGCCTCGGCCTGGCCGATCGCCCGCATGCAATGGTGGATGCGGCCGGGCCCGAGCCGCCCCTGCGCGATCTCGAAGCCGCGGCCTTCGCCGAGGATGAGGTTCGCCTTCGGCACCCGAACGCCGGAAAAGCGGATATGCATGTGGCCGTGCGGCGCGTCGTCGTCGCCGAAGACGGTCATCGCCCGCAGCACCTCGACGCCCGGCGTGTCGGCCGGCACGAGGATCATCGAGTGGCGCTGGTGCTTCGGCGCCTCGTCGCCGGCGGTACGCACCATGACGATGTAGATCGCGCAGCGCGGATCGCCGGCGCCGGACGACCACCATTTCTCGCCGTCGATGACGTAGTCGTCGCCATCGGCGACGCAGGCCATGGCGATGTTGCTGGCGTCGGACGAGGCGACGTCCGGCTCGGTCATCAGATAGGCCGAGCGGATCTCGCCCTCGAGCAAACGCGGCAGCCAGGGCGCCTGCTGTTCCGGCGTGCAGTAGCGCTCCAGCACCTCCATGTTGCCGGTATCCGGCGCCGAGCAGTTGAAGGTCTCGGCGCCCAGATGCGCCTTGCCCATCTCTTCGGCGAGATAGGCGTATTCGACCGTGGTCAGGCCGTAGCCGCGGGCCGAATCCGTCAGCCAGAAATTCCACAGGCGCTTGGCCTTCGCCCGCGTCTTCAGGCCTTCCAGGATTTCCGTCTGGCGGGCCGTGTAGACCCAGCGACCTTCCTTCGGTACCTCGGCGAGGAATTCCTCGCTGGCCGGCGCGATCTCGTCGCGGACCATGTCCCGCACGGCGGCGTGGAGTGGTTTCAGCCGGTCGGTCATGCCGAGTGCCATGATGGTCATGAGCCGAACTCCTCCTCGATGATGGCCTCGCCCGCCCCGGCGCCGCGCAACGCGAACAGCGCCAGCTCGCGCACGAGGGCGCTTCGGTCCGCTTCCGTCTCGTTCGGTTGCTCGCGGTACCAGAAGACCGGGGCGTTCAGCACCGACAGGAACGCCTTGCCGGTGAGCGATGCGTTCGTCCCCCCGGCCAGATCTTCCTCGGCGACCGCCTCGGCAAGGGTCCGCCGAAACAGCATCTCGTAACGGTCGCGCGCCGCGATCACCTCGGCCAGCCGCTCGCCCTCCGAGCCCGTTGCCGGGCCGCCCAGATGGCGGGCGACGGCCTGGAGGATCGCGTGCTGGAAATCGATATGCTGCAGCATCGTGGTCAGATGCGCCTCGGCCATCACCCGCAGCCGCGTCACCGCCCGATCGCGCGACGAGGCCGGTCCCTCCACGGCCGCGAAGTCGATCGCCATGCCCTGCTGGCAGACGTCGAGGAAGAGCTCGTTCTTCGAGCGGTAGTAGTGATAGACGAGCCCCTTCGTCGCGCCGAGCCGGCGCGCCATGTCGTCGATCGACGCGGCGGCAAAGCCATGCTCGCGGAAGGAAGCCGCCGCCGCCGCCAGGATCGCCGCCAGCGTCTCGTCCGCCTCGGCATGGGCGCGGGCGACCGTAAAGTCGCGCGTCGACCGAGACCGGCCGCCGGCTTTCGCGGGCGGGTTGCCTTCCCCGGAAGGGCGGTCGTCGGCGTCCATGGCCAAGTCTGGACATACCAGCGGGTATGATGTCAACTGCCGATGAAGGGAGCGTGCTTTCCGGCTCTGGCAACGATGGCGCCGGAATGCGCTCGCCTGCCACCTGACGCCATACGCAAGGAAGAGCCCATGGAGATGCCGATCCTGCAACGCCTGTTCTCGCTGGAGGGCAAGACCGCCCTCGTCACCGGCGGCGCGACCGGCATCGGCCGGATGATCGCCACCGCTTTGGCCGGCGCCGGGGCGCGCGTGCTGATCGCTTCCCGCAAGGCCGAGGCCTGCGAAGCTGCCGCTGCGGCGATCAACGCCGAGGGCCATCCGGGAACGGTCGAAGGATTTGCCGGCGACGTCTCGGGCGAGGCCGGGATCGCGGCGCTCGCCGCAGAAGTCGAGGCCCGCACCGACCGGCTGCAGATCCTGTTCAACAATGCTGGCGTCTCCTGGGGCGCGCCGCTCGAGACGTTTCCGCACGCCGCCTGGCAGAAGGTGATGGACGTCAACGTCGCCGGCCTGTTCACCGTGACGCAGCGGCTGCTGCCGCTGCTCGAGGCCTCGTCCAGCCGCGAGGACCCCGCCCGTGTCGTCAATCTCGGCTCGGTCATGGGCACCGCGCCGCTCAGCCAAAACGTCTATTCCTACGCGGCATCCAAGGCCGCCGTGCATCATCTGACGCGCTGTCTCGCCAAGGAGCTTGCCGGCCGCCACGTCACCGTCAATGCCTTTGCGCCCGGTCCCTTCCAGTCGAAGATGACCGCCTTCGCCACCGGCACCGACGAGCAAGCGGCAGTCGTCGGGCGCGGCGTGCCGCTGGGGCGGATCGGCTCGCCCGACGACATTGCCGGCGCCGCGCTGTTCCTTTGCGGCCGGGGCGGGGCATATATCGCCGGGGCGATCCTGCCGATCGACGGCGGCATCGCGGTGGAAACCGGACACGAACTCTTCGAGGAGGCCTGATGGCCCTGGCATCCGTGGCGGAAACGGAGGCGATGCTCCGCGAACGCCTGATCCCGATCGAGGCCTATCGGGCGCATCTCGATACTGGCGAATTCCTCTCCGACTGGCTCACCGTCGACCAGGAGATGATCGACCGCTTCGCGGCGGCCACGCATGATTACCAGTTCATCCATGTCGATCCTGCCCGCGCCAAGGCCGAAAGCCCTTATGGCGGCACGATCGCGCACGGCTTCCTGACCCTGTCGCTGCTGTCGACGCTCGCCTACGATGCCCTGCCGGGCGTCATCGGGACGAAGATGGGCGTCAATTACGGTTTCGACAAAGTCCGCTTCCTCAACCCGGTCCGCGTCGGCACGCGGGTGCGGGGCCGCTTCAGGATGATCGGCCTTACCGAAAGGGCGGTGACGCTGCAGACCAGCTGGGACGCGGCGGTGGAGATCGAGGGTGGGGTCAAGCCGGCGCTTTCGGCGCAGTGGATCACCGTCGCCGTGCTCGAACCGCCGGCGGAATGAGCCGCGGGATTGCCGACCAGCGGATCGATGAGACGGCGCTCGGGCGCTATCTCGAGGCGCATGTCGACGGGTTCGAAGGGCTTCGGCGACTGGTCAAGTTCCAGGCGGGGCAGTCCAACCCGACCTACCGGATCGACGCTGCGAGCGGTACCTATGTGCTGCGCACGAAGCCCCCCGGCACGCTGCTGAAATCCGCCCATCGGGTCGATCGCGAGTTCAAGGTGATGCAGGCCCTGGCCGGCACCGCCGTGCCCGTTCCGGTGGCACTGCATCTGGCAAGCGACAGGGACTCGCCGTTCGGGCGGATGTTTTTCGTCATGGACTATTGCGACGGCCGCATCTTCTGGGATCCGGCGCTGCCCGAGATCGACGATCCGGCCGAGCGCGCGGCGATCTACGACGCCATGAACACCGCGCTGGCGGCACTGCACGATCTCGATACGCAGGCGCTGGGGCTCGAGGATTTCGGTCGGCCCGGCAACTACTTCGAACGTCAGCTGATGCGCTGGTCGGAGCAGTACCGCCATTCGAAGGTCGACCAGATCGACGACATGGAGACGCTGGCCGCCTGGCTCGCCGATAACCTGCCGCCGGACGACGGCGCGGCGAGCCTCGTCCACGGCGACTATCGCCTCGACAACATCATCTTCGAGAAGGCTCGCCCGCAAATCCGCGCGATCCTCGACTGGGAGCTGTCGACGCTCGGCCACCCGCTCGCCGATCTCGCCTATCAGTGCATGCAGTGGCGCCTGCCCAATCTCGGCGCATTCAAAGGGCTCGGCAATGTCGATCGCGCGGCACTGGGGATTCCGTCCGAGGCCGATTACGTCCGGCGTTATCGGGAGAGGCGCGGCCTGGGCGAGATCGACCACTGGCCGTTCTACCTCGCCTTCTCGTTCTTCCGGCTCGCCGCCATCCTGCAGGGCGTCTACAAACGCTCCCTCGACGGCAACGCCTCCAATCCCGAGAAGGCCGCGATCTATGGCCGCAACGTGCCGGTTCTCGCCGGGCTTGCGGTCGAGCTGATCCGGAAGGAAGCATGAACGCGCGTTTTCGGCTCGATTTCGGCGCCACGCGCCCTTCATAGAAGCTCTGGCACCAAGCGAAAGGAACTGCCCATGGCGGCGCATCCTCCGATCTGCGATTTCGGCTGGAAGGCCGTCGACGCCGCGCTCCCCGGTGTCGACGGAAACACTCACCGGATCTTCGACCACAAGGGCCCGAAGGGGCTGCTGGTAGTCTTCATCTGCAATCACTGCCCCTATGTGAAGGCGGTGATCGACCGGCTGGTCCGTGATGCGGCGGAGCTGAAAGACCTCGGCATCGGCACCGTCGCGATCTCCTCCAACGACGCGACCAACTATCCGCAGGATTCCTTCGACAATATGCGCGCCTTCGCCGACGCCCACGGCTTCGACTTCCCCTATCTCTACGACGAGGACCAGAGCGTCGCGCGCGCCTATGGCGCCGTCTGCACGCCGGATTTCTTCGGCTTCAATGCCGATCTCGGCCTGCAATATCGCGGCCGCATCGACGCCTCCCGCAAGGAGGCGGCCCCTGAAGGCACCAAACGCGACCTCTTCAACGCCATGCGCCTGATCGCCGAAACCGGCGAGGGGCCGCGCGAGCAGGTCGCCTCGATCGGCTGCTCCATCAAGTGGAAGGACGCAGCATGAGCTGGCCGAAAGCCGTTCTGTTCGATCTCGACGGCACGCTCATCGACTCCGCGCCCGATATTCACGCCGCGCTCAACGAGACGCTGGCCAGCTACGGCGAGCCACCCTTCACGCTGGAGGCGGTGACCGGCATGGTCGGACGCGGCGTGCCGGTGCTGATCGAGCGCGCCTATGCGGGGCTCGGCAAGGACATCGACCCCGCCAGCCGCGACAAGGCAGTCGAACGCTTCCTGGCAATCTACGAGCCGCGGGCGACCGAGCTGACCACCCTGACGGCCGGCGCCAGCGAGGCGACGCGCATCCTTCGCGAGCGCGGCATCCGCCTCGGCGTCGTCACCAACAAGCCGGAAGTCGCGACGCGGGAGATCCTGGCGCATTTCGGGCTTCTGGACCTCCTGGACGTGGTCGTCGGCGGCGACGCCGGGCCGGCCAAGAAGCCGGAGCCCGGCCTGCTGCTGCTGGCCTGCGAGCGTCTGGCAATGCCGGTGGACGACGTCGTCTTCGTCGGCGACAGCGAGAACGACGTCGATGCCGCATGTGCGGCTGGCATGCGAGTCATCGCCGTCCGTGGCGGCTACACCAGCCGGGCGCCGGAATCGCTTGGCGCCACCGCGCTGGTGGATCGGCTCGACGCGATCCCCGAGCTTCTGGCCTCGCTCCGCAAGGCCGCCGACGCCGGGTGACCGCGGTGCCTCCCCTCGAAAGGGTCCGCTTCAAGGGGCCCGCCGATGGCGTCGCCGCTGGTCTTTTGCATTGCACTCGGCTTCATTGTGGCAGAGGATAACGCAGGCTGCATTGTTGGTGTGGCGGCAACATCGGAAAGCCGGACGTTGTTGCTTGAGCCGGCGCCTGGACGCCGGTTCGACCAGTCAGTTGCCGGCTGCGTATTTCCTCGTGAAGCGTCCATCTTTGAGTCGATAAGTCTGCCCTATCTTTGATGTCAGGTCATATGGGAGGAGCGGCGATGCGCAGGAGCGACGAGGCGGAAATTATCCGCACGCTTGCCTACGAAATCTGGGAACGGGAAGGGCGCCCCACGGGGCGCGAACACGAACACTGGGCAGACGCGAACCGCGAATTCGCCCGGCTCTACCCGGCGGAGCCGATCGCCGAAATATCGGGCAACCAGAGGTCCAGCTGGGATCGGTCCGCGGCCGAGCGCCAGGAAGCCGACGCCCTGCGCCGCGCCTTGTGGACTCCGGAGCCGTTCTCGGAGGAGTTGTTCGGCGCCGAAGAGAGTAAGGCAACGCGCTGGCGTCGCAGCCGGGCAGCGCTGCCGGGCACGATCCCGGAGATGTCTTCGACGGAGAAGCGGCTGTAGTCCGCTCCTCCCTCAAGCGCTTCTCTAGCCGGCTTTGGCCACGCGCTCCGCTTGAAGATCAGGATGTGTGGAAAGTGGTGCCGCTTGCAGGACTCGAACCTGCGACCCCATCATTACGAATTATCCTCGAACGAACATTCGCGGACATCATCTGACGCTGTTTTGGTGTAATTGCCTTGCGGTTAGGGGCTTCGCGTGTATGACGCTGTCCAGCGCCGTCTGGGCAAGTTCGGGCTTTCTGGAACCCCAGAGGAACCCCGGAACCCAGGCGGCTGATGATGGAGTCTCGCGCGATGCCAAAGCTCAACCTGACGACGCGGTTTGTCGACACTGTCAAAGCCGAGAAACGCACGGAATATTGGGACGAAACCATCCGGGGATTGACGCTCCGGGTGACGCCGACCGGCGCGCGTTCATGGTCGATTGTCTGGACCGGCGAGACCGACGGTATCAAGCGGCGCCTGACGCTTGGCAGTTATCCCGCGATTGACCTTCACGCTGCCCGCAAGCGGGCGCTCGGCGAGTTGGCAAAAATTTCTGAGGGTGCGGACCCCACAACGCGTAAGCGTGCTGTGCGGGCGGAAATGACGCTCGAAGAGCTGTCGGATCTCTACGTCGAGAAATACGCGAAGCCCAACAAACGGTCGTGGCAGACCGACGAGCGCGTCCTTGCCAAAGACGTGGTGGCGATCATCGGAGCGAAGCGGAAGATCAGCAGCATCGGCCGACGCGACATACTCGACGCTATCGACCGTAAGATTGACGAGGGGAAGCCGATCGCGTCGCGGCAGGTGCTCGCTATCGTGTCCAAGTTTTTCAACTGGGCAGTTGCCGAGGATTATCTGACTGCTTCTCCGGTCGCCGGAGTACAGCAGCGTGCAAAAGCACGTTCGCGGGAGCGGGTGCTGTCGAATGCCGAGGTTCGATATGTGTGGAAGCAAATCGATCTAGCGTCATTATCGGCGCCGATGCGCCAGATCGTCCGCCTGTTGTTCCTCACGGGGCAAAGGGCTGGCGAGGTCGCTGGAATGCAGAGGGGCGAGGTGGACCTGACGGCGGCTCTGTGGACGTCGCCCGGCGCTAGAACAAAGAACGGGCGCGAGCACGCCGTGCCGCTGTCCCCGGCTGCTCTCGCTATCGTCAAGGCGGCAATCGCGACGATGGGGGCGAAAGCGGATGACCCGGCATCACCGCTTTTCTGCAAGATCAAAACCGCCATCACCAGCAATGCTGTCGCCCATGCCGTCCGCGACAAGCTCCAGTTGAAGGAAGGGCCAGACTGGACGCCTCACGATGCCCGACGGACGATGGCGACCCGGATGGCCGAAGATCTGAACGTCGATCCGCATCATATCGAAGCCGTCTTGAACCACATCACCGGTCACCGGAGCGGCGTCGCCGGCACCTATAACCGTTCAACGTACCTCGTCGCCAAGCGTCGCGCCTTAGTCCTATGGGCGGAGCATCTGGACACCAACGTTAGCGGCAAAAAGGCCATCGTCGTGCCGCTGGTTGCGGAGACTGGAGTATGAATAACTGACGCCACAGCAGCTTGTAACACCCAGGTTAACACGACACGCCTTATTGCCACGCAAGGCTAGTATCAGTCGCTCCGGCATCGCAAATGTTTCTAGAGCTGCGTGCAAACCTATGAGATGGCAAATTGGAAAGCATCGAGGGTGAATCCAGTCTAGCCACACTGCATCCCTTAATCGGTTACGACAGACTGATGGCACTTAACCTTGATCGTGTCCGCATAAAACTTGCTGCGGGTATCAATCGCCACTTAACTTCTTTAAATCCGGAAACGTTCGAGGTTCTCCGCCGCGAAGTCTCTGCTGCCTTGGCGGAGGCGGAACAGCGACGCCTCGACAAGATCACGGATCGGCTTGTATGGGCCCAACAGGGGCTACGCGCGGCGGATGCCAAAGGCGCGAGGTATGCGCGAGGGCGAGAATCCTGACCACTGGAAAGGCAACCTCGATCACCTCCTCGCCAAGCCTGTGAAGCTCGCTCGCGGGCATCACGCGGCGATGCCCTACGTCGAGGTGCCGGCATTTCTTAACCGGCTGCGCGAACAAGCAGGCACCGGGGCGAGGGCGCTTGAGATCGCGATCCTGACGGCTTGCCGATCAGGGGAAGTGCTCGGCGCGGAATGGTCAGAGATCGACATGGACGCTCGCCTCTGGACGATCCCGGCGAAGCGCATGAAGGCCGGGAAGCAACACGTTGTGCCCCTGACGGCGCCCGCGGTCGACATCCTGTCTGCGTTGCGGGGTGATGGAGCCGGTGTCTTCATGTTCGCGGGGGCAAAGCCGGAGAAGCCGTTGTCGAACATGGCGATGATGATGGTGCTTCGCAGGATGAAGATCGACGTCACGCCGCACGGTTTTCGGTCGAGCTTCAGGGACTTCGCGGGCAACGAGACCTCATTCGCTCGAGAGATAGCCGAGGAGGCCCTTGCTCACGCTGTCGGTGATGCTGTCGAACGGGCCTACCGGCGAGGGGCGGCAATCGAGCGACGGCGCAAGCTCATGGACGCATGGGCGAGCTATCTCGACGCTCGGAAGGGCGAGAAGGTCGTCTCAATCCATTCTCGAGCCTGAAAGAGCCCCGGAAGGCCCCTGTGGATAATTTATTTTGCTCCACGGATCCGACCGTCTAAAGCTTATCCAGAAGCAACCTGTCGGAAAAAAACCGACAGAACATCAAGGTGGTTTGTCCACTTTGCGGTTGCCGAATAACTCTACATTTACGAACGTCGCCGCATCAGATGAAGCGGAGACGAACAAATGGAAATCAAGAGTATAAAAGACGCGGCCAAAATGCTGGGCGTGTCGCGCACCACGATCTGGCAGCTAGGGAAGGATTCGAGCTTCCCGAAGCTGATCACCATCTCGCCCGGCCGCAAAGGATTCGTAGCATCCGAGCTTGAAGCGTTCGTAGAATCTCGGATCGCGGCCCGCGATCAAGAGCGGGCGGCATGAGCGCCCTTACCGTTGGCGGATCAACAGGCATCGACTACCGGTCTATCGCCGCAATCGATGCAGCCGCGAAATGGCTTGCCGCGCAGAAGGAGGCACCGCACCCGCTGGTGCATTGCCTCTGGCAGCAGATCGCGCGCCATTCACAGGATGCGTGGATCGCCGCCCGAGAGGCTGCATCGCTTCGTTCGAGGCGCTTATGAGGCGGGTCGATCGAGAGCTGATCGACCTCGTTGTCGATAAACCTGCGGACTATCATCGCGGCCTGGAGGCTTTCCGGGCCGCGGTGAATGCGAACCCTCGGCTTCCGAAAGTGGCCCATCAGGTGGCCTCTGGTCTCGCCAGCAATATCAATCGACATTTCGGATACACTTGGCGCACCGACCAGCAGATCGCCGACGAGATCGGCACGAGCAAGAGGAACGTCGGGAAGGCAATGCTGGCGCTCGACAACTATGGCCACATCGTCCGGCAGACGAAATTCCGTCAGGCTGACGACCATCGTGCAGGCGGAAGGATGCGACGGATACACCTCTGTGTCCCTACCGAGATTCCGACCGCGAAGGCTCACGCCCGCAACGCGATTGTCAGAAATAAACGACAGAATGAACAGAACACTTCTGCCGGAATGAACGGAACCAATCGGGTCGATGAACGGAACGATTTGCGCCGTATAACCTGTAACCACATAACTCCTGACACATCGGGCCTCGATATTGTCAAGGTTGGCTCTTACGCGGGCGCGGGCGCGAGGGAGACTGTTTCCTCCATCGGCCTGGGCTGGTCAGACGACGAAAGCTTCCTGTCGGTTTTTGACGACTTGATGAGAAGCAGCCTCAGGCAGGTCGATAGCATCAACCCGAATGGACCAAACTTTCTCGGTCTCGTGGGCAAGGCGTTCGACGACACGACGGCGAGCAGCGACTTGTTCGCGCCGATTGATTGGAGGATGGCGTGCGCGGTCCGAGAGGGCACCGTGAGGTCGTTCTTTCTGAATCGTGCTCGCGTACTCGCTGATGGCGCGGGGGCAGTAGCATGAGGATGGTGCAGCGGGAGGACGCCTTGTCGGAATCGACGCGCAGACCGTCATCACCTTTCCATTCGCCTCGTCGGCAGAAGGCGAGGCTGTGAGTGGATCACTGGCCAGCTGTCAGCGCCCGCCGAAAATGCATCGATCCGATGTTAATCGAATGGCGAAGGCGACCTTGATGAGCCACAACCCGAGAATGAGCGACGCAGCTGTCCCCTGCCGGTAAGTGGGACGGCGGCCCTGGCAATGCATACCCCTTCCGGGGTCGCGGTTAATTTTCGGCACGAGAGGACGGGACCGTCTGGTGAGGTCAAATTCCGCCCGCCCGAAAAACTCTCCAAGCGCCGGCAGAAAGCCCGTCGCTTTTGCCCGACAAACCTCCTGATCGAACAACGGTCGGGAAAACCGACAAGCGGAGATCGGACTGGCCTGCTGCCGGTCTTATGGACACGAGGTTAGGCTAACTGCGGCCGTTTCTCGAAATCCATTGGGCTGAGATGTCCCAAGGTCGAGTGTCTGCGCGTCGGATTATAGAAGCGCTCGATGTAGTCGAACACGTCCGCCTTCGCCTGATCGCGTGTGCGATAGGTTTTCCGCGCCGTCCTTTCGATCTTCCAATGAGCGCCGCCGGCAGATGGCCGAGCACAAGACGGGGTGACACGAAATACGACGGCTGTCTGCCCGAAGCCGGACTTCGCGAGCGTGATCGGGGATCGCATCCCGATATGGGCAGACGGGGGAGATCGAAGGCTCCCCCCATCCACGCCCGGCTTCAGAGCCCCTGTATTAGGATCGGCGCCCGTCTCGGCTGCGGTCCCGATCACACTGAGGAGCCCGAGGGTTCTCCCGGCAGAATGCAGCGATCCTCTCCCGCTCGCGATCGTTGTCGCGACTACGCGCTCGATCGCGATCGGGGCCGTCACGCCGAAAATCTTCGCGGCGATCAGGACGGCCCCGGTTGTCTCGGCGATCATCGCGGCCTCGGTCACGGAAGTTGCG
The DNA here is from genome assembly GCF_014196845.1 of Aurantimonas endophytica. Lineage (GTDB taxonomy): Bacteria > Pseudomonadota > Alphaproteobacteria > Rhizobiales > Rhizobiaceae > Aurantimonas > Aurantimonas endophytica. The sequence goes on from NZ_JACIEM010000002.1 coordinate 756,772, forward strand.
ATCACCCGCGCGCGGATCAGGCCTGCTGAGGTCGCGATCTATAACGACAGGGCCCGAGGAACTGTAGCCGCCCCCGTAGCGAGGACCTTCATCGACGCACCCTGAAATGGCGAGAGTTGCGAATCCGAGTGTGGCAACGATACCAAGGCTTTTAGCACGCATTTGCTTTCCTCCGATTGGGGGCGGGCAGATGGCGCGGAGGGAAAAGATTGCAAGGCAGTTGCGCCTAACTTGCCGGAGACAGCCCATGCGCCGTATCAAGGTCCGGCTCTCCACGATCGCGGTTTGTCACTTGTCGCACAAGCCGGCATAACTCCTTGCCGGAAACCACTCCTGCTCTCTTCGGCTCCAGCAGTAGCCGTCTTCAACCAAGATCATCCCGATCTCGTTGAGCGACTGACACGCCACCGCGACTTCCTGTTCCGTCACGTCCCCTCCGTCGGGACGTTGGCCCATTTTGCAGACATATCGACCGGTGTGCCATCGCTCGATCACCTCGTCATGCTGGAGGTTTGTTGCTCCGGCCGGGGCCATCGCCAAAACGCCAAACCAGACCACCAAGATCCTCTGCACTGCTCTTTCCCCGTTCAATGCAGTCCACTCTGCTCGATGTGGCGAGGCGGATGCCCCTCTAGCGCCTCGGCGCCACCCTGCTCGTCAAGGCCATCACGGAGCTTGCTCAGCCCGACGCTTCCGATCCAGGATATTGAGCAGGTCAACCATGTCGTCAGCCTCCTCCATGTCCATGCCGATCATCACCCGACCATCTACGATCGCAGGAAAGTCGGTGAAGATGTCGACCACGCTCCAGGTGCCGTTGGAGCGCTTGCAGAGGGTGTAGCGATCGTCGGGCATAGCTCCATCCCATTGATCCGTCCGTGGGCAGAATGCCTCCAAATCTAGCGCCACTACAACCGGGGAACGGGACATGATGCTGACCCTGCACCTCGCCGGATCTCTCGATCGAGATGGTGCTCCGGGCTGACCAGCGCTCTACGGTGATCGTGTTGCGGCCTGAATGGAATGAGGAGATGGATCCCTGGATTGCGATCTTACTTCGCGTGGTTTGAGGCTTCGTAAATCGCATCGTTAACGATCATCCCAACGGATTCAGAATTTCCCTGGACGAGGACATCAACGCAATCTCCGCCGACATTCAGCCAGACCTTTGCACACTCAGCCTCCTGCACGATTCCGGAAATATAACGAGGGTTCACGAATACGGCTTCTCCGTAACGGTCAGTCAGTCTCGCAAGCATTTTCCGTCCTTTTTCCTTACCAGCCAGACGTCGACGAACCTGACACTGGGAGGCAGCAGCTCTTCATAGCGCAAGTCCACGCTAAAGGAGCGCTGTTCGATTGGTGCTCAGCTCAATTCTTCGGCCGGTACATTGACCACGGGCGCGGAGCAGGGGCTCCGCCGGGGCAGCCAATCCAGTGCCGATGCGTCCCGCGCGGCATCCTGGTGATCGACGGAGAGCGGTTCTAGCGGGTCTTCTTCATCCAGTCCCGCAATGGACCGGCAACATCGACTGGCGCTTCGACCACGTCGAACGGGATGCCGTCGAGGGAGTCGATCTCGTCTCTAAATTCCACGGGCACGCAGAGCTCAAACAGCAAGTCATATCGGGCCGCGTCAGCCTCCTCCATCCGCTGGATCTGCTTCTGCAACTCCATGACCTTCATGGTGAGGTCGAGGATCAGCGTGCGGAGGGGGCGTTCGGAGTCATTCGTCATCAGTGCACAGTCTGCGAATGAGGAGGCGTGAGAGGGATGTCTCTGCTTCCCGCCTCTGTTCTGATTGCGGCCTCGATCGTTTCGCGGGGCAGGTCGAGATCGTCAGAGATCAGGTCGACGAGCACGTCGGGACCGAGCCCTCCGTACATCTCCACGACCGGACCAAGCGTATCGAACAAACGGTTCACGGCTTCGCGCAGTTCGATCTCCCAGCTCATTGCCTGTCGGCTCCAGTAGCAAGGCCGTGAGACATACCACAACCGAGGGCTCTAGCGACGACCATCCGTAATCAACTGAAAATCAAAAACCATGGCAGCGAAGAGAGGCGGCAAGCGTCCGGGGGCAGGACGCCCGGCCGGTGCGCGTAGTCGCGCCACAAAACAGATGAATGCGAGTCTGTCCGAACTCGCCCGCGAGCATACGGCCACTGCGCTAAATGTCCTGGTGGAGGTTGCAAAGAAGGGCGAGAGCGACAGCGCCCGCGTGGCAGCTGCCAACGCCACTCTCGATCGAGGATACGGGAAGCCATCACAGTCGCACGAGCATACCGGCGCCGGCGGCGGCCCCATTCAAACTGTCGATCTGACGAGGCTAAGCGAGGATGAGCTCGATCGACTTGAGACGATCCTCGGTCCACTTGCCATCAATGGCGGAGATCAGGGCGGAGAGGGCGAGGCGGAAGGCTAAGCTCGAGCGCGATCGGGTTGCTCACGACGCTGAGCGCATCCGTGACCGGTGTCGGACGCTGGGTGGCTTTGTCCGAGAGGCGTGGCACGTTCTGGAGCCCACACAGCCGTACGTGCACGGCTGGCACATTGCCGCCATCTGCTCGCATCTCGAGGCAGTCAGCGATGGGCGGATCAATCGGCTCCTGATCAACGTGCCTCCAGGCACCATGAAGTCGCTCCTGGCGAGCGTTCTGTGGCCGGCATGGGAATGGACGCGGCAGCCGTCGCTTCGCTACCTGACGACCTCCTACGCGGAGAAGTACGTCAAGCGCGATAGCCGCCGCATGCGCGATCTGGTGCAGTCGGAGTGGAATCGCTCGCTATGGCCGGAGATCGAGCTGATGCGCGCCGGTGAGGCGTCGTTCGCCAACACTAAGACCGGCTTTCGAGAGGGCGTGCCGTTCGCCTCGCTGACAGGCGGCCGCGGCGATCGCGTCATCATCGACGATCCGCACTCGACCGAGACCGCAGAGAGCGAAGCGGAGCGTGAGAACACGACCCGCATCTTCCGCGAGGCGGTGCCGAGGCGGGCAACGTCGTGCTGCTTCGGGGAGCTTGGAACGAGGCCTACCTCGACGAGCTCGCGAACTTCCCCAACGGGGCGACGAAGGACCAGGTCGACGCGTCCTCCGGGGCTTTCGGACGACTGACGATGAAGCGTGAGGCCAAGAAGGGCACCACGACGACAACGACGACAGCGGATGCATACTGATGGCGGTCGACGCAAAGCACCCGGAGTGGCAGGACCGAGCCGACGAATGGCGCGAGATGCGCGTGACTGCTCGGGGCGCCAAGGCGGTGAAGGAGGCGGGAGAGGACTTTCAGCCGATGCCGTCGGGATGTCGGGTCCAGGCGGACAGCGGTCGGGCCATGTACGGCGCCTACCAGAAGCGGGCGCAGTTTCCCGAGATCGTCGCACCCGCGATCCGCGGCTTGGTCGGCGTCATCCACCGCACCGAAGCGCAGATTGAAATGCCGGACGCGATGCTCGGGATCTGGGAGCGCGCGACGTCGGACGGGCTCGCGCTGGAGGCGTTCCACCGCCGCATCACCGGCGAGCTGCTCCTGACCGGCAGGTACTCGATCCTGGCTGACGCTGCCTCCGAAGGGTCCGACCTGCCATTCCTCGCCGGCTATTCGGCCGAGGCGCTGATCAACTGGAGCACCGATCGCGACTTCTACGTGCTCGACGAGAGCGGGCTGGATCGCAACGAGTTCGAGTGGTCCAACAAGAAGCGGTACCGCGTGCTGCGGCTCGTCGAGGGGCGCTACGAGGTAGAGACCTATTCCGGCATCGATAAGGACGCCGACGTTCTCCAGCCGACGGCGCGGGGCGGACAGAGGCTTGAAAGCATCCCTTTCGCAGTGATCGGACCGCGCGATCTTGCGGTTGCGCCTGAGGAACCGCCGCTGATCGGCGTGGCGCGGGCTGCACTGGCGCTCTACCGCCTCGACGCCGACTATCGCCATCAGCTCTACATGAGCGGCCAGGAGAGGTGACAATCGACAGGTTCACCAACAGGGCCGGTGACGATCTTACCCTCGACCAACTGCGAAAGATGGACAGCGAGGCTTTCGAAAGGGCCGGCATCGCGGCATTGTGCGGCGGTGAAGATAGACTTCCGCGACCGCGCCCATCTCTCCACAGTCGACGGCGACCGCCCGGCTGATAAGCCTCGCGCGGGCAAGCGGCTGGGCCTGGACGCGGACGAACAGGTCACCTGCTGGCAATGCCTCAAGGATGAGGGCATCGAGACCAGCATGATTGTGGAGGTCATCCAGTCGGCGCGCCGCTCGCCGCAGAACAAGCGGACGGGCGGCACGAAGGCCGGCATCTGCGCCTACTGTCTGTCGCGCGGGAAGGTGACGAAGCTGATCGGGTAACAGGTCGCCAGGATTTAGAAGGCGATCCGGCGGTGGCAGGGTTGTTGCCGGAGACTTCTCCACCAGACGGAGCGCACCTCGACGCCGCGAAGCGTCTCTCCAGATATCGGCCTCTTGCGAGCTGTTGGAGACAGCATGCCCCCACAGGATATGGACGACGTTCTCACGAAGCTGCCGTTGCGGATCGGCGCTTACGTCCCGGACGATCTTCTCGAGGACTGGTTCGCGCCAGGAACAGGTATGAACCCCGTAAGCGCAGCAGCTCTTAAGGCGGCTGAGGCGTACGGGTGGCGGTTCGAGTGCGAGTTCAAATACTATCCGAATCGTCAGGAGGGAGTGTTCTGGAAGTGGGTGCCCGCGATCTAGGTGCCGAGACGGAACTCGGCTTAGATCTTCGGGTTCGTTCTTCTCCAACAGGAGGAAAGAGCATGACCGATAGCAAGAAAACTGCTGGGAATGGTCCCAAGGACGACGCAAAGGGTCAGTTTGCACCTACGCAGCATGGGGGGGGCAACGACGGCACCGTCAGCGCAAATCCCAAGGCGATTTCACGAAGGCAAGACGGAGACGCAACTTTCCCCGTCAAGAAGGGCAAATAGGCCGCAATTTCCGCAACCTTACCAGGCTCGCTTCGGTGGGCCTTTTCATTGGCAACATGCCGCAGCTTCGCAAGAAGCCGGTCGTCATCGAAGCACGGCAGCTTTCCAGAGAGAATGGGATTGAACTGGCGCACTGGTCAGGCGGCCGATGGAGGTCGCTGTACGGTCGAGGGGATCGAGGTGAGGATATCAGCCATGTGGTCAGCCCCACGCTGGAAGGCGACCATCGGGCCGATTTGGGCGACTGGATCATCAAAG
>NZ_JACIEM010000003.1 GCF_014196845.1 Aurantimonas endophytica
CTCGAGCGGCTGGCGAGAACCGACCCGCTGACCGGAGTAGCCAACCGGCGCGGGATGAAGGAACTGCTGGAGCGTATCTGGGACGATAAAAACGCCTGCCCCTCAGGTGCCGCCATACTCATGCTTGATATCGACCACTTCAAGCACCTGAACGACAACCTCGGCCATGCGGAAGGTGATCGTTGTCTGATCAAGGTGGCGGGGATCATCCGGGAGAGTCTGCGGCGCGACAGTGATCAGGTGGCCCGCTATGGCGGTGAGGAATTCCTGATCCTCCTTCCCGAAACGGATGTGATCGGGGCCCTTAAAGTGGCTGAACGCATTCGCCGAAGCGTTGAGACCGCCTCGGTGTCCAACCCGGTGTCCGGCGTTTCTGGCCACGTTACCGTTAGCATCGGAATTGCGGTCACTGCGCCGGGCGCAAATGTTTCGTCGGAACAGCTTCAGCATCAGGCAGATGCTGCGCTGTATCGCGCCAAGCGGGCCGGTCGCAACCGGACCGTCCTCCATCAGCCTGGCGAGGCCGGCAATCAGGCGCTGTCCCCGACATCAGCTGTATGGAATGCAGCCTCAACATGATCCGCCGGCTGCTCTCCCGCCTCTTCAGACCCTCCGCCCAGATCCGGCAAGAGGTGACGGTGCTCCTGGCGATGTACGGCACCAAGGGTGCATGGCTGGAGGCGCGCGATCGCATGCGTGCAGCGCAGAAGGATGCGCGCTGGGTGGATGACGGGGTGGTCCGCCACCGCCGCCGCTACTGGAACAGCGTCATGCGCGAGATCGAGCGGCAGACGGGCTACCGGCATCAATCTGAGACGGCGAGACGATATTTGGATCCTTAGCTTTCGGCCGTGAAGCGAACGGCCTCGTGGCCGGGCCAATGCTATTCTTCCTGCTCGTCCTATGTCCTGCGGAGCAACGGCCTAATAGGGCCGGCACTCTGAACCGGGCGGCACATTAGTGACGGCATCAGGCGCTATGGCTTTGGCGAAATGTTCGAGGATTTCCGATGTTCGCGCTGGAGCCGTGACCCGCGCTGCACGGTCCGCAATTGCCATGGCAATTTTTTCGGCCGTTGCGGCCTGTGACCTGCCGCGCGATCCGGACGGCACTGCGGAGAGGGTACGCGGGGGCAATATGGTCGTGGGGATCATTGAAGGCTCCCCCTATGCGGCCCTCCCCGACCAGGCTGCGCAGGGCGAGGAGGCCACCCTCGCTCTGGCAGTTGCCCGTGCATTGGACGCCAAGCCCGTATGGATCCGCGGCACGGGCGAGAGCATTTTTGCTGCACTGGAGTCGGGAGACGTCGATCTGGCTATCGGCGGCATCGCGGCATCCACCCCATGGTCGAGCCACGCGGCGCTGAGCACATCGATTGGCACAATGGAATTGGCTGGGGAGACGGAAGATCGAGTCTTTGCCCTGCCACTCGGGGAGAACCGCTGGCTGCTCGAGGTCAACCGGGTCGTTCGCAAGGCACAGTCGGACCGATGAGGCCGCACGAACGCCTGCCTGACGAACAGCGGAAGGCCTTGCACCGGGCGATACGCTTGGAATGGTGGACGCTGGCTTGGATGGCCTCGATCATTGCGCTCCTCGCTTTCGTGCTCGGCTCGTCGCAGGCGATGCGGACGGCGTGGATCGAGGACATTCTGAGCCTTCTTCCGCCTGCGGCTTTCCTGATCGCCGAGAAGTTCTCGCGGCGCACGCCGAGCCGGCGCTTTCCCTACGGGCTGCAGCGCTTCAACTCGATCGCGTTCTTGGCCAGTGCCGTTGCGCTTACCGTTCTCGGCGCCCTGCTCCTTGCAGAATCCGCATTGAAGCTGGTGACGGCCGAACATCCGACCATCGGCTCGGTCGCCATTTTCGGCGAGGAGATCTGGCTCGGTTGGCTGATGATCGCGGCGCTAATTTACAGCTGTGTGCCTCCGGTGATCCTCGGCCGGATGAAGCTGCCGCTGGCGAAGCAGTTGCAGGACAAGACACTGCACACCGACGCCGACATGAACAAGGCGGACTGGATGACGGGCGCGGCCGCGATTGGGGGCATCGTCGGCGTAAGCCTAGGCTTCTGGTGGGCGGACGCGGTTGCGGCACTGATCATTTCATTCGACGTCCTGCGGGACGGCCTGCGAGCTCTGCGCATTTCCACCGTCGAACTGGCCGATGGCGCACCGCGCAGGATCGACGCGCCCGACTTGGCGCCCGTCGTCGACACCCTCACCGCTCAACTCGATCTGTGGGGACTGCGCGTTCAGCGGCATTTGCGTACCACCGGCCGCTTTGTCACCGGCGAGATCGTGGGACCGGACGCCGGTCTGGTGACCGCCGAGATGCTCGCAACGCTGGAGGAGATAGACTGGCGCCTAATCGACCTTTCACTGCGCCCGACGGACGATTCCGCCTACCCGATCTTCGATGAGGAGGAGCATTTCTTGACCTCCCGCCTGTAGCAATCGCAGCGACTGCGGCCTGCCGGAAACCTCCGTCCTAAACCGCCACGTCCCCGTCCTTCCGCTCCCCCCGCGCTACGATCCGCAGCACATCGTCTGGCAGCGGCCGCTGCAGCGCCGAGGCCTCTGCCCAATCCGCCACATCCACACGTCGATCTCCTCCGGCTCCGTCACTCCTGAACCTCGGCATTCAGCATCTTCGCGATCTTCCTGCGCTCGCGATGGGAGCGGATCTGCACAGTATCTGCGGTCTCGGGCCGCATGGTTGCGTTCCCTCCTTCCCAAGATAGCTTGAACCATCGGTTCGCTCCCACGGGGAGATCTTCAGATCCATAAGTGGCGATCACACGGACATCGAAGCGCTTCAGCCGCTCCCACTGGTCCGTCCCAAGCTCCGGAGTCTGAGAGCTCGCCCGTAGTGCGTGCTCAATGATGCCCCGGAACGTCCCCATGTTCCTGACTTTGCCTGCATCAAGAGGACCTTGCCGGGTCCGCAGGTTCAAGTCCGTGGGCTCTTCCCACTCCTCGATCCCGTCGAGTTCTGTCACCGGGCACATCCGTCGCTCGTCGGCTGTTTCGAGCACCACAATGATGCTCTGCACATAAATGGCGTCGCTGCTCATGTTGCTGACAAGGCATGGAGCATCGAGGGTGGCGCCCCCGCCCCGGTTGATCAGGATCTTCGGGCGGGTCTGCCGGACATAACTGCGGACCAAAATCTGCAGGTAGCCGATCCAGACGATCAGCATGGCCCCGCTGATCGCGATGCTGATCATCTCATGGTTGGATTTGATCCACTCGATCACTTGCCGTTCTCCACCTGAGGTCGGGGAGAACACGCAGGAGAAGCCGTTACCGAACCTCAGCCGAACTGCGCTGGCTTGCCTCCCCCACAGCGGGGATAGAAAGCGCAACGGCGTCCGTTCGGTTCCTCGCCACTTCGGCACCGTCGCGCCACCCTGGGCTTCCTTCACTGACGGCTATTCACTTTCCCGATGCTCCGTAAACAGAGTGGGGTCTGGAGCCGTTGTCGACCTGCTATCGGGCTTTGGAGAACCCTCGGATGAGTAGAAAGCGAAAGAAGATCTATGCGGCACTGGTCGATGGTGCGACGGAAGGTCTTGCTGGCAGGGACCTCTACGACTTCGTCCAGAAGCGTTGTCCGAAGACGTCGGGGAAGAAGATCGTCCGGGCCTCCCTTTTCGGGTTGACCGACCCGCACCTCAAAGACCGCAACATCCTCAACGTGATCTACGACCTGGCAATCAGGCATCGAATGGATGAGGTTCGGCCAGACGAGGATCATGATGATGATGACCCTAACCAGGCATTTCCGCCGGGTAAAAAGCTCGGCACGCGCAAGGATAAAGAATCCTCCGCCGTACCGGCGGCAATTTGATCCGCAGCGGAAGGGACGGACAGAAATGATCACGCGTGACACGCTTGCCGGCCTCGAAGCCGGTGTCATTACGGATGCCGAGGCTCTGGAGCAGACCGGGGCCCAGCATGTCGACGAAGTCTACGAGCAGTCGGGGGAACCCCCACAGGCCACCGATCAAAGTGGCGCCGAACTGCTCGCACAGAAGTTGGTCGACGATTGGGTACCTTTGAATTGGATCCGCTCCGGAGGGTCGCATGGCGCGATACTATTTCGACATCGACGATAGCGGTCTCGCCGTCCCTGACGAGGAAGGCGTCGAGCTCCAGACTCTCGATGCGGTGCGAGAAGCCGCTATCGATGCTCTCCCCAAGATGGCTTGCGACGCTTCGCCTGAAGGGGACCACCACGTGATCAGCATCAGCGTGCGTGATCGGGCTGACCAGCCGGTCTTCCACGCGTCGCTGACGCTCGACGCGGGGTGGCGATGAGCAGCAATCCCGGAACGCGAGATGGATGACACGGGGAAAGACCTTGCCGCCAAGATTGCTGCCGCCGAACGAGAGCGGGCGGTGTGGGCGGAGGGACGGAAAGCGTTTCGCGCCCGCGGCGCGGCGGCTCTCAATCCGCACTCACCGCGCTCACCTGATCACACTCTATGGACAGAAGGATTCGATGCCGCGCGGGAGACCACGACGGAGCCGGAGTGGTAGTATTTCCAGAAGACAATCTGCCAGCGCAGAAAGCCCGCCCGGGATCCGGGCGAGCCAAGTCTGCTAGCCGCCCTGAGAAATCCTTACGCCTGGGCGAGCATCGGGCAGTGTTGGACGCAACTCGTCGCTCAGCGCGGTGATGTGCCGGAGGCGTGTGTCACTCGCCGGCCTGAACTTCTTCGAAGAGCTTCGCAAAGACAGTCTTCGCTCGGCCGGGCGCCTTGGCCGCGGCTTCCCTCGCCTCGTCGAGATTCGACAGATCGTCGCCGACCTGGATCAGCGCGACCATCCCCATCGCGTAATGCGGCGTGCAGTGGATGCCGTACACGCCCTGCTGCTCGACGGTGTAGACGACCTCCTCGTTCATCCCGCCTTCCAGCGTCTCGGCTTCCGCCGGCATCATGCCCTCGACGCTCACCGCGTTGTGGCTGGGGTCGACCGGCACGAACCGTACCGTGTCGCCCGGCATGGCTCGGACCAGTGCGGGCTCGAACACCATGATGCCGCTCTCGCCGCGATTGAGCATCTCGACCACGTGCTCCTCGGCGGACGCGGTGGCCGGGCTCGTCGCGAGTCCGGCGAGCGCGATGAAGCCCGCGGCGAGAACGTGTCTCCCGGCGGAGACGATTGCGTGGGCCGCGGTCATTGGGGCGCTCCCATGTATTCCGGCTTCGGCGTGTCGATCGTGCTCGGCGGCAGGATCGGATACTCGATCGTCGGCTGCTCGCCGGTGAGAGTGCGCAGGAAGGCCGCGACCGCCGTCACGTCGTCGGCCGCCATCTCGGTTCCGAGCTGGCTGGTGCTCATGATCGCGACGGCCTGCTCGAGATCCCAGGACTGCCCGCTGTGGAAGTAAGGGGCGGTCAGCTCGACGTTCCGGAGCGGAGCGGCGCGGAAGACATACTCGTCGTCGGCGGTCTGGGTGACAGCGAACCGGCCCTTGTCGTCCAGCGGCAGCATGCTGGCGCCGGGGCGTTCGACAACGCCGAACGGGAAGTAGTCCTGACCGCCGAAATTCGAGCCGCTGTGACAGGCGCCGCAGCCGCTGTCGATGAACACCTGCAGACCGTGGGTCTCCTGGTCGTCGAGCGCATCGTCGCTGCCGGCCAGGAACTGGTCGAAGCGCGAGTTCGGAGTAATCAGTTGCGACTCGAAGGCCTCGATGGCGACCGCCATGTTGTCGAAGGTGACTGGATCGTCTTCGCCGGGGAACGCCGTCTGGAAAGCGCTCACGTAGTCGGGCATGCTCTTCAGCGTGGCGACGACGCGATCCGGCGTGCTTGCCATCTCGACACCGGCCTGCACGGGGCCCTTTGCCTGTTCGCGAAGATCGGGGGCCCGCCCGTCCCAGAACTGCGCGATGTTGAAGATGGAATTAAGGACGGTCGGGGAGTTCCGCGGCCCCTTCTGCCAGCCGTGCCCGATCGAGGTCGGCACGTTGTCGGCGCCCCCCGTCCCGATACTGTGGCAGGTGTTGCAACTGATGATGTGGCTGCTCGACAGGCGCGGATCGAAGAACAGCATCCGTCCGAGTTCAACTCTCTCCGGCGTCACGGCCTCGCCGCGTACTTCGGTAACCTCAGCCGGCACCGCTCCGAAGAGCATGGCAGCCGTCTCGCGTAATTCGTTGGCGCCGGCAGCGGTTGCCAAGGCGGCAAGTCCTACGCCCAGTAGGACGGTCCTGCTGTTTAACATCGTATCACTCCTTCTATCTCGCATCTGCGAGTGCAGCGTACGGAACTCCGCTACGCATTGACCTAGATCAAAAACCGCAGGGGTTGCGCCAACCACTATGCTGACGTCGCCGACGCGTGGAACGCGGTGCATCGGGAATGGGCGTGAAGAAGGTGCCGATCGCATCTCCACACTCGGCGACCTGGTCGACAAGGGCTGGGCCTGACGTGGATTTGCGAGGGCTGTGGCCGCGATCTTGACCTGACACTCGCCCGCGCGATCAAGTTATGGGGCCGCGATCAGCGATACGTTGGGCGGCACCCGCCGGTGAAGTGCGCTCGCTGCGGCAGCCGGGATATCAGTTGCCGCGTCCGGGCGAACACGACCATCAAGCAGAGCACCGGGAGGCCTTTCGAACCGTCATGATCCGCCGGCTGCTCTCCCACCTCTTCAGACCCTCCGCCCAGATCCGGCAGGAGGTGACCGTGCTCCTGGCGATGTACGGCACCAAGGGCGCATGGCTGGAGGCGCGCGATCGCCGGCGAGCGGCGGAGAAGGATGCGCGGTGGCTCGATGACGATGTCGTCCGCAACCGCCGCTGCTACTGGAACAGCGTCATGGGCGAGAACGAGCGGCAGACCGGCTATAGGCATCGGCCGGACCCTGAGACCGGGTATCGGGTCCGACAGAGCGTAGCCGTCTTTCATGGCTGCATGCGACCGGGTCCGACCTACATTCTTGCGTCCGCGCGTTCGAGCGCCCCAAGAACCAGGCAGAGCGCCTTGAGACAGTGTTCTCTGCGACAGCCAGGAGCCGCTGGTGGCTGTGAGGGTGCCGACTCCGATCGGAGCGACTTGCGCCGGACCTTGCCAAGCCTCGCCTCTGGGAGGCCTTTTCCAACCTCGTGTCCTGTGCTAAGACTCCGCCATTGACCTCTTCCCGTGCGGTAGAGCAACTTCCTGGATAGCGAGGATGCCATGTAACGGGTTATAAAGCGGGCGAAAGTCGGTTTTAGCAACCAGCTCCCTGACAGGGATACGTCGCAGAAAATAAAAGGGTCGCCCGCGCGACCCTTTTTCGTATCTTACGCCAGGTACCGGGCCGAGCGGCCTCTACTCAAAAGCCACGAACAGGGCCGGGTTGATCACGTAGTTTGCATCCGGGCCTGCTAGGCGCACCTCGGCGTCGAGACGGCGCTGGTTGTAGTCGTAGTCATAAATATACCGCTCGTGGTCATGCCGATCTACCAGTCCGACCACGCCGTACCACAATAGAAGGTTGAACGCCCGCCCCACGTCGGCTTCGTTTATCCCAAAGTCTCGCAACTTCCCGATTATGTCGTCGCGGCCGGTGTGCCGACTGGATCCAATTAGAGCATAGAACAGCTCGGATGTGATGCCCGACACGTCCCTGACCTCGTAGCCAAAATCATCGACGAGATAATTGCTGTGCTGCTTGACAGCGTCGACGCAGTCCTCTTCCGTAACGGTGTTATGCCCCCTGTTAATGGCATTCGATATCGCAAAGTCAATGATATTGATGAGAAAACGCGGGCGCATAAGACAGTGGTCTACAAAATACTCAAAACTGTCTTGGCCGCCTACAGTAGCGACGAATGATTTTCGCCACAGCGCCTCAAATGTCGCGCTGACCTCGCCCGATGATGACTTCAGTCGTAGATAGATGACTTGCTTAAGTTTCGCGCGGTCGGTCCAATCGATGCGCACACTGCCTGCCTTGCCCTTGTCAGGAGTATTTGAGAGAAGAAGCTCAAATATATCATTTCTTAAAAAGACGACAGACTGAAAGTTTCTGTCAACCGTCGCGAAATCCCTTTTGATCTTATCAAGAGTCTCCACAAGTATCCGAACCAGCCGAACGTCAAATTCGCTGACCCCGTCTGCTGGCCAACCTTTGTCGATGTTATCGAACAGCAGGTACAGCTCGCTATGGGTTTTAGTATACTTCGAAATTAAGCCCTTAAGCTGTGGTATGCCGCCCCGAAAAACGATGTTCGTTAGTCGATCCGGCGTAAGGCTCTGGGATCGGCGTTTCGCGTCTGCGATCTCGTTTATAACAAAGGTTCCTAATCGGTTTATCCGGGACGTGAAGTCGCCGCTGTCCTCGATTTTGAATTCTTCGAGTGTACGCGCAATTTCGATAGACGCCTGCATTGCCTCGGTGTCGAACTTCGATCTGTAATCGAGATTTCTCTTTATAGAATGAAGAACTTCCGAAAGGATGATGAAATACCAGAACGCTGCGAGCGTATGATCAAAAGCTCCAACATCAACGATTTTAACTAGCTGCTCCCGGAACAGGCTGAGCTGATGCGACTCGGGCTTTAGGTCTGTGACCACAGCGTCTCGACCTGGACGAACCCGATCTCTGACCATGAAGAAGATGGCCGTCTTCCCCGACCCCTTCCGACCTGCTACCACATTGATTTCACCCCGAAGAGTTCTAATAAACTCGGACGTTTCAACAAAATACTCCTCCAGCGTTCTGAATTCGTTTTCCGCCGCCGAGCTTCCGAGTTTAATTCGCTGAAGCGACGACTTCTTTACTGACGATTTCCTACCCCCAAAACTTTGAGCTGCAATGCTGGCTTGTTGGGCAAACTCTTTTACAACTTCGCTTGTGTTTTGTTCACTGCTGACAGTTTTAATAAATTCTCGGAAATCGGCAGGTCGGGCCTCCTGACGTGCCCCGTGTTGAATAATGAGAGTCTGTCGCCCTAGTCCGTGACCAAGCCCGGCCAAGAAAGCGGCTCGCAGGTTATGTTGATCCGCGTCCTCGATGTGGCTGGCAAGAATGGGAATTATTATACCGGATGAGGCTGTCGTCTCCCCAATGGCCCAAACAGTCGAAAACCGTGCAACCTCGGCGGGATCGTAGCTTCTGAAGAAGGCCCTAGATTCCTTCACCGAGGAAACGATCTCCATTATGAAATCTGTTTTACGGAGGGAGTTCAGGAAGAATAATGGCTGCTGATGATTGATCGGTTTGGAGTACAAATCCACCAAATTATTTTTTGGAAGTATCTCTAATTTAGAAGATAATTCTTGGCTGTTTTCATAACTTTGATACCCGATGTTGTCGAATATGCCCTGCCGCTGCACATTATGCTGCGCGTTCGCAAAGGACGCATTGACTACAGGGGCTAGGGACTTGCCGCTTCCAATGGCGAAACCGGCCTCGTAGTAAACATTCGCGTTTGGAACGGTAACATCGACAATCGTGACGTCTGTAGTGAGGATGCCTTTTCGCACCTCCTCAGGAATCTCGGCTCCGAAGATCTCCAGCTGCGGCCAGATGGAGATATTTAGTCGTCCGGCTCCGTTCACAGACTGCGCCGCCGCAGCAATGGGGCCAACGAGGTCGTGTGGCTGTCCCGGATACGCGAAGAAAGCGGTCTTGTGAAAGCTGGCCATTAATCTTCGTCCATCGAATCTGTGTTCAATGAACAAAGCACTTTACCCGCTCGGCTTCTAGCCCGGCTTGCGGGTGAAAAAATCGACCTCGCCTCGGCTCCGCCGCCGTTCTAGGCAGCCGCCTCCCCGTCCTTCCTCTCCCCCCGCGCCACGATCCGCAGCACGTCGTCCGGCAGCGGCCGCTGCAGCGCCGACGCCTCTGCCCAATCTGCGCGCATCCAGATGTCGATCTCCTCCGGCTCCGTCAGGATGACTGGCATCGCCTTCGGGTGGATCGAACCGACAACCGCGTTCGGCTCTGTCGTCAGGAAGCCGTAGAGGTCGGCGTTGACCTCCCCCTCCTTCATCTTCCGCACGCTGGTCCAGTTCGTCCAGATGCCGGCGAACACCATCAGGGGGCGGCTCTCGTCGCCGGCAAACCAGGTCGGCACCTTCTTGCCGTCGATCGTGTCGTACTCGCAGAAGGAGGTCAGCGGCACGACACAGCGGTTTGCCGGACCGAGCCAGCGGCGCCAGTGCGGGCTGTTGGTCCGCCGGATGTTCGTAACCCCGGGGTCGGTCTTCTTGCCCTCGAGCGCGAACTTCGGTGACGGCATGCCCCAGCGCGCCATCGTCATCTCCCGTTCGCCGTCCTCGCCGTTCCGGACGACCGGCGCCGTCGTGTCGGGAAAGACACCCGGCAGCGGCGGCATGTTGCCGGTCCGGTCCCGCATGGCGCGGGTGAACTCGATGATGGCCGTCTGACCCTTGGTGATGGAGTAGAGGTTGCACATTCCAGAATGAGAGCACGACCCACAGCTATCGTCGAGGCGAGCCCGGCTAGCTACCGTTATCAGCCTGGCCGTACCAACGGAGGATGGAGAGGCAGAACAGATTAGCGGCCCGGTCCACTTAACATCCGGTCGGTATTTGAACACCCTTGGATGCTATGGTGGTCTTCACACCTTCCCGATTGGACACACCATGCTCTCGAGTTCGGCTCCTGCCGAAATTCTCATTAAACGACTTCATCGCTCGACGGGCCTGGACGAGACGGAACTGGCGGACCTGCGAACACTGCCGGCGACGCTCCGTGAGATTGGCAAGAACGAGACGATCAGCCGGGAGGGCGACCGCGTCCATCAATGCGTGCTGATCATCGACGGCTTCCTTGCCAGGTTCCTGGACACGCGTGAGGGCAAGCGCCAGATCCTGTCGTTCTACGTGCCCGGCGATATTCCGGACCTGCAGTCACTGCATCTGCCAACCATGGATCACAGTCTCGGCAGCATCGCACCTTCCAGGATCGCGATGATCCCGCACCAAGCGCTTGCAGAGGTCAGCGGGCGCAATCCTCGTATCGCTTCGGCCCTTTGGCGGGAGACGCTGATCGACGGATCTGTCACCCGCCGATGGGTGCGTTGTCTCGGCCGACTGAACGCACGCCAGCGCGTCGCCCACATGCTGTGCGAGCTCTACGTCCGGCTCGAAGCAGTCGGGCTGGCGGACCGGCCGATCCGCCTGATGACGCAGCAGGACATCGGAGACGCGATGGGGCTCACCGTCGTGCAGATCAACCGGACCCTTCGCGATCTGCGCAGCGAGGGGTTGATCAGGGTCGAGAAGCGACACCTGACGATCGTGCACCGGGAACGCCTGCAGAAGATCGCGGAGTTCGACCCCTTCTATCTGCACCTCGACCCGGAGGCTCGAAGCTAGGCGGCCAAGGACATTCCGGGGCACTGGCGGGATCAAATGGAAGAGCGGGAGCGTCTATTGGCTGAACAGGCGATTTCGCCCGGAGGTTCGAGTGGCCCGCTACTACTTCGACATCGATGACAATGGCGTCTTCGTCCCCGACGACGAAGGCATCGAGTGCGAGACGAAGGACGCGGTGCGGGAAGCCGCTATCGATGCGCTTCCCAAGATGGCGTGCGACGCGTTGCCGGACGGAGATCACCACGTGATCAGCATCAGCGTGCGTGATCAGGCCGACAGGCCGGTCTTCCACGCCTCGCTGACGCTCGAGGCAGGGTGGCGGTGAGCAGAAATCGGAAACGATGAACGACGCCGCCAAAGACCTTGCCGCTAAAATTGCCGCCGCCGAACGAGAGCGGACGGTGTGGGCGGAGGGACGGAAAGTCTTTCGCGCCGGCGGGCCGGCGGCGCTCAATCCGCACTCGCTGCGATCGCCTGATCACGCCCTGTGGGCCGAAGGGTTCGAGGCCGAGCGGGAGGCTACGAAGGCTCCGGTCTGGTCCGAGTAGTTCCGGCAGACAATCCCTCAACGCAAGAAGGCCGCCACGGCAGACCGGGCGAGCCAGTTGTGCAAGCTACTCTGGAAGACCGCCCTTCCGAGCATTCTGGAGGGAGAGCGCAATCCGCCGATGGCCCTCCCCTTTGCCCGGTCAACCGCTTCTCCGGAACAAGCTCCGCTAGTTGCCCCAGGCGTGCGCTGCTACGGTTTCGAAGAAACGAAAAACGACACCGACACCGACATGGATTGACAGGCCCGTGCGTAAGAGTGCCAACCGCAGCCGTTCCAGAACCCGAAGCCGGGGACGCCCCCCGCTGACGGACCCCCACGCTGAGGCACCATCAGCCGAAGTCGAAGAGAGAGAACGGCTCTGGAGAGCCATCTTCGGCGACGATCCGATGCCAGATACTGCCTCGGTCGATCTCGCCGAGAACAAGAGAGCCGCATGGTGGAGGCGGATCAAAGATGTGGTGATGACCGGGCTCGGGGGCCTGCAACGAGCCAGATGACAGAGACGTTTCGCGTCGAGAAACGACGAAAGCCGCCGCCCCGGTGAAGGGACGGCGGCTCTGGCATGACAGCGATGTGGATGGCGTGCGCCTGTTAGACGTGCGGGCGGTCGGTCCTGTCGACCACATGGGTCTCGCGCTTCGGCTTCTTCAATCCGGCAAGGCCAGCAAGGCCGAGAAGCCCGAGCCAGCCGAGGTCGAAGCCCTCGTCATCATCGTTCCGTTCGACTTCGACCGTCGGCTGCACTGTCTCAGTGTCTGGCGCTGTAGCCTGAGCTAGAGCACCAGTGCCTGCAGCAGCAAGTAATCCGATGGCGAAAACTGAGACGATGAGTGGGTGGGCGTGCATATGAATTCCCCAATGATCATGATGATCCGAAATGACAGCGCGTCGAAAACGTTCCTGTGAAGTCACCGTGAAGTGCGGTGGCGGCCACGGTTCCGGGCGTCTCAGGGACTGAACCGATCCTCTCGCGCCGCGTTGCCTACAGCGATCAACAGCGGGTGCGACGGATGTTCTTGTTCTTCTCCAATGGCATCGGCTGCCTGAGCTCCGTTGTTATATCCATCATCCTGAGCCTTGTGGTGATGACCATTCTCGGAATGTTCTGATTGGAAGCGCCGGTGCGCTGCGGTAGCCGTAACGTGAGCAACCGCGTCATCGCCAACACCGTGATCAAGCCGAACCCCGGTATGCCCTTCGCGTTGTCATGATCCACCGACGTGACGTCCGCTCCGTCCAACCTCTTCCGAGATGCGCCAGGAAGTGGCAGTACTAATCGCGCTGCATGGGGCCCAAGCAGCCCTACTCATTGCACGCGACCGCCAGCAGGACGCTTTAGATAATCAGCACTGGCTCGACGGGACGGAGGTGCGCTGCCGCAGCCGCTACTGGAGTAGCGTATTATGGGAGATTGAGCGCAAGTCCGGATACTCGCACCAGCCGGACACGGCCACGCCATATCTGGATATTGCTGAAGAGGAGCGGCGCTCCCGGAAGAAGGCGGCGGCGGCGGAGCGGCGGAGACGATCACGTCAGACGCAGATTTCCCGTCTTTCCGCTCCCCCGCACGTTCTAGATGTCTGCCCGCAACCGCGGACCAATACCCTCTGCGCGTCGTAGCCTCCCTTCCGCGTGGCGGGGGCGCAGCTGCATCACGCGGTTCGAAGGAGACGACGGATGCGCTTGCTAGTGCCGCTTATCATCCTGCTCCAACTGCCTGCACTACCGGCGCACGCCGAAGCAGAATCGGACGCGGAATATGATGCTTGTGTCGAACGGGCCGACACCGTCATGCCGGATTACGGCGAGTGCGGCGGCGCTTTCCTGGAGCGTGAAGACGCGCGCCTCAATCAAATTTGGCACGCGGTCATGGAATCCATCGGCGAAATCAGCAAAGAGCCCCTGCGGGATGAACAGCGGGCATGGCTGGCCTTCCGCGACAAGACCTGCCTCTTCTATCTGAATGAGATGGAATACGGCCAGAACGGCCGCTATCTCTTGTACTATGCGTGCCGCGCAGCTGTCATTCATTCGCGCATCGATGCGCTCGAAGACATCCGGGCAACGACCGCGCCGCAATAATACATGCGTATCGGCGTAGCTCGAATCGTCCCTCCGCCGCGCTGATGTCGACGCAGCTGCAGCGCCGCCCAGGCGACGAGCAGGCGCAACGCTGGAGAGCCCGCCATGATGCTGCGACTTCTTTTCCTGTTGATCTTGCCGCTGAGTACCGCACCGTTACCGGGACAAGCGCAGGACATCCTGTCAGACCGGATGACGATGCCGCTCGCTGACCTGGAACGGGCCGTCAAGAACGATCACCCCTACGGCTACATCATCCTGGCGGTCCGCAAGTTCCAAGCCGGCGATAAGGAGGAAGCCGTACGCTGGTTCTACGTAGGGCAACTCCGATGGCGGTTCCACATCGCCGCCAATCCTGACCTGCCGCCCGATGGCGACCCGGCCCTTCTAGCTTCGATGTTGGACGGCTTCGGGCGCCCCATTAACGAATGGGTCGGAGGAGACGTCGATGGGTGGATCGCGTTCATGCAGGCTGCGCTGGATTGGGACGAAGCAAACCACAACGGTTTCACGGCGAAGGAGGATCATCCGACGGAGTATCGGAGGGTACGGAACGGGCTCGTAGAGCTGATCACCTCGATCCGAGAGCGGCGCGAGGAAATTCCCGGGGAACGTGAACGCAACGGATTGGAGAACCGGGTACCTACCGGGTCTTCCCGTTGAGCCAAGTGAGATCACAGCGATGAGCCGGTTACCACTTCCCCGATGTCACCTTTCGTAACAGACTCCGGCAACTCCCCCGCTGTGAGGCGAACCGAGACATCGTTCCGCACGAGCTAGCCGGCCCATCCATCCGCTCCCCACGCGCCACGATCCCCAGCACGTCATCCGGCAGCGGCCGCTGCAGCATAACGCCTCCGTCCAGTCCGCCCGCATCCACACGTCGATCTGCGGCTTTCCAGCTCTCCAAGTGTGGAAACGCAACCATCGCCTCGCCTCCGCCTAGACGATCTTCCAAGAGGTTATCGCGGACAGACATGTCCTGCCGCTATCGCGCCTCTATCGCCATCGTTTCAAGAGTACGCGCAGAACTATTGACTTAGTGACGCCGAATTACGACCGGCTGTTCCTTCGTCGGTACCGATCGCAAGATGATCCGCTACCAGTCTGCCGTCCGCCGGAGGCCGAACTGCGCGGCCGGCTACGGGATCTCGTTAATGGGCGCCGCAGGTTTAGCTATCGCGGTTGTTCGTCCTGCTGCGGCAGGAGACCCCGGCGGCCTACGCCGGGGTCCTCACCGCAACCGGCTCCAAAGCTCCGCTCGATGAAGGCTCCGCGCCTGCGCCGGTTGCTACCCCCGCGCTCTACGGCGTAACAGGAACGGGCGAGGCTCTAATAGCCACTGGATGACAATTCAGTGGCAGGTCAGCCTGACCAGCGCCTAGAGTTCGGCGCCCACGTCAGCAGGAAGTCACGTACATCGTCTTCCGAATGATCACTAAGAGAACACCATCGATGTCATCCATGCTTGTTGAAGCCTCCGTTGATTTTTCCGGACGATCCATTCTGATTATCGAGGACGAAGCTCTCATCGCGATGGAGATGCAGGAAGCTATCGAAGCGGCAGGCGGCACCGTCATAGGCCCTGCACCAAGCGTCCGGGAGGCGATGGCGCTGATTGACGCAGGCCATGCCATCGATGCTGCCATCCTCGACATCCGCCTCAGCGACGGCATCTCTATCGAGGTCGCGCAGAGGCTCAAGTCCAGCGGCGTCCCTTTGATCTTCGTCACCGGATACGACGGCTGGCACATGCCAGGCGACCTGGAGGACGTGCCCGTCCACCGAAAGCCCAACGATCCAGAAAACGTCGTTCGCGTGCTCTTCGACACATGGCGCCGGGTGCGCGAGTAGAGCAACGATGATCGTCCTACGGCCCCGCGGGACACGCCCGTGTGTTTAGCGTAGGCGCCTCAGCTTGGCGTTGAGGATCTGCTGGAGTGCCTGAAGGCTCTGCGTCGCCGCACCTTGATCGGGAATATCCTGAAGTTCATTCTCCAACCCCTGCCATACCTCCCGGATCCGGCCCTGCATCTCCACCCCGGAGGATGTCATCCGAACGACGGTACGGCGCCCGTCGCGTGGATCTTCAGCGCGCTCAACAAGTCCCGCAGTTACAAGACGGTCGAGCATCTTCGAAACTGTCGAAGGGCGGACGACCAGAGTGTCAGCCAAACGGGAGACGGATACCGTCCCCTCTGGGACCAGAGCCAGGAGCAGTTCGTCTTGCCCAGCATGCAGGCCCAGCTCAGCCAGCTTGAGGCCCATCATCGCGCGAATGGATCTGGCGATCGAGAGCAGCTTCAGGACAAGGGCTACCTCAGCCGCGTCCACGCCGAGGGCATTCACCGCCTCCTCGGTTGGCATCTTCGATTTAGCACCACGAATAACGATTGGATCCTGTAACACCGAGCATCTCCCCAAATCAGAACACGCAATCGACGTCGGCCCTGGTGCTCCTGGTACAAGAGAAGAGTGACCTTTACCCCCGCTGTCCAGTCTATTCGGCGGCTTCCATCGGCACTTCCAACTCCAGGCAAAGACCGCTACGTGGCCAGGACCACTTCACGCCTCCACCAAGCTGGCGCGTCACGACACCCTCGAGCATCCGAATACCGACGCCAGCCTGAGTCGGTTCAGCTACATCATGCGCTCCTGTCTCGCGCCACCTGATGAGGAGGGACTGCGACCGGCGAAGCCATTCGACTGCCACGGCTCCGGAGGGATCCCGAAGGGATCCGTGACGCGTTGCGTTCGTCATGAGCTCGTGGAGCACCAGCGCCATGGGCTGGACCAGCGGAGTGGGAAGTTGAACGGACGTCCCGCTCGCGCCGACGCATTCCCTGAGTTCCTCCGGCGTCTCCGCCGCCAGCAGGCGGGCAAGATCAACCCCGGACCATCCAGCTTCGCCGAGCAGGCGATGCGCACGAGCGAGCGTCTCCACTCTTTCCCGAATTGCTGTGGCATAGCCAGTGGCAGTATCGGCCTTGCTGAGGTTGACAAAGCTCTGAACGAGGGCGAGAGCATTCATCGCCCGGTGGTCCACTTCCATCAGGAGAAGGCGCTCCGTCGCCTCCATCTGCTCGGCTCGTCTGCGAGCGGTGACGTCTTTTTGAGATGCGAAGTAGTAGATCACCTCCCCCGTCTCATCGGTGACAGGGCTGATGGCGAGCTGGTTCCAGAAGGCGCTGCCGTCCTTGCGGTAGTTCAGGAGTTCCACCTCGACATCCTCGGTTCCCCCCGTCAAACCCTGACGAATAGCTTCGACATCGGACGGATCGGTGTCCGGCCCTTGAAGAAAACGGCAGTTCTTCCCGATCACCTCTTCAGCCGAATACCCCGTCAAGGCAAGGAATGCGTGGTTGGCGAGTACGATCGGGCAGTCCCGCTGCCTTGCATCGCTGACCACCATCGGCATGCGGGTCCGCTCGACGGCCACCAGCGCCAATTCCCGGCGATCCGGAAGCACGACCGCTTGCGATGCCGCGGGTGCATCTCCCTTGATTGCTGCTCCGACCGCCGCGTCCATCTACATCTCCCGAGTTCGACGGGGTAACGCTCCCTGGCGAAGAAGTTTCCCGGAGTAGCAACCGGGGCTACCGACTGGCGAGATTCTGTTCACCAACATTGGGCCCGAATGAAGCGCCCCGGGATTCCGGAGACCTCCTTTCCTGAGAGAATGGTGTCATCATGACGAAATCGGCATCGAAGAGACATTCGCCGGAGGTTCGTGAGCGGGCTGTCCGGATGGTGCGAGAGCATCGAGCCGATCACGCGTCGCATTGGGAGGCGATTTCTTCCATTGCGGCCTCGGGGGAGACGCTGCGAAAGTGGTTGCAGCAGGCTGAACGCGATCAAGGCGTTCGCGCTGGATAGACGAGCGAGGAACGGGACCGGATCAAGGCTCTCGAACGCGAGGTCCGCGAACTTCGCCAGGCCAACTAGATCCTGCGCAAGGCGTCGGCGTGTTTCGCCAGGCGGAGCTCGACCGCCCGTTCGGACGATAATGGCGTTCATCGACGATCATCGTGATGTCTATGGGGTCGAGCCGATCTGCCGGGTTCTGCCGAGCGCCCCGTAGACCTAGCACGAACACGCCGCTCGCAAACGGGATCCGTCTCGCAGGCCCGCTCGGGAGCGCCGCGATGGCGAGCTCCCAGCATGCGATCAGAGTTGCTGGGCGACCGCCGAGCGGTAAGCAAATGCTCGCTGTCATTGTGTTGGGTCAATGAAAGCAATGATGACCATGACGTAATGGAAGTCGCTTTTCGCTCCGCCTGCCCCCCTCTATCCGGGCAGGGCGAGAGCCCTCACCTTCGGACGAATCCGAGTGTCCGACGCCGCTCACGAGCGAGACAACGATGAA
This sequence comes from Aurantimonas endophytica, assembly GCF_014196845.1. GTDB lineage: Bacteria > Pseudomonadota > Alphaproteobacteria > Rhizobiales > Rhizobiaceae > Aurantimonas > Aurantimonas endophytica. The sequence goes on from NZ_JACIEM010000003.1 coordinate 18,349, forward strand.
CAACCAGAATGCCCGTCCGAGGGCCTTGCATGCCACGCCCGGGCACATCACGGTTGTGCTCGCACTGATCCCATCGAGTGCGAAGCCCACGTAAAGTGGTTCGCCCCTTACATCGTGGGCGCCCCTCCTGCGCCGATCGGTACCACGCTGACGAACGTCTGGTTCTGGCTCGCATTTGTCCTCGTGCTGTTCTTCTTCGTCGCGACGCGAGCTGTCGAGCGCGCTCCGGTTGGAGAGCGCGTGCTCACCGGCATGGACAAGCTGTCGGACTCGCTCTGGCGGCGTCTGGACGACTTCGTGCGGGTTGTCATTGCAGCCTTCTTTGTCGCTATCTTCGCCGTCGGCGGCGTCTACCTCACCCCTGATCTGAAGACCCCCAACGAATGGGTCTCCTGGCTCCAGCTCCTGATTGCCGCTGGTATCTTCTCGCGTAGGACCATGCCCTTTTCCGCGGCAGGCATCATTCTCCTCTGGGTGCTGGCGCTAACCGACTACGACATCTTCCACCTGCTGGATTACCTCGCTCTCGGCGTGGCGGTGGCTGCCTACTTAGTGCTCGAGGCCTCCCGAAAGCCGGAGTGGCGCAAGCACCGCTTCGAGGTCTTGCGCTGGGGCGTTGCGATCGCGCTGATGTGGTCGAGTCTCGAGAAATTTGCCTATCCGGACTGGTTCTATCCGCTTGTCGAGGAGAAGCCCTTCCTGACCTTCGGCCTGCCGCGAGACGTATTCGTCCCGATGGCGGGGGTGGCAGAGTTTACTATGGGGTTCGGACTCCTTTGGACGCCGCTTGTCCGCCGGCTCTCGGCGATCACCCTCTTTGTGATCTTCAACGCCGCTGTGTACCCGTTTGGGCGGATCGACTTGGTGGGACATGCTCTGATCATGGCGATCATCGTCGCCATCGCTGCCGATCACACACGCGAGGTGCACTTCCTGCCCGCATTTAAGAGACGATTGACGGGCGTACCCGCAGGACTGGCTGCGGCGCTCGTGATCTTCGTGACGAGCTACTGGGGAATTCATCTCGCCATCTATGGCGCAGGTGGCAGCGTTGGCACCCAAGCCGAAGAGATGACCACCCACTCCTTCAGTCCGGAGCATCCGCACGGCCCTCGGGCGGATGGTGGCATCGGCGCCCCGCCGGAAGGCCCGCCGGGCGTAAGAGGCGCAGTACATTCCGGCCCCACGGCACCTGCAGCCTCCGCGTCGCGCGATGTCTCGGCTGCCTATGAGGAAACTATGGCGAAGATGCACCCGCCGATGACGGAGGGAATGGCGCACCCAGACCCGGATGTCGCCTTCGTGCTCGGCATGATCCCGCATCACCAGGGAGCAATCGACATGGCCGGGGTGCAACTCAGGTATGGCACTGACCCTGCGAACCGCCAGCTTGCTGCTGAAATCATCGAGCATCAAAAGATGGAGATTGCGCGGATGCGGGCCTGGCCTATGCAGCATGGTGTGGCAGCGCCCGAATGAACGCCTTCCCGAGCGCGCCCGCCTTGGTCCTGCCACTTGTGCGCTCGCCCCCGCTTGCCTTCCCGCGGGGGCAAGACGGAGTTCGTCGGTCGAGGGTAGAACTCGAAAACGCCGGCGAAAGGCCTGCTACTCGTCTGAGCCGGAATATTCCTCCGTTTCCTCGAGAACCTGCGCCGAGACCAACCGCTCAGCCTCAAACTCCAGATTTGGGAAGCCGCTTCGTGGGAGCGACACGAAGTGAAACGGGCGCCCAGCAACGCTGCGCTGGATTCACCCGCCGCTGCTGCCTGCTCTTCTGATCGCACCAAGATCGCGCTGACGGTAATTGCTCGATGAACAGAATGGACCAGCCTTCTCCCGCGAGCGTGATCAGGTCCGAACCTGCAGCGGCGCGCAACTCAGTCCATGCGACACGAGAAATGCTAAGGCGTTCCTTCGTTGTTCACCATTTTCACGGGATATGATTCCGACTGCAACTCCACCTCGGAACGATCTTGTCTTATGGAGCAGCGAAACGTGCACGAATGTTCATTGGCAGGAAGAGGAATTCATCCTCTGCAAATGAGTAGCTGCATTAATGCAAGGCAGCTACCGCCCCTGAAGGACTCGGACAACCGTTGGCGTCAGCTGACCCCTCGCGCCTGCATTAAGGTCAGCGTGCTTTAAGCGACCAGAGATAATACCACGCGTTATCCGCTGACAATACACATTAGGCGCCCTCCGAGTGGTGACGCTCATGACCTTAGCTATAGCCTGGCGGGTGGATATAGATTTTTGACTTATTCGAGAGATGCAGTCCTGGACGAACTCGCTCCGAATGGCGGAACTTCCTTTCAACATTTCTCGATTGGCGGCATAACTATTAGCACTTATACCACATCCAGAAACAAAACAAGCCACAATAAACAAGAGAATTACCTTACGGCCAAGCATCTTCTACTCCATTTCGAGTGCAGCGCGGCTCCAATACGTCGAGGGCGCATTTAGCAGCGCCACGGCAAAGGCATGGTGAGATCAATGCGGTTCAGATCAGACATCACAGGTACATCATAGCTTCCTGCTGACTGTTGACAAGAAGAGTCGGCTGACACGAGGCGCTCCACGACCTCGATTTCCGGCAGATGGCTCCGCGGCGAGTACTGTAGCCAGACACTTTCGAGGCGACAACAGCGCAGCCGAAGAAGCTCTGAACCTGCTGAGGGACATGAACGTGGAAGGTCGACTAGATTTTGACCCGACAGGGAGACGGATGTCTTGATCGGCCCGCATCTGTGACGCTGCATCCGGCTCGCGGATCCCGATGTGAAGCAAACTACCTGCCGATCGAACAATGAGAACCACAACCACACTGGGAGGAACCAGTGGAATCAATCAATCGTTTCAGAGCCGCGGTCGTGATGGCATCCATCGTGATGCCCGGCAGCATTGCCGCAGCCATTGACGCCGAACGAGTGGCGGTTATCAATTTCGACTACTCCGACTCCTCCGGCGAGCCGGAGGATCAGACGGCGGAACATGCTGCGCGTCTCGTCCTTTTTCGCGAAACCCTGGAAGCAGACCTCGAAAAAGTGGCCTCAATGGCCACGACCACTATCCCCTGCATGGCGAACGGGTGCAGGGTTTCGATGATCCGTGCCGACGATCTGCTTCAAGAGAGTCGAGCAGCTGGCGTGGGCTTGCTGGTGTTCGGGGGCGTCCACAAGATGAGTACGCTCGTGGAAGGCGGCCGCGTCATGGTGCTCGACGTGGCGGAGAACAGGTTCGTCTTCGACCGCGTTATGTCCTTCCGAGGCGACGATGATGAAGCCTTCGTTCGCGCCGCCCGGTTGAGCGCACGAGACATCGCAGGCACTGTCCTACGGAGGAACAGAGCTCCGGAAGGCCGTCTAGAAACACGCAAGGGGATCCGCTAGCCTGGCGGAGCTTCGCCGTTTGTCCGTTGGTCGTGTCTCAACCCTCTCTGGCAGAGGTACCAGTCGCCACCTCAGAAACCTTTGTCTCGAGGATGCCGGCCTTGACTGCGATCCACACGAGCTGCGCGTCGGTGTTTGCGCCGGTCTTGGTCTTGATGATGTAGTGATAGTTCTGAACCGTCTTGAGGCTTAGCGAGAGGCGGTCAGCAATTTCGACCTTCGTCGTCCCGAGCGCCAGGAGGCGCAGGATTTCCGTCTCGCGCGTGCTCAGGTCGCTCAGTTGCGGCTCCCCGTTCAACCTGTCCTCAGCAAGTTCCCGAGCAATATCGGCACTGATAGCACGGCCACCTGCCACGACAGTGTCCACCGCTTGTAGAAGCTCCTCCGGCGGGCTGCTTTTCGTGACGAATCCGCGCGCGCCCGCGGCGAACGCTTTCAAAGCGTAAGCTGCGCCGGTATGCATGGTGAAGACGAGAATGCGTGCCCGCCCATCCCACTGCCGGATATGCCGCAGCGCCTCCAGCCCTCCCGGTCCGGGCAGCGACAGATCCATGATCACCAGGCTCGGAGCGGTGTCTCGGTACAGCCTGTAAGCCTCGGCCGCGTCGGTAGCCTCTGCGACGACTCGGGCACCTGATCGGCGCTCGAGCAGCCGGCGATACCCCTCGCGCACGATGGGATGGTCGTCGACCAGCATGATGGAGAGGGCAGTCATGCCAGCGCACCGCCCGCAGTTGCAGGAAGAACGGCGGCGACGCGCATGCCGCCGTTCGCTCCGCCGATCGACAGCGAACCGCCGAGCGAACCGATGCGCTCCTTGATCCCGAGGATACCGAACCCCGTCTTGCTGATTTCCTGTGGGCAGCCTCCGCCGTCGTCTGACACGACAACGGTCACATCGGCGGCCCCAGCGCGGCGGCAGACCTGCACGGTCACCTGCTGGGGCTGACCATGGCGGGCCGCGTTCGTCAGGCACTCCTGCACGATCCGGTAGATGTCGAGCGCCGCCTTTCCAGAGACATCCGCCAGATCACCGTCGACCTCCAGCGTAAAGCTGGTCCGACTTCCTTGAGTGACCGCCCAGCCCTGCACCATCAGCTGGAGGCTCGCCTCAAGCCCCAGCTCTTCTAGATCCGGCGGGCGAAGTTTGGCGAAGGCGCCGCGCAAGGTGGCCATCATCTTGGCGTTGATGCGTCCAATCGCCCGAGCCTCCTCCGCCAGGTCCGGCCGATCCGGCATTGCTCCTGCCTCGACGGACAGGGACAGGGCGCCGGCGGCTGTGAGGCATTGGCCAAACTCGTCATGAAGGTCCCGCGCAAGCGCCTTGCGCTCGTCCTCCTGAACCACGAACAGCTGTCGCATCAGCGCGGCTCGCTCGTCGGTGCGCTGCTGCAGCCGCTCGGCGAGGTCGTTGAAAGCAACGCCGATGCGTCGAAACTCCAAGGTCGAGAAGTGGGGCAACCTGCTTGTTTCGTCACCGCTCTCCAAGCGTTTAAGCCCGGAGATGATCGTCTGGACCGGCGAGAGCGCGTGTAAGACCGCCAGGGCGGCGAGGACAGACATGCCCAGGGCCATGCTGGCAGCAAGCGCCACAGCCATACGGAAACGATTCCAAGCGCGGGCCGCGGCTGCGACGGGATCGAAGGAAGCGCGGACCGGCCGGCTCGCCTCGCCATGCACTGAGGCCGAGACCTCAACAGGGGGGTTCGTCGGCGTGACCGCAGCATAGAAGCGGCGGAACCATTCGGGAGCCAAGGGTCCAAGCGTCGTCCAGCCGCTGCAAAGCCGGCGCCGCACACCTTGCCTGTCCTCCGCGGAGACGCAGACACCTGGAGACATCACAGAGACGATGTTGCTGGAAGCGCCGGACGGTTCTCTTGTGAAATCGAGAGGGCGACCCACACTGCCTGTCATGTAGGACCGCTCGATCACATGGCTGGCACGCTCAGCGGATTGTCGTGTCTCGACCCGGACGCCGTTTTGCGCCTCAACCAGGATCCAGGTTACGGCAGCTGCGAAGCAGATTATCGCGACGGTCAGAAGCCGCACCATCAAGCCGACAAGAAGCGACATCGAGAACTCTCCCGTTTGCTTTCTTCGCCGCCTCCCCACAGGCGCGGATGCCTAGTTGCCACCCCCAAAACATAGCGGCTCGATCAGATCCGGCCCGATCGGAGGTTCGCCCCGTACTCGTCCTGACTGATGATCTCGCCTTCGGCGGCCACGCGTTCCTGATCATCCTGCCGCAGTGAGTTCTGGAGGAAGTCGATCTTCTTCCAGCCAGGCACAGGCGCCTCGCCGGAAGCGTCTGGCACGTATCGCGATGTCCCTGCCCGCTCATGAGGATGGATGTAGCGGGGGCAGTTCACGAAGACATGCTCTACCCTTGCCCTGACGATCAACTCGGCCCCCGGGTAGGCCATCATCAGCGGATCGTCAGTAGTGATCGTCGCCGTTGCTTGCACCCTCAGACGATGCGGCTGCTGAAAGTCGATGAACAACATGCCGATCCGCGCTGTCGAACGGATATTGCCCATCGAGAGGTACATCCCATTCCCGTCAAAGCTCGGGAATGCAAGCGTGGTCTCGTCGAGGACGCGGACGAAGCCACGCCCGCCACCCTTGTAGGAGACGGTCGGCCAGCCGTCGGCGCTCAGGGTGGAGAGAAAGAAGAAGTCGCTGGCTTCAATGAAGGCGCGATGGTCGTCGTCGACACGCTGCCGGATGATCGCGCTATCCAGTGCATCAGCGAGTCGTCGCGTGCCGAACTGATCCTGAAGCTCCCTCTGATCTTCGGTATAAAAATTCACAACGCTCACCTTTGCTTTCCTGACCGGATACATCGTGGCTGCTTACGGTCGCCGTCGGCAAGTGCCGGGGCCACGATCGGGAAAATTGCCCGACGTTTCTCGGGAACGGTTCCCTGTCGTGGAGCGCACCGGCTCGCCATCTTGCCAGGTGAAGTACCTCCTGCGGCTACGGGACGGACGTGCGGTCCTGCCTTGGGCGCTGGGCAGGTGCGGTCATGAACGGAGAGAAAGATGATTCAGATCAGCATCCCTGCCCTTCTTGTCGCTATACCTCTGCTGGCAGCCGCGCCGGCGGCGCAGGCGCAGACAATCCGGGCCGTGATGCAGACCAGTGACCACGGTCATATGATCTACGACACGCTGTTTTCCCTCGACGAGACAGGGGCGCCGCAGCCGCAGATGGTGGGCGAGCATACGATTTCGACAGACAAGCTCGTTCACACCTTCACCCTGCGGGAGAACCTCGCATGGCACGACGGAAGACCCGTCACGGCCCAGGATGCAGTCTCATCAATCAAGCGATGGCTCGGCCGTGATGCGCTTGGTCTCCAGCTTGCAACGCTAATCCACGCCGTGGATGTGATGGACGAGCGAACGTTCGAGGTGCACCTTCACCGGCCGACCGAACTGCTCATCCAAGGTCTTGCCAAGCCGATCGACACGGCTCTGTACATCCTACCCACCGGGATTGCCGAAGCCGATCCCCAGGAAGCGATAACCGACTTTACAGGATCGGGACCTTTCGTGTTCCAGGAGACCGAGTGGCGCCCCGGCACGATCATGGTGTTCGAGAAAAACGAGGCTTACGTGCCGCGCCTCGAAGACGCATCGGGACTGGCGGGCGGAAAGGTCGTGAAGGTTGACCGGGTTGAGTGGATCACCATGCCGGACCCGCAACAGCAGGTGAACGCGCTCCTGAACGGCGAAATCGATTACGTCCAGATGCCGCTCATCGACCTCTTCCCGTTGCTGGAGCCCGATCCAGATGTCCAGCTGATCGAGACAGGCTGGCTTGCGGGGCAGTTGGCCTTTCGCTTCAACTGGCTGACGGAGCCGTTCGACGATCCCCAGATCCGCCAGGCGGCCTGGTACGCTCTGAACCAGTCGGACTTCCTGACATCTGCTATCGGCAATCCGGCGTACTACCGGGAGTGCAGATCCGTCTTCGCCTGCGGCACACCGTACGAGACAGAGGTCGGAATGGGCGGCCGCCTGCAGTCTGACTACGATAAGTCGAAGGAGCTCCTGGACCAGGCGGGCTACGACGGCACACCGGTCATCATTCCGCAATTCACCGGTCTCGGGTCGAACGTCGGTCCGGTCGCTGAACTGTTGCTGGAGCGCGGCGGGTTCAACGTCGAGCTTGAATGGATGCAGGGAGAAGCATGGAGCGAGCGCGTGACACGAAAGCAGCCGGCGAGTGCGGGCGGCTGGAGCGCCGTGGTGCGCACGCAGCGGGGGTCCAACATGCTGAACCCTCTGGACATCCCCATGCTCGACGCGAGCTGCGAGACCGCGCAGCCCGGCTGGCCCTGCGACAAGACCATCGAAGACCTGCGGACGCAGTTCCTTCAGGCGAGCAGCTTCGAGGAACGCAAGGCGCGGAGCGAGGCGCTGCAGCAGCGGGCAATCGAGATCTCCCCTTACGTTCCTCTTGGCCAGTACCACGTTCCAATCGGTGTCCGCACCTCATTGGAAGGCATCCTGCCTGCTCCGGTGCCGGTCTTCTGGAATATCTCGAAGAGCGAGGGTTGAGCGATGTCGGCCGCTAAGAGGGTCCACATCCGGTGCTTGGCCGGTTCATGCTGACCCATGTCGTTCGTGGTGTGATGGCTGCCGTTCCCGTCGTGCTTGTCGTCGTCATCCTTGTTTTTCTTTTGGTGCGGATTGCCCCTGGTGATCCAGCCGAGCGTCTTGCGGCCCGTGACAGCTTCAGTCTCAGCGACAGCGCCGACGTGACCTCCCGCGCCTCGGCCAGCTCCGAGCGAGCTGCCGACGCGCGCGCGCGCATGGGGATCGACCAACCGGTCCATGTTCAGTTCGGGGAATGGGTCAGTTTGGTCATTCGCGGCGAGTTCGGCGAGAGCTTTGTCTATCGCCAGCCCGTCGCGACACTGGTTTGGCAGAGACTCGAGCCGAGCCTGTCGATTGCGCTATTCACGACCGTGCTATCGGTGGCAGTGGGGATTCCATTGGGTGCCATAGCAGCCTGGCAGGCGGGCAGACTGGTCGATCGCGCCGTGCTCGGCTTTTGCGCTCTTGGCCTCTCTCTGCCTGCGTTCGTCGCCGGTTATCTCCTGATTTACCTCTTCGCGATCAAGCTCGCTTGGCTGCCCGTGCAGGGTTACCGTCCACTCTCCGAAGGCGTGGGCACCTGGGCGTCCCACCTCTTGCTGCCCAGCCTGTCGCTAACGTTCCTGTTCGCGGCTCTTGCAGCCAGCATGACCCGGATGGCTGTTCTGGGAGTTCTTCATGAAGACTATATCCGGACGGCCCGAGCGAAGGGACTGCCGGAATCGCTCGTGCTCTTTCGCCACGCGTTACCGAACGCAGCCAATCCGGTTCTGACGGTCATCGGAATCGGAATCGCGGTGCTGCTGGGTGGAGTCGTGGTTACCGAAAGCGTTTTCAACATTCCGGGCATCGGACGATTGACGACCGATGCGGTACTTGCCGGCGACTACCCGGTCGTACAAGCCGTGGTCCTGCTCGCCGCGCTCGTCAATGTCGGCGTCAACCTTGCTATCGACTTGGCGTACGGTCTCTTCGACCCTCGACTGCGCACATGACGGCGTCAGCAGGCGAGAGGCGCTTCCGGCGCTTCCGGTCCGTTGGGCTCGGCGCGGGGATGAGTGCCGTGTGGATCGCCCTCTTGATCCTGATTGCTGTCACCGCGCCCTGGCTGGGCACGAGTGACCCCCTGGCGATCAACCCCGCTATCCGCAATGTTGCTCCGGCAACCTGGGTGACTATCGCCGGTGTCGATGGCTCGCCAGTTTCTCGTTTGGCGCTTCTGGGCACAGACACGCTTGGCCGCGACCTCTTCAGCCGTGTCCTCTATGGCGCGAGGGTATCGCTCGCTGTGGGATTTTCAGTTGCCGCTCTAGCCTGCGCCGGAGGGCTCGCCATCGGCCTCCTCACTGGATGCGCCCGATGGGCTGACGCCCTGATCATGCGGATGATGGACGGCATCATGGCGATTCCTGGCGTACTCCTGGCGATTGCCTTCGTCGCCGCGTGGAGGCCGGGATTGGTGACCGTCATCGTCGCTATCCTTATTCCAGAGATCCCACGCGTGGTTCGCCTCGTGCGGTCGGTCGTGCTGAAGGTTCAGGGGGAGCCCTATGTGGAGGCGGCGATCGCATCGGGAACCCGACCGCTCAAGATCATGACGCGGCACGTGATGCCGAGCACTGTGGCGCCACTGATCACTCAGGGCACCTTCGCCTGCGTCTCCGCCGTTCTTCTCGAAGCCACCCTCAGCTTTCTCGGCATCGGAGTACCGAGCGACATCCCCAGCTGGGGCAATATTATGGCAGACGGTCGGCAGTGGTTCCGGCTCCAGCCGCACGTAATCCTGTTTCCCGGGCTCCTCATCACGGCAACAGTGCTCGCGATCAGCAATCTGGGCGACGCTCTGCGCCACGCGTCGAGCCAAAACCTTCGGCGGCGAGGCTGATGTTATTTCTGGATCATTACGAGTGGCTGAACCCGGGGGTCGTACGGGCTCGATGTCCGCTCTCGCCGAGATATCATCCTGCCGTTGCGATCATTGCCGCCGGGTGAGCGAAGATATTACAATCAGTGCGGTTCGTAGTCGACCTGATCTGGCGCTCGACAGTGGTCACGCCAAAAGGCTGGCTATAGAAGCTGGACGGGCTGGGCGCGGATGACGATGCTCTCCTGCCGAAACCGGTGTTCCGAGTCGCGGCGATAGTTGTGCCACCACGCTTCGTCGAGCTCGCGCACCATGACTTCGAGGATGACAATCTCGTCCCGGCTGGTTGGGTCGCCCTCTTGCTTCCACCAACCTTCGGCGGGAGCGCGCGTATACGCTGTCAGCCCGCCGAAGCGGCGGGTGAGCTCTTGGCTGACTGCCTGGAAGCTGTCTTGCGGCAGAGCGAACCCGTCATTGTCGTAGAGGGGAAGGAGAAGTTGAACGAGGTGCATTTGCCTAGAAGGTCCTTCCCGTAAGCCAATCAGGGTGGAGACGGCAGCTCAACGGGCGAACACTTGCGACCGCCGCCGCGCGAAATCATGGTCCGCAACAAGAGCCGCAACCGCCCTTGCGATCTTCGCACCACCTCTAAAGGAGGGCTCGATCGGACTGGCGAAATTGGCGTCCTCATTGCAGAGCAGGCGCAGATCGATCAGCGGCAGGCCGTGCCTGAAGGCTGCTCGAGTGATGACGTCGTTAAAGATCGTCAAGGCAGTGGCGGCGAGCCTGCGACGCTGTTGATCGGGAAAGCGCGCATCGTAAATCGTGCAGACAGATGTGAGCAGGTCCAGGCGCAGCACCGCGTGGAGCATTGCCCGGTAGTCCTGCTCAAACTGCTCCCGAACGTCGCTGATCCTGTCGAGAACCTCGGCCACTGAACGTGCGCCCTCATCAAGAAGCCCCGCTTGACTGAGGGCGTCGTTTCCCCCGACGCTGACGACGGGGTGGCTTGTATCCGGCTGGAGCCTTTGAAGCTGCCGCTCGACACCGGCCGTGACGGCGCCGTCGACGGCATTCAGTGTAGCACCCCAACCCTGCGGCAGGTGCTCCCGCAACTGCTGCACGACGTCGGGTCCGCCCGCGACATAGGCGGCGTTGTCGAAGATGGAGTCGCCGAGAAGAACGACATGCTGCATGGCGAGCTCCGTTGATGCGTCAGCCGCCGAGGATCGATCGAGGGCCGTGACCCAAAGATCGTGTTCTCATCTCAGCCGTCCAGGAATGACACAAGCGCCGCGTTGACCGCTGCGGCCTCCTCCCGATGGACCCAGTGGGTCGCTATGTCGAAAGTCTCCAGATAGCCGTGGTCGCAGAAAGCTAGGCTGCGTTGGGCAAGGCCGAACTCCAGCGCCTGATCCTGCATGCCCCACAAGACTAGGGTCGGGGTCCCGATCCGCTCCTTCATGATCGGGCGGAAACGGAGGGCCCGGTACCAGTTCAGCATGGCCGTGAGTGCACCCTGCTGCTCCCACGCACGCCGATAATCGGCCAGATCCTCGTTCGTGAAGGCATCCTGCCTGCTGGACCTCTCCAGCGCTCGGACCAGAATCGCAGAGCGACGCGCGCCTAAGATGATCTCGGGAAGCAATGGGAACTGGAAGAAGCCGGCATAGCTGCTGCGCAGCAACTGCGTCGGCGATCGCAATGCATAGGGGAACAGCGCCTCAGGATGCGGCGCATTCAGGATCACGAGTTTGTCGACCCGGTGAGGTAGTTTCGCCCCGGCCGCCCAGCCGACGATACCGCCCCAGTCATGGCCGACGAGGTGAAAGCGCTCATAGCCCAGTGCGTCAGCGAGACCGGCAACGTCGCCCACGAGCTTAGACAACCTGTACTCGCCAATGCCCTTGGGCTTGTCGCTGGTGTTGTAGCCTCTCTGGTCAGGGACAATGATCCGGAATCCGGCACAGGCAAGAGCCTCGAACTGATGGCGCCAGCCGAACCAGAAATCGGGAAAGCCGTGCAGGAGCATGACCGGCTTGCCTTTAGCCGGTCCGGCCTGGACCACGTGAAGCTGAATGCTTCCGACAGTGACAAACCGATGTTCGAGATCGAGCGAGATCATGGCCGTGCAACGCGGTTCTTGTAGAATAGATCCGATGCGACGAGCCGGGAGCTGACTCGACAGGGTCCAGACCGGGAGCCGGGGTGAGCCGTTACCCCTCCGCGCCAGGGAGCGCATTGGCGTGCCGTGGTTGGGCCGAAAGCAGAACGTCGGCTTTTAAGGCGATCCCGGTGAGAAAGCTGCCAATCGGCTTTCGACCCATGTCGGTCGATCAAGCGCAAACGGCAGATTTCCGCAAGCGGACCAGCCTGATGCCATCTTGAGGAGTTCGTTCAACGCCGATCGCGTGACGGGTCCTCGTTACCAGGCCCGCTTGGCTTGAACTTGCGCAGCGCACCGATCAGCCCATCGAACGTGTCGTAGGATCGCGCGTCATCGAGCGCGAATTCGGACAGATTGCGGACCCGTGTGACGATGGGATCGCCCGGCGCCCGGTAGTCGAGAATGATCGAGGCTTCGCGGGAGGCGTGGAGAACGACGAGCCTGTCGGCATCGTCCACGCGGTCGCGCCAGGGCGTCTCCCCGGCAGGAAAGCGGACGCGATCCGAGAGCTGGCCCAGCGTCGCGATGTATTCCGCCGGGGCCAAAGCCTGGAACAGGTGAACCTCGCCGTCCATGCCGTGTCCTTCGTCGTTGCCGTCGACGAGCGGCCAGTCCAGGAACCCGAAGGCGACCCCGCCGCCGTTCCGGGCGCAAAGGATGGCCTTCAGCGTGTCCGGCAGTGGCAGGCCGATCCGAGCTTCCGTCTCGGCGATGAGTGCATCGTCCGCCCTTGCCTTCGGCTTTGCGGCACCCTCGGTCCTGGCGGCGACGTTGGCATAGCGATGCGCCTCGCCATTCCAGAACACGGCCGGGCGCGCGTCCGGCGGCAGCGAGGACAGGGGCGCGGTGCGGAAGTCCAGTCGGACGAACGAGCCGGCCTTCTCCGGAACCGGACGACGAAGCTGCTCAAAAAAGCTGTCGAAGTCGTCGAAGGCGACGTCCTTCAGGTTGCCGTTCCCGTCGAAGTCCACGAGGAGGACGCGCGGTTCGGGGCCAGCATCGTAATCGAGAAGCGTCATGTCGCCGTAGCGGGCCTGGAGGACGATCAGCCTCGAGGCGTCCGCCGGGATCTCGTCCGGATCATCAGTCCAGTCGTTGTAGTGCTCCTCGACCGTGCGCAGCTTTTCCAACGGAGCTAGGCTAGAGTAGTCGATCGAGAAGGCGCCGCGCCAGTCGTTGTGCGGCCAGGGTCGGGGTTTCGCCGGCACGTACATCTCGCCGACATAGCCACCGTTGCTGATGCGGTAGAGCTGGCGCAACTCCTCCGGAAGGTGAACGCCGAAGCGCGTCTCGGTCTCCTCGATTTCGGCCGCCGTCGCGCCACGGGGCGGCTTCTCGAACAGGCGCCCCCTTCCCTCCATCGCCTCGTCCAGCGCATCCAACCGCCAGTGTCCGGGAGACAGGAAGAAGTTCGCCTTCGTTACAGGCGTCGGATCAACGCGAGGTGCATACTCGTCGTCGCCTGCAAAGGACTCAGCGGCCCTGGCGACGCCTTCCCGCAGCGTCGCGAGCGACGACCTTGGGCCATCCTCGCGCCGACTGATTTCGACCGAAAGGAGAAGGCAGGGCACCGTGATCGCGAGGGTTACAAGAATGTCAGTGCCAGTGAGCGGCACGATCTCCCGCGAACCGAACACGAACCGCGAGAGCCCGAGTCCGATCAGGTAAAGAACAGCAGCCACGGCCGCCTGAATGGGGAATGCGACGAGGGCGCTGAGCGTGATCGCTCGCACTCCCCCCGCGATCAAAGCGTGACGCCAGGATCGCCATCTGCCGAGCGCGTAGAGGACGGTGAGGATCGGCGCGGCGACCACGATCAGCCAAGGCGAACGGGATAACAATCCACTTGCCAGAAGAGAGGCGAGGACGAGAAGAGCCGTCCCGATCCGCAGCACGCGCGTTCGCTCGTCCATTTCACTTTCCCCGTTCGCCCGCGGAAGAAGGAAGGGCGAAGGCGGATAGGTTCAAGGTCAGCACCTTTCGGGTTCCCGAACGATGCGCGTCCGGTATCATGGAACGTGAACGCCCTTTAGCCAATCTGCCGAAGCGGCTCTACCTGGCCATCGGCGAGGATGCGGACGAAGGTCGGACGGTCGATCTGAGCCAGGATCGCGAAATGCTCGAGGGCCTTGACCCGCCGCACAGCGTCGATGTCGGCTTCGCCTCCGAGCATCAACGTGGGGAAGAAGCCATAGCACTCGTCGGTCTCCAGCGGCCCGAGGCGCGAGCGACAGCGTGCGTACAAGAGCTTGCGGTCCTTATCGAGAAAATCCATGTCGTGCTTTTCCCCGGCGAACAGGAAGGCCACAGCCCGGTCCTCATCGTCGATCCGCCGGCTCACGTCCTCCAGGACACGGCTGCGCAACCGAAGCTCCGGCAGGCTCAGGAACAACCGCTGGAATGTTTCGCTCCAGATGTAAAGTTCGCCGAACGCGCTATAGGCGACCACGTGGCAGCGGTCGGGGTCGAGTTCGGCATCCTTGCCGAAGGCAAGTTTCAGGACGCCTCGCATCTCGTCCGGCTGGCTGAGCCTGAGGAGCCCGCCCCAGAACTGACAGAGGCCGTAGCGCTCCCAGAACGTCAGGAGACCCTGCGGTACGCGACTCTGAAACGACTCGAGCTCGGAGGGCTCGAAGGGCCTTATGGACTCGGGCTCGCCAAATTTTTCGACGACGTACTGAAAGTCCTCGTGCATCGGCGGGTTCAACATTTCTGCTGTTTCACGAATGACTCCCGACGACGTCAGGTCTGCTGGTACACGGCAACGACTCGTTCGAAGTGGCGTTCCTGAAGATCGTCCTTCCGGATCACGAAATAAACGGTTCCCTCGACGAACTCGGCCTGCATCCAGTCCCCGACATCGAGCTGAAGCAGGAGCGTCCATTCTGCCGCCTCGGCCTTGATGGCCGGGTATCGCTCCTTCCAGACCTCACGGGAGAGATGCTGCACCCCGAATTTCGAGACGACGACCGCCTCCAGGCGGGGATCGTCCTGCTCGGGTTGGGGGCTGCCGAGAAGTTGTTGCCTTCGCCAAAGTTCCCTGGTGTATCCGTCGTGGTGCGCCTCCAGCGCTTCCTCGTAATCCTCGCGGAAGGTCTCGGCTTCACCGTCCTTGTCCGCAGTGCCGGAAGATAAAAGCTCTTCGGACTCCAGTGCCGCCGGATGGGGCAGTCGCCACGTCGCGGCCAAGGTCATCGGGCGCCGGGGAGCGCCGTAGTTCGTCCCGCCCTTCCCGTCCGGCCGCAGGTCGCCCAGCTCATCGAGCTCGGAGCGCGCAGCCGCGGCAAGGTCGTCAGGCACGGTTGCCTGCGAGAGGTTCCCGGTCGGCGAGGTGTCCCAGATCACTCGAGCGCTGCGCGTACCGGTGTTCCAAGGACCCGTCGGGAAGTCGTAGAAGAACAGTAGGCGCCCGTCGGAAGGAAGGTTTGCTGCGACGTCGCCGAGCTTTGCCGCTTCACCCAGGTCGACCTGCGCGACGAACGCATAGGGCAGACCCATTTCGATGTGCGCAAGCATCTCCTGCCCCATCTCTGCGTTTGCCCGTCCCGTCAACTCGCGCGCGTCGGCAAGCGGCGTCGGACGGGGCCAAACGAATCCGGCCGGGACATCGGGAGTGCCACCGATCTGGCTGCCTTCGGCAACGGGGCCCTCAGGCCCGGCAGGCTTGAAAACAATGGCTGGCACCAAGGCCTCCACCACCTGTTCGAGACGCGGCGGATCGAATGCCTTCCCAAGCGCAGCCGCAGCTTCTGCAAGTCCGTCGAACATCGTATCTCCTAGAGGTGACCGAGCTGAACCTGCTTCGACTCGTGCGGGCCAAATCGACAATCCCTTCATAAGGTAGCAGGCTGCCGAAGGGCAGGCATCCTGCGGCCCAGCATCGCCATAAAAGCGGGTTTATGAGGTTCTCGAAAGAGGGATTCATCTAGGCACCAGTCTCGGCAACAATGCGCCGATGGTTACTGGAAGAACTCGGTGCATTGGCGCCCTTTAGGCAGAATGGTCCCGACTTCTAGCTAGAACCGGAACGAGAAGTCGAGGCGGGCTCCGTGGTCTTTGGCGCCGTCCCCGAATTGTCCGTTGTACGATAGGCCGAGGGTCGCGTTTTGGCTGAAGTCAACGTCGAAGCCCGCCTCGGCGATGGCGGCATCCTCGGCGATCGGCACGCCCGCGACGGTAAAGGCGGCGCCGCTGGCGAAGGCGTTGGTGGCGAGCGGCGTCGTGTCTCCGAAGGCGTGCCGCCAGCCGACCGTGCCGCGAGCGGTGGCGTTCATGCCGCCGAGGTCGAACGCGGTGGCGGCACGCAGACCGAGTGTCGAGAAGCTCGTCTCGGTGTCGTCTCCCCGGCTCGTGAGCGCGGCCGCTCCCCCGCTCTCGCTGAAACCGTCCGTATCGAGATGGACGTAGGCGAGTCCGGCGAAGGGCTCGAAGGCGATCGCGCCGACGTCGATGCCGTAGCCGATCTCCCCGAAGACCTGCGCCGTCGCGGCGTCGGTGTCGGCTTCCAGGCCGTCGGCAAAGCCGAGGAAGTCCACCGAGCGCTGCGTCTCGATCTCGTGGAAGCTGTAGGCGGCACCGGCGCGAACACCAAAGCCGCCGAGTTCGGTGCCGCCATAGACGCCGACATGATAGCTGTCGACGTCGGCCGCGAAGGACCTGGCGCCGACATCGATGTCGGAGGCGCTGTAGCCGGCCATGAGGCCGATCCTGAAGCGCTCCCGGACAAGGCCGTCAAGTCCGACAAGGACGCCGCCGGTATCGCGATCGAGCTTGGCGGCATTGCCGTCACCCGAGCTCTCGCCCCACGAGCCGAAGCCGGAGAGCCAGACCTGCGGCCCAAGCCCCGGAGACATCGATGCCAGACCCTCTCTCTGACCCGAGGTGGAGGCGAGGTCCGACTGGGAGAAGGCGGCACGGATGCGGTTCGTGGCCGCATCGCGGACGAACCGCGATTCCTCGATCAGCGCCGTCTTCACCGAGGCATGACCCTCTCCGGAGAGTTGGTCGAAGGCGGCGCGGGCGTTGGTTGCGTCGAGCTGCACCACGGCGTCGAACACGGCGTTGCCGGAGTTCAGGCTCTCGACGCCCTCGGCGGCGGCGATCTGGTTGCGGGTCTCGCCCACCTCGCCGAAGCCGACGTCGTTGCGCTCCAGGGTGAGCGTCACGTCGTTGGCGCCATAGCCGAGCATCGGGTCGAGGAAGGCAAAGCGCGAGGAGACGGCGTCGAAGGTTCCGGCAACACCAGCCCCAGCAGTGAGGATCGTGTATGTCGAGGTCGGATCGTAGGCACCGGTCATCCCGACATGGACCACCGAGCCTCCCTCGAGGAAGGCGGTGCCGGTGACGGCGATCCGGTCGCTGTCGGTGCCTGCCGGGTTCACTTCGACCTCGTAAGCCGAGCCGGCCAGGAAGGTCAGGTCGCCGGCGACGCTCAACGTGCCGATGGAGTTGCCGGGGGCGACCGTGGAGCCGGAGGCGAGTGTCGTTGACCCTACGGTGCCGCTGCCCTGGAGGCGTCCGCCGTCGCCAACCAGGAGCACGCCTCCGAGCATGTCGTCCACGACCAGCGTGGAGCTGGTAACCGTAGAAAGGCCGGCAAAGCCGGAGCTGTCGCCGGTCAGCCGCACCGCGCCGCCGCCCGTGAAGGAAAGCTGTCCCGCACCCGAGAGAGAGCCGGCATAGGAGCCGCCTACGGCTTGGTCGAAGATGAAGCTGCCTCCCGTGCCGATGGCGACATCACCGCGGAAACGGTCCGAGGCGGAGACCAGACGGCCGGCCTCGACGCTCCAGTCCAGCGAAGAGATGCCGGCGAGCGTCAGCGTGCCGGTACCAAGCTTCACCAGCGTGCCGTCGGTGCCGAATGCATTGGCGACGGAGCCGGAGAGCAAGGCGTCGTATCCGTTGGTGTCGATCCTGCCCTCCAAGGAGGCCAGCAGGACGGAGCGGGCGCTGGCAAATCCGCCGCCGTAGCGCATAGCGCCGCCCGCCAGCGTCAGGCCGCCGGCGGCTGTGCCGAGATTGCTGTCGGAGGATACTTGCAGGACACCGCCCTGGATCTGCGTCCCGCCGCCGTAGCTGTTGTCCCCGGTCAATACCAGAGTGCCCTGATCGCTCTTCACCAGGGCACCTTCGCCGGTGAGGCTGGAGGAGATCGTCGCGGTCATCGTCGCGCTTGCCGCCGAACCGTCGCCTACCCGAATGGCGGTCGCGCCATTGGCGCCGACCAGCTCCAGCGAGCCACCGGTGAGCTGGTATCCCCCTGAGGCGAACTGCAAGCCGGTAGCCGCGAGGCCATCGGCATCGAGGACGACGGTTCCGGCAGCGCCGCCAAAGACGGCGAGGCTTGGGTTTGGCTTGTAGGGTCCGTTGACCGCCCCGTCCATGCCCGTCCAGTTGCGCCCGCCGAGCGTCCAGGCCCCGGAGCCGCCATCTATCGCATCGTTGTCGTGCAGAACCGCATTGCCGCCGTCCCAGAAGGAGAGCGCCGCGCCAGCCGTCGAGACGAGGTTTACCTGCGCAGCAAGCGCGGTCTGCACGGAGAGGTCCGACGCCTGGACATCGCCGGGCGTCCCGCCGAGGGTCAGACCGTTGTCGGTCAGGACACCGCCATAGTCGAACAGCCGATAGATCCCGGCACCGAAGCCACCGGCATCCATGACGTTCAGCGTGCCGTCAAGCGTCAGGTCGCCAGCGACGTCGAACAGCGTCGGATCGCCCGCGGCCCTCAGCGAGACGTCGAGGGTCGATCCTTCGGCGAGGGAGAGCGAACCCATCTCCAGCGTCCCGCCCGCCACACCCGCGAGGGTGCTGTCGCCAGCCACCGTCACCGCGCCGCTGATCGTTCCGGATCCGGCCAGCGTCCCCGCGTCGTCGATCGCCGCATCACCGCCAAGCGTGCC
Organism: Aurantimonas endophytica; assembly: GCF_014196845.1. Lineage (GTDB taxonomy): Bacteria > Pseudomonadota > Alphaproteobacteria > Rhizobiales > Rhizobiaceae > Aurantimonas > Aurantimonas endophytica. The sequence goes on from NZ_JACIEM010000003.1 coordinate 37,275, forward strand.
GTTCACCGTAAGGACGGCGCCGGAGACCGTCGTATCCCCTCCGAGGATCCCCGCAATCGTCAGCGTCCCGCCGGTAACAGCAGTGTCGCCGGCATAGCCCGACGAGTCGCCGGTGAGGCTCAGCGCTCCGCTCCCGGTCTTGAGGAACTGTCCGGATCCGGAAAGAGCGCCCGCATAGAAGCCGCCTACGGCTTGGTCGAAGGTGAGGCGCCCGTTCGTGCCGATGGCGACGTCACCGCCGAAACGGTTCGCAGCCGTTGACAGCCCGCCATCGTCGATCGCCCAGTCCAGCGAAGAGATGCCGCCGAGTGTCAGCGTACCCGCGCCGCGCTTCACCATGCCACCGTCGGTGCCCGAGAGACCTCCGATGGAGCCGGCCAAGGTCGCGTTCACCGCCTGATCGAACACCACCGTCCCCGCGTTGGAGACGTCGCCGGAGGTCGCGACGGCATCGCCGATCAAGGTGCCAGCCTCGACGATCGTGTCGCGATAGGCGTTAGCCCCACCAAGCGTCAGCGTACCGGTGCCCAGCTTCACCAGATCGCCGACGCCGGAGACCACGCCGTCGAGACCAAGAACCACGCCGCTCGAGACGTCGAAGACGCCGTCCGACGCAAGCGAGACGGCACGCAAGGTGTCGAAGCTTCCCGTCGCCGCCAGCGCGCCGCCGCTGAACGTCAGCCCGCCGGAGGAGGCGCCGAGATTAGCGTCGGCCTCGACCCGCAACGTTCCGTCAGCGATAGTCGTGCCGCCCGTGTAGCTGTTGCTGCCCGACAGAACCAGCGTGCCGAGATCGCGCTTCACCAGCGCGCTTGCGCCGGTGAGGCTGGAGGCGATCGTCGCAGTGACGCCGCCGCCCTGTGCCGTCCCGTCGCCGACCCGGACGATGCTCTCGCCGCCCGCGCCCTCCAGCTCGATCGGGCCACCCTGGATCCGGTAGCCATCGGCCGCGAACTGCATGCCGGTCGCGGCAAGCGCGCCGGCGCCCGTGTCCACGGTGACCGTTCCGGCCGATCCCTGGAACACCGCGAATGTGGGATTGGGCATATACGGCCCGTTGATCGCTCCATCCGACCCAGTCCAGGCGCGCCCGGCGGCCCGCCAGGTGCCCGAGCCGCCGTCGACGGTGCCGTTGTCGTGCAGCGTCGTGGCGTCGCCGTCCCAGAACGACAACGTGGATCCAGCCGCCGACACCAGGTTCACCACTCCCGCGACGGCGGTCTGCACCACCAACGCGTCCGCGGGGACACCGGTCGGCGTCGCGCCGACCTCCAGCCCCAGGTCGGTGAGGTCGCCGCCATATTCGATCAGGCGGTAGATACCCGTTCCGAAACCGCCCGCGTCGGTGACGTTCAGCGTGCCGTCCAGCGTCAGGTCCCCGACGATGTCGAACAGGGCCGTATCGCCCGGCACCCCCAGCGTCACATCGACGATCGAGGTCGCGCCGAACGCCACGGTGTTCATCGACAGGGTCCGGCCCTGCACGCCGATCAGCGAACCGTCATCTATCGTGACCGCGCCGCCGATCGTGCCTGCGCCGCCGAGTCCGCCGCCATTGGTGACACTGACCGTGCTGGAGCCGTCGCCAAGGCTGCCTTCGACGCGCAATGCACCGCCCGTAACCGACGTCGCGCCGGAAAACCCGGAACTGTTTCCGGAAAAGACCTGTACGGCGGTGCCCCGCTTCGTCAGCGTGCCGGAACCGGTGAACGCGCCCGCATAGGTGCGGCTTGTCCGATCGCCGCCGAAGGTGAGGCTGCCCGTGCCGGTGTCGATCGTGGCGGTGCTCGACGAACCTGCGAGACCGGCGACCGTCAAGGCGCTGTCGCCGAGGTTCGCCGCGCCATCGTTGGTCAACAGGCCGATGCCGCCGAGCGTGTCCCGTACCGTGAAGAGCGCCCCGTCGGTGTTGAGGACATCGCCGTCGATGGTGCCCGCGGCTAGAACACTTCCGGCGTTGGTAAGATTCCCGGTGAGTATCCCGGAGCTTTCGAACGTGGCGTTGTTGATCACGTCGCCGGTGACGGTCCCGCCATTGACGAATGTGGCGTCATTGGTGACGTCGGACGTGATGCTGCCGGTCCCGGAGATCGACAGTCCGCCCGCGAATATCGTGGTTGGGCCCGTATAGGTGTTGGCGCCGGACAGCGTGAGGGTGTTCGTACCCTCCTTCGTGAGCGAGAGCGGGCCCGCGCCGTCGGTGATGACACCGGAAAACTCAGTAGCGTCGATCCCGGAAACCTCCAGCCTCGCGGCGGCCGCGCCGCTGGTGACCGTTCCGCTGCCGAAAAGGTTCGCGATCCTCGTCGCGAAGCCGTTCAGGTCGAGCGTGGCGTCCGCCGCGACCGTCCAGGTGGCGCCGTCGTTCCCGAAGAAGCTCGACCCGATGCGGCCGCTGCCGACGCGCAGCGTCCCCGCATCGACGGAGAACTGCGCCCCCGGACGGTGTCTGATGGAGGAAAACTCCGGGTTGTGGCCGATAACGACCGCTCCCCCAGCACCTGCCACACCGAAGCGGATGGTTGCGTTGTCGCCGAAGTCGTAACCCTCGGCGGGTGTGAGCGTCAGCACCGTCCCGTTCGCTGCGGCGATCGTGCCGGCCGCGTCGTTTCCCCAGACGATGTTGGGGTTGGCGAGCATCAACGTGTTGTCGGCGACGAGGATACCGGCGCCCGTGAAGTTGATGTCGCCCGTGCCAAGGGCGTCGGCGTTGTCGATGCGCAGCGTCCCCCCGTCAATCGAGGTCCCGCCGGTGTAGCCGTTGCGGCCGGCAAGGTTGAGGGTACCGAGATCTGCCTTCACCAGGCGGCTGCTTCCGACGAGTTCGGAGGCCACGGTTGCCGTCATGGCCGCACCGTCGACCGAGCCGTCGCCGACGCGTACGACCGTCTCGCCGTTCGCGCCGGCCAAGCCGACTGGGTCGCCCTGGATTTGGTAACCGTCGGCGGCGAACTGCATGCCGGACACGGAGATCGGCCCCGCATTGTCATCGACAGCAACTGTCCCGCCAGTGCCCTGGAATACCGCGAAGGTGGGGTTTGGGCGGTAGGGGCCGTTGACCGCCCCGGTCGTGTCGGTCCAGTTGCGCCCATCCGCCCGCCAGTCGCCGGAGCCGCCGTCGATCGCGCCGTTGTCGTGACGGGCCGCATCGGCGCCATCCCAAAAGCCGAGATCTTGCCCCGCAGAGAAGACGAGGTTGACGCGCCCTGGCACGGAGGTCTGGAGCGAGAGATCAGCCGCGGCGACTCCGGTCGGCGTCGTGCCGATCTCCATTCCCTCATCGGTGAGGGTTCCGCCGTAATCGAACAGCCGATAGACGCCCGCGCCGAAGCCGCCGGCATCGGTGACGGAGAGCGTTCCGTCGAGCGTGAGATCGCGGCCCACGTCGAAGAGCGCCGATGATGACGGGGTGCCCAGCAGCACGTTCGTCGTCGAGCCGGAGCCGAGAACGAGATCGCCGTCCACCGTCAGGGTCTGACCGCGCGTCCCCAGCAGAATCCCGCCGCCGTCAACGTTTAGCGAGCCGGCGATCGTGCCGACGCCGCCAAGGGCGCCGAACTGGGAGACGTTTACTTGGGCGCGGTTGTCGACCGTGTCGCCGAGGGTGCCGTTCACCCACAACGTGCCGCCCAAGTGGTCGAGCGTACCGGTGAAGCTCTCTGCGGCGGTGTTCGTGCCGGTCAGGGTGGTGGTTCCCGCCAGATGACGAATGGAGCCCGGACCCATGATCGTCGGCGCAAAATCGAGCGGCGTGCCGTCTCCGTTGTTGTTGTGGTTGAACACAAGCGTGCCGCCTTGACCAAGGTTTACGGTCGCCGTGTCTAGCATGCCCGCCGCCGCCGCCGTCTCCACTGCCGCCGCACCGATGTTTAACGTGCCGTTGCCAAACGCGCCGATCACCGCCTCGGCCGCCGATATCCGGCCTCCCTCGGCTACGGTCACCGTGCCCTCTCGGCCGTTGCCGACATAGAGGATGCCGGAATTGGTCCAGGTGGAGCCCGCGCCCGTCACCGTCGCCACGCCCGTCGAGTTAGTGCCGACAAAAGCGTCCGCGTTGCTGACGGCTCCGCCATCCGCCACGGTCAGTGTTCCGTCGCCACTAACTCCCAGAAACAGGCGCCCGTAGTTTGTCCACGTGGACCCGACACCCGAAACGGTGACGGCGCCGGCCCCGCCTGGACCGGTGCCGACATAGCCGGCCGTATTGCTGACCACGCCGCCATCGGCGACGGTCAGCGTGCCGCGCCCGCTGTTCCCGACATAAAGTAAGCCGCTGTTCGTCCAGCTCGAGCCGTCGCCCGCGACCGTCACCGCACCCGTGGAATCCGTAAGACGGCCGACATAACCGTCGGTGTTGCTCACCGCCCCGCCGTCCGTGACGATCAGCGCGCCGCTGCTTGCCTCGCCCACCGAAAGAAAGCGGCTGTTTCTCCAAGCCGAACCAACGCCCGTGACTGTCGCGATCGACGTGCCGGTCGAGTTACGAAGAGAGCCGATGTAGCCGGCCGTGTTGCTGATCGTCCCGCCGTCGGCGACCAACAGCGCACCGTTTCCGGACGAACCGTCATCGACGCCGACCCTGACATTTTCGCCGTTGACCAAGTTGGAAATGAGCCCGGAGACCGTCAGGGTGCCGCCCGCGATATCGGTTCCGCCGGCGTAGTTACCCCCTTCCCGGAGAGCCAGCGTGCCGTCGCCGAGCTTCAACAGGCCGCCCGAACCCGAGAGCGCGACACCCGTGGAGACATCGAATCCATTGGTGTCGATCCGCGCACCGAACGTATCGAGCACGACCCTCCCGGATAGAATGGTCGACCCTGGTGAAAGGTACGAGAACAGGTCGTTCTGGTCACCGGTCAGGCGAAGTGTGCCGCCGTTGAAGGTGAATGTGCCCTCGCCGCTACCAATGGCAACTTGTCCGGTCTCCAGCACCCCGCCGAAATCGAGGACGACTGCGCCCCTCGAAAGCCCACCCCCGGCGATCCAGGTCTCATCCGATCTGACCACCCCACCGTTCGCCACGGTGAGCCTGCCGTCGCCGCCAGACCCAACCACGAGTAAGCCACTGTTCGTCCACGTGGAGCCTGCACCCGTTACTGTTACCGTGCCGGTTGTAGAAAAGCGTCCGGCGATAGCGCCGTCGCCGTTGCTGACGGTGCCCCCGGCCTGAATGCTCAGCGTGCCGTCGCTGGAGTCGCCGACAACCAGGAACCCGTTTCCCAAGTCCCACGTGGGCGAAGTTGCCTGGGCCGGTCTGACGTCGCCGGTTGTGACGACGCTCTGGGCTGGGGCTGTTCCTCCCGATGCCAACAGCGCCGCCACCGAAACCCCGGCCAGCCATCGGGCCCGCGTGCGCTGTCCCATCACCCCTCGTCCCCCTGCCGTGCGGAAAGGGCGCCCGTCCTGCCCCGGACTTCGCAGCCGACACGCCCCGGCGCTCGGTGTTCCCCAGAACCTTGATCGATACGGAATATAACGTACCGTCAATCGAGATTCGTACGACCGGGCAAGGTGATCGGATGTTTCGAGAGTTCTGGGATGATTTGCCCGGCTGCCTCGGCTAGTATCGATCCATGGGGACTTCCGGTTCGTCGACACTCGATCTTCGTCTTGAGCGCGACGCGAAGACGGTTTACGAGCGTCTCGCTCTTTGGCGCGATGTCATGGGCTTGGCCGGCCGCGTCCATGTGCCGGACGAGAATGCCTTTACCGGGCGCCTGTTCTCGCGCGATCTAGGCGACATGCGCACCATGCGCATCGCGGCCGGGACGTTCCGGCTCGTACGCGACCAGGACATGGCGAGGCGGGTGCAACTCGACCATGTGATGGTCAACCTCGTCGAGCGCGGGCGCTTCGTGGGCAGGATCGGGAGGCGGCGGATCGAGGTCACGCCGGGAACGCTTTTGCTGTCGCGTCTCGCCAGCCCGCTGGACCTCCTGATAGAGGACGCCGAATGGCTCGGCTTGTTCCTGCCACGCCCGGTCGTGGAGAGGCACATGGCTTGGTGGCCGGCGCTCGACGGCCGCGTATTCGCGCCTGACACGGCGCAGGCGATCATACTCGGCGGCCTTCTGCGATCGCTCGACAAGCTGCCCGATTCCCTGACCCCTCGGGATGCCAGATGCGTCGTAAAATCCAGTCTCGCCCTGCTCCCGAGCTGCCTTTGTGGTTCGATGCCCGCGCGGCACGACACGGCCCAGACCGAGGATGATCCAACTAGGACAATCCGCCGCTTCATAGCCGAACGCCTATCGGAACCTGATCTTGGGCCGGACCTCGTCTGCCGAGAGTTTGAGATCTCGCGGTCGCGCCTCTACCGCATCATGGGCGAGAGCGCGGACATCGCCACCATGATACGGCGAATGCGCCTGCGGGCCGTGCAGCGGGACATAGCCTCCAATCGATATTCGCGCATGTCATTGGCCGACATCGGCAGGCGATGGGGCCTTACCGACGAACGCAACTTCCGACGCGCCTTCGTGCGAGAGTTCGGCTATCCGCCGTCCGCGCTGCGCGAGAAGGTCCGGGACAGGTCGGTCGAGGGTCCCGTCGATCCCCTCATGGTCGGCACCGACCTCGAAAGATGGTTCCTTGGGTTGTAGGTTGCAGCAACATTAGGTAGCAAACAGCCACGCGGCCCGGCAGCTTTCGCCCCCATCTCTGCCGTAGCAGGGCGGCATTGGCAGTCGCAAAAGCGGAATAACAAGCGATGGTAAGCACGTTCGGCACGTCGTGCTTTCTGAAGAAGGGTTTGCTATGGTAGAGGCATGTTGCACGGCATTCCAAGTTACGTACGAGCCCGGCGGAGCGCAATGAAAGTCATGAGTGCGGCGGCAGTGGTCGCTACTGCTGCCTTGGTCTCGCCCCATCTGCCGAAGACCCACTCTCTCGCCCGATCGCCCAGACGATCCTTTATCGCGATGTGTCAGCTGTACGCAGACTTGTGGAAGGCGGTGAGGATGTCGATCAACGCCTCTTCAATCGCGACACCCCGGCGATCATGGCGGCCAGCAGCCAGTCCTGGGATATCGTCTTGTATCTGTTGCAGGCCGGCGCGGATCCGGCGCTGGGGAATCGCAAGGGTCTCACGGTCGCGACTTTAGCCAAGACTTCACGTGTCGCTTCTCATACCAAGGCGCTTCAGGATCTTGCCAAGGTAAAGAAGATACTTGCATCCAAGGGCTTGCTGTAGTGAATCCCCGGCCCAGACTTCACGGGTGGGGCGGCACCCACAACCCTACATAGACCTTCCCGAGGTTACGAACGCCGACTTATATAGCGAATTGCAACCGACGTCGTCAGAAGTTGGAGAAGGTCATGACCGAGCTTTTCGCGGGCAATGTCGAGGTAAATTACGGACAGCCCTATATTGAACTGGATAGTGCGTTTCAAGGCGCGACGGACGAATGCTCCCTGGGCCAGAGCAACGGGCTTTGCGGCGCACAAGCACCTGCAATATTGTTTCTGATGACGGGCCTCCACACTGGCGCTGTCGGCCTCACCATACACATGTTCGATACCGATCCGGGCGCGGATGAAGACTGGGAGGAGATCGTGGAAGTCTCTTTTCAAGCCCCCAACGGCGAAATCACGCTGATGGAGTGGGTCGCCGATCAAGGTGCGAGGATAGCCCTGCCTAGAGGCACATACAGGGCGCGCTACAATGGGCGGTCGATGCAGGCTGCCAACGAGCTTGACACAATTATCGAAGAAGATCCTGTCGATCACTATCGGCTGGATCTGTGGCCCACTTTAACGCGCCCTGAACCGCTTCCTCCAAAGGAGAACACCTATGACACAGATCAACTTCATCGATCGCTACAGCGCCTATGCCCTCGCTTTGCTGCGCATCGTGACGGCCCTGATCTTCATGGAGCACGGAACGCAGAAGCTCTTCGGTTTTCCGGCCGCTCCCGAGCGCGGCCTGCCGGAGCTGCTTTCCCTGTCGGGAATCGGCGGTCTCATGGAGTTTGTCGGCGGCCTGTTCATCCTGTTCGGTTTGTTCACCCGCCCCGTGGCCTTCCTGTTGGCCGGCGAGATGGCCGTGGCCTACTGGATGTTCCACGCACCACAGAGCTTCTACCCGGTCCTGAATGGCGGAGACGCCTCCATTCTCTACTGCTTCGTCTTCCTGCTCCTCGTCTTCACCGGCCCCGGCGCATGGAGCATTGACGCTGCTCGCGAAAAGAACCGCGGGGGTTCACCGACCGCGCAGTGAAGTCGGGTGCGGGCGAATACGACCATCAAGCAGAGCACCGGGACACCTTTCGAGCCCTAAAACGACAAAAGCCATCGCGCGTTTCGTCCAGCACCCACGGCACCAGTTATGCTCGCTCCGTATGCTTTTCTTACAGCGAGGGCGCCATGGCCAAACTGCCTCGAAGGAACAGCATCCCGATCATGAGGGCGGATGAGGAACTGGCCGCCGTGGACGCCAGGCGCCTTACCAACCAAGTAGCGACCCGATCAGACCCGATCCGCCGTCAGTGCCAAATGGGGCTGCAATCAGATAATCCCGATGCAGCTCAGGACACCGGATCATGATCCGCCGGCTGCTTGCCCGCCTCTTCCGTCATCCGCTCCGTCGTCCGCCCGGAGTCCGGCAGGAGGTAACCATGCTCCTGGGCGTGCACGGCACCAGGGGGGCTTGGCTCGAAGCGCGCAATCGCTGGCGGATGGCGCGGAAGGAAGCGCGATGGAACGACAGCCTTGTGCGTAGCCACGGTCGATACTGGAACAGCGTCATGCGTGAGATCGAGCGGCAGACGGGCTACCGGCACCAGCTAGACGCCGAAAGCGAAGACCTGACGCCAAAAGGCCGCCGCCCCGGTAAAGGGACGGCGGCTTTTGTCAGTTACTCTGAAGGGGAAGGGTCATCTTTCGCATCTGCTTGCGTGTGATGAGACTGTCTTTAAAGCCCCGCATCACGATGTATGGACGCAGAAGCGCGCTGGTAAAACGATATCGAATTCGTCTCTTCTCACCTGTCCGTGAAACGAGGCCGCCCCGGCTCTCTTCGCTGAAGTTTTCGCCGGTTGCGACCCCTTCACGCCGCCTCTTCTGCGGCACGTGTGGCGGTAAGCGCTTCCTGATCAACAGTCTGTCGGTTTTATTCGACCGCGACAGGCGCGAAGCTCTGTCGGGAAAAGCGATGGGCTTTCTGCGGCAGTCGGAGAGTTTTTCGGGCGGGCGGAATTTGACCTCACCAGACGGTCCCGCCCTCTCATGCCAGAGTTAACCGAAGCCCCCGTGGGGTGCCCTACATGCTCGTGGCATAGACCGGATGGGCCCTATGTAGAGGCTACCACCCGTGCGACCCGCTTGCCGTCGAAGGGCAATGCTAGTTACCTCGGCCGAACCATTCAGGAGGAGTGTTTATGAACGACTGGTATTGGGCCGCACGCAGAGATGGCCCTTCGGGGGACGCATTCGTAATCGCCGAGGGAAAAGAGGCTCTATGGCCACGGGTGCGTGCAGAGATCGACGCGAACGAGCAGTGCATGTGGATGCCTATCCACGAGGGCCGCGCGCAGCCAGAACTGTCTCACATATTGGATCTAGCTCTGACAGTTGTGCCGACGTACCGCGTCAATCATAACCGGTTCGTCTTTGAAGCCGCGAAGATCCCTTCATTCGCTCATTTCCTGCGGGAATCCCGAAGAGAGATCTCCGAGTACGTCTCAAACAGCGCTTACGCTGACGAGCTCGTTCGGCTCGAACCGTACACCGAAGAAGCGAGGAAACGCCTCGGTGACATTGTCAGTGAAACCCTCGGCATCAACGACGACTGGTTCCAAGGATGACGGGGAAACAGGAGCAACCAGCAACCGCTGCCCTCCGGCGCTCCACTTCCCGCCCAAGTATCCTCGCTGGATTGCGCTTTTTCCTAGGCTTCTGCGGCACGTTGAAGCTCGGCGAGCCCGCTGGTGATCGGCTTCACTTGGGTCATAGCGCAGGCAGTCGCTTTTCGCGGAACTGTCTCGTGGTTCTGCCATTCCCTGTGCTCGTTTGCTGCTTGGGGGCAGAATGACCGTGTGCGTCAAGGCAAGAAGACCCGGACCGCTTGAGCCACCGGAAGGCTCCCCCTTTTTACATGGATGGAATCCGTATGAACACCGCAAACCTGCAGCTTGAAGGCCTCTACGTTGCGGTCTCCGCCCTGATGACCGCGCTCCGGCAGAACCACGTTTTGACAGAGGGGGAAATCGATGATGCTCTAGCCCGTGCCGAAACAGCACTGCTCTCAGATCCTGGACGCCCGACCGAACTTAGCCCGGCTCATGTCGATGCAATCGCTTTCCCGCTCCGCTACCTCCGCCTCGCCAACAACCGCTCGGCCAATGGGGAGTTTCCGACATTCACCGAGCTTGCTGCCCAGGTCGGGCGAGAGAAGCCGCAGCAAGCTGACATCCTGGCGCAAGAGCGCGAAGACATCGAAGCTTCCGAGGATGCAGACGTTCTGCGGCTTGAGGCTGTGGAAGCCCAAGCCCGCAATCAGTGATGGCCAGACCGGCAATCCTTGAAACCTCCATTGAACCCCTCGCCTTCAAGACGGTGCGAGGAACGCAACCGAGGTGGCTGAGCGCGTATACGCCTGCAACAGGGGTAGACCCCGGGGAGGAATGGCGACAAATGCATGCAGTCATCTCTGCAGTTCCGGCTCGCCTCGCACCGATGCGGCTCCTCGGTTTGGCTTTGCTGGCCGGGGCCGCGCTGGCATCCTCTTCCGCTCTAGCCGCATCTCCTATCCCCGGCGAGGAGCACTGTGTTGTCAACGTCGCCTCGGATGACGTGCTTAACCTTCGGGATGGCCGAGGCACCTCGGCACGAGTGCTGACGGGAAAGCGGTACGGATCCTGCGGCATCATCGTAACCGACGCTTGCCAGGGAAGTTGGTGCCCGGTGGATGACGGCCACTATCAGGGCTGGGTGAGCGGACGCTTCATCGCGATGGTGTCCCCTGCCCGCTACTGCGTTACAGGCGTCGCCGCCGGTGATACGTTGAACCTCCGAGCATATCCGTCCGCGCAAAGCCGTGTGCTGCGTCGCCTCGGTCGAAACCAGAGCTCCATAGCCTTCCTGCCCTATGCGACTGGCGGGTGGCAGAAGATCCGCGTCGAGGGATGGGAAGGCTGGGTTAACGGTCGGTTCCTGAGCGGGCAGTAGGGGACATAGGTACGGTGTCGGTGCTGGATTGGTGCCGCCTATTCCGTCTGCCCGCGATCTAGAATACGCCCACCGCAAGGTGAGCCCATATCGCCAATGTGATGGCGAAAACGACCCCGGCCAAGAGAACCCGCGGCAGGAGGCCGACCACGGATTCAAAGACAAGAACTAAAGCGACGCCGGTCCCGCCCAAAAGCGCTGCTGCCGCCGCGAAATCCTCGAAACCCCAGTTTATGACGGTAACGCTCCTAGCAGCGGCGAGATGTAGCCGCGAGAGCAGCGGCGCCATCCTTCTTTACCGCGACGACGCGTTGAGTTCTAAGAGCCGCTCAGCTGGAAAAGGACTCAACATGGCCGCTTCGCCCGGGCGACAGCATTTTGTCGACACCAACAATCAGAAGATCATCGTGGTGGTCCAGATGATCACTCACCTGAAGCAGGCGGGAGCGGAACGGACCGAGGTCTTCTTCGTCGGCGGAAACAGCGTGGTGGTCCAAGGGGCGATCGACGAGGTCTTCGGGCGCCTTTGGCCGTGAGCCGCGCCACGCAGTCCGCTGCCCCCCTTACCCCTCGACACTCGGACGGGCTGCCGCATCTCTACAGCGCCACCAGCGGAGGACATCATGGCAGACGATAAGAGCAAGAAAGATGGGCGAGACTGGGCGAAGGTGTCAGCCAGCGAGCCCTACGAGGTCAGCTACTTTGCGAAGAAGCATGGGCTGACGTCGGAGCAGGCTCGCGAGATCATCAAGAAGCACGGGCCAACCCGGTCTGATGCAGATGCCGCGGCAGAGCGAATGAAGAAGTAGGCTCACTCCTACCGTCGCAGCAATGCCACCTTCTTGCGGCTATAGCTGGGACAGTGTCCACACGTCCGAGGTTCCACAATGTCGATTGAGATCAACGAAGCCGATCGGTTCCTCGCCAAAGGCTCCGATGGCAAAGCCTACGATGTTCATCAGGTTCTGGTGCCAGAGTCAGAGGGAAGTCCTGAAAGAACCGAGTGGCTCCTTTCGTCAGGGGTAAAGCTCACGACCAGCGATGGCATCTCGTTTACGGTGCCGTGGGAAGATCTCACGCTGACGAAGGTCGGCGGACAAACCTAGATTTATCCATCCTGGATGTAAGGTCGCAGAAGCAGCCATTTCGAAGCGATTGGAGTTGAACAATCCCGCCGACCAGCAGCCTGGCGGGCTTGTCTCAGACACGATGCTGCACGCTCGAGTGAAGCAATGGGCCGCCCGAGACCGAGCCCTGGACTACCATCACCAGATCATCGAGATAGACCGGGCCATTGATGGTCCCCCGATCCCCCGTAGCATTCGCCAACTAACCGGCCTGCACTGCAGCTCCTCAATCATCGCCTGCCGGATCTCGCCCTCTACGCTCATCTCGAGCGCTCCCTCGCCGGATCATCGCGATCTCCGAGCCCGCGGCGGCCGTCTCATAGAAGTCTTCGTCAGACGCTTCATCCGCGTCCCCGGCCGGAGCCTCGTTGACGGTTTTAAGGTCTGCCGCTTCACGATCTTCTAAGCCGCGGTTCTCCCGAGAGACGCGCTTCCGTTGTTCGACATGATCTCATCCTCCGTTTTAGAGGATGAACGTAGCGGACGGACTCAGCGGTTCCATTTTGATCGGCGAGCCGGCGAGGTGGAGGATATGCTTCATGTCCTGCTTCCCGCTTGTGGTAGCGCTCGACTTAGGGGCAGTCTGCAATCAGCCGGATCGTTCGATGGGACAGAGCTATGCCTGACGACCGCTACACCCTTCGCAAAGCTGCAGACGGCACGTGGTCCGTCGTCGACATCTTCTCGGACTATCCCGCTGAGTTCGGCGACCGCATCATGATCCGCATGAACAAGGAGGAAGCGGACGACATGGTTGATCTTCTGAACATCTTGGATCGGCACAGGCGGTCCGCGCAAAAGCAGTAGGTGTTCTGCAGCTACTCCGCGAAGAAGCTCAGGACCGCGATCGCCCCCATCGAGAGATAGAGCAGCCACGAGCCGCCGAAGCTGAAATGGGTCGTTAGAAACTCAGGCAATGTCATCGCTGCCTCCCTGCCAGGCCGGCTTGATGCCGGCCGCACATTGTGGTGCGGAGACAGGCCGAAGGCCGCGATGTCTGTTCCTCACGCGAACGAGCGACCTCCTCCGCTTATCCAACAATAGTACCGTTTCCTTACGGGGCAAGCGCCGCTGGACTTGCTAAGAGGAACTATGCCCGGATGTCGTCGAAGCTCGTGGCCCTGCTGCTGGTCGTGCGGTTCGTTGGCGAAGATGTTCGTGTCGATGCCACGAGTGGCGACTGCGCAGTGGCGGCCGGCGCAGGACAGGACGCGGGAACGCCGACTCGAGTATACACTTCCGCCACCTAGATGGCGGAGGCTAAGGCACACCCCACGCGGCGAGCGTCTTCCGATCAAAGCCACCCTTCACCGATATTCCTGCGCTGATCTCGTCGTCCGTAGGCCGCATAGCGGGCGCTGCATTGACCCTCGACTTGCCGGGATCGGCCCGCTCCCTCAGCGATGGCTTTCGAGGGCTCAGGTACCCGATGGGATACCCGCACGCCCAGCCATGCGGCATGCTCCGCGAAGCAGACCTGGCGCACCGGCGATGCCGGCCCAAACTCCCGAAGCGATAGTCGCTTTCGAGCGACGACGCCTTCGCGATTGCCGCTCGCTTCGGCTCCAGCCCCAGCTTCCGCTGGATCTCCTGCAATTTGGCAAGCACGATTGCCCGTCTATCGGAAACGCGTCGACTTCCCGCTGACTTTCTTTGCGAAGAACAAGGCTTGTCTGTCGGTTTTAAGCGACGTCACATCAACGCCCTGCCCTTCAGCCAATGGGGCAACGGATGTAGCTCTGGCGGAAACTTGTAGCTCACGGCCGGCCTCCCCGCACGACGCTGAATCGCTGCTTAGGTTTGCCTGATCTCGAGCTGCGGCCGGTATCGGCCCGGGCTATCGATGCGACCGACGGGTGATCTTGCACCGCCGCCGGAAGCATGTGGTCTTTCGGGATCGCGAACGGAAGGTAATCATCATTGCGTCGGCTGAGGAAAACCGGACTGCTCGGCTCGTTCAGATCGCGCGGAACAATATGCCGAGACTGGAACCGCACGATTTCCCGAAAGCGTTCCAGCCACAGATCTGCAACATCATCCCCGGCTTCCAGAGCCGCTTGAATTGCCTCGAGGCACGGTTGTGTCACCCTTATGTCACCCCACAGGAACACCGCGCGGTTAGTTCTGAGAACGACCTGCCATCCGGATAAACGGCTCTGTAGGAACTCGTATAGGCCCAGAAGTCGTTCTCGCTCCATGGCCCTGTCGGCAGCGACGCTGCGACCCCGTGGTCATTCTGGTCAATCATGCTGCACCTCTCATGCCTTCGTGGCCACGCCGAATTGCTGCCTTGATCTCATCAGTCTGTGGAAGCTTCTCGGCGTCGAAGATCGCCGCATCAAGGTCCATCAGGCGACGCGACATGTCCTTCAAATCTGCCTGCGAGCGATTGCCTCGCCTCACGACCTCGCAGGCCCGGCGCGACCGGTCGAGCGAACGGTCGATGGCTAAAACTGCGTCGGTTGTCATGCTGCACCTCCGCAGTCGGGTGCCACCGCAGCGGCCTCATATCTCAGCCGGTTCACGTCGTTTGAGACAGCCTGGCGGAACGCCTCGATCTCTTTCTCGATCGCCTTCGGCCCAAAGGCACCCGACGCCAGGTGGCGACGGATACCGTCCTCGATCACCTTTAAACACGCTGCGGCCCTATCGCGATCGTTCTCGACCACCAGAAAGGCAGCATGGCGGACCTTCGGCCTGCACTGGTGGAACGGGAAAGGCTCCACCTTCGCCGAGGGCTGCCAATCGAAGAGGGGGAGACCGGTTGTTTCATTCATCGAAACCGTTTCCCGCTAACGGGTTACCCATCTCGTTACCAACCCCTCTTACAGAGGGGGTGGGGGTAACGGTAACGGTAACTGGATCCGTCGGCTGAGTTACCGAAGTGCAGTTACCGTCATTTCCGGTAACAGTAACGGTAACCATGTCACCCTCGATCGCTATGCGGCCCTCTTCCAGTAGGGTCTTCTGCGCTTTCGTAAACGCCGTTTTCTTGGCCCCTTCCGACGGCTTTTCGGCCCAGCCTTCGATCGTTCTAGCCTTCCAAGTCTTGAAGCTGGCCTTGCCGTCGACTGCGATGTCCAGAAGCTTCAGTCTCGCGACATCGACGTCTCGCTGGCGATAGCTATCTGCCTTCGAATGTTCGCCCTTCAGATCGTCACCCGTCATGGGGCGAACGTTCTGGATCACCTGAACGTCAATCGTTCCCTTCGATGTCTGGAACGGATGGCCGGTGATCTCATATTGGAAAGAAGCTCCGTCCCGACCATCACGGCGCTTGTCGACGGTCAGCTTTGTGAAGCCCGCGCACTGATCCGCCCGCAGCACCATATCTGATCGGTTCCAGAATACGCCGCTACCGGTCGGACGATTGCCCCCGCCTTTGCCTGTGTGATGAATGACCAGCACGGCACACTTGTGCCGTTCCTGGATCACTTGCAGGCGCCGCATGATCTTGGTCGCCCCGGCGGCTCGATCCTGATCTTCGTCGACGAAGGCGGCGCTCAACGTGTCGACCACGACGAGGCGAAGATCGAAACCGGTCTCCTGCTTCAGGTTCTTCGCATCCTCGTAGAGCGATAGCGCTTCCTCGCTGAAGCGCTTCACCCACAGGGGTGCGCCGTTATGATCAATCCCAGCAGCTTCAGAAGCAGCCGCGAGACGGTCGCATACGCCCGTGTAATCTTCAGCAGGAAGATAGAGGACGCCGCCCTGCTTCACCGGGATACCGGCCCACGACGAGCCCGACGCCACGGCCAGGGCGAGGTTGATCGCGATGCCGGTCTTTCCGCAGCCGGATGGCCCAAACAGCATAGTGAGGCCATTTGCGATAACGCCATCGATGATGTGGCGATCTCGAGCATCTGGCGGATTGCGGACGTCTTCCACGATCTTACCCAGGTCCACCGTATCGGAACTGCGGGTGATGTTTTCCCGCCGTTTTACCGGCAGGGGCACAGGTTCATTCGTCTCGCTGACGGCACTCATGCACGCCTCCCGCGGATCGCCTTGTCGATCGCGTCGTCACCGGCTGCGCTGTGCATGCGCTGCCACCATGATTCAGGTGTCCCGCACTCGGCATCGCGGACCCGACGCTCCGCTTCGCTCGCGATGTCCGACGGGATCCCCTTGTCCATAAGAGCGAAAAGCGGGTCACCACAGAGAGGATCGACTCGAGCGTCGCGGTACATCTCCACGAGCTCGGTCATGACCTCGTCGCGGGCGGAGGTCATGCCGCCACCTCGTCGCGCTCGGTGTCGGCGTCAACACGGGCATCTTCCACGGCGGCCGCGAGGTGGACAAGCATGTCCAGCAGGTCGGCCAGCACCTCGCCGCCACGGTTGGCACCGGGGCGTTCAGAACTGGAGAAGCCGTTCTGGCAGGCGAAGGCGGCTGTGACGTCGTAGACGGTACGCACGACCTTCTCCAGCGCGCAGAGTTCGGCCAGGGGGATGGTCGCCAGCGTAGCCTTGTCGATGGTGCCAATGATGGCGAGTGGCGTGGCAGCGGGCTGGCTGCTATCGGTATTCGTGATCATGGTTTTATCCTGGTGAGGGTTGGCTGTGGTCTGTGGCCCGGCGGGATGGCAGTCCCGGCCGGGCCGCTCTGCTTTGGCGCTCACGCAGCGGCCTCTTCGAAGAAACGCTCCAGTGCATCACGCTTGGCGACCCACCGGCCGCAAACCTTCTTGGCTGGCAGCGCACCCGTTGCGCACATGTGAAACGTTTGCCGGGGCGTTCGCCCGATCTTCTCCGCGATCGCCTCGACACCCCAAACGAGGCCAAGATCGCCATCCTTCTTTTCGGTCATTTCCCGTAATCCTTTGTTCACCGATGACACCATATTGGTGTGACACCATTTCGATGTCAATACATGGTGTCAGAATGGTGCTAATGGAAATCGATATTGGGGGGGTTTTGGTAATGGCTGCCGAAGACGATGAAGTGCGCGTTACGCTCCGATTGCCGGCACGGCTAAGGGATCGCATCAAGGCTTTCGCCGATCGTCACAATCGGTCACTGAACGGACAGATCGTGGATTCTCTCACACAGCAGTTCCCGGAGCCTTGGCCGCTCGAAAACCGGATTGACGAGATGATCAGACTTGCCGTCGTGATCCGTCAGACCACGGATTCTGCGATGGTCGACAAGTTGGCAGACGAGATGAAGGAGACGCTGAAGGAGATGGCGTCCGGACGCGTCACCGGCATCAGCCAGCGGGCGCAAGAGATTGCTCGGGAGCGGTTGAAGGAAATTTACACCTCAGATCTGACCAGCGACCTGGAGGACTAGGATGTCCGTCCGTAAGCGCACATGGTCGACCAAGGGCGCCGAGCGCAGCGCGTGGGTGGTCGATTACGTCGACAGCGCCGGCAAGCGCCGGCTGAAGTCCTTCAAGCTGAAGAAGGACGCCGATCGGTTTTCTGCGACAGCGAGCGTGGAAGTCCGCGAGGGGACGCATGTCGCTGACTCGGCGAGCGTTACGGTCGCAGTGGCCGGCGACCTGTGGATCGCTACAGCAGAGGCCAACGGCCTCGAGCGAACGACTGTCGCGAATTACCGATCGCACGTTGATCTGCACATTGTTCCGTTCATCGGTACGATGAAGCTGACGGCGTTGACGGTCCCTGCCTTACGCGCCTTCGAGGACCAGCTTCGCCGGGAGGGCCGCTCGGTGCTCACGGTGCGCAAAGTGGTGGTGAGCGTTGGCTCCCTCCTTGCAGATGCGCAGGAGAGAGGCCTCGTCGCAAGAAATGTGGTGCGCGACATGCGCGGCCGGCGGTCGAGCGACAGGCGCCAGGAACAGCGGCAGAAGGGGCGGCTGAAGATCGGCCTCGACATCCCTACCAGGGAAGAAATCAAAGCCGTGGTCGGCGCGGCGGAAGGCCGATGGCGGCCGCTGCTGCTGACGGCGATCTTCTGCGGCCTTCGACCTTCGGAGCTCCGCGGCCTGCGATGGCAGGACGTCGACCTCCAGAAGAGCGAGATTCGCGTTCACCAGCGTGCCGACAGGTTCAACGCGATCGGCAAGCCGAAGTCGATTTCAGGCGAGCGCTCGATCCCGGCGCCGCCGATCGTCGTCAACATACTAAGGGAGTGGCGGCTCGCATGTCCGAAGGGCAAGCTTGACCTGGTCTTCCCGAACGGGGCCGGGAATGTCGAGAGCCTGAAGAACATCGCCACCCGGGGTTTGCACCCAACAATGATCCGGGCCGGTGTGGCGGTTGAAACGGGGAAAGTTGACGCGGAGGGCAAGGCGATCCTGGCAGCACGCTACACCGGAATGCACTGCCTCCGGCACTTCAACGCGAGCTGGCTGATCAACCGAAAGGAGGATGGCGGACTGGCATTGCCGCCGAAGGTCGTCCAGGAGCGCTTGGGTCACTCGACGATCACCATGACGATGGACACCTACGGACACCTGTTCCCACGGGGCGATGACGCCGATGAATTGGCAGCAGCTGAGCTGGCGCTGTTGGGCTAAGTTCTATCAGCCTCGGTGCCACCGTGGAGCGACACGTAGAATGTATTCGCGACGTGCGGACCGACAGAGGCATTCAGAGAAGACGAAAAGGATCGCATGCTGGCAAATGGAATAGACCAAGCAGTTTTGCTGCCCTTGTCATCATGCGCATGAACACCTTACGGGCTCACCTAGGGCGGTAGCAGAATTTGGATTATCATGCCCGGTGCCCTATAGCTGTCCCAGCTACGAATCCCTGAGGCGCGGAAACATGCTACGATGGTTCGCGCCGGCATTCAGGGGAAGGACGACCGGAATGATGATATCCCGTGACCGAGAGAAGATGATCCAAGCGATCGTCTTCTTCGCGCATAACACCCGAAAGCTGGGGAAAACGAAGCTCTGCAAGCTGTTATACTTTTTGGATTTCGAGCATTTTAAGCAGTCCGGGCGTAGCGTCACCGGACTAAAGTACAATGCTTGGCCTATGGGGCCTGTTCCCGTCGTACTTTATAACGAGATCGAGGATCCGTCTCCGGAGCTCTCCAACGCAGTCGATTTTAAATCGATCGAAATCAAGAATGGTCAGATGATGACTGTCCGGCCGAAGTCGGATTTTTCGTCACACCTATTTTCGAAGCGAGAATTGAAAATTCTCGCATCTCTTGCTCGCGAGCATCGAGACGCAACCGCAGACGAGATGGTCGAGGCAACCCATTTGGAAAACCTGCCTTGGCATCAGGTGTACGAAGTCCAAGGCAGGAAACAAGCCGAAATCCCATATGATCTGGCCGTCAGAAACGACGAGAAAGACTCAGTCATGCGCATCGCGAAAGAACGTGACGAGTTGGTGAAGAGCCTTTCCAATGAACCCAGGGTCGGTATTTTTTGACACAGATTTTTCCTTCCATGACGGAGTATCTGGCGAAAAACTCTTTGTAGTCTTGGGCGCATCAGCAGACGTTTCTGTTGTCGCGAAAACCACTTCTATACAGCACGGGCGAGGCGTAACGTACGGATGCCAACCTAAAGATAGGTTCCACAATTTCTTCATACCTCCCCAGGCCACGTATCTAAAAAAGGGCACGTGGGTTTGCCTAGACGAGTTCTACGAGCTTCAAGCCAAGAAGGCCCTTCAGAAGTCGTTCGACGGCAAGATTAAGCCCGTTTGTGTTTTTGCCGAAGCCATCATCCGAGGGATTCAGGAGTGCGCGTTGGAAAGCGACGACGTCTCGGAAGCTCAAGCCGACCTGATACGTGCATGCCTGGTGGAGACTCCCTGACCAGATGATCATGTGGATCATTTTCTGCAGCGAGCTTCTTCCCACTGCGGAAGCGCTCTGTGTAGAAGAAAGCGGGGCGGCGCAACATAGACGCAACATGACGGCCAAAAAGTCATCTAATTCAATGCCCTTCGCCCCATTCCTAATCTGAGGGTCACTGGTTCAAATCCAGTCGGGATCACCATTCCTCTAGCCGATCCGGCAAGAGGGAGTTTCGGTTCGCGACAACGCGCAGTTCCCCTCAGAACGGAACCACCCCTCCCTGACTGGACAAAGCCGGCGGTTCCCGGGTCCGCCAAGATGCCGGGATTCAAAGGCGAAACAGGATTTTCCATGCAAGCATTCGTGTTCAACCGCCGCTTCTGGGCGACGGCGGGCGTCGTGCTCTTCGTCGTTCCCGCCGTCTCAGCGCTGCTCGTATACGCGCTCGGTCTTGAGGCGACGGGTGGCGAGGGAGGACCGCTCGAACTGGCGCAGGAGGCATTACTGATCCTCACCGCGCTGATCTACGCGGCTGCAGCGACCCAGCAGCGGCAGGCAGAGCGGATGGCTTCGGTCGGCGCGACCGTCCTGTCGGTCGTCTTCTTCTTGCGCGAGTTCGACCGGCCGGTCACAGGCGCGGTCACCGCCTATCTCGACTCGCCGAGCTTTCGCTGGCACGAGACATCCCTGGTCGTCGCGATCGCCGTCATCTACCTGGCGTTCCGCTGGCGGCTGATCCCCGTCTTCGTCCGGTATCTGCGGACCCTGCATGCCGGACCCTACGTGCTGGTCGCGGCTCTGCTCTTTGCCGGCGGGCTCATGGATGGCAGGCACTGGCTCTGGGGCATCGCCTATCTGCCGACGGCGATCGAGGAAACGGCCGAGACGGCGGCCTATCTGATCTTCCTGCTCACCGGCCTGCATGTGTTCCGCGCGGCACGGCGCGCCCACGCGCTGCCGGATCTGCCCAGGCAGGAGACCGCCGCGGCGCGTCGTCTCGGATCATCGTCGGCGCCCATCCGCAGCTGAGCGCGGAGCCGCCAAAAACGGCGACGCCGTCGCGGTCTGATCGCGGATGGATGAGTTCGCGAGCGTCAGGGTGCGGACTGTACGACCTTGTCGGACGTGCCGCGATCGTCGATCGCCTGCACTCGACACCAGGGAAAGCCCTCGGCGACCGACACCTCCGCATCGGCACGTCGGGGTGCCTTGGCTGAGGCCCCGGCCTTCTTCGGCCGCGCGCGGCGCGGCTTGTTCCGGGAGGGACCGCGCGTGCCCGGCACGGGCTTGTCCTTGAAGGGCCGGCGCTAGCCAAGCCGCGCGGGTCGGCGGACCATCCGTGCGAAAGGAAAGGATCGGCAAAAGATCCGCATCGCCAGAATGCCGCGGTTCAGCTTCGCCTTTCGGTCAGGATCGCGCCGGCGATGACATCGAAGAGATGGTCCGCGCGGGGCCTGAGCGACGGCTGATCCCGGAGCCATGCGAGCGCGCCCAGGAGGGCGAACAGGTCGGTGCCGTCGATGTCGGGGCGCGCCACCCCCGCAACCTGGGCACGGGCGAGGAGCCGCGTGCCGGCGGCGCGCATCGTGGTGCAGGATGCATGGAGCGCCGAATCCGGATCGGCGATGGCCGCCACCATCGCGGCGATGGCGCCGCTGTAATTGTGCGCGACCGCCACGGCCTCCCGCAGCCACGAGACCAGGGCCTCGTCGGGGGACGCGGCAATTTCAAGCCCACCCGCTCGCGCCGTCAGTTCGTCGAAGCTGGCGCGCAGGAGCGCTTCGAGCAGCGCCTCTCGCGTCGGGAAATGGCGGTAGAGCGTGCCGAGCCCGACCTCCGCCTTGCGGGCGATGTCGCGCAGTGACGCATCCGCGCCCTGTTCGGCGATGACCGCCCGCGCGACGGCCAGCAGGTGGTCGTAATTCTTCCTGGCGTCGGCGCGCATCATTCTCCCTTGACAACCGGGTCAGTGCTCCGCTTATACGGGTCACCGCTCCGGAAGAGCGATACGGGAATTTGGACGAAGGTGGAAGCGATGTCGGCAGAAATGATGAAGGCGGTCCGCCAGCATGAGTTCGGAGGCCCTGAGGTGCTGGTCTACGAGGATGCGCCCAAGCCCGAACCGAAGCCGGGAGAGGTGCTGGTTCGCGTTCACGCGGTCGGGGTCAACCCGCCCGACTGGTATCTGCGCGACGGCTACAAGATGCTGCCGCCCGAATGGCAGCCGCAGGTTGCGTTTCCCGTCATTCTCGGAACCGACATTTCCGGCGTCGTGGCTGCCGTTGCCGATGACGTCTCGGGCTTCACCGTCGGCGACGAGGTCTATTCGATGGTTCGCTTCCCGAGCGGCCTTGCCGGGGGCAGCAGGGCCTATGCGGAATATGTCGTCGTGCCGGCGTCGGAGCTGGGCCGCAAGCCGGCCGGCATCGATCATCTCCATGCCGCAGCGGCCCCGATGTCGCTGCTGACCGCGTGGCAGTATCTGATCGCGCTGGGGCACGACGAACCGAACCCGCTTCAGCCGAACCGGCATCAGCCGGTGCCGATCGAGGGCCGGACCGTCCTCGTGAACGGCGCAGCGGGCGGCGTCGGCCATTTCGCGGTGCAGCTGGCCAAGTGGCGTGGTGCGCGCGTCATCGCCGTCGCGTCCGGCAAGAACGAGACGTTCCTGCGCGACCTCGGCGCCGACGAATTCATCGACTACAGGAAGAGCCTTCCCGAGGAAGTCGTGCGCGATGTGGATCTTGTCCTGGACGCTGTCGGCGGCCCGACGACCGGCCGCTTCCTGCGCACGCTGAAGCGGGGCGGCGCCCTGTTCCCGGTGTTCCCCCTGGGTTTTGCCGGCGCCGAGGAGGCCGAGAAGCAGGGCGTCACGGTTTCGGCGACCCAGGTCCGCTCGAACGGGGCGCAGCTGGAGGAAGTGGGACGCCTTCTCGACGACGGCACCATCCGCGTGGCGATCGACAGCAGCTTTCCGCTGGCCGACGCCCGCGAGGCGCACGAGCGGGCGGCCGAGGGGCACATCCAGGGCAAGATCGTGCTGACGGTCGCGTAACCGCGGGTCACGCCCCGGCCTGTTCCGCTTCGGCCGAAGGCCGGCACTTCATCGAAAGGATGGTCGGATGACCGATGCCAAGCTGCGCCAGGGAACCCCCGCCTGGTTCGAGATGGTCGGCAGGCTGATGCGCGAAGCCGCCTTGCAGGCGCCGCTGTCGCCGGATCTCAACCTGTCGCTGGTCGAGCGCTACACCGATGGGGCGGAGATGCCGGGCGGGCTCGTCCAGGGCCTGCGCTTCGACATCCGGAACGGCAAGCCGACTTTCAGGGTCGGTGCGCGGCACGGCGAGCGAGGGGACGTGACGATCGAGATAACCGCCGCGGCTGCCCGCACATTGAACCGCCTGCGCAGCGACGACTTGGAATTTCAGGCGGCGCGCGACGGTTTCCTCAAGTCAGGCGAGATGCGGGTGGACGGCGATCCCGCGGCGATGGGCAGCTGGCTGGAGACGGTACACGACCCGATCGTGGACCGGACGCTTTAGCCCCGCGCGGCCTTCCCGACCTATCTCGCGTCGCTGCCGGGCTCGACGCCCTTGGCCTGCGCTTGCCGCCGCCGGCACCGCGGCCGAAGAAGCGCCGCGGCTTGGCTTGTCAGGCGCGGGGCTTCTTCGGCCGCGGGCGGCGCGGCTTGTCGCGGGAAGGCCCGCCCGAGCCGTGCACGGGCTTGCCCTTGAAGGGCCGGCGCTCGCCATCCTGGCCGCCCGGGCCGGCGGAACCATCGGCGTAGGAAATCGTGATGTCGTCGCCCTCGCTGTGCGCGGCGGCGTCGGCGAAGCGCTTGGCGACGCTTTCGGTGATCTCGAACTTGGTCTCGCGATCGAAGATCTTGATCGCGCCGATCTCCTGGCGGGTGATCTTGCCGCGGCGGCACAGAAGCGGCAGCAGCCATTTCGGATCGGCGTTGTTGCGCCGCCCGACATCCATGCGGAACCAGACCGAGGGACCCGAGCGCTCGTGCTTGGCGGGGCCGCGCTCGTCGCGGTCGCGGCCGCCGGGCTTGGCGCCCTTCGGATCCGGGCCGAAATTCGGCTCGAAGACGTCCTCCGGCGACGGCAGGCTGGCGCGCCACTTGCGCACCAGCGCCGCGGCGAGGACTTCCGGCGAGTGGGCGGCGATCAGCCTTGCGGCGGTTGCCGTATCCTCCTCGGAGGCTTCTTCGGTGAAGATCGGGTCGGCGAGCAGCCGCGCCTCGTCGGCGGCGCGGATCTCCTCGGCCGAGGGAGCCGCGCCCCAAGTCGCGTTAATGCGGGCCTGGACGAGCAGGGCTTCGGCCTTGCGGCGGCGCGAGATCGGCACGAGCAGGACCGAGACGCCCTTGCGCCCGGCCCGGCCGGTGCGGCCCGAGCGGTGCTGCAGCGTCTCGGCGTCGCTCGGCAGGTCGGCATGGATGACGAGGCCGAGGCTCGGCAGGTCGAGACCGCGCGCCGCGACGTCGGTCGCTACACACACCCGCGCCCGGCCGTCGCGCAGCGCCTGGATCGCCTGGTTGCGCTCGGCCTGGCCGAGCTCGCCCGACAGCGTCACGGCGGCAAAGCCGCGCTCGATCAGCGCGGACGACAGATGCCGGACGGTCTCGCGGGTGTTGCAGAAGACGATGGCGCTCGGCGCCTCGGCCTGGCGCAGGATGTTGGTGACGGCGTGCTCGACCTCGTTCGGCGCGATGCGGATGGCGCGGTATTCGATGTCGGCATGGCCGGCCTGGCCGCGCGCCACCTCGATGCGCAGCGCGCCCTGCTGGTAGCGCTTGGTCATCTGGATGATGGTCTTCGGCAGCGTCGCCGAAAACAGGAGCGTGCGGCGCGAGGCGGGCGTCGCCTCGAGCAGGAATTCCAGATCCTCGCGGAAGCCGAGATTGAGCATCTCGTCGGCCTCGTCGATGACGAGAGCCTTCAGATTGCCGATCTGCAGCGCGCCGCGGGTCAGGTGGTCGCGCAGCCGGCCCGGCGTGCCGACGACGATGTGGACGCCCTGGCCGAGCAGGCGGCGCTCGGCGCGCGGGTCCATGCCGCCGACCAGCGTCGCCAGCTTGGCGCCGGTATTGGCGTAGAGCCAGGTGAGTTCGTTGGTGACCTGGATGGCGAGTTCGCGCGTCGGGGCGACGATCAGCGCCATCGGCTCGCCCGCCTCGGGCAGCGTCTCGGCATCGCCGAGCAGGTCGGGCGCCAGCGCGAGGCCGTAGGCGACGGTCTTGCCGGAACCGGTCTGGGCGGAGACCAGCAGATCTCTTCCGGCGGCCTCCGGCTTCAGGACGGCGGACTGGACCTCGGTGAGGTCGGTGTAGCCACGGCTGGCAAGGGCGGCGGCGAGCGGAGCGCTCGTCGTGGGAAGCGGCATGGAAATGTCCTAGACGGGCGGGGACCGGGCGGATGCGCGCGACGGTTCCCTGAAATGCGGGCGACATGTCGCCTTGACTGTTGCCGGCTGCATATCAAGCTTTTGCCGGGAAGCCAATCATGGCGACGCGCGCAAGAGGCGTGCGGCAGCCATTGCGCACGCCGCTTGCGCCGGTCGGCCGATCGGCGGCGGCACTGGGCGCGGTGCTCTGTACGCAAACCGCATCGGACGGCCACCCGCATAAGGGGAGCGGCCACCCTGTCCCGCATCAGGCCGGGATGACGAACTCGGCTTCCACCCGGCGGCAGTCCATCTCGAAATCCAGCCCGATGACGGGCGGCCGGTTGTAGTGCCAGGCAAGGCCGTTACGGGCGGCGCCGGTCGGGCCGATCAACTCGGCATAGACCGCGCCGAGGTCGTGCACCGTATAAACCTGCACCGCGGTGGTATCGGCCCAGCCGGCATCGAACAGCCCGAGCCGGCGCTCCATCTCGGCCAGCACGAAGCGCGCCTTGTCGGCGAGGCCCTCGGTGCTGGTATCGCCGTGGCGGACGATCCGGTCGACATATTCGCCCTCGCCGAGCTCCGCGACCTCGCAGGAGCCGGCAACGACGAAGGACGGCGCTGCCGCCTCGTCCGGCACCGTGTAACTGAAGGCGTGGAAGGAAGGCGTCGCGGGCGGATCGATCGCCGGGCAGACATGCGAGCGGGCGACCGGATTGGCATCGCCTTCCATCACGCCCCATTCGCGCAGCGTGCCGGCATAGACGCGGTTGAAGGCGAGGAAGGTCTCCTCGGTGAACGGTGCCGGCGAGCGGAGCTCACAGGCGCAGAAGGCGGTCAGCGGCCGGCCCACCGCCGCCAGATGCGCCGCGATCTTCTCGAAGCCCTCCGCGACCGGCACCGGCTGCGAGAACCGCACGCGCTGCATTCTGTAGCCCGGCCGCGCCACGACACCGGCGGAAAACTGCATGACCAGCGGGATGTAGGCGTAGCCGCCTTCCCGCATTTCGACGAGGCTCATCGGCCCACTCCCGTACTGGCCAGCCTTTTGGGTGACCTTTGAACATGATTGATTGATCGCGGCGATCCGCAGATTCAGGCCGGCACCGCGTGCTCGCCGGCCGGGATGATGCAGCGCGCCATCCGGCGGGGCCCGAGTTCCGCGACCGGCGGCGGCGCGACGACGCAGCGATCGATGGCAAAGCCGCAGCGCGGCGCGAAGGAGCACGCCACCGGCGCGACGTCGAGCGGCGGCGGCGCGCCCTGGATGGTCTGCAGCGGCTCGCCGCCCGGATTGCCGTGCACAGTCGAAGCGAGCAGGCCTTGCGCGTAGGGATGCCGCGGATCGCGGACGACCTCGCGCAGCGCGCCGTTCTCGACCACTTCGCCAGCATACATCACCGCGATCCGGTCGCAGATCTCCACCGCGACGCCGATATCGTGGGTGACGAAGATCACCGACATGCCGAATTCCTGCTGCAGCTCGCGCAGCAACAGCAGAATCTGGATCTGCACCGTCGCGTCCAGCGCCGTCGTCGGCTCGTCGGCGAGCAGCACCTTCGGACGGCAGGCGAGCGCCAGGGCGATCATCGCGCGCTGGCGCATGCCGCCGGACATTTCGTGCGGATAGGCATCGAGCCGGCTCTTGGCCGAGGGAATGCGCACCCGCTCCAGCATCGCCAGGGCCCGCGCCCGCGCCTCGGTGTTGGAAACGCCCTCGTGGCGCACCACCGATTCGGCGATCTGCGCGCCGATCGTATAGACCGGGTCGAGCGCCAGCATCGGCTCCTGGAAGATCATCGACACGGTCCGGCCGCGAAACGCCGACAACTGCTTGTCGCCCATCGCGACGACGTCCTCGCCGGCAACGCGGATCTTGCCGGAGATCGTCGTCCGGCGCTTCGGCAACAGCCGCATCAGCGCCTTCAGCGTGACGCTCTTGCCCGAGCCGCTCTCGCCGAGCAGGCCCAGCACCTCGCCCTCGCGAACCGCGAAGCTGACGTCGTTGACGGCGTGCACGGTGCGGTTGCCGGAGAAGCGGACCTTGAGGTTCTCGACCTCGATGGCGTTGACCGGCACCTCACTCATCGGGTGCTCCCGGCAGCGACGGGATCTGGCGATGGAAATCGCTGGCGCGCTGGAAGCCGGCGCCGAGGCGCAGGATCACGTCTTCGGCGAAGGGCCGGCCGACGATCTGTAGGCCGACCGGCAGGCCGGCGCGCGTGAAGCCGGACGGGACCGACAGCGCCGGCAGGCCGAGATAATTGATCGGGCGCATGAAGCGGGTGATCTGCTGGATCACCGCCTCGGCGCCCGGCGCGCCGCCGACATCGCTTTCCTCCAGCGTCGGCGAAGCCTTGGCGCTGACCGGCGCGAGGAACGCGTCGACCCCGGCCACCGCTGCCAGATGCTCGGCCAGCGCGATGCCGCGATAGCGCAGCGATTCCAGATAGGTGACCGCAGGAATCGCGAAGCCGTTCTCCAGCCGCGCCCGCACCTGGTCGCCGTAATCCTGCGGCCGCTCCCGCAGCCACTGGCGATGGAAGGCGGCGCCCTCGGCCGCGAGCAGGACCTGCGAGGCGGCCGACAGCACGGCCTGGTCCGGCAGGTCGATCGCGACGATCTCGACGCCTTCCTGCCGGAACAGATCCAGCGCCGCCTGGTAGACCGCTTCCGTCTCCGGATCGAGATTCTCGGTGTAGAAGCGCGACGGGACGCCGAGCCGCATGCCACGGACATCCTGGTCGAAGGCGGCGGCATAGTCGGGCACCGCCACGTCCGACGCCGTCGGATCGCGCGGATCGGCACCCGCGATCAGCCCAAGGATCAGGCCGCAATCGAGGGCAGAGGTCGCGAGCGGGCCGACCGTGTCCAGCGACTGCGACAGCGGCATCGCGCCGAAGCGGCTGACCCGGCCGACGGTGGTCTTGAGGCCGGTCACCCCGCAGAAATTCGCCGGCATGCGCACCGAACCGCCGGTGTCGGAGCCGAGCGCCGCCGGCGTCAGCCGGGCGGCGACGGCCGCGCCCGAGCCCGAGGAGGAGCCGCCGGTGACGTGGGCGGGCCGCCACGGATTGCGCGCGTCGCCGAAATGCACGTTGTGGCCGGTCGGCCCGTAGGCGAACTCGGCCATGTTCAACGTGCCGAGCCGGATCGCGCCGGTCTCGGTCAACCGCAGCAACGCGGTCGAATCCTCGTCGGCCACCCAGTCGCGGCGGATCTTCGAGCCGCAGGTCGAGATCTTGCCCTTGGCGTAGAACATGTCCTTGTGCGCGAAGGGCACGCCGTCGAGGAGCCCCCTCGCCGCGCCGCCGGAGAGCCGCGTGTCGGCCTCGCGCGCGGCGGCAAGCGCCTCGTCGGGTTCGATGGCGATGAAGGCGTTGATCACCGGCTGCCACGCGGCGATCCGGGCAAGGCAGGCCTGCGTCAGTTCGACGGACGAGACCTTCCTCGCGGCCAAGGCCTCGATCATGCCGGCGAGGTCGAGCAGCGCCGGGTCGGCGACGGTCGGGGTCATGGCAGTCATGACGGCACCGCGCGCTGGGCGACGACGAAGCCCGACGGCTCGGCCGCGAACGGCAGGGTTCCCTCGGTCGGCGCGAAGCCCGCCAGCGCCGGTCCGATCGCCAGCGCGATGCGCTCGGCGCTGCCCGGCGCCAGTGTCTGCCCGGCCAGGGCGGCCATCGCCGCCACGGTGTCGCCTGTCAGTTTCTCGTTCATGCGGCCATTGCCTCTTTGGGTGCCTTGGAATGTCCCGAGCCCGGTATTGCCATGTGGCAGGCGGCCTGGTGGGCCGGGCCGACCGCGTAGAGGGCCGGGGTGGTGGCCGAGCATACCGGCTCGGCAAACGGGCAGCGCGTGTGGAAACGGCAGCCCGATGGCGGGTTGATCGGATTGGGCGGATCGCCGGCGATCGGCGCCTCGGTGGTGCGGCGATCCGGGTCGAGGGTCGGCATCGCCGCGAAAAGGGCCGTGGTATAGGGGTGGCGCGGGCTGTTCCACAGCTCCTCGACCGGGCCGATCTCGACCACCTCGCCGAGATACATCACCAGCACCCGGTCGGAGATGTAGCGCACGACGTTGAGATCGTGGCTGATGAAGAGATAGGTCAGCCCGAACTCGCGCTTCAGGTCGTTGAGGAGGTTGAGCACCTGCGCCTCGACCGACTTGTCCAGCGCCGACACCGCCTCGTCGAGAATGACCAGGCGCGGCGACAGGGCCAGCGCCCTGGCGATGTTGACGCGCTGGCGCTGCCCGCCGGAGAGCTCGTGCGGATAGCGGTTGGCGAAGCGGTTGGCGTCGAGCCCCACCTTGACGAGGAGGTCGCGGGCGAGCGTGCGCGCCGCGCCGTCGTCGACCCCGTGGACCTTCGGGCCGAAGGCGATGGAGTCCTCGATGGTCAGGCGCGGGTTGAGCGAGGCGTAGCTGTCCTGGAAGACCATCTGCATGCGGCGGCGCAACTCGCGCAGCGACAGGTCGGGGCCGACCTTGTTGCCGTC
Organism: Aurantimonas endophytica; assembly: GCF_014196845.1. Lineage (GTDB taxonomy): Bacteria > Pseudomonadota > Alphaproteobacteria > Rhizobiales > Rhizobiaceae > Aurantimonas > Aurantimonas endophytica. The sequence continues at coordinate 67,191 of NZ_JACIEM010000003.1, forward strand.
ATAGATCATCTCGCCGCCGTCGAGCGGCATCAGGTGCATCAGGAGCCGCGCCGTCGTCGACTTGCCGCAGCCGGATTCGCCGACCACGCCGAGCGTCTCGCCCTTGGCGATGTCGAAGGAGACCCCGTCCACCGCCCGCACCACGCGCTTCTTGCCGAACAGCTTCTCCCGTCCGCCGGAAAAATGCTTGGTGAGGTTGCGGATGCTGAGCAGCGGCTGGCGGGCGCCGCCGACATCGTCGGTCGCGGCGAGCGCAGTGGTTTTCTGGCGCATCGTCAGCTCCTGATGTCCATCGCAGAGCGCAGCCCGTCGCTCAGCATGTTAAAGCAGATGGAGACCGCGAAGATCATCACCCCCGGCAGCGCGGCGATCAACGGCTGGGCATAGATCGCGGTGCGCAGCGTGTTGAGCATCAGGCCCCATTCAGCTTCCGGCGGCCGCGTGCCGAGGCCGAGGAACGAGAGGCCGGCCGCCAGGATCATCGACACCGAGACAAGGCTGGTGGCGTAGATGAAGATCGGCCCGAGCACGTTGCCGAGGACGTGCACCCGCATGATCGTCAGCGCGTTCGCCCCCGAGGCGCGGGCGGCGTCGATGAAATCGAGGCTGCGCACGCTGGTCGTTACGCTTTCCGCCACCCGCGCGATCGGCGGGATGAAGACGATGGTCAGCGAGACGATGGAGTTGAGGATGCCGGCGCCGAGCGCGCCCGAGATGGCGATGGCGAGCAGCACCGACGGGAAGGCGTAGAACACGTCGATCGTGCGCATGATCGCCGAATTGGGCAGGCCGCCGGCATAGCCGGCGATGACGCCAAGTAGGGTGCCGATGACGAAGGCGTTGAACACCGGCAGGAGCCCGATGAGCAGCGACAGCCGGCCGCCATAGATCAGCCGCGAGAGCATGTCGCGGCCGAGCTCGTCGGTGCCGAGGATGTGGCCCTCGGTGCCGATCGGCCGAAGCCGGCGGATCATCGAGCCCTGGTAGGGATCGGCGAGGCCGAGCCACGGGGCGAACAAGGCCGCCAGGAGGATCAGCGCCAGCACCGCGGCGCAGGTCATCGAGAGCCTGTCGCGAACGAGGCGCCCGCCGACGGTGCGCCAGTAGCCGCGCGGCTTCTCGATCCGGGCGAGCGGGGTGAAGGCTTCGGTGGCGATCGCCATCGGCTCAGCTCCGCTGGATGCGCGGATCGATGGCGGCCTGCGCCACGTCGACCACGAGATTGAGGAACACGAAGAACAGCGCCAGGACGAGGATCGTCCCCTGCAGCAGCGGCAGGTCGCGCTGGAAGATCGCCGAGTTCAAGAGGAAGCCGGTGCCCGGCCAGGAGAACACCGTCTCGATCAGGATCGAGCCGCCGAGGAGGTAGCCGAGTTGCAGGCCCATCACGGCGATCGCGGTGGGCGCGGCGTTGCGGATCACGTGGGCGAAAACGCGCCCCTCGCCCAGCCCCTTGGCGCGCAGCGCCTCGACGAAATCCTGGCCGAGAATGTCGCCGACCAGGGCACGCACCGTGCGGGTGACGATGCCCATCGGGATCACCGCCATGGTGAGCGCCGGCAGCACGAGATACTGGATCGCGTCCCAGGTGAAGGTGAAGTCCCCGCTCCACGCGCCCACCGCCGGCAGCCAGCGAAGCTGCACCGAGAAGATGATCACCAGCACCATGCCGAGCCAGTAATGCGGCACCGAGACGCCGGCGATGGCGATGCCGGTGGCGAGCTTGTCGACGAAGGTGTCGCGGAAGTAGCCAGCGAGGAGGCCGAGCACGACGCCGGCGACGAAGCCGATGAACGCCGCGACGCCGGCGAGCAGCAGCGTGTTGCCCACCGCCCGCATCACTTCCGTCAGCACCGGCCTTCCGGAGGCGATGGAGGTACCGAGATCGCCGTGCAGCGCCTTCATGATCCACAGGCCGAACTGCACCGGCAAGGGCCGGTCGAAGCCGTAGGCGGTGCGCAACTGCGCGGCGAGCTCGACCGAGGCATCCGGCGGCAGGATCGAGACCAGCGGATCGCCCGGTGCGATGTGGACGAGCAGGAAGCAGACCAGGGCGACGAAGAAGACGATCGGCACGACGTAGAGGACGCGCTTCAGAACATAGGCAAGCAAGGGCCGGCCTCCATGGGAGCGATGGGGTCGGAAAGGCAGGGCCGGCCGTTACAGCCGCCCCTGCCTCTGGGTCCTATTCCTCGATGGTGATCGGCGAGAAGTCGACGAACCAGCTCTTCGGCTGGACGAAGCCCTGGATCTTCGGGCTGAGTGCCCGCGGGCCGACATCGTGCGCCACCCAGAGGAACGCTGCCTCGTCCACCGACGCCTCGTGCAGCTCGGCCAGCGCCGCGTCCCGCGCCTCGGCATCGAACGTCGTGCGGGCCTTGGCGACCAGCTCGTCGAATTTCGGCTCGTTGATGTGGCCCCAGTTGTTGGAGACCGGCGGCGCCATCTTGGAGTCGAGGAAGCGCACCATGGCGAAGAACGGGTCCATCGCGGCATAGGTCACGTTGGTCGCGTGCGCGCCGTTGGCGGTCGGGTCCATGGCGCCGCGCCGCCAGTTGGTGAAGAGCGTGTTCCACTCCACCACGTCGAGCTCGACGTCGAAATAGCATTCGGCCAGCGCCTGCTGCATGTACTCGTTCATCGGCAGCGGCTGCATCTGGCCGGAGCCGGAAGCCGAGGTCTGGGTCTTCACCGTTAGCCGGTTGCTCTCGGAAAAGCCGCTCTCCTCCATGAGGCGGCGCGCCTCCTCCGGATCGTACTTGATCTCGAAGGTCGGGCTACCGCGCCAGGGATGGCCTTCCTCGACCGTCCCGGTCGCGGGCACCATCAGCCCGCCGAGAAGCCCGTCGCGCAGGCCCTCGCGGTCGATGCAGAGATTGGCCGCCTTGCGGACGTTGAGGTCGTTCCAGGGAGAGCCCTCGATGCGCGAGAACTGCCAGGGCCAGACATGCGGCTGCTCGTTGGCCTCGATGACGAAGCCTCGGCCTTCGATCTCCGGAATGGCGTCCGGCGAAGGCGCCTCGGCCCAGTCGATCTGCCCGGACAGGAGCGCTGCGGTCCGGGCATTGGCTTCCGGCATCGGCAGCAGCACCATCCGGTCGACGCCCGGTACGCGCGCCTCGTCCCAATATTCCTCGTTCTTCACCAGTTCGAGGCGCTCGCGCGGCACGAAATTGTCCATCTTCCACGGACCCGTGCCGGAAGCGTCGGCAGCAAAGCGTTCCCAGGCGGCGGCAGCGCGCTCGGCCTCGGGCACGTCAGTCAGCCCGTCATAGATCGCCTGCCAGTGGGTCGGGCTCGCCATGAACAGATTCGACAGATTGATCGGCAGGAAGGAATCCGGCTCGGAGGTGGTGAGTTCGACGGTCATATCGTCGACGACCCGCGCCGAGCGCAGCGTCGGCATGCGCGAGGCGGTGACGCCGACCTGGCTTGCGTCGAATTGCGGCGCGTCTTCCTTCAGCACCTTCTCGACGTTCCACACCACGGCGGCCGCGTCGAAGGGCGAGCCGTCATGGAAGGTGACGCCCTCACGCAGGGTGAAGGTCCACTTGGTCGTGTCGGATTCGTCGACGGCCCACTCGGTGGCGAGGCCCGGAATGATGACGGACGCATCCTCTTCCGACGACAGGTCCCACATGGTCAGGGCGTCGTACATGGTCAGGCCGGTGAAGCGGTTGCCCTCGAATCCCTGGTCCGGCTGGCCGAGCGTGCGCGGGATGTCGGCTGCCGTCATGCCGATGCGCAGCACCGACTCCGTCTGGGCATGCGCCGGCAGCGATGCCAACAGGAGCAGGGCCGCAAGGGCGGTGCCTTCCAGGAAGGTGGAGCTGATTTTCTGCATGCGTGAATTTCCTCTCGCCAAGCTTCGACGAGGAACATGATGCAATGACCGTGCCACACCGCAGCTCCGCTTGCAGCGTCTGGGAAGGCGGCAGAAACGGGGCGAGGGAGACAAACCGGCAGCAAAGCGCCCATAATATAGGCATGCATACCGATTGGACATCGCGCGTCTTTCACCCTGGCGTCGTCGAACCGGCGGTGTAGTTTGGACTTGTGGGGATCGCCTCGCGCCGGGTCAGGCCAGGGGTGCTGATCCAAGGCCCGGGTGAAGGTCGAGGAGGACGGGATGTCGGACGCGGCAGGCGATCTGGAAGCGGTGAAGGCCTATCTCGAGGCCTCGATGGCGCCCGACCCGGCGCGCGCGGCGAGTTTTGTCGCACCAGGCTTCGTCGCACGCTTCACCGGCGGACGCGTCTTCCACGACCCGAGTGGCCCGACCTCGTTCAACGCGGCGCGATACCGATGGGTGAAGAAGCGGATCGAGCGCTACGACGTCGTCCCCGGCGGGGCCGAAGGCACCATCGTCTACAGCCTTGGCTATCTCTACGGCGAATGGCCCGACGGCACGCCCTTCGACCACAACCGCTATGTCGATCGTTTCGTCGTCCAAGACGGGCTGATTCTCGAAACGGATGTCTGGAACGACAGCGCCGAGTGGATCCTCGACCCGTCATGCGCACGCACGGCCTGACCACCCGTCCCGCTAGGCGCGCCAGAACCCGAACAGCGCGGCGACGAAGGCAGCCTTGAAGGCCAGAAGTTCCAGCGCCCAGTCATAGGCGTAGATCAGGTTGAGCCCGGGAGCGAGCGCCCAGAGAAGCTCGCCGAGACCGACCCAGGAGACGCTGTTCTGGGTGGCGAACCATTTGGCGATAGCGACCACGTAACCCTGGGCGAGGAGCCAGGCCGGCGCCAGCGTCGCGAAGGCACGAAGCCCCCGCGCCAGACGCCCGGCGCGGCGGGGGGCGGAGAATATCTCGATGGCAAGGGCCCAGATCACGAGCAGCGATATCCACGACGAGATCAGCGCCGTGACGATCTGCAACACCAGACTGAGATCGGAAAATTGCACCCGGACGTCCCCCTGACGATCACCGGTAGTCTGCACAGCAACGCTGGCGATTCTTGGCCGGCGCAATCATTCAGCGAGCGTTTGCAGACACGGTTCGGTGAAGGATCGTCTTATCAAGGACCTGAAGCCGGGCTTTCGCGCAAATGGCCGCGCCTGGCGAGCCGGAGGAGCCTTTCCCCGGCGCCGGGGCGAGGCAGGCCTGCCGGCAGTCGTCTGGCGGCCCTCTGCGGCATGATGGCCAAAGGGCCGCCCGAGCCACGCCGGGGAATTCCTTTCGCCGGCAGCGGCCTTGCGCGACATGCTTTGCCCTTGTCAGCGTTTCGGGGAGCGTCTAACTCCGGGCCGAAACGTGCGGATGCCGGCTGTCGCCGGTGGTGCCGGCACGGCTGAACGACCGGCCCGGCGCCTGCCCGGGCCATGCCGAGGGACCGTCCATGACCTATGTCGTGACCGACAACTGCATCCGCTGCAAATACATGGATTGCGTGGAGGTGTGCCCGGTCGACTGCTTCTACGAAGGCGACAACATGCTCGTCATCCATCCCGACGAGTGCATCGACTGCGGCGTCTGCGAGCCGGAATGCCCGGCCGAGGCGATCAAGCCGGATACCGAGCCGGGCCTCGACAAATGGCTGAAGATCAACACCGAATACGCCGAGAAGTGGCCGAACATCACGATCAAGCGCGAGGCTCCGGGCGACGCCAAGGAGCATGACGGCGAGGAAGGCAAGTTCGAGAAATATTTCTCGCCGGAGCCCGGCCAGGGCGACTGAGTCTGCCGATCACGCCCCACTCGCGGCCCCGGCCGGCCGCGGGTGGACTTTGACCTCCCTCACCCGTAGCCGTCGCCCCGCAGCCGGTCGAGCCGGCGACGCTCCCGCTTGTTGGGCGGGCGCTCGGACGGCTGGTAGCCGGTCTCCTGCCCGGCCGGCGTATCGTCCGGCTTGGGCGGCGGCGGGGTGATGTCCTCGAAGAGGCCGGCCGCTTCGCTCGCCGGTCCACGACGGACCCCCGGATCGCGAATGGTGAGGATGCGGATACCGCTCTTCAGGCTGATCGTCAGCGTGTCGCCCGGCCGCACGAGCCGCGCCGCGCTGTCGATCTTGTCACGATTGACCCTGACGCCGCCCGACTGAACCAGCTTCTGGGCAAGGCTGCGCGACTTCACCACCCGGGCGAAGAACAGCCATTTGTCGACGCGCTGCCCGGACTCAGCCATCGCGTCGCCGACCCATCCTACTTGCCGAGCTTGTCCCGCAGCGCCGCCAGCTTGGCGAAGGGCGAATCGGGATCGGCCACGCGCTGGGGCTTGGCCTGCTGCGGCTGCTCGAAGCGGCGCGACTGCCGCTCTTCGCCGCCCGCACGATCCTTCTTCCAGTCCTTTTCCGGACGCTGCTTGTCCGGCCGGCCACGGCCCTTGCCGGAGGCGAACTTGCCGCCGCCCTCACGGCCACCGCCCTCTTTGTCGCCGGTGCGCGGCGCTGTGCCACGCTCGCGTGCCGGGCGCTCGCCCTCGGGCGCCGCGGTGCGTTCGCCGCCACGTTCGTTACCGGCGCCGCGGCCCCTGCCGCGGTTCTGGCCGGGACGCTGGCCCGGACGGCCGCCGGCGCGCTGCGGCCGCCAGACCTGGATGATCTTGGCCGGCTCGGGGGCTGTTTCGGCCGAGTCGGCGGCAGCGGGTTCGGCCGCGGTGGCGGCCTCTGCTGCCGTGTCCTCTGCCGGCGCGACATCTTCCGCGAGCGCGCTGACGGCCTCCTCGACCAAGGCGGCAACCTCAGGAGTCGCGGCCGTCGGGGTATCGGAAGCGACGGCCGGCGCCTCATCGCCTGCAGGCGCCGCCGATTCGGATGAAACCGCCGTCGTTTGCGGCGCTGCAGCGGCCGGCTCGCCGGCTTCGCCTGCCGCGACAGCGCTGGCGTCGCGCTCTTCGTCGACGACGATGCCGACGGACGCCGCATCATCGCTGGATGCTTCCGCCTCGACCGCTGGTGCAGCAGTCTCAGGCGCGTCCGCGGCGACGGTGACCGGTTCGTCCGCCGCTTCCGTCACGGCCTCACCGGAAGTTGCTGCGTCCCCCGGCTCCGGCTGCGGCGCGTCTGCCTTGGCAGCTGCCTCCGCGGCCTTGCGGTTCGCTTCCGCCTTCGCCGCGGCTTCCGCCGCGACCGCCTCGGCATCGAGCCGATGCAGTTCGGCCTCGACGGCGGGCGCCTCCATGCCTTCCGGCCGGTAGCCGAGGCCCTTGAGGATCTCTTCCATGTCCTCGGCGGTGGCGCCGAGAATCGACATCATCGCCGGGGTCACCAGGAACTGCGCGCCGTTATAGGCGCCGTCCGGCCGCTTGCCGGTGCCGGGCTTCCAGGCGAGCGCCGGGCGGATCAGGTCGGCGAGCCGCTCCAGTATGTCGACGCGCACCGCGCGCCGTCCGAGCAGGCGGTAGCCGGCAAGGCCGTAGAACACCGGATCGAAGGTCGCGTCTGCGACGGCCGAGGTGCGGCCGGTCGCGAGGAGATGCGTGGCCTCGCCGTAGCCGGGACGCTCGCGCCCGTCGTTCTTGATCGCCCAGAGCAGCGTGACCAGCGCGGCCGGAGCCGGCTTGATCAGCGCCGGCACGAAGATGTGGTAGGCGCCGAAGCGCACGCCGCAGCGCCGCAGCGCCGCCCTAGCGTCCTGCTCGAGGGCGCGGACTTCCTCGGCGACCTCGCGTCGCTGCAGGGTGCCAAGGTTTTCGTAGAGGCGGTAGGCGATGCCCTTTGCCGTACCCTGCAGCGCATCGGCGGACTTGAGGTCCGCCAGCGGCTTCAGGACGGTCGAGACCTGGTAGGTCACGAAGCGCTCCGCCCGCGAGGCGACCTTGTCGCGCGCCGGGCCGGTCAGCTGCTCGTCGGCGAGCAGAACGACCTTCGGGGCGAGCACGTCGTCGCTGGCGGTCAGCGAGGCGATCGGCGCACCGAGCCAGCGCACCAGGCCGTCCGAGGCCAGCGCCAGATCGCCGTTCGGCGCGTTGGCGAAGCGCTCGGCGCGTTTTTCGAACTCGCCGGCCAGCGCCTTCTGCGAGGCCGCGCGCACAGCCTTGCCGTCCGTCCCCTCGGTCCGGCCGTCCAGGGTGAACCTGAATCCCTGCAGCTCCCCGACAGGGTGGCCCTCGACCACCACCGTTCCGTCGCTGCCGATTTCAGCTTCCATTACCGCATTCTCTCTCAACCGTCTCATCAAGACGCTTGTCCTGCGGTCTACGAAGCGTTTCGTCAACCTGTCGTGAAGGGCGTCGGAAAGCCGGTCTTCGACCTCCCGCGTCTTTTCCTGCCAGTGTGTCGGATCGGCCAGCCATCCCGGCCGGTGCGAAATATAGGTCCAGGTCCGAATCTCCGCGATCCGCTGCGAGAGCGTGTCGATGTCGCCCTCGGCCCTGTCGGCGCGCAGAACCTGCGCCGCCATGTAGTCTTCCGCGACCCGTCCCCGGCTGGTCAGGTCGCCATAGATGGTGGCGATGATCTCGGCATGCTGGGCCGGCGCGATGCGCCGATAGTCCGGCAGCTTGCAGGCCTCCCACAGCAGCTCGACCCGAGCCGGCGTCGTCGCCCGGTCGGCGACTGCCGAATCCTTCGACAGGAATTCCAGCGCCCGCTGGTCGACCGCCGGCAGCGAACGCGACAGCGACGGCGATGGCGGCAGCGCCTCCAGGCTGCGCCGCAGCGCGTCGATCGAGGCGAAGTCGAACTCGCGGCTGCGCCACTGGAGCACCCTTACCGGCTGGAAGGCGTGCGCCTCGAGCGCCTCGACCAGTTCCTGCGGCAGCGGATCCACCTTGCCGGTGACGCCGAACGTGCCGTCCCGCAGATGCCGCCCGGCGCGGCCGGCGATCTGGGCAAATTCGGCCGGCGTCAGCTGGCGGTACTGGAACCCGTCGAACTTCCAGTCCTGGGCGAAGGCGACATGGTCGACGTCGAGATTGAGCCCCATACCGATCGCGTCGGTGGCAACGAGGAAATCCACCTCGCCCGACTGGTAGAGTTCGACCTGGGCGTTGCGGGTGCGCGGCGACAGCGCGCCCATCACCACGGCCGCCCCGCCCCGCTGGCGCCGGATCAGCTCGGCGATGGCGTAGACCTCCTCGGCCGAGAAGGCGACGATGGCGGTGCGCCGCGGCAGGCGCGTGATCTTCTTCGACCCGGCATAGACGAGGTTGGACAGGCGCGGCCGGGTCACCGTGTTCATGCCCTTGAGCAGCCGCTGCAGCACCCCCTGCATGGTCGACGAGCCGAGCAGCAGCGTCTCCTCGCGGCCCCTGGCATGCAGGATGCGATCGGTGAAGACGTGGCCGCGCTCGAGATCGCTCGCCAGTTGCACCTCGTCGATGGCGACAAAGGCGGTGCCCGGATCGCGCGGCATCGCCTCGACGGTGCAGACCGAATAGCGCGCGTTCGGCGGCTTGATCTTCTCCTCGCCGGTGATCAGCGCGACGGCCCCGACGCCCACCCGGTCGCAGACCTTCTGGTAGACCTCGCGCGCGAGCAGGCGCAGCGGCAGCCCGATCGTGCCGGAGGAATGAGCCACCATCCGCTCGATGGCGAGGAAAGTCTTGCCGGTATTGGTGGGACCCAGCACCGCGGTGACGTTTGTCCCATCAAAGCGGACGGTCTCGTGGACGGGGCGAAGCTCGGTCATCTGTCCCGCCTATGTGGGATTGCCGGCTCGTTGGAAAAGGCTTCGTGCCCGATTCGCAAGTTCGAGCCGATGGTTGCGACCGGATCGACACCGAGATGCGACGGCGTGGGCGCCGTTACGGCGCCTCGTCGACGGCCGCTTCACAGCCTTTGAGCATGTCGAAGGCGAAGTTCGTGGACGCCTGGGCGCCGCGTCGGCGCAGCGTGCCGGAACCAGGCACGAAGCGGGTGTCGCAGGCCTCCATCAGCGTGCCCGAGAGGCCGAGTTCCTCGTCGAACAGCGCGACCAGAAGACGATTCGGGCTGGGCGGCTGGCTGCAGCAGGCCCGCACAGCCGCCGCCGCCTCGTTCGTCGGAAGCAGCCCGGCCAGCAGGCCGATGGCCATCGCCGGCGCGCGGCTCACGCCCTGCAGTCCATGGATGAGCAGTCGTGCATCGGCCGGGAGCCCGTCGGCGAAGGCACGCGCCGCGGCCACGTGCTCGCGGGTCGGCGCGGCGAGGCTGGCCGGGTCGTCGACATCGTCGAACTCCAGGACGAGATGACGGTCCGGCGCAAGATCGCGGGGCCCGAGATAGCTGAGGCCGGGCGCCTTGAGGGAGAGGACGTGGGTCGGGTCGAGCGATGCTAGGTGCCGTCGCGCCTCGGACTGCCCCCGCACGACCACCCGTCCCGGCCAGCCCGACGCGTAACGCCGCCCGCACCGGGCTTCGATGAAACCTGCCGTCATCCACGCCTCCCGTCGTGCATTCACCGACAGCCGGCCTATCAGACCGGCTCACAGAACAGTTCGACTATGGACCGTTCGCGCAAGCCCTGTCATCCGCATGCCCGCGTGGGAAGCCGCTTCCCCGTCCGGGCAGTCTCTCCGGCAGGCCCTGAACCGCGAAGCGATGCGGTCGAACTGGCCGTCTAAGAAAAATTTCGAACGACGTCGATTTTTTTGGGAACCCTTCTTTTCGATGCGTGTTCTTAGGACACCCCCAAGCGATCATCCCCCCTCGATCGCGATGCAGACGGAAAAAGGCAGCTCCCCCCTCGCTGCCTTTTTTCGCGTCTGGGGGTCGGCTTCCAGTATCCCGCGCTTTGATATGGCTGCCGCACGATTTCGGTTGCGCTGTCGTGGCCTGCCGTCCTAGGCGACGGTTTCCCGCCGCCACGAGCGAACCTTCATGCAAGCCGGCATCCTCCTGGCCTTCGCCTCCTACTTCGCCTTCGCGTGCGGCGATGCTGCGCTCAAGGGCGTCGGCGATCGCCTGCCGATCTTCGAGATCGGCTTCTACGTCTCGCTCTTCGCCCTGTTGCCGGCCCTGTTCACCAAGCGTCCGGAGGACAACTGGGGCAACGTCTTCGTGCCGAAGCGGCCTGGGCTGCTGACCATCAGGATGATCAGCGGCACGCTCGGCGGCATCCTCGGCGTCATCGCCTTCACCACCCTGCCGCTGGCCGAGGCCTACGCCCTGATCTTCCTTTTGCCGGTCTTCGTCACGGTATTCTCCTGGCTGGTCCTCAAGGAGCGGATCGGCTGGCGGCGCTGGCTGGCCGTGCTCGGCGGGCTGATCGGCGTGCTTCTCGTGGTGCGCCCGGGTTTTCGTGAGGTACTGCCGGGGCACTTCGCCGCCCTCGGGGTCGCGATATGCGGCGCCGTGACCGTCATCGTTCTGCGCGTGCTGGGGCCGTCGGAGCGGCGCATCACGCTGATCGGCGCGGTGCTGGTCGCCGCCGTTCTCGTTAACGGCGTCCTGATGATCCCTGACTACGAGACCCCGCATCACGGGCTCTGGCCGATCCTGATCCTCGGCGGGGTCTGCGCCGGTATGGGGCACCTGCTCATCGTCTTTGCCACGCGGCTTGCCCCCGCGGCGCGGGTGGCGCCGACGCAGTACAGCCAGATCGTCTGGGCGACGATCATCGGTGCCAGCTTCTTCGGCGAGTATCCCGATGCCCTGTCGCTGGTCGGCATGACCCTCGTCGCCGTCTCGGGCCTCTTCACCTTCGTGCGCGAGAAGGAAGTCGGCGACTGGCCGGATCGCGTGCCGCTGATCCGCAACCGCTGAAGCTCCCCACTGTTCGCACTTGCGAAGAGCAGCTTCTGGCGCGATCTTGAGCGGCTGTGGGAAGCCTCTATAAGCGGACCCGGGCACCAAGGGGGAATGTTGCTTGACCATCCGTAAGATACTCGTCGCCAACCGGTCGGAAATCGCGATCCGGGTCTTCCGTGCCGCCAACGAGCTGGGGCTGAGGACCGTGGCGATCTGGGCGGAGGAGGACAAGCTCGCGCTGCACCGTTTCAAGGCGGACGAGAGCTACCAGGTCGGCCGCGGCCCGCATCTGAGCCGGGATCTCGGGCCCATCGAGAGCTATCTGTCGATCGAGGAGATCATCCGGGTGGCGAGGCTCTCCGGCGCCGACGCCATCCACCCGGGCTACGGGCTCCTCTCCGAGAGCCCGGAATTCGTCGATGCCTGCACCGAGGCGGGCATCGTCTTCATCGGCCCGACCGCCGACACGATGCGCCGGCTCGGCAACAAGGTCGCCGCCCGCAACCTCGCGGTCGAACTGGGCGTGCCGGTCGTGCCTGCGACCGCGCCGCTCCCCGACGACATGGCCGAAGTGCGCCGCATGGCCGCCGAGATCGGCTTCCCGGTGATGCTGAAGGCGTCATGGGGCGGCGGCGGCCGCGGCATGCGGGTGATCCGCGCCGAAAAGGACCTCGAGCGCGAGGTGACCGAGGGCAAGCGCGAGGCGATGGCCGCCTTCGGCAAGGACGAGGTGTATCTGGAACGGCTGGTCGAGCGCGCCCGGCATGTCGAGGTGCAGATCCTCGGCGACACGCACGGCAACGTCGTCGACCTGTTCGAGCGCGACTGCTCGATCCAGCGCCGCAACCAGAAGGTCGTGGAGCGCGCGCCGGCGCCGTACCTGAACGACGCGCAGCGCCGGGAGATCGCCGGCTACGGCCGCAAGCTCGCCGATGCGACGAGCTATGTCGGCGCCGGCACGATCGAGTTCCTGATGGATGCCGACACCGGCGCCTTCTACTTCATCGAGGTCAATCCGCGCATCCAGGTCGAGCACACCGTGACCGAGGAGGTCACCGGCATCGACATCGTCAAGGCGCAGATCCACATCCTCGACGGCGCCGCGATCGGCACGCCGGAGAGCGGCGTGCCGCGCCAGGAGGACATCAAGCTCAACGGCCATGCCCTGCAGTGCCGGATCACCACCGAGGATCCCGAGCACAATTTCATCCCTGACTATGGCCGCATCACCGCCTATCGCGGCGCCACCGGATTCGGCATCCGGCTCGACGGCGGCACCGCCTATTCCGGCGCGGTCATCACCCGCTTCTACGACCCGCTGCTGGAGAAGGTCACCGCCTGGGCGCCGACGCCGCAGGAGGCCATCGCCCGCATGGACCGGGCACTGCGCGAGTTCCGCATCCGCGGCGTCGCCACCAACCTGACCTTCCTCGAGGCGATCATCGGCCACGAGAAGTTCCGCGACAATTCCTACACGACCAAGTTCATCGACGAGACGCCGGCCCTGTTCGAGCAGGTCAAGCGCCGCGACCGCGCCACCAAGCTGCTGACCTATCTCGCCGACGTCACCGTCAACGGCCATCCGGAAACCAAGAACCGCGCCCGCCCCTCGCCCGACCAGGCGCCGCCGGTGGCGCCGCTGTTCGAGGCGCCGATCATCCCCGGCACGCGGCAGAAGCTCGACGAACTCGGCCCCGAGGGCTTCGCCGCCTGGATGCGGGCCCGGCCCGAGGTCCTGGTCACCGACACGACGATGCGCGATGGCCACCAGTCGCTGCTGGCGACGCGCATGCGCACCCATGACATCGTCGCGGTCGCCGATGCCTATGCGCGCGCCTTGCCGCAGCTCCTCAGCCTCGAATGCTGGGGCGGCGCGACCTTCGACGTCGCCATGCGTTTCCTCACCGAGGATCCGTGGGAGCGGCTGGCGCTGATCCGCGAGAAGGCGCCCAACATCCTCTTGCAGATGCTGCTGCGCGGCTCGAACGGCGTCGGCTACACCAACTATCCGGACAATGTCGTCCGCCATTTCGTGGCGGAAGCCGCCAAGGGCGGGGTCGACCTCTTCCGTGTGTTCGACTGCCTGAACTGGGTCGAGAACATGCGCGTCTCGATGGACGCCGTGCGCGAGGCCGGAAAGCTCTGCGAGGGGGCGATCTGCTACACCGGCGACCTGTTCGACCCGGAACGCTCGAAATACGACCTCAAATATTACGTCGCCCTCGCCAAGGAGATGGAGGCGGCAGGCGCCCACATTCTCGGCGTCAAGGACATGGCTGGGCTTCTGAAGCCGGCGGCGGCGCGCGTCCTGTTCAAGGCGCTGCGCGAGGAGGTCGGCCTGCCGATCCACTTCCACACCCACGACACCTCGGGCATCGCAGCCGCCACCGTGCTGGCGGCGATCGATTCCGGCGTCGACGCGGTGGATGCGGCGATGGACGCGGTCTCCGGCAACACCTCGCAGCCCTGCCTCGGCTCCATCGTCGAGGCGCTGAAGGGCACCGAGCGCGACCCCGGCCTGTCGTCCGAGGCGATCCGGCGGATCTCCTTCTACTGGGAGGCGACGCGCAACCAGTATGCCGCCTTCGAGAGCGACCTGAAGGGTCCCGCCTCGGAGGTCTACCTGCACGAGATGCCCGGCGGCCAGTTCACCAATCTCAAGGAGCAGGCCCGCTCGCTCGGTCTCGAGACGCGCTGGCACCAGGTGGCCCAGACCTATGCCGACGTGAACAAGATGTTCGGCGATATCGTCAAGGTGACGCCGTCCTCGAAGGTGGTCGGCGACATGGCGCTGATGATGGTCAGCCAGGATCTGACCGTCGCCGACGTGCTCGACCCGAAGAAGGACCTCGCCTTCCCCGAATCCGTCGTCTCGATGCTGCGCGGCGATCTCGGCCAGCCGCCGTCCGGCTGGCCCGCCGACATCCAGGCCAAGGTGCTGAAGGGCGAGACGCCGATCACCGTCCGGCCCGGCTCGCTGCTCGAGGATGCCGACCTCGACGCCGAGCGCGCGGCCATCGAGGAGAAGCTCGAGCGCAAGCTGAGCGACCAGGAGTTCGCCTCCTATCTGATGTATCCCAAGGTCTTCACCGACTTCGCCGCGGTCCAGGAACTCTACGGCCCCGTCTCGCGCCTGCCGACGCCGTCCTATTTCTACGGCATCGAGCAGGAGGGCGAGGTGCTGGTCGATCTCGAGCGCGGCAAGACGCTGGTGGTGCGCTGCCTCGGCATCGGCGAGACCGACGAGAAGGGCATGCGAACCGTGTTCTTCGAGCTCAACGGCCAGCCGCGCCGGGTGAAGGTGCCGGACAGGGCCCACGGCGCCGCCGGCGGCGCCGTTCGGCCAAAGGCCGATGCGACCAATCCGAACCATGTCGGTGCGCCGATGCCGGGCGTCGTCTCCACTTTGGCCGTGGCGGTCGGCCAGACCGTGAAGGCCGGCGACGTGCTGCTTTCCATCGAGGCGATGAAGATGGAGACGGCGCTGCATGCCGAGCGCGACGGCACGATCGAGGCGGTGCATGTGACGGCGGGCGCCCAGATCGACGCCAAGGACCTGCTGGTGGTGTTCGCTGGCTGAATAACCGGGCTGTGGTTAAGGGAAGCGGCGCGTCGGGTCGCTGCCCTTTTTCCTGCCCTCGCCCTAAGGGGCGACGGCAGACGCCGCTCGTAGAGCCGTTGACGTTCTCTGCTGGTTCGTGCATGTTTATGCCGATTGATGCACGATTGGCCGGCAGATGGCTCTACCTCTTCTCACCCTCGAACGACAGGAGCGGATTCGCTCCCTGCTGGCCAGTGACGGTCGTGTTCTCGCGGCCGATCTCGCCGACAGGTTCGGCGTTTCCGAAGATACCGTCCGGCGCGATCTCCGCGAACTGGCCGATGCCGGCCAATGTCAGCGCGTGTATGGCGGAGCAGTCCCGGCTGCCCCTAGGGAAGGGAAGCTGTCCGAGCGCCAGCGCATAGGGACCTCACGCAAGTCGGCTTTGGCTAAAGCTCTTGCCCAGACGGTCGAGCCAGGGGCGTTGCTGTTCATCGATGCCGGCTCGACCAATCTGGCAATCGCCGAGGCGCTAGCCGAGAATTGCGGGCTGACGGTCGTCACCAACGCGCCTTCCATCGCGAGCGCCCTCATGGAGCGGTGCGGCATTGAGACGATACTCCTTGGCGGGCGCGTTGACCGGGGCACGGGCGCATGCCTCGGGCCGAAGGCGATGGCTGACGCTTCGCTTTTCCGCCCGGACATTCTGGTGCTCGGGGCCTGCGGGGTCGATGCCGAACAGGGCGTCACCGGCCATGTCCTGGAAGAAGCCGAACTGAAGGCCGAGATTGCTTCCCGGGCCGGGCGTATCCTGGTAGCGGCGACGACGGACAAGCTGGGAACCGCCAGTTCCTATCGCGTCGTCCCGACCGAGCGAATTTCGCTCCTGTTCGTGGAGAACGACTGCCCGGCCTCCCTGCTGGCCCCCTTCAAGAGTCGCGGCACGGCGATTTGCCGTGCCGGCCCCGAACCCGCCAATGCGGCGGCGGCGGCCCAGCGCCGCGCCCGACGTTGACCCCATCCCGCGGGACGGCAGGAGCCGTTTCGCCATCTCAGACCTTAGCGAGACTTCGCGTGACCCCTCCGACCAATCCCCCGCGGCCTGCCGCCCGCCTTGCCTCGCCCGGCCCGCGCTTGGCCGTTTCGATCGCCTTTCTCGTCAACGGCTTCGTGCTCGGCAGCTGGGCGCCGCAAGTGCCGGTGCTCGCGGCGCGGCTCGGCTACAGCGAGACCGCGCTCGGACTGCTGATCCTGGTTTTCGGGCTCGGTGCGCTGAGCGCCATGCCGCTGATCGGCGTCGTGATCAGCAAGGGCGGATCGAAGCGTCCGACCCTGGCCACGCAGGTGCTGCTGGCAGCGGCGCTGGCGTTTCTGGCATTCGCGCCGTCGACGGCATTCGCCATTCCGGCTGCGTTCTTCTTCGGCGTGACGCTGGGCGGCATGGATGTCGCGATGAATGCCAACGCCATCGCGGTGGAAAAGACCCGCGCCAAGGCGATCATGTCGTCGTGCCACGGTTTCTGGTCGCTCGGCGGCTTCGCCGGGGCGGCCGCCGGCGGGCCGCTGATCGCAACGTTCGGCCCGCAGGGCCACGCGCTGTTCGTCGGCGCCCTGACACTGGCGCTGCTCTGGCCGGTCTACCGCTTCGGCCTCGACGACCGAACGCTCCCCGTCGTCGGCGCGGCGGTGCCGGCCAGCGGCTTCGCAAGCTTCGCCGAAGCCGCCCGGCGCGACCGAACCGCCCTATTGAAGGCGCTGGCGATCGGTATCTTCACGCTGTTCGCGTTCTTCCCGGAGGGCGTCGCGATCGACTGGAGCGCCCTGTTCCTGCGCCAGGATCTCGGCGTCGACGTCGCGGCCTCGGGGCTCGCCTTCGCAGCCTTCTCGGCGGCGATGGCGCTGTTCCGCTTCATCGGCGACCCGCTGCGCGACCGGTTCGGCTCGGTGCCGACGCTGGTCGTGTCGCTGTTCACGGCATCGAGCGGCCTTTGCCTGATCGCCTTGTCGGGCGAGCTTTTCTGGGTGCTGGTGGGTTTTGCAATCATGGGGATGGGGCTGGCCAACGTCGTACCCGTTGCCTTCTCGGCAGCCGGCAATCTGCCGGGCCTGAAGCCGGGGGTTGGCATCTCGATCGCCACGACGCTGGGCTATTCGGGAGCGCTCTTCGCGCCGTCGGCCGTCGGGTTCGCCGCCGAGCGCTTCGGCTTCTCGACTGTGTTCCTCACGCTGGCTGGACTGCTCGGCGTGCTGCTGGCCATGACGCCGCTCGTGCGCAACGCCGATCGCGTCAGATCGGAGCGGCTGGCAAGCCGCTCCGATCAGGTTGCCCTCTAGGGCGTCGCTTGGCGGCTAGATGCGGCCCATCAGCAGCAGTACCAGGACCACCACCAGGATGAGGCCGAGAATGCCGGAAGGGCCGTAGCCCCAGCCGCCGGAATAGCCCCAGGTCGGCAGCGCGCCGACGAGGAGCAGGATGATGATGATGAGAAGGATGGTGCCGAGACTCATGGTCGCTGTCCGTTCCGTGATCTGACGATAATGTCGATCACAAACCGTTGAACGACCGTCGCGGTTCCGCGACCCTCGCCGTCCTGGCGACAATTCGGTTAAGAAGGTGCAAATCCGCTAGGCGGGACCGAACCCGCCGATCGCGACGAAGACCGCGATGAGGGTGAGGATGATGCCGAAGACGATGCTCGGCCGGTATCCCCACTGCCGCGAAAACGGCCAGATCGGCATCACCGCGATCAGCGCGAGGAAGACGAGGACGACGATGATCGGTCCGTATCCGACGGCCATTTGCTGCTCCGCAAGGGTGTTCGTCCTGCCATAGGGCAGCTTCGACCGCCGACGCAAGGCGGTCATCGCCCTGACATCGACCGACAGTGAATTGACAAGGCGGCGCCCAGGCGCCAACTCGCATCGTGAAATCGCACCCTCGGGGTTCGCCATGACCATCCAGACACCGATCGACCTCGTCGACGCCGATCCCTCGCCCCGCCGCCAGACGGTGGGCGTCGACGTCGGCGGCGTCATGGTCGGCGGCGGCGCGCCCGTCGTGGTGCAGTCGATGACGAATACCGACACGGCGGACGTCGACGCGACGGTCGCGCAGGTCGCGGCCCTCGCGAAGGCCGGCTCGGAGATCGTGCGGATCACCGTCGACCGCGACGAGGCGGCGGCGGCCGTGCCGCGGGTCCGCGAACGGCTCGACCGGCTGGGCGTCACCGTGCCGCTGGTCGGCGACTTCCACTATATCGGCCACAAGCTGCTCGCCGATCATCCGGCCTGCGCCGAGGCCTTGGCGAAATACCGCATCAATCCTGGCAATGTCGGCTTCCGCGAAAAACGCGACCGGCAGTTCACCGACATCGTCGAGATGGCGATCCGCTGGAACAAGCCGGTCCGCATCGGGGTGAACTGGGGCTCGCTCGACCAGGAATTGCTGACAAGGCTGATGGACGCCAACAGCGCCTCCGCCGTGCCGCGTTCGGCGCGGGCCGTCACGCGCGAGGCGATCATCCAGTCGGCGCTGCTGTCGGCGGAACTTGCCGAGGAGGTCGGCCTCGGGCGCGACCGCATCATCCTGTCGGCCAAGGTCAGCCAAGTGCAGGACCTGATCGCTGTCTATCGCGACCTGTCGCGGCGCACCGACCTCGCGCTGCATCTCGGCCTCACCGAGGCGGGCATGGGCTCGAAGGGCATCGTCGCCTCCTCCGCCGCCATGGGTATCCTGCTGCAGGAGGGCATCGGCGACACGATCCGCGTCTCCCTGACGCCCAAGCCCGGCGGCGACCGCACCCAGGAAGTGCAGGTCGCGCAGGAACTGCTGCAGACCATGGGCTTCCGCCAGTTCGTTCCGATCGTCGCCGCCTGCCCCGGTTGCGGCCGCACCACCTCCACCGTCTTCCAGGAACTCGCCGAGACGATCCAGGCCGACCTTCGCCGCAACATGCCGGTCTGGCGCGAGCGCTATCCCGGCGTCGAGACGCTGAACGTCGCGGTGATGGGCTGCATCGTCAACGGGCCAGGTGAGTCCAAGCACGCCGATATCGGCATCTCCCTGCCCGGCACCGGCGAGACGCCCGCCGCGCCGGTCTTCGTCGACGGCAAGAAGACGGTGACCCTGCGGGGCCCGGCGATCGCTGCGGATTTCCAGGTGATGGTCGCCGACTATATCGAGCGCCGCTTCGGGAGCGGCACGACGGCGCCGTGACAAACGGCGGGCGCCCTTATTCCAGCCTGCGACGCGGCAGCGCTCCGGTGCCGCCGCAGGATCGATACGCCCCCGCCCGCACATCGGACCCGAGCATGTGGGCCCGGCTTCTCCGCTTTCGCCGGCCAGTGGCGATGCTGTGCGCGGCGGCCTTCGTCAGCCTGGCGCTGGCGCCAGGCGGCGCAGTCGCGGAGACGCCGCCGGCTGGAACACTCGTCCTGCCGGCGCTGCCTTTCCCGCCGAGCCCGCCATCCTTCGCGGCCGATCCTGCGGCCGGCATCGTCGACGCGACCAAGGCGCCCACCGCCGAGACGATCTGCCAGGTCATCGCCGCCAACGCGTCGGCCGTCGGCATGCCGGAAGCCTTCTTCGCCCGGCTGATCTGGAAGGAAAGCCGCTTCGATACCGCCGCGGTCTCGCCGGTGGGAGCACAGGGCATCGCCCAGTTCATGCCCTACACGGCCGAGGAACGCGGTCTCGCCGACCCCTACGACATGCGCTCGGCGATCCGCCATTCGGCGCTCTATCTGTCGGACCTGCGGGCCGAGCTAGGGAGTTGGGGTCTTGCGGCCGCCGCCTATAATGGCGGGATCAACCGGGTGAAGCGCTGGCTCGCCAGCGGCGGTACGCTGCCCTACGAGACCGAGGCCTATGTCGCCGACATCACGGCGCGGCCGGCCGACTGGTTCCGCGAGGCGGGACGAGAGATCGAGATCCGGCCGCTGGATCCCGAACGGAACTTCCAGGAGAGTTGCGCCCGCCTGCCGATCATGAAGACGCGGGCGATCTTCGCCTCGCTCGACGGCGGGGAAAGCGCCCCGATGCGCCCCTGGGGCGTGCAGGTGGCCGGCCACGAGCAGCGGGCGGTTGCCATGCGGATGTTCGAGCGCGTGCGCGCCAGCCATCCGGGCCTCGTCAAGGAGGCGCCGATCGTCATGCGCAAGCGCACCGGACCCCGCCGGACGATCTACGCCGTCCGACTTGGCGCTGACAGCCGCGGCGAGGCCAACGCGCTCTGCCAGCAATTGCGCGGCGCCGGAGCGGCCTGCATCGTGATGAAGAACTGAGCCGGCTTATAGTCCGGGATCTTCTGGCGCGGCGAAACGGCCGTCAATGCTGCCGGTGGGCGACGAAGCGCGCCGCCGCCAGCAGCGTCCGTCCGCGCTCGCCGTAGGGCGACAGCTCGGCCTCCGCTTCCGCCACGAGGTCATCGAGCCGCCGGCGCGTCCATTCGTGGCCGTTGAGCGCCGGCAGGGTCTTCTTGCCGCGTTCGCGATCCTTGCCGGCGGCCTTGCCCAGCGTCGCCGCATCGGCTGTCTCGTCGAGGAGATCGTCGGCGAGCTGGAAGGCAAGCCCCACGAGCTCGCCGAATCGCCGCAGCCGCTGCCGGTCCGCCGGAGCGGCGTCCGCCACCACCGGCCCCGCCTCGCAGGCGAAGGCGATCAGCGCGCCGGTCTTCATCGCCTGCATCGTGGCGATCTCGTCTTCGGTCAGGTCGCGAATTTCCGCCGCCAGGTCCAGCGCCTGGCCGCCGACCATGCCGCCGGCCCCGGCATCGCGGGCCAGCATCAGGACGAGCGCAGAGCGGGCGGCGAGCGACAGGCGCTCGGCACCGGCAATGAGGCCGAAGGCGAGAGTCAAAAGCGCATCGCCGGCGAGGATCGCCGTTGCCTCGTCGAAGGCCTTGTGGACCGTCGGCTTGCCGCGCCGCATGGCGTCGTCGTCCATCGCCGGCAGATCGTCATGGACGAGCGAGTAGCAGTGCACGCATTCCAGCGCGACGGCTGCATCCAGCGAATCATCCGCCGTGGCGCCGAACAGGGCGGCTGCCTCGATCACCAGGAACGGCCGCAGCCGCTTGCCGCCGCCGAGCGCGCCATGCGCCATTGCCGCGCGGACCCGTTCCGGGGCACCGGCGAGCGGCCCCTCGCCGTCAAGGATCGCGGCCAGCCGCGCCTCGACGCGGGCGGCAGTGGACGCCAGAAGTGCTTCGAACCCGTCGCCGTCCATCGCCCGATTCCTCGCCCGTTCCGCTGCCGGGGCTTTGCGCGAGCCACGGGCCGGGGTCAAGCCTCGGCGCCGTTGCGAGGCGCCAAGCTCCCGGCTAAGGCTGGAGCGATGAAGCCTCGACCTCGCCCCGTCCCCGTAGCAGCCGCCCTTCGCGGCATCGGTGCGCCATGATCCGCCGGGTGCTTGCGGCTGTCGCGATCGTCGTCGTCCTGCTCGTCGCGATCCCGCTGGTGCTGACGCCGCTCTACGCGATCCGGGCGATCCACCCGGTCTCGACACTGATGCTCGCCGACCACTTCACCTTCCGCCCTGTGCTACGGGAATGGGTTCCGATCGAGGACGTCGCGCCGGTGATGGTGTATTCCGTGCTGATGTCCGAAGACGGCCAGTTCTGCCGCCATGACGGGATCGACTGGGGCGAGATGCGCGCCGTCGTCGATGCGGCGCTCGCCGGCGAAGAGACCCGCGGCGCCTCGACCATCCCGATGCAGACCGTGAAGAACCTGTTCCTCTGGAATGACCGCTCGTATCTGCGAAAGGTGCTGGAGGCGCCGCTGGCGATCTATTTCGACCTCCTGGTGTCGAAGCGGCGGATCATGGAAATCTATCTCAACGTCGTCGAGTGGGACACCGGCGTCTATGGAATCGGCGCCGCCAGCCAGCACTATTTCGGCAAGCCGGCAAGCGAGCTGTCGGCCCGCCAGGCGGCGCTGCTCGCGGTGACGCTGCCGGCGCCCGGCACCCGCAACCCGGCCAATCCGGGGCCGGGCCTCGACCGCCTGGCGCGGCGCGTCGAGCGGCTGGCGAAAGCCTCGGGCGACTATGTCGGATGCGTCAGGCCGGCCGAAACCGGCTGAGGATTTCGCCCTACCCCTTCCCAAGGGCCGCATGCTTTGCTATGGGCTGCCTCGAATTCCCGTCACGGCGAAGCCTTGCGGCGATCATGGATCGCTCGTCGGCGCGTCCGACGTGAGACGGCGAACCGCAGGGCTCCACGGCCCGGCGAGGCGCTGCGGGACCGGAACCAGAGACGATTTTTGCCGGCGCGCCCTCGTGCAGCGGGCGACAGACCGAACGGAGCACGACATGGCCGTACCTAAACGCAAGACCAGCCCGTCGAAGCGCGGCATGCGCCGCTCGGCGGACGCGCTCAAGGCGCCGACCTATATTGAAGACAAGAACTCCGGTGAGCTGCGTCGCCCGCATCACATCGACCTGAAGACCGGCATGTACCGCGGCCGGCAGATCCTGAC
Organism: Aurantimonas endophytica; assembly: GCF_014196845.1. Lineage (GTDB taxonomy): Bacteria > Pseudomonadota > Alphaproteobacteria > Rhizobiales > Rhizobiaceae > Aurantimonas > Aurantimonas endophytica. The sequence continues at coordinate 89,830 of NZ_JACIEM010000003.1, forward strand.
GGTCAAGGAAAAGGCGTAAGCCTCATCCGACCTCAGGGTGCGGCTTCGGCTGCATGACATTCGCAAGGCCGGTCCCCGCGGACCGGCTTTTTGCGTCCGCACGCCCGTCGTCGTGACCTAGACCGGTCGACAGCCTCGGCCCGATCTTGCGCCTCCCGGCTGTGCCGGCCCTGCGACGGCGGGCTTCGTCGGGCTATTTCTCGCCGGTCGTCTCGGCCGTCTTGGCGTCCAGCGCCTCGAGCCGCTTCTGCATCTGTGCCAGTTGCTGGCGCATTGCCTTGATGTCTTCCGGACCGGCCTTGTCGCCGTCATCCGCGGCGCCGGTGCCGTTCTTCGGCTCCCCGGCCTCGCCCATGGCGCCTGCCATGAACGGGTTGAACATCGCCATCGCCTGGCGGAACATCTCGGTGTTGCGGCGAACCTGCGCTTCCATCATCTTCATCGGCGTCTGCGCCATGGCACCCGGCAACTGGTCGCGGAAGCCTTCCTGCTCGCGCGAGAACGCGCTCATCGTCTGTTCCAGATAACCCGGAATGACCATCTGCATCTGGTCGCCGTAGAAGCGGATCAGCTGCCGCAGGAAGGTGATCGGCATCAGGTTCTGGCCGCCCTTGTTCTCCTGCTCGAAGATGATCTGCGTCAGAACGGCGTGGGTGATGTCCTCGCCGGTCTTGGCGTCCTGGACGACGAACTCCTCGTTGCCCTTGACCATGGAGGCAAGGTTCTCGAGCGTGACGTAGGTACTGGTACCGGTGTTGTAGAGACGGCGGTTGGCATATTTCTTGATGACCGTCACATCGGAATTCTTGGCCATGCCTCACCCCCTGTTGCAGCTTGCCGACGCCAGGATACTGCTTTGTGTGCAGTTGCGTCGCTGCGCCGCATAAATGATAGGCACAAAATCCGCCGCAATCCAAACCTTTCGCGCAACCTGCCGCAGCGACCGGGTTTTTCGTCGTGCATGACCCTTTCAAGACGAAACCGCCGCCAGCCGGCCGTAACCGTTTCGGCGCGTGCGGCGCGGGAACGCGCGAGGGGTCCGCGCCGCAGGCAACGGGGGTGGCGGGTCACCGCTCATCGCCGCAACAGACCGCCAGGACGCGTTTGCCAATGCGGCTGTCGATGCCTTATCTTTCGGCAGGAAGCGTCGAGGACGAACAAGGACAATCCCCATGAGCAACGGACAATCGGTCGTCATCGTCGGTGCGGCGCGCACGCCGGTCGGCGCTTTCAACGGCGCCTTCGCCGACGTGCCTGCGCATGAACTCGGCGCGGCCGCGATCCGCGCGGCGCTGCAGCGCGCCGGGGTCGAGGCGGCCGAGGTCGACGAGGTCATCATGGGCCAGATCCTCACCGCCGGCGAAGGCCAAAATCCCGCCCGCCAGGCGGCGATGGAAGCCGGTATCCCGCAGGAGGCGACCGCCTGGGGCCTCAACCAGCTCTGCGGCTCAGGCCTGCGCACGGTGGCGATCGGCATGCAGCAGATCGCCATGGGCGACGCGAAGATCATCGTCGCCGGCGGCCAGGAATCGATGTCGATGGCCCCGCACGCGGCGCATCTGCGCTCCGGCCAGAAGATGGGCGACCTAAAGCTCGTCGACACGATGCTGAAAGACGGCCTGATCGACGCCTTCAACGGCTATCACATGGGCAATACCGCCGAGAACGTCTCGCGCCAGTGGCAGATCACCCGCGACATGCAGGACGAATTCGCGGTGAAGTCGCAGAACAAGGCGGAGGAAGCCCAGAAGGCCGGTCGCTTCAGGGACGAGATCGCGCCGTTCACCGTCAAGGGCCGCAAGGGCGACACGGTGGTCGAGGACGACGAATACATCAAGCACGGCACGACGCTGGAGAAGGTCCAGAAGCTGCGCCCGGCTTTCGACAAGGAGGGCACGGTAACCGCCGCCAACGCCTCCGGCATCAACGACGGCGCCGCCGTCACCGTGCTGATGAGCGAGGCCGAAGCCGAGCGGCGCGGGCTGACGCCGCTGGTGCGCATCGTCTCCTGGGCGACCGCCGGCGTCGATCCCGCGATCATGGGCACCGGGCCGATCCCCGCTTCGCGCAAGGCGCTGGAAAAGGCGGGCTGGTCGGTGGACGATCTTGATCTCGTCGAGGCCAACGAGGCCTTCGCGGCGCAGGCCTGCGCCGTCAACAAGGATCTCGGCTGGAACACCGACATCGTCAACGTCAATGGCGGGGCGATCGCTATCGGCCATCCAATCGGCGCGTCGGGCAACCGCATCCTCAACACGCTCATCCACGAGATGATCCGCCGCGACGCCAAGAAGGGACTCGCAACCCTCTGCATCGGCGGTGGCATGGGCGTCGCCATGTGCTTCGAGCGCGGCTGAGGCAGGCTGTGGATGGCGGGGCAAGCTCGGGAGGCTGCCCCGCAGCGCCAACACATCACGAAGAATGGGGAGGACGACATGGGCAGAGTGGCCATCGTTACGGGTGGAACGCGCGGCATCGGCGCGGCGATTTCGACGGCGCTCAGGGATGCCGGGCATCAGGTCGCGGCGACCTACGCTGGCAACGAGGAGCGAGCCAACGCCTTCAGTGCCGAGACCGGCATCGCGGTGCACAAATGGGACGTCTCATCCTATGACGAATGCGCCGCCGGCATCGCCCGGGTGGAAGCCGAACTCGGGCCGGTGGAAATCCTCGTCAACAATGCCGGCATCACCCAGGATGCGATGTTCCACAAGATGACGCCGCAGCAATGGCAGGCGGTCATCGGCACCAATCTCAGCGGCCTCTTCAACATGACGCGGCAGGTCTGGGAGGGCATGCGCGACCGCGGCTTCGGCCGCATCGTCAACATCTCCTCGATCAACGGCCAGAAGGGCCAGGCCGGACAAGTCAACTATGCCGCAGCCAAGGCGGGCGACATCGGCTTCACCAAGGCCCTGGCGCAGGAGGGGGCGAAGAAGGGCATTACCGTCAATGCCGTCTGCCCCGGCTACATCAACACCGACATGATGGCGACGATCGCCGACGACATCATGCAGAAGCACATCCTGCCGCAGATCCCGGTAGGCCGGCTCGGCGAGGCGCACGAGATCGCCCGCTGCGTGGTGTTCCTCGCATCGGACGATTCCGGCTTCATCACCGGCTCGACCCTCTCCGCCAATGGTGGCCAGTACATGCACTGACCGCCGCCGGACGGAGCGCAGAGCAAAAAGTGGAATTCCCTTTTCTTGCTACGCGGCGTCGAATGCTGCGCCGCCCAAGTCGTTAGCCCTTCAACGCAAAACCTTCGCCGGGCCTGCAACCAGCGGAACCAAAGACAAGGAAGCTTGTTCTGCCGTCACGCTCGTGCGGACGCTCCAGGCGGACCGCCGACTTTCAGGGAGAACGGTAATGAACAAGAGGGCATGGGCCTACGGGGCCTTGGTCGCGGCGACGCTCGCGTCGGCGACCCCCGCGATGTCCCAGGGCATCCAGATCGGACCGGACGGCATCCGCGTCGTGCCGGAGGAGCAGGTTCGAGAGCGCGACGGCCGTCCGGAGCGACGCGAAGAGCGGCGTGAGGACCGGCGCGAACTGAGCGAGCGGGAAGCCGTCCGCATCGCCCGGCAGGAAGGCGTGCGCGAGGTCGATTCCGTGCGACGGACCCGCGGCGCCTACCGCATCGTCGGCATCGATCGCCGCGGCGACGACATCCAGGTCGACATCGACCGCCGCAATGGCGCGGTGCTTTCCGTCCGCTGACAGCGACGGAACCGGGTATCAGGCAGGCCGCACTCCTTCGGGGATGCGGCCTTCTTTCGTTCAGAGCATGGCGTTGCTGCTGCCGAGGATCATCAGGGCCGGCGAACTGATGCTCGAGCTGCTCTGCGCATCGTAGAGTGCGATGAAGCGGCTGATGAAGCGTTCCAACTGCTTGGGGTCCTGGAACGATTCGAGGTCGAGCTTCTTCTCCAGCGTCCGTTTCTGCACGTCGATGTTGCTCTGCCCCGATTCCGCCGGCAGGCCTACCGCGATCTGCACCACGTTGAGCAGGGCGGGATCAGCGAGAATGTCGTAGAACGACGTGAGCTCCGGTCCCATGCGGCGGAAATACAGCGCCAGACGGACCGCCTCGTTGTCCGACCCGGCCTCTTCCTCCATCGCCTGCCGGAGAAAGAAGTCCTGCGTCGACAGGAAGTTCTTCGCCGTCTGGACGTCCCGCCCGTCGCGGTCGATGCGGCCGTCGGGCGTGAAGGCGTATGCAGCCGCGAACTCGATCATCCGCTTGTCGCCGGAGGCGTTGACGAAGCTCTTGGGGTCGGCGAGATCGCTGGTCAGGATGGCGACGAGGTCCTTCTCCGACAGTTTCTCCGCTTCGAGCCCGTAGGCCTTCAGCGCGTAGTCGGTGATGGTCTTGTTCGTCACGAAGTCCTTGACCGACACGACCGATGCCAGTGCCGAGCGATACGCCTCGGTCTCCGCCTTGGCCTTCTCGACCGCCGCGGCCGTCGGATCCTTCCCCAGCCGGTCGGCGTAGCGGTCGGCGGTGTCCGCCTGGTTGGCCGCCGTCTGGGCGAGACGCGGCGCGGCGACCTTGCCGCTGTCGTCGAAGTTGAAGGCGGCCGCGAGCCGGAGGTAGCGCTCGTCGCCCAGCGTGTTGACGAAGGATTTGGGATCCGACGGGTCGCTGCGCAGCACCCGCATGATCGTCGAGCGGCTTTCCTCCGCAGGGTCCAGATCGAAGGCCGTCAGCGCATAGTTGTAGACCGCATTGCTGGAAACGAACTGCAGGGCCGTGGTGACCGAGGCGATGGCGACCTTGAACAGGCTGCTTGCGATGCGGTCGCTGCTGGCATTCTGGTTCTGGTAATTACCGAAATAGGCGTCGACCGTGGCCTGCGTCGACGCCTTTGTCTGTGCACTCTCGCCGGCCGGTACGTTGCCCTGTGCGTCGAAATTGAAACGCTCGACGAGCGTTCGATATTGCTGCTTGCGCAACAGCTTCTCCGGCGTGTCCTCGGCCATGCGGTTGAGCGCGCTCTGCGGGTCGGCGGGATCGCTGGTCAGGATCGTCCAGGCGAAAGCCGGCGTCTCGACCCCCGCGTCGAGACCGACGGAACTCAGCGCCACGCCGAACAGGCGGATATTGCCGACGAGATCGTCGGCGGTGCGCACGTCGACGATCTCCGCCTCGTAATAGCTCACCTGATAGGCGGCAGCCTGCGGGCTGCCGCCTAGGCCCTTCCGGTCGAGATAGGCGAAGACGGTCGTGTTGGCGTGACTGGGACTCTGCAGTCCCCCGGCCGGCGCCGAGCCGTCCGGCTCGAAAGGCAGCATCGCGGCCAGAACGGCATAGCGCAGATCGCCGTCTGCCGCCGGTCCGTCGGCGGCATTGCCGGTCAGCACGTCCCGGATGAAGGAGCGCGAGGCGATCGCCGGATCGATGCCCGCCGCCTCCAGCGCGACGGTGAACAGGGTCTGGTTGTCGAGGAAGGCATCGACGTCGGTGATCGCCCCGATCCCGTCCAGATAGGCCTTGGTCGTGGCGGCGAGCGCCTGCCCGGCTCGCACCCTGTGCTCGGAATAGGCGTCGACCAGGAGGTCGGTCTGGACCGTCGTCTGCGCCGTGGCTTTCGCGGGCTCTGCCGCCTTGGCGAAGGTAAAGGCGGCGGCGAAGGTCCGGTAGCGCTCGTCGGAAAGCTTGTTGGCGATGCTGGTCTTGTCGCTGAGATCGCTCTCCAGCACCTTCTTGATCAGCGCCCGGGAAGGGATCTGCTCCTCGAGCCCGTAGGCCTTCATCGCGTAGGAGTAGAGCCGGTAGTCGGCCATGAACTCGTCGATGGTGGAGACGCTGTGGATGTTGGCCCGGTAGTATTCCGCGTCCCGCTTGATCACCGGATCCGACGCGATCCGGTCGAGCGTCTTCGGCATGTCGCGCGTGTAGAGCTGGTAGCTGAGATAGGTCGACAACATGCCGGGCGCATCCTCGGTCTTCCGCTGCGGCAGCGGCAAGCAGCCGCGGACCGCGGCGACGTTGGCGCAAAAATCCGACCAAACCCTTAAGCGGGGCTGGAGCTTCGGCGCTTCGCCCCAGCGCAGGTCGCTGCCGCCGGATCAGGCGACCTTCAGCATCCGGCCTTCGGCATCGGAAACGACGCAGAGATCGAGCAGGCGCTGCACGCTGGCGGCGTGGCGGAAATCCGGCTGGCCATTGACGCCCGACAGGAGCGCCAGCACGAAGCGGTCGGCGTTGCGCGGCGTCGGCGGGCACTCGAGCCGCTTCCAGGTCTGAGTCTCGATGTCCGGGCCGAGGCAGACGTCGAGCGAGGAATCGTCGGTCGTCGACCAGACCTTCAAGGCACCCTTCTCGCCGTGGATGGTGAGGTCGAGGTCGTTCGCCTTGCCGGTCGCGGCCCGGCTCATGTGCACCGCGCCCAGCGCGCCGTTCGAGAACTCCACCGTCATCGCGCAGGAATCGTTTGCGTCCAGCCGGTATTCGCCGATCACCCCGCCTTCGGCCTTGTCGAACGTCTTGAGGCGGGCCGACAGGGCCGCGACGTCCAGACCCGTCCCGAAGGTGACGAAGTCGAGAAGATGGATGCCGATGTCCCCGAGGACGCCGCCCGAACCGTGCGCCGTCGACAACCGCCACAGCCAGCGTTCGTCGACGCGCCAGTCGCCCCAGTGTCGCCCGGTGAGCCAGCTCTGCAGGTAGCTCGCCTCGACATGGCGGATCGTGCCGATCTCGCCGGCCTCGATCATGCGCCGCGCCATCTGGAGCGCGTGGGCGTTGCGGTATGTGAGGTTCACCATGTTCACGACGCCGGCCCGCTCGGCCGCCTCGACCATCTCGAAGGCGTCGTCGGCGGTGACCGCCAGCGGCTTCTCGCAGAACACCGCCTTGCCGGCTGCCACGATCGCCAGCGTCGTCGCCTTGTGCGCTACGTCCGGCGTGGAATTCACCACCGCGTCGAACTCGCCCCAGGCGAGCGCCGCGTTGAGGCTCTCGAACGCGCGGGGGATGCGGTGCATCTCGGCGAAGGCGCGAGCCCGCTCGGCATTGGTGTCGCAGGCGGCGACGAGCCGGCAGCCGGGGATCGAGCCGAAATGCTCGGCGTGGCGATGCGACATGGCGCCGGTGCCGAGGATCATGATCCGCTTCTCGCCAACCATGCCCGTGCCTTCCGTCGCCGCGCTCATCGGAACCCCGCCTCGCCGGCCTGGTGCAGCGAAGCGCCCTTCGCCTCGATCGTCTCTGGCGCCTCTGCGACCGGCACGTTCGGCGCCTCGGCGACATCCGGCCAGGCGACCGGGTTGTAGGCCCAGCGCACGGCGTTGCGCAGCACCGTCTGGATCTCGGGGTTGTGATAGATCGGATAGGTCTCGTGGCCCGGCCGGAAATAGAAGATCCGCCCTGCCCCACGCTGGTAGGTCAGACCCGAGCGGAACACCTCGCCGCCCTCGAACCAGGAGATGAAGACGGTCTCCAGCGGCTCCGGCACCAGGAATGGCTCGCCATACATCTCGGCGTTCGGCAGTTCGATCGACGGCCCGACGCCCTGGACGATCGGGTGCGCGCGGTTGACCGCCCACAGCCGCTCGCGCTCGCCGGCCTCGCGCCAGCGCAGCGAGCAGGGCGTGCCCATCAGCCGCTTGAAGACCTTGGCGAAATGTCCCGAATGAAGGACGATCAGCCCCATGCCCTGGTGCACCCGGTCGGCGACCCGCTCGACCACCGCGTCGGACACGTCCCCGTGGGACTTGTGTCCCCACCACAGCAGCACGTCCGTCGCGTCGAGCCGGGCCTGCGACAGCCCGTGCTCGGGCTCGTCCAGCGTCGCCGTCGAGACGTCGATGTCGGCCTCGCGGCCGAGCGCCGCCGCGATGACGGCGTGGATGCCATCGGGATAGATGTCCCTCACCACCGGGTTCTCGCGCTCATGCGCGAACTCGTTCCAGACGACGGTCCTGATGGTCATCACGGGTCTCCTCATGCGCAGCCGATCGCGACCGCCCGCAGGAGGGGGCGGCCCGCAATCGGTTTTCGTCAGTTTGCCTCGATCAGCGCGAAGGGCAGCGTCGAAAGGACGTCGCCGACGGCGAGCGTCGACACGGGTGCCACCGTCTCCTCCGTCAGGACGTTGCGCCAGTTGCGCCCGGCCAGCGTCTCGGGGAGGCGGATCACCGTTCCCTCCCATCGCGAGGCCGCCACATGCGGCTCGCTCGCGCCGGCCAGCAGGCCGAGGCAGAGGCGCGGCGCGACGGCGATCGCGGCCGCCCCGTCCTCGTTGGTGCGGGCGAAGGCGACGATGTGCGCCGCCATCGGCCCTTCCACCGTCAGCGGCAAATAGGCGCCGCGGGTGAACAGCGCCGGCGTGCGGCTGCGCCTGGCGAGCGCCGCGCGGGTGAGCTTCGCCTTGATCCTGCCGCTGCGCCAGTCGGTCAGCGCATCCGACCAGGGCTGGTCGGATTCGATCGTCGCCGCGCGGGCGTCGAAATCGATGGCGCGGCGATTGTCCGGGTCGACCAGCGAGAAATCGTAGAACTCGGTGCCCTGGTAGATGTCCGGCACGCCCGGCGCGGCGAATTTCAGCGTCGCCTGCGACAGCGATGTCAGGGCGCCGGCGGCGACGAAGGGCTGCACGTCCTTCCAGAATCGGGCGAGCAGATCGCCGGTCTGGGCGGGATCGAGAATGGCGGCGACGAATTCGCGCAGCGCGGTCTCGTAGGCTTCCGCCGGCGAGGTCCAGCTCGTCCAGCGCTTGGCCTCGCGGACCGCCTTCTCGGCATATTGCTGCAGGCGCTCGGTCAGCGCCGCGCGGGCTTCGCTGTCCTCGGGATCGAAATCCGGTGGCAGCACACCGAGCAGCGACTGGTAGAGCCCCCACTCCGTCCCGGCGTCGGGCGAGATCAGCAGCGGCTCGATGGTCTTGCGCCACGGCGCCAGCTCGGTCGCGAGACCGGCGACGATGTCGCGCCACAGCTCCGGCGCCTCCGACAGCGTGTAGAGCCGCGCCCGCGCGTCCTCGGCCCGCTTGGTGTCGTGGGTCGAGGTGGCCAGCAGCCCGTCCGGCTGGTCTTCCAACCGGATCTGCATGGCGTCGTGGAAGGCGGAGGTCTCCGCGCCGTAATGGTCCGGCTCGCCGCCCACCTCGTTGAGGGCGATCAGCCGGTTGTAGCGGTAGAAGGCGGTGTCCTCGACGGCCTTGGCCATGACGGCGCCGGTTGTCTGCTGGAAGCGCCGGGTGAAGTCGAGCGCGCCGGCGACATCCGCGCCGTCGACGAAGTCGAGCTTCAGCAGCCGGCCGATGAATTGGATCGGCTCGTCCGCCTCGACCTCGCGGCCGCTCATCGCCAGGTCCACCGCGTCGTCGATGATCGCGATGTCGCGGCGCGGCACGCCGTCCACCGAGACATAGGTGCGGTAGACCGGCAGCGCTGCCGCTACCTCGACGATAGCGCGGGCCATGGTGTCCTGGCCGAGGTCGCGCGTCGCGAGCCCGCGGCCGGCGACGCTGAGCGCGACACCGGTGAGATGCGTCAGCTCGCCGGCGAGGTTGCGCTGGAAGATCGAGCGCTTCTGGCGGACGATCATCGCCCGCAAATCTTCTTCCTCGCCGAGGAAGCCATGATAGGCCTCGGTCATCGCGGCTTCCTGGGCACCGTCGACATAGAGCCCTGCCAGCGCGGTGATGAACTCGTAGCCGGTGGTTCCCTCGATCTCCCAGGAGGTGCGCAGGCGCTCGTCGCCGGTGAGGATCTTCTCCACGTGCACGATAGGCGTGCGGCGCACCGACTGGAACGCCTGGCGCAGCTGCTCGAGATACCCCTTCGGATCGGCAAGCCCGTCGACATGATCGATGCGGATGCCGTCGAGCCGGCGCTCGCGCGCCAGGCGGATGACCAGCTGGTGGGATTCGCGGAACACCCGCCGCAGTTCCTGGCGGACGCCGATGAGGTCGGCGATCTCGAAGAACCGGCGATAGGTCAGACGCTCGCGGGCCGTGCGCCACCAGGCGAGGCGCCAGGCCTGCGCCTCGTGCAGCTCGTGCAGCGCCGTCTGGTCGGCGCTCAGCGCCATGACCGCGCTCTCGAGCGCCTCGCGGAAGCCGGGCTCAGCCAGGTGTTCGGCCAGCCGTTCCACCAGTTCGTCCGCCTCTGCCGGCGTCGAGACGGAGAAGCGGCGGACCAGCCGATCCTTCTCCGGATGATCCATCAGGCTGAAGACATGGCCGTAGGTGCGCGGGTCGATGGGCAGTCCGTAGCCGGCCGCGTCGAAGCGCATGCGGGCGTTCTCCGCATCCAGCTGCACCGCAAGGTCGCCGTCGGCCAGCGCCTCGCCATAGGGCTTGGCCAGCACCGGCACGAGAATCTTCTCGGCCTCCCAGGAGATGTCGAAGGTCTGGGCATAGCGGCTCTCCGAGCCCCAGCGCAGCACGTCCTCCCACCAGAGATTCTTCGGCGAGACGCCCATGTGGTTCGGCACGAAGTCGAGGATCAGGCCCAGATCGGCCGACGACAGCGCATCGCTCATCGCGGTGAAGCCGGCGACGCCGCCGAGGTCTTCCTCAAAGGCATTGTAGTCGGTGACGTCATAGCCGTGAGTCGAGCCCGGCGACGCCGCGAAGATCGGCGCGGCGTAGAGGTGGCTAATGCCCAGCCGCGCGAGATAGGGCGCGAGATCCCGCGCGGTCTCGAACGTGGTGCCTTCGCGGAATTGCAGGCGGTAGGTGGCGACGAGGGAGCGGCTCATGTGGCGCTGGGTCTTTCTTCACGCATGGCGGCCGCGAGGCGGCGGAAGCGTTCATCCGCGGCAATATCCTCGATCGACGTCGAGGAGCGGATGCGCCAGTTGGGGTACTGATCCGTGGTGCCCGGCAGGTTGGACTGCTTCTCCGACCCCAGCATGTCGTCGAGCTGCACGGCGACGAGCAGCGACGGCGTGCGGGCGATGAAGCGATGCAGGGCGATCGCCAGCGAATCGGGCAGGGTTTCGGGAAGGCCGGCTTCCCCGCTCGCGAGATCGTCCATGCCGGACGGCAGGAGCCTCGCGTCGGCCAGCGCGATGACCAGCGCCAGCCGGTCGCGCTCGCGCTGACCAAGATCGCGCCTGGTCGCGGCCGCATCCTGGGTCCCCACTTCCTCGCGCAGCCTGATATCGAGGCCCCGCCACCAGCCGGCGAGCGTGGCCAGATCATGGGTCGAGATGCAGGCAAGGGCCAGCGGCGGATAGGCTTCGGGCGGCAGGAAATCGATGTCGCCGTGCCGCTCGAAATAGAGGACGCGGTAGGAGAGGACCTGCGTCTCCTCCATCACCCCCCGGAAGCCGGCCGGGACCGTGCCGAGGTCCTCGCCGACGACCAGGCAATCGTTCGCCTGCGAGGCCGCGGCGACGCTGTCGATCATCGCGCCGAGCGGATAGCGCACGTAGCCGCCGCCCGCCGACGATACGCCGTCCGGGATCCACCACAACCGGGCGAGGCCCATCGCATGGTCGATCCGCACCGCGCCGGCATGGCGGGTGAGCGCCTCGAAAGCCTCGCGCATCGGCCTGTAGTCACGGTCGGCGAGCGCCTTCGGCGACAGCGGCGCCAGGCCCCAGTCCTGGCCCTGGCTGTTGAACATGTCGGGGGGCGAGCCGACCCGGGCGCTGGCGACGGTGAGCGAGGGGTCCATCCACGTCTCGGCACCGTCCGGCGCAACGCCGACGGCGAGGTCGAGATAGAGACCGATCGTCATGCCGGCGCTGCGGGCGCGGGCCTGCGCATCGGCCAGCTGTTCCTCGGCCTCGAACTGCAGCCATGTATGGAACAGGACGAGGTCGGCATTCTCCTCGCGGAAGCGCGCGACCTCCGTGCTGGCGCGGTCCTTCATGCCCTCGGGCCACGAATGCCACCCGGCGTAAGAGCCCGCCGCGACCTGGCGTTCGGAAATCGCCTCGAACAGAGCGAAGCCGGCGAGCGCCTCGCCGCCCGCCTCGCGGAAACGCTCGAATGCCTGCTCGTCGCGGATTTCCTCGATACGTGCCGCGAAGACCGCCTTCAGCAGCGTGCGCTTCAGCCCGCCGGCCGCGCCATAGTCCAACAGGTCCTCGTCGAGACCGGCAAACAGATCCGGCTTCTGAGAGCGCAATGCGGCGATTGCCTCCGCCCCGCCCTCCAGCCGGTCGACGGCGATGTAGAATGGGCTGAGGAACCGCCGGGTGGACGGCGAATACGGGCTGTACCGCCCCGGATCCGACAGGAACAGGGCATGGATCGGATTGACGCCGACGAACGAGGCACCTTCGGCGGCGGCGATCGTGGCGAGCCGTGCCAGATCCTCGAAATCCCCGATGCCGAGACTGCGTTCGGAGCGCAGCCCGTAGAGCTGGCAGGCAACGCCCCATTTCCGGCCGTCGGCGACCACCCTGGGCAGCGCGCAGGTCAGGCTCGGACGGTGCTGGGCCGACGCGAAGGTTCCCTCTTCGCCGGTTTCGGGATCCACCCCCAATGCCTCCAGAAGACCCCGGATCGCGTCGTCGTCGATCCGCTGGCGCTCCCCGAGTTCGGAAACATAGGCGATTTCGATACCGTGGCTTTCGGCCAGCCGGGCCAGGCGTTCGCTCACGCCGAAGGCCCCGCGATCAGCCGTTGCGTATCGAGACGGAATACCACCGACGGGCCGGGCAGCACGCCGCCCTGCAGTTCTTCGTCCGCGCCCCTCGGATAGGCATGCACCAGGTCCCCGCAGGTCAGGTCGGCCTTGGCAACGCCTTCCGGGATGGCCCAGGGCTCGTCGTCCAGATTGGCGAAGAGATGCAGGATCTGGCCGCTCCCCAGTTTCCACGAGACGACGAAGGCGCGCGAATCCTGAGAGGCCGTCCATTTGCCCGAGTGCGGCTCGATGCCGGAAAGCAGCGGTACGATGACGCGCTGCCTTGTCGCGAGCAGCCGGCGGGTCAACTCGAGCCGGCGGCGGTAGGTGGGGCGATCCTTGATCGACCAGTCGAGCCGCGAGTCCCTGAACGTCGTTTCGGCGTTCGGGTCGGGGATCAGCTTGCGGGCTTCCTCGTCGCGGAACGCGCTGAACTTGCCGAACTCGGCACGCCGCCCCTCGCGCACCAGATCGCCGAGTTCGCCATGAAAGTCGGTGAAGAAGCAGAACGGATCGGGATCGCCGAACTCTTCGCCCATGAACATCAGCGGGATCTGCGGCGACAGCAGCAGGATCGCCTGCAGGCACTCGACGGTCCGGCGCGAGCCGAGATCGGTCAGACGGTCGCCGAACGCCCGGTTGCCGATCTGATCGTGGTTCTGGATGAAGTTGACGAAGGCCGTCGGGGGCAGATGCCCTGATGGTTCGCCGACATTGCGTTCGCGATGCCCGGAATATTCGCCCTGGTAGACGAAGCCGGTGGCAAGGCATTTCGCCATCTGCTCGACGCTGTGGCGGCCGTAGTCGGCGTAGTAGCCTTCCGCCTCATGGGTCGCGATCACGTGGGCGCAATGGTGGAAGTCGTCGTTCCACTCGCCGGAGATCAGGCGCGGTTCGCCCGCCTCCCCCCGCTCGACATGCCAGGTGATGTTGCGGTCGTCCTCGGTGGTGAGGTGCACGTGCCGGTCCGGGAAGCGCTCACGCACCGTCGCGGCCAGTTCCTTCACCAGCGGCGTGTCGGTCGTGTCCTTGATCGAATCGATCGCATCGAGCCGTAGCCCGTCGATCTGGTATTCCTCCAGCCAGAACAGGGCGTTGTCGATCATGAACTGGCGCACCGGCGTCTCGTCGTAGGCGATCGCCGCGCCCCAGGGCGTGTGGATCTCCTCGTGGAAGAACTCCGGCGCGTAGGCGCCGATGTAGTTCCCGTCCGGCCCGAAATGATTGTAGACGACGTCGAGGAAGACCATCAGGCCGCGCTGGTGCGCCGCGTCGACCAGCCGCTTCAGCCCTTCGGCGCCGCCATAGACCTCGTGCGGGCAGTAGAGCAGCACGCCGTCGTACCCCCAGCCGCGTCGGCCGGCGAACTGCGCGACCGGCATCAGCTCGATGGCGGTGATGCCGAGTTCCTTCAGATAATCGAGCTTCTCGATAATCGCGTCGAACGTGCCTTCCGGCGTGAATGCGCCGGTGTGCAACTCGTAGAAGACCGCCTCTTCCCACGGCCGTCCGCGCCAGTCGCTCGAAGACCATTGATAGTCCGTCGGCTCGACCAGCCGGGACAGCGAATGCACATCGCCCATCTGGGCCCGCGCCGCCGGATCGGGAACCACCTGATCACCATTGATGCGGAAGCCGTAGCCACCACCCACGGCCACGCGGTCGCTGGTCACTTCCCACCAGCCGCCGCCGACCTTGTCCATCGTAACGAAGTCCGGCTCGGTCTCCGCACCCACGGCGAGCTCGATCTGGCCGGCGCTCGGCGCCCACAGACGGAACCGGGTCGCGTCGCCCTGCCGGGAAGTGCCCCAGGATGTCTCAAAGGAATATCGGTTGGTACTAGCCATATCCACGTGCTTGCTGCCCGGTTGCGCTGTCCGTCCGCAGCCCTCGGGCGATCAGACAGGAAAAACTCGACTTTTACGGCAAGCAGTCACGCTCGCACGCCAGCTGTCGGCTGGAATGCCTGCGTCGATCACCGTCCCTGTGCAGCTAAGTGGAGCAGCGGACGATCGTTCCACCCTCCGGAAGAGGGATTTCTCCATCCAGCCATTATTTGGCCGGAACGTGATCGGCCGTCAGGCAGCGGCACGGCTGTTACGGCCGCTGCCTATGCGGCCGTGGACGAGATCGTGGATGAAGCCGAGCTTGCCGATCACCACGTCCGACAGCACGAACGGGTAGAGGTCCTGGTGTCCCATCGCCCGGTTGAAAGAGTTGAGCGCCGCCGACAGGGCCAGCCAGGCATCGGTGATCTGCCGGATCGGCACGTGATCGGCGTAGACGTCGAAGTCGATCGTCGTCGTCAGGAGATCGCTGTCCGGCACGCGCGGATCGACGCCGACGCCCCAGCTGTTGCCGACCTCCAGCGTGTCGACGATGTGGAAGTAATGCGCCCAGGTCTCGGCGAAATCCTCCCAGGCATGCGATCCGGCATAGGAGGAGACGTAGCTCATCTGCCAGTCCGGTTTCGGTCCATTGGCGTAATGCGCCTGCAGGGCGTCGCCGTAATCGGCCTCGTCGTCGCCGAAGATCGCGCGGCATTCATCGAGCGCGCCGCCGTCGCGCACCAGACGATCCCAGTACCAGTGACCGACCTCGTGGCGGAAATGCCCGAGCAGCGTGCGATAGGGCTCGCCCATCGAGGTGCGCCGGGTCTCCCGCTGGGCGTCGTCGGCCTCGACCAGCGCGATGGTGATCAGGCCTTCGTCATGCCCGGTCATCACCTTGCCGCTCGGCTCGGCATCGTCGGAAAGAAACGCGAAGCCGAGGCCTTCCGGGTCCTCGACGCGGGTGACCAGCGGCAGATGCAGGCGCATCGCGGTGTAGATCATCCGCCTTTTGGCGACCTCCATGCGCCGCCAGAGTTCCACCCGGGTGGCGTCGGAATAGTCCGGAACCGTGATGTTGTGGCGGCAGGCGGCGCAAAGCTCATCCGGGTTGTCGCCGGCGATCAGCCAGTTGCAGACGCCGTGGACGTAGTTGCCGCAATATTTCCACTGGCCGCCGCCGGCATGGCTGCCGGCCGCCCGCCAGATTCCGTCTTCTGGGTCCAGCGCGAGGATGCGATTGGAGAAAGGCTCGTAGCCGAGCGCGTGGTTGCAACGCTCGCAGACGACGTTCTCGAAATACAGCACGTTCGAGCAGAAGGAGCAGGTAAAGAGCTTCATGGGTCCCCTCTGCGACGCCCCGTGCGCCGATTCTGGCTGTTGCGCGCAACAATGCGCTGGCACGCCGACGGTTCCGCTCCATGTGCACTGCAACAAGAGCGGCGACGCAAGTCCCGACGACTTGCCGCCCGCATCCTGACGGTTATGGTTCCCTGCCAGTCCCGCCGGATTTGCCGACCAGAAAGCGCCGATGTCGATCCTTGCTGCCCTGCACCACGTCACCCATTACCGTTACGACAGGCCGGTCCGGCTCGGCCCGCAGGTCATCCGGCTCCGGCCCGCGCCGCATTCGCGCACCAAGGTGCCGTCCTACTCGCTGAAGGTCCTGCCCGAGGGGCACTTCGTCAACTGGCAGCAGGATCCGTTCGGCAACTACCTCGCCCGCTTCGTCTTCCCGGAACCGGCGACGGAGTTCCGGATCGAGGTCGACCTCATCGCCGACATGACGGTCTACAATCCGTTCGACTTCTTCGTCGAGGAGGCCGCGGAAGCCTGGCCCTTCACCTACGAGGAACCGCTGCGCACCGACCTGACGGCCTATCTCGGCGCCGAGCCGGCGGGGCCAGAGTTGCAGCGCTTCCTCGACGAGCTAGACCGCAGCGAGACCCATACGGTGGACTTCCTCGTCGGGCTGAACCGCGTCATCGAGCAGCGGGTCAACTATCTGGTGCGGATGGAGCCCGGCGTGCAGACGCCGGACGAGACGCTCAGCATCGGCTCCGGCTCCTGCCGCGACTCCTCTTGGCTGCTCGTCCAGGTGATGCGGCATCTGGGCTTTGCCGCCCGCTTCGTCTCCGGCTACCTGATCCAGCTGAAGCCCGACCGCGTGGCGCTGGAAGGCCCGGCCGGCACGACCGTCGACTTCACCGACCTGCACGCCTGGGCTGAGGTCTATCTGCCCGGCGCCGGCTGGATCGGGCTCGACCCGACCTCCGGCCTGCTCACCGGGGAAAGCCACGTGCCGCTGGCCGCGACGCCGCATTACCGCTCGGCCGCGCCGATCACCGGCGCCGTCGACCCGGCCGGCGTCGAGTTCGAGTTCGAGATGACGGTCCAGCGCATCGCCGAGCGGCCACGCGTCTCCTACCCCTTCTCCGAGGAGAGCTGGCAGGCGCTCGACGCGCTCGGCGAGACGGTCGACGCCGAACTGCGCGCCGGCGACGTCCGCCTCACCATGGGCGGCGAGCCGACATTCGTGTCGATCGACGAGTTCGAATCGCCCGAATGGAACGCCGACGCCACCGGGCCGATGAAGCGGGGGCTGGCCGACGACCTGATCCGCCGGCTGCGCGAGCGCTTCGCGCCGGGCGGCTTCCTGCATCACGGCCAGGGCAAGTGGTATCCGGGCGAGACCCTGCCGCGCTGGACCTTCTCGCTCTACTGGCGCAAGGACGGCGTGCCGATCTGGCGGAATGCCGATCTGGTCGCGCGCGAGACGGCGGCGGAGCCCGTCGGCATCGCCGAGGCCGAGAAGATGGCCCTCAAGGTGGCCGAAACGCTCGGCGTCGATCCCGAGAATGCCCAGCCGGCCTTCGAGGATTCCGCCTACTGGCTCGCCCGCGAGGCGCAGCTGCCGGAGAATGTCGACCCGACCGATTCAAAGCTCGAGGATCGCGAGGAACGCGCCCGCCTCGCCACCGTGTTCAGCCGCGGCCTGTCGCAGCCGGCCGGCTACGTCCTGCCGGTGCAGGCCTGGCAGGCGCGCGCCGGAAAGGTCCGCTGGCTGTCGGAGCGCTGGAAGTCGCGGCGCGGCCACCTGTTCCTGACGCCCGGCGATTCGGCCCTTGGCTACAGGCTGCCGCTGGCCTCGCTGCCGCATCTGGAGCCCGGCGACTATCCCTACCACCACCCCGCCGACCCGACCCAGCCCTTCCCGCCGCTGCCGCCGGAGCAGCGCACCCAGTACGGCCGCACCGAGATGCAGTCGGCGGCGCGGGGATCGATGCAGCAGGAACTGGGCGGCATGAGCCAGTCGCTCGGCGCCGGCGCGGCTGAGCAGACATTGTCAGGCGGCGGATCCGCCCCGGCTGCCGGCACAGGCGCGACCGGACCGGCCGAAATCGCCGGCTTCGTGCGGACCGCTATCGCCATCGAGCCCCGCGACGGCAAGCTCTGCGTGTTCATGCCGCCGCTTGAATCGGCAGAGGCCTATCTGGAGCTGCTGGCCGCCGTCGAAGACGTCGCCGAGGCCGAGGGCCTGCCGGTGCAGATCGAGGGCTATGCGCCGCCGGCCGACCCGCGGCTCAACGTCATCCGCGTTGCGCCGGATCCGGGCGTCATCGAGGTCAACGTCCATCCCTCGTCGTCCTGGCGCGAGAGCGTCGCGATCACCACCGGCGTCTACGACGATGCGCGCCAGTCGCGCCTCGGCACCGACAAGTTCATGATCGACGGCAAGCATGCGGGCACCGGCGGCGGCAACCATGTCGTCGTCGGCGGCGCGACGCCGCTCGACTCGCCGTTCCTGCGCCGGCCGGACCTCTTGAAGTCGCTGGTGCTCTACTGGCAGCGCCATCCCTCGCTGTCCTATTTGTTCTCCGGCCTGTTCATCGGCCCCACCAGCCAGGCGCCGCGCGTCGACGAAGGCCGGCACGACCAGCTCTACGAGCTGGAGATCGCCATGGCGCAGATCCCGGCCGACTCCTCGACCGTGCCGCCGTGGCTGACCGACCGGCTGTTCCGCAACCTCCTGATCGACGTCACCGGCAACACCCACCGGGCCGAGATCTGCATCGACAAGCTGTATTCGCCGGACGGGCCGACCGGCCGTCTCGGCCTCGTCGAGTTCCGTGCCTTCGAGATGCCGCCGGATGCGCGGATGAGCCTTGCCCAGCAGCTGCTGGTGCGGGCGCTGATCGCCAAGTTCTGGAAGCAGCCCGAGGACGGCAAGTTCGCCCGCTGGGGCACGACGCTGCACGACCGGTTCATGCTGCCGGAATTCATCTGGCAGGACTTCCTCGACATTCTCGGCGATCTCGAGCGCTCCGGCTATCCGATGCGGCCGGAATGGTTCGAGGCGCAGGCCGAGTTCCGCTTCCCGTTCTGCGGCAGGATCGAGCGCGAGGGCGTCACGCTGGAGCTGCGGCAGGCGCTGGAGCCTTGGCACGTGATGGGCGAGACCGGCGCGATCGGCGGCACGGTGCGCTTCGTCGACTCCTCGGTCGAACGGCTGCAGGTCAAGCTCGGCGACTACGATCCGGCCCGCCACGTCGTCACCTGCAACGGCCGGCAGGTGCCGCTGACCGCCACCGGCAACGGCAAGTCGGCGGTCGCGGGCGTGCGCTTCAAGGCCTGGCAGCCGGCCTCCGGCCTGCACCCGACCATCCCGGTGCATGCACCGCTGACCTTCGACATCTACGACCGCTGGTCGAAGCGCTCGCTCGGCGGCTGCATCTACCATGTCGCCCATCCGGGCGGGCGCAACTACGACGTCTTCCCGGTCAATGCCTACGAGGCCGAGGCCCGGCGCCTCGCCCGCTTCGAGGAGATCGGCCACACGCCGGGCAGCTACGAGCCGGTGCGCGAAGTGCCGGACCCGGCCTTCCCGACGACGCTGGACCTGCGCCGGCCGGCATTCCTGGCCGGCTGACGCCCTTTTGGCGTCGCGCCCCCGATCAGGGGTGCGACGCGTCCGTGGTCCCGGTGCCTTGGCCGAGACGCGCCTTCAGCTCGGCCATCTCGGCCCGCAACGCCTTCATCTCGGCGAGGATCATGCGGTTGTCGTCGTGCGCCTGCTCGCGGCCGGCGTCGTCCACCGCCTGGTGCTCCTCCTGCATCGCCGAGACGATGACACCGATGAAGAGGTTCAGCACCGCGTAGGTGGTCGACAGGATGAAGGGCACGAAGAACAGCCAGGCGAGCGGGTAGGCTTCCATCACCGGCCGCACGATGCCCATCGACCAGCTCTCCAGCGTCATCACCTGGAACAGCGTGTAGACCGAGGCTCCGACGCTGCCGAACCACTCGGGAAACGTCGCGCCGTAGAGCTTGGTCGCCATCACCGCGAAGACGTAGAAGACCAGCAGCAACAGGACGATGATCGAGCCCATGCCGGGCAGCGCCGCGATCAGCCCGCCGATGACCCGCCGCAGCGACGGGATCATCGAGATCAGCCGCAGCACCCTGAGGATGCGCAGGGCGCGCAGCACCGTCAGCGGTCCGGTCGCCGGCAGCAGCGAGATCGCCACCACCGTGAAGTCGAACAGGCTCCACGGGTCGCGAAAGAACCGCCAGCCGAAGGCGTAGATCCGCAGCGTGATCTCGACGACGAAGATCGCCAGGGTCAGCCAGTCCAGGAAGGTCAGCAGCGGCCCCATGACGCTCATCACCCACGGGTCGGTTTCGAGCCCGAGCGTGACGGCATTGATGAGGATGACGGCGACGATGAAGAATTCCCACCTGCGCGAGCTGAGCAGGGTCCGAAGTTGGGCGCGCATGATGTCCGATCTCTGGCGATGTTCGGCGGAGCGAAGGCTGCTATTGCAGTCGGCGTCAAGAGGTCGGTTCCCCCCGCATGCAAGAAACAGCGTCCTGGTCCCCACTTACGCGTTACGCCTCGCTCGTCGGCACCGGCCGCGACGAGATGCTGGCGGGTGACGGCAGCGTCCGGTCGCAATACCGGCCGCTGGTGGATGCGCTGGTCGCCATGCCGGAAGCGGAGCGGGAATCGCGGTTTCGCAGCGCCAGCCAGTATCTGAGCGAGGCCGGCGTCCATCATCGCATCTACCGGCCGGGCGACGCCGACGAGGAAGAGCGCGAGTGGCCGCTGTCGCAGCCGCCGCTGGTCGTCGATCCGGCCGAATGGGCTGGGCTGGAAAAGGGTCTCGTCCAGCGCGCGGAGTTTCTCGAGCGCCTGCTCGCCGACATCTATGGCGAGCGGGCGCTGGTCCGCGACGGCGTGCTGCCGGGCGCGATCCTCGGCAGCAACCCGGAATTCCTGCGCCCGCTCGCCGGTCAGGGCCTGTCGGGCCAGCCGCTGATCCGCTTCATCGCCGTCGATCTCGGCAGAGGTCCGGACGGGCGCTGGTGGGTGCTCGGCGATCGCACCCAGGCGCCGTCGGGCGCGGGCTTCGCGCTGGAGAACCGGGTGGCGACGTCGAAGGCGTTTCCGGACCTTGCCCGGCAGATGAATGTCGAGCGGCTGGCCGCCTTCTTCCAGCGCTTTCGCGAGATGCTGCACGGCCTTGCCGGCGGCGACATGTCGAGCATCGGCTTGCTCACCCCCGGGCCGCACAACGAGACCTATTTCGAGCACGCCTATCTCGCCCGCTATCTGGGCCTGCTGCTGCTCGAGGGCGGCGACCTCGTGGTGCATCGCGACCGCGCGGACGTTCGGACCGTCGACGGATTCCAGCCGATCAGGGTGCTGTGGCGTCGCCTCGACGCCGAGTTCTGCGATCCGCTCGAACTGTTCGGCGGCTCGCGTATCGGAACGCCCGGCCTGTTGCGCGCGATCCGCTCCGGCGCGCTCGCCGTCATCAATGCGCCGGGCTCCGGGATCCTGGAAAGCCGCGCGTTGATGGCGTTCCAGAAGCCGCTCGCCAAGGCGCTGATCGGCGCCGAACTGGCGCTACCGACGATCGCCACCTGGTGGTGCGGGCAGAAGGCCGAGCGCCGCTTCGTCGAGGCGAACCGCCATCGCCTGCAGCTGGCCTCGGCCTTCCCGCCGGCGGCGACTGCCCAGCCGGTCGCCGATCCCGTCGCCCTCGACTGGGCCGACGCGCTCACCGCCGGCGGAATCGGCGTGGTCGCCGAGGAGATCGCGGCGCTCTCCACCGCCCCGGTCTTCATCGACGGCCAGTTGGAGCCGCGCCCGGTGACATGGCGGGTGTTCCTGTCGCGCGACGACCGCGGCTGGCATGTCATGCCGGGCGGCTTTGCCCGGATCGCCGATTCCCGCGATGCCCGGGCGGTTTCGATGCAGGCGGGCGGACGGTCCGCCGACGTCTGGGTCCCCTCCCGCGAGACGCCGCGGCCCGTCACGCTCCTGCCGCGCGAGCGAAGTTTCGTGCGCCGGGTTCCGGGCGCCCTGCCGGCCCGGGCCGCGGACAATCTGTTCTGGCTCGGCCGCTACGCCGAGCGCTGCGAGGTCGCCACCCGCCTCGTCAGGCTCTATGCGGCACGGGTCGGCGAGGTCCTGCCATCCGGCGAGATCGACGCCCGGCTCGAGGCACTGCTCGCCGAGTTCGGCGTCGCCCCTGACGCGATGGCGAAGGGCCTTCTCGCCCTTGCCCGCCGCGCCGCCGACACCGCATCGCGCATCCGCGACCGCTTCTCGCCCGACGGCTGGCGCACGCTCGACGAACTCGTCGAACTGATCCAGGAAGCTCACGCCGAGAAGGATGAAGATACCGTCGCGCTCGCCAACCAGATCCTCACCCGGCTCTCCGGCTTCACCGGCCTGGTGCGCGAGAACATGTACCAGTTCGCCGGCTGGCGCTTCATGCAATGCGGGCGCCGCATCGAGCGCGGCCGCATGTCGGCGCATATCGCCTCGGTGCTGCTCGCCGGCGATGCCCCGGAAGGCGCGCTCGAGGGCCTCCTGGAATTCACCGACAGCCGCGTCACCTACCGGCGCCGCTACTCGGTCGACCTGTCGCGCGAGACGGTCGTCGACCTCACCGTGCTCGATCCGCTCAACCCTCGATCGGTGGCCTTCCAGGTCAACAGCCTCGTCGACCGGCTGGCGGAACTGCCAGGCATGCATGCCGCCGAGACGCCCGACCTCATGTCCCGCCGCATCGCGCGGCTAAAGGTGCGGCTGCAGACCGCCGATGCCACGGAAATCGACACGGCGTTTCTCGACCGGGTGGAAGCCGATCTCGGGCTGATCTCCGACCTTCTGACCGAGCGTTATCTGTTGTCGAGCCCGGGCGCGCGGCCGGACCGGGCGGCACCGGAATGATCTACGATCTCACCCTGAAGATCGGCTACGATTACCGTTCCGCGGTCACCGACGCCCGTCACAGCCTGCGTGTGCGCCCGCGCAGCGACCGCCAGCAGGCCGTCACCGACCTGACGCTGACGCTGGCGCCGTTGCCCGACGAGTGTATCGAGGAGCGGGACTTCTTCGGCAATGCCGTGGACGCGGTGGTGTTTCATCGCCCGCACCGGAACCTGTCGGTGGAGATGCGGGCGAGGGTCCAGGTCGATCGCCCGGTGGTGGAACTCGAGCGGGCGCCCGGCCTCGCCGAACTCGCCGAGACCGCCTTCCTCCACCGCGACAGCGGCGGCGAAGCGCCGATGCACTTCCTCGGCACCAGCCGGATCGTCGCGCCGCTGCCCGCCGTGACCGACTACGCCGAACCCACACTGGTCGCGCCGGGTTCGACGGGGCCGGCGATCCTCGCGCTCACCCGGCAGATCAAGGCCGACTTCGCCTATCTGCCCGGCTCGACCGATGTCCGCACCAGCGTCGCCGCGGCGTTCGCGCAGCGCAGCGGCGTCTGTCAGGACTTCGCCCACATCATGATCGCCGCCCTGCGAGCCTGGCGCATACCGGCCGCCTATGTCAGCGGCTTCCTGCGCACCGACCCGCCGCCCGGACGACCGCGGCTGGAAGGCGCCGACGCCATGCATGCATGGGTCGAGGCATGGCTCGGCGACGATCTCGGCTGGGTGGGCTTCGACCCGACCAACGGCATCGTCGCCGGCGACGACCACGTCGTCGTGGCGGTGGGGCGTGACTACGCCGACGTCGCGCCGGTGGCGGGGACGTTCGTCACCACCGGCCGCCAGCGCACCCGCCATTCCGTCGACATGGTCCCCGTCCTCGAAGCCTGACGGACCGGTCAGTGAACCCATTGGTAACGGACGCATGATTACGTCCGATCAGAAAATTCCGATCGATCCCGGTTCTCCTGATGCACGTCGACGCTCCCACCATGATCCTGCTGACGGGCGGGATCGCCCTGATCGCCGCGCTGTCGCTGGCGAACGAGTGGCGCAGGGGCCGCGAGCCCGCGATCGGTCTCTGGAGCATCGGCTTCGCGTGCATTGCCGTCGGCTCCTCGCTTTCGATCTCGCGGTTGGCCGGCTGGTACGTCGCCGGCATATGGTTGCCGCACGGCATGCTGATCGCCGCCCATGCCTGCTTTCTGTTCGGGGTTGCCGAGCATGTCGGCGTCCGGCCGCGACGCCTGTGGCTCACCGCTCTCCTGCCCTGGGCGATCTGCTATCTGCTGCCGGCCGACATGGGCAGTGCGCCGCTGCTCGTCCTCGTCAACTCGCTCACCGTCAGCGTCTATGCGCTCGCCTGCGCCCTCCTCCTGCTGCGCTTCGGTGATGGCTCCGCGAACCAGCGCATGCTGGGCGGGCTCTTCGCCTTCCACGGCGTCGTCTATCTGATCAGGGCCGCGCTGGTCGGCGTCGACGGCGCCTTCGTCAATCTCGGCCGGTTCGAGGGATTTGCCGTGTCGGCCGGCCTTTTCCACGGCGTCTTCGTCGCCATGCTGCTGGCCCTGCTGATGATTTCGGCCGTGCGCGGACGCCGCGAGTCCGACCTCGCCACCCTCGCCCATAACGATCCGCTCACCGGCATCTACAACCGGCGCGCCTTCCTCGCGCTGACCGGCAAGGCGCTCTCGGCCCCCGCGCCGCGGCAGGCTTTGCCGGTAGCCGTCCTGCTGTTCGACCTCGACCATTTCAAGCGCCTCAACGACACCCATGGCCATGCCTTCGGCGACCGGGTCCTGCAGGATTTTGCGGCAACGGTGCGCGATCGCCTGCCAGGCGAGGCAATCTTCGCGCGGCTCGGCGGGGAGGAGTTCGCGGCGTTCCTGCCCCGCACGAGCGCCAAGGAGGCTGCCGAGCTCGGCTGGGCGATCGTCGGCGCCTTTGCCGAGGAACGGGCGAAGGGCATCGGTGCGACGGTCAGCGCGGGCCTTGCGACTGCGGCGGAAGCACTGCCGGTGGAGACGCTCATCGAAGCCGCCGATACGGCGCTTTACGAGGCCAAGCGCCGCGGGCGCAACCGGGTGGAGCAGGCGCCGGCCGTCACGTCATCGGCGCCTTCTGCCTATCCTCTTCCCGGGCAGGTCACCCGGGCTTACCACTGCGCGTGAAAATGATGCGTCGGGCCGTGGCCCGAGCCGACATCGAGGCGGGCTGACGCGGCGATCGCTTCCGCGACATAGGACTTCGCCCGCCGCACCGCTTCGACCGGGTCGCCAGTCAGCGCCAGTTGCGCGGCGATCGCCGAGGAAAGGGTGCAGCCGGTCCCGTGGGTATTGGCTGTCTTAAGGCGGCGCCCCTCGAACCAGGTGGCGCGGCCATCTGCGAACAGCACGTCCGGACTGTCCTCGGCAGGCATGTGCCCGCCCTTGACCAGCGCCGAACGGCATCCGAGCGCCGTCAGCCGCCTTGCGGCATCTTCCATCGCCCCGCGCTCGCTCACCTCTTCCTCGCCCAGCAGTACCGCCGCCTCGGGAATGTTCGGCGTGATCATCGTCGCCAGGGGCAGCAGCTCGGAGCGCATGGCCGCAACGGCATCCTCGGCGAGCAGCCGGTCACCGCCCTTGGCGATCATCACCGGGTCGAGCACCACATGGGCCGGCCGGTGGCGGCGAAGCGCAGCGGCAATCGCCATCGCGATGCCGGCGGTCGCGACCATCCCGATCTTCACCGCATCGACCCTGATATCGGCGAAGATCGCGTCGATCTGCCGGGTCACGAAATCCGGCGACACGAGTTCGACGCCGGTGACGCCTTGCGTGTTCTGCGTGGTCAGCGCGGTCACCACGGCCATGCCGTAGACGCCGTTGGCCGAGAACGCCTTGATATCGGCCTGGATCCCTGCACCGCCGGACGGGTCCGACCCGGCGATCGACAGGACGTTGCGGATGGTGGTCATGGCGGGCTCCACTGTGCCGGGAAGCGAACGCCCGTCTCGAAGCAGATGAAACCGGCCGGCGAATCTCGTCCGCCGGCCGGCCGTGATCTCAGTCTTCCTGGACCAGGACGATCGTGGCAAGCGGTGGCAGGGTCAGCGAGATCGAGAAAGGCCGCCCGTGGACCGAGTGTTCGGAGGCTTCCTTGCCGCCGAGATTGCCGACATTGGAACCGCCATAGATCTCGGCATCGGTGTTCAGCCGCTCGATCCAGCGACCGCCCTGCGGCACGCCGATCGCGTAGTCGTGCCGCGGCACCGGCGTGAAGTTCGAGACGATCAGCACGTTGCGTCCCTGCTTGTCCTTGCGCAGGAAGGCGATGACGCTCTGCTCGACATTGGCGGTGTCGACCCACTCGAAGCCCGCCGGGTCGCAGTCCAGTTCGTGCAGCGCCGGGATCTCGCGATACATCGTGTTGAGATCGCGCACGAGCCGCTGCACGCCCTTGTGCTCCGGCTGGTCGAGAAGGTGCCAGTCCAGCGAATGGTCATGGTTCCACTCGCCGACCTGGCCGAATTCGCCACCCATGAAGATCAGCTTCTTGCCCGGGTGGTTCCACATGAAACCGAAATAGGCCCGCAGATTGGCGAATTTCTGCCACTGGTCGCCGGGCATCTTGCCCAGCAGCGAGCCCTTTCCGTAGACCACCTCGTCGTGGCTCAGCGGCAGGACGAAGTTCTCCGAATAGGCGTAGACCATCCCGAAGGTCATGTGATGGTGGTGGTAGCGCCGGTTGATCGGGTCTTCCTGCATGTAATGCAGCGTGTCGTGCATCCAGCCCATGTTCCACTTGAAGTGGAAGCCGAGGCCACCCGCAGAGGTCGGCCGGGATACGTCCGGGAACGCCGTCGACTCCTCCGCGTGCGTCGTGGCCTTCGGATAGTACTCGCCGACCCGCTCGTTGGTGTCCTTCAGGAACGCCATCGCCTCGAGATTTTCCCGGCCGCCGTAGATATTGGGCTCCCATTCGCCGTGCTCGCGCGAATAGTCGAGATAGAGCATCGACGCGACGGCATCGACGCGCAGGCCATCGATGTGGAACTGGTCGAGCCAATAAAGACCGTTCGCGACCAGGAAATTCTCCACCTCGCGGCGCCCATAGTCGTAGATCAGCGTGTTCCAGTCCTTGTGGAAACCGCGCTTCGGGTCGGGATGCTCGTAGAGCGGAGTCCCGTCGAACAGACCCAGGCCATGCACGTCGGTCGGGAAATGTCCCGGCACCCAGTCGAGCAAGACGCCGATGCCGGCCTGATGGAAGGCGTCGACGAGGCGCGCGAAGCCCTCGGGCGTGCCGTGCCGCGCGGTCGGCGCGAACAGGCCGATCGGCTGGTAGCCCCAGGAGCCGTAGAACGGATGCTCGGATACCGGCAGCAACTCGACATGGGTGAAGCCCATGTCCCGGACATAGGGGACCAGCTCGCGTGCCAGATCGTCATAGTCCAGGAAGGCGTTGCCGTCGCCGCGCATCCAGGACCCCAGATGCACCTCGTAGATCGAGATCGGCTTCTCGCGATCCTGCCAGTCGGTCGGGTGGCTCCGGAATTCGGCGTCCTGCCACTCGTGCTGCACCAGGCCGTCGACGATCGACGCGGTCGAGGGGGCCATTTCCTGCCGGAAGCCGACCGGATCGGCCTTCAGCGGCAGGACGTTGCCGTCGCGGCCGATCAGCTCGTATTTGTAGACCTCGCCGCGCCCGATGCCCGGCACGAACAATTCCCACATGCCGGTCTCGTGGCGCTGGCGCATCGCGTGGCGGCGACCATCCCAGCTGTTGAAATTGCCGACCACCGAGACCCGCCTGGCATTGGGGGCCCATACCGCGAACGCCGTGCCGGCGACGCCGTCCATTGTCGTCGGATGGGCACCCAGCCGCTCATAGAGCCGATAGTGATTGCCTTCGGCGAGGAAATAGACGTCCTGCTCGCCCAGCAACGTGCCGAAGCGATAGGTGTCCTCCTCCTCCCAGCTGTCGGCGCCGTGGGTGTAGCGCAACCGATACGGCTGCCCCCCGGCCCGGCCGGGCAAGAAGCCGGAAAACAGGCCGTCCTGCTCCGTCGATTCGAGCTCCGCAACGGTGCTCCCGGACGGCTCGATCACCGTCGCGCTGTCGGCACCCGGCCGGAACACGCGCACGATCACGCCCCCGTCGACGGCATGCGGTCCGAGCACGGCGAACGGGTCGCCGTGCTGGCCGTTGGCTATCGCCGCGGCCGCTTCCGGTATCATGCGATGGTCGATCGGGGCAGCGCCCGCCCCGGCCCTGAGATTGGTCATGGTCATCAAAGAACCTGTCGTTTTTCGAGGAGCGCGATGATCCCGCGCAGCGGGATCGACAGCCACGCAGGTCGCATGGCTGCCTCGTAGCGAAGCTCGTAGAACGCCTTTTGCAGAAGGAAGAGATCGAGAAGCTGGGCGGTCGCGTCGTCTTCGAGCGAAATGCCCGATGCGGCGCTCCAGTTGCTCAGGAACGAGGCCGACACTTCGTCGCGCCAGTTTTCGGCCATCTCGCGCAGCCGCTCGACCGTTGCCTCGTCAGCCGGACCGGTGCGGTCACGGGCGGCAAAGGCGGCGTAATCGAACGAACGCAGCATCCCCGCGACGTCGCGCAGCGGCGACGACTTCCGCCGCCGCTCTTCGAGCTCCCGGCCGGGCTCGCCCTCGAAGTCGAGGATCACCACGTCGTTCTTGGCAACCAGCACCTGGCCGAGATGGTAGTCGCCATGGATGCGCGTGCGGTGGGTCGTGACGTTAAGCCTGGTGAAGCCGTCGAACCAGGCGAGGATCGCCGGTTCGGCCGCAATCAGCCGGTCGATGTCCTCGGCGCCGACGGACCCGCTGGCCTCCCGCTGTCCGCGCAAGAGCACGAGCGACGCGATCGCCTCCTCGCGGGCGTCCGCCACCATCTGCGCCAGCGCATCGGCGTCGATCGGCTCCGGATCGAAGTCCGGGTCACCCGTCACCGTCGCCAGCGCCGCGTGCATCTGGCCCGTCCGGGTGCCGAGAACTGTACCGGCGTCGATCTGGATCGCCAGCTTCTGTTCGCCGACGATACCGGCCTCGGCCGGGACCTCGTCGCCCACCGGCGACTGGCCGTAGGCATTGTCGCGCAGGTACCGGTTGAGCGCGTCGGTCACCACCGACCATGCGTCGCCCTGGTTCTGCACCTGCTCGAAGAGGGCGGCGATGGCGGCGCGGGTGCCATCCTGCCGGACCAGCTCCACCGAGCCGAGCAGCGCAGGCGCCGCCTCGAAATCGGTCTGTTCGGTGAGGAAGCGGGTCACTTCCAGCTCCGGCTGGATACCGTCGCGCAGCCGCCGGTAATATTTCAGGATCGCCTCGGATCCGACGGCCAGCGAGGTATTGGACTGCTCCCCGCCCAGCGCCTGGATCGCATCCGGCTCGATCAGGAGCGCGCGCGCCAGATCATCGCGCCGTGAGGTCGTCGACGAGATTTCCAGCCGGCCGGCACCGAGATCGACCTCGACCCCGGCCGCGATCATGGCGATCACCAGCTTGGCGAGTTCAGGGTCGCGTGCACCGTCGACCACCGCCCCGATACGTGGCCCCTGCCGGATCTTGGCGATCGTATAGGGCAGCGTCGGCGACTGCGGGTTCAGGTAGTCCTCGCCCCATTTGGCGCTCAGCGGCAGCAGATAATGATGCTCGCCGGCGCTGGTATCGACGCGCAGCTCCGTGAAGAGATGGCGGCGCGATTCCGGCACCGGCGGCCCGAGAACGTCGAGCGACAGGCGGCGCGGCCGTTCCGACTTGCCGGCGAACCATCGCTGGCCGGCGATGAATTCCGGCAGCACCAGTTCCAGCTCGCGCTGGTTGCGCGGATTGATCGTTGCCTTGAGGTCGGTACCGGCGACGATCGTGGAAAACGCCGGCAACGGCGTCGGCTCGCTGCGGTCCCGCCCTGCGGCGGCGGCCGACAGATCGAACCAGAAGAAGCCGTAGGCCGGCAAGGTGAGGACGTAGGATCCGGTTCCGACCGCCGGGAACACCGACAGGCCGAGCATCTCGACCGGCACCGAGCCGGCATAGGCCGAGAGGTCGAGTTCCACCGCCTGGGCTGAGCCCGAGAGATTGGCGACGCAAAGGATCTGCTCGTCGCCATATTCGCGCAGATACGCGAGGATCTTGCGGTTCGACGGGTAGAGGAAGTTAATCGTGCCGCGGCCGAAGGCCTCCTTGGTGCGGCGAACCTGGATCAGCCGGCGCGCCCAGTTCAGCGGCGAGGCAGGATTGCTCGACTGCGCCTCGACGTTGACCGCCTGGAAGCCGTAGATCGGATCCTGGATCACCGGTAGATAGAGCCGCTGCGGGTCGGCACGCGAGAAGCCGCCATTGCGGTCGGCCGACCACTGCATCGGCGTGCGCACGCCGTCGCGATCGCCGAGATAGATGTTGTCGCCCATGCCGATCTCGTCGCCGTAGTAGAGCGTCGGCGTACCCGGCATCGACATCAGCAGCGCGTTCAGCAGCTCGATCTTGCGCCGGTCATTTCCCATCAGCGGCGCGAGGCGCCGGCGGATGCCGAGATTGATCCGGGCGCGGGTGTCGGCGGCGTATGTCGACCAGAGATAGTCGCGCTCTTCCTCGGTCACCATCTCGAGCGTCAGCTCGTCATGGTTGCGAAGGAAGATCGCCCACTGGCAGTTCTCGGGGATCGACGGCGTCTGCCGCATGATGTCGGTGATCGGATGCCGGTCTTCCTGGGCCAGCGCCATGTACATTCGCGGCATCAGCGGGAAGTGGAACGCCATGTGGCATTCGTCGCCCTCGCCGAAATAGGGGCGCGTGTCCTCCGGCCACTGGTTCGCCTCGGCGAGCAGCATGCGGTCCGGGTAATGCTCGTCGAGATCGGCGCGGATCGCCTTCAGGACGTCGTGGGTCTCGGAGAGGTTCTCGTTGTTGGTGCCCTCGCGCTCGACCAGATAGGGGATCGCGTCGAGCCGCAGCCCGTCGACGCCCTTGTCGAGCCAGAAATGCATGACCGACAGCACCTCCTCCAGGACCTTCGGATTGTCGAAGTTGAGGTCCGGCTGGTGGGAGAAGAAGCGGTGCCAGAAATACTGCTTGGCCACCGGGTCCCAGGTCCAGTTGGACGTCTCGGTATCGGTGAAGATGATGCGGGTGAGGTCGTAGCCCTTGTCGTCGTCGGCCCAGACGTAGAAGTCGCGCTCGGGCGATCCCTTCGGCGCGTTGCGGGCGGCCTGGAACCACGGATGCTGATCGGACGTGTGGTTGATCACCAGCTCGGTGATCAGCCGCATGCCGCGCTTGTGGGTCTCCTCGATCAGCCGCTCGACATCCTCGATCGTGCCATAGGACGGATTGACGGCCCGGTAGTCTGCGATGTCGTAGCCGTCGTCGCGCAGCGGCGACGGGTAGAACGGCAGAAGCCAGATCGCCGTCACGCCGAGTTCCTGGATGTAGTCCAGATGCTGCAGAAGCCCCGCGAAGTCGCCGATGCCGTCACCGTTCGAATCCGCGAACGTCTTGACGTGCAGCTGGTAGATGATCGCGTCCTTGTACCAGTCGGCGGCGTCCGGGTTCGGGCCGGAGGTGGCGTCGGTCACGACGATGGGTAGCTGTTCGTTCATCGGAGAGAGTGGCTTTCGCTCTTGAGTGTCAGCGTGTGATCTTGAAGACGGCGTAGGGCCGGTCGTGCGGATTCATCCACCAATGCTGGATCTTGCCGCGCCAGACGAAGCTCTGGCCCGTCACCATGTCCTCGACCATCACCGTGCCGTCGTCCGGCAGGCCGAGTTCCCAGAGCGGGACCTCGAAATGGCCGCCCTGCGGCGCGTGCGGGTCCAGCGTGACGGCAAACAGCAGGAACGAGGAAAGGTCGTCCGTGCGCTTGGCATAGTAGACGACGTTGTCGTTCCAGAAATTGAAGAACGCCAGATTGCGGAAGTCCCGCATCGCCGGCTCGGTGCGGCGAAGCCGGTTGAAGAAGGCGACGTCGTCGCGGATATTCCCGGGTGCCTTCCAGTCGAAGGCACGGATCTCGTATTTCTCCGAATTGAGATACTCCTCCTTGCCCGGAACGGGAAGGAATTCGCACAGCTCGAACCCGGAATAGATGCCGTAATTGCCGGCCATCGTGGCCGCCAGCGCCAGGCGGGTACGGAAGCCCGGCCGCCCGCTGACCTGGAGGTAGAGCGGGTTGATATCCGGCGTGTTGACGAAGAAGTTCGGGCGCATGAACTCGGCGCACTCGTCCTGCGTCAGTTCGGTCAGATATTCCTGCAGCTCCGCCTTGGTGTTGCGCCAGGTGAAGTAGGAATAGGACTGGTTGTAGCCGACCTTGGCCAGCCGCTTCATCACCTTCGGGCGGGTGAAGGCCTCGGCGAGGAACACGACGCCCGGATCGACCTTGCGCACTTCGGCGATCATCCACTCCCAGAACGGGAACGGCTTGGTGTGCGGGTTGTCGACGCGGAAGATCCGCACGCCCTTGTCCAGCCAGAACAGCACGATGTCGCGCAGCTGGTACCAGATCGAGGGCAGCGCGCCGCGGTAGAAATGGACGTTGACGATGTCCTCGTATTTCTTCGGCGGATTCTCGGCGTACTGGATCGTGCCGTCCGGGCGCCAGTCGAACCATTCCGGATGCTCGCGAATCCACGGATGATCGGGCGAACACTGGATGGCGAAGTCGAGCGCGATCTCCAGCCCGTGCCTCTTGGCCGCCTCGATTAGCCGGGCGAAATCCTCGAACGTGCCGAGCTCGGGGTGGATCGCGTCGTGCCCGCCCTCCGCCGAACCGATCGCATAGGGGCTGCCCGGATCGTCGGGGCCGGGCGTCAGCGTGTTGTTCTTGCCCTTGCGGTTGACCTTGCCGATCGGGTGGATCGGCGTGAAATAGAGGACGTCGAAGCCCATTTCCTCGATGTCGGGCAGCCGCTTGATGACGTCGTCGAACGTGCCGTGACGCGTCACGTCGCCGGACTGCGAGCGCGGCATCAGCTCGTACCATGCCGAGAAGGCCGCGGCCGGCCGGTCGACCCAGACCGGCACCTTGCCGGGGTAACGCGAAAGGTTGGTGCGGTGCCCCGCCGCCGCAAGCAGCGCCGCCGTCTCCGGCGCCTGCATCAGCGCGTACTGGCCATCGAAATCCTTCTTCGAGGCAAGCTTCTCCAGCTTTTCCTGCAGCTTCTGCAGCGCCTTCTGGTCCGTCTTCGAACCACGGCCGGAGTTCTGGGCCTCCTTGACGAGATCCAGCGCCTCGATCAGCTCGAGCTCGATCTTCTGGCCGGCGTCGCGCTTCTTCTTCGCCTCGTCCCGCCATGTCGCGTAGAGATCGCGCCAGGCGATGATCGAGTACCGATAGGGCCCGGCCTTGTCGAAGACGATCCGGGCCGACCAGCGGTCGTTGACGACGAAGGCAAGCGGGGTTTCCGCCCAGCTTTCCTCGGCATCGGCCGGGCCGTAGATCACCGCCGCGGCGATCTTGTCGTGACCGTCGCTGAACACATCGGCCGAGACGACCAGCGGCTCGCCCTCTGCACGCTTGACCGCAAAGCGGCCGCCGTCGATCTCCGGCGCAACGCCTTCGATGACGACGCGGTTGGCGGCGAGTGCCAGGAGCGCCTCTTCCCCGCCCCGAGCCTGGAGCGCAGGAGCGGAGCCGGCGGCGAGTTCACGAGGCCTGGCCCGCTTGCGCGGCGTCTGGATAGCGTCGTCCATGAGAACTTCCCCGAATTGATCGCACGGCGATCACCGTATCGCTCCCTGGCGACACGGCGATGGCAGGCGGGATGCCGGTGCTCCGAGGAACAGCCGGCACAGTTCGCCCGCTCTAAGCTTAAGGCCGGCCGCGCGGGCTGGTTCCCACCGCAGTGCAAAAGACTGCTGCGACGGCTATCCCTCGTAGGCTCTCACCGTCTGGCGCTGTTCGCCGAGCCCCTTGCCGCCGAGCGTGATGACGTCGCCGGGCTTCAGATAGCGTTCCGGCTTCATGCCCATGCCGACGCCGGGTGGCGTGCCGGTGGTGATGACGTCCCCGGGCATCAGGCGCATGAACTGCGAGATGTAGGAGACAAGCGTCTTCACGCCGAAGATCATCGTCTTGGTCGAGCCGGTCTGCATCCGCTCGCCGTTGACGTCCAGCCAGAGATCGACCGCCTGCGGGTCGCCGAGTTCGTCCGGTGTCACCAGCCATGGGCCGAGCGGGCCGAAGGTCGGGGCGCTCTTGCCCTTCATCCACTGGCCGCCGCGCTGCGCCTGGAAGGTCCGCTCCGACACGTCGTTGCAGAGGCAGAAGCCGGCGACATGGTCCATCGCCTGGTCCTCGGAAACGTAGAGCGCCTCCTCGCCGATGACGATGGCGATCTCGACCTCCCAGTCGAGCCGGTCCGAGCCCTTCGGCACGATGACGTCGTCATGCGGCCCGACGATCGAGGACGTCGCCTTGTTGAAGAGGATCGGCTCCTTCGGGATCTCCATCCCGGATTCCTTCGCATGGTCGGCATAGTTCAGGCCGACGGCGATGAAATGCCCGACCCGGCCGACGCAGGGGCCGATGCGATGCGACGGATCGGCCTTGGCGAGTGCCTTGGGGTTGATCGCCCGGAGCTTGTCGAGGCTCGCCCGCGACAGCGCCTCGCCGGCGAGATCGTCGATCTCCTCCGACAGATCCCGCAGGATGTTCTCGTCGTCGATCAGTCCCGGCTTCTCCGAACCGCTTTCACCGTAACGCACCAGTCGCATGCCATTCCTCCATCGCGGATTTCGTGCGCCGCGACCGCGCTGGCGACCGGGCTCGGCAAGGGAGATAGCCGCCGCCGACGATTTGTCGCGGTCCGGCGTCGAATTCTGCGGCGTGGCCGGGCGATTGTGAGGTGGGACAGGGAGGCCCTTTATGGGCCGCGACTACTGCGCCGACTCTCCCGCCCCGGGGGCGATATCCGGCGGCGCGAGGTCCTGCCGCGCCGGCAGCGGTCGCCGCGGGGTGCCGCGCTCATAGGCCCGGTGGCCGAAAACGTAGGTCGCCACCGTCGCCCGCTCGTCGCCGAGCGTCATCAGCGCGAACAGCTCCTCCTCCAGCGTCTCGACGCGCTCCATCCGCCGCCGCATCGCCGGCGTGGCCGAACTGTCGAGCACCACGAGATCGGCCTCGTGGCCCGCAATGATGCGGCCGATCCGGTTGTCGAGGCCCATCGCCTCGGCATTGCCCGCGGTCATCATGTGGAAGGCCTCGAGCGCCGGCAGCTTCTGGCTCCGCAGCGCCAGCACCTTGTAGGCCTCAGCGGCGGTCCGCAGCATCGAATAGCTGGTGCCGCCGCCGATATCGGTGGCGAGCCCGACCTTGATGTCGCCCTCGCGTATCGCCTCGCGGTCGAACAGGCCGGAGCCGAGAAAGAGGTTCGAGGTCGGGCAGAACACCGCCGTCGCGCCGCCGGCGGAAAGCGCCGCCCGTTCGCGCACCGACAGATGGATGCAGTGGCCGAACATCGCCTTCTCGCGCACCAGCCCGTAGCGCTCGTAGACTTCCGTATAGTCCTTCGACCACGGGAATGCCTCGCGCACGAAGGCGATCTCCGCCTCGTTCTCCGACAGATGCGTCTGGATGTGCATGTCCGGAAATTCGCTCGCCAGCGCCTCGGCCGCCTCCAGCTGCATCTCGCTCGATGTCGGCGCGAAGCGCGGGGTGATGGCATAGGAAAGCCGGCCCTTGCCGTGCCAGCGGCGGATCAGGTCGCGCGATTGCTGGTAGCCGGTCTCCGGCGTGTCGAGCAGCGCCGGCGGGCCGTTGCGGTCCATCATCACCTTGCCGGCGACCATGCGCATGTTTCGTTGCGCGGCCTCCGCGAAGAACGCCTCGACGCTCTCCGGATGGCTGGTGCAGAAGACACCGGCCGTCGTCGTGCCGCTGGCGAGGAGCTCGTCGAGAAGGAAGCGCGAGGCAGAAGCGGCGACGGCTGGATCGCCGTAGCGGCTCTCTTCCGGAAAGGTGTATTTCGCCAGCCATTCCATCAGCTCGGCGCCATAGGAGGCGATGACCTGCGTCTGAGGCATGTGGAGATGCGGGTCGATGAAGCCCGGCAGCACCAGATGCGGCCGGTGGTCGACGACGGTCATGTCCGGGCGCAGCCGCTTGAGCAGGGCGCTCGCCTCGCCGACCTCGCGGATCAGCCCCTTCTCGACGACGACCAGCCCGTCTTCGACATAGCGGACGGCGCGGCCGAGCTCCTCGTCGCGCGGGTCGGCGTCGAAGGAGAGGAGCCGGCCGCGGATCGCGATGCTGCCGCCCTGCCCGGTCATGGCGCCCGAGCCTCCGCAACGTAGCGCCCGGAGCCGGCGGCGATCCAGCGCGCCAGCGTTTCCCGCTCGGCGGGCTCCAGCCCGGTGACGTTGCCGGGCGGCATCGCGACGCTGCGCACCGCCTGGCGGTCGATCAGCGCGGCGTAGTGGATGATGTCGTCGCGGCTCTCCAGCCTGATGTCCTTCGGCGCGTGGCCGATCCCGGGCCAGAGCGGCTCGGCCGCATGGCACATCGAGCAGCGCGACAGGACGATCGACTCCACGTCCGACATCAAAGGCGAGGCCATCAGCGCCACCGCCGGATCGCCCTGCAATGTGCGCGCTTCCGCCGCCTGCCCGCCGCGCCAGCCCGGCGCGCCCGAGAGCGTGATCACCACGGCAAACAGCACGCCGGCGACGGCCCAGCACCACCAGAGCTGCTGGCCGGTCGCGTGCATCGTGTTGAAGAAATGCCGGATCACCGCCCCGATCAGGAGCACCAGCCCGGCGATCGCCCAGTTCCATTCCGTCGCGAAGGCCAGCGGATAATGGTTCGAGAGCATCAGGAAGATGACCGGCAGCGTGAGATAATTGTTGTGCAGCGAGCGCTGCTTGGCCTCCTTGCCGAGGCGTGCTTCCGGCGTGCGGCCGGCCTTGAGGTCGGAGACAACGATGGTCTGGTTGGGGATGATGGTGAGAAACACGTTGGCGGTCATGATCGTCGCGATCATCGCCCCGGTGTGCAGCATCGCCCCGCGGCCGGAGAAGACCTGCGAGAACAGGAAGCTCGCCGCGACCACGTAGACGAAGAGCGCCGCGAGCAGCGCCGTGTCGTTGTTCTTCAGCGGCGACTTGCAGAGCCCGTCATAGACGATCCAGCCGAGCGCCAGGCCGCCAATACCGATGGCGGTTGCGCCCCATACCGGCAGATCCGCCTTGGTGGGATCGATGAGATAGAGCTCCGCGCCGACATAGTAGACCAGGAAGAGGAGCGCCGCGCCCGAGAGCCAGGTGGAATAGCTCTCCCATTTGAACCATGTGAGGTCCTCCGGCATGTGCGGCGGCGCGACCATGTATTTCTGCACGTGGTAGAAGCCGCCGCCATGCACCTGCCAGGCCTCGCCGCCGACGCCCTCCGGCAGTTGTCGCGGCCGGCGCAGCCCGAGATCCAGCGCGATGAAATAGAAGGACGAGCCGACCCAGGCGATGGCGGTGATGACGTGCACCCAGCGCACGCCAAAGCTCAGCCATTCGGCGAAATAGGTCCACATCGGCGGCGATGCTCCTTGCGAAAGAACGGCGGCGAAGGGTCCGAAGACACCTCGCCGCCGACAACGGGCGGGAGCGGGACGGTTCCCGCCCCGCTCGGAACGGGCGGCAGCCTCAGCTCTGCACGCCTTCCACGTACCAGTCCATCTTGAGGAGATCGCCGTCCGGCACCACCTCGCCGGCCGGCACTTTTTCCTCGCCCGACTGGTCGTTGATCGGGCCGGTGAACACCTCGTAGGTGCCGGCCTTGGTGTCGTCGACGATCTTCTGGGCGGCGGCCTTCACGTCCTCGGGCATCTTGTCGTTGAACGGCGCCATGACGACCTCGCCCTCGGCCATGCCGAGCCAGACATTGTCCGCCTCCCAGGTGCCGTCGAGCAGCGCCTGCACCCGCTGGACGTAATACGGGCCCCAGAGGTCGACGATCGCCGTCATGTGGGCGTTGGGCGCGAAGCTGGTCATGTCCCAGGCCTGGCCGAAGGCGATGGCGCCGGCCTGCTCGGCGGCCTGAAGCGGCGCCGGCGAGTCGGTGTGCTGGGTGATGACGTCGGCGCCCTGGCTGAGCAGCGCCTTGGTGGCGTCGGCTTCCTTGGCCGGGTCGTACCAGGAATTCACCCAGACGACCTGGGTGGTGAATTCCGGGTTCACCTTGCGCGCCGCCAGCGTGAAGGCGTTGATGCCCATTACCACTTCCGGGATCGGGAAGGAGGCGACATAGCCCGCCTTGCCGGTCTCCGACATCATGGCGGCGATGGTGCCGAGCACCGCGCGGCCCTGGTAGAAGCGCGAATTGTAGAGGCCCATGTTGTCCGAGCCGGTCTGGTAGCCGGTGGCGTGCTCGAACTTCACGTCCGGGAACTGCTTGGCCACCTTGATCGTCGGGTTCATGAAGCCGAACGAGGTGGTGAAGACGATGTCGTTGCCGTCCTGGGCGAGCTGGCGGATGACGCGCTCGGCATCGGGCCCCTCGGCGACGTTCTCGACGAAGGTGGTCTCGACCTTGTCGCCGAGCTGCTCCTCCAGATATTTGCGACCCTGGTCATGCGCGAAGGTCCAGCCGAAATCCCCGACCGGGCCGACATAGACGAAGGCCGCCTTGACCGTCTCCTTGGTCTCCTGGGCAACGGCCGGCAGGCCGAGCGAGACCGCGGCCATCGCGG
Source organism: Aurantimonas endophytica (assembly GCF_014196845.1). Classification (GTDB taxonomy): domain Bacteria; phylum Pseudomonadota; class Alphaproteobacteria; order Rhizobiales; family Rhizobiaceae; genus Aurantimonas; species Aurantimonas endophytica. The sequence goes on from NZ_JACIEM010000003.1 coordinate 128,167, forward strand.
TGATGGCGCCGGCCATCAGGCGGCGGCGGGTGGTGTGGATCATGAAACGGCTCCTTTGACTTGTTGCGGGAGGGCTTGGTTGGTTCAGGCGCTCGCCCGGAACGGCCGGCCGAGGCAGGCCGGCGCGACGGTGCGGGCGCTTCGGCGTCCGGCGGATATCAGGGCGAGGACGAGGATGGTCGCGAGATAGGGAAGCGCCGACAGGAATTCCGGCGCCAGGAAGTTGAAGCCGGCCGCTTTTGCCTGCAGCTCCATCGTCAGCACGAGGCCGAAGAGGTAGGCGCCGACCAGCAGCCGCCCCGGCCGCCAGGACGCGAAGACCACGAGCGCGATGGCGATCCAGCCGCGCCCCGCCGTCAGCCGCTCGGCCCACATCGGCGTCAGCACCAGCGAATAATACGACCCGCCGAGCCCTGCCATGGCGCCGCCGAACAGCACCGCCAGCGTGCGCACCGTCAGCACCGGATAGCCGATGGAATGGGCGGCCTCGTCGCTCTCGCCGACGGCGCGCAGGATCAGGCCGGCGCGCGTATGCTTGAGGAACCACCAGACGGCGAAGGTCAGGATCAGCCCGAGATAGACCAGCGGCGAATGGCCGAAGACCACCCGCCAGACCGGGTCGCTCGCCAGCGAGGCCGGGAAGATCGGCCCGAGCGTCGTCGTTGTGATGCCGACGAAGGGCGCGCCGATCAGCGCCGAGACGCCGGTGCCGAAGATGGTGAGCGCGAGGCCCGTCGCCACCTGGTTGGCCATCAGGCCGAGCGTCAGCATGGCGAAGATCGCGGCGGCGACCGCCCCGGCGGCCATCGCCGCGACCGCGCCCAGCGCCGGAATGCCGGTAGTGACGGCAACGGCGAAGGCGGTGACCGCGCCGATCAACATCATGCCCTCGACGCCGAGATTGAGGACGCCGGACTTTTCCGCGACCAACTCGCCGAGCGCGGCGATGAGCAGCGGGGTCGCCGCCGCAGCGACGGTCATCAGGATGGCGACGAGAAGCGCCGTGCTCATGCGGTTTCCGCCTCTGTCTCGGCCCTGCCGCGCTCCGGCGCGGTCGACGTCCGGGCACTGGCGGCGACTGGCGCCGACCCGGCTTTCTTTCGCGCCACCAGCCGGTAGCGCACCAGGATGTCGGCCGCGAGCAGGAAGAACAGCATCATCGCCTGGAAAACGCCGGTGGCGGCCGACGGGAGGCCGATCACCGTCTGGGCGCTCTCGCCGCCGACATAGGTCAGCGCCAGCACCAGCGCCGCCACCAGGATGCCGAGCGGATGCAGCCGGCCGAGAAACGCCACGATGATCGCCGTGTAGCCGTAGCCGGTCGGGAACTGCGGGACCATCTGGCCATAGGGCCCGGCGGCTTCGAGAATGCCGGCGAGGCCGGCCATGCCGCCGCCGACCAGCATCGCCAGCCACACCGTCGAGGCCTGGCTGAATCCGCCGTAGCGCGCGGCATCGGGCGCAAGGCCCATGACGCGCATCTGGAAGCCGGTAACCGAGCGGGCCATCAGGAACCAGGCGGTCAGCGCCAGCGCCGCGGCGATCGGCACGCCGAGATGGATCAGCGTCCCCGGCACGATCGTCGGCAGCGTCTGGGCGGCAGAGAACATCGCCGTCTGCGGGAAGTTGAACCCCATCGGGTCCTTCCATGGCCCGCGCATCAGGTAGTACAGCAGCTGGATCGCCACGTAGTTGAGCATCAGGCTCGACAGGATCTCATTGACGTTGAACCGGGTCCGCAGCAGCGCCGGCACCCCGGCCCAGATCATGCCGCCGAAGACGCCCGCCGCGATCATCACCGGCAGGATCCAGAACCCGTCGAGATCGAGCGTCATCAGCGCGATGCCGGTGCCGGCGAGGCCGCCGAGAATGTACTGACCCTCGCCGCCGATGTTCCAGATATTGGCGCGGAACCCGATGGAGAGGCCGATGGCGATGATCGCCAAAGGCGCCGCCTTCACGAAGAGATCCTGCCAGCGATACGGGTTGAACAGCGGCACGACGAAGATCTGGTAGACCGCCTGCAGCCCGTCATGGCCGAGCAGCGTGAACAGGATAGCCCCGGCGAGCAGCGTCGCCAGAACCGCGATCACCGGGGCGGCGACCATCATGGCGCGACTGGGCTCGCGTCGCGGTTCGAGCGCCAGCGCCATCAGGCCGCCCTCTCCGCCTGTGCTTCGCCCGCGTCGTGCGCGCCATGGATGCCGCCCATCAGCAGCCCGACCCGCTCCACCGAGATGCCCCGGACCGCCATCGGCTCCGACAGCCGGCCCTCGTTGATCACCGCGATCCGGTCGCACAGCTCGAGCAGCTCGTCGAGATCCTGGCTGACCACGACGACCACCGCGCCCTTGGCCGCGAGGTCGATCATCGCCTGGCGGATGAAGCCGGCAGCGCCCGCGTCGACGCCCCAGGTCGGCTGCGAGACGACGAGGATCGACGGGTCCTGGCCGATCTCGCGCCCCATGACGAATTTCTGCAGATTGCCGCCCGACAGGCTGCCGGCGAGGGCCTGGGAGCCGGTCGCCTTGACCGAGAAGGCCTTGATGACGCCGTCGGCGAAATCGCGCGCGGCGCCGAGATCGAGCAGCCCGCCTTTGGCGAGACCCTTGCGCACCCGGGCGGAGAGGATGGCGTTGTCGGCCAGCGTCATGCCGGGCACCGCAGCGTGGCCGTTGCGCTCTTCGGGGACGGCGGCAAGGCCGAGGCGGCGGCGCGCCGACACGCCGAGCGCATCGATGCGCTGCCCATCCAGCGTGATCGTGCCGCTGACCCCCGCCACGCGCTCGCCGGAGAGCACCTCCAGAAGTTCGTTCTGCCCGTTACCCGCAACGCCGGCGATGCCGAATATCTCGCCTTTGCGGACCGAGAAGGAGATGTCCCTCAGGCTCGTGCCGAAGGGCGGGGCGCCGGGAGCGGAGAGACCGGCGACGGTGAAACGCTCCCCGCCGACCGTCCCGTCAGGCTTCGCGGAAAGGTTCTTGAGGCTGCCGCCGATCATCAGCTCCGCCATCGAGCGCGCCGATTCCGCCCGCGGATCGCAGGTCGCCACGACCTTGCCGCCGCGCAGGATCGTCGCGGTGTCGCAGAGCGCTTTGATCTCGTGCAGCTTGTGGGAGATGTAGAGGATCGAGCAGCCTTCGGACGCCAGCCGGCGCAGCGTCGCAAACAGCTGCTCCACCTCCTGCGGCGTCAGCACCGAGGTCGGCTCGTCCATGATCAGCAGCTTCGGCCGCTGCAGCAGCGCCCGCACGATCTCGATGCGCTGCCGTTCGCCGACCGACAGCGTGTGGACGTGGCGGTGCGGATCGAGCGCCAGGCCGTAGGTGTCGAGGACGCTGCGCACCTTCGTCTCGAGCTCGCGGCGCGGCGGCGGCTCGTCCATGCCGAGGGCGATGTTCTCCAGCACCGTCATCGCCTCGAAAAGGGAGAAATGCTGGAACACCATGCCGATGCCGAGCGCCCTTGCCTCGCGGGGCGAGTGGATCGCGACCGGCTTGCCGTCGAATGCGATCTCGCCCTCGTCGGCCTTCTGGACGCCGTAGATGATCTTGACCAGCGTCGACTTGCCGGCGCCGTTCTCGCCGAGCAGCGCGTGGATCTCGCCCGGCCGGACGGCGAACGACACGGAATCGTTGGCGACGACGCCGGGGAAGCGCTTGGTGATGCCTGTAAGCTGAAGGCGCGGCGCCATGTCGGTGCGGCTCATCCCGTTGATCTCGCGGGATGACTATTGCACTGCGACGCAGCGCCTGCAAAGCGATCGGTCAGCTTTTCCTGTTGATCGGAAAGCAGGCAGGTGAGGATTTCCGCGGCGGTGAGCGCGGCGATCACTTCCGGCCGCTTGTCGCGCAGCGCCGGCCCGCCGATCGGCAGGGTCAGGCGAGCGATATCGGGGCCCCGCCCCTCGGCTTCGAGTTGGCGACGGAAGCGCTCGCGCTTCGTCGCCGAGCCGATCATCCCGACATAGGCGGCGTCCCCCCGGGCGAGCGCCGCGGCGGTGAGCATGAAATCCAGCGAATGGGCGTGGGTCATCACCAGATAGGCCGCGCCCGCCGGCGCGTCGGCGATCTCCGCCTCGGGCAGCGCGGCGGCGACCGCCGTGACGGCATCCGGCACCCCCTCCAGCGTCCCCGGACGGCTGTCGATTAGCCGGACGTTCAGCGGCAGCAGTGCCAGCGCCGCAGCCAGCGCCCGGCCGGTGTGACCGGCGCCGAAGATCAGCACGGCGGGCCTGGCGAGGCGCCTGGTCTCTTCGTCTGCCAGCATGGTCGCCATCAGCGCCGCATCCGCGCGGCGGATCGCCAGCCGCACCCGGCCGCCGCAGCACTGGCCGATGTCGGGACCCAGCGGCACGTCGATGGCTGCGCTGTCCTCGCCTGACGCCAGCAGCGCGCGGGCCCGCTCGATGGCGTCGTATTCCAGCCGCCCGCCGCCGATCGTGCCGGCGATGTCCGTCGCCGTCACCGTCATCGTCACGCCTGCCTCACGCGGCGTCGACCCGCGCGCTTCGACCACGGTCACCAGCGCCGCCGGGGTGCCGGCCGCGACCGCGGCGCGCAGGGTTTCGGCGACGCTCATCCCTGCGCCCGGACCTGCTCGACCGCCGCCAGCACCCGCTCCGGCGTCGCCGGCGCGTCGAGGTCGGGGAAGACCCGCCCGTCGCCGGCCGCGATCACCGCGTCGGTGAGCGCCGAGAACACCGAGATCGCCAGCATCAGCGGCGGCTCGCCCACCGCCTTCGAGCGGTAGATCGTCGCCGCCCGGTTCTCGCCCCTGTCCCACAGGGCCACTCGGAAATCGTCCGGCCGGTCGTTGGCCGTCGGGATCTTGTAGGTCGAGGGCGCATGCGTCCTCAGCCGGCCGCTAGCGTCCCACCAGAGTTCCTCGGTGGTCAGCCAGCCCATGCCCTGGATGAAGCCGCCCTCGATCTGGCCGAGGTCGATCGCCGGGTTCAGCGAGCGGCCGACATCGTGCAGGATGTCGGCGCGCAGCAGCCGGTATTCGCCGGTGAGCGTGTCGATGACGACTTCCGAACAGGCCGCGCCATAGGCGAAATAGTAGAACGGAATGCCGCGGGCCTTGTCGCGGTCGTAGCTGATGCCGGGCGTCGCGTAGAAGCCCGTGGAGGACAGCGATACCCGGGCGAGATAGGCCTCGCCGACGAGGTCGCGGAAGCGTCTTTCCTCGTTGCCGATTCGCACCCGGTTCGGCGCGAACACCACCTGGTCGCGCGGCACCTTGTAGCGCTCGACGGCGAAGTCGATCAGCCGGTCCTTGATCGTGCGGGCCGCCGCCTGCGCCGCCATGCCGTTGAGGTCGGAGCCCGAGGACGCTGCCGTCGCCGAGGTGTTCGGCACCTTGGCGGTGGTCGTGCCGGTGATCTTCACCATCCCGACATCGATCTGGAATTCCTCGGCGACGACCTGGGCCACCTTGGTGAACAGGCCCTGCCCCATCTCGGTGCCGCCGTGGTTGAGATGCACCGAGCCGTCCTTGTAGACGTGCACCAGCGCCCCGGCCTGGTTGAGATGGCTGGTGGTGAAGGAGATGCCGAACTTCACCGGCGTCAGCGCCAAGCCCTTCTTCAGCACCGTGTTGGCGGCGTTGAACGCCCGGATCTTCTCCCGGCGCACCCGGTAGTGCGACGTCGCCTCCAGTTCCTCGACGATCTCGCCGATCACCGAATCCGTCACCTGCATGTGGTAGGGCGTCACGCCGCTGCCGTCGGCGGGATAGAAATTGCGCCGGCGCACGTCGAGCGGGTCGAGCCCGGTGGCGAAGGCGACGCGGTCCATCGCGCGCTCGATCCCGACCATGCCCTGCGGGCCGCCGAAGCCGCGAAATGCGGTGTTGGAGACGGTGTGCGTCTTCAGCCGCCGCGAATGGATGCGCGCGGCCGGCAGGCGGTAGGCGTTGTCGGCGTGGAACATCGCCCGGTCGGCGATGGCGCCGGAGAGATCCTTGGAATAGCCGCAGCGTACCAGATGCCGCATGTCGGCGGCGACGATGCCGCCGTCCGGATCGAAGCCGATGTCGTAGTCGATGCGGACCTCGTGCCGCTTGCCGGTCATCACCATGTCGTCGTCGCGGTCGAGCCGGCACTTGGCCGGCCGGCCGGTCTTGACCGCAGCAAGCGCGGTAACGGCGGCGAACAGCGCCGGCTGGCTCTCCTTGCCGCCGAATCCGCCACCCATGCGCCGGACTTCCACGGTGACGGCATGGTCTGGCACGCCGAGCATCCTGGCGACGTTGTGCTGGACCTCGGAAGGATGCTGCGTCGAGGAGCGCACCAGCACGTCGCCGTCCTCGAGCGGTATCGCGACGGCGATCTGCCCCTCGAGGTAGAAATGGTCCTGGCCGCCAAGTTCCAGCCGGCCCACGAGCCGAAGCGGCGCGGCATCGAGTGCGGCATCGGGATCGCCGATACGCATCTCGTGGGCCGGCAGCAGATCTTCACCCGCCGCATCGGCCTGGGCGAGGCCTGCATCGATCGAGATCGCCGCCGGCAGGTCCGCGTAGGTGACCACCGCCAGCTTCGCCGCCGCCCGCGCGGCGTGCGCCGTCTCGGCCGCCACGGCGAAGAGCGGCTGGCCGACATACTGGACGGTATCGACGGCGAAGATCGGGTCGTCGCCGAACACCGGCGAATAGTCGTTCTCGCCGGGAATGTCGGCAGCGGTCAGCACCGCCACCACGCCGGGCGCTGCGCGGACCGCGGCGAGGTCGATGCCGCCGATCCGCGCATGCGCCCGCTCCGACATGGCGATATGGATCTGCAGCGTCCCCGGCAGTTCCGGCTCGTCGTCGATGTAGCGCGCCGTGCCGGCGACGTGACGGGCAGCGCTGTCATGGGCGAGCGGCGTCGCCACCCCGCCCTTGATCGCCGCCTCGTGGGTCGGCGGCCGCTCGTCCAAGGCAGACGGGCCAGGCTCGCCGGCCATGCCACGGTCCTGGATCCGGGTCTCGTCCATCACGCCGCCGCTCCCGCCGGCAAATCGTCGGCTTCCGGGGCGATGGCGGCGAGGCCCGGCCCGAGGCGGCCCTCTTCCTGCAGGGCGAAGCGGCGCAACAAGTTCTGCGCCGTCTTGAGGCGGTAGTCGGCCGAAGCCCGCATGTCGGTCAGCGGGGTGAAGTCCCCGGCGAGCGCCGCGACCGCCGCCTCCACCGCCTCCGTGTCGAACTTCCGCCCGACGAGGGCCGCTTCGGCCTGTGCCGCGCGCTTCGGCACACCCGCCATGCCGCCGAAGGCAAGACGGGCCTCGCTGACCGTGTCCCCGTCGAAGCTCAGCCGGAACGCGGCCATCAGCGCCGAAATGTCGGAATCGGAACGCTTGGCGATCTTGTGCGCGAAGAAGCGTTGGTTGCCCGCCAGCCGCAGCACCTCGACGGCGACGACGAATTCGCCCGGTGCCCGGTCCTGCTTCCCATATTCGATGAAGAAATCGGCCAAAGGCAGCCGGCGCATCTCCTCGCCGCGGCGCAGATAGAGATGCGCGTCGAGGGCGATCAGGCAGGGCGCGAGATCGCCGATCGGCGAGCCGTTGGCGATGTTGCCGCCGATCGTCCCGGCATTGCGGATCTGCGCCCCTGCGAAGCGCCGCATCATCTCGCCGAGGTCCGGGTGGATGCTCGCAAGCGTCGCCGTCGCGGCGCGGTGCGTCACGCCGGCGCCGAAATAGATCCGGCCGGCCGCCTCCTCGATCACCTGCAGGTCGCGGACATGGCTGATGTCGATGATCAGCGGCAGGTCGCGATGCTGCTTGGTCACCCACAGCCCGACATCGGTTGCGCCGGCCACGAGCAGCGCCTCCGGATGCGCGGCATATAGGTCGGCCAGATCGTCGACGTGGCGGGGCGCGAACCAGCGGTCCTCGCCAACGCGGTAGGAGAAGACGTCCGTGCCCTCGATCGCGGTCAGCCGCCGCGCCAGCGCAGCGTCGCCCTGGGTGTCCTTCGGCGGCGGCAGCTGCGCCAGGCTCAGCCCTGCCTCGACGATCGGGCCGTAGCCGGTGCAGCGGCAGAGATTGCCGGCGATCAAATCCTTCACCGACTGGCGGTCCGCGATCGCGCCGTTCAGCCAGCCGGCATGCAGCTGCATCACGAAGCCGGGCGTGCAGAAGCCGCATTGGCTGGCGTGCTTCTCCACCATCGCCGTCTGGATCGGATTGAGCCCCTCGCGGCCGAGATGTTCCACCGTCTCGACGGCCCGGCCGTTCATCGCCGGCAGGAACTGGATGCAGGCGTTGACGGTGCGCCGTTGCAGGCCGCCTTTATGGTCCGGTTCGGTGACGATCACCGTGCAGGCGCCGCAATCGCCCTCGGCGCAGCCTTCCTTGGTACCGGTCAGCCGTTCGGTCTGGCGCAGATAGTCGAGCAGCGTCGTCGTCGGGCGCAAGCCGCTGACGCTGCGGTCCTCGCCGTTGAGAACGAAGCGGATCGGGTCGCAGGGCATTTGCGGCTCGGCCATCAGCTGCCCCGGTAGGTGGAATAGCCGAAGGGCGAGAGCAGCAGCGGCACGTGGTAGTGGCGGCGTTCGGAAATGCCGAAGCGCAGCACCACGTCGCCGAGAAATTTCGGCTCGGCGAGCGCGATCCCCAGGGCGTCGAAATAGTCTCCGGCGGCGAACACCAATTCGTAGATTCCGGTCTCGAAAGCCGGCCCCGCCATCAGCGGCGCGTCGCAGCGCCCGTCCGCGTTGGTCACCGCCTTGGCGACGAGGCTCCGCTCGCCCGCCGCGCCGATTCGCGAGAGCGTCACCGCAATGCCGGCCGCAGGCCTGCCGAGGCTGGTGTCGAGCACGTGCGTCGTCAGCCGAGCCTGTTCTGCTTCGTCCATTCAGGCTCCGTTCGCGAGGTTTTTGACCATACGGTCAGCATCCTGCACCAGCCGGTGCGAATCCGTAAAGCACTGTCGCGGCACCCCGGCCCCCTCGCCATCTGCCGGGGCGGCCACAAATCAGTCCCGAACGCCCGCCCGCCCGCGATGCGCGTTCCGGCACGGAGGACCACGATGCGCAGCGAACCGGCCTTTCTCTTCGACCTCGACGGCACGCTCGTCGACAGCGTCTACCAGCATGTCATGGCCTGGCAGGAAGCGCTGGACAGCGAGGGCATCGAGCTGTCGGTCTGGCGCATCCACCGCAAGATCGGCATGAGCGGCGGGCTGTTCACCAACCAGCTGCTGCGCGAGACCGGCACCGCCATCACCGAGGAGACCAGCGAGCGGCTGCGCCATCGCCATGCCGAGGCCTACGGCCGCTTCTCGGCCTCGGTCCGCCCGCTGCCCGGCGCGATCGAGCTGCTGGCGGCGCTGAGCGACGCCGGCATCAAATGGGCGATCGCCACCAGCGGCCGGATGGAGACGGCGCAATACAATCTCGAGCGTCTCGGCGTCGATCCGGACAAGGTGCCGGTGATCACGAGGGACCTCGTCAAATATGCCAAGCCCGACCCGGATCTCTTCATCGCCGCCGCCGAGCGGCTCGGCGTTCCGACCGAGGGCTCGATCGTCGTCGGCGATTCGATCTGGGACATGCTGGCGGCGCAGCGCTGCCGGGCACTGGGCGTCGGTCTCCTCTGCGGCGGCTACGGCACAGACGAGCTGGAGCGGGCGGGTGCCTTCCGCGTCTTCGAGGATCCGGCGGACATGCTGCTCCACCTCGACGAAGTCGGTGGGCGGCGCTGAGTGCAAGCGGTCGGATACGGCTTGCGAGCAGTAAGGAAATCTCCTTAGCTTGAGCCAGGAGACCGCGATGAAACCCGAAAGGCCCCGCTCGACATCTCTGAAGGTTTCCCCCCGCCCGGAGGAAAGCGCCGAAGCGCAGGGACGGCGATGATCTCCCCGGTGCGGAGGGAAATCGCCATCGTTCTCCTATTGAGGCCCCGGCGGCCTTGACGCGAAACCCGTTTGCGCTGTTCACCGAATGGGACAGCGAGGCCGACCACAAGGCCTACGACCAGCTTTAGGCGAAGCGGCGGGAAGCGCCTCGCCGGCAGCATGAAAGATCCATCCCGATGATCCGCCCCGCATGACCCGCTATCCCCGCGACCTCGTCGGCTATGGCCGGACGCCGCCTGATCCGCAGTGGCCCAATCCCGGCGGCAAGGGCCCGGCGCGGATCTGCGTCCAGTTCGTGATCAATTACGAGGAGGGCGGCGAGAATTCGGTGCTCCACGGCGATGCCGCCTCCGAGGCGTTTCTGTCGGAGATCGTCGGAGCGCAGCCCTGGCCCGGGCAGCGGCACATGAACATGGAGTCGATCTACGAATACGGCGCGCGCGCCGGCTTCTGGCGGCTCTGGCGCCTGTTCACCGCGCGGCGGATGCCGGTCACCGTCTACGGCGTCGCGACCGCGCTGGAGCGCAATCCGGAAGCCGTCGAAGCGATGCTTGAGGCGGACTGGGAGATCGCCTCGCACGGGCTGAAATGGATCGACTATCGCGACTACACGCGCGACGACGAACGCGATCACATGGCAGAAGCGATCGCCATCCACACCACCGTCACCGGCGAGCGGCCGCTCGGCTGGTACACCGGCCGCTCCTCGGAACACAGCCTCGAGCTGGCGGCGGAGGAAGGCGGCTTCCTCTATGCCTCGGACGCCTATGCCGACGATCTGCCCTACTGGCAGGAGACCGGGTCCGGGCCGCTGCTGATCCTGCCCTACACGCTGGACAGCAACGACATGCGCTTCGCCGCGCCACAGGGCTTCAACTCGGGCGACCAGTTCTTCGCCTATCTGAAGGATTCCTTCGACGTGCTCTATGCGGAGGGCGAGGCAGGCCAGGCGAAGATGCTGAATATCGGCCTGCATTGCCGCCTCGTCGGGCGGCCCGGCCGCGCCGCGGCGCTCGCCCGCTTCCTCGACTACATCGAATCGAAGGACGACGTCTGGGTCGCCCGCCGCATCGACATCGCTCGCCACTGGCGCGAGCACTTTCCCTATGCCGAAATCTTCCGGCCAACCCGGCTCTCGCAGACCGAGTTCGTCACGCTCTTCGGCGCCGTATTCGAGCACTCGCCCTTCATCGCCGAACGCACCGTCGCGCGCGAACTCGGCCCGGCCCACGACCGGCCGGCCGGGCTCGCCGGCGCGATGATCCAGACATTCCGCGAGGCCAGCGACACCGAGCGGCTGGGGATTCTGAAGGCGCATCCGGACCTCGCCGGGCGCCTTGCGCTGGCCGGCGAACTCACCGAGCAGTCGGCGCGCGAACAGGCGGGCGCCGGGCTCGATCGGCTGACGGAAGACGAGCTCGCCCGTTTCACCGAACTGAACGACCGCTATGTCGCGCGCTTCGGCTTTCCCTTCATCATCGCCGTCGGGGGCCTCGGCAAGGGCGACATCCTCGCCGCCTTCGAGACCCGTGTCGGCAACGATCGCGATACCGAATTCGCCACCGCCTGCCGCCAGGTGGAGCGGATCGCGCAGCTGCGCATCGCGCAGATCTTCAAGGACAGAGCATGACGTCAGAGCGTTCCATCACCGCCCCCGCCTCGCCCGAGACCGCCGACCTCCTGACGCGCTACGTCGACCTCGCGCATCCCCGGCTCGGCACCGAGGTGACTTTCGCGACCGACGATTTCTTCGCCGACAAAAGCCGGATGATCGCGCCGGAGGCGCCGGTCTTCTATCCCGACCGCTTCGACGACCACGGCAAGTGGATGGACGGCTGGGAATCGCGCCGCAAGCGCACGCCGGGACACGACCACGCGGTGCTGCGCCTCGGCCAGCGCGGTACGATCGCGGCGGTGGATATCGACACCTCCTTCTTCACCGGCAACTTCCCGCCCGAGGCGATGCTCGAGGCCGCCGATACGGTCGGCGAGCCGGGCGAGGGCGACTGGCAGGTCCTGGTGCCGCGCCGGGCGCTGGCCGGCGACAGCCACAACATCGCCGAGGCCGCCTCCACCGGCCCCGTCCGCTGGCTGCGCCTGCACATCTATCCCGATGGCGGCGTCGCGCGGCTGCGGGTCTATGGCACCGTCGCGAAGGACTGGGCCGCAGTGCCCGCCGACGCCGTGGTCGATCTCGCAGCGGTCGAGAACGGCGGCACGGCGCTCGCCTGGAACGACGCCCATTACGGCCACCCGGCCAACATGCTAGCGCCGGGCCGCGCGCCGGTCATGTCCGACGGCTGGGAGACGGCGCGCCGCCGCGTGCCCGGCAACGACTGGTGCGTGCTCAAGCTCGGCACCGCCGGCACGATCGAGCGCCTGCTCGTCGACACCCGCCACTACAAGGGCAATTTCCCGGACCGTTTCACCCTGCGCGCCGCGCGCCTCGACGCCGACCCCAACCCAAACGCGATCGAGGCGGAGAGCGCCAGCTGGCCGCTGCTGCTCGCCGAGACGAAGCTTTCGGCCGATGCGGAAAAGACCATCGACGCGGTCGAGAAGCTCGGCCCGGTCACCCATGTGCGGCTCGACATCTTCCCCGATGGCGGCATCTCGCGGCTGCGGCTCTACGGCCGCAAGGCGTCGTGAGCGACGGCTCGCCCCTGCCGATCCGCGTGCAAACACTGACGCGCGCGGGCTTCGCTCCCTTCGGCGACGTCATCGAGACGGACGGCGCCGAGCAGCGGCTGATCAATGGCGGGACGACGACGCGCTATCACGACCTCGCCCGGGTGGACGTGGCGGCTGAAGGAGGTCGCCCGCTGATCTCGATCTTTCGCGGTCAGCCTTTCGCCCTGCCGGTGGCGATCACCATGATGGAGCGCCATCCGCTCGGCAGCCAGGCCTTCGTGCCGCTGCAGAAGATGCCGTTCCTCGTCGTGGTCGCGCCTGATGAGGGTGGCCGTCCGGGCGCGCCGCTGGCCTTCCTCGTCGAGGACGGCCGGGGCGTGAATTATGCCCGAAACGTCTGGCATCATCCGCTCCTCGCGCTCGACGCGGTCAGCGACTTCCTCGTGGTCGATCGTGGCGGCGCGCAGGCCAATCTGGAAGAGGCGAGCTACCCGCATCCCTACGTTGTGACCGGCGCCTGAAGCGCATTCGTCCAAGACCCGCTTTCCGGCGCGTGCCGTTGTGGCAGGCTTTCTGCTGGACATGGGTCCGCCGAGCCCCAGATGCGGGAAAGAATGCTGCACGGGCGAAGGAACCACACAATGCGCGCCTCCCTTGGATCCATCGTCGCCCTCATCGCGATATGCCTTCTTGCCCTGATCGGCCTGGCGCTGACCGGCGGCGGCATCTGGCTGCTGACGCTCGGGGGTTCCTGGTATTACCTCGTCTGCGGCATCGCGTTCCTGGCGACCGCGGCGCTGGTGTTCCTGCGGCGACCCGAAGCCCTCATCGTCTTTGCCCTTGTGGTCGTCGGAACGTTGATCTGGGCGCTCTATGAAGTCGGCTTCGACTGGTGGCCGCTGGCGGCACGCGGCGGCCTCGTCTTCCTGCTCGGCCTGCTGCTGCTGACGCCGTGGGTCACCCGGCGGCTCGGCACCCGCAACGTCGCCGATGCGCTCGACGGCCGCGACCGCCGCCCGACCGTGACGCATGGCGCCGGTGCCGCCCTCAGCGCGGCTCTCGGCATCGCCCTCGTGGTCGCCGTCTCGTCCTGGTTCTCCGATCAGCACAATATCGTCGGCTCGCTGCCCGGTCCGCGGGCGGAAGCCCCGACCTATGACATCCCGGACGGCGAATGGCATGCCTATGGCCGCACGCAGGCCGGCCAGCGCTACTCGCCGCTCGCCCAGATCACTCCGGCCAATGTCGGCGATCTCGAGGAAGCCTGGCACTATCACACCGGCGACGAGTCGCAGCCTGGCGACCCGACCGAGACGACCTTCCAGGTGACGCCGCTCAAGATCGGCGACCGGCTTTTCCTCTGCACGCCGCACCAGAACGTCATCGCCGTCAACGCCACGACGGGCGAGGAGATCTGGCGTTACGACCCACAGATCCAGGGTGAGCTTGCCCTGCAGCATCTCACCTGCCGCGGCCTTTCCTACCAGCCGCCGGGGGACGCCACGGCCGCTGCTGCGCCGACTGCCGTTCCCGACGCTGCCGCAACCGAAGCGCCCGATGCAGCGACCCCGGCCGGCGCGACGCCGCCAGCCGCAGCCGCGGACACCGAGCAGGCTGGCGAGGGCGAAGCGCCGGCAGCCACGGCGACCGAACTCTCCCAGGGCGGAAACCTGACGGCACCGCAGACGGGCGGCGAAGCCGAGACCGATCAGCCGGTCTCCCCGGAGGCCTCGGCCGGTCAGCCTGTGGCGGCCACGACGTCCTCCCGCGACACCGCGACCTGCGACGCCAAGCTGTTCATGCCGACGGCCGACGCCCGCGTCATCGCGCTGGATCCCGAAACCGGCGCCGTCTGCGGCAATTTCGGCAATGGCACGGGCCAGATCGACCTCTGGCAGCGTATGCCCAACGTCAATCCCGGCTCGTACTACTCGACCTCGCCGGTCATCGTGGCTGGAAACCTGATCATCGTCGGCGGCACTGTGCTCGACAACGTGTCGACCAGCGAAGCCTCCGGCGTCATCCGCGCCTTCGACATCGCCACCGCAGAGCTGGTCTGGGCCTGGGATTCCGGCAATCCCGACCAGACGGCGCCGCTGCCGGAAGGCCAGACCTACACGCCGAATTCGCCGAATTCCTGGTCGATCTCGGCGGCCGACGAGGAACTCGGGCTGGTCTACGTGCCGCTCGGCAACGAGCCGCCGGACCAGTGGGGCCCCGACCGCAGCGAGGCGGTGGAGCGCTTCTCGTCCTCGGTCGTGGCGTTGGACATCGCGACGGGCGAAGTGCGCTGGGTCTACCAGACCGTGCATCACGATCTCTGGGATTTCGACGTGCCATCGCAGCCCTCGCTGCTCGACATCACGGTCGGCGGCGAGAGCGTGCCGGTGCTGGTCCAGCCGACCAAGCAGGGCGAGGTCTTCGTCCTCGACAGGCGGACCGGCGAGCCGGTCCTCCCGGTCATCGAGAAGCCGGCGCCCGGCGGCGCCGTCGAGCCCGACTTCACGGCGCCCACCCAGCCTGTCTCGGCGCTCTCCTTCGACCCGCAGGCCTTGCGCGAATCCGACATGTGGGGCGCGACGATGCTCGACCAGCTCGCCTGCCGCATCGCCTTCCGCGGCTACAAATACGAAGGGCGCTACACCCCGCCGTCGCTGGAAGGCACGCTCGTCTATCCGGGCAATTTCGGCGTGTTCAACTGGGGCAGCGTTGCCGTGGATCCGGTGCGCCAGGTGATGTTCTCGACACCGGCCTATCTCGCCTTCGTCTCGACCCTTGTGCCGCGCGATGACGAGACGTCGCTGGTCGTCAACGACGAGCAACCGGAAGGCGCGCTTCCGGCGCTCAACGAGAATTTCGGCGCGCCTTACGCCGTCGAGCTCGCGCCCTTCACGTCATGGCTCGGCCTGCCCTGCCAGGCGCCGCCATGGGGCTACGTCGCCGGTGCCGATCTCACCACCGGCGAGATCGTCTGGATGCACAAGAACGGCACGGTCCGCGACCAGTCGCCGATCCCGGTTCCCTTCAAGATGGGCGTGCCGGATCTCGGCGGACCGGTGATGACTGCCGGCGGCGTCGCGTTCATCTCGGGCACGCTCGACTACTACGTCCGCGGCTATGACGTGACCACCGGCAAGGAACTCTGGAAGGCCCGCCTGCCGGCGGGTGGCCAGGCGACGCCGATGTCCTACGAGGGCGCCGACGGCCGGCAGTATATCCTGGTCGCCGCCGGCGGCCACGGCTCGCTCGGCACCAAGCGCGGCGACAGCGTCATCGCCTATGCCCTGCCGGACCGCAGCGCCGAGGCAGACGCCGAATAATCAGACCGAAAGCATGATCGGGGGCCGCTCACGGTCCCCGATCGTATCAGGCGAAGCGCCTTGCGGCCGCGCCGTGCTCGGCGCGCAGCCGGGCGACGTCGATACCGACCGGCATGCCGTCCTCCACCCGCCACGACCCTTTCACCATTACCCGGTCGGCGCGCGTCGCGCCGCAGAGCACCAGCGCGGCGATCGGATCATGCGCGCCCGAAAAGCGCAGCTCGTCGAGGGTGAACAGCGCCAGATCCGCCTGCAGTCCCACCGCGATCCGGCCGATATCGGCGCGGCCGAGACAGGCGGCGGAGCCTTCCGTCGCCATGGCGAGGACGTCGCGGGCGGTCATCGCTTCCGCCGAACGGTAGTTCAGCCGCCCGACCATCAGCGCATGCCGCGCCGCCTCGATCAGGTTCGACGCATCGTTCGACGCCGATCCGTCGACGCCGAGGCCGACGGGCGAGCCCGCCGCCTGCAGCTCGTTCACCGGGCAGAAGCCCGAGGCCAGCACCGCATTGGATGCCGGGCAGTGGCAGACGCCGACCTTGTGGGCGCCGAGCCGCCGGCATTCCTCGGTGGTGAAATGGATGCCGTGGGCGAGCCAGGTTCGCGGGCCCAGCCAGCCGACTTCTTCCAGATAGTCCACCGGGCGGCAGCCGAAGGTCGCCTCGCAGAAACGGTTCTCGTCCTCGGTCTCGCCGAGATGCGTGTGCAGCCGGCAGTCGTGTCTGTCGGCCAGCGCCGCGCTGGCGATCATCAGGCTCTTGGTGACGGAAAACGGCGAGCAGGGCGCTAGCGCGATCTGCGTCATCGCCCCGTCGGTGCGGTCGTGCCAGCGGCCGATCAGCCGCTCGCTGTCGGCGAGGATATCGTCCTCGTCCTGCACCACGGTGTCCGGCGGCAGGCCGCCATCCTTCTGGCTGAGATTCATCGAGCCGCGGGTCAGCGTCATGCGGATGCCGAGCGCCGTGGCCTCCTCCGCCTCGATGTCGATCGCGTTCTCGAGCCCCTGCGGGAAGAGATAATGATGGTCCGCCGCGGTGGTGCAGCCGGACATCAGGAGCTCGGTCAGGGCGAGCCGCACCGACAGGCGGAAACTCTCCGGATCGAGCCGCGCCCAGATCGGGTAGAGGCTGGTGAGCCAGGGAAACAGTTCCTTGTCGATCGCCGCCGGATGCGCCCGCGTCAGGGTCTGGTAGAAATGATGGTGGGTGTTGACGAGGCCGGGCAGCACCACGTGGCGCGAGGCGTCGAAGACCGCGTCCACCGGCTGCGCCGGGGCCGCACCGGACGGCACCAGCTCGGCGATCCGCTCGTCCTCGACGACGATCCCGCCCTCGGCTCCCTCGGCGAGGATCGCCAGCGGGTCCTTCAGGAACAGCCGCGTCACGCGGCGTGCTCGACCGCCGGCAGGCCGCCCGTGGCGACGAGGAACGCCAATATGTCGCCGATCCCCCTCGCCCGCGACAGATCGGCAAAGATCGTCGCGCCGTCCCCCCTGCCCCTGGCGGCATCTTCCCGCATGCGCTCCAGGTCGGCGCCGACATAGGGCGCGAGATCGGTCTTGTTGATCACCAGGAGATCAGAGCGGGTGATCGCCGGCCCGCCCTTGCGCGGGATGTCCTCGCCCTGGCAGACCGAGATGACGTAGATCGACAGGTCCACGAGGTCCGGCGAGAAGGTCGCGGCGAGGTTGTCGCCGCCCGACTCCACCAGCACGAGGTCGAGACCTGGATACCGGGCGTTGAGGTCGCGGATCGCTGCGATGTTGATCGAGGCGTCCTCGCGGATGGCGGTATGGGGGCAGCCGCCGGTCTCGACGCCGATGATCCGGTCCGAACTGAGTGCCTGCAGGCGCACCAGCGCCTCGGCGTCCTCGCGCGTGTAGATGTCGTTGGTGACGACGCCGATCGACCAGGTGTCGCGCGCCGCCTTGCACAGCTTTTCGACCAGCGTCGTCTTGCCCGAGCCGACCGGGCCGCCAATGCCGACCCGGAGCGGGCCGTGTTTCGAGATCATGAGCGGAACAGCCTCGTGTGCAGGGTTTCGTGCCGCATTGCGGCAATCTCCGACCCTAGCGCCGAGGAGCCGAGATCGTCCAGCGTCGCGCGCTCCGCTCGGCTCGCCGCGTCGCCGATGGCCGGCTCCAGCCCGTGAAGGACGCGCACCGCGACGCTCTGCGGCAGCGGCACCAGCCGCACCGCGGCCGAGACCAGCGAGGCGGCGAAACCGTGGGCATAGGCGATCAAGGTGTCCGCCAGCGGCAGCCCCGCCATGGCCGCGAGGCGCCCCGCGGCAATCGGATAAGGCAGGCCGCCGCAGGGCGCCGTGACCGCGGAAAGGCCGGCCGGCGTTTCGGCACCCGGTCCACCACCGACGCCGGCCCAGTGCGCAGACGCCTCGGCAAAGGCCGCGCCCAGCGCCAGCGTCTCTGCCCGGCGCTCGGCGCTGCCGGCCAGCGCGACGCCGAGTTCGGCGACCGAAGCGAGGCGCTCTTGGTCCCCGGCCGCCGCGGCATGGAACGCCTCGGCCATCAGCACCAGGTCGTTCCAGCCGCTGCCCCGGTCGAGCAGCAGGGCGACCCAGTCGGCGACGCCGTCGCCATTGGTAACGACGCCCTCGGCCACCGCCGATTCCAACCCGTGCGACCAGGCGAAACCGCCGATCGGAAAGGCCGGCGAGAACAGCGTCAGCAGCTGAGGCAGCCACGGGCGTGCCGACGTCTCAGCCGACTGACGCAAGGCGTCTTCGGAACGGCTGGTGGTCACCGGTCGATGAAGTCCGGCACGTGTTCGTGGCCATGGGCTTCGTGCGCGCCGCCATAGGCGCCGCCTTCCGGGTCGAACCCGGCCTCGGTTTCCGTTACCTGGGCGCCGAGCCCTTCCAGCATCTCGCGGATCACCGTGTCGCGCCGGATCAGGATGCGGTCGTCGAGGATCTGCGCCGGCAGATGCCGATTGCCGAGCTGCCAGGCGATGGCGAGGAGATGCCGGGCGTCGCGGCCGCTGATTTGGTAGAGCTCTTCGGGCCGCGCCCGCACCGCCACCAGCCGTCCGTCGTCGAGCTGGATCGCGTCGCCATCCCGCAGCAGCGTCGCCTCGGCGAGGTCGAGCAGGAAGGCGATTCCCCCATCGGTGACCATCGCCATGCGCCGGCGATGCCGCGCGCTTTCGTCGAGCGTGATGGTGTCGGCTTCGGCCGTCCATTCGCCCGCCCGCCTGACCGAAGTCCCCACGATCATTCCGTGATTCCCTTTGCGATTTGCGCTTAAGATACTTCGCCGGCCGCCCGCTGCCAGTGCGATCATCGGTGCGGGGCTAAAAGGGGCGCTGCGATGGCGTTGCAGAACCGCGTCACGCCGCTCGGCGAGATCGTCGCCGATCCCGCCCGCGGCACGCTGATGGGCAATCGCGGCGTGCTCCACGACGATGAGCGGCGGCTGGGCCAGAGCCGCTGGAAGCACAAGCCCTGGATCGCCTGCACATTGCTGTTCAAGGGCCGCAGCCGCAAGCCGATGACGCCCGGGCGCTACACTGAACTGTTCTTCCTCGACGAGGCGACATCGCTCGCGGCGGGTCACCGGCCCTGCGCGGAATGTCGCCGCGCCGCCTTCAACGCCTTTCGTGTCGCCTGGGCAGCGGCCAACGAAAGTAATGGTCTGCCGAGCGCCGTGGAGATGGATGCCGCCTTGCACACCGCGCGGGTCGACCGCTGGACGCGGAAGCAGATCCGGCACGAGCGGCCCGCCGCCGATCTGCCGGACGGCGTCTTCATCCTGGTCAATGCCGATCCGTGGCTGGTCTGGCGGGGCCGCCTGCTGCGCTGGACGTTCGGCGGCTACGACGCGACCGCGCCGCTGCCGAGGGTCATGGCGACGGTGATCACACCCGCGCCGACCGTCGCCGCCCTGGCGGCGGGGTACTCTCCGGGCGTCCACGCCAGCGCTGCGGACGCAGGATGATGCCCGCGGACCGCTGTTGGCAGATGGCGCGAGCCTGACGTTCTATCGCTGCACCTGGCAGACCGTCCGGTCGGCGGCATCGGGCGAGCGCTCGCTGTAGAGGTCGCCGCGGGGCCCCTTCGTCCACCAGACCATGTCGTTGGCGACGTATTTGGCGCCTGACCCGGCCAGCACCCCGACGAACAGCGTCGGCTGACCGTCGATCGGCAGCAGCGCGAAATTGTTGTCCGGCAGGTTGATGTATTCGACCGACAGCGGCGTCGACTCGGCGTCGGCACCCGCCTTGCAGGCATAGGCGACGGTGGTCCGCTCGGCCGTTCCCGGCAGTTCCAGCGTCAACGTCTCGGCACTCGCGGCAAGCGTCGTCAGCGCCAGCCCGGCTATGATCGCCATGGCCCGGGGTGCCATCATTTTCGTGTTCATCATGTCCCTCCTCCCGAAGGTCGTTACCGTTCAGGAATGGCTAGAACAGAAAATAGCGCTGCGCCATCGCCAGTTCGGTGGCCGGTTCGCAGGTCAGCAGTTCGCCGTCGGCGCGGACCTCGTAGGTCTCGGGGTTCACCTCGATCGACGGGACGGCGTCGTTGAGGATCATCGAGGCCTTGGAGATGCCGCCGCGGGTGTTTTCCACGGCAAGGAACTGCTTGTCGCAGCCGAGCCGCTCGCGAAGCCCCGTGCCCATGGCGGCCGCCGAGACGAAGGTGGCGCCGATCGCGCCCGCCGCCTTGCCGAAGGCGCCGAACATCGGCCGGTAATGCACCGGCTGCGGCGTCGGGATGGACGCGTTCGGGTCGCCCATCGGCGCTGCGACGATCATGCCGCCGAGCAGCACCAGTCCCGGCTTGACCCCGAAGAAGGCCGGGTCCCAGACGACGAGGTCGGCGCGCTTGCCGACCTCGATCGAGCCGATCTCCTTCGACATGCCCTGCGCGATCGCCGGGTTGATCGTGTATTTCGCGATGTAGCGGCGGGCGCGCAGATTGTCGTTGTCGCCGGTCTCGCCCGGCAGGCGCCCGCGCTGGCGCTTCATCTTGTCGGCGGTCTGCCAGGTGCGGATGATCACCTCGCCGACGCGGCCCATGGCCTGGCTGTCCGAGGCGATGATCGAGAAGGCGCCGATGTCGTGGAGGATGTCTTCGGCCGCGATGGTCTCCTTGCGGATGCGGCTTTCGGCAAAGGCGATGTCCTCGGGGATCGACGCGTCGAGATGGTGGCAGACCATCAGCATGTCGAGATGTTCTTCGAGCGTGTTCACCGTGTACGGCCGGGTCGGGTTGGTCGAGGACGGCAGGACGTTCGGCAGGCCGCAGACTTTGATGATGTCGGGCGCATGGCCGCCGCCGGCGCCCTCTGTGTGGAAGGCGTGGATCGTGCGGCCCTTGAAGGCGGCGACCGTATCCTCGACGAAGCCGCTCTCGTTCAGCGTGTCGGTGTGGATCATCACCTGCACGTCGTATGCGTCGGCGACCGACAGGCAGCAGTCGATCGCCGCCGGCGTCGTGCCCCAGTCCTCGTGCAGCTTGAGCGCGCAGGCGCCGCCCAGCACCATCTCCTCCAGCGCCGCCGGCAGCGAGGCATTGCCCTTGCCGGAAAAGCCGATATTCATCGGCATCGCGTCCACCGCCTGCAGCATGCGCGCCATGTGCCAGGGCCCGGGCGTGCAGGTGGTCGCCAACGTGCCGTGCGCCGGCCCGGTGCCGCCGCCGAGCATGGTGGTGACGCCGGAGAACAGCGCCTCCTCGATCTGCTGCGGGCAGATGAAATGGATGTGGCTGTCGAAGCCGCCGGCGGTGACGATCTTGCCCTCGGCGGCGATCGCCTCGGTGCCGGGGCCGACGATGATGGTGACGCCCGGCTGGGTGTCGGGATTGCCGGCCTTGCCGATGCCGCAGATGCGCCCGTCCTTGAGGCCGATATCGGCCTTGTAGATCCCGGTATGGTCGAGGATCAGCGCGTTGGTGATGACCGTGTCGACGGCGCCCTCTGCCCGCGTGTGCTGCGACTGGCCCATGCCGTCGCGGATCACCTTGCCGCCGCCGAACTTCACTTCCTCGCCATAGACGGTGAAGTCCTTCTCCACCTCGATGAACAGCTCGGTGTCGGCGAGCCGGACCTTGTCGCCGGTCGTCGGGCCGAACATCGCGGCATAGGAGGAGCGGGCAATCCTGGCGGGCATGGGCAATCACTCCGGACAGCTTGGAGACGGCACGAGCGCGCCATTGCGGCGCAGCATCGCCAACCTTAGATCGGTCGCGAAAGCTTGTCTTCCCGCTATCGCCGTTTGCGGCGAAACTGCCCGACAGGGAATTCTCCATCCGGGTGAGAGGCCCGCATGCCAAGGTACAACATGATCCGCATGGCGCTTCTTGCCGCATTGCTCGCACCGTCGCCGGTGCTGGCCCAGGCCTTCGACCCCGGGCCGATGGGCAGCGTGCCCGGCTCGTCCGTCTCCGGCATGCGCATCGACGGTGCGCCGCGGCCCGCCGCCGGACCGCGCGTTCCCGGCGCGGACGTCTTCGGCGACACGGTCGAGGAGCGCGTCTACGGCAAGGATTTCGACGACAGCTATCTGCGGCCCGTCGTGCCGCGGGGCAGCAGCGAGGCAAACCGCGACTCGATCGAGCGCCGCGCCACGGAAGGCCGCTCCGACCTCAACGACATCAATGCCGGCGACTTCGCCCGCAGCGGGCCGAACGCCATCGGCGGCAGCGCGGTGACGCACGGCCGCTCCAACGGGCGGGCGATCATCCGGCGCTAGGCGCCGGGCGAGCACGCGGAACTGCTACGGGGTGTTGGAGTTGCGCTGAAGCAGATGTAGTCTCGGCTCTCGCCGGCAACCGAAAGGCGCTCCCATGCGTGCATCCCCCGCCATCACGATGGGCGTCGCAGCCGCCCTCTTCGCATTCCCGGCCCTCGCCCAGGTCGGAAGCACCGGCAGCGGCGCCTCGGGCGGCGTCGGTTCCTCAAGCAGCGTGGGTGGTTCCAGCAGCGGCGTTGGCAGCAGCAGCATTGGCGGGAGCGGCATAGGCAGCAGCGGAATCGGTAGCAGCGGCTCGACGACGAGCGGCGTCGGCTCGACCGTCACCGATCCGATCATGCCGGATACCGGCGTCGGCTCGGGCGGCGGCGCCGACGCCAATGCGGCCCGCGCCACGGAAGGCGATTCGTCGATCAACTCGCTGAATGTCGACGGACTCGCCCGCTCCGGCACCGGCGGCAGCGCCGTCAGCACGACGCTCGGCGGCGACGATGACCGCTTCCAGTCCACAGCGGGTTCCGGCTCGCCGCAGGCCTACCGGATCCCGACGCCGACGGTGGATGTCGATCTCGGCGCCATCCGCCGCGGGCTGGCGGCCGGCCCCAGCGCGACGCCCAAGGCAAACGGCGACTGACGCCGCCTGCCCACCTTCAGCGCAGGAACGCCTCGTCCACCGGCACCTGCAGCGCTTCGGCCAGCCGGTTGGTCTTGGCGGCGAGGCTGATCACGGCCAGAAGCTCGCCATATTGCGCGTCGGTCATGCCCTTGGCCCGGGCCGCCGCCGTGTGGGAATGGACGCAATAGCTGCAGCCGCTGGTCGCCGACACGGCGACGTAGAGGAGTTCGCGCGTCAGCGGGTCGAGCGCGCCCTCGGCGCCCATCACCGCCTTCACCTCCTGCCAGGTCCGCTCCAGCGACGCCGGGTCGGTGGCCAGCGCCCGCCAGAAATTGTTTACATAATCGGTTCCGCGCGTCGCCCTGATGTCGTCGAACACCGCTTTGACGCGCGGCTCGGCCGCCGCGTCGGTGACCAGCGGGCTCGTCGCCATGGCGGTCTCAGGTCAGTGCGAAGACGCGCGCCGGCCCGCCGGTGCCGCCACGATGCTTCGGCGCGCCAACGATCAGCGTCGCGCCGGTGGCCGGCATCGCGTCCAGATTGGCGATGCATTCGAGGCCCCAGCGCCCCTCCGGCAGCCAGCCGTAATGGACGGCGAAGTCCGGCGACATGCCGAAGTCGAGCGACAGCGTATCGACGGCGATGCCGACGGCAGATCCCTCCAGCAGCATCTGCACGGCCTCCAGATGGAAGCCCGGGAAATGCATCGTGCCGTCCTGATCGGCATTGCGGTACATGTCGGTGCCGAGATGCTGCTGCCAGCCGGAATTCATGGCGACGCAGCAATTCTCCGGCAGGCCGCCATTGGCGTCGATCCAGGCCTGCAGATCGTCTGGCGTCACCTGCGCGTCGGGATTTTCTGCCGCCTTCGCCTTGATGTCGATGACGACGAGCGGCGCCATCAGCTTCTCGACCGGGATCTCGGCGACCGACTGGCCGTCGGCGGAAAAGTGCAGCGGCGCGTCGACATGCGTGCCGGTGTGCTCGTTCACCCGCAGCTCGAAAAGGTTGAACTTGTCTTCGGCGAAGGAGAATTTCTGCTCCATGAAGAACTGCTGCTCGCCGAAGAAGGTCGGGAACTCCGGGTACAGCTCATGGGTCATGTCGGCGATGGTCAGCGCCCGGCCGGCCTGCGCGGCACCGGCCGGCACTGTCGCATCCTGGGCGAAGGCCGGGGCAGCGACGCTTGCCGCTGCGGCGGCGAGACCGCCGCCCAGCAGGCTGCGGCGGCTCAGCATCTGCCGCTTGACGCTTTCGATCACGCAGTGGTCACACATTACTTTGCCCCTCCGCCAGAGAAACCTGCCCGGCCCCGGACAGCTATCGCGCCATTATCGCGCGAGATGACGCAGCCGCAAAGCCTACAGCTGCCCCATCACGTTGCCGTTGAAACCGTAGACAGTCCGCGATCCGCGATAGGGCACGAGCGTGACCTCGCGGATCTGGCCCGGCTCGAAGCGGACGGCGGTGCCGGCCGCGATGTCGAGGCGCATGCCGCGCGCGGCGTCCCGGTCGAAGGCGAGCGCCGGATTGGTCTCGGCAAAATGATAGTGGCTGCCGACCTGCACTGGCCGGTCGCCGGTATTGCCGACTTCCAGCGTCACGGCGACGGCGCCCTCGTTGAGGGTGATATCGCCGTCGCCGGTGATGATCTCGCCGGGAACCATGCGCTCGCTCCGGGGCTTCAGGCGGCCATCAGATAGAGGCCGGCGACTGCAGAGGCGGCGCCGAGGCCACGCACCAGCAGCGGGCTGCCGACGCGCGCCAAGCCGGCGCCGAGGCCGATACCGACCAGATGCAGGCCGGCGGTTGCGAGAACGAAGCCGATGCCGAACGACATCGCACCGGCGCTGCCCAGTTCACCGCCATGCGCCGAGCCGTGGAACAGCGCGAAGGCGCCGACGACGGCCGCAGCCGCAGCAACCGGCAGCCGCACGGCGGCGGCGATCAACAGGCCCACCGCGACGACCGAGGCAAGGATGACCGGCTCGACGAAGGGCAGCGGGAAGCCCGCGACCGCCATGGCATAGCCGACGCCCATCATCGCGACGAAGGCCGTCGGCACGACCCAGAGCGCCCGCCCACCGATCATCGCCGCCCAGATGCCGACGGCCACCATCACCAGGATGTGGTCCCAGCCGAACAGCGGATGCGAGACGCCGGCCATGAGCGACCCATGCTCGTGCGGATTGAGATGAGCGAAGGCGGGAGCGGTCGCGGCAGCGAGCGTGGCGGCGGTGAGCGAAAGGCGTTTGAACATGAATGTCTCTCTTTGATCGACAGGCGCCCCGGTTTGGGTCGCGTCCTTCCCCCTTGATGAATCGGGGGCGCGGCGATCATGTAAGCCCGCCTTCTGGCTGTCAAAGCCTTTCTCGCAGTGCACCCGGGATCGCCCCCATGACCGGTGGAAGCAATTGCGAAACGATAACGCGAGATCGCCGCCGCACTGCAAAACTCCGGAAACCAACCGGCGGATAGAACGTTCTCGAACGGCCGCATCGACAGACGAGGCCCGCTTAAGACACGCTTCAGGCAGGCTGGAGCACCGGCGAACAACGACCGGTGCCTGCTGCCGACAACAGGTTGGAGTCGACAGATGCTGAGATCATCCGTGATCGCGGCGACGCTTATCTATTCGTGCCTGCCGGCGGGCAATACGGAACCGCTGCTGGTGCGCACCGTGACGCTCGGCGGCGTCACCGGCGCGGCCTATTATTCGCGGCTAGAGCAGGGCTACCGCTTCGTCGGCGGCAGGCCGCCCGTGGACGCCATCCCCAGCGAACCCATCGCCCTGTCCTCCCTGGAGACCGAAGAAACCCCGGAGGACGCGGTCCCCGGCATGGAAGCGGAGGCCGCAGGGGCGCGCTGAGCCGTCAGGTGCCCGTGCCGGTCAGCGGATCGGCTCGTGCACCGTCACCAGCTTGGTCCCGTCCGGAAACGTCGCCTCGACCTGCACGTCGTGGATCATCTCGGCGATGCCCTCCATCACCTGGTCGCGGGTGACGACGTGGGCACCGGCTTCCATCAGTTCGGCAACGGTCCTTCCGTCGCGCGCTCCCTCGACGACAAAGTCGGTGATCAGCGCGATCGCTTCCGGATGATTGAGCTTCACGCCCCGCTCGAGGCGGCGCCGGGCGACCTGCGCGGCCATGGAAACGAGGAGCTTGTCCTTCTCGCGGGGGGTCAGCTGCATTCCTGATTCCTCATGATGTCGTCATAGCGACCATACGCGGGGCACCGGCGCGTTTGCCAGTGCCGCGAGCACCGGAATCAGCCGCTTGCGCAGCGCAAAGCCGGTGGGTGCCAGCAACCGCATCACCATGAGCCCGCCGACCAGGCTGGCGCCGCCGCTGACGCCGACCAGCGCCCGGACCACCGCGAGCTTCATCTCGACGTCCGGCGCATGGGCGACGACGGTGGCCAGCGCGCGGTTGCCCGACAGGCTGGCGGGCCCTGTGGTCGCCGCCGCGATGGCGCCGGAGAGATGCAAATCGTCGGCGAAGGCCAGCCTGCCGTCGACGCGGATCCGCCAGCTTTCGTGCAGCAGGCCGCTCTCGACGGTCTCGCCCATCAGCTCGCGGCCGAGAATGATGCTTTCGCAGAGCACGAAGCGGGATGACGATTCCGCCTCGACAGTCAGCGAGCGGCGCACGGCCCCCGCCTCGAACAGGATCGTCTCCTGCGGCAGCCAGGCAAAGCCCGCGTCCTCGCCGATCCGGACGTGCGTCGCCACCCCGGCATGCCCGGAGGAAGCCCGGTAGATCCGTTCGCAGGCCTGGGTGGTCACCGTCAGATGCGCGCCCTTAGCCACGCCGAACTGCTGGTCGAGGCGGTCGCCGCCGGTCAGCCCGCCGGATGTGTTGATCAGCACCGCCTCGGCCTCGGCGGCCGGCAGCCGCGGAAAGCGCAGCTTGAGGCAGCCGGCCTGGTGCAGGCGCTGCAGCCGCGAGCGGCCGGCGACGAGGCGGAAATCCGCGGCGACCGCACCGACGGCGCGCTGCATCGGGACGCTTGCGGCGGGTACGGCGCTCCTGGCGAGAACGGCCGTCATCGCCGGGCCATCCCGGATTGCAGTACCGCGGCTTCCGGCCATGCCGGCACCGCTGCGGCTAGAGCTCGAGCACGTCCGACTTGAACTTCTCCAGCGAGATCCGCCACCAGTCCATCGTGTCCTCGAGATTGGCGCGGGCTACGCCGTGGCGCAGGTTGACGTCCAGTTCCAGCACCGGATCGTCCTCGCTGTCCATGTAGGCCTTGGCAAACCGCTTCTCCCGGTTCCAGGCGCCGATCGCGTCGGGCTTCACCACCGCATCGTCCCAGGAGGCATAGAACTGGATGCTCTTGCAGTCGGCGCCTTCCGCGTCGCAGTCGTAGAAGAAGATCGCGTAGAGCGTGCCGTCGATCCGGCCCTTGACGTAGGTCGTGTCGCCCTTCTCGATCGTCGCCGAGCCGAAGCCCCTGGCGAGCGCCGCGATCGTCTCCATGTCGCTCGCCTTCACCAGTTCCTCGGCGCGCGCCGGCGATCCCCAGGCCGCCAGCGCCATCAACAAGAGCACGAAACGCAATGGCCGATCCTCCCCGGACCGCGGCACAGCCTGTGGCGGCCGGGGCGATCCCGGGTGCGGGCGGTCGGCGATTGCTAGCATGACGCCGGGTCGCTTCCAAGATGGCGTTCAGACCGTCAGGTGCCGGCGCACCGCCGGATCGTCGAGGCCCTCGGCCCGCCCCTCGAAGACGATCACGCCGCGATCCATGATGTAGACCTTGTCGGCGAGCTCGCGGCAGAAATCGAGATACTGCTCGACCAGGAGGATCGCGAGGCCCGAGTGCTCCTTGAGGTAGCGGATCGCCCGGCCGATATCCTTGATGATCGACGGCTGGATGCCTTCGGTCGGCTCGTCGAGCACCAGAAGCTGCGGCCGCGTCACCAGCGCCCGGCCGATGGCGAGCTGTTGCTGCTGGCCGCCGGAGAGGTCGCCGCCGCGCCGCCCGAGCATGTCCTTCAGCACCGGGAACAGCTCGAAGACGTGGTCGGGGATCGTCCGGTCGGCCGATTTCAGCGGCGCAAAGCCCGTCTGCAGATTCTCGCGCACCGTGAGCAGCGGGAAGATCTCGCGGCCCTGCGGCACGAAGCCGATGCCCTTGCGCGCCCGGTTGTAGGGCGCCTGCCGGCCGAGGCTCTGGCCGTCCAGGGCGATCTCGCCGGCCCTTATCGGCTGCTGGCCGACGATGGCCCGCAGGAGCGACGTCTTGCCGACGCCGTTGCGCCCGAGGACGCAGGTGATCTCGCCCTTCTTCGCAGCCAGCGACACGCCCCGCAGCGCCTGCGCCGCACCGTAATAGAGGTCGACATTGGCAACGGTCAGCATGGCTCGCTCCTCGCGGCGAAGGCTTCGTCGGGAAGCTGGGGCATGATCGATCTCGTATGTCCGCGGCCCTTGTGTTTCGTCATCCTCGGGGCCCTGCAAGTCGTCATCCTCGGGCCCCGTCCCGAGGATCCAGAGCAGCGCTGCCACCGGCCGCGCGCCGCTGAATGGCTCCGCGACAAGGGACGGCCGACAGTCTGGCCAAGGCTCGCAACCTCCACCGTCCTGGATCCTCGGGACGGAGCCCGAGGATGACGACGCGTAGTAGGCGTCATCCCGGCGGGCACGATGCTGCCCTCACCGCCCAAGATACACCTCGATCACTCGCGGGTCTTTCGAGACGTGGTCGAGCGTGCCTTCCGACAGCACCGAGCCCTCGTGCAGGCAGGTCACCTTCACCGCCAGTTCGCGGACGAAATGCATGTCGTGCTCGACCACCACGACCGAGCGGGTCTCGGCGATCTCGCGCAAGAGCCGCGCGGTCTCCTCGGTCTCGGCGTCGGTCATGCCGGCGACCGGTTCGTCGACTAGGAGCAGTTCCGGATCCTGGGCGAGCAGCATGCCGATCTCCAGCCATTGCTTCTGGCCGTGCGAGAGGTCTGCCGCCAGCGTCCGGCGCTTCGGCGACAGCCGCGTCGTGTCGAGGATGCGGGCGATCGCCGCCCGCTCGCCGTCGTCCTTGCGATGCACGAGGGCGGTGAAGATCGAGCGCGAGCCGGCGAGCGACAGGCGGAGATTGTCCTCCACCGTGTGGCCCTCGAACACGGTCGGCTTCTGGAACTTCCGGCCGATCCCCATGCCGGCGATCGCCGCCTCGTCGTGGCGGGTGAGGTCGACGTCGCCGTTGAAGTAGACTTCGCCGGAATCCGGCTTCGTCTTGCCGGTGATGATGTCCATCATCGTCGTCTTGCCGGCGCCGTTCGGTCCGATGATCGCGCGCATCTCGCCGCGCACCAGCACCAGCGACAGATTGTTGATCGCCTTGAAGCCGTCGAAGCTCTTGTTGACGCCGTCGAGATAGAGCAGCGTTTCCCGGCGCGCCTCGCCCGGCGGATTGCGCAACGCCTCCTCCCGGCGCGCGCTCGCATAGGGGTGCGGCGAGACGGCGGCCGGCGTCATCGGTGTGGGATCGAGCACGGTCATCGCCTACTCCGCCGGGTTCGCCGCGGCGACGCGGTCGTCTACCGCCTCGCCCTCTTCGGCGCGTTTCGCGGCGCGGCGGGCGCGCCAGCCGCCCCAGCCGTGATCGAACGTGCCGACGATGCCGCGCGGCATGAACAGCGTGACGAAGACGAACAGGCCGCCGAGGACGAACAGCCAGTATTCCGGCGCGATCGCCGTAAAGGTGCTCTTGGCGAAATTGACGATGAGGGCGCCGAGGATCGGCCCGATCAGCGTCGCGCGGCCGCCGACCGCGGCCCAGACCACGACCTCGATCGAGTTCACCGGCGCGAATTCGCCGGGATTGATGATGCCGACCTGCGGCACGTAGAGCGCGCCGGCGATCCCCGCCATGACCGCCGACACGGTGAAGGCGAAAAGCTTCACATGCTCCGGCCGCCAGCCGATGAAGCGGGTGCGACTTTCGGCATCGCGCACCGCAACCATCAGCTTGCCGAGCTTGGAGCGGGTGATCCAGCCGACGAACAGGACGGCGATGGCGAGCGCGATACAGCTCGCCGAGAACAGCGCCGCCCGCGTCGTCGCCGCCTGGATCGGGTAGCCGAGAATGTCCTTGAAGTCGGTCAGGCCGTTATTGCCGCCGAACCCCATGTCGTTGCGAAAGAAGGCGAGCAGCAGCGCATAGGTCATCGCCTGGGTAATGATCGACAGATACACGCCGGTGACGCGGCTGCGGAAGGCGAAATAGCCGAAGACGAAGGCGAGCAGCCCCGGCACCAGCACCACCATGATCGCCGCGAACCAGAACTGGTCGAAGCCGGTCCAGTACCAGGGCAGTTCCTGCCAGTTGAGGAACACCATGAAGTCCGGCAGCACCGGATTGCCGTAGACGCCGCGCGGGCCGATCTGGCGCATCAGATACATGCCCATCGCATAGCCGCCGAGCGCGAAGAACGCGCCGTGGCCGAGCGACAAGATGCCGACATAGCCCCAGACGAGATCGAGCGAGAGCGCCAGCAGCGCAAAGCAGATGTATTTGCCGATCAGCGGCACGAGATAGGGCGGCACGTGCAGCGGGTGGCCGGCGGGCAGCCAGAGGCTCGCCGCCGGCACCAGCACCGCCGCGGCGACCAGCGCGACGACCAGGAACCAGACCCTTGGGCCGAGGAATCGCGCGAGGATCATGCGTCGACGAACCTCCCCTTCTGGGCGAACAGGCCGCGGGGCCGCTTCTGGATGAACAGGATGATCAGCACCAGGACGACGATCTTGCCGAGCACCGCGCCCGCATAGGGCTCGAGGAACTTGTTGAGGATGCCCAGACTCATCGCCCCGACCAGCGTGCCCCAGAGATTGCCGACCCCGCCGAACACCACCACCATGAAGGAGTCGATGATGTAGCCCTGGCCGAGATCCGGCGAGACATTGTCGATCTGGCTGAGCGCCACCCCGGCGATGCCGGCGATGCCGGAGCCGAGCGCGAAGGTCATGGCGTCGACCCAGGGTGTGCGGATGCCCATCGCGGAAGCCATCTTGCGGTTCTGGGTGACGGCGCGCATCTGCAGGCCGAGCGAGGTGCGGTTGAGCACGACCAGGAGGCCGGCGAACACCACCAGCGAGAAGACGATGATCCACAGCCGGTTCCAGGTGATCGCCATCATCCCGACCTCGAAGGCGCCGGACATCCATTCCGGATTGCCGACCTCGCGGTTGGTCGGGCCGAAGATGGTGCGGACCGCCTGCTGCAGGATCAGCGACACGCCGAAGGTGGCGAGCAGCGTCTCCAGCGGCCGGCCGTAAAGGAAGCGGATCAGGAAGCGCTCCATGATCAGGCCGACCGTGCCGGAGACGAGGAACGCCAGTGGCAGGGCGATCGCCAGCGACCAGGAGAAGAGTTCCGGCGCGCTCGTGCGGATCGCCTCTTGCACGACGAAGGTCGTGTAGGCGCCGAGCATCACCATCTCGCCATGCGCCATGTTGATGACGCCCATGACGCCGAAGGTGATGGCCAGGCCGATCGCCGCGAGCAGCAGCACCGAGCCAAGGGACAGCCCGTACCAGATGTTCTGCATCTGGTACCAGAAGGCGATATTGCCCTCGATCGTGGCAATGGCTGCCTCGGCGGCGGACTTGGCTTCCAGATCGTCGGTGGCGCCGGCAAAGCGGATGAGCAGCGTCAGCGCCTCGCGGTCGCCGCGTCCTTCCATGACGGCCGCAGCCTCTGCCTTCTCCTCGGCGGGACGGTCGGAGGCGAGGATGGCAGCGGCCAGCGCCTCCTCCATGCGCGCCTTGACGGCCGCGTCCTCTTCCTCGGCGATCGCCACCTCGAGCGGCTCGATCATCGCCGGATCGCCGTCGGAAAACAGCGTCGAGGCGGCCCGCATGCGCTGCGCCGGATCGTCGGACCCGAGCGTCAGCGCGCCGAGCGCCGTCGAGATGTCGTTACGGATGGAATTCTTGATGCGGACCTTGGTCAGGTCGCCGGCCGGGGCCGTGCCCACCTCCTCGCCGGTCAGCGGATCGAGCAGGGTGACGGAGTCGGAACCGCGGCCGATGAACACCGCCTCGTCGCTCTTGCGCCAGTAGAGGCTGCCGTCGCCGAGTGCCCGCAGCGCACGCGCCACGTCGGCATTGCCGGTGGCGGCAAGCTCGGCGATCACCGCCTCGGTGTCCGAAAAGCTCTGCTTGCCGCCGAATTTCTGGATGATTGCCGCGGCGTCGCCATCCTGCGCGTTGGCAGTGGCCGAGACTGCGATCGTGCCCGGAACCAGCAGGAGGAGTGCGAGGCACCAGCGCGCAAGAAGGGCCATGAAAATTCCTGTACCGGTGGAGACAGTGGCGGGGACGGCCGCTTGACCGTCCCCGCGAGAGGCTCGCTCTTGGGAGAAGCGAGCCTCGACAGACCTGGGGGTGCTTACTGGGCAGCCGCGGCCGAAGCGCCGCCGCAGGTCTTCGTCTCGGTGTTGTAGTTCCCGCAATTGATCGGGTCGGTCCAGTCGGCCTCCAGGGGCTTGGACTCCGGCAGGAAGTCCGACCAGGCGTCGCCGGGGACCAGTTCCTCGGTCTCGCTGACGATGTCGAACTGGCCTTCGGCGTTGATCTCCCCGATCAGCACCGGCTTGGTGATGTGGTGGTTCGGCAGCATGGTGGAGACGCCGCCGGTGAGGTTGGCCTGCTCGATGCCCGGCAGGGCGGCGATGACCGCGTCGGCCTCGGTCGTGCCGGCCTTCTCGACGGCCTTCACCCACATGTTGAAGCCGATATAGTGGGCTTCCATCGGGTCGTTGGTCACGCGCTCCTCGTTGCCGATGAAGGCCTTCCACTTCTCGATGAACTCTGCGTTCTCCGGCGTGTCGACCGACATGAAGTAGTTCCAGGCGGCGAGGTGGCCGACCAGCGGGCCGGTGTCGATGCCGGCGAGTTCTTCCTCGCCGACCGAGAATGCCACTACCGGGATATCGGTCGCGGCGATGCCCTGGTTGGCGAGTTCCTTGTAGAACGGCACGTTGGCGTCACCGTTGACGGTCGAGACGACCGCGGTCTTCTTGCCGGCCGAGCCGAATTCCTTGATCGCGGCGACTTCGGTCTGCCAGTCGGAGAAACCGAACGGCGTGTAGTTGATCTTGATGTCCTCGGCCGCGACGCCCTTGTCCATCAGATACTGCTCGAGGATCTTGTTGGTGGTGCGCGGATAGACGTAGTCGGTGCCCTCGAGCACCCAGCGCTCGACGCCTTCTTCCATCAGATAGTCGACGGCCGGGATCGCCTGCTGGTTGGGGGCGGCGCCGGTGTAGAAGATGTTCTTCGACGATTCCTCGCCCTCGTACTGGACCGGGTAGAACACCACGGTGTTCAGCTCCTCGGCGACCGGTAGGATCGACTTGCGCGACACCGACGTCCAGCAGCAGAACACCGCCGCGACGTCCTGCGCGGAGACCAGGTCGCGCATGCGCTCGGCAAACAGCGGCCAGTCGGAGGCCGGATCGACGACGACGGCCTCGAGCGGCCGGCCGAGCAGGCCGCCCTTCTTGTTCTGCTCGTCGATGAGCATCAGCATGACGTCCTTGAGGGTCGTCTCGGAGATCGCCATCGTGCCGGAGAGCGAGTGCAGGACGCCGACCTTGATCGGCTCCCCGCTCGGCGCGTCCTGGGCGGCGGCTCCGGTGAGCGCCACGCCTGTCATTGCCGCCGCGGCGGCAAGGCCCCGGATCCATTTGAAGGGTGAGTTCATGCGCCATCTCCACTCGTTTCGGCCCCGACGCGGTCGGGTTACGAATGAAACGGAGCAAAGCCCGTGCCAATCTCGGCAGATGCGCGGGCAGCGTCGGCGTACTGTGCCTCGTATGGAGTCACGCAGCCCGGGCCGCGCTCAATAATTCGGCAGGCGTATCATCCGGACTTAAACTGCGCCTATTAAACGGGCAGCTGCGCAATTTTTCTACGCAGATGCCACGCCTTGCGTCAGATCGGCTGCTTGCGCTCTTCCGGCCAGCCGCATTCCCAGCGTTTGACCGTCCATTGCGGATGGTCCCCGACCCAGGCGGCGACATAGGGCGTCGACAGCATCATGCATTGCGCCAGCGAGCCGCGGCTCTCGTAGGCGAGCCGCTCCTCGCGGCAGGACGAGGGGTCTGAGACCAAGCAGACGGTCAGGATCAGGTCGATCATCATGTCACTCCCGGAGTGGGTGCCCTGCCGGCGTCATGCCGCAAGCCGAAGCTACGGACGGAACGGCGCCTGGATGCTTTTCTAGGGCCGGCAACCGCGCGCGGCAGGGCCACTGCGACAGGATGTGGCAGGCGCCATCATCGAAAGCCCGGGGCAGAGGCATGTGACCGTCCGGCGCAGGGCCGAGGTCACACCGGCAGGAAGATCTCGCCCTTGCCGAGCACCGCCGTGTCTCCGCCGATCCGCCGCATCGGGGCGCCGTCGAAGGGCAGCGGCGCGAGTTCGCCAGCGGCGAGTTCCCGCGCCATCACCCGCAGGATCAGGAGGTCGGCTGGGCCGTTGTCGAGGAAGGTCGGGCCGAGGCGCTCGGCACCGCCGCAGAGGATCAGCGTGCCGCGCTTCATCAGCCGCCCGGGCGTGCCGCGGGCGATGCCGCCGGCGATCAGCGTTCCGGCGATCATCCGGCTGCCGGCATCCTCGCCGAGTTCGCCGGCGACCATGATCGTGCCCCGGCGCATCCGGTCGGCGGCGCGGCTGCCGGCGCTGCCCCCGACGCGGATCGCGCCGCCGCGCATGCCGGCCATCTCGCCCGGCATGGGCCCGCCGAGCCGCTGCCCGGCATTGCCGCCGATCGACAGGAAGCCGCCGCTCATGCCGGACCCCGCGAGCCCGCCGACCGAACCGGAAACCGTCAGCCGCCCGCCTTGCATCAGCCGGCCGACGCGCCAGCCCGCATCGCCCTCGACATGGATCTCGCCGCCGTCCAGCGCCTCGCCGATCCGGTCGAACCGGTCCGAGCCGCCCTCGAAGCGGATCGAGGCCGCGTCGCTGCCGTCGAGGGCGAACACGTCGCCGACCGTCAGCAGCTGCCGCGTCGTGCCGACCGGCAGCGCCGCGATCTCGGCCGTCGACAGGCCGGCGAGCCGGGCCGGCGTCAGCACCGACAGGTCGAGCCGCTGCTCGGGCTCGGCCTTCTTGCGGAAGGTCAGGCCGCTCATGGCAGGATATCCTTGAGGTGGAAGTGATGCGGCCCGAGATTGCCGCCGTAATTGCCGGCGCCGATCCGCAGCGCCCCCTCGTCGGGCCCGAGGTCGACGGCCGCCTTCAGCCCGGCGCGCATGGCTTCTGCCACCGCATCGGCGCTCAGCCCGTCGATGACGATCTCCAGCACCGAGCCGATTTCGGGCCCCAGCGCGGAAGGCGTGACGCCCTTCAGCGTCGGGCAGTAGGCGTCGTTGGTCGAGGCCATCATGCCCTTGTACTTGCCGCCGACCTTGGAGCCGGAGCGCACGATCCCGCCGGGGAACGGCATGATCACGTCCGGCACGGCGCGCATCGCCTCGACGGCGGCTTCGGCCGCCGCCAGCGCCTGGCGCGAGCCGCGGGCAAGGAACAGGAGATTGCCGCCGCCGACCCCCTGGGACGTGATGCCGGTCTTCGCCTCGCAGAGGAACTCGCCCTCCATCACTGGCATGCGCCAGAAGTGCTTGTCGCCGAACTTCTTGGAGATCTGCCAGCCATCGGCGAAATAGCGGATCGCCGAGCCGAGATCGATCTCGCTCTCCCCGGCCAGATCGGCATAGCAGGCGGACGACGGGCTGGTCAGGATGCACTGGCCGAGCCGCGTGCCGAGCTGTTTGACGACCCCCGCCCTGTCCATCGAGAACAGGAGGATGCGCATGCCCGGGCGACCGTCCCGGCTTTCCTCTGGCGGCACGATGCGGTCGATCCCCGCCTCGCAGCCGCAGGCGATCACCGAGGTGGCGAAGCCGGTGAAGGAGCGCGCCGCCTCGAGCGCCCATTTCTCGCTGTCGGCCGTCACCTGGATCGCCGTCCCGCTCATCGGGAAGGCTTCGGCGAAGGTGTCGTCGATGACGACGCCGTTGATCGTCGCGGCGGTGTTCATGTCCGGCATGCCACCACCCTGAACGATTCGCCCTGCCCGATGGCGTGTTCCGGCACCTCGAACCATTTGGCCGGCAGGCCGTAGCGATCGTCGAAATAGGTCTCCAGCCGCCGCGCCATCGCTCTGTCGGGCTCGGGCCGCACGGTGAGCGTGCGGCCGGTCGTGCGGTTCACCACCTGGCCGTCCTTCACGACCAGCGTCCCGTCCTTGAAGACATAGGCGGCTCTGCCGAACATCGCCGCCTTGTCGGCGCCCGGCCGATAGACCGCGATGTCGCCGACCGCCCCGGCACCGAGATGCCCGCGATCGGGCGTGCCGAGCAGCCGCGCCGGCGCCGCGCGGGTCATCGTCGCGATCTCGTCCAGCGTGTATTCGCGGGTGATCTCGGCCAGCGTCGTCATCGCCAGCACCGATTTCGGCAGCGCCTCCAGCCAGCGCTGGCGGACGTTGCGGTCCATCAGCAGCGCGAAGATCTCCGGATAGGCGGTGAACGGCGCGCCGTTCGGATGGTCGGTGGTGAAGAACACCCGCGACGGGTCGTCGATCAGGAGGAACAGCTCCAGCCCGATCGCCCATTGCAGCGCGTTGAAGTAGCTGGATT
This sequence comes from Aurantimonas endophytica, assembly GCF_014196845.1. Classification (GTDB taxonomy): domain Bacteria; phylum Pseudomonadota; class Alphaproteobacteria; order Rhizobiales; family Rhizobiaceae; genus Aurantimonas; species Aurantimonas endophytica. The sequence goes on from NZ_JACIEM010000003.1 coordinate 164,950, forward strand.
TCTTGTATTCCATCGGCACGACGCCGCCGCCATTCGCCTCGTGGTCGAAGATCACCGACTTGCCGGGGCTCGCCTGCGCCCGGCCGACGAACTGCCGCAGCTCGTCGGAGGAGATCGTCACGGTCTGGCCGAACATGACCTGGCCGATGTCGACCGTGACTTCCTTCGTGCGGTTCACCAGTTCCGCCAGCCGCTGGCCCTCGGAGGAGAAGCGGCGCTCGCCCCCCGTTCCGTAGCCGTAGAACTGCAGATGCGCCAGATGCAGCGGCTGTCCCTCGGCGGCCTCGATGGTCGCCACGGCGGACGCGGCGGAGTCGCCCGGAACGCCGAGATTGTTGCAGTGGACGTGCAGCGGATGCGGGATGCCGAGCTGCGTCACCGCCGCCTGCAGCGTCTTGACGATGCGCCGCGAAGTGACGCCGTAGTCCGGCACCTCGTCGTCGAAATCGAACTTGCGGACGTTCTCCTTGAAGGCGGCCGAGCCGCCGGCATTGATGCATTTGACGCCCAGCGCGCGGGACGCCGAGACGGTCCAGGCGACATAGTCCTCGATGGCGTTCTCGCTCTCGCCGTTGCGGATCATCGACATCAGGAAATCGTCGTTGCCGAGCACGACCAGCGTCGCCTTGTCGATGATCGGGATGTCGGCAAGCTCGAGATGCGCGTGCAGCGCCGAGGACGGCGCCATCGCCGGCTCGACCACGGTGGTGAAGCCCATCTCGGCGTAGCGCAGGCCCGTTTCCTCGGTCGTCCAGCCGACGCGCGACAGCGCGGTCGTATCCGGCCGTGCCTGGAACGCCCGATGGAATTCCGGCAGCAGCAGCCGTGCCGTGTTCACGTGGCCGCCGGCGATGTGCGAGTGGATGTCGATGGCGCCGGCCATGACGATCAGGCCCTTGCAGTCGATCGTCTCGCCCGCCTCGCGCCCGTCGCTCGGCGCCTCGACCACCACCCCGTCCTCGACATAGATGTCGCCGACCGCGTCGACGCCATTGGCCGGATCGACGACGTGCCCGTCCTTGAGACGCGTCAGCATGAGCAGTCCTCGTTGATCATCGTCTTCATGCGGCGGCTCCCGTCGTCGCATTGCCGAGCGCGGCGGCGATCGCCGCGAGTACATCCGCGGCTGGCGGCTGCGCTCCGGTTTCCGTCGCGGCGAACGGCACGAAACCGCCGAAGCGCTCATTGTGGAGGACGCCGTCGTGGTCACGTCCTGCCATACCCGCGTCGAAGCGGATCCTCGGCGGGTTCGTCCATGCGGCGGATCCCTCGCCGATGGCTATGACCGGCAGGCGGCCCGACCATTCCGGCTCCGGCGACGCCGCGCCGGCGAGGCCGGCAACGTGGACCGCCAGATCCGCCTCGCCCGAAGCGATCAGATGCCCGGCGTCGTAGAGGTCGGGGTCATGGTCGGCGAAACCGCGTCCGAAGCCGACCCGCAGCGGGAAGCCGGTCGTCCACGTCGCCACCAATGCGGCACCGAAGGCCTGCTCCGGGCCGAACAGCGGCAGGCTGGTGAAACGGGTCTCAGCGTTGAGGTCGAAGACGAGGCCCGAGAGCATCTCGATAGCCAGTTCGTCCATTTCCGCGACGGCGAAGATGGCGCAGCCGAAGCCCGCTCCCTTTACCCATGCGGCGATCGCTGCGGCCTGCTCGCCGGTAATCGGCCCCTCGCCGAAGCGATGACCGGCGACGGCCGCCCGGATCATCGACAGCGCATCGGCGATGCCCTCCGCTGGGCAGGCGATGGGCTCGACGGAAGCTCGTGGAATGTCGGCACCGCCCTCGGGGGCGCCGAGCCAGCGGATTTCGCGCTTGCCGCGTGTCTCTCTGCCGAGGTCGGGCTCGTGGTCGAACAGGAAGTCCGGCAGATCGGGCGACTGCGCGAAGGCGTCGCCGACGATGAGGACGCGGTCGGCGCGCCGACGGATTTCGGCAGGGGCGCCGATCATCATGCCGCTGTCGCGGATCGCCGTGATCGCGGGATAGATCGCGGCTGACGCCTGGTGGTCGATCACCGCCCCGGCGATCCGGGCAAGGCCGAGGGCGGCGCGGATCCCGGCGACATCCGTCGCCAGTCCCGTGACCACCGGCAATCGGCTGCCGCCGATGAGCGCTGCCGCCGCAGCGACGGCTTCCGGCACCGATACCGGCCGGCCGTCGATCCATGCATGTCCCAAAACGAATCGCTTCCTGTGCCCTGTCGCCAAGATACCGCCTCGACCGGCGAGGTCAAAGTCCCCGCCGTTCCGGCATCAGTGCTTGTCGTATTTGATATAGGCAAAGCGCGGGTCGTCGGGCGTCCCGGAAAGCGGGCCGTCTTCCTTGCCCGGCTGCCAGTTCACCACTTCCTCGATCTTCTTCGCCAGCGCGAAGTCCGAGTCGGTGATGCCCTTGGCGGCATGGTTCATCAGCCGCACCTCGACCCAGGCGTAGGAAGCGGTGATGTCGGGATGGTGGAAGGCCGCCTCGGCGAGATGGCCGACGGTGTTGATCACCATCAGCGTGCCCTTCCAGCCATGCGTCTTGTAGGTCCGCCGGATCCAGCCGTCCTCGAGCCGCCATGTCGGCAGCTCCTTCGCCAGCCGTTCGGTGACCTCCTGGTCGGTATAGGTCTTCGCTGCCATGGCCATCTCCCCTTGCCGCATCCGTGCTCGCCCCGATAATAGGGTGCGGGCACCCGGAAGGCAGGGGACAAATTGACAGAGGACGTCGTCAGCGTCTCGGCGCCCGCGCGCCTGCATCTCGGCTTCCTCGATCCGGGCGGCCGATCGGGCCGGCGATTCGGCGGAATCGGGCTGGCGCTGGCCGAGCCGGCGACCCGCCTGTCGATCCGCCGCGCGCCCGAGGACCGGGCCGACGGGGCGGAGGCCGGGCGCGCTCTCGCGCATTTGAACGCCATGCGCCGGCATCTCGGCCTCGGCGACCGGCGCTATGCACTCACCTTTTCGGAAACCATCCCGCCGCATGCCGGCCTCGGTTCCGGCACCCAGCTGGCGCTCGCCGTGGCCACCGGCCTGCGGGCGATCGAGGGGCTGGCGCCGGACCCTGCCGGCGACGCCGCGCTTCTCGGGCGGGGCAACCGTTCCGGCCTCGGCGCCGCCTTCGTCAGTGCCGGCGGCGTCGCGGTCGACGGCGGCAAGGGGCCGACCGACGTGCCGCCGCCGATCATCGCCCGCCTGCCGTTTCCCGACGAGTGGCGGGTCCTGCTGGTCCTCGACCCCCGAACCGAAGGGTTTCACGGCGAGGACGAGCTCAAGGCCTTCGCCAGCCTTCCGGCCTTCGCCGAGATCGACACCGCGCTGATCTGCCGGCTCGTACTGCTGGAGGCACTGCCGGCTCTCGCCGAAGCCGACATCGCCGGCTTCGGCGCGGCCATCGCGACGATCCAGCAGATGGTCGGCAGCCATTTCGCCCCCGCCCAGGGGGGGATCTTCACCAGCCCGGCCGTGGCCCGCGTCTGTGCCATGCTCGCTGCCGAAGGCGCGCATGGGATCGGGCAGAGTTCCTGGGGCCCCACTGGCTTTGCCTTCGCACCCTCGCAGGAGGAGGCTGACCGTCTCTCCCGCACAGTCGCCGAAGCCGTCGCCGAGGCCGGGCTGACGCTGCGCGTCGTCGCCGGCCGCAATGCCGGCTCGCGCATCGAGCGGTCGCCGCTCCGGCGCATCGCCGGCACCGGCTGAGCCGCGACGCGGACATCACCGACAAGGACCCGGTGCACGCCACCCGGGCAAAACGACATCCAAACTGGAGGAAACGAGAATGGCCGAAAAGAACATCCTGCACATGCTGACGCCGCACAAGCATGTCAGCCCGTTCGACGTGAACATGGCGCTCGACGCCGGCTATGACGCCGTGGTCCCCTACGAGGCGGTCGAGCTCGACGAGATCGGCGATCTCGTCCAGGACGTCATCTTCTCGCGCCCGCCCAATGTCGGCGTCCGGAGCGCCGTGTTCTTCGGCGGCGACGACGCGGTGCTGGCGCTCGACATGATCGATGCGGCGAAGAAGGCACTGGTGCCGCCCTTTGCCTGCAACATCATGGCCGATCCTGCCGGTTCGTTCACCACCGCCGCGGCCATGGTTGCCTGCGTCGAGCGGACCCTGAAGACCAAGAAGCAGAAGGCGCTCAAGGACGTCACCATCGCGGTCTTCGGCGCCACCGGCGTCGTCGGCTACTGCGCCGCGGTGATCGCCGCCCTGGAAGGCGCGAAGGTGAAGATCGTCGGCTATAGCGGGCTGGAGCGGGTCGAGGCGCGTGCCCGCGAAATGAAGGAACGCTTCGGCGCCGACGTCGAGGCGGTGGACGGGTCGAGTGACGAGAAGAACACGGAGATCGTCAAGGAGGTCGAGGTGATCCTGTCGGCAGCCAAGGCGGGCGTGCAGGTGCTCAGCGCGGCCCAGCTGAAGGCGGCGACGCGGCTGCTCGTGGCCGCCGACGTGAATGCCGTGCCGCCGCTGGGGCTGGAGGGCATCGACGTGATGGCCGACGAGGCGCCTATCCCGGGCACCGACGCGCTGGGCATCGGCGCGCTGGCCGTCGGGCCGATGAAGTCGAAGACCGAATACGGGCTGCTGAAGCGCATGATCGAGGCGAAGGAACCGCAGGTCCTCGACTTTCGTGATGCCTTCCAGCTTGCGCGAACGCTCGTGTCGTGAGCGACCGGCCATCCGTCCTCGCTGCCGCCTTCTCGGCGCGACAGATCGCCGAAAGTGCCCGGCTTGCCGGGGTTGACGCGCTGGCGCTCGACTTCTTCGGCGACAGCGACCTCGCGGCAGCAGCGCGGCGGAGCGAGGTGCTGCACGGCCATTACCCGGACGGGTTCGACGCCGACGCGCTGATTGCGGCGCTGGAGCGCCTGGCCGACGGCATGGCGCCGATCGGCTTCGTTTACGGTGCTGGCTTCGAGGACCGGCCGGAACTGCTCGAGGCGATCGGCGCGCGCTGGCCGATCCTCGGCACCGACCCGGCGACGCAGCGCCGGCTGAAGGACCCCGAGACCTTCGCCGCTCTGTGCGCGGAAGCCGGAGTTGCGCATCCACCGATCGGTCGTGATCTGCCCGCGGATCCCGCCAACTGGCTGTCGAAGAAGATCGGCGGCGCCGGCGGCAGCCATGTCGTGGCAGCGACTGGCCAACCGCCGGCGCCGGACCGCTATTACCAACGTGTCGTCGCCGGCGAGCGCATCTCGCTTGCCTTCGTTGCCGCCGGCACGCGCTGCGCGTTCCTCGGCTTCACCCGGCAGTGGACCGTCCCCTCCGCCGCCGAGCCCTACCGCTATGGCGGCGCGGTGGGGCCACTGCCGGATCCGGTGCCGCAGGGACCGGCGATGCAGGCCGCCGTGACGGCGATCCTCGCGCTTCTGCCGCTCGTCGGCATGGCCAGCGCCGATTTCGTCCTGACGGCGAACGGGCCGGTGCTGCTGGAGATCAACGCGAGGGCCGGCGCGACGCTCGACGTCTTCGAGAGCGCGGCCCAGCCACTGCTGGCGCTGCATCTGGCGGCCTGTCGCGGCGAACTGCCGGAACGTGTATCCGGCCCCGGCATCATCCGCGCCGCAGGCCTTGCCTGGACGGAGAGCGACATCGATCTGCCGGCAGGCTTCGCCTGGCCGGATTTCACCCGCGACCGCACGACGCCGCCGGCCAGCTTTGCCGCCGGCCAGCCGCTGTGCACGGTGGTCGCCGAGGCGGAAACGGAGGAGGCCGCGACGGCGCTGTTCGAACGGCGCGTGGCGGATTTGAGAGAACGATTCGAGAGGAAAGCGGCATGAGCCGGACGGAGACCTTGTCGGTCAATGCGGGGGCGCTCCCGCTGATCGAGACAATGCGGGCACGCGCCGCCGAACTGCGCGTCGCGTTTTCGACCGGCGCTGCCGGCGAGACGTTGGTCGACGCCGGCGCCAGCGTGCAGGGCAGCCTGGAAGCCGGGCGGCTGATGACCGAAATCTGCCTCGGCGGCCTCGGCGACGTGGCGATCGGCACCTCGCCCGGCCTGTCGCGCTGGCCGTTCACGCTGACGGCGCGCACCGCGAGCCCCGTCATCGCCTGCCTCGGCAGCCAGTATGCCGGCTGGCAGCTCGTCAGCGAGGAAGGCGAAGAGAGCTATTTCTCCATGGGATCAGGCCCCGCCCGGGCGCTGGCCGGCCGCGAGCCGCTGTTCAAGGACATCGCCTATGCCGACCGCAGCGAATATGCGGTGCTGGTGCTGGAAGCCGGCGGCCCGCCGCCGGAGCCGCTGGTCCGCCGCATCGCCGCCGATTGCGACGTCGCACCGGAAAACCTCACCATCGTCTTCGCCCCGACCCAGAGCCTCGCCGGCTCGGTGCAGATCGTCGGCCGCGTCGTCGAGGTGGCGCTGCACAAGGCGCACGAGCTGAAATTCGACCTGACGAACATCGTCGAGGGCATGGGAACGGCACCGCTGCCGCCGCCGCATCCGGACTTCATCACCGCCATGGGCCGCACCAACGACGCCGTCATCTACGGCGGGCGGATCCTCCTGCACGTCAACGGCCCGGCGTCGGAGGCCCGGCGGCTCGCCGAGAATCTGCCGAGCTCCACCGCCAGCGACCACGGCACGCCCTTCGCCGAGATCTTCCGCCAGTACGACGGCGATTTCTACAAGATCGACCCGATGCTGTTCTCCCCTGCGGAGGTCGCCGTGGTGGCGCTCGAGACCGGCGAGACGTTCCGCGGCGGCGCAATCCACGCCGCCCTCGTCGACGCCTCGTTCGGCTGAGGCGGTCATGCAGATCCCCGCGCCGCAAACCGCGAAAGCCCCGCGAATCCTCCTCGTCACCGCGGGGATCGACCGGCATGCGCGGGAGCTGATCCGCGCCTTCGGCGATCGCGGCGCCGAAATCCGCGTTGTCGAACTTGCGGCGATCGGCTTCGACACCGGCGCGCCGCACGGGCTGGCGATACCCGGCTTCCCGGACGCGCTTCCCGACGCCGTGTGCCTGCGGACCATGGACGCCGGCAGCTTCGAGCAGGTGACGCGGCGGCTGGGCGTCCTGCATGCGCTGTCGCGCGTCGGCGTCATCGTCTCCAATGACGCGAGAGCCGTCGAGAACTGCGTCGACAAGTCGGCGACGAGCTTCCTGCTTGCCCGGGCCGGCATCCCGAGCCCGCGCAGCTACGCCGTGGAGACGCGGGCCGAGGCGGCGCGGCTCTTGGCTCGCGAGGCCCGCCCGATGGTGCTGAAACCGCTGTTCGGGGCGCAGGGCAAGGGCCTGAAGCTGATCGCCTCGGAAGCGGACCTGCCACTCGAGGCCGAAACCGCCGGCGGCGTCTACTATTTGCAGCATTTTGCCGGCGTCGCCACGAACGGCCGCTTCGCCGATATCCGCGTCCTCGTTTCGGCCGGACGGGTCGCCGCCGCCATGCGCCGCGAATCCGCCGGCTGGATCACCAACATCAAGCAGGGCGCCGAGGCGCTGCCGATGCCGCCGGACCCCGAGTTCGAGGCGCTGGCGATCGCAGCAACCGAGGCGGTCGGCGGCGATTTCTGCGGCGTCGACCTGCTGCGCGACGAAGCCGGGCGCGCGCAGGTCATCGAGGTCAACTCCATGCCCGCCTGGACCGGGCTGAAGCGCGCCAGCGGGCAGGATATCGCGGCGATACGAGCGGCCGACCTCCTGGTGCGCGTCGCCGCGACCGGCCGAAGGGCGGCGACGGCGGACGCCCTCGCGGCGTCATGAGCCTGGAGCTTGACGCCATCGAGGCGGCCTTCCTCGCCGCCTGCCGCGCCGAGCTCGATGTGGTCAAGCCCGGCAACGTCCATCGCTTTTCCCCCGGCCACGGCATGGAGGCGGCCACCTTCGAGGCCGCGGCAGCGGCGGCAGCGCCGTTCATCGCGCAACCGGGCGCCGGGGTCGGCGCGCGCATCCTCGGCGCCACACGGGCGAGTTGGGCGTCTGTCGGCGTCAACGCCAATCTGGGCATCGTGCTGCTCGCCGCGCCGCTCGCCGCCGCCGCCGAGACCGCGTCCGGTCCCGGCACGGACGCGCTGCGCGAGGCGCTGAGACAGGCTCTGGCGACACTCACTCCGGACGATGCGCGTGACGCCTTCGCCGCGATCGCCCTCGCCTCCCCCGGCGGCCTCGGCGAAGTGCCCGAGCACGACGTCCGCCAGCCGCCGGCGATCGGCCTCGTCGCCGCGATGCGGCTCGCCAGCGAGCGCGATCTCGTCGCGCGCCAGTATGCCGACGGATTTGCCGAGATCTTCGACATCGGCCTGCCGGCGCTGATGGAAGCGGAAGCCGTGCCTGCGGCCCCGGGCCTCGGACCGGCGCTGGCTGCCTACCTCGCCTTCGCGAGCCGTTTTCCCGACAGCCACGTCGCGCGCAAATACGGCGACCGCTGCGCCGAGTCGCTGCGCCGGCGCATGGCCGGCTTCGCCCGTGACGTTCGGGGAATCACTGAGCCCGCCGAGGCACTGTCGACCGCCCTGGCCTTCGATGCCGAACTCAAGCGCGAAAAGCTCAACCCCGGCACCTCCGCCGATCTGACGGTCGCCAGTCTTTTTGCGAGATTTCTTGCGGAAGCATAGTGGGGATGATTGACTGTTGGCCATCGGGGTCCATCTTGACCCCGGCGCTATCTGGCTAACCGGTCCCTTGGGGGACGCCGCCAACAAGGGTAGCCGTTGCCGGACCGGAGGGTCCGGCGAAAGGGAGGACGGCACCGTTACGACCGCACAGGTCGTCGCGAATGGTTGGCCTTTCTGGATTCGGAAGTTCTTAACCGGCCGGCAACAACGCCGGGCAGGTTAGCGCAACGTATTTTTGGAGGAACTGCTCATGGCAACCATCAACAAAGTGATGGTCGGCGAATCGCTCGTCGGCGAAGGCAACGAAGTTGCTCACATCGACCTGATCATCGGACCCCGGGGCTCGGCCGCCGAGTCGGCGTTCTGTAACTCGCTGACCAACAACAAGGACGGCTTCACCACCCTCCTCGCCGTGGTCGCGCCGAACCTTCCCTGCAAGCCGAACACGGTGATGTTCAACAAGGTCACCATCAAGGGCGCCAAGCAGGCCGTCCAGATGTTCGGACCGGCCCAGACCGCCGTTGCGCGCGCTGTCGCCGACTCCGTCGAGAAGGGCATCATCCCGGCTGCCGAAGCCGACGATCTGTTCATCTGCGTCGGCGTCTTCATCCACTGGGAAGCCGAAGACGACGCCAAGATCCGCGATTATAACTACCAGGCAACGATGGAATCCATCGAGCGCGCCATCAAGGGCACGCCGACCGCCGCCGAAGTCGTGGCCAAGAAGGGTACCGCATCCCATCCGTTCGCCGGGGCTTAGACAAGAGACCATCCCGGGGAAGACACCAAGCCGGCGATGCCCGCCGGCCTTCTCCGGCGATTGGCCGCCAAATTCGGGTTCCAGTAGGACCCGGGTCTTCCACCCGGAAGACGACGACAGGAAGGGGCCCCAGCGGCCCCTTTTTTCGTTGATGGGCGATGAATGGGAAGCGGCGCCGCACCCATGCGGCCGCCAACCCTGCGGGCGCACAAGCGACAGTCGTGCCGACAAAGCGCCGGACTTTTCCGATGCCGCGGATTCCCGTAACGTAAGGCTCGACGGGCAACCCTGAGACCGGGGAGACAAACCCGGCAGGCGATACGTGCCGGCTGCCTCGTGGAGCATGTCATGAGCGACAACACCGTGCCGGACAGAACCGCCCACGCGTCGGATTTCTTCGCCTGGTCACAGGATCAGGCCCGCCTGCTGCGACGGCTTCCCGGCCTCTGCCCCGACCTGCCCCATGCGCTGGACCTTGAGAACGTCGCCGAGGAGATCGAGGATTTGGGCAGGGCAGAGCTCGCCGCGCTCGAGAGCCAGATCCGCAACATCTTCGTCCACCTCATCAAGGCCTGCTCCGACCCGGCCTCCCGCGCCATCCCGCACTGGCGCACCGAGGCGACGATCTTCCACGCCGAGCTCGTGCAGAGGTTTTTTCCTTCCTTGCGCCAGCGTATCGACCTGCAGCAGACATGGCGGCTGGCGCTCCGGATCGCGCACGCAGCCCTCCGGGAGCACGGCCGCGAAATCGGCGCCGACATGCCGGCCGACTGCCCGTTCCGGCTCGATGAACTCGTTGCGGAGGATTTCGACTTCGACCAGGCAGCGGCCCGGCTGGCTATCCAGCGCAACGCCGATCGGACCTCCTGACGACGGCGAGACCTGACCGAGCGCAGAGGCTGGTCAGGCCAGGCCGCGCAGCGTCGCCGGCGACAGCCGCCCGTCATGCAGCGCGGTCGACACCAACGCGCCGGCGATCCCGGCATCCCGGAGCGCCTCGACATCCCCTCCATGGCGCACGCCGCCGGCGGCATACACCGCGCGTCCGGCTGCCCGCCCCGTGATCTCTGCCAGCCGCGCGAGATCGGGCCCGGCGCCGCTTCCCACCTTGGCCAGCGTCATGACGACGACGCGCTGCGGCCAGAGTGCCGCGTCATCCAGAAGCTCGGCCGGGCCGAGAAATGTCTCGCCCCGGAAGTCGAGCGACAGCACCGCGCGGCCCTCGCCGGCCAAGCCCGTCGCGACAGAGGCATCGGCGATCGATTCCGACCCGATCACCGCGACCTGGCGCGGCACTGCCAGGATGCGGTTCACATCCGACCGCGTCCGGACCCCGGCATCGATCCAGAACTGCGGCTGCGGAAACGCTTCGAGAAGATCCGCCAGCGCCGCCGCGTTCGGCGCCCTGCCCTCGATCGCGTCGAGATCGGCGATGTAGAAGGCGGGGAAATCCGCCAGCGACATCAGCCCCTTCGCCACCGCCACCGGTTCGGAACCGGCGGCGAGCGGCGTGACGATCGGCCGGTAGTTGGCGCGGTCGCCGCCTTGTCCGCGGACCACGACGCCGTCCTTGATATCGAGTACCGGAATGATCTGCATGGGTGCCTTCGGCTCGCGCCGCCGTCGTTCGATGGTATAGGAAGGGCCGTAGCAGAAACGGACGGGCAAGGCATGACGAGAGTGCTGGGGTGGGACGTGGGCGGCGCGCATCTGAAGGCGGCGCTCGCCGACGGGGACCGCATCGTGAAGGTCTGGCAGGAACCGAGCCCGATCTGGCAGGGCCTCGACCGGCTCGACGATGCACTGGCGACGATCCTCGCCGAGGTCGACGGCATCGACCGCCATGCCGTCACCATGACCGGCGAACTGTCCGATATCTTTTCCTCGCGCAGCGAGGGAGTCGCGGCGCTGACGCGGCTGTTCGCCGAGAAACTGCCGGGCGACGTCGCGATCTATGCCGGTGCTGCCGGGTTCGTCCGCCCCGAGGCGGCCGGCGAGCACGTCGCCCATATCGCCTCCGCCAACTGGCATGCGAGCGCCACGCTCGCCGCCGGCGCCATCGAGGAGGCGCTGTTCCTCGACATGGGCTCGACCACCACCGACATCCTGCCGGTCGCCGGCGGGACGGTGCGGGCCACCGCCGCCACCGATGCCGAACGGCTGGCGGCGGGCGAACTGGTCTACCAGGGCTTCACCCGCACCGCGCTGATGGCCGTCGCGAGCGAGGTACCCTTCGCCGGCCGTCTCGTGCCGGTGATGAACGAGTTCTTCGCCAGCATGGCCGACGTGCAGCGCGTCGTCGGCACGCTCGACGAGGCCGACGACCTCTATCCCGCCGCCGACGGCCAGGCGAAGACGCTGGAGGGCTCGCGCCGGCGCCTCGCCCGGATGATCGGCATGGATGCCGAAGACGGTACCGACGGCGCCTGGGAGTGGCTGGCCCATGCCTTCGCCGAGGCGCAGGTCCGCCGCATCCACGACGCGGCGCTGCGGGTGCTGTCGCGGGAGGATCTCACCGACGACGCCCCGGTGGTGATCGCCGGCGCCGGCCGGCCGGTGCTGCGCCGCCTGGCGGCCCGGCTCGATCGCGGCGTCGTCGACTTTTCCGATCTCCTGGACTGCCCGGCGGAAAAGCGGGATGCCGTCTGCCGGGCTGCACCGGCGGCGGCCCTGGCGCTGCTCGCCGCGCGGCGCGGCTGAGCCGCCCGCCGACTTGATGGCAGCAGGAGGCCGTACCTGCTCCGCCTATCGGCAAAAGCGGCACCGAGGGGGGAAGCACATGTCGCTCTACACGCTCACCATCCCGACCTTCACCCAGATGCTGGGCTCGCTTTCCGGCCTCCTCGAAAAGGCCGAGACCCATGCGGGCGACGGCGCGGGCGATTTGCTCAGCGAGCGGCTCGCGCCCGACATGTTCCCGCTCGCGGATCAGGTCCGCTTTAGCTGCATCCAAGTCGTCGAGGCCCTCGCCCGACTGCAGGGCCAGGATGTTCCCCCGATGCTGGCGCGCCAGGAAACGGTGGCGGCAATGCAATCTCAGATCGCCGAGACCCGGGCGGTGCTCCGCGCGGCCTCGGCCGAGGCGATCGATGCCGCTGCGGAGCGCGTCGTCGACCTCAGGCTGCCGAACGGCATGGCGTTCCGGATGAGCGGCGCGGAGTTCGTCCGCGACTGGGCACTGCCGCAGTTCTATTTTCACGTCGTCACCGCCTACGCGATCCTGCGGCATATCGGCGTCGATCTCGGCAAGGCCGACTATGTCCGCCACATGGCAGCCTACCACCTGCCAGGCGCCATGCCTCCGTCGGCAGGCTGACCGCTCGATGCATGGTAGGCGACCACTTGCGTGGCCGGCCAACAAGGCGTTAACCGTATGGTCGGTACGGTGCGGGACAATTTCCCGGGATGGACACGAGTCGGATGAAACGAGGCCTGAGAAGACACGGACCCTGCTGCACCGAATCCGGTCGTCATGGCCGTTCTCGCGGTCGATTCCCTGCCCTTCATGGCGCCCTCCTCGCTCGGCAGGGCCGTCTGGCTGAGGGGTCGCAACCGACGTGAACCAGGCTGCTTCCGTCTCACGTGAGGACGGCGCCTCACTGGCCGCGCTGCGCCGCAAGGTCGCAGCTCAGGAAGCGTTGATCCGTCGTCAGGCCGCTTCTCTTGCCCGCAGCCGCAAGATCTTCGAGCGCGCCTCGGCCGCCGCCCGTATCGGCGTATGGGAATGCAATCTCGCCGACGAATCACTGACCTGGACGGACGTCGTCTACGACATCTTCGATCTGCCACGGGGCACCCCGCCCAAACGCGCGCTGACGCTCGAGTGCTATCCGCCGCAATCGCGCCAGTTGCTGGAAACGATGCGCAGCCGGGCCATCGCCGAGCGTGGCGGGTTCAACCTCGACACCGAGATCATCACCAAGGCCGGCCGCCGCCGCTGGATCCGGATCACCGCCACGGTGGAGTCGGAGAATGGCCGGCCGGTCCGCATATTCGGGATGAAGCAGGACATCACGGAGGAGAAGCTCCTCCTCGACCAGACCCGCTATCTGGCCGAGTTCGATGTCATGACAGGCCTTGCCAACCGCAGCCGCTTTCAGGCCGCGCTGGCGACGCTGGCCGAGGGTGACACGGGCGCTCTCCTGCTGGTCGACCTCGACGGCTTCAAGGCGATCAACGACAATTTCGGCCATGCGATCGGCGACGATTGCCTGAAGGCGGTCGCCGCGCGACTGGAGGGTCTGGGCGCGAACGCCGATCTCGTCGCCCGTATCGGTGGCGACGAATTCGCGCTGCTGCTCGGCCTTGATTTTACCGACCACGCCATCGGGGCGCTCGCCGAAGCCATTGTCGGCTCGCTCGGAAGACCGATCGAATGCGGCGACCGGATGATGGCCATCGGTGCCTCGATCGGTATCGCCCGCACCCGAGGCTGCAACGCCTCCGAACTCTTCATCCGCGCCGACATGGCACTCTATGCGGCCAAGGCGAGCGGCCGCAACACATACCGGATGTTCGAGCCGACCATGGTCGAGCGGCGCAGCACCCGCGCCGCCTGACCTATCTCGCCGACTGCCAGTGGTGGCGGGCGACGCAGGCCGCCCGCCACCGCCTCGTGTCACGCCGCGTCGGCGATCTCGTCCGGCATGCCGGCGAGCACCTTGTCGAGCGTCATCGGATAGCTGCGCACCCGGGCGCCGCAGGCATTGTAGATCGCGTTGGTCACAGCGGCACCGACCCCAGCCAGCGCAAGCTCGCCGATTCCCTTGCCGGCCAGCGGGCTGGCGTGCGGGTCGCGCTCTTCCAGCAGCACCACTTCGAGCTGCGGAATGTCGAGATTGACCGGCACGTGGTACTCGGCGAGGTCGTGATTGACGAGAAGGCCGGTCCGCTTGTCCGTCACCAGCTCTTCGGTGAGCGCCGAGCCGATGCCCCAGATCTGGCCGCCATAGCACTGCGACTTGGCGGTCTTCTCGTTGAGGATGCGCCCTGCCGCGGCCACTGTGAGGAGCCGCCGGACGCGCGTTTCGCCGGTGACGGAATTGACCCCCACTTCGCAGAAATGCGCGCCATAGCTCGCCTGGTGCGTCTTGTCGGAGGTCTTGCCCGGCTCGATCGTCCCGACCACCGACAGGCTCTCGCCGGCGAGGATCTCCGAATAGGGGATCTGCCGATTGCCGGCGATGGCAAATCCGTCCTTCAGCGTCAGCCCGTCCGCATCGACCCCGAGCCGCTTGGCCAGCGTGCCGATCAGCTCCTCGCAGGCGACATAGACCGACGAGCCGGCGCTGTTGGCACCCCATGAGCCGCCCGAGCCGGCCGAAGGCGGCAGCGACGTGTCGCCGAGCACCACGTCCACCCGATCGAGCGGCAGGCCGAGCATCTCGGCGGCGATCTGCTGCAGGATCGTGTAGGTGCCGGTGCCGATATCGGTCATGGCGGTGCGCACCGTGGCGCGGCCGTCCGGGGACAGCTCGACTTCCGCTGACGATTTCATCAGCGAGTTGGCGCGCGACGCCGACGCCATGCCGTAGCCGATCAGCCATTCGCCATCGCGGACGGTGCCGGGCTTCACCGGCCGCTTGTCCCAGCCGAAGAGCTTCGCGCCCTCGTCGTAGCAATCCACCAGCATGCGCGAGGAGAACGGCGTGTCGTCCTGCGGCGCGACCTCCGGCTCGTTGCGCTTGCGGAATTCCACCGGGTCGAGGCCGAGCTGCTCGGCCATCTCGTCCATGGCGTTCTCGAGCGCCAGCATTCCAACGGCTTCGCCCGGCGCGCGCACCGCCGAGGTCATCAGCACGTCGGTCTCGCACAGCCGGTGAGTGATCTTGCGATCCTTGCCGGCATAGAGGAAGACGCTGGAGATGCCCGCCGGCTCGAAGAAGCCGTTGCCGGGCGAATTCGCCGCCCACGTCTCGTGGGCGAAGGCGGTGATGTGGCCGTCCTTCGTCGCGCCGAGGCGGATGCGCTGGATGGTCTCCGAACGCCGCGACGTCGCCTGGAAGACCGTCTGGCGGGTGAGCGCCAGCTTGACCGGCCGACCGGCTGCCTTGGCGCCGAGCGCAGCCAGCACCGCGTCCGGGCCGATGCCCAGCTTGTTGCCGAAGCCACCACCGATATAGGGACTCAGCAGCCGCACGTTCTTGACCGGAACCCCCACGCCCTTGGCGATCTGCTGGACATTGGTTTCGAGCAGCTGGCAGGAGGACCAGACCGTCAGCTGGTCGCCCTCCCATTTGGCGACGGTCGCCTGCGGTTCCATCGCCGCCGAATGGTGGCTGGGCGTCGTGTAGGTCTGGTCGAACTTTACTTCGGCCTTCTCGTAGGCCTTGTCGAAATTGCCGCGCGTCGTGTCGGACGACATGTCGCCGCGCATGGAGGGCACGCCCTTGTGCTGCTCCTTGGCGAGATCGTAGCGCCCCTCCGCCGCGTCGTACTCGATCGTCACCAGCTTGGCGGCATGGCGCGCCTGCTCGAAGCTTTTCGCCACGACCATCGCCACCGGCTGGCCGTAATGGAAGACCTGGCCGTCGATCGTCTGGGCTCCCGCGCTCATCGGCTGCGCCGAGGCACGCACGACCTTGTCGCCCTCGACGACCGCCAGCACGCCCGGCGCCGAGATCGCCGCCAGCGTGTCGACCGACACGATCTTGCCCTTGCCGATGCCTGCCGTGACGACGAAGCCGTAACCGACCTCCTCGCCCTTCAGCTGCTCGTAGGCGTAGGGCGCCGTGCCGGAGACCTTGAGCGGGCCTTCGTAGCGGTCGACCGGCTTGCCGATGACGCCCTGCGTCTCGCGGTCGAGGCGGGTCTCGCCGATCGCCTTGTCCATTACATGGGTGTTCATGAGGATGCTCCCTCGGTCGTGGCTTCGCGCAGCACGGCGGCGAGCGTGCGCCGCGTCAGCGGAATCTTGAAATCGTTCTCGCCCTGGCCCTTGGCATCCGTCAAAAGGATGTCGGCGGCCTTGGCGAACAGCTCTTTCGACGGCGCCTGGCCGACAAGCGCCCTTTCGACGGCAGGATCCCGCCAGGGCTTGTGCGCCAGTCCGCCGAACGCCAGTCTGGCCTCGGCGATCTTGCCGCCTTCCATGCGGATGACCGCCGCCACCGAAACCAGCGCGAAGGCGTAGGAGGCCCGATCGCGCACCTTCCGGTAGATCTGCACGCCGCCGACCGGCTTCGGCAACAGGACGGCGGTGATCAGCTCGCCTGGCTCGAGAACGGTCTCGATCTCCGGCGTCTCGCCTGGCAGCCGGTGGAAATCCTCGATGGGGATTTCCGAGGTCGAGCCGTCGGTCTTGCGCGTCTCGACGATCGCGCCGAGCGCCCGCATCGCCACCGCCATGTCCGAGGGATGCGTGGCGATGCACTTGTCGCTGGCGCCGAGGATCGCGTGGATGCGGTTGAAGCCGCCGATGGCGCCGCAGCCCGACCCCGGCTCGCGCTTGTTGCAGGGTGCGGTGGTGTCGTAGAAATAATAGCAGCGGGTGCGCTGCAGCAGATTGCCGCCGGTCGTCGCCTTATTGCGCAGCTGACCGGAGGCGCCGGCCAGAAGCGCCCGCGACAGCACCGGGTAGTCGCGGCGCACGCGCTCGTCTGCGGCGAGATCGGAATTGGCGACCAGCGCCCCGATCCGCAGCCGGCCGTCGTCTTCGACCGTTATGTCCTTCAGTGGCAGGCGGCTGATGTCGATCAGGCCATCCGGCGTCTCGACTTCCAGCTTCATCAGGTCGAGGAGGTTGGTGCCCCCGGCGATGAACCGTCCCATCGTGGTGCCGGAGAGGCGGACGGCGTCGGAGACGTCGGCAGCGCGGCTGTACTCGAACGATTTCATGCCGATTCCCCCGTCTTGGCGGCCTTGCCGCTGGCCGTCCGGATGGCATCGACGATGTTCGGATAGGCCGAGCAGCGGCAGAGATTGCCGCTCATGCGCTCGGAAATCTCCTCGTCGGAAAGCTCGGTACCGCCGTCGAGGCTGGCGCTGACATTGCTCGGCCAGCCCTTGCCGACCTCGTCCAGCATGCCGGTCGCCGAGACGATCTGGCCCGGCGTGCAATAGCCGCACTGGAACCCGTCATGATGCAGGAAAGCCTCCTGCATCGGGTTGAGATTGCCCGGCGTGCCGAGGCCCTCGATCGTGGTGATCGCGTCGCCCTCGTGCATCACCGCCAGCGTCAGGCAGGAATTGATCCGTCGTCCGTCGACCAGCACCGTACAAGCGCCGCACTGGCCGTGGTCGCAGCCCTTCTTGGTGCCGGTGAGCGCGAGATGGTCGCGCAGCGCGTCGAGCAGCGACGTCCTGACGTCAACATCGAGCTCATGCTCGGTGCCGTTGATGGTGAGATTGATCACTGTGAAGTCCCCTGGTCCCATCGTCCCGGCGACCGGCTCGCGGAGCGCCAGTCTGGAACGGTTCGAAATCAGGGGTTCAACGGTTGGGAGCTGGAATGGTTCGAAGCTGCGACGCTGTGTTCACTGCGTCAGCGGCCGAACCTGCCAAGGCCCTGCTGCACTTTCTCGATCGGAGGCTCAGCCCTCCCCCTCCACCGTCGCCAGATGGTCGATCACCTTCTCCAGCAGCCAGTACCAGGCCTGTTCCTCGTCGGGACCGGCGGTCTTGTCGATGGCGATCTTGAGATAGGCGATCTCGTCCTCGATCTTCTCGGCCGGCAGCATATGGAGCCGGCTGACCAGGATCGCCGCCTCCAGCACCGCCGCCTTGGCGCGGTTCATGCCCTGGAAGGGCCGGTGCTGGCCCGACGCCGTCACCCGGCAGGAAAAACGTGGCCGCGTCGCGTCCTCCTTAACCGCGACGACCTCCAGCACGTCGTGCGACAGCGCCGCCTCCAGCCGCGGCACACGGCAGTCCGGCACCGCCACGACCGGCCAGTCGCGGCGCCCGGTCAGGCAGCCGGCGAAGATTTTCGCCTCGTCGGTATAGTTGACCACGGCGATGCCGGTCGCCTCGAGATTCGCCAGCGTCGTCGACGGGCGGAACGGCGCGATGATCCAGTGGTCGCCATCCTGGATGATGCCGAGCGGCGCGATATGCACCCCCCCGTCGTCCGAGATGGTGGTGAGGATGGTCTCGCGGATAAACGGCATCGCGGGCTTTCTGCTGTCTGGGTTGTCTGCTGAATGGCTGCTCAGGCGGGCGGCTTCTTGGCCTTCAACGTATGCCCGGCGGCCTCCAGCCGGGTGCGGTCGTCCTCGCGCGGCGGCGCGGCGGCGCCGAAGTCCAGCGCCGCATCCTGGGCGTAGCGCTTGCCGAGGCGCCAGGCGATCTCGGCCTTCTGCAGCTCGGCGCCGAGATAGAACGCGTGGCCGGTATCGTTCTCCACCTCCAGATGCGGGAAGAACTCGAAGGCATCGGTCTCGATGAAATGCCCGTCGCGATTGTAGAGGTGGATGCCGTCCTCGGCCGTCTCGATCCGGTAGTTGCGGTCCTTGATCGTCGCCGCCTGCTCGGCGAGTTCGGCCGGCGTGACGGCGTAAGGCTTGACGTCGTGGACCTGCAGCAATGCTGCGGAATAGCCGCGCGGCAGCGCGCCATCCTCGCGCGCGGCGAACATCATCCGTCGCGCCGCGTCGTGCTCCTCGACAGTCGCCCTTGTGTGCGGGCTGACATGCACGACCAGCAGGTTGCGGATCGACAGTTCCGAGCAGATGCCGAGCAGCGTCGCGGTGATCCCCGACGTGTCGGCGTCGGTGAGTTCGGTGAGGTTGCCCGTCCCCATCAGGATCTCGACGTCCGGGAAGGATTCGCGCAGCCGGTGATAGCGCACCAGCGAAGCGGAAAAGCCGAAATGGATTGGATCGAGGATCGGATCGGCGATGCAGTCGATCCCCATCTCCCGCGCCTTGTCGATCGCCCGCTCCAGCGAGGCGAAATCATGCGGCCGCGCCGGCACCAGGATCGGCACGGCCTTGCCGTCGCGGGCAATCGACAGCGTCTCCTCGGTGAGGCTGAGCAGGAAGTCCGCCCCCGCGCGGTTGCCGCGTGACAGCTCGTCCGGGTTGGCGGAATCGACGCTGACGCGGTGCCCGGCCGCTTTCAGGGCCTGCACGGCCTCTTCCAGATGCGCGAATGGTGTGTCGGGCAGGCAGCCGAGATCGATCACGTCGGCACCCGCGGCGCGCGTCGCGTCCGCCCGACGCAGGATTTCCTGCACCGAGAGCGCCGAGGCATCAACGATCTCGGCAAAGATCCGCATGTCGTGGCGAGAAAGATCCGGCGGCGTGCCCTTGCGTCCGAGAAAGGCCGGCAGGTCGGCAAGTTCGTCCGGGCCGCGCACGAAGGGCACGCCGAAGCTCGCCGCCAGCTGGTCGAGATCGGCGCGGCAGCGGCCGGGCAGGATGACGCGATCGGCATCCACCGGCCGCTTCAGGCGCCGCTCGATGATCTCCCCCGTGGCGAGCGCCGCCACCTTCACGCCGATATCGGCGATCGCCCAGCTGAACGCGGTCTCCCCGAGGCCGGTGAGCACCCGTTCGAGCCGAGGCCGGGCCAGATGCCCGGTGACAAAGAGCAGTCGTTCCGTCGCCATGCCGGCTATGTCGACCATCCGGGCGCCGATGGAAAGCCGGTTGCGGGAATTGTCCTGCCGCGCAGCGCGAATACCGCCCTCGCCCTCCGGCCGCGACGCGTCATCCGGCCAGGGCCGGAGCCATGGCAGGCTGTCCCGCCACGCGTTGGCCGGGCACCTCGCCCTCTTCCAGCCGAAGCCCGGCAGCGGCGAGATCGGCGGGTCCGGCGACATAGACCGGCGTTGCCGGGTCCAGCAGTCGGGCAAAGCAGTCGTCCACGAGATGCGCGCCGACCAGCGCGTCCACCGTGGCGCTGTCCGGCACGTCGATCTGCTTGACGAGGCAGAGCCGCGCGCCGTCCAGCCGGCCAGCGAGCCAGGCCGCGAGGCTGTCGGAGGTCACGCACCAGTCCTTCGGGATCGCCGGGTCGGCGAGAACCATGTCGCGCGGCATCCACACGGGAATCTTGCCGTCCGCCAAGGCCGCGAGGATGGCGTCCGTCGTGCCCGCCCTGACCATGCGCTGGCCGATGCTGACCAGCGCGCAGCCGAACTGCTCCATGGCGAGGATCGCCATTTCATGCGCCGCCGCGTCGTCATAGCCGATGCGTTGCTGGTAGCGGCGAACGGTGTTGGCGAAGGGCCCTCCGCCGGGCACGATCACCACCGGTATCCGCGCCTTCTCCACCGCCGCCACCCAGCGCGCGAGATCGGGGGAAGCGGCGCAGCTGCCGCCGAACTTCACGACCACGATGTCCTTCATGCTCTGGCCCTGCCCTGTCGCGTTTCCCTGCGCGCCTCTCGGCGTACTTGCCACGGCGACCTGTCCCGGCCGCTTCGTGTCCGTGGGGAAGAAATCGATCCCGTTGCGGAAACGTAAAGGCCTGGCGCCGAGACCTGCCGGAGAGTCAGTTTCGATCCGCGTCGCCCGCCTCGCGCCGGCGGGTGATCTCGACACCGACCGCCCGCGGCCCGAGTTCGAGCTTCTCCACCCTGACGGTCACCTCGCGCACCCGATGATCGGCGAGAATGGTCCGCGCGAGATCGAGCGCCAGCGTCTCGACGAGATCGGTATGGCCGCCTTCCGCCAGTGCCCTTATCGCGTCGATGATGACGTCGTAGGAGTAGACAGCGCCAATCGACTGCGCGTCGGGCGCGATCGGATCGATCTCCGCCTCGACCGAGAACCGCACCTGCTGCTTGCGTCCGCGCTCGTGCCCGTAGGCGCCGATCTCCAGCGGCAGGTCGAAGTCGCGCACGAAGATCCGGTCGCCGGCGCCGCTAGCGGCAGTCGCCACAACGCCCTGCCCCTCGACCGGGATCAGCGCGCGGATCGCCCGCACCGCCTCGAGCGTCACCGGCCCGTCGCGCGGCCCCGCGGTCAGGGCGCCGCGAAAGCCGAGATAGTCCGGCTGCAGCACGACCAGCCGCGCCACGTCCGGCGGCTCCAGCGAGCCGGCAAGCCCGCTCATCAGCCCGAGCCCCCGGCTCCGCCGCACGAAATCCCAGAGCCGGGCGGGGGAAAGCGAGGCCGTCAGCCGGCCGCTGGCTTTGCCGAGCGTATCGATCATCGCCCCGGCAAAGCCGGCCTCGGCCAGCACCGGCAGGAGGTCGAAATCCGGGTCGCCATCGGCGAAGAACACCGCGATCAGGCGGGTCTTCGCGGCCAGCGGCCGCAACGCCTCGATCACCGAAAGCCGCGCCTCCCGGCTCGCCGGGAACAGCCCGATCTTCACGTAGTCGGCCGCCAGCCGCGCGGTCACCTCGCGCACGACGACCTCCGGCTCCATCGGCAGGTCGCCGGCAACAGCCGAGACCGGCCGCCGCCCCGCGACGGCCCGCAGCGTCGCGTCCAGCACCGCCGGCGTCGCGGCGCCCAGGGCTCCGAGACGCGGATCCTTCAGGTCGACGAAATCGGCGCCGCCGGCAATGACGATTTCCGCCTCCTCCGGCCCGGTGACGCTTGCGAGCAGCCTGATCAACGGGCGTCCTCGAACTGCTTCTTCAGGACGTTGTCCCACAGATAGTCGATGCCGCGTCGCCAGCTTTCCTCGGTGTTGGAGCGGATGTCCGCACTGCCCCGGGCGATCGGCCGGCCGGTCTCGGCGTCGAACGCATAGGCATTGATGTTGAGGATCAGGTTGGAGACCTTCTGCACCGAGCCGATGACCGCGATCTCGGCGCCGACTTCCTTGGCGAAGCTCAGCGCACAATTCCCGCAGCTTTCCAGATGATGCGAACGCGCCTTCTCGCGCACCGCCTCGGTCTCGACGACCTCATAGCCGCCGAGGCCCGCGATCGCCTCGCGCAGCTGCGGCGCCATCGTCTCCAGCCGCGCCTGCTCCCCCGCGTTCTCGCCCAGCATCTGACCGTCAAGGCTGGAATCGATCAGCTCGAAATCGAACACCGCCACGGTCTTGTCCGAAGCGAAGGCCGGAGCGGCGAAGAGGATGGCGAGAAGAACAACGGGAAAAAGTCGTGCTTGTCTTCCGACTTGGGCTCCGCGACACAATAGGAATTCGATCATCCCGTTCTCCTCGACGCACGGCCCACCGTTCGACCGGGCAGACTTAGCGTGAAGGATGACGGGGAGCAAAGACGATTTTGGAAGAAGGGCTTACGCTGGGAGGCGTCGCCCCGGGAGGAAGTGCCTTGCACGCGACGCTCAGAAACACGTTCGGATCCCTGCTTCTCAGCGCTGCGATGCTGGCGCCGATGCCGGGCGGCGTTCTGGCCCAGGATACAGCACCCGCGGCAGGGGCTGCCAGCACGCCCGGCCAGCCGCAGGCCCAGGCGGTGCGGATCGGATTCCTGCGCACCTACGAACGCACTTTGGCGCTGTCGGTACTCGACATTCCGCCCGAGGATATCGGCCTTGCGGGCGCCAATCTCGCCATTGCAGACAATAACACCACCGGCTCGTTCATGGGCCAGAATTTCGAGCTCGAGGTCGTCACGCTGGCGCCGGGCGACGACGTCGCCGAGCCCGCCCGCCAGATGCTGGCGGACGGCATCCAGTACATCGTCACCGACCTTTCCGCCGACGACACGCTGACCGTCGCCGACCTGGCCGGCGAGACCGACACGCTGGTGTTCAACGCCGGGGCTCTCGACGACCGACTGCGCGGCGAGGCCTGCCGGGCCAACATGCTGCACACCGCACCGTCGCGGGCGATGCTCACCGACGGCATCGCGCAATATCTGATGTGGAAGCAGTGGCGGAACTGGGCGCTCATCGAAGGCGAGCACGAGGGCGACCAGCTGTTCGCCGAGGCGATGAAGAAATCGGCGACCAAGTTCGGCGGAACGATCGTCGGCGAGAAGATCTTCGAGGACGCCGGCGGCGCCCGCGCCACCGATTCCGGCCAGGCCCTGGTGCAGCGCCAGATCCCGGTCTTCCTGCAGGACCTGCCGGATCACGACGTGCTGCTCGTCGCCGATGAGAGCGAGGTGTTCGGGACCTACGTTCCCTGGCGCAACTGGGTGCCGCGGCCGGTCGCCGGCACCGCGGGCCTCACCGCCGGCTCCTGGCATCCGGCCAGCGAGCAGTGGGGCGGCGCCCAGATCCAGAACCGCTTCGAGGACATGGCCGAGCGCCGCATGCAGTCCAAGGACATGCAGGTCTGGACGGCGATCCGGGTGATCGGCGAGGCGGCGTCGCGGACGCAGTCCACCGACCCCGCGGCGATCGCCGAGTTCATCAAGGGCGACGATTTCGCCATCGCCGCCTTCAAGGGCCAGCGCCTCACCTTCCGCGACTGGGACTGGCAGCTGCGCCAGCCCATCCTGCTCGGCACCGAGGATTCCGTCGTGTCGGCATCCCCGCAGGAGGGCTTCCTGCACCAGGTCTCCGAACTCGACACGCTCGGCGTCGACGAGCCGGAGACCGAGTGCAGCTTCGCGAACTAGTCGCGGCGTGAGGCCTGCCCCGATCAGGGGCTTGACGGGGCGGGTCGCACGGCGCTTTTCGGCGTGCGAGAATGGGCCGGGGCGTGCCGGGCCCCACCCCCGCAAACCGTCGCAACAGGATTGGCCGCCGCGCTCCCGTGTCCCTCAAAGCCCGCCTCGCCGCCACGCTGACCATCGCCTTCCTCGTCATCCTGACGATCGGCAGCGTGCTGACTTTCCGGCTGGCGACGGAGAACATCGCGGCCGAACTGACCGCTGCCCGTAGCGTCGCCTCCAACCGCGTCGCACAGCTGATCGCCGAGCTGCCCGCTTCCCGCGACGTTCCGGGCAAGCTGGCGAGCTTCGTGCGGGCCTTCAACGGCGATCGCCACGTGCAGATCATGCTGATCGACGCCACCGGCGCCGTCCGCAGTCTCTCTCAGCCGGCGCAGGACGGCGGCGCCCTGCCCGCCTGGTTCGTGCAGCTCCTCGCCCCCGATCCCTCGGTCACCGTCATGCCGCTTTCGGGGAGCGCCCTGCCGATGACGGGGGCGGTGGTGTCGATCGACCCGCGCAACGAGCTCGCCGACACGTGGACCGAACTGTCGGTCAGTTTCGCGATCCTGTGCCTGTTCGTGCTGATCGCCTTCGTCGCCGTCTGGGTGGTCGCCGATCGGGCGCTGCGCCCGCTGGACGTGATCCAGGCGGGGTTCGGGCGCATCGGCAAGGGCAATTACGGCACCGCCGTCGACGCCTTCGGTCCGCCGGAGATGCGCACCCTCGCCACCGGCTTCAACAGGATGTCGAACCAGCTCGACGAGGTCTCCGCCCGCAATCGCCGCCTCTCCGAGCAGTTGCTGCGGCTGCAGGACGAGGAGCGCGCCGATCTCGCCCGCGATCTGCACGACGAGGTCGGGCCGCTGCTCTTTGCCATCGATGTCGACGCCTCGGCGATCGCCCGGCTGGCCAGGGGCGACCCGGCGCAGGGACCGCTCGCCGAACGCGCCGAGGCGATCAAGCAGGCGGCGCATCGCGCCAGGCGCGAGGTCCGGCGGATCCTCGGCGATCTGCGGCCCGGCCTGCTTCCGGGCCTCGGTCTCAAGGTCGCGGTGGAGACCATGGTCGAGGAACTCGCGCGCCGGCACCCCGAGGTCACCTTCGTCGCCGACATCGCCGACGGCGACTGGGGCGGTCCGACGGAAACGCTGCTCCAGCGGGTCATCCGGGAGGCGGTCAACAACGCCCTCCGGCACGGCCACCCGACGCGGATCGCCATACGCGTCGCGCCGAAGGACGGACGTCTGTGCTTCGAGATCGTCGACGATGGCGGTGGCCTGCCAGCCGGCGGCCCGACGGGCGGATTCGGCCTGATCGGCATGCGCGAGCGGATCGAGGCGGCAGGCGGCGAACTCGCCGTGTCGCAGGTGGCGCTGCCGCCGGGTGTCCGGCTGGCCGGCACCCTGCCGCTTGCCGAGCGCACCGGCGCGGACGACGTGGCAGATGAAGGGGAAAGAGCGGCATGAAGATCCTGATCGTCGACGATCACACCGTGGTGCGCGACGGGGTGCGGCGGCTCGTCGAGGTACTGCCGGACACCGAGATCGCCGAGGCCGAAAGCCCCTCGGAGGCGCTGGCGGCGTTCCGGCGCTTCCGCCCGGACGTCGTCGTGCTCGACATCAACCTGAAGAACGGCAGCGGCCTCGACGCGCTGCGGCGGCTGCGGGCCGACGATCCCAAGGCCCGCGTCGTCGTCTTCTCGATGTATTCCGACATCGTCTATGCCGTGTCCGCCCAGCGCGACGGCGCGCTCGGCTACGTGTCGAAGAGCGCGCCGTCCGACGAACTGCTGGTGGCGATCGAGAAGGCCTTCGAGGGCCTCGCCTATGTCGACGCCGAGACCGCCGCGATGATGGCGGAGCACGAGTCCCACGGCGGCGGGGCGCGCGACCTGTCGCGGCGCGAGCTGCAGATCCTGCACATGCTCGGCGAAGGCAAGAGCCTCGCCGACATCGCCGAGGGTCTCGGCGTCGCCTACAAGACGATCGCCAACACCTCCACCCGCATGAAGGAAAAGCTCGGCGTCGAGCGCACCTCCGACCTCGTCCGCTTCGCGCTCGAGACCAAGGGCGGGCGGATGCTCGGCCGGGAAAACCCGTAACCCCTGTCGGGAAGGGAAGACGGGAACTTATCCCGTTGTCCCTGCTGAATTATCCGGGCTAGCTTCGCACAACGGTCGTTTCCCGGCCTCCTGCCCCTCCCAAAGGCAGCGGGGTCGGGGGCGGCCGGGTCGCTTCGCCGGATCCTGAGGATCGCGGCGGGCCCGACGGTGGTGGGCACCGGACGTCGGGCGGGAGGGCGGCAGAGCCGGTCGGCCGTGGCTGGCATTCGATGGCTCGCAACGTGCCTTCACTCTTCGAAGCGTTGCGGGCATATCGGATCGGGCGGTGGCGGCCCCGTTCGACGCATTGTCTGGCTTGTCGGCATCCTGCCGGGAGGTTTTCAGGAGACGGGATATCGGATCCCGCCGGGAGGATGATTTGAGACGACTGACGACGGCGGCACTGGCCGCGACGCTTGCTTTGTCCGCGAGCCCCGCTTTCGCCTACAAGATCTTCGTATCGAACGAGAAGGGCAACGACATCACCGTGCTCGACTCGGAGAATTTCGAAGTCGTCGAGACTTTCGCTGTCGGGCAGCGGCCCCGCGGCATCGCGGTCAGCCCCGATGGCAAGTACCTCTATATCTGTGCCAGCGACAACGACACGATCCAGGTCTACGACACCGAGACCTACGCGTTCATCCGCACCCTGCCCTCCGGTCCCGATCCCGAGCTCCTGGTCCTCTCCCCGGACGGCACGCGCCTCTACGCCGCCAATGAGGACGACAATCTGGTCACGGCCATCGATCTCGAAACCGGCAAGCGGCTCGCCGAGATCCCGGTCGGCGTCGAGCCCGAGGGCATGGGCATCTCGCCCGATGGCCAGACCATCGTGAACACGTCGGAAACGACGAACATGGCCCACTTCATCGACCGCGACAGCCACCAGATCACCGCCAATGTCCTGGTCGATTCCCGGCCGCGCTTTGCTCAGTACAAGGCGGACGGTTCGGAAGTCTGGGTCAGCGCCGAGATCGGCGGCACGGTCAGCGTCATCGACGCCGAGACCAAGGAGATCAAGCACAAGGTCACCTTCGAGATCCAGGGCATCCGGCCTGAGGCGATCCAGCCGGTCGGCGTGCGCATCACCGATGACGGCACCAAGGCCTACGTGGCGCTCGGACCTGCCAATCGCGTCGCCGTCGTCGATGCCAACACCTACGAGGTGCTCGACTATCTGCTGGTCGGGCAACGCGTCTGGCAGCTCGCCTTCTCCCCCGACCAGAAGCATTTGTTCACCACCAACGGCATCTCCAACGACATCTCGATCGTCGACGTGGAGTCCGGCGAGGTGATCAAGTCGGTGCAGGTCGGCCAGGAGCCCTGGGGCGTCGCGGTCACGCCGGACAGCTGAGATCTGCCGGCAGCCCCGGCAGGCGGGGCTGCCCATCTCGACAATTTACCCACTGGAAGGGAGGACTCTACCCATGAAACCACTTTGGCTCTCGCTGATGGCAGCGACGCTGGCCTTCGCGCCGATCACCGTCGCCGCGGCGCAGGACGCAGCGGGCAGTACCCCGGCAGCCGCCGCCGATGAAGACGATGATGACGATGATGATGATGATGACGACGATGCCGGCAGCGACCGCGCCGCGATGGTGCCGACCGCGGATCAGCTGAACATCCCGCAGGGCTCGGAACTGATGCCGGCCAGCGCTCTCAACGGCGACCAGATCGGCCTGCCGCCGGCGACGCTCTCCTCGCAGATCGTCACGCCGCTGGTTCTCGGCCAGGGCGGCGAGCCGTTCGCGGTCAGCCACAACGACATCTACCTGCGCTCCAACCAGGCCTATCGCTGGGACATCTCCTCCGAAGGCGACGTCGAGTACAAGTTCAACGCGCCGGGCTTCTTCCGCAACGTCTGGATGAACCAGATCGTCATCGAGGATCTCGAGATCCACATGGCCGGCGCGCCGGCATGGCTCGAATACGACGCGCACGGCACGATCAGCGTGTCGTTCCAGACGATCCGGCCGGGCCGCTACGAGTGGTACGTGGAGGGCCTGGAAGGCGACCAGGACATGAAGGGGACGATCACCGTCGTCCCGTAAGCCGTGCCTGGCGGCCGGTAGCTGAAGACAATCCGCGTCCGGCCCGCATTACCTCACGGTATGCGGGCCTTCGCTTTCCGGCGGCAGGCGCATCCTGTCTTCGCGTCGCGAGGCAGGCTAGTGTGCGCCGAACCGAACAACCGCAACGGACAGTGATGGCCCGTATCGCCCCCGATCCAAGCACAGCTGCCGCGCCGCCCGCGCTCGAGGTCGTCGGCGTCAGCCATTCCTACGGTACCCGCAAGGCGCTAGACGACGTTTCCTTCACGGTGCCGCAGGGCTCGTTCACGGCGCTGCTCGGTCCGAACGGTGCCGGCAAGTCGACCCTGTTCTCGTTGGTCACCCGCCTGTTCAACGTCCGCGATGGCGCGATCCGCATCCTCGGCCAGGATCTCGCGGAGCGTCCCGGCGAGGCGCTGCGCCGGCTCGGCGTGGTCTTCCAGGCGCGCACGCTCGATCTCGAGCTGTCGATCCGCCAGAACCTGAAATACCATGCTGCCTTGCATGGCATCTCCGGCGCTGCCGCCGACCGGCGTATCGCCGAGATCCTGGCCGGCTCCGAGCTGCTGGAGCGGCTCGGCGACAAGGCCCGGAACCTCTCCGGCGGCCAGCTCCGGCGGGTCGAGATCGTGCGCGCCTTCATGCACCGGCCGCGGCTGATCCTGCTCGACGAGCCGACCGTCGGCCTCGACATCCGCTCGCGTGCCGAGATCGTCGCCGAGGTCCGGCGGCTGGTGATGGACGAGAATGTCAGCGTCCTCTGGGCAACGCATCTGATCGACGAGATCGACGAGACCGACCGCGTCGTGGTGCTGCATCACGGCAAGGTGCTGGCCGAGGGGCTGGTCCCGGACGTGGTGGAGTCCGAGAGCGCCGGCTCGATCCGCGACGCCTTCTCCCGCCTCACGGGTCTTGCCAGCCGCCAGCCCGATCTGGAGATGGTCTCTTGAGCAGCCTCGCCTCCCCTCGTCCCGACGACGGCGCGTCGCGCGGCTTCCCGCTTTCGGCCTACGCGATCTGCTGCCGCGGCATCGTCTGGCGCGAGGCGCTGCGCTTCCTGCACCAGCGCGGCCGCTTCGTCTCGGCGCTGGTGCGCCCGCTGCTCTGGCTGTTCATCTTCGCCGCGGGCTTCCGCCAGGTGCTCGGCGTCTCGATTGTGCCGCCTTACGTCACCTACATCCTCTACGAGGTCTACATCACCCCCGGCCTCGTCGGCATGATCCTGCTGTTCAACGGCATGCAGTCCTCGCTCTCGATGGTCTACGACCGCGAGACCGGGACGATGAAGACGCTGCTGGTCTCGCCGCTGCCGCGATGGTTCCTGCTGGTCTCCAAGCTCGCCGCCGGCGTCGCCGTCGGCATCCTCCAGGTTTACGTCTTCTTCGTCATCGCCTGGTTCTGGGACGTCAAGCCGCCCTGGCAGGGCTATCTCTACGTCCTGCCGGCGCTGATCCTCTCCGGCCTGATGCTGGGCGCACTCGGCATGCTGCTTTCCTCGCTGGTTCAGCAGCTGGAGAATTTCGCCGGCATCATGAACTTCGTGATCTTCCCGATGTATTTCGCCTCGTCGGCCCTCTACCCGCTCTGGCGGGTGCAGGAATCGAGCCCGCTGCTCTATACGATCTGCCTGTTCAATCCGTTCACCCACGCGGTGGAACTGGTGCGCTTCGCGCTCTATCGTCAGTTCAATCTGGAGGCTTTCGCGATCGTCCTCGGCTGCACGATCGCGTTCCTCGGCGCCGCGATCCTCGCCTACGATCCGTCGCGCGGGCTGATCAGCCGCAAGCGGCAGGCCGGCTGAAGACTGCAGCGGATGAAGGCCGGAACGGTTCGTCCGAGGAAACACAAGGGAGGAGAGCCCATGTCCGCTCGATCCAAGCGCACTGCCCTCTGGGCCACCGGCCTCGTCGCGGCAGGCCTCGTCATCATGCCGGCCAGCGCCCAGGATGGCGCGCAGCCGCGCGACGTTCCGGAAGGCTTCGTCGTCCCAGGCCCCGCGCCCACCAACGCGCCGGATAGCCCGGCCCTGGCGCCGGGCGCGCAGCCGCAGGAAATACCGGAGGGCTTCGTCGTTCCGGGGCCGCCCCCCACCAATGCGCCCGAGGCGGGCGCCGCCGATCAAGCCCCGCCCGCTGCCGCCAACCCGATGAGCTTCGCCATCGCCCCGCACGAGGGCACCACCGACTGGCCCTGCGTCCAGCGGCGGGTGGAGACGCTCACCCCCGCCCAGCTCTGGGCAGGCCCGGATCTTGCGCTGGCCGATGGGGTGCAGCGGACGCCGGAGATGCGCCGCCTGGTGGGGACCGTGATCGCCCGCCGGCTTCCGCTCGCCGAAGCCGAAGCGACGGTCGCCGATTTCGTCGCGTCGCTGCCCGAGGCCAATCGGGAAGCTACCGCGACGGCGTTGTTCGAGGATCTGCTGGCGGCGCTCAATGCCGAGCGCAGCCAGGTCATGGAGGGGATCGAGCGCTACGGCGCCAAGCAGAAGGAACTGGCGACGCGGCTGCGGGAGGAGAACGCCTCCTTCTTTGCCATGCAGCGTGAGGAAGGCGCCGATGCCGCGGCCGTCGAGGAGGCGCGCCAGGCGCTCGTCTGGGACACGCGCATCTTCAACGAGCGGCGATCGTCCCTTACCTACGTCTGCGAGGTCCCGACCATGATCGAGCAGCGCGCCTTCGCGCTCGGGCGGGCGATCAGCCGCGCGCTCTGAGCTGCTCAGTCATGCATCCCTTCGCCGCCTGGGGAGTTGTCAGGGCGACGCAACTGCCCTCAAGGAGAAGACGATGAGCCACGAGATCAAGCCGCATATGGAAGTCATCGGCGCCGACGGCACGCATGTCGGCACCGTCGACCGCGTCGAGAACGATCGGATCAAGCTGACCAAGGCCGATGCCGGCGAAGGCTCGCATCGCGGCCATCACCATTTCATCCCGATGGCACTGGTTGCCGAGGTCGAGGGCGACAAGGTGCGGCTGTCGGCCAATGCCGACGTGGCGGTCAGCTTCGAGGAAGAGGGCGACGCGTCGCCGGCCAGCTGACGCGGCCCGCCCCCGCCGCCGGTGGGGGTCACTCGTCCGGCCGGGGCTCCGGCTCCGCCGCGACGAGCGGCAGCCCGGCTTCGGCCCAACCCTCGGTTCCGTCCGGGTACCAGTGGATGGCGCTATAGCCGGCGGCGATCGCCCGCCTGGCGGCGTTCCAGCTCATCCAGCAGTCCCGCTGGCAGTAGATCACCACCGGCGCCGCCTTGTCGCCGCCGGTGGCCTTGGCGAGCCCTTGCATGAAATAGGCCTCCATCACCGGCGCCAGCGCGCCGTAGCCGGTGTCCACCAGCCACAGCGAGCCGGGAATGTTCGTCCGCTCCTTCGGATGCCAGATCGTGCCTTCGGGAAGGTTCTGCGGGCGGGGTGGCCTCGGCAGCACGTCGACGAAGGCAATGCCGCGGTCATGCAGCGCCTTTGCGGCCGGCGTGTCGACGACGGTCCCGCCCGACAGGCTGGAAGGCACCGGGGCGCGGTAGGCGTCCATGCGATACCCGTCGGGCTCCGCAACCGCACTCGGGAAATCCGCGGCCAAAGCCGCTCCGCCTTGCCCCGGAAGGGCAAGACACGCGGCCGCCAAGCCCACCGCGACCAGGCGCAGGGGCGCCGGCCGCAGCCGTTTCATTGCGCGTCGCCGGCAGCCGGCGCCGTGTCGCCGTCGGGACCGGGCGCTTCCTGCGCAGCCTGACCCGTTTTCGACAGGATCGGGCGATCCTCTTCGTCGAGCAGCGGCACGCCGTAGGACAGGAGAATTTCGTTGATCTCGTCCTGGTGCTGCGCGATCGCGCGGTTCAGCGTCCGCTTCCACTCCTGGTCCGCCGGACGCACACCCATGGTGATGCGGAAGGCCATGGCGGCCCCGCCCGCTTCCTTGTGCAGCGGCACGACGGTGTAGTCGCGCTCGGCCTGCTTGGCGTAGTAGCCGGCCATCGGACCCCAGAGTACCGCCGCGTCGATCTCGCCGGAGGCCAGATCGTCGATCATCGCCTTGGCGGAATTGTCGACGCGGGTGTCGATCATCAGCTGGTACGCCTTGGCGCGGCCCATCAGCCCGGCTCGCGCCAGATAGCTGCCCGGCGGCGTGCCGGCGATGATGCCGACGCGCTTGTCCTTCAGCTTCGGGTCCGAGAGCGATTCGACGCCATCGAGTTCGCCGCCGCTGGGATAGACCAGCGCATAGGCCGTCCGGTAATAGGCGTTGGTGTTCTGGACGAGCTCGTCACCCTGCGGATAGCTGATGATGAGGTCGCAGACATTGGCGCCGAGCGTCATGCGCACGAAGCCGGTGGCCTGCGGGAAATAGGCGTAGGATACCGACTTCCGCCCGAGCTTTTCCGCCAAAAACCGTGCGACCGCCTGCTCGAACCCCTCTTCCGCCTGGTTCGAGAACGGCATGTTGTTGGGGTCGGCGCAGACCCGCAACACGTCCGGATCGACGAGTTCGATCTCGCCGCCGAACTCCCGATCCTGTGCTTGTGCCGCATGCGGCGCCGCGAGCAGAACCATGCTCGCGACACCGGCGACGACTGAGATGAGTCGTTTCATAACATCAGAATCCCAAGCAGTCGTACTCCGCCTTCTGGCCTTCCTCGTTCTTCTCCGGACGCGGCGGCTCGCCGCGGCCAATCACGCCATCGGTGCGCCCGCGCAGGTAGATATAGATCGCGTCGAGCGAGCACATGACGTTGGGATCCTCGCCCCAGGCCGGCATCACCGAATTCTGCGGATGCCACTTGTTCTGCTGGCCACTGACGACAATCCCGACAAAATCGAAATAGCTCAGGTTCTGCAGCGACTCCGTCAGGTTCGGGGCGAAGGAAGAGCCCATGCCGTCCGGGCCGTGGCACTGCAGGCAATTCGCGCCGTATTTCTTGGAGCCGCGCCAGGCGTACCAGTCGACCTTGCCGTCCTCGCCGATATTGTAGGTCGGGTTGCCGGCCGGGTCGACCCACTTGCCCATGTCGCCTTCGGTCGGCGCGTTGCCTTCCGTGGCGGTGTCCTTCGACGGATGGGCGTCGGGCTGCATGCCCTCCGCGCTTGCCATCTGTGCGTCGGCAGATGGCGCCGGGGCCGGTGCTTCGGCTGCCGCAGGCGCTTCCCCACCGGCCGGTGCTTCGGCGGCGGCTGGTGCTTCGGCGGCGGCTGGCGCTTCTGCCGCAGCAGGCGCCTCGCCGGCAGCAGGCGCCTCGCCGGCAGCCGGCGCCGTGCTGGTCGCGGCTGCGCCGCCACCGGCGGGCGCCGTCGTGCCCGCCGCCGGTGCTTCCTGCCCCGCCGGAACGACCGTCGTGCCGGTGCCCTGGGCGCCGGCCAGACTGGTCGTCGAGAGGAACACGGCACTGGCAAGGGCGATCAGTCTATACGTCATGCAAACCTCACGAATTGACAAACGGGCCGCTGGAGCGGTCCGAGCTTCGGTCGATACGCCCCGCAGGATCGCGTACCACCCTTCTCCCAAAGGGGAGGGCCCGGCGTCGAGGTGGTGCCTGACGACGAGCCCTCAAGTCATGAAAAGGCCCCGCTCCTGATGGAGCGAGGCCCTGTTTCGCAAGCTTAGTTATTGGTCGCCGGAGCGGCTGCATCAGCCGGAGCTGCCGGGGCCGCCGAAGCGGTCTGGTCCGGCACGGTGAAGACCGTCAGCTGGCCGCCGAGCGCGGTGTACTTCGACAGGGCCGCATAGCCGCCGACCGCGCCGAGACCGGCGTTGGGATCGGTGAGGCCGGCCGCGAGGCCGATGCCGGCCCAGCCGCCGATGCCGGACAGGATGCCGACATACTGCTGGCCTTCATGCTCGTAGGTCATCACGTTGCCGATGATGCCCGACGGGGTCTTGAACTTGTAGAGCTCGTCGCCCGTCTCCGCGTCGACCGCCTTCAGGAAGCCTTCCAGCGTGCCGTAGAACACGACGCCGCCGGCGGTTGCCAGGGCACCCGACCATACCGAGAACTGCTCGGGCAGCGACCACTTGATCTCGCCCGTGCCGGCGTCCCAGGCAATGAAGTTGCCCATGCCGCCGTGGCTGTCCGGAGCCGGGTACATCGACAGGGTCGCGCCCACATAGGGCTGGCCTGCCGTGTAGGCGACGCGGAACGGCTCATAGTCCATGCAGACGTGGTTGGTCGGGACGTAGAACAGCTTGGTCTCCGGCGAGTACGCCGCAGGCTGCTGGTCCTTGGTGCCGAGCGCCGCCGGGCAGATGCCGGTGGAGTTCACGTCTTCGCCGTTCTGCTCGGTCGAGTATTCGGCGACCACCTGCGGCCGGCCGTACTGATCCGAGTTCGGGTCCATCACGACTTCGGTCGCCCAGTTGACGGCCGGATCGTACTTCTTGGCGACCAGCAGCTCGCCGGTCTCACGATCCATCGTGTAGGCGAAGCCGTTGCGGTCGAAGTGGACCAGCGCCTTGCGCTCGGTGCCGCCGACGTCGATGTCCGCGAGGATCATCTCGTTGACGCCGTCGAAGTCCCACTCGTCGTGCGGGGTCATCTGGTAGACCCACTTGGCCATGCCGGTGTCGGCGTCGCGGGCCATGATGGTCATCGACCATTTGTTGTCGCCCGGGCGCTGCGCCGGGTTCCAGGTCGAGGGGTTGCCGGTGCCGTAATAGATCAGGTTGAGTTCCGGATCGAAGGCGAACCAGCCCCAGGTCGTGCCGCCGCCGATCTGCCACTGGTCGCCTTCCCAGCTCTTCAGCGAGGAGTCGGCGCCGACCGGCTTGCCGAGCGACATGGTCTGCTCCGGGTCGAACAGCATCTCGTCGTCCGGGCCGGTCGAGTAGGCACGCCATGCCTGGCTGCCGTCCGACAGGTTGTAGGCGGTCAGCGAACCGCGAACGCCGAACTCGCCGCCGGAGATGCCGATATACACCTTGTCCTTGACGATCATCGGCGCCGCCGTGCCGGTCTCGCCCTTCGACGGGTCGCCGTTCTGGACGGACCAGACCTGCTCGCCGGTCTCGGCATCGAGCGCCACGACGGTCGTGTCGGCCTGGTGGAGGATGACCAGGGCACGCCCGTCCGCACCTTCAGCCGGCGCATAGGCCACGCCGCGGTTGACGGTGTCGCAGCACATCACCGGGATGACGCTCGGGTCCTGCTTCGGCTCGTAGCGCCACTTGATCGAGCCTTCGTCGTTCAGGTCGAGCGCGTAGACGATGTTGGGGAACGGGGTGTGGACGTACATCGTGTCGCCGATCACCAGCGGGTTGCCCTCGTGACCGCGCAGCACGCCGGTCGAGAAGGTCCACGCCGGGACCATGTCGCCGACATTGTCCTTGTTGATGGCATCCAGCGTCGAGTAGCGCTGGTTGGCGTAGTTGCCGGTGGGCATGACCCACTGCTTGGCATCGCCCTGCAGATCCATGAGTGCCTCGTTCGCCGAGGCAGCGGCCCCGAACGAGACGAGCAGGCTCGAGGCGAGCGCGGCTTTCGTAATGGCTTTCAACATCAACTGTCCTCCCAAAGACATATTCCGATGGCGTCCAAAGGCAGGATTGCCGATGACGACATGTAGCGAACTGGGGGAAGGTTTCCGGCAGCGTGTCACGACCGCCAATAGGGGTCTTGGTGGGCACCGTTGATCGAACGCCCTACCGTGGCCTTCGAGATTCGGAGTGCTC
Organism: Aurantimonas endophytica; assembly: GCF_014196845.1. GTDB lineage: Bacteria > Pseudomonadota > Alphaproteobacteria > Rhizobiales > Rhizobiaceae > Aurantimonas > Aurantimonas endophytica. The sequence goes on from NZ_JACIEM010000003.1 coordinate 200,542, forward strand.
CCAACACCCCGACCTTGAAGCCGGAAACCATGGAGGATGCTAGTTCGGGAAATATTCCTGCGCAAGCGCAAAAACGGAAACTTGTAGGTGCACTGCAGCATTCTTATCGTGCAATGCAAAAATAACCATTCCGGCGTCATGATTTGGGTGGGCTCATGATGATGACGCACAGCGAAATTCTCACTGCCCCCGAAAAATCCCAGCATGCGCCTTGCATTTGGTAGCAGGCTGAAGCTTTACCCATTGTAAGATTCCATTTTATTGGGTCCGGTCAGATAATGTTGCTGGGATCTATTCTCCGGCGACTTTCTCGCCCGGCCGGTTCTGCGGGCGCATCCCATCGGCCTCCTCGATCATCACGAATGGCGTCGATGCCGGAAAGAACAGGCCGGCCGCGGACAGCTTGACGCAGGAGCGCGGCGCGCCGTCCCGCTTGCCTCCCGGTATCGAAGCGGATCACATGGCCCCATGCTGCCGATCCTCCGTTGCATCGCCGCCGCCTGTCTCTCGGGCCTGCTTGCCGCCACCGCCGCGCCGGCCGCCGAGCCGCTGCCGATGACGGAAGTCGCCTCCGGCGTCTTCGTCCATGCCGGAGCGGTCGCGGAAACCACGCCCGGCAACCGCGGCGACATCGCCAATATCGGTTTCGTCGTCGGCGACGCGGCAGTGGCCATGATCGACAGTGGCGGCAGCGTGGCGGTCGCGGAAGCCGCGCTGGCCGCCATCAGGCGCGTCACCGATCTGCCGGTGCTCTTTCTCGTCAACACGCACATGCATCCCGACCACGTCTTCGGGAATCAGGTCTTCGCCGGCATCGGCGCGACTATCATCGGGCATCGCCGGCTGCCGGCGGCGCTTTCGGCTCGGGCGGAGTTCTACCGCCAGTCGATGCGCGAGCAGCTGGGGCCTGCGCTGGCGGACCCGGTCGCGATCACCCTGCCGGACGAGACGGTCGAGGGCGAGCGGCGCATCGATCTCGGCGGTCGGACCCTGCTGCTGACGGCCTGGGGCACCGCCCACACCGACAACGACCTGACGGTTCTCGACGAGGCGACCGGGACGCTCTTTGCCGGCGACCTCGTCTTCATGGAGCACGTGCCGGTGCTCGATGGCTCGATCAAGGGCTGGCTCGCCCAGACCCCGGAACTTGCCTCGATCGACGCGCAGCGCGTGGTGCCGGGCCACGGCCCGCCCAGCGCGCCGTGGCCGCAGGCTCTGGAGGCCCAGACAGTCTACCTGGAGACGCTCGCCGCAGATCTGCGGGCCGCCATCGCCGACGGCGTCCCAATGGCCGAAGCGGTCGAGAAGGCCGCCGCGAGCCAGGCCGGGAAATGGCAGCTCTTCGAGGCCTACAACCCGCGCAACGCCACCGCGGCCTTCGCCGAGCTGGAGTGGGAATAGCGGTCGGTTCCGCGTGCGCACCACTCTGCCGCAGGCAACTGCCGTGCCGCTTGCCGGATGCGCGCTGCAGGCTCACATTAGCGGGCAGGATGACCGGCGACGGGCACGCGCCGCGGAACAGGGAGGTTCTGATGCCGAACGCAAACCGGAAATGCCTGGGAATGGCACGGGCGGCCAGCCTGTCGCTCGCATGTCTCGCCACCGTTCTTGCCGCGCCGGCCACAAAAGCCGAGACGCCGCTGTCGCCCGAGGCCGCCGCGGCGGCGAGCCCCTCGACGTGGTCCGGCCTCAGGGGTGATCTGTTCGGCGCGCGCGAGTTGATCGAGGGCAGCGAGGCGATTCGCCTCGACGCGCCGGCCCGCGCCACAGATCCGGCGATCGTGCCGATCACCCTCACCCTCGATCCCGGCCACGACATCCGCAAGGTGACGCTGGTGATCGACGAGAACCCGGCGCCCGTCGCGGCGACCTTCGACATTGCCGAAAATGCCGGGGTGACGCAGCTGTCGACCCGCGTTCGGGTCAATGAATACACCGACATCCATGCCGTGGCGGAGGCCGCCGACGGCACGCTCTACGTCACCAGCCAGTTCGTGAAGGCGGCCGGCGGCTGCGCCGCCCCGGCGGCGAAGGATCCCGAGGTCGCCGCCCGCGAGATGGGCCAGATGAAGCTGCGCTTCTTCGAGGCTTCGGCGGATTCGACCGAGCGCGAGGCGCAGCTGATGATCCGCCACCCGAACAATTCCGGCCTCCAGAAGGATCAGGTGACGCTTCTCTACATCCCGGCGCACTTCATCAGCGAGCTTGAGATCACCCGGAGCGGCGAGCCGCTGTTCTCGATGACCGGCGGCATTTCGATATCCGAGGATCCGAGCTTCCGCTTCACCTATGCCGGCGATGCGGCGGACTTCCATGCCCGCGCCGTCGACACCGATGGCAACGTTTTCGAAAAGAGCTTCGAGCCCGGCCAGTCCTGAGCCTGGCGCTCAGCGGCCTCGAGCAAGCGCCGGTCTGGCCGCTGCTTCAGTCGAAGCAGCGGATCTCGGCTTCCGCCTGGGCGCGGCGCAGCGCGTCGATGGCCGCCTTCTGCTGCACGCCGCCCCTGAACAGCGCCCCCTTCTCGCCGCTGACCTGCTGCATCGACAGGAAGGTCGAGGCCTCGACATAGCGATCGAAGGGCAGCAGCGAGGCCACCACGTCGAAGGAGCAGGAACATTGCTCCAGCGCCGTGCGCGTGTTGCCGTTGCTCGACATGCAGCCGAACACGTAGTCCGCCGTCACGTCGGTCGGATAGTCGGCGGTCGCCGGCGAAGGCGTGCTGCCCATGCCGGGCACCCGGGAGGCGCCGGCCGGGCCGACGACGGTGCTCGGCGGCACCACCATCTGTGCGGCGGCGGATGCAACGCCCAGCAGCGTCGCAAGTGCCGCGATCGCGGCGTGCCGGAATGGGTTGGGCATCATTCAATCCTCCCTTTCTATTCCGTCGCCGGATCGGCGCCGATGAACGCGCCGAAGGCGCGCGGGCCGTCGCCGACCGTGACATGCCCGACGATCTCCAGCGTCTCGGCGTCGATCTTGGCGAGCGTGTTGTCGAACCAGTTGGCAACATAGACGAAACGCCCGTCGCTGCCGACATCGATCCCTTCGGGATATTCGCCGGTTTCCAGCGTCGTCAAGCGCTCCCGCGTCGCCGCGTCGAAGACGGTGACGGTACTGCCATACTGGTCGGTGACGAAAACCTTGCCGCGCGTCTCGGCGGCGGCATAGGGATGCGAGCCGACATCGACGGCACCGAGAACCGCGTGGCTGGCGGCATCGACGATGGTGACGCTGTCGCCGCCGACATTGGTCGCATAGACCCGCGTCCCGTCCGGCGAAAACGCTACGCCGAAGGGGCGTGCGCCGACCGCCACGCGAGCGAGCGCTTCGCCCGTCGCGCTGTCGATGAACGAAATCTGGTCCGAGTCGCGGTCGGCCGTGACGATCACGGCGCCGTCGTCCGAAACCGCCACGCCGGAGGGCGATTCGCCGGTCTCGAAGGAGCCTGTCACCGTGCCGGCTTCCGGATCGACGACCAGCAGGGAATGGGAGAACCAGTCGGCGACATAGACGGGCGCGCCGGAGGGATGCACCGCGATGCCGAGCGGCCCGCCGCCGGTATCGATCTCGCCGATCACGGTGCCCGACGCCGTGTCGACGACGCTGATTGCCTTGGCCTCGGGGCGCGAGACGTAGCCACGCGTGCCGTCGGCCGAGATGGCAATGCCGGCCGGCTTGCCGGATATGGGAATCGTCGAGCGCACGGTCATCGTGTCCAGATCGACGATCGCCAGCTCCTCGGCTTCCTGGCTGGTGACGTAGGCGAGGTCGCCGGCCGCGGCCGTGCCGGTCGCCAGGATGGCGGCCAGCACCAGGCCGGCACGGGCCGCGATGCCGCGCAGCGGGCTCACGAGCCGGATTCGACCACCGTCTTGAGGTTGTCGAGGCCCTCTCGCAGGAAGGCCGAAACCCCGGTCACGGCCGCCTCGTCGTTGAGCTCCGCCGGCGGGTCGTTGTTCGGGTAGCCGCGATAGAAGGCCGCGCGCCAGGTGACCTCGGACCGCGCCCCGCCGTCGAGCGGCTTCACCGTCATCGTCGAGGAATAGTTGGTTGCCGGCAGCACGTCGACATTCACGTGGCCGATGAAGGTCGAGAGCGTCATCTTCGCCGGATCGATCTTCGAGAGCTCTTCCTCCATCGTCCCGCCGGTCGAGTAGCCGAGCGTGCGGATGGCCCCGACCTCCGCGCCCTTGGGCGAATCGGTCATCGCCACGCGCGGATGCCAGGACATGTCGCCGAAGGCGCCGATGACGGCCCATACCTGCTCCGGCGACGCGTCGATCTCGACGGTCTCGCTGGCCTTCTGGCGCGTCGGACCATGCGCGAGGGCAAGCCCCGGCATGACGAACAAGGCGATGATGAAAGAGATGATGCGTATGGCCACGATCGAGCCTCCCTGCTGATCACTGTCGGGGCGGCTCCCGATGGCACGGCCCGATTCGGTGCGGACCCTATTGCCAAGCGCGGTCGGCGAAAAGAGGAATTGATCCTGCCGCAGGCGGTTTCGCGAATCCTTGATGCCGCAGGGCATACCTTCCCTTGAGGCACTCTGACCCGGCTTTCGGTCCTTTCCCGACTGACATAGGTTGACGGCAAAACTGCTTGAGGAGATGCCGTGATGGCCCGCCGGAAACTCGCCGCATGGCTATTGATTCTTGGCCTCGGCCTGGCCCCCGCAGCCTTTGCGCAGGAGCAGCCGAGCGATGCCTTCGAGCCGGAGGCCGCGACGCCTTCCGTCGAAGCCGGACTCGTGCGGGCCGAGCGGCAGATGGTGGCGGCGGCGCATCCGCTGGCCGCGGAGGCAGGGTTGGCGATCCTGCGCCAGGGCGGCAACGCCATCGACGCGATGGTGACGACGCAGCTGGTGCTCGGCCTCGTCGAGCCGCAGTCTTCCGGCCTCGGCGGCGGCGCCTTCCTGGTCTATTTCGATGCCGAGGCGGATCGGCTCACCACGTTCGACGGCCGCGAGACGGCACCGGCCGGCGCCACGCCGACGCTCTTCCTCGACGATTCCGGCGAGCCGCTCGCCTTCATGGATGCCGTGGTCGGCGGGCGCTCGGTCGGAACGCCCGGCACGGTGAGGCTGCTCTTCGACACCCACCAGCGCTATGGCGCCCTTCCCTGGCGCGACGTCGTGCAGCCGGCGCTCGAGCTTGCGGAGAAGGGCTTCGCGGTCTCGCCCCGCCTCAACGCGCTGATTGTCGAGGACGCGGCCAACCTTTCCCGCCATACCGCCACGCGCGACTACTTCCTCGGCCCCGACGGCGCTGCCCTGCCGGTCGGCCACCTTCTGGTCAACACGGCCTATGCCGGGACATTGCGGGCGATCGCCGACAACGGCCCTGCCGGATTTTACGAAGGTCCTGTCGCCGAGGGGATCGTCGAGACGGTGCAGAACGCCGAGGGCAATCCCGGCAAGCTCGCCCTCTCGGACCTCGCCACCTACGCCATCGCCGAACGCGAACCGGTCTGCGTCGACTATCGGGACATGGATGTCTGCGGCATGGGCCCGCCCTCCTCCGGCGCGCTGACCGTCGGCCAGATCCTCGGCATGATCGAACCGCACGACATCGCGGCGCTCGGGCCCGAGAGCCTCGACGCCTGGCGGCTGATCGGCGACGCCTCGCGGCTCGCCTTCGCCGACCGCAGCCGCTACATGGCCGACATCGACTTCGTGCCGATGCCGCTGAAGGGCCTACTTGACCCGGCCTATCTCGCCGACCGCGCCAGGCTGCTCGAGGGCGACACGGCGCTCGCCGAAGCCGAGATCGTGCCCGGCTCGCCGCCCTGGGACCACGCGATGCTGCTCGGCGACGACACCGCCCTCGAGCTTCCCTCGACCAGCCATTTCTCGATCGTCGACGCGGCCGGCAACGTCGTCTCGATGACCACCACGATCGAGAGCGGCTTCGGCTCGCGGCTGATGACCGGCGGCTTCCTGCTCAACAACGAGCTGACCGACTTCTCCTTCGAGACCCGCGACGACGACGGCCGGCTGATCGCCAATGCCGTCGCGCCCGGCAAGCGGCCACGTTCATCGATGGCGCCGACCATCGTCATGCAGAGCGGTGAACCGATCATCGCCATCGGCTCGCCCGGCGGCAGCCGCATCATCGGCTACGTCGCACAGGCCCTCGTCGCATTGATCGACTGGCGGATGGACGCGCAGGAAGCCGTCACCATGCCGCATCTGGTCAACCGCTTCGGCCCGTTCGACGTCGAGGCGGGAACGTCCGCGACGGCGCTCTCTGGCCCGCTCCGCGCGCTCGGCTACGAGGTCAACGAGACGGCGCTCGATTCCGGCCTTCATGCCATCGTCATCGGCCCGGACGGGCTGGAAGCCGGCGCCGATCCGCGCCGCGAAGGCGTCGCGCTCGGCGATTGAGACGAAAAAGCCCGCCGGGAGTTCCCGACGGGCTGGCTTGAACAGCGGACCGGGTGCGTCATTGTCGCGCCCGGCTATGCCCTCAAAGGAAGGTCAGCAGCTTGTGCGCGGCTTCCTCGGACGAGGCCGGATTCTGGCCGGTCACCAGCTTGCCGTCGGTGACGACGAAGGACGCCCAGTCGGCGCCCTTCTGGTACTTGCCGCCATTGGCGACCAGCATGTCCTCGACCAGGAACGGCACGATCTCGGTCAGGCCGACGGCTTCTTCCTCGGTGTTGGTGAAGCCGGTGACGGTCCGGCCCGCGACCAGCGATTTTCCGTCCGCCGACTTGGTGTGCCGGAATACCGCCGGTGCGTGGCAGACGGCGCCGACCGGCCGGTCGCTCGCTGCAAAGCTCTCGATCAGCCTGCGGCTGTCCGCATCCTCGGCCAGGTCCCAGAGCGGTCCGTGGCCACCGGGATAGAAGATCGCGTCGAAGCCGTCAGCGCCGACGGTGGACAGGACCTTGGTGTTCGCCAGATCCTGCTGCGCCGCCGGATCGGCCTTGAAGCGCTTGGTCGCCTCCGTCTGGGCGTCCTCGGCGTCGCTCTTGGGATCGAGCGGCGGCTGGCCGCCCTTTGGCGAGGCGAGCGTGATGTCGGCGCCGGCATCCTTGAAGACGTAATAGGGCGCGGCGAATTCCTCGAGCCAGAAGCCGGTCTTGTTGCCGGTGTCGCCGAGCTGGTCGTGCGACGTCAGGACCATCAGGATCTTCATGGTGGGTATCCTTCGAATTGTCGTTATGAATTGGGGCGATGGCGCAGCCCTTACCGGACGTGCCATCCTCGCAAGGCCAATGACGGCAGAGGACCCATGTTCCGGACCGGCGATCATTTCCTCGCGACGGACCGTCAATGGTCAGCCCGTTGCTCCGGCGCCCCGCCGGCAGCTGTGCGGGGAGTCCTACTCCATCGCCGGGGCATGCCCGCCGGCATCGGCATTTCTGCCGGGCGGCTTCATGAAGGCCAGCAGCGGGACGGCGCAGAGCGTGATGATCATCATCAGCTTGAAGTCGTCGACATAGGCGATCATCGCCGCCTGCGCCTGGACCTGCTGGTTGAGGATCCCCAGCGTCGTCATCTGGTCCATCCCCATCGTCGCGACCGCATTGGTGAAGTTCGGGTTGAACGGATTCAGCCCGGCGACGAGGTCGGCGCGGCTGATGACGATGTTGTGGGCGAGCTCCACCGACACGATCGAGATGCCCACCGACGAGCCGATATTGCGGAGCAGACTGAACAGCGATGCCGCGTCCGGCCGGAACTTCGGCGCCAGCGTCGCGAAGGCCAGCGTCGACAGCGGCACGAACACCAGGCCCAATCCGAGCCCCTGCACGACGCCGGAGACGACGATCGGCGTCGAATCCATCAGGATCGAGAAGCCGCTCATCTGGTAGAGCGACAGCGCCGTCAGCATCAGCCCGGTGAAGATCAGGAGGCGCGTATCGACCTTGCCGATCAGCCGGCCGACGACGATCATCGAGATCATCGTGCCGACGCCGCGCGGCGCCAGCACGAGTCCCGTCGTCACCACCGGATAGCCGAGGATGTTCTGCAGCATCGGCGGCAGCAGCGCGAGGCCGGCGAGCAGGATCATGCCGACGACGAAGATCATCACCAGCGCCATGACGAGGTTGCGGTCGGTGAAGATCTTCGGGTCGATGAAGGCGCCTTCCCTCCCCGTTATGTGCAGCACGAAGGCCCACAGGCCCGTCACGGCGAAGCCGAGCTCGATCCAGCATTCGGGCGAGGCGAACCAGTCGACCTGCTCGCCGCGGTCGAGGAAGAGCTGCAGCGCCCCGATGAACAGCGACAGCATGGCGAAGCCGAAGAAGTCGAAGCCCCTCTGCCGCTTCGGCGTCCTGGGCAGGAAAAGGATCATTCCCGCCAGCGCCAGGAGGCCGATCGGCAGATTGACGAAGAACACCCAGCGCCAGTTGAACGTCTCGGTCAGCCAGCCGCCCAGCGTCGGGCCGACAATCGGGCCGACCATGATGCCGGCGCCCCAGATCGCCATGGCCGAGCCGTGCTGTTCCTTCGTGTTGATGTTCAAGAGCACGGTCTGCGACAGCGGCACGAGCGCCGCGCCGCACAGGCCCTGCAGCAGCCGGAAGAAGATCATCTCGTCGAGGCTGGTGGCAAAGCCGCAGGCCATCGACGCGACGACGAAGCCGGCGGCCGAGGCGATGAACAGCTCCCGCAGGCCCACCCGGTCGGAGAGCCAGCCGGTCACCGGCGTCATGATCGCGGCGGCGACGATGTAGGAGGTCAGCACCCAGGTGATCTGGTCCTGCGCCGCCCCCAGCGAGCCCTGCATGTTCGGCAGCGCGACGTTGGCGATCGTGGTGTCGAGCACCTGCATGATCGTCGCCAGCATGATCGACACGGTGATCAGGCCCTTGTGGGCGACGACGCCATCCGGGCCGGCGGCGGCCGGCGCGGCCGCGGCGCTCATCGTGCCGGGGTCGTCGCCGTACCGGCGGTGGCCCCTTCCTGCGAGTCTGGTCCGGAGGCGATCACGTCCGTTGCCTCGGCGCCGGACTTGGCCGCGACCGCGCGACCGGCCGGCAGATAAGTGTCGAGCCCCAGCGCCGCGACGACGGGCGCGAGGAACGCCGGCACGCCTCGCGCATGGCCGGTGTCGACCGTGACGCTGGCGCTCATGCCGGCACGCAGGGACGGCATGTCGTCGGTCTCCGCGATGCGGATGCGCACGGGAATGCGCTGCACCACCTTCACCCAGTTGCCGGTAGCGTTCTGCGCCGGCAAGAGCGCGAATTCCGAGCCGGTGCCGGCCCCGATCGAGCCGACCGTGGCGTGCAGCAAATGGTCAGGATAGGTGTCGAGCTCGACATCCACCGGTTGGCCGACCCGCATGTCGGTCAGCTCGGTTTCCTTGTAATTGGCTTCGATCCAGCTGTCGTGGGTTTCCATCAGGCTCATCACGGCCGAAGCCGGGGTGACATACTGGCCCTCCAGCAGCCGGTCGGTCTGGCTGATCACGCCGGCCGCCGGCGCGGTCACCTCGGTATGGGATAGGTCGAGCTGGGCAGCGTGGAGCTGCGCGAAGGCCTCGAGCACCAGCGGATGCTTGTCCGTGGCGATGTCGGGATCGCCCGCCAGTGCCGCCCTTGCCGCAAGGACCTGGCTCTCGGCCGAGGAGAGCGCGCCCCGCGCCTGGCGCAGGGCAAGGTCGGCATCGTCGAGCGTGGACTGGCTGACGATGCCCTTCTGCACCAGCGTCTGCTGGCGCCGGTCTTGAGTCTCGGCGTTGGTCAGCGCATCGCGTGCGGTCCCGGCTTCCGACACCGCCTGGGCATAGGCCGCCTTCAGCTTCTCGACATTGAGCCGGGCCGATTCCAGATTGGCCTGGTCCTGCTCCACGGCGTTGCGATAGACGCTGTCATCGATGGTGAAGAGCAGCGCCCCGGCTTCGACCTTCTGGTTTTCTGCGACCGCGACGCGGGCGATCTGGCCGCTCACCTGCGGCATCACCGTGACGCGGTCCTGCTGGACATAGGCGTCCTCGGTATTGATGTAGCGCCCGCCCGTGACCCAGTAATAGGCCCCGCCCAGCGCCAGAGCGAGCGGCAGGGCGACGATCAGCAGCGTTCGGATCGGGCGACGCTTCTTCTTCGCCGCTTCCGGCGGGGGCGCGGCCTCTGCCGCAGGTGTCGCAGCTTCCGGCGGACCCGCATCTGCAGCCGGAGAGGGCTGCGATGCCGGCGTGACGTCGGGATCGACGACCGGCTCGGCTTCGTTCAGTCGGTTCTTGTCCGGTTGCACGTTCATGGGGTCACCTCTGACGGTTCGCGGACCGCGCCGCGAACGCTTTCGCCGGCCTCGATCGTCGATAGATTGGCGATCAGGGTCTCCAGCGCGGATATGAGATTGCGGCGCTCCGCCGCCGACATCCCCTTCTGCGCGTCCTCGAAGACGGCAGCGGCTCGCGCGCGCATCGGCTCGATCAGCGCCCGGCATCGATCGGTCGTGAACAGCTGGCGTGCCCGCCGGTCGTTCGGATCCTGCCGACGCTCCACCAGCCCGGCCGCCACCATGCGGTCGACATGCCGGGAGACGGTCATCGGCTCGAGTTCGAGGAGCGCCGCCAGCGCCGCCTGCCCGATGCCCTCGTTCTTGGCGAGGCGGGCGACGAGCTGCAGCTGCGCCGAGGTCATCGAGAGGTCGCGGCTCTCCTGTTCGAAGCGCCGGCGGATGAGGCGGGCGGCATCGATGAGCAGGAAGCCGAGGCTCGGGGGGTGCTGCTGGCTCATGCAGCCGATTTAGTAATCCTGCTTATGGTCAGCAAGACTTATCTTATCCGCTCACGCAGATTTTTTCGACGCCGAGGCCAGTCGCCGGGCCGTTTCAGACCGCGAGCGCCCGCTCCGCATAGGCCGCCTCGCCGAACACCCGGCGGTAGCGCGCCACAGCCTGCGGGTCGCCGCTCGCCTTGGCCGGATTGTCCGAGAGCTTGACGGCGGGCCGGCCGTTGACCTCGGTGACCTTGCAGACCAGCGAGATCGGGTCGAGCCCGCTGGTCGGCACCGGCGAGACGCCGCGGAAATCGTTGGTGAGATTGGTGCCCCAGCCGAAGCTCATCCGCACCCGCCCCTCGAAATGCCGGTAGGTCCGCTCGATCGTGTCGGCGTCCATGCCGTCCGAGAACACCAGCAGCTTGTCGCGCGGGTCCTCGCCCATGCGCTTCCACCAGGCGATGATCTCCTCCCCGCCCTCGATCGGCGGCGCCGAATCCGGCCGGAAGCCGGTCCAGGAGGACAGCCATCGCGGCGCCTGCTTCAGGAAGGCCGCCGTGCCGTAGGTGTCCGGCAGAACGATCAGCAGATTGCCGCCGTAATAGCTCTGCCACTGCCGGAACACCTGGTACGGCGCCTGGCGCAGCTCCTCGTCGCTGTCGGCCAGCGCCGAAAGCACCATCGGCAGCTCGTGGGCGTTGGTGCCGATCGCCTCGAGATCGGTTTCCATTGCCAGGAGCACGTTGGACGAGCCGATCAGCCGGTCGCCGAGCCCTTCCTTCAGCGCCTCGACGCACCAGCGCTGCCACAGGAAGGAATGCCGCCGCCGCGTGCCGAAATCCGAGATGCGCAGCTCCGGCAGGGCCTGCAGGCGCTCGACCTTCTCCCACATCTTGGCCTTGGCGCGGGCATAGAGCACGTCGAGCTCGAAGCGCTTGAAATCCTTCATCGCGGCGCGCGAGCGCAATTCGTTGATGATCGCCAGCGCCGGGATCTCCCACATCATCGTGTGGGTCCAGGGGCCGTGAAAATCCAGCTCGAACTGCCCGTCGACCCGCCGCAACTCGTATTCCGGCAGGCGGAAATGCTGCAGCCATTCGAGGAAGTCCGGCCGGAAGATCTGCCGCGTGCCGTAGAAGCTGTTGCCCGCCAGCCAGATCATCTCGCGCTTGGTGAAGGAGAGCGAGCGCGCGTGGTCGAGATGGTCGCGCAGTTCCTGCTCGTCGATGATCTCGGCGAGCTTCACCTGCCGCGTCCGGTTGTGCAGCGAGAACGTCGCCTGCACGTCCGGATGCAGCCCGTGCACCATCTGCAGCATCAGGAGCTTGTAGAAATCCGTGTCGAGCAGGCTGCGCACGATCGTGTCGAGCTTGAACGTATGGTTCCAGACCCGTGTGGCGATGTCGGTCGCGACCATGCGGGGCTCCTCTTGTGCGGGCGGGAGGGCGCGGCCGGCTGCATGCGAACCGATCCCTGCGGCTTCTCCGGGCAGGGCCTCGGCGGCGGGCGGGTCAGCCCTCGACGTTGTCGAGGCGCTTGACCACGCGCTTCAGGCTGTTCATCGACTGGCTGACATTGGAGCAATCGTGCACCGCATCGGCGAGCGCCGCCGGATCGACCGGCTGGCCCGGCTCGAGTTCGTGCAGGAATTCGCAGATATGGGTAACGCGTTCGCCGATCGAGTCGATCGCGGCGTCGAGATTCTTGGTCATGGCGCGCCCCCGGAGCCGGCTGATTACCGCGGCAACTCCGTTACACCAGAAGCAGGCGCGAATAAAGCGCCGTTCACGCGTCCGATCGCCCGCCTGACCGAGCCGACGGCGCTTTGCCTAGCGGGCGCGCGAGCGCTCCTGCTGCATGCGCCGCTCGGCCATCTCCAGCCGCTCCAGCTTTTCGCTGAGCTGCGCCGGCAGATCGTGGACGGGCTGGAACACGTGGAGCCGCTCGAGATGGCGCGCAACTTCCGACCGCCGTCCCGGATGGGAGACAATGTTGGCAAGTTCGGACATCGATAGCACCTCGCTGGACACGCATTGTTCGGTACACAATGCGCGTACGGAGGTAATAATCCGTAAAGCTCGAAAAGGTTCCCTTGTTTCAGCCACAATTGCGTGCGGTGCACACGGTTATTTGAACCTTACCTTGGACCTTGTCGACGTCGCCTTCAGTCTCAAGACGTTAGTTGCCGACGGTTGGGCCGCGGCTTCCTTGATCTTGGCTTTCAGCGACGACGGCGATTGCCGGAACTCTGCCGGCCATTTGGCCTCACCTTCGCGGACATTCGAGGAATGCCAGGCGGCGGACGCAATTCCGGCACGGCCTGACAGGCATGAACGACGTTGAGCGGCGTGGGATCAGGATATGTCGGCAGGCTCACCGCCATCGCGCAGCGACATGGCCGGAAATGGTGCTGTGAGAGAGGATTGAACTCTCGACCTCTCCCTTACCAAGGGAGTGCTCTACCACTGAGCTACCACAGCCTCTGGCCTTCCAGGGGAGCGGCCCCGGTCGCGACCGAGGCAAGCGGGGCCTGGAAAGCCCTTGGTTCGACCGCCCTGGCCCCGGAGTGCTCCCCCGCTGAGGGAGGCTCGACCGATGGGCTACGGCAGCGATGCGCGCTCTTTCCTTGATTTTCCGGCGAAGGTCAACAGGGCCCGGCCGCAACCCGGCGCTTTGTCGGCAGATCGGCGGGGCTCCAGGAAACCGATCGGGAGGACCGTCGTCTTTTTCTGCCTTCCACCATTCGGACGCTGGACAGGGTCGGGCAGCTTTTCTATAAGGCCCCAGCCCTCGCCGGGCCGGCATCGATGCGAAGCCGCTCCCGGCGGCCGCGGCGCCCAGGTAGCTCAGTTGGTAGAGCATGCGACTGAAAATCGCAGTGTCGGCGGTTCGACTCCGTCCCTGGGCACCATTTAACTGTACAGCAGCAACCAGCTAGGCCCTGACGGATAGCCAAAAGCTGCAATGCAAGAGCTTGGCGTCCAGCATTGTCCAGAGACAACGCGTGACATCCGAAAGAGTTGGGAGCTTCCCCGGCGGCGTCGATATCGTCTCGGTAGACCACGTGAAGCCCAACGCCCCTCTCGGACGTCGAGATTCGCAGCAGCTCGGCGCGCGACAAGTCCTGCAAGATTTTCGACGGTGGTGGCCTGCATTTGCTCGTCACCCCGAAGGAGGCGCGGCTGTGGCGCTTCAATTATTGATTCGCCGGGCGTTGGCACGGGCGTGACAGACAGCGGTTCTAACGGTCTGCTGAACCGTGAGAGGCTTGGGCGCAGGAAATGCCTCTACGAGTCCCGACCCTTTTGCCGCAGACCCACTTCGAGCGCTTGACGAGGATGGTCGTGTGGGGAGCCGCCTGCCCCCTGATGCTTCGACCGTGACACAAGTGAACGACAGTATTGCTGCAAAGGAAGGAGTCCTATATCCTATAGAAAATTTGGAGAATGTTGGCCTTCATGTCACGCAATCCTGGCGAGCCGTTTCCCTTTGCGCGCCTGATGGAGGTGAACGAACAACGACCGTCGTACCCCAGGTCTCTGGTCGAGATGGCGTACGAGCAATTGCTGTCGATGCTCGTCACGATGAAGATCCCGCCAGGCGCGCATATCGGCATCGAGGCACTGGCAAGACAGCTGAAGATTTCTCAGACGCCGATCCGCGAGGCGCTGACGCTGCTCGAGGCGCAGAAACTCGCCTACAAGATTCCCAATGTCGGTTTCCGGGCCGCAAACCTGCTGACGCCTGAGGACATCGACGCCCTGTTCGAAATCCGCCTGATGATCGAACCGGCCATGGCTGCGCTGGCCGCGGAGCGAGCCAGCGAGGAAACGCTGCAGGCGCTCGTCTCGCTGTCGCACGCAATGGCGGAGGCGGCGGACGGGAACGACGTCGCCTACGCCCAGTTCGCGGAAGGCGATGCCCGGCTGCATCACCTCGTTGCCACCGCCAGCGGCAACCGGTTCATCGCTGAGGCGATCGAGGGACTGCACGTCCACCTCCATATCTTCCGCTTTCTCGTCAACACCAACGCGACCCGCAAGGCTCTTTCGGAACATCAGGTGCTGATCGATGCGCTGTTGGCGCGCGACGCGGCAGCGGCGGAAGCTGCCATGCGTGCGCACCTTCATGCCTCGCGCCAGCGCATGGACAGCGTCATGACGGCCGATCACGAGCCGGAGCTGCCGGTCGACGACACCGCCACGGCGAAGCCCAGCACGCGGCGCGGCCGGCCCCGCAGAAAGGCCGCGGCGACCGACCCCGCCGATTGACAGCCAATCAACCTAGGTATATCATATATGATATATTATGAAGGCCTGCAGAAGCCGTCCCGGCGGCTCTGACTGCGTCTTCGCATCGGCAGATCAGGTTCGGTCTGCCTCGACGATCCCACGGGAGGGGGAACGGCATGAAGCTGCCACTTGAGGGCATCAGGGTACTCGACATCTCACAAGTCATGGCGGGGCCGTTCTGCTGCATGTTGCTCGGCGACATGGGCGCGGATGTCATCAAGATCGAGCCGCCGGAGACCGGCGACTCGACGCGACATTCCATGGGTTTCCGCCTGAAGGGCAGCGACAGTCCCGGCTTCCTGGCCTTGAACCGCAACAAGCGCAGCATCACGCTCGACCTCAAGTCCGAGGAAGGCCGGGAAACCCTTTATGCGTTGGTGAAAACTGCGGATGTGCTCGTCGAGAATGCCCGCCCCGGCGTCGCCGGGCGGCTCGGCATGGATTACGAGACACTGCGGGCGATCAATCCCCGGCTGGTCTATGCGAGCATCTCCGGCTTCGGACAGACCGGACCGTGGGCGCAGCGGCCGGGCTTCGACCTGATCGCGCAGGCGGTGTCGGGCGTGCTCAGCTCCAACGGCTTTCCCGGCATGGAGCCGGCCAAGAATTCGATCGCGGTGGCCGATCTCGGGGCCGCGATGTTCGCCAGCTATGCGATCCTGAGCGCGATCATCGGGCGCCAGACCACCGGCGAAGGCCAGCATATCGACGCCTCGCTCTTCGAGGCGGCGCTGGCCCTGTCGATCTGGGAAACCACGGAATTGTGGGGCACCGGCAAGTCGCCGGTGCCGATCGGTTCGGCCAACCGCATGTCCGCGCCCTATCAGGCCGTCGCGGCGTCGGACGGCTGGTTCGTCATCGGCTCGGCGAACCAGGGATTGTGGCTGAAGCTCATCAAGGTGCTTGGCGTCGAGAATCTGCAGGACGACGAACGCTACGCAACCAACGCGGCGCGGGTCGTCAACCGCATCGCGCTGATCGACGATCTGGCGCCGACCTTCGCCACCCGGACCCGGGAAGAGTGGATCGAGGCGCTTCTCGCCGCCGGCGTCCCGGCCGCCCCGATCCTCGACTATGGCGAGGCGGTGGTGAGCGAGCAGGCTGTCGCGCGCGACATGGTCCAGATGGTGCCGCATCCCGTCGAGGGCGAATTCCGCTCGCTCGGCTTCCCGGTCAAGCTCAGCGGCACGCCGCAGCAGGTGCGCAGGCCGCCCCCGCTCCTCAATGAGCATGAGGACGAGATCCTCGCGGAACTGGCCGAGAAGGGCCTCCTCAACCCAGCACGTACGGCCGCCGAATGAGCGAGCCCCGCATCCATTTCGACAAGGTGGGCAGCGTCGCGCATATCCGCTTCGACAATCCGCAGGCGTTTAATGCTCTGACCAGCCAGATGTGGCTCGACATGCGCGATGCCGCGCGCGACGCGGCTGCCGATCCGGACATCCGCGTGGTGACGTTCCGAGGCGTGGGCGGCAAGGCGTTCGTCTCCGGGACGGACATCACGGGCTTCACGAAATTCACCAGCGGCGCTGACGGCATTGCCTATGAAAGCCGGATCGACGACTGCATGCGTGCGCTCGACGAGATCCCCGTGACGACGATCGCCGTCATCGACGGCTGGGCCGTCGGCGGCGGGCTGAACATCGCCGCCGCCTGCGACTTTCGCATCGCAACGCCCGATGCCCGCTTCGGCTCCCCGATCGGGCGCACGCTGGGCAACTGCCTGTCTCCCCTCACCCTTGCCCGCATCGGCGGCGCGATCGGCGTCTCGATCGCCAAGCGCATGGTCCTGCTCGGCGAGATCATCCACGCCCCGGAGCTGCTGGCGACCGGCTTTCTGCTGAAGATGGCGGAGCGGGACGCGCTTGACGGCGAGGTCGAAGCCGTGTGCGCCAGGGCGGCGGAGAACGCGCCGCTGACGACGCGGGCGGTCAAGGAGATGCTGCGCCGCATGTCGCTGGATGACCTGCCGGAGGCCGACGAGATCGTCAGCGAGGTCTATGGCAGCGATGATTTCCGGCGCGGGGTCGAAGCCTTCGTCGCCCGCACGAAGATCGTTCCCGAGTGGAGCGGGCGTTGACATAGCCGGCACCACTGGAATTGGCCCCGTCGCCTTGCTGGGAGGCGCGCGACGGGGCGGCGGGGTTTCGCGACGCCGGTGGGACGACGGGTGACTGGGTTCAGGGAGGAGTGGGCTGTGGATCAGAGCGGCAGGCAACGGATAGGCTTTATCGGCATCGGTCTGATGGGCGAGGCAATGGTGCGCCATCTCCTTGACCTCGGCCACAAGGTGACCGTGTGGAACCTCGAGCCGGAACGGCTGGAGACGGTGGTGCCGCACGGCGCGATCGCGGCGGACTCGCCCGCCGCCGTCGCCCGCGACAGCGATGTCGTGATGCTGTGCGTCCTGAACATGGCGGCGGTCGAGCGCTGCATCTTCGCCGAGGATGGCGTCGCCGCGGCCGGGAGGGGACCCGCCGTCATCGTCGACTTCTCGACCGCTGATCCCGACGGGACGCGGGATGCGGCAGCCAGGCTGAAGGCCCTGACCGGGGCCGGCTGGGTCGATGCGCCGGTATCCGGCGGCCCGCAGCTGGCACGCACCGGCGAGATGACCGTCATGGCCGGCGGATCGCAGGAAGACTTCGACGCGGTGAAGCCTCTCGTCGAGCAGATGTCCGGCAATCTGACGCTGATGGGCCCGGTCGGCGCCGGGCAGACGACCAAGATCCTCAACCAGGCCATCGTCGGCACCGGCTACGTCCTGATGGCGGAAGCGCTGGTGCTGGCCGAAGCGGCCGGCATCGACGCCGCACGCCTGCCGCAGTGCCTCGCCGGCGGTCACGCCGACAGCAGCCTGCTGCAGCGGCTCTACCCGCAGATGCAGCAGCGCGCCTTCGATCCTCCCTCGAGCTACGCGCGACAGCTGCTCAAGGATCTGAAGGCCGTCTCGGAATTTTCCCGCGGCCTGGGTCTCGACCTGAAGGTGATCGAGCAGGGCGTGCAGCGCTACAAGGACTACGTCGCGCTCGGGCACGAGATGACCGACTCGGCCGCCGTGGTGAAGCTCTACGAGCACGACGCCGCCGAACGTCGCGCCTCGAAAAGTTGACCGCCATGGGTCCGGCATCCGCCATGCCAACCGGTCCGCTCCATCGTCAGCGCGCGCCGCGTGCTGGCTGGATGGAGACTGCGGCAAGGTCCCCTCGCCTCGACTATCGCGCGAGCGACTGGGCATGACCAGGCCCGCCCCCCGCCCGAGGGCAGTCATCGACGCTCATCACCATATCTGGGATCTGCAGAACGACCTTCCGTGGCTCAAGGAGGAGCGAATCGCGTTCCGCTACGGCGACTATTCGTCGATCTGCCGGGACTACATGCCGGAGGACTACCGGGCCGACACGAAGGGCTGGCCGGTCGTTGGATCGGTCTATGTCGAGGCCGAATGGAACCGGCGGAAGGCCGGCGACGAGAGCCGTTGGGTTGGCGAGATCGCCGCGCAAACGGGCGTGCCGACCGTGATGGTCGCCTGGTGCGATTTCGCCGCGCCGGACGCCGAAGCGCTGCTGGCCGACCACGCACGAAACGCCATCGTCCGCGGCGTCCGGCACAAACCGGCGGCCGCGCCCTCCCCCGCCGATGCCCGTCGCGGCGCGGCCGGCTCGATGGACGATCCTGCATGGCGGAGAGGCTACGCGCTGCTGGAGGGCCATGGCTGGTCCTACGACCTGCAGACGCCGTGGTGGCATCTCGATGCCGCGGCGGAACTCGCCCGCGACTTTCCGCAGATCCCGCTGATCGTCAACCACACGGGGCTTCCCTCTGACCGCAGCCCGGAAGGGCTCGCCGGCTGGCGCAAGGCGCTCGGCCGGGTCGCGCAGGAGCCCAATGCCTTCATCAAGATCTCGGGGATCGGCCAACCGGGCCTGCCATGGACCGTCGAGGCTAACGGCCCCATCATCCGGGAGGCCGTGGAGATCTTCGGGGTCGATCGCGCGATGTTCGCCAGCAATTTTCCGGTCGACTCGATCGTCGCCGATTTCGACACGGTCTTTTCCGGTTTCGTGGCCGCGACGGCCGATCTCGAGGAGGGAGATCGGGCGAAGCTGTTCCACGACAATGCAGCGCGCGTGTACCGGTTGCCACGCGCGCCCTGACGGCACCACTGCAACCAAAACGGGAGGAGAAAGATATGAACCGCAGACTGACACTGAAGACGATGGTCGCCGCCGTGGCCCTGACGCTCGGGCTGGCGACGTCCGTCAGCGCCCAGACCACCGTCCGCTACGCCCATGTCGGTTCGGAAGGCGACATCCAGTACTGGTACGCCGAGGAATTCGCCAAGCGCGTCGGCGAGCGGACGGATGGACGCATCACCGTCCAGGTGTTCCCGAACTCGCAGCTCGGCGGAGCACAGGAAACCGTCGACGGCGTGCGCAGCGGTGCCATTCCCCTCGCCCACCATGAATTCGGCTCGCTGGCGACCCTCTATCCCGACATCGCCGCCTTCGCGGCGCCGTTCGCCTACCGGGACGGCCGGCACGCCATGGCCGCCACGGATCCCGAATCCTCGGAAGTCATGCAGGAGCTTGCCGAGAAGATGGTCGAGCAGGCGAACGTCCGCATCATCGGGCGGCTCTACCGGGGCGCCCGGCAGATGACGGCGAACAAGGCGGTCTACGGCCCCGAGGATCTGGCCGGGGAACGGTTCCGCGGCGTGCCGCTGCAGCTCTGGACGACCATGATCAATGGCATGGGCGCCATCCCGACACCGGTCGAGGTCGCCGAGCTGCCGACTGCGCTCATGACGGGCATGGTGATCGGCCAGGAAAACCCCCTGACCATGATCAACGCCAACAAGCTGTATGAAGTGCAGACCCACGTCATGCTGACCGGGCACATGCAGAACGTTCTGCCGGTCTTCATCAACGAGGATGTCTGGCAGTCCATTCCCGAAGCGGACCGCGCGATCATGTCCGAGGTCGCCGCGGAAGTCGGCGAGGAGACGCTGGAACTCGGTCTCAAGGCCGAGACCGACCTGATCGATGAGCTCACCGGAAAGGGCATGACCTTCATCACCGAGGCCGACGGCTTGCAGGTCGACGCGTTCCGGGCGTCGGTCGGCAAGCAGGTCGCGGCCGACTATCCCGACTGGGCACCGCTGATCGAGCGGATCCAGGCCATCCAGTAGGATCTGGAGGGATCGGGGCCAGTCTCTGGCTCCGGTCCCTGGCCCATCGACAACGATCATCCTCCTGCCTGAGAGGCACCAGGTGCAGAACGCCAACTCGGCCCCGGACGTCCCGCGCATCCTGGCGACGGTCGACAGTCGCCATTACGCCATCGACCGCCTGCTCGAACCGGTACGGTGGTTGTTCCGGATAACGAGCCTCACGGTGCTCACCGTGATGGTCTCGCTCCCGTTCATCCAGGTCGTCCTTCGTGAAATCTTCTCCCGCCCCATCGTGGGCGTGGAAGAACTGACGCGCTTCATGCTGATCTGTTCGGTGTTCCTTGCGCTGCCCTACGTGGTTGCCGCAGGCGCCAACATCCGCATGGAAGAGCTAGTAGCGATGCTGCCCGAGCGCGTGCTGCGCATGCTGAAGGTGCTGACGGGGGCCACCGCGGCCGCCACCTTCGCGGTGATGGCGTTTGCGAGCCTCGTCGCCATTCGCAGCAATCTCGACAACGCCACGCCGACCCTCGGCATTCCGTACTGGATATTCCTCGGGGCGGCATTCGCCAGTTTCACCATGACCGCCATCGAATGCGCCGTACAGCTTCTCAAGGTGCTGCAGAACCGGCCGCTCTACATCACCTTTCCCATGGAGGAGGAGCCGCCGGCCGACTTCGATCCCGTGGCCGAGCAGCGCAGCTAGGGGCACCACCGTGGCGATCATCATCATCCTCGCCTTCATGGCTCTCTTCATCCTGGGCTTCCCCGTGGTCGTGGCGATCGCGGTGCCGGCACTGGTGTACGTCATCATGCAGGGATTTCCCCTGGAGCTGATGGCCCAGCGCATGACCTATGCGCTCGACTCCTTCCCGCTGGTCGCCGTTCCGGTCTTCATCTTCGTCGGCAGCCTGATGAACCAGTCCGGCATCACCGGGCACATCTATCGCTTCGCCCAGACCCTCGGCGGGCGCGTTCCCGGCGGCCTTGCCCAGGTGAACGTCATCGGTTCGCTGGTCTTTTCCGGCACGTCCGGCGCGGCACTGGCCGATATCAGCGGACTTGGCCGCATCCAGATCAAGGCGATGACAGAGGCCGGCTTCACACGTTCCTATTCCGCCGCCGTCACGGGCGCCTCGGCGGTCGTGGGGCCGATTTTCCCGCCCTCGATCCCGCTCGTGATCTACGGCTCGGTGACCAGCGTCTCGGTCGTGCAGTTGCTGGTCGCGGGAATCCTGCCGGCGATCTTCTATACCGTCCTGCTGATGCTGACGGTTGCGTTCCTGTCCTTCCGCTACAACCACCCGCGCTCGAGTCGCTGGCCGACGGCAAGGGAAGTCTGGACCACCTTCGTCAAGGCAGCGCCCGCCCTTTTCGCGCCGGTGCTGCTGGTCGGCGGGATGCTCAACGGGATGTTCACCCCGACCGAGGCGGCATCGGTGACCGTCGCCTACGTTCTCTTCATCGCCCTGTTCGTCTATCGCGGCCTGACCTGGCGGCGTTTCCGGTTCGCGCTGTTCGAGACGATCAAGACGACCTCCGCGGTGCTGATCATCGTGTCGGCCGCCGCCCTGTTCGGCTGGGTGATGGCCGTCGAACAGCTGCCGCAGATGTTCACCCTCGCCCTGCTTACCATCTCGACCGATCCGCTGATCCTGCTGCTCGTGGTCAACGTCCTCCTGCTCATCGTCGGCATGTTCCTCGACAGCACGACGGCCACGTTGCTGGTCGCACCGCTCGTCGCCGCCCCGCTCGTCATGGCCGGCGTCGATCCCGTCCACCTCGGCATCATCTTCGTGTTCAACCTGATGATCGGACTGCTGACGCCCCCGCTCGGACTCGCCCTGTTCACGCTGTCCGACGTCGCCAAGATATCGATGTGGTCGATCCTGAGGGCGGTCCTGCCCTTCTATGTCCCGCTCGTCGTGGCACTGATCGTCATGACGCTCTGGCCCGACCTGACGCTCTGGCTCCCCAGATTGCTGCAATAGGCCTTGCTCGAACAAGTACTGGAACCGCAAACGATGACAGATCCTTCCGCCAGCGCCCGCCCGGTCATTGCCCTTGCCATGGGCGATCCCGCCGGCATCAGTCCTGAACTTACGGCGAAACTCCTCGTCTCCGAGACCGTCCGCGAGAAGGCGGCGATCATCGTGCTGGGCGACCGGCGCGTGCTCGAGCAGGGCGCTGAAATCGCCGGGGTCCCGCTCGATCTCGCCGTCGCGGAAAACGAGGACGCCGCCCTCGCCGCAGGCACGGACCGGCATGTCCTCGTGGATCTCGGCCATCTCGACCCGAAGGACGTGATCCCGGCGAAGGCGACCGCCGTCGGCGGCGCGTTCGCCAGCGAGAACTTCCGGCGCGCCCTCCTCTTCGCCGCGGCCGGCAAGGCCGACGCCGTCTGCTTCACGCCGTTCAACAAGCAGGCGATGCGCTACGTCAATCCGGACTATGACGATGAGAACCGCTTCGTCTGCCGCGTGCTGGAGTGGAAAGGCGCCGCGCGCGAGTTCAACGTCCTGCCGGACATCTGGAACGCCCGCGTGACATCGCATATCCCGCTGTCACAGGTGGCGGCCGCCATCACCGAGGACGGCATCCTGCGGGAGCTGCGGCTGACCTGCGAGACCATGCGCCTTGCCGGCATCGCCGAGCCGCGCATCGCCGTCGCGGCACTCAACCCGCATGCCGGCGACGGCGGCAATTTCGGTACCGAGGAGATCGACATTCTCGAGCCCGCCGTGCGCCGCGCGATCGCCGAGGGCCTGCCGGTCGACGGGCCGTGGCCATCCGACACGGTTTTCCTGCGATCGAAGAAGGGGCTCTGCAACGCGGTACTGACGATGTACCACGACCAGGGCCAGATCGCGATGAAGATGATGGGCTTCGACCTCGGCGTCACCCTGATGGGCGGCTTCCCTTTCCCCATCTGCACGCCGGCGCACGGCACCGCCTACGACATCGCCGGACAGGGCATCGCCGATATCGGCGCGAGCGTCGAGGCGCTGCTTCTGGCGGCCCGCATCGCCGCGCGCCGGAAGGCTGCTGCCTGATCGATCAGGCCAGGGCCTGTCGCCCCTGGCCTGGCGCCAGGCCAAGGACCGGCAGGGTCGACGCGCTTTGCCGGTCCGTCGGGCTTCGAGCGCCCGATCGTCGCCCTTCAGCCAAAGAAATGCGCGTCCTGCATCTGGCGGAGCGCGAACATGTCCGATCGCGCATCGACCGCGATGTCGGCCAGCAGGATGTTCTGCCCGCGTGCGACCGGACGAACCAGAACCCGGTTCGCCGCCAGGTAGAACGGAACCGGAGCGTCGGGAGCAAGTCGCTGCGCCGGCACGACGCGGCCGGAGACCCCTTCGATCCGGTGATGGTGTCCGCTCGCGGTGAGCAGCGTCCCGGCCGGCAGGTCGATTTCGGCGCGGGCGACGAGGTCGACGCGATGCCTCGGTTCGACCATGCCCTGGGATACGCCGTGGACCGCCGCCGCCAGGACGCTGGTGGCCGCTTCCAGTCCCAGCAGGTGACGCGGATTGTAGATCATCGCGGTCGCGCCGTTCCGGCTCACGACGTGCCCTTTCTCCGCCAGCATGTCCCAGGTCGCCTCGTCCTCGCAGCGCACCACGACGAACACGCCGCCGGCGAAGCTGATCTCGTCGGGGGACCGCAGACAGTGGAAGACGTCGAGACTTCCGCTCGTGTCGAGCAGACCGCCATCAGCCTTCATCGAGAGGAAGGTAGGCACCTCGTCGATGCGGGCGATCGGCGCATGAAAATCCTCCCGATCGAAATTCAGACCGGTCGCGTTGGCGACGAGGCTCATCTCGCAGAGATCGGGGACGAGGTGCTGGTCGAAAGCCGCCGCCGCTTGCGATCGGGCCCGCGCCCGTTCCGCAGCGTCGGCGTCCCCGAGCCGGTCGAGACCAGCGAACGCGTCCGCATCGATCGTGACGCCGTTGCTGGTGAGGGTTCCCGCGGCCGCGTCGTAGACGAAGTCGTACTCGCTGGACTTTCCTGCCGCGATGATCTCGAACCCCAGAAGCTCCGCCCATGTCACGAGGGAAATCAGCAGGCTCGGCTGGTCGCCGTCCACCGGCGTGACGACGACGCCCTTCTGCCGGGCGAGCAGGGCGAGCCCCGGCCCGACGACGCTGTCGGCCTCCTTGGTGACCATCACGACATGCTTGCCCGCCTCGATCGCCAGGCGGGCGTGGCGCGCACCGGCCTCGGGATGGCCGGTCGCTTCGAGCAGGACCGCGAACGGCAGTCCGATGACAACCGCGATGTCCCCGGCAGCGACATGCTTTCCGGCCGACCAGGCGGCTTCGGCCTCGTCCGGGGTCCGGCAGATCGCGATTGCGTCCCGAGCGACGCCCGCCGACTGAATGGCTTGCGCGGCGCTCTCGGCGTCGACGTCGACGGCGATCCGCGCGTTCATCAACGGCACGCGCAGACCCTGGACGAGAAAACTCCGTCCGAAACCGCCGGTACCCACGATGCAGGTCTCGACGACCGCCGCTCCCGCGAAATAGGTGTGAAAGTTCATCGCATCCTCCCCCCGGTCTTGCCTGGCGATGCCGGTCGCTCCCGGCGACCGGCTCCCGCGTTCTTCGTGTTGCGTCGGAGGTCAGGTGACGAAGCGGCCGCCGTCGACCATGATGACGGACGCCGTCATGTAGGACGCCTCGTCCGAGGCCAGCCACAGGACCGGATAGGCCATCTCCATCGGATCGGCCCAGCGGCCCATCAGGCAGCCGCCCTGCGCCTCGGCGTCGATGTCCTCCTGCGTGCGCCCGGCCGCCTCGGCGCGCTTGCGGTGAAACGGCGTGAAGGTGAGGCCCGGACAGACGGCATTGGCGCGAAGCCCGTGCTTCGCCTCCTCGAAGGCCAGCGTCTTCGTCATCGAGACGATGCCCGCCTTGGTCACGTCGTACTGTCCCATGCCCGCCCGCGGGTTGACCGCATGGGTCGATGAGACGTTGATCACGCTGCCCCGGCCCGAAGCCCGCAGATCCTCGATCGCCGCCTGCGTCAGCCAGGCGTAGCTGAGAAGATTGACCGCAAGGATCCGCTCCCAAGTCTCCGTCTTCGCGTCGGCGAGCGGCTCGTAGGAGCGCATGCCGGCGCAGTTGACCAGCGTGTCGATCGGCCCCAACTGGTCACGCGCGGTCGTAACGATCAGCCCGGCGCTGGCCTCCTGTCCGACATCCGCCACGAGCGTCGCCAGTCGTGCGTCCCCCTGCCCGGCGCGGATGTCGCCGGCGACTTCCTCGAGCGCGGCCGCATCCGTATCGACGAGCAGGACGCTGGCACCCTCCTGGCACAGCACCTTGCCGATGGCCGAACCGATACCCCCCGCGCCGCCGGTGACGACCGCCACCCTGCCTTCAACACGACCCATGATATTACTCCCGATTACCCGATCAGATTGTTGTTCTGGTCCAGCGTCTCTCGTTGCCAGATCACCCGCCACAGCCAGACGAGGCTGTAGATCGACATCAGAACGCCACCCACCGGCAGGGCGGCGTGCCAATAGACCTTGTTGATCCGGAGAAACGGTGCCGTCTCCCCCGCGCTGACGGCAAAGAGCCAGCCGTAATAGACGAGGATCAGGGCGAGGCCGAGCATCGCCAGATTGGTGACCACGGCGAGGACTACCTGGCCCCGCAACGGCAGCATCGTCTCGAACAACGTGACCCGGTACAGCACGCCTTCGCGCCAGAGCGCCACCGTCGTCAGCACGATCAGCCAGATGAACAGGAACTCCACCACCTCGTCATAGCCGCTGATCGTGAACAGCGGCACGAGCCGCAGGATGATCGACAGTCCGAGCAGGAAGAACAGCACCAACAGCAATGCGATGCTGGCATATTTGCAGAACAGGCCGATCCCCCGGTCGAGGGTTTGCAGCACGCGCATCATCACTGGAGACCATAGCCGAAGTAATTGGGCAGCCAGAGCGAGATCGCCGGCACGAAGGTGATCAGGAGCAGGCTGGCGATCAGCCCCAGCAGATACGGCCAGATCTCCCGCGTGATCTCGGCGATCGGCACCTTGGCGACGCCGGCGACTACGTAGAGGCAGAGCCCGACCGGTGGCGTCACGAGGCCGATCATCAGGTTCAGCACCAGGATCACGCCGAAATGGATAGGATCGATGCCGAGGCTGAGCACCACCGGCATCAGCACCGGGTAGGCGATGATCATCAGGGCGATCCCCTCGATGAACATGCCCAGGATCAGCAGCACAACGTTGATGATCAGGAGCACGACCCAGGTCTCGCTCGAAATGCCGAGCAGCGCCTGCAGGATCGCGTTGGGGATCTGCTGCTGGATCAGCACCCAGCTGAACGGCGCCGACAGTGCGATGATGAACATCACCTGCGCCGTCTGGCGCGCGCTCTCCCAGACCACCTTGACGACATCGGCATAGGTGAGTTCACGGTAAACCCACCGACCCAGCCCGAAGGCGATCGCGGCCGCGACCACCGCGGCCTCGGTGGGAGTCGCGATGCCTGTGAAGATGACGATGAGGATCATCGGCGGAAGCATCAGCGCCGGCAGCGCCACCAGCACCGTGCGCGCCGCGACGGCGAAAGGGGGAAGGCGCTCGCCACGCGGCAGGTTTAGATACGACGCCGAGACCGCGATGATGATCATCAGCGAGAGGGCCATGACGAGCCCCGGCAGGATGCCGGCGAGGAACAGGGCCCCGACCGAGATGTTGGCGAGGCTGCCGTAGATCACGAAGGGAATGGAGGGCGGAACGATCGGGCCGATGGTCGAGGAGACGGCCGTGATCGTTGCGGCGTAGCGGGCCTTGAAGCCGGCGTTTTCCATCGCCCGCTGCTGGATCACGCCAAGGCCCGCCGCGTCGGCGACGGCCGAGCCGGACATGCCGGCGAAGATCAGGCTGCCCAGCACGTTCACATAGGCCAGCCCGCCACGGATCCGCCCGATCAGCAGCTGCGCGACGGCAAAGATGCGTTCCGTCGTTCCCCCGATATTCATCAAGTTGCCGGCCAGCACGAAGAACGGGATGGCAAGGAGCGGGAACGAGGTCGTTCCAGCGTAGGTGCGCTGGATGAAGATGAACAGGAGGTCCGGGCCGATGGTCACGACCATGGTGACTGCCGCCACCAACCCGAGCGCGACCGCGATCGGTATCCCGCCCAGGATGACGACGCATATCGCCAGTAGAATCGCCACCGTGAACATTGTTGCGGTCCCCACTCAGCATGGCGGGATCGAGTGCCAGCGTCGGCACCCGATCCCCTGGTCGCTCGAAGCCTGGATCAGGCCTTGCCGGCTTCGACCAGCCCGGCCCAAGTGGTCCAGGTCTCCTCGCCGAGCGCCGCGCGCAGCTGCGCGTAGGCGGGCTCCATGCGGGCCCGGAACGGCTCGACCTCGGGACGCGTCACGGCGACGCCCAACCCCTCCATCTGCGTGATGTAGTCCTCCTCGCTGCTCTGCACCTCCTCGCGGGCAGCGGCGCCGGCGGTCGCGGCCTCCTCGCTGATGATCGCGCGCTGCTCCTCCGTCAGCCCGTTCCAGACCCGCGGATTGGCGCACATCATGATCGTCGCGTAGATGTGCTTGGTCAGCGCCAGATGGTCCTGCGCCTCGTAGAACTTGGCCGCGAAGGTGGTCGAGACCGGGTTATCCTGCCCGTCGACCAGCCCGTTGGCGAGGGCGAGGTAGACCTCCTGGAACGCCACCGTCTGGGTCGACGCGCCCAGCGCCTCGAAGGCCGCCTTGATGGCGAGCTCGGGCGGAACGCGGATCTTCAGCCCGGTGACGTCCTCAGGCGCGTTGACCGGCCGGCGGCTGTTGGACAGGGCGCGGAAGCCCCATTCGAAATTGGCGATCCAGGCGAACCCAGCTTCCAGCAGCTGCGCCTCGATCCAGTCGCGCGCCGTCTCGTCGAGCACGCGATGGGCGTGCGCGTAGTCGTCGAACTGGTAGGGGATGTTGATTGCCCCGATGCTGTTCGACAGGGCCTCGATGTTGGCCGGGTTCATCAGGATGAAGTCGATGGCGCCGAGACGTGTCTGCTGGGCGGTGTCGGTCGGCGATCCCAGCGCATTGGACGGGAAGATCGAGATGGTGATCTCCCCGCCGGTGCGCTCGGCGACCCGTGCCGCCATCGCCTCGGCGGCCGTGTGGATCGGGTGCGACGCGTCGGCGGGATGCGTCAGCCGCAGCTCGGTCGCCGCGAAGGCGAACGGCGAGCGCAGCACGAAGGGGGCGGCGAGGCCACCCGCAAGAACAGCTCGACGATTCAGGCGAAAGATCTGTGACATGGTTCCTCCCGTGGGTCACACCCGTTCGATCGCCGCGGGAAGCTGATCCGTCGGCAACCGGCAAATGTCAGGCCGCGATCGTTCCGCCGCCCGACGAGCATTGCCCGATAGGGGCCCATGCCTTCTCCCACCTCGCTCCGGGGACCCGCCGTCAGGCCGGACACGCAGGTCCGGAGCGATGGCAGGCCGGGCTCCTCTCCCGACCCCGACGCGGCTTTCGGCCGCGATCACGAAGTATAATATCCTAGATGATATATGATCTATGTCGCTGGTCAAGCGGGACCGGCCATTTGCAGCAGACCCCGGTTGCCCCTGCAGTTCCCGCAAGCCAGCTTCGGTCAGCCGTCCAGCAGCCCCTCGATCGCGTAGACCCGACTGGGCGATCCGTCCGCGTCCGGCAGCTTCAAGGGCGCGGCGCTGAGAAAGCAGTACGGCCCGGCAAGGCTCGCGGTGTTGACGAGATACTCGATCAGGGTGATGCCACGCCGCAGGCAGACATCGTGCGTCACATGCTCCTCGGTCGGGGCCATCACCCCGTCGAGCAGCAGGCGGATCGAATAGTCCTGCGGAAAGTCGAAGGCGATTGCGGTCGGCTTGCGGTCCGCCAGCCACTCCGCCGCGTCGCGGGTCAGGTAGGGTGAATCGGTCCAGAATTCGCGCGTGCGATAGTCCCGCTGGCCATCCCAGCCGCTCGAGAGCAGCAGGATTTCGCCTTCCGACCCGCCCGGATCGGCGGCCGAAAGCCGTTTGGCGTCGATCGCTTCGTTCGGCGCAACGTCGCGCAGGTCGAGGATGCGGCAGCGCCCGACCACACGTTCGAGCGGTGTCGCCTCGATCGTCGGCGCGCCGGCGATGAAATGCGCCTGCGCGTCGACATGGGTGAAGCCATGGCAGGTCGTCGACAGGCGCGACACCCGGAACTGCGCCCCTGCTGCAATGTCGCCGGTGACGTCAACTGTCACGGGCCACCGCAGATGCGGCTCGATCGGCATGCTGAGATCGACGATCCTCATTGCACTGCCTGGTCTTTTACTGTGATCTTCACGACGTTCCCCCAACGAACATGATGCGGATGCTCGCGGTCTTCCCGGCGAATGCCGCGAGGCCCGGCAGAATGAGCAAGGCAGGAGCGACGGACGATGCCGCCCGCGCTCCCGCCCGTCAGAACTCGACGGCGTAATATTTGGCTTCCATGAACTCCAGAATGCCGGTGACGCCGCCTTCGCGGCCAAGCCCGCTCTGCTTCACGCCGCCGAATGGCGCCGCAGGATCGGACATCAGTCCGCGGTTGATGCCCAGCATGCCGGCTTCGATGCCCTTGCCGACCCGCAAGGCGCGCTTCAGATCCCCGGAATAGATATAGGCGGCAAGCCCGTATTCCGTGACGTTGGCGAGGCGGATCGCCTCTTCCTCCGTCTCGAACCGGTAAACCGGCGCCACCGGGCCGAAGATTTCCTCATGCGCGAGCGCCGCGTCCGTCGGCACGTTCTCGAGGACGGTCGGCGGGTAGAAGAAACCGCTCCCCTCCAGCGGCGCGCCGCCGGTGGTGGCCCTGGCGCCGCGGGCCACGGCGTCCGAGACGAGCTGGTCGATCTTCTGCACGGCCTTCTGCGTGATCATCGGCCCGCATTGCGTTTCGGCGTCGGTGCCCGCGC
This sequence comes from Aurantimonas endophytica, assembly GCF_014196845.1. Classification (GTDB taxonomy): domain Bacteria; phylum Pseudomonadota; class Alphaproteobacteria; order Rhizobiales; family Rhizobiaceae; genus Aurantimonas; species Aurantimonas endophytica. The sequence goes on from NZ_JACIEM010000003.1 coordinate 230,641, forward strand.
CGATCTTGAGCGCCGCCATGCGCGCGGTGAGCCCCTGCACGAACGCGTCGTGAATGCCGGCCTGGACGTAGAACCGGTTGGCGGCGGTGCAGGCCTCGCCGGCATTGCGCATCTTGGCGACCATGGCGCCATCCAGCGCCGCGCCGAGATCGGCGTCGTCGAAGACGACGAAGGGCGCGTTGCCCCCCAACTCCATCGAACAGTTGACGACCGACTTCGCCGCCTCCGCCAGGAGGATCCGGCCGACGCCGGTCGAACCGGTGAAGGAGAGCTTGCGCACGCGCGGATCGGCCAGCATCGCGGCCGTCACCGGCCCCGGGTTCTGCGTGGTCAAGACGTTCACGACACCGGCCGGAACGCCCGCTTCCTCGCCAAGCCGCGCCATCGCATAGGCGGTCAGCGGGGTTTCGGACGCAGGCTTCAGGATCACCGTGCAGCCGGCGGCGAGCGCCGGACCGATCTTGCGGGTCGCCATCGCCGCAGGAAAGTTCCACGGGGTGATCAGGACGCAGATGCCGATCGGCTCGTGGTCCACCAGGATATTGTGCGAGCCCGACGGCGTATGCCGGAACTCGCCCGGGATCCGGGTCGCTTCCTCGGCGTACCAGCGGAAGAACTCCGCGGCGTAGGCCATCTCGCCGCGCGCGTCGGGCAGCGCCTTGCCGTTTTCCAGGGAGATCAGCCGCGCGAGATCCTCGGCATGCTCACTCATCAGCTGGAACCAGCGGCGCAGGATCTCCGAGCGCTGCCTTGGCGGCGTGGCGCGCCAGCCGGCAGCGGCCGCCTCGGCCGCGTCCACCGCGCGCATCGCGTCCTCGATCGAGGCGTTAGGAACTTCGGCGAGCGTCGCGCCGGTCGACGGATCGAGCACCTTGATGCCCCCGCCGGCTTCCCAGCGGCCGCCGATATAGAGGCCCTGGGCATGAAGTGCGGGATCGGCGTAGCCGGAGATGCTGGTGTGCAAATTCATGCGGAAAAATCCTTCGAGATCAGGTCAGTGCCGTGCGGTCGCCGCTGAAGGCGGAAGCGACGAGCCGGCTCATGTCGGATGCGGGCAGCGGGCGGGGATTGTTCTGGATCAGGCGGGCAATGCCGCAGCTCTGCTCGGCGACCCAGTCGAGCCGGTCCTCGGCAAGGCCGAGCTCGGCCAGCGTCTTCGGGATGCCGATGCGCGCGAACAGGTCAGCGACGGCGGGAATGACGGCGTCGGCGTTCTGAAGGCCCATGACCGAGGCCATCTCGGCCAGTTCCGGGCCGATCGCCGGGGCGTTCCACTGCATGACATAGGGCATGAGGCAGGCGACGCCGGCGCCGTGCGCGGTATGGGTCAGGGCGCCGACCGGATACTGGATCGCGTGCGCCGCCGCCGTGCCGGCGACACCGAAGGCGAGCCCGGCGAGCGTCGCGCCCATCATCACCTTCTCCCGCGCCTCCATATCGCCTCCGTCCTGGCAGGCGCGCTCGAGCCCTTCCCCGAGAAGCGCGATGGCGCGCAGCGCGAAATGGTCGGAGAAGCCGTTCTTGCCGACGAACACGCGGTCCTGCGCGATCTCCGGCACCGGATCGCGCCGGATCGCCGTGAAGGCCTCGATCGCATGGGTGAGCGCGTCCGCCCCGGCGATCGCCGTCAGGCCGGGCGGGCAGCTGACGGTCAGGTCCGGATCGCAGATCGCGGCGGTAGGCACCAGATAGGGGCTGGAAATGCCGACCTTCAGTGTCCGCTCGTCGTCCGAGAGCACGGCGACGGGCGTCACCTCCGAACCGGTGCCGGCCGTGGTCGGGATGGCGAGGAGCGGCATGACGGGTCCGGGCACTAGGTGCTCGCCGTAATAGTCCTGCGGCCGCCCGCCATGAGTGAGAAGCACCGCGACACATTTGGCCATGTCGAGGCAGGAGCCGCCGCCGACGCCGATCACCAGGTCGGGCGCGAAATCGCGGGCGGCCTCGGCGCTCGCCACCGCAGAGGCGACGGGCACGTCCGGCAGGGTCGAAGCATCGATCCTGACCACCATCCCCGCCCCCTCGAGCTGGGCGGTCATGGCGCGGAAGTCGGCGTTTCCGGCCAGCCTTTCATCCGTCACCACGAGGGCGCGGCTGCCCAGCTTGGCGGCCATGCGGCCGAGCGAATGGCGCTGGCCGGAACCGAAGACGAGCTCCCGCGGCGCCCTGATCGTGCCGAACAAGTTCATGGGTCATTTCCTTCCGATGGTCTCAGGCGGCTTCCATCGCCTTCAAGTCGTCGTAGAGCGCGTCCGGCAGCTCGATGCCGGCCGCCATCGCGGCGGCGCGTCGCGCGCGGGCGCCGTCGCCGGGCACGGCGACCGGCCGCGCCGGATCGAGCGGGCGCGAATCCCGGATTCTGTCGAGATAGGCAGCCAGCGCGCCGCCGTTCCCGGCGCCCGCCGAGGGATCGATCATCAGGATGACGTCGCCCTTGTTGGCGGCGTGCGTATCGTCGAGCGTCCCCCGCACCTCGGGCGCGAAGGCCGAGCCGGCGAGCGCGGCGACGAGAAGCTCCACCGCGAGGCCGAGACCGTAACCCTTTGCATCGCCGAACGGGGCGATGGCGCCGGCCTTTGCCGCCTCCGCGTCGGTGGTCGGCCGGCCGGCCGCATCGACCGCCCAGCCGTCGGGGACCGCCTCGCCGCGCAGCGCATGATTATGGATCTTGCCCATCGAGACGAGGCTGGTGGCCAGGTCGAGGACGAAGGGTTCCCGGTCGGTGGGAATACCGATCGCGATCGGGTTGGTGCCCAGCATCGCCTGCGTCCCGCCGTAGGGATGAACGAGCGCTTCGCTGGTCGAAAGCACGATCCCGATGAAGCCCGATGCCGCGATGGCTTCGACGTAATAGGCAAGCATGCCGATATGGTTGGCGTTGCGGATGCCGCCTGCGGCCATGCCGTTACGCGACGCCACGCTCGACATCTCGCCGATCGCCGCCATCATCACGACCGGCCCCAGGCCGCGCTGACCGTCGACGCTCAGAAACGAGCGCTCCCACTCCATCGCCCCCCCGGCCTTCGCATCAGCAAGGCCCTGGCGGATGCGCGACAAGAGACGGGGCAGCCGCTGCAGCCCGTGGGACGGCAGGCCGCGCAGCTCCGCCTCAATCAGGAGATCGGACTGCAGCTGTGCATGGTGCGGCGGGACGCCGTGCCGTTCCAGCAAAGCGACCGTCAGGCCGAGCAGCTCCTGGGGCGGCACCCTCATTTCCCGTGATCCTGTCGCATCCATTTACCGTATATTTGATATCATATATCATCCAAGCCATGCAGGGCATTGTCAAGCGCAGGAGCGGCCTCCTTCTTCACCCTGCCAGCGTGAAGCCGCCACCTTGTCTTGCCGATCAGCGGGCGCCTCCCGCGTCCTGCTCACCTCATGTCGCGAGCCCGGACGTTGCACGAGGATGTCGCGAGCCCGGACGATGCACGAGGCAGCTGACTCGGATGTCGCCGCAATCGGAGGGTGGTCAGCTCCTCCTGACCGGGCTGATGATCGGTCTCGCTGTCCTTGGCGTTCCTCTCGTGTTCGCCCTGCTCGCGTCCTCGATCGTCACCCTGGTGATCACACGGCCGGAATTGCCGCTGGCGGTCGTCCCGCAACTCTTCACGCAGGGGATCGACAGCTTCGCGCTGATCGCGATCGTTCTCTTCTTCCTGGCGGGGGAACTGATGAGCGCCGGCGGCGTCACCGAGCGCATCCTCGCCTTCGCCCGCGCCCTGGTCGGCCATCTGCGCGGCGGTCTCGCACAGGTCGGGATTTTCGGCTCCGTCATCATGTCGGGCATTTCCGGCTCGGCCGTTGCCGATGCGGCCGCGATCGGCCCGCTTCTCATTCGCTCGATGAAAGCCGCCGGGTATCCGGCCGGCTTCTCGGCTGCGCTCATGGGCTCGGCCTCGATCCTCGCGCCCATCCTGCCGCCAAAAGCATCGTGAGTTGAAGCGGGCTGTCGATGGGCAAGTCGAACAGGGCGCGATTGCGCTGTTCGCCCTGCCTGATCAAGCCAGGAGCGGATGGCCAAGCCCGGCAGCGGCTTATGCGTATGCTGGCGCGGGCGGTTCGGCCCGCGGTCCAAGCCCTGCCTGCAGTACCGTGAATTCTGCCCTCATCATTCCAGATGGGGTCGCGAATTCTACCGGCCTGTAAAACGTGGCTTGCGCTTCTCGTTGAAAGCGCTGACTCCCTCTCGGCGGTCTTCCGTCGGCACCATGCGGTTATAGGCTTCGATCTCGAAGGCGATCCCGTCGGCAAGCGACATGTCGATCCCGCGTCTGATCACCTGCTTGGCCTGCCGCACGGCGATCGGCGCATTTCCTGCGATGCGACGGGCCGCCGCCAGCGCCGCGTCCATTAGCACCTCCTGCTCCAGGACTTCGTTCACGAAGCCCCAGCGCTCGGCCTTCTCTGCGGAGAATGCCTGGCCGGTCAGGATCAACTCCATCGCCCTGCGTGTTCCGATGGCGCGCGCCAAGGTCTGGGTGCCGCCCGCGCCGGGCATGATGCCGAGCGTCACCTCTGTCAGGGCAAACCGAGCCGTGCGCGCCGCGTAAACGAAGTCGCACGCGGCGGCAATCTCGCATCCGCCGCCGAAGGCGGCACCATTGACAGCGGCAATCATCGGTACAGGACAGCCAAGCAAGGCGCGCAGCATGCGCTCGAATATCACGTGCTGCGCCTGCCATTCCTCGTCGCTCATGGTGCGGCGCTCGACGAGGTCGCCGCCCGCACAGAACGCGCCCTCGCCGGCCCCGGTCACGATGAGGCAACGCGGCGCTTCACGATCGATCTGCAGTCCCTCGAAGAGGGTCATCAGGTCGAGGCTCATCCGGGTGTTCAGCGCATTGGCCGATTTCGGCCGGTTGAGCCGAACGAGCCCGATGCCGGCGTCGAGCAGTTCGACATCCAGGGTCTCGAAGCTTTCGCGGAAGAGTTTGCTCATGACGTTCCGGTGCGCTTGATCTTCAGTCCGCGGCCGGATCTGCCGTCTCGCGGTGCGACCCGCTCCCTACCACGCCGCGCCAGATGGCGGCAGCAACGATCGCCAGCGTCACGGCGATGAGGCCGAGCGCGATCGGACGGCCAAGGAAGTAGCCCAAACCGTCGGCCCGCGCCGTCGCGATCCCGACATTCTGTTCCAGCACGCCGCCCAGAATGAAGGCGAGCACGATCGGCAGGATAGGGATCCCGATGGTTCCCACGCCGATCGCCAGCAGCGCCGAGAGGAACATCACCCAGACGTCGAACAGATTGCTGTTCACCGCATAGGCGCCGAAGATCGAGAAGAAGGCGACGAATGTCGCGATGACCGCCTTCGATACCCGCAGGAACACCGCGATGTAGCGGGCACCGTAGAGGCCGATGACCGTCATCAGCAGGTTGACGATCACGAAGCCGGTGAAGAACGTGTACATCACGTCCGGCCGGCTGGTGAACAGGAGCGGCCCGGGCTGCAGGCCGTGGAGGGTAAGCGCTCCGACGAACACCGCCGCCGCGCCGCTGCCGGGAATGCCGAGTGCCAGAAGCGGGATCAGCGATCCGCCGACATTGGCGCTGACCGAACTCTCCGCCGAGATCAGCCCGGCCTCCGAGCCGTTGCCGAACGCTTCCGGGTTCTTCGAGAGCTTGCGTTCCATCGTGTGGGCGACCAGCGGGGTCGATTCCGGCCCCACCGCCGGCAGGATGCCGAGAAACGTTCCGATTACCGACGAGCGCAGCACATTCCAGCGGTTGCTGGCGACGATCCGTGCGACGAGGCCCGGCTGGCTCGCGCCGATGCGTCCGACGGTGCTTTCCGTGGCACCGCCGATGCTCTCGGCCGCCAGCACGATCGCCTGCGGCAGACAGAAGAACCCGACCAGCACGGCGACGATGTTGAGCCCGGAATAGAGCTGGTAGAAGCCGAAGGTGAAGCGGGCCGTCCCCTGCACCGGGTCGATGCCGATGGCGGCGATGATCAGGCCGAGAAACACGCCGGTGATGTTGGCAAGCACCGGTGTGTCGAGCATCACCACGACGATCACCAGGCTGAAGATCACCAGCGCGACATATTCCGGCGCGCCGAAGCGCAGCGCCAGCTGGGCCAGCACCGGCGTAAGGAACATCAGCGCCAGCGCCGAGATCAGCCCGCCGACCCCGGAGCTGACCGCCGACAGGCCGAGCGCCAGCGGCGCCTTGCCCTGCCGCGCCATGGCGTTGCCTTCCCAGCCGGTGACGATCGAGGCCGGCGTGCCGGGGATGTTGATGAGGATGGCCGAGATGCTTCCGCCATAGATGGCGCCGGCGTAGATTCCCGCCAGCATGATCATGCCGTGCACCGGTTCCATCAGAAACGTCACCGGGATCAGCAGCGCGATGCCGAAGGTCGCGGTGAGGCCCGGTATCGCGCCGAAGATGATCCCGAGCACCACGCCGCATGCGGCGAACAGAATGCTCATCGGCGACAGGGCTGCGATGACTCCATCGATCATGACGACAACCTCACCGCAGGCGATAGAGCAGGGTTTCGAGACTCTGGTCGAGCCACCCCTGCGGGACCGGCACGTAGAGGACGATCTTCATCAGCACCGCGAGCACGGCGACGAACAGCGCGGTCGCCGCCGCGTCGAGCAGCGTCACCCTGCCCCGCACGATGGTCAGCGAGGCGAGCAAAGCGAGCCACGTCGCCAGGATGAAGCCGCCATGGGGAAGCAGCATCACGTAGGCGAGCCAGACTGCGACGAAGGCGGCGACGCGCAGCGCTGCCGGCCGGGGGACGCTGAACGGCGTGTCCGACAAAGGCTGCCCCCAGCCGCGCACGGCGCGCTGCAGCGTGTAGGCAAGGGAAAACAGCAGGGCGCCGCTCGTTACCACCAGCGGATAGACGCCGGCCGAACCCTGAATCTGCACCGCCTCCCAGGCAAGGGCGCCGGCAAGGGCGATCAGCAAACCACAAAATGCAAAGCGCATGACGTACTCCGGCGCATGCCGGCGAACGACGACAAGGTCGTCGTCCGCCGCTAGCGCGATCGTCGTATTTACTGGGAGACGCGGCCGGTCTCGGCCAGGAACGCCTTCAGCGTGTCGAAGGACTCCTGATACTGCGCCTGGGCGGCCTGCGCGCCTGCGGGTGTCAGGGTCAGGCCGGCTTCCTTGAAGGCGGCCTCGGCCTCGTCCGATTCGAGGACTTCGAGGAACGCGCTCTCCAGATAGGCCTTGCGATCCTCCGGCACGCCCGGAGAAAGGGTGAAGATCCGCGTCGCACCCCAGGCCTGCCCGCCGGCCGGCACGCCCAGCTCCGAAAGGGTCGGCGTGTCGGGAAGCATCGGATGGCGGTTGTCGCCGGTCACCGCCACGGGCTTCAGGTCGCCGGACTGCACATACTGCTCGATTTCCGAGTAGAAGCTCGCCGTGGCGTCCACGTCACCGGCCAAAAGCGCAACCACGCCCTGCTTGCCGCCGTCGAAGGGGATGAAGTTGAATTCCAGATCCTTGGCGCGTTCGATGAACTCGCTGACGAAGAGGAACACGCTGTTGGGATTCATGCCGACCTGCAGCTCGGTCTCCTTGGCGTGTTCGACGATCTCGTCGAAGGACATGGAGCCGACGTCGGACTTGGCGTTCACCACCCAGACCACCGGATCGAAGCTGATCTCGTTGATCGGCTCGAACTCCTCGATGGTAAAGGGGGCATTCTTGAGCAGGATGTCGGTGTAGAGGAACGGGTTGGCGACCACGCCGACGGTGTAGCCGTCGGCTTCCGTGTTCTTGGCAAGGCTGGTGTGGCCGACCATGCCGGCACCGCCAACGCGGTTCTCGACACGGATCGACACGCCCATCTTCTCTTCGGCGAGCTGCGCGAAGGTCCGGGCGGTCACGTCGACGGCGCCGCCGGCCGGATACATCACCACGAGATTGATTGGCCGCTGCGGGAAGTCCGCCGGCTTTTCCTGAGCGTGGGCCTGCGTCGCCATCAGCGCGCCTGCCGCCAGAGCCAGGCCGAGCCCGCGCAAAAGCTTCGATGTCATGTGTCTTCCTCCCAAGTCGTGCTCTTGCGGCACGATCACGGCGCGTTCTGGCGCCAGGAACCGTCTGCGCAAGAGCGGATGAGGCCGGGTCCGACAGACCGCGGCGCGCCTCCTCCGGCACGAGAACGGTCGCGAGCATCGCCACCCGGCTCGTTCGCACCTCGCACTATGAAGGGCTTCCCGACCGTGTCTAATTATTTTATCTGATCCTTTAAGAACGACAGCTTATCACGTCCTCCGCCCTTCGGATCCACGGCGAGCGGCTTTCCGACGCGGGGGAAACCAGCTCACAAGGAGCATCGTTCATGGATCGCCGGCGCCTGGAGTGTTTCGTCGCCCTTGCAGAGGAGCTGCATTTCGGCCGCGCGGCCAGCCGCAGCGGCATCAGCCAGCCCGGTCTCAGCCAGCAGCTTCGCCAGCTCGAGGAGCAGTTGCAGGTCCAGTTGCTTCACCGCAGCAAGCGGCAGGTCTCCCTGACCCGGGCAGGCGAAGTCTTCCTCGACGAGGCGCGGAAAATCCTGCGCTCGATGTCCGCGGCGGTCGAACTGACACGGCAGACCGATGACGGGCTGATCGGTACGTTGCGCGTCGGCACGACGCCCTCCGCGCTGTTCATCACCATGCCGGAGATCCTGCTGCGTTTTCGCGCCGCCCTGCCCGAGGTGCATGTCGACGTCCAGCAGATGACGACGGACGAGCAGCTGGCGGCGCTGCGGAGCGGCGAGATCCATGTCGGCCTTCTGCATCCCCCGATCGAGGATGAGTCGGTGCACTGCGAGGTCATTGCGGAGCTGCCGTTCAAGTTGGTGCTGTCGGAAGAGAACCCGCTGGCAAGGAAGCCGACGCTCACCCTTTCCGATCTTGCCCACGAAACCTTCATCCTGTTTCCGCGTGGGGTCGCGCCGCATGTATACGACCACCTGATCGCACTCTGCCACAATGCCGGTTTCAGCCCCCGTACGATCATCGAGATCTCGCCCGCGCAGTCGATCGTCGCCATGGCCGCCTGCAATCTCGGGGTCGGGTTTGTCGCGGCCCATGTGCAGCATTACGATCGCGCCCTTGCGGCCTATCGCACCCTCGAATCCGCCACGCCGCGCCTCAGCGTCGCCGCCGCCTACCCACGCAAGGCTCCGGCACCCCTCGCACAGCAATTCGTTGCGATCGGCGCGGCGGCGCTGGCGGGATACCGCGGCGAGAAGGCTCCTTCTGATAAGTCGGGATTATCAGACCATCCAGCAAAATAATTGGACCACATGATATTCGGCAATTAGCGTCGCGGTCTTTCGGAGGGGAGGCCGGACGACGCGATGAAGATTTTCATGATCGGCGAAGCCGCCAATCACGCCGAGAAGCTGGCGGCAGGCCTCAGGGAGCCGCTCCAGATCGTCCCGCTGCCGCGCGAAGCCGCCTATTCCGATGCCTTCGACGCGCAGATCGCGCCCGAGGATGCCGTCATCTCGCTGCGCCTGAAGCGCCCTGGCGGTTTGTGTCCTGCCTTCCGGCTGCTTCATGTCCCGGGGGCGGGATTGGACGGGATCGATTTTTCCGCGTTGTCGGCCGGCACCACCGTGTGCAACGTCTTCGAGCACGAGATCCCCATCGCCGAATACGTCCTGGCAGCGATGCTGGAATGGGAGATCCGCGCCGTGGAGATGCGGCGGAGCTTCTCGCCGGAGAGCTGGCCGGACATCTATCGCCAGCGCGTGCCGCACGACGAGATCCACGGCAAGACGCTCGGCCTCATCGGTTTCGGGCGGATCGGCCGCGCCATCGCCTCCCGCGCCAAGGCCTTCGGCATGCGCATTCTGGCGCTCGATGCCTATGCGGCGGATCTCGGGCCCGCCGACCGCATCATGCCGCCGGATCAGCTGGATCAGCTGCTCCCCGAGGTCGACTATCTCGTCCTTGCCTGCCCTCTGACGGAGGCGACGAACGGGCTGATCGGCCGCGACCAGCTTGCGGCGATGAAGCCGAGCGCCGTGCTGATCAACATATCGCGGGCCGAGATCGCCGACGAGGCGGCGCTGTTCGAGGCGCTGTCCGGCAAGGTGATCGGCGGCGCCTGTCTCGACGTCTGGTATCGGTATCCGACCGGGTCGGACGATCGTGTCGAGCCTTCGGCCTTCCCGTTCCACCAGCTCGAGAACGCTGTCTGCACCCCGCATTCCTCGGCCTGGACGCGCCAGCTGCCGCTGCGGCGCTACGCCTTCATGGCCGCCAATCTCGACCGGCTGGCCCGCGGCGAGGCACTTCTCAACGTCGTCCGCGCGCCCGCAGCCGAACCCGCCCAATGACCGGAGCCGATACAAGCATGTCCAGCCCGACCCCGATCCGCATCACCGGCGTGACGACGCTCGTCGTCAACGCGGAGATGCGCAACTGGATCTTCGTCAAGGTGCAGACCGACCAGGACGGTCTCTACGGCTGGGGTGAAGCCAGCCTCAACTGGAAGACCCGCGCCGTCGCCGCGACCGTGGAGGATCTCGAGCCGCTGCTGATCGGCAAGGACCCGCGCGACATCGAGCAGATCGTCCGCATCCTGAACAAGCACAGCTACTACAAGCTCGGCATCATCGGGGCGACCGCCATCAGCGGCATCGAGCACGCGCTCTGGGATATTTTCGGCAAGAGCGTCGGCCTGCCGGTATGGCGCCTGCTCGGCGGCCAGACGCGCAACGAGGTCCGGGTCTACACCCATCTTGGCCTCGGCGACATGCGCTCGGTCTACGAGACCTTCGACGAGGGGGCGCTGCGCGACAAGGCGCTGGCGGTGGTCGAGAAGGGCTACGACGCCCTGAAGGTCGTGTTCATCCCCTACTCTCACTACTCGGTGGACATCCCGTCGCGCCGGCACGTCGGGCGGCTGATGAAGGTCCTTCGCGAGGCGGTGGGCGAGAGCGTCGACATCATGGTCGATTTCCACGGGCGTCCCGCCACCGTTGCGGGTGCGCTGCAGTATATCGAGGAGCTGGCGCCCTACAGCCCGATGTTCTGCGAGGAGCCGGTGCAGCCGGGCGACACCCAGGCGCTGCGCATGGTCACCGAGCGCGCCAACTGCCCGATCGCCTCCGGCGAACGGCTGGTCGGCTACAAGGAATTCGAGCCGCTGTTCGAGCAGAAGGCCCTGCACATCATCCAGCCGGACCTCAACCATACTGGCGGCATCCTCGAGGGCAAGAAGATCGCCGCCGCTGCCGAGCAGGCGATGATGGGCGTCGCGCCGCACAACCCGAACGGGCCGATCGCCGGCGCGGCGGCGCTGCACTACGACATCTCGATCCCGAACTTCGTCATCCAGGAAGAGATGTCCGGTGCCGTGCCCTGGTACGACGACGTCGTGTCGACGCCGATGCGCCGGGTCGGCTCGGCCTGGCAGATCCCGCATGCGCCGGGCCTCGGCGTGGAGATCAACGAGGCCGAGGCCGCCAAGCACCCCTTCAAGCCGGAAGTGATGCATACGCTGAGCGCCGTGCTCGGCGACGGCACCATCGTGGACTGGTAGAGCATGAACCTGATCAGAAAAGTCGCGCCCACCGCCGCGCCGACGACCTTCGAGACCCCGGGCGACGTCTATAACGCCACTCCGCCCCGCATCGTCTTCGGCGCCGGTTCCGCCGGGCGGGTGGCGGACGAGGTCCGCCGGCTCGGATGCAGCCGCGCGCTGGTCGTCTCCACCCCCGGGCGCGGAGCGATGGCGCAGCGTGTCGTGGCGAGCCTTGGCGATCTCTGCGTCGGGCTGCTGGCCGAGGCGATTTCGCAGGTACCGATCGAACTGGCGCGCTCCTGCCGGATCAAGGCGCGCGAGATGGAGGCCGACTGTCTGGTCAGCGTCGGTGGCGGCGCCTCGATCGGGCTCGGCAAGGCGATCTCGCTCGAACTTGCGCTGCCGATCATCGCCATCCCGACAACCTATTCCGGGTCGGAGGTCACGGGGTTCTGCGGCATCACCATCGACAACGTGAAGCGCATGCACACGAGCCTGCGCATGCTGGCGGCGACGGTCATCTATGATCCGGAGCTGTCGTTGTCGCTGCCGGTCGATGTCAGCGCCGCGAGCGCGATGAACGCGCTCGCCCACTGCGTCGACGCGGTGTACGTGCCGACCGTCAACCCGATGAACGCCATGGCCGCGGCCGAGGGCGCGGGTGCCATCACCGAGGGCCTGCGCGGTGTCGTTGCCGATCCGCGCGATCTCGGCGCCCGCACGCAGCTTCTCTACGGCGCTTATCTCGCAGGAGCGGCCCTGGCCGGCGGCTTTGCCCTGCAGCACGGCCTCGCCCATACGCTGGGCGGATCGTTCGGCGTGCCGCACGGCCTGTCGCACGCGCTCGTCCTGCCGCACGTCGCCGCCTACAATGCGCAGTTTGCCCCTGACAAGATCGGGACCCTCGAGGCGGCGCTGGCGGTGCCCTCGCTCGGCGGCGCGCTGTTCGACCTGCTCGGCGACATCGGCCTGCCGAACCGTCTGACGGATGTCGGCATCAGCGAGGCCGACATCCCGGAGATCGCCCGGATCACCGTCGAGACCGACAACGGGCTCAATCCCGGGCCCGTCACGGAAGAGGCGGTGACGCAGATCACCCTCGCGGCGCTCAGGGGCGCACGGCCGCGCTGAGCCGCGCCGGCAGGCCCTCCCTCAGAGACTGACGACGCCCTTTTCCGCGAGCCGCGCGATCTCGTGCGCGCAAAGCCCGAGACGATCGTGCAGGACCGCTTCCGTGGCGCTGCCCAGCCGCGGCGCCGGCCCCGGCTCCTGCCGCGGCACCGCGCCGAAAGCGAGGGGGCTGCCGGGCGTCAGGAACCGCCCGATCCCCGGATGATCGACCTGGCTGAACATCGGATTGGCCGTCGAGAAGCGCGGATCCTCGCCGACCAGCTGCACGAAATCCTGATACGCGCCCCAGAGCACGCCCCCGGCGTCGAGCGTCTCGCGGATCTCGGCCAGCGTGCGCCCGGCGAACCAGGGCTCGAGCACGGCCGAGATCGCATGGCGGGCGGCGAAGCGGCCGCCTTCGGTCGAAAGATCCACCGCCATCATCGGCCCGATCATCGCCAGCCGCTCCGATAGCCCCGTCGCCTTGCCGAGCGCCGCCCACTGGCGGTCGGTGATCGCCACCACCATGATCCGCCGCCCGTCTCGCGTGGCGAAATCGTGCCCGTAGGCGCCGTAGAGATCGTTGCCGATCGGCTGGCGGCCGGCACCGTTGATTTCGACCTCGGCGGTGAAGCCGAGATTGGCCACGGTCGCCAGCATGACGTCGGCGAGCGACAGCACGACCTTCTGACCGGCCCCGGTGCGCGAGCGATGCCGCTCCGCCGCCAACAGACCCGTGGCGATGTAGAGGCCGGCGGCGATGTCCCAGACCGGCAGCACGTGATTGACGGGATCGGCCGTGGCGCCCGTCGCGAACGGCAGCCCGCTGGCGCAATTGACCGTGTAGTCGACGGCACTCGACCCGTCCGGATTGCCGGTGAGTTGCAGCATGATCAGGTCCTGCCGGCTTTGGCGCAGCACATCGTAGTCCATCCAGCCCTTTGCCGGCAGGTTGGTGACCAGCATGCCCCGCCCCTCTCCCGGCGCGGCAATCAATGCCCGGGCGAGTTCCTGTCCCTCGGCATGGCGGAGGTCGATCGCCACGGAGCGCTTGCCCTTGTTGAGCGACGCCCAGTAGATGCTTTCGCCTGCCGCGTTCAGCGGCCAGCGGCGATAGTCGATATTGCCGCCGATCGGATCGATCCGGATCACCTCGGCGCCGAGCTGGGCAAGGGTCATGCCGCCGAGCGGCGCCGCGATGAAGGCGGAAACCTCGATCACGCAAAGATCGGTGAGAAGCGGCGTCATGAGTCTCTTCCTCTTGGTGCTGTCCCCCGCGGCACTGGGGGCGGCGCGGGATCGGGCGCGGCGCTCAGTCCGACGACATGCCGTGCATGGTGCCGTCGATCTTGCCGGCACGGACCAGCTCCTCGACACATTCATGGACGAGGCTCAGCACGGCGCGCGTCACCCGCGACACGGGCTGGTTCAGCGGCGTCGCCGTGATCAGCTTGGCCTGCATCGCCGGCGAAGAGATGCGGCGGGCGACGAGGCGCCCCGCCTCGACCTCCTGGTGGACGGCACCGAACGGCAGGATCGTCGCGCCATGGCCGTTCAGGACGAGCTGCTTGAGGGCGGCGACGGAATCCATCTCCGCCTTGATCTGCAGCACCACCCCCGCCTGGCGCACCGCCGCGTCCACCACCCGTCGCAGCCCGTTTTCGGGCCCGGGCAGGACGAACTCGAACTGATCCAGCGCATCGATCGCGAGAGGCGAGGAATCGCCGTTCGGTGCCGGCGGCTGGATCAGGTACAGATATTCCTCGAGCAGCGGCGCCACATGCATGCTTCGTCCGCGTCGCGCGTCGTAGAGGATCGCGAGATCCAGCCGCCCGGCTTCGATCCATTCCATCAGGATGCCGCTGAAGCCCTCGCGCGTGCGCAAAACGGCGTCGGGATAGCGCCAGCGAAAACGCTCGTCGAGCGGCGCCCCGAGTGTCGCGCAGAGCGAGGGCGGCAGCCCGATCGTGACAGTCCCGGTCATGCGCTCGGAATCTTCCTGGATCGCCTCGCGAATGTCGGCCAGCGCCTCCAGCAGCGGCTTGACCGCCGCGTAGAGCTTGCGCCCCGACGGGGTCAGGGCGATGCCGCGACCGTGGCGATAGAACAGCTCGGTCCGAAGCTCCGATTCCAGCTTGCGCACCTGCCGGCTGAGTGCCGGTTGGGTCAGGCCCAGCGAAGCCGCCGCCCTGGAAAAGCTCCCGAGCTCGGTCACCTGGACGAAATAGCTGAGCGTCAGGAACTCCATCCGGCCTCGATCAATCCCGTCGCCTGCGGCGAAGCACCCTTCCCACGCTGGCGACGGACGCGTCATCCTCCGCGCGGCCTTCGCCCGCCGTGGCGTCAGCCTTACGGGAACGGCGCCTCGGCGCGCAACAGAATCGGCTCCTGCCGAGGGATCGGCCATCGCGGCCATCGACCGTGTCAGTTGCGCCCGGCAAGCACGCCACGCGCCACGACCTGCGCCTGGATTTCGGCTGCCCCCTCGAAGATGTTGAGAATGCGCGCGTCGCACAGGACGCGGCTGATCTCGTATTCCAGGGCGAAGCCGTTGCCGCCATGGATCTGCAGCGAATTGTCGGCGTTGGCCCAGGCAGTGCGCGCAGCGAGCAGCTTGGCCATGCCCGCCTCGATGTCGCATCGCCGACCGCTGTCCTTCTCCCGTGCCGCGAAATACGTCAGCTGGCGTGCCGCCATCGTCTCCACAACCATGCGGCCGAGCTTGCCGGCGATGCGCGGAAAATCCAGCAGCGACCTGCCGAACTGAACGCGTTCGCTGGCATAGCGGAAGCCGAGCTCCATGGCGTTCTGCGCCACCCCCACGGCGCGTGCGCCGGTCTGGATGCGGGCGGATTCAAACGTCGCCATCAGCTGCTTGAAGCCCTCGCCCTCGCGCCCGCCGAGCAGCGCATCGGCCGGCACCGTGAAGCCCTCGAAGCTCAGCTCGTATTCCTTCATGCCGCGATAGCCGAGCACGGCGATCTCGCCGCCAGCCATGCCCTCGGCCGGGAACGGGTCCGCGTCGCTGCCCCGCGGCTTCTCGGCAAGCAGCATGGAAAGACCGCGATAGCCGGGTTCCTCCGGATTTGTGCGCACCAGCAGCGTCATCAGGTCGCTGCGCGCCGCGTGGGTGATCCAGGTCTTGCTGCCGGTGACGGCGTAGGCATCGCCCGTCAGGACCGCCCTTGTGCGCAGCGCGCCGAGGTCGGAGCCGGTGTTCGGCTCGGTGAAGACGGCGGTCGGCAGGATCGCGCCGCTGGCGATGCCGGGGAGATAGCGGGCCTTCTGTGCGGGCGTCCCGGCCTGCCCGATGAGTTCCCCGGCGATCTCGGAGCGGGTGCCGAGCGAGCCGGCGCCGATATAGCCGCGCGACAATTCCTCGGTGACGACGCACATGGCGAGCTTGCCCATGCCGAGGCCGCCATCGGCTTCCGGGATGGTCAGGCCGAAGACGCCCATCTCGGCCATGTCGGCGATCAGCGGCAGCGGGATCAGTTCGTCCTTCAGGTGCCATTGATGCGCGAAAGGCGCGATCTTCTCCTCGGTGAAACGCCGGAACTGCTCGCGGACCATTTCCAGCGTGTCGTCGCACAGGCCCGGATCGCCTCCGCCCCCTTCGCCGATCGTGTCCGCCACGCAGTGCGCGATCCACACCGCCAGTTGCGGATCGGTGCCGATCCGGATGATGTCCGCCACGCCCGCCTGAAACGTCGAGAGCTCGTCCGGGGCAACCCCGAAATCTGCCGGCCGGACGATCTCCCCCTGGCTCATCCAGATGCCGCCCGCCATCTGGGCGAGATACTCGCCGAACAGCGCGGCAAGAATCGCCCGTTCCGTGGGACCGAGGCGGCCCGCCTCGTCCAGTCGCCGGCCCCAGTCATGCGACTGCGCCAGCGCCTGCGCATAGGTCGCGTACCAGGCAAAGCCGTGGACGATCGCCTGGTGCCGATCGATCCCGTCCTTGTCGATCACGCCGCCCGGCGCCACCGCCGCAAGCACGGCCTGGCGCAGGCTGCGGACGAGCTTATGGACATGGAGGAGCGTCGCGCCGACCCTTTCGAGGATATCGGTCGCGTCGCCGATGGGCGGCTGGCTCGGCTCGGCGCCGGACACTGGGTTCATGTTCGTCCTTCCAGCTCATGCTCGGCATGTGGCTTCCCGGGTACGGCGCTCCCGTTCCGCCTCCGCCCGTCATCCGGCAGCGAACGCCGCCTCGACGATCACTGCTTGGTCGCGGTCGTGGTCGCCATGAAAGCTGCCCGCCGGCGAGGCCGCTTCCGGCCGGGCGACGCAGGCAAGCTGCGGCCGGCGGACACCCGCCTGCGTCAGCAGGCTTTCGATGCGGCGATCGAGATGGCGCCACGCCCCGAAATTCTCCGGCTCCTCCTGCACCCAGCGATACGCCGCGTCCGGCCAGCGCCTGAACAGTTCCACCAGCTTCAGCACCGGCAGCGGATAGAGCCGCTCGAGGCGGACGATGGCGGTGCCGTCATGGCGTTGGTCCTCGCCACGCCGCCGCTCCAGTTCGTAGGCGATTTTGCCCGTGCAGAGCAGCACCCGATCGACGGGCGTGTCCGGGACACAGCTGGCGATCACCGGCCGAAACCGCGTTCCGGCGTCGAAGTCGGTGAGCGGCGACACCGCCGCCGGCAGCCGCAGGAGCGTCTTCGGGCTCATGACGATCAGCGGCTTGCGCCACGGCGCGAGCACCTGCCGGCGCAGCAGGTGAAAGTAGTTAGCCGGCGTTGACGGATTGGCAATCTGGATGTTGTCGCGCGCCGCCAGCTGCAGGAACCGCTCCATCCGCGCCGAGGAATGTTCCGGCCCCTGCCCCTCCAGCCCGTGCGGCAGGAGCATGACGAGGCCGGAGGGCTGGCGCCACTTGTCTTCGGCCGAACAGACGAACTGGTCGACGATGATCTGCGCGCCATTGGCGAAATCGCCGAACTGCGCCTCCCAGATCACCAGCGCCTCCGGCGCATCGAGGCTGTAGCCGTACTCGAAACCGAGCACCGCGTGCTCGGACAGCGGGCTGTTGACGACGTCGAACCAGGCCTGATCCGGCGAAAGCTGGTTGAGGCTGATATGGCGGCGGTCGCTGGCAGTGTCGGTGATCGCGAAGTGGCGGTGCGAAAAGGCGCCGCGTATCACGTCCTGGCCGCTGAGCCGCACCGGGACGCCCTGCGTCAGCAGCGTGGCGAAGCAGGCGGCCTCGGCGACCGCCCAGTTGAGCCCCGCCTCGATCGCGTCCGCCCGCTGGCCGACCAGCCGCGCCACCTTGTCGTCGGCTTCGACCGTCGCGGGGACGGCGGCGAGACTCCGGATGAGGCTTTCGAGGCGCTGCCGCTCGACGCCCGTCCCGATGTCCCAGCCCCCGGTTTCTCCGCGCCCCGTCGGCGCATAGGCTGCCCAGATGCCGTTGGGAAAACCGTCGGCGTTTGGCCGATACTCCTCTGCCGCCGCAAGCCCCTCCCGATAGGTGCCTCGCCACCGCTCGGCAGCCTGCGCCTCGTCGTCGGCACCGATGACCGAGGCTTCGGCAAGCATCTCCGCATAATGCTGGCGGACCCGCTTGTGCGCGCCGATGGTCCTGTAAAGGGTCGGATGCGTGAAACGCGGCTCGTCGATCTCGTTATGGCCCTTGCGGCGATAGCAGACGAGATCGATCACCGTATCGCAGTCATGCGCGTTCCTTGCGGCGACGGCGAGATCGGCCGCCAGCAAGGCCGCGTCCGGCTCGTCGCCGTTCACGTGGAAGATCGGGCTGTCGATGCTTTTCCAGATGCCGGTGCAGTGACGCGAGCTTCGGGCCTCGTCGCGGTTGGTGGTGAAGCCGATCTGGTTGTTGACGACGACATGGATCGTGCCGCCAACGCCGAATCCGCCGAGTTCGGCCAGTTGGCAGGTCTCGGCCACCGAGCCCTGGCCGACGACGCTGGCGTCGGTGTGCAGCAGGATGGCCAGCACCTTCCGCCGCTCTCCGCCCGCTTTTACCCTCCGGTCACCGGCAGCGCGCGTCCGGCCGAGGACGACCGGGTTGACCGCTTCCAGATGCGACGGGTTCGGGGAGAGGACCACGCGCAGCAGCCGCTCGCCGTAACGCAACTCGCCCCCATGACCGAGATGATAGGGAACGTCCGCAGGCACCGGCATGTCGGTGGCGAAGGGATGAGTCCCGGTGAAGGTCGCGAAAAGCCGGGGCAACGCCATCCCGAAGACGTTCGCCATCAGGTTCAGCCGGCCCCGATGCATGGTGCCGACATGCACCTCGTCGATGCCGGCCATGGCCGCCTGGTGCAGCAGGCGATCCACCAGCGGTATCAGCGTGTCGCCCCCCTCGATGCCGAAGCGCTTCTTCGTCGGGTATCGCGTACCCAGCAGAAGCTCGAACTCTTCCGCCGCCACGAGCAGGTCGAAGGCGCGCCGCCTCGCCGCCGCCCCCGGCCGTTGCGGACGCGCTTCGAATGCCACCCGAACCGCATTCCGGCGGACGGCGTCGTCGATATGCGCGCTTTCGAGGCTGAGGGAGCCGCAATAGAGTTCTCGCAGCCGTGTCTCTGCAGTCTGCCTGCCCGGGCCGTCGGCCGGAACACGGTGCAGCGGATCGAGGTCGGCAACGAGATGGCCCCGGTCGCGAATCTCTTCGCAGGCGAGGCTGTCGAGGCCGCACCTGTCGGCTTCGTCGAGCCCCTCCAGTTCCCGTATGGCGTCGAAGACGAAGCGCCAGTCCGGGCTCACCGCACCCGGCTCGACACCATGTTTCTCCTGCAGATCTTCCAGATATGCCGCGGATGCCGAAAGGAATGGGGACTGCTTCACTGACTGTCCTGATCGAGGAGCGGATGGTGACCGCATTCGCGCCCAGACCGGGAAGAATCCGGAACGTCTGCCGCCGACCAGGATATTACCGACCGACCGTTCCGACATCGGCCAGTTCGATCCTACCAGATATCAGGATCCGGCATGGGGCGAGCGCTTAGCCGAAGCCCTACACGAGGTTCAATCGGCAGAACCGGGCCGTCGTGACGAACACCTTCGGGAAACCGCCCAACGCGGCCATGGCCCGCTGTCGCACGATGACACGAAGCGGATTTCCTATGGCGCAGGGGTTGGGCACGTCGCCAATATGCCGGAAACAAGGGCCACCGAAGCGACCCTTGTTCCGTGTCGTCTCAATAACGACGTCGTCCTCGCAGGCGCCCCGTCGTTTTCTCGCCTTGCCCTCCGCTTGCGACCCGTCTGCTACTCGTCGATCGCAAAGCTCGGGGCCGCCTTGGCCAGCGCCCGGACGGCAAAAATCGTCGAGCCGCGTCCCCGGTCCCAGTCGTTCGTCAGGATCAGCATCTCGTCGGTCCCAGGCCGGATGGCCATGGAGGTCGAGCGCAGGTTGTGGCCTTCGTCCCGCCCCGGCAGCAGATACTGTCCGATCGGCAGGCCGAGCGGATTGAAGACCAGGACGCGGGCCTGGCCATACATCGCGACGTAGACGTTTCCGTCCGCATCGATGCGCAACGAGTCGGGTCCGGCGCCGGTAAAGGTGTAGGTGATCAGGTCCCCGAACGGCGCGACGGTCGTGGCGTCGCTGAGCGACACCCTGTGCAGCTTGCCGCCGGCCAGTTCCGTGACCCAGAGCGTCTTGCCGTCCGCACTGAGGCCGATGCCGTTCGCGATCCGCAGATTGGGCAGGATGGAAACCGGTTCGCCCCCGTCCGGGCCGACATAGTAGACCCCGCCATCCGGACGGCTGGACCCGCCTTTGAAATCGGTGAAGTAGAATCCACCCTGCTTGTCGAAGACGAGATCGTCGGCGAGGAAGCCGCTCGAGCGCGGCACGATCTCCTCGATATTCGTCCCGTCGGCGTCCATGGAGACCACCGATCCCTGGGCCGCGAAGTCGCCGAGTTCGGCCATGTAGATGCGGCCGTTCTTGTGGACCTCGAGGCCGGCGGGCCGCAGTTCGTTCTCTCCGAGGACGGTGGACAATTTCTTGTCGGGCGTCAGCCGGTAGACCCGGCCGCCGAAGACTTCACAGAACAGGAGATCGCCGCCCGGCTCGAAGACGGGGCATTCGAGCTGGAGTGCCTGGTCCGAGACCTTGAAGTACTCGACGGCCTCGACCGTCGGCAGATCGGCCTCGCTGACCGGCAGCGGCACCGCGCTCCGCAGGGCTTCCGGCAGGTCCAGCGCCGGCAGGGCCCGGTCGCTTTCCTGCGCCACTGCACACACGCCCGTCAGGAGAAGCGCCGCCAGCGCCACTTTTCCAATCAATATTCCACCCATGTTCGTTTCCTCCTCTTTTGCTGGTTTCCTGTTTCGCAAAGCCGGGATCGTCATCCGCCCAGCGCCTCTCCCCGAGTCACATCCGCTGCGCGATCGCGCGTCGCTTCTTCCGCGCCCCCCTTAGCGCCGATATCGAGCGATCATCGCGACATCAGCGCCGGCAGGAACGTCGTAAGCCCGGGAAACGCCACGCAGATCAGGAGCCCGGCGAGCTGGAGAAGAAAGAACGGCACGATGCCGCGATAGACCATCCCCATGCCGACCTCTTTCGGCAGCGTGCTCTTGATGTAGAAAAGCGTGTAGCCGAAGGGCGGGCTGATGTAGCCCATCTGGATCGTCAGGGCGTAGAGGACGCCGAACCAGATCTCGTCGAAACCGAGGAAGCGGACGACGGGAAGAAACACCGGAACGGTGAGCAGGATGATGCCGATCTCGTCGAGCACGGTGCCGAGAAAGATCAGGATCAGCATCATCACGGCGAGAACCAGATACGGGCTGACCCTCAACTGCTCGATACCGTTGAGCAGAGCGTCGGCGCCGCCAAGCCCGGTGAAGATGGCGACATAGGCCTTCGCGCCGATCGTGATCCACAGGATCATCGCGGTGGCCTTCAGCGTCACGAGGCAGCTTTGCGTCAATGTCGGCCATGTCAGATGCCGGCGGGTGGCCGCGGCCAGGGCCGCGCCGAAGACGCCCACGGCTGCCGCCTCGGTGGGCGTCGCGATGCCGAAGAAGATCGACCCGAGCACCATGACGATGATCAGCGAGGGCAGGACGAGTGTCTTCAGCGAGCGGAGCTTGTCGGCAAGGCTCGCCCGCGGCACGTCGGAAACATCGGGGACGAGTTCCGGCCGAAGCCACGAAATGACGACGATGTAGAGGATGTAGAGACCCGCCAGCAGGACCCCGGGCACGATGCCGGCGATCAGCATCTTTCCGATCGAGACCTGCGCCGTCACCGAATAGACGATCGTCAGGACCGACGGCGGGATGAGGATGCCCAGCGTGCCGGCGGCGCAGATCGTGCCCGTCGCCAGCCGGGCGTCGTAGCCCCGGCGCATCATTTCCGGCAGCGCCAGGATTCCCATCGCGGTCACGGCGGCGCCGACGACGCCGGTCATCGCGGCCATGACGACGCAGATGACCACGGTCCCGATCGCCAGCCCGCCCCGGATGCGGCCGAACCAGAGCTCCATCGCCCGGTAGAGATCCTCGATGATCCCGGATTTCTGCAGGATCACCGCCATGAAGATGTAGAGCGGGATCGCTAGCAGCGCTTCCGAGCGCATCGTGTCGAAGATCTGCAGGACCAGGATGATCAGGGCATTGGCGTCCCAGAACAGCACGGTGAACAATACCGACAGGCCGCCGAGGACGAAGGCGACCGGCAGTCCCGTCAGGAGAAAGACGGTCAGGCCCGCGAACATGAAGATGAGGATGCCGGTGGAGCTCATAGGCCGTCTTTCGTGCCTTCACCGGCTGGCGGCGTCACATCGTGGAAGAACAGCCGCAGCCACTCCGCCGCGGCCTGCAGGAACAAAAGGACCAATGCGATCGGGATCACGAACTTGATCGGCCAGATCACCGGGTTCCACGATGTGTAGGACGTCTCGCCCAGACCGTACGACTGCACGGCGAATGGCCAGGCATAATAGAGAAGGATGATCGCGAAGGCTGCGATGACCGGATAGTTCAGGAGGTCGAAGACCCGGTTGACCCGCGGCGATGCCGCCTGCCGCAGCAGGTCCAGATTCACGTGGCCGCCGGTGTGGAGCAGATACGGGCCGCCCAGCAGGAAATACGGTCCGAACAGCAGCGTGGCGAGCTCGAGCCCCCAGTCGGACGGCGCGTTGAAGCCGTAGCGGGCGACGACCGCATACAGCATGACCGGGACGATCAGCAGCAACAGCAGGCTCACCGCGTTGAACAGCCATCGATTGACCGCGGTGACGGACCGCACGAAACCGTCCACGATACTGGGCATAGGGCTCCCCCCCTTTGAGCGTCGTCGACCGCCGGCAGAAGCCGGCCGTCGACGCTTGTCGCGGAAGGTCTACTCGATCAGTCCGAGCTCACGCATCTGCTCGACCTGCGAATCGAGGATCCGGGTGGCGAGTTCGTCGCCCTTGGTCGCCTCGCGCCAGGCCTCGGACGCCACCAGCCGCGCCGCCTTGATGTCGGCCTCATCGAGGGTGATGACCTCGACTCCCTGCGTCTCGAATGCTTCGAGGGCGGTGGTGTCGCTCTTGGCCTTCGCCTCCTGATAGGCGGCCGACACGTCCTTGGCGGCCGTCGCCAAGGCTTCCTTGTAGCTGTCGGGCAACTGGTCGTAGGCCGCCTTGTTGGCGACGTAGGACGTCGCGGTGGTCGGCTGGTGGACCCCCGGCAGGATGATGTACTTGGCGACTTCTCCGAGGCCGGCATCGAGATTTGCCTGCATGTCGCCGCGGTCGGCAATATCGATCAGTCCCTTGTCGAGTGCCGAGTAGACCTCGCTGGTGGGCAATGGCGATACCGCCACGCCGAACTTGCTCATGACGCCGGAGGCAAGCCCCACAAAGCGACCCTTCTTGCCGGCGAGATCGGCGGTCGTCTCTATCCGAACCTTCGCGTGGATGGGTTCCTGGTCGTAGAATGTCGGGGCGATATACTGCAGGCCAGCGGGAGCATAGGCTTCCTGGGCCATCTCCAACCCGCCGCGCTCGTAGAACCAGTCGGCATATTGCTGCGATTCCGGATAGCCGAAGGGGATCGTGGCGGTGAAGGCCAGCGCCGGGATCTTTCCCGCCTCGTAGCCGTCGAAAGTCTTCATCAGCTGGAACGCGCCGCCGCGCACCGCGTCGAATGCCTGGGCCGGCGGCACGATCTGGCCGGCGGAAAACAGTTCGATCTCGAAATTGCCATCCGTCAGCTCGGCGACCCGATCGACATACATCTGCTCGTATTCCTGCGGCGTCGTCCCGCCGTCCCACAGCGCCTGCATGCGCCACGAGACCTTCTCCTCCTGAGCCAGAGCCGGCTGCGCCAGCACGGCAAGGGACATGGCGGCGGCCGAAAGGCAAAGCACCGACCGGCGGTTCAGATTCCAGGACATGGCATTCCTCCTCTTGTGTTTTTACGCGTTTCTTCGGCCGCCGGAGCGATCCGTCACCCCCCGCGCAGCTCTGCCAGAAGCGTCTGCGCCCGATCGGTGCGCACATCGCCCGCCTTCACCAGTTCGGCTGCGATCGTCTCCACCTCCTCGCCCAAGGCTCCGGCCACGATCGCGATGTTGCGGGCGTGAAGCGCCATGTGGCCGCGCTGGATACCCTCGGTAGCGAGCGCCCGCAGGGCCGCCATGTTCTGGGCGAGACCGACGGCGACGGTGACTTCCGCCAGCTCCTGGGCGGTCGTGACGCCAAGGACCTTCAGGGCGGCCTGGGCCGCCGGATGCGTCTTGGTAGCGCCGCCGACGAGGCCCACCGCCATCGGCATTTCGATGGTCCCGACGAGAGCCCCCTCGCCGTCGACTTCCCAGGTCGACAGCGAGGTATAGGAACCGCCGCGCGCGGCATAGGCGTGCGCGCCCGCCTCGATGGCCCGCCAGTCGTTGCCGGTCGCCACGATCACCGGGTCGATGCCGTTCATGATCCCCTTGTTGTGGGTCGCCGCGCGGTAGGGGTCGATCACCGCAAGCTCGTAGGCCTCCAGGATACCGTCGATCATGCGGCGCCCGGAAAACTCCTTGGTGGCCAGAGACTGTTCGGGAATGCGGACGCGGGCTCCCGCCAGTCGCTGGTCCGCCAGATTGGACAGGATGCGCAGGCGCACGGTGCCGCCTGTCAGTTCCGCGACCGTCGGCGCCACCGCCTCGGCCATGGTGTTCACGGCGTTGGCTCCCATCGCGTCGCGGACGTCGACGAGCAGATGCAGGACGACCATCGGGCCACGCGCCGTCTGCGGGAAGACGTGCACCTCGATGTCCTTGCATCCACCGCCGAGCTTGATCAGCAGCGCGTCCCGGCTGTTGGCGATGGCGAGGATCTGCTCACGCGCCGCAAGCAGCTTCGACCGGGCACCGTGGGGGTCGGTAATTCCGACGAGCTGGACCTGCGCGCGCATCACGGGCGCCGTCGACGATGTCTGGAAACCGCCATTGTCGCGGGCGATCCGTGCCATGTAGGAGGCGGCTGCAACGACCGAGGGCTCCTCGACCACCATCGGCACCAGATAGTCGCGACCGTTGATGGTGAAGTTCGTGGCGATGCCGAGCGGCAGCTGGAACGTGCCGATGACGTTCTCGATCATGCCATTCGCGCGGACCGGGTCGAGAGCGCCGGACTGGCCGAAGATCGCGACGTCGCTATCGGCGAGGCCCGTCGCCTCGGCAAGCACAGCGAGGCGTTGCTCGGGCGTCTTGTTGCGATAGCCTTCCAGGCGTGAGTTCACCGCCTGCCGAGGGGCGTCCGTCGGCCGATCCATTCTTCCTCCCTGCACATCTCAAACTTGGATGCTTGGTGGAATTGTCCTAGAATATCCGGGACAATCAAGGGACAATTACGGGTGTTTCGACCAGTACTGTCCCAGCCAGAAAGGGGGGACGGTTTGCATGGCGCTCGAGCGCACGCGGGTTGCGGCCATCGTCGAAACCGTATCCGCGAATCTGCTGCAAGGTGCCTACAAGATCGGCGAGCGGTTGCCGTCGGTGCGGCGAGCCGCGCAGGCCCACGGCGTTTCCAAGAACACCATGGCCGAGGCCTACGACCAGCTCGTGGCCCAGGGGCTGCTGCAGGCGCGGCCGGGATCGGGTTACTACGTCTCTCGACGCGACCTGCCGCAGGCAAGCACCGCCTCCCCCCATCTGGCGGCCGCCATCGATCGCGTCTCCCTGCTGCGCGAGCAGCTCGACTGCCATTACGAGGTGCGGCCGGGCGACGGGCGCCCCCCGGCGTCATGGATGGAAGGATCGGAGCTTCGGCGACATTTTTCGGGATCGAGAGCGAGCGGGCCTGACGCCGACGACTTCGGCTACGGCAGCGTGCGGGGCTTTGCGCCGCTGCGCGAACGCCTTCGCCTGATGCTGATGGAGCGCTCGATCGCCGCCGCGCCTGACGGGGTGCTGCTCACGCATGGCGCGAACCACGCGCACGACCTGATCATCCGGCATCTTCTGGAGCCCGGCGATACGGTCCTCGTGGACGATCCGGGCTACTATCCGCTGTTCGCGAAGCTGGCGCTGGCGAAGGTCAGGATGATCGGGGTAAGCCGGACGCAGGACGGGCCGGACCTCGACGATCTCAGGCAAAAGCTCGCCACCACCCGCCCCAAGCTCTTCTTCACGCAATCGCAGGCGCACAACCCGACCGGCGGATCGCTGTCTCCGCCCGCGGCATTCGGCATCCTGCAGGCCACGGAACAATGGGGGACGCTGGTGGTCGAGAACGATGCGTTTGCGGACATCGTGCCGCCGGCGATGACGCGTCTGGCAGCGCTCGATCAGCTCAACAGGGTGATCTATGTCGGGACGTTCTCGAAGACGCTGTCCGCAAGCCTGCGATGCGGCTTCCTGGCGGGGCATCCCTCGCT
Organism: Aurantimonas endophytica; assembly: GCF_014196845.1. Taxonomy (GTDB): domain Bacteria; phylum Pseudomonadota; class Alphaproteobacteria; order Rhizobiales; family Rhizobiaceae; genus Aurantimonas; species Aurantimonas endophytica. Next base: position 257,089 of record NZ_JACIEM010000003.1, read on the forward strand.
CGTCCAGCCGCTGACGGACATCAAGATGCTGACTGGCGTCGCGACTTCGGGCTACGTCGAGCGTTTCGTCTTCAACCTCATCCAGGGCGGCCAGTATCTGCGCCATCTCCGGCGCTTGCGATCCCGCGTCGAAAGCGCCAACCAGGTGGTGGCGAGCGAACTTGAAGCCATCGGCCTGCCCGTCCGCCCGAGCAAGGTGCCGGGGTTCTATCTCTGGGTTCAGTTTGCGCAGGCTGTGGACGAGGTGGAGCTCTGCCAGGCGGCAGCCCGTGAAAGCATCTTCCTCGCACCCGGATCGATTTTTTCCCCGAACCGATCGGGCAATGCCCGCGCCGCAATCCGCATCAACGTCGCCTATGGCGCCGATCCGCGCCTTCTCGAATTTCTCAAGCGATCCGTCGGTTGAAACCGGCTAATGCGGCGCCTCCATTCGAGGCGTGAAAATGGCCTTTCCTTCATCTGTCTGAATTGTCGAACTCGGCCGAGACGATCCAGGAAGCGGGTGAGCGTTTTACAGTGAATGGATGAGATCTACGCGGCGGCATGCGAGGCAATCAGGCGCCGCCCGGATCCCGTCAGGCTCGCAGGCGGCGAAATTCCTGCCCCGCGCCCTGCCCGGATTCTGCGGCCCAGTCGATCAGATCGGCGAGGAAGGCGTCGCAGCGTTGGAGCTGGGCGATCTCGACATATTCGTCGGGGCGATGCGCCTCGGCGATGCGGCCGGGGCCGCAGATGACGGTTTCGATGCCGAGGATTTCCTTGAAACGACCGGCCTCCGTGCCGTAGGCCACCTTGGCGTGGCCATTGCTGCCGGCAAAGCGCTGGGCGAGCTTGACGAGTTCGCTCTCCGGCGCGGTCTCGATCCCCGGCACGGCGGCGAAGACGTCGATCGCGATCCCCGCCTCCGGGGCGATCGCCTGCATCTCCGGCTCCAGCACGTCCCGGGCATAAGCCGCGATCTCGGCGACCAGGGCGTCCGGGTCCTCGCCCGGCATGACGCGGAACTCGAACTCGAACTGGCAGGCGTCGGGCACGATGTTCAGCGCGGTTCCGCCGCGGATCTTGCCGGTATGCGCGGTGGTGAAGGGCACGTCATAGGCTTCGTCGCGCTGGCCTTCGCGGGCGAGGCGCGCGCCGATCTCCCGCAGCCGGGCGATGAAGAGCGCCGCATATTCGACCGCGTTGACGCCCTGCGGCGCCAGCGAAGAGTGGCAGGCGCGGCCGGTCACCGTGACCCGCGCCGAGCGCTTGGCCTTGTGCGCGACGACCACCGCCATCGAGGTCGGCTCGCCGACGACGCAATATTGCGGCAGGGTGGCGCGGCCCTTCAGGGCTTCCAGCAGCCCGACGACCCCGACGCATCCGACTTCCTCGTCATAGGAGAATGCGAGATGGATCGGACGCGCCAGATCGGCGGCCAGCATGTTCGGCACCGCGGCAAGGGCGCAGGCGAGGAACCCCTTCATGTCGCAGGCGCCGCGGCCATGGAGCCGGCCGCTTCGTTCCGTCAGCGTGAACGGATCGCTCTGCCATTCCTGCCCCGCCACCGGCACGACATCCGTGTGACCGGAAAGGATGATGCCCGGCACGTCCGCCGGCCCAATCGTCGCCCAGAGATTGGCTTTCCGGCCGCTGGCGTCATAGACGCGCTCGCTCGCCACTCCGAGACCCGCGAGATAGGCCTCGACGAAGTCGATGAGCGCGAGGTTGGAGCCGCTGCTGGTCGTATCGAAGCCGACGAGATGGCGCAGGAGTTCGGGGCTCGACTGGGGATGCATGGAAGAAACTCCGACGGGCGCCGTTCGGGAGACGACGCGGGGGACGACGATCAGATGAGAGCCTTGCGCACCTGCGCCATGAAATCCGCGGCGGCAAGCGACAGAGGCCGGCTGGCGGGCGAAAGGAAGCAGGCGCGATAGGGAATGGCCGGCGCGAACGGCCGCACGACGATGCCGCTGCCGAGCTGGTGGACGATCGGGAAGGGATTGAGCAGCGCGACACCCAGCCCTTCGCGAACGAACTCCGCCGCCGAGACCGCCGTCGCGGTCTCGATGACCATGTGGCGGCGCACCCCGACCTTGTCGAAGAACCGGTCGATCTGGCTGCGGCCGGAATGGCGGCGGGTCAGCGCGACGAACGGCTGGCCTTCCAGATCCTGCGGCCGGATGATCTCGAGGTCGGCCAGTCGGTGGCGGCTCGGCAGGGCGCAGATCGCCTCCGTCGCGACCAGGAGATCGCTGCGCACGCCGTCATGCACGACGGCGGTGTCGGTCAGGCCGATATCGTGGCGGTCTTCGGCTATGCCGGTCACCAGCACGTCGCTCGACAGGACCTCGAAGACGATTTCGAGAGCCGGATTGGTCTTGGTGAACCGGGCGACGATCGGCGGCAGGAAGCGGTGCGCGATCGTCGGCGGCGCGGCGATGCGCAGCGTTCCGCCATGCGAGCTGGCGGCGCTCGAGCGATCGACGATCCGGCCGAGAGCCGCAAAGATCGGGCCCAGCTCGTCGTTGACCGCCAGCGCGTCGGGATTGGGGACCAGCCGGCCTCCGGATCGATCGAAGAGCTGCCGGCCGAGCGTTGCTTCAAGCTCCGCGAGCGCCCGGCTCACCGCCGACTGCGACAGGCCGAGACGCTGCGCCGCAAGCGTCGTCTTGCCGGTCTCGACCAAAGCGCGCAGCACCTCGAGCTCACGAAGCGTGAAGCCCGCGCGGCGCGGCTCCTGTCGGACGGGCGATGATTTTTCAGGCATGTCTATGCAATAAATGTATATCTTTTGCTCTTTTAAATTCAACTACAGCATAATAGCCTCACTGCCAACAGTCGGATGGACCCGGCGGTGCGGCGTTCGGACAAGAGGTCCGGCGCGCCCAGATCCTCGTTGTTCGTGGAGAGACATGATGAAAACAGGTGCCCTCTTTACCTGCCTCGTCGCCGGCACCGTCCTGTCCGGCGCGGCCCAGGCGGCTGACCTCGTCGTCGGTCTCAAGTCGGAAGCAACCTCGATGGACCCGCAGTTTCACCAGCTGTCGACCAACACCCAGGTGCTGCTCAACATCTTCGAGGGGCTGACCAACCAGGATCCGCTGCAGAAGGTGACCCCGGCGCTGGCGACCGAGTGGGAGGCGATCGACGACACGACCTGGCGCTTCACTTTGCGTGACGGCGTCAAGTTCCAGAACGGCAGCACCTTCTCGCCCCGCGACGTGATCTACACCTATTGCCGTGTGCCGCTGGTCGAGAACTCGCCCTCGTCCTTCACCATCTACACGGCGACCATCACCGACGTGAAACCGGACGGCGACAACGCCGTGCTGATCAGCACCGACGGCCCGAACCCGCTGCTGCCGACCGATGTCGCCAACCTGCCGATCCTCTCGGCCGACGCTGCCGGCGCCGAAGACACCGTCACCTACAAGCCGGGCGGCGAATGCGAGGGCATGGGGACCGTGCCGCAATCGGCCGACTTCAATTCTCCCGATGTGACCGTGGGGACCGGACCCTACCGGCTGGAAAGCTTCGTCCGCGGCAGCCAGATGGTGCTGACGCGCTATGAGGACTACTGGGGCGAGCAGCCCGACTGGGACAAGGTGACGCTGCGGCCGCTGACCAGCGACGGGCCGCGGGTGGCCGCGCTGCTGTCGGGCGACGTCGACATGATCGAGTCGCCGCCGATCCAGGACCTGCCGCGCATCGAGCAGGCCGGCTACAGCGTCGTCGATGCGCTGTCGAACCGCATCATCTATCTCGCGATGGACCAGGACGGCGAGGCCCCGAGCATCGCCGGGACGGACGGCAAGAACCCGCTGCTTGACAAGAAGGTTCGCGAGGCGATCTCGCTGGCCGTCAACCGCGAGGCCATCGTCGAGCGCATCATGGGCGGCTATGCCCAGGCCGCCGGGGAATTGCTGCCGCCGCCGATGTTCGGCACCAACGGCCGCGCCGTCGATGCCTACGATCCGGAAAAGGCCAAGCAGCTCCTCACCGAAGCCGGCTATCTGGACGGTTTCGAGATCACGCTCGGCACGCCGAACGATCGCTACATCAACGACGCCCAGGTCGCCCAGGCCGTCGCCCAGATGCTGGCACGGATCGGCATCCGGACCAATGTCGACGCGCAGACGGCGAGCCAGTTCTTCTCCCGCCGCAACGCGCTCGACTTCCCGATGTATCTCGCCGGCTGGAGCGCCTCCTCGGGCGAGATGTCGTCGCCGCTGAAGTCGCTGGTCGCCACCTACAACAAGGAAGCGGGGACCGGCCCGACCAACGCCGGGCGCTATTCCAACCCGGCGATGGACGAACTCCTGAAGACGGCGATGACGACGATCGACGATGCGGAGCGCGAGAAGATGCTGCAGGAGGCCGAGCAGATGGTCCTCGACGATTTCGGCATCATCCCGCTGCATTACGAGCAGACGGTCTGGGCCCTGAAGGAGGGGCTGACCTACGAGCCGCGCGTCGACCAGTACACGATCGCCTCGCAAGTCCGCGCCGCGGAATGATGCGGCGCTGATCCACTTCGCCGAACGAAGCCGAGGCGGCGCCGCCAAGTGGTAGGCGCCGCCCTCGCCCGATGACTTCGCCGCCCCCCGGCGAGCCGTCTACCGCCAGCCCCGGACGCCCTGACGCGCGCCGGCCGCTGGATGGCCCGATCCAACCCGGACGCCGACGATGACCGTCTATCTCCTGCGCCGTCTCGGACAGAGCCTCATCGCCCTCGCGGCGATGGCGATCATGGTGTTCGTCGGGGTCTACGCCATCGGCAATCCTGTGGACATCCTGATCAATCCGGAGGCGAGCCAGGCCGAGATCGCCGCCACGACGGCGCGGCTCGGCCTCGACAAGCCGCTCTGGGAGCAGTTCGCGCGCTTTGTCGGCAATCTCTTCCAGGGCGATCTCGGCACCTCCTTCGTCTACGGCCGGCCGGCGGCGGACATCATCCTCGAACGGCTGCCGGCGACGATGGAACTGGCGGTGACGGCGCTGCTGATCTCCGTGCTGATCGGCGTGCCGCTCGGCGTCTATGCCGGGCTGAAGCCGGACAGCATCGGCGGCCGCTCGGTCATGGCCGGCTCGATCTTCGGCTTCTCCCTGCCGAATTTCTGGCAGGGGATGCTGCTGATCCTGGTCTTCTCGGTGCTGCTCGGCTGGCTGCCGGCCGGCGGGCGGGGCGAGACCGTCACGGTGCTCGGCGTCCGGCTCAGCTTCCTCACCTGGGACGGGCTGCAGCACATGCTGCTGCCGGCGCTGAACCTGGCTCTCTTCAAGATGTCGCTGGTGATCCGGCTGACCCGGGCCAACACGCGAGAGGTCTGCCTGCAGGAATACATCAAGTTCGCGCGCGCCAAGGGTCTCTCCTCACGCCGCATCGTCCTCGTCCATATCCTGAAGAACATCATGATCCCGGTCGTGACCATCCTCGGCCTCGAGCTCGGCTCGATGATCGCCTTCGCCATCGTCACCGAGACGGTGTTCGCCTGGCCCGGCATGGGCAAGCTGCTGATCGACTCGATCAACCTGCTCGATCGGCCGGTGATCGTCGCCTATCTGATGCTGACGGTGGTGATCATCGTCACGATCAACCTCGTCGTCGACCTCCTCTATTCCGCGCTCGATCCCCGGATCCGGCTGTCGCAGGTGAAGTCATGAGCGACGACGCCTTCGTCTCCGGCCTCGCGCCCGCCGCGACATCGCCCGTCGCCGTCGACAGCCCGATGAAGCGCATCGCGCGCGCCTTCTTCGAGGATAGGCTGGCCGTCGCCGGCCTCGTGCTGTTCCTCGCCATCCTGCTGCTGGCGGTCTTCGCGCCGCTGATCGCGCCGCAGAACCCGTACGACCTCGCCCAACTCGACATCATGGACGGGGGCCAGCCGCCGGGCGCGGCGAGCTTCGCCACCGGCGGCACCTATTATCTCGGCACCGACGAGCAAGGCCGCGACATGCTCTCGGCGATCCTCTACGGGCTGCGCATCAGCCTCGTCGTCGCGACGGTGTCGCTCGCCTTCGCCATCGCCATCGGCGTCACCGCCGGCATCGCCGCCGCCTATTTCGGCGGCCGGATCGACGCGCTGATCATGCGGGTGGTCGACCTGCAGCTGTCCTTCCCGGCGATCCTGATCGCCCTCATCCTGCTGGCGCTCTGGGGCCGCGGCGTCGACAAGGTGATCATCGCGCTGGTCATCGTGCAATGGGCCTATTACGCCCGCACCGTCCGTTCCTCGGCGATCGTCGAGGCGCGCAAGGACTACGTCGATGCCGCGCGATGCCTGGCGCTGTCGCACGGCCGGATCATGTTCCACCACCTCCTGCCGAACTGCCTGCCGCCGCTGATCGTCGTCGCCACGGTCCAGATCGCCCAGGCCATCGCGCTCGAGGCGACCCTGTCCTTCCTTGGCGTCGGCGTACCGATCACCGAGCCCTCGCTCGGGCTGCTGATCGCCAACGGCTACGACTATCTGCTCTCGGGCCGCTACTGGGTCAGCCTGTTTCCCGGCATCGCGCTCGTCGTCACGATCCTCGCCATCAACCTCGTCGGCGACCGGCTGCGCGACGTCTTCAATCCGAGGCTGCAGAAATGACCGCGCTGCTCAGCGTCGACGGGCTGCAGACGCATTTCTTCACGCGCGACGGCGTCGCCAAGGCCGTCGACGGCGTCAGCTTCAGCCTCGAGCGCGGCCAGATCCTCGGCCTCGTCGGCGAATCCGGCTCCGGCAAGTCGGTCACCGGCTTCTCGCTTCTCGGCCTCGTCGACCCGCCCGGCCGCGTCGTCGGCGGCACCATCACCTTCGACGGCGAGGACCTGGTGAAGGGCGGCGAGCCGATGCTGCGCACGCTTCGCGGCAAGCGCATCGCGATGATCTTCCAGGATCCGATGATGACGCTCAATCCGGTGCTGCGCATCGACACGCAGATGGTCGAGACGCTACAGGCGCACGAGAAGATGTCGCGCGCCGATGCGTTGAAGCGCTGCCGCGAGGCGCTGGTGATGGTGGGGATTTCCTCGCCGGACGAGCGGCTGCAGAGCTATCCGCACCAATTCTCCGGCGGCATGCGCCAGCGCGTCGCCATCGCCATCGCGCTCCTGCACAAGCCGGACCTGATCATCGCCGACGAGCCGACGACGGCGCTCGACGTCACCATCCAGGCGCAGATCCTTGCCGAGGTGCAGAAGCTCTGCGCCGAGACCGGCACGGCGCTGATCTGGATCACCCACGATCTCGCCATCGTCTCCGGCCTCGCCGACCGGCTGGCGGTCATGTATGCCGGCCGCGTCGTCGAGGAGGGCGAGACCGCCCGCGTCATCGAGCGGCCGCTGCATCCCTACACCAAGGGGCTGATCGACTCCGTGCCGCAGGGCAAGACCCGCGGCGCCCGGCTGCAGCAGATCAGCGGCATGACGCCGTCGCTGCTCAACCTGCCGCAGGGCTGCGCCTTCCGGCCGCGCTGCTCGCGCGCCGACGCGGCCTGCCTCGAAGAGCCGGCGCTGGAGGAGAAGCTCCCCGACCGCAAGGCGCGATGCTTCCATCCCTGGACGCTGGACGCGGCCGCGGATGCGCACATGCCCACCCTCACGGAAACGGCCGACCAACGAAGCGGTGCCGCCGCCCGGACGGGGACACGACCATGAGCGAGGCGATCCTCGAGATCGACGGCGTCTCCAAGCGCTTCGTCAAGAACCTCGATCTTGCCGAGCGCACCGCGCGCATGCTCGGCGCCACGGTGCGCGAGTTGACCGTCCATGCCGTCGACGGCGTCGACCTGTCGATCCGGAAGGGCGAGGTCATGGGCCTCGTCGGCGAATCCGGCTGCGGGAAATCCACCCTCGGGCGGATGGTCGCCGGCCTCCACCCACCCAGCGCCGGGCAGATCCGCTTTCGGGACCGCGACGTGGCAGGCTTGAAGGGCGCCGAGGCCAGGGAAGCCGCGCTGAAGGTGCAGATGGTCTTCCAGGACCCGATGTCGTCGCTCAACCCGCGGCTGCGCGTCGACCAGATCGTCGGCGAGGCGCCGCGCGTCCATGGCCTCGCCGACCGCGGCGAGGTCGACGCCTATGTCGAGGCGGCGCTGCAGCGCGTCGGCCTCGATCCGGCGATGCGCAAGCGCTACCCGCACCAGTTCTCCGGCGGCCAGCGGGCCCGCATCGGCATCGCCCGGGCGCTGGCGGTGCAGCCCGATTTCATCGTCTGCGACGAATCCGTCGCCGCGCTCGACGTCTCGATCCAGGCGCAGATCCTCAACCTGTTCATGGACCTGCGTGAGGAACTCGACCTCACCTATCTGTTCATCAGCCACGATCTCGGCGTCGTCGAGCACATCTCGGACCGCATCGCGATCATGTATCTCGGGCGGATGGTCGAGCAGGGCGCCAGCGAGGAGATCTTCGCCGCGCCGAACCACCCGTATACGCAGGCGCTGCTCGCCGAGATCCCGACCTTCGCCACCACCAAGAAGACCTATTCGGCGATCAAGGGCGAGATCCCCTCGCCGATCGATCCGCCCCCCGGCTGCCATTTCCATCCGCGCTGCCCGCACGCGTTCGAGCGCTGCCGCATCGAGCGCCCGGCGCTGAAGGAAATCGCCCCGAACCGCTATTCGGCCTGCCATCTCAACGACATCGGCTGACCGAAGACCCTCTACCGGCGCCGCGGGGCGTCGAACCCTTTCTGACAAGCCAAGAGGAAGACCATGACCCAATCCAACGCCGAGCGCATCTGGAACCTGGTCGATGCGCGGCGCGCCGACTACGAGGCGCTGAGCGATCGCATCTGGGGCATGCCGGAGATCGCATATACCGAATACCGCTCCAGCGCCGAGCACGCGGCGATGCTGCGCGAGGAAGGATACAAGGTCACGGAGGGACCGGCCGGCATTCCCACCGCGGTGATCGGCGAAGCCGGCTCCGGCGGCCCGGTCATCGCCTTTCTCGGCGAGTACGACGCCCTGCCCGGCCTCAGCCAGGAGGCCGGCATCGCCGAGCCGAAGCCGCTCGACGGCAATGGATACGGCCATGGCTGCGGCCACAACATGCTGGGCTCGGCGGCGCTCCTCGCCGCCACGGCCTTCAAGAACTATCTCGCAGAGAACAAGCTGCCGGGAACGGTGCGCTATTACGGCTGCCCGGCCGAGGAAGGCGGCGCCGCCAAGGCCTTCATGGTGCGCGACGGCCTCTTCGACGACGTCGACGCGGCCATCACCTGGCACCCGGCGTCGCTCACCCGGGTCGACGACGCCAAGTCGCTCGCCAACACCCGCATCGACTTCACCTTCAAGGGCCGCGCCTCGCACGCGGCGGCGGCGCCGCATCTCGGCCGCTCGGCGCTCGACGCGGTCGAGCTGATGAATGTCGGCGTCAACTATCTGCGCGAGCACGTGCCGGCGGATTCGCGCATCCATTACGCCATGATCGACGGCGGCGGCATCGCGCCGAACGTCGTGCAGGCGCGTGCCAAGGTACGCTACGCCGTGCGCTCGCGCGACATTCACGGCATGAAGGCCTTAAACGCCCGAGTGATCGACGTCGCTCGCGGCGCGGCGATGATGACCGGCACCGAGGTCGAGGTCACCATCCTCAGCGCCGTGTCCAACCTCCTGGCGAACACGCCGATGGAGGAGACGATGCAGGCCAATCTCGAGCGGCTGGGACCGGTCCCCTTCGACGCCGACGACCGGGCCTTCGCGGCCAGGATCCAGGCGACGCTGAGCCAGGAGGACATCGCCAACGACTATCTCAGCAACGGCGTCGACGAGCGCCCCGAGACGCCGCTCTGCGACTTCATCGTGCCGTTCGGCTCAGTCGGCGAGCCGATGATCGGGTCGACCGATGTCGGCGACGTCTCCTGGGCAGTACCGACGGTGCAGGCACGCGTCGCAACGCATGCCATCGGCTCGCCCGGTCATTCCTGGCAGATCACCGCGCAGGGCAAGGCACCCGCCGCCAAGAAGGGCCTCGTCTACGCCGCCAAGGCGATGGCGGGCACGGCGGTCGACCTGCTCGGCGATCCGGCGCTGCTGGCGCGGGCCAAGGCAGACCATCAGGCGCGGCTTGCGAGGAAGCCTTACGCCTCGCCCATCCCCGCCGACGTGAAGCCGCCGATCCAGCCACGGCCGCACGACGACTGAATGGCTACAGAACAGGGAACAAAGGGTTTGCTGACGCGGCCTTCGCGATCACTCGAAAGCGTCCTGCGGCAGGCGGCACCGCCATGAACTGATAAGTCCATCCGCTTTCGCGAAGGACGAGCCATCAAACGACCAGCGCCCTGTAGAAATGCGGCTGACGCATCAATACGAGATCCTTCCGGCGCACGACGTTGGTCGGATAGGCGCTGTCGAGATTGCCCGTGTCGATTGGGGCGACCGCGACCGGCTTCTCGGAAGTTGCGATGGCCTCCTGCCGCGGGAATGCAAACGTGTCCGGGCCGAAGACACCGCTGAGGCCCGGATAGTGGCCGTTCGCCGACCGGACATTGGCGAAGGCGAAATAGCAGTTGTTCTCCCCGGCCCGGACGCGGAACTGGTGCCAGTGGACGGGGTCGGCGCCCATGGGGATCGGGTTCGGATGGACGACCGCGGTCCCCGCGTGACCCCCATGAAAGCCCTGCCGCAGGGCGGACGGGCTGACGACGATGTCGCAGCCGCGGATCGCCAGGATGCGCCCGGCCTCGGGAAAGCTCGCATCATGCCCGACGAGCACGCCCATCCGGCCAAACGGCAGGTCGAATACCGCCCAGGCGTCGCCGGGCGTTGCCCATTGACGATCGCCCTCGGTGAGATGCGTCTGGCGGTAGGTACCGATGATGCCATCGGGACCTGCGACCAGCGCGCTGTTGTAGAACGTCGTTCCATCCCGTTCGGCGAAGCCCGCGACGAGATGGAGCCGAAGCGAGGCGGCCAGCCCGGCCAGCCGCCCGACGGCCTCGCCGTCGACGGCCACCGCCGTCTCTGCAGGGCGTTCGAGGCCGGTCAGCGCGCGCTCCGGAAACACCACGAGCTCGGCACCCTCCGCCTGGGCTTCGCGGGCCAAAGCCTCGATCCGGGCGAGGTTCTGCTGGATATCGGCCACCGGCTCGAACTCCGCGACCGCCAGCTTCGTGCGGGCACCCTTGGGCAACGGCTTGTGGCCGTAGAGGCTGAAGAAGTCGCCCGGGTTCCAGGCGAAGGTGTTGGTCATCAGCTCCTTGTAGAGTTCCGGCCGACGCTGATCGATGATCGGCTCGCCCAGCATCTGGCGGCGGCGGGCCCGCCCGGGATCGATGCTCGCCGTGGCGATCCCGTCGCCCGCGTCGATGACGGCGAGGATCTCCGCCTCCGGCGCGATGATGCAGCTGCCGCCGGAGAACTGCACGCCACGCTCCAGTCCCCAGCGATTGCTCTCGATCAGGTAGCAGCCGTTCTCGAACGCCCGGCTGATCCAGTAGGGGGCGGGGGTGCGCTCTGCCAGCCAGTTGGAGATGTGGCAGATGACATCGGCGCCGCCGAGCGCGGCGAGACGCGCCGTCTCGATGAAATGGATGTCCATGCAGATCAGAAGGGCGATCCGGCCGAGCCGCGTCTCGAACACCTGGTGGCCGAGATCCCCGGAAGCGGCCCATTTCGGCTCGGAGATGTAGGGGTGCGTCTTGCGATGCTTGCCGACGACACCGTCCGGGCCGATCAGCACCGCGGAGTTGTAGTAGAGGTCCGTCACCGGATCGACTTCCGGCAGGCCGACGACGATGAAGCAGTTCCGCCGCCGGGCGATTTCGGCGAGGTGCTCGGTGGTCGGCCCCGGAACCGGCTCGACGAAGGGCGAGACCTCTTCCCGGTCGTGCCAGCAATAGCCGGTGGTGCCCATCTCGGGCGTGACGATCAGCTCGGCGCCCTGGTCCGCCGCCGATTCGATAAGCCGGGCGAGCTCTCCCAGATTACGCGCCTTGTCGGCCATCGTCGGCTCGAACTGAACGGCAGCGGCGGTGAAGGCGCAGGTCATCGGAACCTCTCAGGCAAGCGGGTTCGTGGCGCCTGAAGGCGCTGGGGTGCGAATGAGTCAGCGTAAGGGGGCCCCGCTAACGGCGCCCCCTTTGCCGGCTTAGGCCGGCGAGCCGGCGATCGACTTCAGGATCGAGGCGCCGACCGTGTACTTGGGATCGACCATGTTGCCGAGGCGGACCCGTCCGCATTGGGTCAGCAGCATGTAGGCGTCGAGCTCCTCGAAGCCGAAGTCCGCGGCGAGCCACCGGATCAGCTCGCGATAGGCACCGCGCGTCGCGTCCTCCATGGGCCGAGCCGAGCCGACGGTCATGTAGAAGCTCTCGTTCTCCAGCCGCGGCGAGCGGATCGTCCAGCCCTTGATGAGGTCGATCTGCACGGTGGTGACCGTCGGGTGCTCGATGGCCACGCCGCAGAGTTCGCCGTCGCCCTGGGCGGCGTGGCAGTCGCCGAGATAGAGATAGGCCCCCGCCACGTTGACCGGCAGATAGATGATGGCGCCCGGTGCGACGTCAGGCAGGTCCATGTTGCCGCCGTAATAGTCCGGAACCAGCGAGGAGATCGCCTCGATCTCCGGGGCCGTGCCGATCGTGCCGATGAACGGCTCGTAAGGCAGGGTGATGCGCTCGTTCCATCTGGTGCCGGTTTCGGCGTCCACCTCGAGCTTGCGGACCCGCTCCGGAAGCGGGGCAGTGAGAAGCGCCGTCTCGGCGGTCGGTACGAGCCCGCCGAATTCCGGCATCAGCACGGTGGTGCCCCGTGGCTGCGGGCCACGCGGTACGATGCTCTCGATGTAGACCGCCAGGCAGTCGCCCTTCTCCGCGCCGTTGACGTAGATCGGACCGTTCTGCGGGTTGAGATACGGGAAATTCAGGATCTCGCTGGGCTTGTCGGTCTCGTTCTGGATCGCGCCCTCGAAGGCGTCGTGTGTCTCGGCCGAGACCACGGCGCCCGGGTCGACGGTCAGGACGGGATCGACGAATGCCCCGTAGACGTAATGATACTTGCCCTGGCTTGCCTCGGTGATCTCGTGCGTCGCTCCCGGCATGCCTTTGGCGACACCCTTGCGCGCCATGAGGGAGTTCTGTTTCCAGCTCATGAAAGCCTCCTCGCTTGCTTGATGGTCTATCGGTTCAAACGGCCAGATAGCGGCGGACCGTCTCGCGGTCCTCCAGGCTCTGGGGGGTGAGTTCGGCGGTGATCCGTCCCTTGTCCATGACATAGGCGCGCTCGGCCATGGCCCGGATCATGTCGATGTTCTGCTCGACGCAGACGATGGTGATGCCGGAAGACTGGTTCAGCCCCACCATGATCCGCGCGATGTCCTGGACGATGTTCGGCTGGATCCCCTCGGACGGCTCGTCGAGAAGGATCAGGGAGGGGCTGCCCATCAACACCCGGCCGATGGCGAGCTGCTGCTGCTGGCCGCCGGACATGGTGCCGGCCGCCTGTCCCCGGCGCTCGGCGAGGATGGGGAAATAGCCGAAGATCTGTTCGACGAGCTGTTTCGACGGCGCCTTGCCGCTCATCGAGCGGCCCACCTCGAGGTTTTCCATGACGCTCATGCGCGGGAACACGTCGCGGCCCTGCGGCACGTAGCCGATGCCGAGCCGGGCCCGCCGGTGCGCCGCCAGCGGATCGATCGCGACGCCCTTGAAGATCACCGAGCCCTGGTCTGCGGGCAGCAGGCCGATCAGGCTCTTCATCAGGGTCGACTTGCCGACCCCGTTGCGCCCGATCACCGCGACGATCTCGCCTTCGCGCACTTCCATGTCGACGCCCTGCAGGACCGGCTTGCCGCCGTAGCCCGACCAGAGGCCGACCGTGTTGAGGAGAATCTCCTTACGCATGGGCCTCTCCCAGATAGATCGCCGCCACCCGCTCGTCGGCGACGATCTCGTCGATCGTTCCCTGGGCGAAGATCTTGCCGAAATGCAGCACCGTCACGCGTTGGGCGATCTGCCGCACGAACGCCATGTCGTGCTCCACCGCAAGGACGGTCACCCCCTGGCGGTTTAGCGCCTGCACCATCTCGCCGGTGGCGAAGGTCTCGTCGGGCGTCATGCCCGCCGTCGGCTCGTCGAGCAGCAGCAGACGCGGCTTGAGGGCGATGGCCATGCCGATCTCCAGCCACTGCTTCTGTCCGTGGCTGAGATTGCCGGCGAGTTGACTCTTCGCCTCCGTCAGCTTGAGGAATTCGAGCAGGCGGTCGATCTCCTCGTCGAGCGTCGCCGCCTCCTGGTGATGCTGCAGGGCGATCTGCAGGTTCTGCCGCACGCTCAGCGCCTTGAAGATGCCCGGCACCTGGAACTTGACGCTGATGCCGCGGCGGATGCGCTCGAACGGCTTGGCCGTGGTGATGTCCTCGCCCTCGTAAAGGATCGTCCCGCTGGAGGGCGCGTGCTCGCCGAGGATCAGCCGGAAGAAGGTGCTCTTGCCGGCGCCGTTCGGACCGATCAGGCAGTGGATCTCGCCCGGCTGGAGGTCGAAGTTCACGCCGCCGGTGACATGCAGGCCGCCGAACCACTTGTTGAGGTCGCGGATTTCGAGGACAGCCATCAGCGCATCTCCCGCGCGGCTTTGCGTCTGCGCAGACCGCTCGAGAACAGCGCCCCGATCGCCATGATCAGCCCGGTCGGGGCAAGCAAGACCGTCAGCACCAGCAAGATGCCCATGACGACGATGGCGTACTGGCTGCCGTAGATGGTAAGGGCCTGGAAGCCGGCGAGAACCAGCAACGTGCCCAGCAGCGTCGTCGTCAGGTCGCTGCGACCGCCGACCGCGACCCAGACGATGGGCAGCGCTGCAGCCGTCATCCCCATCGACGAAGGCGTGATGTAGTTGCCCCAGCTGGTGTAGAGCACCCCGGAGAGGCCGGCGAGCGCCGAGCCGATGACGAAGGCGCCGAGCTGGTACTTGCGGATGTCGTAGCCGAGCATCTCCGCCCGCAGCGGGTTCTCCCGGATCGCCACCAGGACGTTCCCGAAGCGCGAGTTCACCAGGATGCGCAGGCCGAGATAGACGAGCACCAGCAGGGCCAGGGTCAGGTAGTAGAGCAGCACGTCCGGATAGAGCGCGATGTCGCCGCCCGGCCAGGGAATGGTCAGGGACGGCATGCCGCCCATGCCGTTGAAGCCGTTGAGGCGTGCCGAGCCGATCGCCCATTCCGGACCGGCCGTCTGCGACATGAAGCGTTCGAGCACCAGCGTGACCGACAGGGTGACGATGCCGAGGAACACGCCGCTGATCCGGCCGAAGAACAGGAAATAGCCGAGCACGGCCGCAAACAGAGCCGAAAGGGCGACGGCGAGCAGCAGCGAGACGAGGGTAAGGCCATAGGCGTCACCCAGATTGATCGACAGGACGCCATAGGCATAGCCGGCGACCCCGAAGAAGGCGGTCTGGCCGAACGACAGCGCGCCGCCATAGCCCCAGATCAGGCTGAGCCCGAGCGCCATGAATACCCAGTTGAAGAAGTAGACGTTGTTGCCGACGTCGTAGCCGTCGGCGAACAGCGGGTAGGCGCAGGCACCCGCGAGGACGAGGGCGAAGGCCGACCAGAAGCGGGGGCCGCGCCCTATCGTCTGCGGCCCTTCCAGCAACGACAGGAAGGCGGGTCGGGATGCGTTTCGCGACAAGTCAGGCCCTTTCCCGGAGGATCCAGCCGGAGATTCCCCGCGGCAGAATGCGAATGACGATGATGACCGCGACCAGCAGGCCGATCTGGCCGAACAGCTGGCCCTGCCATGAGGTGAGCGCCGCCTTGATGACGCCGAGCACCACCGCCGCCGGCGCGGTCCCGAGGAAGATGTCGGCCCCGCCGACGACCACCACGACGAAGGCCTCGACGACGAAGGCACTGCCCATGGTGGGCACCAGCGTCATGGTCGGCGCATAGAGGCCACCGGCCAGCCCGGCGAGCGCGGCCCCGAGGCCGAAGGTCAGGCTGTAGATGAGCCGCGTATTGACGCCGAGCGCCTCGGCGATGTGCGGGACCTGGATCGTCGCCCGTGCGAGAACGCCGAACCTTGTCCGGGTGAAGACCAGCCAGAGCACGGCGAGCGTGGCCACGGCAGCGCCCATCAGCACCAGGCGATAGGAGGAATAGGAATAGGGTCCGACGGTGAAGCTGCCAAACGGCGTGCCGGTGCCCGGCATGGTCGAGCCGAGAAAGATCAGGGTGGCCTGCGTCGCGATCATCGAGACGCCCCAGGTGGCGACGATCGTGTCGAGCGGGCGCTCGTAGAGATGACGGATGATCACCCGCTCCAGGATCATGCCGACGATGCCCGCGACGAGGGCGCCGGCCAGTATCGCCAGCGGCAGCGGAAAGCCCATTCGCGCGGTGACGGCGGACACGTAGGCCCCGCACAGGATGAACTCGCCATGGGCAAGGTTGATCACCCCCATCATGCCGAAGATGACGGCGAGCCCGCAGGCGGACAGGACCAGGAAGGCGAAGGCGTCGCCGGCCTGGTACAAGAAGGTGAAGGCGTCGTAGAGGACGTCCATCGCGGCGCATTCCCGGTATCTGCTGAGGAAAAGGGGCTGATCGTCTCGGCCGGAGAAGCGGCCGGGCAGCTTCTGCCGCCCGGCTGCATTGGCTCAGTTGGCGGCCGGCGGGGGGTTCGACGGCGTGTACTGCTCGCTCGGGTCGTTCTGCGTCAGGTCGCAGCCCGCCTCACCCAGCCAATAGGGCTTGATGTCCTCCCAGACGGTCGGGAAGGTGATCGAGTGATCCTCCTCGACCTTGGCGAGGTAGATCGTGTGCGACATGTGCTGGCTCTTGGGGTCGAGGCAGACATTGCCGGACGGGCCGTCGAAGCAGACGTCGCCTTCGGCGATGATCTTGCGCAGGTCCTCGCGATCGGTCGAGCCGTCGGCCCGCTCCACCATCTGCTTGTAGAGATTGAGCGCGATGTAGGAGTTGGCGGCTTCCTGGTTGATGTACGGCTCGTCCGGGAACTTCGCCTTGAAGCGCTGGATGAAGTCGGCACTCTCCGGCGAGTCGACCTCCTCAATGTAGTTCGTGGTGACGAACATGTTGGCGAGCGAGGGCGGCGTGAAGCGCTTGTGTTCGTAGCCCTGTCCGACATTGACCGAAGACGCCATCGGCAGGCTGACATTGGCGGAGGCGGCCTGCTCGTAATACGAGGCCTGTGCCGTGCCGACGAGCAGCGTCACCACGAAGTCCGGCTTGGCGGTCTGGATGTTCTGGATCGTCTGGGAGAACTGCGAGACGCCCAGCGGGATGAACTCTTCGCCGACCATCTTGCCGCCGTTCTCGGCGACGATGTTGCGCACCCATTCGGCCGAGATCTGGCCGAAATTGTAGTCGGCGGCGATCGTGTAGACGTTGGGGCCGTACTCTTCCATCATCCAGGGGATCAGGGTGGAGAACTGCTGCTCGGGCACGGCACCGGTCACGACCATGTTGGCGTCGCAGACACCGCCCTCGTACTGGTTGTTGTAGAAGGCGAAGCCGTCGAACTGGTTGACGATCGGACGGTACGCCTCGCGCGAGGCGGAGGAGAAGCCGGCAAACACGACGTCGACCTTGTCGCGCTGCAGGACGCGGCGCATGAACTCCTGGTAGCGCGTGTTGTCCGACTGCGTGTCGTATACCACGAGTTCGATCGGGCGCCCGCCAATGCCGCCGGCGGCGTTGATTTCCTCGGCCGCCAGTTCGATGGCGTGGACCTTGACCATCGTCGCGGCGGCGAAGTCACCGGACTGGTCTTCCAGCACCCCGACCTTGATGGGCTCGCCATCCTGGGCCATCGCCGCACCGGAAAAAAGCAATACTGTCCCTAGCGCCGCAAGGACGCCTGATGCTCGCTTGTGCATGTCATTCTCCGTTTGGGGGTTACTTCGCGAACCGGATACTCGGCGGAGTCTCGGGCTCGCCTTCGGCGATCGTCGCACTTCGTTGGACGACGGACTGGCAATAGGCCTCGATGCTGAGGCGCTCGTGCATGCTCTGCTTGCGCAGGAGTGCGAACGCTGCCTCGTCGTCGAGACCGCGTTCGGCCATCAACTGCACCAGGGCCTTGATGACGAAGCGGCGCTGGCGGCGACGCTGCTCGTGGGCGTCGACAAGGTCGAACAGCTCGGACTTGCGGGCGTGCTCGTTGACCGCGAGCGACAGCGCCGAGAAGACCGCGCCGCCATGCACCGGCTTTGCCAGGAAGGCGGTCGCGCCCGCCTGCAGCAGCGTCTTCAGCCGGCTGGGCGCCTCGACGCCGACGAGGCCGACGACCGGCACCGCGGGCATCTCCCCGGCATCTCCCCGGCATGGAATGATCGGCGTTCGCGCCAGGTCGCCATCGACGAAGATGACGTGCCCGCAGGGCTGCAGCGGCAGGGTCGACAGATCCACCGCCTCCTCGCCAGTGGCACGGCATTCGACGCCGAGGCCGAGCCGCTGGAGCGTCGGCATCAGGACCGTCGCCACCCGCTCGTCGTTGCTGACGACGATCGCGTGCCGGCGGCTGAAATTCTGGACGAAGCGCCGGGGTGCCATCAGACCACCCTCAGCATCGGGCGCCGGGCCGTCGCTTCCAGCGGCGAAGAGGCCCTCACCAGATAGGGATCCGGGCGGACCGGCGCTTCTGCCTCGACGATGATGTCGAAATGCGCGTCCAGCCGCGACACGCCGATGCGCGGCGTCAGATAGGTGTGCATCGTCTCGGGATCGATCGTCACGCGGCCCTGCGGCGCGTCGAGCGAGCGGCCCTGCACCGCGGCCTTTACCGGTCCCATCGCGACGGTGCCGGCCTCGCCGAGCGCAGTGGCGAGGAACTTCACCGCGATGTAGGCCGCTTCCGCCTCTACCGAGATGACCGGGCCCTCGGGGAACATCCGGTTGTAGGCGGCGACGAAGGCTCGGTTGGTGGGGGTGTCGATCGAGGCGAAATAGACGCTGGAGCTGAGATGGCCGTCGACAGCGTCGCCGCCGATCTCCTGCAGTTCCGGCTCGGATAGATTGCAGCTGGCGATCGGGAAGCGCCGCTTCTGGTCGATGCCGCGCGACCGGCAGGCCGCGCGGAACTGCCGGAAGAAGGCGTAGGCGGAACGGCCGATCAACGCATTGAACACGAAGTCCGGCTGGGCCTCGATGATCGCCTCGATGATCGCGGTGAAATCGGTTTCGCCCACGGCGACATAGCGTTCCGCCAGGACGGCGCCGCCGCGGTGGGTAATGTCCTCGCGCAGGACGCGGTTGCTCTCCCAGCCCCAGATGTAGTTCGAGCCGACGCAGAAGGCGCGGCAGCCGAAGCGCGACACGAGGTAGTCGACCAGCGGCGACATGTGGTGATTGGGCGCGGTACCCGTATAGACGACGTTCGCTGAACTCTCGAAGCCTTCGTAATGCGCCGGGTACCACAGCAGCGCATCGCGCTTCTCGAATATCGGGATGACGTCCTTCCTGCTCGACGAGGTGTAGCAGCCGACGACGTGGCGGATGCCCTGGTCCAGCATCGCTTCGACCGCCGGTGCGTAGGCCGCGAGCTCGCTCCGCGGATCGATCACCACCGGCTCCAGCCTCACGCCGGCGTTGGCATCGGCATTGATCTCTTCGCAGGCCATCAGCGCGCCGTTGCGCATCGTGCGGCCCACCGTCCCGTAGGAGCCGGTGGCCGAAAACAGGATGCCGATTGGAAAGCTGCGGCCCATCAAGGCTCCCAAACACGCAAACCCCGCCAGCACGTAGGTGCTGCCAGGGCGACATTGCCGACAATCGAAAAAGGGTCGTTGCGGCGCAATATTGAGCAACGCTGCTCTGCGCACAGGAATTAGGCTGACGGCTTTGGGGCGACTTGTCAAGCGGCGCCGACGCTGATTCTTGTCCCGCCGAGACTGCTTGTCGCAAGGCGGGAATTCGGACCCGCTGAGCCGCCGGCGAGCACCGCTCGGGCCCGCCTGACGGGGTCGTCAGAAAGGACCGGCCGCGTGAAGTCAAAGCTGTAGGGCGCCATCAGACAGGACGCCTTGCCGCACGAGATCCGGCGTGTTTCGGCGATCAACGGTGGAAGCTATTCTTCCGCGGCTCCAATTGGGGTTCCCTGTTGGAGAACTCCGTCCCCGGGCACGCCTGGAAACCGTCGGCAGCATCCGTTCGGCCGGTTTCCCGCCTCCGACGCAATGGCGAGGCAGCCGTCGCCGCGATCCGGCGCGGGGCGGGCCGAGGCACGCGACCGTGCCGTTGCGCCAGCGCCCTTCCTCGCAGCGCCGCAAGTCGCTAGCGTTATGGAATCATCGCCTTGCCGCCAGAGGTCCGGATGCCCGCCAGATAGGCGCGAACGGGGAAGCACCCTTGAAGAAACAGAGGCTAGAGACCGGCGACCCGAAAGCTCTCCCCCCGCTGAGCCTCATCGATCGCATGCGCCAGCAGCTGCCGACCATGAAGCGCGCCGACAAGGCGGTCGCCGATGCCCTGCTGGAAAACATCGACGCCGCGACGCGGAGCAGCGTGAAGGCGCTGGCCGGGCGGGCCGGCGTCAGCGAGCCCAGCGTCATCCGCTTCGCGCGCCACATGGGCTGCGACGGGTTCAGCGACTTCAAGATCCGGCTCGCACAGGACTACGCCATCGGGCGGATGTATCTGTCGGCCGACTACCAGCACCCCGCCAACACCGGCAGCGACGTTGCCGGGCACGTCTACGAGGCGACGAGCCAGGCCCTCGCCAGCGCCTTCGCGCAGCGCGACCCCGAAGCGCTCGAGCGCGCCGCCGATCTTATCGATGGATCGCGCCGCATCTTCTGCTTCGGCGTCGGCGGCAGCTCGGCCAATGTGGCCGCGGAGGCCGAGAACCGGCTCTTCCGGCTCGACCTGGCAGCCAGCGCGACCGCGGACGCCTACAAGCAGCGCATCACCGCGGCGACGGCCGGCAAGAACGACGTCTTCCTGATGTTCTCGGTGACCGGTCGCCCGCGCTCGCTGATCGAGAGCGCACGATCGGCGAAGCAGTGCGGCGCCTCGATCATCGCGGTGACGGCGGGCGGCACGCCACTGGCGATGGAGGCCGACGTCCTCATCCCGCTCGTCGCCTTCGACGAGGAGAAGTTCTTCTACATGCCGAACCGCGGCCGGTACGGCCAGCTGTTCATCCTGGACTGCCTCGCCACGCTCCTCGGCGGCCGTCGGATGAAGCACATCTCTTCGAAATTGTGGAACGCCCGCACGATGCTCGCCGATTTGAACGGCGAGAGCGAAAACCAGCCGGTCGGCGACTGAAATGTAGCGTTTCGCACATAAATGGGGCGGACGCGGCTGACCGAGTGGCGGTAATGTAAAAATCGAGCCGCCCTGGGCCGTTCGCTTGACCGCAATGTAGTTTTGGTACAAATTCTGTCTGAACGCAGACGGAGACCATCGTGGACGGATTTGCTTCGCGCCAGGCGCATATCATCGGCTTCCAGTTCGACGAGGTCGTCGTTCCCGCCCATCCCGGCGTCATTAATTCCGACACGCTGGCCAAGCCGCTGCACATGTTGCCGGTGGGCGGCAAGGAGAGCTGGAGCGTGCAGTTCGACGAGCTGCCGAAGCTGATCCTTCGCCTGCACCTTTCCGACGGCACGGTGGGTCTCGGCGAGTTCTACCGCGATCATGAATGGACGCGGGTCGAACAGATCGCGGACAACCTGATGGGGCGCTCGATCGACGAGCTGATCCTGCAGAAGCTGCCGATCCCGCTCTGCCGCGAGTACGACGGCTTCGAATGCGCGATCTGGGACGCCTATGCCAAACAACTCGGGGTCCCGATGCATCGCCTGCTCGGCGGTGCGCTGCGCGACAGGATCGCAGTGAGCGCCTGGTCCAGCCACCGGACGCAGGACGAGATCGGCCCCTGGGTCCGGCAGTACCAGGACCAGGGCTTCAAGGTCATCAAGTTCAAATGCGATCTGGAAGACGACGTGCCGGGCTGGTGCGCGCGGATCGCCGAGCATGCCCCCGGCATGAAGATCATCTTCGATCCGAACCAGCGCTGGGAGAACCCGGGCAACGCCCGGCCGATCATCCGCGAGATCGAGAAGATCGGCAACGTCCTCGTCCTAGAGGATCCGATCCCGCGCTGGATGATGCTCGACTACAAGGAGCTGCGGCGGTTCTCGTCGATCCCGATCGCGCTGCACGTGTCGCTCCCGTACATCTACCAGGGGCAGCGCCCCTACGAGGCGATCGATGCGATCGCCCACGGCGCCGTCGACGGGTTCAACTTCAACGGCGGGCTGGCCGGGTTCCAGCAGCTCGACCACATCGCCCGCACGGCGGGCCTCTATTGCTGGCACGGTTCCGAGGTCGATCTCGGCATCCTCGAGGCGATGTATGTCCATCAGTGCTCGGCCGCCGCGAGCTGCGTCTGGCCCGGCGACATCTTCGGCCGGATGATCCGGTCGCACGACCTTCTCGACACGCCGCTGACCGTCGAGCCGCCCTTCATCCATATCCCGTCCGACGGGCCGGGCCTCGGCGTCAGGCTGAGCGAAGCCGCGCTCGAACGCTTCGGCGTGGCCAAGCGCATGATCGACTGATCCGATGCGCTGGGAACGCCGCACCACACGCGAGATCCAGGGCCTGCCGCGAAACCTGCCGGTGATCGTCAACGTCGCGGCGATCGAGCAGCACGGCGCGCATCTGCCGCTCGACACCGACGCGGTGATCGGCGGAGCGTTTCTCGACGCCCTGGAAGCCGAGGCCGGCGACGAGGTGCTGATCCTGCCGCAGGTCAAGGTGTGCTGCTCCGAGCATCACATGGATTTCCCCGGCACGCTCAGCATCGGGCACCGCAGCTTCCTCGACTATGTCGGCGCGATCCTGCAGTCGGTGGTCCGGCACGGCTTCCGCAATTTGGTGATCTTCAACAGCCACGGCGGCAACCAGGCCATCGGCCAGGTCCTGCTCGAGGAATTCGGCGCGTCGCATCGCGATTGCCGCATCGCCATGCTGACCTGGTGGCGGCTGGCCGGGCCGGAGATCGCGGCGATCCGCGACAGCGGCTTTGCCGGTGCCAACCACGCCTGCGAACTCGAGACGTCGCTGATGCTGCACATCGATCCGGCAGCGGTCCGCCGGCCCGGGCACCTTCCGCCCATGAGCTACGTACCGACCCATGGCTGGGCCAATGCCGACATGATCATGCCGGCCCGCGGCGCGCTGTTCCGCTCGATGGCCGAGATGTCCGACGGGCTCGGCGTCGTCGGCGATGCGTCGCTGGCGACCGCTGCCAAGGGCCGGGCGATCATCGAGGCGGTCACCGAACAATTGCTTGTCGTCGTCCGGGACATGTCGGGCGCCCCTTCCCTCGCAGACCCGAAACCGAAGGAGACTGAGAAATGTTGAAGGCATTGGCAAAAACCTGCCTTGCGGCGACGATGGCGCTTGGCGGCCTCGTCACCTCGGGCGCCTCGGCGATGGCGCAGGAGAGCCCGGCGGCATCATCACGGTGGCCACCATCGGCGAGCCGAACACGCTCGATCCAATGGCCGCGACGGGCGATCTTCTCGGCATGGTCACCCAGCATTTCCTCGAGACGCTCTACACCTTCGACAAGGAATGGAACGTCACCCCGCTGCTGGCGGCGGACCTGCCCGAAATCTCCGATGACGGGAAGACCGTGACGATCGCCCTGCGCGAGGGCATCAAGTTCCACAACGGCAAGACCATGACGGCGGACGACGTCGTCGCCTCGCTGGAGCGCTGGTTCAAGATCGCCTCGCGTGGACAGCTGGTTGCCGACAAGGTGGAGAAGGTCGAGGCGACGGATGCGAACACCGTCACGATCTCGCTGAGCGCGCCTTTCGGACCGCTGCCGGCGCTGCTCGCCTTCAACAATTCTGCGGCCGTCATCCTGCCGAAGGAGACGCTGGCCGAACCGCTGACCGAGTTCGTCGGCACCGGGCCCTTCATGCTGAAGGAGCGGCGCCCCGACCAGTACATTCAGCTGGTACGCTTTGCCGACTACCAGCCGCTGGAGGGCGAGGCGGATGGCTTCGGCGGCCGCCGCGAGGCGCTGCTCGAGGAGGTGCGGTTCGTGCCGGTTCCCGACGCCAACACCCGCGTCGAAGGCGCCGTCGCCGGGCAATACGACTATGCCGAGCTGCTGCCCGTCGAATCCTACGACCGTCTGACCGGGCAGACCGAGCCGATGCTGACGGAATCCTTCGGCTGGCCGATGTTCATCATGAACACCAAGCAGGGTGTCATGACCGACCAGAACCTGCGCAAGGCGGTCCAGGCCCTGCAGAATTCCGACGATTTGATGCTGGCCGCCTTCGGCGAGGAGCGCTTCTTCAAGGTCGACGGGGCGCTCTACCCGGAAGGCTATGTCTGGCGGAACGAGACCGGTGTCGAGGCGTACAACCAGGGCAATCTGGAAGAAGCCAAGAGCCTTGCCGAACAGGCCGGCTACGACGGCGAGCCGATCCGCATACTGACCAGCCGGCAGTACGAGTTCCACTACAAGATGGCGCAGGTCCTGGACGCCTATCTGAAGTCCGCCGGCCTGAATTCCCGGCTGGACGTGGTCGATTGGGCGACGCTCGTGCAACGCCGGGCCGACCCCGCTTTGTGGGACATCTTCATCACCCACAGCCCCTTCCTGCCGGATCCGGCGCTGATCGCGCCGCTGCCGGCGAGCTATCCCGGCTGGTGGTCGACGCCGGAGAAGGAAGAGCTCCTGACGGCGCTCAACACCGAGACCGACCTCGCGAAGCGCCAGGAAATCTGGTCGGACATCCAGGGCCTGATCTACGAGCAGGCGCCCTTCTACAAGGTCGGCGACTTTGCCGCCCTGGCCGCCAAGTCGCCGAAGGTTCAGGGCTTCGAGGCATCGCCCTGGCCGTATTTCTGGAACGTCTCGCTCTCGCAGTAAGCCGATCCTGACGGGCGCCCGGCGCCCGTCAGGCCCTTCCCGATTCACCGGAACGCGCAATGGCCAGCTACGTCCTCAAACGATTCACCGGCATGGTCGTCGTCCTGTTCGTGGTGGCGACCATCGTCTTCGTGATCGTGCGCATCGCCCCCGGCGATCCGGCAGCCGTCATGCTGGGCCCGGACGCGACGCCTGCGGACATCTCGGCCCTGCGCGACCGGCTCGGTCTCAACCAGCCGCTCCTCGTCCAGTTCGGCGTCTATCTCGGACAGATCCTGACCGGCAATCTCGGCGATTCCATCTTCCTCAACATGCCGGTGCTCACCGCCCTCGGCCAGCGCGCCGAGCCGACCTTCTTCCTCACCCTCTTCTCCATCCTCATCGCCACCGTCATCGCCCTGCCCATCGGCATCCTGTCGGCCTACTATCGCGGCAGCCTGTTCGACCAGGCTTCCACGACCCTCGCCATGTTCGCCGCGAGCGTGCCGAGCTTCTGGCTGGCGCTCATCCTGATCCAGGTCTTTGCGGTGCGTCTCGGCTGGTTCCCGGTGGCGGGCTATGGCGGCCCGGACACGACCCTGCTGGAACGGCTGCATCACCTGATCCTGCCCGCCATCACGCTCGGCGTCGTCAGCTCGGCGCTGATCCTGCGGTTCACCCGTGCCTCGATGCTCGATGTCCTCGACGACGACTACATAAGGACGGCGCGCTCGAAGGGCATGGCCGAGACGCCGGTGGTCCTGAAGCACGCCTTCAAGAACGCGCTGATCCCGATCCTCACGGTCATCGGCATCACGGCGGCGCTGCTGATCTCCGGCGCGATCGTCACCGAGACGGTGTTCGGCCTCCCCGGCGTCGGCAATCTCGTCGTCTCGGCGGTGCTGCGCCGCGACTATCCGGTGATCCAGGGCGCGCTTCTCGTCGTCGCGGCGCTCTACGTCCTGATCAATTTCGCCATCGACATGCTGTATCTCGTCATCGATCCGCGGGTGCGGTTCTGATGGCCGTTTCCACCGTGGCCAGAACCA
Source organism: Aurantimonas endophytica (assembly GCF_014196845.1). GTDB lineage: Bacteria > Pseudomonadota > Alphaproteobacteria > Rhizobiales > Rhizobiaceae > Aurantimonas > Aurantimonas endophytica. The sequence goes on from NZ_JACIEM010000003.1 coordinate 282,959, forward strand.
GCAGGACCTTCGCCGTGGCCAAGATCCTGCGCGAGCGAAAGCCGCTCGCCCTCGGCGCGGCGCTCCTCCTGATCATCGTCGTCCTGTGCGTGTTCGCCCCGCTCTTCGCGCCCTACGACCCCAACAAGCTGTCGATCGCCAATCGCCTGATCGCGCCCGGCGTCGACCATTTCTTCGGCACCGACGAATTGGGCCGCGACGTCTTCACCCGCGCGATCTATGCCGGACGGACCTCCCTGATGATCGGGGCGGCGGCAACGATCTTCGCCTCGGTGATCGGCATCGCGCTGGGTCTCGCGGCAGGCTTCTTCCGCCGCACCGACGTGGTCATCGCCCGCATCATCGACGCGATGATGGCGTTTCCCGACATCCTGCTCGCCATCGCGCTCGTCGCCGCTCTCGGCCCCTCGGCCGCCACGGTCATCGTCGCCCTCGGCATCGTCTACACGCCGCGCCTCGCCCGCATCGTGCGCGCCTCCACCTTCGTCATCCGCGAGCTGCCCTATGTCGAGGCCGCCCGCGCGCTCGGCGTGCCGACCTGGCGGATCCTCTACCGCCACATCCTGCGCAACCTCCTGTCCGTCATCATGGTCCAGGCGACCTTCATCTTCGCCTATGCGATCTTGGCGGAGGCGAGCCTGACGTTCCTCGGCGTCGGCGTCAGCCCGGACATTCCGACATGGGGCACGATGATCGCGGCGGGTCGCCAATATGTCGGCCAGGCCGACTGGATGACGGTCTTCCCGGGCCTCGCCATCATCCTGTCGGTGATGTCGCTCCAGCTCGTCGGGGATGGCCTGCGCGATCTTCTCGACCCACGCCTGCGCAAGGATCTCTGAGATGCCGCAGATGCACGCGGACCCGGCGAGTGCGGGACTGGCGTCGGCGACGTCCGACGCGGTCACGCTGAAGGTGACCGGCCTCAGGACCCACTTCCGGATCGGCTCGACCATCGCCAAGGCCGTCGACGACGTCGACCTGACCGTGCGCCAGGGCAAGACGCTGGCCGTGGTCGGCGAATCCGGCTCCGGCAAGTCCGTGACCAGCCTCTCGATCATGCGGCTGCTCGCCCCGTCGGCGACGATCGTCGACGGGACGATGGCGTTCACGCGGCGGGACGGCACCGTTGTCGATCTGGCCCGGGCGAAGAACCGGGTGATGCGCGGGATCCGCGGCCAGGAGATCGCGATGATCTTCCAGGAGCCGATGACGAGCCTCAATCCGCTGTACACGGTCGGCGACCAGATCATCGAGATGATCCGCCTGCACGAGACCATCTCGCGCGCCGAAGCCCGCGGCCGCGCCCGCCGCATGCTCGAACTGGTCGAGATCGCTTCGCCGGAGCGACGGCTCGACGACTACCCCCACTCGATGTCCGGCGGGATGCGCCAGCGGGTGATGATCGCGCTGGCGCTGGCCTGCAACCCGTTCCTGCTGATCGCCGACGAGCCGACCACCGCCCTCGACGTCACGATCCAGGCGCAGATCCTCGAGCTGCTGCGCCGGCTGCAGCAGGAGATGGGCATGAGCATCCTGTTCATCACCCACAATCTCGGCGTGGTGGCGGAAATCGCCGACGACGTCGCGGTCATGTATGCCGGCAAGGTGGTCGAGCAGGCACCGGTCAACGCGCTATTCAAGGCCCCGCGCCATCCCTATACGAAAGGGCTGATCGCCTGCATTCCCGATCCCGCGCGTGACCGGGACGCCGCCGGAGGCCGGCGTCTCCTGAGCCCGATCCCCGGCTCCGTCCCGAGCGTGACGAACCTGCCGAAGGGCTGCGCCTATGCCGATCGCTGTCCGCTGGTGGTGGCGAAGTGCCGGGAGGAGAGCCCGCCGCTGATCGCCGTCGGCGCGCTGCATTCCACCCGCTGCTGGAGGCACGAGGACGTATGATCGAGGCCAGCGGCACGAACGAGACGCTCCTGTCGGTGCGCAACCTCGTCAAGAAGTTTCAGGTTGGGAAGAGCGTCGTTCATGCCGTCTCCGACGTATCCTTCGACGTGCGCCGCGGCAGGACGACGGGGATCGTCGGCGAATCCGGTTCGGGCAAGACCACGATCGGGCGCTGCATCATGCGCCTCGTCGAGCCGACGGAGGGCGAGGCGATCTTCGAGGGCGAGGATCTCTTCAAGGCGTCCGGCAAGCGCCTGCGCGCGCTACGCAAGCGCCTCCAGTTCATTTTCCAGGACCCTTATTCCAGCCTCAACCCGAAGATGAAGGTCGCCGACATCATCGGCGAGGCGATCGACACCCACAAGATCGCCAGGGGTGCCGCCAGGCGGCAGATGATCGGCGATCTTCTCGAACGCGTCGGGCTCGACCGCGACCATGACCGCCGCTTCCCGCACGAGTTCTCCGGCGGCCAGCGCCAGCGCATCGGCATCGCCCGGGCGCTCGCGGTGCAGCCGGATCTGATCGTCGCCGACGAGCCGATCTCCGCCCTCGACGTCTCCGTCCAGGCGCAGATCCTCAATCTCCTCCAGTCGCTCCAGAACGAGCTGGGTCTCACGACCGTGTTCATCTCCCACGACCTCACCGTCGTCGAATATCTCTGCGACGACGTCGTCGTCCTCTATCTCGGCCGGGTCATGGAAAGCGGGCGGGCCGAAGACATCTACGGCAACCCGCGCCACCCCTATACGCGGGCGCTTCTGTCGAGCTCGCCGTTGCCCGATCCCGAGCGCCGCCGCGAGCGCATCGTCCTGAAGGGCGACATTCCGAGCCCGATCTCGCCGCCGTCGGGATGCGTCTTCCGGACCCGCTGCCCGGACGCGATCGAGGCCTGCGCGGCCGTCGTCCCGCCGGTCGAGCAAGTGGGCGCCAACCACGTCGTCGCCTGCATCCGGCACCGCGAACTGCCTGCCTGGTCGCCGGCGAGGAACCTCATCAAGGAGACCCCATGACGCCCGAAGAAAAGCTCGCCGAACTCGGCCTCACGCTGCCGCCGGTGCCCGCGCCGATCGCCAATTTCGTCACCCATGTCGAGGAGGGATCGCTCCTATTCCTGTCGGGACAAGGGCCTCGAAACCATGACGGCCAGATGGCGACCGGAAAGGTTGGCGCCGGGGTCTCCGTCGAGGAAGCTTACGAGCACGCGCAGCTGACGGGGCTCAATCTCCTCGCGGTGATGAAGCACGCCCTCGGCGATCTCGGCCGCGTCGAGCGGGTGGTCAAGCTCCTGGGCATGGTCAACGCCGACCCGCTCTTCTGCGACCATCCGAAGGTCATCAACGGATGCTCCGACCTGATGGTCGCGGTGTTCGGCGAAAAGGGACGCCACGCCCGCTCCGCCGTCGGCTTCGGCTCGCTTCCCGGCCAGATCACCGTGGAAATCGAGGCCATCGTCAAAATCGCGAAAGACTGACGCCGCAGACGCGCCCCTGCCGAACGGAGACGGCTTCACTGCCTGTCCGGCTCGAAGGAGCGGCCGGGGCCCGCGACGACGAACGGCCCCTGGTGTCGTGACGGGCAATTCTCCGGCGACTGAGCCCCGCGTCAGCCGGCCGGCGGTGTGGCGTGCTCGTCGTCGATGCTGCGCGTGTCGCCCGTCGCGACGATCGTCCGTGTCGCGTCGACATTGGCGTAGATCCACAGGATCTTCATCGGCTCGGTGTCGGATGCGTTGATGAAGCGGTGCGGCAGGTTGACCGGGATGAAGGTCGTATCGAGCGGCTTCAGCACATGCTGCTCGCCGTCGATCTCGGCGATGGCGTTGCCCTCGAGGAGCATGACGCTTTCCTCGCAATTGTGGCTGTGCACGGGGATCGCCGCGCCGGGCGCGAACTCGGTGATGCCGTTGATGAAGCTGGTCGTGCCCGAGGCGCGGTTGACCAGCGGGATGGTGCGGGCGCCGCCGCCGCGTTCGCGGGCGACGATCTGGTCGGGGCGGAAGATGCCGGGCTTGGCGTTGCTCATCGAGTTGTCCTCTCGGTCGGCGCCGGAGCGGCGGGCTTTGCCGGGCCGATCCAGAGCGTCTTGATGTTGGTGAATTCGCGAATGCCGTGCGCCCCGAGCTCGCGTCCGTAGCCGGAGCGCTTGATGCCGCCGAAGGGCAGGCGCGGGTCGGAGGCGGTCATGCCGTTGACGAACACCGCCCCCGCCTCGATCCGGCGTGCGAAGCCGCGCGCCTTTTCGATATCCGCCGTCCAGAGCGCGGCGCCGAGGCCGAATTCGGTCTGGTTGGCGAGGCGGGTCGCTTCCTCGGCGTCCCGCACCCGGACGATCGCTGCGACCGGGCCGAAGGTCTCCTCGCAGAATGCCGCCTGGTCCGGCGTCACGTTGTCGATGACCGTCGGCTCGTACCAGTAGCCGGGCCCCTCGACCTTCCTGCCGCCGGTCTTGAGCGTCCCGCCGGCCGAAAGCGTCCGCTCCACCTGCGCATGCAGGGCGTCGCGGAGATTGCCGCGGGCCATCGGCCCGATATCGGTGTCGCGCCGCGTCGGATCGCCGAGCTTCAGCGCCTCGACATTGGTCACGAACGCTTCGACGAACCGGTCGGCGACGCTGTCCTCGACGATGAAGCGCTTGGCGTTGACGCAGGACTGGCCGGCATTCGTGAAGCGCGCCTTCACGGCGACCCTGGCGGCCTGCTCGATATCGGCGTCGGCGAGCACGATGAACGGGTCTGAGCCGCCGAGCTCCAGCACCTGCTTCTTCAGCGCCTTGCCCGCCTGCGCCGCGACGATGGCGCCGACCTCGGTCGAACCGGTCAGCGTGACGGCGGCGATCCGGTCATCCGCGATCAGGCCGGCGACCTTGTCGGAGCCGACCAGCAGCGTCGCGAACAGGCCCTTGGGGCACCCCGCCTCCCGCATCAGCGCCTCGATCGCCAAAGCGCATTGCGGCACGTTGTTGGCGTGCTTGAGGATGGCGCCGTTGCCGGCCGCCAAAGCCGGCGCGAGAAAGCGGATGACCTGCCAGAACGGGTAGTTCCACGGCATGATCGCCAGGACGACGCCGATCGGATCGTAGAGGATCAGGCTCTCGGCGGCGTTCGTCTCCACCCGCTCGTCGGCGAGGAAGCGCGGCGCCGCCTCGGCGTAGAACTCGCAGGTGGCAGCGCATTTCTCGACCTCGGCCTCGGCCTCGGCGATCGGCTTGCCCATCTCGGCGGTGATCATCGCGGAATGGCGGTCGCTGCCGGCGCGCAGGGCTTTCGCCATGCGCGTCAGCAACTGCACCCGCTCGGCGATGGGCACCGACCGCCACTTCGCCTGCGCATCGGCCGCCGCCGCCAGCGCCGCCTCCACGGCCTCGCCGGAATGCTCGTCGTAGCGGGCCAGCTCGGCGCCGCTCGTGGGGTCAACGGACAGGATCACGATCGGTCCTCGCATGGGCGGCGAACCGTCGCCGGCGCCGCCTCGATGGATGATGGGAGAGACGCGGCGCCAACGCGCGCCGCAGCCCGGGCGACGTCAGCGATCCTTCGGGACGCGGCCGGTCTTTTCGGGCACGAGGAAATCGAAGTCGCAGCCCTCGTCGGCCTGCAGCACGGTGTCGAGGAACAGCTTCTTGTAGCCACGGTCCGACCCCTCGTGCACCGGCGCCTTGAAGCTTAGCCGGCGCTCGGCAAGCTCGGCGTCGGAAACGTCGAGATGCAGGCGCCGCCCCGGCACGTCGAGCTCGATCATGTCGCCGGTCCGCACCAGCGCCAGCGGCCCGCCGGCCGCCGATTCCGGCGTGACGTGGAGGACGATCGTGCCCGACGCCGTGCCGCTCATCCGCGCGTCGGAGATTCGCACCATGTCCTTGACGCCCGTCGCCGCGATCTTGCGCGGGATCGGCATGTAGCCGGCCTCCGGCATGCCCGGCGCGCCGATCGGCCCGGCATTCTGCAGGACGAGGACGTCGTCGGGACCGACGTCGAGATCCGGCGCGTCCACCCGCTCCGCCATGTCGGCGATCGAGGAAAACACCACGGCGCGGCCGCGATGCGTCAGCAGCGAGGGCGTCGCCGCCGACTGCTTCACGATGGCGCCGCCGGGCGCGAGGTTGCCGCGCACGACCGCCATGCCGCCTTCCGGATAGATCGGCGCATCGAAGGGCGCGACGATGTCCTGCTGCCAGCCGGCGGGGGCGGCATCCATCTCCTCGCCGAGCGTACGGCCGGTGACGGTCAGGCAGTCGAGGTGAAGATGCGGCTTCAGCTCGCGCAGGATGGAGACGAGCCCGCCCGCCGCATGGAGGTCCTCCATGTAGTTCTGCCCGGAGGGCTTCAGGTCGACCAGCACCGGCACCTTGCGGCCGATCCGGTCGAAGGCATCGAGGTCGAGCGCCAGGCCGCAGCGCCCGGCGATCGCCGCCAGATGCACGATGCCGTTGGTCGACCCGCCGGTGGCGAGAAGCACGGTCAGGGCGTTCTCGAAGGCCTTCTCAGTCATGATCGCCGAAGGCAGCAGCGGCTGGGTGGCGAGCTGCGCGGCGATCTGGCCGGTGGTCTCGGCGATGCGGCGGCGGTCGGCCGAGACGGCGGGGGCGGTGGCCCCGCCCGGCGCCATCATGCCCAGCGCCTCGACGGTGAGCGCCATCGTCGAGGCCGTGCCCATGACGCCGCAGGTGCCGGCGCCCGGCACCAGCCGGTCGTTGACCTCGGCGATCTCGGTGGCGTCGACCTCGCCGGCCCGGTGCCGGGCCCAGAAGCGCCGGCAGTCGGTGCAGGCACCGACGCGCTCGCTGCGGTGGCGGCCGGTCAGCATCGGCCCGGTGACCAGCTGGATCGCCGGCACGCCCGCGCTCGCCGCGCCCATCAGCTGGGCCGGCACGGTCTTGTCGCAGCCGCCGATCAGCACGACCGCGTCCATCGGCTGCGCGCGGATCATCTCCTCGGTGTCCATCGCCATCAGATTGCGCAGGAACATCGAGGTCGGGTGCGAGAAGGATTCGTGGATCGAGATGGTCGGGAACGGCACAGGCAGCGCACCAGCCAGCATGACGCCGCGCTTAACCGCCTCGATGAGGTCGGGGACATTCGCATGGCAGGCATTGTAGCCGCTGGCGGTGTCGACGATGCCGACGATCGGCCGCTCCAGCGCGTCGTCGGAATAGCCCATGCCCTTGATGAAGGCCTTGCGCAGGAACAGCGAGAAGCCGGCATCGCCATAGCTCGTCAGTCCCTTCCTCAGGCCTCGCCCGTCGCGGTCCGTCATTCGATTCTCCCGACACTATCCCTGCGCGCCACCAATCACGCTGGCAGCAATATTGTCAACAATCTGTTTGACAAAGACAAAACCGCTTGCCTATGGTGCCGCTCGCGCCGAGAAGCGCATGACAGAACTGGGAGGTTCACAATGAAATTGATACTCGCCGCGGCTCTCGCCGCCACGACGGCTTTCGTTTCCCCGGCATTCGCGCAGGACGGGAAATACACCGCCGCCAGCGACATCAACGTGATGCAGGGCTTCAAGGCCGGCGGCGGCTCCGACGCTCTCGCCCAGCTCGTCCACCCGTTCCTCGCCGAGGAGCTCGGCGTAAACTTCATCAATCAGTACATTCCGGGCGCCACCGGCGCCATCGCCTGGACGCGCCTTGCCAAGCAGTCGCCGAACGACGGCTCGACGGTCAGCATCACCAACACGCCGATGCTGCAGACCAACTACATCATGAACCCGTCGATCACCTACACGATCGACGAGATCACGCCGATCGCCAACATCGTCACCGATCCGGGCATCGCGGTGGTCGCGACCGACTCGCCGTTCCAGACCTTCGAGGACTTCGTCAAGGCCGCCAAGGAGAACCCGGGCACCGTCACGGTCGGCAATTCGGGCGTCGGCGGCGACGACTACTTCACCTCGCTGCAGTTCGAGCGCCAGTCCGGCGTCGAGCTCCAGAAGGTCCCCTTCCAGGGTGACGGCCCGTCCTGGACGGCCGCCATGGGCGGCAAGATCGACGCCAGCTTCACCAATGTCGGCGTCACCTTCTCGCAGATCCAGGAAGGCAATCTGCGCCCCCTCGCGGTCTTCTCCGAGGAGCGCCTCGCCAATCTTCCCGACGTGCCGACCGCCAAGGAACTCGGCTACGAGCTCGTCGCCGGTTCGTCGCGCGGCTACAGCGGCCCGGGCGACTTTCCCGAGGAATCACGCCAGCAGATCATCGACGCTCTCGCCAAGGTGATGGAGAACCCCGAGTTCCAGGCCGCGGCCGAGAAGCAGGGCCTGATGGTCGATTTCATCACGGGTGACGACTATGCCGCCTTCCTGAAGAAGCAGGAGGGCGAGTTCCAGGAACTCTGGGCGGAGATCAAGGACGACGTGCAGGCCGCCCAGTAAGGCGACGCACCGGCGGCGCGTCTTCGGGCGCGCCGCTTTCTCCTTCCGTCAGCATCCAGGAATCCCGTGATGGGTCAGATCGTCGTCGCCCTCGCCGCCATTGCTCTCGCCCTGTTCTTCAGGAGCGAGGCCGCGGCTTACCCGCCCACCGCCGCGCGGCTGCCCGACCTCCTCAGCGTCGTGATCATCCTGCTCGCCGCGGCGGCGATCGCCCAGGTCGTCTGGTCCCGGCTTCGCCCGCGTCCGGCGCTCGCGGAAGCCGAAACCGGCTCCGACACGCCCACCGACTGGCGCAGCCTGGCGCTCGGGGCGGGCTTCCTGGCGCTGATCATCCTCTACGCCTTCAGCATCACCCGCATCGGCTATCTCATCGCGACCCCGCTCTTCCTGGCGATCCCCCTGGCCGTCCTGCGTCCGATCGGACTGGTGGCTGCGGTGGCGACCATCGCGGCGGTCACCGCCGTCATCTTCGGGATCTTCGTCTGGTTCCTGAACCTGTCGATCCCGCTTTACCCGGCCCTCTGAGGAACATCGCGATGGACTCCTTCTTCTGGATCGGGCTGGCCAACGTCGTCGAGCCCGTCAATCTCGCGGCCATCCTGATCGGCGTCACGGTCGGCATGTTCGTCGGCGCGATGCCCGGCCTGTCGGCGACGATGGCGATCGCCCTCCTCTTGCCGCTGACCTACTCCTTCCGGCCGGAAACCGGCCTGGCGCTGCTCGCCTCGCTCTATCTGGCGGCCATGTACGGCGGCTCGATCGCCGCCATCCTCCTGCGCACGCCCGGCACGCCGGCCGCCGCCGCCACCGTCCTCGACGGCTATCCGATGGCGCAGAAGGGCCACGCCGGCAAGGCGCTCGGCCTGTCGCTGACGGCCTCGCTGATCGGCGGCGTCATCTCCGCGATCGTGCTTTTGACGGTGGCGCCGCTGCTCGGCCGCCTCGTCCTGAATTTCGGCCCGGTCGAGATCTTCGCCATCGCCGTGCTCGGCATCACCATCATTGGCTCGCTGTCGCAGGGCTCAACCATTCTCGGCCTGATGTCCGGCGCCATCGGGCTGCTGCTCGGCATGGTCGGCATGGACCTGACCACCGGCACGCCGCGCTTTTCCTTCGGCTTCCTCGAACTCTTCGGCGGCATCGACTTCACCGTCGCGCTGATCGGCCTGTTCTCGATCCCGCAGGCGGTGCGTCTCATCATGCAGGGCAACACCAACAAGAACGCGCGGGTCTCCAACGTCACCGACCGGATGCTGCCGACGGGACCGGAATTCCTCAAGATGCTGCCGAACAGCCTGCGCTCTTCGGTCATCGGCGTCTTCGTCGGCCTGATCCCCGGCACCGGCGGCGATACCGCCTCCTGGTTCGCCTATAACGAAGCCAAGCGCTTCTCCCGCAACAAGGCCGAGTTCGGCACCGGGTATCCGGCCGGCATCGTCGCGCCGGAAGCGGCGAACAACGCCGTCGTCGGCGGCGCCCTGATCCCGACGATCGCGCTCGGCATCCCCGGCTCGGCCTCGACGGCCGTGCTGCTCGGCGGCCTCATGGTGCACGGCATCCTGCCCGGCCCCTCGCTGATGACTGACTATGGCGACGTGACCTACACGCTGCTCTGGGCGGTGCTGTTCGCCAATGTCGCGCTGTTCCTCGTCGGCCTCTTGTTCACAAGGGCCTGCGTCGCCGTCACCAAGATCCCGAACCGCGTGGTCGGCCCGGTCATCGTCGTGCTGTCGGTGATCGGCGCCTACGCGATCAACAACTCGGTCTTCGACATCGGCCTGATGATCGCCTTCGGCATGCTCGGCCTTGCGTTCGACAGTTTCCGCATCCCGACGCCGCCGCTGGTCATCGGCCTCATCCTCGGACCCATCCTCGACACGACGCTGCAGCAGTCGCTGCTGATCGGCGGCGGCCAGTGGACGGTCTTCATCGAGAACCCGATCTCGGCGACGCTGCTGGTCTTCGCGCTGCTCTCGATCCTGCAGGCGACGCCGCTCTTCGGCTCGCTGGCCCGCCGGTTCCGCACCAGGCCGGTCAAGGGCGCCGAGCCGGCTGGCGGCGACGTCGCCGGAAGCCGCGAGTAATCCGGGAGCCCGCCGGGCGAACGCCTATCCGCCGGGCACGCTCAGAGGTTATGGGTGGAAGGACTCTCGGAACGGAGTGCGAAGGGAGACCTGACGATGTCCCAACTGGCCAAGGAGACCGGCGAAAGCCCGGCACAGCCCGGCGGCAAGCGACGCAGCGGCGAGGACATCTCGGCCGAGATCGTGACTCGCCTGGAAGAGGATATCGTCTTCGGCCGGCTGCACCCCCGCGAGCGGCTGGTCGAGGAGGAGATCGCGCTGCGCTTCGGCGCCAAGCGTCATCTGGTGCGCCAGGCGATCGCCGAACTCGAACGCCTCGGCCTCGTCGACCGCTACCGCAACCGTGGCGCCGTCGTCCGGCTCTATGACGCCAAGGAAGTCGAGGACATCAACAGCGTGCGCGAACTAATCGAGGCGCATGCCGCCTCGCTCATCCCGCTGCCGCTGCCCGATGCTGCCGTCGCCGAGCTCGACGCGATCCAGAAGTCGCACCAGGAGGCGATCCTCTCGGGCGACCAGCGCCGCGTCTTCCGCGACAATATCGACTTCCACCGCAAGCTCTTCGCCCATTGCGGCAACGAGGCGCTGATCGAGGCGATCAACAATTTCGCCCAGAAGTCGCACGCCTACCGGCACATCTTCCTGAACGACAAGCCTTATCTCCTGTGGGCGGCCGAGGACCACGCCAAGATGGTCGCCGCCGTCCGGGCCGGCGACCGCGCGGCCCTCGTCGAGCTCTGCCGCAACCATCTGGCGCCGGCCAAGAACTACTACGTCCAGACCTACCGCTCCCGCTTCGCCGGCGACGAGGAGGGGTGAGGACGCAGTCGAGGCCCCGTTGCCGCAGAATGCCGATTGCGGCAGCCGCCTGACGCCTGACGCCTGGCCCCGCCGGCTCGGCTCTCCCCAGACAACCGTCGCCCGGTGACTTCTGTCTGGTTCCGGTTCCCATCGGGAGCCTAGCCGGTGCTTGCCTGTGACGCACCGCTATGGCGCCGAAAATCCCGAGATGATACTTTCCAGGTCCAAGAACCGGTGTCACCGATGCTTGGCAGAAGCGGTCGATTGGGGACGCTGCACTGACTTCTCGGTCGGCCCGACGCCCGTCGAGAAGCAACCACCGGCATTCCGGACGGCGAGGGCCAGACGCGTCCGGCCATGGATGTCGCAGCGTATGAGGGCCGGGCAACACCGACCGGTCAAGCGCCAGTGAGGGCTCGAAATGGAGCGCCGACCTGCCGCAGTCCTGATCGCCGACGTCGTCGGATATAGCCGGCTGAGCCAGATCAACGAGGAGGAGACCCGTCGACGGTTCGGTGCCGACCTGAAGGAGATCTTCGAGCCGCAGATCGAAGCCAACCAGGGACGCCTGATCAAGACGATGGGCGACGGCATCCTGGCCGAGTTCGGCAGTGTCGTTCGCGCGTTGGCATCGGCCCTGGCGATCCAGGAAGCCGAAGCGGAGCGGAATGCAGGACTGGCGCCGGACCGGCGTCTGGAGTTTCGCATCGGGATCAACCTTGGCGACGTCATCGTCGAGGACGACGACATCCACGGGACGGGCGTGAACATCGCGGCCCGGCTGCAGGTCCTCGCCCCGCCGGGCGGCATCGTCCTTTCCGGAACAGCCTATGACCACGTCGCCCAGACCCCGGGCGTCCATTTCCAGAATCTCGGGACGAAGGTCCTGAAGAACATCGCCGATCCGGTCAGGGCCTATGCCGCCGTTCGAGACGCGGGTGCGGAGAACGTCGCGGCGCGATCGCCGGTCCTCGGCAGCATTGCCGTTCGCCGCGGCTGGGCGGTGCCGGCGGGCATCCTTGTCCTCGTGTTGTGCGCGGTGGGATACTGGTGGGCAGGTTCCTCGCCGCAGACAGCCGAACCGGGCGGCAACGTCGCCGTCGCGGCGACAAGCGCCGAGCCGTCGCTCGTCGTGCTACCCTTCGACAATATCGGCGACGACAAGGATCAGGCCTATCTGGCCGACGGCATGACCGAGGACCTGACGACCGAACTGGCGCGCATTCCTGGGCTCTTCGTCGCCTCTCGCAATGCCGCCTTCACCTACAAGGGCCAGCCGACCAGGCCGGCCGAGATCGCCCGGGATCTCGGCGTGATCTACATACTGGAAGGCAGCGTCCGGCGCGTCGGGGACGACATGCGCATCAACGCGCAGCTCATCGACGCGCGGTCCGGCGGGCATCTCTGGGCCGAGCGCTTCGACGGAAGCTGGGCCGAAGTCTTTTCCTTGCAGGACGATGTGCTGGCGAACGTCTCGTCGGCCCTGAAGCTGCGGCTGGTGCCGACGGCCCAGGCAATGGAACAGGCCGGCGGAACCGACGATTCCGCAGCCTACGATCTGTATCTGCAAGGTCAGGACAGGGCCCGCGGCGAGCAGCCGAAGGATTTCGCGGACGCTGCCGCGCTGTTTCGACGGGCGCTCGCCGTCGATCCCGATTTCGGGCGCGCGGCCGCCGAACTGGCATTCGTCTACTGGAACGCCTGGAACGTGCCGGAGCGGGAAATGGCGCTCCGGCTCTCCAACGAGGAGATGCTTCCCGAGATATATCGGCTTCTGGCCGACGCGGAGCGCCATCCATCGGCGGCATTCTATCAGTTGACGGCAGAACTGCTCACGCAAGCCCGCGACAGCGAGGGCGCCATCCGGGCCGCCGAGAGTGCGATCGCCATCGATCCGAGCGATCCCTACACCTATCATGCCCTCAGCATGGCACTCTCCTTCGCGGGGCGACCCGTCGACGCCGAACGCTTCCTGGTGGCCGCCTCCCGTCTCGAGCCGGCGCCGAGCGACTGGCGCAGATATCTCTTCGGTCTTGCCTATTTCGGCCAGGGAAGGCTCGATGACGCGCGAGCGATCCTGCTGGATATCGACGACGAGACCGGGGAATACTGGTCCCGTCTCCTTCGTCTGCCGCTCCTCATAGCCGCCACCGCCGAGCTGGGTCAGGCTGGCGAGACCGACCGATACAAGCAGATGATGCAGGCGACGCTGTCGTCGAAGTCCGAGGCGACACCCTCGCTGCTTCTCGCCCAGGGTTTTTATCCGTATCGGCAGTCCGCCGATCGGGAGCGGGTGATGGCCGGACTACGGAAGGCGGGTGTCCCCGAACTGCCTTTCGACATCGATGACCGGCTGGGAGACAGGTTGACGGGCGCCGAGATCAGGGAACTACTCTTCGGGCACACCATCCGGGGCGTGACGTCTGACGGACAGATCTACGAGCGCGAGACGGGTCACGATGGCCAGGCTCTCGTGCGCATCGGCAGCCATGCGGAAGAGGTGGTGACCACGGCGATCGACGGCGACGCGGTCTGTGTCTGGTCCTATATCTGGGGCGATATGTGCGGCGCCGTTCTTCGCAACCCCGATGGCGCGCCGGAGACTTTCGACGAATACGAGCTGGTCTTCCCCTACAGCCGTCGGGCGTTTTCTGTCGTCGAGGAGGCATCGGGCGACACCCTGACCGCGGCCCCCGGCTGACAGGAAACGATCCTCCGCGGCGTGGGCGGCGGAAGACTATTGTCAACAATCCTGCCAACGATCTGCGCACTGGCCGCATGGGTCCCATGCAGTGCAGCATCTGCCTTCGCAGTGCGAAAGCGCCTAGGTTCCGTCTCGTACAAGAGACGGAGACGAAACATGTCCAGAACCCCCCGCACCACGACCTTCTACACCCGCGTCAGGGCTTCCCTCGCCGGTCTCGGCTCGAGCATCGTCGAAGCCCGCCGCCGCGAGATGGAATACCGGATGCGTTTCCCCGGCTCGATCGACTGATCAGACGCTGATGACGGCACCGCCGCCGGTTTCGGCGCGGTGCGGCGGCGGCTCGACGGCCCAGGCGCTTTCCATCAGCACGCGGACGAGATGCGTCCGCGGGGAATTGCCGAGCTGCACGAACCCCAGTTCGCGCACCGGCGCCGGTTCCGGCAGCGTCAGGCGGCGCACCCCTTCCGGCCACGGCCCCGCCCAGTCGGGCACCAGCGACACGCCGAGCCCGCGTGCCACCATCATCGCGATGGCGTCCAGCGCGTCGAGTTCGAAGCGCTCCTTCGGCGCGATGCCGATCGTGTCGAGAAACGACGCCGCCAGCCGCCCGCCCCATTGCCGCCTGTCGTAGCGGATGAAGGGCGAGGCTCGCAGGATCGCCGGCACGTCGGTGCGCCGGTCGTCGGCCGCCACCAGCAGCACCAGCTTCTCTCGCCGCCACAGATGGAAGCTCATCGCCTTCGGCATGTCGAAGGACGGGCGCACCAATGCCGCGACATCGAGCGCCCCTGACACGACCCGGTCGTAGAGACCGGCGGACGTGCCCGGCTCCAGATAGAGGTCGAGCCCCGAATGGCGCTCGGTCAGGCGCTCCAGCACCTGCGGGAACAGCCCGGTCAGCGCCGTGGCGATCGCCCCCACCCGCAACTCCCCGACGATCTCCTCGCCCAGCGCCGCGGTACGCAACTCGCTGATCTGCCGCAGCACCTCGCGGCTGCGTGCCATCACCGCATGGCCCGCTTCGGTCAGCCGTACCGTCCGCCCCGAGCGCGCGACCAGCCCCACGCCGATCTCCGTCTCCAGCGCCCGGATGCGCTGCGCCACCGCCGTCGCGGTGATGCCCAGGTCGTTCGCCGCCGCGACGAACGAGCCCTTCTCCGCGACGCGCACGAGGGTCGCCAGATGGCTGCTATCCATGGGAACCAACATTTCCTTCAGGGTGAACGAAGCAGACCGTACTTCATCTTTGGGATCGAGACACGCACCCTCCGCCCGATTCGCAGAAGGAGTGTTTGCATGGATCTCGGGATTGCAGAGAAGACAGCTTTGGTGCTGGGCGCCGGCGGCGGGCTCGGCAGCCGCATCGCCACGACGCTGGCCGGCGAAGGCGTCAAGGTCGCGGTCGCCGACCTCGATGCGGAAGCCGCCGCACGCACCGTCGGCGAGATCGAGGCCGCCGGCGGCAAGGCCATGGCGCTTGCCTGGGACCTCGCCGACCTCGACGTGGTCTCCGGCAATGTCGGGCGCGTCGAGGCCGAGCTCGGCCCGGTCGACATCCTCGTCTCGATCACCGGCGGCCCGCCCCCCGGCGGCGTTTCCGGCCAACCCGTCGATCTCTGGCGCAAGCATTTCGAGGCGATGGTGCTCTCGGTCTTCGCCATCACCGATCGCGTACTGCCCGGTATGCGCGAGCGGGGCTGGGGCCGGATCATCACCTCCACCTCGTCCGGCGTCGTCGCGCCGATCCCCAATCTCGGCCTCTCCAACGCGCTCCGCTCGACGCTGCTCGGCTGGTCGAAGACCCTGGCAGGCGAAGTCGGCCGCGACGGCGTCACCGCCAACATCGTCCTGCCCGGCCGCGTCGCCACCGGCCGCATCGGCTTCCTCGACGAGAAGAAGGCCGAGCGCGAGGGCCGCAGCCTGGAGAGCGTCGTTGCCGAGAGCACCGGCGCGATCCCGCTCGGCCGCTACGGCGACCCGCAGGAATATGCCGATGTCGTGGCCTTCCTCGCCTCTGCCCGTTCGTCCTACGTCACCGGCAGCGTCATCCGCGTCGATGGCGGCTATGTTCCGAGCATCTGATCAAGGGGAACCGACATGACACTGACGAATGAAGCGATCGCCGTCCTCAAGGATGTCTCGACCGCCACCATCACCACGATCCTCCTGAAGAAGGGCCTGCGCAACATCTGGCTGCGCGGCGCCATGCCGCTCAAGCCGGGCCAGCCCCGCCTCGTCGGCCCCGCCTTCACGCTGCGCTTCGTGCCGGCGCGCGAGGATCTGGCGACGCCCGCCTCCTGGGGCTCGCCGATCTCGACCCGCGCCGCCATCGAGGCGATGCCGGAGGGCTGCCTCGTCGTCGCCGACGCCATGGGCGTCACCGATGCCGGGATCTTCGGCGACATCCTCTGCGCCCGCATGGCCAAGCGGAACGTCGCCGGGCTGATCACCGACGGCGTGCTGCGCGACGTCGCCGGCGTCACCCGCACCGGCCTGCCGGTCTGGAGCCGCGGCTTCGCCGCGCCGCCTTCGGTCGCCGGCGTCACCTTCGTCGGCTGGCAGGAGACCATCGGCTGCGGCGGCGTCGCGGTGATCCCGGGCGACGTCATCGTCGCCGACGACGACGGTGCGGTGGTCATTCCGAAAGCGCTGCTCGACGACGTCCTCGCCGAGGGCCCCGAGCAGGAGCGCATGGAAGCCTGGATCGTCGAGGAGGTGGAGAACGGCGCCAGCCTGCCCGGCCTCTACCCGATGAATGCCGAGACCAAGGCCCGCTACGACGCCTCGAAATAAGGATACGACAGACATGCTATCTCCCGACACCAAGGGCGTCTTCGCCATCGCGCCCACGCCCTTCCTGCCCGACGGCTCGCTCGACGCCGCCTCGGTCGACCGGATGACCGACTTCTACTGGGAGGCCGGCTCCGACGGGCTGACCATCCTCGGCATCATGGGCGAGGCGCAGAAGCTCGAGCCCGAGGAATCGCTGCAGATCGTCCGCCAGGTCATCGCCCGCGCCGGTGGCCGGCCGATCATCGTCGGCGTCTCGGCGCCGGGCTTTGCCGCCATGCGCCGCCTCGCCGGCGAGGCGATGGCGGCCGGCGCCGCCGCGGTGATGATCGCCCCGCCCTCGACGATGCGCACCGACGACCAGATCGTCGGCTACTACGCCCAGGCGATCGCCCAGATCGGCACGGACATCCCCTTCGTCCTGCAGGACCATCCGCAGGCGACCCTCGTCCAGATGACGCCCGGCGTCATCAAGCGGATCATCAACGACAACCCCTCCTGCGTGATGCTGAAGCACGAGGACTGGCCGGGCCTCGACAAGATCACGGCGCTGCGCGACTGGGAGCGCGACGGCTCGCTCCGCCACGTCTCGATCCTCTGCGGCAACGGCGCGCTGTTCCTCGAACTCGAGATGCAGCGCGGCGCCGACGGCGCCATGACCGGCTACGCCTTCCCCGAGATGCTGCGCGACGTCGTCGACCTCAGCCTTGCCGGCGATCTCGACGCGGCGCAGGACCTGTTCGACGCGCATCTGCCACTGCTGCGCTACGAGCAGCAGCCGGTGATCAGCCTGTCGGTGCGCAAGTACGTCCTGCAGAAGCGCGGCGCGATCGCCCACGACACGCTGCGCGCGCCCGGCCCGAAGCTCACCGCGCCGACGAAGGCCGATGTCGAGCGCCTGCTGGCAAGGCTCGCCCGCACCGACAGCCGCGCGGCATTCTGACGATCCGGGGGCGGCCCGCGACGGCCGCCCCTCCCCTATCCCGGGCTGATCCGGTATCCGTCCAAGGACGTGTCGGAGCAGCACCCTAGCCCCGGTCGACGACGGCGGCCCCTCCAAAGACCAGGTTCTGGCGCGCGACCGGCGTGAAGAGGCCGTAGATCATCGCGCTTTCTGGACTGCTGGCCTCGTCGAGGACAGCGATCTGCTCGGCCGGCAGACGAAGCTCGGTCGCGGCGACATTGTCGTGGACTTGCGAGACACGGCTGACGCCCATCAAAGCCGTGTCGACGCCGGGCTTTGAGAGAACCCAGGCCAGCGCCACGCGGGCCGGCGTCTCGCCGACCGCGTCGGCGACACCGCGAAGCGCATCGACGATCCGCCAGTTGCGATCGGTAAAGAGCGCGTCGCCGAAAGGATTGCTGCCGTCGAGGCGCTTGTCGCCCTCCGGTCGGGGAGCGCCGGTCCCGGCGTCGCTGGGAAGGCCACCAGCACGCGGCGCGCCGGCTTCGACCGTGGCGCGATCGTACTTGCCGGTGAGCAGGCCATAAGCGAGCGGGCTCCAGGGCATCATTCCGAGGCCCATGTCGCGTGCGAGCGGCAGGTGCTCGGCTTCCACCTCGCGGCTGACGAGGGAATAGAAATATTGAAGGGCGATCGGGCCCGGCATCGCGTGGACGGCGGCGAGCGTCGCGATCTTCGCCACATACCAGGCCGGTGCATTGGAGAGCCCCCAGTAGCGGATCTTGCCTGCCCTCACGAGGCCAGCCATCGTCTCCAAGAGCTCCTCGGCAGGGGTCACCGAGTCCCACACATGGACCCAGTAGAGGTCGATGTAATCGGTGCCGAGGCGGCGCAGCGAGCCTTCCAGCGCGGCGTGCACGTGCTTGGCGCCGTTGCCGCCGGCATGCGGGCCCTGGCCGGCTGAGAAGCCGGACTTGGTCGCGACGACGAGGCTGTCGCGGAGCCCGCGATCGGCGATGATGGCACCCAGCATCTCCTCGCTGCGGCCGCCGGCATAGACGTCGGCCGTATCGACGAGATTGCCGCCGGCCTCGACATAGGCATCGAAAACAGCCTCGGCATCGGGTCTCTCCATGCCCCACCGATCGACGCCGAAGGTCATCGTTCCAAGAGACAGCGGACTTACGACAAGGCCGGACCGGCCGAGCGTCCGGTAGGTGTTCATCGACATGAAATCGTTTCCTAGTGATCACTATGGAAGCCGTCTAGTCAGCTTGATCGGCAGGGTCAAGCGTTCTATAGCAAACGATATGGAACCCTTGCCCGCCCCGATCGCACGCCGCACGGGACGGCCGCTCTCTTTCGACCGGGACGCGGCTCTCGTCAGCGCCATGCATCTCTTCTGGCGCCACGGTTACGAGGCGACATCCGTCGCCGACCTGACCCGGGCGATGGGCATCACGCCGCCGAGCCTCTATGCCGCCTTCGGGGACAAGCGGCGCCTATTCCTGGAGGCGGTCCATCGCTATCTCGGGGGCATTGATGCCGTCGAACGGAGCATCGCCGACGCACCGAGCGCGCATGATGCCGCCCGCGACCTGCTGGTGGCCGCCGTGCTCGGCGACACCGGCACCGACACCCCGCCCGGCTGCCTACTCGCCAGTTCCCTCGTCACGAGTTCCACCGAGGCCGAGGCGGTGCGCGAGGCGCTGGCCGCTATCCGCCGGGGTATCGAGGCGGCCCTGCGCGCCCGGATCGAGCGGGACATCCGCGAAGGCCTTCTGCCTTCCGGATCGGACGCCGAGATGCTGGCGGGCCATGTCTTCGCGGTGGTCCAGGGCATGTCGACCCTTGCCAAGGACGGCGCCGGACGCAGCAAGCTGATGGGGATCGCGGATGCCGCGATGGCAGGCTGGCCGAAGGCCCCTGACGCGCGCCCGACGCATGCATCTCCCTGAGACGTTCGGCAATGCCGCGCTGGCAGGAGGTTGCCGACACGTGCCCTCGCGAGACAACCGCGCTTTCCATCACTTGACCACCGTCCGCTTGTCGACCGCGCCGAACTGAACGCGGACCGATCGCTTTCCAACCGGGCCAGCCATTCGCTTCCGAGTTCGCGACGCGAAAGGCCTCATCGGTGGTCTTCGCTATCGAAGCTCGGGGGTGATCCATCCCGGGGCCGAGACCGACGACATCTCCCCTGAACCGATGTTGACGATATTGTTGACAATGTGTAGGCGTGAGGACGGTAGCGTTGTCGGGAGGCAGGTATGGACGTTGATACAGTGAGACGCGCGGACGATGCGCGGGGAGCCGCCCCCTCGCCGACACCGGCCGCGCCAACCGCAGCCCCTGCCAGCACACCGACCCCGACCAGCGAAACCCGCGCCGATCCCGGCGCCGGCCTGCCACAGCCGCAGAAGCCGACGCCCCGCAAGTTCCGCGACCTCCTCGCCCTCGACGATTTCGAGCGCCACGCCAAGCGCCATCTGCCGCGCATGGTCTTCGGCTACGTCTCCGGCGCCGTCGAGACCGGCGCGTCGCTGCGCGCCGCCCGCGACGCCTTTGCCGAGCACCGCTTCCTGCCGCGCATGTTCGTCGACGTGTCGGGCCGCGACCAGGGCGTCACGCTGTTCGGCAAGCACTACGCCGCGCCCTTCGGCATCGCGCCGCTCGGCGGCGCCGCCTTCATCGCCTACCGCGCCGATTTGCAGCTCGCCGAGGCGGCCCGCGACGCCAAGATCCCGATGATCCTCAGCGGCTCCTCGCTGATCAGCCTCGAGGACGTCCACGCCGCCAATCCGGACGCCTGGTTCCAGGCCTATCTCGCCGGCGACCAGCCGCGCATCGACCGGCTGGTCGACCGCGTCGCGGCGGCCGGCTACGAGACGCTCGTCGTTACCGGCGACACGCCCCTGCTCGGCAACCGCGAGCACAATATCCGCAGCGGCTTCTCGATGCCGATCAAGATGACGCCGAACGTCATGCTGCAGAGCGCGCTCGCGCCGAGCTGGCTGCTCGGCACGGTGCTGCGCACCTACTGGAAGCACGGCGCGCCGCATTTCGAGAACACCGACGCCGAGCGCGGCCCGCCGATGATGTCGAAGCTGGTGCGCAACACCAGGAAGCGCGACGAGCTCGCCTGGTCGCATGTCGAGGCAATCCGCCGCAACTGGAAGGGCAATCTCGTCGTCAAGGGCATCATGACCGCCAGCGACGCCCGCATCGCCAAGGAATGTGGCGTCGACGGGGTGATCCTGTCGAACCATGGCGGCCGCCAGCTCGACCACGCCGTCGCCCCGCTCGACTGCCTCGCCGAGGTCGCCTCCGAGAAGGGCGCGATGAAGGTGATGATCGACAGCGGCCTTCGCCGCGGCACCGACGTCTTGAAGGCCGTGGCGCTCGGCGCCGACTTCGTCTTCCTCGGCCGCCCCTTCCTCTATGCGGCGGCGATCGGCGGCGCCGATGGCGTGTCGCATGCGATCGGCATCCTGCGCGCCGAGATCGACCGCGACCTCGCCCTTATCGGCGTCAAGCGGCCGCAGGACCTCGACTTGAGCTACCTCGCCCCGGTCCGCCCGCGCGACTGAGCCGGACGCAGAGACAAGCAGGCGACCGGCCGCGGTCGCCCACCCAAGGAACAGACATGCCCCTGAAACTGATGAGCACGCTGGCCGTCGAGGTCGCCCTGAAACGCCGCCTCCTGCCCTCCTTCACGGAAGCGACCGGGATCATCCCGGACGTCACCTGGAACCCCACCACCGTCATCATGCAGCGTATCGCGGACGGCACCCGCGCCGATGCGATCATCCTGATCGACAAGTCGATGGCCGAGCTCGTCGAGCGCGGCGTCGTCGTTGGCTCTAGCGTCCGCCCGATCGCCACGGCGAAGATCGGCGTCGCGGTGGCCGGCGACGCGCCGGCGCCGAAACTGGAGACGGTCGACGACCTCAAGACTGCCCTCCTTGCCGCCCGCTCGGTGGCCTATTCGCGCGGCGGCGCCAGCGGCATCTATTTCGCCACGCTGATCGAGACGCTCGGCATCGCCGAGGCGGTGAACGCAAAGGCGACGATCATTCCGGAAGGCTTCACCGCCGGCCAGATCGTCGCGGGCAACGCCGACCTCGCCATCCAGCAGATCAGCGAGCTGATGTCGGTGGACGGCATCAAGATCGCCGGCCCCCTGCCGGAGGAGGTCCAGGCCGGCACGGACTTCTCCGTCGCCGCCTTCGCGGACGCGGAAAACCCCGACGATGCCGCCCGGCTGATCGCGCATCTCACCTCGGCGGAGGCCGCTGCGGCCTACGCGGCGGGCGGCCTGACCTCGCGCCTCGCCCACTCCTGACCGTTTCGAAAGACCAACCCATGGCAGCCAGACCTCGTATCGTCCTCTACCATGCGACCCCGGTCGCCATGGAACCGGTCGCTTCCGCCATGGCGGCGCTCTGGCCGGAGGCGGAGGCCGTCAACCTCCTCGACGACGGGCTGACGCTCGACCGGGCCAAGGAAGGCGCGACCATCTCGGAAGAGCTGATCGAGCGCTTCGTCGATTTCGGCCGCTACGCGCTCCGCATCGGCGCCGACGGCATCCTTGTCACCTGCTCGGCCTTCGGCCCGGCGATCGACCGGATGAGCGATATCCTGCCGATCCCGGTGCTGCGGCCGAACGAGGCGATGTTCCGCGCGGCCATCGCCGCCGGCAGCCGCATCGGCATGCTGGCGACCTTCGGCCCGGCCGTCTCGACCATGGAAGCCGAGTTCGATAGCTTCACCGCGGAGACCGGCTCGAACGCGACGCTCGAGACCATCGTCGTGGCGGAGGCGATCGACCTGCTGCGCAAGGGGGACGCCGCCACGCATAACCGTCTGGTCGCCGCCCGCGCGCCGGAACTTGCCGATCGCGATGCGATCATGCTGGCGCATTTCTCGACCTCGCGCGCGGCCGAAGCCGTACGCGCCGCCGTAAGCGTGCCGGTGTTCACGGCGCCGGAAGCCGCGGTGACGCGCATGAAGCAGATGATTGGGGATACAGGACCATGCTGATCGGTGTCATCGCCGACGACTTCACCGGCGCCGGCGACATCGCCAACACGCTGGCCAAGGGACTTCCCGGCCAGGGCGGGCTCAAGGTCTCGCAGTTCATGGGCGTGCCGGACGAGGACGCGCCCAGCGACATCGAGGCCGGCGTCGTCTCGCTGAAGAGCCGCTCGATCCCCGCCGCCGAGGCCGTCGCGCAGTCGCTCGCCGCGCTCGCCTGGCTGCAGGCCCAGGGCTGCCGGCAGATCGTCTTCAAATACTGCTCGACCTTCGATTCGACCCCCGAGGGCAATATCGGCCCGGTGGGCGAGGCGCTGGCGAACGCGCTCGGCGTCAAGGGCGTCGTCGCCTGTCCCGCCTTCCCGACGGTCGGCCGCACGGTGCATCAGGGCCATCTCTTCGTGCACGACCGGCTGCTCAGCGAAAGCGGCATGGAGAACCATCCGCTCACCCCGATGACCGACCCGGACCTTCGGCGCTGGCTCGCCCGCCAGTGCCAGGCGCCGGTCGGGCTCGTCGCCGCCCCGATCGTCCGGCGCGGGCCGGAGGCGATCAAGGACGCGCTGCGTGAGGCCGGCGACCGCGGCGAGATCCTCGTCATTGCCGACGCCGCGACCGACGACGATCTGGTCACGCTGGGTAAGGCGCTCGCCGACGCGCCGCTTCTGACCGGCGGCTCCGGCATCGCCATCGGCCTGCCCGCCAACTTCATCGCCAAAGGCCTCGCCCAGGGCCGCACCCCCAGCCCCGTCGCCATTGCCGGCCCCGGCGCGATCCTCGCGGGCAGCTGCTCGCGCGCGACGCTCGGCCAGATCGAGCACCATGCGAAGAATCACCCGACGCTCGCGATCGCCGTCGGCGACGTGATGTCCGGCGCCGTCACCGTCGAGACCCTCTGCGATTTCGTGCAGGGATCCGCCGATCCGGCGCCGCTCGCCTACTCCTCCGGCAAGCCGGAAGACGTCGCGGCCGCGCAGGCGCAGTTCGGCCGCGAGGCGGTGGCGGAAAAGCTCGACGCGCTCTTCGCCGAAACCGCGAAGGCGCTCGTCGCCAAGGGCGTCACCCGCCTCGTCATCGCCGGCGGCGAGACCTCCGGCGCCGTGGCGCAGGCCCTCGACCTCGGCGCGCTGACCGTCGGGCCGGAGATCGATCCGGGCGTGCCGATCCTCACCGGAGAGCGTCACCGCGTCGCGCTGGCGCTGAAATCCGGCAATTTCGGCGGACCCGACTTCTTCGCCCGCGCTTTGTCCGCGCTCGCCGGCGACGCGCCGCGATGACCACGCCGCACGAGATCAATGCGGCGCGCGAGCTCATCGCCCGCACCGGCGAGACGCTCTACAACCGGCAGCTCGCCCACGGCAGCGCCGGCAATCTGTCGATCCGCCTCGACGACGGCACGCTGCTGCTGACGCCGACGAACTCTTCCCTCGGCTATCTCGACCCCGCCCGCCTGTCGCATCTGGCGTCCGACGGGCGGCTGCTGGACGGCGATCCGCCCTCCAAGGAGGCCTTCTTCCACCTCGCCGTCTATGACGAGCGGCCCGCGGCGCAGGCGGTGGTGCATCTCCATTCGACGCATTGCGTCGCGGTCTCCTGCCTCTGCCACGAGACGACCGATGACGTGCTGCCGCCGCTCACCGCCTATCACGTCATGCGCGTCGGCAGGCTGCCGCTGGTCCCGTATTTCCGCCCGGGCGACAAGGCGCTGGCCGACGCCGTGCGCAAGGTCGCCAAGGACCACCACGCGATGCTGCTCGCCAATCACGGCCCGATCGTCGCCGGCAAGTCGCTGCGCGACGCCGCCTGGACCTACGAGGAGCTGGAGGAGACGGCCAAGCTGTTCTTCCTCATCGGCGACCGCAAGACGCGCCCGCTCGACGCCGCCCAGATCGCCGAGATCAACCGCGCCTTCCCGAGCTGAGCCAGACCCCAACGAAAGCCGCAATGCCCGACACTTCCCGCTACAGTGCCCATATCGGCTATCTGTTCAACGAACTGCCGCTCGAATCCCGCATCGAGGCGGCCCGCGCGGCCGGCTTTGCCGCCGTCGAGCATCCCGCGCCCTATTCCGTGCCGGCCAAGACCATGGCCGCGCTGCTGCGCGACGCCGGCCTGCCCTACGTCCAGTTCGGCCTGCGCTCCGGGAATGCCGCCCGCGGCGAAAAGGGCATCGCGATCTTTCCCGATCGCCGCGACGAATTCCGCGCCAACCTTGCCGAGGGGCTCGATTACGCCGAGGCGATCGGCGTGCGCATGCTCCACGCCATGGCCGGCGTTCTGCCAGAGGCGGAGCGAAAGCCGGAACACCGCGCCTGCTATCTCGAGAACCTTCGCCTCGCCGCAGGGGAAGCCGAGAAGCGTGGCATCCGCATCATCGTCGAGGCGATGAGCCCCGCCGCCGTGCCGGACTACTTCCTGCCCACCGCCGCCTCGGCGCGCGAAGCCATCGCCGAAGCCGGCCACCCCAATCTCGGCCTCCTGCTCGACGTCTTCCACACCGTCGCCGCCGGCGACGACCCGATCACGGCGATCCACGCGAGCCGCGAAATGATCGCCCACGTCCATATCGCCGACCATCCCGGCCGCCACGAGCCCGGCAGCGGCACGATCGACTACGACGCCGTCCGCTCCGCCCTCGCCGAGATCGGCTACACCGGCTTCATCGGCTGCGAATACGTCCCCGCCGGCGCCACCGCCGACGGGCTCGGTTGGATGCCGCAACGCCCGTAGCGGAAGTCGAAGCAACTAACGGGAGCCCGCCGCTCCGCCTTCAAGCGCTCTTCGTCGGCCATCAGGCGGCTATGCAAGCGTGCGGGAACACATAGCGAAGGCCGGGATTGACCGGGGGAGCGAGCCCGCCGCTTTGGCGCGCGGCTCTTGCCTCTTTCCACGGAGCTTCCCCATGACCACCGATCCCACCACCGGCCATCCGCAGCCGCCGCAGCCGTCCCAGAAGCAGGACATGCCGGGCGAAACCTCGGCCATGACGCCGACGCCGGACCATGGCGAGGAGAGCTATCGCGGCTCCGGCCGGCTCGAGGGCCGCGCCGCGCTGATCACCGGCGGCGATTCCGGCATCGGCCGCGCCGTCGCCATCGCCTATGCCCGCGAGGGCGCCGACGTGCTGATCTCCTATTACGACGAGCACGAGGACGCCCAGGAGACCGCCCGCTGGGTCGAGAAGGCCGGCCGCAGGGCCGTGCTCTGCCCCGGCGACATCAAGGACGAAGCCTTCTGCATCGGCCTCGTCGACAGGACCGTCGCCGAATTCGGCCGCATCGACATCCTCGTCAACAACGCTGCCCACCAGGCGACCTTCGAGCGCATCGAGGACATCACCGCCGAGGAATGGGACGTCACCTTCCGCACCAACATCTACAGCCAGTTCTATCTGTCGAAGGCCGCCGTGCCGCACATGAAGCCGGGTTCGTCGATCATCAACACCTCCTCGATCAACGCCAAGAACCCGACCCCGATGCTGCTCGCCTACGCCACGACCAAGGGCGCCATCTCCAACTTCACCGCCGGTCTCGCCGGCTTCATCGCCGATCGCGGTATCCGCGTGAACGCCGTCGCGCCCGGCCCGATCTGGACGCCGCTGATCCCCTCGACCATGCCGCAGGACGACGTGACGAGCTTCGGCGAGAACACCCCGATCGGCCGCGCCGGCCAGCCGGCGGAACTCGCCGGCGCCTTCGTGATGCTGGCCTCCGACGAGGCGAGCTACATCACCGGCGCGGTGATCCCTGTCACCGGCGGCCGCCCGATGCTCTGACGCCCTTGCCTCAACCCCCATGCTCGCCGCAGAAAGATAGGCGAGCATGGGGGAGACAGGCATGACACCGTTCATCTTCAACACCACGGCGTCGATCGTCTGCGAGCCCGGCGCGGCGAGGCGCCTCGGCGCCCTCGTCGCCGGCCGGCTGGGCGACCGCGTGCTCTTCGTCACCGATCCCGGCCTCTCCGCCCTCGGCCTCGGCGCCCCCGCCATCGCCTCGCTCGAAACCGACGGCGGGACGGTCACGCTCTTCGACGCGGTCGAGGCGGACCCCAAGCGCGCGACGCTGGAATGCGCCGTCGAAGCCGGCCGCACCGCCGGCGTCACGGGCGTCGTCGGCTTTGGTGGCGGCTCGTCGCTGGACGTCGCCAAGCTCGCCGCCTTGCTGCTCGGCTCGAACGAAGACCTCGACGCCGCCTGGGGCGTCGGCAACGCCGCCGGCCCGCGATTGCCGCTGGTGCTGATCCCGACGACGGCCGGTACCGGCTCGGAGGTGACGCCGGTGTCGATCATCACCGTCGGCGACAACGAGAAGCGCGGCGTCTCCTCGCCGCTGATCCTGCCGGACATCGCCATCCTCGACGCCGAGCTGACCCTCGGCCTGCCCGCCGCGATCACCGCCGCCACCGGCATCGACGCGATGGTCCACGCCATCGAGGCCTATGCCTCGAGAAGCCCTAACAACAACCCGCTGTCGCGCATGCTGGCCCGCCAGGCCCTGCAGCTGCTCGGCGCCCATATCGAGACCGTTGTCGCGAACCCCGCCGATCTCGACGCCCGCCAGGCGATGCTGCTCGGCTCGATGCTTGCCGGCCAGGCCTTCGCCAATTCGCCGGTCGCCGCCGTCCATGCGCTGGCCTATCCGATCGGCGGACGGTTCCACGTGCCGCACGGCCTCTCCAACGCCCTCGTCCTGCCGCATGTGCTGCGCTTCAACGCGCCCGAGGCGGCTCACCTCTATGCCGAGATCGCCGCCGACGCCTTCCCGGTGCTGGCGGACGAGCCGGGCACGCAGGGCCGCTGCGCCGCCTTCATCGAGGCGCTGACCGGCCTGTCGCAGCGCCTCGGCCTGCCGCAGCGCCTGCGCGATGTCGGCATCGGCGAAGCCGACCTGCCCGCCATGGCGGCGGACGCGATGCTGCAGCAGCGCCTCCTGGTCAACAATCCGCGCACCGTCCGCGAGGCCGATGCGCTGGCGATCTATCGCGCCGCCTGGTGAGGCTCAAGCCCGCGCCAGCGCGATGGCGATGCCCTGGCCGACGCCGATGCACATCGTCGCCAGCGCCAGCTGGCCGTCCCGCTCGGTAAGCTCCAGCGCCGCCGTCCCGGTGATGCGCGCACCCGAAGCGCCGAGCGGATGGCCGAGCGCGATCGCCCCGCCATTGGCGTTGACATGCACCGCCGCCGGGTCGAGCCCCAGCTCCCGCAGCACCGCGATGGCCTGGCTGGCGAAGGCCTCGTTGAGCTCGACCACGTCGAAATCGCCGGGCGCGATGCCGAGCCGCGCGCAGAGCTTCTGCGTCGCTGGCGCCGGCCCCATGCCCATGATCCGCGGCGGCACCCCGGCCGTCGCGCCGCCGAGGATGCGGGCAATCGGCGTCAGGCCATGGCGCAGCACCGCCGCCTCGGAGGCGACGATCAGCGCCGCCGCGCCATCGTTGACGCCGGAGGCGTTGCCCGCCGTCACGGTGCCGCCCTCCTTGCGGAACGGCGTCGGCAGCTTCGCCAGCTTCTCCACCGTGGTGTCGCTGCGCGGGTGCTCGTCTTCTTCGACGACGACCGGCTCGCCCTTCTTCTGGGCGATCGCGACGGGGACGATCTCGCGCGCCAGCCGGCCGGATTTCTGCGCCGCCACCGCCCGCTGCTGCGAGCGCGCCGCGAACGCGTCCTGGTCGGCGCGCGAAATGTGATAGTCGGCGGCGACGTTCTCGCCGGTCTCGGGCATCGAATCGACGCCGTATTGCGCCTTCATCAGCGGATTGACGAAGCGCCAGCCGATCGTCGTGTCGTAGATCGCGGCGTGGCGCGAGAAGGCCGTCTCGGCCTTCGGCAGGACGAAGGGCGCCCGCGACATCGACTCCACCCCGCCGGCGATCGCCAGCTCGATTTCGCCCGCCCGGATCGCCCGCGCCGCGGTCACCAAGGCGTCCATCCCCGAGCCGCAGAGCCGGTTGAGCGTCACGCCCGGCACGTTGTCCGGCAGGCCGGCCAGGAGCAGCGCCATGCGCGCGACGTTGCGGTTGTCCTCGCCCGCCTGGTTGGCGCAGCCGTAGAAGACCTCGTCCAGCTCCGCCCAGTCGACGCCCTCGTTGCGCTCCATCAGCGCCCGGATCGGCACCGCGCCGAGATCGTCGGCCCGCACGCCGGACAGCGCCCCGCCGAAGCGGCCGATCGGCGTGCGGATGAAGTCGCAGATGAAGGCTTCGGCCATGCAACTGTCTCCCCTCGGATGATCCTGCTCATGCCGCCGCTTGCTACAGGACGTAGGTGGACCCACCGACGGCGTCAGGCCGCGTTGGCGGCTGCCCCGTCCGCCGCCGCAGCCGCCTCGTCACGTTTGGCGCGCTCCTCCGCGACGTGCCAGAGCCGGCTTATGCGCTGTTCGGCCGCCGATGCATCCTCGGCGAAGAGACGCTGCGCCGCGTCGAGGCTGGCCTGGCGCAATTCCGCCTGGCGCCGTTCCATCAGCGTCAGCACCACCGCCTGCCCGTCGCGCGAGCCGAAGGCTTCCGGCGCCGCTTCCATCTCCGCCCGCAGCACCGCGTAGTCGTGGTCGAGCCCGAGATCCTCGCCGAGCCCCTTCGCCGCCTCCTCCAGCGGCGCCATCGCCTCCGGCCAGAGCGGCCCCAGCAGCCTGAGATGCATCGAATGGTATTTGGCGCGCTTGCGCAGGTCGTGGAACACCGCGGCGTCGCCCGTCTTGCGAGCCTGCCGGATCTCGTCCCGCGCCTGACCGGCAATGCGGGCAAAGCCGCTGGCGACGATGGCGGCGGCATTGCCGGCCTTGTTCTTCTTGCCCACGGCGAATGCGTCGAGCCGGCTGCGCGCCTCGGCCAGGCTGCGCAGCGTCGCCTCGATGGCGGGCGCAAGATCGGCGCCGGCAGCCGCATCGCGCTGCGCGATCAGATGCTGCCGGATCGGCTCGAATGCCTCGATCGCCATCTCGTCCTGGTAGTGGGCCTGCAGCGCGTCGAGCGACTCGACCAGCGCCGCCCGGTCCCGCACGCCCGACAGCGCCCGGGCCATGTCCCGGAAGCGCGCATTCTCCTCGGCGTAGAATTTCGGCCGCGCGTCGCGCACCAGCCGGATCAGCCCGCGCAGCTTCTTCAGCCGCTTTCGAACGTCGTGCACCGCCTCGTGCCGGTCGCCCTTCTCGTCGGCGAGCTCGCGCTCGGCCTTGCGCATCTGCTCCCCCGCGATCCGACGAAACTCGGCATCGAGCGGGGCAGCGGGATCAAATTGATAGGCCATGCGTCATCGTCCTTCTGGTGGCCGGAAAGGTATCGGGCGGAAAATGGCGGCGGCAAGGCCGGCGCAGGCGGACTCTCGCCCGCGTCAGTCGGCGTCCGGCAGGCCACCCAGCGCCAGGCGGGCGTTGAGATAGCGCGGGTCGCCGGTGACCTCGCGGCCGAGAAACGCTGGCAATGGCGGCTGGTCCCCGATGTCCTGCAGTTCGATCTCGGCGAGCACCAGCCCCGCCAGATCCCCCTCGAACTCGTCGACTTCGACCCGCCACGCGCCCAGCGGCACGATATGGCGGGTCTTTTCGACGAGATTGCCGATGCGGCTTTCGCGCAGCGCTTCGGCGTCCTCCAGCGGGATGTCGTATTCGAACTCGCCGCGATCGGCGCCGCTGCCGGTCTTAATGGTCAGCTTCGCGCTCGCCTCGTCCCTGATGCGCACGCGCACCGAAGCGTCGGGGCGCGTGAACAGGTAGAACTGGGCAAGCCGCAGGGTCTCGGTGACCTCGCCGCGCCAGTCGTCATTCGCTACCCGGAACTTTCGCTCGATCTCGCGTGCCATGTCCGAAGAAACTCCATCAGCGGGCGTTGCCGCGTCCACTCTTCCTCAGGCGCCGGCACGTCTTTCCGCTATGCGCGTGCGCCATGTCGTGGCGATGAACGCGCCGATGAACACGACGGTCATCAGCAGCACGATGGTCGGCGCCGGGGCGCTGTCGATGAAGAAGCTGAGATAGACGCCGGCAAGCGAGGCGCCGGCGGCCACCAGCGTCGCCACGAACAGCATCGCCCCGAACGAGCGGGTGAGCAGGAAGGCGATCGCGCCGGGCGCGATCAGCAGCGCGATGGCGAGGATGATGCCCACCGCCTTCAGCGCCCCGACGATGGTCAGCGACAAGAGGCAGAGCAGCCCGTAGTGGATGACCCGCACCGGCAGGCCGACGGCCTTCGCCTGCGCCGGGTCGAAGGCGTGCAGCAGGAGGTCGCGCCATTTGAGAAGGATGACGCCGGCGACCACGAGCGCGATGGCGCCGCTCTCGGCGATGTCCGCCCAGCCGACGCCCAGCATGTCGCCGAACAATATGTGGTCGAGATGCACGTCGGTCTGGATCTGCGTGTAGAGCACCAGCCCCAGCGCGAACATGCCGGAGAACACCACCCCCATCACCGTGTCCTGCTTGATCCGGCTGTTCTCCTGCAGGAAGCCGGTGGCGAGCGCGCAGGTCATGCCGGCGACGAAGGCGCCGATGGCGAGCGGAATGCCGACGATATAGGCGATCACCACGCCCGGCAGCACCGCATGGCTGATCGCGTCGCCCATCAGCGACCAGCCCTTCAGCACCAGGAAGCAGGAGAGCAGCGCCGCCGGCACCGCGACCAGCACGGAAATGATCAGCGCGTTCTGCATGAAGGGAAATTGCAGCGGCAAGAGCGCCGTCTCGAAAAAGCTCATGCCGGCGTCTCCAGCGCCTCGGCCCGCCGGCGCCGGGCGGCCAGCATGCCGTGCTTCGGCGCGAAGACGAAGGTGACGAGGAAGATCGACGTCATCAGCACGACGATGATGCCGCCGGTCGCGCCGTCGAGGAAGAAGCTGGCATAGGCGCCGACGAAGCTGGTGATGGCGCCGATGGCGACGCTGATCAGGATCAGCCGCGGGAAGCGGTCGGTCAAAAGATACGCGGTGGCGCCAGGCGTCACCACCATGGCGATGACCAGGAACGCCCCCACCGTCTGCAGCGCCGCCACGGTCGAGGCGCTGAGCAGGGTGAAGAACACGATCTTCAGGAGCGCAGGGTTGAGGCCGATCGAGCGGGCATGGTTCTCGTCGAAGAAGGTCACCATCAAATCCTTCCATTTCAGCCCGAGCACCGCCAGCGAGACGAAGCCGATGATCGCCAGCTGCAGCGTGTCCGAAGGCGTGATGGCGAGGATGTTGCCGAGCACGATCGTCTGGATGTTCACCGAGGCGGGCGACAGCGATACCATGAACAGGCCGAGGCCGAAGAACGAGGTGAAGATCAGGCCGATGATCGTATCCTCCTTCAGCCGCGTGCGCTGGTTGAGGAACAGCATGGCGCCGGCCGCCAGCCCCCCGGAGAGGAAGGCGCCGAGCGCGAAGGGCAGGCCCAGCATGTAGGCGCCGGCAACGCCCGGCACGATGGCGTGGCTGAGCGCGTCGCCGATCAGCGACCAGCCCTTCAGCATCAGATAGGCCGAGAGGAAGGCGCAGACCGCCCCGACCAGCGCCGAGACCCACATGGCGTTGACCATGTAGCCGTAGCCGAAGGGCTCGAGCAGCGTGTCGATCACGGCGCAGTCTTCCCGGGGTCCGGCGCATCGGCGCCGTAGAGGACGAACGGCCGCTCGTCGTCGGAGAGGACGCCCACCGGCCCGCGACCGCCGCCATCGGGCGCCTCGAAAGCGAAATGGCGCAGAACCCCGCCGAAGGCGCGCTCGAGATTGGCCTGGGTGAAGATCTCCGGCGTCGGCCCGTAGGCGAGCACCGTGCCCTTGAGCAGGATCGTGCGGTCGCAGAATTCCGGCACGCTGCCGAGATTATGCGTCGAGACCAGCATCACCCGGCCCTCTTCCCGCAAGTCCCGCAGCAGCTTGACGATGGCGTCCTCGGTCTTGACGTCGACGCCGGTGAACGGTTCGTCGAGCAGGATCACCCGACCGTCCTGGGCCAGCGCCCGCGCCAGGAACACCCGCTTGCGCTGGCCGCCCGAGAGCTCGCCGATCTGGCGCTTGCGGTAGTCCGCCATGCCGACGCGGGCGAGCGCCGTGTCGACGGCGGCCTTGTCGATGGCCGAGGGAATGCGGAGGAAATTCATGTGGCCGTAGCGGCCCATCATCACCACGTCCTCGACCAGCACCGGAAAGCTCCAGTCGACTTCCTCGGCCTGCGGCACATAGGCGACGAGGCCCTGCTTGAGCGCGTCGCGCACCGGCAGGCCGAGCACGCGGATCTCGCCTTTGGCGACGCGGACGAAGCCCATGATCGCCTTGAACAGGGTGGACTTGCCGCTGCCATTGACGCCGACGAGCGCCGCGATCGTGCCGGTCGGGATCGCGAAGCTCGCATCCCGCAAGGCCGTCTGGCCGTTGCGGTAGGTGACCGTCGCGTCGGTGACGCGGATGCCGGCGCCCGCTTCCGCCCGGGCGGCTTCGTGGAGGTCGGGCGCCAGCTCGTTCATCGGGAAAGACATGCGGCGATGGTCTCTGCCGTCACGCGGAGCAGGTCGAGATAGGTCGGCACCGGCCCGTCCGCCTCGCTCAGCGAATCGACATAGAGGACGCCGCCATAGGTCGCGCCGGTCTCGCGCGCCACCTGTTCGGCGGGATCCGGTGAGATCGTGCTTTCGGAGAAGATGCAGCCGATGTCGTTGGCGCGCATCGTGTCGATCACCTGGCGCACCTGCTGGGGCGTTCCCTGCGCATCGGCATTGATCGGCCAGAGGAACAGCTCCTTCAGCCCGAAATCGCGGGCGAGATAGCTGAACGCGCCTTCGCTCGTCACCAGCCAGCGTTTCTCCTCGGGGATGGCCGCAAGCGCCACCCGGATCGGCTCCAGCGCCGAGGCGATCTCGGCCTTGTAGGCTTCGGCATTCTCCGAATAGACCAGCGCGTTGTCCGGGTCGGCCGCGCCGAAGGCCTCGGCGATATTGTCGATATAGATGTTCGCGGCCTCGCCCGACATCCAGGCATGCGGGTTGGGCTTGCCCTCGTAGGGGCCGGCGGCGATGCCCATCGGCACGACGCCGTCCGACACGACGATGCTCGGCACGTCCGAGAGATTCTGGAAGAACCGCTCGAACCAGAGCTCGAGATTGAGCCCGTTCCACAGGATCAGCTGCGCGTCCTGCGCCTTCAATATGTCGCGCGGCGTCGGCTGGTAGTTGTGGATCTCGGCGCCGGGGCGCGTGATCGATTCCACCACCGCCGCGTCGCCGGCGACGTTGCGCGCCATGTCGGCGATCACCGTGAAGGTGGTCACCACCTTGAGCTTTTCCTGCGCCGCCGCGGGCCCCGCAAGAAGGCCGGCGGCCACGAGAAGGGCGATGGTCCACCGGACGCTGCGCATGGGTCTGTCGCCTCTTTGGAATGATTGCAGCTTCTCAGATAGACAAGCGACCGCACGGCGTCAATGCAATTGCAAATCATTCGCAACAAATCGCCGTCACCCGGCGAACCGGGTTGCGTTTGCAACGCCGCCCGCTAGACCGCCGCCCTGCCGCCTCTATCTTGCGGCACGGGACGAAAATCGGTTGGCCGTCCAGGGGATTGGCCGATCAGACCCGCTGCGGCGGGACGGGAGAATGCACCATGTGGAATGCCATGAGATCGCTTTTTGCCACCGGCCGGACGGAAGCGGCCCCGGCGGCCGAATTGTCGCGCCGGCGGTTTCTCGTCGGCCTCGGCGTCGTCGGCGGCCTCGCCGTCGCCGCGCCGTCGCTCCTGCGGGCAACGCCGGCCTCCGCCGCCGAGCCGGCGCCCGGCCCGCTCGCCGAGGACGAGGACAGCTACGAGGTCGCCCAGCGCTGGGACGATCGCCGCCGCCGCCGGGATGACCGGCGCTGGGACCGGCGCGACCGGCGTCGCCGCGAAAGCCGCCGCCGCTACAGCCGCCGCGACTTCGCCCGGCGCTGCCAGCGCGACCCGGGCTTCCGCCGCAACAACCGCAATCTCTGCCGCCAGGTGATCGGCGGCCGCGGCCGTCGCGGCAGCTGCGTCAATATCGGTCCGGTCACCATCTGCGACTGACGAAAACCGAGCGGGCGGCCGGTTTCGGCCGCCCGCAACCGGCTTTCGGCGCGATCCCCGGCGCCCCGCGCAAGAAACCCTGCTTTCAACACCGCTAAAAATCGTTATATCGCGGCCATGAGCACCATGCCCGCGAACACGCCCCTCGACCACATCCGCAATTTCTCGATCGTCGCCCATATCGACCACGGGAAATCCACTCTCGCCGACCGGCTGATCCAGTCGACCGGCGGGCTGGAGCTGCGTGACATGAAGGAACAGGTGCTCGACTCGATGGACATCGAGCGCGAGCGCGGCATCACCATCAAGGCGCAGACCGTGCGCCTGCACTACACCGCCAGGAACGGCGAGACCTACGTCCTCAACCTCAT
This sequence comes from Aurantimonas endophytica, assembly GCF_014196845.1. Lineage (GTDB taxonomy): Bacteria > Pseudomonadota > Alphaproteobacteria > Rhizobiales > Rhizobiaceae > Aurantimonas > Aurantimonas endophytica. The sequence continues at coordinate 317,926 of NZ_JACIEM010000003.1, forward strand.
CGACACGCCCGGCCATGTCGACTTCGCCTACGAGGTGTCGCGCTCGCTCGCCGCCTGCGAGGGCGCGCTGCTCGTCGTCGACGCCGCCCAGGGCGTCGAGGCGCAGACGCTCGCCAACGTCTATCTCGCCCTCGACAACAATCTCGAGATCGTCCCGGTCCTCAACAAGATCGACCTGCCGGCCGCTGAGCCCGACAAGGTCAAGGAGCAGATCGAGGACGTCATCGGCCTCGACGCCTCGGACGCGGTGATGATCTCCGCCAAGTCCGGCCTCGGCATCGAGGACGTGCTGGAAGCGATCGTCCATCGCCTGCCCCCTCCCAAGGAGGGCGACCGCAGCGCCCCGCTGAAGGCGATGCTGGTCGACTCTTGGTACGACGCGTATCTCGGCGTCATCGTCCTCGTGCGCATCATCGACGGCGAGCTGAAGAAGGGCCAGATCATCCGCATGATGGGCACCGACGCCAAGTACCCGGTCGACCGGGTCGGCGTCTTCACCCCCAAGATGGTCCAGGTCGAGGCGCTCGGCCCCGGCGAGCTCGGCTTCATCACAGCCTCGATCAAGGAGGTCGCCGATACCCGCGTCGGCGACACGATCACCGACGACAAGCGCCCGACCACCACCATGCTGCCCGGCTTCAAGCCCGCGCAGCCCGTGGTGTTCTGCGGCCTCTTCCCGGTCGACGCCGCCCAGTTCGACGATCTGCGCGCCGCCATGGGCAAGCTGCGTCTCAACGACGCCAGCTTCTCCTTCGAGATGGAATCCTCGGCGGCCCTCGGCTTCGGCTTCCGCTGCGGCTTCCTCGGCCTCCTGCATCTCGAGATCGTCCAGGAGCGGCTGTCGCGCGAGTTCGACCTTGACCTCATCGCCACCGCCCCCTCGGTGGTCTACGACATCAAGCTCACCGACGGCACCACTATCCAGCTGCACAACCCGGCCGACATGCCGGACGTGATGAAGATCGAGGCGATCCTCGAGCCGTGGATCAAGGCGACGATCCTCACCCCCGACGAGTATCTCGGCAACATATTGCAGCTCTGCCAGGAGCGCCGCGGCATCCAGACCGACCTCTCCTATGTCGGCAAGCGCGCCATGGTCACCTACGAGCTGCCGCTCAACGAGGTGGTGTTCGACTTCTACGACCGGCTGAAATCGATCTCCAAGGGCTACGCCTCCTTCGACTACAACATGGCCGACTATCGCGAGGGCGACCTCGTGAAGATGAGCGTCCTGGTCAACGGCGAGCCGGTCGACGCCCTGTCGATGCTGGTCCACCGCGCCCAGGCCGAGCGCCGCGGCCGCGGCATGTGCGAGAAGCTCAAGGAGCTGATCCCCAACCACCTGTTCAAGATCCCGATCCAGGCGGCGATCGGCGGCAAGGTGATCGCGCGCGAGACCATCTCGGCGCTCCGCAAGGACGTCACCGCCAAATGCTACGGCGGCGACGCCACCAGAAAGCGCAAGCTCCTCGACAAGCAGAAGGAGGGCAAGAAGCGCATGCGCCAGTTCGGCAAGGTGGATATTCCGCAGGAAGCGTTCATCGCGGCGCTGAAGATGGATAGTTGAGGGGCGCGACCGCCTCGCGCTATCCTTCGCCCGGTCAAGCTGACGGAGTTCGCCGGTGAAGGACATCGTCATCGATCCCGCCCTTCTGGCTGAGGCCGAAGCCCTCAAGGTCGACAGATCCGGCGCCGCCACTGAAGGCGTGGCGCAGGCGGTCCGGGCCGCCCGCCGGTCGCAATGGCTGGACGACAACATCGCCACCCTCGCCGCGTCCAACGACTATGTCGAAAGGCCGGCCAGCCGCTCGCGCGCCACCGCCGGCAATGTCGCTTTGATGCACTCTTTGATGGATAAAGGTCGCATCAGCATCGGCAAACGTTCTGCCAACGCGTTTTGTGCGGAGCCGTGGCGCGCGCTATTATCTCTCCTCAGCTCACGCCTGAGAGGAAGAAGATATCATCGCAATCGCCGAGGACGGGGCATCCGTCTCTGCGGTGTCGAGCGGCAAGGCTGACGGTTTTTCCCCGTGATTGAGGGATCGACTTAGCACAGATCCCGCCCTTCGGAAGCTACCTCTTTCTGTACGTGCATAATCATAAACGTCATATTTCCGAACAAAGATATGTTTCGGCTGGAAGTATGGATCCTAAAATACATCGCATTTTCTCGATAATAATTCGATCTATGGAAGATCGCGAAGAATGATACGCAGCTGCGACCCCGCGACTGCCACTTCTGGTGTTAGATCCTCATCTGAGATATATTTTTTTACAGCTACACCTGGATGAATAAGGTTACGCCATTCACGCAAATTTTCAGGAATGTCGACGTCACCTTGATTTAGTAACCCCCGACTTCCCCGCATCAGATCGGCCAGCGTCCAAGTCGCTGGATCCGTTGCGAGAAAATACTTTCCCTTGTTTTTTGCGCGATTGGCCGCTGTTAATAGATCAGCTGGCGACTGCCTATTAAGAAAGTCGATGAGCACGGCTTCCATCGCTGTCCCGAAGCCCGCAAGGGCTAAACGGTTGCTACCGGACTGATAAGCCGCAACCGCACCCCGCTGCGCGCCGTGAGCAATTTCCTGAAGTTCCACTGAAGTAATTCGTATAAATGCATCAAGATCGAGCGGGAAGAGCACGGCGCGTTGCCGGTCAATTACCTCCACTTTGACTACCTGAGCACTGAGCGCGGCTACGTCCGCATAGAGCCGATTGCGAAAATAGAGCGCCCCCTTATCCCGACGCAAAAGGCCAAGAACAACGAGATACCTTTGGTCTTCATTTCCTGCCTCAAAGGGGATTTTCTCTCTACCTACAAGTCCTGATACGATAGAGACTAACGTATCGTCACTAGTTACCTTTCGGAACAAATTAGTTATGTGATCGCCACCACCTTCCTGAAGTGTCCCGATCGCACGTCCGATCGCTCCCAACTCGTCGTCCTCGCCAACCGCCTCGAGAATCAACTTCTGAATAAGGAACGGCTGCCCTCCGACGACGTCGTGGATGGCGGCAGCCGCGGCGGAGGGGTCCGTGAGTCCTGCATCACCGGCGAGCTTAGTTATATCGGCGATCGTCAGATCAGAGGTCTCGATACGTTCGCAAGTATTGAATGGAGAATTTGCTTCCGCGACTAAGCGCTCGGGGCGAAACGTTCCGGCAAATACGAAGCGCAAACGGCGAGCTATATCACCCTCTTTCGCTATTGCTCGATCGTTAGCAATGGATCGGAGCTGACCGTAAAACGAATTACGCCACTCGTTGTTGCTAATGCTGGACGCCTCATCAATTAGTATTACGACGGGCGTATTACCTGCGGGTAGCGCGGCTGCCAGCGCTGTCGATAAATCGTCTGTTTCAGCTATTTCAATGGCGTGATCGAGCGCCGCGGCGACCATCTTGCCAAACCACGTGACCAGTTGCGCGTAGCTCGTGAAAGGTGGCGTTCGCTGGAGATCGACAAGGGCCGTCTTCGTCGAATGCTTCGATAGGCTGTCTCGGAGTCGTAAAAAAGCGGACGTCTTACCGTGCTGCCTAGGCCCGAGCAACAAGACCCATTTACCTGCTTGCACCTCTTTGACAAGCTGTACCTCGAAGGCGCGCTTGACGTAGTCGTCGTCGTCGAGCGGAACGGGACCCTGGGTATGCATTTACGACCTTTTAGTTTGGACACGAGCTCAATCGTTGAAATGCGCTAGCGCCGCTTCGAACCACGCCGCGCGCATGCACAACTGGCCCTCTCGCTCTTCAACGATCCCGTAAAGTTGGAGCATGCGCAGTGCGGTAAACAGGGCTTCGGGCCCTTTTTGGTCCGGAGTATCCCCGAGTTGAGCCAGTATCTCGGCGGACGTGTTGCAGCCATCGGCGATGATACGACTGACTACCTTTTCATAAGGTGTCGCCTGTCCCCAATAAGTTTCAAGGTAATGTTCTGCGAATTCAAACGTATCGGTTGTTGCGACGACGTCCTGAACGTTGAGTTCGAGATTGCGGCGATCCGTACGATCGTCTAGCGACCGAACCAGTCGATCGCCAAGGAACTGGACGATTTGGGGATGCCCGCTTGTGCGCAGCCAGACCTCGTCCTCAAAATCGGCAATATCGTTGATTCTGATATTCATTGCCTGCAATGGGTTCACGAGAAGCTTAGTTGCGGCATCCCGGTCAAGTTGCGTCAGGTGCACTTCGCGACAGAAATTCCAATGGGGAGAGTGAGGATCCCATAAACGGTTGGCAATCCGCCGTTCACCCGAAAAGACGAAATGGGCGGAACCTTCTTGCGACAACGAGCGGCATGCTCGGAAAAAAGCTTCCGGAACCGAATCGACGGAATGTTGCTGGTCCCAATCCAGCAGCTGATCAATCTCGTCGAGAATAATGATCACTTGGCCCTCACCTTTCGCGGCCAGTTGATCAATCATATCGGCAAGGTGACCCGGACGAAAATCAGACGGCAGCTTCACGTTCCAGTGGCGTTCTGCGAGGTCGGCAAAATCCGCCCAAGTACGTACCGTTTGACAATCACCGAAGAAAGGTAGAAATCTCCCTTTCCCTAGTTCCGCTTGAATCTTCCGAATGAGCGATGTTTTACCAATTCGACGACTCCCCAAAAGCGCAACACTATTTGTCGTAATAGTTTGCAATACGGTAGCAGCTTCGCGCTCTCGGCCATAAAACATACGAAAAGGCGTGGCGTTGTTGAGGATGTAGGGGCTTACTTTTGTCAAATCCGACTGAGTGAGCACAGCATCCATTAGGCGCGCGAGCGGGCGCTGCTGTCGCGCCATGCCCTCGATGCCATCCGCTGAAAGGACGACAATATTTGTAGGCAGAAAGATCTGCGCCTGACGATGTGACTGCAGACGGTCCGTCCCGAGGGGCTTTGACGTCAGGTAGAACGAGACGGGAGATCCGGGGGCGCTCTCCATTGATCGTTGCGCGATGTCGCTGGCGGTACTCTCATTGAGTGCTACGCCAGCAGCCGTAACATAGAGTTTTGACGCGAACGGTTGAGTAGACGGCGCTTGGAGCGTGCTCGCTAATCCAGCAGAACTTGCATGCTGTTCGAGTTCGTCGACACCTAGAATTTCAGCGAACAGAGTGAGCGCGGACTCAGCTACAAAAGACTCACGTAAGCCTCTGGCTCGCTCAACCCAATCGGCGTTTGCCCAAGCGACAGACGCGCCGTTCAATCCCAGTTTCAGCGCGAGCGTCCGTCGGCTTTCAACAAAATAGGCAAGTGTTAGTCTCGCTTGGTCAATACTGACTGGCAAATCCTCGGCGCGGACCTCAAGCCGCGATAGCAGCCCGTTAAGAATAATCTGATCAAGCGCCGCCCGTTCGACCGTCTTAGGTCGTTCAAGCGATGCAGCCTCGGTAATTGCGTTGACCAACGCTCCTGATTCAGCAGCACTCAAAGTCATCGGGAAGCGCACGCCTTCAAACATCGCTGTGAGCGTGCGTTCGGAAGCCTCTTTAAGACCTTGGCCATCGGCGATGAGGATCAACGACATGCCAATCGTTTCGAGCCGCTCTTGAAGCGTTGGGTAAAAGACTGACAGATCGCGCTGCTGACGTCCGCCCGACTGGTTCTGGAAAACCGTCGCTATGCCTGCAACAGGGCGATTCCCGATAGCGAGCACGTAAGCAAGCGACCGTCTGAGCGAAATGTCCGTCAACGCACTCGCATCGATCCGGATGGGTTGCGGCAGTCCTGTGCTAGCTTCTCGAAGGGCATGGAGAACGATCGCGCGCGTGCGGTCGTCGAGCCTGCCGGCGGAGCGAAATCGCCGCCGGTAGCTGTCCTTGTGCACCTCGGCGACGCGGAGTAGCGAATGAGCGGTGGCGCCCCTTTCGAGTAACCGGTCTATGCCCACGTGCATAAGCTGACCCGCCACCCAGTCTATACGTCTCGTCTCGGCGCGGACTGATTGTGGCAAACCCCATTTTTCGACCTGCGTACCCGAACTACTAAATGCGATGAGATCTAGAAGCAGCGGATAGGTCGATGGAACCTCACGCAACATCGCGGCCAGCTGGGCTGTGGTCACAGGTCCGTTGTCGATTAACCTCTGCAGGCGAGTGGCTTCAGCTGCCGTCGAATTGAGCTGCTGGTTAATTAGACCCCAGTCGATGAAATCATCATTGGCGAGTAGGTTGGAAGAGATCGAAGCCCTGAACGCGTTGATGCTGTCGTCAATGCTCATGCATGCCACTCTACGCCCTTACTGAAGGCCATATGCTGTCTTTCACTCCTTGCATGAATCAGGAGGATCCGGGTTCGTGATGCACTATGGCATGTAAGGCATAATGTCGCCAATATCACTACCAAACTCATCGCAGGTGGGTGTCAGTGCGGTCGCAGCTTCATCGAAGCAGTATCAGGGCAGCGTTTCCCCAGCTGGACATTTAGCGGCCCTAAGCCTTTCCAATGACCACCCTCCACCTCCTGACCCCCGCCGACCTCCCCACCATGCGGGCCATGATGGCGCTGTTCGGCAGGGTCTTCGACGAGCCGGAGACGTTCGGCGCCGCGCCGCCCAGCGATGCCTGGCTGGCGCAGCTCCTGGCCCGTGACACGTTCGTGGCGCTGGCGGCGGTCAGGGACGGGGCGGTGGTCGGCGGGCTTGCCGGCTACATCCTGCCGAAATACGAGCAGGCGCGCAGCGAGGGCTACATCTACGACCTCGCGGTGGACGCGGAGCATCGCCGCCAGGGGATCGCCACAAGCCTCATCGCCGCGATGACGCGCGAGGCCAGGGCCCGCGGCGCCTGGGTGGTGTTCGTCCAGGCCGACCACGGCGACGACCCGGCCATCGCCCTCTACACCGGGCTCGGGACCCGCGAGGACGTGCTGCATTTCGACATTCCGGTGGGCTGAGGCCGGCCAACGCAGCGTGAAGGCGCCGGCCTTCCTGATTAGCCGATCTCCCCCTTGTGGGGGAGATGCCCGGCAGGGCAGAGGGGGGTGCAGCACCCGCGACATCAGCATTGCGATCCCGATGTCACCAAAACTTATCCCCACCCTTCCCCCCGCCCGCATAATCCCCGCACCGCCGCCCGCTGACGGGTACGAGTGATCGCCGGGATCGTTCGGGGGGTGGCGGGCGGCGTCCGCGTCGGGGTCTCTTCCGGAGAGGCACCGCCCCGGACGGCTTCGACCGCCGCCGGACCGTCCCCCACTAGGAGGGGGCTGCGGATTGGTCCGCTTGACCGGGGCAACCCGGGAAGAGCCGGCCGCCATCGCCGGCCCTGCCGCCCATCGCGGCGGGACAGGCGAGGCAACGAAGCTGCACAAACGCCGCGCGGAATGCCGGAGGCGGACCGCAACAAAAACAATACGGAGGGTCTGCCTCCGGCATTCCGCCGCCCGTCACGGGCGGGCCGCGAAGGCGGCAGGACCGACGCGACACCCTCGGCCCGATCGGGCGCGAGGGCGAAGGCGCAGGGGCCTCGGAAAGGGCGGCGAAAGCGGCCCGGGCCCGGCGAAAAGCCCGGCCAAAGCCTGACCAAAAGTCCGGTCAGTACTCGATGACGCCGTCCAGCGCGTAGTGCTTGATCGTCTTGCGGTTGGCGATCAGCGTGTCGATCGTCGGCTCGCCGGTCATGGCGCGGCGGATCGCGAGTTTCGTCGTCTCGTAATTGGTGCGGTAGAGATCGGCCTTGTCGAGGTTCGGGTCCTCGGCGCAGCGCGGGTCGAGCCAGATGGTGATGATCAGGCAGATCTCGCCCACGATCGCCTTCGGGATCACCCCCTCGATGACGCAGTCGACGATGGCGTCGCCCGTCGCGCCCTGCACCACGCCGCCGAGCAGCTCGACATAGGCCTCGGTGTGGATCGTCGCCTTGGTGGTCATCATCGTCGCCGGCCGCACCAGCTGGTTGAGGTCGCGCACCACGAACATGCGGGTATGGCCGACGGTCTGGCCGAGCATCGAGGCAAAGGCGTGCCCGACCGGGCCGGTGACGGCGCCGATCAGCACCTCGGGCATGGCGTCCGTCGCCTGGCCCTCGGCGGCCAGCACCGTCGCCTCGCCGGTGCGGAAGATGATGTCGGTCATGGATGATCCCTCTCGATGGATGCTTGGCGCCCTGCCCGCGCCTGTCGCATGTTTCGCCGCGCCGTTCGAGGGGGATCGTGCGGCAAACGCCGGCCGGCCGGGTTGCCACGACGGGCGCGCGCGCGAAGATGATCCGATATTGCCGCCCGGCGCCGTGCGGCTTACCTTGCGGAAGACGGCGCGGAAGCCGGGGAGCGGGGAAGCAGGCCATGGACGCCCGTGAGGCTCAGGAGAAATCGCCGTCGCAGTTGATCGACGAACGGATCGCCGAACTCGGCGACTGGCGCGGCGCCCTGCTCGCCCGGCTGCGGGCGCTGGTCCTGAATGCCGACCCGGACATCGTCGAGGAGTGGAAATGGCGCGGCGTGCCGACCTGGACGCATGACGGCATCGTCTGCACCGGCGAGACCTATAAGGCGGTGGTCAAGATGACCTTCTTCAAAGGCGCCGCCCTCGACGACCCGGCCGGGCTCTTCAACGCCAGCCTCGACGGCAACGCCCGCCGCGCCATCGACTTTGCCCAGGGCGCCGCGATCGACGAGCCCGCCCTCGTCGCCCTCGTCCGCGCCGCCGTCGCCCTCAACACGGCCGGCCGCCGCAAGTGACCTGACCCGGCCGGGCGGCCGCGGCTTCCCAACCGCCGCCGCCTCGGCTATACGGGCCGCCGCTCACCCATAAGCTGCACCCTGCCCGCCCCTCACGGCGCGGCGACGCCGTGGCTTTGTCCCTCCGCGAGGTTTCCATGAAGCTCTATCCCGGGCTCGATTTCGGCACGACCAATTCGACCCTGGCGCTCGCCGGCCGCGGAGCTTCGCCGCGGCTCGTGGCGCTGGAGGGCGAGCACGTGACGATCCCCTCGGCTTTGTTCTACAGCCTCGAGGACGGCCAGACCTATTTCGGCCGGGCCGCGGTGTTCGAATATGTCGACGGCGCCGAGGGCCGCTTCATGCGGGCGCTGAAGTCGATCCTCGGCACGTCGCTGATGCAGGAAAAGACCGCCGTCGGCCGCCAGCGCCTGAGCTTCCAGGAGCTGATCGGCCATTTCCTGCGGCACCTGCGCGTCAAGCTGGAGGCCGAGGCCGCCAATGACGCCGGCGTCGTCGCCGATCAAATCGTGCTCGGCCGGCCGGTGCATTTCGTCGACGAGGACGCGGGCGCCGACCGCGAGGCCGAGGGCCAGCTCGAGGCCGCCGCCCGGGCGGAAGGTTTTCGCCACATCGAGTTCCAGTTCGAACCGGTCGCCGCGGCGCTGTATTTCGAGCGCCAGGTGAATGCCGAGCAGCTGGCGCTGGTCGTCGACATCGGCGGCGGCACCTCGGATTTCTCGGTCGTGCGGCTGTCGCCGGAGCGGGCGAAGGCCAGCGACCGCCGCAGCGACATCCTGGCCTCGACCGGCGTCCATGTCGGCGGCACGGATTTCGACCGGCTGCTGTCGATCGCCGAGATGATGCCGCATTTCGGCCTGGGGTCGGAAACCGCCGACGGCAAGCGCCGGCTGCCGGTCTGGTACTTCAACGACATGGCCACCTGGCACCGGATCAACACGCTCTACACGCCGAAGATCCTGCGCGACATCGGCCAGATGAAGAAGGAAGCCGCCGAGCCGGAAAAGCTCGCCCGCTTCGAGCATCTTTTGTCTCACCGCTCCGGCCATCGCCTCGCCGGCGCCGTGGAAGCCGCCAAGATCGCACTGAGCGCCGAGGACGAGACGCTGATCAAGCTGGAGGAGCGAGGCCTCAGCCTTGCCGCGCCGGCGTCGCGGCAGCGCTTCGACGATGCGACGGGGGATCTCGTCGGCCGCATCGAGGGCGCCATCGATGCGGCCTTGGCCGAGGCGGGTGTCGCGGCGGAAGCGATCGAGACGGTGATCCTGACCGGCGGCGGCGCGCAGGTGCCTGCCGTCGCGGCGGCGGCCACCGGCCGCTTTCCGAACGCGCGCGTCGCCCGCTCCGATGCCTTCGGCTCGGTCGGCCTCGGCCTTGCGATCGACGCAGCCCGGCGCTTTGCCTGAGAGCTCCGCCCGGCTGGCGGGATGACATGCCCGCCCGACATGCTATCACCGGCCCGAACACAGAGGAGGGAGATCCCATGCTGACACTCGACAAGGCCCGCATCATCATCGCCGAAGCGTTGAAGACCGGCGCCACCAACGGCTGCAAGCCGTTCACCGTGGCCGTGCTCGATGCCAGCGGCGCCCTCGTCGCGCTGGAGCGGTCGGACGGATCGTCGCGCATGCGCCCGGACATCGCCATGGGCAAGGCCAATGGCGCCATCGCGCTGGGTATGGGCTCGCGGGCGATCTGGAAGCGCGCCGAGGAACAGCCCTATTTCATCCAGTCGATGAATGCCCTGGCCAGGGGCGTGCTCGTACCGGTGCCGGGCGGCGTCCTGGTCCGCGGTCCGGGCAATGCCATCCTCGGCGCCGTCGGCATCACCGGCGACACCTCCGACAATGACGAGATCTGCGCGATTGCCGGTATCGAGGCCGCCGGCTTCACCGCCGACGGCGGCTGATCACGGTGCTTTGAGCGCGCGCCTGAAACCTTTCGGGCGCCCTCACCGAAGCTTGTCTTGAGCGGCGGCATCAGGCGCCGCAGCTATATTGCCGGACAGGTCCGGCGATGGACAGGCAAGGAGTGCGGAAATGACGAAGCGGACGGGTTGGCGCTGGGCGGGACTGTTCGGCGCCGCGGGACTGGCGATGGCCGGCGGGCTTGCCCCGGCGGGCGTCGCTGCGCAGGGCACGGCGACGGCGACGGCGATCTTCGCGGGCGGCTGCTTCTGGTGCGTCGAGAGCGATTTCGACCACCTGGCCGGCGTCACCGGCACGACATCCGGCTATATCGGCGGCGAAAACGCCAATCCGACCTACGAGAACCATCCGGGTCACGTCGAGGCGGTGCGGGTCACCTACGACCCCGCCCGCGTCAGCTACGACCAGTTGCTCGACGTGTTCTGGCACTCGGTCGACCCGACCGACGCCGGCGGCCAGTTCTGCGACCGCGGCCATGCCTACACGACGGCGATCTTCGCCCCCGATGCTGCGCAACTGCAGGCGGCCAAGGCGTCGAAGGCCACGATCGCGAAGGAACTCCCGCAGGTGGTCACGCCCATCGCGACGGCTCCGACCTTCTGGCCGGCGGAGGACTACCACCAGGATTATTACAAGAAGAACCCGATCCGGTATAAGTACTACCGCTATTCGTGCGGTCGCAATGCCCGGGTCAAGGAGGTCTGGGGCGACAAGGCCTACAAGGGAATCAAGGACGCGGTCGGCTAGCGAGGCGCTCGTTCGTCAGGGCCGGAACATGCGGTTGCCGGTGAGCGACTGCACGGATGCCACGGAAATGGTCGCAGATGGAACCGTTCCCTGCCGCTGGGATTACCGGAAGACGATTTCCCGGCGCGCTGCCTTAGCGGCGATCGCCTTCCCCAGACGCCCGAAGGAGACGCTTGTGGCCAAGGACAAGACACCCAAGAACGCCGGTAACGGCAAGACCCAGATGCACAAGACCATGAACCCGATTTCGGAGAATATCCGCGGGGCCATGGTCGAACTGCTGCAGGCCCATCTCGGCACGGCGATCGACATCACCTACCAGACCAAGCAGGCCCACTGGAACGTCAAGGGCATGAACTTCATCGCCGTGCACGAGCTGTTCGACGACCTGCATGACCTGACCGAAGGCTATGTCGACGACATCGCCGAGCGCCTGACGGCGATCGGCGGCCAGGCCCACGGCACGGTCCAGGCATCGGTGCAGAACTCGCTGCTCGACGCCTACCCGCTGGACCTCGTCAAGTCGGAGGATCATCTGCGCCGCCTGACCGAGAGCTACGCCAAGTGGAGCGCGGCGGTCGAGAAGGGCATCGAGGAAGCCTCGGAAGCCGGCGACCCTTTGACCGAGGATCTCCTGACCGGCATCGGCCGCGGCCTCGACAAGTCGATCTACTTCATGGAGAGCCATTTCCAGGGCTGATCGAGGCGCCGGAATTGGGCGGAAAAGGCGGCTTTGGCCGCCTTTTCCTTGTCTGGTATTGGTCTCAGCCGATCGTCTGGCCGCTCTTCTTCCAGTCGGCGAGGAAGTTTTCCAGGCCCTTGTCGGTCAGCGGGTGCTTGACCAGCGCCTTGAGCGTCGCCGGCGGCACGGTCGCGACGTCGGCGCCGATCAGCGCAGCTTCGCGGACATGGTTGAGCGTCCGGATCGACGCGGCGAGAATCTCGGTGTCGAATTCGTAGTTGTCGTAGATGCGCCGGATGTCGGCGATTAGCGCCATGCCGTCGAGATTGATATCGTCCAGCCGCCCGATGAAGGGCGAGATGAAGGTGGCACCGGCCTTGGCGGCGAGCAGGGCTTGGACGGCCGAGAAGCAGAGCGTCACGTTGACCATGTGGCCTTCGCCGGAGAGTTCCTTGCAGGCCTTGAGGCCGGCCAGCGTCAGCGGCACCTTGATGCAGACATTGTCGGCGATCTCGGCCAGGATCCGGCCCTCGCGGATCATTTCGTCGGCCTCGAGGGCCGTAACCTCGGCGGAAACCGGCCCTTCTGTGACGTCGCAGATTTCGGCGACGATGTCCCGCATCGGGCGGCCTGCCTTGGTGATCAGCGACGGATTGGTGGTGACGCCGTCGATCAGGCCTGCGTCCTGCAGTTCACGGATCTCGGCGATGTCGGCGGTGTCGACGAAGAATTTCATGGCTTGCCTCACGGAGTTCGAATGCTGACGCGTCCTTACCAGTCTTTGGCAGTGCCGCGCCATACGCGAACAGGTCGACGCGCCGTCGATGTTTCCGAGACGGCTGCCGATCCCTACACTTAGGGGACAATCCGCTCGCACCGATTCGCCGCGTCCGTCCGGCACGCCAGCCCTGGGGCCGTCTTGCATCCTGTCGACCAGCTCTTTGCCATCCGGACCGTGCCGGTGCTCGTGCCGTTGCCGGCGGAGCGGCCCTATTCCTATGCCGTGCCCGACGGGATGGCGGTGGTGCCGGGGTCGATCGTGCAGGTGCCGCTCGGCCCGCGTCAGGTCGCCGGCGTGGTGTGGGACGGCGAGACCGACGCGGTCGATCCGAAGAAGCTGCGCTCGATCACCAAGGTCTTCGATTGCCCGCCGCTGGACAGCGCGATGCGCCGTTTCATCGACTGGGTCGCCGACTATACGCTCTCGCCGCCCGGCCTCGTGGCGCGAATGGCACTGCGGGCGCCCGCCGCCTTCGACCCCGAAGCGCTGATCGAGGGCATCGAGGCGACCGGCGTTGCCCCGGAGCGGCTGACCGACGCCCGCCGGCGGGTGATGGAGTCCGCCGCGGAGATACCGATCTGGACCCGGTCGGGCCTCGCGCATGCGGCCGGCGTGACGCCCTCGGTCGTCGACGGTTTGCTGAAGCAGGGCGTTTTCCAGAGCGTTCGTCTTGCGCCACCGCCAGCCGTCGCCCTGCCGGACACGACCTACGGGCGGGCGGCGCTGAGCCCCGACCAGGCGGCAGCGGCCACGGCGCTGGTCGCCCGGGGCGACGGCTTTTCCACCACGCTGCTCGAAGGCGTCACCGGCTCGGGCAAGACCGAGGTGTATTTCGAGGCCGTCGCCGCGGCGCTCGACAAGGGCAAGCAGGTGCTTATCCTGCTGCCGGAAATCGCCCTGACGCAGAGCTTCATCGACCGCTTCCACGCCCGCTTCGGCGCGCCGCCCGCCGAATGGCACTCCGATGTGCCGCCGCGCCGGCGCGAGCAGATCTGGCGCCAGCTGGCGGAAGGCCGGATCCGCGTCGTCGCCGGGGCGCGCTCGGCGCTGTTCCTGCCGTTCCAGGACCTTGGCCTCGTCGTCGTCGACGAAGAGCACGACCCTGCCTACAAGCAGGAGGACCGGATCTTCTACCATGCGCGCGACATGGCGGTGGTGCGCGGCGCGCTCGGCGGATTTCCGGTGATCCTCGCCTCGGCGACGCCCTCGGTCGAGAGCCGCGTCAACGCCGCCGACGGCCGCTACGGCCATGTCAGGCTTGCCGGGCGCTTTGCCGAAGCGGCATTGCCCGACCTGTCGCTGGTCGACATGCGGCTCGCGCCGCCGGCGCGCGGCCGCTTCGTCTCGCCGGTCCTGTTGACGGCGATCGGCGAGACCGTGGCGCGCGGCGAGCAGGCATTGCTGTTCCTCAACCGCCGCGGCTACGCGCCGCTGACACTGTGCCGGGTCTGCGGCCATCGTTTCCAGTGCCCCGACTGCTCGACCTGGCTGGTCGATCACCGGCTGCGCGGCCAGCTTCAGTGTCACCATTGCGGCTTTGCCGTGCCGCGTCCGGAAGCCTGCCCCGAATGCGGCACGCTCGATCATCTCGTCGCCTGCGGTCCCGGCGTCGAGCGGATTGCCGAGGAGATGCTGGCAACCTTCCCCGAAGCCAGGACGATCCTTTTGTCCTCCGACCTGCCCGGCGGGGCGCGGCGGCTGCGGCGGGAGCTCGACGCCATCGCCGAGGGCGAGGCCGATATCGTCATCGGCACCCAGCTGGTCGCCAAGGGGCATCATTTCCCGCTGATGACGCTGGTCGGCGCGGTCGACGCCGATCTCGGCCTTGCCAACGGCGACCCGCGTGCCGCCGAGCGCACGTTCCAGCTGCTGCATCAGGTGACCGGCAGGGCGGGACGCAGCGGCGGCCGCAAGAGCCGCGGCATGATCCAGACCTGGCAGCCGGAACACCCGGTCATGCGGGCGATCGCCTCGGGAGACGCGGCGCGCTTCTACGAGCGCGAGATCGCCGAACGGCAGCGTGCCGGCCTGCCGCCCTTCGGCCGCCTCGCCAGCGTCATCGTCTCCGCCAACACGCGCCGCGAGGCCGAGGAATACGCCCGGCTGCTGCGCCGCGCAGCGCCCGAGGACCCGGCGATCGAGGTGCTCGGCCCCGCCGAGGCGCCGCTCGCGGTGCTGCGCGGACGGCACCGCTTCCGGCTGCTGGTTCACTCGCCAAGCCGCGCGCCGGTGCAGGGATTCCTGCGTGCGACGCTCGCCGCGGCGCCGCGGCCGCGCGGATCGGTGCAGATGCAGATCGACGTGGACCCGCAGAGCTTTCTGTGACAAATCCGCGGGTCAGGAGACCGCTCGAGGAGACGGGAATGGCCAGGCTCGTGAGAGGTTTGCCGCTGATGCTGGCGACGGTGCTCGCTTTCGGCCTTTGGGCCGAGGCGGTGGCACAGCAGCCGAGCGCCAACATGCCGGTCGAGAACTCGCCCTTCATCCTGCCGCCACCCGGGCAGGACCAGGGCAATGTGGCACCGCAGACGCCCCGCGGCCTGAAACTCGGCCTGCTGCACTGGCACCCGATCGCCAGCCGCTGCAACTTCGTCGATTCCGGCGCCGACAAGGATACTAGCGGCGCCGACGACCCCTGGCCACTCGTCTTCGTGACCATGATGGAGACCGGCAGCACCGGCAATACCGGCCTCGAGCGCGGCTATGTCATGGCCAACGGCCTGATCCGCGAGCTGGAGAAGGGCAAGACGGCGGCGGACAGGGACGGCAGCGTCGTGACCGTGTGGCGCTCGGCGGGCGAGCCGCGCATCAACGTCAACGTCAATCTTCGCGAGGCCCGCGGCGTCGGCGACGATGCCCGCTATTTCGGGTCGATGACGGTATTCTGGGGCGACAAGCGGGAAACCGTCGCGATCGCCGGCGAGTGCCGGAACTAAAGCAAGCGATCCGCGCTTCTGGTCGGCTGCGCGCCCCTGTGCCCGCAGCCGAAGATCCGTCTGCTATTGTACGCTGCGAGCGTTTAGAGGTCGTACCACGATGAGCGAGTGCACTGCGCATGACTGCTGCGGGCGCGAGGCAGCGCGATGAGCGTCGGCCTTCTTGCCCTGCTCGACGATGTCGCGGCGCTCGCCCGCATGGCCGCCACGCAGCTGGACGACGTCGCCGCCCAGGCCACCAAGGCCGGGGCCAAGGCTGCTGGCGTCGTCATCGACGACGCGGCGGTGACACCCGGCTACGTCGTCGGTTTCGCCGCCTCGCGGGAAGTGCCCATCGTCGCCAAGATCGCCCTCGGCTCGCTGCGCAACAAGCTGATCTTCCTGCTGCCCGGCGCGCTCGTCCTCAGTTTCTTCGCCCCCTGGGCGATCACGCCGCTGCTGATGCTCGGCGGCTTTTACCTCGCCTACGAGGGGGCGGAGAAGGTCTACGAGAAGCTCTTCCCCCACAAGGCGCACGCCCACGAGGAGAAGGTCGATTCGGCGGCCGCCGTCAGCCTGACCGTCGCCGAGGATCGCCGGGTGGCGAGCGCCATCAAGACCGACTTCATCCTGTCCGCCGAGATCATGGCGATCACGCTGGCGGGCCTGCCGGAAGGCAGCAGCCTCTGGATGCAGGCGATCATCCTCGCCGTGGTCGGCATCGGCGTCACCGTCGTCGTCTACGGCGCCGTCGCGCTGATCGTGAAGGCCGACGATGCGGGCCTCGCCATGTCCAGGAACGGCACGACGAACGTCTTCGGCAGCCTGGTGCGCGGCGTCGGTCGCGGGCTCGTCGTCGGCATGCCGGTGTTTCTCAAGGTTCTGACCGTCGTCGGCACCGCCGCCATGGTCTGGGTCGGCGGCGGCATCCTCGTGCACGGGTTGGAGCATTACGGCATCGACTTCCTGGCGCACGGCATCGAGGTGGTCGCCGAGGCCGCGGCGCACGCCGTGCCGGCAGCTGCGGGCATCGTCCATTGGATCGTCACCGCTGCGGGATCGGGCGTCGTGGGGCTGATCGCCGGCGGGCTGCTGATCCCGATCGTCGGCGGAGTCCTCGCGCCCGCCTGGCTCTGGGTGAACGCGCAGCGCGCCTGAACGAACCGGGAAGGCGCGGCCTTGCCAGCTTCCGGCAGGGCGGCCATGCCTTTATAAGCGGCCCGCATCCCGCCCTGCCCTCCGATCGGTATATCGATGAACATCCCCCTGCCGCAGACCACTGCCGACATGCTGCCCTTCGTGGCGGCGCTGGTTACCATGCTGTTCGGACTGGTCGCGCTGTTCGCGCCGCGACTGACGCTGCGCGCGTTGCGCCTGACGACGGCGGACCGCCATCCCGAGGCGGTGGGCGAATCGCGCGCGACCATCGCCGGCTTCTGGCTCGGCGTCGGACTGGTCTCGGCGGCGTTCTACGACCAGCCCTTCGTCCAGATGGCGCTCGGCGCGGGCTGGCTGTTCACCGGTTTCGGCCGCCTCGTCTCGATCCTCTCCGACCGCGGCGCAACGGTCTACAACTGGCTGTTCCTGGCGCTGAATCTGTTGCTGGCGCTGATGTCGCTGGCGCCGGTCTTCGGGCTGGTCAGCAGCTGAAGGACGGCTGGCGGCGCAGCCAGGGGGCAATCCGGACAGAACGCCGCACATCTCCGGTCGCGGGCACGGCGAAGCGTGTTGTCGCCGGCAAACCCCTATGCTAGACGGTCCCTGTCTTCGGAAGGACCTTGGCGGCCCTGCTGCCCATCTTCCGGCATTCTTCAAACGGTTTCAAGGATTTGGGGCGGTCTCGCTTCGCAGGCCCTACGCAAGACTTGAACGAACGCGAAAAAGAACGGTCGTCCGTGGCACAATCATCCTCTCCCCTTTCGGGAGTCGCAGACCGCTACGCCCAGTCCCTCTTCGAGCTCGCCCGCGATGACGGCGCGATCGAGACCGTCGAATCCGAGCTTCTTGGCTTTCAGCGCCTGATCGACGAGAACGTCGATTTCCGGCGGCTGGTCGAGAGCCCGGCCTTTTCCTCGGACGAGCAGCTGCGCGCGATCGACGCCGTGGTGCGCGAGGTCGGGCCGAGCGTGCTGACGGGCAATTTCCTGCGCGTCATCGCCAACAACCGGCGCCTTTTCGTACTGCCCGGCATCGTCCGCGCCTTTGGCAAGATGGCCGCCGCGCACCGCGGCGAGATCGAGGCCGAGATCACCAGCGCGCATCCGCTCGACGAAGCGCAGCGCAAGGAGCTGGCCGAGGCCATCGGCTCCTACGCCGGCAAGACCGTTACCATGCGCGAAAGCGTCGATGCCTCGATCCTGGGCGGGCTGATCGTCAAGATCGGTTCCCGCCAGATCGACACCTCGCTTCGCACCAAACTCAATTCGCTTAAGCTTGCACTGAAAGAGGTCGGCTGATGGACATCCGCGCCGCGGAAATTTCCGCAATCCTCAAGAACCAGATCCAGAACTTCGGCTCGGAGGCAGAAGTCTCCGAGGTCGGGCAGGTTCTGTCGGTCGGTGACGGTATTGCGCGCGTCTACGGGCTCGACAACTGCCAGGCCGGCGAGATGGTCGAGTTCCCCGGCGGCGTCCAGGGCATGGCCCTGAACCTCGAGGCAGACAATGTCGGCGTCGTGATCTTCGGGTCCGACCAGGCGATCAAGGAAGGCGACACGGTCAAGCGGACCGGCGCCATCGTCGAGGTGCCGGTCGGCAAGGGCCTGCTCGGCCGCGTCGTCGACGGTCTCGGCAACCCGATCGACGGCAAGGGCCCGATCGTCTCGACCGAACGCCGCCGCGTCGACGTCAAGGCACCGGGCATCATCCCGCGCAAATCGGTGCACGAGCCGATGTCGACGGGCCTCAAGGCCATCGACGCGCTGATCCCGATCGGCCGCGGCCAGCGCGAGCTGGTCATCGGCGATCGCCAGACCGGCAAGACCGCCATCCTTCTGGACACGTTCCTCAACCAGAAGCCGGCGCACGACGAGAACCGCGAGAACGACAAGCTCTACTGCATCTACGTCGCGGTCGGGCAGAAGCGCTCCACCGTCGCGCAGTTCGTGCGCACCCTCGAGGAGCGCGGCGCGATGGAGTATTCCATCGTCGTCGCCGCCACCGCCTCGGACCCTGCGCCGATGCAGTACATCGCGCCCTTCACCGGCTGCGCGATGGGCGAATATTTCCGCGACAACGGCATGCATGCCGTGATCGCCTATGACGACCTGTCGAAGCAGGCCGTCTCCTACCGCCAGATGTCGCTGCTGCTGCGCCGCCCGCCCGGCCGCGAAGCCTATCCGGGCGACGTGTTCTACCTGCATTCGCGGCTGCTCGAGCGCGCCGCGAAGATGGGCGACGACCACGGTGCCGGCTCGCTGACCGCCCTGCCGGTCATCGAGACCCAGGCCGGCGACGTCTCGGCCTACATCCCGACCAACGTGATCTCGATCACCGACGGCCAGATCTTCCTCGAGACGACGCTGTTCTACCAGGGCATCCGCCCTGCCGTGAACGTCGGCCTCTCGGTCAGCCGCGTCGGATCGTCGGCCCAGACCAAGGCGATGAAGCAGGTTGCCGGCTCGATCAAGGGCGAGCTCGCGCAGTATCGCGAGATGGCCGCCTTCGCGCAGTTCGGTTCGGACCTCGACGCCGCCACGCAGCGCCTGCTCAACCGCGGCGCCCGGCTGACGGAGCTCCTGAAGCAGCCGCAGTTCTCGCCGCTGAAGACCGAGGAGCAGGTCGTCGTCATCTTCGCCGGCACCCAGGGCTACCTCGACAAGCTTCGCGTCGACCAGGTCGGCGATTTCGAGGAAGGCCTGCTCAACTCGATGCGCAGCGAGCACAAGGACGTGCTCGACACGATCGCGCGCGACAAGGCGCTCTCGGACGACACCCGCGAGAAGCTGCGCGCGGCGATCGATGCCTTCGCCAAGAACTTCGCCTGAGCCAACCGGAACGCGCGTGAGTCCTGCCCTTCGGGGCAGGACCGATAAAGCGGGAGACAGCGCCAAGCCATGGCATCACTGAAGGATCTGCGGAACCGCATCGCGTCGGTGAAATCCACGCAGAAGATCACCAAGGCCATGCAGATGGTCGCGGCGGCCAAGCTGCGCCGTGCGGAAGAGGCCGCGCAGGCAGCCCGTCCCTATGCGGAGCGGATGGCGGCGGTCCTGGCCAACATCTCCGGCGCCATGGAAGGCGACGGCCCGCAGCTGATGGTCGGCACCGGCAAGGACGACGTGCATCTGCTCGTCGTCTTCACGGCCGAGCGCGGTCTTGCAGGCGCTTTCAACGCCTCGATCGTCAAGCTTGCCCGTACCCACGGCCGCAAGCTGGAGTCCGAAGGCAAGACGGTCAAGTACATGATCGTCGGCAAGAAGGGCTGGGACATCATGCGCCGCGATTCGGCCAAGCAGGTCATCGAGCGAACCGACCTTCGCGAAGCCAAGCGTGTCGGCTTCGCCCATGCCGAGATGATCGGCCAGACGATCATGGACCTGTTCGACAAGGGCGAGTTCGACGTCTGCTCGATCTTCTATTCCGAGTTCCAGAACGTCGTGACCCAGATCCCGACGCGCCAGCAGATCATCCCGGCCGCGCTCGGCGATGGCGAGGCCGAGACGGCACAGGACGGGACGGTCTACGAATACGAGCCGGAGCCGGAGGCGATCCTCGAGGATCTGATCCCGCGCAATCTGAAGGTTCAGGTCCTGCACGCGCTCTTGGAAAACGCCGCGTCCGAGCAGGGCGCGCGGATGAGCGCGATGGACAACGCGACCCGCAATGCCGGCGACATGATCGAACGACTGTCGATCTCGTACAACCGCCAGCGGCAGGCGCAGATCACGACGGAACTGGTCGAAATCATTTCGGGCGCGGAAGCGCTCTAGAGCATCTGAGAGGAGGCCTTGATGGCTGACAACGAAAACACTGCCGGTGCGACCGGCCGCGTCGCTCAGGTCATCGGCGCCGTCGTCGACGTCCATTTCGACGGGCCGCTGCCGGCGATCCTGAACGCACTCGAGTGCGACAATAACGGCATGCGCCTGGTGCTCGAGGTTGCCCAGCACCTCGGCGAGAACACCGTCCGCACCATCGCCATGGATCTGACCGAAGGTCTGGTCCGCGGCCTGCCCGTCAAGGACACCGGCAGCCCGATCCAGGTGCCGGTCGGCGACGGTACGCTCGGCCGCATCATGAACGTCATCGGCGAGCCGATTGACGAGGTCGGGCCGATCCACTACGAGACCAAGCGCGGCATCCACCAGCCGGCACCCGCCTATATCGAGCAGTCGCCGGAGAGCCAGATCCTGGTCACCGGCATCAAGGTCATCGACCTCTTGGCTCCCTACGCCCGCGGCGGCAAGATCGGCCTGTTCGGCGGCGCCGGCGTCGGCAAGACCGTGCTGATCCAGGAACTGATCAACAACGTCGCTAAGGCGCACGGCGGCTACTCGGTGTTCGCCGGCGTCGGCGAGCGCACCCGCGAAGGCAACGATCTCTACCATGAGATGATCGAGTCCGGCGTGAACAAGGACCCGCACGAGAACAACGGCTCGGCCGAAGGCTCCAAGGCCGCGCTGGTCTACGGCCAGATGAACGAGCCCCCCGGCGCCCGCGCCCGCGTCGCGCTCACCGGCCTCACCATCGCCGAGCATTTCCGCGACCAGGGCCAGGACGTGCTGTTCTTCGTCGACAACATCTTCCGCTTCACCCAGGCGGGCTCGGAAGTGTCGGCACTGCTCGGCCGCATCCCCTCGGCGGTGGGCTACCAGCCGACGCTCGCCACCGACATGGGCCAGATGCAGGAGCGCATCACGACCACCCACAAGGGCTCGATCACCTCGGTGCAGGCCATCTACGTGCCTGCCGACGATCTGACCGACCCGGCGCCGGCGACCTCCTTCGCCCATCTGGACGCGACGACCGTGCTCAACCGCGCGATCTCGGAAAAGGGCATCTACCCGGCCGTCGACCCGCTCGACTCCACCTCGCGCATGCTGTCGCCGATGCTGATCGGCGAGGAGCACTACGAAGTGGCCCGCCAGGTCCAGGTCGTGCTGCAGAAGTACAAGTCGCTGCAGGACATCATCGCCATTCTCGGCATGGACGAGCTGTCGGAAGAGGACAAGCTCACCGTCGCCCGCGCGCGCAAGATCGAGCGCTTCCTGTCGCAGCCGTTCTTCGTCGCCGAGGTCTTCACCGGCGCGCCGGGGCAGCTCGTGCCGCTGGAAGACACGATCAAGTCCTTCAAGGGCCTGGTCAACGGCGAGTACGACCATCTGCCGGAAGCCGCCTTCTACATGGTCGGCTCCATCGAGATGGCCGTCGAGAAGGCCCAGCGCCTGGCCGCCGAAGCCGCATAAGCATGGCCGAAGAGCGCATCCTCCATCTGGCGGATGCGATCAACGAGACCTGTCCGTGGTCGGGAAAGCCGATCGCGGACGGATCCCTGACCCTCTACAAGGGCGCGGTGGTGGGGTTCTGCAATCCCGGCTGCCGCGACCAGTTCGAAAAGGCGATCCTCGACTTCGAGGCCGCCCTCAACAGGCAAGCGACCGATGGCTGACAGCTTCCAGTTCGACCTCGTCTCCCCCGAGCGCCTGCTGCTTTCCGAAGCGGTCACGGCGGTCAACGTGCCGGGTACCGAAGGCTATTTCACGGTCATGGCGAACCACGCGCCGTTCATGACGACGCTGAAGCCGGGCGTCGTCGTGGCGACGACGGATGCGGGAACCGAGACGAAGATCTTCGTCGTCGGCGGCTTTGCCGATGTCAGCCAGGGCGGCTTCACGCTGCTCGCCGAACGCGCGACGCTGGTGGAGGATCTCGATCCGGCCGCGCTCGACCAGCAGATCAAGGATGCCGAGGAAGACGTCGCCGATGCTTCGGACGACGTCGCCCGCTCGAAGGCGCAGCTGGCGCTCGCCCAGCTTCGCGAAGCGCGCGCCGCCGTCGGCGTCTGACCGGCGCTGTCATCGACTGACGAACGAGCCGGCCTTGCGCCGGCTTTTTCGTGTCGTGGAGCGGTTGCGCCGGCCCCGGCCCTACGCTGCCAGATGCCGGAACGTGGCGACCACCCGTTCATAGACCTGGCGCTTGAACGGCACGATCAGGTCGACCAGCTCGTCCATCGGCTTCCAGGCCCAGTCGTCGAATTCCGCGGCGTGGCCGTCCGGCGGCGGGGCGATGGCGATCTCGCTCTCGTCGCCCTCGAAGCGGAAGGCGAACCAGCGCTGCGTCTGGCCGCAATAGCGGCCCTTCAGCGCGATCCCGACCAGTTCCGGCGGCAGGTCGTAGTCGATCCAGTCCGGCGCCTCCTGGAGCAGGCTGACGGAGCGGATGCCGGTCTCCTCGTAGAGCTCCCGGCGGGCCGCCGCCAGCGGGTCCTCGTCCGCGTCGATCCCGCCCTGCGGCATCTGCCAGAGCTGCACCGCACCAGTCATCTCGCCCTGGTCCTCGATGGTGCGGCGGCCAACCCAGACCTCGCCCTGCCGGTTCAGCACCATGATGCCGACACAGCGGCGATAGGGCAGGTTCTCGTACTCGATCGGTTTCATGCTGGACCGTCCCGTTCGCCGCCTGGCGGCGGCGGCCTTGCAACAAGTATGGGTCCGCTCGTCTGGCAGGCGCCCTCGCCTGTTATCGGGCGGCGGCAAGCCGCGGCAAGGGCCATCCGGCAGAGCACACGATGGCGGGCTACCGACCCTCGGGGTCGTTGGCGAGGGCCGACACCGGCACGATCTCGATGCCGCGCGACTGCACTTCGCCGATCCATCCGGCAATCGTGTTGATCGAGACGTCGAAGGCCGAGGCGACGCCGACGGCGGAGCCTTGTGCGCGAGCGATCTGTTCCAGCGTGTCGAGCTGGCGGCGGATATCGGCGGCGTCCTGGGTCCGGTCGATGGTCAGGTCGGCAGCGGCGAACGGCACGCCCTGCAGCGCGGCCGTATCCTTTGCCAGCGAGCGCATCGACGAGGCGTCGTCGAGGAACATCAGACCGCGCCGTCCGAGTTCGGCGACCAGAGGTTCGATCGCCGTCGCGTCGCCGGTGAAGCGGCCGCCCATGTAGCTCATTACCCCGACATAGTTGGTCAGGGTCGCCAGCACCGCATGGAGCGCGCCGAAATCGTTCGCGGCCGCGTCGGCGACGGTCAGCGTGTTCGGACCGGGGTCGATTTCCGGATAGCCCACCGGCTCGAGCGGCACCTGCAGCACCAGCTCGTGGCCCGCCCGGCGGGACTCCTGCATCCAGCGGTCGAGGCTGTTGCCGGCAGGGGAGAAACCGAAGGTGACGGCGGCGGGCAAGGCGCGGATGGCGCTCATCGTGCCGGTCTGGCTGATGCCGAGGCCGCCGACGACGATGGCGATCCGCGTGCCGGGCACGCCGCGCGAGGCGCCGGCATAGACGTCGAAGGGGCGACGCCCGTCAGGGCCGCGTGTCGGCAGAGGGCCGAAATCGCTGTCTTCGACCAGCGCGGCATCGGGCAGATGCGCCGTCCCGGGCGGTTGCCGCAGGGCCACCGGTTCCTCGACGCGGAAGCCGACGCCCCCCACCGCAGGCTCGGCGGGAGGCCGGATGATCGTCGGTAGCTTCTGGGCCGTCACCGGCTGGGGCGCCGCGACGACGGCGACCGCCTGGGAAGCCGGTGGCTCGGCCAGCATGTCCACGACGCTCCGCTCCGGCTGGCCGAGAAATGCCGAGGCGAGCGAGCCGCCGATCAGCACGATTGCGACGGCGAGCCCCGCGAAAGCAGCAGCAGGCGGAGACCGCCGCCGCTTTTCCTTGCCGATGTCGAGGCCGAGCGGCCGGTGGAGTTCGCCACGCATGCCCCCGTCTAGCGTTTCAAGCTGGACCGGGGCTCGCGGGTATCAACGGGATGCGGAAGCTAGCCAACGCGCCGAGAGGCGGTCCGAACGCGAGAAGGCCCGGGCATCCTGCAATGCCCGGGCCTTCTGTTCATCGCGATAGTCGCCTTCGCCGTCAGTTGGCGGCGTTGGCTTCCTGCTTCGGCGGGAACATGGCGTTGGTCTTCACGCCGCGCAGCAGGTCGAGAGCGTACTGCAGCTGCAGATCGTCGGCAGTCTCCGGCGGCACGTAGTCGAGCGAGCCGGAGCCTTCCTCGGTCTCCAGATTGCCGGTGATGTGACCGCGCAGGGAAGACTCGCCGCGCGACAGCTCGTCCTCGGCTTCGAGGCCCATCTGCTCGCGGATCTCCTGCGGCAGCGGCTGGTCGACCGTGATGTCCGGATCGATGCCGCGGCCCTGGATGGAGCGGCCCGACGGCGTGTAGTAGAGCGCCGTGGTCAGGCGCAGCGCACCATTGGCGCCGAGCGGGATGATCGTCTGCACCGATCCCTTGCCGAAGGAGCGCGAGCCGACGACGGTCGCCCGGCGCTGGTCCTGCAGCGCGCCGGCGACGATCTCCGAGGCCGAGGCCGAACCGCCATTGACCAGGACGACGAGCGGCTTGCCGTTGATCTCGTCGCCGGAGCGCGCGTTGTAGCGCCGCGTCTCGTCCGAGTTGCGGCCGCGGGTCGAGACGATCTCGCCATTGTCGAGAAAGGCGTCAGAGACCGACACGGCCTCGTCGAGCAGGCCGCCCGGGTTGCGGCGCAGGTCGAGCACATAGCCCTTCAGCTTGTCCTCGCCGACCTGTTCCTCGATGTCGGCGATCGCCTCCTCGAGCCCGATCGTGGTCTGCTCGTTGAACTTCAGCAGCTTGATGTAGCCGACGTCGTTCTCGACCGTATGGCGGACCGACGGCACCTTGATCTCGTCGCGCGTCACCGTCAGCCGGACCGGCTTGGTGGCGCCTTCGCGGATGATCGTCAGCGACACGCTGGTGCCGATGTCGCCCTTCATCTTCTCGACCGCCTCGCCGAGCGTCAGGCCGCGCACCTGCTCGCCGTCGATCTCGGCGATCAGGTCGCCGGCGAGGACGCCGGCCTTGTCGGCCGGGGTGCCCTCGAAGGGCGAGACGACCTTGACCAGTTCCTCTTCCATCGTGACCTCGATGCCGAGGCCGCCGAACTGGCCCCGCGTCTCGGTACGCATGTCCGCCGCTTCCTTGGCGTTCATGTAGCTCGAATGCGGGTCGAGCGAGGTGAGCATGCCGTTGATGGCGGTCTCGACCAGCTTCTGGTCGTCCGGCTCCTCGACATACTGGGCGCGAACGCGCTCGAAGACGTCGCCGAAGATCGCAAGCTGGCGGTAGGTGTCAGACCCCGCGGCATTGGCCACGCCAGCGTTCTGGCTGACCACGGTCATCGCCGTCGCCCCCATCAACGCGCCGGCGAAGAGTATCGAAAGCTTACGAATCATTCTTCGTCCTTCCAGAGGGTTCGTCCATCCACCATGGCGACGGATCGACCGGTTTCCCGTCTTTGCGAAACTCGACATAGAGTGCGGGCTCGCTTGCACCGAACTCTGCTACCGCCACACTGGCGAGACGCTTGGCACCCATCGAAGCGACCGGCTCTCCCGCCGACACGAACTGACCGCTCTCGACGTCGATGCGCTCCATGCCGGCAAGCACCACATGATAGCCGTCGCCGGCGTCGAGGATCAAGAGTTGTCCATAGGAACGGAAGGGTCCCGAGTAGAGTACGCTCGCATCGGTGGGTGACGTGACCACGTCGCCCGGGCGGGCCCCGAACGAAGCGCCGGTTGTCTCCCGGCCGATATCATCGCGATCACCGAATCCAATCAGCAGCTTGCCTGCCACGGGCAACGACAATCGGCCTTTCATTGTCGAAAATGCGGCGGCGGGTTCAAGCCGTGCAAGGTCACGGCGAAGTGACGCGATGTCGTAGCCCGGCGTGACGCCTGCGGAGGGCGCGCCGCGCGGCTCGAGTGCGGCGACTTCGACCTCTTCGGCGGCCTCGGGCTCGGATGGCTCCGGCGCTTCGGCCATAGCGGCCGGCGCTTCGGCGGGCGGCAGTGCCGGCTCCGGAGCGGCGGTCTCGGCCACCAGCGAGTCGGCAACGATCGTCTCCCCGGCCCCCTCGGCTTCCGCTGCGGCGCGCTGCTGCGCCGCATCCTGCATCGCGGCGAGGCGGGTTGCTTCGGCCTCTGCAGCCCGACGTTCGGCTTCGATCGCCGCAAGGCGCGTCGCTTCCGCCTCGGCGGCGAGGCGCTCGGCTTCGAGGCGCTCGGCTTCCTGCCGGCGCAGTTCGGCCTGTCGCTCGGCCTCGCGGCGTTCGAGCTCGGCCACCCGGGCCGCTTCCTCTGCGGCGCGCACCCGTTCGAGATCGGATTCCAGCGACGAGATCAGGCCCTCGAGGTCGGTGGC
Source organism: Aurantimonas endophytica (assembly GCF_014196845.1). GTDB lineage: Bacteria > Pseudomonadota > Alphaproteobacteria > Rhizobiales > Rhizobiaceae > Aurantimonas > Aurantimonas endophytica. Next base: position 344,985 of record NZ_JACIEM010000003.1, read on the forward strand.
CTTGGAGGCGAGTTCGGCGACGCGCGAGGCTTCCGCCGCGCGGCGATCGCGACTCTGCGCTTCCAGCCGCTGCTTTTCCGCCGACAGCTTGGCGAGACGTGTCTCCTCTTCGCGGTAGCGGGTGAGTTCGCCGGCGAAACGCGTCGTCTCCGCCGCGATCGACGTCCGCACCTCGGCGAGGCGGGCGAGATCGGCGAGCAGGATCTCGGTCTCGCTGCGGATGGCGGGGACGACCGCGCCGAGAAGGATGGCGCTGCGCACCGAGCCGAGCGCGTCCTGCGGCTTCACCAGCAGCGCCGGCGGCGGCTTGCGGCCCATGCGCTCCAATGCACCCAGCACCTCGGCGAGGACCCCCCTGCGCTCGCGCAGCGACGCCTTGATCGTCACTTCCTGCACCGCCAGGGCGTCGATCCGGCTTTCGGTCGCGTCGAGCTGCCGGCTTGCCCGTTTCTGGGCTTCCGCCGCCTCGATCATCGCGGTCCGGATCTTTTCGCGATCCTCGGAGAGGGCGGCGATCTCGGAGTCGAGCGAGCGGATGGTCTCTTCCGACAGCGCAATGCGGCGCGATACGGCGGCGAGATCAGCGGCGGTCTTGCGCCGCTCCTGTGCCAGCGTGTCGGAGTGTGAGCGCTCGACGGCGCCGACGCGCATCGGGTCGACGGCTGCCGCCTCGCGGCGCTCATCGATTTCCGGCAGTGCCTGGCCGGGCAGCGGCGCCAGCAGCGCACCCGCAAGCGTGAGAGCAGCGAGGCTGTGGCGCCTCCACCCCTTCCGCCTGCCTGCCGCAAACTGCCGTACCATCAAGGCCAATCCAATTCCCAAGCGCATCGGACGCGAACGGCGACCATAGAATCAGGCCGTTAACATCCGATCAACCAACTCACACCCGAATTGCGGGGGTACGCCGGTCGCGAGCCTGCATGAGACGCCGTGGATCGGGCGCTATCAAGACCGGTGATAGGGGTGACCGGCGAGAATGGTCACCGCGCGGTATAATTGCTCGGCGAGAAGAATGCGGGCGATCTGATGCGGAAATGTCATGCGCCCGAGCGACAGGACCAGAGAAGCGCTGCCTCGCAGCGATTCGTCGTGTCCGTCAGGGCCCCCGATCAGAAGCCCAAGGTCACGCTGGCCGCCGTCCCGAAAGCCGGCGATGGCATCGGCAAAATCCTGCGAGCTCATCAGCCGGCCGGTTTCGTCGAGAACGATCCGTGCGGCGCCTTCCGGCAGGGAGGCGGCGAGGCGCTGGGCCTCGTCACGCTTGCGCTCGGGCGTGGTGGCGAGCCGCGACTCGGGATGTTCGAAAAGGCCCTGATAGTCGAGACCGAGCGGCGGCCCCGCCTTCTTCAGCCGGTCGAAATACCGGTCCGCAAGCTCACGCTCCGGGCCGGCCTTCATCCGGCCGACGGCGGCAATCGTCAACCGCATCGGCCGCACCTTTCCGGCCGAAGCCCTGACACAGGCAATGAGGCGACGGTCAGTGGACCGTCGCGTCTCCGCTGTCGCCGACGGACCACATCTTCTCGATATTGTAGAAGCTGCGGACTTCGGGGCGGAAGACATGGACGATGATGTCGCCCGTATCGATCAGCACCCAGTCACCGTTCGCAAGGCCTTCCACCTTCGCCATCCCGAAGCCGTGTTCCTTCAGGTCGCGCAGAAGATGATCGGCCACGGCGGTCACATGGCGGTGCGATCGTCCGGAGACGATGACCATGTGGTCGGCAAGGGCCGATTTGCCCCGCATGTCGATGGAGACGATTTGCTCGCCTTTCGAGTCTTCAAGGCTCGTCATGACGAGGTCGAGAGCGTTCCGACCGACCGAGATGTCGGTGGCGGGCGCATCGGAAGGAGTGGTCGTGAAGACGTCCTTCGCTTCAGCCGCAGGTCGCAGTGTCGTTGTCCCTTTCATCGGACGGGTGGTACGGCAGGGGCCGTACAACAACCTCAATGTAGGCAGTGTTCCGTGTCTGTTTCAAGACGCGTTGCCGTAAGCCTTGCGGATCAGTGTCGAGGAGACCGGCGAACGGGGGCCGTGCAGGAACACCCAGGCCGGCGGATCGCGGAACGGCAGCGCCGCGGCGTCGCGCTCGGCCAGGCGGCAGCCTTCCAGGTAGCGGGCCATCGGCGCCGACAGGGTCGCAAGGCTCGCCCCCGGCCGGTCGACGACGGCGATCGGCAGCATCGCGGCGATCCGCCGCCACGCCTGCCAGCGATGAAACGAGGCGAGACTGTCGGCCCCCATGATCCAGACGAAACGGATGCCGGGCCGCCGCAGCCGCAGCAGGGCCACCGTGTCGGCGCTGTAGCGGATGCGGTGCGCCGCCTCGAAGGCGGTCACCGCCGCGTGCGGGCCGTCGGCGAGACGGCGCACCGCCGCCAGCCGCTCGCCCAGCGGGCGCAGCTGGCCATGGTCCTTCAGCGGGTTGCCGGGCGTGACGATCCACCAGACGCGGTCGAGGCCGAGCCGGCGGCGGGCGGTCTCCGCCACCAGGACGTGGCCGGCATGCGGCGGATTGAACGAGCCGCCGAACAGGCCGATGCGCATGCCCTTCTCGGCATGCGGGATGGCCAGCGCGGCGGGGTCGACGGCGTGCACCCGTGCATCCGCCAAGCGATGCTTCACGGCCGGGTCTGGCCGGATCCGCGGACGCGGTAGTTGAAGCTGGTCAGCTGCTCGACGCCCACCGGGCCGCGCGCATGCATCTTGCCGGTGGCGATGCCGATCTCGGCGCCCATGCCGAATTCGCCGCCGTCGGCGAACTGGGTCGAGGCGTTGTGCAGCAGGATGGCCGAATCGATGCCGACGAAGAACGCGTCGGCGGCCCGGATGTCGTCGGTGACGATCGCCTCGGTATGATGCGAGGAATGCGCCTCGACATGGGCGATGGCGCCCTCCACCCCGTCGACCAGCGCCACCGAGATGATCGCGTCGAGATACTCGGTGTCGAAATCGGCGTCGCTGGCGGGCTCGGCGGTGGGATAGCGCTCGCGCACCTCCTCGGTGGCGCGGATCTCGCAGCCCGCGACCCGCAGCGCCTCGAGGATCGGCAGGAGATGCGTGTTCGCCGCCCGGCGGTCGACCAGCAGCGTTTCGGCCGCCCCGCAGATGCCGGTCCGGCGCATCTTCGAGTTGACGACGATGTCGACCGCCATGCCGAGATCAGCGGCGCGGTCGACATAGACGTGGCAGAGGCCTTCCAGATGCGCGAAGACCGGCACCCGCGCCTCGTCCTGGACGCGCGCCACCAGCGAGCGCCCGCCGCGCGGCACGATGACGTCGAGATTGCCGCCAAGGCCCTTCAGCATCTCGCCGACCGCCGCCCGGTCCGTCGAGGGCACGATCTGGATCGCATGCTCGGGCAGGCCCGCCGCGGCGAGCCCCGCCACGAGGGCCGCATGGATCGCCGCCGAGGAGCGCGCCGAGTCCGAACCGCCGCGCAGGATCACCGCGTTGCCGGATTTCAGGCACAGCGCCCCGGCGTCGGCGGTGACGTTGGGCCGGCTCTCGTAGATGACACCGACGACGCCGAGCGGCGTGCGGACGCGCTCGATCTCGATGCCGTTCGGCCGCGTCCAGGCGTCGATGCGGGCGCCGACCGGATCGGGCAGCGACGCGACGACGCGCAGCCCCTCGGCCATCGCCGCGATGCGCCCGGCATCGAGGGTCAGCCGGTCGATCAGGGCGGGGGCCATGCCGGCGGCGTTCGCCCTGTCGAGATCGGCGGCGTTGGCCGCCAGGATCGCCGGCTGTGCGTCGAGGATGGCGGCGGCCATCGCCGCGAGCGCGCCATCCTTGGCGCCGGTCGGCGCCAACGCCAGCTGCCGCGCGGCGGCCCGCGCCCGCACGCCGATGTCCCGCATCAGCGCGGCGACGTCCGTGGTTTCGCCCTGGTCGAGCATGGTCATCTCTCCTGCCTGCTGCGCGCTCATGGCGTGGTAAGCACCGCCGGCTGTTCGGCCGACGGCTCCATCACCAGATCGTCGCGATGGATCATCGCGCTGCGGCCCTCATAGCCAAGGACCGTGGCGACCTCGGCCGAACGAAGCCCGGCGATCCGCCTTGCGTCCTCGGCGTCGTATGCGACCAGCCCGCGGGCCACCTCGTGGCCACCGACATCGAAGACGGTGATCGTGTCGCCGCGCCGGAACGCGCCCTCGACCGCCGTGACGCCGGCGGGCAGCAGGCTCTTGCCGGACCGCAGCGCGCGGACGGCACCTTCGTCCACGACGAGACGTCCGGTTGCGTTCAGGTGCCCGGCGATCCAGCGCTTGCGCGCGGTGACGGGGTTGATCAGCGGCCGGAACAGCGTCGCCCGTTCGCCGCGTTCGATGGCGCCCAGCGGATAGAGCCGGTTGCCCGCGGTGATGATCATCGCCGCGCCGGCGCCGGTGGCGATGCGCGCCGCGTCGATCTTGGTCTTCATCCCGCCGCGCGACAGTTCCGAGCCGGCGGAGCCGGCCATCGCCTCGATCTCCGGCGTGATCGCCTCGACCAGCGGGATGTGCACCGCGTCCGGGTTCTGCAGAGGCGGCGCGGTATAGAGCCCGTCGACATCCGACAGGAGCACCAGCAGGTCGGCGTCGATCATCGCCGCGACGCGCGCCGCCAGCCGGTCGTTGTCGCCGTAGCGGATCTCGGAGGTGGCGACGGTGTCGTTCTCGTTGATCACCGGCACGGCGCCGAAGCCGACCAGCGTGTTGATCGTCTCGCGGGCGTTGAGATAGCGGCGGCGCTGCTCGGTGTCGCCGAGCGTCAGCAGGATCTGGCCGGTCTCGATGCCGTGCCGTCCGAGGATCTCCGAATAGGTGCGCGACAGCGCGATCTGGCCGACCGCCGCCGCGGCCTGGCTCTCCTCGAGCTTCAGCGGCCCCCGCGGCATCGCCAGGATCTGGCGCCCGAGCGCGATGGCGCCGGAGGAGACTACGAGGATCTGCCGCCCGTCCGCGGCGAGGCGCGCGATGTCCTCACCCAGCGATTCCAGCCAGGTGCGCTTCAGGCCCCGGACCGGATCGACGAGCAGCGAGGAGCCGATCTTGACGACGACCCGGCGATACCCGGCGAGCAGATCGCTCATTCCTCCGCGCTCCCCTCGTGGCCGACGGCGAAACGGTCGGGCTCGGGCAGCGAGCCGTCCGAGGTAAGGCCGGAAATCTCGCGGCGCAGCGACCGGAGCGCCTCGGTCATGCCCTCGCGGGTCACCGCCGAGAGCGCCAGCACCGGCCCCTCGGCGACCGCCTGCAGCGCCGCCATCTTCTCCTCGCGTTCCTCGTCGGTCAGCGTGTCGACCTTCGACAAAGCGACGATCTCCGGCTTCTCGGCGAGGCCGTGATCGTAGGCCGCGAGTTCCCGCCGTACCGTGACGTAGGACCCGGCGACGTCCTCTTCCGTCGCCGAGACGAGGTGCAGCAGCACGCTGGTGCGCTCGACATGGCCGAGGAACCGGTCGCCGATCCCGACGCCCTCATGCGCACCCTCGATCAGGCCGGGAATGTCGGCGATGACGAACTCGGTGTCGTCGATCTTGGCGACGCCGAGGCCGGGATGCAGGGTGGTGAACGGATAGTCGGCGATCTTCGGCCGGGCCCGCGTGACGGTGGCGAGGAAGGTCGACTTGCCGGCATTCGGCAGGCCGACGAGGCCGGCATCGGCGATCAACTTCAGTCGCAGCCAGATCGTCAGCTCCTCGCCCTCCAGCCCCGGATTGGCGCGGCGCGGCGCCTGGTTCACCGAGGTCTTGAAGTAGGCGTTGCCGAAGCCGCCATTGCCGCCGGCGGCGAGGCGATGGCGCTCGCCGACCGTCGACAGGTCGCAGATCAGCGTCTCGTTGTCGTCGGCGAAGACCTGGGTGCCGGCCGGCACCTTCAGCGTCACGTCGCTGCCCTTGGCGCCGTGGCGGTTGCGGCCCATGCCGTGGCCGCCGGTCTTGGCCTTGAAATGCTGCTGGTAGCGATAGTCGATCAGGGTGTTCAGCCCGGCGACCGCCTCGATGTAGATGTCGCCGCCGCGCCCGCCGTCGCCGCCGTCCGGGCCGCCGAACTCGATGAACTTCTCGCGCCGGAACGAGACCGAGCCGGCACCGCCGTCGCCGGAGCGGATGTAGACCTTGGCCTGGTCGAGGAACTTCATCGGGTGGCTCTTTCGCTGCGCGGCGGTCGTGAGCGGCGTGCCGCCTTCATAACCGCAAGGGGGTCGATTGAAAACGCCGGAGGTCAGCCCGGCGCGAGGGCTGCCTCGCTCCTGGCGAAGGTCACCTTCGAGGTGGCGATCGAGATCCCGAACTTCGAGATCGTGACGCGGTTGGCGAGTGTGCCGTCGCCGTTGCGGCTCATCACGTGCCGGAAATGCAGCAGCGTGTCCGCGCCGCCGGGGGCATATCCGTCATAGGCGAGAACGGCGCCGTCCACGGTTGCCCAGCCGGCCACCGGGACGGGCGCTGACAGCGTGCCGTCTCCGTCCTCGGTCGCGACCGTGCCGGTATAGACGCCGGCCCGGCTGCGCGACAGGTCCCAGCGCTGCAGCCGCGCGCCGTCCTCGAAGACGAATCGCTCGTCGAGCCGGAGCCGGTCCGCTGCGCGCCGGCCTTCGAAGCTGGCGGTGAACGGCTCATCGAGCAGCAAGGCCGTCCGGACCGTGCCTTCCGAGACTGACCGGCCATCGAAGAAGTCGGCCAGCGAAAACCCGTCGGCGACAGGGGCCGGCGCCTGGCCACAGCCGGCGAGCGGCCATGCCAGCACCAGCGCCGCGGCGAGACGTCCGCGCCGCGGCGACGTGAAGCGACGAGACAGCCGTCCGGTCACTTTCCCCAGGCCTTCAGCGCTGTCCAGGTGCCGCGGTCGAGATGATATTCCTCGACCGAGACGCGGCCCGCCGACACCGTGTCGAGAATGCCGGTCCGGCGCAGCTGGAAGCCGCACTTCTCCAGCACCCGCCTGGAGGCGGCATTGATCACCCGGCAGCTGGCGCAGACGCAGTCGATGTCGGAGGCGACGAAGGCGAAGTCGACCAGCGCCTGGGCGGCTTCGGTGGCGTAGCCCTTGCCCCAGTGCTCGCGGCCGAACCAGTAGCCGAGCACCACCGCCGTCCCGTCGTTGCGCGGCCGGAGGCCGGCGACGCCGACCAGCCGGTCGTCGGCTGCCAGGCCGATCGCCCGGATGAATTCGTCGCCCGGATCGGCGACGAAGGCGCGGGCATCGGCCAGACGATAGGGGTGCGGAATGCGCGCGGTCATCTGCGCGACGCCCGGGTCGTTCGCCTGGCGGGCGATCGGCTCGGCATCGTCCGGGCGCAGCCGGCGCATCGACAGGCGCGTCGTGCGCAACCGCCTGTCATCGTTGACGAAGGCGCTGGGCGCCAATTCTTCGGACGTCATCGCATCGGCCCTCCGGCATGCGAAAAGGGGAGATGGCGATCCATCTCCCCTTTTCCAGCCCTGAGATCCGATCGGTTCGGAGGCTTCAGAGCGCCGGGTCGGTGGAACGCCGGCGCTGGTAAGCTCCGGTCACTCGGCTGCTTCGGCTTTCGGCAGGACGGCCACGAAGGTTCGGCCATTCGCCTTGTGCTGGAACGCGACGTTACCCTCGGCCTTGGCGAAGAGGGTGTGATCGCGGCCAATGCCGACATTGGCGCCCGGGTGCCAGCGCGTGCCGCGCTGACGAATCAGGATGTTGCCCGGAATCACGGCTTCGCCGCCGAACTTCTTCACGCCGAGGCGCTTCGACTCAGAATCGCGACCGTTGCGCGACGAGCCGCCTGCTTTCTTATGTGCCATCGTTGTTCTCCTTGCCTGTCACGGCTCGCGGGGGAATGGGCCCCGGGCTTAGTTCTTCGCCAGTTCCTGGGCCTGGCCGCGCCAGTCTTCGATCTGCGCAGTGCTGAACGGCATGTTCGCGTCGATGCGGGCGACGTCTTCGTCGGTCAGCGCCGCGATCTGGGCATAGGTGGTGATGCCCTGCTCGTTGAGCTGCTTCTCGGCCACCGGGCCGATGCCCTTGATCTTCGTCAGCTTGTCGTTGTCGCCGCCGGGTGCGGTGAACAGCGGGGCAGCCGAGGCCGTCGCGTCGGCGGCGGGCGCCTTGGCCTTCGCAGCCGGCTTGGCGGACGTCTCGTCGGCGGCAGCAGCAGCCGGCTTGGCAGCGCGGGTCGGCCGGTCGGCCTTGGTCTTGGTCGGCGCCGCGCCGTCGGTCAGGATCTCGGCGACGCGGATCATCGTCAGGTCCTGGCGATGGCCGCGGGTACGCTTGGAGTTCTGGCGACGACGCTTCTTGAAGGAGATGACCTTCTTGCCGCGGGTCTGCTCGACGATCTCGGCGGTCACGGAAGCGCCTTCGATGAAGGGCGCGCCGATGGTCGAGCCGACCATCAGGACTTCCTTGAACGTCACGAGGTCACCGGCCTCGCCGGGCAGGCGCTCGATGGTGAACTGGTCGTTGGCAGCAACGCGATATTGCTTGCCGCCGGTTTTGATGACTGCGAACATTTTATCTCCGTTCGTTAGATCGGCTCTCGGACGCTTGTCCGGACCGTCTTCTTGTCAGTCGTTGCGGATAGGGCGAACACAAACGGGCGCAGTCGAACCACGCCCAATCTTCGCGCGTCTATAGCGACGGGGCTCGCCAAGGTCAAGTTTGGAAGGGTGTCCCGATGCCACCGCCAGTCCGCCGGAGCGGCGGCCGACGGGCGCCTCGGCGACAGAGCGCGGCTCCGGGCTCAACAGCAATCAGCGGCAATAGGCGAACAGGACGGCGCCGAGGGAACTTCGCCCTCCGCAGGCGGTTGGCTCCGAGACCGTTCCTAGCGCATCCGCGAGGCCTTTGCAGCCGGATCGTGACGGAACATCCGAAACAACGACATTTCCGGAGACTCTTATGGTTCGCTTCGCCGCCCTCGCCCTTGCTTCCGCCTCGCTAGCAGCAGCCGCCTCGGCGCCCGCCATGGCCCAGGATGCGCCGGCCCGCCAGAGCTTCGCGGCCTGCACGACCCAGCAGGATCTCGAGCAGATCCTTAACAGCGACGGCCAGCTGATGCCGGACGGCTGCCGCAGCCTGTCGATCACGCCGGTGCGCAGCGAGAACGGCACGCTGTGCGTCATCGACTTCTCCGGCGAGAGCCAGGGCGTATTGCAGAACCTGCGCGATGCGGCGTCGCCGGACCAGTGGTGGGTCCAGTGCGACAGCCTCACCGAAAACGCCGGCTGACCCGTGTTCTTCGACAGCTGGTATGACCTCTGGCGGATCATCGTCGTCGGCATCCTGGCCTATGCGGGCCTCGTCTTCCTGCTGCGGGTGACGGGAAAGCGCACGCTGTCGAAGATGAATGCCTTCGACCTGGTGGTGACGGTGGCGCTCGGCTCGACGCTGGCGACGGTGCTGCTCAGCAGCGACGTCTCGCTGGCCGAGGGTCTCCTCGCCTTCGTGCTGCTCTGCGGCCTGCAATATGCGGTGGCGACCGCCTCGGTTCGGTCGGAGCGCTTCCAGTCGATCATCAAGGCGCAGCCGTCGCTGCTCTTCCACAACGGCCGCTTCATCGCACCGATGCTGCGGGAAGAACGGGTCACCGAGGAGGAGATCCTCGCCGCCGTGCGCAGCCAGGGCCACGTCGAGCTCGACAAGGTTCTGGCCGTGGTGCTGGAGACCGACGGATCGTTCAGCGTGCTGACCGGCTCCGGCACATCCGCCCGTAGTGCGCTGCGGACCGTCAAAGGCGAAGACGCAGTCAGCTGATATTGGCGCGAATGGGCGGCATTTTCGTCAAGTCTTAACCATCCTAGGCGATTGCCCCGGGGCTGCGGCCCCGGAGCACCACACGTTAAGCTTTGCTGCCCAAGCTCGGCGGCTCTGACGTCCCCGGACGTTTCGATGCCCGAGACTTCGCGATGGCTCTGCCGACACCGATGGTTCTTCGCCGCAACGCGCTGCTGATGCTCGTCCTGATGGGATTGGGTGCCTGTGCCTCCGGACCACGCCTGCGCCCGATGACCGCGCATGAATGCATGACGCGGGTGATGTATTTCGAATCCAATCGATCGAGCCCGGACGGCATGCTGGCGGTCGGTACAGTGGTAATGAACCGGATGGAGAGCGGCCTCTACCCGAAGACCGTCTGCGGCGTCGTCGGCCAGAAGAAGCAGTTCGCGCCCGGCGTTCTCTCCAAGCCCATGGCGAAGGGCAAGGATCTCGCCTCGAAGATGGCGACCCGCGTGCTGCGCGGCGAGCGCCATCCGGGGGTGCGCAAGGCGATGTTCTTCCACACCGCCGGCATGACGTTTCCCTATACCAACATGCACTACCACATCGTCGCCGGCGGCAATGCATTCTACGAGAAGCGCAAGAATGCCCGGCGCCTGTCGGATCCGCCATTCCGCAATCAGGAGGAGCGGACCGCCGCCCGGGAAGCCCCGCGCACCGTCAGCTATAGCGAGACGCGGGCTCCGGCGCCGCGCACCGTCGCGGTGCAGCAGGCGGTCGCCCCGGCGCCGGCGCAGCTCGAGCCGATGTCGATCGAAGAGCTGATCGCCCTCGAAGGCGGCTGACCCGCTGGACGCGGGGCTCCCGTCAGGCGTCAGGCGCTCAGGCGTCCGGTCATGCCACGATGGTCCGGATGCGTGCGACCGTCGGGGACGGTCAGCTCGACCGGCCGCCATGCACCGCGTCATAGGCGGCGATCGCGCGGTCGGCCCGCTGGCGGACCGTGCGCGCATCATCGCCCGGCCGATAGAGCGAGGAGCCGAGGCCGAAATGCCGGACCCCGATCCGCGCATAGGCGGCGAAGTCGGCCTCCGACACGCCGCCGACGGCGCCGACGGGGAGGCCTGCGGGGAGCACCGCGCGGATCGCCGCGATGCCGGCGGGACCGAGCACGCTCGCCGGAAAGAATTTCAGCGCCGAAGCACCCGCAGCGGCCGCCGCCAACGCCTCGGTCGGCGTGAACACGCCGGGCATCGTCACCATGCCGTGGTGGGCCGCGCGAGCAAGCACCGCCCTGTCGACGTTGGGGCTGACCAGTAGCTGGCCGCCGGCTTCCGCCAGCCTGTCCACGGCGTCGACGTCGAGCACGGTGCCGGCGCCGATCAGGAGGCCCGGCGGCGCGATCCGCGCGGCGGCCGCGATGGAGCGGAACGGGTCCGGCGAGTTCAAGGGAATCTCGATCGCCTCAAAGCCCGCCTCGATTAGCATCGCGACGATGCTCTCGCAGTCGTCCGGCGGCAGGCCGCGCAGGATCGCCACGAGATCGCGACGCAGCGCCGGCCAGGCAACGGGTCCGGTCAAGACAGGATCTCCCGGGCGCAGGCGAGGAGCCCCGCCCTCACCGCATCTTCCGCATCCGCGGGCACGACCGCGATCCCGGCCGCCTCGGCGGCCATGCGGTAGATTTCGAGGAGGGGTCCGCTTGCTACCAGGGTCATGCTTTCGATCCGGCCGAGCCGGCTTCTGGCACCGGCAAATTCGAGACCCACCAATAGACCCGACACCGCCGAGCCGCCATCGCCGTTTTCCCCGAGGCCGAGCAGCCCGCCGGCCCGGATGGCGAAGAGACGGTTGGCAAGTTCCGCCGGCCGCTCCAGCCCGGCGAGAAAGGCTGCGCTGAACCGCTCCGGGTCGAAGGGGGCGGCGGGATCGGCGACCGAGTGGCGCAGGATCGTGTGGCGGCTGGCGGCAGCGAAGAGGTCGCCGGTGATGAAAGTGGCGAAGCGCTCGATGCGACCGTCGCCAAGCGCCACCCATTTCGAGTGCGTTCCCGGCAGGCAGACGATCTGCGTGCCCTTTACCGGGGGAAGGCCGACGAGCTGGGTCTCCTCCCCCCGCATGACGTCCGGTGCTTCCGCTAGCCGCTGTGCGACGCCCGGCAGGAGATACGCCGGCCGCGCGTGATCGACGCGGAGCGCGTTCGCGGCGATCGCGGCCATCGATGCCGGCGTGTCGACATAGGGCGCTTCCGCCCAGCCCTGGCGGGCGCCCACCATGCCGCAGGCGACCACCGGCAGGTCGGAGGGTGCATCGAGCGCTGTGAGATGGGTTTCGAGGATGGTGGCGAAACCGTCCGGACCCGCCGAGAGCATTCCCTCCTCGCTGCGTCGCTCGCAGAGCACGGTGCCCGCGGCGTCCACCAGCCACAGTCGGAAGCTCGACGTGCCCCAGTCGACGAGGGCGCAGAAGGGGCTCAATGCCCGTCCCCGGCATGGTCGTGGAACGGCTCGACGATCTGCCGGCGGCCGAGCATGAAGGCGTCCGCCACGTGCCGGAGCGGCGAGATGTCGACATCCGATTGGCGCTTTGCGATCAGTTCGGCGAAACGGGCGTAGATCCCGTCATACTCGGCCTCGGGCGCTTCGCTCACCACCGCTCCGTCGATGGCGAGAGTTGCGCCGCCGGCCGACAGGACGAGCTTCCCCTCGTCGGTCTCCACCGCGATGTCCCAGGTCTGCGGTCCCGTCTGCCGCCAGTCGAAGATCGCCTCGGCCGTCAGATCCGAGCCCCCCTCAAAGCGCAGCCGCGCCGCGATCGGCGCGGCGCGGTTTTCCGGAAACGACAATTCCGCGCTGGTCAGCCAGACCGGCTCCGGCAGGATGCGCGTCACGATCGACAGGGCGTTGATGCCGGGATCGAACACGCCGAGGCCGCCGGGTTCCCAGATCCAGTCCTGGCCGGGATGCCAGTGGCGCACGTCCTCCATCCAGTCGACGCGCACCGAGCGGATCGACTTGCCGGCCAGCCAGTCGCGCGCCGGCTCGACGCCGGGGGCGAAGCGCGAATGCCAGGTGGCGAAGAGGCTGACGCCGCAGGCCTCGGCGAGGTGCGCGAGATGGTTGATCTCCGACAGCGTCGCGCCCGGCGGCTTTTCCAGCAGCACGTGCTTGCCGCGACCCAGCGCATCGGCGGCGATGGCATGCCGTGCCTGAGGCGGCATGCACAGGGCGACCGCCTCGATCCCGGGCATCGCCTCGAACATCTCGGCCGCCGTCGTGAAGTTCTCGACCCCGTCGAGACGTGCGTTGCGGCTGGCTGCCGCGACCAGATCGAAGGCCGGGTTGCGGGCGATCGACGGCAGATGCTGGTCGCGCGCGATCTTGCCGACGCCGACGATGGCGAGCGCTGTCGGAGCCGTCATTCCGTGTCTTCCCCTGCAGGTTCCGCCACTCGGCGTCAGGCCCGGTTCTTGTTGTAGACGTCGAAGATGACGGCGAGCAGCAGGACGAGACCCTTGATCACCTGCTGGTAGTCGATGCCGATGCCGAGGATCGACATGCCGTTGTTCATCACGCCCATGATGAAGGCGCCGATCACCGCGCCGACGATGGTGCCGACGCCGCCCGACATCGAGGCACCGCCGATGAACACGGCGGCGATGACGTCGAGCTCGAAGCCGAGCCCGGCCTTGGGCGTCGCCGTGTTGAGCCGGGCGGCGAAGACGAGGCCCGCCAGCGCCGCGAGCATGCCCATGTTGGCGAAGGTCAGGAAGGTCAGCCGCTCGGTGTTGATGCCGGAGAGCCGCGCCGCCTTCTCGTTGCCGCCGAGCGCATAGATGCGCCGGCCGATCGTCGTCCGCGTGGTGACGAAGGAATAGACGCTGATCAGCAGCGCCATGACGATGAGGACGTTGGGAAAGCCGCGGAAGGTGGCGAGCAGCCAGCAGAGATAGAGGATCGCGCCGGCGAGGATGATGTTCTTGGCGAGGAAGAAGCCCAGCGGCTCGTCGTCGTGGTCGCCGGAGCGGTTGCGCAGGCGCGAGCGCAGCGCCAGCGTCAGCATGGTGCCGGCGACGAGAATGCCGAGAAACAGCGACAGGAGGTTGATGTCCTCGCCGCCGAAGAGGTCCGGCAGGAAGCCTGACGAGATAAGCTGGAAGCCGCCCGGGAAAGGCCCGACCGACTGGCCGGCCAGCAGCCAGAGCGTGAGCCCCTTGAAGACCAGCATGCCGGCCAGCGTGACGATGAAGGACGGGATGCGCCAATAGGCGATCCAGTAGCCCTGCATCGCGCCGATCGCCGCGCCGACGGCGAGGCAGATGAGGCCGGCGAGGAAATAGTTCATGTCCCACTGGACGATCATCACGGCGGCGAGCGCCCCGACGAAGCCCATGACCGATCCGACCGACAAATCGATATGGCCGGCGACGATGACCAGCAGCATGCCCAGGGCCATGATGATGATGTAGCTGTTCTGGAGCACCAGGTTGGTAAGGTTGACCGGCTTCAAGAGGATGCCGTCGGTCATCACCTGGAAGAAGGCCATGATGACGATCAGCGCGATCAGGATGCCGTATTCGCGCATGTGCCGGCGGATGAAGCCCGCCGAGACGGCGGCGCGGCGCTCCGGTTTGTCGAGCGGCACGGGGCTGTGGGTCGCCTCCTGGGACATCGCTTTTCCTCAGTTCCTGTGGCCGGAGCGGATGATCGTCGCCATGATCTTCTCCTGCGAGGCCTCGACCGTCGCCATCTCGCCGGCGAAGCGGCCCTCGTTCATGACGTAGAGCCGGTCGGTGATGCCGAGCAGCTCGGGCATCTCGGAGGAGATCACGACGATCGCCTTGCCGCTCGCGGCAAGCTCCGCGATGATCGCATAGATTTCGTATTTTGCCCCGACGTCGATGCCGCGCGTCGGCTCGTCGAGGATCAGCACTTCAGGACCGGCGAACAGCCATTTGGCCAGGACGACCTTCTGCTGGTTGCCGCCGGAGAGATTGACCACTTCCTGGCCGACGCTCGAGCTCTTGATGCGGATCCGGTCGCGATAGTCGCGCGCCACGGCGAGTTCCCGCCCCTCGTCGACGACGATGCCGTCGGCGATACCGGAGAGATGGGCGAGCGGGATGTTGCGCCGTATCGTCTCGTCGAGCACGAGCCCGTAGGTCTTGCGGTCCTCGGTGGCGTAGCAGAGGCCGGCGGCGATCGCGCGCGACACGGTCGAGAGGTCCGCCTTTCTGCCGTGGATCCGCGCTTCGCCGGAAATGCCGACCCCGTAGGAGCGGCCGAACAGGCTCATCGCCAGCTCGGTGCGCCCGGCCCCCATCAAGCCGGCGATGCCGACCACCTCGCCCCGCCGGACGTGGAAGCTGACGTCGTCGACGACCTTGCGCTCGCTGTGCAGCGGGTGATGGACGGTCCAGTTCGACACCTCGAACACCGTCTCGCCGATCACCGGCTCGCGCGGCGGATAGCGGTCGGTGAGGCTGCGGCCGACCATGTCGCGGATGATCGCCGCCTCGCTGACGGCCGGACTGCGACCGTCGAGGGTCGAGACCGCGGCGCCGTCGCGCAGCACGGTGATCGTGTCGGCGACCTTGGCGATCTCGTTCAGCTTGTGGGAGATCAGGATCGAGGCGATGCCGCGTGCCTTGAACTCGAGGAGGAGTTTCAGCAGCGCCTCGGAATCGGTCTCGTTGAGGCTGGAGGTCGGCTCGTCGAGGATCAGGAGCTTGACCTCCTTGGACAGCGCCTTGGCGATCTCGACGAGCTGCTGCTTGCCGAGGCCGAGGTCGGTCACCCGCGTCTGCGGCGACTCCTTGAGTCCGACGCGCTGCAGCAGCTCCCGGGTGCGCGCGAAGGTCGCCGACCAGTCGATGACGCCGCGGCTTGCCTGCTCGTTGCCGAGGAAGATGTTCTCGGCGATCGACAGCAGCGGCACCAGCGCCAGCTCCTGGTGGATGATGATGATGCCGAGCCGCTCGGAGTCGGCGATGCCGGAGAACCGGCATTCCTCGCCTTGGAAGCTGATCGAGCCCTCGTAGGAACCGTGCGGATAGACGCCGGACAGCACCTTCATCAGCGTCGACTTGCCCGCGCCGTTCTCGCCGACCAGCGCATGGATCTCGCCTTCCGCGACCTTCAGGCTGACGTCGTCGAGCGCGACGACGCCGGGGAAGGTCTTGGTGATGCCGTGCATCTCGAGGATGGTGGTCATGATCGGCTTGTCCGGGAAGGGAAGATGCGGTCGCGCGGTGCCGCGGCCGGAGCCACGGCACCGCGACGGGCAGCGCCTTGCGGCGCTGCCGGCGCGTCACTTGATCTGGTCGGCGGTGTAGTAGCCGCTGTCGACCAGCGTCTCGTCGATATTGTCCTTGGTCACCAGCACCGGCTTCAGGAGGTAGGACGGGACGACCTTGACGCCGTTGTCGTAGGTCTCGGTGTCGTTGACCTCGGGCTCCCTGTCGCTGAGCAGCGCGTCGACCATCGCGACCGTGACCTTCGCGAGTTCGCGCGTGTCCTTGAAGATCGTCGAGGACTGCTCGTCGGCGAGGATCGACTTCACCGAGGGGATTTCTGCGTCCTGGCCGCTGACCACCGGCATCTTGAGGTCGCCGGAGCCGTAGCCGACGCCCTTCAGCGACGACAGGATGCCGATCGACAGGCCGTCATAGGGCGACAGCACCGCATCGACCTGGTCGTCGGTGTAGTGGGCGGACAGGAGGTTATCCATGCGGGCCTGGGCGACCGAGCCGTCCCAGCGCAGCGTGCCGACCTTGTCCATGCCGGTCTGGCCGCTCTTGACCACCAGCTTGCCGGAATCGATGTGCGGCTGCAGCACGCTCATCGCGCCATCGTAGAAGAAGTAGGCGTTGTTGTCGTCGGGCGAGCCGCCGAACAATTCGATGTTGAACGGACCTTCCTGGTTTTCCACGTCGAGCGCGTCGACGATCGACTGGGCCTGCAGCACGCCCACCTGGAAATTGTCGAAGGTCGCGTAATAGTCGACATTCTCGGAGTCGCGGATCAACCGGTCATAGGCGATCACCGGGATGTCGGATGCCGCCGCATTGGCGAGCACGTTGGAAAGGGTGGTGCCGTCGATCGAGGCGATGACCAGCGCGGAGACGCCCTTGGTCACCATGTTCTCGATCTGCGACAGCTGGTTCGGGATGTCGTCCTCGGCATATTGCAGGTCGGTCGCGTAGCCGGCCGCCTCGAACTGCTCGACCATCGAATTGCCGTCGGCGATCCAGCGGGCCGAGGACTTGGTCGGCATGGCGATGCCGATCGTGCCCTTGTCCTGGGCGAAGGCGCCGGTCGGCAGCGCGAACGCCATCGCGGCCGCGGCCAGTCCTGCCATCAAGGTCTGCGTCATTCTCATGGTCTGTTCCTCCCTGAACGTTTGCCGGCGCTGGGGCGCACCGGCCTCGATATGGTTCATCCCGCGACGGCCGCGCCGCGCTCCCCGTCCGGATTTCGTGTCGCGCTGGCGGCCTTGCCGCCGGCCTCCTCGCCGGGCGCGTAGAGCGCCAGCACGACGTCTTCGAAGGCGCTCTCGATCAGCCGCCGCATGAACAGTTCCGCCGCCTCGCCGTCACCGGCGACGATCGCGTCCCGCACCCGTCCATGCTGGCGCACCGTTTCGTCCTGCGGGTTCTGCCGCCAGGACAGCGAGAAGGAGATCGACAGGCTGCGCTCGATCATCGCGCCGAGCGAGACCAGCATCGGGTTGCCGGTGGCCTCGAGGATCATACGGTGAAAGGCGAGATCGGCGGCGATCAGCGCCGGCGAGCCACGTGGATTGTCGCGCATGCCGTCCAGCGCCTCGCCCAGCCGCCGCGCCTGGTCGGGCGTGATGCGTTCCGCGGCGAGGCGCGCGGCGGCTGGCTCGTTGATCAGCCGCATCTCGTAGAGCGCGTCGATGAAGGGTCGCCCGAAAGCCGTGGTGACGTGCCAGCCCATCACGTCGGGGTCGAGCATGTTCCACTCGATCCGCTCGCGCACCCTGGTGCCGACCTTGGGGCCGACGCTGATCAGGCCCTTGGCGACGAGATGGCGGATCGCCTCTCGAACGACGGTGCGCGACACGCCGTATTGGGTCTGGAGTTCCTTTTCGGTGGGCAGGACCTCGCCGCAGGCGAGCACGCCGGAGGTGATCTTGCGGCCGAATTCCGCCGCCAGCGCCACCGTCCGGTTCGACCGTTTCGGGCCGATCGCCGCTTCCACCTGCATCCTTAAAGAGGCCTCCCGCCCTCGCAATGATCGTATCAATGCGGCAAGATCGGACGGCTGGCAAGGGGGTGTTGCGGCATCTGGCCGCCGAAGATCATACCAACGAGCGAAAGTGAGCGAGTACTGGCCGCGAGCTCCGGTCCGGGCGTTGAACGGTCCCGCAATTAATGTATACGTCATTCGACCGCAGGCCCGCTCGGCGGCGCGACGCGGCGAGACGACGATCCGGAGATCCGATGACCCAAGACAAGACGGCGAACCGCCTGAGATCCCGCGCCTGGTTCGACAATCCGTCCAATCCGGACATGACCGCGCTCTATCTGGAGCGCTACCTGAATTTCGGCCTCAGCCTGGAAGAGCTGCAGTCGGGCCGGCCGATCATCGGCATCGCCCAGACCGGCTCCGACCTCTCGCCCTGCAACCGGCACCATCTCGAGCTCGCCAAGCGGGTCCGCGAGGGCATCCGCGAGGCAGGCGGCATCGCCATCGAGTTCCCGGTCCATCCGATCCAGGAGACCGGCAAGCGCCCGACCGCCGGGCTCGACCGCAACCTCGCCTATCTCGGCCTGGTGGAGATCCTCTACGGCTACCCGCTCGACGGCGTGGTGCTGACCATCGGCTGCGACAAGACCACGCCTGCCTGCCTGATGGCGGCGGCGACCGTCAACATACCGGCGATCGCGCTGTCGGTCGGGCCGATGCTGAACGGCTGGTTCCGCGGCGAGCGCACCGGTTCGGGGACAATCGTCTGGAAGGCCCGCGAGCTGATGGCGACCGGCGAGATCGACTACCAGGGCTTCATCAAGCTCGTCGCCTCCTCGGCCCCTTCGACCGGCTACTGCAACACGATGGGCACGGCGACGACGATGAACTCGCTGGCCGAGGCGCTCGGCATGCAGCTGCCGGGTTCCGCGGCGATCCCCGCGCCCTACCGCGACCGCCAGGAGATCAGCTACCTCACCGGCAAGCGCATCGTCGACATGGTGCACGAGGACCTGAAGCCCTCGGACATCCTGACCCGCGAGAACTTCATCAACGCCATCCGCGTCAATTCGGCGATCGGCGGTTCGACCAACGCGCCGATCCACCTCAACGCGCTGGCCCGCCATGTCGGCGTCGAGCTCTCGCTCGACGACTGGCAGAAATACGGCGAGGAGATCCCGCTGCTGGTCAATTTGCAGCCGGCCGGCGAGTATCTCGGCGAGGACTACTACCATGCCGGCGGCGTGCCGGCGGTGGTCAACCAGCTGATGACGCAGGGGCTGGTCCACGAGGACGCGCCAACCGTCAACGGCCACTCTATCGGCGACAATTGCCGCGGCGCGCGGATCGAGGACGAGAAGGTCATCCGGCCGTTCGACCAGCCGATCATGACGCATGCCGGCTTCCGCGTGCTGCGCGGCAATCTGTTCGACTCCGCCATCATGAAGCTGTCGGTGATCTCGCCGGAGTTCCGCGAGCGCTATCTGTGCAATCCGGGCGACCCGATGGCGATCGAGGGCGTTGCCGTGGTGTTCGACGGGCCGGAAGACTACCACGCTAGGATCGACGACCCGGCGCTGGCGATCGACGAGCATTCGGTGCTGTTCATGCGCGGCGCCGGCCCGATCGGCTATCCGGGCGGCGCCGAGGTGGTCAACATGCGCGCCCCCGATTACCTCCTGAAGCGCGGCATCCACTCACTGCCCTGCGTCGGCGACGGCCGCCAGTCCGGCACGTCCGGCTCGCCGTCGATCCTCAACGCCTCGCCCGAGGCAGCCGCCGGCGGCGGCCTTGCCATCCTGCGGACCGGCGACCGGGTGCGGCTCGACCTCGAGCGCGGCACCGCCGACATGCTGGTACCGGAAGAAGAGATCGCGCGGCGGCGCAGCGAACTGGAGGCCGCCGGCGGCTACCAGCATCCGCCCCACCAGACGCCGTGGCAGGAGATCCAGCGCAGCTTCGTCTCGCAGTTCGAGACCGGCGCGGTGCTGGAGAACGCCGTCGCCTACCGGCAGATCGCCCAGGGCGGCGTCGACGGCAAGAACCCCCGGGTTCCGCGCGACAATCACTGACCCATGACGCCAGGACGAACAGGAAGCATGACATGAGCAAGCGCCTCGAGGGCAAGATCGCCGTCTGCACCGCCGCCGGCCAGGGCATTGGCCGCGAAGTGGCGGAGGCCTTCCTGCGCGAGGGCGCGACGGTCTTCGCCTCCGATCTCGACGAGACCAAGCTCGAGGGCCTCGACGCCTTCGGCGACGTGCGCACCATGGCGCTGGACGTCACCAACAGCGAGGCCGTCGCCGCCTATCTCGCCGGGGTGGAGACGCCGGACATCCTGTTCAACTGCGCCGGCTTCGTCCACCACGGCACGGTACTCGACTGCGACGAAAAGGCCTGGGACTTCTCCTTCGACCTGAACCTCAAGTCGATGCACCGGACGATCTCGGCGCTGCTGCCGCGCATGGTCGAGAAGGGCGCCGGCTCGATCATCAACATGTCCTCGGCGGCGTCCTCCATCAAGGCGGCGCCGAACCGCTACGTCTACATGGCGACCAAGGCCGCGGTGATCGGCCTGACCCGCTCGGTCGCGATCGACTTCATCCGCAGCGGCATCCGCTGCAACGCCATCTGCCCCGGCACGATCGAGTCGCCGTCGCTGGAGGGGCGCATCGAGGAACTCGGCCGCACGGTCGGCGGCACCGACAAGGCCCGCACGATGTTCATCGAGCGCCAGCCGATGGGCCGCCTCGGCACGCCCGAGGAGATCGCCTATCTCGCCGTCTATCTCGCCTCCGACGAAAGCCGCTTCACCACCGGCACGACGCAGCTGATCGACGGCGGCTGGTCGCTCTAGGGCACAGCGGCATAGAGGGAGGAACACGATGCGCATTCTGATACTGGGCGCCGCCGGGATGATGGGGCGCCGGCTCATTGCGGCGCTCTGCGCCGAGGGCCGCATGGAAGGCCAGGCGATCACGGCGATCGACGCCTTCGACGTGGTCGCCGCCGACCTGCCGCCCTGCGACGGCGTGACCATCAATGCGAGCGCCGGCGACATTGCCGACCGCGCCACCGTCGAGGCGCTCGTCGCCGAACGGCCGGAGGTGATCTTCCACCTCGCCGCCATCGTCTCCGGCGAGGCCGAGGCGGATTTCGAGAAGGGCTACCGGATCAATCTCGACGGCATGCATCACCTGCTCGAGGCGATCCGCAAGACCGGCGGCGCCTACCGGCCGCGGCTGGTGTTCACCTCGTCGATCGCCGTGTTCGGTACGCCGTTCGACGAGAAGATCACGGACACGTTTCTCTGCGCCCCGCTGACCAGCTACGGCACCCAGAAGGCGGTCTCGGAACTCTTGCTGTCGGACTACACCCGCAAGGGCTTCGTCGACGGCGTGGCGATCCGGCTGCCGACCATCGTCGTGCGGCCCGGCAAGCCCAACAAGGCCGCGTCGAGCTTCTTCTCGGGCATCATCCGCGAGCCGCTGGCCGGCCAGGAGGCGATCCTGCCGGTCGACGACGAGGTGCGCCACTGGGTGGCGAGCCCCGCCGCGGCCGTCGGATTCCTGCTGCATGCCGCCACCATGGACACCGACATGCTGGGGCATCGCCGGGCGCTCAGCATGCCGGGGCTGTCGGTGACCATCGCCGAGATGATCGAGGCGCTGCGCGAGGTGGCCGGCGAGGAGGTCGCCGCCCGGATCCGCCGCGAGCCGGACGCGACGATCGAGAAGATCGTCGCCGGCTGGCCGCGCGACTTCGATGCCCGGCGCGCCGCCGAGGCGGGCTTCACCGCCGATACCGACTTCGCCAGCATCATTCGGGCTCATATCGCCGACGAAGCAGCCAGGAGCGCGTGAGCGATGCCCACCCGCAACAAGCATCCGCAAGAGAGGCAGAACTGATGGCAGATCGACCCCGCATCGGCTTCGTGGGCGTCGGCCTGATGGGCCACGGCATGGCCAAGAACATCGTCGAGGCCGGCTATCCGCTGACGGTGCTCGCGCACAGGAACCGCGAGCCGGTCGAGGACCTCAAGACGCGTGGTGCCAAGGAAGCGGCCAGCGTCGCCGAGCTCGCCGCGGCGTCGGACGTGATCTTCCTCTGCCTGCCCGGCAGCCCGCAGGTGGAAGCGACGGTTGCGGCGATCCTGGCAGGGGAGCTGCAGGGGAAGACCATCATCGACACCTCGACCAGCAATCCGGTCTCGACCCGCGCGCTGGCCGAGCGCTGCGGCGAGGCGGGCGCGACCTTCATCGACGCGCCGCTGTCGCGCACCCCGAAAGAGGCCTGGGAAGGCACGCTCGACACGATGGTCGGCGCCAGCGAGGCCGAATTCGAGCGGGTTCGCCCGCTGCTCGAGACCTGGGCGGGCAAGGTGGTGCGGGTCGGCGAGACCGGCGCCGGGCACACGATGAAGCTGCTCAACAACTTCGTCTCGCTCGGCTACGCTTCGATCTATTCGGAAGCCCTGGCGATCGGCGCCAAGAACGGCATCGATGCGGCGACCTTTCACGGCGTCATCGGCGGCGGAAGGATGGATTGCGGCTTCTACCAGACCTTCATGCAATACGTCGTCGGACGCGACCGCGACGCGCACAAATTCACGCTGCGCAACGCCCACAAGGACATGCGCTACGTGGTCTCGCTGGCGAACGAGAGCGGCATCGCCTCGCATGTATCCTCGACCGTCAAGAACGGGCTGGCGACGGCTGAATCGCTCGGCCGCGGCGACGACTTCCTGCCGATGCTGTCGGACGTGGTCGCGGAACTGAACGGTGTCCGGCGCGACGGCGGCACAGACCATTGAAAGGCTTGCGCAGCGATGGGCAGAGGAGGACGGCGCTGACGAAGCCTGACGCTCCCGGTGACAACGGCCGTGCACGGGTCCCCGCCGGCGGCTCCCGCCCCCGGCCGAGCCTGCAGGGCGTCGCGTCCATGCCGGCGCGCGAGCGGGCCTATCGCGAGCTGAAGTTCCGGATTCTCGAGGGGCGGCTGCCGCCGGGCACGACGTTGCTCGAGACGGAAGTCGCCGCGCTCCTGTCGATGAGCCGCACGCCGATCCGCGAGGCGCTGATCAAGCTCGACGAGGAAGGCCTCGTGCGGGTGCGCCCGCGTCACGGCGTCACCGTCCGGTCGCAGTCGCTCGACGATCTTGCCGAGATATATGAGGTCTTCTCGGCGCTCGAAGTGGTCGCGGCGCGGCTTCTTGCCCGGCGCGGCCTGTCGGAGGCCGAGATCGACCGGCTGCGCGGGCTGATGGCGCAGATGGAACGCGCCACCAAGCGCGACGACATCGCGCAATGGTCGCAGCTCGACGACAATTTCCATTCCGAGATCGTCGCTCTCTGCGGCAACAGCCGGCTGCAGACGACGCTCCGCCAGTACTGGGACCAGCAATATCGCGCCCGCATGGCGATCGTGCCGCTGCGTCCGCGCCCGTCCCAGTCGGACGAGGAGCACCGGGCGATCGTCGCGGCGATCGCCGCGCGCGACAGCGAAGAGGCGGGACGGCTCCACCAGTTGCATCGCGACCGGACCGACCAGCAGGCGCTGGCGCTGCTGCGGTTGCAGGCGGGGCCGGCCGCGCAGGATGTGACGGACGAATAGGCGGGCGCCGGGCAGCCAAAACAACGTATACATTGCACCAGACGGCGCGCTGTGTGATGAGCCAGCTGGACATGAGGGAGGGGAGAAGATGAACAGGATCGATCTCGAAGGACGGACGGCGGTCATCACGGGCGGCGCACGGGGCATCGGCCTGGCGACGGCCGAGCGGGTGATCGCCAGCGGCGGCTCCGTGGTGATCTGGGACGTCGACGGCAACGCGATCGATGCGGCGGTGGCCGAGCTCGGCGACAAGGCCAGCGGCCGGGTGGTCGAGCTCACCGATGCCGCCGCCGTCGATGAAGCGGCCGGCGCGGCCGGGCGCATTGACATCCTGGTCAACAATGCCGGCATCACCGGCGGCAACGGCAAGACGTGGGAGCTGAGCCCCGAGATCTGGCGCAAGACCGTCGAGGTCAATCTCGTCGCGCCGTTCCTGACCAGCCGCGCCGTGGTGCCGCTGATGCTCGCCAACGGCTACGGGCGCATCGTCAACGTCGCCTCGATCGCCGGCAAGGAGGGCAACCCCAACGCCTCGCATTATTCGGCGTCGAAGGCGGGGCTGATCGGCCTCACCAAGTCGCTCGGCAAGGAACTCGCCGGCACCGGCATCCTGGTCAACTGCATCACCCCGGCCGCGGCCCGCACGGCGATCTTCGACCAGATGAGCCAGGAACACATCGACTACATGCTGTCGAAGATCCCCCTCGCCCGCTTCGTCGAGCCGGCCGAGGTCGCGGCGATGATCGTCTGGCTGGCGTCGGAGGATTGTTCCTTCTCGACCGGCGCCGTGTTCGATATTTCCGGCGGCCGCGCCGTCTACTGATCCGGGCGCCAGCCGCCGCCACGAGGAGAACCGCCATGGCCATCGCCCATGTGACGCTGATCGGCACCGGCCTGATGGGCGGGCCGATGGCCCGCAACATCGCCAAGGCCGGCTTTGCCGTCACGGTGTGGAACCGCACGCGCGGCAAGGCCGAGGCGCTGGCCGACGTGGCGACCGTCGCCGCCGATCCCCCCGCGGCGGTCGCGAAGGCCGACGCGGTCATCACCATGGTCGATAATTCGCCGGTGGTGACGGAGATCTATTTCGGCAGCGAGGGCGTGGTGGAGGCCGCGCCCGAGGGCACGCTGTTCATCGACATGTCGTCGATTCAGCCGGCGGTCGCCCGCGACCACGCCGCCGCCATCGAGGCCGCCGGTCGCCGCCATCTCGACGCGCCGGTCTCGGGCGGCGAGAAGGGCGCGATCGAGGCGACGCTGGCGATCATGGCCGGCGGGCGCCAGGACGATTACGACGACGCCGAGAGGCTGCTGGCGGCGATGGGCCGGCCGACGCTCGTCGGCGTGCATGGCGCCGGCCAGGTCGCCAAGCTCGCCAACCAGGTGATCGTCGCGGTGACGATCGGCGCGGTCTCCGAAGCGATGCTGCTGGCGCAGGAAGGCGGCTGCGACCCGGCGGCGCTGCGCACGGCGCTGATGGGCGGCTTTGCCACCTCGCGCATCCTGGATCTCCACGGCGAGCGCATGGCCGAGCGCAACTGGGTGCCGGGCGGGCCGCTGGCGCTGCAGCTGAAGGATATCGAGAACGCGCTGGAAGTCGCCCGCGCTGCCGGCCTCCGGCTGCCGCTGACGGAGGTCGCGCGGGACGCGTTCCACGCCCTCACCCACGAGATGGACATGGGACGCCACGACCACGCCGCCTATCTGCGCTGGCTGGAGGCGATCAATCCCGGCAAAAGGCTGGGCTCCGGCCCGGACCGGGAGCCGGTGATGACCGGCTGACCGGGCCTCGCCGAGCCGAGGCGCTACGCCTTCGGCTCGTCCCCCGGCAGGGTGATGCCCGGGAAAACCTTGATCACCGCACTGTCGTCGAGCTGGCCGTAGCCGGCCTGGCTGGCTGTGGCGAACATCGCGTAGGCCGTCGTCGCCAGCGGCAGCGGGAATTTCATCGACAGGCCCGTCTCGGTGACGAGGCCGAGATCCTTGACGAAGATGTCGACCGCGGAATGCGGCGTGTAGTCGCCGTCGACGACATGGCGCATGCGGTTCTCGAACATCCAGGAATTGCCGGCGGCGTGCGTGACGACGTCGTACATCGTCTCCAGCTTAATGCCCGCCTTTGCGGCGAGCGCCATTGCCTCCGCGCCCGCGGCGATGTGGACGCCGGCGAGCAGCTGGTGGATGATCTTCACCGTCGCGCCGTCGCCGATCGTCTCCGAGATGCGGTAGACCTTGCCGGCGACCGCATCGAGCACCGGCTGCAGCGCGTCGAACACCTGCGCCGGGCCGGCGGCCATCACCGTCATGTCGCCGCAAGCGGCCTTGACCGGGCCGCCCGACACCGGTGCGTCGAGCATGGCGAGCCCTGCCTCGGCGAGATCGGCGGCGATGGCTTTGGCGTCGGCGACGGAGATGGTCGCGGAGACCATCACCGGCGTCCCGGGCTTCAGATGCGCGGCGATCCCCTGCTCGCCGAACAGCGCGTCGCGGCACTGCGCGGCGTTGACGGTGAGGACGACGACCGCGTCGAGATCGCGTGCGAAGGCTCGGCCGCCAGCGCCGGTCGCGACCGCGCCGGCCGCCATCAGCTCGTCGCAGGCGCTGTTGCGGGGATCGATGCCGTATGTGGCGAGCCCGGCTGCGAGGCACGATTTCGCCGCGCCCATGCCCATCGAGCCGAGGCCGATCACCGCGACGCGCATCGCCTCTGCCATGACTGCTATTCCTTCACGGCGCCGGTCATCGACGAGACGTAGTAGTCGACGAAGAACGAATAGAGGATGACCACCGGCAGCGAGCCCAGCAGGGCGCCGGCCATCAGCGCTCCCCATTCGTAGATGTCGCCGCGCACCAGTTCGGTCAGCACGCCGACCGGAACGGTCTTGTTCTCCGAGGAGGAGATGAAGGTCAGGGCGTAGATGAACTCGTTCCAGGACAGGGTGAAGGCGAAGATGCCGGCGGAGATCAAGCCCGGCACGGCGAGCGGCAGGACGACCTTGGTGAGGATCTGCCAGCGTGTCGCTCCGTCCACCAGGGCGCTCTCCTCGAGCTCGAAGGGGATGGTGCGGAAATAGCCCATCAGCAGCCAGGTGCAGAACGGGATCAGGAAGGTCGGGTAGGTCAGGATCAGCGCCAGCCGGGAATCGAAGATGCCGACCTGGAAGACGATGAAGGCGAGCGGGATGAACAGGATCGACGGCGGCACGAGATAGGCGAGGAAGATCAGGAGGCCGGTCACGCGCGCACCGGAGAAGCGGATGCGCTCGATCGCATAGGCCGCGAAGACCGAAGCGGCGAGCGAGATGACCGTCGAGGCGACCGAGACCAGCAACGTGTTCCACAGCCAGCCCGGATAGGAGGTCTCGAACAGGAGGTACTTGATGTGCTCCAGCGTCGGCTGCACCACCCAGAACGGGCTGTACTGCTGGTAGTTGGTGAGCTGGTTGTCCGGCTTCACCGCGGTGATCGCCATCCAGTAGAACGGGAACAGCAGCACGAAGACGAACACCGCCAGCGGCAGATAGACCACGAGGATCCGCCGCGGCAGCGTGTTGAACTGGCGCATGCCCTCCGAATCGTCGCGGATCGGGGCGCGAACGCCGGCGGCGTCTTGCTGGCTCATCGGATCATCTCCTCAGTCTGCCCCGCCCTGCTGCCACTTGCGTCGCTGCAGCCCGAAGAACGAGAACAGGATGGCGGCCAGCAGGAACGGGATCATTGCCACCGCGATCGCGGCGCCCTCGCCGAGCTGGCCGCCGGGGATCGCGCGCTGGAACGACAGCGTCGCCATCAGATGCGTGGCGTTGACCGGCCCGCCTCTTGTCAGCACGTAGATCAGCTGGAAGTCGGTGAAGGTGAACAGCACCGAGAAGGTCATCACCACCGCGATGATCGGGGTCAGCAGCGGCAGGGTGATCTTGCTGAAGCGCTGCCACGAGGTGGCGCCGTCCAGCGCCGCTGCCTCGTTGAGCGACTGCGGGATCGTCTGCAGCCCGGCGAGCAGCGAGATCGCGACGAAGGGAATGCCGCGCCAGACATTGGCGGCGATCACCGATGCACGGGCATTGTTCGGGTCGCCGAGGAAGTTGATCGGCGCATCGATCCAGCCCCACTGCATCAGCACCCAGGAAATGATCGAGAACTGCGAATCGTAGATCCACCAGAAGGCCAGGGCCGACAGCACCGTCGGCACCACCCAGGGAAGAAGTATGATCGCCCGGAAGAACGTCTTGAACGGCAGATGCTCGTTGAGGATCAGCGCCAGCCAGAGTCCCAGCCCGAATTTCAGCACGGACGCCACGGTCGTGTAGAGCACGGTGTTGTAGACGGACAGCCAGAACACCGGGTCGTCGAACAGCCAGGCATAGTTCTCCAGCCCGATGAACACGCCGGTGCGGCCGATCGTCGTGTCGGTGAAGCCGAGCCAGACGCCGAGAAACAGCGGATAGGTCAGGAAGCACAGCAGGAAGGCCGCGGCCGGCACCATGAACAGGATGCCGAGGCCGTTGCGGCTCTGCGACAGCCGGGCAAGGCGAGACTGCCGCGTGGGCGCTGCTGTGCTGGACATGGAACGGGCCTCCCCATCGCTGCTGCATGCTCGTGCCGGTTTTGCCGGCGTGGCGGCGGCGCACGGGGCGCCGCCACCGGATCAACGGAACGTCAGCTTCGGTAGTAGCGCTGCGCCCGCCGCTCGGCGTTGGCCATGGCGTCTTCCGGCGAGCGCTGGCCGGTGACAGCCTCGGCGAACATGTCGACGAGGACGTAGTCGGCCATCGCGCCTGCGGAGGCGGCGCCGAGCGGGCCGGCGTAGCCGTTCGGCCTCAGCGTCTCCGACGCCCGCGCGTATGGCGCGTGGATCGGGTTCGAGGTCCAGACCGGGTTGTCGGCGAAGGCCTTCAGCGGCTGGCAGCAATAGGCGCTGGCACCCTCGATCCAGGCGTTCATCTGGTCGGCCTGGTACATGAAGTCGATATAGGCCTTGGCGGCCTGCGGATACGCCGTATGGCTGAAGATCGACAGGGTCGAGGTCTGGTGCAGTTCCACCGGCTCGCCGAGCGGGCCGACCGGGAAGTTCACCGTGCGGATGTCCTCGGCGATCTCGGCCATGGCCGGATCCTTGGTCGCGGCGTAATAGAGCGAGACGCCGTTGGCCGTCAGCGACACCTGGCCGGCCAGGAAGGCGCGGTTGTTGTTGATGTCGAGCCAGCTCTCGGTGCCCGGGATGAAGGTCGCGTAGAGCTTCTGGGCATATTCGATCGCGGCCTTGGTCTCCGGGCTGTTGATCGTGACGTTGCCCTGTTCGTCGACCATCTTGCCGCCGTGGCTCCACAGCAGCCAATGGGCATAGTTGTTGCCGTCGCCGACGGCCTTGCCGTGCGGGAATCCGGCCGGTGTACCCTTTTCCTTGAGCGCCGTGCAGAGCGCCAGGAACCCGTCGGTGTCGGTCGGGAACTCCTCGAAACCCGCCGCCTTCATGTGGCTGTCGCGGTAGCAGATGGCGTTGCCGATGGCGCAGAGCGGCACGGCGATGAACTTGTCGCCCTGCTTGGCGTAGCCTTCGAGCCCCTCGTACCAGCCGCCATGCTGCTCGCCGAGGGCGGTGGCGAGGTCGGTCACGTCGACCAGCTTGTCGGGATACTGGAACGGGTCGTCGAACCAGCTCATCACCATGTCCGGGCCGGAGCCGACATTGGCCGCGACGGCAGCCTTCGGACGCACGTCCTCCCAGCTTTCCTGGTCGATCTGGACCTGGACACCCGTCGCCTCGGTGAAGGCCTGGGTATTGGCGTTCCAGGCGGCTTCCTCGCCGGCAACGAACGGCACCCAGCGCAGGAGCCGCAGCGTGGCCCCTTCCTCGGGCGTGAAGCGGGCGGCGGCGGCCTGCGCCATCGCCCGGGTGATGCCGAAACGGTCGCCCAGCGCGGCACCGGCGGCGATACCGGCAGTGCCTGCGAGCAGCGTTCTGCGATTGATCGTCATGCTGTTTCCTCCTCTTGCGCGGAAGCGTTCCGGCTTGTGCCGCCGGCGGGCTCCCGCTGCCGCCGCGGCTCGTCACAGACTGCGGTCGCCCTGCCCCCGTCCTCCACGGGCGCCGGGCTGCCGTTGCGGGTCAGTCCGACACACGCGCACCCGTCTGGGCGTCGAACAGATGCACGGCCTCGGGATCGATCGAGACCATCAGCTGGTCGCCCGGGCCTTCGGTGATGCGCTCGCGGAAGACGCAGATCACCTCGGTGGCGCCCAGCCGGGCGACCACATGGGTTTCCGAGCCGGTCGGCTCGACAACCTCGATAAGCAGCTTCACGTCGCCGCCGATGCGGAAGGATTCCGGCCGCACGCCGTAGATCGTCTCGCGGCCGGGCGCCGCCTTGCCCGGACGGGCGATCGGCAGCCTGAACCCGTCGCCGGTGACGAAGCGCGTCCGGTCGTCGGGATCGGCCGCGCCGGTCAGCATGTTCATGGCGGGCGAGCCGATGAAGCCGGCGACGAAGAGATTGTCAGGCCGGTCGTAGAGCTCCAGCGGCGTGCCGACCTGCGCGACGCGGCCGTCATGCATGACGACGATCTTGTCGGCCATGGTCATCGCCTCGATCTGGTCGTGGGTGACGTAGACCGTGGTGGTCTTCAGGCGCTGGTGGAGATTCTTGATCTCGGTGCGCATCGACACGCGCAGCTTGGCGTCGAGATTGGATAGCGGCTCGTCGAACAGGAACACCTGCGGATCGCGCACGATCGCCCGGCCCATGGCGACGCGCTGGCGCTGGCCGCCCGACAGCTGGCGCGGATAGCGATCGAGAAGATGCGTCAGGCCGAGAATCTCGGCGGCCGGCTTCACCCGGTCCTCGATCTCCTGCTTCGACGCACGCTTCAGCATCAGCGAGAACGCCATGTTCTGGGCGACCGTGATGTGCGGATAGAGCGCGTAGTTCTGGAAGACCATCGCGATGTCGCGATCCTTCGGCGGCAGGTCGTTGACCACCCGATCGCCGATCAGGATTTCGCCGGCACTGACATGCTCGAGCCCGGCGAGCATGCGCAGCAGCGTCGACTTCCCGCAGCCCGATGGCCCGACGAGCACGACGAACTGCCCCTCGTCGATATCGATTGATACGCCGTGCAGCACTTCTACCGTGCCGAACGCCTTGCGGACGTCCCGGAACGTCACCGATGCCATGCGCTTCCTCACCCAAGCGGACGTATTCTTGCCGTTGGGCGGCATACTGTCCGCTAAGCTGCGGTCGCGCAACTGCCTCTAAAAAAATAATGTATACGTCGGCTGCAGGCGTGTGGGCGCCGCGCCTCAGCTCTCGACGGCGAGCTTCGGCGGCCCCTTTAAGGCCTCCTCGTCGGCATAGGCATTCGGCAGATTGGCTTCCGCCTCCTGCTCGGTACGGTACCATTGCTTGTACCGGTACATCACCAGCTTGTCCCGGCCGAGCCCGCGCAGGAGGCCGTACATCATCACGATGATGACGAAGGCGAAGGGGAAGCCGGCGACCACGGCTGCCGCCTGCAGAGCGTTCAGCCCGCCCGCCGCCAACAGCACCGCGGCGATGCAGCCCTCGGTGATCGCCCAGAACATCCGCTGGATCTTCGGTGGGTTGGCGTCGCCGCCGGCCGTGAGCATGTCGATGACGAAGCTGCCGCTGTCGGAGGAGGTGACGAACCACATCACGATCATCACCATGATCACGCAGGAGATCAGGCCGGGGAACGGGAAGAACTCCAGGAGCTTGAAGATGGCGTTGCCGTAGCTTTCCTTCGTCGCCTCGATCAGACCCGGGTCACCGGCGAGCTCGAGATTGAGCGCCGTGCCGCCGAAGGCGGTGAACCAGAAGAACAGGATGGCGGTCGGCACCAGCAGCACGCCGAGGATGAACTCGCGCACGGTGCGGCCGCGCGAGATGCGGGCGATGAAGATGCCGACGAAGGGCGACCAGGAAATCCACCAGGCCCAGTAGAAGATCGTCCAGTCGACCTGCCAGTTGGTTCCCGAATAGGCCTCGCTCCAGGTACCGAAGGTGATCAGGCCGGCGACGTAGTTGCCGACATTCTCGACGAAGCTGTCGAAGATGTAGAGGGTCGGCCCGGTGAGCACGATGAAGGCGAGGAGCGCGAAGCTCAGTCCGATGTTGAGGCTCGAGATCCGCTTGATGCCGCCGTCGAGGCCGAGCATCACGGAGATCGTCGCGAGCCCGGTGATGCCGGCGATGAGCGCGATCTGCACGAGCAGGCTGTCCGCGACGCCGAACACGATGCCGAGCCCCGCATTGATCTGCATGACGCCCAGCCCGAGCGAGGTGACGATGCCGAACATCGTGCCGAACACGGCCAGGATGTCGACCGTATGCCCGATCGGTCCGTAGATGCGCTCGCCGATCAGCGGATAGAGCGCCGAGCGGACCGAGAGCGGCAGGCCGTTGCGGTAGTGGAAATAGGCAAGCGACAGGCCGACGATGCCGTAGATCGCCCAGCCGTGCAGGCCCCAGTGCAGGAAGGACAGGACCATCGCCTGCTTGGCGGCCTCGATCGTCTGGGGTTCGCCCATCGGCGGGGCGAAGAAATGGAACAGCGGCTCGGAGACCGCCCAGTAGAGCAGCCCGATGCCGATGCCGGCGCTGAACAGCATCGCGGTCCAGGGCATGAGGCCGTATTCCGGTGATTCCGTCTGCGCCCCGAGGCGGATGTCGCCATAGCGGCTGAATGCCAGATAGACGCAGAGGCCGAGCGCCAGGTTCGTCGTCAGGATCAGGAACCAGCCGAAATAATCGGCGATCCCCGCCTGCGCACCGGTGAAGATCGTCGAGGCAAGTTCGGTGAAGACCGCGCCGAAGAGGATGAAGCCGACGATGAGGAACGCGGAGATGGTGAAGACGGGTCGACTGACGTTCGGAAACGGCCCGAGCCGCCCGGTCTTAACCTCGGTTGCCATGCTTGACGTCCCTGTTTCCCGGGACGAAAGCCCTTCCCCCTGGAAAAACCGCGGTCCCTGCGAGAATGCCAAGACCCATAGCCGGGAAAGGTTCCAAAATTCGGCTATTTTGCGTCAATTTTCGGGCGCGAGCGACAGCAGAAGGGCGCCGTCCTCGACCTGATCACCGATCGCGACGACGACCTCGCCGACGACGCCGTCGCGCGGACTGACCAGCGAATGCTCCATCTTCATCGCCTCGATGACGACCAGCGCCTCGCCCTTCTTCACCGCGTCGCCGGCCTGCACCCTGACCAGCCTGACGAGGCCCGGCATCGGCGCAATGATCCGGTCGCTGCCCTCCTCCTCGGCATGGGCGACGGCGCTGTAGTGGCGGAAGCGGTGCGCCTCGCCTTCCAGGAAGACCGTCTGACCATCGGCATCGCACGCGATCCCGGCATCGAAAACGTGCCCGTCCACCGAGACGCGGGCCCCCTCGGCGTCCGCTCCCATCACGGTAAGGTCGAGCGTCTCCCCTTCGGCTGCGACGGAGAAGCGGCGGTTTCCGCGGTCGCTGACGACGATGTCCCGCCGCGTGCCGTTCTCGTCCTCGAAGCGCGCCGTCTGCCGCGCGACGCCCCAGGCCCGAAAGCCCCGCAGGCTCGACCACGGGTCGGCGGAGGAGTTCGGCGGCGCAAGATGCGCCAGGCTGGCCAGGGCCGCGAGCGCCGCCGCTTCCGCCGAAGCGGGAGGCGACGCCGCCAGCGTCTCCTGATCCCGGCCGATCAGCCCGGTATCGACCGCCCCGGCGACAAATCGCGGGTGGTTCGCCAGGCGCGAGAGGAAGGCGACATTGGTGACCGAGCCGGCGATGCGGGTTTTCCCCAGAGCCTTGCGCAAGAGGCCGATGGCACTCGTCCGGTCCGGCCCGTGGACGATCAGCTTGGCGATCATCGGGTCGTAATGCGGGGTTATCCGGTCGCCCTGCCGCACGCCCGTGTCGATGCGCACACCCGAAAGGCCCTCCGGAAACCGCAGATGAGCCAGCGTTCCGGTCGCCGGCAGAAAGCCTCTCGCCGCATCCTCGGCATAGATCCGCGCCTCGATGGCGTGACCGTCGATGCGGACACCCTCTTGCGTGAGAGGCAGTCGTTCGCCCGCGGCGACGCGCAGTTGCCATTCGACGAGATCGAGCCCGGTGATCGCCTCGGTCACCGGGTGCTCCACCTGCAGGCGGGTGTTCATCTCCATGAACCAGAACCGGTCGGGCCGAAGCCCTTCGGAGGCATCGGCGATGAACTCGACCGTCCCGGCGCCTTCGTAGGCGATGGCTTTCGCCGCCCTGACCGCCGCCGCGCCCATAGCCGCGCGCATCGCGGCAGGCATATCGGGCGCCGGCGCCTCCTCGATCACCTTCTGGTGGCGTCGCTGCAGCGAGCAGTCACGCTCGAAGAGATGGATGACATTGCCATGGCTGTCGCCGAAGACCTGGATTTCGATGTGGCGCGGGGTGTCGACGTATTTCTCGATCAGGCAGTGCGGATCGCCGAACGAGGCCTCGCCTTCCCGCCGGGCGCCCGCCAGCGCGGCAGTAAATTCCGCCGGATCGTCGACCCGGCGCATGCCCTTGCCGCCGCCCCCGGCACGGGCCTTGATCAGCACCGGATAGCCGATCTGCGCCGCTTCCCTGGCGAGGGAGTCCGGATCCTGCTCGTCGCCGTGATAGCCCGGCACGACCGGCACGCCCGCCGCCTGCATCAGCCGCTTGGCTTCGTCCTTGAGGCCCATCGCCCGGATGGCGACGGCCGAGGGGCCGACGAAGATCAGCCCGGCGGCCTCCACCGCATCGACGAACGCCGCATTCTCCGACAGGAAGCCGTAGCCGGGATGGATCGCGTCGGCGCCGGTCCGCAGCGCTGCCGCAATGATGCGCTCACCCCGCAGATAGCTCTCGCCGACCGGCGCCGCTCCGATATGCACCGCCTCGTCGGCCATCGCGACATGCAGCGCGTCCGCGTCGGCATCGGAGAAGACCGCGACGGTGCGGATGCCGAGGCGCTGTGCCGTCCGGATCACCCGGCAGGCGATCTCGCCGCGATTGGCGATGAGGAGGGAGGGGATGGCATTCGCCGTCATCTGATCACCGGCATATCGGACCAGCCCAACTTCTCGACCGCGGGGACCGGAAGGCGGCGATCGTCGGTTACGAAGGCCGAGGCTTCAGCAAGTCTCGCGGACGCCACGTGGATGGCATCGGGGAGCGCCATCCGATGGGCGGCGCGCAGGGCAGCCGCTTCGACGAGCACCGCCCGCGACACCGACATTACCGCGAGCCACGATTGCGAGGCAAAGAGGGCGTAATATGCTCGCACCGTATGCGCGACAGCGTCGGTCAGCGGCTTGACCAGGCATTCGGCCAGCGCGATCTCGCTGGTTACGGCGATCAGCGCACCGGCGTCGATCTGCTCGACGAAAACGCGTTGGTTCGGCGTTAGCGGGGCCACGGGCTCGACCAGCGCGATCAGGACATTTGTGTCGAGATAGATGGTCGGGCCGTCCAACTAGCGCTCGCCCTCTTCGCGCAGCGCGCGAACATGCGCGACGATAGCTTCCGGCGTTTTCAGCGAATGCGGCGATGAACCGGCGCCGACCAACGACATCAGGGAGCGCCGCTCCGGCTGTTCCAGCGCGGCCCCGAGGATCGCCCGGACCTCCGCCTCCGCCGACCGACCATTCTGCTTCGCCCGAGCCTTGAGCCGCTCCAGTATCGCCTCGTCGATCTGACGTACGATCATCTGAGCCATCTGCCCCCTCCGTGATATCGGAATGATATCATACCGGATCCTTCACATCCGGAACAGGCCGAACCGCGTCTCGGGGATCGGCGCGTTCAGCGCCACCGACAGCGACAGGCCGAGAATGGCGCGGGTCCTGGCGGGGTGGACGATGCCGTCATCCCACAGCCGCGCCGAGGCGTAGAGCGGCTGGCTCTGGCGCTCGAACATCTCGATCGTCGGGCGCTTGAATTCGGCCTCCTCGTCGGCGGACCACGCGCCGCCCTTGCGCTCGATCCCGTCGCGGCGGACGGTGGCAAGGACGCCCGCGGCCTGCTCGCCGCCCATGACCGCGATGCGGCTGTTCGGCCAGGTCCAGAGGAAGCGGGGCGAATAGGCGCGGCCCGCCATGCCGTAATTGCCGGCGCCGTAGGAGGCGCCGATCAGCAGCGTGATCTTCGGTACCGAGGTCGTCGCAACGGCGGTGACCAGCTTGGCCCCGTGCCGGGCGATGCCGCCGGCCTCGTAGGCGCGGCCGACCATGAAGCCGGTGATGTTCTGCAGGAAGACCAGCGGGATCTTCCGCTGCGAGCAGAGTTCGACGAAATGCGCGCCTTTCACGGCGCTTTCGGAAAACAGGACGCCGTTGCTGGCGACGATGCCGACCGGCATGCCGTGCACATGGGCGAAGCCGCAGACCAGCGTCGTGCCGTAGCGCGCCTTGAACTCGTCGAAGCGCGAGCCGTCGACCACGCGGGCGATCACCTCGCGCACGTCGTAGGGAGTGCGGGTATCGGCCGGCACGAGGCCGAGCAGATCCTCGGGGTCGTAGGCGGGATCTTCCGGCGCCTGCAGTTGGACCGTTTCGGGCTTTCGCCGGTTGAGGTTGGCGATCGCCCGGCGGGCAAGCTCCAGCGCATGCAGATCGTCATTCGCCAGATGATCGGCCACCCCCGACAGTCGCGTATGGACATCGCCGCCGCCGAGGTCCTCGGCCGAGACGATTTCGCCCGTCGCGGCCTTCACCAGCGGCGGGCCGGCGAGGAAGATCGTGCCCTGGTTCTTGACGATGATCGTCTCGTCGCTCATCGCCGGCACGTATGCCCCGCCCGCCGTGCAGGAGCCCATCACGACGGCGATCTGGGCGATGCCCTTCGCCGACATCTGCGCCTGATTGTAGAAGATCCGGCCGAAATGGTCGCGGTCGGGGAAGACCTCGTCCTGGTTCGGCAGATTGGCCCCGCCGGAATCGACCAGATAGACGCAAGGCAGGTTGTTCGCCTCGGCGATCTCCTGAGCCCGCAGGTGCTTCTTCACCGTCAGCGGAAAATAGGTGCCGCCCTTCACCGTCGCGTCGTTGGCGAGGATCATCACCTCGCGTCCCGCCACCCGGCCGATCCCGGCGATCGCGCCCGCGGCGGGCACCTCGCCGCCATACATGTCGTGCGCCGCGAACAGCCCGATCTCGAGAAAGGGCGAGCCGGGGTCGATCAGACCCTCGACGCGATCGCGCGGCAAAAGCTTGCCGCGGCCCACATGCCGCTCGCGCGCGGCCATGCCGCCGCCGGCCATCGCCGTCTCCGCCGCTGCCTCGACAATCTCGATCTGCTGCAGCATCGCTGCGCGATTGGCCGCGAAGGCTTCGGAGCGGGGGCTGACCGCTGAGGTCAGGCGGGTCATGGAACGTGCCTCACCTGATCAACTCGACGGTGATGCCGAGGTCGACCTGCGACCAGACACGATCAGCGGTCAGGGCCGGGCGGCCTTCGCGCTCGGCGAGCGCCAGGCATGCACGATCGGCGAAGGAGAAACCCAGATGCCTCGTCCTCGGGCGCAATGAGGCGGCCAGCACCGCCAGTTCCTGGTCGAAGGGCACGAACATCAGAGGAAATCTCGTGACGGCACGACGCGCATTCTCCAGATCGAAACCGCGGTCGAGCAATTTGGAGACGGCCTCGGAGACGTTGACCGTAAGCATGAACGCGTCCGAAAGCGAGCGTTCCACGACACTCCCGCCCGGCTCTCCGAAGATGACCGCGAGGAGCGCCGATGCATCGAGAACAACGGTCAAGAAGGGCTCTCGTCCTCGCGCCGCGCCTCTTCTCGTCGCTCGGCGATCAGCTCATCGACAGCGGAACCCTGGCCCCGGTCGAGATCTCGCGCCAGAGCCTGCACGTGGCGCACCACACCTTTTGGCGACAAGATCCGTAATTCACCGTCGATGACCTCGGCGCT
Organism: Aurantimonas endophytica; assembly: GCF_014196845.1. GTDB lineage: Bacteria > Pseudomonadota > Alphaproteobacteria > Rhizobiales > Rhizobiaceae > Aurantimonas > Aurantimonas endophytica. The sequence continues at coordinate 382,418 of NZ_JACIEM010000003.1, forward strand.
GACCACGCCATCTTCGCCGAGAAGCATGGCCGTCCGCATCTCGGAAGGGATGACCACACGCCCGTCCTTGCCAATTGTCAGGCGCGTCGACCGGACCGAGCCCAAATCCTCCGAGCGATCCGCATGTCGTGCGTCGTATTCGTGCTTCCAGTGAAAATACTGGGTCGACGCGGTGTTCGCATTGCCGCCTTCCGCTACGGCAGCGTCAACGACAGCCTTGCGATCGGCACGCCGGCCGAGCCGCTTGCTAAGGGTGTCGGCAATCTCCCAAACGCGTCCCGTTTTCGAGTGCGCCTCGGGAGGATTGCGCGAGGCGGGCTTTCTGATCCGAGACATCCAGCCTCCCAAGATAGAACATGCCATAATCTATACATCTGAGCTTCTCGATCAACCGGTCTCCCGAAACAGCTCCCGCCCGATCAGCATGCGGCGGATCTCGCTGGTGCCGGCGCCGATCTCGTAGAGCTTGGCGTCGCGCAGCAGCCGTCCGGTCGGATAGTCGTTGATGTAGCCGTTGCCGCCGAGTGCCTGGATCGCCTCCAGCGCCATCTGCGTCGCCTTCTCTGCGGCGTACAGGATGCAGCCGGCGGCATCCTTGCGGCTGGTCTCGCCGCGGTCGCAGGCTGCGGCGACCGCGTAGACATATGCCCGGCAGGCATTCATCGTCACATACATGTCGGCCAGCTTCCCCTGCATCAGCTGGAATTCGCCGATCGCCTGCCCGAACTGCTTGCGCTCGTGAACGTAGGGAACGACCACGTCCATGCACGCGGCCATGATGCCGAGCGGGCCGGCCGACAGGACCACCCGCTCGTAGTCGAGACCGCTCATCAGCACCTTGGCGCCGCCGCCCTCCTCGCCGAGAACGTTCTCGAACGGCACCTCGCAATCCTGAAAGACCAGTTCGCAGGTGTTCGAGCCGCGCATGCCGAGCTTGTCGAGCTTCTGGGCGGTCGAAAAGCCGGTCATCGCCTTCTCGACGAGGAAGGCGGTGATGCCGCGCGGCCCGGCGTCCGGGTCCGTCCTGGCGTAGACGATCAGGGTCGAGGCGTCGGGGCCGTTGGTGATCCACATCTTGGTGCCGTTGAGGACGTACCGGTCGTTCCGCTTCTCGGCCCGAAGCTTCATGCCGACGACGTCCGACCCGGCCCCCGATTCCGACATCGCCAGCGCGCCGACATGTTCGCCGGAGACCAGCTTCGGCAGATATCGCCGCTTCTGCTCCGGCGTGCCGTTGCGACGGATCTGGTTGACGCAGAGATTGGAGTGGGCGCCGTAGGACAGCCCGACCGACGCCGAGGCACGGGATATCTCCTCCATGGCGACGCAATGGGCGAGATAACCCATCGCGGCACCACCGTATTCTTCCTCGACGGTGATGCCGAGCAGGCCGAGCGCGCCAAGTTCCGTCCAGAGTTCGTCCGGGAAGGCGTTTTCCGCATCGATGGCGGCAGCGCGCGGCGCGATCGTCTCCTGCGCAAAGCGCCTGACCATGCTGCGCAGTGCCTCGACATCCTCGCCGAGCGCGAAATTCATGCCGGTGTCGAACATGCCCCGCGTCCTCCCTGACGTTCCCGCATGCGGGCGATCTCGTCTGAATAGCATTTCGTCCCGGAGCACCTGCAAGTCCCGGCATGTTCACGGGGTTCGCCACAAGACCTGCACCCCGGATCGTCGCGGCTCACGTCGCCGGCCCCGTGCGTGCGGCAACGCCCAGCGGGCGTCCCTCGCGTCAGAGATGCTTCATGTCGTAGCGCTTCAGCAGCGCGACGATCAGGTCCCGTGCCTTGATCTTGTGGTCCTGCGCCATCTGCCGCGCGCCGGCGGCATCGCCTTCCCGCGCCGCGGCGATGATCAGCCGGTGCTCGCCGATGGAGTGAACCGGTTTCGGCCGGAAGCGCAGGGTGAGCCGCCGGGCCCGGTAGGATTGGTCGATATTGATCCGCGCGATCTTGGCGAGCCGGCTGTTGCCGCTTCCCTCGACGAGCACCGCATGGAAACGCGCATCGACGTCGGCCCAGCGGGCGAGGTCGTCGCGATCAAGGGCCTCGATGAGCTCCTCGTTCATGGCTTCCAGATCGTCGCAGACGGCCTGCCGGGCCGCCGCCGGCTGCTCGGCCAGCAGCAGCGCCGCCATCCCCTCGACGGCGATGATCACGTCGTAGACTTCCCGCATGTCGTCCGGCGAAAGGCTGCGTATGACAACGCCCCGCTTCGGCCGAAGCTCGACCATGCCTTCGCTCTGCAGGCGGATGATCGCCTGGTGCACCGGGGTCCGGCTCATGCCGAGCCGATGCGCCATCTCCAGTTCCGAGCCCTGGAAGCCGGGCGGAAACATGCCGTCGCGGATCGCCTGTTTCAGCGCGTCATAGGCCGCTTCGACCAGAGGCGGCTTGCGCTCGACACTGTCGGTTTCGAAGAGCGCGGCTGCATCGGACATATGGGGCTCCCTGTGCGAAGCCAGTCTAACGCGAGCGGTTCGATGGCGCAAATGATGCATGCCCTGATGCATGCAACAACGAACGCAAGATTGACATTCCGCAGATGATCGTCCCAGATAGCGCTGACGCACCCCCCGAGGCTGGGAGGCCGAGGGTGCCGTTATTGACGATCCAGGGAGGATTACAGATGAAGCTCACGACCATTCTTGCCGGCGCCGCGATGGCGATCGGACTGTCGGCGATGTCCGCTGGTGCGCAGGACTATCCGGCCAAACCGGTCAACTACATCATTCCGTTCAATGCCGGCGGCGAGTCGGATATCGCGGCGCGCATGCAGCAGCCGGTGTTCGAGAAGCAGACCGGCCAGAGCATGGTCGTGCAGTATCTGGAAGGCGCCGGCGGCGCCCAGGCCTGGTCGCAGCTGAACGGCATGGAAGGCGACGGCTACACGATCATGGGCACGAACCTGCCCCACATCATCATGCAGCCGATGGCGCAGGACGTCGGCTACAAGACCGAAGACCTGACCAACGTCTACTTCTTCCACTACACGCCGGACGCGATCATCGTGCCGGCCGACAGCCAGTTCCAGACCCTCGAGGACCTCGTCACCTATGCCAAGGAGAACCCGGGCCTCGTGACCTTCTCCGGCTCCGGGACGAACTCCGCGAACCACGTCGCACAGGCGACGTTCGATCGGCTGGTCGGCGTCACCACCACCTACATCCCCTTCTCCGGCACCAGCCCGGCGACCACCGCCGTGCTCGGCAACCAGGTCATGGCGGGCTTCAGCTACACCACGGCCGCGATCAACCAGGCCGACGCGGTCCGCGTCCTCGCCGTGGCGGCTGACGAGCGTGTCCCGAGCTTCCCGGACGTGCCGACCTTCAAGGAGCTCGGCTACGACATGGCCGGCGGCGCCTATCGCGGCGTTGCCGTGCCGAACTCGGCCTCCGAGGAAGTGCGCCAGCAGGTCTCCGACATGATCGGCGAGATCAACGCCGACCCCGACTTCGTCCAGAAGATGAAGGACGGCGGCTTCGTCGTCATCGACGTGCCCTATGGCGAAATGGAAGCCTTCATGGGCGAGCGGCGCGCCGAATACGAGGAAACCGCCAAGCAGATGGGCATCACCCAGAACTGATCCGGCATCCGGTCCGGGCGGAGGCGCAGCTGACGCTTCCGCCCTTTTTTCCTTGCCCCATCTGAAGCGGACGCCATGGACAAGCTCGTCTACCTCGCCGAGGCCCTGACGCTGACGAACCTCGCACTCGCCCTGGTCGGCGTGGTCGCCGGTATCGTCATCGGCGCCATGCCCGGTCTCTCAGCGACGATGGCCGTCGCGGTGCTCGTGCCCTTCACCTTCACCATGGAGCCCGCCTCCGGCCTGATCGTGCTCGGCGCGATCTACACCGGCGCGATCTATGGCGGCTCCTATTCGGCGATCCTGGTCAACACGCCCGGCACGCCGTCGGCCATCGCCACCACCTTCGACGGCTTCCCGATGGCCAAGCGCGGCGACGGCGCGCTGGCCGTCAGCCTGGCGACTCTCGCCTCGGTTACCGGCGGGCTGGTGGGCGCGCTGCTGCTGATGTTCCTCGCCCCGCCGCTCGCGCAGGTCGCCCTCGCCTTCGGCCCACCCGAATATTTCTGGCTGGCGGTGTTCGGCCTGACGCTGATCTCGGCGCTCTCGGTCGGCAACCTGCTGAAGGGCATGATCGGCGCCTGTCTCGGGCTGCTGTTGTCGATGGTCGGCATCGCGGTGATCGGCGCGGACGTGCGCTTCACCATGGGCAGCCAGGTGCTGCTCGGCGGCATCAACATCGTCGCCGGCCTGATCGGCCTCTATTGCATCCCCGTCCTGATCGACCTCGTCGCCACGCGCGACCCGCATCTTCGGGTCGCCCCCGAAAGCGGCGGCTTCCGCCTCAAGGAGGCCTTCGCGATCACGATGAAGGAGAAGGTCAACCTGATCCGCTCGTCGCTGATCGGCACGATCGTCGGGATCCTGCCGGGCGCCGGGGGCTCGGTGGCGAGCCTTGTCTCCTATTCGGAGGCGCGCCGCTCCTCCAAGCACCCGGAGCGCTACGGCACGGGCGAGCCGGGCGGGATCATCGCCACGGAGTCGGCCAACAACGCCACGGTCGGCGGCGGCTTCATCCCGACCCTCGTCCTCGGCATTCCCGGCACCCCGCCGGACGCGGTCATCCTCGGCGCGCTGCTGGTCCAGGGCATTCGCATCGGACCCACCCTGTTCACCACCCAGGGGTCGATCGTCTACACCTTCATCTTCGGCCTGATCATCGGCACGCTGATCATGCTGCCGGTCGGCCTGCTCATCGGCCGCTACGCCTACAAGAGCATCGTGGCGATTCCGAAATCGGCGCTGGTGCCGACCATCGCCTTCATGACCGTGGTCGGCAGCTTCGCCATCCACAACAACCTCAACGACGTGGCGGTGATGCTCGGCCTCGGCGTCGTCGGCTGGCTGCTCAACCGGACCGGCTATTCGCCCTCGCCGATCGTGCTCGGCCTGGTGCTCGGCCAGATCGCCGAGCAGGGCTTCGTCCAGAGCTACCTGATCGGCAATGCCCAGGGGAACATCCTCGGCATGTTCTTCGGCCGGCCGATCTCGATGGCCATCGTCGCCTTCGCCGCGCTGACCCTGTTCTACCCGCTGATCGCCTCGGCGATCGGCGCCAGGCGGGCCCGCAAGTCCCATACCGACATCACCGTGGAGAGCCGCGATGGCCAGCCTTAGAAAGCCGCACGACGTGCCGGGAACGATCCTGGCCGCCGTGTTCGTCGCGCTCGGCGCCTTCCTGATCCTGCAGACCGACAGCATGTCCCCGATGGGCTCGGTCTTCCCGATCACCGTCTCGGTCGCGATGATCGTCTTCGCGCTGGCGCTCATCCTGCGCAATGTCGTGCTCGGCATGCGCGCTGTTCCGGTGACGGCACCAGCCGAGGCGCAGCCCGAGGCGAGCCACGAGTCGATGCCGCGCCGCCTGCTCTTCCTGCTGGCGATGATCGTCTGGATCGTGCTGATCCCGATCCTCGGCTTCCTCGTGTCGAGCGTGCTGGCCTATTTCGCGATCATGCTCGTGGCGACCCATGACCGCATGTCGCTGCGCGAGGGCGCGACCCTCGTGGTCATCGGCCTTGCCATCCTCACCGTCTTCTACCTGGTGATGGCGAGGGTCCTGCTCATCCCGATGCCGACCGGCCTGTTCCTCTAGACCGGCCGCGCCTGCCCCGCCCTGGCGCGGAACCTGAAAATACGGAGTACCCCCGCATGTCCGCAACCAACCGCCTGAAGATCGCGACCATCCCCGGCGACGGCATCGGCCGCGAGGTCGTGCCCGAGGGCATGCGCGTGCTGGAAGCCGTCGGCCGAAGGTTCGACATCGCCTTCCAGTTCGACGAGGTCGACTGGAGCTGCGACTATTACAAGAAGCATGGGCGGATGATGCCGGAGAACGGCCTCGACCAGTTCCGCCAGCACGACGCGGTCTTCCTCGGCGCGGTCGGCTGGCCAGAGGTGCCCGACCACGTCTCGCTCTGGGGCCTGCTCATCCCGATCCGCCGCGACTTCAACCAGTATGTGAACCTTCGGCCGGTGCGGCTCCTGAAAGGCACCACGAGCCCGCTCGCCAATCGCGGCCCGGAGGACATCGACTTCTACGTCGTCCGCGAGAATGTCGAGGGCGAATATTCCGAGGCCGGCGGCCGGCTCTATCGCGGCACCGAGAACGAGCTTGCCATCCAGGAATCGATCTTCACCCGGCGCGGCGTCGACCGGGTGCTGCGCTATGCCTTCGAGCTCGCCAGGACGCGTCCACGCAAGCAGGTGACCTCCGCCACGAAGTCGAACGGCATCATCCACACCATGCCGTTCTGGGACGAGCGCTTCGCCGCGATGAAGGCGGACTATCCCGACATCGCGACCAGCCAGTACCATATCGACATTCTCTGCGCGCATTTCGTCCAGCATCCGGACTGGTTCGACGTCGTCGTCGGCTCCAACCTCTTCGGCGACATCCTCTCCGATCTCGGCCCGGCGGTGGCCGGCTCGATCGGCATCGCGCCGTCGGCCAACATCAATCCCGAGGGCGACTTCCCGTCGATGTTCGAGCCGGTGCACGGCTCGGCGCCGGACATCGCCGGCAAGGGCATCGCCAATCCGATCGGCCAGATCTGGTCGGCGGCGATGATGCTCGAACATCTCGGCCACAAGGACGCCGCCGACGCGGTGATCGCGGCGATGGAGACGGTGATCGCCGATCCCGCCTCGCGGACCCGCGACATGGGCGGCAAGGCCGGCACCGCCGAATGCGGCGAGGCGATCGCCAGCGTGATTTCGGCGGGGTGATGTTGCCGGCGCGCGGCGGCTGAGGCCGGATAACCTCTACCCGGAGCGGAGGCACATACCCCCCTCTGCCCTGCCGGGCATCTCCCCCACAAGGGGGGAGATCGGAGGCTTCACGGGCCGAGCCAAGCTCGCAGACCGAAGTGCCTCGCATCATGAAAAGACCTGCGGCATCCGAGCGGGATCGATCTCCCCCTTGTGGGGAGATGCCGGCAGGCAGAGGGGGGTGAACGTGCCACCGCCCCAAAAAGACCAGGAACCAGGAACGCCGCCATGCGCATCATCGACATCCGGGAAAAGACGGTCTCGATCGCCAGCCCGATCGCCAATGCCTTCATCGATTTCTCGAAGATGACATGCTCGGTCGTCGCGGTGGTCACCGACCAGATCCGCGATGGCAAGCCGGTCGTCGGCTTCGGCTTCAACTCCAACGGCCGCTACGGCCAGGGCTCGCTGATGCGCGAGCGCTTCATCCCGCGATTGATGGAGGCCGATCCGGCGACGCTGATCGACGAGGGCGAGGACAACCTCGATCCCTTCGCCATCTGGAAGACCATGATGACGAACGAGAAGCCGGGCGGGCACGGCGAGCGCTCGGTGGCCGTGGGCACGATCGACATGGCGGTGTGGGACGCGGTGGCGAAGATCGCCGGCAAACCGCTCTACCGGCTGCTCGCCGATCGCTACAGGGACGGCGTGGCCGATGACGACGTCTGGGTCTATGCCGCCGGCGGCTACTATCACTCGGGCAAGGAGATCGAGGGCCTCAAGGACGAGATGCGGTCCTATGTCGATCGCGGCTACACGGTCTGCAAGATGAAGATCGGCCTCGCTCCGCTCGCTGACGATCTGAAGCGTATCGACGCGGCGATCGAGGTCGTCGGCGATCCGGCCAATCTCTGCGTCGACGCCAATGGCCGTTTCGACCTCAAGACCGCCGTCGCCTATGCGAAAGCGCTCGAGCCCTACGGCCTCTACTGGTACGAGGAGGCCGGCGATCCGCTCGACTACGCGCTGCAGGCCGAGCTGGCGCAGCATTATTCGGGCCGCATGGCGACCGGCGAGAACCTCTTCTCGATGCAGGACGCGCGCAACCTGATCCGCTACGGCGGCATGCGCGCCGACCGCGACATCCTGCAGTTCGACTGTGCGCTGTCCTACGGGCTGGTCGAGTACATGCGCACGCTGGCGATGATGAAGGAGAACGGCTGGTCGAGCCGGCGGGTGGTGCCGCATGGCGGGCACCAGATGTCGCTCAACATCGCCGCCGGCCTGCATCTCGGCGGCAACGAATCCTATCCTGACGTCTTCCAGCCCTTCGGCGGCTTCGCCGACGCGACCGGAGTCAGGAACAGCCGCGTCGGCCTGCCGACCGTGCCGGGCGTCGGATTCGAGGCGAAATCGGCGCTCTACAGCCTGCTGAAGCGGGAGCTGCTCGACTGACGCCGACCGGCGTCAGGTCGGCTCGCGGTCGTAATAATCGACATCCGTCTCGTCGCGGAAGATCTTGTGCATGCCGGCCCCGCCGTGGCGTCCGGTTCCGACGCTGACCTTGCCGGAATCCGGATACTCGCAGACATCGATGTCGGCGCGCGTCGACACCGCGAGATAGCGCATCGTCGTCGTCCCGGTGTTGACGATCTGGTGCGCCACCTCGGCACCGCCGGTCGGACAGGCAATCACGTCGTGCCGGCGGATCGGATAGCGGCGGTCGCCGAAGCGGAGCTCGCCCTCCCCTTCGAGGATCAGGAACATCTCCTCCTCCCCGTGATGCGCATGGAAGGGACACTGCGCCTTGCCGGGCGGGAGAACGGTGAGATTGTAGCCGAGCTGGCGCGCGCCGATCGCGTCGCTGAACAGCGCGCGGCTCGACGTGTAGCGGCCGTTCTCCTCGACATCGTCGAAGCCGACCTCATCGAGATTGGCAATGGGCTTCATCGTCCGGCTCTCCCTCGCCCGGCCGGGTGCGCCCGCTGGCCGCCGGCCCGTCAGATCGCCGATATGGTGCGCATCAGCTCGGCGTCGATCTCGATGCCCTGCTCCAGGGCGCGTTTGCGAAGGTCGCGGCCGCGCCGGCCGGGGATACGGGTGCCGGGCTCGTCGGCGATCGCATCGATCAGAACGCCGAGCCGCGCGACCGCCTGAGGGCCGCCCATGGCGGCGGGATCGAGCACCAGCAGGAACTGGCCCAGCCCCGGCGGCGGCCCCTTGTCGTCGAACAGCGACGTCGCCTCCGATGCATAGTTGGCGCCGGTGAGCCCGGCCGACAGCATCTCCACCACCAGCGCCAGGGCGGCGCCCTTGGCGTCGCCCATCGGCACCATCGTTCCGGCGAGCGCGGCGTCCGTATCGGTCGTCGGACGGCCTTCGGCATCCAGCGCCCAGCCTTCCGGGATCGACGTGCCCTTCTGCTTGGCGGCCATCACCTTGCCGCGCGCGATCTTCGACAGCGACAGGTCGACGACGATCGGCTCGCCTTCCGGCAGCGGCGCGGCGAAGGCGATCGGGTTGGTGCCGAAGAGCGGGCGCGTGCCGCCCCAGGCCGCCATGGCGCCCGGGGAATTGGCCATCATCAGCGCCACGAGACCCGCTTCGGCGAAGCGCTCCACCGTCAGGCCGAGCACGCCGGCATGGTGCGAGCGGCGGATGGCGGCGACCGCGACGCCGGTTTCGGCGACGATGCCCGGCATCTCGGCGACGACGAGGTCGAGCGCCGGGAAGGCGAAGCCGTCGGCGGCGTCGATGCGCAGCAGCGCCGGGCGCACCCGCTCGGCGACCGGCACGGCGTGGCCAGCGACCTTGCCGCTGCGCGCCTGCCCGCAATAGGCGGCGAGCCGGCGCAGGCCGTGGCCGCTCTGGCCTGCCGCTTCCGCAGCGACGAGGCCGCGCGCCACCGACGCCGCCTGCTCGGGCCCGGTGCCGCTGCGCTCCAGCGCGGCGGCGGCCAGCGCCTCGGTTGCCGCGATGGACAGGATCTCGCTCATCGAAGGGTCTCCAGATGCTTCAGCACGTTCTCGGCGGTGACGGCACTCACCCGCACGTTGGATTCCGCCGTCACGCCGGCGATGTGCGGCGTCAGGATCAGGTTGGCGAGTCCTTCAAAGACCATACCGGCCGCCGCGGTGAGGGGTTCGGTCTCGAACACGTCGAGCGCCGCCCCGCCGAGCGTGCCGTCCCGCAGCGCCGCGGCCAAGGCGGTCTCGTCGACGACGCCGCCGCGGGCGGTGTTGACGAGGACGGCGCCGGGCTTCATCCGCGCGATCGCCGCGGCATCGATCATGTGCCGCGTGTCGGCGGTCAGCGGCACGTGCAGGCTGATCACGTCGCAGGAGGCCAGCAGCGCGTCGAGGTCGAGCCGCTCGGCGTCCTGCCAGGCGGGATCCGACTCCGGCAGGAACGGGTCGAAGGCGGCGATGGAGAAGCCGAAGACCCGGGCGCGGGCCGCCGTCTGTCGCGCGATCGAGCCGTAGCCGACGAGGCCGAGGCGCTTGTCCATCGCCTCGCGGCCGATCAGGCGCTGGCGCGGCCAGCGTCCGGCCGCGACGTCGGCCGTCGCCGCATAGGCGCCGCGCAACAGCGTCAGGGCCGTCGTGACGACGTATTCGGCCACCGCCACGTCGTTGGCACCGGTCGCGGGATAGACGGTGACGCCACGCGCCTTGCAGGCGGCGAGGTCGATATTGTCGAGGCCGACGCCGAGGCGGCCGACGCAGGCGAGGTTCGGCGCCTTCCCGATCAGCGCCTCGGTCACCTTCGTACGGTTTCGCACCACGAGCGCCCTGGCGGTGGCGACCGCCGCCGCCAGGTCTTCCGGCCGGTCAACCAGTTCGGGATCGTAAAGCGTGTCGTGACGGGCGCGGAGCATATCGACCGCAGCCTCGTCCATGAATTCGGCAATGACGACGTCAGCCATGCAGCGCTCCTGTCGGGGTTTCGGGTGGCGTGTTCAGGTGTTTGCAGCGGCACATCCCCCTCTGGGTTGCCGCCCCATCTCCCCCACAAGGGGGGAGATCGAACTCGCGCGGACGTTTTGCCGGCTTTGGTCGCAGTGCGGGCAGAAGCGACGGAGAGAAGGCGACTCACCGAAGCTGCCGATCTCCCCCCTTGTGGGGGAGATGCCCGGCAGGGCAGAGGGGGGTACGCCGGACACCAGCCATGCCCGCGACCCGCACGGCCGCAAAACGAAACGGCCACCGCCCACGGATGGGCGATGGCTCGGTACGCCGAGACGATCAGGCGCTGCGGTAGAGCTTCGTCATCACGAACTCGCGGTGGCCGAGCGCCTCCGCGGCGGTGACGCGGCCATTGGCGGTGCGCATGATGTTCTCGATCAGCGCGTCGCCGGCCTGGTCGATGGTCATGTCGCGGCGCAGGATGCCCGAGACGTCGACGTCGACATGTTCCGACATGGTCCGCACGGTGCGCGGGTTGGCGGTGATCTTGATCACCGGGATGATCGGATTGCCGATGACGTTGCCCTGGCCGGTCGGGAAGGTGTGGATGACGTAGCCGGCGGCGGCCATCAGCGTCACGCATTCGGCAGCGGCCGAGGACGTGTCCATGAAGTAGAGGCCGTTGCCCTTCGCCGGTGCCTCGGCCGGCTCGAGAATGTCGATGTAGCGGCACTCGCGGCCGATCTTCTCGAGGTTGCCGAGCGCCTTCTCCTCGATGGTCGAGAGGCCCCCTTCGATATTGCCCTTGGTCGGCTGGCTCTCGGAAAGGTCGTCGGTGGCATGCGCGAAGATCACGTCGTCCTGGTAGGCCTTCCACATCTTGTACCAGCGCTCGCCCGTCTCGGCGTCGGCGGCGCGCTCCTTGCAGATGTGCTCGGCCCCGGTGATCTCCGAGGTCTCGCCGAAGACACCGTAGATGCCTTCCGGGATCAGCTTGTCGTACATGTTGCCGACGGTCGGGCAGGAGCCGAGACCGGTCGTGGTGTCGCTCTCGCCGCATTTGGTCGAGACCCAGAGCTCCGACACGTCGCACTCGACGCGCGGCACCTCGGTCGCCCACTGCACGAATTCCTTCGCCTTGCGCGAGACGTCCATGATGGTCTTCAGGTCGCCGTTCTGCTCGATCGAGAAGGCCGCCACCGGCTTGCCGGTCGCGGCGATGCCGTCGGCGATCTTCTGCGTCCAGCCGGGCTCGATGCCGACGACGATGCAGGCGGCGACGTTCGGGTTCGAGCCGGTGCCGATCATGGTGCGGAAATGCAGGTCGAGATCCGCCCCGAACTGCAGGCGCCCATAGGCATGCGGCAGGGCCAGCGTGCCCTTGATGTTGTTGGCGACGGCCTCGCAGCAGGCGTTGGAGATGTCGTCGACCGGCAGGATGACGACGTGGTTGCGGACGCCCACGCGGCCGTTCTCGCGGCGATAACCCTGGAACTTGCGGTTGGTATTGATCGGCATGGCTTTGGCTTTCTCTTCGAATCGGTCGGACTGGTTCGTCGCGGCGCGACGGCGGCGGGCGCTAGCGCCGCGCTGTCACCAGCGGTTCGTCTTCAGATTGTGGACATGGACGTGGCTGCCCTTCTTCACGTCCGCCTTGAAGCGGCCGATGTCCTCGCCGTACTTCACCGCGACGTCGCCGGCCGATACGTCCTTCAGCGCCACCTTGTGACCGATCGGCACGTCGTCGTTGCAGGTCATGGTGAAGGAGGAATTGTCGTGGGTGACGACACAGAGCATTTCCGTGCCGGCCTTCAGGTTCTCGACGACGACGACGCCAACATTGTCCTTGTGGTCGTGTACCAGCAGTTGCGGGATGCTCATGTTTGGTCCTCCGGGTATGGAATTGCGGTTTTCGCGGCGGATGCGGCCTTGCAGTCGCCGCTCCCCACTCTTGTATAAGACATAAATTATGTTTACATCGACGTGTCAAGCGGGGGCGGCCAGAATTGCCCGGCGCATCCTCAGGAGCCGATCATGAGCGAGGCAGACAGGTCACCCGCCTTCCGGCCGCTTTACCGGCAGGTTCGCGAGGCGCTGATCCAGCGCCTGATCGACGGGGCCTGGACGCCGGGCATGATGCTGCCCAGCGAGTTCCAGATCGCCGCCGAGCTCGGCGTCAGCCAGGGAACCGTGCGCAAGGCGCTCGACGCCATGGCGGCGGAGCACCTTCTGGTGCGCCGGCAAGGGCGCGGCACCTTCGTGGCGCTGCCCGAGGAGGGCCGGATCCTGTTCCAGTTCTTCCGGCTCGCCGCCGATGACGGGACCCGGCTGTTTCCGGAAAGCCAGGTGATCGAGCGGCGCCGGGAAGCCGCCGGGGCCGCGGCGGAGATGCTGCAGATCGAGGCGTCGGCCGAAGTCTGGCGGATCGGACGCATCCGGCGCCTGGGCGGCCGTCCGGTGATCGCCGAGGAGATCATGCTGCCGCTCGCGCGCTTTGCCAGCCTCGCCGAATTTCCCGACCTGCCGAACAATGTCTACGCGCTCTATTCCGAACACTTCTCCATCACCATCGGGCGGGCGGTGGAGCGGCTGAAGGCGACCGCCGCGGACGAGCAGACCGCGGCGCAGCTTGGCTGTCCGGTCGGTCATCCGATCCTGTCGATCGAGCGCGTCGCCTTCGCGCTCGATGGCACCCCCGTCGAATGGCGCGTGTCCCGCTGCCTCACCGACGGCTTCCACTACCAGGCCGACCTGCGCTGAGCTTCAGCCGCGAAGCGCACCCGCCGCTCCGCAGGCAAGTGCCGGGCGGAAGAACAGCCCGGCCTTCAGGCTCTCGGCGATCCGGTCGGCCTTGAGCTGGAAGATCGCGGCGATCTCGGCCGGAAACCGGTCACGGGTCGTCTCCCGCCATATCCCCAGCCAGCGGTCGAAGAGCTCGGGATGAAGCTCCTCGGCGTGACGCTGGTGGGCGGCGAACGGGTTGCCCTTGTAGCGGCCGGAGCCGAGCATGACCGACGACCAGAATGCCGTCAGCCGGTCGAGATGCAGCGGCCAGTCTCCGATCGCCCCTTCGAAGATCGGGGCCAACTCGCTGTCACGGCGGACGCGGCCGTAGAAATCCTCCACAAGACCCCGCAGATCGACTTCGCTGACAACCGCTTGCACGTTCCGCTCCTCGTCCTTCCGATCCGACTCTCCTAGCAGCTTGCCAAAAACATGCAAACCAAATACCTCTTTTGCAGAGAGGATCGCGCATGCGACTGACCCGCTATTCCGACTACGCCCTTCGCGTCCTGATCTATCTGTCGTCGCGCCCGGAGCGGCTTTGCTCGATCGCCGAGATCTCGCGCGCCTACGACATCTCGAACAACCACCTGATGAAGGTGGTGCAGGAACTCGGGCGGGCCGGTTACGTGACCACGCTGCGGGGACGCTGCGGCGGGATCCGGCTGGCGCGGCCGGCGAGCGAGATCATCGTCGGCCATGTCATCCGCACCACCGAGGAGGGCTTCGACCTCGCCGACTGCCGCAACTGCGGCCTTGCGCCGGCCTGCGGCATGACCAGTGTGCTCGGCGAGGCGGTCGAGGCGTTCCTGGCGGTGCTCGATCGCTACAGCTTCGCCGACCTGCCGAAACGGGAGATCGACGTGCTGGCGCTGTTCCCGCTCGCCTCCCCGACCAGGGCCACTGCGATCGCCGCGTTGGCGGGCCAGGACCCCGACGAGGTCGAGGCGACGGCGCGATGCGGGAGGCGGGAGGCGGTGACCGTGGCCTGTGAACAACCGCCGCTGCAGGAGGATTTCGAGATCGATGCGGAACGAATCGCCGCCGCCCTCGACCTGCCGGCCGCGCATTTCCTCGTCGAGATGCGTCGCGGCAACGTCCACGGCACGGTCGAGCGCGGTGTCGGGGCGGATGCCGGCCGCAGCCGGCTGACCATCCGCCACCGCGGGCGACGCCTCGTCATGGTTCTCGACGAGGACGGCAGGCTACTCGAACAGCAAGTCGAAGCCGCTCCCGCCTACCGCCGCGCCCCGGCCTGAGCGGACCTCGGCCGCAGGCTTTCAGCCGATGATCAGGTTGGGGACCAGCAGGACGAGGGACGGCTCGACACGGACCGAACCCGCGTCGCCGGCGCTCAGGCACCATCGCGGCGTATCGGTCGCGCGGGCCATCGCCCGCGTCGACCTGATCAGACGCGAATTCAACGCCGATGACCTGCCCTATCTGGAGCGGCGGGCAGCAGACCGAGTATGAGAATTGCAGGGCGCCGGCGCGATCAGCTGGCGGCGGCCATCGGCTCGTCGAAATCGGCAAGGCCCAGGCGGCGGCGCATGAAACCGTTGTCGCCGATGAGGTCGCCGATCGTGTACTCGTCGAGCACCGACAAGAATGCCTCCAGCGCCTTCCGCAGGGCGGAATTGAGCCGGCAATTGTCGATCAGCGGGCAGTCGACCGAGCCGCTTTCGAAGCATTCCGCCAAGATGAAATTGTCTTCCGTCAGCTCGACCACACGCCGCAGGCTGATCGCCGCGGCCGGCTGGCCGAGGCGGATGCCGCCATTGCGCCCGCGCACGGTCTCGATCATGCCCGCCTCGACCAGCGGCTGCAGGATCTTGAACATGAACAGTTCCGACGCCTGGTTGGCGGCGGCGATGTCCTTGATCCGGCTGAGGCGACCGCGATTGGTGGCGCAGTACATCAAGATCCGGATGGCGTAGTTGGTCTGGCGTGTCAGCCGCATGGTGTCAGGTCCTTCTCCGCGCCAGGAAGCGGAAGATGGAACCTTTTTAGAAGAATTCCAAGTCTTTTTGAAGGTCACCCGGCGAGCCGGCGTCAAACCCCCCGGAAACGCGCGGCCAGAGCCCGCGGCACAGGGGCCGTGGGCGTTGGGCAAGGCCCAAATCAGAACCGGTAGCGGACGCTGCCGATGACGTTTCGGCCCGGCTCGCGGTAGCAGAAGCCGGACGAACAGATCTGCGAATCCTCGTCGAAGAGGTTGGTGGCGTTGACCTGCAGCCGCGCGCCTTCGAGCTGCGGAATATCGTAATGAAGCGCCGCGTCGATGAAGAACCGCTCGGAATTCTCGAAGCTGTTCTCGTCGTCGCCGTAGCTCTTGCCGACATAGCGGACGCCGGCGCCGAAGCCGAGCCCGTCCGCGACACCGCCCTCGATCGTGTAGTCGCCCCAGACCGAGGCCGTGTGGTAGGGCGTCGAGGACAGCGTCCGGCCGGTCGTCGTCTCGGTGCCCTCGACGATCTCCATGTCCGTATAGGCATAGGAAGCGATCAGGCTGAGACCGTTGCCGAGCGAGGCCGTTCCCTCGAGCTCGAAGCCGCGCGAGCGCAGCTCGCCCCGCTGCACCTCCTCGTTGACCCCGGTCTCGGTGTTGACGTCGAAGAAGACGCCGTTCTCCTGGGTGATGTCGAAGACCGCCGCGGTTATGAATGCATTGGCACCTTGGATCTCGTACTTGACGCCCGCTTCGTACTGCTCGGCTTCCGTCGGCACGAAGGCAGCCCCGTCGGCTGCCGTGCCGATATTCGGCGTGAAGGCAGTGGAATAGCTGACATACGGCGCGATACCGGAGTCGAACAGGTAGGAGAGGCCGACGCGGCCGGAGAACGCCTCGTCCTTCTGCTCGTTCCAGTCCCCGAGGTCGCCGGGCACACCCGCCGCGGTCTCGGTACGGATCCAGTCGTAGCGGCCGCCGAGCGTCACCAGCAGCCGGTCGATGGCGATTTCATCCTGCACATAGAGGCCGACCTGGCGCTGCTGCTGCTCGGACGCGACGCTGTAGTCCGGCTTCGCCACCGCCGCGTCGTAGCGCGGGGCGGCGAAGACCAGCGACGAGGCCGTGCCGTATCCCTCCTTGTTGGTGAACTCGGCGTAGGAGGCGTCGACGCCGGCCAGCAGCGTGTGGCCGACGACGCCGGTGTCGAATTCGGCCTGCAGCTGGCTGTCCGAGACGATTCCGCCGAGCGTCTGGTCGAGAACGCCGGAACCGCGATCGACGATCCCGTTCACCGGGCCGCCGAAGGCATAGACATACTCCGAATAGATATCGAGATCCTGGTAGCGCGCCTTCTGGCGGAAGGTGAAGACGTCGTCGAGGCGGTGCTCGAACTCCAGCCCGATCCGGCCCTGCGTCTGGTCGAGATCGTTGAAGCTCGGATCACCGCCGGCGACGTGGGTCACGCTGTTGTCGACATTCACGTAGGCGGCGGTGCCGCCCGAGCGGGAGCGTTGTAGTTCGCCGAGTATGGTCAGCGAGGTGTCGCCGTCGGGCGCCCAGGTGAAGGCAGGTGCGATGCTCAGCCGGTCGTCCGGCGTGAACGGATAATCTGTGTCGGAGTCGCGGGCGACGCCGGTGAGGCGATACGACGCCGTGCCGTCGGCGTTCATCGGGCCGGCGGCATCGAAATTCGCCTGGTAGCGATCGTTGGTGCCGATCTGCGTCTCGACCTCGCGGAACACCTCCGTTGTCGGGCGCTTGGAGCGCAGGTCGACGATGCCGCCGGCATTCGACGATCCGTAGAGGCCGGCCGACGGTCCCTTGAGGATCGACAGCCCGCCGAGCCCGTAGGGCTCGATGTCGAAGGTGGCGAAGCCGTTGCCGAACTGGCGCAGGCCGTCGCGGAAGATGCCGGTGTAGGTCGCCGGGAAGCCGCGGATGAAGAAGGCGTCGAAGCGCGGATCGAAGCCATAGGCGCCGATCCGTACGCCGGGCGTGTAGGAAAGCGTTTCGAGAAGGGACTGCGGATTGCGGTCCTCCAGCTGCTGCTCGGTGATCACCGAGACCGATTGCGGCACCCGGACCAAAGGCGTGTCGGTCTTCGTCGCGGAAACCGTCGCCTGTGGCACGTAGCCATCGGCGGCGAAGCCATCCTCGGAGGTGCCGGACGCGGTGCCGGCGCCCTCGATTGTCACCGTCTCCAGCTGGATCGTCGTCTCCTGCGCATCGGCAGCAGCCGATGTCCAGAAGAGGCCAAGCGCCGTCGTGGCGGCCAGCCTTTGGAGCCATGCAGCAGTGGCAAGGCTGCTTCGGGAAATCGACGCCGTGTTACGCATGAGAGAACCGCCTTCGCTGGATCGGGAGCCCCTCGCCCCCGTCTGCATGGCAGCGCTAAAAAAACATGATTGTGTGAGTCAACTTATCTGACATTCGCCAGCGGCTTCGCCGTAACGTCGGCAGGCATAGGCAAGTCGTTGTCACGACTGCGCCTTCGGCGATCCTCCGCAGGATTTTCTGGCGCCAATCGGTCGAGACTTCCAACGAAGTGTTACAGGCAAGACACGCTGATTGGAATTATTCGAGTTCTACTTGGAACCCGAGTTTGTCCGCCTGAGGATCTTGTTCAAGCGAGCGCCTCCCGAATGCAAAGGCGAGGGAACCGTGGGCGGGCTCTTTAAGTTGACTGGACCAATCATATTAACATATGGGTTCCGCCGAAAGGCCGGGCGGACCCGCTTCCAGCGTCCGCCCGCCTCCCGTGCAACAGACCATCACGATCGGCCTCATGACCACGATCCGCACCGTCCGGCAGCGTGCCGCCCTGATCGCCGCACTCGTCCTGCTTCCCGCGCTGATCGCGCACCCGGCCCTTGCCCAGGACACCGCACCCGCCGCGCCGGATCCGTCCTCGGCAGCGACACCTTCCGAGAGTGCCGCGCCTGCGACCGGCCCGGCGCCATCGGTCTCCGATCCGGGCTCGCCTGCGGCCGAGCCCGCCGGAGTTCCGGCGTCGACAGGAGAAGATCCGGTCGCTCCGGCGCCAGAGGCCACAGCGCCGGCGGCCGGGGAGGCCGCGCCGGCTGCTCCCATGCCCGCCACTCCGGCGACCGATACCCCTGAACCCGCCGTATCTCCCGCGGACGCGCCCGCTGCCGCGACGGGACCACGCGTCACGGAAGTGGCCGCGCCGGGGCGCAGCGAGACGCTGCCGCACGACCTCTCGCCGCTGGGCATGTTCCTTGCCGCCGACTGGGTGGTGAAGGCGGTGATGATCGGGCTTGCCTTCGCGTCGCTGGTCACCTGGACGATCTTCGTCGCCAAGGGCATCGAGATCGCCTTCGCCAAGCGCCGCGCCAGCGCCGACGTCCGGCGGCTGGAGCGCGCCCCTGACCTGGTGGGTGCGATCGGCGACGAACGCTCCGCCCGTCGCTGGCGCAGCCCCGTGGCATTGCTCGCCAAGTCGGCGGAAGCCGAGCGCGCCCGCTCCGCCGGCCTCTCCGACGACGGCGTCAAGGAGCGCGCCCAGGTGGCGCTGTCGCGCATCGAGTCGCGCGGCGCCCGCAGCATCAACCGCGGCACCGGCGTCCTCGCGACGATCGGTTCGACGGCGCCCTTCGTCGGCCTGTTCGGCACGGTCTGGGGCATCATGAACTCGTTCATCGGCATCAGCGAGGCGAACACCACCAATCTCGCGGTCGTGGCGCCGGGCATTGCCGAGGCACTGCTGGCGACGGCGATCGGCCTCGTCGCGGCGATCCCCGCCGTCATCATCTACAACGTCTTCGCGCGCTCGATCGCCGGCTACCGCGCCATCCTGTCGGACGGCTCGGCCGTCGTTCTGCAGCATCTGTCGCGCGAGCTCGACCAGGACCGCGCCGGCACCCGCCGCGCCGCTCGCCTCGCCGAAGCCGCGGAGTAATCCCATGGCCTTCAAGCTCGAGCAGGAAGACGACGGCGTCGGCGAGGTTTCGGAAATCAACGTCACGCCGTTCATCGACGTGGTGCTCGTCCTCCTGATCATCTTCATGGTGGCCGCGCCGCTCTCGACCGTCGACGTGCCGGTGGACCTGCCGACCTCCAACGCCGTGCCGCAGGAGCGGCCGGACGAGCCGGTCTACCTGACGGTGCAGAGCGATCTGTCGCTGGTGCTCGGCGAAGCACCGATCGGGTCGGAGACGCTAGCCGCAGCGCTTGACGAGCGCACCGGCGGCAACCGCGAGGAGCGGATCTTCCTGCGCGCCGACGGCGCCGTCTCCTACGCCTCGCTGATGGACGTGATGAACACGTTGCGCGACGCCGGCTATGTCCGCATCGGTCTGGTCGGCGTCGAGGACACGGCGGCAGCCCCGCCGCCCGCACGCTGATCATGGCGGCGGCACTGCTCACGACGACCGAAACGGGCGGTAGGCGCGCGTCGCTGGCGCGATGGACGCTGGCCGCGACCGTCGTCCTCGCCGTTCACGCGGTCGGCGCCTGGGCGTTGGTCACGCAGGCCCCGCCGGCCGAGCCGCAGGGCACGCCCCAGGCGGCGGTGCTGATCGAGCTGGCGCCGCCGGCCGCCGCGCCGGAGGTCGCCGCACTGGAGGCTGCCGAACCGGCGGCCGAACCGGTCGACACCCCCTCCGAGGAACCCGCGCCGCCGGAGCCCGTCGAGCCGGAGACCGAACCGACGCCGGCCGAAGTGCCGCCGGAGCCGGTGATCCCGCCCGAGCCGGTCGTGCCCGAGCCGGTCGTGCCGGAACCCGAACCAGACCAGCCGGAGGCCGCGCTTCCCGAACCGGAGCCGGAGACGCCGGAACCGCCCGAGCCCGAAATCGCCGAGCCGGTGCCGGAAGAACCGGAGCCCGCCACCATCGCCGACGTGCCGCTGCCGACGGCGCGGCCGACCCCGCCGCGTCCCGTCCGTGAGGCCGCACGCCAGGAAGAGACCCGCGAGAAGCCGCGCCAGAAGAAGGCGGAGCCCGCGCCCCGCAAGCGCGAGGCGGCGGCGCCGCAGCGCCGGTCGCCGGCGCCTTCGACCGCCTCGCAGGGGCGGCGCCAGCAGCAGGCGTCGCAAGGCGCGAACGTCTCGCGCGCCGCCCTCGCCTCGTGGCAGAGCCAGGTCCAGGCCAAGCTCAACCGCAACAAGCGCACGCCGCGCGGCAGCGGCTCCGGCACCGTCCGGGTGGCCTTCGCGATGGACGGCAATGGCCGGGTCGTCTCGGTGCGGATAGCGGGGTCGAGCGGCGTCGCCGCGCTCGACCAGGCGGCCGTGGCGCTGGTGCAGCGGGCCAGCCCGTTTCCCGCCCCGCCGAGCGGCCGTCAGGTCTCGCTGACCGTCCCGGTGGCATTCCGCTAGCAAGCGCTACCGGGCTCCGAACTATTGCCTCAGGAGCAGGACCACCCGTCCAGCGCCGGTCAGCCGGCATCCCCGGACGCCGCGGGATCATCGTCCCGCCGGCCGCGGCGCCAATAGGCGCCGACGAGATGGGCGCTGCGCTTCAGCCGCCAGACCTTGCGGCAATGATCGCGGATCGCCTTGAAGGCGGCCAGTTCGCCGGCGACGTAGACGAAACTTCCGGGCTCGCCCGGCCAGGCGAGCGACGTCACCGCCGCCTGCAGAAGGTCAGTCGTCCCGGCGGCGCGGCCGCCCCGGTCGAGCCAGACGATCTCGAAGCCGGCGGGGTGGGCAAGCGCCTGGATCTCGGCGGCGTCCTGCACCTCGATCATCGCGGTACCGGCTGCATCCACCGGCAGGCTCTCGAGCATCCGGGCGATCGCCGGCAGCGCCGTCTCGTCGCCGGCGAGGAGATAACGTTCGGCCGGCGCCAGTTCGCCGCCGCCCGGGCCCATCATGCCGACGATGCTGCCCGGCTCGGCCGTCCGTGCCCAGTCGGAGCCGGGGCTTGAGCCTTCATGCAGGACGACGTCGATGTCGACCGTTGCCGCGCCGAGGTCGATGCTGCGGATCGTATAGGTGCGGGCGGTGAGCCGATCCTCGCCCTCCGGCCAGGCCGGAATGCCGGAGCGGTCGGCGCAGGGCCATACGGGCCGGCGCCCTTGCGGCGGAAACAGCAGCCGTACGTGCAGCCCGCCGGCGGCGAAGCGCCCGAGGTCGCTTCCGGTCAGCCGGACGCGGCGCATGCGGGGCGTCAAGTCGACGGCCGAAACCACCCGCATCTCACGAAACTGCGGCAGCTCGCCCGTCTCGCAGCCATCGCCCTGCCAGGTGATGTCGGCCGCGTCCCCGAGGAAGGCGCGGATATTGTAGGCAACGAGATGCTTGAGGCTCGCCAGGGCGCCGAGATCGTCGGCCGCAGCGGTCGCCGTCACCAGGGTCTCGCGATAGGCCAGCCGCGCCACGCCCCCATAATAGGCGATGCGCAGTTCCGCGCCCGGCGCGACCGGACGGGACACCTCGTCCGGCAACTGCTCGGCGACGCTGTCGACGAACCTCGCCGCTTCGTCCATGGTCATCGACAGGAATGCCACGAAGCGGGCCGGCGCAGCCTCGCCGTCGGCGGCGGCAAGCGCTACCATCGGCCGGCCCGTCCCGGCACCAAGCCGGCGCGCCGCAAGCCATGGGGAATATCCATCGCCTGTCCCTCTTCGATGGCCGAATGCTATGGCACCGGTAGCGAAACATGATAAGCGAAGTCAAGTTTGCGGGAGCGGGTGGCGGTGCGGCGGCGTTGCCGCGATCCGTTCGGGCGCCGGGTGGGCGTCACCCGTCCGCTGCTGCTTCACATCGGTGACTTGCGGCGCGCCCGATTGCGGCGCTAGCTGATCTCGTCGCCTTCCGGAAACGACATTGCGAGGTCGTCATGCGAATCGCCCTGCTTGCACTCGCCTTCACCGCCGGCGTTGCCGAGGCGCAGGTCGTCGACTCGACGACCGATCCGGTGGAGCGCGGCCGCATCCTCGTGGTCGCGAACTGCTCCGGCTGCCACGAGGTGGGGCTCGACGGCGACAGTCCGAACCCGCAGGCGCCGCCCTTCCGCACCCTGTCGGAGCGATTCCCGATCGACGCGCTGGAGGAGACGTTCATCGGCACGATCGACACCGGCCATCCGGGCATGCCGGTCTTCAAGGCGTCGCAGGACCAGATCGACGACGTCATCGCCTACATCGCCGCCGTCATGGAGTAGGCGCGTCGCCAGGCCGGATGCGGCGACCGCTCCGAAGCCGCGGCGCAATCCAATTGCCTTCCGCCTACCGGGCATCGATAAGCGCCGCCGCCGATCGCCCGGCCTTGCCCCGTCATCCTAGTGAGTATTGCCGTGCTGGCCCGCTTCTTTGCCTATTACCGGCCGTATCGCGGCCTCTTCGCGCTGGATTTCGGCTGCGCCGTCCTCGCCGGGCTCCTTGAGCTCGGCTTCCCGATGGCGGTCGCCGCCTTCATCGACCGGCTGCTGCCGAGCGGCGACTGGAACCTGATCCTGCTCGCCTCGGCCGGGCTGCTCGCCATCTACGTTCTCAACACCGGGCTCCTGGCGATCGTGAACTACTGGGGCCACATGCTGGGGATCAACATCGAGACGGACATGCGCCGCAAGGCGTTCGACCATCTCCAGACCCTCTCCTTCAGCTTCTTCGACAACCGCAAGACCGGCCATATCGTCGGTCGGCTGACCAAGGATCTCGAGGAGATCGGCGAAGTCGCCCATCATGGTCCGGAAGACCTGTTCATCGCCCTGATGACCTTCGTCGGCGCCTTCCTGCTGATGCTGTCGATCAACGTGCCGCTGGCGCTGATCACCGCCGCCATCGTGCCGGTCGGCACCTATCTCACTGCCCGCTACGGCGGCGCGATGACCCGCACCTGGCACGCGATCTACGGCAGCGTCGGCGAGTTCAACGCGCGGATCGAGGAGAATGTCGGCGGCATCCGCGTGGTGAAGGCCTTTGCCAACGAGGACCACGAGCGCAAGCTGTTCGCCCGCAACAACGAGCTCTATCGCAGCCGCAAGCTCGACGCCTACCGCATCATCTCGGCGACGCTGTCGCTGAACTATCTGTCGCTACGGCTGATGCAGATGATCGTCATGGTCGCCGGCACCTATTACGTGCTGACCGGCAGCCTGACCAATGGCGGCTTCATCGCCTTTCTGCTGCTCGTCGGCGTGTTCTTCCGGCCGGTCGAGAAGATTGCCGCGGTGATCGAATCCTATCCCAAGGGCATCGCCGGGTTCCGCCGCTATACCGAGCTTCTGGATACGAAGCCGGAGATCAGCGACGCGCCGGACGCGGTGGACGTCCAGAACCTGCGCGGCGACATACGCTACGACCGGGTGACCTTCGGCTACCAGCCGGGCAAGCCGATCCTGACCGAGCTGGACCTGTCGATCCGGGCCGGCGAGACCGTCGCCTTCGTCGGCCCCTCTGGCGCCGGCAAGACGACGCTCTGCTCGCTGCTGCCGCGCTTCTACGAGATCCAGGGCGGGTCGATCAGCATCGACGGGATCGATATCAGGCAGATGACGCTGCGCTCGTTGCGCCGCCATATCGGCGTGGTGCAGCAGGACGTCTTCCTGTTCGGCGGCAGCATCCGCGACAACATCGCCTATGGCCGTCTCGACGCGTCCGAAGCGGACATCCGTCAGGCGGTGCGTCGGGCGCATCTGGAGGACACGATCGCGCGCCTGCCGGAAGGGCTCGACACGATCATCGGCGAACGCGGCGTCAAGCTCTCCGGCGGACAGAAGCAGCGCCTGTCGATCGCCCGGATGTTCCTGAAGAATCCGCCGATCCTAATCCTCGACGAGGCGACCTCGGCGCTCGACATGGAGACCGAGCAGGCGATCCAGGCATCGCTCGCCGAGCTGTCCGAGGGCCGCACGACTCTCGTCGTCGCACATCGCCTGTCCACCATCCGCCAGGCCGACCGGATCGTCGTGGTCGACCAGTCGGGCGTTGTCGAGGAGGGGCCGCATGCCGACCTGCTCGGCCGCCGCGGTGCCTATCGCCGGCTGCACGACGCGCAGTTCGTCGCCTGACAGGGTCGACCGGCCGCGGTGCGGCGAAATTGTGGCACGACGGCAACAGGTCGGCTCGCTGACATGCGCGGCTAAAACTTGATACTTGGACTCAAGATATGTTCGTGCGAGGGCTCGCTGACAGAGTCTCCAACCGGATGAGCCCCATGTATCTGCGTGCCCGCCTGCTCGTTTCCGTTTCCGCGATCGGCCTCGCGACGCTGTCGCAGGCGTCGGCGCAGACCGACGGCCAGATCGTGCTGGACACGATCGTGGTCGAGACCGACGGCGGGACGGGCGGCGCGACGGGCGGGACAGGCACCGGGCCGGTGGACGGCTATGTCGCGCGGGACACCACGACCGGCTCGAAGACCGACACGCCGCTGATCGAAGTGCCGCAGTCGGTCTCGGTACTCGGCCGCGAGGAACTCGACGACCGCGGCGTCCAGAAGGTCGACGAGGCGCTGCGCTACACGCCCGGCGTGTTCACGCAGCCCTACGGCTCCGACACCGATACCGACTGGTTCTACATCCGCGGCTTCAACGCCACGCAGACCGGCGTCTATCTCGACTCGCTGAACCTTTATTCCTACGCCTTCGGCGGCTTCATCATCGACCCGTTCCAGCTCGAGCGGATCGAGGTCATGCGCGGCCCGGCCTCGGTGCTCTACGGCGGCTCCAATCCGGGTGGCCTCGTCAACTCGATCTCTAAGCGCGCCACCGGCGAGCGCATCCGCTACATCGAGGGCGGCATCAACGACGATCCGAACGGTTACGGCGCCTTCGACATCGGCGACCGGCTGACCGAGGACGGCGTCTGGAGCTATCGCCTGCTCGGCAAGCTGCAGGGCGGCGACACCGACACCCACTATGCCGACAATTTCCGCGGCTTCATCGCCCCGAACCTGACCTGGTCGCCGGATGCCGATACGCGGCTCAACCTGTATGCGACCTACCAGTATGACGACCAGCGCCACGTCAACGGCTTCCTGCCCTATGTCGGCAGCGTCGTCGGCGCGCCGTTCGGCAGGATCGACCGCGACCTGTTCTATTCGGAGCCGGATCTCGACAAGTTCGAGAACAAGCAGGTGACGGTCGGCTACGAGTTCGACACGGAAGTGGCCGACGGCATCACGCTCACCTCCAACACCCGCTACGGCCATGTCGAGCGCGAGGAATACGGGCCGTATTTCTACGGCTATTACGACCCGGCGACCGGCTTCGGCGGCCTCGAGGAGCCGGTGGGCCCGGACTATCTCCTGAACCGTCTCAACTTCGCGCACGACACGACGGTCGATACCTTCACCACCGACAATCGCGCGACCTTCGAGTTCGCCACCGGTGCCGTCGCGCACACGCTGATGACCGGCATCGACTACAAATATTTCCGCATCGACCAGGTGCAGTCGTCGGGCGCGGCCGGCCCCCTCAGCCCGACCAACCCGAACTACACCAACGACTTGCCGGCGCTTTACGCGCCCTATCTCGACGAGACGATCGACCTCAACCAGCTCGGCGTCTACGTCCAGGACCAGGCGAAGTTCGGCGACGGATTCATCCTGACGCTCAACGGCCGCTACGACGAGGTCTGGATCGACCGCGACGACCGCAGCACCTTCGACGCCGACTACGACAGCCAGGAAGGCTCGTTCAGCGGCCGCGCCGGCCTTGGCTACGAGTTCGCCAACGGACTCGTGCCCTATGTCAGCGTGTCGCGCTTCTTCAATCCGCAGATCGGCACGGATGCCAATGGCGAGGGCGTCGTGCCGGAAGAGGGCGAGCAGTACGAGGTCGGCGTGAAATACGAGCCGAGCTTCCTCGACGGCGTCTTCACCGCCTCGCTCTTCGACCTGACCCGCCGCAACACGCTGCAGTCGATCGCGCCGCTCTACATCCCGCAGACGATCGGCGAGATCAATTCGCGCGGCGTCGAGTTGGAAGCCAAGGTCAATCTCGACGAGAGCTGGCGGGTGACCGGTGCCTTCACCGCCTACGATCTGACGATCGAGAAGGACGCCAATCCCGACATCGTCGGCAACCGCCCGTATCTCTTGCCGGAAGTGCTCGCCTCGGCCTGGCTCGACTACACCGTCCAGCACGGCACGCTGAAGGGCCTCGGCCTCGGCGGCGGCATCCGCTACATCGGCGACAGCTATGCCGACAACGAGAACCAGCTGAAGGTCCCGGACGCGACCGTCTTCGACGCCGCCATCCGCTACGACCGCGACGACTGGGGGGTCTCGCTGAACGTCAACAATGTCTTCGACAAGAAATATGTCGCGGGCTGCCAGACCAGCGCATCCTGCGGTTATGGCGAGGGTCGCGACGTGCTGCTCAAGGCGCACATGACCTGGTGAGGCGCAGGGCCGCGAGCCTTGCTCGCGGCGCGGGATCCGGCAGGGCCATCAGGCGGGCCTGCCGGTCGATCCGGGGGTGAACCCCCAGGCCGGGACATTGCCGGGGCGCGGCGCGAGACGCCGGCCCCGGCCGTCCAATCAGTTCATGGCCACCGCGCTGGGAGCGATCCGGACGGTCGTGCCGTCGCGGCTGATGTCGACGGCCTGCGGCGCATTGCCGACGGATTCGGGCACCATCAGCGTCAGCGACTGGCCGTCCGAAAGACGGGTCGAGACGCGCACCGGGGAACCGGCACTGCCGACAAGGGTCGCCACAACGTCATAGCCGTCGTCGGCGACGGTGTAGTAGGCGACGCCGTTGAGGCCGCCGAGCTCGATGCTGCGTCCCTGCAGCGGCTTGAAATCATCTGCCGAAGCGGCAGCAGTCGTGGCGACGATGATCGCCACGGCTCCGAGGAGCCTGTTCATGGTCTTCTCCATAGGGGTGCTGTCCACGTGCTCGTTCACGCGAAGAGCCGGCCTTGCCGGGAGACCGCTCTATGCACCCTCAGGGGCATCAGTGAAACTGAGAAATGTTGCGATGCAACGTAAGAATTATTTAGGCCTCGGAGCCCGCCTTGACCCGGACGCGGGCGGGACGGATCCCGCCCGCGTCGATGATCAGCGCTCCTGCGACCAGGCGTCGACGAAGTCGTTGTTGTAGGCCGCCTCGAGGTCCGGCAGCGGCTCGGCGAGATCGCCGGAGGCGAGCAGGCTGTCGTGCCAAGCCTTCCAGGCAGCCGGGTCGTTCTCGCCCAGCCGCTTGCCTTCCGGTGGCGTCTGGCGGGCGATGATCGCTTCCGTCAGGGCGCGGGCGAAATCCTGATCCTCGCCCTCCTGCGGATTGCCGGCCGCCGTGTGCTTCAGCACCGTCTCGATGTTGGCAGGATCCATCGCGAAGGTCGAGCCGCGCGCCACCGCTCGCCCGAACCCCTCGATGACGTCCGGATTCTCGGCAATGAACGGCGCGAGCGCCACAAAGCCGTTGCCGAAATAGGTCCGGAACTTGTCCGGCGTGATGTTGGTCATCGCCAGCCCCCGCTGGTTGAGGATGGCGCCGTCGCTGGTCGCCGCCGCATAGGCGTCGATGTCACCGCGGGTGAAGCCGGCCACCGCGAGGCCGCCGTCGCCGACGACCAGGAACTCATAGTCGTCGCCTTCCTCCATGCCGGCGTCGGTCATGATCGTCCGCGCGAAGGCGGTCTCGGCCCCGTCCGCGGTGCCGACGCCGATCACCTTCCCGCGCAGGTCCTCCGGCGAGGCGACGCCCGAATCCGCCGGCACCAGCACGCCGAAGGCGCTCTGCGGATTGAGATTGTAGAAGAACTGCACGTCGAGCCCGCCCGCACGGGCATTGATGGTGGGCCCCGCGCCGGGCTGGCCGATCTCGGCCTGGCCTGCGGCGACCGCCTGCAGCACGGCAGCCGAGCCATTCACCGCCTGGATCGTGACCTTGAGCCCCTCGTCGGCGAAATAGCCCTCGCCGATGGCCGTCCAGACCGGCGTGATGTTGATCGCCGACGGATTGGCCAGCACCACGGTGATGTCGCGTGGGGCCGGCGCGTCCTGGGCGGGAGCCGGGCCCGCCCCCATGAGCCCGATCAGTGCCGCCGCGGCGGTGAGCGTCCAGATTGGTCGCATGTCGTTTCCTCCCGATTGTCCGTTGCTGCCGCCGTTCCTCCCGAGAACGGCGTGTCAGTCCGTGGTCGCGGCTGATGCCTCCGCCTCGCCGGGCACCGGCGCGCTGGTCTGTTCCTCCAGTCGCTGCAGGGTCAGCCGGTAATGCGACGTCAGCAGCTCGGTCGCCCGAGCGATGTCGCCGTCGATCGTCGCTTCCATGATAGCCCGGTGCTCCTCGCGGGAATCGCGGCGCGGATAGGTGCCGGACATCGAGGCAAAGCGGTAGCGCTCGGCATGGTCCATCATGTCGTGGCAGAAGCCGGTGACCCAGGACGAGCCACTGTTGCCGATCAGCGCGTTGTGGAAGGCGCGGTGGCGCTCCTCCCAGGCCGAGTTGTCGCCACCCTTCTCGCCGGCGAGCCGCACCGGTTCGCGGTCGAGCCGGTAATGGGTGGTGATGAGCTCGTCTTCCCAGGCCTGCGTCCGGTTCAGGATCGACTGTTCGAGCGCCAGCGCCTCGATCCAGCACCGTGACTGCACCAGCTCGCGGAACGCCTTCAGCGTCAGCGGCGGGACGAAGAAGCCCCGCTGGTCGCGCCGGTCGACCAGGCGCTCGGCCGACAGCCGGTTCAGCGCCTCCCGGACCGGATTGATGCCGGAATCGTAGCGCTGCGCCACCTGGTCGATCTGCAGCTTCTGGCCCGGCTTCATCGTGCCGTTGAGGATGTCGCGCCTGAGCTTCTGGTAGACGAGCGTCGCCGACGTCGTCTTGTCCGACGGCTTCTGCAGCGGCGGCTCGGGTACCAGCAGGATCATGACGCGCCTTCTCCCTTGGCGACCCTCAGAGACCGGGGCCGCCTGCGACCGACGACTTATGCCAGAAGACGAAGCGGCGCTCGACCCACACGACCGTCCAGAAGAGGGCGAGGCCCATGATCGACAGGAAGACGATCAGCGAGAAGATGCGCGGCGTGTTGAGCTGCGACGCCGCGACCCGGATAAGCTCGCCGAAGCCCTTGCCGCCGCCGAGGAACTCGCCGGTGATGGCACCTGCCATGACCCCGACCGAGGCGATCTTCAGCCCGGTGAAGATCTGCGGCAGGCCGGTCGGCAGCTTCATGCGGAACAGCGTCTGCCAGCGGCTGGCGCCGAGCGTCTTGAACAACATGCGGGCATTGTCGTTGGCCACATGCAGCCCGGCGGCCGTGGCGACGACGATCGGGAAGGTGGCGATGAAGGCGGCCAGCGCCACCTTCGAGGATATGCCGAAGCCGAGCCAGGCGACGAAGAGCGGCGCGAAGGCGACCTTCGGCATGGTGTCGATGGCAACCAGATAGGGCAGCACCACCCGCTCGCCGAAGCTGGTCTCGCCGACGAGAATGCCGAGCGAGAAGCCGATCGTCATGGCGATGAGGAAGCCGTAGATCACCTCCTTGAAGGTGATCCAGTAGGCGACGAGCATGTAGCCGCCGGAGAACAGGTTCTTGCCGACGAAGACGATGTCCTCCGCCACCTCGATCGGCGACGGCAGGATGATCGGCGACACCAGGCCGAACACGTGGACGAGCTGCCAGATCCCGATGAAGGCGGCGAACAGCAGCGCCATGGCGATCGGCCGCGGCACGCGGTCGATATAGGAGGCGCGCTCCGTCCAGACGGTATCGGGCTCGGCGGCCTCGACGGCGGAATACTCGCTCATTGGAAGGCTCCTTCGTCGAGAAGCGACCTTATGCGGCGGACATAGGTGGCAAGGCGCGGATCGGTGAGCATGTCGAGGGAGCGCGGTCGGGGCAGGTCGATCTCGATGATCTCGACGAAGCGGCCCGGCCGCGGCGACATGACATAGACAACGTCCGACAGGATCACCGCCTCGGGGATCGAGTGGGTGACGAGGAAGGTGGTGGCGTTCTTCTCCAGGCAGATACGCTGCAGCTCCATGTTCATGAAGTCGCGCGACAGCTCGTCGAGCGCGCTGAAGGGCTCGTCGAGCAGCAGCATCGACGGGTCGGTGACCAGCATGCGGCAGATCGCGGCGCGCTGCGCCATGCCGCCGGACAGCTTGTCCGGATAGACGTTCTCGAAGCCGGACAGGCCGACGAGTTCGAGCAGGGCGCGGGCGCTCGCATGGCTCGCCTTGGCGGCCGCGGAACCGTCCCGGATTTCGATCGGCAGGACGACGTTCTCCAGCGTCGTGCGCCACGGAAACAGCGTCGCCTGCTGGAACATCATGCCGATGTCGCGGCGCGGCCCCATGACTGGCGTGCCGTTGAGCACGACACGGCCGCTGGTCGGCGGGACCAGTCCCGCCATGATCTTCAGGAGCGTGGACTTGCCGCAGCCCGATGGCCCGATGATCGCCGAGAAGCTGCCGCGCTTCAGCGTCAGATCGACGGGGTCGAGCGCGTGGATCGCGCCTCGCCCGTAGGTCTTGGTGACGCGCGACAGCTCGTAGACGACGGGGCGGCCAGCGTCGCCGACCACGCGATCGATTTCGCCGGCCGTTGCGCTCATTCGGCGTTCCAGGCTTCGACGAACTGGTTCGTGTAGGCCGCCTCGAGGTCAGGAAGCGGCGCCTTCAGCGCGCCGGTCTCGACCTGCGCCTCGTGCCACAGCTGCCAATGCTCGGGCGGCTGGTAGCCGAAACCTTCGCCGCGGAACTGTTCCTGCGGGTTGATCCGGGTCTGCGCAGCCTCGAGAAGCAGCGCCGCAAGCGCGGTGTCCTCGCCTTCCTGCGGGTTCGCCGCAGCGGCGTTTGCGAGCGTCTTCTCGTTGTTGGCCGGGTCGAGGCCGAAGCGCGTTCCCTTCACCAGCGCGCGGCCGAAGCGCTCGATGACGTCCGCGTTCTCGTCGAGATAGGCCTGGGTGACGGCCCAGCCATTGCCGAAATAGCTGAGGAACCCGTCCGGCGTGATCTCGCGGAGCGGAATGCCGCGCGCCTCGATGATCGCCGCGTCGCTGGCGGCGGCGGCATAGGCTGCGACCTCGTCGCCGAGGATGGCGGCCGCCGCCGTGCCGCCGTCACCGATGGCCAGGAACTCGTAGCCCTCGTTCTCCATCAGGCCGGATTCCGCCATGATCGCGCGGGTGAAGCCCACTTCGGCGCCGTCGGCCGTCCCGACGCCGATGACCTTGTCCTTGAGCGCGGAGGGATCCTGCACGTCGGACTCCTCCGGCACGACGAGGCCGAAGATCGAGTTCGGATACTGGTTGTAGATGAAGACGACCTCCTCGCCGCGCTCGCGCGCCGAAAGGACCGGCCCGGGGCCCGGGTTGCCGATCTGCGCCTGGCCCGACGCCAGAGCCTGCAGCACGGAGGCCGAGCCATTGACCGCCTCGACCGTGATCGTCAGGCCTTCCTCCTCGAAATAGCCCTCGCCGATCGCGTTGTGCAGCGGGAAATTGTTCAGTGCCGACGGGTTCGGAACGACGATCGTCAGCGCCGTGGGCTCCTGCGCAAGCGCCGCCGTGCTGGAAAGCGCAAGCGCGGCGAGGCCCGCCAGAATGCCGATGCGGGTCGATGACGTGCGATATGCCATGCTGTTTCCTCCCTGGTAGCGCACCCTCGCTCTTGGTCGGCGTATGTGCGTAACCGGAAGATAACATCATAAAAAACGTTTTCGGAAGGGCGAACCGATGTTGCGCCTGCGAACGGATACTGGAGAATCATCGGTTTGCGGCACTTAGACCCGCTAAATTAGTTGAATAGGCAGCTTCTGAAGCGAGACTTCGGGCCGCCAGGCGGATTTTCCTTTTGCGCTGCAAAATACTTTTTTGTTGTTTTATGCCGTTTTCATGTGCTTCCTCTGCCGATCCAACGATGGGAGGAAAGCCATGAACCAGTATGTCGTCGATGCTCCGGAAATCCCCGCGATCCCGGTCCAGGGATCGGATGCTCGTTTCCCGGTCCGACGGGTCTATTGCGTCGGCCGCAACTACGTCGCCCACGTCCGGGAGATGGGCGGCAACGAGGATCGCGACCCGCCGCTGTTCTTCCAGAAGCCGGCGGACTCGCTGGTGCTGGACGGGGGGACCATCCCGTATCCGACCATGACCAAGGACTTCCATTTCGAGGTCGAGCTGGTTCTCGCCATGAAGGGCGGCGGGCTGAACATTCCGCAGGACAAGGCCCTCGACCAGATCTACGGCTACGCCGTCGGCATCGACATGACCCGCCGCGACATCCAGGGCGGCGGCCGCCCGTGGGAGATCGCCAAGTCCTTCGACCACTCTTTCCCGTGCGGCGCGATCGTGCCTGCGTCGGAGGTCGGCCACATCCAGTCGGGCCGCATCGAACTGACGGTGAACGGCGAGACCCGCCAGGAATCGGACGTCGAACTGCTGATCTGGAAGATCCCCGAGATCATCGCGAACCTGTCGACCTATTTCGAGCTGATGCCGGGCGACGTCATCCTGACCGGAACGCCGCATGGAGTCGGACCGGTCAAGCCGGGCGACCGGATCGAGGCGCGGGTGGACAAGCTTCCGGAACTCCACGTCACGGTGGGCGAGCCGCTCGCCTGATGGAACGCGGCCGCGGCGCAACGGGAGTTCCCGGCCAGCGCCGCGGCCGGCAATGACCGGTACCTGGAAGCGGAGCGACAACGATGGGCTTCACGATTCATCCCCGCCGTGGCGGCATCGATCCCGTGTGGATCGAGCGCTTCAAGGTGCTCCCGGTCTCCACGATCAGCGATTCCATGGAGCGCTTGCACGGTGTGGGCATGCCGCTGCGCGCCATGCATGGCGGCGGCCGGATGGTGGGCACCGCCTTTACGGTGAAGACCCGGCCGGGCGACAACCTCATCGTCCACAAGGCGCTGGACCTCGCCGCGCCGGGCGAAGTCGTCGTCGTCGATGCCGGCGGCGAGCAGGAGAACGCCATCATCGGCGAACTGATGGCCGCCTATGCCGAGCAGCGGGGCCTCGCCGGCATCGTGATCTTCGGAGCGATCCGCGACAGCGCCGAGTTGGCGCGCGGCACCTTCCCCGTCTTCGCCACCGGCGTCACCCATCGCGGCCCCTACAAGGACGGCCCGGGCGTGATCAATATCCCGATTGCGGTGGCCGGCCTGCCTGTCTCGCCCGGCGATCTCGTCTGCGGCGATTCCGATGGGCTGCTGGCGATCACCCCCGCCGCGCTGGAAGACGTGCATGATCGCGCGGCGCAGAAACTCGCGGCGGAACAGCAGATGATGTTGGCGATCCGCGCGGGGACGGACGACCGGTCCTGGATCGACCGGGCGCTCGAAGCCGCCGGCTGCGATTATCGCGACGCCTGACGAAGCTTCAAAGGCACCGGCCGGTCAGGCCGTGTGTTTCACCCCGCGGACGACCTCGCGAAGGCGCTTGTGGTGCTGCTCAGGCCAGGCCCTGCTTCTGGCAATCGCCATAGACCTCGATCGTGGCAGCGTTCGCGCCGGAAATCTGCCGGACCGAAAAGGTGCCGGGCGCCGGCTGCCGTACCAGATCGCCCCGAAACAGCCTGTCGTCCGCTGCACCATCGGCGCCGCGCGTCAGGACCATGCCACACACCGACACCCTGCCGTCTGCGGTAAGTCCCGAGCGGAGCGGATAGAAGCTGAGCGCTGCCGTTCCCGGAAAGCTACTGGTGACGGCAGATCGCACCACGTCCCTCTCAGCGGACGAGAGCTGGTACGGCGTCGTCGCCGTGAGCGGCACGCTCGGCTTCTCGCCGTAGAGTGGCACCCCCATCAGATGGATATCCGGTATCGTTACGCGCGGCAGCTTGGGAAAGGCGAAATTCGAAACCGGGGCGCCGAAACTGCACCCCGCGAGCACGCCGCAACTCGCCAGCACGATGATATGTCGTCGAGCCATCCAGAAGCTCCCCCTCCGACATCGCATAGCATCTTGTGCGGGGAAAAATGTCCAAAACCGGGCA
This sequence comes from Aurantimonas endophytica, assembly GCF_014196845.1. GTDB lineage: Bacteria > Pseudomonadota > Alphaproteobacteria > Rhizobiales > Rhizobiaceae > Aurantimonas > Aurantimonas endophytica. The sequence continues at coordinate 416,728 of NZ_JACIEM010000003.1, forward strand.
CGCCTTGCGTCAAGCTGACCGGTGTTGCTCGAAGGCCGCTACGGCACCCGCCGGATACCTCGCCTCATGCCTCGCCCCTCGCCTGGCGAAGGCGGAACGGTTCTTGCGTCAGGCGACGAAGCGGCAGTGCCGCCGCAAAGCGCAAGGAAACTGCGTCACGGGGAATTGCGTGACGCTGCCCTCCCGTCTGCCCTATGTCATGTTGCGCGGCACGCAAATGGGCACGCACGCGCCTCGGTATGCCGTCTTGCGTGCATCGAGGCAGACTGGCGACGGACGAACGAGCGGTCATGGCGAGGAAACGACGGACTTCCTGCATCGAAACAGCGGGCAGAGCTTCCAGCGGGCGAGGGACCCCTGCCATGCACCCTGCCCCTGCCGGCGTTAAGGCGACAATCCGCTGGCCAGTGCCGGTGCTGCTTGCTTCCCTGTTGATCACCGGCGCCGTGACGGTCCTGCCTGCCGCAGCGGCCGATTGTGCCGATGCCGCACGGCCCGGCATCGACTGGAGCGGCTGCAGCCGGAAGAACCTCAGTCTCGAAGGCGCCAATCTCGAAGGCGCGAATCTGCGGGATGCCGACCTCGGCCTCACCAATCTGCGCAACGCCCGGCTGGCATCGACCGATCTGGAAGAGGCCGAGCTCATGCGCACGTCGCTCGCCGGCGCCAATGCGGACGCTGCGAACCTCACCAAGGCCATGGCCTATCGCACCGATTTTTCCGGGATCTCGGCAAAGGGCGCGTCCTTCCAAAGCGCCGAGCTCCAGCGGGCGAACTTCGCAGGCGCCGTCCTTACCGGCAGCAATTTCGCCAAGGCCGAACTCGCCCGCGCCAACTTCAAGGGCGCGACGCTGGCGGACAACATGTTCGGCTTCGCCAATCTGGCTCGCGCCAATTTCTCGGGCGTTGCGATCGGCGGGCAAGCCGATTTCACCGGAGCCTACATGTTCCTCACCCGGATCGAAGGCACCGATCTCTCAGGCGCGAAGGGGCTCGCCCAGGCGCAGATCGATCTCGCCTGCGGCGATGGCGCAACCGCCCTTCCCACAGGTCTCGTCACGCCTCCGACCTGGCCCTGCGGCGCGGAGTGACGGTCGGCACCGGACCCATTGACAGGGTGGGTGCAATTGATCAGGTGAACGAAGCATTTTCTGCGACCCGCGCGGCGGGACCATGATCTTCAGCGCACGGTGGCGGTGACATCGTGCCGGACCTCCGTGCCGGAGGTCTGCAGAGCACTGTCCGCCCCGCGCCAGCCTGCCGAGCATAGCCCATGCACACCTATGGCCGTTTCCTGGCGACCAACGCACGCTGGCTCGCCGGCGGCTTCCTGCTGACCTTCTTTTCGGCCTTCGGGCAGACCTTCTTCATCGCCCTGTCGAACGGCGAGATCCGCCGGACCTTCGACCTCAGCCATGGCGATTTCGGCGGCATCTACATGCTGGCGACGCTGCTCAGCGCGCTGACCCTGCCGTTTCTCGGCCGCTTGCTGGACCGCTATTCGATCGCCACGGTCGCCACCGGCACGATGCTCCTGCTGGCGGCGGCCATCGTGATGTTCGGGCTGGTGTGGTCGCTGCCGACGCTGGTCTTTGCGATCTACATGCTCCGCCTGTTCGGCCAGGGCATGATGTCCCAGACCGCGCTGACCGCCACCGGCCGCTGGTTCGCGGCCAATCGGGGACGGGCGATCTCGATCACCACGATCGGCTTCAGAGTCGGCGAAGGGTGCTTTCCCTTCCTGTTCGTGTTGGCCGCCGGCTATTTCGGATGGCGCGGAGCCTGGTTCGCGGCCGCAGTCCTGGTTCTCCTCGCCCTGCCACTGATCGTCGCGCTGGTCCGCGTCGAGCGCGATCCGCAGAGCGAACCGGTGTCTCGGGCGCAGGCGGAAATGCGCAACTGGACCCGCGGCGAGGTGCTGCGGGACTGGCGCTTCTACGTGATCAGTCTCGGCGTGTTCGCCCCACCCTTCATCGGCACGACGATCTTCTTTCACCAGGTCTACCTGACCGAGATCAAGGCCTGGCCGCTGCATCTCTTCGCCAGCGGCTTCGCCGTCATGTCGGTCACCACGATCGTGTTCACGCTGGCGGCGGGCTGGCTGGTCGACCGCTTTTCGGCCGTCCGGCTCCTGCCGGCGTTTCTTCTGCCCCTCGCCCTCTCCTGTTTTGCGATCGCGTGGCTGACGCCGGAATGGTCGATCTTCGTCTTCATGGGCCTGCTCGGCGTCAGTTTCGGGTTTTCCGGAACCATCGAAGGCGCGATGTGGCCGGAACTCTACGGCACCAGGCACCTGGGAGCGATCCGTTCGATGGTGGTCGCCGCCATGGTGCTCGCCACGGCGATCGGGCCGGGACTGACCGGGCTGCTGATCGATGCCGGCATAGACCTGCCGGTCCAGTTCGCGGTGATGGGCGGATACAGCCTCGTCGCGGCGCTGGCGATGTGGCTGGTGGCGCGGAAGATGCGGGAACCCGTCACGGTCTCCGCTCCGGTCTAGTCACAGCGAGAGCCTCGAAACCGCCGCTCTGGCGGAAGATAGCGCGGCACTTTGACGTTCCGCCTTCTTTCGCCGGCATTTGTGCGCTATTGCACGGCACAATCCTCCCATCATCGAGATCATCATGTCCAGCACGAAGCCGTCTTTGCTCACGCGCGACCAGACCGTATGGCGCGAAGGCCGCGAAGCCGCCCGCAAGCGCCTGACCAAGAAAGACAACCCGTACGCCTCCGGGACCGCCGACCACCGCGCCTGGAACAAGGGCTTCAAGGGCGAGTAGCAGGAGTTCTAAGGCGCCGCTCTACCGAGCTGACCTACGCTAGATTTGCCGGCAATCTTCCGTCAGCCGAACCCTGCAGGTCTTCGCTCCAGCCAGCGGGGGACGGCTTCTACTCGCCCTTCACGCCCTTGCGCCAATAGGCGGCGACGCGATGGCGCTCGCGCGGCAGGCCGAGCACGGCCCGGCAATGGCGGCGGATGGCGACGAAGTCGGCATGTTCGCAGCCGGCCCAGACGAAGCCGTCCGGCCCGAGCGTGTCGGCGGTCAGTTCCGTCGCGACATCGGCGAGGCGTCGGCCGCCCCCGCGATGAAGCCACGTCACGTCGAAGGCGGCCGCGCTGGTCAGCTTCTGCTCCTCGGCAGGCCCGCCGACCTCGATCACCACATGGGCCCTCACCGATGCCGGCAGGCGCCGCAGGATGCGGTCGATGGCCGGGATCGCCGTCTCGTCGCCGAAGAAGAACAGGCGCTGGCCCGGCGGCACGCCGGCATCGCCCAGGGGACCCGCCATGCCGACGACGTCGCCGGGCGCGGCATTGACGGCGAAGGACGAGCCGGGCGTCGCGTCGCCGTCGTGGCGCAATATGTCGATCGAGAGCTGCCCGCTCGCCGGGTCGATCGCCCGGATCGTGTAGACCCGCGGCGTCAGCATGTCCTCGCCCTGCGGCCAGACCGGGCAGCCGTCCTCCGCCAGCACCGGCCCGCGCAGCGGACGCCCCGCGGGCGGGAAGAACAGCCGCACATGCAGCCCGCCCGCATCGAAGCGTTCGAGATCGTTGCCCGCCAGCACCACGCGGCGCATGCAGGGGGTCACGTCGCTCGTGGAGATGACGCGCAGTTCGCGCCAGAAGGCCGGCGTGCCTTCGGACGCGCCGTCGCCGGTCCAGCGCACCGAAGGCGCCGCCTCGCCGAGGAATTCCTGCAGATGGCTGACGATGCCCCACTTGACGTAGGTCAGGTTGGTCTCGTCGTCGGCGCGGGCCCGCACCGAAAGCCCCGTCGCCGAGGCGAGGATCGCGAAACGGCCGTAGGGGATAACGATCCGCCCCGCCGCGCCGCGGCGCTGCACGGCGCCGTGCTCCACGTAATGCTCGCAGAAAAGCCCGAGCAGCTTTTCCGGCTCCGGGGCAGGAAGGTCGCAGGTGGCGGTCAGCATGCTGGCCTCATCGGTTGGGCGGGGCGGCGGTCAATTGGCAACGGCCACCCCCGCGGGATGCAGGGGATGCGCCAGGATCTGCATGTCGAGCCGGTAGACCCGGTGCAGGCACTCCGGCGTCATGAAGCGGTGCACGGTCTCGCTGGCTACGAGATGGCCCTCGCGCAGCGCCAGCACGTGGTCGCAGAAGCGCGAGGCCATGTTGACGTCGTGGAGCACGACGACGACGCAGCGCCGGCCCTCGTGGGCCAGCCGGCGAACCAGCGACAGGACCTCGATCTGGTGGCTGACGTCGAGCGCCGAGGTCGGCTCGTCGAGCAGCAGGCAGCCGGCGTCCTGCGCCACCAGCATCCCCAGCCAGACGCGCTGGCGCTCGCCGCCCGACAGCGTGTCGAGGTCGCGGTCGGCGAGCTCGCGCGTGCCGGTCAGCGCCATCGCCTCCTCGGTCGCCGCCTCGTCGGCGCGCGTGAAGCGGCCAAACGGCCCGTGCCAGGGATAGCGGCCGAGCGCCACCACCTCCCGGCTGGTCAGGCCGGTGCCGGCCTGCGGATATTGCGGCAGATAGGCGATGCGCCGGGCGAACTCGCGCGCCGGCCAGTTCGCCAGCGGCCTGCCGTCGAAGGTGAGGCTCCCGGCGCTGGGGGTGGTCTGGCGGGCCAGGAGTTTGAGCAGGGTCGACTTGCCGGAGCCGTTCGGCCCGACGAGACCGAGGACCTGCCCCCCGGCGATCCGCGCCGAGAGCGGATGCAGGATTGTCGTCCCGCCGATGTCGAAGCGCACGTCCGCCAGGACGAAACCGCTGTCCTGGGCCGTGGCGCTGCCCGCGCGATTGTCCGTTGTCATGCGTTGCGTCTCTGCAGAAGCCAAAGAAGGATGGGCGCGCCGACGAGCGAGGCGACGAGTCCGGTCGGCAGCTGGAACGGGAAGGCGATGCTGCGCGCCAGCCAGTCCGCGACGACGAGGATGGCCGCGCCGGCGAGCGCCGAGAGGACCATCGCGCTCCCCGCCTGCCGCACGCCGAGGAACCGCACCAGATGCGGCGCGATCAGGCCAACGAAGGTGAGCGGGCCGACCAGCGGCGTCGCGATCGCGGTGGTCACCGCGGCCAATACCAGCAGCAGGGCCCGCGCCGTCGCCAGCGGCACGCCGAGACCCACCGCCGCGGCCTGGCCGAGCGGCAGGATCGCCAGCCAGCGCATGAACAGCAGGCCGGCGATGAGGCCGAGACCCGCGAGCGCGAAGGAAATGATCGCCGAGGCAGGCGCGATGGTCTGGGCTGCCCCGGTCATCCAGGAGAGAAGCTGGAAGGCGCGCGGGTCGCCGGCGGCGGACAGGACGCCGACGACGGCATCGAGGAGTGCCGCGAGCGCAATGCCGGCGAGCAGCATGCGCTCCGGCTGGAAGCCGCTGCGGCGGGCCAGCAGCAGGATCAGCACCAGCACGAGCCCGGCCCCGATCGTCGCCGCGACGGTGGCGCCCAGCGCCGTCTGCGCCAGCCCGGCAAACAGCGCGACGGCCATGGCGAAGGTCGCGCCGGCGCTGACGCCGAGGATTTCGGGGCTTGCCATCTCGTTGCCGGACAGGCGCTGCAGGAGGAATCCGGCGGTGCCGAGAAGCAGCCCCGCCGTCGCCATGGCGAGGACCCGCGGCCACCGGAACGGCAGGATGTCGGCCATGCCGGCGGTCGAGAGGATTTCCCAGCCGCCGCTCGGGGTGCGCCCCACGAACAGGGCGACCACCACCAGCGCCAGGACGGCGCCCGCCAATATGAGCGGCGCGGCATAGGTGACGGCGGGCGAGCCTCGGATCCCCCGCGGCGAAGCCATCGCCTCGACCCGCCGCATCCGCGCGGTGACCCGCGGCAACAGCCAGAGCAGGATCGGCGAGCCGAGCAGCGCCGTCACGGCGCCGGTCGGCAGGAAGTCGGCGGCGGCGCCGGCCAGAAGCTGCACGGCAAGGTCGGTGATCAACAGCAGCAGCGCGCCGACGGCGGTGGCGCTGGCAAAGCGGCTGGCAAAGCTGCGCGCCCCGGCGAGCCGCACCAGGATCGGCGCGACGAGACCGATGAAGCCGATCGATCCGACCGCGCTGGTGACGAACGCCGCGAGCAGCACCGCGAGCCCGACGGCGCGGAGGCGCAGCGTCGAGACGTTGAGGCCGAGCCCGCGCGCCGCCGCCTCGCCGAGATCGAGCACCGCCAACGGCCGCACGAGCAGCAGCGCGAAGGGCGCGACGATGGCGAGGCGCAGCGCGAGATCCATCGTCGGGTCCCAGCTCTGCTGGCTGAGCGAGCCGGCGCCCCAGACGAAGAGGCTGGCGAGATAGCGGCTTTCGACAAGCGTCAGGCTGGCCGCCAGCGCCCCGCAATAGAGGCTGACGAGCAGACCGGAGAGGATCAGCGAAACCGGCGAAAAGTCCTGCCGCCGGCTGAGCGCGAAGACCAGGGCGGCGGCAAGGCCCGACCCGGCCAGCGCCACGACGTCGCGACCCCAGCCGAACATCGCCGGAAAGAACAGCGTGACGATCACCAGCGCCAGCCGCGCGCCGGCATCGATGCCGAGCGTCGTCGGCGAGGCGAGCGGGTTGCGCAGCGCCTGCTGCAGCAGCGCGCCGGAGGCGCCGAGCGCCGCGCCGCAGAGTAGCGCCATCGCCAGCCGCGGCAGGGTGGCATAGACGAGGACCATCCATTCGGCGTCGTAGCCGGCCATCTTCCCGCGCCAGAGAACCGGGAGGCTAGGGCCGAGGAAGACGGCGCCGAGCCCCAGCGCCAGCAGCGCCATGACGAGGACGAGCCCCTCGGCTCCCCCCAGCCGGCCCGTGCGCGACGCTGCGGCGAGCGACGTCACGCCGCCTGCCTTTCCAGTTCGTCGAGCAGCAGTGTGGCGAGGCGCCGGGCGGTAGCGACGCCGCCGAAGGCCGCGACGGTCGGCAGGATCGGCACCGGGCCGCCGTCACGCCGCAGCGGCAGCGAGCGCCACAGCGGGCTGTTTTCCAGGACCCGCCGGACGTCGTCCGGCATGTAGTCGGCGACCGCCGTCGCCTCGCCGATCTCGGCAAGCCGCTCGACGCCGATCGTCGCAAAGCCCCAGAAGATCCCCTCCCCCTGCCAGGCATTGCGCAGCCCCAGCCGGTCCATCACGTCCTGCTGCATGCCCGGCCGCGCATAGACCCGCACGTGCCGCGGATCCATGAAGGACAGCATCACGATCGGCTTGTCCCGGAACCGCCTTGCCCGCTCGACGCAAGCCGCGAAGAAGGCCTCGGTGTCGGCGAGATACGCCTCGGCCTCCGCTTCGCGCCCGAGCAGCGTTCCGAGGCGGCGCATCGCCTCCAGGGCCTTCGGCAGCGGCGAGCCGCCCTGCGAATAGATCGCGAAGCGCTCGACCGGGGCGATGCGGCTCACCTGCGGCTCGGTCATCGCGGTGAATTCGGTGGTGACGATCAGGTCCGGCTTGAGCGCGGCGAGGAGCTCGATATTGGGCGCGAGCCCGGTGCCGATGTCGACCGTGCCGGCCGGCAGCGGCGGCGCGCCGACCCATTTCAGCCATTCGTTCGCGTCGGCGAGCGCGATCGGCGGCACGCCGAGCACGATCATCTGCTCGGCCAGAGCGAAATCCAGCGACGCGACGCGCAGCGGGGCGGCGAGCGCCGACCCCGAACGCAGAACGAAGGGCGCCGCGAGGAGACCGCCGAGTACCGTTCGCCGGCTCGCCATCATCGAAACGCCGCAACCGGTTCGGGGCGAGCTGGAAGGAGACTGATGATCGGACAAAGGCGGTACCCGTCACGAGATTCCGGCAAGGCGCTGCGCGCGGAGAATGGGCTCGCTGCGGCTGACGCGGGGAGCCGTCGGCTGCCCGCTCGGCCGTCCCCTACCAGCGGATCGTCGCCTTGCCGGTGATGCGGCGTCCCTCGCCGTAGAAGCAGTAGAAGTCGGCATTGCCGCAGGAGGCGACGTATTCCTTGTCGAAGAGGTTGCTGGCGTTGACCGAGACCTCGTAATTGTCCCGCTCGTAGCTGAGGACCGCGTCGACCACTGTCGCGCTCGGCACCTTGAAGCTGTTGGCGTCGTCACCGTAGCTCGAGCCGACATAGCGAACGCCGAGGCCGGCACCGAGCCCGTCGAACATCGAGCCGTTGCGGATCGTGTAGTCGGCCCAGCCGGCGACCGTGTGGCGGGGGATCGTCGTCGGCGTCATGCCTTCGAGGCCGCCATCAGGGTCCTCGGTGATCTCGGCGTCGAGATATGTGTAGGCAAGCCGCAGGTTGAGGCTGTCGGTGAGGCTGGTGACGCCCTCGAGCTCGAAGCCCTGCGAGGTGATCTGCCCGGTCTGGCGCGCCTGGAAGCTGCCGCCCACCGCATCGAAGCGGATCGCGTTGTCGCGTACGATCTCGAAGACCGAGGCGGTCAGAAGCGTGTTCCAGCCCGGCGGTTCGTACTTGATGCCGGCCTCGTACTGATGGGATTCTTCCGGCTCGAAGAGCGTGCCCGACGCGCTGACGTCGAGGGGCGGCAGGAACGATTCCGAATAGGTGACGTAGGGCGCGATGCCGTTGTCGAAATTGTAGATCAGGCCGACGCGGCCGGTGAAGGCTTCGGCGTCCTTTTCGGCATCGACGGCGCTGAGGAAGTCGCTGTCGGGCCGCTCCAGTCCGGTCGTCGCCCAGTCGTAGCGCCCGCTCAGGACCAGCGAGAGCCGGTCGAGCTTGATCTGGTCCTGCAGATAGAGGCCGGTCTGGGTCTGGTCGACCGTGTTGTCGTAGTAGTTGCCGAAGCGGGTGACCGGGCTGCCATAGACCGGATCGAAGACGTTGATCGGGTCGGCGCCGTAGAGGTCGACGGTGTCCGTGTAGCGGGTCTTGCGGTAGTCGAGACCGCCCAGCACCGTGTGGCCGAGGATGCCCGTGTCGAATTCCGCCTGGACCTGATTGTCGATCGAGAACGTATCCAGGCTGACGTCGCCGGTGCCGCCGGAGCGGGCCAGCAGGCCGGCCGCCTCGTCGATATAGCCGCCGCCATAGATGCTGGCCTCGTCATGGCTGAGGCCGGCATAGCGAGCATTCTGGCGGAAGGTGAAGGTCTCGTTGAACTGATGGCTGAACTGATAGCCGATCGAGCCCATGTCGGTATCGTAATAGTCGAAGTCGGGCTCGCCGAGGAAGCGGCTGTTCGGGATCCGCCGCCCGTCGTTGTCGGTGAGCGTTCCGGAGGCCGGCATGAACTGCAGGCCCCAGCCGGCGCGGTCCTGCTGGTAGTTGGCGGAGACGGTCAGGTTGGTTTGCGCATCCGGCTCCCACGACAGCACCGGCGCGATGAAGAAGCGGTCGTCGTCGACCGTGTCGACCTGGTTGTCGGAGTTGCGGGCAACGCCGGTGATGCGGAATCCGAACGGGCTGTTCTCGGCGGCGGGACCTCCTAGGTCGAAGCGCCCTTCGAGCAGGCCGAAGCTGCCGCCGGAAATCTGGACCTCGCGCAGCGGCGCGTCGGTGGGCTTCTTGCTGACATAGTTGATCAGGCCGCCCGGGCCGTTCTGGCCGTAGAGCACCGAGGACGGACCCTTGAGGATCTCGATGCGCTCGGCGCCGTAGGGATCGAGGCAGAGGAAGTTGATGATCGACGACGACGGCAGCCGCAGCCCGTCGAAGAAGGTGGCGTTGGCGGTGGAATCGAAGCCGCGAATATTGAAGCCGCCGCAGCGCGTGTCGGCGCCACCGGTGATTTCGGGCGTCACGCCGGCCGTGTAGCGGGTCGCCGCGCGGATGCTGCGCGCGTCCTGGCGCTCGATCTGGTCGCTGGTGACGACGGAGATGGACTGCGGCGTCTCGATGATCGGCGTGTTCGTCTTCGTCGCGCCGGCGCTGCGCGTCGCGAGGAAACCCTCCTGCTCGTTCGCCTCGCCGGGCCCCGTCCCCTGCCCGATCGGATTGCCGTTCTCGTCCAGGGTCACGGTCACCGTGTCCAGTTCGATCACCTCCTGGGCGATCGCCGTCTGAAGCGACGGAACGCCGAACAGGACGGTCGAGGAAAGCATCACGCCGCCAAGGCGGCGAACAAGTTGGCCGTTGATCCGGGTGCCGAGCGACATGGGAAATCCGCTTACAAGAGTTAATATGAGTGCGATAGTCCACTTATCGGAAGCGGGGAAGCGGTCGTGGCGCAGGAGTGGCTCCCCTGCGGCCGACTGTGTTGCAATTGCCACATGCGATTGCGGATAGACGGACGGGCATCCCCGACTGCGACACGCGGAGCGGGCGCATTTGCACTGGCGCGCCCCGGGAGACCCCAAGCCGCGCCGAATTCGCCGATAGCAGGCAGTGATCGCCCCAGCTCGACGTCCGCTCGGCATCACATCCAGTTTAGGTGGCAGCCATCTTGCAGGCGTTGCTGCCCGTGCACATCTGGCGCCGGGGCCGGATCAACCGCCCGGGGGCGACGACGTGGATTATCTTCTTCTACTGGCCGGACTGGTCGGCCTGTTTCTGGGTGGCGAAGCGCTGGTGCGCGGCAGCGTCGGCATTGCCCGCCGCATGGCGATCCCGCCGCTGCTGATCGGCCTCACAGTCGTCGGCTTCGGCACCTCGACGCCGGAGCTGCTGGTGTCGGTCGATGCCGCCTGGCGCGGTTCGCCCGACATTGCCCTCGGCAACATCGTCGGCTCGAACATCGCCAACATCCTCCTGATCATCGGCCTGTCGGCACTGGTCTGGCCGATCAAGGTCATGGGCGCGACGCTCAAGCGGGACACCGCCGTCATGACGCTGGCGGCGCTGGCGCTGGTGCCGATCTTCGCGCTCGGCGATATGGGCCGCCTGTCGGGCTTCATCCTGTTTGCCGGCCTCGTGGCCTATCTCGTCTGGGCCTATGTCCAGCCGGGCGAGATCGTCGTGGAGGAAGAGGGCATCAAGCCGCCGGCCTCCGCCCTGATCTCGGTCCTCTGGGTGATCGGCGGGCTGGTCGCGCTGATGGCCGGGGCGCGCTTCCTGGTGGACGGCGCGGTCTCTATCGCCCGCGACTACGGCATCTCGGAAGCCTTCATCGGCCTCACCATCGTCGCCGTCGGCACCTCGCTGCCGGAACTCGCGACCTCGCTGATCGCCGCCTTCCGGCGCCAGTCGGAGATCGCCATCGGCAACATCGTCGGCTCGAACATCTTCAACATCCTCGGCATCCTCGGCGTCACCGCGATGATCGCGCCGATCCCGGTGGCCTCCCGCTTCCTCACCTTCGACCTGCCGATCATGATCGCGCTGTCGCTGGTGCTGACCGGCCTGCTGCTCACCCAGAAGGTGATCGGACGCGGCGTCGGCGTGGCGATGCTGGCGGGTTACGGCGCCTATGTGTGGGCCGCGCAGGGCTGACCGGGGCTCTCGGGCGCGGCGGCGCCCGGATCGGCGGGCCGATGTCTGTCCGTAGCGTCGGCGCCGGGAACGACTTATGTTCCCGGCCCATGGCATGGCAGGGAACAGTCTGAGGATGGCGCGAAGGGCCGATGACGACAGCCGGCTCGACGACGCGGCCCGCGCGGGCTGGCTGTATTACGTCGCGGGCAAGACGCAGGACGAGATCGCCCGGACGCTGAGCATCTCGCGCCAGAGCGCTCAGCGGCTCGTCTCGCTGTCGGTCACCGCCGGCCTCGTCAAGGTGCGCATCGACCACCCCATCGCGGCGTGCCTCGACCTCGCCGCCCGGCTGCGGGAGCGCTATTCCATCGGCTTCGCCGAGGTGGTTCCTTCAGATCCCGCCTCGGCCTCGACCACGCTCGGCATCGCTCTTGCCGGCGCTGCCGAAATGGAGACCCGGCTGCGGCAGGCGGACCCGCTGGTCATCGCCATGGGCACCGGCCGGACGCTCAAATCCGCCGTCGAACACCTGCCTCGCATGGACTGCCCGCAGCACCGCATCGTTTCGCTGACGGCGAACATCACGCTCGACGGCTCGGCGGCGATCTACAACGTCATCTTCTCGATGGCCGACCGGATCCGCGCGGCGCACTACCCGATGCCGCTGCCCGCGGTCGCATCGTCGAGAGAGGAGCGCCTGCTGCTGCACGAACAGAAGGTGGTGAAGTCGACCCTGGCTTTGGCCGCGCAGGCCGACGTCACCTTCGTCGGCGTCGGCGACGTCGGGCCGGATGCGCCGTTGGTGAAGGACGGCTACGTCACGTCGGACGAGATAGCCTCGCTCCTGCGCGATGGCGGAATCGGCGAGATCGTCGGCTGGGTGTTCGATCGCGACGGCCAACTGCTCGACTGCTCCTTCAACCAGCGTGTCGCGAGCGCGCCGCTGCCGCCGACATCGAAGGGTGAGGTGATCATGCTCGGCATGGGGCCGATAAAGACCCCGCCGATGCGCGCGGCGCTCAAGGGCCGCCTCGTCAACGGCATCGTCACCGACCAGGCGACGGCGATCGCCCTTCTCGACGACTGAAACCACCCTTCCCGCATGATCGCATCACTGCCGGCACGCGCCTCCCGCGTGACGGGATGGTGCGCTGCGGCATGCAATTCGTTTGACAGCGCGGGCATCGAATGGGAATTTGCTCGCGTAATGAAGAATTGCTCACGTGGAGCTGGGAGGCTTTATGATGTTCCGCCGTGCTTTAGCCACAGGTGCCATTTCCCTATTCGCGTTCGCCGGCGCGGCCGGGGCGCAGACGACGCTGACCATCGCCACGGTCAACAATGGCGACATGATCCGCATGCAGGGTCTGACGCAGGACTTCACCGACAAGCATCCCGACATCGCCCTGAACTGGGTGACGCTCGAGGAGAACGTGCTGCGCCAGCGCGTCACGACCGACATCGCCACCTCGGGCGGCCAGTTCGACGTGATGACGATCGGCACCTACGAGGTCCCGATCTGGGCCGGCAACGACTGGCTGCTGCCGCTGGAAAATCTCGGCGACGACTATGACGTCGACGACATCCTGCCGCCGATCCGCGAGGCTCTGTCGTCCGATGGCAAGCTCTTCGCCGCGCCGTTCTACGCCGAGAGCGCGATGACGCTCTACCGCACCGATTTGTTCGAGGCGGCCGGGCTGGAAATGCCGGAGGCGCCGACCTGGGAGTTCATCGAACAGGCCGCCAAGACGATCTCCGAGGCCAATGACGACGTCTACGGCATCTGCCTGCGCGGCAAGCCGGGCTGGGGCGAGAACATGGCCTTCCTCGGCTCGATGGCCCGCTCCTACGGCGCCAACTATTTCGATGCTGCCTGGCAGCCGCAATTCGATGGCGAAGGATGGAAGACGGCAGTCGCCCAGTATGTGCGGATGCTGACGGAATACGGCCCTCCGGGTGCTGCCTCCAACGGCTTCAACGAGAATCTGTCGCTGTTCAACCAGGGCCGCTGCGCCATGTGGATGGATGCCACCGTCGCGGCCTCCTTCGTGACCGATCCCGACGAAAGCCAGGTGGCCGAGAATGTCGGCTTCGCGCCGTTCCCCTGCGGCATCGAGAACTGCCCGAACAGCGGCGCCAACTGGCTGTGGGCATGGTCGCTGGCGATCCCGGCGGGCTCGCAGAAGACCGAGGCCGCCGAGACCTTCATCGGCTGGGCAACGTCGAAGGCCTATCTCGAGCTCGTCGCCGAGAAGGAAGGCTGGGCCAGCGTGCCCCCCGGCACCCGTACCTCGCTCTACGAGAACGAGGCTTACACCAGCGCGGCACCCTTCGCCGAAGCGACGCTCAACGCCATCGACAACGCCGATCCCTCGATCAAGGACGACAAGCCCTATGTCGGCCTGCAGTTCGCGGCGATCCCGGAGTTCCAGGGGCTGGGCACCTCGGTCGGCCAGCAGATGGCGGCAGCCGTCTCGGGCAACATGAGCGTCGAGCAGGCGCTCTCGGCGGCCCAGCAGGCTGCTACCCGCGAGATGACCCGCGCCGGCTACATCAAGTAATTGCCTCCCGAGCAATTACCGAGGGGCGTCCCCTTTCGAGGGGGCGCCTCGCCCAATCTCCCGAGCTGATGCTTTCGACGACGTAGACCGCCGCGCCCCCTGATGCCGCCGCCCGTTCCGGGCGCGTGCCGGGGAACGCATCTCGAACGCCAGTCCCAGGCAGGGAACACGCCGATGGCGACACTCCAGACGAAGTCGGCCGCGCGCCTGATGATGGCGCCCTCCGTGATCGCGCTGCTGATCTGGATGATCGTGCCGCTGTCGCTGACGCTGTATTTCTCGACGCTGAACTACAATCTGTTCAATCCCGCCGAGACGCCGTTCATCGGCCTGATGAACTACCGCTTCTTCCTGTCGGACCCAGCCTTCCTCACCGCCCTGCAGAACACCCTGACGCTGGTGGTCGGCGTGCTGATCATCACGGTCGGCGGCGGTATCCTGCTCGCCCTGCTGCTCGACCAGGCCTTCTACGGCGTCTCGGTCGTCCGCCTGCTGGTGATCGCGCCGTTCTTCGTCATGCCGACCGTCGCGGCGCTGGTCTGGAAGAACATGATGATGAACCCCGTCTACGGGGTGATCGGGCAGTTCCTGGAATTCGTCGGTATCGGCGCGATCGACTGGTTTTCGAACGCGCCGCTGACGGCCGTGATCATCATCGTCGCCTGGCAGTGGCTGCCCTTCTCGACGCTGATCCTGCTCACCGCCCTGCAGTCTCTGTCGGAAGACCAGAAGGAAGCCGCCGAGATGGACGGCGCCAAGGCGCTGTCGATCTTCTGGTACATCACGCTGCCGCACATGGCCCGCGCGATCACCGTGGTGATCCTGATCCAGACGATCTTCCTCCTGTCGATCTTCGCCGAGATCTACGTGACGACGAGCGGCGGGCCGGGCCTTCAGACCACCAACATCCCGTATCTCGTCTACAGCCAGGCGCTGCTGCAGTTCGACGTCGGCGGCGCATCCGCGGGCGGCATCGTCGCCGTGGTGCTGGCCAACATCGTCGCCTTCTTCCTCGTCCGCCTCATCGGCAAGAACCTCGACGCGTAAGGGAGACAGGATCATGGCCCGCGCAGTCTCCACCCGCCGCAAGATCGGCTTCACCGTCCTCGGCTGGACGGTCGGCCTCCTGATCTTCTTCCCGGTTCTCTGGACCGTCCTCACCTCGTTCAAGACCGAGCTCGCGGCGATCTCGATCCCGCCGCAATGGGTCTTCTTCGACTGGACGCTGGAGAACTACGTCGAGGTGCAGGAGCGCTCGAACTATTTCCGTTTCATGATGAACTCGGTCTATCTGGCGCTCGGGTCGACGCTGGTCGGGCTGATCTTCGCCGTCCCGGCGGCCTGGGCCATGGCCTTCTCGCCGACCAAGTCGACCAAGAACATCCTTTTGTGGATGCTCTCGACCAAGATGCTGCCGGCCGTCGGCGTGCTGGTGCCGATCTACCTGATCTTCCGCGACATGGGCCTGCTCGACACGCGGACCGGCCTGATCGTCGTCCTGTTCCTGATCAACCTGCCGATCATGGTCTGGATGCTCTACACCTATTTCCGCGAGATCCCGGTCGAGATCCTCGAGGCGGCGCGCATGGACGGCGCGACGCTGATGAAGGAGATCACCCAGGTGCTGGCGCCGATGGCGGTTCCCGGCATCGCCTCCACCGTTCTCCTGTCGGTCATCCTTGCCTGGAACGAGGCGTTCTGGACGCTGAACCTGACGACGACCAACGCCGCCCCGCTGACCGCCTTCATCGCCTCCTTCTCCAGTCCGCAGGGCAATTTCTACGCCAAGCTCTCGGCGGCCTCGACCATGGCCATCGCGCCGATCCTCATCATCGGATGGTTCTCGCAGCGCCAGCTCGTGCGCGGCCTGACCTTCGGCGCCGTCAAGTAGGAACCTCGCCATGAGCGCCATCACCCTTCGCAACGTCAGCAAGAGCTTCGGCGACGTCGTCATCATCCCGGGCCTCGACCTCGACATCGCCGACGGCGAGTTCGTCGTCTTCGTCGGCCCCTCCGGCTGCGGCAAGTCGACCCTGCTGCGGCTGATCGCCGGGCTCGAGGACGTCTCCGGCGGCGAGATCCGGATCGACGGCCAGGACGTCACCGCCGTCTCGCCCGCCAAGCGCCAGCTGGCGATGGTGTTCCAGTCCTACGCGCTCTATCCGCACATGAGCGTGCGCGCCAATATCGGCTTTCCCCTGAAGATGGCCGGCCAGTCCAAGGCCGAGATCGCCAAGCGCGTCGAGGAAGCGGCGGCGACGCTCAACCTCACCGACTATCTCGAACGCCGCCCGCGCGACCTCTCCGGCGGCCAGCGCCAGCGTGTCGCCATCGGCCGCGCCATCGTGCGTCAGCCGAAAGGCTTCCTTTTCGACGAGCCGCTGTCCAACCTCGATGCCGCGCTGCGCGTCAACATGCGGCTGGAACTCTCCGAACTGCACCAGCAGCTGCAGACGACGATGATCTATGTCACCCACGACCAGGTCGAGGCGATGACCATGGCCGACAAGATTGTGGTGCTCAATCGCGGCCGGGTCGAACAGGTCGGCTCGCCGCTGGAACTCTATGCCCGCCCCGCCAACCGTTTCGTCGCCGGCTTCATCGGCTCGCCGCGGATGAACTTCCTCACCGGTGCCTATGCCAGCCAGTTCGGCGCCCCGACGGTTGGCGTGCGGCCGGAGCACCTGGCGATCTCCAGCACGAGCGGCCTGCTGAAGGGCACGGCGGGCGTCTCGGAGCATCTCGGCTCCGACACCTTCGTCCACGTCAAGCTCGACAGCGGCGAGCAGGTGAACGCCCGCTCGCCCGGCGACTACCGGGTACGCCATGGCGACCCGGTCTGGCTGACGCCCGAGGAAGCCCACATCCACCGCTTCGACGAGCAGGGGCTCGGCATCCGCTGACACCCGCAATTGCCGGCTCATGACTCCGCCGGCAGTAGCGGGATGAATCGAACTGCAACAGGATCGCAGGAAATGTATCTCGAAAAATTCGATCTGACCGGCCGGATCGCGGTCGTCACCGGCGCCGGACAGGGCATCGGCGAGGCCTGCGCCACGGCTTTGGCCGAGGCCGGCGCGACGGTGGTCGTCGCCGACATGGACGCTGCGCGGGTCGAAGCCTGCGTCGCCCGCCTCAAGGAAAAGGGCTATGCGGCCCACGGCGCGACGATGGACGTGACCCGCTCGGCCGAGGTTGCGGCACTCGCCGACAAGGTCGTCGCCGATCACGGCCGCGTCGACATCCTCGTCAACAACGCCGGCGTCGCCAAGTCCGACGTGCGGGCCGAGGACACCAGCGACGAACACTGGCGCTTCCACATGGACGTCAATCTCGACGGGCTGTTCTGGTGCTGCCGCGAGTTCGGTCGGAAGATGCTCGAGGCCGGCTCCGGCTCGATCGTCAATATCGGCTCGATGTCCGGCTTCATCGTCAACAAGCCGCAGCCGCAGAGCTTCTACAACGCCTCCAAGGCGGCCGTGCACCATTTGACCAAGTCGCTCGCGGCCGAATGGGGCCAGCGCGGCGTGCGCGTCAACGCCGTGGCGCCGACCTATATCGAGACGCCGCTGACCAAGTTCGGGATCGAGGAAGACCCCGACATGTACAAGGTCTGGCTGGAGATGACGCCGATGGGCCGCGTCGGCCAGCCCGACGAGATCGCCTCGGTCGTGCATTTCCTGGCCAGCGACGCTTCCAGCCTGATGACCGGCTCGATCGTCTTGGCCGACGGCGGCTACACCTGCTGGTGATTTGATCCGCCGGCCCTTCGCCGCTCCTCCCGAGCTGTGCTACCCCGTCCCTCGCGCCCGCAAAGCGCGGGGGATTTTTCGTCGGGAGACTGGGCATGGGCGAGGCATTCATCGGCGTGGACGTCGGCACCGGCAGCGCGCGCGCCGGAATCTTCGACCGCGAAGGCCGGCTGCTCGGCACGGCGAAACGCGATATCCGCCTCTGGCGCGACGATCACGGCCTCGTCGAACAGTCCTCGGCCGACATCTGGGCCGCGGTGGTCGCCTCGGTGCGCGAAGCAATGGAGAAGGCCGGGACAGATCCGGCTTCGGTCATGGGTCTCGGCTTCGACGCCACCTGCTCGCTGGTGGTCGTCGGTGTCGACGGCGAGGGCCTGCCGGTCGGCCCGTCCGAAGACCCCGAGCGCGACATCATCGTCTGGATGGATCATCGCGCGCTCGACCAGACGCGCCGGATCAACGAAACCAGGCATCCGGTGCTGCGCTATGTCGGCGGCGTCATCTCGCCCGAGATGGAAACGCCCAAGCTGCTCTGGCTGAAAGAGAAGCGACCGGAGGTCTTCGCCAAGGCGGCGCATTTCTTCGATCTTGCCGACTATCTCTCCTGGCGCGCCACGGGGAGCCTTGCCCGTTCGGTCTGCACCCTCACCTGCAAGTGGACCTATCTGGCCCATGAGGCACGCTGGGACCCCGACTATTTCCGCACCGTCGGGCTCGGGGAGCTGGCCGAGGAGGACTTCGCCCGCATCGGCGCCGAGGTGGTCGACATCGCGACGCCGCTCGGCAGCGGGATCACCCCTGCGGCAGCCGCCGAACTCGGGCTGCCGGCGGGAACGCCGGTCGGCGCACCGGTCATCGACGCGCATTCCGGCGGTATCGGCACGTTGGGCGGGCGTCGGCCGGACGGCAGCGCCGCCGAGCCCTCGGCCGAGCTGGCGCTGATCATGGGCACCTCGTCCTGCGCCATGGCGGTGACGCGCGATGTCGCCTTCGTCGACGGCGTCTGGGGTCCGTACAAGGACTCCCTGCTGCCCGGCTACTGGCTGCTCGAAGGCGGCCAGTCTGCCTATGGCGCGGCGCTGGATTATCTCGTGGCATTGCATCCGGCCTTCGCCGCTGCCAAGGCGGCCGCGGCCGGCGAAGGCCGTTCGGTGCTCGACCATCTGGAGCGGCGGGCGATCGAGACCGCCGGGTCGATCGAGGCGGCGGCCCGGCTGGCCGGCACGCTGAACATCGTTCCGGAATTCCTCGGCAACCGCTCGCCGGAGGCCGACCCCAACGCCACCGCCGTCATCGCCGGCCTCGGCCTCGAGACCAGCGAGGCGAGCCTCGTTCGCCTTTTCGTCGCCGGGCTTTGCGGCCTGTCCTACGGCACCGGCCAGATCGTCGAGGCAATGCGCGACAAGGGCGTCGGCCTCGGCACCATCGTCGTTTCCGGCGGGGCGGCTCGGTCGCCGCTGCTGCGCCGCATCCTCGCCGACGCGACGGGGCTCAAGGTGGCCCTGCCGCAGACTCCCGAGCCGGTCCTGCTCGGCGGCGCCATCATCGGGGCGGTGGCCGCCGGCGCGTTTCCCGACATCACCCATGCCGCCGCGCAGATGTGCCGGGTGGGCGACGAGATCGCGCCCAATCCCGATCTTGCCGCCTTCCACGCCCGCAAGCGCCGCGCCTACGAGATCCTGCAGCGCGCCGAGCGCAAGATCCGCGCGATCAACGTCGCGGCGGCTGGCGAGGACGGGGTTCGGTCATCGGCGGCGACGGCGGCGAGAGGCTGATCGGCCCGGCGGAACAGTCAGCGGCAGACAGGAAAGGCTGCTCCGCCTGAGGCCGGCGGGGTTCGGCAGCTCGGTGCGGCCGGTGCTTTCCTCGACCGCGCTCGCACCCGCCTCCCCATCCGTCTCCAGTCGGCCGCCGCCGTCTGGTGGGCATCGGGATCGGGCGCCCGGATCGATCTTGATCAGGGTGCCTGGCGGCGAATGAAAGGATCCTGGTCCGCGCCTTCGCCATCGTCGAAATCGGCACGGCAGGCGCAGATACTCGGGAGCGAAGTTGGCGTCTGCGCATTTGTGGCTGACGATGCACGGTGAGCCCCTGCTGTTGAGGAACCTTAAAGCCCTCTATCGCAGATCCCGGAGCGGAAGCCGGACATGAGCCCTGTTGGCTCATGCGGCAGGAACGCCTGGAGCAGCAGGACTCACCGCACCCGCACAGCCTGAGCATGACGCGCGGCTGGCACAGCAGAGGCAGACGAATGACGGCCAAGCGACTGTTGCTGAAGAATCTGCGCCTCAGCGTCATGGACAACTCGTCAGCCTATGCTTTCTCCATAACCATCACCGGCACCTACGCGCTCCTCGCCACGATCGCAGCGCCGGGTCCGCTCGAGATCTTTGCCGGAGCCGGAGGCGCGGTATGCGCGTTCATGGTCGCAGAACTGCTGACGCTGCTGCTGCTCCGCGAAGACCCGCAGCGGTCCGACACGGTCAAGCTGCTCGGGCGGATGCTCAACCTGCTGTCGGTGGGCTGCGCGATGGGTGCGGCGTATCTGTGCGGCCTTCTGATGGACGGGCCGCTCGGCTGGCTGGTGGCCGGCTTCGTCGCAAGCCTGATCTTCATCTTGCTGGAAGGGCTGGAACTCGCTCTGGCCGAGGCGAAGGAGAAGGGCGCCTGACGCAGGCTTGAGCGCAGACGGGCACGGGCGGATCTGCGGCCAGCGCATCGTGAGCGAGTGGTTGCAAGTCAGCCACGCAGATGATCGAAGCACCGCTGCCGGTGGCACGGCTGACCGGAACGGCCCCTTGCCGATGGAGCATCGACGTCCGGCATCGGCTTCGACGACCACATCCGGCCGCACGGATCGGAGCGCCGCGGGAAGCCGGTCGCACGAGTGGCTAACGCTCGGGTCCGTCCAGCCAAGCTGCGTCGACCGTGAGAGAGGCTCGGTAGATCTTCCTCCCGGTCTCGTCCCGGACCAACACGACGATCGTGTGGTGCTCGTCTCCCAGGATCAGATCCCTGGCGAGATCCGGAAGTGCATCCACCGCGGCGTTCCGGATGGCGTCGCGCGATGTGCATTCGATACCGGTGTCGTCCCGGCTCAGATCGTCCTGATCCTCAATGTCGAAATAATACCGCGGCATCAGGCCTCTCCGGATGCTCCAGGCATCTCGGGATGCAATTCCGGGGCACCGATCTTGCTCCCAGGAAACTCCAGTAAATCGTTCGCCGCCTATCGGCGCTGGTCGGGAATAAGGCGCGGCAAAGCGGCCGAACCCGGCAGTCCATCTCACTGGGAGATGTTCGCGAACGGTCCGGCCTCTGCTTCCTTCGCCTTCGGCGGCAGTCAGTCGACGGTGATGTTGAACGGGTTGGGGTCGAAGCCGAAATGATCGAGGAGCGGCTCAGTCTCCCCTTCCGGCATAAGGAACATCCAGACAGCATTCTCTAGTCCGCCGCCTGACGCGGTGACGGACCAGAATTTCATCTCCCGCCCGCCGAGACCCGGACCGGTACCGGTCTCGACCAGATGCTCCGTGTAGACGTCCCGGCGGGGCACGAAATAGACCGGCGTTTCGCCGAGTCCGTGAACGAGAAGCGCATCCCTGGTAGCGGCCAAGACGGCGTCGTGCCGTCGAACCACGACGGGACGTGGCTCGCGTTCGATGCGAAGCGACGTGGCTGTTGACCCGCCTCGGGTCTGTCCGGGTAGCTCGTCCATGAGAACCTCCAATGCTTCGACCGTAAGTCGATATTCAGCGGTTGGTTCCGGGGCCGGTGTCCGAGGGAAGGCCAAGGCGCGCCGCCGGATGACGGGGGCAACGGCAGGAGCACCGCGCAGCGGTCAAGCAGCGATCCGGCACCGTCTCCCGGATCGTTGCTCCGGTTCCGTCCGCCGGCAGATCGCGCTGCCCAGGGCGTAACGCCTCAGCCGCCTTCCGGAACAGATGGGTCCCTCCGGGCCTTTCCTGTCCACCAGACCCAAGGAGAACCTCATGGTCACGACAGTCGGTACCGAAAACACCTTCGAGAAACTCGTTCAGAACCTTCTCATCCTCGAGCACGACGCGATCGCGGCGTACGAATCCACGATCGAAAAGCTGGATGATCCCGCCTCGAAGGCGAAGATCGCCGAGTTCAAGGCGGATCACGAAAGCCACGTGGCCGAATTGACCCGCATGGCAGGCGCCATCGGCACGGCGGCGCCGCAGGAAGGCGACGCCAAGCAGTACCTCACCACGGGCAAGATCGCGCTTGCTTCCATCATCGGCGACAAGACCATTCTCAAGGCGATGTCGACGAACGAGATCGAGACCAAGATGGCTTACGATCACGCGGCCAAGAACGATGTCGCGACGCCGGAGGCGCGCACCTTCTTCCAGAAGGCCTACGCCGACGAATCCCGCCACAAGGAATGGATGGACGCGGCCGCGGCCGCCTGAGGCGCGGAGGAACCCGTCGGCCGACGCCGGCGGGTTCCTTCTTTATGGCGTCGCCCAGCGGGCTACGGGCCCCCTGCCACCGAATCCATAACGACCATCACGAGGTCATCGAGATTGACCGAGCCGTTGATCGTCACCTTGTCCTCACTCGCCTCGACCCTGAGCTTCGAGCCGCCGTTTTCCGCCTGACGCCGCAGCTCTTCGACGATCGCCTTGCGCACATGACGCGGGCCTTTACGCATCCTGAAACTCTTGTATAAGACATAATATGTGGTTGTCTGCGACAACCACGGCAAGAACGTTGCGCTGCTCCGCGGGCGGGGCGCATTCCGCGGTGAAACCATATGCCAGATCGTAGGAGATGCCGCGGAACGAGGCGAGAGGCGCGTCGATGGCCGGGACGCTGCGCTTGGGTCTTCGACCTGCTGCCGGACGGCCGGCTCACCAACGGACCAGGGAGCCCCGGATGAGGTTTCCGGTCGAGCTCCGGCCGGCGGAGGGCGTAAGCCTCGGTCACGCGAGAGTCAGATCCACCGCGAGGCCCTGAGCGCCCCGCATCTCCTCCGCCGCGGCCGAATCCCGGCCCCGCCTCCGCTCCCTCCAAGCCCACAGGCAAGCCGATGTCCGAACCCTCAATGTCTGCCGCTCAGGGCCGCTATCGACCGCTCTTTGCGGGCATCCTGCTGGCGCTGACGGTCGCGACCGCCGCACGCTTCGTCGCCGATCACTACGGCGCGCCGGTCATGCTGTTTGCCCTTCTGATCGGCATGGCGTTCAACTTCCTCGCCGTCGACCCGCGCTTCAAGCCGGGCCTGGAATTCTCCTCCAAGAACCTCCTGCGCATCGGCATCGTGCTGCTCGGGGCGCGCATCACCACCAGCGACATAGCCTCGCTCGGGCTTTCGACCTTCGCGACGGTCGTCGGCCTCATCGCCCTGACCATCGGCACCGGCTTCGTGTGCGGGCGCATCTTCAACAAGCAATGGCGCTTCTCGCTGCTCACCGGCGGCTCGGTGGCGATCTGCGGCGCGTCCGCCGCGCTGGCGATCGCTTCGGTCATTCCCCACAACGAGAAGACCGAACGCAATCTCCTCTTCACCGTGGTCTCGGTGACGACGCTGTCGACGATCGCGATGATCCTTTATCCGATCCTCTTCACGGTGCTGGGCCTGACGACCAGCCAGAGCGGCTTTCTCGTCGGCGCGACGATTCACGACGTCGCCCAGGTCGTCGGTGCCGGCTACTCGATTTCGACGGATGTCGGCGACGTCGCGACGATCATCAAGCTCCTGCGCGTCGCCATGCTGCCTGTCGTTCTCGTCATCATCGTGCTGGCCCTCGCCGGCCAGAGGCGCGGCGGGACGGGATCCGTGCGCCTGCCGCTCTTCGTCGTGGGTTTTGCCGCCCTGACCGCCATCAACAGCCTGGGGCTCCTGCCGGCCGTCGCCGCCAAAGCCGCCGTCGACCTGTCGGGCTGGCTGCTGGTCGTGGCGATATCGGCGCTCGGGGTGCGCACCAACATGAAGGACATGTTGCAGCTCGGCTGGCGGCATGTCGCCATGGTCGTCACGGAGACGCTGGTTCTGCTGATCCTGGCGATCGCCGCGGTGGAGATCGGCCTCGCCGGCTGATCTGGCCGGGTGCGCACCGGTACGGTGGCGGTCACGGCGCCCGCCGCGCGATTGGTTGCGCACGGCAAAGCGGAACCGAGTTGCCGCGCGTCGAGCCCGCCTCCGTCCGGAAGCGGGCTCTGCGTGTGGCGAGAGGGCAGCGTCGGTCAGGCCGGCCGGGGCGCGGCGCGCTCCTGGACGACGGAGGGACGCTCGACCAGCATCGAGACGGCAGCACCAGCCACCAACGCCCAGAACGGCGCGCTGATGCCGAGGATGGAGATGTTCGACATCGCGACCACCAGGGCAACGAAGGCCCCGATCTGATAGCCGGCGCCCTTCGTAAAGGCCGACTGGAAGGCCATCAGCAGGACGTTGATCATCGCAAGGCCCGCGACGGCGCCGATAAGCGGTGCGGGCAGCGCCAGGATCAGCGGAACCAGCAGGCCGGCGAAGATGCCGAAACCGGCGAACAGGATACCGTTGATCACGGTCGCCGCATAGCGGCCCTGCCTGTCCTCGCCCGCTTGGTCGGAGGAGCAGATAGCCGTCATCGGCCCGGCGATGTTGGCGTTATGGCCGCCGAGAAAGCCGGCCAAAATGCCGCCGACGCCGGAGATGATCGTCATCGCGTTGATCGGCGGACGATAGTCCTCGGCCAGGAGCACGCCGGTCGCCTGGGCATTCTCTGCGCCGACGACCAGGATCGCCAGAGGCAAGGCAATGGCGAGGAAGGCGTCGAGCGTGAACCGCGGTGCGGTGAATTCCGGCATGACGAAGCTGATGCCGGCCTCGGCCGTGCCGAAGGAGCCTGTCGCCCACACGGCGATCAGGCCGACGACCAGCGCCGAGAGCACCGGCGGAACGACCTTGGTGAGGCGCATCGACAGGAAGAACGCCAGCACCGCGGCGCCGACCACGATCGGCAAGGTCCCCACAGCCGTCACCGCGCCGGTGCCGAAGCGGATCAGCGCCCCGGCGATCATCGCCATGACGATCGGCATCGGCAGCCATCGCATGACTCGGCCAATCAGCCCGGTCACGCCCAGGAAGAGAACGATCACGCCGGCCATGATGAAGGCGCCGACGGCCTGATCGAAGCTGAACACCGCCAGCGACCCGGCGACGAGGGCGGCGCCGGGAATCGAATAGGCGCCGGTGATGGGCATCTTGTAGTGGAGGGCCATCAGCAGGCTGATCAGCCCGCCCAGCCCGTAGATGGCGAGAAGCCACGCCACGGTCTGGCCGTTGGTGAGGTTGCCCGCCCCTGCCGCCCCGATGACGATCAGGGCCGGTCCGGAGCAGCCGAAGATCGCCGCGACCAGGCCGGCGCTCGCCGTCTTGACGTTGATGCGGCTCGGCAGGTCGCGGAGCCCGGCGGCGATGCCGGGCCCGGGCTCGATCCAGTGTCGTTCTGTCTTTTCCATCCCGATTCCTCCCAGGGAACGATGCTCAGCGTCCGGCGAACGCCGGTTTGCGCTTTTCATGGAAGGCCTCCACGCCTTCCTTGAAGTCTTCCGATTGCCGCAGGCGGCTGTAGTTCAGCCCCTCCAGCTCGATGGCGGTGGTCAGCAGCGCGTCATCGGTGTCGTTGAGGAGCTTCTTGGCCGTGCGCTGGGCGAGCGGCGAGAAGCCGCGCAGTTCCTCGACGAGGGCGCTCACGACGGCCTCGAGCTCCGCGTCGGCGACGCATTCGGTGGCGATGCCCCAGTCGGCGGCCGTCTGCCCCGAGATCCGCTTGGAGCGCATGACGATCTGCTTGGTGCGGGTGATGCCGACGATCTTCTGCAGCCGTGCCGATCCGCCGGAGCCGGGGATCTGGCCAAGCTTCTGCTCAGGCAGGGCGTACTGGCAGGTCTCGGAGGCGATCCGGAAGTCGCAGGCGAGCGAGATCTCGAAGCCGACGCCGAACGTGTAGCCGCGGTTGGCGGCGATCACCGGCTTCGAGCAACGCGCCGGCGCCGCGATGTTCCACGCGAGCTTGGAGACGTGCTCCGGGCTCGCTTCCAGGAAACCCTTGATGTTGCCGCCCGAGGAGAAATGCTCGCCGGCGCCGGACAGGACGATGACGCGGACGCGCTCGTCCTCGTCGAGCGCCTCGAAGACCAGCCGCAACTGGTCGCGGGCGCCCATTGAGATGACGTTGTAGGGCGGGCGGTCGAGCACGATGTCGGCGCGCTCGGCCGCGGCGTCGATCGTGACGCTGAAGCCGTCGAGATCGGCGAGACGGGGATCGGAGAAGTGGGCGGTCTGGCTCATGATGTCCTCGAATTCGGGATGCGTTGATGGCGGCGCCGGTTAGCCGGCTTCAGGTCTCGCTGTCGTATTCGCCCGCCACGAGCTTGCGGCGCAGCAGCTTGCCGACAGGGGATTTCGGGATCGCGTCGACGAAGACGTAGGACCGGGGCCGGCGGAAATTCGCCAGGCCAGAGGTGCGGCAATGGTCGTCGAGCTCTTCGGCGGTGATCGTTCCGGCACGCTTGACGAAGGCGGTGACCACCTTGCCCCAGCGCTCGTCCGGCAGGCCCACCACCGCGACTTCCAGCACCTTTTCGTGCAGCGACAGGCAGCTTTCGACTTCCACCGGGGAGACGTTCTCGCCGCCCGTGATGATCATGTCGTCCACGCGCCCGGTGACGAAGAGGTCCCCGTCGGCATCGAAGAAGCCGGTGTCGCCGGTGAAGTACCAGCCGTCGCGGAGGGCCTTTTCGTTCGCCTCCGGCCGCTTCCAGTAGCCCTCGAAGCTCTCGTCGCCGTTCAGGAGCGCGATGATCTCGCCCTCCTCCCCCGGCTTCGCGGCCGTCTCGGTGCTTCTGGCGCCGAGCGGGACGACGCGGATCATCTGGTTGATGCCGGCGCGGCCGGCGGAACCCGGCTTCAGCGGCGCCTTCTGGTCGATGGTGAAGGTGTAGACCTCCGACGAGCCGTAATGATTGACGAACAGTGCCGGCTGAAATGCCTCGTCGAGCTTCTTCATCAGCCCGTCGGTCATAGAGGCGCCGGCAAAGCCGAGCTTCGTCACGCTCCTCACCCGATCCTTGGAGAAGGATTCGTGGTGGACGATGTCGTGATAGAGCGTCGGGACGAGGTAGAGGTTCGTGACGCGCTCAGCCTCGATTGCGCTGAGCGCCCCGGCGACGTCGAAGCGCGGCAGGCAGACGAAGGTCCCGCCGATCAGCGAGGTCGCCAGCAGCGAGCGCACCCCCATCGTGTGGTAGAGCGGCATGACCCCGAGCGTGCGCTCGCTGTGGTGGTAGAGGTTCTGCGCGACATGGGCGACGGCGGCGGCCCGCTCGGCCCGGTGACGGCGCGGCACGCCCTTCGGCCGGGACGTGGTGCCGGAGGTGTAGAGCATCAGCGACCAGTCTTCGGCCGCCGCGCGCGGGCGAGCGTCCGCCGCACCCGCCTCCAGCATCGACGACAGCGATGCCGCGCCGTCGGTCGGCTCGCCCGCCATGATCCGAGGCAGCGCGGCCGCCTCCGGTGCGGCCATGACTTCCGGCGCCGCCACTGCTTCGTAGAAGATCGCGCGTGCCTCGCTGTCGGTCACCGCATAGGCGACTTCGTCCGCCTTGGCGCGCCAGTTGAGCGGCGTGATGACCAGGCCCGCCAGCTGGCAGGCCCAGTGGAGCGTGGCATTCTCCCAGCGGTTCTGCATCAGGGTCAGGATGCGGTCGCCGCGCTGCAGCCCCATCGCGTCGAGTCCGGCGACGAGGCTGGAGATCCGCGTGTACCATTCGCGATAGGTCAGGCGCGTCTCGCCGTCGACGATCGCCAGTGCGCGCGGGTCGCGCTCGACGCTGGCGAGCAGGCTGGTTCCCAGATCAAGCATGACTGCGGTTCTCCTTCAGGATCTTTCGTGCCGCGAGCGCCGCCTTCACGATGGGGGCGTAGCCGGTACACCGGCACAGATGCCCCGAGAGCTGGTCGCGGATGGCTTCCTCCCCGGCATCCGGTTCGCGCGCGAACAGGGCGTCCAGCGACATCAGGATGCCGGCCGTGCAGAAGCCGCATTGCAGCGCGAAATGCTCGCGGAAGGCCTCCTGAAGCACCGACAGCCGGCCGGGCGACGGGGCAAGCGCCTCCACGGTCCGGATGTCCGCGCCCTCGATCTGGCCGGCGAGCGTCAGACAGGCGCGAACCGGCTCGCCGTCGATCTGCACCGTGCAGGCGCCGCAGACGCCGTGCTCGCAGCCGACATGCGTCCCGGTGGCGCCGACGACGTGTCGCAGGACATCGGAGAGCAGCATGCGGCTCTCCGCCCGCGCGGTGACGTCGCGGCCGTTCAGCCGAAAGCTGACCGGATGATGGCTCGTGGCGGTCAGCCTCGGCATCGTATGGCCTCCTCGATCGTGGCGCGGCCGATCCGGCGTACCAGCTCGCGCCGGTAGCGGGCGGTGGCATGGAGGTCCTCCCGGGCGTTGAGGCTCCAGGCGAACTCGTTGATGGCGTCGTCGAACTCCGGAGATTCCGGATCAGGCAGGTCGACCAGTTGCGGAACGTCCGCGACGCCGCCGACCGCCAGGCGGCACGTGCCGTCCGGTCCCGCGACGGCGGCGCAGGCAACGATGGCGAAGTCGCCATGCCGCCGCGCCACCTCCTGAAAGGCGACGCCGGTGCCGGGCGCATGGACCGGCAGCGAGACGGCCTGGATCATCTCGCCCGGCTCGACGGCGGTCGCCATCATGCCGAGGAAGAAATCCCGCGCCGCGACGGCGCGTTTCTTCTTGCGGCTGCGGAGGCGAACCTCGCCGCCGAGCACCAGCAGCGACAGGGGCAGTTCCGCGCTGGGGTCGGCATGGGCCAGTGACCCGCAGACCGTGCCGCGACTGCGGGTCTGCGCATGGCCGATCCAGGGCAGCGCCGCCGCGACGAGCGGCAGCTTCTCGGAGAGTCCCGCCCAGCGCGCGAGCGTCGCCTGGCGGACACCGGCGCCGATCTCGATGCGGCCCTTGGTTTCCACGATACGGTCGAGGTCGGCGAGACCCATGATGTCGACCAGCACCTTCGGCCGGGCGAGCCGCATGTTGAGCATCGGCACGAGCGACTGGCCGCCGGCGATGACACGTGCCTCGTCGCCCGCTTCCGCCAGCGCCGACAGCGCCTCTTCCAGCGTCTCGGCTCTCACGAAGTCGAATGGGGCGGGCTTCACTTGCGCCTCCCGAGCAGTGAACGGAGGCGAGCAAAGAGACCGGCCTTGGCGCTGCCGCCGCCGGCATGCGCGGCGAGCGACCGGAAGAACTGGCCGATGACCACCCGCGCGGCGCCGTCGAGCAGACGCCCGCCGACGGAGGCGACCTTGCCGCCGATACCGGCCTCGTAGCTGTAGGCGACGACGGTGCGGCCTGGGCCCGCCTCGCTCAGCGTGATCCGGCCGCTGCCCTCGCCGAAGCCGAGCGCGCCCTCGGTGCGACCGGAGAGCGTCACCGCGTTGGGCGCGTCGAGGTCGGACAGCCGGATCTCGGCGCGGTACCGGCCCTTGACCGGCCCGACGCCGAGCGTGACGTCGGCACGAAAATGCGTGTCGGAGACCTTCTCGACCCCGTGCGCACCGGGAATGACCGCTTCGAGCGTCTTGGGGTCGAGCAGCATCGACCAGATCGTCTCGCGGCTCGCCGCCACTTCCGCACGGCCTTCGCCGGTGAGCCGGCGCTGCCCGCCGGCCGGAGCGGCGGCCGCTGGTTTTGCGGGCGCCTTCGACGGCGTCTCCTCGCCCTGCAGGCGATCGGCCAGGCGGGACGGGGTGAGCGGCAGGACGAGGTCCGCAAGGCCAGTCGCGTCGGCGACGGCGTTGGCGATGCACACCGGGGTGGACATGCAGTTGCCCTCGCCGACGCCCTTGGCGCCCAGCGGGGTGAAGGGTGACGGGCTCTCGTAGTGGAGGATCACCGGCTCCGGCACCTCCATGACGGTCGGGATCAGGTAATCGGCGAGCGTGCCGGACAGGAAACTGCCGTCCGGCGCGTAGGCATATTCCTCGTAGAGGGCTGCGCCGACGGCCTGGGCGAAGCCGCCCCTCACCTGCCCCTCGACCATCGCCGGATGCAGGATCCGGCCGCAATCATGCATGGTGACGTAGCGGTCGATCCGCGCCGCGCCGGTGTCGCGATCGATCTCGACGCCGCAGAAATCGAAGATGAAGCCGTGGCAGAGCGAGGAATTGACCGCGTCGGCATCGTCCGGGGCGGTCAGCTGCTCCGGCGTCCAGAAGACGGTCTCCCGGATCGTCTGGTCGACGCCGTCCGGCAGGGTCCCGGGGGCCCAATGGGCTGCTGCCGCAACACGGGCAAAGGAGACGAAATTGTCGGGGTTCGAGCGCGCCGACACCCGCCCCCAGGCGAACATCACCTCGTCCTGGGTGACATTCAGCTGGGCGGCGGCGACCGCCGTCAGCTTGTCGCGGATCCTGCGCGCGGCAATCTGCGTGGCGCCCGCAACGGCCGGGGCGAAGCGGCTGGCATAGTTGCCGGAAGCGATCGACCAGGCATCGCGCGCCGTATCGACATCGGCGAGCACCTGCACGGCCGTCACGTCGAGCCCGAGTTCGTCGGCGACGACCTGCGCCAGCACCGTGCGGTGTCCCTGCCCCTGCGGCACCGAGGCGACCTTGACCGTCACCGCACCCAGCGGGTCGATGGCGATGGTCGCGGTCGCCTGGGCGCCGTTCTTCGGCCCGGCCTTGCGCCGCTCCCCGGGGGTCAGCACGGCGGTGATGTAGCCCATGTTCGAGACGCTCGGCTCGACCACGCAGGCGAGCCCGATGCCGTAAAGGCGCCCCTCGGCGCGCATTTCCTCGCGCCGGCGCAACAGGTCGGCGAAACCGCCATCCTCGACGGCGCGGGCCAGCGCCGCCGGATAATCGCCCGAATCCAGCAGGGCCCCCGTCGCGGTCCGGTAGGGAAAGGCGCCCCTCGGCACCAGGTTGCGCCGGATGACGTCGAGCGGATCGAGGCCGAGTTCCAGCGCGATCCGCTGCATCAGCCGCTCGAGCGCGAAGTAGACCTGGGGTCCGCCGAAGCCGCGATTGAGACCGGTCGGCGTCTTGTTGGTCAGGACGATCCGATTGCGGATGGCGACGTTTTCGATCGCATAGGCGCCGGTCATGTTGCCATGCATGCGGTAGAGCGTGGCCGGCTCGGGGGCCCGCAGATGCGCGCCGCAATCCTCGAGCTGGTCCCAGCGCAGCGCGGTGATCTTGCCGTCGGCCTCGACCGCCGCCTCGATCCGGGTGGCGCGGTTGGTGGCCGAAACCGAGGCCGCCAGATGCTCCAGGCGGTCCTCGATCCATTTGACCGGACGGCCGGCGACCTTGGCGGCGACCGCCATCAGGATGATGTAGGGGAAGACGCCCTGCTTGATGCCGAAGCTGCCGCCGGAATCCGGCGGCGTGCGCAGCCGCATGCGGTTGCCGGGCACGCCGAGGGCACGCGCGATCACCGCATGGATCGAGAAAGGCCCCTGGAAATTCGCCGTGACGTCGTAGGCATCTTCGCCCGGATCGTATTCGGCGACGACGCCATAGGTCTCGATCGGCGTGCAGGAATTGCGGGGATAGGCGACGTCGATGCCGATGGTGCGGGCCGCCCCGGCGAAGGCCGCGTCGGGGTCGCCGTAGGAAAAGCGACGCTCGTTGATGAGATTGCCGCCGAGCGAGGGATGCAGGATCGGCGCATCCTCGGCGAGCGCGGCCATCGGATCGACGACAGCGGGGAGGATCTCGTAGGACACCGCGACGAGGTCGGCCGCATCCTCGGCGAGATAGCGATCCTCGGCGATGACGAGGGCGACCGGCTCGCCGACATAGCGGACGCGGTCCCTTGCGATCGGCCAGCATTCGACATCGGCTTTCACGCCGACCGTCATGCTGCGGGAATGGGCGGCAATCTCCGCACCCGTCAGGACGGCGACGACACCGCGCGCGGCGCGTGCCTTGTCGACCTCGATGGCGCTGATCGTCGCATGGGCATGCGGCGAGCGCACGATAGCCGCGTGCAGCGTACCGACACGCGTCGCCAGATCGTCGATATATCGACCGCGCCCGGTCAAAAGGGCCGCGTCCTCGACGCGCGGCACCGATCGTCCGACCCAGCGGTCAGCCGGCGGATTCACTGTCATGGTTCCTCCCCGGTACCGTTGCAGGCACCTGAAGGAAGCCTAGCGGGGCATGGAACCGCAGCGCGATACCGCGCAGTCCGGCTACTTACCGAGGAGTCTCAAAATTACGGCTGGTGAGCCCGGAGGCCGCGCGGAAGGCGGTGGGGGTCGATCCGGCGTGATCATGGAAGAACCGCGAGAAATGGGCGGGCGCCGAGAACCCGAGCCGCTCGGAAATGCAGTGGAAGGATTCCTTGCCGTCCACGATGGACAGGACCGCCTGTTCGAGGCGCACGACGTTGAGATAGACCCGCGGGCTGACGTTCAACGTCGTTTCGAACAGGCGGAAGAAGTGTGCGCGTGACAGCCCCGCGTCACGAGCCAGGCTGTCCATGTCGGTCACTTCACCGGGCGACAGCCGGATCAGGTCGACGGCCCGCCGGATACGCGGATCGACCCCGGACCCCAGGGCGCGAAGGCGCAGCGACGGCAGCATCTCCTGCCAGGGCGTGAAGCGCTCGATGACCGCGATCATCAGATCGGCCAGCAAGAGTTCGTGGGTGGCGGCATTGCCCGGCTCCTGCACCATCGCTTCCGCGAGTTCGCGTGTCAGCCGCGTGATCTTGGGCGTCGTGCCGCCGACGCTGTCGGCGAAGAAGTCGGGACCACCGCTGGCCCGCCAGTTGGGACGAAACGACTGGAGCCATGTCGGCTCGATGTAGAGGGCAAGGATGATCGTCGCCGGCTGTCCCGGATAGTGCGCGTAAGCGTGGGGCTCCCAGGCATTGATCAGGACGGCGCTGTCGTCACGCAGCGGTACGATCCGGTCCCGCACCGAGAACTGCGTATCCGCACCCTCGACCTTCAGGAGGACGTGACAGTGGGGATGGGCATGGCGCACGAGCGGCCGATCCATGTCGAGAAGGGCGACACGGCCGAACGGTCCCTTTGCGACCCTCAGGGCGTTGGACATCGCGATATCATACGGAGCGAAGGGCAGGATTCCAATCGCTGTCCTGCGAGCAGTGCTGCAGCGGGGCGGATGTGCCGGATGCCGTGGACCGGCCGTCCGGCGAGGCTCAAGGAAACAGACCGTGACCCGCTGGCTGCAGCCTCACTCCGGCGCAGTGACGGGGCGTGCGGCTTCGCTCGCAGCGCCACCTGCCTCGCCCGAGGCCAGCTTGAAGAAGCGCCTGATCGCCAGGTGGGCGGAACGGATGTCCAGATTGACCGCCCAGCGCGCCGCCGCCTGGTCGCGCCGCGCCACGGCGTCGATGGCGTCGTCGTGGATGCGGATCCCGGTGTTGAACAACCGGTCGAACAACACCTCGTCCTTTCGCGCCGAGGCGACGATCGGGCCGGTGCGCAGCCAGAGCGTGGAGATGATGTCCAGCAGCTGCGGATAGCCCGCCGCCCGGTAGAGTTCGAAATGGAACGCCTGGTTCCCGGCAAGGGCTGCTTCGAAGTCGCCCGCCTGCAGCGCCTCGCCGATGCTGTCATTGTGGCGCTTGAGGGCGTCGATCAGCGCCGGGTTCTTCGGCGCGCTGGCCGCGCGCTCGGCCGCGTAGCCTTCGAGCTGCATGCGGATTCGGATGTAGTTCTCGTGGTCCGACGCCAGATACGGAAACACCCGCAGGCTGCGCGGCCCCGACTGCTCGAAGGCGCGCTCGGCGATCAGCCGCGCCACCGCGTCGCGCACCGGCATCGGGCTCGTCCCGAGCACCTCGGCAAGGCCGCGGATCGAGACCTGTTCGCCGGGGAGGAACTCGCCCTTGAGCAATCCCAGCCGAAGGCTCTGGTAGACGCGCTCCTGTATTGTCGTGACGTCGACCGGTTCGAGCGTGCGCTTTTTCCGCGGCGTATCGAAGATATTCACGTGCTCGGGGCCTCGCTGGGCTGCGTCGAAGGAAGATCGGGCACTCTGGGCGGTACGGCGCCGCCGGACCGCCAATCCCGCTGAACGGGAATGACCCACATCGCGGCAGTGTACGTTCTAGACATTGGGCAGGCAAAGGCCAGAGCCGGCCGGGATCATACCGCAGCAGGTGTGATCACACATCTAATATCTTTACGAGCTGAGGCGGATATGTTTAGCTCCCCTGCAGTGCCCGAGGAGGGCGTCGTTCGACCTGGATGGGCAGGATTCGAGCGGTGCCGGCACCCGACAGTCAACTCTGGGAGGAGTACCACCTTGAAGAACCTTGCTCTATTCGCGGCCACGTCCGCAGCGACCCTCTTCGCGACGGCGCTGCATGCCGAGCCCCTGAAGATCGGCATCATCGAGAGCCTGTCCGGCGCCCAGACCTCCACGGGGCGGCTTTACGCCAATGCCGTGAAGTACCAGGTCGACCGGATCAACGAGGCCGGCGGCTTCAACGGCGAGCCGATCACCGTCACCGAATACGACAACGCCGGCGGCGCCCCCGACGCCGCCAACAAGTTCCGCCAGGCGGTAGCCGACGGCGTCGACATCATCTTCCAGGGCGCTTCGTCGGCGATCGCCGGCCAGCTCACCGAGGACGTGCGCAAGCACAATCTGCGCAATCCCGGCGAGGAGGTGATGTTCATCAATCTCGGCGGCGAGGCGATGGAACTGACCGGCGACAAGTGCCAGTTCTACCATTTCCGCTTCACCACCACCGCGCCGATGCGGGTCAACGCGCTGGTCAGTGCGATGAAGGAGGCGGGCGACCTCGGCACCAAGGTCTACTCGATCAACCAGAACTATTCCTGGGGCCAGGACATGCAGGCGGCGACCGCCGCGGCGGCCGAGACCGGCGGCTACGAGGTCGTCGACGAGGTCCTGCACGACGTCAACAAGATCCAGGATTTCGCGCCCTTCGTCGCGCGCATCAAGGCAGCCGACCCCGACACGCTGTTCACCGGCAATTGGTCGAACGACCTGCTGCTCCTGATGAAGGCCGCCGGCGACGCCGGCCTCGACGTGACCTTCGCGACGGCGTTCATGGACCAGCCCGGTAACATCGCCAATGCCGGCAACACGGCGCTCGGTCACTACATCGCCAACAATTACGACAATGCCGCCGGCAGCGAGGAATTCGCCGAGGCCTACAAGGCCGCGACCGGCCACTACCCGGTCTTCGTCGAGGCCCATACGGTCTTCGCCGTGGCCGCGCTGCAGCAGGCGCTCGGCACGCTCGACTTCGGCGGCGGCGACATCGACGTCACGGACATCGCGCTCGCCCTGGAAGACACGACCTACGAAACCCCTGTCGGGCCGGTCTCGGTCCGCAAGGAGGATCACCAGACGATCCGTCCGGTGGTTGTGTCGAAGGTCGTCGAGAATGCGAAATATCCGGCCGACGGCACGAGCATGGGCTTTGAGACGGTGAAGATCGTCCCGGCCGAGGAAGCGATCTATCCGGTGCAGGACAGCTGCGAGATGGAACGTCCGGAAGGCTGACCGCCACCGTCCCCGGGTCCGGCCGGCGCCTGTCGCCAGCCGGGCCATCCCTGCCGTTCCTGTGCCGGAAGCCCCATGGAATTCGCGATCATCTCCGCGCTCAACGGCGTGACCTACGGACTCCTGCTGTTCATGGTGTCCGCCGGCCTCACGCTGATCTTCGGCATGATGGGCGTGCTCAACTTCGCCCACGCCTCCTTCTACATGCTGGGCGCCTACGTGGCCTATGCCGTCTCGTCGGTCTTCGGCTTCTGGGTCGGCCTCCTCGTCGCGCCGATCTTCGTCGGTATCGTCGGCATGGGCGTCGAGCGGTTCCTGCTGCCGCGGGTCCATGCCCACGGCCACGCGCACGAGCTGCTGCTGACCTTCGGCCTGGCGCTGATCATCGAGGAGCTGATCAAGCTGTTCTTCGGCGACTTCCCCGTGAATTACCAGATGCCGGATGAGCTGCGCTTTTCCGCCTTCAGCATCTTCGGCTCCGACTACCCGTTCTACCGGCTGTTCATCGGCGGCATCGCGGTGGTGATGTTCACCGTGCTGTGGCTGCTGCTGACGCGGACCCGCACCGGCATCGTCGTGCGCGCCGCCGAGCGGCTGCCTGCCATGGCCGAGGCGCTCGGGCACAACATCCCGATGGTCTTCATGTTCGTCTTCGGCACCGGCGCAGCGTTGGCCGGGCTCGCCGGCGCGGTGGCGGGCGCCTTCTATCCGACCAATCCCAACATGGGCCTCGAACTCGGCGTGATCGTCTTCGTGGTGGTGGTCGTCGGCGGGCTCGGCTCGCTCAAGGGCTCGCTCGCGGCCTCGCTGCTGATCGGCCTGTTCTCCTCCTTTGCGGTGGGCCTCGACTGGTCGCTGGCCAGCCTCTTCGGCCTCGTCGGGCTCGGCGACTGGGCCCGGTCGCTCGGCGGGCTGATGACGCTGGAGCTGTCCTCGGTCAGCGCCACCATCCCCTTCGCGCTGATGCTGATCGTCCTGCTGGTCCGCCCGGCAGGCCTCATGGGCGAGCGCAACTGACATGATCCCGATGCGAAACCTCCTCGTCCTTGCCGCCATTTTGGCGCTGCTGGTCGCCGTCCCGCCCTTCCTCGACATCAGCTGGCAGAACGCGCTGGTGAACGTCCTGATCGCCAGCCTCTTCGCGCTCGCCTTCAACCTTTTGATCGGCCAGGCGGGGCTCTTGTCCTTCGGCCATGCCGCCTATTTCGGCGTCGGCGCCTTCGCGGCCCTGCACCTGATGATCGCCGTCGAGGACGGGCTGCCCTTCCCGACGCCGCTCCTGCCGCTCGCCGGC
Organism: Aurantimonas endophytica; assembly: GCF_014196845.1. GTDB lineage: Bacteria > Pseudomonadota > Alphaproteobacteria > Rhizobiales > Rhizobiaceae > Aurantimonas > Aurantimonas endophytica. The sequence continues at coordinate 453,179 of NZ_JACIEM010000003.1, forward strand.
GCCGCCGCCGGGCTCCTCGTCGGGCTGGTCGCCGGCTATTTCGCGACGATGCGCTCGGGGGTCTATTTCGCCCTCGTCACACTGGCGATCGCCGAGCTCTTCCATTCGCTGGCGCCGCGCCTGCAGGATCTGTTCGGCGGCGAATCCGGTATCGCCTCGATGCGCATGCCCTGGCAGGGCCTGACCTTCGGCTCGATGCTCGAGGTCTACTACCTGACCTTGTTCTGGGTGGTGGCCTGCGGGCTGGGGCTGTGGGCCTACACCCGGACGCCGTTCGGCCGGCTGACGCTGGCGCTGCGCGACAACGAGCAGCGCGTCCGCTTCCTCGGCTACAACGCCCATGCCTCGAAGGTGGTCATCTTCGCCGTCTCGGCGATGGTCACCGGCGTCGCCGGGTCGCTCCAGGCGATCTCGAACGAGACCGCGAACTACTCGCTGTTCGCCACCGACGTCTCGGCGCAGGTGGTGCTGCAGACCTTCGTCGGCGGCTCCACCGTGTTCTTCGGCCCGGTCATCGGCGCGACGGCCTTCACGCTGTTCTCCTTCCTGGTCTCTGACCTCACCCGCTCCTGGGTCTTCTACCAGGGCCTGATCTTCGTCCTGGTGATGCTCTACATGCCGACAGGCATCGGCGGCGTGGCGTACCACCACATCCGCAACCGCAGGCGGCTCGACTGGTCGCTTCTGGCCGGCCCCTATCTCCTGGCGCTCGTGGGCGGGCTGCTGATCACCGCCGGCATCGTCTTCCTGACCGAGACCGTGGCCGTACTCTTCGGCGAGGATTACGCCCGCAGCCGCGAGGCCGCCGAGGGTGGGCTGCCGGCCTTCGAACTCTTCGGCAGCAGCTGGGACCCGGCCGGCATCGTGACGTGGCTCATCCCGCTCCTCCTACTCCTGGTGGGCGGCGCGATCCTGGTGCGTGCCCGCCGCCGGATCGATGCGATCTGGAGCCGACCGGACCGGCGCAAAGCCGGGGCGGGCGAGCCCGCCCTGCTGGGAGGTGTGGAATGAGCGCGACGACAGACCGGCCGGCGCTGCGCCTGGCGGGCGTGAGCAAGTCGTTCGGCCCGATCGAGGTCCTCAAGAGCCTCGACCTCGACATCAGGCCAGGCGAGCGCCACGCGGTGATCGGCCCGAACGGCGCCGGCAAGTCCACCCTGTTCAACCTGATCTCGGGCCTGTTCCCGCCGTCCTCCGGCGAGATATACCTCAACGGGCGGAGCATCGCGGGCCTGTCGCCGCACCGGATCAACCGGGCCGGCCTCGCCCGGTCCTTCCAGATCACCAACATCTTCCACCGGCTCAGCGTCTTCGAGAATCTGCGCATCGGCGTGCTCGCGCGTCACGGCGTCCGTTTCGGCCTGTTCCGCTCCGTCGCGGCGATGCGGCGGGTGAACGAGGAGACGGCGGAGGTGCTGGGCCGGGTCGGCCTTGCGGCACGGGGCGACGACCTCGCCGGGGATCTCAGCTACTCCGAACAGCGCGCACTGGAGATCGGCATGACGCTGACCACCGGCGCCGAGGTGATCCTGCTCGACGAGCCCACCGCCGGCATGTCGCGGGAGGAAACCGCGCAGGCGGTCGAGCTCATCCGCTCGGTCACCGTAGGCAAGACGCTGCTGATGGTCGAGCACGACATGAGCGTCGTCTTCAGCCTCTGCGACCGGGTCTCGGTCTTGGTCTACGGCAACATTCTGGCGACCGACATTCCCACGCGCATCAGCGCCAACCGCGCGGTCCAGGAAGCCTATCTCGGCGTGGAGGCGGCATGAGCCTGCTCGAGGTGAAGGGCCTGCACGCCCACTACGGCAAGAGCCACATCCTGCACGGCATCGACATGGAGGTGCCGGAAGCCGCCATCGTCTCGCTGCTCGGCCGCAACGGCTCGGGCCGGTCGACCCTGCTGAAGGCGATGATGGGGCTGGTGCCGCCCACCGCCGGCACGGTGACACTGGACGGGCGGCCGCTCGCCGGCAAGCGCCCCTACGACATCTGCCGGCAGGGCATTGGCTACGTACCGGAGGAACGGCTGGTCTTCCCCAACCTGACGGTCGAGGAAAACCTCGCGATGGGCGGCCAGAAGGGTGCGCCGGGCGCGCATCGCTGGTCGGTCGCGGAGATGTACGACTACTTCCCCCGGCTGAAGGAGCGGCGGGCGATCCGCGCCGGCTATCTCTCCGGCGGCGAGCAGCAGATGCTGACGATCTGCCGCTCGCTGCTCGGCAATCCCCGCGTGCTGCTGATCGACGAGCCGACCGAAGGCCTGGCGCCGAAGATCGTCGAGGTGGTGATGGCGGTGATCCTCGACATCGGCCGTCGCGGCGTCGCGGTGGTGCTGGTCGAGCAGAAGCTGACCATCGCCCTCAAGGTCGCCCAGAAGGTCATGGTCATGGGTCATGGCGAGCTGGTCTTCCACGGCACCCCCGCCGAACTCGAGGCGGCGCCGGACGTGCGCCGCAACTGGCTCGAAGTGGCCTGACATGGCCGCCCCTTTCCGACCCCTGCGACGAGACGAAGCATGAGCATGATCGAACGGATGCGGCCGCGGCCCGGCCTGCGGGTGCTGGTCACCGCCGGTGCCTCGGGAATCGGCGCCGCCATCACCCGGGCGTTTCTCGAGGCCGGCGCCAGCGTGCTGATCTGCGACATCGACGCGGATGCGCTCGCAGCCTTCGCAGGCGAGCACCCCGCGGTGACGACGCTGCGCGCCGACGTCTCCAGCGAGGCCGAGGTGGACGCGCTGCTGGATGCCGCCGCCGAACGGCTCGGCGGTCTCGACGTGCTGGTGAACAATGCCGGCATCGCCGGGCCCACCGGCGCCATCGACGAGATCCCGCTGGAGGAGATCCGCCGCACGCTCGACGTCGACCTGATGGGCCAGTTCCTGGTGCTGCGCCGGGCCGCCCCGCTGCTGCGCCAAAGCGAGGCCGGCGCGATCATCAACATCTCCTCGGTCGCCGGGCGGCTCGGCTATGGGCTCCGCACGCCCTATTCGGCGGCGAAATGGGGGATCGTCGGCCTGACGGCGAGCCTTGCCAAGGAAATGGGCCCGGACGGCATCCGCGTGAACGCGATCCTGCCGGGCGTCGTCCGCGGCGCCCGCATCGAGGGCGTCATCCGCGACCGCGCCGAGGCCTCGGGCGTCAGCTACGCGGCGATGGAGGCGCAGTATCTCGCCAACATCTCTCTGCGCCGCATGGTCGAACCCGAGGACGTCGCCGGCATGGCGCTGTTCCTCTGCTCGCCCGCCGGGGCCAACATCTCCGGCCAGGCGATCAGCGTCTGCGGCAACCTCGAAACCATCTGATCCTCCGAAGAGCGACAAGACCCATGGCAAAGCCGTCCCGCAAGGTCATCATCACCTGCGCCATCACCGGCGGCATCCACACGCCCAGCATGTCGCCGCATCTGCCGGTGACCCCCGACCAGATCGCCGAGCACGCGATCGGCGCGGCCGAGGCGGGCGCCGCGATCCTGCATCTGCACGCCCGCAACCCGGAGGACGGTCGGCCGACGCAGGACCCCGAGGCCTTCGCCCGCTTCCTGCCGCGCATCAAGCAGAGCACCGACGCGGTGCTCAACCTCACCACCGGCGGCAGCCCCGTCATGCAGGTCGAGGAGCGCCTGCAACCGGCGCTGAAATTCGCGCCCGAAGTCGCGTCGCTGAACATGGGGTCGATGAATTTCGGCCTGTTCCCGATGCTCGGCCGCTACGAGAAGTTCCAGCACGCCTGGGAGCCGGAATATCTGGAGAAGACCCGCGACGTGGTCTTCCGCAACACCTTCAAGGACATCGAGTACATCCTCCAATCCTGCTCGGACAACGGCACCCGCTTCGAGTTCGAGTGCTACGACACCAGCCATCTCTACAATCTCGCGCATTTCCTCGACCGCGGACTGGTCACCGGGCCGCTCTTCGTGCAGTCGGTGTTCGGCATCCTCGGCGGCATCGGCACGCATGCCGAGGACGTCGCGCATATGCGCCGCACCGCCGATCGCCTGTTCGGCACGGACTATGTCTGGTCGGTGCTGGGGGCCGGCCGCCACCAGATGCCGGTCACCACGCTCGCCGCGGCGATGGGCGGCAATGTCCGGGTCGGGCTCGAGGACTCGCTCTGGGACGGTCCCGGGCGGCTCGCCGAGACGAACGCCGCGCAGGTCCGCCGCGTCAGGCAGGTGCTCGAAGGGCTGGGTCTCGAGGTCGCGACGCCGACGGAGGCCCGCGCCATGCTGGCGCTGAAGGGCGGCGACCAGGTGAACTTCTGAGCCGCACGACACGGGAAACGAACATGACGAGCGAATTCGACGGACGCGTGGCCCTCGTGACGGGGGCCGGGACCGGCCTCGGCCGGTGCCATGCGCTGGCGCTGGCCCGCGCCGGCGCCCGCGTGGTGGTCAACGACATCGCCGGCCCGGACGGTACGGCCGGCGTCGCGGCACTGGCGGTGGTGGCGGAGATTGAGGCGCTGGGCGGCGAAGCGGTGGCGGAACCGGCTGACGTTTCTTACTTCGCCGATGTCGAGGCGATGGTGGCGCGCGTCGCGGAGCGCTGGGGCCGCATCGACATCCTCGTCAACAACGCCGGCATCCTGCGCGACCGCACCTTCGCCAAGATGGACATGGCGGATTTCGAGACGGTCGTGGCGGTGCATCTCACCGGCTCGGCCCATTGCTGCCGCGCGGTGTGGGCGCTGATGCGCGAGCAGGGCTACGGGCGCATCGTGCTGACCACCTCCAGCTCCGGCCTCTACGGCAATTTCGGCCAGGCCAACTACGCCGCCGCCAAAGCGGGGATGATCGGCCTGATGACGACGCTGCAGCAGGAGGGGGCGAAATACGACATCCGCGTCAACTGCCTCTCCCCCATCGCCGCCACCGGCATGACCGAGGGCCTGCTCGCCCCGGCCGACGCCGCCCAGCTGACGCCGGAATCCGTGTCACCGGCCGTCGTCTTCATGGCTTCCGAAGCCGCACCCCGGAAGACGATCATCGGCGCCGGAGCGGGGGTCTTCTCGGTGGTGCACGTCGTCGAGTCCGAGGGCATCTATTTGCCGCCCGAGGCCCGAAGCCCGGCGGACTTCGCCAAGGCCTTCGCCCGGATGTCGGACCTCTCGACCGCGCGCCCGATCGATACCGGCTTCGACCAGGCCAAGCGGTTCACCGCGACGGCGAACCGCACCCGCTCGGTCCCCGCCTGAGCGCCAAGCATCTCTGGGCCGCGGATCTTCACCGACGAGTTGAACCTTGCCGGTGCTTAAAAGCCACTACCCGCGTGAGAGCAGTCAGCCTTTCGCTCCGGTGTCCCGGGCAGCCAGTACCCGTCTCAGGCGCCTGTCGCGATCTTCCGCTACCGCGCGAACCGAACGGCCGGCATAGGACCGCTCGACCGCCTCGGTGACCCGCGCCTGCAGGGCAGCATCCGGCACGGGATTGCCCAACTCGCTCCAGAGCTTTTCCTGCATCGGCGCGAACATGTCCCAGAAGCCTTCCATGCCCCTGTCGCCCCCGGCGAGGCGATAGGTCAGGAGCGGACCCATCAACGCCCATCGCGGCCCGGGTCCCTCGCTGACCGCCCGGTCGATGTCCTCCGCCGTCGCGACGCCGCTCTCCAGCAGGTGGACCGCCTCGCGGAAGATCGCGGCCTGAAGCCGGTTGGCTATGTGCCCGTAGATTTCCTTCTGCAGCCGGACCGGGACCTTGCCCAGGCTCGTGTAGAAGCGCTCCGCCGTTGCCAGGGCAGCGTCGGCGGTCTGCGCGCCGCCTGCCAGCTCGACCAGCGGCACCAGATGCGGCGGGTTGAAGGGATGGCCGAGCACGACGCGTTCGGGGTGGGCGCAGGCGCTCTGCATATCGGTGACCGAAATCGCCGAGGAACTCGATGCGATGACCACTTGGTCCGGCGCTGCGGCGTCGATGCGGCGCATCAGTTCGATCTTGGCGTCCTGCCGCTCGACGGCGTTCTCCTGAACGAAGTCGGCGCCTTTGCACGCCGCCTCCAGTTCGGGCGAGAAGCGCAAGGTCCCGCGCCGGGCGTTCTGCAGCACGGGATCCGGAAGCGAAGGCCAGAAACGTTCGACGGCTTCATGCAATTCGGCTTCGGCGCCCTCGCGAATGTCGGTCGCGACCACGTCCAGCCCGTGCGCCAGGAACAGGCATGTCCAGCTGGCCCCGATGGTCCCGGTGCCGACCACCGTGACCGTTTCGATCGCTTTCTGTTCCAAGGACTTCCCCACGGATGCGCCGGCGATCGCGCAGCGACCTCTGCCTGCGTCGCGGCCCGCCGGCCGATGCATGGGTTGGTACCACGCGGAACGACGACATCGAAGCCTTCGAGGAGAGCGCCGACCGGTTGTCGCGCCATTCAGTCGGCGTTGGCGGCGCCGCGAGGCGGTGACCGGTTGTCTGGTTGAAAAGATGGATCTTGTCGCGTTGCAGCCGGAAGCCATTTTCTCGCCCGGAGACCGGATCGGCTAATCTACCGTGTCGAGGTGACCGGCCGGACGATGCGATCATGAGCGGGATCGAGAGCTTCGACTACCGTTGCGAGCAGTATTTCATGCATGTCGACCCTGCGATCGAGGTTCTGGCGAAGAAGCACTTTCCCGGCGATCACGCCGAGTGGATCGACGGCGTCGTCATGCCGGTCGTCTGGAAGACCCGCTTCGGCGAGGGTCGGGTCTTCTATTCCTCGCTCGGCCATGTCGTCTCGGAATTTGCCGTGCCGCAGATGAAGGAGATCCTGCGCCGCGGCCTTGTCTGGGCAGCGGCCTGACTGCAGCGGCGTGTCCTGGTGCCCGGGCGCGCATCAGACCGTCGGCACCGTTCCTCCATCGATCACGTATTCCGTTCCGCTGATGGCGGCAGCTCTCGGCGAAACGAGAAAGGCCACGAGATCCGCGACCTCCTGCGGCTTGGCGGGACGACCGAGCGGAATGCCGCCGAGACCGTCCATGATGATGCGCTTGCCACCCTCGTAATCGGTACCCGCCTGCTCCGCGAGGCGCTTGGCGAGGCGAACGGCCGCCTCGGTCTCCACCCAACCCGGGGAGACGCGAACGACGCGAACGCCCTTCGGCGTGATCTCCTTCGAAAGGGCCTTGCTGTAAGTGGCGAGAGCACCTTTGGCGGCAGCATAGGCGATCGTGGACTCCGGCAGGGGCAGCTCGTGCTGGATCGAGGTGACGTGGATCACGACGCCGGATCCGCGCTGAACCATTCCCGGCACCAGCGCCCTGTCGATGCGCACGGCCGCCATCAGGTTCTGGTTGATCTCGTTCATCCAGATCTCGTCGTCCAGGGCCGCGAAGCCGCCGCCCGGGGCGCTCGATCCGCCCAGCACGTTGACGAGAATGTCGACACCCCCCAGCTCCGATTCGGCGAAGCGCGCGAGCTCGGCGCAGCCCTTGGCCGACATCAGGTCGGCCGGGACGAACCGCACCGCGTCAGGCAGGCTGTCCGGCCTCGCGCGGGCCCCGGTCACGACGCGGGCTCCGGCATCGACGAGCGCGGCAACAACGGCTCCGCCCACGCCCTTCGTGCCGCCCGTGACGACGGCACGCCGGCCTGCCAGGTCGATCCAGCCGGCGCCCATTACCCGATCTCCAGTGCCGCGATGCGGCCGTCGCGAACGGTGAAGCGATGGGTGAGCGTCAGCGGGCTTCCGGGAAAGGATCCCGTGACCTCTGCCGGGACGACGAGAACACCGTCCTCGTCCTTGAGGGACAAGGGCCGAGCCGTGAACGGCGTGCGCGCCATCGTGTCAACGCGCCAGTCGCGGATCGCCGGAATACCCTGATGTTGCTTGGCCTCGTCCCGGACGACCGCATCGTCCGTGAACACCGTGCTCAGTTCTGCGATAGAAGCATTCGCGTCCAGATCGAAGTAAAGGGCGAGTGGGTCAGGCATGGTCAGCATGTCGTCTCCGTGCGCTGCTGTTGCGTTCCCAACGATATCTATCTAGCCTCTGGGAATGGCAAGTACGCACGAAAAAGTAGGGTACGCACCCGAAGGTAAGCCCCCTGAACATACGCCGTTCACCGCCGCATCAGGCGTCGAGAGCGTCGTGCGGATGCTGGAGGGGCGCTGGAAGCTCGTCATCCTCTTCCATCTCTTCGGCGGCAAGCTCCTGCGCTTCTCTGATCTGGAACGGGCGATCCCCGCCATCTCGCAAAAGATGCTGATCCAGCAACTCCGCCAGATGGAATCTGACGGCATCGTCACCCGCCTCGTGCACCATCAGGTGCCACCGAAGGTCGAGTACGGGCTCACGGCGTGGGGCCAGTCGCTCTGTCCGGCGCTCGACGCGCTCTTGCAGTGGGCGGAAGCCAGGCCCGCGGATCCGGACGCGCCATGAGACGCTTCAGCTGTGGCGGCCGTGGAGGCGGCGTTGCCGCCTGGCAAGGCCTAGCCGCGTCACGATAACTGCCGTAGCGCCCAACGCCCAACCGGCCATGACGTCGCTCGGCCAATGATCTCCGGCCACGACGCGCGCCAGACAGGCCGCGGCTCCGGCAAGGACGAGCGGCACGCGCAGGCGCGGAAATGACATCGCCAGGCTGAGAGCGACTGCGGCGATGCAGGCTGCCTGCGCCGACGGCAGAGCGGCGAAGCGGTCGTCGAAGGCGAGCGGCTCGAAGCGCCACGGATCGGCGCCGATAGTAGAAGGTCGGATGCGGCCGATCAGGTGCTTGAGAAGCCCCGCGGCACCGAACGATGCTGCGGCGGAGACGAGGACCAGCGTCGCAACTCGGCCGGAAGACGGGCTCGGTGCCATCGGTTGGACAATGGCGGGCCTCGCTAGCGCCATCAGCCCCGCCACGACAGCGACGGCAACGCCGAGAGAGGCGAGCGTGATCGAGAATGCGGCAGCGCCGCTGGCGAGCCGGACCGACCAGGTCGCCACCCATTCAGCCAAAGGCTCGTCGACCCAGATCATGACCGGGATGATCATCAGGACGAGGGCGATCAGGCTGCGGCGCTGCATGGATCAGGCCTCCGCCAGCAGCGGCGTATAGCTGCGCCGGTAAAGCGAGCCACCGGCATACCGGAGCAGGCCGCCGCTGATCGCCAAAGGCAGCCGGCGAAGGCGGTCGCGGGCTTCGGACTGTTTCTGGACCCAGGACACGCGCGGATTTCGCCGTGCCGCATAGCCCTCCAGCGCGGCGCCGAGATCATCCGTCGCGGTGATCGCGTCGGCCAGCAGGACCGCGTCCTCGAAGGCCATCCCGGCACCCTCGGCCATGCTGGGAGACGTCGCATGGGCCGCATCGCCGATCAACACGACACGGCCGCTGAAGTCCGCCTTCGGCCGCACCGTCTCGATCCGGCTGAAATGCAGCGGCGTCGCGGGCAGCAGCTGCTCGAGCAGCGGCCCAAGCGGCGCGGCGAAGTCGGCGAAGATCGCCTGCAGCTCCGCGCCGGTCGCAAGCTCTCGCGGATCGTTCGCCGCCTGCGTGATGTCGATGTAGACATAGAGCGTCGACCGGTCGATCGGTTCCGCCAGCATTGTCCGCCCTTTGGCGACCATCACCGTCCAGGCATCGATGCCCGGAACATTGGCGGCGAAGAACCGCCAGCATCCGTTGCCGGTATAGGTCGGCGGAGCGGGATCGATTGCCATCTGCCGGACCCGGGAATTGAGACCATCCGCACCTACGACGAGGTCGTAGGTTTCGGTGCTGTCATCGTCGAACGTCACGAGGCAGCCTTCCGCGACCTGCCGAAGCTTCGCGATGGTCCGGCCGGTGCGGATGGGCAATTCGGCGACGGATTCCCGCAGGATCGCGTGCATCACCGCACGGGGCATCCCGAGGCAGGGTCCGCAATCTGCCCAGAACGCCTCGGAATCGATCGTACTGAGGTACGTGCCCCGATAGTCATAGAAGTCCTGCCGCCGGATCGGCACGGCCGAGTGTGTGGCCTTGGACAACAGACCGAGGTCGGCCAGGGCACGGGACGCGTTGCCGGGCAGGAACAGCCCGAAGCCCGGCGTGTTCCAGTCGGGCCGCCGCTCGATGATGTCGGCATGTATGCCCCTGTTCAGGAGCGCGCGCGCCAGGGAAAGCCCGGCCAGCCCGGCGCCGACGATGAGTATTTTCACGATGATGGTCCTCGTTTGTGCCGGTTTCGGCTGCGAACGTCCACGCGCGCCGTCAGATCGCGCGCGTTCGGGAGGGTTTCTGCGGAGGCAGGCGGCACGGCTTCGGGACGCGGCGTCGCCACCGGTCGCGGAGCGCTCCGGTGACCGCCACGACGAAAGGCGATGCTGGCGATCTTCTATCGTGGGCCAGCGGTCTGCCGCGCCGGGAAGCTCAGCCGGGATAGTCTTTTCAGGACAGCGCGAGGCAGATCAATTGCGGCGGGGAGCCGACCTGCCCGACCCGGAAAAGCGCGATGATCGCGCCGCCGAAGAAGCCTGTGGCCAGGATCGCGCCGAGCGACGCCGATCGCGGGAAGCGTCCAATGATCAGCAACGCGGCGCAGGCCAATGTCGCGATCGCGATGCGCGGCCCGGCCTCGTCCGGGAAGCCCCCATGCGTCGACGCCTCGACGATTCATGGGCCGCGGAGCGATCTGTAGCGATCCATCCAGGAACAGCAGCAAAGCGATGATCGTCACGATCAGACGTCCAGACGTGGCGGTGCGCATACGAGCGGCTCTTCCAGTCGGTAGTGGGAATTCCCGCTGCTGGGCAACGCCTGCGCGGGGTGATCGGAAGTCGACGTAGCTGGCGCCTGTTTGCTGGATGTTTCAGCGCCCGCGCACTCCGTTACATCGGCAATCCTTTGCCCACATCGCGAATGCGCGTCTTGCCGGCCTCGGCTACCGGACGGTCTCCACTTCGGCGGTCAGCATGTATCCGACTCCGCGTTCGGTCTTGATGAACCTTGGATTGCTGGGGTCGGCCTCCAGCTTGCGCCTCAGCCGCAGGATCAGCACGTCGATGCTGCGGTCGAACACTTCCTCGTCGTGCATGCGCGTCGCCGCGATCAGCTGCTCGCGGGTCAGGATCTGCTGCGGCGCGCGCAGGAAGGCGGTCAGCAGGTTGAACTCCCCCGCCGTCAGCTTCACCAGCGTCTGGTCCGGGGACGTCAGCCGGCGCATCCGGACGCTGAGCTCGAACCCCGCAAAACGATAGCGGATCCGCTGCTGGAAATCCCGCGAACGCCCGTCGTTGCGTTCCGAGCGTCGCAGCACCGCTCTCGCCCGGGCCATCAGCTCCCGCAGGCTGAAAGGCTTGGTGACGTAGTCGTCCGCCCCCAGTTCGAGTGCGACCACCCGGTCCGGCTCGTCCCTTCGCTGCCCCGTGATGATGATCACCGGCACCTGGCTGTCGGCCGAAATGCTGCGCATCAGATCGAGCCCGTTCTCCTTCGACAGTTGCAGGTCGAGGATGATCAGGTCGGCCGGGCGCGCATTGAGCACGCGTTTCAATGATGGCCCGTCAGGAGCCGTGCTGACCTCGTAGCCGTGATTGTTGAAGTAGGTGCCGATCAGGTCCCGCATGGCGGGATCGTCATCGACGACCAGAATGTGTCTGCCGATCATGGGTCTCGACCTTTCTTGGACACAGGGTTGGGCGGCCTGATGCACGTGCCGTCGGTTGATGAAGGGTGATGTCAGCTGGCAGCCGGCGCGGGAATCTGCCGGGCAAGCGCGAGCGCCAGTGTCTCCATTCGCAGCGGCTTCTCGAGGCGCTCTTCGAGGCGATCCGGCCCTCCCTCCCGGCCGGAGCCGCGTTCGGCAAGGATGAGAATCGGCAGGTCCTGGCGCATTTCACGCAGACGCCTTCGAAGGCTCTGCGGGCCGGATCCGACGAGTTTTTCGTCCAGCAACGCAAGATCGAAGCGATCGAGACTTTCGCCCACGGCGTTCAATGCCGCTTCCTTTTGCTCGAAACCGACCGCCTCGTAGCCCAGATTCGCCAGCATTTCCTCCAGCAGCATGCGTCGTTGCTCGGCCGGATCGACGACCAGGATGGTCTGGCCGGATCCCCGCGGCACCTCCTGGCTCAGGGCCGCGGCATCCTGGTCCTCGACCGGCAAGACGTCGCCGCGCGGGAAATAGGCCTCGATCGTCGTCCCCTTGCCCGTGGCGCTGTTCACGTTCAGCGCGCCCTTATGGGCCGTAACGATGCCATGAACGGCGGAGAGCCCGAGCCCCGTGCCCTCTCCGACCGTCTTGGTGGTAAAGAACGGCTCGAACATCCGCCTGAGGGTCTGGGAGTTCATTCCATGACCGCAGTCGCTGACGGCGAGCCGGACATAGCGACCGGCGGGCAATCGGCCGTGCGAAAGGTCGCGGCCGCGTTTCAAGGCGATCTCGTCGAGGACCACCTCGACGACACCGGCCCGGTCCATCGCATGCACCGCGTTGACGCAGAGATTGACGACAACCTGCTGCAGTTCCGCCGGGTCGCCCATGATGACGCCTTCGTCCTCTTCGAACCGGGTGATTATCTCGAGCGTATCGGGGAAGGAGGCGCGGACGAGATCGAGCGCCTCGCTCACGGCGGGCGCCATCCGCATGGGACGATACTGCCTCTCCCGGCGCCGGCTGAATGCGAGGATCTGGTCGGTGATGTTCTGGGCCCGCATCCCGGCGCGCACGATCTGCTGGACCTGCCGATGGGTGGGGCTGCCGGCATCCAGATCGGTCAGGGCGAGCTCCCCGTATCCGAGGATCGCGCCCAGCATGTTGTTGTATTCATGCGCGATTCCGCCGGCCAGCGTGCCCAGGGACTCCAGCCTCTGGGCCTCTGACAGACGCGTCTGCAGGGTCTCGCGCTCGCGATCGCTGTGCGCACGCTGCAGCGCGTTGGTGAAGATCTCGGCGGCGGTGCGCAGCAGCGCGACTTCGTCGGCCGGCCATTTCCGCTCCTTCGAACGCGTCGCGAAGCTCAGATAACCGAACTGCTGCTCGCCGTTGCGGACCGGCAGGACCAGCCAGGAGCGGTAGCCCAGTCGCGACAGGCGATGTCGGACGGAGCCGATGGGAAGCGCGGAGATTCGGGGCACTTCGACCCCGCCGTGAGGCTCGCGCTTGCCCTGCCAGTCTTCGGCTATGGCCAGCAGCGAGGACGAAACGACGTCGTCGGGTTCCCTCTCTCCACGGGCGGAACCCTCGGGCGCCGCTTCATCCTGCTTGCGCAGGAGCCGGGCTTCCTCGATCCCCGCGAACCCGACCAGCGTCGACAGGCCCGCCTTGATCTCCTGGCAGAGATCATCGAGCTTGAGATCGATGAATCCCGTTGAGACGGTGGCGATCGCGGCCTCAAGGGCCAGGCGATCCCGCAGCACCGACGCGTTCTGCTGAAGCCGCAGGAAGAGGTACGTCACATAGGCCGCCAGCACCACGGCGGCCGAGTAGAGGATGAGCCGAAACAGCGCGGCGCGTTCCGAAGCCTCCGCGTAGAGATCAAGATACCGAGCCTGATAGCGCTGGACGAGGTTGGCGATGGGGATGCGCTGAAGATCGGCCGTGATCTCGTCCACGACGGGAAGCGCGCTCGCCAGGACTCGACCGTGAATGGTGAGCGTGCGGGTGATCGGCCCCTGCAACTCGGCGGCGAACGGAAACAGGAGCCGGTTCAGCGCCAGGTTCAACCTGGTCCGGTTATCGTCGCTCGGCTCGCGCGTGAAGCGCGAGACCGATCCTGCCACACCGGTCAATCTTATATGCGCCTCGCCGTTGTCCGCCGGGAGATCTCCCTTCAGGGTCTCCAGTGCATCGTTGAAGATGATCTGCGAATTCTGCATGATCGCGTTCCGGGACTTGAACCGCTCGACCAGTTCGCCGGCAAGGCCGGTCGCCGAGATGAGCTCGAGGGCAACCTGCTCGAGCTGCGTATCCGCCGCGAACGCATGTCGGGGAAGCCTGATGACCGACTGCTGCATCGTCGCCAGGTTGCGGACCAGCGGGTCGTAGTTCTGCAGGATCGCGCTTCTCGCCTGGATCACGTCGCGCTGGAGCGAGGCGTTGCTCATGTCGATCGACCGAAGGACCTCCAATGTCTGCTGATGCTCGGCGTCGTCGGGATTCATGCTGAGCCGGAGAAGGATGGTCAGTATGACCAGCATTCCCGTCGTAGCAGCAAGAAACAGCGGGAACTTGGTCAATAGCGTTTGTCCTGGGCCGCGGGCCGCACACCCATGTCGGTCCTGCCGCTCAGCGTCGCCAGAAATTTCACGATCAGATCCACGCTGGCTCTCGGCAGGCGCCGCCCGAGTTGGCTTGCTGCCATCTCGTCGACCGCGTCATGGAGGGAAGCTGACCTGCCGTCGTGAAAATACGGCGCCGTCAGGGCGACGTTGCGAAGGCTGGGGACCCGGAAGAGGTAGCGGTCTTCGGGCCTCTCCGTGATGGTATAGCGGCCGAGGTCCGCCCTCCGTGACGCCTGGCTCTCGTGCTGCCTCTCCTGCGCGAAGCGAGGGGAGAACACCGGGAAGCGTTGCATGAGATTGCCGCCGATATTCTCGCCCTGATGGCAGGACACGCAGCCGAACGCCTTGAACAGCACGTATCCCTGCTCCTCTTCCGCCGTGATGGCCGCCGCGTCGCCCCGCAGATAGCGATCGAAGCGACTGTCCGGGGTCGTCAGCGAGCGCTGGAACGCCCCGAGCGCATCAAGGACGCCGCGTCGCGTCGGACGCTCGCCAAGAACCTGTTGGAAGCGTTCGACGTAATCCGGATTGTCGCCAAGCGTCCGAAGGATCCGGGGCCAGGTGGCTCCCATGACGTTGGGATCCAGGAGAATGGCCTCGTTCTGCTCTTCCAGTGTCGTAAAGTTGCCCCGCCAGTTGAAGCGATAGTTCTTAGCGGCATTGAAAATGCTCGGGACGTTGAAAAGAAGTTCCTCTCCGTCGATCCCGATCGCTCTGCGCTTGCCGTCTTCCCCACCACCGTCGAGCTTGTGACAGGTCGCGCAGGAGCGACCCGCACCGCCGGACAGGTCCTGATCCGTGAACAGCAGGCCACCAAGTTCCACCAGTCCCGCATCGAGGCCAGTGACGGACAGCAAGGGGGTGATGGGCTCCGGGAGACCCGTCTGCGGCCCGGAAGCCGCTCCGCTCCAGCGATCATAGGGCGCCGGGAACTGCCGCTCGATGGCGTAGGCGAGGATTGGAAGCGGCGCGACCGCCGCGCAGACGACGGCGAGGATCGCCAGACGGGACCGCGGCGCGGACAGGCCGCGCTTCTGCTTCAGCCCCGGCGATGAAGCGCCCCGCCGTATCCGCGACGTCATGCGCCCGCCGAACCGGATGAAATAGCCGCTACTCTTGTACAACGTCGTTCGCTTCAAGCAGATTGTCCGGGACCTTGCGCTCGATGACGTAGGGAGCTCCCCAGAATGCACGAGGCCCTGATGCACCGCAACATTTCGTGAACGAGCCGAAGCAGCAGTAAACCGAACTGCAACCGGCATGATTTCGGGCGTATTTCATGTCGAACGCTCTGCGTTTCAGATGTAGCTGCTATGGGCGTTTCCGATGGTGGCTTGTCGCGGGGGTGTTGCGCCATGCTCGCAAGTGCCTGTCGATTGCGCCGGCCCCCAATGGACGCCGTCCCCGGGGCCAATCGACTTTGCGACGATTGGCGAAAACTTGCGCCGGGCAGCGTCTACAACGCGCCCCGCTGCAGGCCGAATTCGCCCATTACAATTGTAGGCGCCCATTCGCGATCTGAAACAGGCAAGCAACTCTTCCGGACCAGAACCTGCCTCGTATCAAAACCTGCTTTATTTTGGCACCAATTCCAGCAGGAAAATGAGGTAGTATACATGAGATTTCTTCCCGTACTCGCCGTATTTCGCAGTCTTGCAGGATCAATACAGCTTGCAGGCGCCGTCGAGATCCCTGGATCGGATGCTAGCCGCCGGGCCAAGGACGAAGCCGCACGCCGGTCGACCGCGCTCGGGATCCAGGGTGGTCCGCTGCTAGGCGGCAGCTCGGCTACGATGTCGGGCTACACATCCGTTTCGCCCTCGACCGGTGGCGCCAGCTCAAGCGGCGTCCCGAGCCGCAGGCCGGCGGCGCCACGCCTGCAGCACCAACCGTCGAGCACGGCGCCATCAAACAACGGCTTCCCGTTCTGACGACAGGCAGTGCAGTCGGCGCTTGAGATCGAGCGCCGCCTGCGATCGCCGACACGACTCCTGCGGCTTTCGCTTCTCCGGCGCCCGTTCATCATCTGGTCCGGACGCGCTTGAAACCAGACAATCGCTCATCCGAGGACGAAACGATGTTTCACAATGCCCAGCGCAGCAAGAATACGGCTCCCGCCGTGCACCGGCTGGCTCCATCCCCGAGGTGGCCGTCCGGTCAAAAGTCGGCCCGCCGTCCGTCGCGGCTGCTCCAGCAGTTCCTCGTCCAGGCAAGAGGGATGGTGGCAGCTCTGAACGAGATGCTCCGTCGTCATCGTGACGAAGAGCGGCTGCGGGAAATGCCTGATCACCAACTCCGCGACATCGGCCTGCAACGCCTGTCGGGCGGCCATTTCGTCCGGATAAGCCCTATTCCGTGGCAGCAGGATCGGCGCAATTCGCGCGGGCCGAGATGAGGCCTCGCGCCGACCTTTAACGCCGGAAGATCTGCGCATGACGGGGCACCGTCATGCGCGTTACCATCCCGACGCGGGTTCTGTCGGAGTCCGCGCCGCCGATCCGGCTCAGCCTTTCCGGATCGCCTGCTCCGGCGAGTGGGGAATGTCGCCAGTCTTCGCACTTCCGGCTTCCGCCTGTGCGCCGATGCTCCATCCGCCGACCTGGCTGTAGATGGCGTCGCGGAGTTGCTTGACCTCGCCGTTGAGCTTGCCCAGTTCCTCCGGCGACTGCCCCGACGCTGCCAGCAGCGACTCGCCGAGGCACCCGGCCTGCGATCGCAGCGCCCGCCCCTGCTCGCTCAACGCGACGAGCACCTGGCGCTCGTCCTCGCGACTGCGGGTGCGCTCCACCAGCCCCGCGGCCTCGAGCCGCTTCAGCAGGGGCGTGACCGTGCTCGATTCCAGCGCCAGCTGCGCCGCGATCCCACCGACGGTCTGGCGGTCCTGGCGCCACAGCACGTTCAGCACGAGATATTGCGGATAGGTCAGTCCCAGCCCGTCCAGCAGCGGTTTGTAGATGCGCTGGATGGCCATGGCCGCCGAGTAGATCGAATAGCAGATCTGGTCCTCCAGCGGCACGGGCGGCGTCGTCTTGGTCTCGGTCATGGCAGGCTCCTTGGCCTGCATATAACGACTCTGCGACGGAAAATGAATATCGCGATAAATATTTTGGTTGACA
Organism: Aurantimonas endophytica; assembly: GCF_014196845.1. Taxonomy (GTDB): domain Bacteria; phylum Pseudomonadota; class Alphaproteobacteria; order Rhizobiales; family Rhizobiaceae; genus Aurantimonas; species Aurantimonas endophytica. The sequence continues at coordinate 470,457 of NZ_JACIEM010000003.1, forward strand.
GGGTTCAGGGATGAGCCTAAATGTTCATTATCGCGATAACGATTATCGTGCCACCCCGGAGAAACCCGATGAACGTTCTCTACCAGACCCAAGCCACCGCCACGGGCGGACGCACAGGCAAGGCCTTCACGGCCGATGGCGCCTTCAGCGTCACCCTCGTTACGCCGAAGGAACTCGGCGGTCCCGGCGGCGACGGCAACAACCCCGAGCAGCTGTTCGCCTCGGGCTATGCCGCCTGCTTCCTCGGCGCGCTGAAATTCGTTGCCGGCCAGCGCAAGGTGAAGGTCAGCGACGACAGCACCGTCACCGCGACGGTCGGCATCGGCAAGCGCGACGACGGTCAGGGTTTCGGCCTCGACGTCGCCCTCGCGGTCGCCTTGCCCGGCGTCGATTCGGACATCGCACGGGAACTTGTCGACCAGGCGCATGTCGTCTGCCCCTACTCGCACCTTGCCCGCAACGGGCTTGATGTGCGGCTATCGCTTGCCGCCTGAACCTATTCCTCATTCCAACAAACGGAGAACCACGATGAATACTCGGATCCGCAACATCATCGCCGCCGCGGCTGCCGCCGTCATCACCGCCGGCCCCGCCCATGCGCAACAGCCGGCGGACGCCTCCCAGCCTGCGAAGAATGTCGTGCTGGTGCACGGTGCCTTTGCCGATGGCTCGGGCTGGCGCGGCGTCTATGACGAGCTGACGGCCCGCGGCTACAATGTCAGCATCGTCCAGAACCCGCTGACCTCGCTGGCCGACGACGTCGCCGCGACGAACCGGATACTCGCCCGCCAGGACGGCCCGACGATCCTGGTCGGCCACTCCTGGGGCGGCACCGTGATCACGGAAGCCGGCGTGGACGAGAAGGTCGTCGGGCTGGTCTACGTGTCCGCCCTCTCGCCCGACGCCGGCGAGACGACGGCCGACCAGTATACCGGCTTCACGACCCCCCCGGAGTTCGTCATCGATGCCGGAGCGGACGGGTTCGGCTTCCTAGATCTGGAGAAGTTCAAGGCCGCTTTCGCCGCAGATACGACGGACGCCGATGCGGCGTTCATGCGGGACTCGCAGGTGCCGATCGCCATGTCGTCCTTCGGCACCACGCTGGAGAACGCGGCGTGGCGCAGCAAGCCGAGCTGGGCGGTGATCGCCACCGACGACAAGGCCTTCGACCAGGCCATGCTGCAGCACATGGCCGAGCGGATCGGCGCCGAAGTCACCGAGGTCGCGGCCAGCCACGCGGTCTTCATGACCCAGCCCAAGGTGGTTGCCGACGTCATCGATCGCGCGGCGCAGGAAGCAGGCGGCGAGGCACGCTGACCGCCGTTACGACCCTCACCAAGACATCGATAGGCGGAGCCCGAACGGCTCCGCCTATCACTGCGTCTCGCTTGCCATCCAGGCTTGAGCGCCGCCAGCTGCACGGCCGTCTCACGCAAGAGCGGCTGCCAGGTTTCAGCCTGTCATCAGCCTTCCTTCCGCCGACACCTCACTGCCGACCTTGCATCCGGTAGTCGCGTGATGCCGCTCCCGCCACAGCCCAGCCTGGATGAGCCACGTCCCTGACGAAGCGCTCTATCAGCAAGTTGTAGTCCGTCGGGGCCTGCCAGAAGGGGGCGTGCCCGACGCCGCGGATGCGATAGCATCGGCCGCTCCACAAATTGCCGTAGGGGACGGTCTCAACATATTCCAGGTTGATCAGCGGGTCGGTGGCACCGTTCACCACCAGAGTGGGAACCTTAGTGTCCTCCACGGCGGCGCGCTGGTCGATTCCGGCCCCTGACCGGCTGGCCTCGAACAGCCTGTGCCGGAACCGCCCATCGGCCCGGGCCATCGCGTCCAGCACAAAGCCCTCCATCGGCTCGCCGAAGACGGCACCGGCGAAGACATCGATGTCGGCAGCGGAGAGTACGGAACGGCCAGCGGACTGGAAGTGCGGCGAGTTAAGGAATCCTTCGGCGAAACCACCCGGCCTGATCGGCGGCGTCCCTGTCAGGATGAGCCCCAGCATCCCCGGAAATCGCGGGATCATCTCGATGCCGATATGACCGCCGAGCGACCAGCCCATGATCACCGCTTCGGTGATACCGAGCTTGGCCAGCAGTTCCACGACGGCGTCGGCGAGGCCCGGCAGCGTGTAGCTGCGCATCGGATCAGCCGCGTCCGCAGATTGTCCGTGGCCCGGCAGATCGAAGGTGATCAGCCGGAATCGGGACGAAAGCTGGCTCTGGACCTGTCTCTGGAAGACGCGGCGGCACGTGGAATTGCCGTGGATCAGGATGAGGGGGGTTCCGTGTTCGCCGCTTTCCTCGACGACGAGGGGGCCGTGCGACGTTGCCACAACACGGACACGAGAAGTGTCTGTCATCTGCAGGATCTTTCCGGTTTTATGGGCGGTGGGGACGGGCGTCGATTCCGTCCGATGATCATCCGATCGAATTCGGCAACGCGCCTATCGGGGCACGTGACGGCGCGGCTGTCGGCGCGCGGCCACGATCCAGCGCAGCGATGTCGCTCGGGTTGGTGCAGTCGTTCAGCGGCTGCAGCCGAAGCTCCAGCCGGCTGATGATGCCGATTTCGGGCGTCCCGGCGCAAAGCAACTCCAGCATCTCGGGCTCTCCACGCAAATCCAGCCACTGCACATTGCCGCACAGACTGACTCTCTGCAGGCGCGATAGCGGGGTGGGATCGCACAGCAACACCGACAGCAGAGGGTCGGCATGGACGTGGTGAGGGAACTGGCCGGCGAAGCGCGGCATCATCTGCTGATCGCGACATGACCGCATCAGGTTCTCGTAGGTTGCCCCCGGCCCGACCCAGGCAATCCCCGCGTCTCTGCTGACATCGACGGCACACGCCAGCGAGAGGTCCGCACAGACCATGGAGGCGAACTCCGCCTCGAGCATCGCCTGGTCGGCAGAGACAAGGCCCATGTCGATCACGACATCGCCCTCGCCCACAGCACGCAGCGGACTGGCAGATCCGTAGAAGCAGGCCGCTTGTGCCGGTGAACGGCTTGCGACGCGAGCGAACTTGACGATGTCCGGCAGGTCGCGGCAGCAGCAGATGAGCCGGGGCAGCCATTCCGCTTCGCCCCATGTTCTGCTGGCATCTTGCTGATGAGTCATCACGCTTCCTCGGCTTTCGGGGGGTGGCCGGTGGCGCCGGGTCAGGCGACACGGGCCGTATGGCCGGTGTTGCAGGTGGCACGGCCATCCGCGCCTGTCTGGCGCTGGCGAACATGCCGGTGTCGAAGATCCGCCTGGGAAAGCCGATCTTGCCGCACTTTCCGGTGTCTCCAGGGTCGGACGGCCGGATGAAGTCTGTGTTTCCGAACGGCGGAACCTGCTTACGGCTGTAGCCTGATGTTCGCCGCTGCGATCGGGCCTCCTCCGGGTGAAACGCCGGTGAGGTCGTTTGCGGGATGCGCCGGCCGCTCAGGATCGCAGGAGGCGCCACCAGCCGCGGCGCTGCGACCATCTTCCGCTGGTGCAGTGCGTCGGCAGCCGTGTCGATACGGCGGTGGCCCTCGGCATTACCACCGCCGCATCGTCATTGCTCAGGCGGCATGCGCCGTCCGGAGCAGTTCAGCCGCCCGCTCGCCGATGATCGCGCACGGTGCCTGGGTGTTGCCGGTGGTGACCCGGGGCATGATCGACCCGTCGGCCACCCGCAGCCCATCGATCCCGTAGACCTTCAGCGACGCGTCGACCACGGACATGGCATCGCGTCCCATCTTGGCCGTGCAGGACTGGTGCCAGTAGGTGACCGCCGCGTCGCGGATGTAGTCGTCGAGCGCAGCGCCCTTCACCTCGCCCGGCATGACTTCGGCGCGGACGAACGGCCGGAATGCCTTCGCATTGCCGAGTTCACGACAGAGCTCGACGCAGGCACGGGCGGTCGCCACATCGGCGGGATCGCTCATCATGTTCGCGTCGATCATCAGCGGGCTCAGCGGATCGGCGCTCTGGAGGCGCAAGCGGCCGCGGCTCGCCGGCTGGGCAAGCCCGGCGAACATCGTCCAGCCGTGCTGGGGCACGCCCCGAGCCGCCGTGCGGTCGCTCGGCACCGGAAACTCCACCTGGCAGAACAAGAGGTCGGGCGCGTCGAGTTCCGGCCGACTCTTCCAGTAGAGCGTCGCTTCGCTGCCGCTATTGCAGGGCGCGATTGGCTCCGAATACTCCCAGGTGCAGCCGAACGAGACATGGTCCTGAAGATTCTGCCCCACGCCCGGCAGGTGCTGCACGACGGGAATGCCGTAGCGGCCCAGTTCGGCCTCGTCGCCGATACCCGAGTGCATCAGCACCTTGGGCGACTGGATCGCGCCGAGCGACAACACCACTTCGGCCCGCGCGCCGATCGTGACGACCTGCCCCGCGCGGAGCACCTCGACGCCCGTTGCCCGTTTCCCCTCGAGCACCACACGAAGCACCGTCGTCTCCGTGAGCACCGTCAGGTTCGGCCGATCGCTCCACGGCTGGACGTAGGCGCGATACAGGGAGTGCCGCCGCCCGTCCCGCACCAGCATGTCGGACAGGGCGGCGCCGCCCGCACCCTCCATCATCCGGCCGTTCGGGTGCTCGTATGTCGGGATGCCGATCTCCCGCGCCGCGTCGAGCATCGCATGTGCGACCGGGCTGGGTTCGGACGCCGGCTGGACCCACACCGGCCCCGACGAACCCCGGTATTCGGGATCAGGTTTTCCCTGCCAGTTTTCGATCCGGCGATAGATGTCGAGCACGTTGTCGTATCCCCACGCGGGATCGCCGGCTTCCGCGGCGAAGAAGTCCCAGTCGCGGCGATGCCCACGGGCCCACACCATCACGTTGATGCTGGAGCCACCGCCGAGCCCCTTGCCCATCGACATCGACAGGGACCGGCCGTTCAGATGCGGGTTCGGCTGCGCCTGGAAGCCCCAGTCCCGCTCGCTGCCCAGGTTGAGGGGCCACGAGGCAGGATCGAGCACGGTTTCGGAAGCGTCGCTGCTGCCGGCCTCGATCAGGAGAACCTGAATGTCGGGGTTTTCGGCAAGCCGCCTTGCAATGACCGAGCCGGAGGCACCCGCGCCGCAGACAATGAAGTCGTAGGCCGGCTTCGGCTCGTCGGTCGGTCCCCTCCGGCTCTCGCGACCGCCTGGTTCAGGGGCGTGATCGTCCATATCGGCCTGGATCGTCATCTGGGATTTCCTTCTTGAATCGAGCGCTCATCGCTCGGACCAGGGCGCCCCGATGCTTCGGCTCGTGCTGCCGCCGGCTGGCGTCGGCACCCAATCATCCGGGCTTCGACGGCTAAGTATCAATTCTATCATTTACATCAATTCACGACGAAGTTATCATTTCTGTTTCTTCTTGCAATTGAAACACGAGCCGTCTCCTCGTACTGCTCGCTGCACGGCGCAGGCTGGCTGCGCAAAGGTTCCGGATGCCATGCTCAAAACGGACAAGGACATTCTGACGACGGCCGACGCGGCCAGGCTGGTGGGCGTTTCCGTGCGCACGGCCCAGCTTCTGATCGAGGGCGGTTCGATCCCCTCGTGGAAGACGCCGGGCGGGCACCGCCGCGTCTACCGGTCGGACGTCGAGGCGCTCATCGAGGGACGCGAGACCGCCGCGCCCGTGGCCTCGGCGATGGTGGTGGTCATCGCCGCGACCGAGCGGCTTTCGCTCTACGAAAACCTGTTCGCCGAAATTCCCGAATGTACGGTCCGGACGTTCGGCGATCCCCACGCCGCGCTTTTCGCGATCGGCGAAATGCATCCTTCCGCCGTGGTGGTCGACCTTCAGGACGCGGATCCGGTCCGCCTGGCGCTGCTGCCGAGCCTCCTGGACAATCCGGCACTGGGCCACAGTCGCATTCTGGCCGTTGCCGCCCCCACGCCTGCCCCCGGCGACCATCGGCTCGTCCATGTCGGCACCCCGGATGCGGCGGTGACCGGGCTGCGCATGTTCATGGCGGACGGGCGGGAGGCAGCCTCGCTACCGGCCGACGCGTGTTTTCCGATTGCCCTCAACGAGCGGCAGCGGCTGGCGGCGCTCGAGCGCTCCGGCCTGGTGGACACCGCGCCGGAGGAGGCCTTCGATCGGCTGACCTGGCTGGCCGCCCACACGCTCGAGGCGCCGATCGCGCTGCTGACCCTGCTGACGCCGACGCGGCAATGGTTCAAGTCGCGCATCGGGTTCGACCTGCCCGAGACGCCGCGCAGCTGGGCCTTCTGCAACCATACGATCCTGCAGAAGCGCGTCTTCTCGGTCGAGGACCTGTCGATCGATTCCCGTTTCGCGGAGAACCCGGCCGTCGTCGACCCGCCGAGCTTCCGCTTCTACGCCGGAGCGCCCGTCCTCGACGGCGACGGCTATCCCGTGGGATCGCTGTGCGTCATCGATCACCAGCCGCGTTCGCTGAACCCGACGCAGGAACGCGCGCTTGCCTCCCTGGCTGGCCTGGCGTCCGGGGAATTCCGGCTGCGATCCGCAGAACGACAGTTGCGCGAGGCGCTTCGGCGGGCCCCCAACCAATCCCCCGTCGACACCCAAGATCGGCGTCGTCGGTCCTGAGGGCCGACCGGCGCAGGATCCGAGCGCTCGATCGCCAAGTGCGCCGTCACCTCCGAACGTTGGCACCGCTCGCGACAGCCGTCAGGCGGGCGCAAGGACCGGATCGATCGGTGCCGGCAGTCGTCGAACATCCGGACATTGGCTGTTCGAGAAAGCGATCTCGGCAGCCCCTGAAGTCCAGGCCGCTGGCGCAGACGCGACCTTCGTCGGTCGTGACGAAACGCGGAACGCCAGCCTTCGGCGATCAGACGAACGGGTCCGGACCGAGACGCTCGCCGGTCATTTTGCGAGCGCTGGACCGACTGCAGGCTGCTGGTCCGTCGCTTCCGGCTCGTCCGACACCTTGTCGAACTCGCTCAGCGACGGGCGCTTGCCGATCGTGACATGGTCGATGTCCTCATTGGCAAATCCCCGGATCAACGCCGGGATCATCAGACAGACCAGCAGGAAGATCGGCAGGCCGACCACCGTGATCACCTGCTGCAGGGCGGTCAGGCCGGCCTCCCCGGCGAGGAGGATCAGGGTCGCCGCGATCATGCCCTCGGCGAGGCCCCAGAACACCCGCTGGCGGACCGGACCCGGTTCCGCAGTGCCGGAGCACAGCATGTCCACGACCAGAGACGCCGAATCCGAGGATGTCGCAAAGAAGATCGCCACGACCAGCACGGCAATCCCCTGCATCAGCGTGGCCCAGGGCAGTTCCGCGAAGAACGCGAACATCGCCAGCGGAACGGATTCGGTGACGGCCTCGCTGATGGCTCCGGCTGCCGGCCCCATGGCGGAACGCGCGTCGACGCCCAGCCCGTCGAGAGCCATTGCCTGCCAGCCGAAGACGGCGAACCAGATCACCGTGAACAGCGAAGGCGCAAGCAGCACGCCGAAGACGAATTCGCGGATTGTCCGCCCGCGGGAAATGCGGGCGACGAACAGGCCGATGAAGGGCGACCAGGTGACGGTCCAGGCCCAGTAGAACGCGGTCCAGTCGCCCTGCCAGCCCCAGGGCCCGGTGCCCATGCCGCCGCCATGCAGCATGTCGTTCCAGAACGCCAGCCGGGGCAGGTTGGACAGATAGAGGCCGAACGTCTCGACGATGCCGCGCAGCAGGAAGAGCGTCGACCCGGTAAACAGCACGAACAGCAACAGGCCGACCGCCATGCCGATATTGATGTTCGAGAGGATCTTCACGCCCTTGTCGAGGCCGGCGACGATCGACACCGTCGCGACCACGGTCAGGCCGCCGAGGATGGCAAGCCGCAGGAGCGTATCGTCGGTCCACCCGAAAAGCGCCGACAAGCCCGCCGCCACCTGCGAGGAGCCGAGCCCGAGCGACACCGCAACCCCGAACAAGGTGCCGAGGATCGCGACGATGTCGATCGCCTTGCCGATCGGGCCGTGGATGCCCTCGCGCAGCAGCGGGTAGAACACCGAGCTGACCCGCACCGGCAGATCGTAGCGATTGATGAAATAGCCCAGCGCCAGGCCCGGCAGCGCGAAGATCGTCCAGGTGTGCAGCGCCAGATGATAGAGCGAGATCGAGATCGCATCCTGTGCGGCCTCGAACGAAAACGGCTCGACACCGGGCAGCGGTGGAGACTTGTAGTGACTGATCGGTTCAGCCACGCCCCAGAACATCAGCACCGTGCCGATGCCGCCGGCGAACAGCATCGTGAACCAGGACAGGTTGGTGTATTCGGGGCGCGAATCCTTGGGGCCGAGGCGGATATGCCCGTGGCGCGACATCGCGGCGTAGATCAGGAATCCCAGCCAGACATTCACGCCGAGAATGAAGAACCAGCCGAGATTGGTCACGATCCAGGCACGTCCGTCGGCGAAGGCGTCGCCGATCGGTCCGGGCGCTATCACTAGCAGCAGGACGAAGACCAGACTGAGACCCGCGGACGTGAAGAAGATCGTCGGATCGACCCGCAGTCCCAACCTTTTCGCCCATGTTTTCACGCGTCTGCTCCGGTTACGCCTGCGTCAGACCTGCTTGCCGCCGATCTGCTCCCTGCCCGCATGCGGCAATGGTGCGACGCGCGAGCGATCGGACTGAACTATAGGGACAATGACCCGGCAGGCGATGCCGCAGCCGCATTCAATGGCCGAATCTTTACGCTTGCGGCCAGGTAGCGTGGCTGCTGGCTCGTCAGAATGGACTGCCAGCACAGGTCAGCGGGAATCTTTCAGATCACGCTTTTCGGCGGGCTCCTGACGATTGCCGCAGCGCGGACGACGGTTGTGATCACCACGCGGAGCACCACGCCCGTCGTCAGCTTCTGCCCCTGTGACCGCTCGCCCTGTCGAGGTTCAGACAGCAGCCGGACCACCCTCCTGGTGGCGCTCACCTCGCCCGATTGCGCCTGACGACCCATATGACGTCGTCACCAACCGCGGAGCTAGCGATGACCGATGAAGAGGCTGCAATCCAGGAGCGCAACGAGACGCTGATCGCAGAGCGTGGCGAACGTGCGATCTACCGGTTCGAACGCAAGAAGCCGGATGGCATATGGCTGACGCTGTATCGGGGCCAGGACCGGGTCCGCATGCCGGACGGCAGGGACATCGAGGCTCCTGCACATCCGACCTTCCCGGACGAGGAGCAAGCGCGCGAATGGCTGGAGGCGCGGGACAGCTAGCTGCACCGGAAAGCCACCGTTGCCAGCAATCCCGTCTTTGGGCTGCGTGTTCCGACGAGATCAGCGCATATCTGGCCAGGAGGGGACCGCCGAACGCGATCTGCGGATGACCCGCGGAGTTCAGCCTGTGCGAGGTACACTTCCGACCAGGGATCGGAGCGAACCGAAAGTGACTTAGGAGGATGGCGGAACGATCCCGCCGGGGCGTTTCGCAGCAGGGGCACCGCATAGTCGATGAAGGCACGCACGGCGCCGCCGACGTTCCGACGCGGCTGGAAAACCAGATGCACCGGAATCGACGCCGGCTCGTAATCCTGGAGAAGGGTAACCAGTGACCCGTCGGCAATCTGCCGCTCAACCTGATACGACAGGGGGCGCACGACGCCCATGCCGCGTTCGGCCGCCTGGATCGCCGCACCGGCGCTGTTCAGCGACAGCCGGCAGTTGACCCGAACGGAGCGGACGCGGCGCGCGGCACCGCTCTCACGAAAACGCCAAAGCTCCCGGCTTCCGGCATCATTCAGACCGATACACCAATGGTCGGCGAGGTCCGCGGGGTGATCCGGCGGCGGGTGGCGGGCGAGATAGCCGGGCGCTGCGCAGGTCAGCCTGCGCACCTCACCGATGCGCACCGCCGTCATCGACGAGTCCGGCAACTCGGCGAGGCGAACGGCCACGTCCACCCCCTCCCCCACGAGGTCGACGACGCGGTTCAGGAGCAGCACGCGAACCTGGGCGAGGGGGTGGCGCGCCAGGAAACCCTCGACCACCGGCATCACCTTCAGCCGGCCGAACAGCTCCGGTGCCGTCACCACGACGCTGCCGCTTATCTCCAGGTCCGCCGATGGCTTCTCCAGGCGAGCGAGTTCCGCGAGCATCTGCCGATAGGTCGCGAGATGGCGGGAGCCAGCTTCCGTGACCGCGAAGCGGCGCGTCGTGCGCTCGAGGAGCCGCGTACCGGCACTCGCCTCAAGGCCCGCGACAGCCCGGGTCACCGAAGCCGGTGAACAGCCGAGCCTGCGGGCCGCGGCCGCGAGCGAGCCCGCTTCCACCACCGTGATGAATATCGACATCGCCTCCAGGCGATCCATCCGCGTTCCCGATCCTGAAATCGAACCTTGCAATATCAGCCTATTATGTCGTGTCCCGAAACGCACTAGCTGTGTCGAACAGACGAAAGGAGTTCGCCATGACGACACGCTACGGGTTCCGACAGGTCGGCGACGTCGACGTATTCTACCGCGAGGCCGGGCCGAGCGACGGGCCGGTGATCCTGCTGCTGCACGGCTTTCCGACGGCCAGCCACATGTTCCGGGACCTGATCCCGCTGCTTGCGGACCGCTTCCGGCTCATTGCGCCGGACCTGCCCGGTTTCGGCCAGACCAAGGCGCCGCCGCGGGGGACGTTCGACTACACGTTCGACCGCATCGCCGACGTCATCGAGGGTTTCACCGAAGCCATGTCGCTTGATCGATACGCGCTCTACATCTTCGACTACGGGGCGCCGGTGGGCCTGCGCCTCGCAATGCGCCATCCCGAACGGGTGTCCGGGATCATCTCGCAGAACGGCAACGCCTATGTCGAAGGGTTCAGCGACGAATGGGGGCCGTGGGAGGCCTATTGGCGTGAGCCGAGCCCGGCGAACCGGGAAGCCTGTCGACCCTCGCTCGCGCCGGACACGATCCGGAACTGGCAGTACGGCACAGGCGCCGACCCCGAACTCTTGTCGCCCGATGGTTACGAACTCGACATAGCGTACATGGCCAGACCGGGAGCGGAGGATATCCAGCTCGACCTGATCCTCGACTACCGCAGCAATGTCGCGCTCTACCCGGCCTTCCAGTCGTATTTCCGCGAGCACCGTCCGCCGCTGCTTGCCGTCTGGGGACGCCATGATCCGGCATTCCTGCCAGCTGGCGCCGAGGCCTATCGGCGTGACCTGCCGGACGCGGAGATCCACCTGCTCGATGCCGGACATTTCGCGTTGGAAACGCATGCCGGCGAAATAGCGGCCCTGATACGTCGCTTCGCCTCGTAGCGCGGATAGGAGAAAGAGCGTGCAGGTTCAAAACTTCGCGCTCGCCGACGCGTGGTTCGAGCGCTCACCGGGTCAGGACGGCGACTTCTTTGCTGGCAACCCGGTGTCATTCATCGAGATTCCGTCGCCCCCGTAAGGGTCCTGACGAAACGCACCGTCCTCGCATCCGATGGATGGCGGAACATTTGATCGGGCGGTCCCTGCTCGACGATTTCGCCGTCTTCGAGATACGCGACCTGATGGGCGATCCGGTCGGCGAGACGAAGGTCATGGGTCGCCATCAGCATCGTCATGCCCTCCGCGGCAAGGGCGCTCAACACCTCCACGACCTCCGCAGCGAGTTCGGGATCGAGCGCCGATGTCGGTTCGTCGCAGAGGAGCAGCGTCGGCGAGGCGGCGATGGCCCGCGCGATCGCGACCCGCTGCTGCTGTCCGCCGGAGAGGGTCGCAGGCCACGCCTCTGCCTTGTTCGCCATGCCGACCTTCTCCAGGAGCTCCATCGCGTGCCGCCTCGCTTTTTCCGCGGGCCATTTCCAGACGGTGACCAAGCCCTCCATGACGTTCGCGACGACGCTCCTGTGGGGAAAGAGCTGGAAGTTTTGGAACACCATGCCGGTCTGTCGCCGTATGGCGAGAATGTCGGCCTGCGGAGGTCTCACCCCCTTCTCGAAGACGAGTCGATGGTTTCCGATCTCGATCGCGCCGGCGTCGGGAATCTCCAGAAGGTTGGCGATGCGCAGGAGCGTGCTCTTGCCGCTACCGGACGGGCCGATCAGCGCGGTGACGTGCCCTTCGGAAATGCCGAGGTCGACGCCGCGCAAGACCAGATTGTCGCCGAAGCGCTTGTGAATGCCGCTGAGACCGATCACGAGCCCCCCTCCAGATAGCCGCCGTAGCGACCGAAGCGCTTTTCCAGCTTCGCCTGGAGCGCCGACAGGACGGACGACAGGACGAGATAGAGCAGCGCCGCCTCGACGTAGAGGATCAACGGTTCGTAGGTGGTCGCGACGATGCGTTGGGCCTGCTGGAAGAGCTCCGGCACGGTGATCGCGGCCGCCAGCGAGGTGTCCTTTACCAGCGAAATGAACGAGTTCGACAGCGGTGGAATGGAGACGCGCACGGCCTGGGGCACGACGGTTCGGACCATGGCCTGGCGTTGGGTCATGCCGATCGCGTAGGCCGCCTCCCATTGCCCCTTGGGGATCGAGGAAAGCGCCGCCCGGATGATCTCCGACGTGTAGGCGCCAACGCTCAAGGTGAAGCCGATGAGCGCCGCCGGAAAGGCGTCGATCAGGATGCCGACGCTCGGCAGTCCGTAGAAGATCACGAAGAGCTGGACGAGAAGCGGCGTGCCGCGGATGAACCAGACGTAGAAGCGCGCAACGAGCGCGAGAGGGCGCGGTCCGAACAGGCGGATGACGGCGACGGCGAAGCCGAGCGAAAGCCCGAAAGCGAATGACAGGATCGCAAGCGGGACGGTGAAGAGGATGCCCGCCCTGACCAGTGGCCAGAGCGAGTCGAGCATCAATTGCAGGGTGGGATGCAAGGGCAGGTCCGTTTCAGTGGCGGCGCGGCGACGTCGGGTGCGGGATCGCTGATGGTCGAGGCCGGTGGGGCATCAACTAGTGCGACGACGTCGCTGTGCATCCTGCCGAAGCTCGTAACGGCTACGAGGACACGTCTGCGCCGAAATACCTGTGCGAGATGGACGCGTAGGTGCCGTCTGCCTTCATTGCCTCGAGCGCCCGGTCGATCTCGGCGACGAGTTCGGGATTGCCCTTCTGGACGATGATGCCGGACGCTGCCGCCTCTTCCTGCGTGGCGACGATCTTCACCGGCGCGTCGGGCTTCTGCTTCTTGAAGTCGAGATAGGACAGATTGTCGTTGATCGTGGCATCCGCCCGTCCGGTCAGGACGAGCTGGATCGACTGGTCGAAGCCGTCCGTGCCGACGAGCGAGGCACCGGCCTCTTCCGCGAGCCTGCCGTAGTTCGACGTCAGCGACTGTGCCGCGCGCTTGCCTGCCAGGTCCGCGAACCCGGCGATCTCGTCGTTGTCGGCCTGCACGATGAGAACCGCCTTGGAGACGATGTAGGGCTGGGAGAAGTCAAATCGCGCCTGGCGCTCCTCGGTGATCCCGACCTGGTTGATGACCGCATCGTAACGGTCGGCGGCAAGGCCCGCGATCAACCCGTCCCATTTGCCTTCGACGAACTCCGCCTCCACGCCGAGCCGTTTAGCAACTTCCCGCCCGATCTCGACGTCGAAGCCGACGAGCGCGCCCGAGGCGTCATGGAACGTGAAGGGCGCGTAAGTGCCTTCCGTCCCGATACGCAAGGTGCCCGATGACCTCACGTCTTCGAGGCTTCCCGCAGACACGGCGCCGGAAAGCGCGAGGATGGCGGTGATGGTTGCTAGGATGCGCTTCATTGCGTGGTTTCCTTCGAAGACGGGCGCTTTCGCGCGGTACCTCGAAGGTCGGAGTTCGTCAGACCATCCTCAAGGAATGGTTTGGCGTGTATGGGCGCATCCGGGGTTTTCCGATCCAAAGCAGAGGCCAAGGTCGCGCGCGAAGCAGGCCGCAGCTTCCTGCCGTCGGCGCGCGGTCCATTCGCTTCTCGGAACTGCCGACCCTTGCACTCACCGGGAGAAGCGCGAAGGCCCGCCGTGGAGCCGTCGGGCACGGATGGATCCAGGTGCCGGTCGGCGATGCCGCGAGCTATCAGAGGAGCCTGCCCCCGCACGACAAACGCGCAACCGCATCGCATCGCGGGGAACACGAGAAGGAACGCGCGCGACGCCGGGTTATTGCCGGGCGGCTAGGTCGATCGCCCCGAAATGCGGATCGTTCGCAAAGAGGTCCGTCATCAGATCCGCAAGCACCTGGACCTTCCGCTCGGAATGTCGGCCCGGCGGACGCACGACATAGGCCCCGGCGGGGGGCGGCGGATGATCCGTCATGATCGGGACCAGCGCGCCGTCGGCCACGTAGTCGTAGACGATGCAGTTGGGAAGCCAGGCGATGCCAAGGCCCGCCGCGGCGGCGGCCGCAAGCGCCGCCGCGCTGTCGGCCTTGAAGCGGCCTTGCGGTTTGATCGTGACGATCTCGTTGCCATCCGTGAATTGCCACGCCTCGGTGCCCTGCATGAGGGCCTGATGGGCGGCAATCTCTCCGGGCTTGCGGGGGGCTCCATGCGCCTTGATGTAGTCCGGGCTGGCGACGAGCGTCCCGTAGATCGGCCCCACCCGGCGGGCGAGCAGCTCGGAGTCCGGCAGGTACCCGACACGGACGGCGCAGTCGAAACCCTCCGCGACGAGATCGACGAAGCGGTCGCTGTAGGCGGCATGGACGTGGAGATGGGGATGGCGCCGTGCCATGTCCGCGAGCACGGGGGCGAAGTGGGTCGGGCCGAAGGTCAGCGGCATCGCGACCCGTAGGCGTCCGCGCAGGTCGCCGGCCGGCCGGAGTGTCTCCTTTGCAGCCTCGATCTCGGCTCCGATCCTGCCTGCGTGTTCCCTGAAGATCGCGCCGGCCTCGGTCAGCGCAGCCCCGCGCGTGGTTCGCGCCAGGAGCTGGGCGCCGAGTTCCTCCTCCAGCCGGAGCAGCCTGCGGCTCACGATCGACTTAGACACTCCGAGCCGACGTGCGGCGGCCGAGACTCCTTCCGCCTCCGCCACCTCGACGAAGGTCAGGATGTCCTCGATGTCCATTCACGTTCCCCTTTTTGCGACACAGCTACGCGCCAAGCCGCGCTACCCGCCCGACAGGTCCGCTGGCAAGGTTGCCGCGTTCCGGACGACGCACCGAGATCGACGTCGGTCCGCTTCGAAGTCAACTAAAGTCTTGATGGCACAGGAATTATCGATGACGTTTCGTAACGGCCTTTCCTCACTTCTTCGTCCTGAGGACTCTGTCCTCGTCCTGATCGATCATCAGGCCTTTCAGCTTGCGAATGTGAACAGCCATGATCCTCAGGCTGTGGTCAACAACGTGACCGCGCTGGCGAAGCTGGCAAAAGCTTTCAAGGTTCCGACCATTCTCACCACCGTGCTTGCGGCTCGTGGCGGCCTTCTCTTCAAGCAGATCACCGACGTCTTCCCGGAGCAGGAGGTGATCGACCGCACCTGGGTGAACACCTGGGAGGACGAGAAGGTGGTCGACCTGGTCAAGGCGACCGGGCGCAAGCAACTGATCATCGCGGGCCTGTGGACGGAGGTCTGCGTGGCGATGCCTGTCATCCAGGCCCTCGGCGAAGGCTGGGACGTGACCGTGATCACCGACGCGTCTGGCGGGGTGTCCACCGAGGCCCACGAGGTTGCCATCCAGCGGATGATTGCTGCTGGGGCGAACATGATGACCTGGATGGCATTGGCCGGCGAATGGCAGCGGGACTGGGCGCGCACCGAGCACGTCGAAGAGTTGACCGAGGTGCTTGTCTCCCATCTCGGCGGCACGGGGATCGCCTATCTGTGGGAGCAGCAGCTCTTGAACACGCCGGTGCCCGAGATCGCAGGCTGATCCGAGAGGGTCGGCCATCCGCAGCCCGGTCGCAGAGGGCGGCCGGGCTGGTGCTGCCTGATCGGCGGAGCAAGGCTGGGCTGGTGCGGCACTAGCCAGCACTAGTCACTAACGACTGCAGTTTTCGACCCCCTTCTGCGGTCCGCGACGAGAAGCAGCGTGCCGAATAGCGGTCATCCTGAACCCGCTGCCTTCGCGCGATCATGCGCTGCCTTGGCTTCTTCGATCTCGTCGCCATGGGCGAGCGCCCAGGCACAGAGGGCCTCGAAGGGCTGGCGCAGCGAATGGCCAAGCGGCGTGATCGCGTATTCGACGCCGATCGGCGCCGTCGGCAACACGGTCCGCGTCACGAGACCATTGCGCTCCAGCCGCTTCAGCGCATCGGCCAACGCCTTATGGGTAATGCCATCGAGGCGTCGCTTGATCTCGTTGAAGCGCGACGGCTTCGGGCACAGCACCGTCAGGATCAGGATCGTCCACTTGTCGGCGATCTTGTCGAGAACCGGACGCACGCGTGCCATGTCGTCGAGCGCGCACTGCGATAGAGCCTCGAGGTCGATATCATCGGGCATATCTAGGCTATTCCAGGTGCGTTATTGCTATCAGATACACAGCGTATACCTCTGCGCCATCACCGACGAAAGGACATCGTGATGGTTGGAATGAGGGATAGGGTCGCACTCGTGGTGGGCGGCGCGAAGGGGATCGGTCTCGCCGTTTCGGAACGGCTGGCGGCCGAAGGCGCAATCGTGTTTCTCACCGGCCGACGCGCCGATGAGGTGGAACGGGCCGCCGCTTCGATCGGCCGGGGAGCGACAGGTATCGTCGCGGACGCGAGTCGCCCGGAAGAGATGGTGCGGGTCGTGGACGAGGTTCGGGCGGCGCAGGGCCGCATCGACGCGCTGGTACTGAATGCCGGCATCTCGGAACCCGCGTCCATCGCCGAGATGACGCCCGACCATGTAGATCGTCACTTCACTGTCAACGTCCGGGGCGCCGCCTTCGGCTTGCAGGCTGCGCTCGGCGCGATGAGCGAGGGCGGATCCGTGGTGCTGATGGGATCGATCGCAGGTGTGGCGGGAATCGCCTCCTACGGCACTTACGCGGCGACGAAGGCGGCGCTGCGCTCCTATGCGCGCACATGGACGGCGGAACTCGCACCGCGGGGTATTCGCGTCAACGTCGTGGCGCCGGGCCCGACCGATACGGACATGATGGCAGCCGTGCCGGAAGACGTCCGTGCCACGTTGATCGCGCCGATCCCGATGGGCCGCATGGCGCGCCCCGAGGAGGTGGCCTCGGCGACGCTCTTCCTGCTTAGCGACGAGGCGAGCTTCATCGCCGGAGCCGAACTCTGTGTCGACGGCGGCATGCGGCAGGTCTGACGCCCTCGTCATGAACCGACGGCAGCCTTCGGGGGGTGCGAGACCCGAAAGCTGTCAGTCCGGTTTCCCGCCCAGATCGGAAACAGTTCCAGATAGGCGGGAGGGTACCCAACTGGACGAAGCCGGAATGAAAGCAAAATCGTCTTCCAGCAGCACGAAATGCGCATCGCAAGGCGTGTTGGTGCCGCCGCCCTGAATAGGCACGATGTCCTGCGGGCAGGCCGAGAAGGCGACAACGCAGTCCATTTCCGCTCGCAGGCTGACATAGTCACCCGCCCGGCAGGGCGTTGGTCCGGTCAACAGGCTGCGGCCGTCCGCTCCGACTGCGATGTTCATGAAGATGTTGAACGAGGCGAGGATCGACGCGGGCGCCTCCAGGCCAAGATCGCGCACCGCCTCGTGCATGTTGTCGAGGCAATTGCGATGGTAGCCTTCGACACCGAGCAGCCGATAGCGGTGGCAATCGCAAGCCGCCATGAACGTATCGTGGATCCCGGGCGACGTGTCCTCGACCAGCGTCAGGATCGGGCGTCGCCGCGTGGTGACGAAGCTGTCCCCGACCAGCGGATTGAGCCGCTGGTTCCAGACGCGGCTCGCCTCCATCGACATGTGTTCGGACAGGTCTGCCGCGTTCCAGGCCCAGCAATCGACCACCTGCGTGCCATGGGTGTTGATCAGGCGCACGGTCTGACCGGCGGCAAGCACCACCGCCTTGCCATGGCCGGCGGGGATCGTCACCCGCCGCGCCGCCGTCATCGTATCCGGGGCCATCACAAGGCATTCCCGACCAGGGCCCGAAGCGGACCCCTGCCATCGGCGATGCCCAGGTCGTTTGGGCCGGCGATCACGACGAAGCGGCAGTCGATGAGGACCCGGCAGGTGATCGAGCGGCCGGGCTTCGCGATGGCCGCAGTCGGGACCAGCCTGCCGTCGCGCTCTACCACGACGTCGAGGAAGAGGTTCACCGGGTCGGGGATCTTGGGCATGTCGAGCCGCGCCGCGCCAAGGGTTTCCATCAGGATCTCGCGGGTGCCCTGCCCGTCGGGCCGTCCCGCCTGCGCCAGCGAGGCCCGGGTGGAGGCCGGCATCAGGAGGTCGTGCGCGCCGGCGCTGTCACGGCCGAGCACCATCAGCGGGCGCCGGCGGTTGGTCACCAGACGCATTCCCAGCCCGAGCCGGTAGGAATTGCTGAACACCCGCGTATGGTGTGGCGACAGGAACTCGGCCGGATCCGCACGGGTGAAGGCGTAGAGCTGCGCGGCGCGGTCGCCGTCCATGTCCTCGATCGTCAGGAGCTGGCCCTGCCAGGCCTCGATCACGGCCGCCGTCCCATGGGCGATCTCGACCGTGGTTTCGGCCGGCAGTTCCGCCGGGATCGGCGTTTTCATCAGCAGCGGCATCGTCTCAGCCTTCCAACGACGTCGGGGGA
Source organism: Aurantimonas endophytica (assembly GCF_014196845.1). Classification (GTDB taxonomy): domain Bacteria; phylum Pseudomonadota; class Alphaproteobacteria; order Rhizobiales; family Rhizobiaceae; genus Aurantimonas; species Aurantimonas endophytica. The sequence continues at coordinate 489,014 of NZ_JACIEM010000003.1, forward strand.
TCGTCCGAGACGGCGATCCGCATGTCGGTCACCACCAATCCGTTGCCGGGAATGATGTCCTGTGGGCAGGGGGACAGCGCGCAGGCAACGTCCATCAAGGCCCGCAGCACCAGATGATCGCCCGGTCGGCTGATCGGATCGGTCACCGCCATGCGGCCGTCCGCGGTGACCGGGCCGTTCTGGAAGAAGTTGAACGGCTCTGGCACGTGCAGGGCATCGATCCCGTAGGGCGTCAGCGCCTCTGCCATGTTGTCGAGGCAGTTGCGATGCCCCGGTACGCCGAAATCGACGGCGTAGCGGGTCGGGTCGCAGGCCGGGACGTTGGAATCGTGGATGCCGACACTGTCGGCCACCACCTCGAACATCTCCCGCCCTTCGGACGACATCAGATGGTCCCCCAGAGCGAAGAACAGCGACAGGTTGCGCCGCCGGGTCTCGACGGGAGACAGAACCTCCCCGGGATCGGCGCGGCTGATCGCCACGAAATCGCCGGCCTGGCGTCCGTGCAGGTCGATGAGGGTGATGTACTGGCCGGCCCTGGCCTCGAAGCCGTGGCCGAAGCCGCCCGGCACGACGGCGTCGTGGGCGAGCGCGGGCAAGCGCAGCGTCGCGGGCCCGGCGTTCATTTGCCCACCGTGAAATGCGCTTCCGTCGGCGGATGCCCGACGCCGTTGATCGGCAGGATGTCCTGCGGGCAGGCCGAGAAGGCAATGACGAGGTCCATCTCGGCGCGCAGCGCGACGTAGCTGCCCGGTGTCGAGACCGGCGCCTCGAAGGAAATCGTCCGGTCCGGCTTCACCGGGATGTTCATGAAGAGATTGAGCGGGCTCGGCGTCTCCGGCGCCTCCAGGCCCAGTTCGTGCATCGCCGCATGCAGATTGTCGGTGCAGTTGTCGTGATAGCCCTCGACGCCGAGAAAGGCGTAGCGGTATCTGTCGCAGGCTGCCACGATCGTGTCGTGGATGCCGCCGGACGTGTCCTCTACGAAGGTCAGGATCGGGCGCCGCTGGTTGGTCAGCATCGTGTCCCCGACCACCGGGATGATCTTCAGTATGTGCGCCCGGCTGTGCTCCATCGACATGAACTCGCCGAGGTCGTCCGCATTGAACGCCCAGGTGTCGACCACCTGGTCGCCATGGGTGTTGATCACCTTGACGATCTGCCCCTTCTTGACGGCATGCGCCTTGCCCCTGCGGGCGGGGATGGTCAGCATCGTGTTGTCCGACATGGTCGTTGCTCCTTGCTGAATGGTCATGATCGGGCTGGATGGGCTTCGCGCCAGCGGGGCTGGGCGCAGATCTCGCCCAGGAAGCCGATGACGATCGTCGCCGCCAGATAGGCTGTCGCCCCGGTGCCGACGTCGAGCGGCGGATTGACCTCGACAAGGTCGAAACCGGCGATCTCGTTACGCTCGGCGACCGCCTGCAGCGTATCGCGCAGCTCCGGATAGGTCATCCCGTCCGGCTCGCCCGACACGCAGCCCGGCACCAGCGACATGTCGAGCGCATCGATGTCGATCGAGACATAGACCGGCTCGCCCGCCGGCAGGAGGGCCGCGATCCCGGCCGCGCCGAGGCGGCGAAACTCGGGCATCGGCACGACGCGGTTGCCGGCGGCCTCGATCGCCTCGTGCTGGCTGCGCTCGCTGCGCAGGCTCCGGATGCCGACCTGGGTGAGGCTCAGCGCCGTGTCGAGGCCGGCCATGTGCCGGAAGGCGTGGCCGTTGGTGAAGCGCAGCCCGTCCGCCTCGTCGGCATAGTCCATATGCGCGTCGAAATGCAGGATGTGCAGCGGCTGGTCGAAGGCGCGGAAGATCGGATAGGTGATGGAATGGTCGCCGCCGAGCCCGACGGGCAGCGCGCCGCGATCGAGGATGGCGCGCACCGTGCGCGTGATGTTCTCGAAGCTCTTCTCGACATTGGTCGGCGCGATGTCGACGTCGCCGATATCGGCGATCATCCCGCCGGCCATCTCGGTGGCGAGGAGGTCGCGCCGCGTCGCCGGGTCGTAGAGGCCGCCGGTGAAGCGCAGCGAATGCTCGCGCAGCGCCCTCGGCCCCATGCGGCTGCCCGGCAGGAAGGGCGATCCCTCGTCGAACGGGACGCCATAGACGGCGATGGCCGCATCGAGCCTGGCGAGATCCTCGCAGATCGGGGCGCGCAGGAAGGAAGGGATGCCGACATAGGGGCGGTCGATGCGGGTCATGGCAATCTCTGGCAAGGGTCGGGTGCGGCGGCCGTTCAGCCGGCCGGCGGGGAGCGCTGGATGAGGCTGAGGAAGCTGGCGAGGCGCGGGTCCGACGGGCTGTCCAGCACCTTTCGCGCCGGGCCGTCCTCGACGATGCGGCCGGCATCCATGAAGACGATGCGGTCGGCCACCTGCCGGGCGAATCCGATCTCGTGGGTCACGACGATCATCGTCATGCCGGTGGCGGCGAGATCGCGCAGCAGCGCCAGCACCTCGCCGATCAGTTCCGGGTCGAGCGCGGAGGTCGGCTCGTCGAACAGCATCAGCGCAGGATCCATTGCCAGCGCACGGGCGATGGCGACGCGCTGCTTCTGCCCGCCGGACAGGGCATAGGGGTAGCGCTCGGCCAAGTCCGCCAGGCCAAGCCCGGCAAGCTGGGCGGCGGCGCGGGCTTCCGCCGCCTCGCGGGTCCGCCGCAGCACCACCATCTGCGGTCGCACGATGTTCTCGCGCACGCTCATATGCGGCCAGAGATTGAGCTGCTGGAACACCATGCCGATGCGCGGGCGCATCGCGTCGATGGCCCGCCGGCTCTGGTGCCGGACCGTATCGCCGGTCAACGCTCGGCCGAACGGCTTGCCGTCCACCTCGATGAAGCCTTGGTCCGGCTGCTCCAACCAGGTCAGACAGCGTAGCAATGTGCTCTTGCCGCAGCCGCTGGGGCCGATGACGGCGACCACCTCGCCTTTAGAGACGTCAAGATAGATGTCGTCGAGGACGCGGTCGCGTCGGAACGACTTGGCAAGACCGCTCACCGAGAGGGCGAGATCCTGCTTCATGCCGCGCTCCGCTTGTCGAAGGAGAGGAAGCTTGCCGCCAGCGCGCTGCGTCCGACGTTCTCGCGCTCGGCCTGTCCGACGCGTGCTTCGAACAGGGCGGCAGCGCGGGCAAAGACGATGGAGATGGCCCAGTAGATCACCGTCACTGCCGCGAAGGCCTCGAAGGGCGCGAAGGTGTTCCCCTGCACGACGAGGCTCTGATAGGTCAGCTCGGCCACGGTGATCGAGCTCAGCACCGCCGATTCCTTGATCATCGTCAGCGTCATGTTGGTCGACGGCGGCACCAGGCCGCGCAGGATCTGCGGGAAGATCACGTGGCGCATCGCCTGGAGCGGCGACATGCCGATGACGCGGGCGGATTCGAACTGGCCGCGCGGCAGCGCCAGGATCGCGGCGCGGACGATCTCGGCGTAGTAGGCGCTTGCGAAGACCGCGAGGGCGAGCGTGCCGGTCACGACGGCCGGCATCCGCACGCCGGCGAAGGGCAGGCCGTAATAGACCAGGAACAGTATGATGATGAACGGGATCGCCCTGATCACCGCGACATAGGCGGCGACGAGGAAGCGCACGACGGGGTTCGGCACGAGCGCCAGCAGGGCGAGGACGATGCCAGCCGCATAGCCGAGCACGAAGGCGGCGGCGGTGATGCGGATGGTCAGCCAGGCCCCTTCGAGGAACAACGGCCAGTATTGCGCCAGGATGCCGAGGTCGAAGGTCATGGAGTCAGGCCCTCGCCATGCGCGTGCGGCGCTCGATGATCGTTCCGACGGCCATCACCGCGAGGTTGATGACGAGAAAGCAGAGCGCGGCGCCGACCAACGTCTCGAAGGGACGGTAGGTGGAGCTGGCGATCTGCTGCGCCGTGCGCAGCACTTCGACGACGGTGATGACCGACAGCAGCGCCGTTCCCTTCACGACGATGGTGATCTCGCTGACCAGCACCGGCGCGATGCGGCGGAAGAGCTGGGGCAGCACGATCCGCTGCCAGATCGCCCGTCGGGACAGGGCCAGCGCGCTCGCGGCCTCGATCTGGCCCGGATCGATGGTCTGGAGCCCGCCGCGCATGATCTCGGTGACGAAGATCGCGCTGTTGATGGAGATCGCGGCGATCCCCGCGGCCTCGGGCCGAAGATCGAGGCCGAAAGCGGGGGCGACATAATAGAAGGCGAAGATCTGGATCAGCAGGGGGGTGCCACGGATGAAGGAGATCAGGACGTTCAGCACCAGGTTGACCGGGCCGATCTTCATGACCCGGATGATGGTCAGCGCGGTCCCGCCAATGATCGACAGGGCCACGATGATCGCGGCGAGCCGCAGATTGACAAGCGCCGCCTCGGCGAGCGCCGGCATGACGGAGAAAAGGGTCGGGAACTGAAACGTCATGGCACCCTTGCTCCGTCCTGGGCCAGATCAGAGCGCGTCCGGCGGCAGGTAGCCGGTATCCGGGATGTCCATGCGGAAGCCGAACCACTTGTCCTGGAGCTCGCCGAGGCGGCCGTCGTCGCGCATCTCGCGGATCACGCCGCTGATGAAGTCGCGGAGGTCGGTGTCCTCGGGCCGGGTGACCCAGGCGAGATAGGTATAGGCCGAACCCGCCTGGACCGGACCGACGAGCTCGAATGTCTCCGGCCGCTGCTTGACGAGGACGGCGAGGTTCGGCAGCGACTGGATGACCGCGTCGATCTCGCCATTGGCGAGCGCAACGTAGGACTCGGTGAAGGCGGTATAGAGCTTCAGCTCGGAAAAGCCCTCGCCGCCGGCTTCCTTCAGCTTGGCGTCGAAATCGCGCGCCACCGGTTCGGTGGACGACGCGAGCTGCGTGCCGACCACTTTGCCCTCGAGATCCTCGGCGCTGGCGAGATCGTCGCCGACGCGCTTCATCGCGTAGGGTTCGCCGTTGGCGATGGGCAGCGTGTAGGCGTAGCGGGCCGCCCGCTCCTCGTTGATGCCGACGGTGGTGGCGACGAAGTCGAACTTGCCGGCAAGGACGCCCGGCAGGATGCCCTGCCACGGCACGTCGAGCTGCTCGACCTCGACGTCCAGCGCCTTGACGACTTCGGCAAGGATGTCGCTGCCGTAACCGACGATCTTGCCGTCCTCGACGAACTCGAAGGGCGGGAAGGCGGCTTCCGTGCCCACCGTTACCTTGCCGGTGCGCTTGATCTTCTCGAGCGTCGTCTCAGCCGAAGCGAGGTTGGGCGACAGGGCGCTGGCGAGAACCGCCGCGCCGGCAATGACGGCGAAGAATTTGCGGCTGATGAAGGACATGCAAGGCTCCTGTCTCGGTTGAGGGGGCTGGCGGAACCGCGTTTCGTCTACGCGGCGGGGGCTTCGAAATAGCCGGCGCGGACGGCGGCACCGACAAGGTTCACGACGAGGCGGCCGGCAGTAATGCTGGTGATGTCGTTGACGTCGGCGGACGGCGTGATCTCGACGATATCCATGCCGAGGACGCGGCCCTTGCGGACCAGGCCGTGGATCAGCTTGCGAACCTGGTGGAAGGTGAGGCCGCCCGGCGCGGGGCCCTCGACGCCGGGCATGACCGAGGGGTCGAGGCCGTCCGCATCGATGGTGATGTAGTAGCGGCCGCCGTCGGGGATGCGGTCGATGATCGCGTCGATCCCCAGATCGTGGACCTCGAAAGCCGGGATGATATGCGCGCCGTAGGCGGCAGCGGCCTCGACCTCCTCCGGCCGGGCACTGCCCTGAGCACGGATGCCGATCTGGAAGATCTCGCCGACATGGGCAAGCTCGGATGCCCGGCGCATCGGGCTCGACAGCCCGTCGCGCACGCCGTTGACGTGGTCGCGCCAGTCTATGTGCGCGTCGACCTGGATCACCGTGACCGGCCCTTCGCCATCGAGGGCACGCAGGATCGGGATCGGGATGCCATGGTCGCCGCCGATGGTGATCGGCATGGCGCCAGCAGCGAGGATCTTGCGGATCGCCGCCTCGGCCCTGGCGAAATGGCTGTGGTGATCGGCGATATCGAAGGGCACGTTGCCGACATCGACGGCCTTGACGGGCCGGTTGTCGTAGATCGGCCCGCCTACGTCGTAATCGTAACGCTCGAGCCCGCGGGTCACGCGATCGGTGACGCGTCGAACGGCGTCCGGCGCCTTGATCTGATCGTTGGATACGGCGTGCGGCTCATAGGCGTTGCCGTAGGGCATGCCGATGAAGACGATATCAGCATCGAGACCGTCAAGATCGTCGGAGAACGGCGCGAACAGGAGCGTCTCATGCGTCTTCGACGGCGGGACGGTAAGAGGGAGCGTCATGGCCTGCCTTCCGATGGGGCCCACCTTTGAACCGAGGTGGCTTTTTTTTGATCACTTCGCGATCGTGTTCTTTCGGAAGGCACTTCGCAATTGCAAAGTCGGAAACCATGCTTGTAAGCTCCGCAACATGAGCCTTGCGCAGATCAAGCCGATCGACACGCTGACGGAGAACGATCTTCGGCTGATGCGGATATTCCGGGTCGTCGCCGAAAGCGGCGGGCTGAGCGCTGCGGAATTGCGGCTCAACATGGAGCGCTCGACGATCAGCCGGCACATCAAGGCGCTGGAGCTGCGGCTCGGCGGCTGCATATGCCTTCGCGGCCCATCAGGATTTGAACTGACCGAGCTTGGCCAGACTGTCCTCCAGGCTGCCATTTCAGCCTGTGATACGCTCGACACGGTGCGCGACCGTCTCAATCAGGCTCGCAACATCCTCACAGGCGACCTGGTTGTCGGTATCGCCGACAATTGCCTCAGCAACCCGCGCTGCCGCGTTGCGATGGCGCTGGCCGAACTCAGCCGGGAAGCGCCGGCGCTGCGCCTCCACGTGGTCGTCCAGACCCCCGCCAATCTGGTGCGCGAGCTGCACGATCGCCGCGTGCACCTTTGCATCAACGGCGCCGTGTCGCACGACGAGGATTTCGTCCGGCACGAACTTTTCGATGAAGAATTCCGTCTCTACGTGAACCGGAGCGCACACCGCGATCCGGTCGGCCTCAGCGATCTTCGCAACCTTGGGATCGGCGTCGTCACGCGCGTCGGAGATCCCTACAGCGAACGGCTGGCGGCCCGGCTCGGACTGCCCAATGATGCCGTCGCGGTCGGGCTGGAAGCGGTGGCGACCCTCATCGCAAGCGGCAGCTATGTCGGATTTCTACCAAAGCACTACGTCGATGTCCTTGCCTCGCGGTTCGTCTTCGAAGAAGTGCAGCAAGGCGAGACGCAACGCTACCGATCGCGCTTCTATCTCAATTACGAACGCAGCCGGCCGCTCACCGCATCCGGGCGCCGCTTCCGTGATCTCCTGCAAGCCTGCCATCCAGAGCAGGCTCTCCCGGCCTGATCGAGTTCTGGAATAGAGCACTGCGCTGCCTGCATGCGTCATCGCCATGGAGGCTTGTTGCGGCGCGCACTTCCTGGGACGCACCTTCGCCGGTCACGGCCACGAGGTGCGGCTGATGTTGCCCGAGTACGTGCAGCCCGACGTCAAGGTGCAGAAGACCGATGACCGGGATGCGAAGGCGATCGCCGAGGCGGCCACGCGGCCGACCATGCGGTTCATGTCGCTGAATTCCGAGGCGCAGCTCGACGTGCAGGTACTGCACCGTGCGCGCGAGCGGCTGGTGCGGTCTGTACTCCTCGAACGCGGGCTCTCTGCCCCGAGCGTCGGCGATGCAGCGGATCGAGCGAATGGTCGCGTCAGACGAAGGCGATCCAACGGCCTGCGAAGACGGCCGCCAGCCAGAGAACGAGGGAGGTCGCCGCGGCGACCGACCCCCGCCCTCTCCGAACCATGCCGGCCAGATCGCTGCCATGGGCGAACAGACGCAGTGCCCCCGCGTTGCCGCCTGCTACGGCAAGGATGGCAAGCTTGGAGAGAAACGCCGGGTTCTGTGCGTAGCTTCCGATGCGGACCGACGCGAGCAGAAGGCCGCTCGCGGCGGCTAGCCCAAACCCCGCCAGCGCCATTCGGATCAGTGTGGGCATCACCGCGTCGAATTTCGGTCCGAGAATGCCCAGAAGACGGAAGTCCACCGGAGCGATCGATCCGACCAGGATGCCGATACCGAGGACGTGAAGGGCCGAGATCGTGGGGTATGCTCCCGGCACCGTAGCGATCAGACGAACGATCTGCAGTCCCTCGACCCACTCGAAGACAACCGTCAGCTGCATCCGTCGATGCCTGGAGCCCAGTCTCCCGTGTAGGAGACGACGGCGCCATCCTCGAGTCGGACCCAGCTGCTGCGCAGCTGGTGCGGCGGAAGGCAGTTCCGCAAGGCGACGACGACGACCCTGTCTCCGACGCTGAGACGATCGGCGAGGTCGTAGAACATGCGGACCGGCGAAAGCTCAATCTTGCGCACCTCCCCGACGTCTTCGGTTCTGACCACCGATGGGCCGAAATACTCCGCCGGTCGGCCGACCTCGAACGGGGGAAGCTCGGGCGCATCAACCTGAACCGTAATTACAGGATGCGGCGGCGAGAACGTGGCATCGGTCACGATCCCGGAGAGAACGATCGGTGTGGCCGCGTCGTACTGTCCCGTTACGCCATGATGGGCGAGGACTCCCCCTGCCAAGCTCAACATCGTGACGGCCACCCCACAGACGTAGCCGAATGCTTTGAACGTGCGACGTTCCTTCATTGGTTGCGATAGCTCACAGGAGATCCTCAGTTCGGATGGGCATTCGGCGCAGCCGCTTTCCCGTGGCGTGGAAGATCGCGTTTGCAATTGCCGGCGAGGCGCCTGCCATCGCGATCTCGGCAACACCTTTGGCACCCACCGAATTAAGCAGCGGATCGGGCTGATCGATGAAGCCAACCTCGATCTCGCCGATATCCGCGTTGACCGGTACGACGTAGTCCGCGAAGTCGTTGTTCAACCAACCGCCGTAGCGCCCGTCGACCTCAGTTGCTTCGCGCAGCGCCCCGCCGAAAGCCCACACGACAGCGCCCTGCACTTGGCTGATCGCAGTGCGCGGGCTGATCACCCGGCCGCAGTCGACGATGCTGACGGTGCGGGGAACCCGGACGCGTCGCGTCCTGGGTTCGACGTGCACTTCCACAAAATGGGCGACATAGGCGTAGGTAGAAAACTCGGGGTATACCGGACCTGATATGATGTCGCCGGTACGCCGCAACGCATCGAGAGCGGTGCCGTCGCGTCCCGGAGGGACATGAGACACCTCGATCGTCAGGGATGGCCGACGGATTGTGGCCAGTTGTCGATGCAAGTTGCCCTCGATCTGGCGGCCGTCCAGCAACTCGGACATGGCGGCGCGCATCCGAGCAACGACCTTTGCTGTGACGGGGGCGACGCTGGTTGTCCCCCAGGAACCCGCCGTGGTGTGCTGTGGCGCGACAGTGGTGTCTCCGATCAGGATCTCCAACTGCTCGGGATCGATGGCGAGGCCCTCAAGGAGGATTGAAGCGATTGCGGTTCGTATGCCCTGACCCATCTCGTGCCCGCCGACCGCGAAGCGTGTGCTGCCATCGGCACCGATCCGCAACGTTGCGATCGTCGGCGAACTGAGGACCGGATAGGATCCGCACGCCATTCCCCAGCCGATCTGGGTGCCATCGGAAAGGGTCGTGGAGGCGGGTCGCGGATCGCGTCGCGCCCATCCGAAGCGACTCGCGCCTTCACGAATGCATTCGTGAAGGAAGCGGGAGGACAATGGCCGACCGGTAACGATGTCTATCCGGGTGTCATGGGCGAGCCGGAACGCGACCGGATCCCGATCCAGTCCGATGGCCAACTCGTCCACAGCACTTTCAAATGCGAAGCATCCCGCCTGGGGGTGTGGGCAACGCATTGAACCAGGAGACTGGGTGTCGATGCGGATGTGAGCGGCGGTGCCAAGATAGTCCGAGATACCGTAAAGCTGGACCGGCGCTGTATGATAGAATGGAGCGAAGCCGCCGGTGCGCGACTGCTGGTGTTCGGCATCGTAGTTGACCGCGATCATCTTACCAGCAGCGTCCGCCCCGAGCTTGATCCGATGGCGGCTGTGGGGTCGGAATGTCGCGACGTGGAAGATTTGCCCGCGCGGCATGACCAGCTTCACCGGCCTGCCGATCAGCATCGCTGCGTGTGCAACCAGGGCGGTCTGCCGCTGAAGCCCGTTCTTCTGGCCGAAGGCTCCTCCGATCGAAGGGCTCTTGACGTCGATGAGTTGGGGATCGAGTTGCAGCGCCTGGGCAACTACGTCCTTGATCCCGCGGCTATGCTGAGTTCCCTCGTGGATCGTCAGCCGTCCGCCGTCCCACACGGCTGTGGTGGAGATCAACTCGATGGGATTGTGGTGCTGCGGGGGCGACTCGTACTCGGCCTCAACGGTGGTCACTGCGCGGGTCATGGCTTGGCGCGCGTCTCCGACGGCAAGATCGGCCACCGCTTCTTGGATCCCCCCGTCGCTCTCGATCAGGGGAGAGAAGTCCTCGAGGGTAAAGGTCGCGCGGACCGATTCCGCGCCCTCGATCGCGGCTTCCAAAGTTTCGGCCAGCACAAGCGCGACGGGCTGGCCCCGATGGGCGATCTGTCGTTCCAGGGTCGGCGGCGGCGCAGCCAGTTCCCCGCCGTCGCTCCCAAGAACCGAGGTGGCGGCCGGAGGCGGCGGTGGAAAGTCGTCCGGCGTCAGCACCCGTACGACGCCTTTTATGCGGAGGGCAGCCTCGGTCGAGAGCGACGTCATGCGGCCTTTTGCGACAGTCGCGGGGACGATCATGGCATGCAGGAGGTTGGAGAAGGGAAGGTCCGCGGCATACCGGATGGTGCCGGTCACCTTTTCTCGCGCGTCGACCCGTTCACGGTCGGGGAATGGTCCCGTGGGCATCGGCGTTTCCTTGGCTATGGGACAAGCCGGCTGCGGCGAACGCCGGAGCTTGGCAGAGATCGGGCAGGTCTAAAGAAGATCCTCCACGCGGATGGGCAGCTTGCGCACCCGTATCCCGGTGGCATGAAAGACGGCGTTCGCAACGGCCGCGCTCACGCCGACCATGGCCGATTGGCCAAGGCCCTTCACGCCCACCGAGTTCGCCATGGGATCGGGCTCATCGAGCAGCCCTACATCGATCTCGCCGATATCGGCGTTCACCGCGACGACATAGTCGGCGAGGTCGTTGTTCAGATAGCCGCCGTAGCGGGGGTCTATCTCCGTGGCTTCGAGCAGCGCATGGCTCACGCCCCATACGACCTGCCCGTAGACCTGACTGGCCGCCGTACGAGGGCTGACGACCCGGCCGCAATCGGCGATGGTCACAACGCGCGGAATCCGCAGGCGCCGGGTCCGCGGCTCGACGTGCACCTCTACGAAGTGGGCACTGTAGCTGTGGCTCGTGAAGCCGGGATACTCGGGTCCGATGGCAGCAAATCCGCCCTGGCGAAGGCTTTCGAGCGCATCCACCGTCTGCCCGGGAGCGAGCTGCGACACCTCCACCTGCAGGAACGGACGACGGAGGGTGGCGAGCTGGCGATGAAGGTTGCCGGCGACGGCCCGCCCGTCGAGCAACCGGGCGAAGGCGGATTGCATCGTTTCGACGGCGGACGCAGCAGCAGGAGCGACGCTCGCCGTGCCCCACGAACCCGCCGTCATGTGCTGCGGCGCAACGGTGGTGTCCGCGATCGCGATCTCGAGCCTTTCCTCGTCCAGATCAAGACCGCTGAGCAGTATGGCGACGATGACGTTGCGCATGCCCTGGCCCATCTCGTGACCGGAGACCGTAAAGCGGCTGCTGCCGTCCGCGCCGATCCGCAGCGTGGCGATGGCTGGTGTTGCCGCGGATTGGAAAATCCCGGAGGCCACACCCCAGCCGACCAATGCTCCGTTTGTTGCGCGCATCGATAACGGCTCGGGCGTGCGACGCGACCAGCCGAAGCGGCGCGTGCCTTCGGTCAAGCAAGCGTCAAGGGACCGGGAGGAAAGCGTACGGCCGTTCTGTGGATCGACCGTCGTGCCGTTCGCAAGCCGAAGCTGCACCGGATCCATGCCCAGCTCGTACGACAGTTCGTCGATGGCGCTTTCCATCGCGAACACCGACGGCTGTGAATGGGTCCCGCGCATATAGCCCGGTGCATTGCGGTCCAGCACGAGGTTGGCTGCGGTGCCGTGGTAGTTGCCGATGCCATAAAGACGGGTCGCATCCTTGTGATGCTCTTCCGCCGGATAGTACCCGCCCTCGGATTGCTCCTGCACCACATCGTGAAGCAGAGCGACGATGCGGCCAGCAGGATCGGCACCAACCCGTATGTGGTGGAGACTGTTCGGGCGATAGGTCGCGGTATGGAAGATCTGCCCTCGCGTCTGCACGAGCTTGACGGGACGCCCGGTCAGCATGGCGGCGTGGGCTACCAGAGCGGTCTGGCGCTGCGTTTCCTTCTGGCCGAAGCTGCCGCCGATCGTTGATCCTTTCACATCCACGCGCGTCGGATCGATCCCGAGTGCCGCGGAGACTGCATTCTTGACACCTTGGGTGTCTTGGGAGCTTTCATGGATAACGAGTTGTCCGCCGGTGAATACAGCGATGGTGGCAATGAGCTCGATCGGATTATGGTGCTGCGTGGGCGACTCATAGGTCGCTTCAATCGTGCGAGTAGCACTTGCCAAAACTGAATCGGCACTGCCGAAGGTCACCGCTTCGGCTGGGATTCTCCTTGCGCCAGCGCTATCGAGGACCGAGGCGAACGGCACAGGCTCGTAGAGGGGCCGGATCGCCTCGGCCCCCTCGATGGCCGCTTCAAGCGTTTGTGCGATGACCAGCGCAACCGGCTGACCGCGGTAGGCGACTTCGAATTCCAGCGTCGGCGGCGATGCAGGCGTTGGGAAATCGCTGGGCGTGAGCACCCGGACGACGCCGGGGACTCGCATCGCGGCGTCCGTAGGGACTGACGATATCCTACCCTTGGCAATACCGGCGGGCACCGTCATTGCGTAGAGCATGCCGGTAAATTGCAGATCCGCGGCATATCGCACGATGCCCGTGACCTTGTCGTGAGCGTCTACTCTCGGTCGATCGGGGAAGGGAGCCGGAGGCACAATCAGCTCCTTTCGGCAGCGATGGTGATCGCATCGGCGACCGTCCGCGCGCCGAGCTCGGTCTTGAAGCTGTTGTGCCGACCGGCGGTAGCGTTCGAGAAGGCCGCCCGTCCTGCAGCGAGAGCCGTCTCCGCTGTCAGGGTTTGACCAGTCAGCTGCTTTTCGGCAGCGCTCGCACGCCATGGACGCGTGGCAACGCCGCCTAGGGCGATGTGAGCTCGCCCGACCCGTTCGCCGTTCATCTCCAACGCGACGGCCGCCGAAGTGAGCGCGAAAGCGTAAGACTCCCGGTCACGGATCTTGTGATATGTCGAACGGACACCCGCCGCGTTTTTCGGCACGATGATCGCCGTGATGATCTCGCCCGGTGCGAGCGTAAATTCCAGATCCGGCGTGTCGCCCGGCAAGCGGTACAGGTCGTCGACTGGCAGCGAGCGGGAGCCGGAAGGACCGAGAACTTCCAGGGATGCGTCCATCGCGAGCAGTGCGACGGGCCAGTCACCCGGCGAGACCGCGGTGCAGGCTTCACTCGTGCCTAACACGGCCTGGCCACGATCCAGTCCGCCGATGGCAGCGCAGCCGCTACCCGCTTCTCGCTTGTTACACGGGTAGACACCGACATTGCTGGTGCCGCCCGAGCCGTTCCGGAAGTACAGGCAACGGGTGCGCTGCAGAAGATTGCCTCCTACGGTCGCCATGTTCCGCAATTGCTGCGAGGCTGCCTTCGTCAGGGACTCAGCGAGGATCGGATATTCACGCGCGACCACCGGGTCTCCGGCCACCGCACTCATCAGCGCGAGCGCCCCGAACCGGAGTTCTTCACCGTCGGTCTCGATCCGGTCGAGCCCGTCGATGGACGCGATGTCGATCAGATGGCTGGGACGCTCGATGTTCAGCTTCATCAAATCGTACATCGAGGTTCCACCGGCGATGTAGCGCGCGCCTTCCCCGGAGTTCATGAACGCGCTCACGGCCTCTTCGGCTGAAGCTGGTCGCATGTAATGGAACGGGCGCATCAGCTTCGCTCCATCACGGCTGCGGCATCCTCGATGGCCGCGACAATGCCGACATAGGCCCCGCATCGGCAGATGTTGCCGCTCATGTACTCGCGGATGCGTTCCCTAGAAGTCGCGTTGCCCTCCGCCACGCAGGCAACCGCCGCCATGATCTGGCCGGGCGTACAGTAGCCGCACTGGAGCGCATCGTGGTCGATGAAGGCCTGTTGCATCGGATGCAGCGCATCGCCCTGCGTAAGCCCCTCGATCGTTAGAATTTCCCGACCTTCCATCTTCGCGGCCAGGGTCAGGCACGAGGCGACACGCTGTCCGTCGACATGCACGGTGCAGGCCCCGCACTGTCCGTGATCGCACCCCTTTTTCGCCCCCGTCAACGCGAGACGCTCGCGCAGCAGATCAAGGAGGGATGTGCGCGCGTCGACCTCAAGGTCGAAAGTTTCGCCGTTGATAGTCGTGTGCACGGCAATTGCGTGCTCGGCAGCAACAGGGAGGGCTGGCGAGGCTGCGACCTCTTGCCCCCCCGCCCGTCCAATGAGCGGTGCGACGGAGGCCGTCGCCCCGGCGATTATAGCTGAGCGGCGCGTAAGCACGAGGGCGCCGTTTGTGACCGGTGCTCCTTGGTTCGGTTTATCCGACATAAGGACTCTCCCTTGCATGGCCGGGGACGCGGGGCGGCTTTGCCGAACACATGCCGCCCTGTATAAGGACGGCTGGTACGCATATATGTACCGATCGTATCTATGAGTCAATTGCCCAGCGGTGACGTTGTTCGATGAGTTCTGAGGTCAGCCGTCGCTCCATTGGCGCTCGTCCCAACCCCGACGCTGCGGACGCGATCCTCGACGCCGCGGCCTCTCTCCTGCAGCGCAAGGGCTTGCGGGGTCTGACCACCGACGCGATCGCGCGGGAGGCTCGTGCGAGCAAGACGACGCTCTATCGCTGGTGGCCTAACAGAGGGGCATTGCTTCTGGCCCTTTACGTTCGGCGTAAGGGCAGCAGCGTGCATGAGGACACGGGATCTTTAATCCAGGACGTTGCACGAACATACGAGCGAGTGTTTCGCACTTGGCAGAACGAAGGCCAGCTGTTCTCGCTCATCATCGCAGAGGCTCAACACGACGATGGTGTCGCAGAAGCGTTGGTTGCCTTCCGGAAAGAGCGTGTAGACGATTGGCTACCTGTACTGCGACGTGCGGAGGAGCGCTCAGAACTCGTAGATGGCGCTGATCTCGAGGCGTTGGCCGAGTCGATCGTCGCGCATGCGTGGTTCTATCTGATCACAAGGCGCTTGGGATCGGATCCAGCAATTTTGGCAGCCAGAGTGATCGGTCCGTGGCTACGGAAGAACAGATGACGCTTAATACGATTTTCTGGGCCGGCCGCCGGAATCCCATCGCAAATACCAGGATCGAGCGCAGCATCGAACCCCGACGATGGATCCGTTTAGTGGGGGAGGATCACGAAACTGATTGGCCAGGAATGAGCCCAGTCAATCGGTAGCTTTGAATAACACGATCGAACAGCGAAATGTCGTCCCTGCTCCGAGCCGCAAGCTGAGCCCCAACGACGGCAGCATAGATCGCCAATGCTCTCTCTTGCGTCGGCTGTCCATCTTGGGGGTCTAACTTCTCGAGAACCTTCGTCAACCACCTTACATTTACATCGACGAAGGCGCCAACCTCTACCTTTACTGGCTCAGGCAATACATCGTACTCGGCACCCATGATCCCGCAGAGAGGCATACAGCGGGTCGCGCGGCAACGACGACGCAGGATAGATGTCCCGCAGATGCAAAGGCTCCGGCGCCGCGGCCATCAAAACGGCGACGCTCAGCGGTTGCTGCGCGGATCACGCGGAAGCCGATTGCCTGGTCTGGCCGAGTTCGCGCCTCAGCGTGGCGCGCAGCGTCGCCGCATCGTCGCTCGGCGTCAGGTTGAAGAGCCGGCGATAGTCGCGGTTGAACTGCGACAGGCTTTCGTAGCCGACATTGTAGGCGACCGCCGCGATGGTACTCGACCCGGAAAGTCCCCGGCGCGCCTCCTGCAAGCGGACGCGCTTCTGGAACTGGATGGGCGACATCGACGTCACCGCCTTGAAGTGTCGATGGAAGGTCGGAACGCTCATCCCGGCCTCGGCAGCGAGATCGGGAATGCTCAGCGCCTCGGCATAGTTTTCCCGGATCCAGGCCGTCGTCCGCCCGATCCGGGCGGCATGTCCGTTGGAGAACGCCAGCTGGCTGAGAAGCGGTCCATGCTCGGTGTGAAGCAGACGCCAGACGATTTCCCGCCGGATCAACGGCGCCATGACCTCGATGTCCCGCGGCCGATCCAGCAGCGAAAGCAACCGTATCAGCGGATCGAACAGTTCGGCGTCCAGCGTGTACTTGGCTGCCACGAGATTGTCCGGCGCCTTCGGACGAAAACCGGACTGCTCGCGCAGCAGGTCTGCGACCACCACGGGATCGATCTCGAGATGGATCGCGAGATAGGGCGCGGACGGGCTGGCTTCGGTGACCTGCGACGTCACAGGGACGTCGACGGCACAGAGCAGGGATTCCCCCGCGGCGTAGCAAAACGGATTCTCGCCGACCATCATCTCCTTCACGCCTCGCGCCACCAGCCCGAAAGAGGGTTGGTAGATGGAATGACCAACCTCCGACGGCATGTCCGTCCGGCCGACTTTCAACCCGTCGATCGGGGTCACGTAGTCATACCGGGCATGACGCTCGATGATGGCAAGCAAATCGGAGAATGTCGCTTTCGTCATGGGGCCAAACCTCCTGCATCAGGTGATCGGATCTCGGAAATCGCGCAGGGAACGAGCCGCAGCGGTGTTTCCGTCGCCAAGCAGTCCGGCCCGACGCTCGGCAAGTTCGTCAGTTAACCCTGCCGAACACTATGCACATCCTATCAGGAGTGCGCCCGATCCTCTCAAACACCGCAAGTTGACCCGGAATTCTGACAGCGCCTTTCGGCCTCTTCACCCAGTCCGGTGTCGTTCCGAGCGGCTCGGGACGAATGAGAGGAACGGGCCGGCCGCTGATCGGATCCGCATAGCTCGCGCCGACACCCCCCGCCTATGTTCCGGCGCCGGCGCCGAGCGGCGCCCGATCACAGCGATGCCGGAGCATGGGACATGTCGGACAGGAATTTTCGCGTCGGGATCATCGGAGCGGATACGCAGGCCAGTTGGGCAGGCGCATCCCATATCCCCGCACTGCAGTCGCAGCCGTCGCTGGTCCTGGCCGCGGTTGCTACCCGGCGGGAGAAGAGCGCCAGGGCCGCCGCGGCAGCGTTCGGCGCCGAACGCTGGTTCGCCGACCCGTTCGCGATGATCCGGGACGACGCGATCGACGTGGTCACGGTCGCGGTCAAGGTTCCGGCACATCGGGACCTGGTGATCGCAGCGCTTGAGGCCGGCAAGGCCGTCTATTGCGAGTCGCCTCTCGGCGCGACGCTCGCGGAGACCGAGGAAATGGCCGCCGCCGCCGGATCGCTGCACACTGCGATCGGCCTGCAGGGTCGTTACAATCCCGCGGTCCGGCGTGCTGCCGAGCTGGTTTCGTCCGGAGCGCTTGGCCGGCTGATGTCGGCGCGGGTCGGCGCCACGACCTTCGGCTACGGCCCGCAATCGCCCAGCGCCTACGACTATTTCAACAAGGCGGCGTCGGGCGCGAGCTTCATGACGATCACCACGGGTCATGTGCTGGACGTCGTCGAGGCGGTGCTCGGCGACATCACGGAAGTCGACGCGCGCACAAGACTTCTGTGGCCGCAGATCGAGATCGTCGACACCGGCGAGACCTCCGTCCGCGACATTCCCGACCATCTCGACCTGATCGCCATGACCGAGAGCGGCGCACCAGTCTCGGTCCAGGTCCTGTCCGGCGTACCGGCGGACGAGGCGAATTTCACCCTGGAGATCCGCGGGTCGGAGGGTTGGCTGAAGCTCGCCGGCAACCACCTGGCCGGCGTCCAGGTCGGCGACCTGACGCTCACCGCGAGCGTCGACTTCGCCGCGCCCGACGCGCCGGTCGCCAGCGGCGTCGGGCCGACGGCTGCCGACTTCTGGGCGGGGGCCGCGATCAACGTCGGCGAGGTCTACGCTTCTCTCGCCCGCGATCTTGCCGCCGGCACAAGGGAGACGCTGGGCTTCGCCCACGCGCTCCACAACGGCCGCCTTGTCGCCGCGGTGGAGCGCGCGGCGCAGACGGGACAGCGGCAGCACCTCGCCGGCTGACCCTTCGCTACACATTCGAGCAGGAGAAATCACATGCGCATGCGCAAGCTGGGTAGCAGCGGGCTGTTCGTATCGGAGCTGTGCTTCGGCGCCATGACGTTCGGCGGGACCGATGGCATATGGGGCCAGGTCGGCCAACTGGGCCAGGAAGACGCGGACGCGTTGGTGAAAGCCGCTTTTGACGCGGGCATCAACCTCTTCGATACGGCGAATATCTACGCCAATGGGCGCAGCGAGGCGATCCTCGGCCAATCCCTGCGCAACCTCGGCATCGCGCGGGAGGACTTCGTCGTCGCCACGAAGGTTGCCTCCGCGATGGGACCCGGGCCGAACAGGCGCGGTGCCTCGCGCGGCCACATCCTGAGCGAAGCCCGCGCCAGCCTCGAGCGGCTGGGGGTCGACCATATCGACCTCTACCAGATCCATGCCTTCGACCCGGCGACGCCGATCGAGGAGACGCTGGAAGCGCTCGATACGCTCGTGCGCGCCGGCGACGTCCGCTATGTCGGGCTGTCGAACTGGGCCGCCTGGCAGATCATGAAGGCGATCGGGATCGCCCGTGCCCGCCAGCTCGCGCCGATCGCCTCGCTGCAGGCCTACTACACGCTGGTCGGCCGCGACATCGAGCGGGAGATCGTGCCGATGCTGCTTTCCGAGGGCGTCGGCCTCATGGTCTGGAGCCCGCTAGCCGGCGGCTATCTCACCGGAAAGTACTCGGGCGGCGGGACGGGCGACGGCGGCCGGCAGACGGCGCTGGACTTCCCGCCGATCGACCGGGTCCGGGGCGAGCCGCTGATCGCAGTGCTGAGGGCCGTCGCCGAAAAGCACGGAAGCCGCCCGGCGCAGATCGCGATCGCCTGGCTCCTGCGGCAGGCGGTCGTATCGACCGTCATCATCGGGGCCAAGCGGGTCGAACAGCTCGTCGAGAACGTCCAGTCGACGGAGATCGCGCTGGACGACGACGACATGGCGGAACTGGATGCCGTCAGCCGTCTGCCGATCGAATATCCGGGCTGGTCGCTGAACGCGTCGCGCGACCGCAGCGCGTAGGCAAAAGGCCGGACCGACGGCACGGCGAAGGGGCGGATGGATCATCCCGACCGAGCCCGTCCTTTCGCGCGGCCGAGGGCGGCCCTGCGCAGAACGCTGTCGACGAACCCTCGGACGCGCGACTGTCTCCTCTGACGGCCGGCGACGGGGTCAGGGCCGCTCCTCCTTGAACTGCCGTCGCACGGCGCGCCGGTGGGCCTGCGACTGGCGCTGCGCCATCCCGAGCGCATGGCGGTGATCATCTCCCAGAACGGCAATGCCTATGTCGACGGCTTCAGCGACGAATGGGGGCCGTGGGAAGCCTGTTGGCGCGAGCCGAGCGCTGCCAACCGCGAAGCCCGCCGGCCCTCGCTCGCGCCCGACACGATCCGGAACTGGCAATACGGGACCGGTTCCGACCCGCAACACCTGTCGCCCGACGGCTATAAACTCGACATCGCCTACATGGCGCGCCCCGGTGCGGAGGAGATCCAGCTCGACCTGATCCTCGACTACCGCAGCAACGTCGCGCTCTATCCTGCCTTCCAGTCCTGTTTCCGCGAGCACCGTCCGCCGCTTCTTGCGGCATGGGGGCGTCACGATCCGGCCTTCCTGCCCGCCGGCGCCATGGCCTACCGGCGTGACCTGTTGGACGCGGAGATCCACCTGCTCGACGCCGGACATTTCGCGCTGGAGACGCATGCCGAGGAAATCGCTGCCCTGATACGGTCGTTCCTCGACCGGGTTTCGTCCCCTCGAAGGCGAAGTCCCGTGGAGACGCCGTGCCGGCCGCCGTCGGCCGGATGACAGTATCCGCCCAGCCACTGATCGGATCTGCATAGCGGGCCCGTTGCCGCATCACCGATAAATGCGGCGACGCAACAGGAGCACCAGAAGGGAGACGCCGGCAAAGGCGGGCGGTCGCGGAAGCACCTCCTCGAAGGGCTCACCGGCACGGATCGGGTTCATGATCAATGACGAGACAGACGGGGCACGGGGACACGCCACCAGCCGGCGCCGGTTCCTGATAGCCTCCGCGCTGACGGGGACGGCGCCGCTCCTGCCGCGTGAAGCGGCATCGCAGACGGTGGCCTACGCGCCCTCCCCGAGCGCCCACGCGTCAGTGGGCGTGACGCTCCGCATCAATGGCCGGGAGCACCGGCTGGACGTCGACGTCCGCACCACGCTCCTCGATGCGCTGCGCGAGCATATCGGCCTCACCGGCGTGAAGAAGGGCTGCGACCACGGCCAATGCGGCGCCTGCACCGTCCTCGTGGAGGGACGGCGCGAGCTCTCCTGCCTGACCCTGGCGGTTTCGGTCGGGCAGCGCGATGTGACGACCATCGAGGGCCTCACCGAACCGGACGGCGAATTGCACCCCATGCAGCAGGCCTTCATCGATCACGACGCCTTCCAGTGCGGATACTGCACGCCCGGCCAGATTCTTTCGGCGATCGGCTGCGTCCGCGAGGGCCATGCCGGCTCGGCAGCGGAAATCCGGGAATACATGAGCGGCAATATCTGCCGCTGCGCCGCCTACCCCAACATCGTGGCTGCGGTGACGCAAGCGCGCGATGCGATGGAGGGGTAGAGCCATGCGACCCTTCCATTACTCGCGCCCGGCCTCGATGGCGGAGGCCCTGCTCGAAATGCGCGACGTGCTTGCCACCGATGCGCAATCCTCTGCCGCCTTTCTTGCGGGCGGCACGACGCTCCTTGATCTCATGAAGCTCGATGTCGTCCGGCCCGAGCGGGTCATCGACCTCGGCGCGATGCGCGAAGAATTCGATTTCATCCGGCTGGAGGGGTCGACGCTGCGCCTTGGGGCGTTCGCGACGATGGCGGCCGTGGCAGCCCATCCGGACGTCGTCAGGCTTTACCCGGTGATCGCACAGAGCCTGTCGCTGGCGGCCAGCGCGCAGCTGCGCAACATGGCGAGCCTCGGCGGCAACGTGCTGCAGCGTACGCGCTGCGCCTATTTCCGCGATCCGTCCTGGGACGCCTGCAACAAGCGCGTGCCCGGAAGCGGTTGCGCGGCGGTGGACGGCGCCAACCGCATGCATGCCGTGCTCGGGACGAGCGATCACTGCATCGCCACCTATCCCGGCGATTTTGCCCAAGCACTTCTCGCGCTCGACGCTTCCGTTGCCATCGCCGGCCCGCGCGGCAGCCGGACGATCCCGTTCGCGGCCCTGCACCGCTTGCCGGGAGACACCCCGGATCGCGAGACGAGCCTTGCGGCGGGCGAGATCATCACCGAGTTCGTCGTCCCGGCCGCAGAATGGACGCGCCGGTCGCTGTATCTGAAGATCCGCGACCGCCAGTCCTACGAGTTCGCCGTCGCCTCGGTCGCGGTCGCGCTGGATCTCGACGGCGCCACGGTGCGCCAGGCCCGTATCGCGCTCGGCGGCCTCGCGAGCGTGCCGTGGCGGGCACACGCGGCCGAGGAGGCACTGCGCGGAAGCGATCTGACGGAAGAGACGGCGCGCGCCGCCGCCGGGGAGGCCTTTGCCGGCGCCGTCCCGCAATCCCACAACGCCTTCAAGATCGCGCTCGGCCAGTCGACCCTGGTGCGGGGGCTGATGCACGCGGCATCGATGGAGATCCCAGGATGAACCAGACGCTGTTTCCAACGCCCAGCGGCACGATGGGCCCGGCGCTCCCACGCTATGAGGGCCGCGCCAAGGTTACCGGAGACGCGCGCTACCCGAGCGACGTTCGGCTCGCGCGCACCGCTCACGCCTATCTTCACACGAGCCGGATCGGGCGGGGCACGATCGAAGCCTTCGACCTTTCTGCCGCCCGCGCCGTTCCGGGCGTCATCGAGATCCTGACGAACGAGACGATCGGCGGCGAGATCCGGCAAATGCCGGCGATCTACCAGGGCGGCTATCTCGCCGACTCGGCGCAGCCGCTCGGCTCGGCCGATGTCGCCCACTGGGGCCAGCCGATCGCGATGGTCGTCGCGGAAACCTACGAAGCCGCCCGCGAGGCCGCCAACCGGATCGGCGTCACCTATCGGCCGCATGCCGCGTTGGCAGCCGATATGGACGCTGCCGAGGCGAGCGAACAGGCGCTCGATCCGATTAGCTTCGGCGTCGGCGATTTCGCTGCGGCCTACGAGGCGGCGCCGGTCAGGGTCGACGCGCGCTATTCCACCCCCGCGCAGCACCAGAACCCGATGGAACTCTTCGCCACGCAGTGCGCGTGGGAGGGCGACCGGCTGACGGTCCACGAGCCCAGCCAGAACCTCAACAACATCAGGTTCGGGCTCGCCGAACAGCTGGGCCTCGACGCCGAGAAGATTCGCGTCGTCAGCCCCTATGTCGGCGGCGCGTTCGGCGCGAAGGGGTTCCTGACCCAGCGCACGGCGCTGGTTGCCCTCGCCGCCCGACGGCTCGGGCGCCCGGTCAAGCTGGTGGCGACGCGCGAGCAGGGTTTCACCGTCTCGGGCTACCGGGCCGAGACCCGCCATCACGTCCAGCTGGCCGCGGATCGCGATGGCCGCCTGACCGCGCTCCGGCACGAGGGCTGGGAGCTGACCTCGCGGGCCGACAGCGTCGCCATGGGCGCGGTGTCGATGACCGCCCGGCTCTATGCCTGCCCCAACATCATCGGCCGCGTGAACGCCGTCGGCGCAGATCGCTCGACCCCCGGTTTCATGCGGGCGCCGGGCGAGATGTCCTACGGCTTTGCCATGGAGACGGCGCTGGACGAGCTCGCCCATGCGCTCGCGATGGACCCGGTCGAGCTACGGCGGGTCAACGACACGCCGGTCGAGCCTGTCGGCGGCCTGCCCTATACCAGCCGCTCGCTGATGCAGTGCTTCGACGCGGCAGCGGGCGCCTTCGGATGGCACGAGCGGACACAGGCGCCGGGATCGATGCGCGACGGCGACTGGCTGGTCGGATGGGGCTGCGCCAGCGCCTTCTATCCCGCCCAGGCCGGCAATTCGGCTGCACGCGTCCGGCTCTCGGCCGACGGGCGGGTGCATGTGTCGAGCGCCGGCCACGAGCTCGGCCAGGGCATGTACACGATGATGGCGCAGGTCGCGGCGGAGGAGCTCGGCGTGCCGGTCGACCGGGTGACGGTCTCGCTCGGCGACACCGACCTGCCCCCGGCGGTCGTTGCCGGGGGTTCCTCCTCCACCGCCAGTGTCGCGCCCGCCATCATGGCCGCCTGCGACGCGATCCGCCGACGGCTCGGCATCGAGGACGCCCCGCCCGCGAGCGTGATGCCGGCGATGGAAGCCTCCGGGATGGGCGTCATCGAGGAATTCGCCGAAGCCCGCGCGCACGGCCAGCCGCCGGAGAGCATCCAGGGCCTTTATCGCGGCATGGCCTTGCCGACAGGCGGCGCGCATCTGCCCAGCCGGGTCCAGTTCGCCCTCGGCGCCCAGTTCGTCGAGATCCGCGTCCATGCGCGGACGCACGAGATCCGCGTGCCCCGGGCCGTCGGCGCCTTTGCGGCGGGACGCATCATCAACCCGCGAACCGCCCACAGCCAGCTCGTCGGCGGCATGATCTGGGGCATCGGATCGGCGCTGCACGAGCACAGCGAGATCGACACTCGGAACGCCGGCTACGTCAACGCGAACCTCGCCGATTATCTGCTGCCGGTGAATGCCGACGTGGTCGACGTCCAGGCTATCCTTGTCCCGGAGGAGGACAGGCTGGTCAACCGCGCGGGGGTGAAGGGGGTCGGCGAGATCGGCGTCGTCGGCGTCGCCGCCGCAATCTCCAACGCACTCTTTCATGCGACGGGGCGGCGCCTGCGCGATCTGCCGATCCGGCTCGAGCACATCATGTCGACATGATGGTCGGTAGACATCCGGGGGTTGCCGCGGGCGTCTTGTCGTTCAAGGCGGCGGTTATCGACGCGACACGAGGTTTCGAAACATGAGACGAGCAATCCAGCGCAGGATGGCGTGCGCCGTCCTGGCCACCCTCATGGGCACGCCCGCGATGGCGGACGAGGCGATGCGCGCGACCGTCGATGCAGTGGTGGAGCCGCTGATGGCCGAGCACGGCGTGCCCGGCCTGTCCGTCGCGGTCCTCCACGACGGCGAGCGCCACGTCTTCCATTACGGCGTCGCCTCCCGCGAGACGGGCGTGACGGTGGGCGACGAGACCCTGTTCGAGATCGGATCGCTGTCGAAGCCCTTCACCGGCACGCTGCTGGCGCGACTCGAGGCGGAGGGCGCCGTGGACCTGTCGAGCGAGGCTCAGAATATGCTGCCGGCGCTGGCGGAAAGCCCGATCGGCGGGGCCAGTCTGCTCGAACTCCTGACATATGCCGCTGGTGGGCTGCCGCTGCAGTTTCCCGATGGCGTCAACGAGACGAATTTCGCCGAGTTCTACCGCGATTTCGAGCCGATCGACGAGATCGGCGTCAGCCGCCTCTACTCGAACCCGTCCATCGGGCTGGCGGGGCATCTGGCTGCCGCAGGCGCCGGCGACTCCTTCTCGTCGCTGATGGCGGACAGGATTTTCGAGCCGCTGGGCCTGACCGACACGTTCCTCGCCGTTCCCGAGGATCGCCTGGACGACTACGCCCAGGGCTATACGCGCGACAATTCGGCCGTGCGCGTCAATCCGGGGCTCTTCGACGAGGAAGCCTACGGCATCAAGACGACGGCCAGCGACTTCCTCCGCTTCGTCGAGGCTTCCATCGATCCGGTCGGGCTCGACGCCGACCTCCAGGCAGGCCTGTCGAAAGCGCGCACCGGCGTCTACCGGGTCGATGCCATGCATCAGGGCCTTGGCTGGGAATTGTACGGCGCGCCGGCGCGGCTCGACGACCTGCTCCAGGGCGCCGACACGGCCTTCGTGCTCGAGCCGAACCGCGTGGAGCGGCCCGCTTCGTCGGTGACCGGCGACGCCGTCGGGACGGTGTCGAAGACCGGCTCCACCGGCGGTTTCGGCGCCTATGCGCTGTTCCAGCCCGAGCTCGGCACTGTCATCGTGCTGCTCGCCAACCGGTTCTGGCCGAACCCGGCCCGCATCGAAGCGGCGCACGCGATCCTGGCCGCGATCGATCCGGACTTCGTGATGCAGCAATAGGATCGCTGCGGCCGGCGTCGCCCCGACTATGCATCGCCGGCCGCGTCTGCTTCGTTGGAATTCAAGCAAGGACGGACTTGGATTCCAGCGTGCTGCATGCCGCCCTTGATCAAGAGGCTGCATCTGGCCAGGCAGAATGAAAGGATCGAAGCCATGCGCGTTGCGAAGGTTGCCATCGCGGGCCTCGGCGGCGTCGGTCGCGCCACGGCGATGCTGCTTCTGTCGCGCCGCGAGCGCTATCTGCGGCTCTACGGAACCGAGGTTCGCCTAGTCGCGGTCTGCGGTTCGCGATCCGGACTGAGTGACGCGAGCGGGCTCGAGGCGGATCGGCTGGCCACGCTGCAAGCCGGCCTGTCAGGCCCGGAGTTCGTGGCGGCCAGCGGCGCCGACATCCTGATCGAGGCAGGGCCCAGCGATTTCCGCACGGGCGGTCCGGGCCTTGCCTATATCCGCCCTTCCCTGTCCGACGGACGCGACACGATCGTCATCTCGAAGGGAGCGCTCGTCCACAGTGGGCGGGAGCTGCAGGCCCTCGCCGAGGCCTCAGGCGCGACCCTGAAGATCAGCGGAGCCACCGCAGGGTCTCTCCCGACGATCGACCTCCTCGAGCATAGTCTCCTGGGCTGCACAGTCCTACGGATGGAAGGCATCCTGAACGCCACGACCAACTATCTGCTCGACGCCATGACGACGCGGGGGATCGGGTTCGACGAAGCGTTGCGGGAAGCCCAGGCCGGCGGGTTCGCCGAAAGCGATCCGCGCAACGACACGGAAGGATGGGATACCGCCAGCAAGCTCCTGATCCTGGGTAATTTCGAGCTGGGCCTCGATCTGGCGATGGACGATATCCCCGTCGAGGGCATTCATTCGGTGACGGAAGAGAGGATCAAGGCATGGCAGGCGGACGGCCTCGTGCCCAAGCTCGTCGGCAGCCTTGTCCTCGATGACGGCGCGGCGCGAGCCAGCGTCGGCATCAAGACCTATCCACGCGCCGATCCGCTCGCGCAGGTGCGGGGAAAGAACAAGGCAATCCGCATCACCACCGATGCGATGGGCGAGACGATCGCCATCGGCTCCGGAACCGAGCCCCTCGCCACCAGCGCGGCGGCACTGAAGGATCTCGAGCACATTCTGGCGGCACGATCCGCCCACCGGCCCTGACGCTTTCGGAGACAGTTCATGCCCCAGCGATCCGTACAGGCTCTCCGCCATGTCGGCTTCGAGGATCTCGGCAGCTTCGATCCGGTCCTGCGGGAGGCGGGCTACGATATCGCCTATGTCGATGTCGCCGAAAGCGACATCGGGCGCCTCGATCCGCTCGGGGCTGACCTCCTTGTCGTCCTCGGCGGCCCGATCGGCGTCTACGACGACGCGGCCTATCCCGTCGTCACCGAGGAACTGCAGCTCCTGCAGGCGCGCCTTCAAGCCGGCAGGCCGACACTCGGTATCTGCCTCGGCGCGCAGCTCATGGCGGCCGCTCTCGGCGCCCGCGTCTATCCGGGGCCGGCCAAGGAGATCGGCTGGTCGCCGCTCGACCTGACCGGTGCCGGCGAGCGCCATCCGCTGGGCGCCCTGCGCGGCATCCCCGTTCTTCACTGGCACGGCGATACGTTTGACCTGCCGGATGGCTGCGACCGCCTCGCCGCCACCCCGCTCTGCCGCAACCAGGCCTTCTCGCGGGGTCCGAACGTCCTGGGCCTGCAGTTCCACCCGGAGGTGCTTTCGGCCCGGTTCGAGCACTGGCTTATCGGCCATGCCAGCGAACTGGCGACTGCCGGCATCAGCCCTGTCGCCCTGCGCCGCGACGCGGAGCGATACGGAAAGCAGCTCGAAAAGGCCGGTGCCGGCCTGATCGATCGATGGCTGGCCGGCCTCGACGATCAGCCCGAACAATAGGCGACCCGACCTCAAGCCGATGATCTATAATCCGGCCGGCATCACCGACACGCAGAAGATGCGCCGGCTGTGCAGCCCGGACGGCGGGGCGTGCCCGTCGGCAGGCTACAGCAGGTGTTCGACGCGGATCGGCAGGTCGCGGAGCCGGCGGCCGGTCGCATGCCATGTCGCGTTGGCGATCGCCGCCGCGACGCCGGTCATCACCACCTCGCCGAGACCCTTGAGGCCGGAAGCGTTCAGCCGCGGGTCGGGCCGGTCGATGAAGGCGACCTCGGTGCGTCCGACATCGGCGTTCACCGGCACGACATATTCGGCGATGTCGGCGTTGAGGAAGCCGCC
This sequence comes from Aurantimonas endophytica, assembly GCF_014196845.1. GTDB lineage: Bacteria > Pseudomonadota > Alphaproteobacteria > Rhizobiales > Rhizobiaceae > Aurantimonas > Aurantimonas endophytica. Next base: position 516,658 of record NZ_JACIEM010000003.1, read on the forward strand.
ATAGCGGGGATCGACCTCGGACGCCTCGCGAAGCGCCGCGCCGATGCCCCAGGCCACGCCGCCCCTGACCTGGCTCGGCGCCGTGCGGGGACTGACGACGCTGCCGCAATCGACGACGCTGACCACGCGGGGCACCCGGATCCGCCGCGTCGTCGGCTCGATCCGCACTTCTACGAAATGGGCAACGTAGCTATAGGCGACGAACTCGTCGTAGACCGGGCCCCAGGGCGCGGGCCGCCCCTGATGCAGGGCGCCCGCCATCTGCTCCGGCTGGCCGGCAGGGCGGCGCTCGACGCGCACCTCGTAGCTGTCGAGGCCTCTCTCGGCCAACGCCGCCAAGGGATCGGCACCGAGTTCCTCAAGAAGTTTCTCGGCAGCTTCGACCGCCGCGGGGACGGCCGTGGCGGTGCCCCACGACCCGGCGGTCAGATGCTGGTGCGCGCCGCGCGTGTCGCCGATCACGGCGTCCACCCGCGTCGGCTCGATACCGAGAATCTGACCGACGGCGTTGGCAAGGGCGGTGCGGATGCCCTGGCCCATTTCATGGACGCCGACCGACACCGATACCCGCCCATCTTCCGTCAGTCTGAGGGTGGCGATCGCCGCTGCCGTCGCCGCCTTGTAGCAGCCGCAGCCGACGCCGAGGCCGATGAGTTGGCCGTCGCCCGCCCGCATCGAGCCGGGCTCGGGCGTCCTTGCGGACCAGCCGAACATCTCCGCGCCGCGGCTCAGGCACGCGTTGAGGAAGCGGGACGAGAGTGGCAGCCCGGTGACCGGGTCCGTGTCGGTATCGTGCGCCATCCGGTATTCGACCGGATCGCGCCCCAGCCGTTCGGCGATCTCGTCGACGGCCGTGTCGAGGGCGAAGGCGGCAAGATGCTCGAACGGCGCGCGCATGTAGCCCGGCGTCTGGACATCCGTCTGGACGATCCGCTGGTGGCCGCGGAAATTCGGGATGCCGTAGAGCCGCGCCGCGGCATTCGCATAATCCAGCGGGAAAAGGTCGTGCCGCGAACTCTGGGCATCGACGTCGTAGAGGACCGACGTGAGCCGGCCCGCTGCGTCGGCGCCGAGGCGGACGCGATGGGTGGATTCCGGGCGAAAGCTCGCATTGCCGAAGAGCTGGTAGCGCGGGACCACCATCTTGACGGGCGCGCCAAGCTCCCGGGCCGCCCAGGCGACGAAGGCCGTCTGCATCTGCAGCGAGTTCTTCTGGCCGAATCCGCCGCCCGCCTGCGGCGAGATCACCGTCACGCGCTCGGGCGCGACGCCGAGGATCTGCGCGACGCCGAACTTCAGGGCACCGGCATTCTGCGTGCCTTCGTGAATGATCAGGTCGTCGCCGTCCCATTCCGCATAGGTCGCCACCAGTTCCATCGGGTTCTGGTGCTGCGGCGGGCTGCGATAGGCGGCGTCGACCGTCACGGCCGCCGCCTCGAAGGCGGCGACGGCGTCGCCCGCCACGGTGTCCCCAAAGAGCTGCTGCGGGAGCGGCGACTCGGCTTGGGCGATGATGCCGGCGTCAGGACTCGCGATCGACGACGCGAAGGCCTCCTCGCTGTAGGCGGCGTCGACCAGCGATGCCGCGTGCATTGCGGCTTCCAGCGTGTCGGCGACGACCATCGCGATCGGCTGGCCGCGATAGGCGATGGCGTCCGACATGAGCGGCATGAAGCTCTGAAACGCAAAGCCCCCCGACAGCAGGAAGCCGCCCTGCTCCAGCGCGCCGGTGCCCCGATGCGTCAGCACCAGCCGGACGCCCGGCACCGCCTCGGCGCGGGCGACGTCCAGCTGAGTCAGACGGCCTTTCGCGATTGTGCTGACGGCGAAGACAGCGTGCATCGGCGTTTCCGACCGTCGGTCGGCGGCATAGATCGGCGCGCCGGTGACCTTCGCCCGCGCATCGATACGGGCGATCTCGGGGAAGCTTCCATCGGCCATGGGTCAGATCCTCGTCTTGGCGATCATCAGGGCGTCGGCGACGGCGCGGGCGCCGAGTTCCGTCTTGAAGGCATTGTGCTGCGTGGTGCTGGCGCCGGCGAAGGCCGCAACCCCTGCCTCGCGGGCCGTCGCTTCCGTCAGGGGGCGACCGACGAGCAGGCGTTCTGCGTCGCCCGCCCGCCACGGGCGCGTCGCGACGCCGCCGAGGGCGATCCGCGCGTCCCGGACGATATCCCCGTCGAGATCGAGGCCCACGGCGGAGGACACGAGGGCGAAGGCGTAGGATTCCCGGTCGCGGATCTTGTGGTAGGTGGAAGCGCGCGCGGCGTTGCTGCGGGGCACGCGGATCGCCGTGATGAACTCGTCGGGCTCCAGATTCGTCTCCCGCTCGGGATTGTCTTCCGGCTCGCGGTGCAGCGACGCCAACGGGATGCGACGTGTGCCCGAAGGGCCGAGCAGGTCGATCTCCGCATCGAACGCCATGAGGGCCGTCGCGAAGTCGCCTGGATAGATGGCGATGCAGGCATCCGAGCCGCCGAACAAGGCGTGGGCGCGGTTGAGGCCCTCCACCGCCGCGCAGCCCGATCCTGGCTGGCGCTTGTTGCAGGCATAGGGCGCGCCATGTCGGAAATAGCTGCAGCGGGTGCGCTGCAGCAGGTTTCCGCCGAGCGTCGCCATGTTGCGCAGCTGCTGTGAGGCGGCACGCCAGAGCGATTCCCGCAGGGCCGGAAATTCCGTCCGCAGGATCTCGTGTTCGACCGCGTCGCTCATCCGGGCGAGTGCGCCGAGCACCAGGGTCTCGCCCTCCATCCGGATCTCGGTGAGATCAAGCGCGCTGATGTCGACGACCCGCTCCGGGTGCTCGACGTCGAGCTTCATCAGATCATAGAGGGTCGTGCCGCCGGCCAGGATCCGGGCGCCGCCCGAAAGGGCCGACACGACGTCGTTCGCCGTCTCGGCGCGGTAGTATGAGAATGGCTGCATGGGTCAGCTTTCCATCGCGGTGCGGGCATCCTCGATGGCGTCGACGATGTTCTCGTAGGCGCCGCAGCGACAGATGTTTCCGCTCATGTATTCCCGGATCTCGTCACGCGAGCCGGCGTGGCCCTCGCGGACGCAGGCGATCGCCGCCATGATCTGCCCCGGCGTGCAGTAGCCGCATTGCAGGGCGTCATGATCGATGAAGGCCTGCTGCATGACGTGCAGGCGGCCTTCGACCTCCAGGCTCTCGATCGTTTCGACATTCCGGTTCGCGCACTGGACGACGGGGGTGAGACAGGCTGCGACGCGCTCGCCGTCGACATGGACCGTGCACGCGCCGCACTGGCCGTGGTCGCAGCCCTTCTTGGTGCCGAAAAGCCCCTGGGCCTCGCGCAGATGGTCGAGAAGCGATGTCCGCGGATCGACGACGTCGGACGTCGTCCGCCCATTGGTCGAAAAGGTCAGCTCGACCGTTTCGCTGTAGCGGACGTTACCGGTGCCGGTCGCGGGTTGCGCGAGCGCCATCCCGTCGTAAGGCAGCGCGACATTGGCGACGCCGATGCCGACGGTGCCGATGATGACCTGGCGGCGACTGAAGCTCGGCCCCTGGTGCAGGTCGGTCTCTTCGCTATGGCTGATTTGGCTCATCCGCGGCTCCTCTGCGTTCCATGGATTTCGTCCGGGTCCTGCGGGCAGCTGGCCGTCGGATCCGTGTCATGGTTGCCTGGAACGGTAGAGGTGACGGGTATCGGCGCAATTGCGGGTTCGCCGGAGCGAGAATTCGCGATTACCGGATAATGTCCCCGCATTCCCCGGATTTCACGGACGAGCGGCGGCTTCCCCGCGCTGGCCGGCTGATCGTGCGCCGCACAAGAAAAATTGAACCGCGGTCAGTTCGAGAAGTCGATCGTGCCGACCCATTGCAGGAAAGCCCGCACCCGCGGCGACAGCTGGCGGTGTCGCGGATAGAGCACCGAGACCGGCGAGGGCGAAGGCGGCGTATCGGCAAGGATCTCGACCAGGCGGCCAGCCATCAGGTCGTCGGCGAGACGATAACGAGGGACCTGGATGATCCCCAGGCCGAGCCGGGCCGCGCTGACCATCGTCTCCGCCCCGGTCGTCAGGAGGGTGGCGGGCAGAATTCGCTCCACCTCGTGCTGGCCGATGGTGAAATAAAGCGGCATTGGGCGGCCGGTCGCGGACGACAGGAAGCCGACCACATGGTGCCCGTCGAGTTCGTCCAGCGTCCTCGGCGTGCCGTGGCGACCGAGATAGTCCGGAGACGCGACGGTGATCTCGCGCAGTTCTCCCAGCCGGCGCGCCGCCAGGTCGCTGTCGGCCGGCACCCCGACCCGGACGACGCAGTCGATGCCCTCGCGCACGAGGTCGACCAGCCGATCTCCCTCCGACAGTATGAGCTCGAGCTTCGGGTAGGCGGCGATGAAGGCCGGAATCTTCGGCATCAGGAAATGCCGCGCGAGGGTACCATGCACATCGATGCGAAGCCGACCTTCCGGTTGGCCAAGACCGAAGCTTGCTTCGGCGTCCTCGAGTTCGTGGACGATCCGCAGGCATCGCTCGTACCACTGCTCGCCGTCGGGGGTGGGCGCCACGACGCGGGTGGTCCGCTCGAGCAGCTTGACCTTCAGGCGGCTTTCCGTCCGCTTGACCACGTCGCTCGCGGTCGATGCCGGGATGCCCAGCGTTTCGGCCGCCTTGCGGAAGCTGCGCATCTCGACGACACGCAGGAAGACGATCATTTCATCGTAGCGATCCATGCAGGAACCTGACGTTTGAACCGATGGGATCACGCACGGGGCGATCGGGCCTTCCGCACCACGGTTCGGTCCTGACCCTCGTCGTGCACGCGACGACACGCCTCGATGCGGGGCCAGTTTTCCCGGATCCACGTGGTGAAGCCTTCCAGGGCAGGCAGCATGCTCGCGCCCATTTCGGTCAGCTCGTATTCCACCCGGGGCGGCACCTCGGGGAAGTAGTGGCGCAGAAGAAGGCCGTCGCGCTCGAGATTGCGCAGCGTGACGGTTAGCATGCGCTGGGTGATGCCCTCGATCCCCTTCTTCAGCTCCGAGAAGCGAAGCCGGTGTCCGGACGCCACCGCCAGATGGCTCATGACGAGGATGGTCCACTTGTCGCCCAGCCGCGCCAGGACGCTGTGCGGAGCGCACGGGCGGAACACGGGGCCATGCTCCGTTTCCGCGTAGGGCCGCCCATGGATCAGTCTCTCCATTCGTATCATTCCTGTGCCTGACGCTGGCAAATGTGCCGTCTTCCGGCGCCGCGGCATCAGTATATATCGGTAACCCTCGAGCCAACAGGAGGGACCTCCATGCCGCAGAATCCGCAGCCCGTTCTGGTCTTCGGTGCCACCGGCCAGCAGGGCGGATCCGTCGCCGACGCGCTGCTGAAGGCCGAGTGGCCGGTCCGGGCCTTCGTCCGGAACCCCGCCGGCGACCGGTCGATCGCGCTTCGCGATGCGGGCGCCGAACTGATCCAGGGAAGCTTCGACGATTCCGAAGCCATCCGTTCGGCGATGCAGGGCGTCCGGGGCGTCTTCAGCGTCCAGCCCAGTTCCCCAGGCGGCACCGTGACGGACGAGGAGGAGGTTCGCTACGGCATCGCCATCGCCGACATGGCGGCCGAGAGCGGCGTCCGGCATCTCGTCTACAGTTCGGGCAGCGCCGTCGGCGACGAGCCGACGGGCGTTGCCCATTTCGATACGAAAGCCCGCATCGAGGCGCATGTGCGAACGCTGCCGATCACCTGGACCATCGTGCGCCCGGCAGTGTTCATGGAGATGCTGACAATGCCCGGCTTCGGACTGGACGAAGATCGGTTCACGTTCTTCGCCCGGCCGGATCAGTCGATGCAGTTCATCGCCGTAGCGGACATCGGCAAGATCGTCGCTGCGGTGTTCGCCGATCCCGACCGGTTCGGCGGCCGGAGCTTCGAGATCGCCGGCGATCGCGCGTCGGGACTCGATCTGGAGGCCCTCTTCACGGAAGCTGCGGGTCGTCCCATCGCCTATTCCCGGTTCTCCGAGGCGGTTCTGGCCGCCAATCCTTTCCTCGCCAAGCTGACCGCGCTGCTGGATGCGGGGCCGCTGTCGGGCCATGCCGATCTCGCGGCGCTGCGCAGGATCAATCCGGGAATGCTGACATTCCGCGCGTGGCTGGCGGGAAGCGGGCGCGAAGCCTTCGCGAAGGCGCTCGGGACGAAGGGGGCCTGGGTCTACAACGACGCCTGACCCCGGCCGCCGCAACGTGTCTGCTTCCTGGCGGCGCGGCAGGATAGCCGCGCGGCGGCGGGCGGCTCTCCGTGCGGCGTCTCCAGCGGCAAGGCTTGCGATCGGCGGAGACGATCAATCCGCCGCTTTGCGAAGGCGATTGGCGTTCCTGGCGGGAGGGCCTACCGCGAGGCGGGATGATGAACGATTGCCTTATGTTTCGACGAGCCCGTCGACCGGGTGCATACGCTCGGACTGGGCGTCGTCGCCCGTTGCGAAAGCAGGATAAGCCCGTCTGCAACGCATAGCCCCGCAAGTGGAAGCAGATGCTATCGCCGCACGCCGCATTCGTGAAAATCAGTCAGCGAGAGCGGCGACTTCAAGTCAAACGTGCCTTGAGATCGTTGAGGAGCCAGCCACCCGCTCGCCCGAGCGGACGGTCGCGGAGGTGGGCGGCATAGATCGTCAAGGGTCCGGGACCCGTTGCCGGATCGTCCTCCAGGACCAGTCGCACCAATCGTCCATCAGCGAGCAGTCGTGACACGAGCTGCTCGGGCATCCGGCACCAGCCCAGCCCCGCAACGAGAAAATCCAGCCGCCGGCCGAGTTCGACGAAGCGCCACGCCTTGGTGCCGAGGACTCCGTAGCTGGGTCCATGGGGCGCGGCCGGATCGGACAGCACGAGCTGAACATGCTCGCCAAGGTCCGCTCGCGTTGCCGGGCGGCCGAGCCGGGCGAGCGGATGCCCCGCCGAAACGACAGGGATCAAGTCGATGCCGAGAAGGGGCAGCGCGACCATGTCGTCGGGGACCGCCGGCAAAAGGACGCAGAATGCCAGCGCGGCATTGCCCTGGCGCAGGCGACGTTCGGCCCCGCCCAGGCCCTCCGTCGAGAAGCTGAGCGGCAGATGCGGGAAGGCCGCGCGCAGCGCGTGCAGGCTGTCGATGAGGGCCGCAGTCGGCACAAGGGGATCGATCGCGACCGCCAGCTCCGGTTCGACACCTTCCCGCGTGCTCGCCGCCAGCGCCTCAAACTGCGTTGCGCCGGCGAGAACGGCCCGCGCCTGCGTGACCAGGGCATGCCCGACGTCAGTGAGGCGCGGGCGGTGCCCCGACCTGTCGAACAGGTTGACACCCTGTACGCTCTCCAGTGTTGCGACGGTCTGGCTGATCGCCGATTGCACGCGCCCGAGCTTGCGCCCGGTTGCCGAAAAGCTGCCCGTCTCCGCGATGGTCACCAGAACGCGCAGCTGATCGAGCGTCAGGCTCCCAATCATCCATCACCTCAGCCGATAGAGATGATCATATCTTTATCACTCCTGCCGAACCAGTCCAGATGGCACATAGACCGCGATGTCACTGACATTCGTGATTCAAGGCGGCGATCGTGCTTGCGAAGGCAGGCAAAGTGCTCCGCGAGCCTTCGACGGTCACGCCACGTCGAGCGGATCTGCGGATCTGCCTCGGCCGACCTCTGCTGAGACAGGACCCCCCATGACCAAGCTTCTCGTTGTCGAAACCAGTCCACGCGGCGACCATTCCATCTCACGCGGCCTCACCCGGCGCTTCGTTGCCGAGTGGCAGGCGGCCCACCCGAACGGAGAGATCGTCGAGCGCGACCTGATGGAAACCGACCTGCCCTTCGTAACCGCGCCGTGGCTTGCGGCCTATTTCACGCCGCCCGAACAGCATTCCTTCGACATGAAGCAGCTGCTGCGCCTGTCGGACACGCTTGTGGCTGAGGTGCTGGCAACCGATCACCTCGTGATCGCAACGCCGGTCTACAACTACAACGTGCCGGCTGCCCTCAAGGCGTGGATCGATCACATTGTGCGCAAGGGAATGACGCTGGGAATGGACGGCAGCGGCCTCGTGACCGGCAAGAAGGCAACCGTGCTACTGGCCTCCGGCGGCACCTACACGAAGGGCTCCCCCCTCGCGGATCGCGACATTGCGACCCAGTATCTCCGGCTTATCCTCAGGGTCATCGGGATCACCGACGTGACCTTCATCGCGGCCGGCAACGCCAAGGCCGTCGACATGGGCCAGATCGGCCGCGACGACTTTCTTGCCGCGTTCCAAAGCGCGATCAAGGCTGAAGCCGCTTGATCCGTATGGGCATCGGGGAGGATGCGCAGACGTGCCTCCCCTGGCGCAAAGGTCGGATGTGCCGCCGCGGCGCCCGAACGAGGGCCGTCCCTCACGCCTTGTCGATGCCCTCGACGGTCTGCAGGTTATCGAGGACGAAATCAGCGAAGGCGCGGACCGCCGGGCGCATGAATTTCACGGACGGATAGGCCAGGAACAGTTCGGTGGGACGCACTTCCCAGTCGGGGAGGATACGGACCAGTCGTCCGGACGCGAGTTCGCCCGTGACCAGAAGATGCTGCACAGGCCCGGCGGCGTGACCTTCGAGCAAAGTCCTGCCGATCACATGCGCATCGTTGCTCTGCAGGATCGAACGCACTTCCAGCTCCGTCGACGAGCCCTCGAACAGCAGCGCCAGCCGGTTCTTCGTCGTCATCGAGCGCGCCGTCGTGACGAGCGGGACCTGCGACAGTCGCTCCAGCGTGTCGACCGGACCGTATTCTGCAAGGAAAGCCGGGCTGGCGACGAGGATGCGGCGGGCGAGACCCAGCCGGCGAATGATCAGGTCCTGGGCGCTCGGACGTCCATGGATGAACGCCATGTCGAAGTTCTCGAAGACGAGATCGACCGTGCGGTTCTCGAGCATCAGCTCGAATGAGACGTTCGGATGGATGCGCTGGAATTGCATGAGGAGGGGATGCAGATACTTGCCCCCGATGCACGACGGCGCATGGACGCGGATCGTCCCCTCGATGCGCCCCGTCGTCGCATGGAGCCCTTCTACCGCGGCATCGATGGAGGCAAGCGCCGACCAGCTCGCGTCGTAGAGCGCCTGACCCTCCGGCGTCGGGCGGACAAGCCGAGCCGAACGTTCCAGAAGGCGCGCTCTCACCCGCCGTTCGAGGTTGGCGATATGCTTCGAGACGGCCGGCTGCGAGATCGAGAGATCCTGTGCGGCCGCGGTGATCGAACCGCGCTCGACCGTCCGGGTGAAAGCGCGAAGGGCGGCTGCCAGATCCATTTCGAACTCCGCGATCCCTGCTTCGTAAGGCAATCACCATCCGGAGCGCTTCACCCGCACCGCCCATGTGAAAGCCAGTCTGCCGCGCAAGGGAACTAGTCCACTCTTGCCTTGGACAAGCGACGAAGAACGACAGGCGCGCTCACCGCATTCCAATCGGTTATGGTTCTCATAATTCATAACTGGATATCGGGCGGCGTGGCAAGATGTAGACTGGGGCCTTCCGCCATGAGCCCGAGTAAACGATTTGACCGCCTCTCCCCTGTCGCGCCGCGCCTTCGTTCTCGGCGCGGTCGCAATGAATGTCCTTTCCGCTGGCTGCGCCGTGACGCGGGGCAGCCGGCCGCTTTCAAGCTCCCTCCAACCCGCCCCCGTTCTTCCGCCCGTCACTGCGGCGACGATCGGTATCGATGCACTGCGTACACCGGAACTGGACGCCCGCTACGCCGCGGTCCTCGACGACGGCTACGAGATCCCGGCGGTCCCCTACTGGAAGATCGATCCGAAGTTCTTCCGGCAGCAGGTTCTCGACCCGACCGGCGAGACGCCCGGGACGCTGGTCGTCGACACCCCGAACCGCTTCCTCTACCTCGTCGAGGTGGGCGGCACCGCCATGCGGTACGGCGTCGGCATCGGGCGGATCGGCTTCACCTGGGAAGGGCGCGGCATCGTCCATTGGCGTCAGCATTGGCCCCGCTGGAAGCCGCCGACCGAGATGATCGCGCGCAAGCCCGAGCTGGCGCGCTACTCGGTGGCGAACGGTGGCATGGAGCCGGGGATCGGCAATCCGCTGGGTGCGCGGGCGCTCTACATCCATCAGAACGGTGAGGACACGCTCTATCGGGTCCACGGCTCGCCGGAATGGTGGACGATGGGAACGGCCGCCTCGTCGGGCTGCGTCCGGCTGGTCAACCAGGAAGTGATCGATCTCTACGAGCGCGTCCCCCACCACGCGCCGATCGTCGTGATGCAGACGCCGCTCACCGCCTGACCCTCGTCCATTGTGAACGCGGCCTCTTGAAGAGCCGACCCTGTCGAAAAGCGCTGCCGTGTGCCCTTGCCGTCGGTGGCATCGCTCGGCCAGCATGGCGTTCAACTCATCGAAGCTCACCGCGTGCGGGATCGGCGTCATGAAGTTCGACCGGGCGTACTTCACCAGCCCCGCGACCTTCCCTCTTCCAGGGCGCCCAGTCGGCTGTCACGACGTTCGATTGGCAGAAGTCTGATCAACCACAGGGGAGTCCAGTATCCCCTCGACGTAAACTCGGTGCGAGGTTCCCCACGCGCACAGTGGCCGGAGCGCCTCGACAAGCGTCTGGCCGAAAGGCGTCACGGTATAGTCGACCTTCGGCGGCACTTCCCGGTAGTCGTGCCTGACCAGCACGCCGGCCCCGACCAGCTCGCGCAACTGCTGAATCAGCACCTTCTCGCTGATGCCTGTCACCAACCGGCGAAGGTCTCCGAACCGCTTCGGGCCGTGCCCGAGATGATACAGAATCAGCGGCTTCCACTTGCCGCCCATGACGGCCAGCGCGACGTCGAGGCCGCAATCGGGATCACTTTCGCTCATATCGAAATCCAGCACTTACCTTTTGGTATGTACTAGTCGTGATGTGCGCGCCTGTCTACATCGCTGTCATCGTCAAAGGAGACAACGATGGGCAGGCTCGACAACAAGATCGCGGTCATCACCGGCGCCAACAGCGGCATTGGGCTGGCGAGCGCCAAACGTTTCGCGCAAGAAGGCGCGCGCGTGTTCATGACCGGACGCCGGCAGCGTGAGCTCGATGCCGCGGTAGCCGAGGTCGGCAACGGTGCCCGGGGAGTCCGAGGCGACATCGCGAACCTAGGCGATCTCGACAGGCTCTATGACGTTGTAAGGAACGAAGCCGGCCGGATCGACGTGCTGTTTGCCAATGCCGGCGGCGGCCGGTTCGCTTCCCTCTCCGAGATCACCGAGGAGGACTACGACAGCACCTTCGCGACGAACGTCAAGGGAACGCTGTTCACCGTGCAGAAGGCGCTGCCGCTTCTCGTCGATGGCGCCTCGGTGATCCTGACCGGGTCAACGGCGGCCAGCACGGGCTCGCCGGCCTTCAGCGTCTACGGTGCCAGCAAGGCGGCGATCCGCAGCTTCGCCCGCGGCTGGATCCTCGACCTGGCACCCCGCCGGATCCGTGTGAACGTGCTCGTCCCGGGTCCCACCTCGACCCCGGGATTGCACGGGCTCTCGCTCTCCCCGACCGCGGAGGCAAAGCAGGCCTTCGTCACGGCGATGGAAGCGCAGGTTCCGCTGGGCCGGATGGGGACGCCCGACGAAACGGCCGCTGCGGCGCTCTTTCTGGCTTCCGATGAGAGCAGCTTCGTCAATGGCAGCGAACTCTTCGCCGATGGCGGACAGGCGCAGATCTAGACCGGACGCCGAGAAGGTTCGCGACCGTGCGAACATGCGCCGAGGAACGGAAAATCAAAAACCGAAAGGACACGCCATGCGTGACAATGAGACGATCATTCGGGAGCTCTACGCTGTCGCGGAAGGAGACCGCCTCGATATGGAGACGTTCGTTTCCGCCTTCTCCGACGATGGATACATGACCGACATTCCCGCCGGAGCGACGCTGCGCGGCGAGGCCATCGGCGACTACATCGGCGCGCTGACCACGGCCTTTCCGGATATCCACCGCGAGTTGTTCCAGATCTACGTCACGGGAGATGTCGTCGTCGTCGAGCTCGCCATTCGCGGGACGCACAAGGGCGACCTGCCGCTTCCTTCGGGTACCTTGGCGCCGACCGGGCGGACGATCGACGTGCCGTGCTGCGACGTCTTCCGTCTTGAGAACGGCAAGGTTACCGCGTTCCATTGCTACAATGCCGCTTCCGTAACCCAGCAGCAGCTTGGCCTTGCCGGCACTTAGAGCCGCGCCTGCGTTTGGTGACGCCGGCTGATCGAAGCAAACAACGGAAGGGACGGGGAGGCAGAATGCCGGAAGAACGGGGTTTTGAAATTGGCGGAGAGTGAATTCTAAATGGCGGAGAGGGGGGGATTCGAACCCCCGATACGGTTGCCCGTATGCCGCATTTCGAGTGCGGTGCATTCGACCACTCTGCCACCTCTCCGGCCGTCCGCCCGCATCGTCCGGGCGGCATCGTCTCTTCGGCGGGCTGAACCGGTGCGGCCAAGGCCGCCCGCGTCCGCCGCCGAACTGCCGAGGCATGGTCGGCGCCTGTCAGCGCGCCGGTCTCTTATCAAAGCCGGGTGCCTCGGCACAAGCGAAAAGGCACGGGGTCCTCTCCGCCGACCGGCGGAGCGCCCGCCGGGGGTGGGAAAACCTCGCCAGATCGCGTTAGACGAGACTGATGAACCGTCCCCCGGGCACAGGCAGCGAGAAGACCGCGGGCATCCGTCCCCGGGGTCGCGGCCGCTCTGGCGCCGGTTGCCCGGCTGTCGCCGGCTGGCGGCGTGCGGGGTGCGGTCTCCGTCGTGCGGTGTGCGGTGTGGACGATGGTCGGACATGCAGCGACGGACGGACCGAGTCAGGCGTCATGACAGGACGGGCGCTGCCCCTGACGCCACGCTCCGCACGACTATGCAGAGGGAAGACGGCGCAGAGGGCCGAGGCCCGGCGCGTGCCGCGCCGTGGCGGGTCTATCGCGCTGGCGGTGCCAGAAGCGACGGCAGGGCGGGCCAGGAGACGACGGGTGGATCCGGCGCGAGCAGATCGAGCAGCCCGGCAAGCAGCGTCCAGGCCGCTTCGTCGTGCTGCAGATGATGACTGAGCAGGCCGATCGGCTCGCTCAACGATCCGGCGGCGGTGCGCCGTGCGATCTCCCCGGCGAGCCGCGCGTCGGCCTCGGCCGGAGACAGCCCGCGCCTCGCGCGCCAGTCGATGATGTCGAGATGGGTGTTCACCTGATGCGGCGGGGCGCCGGCAGCCGGGCCGAATATCGAGAGGACCGGCAGGCCGAGCCCCGGCAGCGCGGTGCGGAACCCGGCGCCGACGCGGTTCCAGGGCGGCACGAAGACCGGCAGCAACTGGCGCGGGAAGAGGCCGGCAAGCGCCGCATGACCGGCCGCGACCTCTTCCCGCATCACGCCCGGCGGCCGATGGTCGCCGAATTCGGCACGCTTCTCGCTCCCGGGCGCATGGTTTTCATGACAGAGCCCGTGCTGCAGGAGGGCAACGTCCGCTTCGCCAAAGAGCCTGTCGGCGAGCGCGCGCCCGCTGCCGGCCGGTATCGCCGCCAGCGCCAGCGGCACCGCCGTCGCGCGGCGCAGCGCCAGCAGCCGGTCAAGCGCGGCGCCGGGCGCCTCGACGTCGTCGTCGCGCCACCACAGGTGGAGGCGGCATCCGGCTTGCCGCGCCGCGTCGAGCCGCGCGGCGGCCAGCGGGAACAGTGCCCGGCTCACGCTTCCTGGTGCTCGGCGGCGCGGCGCAGCAGTCGCGCGACCGCGTCGATGCCGGGCTCGGGCGAGAAGGCGGCGCGCACCCGCGCCTCGCCGGCTTCGGCCAGCGCGGCGGCCAGGGCCGGCTCGTTCATCAGCCGGGCGATCGCCGCCGAAAGCGCTGCCGGGTCGCGGGATTCCACCAGCAGGCCGGTGACGCCGTCCTCGACGAGCTCGGGAATTGCCGAGATGCGCGTCGAGACGACCGGCAGTCGGTGCGCCTGCGCCTCCATCAGCACGTTCGGCAAGCCGTCGCGATCGCCGGACCGGGCGATGCGCGAGGGCAGGACGAAGAGATCGGCGCCGCCCAAGAGCTTGAAGACGTAGTCGCGTTCGCGCGCCCCGTGCCAGGTGATGCGCTCGCCGATCCCGGCCCGCGCCGCCTGCGCTTTCAGCCTCTCCGTCAGCGGGCCGCCGCCGACATGGTCGAGATGCCAGTCGCGATGCTTGAGCCTGGCCAGCGCCCGGACCAAGTCGCCAAACCCCTTCTTCTCGACGGTGCGCCCGATCGTCACGATGCGGAACGGCCCCTTGCGGCCGTGCGGCGCCGGCGGGCGGACCTCGGAGAGGTCGAGGCCGTGATAGACCAGCCGCACGCGTGCCGGATCGGCCGCGAGGCCTTGGAGTTGTTTGAGATTGACCTTGGTGCAGGTGACGCCGAAGGCGGCGGAGGCGAGCTTGTCGCGCAGTTCCCAGTCGGGGCTCGTCCAGATGTCCTTGGCATGCGCCGAGAACGACCAGCCGACGCCGAGGATCGCCGCGGCATAGCGGGCGACGGAAGCCGGCGTGTGGAGATAATGGGTGTGGATCCAGCGAACGTCGCCCGGCAGTTCGCGGGCAAGGACGCAGGCCTGGCCGAAGCGGCGATGGCGGTTCGCCGTCCTGTCGCGGGCAAGATCGGCCTCGAATATCTCGCGCGCGGCCTCATAACCCGGCTGGCGCTCGGCGAAGTCCCGGCCAGCGCGCACCCGCTGCGGATCGTCCTTCAGATATTCCGGCAGATACAGGATCTCGGCGCGGATCCGGCGATGCACCGGATGCAGCTGCCCTTCCGCCGGCTGCCGCAGCGAGACGATCAGCTGGTCGATGCCGCGCGCCTCGAGCCCGGCGATCTCCTGCGCGATGAAGGTCTCCGACAGGCGCGGATAGCCTTTCACGAGGGTCGCGATGCGCCCTCTGACGGGATGCGCCCGATCATCCAATGGCTGGGTCTCCGGTTCGTCGACGCGTCCCTTGCACCGACGCTGGCTGGCCGGGCGGCGCCGGCATCTAGGCGAATTGCCGCGGCCACCGCAAGCCGTGGGTTGGTGGAGGATTTATGACGGTTTCGTCCGCGGTGGCACCGCATACGGTCGATTGACAATCGCCCCGCGCTCGCCGCTAACTGCTAAAGTGGCCGTACGACAGGGACATTGCCATGCGGGAAACGACCAGGGCGGGATTGGCGCGGCGGCGGGGCAGCCGTTCCGTCGCCTTGGCTTTGTCGCTCTATCTGGCCTTGCCCGGATTTCCCCGCGCTGAAGCCGGACCGGTCGAAACCGCGGGGCTCGCCGCCGCCGTTGCCGACGGCAGCCTGCCGCCGATCGCCGAGCGCCTGCCGTCGCTGCCGCGAGTCATGCCGATCCACAGCGCCTGCCCGAGCGACCAGCTGGGCGGCACGCTGCGGATGCTCGGCGGCAGCGCCAAGGACACGCGCAACCTGCCGGTCTTCGGCTATTCGCGCCTCGTCGGCTACGACACCGATTTCAACATCGTCCCGGACATTGCCGCCGGTGTCGATGTCGAGGATGGCCGCGTCTTCAATTTTCACCTCCGCCCCGGCATGCGCTGGTCCGACGGCGCACCGTTCACCTCCGAGGACTTCCGCTATTTCTGGGAAGACATGGCGAAGAACCCGGCGATCGCGAAATTCGGCGTGCCGGTCGAGCTCCTCGTCGACGGCGAGGAACCGCACGTCAGCTTCCCCGGTCCCTACGAGGTCCGCTATGCCTGGAGCCGGCCGAACCCCAATTTCCTCGCCTCCCTGGCGGCGGCAACGCCGCTCGAGATCTTTCGCCCGGCCCATTATCTCAAGAAGTTCCACGCCAGCCATCAGGACGAGGCCGCGCTGGCCGCGAAGGTCGAGAAGGCGGGCCAGCGCAACTGGGCCGCGCTGCATTTCAACAAGGATCGCAGCCAGCGCAACGACAATCCGGACATGCCGACAATCCAGCCATGGAAGCTCGCTACCGAGCCGCCGGCGGAACGGCTGATCTTCGAGCGCAATCCCTATTTTCACCGCGTCGACCAGGAGGGGCGGCAGCTTCCCTATATCGACCAGGTATCGCTCACCGTCGCCAATCCGGAGCTGATCCCGGCCAAGGTGGCGAATGGCGAGGCAGACCTGCAGGCCGCTTACCTGGCCTTTCCGAACTATCCGTTCCTGAAGCGCGGCGAGGCCCGCAGCGACTACACGGTACGGCGCTGGCGTTCGGGGCGCGGCTCGCACGTGACGCTGTTTCCGAATCTGAACGCCGCCGACCCTGTCTGGCGCGCAGTGCTGCAGACCGCAGATTTCCGGCGCGCCCTGTCGCTGGCGATCAATCGCGACGATATCGACAAGGCGATCTTCTACGGGCTGGCCGAGCCGGCGGCCAACACGATCCTGCCCGGATCGAAGCTCTTCGACCCGGCGCTGCGCACGAGCTGGGCCAATTATGACCCGCAGGCCGCCAACGCGCTGCTCGACAGGCTCGGCCTGATGCGCGGGCCGAACGGGCTGCGCCGCCTCCCCGACGGGCGCGAGATGCGGATCGTCGTCGAGACCGCCGGCGAAAGCAGCGAGCAGAGCGACGTCCTGGAACTCGTTCGCGAGGATTGGCGCAAGATCGGCATCGACCTCCTCACCCGGGAAGCCCAGCGCGAGATATTTCGCAACCGCGTCAAGGCGGGCTCGACGCTGATGTCGGTGTGGAGCGGGCTCGACAACGGCCTGCCGACGCCGGCAACGGATCCGCGCGAACTTGCGCCGGCGACCGCCGAGCAGCTGCAATGGCCGGGCTACGGCATGTGGGTGGAAACCGGCGGCACCGGCGGCGAGGCGCCCGGCGACGTCGCGGCCTTGGCCGGCGTCCGGGATCTGATTGCCCTGCGACGTGCCTGGCGGGAGACCCTCGACGAGGCCGAGCGGACGGCGATATGGAAGAAGATGCTGGCGATCAACGCCGACGAGGTCTTCACCATCGGCATCGTCACCGAGGTCGACCAGGTGGTCGTCGTCTCGAACAAGCTGAACAACGTGCCGACGCGCGGCGTCTACAATTACGATCCGGGGGCGTATTTCGGCATCTACAATCCGGACGGCTTCTATTTCGACTGCGCGGCCGTGGCGGTGGCAGGCAACCCCTCGTGATCCGGTATCTCGGCGGGCGTCTCTTCACCATGGCCTGGACGCTCGTCGCCATCAGCGTCATCGTCTTCGTCATCATCCAGCTGCCGCCAGGCGACTACCTGACCAGCTACATCGCCGAGCTGCAGGCCCAGGGCGAAACCGTCAGCGGCGACAAGATCGCCTTCCTGCGGGAGGAATACGGTCTCGACCGCCCGCTCTGGGAGCAATATCTCGTCTGGGCCGGCGGCCTTCTCCAGGGCGATCTCGGCTATTCGTTCGAGTACAACCAGCCGGTTGCCGACATCGTCGGCGACCGCATGCCGATGACCATCCTGCTCAATGCCGCCACGATCCTCTTCGTCTACCTGGTGTCGTTCCCGATCGGCATCTACTCGGCGACGCATCAGTATAGCTGGGCCGATCACGGGCTGAGCTTCCTCGGCTTCCTGGGGCTGGCGACGCCGAACTTCCTCTTGGCGCTGATCCTGCTCTATCTCGCCAATGTCTGGTTCGGCACCTCGATCGGCGGGCTGATGGCGCCGGAATTCATCGACGAGCCTTGGTCGCTGGCCAAGATCGGTTCGGTCCTGTCGCATCTCTGGGTGCCGGTGCTGGTCATCGGCACCGCGGGAACTGCCGGCATGATCCGGCGGCTGCGGGCGAACCTCCTCGACGAGCTGAACCGGCAATATGTCGTCACCGCCCGGGCGAAGGGCCTGACGGAGGGCCGCCTGCTGCTGAAATACCCGCTGCGCATGGCGCTCAACCCGTTCGTCGCCGACCTCGGCACGCTGCTGCCGCAGATCGTTTCCGGGTCGGTGATCATCTCGGCGGTGATGTCGCTGCCGACGACAGGGCCGATGCTGCTCGCGTCGCTGCGCAGCCAGGACATGTATCTCGCCGGCTCGTTCCTGATGTTCCTCGCCGTCCTCACCGTCGTCGGCATGTTCGTCTCCGACGTGCTGCTCGCTTTGCTCGATCCCCGGATCCGGCTGGGCAAGAGCACGCCGCGATGAGCAGCCTGCCGCATTTCGTCTCGCAGGAGCGCTTCGACCCGGAGGCGACGATCGCCGAGGGCTCGATCGTTTCGGGCGCCTATGCGCGGGCCTCGCAGGCGAAGCTGATCTGGTGGCGATTCCTGCGCCACCGCGTAGCCGTGGTATCGCTGGCCTTCCTCCTGATCAGCTACGTCTCGATCGCCTTCATCGAGTTCCTGGCGCCCTACGAGCTGCAGTCGCGCCACACCGACCACATCTTCGCCCCGCCGCAATCGGTGCATCTGTTCCACGAAGGCAGCTTCGTGGGCCCGTTCGTCTATCCGCTGCAATACCAGCTGGACCTCGACACGCTGCGCCGCGTCTATACGTCCGACACCAGCCGACCGATGCCGCTCCGCTTCTTCTGCCAGGGCGAGACCTACCGTTTCTGGGGCCTCGTCGAGGCACAGACCCACCTCGTCTGTCCGCCCGAAGGCGGCACGCTGTTCCTGCTTGGCACCGACCGCCTCGGACGGGACATGTGGTCGCGCATCCTCTACGGCGCGCGCATATCGCTCACCGTCGGCCTGGTCGGGGTGACGCTCAGCTTCCTGCTCGGCATCACCATCGGCGGGGCGGCGGGCTATTTCGGCGGCTGGGTGGATTCGGTCGTCCAGCGTGTCACCGAAATCCTGCGCTCGATCCCGGAACTGCCCCTCTGGCTGGCGCTTTCGGCGGCGCTGCCTGTCACCTGGAGCCCGCTGCTCGTGTATTTCGGGATCACGCTGATCCTGGCGCTGCTCGACTGGCCGGGGCTTGCCCGCGCCGTCCGCTCCAAGCTGTTCGCGCTGCGAGAGGAGGATTTCGTCGTGGCCGCGGAGATGCTCGGCGCGCGGCCGCGCCGGATCATCTTCCGCCATCTCCTGCCCAATTTCATGAGCCATCTGATCGCCTCGGCGTCGCTGTCGATCCCGACGATGATCCTCGCCGAGACGGCGCTGTCCTTCCTCGGCCTCGGCCTGAGGCCGCCGATCACCAGCTGGGGCGTGCTCCTCTCGGAGGCGCAGAACATCGAGGCGGTGGCGCTCTATCCGTGGCTGCTTTTGCCGATGCTGCCGGTGGTGCTGACGGTCCTCGCCTTCAGCTTCGTCGGCGACGGGCTGCGCGACGCCGTCGACCCGCACCATTGACGCCGGCGATCATTCCGCTGCGGCGGCCAGCCCGAGCGCGGCCTGGGTCTCCGGGCAGAGCGTGAACAGCTCCATTTGCCGCTCGACGCCGTTGAGCATGTGCAGCCCCGTAGAACACCAGCGACCGGGCACCAGAGCGGCGACATTGGCGCTGGCGAGCACATTCGTGTCGAGCGACTTGGTCAGCTTCTCGATGCGCTCCACCTCGGTCACGGTCGAGCCGATGACGGTGAAGGCAAGCCGTTCGGGCACACCGATATTGCCGAAGACGACTTCGCCTATATTCAGGCCGATGCCGAACTCGATCAGGTCCCGTCCGGCGGCCGCGCGAACGGCGTTGGCCTCGTCGCGCATCTTGAACGACTCGCCGACGGCATCCAGAACCCGGGCGGTGATCGCCTCCGGGTCGGTTTCCTCGTCGATCGGATAGATCACCAGGACCGCGTCGCCGATGAAGGCGAGAACCTCGCCGCCGGCACGGATCGCCGGGCGGGCGGCGCATTCGAAATAGTCGTTGAGGAGCTGGAGGAAGTCTTCGCTCGGCAGACTGCCGGTGAGCCGCGTCGAGTTTCGCAGGTCCGAATACCAGACGAGTGCCCGCGTGGTGGCGCCGCCGCCGAGACGGATATTGCCGTTGAGCACGCTCCGGCCGGCCTTCTGGCCGAGATAGGTCTCGACGATGTTGCTGGTGATCTGCGACTGGATGATCGACTTGCAGGCCAGCGCGAAGGACTGCTGGATCTCCTGCAGGACCCGCAGGTCCTCGTCGGTGAAACCGGCAGCGCGGTCGCTGGCCCAGATCACGATGATGCCGCCCGGGCGGCCCTCCATGAACATGCCCGGTTCGGAGAATTCGGTCCGCAGCGCGAGATAGTCGGTGTAGCCCTCCGCGGCGAGTTCCTCGAACAGCGGAAAGTCGAGCGTATGGCCAGGCCCCACGAGACGGCGCCGCAGTACCGGCAGATCGGCCTCCAGCATATAGCGCAAGGGGCTGCGCTGCCACGCGTCGGTGTTGGCGTCCTGGTGATGGAAGTGATCCAGCACGGCTGAAGGCTGGTTGCGATGCCAGCTGATCATCTCGGCGCGGAACAGCGGATGCAGGGTCGGCCAGTTGAGCCGCGCCCGGGCGATCGGCACGCCGATGCCGTTCAGCCGTTGGCACAGCTGCTCGAAAATGGTTTCCAGCCTCGGCTTGCCGAGGGCTTCCTTCAGCAGCCAGTCGTCGACCTGTTGCGTCAGGCTCATCTAGCCCGCCTCCACGATCCGTACCCGTTCGGCGATATCGAGAGTGAGACCGGTTTCCGCAACCAGCATTCCCGGAAAAACCGCCTGCGCCCGCCCGACGAGATCGGCGAGCCAAGTGTCGGTCCGGGAGATGTCATGGTGAAAGGCGACGAGGCGGGGCACGCCGGCGGCGCGGCAGAGCCGCACGCCCTCTTCCCAGGTCGAGTGCCCGAAGCCGCGATACTTGGGATATTCCTCGTCCGTATACATGCTGTCGTAGATCATGATGTCTGCGCCTTCGATGAGGTCGCAGATACCCTGGTCGAGGCCGCCGGCGCGGTGTTCGGTGTCGGTGATGTAGCAGACGGCCCGGCCGCCATATTCGACCCGATAGCCGACCGCGCCATTGGGGTGGTTCAGCCGCACGGTGCGGATGCGCACGTCCGGGAACAGGTCGAGCACGTCGGGCGGCCGGAAGTCGCAGTATTTGATGTCGGCGGCGAACTGCTTCGGCGTGACCGGGAAGTAGGGCGGGCACATGAAGCGCTCCACCATGTTCCGGCAGGTCGTGTTGTCCTCGAAATGCCCGGCATGGATGCGCACCGACGTGCCCGCATGATAGAGCGGCATGAAGAACGGCAGGCCGATGATATGGTCGAAATGGCAGTGGGTGAGCAGCACGTCGACGTCGCGCACCTCGCCATTGTAGAGTTTGCGGCCACAGCCGACGATCCCGGTGCCGGCATCGAGCACGATGACATGGTCACCGCAGCGCAGCTCGACGCAGCTCGTGTCGCTGCCGAAGCGTGTATTGGCGGCGGCGGGCGCCGGGATGCTGCCGCGCGCGCCCCAGATGGTCAGTTCGAACCGGCTCAAGCCTCGCCGCCTCTCGACGCCGCGAGATTGCGCGCGCGGACAAGCTCCTCGTTGGTGTGGGTCAGGCGTTCGGCGAGACCGCGCATGACCTCCGCGGCGATCTCGGGGAACTGTTTCAAGAGCTGCAGGAACGACTCCTTGCGCACCCTGAGCGCGGTCAGGCCGGTCCGGGCGGTGACCGTCGCGGTGCGGGGCGTGTCGCATAGGATCGATATCTCGCCGACGACGTCGCCTGAGCGGAGCGTCGCGACCAGATAGTCGCCGGCCTCCGTTGCCACGGAAACGTCGGCTTCGCCATCCACCAGCACATAGGCCGCGTCACCGGGCTGCCCCTGCCGGCAGATGACCTGCCCGGCACGATAGGCGATCGAATCCGAGGTGAAGGCGATCAACTTGAGCCGCGCCGGCTCGATGCCGGCAAATATCGGCACGGACCGCAAGAGGTCGATTTCGGACTTCAGGAGCGTCACTTCAGGCCTCTTCGATTCACCGTTATGGTCGCCATCACATCACGCAGGCTCATCGACCGGATGCGGGACATGGGCGTCGATCATGGTCATCCGGCCATCCCGAAATTCCAGGGTCCGGTCGAAGAAATGCGCGTGTTCGGCATGGCTGAGAACCCAGAAAACCGTTTGCCGCGGGACACCAAGGGCCTCTCGCGAGGCAAGGACGCGCCCAATTGTCGCCTGCTGGCTGTCCCCGTCAAGGGCCGAGAGCGGTCGGTTGAGGACGAGCAGGTCCGGCCGCTTCAGCAATGCCCGCGCCAGAGCCAGCTTCTGCTGCTGCCCGGCCGACAGCCGCTTGGCACCGCTGCCGATGTCGAAGTCGAGGCCGATCTCGAACACCACCTCGGCGAGGCCGGTATCGTAGAGCGTGGCCACCAGCACCTCGTTGATCCGCGCCGCGGCCTCGGCATAGCGGTCGACCACGCGCCCGAACAGCACATTGTCCTGGAAGCTGGCAGCGGGATTGAGCGCCGTCGGCGAATGCACCGATACCGCCTGGGCAAGGTCCGGCTCGAGCTTTTCGCCGAAGCGGGCACGGGCCGCCAGCACCGCGCTCCTGATCCGGTCGTCGAGAAGGCCCAGCCTGTGCTTGGGTTCGATATAGCCGAAGGCGAGTTCCTGGAAGGCTCGCCGATACTTGCCGGAATGGGGCCCCTCGCCCGAGGTGCGGCGCAGCGCCGTGCGATAGTCGTCCACCTCGTCCGGCGACATCAGGTCGACGCTCTCCATCAGCGGATTGTCCGGCGACAGGTCGCCGAAGATCTCGATCAGGGTCTCGGCGATCTGCCGTCCCATATCGAAGAGCATGACGTCGAGCCCGGTCTGCTTGAGCACCTCGCGCATCTGCGGGCGCTCGGCCAGCGAATTGCCCATCAACGCCTCTGGCAGCGGAATGCCGAAGACGAGGTTCTCGATCAGCGACGCGTAGTCGGAATAGCGTTCCGGATCGAATGTCTCGAAATAGTCCTCGTCGCCGCCCTCCGCGAGCCGCTCGCGGAACCGCGCGCGGGCCGCGAGCACCCGTGGCCCGACCTCCTCCGGCAGATCCGCCGGAAGCCGGTTGCGCAGGCCTAGACGGGCGATGTCGACCCGCAGTTCGACGATCTCGAGCACCTCCGCCAGCCGCCCGGAGAGCTGCTGCGGGCCTTCGATCCCCGCCGCGGCGTAGTCGATCCATTCTTCCGGGCAAAGGCTGCTGGCGTCACCCGATCGCCATGCCTCGGAGAGCCGCTCCGGGTCCGGCCGCCCGGTGCCGTCGTGGCCGTTAACGGGTGCGTGACGCAGGCCGTAGACGAGCGCGTCGCGCACCGACATCTGGGCGAAATAGAGCCCGGAGGTGCTGTAGCCGAAGCGTCGTCCGACGAAGGCATCGGGAAGACTGTCGAGCGAGCGGCCATCAATGCTGATCCGCCCGCTGGCGGGTTCGACCAGGCGGACCAGAGCGTCGGCCAGGTATTCGCCGCCGCCGCTGACCGGCCCCACGGCCGCAACCGCCTCGCCGGGCGCCAGCCGCAGGCTGGTCGGCTCGAGGAGATCGTTGCCGCTCTCGTCGGCGATCCTGAGGCCAACGATGGCGATATCGCCCTCGATGTGCGGCGGTGTCTCCTGCGAGACCTTCTGACGTTCCGGGTCGATCAGGTCCGGCATGGTGAACTGCTCGGTGATCTGGGCGTATTTCGACTGCACGTCGACGCGGAACTGGTCCCAGGCGATGAGCTCCTTGAGCGGCGCGGGAAGATCCTTATAGGCGGCGATGACAGCGACGAGCTGGCCGATATCCAGCTGCCCGACGATGACGAAATAGCCGCCGGCGAGATAGAAGATGAAGGGTGTCGTCTGGGCCAGCAGGTTGTTGATGAAGTTGACCAGGAACTTCCAGCGGAAGAAGTCGGTGCGGATCTGCAGGATGCGGCCGAGCCGCCCGCCGATCTCAGCCCGCTCCCAGCTCGACGTGTCGTTGACCCGGATCGACGGGATGCTGTCGACGATCTCGCCGATCCGGCCGGACAGAAGCCGGGCGGTCAGCTGCCGGGCTCGCGCCAGGACCACGAGGCGCCGGCGCATGCGCGGAATGATGATCAGCTGGACGAGCACCACCGCGCCGGCGACGCCGCCGAGCCAGACATTCTGCAGGAAGATGAACAGCAGCGCCGTGGCCGCCTGGCTGAGCAGCAGCGCCGGATCGGCGAAGGCGCTGCCGCCGAAGCCGCCGACAGGCTCGGTCTCGTCCTTGACCATCGAGGCGATCTCGGGCCCGCGCACCTGCTTGAACCGTCCGGTCGGAAACCGCAGCACGCGATCGACCAGATCGTAGCGAAGGCGCCTGAGCAGCCGCTCTCCGAGCTGGCCCTTGTAGTTCGAGAGATAGAACTTGAAGAGCCCGTTGACGACGACGAAGAACAGGAAGGTGAGGCTGAGCGCCACCAGCATGCCGAACCGGTCGACCTCGATGCCGCCGAACAGCTGCAGCGTGCCGCCGCCGAGGAAGTCCGGCAGGGTCGGCGTCCAGCGGAACAGCGGCTGCGTCTCGCCCGCCGCCCATTCGCCCTGGATCGGACCGTTGACGATCCGCTTCGGCAGGTCGAGCGTCAGGTAATAGAGCGGCAGCGACAGCGCGAGGACGAAGAACAGCCAGAGCTGCTGGCGCTTCGTATGGCGCCAGACATAGCCGAAGATGCTCTCGTCGAGCTGGTCCCCCCTTGCCATCTCACCCTCCGGTGGCGGCGCCGGCGGGCGCTGCGGCGAGGAAGTCGACATTGGCTGCACGGACGAAGTGGCCGGGCGCGGCTTCGAGCAGTGGCCTGTCGCGGGCCTCGACGACGGCGAACGGTTCCGGCCAGTCGCGATGCCCGATCTGCCCGACGGCCGGCAGATGGTCGAAATCCAGCGGCCGGGACGGGTCGGCATGCGGCACCGCCTGCATCAGCAGGCGGGTATAAGGATGCAGCGGCGCGCGGAACAATTCCTCGCGCGGCGCGAGTTCCACGATCTCGCCGTCGCACATCACCGCGATCCGGTCGGCGACGTAGTTCACCACCGCCAGATTGTGCGAGATGAACAGGTAGGTCAGGCCGCAGAGACGCTGGAGGTCCTTCAGGAGGTTGAGGATCTGCGCCTGGACCGAGACGTCCAGCGCCGCCACCGGCTCGTCGCAGATCAAGAGTTCCGGCTCCAGCGCCAAGGCCCGGGCGATGCCGATCCGCTGGCGCTGCCCGCCGGAGAAGCTGTGCGGGTAGCGGCCGGCATATTGCGGCTCGAGCCCGACGGCGGCAAGCAGCCGCTCGACCCGTTGCCGCCGGTCGCCGGCGACGCCGATCCCATGGATTTCCAGCGGTTCGGCGAGGATCGCGCCGACCGTCATGCGCGGGTCGAGCGAGGAGAACGGATCCTGGAAGACGTACTGCATCCGCCGCCGCGCCTCGAAGAGCGGCTGGCGCGAGGCCGAGGCGAGGTCCACCGTCCCCTCCCGGCCGCCATGCAGGAGCACCGAGCCTGTCGTCTGCGGCACTGCCCCCATGATGGCCCGCGCCAGCGTCGTCTTGCCGGAGCCGGATTCGCCGACGAGGCCCAGGCACTCGCCGCGCCTGACGGTGACCGAGACGTCGCGAAGCGCGTGGATGGTCAGCCCCGGCGCCCGCGACAGCAGCCGCCGGTCCCGCCGCAGCGAGAAACTCTTGCTGAGCCCCCTGACCTCGAGGAGCGGTGCCCCGGGCGGCACCTGGTCCGCATCCTCGCCGCGCTGCATCAGCGCCTTTGCATCGACCTTGATCTCGCGGATCGGCTTCAACCGCCGCGCGTCGCCCGGTTCGAGATCGGGCACCGCCTTCATCAGCGAGATCAGATACGGATGCTGCGGCTCATGGAAGATCGCCGCCGCCGTACCCGACTCCACGACCCGGCCGTGATGCATCACCACCACTTCCTCGGCGAGATTGGCCACCACGCCGAGATCGTGGGTGATCAGCAGCACGGCCATCTTCAGCCTGGCCTGCATGTCGCGCAGCAGCTTGATGATCTGCGCCTGCAGCGTCACGTCCAGCGCGGTGGTGGGCTCGTCGGCGATCAGCAGCGCCGGCTTGGCGATCACCGCCATGGCGATCATCGCCCGCTGGCGCAGCCCGCCGGAGAGTTCGAACGGATAGGATCGCATGGCCCGCGCGGGGTCCGGAAAGCGCACCAGCCGCAGCGTCTCCAGCGTCAGCTCGCGCAACTCGGCGCCGCTGGCGCGGCCATGCACTTCCAGCACCTCGCCGATCTGGTCGCCGAGCGTGTGCAGCGGCGAGAACGACGTCATCGGCTCCTGAAAGACGATCGAGATCGCCCGGCCGCGGATCGCCCGGAAACGCGCGCTGCGCGGCGACAGGGCAGCGAGGTCGACGAGCCCCTGCTCCGGGTCGCGGAAGAGGATGCGGCCCGAGGTGATCGCCGCGCTTTTCGGCAGAAGGCCGAGGATCGCCTGCGACGTGACGGACTTGCCGGAGCCGGATTCACCGACGAGCGCGACCGTGCGCCCCGCCCCGACCCGCATCGAGAGGCCGGAGACCGCCTTGACCATGCCGGCCATGGAGCGGAACTC
This sequence comes from Aurantimonas endophytica, assembly GCF_014196845.1. Lineage (GTDB taxonomy): Bacteria > Pseudomonadota > Alphaproteobacteria > Rhizobiales > Rhizobiaceae > Aurantimonas > Aurantimonas endophytica. The sequence continues at coordinate 543,098 of NZ_JACIEM010000003.1, forward strand.
CACCGACAGATCCTCGATCGACAGGAGCGTGTCGGCCGCAGGCCCGGCGCTCGTCGCGAGGGGCAGGCGTTCCAGAACCGGTGCGTCGCTGGCCAAACCGGCCCCCTCCCCGACCACGAACGAAGGCGGCGGCGAGCCGTGCGGGCGGTTCACGCGACGGCCACCGCGAGGCCAGTCGAGAAGCCGCGACGCGCCGATCGCGCGCCACCCGCGGGAGCGCTGCAACCCCTGCCGGCATAGCATCTGGGCTGCTGGCAAGTCATGCCGATTTTCGCCCCTCGGGAGATCGCGCATCAGCGGCCGGAGCCGCGGCCAACGCGCCTTGCGCCAGCGCCTCGATCATCCGGGCGGCATGGGCCGCGCCTTCGAGGTCCATGGCCGGGCGCGGCCTGGCCGATCCGGCCAATGCGGTGCCGATCGCCGCCGTAAGCGCGTCCGGCGTCAGGGCCGTCTCCGAAACCACCGAAAGCAGGCCGAGCGCTTCCATGCGCCGGGCACGGTATTCCTGCTCGGTCTCGTCCCCCTCGGCATAGGGCACCACCACCGCCGGCACTTCGGCCCGCAAGAGGTTCATCACCGTGTTGTAGCCGGCCTGCGAGATCGACAGCGCGCAGCCGTCCAGACGCGCCTGGAACTGCGGATCGAAGCGCTCGACGATCGTCCGCTCGTCGGCATGGCTGCGCAGATCCCGAAACACGTCCTCCGGGCAGCGCGGCCCGGTGAAGAAACGCCAGACGCGGTCGGCAAGCGGCGTCTGCGGGCGCGCCGCCATGGCCGTCGCCAAGAGCGAGCCTGCGGCCGCGCCGCCGCCGGCCGAGACGATCACGTCGCCGGTCGGCACGCCCTTGCGCCGATCGCCCGCCTCCGTGACATAGCCGGTGTAGTGGATACGGTCGGCAAGGCTGGCAGCGTGCGGATAGGTCTCGTCGAAGGTGAACAGTGCCGGGTCGGAATGGACCAGCACCGCATCCAGATGGTCCCGCGCCAGCTCGGCGCCCCGGGCCGCCCGTTCCGGATGCTTGGTCTCGACCAGTATGTCGCGGACCGAGGCGACGCACTTGACCCGCGGCCGGTCGAGAGCGGCCCGCGCCAGCAGCGGCTCGAGCTCGAAGCGGAACCGCCAGCGGCCGAACGGGAACATCTCCATGAGCACGATGTCCGGCTGCAGCCGCTCGTAGACGGCGAGCAGCGCGTCGCGCCGCGCATCCCGCCAGGCGTCGGTGACGGGGTTGTCCTCGCCGTCATAGAGGATCTTGAAGTTCGCTCCGTCGAGCCGAACCGGCGGCAGCTGCGCGATGTCTGCGCCGGCGAACGGCATCTCGGCGACCGGCATGCCGCCGAGCGCGACGGTCACCGCCATGCCGCGATCGGCCATGGCCGCGACGAGCAGTTCGGCGCGGCGGAGATGGCCGACGCCGAGCAGATGCTGGACATGGAACAGGACGCGCATCAGCCCGCCACCGCCTGAAGCCGCCCGCCGCAATCGGCGGCGACGGCGCAAAGCGCCGCGTCGAGCCGTGCGGCGGCGACGTCCATATCGTGATGCGCCAGCGCCCACTCGCGTGCCGTCTGCCCCATCGCCGACCGCGTCGCCGGATCGAGCAGCCGCCTGACGCCGTCCGCAAAGCCGGCGACGTCGCCTTCCGCCGCCAGGAAACCGGTGACGCCGTCCGCGACGACGCCGGCGACACCGCCGCTCCGCCCGGCGACGACCGGCAGTCCCGCCGCCTGCGCCTCGATGAATGCCATGCTCCAGGATTCCTTGATCGCCGGCCAGACATAGAGGTCGGCAGCAGCGTAGAGTTCGGGAAGCTCGGCGGGCTCCGCCGCGCCGTGAAAGACGACGCGGGACCCGAGCGGCGCGAAGGCGGCCCTGACCGCGGCTTCGGCGGAACCCGCTCCGATCACCAGAAGCTGGAAGCCCGGCGCTTCGATCCCCGCCAGCGCCGCCGCAAGCACGCGATAGGAGGCAAGCTTCTGATCATCGCGCATCATCGCCACCGTGATCAGCCAGGGCAGCGCGGGGGCCAGCCCATGGCGGGCGGCGAGCATGGCGCGGGTTGCCGCGCGGGCGCCGGTTGCGGCCACGAAGGGCCGCGCGTCGACGAAAGGCGGCAGATCGAGATAGCCCGCCTGCGGCTTGAGATGCGCCGCGACGCCCGGCCGGTCGGCCGGATTGAGCCCGATCACCAGCTCGGCGCGTGCGAGGGCTGCAAGGCTCGCCTCATAGCCCGTGTTCCACCGACCGCCGCGCTGCTTGCCCGCGACCGAGGCCTCGGCGACGACGTAGGGAATGCCGAGATGCGCGGCGACGCGTGGCCCGATCCAGTCGGGCGCCTTGTGATAGAGGTGATAGGTGAACCACAGGTCGAACGGGCGGGCCTGCCCCGCGTGACGCGCGACGAGCCTGTCCGCGACCCGCCGGCCGAGGCCCCGCAGCCGGCGCTGGCGCGCTTGATCGCCGCGGTCGTAGCTGCGCAGGCGGGTCGGAATCACGACCTCGTGGCCCGCCTTCCGCAGGGCCGCGACCAGCATGCGGCCGACCGTGCGGTCGCCGGAAGGTGTCGGATCGTCCAGCGCCTTCATCGGCGCATAGAACGCCACTCTCATCCGGTACCGGTCCTCGGCAGCAGCGGTCGGGCCTTGCCGGCCCAGGCTTCGCCTCGCGAGCCGGAGCCCCGGCCGGCCGCGATATAGCTGTCGGTGAGGGCGCAGACCGTTTCGAGACCCCCCAGGATGCCGTCGATCGCCGCCGATTTCGGTCGCGCCTGGGTCGGCAGCGCCCTGATCGCGTCGGCCATGGCCGAGGCATCGGCGAAACGGTCGTCCGGCAGCATGCGCAGGAGCCCGAGCGCCTCGGCCTGCGAGGCGCGGATCTGCTGCTCCAGCCGCGGCTGGCTGCGCGGCACCACGACGGCCGGCTTGTCGAAGGAGAGGATCTCGCAGAACGTGTTGTAGCCGCCCATCGCGACTACGCCCTCGGCGTTCTCGAACAGCGGCTCGATGCTCGCGGCGAAGGTGATCGCGTCGACGTCGTCCAGTTCGGCTGCGCGGCGCTTGAAGTCGGTCTGCAGGGCGGCGTCCATGAACGGCCCGAGCACGATCTTGGCGCGCACGCCGATCGCCTTGTCGCTCTCGTAGGCGCGCAGCACCCAGTCGACCAGCATGGCGCCGTCGCCGCCGCCGCCGGTGGTCACCAGCACATACGGCTTCTCGCCGAGGCGGATGCGTTCCGGCAAGGCGCCCGATGGCTCGTCGGCGCGATGCAGATAGCCGGTGAACACCGCCTTGCGGCGCACCGCCTCCGAGACGCCGATGCCGGCGAGCGGATCGCAGATCTGCGGCAGGCCATAGATCCAGATGTCGTCGTAGAGGTCCTCGATCGCGGCGAAGGAGCCCTTGCGGGTCCACTCCTCCACCAGCCGGGACGGCTCGTCCATGATGTCGCGAAGGCCGAGCACCAGCCGCGCGCCGTTCCGGCGCAGGAGCTTCAGCGAGTCCTCGACCTCGCCGCGCATGCCCAGCGGCTCCTTGTCGACGATGAAGATGTCCGGGTTGAAGATCTCGGCGGTCTTCTTGATTACCGCGCTGCGGATCTCGGTGAGGTCCTCGAGCGTCAGGCCCGGGTTGGACGGCGCATAGGTATCGGCGCCGAGCTTCACCACGCCGGGGACCCGGATGAAATCCACCTGCGGCGGGAAGCTGAACGAGCCGACGACCGGGGAACCGGCGACGATAAGGATGGTGATGTCGGGACGATGCGCCACCAGCGCCTGGGCAATTACCCTGCAGCGTCGCAGATGGCCGAGGCCGAACGTGTCATGGCTGTAGATCAGGACGCGGGGAGGCCGAGCTTGCATCAAAAACTCCTGGCACCGCTGCCCTGCTTCCTGCACCATACAGTGGCGTCTTTTCTGCTGCGACGCAAGATCGCATGGCCCGGCTTCGGCTGCTTCGGCGGATGCTGCACCGAGATGGTGCCGTCTTCGCCGCATACACGGCCGCGGACCGCAGGACAACGGCGAGCCAAGGCGCTGACATGGCCAAACGATCCCAACTGCTCGCGCCTTTCAAGGGGACTTCCGCCAGACGGACGATCCCCGATCGCGTCCAGGACGTCGTCCAGCAGTTCGATCGACGCAGCGAGCAGCTGATCGGCTGGGTCCAGCTCACTCTCGGCAGCTTCCTGGCGATTCTCTATCTGGTCGCGCCGCGGCCGACCGACGGGCTGATGCAGCAGCCCGTGCCGGTGAGTCTGGCGATCTATCTGGCCTTCACCGGCCTGCGGCTGTTCCTGTCCTACCGGATGCGCCTGCCCGACTGGTTCCTCGGGTTCTCCATCCTGGTCGACATCACCCTCCTGTTCGGGCTGATCTGGTATTTCCACATCCAGTACGGGCAGACCGCGAGCTTCTATCTGCGGGCGCCGACGGTGATGTACGTCTTCGTCTTCATCGCCATCCGCGCCTTCCGCTTCGAGCCCGCCTGGGTGCTGGCGACGGGGGCGTCGGCCGCTGTCGGGTGGTTCCTCCTGACGGCCTACGCGATCTGGGCATCCGGGCCGGAGAGCATCACCCGCAGCTACGTCGCCTACCTGCAGGGCAACGGCATCCTGATCGGCGCCGAGATCGACAAGATCGTCGCGATCCTGCTTCTGACGACGGTGCTGGCGTTCGCGCTGGCGCGGGCCAAGCAGCTTCTGGCGGTGGCAACGCGCGAGCAGATCGAGCGCGAGGAGCTGCGGCGGTTCCTGCCGCCAGACGTCGAACGGGCCATAACCGAAGCGCCGTTGGGTATCGTGGCCGGTGCCGCGGAAGAGCGCGACGCGGCGATCATCGTCCTCGACATTCGCGGCTTCTCGGCCTTCGTCAACCGCAGCCAGCCGAAGGAGGCGGTGCAGACGCTCGTCGGCCTGCACCGCCTGATCGTGCCGGTGGTCCAGCGCCACGGCGGCGTCGTCGACAAATATCTCGGCGACGGCGTCCTCGCGACCTTCGGGGCCACCCGGCCTTCGCCGACGGCGGCGGCGGATGCCCTCCACGCACTGGTCGAGATCATGGCGATCGCCCGCGAATGGTCGACGGCGAGCGAATTGGCCGGGCTGAGCTTGCGCATGAACGGCGCGGCGACCGCGGGAAAGGTCGTTTTCGCGGCGCTGGGCGACGAATTCCGCCTCGAGTATACGGTGATCGGGGACGCTGTGAACCTCGCCGCCAAGCTCGAGAAGCACAACAAGGCCGAACGCACTGCCGCGCTGACGACGCGCGAAACATACGCGCTGGCCTTGGCGCAGGGGTTCAGCACCGAAGTGCCGGCGGAACTGCGCAGCGCCTGCCTGGTGCAGGGCGTGCCCGGAGCGATCGATATCGTCGTGCTCGATCCGTAGCCCTTCAGGGTAGCTTCTGGTTGAGCAGGATCACTTCGGAGAACAGATGATCGACCGCCGCCGGGACAAGGTCCGGCGAGCGGTACCATCGCGGCAGGGCGATCGGCTCGACGGTCCCCTGGTCGTCTAGCGGCGCCATCCAGCGCGAATCCACCGCCAGGACGCCGTTCTCGCCAGCGACCAGCGTGTCGGCGATGGCCTGCGCCTCGGCCGAAAGCCGCGCCGGGTCGCTGGCGTGGAGGATCTCGTGATAGGCGACGGCATCGCCCTTCAGCTTGCGCTGGTAGACCAGCCACAGCCCCGGATCGCCGACCAGCACGTGATGGATGTCGAAGCCCTCATGGGCGTCGAGAACCAGCTGCTGCGAGGCCGTCAGGCGGTCGCGGATCGCCGCCGGATCGCGCAGGCAGGACAGCACCATGCGTTGCGGCCCGCTGCGCGGCCGGAACAGGCTGCGCGTCGCGTCGAGCACTGCGAAGCCGAGGGCGCGGATCTTGCGGCCGGTCGCCCGGCGCGCGGTCATCGTCGCATAGGTGACCCCCGGTTGCGCCATTCCCGCCTGCAGCAATGCATCGCCGGTGCCGTCGCCGCGATACTCGGCGAGGAGATACCATGACGACAGGTCGCAGAAGCGCTGCAGCCGCCCGCCGACCGGCCGGTCGCTGTAGATCGTCCCCATGAAGCCGACGATGCGGCCGCGATCCTCCACCAGCCAGCCGCGCTCCACTTCCGCCGGCCGCCACGGATAGTCGAGCAGGCGGCGCCAGCGCTCCCCCGGAATCCGGGCATTCATCCGCTCGTGCAGCAGCCGCGCGACGGGCTCAATATCCGCCTCCCCGGCAGGTCGGACGATGGCGCTCATCGGGATGCAGCGCCGGCGGCGGGAGCTGCAAACAGCGCCGCGGCGCTGCGGAACCGGACCGCACCGTGCGCGGCCAACATATCGAGCAATTCGCTGAGGAACTCCCAGGTTTCGGCATCATGATCGAGGTGGTGGGTCAGAAGGCCGAACGGCTCATCCTTGTCGGTCCGGCCAAGGCGCCGGTCGGCAATGCGCTCGGCCGCCAGCCGAAGCAGCTTCTCGCGGCCCGCAAAGCGCGCGCCGCCCTTCCAGGTCAGGAGGTCGAGATGCGCGTTGATCTCGGCGAGACCGAGTGCCGCCTCCGGCGCCGCGCGCGGTCCGAACACCGAGACGCCGCGAAAGCCAAGGCCGGGCAGCGGGGCGATCACGCTGGGCTCGATGCGGTTCCAGGGCGGCACCAGTACGGGGACGAAGCGGGCGCCGAAGCACGCCTGGAGCCGCTGGCGTCCCGCAGCCAGCTGGTTCAGCAAAGCGTCGAGCGCCAGCACGCCACCGCATTCGACAGCGCGGGCGCCTTCTGCCGCATGGTTGCGGTGGGCAAAGCCGTGCTGCAGCACCGTCAGCTGCGGATCGTCGAGCGCCTCCGGAAGCTTCGGGAGCATGGCGTCAGGGATGACCGCCAGCGCCAGCGGGATCGCCCGGCGCACCGCTGCCTGCGTCAGCTGGCCGAGCGCCGACGACGGGCCGATCGCGTCGTCATCGCGCCACCATACGTCGAGTGTGCGACCCTCGTCGGCCCATCTGTCCAGCTCGTCGACCAGTTCGTCCTGCATCGCCGATGCCTAGACCGGAAACGCAGCTCACGGCAACGCCGGCGCGGTTCCGCCGCTTTCCGGCTTGACCACTGCAGCGTTCACCCCCAAACCAGCGTCATGGAGACCCCCGCCCCGGACATCGACATCAGACGGCTTCGCCTCAGCGACGCCCGAGAGCTTGCGCCGCTGATCTCGGCATATAACCAGTCGCTGTTTCGCGGCGCCCCCGGCGCGCCGGACACGTTCTACGCCGAGCAGCTGCTCCAGGACCGCACGGCGGAAGTGCTGGGCGCGCGCCTCGACGGCGAGCTGGTCGGCTTCATCCTCTATTACGACATTCCCGATCTGTGGACCGGCATGCGCTCGGGCCTGGCGGACCACATCTTCGTCTCCCACCGCCACCGCCGCAAAGGCATCGGCAAGGCGATGATCGACCTTCTGGCGGAGGAAGCAGACAGTCGAGGCTGGTCGAAGCTGGTGCTGCACGCACCGCGCAATCCGGGGGCCGGGCGCGGCCTCTACGAGCGCGTGGCCGAGCCGGCGGACTGGTCGAGCTTCGTCATCCGCTTCAACGACCGCGCGCTGGAGAAGCGCTGATTCGGGCGAGGGACCGGTAGGCCCCGGGGGGCCGGAAGGATTGCCCGCGCGCTGTTGACGCAACTAATCGATTAAGCCGCCGATGGCTTTGCGGCGGCGCGTGCCCGGCCTTGCGTTCGCAGCTGCGATAGTCCTTTTAGGCGACGTCTCATCGCTGTGCAGCATCGCGCAATCCGCCTATACCGCGCGGCGAAGAAACCGAATGCGAGGACGAGAAGGCACCCATGTCCGACCTCAGATCAGCGCGGCCTTTGTCGCCGCATCTTTCGATCTACAAATTTCGCCCGACCATGGCGATGTCGATCCTGCACCGCATCACCGGCGCGGCGCTCTACGGCGGCACGCTGCTGCTCGTATGGTGGCTCGTCGCCGCGGCGAGCGGCCCGGAGGCCTTCGAGACCGCGTCGGACTTCTTCGGCTCGATCGTCGGGCGCCTCATCCTGTTCGGCTACAGCTGGGCGCTGCTCCACCACATGTTCGGCGGCATCAGGCACCTGATCTGGGATACCGGCCACGGCCTGTCCAAGGAGACCTCGACCAAGCTGGCGATCGCCACGCTGGTCGCGTCCCTGACCATGACGCTGATCCTCTGGATCGCCGTCCTGGCGTTCGGTTGAGGAGGCGGTGATGCAGAATTTCAAGACACCGCTCAGCCGTGTCCGCGGTCTCGGTTCCGCCCGCGAGGGCACCGGTCACTTCTGGCAGCAGCGCCTGACGGCGATCTCCAACATCGTCCTGATCACCTTCTTCGTCATCCTCCTCGTCGCCCTGCACGATGCCAGCTTCCTCGAGCTGCGTTCGGCCTTCGCCAATCCGCTCGTCGGGATCACGATGGCGCTGGTGACGATCTCGGCGACCATCCACATGCGCCTCGGCATGCAGGTGATCATCGAGGACTATGTCCACGGTGCCGCCAAGCTGCCGCTCCTCATCCTCAACACCTTCTTCGCGGTCGTCGTCGCCGGTGCCAGCCTGTTCGCGATCGTCAAGATGAGCTTCGGAGCCTGACCATGGCCAGCAACGGAAAAGTCAACGGCGCCGGCCAGCCGCATCGCTCTGCCCCGGCACAGAACGGCAAGGCCTACAGCTTCGTCGACCACACGTTCGACGTCGTCGTCGTGGGCGCCGGCGGCGCCGGCCTTCGCGCGACTCTCGGCGCGGCGCAGGCCGGGCTGAAGACCGCCTGCATCTCCAAGGTCTTCCCCACCCGTTCGCACACCGTCGCGGCGCAGGGCGGCGTTGCCGCCTCGCTCGGCAACATGGGCGCGGACGACTGGCGCTGGCACATGTACGACACCGTCAAGGGATCGGACTGGCTGGGCGACCAGGATGCCATCGAGTATCTGGTTCGCGAGGCGCCCAAGGCCGTCTACGAGCTGGAGCATTTCGGCGTGCCGTTCTCGCGCACCGAGGACGGGCGCATCTACCAGCGCCCCTTCGGCGGCATGACCACCGACTACGGCAACGGCCCGCCGGCGCAGCGCACCTGTGCCGCCGCCGACCGGACCGGCCACGCCATCCTGCACACGCTCTACGGCCAGTCGCTGCGCTATTCCTCGGAATTCTTCATCGAGTATTTCGCCATCGACCTGATCATGGACGAGGAAGGCGTCTGCCGCGGCGTCGTCGCCATCAACATGGATGACGGCACGATCCACCGCTTCCGCGGCAAGAAGACGATCCTTGCCACTGGCGGCTACGGCCGCGCCTATTTCTCGGCAACCTCGGCCCATACCTGCACCGGCGACGGCGGCGGCATGGTGCTGCGCGCCGGCCTGCCGCTGCAGGACATGGAATTCGTGCAGTTCCACCCGACCGGCATCTACGGCGCCGGCTGCCTGATCACCGAAGGCGCCCGCGGCGAAGGCGGCTACCTGACCAATTCCGACGGCGAGCGCTTCATGGAGCGCTACGCCCCCTCGGCCAAGGATCTCGCCTCGCGCGACGTCGTCTCGCGTTCGATGACGATGGAGATCCGCGACGGCCGCGGCGTCGGCAAGAACAAGGACCACATCTTCCTGCATCTCGACCATCTGGATCCGGCGGTGCTGCACGAGCGGCTGCCGGGCATCTCGGAATCGGCGCGGATCTTCGCCGGCGTCGACGTCACCCGCGAGCCGATCCCGGTGCTGCCGACGGTCCACTACAACATGGGCGGCATCCCGACGAACTATCACGGCGAGGTGCTGACCAAGAAGAATGGCGACCCGGATTCGGTTGTGCCCGGCCTGATGGCCGTCGGCGAGGCAGGCTGCGTCTCGGTCCACGGCGCCAACCGGCTTGGCTCGAACTCGCTGATCGATCTCGTCGTCTTCGGCCGCGCCGCGGCGCTGCGCTGCGCCGACACGGTGACGCCGGGCGAGGACCAGCCGGACCTGCCGGTGGGCGCCGGCGACAACTCGCTCGCCCGTCTCGACCGCTTCCGCTACGCGAGCGGCGGCACGCCGACGGCGGTGCTGCGCGACCAGATGCAGCAGACCATGCAGTCCAACTGCGCCGTCTTCCGCACCGGCGAGATCCTCGAGGAAGGCCACGAGAAGATCCACCAGGTCTGGGCAGCTTCCGAGGATGTGCGAGTCACCGACCGGTCGCTGATCTGGAACACTGACCTGATCGAGACGCTGGAATACGACAATCTCATTGCCCAGGCGGTGGTGACGATGGACTCGGCCCGCAACCGGACGGAGTCACGCGGCGCCCACGCCCGCGAGGATTATCCCGACCGCGACGACGCCAACTGGATGAAACACACGCTGTCCTTCTGCGACACCGTGGGCAAGACCGTGACGCTCGAGGACCGCCCGGTGCACACCTACACGTTGTCCAACCAGATCGACTATATTGAGCCGAAGAAGCGGGTTTACTGAGCATCGCGGCGAGGAGCCGCGAGATCGGCCGGCCATGCGCCGGCTGGTCAGGCTTGCCGTTGCCGCGACGCGGTGACCCGCCCGGGATGCCACATCGCGGCTGCGGCCCTAGGTCTGGGTGGGGACACCTTTCACCGGCCCAAGCAAGCGGCCGGATCAAGCAATTCGGAGGAATGATGGACAAGTTCAAACGCGCCGGCCTCGCCGGCCTGACGATCCTCGCGCTCGGCGCCCTGCCGCTCGGCGCGCAGGCGCAAAGCGATCCGGCGCCCGCCGCCTCGCAAGCGCCGGCCGAATCGACCGGCAGCGAAAACGCGCCCGACCCTGCGGCCACGGAGACGCCGCAGGATCCCGCTGCCTCCGGCGGCGACGCCAGCGACATCACCCCCTCGGGCGGACCGGGTGGCGGGACGACGACGGACGACGGGTCCACCGACACGGACACGGACACGGACACGGACACGGACACGGACACGGACACGGACACGGGCGAGCAGCAGTCCGGGCAACCGCGCAACGCCGTCGGCGACAAGTTCGAGCTGCCGCGCGTCTCGGAAGGCAACCAGGTCGAGCTGATCGCCGGACTCTGCGGCGTACAGATGAAGCAGATGACGCCGCTGGCCTGCACGTGCCTGGCCGAACAGGCGCTGGAGAAGCTCTCCGATCCGCAGCGCGACTACCTGATCGCCAGCGTCGTCGCGCCCCCGGTGGCCGAGCGGATGCTGGGCGACGGGCGCGTCGGCCAGCCGGACCAGGAGACCATCTTCGCGTTCCTCAACGCCACCTCCGAGGCCTGCGTGACCGGCCGCTTCGTCGAACCGACGCCAGGCGCGGCACCGCAGGCGACGCCGCCCGCGACTGCCCCTTCACCGGACGGCACCGCGCCGGCCGACGGCGCCGCACCCGCCAACTGATCGCGGCCGGGGGCCGGCGGCAGCCGGTTCCCCGTCCCTCCACACCGCTAAAAATCGCGCCATGCCCGGATCGACGCTCCACTCACTGGTCCTGCGTGCCGAACGGCGCTGGTCGCGCTTGCGACACGGCGTGAAGCGCCGCGCCGGCCTCCTCGGCACGCCGATCATCCTGCCCTATCGCGGCTTCGGCACGGCGAAGGGTCTCTGGGTGCGCGGGCGGGTCATCGAGGACGAGGGCGTGGTGTCGGCCGCGCACAGCGATTCGCTGCTGACCAATCTCCGCCTGACGTTCCGCCGCTACGAGTCCGACGAAATCGCCGGCGCCGAACTCGCTTTCGAGGGCGCCGGCCGGTCCGGCACCGCCACCACCGATCGCGAAGGCTTCTTCGATTTCGCCATCGAGGCGCCGGACATCCCGGCCGGCGAGGCCTGGACCCATGTCGACCTGACGCTGACGGACGTCCCGGGCTACGACTGGCGACCGCTGGGCGCCAGCGTCCCGGTGCGGCTGGTCTCGCCGGAGGCCCGCTTCGGGATCATCTCCGACATCGACGACACGATCGTCGAAACCGGCGCGACCAACCTCTTCCGCCATTGGCGAACCGTCGTCGCCAATTCGGCGGAGAGCCGGACGGCGTTTCCGGGCGTCACTCATCTCTACCGTGCGCTGACGCGGGGCGAGGCCGGGCCGGAAACCAACCCGATCTTCTACGTCTCCTCCAGCCCGTGGAATCTCTTCGACCTGTTCGAGCAGTTCATGCGGCTGCATGCCATCCCGGTCGGCCCGATGCTGCTGCGCGATTTCGGCATCGACGAGACCAAATGGTTCACCGGCAGCCACGACACCCACAAGCTGGCGATGATCGAGCGCGTCATGGACGCCTATCCGCATCTGCGCTTCCTGCTGATCGGCGACTCCGGCCAGCGCGACGCGGCGATCTACGCCGAGGCGAGCCGGCGTCACCCCGGGCAGGTCCTCGCTGTCCACATTCGCGACGTCACGCCGGACGGCCACAGCCCGGCGGTGACGGAGGCGCTTGCCGCGCTTCGGGCGGCGGGGATCCCGGTGACCATCGGCGCGAGCCTGGAGGCGGCCGCGGCGCTCTCGGCCGAGCAGGGGCTCATATCCGAACGTGCCGCGCGTGATGTCGCCGAGGCGGTGGGCAAGCGCGACGCCGGTATCCGCGAAACCCCGCTCGGCCAGATCGAAGACCACTGAAAATACCGGTCAAATCTCCCGATAATTCAACCGATTCAATGGCCCGCTGCGCGGTTTCGTCTCTGGCGTTTTGCAGCGCAACCTTTATGTTGCGAACGATTCCAATCGCACTGATCCCCACCTGAAACTGGACTGATCATGGTCGAGCTTGCGCTTCCGAAAAACTCCACCCTCACCAAAGGCAAGGTGTGGGACCGGCCGCAGGGCGCGACCAATATCCGCGAGTTCAAGATCTACCGCTGGTCGCCGGACGACGACGCCAATCCGCGCACCGACACGTTCTATGTGGATGTCGATGATTGCGGGCCGATGGTCCTCGACGCGCTCTTGTGGATCAAGAACAAGGTCGACTCGACGCTGGCGCTACGCCGCTCCTGCCGCGAGGGCATCTGCGGCTCCTGCGCCATGAACATCGACGGCGCCAACACGCTGGCCTGCACCAAGGGCATGGACGAGGTCAGCGGCGCCATCGCCGTCTACCCGCTGCCGCACATGCCGGTGATCAAGGACCTCGTGCCCGATCTCACCGTGCCCTATGCCCAGCTGCGCTCGATCGAGCCGTGGCTGAAGACCGAGACCCCGGAGCCCGAGCGCGAATGGCGCCAGAGCCATGGCGACCGCGAGAAGCTCGACGGGCTCTACGAGTGCATCCTGTGCTTCTGCTGCCAGACCGCATGCCCCTCCTACTGGTGGAACGGCGAGCGCTATCTCGGGCCAGCCGTGCTGCTGCAAGCCTATCGCTGGCTGATCGACTCGCGCGACGAGGCGACCGGCGAGCGTCTCGACGACCTCGAGGACCCGTTCAAGCTCTATCGCTGCCACACCATCATGAACTGCACCCAGACCTGCCCGAAGGGCCTGAACCCGGCGAAGGCCATCGCCGAGATCCGCACGATGATGGTCGAGCGCCGGGTCTGAGCGGCGCGGCGACTGACGCAGCACGGCCACACCCGGCCGTGAAACGGCTCGCCGGAGATACCGCGGCGATGGCCTGCCCGCTTGCGGTCATTTTTGTGCGGTCACGGATGCGTCATGAAGACGATCCGATCCTCCCGCCGCCTCTCGCTTTCCGCCATCGTGCTGTTGCCGCCGCTCGCCCTTGCCGGCTGCGTCGGCACGGGTACCGATCTCGAGGAAGCGGTCACGCCGCTCAGCTACGGCCCCAGCCAGGAATGCCTCGCCCGGGCGATGTATTTCGAATCCAACCGCTCCAGCGAAAGCGGCATGCTGGCGGTCGGGACCGTGGTGATGAACCGCGTCGAGTCGGGCGAATATCCGAGCGACGTCTGCGCCGTGGTCGCGCAGCCGAAGCAGTTCGCGCCAGGCGTCATGACGCGACCCATGGGCGCCGGCAAGGAACTCGCCATGGAGACGGCGCACAAGGTGCTGTCCGGCCAGCGCCACGAGCCGGTCCGCGACGCACGGTTCTTCCACACCGCCGGCCTGTCGTTCCCCTATGGCAACATGCACTACACGGCGATCGCCGGCGGCAATGCCTTCTACGAGAAGGTTTCGCGCCGCCATCGTCCGGACTTCAAGCATGCCTCGCAGGCCGAAGTCGCCGCTGCCGGCGCATCGGGGGCGATCGACGGGATGCGGCAGGGCAAGACCGCCGCAGCGCCGACCTCGACGGCCGCTGCCCTCAAGCCGGCACGCAAGCCGGCCGAGGAGAGCCCCTTCATGGCCTTGTGGAACGGCCTTGCCCGCAAGGACACGGCGCCGCCGGCCAGCCCTTCGGTCGGGCTTGCAGCGTCGGCGGCCGATGTGACCGTCGCCCAGGCAACGACCGCAACGGATGCGGCTTCGATCGCGCCGGCCGCGGACGCCGCCCTGCCCGGCGTGACGGCCACCACCGCCGTTCCGGCCGCGGAGACGCAGATAGCCGCATCGCCTTCGACAGGGAACGGCCTGGCCGAACGCGGCGGCCGCGTTGCCAGCCCGACACCGCGACCCTAACCTTCGGCGCTTTCCGGAAGCTGCCAGGGGTCTCCCGATGATCATCGACCGTCCTGCCGCCGCGACGGCTGACGCAGCCGCCGGGCCGATCCTTTACGCCCGCGGCGGCGATGAAGAGCAGCATCTCCTTGCCGCGCTGCTGGTCCTGCCGGAAGGCGCCGCCGCCCCGGAATTGGCGCCGGAGGACAGCGCGGCAGCCGTGCCGATCGTGTTGGCGAATTGTTTCGGCAAGACCGTCTGGCGTTACGATTTCTCGTTGCCGGCCGACCGCAGCGCGAGCTACCGGCTGGGCGACCAGCATTTCACTGTCGCCGCGCCGGCCGCCAGCGACCGGCGGATCGTCTACGTTTCCTGCAACGGCCAGGAAAGCGGCGATCTCGACCGCGAGGACGGCGAGCGCGACGCGATGTGGACGCGCCTTGCCGCCGAGCACCGCCGTGCGCCCTTCGCTCTGATGCTGCAGGGCGGCGACCAGCTTTATGCCGACGACGTCCTCTATGCCCATCCGAGCGTCGAGCGCTGGGCTTCCGCACCGCGCGACACGCGCGGCGACATCGCCTTCGAGCCGGCGGCGGACAAAGCCGTCCGGCGCTTCTATTTCGAGCGCTATCTCGGCAATTTCGGCCGCGCTGCGATGCGGACCGTCGCGGCCGAGATCCCGTCGGTGATGATGTGGGACGACCACGACATCATCGACGGCTGGGGCAGCCATCCGGCCGCGCTGCTCGACAGCCCCGTCGGCCGCGGTCTCTTCGCCGCGGCCCGCGACATGTTCCTGCTCTTCCAGGTCGCCGCGACCGATGCGACCCTTCCCTCGACCATCATGGACCGGAGCGGCGCGACGCTGGGCCTTGTGCTGCGCTATCCGGACCTGGCGCTCCTCGCGCCGGATCTTCGCAGCGAACGGCGTCCGGATCGTGTGATGGGGCCTCAGGGCTGGGCTCATTTCGAGGCGGCCCTGGCGGCAACGCCGCCTTGGGACCGCGTCCTCCTGATGTCCAGCGTGCCGGCGATCGGTCCACGGCTGAGCTGGCTGGAGGCGCTGGCCGACATGCTGCCGGGGCGCAACAAATACGAAGACGACATGCGCGACCAGTGGCAGAGCCGCGTCCACCGCGACGAATGGGTCCGCTTGCTCTCCCTCCTGGCCGAGCGACAGGAATATGCCGACCAACCGGTCACCCTCGTTTCCGGCGAGATTCATCTGGCGACACGGGGCGAGATGCTCCTCGCCGACGAGTCGCTGCTGCACCAGCTGGTCGCTTCCGGCATCTCCCATCCGGCGCCGTCCTGGGCCTACCCGACGATGCTCGAGCTCTTGGCGCAGTGGGGCGAGTCGCCGCTGCCGGGCTATCCGATCCAGCTGCGGCCGCTGCCCGGTCAGCGCAGGACATACGCGGCAGAGCGGAACTATCTTGTGCTGTCGTTCGACGACGAAGCGCTGGAGGCGGAGTGGGAACTCGAGCGCAGCGGCCGGACGCCGCCGCTGCCGATCTGATCGGGCACAAGCACTCGGGTTAATTCGCCGCCGTCGCGCACCTGCGAACCATGGCGCGAATGCGACGGCATTGTCGCAATGACGCCAGTCGCAAGGCGGAAATTCTCCAGCTGTGACCGGGCTTGCGTCAAACTCGCAAAAAGTTCCCTGATCTTGGAATGACCCTATTCCTGCCGGGGTCTGTTCAAGTTTTCGTCACAGGAGTTGCCGACAGAGACCCCATCGAAATGACTGCAGGAAAAACCGCATGAAGCTTCTTCTGAGAACCGCCCTGACCGCAGCCCTCTTCGCCGGCACGCTTGCCGGTGGCTACGCAGTCGGGACGGACGAGGTCGTCGCACAATCACGCCACGCGGCATCAGGCGCCGCATCCTACTACGGCAAGCGCTTCCACGGCCGCACCACGGCGAACGGCGAACGCTTCAACATGAACTCCATGACCGCCGCCCACCGCACGCTGCCTTTCGGCACCAAGGTGAAGGTGACCAACCGCCGCAACGGCAAGTCGGTGGTCGTGCGGATCAACGATCGCGGCCCGTTCCATGGCAAGCGGATCATCGACCTGTCGCAGGGCGCCGCCTCGCGCATCGGCATGATCAGTTCCGGCACCGCCAGCGTCAGCCTGGACGTGCTCTGAGCCAGCGGCTCACGACAAGGGGGACCGCCATCGGCGGTCGGGGAGACGGCGCCTGCACGGCGATCCGTCGATACTGAGGGGGGCGGGGCCAGCTGCGGCTTTCCCGCCTGTCATGCCGCCTGAAAAGGCCTTTCCCACATTGACGAGTACGACCCGCCGGCCTCCGGCCATGGCCGCTCTGCGCGCCTCTACGGCGCCCGATGCCCGCCCTTGCCAGGCGGTCAATCCGCTCGGACGCTTGACAGCCCGCATACCGCTGCTACCGTCGCGCTCATCCAAGGGGAGTTCCGGCAAGGAACTGAGAGGCTGACGGCGGCCGAAAGGCGCAGCGCGCGGCGACCCTGTGAACCTGATCCAGTTCATACTGGCGTAGGGATGGGAAAGCCGCACACGATGTCCAGCCTCATCATCTGAGCATATGCCGACCCGCCGCCCGCAAGGGGGCTCGTCGGCACGCGGCCGTTCGATCACCCACGGCGGGACTGGATCTCCAAGGCGCACAGCGCACGGAGAGACCATGACCATGCGACCGCACCCGGCCGTCACCACCGGATCGCTGCCCGCTTCCCGCAAGATCCACAAACCGGGCACTGCCTTCCCGGATCTGCGCGTGCCGATGCGCGCCATTGCCGTGCATCCGAGCGCTGGCGAGCCTGACCTCCTCGTCTACGACGCGTCGGGGCCGTTCACCGACGAGGCGGTCGAGACCGACATCGCCCGCGGCCTGCCGCGGCTCCGCGAGGCCTGGATCGCGGCCCGAGGCGATAGCGAGTTTTGCGCCGCGCGTGAAGTCCGGCCCGAGGACAACGGCAATCTGCCGCCGGAGAAGGTCACCCCCGCCTTCCCGGTTCCGAACGCCCCCCGCCGTGCGATCAATGGGCGCCCGCTGACCCAATACGAATATGCCCGCGCCGGCATTGTCACCGCCGAAATGGAATATGTGGCGATCCGCGAGAACCTCGGCCGCGCCGCCAAACCCGCAATGTTGCGCGACGGGCAGCCCTTCCAGGCGGCGATCCCCGATCTCATCACGCCGGAATGGGTGCGGGGCGAAGTCGCGTCCGGCCGGGCGATCATCCCCGCCAACATCAACCATCCCGAGCTCGAGCCGATGGCGATCGGGCGCAATTTCCTCACCAAGATCAACGCCAATATCGGCAATTCCGCCGTCACCTCCTCGATGGAGGAGGAGGTCGACAAGCTGGTCTGGGCGATCCGCTGGGGCGCCGACACCGTGATGGATCTCTCCACCGGCCGTAACATCCACAACATCCGCGACTGGATCATCCGCAACGCCCCGGTGCCGATCGGCACGGTGCCGATCTACCAGGCGCTGGAGAAGGTCGACGCGATCGCCGAGGCGCTGACCTGGGAGGTCTATCGCGACACGCTGATCGAACAGGCCGAGCAGGGCGTCGACTATTTCACCGTCCATGCCGGCGTCCGCCTCGCCCACATCCCGCTCACCGCCGAGCGGGTCACCGGCATCGTTTCCCGCGGCGGCTCGATCATGGCCAAGTGGTGCCTTCACCATCACCGCGAAAGCTTTCTCTACGAGCATTTCGCCGAGATCTGCGACATCTGCCGGGCCTATGACGTCTCCTTCTCGCTGGGCGACGGACTGCGACCGGGCTCGATCGCCGACGCCAACGACGCGGCGCAGTTCGCCGAACTGGAGACGCTGGGCGAACTCACCGCGATCGCCCGCGCCAAGGGCTGCCAGGTGATGATCGAGGGCCCCGGCCATGTGCCGATGCACAAGATCAAGGAGAATGTCGAGCTGCAGGTGAAGCTCTGCGGCGACGCGCCGTTCTACACGCTCGGACCCTTGGTCACCGACATCGCCCCCGGCTACGACCACATCACCTCGGCCATCGGCGCGGCGATGATCGGCTGGTTCGGCACGGCGATGCTCTGTTACGTGACGCCCAAGGAGCATCTCGGCCTGCCCGATCGCGACGACGTCAAGATCGGCGTCATCACCTACAAGATCGCCGCCCACGCCGCCGACCTCGCCAAGGGCCACCCGGCGGCAAGGATGCGCGACGACGCGCTGTCCAGAGCCCGCTTCGAGTTCCGCTGGGAAGACCAGTTCAACCTGTCGCTCGATCCCGACACGGCGCGCTCGTTCCACGACGCGACCTTGCCCAAGGAGGCGCACAAAGTGGCGCATTTCTGCTCGATGTGCGGGCCGAAATTCTGTTCGATGAAGATCAGCCACGACATCCGCGATGCCGCCCGGCTGGACGCCGAGAAGCAGGACGGCATGGCGGCCATGGCCGAGCGCTACCGCCAGGGGGGCAACCTGTACATGCCGGTCGACCCCGTGCCGGGCGAGTAGAGGGAACGGCCGGGCCTGATGCGGGTTCTTCTGCGAACGAAGAAGGGAGATCGACCATGCCAGACGCGGATCCGAAGCCCGAGGGCAAGCCGCCGCCGCGGGACGCCGAGCCCGACGAGGACGGCGTCCTCGACAACGCCATAGAGCGCACCGACAACGCCTTCCACGGCCGCAAGGACGACGAGAGCCTGATCGGCCGCGACATTCCGCTCGATGTGCAGGAAGCGGAAGAAGAGGAAGCCAGGGACGAGGACTGGCGTAACCA
This sequence comes from Aurantimonas endophytica, assembly GCF_014196845.1. Lineage (GTDB taxonomy): Bacteria > Pseudomonadota > Alphaproteobacteria > Rhizobiales > Rhizobiaceae > Aurantimonas > Aurantimonas endophytica. The sequence continues at coordinate 562,395 of NZ_JACIEM010000003.1, forward strand.
CTGAGGAACGCCGGTCCCATTCGTAAAAAACCCCGCGTCAGTCCTGCCGGCGCGGGGTTTTTTTGCTTGCGGAAACCCGAAAGCCTAGCGCCAGTGGCGCACGTCGACGAAGCGGCCGGCGATGGCGGCGGCGGCGGCCATGGCCGGCGAGACGAGGTGCGTCCGCCCGCGATGGCCCTGCCGCCCCTCGAAATTGCGGTTCGAGGTGGAGGCACAGCGCTCGTAGGGTGCGAGGCGATCCTCGTTCATGCCAAGGCACATGGAGCAGCCCGGCTCGCGCCAGTCGAAGCCGGCGGCCTTGAAGATGGTGTCGAGCCCTTCGGCTTCCGCCTGCGCCTTTACGAGACCGGAACCCGGCACGATCATCGCCGAGACGGTGTCGGCGACCTTGCGCCCCTCCACGACACTGGCGACGGCCCGCAGGTCCTCGATCCGGCCGTTGGTGCACGAGCCGATGAACACCCGGTCGATGGTGATGTCGGTCATCGGGGTGCCCGGCGTCAGGCCCATATATTCGAGCGCCCGCTGTTTCGAGCGACGCTTGCCCTCGTCGTCGATCGCGGCCGGGTCCGGGACGACGCCGTCGACGGCGACGACATCCTCGGGCGAGGAGCCCCAGGAGACGATCGGCGGCAGGCTCGCCGCGTCGAGGCGGACGATCTTGTCGTAATGCGCGCCCGGATCGGAAACGAGCGTGCGCCAGTATTCCACGGCGCGGTCGAAGGCCTCGCCCTTCGGCGCCCGCGGCCGGCCGGCGATATAGGCGAAGGTGGTCTCGTCCGGGGCGATCAGGCCGGCGCGCGCGCCGCCCTCGATGGACATGTTGCAGACGGTCATCCGGCCTTCCATCGACAGCGCGCGGATCGCTTCGCCGGCATACTCGATCACGTAGCCGGTGCCGCCGGCCGTGCCGATCTCGCCGATGATCGCCAGGATGATGTCCTTGGAGGTGACGCCTTCCGGGATCTGGCCGTTGACCTCGACCAGCATGTTCTTGGCCTTCGCCTGGATCAGCGTCTGGGTGGCGAGCACGTGCTCGACCTCGGACGTGCCGATGCCGTGCGCCAGCGCCCCGAAGGCGCCGTGCGTCGAGGTGTGGCTATCGCCGCAGACGATCGTCGTGCCCGGCAGGGTGAAGCCCTGCTCCGGCCCGATGATATGGACGATGCCCTGCCGCCGGTCGGCCGCATCGTAATACTCGATGCCGAAATCAGCGGCGTTCTGCGCAAGCGCCTCGACCTGGATGCGGCTTTCCTCGTTCTTGATGCCGAGCACGCGGTCCGGTGAGGTCGGTACGTTGTGATCGACGACGGCGAGCGTTTTCGCCGGCTGGCGCACCTTCCGGCCGGTCAGGCGCAGTCCCTCGAAGGCCTGGGGGCTGGTGACCTCGTGGACGAGATGGCGGTCGATATAGATCAGGCAGGTGCCGCCCTCCTGCTCGGCGACCAGATGGTCGTCCCAGATCTTGTCATAGAGGGTGCGGGGCTTGGTCTGGCTCATGGTGATCGTCCTTGTCGGCGGGCAGGTCCCGGCCGAGCGCGAAGAGTCGGATGGCAATTGGCGAAAGCATCGGTGGCGCGCCGTCGCGGGGCGACGGCACGGGTCCGGCTATTGGCCGCCGGCGACCACCAGGCGGTAGAAGAACCGGCCGGGCAGGCGCACGCGATCGGAGAGCTTGGCGAAGCCCTCGCTCGTCGGTAGCAGCGGCCGCGCCCGCGGTTTTGCGATCCGGAACATGGCCTCAATATAGCAACAGGTGTGACGCCGGACAATCGCACCTCGGTGCCGGTCTGAAATACGCATGAAACACCGATGCTGCATTCCGCCCGCCCAGGCCGGGAGCAGCCGGCTCATGTGTACTTCACAGGGATTCACCATGCGACACAGCATCATTGTCACGTTCGCGGCAGCATGCGCCGCGCTTCCCACCCTCCCGGCGAGCGCGGGGGACGCCGGGCCCTCGGTCGAGCGGGGTCATACCGTCGCCATCGTCAGCGGTTGCCACGACTGTCACAGCGCCGGCTACATGGAGTCGGGCGCGCTCGACCCGGCGACCGCCCTCGCCGGTGCCGGGCTTGGATTTCGCGGCCCCTGGGGCACGACCTATGCCAGCAATCTCCGCCTGGTCGCGGCGGAGCGGGACGAGAGCGAATTCGTCGAACACCTGAGGACGCTGAAGACGCGTCCCCCGATGCCGTATTTCAACCTGCACGCCATGCCGGAGGCGGACATGCGGTCGCTCTATCTCTACATCCGCTCCCTGGGCGAGCCCGGCGAGCCGGCGCCGGCGGCCGTTCCGCCGGGGGAGGAGCCGACGACGCCGTATATCGTCTTCGCGCCGCCGACCATGCCGGCCGGCTGAAGGTCAATCCGGCACGGCGAGACCCTCGATGAAGCGCGGCGTGTGCTTGGCCTCGAAATCGGCCTCGCGCACCAGCCCGTCGAAATGCCGGGTCAGTTCCAGAACCTGGCGCCGCTCACGAAACGCCATGTAGAAACGGCCGACATAGACCGCGGCCTGGAGCGGGCCGAAGATCGTCACCGGCGCCGAGAAGACCTTCTTGCGGTCGAACAGATAGAGCCTGAGCGAGGGGTACAGCTCCTCGCTCAGGCGCCGCATCCGCTCCAGCTGCGCCCGCCGTTCGGCCGCCGGCAGCCCCCGCCAGTAGCCCTCCCCGGCAGCGAAGGCCTCCAGCGAATCCATCGGCATGGCGATCTCGTAGTCGGTGTCGGGCGCCTGCAGATAGGCGAGGCGCTGGCGCATGTCGGCGATCGCCTGGTCGGTGGTGCGGCCGAGAAAGTCGCCGTACTCGAAGCGCAGCACGTCTTCCGATTTCAGCATGTCCGGCAACGTCGCCGGCACGTGGCGGATCTTGTAGCCACGCGCTTCCTCATGCCAGCGATACATCGACTCGTCGGAGGGTGCCCGCGCCGCCTCCTCGATGCGCATCGCCGCCTCGAGCATGTCGGCGCCGCGCTCGCGCCGGTCGGTCAGGCCCAGCAGCCAGTCGCAGGAAACGCCGAGGGCGAAAGCCGCCTCCGCCGCAAACTGGGCGTTCGGCAGCCTTCCGTCATCGGAAGAGAGGATCAGCGAGACTGTCGAGCGGTCGGCCTGGGTGGCCCTGGCGAGCGCACTTTTGGAAAGGCCGCGCGAGGCCATGGCTGCGGCGAGCCGCTCACGGAACAGCCTCGATCTTTCTCTCTTGTCCATTGATGATCGTTATCACGCTTTGCGAGTAAATTCTCCAAACGTGACTCGTCGCATGAAAATTCGCGGGATTCCGCGCACCGCTGCTTTGGCCTAAAAGGTCGGTGTCACCTGCGAGCGACGCTGCTCCGGCATGCCACTCGCACCTCGAACATCACCACCGATTTCGCCGACGGCCGCGTGCCGCGCGGGCGGTTTCGGCTTGCCAGGAGCTAGTCGCCATGGAGACACGCAGCCGGAGCCTCGCCAAGGCCGCATCGTGGCAAGCGCTCGGCCTCGTGACCATGTCGCTGCTCGGCTTCCTCTTCACCGGTTCGCTCACCACCGGCGGCGGCCTGGCGCTCGCCTCCTGCCTCCTCGGCTTCTTCACCTATCTGGTGCACGAGCGGCTCTGGGCAGGAATCGGCTGGGGCTGGTCGGCGGTGGCGCGCAGCACGTCGGCCCAGGGCGATAGCGGGAGCTGATCGCCGGCGCCCCGGCGACGACGCGGCCTATCTGCCGGACACCTTCCCGATTTCTAATCCCCAACGCAAAAAGCGGCCACAAGGGCCGCTTTCGCGTCGTCTCGAACAGTTCGAGATTATTCGGCGGCGGCGGTCGCCGTCTTTGCCGCTTCCTTCTCGGCCTTCGCCTTGTCGCGCGCCTCGGTGGCGATCTGACGGGCGTCGTCGTTCAGCTTGCGGGCGCGGGCATTGCTGGCCTCGACGATACGGGCCGACTTGCCGCGGCGATCGCGCAGGTAATAGAGCTTGGCGCGCCGCACCTTGCCGCGCCGCACGACCTCGACCGAATCGAGCATCGGCGAATAGATCGGAAAGACGCGCTCGACGCCCTCGCCGTAGGAGATCTTGCGGACGGTGAAGTTCTCCTGGAAGCCGGCACCGGCTCTGGCGATGCAGACGCCTTCATAGGCCTGCACGCGGGTGCGCGTGCCTTCGGTGACTCGGACGTTGACCCGCAGCGTGTCGCCGGCGGAGAAGTCCGGAATCTGGCGGATGGCATTGATGCGCGCAGCTTCGGCCGCATCGAGTTCGGAAATGATGTTCATGGCATAGCCTCAATTCGTTTCATGCCGGAAAGGCGTCTTAACCCCGACATGGCCGCCGTGACGGTCAAGTTATTCTGAGGAAATCGGACTGGCCCTTACACGGCTTCGGGCCCTTTGTCACTAGGACGCGCCTGGAAAACCGCTTCGATCGCGCCGTGCCGGACACCCCGGCGCTTGCCCTCGCGTTGCCGATCATGCGATGGCGCAGTGTTTCCCGCCAGAACCTGCCGTGCAATCCGCTGGTCGGCGCTTGTCTTCGCATATCTGCCGAAAGCGTGTCATGTCTCTCCTCCTGATCGCCCTCCTCTTCGTCGCCGGCTTCCTGTCGGGCGCGATCAACGCCGTGGCCGGCGGCGGCACTTTCATCTCCTTCGGCGCGCTCAGCCTGATCGGGGTGCCCCCGATCGTGGCGAACGCCACATCCTCGATCGCGCAGCTTCCCGGCTACCTCACCTCGTCGCTCGCATATCTGAAGGATATCCGGAAATTCTGGCGCAGCGCTCTGGTGCTTGCGGCGGTATCGGTCGTCGGCTCGCTCGGCGGTGCGCTGTTCCTGCTCTATCTCGACAACGAGGAATTCGCATCCCTCGTGCCCTGGCTGCTGCTCGCGGCGACCGCGCTCTTTGCCGCCGGTCCCTGGATCGCGCCTTCGCGCGACCGCGACGAAGCAGCACCCCGCAGCCGTATCGCAGGGCCGGTCGTGCAGTTCTTCACCGCGATCTACGGCGGCTTCTTCGGCGCCGGCATGGGCATCATGATGCTGGCGACGCTGGGCTTGACCGAGAGCGGCGACTATCACCGGCTCAACGCGCTGAAGAACGTCCTGGCAAACGTCATCGCCATCATTGCCATCGTCGTCTTCGTCTCAGGCGGCGTCGTCTACTGGGTCGGCGCGCTGGCGATGATTCCCGGCGTCGCGCTGGGCGGCTATGCCGGCGTGTGGATGGCCCGTCGCGTCCCGCAGGTCGCGGTGCGCTGCTTCGTCGTCGCCGTCGGCCTGTTCCTCGCCTTCTATTACTTCGTCACCGGCTGAAGCCGTGGACAGCGCCGACCCGAGGCTGCGGCGCGCGGCGGCCGGTGCTAGGCTTTCCGGATCGAGACCGGAGATGACCCATGGCGCGGCACTGGCCTGACATTCCCTACCTTGCCTGGCGAGAGACCTGCCAGGCGCTGCAGCTCTATACGCAGATCGCCGGCAAGTACCGGCTGGCCCACACGCCGTGGCTCAACCATTCCTGGACCGCCACCCTCTACGTGACGGCTCGCGGCCTGACGACGTCGCCGGTTCCGGACGGGCCCGGCATCGAGATCGCCTTCGACCTCATCGACCACCGCGTCATCGGGACGAACAGCGACGGCGGCATCGAGAGCTTCGCGCTGGAGCCGATGACGGTGGCCGAATTCCATGCCCGATTCGTGGCGCTGGTCGGCGAGCTCGGCGGCACGCCGCGCTTCAACGGTCGGCCCAACGAGGTCGCCGATCCCGTCGCCTTCGTCGACGACCATCGCGACCGGCCCTATGACGCCGACGCCGTCACGCGCTTCTTCCACGCGACCCTCGCCGCCGACCGGGTGTTCAAGGCGTTCCGCACGTCGTTTCTCGGCAAGCAGAGCCCGTCGCATCTCTTCTGGGGCAGTTTCGACCTGGCCGTGACGCGCTTTTCGGGCCGGCCGGCGCCGCTGCATCCGGGCGGCATTCCCGCGCTCCCCGACAGCGTCACCCGCGAAGCCTACGACCACGAGGTCGCCTCGGCGGGCTTCTGGCCGGGCGGTGGCGGCATCGATTATCCCGCCTTCTACGCCTATGCCTATCCGACGCCCGCCGGCTATTCGGCCGCCGCGGTCGAGCCGGAGGCGGCGTTCTGGGCGAGCGCGCTTGGCGAGTTCATCCTGCCCTACGACGCCGTCCAGGGCGCCGACGACCCGGATGCGACGCTGCTCGCTTTCCTCGAATCCACCTATCTGGCGGCGGCCAGCCTCGGGCGCTGGGACCGCGACGCGCTGGAATGCGCGCCCGGTGTCCCCGGCCGCCCGCGCGAGATCGCGGCCACTCCCGCACCGGCGATCGAGAGCACGCCGGAGCCGACGCCGGTCGACCCGGCCGACATCCAGCGCGAGGAAGGCCCGGCCAAGGGCCGCTATCTGCTGCGGGGCGACGGGCTGGAGGCGGAGATGAGCTACAGCCGCGCCGGCGCGCGCCTGCTGATCATCGACCATACGAGCGTTCCGGACGCCTGGCGCGGACGCAAGGTCGGCGAGCATCTGGTGCGGCGGGCGGTGGAGGACGCGCGAACCGCGGGGCGGTCGATCCTGCCGCTCTGCCCGTTCGCCAAGGCACAGTTCGATCGCCACGCCGAATGGCACGACGTGCTGGACAAGCGGTAGGCTGAACGGGCCTGGCGAGCGGCCCTAGCGCCGCAGCAGATCCGGCCGGCGCTCGGCGGTGATCCGCTCCGCCTCGGCCCGGCGCCAGCGTTCCACCGCGCCATGGTCGCCGGAGGTCAGCACCGCCGGGATCGGGTGCCCCTCCCATTCGGCGGGACGGGTATAATGCGGATGTTCCAGGAGGCCCGCCTCGAAGCTCTCGGCCTCGCCGGACAGCGCGTTGCCCATCACGCCGGGCAGGAGCCGCACCACCGCGTCGAGCAGCACCAGGGCCGCGATCTCGCCGCCCGAGAGGATGTAGTCGCCGATCGACACTTCCTCGAGCCCGCGCCCGGCGATGACCCGCTCGTCCACCCCCTCGAAGCGGCCGCAGACGATCACCGCACCGTCGCCGGCGGCGAGATCGCGTACCCTGCGCTGGTCGAGCGGCCGGCCGCGCGGGCTCATCAGGAGGCGCGGCCGATCGTCGCCTTCGGGCGCCGCATGGTCGATCGCCGCGGCCAGGACGTCGGCGCGCATCACCATGCCGGCGCCGCCGCCCGACGGCGTGTCGTCGACCATGCGATGGCGGCCGACGCCGAACTCGCGGATCTGCACGGTCTCCAGCGCAAAATCGCCCCGTTCCAGCGCGCGGCCGGCCAGCGACACGCCGAGCGGGCCCGGGAACATCTCCGGGTAGAGCGTCAGGACGGTCGCGCGAAAGCCCATCGACGTCAGGCCAGCGGCTCGCTGCTGGCGACCTCGATGATCTTCAGGTCGCGGGCGAGCACCGTCACGCGCTTCAGCGCGGCGTGCCAGGCGGCGATGTGCTCGGCCTTGCCGTGGCGCGCGAGATCCTCGCGGCTTTCCCACTCCTCGTAGATCCGCACCAGGCCCGGCTCCAGCAGGTCCTCGGCGAAGGAATAGACGAGGCACCCCTGTTCGGCACGCGTCGCCGAGACGACGGCGACCGCGTCGGCGCGCACGGCTGCGAGGTCCTGCTGCGACAGGCGAAGGGTTCCGGCGACGATGATCATGATGGCTCCCGATGATTGCGCGGGCTGGCCCGCTTCCGTCACGGGATAGGTCGGCGCGGCTGCGAAGGCAAACCCGCCGGGGATTCGGCTCATCTGCCGCCGGAGGGCTCGGCTTCTTCCGGACCCGGCGCGTCGTCGTCTTCGGTCTCCACCAGCCCGGCAGCGACCGGATCGACGATCATCACGCCGGCATCGACGTCGAGCTCCGGCACCGCCGCGGCGGAAAACGGAATCATCACCGTCGGACCACCCGGCGGCTGGATCTCGACAATGTCGCCGGCGCCGAAATCATGAAAGGCGACGACCTTGCCGACCGGCTCGCCGGCGATCGTTTGCACCGCCAGCCCGACCAGGTCGCCGAGATAGAACTCGTCGTCGTCCTCGGGCTCGGGCAGCACCGAGCGGTCGACGAAGAGTTCGCGCCCGTTGATCCGCTCGGCGTGGTTGCGATCCTGGACTTCCGCGAAGCGCACCACCACGACGTTCTTCTGCGGCCGCGCCGACTTGACGGTGTAGCGGTTGCCGGAAGCGTCGAAGAGCGGCCCGTAGGCACCAAGCGCCGTCGGGTCCTCGGTGAGGGACCGGACGCGGCACTCGCCCTTGATGCCGTGTGCCCCGCCGACGACGGCAAGCAGCACGGGATTGACGGGGGCGGAGGGTTGGTTCGGCATTGGGCGCGGCAATCCTGGTGGCAGGCGCCGATCCATGCCGGGATCGCGCAGTTTCGGCAAGTCCGACACCGCCGGCTTACCCCGACGCGGCAGTGTGAAGTTCCCCCGACCCGTCCTGACGCCGGTTGCGGTCGGCGTTGGCATAATGCTCCCGCTTGGCCGCATACATCTGCTGGTCGGCGCGGCGGACCGCGTCCTCGAGCCGCTCGCCGGCTTCGGCCGTCGCCATGCCGAGCGAGAAGGACAGCGGCGTGCCGGGGTAGAACTGGTTGTTCACTTCCACCAGCTCATGGACCGATTCGATCATCCGGGCGCCCTCTTCGGCGCCGCTGGCGGGCATCATCACCACGAACTCGTCGCCGCCGATGCGGGCGGCGTGGTTCGGCTTCGCCACCGCCTCGTTCAGCACTTCGCCGGCCCGCCGCAGCAGCGCATCGCCCGCCGCATGGCCCAGCGTGTCGTTGACCTCCTTCAGGCCGTTGAGGTCGGCGACGACCAGCGTGATCGGCTCCGGCCCCTTGCGCTCGAGGCGGTTGAGCTCATCGACGAAAAACGAGCGGTTGTAGAGCCGCGTCAGGATGTCGTGCTTGCCGAGATACTCCAGATAGGCCTCGGCCTTCTTGCGGGCGGTGATGTCGGCGAGCGCCACCTGCACCAGCGACCAATCGGATTCGTGGCCCGGGAACACCGAGAACTGCATGTGGACGTGCAGTTCCTCGTTCTCCAGCGAGTAGTTCACCACCTCGCGCTGCTGGAACAGCTTGCCCTGCCACAGATCCACCAGCTGCTCGCGGAAATGCTGCTCCATCGCGTCGCGGAACACGTCGGCGAGCCGCGCGAGCAGCGTCGCCTTGTCGGGGGCCTTGAACAACTCCAGCGTGTGCCGGTTGACGTCGATGACCCGGATCTCGCTCATGCAGCGCGTCACGAAATCGGGATGCACGTCGAGAAAGGTGCGGAAGTCGACGACGCCGCGCTCGCGCACCTCGTCGATCAGCCGCTTGACCACGCTGAAATCCTCGACCCAGAGGGAGATCGGCGAATGCTCGAACAGGCCGCGGGCAAAGGCCGCGCTTTCGGCGACCCGGCGGCGGCCGGACTCGCGCTCGGTGACGTCCTCGGTGGCGATCAGCACGCGGCCCCAGTCGGCCTCGTGGCCGGGCAGGATACGGGCTTTCAGCTGCACGTCGAGGCGGCGGCCGGAGAGCGTGTAGTTGACGGCGAGGCTGGTGAAATTGTCCTGGCCGTCCCAGAGTTGCGCAAGTTCGTCGACATGGGTCGACAGCATGTCGCCGGAGAACACCTGGTCGAGATTGTCTGACAATTCGGCGAAGCTCGAAGCCTCGAAGAGCTCGAGCGTTCGCTGGTTGACGGCGATCAGGCCGATCCGGCGGGTGGCTTCCCGCACCCGCTCGGGATCGGCGGCAAGATGCGCCCGCAGGTCGCCGACGCCGCTGGCGCGCCAGCCATCGAGCAGCGCCTTGACGCCGCTGAAATCCTCGAGCCAAAGCGGGACGGGAGCCAGCTCAAAGGCATCGGTTCCGGGAAGATGACCCGAATGGGTCTCGGCAGGCGACATGTTCGCACCTTCGCGCCACGGGCCGCGGGGCCCACTTACGGGAACGGCGCCCTTGGGCGCCGTCCACTCACATTCGTCAACTTGCAGCCGAAACTGGTCCGACGCTTACTCTGCGGAAGCGGTCTCTTCCTCGGCAGCGGGCGCCTCTTCCTCGGCCGGCGCATTCTTGGCGGCTTCGGCCTCGGCGGCGGCGGTCGCGGCGTCTTCCTCGCGCTGCTTGCGCTCGGCCTCGCGCTCCTGCGCCTTCTTGCCCGGCAGGCCCTTGGTCAGGTTCTTGCGCTCGGGGCGGTTGGCGATGCCCGCCTGGTCGAGGAAGCGCAGCACCCGGTCGGTCGGCTGGGCGCCTTCGCCGAGCCAATGCTTGATGCGGTCTTCCTTGAGCGTGACGCGCTGCGCGTCCTTCGGCAGCAGCGGGTTCCACGAACCCAGCTGCTCGACGAAGCGGCCATCGCGCGGGCTGCGCGCGTCGGCGACGACGATGTGGTAATAGGGGCGCTTCTTCGAGCCGGCCCGGGCCAGACGCATTTTCAGTGGCATTTCATTCTCCTGTCGATGATGGCATGCCGCGCGCGGCGGCGATGGCTTCGTGGTGGCGGATGACTTCCTTCACGATGAAGTTCAGGAATTTCTCCGCGAATTCCGGATCGAGTTCGGCCTCCAGGGCGAGCCGGCGGAGCCGCTCGATCTGCTCTCGCTCCCGGGCCGGATCGGCCGGGGGCAAATCGTTCTCGGCCTTCAGCGCGCCCACCACCTTCGTGCAGCGGAAGCGCTCGGCCAGGATGTGGATCAGCGCGGCGTCGATATTGTCGATCGAGCGGCGCAGCGTGGCGAGCCGGGACTTCGGGTCGGCTTCGTCCCAGCCGGATGTCGGCAGGACGGTCATTTCTTCTTCCCCGGCAGGCCGGGCAGCCGCGGCGCGCCGCCGGGCAGTCCCGGCAGGCCGCCCATGCCGCCGAAGCCGGGCGGCATGCCGCGTGGCAGGCCCGGCATGCCGCCGCCGCCCTGCGCCGCACGCGCCATGGCCTCGAGTTCCTTGGGGTCCATCTTCGAGAGGTCCGGCATGCCGCCCCCCATGCCGCCAGGCAAGCCGCCGAGGCCCATCTTGCCGGCGAGGCCGCCCATCATCTTCTGCATCATGCCGCCCTTGCCCTTGCCCATGGACTTCATGACGTCGGCCATCTGGCGGTGCATCTTCAGAAGCTTGTTGATCTCGGCCGAAGAAGTGCCGGACCCGGCGGCGATGCGCTTCTTGCGCGAGTGCTTGAGGATGTCGGGATTGGCCCGCTCCTTCGGCGTCATCGAGCCGATCACCGCGAGCTGGCGCTTCAGCATCTTGTCGTCGAGCCCGGCCGCCGACATCTGGTCCTTCATCTTCCCCATGCCGGGCATCATGCCCATCATGCCGCCCATGCCGCCCATCTTCTGCATCTGGCGGATCTGGTCGGCGAGATCGTTGAGGTCGAACTTGCCGGACTGCATCCGCTTGGCCATCGCCGCGGCCTGTTCGGCGTCGATGTTCTCGGCGGCCTTCTCGACCAGCGAGACGATGTCGCCCATGCCGAGGATGCGGTCGGCGATGCGGGCCGGATGGAAATCCTCCAGCGCGTCCATCTTCTCGCCGGTACCGATCAGCTTGATCGGCTTGCCGGTGACGGCGCGCATGGACAGCGCCGCGCCGCCGCGCCCGTCGCCGTCGACGCGGGTCAAGACGATGCCGGTGATGCCGACGCGCTCGTCGAAGGAGCGGGCAAGGTTCACCGCGTCCTGGCCGGTCAGGCTGTCGGCGACGAGCAGGATCTCGTGCGGCCTGGCGCGCGCCTTGATCTCGGCCATCTCGGCCATCAGCGGCTCGTCGATATGCGTGCGGCCGGCAGTGTCGAGGATGACGACGTCGTAGCCGCCGAGGCGGGCGGCCTGTTCGGCGCGCACGGCGATCTCGACCGGGTCCTGCCCGGCGATGATCGGCAGCGTCGCGACGCCGGTCTGCTCGCCGAGCACCTTCAGCTGCTCCTGGGCGGCCGGCCGGCGCGTGTCCAGCGAGGCCATCAGCACCTTCTTGCGCTGCTTCTCGGTGAGCCGCTTGGCGATCTTGCCGGAGGTGGTGGTCTTGCCCGAGCCCTGCAGGCCGACCATCATCACGACGACCGGCGACGGCGCGTTCAGATCGATCGGGACCTGTGTCTCGCCGAGCGTCGCGATCAGCTCGTCATGGACGATCTTGACGACCATCTGGCCGGGCTTGATCGACTTCAGGATCTCGGCGCCGACGGCCTTGGCGCGCACCCGGTCGGTGAAATCCCGGACGACTTCCAGCGCGACATCGGCCTCGAGCAGCGCCCGACGGACCTCGCGCAGCGCGGCGGCGACATCCTTGTCGGACAGCGCACCGCGGCCGGTGAGGCCGTTCAGGATGGACCCGAGGCGGTCCTGGAGTGAATCGAACATCAAGACTTCCTTCCGTCCTTCCGGTATCTCGCCGGAAGGTGGTGCGGCTCGCCCTCCCCGACACGGACCATGCACAAAGCAAGGCGTCATCCGCGGGCGAAAATCGCTGGCGGATGGTGACCTCCGGGCGGCTCTCGAAAAGAGGGGCCCGGTCGGCGTGTCGCGGACGGCTAGTCGCGGATATGCGTCGGCAGAAACACCAAAGGACGGGGATTGTCAAATTCTGCCCGCCTGGCGCACGCAACTTGCCACCGCAATGGAACCGTCACGCTTCTCCCCTACTTCGGCGCTGGTGGGACAGCAGCCCTTTGCCGACATTCCGGCCAATCGCAAGAGCGTCCGTTTTGCACCGCGCCCGGCTGCCCTGCCGCACGGTCATATTGGGAGCATCGCATGGCGACGGTTCAGCAGGGTCTACCAGTGATCCCTCATCCACGGGCGCTTTGCCCGTCACGTCCGAGGAACTGAACGTGACCACACATATCGTTCTGGCCGTCCTCACGGTCCTCTTCCTCGCCGCGACCGGCATCTCCTTCCTCCGCATCGCGCACGGCTTCGTGCGGTCCTTCTCCTTCCCGCGGCTGCAGATCCTCGTCCTGACCGTGGTCCTCGCCGGCTTCACGATCTGGCTGGTCGACGACCTGCGATGGCTGTGGGGCCTCCTCGCCGGTCAGGCGATCGTCGTCATCGTCCAGGCCGCCTGCATCCTGCAGTTCACGCCGCTCCGGCCGCGCCAGTCGCAGCTTTTCGACGGCCCCGACGACGCGCCCAACGTGGTCTCGATCCTCTCCTCCAACGTCAAGATGTCGAACCGCGACTACGACCGGACCGTTGAGGTCACGCGCGACGCAAATCCGGACATCGCCCTTTTCATGGAAGTCGACCAGGCATGGTCCGACGCGCTCGCCCCGGTCGGCGAAGAGCGGCCGCACCAGGTCGTGCGTCCCTTGGATAACGCCTATGGGATGGCGCTCTATTCGCGCTTCGAGCTGTCGGACGTGCAGGTGCAGGATCTGATCATGGACGAGGTGCCATCGATCATCGCCACGGTGACGCTTCGCGACGGCCAGAGCTTCCGCCTCTACTGCGTCCACCCGGAACCGCCGGTCCCGCACATCGATTCCGCCGGCCGCGATGGCGAACTCATGCAGGTCGCGCATCTCGTCGATAAGGATGCGATGCCGGCCGTGGTCTGCGGCGACCTCAATGACGTTGCCTGGTCGCACACGACACGCCTTTTCCAGCGTATCTCACGGCTGCTCGATCCGCGCATCGGCCGCGGCTTCTACAGCTCCTTCGACGCGCGCTTCTGGTTCCTGCGCTGGCCGCTTGACCATCTCTTCCACGACGCCCGTTTCCGTCTCGTGTCGATGCGGCGGCTGCCTTACACCGGCTCGGATCACTTCCCGATGTATTTCAGCCTGGCGCTGACGCAGTCGACCGGCGACTCGGCGCCGCCGCCGGAGAAGGACGAGACCGATCTCGAGGAGAGCCGGGAGATTCGCCAGGAAGCGAGGGAGCTGGACCGCGACGCGATCGGCGTCGACTGGGAGAAGTGATCGCCGCCAGCGATCGTTGCAGAATGCAAAGGTCGCTGGCGGAACGATAGACCGGCTACGGCATTCAGCTGCCGAAGGAACGCCGCGGCAACAGGCGCGTCCGGTCTGCGTCAACAGCGCACTGCCGTAACCCGCTCGGGGTTCGGCACGGCCTTGTGACCGTATCGGTCTCGTCGGTCCGCTTCTCGCAAGGACAATCTCATGACCGATCCCCACGACACGCGCCCCGAGCGCGATCGCACCGTCATCGTCAACAACGACCGCGGCAGCGGTGGCGGTGGCGGCTCCGGCTGGCTGATCGCCGGCCTGCTCATCGTCGTCATCGTCGTCGGCGGCTACTTCCTCTTCGGCGATCGCCTGACCGGCGGGTCGGGCGGCGGCGACACCAACGTCACCATCGACACGCCTGACGTCAACGTGCCGGACGTCGACATGCCAGACGTCGACGTCGCTCCCGAAGGCGGCAATGCAGCGCCCGCCCCCGCACCGGCCAACTGATCGATAATCTCAAGGATCGGGACCCTCGCGTCCCGATCCTTTCATTTCCGGGGTCGATCCGCCATATAGCCCTGATGACGGAGAGTGCCGAAACCACTGACGGGCGTTTCGTCCCGTTCGCCCGGATGAACGGGCTCGGAAACGAGATCATCGTCGCCGATCTGCGCGGCCGCGATGCGCGCATCGCCGCGGACGCCGCACGGGCCCTCGCCGCCGTTGACGCGACACGCTTCGACCAGATCATGGCGATCCACGATCCGCTGACCCCCGGCACCGACGCCTATATCCGGATCATCAATCGCGACGGCTCGGAGGCGCAGGCCTGCGGCAACGGTACGCGCTGCGTCGTCCAGGCGCTGTCCGCCGAGACCGGCCGGCACGACTTCACCTTCGAGACCCGCGCCGGGATCCTTGCCGCCAGCGAGCGCCCCGACGGGCAGATCGCGGTCGACATGGGCATCCCCCATTTCGCCTGGAACGAGATCCCGCTGGCCGAGGAATTCCGTGACACGCGGGCGATCGAACTGCAGATCGGGCCGATCGACGCCCCGGTCTTGCATTCGCCTTCCGTCGCCTCGATGGGCAATCCGCACGCGATCTTCTGGGTCGAGCGCGACGTCTGGGATTACGAGCTCGACCGGTTCGGGCCGGTCCTCGAGAACCACCCGATCTTTCCCGAGCGCGCCAATATCTCCATCGCGCGTGTGACGGCACGCGACGCGCTGACGCTGCGCACCTGGGAGCGCGGCGTCGGGCTGACCCGCGCCTGCGGCTCGGCGGCCTGCGCCGCCGCCGTCTCGGCCGCGCGCACCCGCCGGACCGACCGCACCGTCACCGTCACCCTACCCGGCGGCGACCTCCTGATCGAATGGCGGGACGACGACCACGTGGTGATGACCGGCCCGGCCGAATGGGAATGGTCGGGAAGGCTCGACCCGGCGACCGGATCCTTCACGCGCGACAGCGAGCCGGTGCCGGCCTGATGGGAGTCGAGATCGTCTCCTTCGGCTGCCGCCTCAACACCTACGAGGCGGAGGTGATGCGGCGCGAGGCCGAGGCCGCCGGCCTCGGCGGCGAAGCGAGCCCGGCGATCCTCTTCAACACCTGCGCCGTCACCGAGGAAGCGGTGCGCCAGGCGCGCAAGCAGATCCGCCGCGCCCGCCGCGACAACCCGCAGGCGCGGATCGTCGTCACCGGCTGCGCCGCACAGACCGAGCCCGCCCGTTTCGCCGCGATGGTCGAGGTGGACGCTGTACTCGGCAACGAAGACAAGCTCTCCGCCGAGACCTATCGCACGCTGCCGGATTTCGGCGTCGGCGCCGAGGAGAAGATCCGCGTCAACGACATCATGAGCATCACCGAGACCGCCGGCCACATGGTCGACGCGATCGAGGGCCGCGCGCGGGCTATCGTCCAGGTGCAGAACGGCTGCGACCATCGCTGCACCTTCTGCATCATCCCCTTCGGCCGCGGCAATTCCCGCTCGGTGCCGATGGGCGCCGCCGTCGAGCAGATCAAGCGCCTCGTCGGAAGCGGCACCAATGAGATCGTCCTTTCCGGCGTCGACATGACCAGCTGGGGCGCCGACCTGCCGGGCCGGCCGCGGCTGGGCGACCTGGTGCAGGCAATCCTCGTCCACGTGCCGGCGCTGCGCCGGTTGCGGCTGTCCTCGATCGACTCCGTCGAGGCCGATGACGCGCTGGTGGATGCGATCGGCGCCGACCGGCGGGTGATGCCGCATCTGCACTTGTCGCTGCAGGCCGGCGACGACATGATCCTGAAGCGCATGAAGCGCCGCCACACGCGCCAGGACGCAATCGATTTCTGCACGACGATGCGGGCACGCCGTCCCGACATCGTCTACGGCGCCGACCTGATTGCCGGCTTCCCGACCGAGACCGAGGCGATGTTCCAGAACACGCTGGCGCTGGTCGGGGATTGCGGCCTGACGCATCTCCACGTCTTCCCCTTCTCGCCGCGCGAGGGGACGCCGGCGGCCCGCATGCCGCAGCTGCCGCGACCGGTGATCAAGGAACGTGCCGCGCGGCTGCGCGAAATAGGCGACGCGGCCCTCAAGGCGCATCAGGGCCGCATAGTCGGCACCCGCCAATCCGTGCTCGTCGAGCGCGGCGGCGGCGGCCGCTGCGAGGACTTCACCCATTGCCGCATCGACGCAGGCCTCCCCGGCGACGTCGTCGACGCTATCATTGCGGCGCAAGAGAACGGAAAACTGCAGGCGCGACCATGGAACAGCGATGTTTCCCGCGCCACACTGGCCGCAAAGGCCGAGAACGGGATCCATGGCTGACAACAAGAGCTTCTTTCGGCGCGTCTTCTCCTTCGGCACCGATACGGAGGCGGCGCGCACGCCCGCCGAAGGCACGACGCCCCGGGCGTCCGACAGCGAGTACGGTCGCCCGGAATCACCCGATCCCGAAGTGCGGCCCGTGGCTGCCGCCAGTTCCGTCGCCGACGACGAAGCGGGTGCCGGCGAGGCGACGGGTCCCGGCGACGATGGCGGCGGCATCACCCCGCTGGCCGAAATGGCGGCGGCAGACGCAAAATCCGACGATCACTCGGACCCGGCTCAAAAAAAAACTCCGATTGGCTGACTGAACTGCCGGAAGACGAGGAGGACGGGGCAGATTTCTCCTTCCTCGAGGCGCCGGAGCCTGAGCCCGCCGAGGTCGATTTCTCCTTCCTCGAGCCGGGCGTTCCCCCGGTAGACGGCGAGACGCGCGAGCCCTCCCTCGAAGCGGAAGCGGTCGCGCCGCCTGTCGCGCCGGCATCCGAAGACGACCATCTCGACGGCCACGGCCCCGAAGACGCGGACGAAGCGGACTTCTCCTGGCTGGACGCGGACCTGCCGCCGGAAGAGGAAGATACCGTCCCCGCCGATGCCGAGCGGATCGACCCGAGCTTCGACGAACCGGCTTCCGAAGCGCCGTTGGCGCCTCTGCCCGCCCGCCCGGCGATCGACCCCGATGCCGGCTTCCGGCTGCGGCAGCCGACCGCTCCGACCCCGGCCGAGCCGGTGCGGGCGCCGTGGCTGCTGCGCCTTCGCGAAGGCCTGTCGCGTTCGTCCAACCAGCTTTCCGGCTCGATCGGCTCGATCTTCACGGCGCGCAAGCTCGACGAGGAGACGCTGCAGGACTTCGAGGACGTGCTGATCCGGGCCGATCTCGGCCTCGAGACGGCGTTGCGCATCACCGACCGGCTGTCGGAGGGCCGCTTCGGCCGGAGCGTGTCCGGGGCCGAGGTCCGCGGCATCCTGGCCCAGGAAGTCGAGAAGACGCTGGCTCCCGTCGCCGTGCCGCTGGAACTGGACCTCGAGAAGAAGCCGCACGTGATCCTCGTCGTCGGCGTCAATGGTACCGGCAAGACCACGACGATCGGCAAGCTCGCCGCCAAGCTGACTCGTGCAGGGCTCAAGGTGACGCTCTGCGCCGGCGACACGTTCCGCGCCGCGGCGGTGGAGCAGCTGAAGATCTGGGGGGAGCGCACGGGCTCGGAGGTCGTCGCCAAGGCGATCGGCGCCGACGCCGCCGGCCTTGCCTACGAAGCCTATGACCGCGCCATCGAGAACGATTCCGACGTGCTGATCATCGACACGGCCGGCCGGCTGCAGAACAAGACCGAGCTGATGGCCGAGCTCGAGAAGATCGTCCGCGTCCTGCAGAAGCGCGAGCCGGACGCACCGCATACGGTGCTGCAGACGCTCGACGCGACCACCGGCCAGAACGCCCTGCAGCAGGTGGAGATTTTCCGCAACGTGGCGGGGGTCAACGGCCTGGTGATGACCAAGCTCGACGGCACGGCGCGTGGCGGCATCCTCGTCGCCATCGCCGCCAAGCACAGACTGCCGGTCTATTTCGTCGGCGTTGGCGAGGGGATTGACGATCTCGAGCCGTTCAGGGCGAAGGATTTCGCCGAGGCGATTGCGGGCACGACCGCCGAAGCCTAGCCCGCGCCGAGCCGGCGATTGTTTCGGAGATGCCTCGCATTCGCCGGTTTCCTCGCCGATAGCCACGCCGAACACGGAGTGACCATGAGCGACCACATCATCGAGGAAGGGCCGAACAGCCCCGGACGCAAGGAGATGAACCCGCTCCTGAAGTTCGGGCTGGAGCTCGGGCCGCTGCTGGTCTTCTTCTTCGCCAATTCGCGCGGTGAGCAGCTGGCCGAAGCCTTCCCGGTCCTGCAGGATTTCGGCGGACCGCTGTTCATCGCCACCGGCCTGTTCATGGCTGCGATGGCGATCTCGCTCTCGGTCTCGTGGGCGATCACCCGCAGCCTGCCGATCATGCCGCTCGTATCTGGCGCGGTGGTGCTGGTGTTCGGCACGCTGACCCTGTGGCTGCAGGACGAGACCTTCATCAAGATGAAGCCGACCATCGTCAACGCCCTGTTCGGGGCGGTCCTGCTCGGCGGCCTTGCCTTCGGCAAGTCGCTGCTCGGCTATGTCTTCGACCAGGCCTTCAAGCTCGATGCCGAAGGCTGGCGCAAGATGACGCTGCGCTGGGGCCTGTTCTTCCTGTTCCTCGCGGTGCTCAACGAGGTGGTCTGGCGGAATTTTTCGACCGACGCCTGGGTGGCTTTCAAGGTCTGGGGCACGATGCCGATCACCATCGTCTTCATGCTGACCCAGATCCCGCTGCTGAAGCGGCATGCGCTGGAGCCGAAGGTCGCGGACGCTGGCAAAGGCTGAGAGCATACGCGCCGCCGGGGCGCGCCGGCCGGGGTCCCCCGGCCGGCACGCGGTTTCCTACCAGCTGTAGCTGACCCGTCCGATGCCGGAGAGCGTGGTGGAGTCGCTGGAGAGTTCGCTGTCGAAGGTGGCACCCACCGCCAGCCCATTGGACCAGGCCACTTCCGCTCCCGCCGAGGCGAGCAGGTAATCGCCGGACTCGTCGGCGCCCTTGATCTGGAAATCCGATCCCGGCAGCGCCCGGAAACTCGCATCGAGAGTCTGTCCCGACACTTCGTCGTGGGCCCAGGCGAGACGGCTGCGCAGCTTGAGCGTGGCATCGTCGGAGAGCGGAATGATCTGGCCGAACCGGGCACCGAGCTCGGTCCGCACGCCGGTCGAGTCGCTCGAGTCGACGTCGAGGACGAAGATCGAGTTGGTACCCGACGTCTCGTTGTAGTCCGGCGTGTAATATTGCTGGACCTGCAGGCTGGCATAGGGCGTGATCCAGCCGCGGCCCGGGATCACGGCGATCTCGGGAACGTCGAAGCGATAGCCGGTTTCCACCCGCCCGGCGAGATTCCAGGCGGAGAAGTCGGCATCGAAGCGCTCGGTGGTGCCGATCGTCAGGTTGCGCTCGGTGGACACGTCACTGTATCCGACCGCGATCGAGGCCGCGACATAGGCGGCATCGAAATTGGTGCGGCCATAGATCGCCGCATGCACCATGTCGCTCTCGCCGGAACCGCTGGCGCCGTCGAGCCCGAACGTGCTCCGGCCGAGGCCGACGGCAAAGCCGGCGATCGTGTCGGGGGTGAGCGCATAGTCGATACCGACGGCGACACCCACCGTGTCGATTTCGCGGTCATGCGATCCCCAATAGCTGTCGCCATCGGTCCGGGTCTCCTGGCCGTAGCCGGCAATCCAGCCATTCCAGGGTTTCGTCTGAGGCGGCGGGGCTGCGACCGGCGCGCCGTACATGGCGACGCCGCCCAGCATCTGCAGGGTCGTGCCGGCCTCCGGACCATAGCCGAGGACCCGGACCGTGGCCGGCGGCGCCGGTTGTTCAGGGACGATTTCGGGGGCGTAGGGCCCCTCGTTCATGCGGTCGAAGACCTCATTCATGAACGAGTTCATCGCCTGCCTGCCGGCCGGCGCCACCGACGTCGCGACCTCGCCGGTCAGCTGCTCCAGGACGAGGACTGTCTGCGCGGGCGTCAGCAGGCGGAAGACCAGCGGCAGGTCGCCGCCCCCGGCAACGAACGAGTCGATGCCGTCGGCGACGGAGACCGCGGCCGGCGTCGGCAGGTCCACGGGAGCGACGATCGCCAGGCTGCCGTCGGGCAGGATGAACACCGGCGTGCCGTCCGGGAGGGTGATTATCGGCGTGCCATCCGGGGGCGTCACCACCGGGGTACCGGGCGGCACCACGACGACGGGCGTGCCGTCGGGCAGCGTCACGACCGGCGGCGTCACCACCGGAACCACCGGCACAGTCACTGCCGGGCACACCGAGATCGTGTTGGTGTCCAGCGTCACCGCGCCGTTGCGAGCCAAAGCGGCACCGCAGAGGATGTCGGCGCCGGTATTGAGCGTGATGCTGGTCAGCGCCAGGATCTGCCCGGCGAGCGTCGTCTCGGTGCCGAGCGTGGCCGAACTTCCCACC
The DNA here is from genome assembly GCF_014196845.1 of Aurantimonas endophytica. Lineage (GTDB taxonomy): Bacteria > Pseudomonadota > Alphaproteobacteria > Rhizobiales > Rhizobiaceae > Aurantimonas > Aurantimonas endophytica. Next base: position 583,157 of record NZ_JACIEM010000003.1, read on the forward strand.
ACGAAGAAGACGTTGGCCGCCTGCGCGCCGTTGATCAGCGACACGGTCGACGCACTGGCGGTGGTGAAGGTACTGCCGATATTGATGATGAAGACGGCGTTCGGGTTGAACTGCGCGTCCAGCGTCACCGTCCCTGTCAGCTGGGCGGAGGTGTCGTATTGGAACACGCCCGGCGCCAAGGTCAGCCCGGCAAGATCCTGCCCGGTGAGGTTGATCGTTGCCGGGCGGTTGAACAGGTCGACATACTGGGACGTGAGGTCGATCTGCGCCTGGACCGCGACACCGTCATTGAGGAACGTCGTATAGGGCGCCGTGACGATTCCGGGCGGAAATCCGACGACCGCGGTGCCGGGACTGACGCCGACATTGCCGTTGATGACCGTCGTCCCGGTGTTGGTAACCGTCGATCCCGCGAGAATGGCAAAGCTGTCCAGGCTCTGCGCCAGTGACTTCGTTTCCCCAGCGCCGATGACCGCCAGCGCAGCCAGAGTCAGTTTTACTCCCGCGAGTATCTTCATCGAACGTCCCCCGATTTCCCCTATCACAAAGCCTTTAGTAGCTTTCTTTGCGCGAATCTGAGCAATATTGCTCAACTTGGCATTGAGTGGCGTTGCGTTGCAGATCGGATACGGGCATGGCAGACGGCATCGTTGCGTCATCCGTTTCACCGGGACATCTGCTGGCGCGCGCTGGCGGAGGAACCGTCTGCGACTACGCGAAGGGCGAACGGATCTTCGTCCAGGGTGATGCGGGCGACGCCGTGTTTTTCATCCAGCGCGGCGTGGTCAAGATCTCCGCCCTGTCGCCGAGCGGGAAGGCCGCCGTCCTCGCGGTCCTTTCGGCCGGGGTATTCTCCGGCGAAACGTGCCTGGCAGAGCCACCGCCGGTACGCAACGCGACCGCAGTCGCCCTGATCGACTGCCGGATCGCTCGCTGGGATCGGACGACTTTCCTGCACCTGTTGCACGACGACCCGGATTTCGCGGCGATGGTCGTATCCCGTCTTGCGGCGCGCGCCGGACGCGTCGAGGAAGATCTGATCGATCATATCCTCAACTCCAGCGAGAAGCGGCTCGCCCGCCTGCTGCTGCTGCTCGCCGAGGTGGATCGAGACGGTGCCGCGATCAAGGTCAGCCAGGAAGTGCTGGCGGAAATGGTCGGCACCACGCGTTCGCGGGTCTGCTACTTCATGAACAAGTTCCGCCGGCTGGGCTTCATCAGCTACAGCGACCAACTCGTTGTGCACCCGTCGTTGCGCAGCGTGGTGGAGCGTGACGGGCCGCACGAGGGAACGCTTCCCTGACGCCCCTCCGGCGCAGTTTCGCGGGCAGCCCCACGGCCGGACGCTCCTCAGCGCCGCCGGAAACGGACTTCAGCGCATCACGGTGACCGGCGTTCCGACGGCGACGCGCTCGTAGAGGTCCAGAATGTCGGCGTTATGCATGCGGATGCAGCCATAGGACACGAAGCCTCCGATGGAGCCTGGCCGATTGGTGCCATGAATGGCGTATTCCCCGCCCGACAGCGTCATCGCCGCCTCGCCCATCGGATTGTTCGGCGCCCCGCTCGGGATCATTTCAGGCAGATCGGGCCGGTCCTTGAGCACCGCCAGCGGCGGTGCCCAGTTCGGGCGGAGATATTTCCCGGTGATGCTGGCTGTGCCGGTCCACTGGCGGTCGGCCCGCCCGACACCGACATCGTAGCCGATCGCGGTGCCGGGTCCGACCACGAGATAGAGCCGGCGTTCCGACGTCCGGACCATGATCGTTCCCGCTCCGAGGCCGCCCGTGTCGATGCGGACCCGTTCGGCCGCCCCGGCAGCCTGCGGCTGGCCGCCGATGCAGAGAACGGCGACGACGGCGAGGGTCTGCAGGCAAAGCCTCCGAGAAATGGCTGACAGCAAGAACACTACCTCCAGAAGGAATACCGACCGACGCCTCACCAGCGAGGCGCGGCTGCCTCGCGGTGCGCGGAGGCAACCGGGCCATCCGCAATTCGCAGCCTACGTCATCCGCACCGGCGAAGGGGAAAATAACGCGCTTCCGCGCCGGTCCTGCATGTGATCGAGCCGCCAAAGGCATTGCGGCGAACGGACACCGTTCCGATATCGGGGGCCAGTTGCAGCAATCAGGGAAACGACCTCCATGGACATCCAGAAGCTACTCGGCCAATTTCTCGGCACCGGCGGACAGGGAACGACAGGCTCCCATCCGGGTCAGAACCGCGAGGGCCAGGGCGGCGGCTCGCTGGTCGACCAGCTCGGGGGCATGCTGCAGGGCGGCGGTTCCGGGTCGGGCCTCGGCGGCCTGCTGCAGGGCGGCGCCGGATCGGCCCTGGGGGGCGCGCTGGCGGGTGGCCTCGCCACCAGCCTGTTCCGCGGCAAGGGCGTCGGCAAGCTGGGCGGCACGGCGCTGAAGCTCGGCGGTGCGGCGCTCGTCGCAGGCCTCGCCTACAAGGCCTACCAGTCCTATCAGGCGCAGCAGGGCCAGACCGCCCTGCCGGGCGCCGAACCGTTGCGCCAGCTTCCCTCGACCACCGCCCCGGGCGAGATCCCCGAGCCGAAGGGCACCGCCTTCCTGCCGGCGGGCGAAGAGGATGTCCGTTCACGGCTGATGCTGTCGGCGATGATCTCCGCCGCCAAGGCCGACGGCTACATCGACGCCAACGAGGAGCAGGCGATCTTCGGCCGGATCGACGAGCTCGATCTGGACGCCGAGGAAAAGGGCTTCCTGGTCGACGAAATGCGCCGTCCGATGACGCCCGAGCAGCTGGCCTCCCGCGCCACGACACCGGAGATCGCCATGGAAGTCTACACGGCCTCGCTCCTGGCCATCGACGCCGACCACCCCGCCGAACGCGCCTATCTCGACCGGCTGGCCGCACAGCTCAAGCTGCCGCCCGAACTGGCCGCGCAGATCCGGCGGACGACGGGCGAAGTCCAGGGCTGACACGCGCGGAAGCGCGTCAGAACTCTCCCGGCTTCAGGAAACGGCCGTCCGGCATCGCATCGCCGGACGCGCCGGCCGGGTTGCCGAAGGGCACGGTCGCGGCGCCCGTCTCGGCCTCCCGGTCATGGGCGAGCGCCCAGTGCACCGTCGGAAACGCCAGATCGTCCCACGGGATGTCATTCCATTCGAACAGTTCGACGGCCAGGCTTTCGGGCCCCGCCGAGAAGTCCGGCACAGCCAGCCGCGCGCGGTAGATCAGCTGCACCTGGCTGATACGCGGCACCGAGTAGACCGCCAGCAGCCGCTCGATGTCGAGCATGGCCGTCGCCTCCTCCCGCGCCTCGCGCCTTGCGCCCTCCTCCGGCGTTTCGTTCAGTTCCAGATAGCCCGCCGGGATCGTCCAGAAGCCGCGTCGCGGCTCGATCGCCCGGCGGCAGAGCAGGATCCGCCCCTCGTGCCGGACCACCGAGCCGACCACGATCTTCGGGTTCTCGTAGGCGACGAAGCCGCAATTGTCGCAGATCTTGCGCGGCAGGTCGTCGTCGGCAGGCGTGCGGAGCGAGAAGGATGGCTGGTTCATGCCGCCAGAGATGGTCCTTGTTCGCCATCCGGGAATGGCCGCAGCTGGCCGCGGGTCAGGCGGCGCGTCAGCTCGTCGGGGCCTTGTTGCCGCCCGCGTCCCGGGCGAGCGCCCGTTCCAGTGCCGGCATCAGCCCGCCGGCCACCGCCTCGGGCGTGAACGGCCCGGTCTGCTTGAACAGGATCTCGCCGTCGGCAGCGACGAGGAAGCTTTCGGGCACGCCGTAGACGCCCCAGTCGATGGTCGTGGCGCCGGTCGGGTCGACGCCGATGGCCGCATAGGGGTTGCCGAGCGAGGCCAGGAAGCGCCGGGCATTTTCCGGCTTGTCCTTGTAGTTGATCGCGACGATCCGCAGCCGCGGGTCCTCCGCGAGGTCCATCAGCAGCGGGTGCTCCTCGCGGCAGGGGCCGCACCAGGAGGCGAAGACGTTGACCAGCACCGGCCTTCCGTCGCCGAAGCCGGAAAGATCGAGGCCGGGCATCGCCTGCCCGTTCGGGCCGGTCACGCCCTCGAGCGGCGGTAGCGTCGTCTCGGGCGCGGTCTTGCCGATCAGCACCGAAGGGATCTGCTGCGGGTCGTGGCCGGAGACCAGCTGGTAGAGGAACACCGCCGCGAGCCCGCCGAACAGCAGCAGCGGCAGGAGCACGAAGAAATTGCGGCGGCGCGGCCGCTCGCTCGGGACGGCGGGATCGGTCACGACGGATTCTCCGGGCGCGCAGCGGACGAACGCCGGCGCACGCCCTTTTCCTCGAGCGCCGCGAGCGCCCGGCGCTGGGCCCGCGCGTCGAGGACGATCCACAGCGCCAGTCCTGCCAGGAGCAGCGCCGATATCCCGTAGGCCGAGGCGATGAAGCCGAAATAGTCGTTCTGCATGGGAGCCTCAGCCGTCCGCGCGGCGGGCGGCGAGCCGCGAAAGGGCGGCAACGCGCCGGCGCAGCACCTCGCTGCGCATCGCCGTCAGGTGCAACGCGAAGAACAAGAGCGTGAAGCCGAGCGCCGACAAGAGCAGCGGCGTCAGGAACACGGCCGGCATCGCCGGCCCGTCGGCGCGGATGACGCTGGCCGACTGGTGCAGCGTGTTCCACCAGTCCACCGAGAACTTGATGATCGGGATGTTGACGAAGCCGACAAGGACGAGGATCGCCGCGGCCCTGGCGCTCTTGCCCGGATCGTCGAGCGCACGGGTCAGCGCGATCAGCCCGAGATACATCAGGAACAGGACGAAGACCGAGGTCAGCCGGGCGTCCCACACCCACCAGGTGCCCCACATCGGCCGGCCCCAGATCGAGCCGGTGATCAGCGCCAGCGCCGTGAACACGGCGCCGATCGGCGCCGCCGCCTTGACCGCGACGTCGGCGAGCGGATGGCGCCAGACGAGCGTGCCGAGCGCCGACAGGCTCATCACCGTCCAGACCATCATCGACAGCCATGCGAAGGGCACGTGGATGAACATGATCTGCACCGTGGCGCCCTGCTGGTAGTCCGGCGGGGCCATGAACCCAAGGGTGAGGCCGACCGACAGCGCCGCCAGCGCCGCCGCGTAGAGCCACGGCTGCAGCCGGCCCGATAGTTCGAGGAACCGCGTCGGGTTGGCGAGGATGGTGAAGCGCGATGGCTTGGTGGCGGAAAGGTCGGTCATGGCCTGAGTTTAGGATGGTTCGAACCTAGCCGTAAACAGCACGATTCCGGCCAAAGGAAGAACCGGCCGATCGTCGCGGTCAGTCTCCGCCCGCCTTGAGCGCTGCCGCCGCCGCAATCGGCCCCAGCGCCCCGAAGAACAGCGTCAGGGCAACGAGGATCAGGAAGGGCGACAGGAACGGGTCGGGATCGTTGACCGCCCCATAGGTGGCCGAGACGCCGAAGATCAGCACCGGGATCGCCAGCGGCAGTACCAGCACGGACACCAGGAGCCCGCCGCGCGGCAGCGCCACCGCCACCGCCGCCCCGACGGCGCCGATGAAGGTGATGGCGGGCGTGCCGGCCAGCAGCGTCAGCGTGACCGCGCCGATCGCCACGGGCTCCAGCGCCAGGAACAGGCCGAGCGCCGGCGCCGCCAGCACCAGCGGCAGGCCGGAGGCCGCCCACAGCGCCAGGCACTTGCCCAGCACGACCAGCGGCATCGGCGTCGGGCCGGTGAGCATCAGGTCGAGCGTGCCGTCCTCGCGGTCGGCCTGGAACAGCCGGTCGAGGGTCAAAAGGGTCGACAGCAGCGCCCCGATCCAGAGGATCGCCGGCCCGATCCGCGACAGGAGGTTGAGGTCGGGTCCGACGCCGAACGGCACCGTCGCGACGACGGCGAGGAAGAAGATCACCGCCGTCATCGCCCCGCCGCCGCCGGAGACGGCGAGCTTCAGGTCGCGCCAGAACACCGCCGTCACAGCCAGCCCTCCGCCGCGGCGAGATCGGCATCGGCGATCGCGCCGCCTTGCTTCGCGGCCTGCTCCGCGGGCGCCGGTGCCATGGCCAGCTCCCGCGGGGCCACCAGCCCAAGCGGCTGGTGGGTCGCGGCGATGACGCTGCCGCCGGAGGCCAGATGGTCCGCCATCAGACCGGCAAAGCGCGCCTGCGAGGCGGTGTCGAGGGCGGCGGTCGGCTCGTCGAGGATCCACACGGGTCGGTGGGCGATGAGCAGCCGTGCCAGCGAGGCACGGCGCTGCTGGCCGGCCGAGAGATACGCAAACGGCAGATGCGCGAGGCCCGGCAGGCCCACCGCCTCGAGCGAGTCGTCGACCGAAAGCCCCGGCCCGCCGAGGAAGCGGGCCCAGAAGCGGAGATTGTCGCCGACGCTGACCGAGGGCTTCATCGCGTTGCGGTGGCCGACATAATGGGCGATCTCGGGGAGGCTCCGCGCCGGCTCGCCGTCCGGCGCCATGACGCCGGCGACGGTGATTCGCCCGGCCAGCGGCCGCAGCAGCCCGGCCAGCGTGCGCAGCAGCGTCGACTTGCCGGCGCCGTTGGGGCCGGTGACGATCAGCGCCTCGCCGCCACCGAGCGCCAGTTCCAGCGGGCCGGCGACAGTGGTGCTGCCGCGCCCGATGGTCAGGCCGGATATCGTGATGGCGAGGCCGCTCACGCGGCGCCGCCGGTCGTTACGGTCTTTGCCCCCAGCCGCGGCCCCGTCGTGCCGTGCTTCACCGCCTTGGTCATCCGCCCTCGCATCCCCTCGCCACGGCGGCGCCGGCACAAATTCACCATCGCCGCGCGACACCCTTTATAGGCGTTACAAACTTCGTTATGAGGACGGCAACCACGCCAGCGACCGGAGTGGAATTTTTCAGCGCCGATCTCAAGGTTCCCGCCTGGCACCAGCGGAACCGGGGCGGACTAGCGGAAATGGTCGCACCCGCATCTTCGAGCGCTTCTCCGCTGCGCTCAAGGCCGTTCGCCCTTCGGACTCCATCCTGGTTCGAGAAGGAACGAAGCCACATGTCGAACGCATCCGACAGCTTCCATAGCCGCAAGACCCTCTCCGTCGAGGGCAAGGACTACGTCTACTACGATCTGCAAGAGGCCGAACGGAATGGCCTCGCCGGTGCCTCGCGGCTTCCCTTCTCGATGAAGGTGCTGCTTGAGAACCTGCTGCGCAACGAGGACGGCCGCACCGTGACGGCCGACGACATCCGCGCCGTCGCCAACTGGATCCACGACAAGGGCACGGCCGGCCACGAGATCGCCTACCGCCCGGCCCGCGTCCTGATGCAGGACTTCACCGGCGTTCCCGCCGTCGTCGACCTCGCGGCGATGCGCGACGCGACACGGCAGCTCGGAGCCGACCCCCGAAAGGTCAATCCGCTGGTGCCGGTCGATCTCGTCATCGACCACTCGGTGATGGTCGACTTCTTCGGCCAGAAGGACTCGTTCACCAAGAATGTCGACGCCGAGTATGGCCGCAACGGCGAGCGCTACACCTTCCTGCGCTGGGGCTCGGAAGCCTTCGAGAATTTCCGCGTCGTGCCCCCCGGCACCGGCATCTGCCACCAGGTGAACCTGGAATATCTCGCGCAGACCGTCTGGACCAAGGAAGAGAACGGCGAGACGATCGCCTATCCGGACACGCTGGTCGGCACCGATTCGCACACCACCATGGTCAATGGCCTGTCGGTCCTCGGCTGGGGCGTCGGCGGCATCGAGGCCGAGGCAGCCATGCTCGGTCAGCCGATCTCCATGCTGATCCCGGAGGTCATCGGCTTCCGCCTGGTCGGCAAGTTGCCGGAGGGCACCACGGCGACCGACCTCGTGCTCACCGTGACCGAGATGCTGCGCAAGAAGAAGGTCGTCGGCAAGTTCGTCGAGTTCTTCGGCCCGGGCCTGTCGAACCTTACCCTCGAGGACCAGGCGACGATCGGCAACATGGCGCCGGAATACGGCGCCACCTGCGGATTCTTCCCGATCGACAAGGACACGCTCGCCTATCTCGAGGCGACCGGCCGCGACAAGCACCGCATCGCGCTGGTCGAGGCCTATGCCAGAGCGCAGGGCATGTACCGCGAGGACGGCATCGCCGATCCGGTCTTCACCGACACGCTCGAACTCGACCTTTCGACGGTCGTGCCGTCGCTCGCCGGCCCCAAGCGCCCGCAGGACCGCGTCGCGCTGACCGACGCTGCTTCCGCCTTCCGCACCGCCCTGACCGAACTGCAGGGCGGCCGCAAGAAGGCCTCCGACACGCAGACCGTCGCCGAAGCCCGCTACGTTGCCGAAGGCGCGACGGGAGCGTTCGACGAACCGCCGGCCCGCCATCCGGTCGCCGGCACCGACCACGGCATCTCCGACGGCGACGTCGTGATCGCGGCGATCACCTCCTGCACCAACACCTCGAACCCCAACGTCCTGGTCGCGGCCGGACTCGTCGCCCGCAAGGCCCACGCCAAGGGCCTGACGGTGAAGCCCTGGGTGAAGACCTCGCTGGCGCCCGGCAGCCAGGTGGTGACGGAATATCTCGAGAAGGCCGGCCTGCAGGCCGATCTCGACGCCATGGGCTTCAACCTCGTCGGCTATGGCTGCACCACCTGCATCGGCAATTCCGGCCCGCTGCCGGAGCCGATCTCCGAGGCGATCACCGAGAACGACCTCGTCGCCTGCTCGGTGCTGTCGGGCAACCGCAACTTCGAGGGCCGGGTGAACCCGGACGTTCGGGCGAACTACCTCGCCTCGCCGCCGCTGGTGGTCGCCTACGCCATCGCCGGTTCGATGTTCGTCGACATCACCAAGGAGCCGCTCGGCAAGGACCGCGACGGCAACGACGTGTTCCTCAAGGACATCTGGCCGACCACCCAGGAGATCGCCGAGATCGTCCGCGAGACGGTCACCCGCCAGATGTTCGAGGAGCGCTATGCCGACGTCTTCAAGGGCGACGCGCACTGGCAGACGATCGAGGTGTCCGGCGGCCTGACCTATGACTGGGACGACCGCTCGACCTACGTGCAGAACCCGCCCTATTTCGAGGGCATGACCATGGAGCCGGAGCCGGTCACCGACGTGCACGGCGCCCGCATCCTCAGCCTGTTCCTCGATTCGATCACAACCGACCACATCTCGCCGGCGGGTTCGATCAAGGCCAACGGCCCGGCCGGCGACTACCTCGTCAGCCACCAGGTCCGCCCGGTCGACTTCAACTCCTACGGCGCGCGCCGCGGCAACCACCAGGTGATGATGCGTGGCACCTTCGCCAATATCCGCATCAAGAACCAGATGCTGGACGGCATCGAGGGCGGCATGACCAAGCACTTCCCCGACGGGGAGGTGATGCCGATCTACGACGCGGCCATGAAGTACCAGGCGGAAGGCGTGCCGCTGGTCGTCTTCGCCGGCAAGGAATACGGCACCGGCTCGTCGCGCGACTGGGCGGCCAAGGGCACCAACCTCCTCGGCGTCAGGGCAGTGATCGCCGAGAGCTTCGAGCGCATCCACCGCTCGAACCTCGTCGGCATGGGCGTCGTGCCCTTCGTCTTCGCCGAGGAAGGCACGTCCTGGAAGACGATCGGCATCAAGGGCGACGAGAAGGTGACGATCGAGGGCCTCGCCACCCTGAAGCCGCGCGAGGTGCTGGAGGCGAAGATCGAGCGGGCCGACGGCACGGTCGACAGCGTCCGGATCCAGGCCCGGATCGATACGCTGGACGAGCTCGAATACTACCGTAATGGCGGCATCCTGCATTACGTGCTCCGCCGCCTCGCCGCCTGACCATGACGACGGCGGCGCTCCCCGCGCCGCCACGACGCCGCCGGTTCGCGCGACCGGCGGCGGGCTGCTTTCTCACCCGCAATTGACTGGAGGGTGTTCGCCTCCGCCGGTAGGTTCGCGTCCATGATGACAGCCGACGATACAGCCTTGCACCCGGACACGACACGGGCGAACCGGAACACGGCGGGGATCGCGTGAGCCGGATCGCCGGCGCGCGATTTGGCTTGCTGCTTCTGGCGATGCTGCTCGCTGGCGCGGCCGCCCGTCCGGCCGTTGCAGGCGAGGCGGTAATCAAGCAGGTGACGCACGTCGTCGAGATGTTCACCAGCCAGGGTTGCTCATCCTGCCCGCCGGCCGAGGAATTGCTGGCTAGGCTGGCCGAAGAACCAGGTATCCTCGCCCTCGCCTACCACGTCGACTACTGGGACTATATCGGCTGGCGCGACACGTTCGGCTCGTCCGTCAACACCGATCGCCAACGCGCCTACGCCAAATCCTTCGAGACGACGACGATCTACACGCCGCAGGCGGTGGTGAACGGCAAGGCCGCCGTGGTCGGCTCGCACGAGGCCAAGCTACGCCGCCTGATCGGCAGCGACGCGCTGTCGAAGCGGAGCTCGGCGGCGAAGATCGACCTGTCGGTCGTGGCGGACCGGCTGCACATCACGGCCAAGGGCGCGGCCGCCAGCCCCGGTGGCCAGACGCCTGTCCTGATGCTCGTCACCTTCGTCGACGAGGCGCCCGTCGCCATCGAGCGCGGCGAGAACAGCGGCCAGACGCTGGCGAATACGCACGCCGTCAAGGATTGGCGGGTGCTCGGCATGTGGACCGGCGAGACGATGGAGATCGACCTGCCGCTGGTGACGCTGTTCGGGCCCGACACGAGCAAGGTCGGCTGCGCCGCCATCCTGCAGTCGGTCACCGCCGATGGCGCGCCCGGCCCGATCCTCGCCGCCGCCCAGCTGGAATTTCCGGCGGACTAGATTCCGGGACATTGCAAGGGCAGGCCGGTTCGCGGCGAAGCACCGGGCTCGATGCTCGCTTTCGGTTGCATCGCTCGACCTGACCCCTATCTTGGTGGCACCATGCGCGCCTTTCGGACGGCGCCGACAGATCGCACGAGGGGTGTCATCTTGCAGGATTTCGGGACGACCGGCGAACCAGCGGCAAATCTCGTTGCCTTCCCCGACAACCGTTCCAGAAGTCCCGTGGTCAGTTTCGACCGAGCCGAGCTGTCGCAGATCCTGCGGATCTATGGGCGGATGGTCTCCGCCGGCGAATGGCGCGACTACGCCATCGACATGCTGAAGGAACGCGCGGTGTTCTCGGTGTTCCGCCGCACCAGCGAGATGCCCCTCTACCGGATCGAGAAGAACCCAAAGCTCGCCCGCAAGCAGGGCGCCTACCAGGTCGTCGCGGCGGGCGGTCTGATCATGAAGCGCGGCCATGATCTGGCCAACGTGCTGCAGGTGTTCGACAAGGCGCTGGCGCTCGCCGACAAGGCCTGAGCCGGCGCATGCCTCATCCGCCGTAGAGCGTCCCCGGAAACACCGTCTCGTCCGGCAGCGACGTGTTGCCGTCCCCGAGCTGCATCTGCATCAGCACGGTGTCGATCCAGCGGCCAAACTTGAAGCCCGATCCCTCGAACGTCCCGATCATGCGGAAGCCGGCTCTGCGGTGCACGCGGATCGAGGCCTCGTTGTCGGCCCCGCCGATCACCGCGACCATCTGGCGAAAGCCGCTCTCGCTGCAGAGCTCGACGAGCCTCGTCAGCAGGTCGCGGCCGATGCCGCGGCCCCTGGCTTCCGGCGCCAGATAGATCGAATCCTCCACCGACCAGCGATAGGCGGGTCGGTGCCGGAAGGCACTCGCATAGGCGTAGCCGAGCACCGTGTCGTGGTGGTCCTCGGCGACGATGAAGGGATAGCCGACGCCGGTGATCGCGGCGAAGCGGGCGCGCATCTCGGCAAGGTCGGGTGGCACCAGCTCGTAGGTGGCGGTGCCGTTCAGTACGGCCTCCTCGTAGATGTCGCGAAAGGCCGGGACATCCTCGGGGCGGGCGGGGCGGATCGTATGGGCACTCATGGGCAACTGCATCGAATGAGGGTCTGCCGGCCTCGCGGACACGCGAAGCGGCGGCTGGGCGCCGGGTCGGTTCATCCGGCCGGTTACCGATCTTGCAGAAGACGCGGCCAAAGAAAAGGGCGGCCCGAGGGCCGCCCTTTTCCGTCAGTCTCTGGCGTGAAGCCTATTCGCGGTTGCCGAACAGCTGCAGCATGAAGAGGAACATGTTCAGGAAGTCGAGATAGAGGCGCAGGGCGCCCATCACGGCCTTGCGGCCCATGACGGCCGAGCCGTCGCCCTCGTAGTACATTTCCTTGATCTGCTGGGTGTCGTAGGCGGTGAGGCCCGCGAACACCAGGACACCGATCGCCGAGATGGCGAAGGTCAGCGCCGGCGAGGCCAGGAAGATGTTCACCACCATGGCGATGACCAGGCCGATCACGCCCATGAACAGGAACGAACCCCAGGCGGAGATGTCCCGCTTGGTGGTGTAGCCCCAGAGCGACAGCGCGCCGAACGAAGCGGCCGTGATGAAGAACACCTGGGTGATCGACTCCTGCGTATAGACGAGGAAGATCGTCGCCAGCGACAGGCCGACCATCGTGGCGTAGATCCAGAAGGTCGTCTGGGCTGCCGCGACGCTCATCTTGTGGACGCGGAACGACAGGAAGAACACCATCGCCAGCGGCGCCAGCATCAGCACCCACTTCAGCGGCGAGACGAACACCGTGTAGCCGAGATCCGTCAGATAGAGGTCCGGCCGCACCTGGTAGGCGGTCGGCTCGACCGTGACGGAAAGCGAATAGAGGAGATAGGCGGCAACGCCCGTCATGGCGAGGCCGGCTGCCATCAGGTTGTACACCTTCAGCATGTAGGTGCGGAGGCCCTGGTCGATGTCCGCCCTAGCACCGGCCGCGGGTACGGTCCGTACCCCGGGATTCCGATAGTCAGCCATTTCTTAGCATTCCTTTTCTGCGTGTCCCGTCCGGTGTCCACCGCTCAAGCCCGAGGCCTGCAACGACGAGGCGCCGCTGGCGGGACGCCCAGCGATCCTGAGGATAATATGCGGATCGGCGTGCTTTTGCACAAGTCGCCGACATCGCACTGCCGCGAAATAGAGCCGGATCGGGATTAATTCTGCGTTATCTGCCGCAGTCTTTCGTCCGCCCGAGCCGATCTACTAATCAAGACTTATCATGTGCCGCACGGCCGCGCCCTGTCGCCTCAGAGATTGCGCAGCACCGGCGCCGCCTTCTGGCCGAGGATGCGCCACGTGCCCGCGAGGCCGAAACCGACGGTGAGCACCAGCGAGACCACCAGCGTCGTCAGCGCCACGGTCCAGTCGAACACGTAAGGCAGCTGCATGATGCGCGCGACCACGAACCACGCCGCGAGCGCCCCCGCCGCAATGGCGAACACGCCGGTGGCAAGGCCCAGCAGCAGGTATTCGGTGGCGAAGGCGCGGATCAGCGTCATCCGCGTCGCCCCCAGCGTCTTCAGCACCACCGCGTCGTGGACGCGTCCGCGATTGCCGGCGGCAAGCGCCCCCGACAGCACCAGCACCGAGGCGACGAGCGCCACGGCGGCTGCGACGCGGATCGCCAGAGCCAGCTGGGCGATGAGGCCGTTGACCGCATCCAGCGCCTCCTTGACCCGTACGCTGGTGACAGCGGGAAACGCGTTGGTGACACCGTTGAGCACGGTCTTCTCGGCCGCCTCGCCGCCTTCGGGAATGGTCAGTGTCGCCAGCCAGGAATGCGGCGCGCCGGCAAAGGCGTTGGGCGAAAACACCATGACGAAGTTGATCGACAGCGACTCCCATTCGACGCTGCGGAAATTGGCGATCCGGGCGGTGATGCTGCGCCCGAGGACGTTGACGGTCAGCGTGTCGCCGACGGACAGGCCGAGTTCGCCGCCCTCCTCTGCCGAGAAGGAGACCAGCGGCTCGCCCTCGTAGTCCTCCGGCCACCATTCGCCGTCGGAGATCGTCGAGTTCTCCGGCAGCGTCGGCGCATAGGTGATGCCGCGATCGCCGCGCAGCACCCAGCCGCCTTCCGGTGGGATCTCCATCGTCGCCACGTCCTGGTCGTTGAGCCGGGTGATGCGGCCGCGCAGCATTGGCGCCGCGTCGAGCGTCGAGCCCGGAGCCAGCGTCTCGATCGTCTCGCGAAAGGCATCGACCTCGCCGTTCTGGATGTCGACGAAGAAGAAGTCCGGCGCCCGCGATGCCATGCCGGTGCCGATCTCCTGGCGCAGATCGTAGTCGATGGTTGCAAGGGTCACCAGCAGCGTCAGGCCGAGCCCCAGCGACAGGACCACCGAGCCGGTCAGCGAGCCCGGCCGGTGGATGTTGCCGAGCGCCAGCCGCAGCGGCGTCGAGCGCACGCGCGGCGCGCGTGCCGCCAGCCACTCGATGCCGAGGGCGACGAAGCGCAGGATCAGGAAAGCCGCGGCCGTGCCGATCAGGAAGACCAGCGCGACCTGCTTGTCGCCCGCCATGACAAGCGCCAGGACGCCGATCAGCGCGGCGAGGCCAAGCGCAACGGCAAGATAGCTCCAGCGCATGCGGGTGAAGCCGGCGGTGCCCGCCTCGCGGAACAGCGCCGTCGCGGCGACGTAGCGGGTGCGCCCCAGCGGCAGAAGCGCGAAGGCCAATGCCGTCAGTGCACCGAACAGCGCCGCCAGCGCCAGGTCCATCGGATAGACCGAAGCGCTCGCCGCGACCGGGACGACGGCTTCCAGGAACCGCGCCGTGACGAAGGGCGCGATCGCCCCGAGCAGCAGTCCAATGACGATGCCGAGCGCCGCCAGCGTCATGATCTGGATGAGATAGACCGCAACGACGAAATTGCCGCCCGCGCCGAGGCTCTTGAAGGTCGCGATCACCGGCCGCTTGGAGTCGAGATAGGCGTTGACGGCATTGGCGACGCCTACCCCGCCGACGATCAGCGCGGTCAGACCGACCAGCGTCAGGAACTGCGAGAAGCGCTCGATATTGCGCTGCAGGGAGGGCGCGGCCTCGGCGGAGGTGCGGATGCTGAAGCCTGCGTCGGGATATCGCGCGTTGGCTTCTTCCATCACCGCCTCGGCGTCGCCGGCACGGTCCGGGGCGAGCCGCACCTTGTACTGGTACTCGACGAGGCTGCCCGGCTGCACCAGGCCGCTTGCCGCGAGCCCGTCCAGCGACAGCATCAGCCGCGGCGCGAAATTGAAGCCGTCGGACAGGACATCGGGCTCCCGATCAAGGATGCCGCGCAGTTCGATATCGGCATTGCCGAGCCGCACGATGGCGCCCGGCTCGATGCCGAGGCGGTCGAACAGTTCCGGCGCGGCGATGGCACCGAAGCGGCCGTCCTGTTCGCCGAGCAGCGAGTCCAGCGGCGCATCGGGCGTCGTGTCCAGCGAGCCGTAGAGCGGATAGGCGCCGTCGACGGCCTTCACCTCGGTCAGCGACTGGTCGCTGCCGTCGGTCAGCCGCACCATCGAGCGAAGGTCCGCGGACCGGGCCACCGCGCCCAGCCCCTCGAGATATTCGGCCTCCTGCGGCGTCACTTCCCTCTGGGTCAGCTCGAATCGCAGATCGCCGCCGAGGATCGTGCGACCCTGCTCGGCGATCCCCGTGGTCATCATCGTCGCAACGGAATTGACCGCCGCGATCGCCGCGACGCCGAGCGTGATGCAGGCGAGGAAGATGTAGAAGCCCGACAGGCCACCGCGCATCTCGCGCAGGGCGAAACGGAAGGCCAGCGCGAGGCGGCCGCGCCGGCCGACCGGCTCCGGCCGCACCCGGGCAGCCGATGCCATGTCCACCGCCGTCATGCCGGCTGGCTTTCCAGCGTCCCGGTGACCGGCGCCGGCGCGATACTGTCGCGCATGCGGTCGTCATGGATCTCGCCGGACCGCACCGCGATCTCGCGTTCGCAGCGATGCGCAAGGCTTGGGTCGTGGGTGACCAGCACCAGCGTCATGCCGCGTTTCTCGCGCTCGGCGAACAACAGGTCCGCCACCTGCCGGCCGGTCTCCTGGTCGAGATTGCCGGTGGGCTCGTCGGCGATCAGGATCGCCGGCTCCGGCGCCAGCGCCCGTGCCATGGCGACGCGCTGCTGTTCGCCGCCGGAGAGTTCGCCCGGATAATGCATGATGCGGTCGGCGAGGCCGACCTGGCCGAGTTCGTGTGTCGCCCGCTCGAACGCATCGGGATGGCCGGCCAACTCCAGCGGCACCGCGACGTTCTCGAGCGCGGTCATGTTGGGGATCAGATGGAAGGACTGGAAGACGATGCCGACATTGCGGCCACGAAACGCCGCCAGCTGGTCCTCGCTGAGCCCGATCAGCGACTGGCCTGCGATCTCGACCTCGCCCGCGTCGGCCTGTTCCAGGCCGGCCAGGACCATCAGCAGCGTCGACTTGCCGGAGCCCGAGGGGCCGACAATGCCCACCGACTCGCCCCGCTCGACGAAAAGATCGACTCCCTTGAGCACGTGGACCGCGCTGCGACCGGACCCGAGGGTCAGATGAACGTTTCGTAATCGTACTGCCGGTTCCGCCAAGATCGCTCGTTCCTATATCCGCCCCTCAAGGGCCGCCTCCGGGGCTCGCGCTATATGGGGTGTGCGATGCAGCGCTTCCAACCGATCCTTGCGGCTCTCACGCTGTTGTCATGGCTGGCGGTGCCACCCGCCGCTTCCGCGCAACAGCCGGAAGCCGCCGCGAGCGCCGATCCGATCGAGGTGGTGGCCTTTGGCGACAGCCTCTCCGCCGGCTACGGCGTCGGGCCCGGCGAGGCCTTTCCCGAACAGCTCCAGGCGGCCCTGCAGTCGGCCGGCTATGAGGTCGTGGTGACGAATGCCGGCGTCTCGGGCGACACCACGACGGGCGGGCTCGCCCGCCTCGACTGGTCGGTGCCGGAAAGCGCCGACCTCGTCATCGTCGAGCTCGGGGCCAATGATGCGCTGCGCGGCGTGTCGCCGCAGATCGCGCGGGACAATCTCGACCGGATCCTTGCGACCCTCGACGAGCGCGGCCAGGATGTGATCCTTGCCGGGATGCTGGCGCCGCCGAACATGGGCAACGACTATCAGGCCGCTTTCGACGCGATCTACCCGCAGCTTGCCGAGAAATACGGCGTTCCGCTCTACCCGTTCTTCCTCGATGGCGTCGCCGCCGAGACCTCGCTGAACCAGGACGATGCGATGCATCCCAATCCTGCCGGCGTCGCGGTAATCGTGGAGCGCATGCTGCCGCTGATCACCGAGAGCCTCGACGAGATCATCGCCCGGCAGGGGACGACGGGTTGAGGGTTTCGGCCAGTCGCTGCAGCGGCCTTGTCAGGAATTCGAGCCCATGCCGCCGCCAGTCGATCATGGCGAACACGAAGGCCTCGCTCTCGTCGGCCCATTTTTCGGCGATGCTGGCAGCATCGGCATAGGGGCGGCGAATCTCCGCCGTCACGTCGCCGGCGACGAAGCTGAGGTCGGCGCCGTGCTTGGCGGCGATGGCCTGCATCCGGCGGTTCTCGCGCAGGCAGGTGAGGAACAGCCGCCGGACACCGCGATTGCGCGCCGAGGCGATCAGCCGGCCGAACAGCCGGTCGCCGAAGCCGAGGCCCTGAAACGCCCTCTCGATCGAGAAGGCTCCCTCGGCCTCGCTGCGGGAACCGGTGAGATAGCGCAGCTCTGCGACGCCCCGCAGCACGCCGTCGACGAACAGGCCCATGATCAGCGCATCGGCGCCGAGCGCCAGCGCCGCGTAGCGCCCGAGGAAATAGTCGTTGACGGGATTGCCGAAGCGCAGCCGCCGGGCCTCGCCATCGAGGCGCATCAGATGCGCGAGCAGGAGATCGCTCTCCTTGGGATGCAGGCGCCGGATCGTCACGGCGGACGCGTCGTCGGCAGCTTTCGTCACTGCGACGACATCGCCGGGGATAGCCAGATTCGACATGTTGTCGATGCCTTCGTTTCGTCCTCCCCGGACTGGGCCTCCCCATTCGCCGCAGAAGATAATTGTGCATTGCGTTACCGACAACGGCGAATGAGGCGCTGCAAGGCTGCCCTGTTCTTGAAACATGGCTCCCGGGATGAGAGTCTTTCCCGGTGAAGGCAATGACGCACGGAAGGACCATCCGATGCCGAGACTGTTCACCGCCCTCGAAATCCCCCAGGCGCTTGCCTTTCCCTTGTCCCTGCTCCGCGGCGGCCTGCCGTCGGCACGCTGGACCGACCCGGAGAATTACCACCTCACGCTGCGCTTCATCGGCGACGTGGAACCGCGCCTCGCCGACGAGATCGTCGCGGCGCTGGACCGGGTCGAGCGGCCGGGCTTTTCGATCGCACTGCGCGGCATCGCAGCCTTCGGCAGCAAGAAGCCGCGGTCGATCCATGCCGAGGTCGAGGCTTCGCCGGCGCTGGCAGAGCTGCAGCTCGAGATCGACCGGATCTGCCGCCGGCTCGGGCTTCCCGCCGACCAACGCAAATTCCTGCCGCATGTCACGCTGGCGCGGCTGCGCCAGCCCAAGCCCGAGGACGTCGCGCGCTATCTGGCGCGGAATGCCGGTTTCCGGACCCCGCCGATCAAGGTCGCGCGGTTCGGCCTGTTCTCGGCGCGCGACTCCGTGGGCGGCGGACCGTATCTGCTCGAGGAAGCTTTCCCGCTCGGATCGGTGCACCGCGCCGACGAGGGCTACGGCCATTTCGAATCCGGGGTGCTCGCCAGCCAGTATGGCTGACCGCCTCACTTGAGCCGGCGGCCTTCGCGATCCATCTACTGTCGACAGATGGCGGAGACACAGATGGCACGCGACATTCTCGATATCGACGGGGTACTGCAGCCGGGCACCGACGAGGAGCAGGCGCGGCAGGAAGAACGGGTTCGCGCCTCGTTCTTCGACACGGCGCGCCGGGCACTCCGCTACGTCCCCTTCATGGAGGACGTCATCGCCGCCTATTACTGCGCCATCGACCCCAAGACCCCCAGCGCCAGCCGCGGCGTGCTGCTGGCGGCGCTGGCCTATTTCGTCCTGCCGTTCGACATCATGCCGGACTTCCTGTTCGGGATCGGCTTCACCGACGACATCGCGGTGATGTGGGCGGCGTTCCGTGCCGTACGGGGCAACATCAAGCCGGAACACTACGTGAAGGCCCGCGAGACGCTGGGCGAGATGCAGCCCTAACGGCCTTGGCGCCGATCCCCCGCTCCGGAAGGCGACCTTACGATACCGTAACCTCCGTTGCCGTCCCGCCGCCAAACTGTCGCCCGATTTTGTCCCTCATTCAGCAGGGCTATCTTCAGGCGGTCCCGGCCACGCGGTTGGAAAGCGAAGCCTTCCCGCAAAACGTCTTGCGGTCATTCGGCTTTCGTTAACCAAGGATAAACGGGCTTCGGTCTAGTTTGTCGGGACATTCGCCACCGGGACCGGCGCCGATCGCGGCGCTGGCCACGACCAATCGCCAATGACGCACGCACCGAACGAGCGGGGAACCATGCAACTCAAGAACGTCCTTACGGCAACGGCGGCCATTCTGATCTTCTCGAGCGCCGCAGGCGCTGCCCAGACTCCGACGCGCATCAGCCAGTTCAATGCCTGGGGCACCTATTCCTACGACGATTCCGCCGGCAAGGTCTGCTACATCCTGTCGACGCCGACGGCGATGACCCCGGCCAGCGTCAACCATGGGGACATCTTCTTCCTGGTCTCGCAGAAGCCGGGCCAGGGCGTCTCCTACGAGCCGCAGGTGGTGATGGGATATCCGCTGCGGGAAGGCTCGAAGGTCATCGTCGACATCGACGGCAAGGACTACTCGATGTTCGTCAAGGGCGAGTCGGCCTGGATGGAGAACGCCGCCGAGGAGCCGCAGCTAGTCGCCGCGCTAAAGGCCGGCCGCAGCATGAAGGTCGACGCGACCTCGCAGCGCGGCACGGCGACCAGCTACACCTATTCGCTCGCCGGCGTGACCGCCGCGCTGAACTCGATCAATGAGTGCCGCTGACGTTCGTTCTTGCAATCCGGAATTGACGGCGACGCCGGGCGAAAGCCCGGCGTTTTGCTGTCGGCAAGGCCTCAAACCTTGCGAAACCGGCCGGAAAGCGTCATGTGACAGGATCATTCCCTCTGTGACGAGACTGGCCGGCAGCCCGGCCGAGGAACCTATGGCCTTTTCGCTCGACCTCGCCTCGCCTGATACGCGGCCCCGCGTGCCTGCCGCGACGATGCCGGCCGCGTCCGGAGAGAAGCCGTCGCTGATCGGCATGGACCGCGAGGGACTGGCTGCGGCATTGCGCTCGCTGGGCGTCCCGGAGCGGCAGGTCCGAATGCGCGTCGCGCAGCTCTGGCACTGGCTCTATGTTCGCGGCGTCGCCGATTTCGGCCAGATGGCAAACATCGCCGGCACGCTGCGCCAGGCGCTCGACGCGGCCTACACGATCGCCCGGCCGGAAATCGTCGAGGAACAGATCTCCGTCGACGGCACCCGCAAATGGCTGTTCCGCTTCCCCGCCCGCGGCGCCGGCCGGCCGGTGGAGATCGAGACCGTCTACATCCCCGAGGAAGGCCGCGGCACGCTCTGCGTCTCGAGCCAGGTCGGCTGCACCCTCACCTGCACCTTCTGCCACACCGGCACGCAGCGCCTGGTGCGCAACCTGACGCCGGACGAGATCGTCGGCCAGGTCATGGTTGCGCGGGACCGGCTCGGCGATTTCCCTGACGCCGCGACGCCGGAAGGCGGCATCCTGCCGTCGGAGGGGCGCCTCGTCTCCAATGTCGTGATGATGGGCATGGGCGAGCCGCTCTACAATTTCGACAATGTCCGCCAGGCGCTGGCCGTCGTCTCCGACGGCGAGGGGCTGGCCCTGTCGAAGCGGCGCATCACCCTCTCGACCTCCGGCGTGGTGCCGATGATCGCGCCGACGGGCGAGGAGATGGGCGTCGGCCTCGCCATCTCGCTGCATGCCGTGCGCGACGAACTGCGCGACGTGCTGGTGCCGATCAACAAGAAGTACCCGCTGAGCCAGTTGCTGGAAGCCTGCCGCACCTATCCGGGCGTCTCCAACGCCCGCCGCATCACCTTCGAATACGTGATGCTGAAGGACGTCAACGACAGCCTTGCCGATGCGCGGGAGCTCGTCCGCCTGCTCCACGGCATTCCGGCCAAGATCAACCTCATCCCGTTCAACCCCTGGCCCGGCAGCGCCTACGAGTGCTCGGACTGGGACCAGATCGAGCGCTTTGCCGAGGTGGTGAACCAGGCCGGCTACGCCTCGCCGATCCGCACGCCCCGCGGCCGCGACATCTTCGCTGCCTGCGGCCAGCTGAAGTCGGAGTCGGAACGCATGAAGAAGGGCGACCGGCTCGCCATGGAAGCGGCTCCTGCGAGCGAGCTTGCCGCCGGCTGATGATGGTCTGGCGCGCAGGAGCGTCGTTTATTCTCGGCCGTCATGGCTCGTGCGGCGCTGCCGCTGAAGGTATTCGTCGTCGATGAGCACCGTTCTGCGCTTCCTCTTCGTGATCCCGTTCGGCTTCGTCGCGGCCTGCCTCGTCGCGGCCTTCGCCCTGCTCTGGCCGTTCCTCGAGATTCCGCCCGGCGGCGTCGCGGACCCGGTCTTCCTGTTTCACGCAGCCGTCGCCTTCGCCGCCCAGTCCGCGCAGATCGGCTCCGTCGTGCTCCTGCCTTTCGCGCTGTTCGCTCTGGCGACGGAAATCTTCGCGCTTTCCTCGATCTTGCTTCATCTCGCCGCCGGGCTGCTGGGCGGCGTCGCGGTGCTGTTCGGCACCTATGGGCGCGACGTGCCGCATATGAGCGTCCAGACCGCGATCCTCGTCGCCTCGCTCTGTTTCGCCCTCGTCTACTGGATCGTCGCCGGCCACCGCGCCGGGCGATGGCGCCGCAGCGAAACGCGGCCGGTCCCTGCCCCCACGCCAGAAGGATAGATCACTTGGCCAGACGCCCCCTCGACCCTCGCGAAGCCGCCGAGGCGATGTTCAAGCCGAGCACGCCAGCCGCCACCGGCCGCGTGCGCGAAACGCCGGGCGCGATCCCGGCCGGCCGCGAGATGGTCTCGCTGCGGATCGACCGCGACGTGCTGGCGCATTTCCAGGACGATGGCCCGGGCTGGCAGGACCGGATGAATGCGGCGCTGCGCCAGGCCGCCGGGCTCTGAGCCTCCTGCCGGCCCGGCCTCGCAGTTACCGCTGCAGCCCTTGCTGAAAACGTTACCCGCGGCAGATTGGCGCCGATGATCACCATTCACCACCTCAACAACTCGCGCTCCCAGCGCATCCTCTGGATGCTGGAGGAGCTTGGCGTGCCTTACGAGGTGAAGCGCTACGAGCGGGGCAAGGACATGCAGGCGCCGAAGGCGATGCGGCAGATCCACCCGCTCGGCAAGTCGCCGATCCTCACCGACGGCGAGCACACCATCGCCGAGACCGGCGCCATCGTCGAATACATCCTCGACCGCCACGGCGACGGGCGGCTGATGCCGCCGCCGGGCACGGAGGATTACTGGCAGGCCCGGCATTTCCTGCATTATGCGGAAGGGTCGGCGATGCCACCTCTGTTCCTGATGCTGGTGCTGCAGATGATCCCGGCGCGCGCGCCGATGCTCGTGCGCCCGATCCTCAAATCCGCGATGCAGAAGGTCGACACGCTGCTGGTACTGCCGCAGCTCAAGCTGCATCTCGATCACTGGGAACAGTCGCTCGGTGCCACCGGCTGGTTTGCCGGCCCCGAGATCTCCGTCGCCGACATCATGATGAGCTTTCCGGTCGAGGCCGCGGCCCAGCGCTTCGGCTACGAGGACCGGCCGCTCCTGCGCGACTTCCTGCTGCGCATCCATGCCCGCCCGGCGTTCCGCCAGGGGCTGAAGCGCGGCGGACCCTACGCCTACGCCTGACGGTGGAGACCTGGCGCCCTGGCGTCAGTGCCCCTGGGTCGTCAGGATCTTCACCGCGAAGGCCGAGAACACGCTGGCGAAGATCCAGTCGATCGCGCGCGTGATCTTCGGGCGGCGCTTCAGCGTGGCGGCGAGCTTGTCCGCCGCGACGATCATCGCCAGGGCAAACGGCGTCGCGAAAAGGATGAAGTAGACGCCCAGGAAGAACAGCTTGCCGGCCGCATCCGGATCGCCCGCCGCCACGAACTGCGGCAGGAACGTCACGAAGAACAGGATGATCTTCGGGTTGGAAAGGTTGATGCCGATGCCGGTCAGCCAGCTGGCGATCAGCGACGGCTTCTTCATCTCGCCCGTCGCATCGACCTTGAGGCTCGAGCCCGAGCGAATCGCCTGGACGGCCAGGAAGATGAGGTAGCCGGCGCCGACGATCTTGAGCAGCAGGAAGGCTTCGGGCGAAGCCGCGATCAGGGCCGAAAGCCCGATGGCGGCCAGGGTCGTGTGAATGAGAGAGCCGGTGGAGGCACCGACATAGGCGGCGATTCCCGCCGCGCGCCCGCCCGCCAGCGTCCGGCCGAGAAACAGCGTCATGTCCGGCCCGGGCGTGATGGTCAGCACGAAGCAGGCGATCGAAAAGGCGACGAGGGTCGGCAGATCGGGCAGGAAGGTCATGGCGGCTCTCGCCTGCTGGCCGCGGAGGGCGGCGGGACCGGGACAGGATCGCCCGCGCGGGCGGATCGGTCAGCAGCTTTATGCCGCCACCCCGGCGATGGCCAGAGGCATTCGACACGTGTCACCGGCACCAGCCGGCTGCCCCGGTTTCCCTCCGGCTGCGCTTTGCGCTAGAGGCGGTGCAAACGGCAAGACGAAAGAACTCACATGGTACAGCATCGCGACGTCAAGAAGGTCGTGCTCGCCTATTCGGGCGGCCTCGACACCTCGATCATCCTGAAATGGCTGCAGACCGAATACGGCGCCGAGGTGGTGACCTTCACCGCCGATCTCGGCCAGGGCGAGGAGCTCGAGCCGGCCCGCAAGAAGGCCGAGATGATGGGGGTCAAGGAGATCTACATCAACGACGTCCGCGAGGAGTTCTGCCGCGACTTCGTCTTCCCGATGTTCCGTGCCAACGCCGTCTACGAGGGCACCTACCTGCTCGGCACCTCGATCGCCCGGCCGCTGATCTCCAAGCGCCTCGTCGAGATCGCCCACGAGACCGGCGCCGACGCCATCGCCCACGGCGCCACCGGCAAGGGCAACGACCAGGTGCGGTTCGAGCTGTCCGCCTACGCGCTCGACCCGGACATCAAGGTGATCGCGCCCTGGCGCGAATGGGAGTTCAAGTCCCGCACCGACCTCGTCGACTTCGCCGAGAAGAACCAGATCCTCGTCTCCAAGGACAAGCGCGGCGAGGCGCCGTTCTCGGTCGACGCCAACCTCCTGCACTCATCCTCCGAGGGCAAGGTGCTCGAGGACCCGGACGTCGCGCCGCCGGCTTACGTCTTCCAGCGCTCGGTGAGCCCGGAGGACGCGCCGGACAAGGCGACGACGATCACCATCGGCTTCGCCAAGGGCGATCCGGTCTCGATCGACGGCAAGACGATGAAGCCGCACGAGCTGCTGGCCGCGCTCAACGATCTCGGCCGCGACAACGGCATCGGCCGGCTCGACCTCGTCGAGAACCGCTTCGTCGGCATGAAATCGCGCGGCATCTACGAGACGCCGGGCGGCACGATCCTGCTGGTCGCCCACCGGGCCATCGAATCGATCACGCTCGACCGCGGCGCCGGCCATCTCAAGGACGAGCTGATGCCGCGCTATGCGGAGCTGATCTACAACGGCTTCTGGTTCTCGCCCGAGCGCGAGATGCTGCAGGCGGCGATCGACCACAGTCAGCAGCATGTCGAGGGCACGGTGACGCTGAAGCTCTACAAGGGCAACGTCATCGTCGAGGGCCGCGCCTCGCCGAAATCGCTCTACTCGGACGCCCTCGTTACCTTCGAGGACGACCACGGCGCCTACGACCAGAAGGACGCGGCCGGCTTCATCCGCCTGAACGCCCTGCGCCTGCGGACATTGGCCAAGCGCGACGGCCGGTAGTCACCGGTCGCCTCCAAAGTCGCGGGAATCACTCAAACGAAAAGGCCCGGCGGATCGCTCCGCCGGGCCTTTTTCTGTTCGGTACTGTGGCCGCGGCCTATTCCGCCGGAACCGCCCCGCCGGTCGCGACCTTCGGGCGGCCCTTGTTGAAAGCCATCGCGGCGATCACCGCCGCCAGCCAGACCACCGCCAGAATTCCCCAGAAGCCGCCATAGATCAGCGCCATGCCGATCAGGCCCGCCTGCACGACGTAGTAGGCCATGGGGATCAGCGTCATGCGGATCACCTCGCCCTCGCGGTCGGTGAGACCCACCACCGCCGAGGCGGCGACGACGTTGTGGACGCAGATCATGTTGCCGGCGGCGCCGCCGACAGCCTGCAGCGTGACGACGATCATAGCGCCCGCGGCGCCCAGGCCGATCTGTTCGGCCGCGGAGAACTGGAACAGCGAGAACATCATGTTCGACACCGTGTTCGAGCCGGCGATGAAGGCGCCGAGCGCGCCGAGCAGCGGCGCGAACAGCGGCCAGGCCGAGCCGGCGACGCTGGAGACGCCTTCCGCGAGCACCAGCGGCATCGACTCCATCGGCCCACGGCCGGTGTTGAGGAACACCTGCACCATCGGCACCGCCAGCAGCAGCGCCGGTGCCGCCGCGACCATGGTCTTCGCCGAACCGGTCCACGCACGGGCAT
This sequence comes from Aurantimonas endophytica, assembly GCF_014196845.1. Taxonomy (GTDB): domain Bacteria; phylum Pseudomonadota; class Alphaproteobacteria; order Rhizobiales; family Rhizobiaceae; genus Aurantimonas; species Aurantimonas endophytica. Next base: position 608,609 of record NZ_JACIEM010000003.1, read on the forward strand.
AGGCCTTGCCGCTCATCCGGAAGATCAGCACCGACAGCAGCGAGGCGATGATCAGCACGGTTCCCGGCGAATAGAGCAGCTGCGCCGTGGCGTTGATCCCCGAGCCGAACATGTCGTTGAAGGCGAGCGTCGCCTCCGGCGAGGTCAGCGCCGCCTTCAGCGGGGCGACGACGCGGGTGAGCACCAGCAGGATCGCAATGATCAGGTAAGGCGACCAGGCCCGCAGCAGCGAGATCTGCGCGCTCCCATCACGTGCCGCAATGACCTCCTCGGCCTCCGCCGCCTTCAGCGTGCCGAACCAGTGGCCGTTCCAGCCGGCCCGCTCGGGAAACTCGAACCGGTCCTTCGGCAGCAGGAAGCCCCGGCGGGCGGCGGGAACGACGATCAACAGGCCGATCAGTCCGCCGAGCAGCGACGGGAATTCGGGGCCGAGCAGCCAGGCCACGAGATAATACGGAACGGTGAAGGCGAGACCGGCAAACAAAGCGAACTTCCAGACCCGGAAGCCTTCCATGAACGAGCGGTTGGCGCCGAAGAAGCGAGTCAGCATGCCGACCATGATCAGCGGGATGACGAAGCCGACCAGAGCGTGAACCATCGCGACGTTGGCGGCGACGGCGTAGACATAGTCGATCAGCGGCATCGGCGCGATCGAGGCCAGCACGCCCTCGTTGCCGCCGAGACCGGTATTGACGCCAACGAGCATGGGCGTGCCGACGGCGCCGAAGGAGACCGGCGTCGACTGGATGATCAGCGTCACCAGCACGGCGGCCATGGCCGGGAAGCCGATCGCCACCAGCAGCGGCGCGGCGACGGCGGCCGGCGTGCCGAAGCCGGATGCGCCCTCGATCATCGAGCCGAACAGCCAGGCGATGATGATCGCCTGGATGCGCCGGTCCGGCGAGAGCTCGGTGAAGCCGCGGCGGATGGCCCGGATCGCGCCGCTCTCATGCACGGTCTGCAGGACGAGGATCGCACCGAAAATGATGAACAGCAGTGTGAGGGCCGTAACAAGGCCGTTGATGGTGGCGCCGGCGACCGTGCCGATCGCCTGATCCCAGACGGTCAGGGCGAGCGCCGCGGTCGCCAGATAGGCGACCAGCATCGCCAATTTCGCTGATCGGCGCATGACCACCAGCAGCAGAAAGACGATCGCGATCGGCAGCAGCGCCATCGCGAACAGGAAACCAGAGCCCATCACAAACCTCCCAGAATGTTCCTCACCTCGTTCCCTAGTTTCCGCTCGGCCCTTTCAATGCAAGCCTGATTGTTCACATTACGGATCAATCTGCGTTCATACCCTTTGTTACCGGCCGGTTTGGACGCCACATGAGACCAAAGTTCAATCGTCGAAGGCCCATCCCATGGTTCCCTACAGCGTCCTCGATCTCTCCCCGATCCCGGAAGGCGGCACGGCCGCGCAGGCACTGCGCAACTCCGCCGCGCTTGCGCGCCACGCAGAAGGGCTCGGCTACACGCGCTTCTGGATGGCCGAACATCACAACATGACCGGCATCGCCAGCGCCGCCACGGCGGTGGCGCTCGGCTACGTCGCGAGCCAGACGACGACGATCCGGGTCGGTGCCGGTGGGGTGATGCTGCCGAACCATGCGCCGCTGGTCGTCGCCGAGCAGTTCGGGACGCTGGCGACGCTCTACCCGAACCGCGTCGATCTCGGTCTCGGCCGCGCGCCGGGCACCGACATGCTGACCGCGCGGGCGCTGCGGCGCAGCCTCGACAATTCCGACAACTTCCCGCAGGACGTCTTCGAGCTGATCAGCTATTTCGAGCCGGCCGGTCCCGGCCAGAAGGTGCGGGCGATCCCCGGCGCCGGCACGATGGTTCCGGTCTGGATCCTCGGCTCCAGCCTCTACGGCGCCCAGCTCGCCGCCCATCTCGGCCTGCCCTATGCCTTCGCGTCGCATTTCGCGCCGGCCGCCCTGGAGCAGGCGGTCGAGGTCTATCGCGACACGTATCGCCCCTCCGAGCGCTCGCCCGAGCCGCATTTCATGCTGGCGATCAACGTCTTCGCCGCCGACAGCGACGAGGAAGCGCGGATCCTGAAATCCTCGATGCAGCAGGCTTTCGTCAATCTGCGCACCGGCCAGGCCGGGCCGCTGCCGCGCCCGGTGGCGGATTTCGAGGAACGGGTGGATCCGATGGCCAAGGCCATGGTCGACGACGCGCTCTCGGTCTCTGCCACCGGTTCCCCGGCCACGATCCGGGCTGAACTGGCCCGGCTGATCGACACCCACCAGCCCGACGAGGTGATCCTCACCGGCCAGATCCACGATCACGCCGCGAGGTTGCATTCTTTCGCCATCGCCGCCGACGCGATGCAGCAGATCGGCACCGCCCGCGTGGCCGCCGCCTGACCCGCGGCGGCCGATTGTGGCCGCCCCCACCGGCGGAACTGCCCGGGCTGTCTGGCAACTGTGCCTCACACTGCGATAATTCGTGGCTTGAGCCCTGAAAGTTTAAGCGGTTACCTTCTCAGACTACACAGGCTGGGCTAGGCACCGGACTCGCGGGGGCCGCCGAAGCGGGGGTCGCCGGGAGTAAACGGCCCGCGTGCCGCTGTGGCAGGATGGGTGAGAGTATGATTGAAAAGCGGCTCGTATTCCTGTTTCCGGGGTTCGAGCCCTTGCGAGCCGAGGCTCAGGTCGAGCGGTTCCACCGAGCGGCAAAACGCTCGGCCGATGTTTGGAATGCCGAGCTTGTCCTTGGCTCGCCTGATACCGGCAGTACGAAGACGGCCCCATTCGCAGTCTTCCACGCCGTCCTCGCCGGCTCCGGCTACAAAACCGAGACCGACATCGTCGTCTGCGACTGGAGCGACCTGATCCGCGCCTATGCCGCGCGGCCGGTGATCACCCGCTTCGTCACCGGGCTCGTCGCGCTCGGCGACTTCCTGCTGACCGGCACGGTGTTCAGGTATCTTCGCACGAGCTGGCGCTACGGCTTCTTCTATGCCTTTCCGCTGGCCATGCTGCTGTTCGCGCTGGTGCCGGCCCTGCTCGTGTTCAGCTGGCTGGCGGGGCTCGCGCCCGGCGCCCTGGGGGTTCTGGCGGGGCTGGCCGGCGGTGGCTGCGTCGCCCTCGCATTGCTGTGGTGGGTCAACCGGCGGCTGCATCTGCTGACCGCGCTCGACGACTGGGCGATGGCCCGCGACTTCTGCCGCGGCCGCAATCCGCTCATCCTGGCGCGGATCGAGCGCCAGGCGTCGGAGATCCGCAGGCGCAGCGACGCGAGTGACGCGCAGGAGGTCGTCATCGCGGCGCACAGCCTGGGGGCGAGCCTGGCGATCCTGGCCGTCGACCGCGCGATCCGTGACGGGCTGGCGGCCGAGCGGCTGCACATCTTCACCGTCGGCTCCAGCCTGCTCAAGACGGCGTTGCATCCCGCCGCGAGCGACCAGCGCGAAGCGGTCGAACGCCTGGTCGTGGACCGCCGGCTGCCGTGGACGGACTGCCAGGGCCTGTCCGACCCGATCAATTTCTACAAATCCAACCCAGCGACTTCGCTCGGCATCATGGACGGCCGCACCCCCATCGTCGTGCGGATCCGCTTCAAGCACCTGGTGAAGGCCGCGACCTACCAGCGCATCAAGCGCGACTTCTTCCGGCTGCACCGGCAGTTCGTGCTCGCTGTCGAGCAGCGCTGCGCCTATTCGTTCCACATGCTGCTGCTCGGCCCCCGCCCGCTCGTCGATTTCGCCGAAACCGGCACCGTCGGACTGCCGCCGCTGGCCGGCGATGCGCCCGTGACCCCGGATCGGGCGCCGCCGCTGGCCGCCGCCGGCGGTGCCCGATGAGCCCCGAGCTCGCCGGCAGCATCCTCTGGGTGCTGATGGTCGTCGGCTGGTACGTCATCCGCTACCCGTTCGAGCGGCGCGCCAAGCGGCGTCGCGTCGAGCGCACCCGCCGCGGCGCCGCCGAGACGTTGCGCATGGCGATCTCCTTCACCGGGCTCGGCCTCCTGCCTGGCGTGTCCGTGGCGACCGGCTGGCCGGAATTTTCCCGCACCGAACCGTCCTGGTGGCAGATCGGGCTGGGCGCCGCGGCGATGGTCCTGGCGCTCGTCCTGTTCCGCAAGACCCACAAGGCGCTCGGGCGGATGTGGTCGGTGTCGCTCGACATCCGCGAGAAGCACGAGCTGGTGACGTCGGGCATCTACCGGCGGCTTCGCCATCCGATGTACACCGCGTTCTGGACGATGGCACTCGCCCAGGCACTGCTCGTCCCGAACTGGATCGCCGGCCTCGCCGGGCTGGTCGGCTTCGGCACCCTGTTCTTCTTCCGCATCGGACCGGAGGAGCGGATGATGGAGGAGACCTTCGGCGAGGCCTATCGCGACTACCGGCAGAAGACGGCGCGGATCATTCCCGGCGTGTTCTGACCATCCATCCGATGAAACGCGTGGCCGGCGGCGCCATATCCGGCTCGGGACACCCTGTCCGTCTCGTCCCGCCGGGAGCTGCCCATGCCTTGGTCCCTCACCATCGGTCGCCTGTTCGGGTCGGAGATCCGGATCCACCTGACCTTCCTGCTGCTGCTGCTCTGGATCGGCGTCTCCGCCTATCAGAGCGGCGGCCAGGCGGCGGCGATCGAAGGCATCGCGTTCATCGTGGCGATCTTCGCCTGCGTCGTCGCACATGAACTCGGGCACGCGCTGGCCGCCCGGCGCTACGGCATCGCGACGCCGGACATCACCCTCCTGCCGATCGGCGGCGTCGCCCGGCTGGAACGCATGCCGGAGCGCCCGCGCGAGGAAATCGTCGTCGCCCTGGCCGGTCCTGCGGTCAACGTCGTCATCGCGGCGGTGCTGTTCCTCGCGCTCGGGGCCCGGTTCGATGCCGCCTCGATCGAGGCGCTGGACAATCCGGCCGCCGGCTTCCTCGCGCGGATCGCCACCGTCAACGTCTTCCTCGTCCTGTTCAACCTGATCCCGGCCTTCCCCATGGACGGCGGGCGGGTGCTCCGGGCCCTCCTGGCGATGCACTACGACCGGGCGACCGCCACCCGCTACGCGGCGCGTGCCGGTCAGGTGCTTGCCTTCGGATTCGGCTTCTGGGGCCTGACGACCGGTAACGTCTTCCTCGTCTTCATCGCGGTGTTCGTCTATCTCGCCGCAGCCGGCGAGAGCTATCAGGTCGGTATCGAGGACGCCGGGCGGACGGTTTCGGCCAGCGAGGCGATGATCACGCGCTTCGAGACGCTGGGGCCGCAGGCGACGCTGGCAAATGCCGCCGAAGCCCTGATCCGCACCACGCAGCACGAGTTTCCCGTGGTCGACGGCGTCGGCCAGCTGCGCGGCATCCTTACCCAGAAGTCGTTGATCCAGGCGCTGGCGCGCACCGGTCGCGATACGCCCGTGGTCGAGGTCATGGTGCGCGACGTACCGACCATCCGCGAGAACGCCGCCCTCTCCTTCGCCATGAACAAGATGCGCGAGCACGACGCGCCGGCCCTCGGCGTCGTCGATCGCGACGGCCGGCTCGTCGCCTACATCACGCCGGAGAACATTGCCGAGTACATGATGCTGGCGAAGGCCGGCGGCGTCGGTCGGCTGCGGCCGACGCCGCAAGTCGGCCCGTTCGACCCACCGCGGAGGGGCTAGTCGCGATCGCTGCGCGGCATTTCCGGCGCCGGCACCAGGGGCCGCGGCTCCGGTAACGGCGCAGGGGCGCTGCTGCGATGCACGAGATAGGCGGTGATCGCCATCAGCCCGAGGCCCGGGATGATGATCTGCGTCGCCAGCACCGGTTCGCCGATGAGCGCCGCTAGCGCGCTGCCCGCAAGCCCGGCGCCGGTCTGGATGAAGCCCATCATCGCCGCCGCGGCGCCCGCCATGTCGGGAAACGGTGCGAGCGAGGCCGTGGTCATGGCTGGCATGACGAAGGCGATGCCGAAGGCGTAGAGCCCTACCGGCATCATGATCGACAGATAGGAGATCGGCAGCAGCGCGATCGACAGCGCCAATGCGATGCTTCCGGCCGCGATGAATCCGAGGCCGACCGGCACCAGCCGATAGGCGCTGTTGCGCGTCATCGCGTAGCGCACGGCCAGCGAGCCGCAAAGGAACATGCCGGACTGTGCGAGCATGCCGATGCCGAACTGCGTGGGAGAAAGGCCGGCGCGGTCGATCAGCACGAAGGGCAGGACGGTCGCCAGCGTATAGAGCGCCCCCACGGCGCCCGCGACCGTCAGGCTGGTCGACAGGAACTGCTTGTGGGTGGCGAGCCGCCCGTAGGCCGACAGGATCGCGCGTGGCCGGATGCGGGAGCGATCCGGCCTTCCCGTCTCGCGCATGAAGCCGAGCGTCACGCCGACCACGACCAGGCCGCACAGCATCATCAGCACGAAGATCGCGTTCCAGCCGGCCAGCGCCAGGGTGAGGCCCCCCAGCGTCGGCGACACGGCCGGCCCGATCGCCAGGATGATCCCGATGGCGTTCATGATCTGCGACGAGGTCTCGCCGGAGAACTGGTCGCGGACGATCGCCCTGGCTGTCGTCACGCCGACCGACGCGCCGATCCCCTGCAGCAACCGCGCGGCGATCAGCGTCTCGACATTCGGCGCTGCCACCGCCAGCGCGGAGCCCGCGACGTAGACGACCATGAAGGCGAGCGTCGCGAACCGCCGGCCGAAGGCGTCGGAGACCGGACCGCAGACCAGCTGGGTCAGCGCGAAACCCGCGAAATAGACCGACAGCGTCAGCTTGATCATCGATTCGGTCGTGCCGAATTCGCCGACCAGTACCGGCATGGCCGGAGTGTAGAGCGCCAGCGAGATCGGTCCGATCGCCACCAGGCACCCGCCGATCAGGGCTGTCCGACGCTGCGACATGGTCGCCGGCGGGACGGAGGAAGGGGGCAAGGCAAGCTCCGGATCGGTTGGACGCACCAAGGGTGGCGCGCCTGCCAGGCGAGCCGCTCCGGCCAGAACGCGGGAGGGGATTCTAGGCGGTGCGGGGCAGCGGAAGCGCCGGATCCTGGGTCGCGGAGCCGACGATCTGCGGGTCGTTGGTAAGATTGGCGCGGATGCGCTGCAGCAGTTCGTCGACCACCGCGCGCTCCTCCTCGCTGAAGCCGCTCACGGTCTGCTCGTAGAGCGCCAAGGCGATCGGCCGTACTTCGGTGAAGACTTTCTCGGCCGCCGCTGTCGGCCGTACGACCTTGGCGCGGCGATCCGAAGGATCGACCGTCCGGCTGATCAGTCCGCGAATTTCCAGCCGGTCGAGATAGGCCGAAAGCGTCATCGGCTCGACGCCCATGCGGTCGGCGAGCACGGCCTGCCGGGTCCCCTCGAAGCGCGCGACATAGGCCAGAGCCCTGATTTCGCCGGGCGTGAGCTCGAGGCCGGCCTCGACCACCACCTTCTCGAACGCCTGGCGGAACAGCCGTGCCGCATCGACCAGCAGGAAGCCCAGGGAATTGCTCGGGAGAAGTTGGGTCATTGTCGTCAGCACTCGCATTGACCACGTGAAGCGGCAGAATCATCGCCGCGGCATCATGGGACGGCTATCGATAGTGGATCGCGCCGTGCCCTATAAGTACACAATCGATCAAACCGAACCTAATCGAAATACGCCTCGACGAGAAACGAAAGCTCCGAATGAACGCCATCCCCGCCGCCGCCATCCCGGATTCTGCCATCGCCTTCGGGGAAGAGGGCGCTCTGCCCGATTTCGCGGCGATCCAGCCGGAGGCCTTCCTGCCGGCCTTCGAGGCGGCCATGGCAGCCCATCGCGCGGAGATCGCCGCCATCGCCGGCGATCCTGCAACGCCCAGCTTCGACAACACGCTCGGCGCGCTGGAGCGGGCCGGCAAGCGCCTGGGCGAGGTGGCGCGAATCTTCTTCGCCCTGGCCGGCGCCCACACCGACGCCGCTCTGCAGGCAGTGGAACGTGACGTTTCCCCGGCGCTCACCCGCCACAGCTCGGCCATCGCGCTCGATGCGGAACTGTTCGCACGCGTCGACGATCTCTACCGGCGCCGCAACGCGCTCGTGGGCCTCTCCGAGGAGGACCGGCGGCTGCTCGAGCGGACCCATGCCGGCTTCGTGCGCGCCGGTGCTCAGCTGGTCGGCGATGATCGCCGGCGCCTCGCCGAGATCGACGCGGCGCTCTCGACGCTCGGCACGCAATTCTCGCAGAACGTCCTCGCCGACGAGCGCGACTGGGTCATGCCGCTGGCAGCCGATGATCTCGCGGGCCTGCCGGATTACCTCGTCGCGGCAATGGCGGCGATCGCCGCCGAGAAGGGCATCGACGGCTACGCCCTGACCCTATCGCGCTCGGTCGTGGTGCCGTTCCTGGCCTATTCGACGCGGCGCGACCTGCGCGAGACTGCCTTTCGCGCCTGGACCGGCCGCGGCGAGAATGACGGACCGTCGGATAACCGGGCGATCATGGCCGAGATGCTGGCCCTGCGCGCCGAGAAGGCCCGGCTCCTCGGCTTTGCCTCCTATGCCGCCTACAAGCTCGACGACCAGATGGCGAAGACGCCGGAGGCGGTCCGCGGCCTGCTGGAGACGGTCTGGACTCATGCCCGCGAACGGGCGCTGAGCGACGCCACTGCTCTCGCCGCACTGGCTGCCGCCGAGGGCGACAACAGCCCGATCGAGCCCTGGGACTGGCGCTTCTATGCCGAGCGGCGCCGGCAGGCGGAGTTCGATCTCGACGAGACCGAGCTGAAGCCGTATTTCCAGCTGGACCGGATGATCGACGCCGCCTTCGACGTCGCCGGGCGACTGTTCGGCCTCACCTTCGAGCCGATGCCGGAGGCGAAAGGCTGGCACCCCGACATCCGCGTCTGGCGCGTCCGCGATCGCGACGGGCGGGAGCGCGGCCGCTTCATCGGCGATTATTTCGCCCGTGCCTCGAAGCGCTCCGGTGCCTGGATGAGCGCGCTGCGTGGCCAGCACAAGCTCGAGGGCGGGCAGCTGCCGGTCATCTACAATGTCTGCAATTTCGCCCGGCCCGCTGACGGCGAGCCGGCGCTGCTGTCGCTCGACGACGCCCGAACGCTGTTCCACGAGTTCGGCCACGCGTTGCACGGCCTCCTCTCCGACGTCACCTGGCCCTCGCTCGCCGGGACATCCGTCTCGCGGGACTTCGTCGAACTGCCCTCGCAGCTCTTCGAGCACTGGCTGACCGTGCCGGACATCCTCGAGAAGCATGCCGTTCATGCGCGCACCGGCGCCATCCTGCCGCGCGCCCTGCTCGACAAGCTGCTGGCGGCGCGAACCTTCGATGCCGGCTTCGACACGGTCGAGTACACGTCCTCGGCGCTGGTCGATCTCGGCCTGCACGAGACAGCGGATGCGCCGCAGGATCCGCTGGAGGCCGAGCGGGCGATCCTGGAGCGGCTCGGCATGCCACGCGAGATCGCCATGCGCCACCGCTCGCCGCACTTCGCCCACATCTTCGCCGGCGACGGCTATTCGGCGGGCTACTATTCCTACATGTGGTCGGAAGTGCTCGACGCCGATGCCTTCGAGGCATTCCGGGAAACCGGCGACCCGTTCGACCAGGCGACCGCTGCAAGACTGCTGGAGCATGTCTATTCGGCCGGCAACAGCCGCGATGCGGCGGCGCTCTACACCGCCTTCCGCGGCCGGATGCCGAGCCCCGAGGCGCTGCTGCGCAAGCGCGGTTTCGTCCCCGGCTGATCCGCGGGCGTCGAAAAGGCGTTAGCGCAGTCGGCAGCGCAGTTTGGAACGACTCGAAAACTTCGCATGGCTGCAATCACGCTGCCATGCGGGACACCGATGGTGCGGGCCTAAATCCCTTGGAGCCTGCATCGATGTCATCTGTCCGCTTCCCCCTGTCGCGACGCCACTTCCTCGCCACCTCGGGCGCCGCCGCCCTCGTCGCCGGCTCCGGCCTGGCCATGCCGGCAATCAGCCGCGCGGCGAGCCGCCCGAGCTTCACCCACGGCGTCCAGACCGGTGACGTCGACGCCACGTCCGGCATGATCTGGACCCGCGTCGACCGCCCGTCGCGCATCGACGTCGAATGGGCGACGACCGAGAGCTTTTCCAACAGCCGCAAGCTCTCCGGCCTGACGACGCTGCCGGAATCCGACTTCACCATGAAGCGCCTGATCGACGGTCTGCCGTCGGACCAGGAGATCTTCTGGCGCGCCGTCGCCACCGATCTCAGCGACGTCAACGCCACCGCCGATCCGATCGTCGGCCGCTTCCGCACCGCGCCGGCGGGACGCCGCTCGGTGAAGTTCACCTGGTCCGGCGACACGGTCGGCCAGGGCTGGGGCATCGACGAGGACCGCGGCGGCATGAAGGCCTATGCCACCATGGCGCGCCACGAGCCGGATTTCTTCCTCCATTCCGGCGACACGATCTATGCCGACGGCCCGCTGAAGGAGAGCGTCGAACTTCCCGACGGCACGACGTGGAAGAACATCCTGATCCCCGAGAAGGAGAAGGTCGCCGAGACGCTGGCGGAATATCGCGGCCAGTGGAAATACAATCTGATGGACGCCAACGTGCAGGCGATGAACGCAGCCCTGCCAACCTTCTTCCAGTGGGACGACCACGAGGTCGTCAACAACTGGTCCTCGGGCAAGGACCTCACCGCCGACGACCGCTACAGCGTCAAGGATATCGGCCTCCTCAACGCACGGGCCTCGCGTGCCTTCCACGAGATGACGCCGATCGGCTACGTGCCGGCGGAGCCGGGCCGGATCTACCGCAAGATCGCCTACGGGCCGCTGCTCGACGTCTTCTTCCTCGACCTCCGGTCGTATCGGGACGCCAATAACGAGGGGCTGCAGGACCGTAGCGGCGACGGAACCACGATGATGGGGCGCGAGCAGATCGCCTGGCTGAAGCGCGAGCTCGCCAGTTCGCAGGCCACCTGGAAGGTGATCGCCTCCGACATGCCGATCGGCCTCGTCGTCTGGGACAAGGTCGGCGACAAGAACTTCATCGAGGCGATCGCGCAGTCGGATGGCGGCGCGCCGAAGGGCCGCGAGCTGGAATTCGCCGACCTGCTGCGCTTCATCAAGTCGGCCGGCGTCACCAACACGGTCTGGCTGACCGCCGACGTCCACTATACCGCCGCGCATCACTACAGCCCGGACCGCGCGGCGTTCCAGGATTTCGAGCCGTTCTGGGAATTCGTCTCCGGCCCGATCCATGCCGGCAGCTTCGGCCCCAACGACCTCGACATGACCTTCGGCCCGGAGCTGCGCTACGTGAAGGCGCCGAGCGAGGACCAGGGGCAGGCCCTCAGCCCTGCCTCGGGCCTGCAATTCTTCGGCATCGTCGACATCGATGGCGACAGCGAGCAGATGACCGTCCGGCTGATGGACGCAGACGACCAGGAGCTGTGGAAGACCACGCTCGATCCGGTCCGTCAGGGCTGACAGAGCTCCAGAAAGGCCGGCGGCGTTTCATCGCCGGCCTTTCGTTGCACTTCCGGTCGCGGGCGATAACCCTTTCGCAACTGCACAAAATGTTGTAAGAGACCCCCATCAGTGCCGGGCGGAGCGTTTTCGACGTTCCACCGCGGCCTTACTTTGTTTCCGGTGACCCTTATGAAACTCCGCAACATCGCGATCATCGCGCATGTCGATCATGGCAAGACGACCCTCGTCGACAATCTGCTCGCCCAGTCCGGCACTTTCCGAGACAACGAGCGGCACGACGAACGTGCCATGGATTCCAACGACCTGGAAAAGGAACGTGGCATCACGATCCTCGCCAAGGCGACGTCGGTGGAGTGGAACAACACCCGCATCAACATCGTCGACACGCCGGGCCACGCCGATTTCGGCGGCGAGGTCGAGCGCATCCTCAACATGGTGGACGGCGCGGTCATCCTCGTCGACGCGTCGGAAGGCCCGATGCCCCAGACCAAGTTCGTCCTCGGCAAGGCGCTGAAGGTCGGGCTTCGGCCGATCGTCGCGATCAACAAGATCGACCGTACCGACGAGCGCCACCAGGAAGTGCTGAACGAGATCTTCGACCTCTTCGTCTCGCTCGACGCCACCGAGGAGCAGCTCGATTTCCCGGTGCTCTACGGCTCGGGCCGCGCCGGCTGGATGGCGACCGAGCCGGAAGGCCCGCAGGACCAGGGCCTGACGCCGCTGTTCGACATGATCCTCAAGCACGTGCCGGAGCCGGACACCGCCGGCAAGGACGAGCCGTTCAAGATGATCGGCACGATCCTCGAGGCCAACCCGTTCCTCGGGCGGCTGATCACCGGCCGCATCCAGGCGGGCTCGATCAAGCCGAACCAGGCAGTCAAGGTTCTCGACAGCCAGGGCAAGCAGCTGGAAACCGGCCGGATCTCCAAGATCCTCGCCTTCCGCGGTCTCGACCGCGTGCCGCTCGACTATGCCGAGGCCGGCGACATCGTCGCGATTGCCGGGCTGTCGAAGGGCACCGTCGCCGACACGTTCTGCGATCCGGCCGTCACCGAGCCGCTGCACGCCCAGCCGATCGATCCGCCGACCGTAACCATGTCCTTCCTCGTCAACGACTCGCCGCTGGCCGGCACCGAGGGCGACAAGGTCACCAGCCGCGTCATCCGCGACCGTCTCCTGAAGGAGGCCGAGGGCAACGTCGCGCTGAAGATCGAGGAAGCCACCGACCGCGACTCCTTCTACGTCTCCGGCCGCGGCGAGCTGCAGCTGGCGGTGCTGATCGAGACTATGCGCCGCGAGGGCTTCGAGCTCGGCATCTCGCGTCCGCGCGTGGTGATGCAGAAGGGCGAGAACGGCGAGATCCTGGAGCCGATCGAGGAAGTCGTCATCGACGTCGACGAGGAGCATTCCGGCGTCGTCGTCCAGAAGATGAGCGAGCGCAAGGCCGAGATGATCGCGCTGCGCCCCTCCGGCGGCGATCGCCAGCGCCTGGTCTTCCATGCCCCGACCCGCGGCCTCATCGGCTACCAGTCGGAGCTTCTGACCGACACGCGCGGCACGGCGATCATGAACCGCCTGTTCCACTCCTATGCGCCGTTCAAGGGTGAGCTCGCGGGCCGCAACACCGGCGTGCTGATCTCCACCGATGCCGGCGAGAGCGTCGCCTTCGCGATGTTCCACCTGGAGGATCGCGGCCCGATGGTGATCGAGGCCGGCGTCAAGGTCTATGCCGGCATGATCATCGGCATCCATACCCGCGAGAACGATCTCGAGGTCAACGTGTTGAAGGGCAAGAAGCTCACCAACATGCGCGCGTCCGGCAAGGACGAGGCGATCAAGCTGACCCCGCCGATCCGCATGACGCTCGACCGGGCGCTGTCCTGGATCCAGGACGACGAGCTGGTCGAGGTAACGCCGAAGACCATCCGGCTGCGCAAGCTGTATCTGGATTCCAACGAGCGCAAGCGCTTCGAGAAGAGCCGCAAGGCCGCCTGACCAGACTGGGACTGACGAAACAGGGCCGCGCGGGGGGAAACCTCCGGCGGCCCTTTTGCGTTTTGCCGCCGCAAGGCGGCCCTCCTCCGTGCCGGATCATTCCCGGCCGGCAAGACTCCGCGCCTGCCGGAGGCCCGGGAACATCCAGGCCCAAAGCCCGGCGACGCCCATCGTCGCCGCGCCGCCGATCACCACCGCCGGCACCGCCCCCAGCCAGAACGCCATGACGCCGGCGCGGAACTCGCCGAGTTCGTTCGACGCGCCGATGAACACCATGTTGACGGCGTTGACACGGCCGCGCACCTCGTCCGGCGTCCACAGCTGCATCAGCGTCTCACGGACATAGACGCTGATCATGTCCGACGCCCCCATCAGCACCAGCGCGACGACGGCCAGCCACGGCACCGTGGCGAGGCCGAACACCGTGGTGCAGGCGCCGAAGAGGAAAACGAAGCCGAACATCAGCGCGCCGGCATGGTCCTTGATCGGATGCGCGGCCAGCCACACGGCCATCGTCACCGCCCCGATCCCCGGCGCCGCCCGCAGCAGCCCGAGGCCCCACGGGCCGACGTCGAGCACGTCGCGGGCATAGACCGGCATCAGCGCCACCGCGCCGCCGAGCAGCACGGCGAAGAGGTCCAGCGAGATCGCGCCCAGCACGATCTTCTCCGACCAGATGAAGCGGAAGCCGGCAACGATCGTCTCGATGCTCGCCGGCTCGTTGCTGCGCCGCTGCGCCGGCGCCGCGATCGACAGGACCAGCCCCGCTGCCGCCAGGAACAGGACTGTCCCGGTCGCATAGGCGGCGATCGGCGAGAGGCCGTAGAGAAGCCCACCCGCCACCGGCCCGACGATCGCGGCGATCTGCCAGGAGGACGAGTTCCAGGCGATGGCGTTGGCGAGTTCCTTGCGGGTCACCAGGTTGACCACCAGCGACTGCGAGGCGGGCCCGAAAAACGCCCTGGCGATGCCGAAGCCGACGAGCACCGCGAAGACCGGCAGCGGCGAGGCCAGGCCGTGCCAGGTGAGCAGCAGCAGCGCGGAGGCGCCCAGCGCCTCCACCAGGATGGCGAACCCCATGATCCGCCGCCGCGAGAACCGGTCGGCGACGGAGCCGGTGACCAGCACCAGTAGCAGCGCCGGCAGGAACTGGCAGAGCCCGACGAGGCCCAGATCCAGAGGGTTGCGCGTAAGGTCGTAGATCTGCCAGCCGACCGACACGACGACGATCTGGATCGCGAAGGTGGAGAAGAAGCGCGCCAGCCAGTAGCGCACGAATTGCGGATTGCGGAAGGCGGCGAAACGATCGTCGTCGGGAACGGCGACCGGCGCGCCGTCAGGCGTCGCCCCGGATGCGGGGCCCGTATGCTCGTTCACGCGCGCACCTGCCGTGGTCCGGGTCGTGCCGCTCGGGGCAGCCCGTCGATGCTTGCGGGACATCCGGGAAGAGATGGGCACTGGCGAATGGTGGAGCTGAGCGGGATCGAACCGCTGACCTCGTCATTGCGAACGACGCGCTCTCCCAACTGAGCTACAGCCCCGTCCACCAGTGCGAGCGGCATTTAGTGCGCCGGACTCCGCCCTGTCAACGATCAATCGCCGGCCGGCCCGGCATGGCCCAGCCGCGGCTTGCTTGCGATTCGACCGGACGATGGCTACATCGGGATGGCTATCGCAAAGGTTTCGGATTTTCATGCTCGCAGTCACCTACGTGCTCTACCAGGCGCTCAACCTCTATTGGTGGATCGTCGTCGCCTCGGCCGTGCTCTCGTGGCTGTACGCCTTCAACATCGTCAATCCGGGCAATCCGTTCGTCGACTCGATCGGGCGGTTCCTGTGGCAGCTGACCGAGCCGGTCTACCGCCGGATCCGACGCGTGCTGCCGGACCTCGGCGGCATCGACCTGTCGCCGCTGGTCGTGCTCTTCGGCATCATGTTCCTGCAGTATCTCATCGTCTACTACATCAACCCGGCGATCATGCAGGCCGGCGTCTGATCCTCGGCGCGTCCTGATGACGACCGGCTTCTGGCGGCCGGTCGAGGGGGGCGTGCTGGTCGAGATCCGGCTGACGCCGAAATCTGCCGCCGACCGGATCGAGGGTATCGTCGCCGCTTCCGACGGATCGGTCCGGCTGAAGGCGCGGGTGCGGGCAGTGCCGGAGGACGGCAAGGCGAACAAGGCGATCGAGCAGCTCCTCGCCAAGGCGCTCAACATCCCTAAAAGTGCGGTGCGCATCGTCGCCGGTCACACCGCGCGAGCGAAGACGCTGCGAGTCGAGGCCGATCCGCAAGCGATCGGGGCGGCCCTCGATCGTCTGGGCGGGTAACCCGCTACTCCGAAGACCTGTCGCATCACACACCGCGCCGCGCGCGGATGATGGCAGTTTCCCTGGTTCGGCGCATGAAAAAGCCGCGCGACCCAAGAGGATCGCGCGGCTCGGTATCTGACGTGACAGGCTGGCCGCCAAGGCGGCCAGCGGGCGCTTTAGCGGCGGCCGAAGCGCACGACGGAGGCGATGTCGCCGCGGTCGATGCCGATGTCGGCGAGCTCGCGGTCGTTCATCTGCTCAAGCTGGCGGATGTCCGCGCGATGGCTGCGGAAGGATTTGAAGCGGGAGGCGAACTGGCGAAGCATGGGAGTTGTCCGGTTAAGAGAATCTGATGACCGTCACATAAGATGGCTGGATGCCTATTAGGAGTGCATTTTGCTGCACTTCTGTTGTGCATTCTGCGCATGGCACGATCATAGTTCCTTCATCCTTCGTTAGGGATTGTCGGCCGTCACACCCCAGCCGAGCCTCGGAACAACAAAAAAGGGCGCGGCGATTGCTCGCCGCGCCCTCTTTTTCTTACGTAAGAGTGGAGTGCCGTCAGGCCTTCTTGGCGTCGAAGCGCTGGACGGCCTCGCCGATCAGGCGCTTGGCCATGGCGGAATCACCCCAGTCGCCGATCTTCACCCATTTGCCGGGCTCGAGATCCTTGTAGTGCTCGAAGAAATGCGCGACCTGCAGCAGCGTGATTTCCGGCAGGTCGCTATATTCGGAAACGTTCTCGAAACGCCGGGTGATGTGCGGCGACGGCACGGCGATGATCTTCTCGTCCTGACCGCTGTTGTCCTCCATGACGAGGACGCCGATCGGCTTGCAGTTGATCACGCAGCCGGGAAACAGCGGCCGGGTGTTGCAGATCAGGACGTCGATCGGGTCACCATCGTCGGACAGCGTGTGCGGCACGAAGCCGTAATTGCCGGGATAGGTCATCGGCGTATAGAGGAACCGGTCGACGACGAGGCAGCCGGCTTCCTTGTCCATCTCGTACTTGATCGGGTGGCCGCCCAGCGGCACCTCGATGATGACGTTGATATCCTCCGGCGGATTGTCGCCGCGGGCGATCGCGTCGATGCGCATGATCTGTCCTTCTATGGGTCTGAGGAAAAGCCGTGCGGGTGCTTACCGGCTGGCGCATTGCGGCGCAACAAGCACGGCGGACGGGTGGCGTCGCGGCGCCCTCCTCAGTTCCAGGAGAAGGCGATCTTCGCCAGATGCCGTCCGTCGAAACTCTCGCCGCCTTCGGCGATGTCGACACCCCCGAGGCTGCGGTAGAAGCCGACCGCCGTATCGTTCTCAGCCAGCGCCCAGACGACGAGGCCGCTTAAGCCGCGATCGGCGAGCAGGCTCCTGGCGGAAGCAAACAGCCGGCTGCCGAAGCCGAGGCCCTGATATTCCGGCTTCAGATAAATCTCGTAGATTTCGCCCTCGGCCTTGAAGGCACTGGTGCGATTGCGGCCGATCGTCGCGTAGCCCACGGTTTCGCCGCCGAAATCGACGACCAGGATCCCGGCGCCGTTGCGCACCGCCCGGCCCCACCAGCCGGCATGCCGGCGGCCGATCATCTGGTTGAGGCAGCGATGCGGGATGATGCCGCGATAGGCGCCGCTCCAAGCCGCCTCGTGCACCGCGGCAAGCGCAGCAGCGTCGCAACTTTCCGCAAACCTGATTTCGGCAACAACGGTGGTCATCGATCGTTAACCATGTTCCGCCTGTTCCGATCCACTCTCGTCGAGAAAAACTGAACGGGCTATCGACCCGACAATCAAGATCGCGTGACGGACGGGGGACTCCGAAGCCGACTTCTCCCCGGATTTTGCGCTGAAGGGTGCCATCCGCAATGTAAGCAGCAATAAGTAAAATTTACTGGCTTCGTAGAATTTACGATTTTACCTAAGGCGGCTTGGCCGCTACTAGGATGGGAAAACGGTCAGTGCGGGCACCTCTGACTTGAAGGCCGATCGGCCATAACGGGAGGTTTCCATGCCCAACGGAACGAGACATCTGTTCATTCCAGGTCCGACGAATGTGCCCGACCGGGTGCGTCGGGCGATGAACGTGCCGATGGAGGACCAGCGCGCGCCGGACTTCCCGTCCCTGACGCTGCCGCTGTTCAAGGATCTGAAGACCGCCTTTCGTAACGAGAAGGGCCGCGTCTTCATGTACCCTTCCTCCGGCACGGGCGCCTGGGAAGCGGCGATCCAGAATACCCTGGCGCGCGGCGATAAGGTGCTGATGTCGCGCTTCGGCCAGTTCTCGCATCTGTGGTGCGAGATGGCGGTGCGGCTGGGGCTGGACGCGACGATTATCGATGTCGAATGGGGCGCCGGCGTGCCGCTCGAGGACTACGAGAAGGCGATCGCCGCCGACCGCGACCACGAGATCCGCGCCGTCTTCGTCACCCATAACGAGACCGCCACCGGCGTCACCTCGGACGTCGAGGGCGTGCGCAAGCTGCTCGACGCGCATTCGCACCCGGCGATGATCTTCGTCGACGGCGTGTCCTCCATCGCCTCGATCGATTTCCGCCAGGACGAATGGGGCGTCGATCTTGCCGTCGCCGGCTCCCAGAAGGGCTTCATGCTGCCGGCCGGCCTGTCCTTCCTGTCGGTGTCCGAGAAGGCACTGGCGGCGAGCCGCGACAACCGGCCGAAGATGGACCGCTGCTATTTCTCCTTCGCCGACATGATCACCAACAACGACAACGGCTACTTCCCCTATACGCCGCCGACGCAGTTCTTCCACGGCCTGCGCACCGCCCTCGACATGCTCTTCGAGGAAGGGCTGGAGAACGTCTTCGCCCGCCACCACCGGCTCGCCGAGGGCGTCCGGCGGGGCATCGCGGGCATGGGGCTCAAGCTGCAGGCCGTCGCGCCGCAATGGCATTCCGATACGGTCACGGCGATCCGCGTGCCCGAAGGCGTCGACGCCAACGCCGTTCTGCGGATCGCCTACGAGCGCTACAACACCTCCTTCGGCTCGGGCCTCGCCCGGCTCTCCGGCAAGGTGTTCCGCATCGGCCATCTGGGCGATCTCAACGAGGTGATGTGCCTTTCGGCTCTCGCCTCGGCCGAGATGGCGCTGGCCGACGCCGGCGCCCGGATCGAACTCGGCTCGGGTGTCGCCGCGGCACAGGCCTATTACCGCGAGCGCCACGCCGCCGGCGCCGAGAGCCGGGAAGCCGCCGAATAGCAGCGGCCGTCCTCGCTACAGGCGGGCGCGATCAGTCGAACTCGGCGAGCAGCGACGGTATGGCGCCCAGCCGCTCGACCTGCCGGAACAGCTTCTCGCCGACCGGCGGCTCGGCGTGCTCGACCACCCAGGTCAACGCATGCGGGACATGCACCCCGACACTGCCGGCGGCGATCGCCGGCAGCACGTCCGACTTCAGCGAATTGCCGATCATCATCGCCCGGTCGGGCCCGTCGCCATGACGTGAGAACACGCGCCGGTAGGTCGCCGCATTCTTGTCGCTGACGATCTCCACCGCGTCGAAATAGTCGCCGAGTCCGGAGGCCGCGAGCTTACGCTCCTGGTCGAACAGATCACCCTTGGTGACCAGGACCAGCCGGTAACGCCCGGCAAGGCCCGCCAGCGTCACCTCGGCGTCCGGCAGGGTCTCCACCGGATGTGCCATCATCTCCCGTCCGGCATCGAGGATCTGCCGTATGGTCTCCGGGCCGGCTTTGTCGCGAGTGATGTCGAGCGCCGTCTCGATCATCGACAGGACGAAGCCCTTGATGCCGAATCCGTAATGGGCAAGGTTGCGCCGCTCCGCAGCCAGCAGCCGCTCCGACACGTGCGCGCCCTCGGCATGCGGCGCGAGGATCTCGCGGAACCGCGCCTCGGTGAGCTGGAAGAACTGCTCGTTCTCCCAGAGCGTGTCGTCGGCATCGAAGCCGATCGTGGTCAGCCGACGCATCGTATGGCTCCTGCCTGCCGATATTCGGGCAGAAGCGGATACACGCTGGATGGGCAGCAGTTCAAGAGACCTGTCGGGTCGACTATTCGCGCCAGCGGCGCCTACGAGTTCTTCGGCTCGCCGAAGATCCGGGCGAGGAACTCTTCCAGCCAGCGGCGCACCGGCGCGTCATAGATCGCCCGACCGTCGAAATGCTGGCGCCGTCCCTGCGCCCCGGCGAGATTCAGCCGCTCGTGGCCGCGCGTCGTCCAGCGATGCATCATCGCCAGCGTCAGCTCGGCGTGGAACTGCACGCCATAGGCAGCCTTGCCGTAGCTGAACGCCTGGTTGGGGTACCAGTCGCCCTCGGCGAGCCGCCGCGCGCCGCTGGGCAACTCGAACCCCTCGCGGTGCCATTGATAGACCATGCCCGGCCAGTGCGGCATCAGCAGCCGCCCCTCGGTGGTCGGGCGCAGCGGATAATAGCCGACTTCGGCCAGCCCCTCCGGGTGCGGCCCGACACTCGCGCCGAGATGCTTGGCGAGCATCTGGGCGCCGAGGCAGATGCCGAGAAAGGGCTTCTCCTCGCGCAGCGGCACGTCCATCCAGTCGACCTCCCGGACCAGATGAGCGTCGGTGTCGTTGGCGCTGGGCGGGCCGCCGAAGACGACGGCGCCGCGATGCCCCTCGAGCGTCTCGGGCAGGGGATCGCCCATCACCGGCCGCCTGATGTCGAGCCGGACGCCATGTTGCTCGAGAACCTGGCCGACGCGGCCGGGGGTCGACGTCTCCTGGTGCAGCACGACGAGGACCGGGCGCTGGTCCGCACCGTCGAGGCGGTAATTGTGTTTGGCCGCGCTCGTCTCCATGGCGTTAGGTGCGCTGTTGTCCGTATCCTGGAAGGCCATGGCTCAGTCGGGATTCCCGCTCCGGTTCGCTGCCTCCCGTTTCATCAACATCCTGTCCCTGGTGGAGACGCCGAGAAGATCGGCGACCCGCCAGATCACATTGTCCTCCAACTCGTGGACCGACCCGTCGACATAGGTGACCTCCCAGAGGAGCTCGATGAACCTCACGCGGCGCTCTTCATCGAGCTCGGCCTTCAGCACCGAGGTGAAGCGGTACAGATCGACCGCCTCTGCATCGGCTGCCTCGCCGGCGGCCACGATCCGTGTGGTCTCTGCCGCCGTCAGACCGAATTCGTCGGCCAGCACCGCGTGCAGCCGTTCGCGCTCCGCCTCGGTCACGATGCCGTCGGCATCGACGACGTGATAGAGCAGCGCCGCCGCAGATACCCGCACGTCGTCCGCGCCGCGGTCCTCCGTCACGGTGTCGTCGGTCCCGATCGACCGGATGAAATCCCGAAAGGCGTCGAACATTATTCCTCGCTGGCGCGCCGGCCGTGGACGCCGCATGTGAGCATGACGGCGGCTGCCCGCAAGCCGGCTGCCGCACAGAGCGGCGACGGGCTACCCGCCAAAGTCCGACGGACGACGCGCCGCGCCGTCATGCGAAGCGGGCTTCCTTGCGTTCTTCGTCGGTGAGGGCTTCCGGCTTCTTCTTCCCGTTGGCGGGCTCGACCGTTCCCGTGTTGGCGGCTGGCATGTGCTTGCCGGCACCGTTCGACGACGGCTCGGTCGAAGCGCCGGCTTCCGGTTTCGCCGGCGCCGGATCGGATGCGGGCTTTTCGGCCGACACGGTACTGGCGGGAACGGGCATCACCGGCGGCGTCACCGGGGTGACAGTCTGCTCGTGCCCTGCCTCGATCGTTTTCGCGCGGTCGCCGGCTTGCGCCTCGATCACCGGACCGTCCTCTGCGCCGATACGCTCGACCGGCACCTTCCACTGGAAGGCGTCCAGCCGGCCGGTCACCGGCGAGATCGGCGCCCAGTGCTCGGCGACCATGCCGTCGGCGGTCCACGCCGGATCGCGCGGCGCCCGGATGGCGCGGGCGAGCCATTCGCGGACCCGTCCGACTTCACCCGTATCTTCTTCCTCGATATCCGCCAGGAGGAGATAGACGCTCTCGCGCGGTTCCGCTTCGACGGCGGCCAGCGCAGACGAGCGCGCAAGCTTGAGGTCCCCGGCGTCGAGCGCGGCCCGCGCCAGGCTGATCTCCGCCTCGACATGGCCGGCGCGAAGCCCATGCAGCTTTTGCGCGCGCTTCAGCCGGTCGTCGGCCGAATCGCCCGGACGGGCGTGCACATAGGCTTCGGCGATTTCCGGATGCGGGTTGTTGACCCAGCTCGTCTCGAGGATCTTAGAGCCGCGGCGAAGATCGCCGAGCCGGAAAAGCGCCTGCGCGGCAACGAGGCCGGCCGGCACCAGATCCGGCGCCAGCTTGTGCGCCTCGACGCCGGCCGTGCGCGCCGTCTCGGGATCGCCCTCGGCAGCGCCCATCGCCTTGGCGGTGAGCAGCACGGCGCGCAGCCGCTTGGATTCGTCGCGGTCGATCAGCCTGGTGTTCTTCTGCGCCTCGAGGATCTCGAGCGCACCGTTCCAGTCGCCCGCCAGCGACTTGGACTCAAGCACGGCGCCGCCGGCCCATGGCACGTGCGGTGCGATCCGGACCGCCCGCTCGGCATAGTGGCGCGCCGCACCCTCGTCGCCGACTCGTTCAGCTTCCAGGAACAGGCCGCGCAGCGCCAGCAGCCGCGTCTCCGGATTGCGCTCCATGTGCTCGAAGGTCGAACGGGCACGGGCATGATCGCCCTCGATCATCGCCGTCTGGGCGTCGAGGAAGCGGATCAGCGGCTCCTTCTGGACATCGAGCAACTTGTTGCTGCGCTTGGTCATCCGCCGCGCCAGCACCGCGTCGCCGGCACCCGCCGCGATGATGCCCGTGGACAGCGCTTCATAGCCGCGGTCGCGCCGGCGCGTGCTCCACCAGTTGCCGATCGCACCCGGCGTCCTGAAGAAGGCGCTCACCAGCCAGACGACCAGCAGCACTGCGGCGAGCAGCAGGCCCAGCGCGATGATGAAGACCATCAGGCTCATGTCGGCCTGCTGCCCCTGCCATACGAAGCTGACCTGGCCGGGATTGTCGGCCAGCCAGGCAAAGCCTATGCCGGTGGCCAGAACGACGAGAAGGAAGGCGAGGATTCGCAGCATGTCCGTTCCTTAGCCCTGATTTTCCGGGGCGGCGGGCTCTTCTGCCCCTTGCCCGCCATCGCCGGATGCGGCGGGCGCGCCGGCCAGCGTCTCCGAGACGATCCGCTCGGCGGCAAGGCGGGCCGCGACATCGCCCGCGAAATCGGCGCTGGCGTCCTTCGCAGGCTGCGGCAAGGCCTCCCACTCCGTCTGCCAGGCGGCGAGATCGCCGCTGGCAATCGCCGCATCGAGGCGCGACAGGGCCGCCGCCGGGCCCGGCTCGCTGGCGGGAGCCGGCCCCGCAGGGCGCACCTGGACGAGCGAGCGGAGGCCCGAGAGCAGTTGCTCGCCCACAGGCGCGTCGGGCTGGGCAGGACGCAGCGCGTCCGCGATCCGTGCCTCGGCGGCTGGCCAGGCCGCCGTCAGCGAGGCGACCGAGGGAACACCATCGGCCGCAAATTCGCGCAGCGCGTCCGTCGAGCCGGCAGTCTCCGCCGACTGCGCATAGGTTTCGAGTTCGCCCATGAACGGGCCGCCACGATCGATGGCGGATTTGAGATTGGCAGCGGCGAGCGCCGCATCGGCCCGGCGGTTGCGCTGTTCCATCGCGGCCAGCCGCTCGTCGAACCCGGCAAGCGCCCCGTCGATGCGGGCACCCGCCTGCTCGGCCGCTTCCTGGGCGGCCGCGGCTGTGTCGCGCGCTTCCGTCGCCGCTTCCTGGGCGGCAGTGGACGCCGCACTGGCAGCGTTGGCGGTTTCCTGCGCGGCCGTCGCGGTCTGCTGGGCAGCCTCTGCGGCTTGCTGCGCTCCGGTAGCCGTTTCCTGGGCCCCGGTGGCAGTCTCACCCGCACCATTCGCTGCCTGTTGCGCCGCGGCCGCAGCCTCGCTGGCCTGCTGCGCACCGGCGGTGCTGGACTGCTCGAGCGCGTCGATGCGCTGACCCAGCGTGTTGAACTGTTCGCTCGTCGCAAGGCCTTCGACGGCGGGCGCCGCGGCTGCGCCGTCCATCTGCTGGCGCAGCGTCGTCACCTCGCCGTTCAGCGCCTCGAACTGCTCCGGAGTGACGGAGGCAGCCTGCTCGCCCTGTTCGGCCTCGCCGAGCGACGGCAGCACGCCGGCGGCTTGCAGCGCCGCGCCGCCGCCGAGGGCGATGAGCGCACCGACGATGCCAGCGGCGAGCGCCGTGCCGAAGCCGCTGCCGGTCTTCGCCGGTTCTGCGGTGCGGGCCGGTGTGGACGTCGCCGCCGGGCGCGAAGCCGGCGACGACGCAGAGCTGACGGAGGCGGTCGTACCCGCACTCGTGCCCGTCGCGCCTGACTTTGCAGCCGCTGCGCCGGTGGCCGCCGCCGCGCTCGCGGTTCCTTGATCCCTGGAGCTGCCCGACGGGGAAGACGGCCGCGCCGAGCCGGCGCTGCCAGGCGTGCTGGCCGACGATCCCGAAACGCTGGCGGACGGGGTCGCCGAGGCGCCTAGTCTGGAAGACCCGGCGGAGGAAATGGATGCAGCCGCCGTGGAAGGGCTCGAAGCCGCCGCGCCGGCGGGCTTGGCACTATCAGCACCTGCGCCGGACGCCGATGTCGCGGCCGGCCTGGCACCGCCCGTGCCGGAGGAAGCCGATGCGCCGCTCGATGTCGGCAGGCTGGCGGACTTGGCGCCGCTCGTGCCGGCGTCTGAAACTGCGGCGCTGGCTGGCTTGGCACCGCTCGTGCCCGATCCGGCGGAAGCAGCCGGACCGCTCGCGCTCGAACCGGCGGAGGCCGCGGCATGGCCCGGCGTACGACCGGCGACGGCTGGCGCGCCCGCCGGAGTGGCCGGCTGCTTCGGCGCGGACGATCCGGCGGCAGGCGTCGCACTCGCTGCCGTTCCGCCGATGCTGGGCGCGACGCCGCGGACGCTCGCCGGGACCGAGCTCGAGGCGCCGACCGTCGTCGCCGGCTTGGCGTCGTCACCGTCGGCTGGCTTCCTGTCGGCGTCGTCACCGGCCGGCGTCTTGTCCGTTTCCGCAGACTTGGGCGGATGCGGCGCGTCGGGGGCGAGGCCCTCCTCGGCGGCGAACTCCGCCAGCGTCTCGCTGCCCTTGCTGTCGCTGGCCTTCGTCGACGTGTACTTCACGCCGGACGACGAGGAGCTCTTGCTGCTGGCCGAACTCGACCCCGCGGCAGCGGAAGTTGCGGCGGGTTTCGTGCCGGACGATGCCGAAGGAGACGGCGCCGCGTCCGGCTTGCCCTGGCCCGCCGGCACCCCGCGCTCCGCCGCGCTCTTGGCTTCACCCGGACGCGCCGTTGCGCCGTCGGCCTTGTTCTTGTCGCCGTCTGTCACTGGTTCAGCCTTCAGGTCGATCGTCTGGCCGCGCGTCTTGCTCGGCTTCGAGCGCCGGGGACGGTTGGTCATCGATTTAGCTCCATTCTCGCCGGACGGGCGGCTGCGCGGGTCCGAACCACCACAGCGCGCCGCGCCATCATTGGTCCTTCATTCGCACCGGTCGCGCAAGCAGCGGTCTCTTCGAGTCAGGAACTAGGTTAGCCGAGCCATTCGAAAAGCGACGCAAGGCTCCTGTCGGGCGAAATCCGCGCACGGCGCCGAAGTTCCGCCGGCAGCGCCGCCGCGATGCGCTCCGACAGCGCCAGCACGGCAGGCAACGGGGTGAAGCGGTCCGGCATGGCTCTGCAAAGCCCGGCAAACGCCGTCGCCTGCCCGACGGAAAGCACCAGGACGCCGTCGGGCGCGCGCCCCGCAAGCACTTGCGCAACGGTCGCAGGGTCCGGTTGCGAGGGGCGAACGGCATAGACCTCCCACACCGCGCAGCCGAGACCGGCATCGGCCAGCGCCGTCTCCAACGTCCCCGTCCGGGTCCGGCCCGCAGCGTAGAGAATGGTCGCGCCGGCTGGCAGGACGTCGGCGGCCATGGCTCCCATGCCGTCGGCGGCCCCGCCTGCCGCCCGGACATCGCGAAGGCCGGCGTTCCGGGCAGCCGAGGCGGTTGCCTCGCCAACGGCAAAGAGCGGCCGCGGGTCATCGGGAAAGGCGTGTGCCAGGGGTGCCACGGCATGAGCGCTGGTGACCGCGAAAGCGGCAAAGGCACCGACCGGCGGCGGCGCGCCCAGCGTCTCGACGGTTTCCAGCGGCAGCACCAGCGGCTCATGGCCGCGTGCCGCCAGTTCCGCCGCCGTTCGCGCGGCGGCGTCGGGCTCGCGCAGGATCAGGACACGCATGGGCGCCGCGCGCCGGCGGCTTCGATCACTTCGCCCAGCCGGCGAAGAAATCCGGCCCCGCCGCTTCCAGAACGTCGCGCCCGGCCATCCGGCCGATGATCTCGGCATCCTCGGCGAGCCCCGTCCGCCGCGTCTCGTGCATCTGGCCGCCGTCCGGCGTCAGGATCATGCCGTGCAGCGTCATCGAGCCGTCCTCGTGCATCTCGGCATGCGCGGCGATCGGCGTGCGGCAGGATCCGTCGAGCTCCGCCAGGAACGCCCGCTCCGCCGTCAGCGCGACCGTCGTCCGGTGGTCGGCGATGGCGGCGACGAGGTCGGCGGTCTCCTGGTCGCCCGCGCGGCTCTCGATGCAGATCGCGCCCTGCCCCGGCGCCGGGGGGAAACTCACGACGTCGAGGACGTCCGTCGCGACATGGCTCATCTCCAGCCGATTCAGGCCGGCGAGCGCCAGCAACGTCGCGTCGACCTGGCCTTCCTCCAGCTTGCGCAGCCGGCTCTGCACGTTGCCCCGGAAGGTGATGACGTTGAGGTCGGGGCGGAGCCGCTTCAGCAGCGACTGCCGGCGCAGCGATGCCGAGCCCACCGTCGCCCCGTGCGGCAGCTCGTCGATGGTGCGGACCTCGCGGCCGATGAAGGCGTCGCGCACGTCCTCGCGGGGCAGGAAGGCAGTGATCGCCAGCCCGTCCGGGATCGCCGTGGACATATCCTTCGACGAATGCACCGCCAGATCGATCTCGCCGCCGAGCAGCGCCAGCTCGATCTCCTTGGTGAACAGGCCCTTGCCGCCAACTTCGGACAGCGGCCGGTCGAGGATCCGGTCGCCGGAGGTAGAGATCACCGTCACCTCGAAGCGCTCCGCCGGCAGGCCGTGGGCAACCATCAGCCGGGCCCGCACCTCGCTGGCCTGCGCCAGCGCGAGTTGACTGCCGCGTGTTCCGATGCGGATGATTCCGTCCGTCGCCAAGGCGGGCCTCCCGGTTCATTGCGTCCGCGGCTTGCGCCGCGCGCCGGCCTCGCGGCGCGGTCCTCATGCATAGAAGATCGAGGCGGCGAAGATCAATCGCGGGTGGCCGAGCACGACCCGGCGGCTTCCATCTTGCGCCGGAACCGGTAGAACGGCGGCGCGAAGGAACAGCCCATGACAGCGACACCGATCCTCGGCATCGAGACGAGCTGCGACGAGACCGCTGCGGCGGTGGTCGGCCGCGACCGTGACGGCGTGCCGGTGACCCTCGCCAATGTCGTGCTCAGCCAGGTTGCCGAACATGCGGCCTTCGGCGGCGTCGTGCCGGAGATCGCCGCAAGGGCCCATGTCGAGGCGCTGGACGGCATCGTCCGCGCCGCGATGGACGACGCCGGGCTCGGCTTCGGCGACCTTGCCGCAGTCGCCGCCACCACCGGCCCGGGCCTCGTCGGCGGCCTGATCGTCGGCGCGATGACCGGCAAGGCGATCGCGGCGGGGCGCGGCCTGCCCTTCGTCGCGGTGAACCACCTCGAAGGCCACGCCCTCACCCCCCGCCTCACCGACCGGCTGGATTATCCCTATCTCCTGCTGCTGGTCTCCGGCGGCCATACACAGATCCTCCTGGTGCGCGGCCTTGGCGCCTATGAGCGCTGGGGCACGACGATCGACGATGCGCTGGGCGAGGCCTTCGACAAGACGGCCAAGCTCCTGCAGCTGCCGCAGCCCGGCGGGCCGAATGTCGAGCGGATCGCGGCCACCGGAGATGCCAAGCGCTTTGCCCTGCCGCGGCCGCTGCGCGGCGAGGCGCGGCTCGATTTCTCGTTTTCCGGCCTGAAGACGGCGCTCCGCCAGGCCGCGGAGGCTGCCGCGCCCCTCTCCGACGGCGACGTCGCCGACCTCTGCGCCAGCTTCCAGGCCGCCGCCGCCGACAGCCTCGCCGACCGCACCCGGCGGGCGCTGGAGCGCTTTCGCGCCGAGTTCCCCGGCCTTGCCGATCCGGTCCTCGCCGTCGCCGGTGGTGTCGCCGCCAATCGGGCGATCCGCACTGCGCTGGAAGCCGAAGCCGCGAAGGCCGGCGTGCGGCTCGTCGCGCCGCCCGCCGCGCTTTGCACCGACAATGCGGCGATGATCGCCTATGCCGGGCTCGAGCGCTTCGAGGCCGGCCACGTCGATGGGCTGGAGGCGCCGGTGCGCTCGCGCTGGCCACTCGACGCCGGCGCCGTGCCGCTGGTCGGCTTCGGCCGCCGCGGAGCCAAGGCATGAGCCGCTTCGCCGTCGTCGGCGCCGGCGCCTGGGGCACCGCGCTCGCCAGTCTCTACGCGCGGGCCGGTCATGCCGTCACGATCCTCGCCCGCGACCCGGACACCGTCCGGGCCATTCAAGAGGACCGCTGCAATCCGCGCTATCTGCCGGATCTGACGCTGCCGGACGGCCTCAATGCGACGCTGGACCCGCAAGCGGCGCTCGGCAACGCCGGGATCGTCCTGCTGGTGGTCCCGACCCAGAGCCTGCGTACAGCCGTGACGGCACTGAAGCCGTATCTGCGCCAGGATCAGTTGATCGTGCTCTGCTCCAAGGGCATCGAGCAGGACACCGGGCGCTTCGCGTCCGACATTCTCGCCGAGGAACTGCCGGGCCATCGCCTCGCGGTCCTCTCCGGCCCGAGCTTTGCGGCCGATGTCGCGCGCGGCCTGCCGACGGCGGTGACCATCGCCGCCGACGAGGCCGAGGCCGCCGACGAGGCGGCGCGCCTTCTCTCCACCGAGACATTCCGCGGCTATGCGGCGACCGACATGCGCGGCGTCGAGGCAGGCGGGGCCTTGAAGAACGTGCTGGCGCTCGCCGCCGGCGCGGTCGCCGGGCGCGGCCTCGGCGCCTCGGCGCAGGCGGCGGTGATCACCAGAGGCTTCGTCGAGTTGCGCCGTCTGGGCGCCGCGCTCGGCGGCCGGCCGGAAACGCTGATGGGCCTGTCGGGGCTCGGCGACCTCGTCCTCACCTGTTCCAGCCCGCAATCGCGCAATTTCGCCTACGGCATGGCGCTCGGCCGCGGCGGCGACCGCACCGGGCTGAAGCTCGCCGAAGGCGTCCACACGGCCGGCATCGCTGCGCGGCTCGCCGAAGAGCGCGGCATCGACGCCCCGATCATCGCGACGGTTGCGAAGATCCTTGCCGGTGGCATGGATGTCGGCGAGGCGGTACAGGCGCTCCTGGCGCGTCCGCTGAAGCGCGAATTCGATTGATGCCGGCCCCAGGGTCGCTAACTTGCCGCCGCGGCCATGCGGCCGCCTTTATCCAGAACTGACCGAGGAAATTTCGATGCTCTACGCCCTGCTCTGCGACGACAAGCCGAATTCGCTGCAACTGCGGATGGATACGCGGGCCGAGCACCTGGCCCATCTGAACGGCCTCGGCGACGCGCTGAAATTTGCCTGCCCGTTTCTCGACGAAAACGACAAGCCCTGCGGCAGCATGGTGGTGATCGAGGCGGAGAGCCGCGAAGCGGCCAAGGCCATCGCCGACCGCGACCCCTATGCCGTCGCCGGCCTGTTCGAGACCGTGACCGTCCGGCCCTGGAGCTGGGCCATCAAGAACCCGGCGGCCGGCTGAACGGAGCACGATCATGCGCTACTGGCTGTTTAAGTCCGAGCCCGAGAAATGGTCCTTCGACCAGCAGAAGAAGGCCGGCGCCAAGGGCCAGGAATGGGACGGCGTCCGCAACTATCAGGCGCGCAATTTCATGCGCGAGATGACGGTGGGCGACCGCGGCTTCTTCTATCACTCCAACGAGGGAAAGGCGGTCGTCGGCATCGTCGAGGTGATCGCCGAGGCGCATCCGGATTCGACCGCCAAGGACGGCAAGTGGGAGTGCGTCGACATCAGGGCGGTGATGGACGTGCCGAACCCGGTCACGCTCGATGCGGCGAAAGCCGAACCGGCGCTGAAGGACATGGTGCTGGTCAACAACTCCCGGCTCTCCGTCCAGCCGGTGACGGACGCCGAATTTGCCAGGGTCTGCGAGATGGGCGGGCTCGATCCGGCCAAGGCCGCGAAGGGCTGACCCGCGTTGCTCGGTCGCAGGGCGGAACCAGCACCGGCGAAGAACATTTCCGGAACATCCTCATGTTCGGAGATCAACAATGGCAACGCCCGACCCGAAGAACGACAACACCTCGAACACCGAGAAGGACCCGGCGGAATGGACCACCGGCGGCGAGCCGATGACCGGTGCGCAGGGCTCCTATCTGAAGACACTCTGCGAGGAGACCGGCCACGAATTCGATGCCGGCCTCTCCAAGGCGGACGCGTCGATCCTGATCGACAAGCTCCGCGGCGAGAGCGACCGGGTGAAGGCGGAAGGCTGAACCGGCCCTCTTTAATCGCTGCGGCCGCAATGGACAGGCACGGATGAAGCGCGACGACTTCATCCGTGCCAACACGTCGGTCCTCAGCCCGCCGCATGTGCCCGAGCTCCGCCTGCATCTGGCCGACGAGGCACACGGGCTGTGGCAGAAGACCGAGACCGAGCTCGATGCGATCGGCCTGCCGCCGCCGTTCTGGGCCTTCGCCTGGGCCGGCGGCCAGGGTCTGGCGCGGCATGTGCTCGACCATCCGGAGATCGTCGCAGGGCGAACCGTCGTCGACTTTGCCTCAGGCTCCGGCCTCGTCGCCATCGCCGCCGCCTTGGCCGGTGCGAGGTCCGTCACCGCCGTCGATACCGACCCGTTCTGCGGCGACGCGATCCGGCTCAACGCCGCCCTGAACGGGGTCGGCATCGACTTTGACGGCACGGACTGGATCGGCAGCCGCGTCAGGGAGGAATTACTGCTCGCCGGCGACGTCTTCTTCGACTGCGAACTCGCCGAAAGGCTCACACCGTGGTTCGACGATCTTGTCCGCGACGGCGTGACGGTCCTCGTCGGCGATCCCGGCCGGTCGTATTTGCCCCGCGACCGCCTCGACCATCTCGCGACCTACACGGTTCCAGTGACGCGGGCGCTGGAGGATGCCGAAATCAAACAGGTCGCGGTCTGGCAGTGGCGGCCGGCCTGAACCCAGGCCTGACCGCCCGCTCCCGGTCAGGCGGCGGGTCGCTTGATCAGCCGCACCGGGATCGACTTCGCCGCCGGCACATGCGCCCGGCGCGAATGGTGCCAGAGCGGCATCAGCGCGTTCAGCTCCGGATAATAGCCCGCGACGTTGCCCTTCGGCACCGAGAAGGCGTGGACGCGGTAGTCGTCGACCCGCCGCGAGATGCCATCGTCGGCATGCGTCTCGACATCGACGCGGTCATCGTCGCGCAGGCCCAGCCGGCGCATGTCCGCCTCGTTCATCAGGATCACCATCCGCGTGCCGCTGACGCCCCGCAGCCGGTCGTCATAGCCGTAGATGGTCGTGTTGAACTGATCGTTCGAGCGGACCGTCATCAGCTGCAGGACATCCTGCGGCCGCGTGTCGATGTCGGGATTGACGTCGAAGCCTTCCGGCACCTTGAAGTTGGCCTTTCCGGTCTCCGTACGCCACTCCCGCTTCGAGGCGCCGATGTCGCGGTGAAAGCCGCCGGGCTGCCGGAAGCGTTGATTGAAATACTTGAAGTCGCTCGGATAGGCCCGTTCGATCGCGTCGCGCACCTTGGCATAGTCCGCCGCCCACTCGTCCCAGGGAATGGTCGAGCGACCCGGGACCGTCGCCTTGGCGAGTTCCGCGACGATCTTCGGCTCGGACAGGAGTTCCTTCGACGCTGGCTCGCGCAGCCCGCTGGAAGCATGGATGCAGGCCGTCGAATCCTCCATCGACACCGTCTGCTCGGCGCCCGCCTGAACGTCGCGCTCGATGCGGCCGAGGCACGGCAGGATGTAGGAGACTTCCGACGTCAGCAGGTGATTGCGGTTGAGCTTTGTCGCGATCTGGACGTTGAGGCGCATCTTCGGCCAGGCCTCCTCGACCAGCCGCGTTTCCGGCACGGCGCGCGAGAAATTGCCGCCGAGCGCCACGAACCCCTTCACCGACCCGTCGATGATCCCCTGGCAGGCCTCGACCGTGTCGAGACCCTTCTCCTTCGGCACGGTGAAGCCGTAGAATTCCTCGAACTTCTCGACCGGGATCAGCTCCGGCTTCTCGGTGATGCCGACCGTGCGCTGGCCCTGGACGTTGGAATGGCCGCGGATCGGCGAGATGCCGGCGCCGGGCTTGCCGATATTGCCGCGCATCAGGAGGAGGTTGACCAGCATCTGCACGTTCTCGATGCCGTGCCGGTGCTGGGTGAGGCCCATGCCGTAATTGGCGATCACCTTCTCGGCCTTGGAGTAGACCCGGGCGACATGCTCGAGATCGTCGCGGGTCAGGCCCGAGCAGCGCGCGATCTCGTCCCAGTCGGCAGCCCGCAGGAAGGCCTCGAAGCTCTCGAAATCGTGGCAGTGCTCCTCGATGAAGGCCGTGTCGAGGACGCGCTTCTTGCCGGCGGCCTTTGCCGTGTCATCGAGGTCGAGCAGCGCCTTGCCGATGCCGGTCATCGCCGCGATGTCGCCGCCGCCGTTCAGCTGGAAATAGTCGCTCGACATCTTCACCCCCTCGTCGGGGCTCAGCATCTCGATCGGTGATTGCGGGTTCTTGAAGCGCATCAGCCCGCGCTCGGGCAGCGGGTTGAAGGTGATCACCGGCACGCCCCGCTTGCGGGCGTCATGCACCCAATGCAGCAGCCGCGGCGCGTTCGTCCCGGTATTGTGGCCGAAGAAGAACATCATGTCGCACTGGTCGAAATCCTCGATCGTCACCGTGCCGACCGGCGAGCCGATCGATTCCGGCAGGCCGACCGAGGTCGATTCGTGGCACATGTTCGAGGAGTCGGGCAGGTTGTTGGAGCCGTAGATCCGGGTGAACAGTTGCCACATATGCGAGGCCTCGAGCGAGGCGCGGCCGGAGACGTAGAACACCACCGATGTCGGATCGAGCTGGTTCAGCTCGGCACCGATTTCCCGGAACGCATCCTCCCACTTCACCGGCACGTATTGGTCGAGGCTCCGGTCGTAGCGCATCGGCGTGGTGAGCCGGCCCCGCTTCTCCAGCTCGTGGTCGGTCCAGTTCATCAGTTCGCTGACACGGTGCCTGGCGAAGAACTCGCGGTCGCAGCGTTTCGGCGTGATCTCCCAGATCGTCGCCTTCGCGCCGTTCTCGCAATACTCGAACGCCCGCGGCTTGGCGGGCTTCGCCCACGAACAGGAGACGCACATGTAGCCGTCCGCCTTGTTCTGCCGCTGCAGCGTCGACCAAAGCGTCGACGCGAGCAGGCCCTCGCCCGCCGCATGGGACACCAGCGACTTCACCGAGCCCCAACCACCGGTCGGCTCGTCGTAAGGCTCGATCGTCGGCTTGTCGGTAATCTCGCTGCGATCCATGGCGGGGGTCCCTTTCGAGGCGATGCGCGTCGTGCCGGCCCAACTGGCGTCAGGGCTCCTTTTCGCAACTCGGCAACCGCGCCCCGGTTGCAACAGGTGGACACACCACTTCGTCAGGCGGCACCGCCCGGTCGCGAATGATTGCCGCGTCTGGATGCATCACTTTCACCTGACAGGATCGTGACCTAGCGCTCCACCTGCAGCCGCGTCCTGGGCGACAGGAATGGCGAAAGCCGCAGCATGTCCGTCGGCGAAACCGCGACGCAGCCGGCCGTCGGAGGGTAGCCGGGCCGGGCGATGTGCAGGAAGATCGCGCTGCCGCGACCCCGTCCCCGCCGCCGCATGTTCCAGTCGAGCACCACGACGAAATCGTAGAGCCTGTCGGTCCGCGCCATGCTTTCGGTACTGGCCGGAAAGGGCAGCCGCACCGGGCGGTTGTAGGCGGCATGCGTCGGTGCGTCGCACCACCCGTCGACCCCGCTGCGGGTGCGGCGGACGGGAAGGCGCGTCGACGGCAGGCGCATCCGCCCGGGCCGGAACCACGCAGACAGGAGAGCCATGGTGGCGACCGGCGTCGCCCCGTCTCCCTCGCGCTTGGCGATCGTCGTACCCGACCGGCCTAGCGCGCAAGGCAACCGCAGGATTCCTGCCGACAGGATCCCCCTTTGCGGCGACCTCGGGGCCCGTCGCACGACGATCGTGCGATTTCTTGCTGTCATCGGCGGTGGTCCCCCTGACGAACGACGAATTTCGCCTATGTGTTCTCACGAATTGTTACAGGCAGCCGGGCTCGGCTTATCAGGCCAGGCTTCGCAAGACAGCACCGGACGACGACACCGCATGAGCGCACGCAGCATTCTCATTGTCGATGACGACGACGACCTCCGCCAGACGCTGGCCGAGCAGCTGGCCCTGCACGAGGAGTTCATCGTCCTCAACGAGCCGAACGCCACCAGGGCGATCAACACCGCGCGCGCCGGGCTGATCGACCTCGTGGTGATGGATGTCGGACTTCCCGACATGGACGGCCGCGAGGCGGTGAAGGTCCTGCGCAAGAGCGGGTTCAAGTCGCCGATCATCATCCTTACCGCCCAGGACACCGATTCCGATACGATCCTCGGCCTCGAAGCCGGGGCAAACGACTACGTCACCAAGCCGTTCCGCTTCGCCGTGCTGCTTGCCCGTATCCGGGCGCAATTGCGCCAGCACGAGCAGAGCGAGGACGCGACGTTTCAAGTGGGTCCCTACGTCTTCAAGCCGAGCCAGAAGCTCCTGGTCGACGACAAGGGCGGCAAGATCCGGTTGACGGAGAAGGAGACGGCGATCATCCGCTATCTCTATCGCGCCGACCGCCGCGTGATCACCCGCGACATCCTGCTCGAGGAAGTCTGGGGCTACAATTCCGGCGTCACGACGCACACGCTGGAGACGCACGTCTACCGGCTGCGCCAGAAGATCGAGCCGGATCCCTCCAATGCCCGCATCCTGGTGACCGAGTCCGGCGGCTACAAGCTGGTTCCGTAAGTTCGGACAGGAGCCGTAGAGGCTGCCCGCGCGGCATCGCGACGCCGGTGCATGGCGTTGCGGTTATCTTCATTTTTAACGATCAGTGTGATTTCAGGCACCGTGCGCCACCGACCCCTGTCGGTGGCGGGGGCGCTGCCGCCGGTTCGTATCCGGGAGCAGATGGCGCCTGCACGGGCGAGGAACGAGGGAACGGGTCGCAGACGAGATGAGCCTGGAAAGCGACATCGCCGTGCTGCGGAAAGTCCGCCTTTTCGATGATCTGGAAACCGAGCAGCTGCGCCTTCTCGCCTTCGGCGCGGAGCATCGCCGGCTGCGCGCCGGCGAATTCGTCTATCGCGAGGCGGCGCGGGCCGACGCCGGCTTCGTCATCGCCTCCGGCAGCGTGGTCCTCACCCGGGGTCGTCCCGAGCGGGAGAAATTCATCGGCGTCTTCGGGCCGGGCGACCTTCTCGGGGAACTCGCGCTTCTGACGGAGACGGTCCGGCCAGCCAGCGCCAAGGCGGAAACCGACTGCGACCTGATCCGCATCGGCCGGCCGCTGTTTCGCCGGATGCTCGAGGAATATCCGGACTTTGCGCTCGGCGTGCAGGCCAGGCTGCGCGACGACCTCGCCGACATGACCAGCCGCATCGGCAAGATGGAAGGCCGCTTCCGCGACTAGCGCCTGAGCGCCGCTGCCAGGTTCTTCGGCGCGTAGCGACGCCTCTGCGTATCGCCGTCATCGTTGAGGATGATCGCCACGGTCTTGCCGACCCGCTGCACAGCGCTTGAATGAACCGATTCGTTGAGCGGTTTCAGCGGCCGCCCTTCGCCATCTGTGGGGAAATAGGCCCGTTCCAGGAGGCTGGTGCGGAATGAGGCGCCGTGGATCTGCCGGATCGTCGGCGTCAGCCGGTCCTTGCGGGAGAGGTTGAAACGCGATTCGTGCTGCGGCGCGTACGGATCGAGGGAAGCGTCGGCCCGCAGCAGCGGCTCTGCCGGCCGGTCCTCGTCCTCCCACTGCAGCGCCAGCCCGCATTGCTCGGCCTTACCGGCCATCCAGGCGAGCGGGATATCGGCGAGCCGGCGGTCGGCGTAGCCGCCACCGACATCGGAATGCGCCCCGGCGAACCAGCACTGCTCGACGTGCGCGCCGGCGGGTACGGTGCCCGTCCAGAGCGTCGGCACGAATTCGTCGCGATATTCGTCGATGGCCAGAGCATGGAAGGCGTTGGCGACGATCTTCGACGGCGTCGTGTCGTGGAACTCGTGCGAGGCGTCGATCTGCAGCCCGACAATGCTCTTCGGAATGCCGAGCGCACCGACCGTGTCCCAGACGCCGACGAAGGTGATCTCCGGGTCGTGGTGGCAGTCGCTACCCGCCACGGCGCAGAAATCCTTCGAGGAGCGGGGGCCGACGCGGCGATAATAGGCCCAGGCGGCGGGCAGATCGGCGAGCCGCTGGCGCTTCAGAAGCCCGGCGCTCGAGATGAAGCCGGCGAGGCTCCGTGCCGAGAAGGCGCCGCGCGAGAAGCCGAACAGGAAGATCTCGTCGGCCGCGACGTCCTTGCCGCCCTCCTTGCGGGCCGGGCGATAGTTCTGCGCCAGGAACATGTAGGCGGATCGGATATTGTCCTCGACGCCTGCCCCGGTCGCCCCTGCCAGAAGCCGCTGGATCTGCGTTCCGGTCGACCCGACGCCGCGCAGATAGAGAACGATCTGCTGCATGTCGCCGCTATTGCCGCGCACGGCGCGCGCAATCCGCTGGACATTGGTCGCGCTCTTGTCGCTGTCGTCGGCATTGTTCCAGGTGCCGTCGAAACATACCACCAGACGCTTGCGCATGCGGCTCCTCCGGCGCCCGCAACGAACGGCGGTCACATCCTTACGCTACGGCAGGAGGAAAGCCATCGCAATCGGCGGCCCGGTCAACCCGGCGTGTCAGCGAAGCGCGCGATCACCGGCACGTGGTCGGACGGCCGGTCCCAGCTGCGCGCCGCGCTCAGCACCTCGACCGTTTCCAGCTGCGGGGCGAGGTCGTGCGAACCCCAGACATGGTCCAGCCGGCGGCCACGATTGGAGACCGTCCAATCGCGGTTGCGATAGCTCCACCAGGTGAAGAGCTCGCCCTCCGGAACATGCCGGCGCATCATGTCGGTCCAGTTCCCCTCGCCTTGCGCCCGCAGCAGGCCCTCGGTCTCGACCGGCGTGTGCGAGACGACCTTGAGCAGCTGCTTATGCGACCAGACGTCGGCCTCGAGCGGCGCGATGTTGAGGTCGCCGACGAGCAGCGCCGAGACACCGGGCTCGGCCTCGGCGTTCATCAGCCGCAGTTCCTCGACGAAATCGAGCTTGTGGCGAAACTTGGGATTGATCGCCGGATCCGGCTCGTCGCCACCCGCGGGCACATAGAGATTGTGGATGCGGATGCGCCGGTCACCGGCCACCAGCCGCGTCGACAGATGCCGCGCGTCGCCGACGGCACAGAAGTCCTGGCGGACGATGTCCTCGAACGGCACCCGGGAGATCGTCGCGACGCCGTGATAGCCCTTCTGGCCATGCAGGGCGATGTGATCGTAGCCGAGTGCCCGAAACGCCTTTTCCGGAAACTGGTCGTTCGGGCACTTGGTCTCCTGCAGGCAGAGGACGTCCGGCGCATGCTCGCGCAGCAGACGCTCCACCAGCGGCAGGCGCAGCCGCACCGAGTTGATGTTCCAGGTGGCGATTGAAAAAGGCATTGGCGAGGTCCGGCTGGAGGTCGCGCCCGGCTTATGGAAGCAACGCCGTTACCGCAACCCTTGCCGAGACCGGCAACCGGCCGATGTCACCCCCGGCAGCGTGCGCGGGAGGCGTTGAAACATGTTCGAAGGCTTCGAGGAAAAGACGATCGCCGGCGAGGGCGCCGACATCTTCGTGCGCATCGCCGGCTCCGGTCCGCCGCTCCTGCTGCTGCACGGCTATCCGCAGACCGGTGCCATGTGGGCCCGTATCGCCCCGCGCCTCGCCGAGCGCTTCACCGTCGTCATCCCGGATCTGCGCGGCTATGGCCGATCGTCCGCCCCGGCCAACATTCCGGACAATCTCGCCTACTCGAAGCGTGCGATGGGACGCGACTGTGCGGCGGTCATGCAGGCGCTCGACCATCAGCGTTTCCACGTCGCCGGCCACGACCGGGGCGCCCGCGTCGCCTACCGGATGGCGCTGGACATGCCGGAGCGGGTGGAAAGACTGGCCGTACTGGACATCGTGCCGGTGGCGGAGGTCTGGGAGCGGATGGACGCGACGTCAGCGATGAAGGTCTATCACTGGCTGTTCCTTGCGCAGCCCGCACCCTTCCCGGAGACGCTGATCGGCGCCGATCCGGTGATGTTCCTCGATCACACGATCGCCAGCTGGACCAAGACGAACACGCTCGACGCGTTCGATCCCGCAGCGCTCGAGGAATACCGGCGCGCTTTCGCCCGGCCCGCGACCATCGCTGCGACCTGCAACGACTACCGGGCGGGGGCCACGATCGACTGGCAGCTGGATCGGGAAGATCGGGATGCCGGCCGGCGCATCAAGGCGCCGACCCTGCTGCTGTGGGGTTCCGCCGGCATTCCCGGAGAGGGCCACGACCCGCTGGCGGTCTGGCGGCCATGGTGCGACCGGCTCGAGGCACAGGCCATCGATGCCGGCCACTTCATCGTCGAGGAGGCGCCGGAAGCGACGCTGCGCGCGCTCGAAGCCTTCTTCGCGGCGTGACGGTCAGTTGCCGGTCTGGCCCTGGCTGATCGCGGTGTAGGGTATCTGGAACGCCGAGGCCTGGATGTTTCCGCCCTGCTGGACGTCGTAGATCATCACCGAGGTGTCCTTGCCCTGCTGGTCGCGGATCGTCCACTGCTTGAGCTCGTAGGTCTTGGGGTCGAACATCATGGTGATGCGCGAGGTCCCGAAGACCGACTTGTCGCCCATGACGATCGTCGTCAGGTCCGGCTCTTCCTTGACGCTCTGGATGTTGGCCGCCGACAGGTCGATCCGCCGGTCGAGCAACAGCTTCAGCGGCGTCTTCGACAGCGGATAGAGATCCCAGGTGTTGAGCTTGCGGTTGTTGATCGCGACGTTCGAACCGTCGGCGATCACCCGCAGCGGGGTCGACGCGTAGTCGAACCGAACCTTGCCGGGGCGTTCGATGAAGAACTTGCCCTCGGTCTGGCGGCCATTCGGATCGAACTGGATGAACGATCCGTGCATCGACTGGACGTTGGAGAAATGATCGGCGATCCGCTGCGCAGCCGCGCTCGCCTGCGCCGCAGCGGAGGTGGCGCTCAGCGGCAGCAAGGCCGCGACGGCGACGAAGGCGGCGGAGAGGACGGCAACGAGACGGCGCCCGTTGCGGGGGAACATGCTGGTAATGGCCATGATGGTCGAGGCTTCCCTTTCGAAGTCGCCCTTCGGACAGGGCCACCCCCGTGAGGGCGTGGCTTTCCGTTTATGTCGGAACGCGACCATGGCCGCGCAATGGGGCGCGCGAATGGCGGCGCGCCGCATGA
Source organism: Aurantimonas endophytica (assembly GCF_014196845.1). Lineage (GTDB taxonomy): Bacteria > Pseudomonadota > Alphaproteobacteria > Rhizobiales > Rhizobiaceae > Aurantimonas > Aurantimonas endophytica. The sequence goes on from NZ_JACIEM010000003.1 coordinate 647,923, forward strand.
GCCTCACATCCGGTCGTCTTCGGTCGGCACCAGGATCTCGCGCTTGCCGGCATGGTTGGCCGGGCCGACGATCCCCTCCTTCTCCATCCGCTCGATGATCGAGGCGGCGCGGTTGTAGCCGATCGACAGCCGCCGCTGGACGTAGGAGGTCGAGGCCTTGCCGTCGCGCAGCACCACCGCCACGGCCTGGTCGTAGAGGTCGGCGCCCTCGTCGACGTCGCCGCCGCCGCTGCCGCCGGAAGCGCCGGCAGCGGCCCCCCCGTCTTCGTCGTCATCCTCGAGGATCGCGTCGAGATAGTCCGGCACGCCCTGCGACTTCAGGTGCCGGACGATGTCCTCGACCTCGGAATCGTCGACGAACGGTCCGTGGACACGCTGGATGCGGCCACCGCCGGCCATGAACAGCATGTCGCCCATGCCGAGCAGCTGCTCGGCGCCCTGCTCCTGCAGGATCGTGCGAGAGTCGATCTTCGAGGTCACCTGGAAGGAGATGCGGGTCGGGAAGTTCGCCTTGATCGTGCCGGTGATGACGTCCACCGACGGGCGCTGCGTCGCCATGATGACGTGGATGCCGGCGGCACGGGCCATCTGGGCGAGGCGCTGGACCGTGCCTTCGATGTCCTTGCCGGCGACCATCATCAGGTCGGCCATCTCGTCGATGATGACGACGATGAACGGCAACGGCTCGAGATCGAACTCCTCGGTCTCGAAGATCGGCTCGCCGCTCTCGCGGTCGAAGCCGGTCTGCACCGTCCGGGAGATCGTCTCGCCCTTCTCCAGCGCCTGGCGCACCCGCGTGTTGAAGCCGTCGATGTTGCGCACGCCCACCTTCGACATCTTGCGGTAGCGGTCCTCCATCTCCTTGACCGTCCATTTCAGCGCGACGACCGCCTTCTTGGGATCGGTGACGACCGGCGCTAGGAGATGCGGGATGCCGTCATAGACCGACAGTTCCAGCATCTTCGGGTCGATCATGATCATCCGGCACTCGGCCGGCGTCAGCCGGTAGAGCAGCGACAGGATCATGGTGTTGATCGACACCGACTTGCCCGAGCCGGTGGTACCGGCGACGAGGAGATGCGGCATCTTGGCAAGGTCGGCGATCACCGGCTCGCCGCCGATCGTCTTGCCGAGCGCCAGCGCCAGCCGGCTCTTGTTCTGGATGAAGCTTTCCGAGGCGATCATCTCGCGGAAATAGACGGTCTCGCGGCGCTGGTTCGGCAGCTCGATGCCGATGGCGTTCTTGCCGGGAATGACCGCGACGCGGGCCGCGATGGCGCTCATCGAGCGGGCGATGTCGTCGGCAAGGCCGATCACGCGGCTCGACTTGATGCCGGGCGCGGGCTCCAGCTCGTAAAGCGTGACGACCGGCCCCGGCCGCACCTCGATGATCTCGCCCTTGACACCGAAATCCTCCAGCACGCCCTCGAGCAGCCGGGCGTTCTCCTGCAGCACCTCCGGCGACAGCGAGGAATCGCGGCTGCGCGCCTTGGGCGGGGTCAGGAAGTCCACCGACGGCAGAATGAAGGGCGCTGCCGGGGCGTGGCCCGCGGCGGGCTGCAGCGCGACGGCCCGCCCGGAGCCGCTGCGCAGCTTGCGCTGTTCGGCGGTGATGGTCGCCTGGGGGACAACGCGGGCGGCAGGCTCCGTGGGCCGGGAAGCCGGCTCGCGCGCCGGAGCGCCGGAGCGGGCAGCGCCTGCGACACCGTTGGCAGCTGGCGTCTCAGCCTTGCGGCGGCCGGGGAAGGCGACAATGTTGCCGGCCAGGAGGCCGCGCCAGCCTCCCTGCTCCTCGGCGATCGGCGCGGCATTGGGCGATACGCGGTCGCCCGGTCCGATCACGAAGGCGTCGTCGTCGAGATCGGGCGCAGTGTGCACGCTGTCGTTGCCCTCGTCCCAGGGCATCTCACCTGCGGCATCGTCAGCATAGGCCGGCGCGTCGCCGTCCATCGGATCGTAATAGTCGCCGTCCGTCGGCTCGGACACCGACACGCGGATCTCGCGCTGCGCGGCGCGCGGCTGCGGCGCCGGGATCGGCGCGTCGAGATCGTCCTCGTCCTGCCAGTCGTCGAAGCGGTCGCCGAATTCGCGCGGAGCCTTGGCGGCGCGGCGCGCCTCCAGCCGGCGGCCGATCGCCGAGCGGGCTGAATAGGCGGTATGGGCGAGCGCACCGAAGAGGAGCGCGAAGCGGCTCTCTCCGGCATCTTCGTCGTCGACCTCGTCGAGCGGCGCGGAGCGGCGCCCGGCCTGCGCCGGGGAGGCCCCGCGACGGTCGATGAGGCCGGCCCCATTGAGGAACAGCCAGCCCGCCGGCCCCGCCATCATCAGCGCCAGGACGAGGGCCAGGAATCCTTCGGGAAAGGCGCCCGTTGCGAGCGCCGGGAATTTCAGGACGATGTCGCCCGCAACGCCGCCAAGGCCGATCGGCAGCGGCCAGCCTTCGGGCGCCGGCAGGCAGCCGAGCGCGGCTGCGGCGAGCACGATTCCGGCGACGCCGTACCAGGCGCGGCGCCAGATATGGTCGATGCTGCGGCCGGACAGAAGGATCAACCCCCAGATCGCCGGCAGCGCCACCAGGAGTGCTGCGGCGAGACCGAAGACCTGCATGGCGAGGTCGGCGACGATGGCGCCCGAGGGACCCGCCCAGTTCTCCACCATGTTCTGGTTCGACTGGCTGAGGGAGGGATCGGTGACGGTCCAGGTGGCGCAGGCCACGCCCAGATAGACCGCGAGGCCGAGCAGGCCCGCCGCGCCAGCGATCTCCCCCTGCCGCCGGATGAAGGAGGTTTCCCCGTCGCGCGCCGCCGTCTGTGCCATTGCCATCGCCCTGTCTCGTCTCCTCGGACCCTGCCGCGCCGGGCGAGTCCGCTGCTTGCGGGGAGACTAGGAGGGCGAGGTTAAGACCCGCTTAAGCTTAAGAGGGCCTTACGAACGGTGGTGAACTAAGGCGGACAGCCGAGACCCCGGATGGCGGTTTCCCCGGTGCTCGGCTCCTGAAACAAGAAAGGGCGGGCGATCGCTCGCCCGTCCTTTCTGGCGTCTGCGAAGCTCTCGCTTCAGGCGTGGTAGGCGGCCTCGCCGTGATAGCTGAGGTCGAGCCCTTCGCGCTCCTGCTCGGGGGTGGGGCGCAGGCCGATGACCAGGTCGACGAGTTTGAACAGGATCGCCGAGACGATGCCGCACCACAGGATGGTCACCAGCACGGCCCAGACCTGCGTCGTGGTCTGGCCGACGATGGAGAAGTCCTCCGCACCGGTGCCGCCGAGCCACGGCGCGGTGAAGATGCCGGTGCCGATCGCGCCCACGATGCCGCCGATGCCGTGGATGCCGAACACGTCGAGGCTGTCGTCGTAGCCGAACCTGTTCTTCACCACCGAGACGAAGAAGTAGCAGCAGCCGCTGGCCAGCGCGCCGAGGACGATCGCCCCCACCGGGCCGATCGTGCCGCAGGCCGGCGTCACCGCGACGAGCCCCGCGACCATGCCGGATGCCGCACCGAGCATCGAGGCCTTGCCGCGCATCGTGGTTTCGATGAGGCACCATGCGACCAGGGCGCCCGCCGTGGCGGTGAAGGTGTTCAGCATCGCCAGCACCGCGCCGGAGGTCGCCTCGAGGTTCGACCCGGCATTGAAGCCGAACCAGCCGACCCACAGGATCGAGGCGCCAACCATGGTCAGCGTCATCGAGTGCGGCGCCATGTTGTCGCGGCCGAGGCCGGTGCGCTTGCCCACGAACAGGCAGCCAACCAGCGCCGCGATGCCTGCATTGATGTGGACGACGGTGCCACCGGCGAAGTCCAGGGCGCCCCAGTTGAAGATCAGGCCCGAGCCGTCCCACACCATGTGCGCGATGGGGAAGTAGACGAAGGTCACCCAGAGGATGGTGAACAGCACCACGGCCGAGAAACGGATCCGCTCGGCGAAGGCGCCGACGATCAGCGCCGGGGTGATCACCGCGAAGGTCATCTGGAAGGCGATGAACAGATATTCCGGGATGGCGACGCCGTCGCTGAAGGTCGCGGAGGTGGAGTCCATCGTCACGCCGGCGAGGAACAGCTTGCCGAGCCCGCCCCAGTAGGGACTGGTGCCGCCGCCGAAGGCGAAGGAGTACCCCCAGAGCACCCAGACGATCATCACAACGCCGGTGATGACGGTGCACTGCATCAGCACCGACAGCATGTTCTTCGCCCGCACCAGGCCGCCGTAGAACAGCGCCAGGCCCGGCATCGTCATGAACAGGACGAGAAGCGTCGCGGTCATCATCCACGCAACGTCGCCCTTGTCGACGATCGGGGCAGCTTCTGCAGCCGGGGCAGCAGCCGTGGCCGCCGCATCCTGGGCGATGGCCGGTCCAGCCGCCACGACGAGGGCCGCAGCGGCCCCAAGGCAGGCGCCGGCGGCGGCCATCTGCCGAAGCAATCGAAATGATCTCGACATCAGTTGCAACTTTCCAACACAGCCCGGATGGCGGGCCTGCCCGGGAGCATCCATGCGTCCCGCAGTGAGTTAAACAAATCGCGTGCCAGATTCCGGCGTACCGTCACGGCCGGCCCGGCGCAGCGCCGAGGCGGCAGGAAGCACAGCACGAGACGGGTTCGATCTGCCATAGACGGCAGCAGAATGCATACTATTTAGGCATTTCCGGCAGCCAGCCTTACGGCATCGGCGTTAAAAAGGGCCCCCTTTGGGAGCCCTTTTTCTTCTTGTCGACTGCTGGCCGTCAGCTACGCCCGACGGCGAACTCCGGATAGGCTTCGACGCCGACCTCGCTTCGATCGAGACCGAGTGCCTCCTCCTCGTCGCTCACCCGAATGCCGATCACCGCCTTGATGATCGCCCAGACGATGAGGCTGCCAAAGAACGCGAAGACGCCATAGGCCGCGACGCCGATCAGCTGGGTGACGAAGCTCGTCTCCGCGTTGGTCAGCGGCACCGCGAGCGTCCCCCAGATACCGGCGAAGAGGTGGACCGGGATCGCGCCCACCACGTCGTCGATCTTCAGCCTGTTGAGCAGCGGAACGGTCAGCACCACGATGACACCGCCGACACTGCCGATCAGGATCGCCGCCAGCGGCGACGGCTGCAGCGGCTCGGCGGTGATCGAGACCAGACCCGCAAGCGCGCCGTTGAGCACCATCGTGACGTCGACCCGCTTGTAGATGATCTGCAGGAGGATCATCGCCGTGACGACGCCGCCCGCCGCCGCGAGGTTGGTGTTGGCGAAGATGCGCGACACGTCGGTCACGTCGGTGATCGTTCCCATCGCGAGCTGTGACGCGCCGTTGAACCCGAACCAGCCGAGCCACAGGATGAACGTGCCGAGCGTCGCGAGAGGGATCGAGGATCCCGGCATCGCGATGCCGTGCCCGTCCGCGGCGAAGCGGCCCTTGCGTGCGCCGAGAAGAAGCGCGCCCGCCAGCGCCGCCCAGCCACCGACCGAGTGGACCAGCGTCGAGCCGGCGAAGTCGGAGAAGCCCATTTCGGACAGCCAGCCGGCGCCCCACTGCCAGGAACCGGCGATCGGGTAGATGAAGCCGGTGAGGACGACGGTGAACAGCAGGAATGGCCACAGGCGGATCCGCTCGGCCAGCGTGCCGGAGACGATCGAGGCGGCCGTCGCCACGAACACCATCTGGAAGAACCAGTCCGATGCCGTCGAATAGCCGGTGGCGAGATTGTCGCCGCCGACGGGATCGAAGGAATAGGTCCCGAATGAGCCGATGTAGCCGCCGTCAACCCCCGTATACATCAGGTTGTAGCCGACGATCCAGTACATGAGGCCGGCGATGGAATAGAGCGCGACATTCTTCAGGCACTGCATCGACACGTTCTTGGAACGGACGAGACCGGCTTCGAGCATGGCAAAGCCGGCGGCCATCCACATCACGAGGAAGCCGCCGATCAGGAACAGCAAGGTGTTGAAGATGTAGGCGACTTCCGGCTGCACTGCAGGTGCCGGAGCCTCGGCGGCAGCCGCCGCGGCATCGGGTGCTACGTCCTGGGCGAAGGCCGCGGTGGCGGCCAGTCCGACGAAAACGCCGGCAAGTGTCAGTGTCTTTCTGATGGTCATGTGATGCCGTGTCCCCGCTCTCAAAGTGCGTTCACATCGATCTCGCCGGTGCGGATGCGCACGGCGGAATCGATGCTGAAGACGAAGATCTTGCCGTCGCCGATCTGGCCGGTCTTGGCGGCGATCTGGATCGCCTCGACGGCGCGCTCGACCATGTCGACCGGCACCGCAACCTCGATCTTCAGCTTCGGCAGGAAGCTGACGGCGTACTCGGTGCCGCGGTAGATCTCCGTGTGCCCCTTCTGCCGTCCGTAACCTTTGACCTCGGTTACGGTGAGGCCCTGGATGCCGACGCTCGTCAGCGCCTCGCGGACCTCGTCAAGCTTGAATGGCTTGATGATCGCCATCACGATTTTCATGTTCACCTCGCAGCTTTGACGGCCGCCGTGGCACGGCCGCCGAGTTGAGCCAACCGCCGGATTGGGCGGAACGCCCGCACGGTGACTGACTCAGGGTAATCAAGGCGCGTGCCAAACCGGCTGCGAGGCCGCGACCGGCGCGCCAGTGCGCAAATACGGCCTAAAAGTGCCCTGCCTTCGAATGAGGCAGGGTGGCGCTGCATAATGAAACGTCAGATGAAGGATTTTTGCCTACAGATTATGCAGGCTGCGCACGGCGTGGTCTGATGAGCCCTTCCTGCGCCACCGAAGCGACCAGCGTGCCGTCGAGGGCGAAGAGCGAGCCGCGAGTCAAACCGCGGGCCCCGGACGAGGACGGGCTGTCTTGGGAATAGAGTAGCCATTCCGACGCCCGGGCCGGCCGGTGGAACCACATCGCGTGGTCGAGGCTTGCCGCCTGCACCTTGTCGTTGAACACGGACAGGCCGTGGGCGAACAGCGCCGTGTCGAGCAGCGTCATGTCTGAGATATAGGCGAGGACGGCGGTGTTGAGGTCGCGATCGTCGCCGATCTCGCCGGAGGCCCGGACCCAGACCTGCTGGAACGGCTCGAGCTTGTCGCTGCTGACGTAATGGTCGAACGACACCGGCCGGAACTCGATGGGCCGCGGCCGCTGCCAGTAGCGGCGAACCGGCTCGGGCGCATGCTTGAGGATCGTCTCGGTGATGGCCTGGCCGTGCGGCAGATCGTCCGGAAGCGGCACGTCCGGCATCGACGCCTGGTGGTCGAAGCCCGGCTCGTCCTTCTGGAACGAGGCCGAGAGCGAGAAGATCGCGTGGCCGTGCTGGATCGCCACGACACGGCGCGTGGTGAAGGACCCGCCATCGCGGATCCGGTCGACGTCGTAGATGATCGGCGCCGCCGGATCGCCGGGCCGCATGAAATAGGAATGCAGCGAGTGGCAGTGGCGCTCCGCCGGCACGGTGCGCTGCGCCGCGACCAGCGCCTGGGCGATCACCTGGCCGCCGAACACGCGCTGCCAGGTCTGGTCCGGACTGGTGCCGCGAAAGAGGTTTTCCTCGAGCCGTTCGAGGTCGAGTGTCGCCAGGAGCTTTTCAACGGCCATCGTCATACTAGTCTACTCCGCGGTTGCGGGGGCCGTCGCACCCGCTTACCTGCGGCGTTGCACCAGGGGCGCGGGATCGTCAAGCCGCAGCACCGGGCCGCATCGCCCCGCGAGAAGGATAATGGCATGAGCGACATGATCGACGGACCGACAGGCGAGCGCGCCGACATCGTCATAGCCGGCGCCGGCTATGTCGGGCTGACGACGGCGGTGGCGATCGCCGACGCCGCGCCGCATTTGTCGATCGTCGTCGTCGACGCCGCGCCCGAGGGCGTCTGGCGCAAGGACGAGCGCGCCTCCGCCGTCGCCGCTGCCGCCATCCGGATGCTCGAACGCCTGCAGATCTGGGACGCGGTGCGCGACGAGGCGCAGCCGATCACTGAGATGATCGTCACCGATTCGCGCACCGCCGATCCTGTGCGCCCGGTCTTCCTCACCTTCGGCGGCGAGGCAAAGCCCGGCGAGCCCTTCGCCCACATGCTGCCCAACGTCGCGTTGAACCAGGCGCTGCGCGAGCGCGCCGAGGCCCTTGGCATCAGCATTCGCCAGTCGGTCGCCGTGGCAGGCATCGAGCCGGGCATGGCATCGATCGGCGTCCGCCTCGCCGATGGCGGCACGATCGCGGCGCGCCTGCTCATCGCATGCGACGGCGTGCGCTCCAAGATCCGCGACATGGCCGGCATCAGGACGGTTCACTGGGATTACGGCCAGTCCGGTATCGTCGCGACGGTGGCGCATGAGCGCCCGCACGAGGGCCGTGCCGAGGAGCATTTCCTGCCTTCCGGCCCGTTCGCCATCCTGCCGCTGAAGGGCAACCGCTCGTCGCTGGTCTGGACCGAGCCGACTCGTGAGGCCGAACGGCTGGTCGCTTCCGACGACCTCTTGTTCGAGATGGAGCTCGAGCGGCGCTTCGGCCACAAGCTTGGCGCGCTGACCGTCGAAGGGGGCCGACGCGCCTTCCCGCTCGGGCTGACGCTCGCCCGCGACTTCGTGAGGCCGCGCATCGCGCTCGCCGGCGACGCCGCCCACGGCATCCACCCGATCGCCGGCCAGGGGCTCAATCTCGGCTTCAAGGACGCCGCGGCCCTCGCCCAGACCATCGTCGAGGCCGAGCGTCTCGGCCTCGACATCGGCGCACTCGACGTACTGGAGACCTACCAGCGCTGGCGGCGCTTCGACACGCTGCAGATGGGCATCACCACCGACGTGCTGAACCGGCTGTTCTCCAACGACAGCCGGCTGTTGCGGGCGGCCCGTTCGTTCGGCCTGTCGCTCGTCGACCGTGCCCCGCCGCTGAAGGAGTTCTTCATCGGCCAGGCCGCCGGCCTCACCAAGGGACCCTCGCCGCGCCTGCTCCAGGGCGAGCCAATCTGAGTGCTTCTGCCGGCCGGGGACGGAATCGGTCGCCGCTTCGGTCCCTGGCAGCAAATTCTTTCTCCTAGCCGGCCCACAAGGCAATCACAGCCGCCGCGTCACGGCGGCCTTCGGCCTATCTAAAGGCCAACGTCCCGCATCGCGGGGCATGATTGTTGTTTGTCGCACGCAGGAGATGCCGATGGCCGCCGAACACCGGGCCGGATCCAAGGTCAGGGGTGATACCCTCCCGGCGATCCTGATGGCGAACCACCTCCTCGACGGCGACGTCGTGTTTCTGGCCGAGTCCGGCTGGACGCTCGACCCGTCCGCCGCGCGCATCGCCTTCGACGCGGAGAGCGCCGCGACGATGGAAGCCGAAGGCAAGGCCGCCTTCGTCGCCAATCTGGTGGTCGATCCGTATCTGGTGCCGGTCGACCTGACCAAGACCGGCCTACCGCGCGCCCGGCATTTCCGCGACGCCATGCGGCAGAAGGGCCCGTCCATCCATCCGGACATGGGCAAGCAGGCCGAATTCACCACGCCGGCCTGAGCGCGCGCACGGTCCGCGGGTCGCGGATCGCTAGAACGAATTGCGGAGAGCGCGACAAGCTTTCCGACCCGAGACGACAGGAGTGTCCATGTACCGCTACGATGAATTCGACGAGCGTTTCGTGCGCGACCGGGTCGCCGAGTTCCGCAGCCAGGTGGAACGCCGGCTGGACGGGTCGCTCTCCGACGACGAGTTCAAGCCGCTGCGGCTGAAGAACGGCCTCTATCTGCAGCTGCACGCCTACATGCTGCGCATCGCTGTGCCCTACGGCACGCTGAGCGCGCGGCAGCTGCGCCAGCTGGCGGTCATCGCCGAGACCTACGACAAGGGCTACGGCCACTTCACGACGCGCCAGAACCTGCAGTTCAACTGGCCGAAGCTGCGCGACGTGCCAGCCATTCTCGACCTGCTCGCCGATGTCGAGATGCATTGCATCCAGACCTCCGGCAACTGCATCCGCAACGTCACGGCCGACCAGTTCGCCGGCGTCGCGGCTGACGAAGTCGAGGACCCGCGCCCGACCGCCGAGCTGATCCGCCAGTGGTCGAGCCTGCATCCGGAATTCGTCTGGCTGCCGCGCAAGTTCAAGATCGCCGTCACCGGCGCCGAGCACGACCGCGCGGCGATCATGGTCCACGACATCGGCCTGAAGGTGAAGCGCCATCCTACGACCGGCGAGACCGGCTACGAGATCGTCGTCGGCGGCGGGCTCGGGCGCACGCCGATGATCGGCAAGGTCGTCCGCGACTTCCTGCCCAAGCACGAGCTGCTCGCCTATCTCGAGGCGGTCATGCGCGTCTACAATTCCGAAGGACGGCGCGACAACAAATACAAGGCGCGGGTGAAGATCCTCGTCCACGAGACCGGCGAGGACGAGTTCCGCCGTCGCGTCGAGGAGGAATACGCCAGGCTCGACGGGCCGACGATCAACGCCCCGCAGGAAGAGCTGGAGCGGATCGCCGCCTATTTCGCGCCGCCGGCCTATGACGACCTGCCTGACGCCTCGCCGGTTCTGGACGCGGCGCGCCGCGCCGATCCCGCCCTCGACCGTTTCGTCGAGCAGAACGGCTTTGCCCACAAGCAGCCGGGCTACATCGCCCTCACCGTCTCGCTGAAGGCCGTCGGCGCGGTGCCCGGCGACATGAGCGCCGAGCAGATGCGGATCTTCGCCGACATCGCGGAGCGCTTCTCCTTCGGCGAGCTGCGGGTGACGCACGCCCAGAACCTCGTCCTGCCGCATGTCCGCAAGGACGACTTGCCGGAAGTCTTCGCGGTGCTGCAGGCGGCGGGTCTGGCGACCGCCAACGCCGGCCTCGTCACCGACATCATCGCCTGCCCGGGCCTCGACTACTGCGCGCTGGCCACCGCCAAGTCGATCCCGATCGCCCAGGCGATCGCCACGACCTTCGCGGACGAGGCGCGGCAGAAGGACATCGGCCCGCTGCCGATCAAGATCTCAGGCTGCATCAATGCCTGCGGCCACCACCATGTCGGCGCCATCGGCATCCTTGGCCTCGAGAAGGCCGGCAAGGAGAACTACCAGATCACCGTTGGCGGCGACGCCACCGAGCGCGCGGCGCTCGGCGAGCGGCTCGGCCCCGGCATCGACGCCGAGGACGTGCCCGGCGCGATCGAGACCATCGTCGACATCTATCTCCGCCAGCGCACCGCCGGGGAGGAATTCAACGACACCGTCCGCCGCGCCGGGATCGAACCCTTCAAGGCCGGCTTCGCGGACTATATCGCCGCCCGCCAGGCAGTCCGGGAGCCGGCCGAATGACCCTGATCACCGCATCCGGCGAAAAGCCCGACGACTATGTGCGGATCGACACCGCCGAAGCCGCTGCGTCCGTGGAAGCGCCCGTTCTGATTCCCCTGGCGCTGGCTGGCACGGTCCTGGCGGCCGGCAGCAACCGCCGCTTCGGTCTGTCGGTGCCGAACAGCGCCCCGGTGGACGAGATCGCGCCGTTCTTCGGGGCAGTGGACCTCATCGCCGTCGAGTTCCCGTCCTTTTCCGACGGGCGCGGCCTGTCGCTGGCCAAGCGGCTGCGGCGCGCAGGCTTTGCCGGGACCCTGCGCGCCTCCGGCCCGCTGATCGCCGACCAGTTCGCCGACGCGCTGGCCTGCGGCTTCGATGAGGTCGAACTGCCGCAGACCATGGCCAACCGCCAGCCGGTGCAGCAGTGGATGGAAGCCAAGGACGCCATCAGCGCCCGCTACCAGAGCGGCTACGAAACGGCCGAGGCCAGCATCCTCCAGCAGCGCCTCGCGGCCCGGAAAGGCTGATGCGATGTCCGAACGATTGAGGGAGCTCGCGGCCGCGTTCAACGGCAGCTTCGCGGCGATGACGCCGCTCGAGCGCCTCGCGGCGATGGCCGAGCACGTCCCCGGCCCCGTCGTGTTCACCACCAGCCTCGGCATCGAGGACCAGATGATCACCCATCTGATCTTCTCCAATAATCTGCCGATCGCGGTGAAGACGCTCGATACCGGCCGGCTGTTTCCCGAGACCTACGCGCTCTGGCGCGAGACCGAGGAGAAATACGGCCGCCGCATCCGCGCCATGTATCCGCGCGGCGAGGCGCTGGAGGAACTGGTCAACGACCAGGGCATCGACGGCTTCTATTACGCGCCGGAGTTCCGCAAGAACTGCTGCGGCGTCCGCAAGGTCGAGCCGCTCGGCCGGGCGCTCGCAGGGGCGTCCGGCTGGATCACCGGCCTGCGCCGCGACCAGTCGGCCAACCGCGCCGACATGGATTTCGTGGGCTTCGACGGCGCCCGCGGTCTGGTCAAGGCCAACCCGATCTTTGACTGGTCGCGCGACGCGATCGTCCGTTTCACCGAGGCGAACGGCGTCCCGGTCAACAAGCTGCACGCGAAGAACTTCCTGTCGATCGGCTGCGCGCCCTGCACGCGGGCTCTGCGCCCCGGCGAGCCCGAGCGCGCCGGCCGCTGGTGGTGGGAAGAAGAGACCAGGCGCGAGTGCGGCCTGCATGTCGACGATGCCGGCAACCCGGTGCGCGCCGACAACCATCGCCCCGCCGAGGGCGATGCCGCTTTTGAAAGACTGCCGCAATGAAGCCCATGACCCATCTGCAGCGGCTCGAGGCCGAGTCGATCTTCATCCTCCGGGAGGTGGCGGCGACCGCCGACAATCCGGTGATGCTCTATTCGATCGGCAAGGATTCCGCCGTGATGCTGCATCTGGCGATGAAGGCCTTTGCCCCCGGCAAGCCGCCCTTCCCGCTGCTGCACGTCGACACGACGTGGAAGTTCCGCGAGATGATCACCTTCCGCGACCAGCGTGCCAGGGACCTCGGGCTCGACCTCATCGTCCACACCAACGAGGAGGGCGTTCGCGCCGGCATCAACCCGTTCGATTCCGGCAGCCGCGTCCATACCGACGTGATGAAGACCGCGGCGCTGAAGCAGGCGCTCGACAAGTACCAGTTCGACGCCGCCTTCGGCGGGGCGCGGCGCGACGAGGAGAAGAGCCGCGCCAAGGAGCGCATCTTCTCGCTGCGCACGCCCGAGCATCGCTGGGACGCCAAGAATCAGCGGCCGGAACCCTGGCGCCTGTTCAACACCCGCAAGAAGAAGGGCGAGAGCTTCCGCGTCTTCCCGCTGTCCAACTGGACCGAGCAGGACGTGTGGGACTACATCGCCCTCGAGGATATCCCCGTCGTGCCGCTGTATTTCGCCGCGCCGCGCCCGATCGTGCGCCGCGACGGCGCGCTGATCATGCGCGACGACGAGCGCATGAAGCTGAGGCCCGGCGAGACGGTCGAGACCATGATGGTCCGGTTCCGGACGCTCGGCTGCTATCCGCTGACCGGCGCCGTGCCGTCGCAGGCTGCGACGATGCCTGAAATCATCGCCGAAATGCGCGGCTCGCGCACCTCCGAGCGCCAGGGCCGGGTCATCGACCAGGATTCGGGCGCCTCGATGGAAGAGAAGAAGCAGGAAGGCTACTTCTGATGAACAGCGTCCTGCCCAAGCCCCGTGACCTCCAGTCCCTGGAGACGGTCGATGCCTCGCTCGCCCCGATGGCCAACCCCGCCGTCGTCGTCGAGGACGAGCGCTTCGCCGGTCCCGCACCGGACGAGGACCTTACGGACGATCCCCTCGCCGGCCCGCTTGCCCCTGCCGCATCCCTGCTGCGCTTCATCACCTGCGGCTCGGTCGATGACGGCAAGTCGACGCTGATCGGCCGCCTGCTCTACGAGACCAATGCGGTCTTCGACGACCAGCTCGAGACGCTGAAGCGCGATTCGAAGAAGTTCGGCACCACCGGCGCCGATCTCGATTTCGCGCTGCTGGTCGACGGCCTGTCGGCCGAGCGCGAGCAGGGCATCACCATCGATGTCGCCTATCGCTATTTCTCGACCGGCAACCGCGCCTTCATCATCGCCGACACGCCCGGCCACGAGCAGTACACCCGCAACATGGCGACCGGCGCCAGCCAGGCCGAGCTCGCGGTGATCCTCGTCGACGCGCGCAAGGGCATCCTGCCGCAGACGCGGCGGCACTCCTTCATCACCTCGCTGGTCGGCATCAAGAGCGTCGTCGTCGCCATCAACAAGATGGATCTCGTCGACTTCTCCGAGGATCGCTTCGAGGCGATCAAGCGCGACTACGAAGAGATCCTGCCGTCCTTCGGCTTCACCGACATCGCCTTCATCCCGGTCTCGGCGAAGAACGGCGACAACATCGCCGTGCCCTCGCCGAACATGGGCTGGTACCGCGGGCGAACGCTGCTCGCGCATCTGGAAGCCGTCGAGCCGCCGACCTTCGCGCCTTCCGATGCGGCCTTCCGGCTGCCCGTGCAGTGGGTCAACCGGCCGCATCTCGATTTCCGCGGCTTTGCCGGCACGGTCGTCGGCGGCGAGGTCAGGCCCGGCGACGCGGTGATGGTCATGCCGGGCGGACGGGCAAGCAGGGTCAGCCAAGTTTACGGGCCGGATGGCGTTGTCGAGGCGGCCGGGACCGGCGAGGCGGTGACGCTGACGCTCGCCGACGAGATCGACGTGTCGCGTGGCGACGTCATCGTCGCGGCTTCCGACACGGTCGCCGTCGCGCAGAAACTGCATGCCGAGATCCTGTGGATGGCGGAGCGGCCGCTGGTCGCCGGCGGTCGCTTCGTCGCCAAGCTCGGCGCGGCGACGACGCCCGCCATCGTGCGCGGCCTCGATGCGACGATCGACATCCACACCTTCGAGGCACGGCCCGCCAGCGCGCTGATCATGAACGAGATCGGCCGGGTCAGCATCGCCTTCGACCGGCCGCCGGTGGCGACCACCTATGAGGCGAACCGCGAGCTCGGATCCTTCATCCTGATCGACCCGCTGACCAACGAGACGGTGGCACTCGGCGTCGTCACCGCGCTCGAGGCGAGTGAAACCCGTCAGGCCGCGACCGCGGAGCCGCAGGGCGCAGTGGCGAAGCTGCAGACCCTGTGGCTCGGCCAGGCCGCCGTCGCCGACCCGGCGCACCGGCGCAGCGTCCTTCGCTACCGGGGCGTGGCGTCGCTGCTGGTCGGCTTCCTCGCCTTCCTGTTCGGCATCGGCCTGTTGCCGGCGCTCGGCCTGGCGATCCTCGACCTCGTGCTCCGACCCTTCGTGGCGGCGGCCTTCGGCGCCGACCAGGTCCCGCCCCAGCAGGACCGCCCCGATCCGACCACGGTCGGCGACGGCGCCGGTATTTGACCGGCAAGCCGTCCGGCAACGGCGATGCGGCCGTCGGCGCGCCGCGCGCCCGGCTGCGACACAGGCGCGGGGCCCGCGTCCGGCTTTCCGTCGCGGAGGGACTGCTGCTGACGGCCTCGCTGGGCGCATGCCTGGCGCTCACCGCCGGGCATCTGGGCTAAGGACGCGCGCCGAACGCCTCCACCCGCGCCGCACAAATGTGGCACGGCGACGTCGCCGACACCGGCGTGCAGCAAAGTTGCCGCGGAATGAGCATGACCCGACCGCATTCGAGCCTTGATGGAAGGCCAGCCTCCGTCCATTCGCGAGGCTGCCGGTCGGGTGGCCCCAGAATGACATTCGGAGACTTACGATGAAGACCACTGTTTTCGCCGCCGGCCTGCTGGCCTTGAGCACCGTCGCGGCAGCGGCCCAGAGCGCGCCGCCCGAGATGGGGGCGCCACAGCCGACACCGACCTGCGCCGAGGCCCTGCCCCAGATCCAGTCATTGATCGACCAGGCCGGTCAGGCCGGGCTGGACACCACCGATGCCACCGCCCATGTCGCGGAGGCCGAGACGGCCCGCGGCGCCAATGACGAGAACGGCTGTATCCGCAGCCTCGTCCTCGCCCAGAACGACGTGCTGGCGAAGGCCCAGGCGGCGGCTCCCGAGGCAGGCGGGGCGCCTGCCGCACCGCCGACGGCCAACTAGGCCGCTCGTCGGAATAATGCGGAAAAAGGCCGGGCGTCAGCGTCCGGCCTCTTCCCGCTCAGGGCCTGAGGATTGCGTATCCGGTTCAGCCGAGTTCGCGGGCCTCGGAGACCAGCATGATCGGAATGCCGTGGCGGATAGGAAACGCCAGTTTCGCGGCCTTCGAGACGAGCTCGTTCGCCTCGCGGTCATAGATTAGCGGGGTCTTGGTCAGCGGGCAGACGAGAAGCTCCAGCAGCTTCGGGTCGGGCCGCAGCAGCGTCTCCGGACGCTCCGGCGTCTGCTCGCTCATAGCCGGGCGATCCGCAAGGCCGCGAAGGCGGAGAGAAGGTTCGTCATCGCCAATCCGCTCACTGCAATGTGTGCGACGTGCCGTCGCCCTCCTCGCCGTCGCGCGCCAGCGAGATCTCGGTGATGGCGATCAGCGTGTCCGCGCGGGTCTTCAGGTCCGGTGCCTCGAGCAACGCCTGCTTTTCCGCGGCGCCATAAGGCGACATCATGCACAGCGCATTGACCAGCGTCTCGTTGGAGGCGCGGGTGACGCTCTCCCAGTCCGCTTCCAGCTGGTTGGCGTCGAGATATTGCCGGAATGCCTTGAGCAACGCATCGCGATTGACCTCCTCGGCGCCTTCCCCGAGGTTGAGGTCGCCCACGAAGGCGGCGATCCGGCACATCCGATAGGGCGTGCGCGAGGCCAGTTCCTCGACCACCCGAAAGCGCGCGATGCCGTGCAGGTTGACGATGCAGCGCCCGTCGCCGGTCTCGCTCAGCGAGGTGATACGGCCAAGGCAGCCGACCTGGCATAGCGCCGGCTCACCGTCCTCGCGCTTGGCGCCGTCGAGGCTCGGCTGGATCATCGCGATGATCCGCCGTCCGGCCATGGCGTCGTCCAGCATCTGCAGATAGCGCGGCTCGAAGATGTTCAGCGGCAGCTGCCCGCCGGGCAGGAGCAGCGCGCCCCCGAGCGGGAAGACCGGCACCACGTCGGGCAGGTCTGATTCGTCTGTGTAATTGTAGTTGCCGGCCTGGACCAAAGGCGTTCTCCGTTACCGATCCGGCATGTGGAGCCTTGGCGTTCGATCTCAAGGGGATGCGGCGACAGGGCGCTGCCTCGCCGCCCCTGAGGGAGCGACGAGGCCCAAGCTCGGATCAGGAGAAGAGCAGCGTCGAGAGCTTGCGGCGGGCTTCCTTGGTGGCCGGGTCGGCCGGGCCCCAGGCCTCGAAGAATTCCAAGAGCTTGCGCCGCGCGCCATCGTCCATGAACGTCCGGTCGCGCCGGATGATCTCGAGAAGGTGACCGGCGGCCGTCGGGCGGTCGCCCTGCGCCTGGGCAATGAGCGCCAGGTCGAAGCGCGCCTGGTGGTCGTCGGCTTCGCCCTCGATCCGTGCCTGCAGCTGCACCGGGTCGCCGAGCTCGGCGATCTCCTCGGCGAGCTTCAGCTTGGTGCGCACGGCGGCGAGCGCCGGATCGTCGGGCGCGTCGGCCGGAACCTGCTCGACGATCGCCCGCGCTTGGGCATGCTCGCCCATCGCCAGGTAGCATTCCGCCAGGCCCGCCGTGGCGCCGGCATGGCCCGGCTCGTGCTGCAGGATCACTGCGAAGAGCTGCGCGGCATTCGCCGCGTCGCCGGCCGCCAGAAGCTCGTTCGCCTGGGCCAGCGCCTCGGCCAGCGGGTCGCCGCCGGCGCCCTTGGTGAGGCGTTCGATAAACGCCTTGACCTCGCTCTCCGGCAGCGCGCCCATGAAGCCGTCCACCGGCTGGCCGCCGACGAAGGCGAACACCGCCGGGATGGACTGGACGCCGAGCTGGCCGGCGATCGCCGGATGCTCGTCGATGTTCATCTTGACCAGCTTGACCCGGCCGCCGGCCGCCTGGACGGCGCGCTCGAGGATCGGGGTCAGCTGCTTGCAGGGGCCGCACCAGGGCGCCCAGAAATCCACCAGCACCGGCTGGTTGCGCGATTCCTGGATCACGTCGGCGGCAAATTTCGCCGTGGTCGTGTCCTTCACCAGATCGCCGGGCGGGGCGGCTTGCGGCGCCGCGCCGAAGCCCTGCAGACCGGCGGACGGGGCCGCCGCCGCCGGTGCGGCCGGCCGGCTGGTCTGCGCGCCGTAGCCGCCGCCGAAGGAATTGCCGTAGGGATTGTCGCTCATTCTCGCCGTTCCTCGCCGTCATCGACCCCGCCGTCCAGCCCGATGATGAGCGGCTCGTGCGCGGTGGCCCGGAAAAACGCCATCAGGTCGCTGGTGGCAATGGTTGTCGTCGCCGCGTTGGTCAGCGGATGGCAGTTCACCATATCGTGCGCAAGCAGGCCTTCATCAAGCACGAGCTGCACCGCGCCCTCCGTGTCGTTGACGACCCCGAAGGCCGTCACCGAGCCCGGCGTGACCCCCAGCAGCGCCTGCATCTCGCCCGCCCCGGCAAAGGACAGGCGCCCGCTGGCGCCGATCCGGCGGTGCAGGGACTTCAGGTCCACCGCCCGGTCCTCCTCCGCCACGACCAGGAACAGCCGGCCCTTCTTGTCCTTGAGGAACAGGTTCTTGGTGTGCCCGCCGGGAATCGATCCCCTCAGGCTCTGGCTTTCCTCGACCGTGAACAGCGGCGGGTGCGCGGTCGTCCGGCTGGCGATGCCGAGCCCCTCGAGATAGGCGATCATCCGTTCCTGCGTGTCGATCATGGGCTCGCTCGCTCCCGGCGCTATGGCCAAGCCTCTAGCGAAACGCGACGCCGATGCGAAGAGGCGTTTCTTGATGTCGGTCTCCTTGGGAACCGGCCGATCGCTGGCGACGGCCATGTCGACGCGAACGCGTGACTCACACCGCCGACTACCTCCGGGCGCCACCCTGACCACCGAAGCCGCCTTACCGGCCGACCCTGCGCCGGGACTCGCGGAGATCTGACCGTCGGCGTCATTTGCCTGTTGCAATCACCCCGGCTTTCGGCCATACAGCGCCCGTCGCAGCGCCTCGGTGCTGCGCGGAGCGGGCGGGCGTAGCTCAGGGGTAGAGCACAACCTTGCCAAGGTTGGGGTCGAGGGTTCGAATCCCTTCGCCCGCTCCAAATTTTCCAAGCAGTCAGAACTTCGAAGGCTTGTTTTCGGGCTTTTACGTCGAAGGCGATCACTCCGCCGTTGAACGGTTCCTTGCGTTCCGACGGGCTGGTTACACTTCGAACGCGATCGAGACGACGGTCGGCAAGGCCGGCGGGTTTGCCGACGCTTCGTTTCCCTGCCCTCCTCACCATATCCTGTCGACCGAAAATTTCGCTCCGCCGCGCCGGCTTTGGCGCGGGTTAATGTTTTCTTAGAAGCTCGTCAGCATGGGTGTGCTCGCTGAACGGCGACCTCTGAAGAGAACATACTCCGTGGCGATTAGAGTTCCTCGATCGAATATCCCGGATGCATTCGTTCGCACCACGGCATTGGAGGGTCTCTATCGGCGCTGGCTCGCGGCCCGCGTCGGCGCTTTGCTGCCCCCTTACGAGGATGTCGCGCTCGGCAGTCTGGGTCAGGTGGCCGAACAGCTCGCCCTCATCGTCCAGGACGCGAGCGGCGGATTCCAGATCGTGCGGTTCGGCGAGACATTCCGGAAATGGCTCGGCCAGGATGGCGCCGATATCTCGCTCGACGAGCTGAGACCGGAGTGCAAGCTGGCGCTGGGTCAGGTCATCACGACGGCGCTACGCCTTGGCGAGCCGGGTCGAACGCTGGCGCATGTCGTCAGCAATGGCATAGTCGAGACGTATAACGTCGTGGCATTTCCCCTCGAAAGCCGTTGGGGCCCCCCGGTGATCCTTGCCTGCATGGAGGACCGCAACGAGCGCTACAGCCTCGTCGACACGATGTTCGGCGCGACCGACGAAGGCATGCTCGCCTTGACGGCGATCCGCGACGACGAGGGACGACCCAGCGACTTCCAGATCATCTCTGTCAATGATGGCGCCTGCCGCCTGCTGCGCCGGACACAGGACAAGCTGCAGTGGAAGCGCCTGTCCGAAATCGACCTGATGCTGGAGGAGTACGGCGTCCTCGCCCATCTCCGGCAGTCGCTCGAGACGGGCGAGCGCCGGCAGTTCGAGATTTCCATTCCGGGCGAGGCGGCGACCCGCCACGTCAAGATCGGCGTCTCGCCGGTGCGCGATCTCCTGTCCGTCACCCTCACCGACATCGCCGAGGTCAAGGCGCGCGAAGCCTCGTTCCGGTTGCTGTTCGACAGCAATCCGGTGCCGATGTGGCTGTACGACCCGTCGACGCTTTCCTTCCTGCAGGTCAACGATGCCGCCGTCCGGCACTACGGCTACAGCCGCGACGCCTTCCTGGGCATGTCGGTCCTCGACATCAGGCCGGCGGAAACGCGCGAAACTGCGCGAGCGGTCCTCGAGGGGATCCAGGAAGGCTATGAGGCCGAAGAGGCCTGGCGGCACGTCAAGGCGGACGGCTCGGAGATCCTCGTCTATCCCTATCTGCGGGTTCTCAGCGTCGATGAGCGACCGGCGGTGCTGGTGGCTGTCATGGACGTCACCGAACGCCGCAAGGCCGAGGCGCGCATCGCGCACATGGCCCATCACGACGCGCTCACCAACCTTCCCAACCGCGTCCTGTTCCGCGAGCGGCTGGACAGGGCGCTCGGCGGTATCCGGCAGCGGGACGAGAAGCTGGCGATCTTCTGCGTCGATCTCGATCACTTCAAGAGCGTCAACGACACGCTGGGCCATCCGATCGGTGACAAGCTGCTGCAGGCCGTCGCCGATCGCTTTCGCGACTGCCTGGGTGAGCGCGACATCGTCGCCCGTCTCGGCGGCGATGAGTTCGCGGTGATCCAGCCGGCGGTCAGCACGCCTGCGGAGGCCAGCATTCTGGCGCGCCGTCTGATCGAGGCGGTCAGCGCGCCCTACGAGATCGAGGGCCACCAGATCGTCATCGGCACCAGTATCGGTATCGCCTTGGCGCCGGGCGATGGCAACGAACCCGACGTCCTGTTGAAGAACGCCGATGTGGCGCTCTATCGGGCCAAGGCCGACGGGCGCAACACGTTCCATTTCTTCGAGCAGGGGATGGACTCGCGGCTGAGAGCCCGACGCGCGCTGGATCTCGACCTGCGCAACGCCATGGCCGCCGGCGAGTTCGAACTGTATTACCAGCCGGTGATCACCGCCCGATCGAGCACCGTCAGCGGCTTCGAGGCGCTGATGCGCTGGCATCACCGCGAGCGCGGAATGGTCTCGCCGGCAGAGTTCATTCCCATGGCCGAGGAGATCGGCCTGATCGTGCCGCTCGGTGAATGGGCGTTGCTGCAGGCGTGCAGGGAGGCCGCGACCTGGCCGGCAGGCCTCACCATCGCGGTGAACCTCTCGCCGGTTCAGTTCAAGAGCCGCAATCTCGTGCCGGCCGTGATCAACGCCCTCACCTCGTCCGGGCTGGCGGCCAGTCGGCTCGAGCTTGAGATAACCGAGTCGGTCCTGTTGCAGGAGAGCGAGGTCAATCTTGCCACGCTGCATCAGTTGCGAGAGCTCGGCGTGCACATCTCCATGGACGATTTCGGCACGGGCTACTCGTCTCTCGGCTATCTGCGGCAATTCCCCTTCGACAAGATCAAGATCGATCAGTCCTTCATCAAGGAGCTTGCCGAAAATCCCCAGGACGCCGCCATCGTGCGCGCCGTGACGGGGCTGGGCATCAGCCTGGGCATGACGATCACCGCCGAAGGCGTCGAGACGCAATTCCAGTTCGATCGGCTTCGCCTGGAGGGATGCACCGAAGTCCAGGGTTACCTCTTCAGCCCGCCCAGACCGGCCAGCGCGCTGGGACCGTTCCTGACCGGTCGCCAGATGACCGAGCTTTCCGATGCCAGACCCGCGATCCTGGCCATCGTGCCTAACGAGGCCCCTGGGGCGGAACTTTCGTCGCTTCGGCTCCCGCCTCGCATGGACCAACTCGTCTCGTAGGTCCCGTTCGAGGCGCGGTTCGGCGGAGCGGCGACCCACGACTTCCGATCCCCGATTGTCGAAGCTCGGATCGCCGGAGGGTCGCTCTGCCCGCTGATATATTCTCCGAGACTCGAACTCGCTCGTCCGATCGAGCCCACCCTGTCCGAAATGGCAGTCAGGCAGGCCTGCCTCGCTGCCGCACCGGCTTCACTTCCTCGGCGTGACGTCGTCCACCTCGGTCTCCGGCCGGTCGCCGCCATCGGCGACTTCCTCGTGCCATTGGCCGTCGGCCGTCTCGTAGCTGATACCGCGGGTCTCGCCGGCGAGGCGCTGGCGCTCGGCCGCGTCCTTGGCGGCGGCGAGTGCGGTGTCGTGGTCACCGAAGGTTTCGGAAAACACGTCGCCGACCTTGTAGGCCCAGCCGCCATCGTGCTCGACGATCAGGTAATGCAGTTCGCTCATAGGGTCGGCCTTTCATCTGCCTGTGGAGCCCGCAAAACGTCGCGAGCGGGGCGCCCGTTCCGCCGCCGCCTCGCCATCGGGCTCGTGCCTCACCATATCAGCGCGATGAGCCGACCACGTCATACCGCCTGCCCATGTCCCGCACGCTGATCCTCGCCGGCCTGGCGCCGGTCCTCAGCATGGTCCTGTCGTTGCCGTTCTGGCGGCTCGGTCGCTGACCGTGCCGGTGCCGTCCCTGCCAGGGCCGCTTCCTGGCCAAATTGATGTCTGGCTCGGCTTCCTCGCCGACGTGCCGGCGACGCTGGATACTGCCTATGAGCGCCTGCTCGATGCCGGCGAACGCCTGCGCCACCAGCGCTACAAGGTCGAGGGCGCACGCCGCGAGTACCTGGTCGGCCGGGCGATGGTGCGCACCGTCCTGTCGCGCTACGCCCCGACCGCCCCCGCCGACTGGCGCTTCGAGGCCAACCAATACGGCCGGCCGGCCATCGTCGGCGCGGCGCCCGGGCTCGTCTTCAACCTTTCCCACACGCGCGGGCTGGCCGCGCTCGCCGTGTCGCGCGACTGCGATCTCGGCATCGATGTCGAGCGCGCCGATCGGCCGAGCGCCACGCATGATCTCGCCGGCCGATATTTCTCGCCCACCGAGGCAGAATTCGTCCGCGCCGGCGGCGCCATGCTGGCCGAGCGTTTCTTCGCCGTCTGGACGCTCAAAGAAGCCTATATCAAAGCCCGCGGCATGGGGCTTGCCCTGCCGCTCGACGGCTTCTCCTACGACCTGGCGGGGACCGAGCCGACCATCACCTTCCACGATTCCTGCCCGGACGATCCGGCGCGCTGGCGTTTCTGGCGTGGCGGGGTGTCGGGCACCCACCGGCTCGCCCTTGCGGTCTCGCCCGGCGCCGCCGGCGCCGACGTCCAATTCCGCCGCATCGTGCCGCTCACCGGCTTCGACGAATCGCTGACGCCCGCTCCCGTCACGCTCGACGCGCCGGCCGGCGGGCGCACGGCGTGAAGCTCTTCGCCGTCGCCGACCTGCATCTCGGCCATCCCGCCAATCGCGAGGCGATCCACGCCATCGAGGCGCGCCCAGACGACTGGCTGATCCTCGCCGGCGACGTCGGCGAGACCGAGCGGCATCTCGATCTCGCCATCGACGCGCTGCAGGACAAATTCCGCCAGCTGGTGTGGGTGCCGGGCAATCACGAGCTCTGGGCCGTCGCCTCGCATGGCACGCCGCTGAAGGGCGAGGCGCGCTACGAGCGCTTCGTCGAGCGCTGCCGCGAACGCGGCGTGCTGACTCCAGAGGACGATTACCCCGTCATCGTCGTGGACGGCACCAGGGTGCGCATCGTGCCGATGTTCCTGCTCTACGACTATTCCTTCCGGCCGGCGCACGTCGCGCTGGAATCGGCCGTCGCCTGGGCGCGCGAGGCAGGTCTTCGCTGCGCCGACGAGAGCCTGCTGCTCGCCGCTCCGCATGCCAGCCGCGGCGACTGGTGCGCCGCCCGCGTCGCCGCCACCGAGGCGCGCCTCGGCGGACTCGACACGGCGATCCCCAACGTCCTCGTCAATCACTGGCCGCTGCGTCAGGAGCTTGCCCGGCTGCCGCGTATCCCGCGCTTCTCGATCTGGTGCGGCACGACGCGCACCGAGGACTGGCACACCCGCTACAACGCCCGCGCGGTGGTTTCCGGCCATCTCCACATGCCGTCCTCGCGGCAGATCGACGGCGTCGCCTTCGAGGAGGTCTCCTTCGGCTACCCCAAGCAGTGGCGCGGCCGGCGCGAGCCCGACGCGGCGCTGCGCCGGATCAGGGTGTGATCTCACGGCCACCCCTCGGCGCCAGGGCGCCCGTCAGCAAATGCTACAGGACCGCTCTCTCGGGCGGGTAACGGTGGCAACTTGCCCGTCCCTTCAGTAGCCTTGGGACCGCCTGTCGGGGCTACCCGAGAGAGAAAGAGGCCGGCACATAACGCAGCCCTTGACTTAGAGTGCACTCGAAGGGGTAGCTGTATCCGCGTCGTGACGAGAAAGGGACCCATGAAGATCGGCGAGCTCGCAAGGCGGTCTGGTTTGTCGGCCCACACGCTTCGCTATTATGAGCGGATCGGGCTGCTTCCCTATGCTGATCGTGACCGCTCGGGACAGCGGGACTACGACGCAGCCATCCTGACGTGGATCGAATTTCTCGGCCGCCTGAAAACGACCGGCATGCCGATCAGCCAGATGCTGCGCTACGCGGCGCTCCGTGCGGAAGGCGACGTGACCGGACCGGCGCGCCGGCAGATGCTCGAAGAACATCGCGAGCGTGTCCGAGCCCATGTCGCCGAACTGCAGGCCTGCCTTCTCGTCCTCGATACCAAGATCGCTGGCTATCCCGGCGGTATCAAGGAGACCAAAGACCATGACGCATCACCAGGCAGAAGACGAAAGCCGCTTCGAGCGCGGGCAGAAGGCGCTCTCACGGATTGACGGCAAAGGCGGCGAGAAGGTCGTCGCTTCCCTGGCCGACATAGCCCCGGATTTCGCGCGATACCTGATCGAGTTCCCGTTCGGCGACATCTACTGCCGGCCCGGGCTTGATCTGCGCAGTCGCGAGATTGCAACCATCGCAGCGCTCACGGCCCTTGGTAACGCTGCCCCGCAGCTCAAGGTGCATGTCGAAGCCGGCCTCAATGTCGGGCTGACCCGCACCGAGATCGTCGAGGTCATCATGCAGATGGCCGTCTATGCCGGCTTCCCCGCCGCTCTCAACGGCCTCTTTGCGGCCAAGGAGGTGTTCGCCCTTCACGAAGAAGGGTCCGGCACGGAAGACATAGCGAGAAGCTGACACCAAACGACTGTGGCGGGCGCCGCAGGCCCGAGGCCCCCGCCACCTCATCCGTCGCCGATCCGGGGTAGATCTTTCGCTTCCCCGGCGAAACCCGAGCAATCCATGCGTCGTCCGCGTCCGGCCGCCTCCCTATCTCTGGGCCTGACACCATCCTCGGAGACATCCATGTCGCAGATCACCATGGCCGGCCGCCCCGGCGGCGCCGTGAGCCCCGCCGTCTGGGTCGCCCTCGGCCTCGGCCTCATCGGTGCGCTCGGGCTTGGCCTCGGCCAGAGCCCGCGCATCGCGGCGCTCTTCGTCGTCGGCGGCGCCTTCGGCCTCGTCCTCTACCACGCCGCCTTCGGCTTCACCTCGGCCTGGCGCAACTTCATCCGCGATGGTCGCGGCCGCGGCCTGCGTGCGCAGATGGTCATGCTGGCCATTGCCGTCGCGCTGTTCTTCCCGGCGCTCGCCGCCGGCAGCCTGTTCGGCCAGGAGGTATCGGGCTTCGTCTCGCCCGTCGGCATCCCGGTACTCGTCGGCGCCTTCATTTTCGGCATCGGCATGCAGCTCGGCGGCGGCTGTGCCTCCGGCACGCTCTACACCGCCGGCGGCGGCAATGCCCGCATGCTGATCACGCTGGTCTTCTTCATCGTCGGCTCGCTGCTCGCGACGATCCATTTCGACTGGTGGATGGCGCTGCCTTCCTTCGAGCCGATCTCGGTCGTCGAGACCTTCGGCGCGCCACTCGGCATCGTTTTGTCCTTTGCGCTCTTCGCGGTGATCGCGGCGGTGACGATCCTCGTCGAGAAGCGCCGGCATGGCGGGCTGGAGCAGGCCGAGCCGACCAAGCGCCAAGGCCTTGCGCGCTTTGCCCGCGGCCCCTGGCCGCTGGTCGCCGGCGCCGTCGCGCTGGCGCTGCTCAACTTCGCCACGCTGGCGCTGGCCGGCCGACCCTGGGGCATCACCTCGGCCTTCGCGCTGTGGGGCGCCAAGCTGTCGCAGTTCGTCGGCGTTGAGCCGTCGGCCTGGTTCTACTGGCAGCAGCCGGCCAACGCGACGGCGCTCGCCGGGAACATCTTTGCCGACATCACCTCGGTGATGAATTTCGGCATCATCCTCGGGGCCCTGCTCGCCTCGGCGCTGGCCGGCCGCTTCGCGCCGAACTTTTCCATCCCGAAGCGCTCGGTGCTGGCGGCGGTGGTCGGCGGGCTGCTGCTGGGCTACGGCGCCCGCATCGCCTTCGGCTGCAATATCGGCGCCTATTTCGGCGGCATCGCCTCGGGCAGCCTGCATGGCTGGCTGTGGCTGGTCGCGGCCTTCGCCGGCTCGACCCTCGGCGTCCGGCTGCGGCCGTTCTTCTTCGCCGGAGAAGGCCCCAAGGACGCCTGACCCTCAAGTCCGATCGGACGACCCGGAAGCCGCCGCGATCTCTCGCGGCGGCTTTTTTATTTCCTGAATCCAAGGAATCCAGTCCTCTCCGGCCGCGCCCTTCGTCCCCTCTCCAGACTCCGCTTGACTCTCCCACGGCCCTCTGGAATCCATAGGAACATATCCGGAACAAACCTCTTGCCGAGGCGGAACGGCCGCAAACCCCTGCGGGCGAAGGAGAATCCTATGGCCTCGACCGATCTGTCCTCGCTGTACCGCGCCGGGGGTGCCGCCGCTGCGCGTCCGCCCGGCGCCGGCAGCGTTTCTAGGAATCATGCCCTTGCCGGGCTCAAGGCGCGTATTGCGGCGATCGAGGGCGAGCCGGTCTGCCGGCTGGAAAACCCGGACGGCGGCGGGCAGGGCCAGGTGGCGCGGCGCAGCGCGCTGGCGCTCACCTCGCTCGGCTGCCCCGAGGCGGACGCCGCGCTCGGCGGCGGCTTTCCCGCCACCGGCCTCAGCGAGATCCATCTCGACGAGACGCGCGACGGCGGCACGCTGTCGGGCTTCGCCCTCGCACTTGCCATCCGCTTCGGCGCCCGGCCCGGCCGGCCGCTGCTGTGGATCGGCGACGCCCTTGCCTTTGCCGAGGCGGGCCTGCCCTACGGGCCGGGGCTCGCCGGCTTCGGCCTCGACCCGGCCTCGCTCTGCCTGGTGCGCACGAAGCGGCTGGAGGAAGCCGCCTGGGCCGCCGAGGAGGCCGCTGCCTCCCCGTCCTTGGCGATGGCGATCCTCGAGATCCGCGGCAATCCGGCCCGGCTGGGGCTGGAAGGCACGCGGCGCCTGCATCTGCGGGCGAGAGCCGCCGGCCTGCCGCTGCTGCTCCTGCGCCAGAGCGCCCGGGCCGAGGCCACCGCCGCGCCGCTGCGGCTGCGCATCCGGCCGGGACCCGCCGCGCCCGTCGCCGATCTCGCCGGCGAGAAGCGGCTGATCGGCGATCCGGTGTTTGCCGTCGCGGTGGAAAAATCCCGCGCCGGCCGTCCCCACGATGTTCTCCTGGAGTGGAAATCCGATGAGCGACGTTTCGATGCCGGGGAGCCGGCGGCCGCGCTTTCTCGCCGTGTCGCTGCCGAAACTGTCGACCGACCGGATCCGGCGCGCGCGGATGGGGCGGTTCTGGCGCTCCGACGCGCGGGCTGAGGCGGGCGCCGAGCCGGCACCGCTGGCGCTCTACGCGCCCGTCGGCAGCGCGTTTCACATCGCCGCAATCTGCGACCGCGCCGAGACGCTGGGGTTGTTGCCCGGAACCGGGCTCGCCGAGGCCAAGGCGCGCTTCCTGGGGCTGGAGACGCTGGCGGCCGAGCCGGATGCCGACCGCCGGCTGCTCGAGGCGGTGGCCGACTGGTGCGACCGCTACACGCCGCTGGTCGCGCTCGATCCGCCGGCCGGGCTCGTCCTCGACATTTCCGGCTGCGCGCATCTTTTCGGCGGCGAAAAGGCGCTGATGGACGATCTTCTTGCCCGGCTGTTCCACCAGGGTTTCCGCGCGAGCGCGGCGATCGCCAGCCATGCCGGCACGGCTTTGGCGCTGGTCGGACACGGGGACCGTCCCTGCGTGCCGGCCGGGGCCGAGCGCGCCGCCGTGCTGGCCTTGCCGGTCGCCGCGCTCCGCCTCGCGCCGGATCTCGAGGCGATGCTGCAGCGGCTCGGGCTGAAGAGTATCGGCGCGCTGCTTTCGCTGCCGCGCGCCGGTCTCGCCCGGCGTTTCGGTGCCGGCCTGCTCGATCGGCTCGATGAGGCGGTGGGCCTCGCCGAGCGCCCGATCGGGCCGCGCCGGCCGGTCCCGGCGCTACTCGCCGAACGTCCGCTATTCGAGCCGATCAGCCTCATCGAGGATGTCGAGCGCATCCTGTTCGGCCTCGCCGGCCGGCTGAAAATCGATCTGGAACGCCGCGGCGAGGGCGCGCGGCGGCTGGAACTGTCGCTGTTCAGGGTCGACGGGGCGGTCAACCGCCTGATGGTCGGCGCCGCCCGGCCGGTGCGCGAGCCGTCGCGCATCCTGCGGCTGTTCCGAGAGCGCATGAAGGGCCTCGGTGAGGATTTCGACGCCGGCTTCGGCTACGACCTCGTCAAGCTGGCGGTGCATGACACCGAGGCGATGGCGGAGGTCCAGACCGACCTTTCCGGCGAGAACGACGGCGACGACGCCTTTGCCGGGCTGGTCGACCGGCTGGGCGCGCGGCTCGGCGAGGCGCATGTCCTGCGGCTGAAGTCGGAGGCGAGCCACCGACCCGAGCGCGTCGGCAGCTGGCGGCCGGCGATGGCGGCGGCGCCTGCGCCCTGGCCGGCCGCCGCCGTCGGCGCCTCGGGCGCGCCGCGGCCGCTGCGCATGCTGGCGGTGCCGGAACCGGTCGAGGCGAGCTTCGAGGTACCGGACGGCGCACCGCTGAAATTCCGCTGGCGCCGGGCGCTGCATGTGGTTCGCCGCGCCGAGGGGCCGGAGCGCATCGCCGCCGAATGGTGGCGCGAGGCGGATGCGGCGACGCGCGATTATTACCGGGTGGAAGACGACGCCGGGCGGCGCTTCTGGCTGTTCCGCGAGGGCCGCGCCGACCCCGAGATCGATCCCGAGTTGCAGATCCCGGACGGAAGGCCGGCCTGGTTCATGCACGGGCTCTTCGCATGAGGATCGACCCCTACCGCCCGCCGCGGCCGTTTTCCGAGATCGGCGTCGCCAGCTGCTTTTCCTTTCTCGCCGGCGCCTCGCAGCCGGAGGAGCTGGTCGTCACCGCGCACCGGCTGGGCCTTGCGGGGCTCGGCCTTGCCGACCGCAACAGCCTCGCCGGCGTGGTCCGGGCCTATCAGGCGGCGAAGGAAGCGGCGCTTCCCTATGCGCCCGGCGCCCGGCTGGTGTTTGCCGACGAAACGCCCGACATCTTCGCCTATCCGCGCGACAGGGCCGGCTGGGGCCGGCTCTGCCGGCTGCTCAGCCGCGGCAATCTGCGCACCGAAAAGGGTGACTGCCTGCTGACCCTGCCCGACCTCCTGGAATGGGGCGAAGGCATCAACCTCGCGCTGCTGGCGCCGGCGGCGCTCGGCGGCGGCGCCGAGGCCGAGCCCGTCGAGACGGCGGTCGCCGCCAGCCTCGACGCCTTGGCCGAAGCCTTTCCGCAGCGTGTCTGGCTGGCGGCGGCGCCCGCCCATGACGGGCTCGACCCGCGCCGCCTCGCCCGCGCCGCGCGGCTGGCCGGACACTGCCGGACCCCGCTTCTCGCCACCAACGACGCCTTCTACCACGCGCCCGCCCGACGCCGGCTGAAGGACGTGATGACCGCGATCGCCGCCCACGTCCCGATCGCCGAGGCGGGCACCATCCTGACCCGGAACGCCGAGCGCCACCTCAAGGCGCCGCGCGAGATCGAGCGGCTGTTCCGCCACCATCCGGCGGCGGTCGAGAATGCCGGGCATTTCTTCTCAGGCCTCGGCTTCGACCTGAAGAGCCTCTCCTACGAATATCCCGACGAGGCGCTGGGGCTGATCCGCAGCCCGGAAGACGAGCTCCGCTTCCTCGCGCATGAAGGGGCGAAATGGCGCTATCCCGAGGGCGTGCCCGAGAACGTCACCACGCAGATCGACTACGAGCTGACGATCATCGCCGAGCTGAAATACGAGCCGTATTTCCTCACCGTCCACCACATCGTCCGCCATGCCCGCGAGCACGGCATCCTCTGCCAGGGGCGCGGCTCGGCCGCCAATTCCGTCGTCTGCTTCGCCATTGGCATCACCGAGGTCTCGCCGGAGCGCGCCGGCCTGCTGTTCGAGCGCTTCATCTCGTCGGACCGACGCGAGCCGCCGGACATCGACATCGATTTCGAGCACGAGCGCCGCGAGGAGGTGATCCAGTAC
This sequence comes from Aurantimonas endophytica, assembly GCF_014196845.1. Taxonomy (GTDB): domain Bacteria; phylum Pseudomonadota; class Alphaproteobacteria; order Rhizobiales; family Rhizobiaceae; genus Aurantimonas; species Aurantimonas endophytica. Next base: position 678,235 of record NZ_JACIEM010000003.1, read on the forward strand.
ATCTTTGAGCATTACGGCTGCGACAACGCCGCACTCGCCGCCACCGTCATCACCTATCGCGCCCGCTCCGCCGCGCGCGAAGTCGGCAAGGCATTCGGCCTGTCGCAGGATGCGGTCGCGGCCCTTTCCGGCTCGATCTGGGGCGGCTATCACGCCGGCGATCTCGGCGATCGGGAGGCGGCCGCCGCAGGGCTGTCAGCCAGCGATCCCACCACCGCCAACGTCCTGAAATATGCCGAGGAAATCGCCGGCTTCCCGCGCCATCTCTCCCAGCATGTCGGCGGCTTCGTCATCACGCGGGGGCGCATCGACGAGGTCGTGCCGATCCTCCACAGCGCCATGGAGGGGCGCACCATCGTCGAATGGGACAAGGACGATCTCGACGAGCTCGGGATCCTCAAGATCGACATCCTGGCGCTCGGCATGCTGTCCTGCCTGCGCCGCGCCTTCGACCTGCTGGAAGCTCATTACGGGCGGACGGTGACCCTCGCCCAGCTCTCCGAGTCCCAGGATGATAAGCCGACTTATGAAATGATCTGCCGGGCCGATACGCTGGGTGTCTTCCAGATCGAGAGCCGGGCGCAGATGACCATGCTGCCGAAGCTCAGGCCCAACTGCTTCTACGACCTCGTCATCGAGGTGGCGATCGTGCGGCCAGGTCCCATCCAGGGCGACATGGTCCACCCCTATCTGCGCCGCAAGATGGGACTGGAGGAGGCCACCTATCCGAGCCCGGAATTGAAGGACGTGCTCAAACGAACGTTGGGCGTGCCGCTGTTCCAGGAGCAGGCGATGAAGATCGCCATCGTCGCCGCCGGCTTCACCCCCAACGAGGCCGACCGGCTGCGCCGCGCCATGGCGACGTTCCGGCGGGTCGGCACCATCCACACTTTCCAGAAGAAGATGGTCGAGGGCATGGTCGATCGCGGCTACGAGCGCGACTTCGCCGAGCGCTGCTTCAAGCAGATCGAGGGCTTCGGCGAATACGGCTTTCCCGAAAGCCACGCCGCTTCCTTCGCGCTGCTGGTCTACGCCTCCTGCTGGCTGAAATGCCATTATCCGGACGTCTTCGCGGCCGCCCTCCTCAACGCCCAGCCGATGGGCTTCTACGCCCCGGCGCAGATCGTGCGCGACGCGGCCGAGCACGGCGTCGAGATCCGACCTGTCGACATCAATCATTCGGCCTTCGACCAGACGCTGGAGGAAGCCCCCTTCGACCCCGGCCGCATGAAGCCGCGCCACCATTCGATGCAGGGCGTGATCAAGACGCGCCATGCGGTGCGGCTCGGCTTCCGACAGGTGAAGGGCCTCGGCGAGGCCGAGATGGCGGCTTTGGTGGCCGCGCGTGGCGCCGGCTACGATTCGGTCCGCGACCTCTGGCTGCGCTCCGGGCTGAAGCGCGCGACGATCGAGCGGCTGGCCGATGCCGACGCCTTCGGCTCGCTCGGGCTTTCCCGCCGCGATGCGCTCTGGGCCTGCCGGGCACTCGATCCGAACGGCGCCGCCGAGCGGCTGCCGCTGTTCGAGCGCGTGTCGGCGGCCGAGCTGCAGGCCGAGCCCGATGCGCATCTGCCGCCGATGCCGGTCGGCGAGGAGGTGATCAACGACTACCGCTTCCTGTCGCTTTCGCTGAAGGCGCATCCGGTCTCCTTCGTGCGGCGCGAACTCGACGCCCTGCGGGTCATGCCGGACGAGAAGCTGGAGCGGCTCGCCTCCGGCAGCCGCGTCAGCGTCGCCGGCCTCGTCCTCGTCCGCCAGCGGCCGGGCTCGGCCAAGGGCGTCATCTTCATGACCATCGAGGACGAGACGGGCGTTGCCAACATCATCGTCTGGCCGAAGACCTTCGAGCGCTTTCGGCCGATCGTGCTGGGCGCCCGCTTCGTGCGGGTGAACGGCAGGATGCAGGCCGATCACGGCGTCATCCATGTCGTGGCTGAGACCATCACCGACCTGACGCCCCTGCTGATGGGCGTCGCGCGCGGCGAGTTTCCCGCCCATGCGGGTCTCGCGCCGGCCGACCATGTCCGCAGCCCGCTGCACCGACCGAAAATCCGGACAACGGTCGAGGCCAGCCCGACAAACGCCGCGCCGGACGCGGCTTTCCTCGGGGCCTCCCTTGGCGCAGCGCTGGCCCGGGCCGACGAGGTGCGCCGCCCTGTCGACGAGGGCCGCCTGCAGAAGAAGCTCCTGCATCGTCATCTGCGCATGGTCGCCGCCGGAAGCGGCCCGCCCGACCCCGCCAACGATCGCGAGGTTCGCCGGATCCTGCCGAAAGGGCGGAATTTCCAGTGAGGGTCAGCCGCAGGGGTCAACCGCCGCCATCGCACGGGCTGCTGTCGGCCGATGACCCCGTCTTTCAACGGCGGCAAGGCTCGCCTAGATGGGCGCAGGGATCCGCGACGAAGGACAAGACGCATGACGGCAGAGAACGACGCGACCGGTTGGCGCGGAAAGATGGCTCCTGGCCTCGACGACATCGAGGCGCTGGCGATCGAGGCCTATGCCGAGCTGCCCGAGGCCTTCCGCGCGCTCTGCGGCGACATCCGCTTCCTGGTCGCCGACTTTCCCGATGACGATGTCGTCAAGGAGATGGCGCTCGAGAGCCCGTTCGACATTCTCGGCCTGTTCGAGGGCCGCGGCGTCGGCGAGCTGGCGACGCCGGTCACCGGCGAGATGCCGAACCGCATCCTGCTCTACCGCCGGCCGATACTCGACTACTGGGCCGAGCACGAGGAGACGCTCGACTATCTCGTCCGCCACGTGCTGATCCACGAGATCGGCCACCATTTCGGCCTGTCTGACGACGACATGGAGACGCTGGAGGAGAATGCCGACTGAGACGCCCTACTGCTCGCCGAGCTTCATCGCCGGCTCGTAGTCCTTGCCCTCGACGGTCTTCGTCACCGCCTGGCCGCAGCGCATCCTGCCACTCGCCGCATCGAAGGCGTAGATCGGGGATCCGTGCAGGTCCCAGCCTTTCGACAGTGCCAGCGAGACCTTGTGGCAGAAGGCGGCATCGTCGTCGCCGGTGAGCAGGCGGTAGAGCTTCATGGGCGGGGCATCCTTTCGGTGTGTCGATGCTCAACGGCCGCGATCGCAGCCTGGACGGCCAGCAGCTGCCGCGCCTGTTCCAGATGCAGCCGCTCGACCATCCGGCCGTCGATCTGGATGACGCCCCTGCCTTCATTCGCCGGGTCGGCAAAGGCCGCCACCACGCGCTCGGCGCGGGCGACCGCCTCGGGCGACGGGCCGAAGGCGGCGTTGGCAGCGTCGACCTGCGCCGGATGGATGAGCGTCTTGCCGTCGAACCCCATGCGCCGCCCCGCCGCGCATTCGGCGGCGAAGCCGGCCGCGTCGCGAAAATCGGCATAGACGCCGTCGAGCGTCGCCAGGCCATGGGCCTTTGCCGCCAGGACGATCCGCATCAGCCAGGGCAGCAATTCGGCCCTGTCAGGCCCGGGTTCGACCCCCGTCGACAAGGCGATGTCGTTCGGTCCCACCACCAGGGCGTCGAGGCGGCAGCTCGCGGCGGCCGCGGCGAGCGCGTCGACGTCGAGTATGCCGCGCGGCGTCTCGATCATCGCCCACAGCCGCATCGACGTCGGCGCGTCGGTCTCAGCCAGCGCGTCGGCCACCTGCTTGAGCCCGGCGACGGTCTCGACCTTCGGTACGAGCATGGCGTCGACACCGGCGCCCCGCGCCATGAGGAAATCCTCGGTCCCGTAGCGACTGTCCAGCGGGTTGATGCGCACGATCCGTTCGCCGGGAAAACAGCTCTCCGCCAGATGGTCGCGCAGCCGCTCCCGCGCTGCGTCCTTCTCCTCGGGCACCGCAGAATCTTCCAGATCGTAGATCAGCCCATCGGCGACGAGCGACGTCGACTTCTCGAGAGCCCGGGGATTGGCGGCGGGCACGAACAGCAGGGATCGGCGGGGACGCGGAGCGAAGGTCATGCGCCCTCTTCGCCGATTCACGTGAAACAGGCAATCGCGTCAGCGCCCTCCGGAGTTTGCCCCGCCCGTCCGAGATGCTATTGCCCTGACGAGACGACACGCCGACAGGGAAGGATGCCGGGGATGCAGAAATTCGACACGCTGACGGGGATCGCTGCCCCGTTGCCGATGGTCAATGTCGACACCGACATGATCATTCCCAAGGACTATCTGAAGACGATCAAGCGCACCGGCCTCGGCAGCGGCCTCTTCGCCGAGATGCGCTACCGCGACGACGGTTCGGAAAATCCCGACTTCGTCCTGAACAAGCCGGCCTATCGCAACGCCAGCATTCTCGTCGCCGGCGATAATTTCGGCTGTGGCTCCTCGCGCGAACACGCGCCCTGGGCGCTGCTGGACTTCGGCATTCGCTGCGTGATCTCGACGTCCTTCGCAGACATTTTCTACAACAACTGCTTCAAGAACGGCATCCTGCCGATCCGCGTCACGCCCGAGCAGCTGGCGCTGCTGATGGACGATGCCGAGCGCGGGGCCAACGCCCGGCTGACCGTCGACCTCGTCTCGCAGACGATCAGCGGCCCGGATGGCGGCACGATCGGCTTCGAGCTCGACCCGTTCCGCAAGCACTGCCTGCTCAACGGGCTCGACGACATCGGCCTGACCATGGAGAAGGCGGACTCGATCGGCAGCTACGAGGCAGCCCTCGCCGAGCGCCGACCCTGGGCGTGACGGCGGGCCGGTTACTCGCAGCGTGAACGGCGGTACGCCTGCCGGCCTTCCCGGTGCCGCATCGTGATCGCGTGGCTCTCCGACAACGAGGCATTGCTCAATCTGGCGGTGAACACCGCCATGCTGGGCGTCTGGATCGTCTATCTGCAGCTGCTGCTTAACGGCTATCGGCGCCAGCGCCGCTCGTCGATCCTGATCACCCGCGGCGCCGGCTCGGGGCTTCGCTCGCGCTGCCTCGTTACCAATATGAGCGTCGAGCCGGTCTACGTGACTAGCCTGATCGCGACGATGATCTCGCCGGCGGGCCGCTACGAGGTGGCGCTCACCGACCTGCGCGACCTGCCGGAGGATCTCGGCGCCGATCCGCGCTCGACCATGGGCCAGGGCAGTCTCGTCACCGGCCAGTACATCGATCTCGGCCATTTCGACGAGTTGATCACGCTTCTCGGGCAGGACCGGCCGGATGCGCCATCGCCCGACGCGGTGAGCGAGCTGGAGCTGGTCGTCGTCGCGCTCTACGGCTCGAGCCACCGACCGGTCGGCGCCGAGCGGCATTTCGCGCTGGAGCCCCGCGACGGGGTGGTTCGGATCGTGCCGCAGACGGTGGAGACGCAGCAGCTGCGTTCGCGTCGCGAACGGCGAAAGCTCCGCCAGCAGCTGTCACGGCACATGTAAAGCCGCCGGCGCCGATAAATTCGGCTTGCGTCAGGCTGCCGCCTCGCGGCGCTGCCCCGTTCCCTCGCGCAGTTGGCGGGCGATTTCCGCCCAGGCCTTCGCCTCTGCCGGCCGCGGCGTCCGCTCGCCGAGCGGCAGCTTCTCGAGCACGTCGAGCAGGATCGTCTGCTCCAGCGCCCGCGCGTCCTTCACCAGGCAGTAGATCATGATGTGAAACTGCAGCTTGCCGAGGTCGCTGGTGGCGACGGCAACCTCGTGGCCCGGCCCGGCAATGTCGGCGCCCGCCTTGCCCGCCGTCAGCCGGTGGAAGCGCGTCGCCCGGTCGAGGTCCCCCGCCAGCGCCTCCGTGGCCGCAGCCTTGATATGTCCCACGATTTCGCGCGGCGATGCCTGCGTTTCCAGCGTCAGGGTGAAGCGATGCGGCGCATACTGGCGCGGCTGCGGCTCGACCCGCACCGGCCCGGTGAGCAGGATCGAGTTCGGCAGCATCACCATGCGGCCCGTACCGGCATGGCCGAGATGATGCGGCGGCAGCTCCATGATGGTCGTCGAGAAAAGCCCGTGGTCGATCACCTCGCCATGGATGCCGGTGAGCTCGATCCGGTCGCCGACCTTGAACAGGTGCCCGCCGAAGCGCAGCACCGAACCGGCGACGCACATCAGCAGCTCCTTCGTTGCCACCACCAGCGCCACCATGACGGCGGCGAGCGAGAACATGATGTTCTGGATCTCGCTCAGCCAGATGCCGAGCAGCGCGACGGCGATGGCCGCGTTGCAGATCGCGCGGATGGTGAAGCGCCGCCGCCGCGCGGCCAGCGCGTCGCAGCTGCGTGTCACCGCCCACTCGACCGTCCAGCGCGAGACCGTGACGCCGGCGAGGATCATCAGGCTGAGCGTGATGTTGTCGGCGACATGCGAAGGAATGAAGAAGGGCAAGAACCGTCTCCCGAACGCCGGCGCCGGCGCGGCGGCCCTTTTGGTGGACTGCGGCCGGCGGGGCGTCATGTCATGCGTTGATCCCCGCTTATCCGCCCGCCGCGGTTAACGGGACCTTGCCGCATTGTGACCATTGCAAGACTTTCTTCAGACCGACGGTTCGTGGCCTGGGCAGGGCGCCCTGCCGGGCGGTTTTGCCGAATCCCCGGGGTGTCCAGCGCCCCTGTTTGGTGTAAAGCCGGCACCACCTGACGGCAGCACAGAGGATCCGCCCCATGGCCACGCGCAAGCTCCTGCTCCTTCCCGGCGACGGCATCGGTCCCGAGGCCATGGCGGAGGTCGAGAAGCTGGTCGCGGTGATGAACGACGTGACGGGTTCCGGCTTCGTCACGGAGACCGCCCTGGTCGGTGGGGCGGCCTACGATGCCGAAGGTGCCCCGGTCTCGGACGCGACGATGGACCTCGCCTTGGCTGCCGACGCGGTGCTGTTCGGCGCCGTCGGCGGTCCGAAATGGGATGGCGTCGCCTACGAGAAGCGGCCCGAGGCCGGGCTGCTGCGACTGCGCAAGGACATGCAGCTTTTCGCCAATCTCAGGCCCGCGATCTGCTATCCGGCCCTCGCCGACGCCTCGAGCCTTAAGCGCGAGATCATCGAGGGGCTGGACCTCTTGATCGTGCGGGAACTCACCGGCGGCGTCTATTTCGGCGAGCCGAAGGAGATCATCGACCTCGGCAACGGCCAGAAGCGCGCCATCGACACGCAGGTCTACGACACCTACGAAATCGAGCGCATCGCTAGAGCCGCCTTCGAGCTGGCGCGCACCCGCCGCGGCAAGGTGACGTCGATGGAAAAGCGCAACGTCATGAAGTCCGGCCTCTACTGGAACGAGGTCGTCACGCGCATCCACCGCGACGAATATGCCGACCTGACCCTCGAGCACATGCTGGCCGATTCCGGCGGCATGCAGCTGGTGCGCGCACCCAAGCAGTTCGACGTCATCGTCACCGACAATCTCTTCGGCGACATGCTGTCCGATATCGCCGCCATGCTGACCGGCTCGCTCGGCATGCTGCCCTCCGCATCGCTCGGCGCCGCCGACGAGGTCACCGGCAGGCGCAAGGCGCTCTACGAGCCGGTCCACGGCTCGGCCCCGGACATTGCCGGCAAGGGCATCGCCAATCCGCTGGCGATGATCGCCTCCTTCGCCATGGCGCTGCGCTATTCCTTCGCCATGATCGCCGAGGCCGACGCACTCGATGCATCGATCGCCGAGGTCCTGGAAAGCGGGGGGCGCACTGCCGACATCATGGCCGAAGGCTGCCGGCGCATCGGAACGAGCGAGATGGGCGACGCGGTGGCCGAACGCTTCCGGGCGCGCTTCTCCAGCTAGATCAAGAAGCCGGCGCCGCTGTGGCGGGCCATTGCGCAGCCGCCACAGCGCAACCCTTCGGCGTTTCATGCATTTTTGCTCCATGAAACCGGAGAAAAGATCATGATCAGAGGCATCCTCAAGGCACTATTCCTCGGCTGGATCGCGAAGAAGGCCAGCCGTGGGTTCGGCGGCAATCGCGCTCCGCAGCGCCGGCCGGATTGACCCAGCGGCTTTGCCGGGGTCACGCAAATGACTGGCAGACAAAACGGCGCCTTCGGGCGCCGTTTTTCGTTGCGCCAGCGCTATTCGAAGCCGATGAAGCGCCCCGAGACGATCGCCGCCGTCCAGATCAGCAGGGACGCCAGAGCGGACAGGCGCAACCTGCGCGTGACAATGCCGAGCGGGCTTTGCACGACCTGCCAGCCACGACTGCGATGCACGACGATCGCATGCACAGCGCCGAGGACGACGAGGCCGATCTTCGCCAGGAAGAACGGGTTGCCGGCATAGTCCACCGGCTGCACCAGGAACAGCAGCGCTCCCGTCAGCACCGCCATCGCCAGTCCCGCCGCGGCGACACGCGGCAGGAAGATCGCCAGCGGCTGTACCGGTACCGCCGTCGCGACGCCGAGCAGGCGCAGATTGAGCGCGAGGATCGATCCGAACAGCGTCGCCAGCGCCAGGATGTGCGCCGCATTGACCAGCGGATAGACATAGAGCGACGTCCGCAGGGCGACGGCCAGCGGCGTCGCCCCGAGGCTGCCCAGGAGGTCGTTGATCATCGCCAGGCCTTGCCGCGCCTCATGCGCCCGGCGTCAGCGTCTTCTCGCGGCGCGGATAGACGTCGTAGGTTTCGCCGTTCACCGTGACCGTCTCGGCCTTGAACACGCGCTCCTGCGGATCGCGCGAGCGATGCCCGGTGAACGAGGCCGTGTCCCCGACCGCGGCGACGCCTTCGACGAGGCCGGAGCGGGCGGTCGCCGAAGGTGGCGCGAGATCGACCCGCCAGACGCCGTCATCGGCGGCGATATCGAAATAGGCATGCGGATTGCCGAGAGACATCGCCTCGATCGTGCCGGCCAGCCGGCTCTCCTCGTCCTCGGTCCAGGCCCAGCCATGATGGGCAAGCGCCGGCAAGGCGGCGAGCGCGGTAGCGGCAAGCGCCACCGGCAGTGTCAGTCTGCTGCGGATCATGGGGAAACTCCCGTGCTGATGAACCCAGCCATGCTGCCTGCATGGCCGACTGGCACCAGCAACTATCGCGCTGCGCGCCGACGTCGCATAAACCTCGCGTGATTGACAATCCGGCCGATCCCGCGCATATCGCCACGATGTCCGCGCGCTCCACCAAAACGCCGTTGATCTGACGCCGCCTGCCCCGATGGTCTCCCCCGGGGCGGAACACGGGCGTGCGAAGATCGGTGGGGAGAGCGAAGGGTGTTTTCATGGGTTACAAGGTCGCCGTCGTCGGCGCTACCGGCAATGTCGGTCGCGAGATGCTGAACATCCTTGCCGAGCGGGGCTTTCCGGCCGACGAGGTCGTCGCGCTGGCGTCGCGCCGCAGCCTCAACACCGAGGTCTCCTACGGCGACAAGACGCTGAAGACCAAGCCCCTCGACCAGTATGATTTCACCGGCACCGACATCTGCCTGATGTCTGCCGGCGGCGACGTGTCGAAGGAATGGTCGCCGCGCATCGCCGCCAAGGGCTGCGTCGTCATCGATAATTCCTCGGCCTTCCGCTACGACCAGGACGTGCCGCTGATCGTGCCGGAAGTGAACGCCGACGCGATCGTCGGCTTCTCGCGCAAGAACATCATCGCCAACCCCAACTGCTCGACCGCCCAGCTCGTCGTGGCTCTGAAGCCGCTGCACGACTTCGCGACGATCAAGCGCATCGTCGTGTCGACCTACCAGTCGGTTTCCGGCGCCGGCAAGGAAGGCATGGACGAGCTCTTCACGCAGTCGCGCGCGGTGTTCGTCGCCGACGAGATCGAGAACAAGAAGTTCACCAAGCGCATCGCCTTCAACGTCATTCCCCATATCGACGTCTTCATGGAAGACGGCTCGACCAAGGAAGAATGGAAGGTGATGGTCGAGACCAAGAAGATGCTCGACCCGAAGATCAAGGTGACCTGCACCGCGGTGCGCGTGCCGGTGTTCATCGGCCATGCCGAGGCCGTCAACATCGAGTTCGAAAAGCCGATCACCGCAGATGAAGCCCGCGACATCCTGCGGGAGGCGCCGGGTTGCCTCGTCGTCGACAAGCGCGAGAACGGCGGCTACATCACGCCCTACGAGTCCGCCGGCGAGGACGCGACCTATATCTCCCGCATCCGCGAGGACCAGACGCTCGAGAACGGGCTCAACATCTGGATCGTCGCCGACAACCTGCGCAAGGGCGCGGCGCTGAACACCGTCCAGATCGCCGAGCTGCTGGTCAATCGCGGCCTCCTGAAGTCCGCCAAAGCGGCCTGAGGCTCTTACCTCGCAATGCAGCGGCCTCGGGGAACGGTCCAGCCGGCTCCGAGGCGCGCGCGGCGCCCCGCAATGCGGCGCCGCGCGATGGGAGGCCACCACCTCAGACGGTGATGGTGTCGCTGTGGCCGAATCCCTTGGCATAGTCGAGCACCGAAATCACCACCGGCGTCAGCCGGAAGATCCGCACCTCATCGGGTCCCGGCATCGGCATCGGCAGGGTCGTGGTGGCGGGATATTTCGCCGGCATCAACCGCAGCGCGGTTTCCGCTTCGGCGCGATCGGTCACGGCTTCGGCCCGCGCGGCCATCGAGAGGCCGGTGATCGCCATCAGATCCGGCGTATCGTGGTCGATGGTCAGCGAGACGCGGTCGTCATGCGCCAGATTGGCGGCTTTCTGACTGTCCAGGGCGCACAGGAAATACAGCGTCAGCCCGACGCTCGCATAGCCGACTGTCGTCGCCTGCGGCCACCCGTCGGGCCGCAGCGTCGCGATCGTCATGATCCGATGCCGGTCCAGAATGTCGAGAATCTTGGCTTCGAGTTCGCTGTCCATCGTGACGCGCTCCGAGAGGACGACATGTCCCCATCATCGAGCGGTCGGTTCCGCCGGGCCTTGATCCGCGTCAAGCGACCAGGCGTGGCGTGACGGCGAGGCAACAAGCCGCAGATATTGCCGCTCGCCTTGCGTCAGCCCCATTCCAGTCATTTGTGCTGTCTAACGCACTTGGGATCGCACAGAGGCCGCGCGGGTGAGCGCTGCCCGCTATTGGCTGGAAAGACGCGCATGAAGAAGATCGCTCTCGTACTCGCCCTCAGCACCGCTCTCGCGGGCTGCACCACCAATCCCTACACCGGTGAATCGCAGCTATCGAACACGGTAGGCGGTGCCGGCGTCGGCGCAGGCGTCGGCGCTCTGGGTGGCTATCTCGTCGGTCGCGCCACCGGCGTCGATGCCGGGCGCGCGGCGCTGATCGGCGCCGGCATCGGCACGATCGGCGGCGCCGGCGTCGGCGCCTACATGGACAACCAGGAAGCCAAGCTGCGCGCCCAGCTGCAGGGCACCGGCGTCTCGGTGACCCGCGTCGGCGACCGCATCATCCTCAACATGCCGTCCAACATCACCTTCCCGACCGACCAGTCATCGATCCTGCCGGGCTTCTACTCGACCCTCACCTCGGTAGCGCTGGTGCTGAAGGAATTCGACCGCTCGATCGTCGACGTCTACGGCCACACCGACAGCCAGGGATCGGACGCCTACAACTTCCAGCTCTCGCAGCGGCGCGCCTCCTCGGTCAGCCAGTATCTGGCGAGCCAGGGCGTCGATCCGCGCCGCCTCAATACGCAGGGCTTCGGAGAGACCCAGCCGGTCGCCTCCAACGACACCGAATCCGGCCGGGCACAGAACCGCCGCGTGGAGATTGCCATCTCGCCGCTCACCGCTGGCTGACGGACCAGCCACGGCGGCCAAACGACAAAAGGGGCGGCGTCTCGCGACGCCGCCCCTTTTTTGTCTCGACTGCGGAAGGCCGATGATGACCGGCCTTCGAAGCTCAGTAGTTGCGGCCGATGACGCCGCCGGCAACGGCACCACCGACGCCGCCAACGACCGCGCCGCCGGTCCCGCCGACCGCATCGCCGATCAACGCGCCCGAGACGCCGCCGATGCCCGCTCCGGCGACCGTCCGCTGGGTGCGGCTGCAACCGGCCGAGACGACCAGCGTCGCTGCGACAAGTGTGATGACCGCGGATCTGATGACCATATCGAATACTCCGTCGTGACGCCCTTCGGGCGCCTTATGTCTCTGTCCCGTCAGGAGACATAGCGGCGGGGGCAGCACGCGACCAGCGCAGCTTCTGCCTGGTGGTTCACATAAGAGTCATCGGCTCGCACGTCTGCGGACGGAGAGGCTGCCCAACGGGGCGGACCCGCGGCTCATATGAGCCCGAAGCGCCAAATTTCACGACGCTTAATCGGTCGACGCCGCGTTGCCCGGCTCGGCGATCCTGCCACCGCCGTCCAGAAAGACCGGCTCGAACAATGGGACAAGCCGGCGCGCACCGGTCCGCGTCAAATGGTGTGCGTCGAAGTAATTCGGATAGCCGCCCGTCGAGAACTCACACGCCCCTGCCCCGCAGAAATACGGAAGCGGATCAAGGAACCGGACCCGGCCCGGATATTTTTCCGAGAGGCGGGCAAACAGGCCGCGATGTCGCTGCCCCAGCGCATCCTGCATCGCCTGATGGCCTGATGGAATCTCGCCTTCCCGCCCATCCATCGCGAGTTCAGCGCGCCATCGCGGGTCAAAACTAGCTGCCCCCGGCGTTCCACCCGTGAGCCAGACGGTCATTCCGGCTTCGACAAGCCGACCAACGTCATTCGCGACGGCAGCGGCATCGAGATCGTCCGACCATAGGGAGATCGCCAGGACGTCGCTGATCCCGACCGAACCGGCCGCCGCAACAAGCCCGTCGAAGACGCTGCGCGGGCAGCCACCCCTCGCCCCATGTTCCCCGAGGTCGCAGTTCCGGACGGTCAAATAGACGGCGCGCCCTTGCTCGTCGCCCAGCGCGGCCAGCTCTTCGTCGAGCTGATCGGCATGGGAGTCTCCGACGACGAGAACCCCGTGGTCCGTCGCCTCGTTCACATGGCACATCTCGGCACCGGGGTTGATGAGCCTGAACAGCTTTGGACATCGATAGGGCGACCGCTCCTGCGCCGCCAGAAAGAGCGTCTGGATCGCCGGCGGATACCGAAAGAGCGCGCCGTTCGTAGCCAGGAGGCCGCCCGCGACCGTGGCGATGACTGTCGAACAGGCGAAGCAGGAAAGCACCAGCTTCCGGCCACTGGCCCAGACACGCCGCTGTCGCACCGGCTGCTCGACCAGCCGGTAGCCGAGTGACGCCGCAGTCAGCGACACCCCCAACGCCAAGGTCGCTTCGCCGGGCGCCAGAAATCGCCCGAGCGCGATCGACGCAAGCGAGATGACCGGCCAGTGCCAGAGATAGAGCCCGTAGGAAATGCGCCCGATATAAAGGGCCGGCGCCCAGGTCAGGACGCTGTGCTGGTCCCGCTGGATATGCAGGAGCACCAGGGCAAGCGTTGCGGCAGCGCAGGCCAGGCCGGCATGCCAGCCCGGGAAGCCGGCGTCCTCGCCCGCTGCAAGGCCTGCGACGCCCACCGTCACGACCGCCGCAACGACCAGATGCTTCACCAGGGGCCGATCCGCCTTCGCGAGCCTCTCTGCCAGGAGAAACGCCAGGATACCGAGGCCGATCTGCCAGACCCTAGTGGGAAGCATGAAGAAGCTGGTCTTCGGCGAGATCGGGGAGATCGCCAGCCCCGCCGCGAGGGAAAGCGCCGACAGTCCCGCGACGAGGGGCAGCAGCCAGGCCGGCTTCCAGCGCAGTACCACGATGAGCAGGCCGAACGACAGATAGAACTGCTCTTCGACCGCCAGGCTCCACGTATGGAGAAGCGGTTTGGTCAGCGCAGCGTCGAAATAATCGCCTTCCAGCCAGAAAACGAAATTCTGGAGATAGAGTGGCTGAGCGAGAAGCGATCGGCCGAACCGGACAAGTGCGTCCGGCGTCAGGATGAATGTTGCGGCGACGCTGGTCGCCAGCAGGCAGAGGGCGAGCGCGGGGGTCAGCCTGCGAAGGCGCGCCAGATAGAATTCCCGCAACGTGATCTGCGATGCCGTCAGTCGGTGGAGATAGCTCCGGCTGATGACGAAGCCCGAGATCACGAAGAAGACGTCGACGCCGATGAACCCGCTGGGAACCCACTCGGGGTAGGCGTGGAACAGCAGGACCAGCATCACGGCGATGGCGCGGAGAAAGTCGATCTCCGGGATAAAGGCAATCCTCCGATCGGATTCCATCGACAGTTCGACCTGCTCTTCGTTGATCGGCGGAACCTGACCGTGGCGGCGATAATAGCATGCGCGGATCACAACGCAGGGCAGCGGGAACACTTTGGCCTGCCGCTAGTACACGCCGCGGCATCGACCGGCCACGCGGATGCCGGACAAAGATATCCTCTGCTGCCGGCACTCCTTGCGTGAACGCGCGCCTTGCCACAGCGCGCACTTGTCTCCGGACGCACGAACGCCCCCGTTTTTGGGACGGGGGCGTTGGTAGGATATGGCGATGTGTATTGGGTATTTGTGTGAAGTTTTTCACGCTTGCGATTTGCAGACCTGGCGGCGACCGACTTTCCCGCGTCTTGAGACGAAGTATCATAGGCGCTGGGGCGTTTCACGGCCGAGTTCGG
>NZ_JACIEM010000004.1 GCF_014196845.1 Aurantimonas endophytica
GACCAGGTACGCTCACGGAAAAGGTGGAGAAGCTCGCCATTCAGGCGAATGTCACGCGTGCGCTTTTCAAGAAGCCGCTCAACCTCCGCCATTAACACGGGATTTTCCGCGTGGATCTGCATCCGGGCGGACATCTTTGACGGGCGGGCCGAAACTGCATTCTCCTGAAAGATCATCGGAGCAGTGTACCGGAGCGCATTCGACCGAGGCAACTTGCCGTGCCACCGGCGGCCGAACGTCGGTTAACGCGCCGTCTACTTCTTCTCATCGGCTTCACCGGCTGCCGAGCCACGCGATGCGGCACTCGGCAGAAGACAGCATGCCAAGACTGGCTTCCCGCGGACGGCGCTTAGCTGCCGATGAATATCTCACCGCACGGGCAGCCGGCGAGTCGCGCCCCGGATACCTCTCTGCGCCCACCGCGGGTCCCTGCGGCAGGGGTGATCCCAGTGACCACTACCGCTCATCCGCTCGCTTTGTGGTGTCCGTGTCATGGCGGAAGCCTGTTTGCCGCTCGATCTCGCGCATCACGCCCTTCCAGTGCCGGCCGCGGCGACGCAGCAACTGGCTACCCCTCCATCGCGCATCCCCACGCGCCACCCGCCAACGACTGCGCGCCTCGAGCCATGCGCCTTCAGGTCCGTACAGAGTGATCAGCACAGTCACCTCGCGCCGGATATCGGACGGGCGTCGGGAGAGGCGGGAGAGCAAGCGGCGGATCATGATCTGGCGTCCTGAGCTGCATCGGGATCATCTAATTTCAGCCCCATCCGGCAAAGGCAGCGGATCGCATCTGAACGAGTTGCAATTCCGTTGGCTACGCGCCATGCGTCGACGGCGGCTAGTTCCTCATCCGACATCATGATCGGGATGCGGTTCTTTGGAGGCAGCTTGGCCATGGCGCCCTCGCTGTAAGGGAAACATACGGAGCGAGCATAACTGGTGCAGTGAGTGTGGGAAGAATCGCGTTATGGCTTTCGCCGTTTCAGCGCTCGAACGGCGTCCCGGTGGCTTGCTTGATCGTGTTCGCCCGGACGCGCATGCTGATGTCCCGGCTGCCGCAGCGAGCGCACTTCACCGGTGGGTGCCATCTGACATAGCGCTGGTCGCGGCCCCATATCTCGATCGCGCGGCCGAGCGTCATGTCGAGATCGCGGCTGCAGCCTTCGCATATCCAAGCCAAGCCCATGCCTTCATCAAGCAGGTCGTCGAGGGTAGAGATGATGATAGGGGTGAGCATCAGCCAGCTTCTCCACAGACGAAAATTGCAGTGGATGAAGAACGCACCAGCACACCGTCCCCGATTTTCCCCCGCAACGAGGAGGATTTTCTCGGGATGTTCCGGATCGAGCCGTGATCAGTCGTACATGTCGGGGGAGGCAAAAGCCCGTATTCTGGCGGAGGAAGAGGCCCTCCTGTCGAACCCTCTCCAATTCGCTGGAGCGGCATCGCCTAACAGATCCGGTCGACCCAAGGGCGCCGCGTCTGATGCAACTGATGGAGGAAGCCGCCGCCAACGGCATCGTCGGCGGCCGCTTCGCGACGATCGCGCAGCTCATCGAGGCGACCCTTGCCGAACGCAAGGGCAAGGTGATCCCGATGAACATCGACGGGGCCACCGCCGTCGTCTACGCCGAACTCGGCTTTGCGCCACCGTTGTGCCGCGGCTTGTTCGTGCTGTCGCGCTCGGTGGGCATCCTCGCCCACACCTGGGAGCAGATGCAGCAGGGCGGCCGCAACAAGGGGCCGTTTCCCAGGGACGCGACCTGGACCTATTCCGGCGATCGATCGTCACCTGCGTCTTGATTTCGATCTGCGTCGATCCGAGGCACCACTTCCGGCAACCGACGCGCTCTTGCCGGCTGCGGTCAGGCCGATCAAATGACGCGCTACTCCGCCGTACGCACTTGCCTTCAAGGCCGGAAAGCGCCTGCTTCGTTGCGTCCATGGCCGCCGCGACATGCGCCTTCGCTGCCGACGTGTCTCTTAAGTACGTTTCCACGCCCCGGCTGCCCTGTCTGTCACAGGGCGCGGCTGTGGAAAGCCGAAGCTTACGAGACCGAAATGGCCAATCAACAGAATGTCGCCGCGTCCTTCCGCTTTGAAGTCGGCCAGGCCGTCCAACCCTCATGCGGACGAGTTCGCAAGGTGCGGTATTGTCAACGCAGTAGCTTGGGCACTGATTTTTACGTGTTACGCTACAAGGTCCGCGATCGTTCCTTGAGGGGCGAAGCTTTGATCGCCGCTTAACCAGACCGGCTGCTCCGGCAAGGGGCAGTCGTAGCGCCGCCCGCCACCACCCGGCGGGTGCAGGGCGCATAGCCTCACCAGCGCGCGCTCGACGCCCTGCCGCACCACCACGCGGCGGGGCGTTCGGTATGTGGAATGGGTGCGTGCCGCGCGGTGGGGCGGCTGTGTGAGAAATGCCGTTATGATGTCAGCACTTAACGCGGTAATCTTGCTTCACCGATGCCACCGTTCGTTCCGGTGCAACTAGGACTCAAAGATGACCAGTCACCCCAGCGACCATATCTATCTCGCCGATAAGGAAGTGGTTTCCGAAGTTGAAACCTTGCGTACGGCCCTCCCAACTTGGGTCATCAGCACTGTCGAACTCGTCGAGCTTGCAGAAAACGCGGAACGTGCCGCTGCGCACATCAATCCTGCGACAGCGGAACGCTCCCGCAACCTCATTATCGAAGTTGCCGAGTGGCAGCAAAAATTGAATGACTGGCAGCAGCTAGACCTTAGTCCTCGGCTGCTGGCGGAGCTGCGCATCCTCAAGGCGACTTTAGACGCGTCGATGGATGAGGCGAACGCCGCAGCAAACGAGCTCAAGCTCTTTGATTGAGCAACGGGGGGAGCGATGCGCTTCTCCGGCCTAGTGCCGGTCGCCTGTCTCCCGCTCGATCTTGCGCAAAGCGCGCCCTTGTAGCCCGCCGTGCGCCGAGGTCGGGCTGTGTGCCCAGACGCGGGATTATAATGCGCTGGTGCGACGCGTTACGTGGTACGAATGGGAAGCGCCGCCGACAATTGGCCTTGCGCCGGGACAGTGGGTCCTCGTCTACTGTCCTGCTAGCGCCTCGCCATTGGGACGTGGCGGGGCGCTTCCTTCCCTAGCGATGATCTCGTCTTGGACCCGGAGGTGCGCTTCTGCGACCTCGTCTTGCTCGTGACGCATAAGCACGTCCCACTCCGTCCGGCCTGCGGGCGTAGAAAGTCCTGCCCGGACCTCCACCATCCAGAGGCGCCAAGCATCGCAGTCGGCGGAAAGCTTGCTTAGGCGGTTAGCATCAAAGTCGCATAGTGAGCCGCGGTCTTTGAAGTCGACCGCAGCCGGAAGGGTGTCCTTGGTGGACATGAGTTGGCCAAACATACTGAGAGCAAGGGGCCGTGCGGCCGATACGAAACAACCGTGCCGACACGGATTAGGTTCCGTGGCATCGCCTAAGAGTGCCAAGCACCATCCTGAAGCTGCCGCCTGACAGGGCGCCTCCCGACCTAGTAGTTGCGAGGCGCCCAGATGATTATAGCAGCTCCGACGATGCAGATTGCTGCCCCGGACAAGTCCCACCGATCTGGCCGGGTGTTCTCAACGACCCAAAGCCACAGAATCGACGCAACGATGTAAACGCCCCCGTAGGCGGCATACGCGCGACCGGCATGAGCGGCATCCACAAGTGTCAGGAGGTAGGCAAAGAGGCAGAGGGAAGCCGTCGCGGGTATGAGCCACAGTGCCGATTTACCGAGCCTAAGCCACGCCCAAAAGCCGAAGCATCCAGCGATTTCGGCAAGGGCAGCACCGATATATGCAAATATGGCCATGCGACTGCTCTGCCATTCTGTCCCACTTACAACCTGGTAGCTCCGGCTATTATAGCGGTAATGTCGAATCGGGTTCTGTGGGGTCCCACCGGATTGTCCAGAACTCCGAGATGGCCTGGTCATTGAGTTTCAACACGCAGCGAACCTCTGGGGAGGATCCGTACTCCGCGCGGACATCGAGGAACACGCGCCACCCCTCGAGCGGCACATTGCGCAGAACGGTGGACGCGACGATTTCGGCGTTCGTCGCGCTGGCGTCCACCCTCAGTTCCACATCAGGTGCGAGATCCTTGAGAGGCCCCCCCGAAAAGTCGATGACGAATTTGCGGAGTGCAGGATCCGGACTCGATGCGATGCCGCCGACCCCCGTGTAAGTGCCGACGACGCGTGCGAGAACGGGGTTGACGGGCGGGTGCGGCCCCCAATGCAGGCGGTATTGGAAGAAGAACTCCTCTCCCGGAACCAGGGGGGCGTTCGGCGTCCAGAAAGCGACGATGTTGTCCTGGGTCTCATCCGGGGATGGCAGCTCGACCAGGCGAACCTCCCCTGCTCCCCAGCCGCCCACCGGCTCGACCCAGAGGCCCGGTCGCAGATCGTAGCGCGCTTCGAGATCGAGATAGTGGTTGAAGTCGCGGTCACGCTGAATGAGGCCAAACCCCTGGATGTTGTCGTCGGCATAGGCACTGATCTCGATCGCCTTCGGATTGCGAAGCGGCCGCAACAGCCAGTCGTTGGCCCCGGTACGGATCGAAAGCGCCTCCGAATCATGAATCTGCGGCCGGAAGTCGGAGACGCTGCCACGATCGGCTTCTCCCCGCATGAACATGCTGGTGATCGGGGCCAGTCCGATATTTTCGATCTTCCGACGGGCGAACAGCGAGACCGAGATGTCCATGACGGTGGACTCGCCTGGCGCCATCACGAAGCGGTAGGCACCTGCCACGCTTTCGCTGTCGAGCAAGGCGTGCAGGGTGACCGCGCTATCTCCGGGAGCGGGCTGCTCCAGCCAGAACGACTCGAAGTACGGGAATTCTTCCCCTGGCAGGCCGGAGCGGATCGCAAGGCCTCGCGCGGACAGGCCGTAACGTTCGCCCAGGCCGATCGCTCGAAAGTAGCTTGCACCGAGGAAGACAGCGAACTCGGAAACGTTCAGGCCATTCATGGGGTGATGCAGACGCAGTCCGGCAAACGCCGGATCTGCTACCGCCCGGATCGCCTCCGCCTCAGCGCCGAAGTCGAACATGTCCGGAACGTAGCGGATCGGCCGGGCGGCGCCCTCCGCAACCTCGAAAAGGGCCACCTCATGTTTGAAAAGGCCGCCAACATGGAAGAAGTCTGCCTGGAATGCCAGGTCGTCGCGGTTTGCCCAAAGCGCGCGGGACGGATTGAAGCGTATTGATCGATACTGGTCATAGGTGAGGTCTCCAGCAACGACCGGCTTTGGCACGTAGGGCTCCAAGGAGAGAAGCCTCGCTCGCTCTCGTATCTGCTGGGCAATCCCGCCGTATCCGACCTTGCGCGCTCCCTCCTGGGCTGCGGCGCCCTCACACCCCGCAGATGCGGCGCAGAGGCCCCCAAGAAAGACACGCCTCGAGAGAACTGTTCCAGTCACGAGCCTGTCCGCCGTGAAGTCGGTTTAATTAACGAAGACACGCAAGCGGAGGTCTCTTCAACACAAAATTTTGTGGAAACCAAGTCCCATAGGCGGGAAGTCGAGGTGATGATACAGCATAAAGCCGAACCAATCACCGTCAGGCAAGTATTCATAATTTTACCAGAGCTCAAATCGCTGCAAACCTATGAAGTAGGACAAATTATACTGGACAGAACTTAGTTGTAATTGTCAAATTATATACTAAAAGCAACCATATTCCTTAATCGACTCTTCTTAGATTGCCGCCTTAATAGTTTCCTAGAAAAATGCCGAAGTACTGGGCAATCATCATCAATGATCACGTAGGTGTCTAATCCCTCAAAGGCGAACTACTGAGGCGAGCGATGGCAGCATACGTCTCACGGCTTCCTGAGCTTATCCTCGGAAGTCATCGATCTCACCCGTGGAATGCGGCGCAGTGCCGCACGCAGAGCCTTGCACGGGCAAGGAGAATCATCTTGAGCGATCCGGCCTAGTCTTCAGTAATTGCAATGAAAGTGAGGAGAAGCTGCAAGCACAGCGACCAAGATGCATTTATCTCGATTAACGGGACGCGAATGGCCCGTTCATTTCCCGTTCAGGCGCCTACGCGGGCGCAACTGTAGCGAAAAAGATTGCAGGTGCCGCGGCGGTCACGCCCGCCGGTTCTTCCGGATGATTGCGACGATGATTAGCGTGAAGGCTGCGAGTCGCAGCAGGTAAATCCAGCTTCGCTCTTCATAGGGAAGGTCGGACATCACGAGAAGCGTCTGATTTAGTGCGAGTAGCCAGAAGGCCAGCGCGAAGGCCATGAACAGGAAATCCCCCGTTCGCCTCCAGAAGCGCAGGAAGAAAAGTCCCGAAATCAGGAAGCCGGCGGCAATCAGGCCTGACATGAATTCAAACATGATTGGTCCTACTCAATGTCCCAGACGAAGCCGAATAGTATGACTCCGACCGCGCCGACCGATGCTAGGTGGCGCACCAGCTGGAAGTCCATACCCGGGAATACGACTATGTCGAGGACT
Organism: Aurantimonas endophytica; assembly: GCF_014196845.1. GTDB lineage: Bacteria > Pseudomonadota > Alphaproteobacteria > Rhizobiales > Rhizobiaceae > Aurantimonas > Aurantimonas endophytica. The sequence goes on from NZ_JACIEM010000004.1 coordinate 6,487, forward strand.
ACGGCAAAGCTGTTGAGGGCAAGGAAACCGAAAGAGAGCCCGCTCCAGAAAAGCAGCTTTGCGCCGCTGTCGAAGAACGCTCGCATCAGAAGATAGGTGCATGTCAAGCTTGTTGCCAAGCAGAGAATGTATATCGCGACGGTAAGGGTGCCCGCCATGCTCATAACTTTCGAAAGCTGAAGGCGTCGGAAAAAGTCCTCAACTGGTCAGCGGGATTCTGCACGATCACCTTTCGCACTGCGCCCGGTCGCTTCCGGTAGAGGTCGTTCAACTGCTGGACCAGGAGATCATTGTCGGGATCGACGAGACTGTAGCAGACGCGGCCGTCGGTCTCGATTAGGACAAGCCCGCCCGCGACCAGCGCCTCGATGCTCTGCGTCACAACGACCTCGCTGCTGCGGAGTTCACTGACAAGCTCTTCCGGGGTCCAGCTACGCTGTTGACGATAAAGCAGGAGCAGCAGCTCGACGGACCAGATGGAACGGAAGGAGCTCTCTACGAAATCGTTGAGTTCACGGTTCATCAGGCCTCATCCGTCCGGCTTGGCGTGGGAACCGGCGCCTGCGTGCTCCGGAGCCCGGCGAAGTCTCAGCATTGGCGCTGCCAACCCTTTGGCCTTGAGTAAGGCAAGTGCCTGACGCTCTGACGCGGACACCCTTCGACGCTTTGGCTGTTAACCGTAAAAGAACGGTTTCACAAGGTTGCGGCGACCCGTGACAAGGGACCCGATGGCGCTTCGACCAGGTGTTCATCGTGGGGAAAACCGTCATTAATGGGAGTGGCAGCCAATCTGCGGCTTTCATTTGGTCGCATTCGTGCTTGCATGAGCTGAAATGGGGAAGCAGCGGTGGCTGCTGCCTTACTGACCTTCGAGACTGTTTCGGTCCAGTCCGCTCAGGATGGTGCCATCACGTTGGAGAATACTCCTGTGGACAAAGAGGTGACGACCGGCGAGATGGACCGGCGCAGATTGCTCGCGGCGCTGCGAACCTTCCGCCGCGGCGACTTCTCGGTTCGCTTATATGAGGATCACGAGGGGATTGACGGAGAGATCGCCCGGACCTTCAACGAGATCGTCGAGATCAACCAGGAAATAACAGGCGAGTTCGAGCGGCTCAGCCGGCTCGTCGGAAAGGACGGACGCATTGCCGAGCGTGGCAGCGTGCGTAACGCGGCCGGCGGATGGGAATCCAGTGTCCGGTCCGTAAACGAGCTGATCGAGGACATGGTGCAGCCTACGGCGGAAGTCGCCCGCGTCATCGGAGCGGTCGCCAAAGGCGATCTTTCGCAGTCAATGATGGTGGAGATCGACGGCCGTCCCCTGCGAGGAGAGTTCCTACGCATCGGCAAGATCGTCAACACGATGGTCGAGCAGCTCGCCTCCTTCACCTCGGAAGTGACGCGCGTTGCCCGCGAGGTTGGCACCGAAGGCAAGCTTGGCGGCCAGGCGCAGGTGGAGGGTGTCGCCGGCACCTGGAAGGACCTTACCGAAAACGTCAATGCGATGGCGACCAACCTGACGGGACAGGTCCGCAACATCGCCGAAGTGACCACCGCGGTGGCGCTCGGCGATCTTTCCAAGAAGATCACCGTCGACGTGAAGGGTGAGATCCTGGAGCTGAAGAACACCATCAACACGATGGTGGACCAGCTGAACTCCTTCGCCTCCGAGGTGACCCGCGTTGCGCGCGAGGTCGGCACCGACGGCAAGCTCGGCGGCCAGGCGCAGGTGCAGGGCGTCGCCGGCACATGGAAGGACCTTACTGAAAACGTCAATGCGATGGCGACCAACCTGACGGGGCAGGTCCGCAACATCGCCGAAGTGACCACTGCGGTGGCGCTCGGCGATCTTTCCAAGAAGATCACCGTCGACGTGAAGGGCGAAATCCTGGAGCTGAAGAACACCATCAACACGATGGTGGACCAGCTGAACTCCTTCGCCTCCGAGGTGACCCGCGTTGCCCGCGAGGTCGGCACGGAAGGCAAGCTCGGCGGGCAGGCGCAGGTACAGGGCGTCGCCGGCACTTGGAAGGACCTCACCGAAAACGTCAATGCGATGGCGACCAACCTGACGGGGCAGGTCCGCAACATCGCCGAAGTGACCACTGCGGTGGCGCTCGGCGATCTTTCCAAGAAGATCACCGTCGACGTGAAGGGCGAAATCCTGGAGCTGAAGAACACCATCAACACGATGGTGGACCAGCTGAACTCCTTCGCCTCCGAGGTGACCCGCGTTGCCCGCGAGGTTGGCACCGAAGGCAAGCTTGGCGGCCAGGCGCAGGTGCAGGGTGTCGCCGGCACATGGAAGGACCTTACCGAAAACGTCAACGCGATGGCGACCAACCTGACGGGGCAGGTCCGCAACATTGCCGAGGTGACCACCGCCGTGGCGCTCGGCGATCTCTCCAAGAAGATCACCGTCGACGTGAAGGGCGAAATTCTCGAACTCAAGAACACCATCAACACGATGGTGGACCAGCTGAACTCCTTCGCCTCCGAGGTGACCCGCGTTGCGCGCGAGGTCGGCACCGAGGGCAAGCTCGGCGGCCAGGCGCAGGTGCAGGGCGTCGCCGGCACGTGGAAGGACCTCACTGACAACGTCAATTCCATGGCGGAGAACCTCACCGGCCAGGTCCGCAACATTGCCGAAGTGACCACGGCGGTGGCCCGTGGCGACCTGTCGAAGAAGATCACCGTCGACGTGAAGGGTGAGATCCTGGAGCTAAAGGACACCATCAACACGATGGTGGACCAGCTGAACTCCTTCGCCTCCGAGGTGACGCGCGTCGCTCGCGAGGTTGGCACCGAGGGCAAGCTCGGGGGCCAGGCGCAGGTGCAGGGCGTCGCCGGCACCTGGAAGGACCTTACCGACAACGTCAACGCCATGGCCGCGAACCTGACAGGCCAGGTCCGCAACATTGCCGAAGTTACCACCGCGGTGGCGCTCGGCGATCTCTCCAAGAAGATCACCGTCGACGTGAAGGGTGAGATCCTGGAGCTGAAGGACACCATCAACACGATGGTGGACCAGCTGAACTCCTTCGCCTCCGAGGTGACCCGCGTTGCGCGCGAGGTCGGCACCGACGGCAAGCTCGGCGGCCAGGCGCAGGTCCGGGGCGTTGCCGGCACATGGAAAGGCCTCACCGACAACGTCAATTCCATGGCGGAAAACCTCACTGGCCAGGTCCGTAACATTGCCGAAGTGACCACGGCGGTGGCCCGTGGCGACCTGTCGAAGAAGATCACCGTTGACGTTAAGGGCGAGATCCTGGAGCTGAAGGACACCATCAACACGATGGTGGACCAGCTGAACTCCTTCGCCTCCGAGGTGACCCGCGTTGCGCGCGAGGTCGGCACCGAGGGCAAGCTCGGCGGCCAGGCGCAGGTGCAGGGCGTCGCCGGCACGTGGAAGGACCTCACTGACAACGTCAATCTGATGGCGACCAACCTGACCAATCAGGTGCGTGGCATTGCCGACGTCGTAACGGCCGTCGCAGAGGGCAACCTAAAGCGCAAACTTTCGGTGGACGCCAAGGGTGAGATCGCGACGCTCGCCGAGACGATCAACGGCATGATCGAGACCCTGGCAACTTTCGCCGACCAGGTGACCAACATGGCGCGAGAGGTCGGCATCGAGGGCAAGCTCGGCGGTCAGGCTCGCGTCCCAGGCGCCGCGGGCCTTTGGCGCGACCTCACCGACAACGTCAATCAGCTCGCAGCCAACCTGACGAACCAGGTGAGATCCATCGCGGATGTCGCGACGGCCGTGACCAAGGGCGATCTCTCGCGTTCCATCGCGGTGGAAGCCTCGGGCGAAATGGCCGTTCTGAAGGACAACATCAACGAGATGATCCGGAACCTCAAGGATCAGACCCTCAAGAACGCCGAGCAGGACTGGCTGAAGACCAACTTGGCCCGTTTCTCGCGCATGCTGCAGGGAGAGCGCGACCTGAAGACGGTCTCGACCCTGATCATGTCGGAGCTGGCGCCGCTAGTGAATGCGCAGTACGGCGTCTTCTACGTGACCACCCGCGAGGAGGACGCGCTGCATCTGGAGCTTGCCGCAAGCTACGGCGCGGAGAATGTGGCAAACCTCAAGCACCACGTCGCGTTGCGCGAGGGCCTGATCGGGCAGAGCGCTGCCGACAAGCGGGCGATCCTCCTGGAGGACGTTCCGCCCAACTTCTTACAGATATCGTCGGGTCTCGGCCGAGCCGACCCCGCCAACGTCATCATCCTGCCCGCCCTGTTCGAGGACGAGGTGCGGGCTGTCATCGAGCTCGCCTCTTTCGGCGAATTCCGGGAATCCCACCAGTCTTTCCTCAATCAGCTGATGGAATCGGTCGGCATCGTCCTCAACACGATCGCCGCCACCATGCGCACCGAGGACCTGCTGAAACAGTCGCAGCTTCTGACCGCCGAGCTGCAGGCGCGCCAGACCGAATTGACGACCAAGCAGGAAGAACTGCACGCCACGAACGAGGAGATGCAGGAGAAGGCCCAGCTTCTGGAGAACGAGAAGAAGCAGGTGGAGGCCAAGAACATCGAGATCGAGATGGCCCGCCGCGCCCTCGAGGAGAAGGCCGAACAGCTTGCCTTGACCTCGCGCTACAAGTCCGAGTTCCTGGCGAACATGAGCCACGAGTTGAGGACGCCGCTGAACTCGCTGATGATCCTTTCCAAACTGCTCGCCAGCAACCAGCAGGGCAACCTCGATGCCAAGCAGATCGAGTTTGCCAAGACGATCCACTCCGCGGGTACCGATCTTCTCAGCCTGATCAACGACATCCTCGACCTCTCGAAGATCGAGTCCGGCACCGTCTCGATCGAAGTCGGCGACATCTCACTCGCCGAACTGGCGCAGCATATGGAAAGAACCTTCCGGCAGATCGCCGCCGACAAGAACATCGGCTTCACGATCTCGTTCGCCGACAATGTCCCGGAAACGATCAAGAGCGATGAGAAGCGGCTGCAGCAGATCGTCCTTAACCTCCTGTCGAACGCCTTCAAGTTCACGGCCGCCGGTGAAGTGACGATTGATATCAAAGTTCCGGAAAACGGCTGGAACAGCGATCATGCTTCCCTCAACACAGCTGAGGGCGTTCTGTCGATCGCGGTAACCGACACCGGCATCGGCATCTCGAGCGACAAGCAGAAGCTGATCTTCGAGGCTTTCCAGCAGGCCGACGGCACGACCAGCCGCAAGTACGGGGGAACCGGCCTTGGCCTTTCGATCAGCCGCGAGATTGCCCGCCTTCTCGGCGGGGAACTCCACGTAAGGAGCAGGCCAGGCGAAGGGTCCACCTTCACGCTTTATATTCCCCTCCAGACTGTCGATACCGAGGCGGATGACGCCTCTCCGGAGCCCGGCCGGGACCTTGCTCCGCCCGCCGGAATCAGCTCTCCGCTCGCAGGCGCGCTGGAAGTCGCTGACGACCGCGGGACCATCTCGCAGGAGGATCGCGTTATCCTCATCGTCGAGGAGGACGTGGCACGCGCCAAGATGCTGTTGGATCTGGCGCGGAAAGCGGGTTTGAAAGGTGTCGTTTCCATCAGCGGGGCAGAGACTCTGGCGCTGGCACGAAAGCTGCAGCCCGACGGGCTGGCGGTGGACATAGAGCTTTCCGACATGAACGGCTCGGTGCTCCTCGATCTCCTGCGGCACGATACGCGAATTCGCCATTTGCCCATCCACGTTTTCTCCGGGACGTCGGAGGGGCTATGGGAGGCCGACGAGGTAGGCCGGGCCCCGATGGATATGGATCGCCTACATCAGAAGTTTCTGGAGATTGGCCTAGGGACCCGCAACGACGGGGAAGTCGAGCAGCACGAAAAACTCAACACGGACGCAGTCGATACGGCGATGCTGTCGGATGCCAAAGTGCTTATTGTCGACGACGACATACGCAACATCTACTCGCTGACCAGTGCACTGGAGACCTACGGAATTCATGTGCTCCATGCCGAGCGCGCCCGCGAAGGGCTGTCGATTCTCGAGGAGACCCCTGACATTGACGTCGCACTGATCGATATCATGATGCCGGAAATGGACGGTTACGAGCTCATCCGCGCGATCCGGAAGTACCCGCAGCACAAGCATTTGCCGCTGATCTCAGTGACCGCCAAAGCCATGCGCGGCGACCGCTCGAAGTGTCTGGAGGCGGGGGCTTCGGACTACGTTTCCAAGCCTGTCGACATCGAGCTTCTCCTGGCGCTGATGCGGGTCTGGGTCGCAAGGTCGCAATCCCGTCTGCGGCCGTATTCAAGCAGCGGCCAGCCGGCTGCGGTGGCGGAGTGACAATGCCAGTGAACTTCATGCCGGACGACGTTCCCGATTGGAAGGCGAAGCCCGCCGGCGGTCTGGCGGCCGAGCAGCTTGTCCCATTCGGAGATTACCGTCCGAAGGTGCTGGCCGTCGACGACGATCCGCGAAATCTGCTGGCTATCGAAGTCGTGCTGGAATCCGTCGCCGATGTCGTAACGGCGCGGTCGGGAGAGGAGGCGCTGCGGCTGCTCCTGAAGGAAGAGTTTGCCGTCATCCTGCTCGACGTGTTCATGCCCGGCCTCGACGGCTACGAGACGGCCCGTCTTCTGCGCCAGCGCAAGCAGTCCAAGCGCATCCCGATCATCTTTTTGACCGCGATTAACAAGGAAGACGCGCATATGCTTCGCGGCTACGACATGGGCGCGGTCGACTACGTCTTCAAACCCTTCGAGCCAACGATCCTGAAGTCAAAGGTCGCGGTCTTCGTCGACCTGTTCAACAAGACCCGCGAGATACGCGAGAAGGCAGACCTCGAGCAGCGCCTTCTAGAGCAAAACCTCAAGGCGAATGCCGAAAAGCTGCAGGTCGAGCAGGCGCTACGCCAGTCCGAGGAGCGTCAGGCGCTCATCCTGCGTTCCCTGCCGCTGGCCGTGTACGTTTCAGAGCGGCTGGTGGCAGGCGCTTCTCCGCATTTCATCGGTGGTGATCTCAAGAACCTGACCGGTTTTGACAGCACCGCGTTCGATGCCGATCCGAACTTGTGGACGAGCCGAGTCCATCCGGACGACAAGCCTTCTCTCGGAAATCTGGCGGGCACTCTCGACGCGAGCGGCGCGGCGGTGGCCCAGTACCGGTGGCAGTGCGCCGACGGCTCCTACAAGCATTTCCTGAACCACATCATCCTCCTGAAGGATGCCGAGGGCGTTGCGACCACGGTCGCGGGAACGGTCCTTGATGTGACGGACCGGCGCGAGCTCGAGGACCAGCTGATTCAGGCGCAGAAGATGGACGCGATTGGCAAGCTTACCGGCGGTATCGCGCACGACTTCAACAACCTGCTTGCATCCATCCTGGGCGGGCTGAAGCTGATAGAGCGGCGCATGCAGCCGACTGAGGAGGTTCAGAACATCATCAATCTAACTCGGCACGCCGCCGAACAGGGCGCTGGGCTGATCAGCCGCATGCTGACATTCTCTCGGCGCCAGCAGCTCGACCCGGACGTCTTGCATCTTTCGGACTTGGCGGCGAACATTAATGGGCTTTTAGGGCCGGCCTTGGGCGGCTTGATCCGGATGAATTGGCGGGTCGAAGACGACATTTGGCCTGCCTTCGTCGACTCGCGTCAACTCGAACTGGCGCTGATGAACTTAATCATCAATGCCCGCGATGCGATGCCCGACGGAGGCACGATAACCGTCCGTGGGGAGAACCAGACACTTTCCATCGACAACTCTGCCAACCTTCCGGCGGGCGACTACGTGGTCATGGTTGTCGAGGACACAGGCTGTGGCATTCCGGCGGACATTATCGAGCGGGTGATCGAGCCATTTTTCACGACGAAGGACGTGGGCAAGGGAACTGGCCTGGGGCTCTCCACCGTCTACGGTTTCGCCAGACAATCGGGCGGGACGCTGAAGATAGCGAGCTGCCTCGATCGCGGCACGCAGATCGGGCTCTGGCTGCCGCGGTCTGATCTCAAGGGGAGGCAGGAGCGCGGTCCGCGTCTTCCGGCCGTGCCGAAGGCGCCGACCATCCATGGTACTGCCGTGATTCTTCTCGTCGACGATTCGAGCAGCCTGCTGGCGACCACAGCAGCGCTGCTTCGCGACAGCGAGTTCCAAGTTGTTTGCGCTGGTGGGGGTGCCGAGGCGCTGGCGATCCTTGAAAAGGATCCCGACCGCTTCGACCTGATCATCACCGACTTTGCCATGCCGATCGTCTCGGGCGTCGAAGTCGTCCGCTTCGCTCGCAACCTGCGGTCCGATTGGCCTGCGATCATCATCACAGGATACGGGGACCTGACCGCGTTGGGAGCCCGGCCGACAGGCGTGCCGGTCCTCAGTAAGCCGTTTACCGAGGAAGAGCTCTTGGGCGCCATCCGGTCAGTCACTTCCAGCCGAATACCCTGAAGCGGGAAATGGCTGAGCTCGACGCGCTCGGATCAAATGCGGCACGTGGCGGGAGCCGTCTCGATTCGTCAAGGCGGCGGTAGGCTCCAGACGCAAGCATTTTCAACGCGCTCCGCCAATAGCCGGAGATAGCCTGTCAAATGTTATTGAACGATCGCCGCAATGAATAAGCCGTGGCAGGTTTTCCTGTGCGCTGCCGAGATTCCCGGGGATGCCGAGGCCTGCCGATGAGGCGCGCATCGTGATGCAGCAGAACTGGTTCGGGACTGCATCGCCCGATCGCGGGCAGTTGTGACAGCCGGCGGATACGACGACGCTCACGCCGCCCATCAAGGGCGACGCGAGCTTCGTCTGAAGAGGGTCCAGAAGACCTAACGGACGACGTAGACGACCTGACGGTTGCTCGGATCGACGAGGACCGGCTGCCCATTGACGTAGACGTAGCTGTATTCGTAATCCGGAATGGCCTGAAGCTCGACCGCCTCCGGAAGCTGCGCGCCGACAACGGCCTCGCCGTCGAGATAGACCGTCTCGACCGGGTTGGAGCGGACATACTCGACGCGCTCGTCCGGCGGGTTCAGAGCCGCACCGGCCACCAGGCCCGCCGCGCCGCCGACGGCAGCGCCGATCGGCCCGCCAACGACGGCGCCGATAACTGCACCCGTCGCTGCGCCACCCACTTCACCGGCGCCGCCGCTATCCTCGTAGGTAACGACCGGATACTCGGTGCGGCGTTCGGTAACAACGACGGTCTCCCGCCAATGTCGGCGGTCAGATACTGGCTGTAGGCCCAGCCCGCCGTGCCGTCGACGGTGACGCCGTGCTTTTGTCGTTCGCCCAGTTTCGAGCGCGAGGTGATCGGCGAGCGCATCCGCGACAAGGTGGCGGCGTCGCGCAAGCGCGGGATGTGGATGGGAGGCCACCCGCCGCTCGGCTACGACGTAAAGGACCGCAAGCTCGTCATTAACGCCTCGGAAGCGGCGCTGGTGCGGAGGATCTTCGACCGATTTATCGCGATCGGATCGGCGACGACGCTGGCGAACCAGTTGCGCCAGCAGGGGGTGCGTACCAAGCGCGGCCGACTGATCGATAAGGGCGACATCTACAAGCTGATCAACAACCGCGTCTATGTCGGTGAAGCGGTGCACAAGGGTACGGCCTATCCGGGCGAGCACGAGGCAATCGTCGGCCGAGCCCAGTTCGATAAGGTGCAGGCGATCCTTGCCGGCAACGCCCGCAGCCGTGCCACACGCACCCGAGCGCAGACACCGGCGCTCCTCAAGGGCCTGATCTTCGGTCCCACCGGGGCGGCGATGTCGCCGACGCACACGAGACGGCGGGGCCGGCTCTACCGCTACTATGTCAGCCAGTCGGTCCTGAAGGAGAGCAGGGCGGCCACCTGTCCGCTCCGCCGCATTCCGGCGGGGGAGATCGAGGCGGCGGTCATCGCACAGGTGCGGGGGCTGCTGGTGACGCCGGAGGTGGTGATCGGGGCGTGGCGCGCCGCGCGCAGCGAGATCGAAGACCTCTCGGAGGAGGATGTCCGCCAGCCGCTGGCACGTCTTGAGCCGCTCTGGGATGAGCTCTTCCCGGCCGAGCAGGCGCGGATCATCCAGCTCTTGGTCGAGAGGGTGGATGTCGGCCTTGAAGGCGCCGATATCCGCCTGCGGGTGGAGGGACTAGCGAGTATCGCGAAGGACCCAGCAGCGATCGGCGATCCAGACAGGAGAGCTGCGGCATGAGCAGCGTCGAGCATAAGACCATCACCATTCGCCCTTTGGCGATCCGCAAGCGAGGCGGTCGCAAGCTGGTCATCGCGCCGACCGGGGAGGTCGAGCTTCCTACCAGCCGCACCAGGATCGACAACAGCATGATCAAGGCGATTGCCCGAGGTCACCGCTGGAAAGGCCTGCTGGAAGCCGGCACGTTCGCCTCGATGGCCGAGCTTGCTGCGGCCGAGAAGATCAACCCGTCCTACCTCAGCCGCATCCTGCGGCTGACGTTGCTGTCGCCGAAACTGACACAGGCCATTCTCGACGGACGTCAGCCGGCTGCCGTGACCCTCGACCGACTGATGCGCCCGTTTCCTCTGGAGTGGGACAGGCAGGAGAGGGTGTTTGGGTGCACGTGAGCGAGTGTTGGCTTCGCTCGTCACCACAGTGCCAGCGACCTAACCAGCAACAGTGCCGCCACTGCATCGCAGATCTGAGCAATGCCTAGCCTACGTTCACGGGGCTGGCTCTTCGGATCTCAGGGAATTTTCTCTCTTCCCTTCTGCGGTCGCCAATGTGAAGCCAGCGACATATCCGAGACCAAGGCCGCCGAGCACGAACGCGACTGCTGGTGAACTCGCGGTCACGTCATAGATGATTCCACCGGCCACTGGCCCCGCTGCCATGCCTAGCCCCGACGCGAGCCTTCCGTAGGCAAGGTTTTTCGCGAAGCGGGCAGGTGCCGCAAACTGGCGCAACGCCACGGCCAAAAGGACTTGCTGTCCGCCAAAGCCGATTGCCAGCCCAGCCGGATAAAGCGCCGTACCGGTTACGCTCCAACCGGAGAGCAGGAGTGACAGGCCAATGAAGGTAACAAGGACCGCCGCCGCAGCAACGGCAAGCACCCGGCTCACCCCGATTACATCACAGAGCCAGCCGCTTATCAGACGCCAGGCGAACACCGCGCCCCCCGACAACGCGACGATCCAGACGGCGCGCGCCGGTTCGATACCTTGGGAATCGAAAAGCGCGACTTGCTGCGTCAGCAGACCGTGATACGCCGCCGAACCGCAGAAGTAACTTGCGCACATCCAGAGAATAGCCCGTGACGGCGTACCGAAGTCGGTCCCTCGCTCCATCGCGGGCAGAGGACGCGGCGATCTTCGGATCGCATCAAAGATCACCAAGTGTAGTGCGACGACGACCACGAGCGTGAGGACTGCAAGAAGGGCATAGGCGGCCCGCCAGCCTTGGACATCAATGATGAACTGTAAGAGCGGGAGGCCCAGCAGCGTGGCGAGCCCCGATCCGGCGTCGGCGATCGACATGGCGGTGGCAAGTCGGTGTCGCACTCGTCGCGCCAGCAGGGCGAAGACGACAAATGAGCTGACGCATTGGGCGCCGATGCCGCCTGCAAGTCCGAATATCAACCAGTAGGCGGCAAGCCCTCCAACCCAGGCTGCGGTCAGCACCAGCGCGCCGCCTAGCAGGATAGCCAACAGCGCGAGCAGGTGCCGGCTGTTCGTGCGCGCCATGGCCGCCGCAATGGCAGGGGCCGAGAGCGCGTTCGCCAGTGCAAAGGTGGCGAAGACACCCGAGATCTCTCCGCGCGACCAGCCAAACTCACGCTGCAAGGCGACGAGGAAGAGCCCAAAGGATCCCCAGATCAGTCCGGAGACCCCCATCAGCACGAAACCCGCGCCGATCTGGATCCGGACCGCGCGCCGAATCCTTCGCCGGCGCGCGCCTCGCGTGTCCACTGCCTCAGGTCGGAAGAGCGTCAATCAACCCGGTACCGCTCGATCATCGCTGCGTCGAGTTCGAGGCCGAAGCCCGGCCCCTGCGGAACGGCGATCATGCCGTCCTTCGGCTGCGGCTTGTTGGCTACCAGCCCCGGCCACAGAGGGTCGCGCTCGATGTTGGCGAAGCACTCGACCGCGATGCCATTGGGATAAGCGGCGAGCATCTGCAGCGCAATCTGCGGTTCCTCATGATGAGCAAGACCGATATCGTGGAGCTGGCAGAGCGCCGCCGCCCTTCGCCATTCGGTGATGCCGCCGGCCTCCGAAGCGTCGAAGTTCACGATGTCGACCGCACCCGCCTCGACCAATCGGCGGACCCCGGCCGCCGTCGACTCACTTTGCCCTGCATTGATCGGGATTGAGGTGACTCGCCGCACCCCTGCCATCAGACGCGCGTCATCGTACCAGTGGCAGGGCTCCTCGAACCAAGCGATATCGTATTTCTCGATTAGCCTGGCAAAGCGCTGGGCCTCGGCCAACGGCCAGCCGCGGTTCGCATCGACGGCGAGCATGAAGTCCGGCCCGCCGCCTTCGCGAGCGGCCGCCACACGCTCGGCATCCTTCTCGGCGCTGAGCCCGCCGACCTTGACCTTGCAGCCGGCCATGCCCCACTCCCGGAGCTGCTCCATCTCGCGCCCGAGGTCGGCGAGTGTCTTGTCCTGCTCGTAATAGCCACCGATCGAGATGATCGGCATCTCCTGCCGGAACCCGCCGAGCAGCCGACAAACGTTTACTCCGGCTGCCTTGCCCATCAAGTCCCAGAGCGCTGTGTCAACGCAGGCGATTGCCTCCATTACCAGTTTGCGGTCGCGGTTCCATTCGGCTAGCCGAAACATCTTCGCCCAGATTCGTTCGACCGCATGGACCTCTTCGCCGATCACGATCGGTGCGAGCTCGTCCTCGATGATCTTCACGATGTCACGGATGTGGGTCCGGTTGTCGCCATTGTAGACTTCGCTGACGAGGCCTTCGTCGGTCTGCATTCGGGTGATGACGGTACAGCGGCTGGTGACGTTGTAGCGGCTACCGCCGAAATCTCGGCTGAGCGGAATCTCGATGGGGATGAGCTCGATGCCCGTGATCTTCATATCGTTCTCGTTTCTTCGTGCTGTTGAAATGTCATTCGCCCTTGGCACCGCCTTCGGAGAGCCCGACGACGAGCTTGCGCTGGACGAGGAGGTAGAAGACGATCACGGGGATGGTGATCAGCACAGCGCCGGACAGGAGCATGCCCCAAGAGTAGATGTTGTCCTGTCCGATCCAAGTCGCGAGGCCGAGCGGCAGCACCTTCTTGTTTTCGGAGGATATGAAGACCAGCGCGAAGAGGAACTCGTTCCAGGCATGGTTGAAGCTGAAGACCCCGACCGACACGAGGCCCGGGATCGCCAGCGGCAAGGTCACGCGCCACATCGCCCCGAACCGCGTGCAGCCATCGACCATTGCACTTTCCTCAAGCGACATCGGGATCGCGTTGAAATACGAGCGCATGAACCAGAGTGCGAGCGGCAGAGTGAAGGCCGTATTGGCAACCACGAGAGAAAAGAGGGTGTCGGTGAGGCCCAGCTGGATCACGTAAATGTATAGAGGGAGTACGATCAGGACTTCCGGCAGCATGTAGCAGACAAGGGCTACGCGCGCGAAACCACCGATACCGAAGAAATTGAAGCGACTAAGGCTATACGCCCCCAGCCCACCGATCAGCAGCGACAGAGCGGTCGCCGCACCTGCAACGATTACGCTATTGAGAAAATACGTGGCGAAGTTGGTCTGTATAAAGAGATCCCGATAGTTTTGAAGCGTCCAGTTCTCCGGAAGGAAGGTGGGCGGCGAGACATAGAGTTCCGAGCCCGGCTTGAAGGACGAGATTACCATCCAGAATAGCGGGAATCCGATGACCGTTACCGCAGTCAGCGCAAGCAGATAGAGCATGATGCGGTTGGCGAGGTAGTGCACATCCTCCATCTCGCGGTGGCGACGTGGCTCGACGCGGGCGGCCGCGTCCTGAGAAGCGGTTATAGTCACTGCTTTTTCTCCGCGCGGCGCATCAGCAGGAAGTAGGCGGTGATCAGCACCGCAAGGATCAGGAAGGTCAGGATCGCGATCGCTGCCGCTCGTCCGAGCTCGAAATCGACGAAGGCCTTCTGGTAGACAAGGATCGGCAGGGTTGTGGTCGCGTCGAGCGGCCCGCCTCCGGTCAGGAGGTAGATGATCTCGAATTTGTGGAAGGTCCAGATCGTGCGCAGCAGTGCGGTCAGGATGAAGACCGGCATCACGTAAGGCAGGGTGATCCGCCAGAACTGCTGGAAGGCACTAGCCCCGTCGATGCGCGCCGCCTCGTACTGTTCTTGCGGGATCGACTGCAGGATCCCGAGAACCGCCAGCACGACGAACGGGAAGAACTTCCACACCCCGACGATGATCACGGAAGCCATCGCCCACCGCGTGCTGCTCAGCCATTGCAGTGGCCCGCTGATGATCCCGAGGTCCGTGAGAAGGGAATTCAGGATGCCGACGATATCGTGGAACATGTATCGCCAGACGAGGACCGCCACGATGGTCGGCACCAGATAGGGTGCCAGCAAGACAGCCCTGGCAATCCCCCGTCCTACGAAGTTCTGGTGCAGGAGCAGCGCCAGCAGGAGACCCAGCACCATCTCGATCGCGACGCTGCCGAAGACCCAGACGAAAGTGTTCGAAAGCGCCCGCCAAAACTGCCGACTTTCCAGTGCCCAAATGAAATTATCGAATCCGATCCAGGGACCCGACAGTTCGCCAAGTCCGACGCGCTGCATCGATGTGGCAAAGACCGTGATCGTGGGAACGACCGAGAGCAGCAGCAGGAGCGCCACGCTCGGCGCGAGCGTCAGGTATGCCAGTGTCCGGTCGCCCGGCTGGACGGTTCGGAGTTCAGCCATTGAGGGACCTCCGCACACCGACACGCGTATCCTCGATCGCCAGCCCGCTCGCGGTGTCGAAGCACCGCACTTCGGTCTGCGGCACTGCGAACGGGACGGTTTCGCCCTCATTCGCCGTGAACGGGACGTTCGACGGAATGCGTGCGATTACCTCGGTCTGCGGCAGATCACCCGAGACGCTGCCATAAATCAGCTTGTCGCCCCCAAGGTACTCCACTCGGCGAATTGCGAATGGCGCCGACAAGAACTCGGTAGCATTCGAGGTGTCTCCCGCGAAGGAATTGCTCGGCAGAAAGATCTCGGGTCGGAAGCCGACGGTGACTGCCCCTGTCTCGACCAGGTTCATCGGCGGCGAGCCGATAAACGTTGCAACAAAGGTGTCGGCAGGATGGGAGTAGATCTGTTCTGGCGTTCCAACCTGTCGGATCTTGCCGGCGCGCATAACCACGATGCGGTCGCCGAGGCCCATCGCCTCCACCTGGTCATGCGTGACGTATATCGAGGTCACGCCGACCCGGTCCTGGAAACGCCGCAGCTCCTCGCGCGAGCTGTGGCGGAGCTTCGCGTCGAGGTTCGACAGCGGCTCGTCCAGCAGGAAAAGTTGCGGGTCGCGGACCAGCGACCGTGCAAGCGCCGTGCGCTGCCGCTCGCCGCCGGACGTCTGCCGCGGCTTTCGTTGCAGAAGCGCCTCGATGCCAACGAGGTCCGCCGCCCAGCGCACCTTCTCGTCGATTTTGGCCTTCTCGAAGCGGTTGACCCGCAACGGAAAGGCGATGTTCTCGTAGATCGTGAGATGCGGATAGAGCGCGTAATTCTGGAAGACCATCGCGACGTTGCGGTCCTTGGGCTTCAAGCGCGTCGCCACTTTTCCGCCGATCACGATGTCGCCGTAGGTCGGAAGTTCCAGCCCGGCGAGCATGCGCAGTAGCGTACTTTTGCCACATCCCGAGGGGCCAAGGAGCACGAGGAATTCGCCGTCATGGACCGTCAGACTTACCTCCGAGACGGCCGTATGGCCCTCGAAGATTTTGCTGACCTGCCTGATTTCGACTTGCGCCATGCGTCTCTCCTCACCCGCTCTGGACGTCGGCAGGGCTAAACGCCCGCACACGTGCCTCGAGCTCGGCATATGCCGCTTCGATCCGGCCTGAAACGACCGCCAGCTCTTGCTGGTCGTGGGCGATCAGTTCGCGCCGACGCTTGATCATTTCTTCCATTCGCTCCGGTGCGGGCCCACCGGTCGCCTGCCTGCTGCGCACGTTCTCCATCGGATCGAGCGCTACCGTCACCTCTGCGGCGGTCAGGCCGAGCCGGCGTCCGAAGAGCGCCTCAGCTGCCTCCTCTACATCCTCGACCTTGATCTCGTCGGCAGTCCTTCCGCGCTCGAGCGCCTCTCGTACAACTCGACCGACCACGTTGTGCGCCATGCGGAATGAAAGCCCAGACGAGCGCACAATGACGTCCGCCAGCTCGGTTGCCGTCCCGTACCCGATCTCGGCAGAGCGGCGCATCGCCTCGGCGCGCACCTTTAGCGTCGCCAACGCCCCGTCGAATGCCGTTAGAGCCAAAGCGGCGCGCTCGATCGTGTCGAGCGCTGCCGGATTGGCCGCGCTGACGCCGTCGTTCACGTCGGCAAAGGCGGTGTTCTTTGCGCAGGAAAGGACAGTGCCAAGCATGCCGGTCGCCATCCCTGCAATCGCCTTCACATGCTCCATGGTCGCCGGATTTTTTTTCTGAGGCATGATGCTCGAGACGCTCGAATAGGCGTCATCGAACTCGATGAAGCCGAATTCCATGGTGTTCCAGCTCTGTAGATCGGTCGCGAGCCGGGATACGCCGGTCATCAGGATCGCAAGTGCAGCGGCGCTCTCCTGAAGGTCGTCACGAGACGCAACTGCCTCGTACGCGACCTCCACCAGATCGGCGAAGCCCAGCATTTCACGTGTCGCCTCGCGGCTGATTGGAAAGCCTGTCGTCGCCAAAGCTCCGGCGCCAAGAGGTGAGCGATCGCAGCAGTCCAGGGCGGCGCGCAGCCGCCGGAAATCGCGTTCCAGCCCGTCCGAAGCCGCGACGAGATAGTAGCCGAAGGTAATGGGTTGGGCATGTTGTGTGTGGGTGTAGCCCGGCATCACGGTTTCGACGTGATCAGCCGCGAGCTCTATGAGGGTCGTGCGAAGGTGCCCGACTGTCTGCAGCAGGTCGATGAGGCGCGCGCGCAACGCCATGCGCCAGGCAGTCGTATGAAGATCGTTGCGGCTTCGCCCGGTGTGAAGTCGGCCGCCCACGTCGGGTCCCAATGCGCCGATGATGTAGCGCTCGACGTAAGAGTAGACGTCCTCCGCCTTGTAATCGATCTCGAGTGCCTCAGGCCCCTCGTCCTGAAGCGCCAGCAGCGTATCGAGAATGCTGCGGATAGCATCCGGCGCTACGATCTCCTGATCAGCCAGCATCAGCGCATGGGCCAGGTGAATGTTCATCTCGTGGCCGAAGGTGTGCTTGAGTCCGGCTGCGACGCCATAAGCGTAATATGAAGCGACAAGGCTCGGTGCTGGAGGCGAAGACACGCGTTCGCGCAGCGACACGTCGCCGGCTGGAGAATTCTTCATAGTGGCTTTCCGTTGAGGAGTGAGATGGCGGCCCGAAGGAACTGCTCGGGCCGCCTTGATGCAGTGCTAGTTGGCGGCCTTCAGGTCGTCCACGATGGCCTGCATTTCAGCCTGGCCCCAAGCTGCGGCCTCGGCCGGGTCTTCGCCCATCAGCACGACCCGTTGAACAACGTCCGCCGGAATGTGCCGCGCGACAATGGAGCCGATATAGGGATTGACGACACCTGAGCGGACGACTTTGCCGTCGACGAACGTCGCGCCTGCCTCGGTCTCGAAATCGAGTCCGTTAGAGGTGTCGTAGGCCATCTCTGCGAATTCAGCACGTCCGCCCATGAGAGGCGTTCCGCGCTCGATTACCTGCGCCTGCACGTCAAGCAGGGGTGGCACGAGATGCGGGAAGGCAGTCAAGGAGAAGTCCGCCAGCCGATCTCCGGTCGTGATGAACTTTAAGAACTCGCGGGCTGCCTCATAATTCTCCGCTCCCACGGCCTCGGACGCCAAGGCAAAACCGTTCGCGTTAACAAATTTGACCCCAGAGCCGCTTGGGCCGACCGGGAGCGGGGCGACGGTGGTGTTGGCGAAGAGGTCTGGGGTATTTGCCTGCGCATTTGCCGCAAGACGCGGCGCATAGATGTCCTGACCGATACGTCCGGTGAGGTAGACGTTGATCATGTCACCGTAGGAATAGGAGTTGATCCCTGTCGGCGAGAACGCGGCCATATCCCGGAGGAACTCTAATGCCGCGATGGTGCCCGGATTGTCGAAGGTCACGTTCAGGTCGGCGTCGAAGTAGGTTCCGCCGGCTGACCAGATCATGTGCGACAGAAAGATACTGGTCATCCGGTTCTTGCCCGCCGGAAAGATGAACCCAAAATTGTCGCCTTCGGTCAGCGCCTCGGCATTTGCCTTTAACTCTTCCCAGTTGGCGGCTGGCTTCAGGCCAAGTTCCTCGAAGCGATCAGTGCGGTTGAAGTAAAGGCTGAAATTGCCCAGCGTGTAGGGAATATCGTAGATTTCGTCGTCGACCTGCACGAGTGCACCGGGAACGTAGCCATCACGGCCGATCTCATCGACGAGATCGTTCAAGGGCCGGATGTAACCGCGCCGGGCAAATTCGAAGCGCTCTTCCGGGAGAAGCTTGAAGACCTCCGGCATGGTCTTGGTGTTGATAGATGCCATGACTTTCTGCAGGCGGCCGTCGGTGCTGATGACCTCCATCTCGATCTTGACGTCCGGATTCTGCGCCTCGAACTCGGCGATCGCCTTGTTAAAGAACTCGATGCTCGGCGGGTCTGTCTCGTTATGGAGGAAGCGCACGATCTGAGTCTGTGCTGCGGCAATCGACGTGAGGCTGACCGACATAAGACAAGCCGTCAGCAGACCGCGTAGCGGTACGCCGTATTTCATTGTTCCCTCCCAGGTTTTTTGAAGAGTGCTAGGCGACTAGCAACCCTTGGTCGGAAGGCTACCACTGGCTAGGGATGTGTCAATCGGATAGGAAGAATATGAGATATACGAAATGCGGATATCACGATGTTCGACTTTGCTTCACTTCGCGTATTCGTCGCTGCCGCAGAGTGCCGCAGCTTTTCCCTCGCAGCCATCAACCTGGGTGTGGCTCAACCGACAGTTAGTCGAGTGATAAAGGAATTAGAGGCGGCATGGGGCGAGCCACTCTTCTACCGCACCGGCCGGGGTGTCGAGTTATCTGAATTCGGCGAGATGGCTTTTGGTCGTGCGCGTGACCTCCTGGTGCATGGCGAGCAGGTCATGGTGGATCTACGTGAAACCAATCGACGCCCTGTTGGACAGGTGACGATCGGCGTGCCACCGTCTTTGGTCGGATCGGTCATCCCCGAACTTGCGCAAGGCCTCGGTAATGAGGAGCCAGGGATCAAGCTGCGAGTTCGCGAAGGCTTTAGCGATCAGATCGATCGCTGGGTGAAGGATGGTTCAGTCGAGATCGGCCTTGTCAGTAAGTATCGCGAGGCTGAACAAGCGGTCGAAGGGGAGTTCTTCTGTTCGCCTCTCATTTTGGCACGGATCCGCAATGAGCAACCAATGCCGCCCACGATCGACTTTTCGGAACTCGAGGGAAAGCTTTTGGTGCTGCCTATCCCCCCAAATGGCCTCCGTCTCGCCGTGGGAGGCGTAGCTCGGCGGTTGCGTATCGCCCTAAACGTCTTTGTCGATGCGGAGTCGATCGTGGCGCAGAAGTTGGTTGCCGAAAAATGCGGTTGCTACATGATAAAGGCCGCTTACTCGTTGGACCCTGAGCAGGACTCGCAGTTCGACCGAAGCCTGATCGTGAACCCTCAGATCTGGCGAGCAGTGACAATGCGCACGACGCAGACCCGGCCGCTCAACAAGGCCACTCGTGAAGTCGCCGAGCGGATCAAAGGCGTCCTGCGGGCTTTTCCAGCTAGCATGTAGATGCAGCGGACGAGCCTTATTCGACGCGGCCATTGAGGCGCCACAAAAGCCGCGCAGTCCCGCTTTTGGTGCACAGGGGAGGACGCTACGACAATCCCTCAAGGGACAGGAGCAGCTGCTTATGCCCATTCGCGTCGGCGTTGCCGGCTGGTCGATCCCATCGGCGCTGTCAGAGCAGTTCCCTTTGGTGGGCACGCACCTTAAACGTTATGGCTCACGCTTTTCATGTGTCGAAATCAACAGCAGCTTTTATCGGCCGCACCGCCGCGCAACCTACGAGCGATGGGCGGCGAGCGTACCGTCCGGATTCCAGTTCAGCGTCAAGCTTCCTAAAGCGATCACGCACGAGCGCCGGCTCGAGGATTGCGGAATGCTGATCGAGCGCTTCGCTGAGGAGACGAGCGGCTTGGGCGACAAACGCGGTCCGGTGCTGGTCCAGCTTCCCCCGAGCCTTCTCTACCCCGGCGATATCGCCGTACGATTTTTCGACGAGCTGAAGGCGATGATCGACGCCACTGTCGTCCTAGAGCCGCGGCATGCCAGCTGGTTCGAGCCAGAGGTGGACCGGATGCTGGAAATGCAGCGAGTATCACGGGTCGCGGCAGATCCGGCCAAATTGTCGGCTGCAGCGATCCCAGGAGGCGCGAGCGACATTGCCTATTTTCGGCTGCACGGTTCTCCCAGCGTCTACCGGTCACCATACGACGAGAGGGCCATCGAAGCGCAGGCGGAAGTCGTCGTTCCGCTCAGCGCACATGCAGATGTCTGGACGATCTATGACAACACCACACTCGGGGCTGCGACAGCTAACGCGCTGCAGCTTGTCGAAGCCGTTCGTTGATACGAAGTCAGACGATGAAAATCATCCAGCTGCCGAATGTCTATGTTGATCTCAAGCAATGGTCGCTCAGGGCCGATTCGAGAACGTCCGCTTCCGGCGATCTACGCGGTTAGCTGCCGTTCTTAAGCTCATGAGCAGCGGCCCGCCACGTGCGAGGCGACATGCCTTTCCAGCTGACGAATGCTCGGCTGAAATGGGCGGCATCCGCATATCCCAGCTCGTATGCCGTGTGTGAGATCGAGCATCCCGGATCAGCCAGGAGGCACTCGGCTTCGCGCTCGAGCACCGTCCTCAGTACCATCTCGAAGGTCAGGCCGCGTTCGGACAGGCGACGCTGGAACGAACGCCGCGACATGCCCACGCGCGCTGCAACCCAGTCTATCAACGGGCGGCCCGCAAGCAAACTCAAGCCAATCAGATGCTCGACGCAATCGACGAGATCGTCGACGATCGGCTCCTGCGGACATTCTCCTGCAGAACAGGTCGATCGGTTCGGGTTGGCCGCGGCAAGTTCCTCTGCCGGAAAGACGAGTCCGGCGACGGCTCCAAGTGACAGATCCGTCGAGAGTGCGGCTTCGACCTGCGTCCTCGATTGCAGCACGGAGCCTGACAGGATGGCCTGCTGCGGGACCCATGTCCGGCCGAGGAACCGGCGCGTGAGGTCCATCATGTAGCCTAGCGCCAAGATCTCGTTCTTCTGACGCCCAACATCACAGCGCTCGGTCACGACGTAGCACCAGTGAGCCATGCCGTTCCGCACGAAGAACTGCATGCTGGTGGATGACTGCAACAGCGAACCCATGGTGAGGCTGGCACGCCCGAGGGCGGCTTCGAGATGGGTGGCGGCCAGGATGTAATCGCCATAGGCACCAAGTCCGGAGACGCCGGCCTGAAGCGACAGACGTGCCGGCAGCGCGGGATCGCCGATTTCGCGCGCTGCATACTCCAGCAACACGAGCTGATCCCCGCAGCGGGATCAGGCGTTCCGGCTGGTCGATGAGCTTGAGCGGCAGATCGGTATTGGAAAAGACGCGTGCGACGTTTCCGCCGGCCTGCTCCACGGCATCCGCCACCGGCCCCATGGAACGAGCCTTCGTGAGGCCCGGCAGCGTCATCTTGCGACTGCGCGGCGAAAACGCCGCATCTGGCACGAAATGGCAAGAAGCAAGGCCGCTCCGAACGCAATCTCCGCCAAGACCAGCAGAAGGTGGAGCCAAGTCCGCCACCTCGACAGGGTGGGAGGAGATTGCATGGACTCGGTGATCCAGGCGGAAGACCATGAGGATGTCGAGGCGCGGCTGACCCTCATGCTGGAGGCCGCTTCCGACGTGATCAGGTCGTCGGCTGTCATGCGACTTCCGGCTTCCGACGGCGAGTGGCGGGAGACCGGCGTTGACTTGCTCGAGGGGCAGGAGGTTTCTCTGCTGTCACATGGCGTCCTCTGGATCGCGCGAGAGGCTAACATCGGCGTCAAGCCGAACCTAGCCCTGTGGTACAGGATCGGCGACGGGCCGATTGCCAAGGTCGCCGCTGCCACTTTCAGCTTCATGGCGGAGCGCGGCGGACCGCTCTTCCTCATCAACCATCTGTCCGGCCAGTGGCTGGATGAATATGGCGCCTTCGATCCCGCATCCGTTCTTCGCGAAGGTGCTCTTTCGGTTGCCGTGATCGTCTGGAATGACAGCGGTGCCGAAGGACTTGCTGCGCTCTCGGAGCACGACACGACTGCGCTCATCGCTACTGAGGTGGATCGCCTGGCAGCGGAAAGGCCAATGCCGATAGGATGGTCTCCTTTATGGCGGGTTGGCCGAACGTCGATGTTCTGCGAGGAGATTACCAACGGGCCGTCCCGGATCACCTGCCGGTGTCGGGCCGATGCCGGCATCATCAAATATCCGGTGGACGTAGCTTTCACCGCGGACACCGAACTCGTGTGGTCCTGGCACGTCGAGGAACTCCCCTCCGCCGTGGCCGAGGATCAGGTGATCACGCACGACTACCTTTCCATCGCCGTTGAGTTCGATAACGGGCAGGATCTCACCTACCTCTGGAGCTCATGCCTTCCGGTGGAAACCTCGTTCCCGTGCCCGCTGCCCTGGTGGGACAAGCACGAGACGCACATCGTCGTCCGTTCGGGAACGAAGGATCTTATGCGGTGGATCAAGGAAAGGCGTCCCGTTCTCTCCGACTACCGCAGGACTGTCGGCGGAGAGGTCCCATCCCGCATCGTCGGCGTCTGGCTGATCGCCCTCAGCCCGTTCCAACGAGGAACAGGCATCTGCGACTACACCGACATCCGGATCCAGGGTCCTGCAGGGGATGTCCTGATCGGCCCGCACGCGTGAGGCTGCGTCCGCCTCGACGAGGCCGATCCGGAGCCGATCACCGGCCAACAGCAAAATGAACGTCATCCACGCCGGGAGGAAACAGTGCAATCATCCAATCAACTCAGAGCCGCGCTCGCATCCGCAGTCGTTTTGGTTTTGATCGTCTTGCCCGGCGCCACCGCCGCAACGAGCGAACCAGAAAGAGTAGCGGTCATTGATTTCGACTACTCCGACTCCTCCGGTGAGCCGGAAGACCAGACGGCGGAACATGCTGCGCGTCTCGCGCTTTTTCGTCAGACTCTGGAAGCCGAGCTCGGAAAAGAAACCTCACTTACCACGGCTACGATCCCCTGCATGGCGAGCGGCTGCACCGTCTCGACAATGCGTCCCGACGATCTGCTCGAAGAGAGCCGAGCGGCTGGCGTCGATTTCCTGGTGTTTGGGGGCGTCCACAAGATGAGTACGCTCGTGGGAGGGGGCCGCGTCGTGGTGCTGGATGTGGCAGACGACAGGTTCGTCTTCGACCGTGTGATATCTTTCCGAGGCGACGACGATGAAGCCTTCGTTCGCGCCGCCCGGTTCAGCGCACGAGACATCGCTCGCACCATTCCACGAGGGGGTCAGGCTCCTGAAGAGCATCAGGAACCGCGCCGTGGGATCCGTTAACGGCGCTCGTAGCGGTTTCGCCAGTTGCTGGGTGCCAGAAGGGGCGACGTAGAACTCCGCTCGCGGCTCGTCTCAGAGATGATCTCAGATCATCGATGGGCCGAAAGCTGACAGTGGGGCTTTGGAACACGCCGACGGCAAAAGCTGCTATTCGGCTTCTTAACCCCTTCTGGGCAGCAGGCTTACAGCTGCTCCATCTATGAACGAACGTTGTTACACGTTGAACTTCCGCGACGACCATCCAGCTTCAAGCGTCGGCGCGGTAGTTAATGGGTTAATTGCGATGTCATGGAAGGCCACGTGGAGGATGTCGGCGACGTAACCAACACCGTTGTCCGATCCAACCTCAGCCCGAAAGGGCTGGCAGCACCCTCTCCCTCACAGAATTAAGATGCTCACGCATTCGCTTCGATGCGCCTGCCGCGTCGCGAGACGCGATTGCTTGGCAAATAGCGTCATGTTCGGCGAAACTCGCGTGGTCACGGGCCGGCAGCTTCGTCGTGCGGACCTGGCCCCAGACCGTCGATCGTCGCACAACGTTGAGGGTTTCGAACAAGTAGAGCAGCAACTTGTTGTGCGTGGCCTTGGCGATGGCGTGATGAAGTTTATTGTCCCAAGCCTCATAGCTGCGCCATTCCGGCGCGGCGCGACAGCGGGCGTTGCAGGCTTCGATCTCGTCGAGATCCGATCGAGTGCCGTAGATCGAAGCCAGCCGTGCCAGTTCGGGCTCCATTGCCACTCGTGCGGCCATCACCTGAGCGGGGCTGGCCATTTCGCCAAGATAGGTGACATCGGCGAGGTTCAGGACCGATCGCGAACCAATAAAGGTGCCGCGCCCGACATGCCGCCAAATTAAGCCGTCGCTTTCCAGCGTTGCCAGAGCCTTTCGAAGTGCGCCTCGGGTTACGCCGAATTCCCGGCTCAGCTCCCGTTCGGTGGGGAGCCGATCGTTGTGACTGAAGCGACGTGTCGCGATGTACTGCCTGATCTCTTCGGTCAGCGACTGCGTGATCATCGGCAGATCCAGACCAATCGCCGTATTGGTCAAGTTGAGAGTTATATCCAGACCGGCAAAACCTCTCTAGCATCGGGGTGGATGAGGATAAATCCCCGCTAGCCGGATGTGACGATCTTCAGCGGAAGCGTTGGTGGTCACCGAATTGGTTGACCAAGTAGATCTGCAACACCGCGACCGGCGGAGCCTTAGCCGCGACTCTCGAAGGATTTCTGATCAATGCGCCTTGCCACTATTGACCTCTTCGCCAGACCGACATGCGCTGTGCAGTTGTCTGGTGGCGGATTCCTGCCTGTGGCGGCGGCGGCGCGCGCTATGGGGTTGAATGAGGCAGCGCTTCTAGAGGGCGGGCTCCAGGCGTTGATCGAAGGTGGGCCGAAGTCGCTGGAGATCTTGGGATATCTGGTCGCTTCCGCCGAGGCGGGCGAGTCATCGCTGGCTGCACTGGTCATCAAGCCTAATGATGCGATCCTCCTTGCGCCGCTGCCGCGGCCAGAAAAGAACATCTTCTGTGTCGGGCGCAATTACGCCGAGCATATTGCCGAGGGCGCACGCGCCCAGAACACCAACATCGCTGTGACCGAAGTGCCCGTGTACTTCACCAAGCCCCGTACGGCGGTCATCGGGCCGGGGGCCGAAATCCCGATCTTCCCGCACGTTTCCACCCAGATCGATTACGAGGTGGAACTGGCGGTCGTCATCGGCAAACCGGGCCGCGACATCGCCAAGGTCGACGCCTACGATCACGTCTTCGGCTACACCATTCTCAACGACATCACGGCACGCGACGTCCAGCGCCGCCATGGCGGCCAGTACTTCAAGGGCAAGGGGCTGGATGGCTCGTGCCCGCTGGGTCCTGTGGTGGTGACGAAGGATGAACTCGCCGATCCGCAGAACGCCGGGCTGCGCCTGTTCGTCAACGGCGAGCAACGCCAGGAAAGCACCACGGCGCAGATGATCTTCGACATACCGACCTTGATCGCATCGCTGTCTGAGGGGCTCACGCTCGAGCCGGGTGACATACTAGCCACCGGGACGCCGTCTGGTGTCGGCTACGCGATGGTGCCGCCATCATTCCTCAAGGACGGCGACGAAGTGGTTTGCGAGATCGATGGGATCGGGCGGCTCGGCAACAGGGTCCGCTCTGCCTGAAACGTACCGGCCGTCAGAGCTGGGCGTTTGAACTGTAACCTGAAGAATTCTGGGAGGAATGACATGCTGAACCGACGAATCTTCACGACCCTTATGGCGGGCGTCGTAACCTTAGTCCCACTGGGCCTGGCAGGCGCGGCGACCGCGCAGGAGCTGACGAGGGTGACCTTCGTTCAGCCAAGCCCATCCGCCATCAACTCGTTCAACGTTTTCGTGGCCATCGGGGAAGGCTATTTCGAGGAGGAAGGTCTCGAAGTCAGGGTCGAGTCCATCAACGGTTCCGGGCCTGTCCTTCAGGCGCTGTCGTCGGGTCAGGCGCAGTTCGGCCGCCCGGGTCCCGGGCCCGTGCTAGCTGCCCGCGGTCGCGACGTTGACGTGGTGTTTATCTACAACTTCGCCGCCCGATCCAATTTCGGCATCGTCGTTCCGGAAGATAGCGCCATCCAATCTCCCGCCGAATTGAAGGGTGAGGTCGTCGGTACCGGAACCGCGGATGGCGCCGAAGTCGGGTTCGCTCGCAACGTTCTCTCGGGTTCGGGCCTGAAAGAGGGCACGGACTACAGGTTCCTGACAGTCGGTGACGGCGGGCCCGCGGTCGCCGCCTTCGAGCAAGATGCTATCGCAGCCTACTCGTCTTCCACGGCTGATGCCGCGATCCTCAATCAGCGAGGCCAAGCGGTTCGCGACATCACGCCGCCGGAATACGCCCGCTTCTTTGGCAACGGCTTTATCACTACTGGCGAGTTGATCCGGAGCAATCCGGAGCTGGTGGAAAAGTTCGTACGCGCCATTCACAAGGGTCATGAATTCGCGCTCGACGACGCCAACCGCGAGAAGGTGCTGGAACACATGGCGTCGGGAAATCCGCAGGAGAGCGAAGACCCTGCCTTCGCCTCGGCGCTGTTCGACGCGGTGCGCAGTAAGACCATCCCGGTGGACGACTCCAAGGGTCTTGGCTACCAGCCGCCCGAGGTTTGGGAGGAATGGCAGCAGGTTCTTATCGATGGCGGCGACCTTACGGGCCCGCTGCCCGATCTGACGGCCGCCTACACCAATGACTTTGCGCTGAAGGTCAACGGGAGCGCCAACTGATGCAGGCCGCCGCAGCTCTGGCCGAGCAAACGGGCAGCTTGCGAGAACCCGTTTACCAGCTTAGCAATGTTGGCAAGACGTACGCCAGCAATGCGATCATTGCACTGGAAGGGGTTAACCTCACCCTGACCAAGGGCAGTTTCTCGGCTGTCATCGGATCCAGCGGCTGCGGCAAGTCTACCCTGCTGAAGATCATGTCCGGATTGATCCCGCCTTCTACGGGGCGGGTGGTTCTGCAGGACCGCCCCGTAACCGGCCCTCGCCGCGACATCGGCATGATGTTCCAGCAGGCGACGCTGTTTCCCTGGCGCACGACCTTGGAAAACATCGTGCTGCCGATTGAGATTCGCGACGGCAAGGCGGCTGCGAAGGCCGCCCGGAAGCCGGCACGTGCCCTGCTGGACCTGGTCGGCCTGAGCGGCTTTGAGGACGCCTACCCTGGAGCTCTTTCCGGCGGTATGGCGCAGCGTGCCTCGATCTGCCGGATGCTGATTACAGAGCCAGCCGTCCTGCTGCTGGACGAGCCGTTCAGCGCGCTGGACGAACTCACGCGCGACTTCATGAACATGGAACTGCAGCGCATCTGCGCTTCTCGTGACGCGACGGCCTTCCTCGTCACCCATTCGATCCAGGAAGCGGTGGTTTTGGCGGACGTCGTCTACGTGATGAAACCCCGCCCGGGGCGGATTGCCGAGGTGGTCGAGATCGACCTGCCCCGTCCCCGAACGCTCGACATGATGACGACGCCGAAGTTCGGCGATCTGGTTGGACACATCCGCAGCCGTCTCGATCAGGAGGCTTTCGTATGACCAGTCTCGAACGGATTGCCGACAGCGCACCGTCGTCGGAGAAGGATACCGTCTGGACCGAACAAGTCGGCTGGCTGGACCGCGTGCCGCGCGGCATCCAGATGCTGTTCGTCTTGGCTGTCTTCGTGCTGCTGTGGGATGTCGCCACCCGCTTTGGCTTCGTCAGCTCGATCATCCTGCCATCGCCGGCAGAGACGCTGGCCGACATGATCTTCGTCGGGACGAATCTGCTGACCGGCGGGTACATGCTGCCGGCGCTGTGGATCACGCTGAAGGAGGTCTTCTACGGTTTCCTCCTCGCAATCACCATCGGCTTCACCCTCGGCGTGATCGTGGGCGAGACAGCTTTCGGCGAGCGGGCGATCATGCCGTATCTCGTGGCCATCGACACGATGCCGAAGGTGGCCTTTGCACCGCTGTTCGTTGCCTGGCTGGGATTCGACATCGACAGCAAGGTGGCGCTGGCCGCCTTCATCGCCACCTTCCCGATCGTGGTCGGTACGGCGGCTGGGCTGCATGCCGCCGATACCAATAGCCGAAATCTGTTCAAGACGATGGGCGCGAGCCGCTGGCAGACATTGACTAAGATGAAGCTGCCGATGGCACTTCCGCAGATCTTCACCGGTCTGAAGATCGGCTCGGTCGGCGTCATGGCAGGGGCGATCACGGGCGAGTTCCTTGGCGGAGGCAGGGGCTTCGGCGAGCTGATCCGGACGGCTGCCAGCCAGTTGAACACGCCGCGCGTTTTCTCATTGATCTTCTTCCTGTCATTCGTCGGGCTGGGGCTGTTCGCCTTCGTCTCCTGGGTGCAGCGCCGCTTTGTGTTCTGGCACAGGGAGCGGGTCGTGGCCGGAGCGGAGGGATAGGGCATGGACGCCCCGATTTCGGCAGAAACCCTCACGGCATTTACTATCCGTGCTTTCACCAGCTTGGGTGTGCCTGATCGGGACGCCGAGTTAGTAGCCGGGCTGATGGTTGAAGCCGACTTGTTGGGTTATGAGACCCATGGCTTATTCCGCCTCCGTCAGTATGTGAACCGGCTCAGCGGCGGTGGCTGCAATCCCAAGGCCAAGCCCTCAGTCGTGCGCGAAACAATAGCGACGGCATTGTTAGACGGGGACAACGGCCTCGGGCATCTGGTGCTGGCACAGGCCACGGACCTGGCGATCCAGAAGGCGCGTAGCGCCGGCATCGGCTGGGTTGGCGTCCGTGGAGGGAACCACGCCGGCCCCGCGGCGCTTTACGTGCGCCCGCAGGCAGCGGCAGGAATGATTGGTATCTGCGCTGCTGTGGGCAGCGCCAACCACGTCGCCCCCTACGGGGGGACCGACTTGCTACTCGGCACAAACCCCATAGCCATCTCAACGCCTGGGGGCGCAGACCCGTTCGTGCTCGACATGGCCACGACCGTCGCCGCCGTGGGCAAGATAAAGATACTTGCGCAACGGGGCGAGCCGATGCCCGAGGGCTGGATGGTCGGACGCGACGGCAAGCCCCTGACCGATCCCAATCGCCGAGACGAGGGGTTCCTTTTGCCGATCGGCGGCGCCAAGGGTTACGGTCTTGCCATGGCCATCGGCCTGCTGGCGGGCGTCTTGAACGGCGCGGCCTTTGGATCAGACGTTGTCGATTTTACGGGTGACACAACCAGCCCCACCAATACGGGGCAGTTCGTCGCCGCCATCGACATTGCGGCCTTTGGCGATCCGGCCACTTTCGACGCGACGGCGACCCGCGTTTTCGCCGAGATGCGCGCCTCCGCCCCGCTGCCGGGTCATGAAGCCGTGAGAGTGCCGGGGGACGGGCGCGAGGCAACGCGGGCCCGCCGCGTAGCCGACGGCATTGTCCTCCATCCCGCCCTCCGAGCCGAACTGGATCGCGTCGCGACAGACCTTTCGATTGCGCAGCTTTAACATAGCCGCGATGGCACGGCGTGGAGTTTTACTCGCTGTTCCATATGCGCCTACAGGAGATCATCAGAGAGCGGCGTCACGGGGGAAGTCGGTGATTGCCGGGGACCGACGCTTTCGTGGCCGCAGCACCGTCTTCAGCATTCCGTGCCAGTGCGCCGATCAAGATCGCAAAAGCGGGATCCGTCCAGACTCGCCGCCCCTGAAGCAGCCAAACGTCGGTAGCCGACGGCGGCTGAACCGCTTCTAATCGACGTATCGGGCCGCAAGCGGATTATCCGTATGTGGGACTTCCAACGAAAAGCGGACATATCGCCGATGAGAGCCCGAGCCCGGAACTGCTTAAGTCGGGCTTTCTAGAAGGCATTCAATGCCATTAACCCGAGACACAGACATACAACGACCTCCAATCGTCTATTTCCACTGTGAAGCGTACCAAGCACAATAGCTGGCGCTATACTCGTTGCATTGACGAACCGCGAAGCGTGGTTCGCGACCCGAATATTCTCAAAATAGTGGTGGAAACAGTCACTCGGTCACGCTAGGCGTGGTGTGGAGGAGCCACCTTGCCAACAGCGTCAACTATTAAGATCGCGGAAACGCTCGACTTGCTCGACGGTCCGCAGAAGAATTTTTCTGTGGGCTTCCAGGCCGGGCAGTACGCCTTCTGGTTGGGATCTGGCATTTCGCGGGACCGCGTGGCCGGGCTGGACGGTGTGCTGTCCAAGCTGCTCGAGAACCTGCGTCTCCGCATCACCGGCGCCGACTGTGAGCACCATCGCGCGTTCGAAAGTATCCTCGGTCTTGCCGACCTGTCTGCTGCCGAGAGAGCGCAGCTCGACCTCGCGCAGCCGGTTGCGTCATGGCCGATCCACGATGCACTCATCGACCGGCTCTGGAACAAGTACTCGAAAGTGCTGGGCACCGAGGTTCAGGGCCGGCCCTTCGACTACCTACTGTGGGACGTTCTCGAGTTCGCTACAACATTTGCCGCGCAGAAGGCCGACGCCGAGCACCTGGCGATCGCCATGCTGGTTCTTGAAGGCGTGGTATCAGATCTTGCAACGGCCAACTGGGACGGCCTGCTGGAAGCGGCAATGGTTGAACTCGGTCGGCCGAACGAGACATTCCGCGTCGCCGTCACCGGGGGCGACCTGCACGGACCGCTGGGGATCGGGACGTTGTACAAGTTCCATGGCTGCGCGAACCGCGCAATAGCGAACGAAGCCGAGTACCGGCCGCTGCTCGTAGCGAGGGAAGCAGCCATCACGCATTGGGCGCAGAACCAGCGCTTCACACAGATGCGGGAGCAGCTCAGGGCACTGATTGCTCGTTCAAGAACGCTGATGATCGGCCTCTCCGGGCAGGACACCAACATCCAGCAGCTGTTCGGCGCGAATGGTTGGGTCTGGAATTCCGTCCCGGCACCGATCGTGTTTGCGGCCCAGGAGCTCTCCGAGGGACAGAAATCTATCCTCGAGGGTGCGTACCAGGGCGACTATGAGGCCAACCGAGACCAGATCCGGACAGATGCCACCTTGCCCGCCTTCGGAAAACCACTGTTGCTGGCGCTGCTGCTAAGAACGATGTTTGGCAAGCTTGCCGCACTCGCTAGCCTGCTGACGTCGCCAGCCATTGGTGCTGCGGGCAAGCAGAGCCTCGTCAAGGGTCTGGAAGCGCTCGAACGTGCCGCGGCGCAGGCCGGGAACGCCAACCGATACGAGTGCGCCCGGACCATTGCCGCGTTGATGGGCCGGGTCACCGAGCAGTTTCTCGGGGGGCCGGGTAGCGCCGGCCGCCGCCCCTACATGCCGCTGAGTGTGCAACCGGCGCATCTGATGCAGCAAGACCCAGCAGTAGGGTTCTCCGGCAGGCCGGAAGCCGCTGCCGCACTGGGGCTGATCGGCCAGGGCCTTGTCGCCAACCAGTGGTCGATTGCGGTCGACGATCCGGAGCAGCCAACGAGCGGGGCGCTGCGACTTGTCGCTCCGAAAGCCCAGGCCCGCGTGTTTCTCGCCGCCAATGACGAGAACATCAACCAGCTCGTCGCGTCTGGAGCGTTCGACGAGGTGGACGACGACGTCATCGTCATCTGCTCGCGCAAGGTCACGCCCCGGCAGCAGCGCAGCCCTTCCAAGTCCTGGCGGACACGCAAGGTGCCGCCGCGCTATGTTAGCGTCAGCGACCTGCTTGAGGGCTCGGCATCGTTTGACGAGGTTCAGGGCAGGTTCAACTCTGAGGTCGGGCTATGACGACAGCGGAAACGGTTTTTGAAATCCTGACGAAGGAGGGCGGCTACCTGCCGCTCGGTAAACCGATCAGGATCGGTTCGCAGGCTTTCGATTTCACCCATATGCTGGTGGCCGGCGAAAAGGCCAACGACCTGGTCATCGTGATCGAACTCACCGGCGCGTCCGAAGACACACAGGTTACGCGGTCGGTCCTCGCCTTCACCCGTGCGCTCGATGTGCTGGGCTCGAAGCGATCGGTGACCGCCGTGCTGACCTCGGGTCAGGCGGACAACGACCTTGTAAACTCGATCAGTCGCGTCTGCCGCGTGTTGCCGGTCGGCGCACCGACCGGGCCGATGGCGGGAGAAATAGTGCGGGACTGGCTGGCCGTGCTGCTGCCGCTGAAAAGCCCGCCGCCGGTCGAGCACCTGGCCGACTGGAAGGCCAACCTCGAAAAGCAGCTTGAACACACCGATGACGAACCGGCTGTCGCCCGGTTCGTGCATCTGGCGGAAGAGGGCAAGGAGGCGGTGGAGGCGGAGCTCGCCCTCGAAATCTCGACACTCGCCGACAAGGTGCTCGAGGACGGAGCGGCGCAGTCATGAACCCGCGTTTGAAGTCGCTCTCGATCCAGAATTTCCGTTCCATGCGCGGATCGGTGGTCATTCCGCTCGATGCGCAGGTGGTGCTGGTTCATGGCACCAACGGCATGGGTAAGACGAGCGTCATGTCGGCCATCGAACTTGGCCTTACCGGCTCCATCGCCCATCTCGAAGACCAGTCAAAGTACCACGACTTCCTCACCCATATCGACACGGAGGGTGGTTCGATCCAGCTCGCCGTCGAAGGGGTGAATGGTCGTTCGACCGGGGCTGGCCGGCTCACGTTCACTCCGAGTTCGTTCGACGCGACGCCGGCGCTCAATGCGGCCGATGCCAGTTTCTTTGCTGAGCGGTGCTACCTGCCGCAGGCAGTGCTGGGTCGCCTGCTGGACATCTACGACCAAAAGAAGAACACCAGCTCGCGCCTGACGGAGTTCGTGAAGGAGTTGCTACGCCTTGATGCGCTCGACGCCTTGGTGGACGGCCTCGACCATGCATTCAACGTCACCCGGATACGGAAGCTTGCTCCGGTTTACAAGCAGCTCGAAGAGGCTCGTGATCTGCTCGACCAGCAACTCGAGCGTGAACGGTCGAGCGTCGAGACCGCCCTGCAGGCGACCACCCAGCGCATCTCCCGTCTCAACGAGCTGCTGGCCGTTCTGGACCCCACAGCAGTGCCGGTCGTTGCCGGTTTCGATGTCGCCGCACTGCGGGCCCGGGTTGGAGACCGGGACAGGGACCAGGCCGAACTCGCCAGCGTCACCCAGCAGGGCTCGGAGGTAAGCTCGTTGTTGAGCCGTCTCGAGCAGACTTCGGCAGGAAGCCCCGACGCCAAAATCGCGGCGCTGGAGCGGGATGCTGCCACCATCGGGTCCGAGTACGAGACGTGGCTGAACGGCCCTGGAGCACAGATCACTCAGGCGCTGGACGTCCTCAGAGAGTTTTATTCCGAGCTTTCGCCACTCGATGGCGGCAGCGTCGAGGATCAGGTCAGGGATGCTCTGAAATGGTGCGTTGTCGAGGTGGATCGCTGCCAGCGGTTGCTGGACCAGCACGGCACGGCGAGCCAGCAGCTGACGGCGGCGAGAACGACAATCCAGAGGGCTACGACGCGTATTGGTGAGATCAACCAGGCGCTGGAAGTGGGCGCCAAGGATGCCCGAACCCTCGCCGCTGCCCTTGCGGGCATCGCACCGCATGTCGAAGGGAACATGTGTCCGGTCTGCAATCGCGACTACGCGGAGCTCGATAATGGCTCCCTGACCGCACACATTGCGGCCACGATAGCGAACCTCACGTCGGAGGCCGGGCGCCTGCAGGCGCTCTCGACGGAGCGAGCATCGGAGAGCGAGCGGTTGACGATGGCGCGGCGGGATGAAGCGACAGCCGAGCGGCTAGTGCTGCAGCCCGAGGCGCTCGTCGATCTGCGCCGGCGCCAGTCTGCGATCGCGTCGATCAGGTCGAGGCTTGAACCGCTGCAGGGGGATGCCGCTGACGGGCAGAGCCTCTTCGTGCGCCTCGACGGTGCTCGCCGGAGCCTCGCCGCCACGAGACGGGCAGGGCTGCAGTCGGCTTCCCTGCTTCCCGAAATCAATGATTCGGTGGAACAGGCAACCGGCCTGCCGACGACGAACTTTTCGAGCCTGCGAGAGGCCCTCGAGGCGGCTACCGGAGCGCTTTCGGGCCGTCTCAAAGCCGTCCACGGGACGCTTTCGTCGCGCGTCTCGGTCGAGACCGAACTCGACCAGTATGCCCGCGAGGCACAGTTGCTGTCAGACCGTGTGGCGCGGGCCACAGAGCTGGAAAGGCGCGTTGCGACGATGAAGGGGGCCTTTTCGTCGATTGGCGAGGTGCGGGAGCGGGCGAAGACCATCGCGACCGCGGCAACCCATGTCCGTTCGGGGATCGTCCGCGACGTTTTCAGCGGGTCGCTCAATAAGGTCTGGCGCGACCTGTTCGTCCGGCTTGCTCCGAACGAGCAGTTCGTTCCGCAATTCCGGCTTCCCGATCGGGGGGATGGCAAGGTGGAGGCTGTGCTGGAGACGTTTCATAGGTCAGGGCAGTCCTCCGGTCCGCCCGGCGCCATGCTCAGCCAAGGCAATTTGAACACCGCGGCTCTGACCCTGTTCCTTGCGCTTAACCTGTCGGTACCGTCGCAGCTGCCATGGTTGGTGCTCGACGACCCCGTGCAGTCGATGGATGACGTTCACATCGCCCAGTTTGCCGCTCTATTGCGAACGTTTTCGAAGGGGCTCGGCAAGCAAGTGTTGATCGCGGTGCACGAGCGTGCGCTGTTCGAATATCTGACGCTTGAACTGAGCCCAGCCTTTGCTGGCGACAGTTTGATTACCGTGGAGATCAGTCGCAATTTCGCCGGCGACGCCGTTGCGGATCCTCACTTCTATGCGTTTGAGGACGACAAGGCTGTCGCTGCCTGAGAAAACTCGGCTTGGCTGCGTAGGTCTTAATGGCTGCGGGTTAACGGGTCTGGCCGAAGCCAAAGATCGGCACCTGGATGATCAAGACAAAATTTGTCGAGTATCTCGAAGGGCAGAGCCGCAAACGACCAAACGGCAAGGGAAGCGGGGAGCCACCGACGGGCAATGGGCGCCGCCCGACCTCGCCGGTCAGGTGGACAATCATGCCGTCGGTAGCGGCGAGCAGTAGAGGGCCTCGCACCCCGCCAACATCAGCGATCTTAAGACCGACCGGTGGCCCGAACGTCTGCTTTGAGGCACCCGCCCAAACTCCGTGAATGTCTGAAATGGGCGCACTGCTGCCGTAACCAGCGAAGATATCGCAACGGACCGACCCAACGATGCCGTCAAGCGAGGTTGGACGTGGGGAGAGTTCGCCGTCCGATCGATTTTCGAACTCGGCGAGGGTCGGGCAGGCGCTAAAGCGCGGAAGATGCAGGTGTTTCCGGTTCCATACTTTTCGGGCTCGGTACAGAGTCTCGGAGAATATTCGGAGGAGAGAGAGCCTGGAAGGCTCTTACGGCCAACGCGCAGTCAATAGGTTTCGAGCCAGAGCCTGTGGATCAGGGCCTGTACTCACAGCCCTCGCGCATCAGAGGACGTTCGACTGTGAGTTGATGGCGGAGGGAGACGCCCTAATGTCGAACCTTCTCCTATTCGCTATAAGGCATCGCCTCACGGGTCTGCTTCCGTGGCACACAGCAAATGCATCGCGGACGATTGCCAATATTCGAAGTGCCGTCCCCTCGGTTTGGACAATATCGTCCACGATCACTTGCGACAGGGTCTATGGCAACAGGTACGGTTAAATTCTTCAACGCCGATAAGGGCTTCGGCTTCATCACCCCAGATCATGGCGGGAAAGATGTGTGGGCGTTGTCTATCCCCTAATCTGAACTGATCAATCATATCGCTTCTTGGGTTCGTCTAGGTCGATCACCCACGGCAACGCCATCAGCATCATCGCGTACAAGCCCGCCAAACCCACGACAATCATCACGATGTTCAAGAGGTCTCTGCTGGGCTCCACAAACGCGGCAACCCGTTCGGGGTGCAGTTGAAACTCCTCAATTAGCGCCAGTGTGAGGGAGTCTCGGCCTTCTCTCCACGCCAGCATGAGGAAGTTCAGCAGCACAGAGAGGATACCCAGCCGCCATCCGAAACGCTCGTAGGACACCGGGTGCTTGTAGGCGAGGAATGCCAGAGCCGAAGCCGCAGAAAGCGTGAAAGTCCAAAGCGCAGTTTCCATTTCTATGCGGCTCCTCGTTCGGGTCTACTATAAGGTGATTCCCTCGCTAGGGATCAGAACCAAAATAGGGCGCAGCGCCTTGCGAAAATCGCACTCTCTTAGAACCAAAAAAGCCAGCCAGTTTGCATAAGTTCAAGTTTTCAGCGTCCTGCGAAAGTCTTGGCTGATCTCTAGAGGTTTCACTCCCGCCGCTTGGGTTCGTCCAAGTCGATCACCAGGGGGAGGAACGTCAGCAGCATCAGGTAGAGCGCAACTGCACCGATCACCGTGCTGAGATTGCCCGACGATTCCAAGAGAGGTTCCAAAACCTGCGCGGCCCGTTCCGTGTCCAGTTGGAATTCCTCGATCATCATGTTGGTGCCCAATTTCACGCCCTCCTTCCAGATCAGCGTGATCGCTCCCAGAACCCATAACAGTCCCGCGAGACGCCATCCAAACTTGACGTAGGATACCGGGTGTTTGTAGGCGAGAAATGCGAGAGCCGAGGCCCCCGAAACGGCGAAAGTCCAAAGCGCAGTTTCCAACAGCGATCTCCTTCAAGAAAACCCTGCGGCATTTGGTGATTCCTGTGAAGTCCTGCCCCTTTTCCACGCTTGCATTCGCCCGTTAGGGGAGAACTCCGGGGATTACTCGTACGCCAAAAAGGCCAGCCTCCCGGCCAGCCCCTTCGGTCATGCTGCGTTTTTGTTGTCCTGCAAATCTGCATTCATTGCGCGTTCAATTCGCCGGATGATCCTCTGTCGCGGAGCCCAAAACAGAGACGCCGTAGGGGAGCCCTCTGATGTGCTGGTCGGCCCCACCGGGTGGTCCGGGCAAATGTTAGGGCATGACAGGCCTTTGCGCCAAGGCTGGCGTGGCCGGTGATGCCGATCCGGATGGCGAAGCCGGCCATTGCACGACCTTGGGCGCCGGCGGGCGATAACCCGGCGACGAGTGCGGACGAACGGCGCTGTAATGGCGGCGCCAGCTTTCGATCACGACCGTCGCCTCGACGAGCGAGTAGAAGATCTCTCCATTCAGGAGTTCGTCCCGCAGCCGGGTGTTGAATCTCTCGCAGTAACCGTTCTCCTAGGGGCTGCCGGGCTCGATGAGCGCCGTCCTGGCGCCGACGGCGACGATCCATTCCCGCACTGCCTTGGCGATAATTGACAAGAGACAGACCGGACTTGCGATCGTGGCCGCCTTGATCCTGACGGCATGCCGGACAGGTGCGGACCGTCAAGCTGAGGTAGACGCGGCATTGGATGCTTAGGTGGCGGAGAGGAAGGGATTCGAACCGTCGATACGTGAAGTTGCCTTTAGAGCGTGTCCTCGAACACTCCGCCCCGTTTGGCCTTTTTCCCCCCGGACGATGCTTGATGCATATCGCTCTTTCCGAATGCCGCCACTTACCGCAGATGATGCATGGCAGAACGACACTCGGGGGATTTAACCCGCAATAACCGAAGAACCGACAGAGAACCCCCAGAGAACCCCACGGGGCTTCCCGTTTACGGTGTCAGCTGTGGCTAACTATAATTGATTGATCACAATGCGGGTTTTGGTGCCGCTTGCAGGACTCGAACCTGCGACCCCATCATTACGAATGATGTGCTCTACCACCTGAGCTAAAGCGGCCCGCGCATGGCTCTCGCCCGCGAACCGGGCTCTGATAGCCGCAATCGGCGCCGGGTTCAAGCGGCAATGGGCCGGCGAGACTGCGGGTGTTGCGGTCGGGCTAGCGACAGGGGGCCGAGACGGAGAGGGCATCGAATATTCTCCGCCGGTCTCTGCCAGTCCCGCCGGCCTCCGCCGGTCTTCGCCAGTTTCTGCTGGTCCCGCCGGCTCCCTGCGACGACGAGCGACTTGCACCGCAGCGCCACAAGCCCGATCTTCGCAGTCGATGTCCGACCTGTTCCCGCCCGCCCCGACGACACTCTCGCTGTTCGACGAACCGCTGCTGCCGGTCGTCCGGGTCATCGATACCGAGACGGCTGGCCAGAAGCTGTCCGAGGATGCGGTGATCGAGATCGGTTCGGTGGATATCGATCTTGCCACCCGCGCGATCTTCAACCCGATGCGCAGCTTCTGCGATCCCGGCGGCGCGGTGATCAATCCACATGCCCGGAAGGTCCACCGGATCACCGACGCGATGCTGATCGGCGCGCCGCCCTTCGCCGAGGCGCTGAAGCCTTTCGCCGGGGCGCCGATCTATGCCGCGCAGCGGGCCGAGTTCGACCGCTCGCGGCTTCGCCTGACAGGCCGCTGGCTGTGCACCCACAAGCTGGCCCTGCGGGCCTTTCCCGCGCTGCCGGCACACGGGCTCCAGAGCCTCGTCAAATATGTCCCGCTCGGTCTTGCCCCGGTGGCACCTCTCCTGGCGGGCGAGCATCCGCATCGCGCGCTCTATGACGCCGCCTGCACCGCGGTTCTGCTTAGCGTCATCACCGCGAAGCTGCTGCCGCGCTGTGCCGACGTCGCCGATTTCCTCGAGCGGGCCGAGAGGGTGTCGCGCGAGCCGGCGCTGCTCGCACGGTTCCGCTTCGGCCGCTACAAGGGCGTCGATCTAGCGCGTGTGCCGGACGCCTATCTGGAATGGCTGCTGCGCGAGCCGGGCATGGACGCCGATACGCTGTTCACCGCCCGCCACCATCTGCGCCACCGGGGCATTCGCGGCACCCGCGTCCTGCCCGCAGCCGCGACCGGGTAGAGCCGACCGGTGACCGCAAGCCGCGCCGCGCTATCTGTGCGGGCGATCTCACTGCTAGCGGTTGGACATGCAGCGTTTCGCCGAACTTCTCGACCGACTGGTGCTGACGCCTGCGCGCAACGGCAAGCTGCGGCTGCTGCGGGATTTCTTCGCGGCTGTGCCGGATCCCGAGCGCGGATACGCGCTGGCGGCGATCACCGGCGGGCTCGACATATCGAGCGTCAAGCCGGCGATGCTGCGCGGGTTGATCGCCGAGCGCATGGACGAGGTGCTGTTCGGCTATTCCTACGACTATGTCGGTGATCTCGCCGAGACGATCGCGCTGGTCTGGCCCGCGCCGCATGACGGGGTCCGCGCGGCTGTCGAGCCACCGACCCTGTCGGAGGTGGTCGGTGCGCTCGGCGAAGCGACCCGCCAGCAGGGCCCGCTTTTGGTCGCCGCGTGGCTCGACCGGCTGGATTCCTCCGGGCGCTACGCCCTCCTGAAGCTGGTCACCGGCGCCATGCGCATCGGCGTGTCGGCCCGCCTCGCCAAGCAGGCGCTGGCGGATTTCGGCGGCCAGGACGTCGCCGCCATCGAGGAGCTCTGGCACGGGCTCGAGCCGCCCTACGAGCCGCTCTTCGCCTGGCTGGAAGGGCGCGCGGAGAGGCCGGAATCGGCGGCGGCCTCGCCGTTTCGCCCGGTCATGCTGTCGCACGCGCTGGAAGCGCCGGACTACACCAGGATCGAGCCGGACGCCTACGCCGCCGAATGGAAGTGGGACGGCATCCGCGTCCAGGCGACCGCCGAGCGCGGCGTGCGGCGGCTCTATTCGCGCACCGGCGACGACATTTCCGGCGCCTTCCCGGACCTCGTCGACTTCATGACCTATGATGGCGCGCTGGACGGTGAGCTGCTCGTCGCCCGGCCGGCCGACGCCAAGTCGGGCAGGCCGCAGGTCGCTGCCCATCCCGGCGCGCCGCGCGACGACATCGTCGTCGGCACGTTCTCCGACCTGCAGCAGCGGCTGAACCGCAAGGCCGTCTCCGCCGCAGTGCTGAAGCGCTATCCGGTCTTCCTGCGTGCCTACGATCTGCTGCAGGACGGCAGCGAGGACCTGCGCGGCCTTGCCTTCGCCGAACGACGCAAGCGGCTGGAGCGCTTCCTCGTCGGCCTCGACCCGTCGCGCTTCGACCTTTCGCCGCTGGTGCCGTTCCAGCAGTTCGACGACCTCGCCCCCCTGCGCGCCGAGCCGCCGCATCCGGTGATCGAGGGGCTGATGCTGAAGCGCTGGGATTCGACCTATGTCCCCGGCCGGCCAAAGGGGCCGTGGTTCAAGTGGAAGAAGGATCCCCGCCTCGTCGACGCCGTGCTGATGTACGCCCAGCGCGGGCACGGCAAGCGCTCGAGCTACTATTCCGACTACACGTTCGGCGTCTGGACCGGGCCGGAGGACGATCTGGAACTGGTGCCGGTCGGCAAGGCCTATTTCGGCTTCACCGACGAGGAGTTGAAGCAGCTCGACAAATATGTCCGCGACAACACGGTGGAGCGTTTCGGCCCGGTCCGCTCGGTGCGCGCCGAGCCGGACCACGGGCTGGTCATCGAGGTAGCGTTCGAGGGACTGGCCCGCTCCACCCGCCACAAATCCGGCGTCGCCATGCGCTTTCCGCGGGTTTCGCGGCTGCGGTGGGACAAGCCGGCCTTCGAGGCCGACCGGCTGGAAACCCTGCAGGCGATGCTGCCCGAATAGGCCGGCTTCTTGCGCCGCGACGCCCGCCCGCCTACCTGCCCGCCAGGGGACGCGCAGCGCGAGAGGCGGATCATGTCGGAACGGGTCAACAATTTCCTGGGGGGATCGCCGCTCGGCGTCGCGATCCGCCTGGTTCTGCTGTCCATTGCTGTGGGGCTGATCCTCTCGTGGTTCTCCTTCAGCCCGTGGGACGTGGTCGACTGGTTCGTCGACATGTTCGACTGGCTGTGGAACAGCGTCTTCGGTTCGCTCGACCGGGCCTTCGACTACTTCCTGCTCGGGGCAGCGATCGTCATTCCGCTGTTCATCATTTCGCGGCTGTTCAGCATGGGCCGCCGCTGAGGCAAGGGCGCCGGTACCCGCCCGACGACCATCTCCGCCGGGCATGAGGGCGCATGCCAAGACGAACCGTATTGTCCTGATCGGATCAGCCCGGTTGTAGGATCTGGCCGCCCTGGTCGTTCGCTGCGGTGTTGCGAGCGTCAGCCTGCTTCTTCTTCAGTTCCGTTGCCGCGACGGCCGTCGCGATTTGCGCCTTGAGGTCGCTCGGC
This sequence comes from Aurantimonas endophytica, assembly GCF_014196845.1. Classification (GTDB taxonomy): domain Bacteria; phylum Pseudomonadota; class Alphaproteobacteria; order Rhizobiales; family Rhizobiaceae; genus Aurantimonas; species Aurantimonas endophytica. The sequence goes on from NZ_JACIEM010000004.1 coordinate 47,692, forward strand.
TGAGGCTGCAGATCGTCAGCGGGAAAATTCTTGCTCAGGAGATCGGGCAGCAGCCTTTCCAGGAAGCCCGCGGCAAATCCCAGGATCATCGCCAGCCGCCAGTCCAGCGGCACATCCGGGGCGGTGGGCTCGATGCCCGTGATGGCGGCCAGGCTGACCAGCCCTGACGTCAGGAGGAGCAGCAGTGCGCCCGCGGAGAGAATGCCGATGGCGACACGAAGCCCGCTGTCGACGTAGTTCGGGATGGAAGAGACTTCCGGGGAGAGAGCACGCGTTCGTATGCCGATGGCCATCGATAGATACGCGCCGAGAGCGCCGCCTGCCATGGCGAACGTCACGTCCCGATCGTTGCCCACTGTCGTCAGCGCGAGAAGGACGCCGGCGACCGGCAGGGCCATCAGCGTGGCGGCCGGAATGAACGAGATGCGGCTGTTGCGCGCCCGTTCCTCGACCGCCTTCTGAATGGCGTCCTCGAGAACGGAAATCGCCAGCGTCGTCTGATCTAGGAGGCCAAGGCGCAGCGCGACGGCTATCTGCCGATGGTACTTGGCGGCCGGGCTCCCCTGCTCCTCGGCGAAGTACTCCAGCTTTTCCCGATAGGGTTGCAGCGCGCCGATCTTCTCATTCTGCTGCCTAGCCAGCGCCGCGTCGTCGGAGAATTGCACTTGTATCCGGTTGTCGGCCGAGTAGATCGCGAAATCCGAAAATTTGGCGAAAACCTCTTTGATGAGGCGCCCTGAACTGTCTATTTCGCCGACGACGATATCCGAGATCTTGAAATCGCGTGGGGACGCCGGCGAAGATGCGCCATCCTTTCCGGTAGCCCTCGGGTCCGGCGAAATAGATTGAGCTGAAGACTGAGCATCCATCGCAACGTTTCCGTTCTGCGGGTTCGGCGCTTCAGGCGTTCGATGGCAAGTAATTATCTCAAATCCAAGACCATAATATTATCTATATCACGTTAGGGCAACTGACGATCGTCAAATAAACTCCCCCGCCACCCGGTGCACGATCGTATGCCGTCGCGCGAGGGCGTCGATGTCGCGCGAGTAGCCGCCGCCGATGACGGCGGCCACTGGCACCGCGCGGTCGCGGAAGAAGCCTATGACGGTGCGGTCGCGCTCGGCGAGGCCCTGGTCGGTGAGCGAAAGGCGTCCCAGCCGGTCGTCTTCATGCGGGTCGACCCCGGCATTGTAGAAGACCAGGTCCGGACGGGCGGCTTCGAAGGCGGTGTGCAGCGCCGCCCATAGCGCCGCCAGATAGGCCGCGTCGCCGGTGCCGTCGGGGAGCGCCACGTCCCAGTCCGACTGCGCCTTCACCGCCGGATAGTTCTTCGCCCCGTGCAGCGACAGCGTGAACACGCGCGGCTCGCGCTCGAAGATCCGCGCCGTGCCGTCGCCCTGATGAACGTCGCAGTCGACGACCAGGATGCGGCCAATATCGCCCTCGTCGAGCAGCCCGGCCGCGGCGACGGCGACGTCGTTGAACACCGAGAAGCCCGCGCCGCCCTCGTGCCCGGCGTGGTGGCTGCCGCCGGCGGTGTTGCAGGCGAGGCCCCCGGCGAGTGCCAGGCGGGCGGTCAGCACCGTGCCCCCCGTCGCGCAGCGCGAGCGCCGGGCGACCTTCTCGTCCACCACGAAGCCGATCGCCTTCTCGATCGCCGCCGGCACGGTCTGGCTGAGCACCTGGTCGACATAGAGCGGATCGTGGGCCAGCCGCAGCCACTCGGGCGACGCGGGCGCCGGGACATGGAACCCGCCGGCGGCAACGATCCCGTCCTCGACGAGGATCTCCGCCAGCCGGCTGAATTTCGACATGGGAAAGCGGTGGCCGGGGTCGAATTTCGCGTCGAAGGCGGGGTGATGGATGATCGGAACGCTCATGCATCGCCAAGATAGGACGCGGCAGCCGGCTTCGCAGCTTTAGCTTGCACGGCCGAAGCCGTGATGGCACCGAGAATCCATGCGGCGCGAGGCGGACCATCCAGAACCCATGGCAATAGCGGCGGCGCCGGATAGTGCCGCGCTGCGCGTGCGCCCGTTCACGGTCGGCCATCGCGACGTCTGGCGGATCACCCTGCCGATGACGCTGGCCTTCCTGACGACGCCGCTCCTCGGCCTCACCGACACGGCGGTAGTCGGACGGATCGGCGACGCCGAGGCCCTTGGCGGCCTGGCGGTCGGCGCGCTGGTCTTCGACTTCGCCTTTTCGACCTGCAACTTCTTGCGCACGGGCACGACCGGACTCACCGCCCAGGCGGTCGGTGCCGAGGACGGACGGGAGGTCCAGGCGGTGTTCTGGCGCGCCATCGCGCTCGCCGTCGTCATCGGCCTGGTACTGGTGCTGGCTGAGCCGCTAATCACGGCGCTCGGCCTGCTCGCCATCTCGCCCGGCGAGGGCGTCGCCGAGACGGTGCGGACCTACGTCTTCGTGCGGATGTTCTCGGCCCCCTTCGCCCTCGTCAACTACGCCATTCTCGGCCATGTGCTGGGGCGGGGCCGGGGCGGCCTCGGGCTCGGGCTCCAGATCGTCGTCAACGGCACCAACATCGTCCTCTCCATCCTGTTCGGCCTGGTGCTCGAAGGGGGCATTGCCGGGGTCGCCCTTGGAACCGTGTGCGGCGAGGCGTTGGGAGCGCTCGTCGGGCTGTGGATCCTCATCCGGGGCTTCGACCGGCGGGAACAGCCATCGCGGCAGGCGATCATGGACCGGCACGGCTTCCTGCGGATGGTCGCGGTCAATCGCGACATCATGATCCGCTCCTTCTGCCTGCTCGGGGCTTTCGTGCTGTTCACCCGGATTGGGGCGCAGCTTGGCGCCGTGGTTCTTGCGGCCAACGGCATCCTGATGAACCTCTTTCTGGTGGGCGGCTACTTCCTCGACGGCATGGCGACCGCGGCCGAGCAGCTCGTCGGCCGCTCGGTCGGCGCCCGCTATCGCCCGGCTTTCGACCAGGCCGTGCGCCTGACGATCGGCTGGGGCCTCGGCCTGTCGCTGCTGCTGTCCGCGCTCTTCTTCGTGACGGGGGAGGCGCTCGTCGCCTTCCTCACCACCGACGCGGCGGTGCGCGAAGCGGCCGGGACCTATCTCGCCTGGGCGGCGCTAACCCCGCTGGCCGGCGCACTCGCCTTCATCATGGACGGTGTCTTCATCGGTGCGACGTGGTCGCGCACGATGCGCGACATGATGCTGGTATCCGTCGCGATCTTCGCCCTTGCCGCCTACGGCTTCACCGGCCTGTACGGCAATCACGGGCTCTGGCTGGCGATGCTGCTCTTTCTCGGCTTGCGCGGCTTCAGCCTGCTGGCGCTGTTGCCGCGGCGGCGCGCCCAGAGCTTCGCATCGGTGCCGAGCGACCCGCGCTGAGGTGCCTCCCGCTGCTTCAGCCAGATCGTTGCGACCACCGACCTGCATCCGGCCAGCTACAGAGCTCTTGGGAACAGAATCTCAAGCCTTCACGTTAGTCGACGGCGATAAACGAAGCGCAGCTCGAAGAATTCCGTCCGGATCATCCCGGCTCACTCCAGCGGTCCCAGAGGCATGAAACAGCGTGACGATTGGCATTTGACCGAGATCATCGGTCATGAACTTGGACGTGGAGATCCCTTCGCGGCCGCCATTCGCGGCACGCGTATGTCGATGATCATCACCGACCCGCGGCGGGACGATAATCCGATCGTCTTCGCCAACCAGGCATTCCAGGACCTGACGGGCTATGACCGCCACGAGATCATCGGTCGCAACTGTCGCTTTCTTCAGGGCGCAGAGACCGACAAGTCCGCCATCGACGAGGTCCGGCAGGCGATCGCCGCCGAGCGGTCGATCAATGTCGATCTCCTGAACTACCGCAAGGACGGGACCGCCTTCTGGAATTCCCTTTACGTCAGTCCGGTCCGCGGAGACGATGGCGACGTCCAGTTCTTCTTCGCCTCGCAACTCGACATGACGCACCGGGTGGAGACCGAGAAGGCTCTGGCGCGCCAGAAGGAAATCGTCGAGGCCGAAGTCCACGCGCGCACCCTGGATCTGCAGGCGGCACTGGAAGCCAAGACGCTGCTGCTCCACGAGGTCGACCACCGCGTCAAGAACAACCTGACGATGATCGGCTCGCTGCTGCGCCTGCAGTCGCGCTCATTGCCGGATGCGCAATTCCGCCAGACCCTCGAGACCATGCTGGAGCGGGTGGACGCGCTCGCCGCCGTCCACCGCCGGCTCTACCAGAATGGCGACATCACGCGTTTCGACATCGGTGCGTTTGCCGAGAGCCTCGCCGAGGACGTGATTGGCGCGAGCGGTCGCCCTGACATTGTGCTCAAGAGCGATTGCGAGCCGGTTCAGATCGCCGCCGACCAGGCGGCGCCCGTGGGGCTGATCCTGAACGAGCTGATCACCAATGCGGTCAAGCATGCCTATGGCGACGGCAGGGGCGGCGAACTCTCCCTCGGCGTGCGCCAGATCGACGGCCATGCACTGATCGACCTGCGCGACGATGGCCCGGGGTTCGACGCGGACAACGCGTTCGACGGCTCCGTCGGCCGCTCCCTCGTTGCGCGGCTGTCCCGGCAGATCGGGGCGGAAACAAAATGGAAAGGGGCAGCGTCCGGCACGCATGTCTCGATCCGCTTTCCGGTGGCTTCGTGACCGGCAACCAAGGATCAGACTGATGCGTACCCCGCCCCTGAAGTTCCTGATCGTCGAGGACGAAGCGCTCCTCGCGATGGACATAGAGGCCATGATCGAGGACGCCGGCCACGAGGTTGGCGGCGAAGCTAGCTGCCTGCGCCTGCTGCAGGCTCTTCCCGTGGATGTGCAGCCCGACATCGCCTTCGTGGACGTGCATCTTGCCGAGGGCTCCAGTGGCCTCGACGCCTGCACCTACATCCGCCAGACTTGGCCTGATGCGTTCGTCGTGTTCATTACCGGCAATCCGCGCAAGGTGCCGGAGGACTTTGCCGGCGGCCATGGCATCCTGCCGAAGCCTTTCGTGCGCAGCGACGTCCTGCGCATCATGCGGTATCTGGAAGAGGGCGTCTGCGATCCTCCGCCGGTATCGCGCCCGCCCGCCAGCTTTATGCCTGCGCCAAAGCTGGCTGGAGTCTGGGCCGCCTGAACAGGGGCTTTACCCACGCATGGTTCAGCCTGCGCCGGGCGGCGGCGATGCAAGGATTTCGTCCACCCGTGTATCCCTGATATCCGCGATGTGGCTCGTTCCGGTGCGCTCCAGATGCCGCAGCATGCCGGTAAGAATACGGGCCGGAAGTTCAGGTCCGCCATAGACGAGGCCGGTGTAGAGCTGCACCAGATCGGCGCCTGCCTCGATCTTGCGAACGGCAGTGGCAGCGCTGTCGACGCCGCCGACGCCGATCAGCGGGAAGTCCGCGCCGAGGGCCTTGCGGAACTGCGCCAGAACATAGGTAGAGAGCGCCATCAGGGGGCGCCCCGACAGTCCCCCCGCCTCGTGCAAATGCGGGTCGGCGCCAAGGTCCGGCCGGGACAGCGTCGTGTTCGAGACGATCAGCCCGTCGACCTTGCGCTTTATCACCGCCGCAGCGATCTCTTCGACCTGACCCGGCGCGAGATCGGGCGCCACCTTGACGAAGAGCGGCTTGCGCGCCGTGGCCGAAAGCGCCGCGTAGCCGTCCCGCGCCGCGATCACCGCAACCAGCAGCCTGTCGAGCTCCGAGCCGCTCTGGAAGGCGCGCAGGCCCGGCGTGTTGGGCGAGGAGATGTTGATGGTCAAATAGCTCGCCAGCGCCTCGAAGCGGTTCACCCCTTCGACATAGTCGGCGACCCGGTCGTCGGAATCCTTGTTGGCCCCGACATTGACGCCGATGATGCCAAGCTTTCGGGCGCGCGCCTCCAGGCGCTCGGCCGCGTCGGCATGACCTTCGTTGTTGAAGCCGAGCCGGTTGATCACGGCGTGCTGCTTCTCCAGCCGGAAGATGCGCGGCTTGGGATTGCCCTCCTGGGGCTGCGGCGTCAGCGTCCCGACTTCCGCGAAGCCGAAGCCGAGCCTGAGGGCGGCATCCGGCACTTCGGCGTTCTTGTCGTAGCCCGCGGCGAGGCCCAGCGGATTGGGAAAGGCGATGCCGGCCACCTTGACGCGCAGCCGGTCGTCGACGGGAACGTTGACCCTCGGCACCAGCCCGCGCTTCAGCGCCGCCAGCGACAGCCCGTGCGCCCGCTCCGGGTCGAGCCGGAAGATCGCCGGCCGCGCCAGCTGGTAGAGGCGCTTCATTGCACCGTGCCGGGAAACTGGTGGTGCCCGTCCGGTGCGAGCGGCAGTTCCTCGCGCCACAGGACCGCGTCGAGCATCAGGGGCCCGTAGAGATGCGGAAACAAAGCCCCGCCGCGGGACGGCTCCCAGCGGAGCGCATCGCCCAGACGCTGCGGATCCACGGCCACGAGCACGAGGTCGCGCTGGCCGGCGAAGTGCCGTGCGGCGGTCTCGCGCACCTGCGCGCCGGTCGAGAAATGGATGAAGCCGTCGGCCGCGTCCACCGGGGCGCCGTCGAAGCGGCCACTGGCCTCGGCCGCCTGCCACAGAGGCAGCGGAACGATCTTGTAGATGGGCTCGTCCATGGCGGTGGGTTGCCAGAGGCGGCCCGAAACGTCAATCGGCCGGCGCCTTGAGACGGTCACGGCGGGCGCCTAGGACTCGCAGGTTCCAACTGCCCGCACCGGGCCAGGGATAAGGAAGCGCGCGATGATCCGCCTGATGTCTCTCACGGTCGCAGGCATCGCCCTGCTCGGCACTGCCGCCTCGGCGCAGGACGGACTGGCTGCCGGCCGATACCAGATGCAGCCGGTCGACGGAGGGATTGCCCGCCTCGACACGCAGACCGGTGCGATCGCCTTCTGCCGGTCCGAGGCCGGGACGATCGCCTGCGATGATACACCGCGCGGCTCCGGCAGCGGCGGCCAGGAGACGACGCGGCTGGATGCGCTGGAGAGACGGGTCGAGGCGCTGGAAGCGAGAGGGCGGGCGCTGGTCGACCGGGACGACGCCGACTACGCCGTCGAGCAGATGAAGAAGCTGTTCAGTGGCTTCGCCGACATCGTGCGGGATCTGGAGCGCGACGTGACACGCCCCGAGCCGGAAGAGGCGACGCCGCCGGACCGTACCTGACCGCGGCTCAGATCGGGGACGCCATCTTCCGCCGCAGGAACTCCTCCATCTTCGCCAGCGACTGGCGCCCCGCCTCGCAGGGGAACGACTCGAAGACATGCGCCCCGCCATTGGTCAGCGACAACTCCGCCTCGTTGCCGCAGGCCACCCAGCGCGACGCCATGAACAGCGTGTCGTCGATCAGGAGATCGCCGGTGCCGCAGCTGAACAGCGCCGGCGGCAGGCCCGCGAGGTCGGCATAAAGCGGCGACACCGCCGGGTCTTTGAGCGAGATATGGTCGGGCACGAAGCGCAGGACGAATTCCTTCACGTCCTCGGTGTTCAGCACCAGCCGCTCCGTCCCGAAGCGGCGCACGCTCGGCGTCAGCGAAAGATCGTAGCAGCCGGCGACGAGATTGGCGGCCTTGTAGGGCATCATCGAATATGTGTCGCGCAGCCGGATGAGCGTCAGTACGGCGAGATGCGCGCCGGCCGACTCGCCGCCGATCGCCAGCCAGCCGCGCGGCAGGTCGAGATGGCCGTTGGCGAGCGCCACGGCGACGTCGGTGCAGTCATCGGGGGCGGCGGGGAACGGATGCTCCGGGGCCAGCCGGTACTCGACCGAGGCGACGGTAAGTCCTGTCGTGTCGGCCAGTTGGCGGAGCCGCGGGTCGGATTCCTCGGCGCCGCCGAACACCCAGCCGCCGGCGTGGAAATGCAGGAACGTGCCGCGCGTCTGCCCGTCCGAGGGGCGCAGGACACGGATGTCGATCCGGCGCCCCGCCGAGCCGTAATGAACCAGAGTCTCCGCCGCCGCATCCTTCGGACCCATGACGAAGGTGCCGAACCCGGCCTTGCGCATTTCGCGGGTCTTTTCGACCGGCACCGACCATGTGTCCGGCCGCTTCTTGTGCTCGGCAATGATCCGCTGGTTCAGCGCGGTGAGTTCAGGATCCGTGAGTTCCGGATCGAACGCTGCCGGATCGATTGTCAGTTGCGCTTTGGCCATTGCCGATTCCCCTTTTGCAAACGACAAGCTAGGACGAAGGGCACGCGGGAGTAGGGCGAAAAGCGTGCCGTCGGCACGCTCCCGGCCCCGCGAAGGAGCGGCGATGCAGCAGCATATCGAGATCCTGACGATCGCGACGCCCGGCCGCGCGATGCTGGACATCAGCCGCCGCGTCGCCGAGCAGCTTCGCAGTGCCGGTGCGAAGGACGGGCTCGTCACGCTGTTCGTCCGCCACACCTCGGCGTCGCTGATCATCCAGGAAAATGCCGATCCCGACGTCCGGCATGATCTTCTCCTGGCGCTCGACCGGCTGGCTCCCGAGGACGCCGGCTACGTCCACACGATCGAGGGCCCGGACGACATGCCGGCGCACATCAAGGCGGCGCTGACCGCCACGAGCCTCGCCATTCCGGTCATGGACGGCCGGATGGTGCTCGGCACCTGGCAGGGTGTCTATCTCGTCGAGCACCGCGCGCGACCCCACAGCCGCGAGATCGTGCTGCATTTTGCCGGCAGCCTGCTTGCCTCGACGGAAGCACAAGCTTGATCCGCGGCCGCATAGTGTATTGAAGGGTCGTTCAAGGGGAGGAACGGCGATGACATGCTGGCGACGGGGCTGACCACGGCAGGGGAGGGGCGTGACATGGGCCATGTCTTCATCGTGGCGGACGATCATCCGCTGTTCCGCGGGGCGCTTCGCGAGATCCTGGCCTCGCTGCCCGAGCCGGGTACGATCATCGAGGCCGCCGATTTCGACGAGACCGCCCGGGCGCTGGCCGACAATCCCGAAGCCGATCTGCTGCTGCTCGATCTCGCCATGCCCGGCACCAGCGGGCTTTCCGGCCTCGCCTTGCTGCGCGCCGAGCACCCATCGGTCCCGATCGCCATCGTTTCCGGCAGCGAGGATGCGCCGATCGTCGCCCGGGCGCTGGACCTCGGCGCCTCGGGCTTCATCCCCAAATCCACCGGCTTCGACGAGATCCGCCGGGCGATCCAGACCCTCCTCGCCGGCGACGTCTGGCTGCCGCCGGACGTGCCGCTCGACGCCGAGCGCGATCCGGAAGTGACCCAGCTGATCCAGCGGATCCGCACGCTCACCCCGCAGCAGACAAGGGTCCTGACCATGCTCGGCCGGGGCCTCCTCAACAAGCAGATCGCCTACGAGCTCGGAATATCCGAGGCGACGATCAAGGCACATGTTTCGGCGGTCCTGCTCAAGCTCGGCGTCGACAGCCGCACCCAGGCGGTGATCCGGCTCTCCAAGCTCGGCATCGATCTCGATACCGGCTTCCTCGCCTGAGACCTCGTATTCCTGCGGCGATGCTTATTCGGCGGCTTCCCGACTTCCGCCGCGCCGCGCCATGGCGGCCCTCAGCGAGGCCGGCCGCAGCGGCTTGGTGAGGACGTCGACATCGACCGCCAGTGCCTCCTCCCGCAATTGCGGCGAGCGGTCCGCCGTCACCAGGATCGCCGGGAGGGCTGGGTCGAGCACCTTGCGCAGCAGCAGGATCGCCTCCAGGCCGGTGCCGAAGTCGAGATGGTAGTCGACCAGCGCGATGTCGGGGACGACGCCGCGCGCGGCCAAGGCCGCCGCCGCTTCCGTGCCGGTGGCGAAGGTGTCGACCCGGCAGCCCCAGCCGCTCAGGAGCGTCTGCATGCCGTCCCGGATCGACGCCTCGTTGTCGATGCACAGGACATGGGTTCCGCGCAGCGATACGCCGCCGGGCGCCGGCGCTGCCTCCGCCTCGGCGATCTCCACTGGCCGGGTGCGGGCCAAAGGCAGGCCCACGCGGAAGCGGGTGCCGCGGCCATGCTCGGACGTGGCGACGACCGGCAGGTCGAGCACGCGGGCGATCCGGTCCACCACCGAAAGGCCAAGGCCGAGTCCACGCGCGGTCCGGGTTCCTTCGTCGAGGCGCACGAATTCCTGGTAGATCGACTGGAGCTTGTCGGCCGGGATGCCAATGCCGCTGTCGGCGACCTCGATCTCGATACGGCGTTCGCCGCGGTGGCGTACGCCGACGACGACCTTGCCTTCCGGGGTGTATTTCACAGCGTTGGAGACGAGGTTCTGGATCAGCCGCCGCAGCAGATTGCGGTCGGACCGCACCGCGACACTGGTGCCGACGAAACGCAGGGACAGACCCCGCTCGTCGGCCAGCGGCCTAATGTCCGTCTCGATCTGGCGCAGCAGCGGTCCGAGCGGAAAATCCTCGATCTTCGCCTGCATCCCGCCTGCATCCAGCCGGGAGATGTCCAGCACGGCGCCGATGATCGCCTCCACCGCCTCGAGGGAGGACCCGATATTCGCCGCGATCTCGGTGCCGGGCAGGTTCTGGTGCCGCTCCTGCAGCGCGGAGACGTAGAGCCGCGCCGCGTTCAGCGGCTGCAGGATGTCGTGGCCGGCGGCAGCCAGGAAGCGCGTCTTGCCGAGATTGGCGGCATCCGCGGCGTACCGCGCCTTGCCCAGCTCGGCATTGGCGGTGAGAAGTTCCGCGGTGCGGCTGCGCACCCGCTCCTCCAGCGTCTCGTTCATCTCGCGCAGCGCGGCCGCCCGCCGCACCCGCTCGGTCATGTCGGACACGGTGGCGACGAGGCCGCCTTCCGGCATCGGATTGGCGCGGAATTCGAGCACCCGCCCGGACCGGATGAGGCTGATCTGCCGGAGCGCAGGCGGCCGCGTCAGGACCTCGAAGCTCGCCTGGTACTCGGCGCGGTCGATCTCGCCGGCCCCTAGAAGTTCCTCGAGGACGACGGTGAGCGGCGTGCCGATCTGGCCGAATTCCGGCGAGAGCCCCACCAGGTCGCGAAACTGCCGGTTCCAGAAGGTCAGCCGGTAGTCGGCATCGAAGATCGCCAGGCCCTGATCGACCTGCTCGAGCGCGATCCGCAGGAGGTCGCGATTGTACTGCAGCGCCTCGGACGCATCGTCCAGCAGGCGCAGTGCCGAAGGGCTCGACTTTGCGTGCCGCTGGAACAGCAGGGAGAGGACCAGCCGCGACGAGGCCGAGCCGATCGCCGAGGCCAGCAATTGCTCCGAGAATCGGATGGTGGCGCTGTCGGCCGGCGCGGTCTCGACGAGTTCACGCTCTTCGGTTTCGGCGAAGCGGGCGAGCGAGCGGTCCGTACGCTCGGGGCCGAGATACCGGGCGATCGTCGCGCGCAGCTCGCCGACGGTCACGCCCGCACGCGTCCTGCGCATGCCGGCGGTCGGTCCGGCATCCGTGGCGGTGAAGGTCGCGGCCTGGATACGCTCCAGCGGTTTCGACTGCCGGCTGAGCGAGCCGAGGATCAGGAAGGCGACATTCGCGGAGAGACTGACCAGGCAACCATAGAGCAGCGGGTCCATGGCCGGGCCAGGAGCCCCGATGCCGTCGAGGGATTCCGCCACGGCGGCGGGGCCGAAGATCGCCGGCAGCAGCAGCGTGTAGGCCCAGCCGATGATGCCGGCGCTGAGCCCCGCCATGGCGCCCCGGGCGTTGGCCCGCTTCCAGAATAGGCCGGCAAGGAAGGCCGGTGCCAGCTGGGCGATCGCCGCGAAGGAAAGCAGGCCGATCGAGGCGAGGCCGCTGCCCGTGCCGGCGAAGCGGTAGTAGCCATAGCCGAGGAACACCACGACGAGGATCGCCGAACGTCTGACATTGAGGATCAGGCGGGTCTCGTCACGCTTGGGATCGGTGCCGTGGCCGCGATGCTTCAGCAGCCGCGGCAGCACCAGATCGTTCGAGATCATGATCGACAGTGCGACGCTGGCGACGATGACCATGGCCGTCGCCGCGGAAAGCCCGCCGAGAAACGCGATCAGCGCCAGAGCGTCCTGTCCCTGCGACAGCGGCAGGGACAGGACGTAGAGATCGGCGTCGACGGTGGGCCCGAGCATCAGGACGCCGGCGGCGGCGATCGGCGCGACGAACAGGTTGATCAGGATCAGATAGAGCGGGAACAGCCAGCGCGCGCGGCGGATCTCCTCGCGCGTGCGGTTCTCCACCACGGTCATGTGGAACTGCCGCGGCAGCAGCAGGATGACCAGCGCGCTCAGGCCCATCGAGGCGAGGAAATGGCCGCCGATCCCGCCGTCGAAGGAGGCCGCGAAGTCCGGATGCGCCCGGGCCGCCTCGAACAGCGCGCGCGGCTCGAACAGGACGAAGGTAGCCCACACGCCGACGGCGAGAAACGCGCCCAGCTTCACCAGCGACTCCATCGCGACCGCCAGCACCAGCCCGTCCTGGTGCTCGGTGGCGTCGGCGTGGCGGGTGCCGAAGAGGATAGCGAATACGCCGAGCACCATCGTCACCAGCAGCGCGAGATCCGCGAACATCGGCGGCATCTCGGGGGTGGCGTTGTAATGCGTGACCAAGGCCGCGACGCTGGTGGAGATCGCCTTCAGCTGCAGCGAGATGTACGGCACGGTGCCGATGATGGCGATCACCGTCGCCAGCGCCGCCACCGAGGGGTTCTTGCCGTAGCGCGAGCCGATGAAATCGGCGACGGTGGTGATCCGCTCGGCCTTGGCGTGGCGCACCAGCCGCTCGATGAAGCGCGGCGCCAGCAGGAACACGAGGATCGGCCCGATATAGATCGCCAGGAACGAGAACCCGTCCCGGGCCGCGACGCCGACCGAGCCGAAGAACGTCCACGACGTGCAGTAGACCGCAAGGCTCAGCGCATAGACGCCGGGACGGCTGGTGCGCGCCGAGTGGCGGGTGGCGCGGCGGTCGCCCCACCATGCGACGGCGAAGAGCAGCAGCAGATAGGCGATGGCGGTGACGACGATGATACCGCTATGCACCGATGCCTCCCGACCGGCGGCGAGGATCGCCGCAGACGCATCGACAGAAACACCGGCGGCGTCGCAAGTCCAGTTTGCGCACGTCGGCGGCATTTGTTCGGGGACGCGGCGAGAGTATGATCGGCGAATCCCGCTTAAGTCGGGCCGCGTCAGGGAGTCGTGTCCATGCTGAAGGAGTTCAAGGAATTTGCCCTCAGGGGCAACATGGTGGACCTTGCCATCGGCATCATCATTGGCGCCGCCTTTTCCGGGCTGGTCAATTCCATCGTTAGCGACCTGTTCATGCCGGTGGTGGCGGTGATCACCGGCGGCGTCGACTTCTCGAACAAGTTCATCGCGCTGGGCAGCGGGGTGACGGCGAGCGATCTCGCGGGTGCGCGCGAGCAGGGGCCGGTGCTCGCCTACGGAAACTTCCTCACGCTGACGATCAACTTCCTGATCGTCGCCTTCATCCTGTTCCTCGTCGTCAAGGCAATGAACCGGCTGAAGCGCCAGGAGGAGGCGAAGCCTCCCGAGGTCTCCGAGGTGCCCCGGAACGAGAAGCTACTCGAGGAAATCCGTGACCTGATGGCCGTCGCGACCGAGCGCACGCCCCGCGTCTGACCGCCGGCCTTGCCGATCTCGATCCGGTCCCTGCCGGGGCTTGACTGAATCGGCCGGAAGGTCGAAGGCGAAAACGTGGGAGAGCTTCCCGCGTCCCGACCCTTCCCGGAAGGCCCAAGTCATGAGCGATCTGTCACGCCTCAGCCGCGAGGCGGTCGAGGCGCCGGAGAGCGGCATCGTCGCCGTGATGACCTACGCGCGCGGCCGCGAGGGGTTGATCCCGCTCTGGGCGGGGGAGGGCGATCTGTCGACGCCCGCCTTCATCAGCGAGGCCGCCGCCGCCAGTCTTGCCGCCGGCGAGACGTTCTACACCTGGCAGCGCGGCATTCCGGAGCTGCGCCAGGCCCTCGCCACCTATACCGAACGGCTTTACGACCGGCCCACCGCGCCGGACCGGTTCTTCGTCACCGGCTCGGGAATGCAGGCGATCCAGCTCGCCATCGCCTCAGTCGCGAGCCCCGGCGACGAGGTAGTCTATCTCGGCCCCGCCTGGCCGAACTTCGCCGCTGCCGTCGGCGTCAAGGGCGCCGTCGCGCGCGAGGTATCGCTGGACTTCACCGAAGCCGGCTGGCACCTCGACGTGCAGAAGCTGGCGGATGCGATCGGGCCGAAGACCCGCGCCCTGTTCATCAACACGCCGTCCAATCCGACCGGCTGGACCGCCAGCGAGGCCGAGCTTCGGGCGATCCTCGATCTTGCCCGGGCGCGGGGTATCTCGTTGATCGCCGACGAGATCTACAACCGCTTCTATTACGGCGGCGGCCAGGCGCCGTCGTTCCACGACGTCATGGAGGCAGACGACTCGATCTTCTTCGTCAATTCCTTCTCCAAGAACTGGGCGATGACCGGCTGGCGGATCGGCTGGATCGAGACCAGCGCCGCCTATGGCGACGTTCTGGAGAACCTGATCCAGTACTCGACCTCGGGCGTGGCGACCTTCATGCAGCGAGCTGCGGTTGCCGCGCTGGAGGAGGGGGAGAGCTTCGTCGCCGGCCAGGTCGAGCGCGCGGCCAAGGCGCGCGACATCTTCACCGACCGGCTGCTGGCCACCAACCGCGTGTCGATGACCCGGCCGGACGGCGCTTTCTATGCGTTCTTCGCGGTCGACGGCATTACCGACACCCGGGCCGCTGCGTTCCGGCTGGTCGACGAGGCGCTGGTGGGACTGGCGCCCGGAACCGCCTTCGGCCCTGCCGGCACGCCTTTCCTGCGGGCGTGCTTCCACCGCCGGCTCGACGAGGTCGAGATCGCGGCGGACCGCATCGCGGACTGGATCGGCCGGTCGGCGTGAGGGCCGTTTCCCGGCAACGGATCGTCGCGCTCGCCGCGACGCTCGTCCTCGCGGCCCTGGCGGGGGCGGTCGGTGTCGTCCTCGGCTTTCCGGTGCCGTGGCTGCTCGGCCCGGTTCTCGCGGTCTCCGCTGCAAGCATCGCCGGCCTCGATACGCGCCTGCCGCTGACCCTGCGCGGCTTCGCCTTCTTCGTGCTGGGGATCCAGGCCGGTTCCGGCGTCACCCCGGCGGTGCTCGAGCAGCTGGCGCTGTGGCCGGCCTCCTTCGCCATACAGATGGTGGGCGTCGGCTTCGTCATCGCGGCGAGCTACGCTTTCCTGCGGCGCGGACTCGGCTGGGACCATCCGACGTCGCTGTTCGCCTCGATGCCGGGAGCGCTGTCCTTCGTGGTCGCTGCGGCGGCGCAGACCCGGGCGGACATGACGCGCGTCGCGGTGGTCCAGAGCGTGCGACTGCTGATGCTTATCGGAGTGCTCACGCCGACCCTTGCCTGGCTGCAAAGCGACATCGGCATTCTCGCTGCCGGTCATGCCAATACCAGCGCCGGGGAATATGCGGCGATGTTCGCGCTCTGTGGCGTCGGGGGCGTGCTCGGCCATTTCTCCCGCGTGCCGGGTGGGATGATGCTGGGTGCTTTGATCGCCAGCGCCATCCTCCACGGGGGCGGCTTCGTCACCGCGCCAATTCCGGCGACGCTCGCGGCATTCTGCCTCGTGCTGCTCGGGGCGGTGATCGGCGCGCGACTGCGCGGCATCAGCCGGCGTGAACTCGCCGTCCTCCTGCCGGCCTCGGTCGGCTCGTTCATCATCGGGCTCGGTCTGTCGGCCATCGCCGCGATCGCGGCGATCTTCGCGCTCGGCCTCGCCCCCGGCAAGGTTGCGCTGGCCTATGCGCCCGGGGCGCTGGAGGCGCTGACCGTGCTGGCCTTCCAGTTCGACGTGGACCCCGCCTACGTCGCGGCGCATCACGTGGTGCGGTTCCTGGCGATCGCGCTCCTGGTCCCGTTGCTGGCGACCCGCATTGCCCGGAACGGGGTGGTCGAGGACAGTCCTGCGCCGGAAACTGCCTCAGGCGTCGATGGCGGCGAAGACCGAGGGTGACGGTGCCGGGGCCTCGCCGCCCACCGGGCCCCAGAAGATCACCCAGGTGACGAAGTCGTCGGACATGCCCACGAAGCGGTGCTCGATGCCGGCCCGCACGAACAGCGCGTCGCCGGCAGCGACGCTCTCCCGCTCGCCGTCACGGATGAAATCGCTGGTGCCGGACGCGACGATATAGAGCTCGTCCTGGTCGTGCGGCTGCTGGCGATCCTCGCCGCGCGGCGCGAAGACCTGCAGCGACATCGTGCCGTGCGCCAGCGCCTCGACGTCGAAGACGCCGTCGGGCCACTCGGCCGTTGCAGGGCGGGGGAGCTTGGCGAGGAGGGCGGACAGCGAAAGCTTCATCGAAGACCCCTGGTGCGAAAGGGCACCCGAGGTCTCGCGAAGCGTTTAACCGCCTGCCTGCGAGACCACGAGCGACGTGACCGCCGTCGAACGCTCGGCATGCTGCGGCTGTTCCGTGGAAAACCGGATACCGACGGTCTGCCAGGTCTCGACCAGCGCGTCCTTGAGCGACTCGATCAGCCCGTCGCCGTGCAGCGGCGTCGGCGTGATGCGCAGCCGCTCGGTGCCGCGGGGTACGGTCGGATAGTTGATCGGCTGGATATAGATGCCGTGGCGCTGCAGGAGGTGGTCGCTCGCCTTCTTGCAGAGGTCGGCGTCGCCCACCAGCAGCGGCACGATATGGGTATCGGAGGGCATGACCGGCAGATTGGCCTCGCTGAAGACCGCCTTGGCCCGGGCCGCCTGGCGCTGCTGCGCGTCGCGCTCGCCCTGCGAGGTCTTGAGGTGGCGGATGGACGCCGTCGCCGCAGCGGCGAGCGCCGGCGGCAGGGCCGTCGTGAAGATGAAGCCGGGCGCATAGGAGCGGATCGAGTCGATCAGCGCGCGCGTGCCGGTGATGTAGCCGCCGAGCACGCCGAAGGCCTTGGCCAGCGTGCCCTCGATGACGTCGATGCGCTGGGCGAGGCCGTCGCGCTCAGAGATGCCGCCGCCGCGCGGGCCGTACATGCCGACCGCATGGACCTCGTCGATATAGGTCATGGCGTTGTAGTACTCGGCGAGCTCGACGATCTTCTCGATCGGCGCGACATCGCCATCCATCGAGTAGACGCTTTCGAAGACGATCAGCTTCGGCCGGGCCGGGTCTGCTGCCTTCAGAAGCTCTTCCAGATGCGCCACGTCGTTGTGGCGGAAGATCTGCTTCTTGGCGCCGGACTTGCGCACGCCCTCGATCATCGAGGCGTGGTTCAGCTCGTCGGACAGGATCAGGCAGTCGGGCAGCAGCTTGGCGATCGTCGAGATCGAGGCCTCGTTGGAGACGAAGCCGGAGGTGAAGACCAGCGCCGCTTCCTTGCCGTGCAGATCGGCGAGCTCGCGCTCCAGCTCGACCAGCGGATGATTGGTGCCGGAAATGTTGCGCGTGCCGCCGGCGCCGGAGCCCATGGCGGAGACGGTCGAGGTCATCGCCGCGATGACGTCCGGATGCTGGCCCATGCCGAGATAATCGTTGGAGCACCAGACGGTGATCTCGCGCGCCTTGCCGTCATGGCGCCAGAGCGCCGTCGGAAAACGGCCTGCGATACGCTCGAGATCAGCAAACACCCGGTAGCGCTTCTCGGCGTGGAGAGCTTCGATCGCGGACTGGAAATGGCTCTGATAGTCGATCATGAGTGCTCCTTGTCAGAACCGTTCTAAGTCGGCCGTCCGGCGAAGTCCATGCCGTAGGGGGCCTTGCCTGCACATGAATGTCAATCTAAATTGACAGTCGGCGTAATAATAATTGGACACATGCCGGATGGGCATTAGCCGCGTCAGATACTTAGGCCGGATGCCGAGGTACCGCGCAGGGACCCGGACATTCAGGCGCGCCTGCCTCTCGATTCGTCGTTCAGTCGGACGCGTCACCGTCCGTCGGGGGCGGGGTTTCGCCGGGAAGCGCGTCCTCCCTGCGAGGCTCGCGGCGAGCCCGGGCCTGTTCCTTGCGTCGCTTCAGATTGGCGCGAAGTTGTTCCTGAAGTCGTTCCTGGCGGGTGGGTTTGGTCGTCCGGGGTCTGTCGTCGTCGATCATGTAATTGTTCCGTTTCTAGGAAGCGAGTGTGGGAGCGGCCTTGATCGAGGTCAAATCCCCGAGGCGGTGGCGTGATGCGAACGGCGGTTACATCTGTGGCGAAAACCGTTAGATACCCCGCACTTGGCCGGGGCGCTTCCGGCCATTCCCGCATCGAGGACGCCAGCCCCATGATCGAACGCGTCGGCTTCGCTGCCGAACTTGCCGCCTATACCGACCGGCATGGGCCGGTCACGATAGGCCTCGCCGGCGCGGGTCAGATGGGCACCGACATCGTTGTCCAGGTCGCGCTGATGGCCGGCGTCAGGATCGGCGCGGTGGCGGCCAACAGCCCGACGCGCCCCATGGCGGCGATCGCCATGGCCGGCCACGACGCCGGGCACGGGGCGATCGTGTCGAGCGCCGCAGCCATCGACAGCGCGATCGAGGCCGGGCGCATTGCGGTGACCGACGATCTCGGCGCCCTCTGCGCCAGCGGCCATATCGACGTGATCGTCGACGCCACCGGCAGCCCGGAGATCGGCACCTTCCTGGCAATGGAAGCCATCCGCAACGGCAAGCACATCGTCATGCTCAATGTCGAGGCGGACATCACGGTGGGCCGGCTGCTGGCACGCAAGGCGCGGGAAGCCGGCGTCGTCTATACCGGCTCGGCCGGCGACGAGCCCGCGGCGACGCTCGAGCTCATCGGCTTTGCCCAGAGCCTCGGCATGGAGATCATCGCCGCCGGCAAGGGCAAGAACAATCCGCTGCGCCATTCCGCGGTGCCGGAGGAATTCGAGGAAGAGGCGCGCGCCCGCGACATGAATGCGCGGATGCTGGTCGAATTCATCGACGGCTCGAAGACCATGGTCGAAATGACCGCCATCGCCAACTGCACCGGCCTCAAGCCCGACGTTCCCGGCATGCATGGGCCCGAGGCGACTGCCGCCAATCTCGGCCAGATCCTCTGCACGCAGGAAGACGGCGGCATCCTGTCGCAGTCCGGCTGCGTCGACTATACGATCGGCAAGGGCGTCGCCCCGGGCGTCTTCTGCATCGTCAAGCCGCGCCATCCGCGCGCGATCGACCGGATGGCCGATCTCAAGGTCGGCCCCGGCCCCTGCTTCGGGCTGATCCGGCCGTTCCATTTGACAAGCCTGGAGACGCCGCTCTCGGCCGCCCGCGCGGTAATGTACCGGCGCCCCGACATGGTGCCGATCGACCGGCCCGTGGCCGAATGCGGCGCCGTCGCCAAGCGCCGCCTGATGCCCGGCGAGACGCTGGGAAGGATCGGCCAGTCGGACTATCGCGGCTATGCGATGACCTGGGCCGACGGGCGTGCCAGGCGGGCCCTGCCGTTGGGTCTCGCCGAAAAGTCCCGGGTGACGGCGGTGGTCGAGCCGGGCGATCTCCTGACGCATGACAACTGCACGGCGGATTCCGGCCTGCTCGTCACCCGGATGCGCGCGGAACTGGACGCCAGTGACCAGCAATTCCTCGACTGAGCCGGGCGCCAGGCGGCGCCTGCGCATCGTCTCCTGGAACTGCCACGGCTCGATCGGTCGTGGTGGGCGCTGCGATCCGGAACGCACGCTGGCCGTCATCGCCGCGCTCGATCCCGACATCCTCGCGCTACAGGAGGTCGATGGCCGCTCCCATCTCGGTCGCCGCGCTTTGGCCTTCGAGTTCTTCGCGGCGCGCCTCGGCGGGTATCTCGTCGAGGCGCGCACAGTCCCTCGGGAGCGGCGCGACTACGGCCATCTGCTCTGGTCACGCGGCCGGGTTTTGAGAAGCGGCGTCCATTTCCTGCCCGGCGGGAGAATCGAACCTCGCGCGGCGGTGGATGCGGTGTGCCAGACGGCGCTGGGCCCGGTGCGGGTGCTTGCCACCCATCTCGGTCTCGGACCGTGGAGCCGGCGTGTGCAGGCGCGGTTCCTCGCCTCGACCATCGGAGCGGACGCGGGACAACTCGTCGCGCTGGGCGATTTCAACGAGTGGCGCCACGGCGGCCCCGTGGACGCGGCGCTGTGCGAGCGCCTTCCGGTTCGGGTTTCGGTACCGAGCTGGCCGGCACGATGGCCGCTGGTCCACATGGACAGGCTCTACGCCTCGTCCGCCTTCCAGGCCACAGCCCGCGCGGTGCCGGCATGGATGGCGCACGCCTCGGATCATCTACCGCTGGTCGTCGATCTTCTGCCGGCCGAGCCGAGCGGAATCACGGCAGGGCCGGTACCTCGCCGGACTTCGTCGCCTTGATCGCTGTTTCCAAGCTTCTGACCAGGGTCTGCCGTTCTTCCGGGCCGAGACAGGCGAGGGAATCGGCGACTTTGCGAAGCGGGTCCTTTTTCAGCAGCGCAAGCCCACGATCGGTCAGTTCCAACTGCTCGGCGCGTCCCCGCCCGATGGTGCCGCGCTTGACCAGATAGCCTTTGGTGATCAGCGTCCTGACGGTCCTCGCCACGGCGCCGGAAGCAAGGCCCTGGAACCGCGCCAGATCGATCGCCGTGCGACGCTCCGGTGCCGCCAGCTGGACATAGCGGAGCGCCGCCCATTGCGCAGGAAACAGATGCGAAGCATAGCCCTGCGAATGCAGTCTTCGCGCCATTTGTTCCAGCAGGGCTGCCAGTACCGCCGTCGAGATTTCGTCAGTTTCCAATAGTTTATGGCCGAATTAGTTTTGGATCGCGCGATGAGCGCGCCTCCGAGAACAACCTGAGGTACACGCTACTAAGGTAGCATAAATATGGCGCCAGGTATTTATTGCAAATTCACGATCGGTTCCCGCAGCGTCGGTCGGGCAGATATTGTTCCGGTAAGTATCGGATCACCAAATGCTCACTCGAATATATACCGGGGCGGGAAATGGCCTGAAACCGGGTGTTACACTGTCTGCACCGACGCGTCGTAGTCTATGAATTTTGATCCGAGCGCCTCGGCGAAGTGACAGGCGCTTCTCCGGTTCGGGTCGATCTGCCGCAGGAGAGGTTCCTCGGCGCAGATCGGGGCGGCGATGAGGCAGGCGCTGCGATAGTGGCACCCGGTCTCCGCCGGTCCGTCCGATACCACGTCGCGAGCCGCCGCCGTCTGGCGCCGCAGCGACTGGGGCCGGTCGAGCGCGGGCTCTGCCAGTGCGAGCGCCCGCGTGTAGGGGTGGCGGGGATCGCTGAAGATCGCGTCGGAAGGTCCCGTTTCCACCACCCGTCCCCGGTACATGACCGACACTACATCGGCGATCGCGGCGACGGCCGACAGATTGTGGCTGATGAACAGAATCGCCAGCCCCTCCCGCTCCGAGAGATCGAGCAACAGGTTGAGGATCTGCGCCTGGACCGAGAGGTCGAGGGCCGAGACCGCCTCGTCGGCGACGAGCAGCTTCGGTCGGGTGATGAGCGCCCGGGCAATGGCGATGCGCTGGCGCTGCCCGCCGGAAAATTCGTGCGGCCGGCGCATCGCATCCGAAGCGGCGAGCCCGACGCTTTCGAGCACCGACTCGACCCGTGCCGTGCGCTCCGCCCGCGACAGCTTTGGAACGACAAGATGCAGCGGCTCGGCGACGATCCGTCCGACGCGCTGGCGCGGGTCGAGGGAGCCGTAGGGGTCCTGGAAGACCATCTGGATGTCGCGCCGCCGGGCCCGCAGGGCGACGGCCGGAAGACCGTGCAGATCGTCCCCTCCCAGCAGCACGCGGCCGCTGCTCGGTCGCTCCAACGCCGTGACGATGCGCGCCAGCGTGGACTTGCCGCTTCCGCTCTCGCCGACGATGCCGTGGATCTGTCCCGCGTCGACCGTCAGGCTGACGCGGTCGAGCGCCGACAGCGGCGGCCGTCGGCCGAAGAGCCCGCCGCCGGCATAGAGCTTCGAGACCGCCTCGACGGCGAGCAGCGGCGCGCTCATCGCTCCGCACCTTCGGCCGTCGCCCGAATGCAGCGGACGGCCCGATCCGGTCCGATCGCGCGCCAGGGCGGCTCGCCGGCGTCGCAGGCCGGGATATGCGCCGGGCAGCGATCGGCGAAGCGGCAGCCGGGCGGCAGCGCACCGAAAGCCGGCACCGTGCCGGGGATGACCGTGAGGCGCTGGCGGACACCGTCGGTCTTCCGCGGGCGCGGCATCGCGCCGATCAGGCCGCGCGTATAGGGATTGGCGGGCGTGGCCAGCAGCGCCGCCGTCGGCGCTTCCTCGAACCGCGTCCCGGCATAGAGCACCAGGGTCCGGGCGACGGTCCGTGCGATGACCCCGAGATCGTGGCTGACGAGGATCAGCGCCATGTTCGCCTCGGCGACGAGCTCACCGAGAATGTCGAGCACGTCCCGCTGCACCGTCACGTCGAGCGCGGTGGTCGGCTCGTCGGCGATCAGCAGCGCGGGCGAGCGCGCCAGGGCGATGGCTATCACCACACGCTGGCGCTGGCCGCCGGACAATTCGTGCGGGAAGGCATCGATGCGGTTCGCCGCATCCGCGATGCGCACCCGGTCGAGCAGGGCCAGAGCCGCGGCGCGGGCCGCCGCCGGGCGCACCCCGTCGAGACGCAGCCCTTCGGCGATCTGGTCGCCGATCCGCATCGCCGGGTTGAGCGCCGTCATCGGCTCCTGGAAGATCATTGCGATCCGCCGGCCCCTGATGGCGCTGAGCCCGGCCTCGCTCGCCGTGACGAGGTCGCGTCCCTCGAAGCGGATCGCGCCGCTGACCGTGGCGGAGCCGGGCAGGAGCCCGATCAGCGCCAGCGCCAGCAGCGACTTGCCGGAGCCGGATTCGCCGACGATGCCGAGCGTCTCGCCCTTGGCGAGGTTGAATCCGACATCGTGGAGGATCGGCAGCTTCGAGCCGTCCGCCCGGGCGAGTGCCACGCCGAGGTTCTCTACGGACAGCAGCGGGCTCATCGGCCGAGGTCCCGGCGCGGGTCGAGCCGGTCGCGCATGCCGTCGCCGAGGAGATTGAGGCCGAGCACCGCGATGGCGATCGCCGCCCCCGGTGCGATGGCGAGCCAGGGCGCGGTCGCCAGATAGGTCTGCGAATCGGCCAGCATCCGGCCCCAGCTGGGTGCCGGCGGCGCCAATCCGAGGCCCAGAAAGCTCAGCCCCGCCTCGGTCAGGATCGCGAGGCCGAGCTGGATCGTCGCCTGGACGATCAGATCGCCGGAGATGTTCGGTACGACATGCTCGATCGCGATGCGCGGGCCGCTCTTGCCGGCGCCGCGTGCCGCCAGGATGTAGTCGCGGGCGAGGATGCGCATGGCCGCGCCGCGGGTGATGCGCGCGAACACCGGCACCATGAAGACGGCGATCGCGACGATGGCGTTGATCATCCCGGTGCCGAGCAAGGCGGCCAGCATCATCGCGGAAAGGATCGGCGGGAAAGCGAAGACGACGTCCATCGCCCGCATCACCATGGCGCCGATCCAGCCGCGGCGCGACGCCGCGACGAGGCCGAGCAGCGTGCCGAGACTGGCGCCGATGGCGACCGCCGCGACGGCGATCACCAGCGAGTTCACCGCTCCCGCCATCAGCAGCGACAGGACGTCCCGGCCAAGCTGGTCGGTGCCCAGCAGGCCCCCCTCCAGGGGCGGGCGAAGCCGGGCGGCGATGTCGAGCCTGGTCGGGACCGCCGGTGTCCAGACCAGCGACAGGAGGGCGACGGCGATCAGCGCGGCGACGATCGCGCCGCCGACGGCAAGGCGCCATCCGGGCGCGGCCCTGCGTGTCCGCGTCGCCGGGACGACGGCGCTCATGCCGACGCCCTCAGCCGCGGATCGAGGACGAGATAGGAGAGGTCGACCAGGAAGTTCACGACGATCACCAGAGCCGCCATCAGCAGCACGACGTCCTGCATGACGATCAGGTCGCGCTGCTGCAGCGCCTGGAAGGCGAGGCGGCCGAGGCCGGGCAGGCCGAAAACGTTCTCGACCAGCACCGCGCCGGCGATCAGGAAGGTGAACTGCAGGCCGATGACCGTCACCACCGGCAGCAGCGCGTTCGGCACCGCATGACGCCAGAGGGCGGCCCGCCTGGTCAGCCCCTTGGCGCGTGCGGTCCGCACGAAATCCTCGTGCAGCACGTCGAGCACAGCCGACCGGGTAACGCGCGTCAGCACGCCGGCCTGCGGCAGCGCCAGCGCCACCGCGGGCAGCGTCAGGGCGGCAAGCGCAGGCAGGATGCCGGCGTCCCAGCCCGGAAAGCCGCCGGACGGCATGATCCCCAGCGTCGAGGCAAAGACCAGGATGAGCAGGATGCCGACCCAGAAATTGGGCGTCGCGACGCCGATCTGGGCGGCGCCGGTGGCAAGTACGTCCCAGGCACTGCCGCGTCGCGACGCGGCAAGAATGCCGAGCGGCAGGGCCAGCGCGATCGACAGGACGATCGCCATCAGCGCCAGCGGCAGGGTCACGGCCAGCCGGTCCAGGATAAGGCCCGCGACGGGGACGCCGTAAGTGGTGGAGGTTCCGAGATCGCCTGCCAGCACGCCGCCGATCCACGCGGCAAAGCGCAGCGGCAGCGGCCGGTCGAGACCGAGCTCGAGGCGCAGTGCCGCCAGCGTGTCCGGCCGCACCGACGTGCCCAGCATGATGGCGGCCGGATCACCCGGCAGCACGTCCATGACCAGGAACACGGCGACAGAGACCGCCAGCAGCGTGACGACGAGGCCGGCGAGCCGCCAGGCGATCATCCGCAGCATGGACGGGTCAGTCGGTCCACGCGACGTCGGTCAGGTCGTTGGAGGGGATCGGCTCGTTCTCCCAGAGACCGGTGAGGGCGGCGTTCCAGACGCCGAGCTTCGGCATCGCGAAGAGATAGAGGGCAGGGACCTCGTCGGCGAGGATGCGCTGCGCGTCGCCGTATCGGGCAAGCCGCTCCGCCGGATCGATGGCGGTTTCCGCCGCGACGATGGCCGCGTCGAAGGCCGGGTTGGCATAACCGAAATAATAGTCCGGCCGCGCATAGATCCCGATATCGAGCGGTTCGGCATGGGCGACGATGGTCATGTCGAATTCATGCCGCGTGAAGACCTCGTCGACCCAGCGTGCCGGAAACTCGGTGGGGACGATTTCGAGCGTCACCCCGATCTCGGCGAAGAAGGCCTGCAGTACCTCGGCGGAGCGGGTGGCATAGGACATTTGCGGGGTCTTGATCGTCAGCGAGAACCCGTCCGGATAGCCGGCTTCGGCGAGCAGCTGGCGCGCCGCTTCCGGATCGTAAGGATGGGCTTCGGTGAGGTCGACGAAGCCCGGATCGTTCGGGGCGTAATGACTGCCGATCGGCTCGCCGTAGCCGGCATAGACGCCATGGATCAGCGTTTCGCGGTCGACCGCCATCATCAGCGCCCGACGGACCCGCAGATCGTCGAATGGCGCCTTGCGCCCGTTCATCCCTGCTACGACCTTCAGTTCAGTGCTGCCGACGACCGTGGCGAGGTCGGCTACGCCCTCGAGCGTCGCGTAGAGCTCCGGCGCGCCGAATTCCGGGAAGGCATCGATGTCGCCGCTACGGATCGCCGCGGCCTGGGCCTGCGGATCGGCGACGAAGCGGAACGTCGCGGCTGCCAGCGCGGGAACGTCCTCCCTGTTCCAGTAGTCGGCCCGGCGCCGCAGCTCGATCCGGTCGCCCTGTCGCCACTCCGCCAGTGCAAAGGGCCCGGTGCCGACCGGCCGGACATTGTTGGTCGCGGCGGAACTCGGCTCGACCATGACCGCCGCCGGCCAGGCCAGCCAGTAAAGCAGGTTACCGGTCGGCTGCGACAGGGTCACGACCAGCGTCGCCGGGTCGCGCGCCTCGACCGACAGGATCGTCGCGTAGAACTGCTTCTGCGGGTTGGTCGAGCCGTCGCCGCGCGCCCGGTCGAGCGCGAACTTCGCCGTCTCGGCCGTGAAATCCGTCCCGTTGGAGAAGGTGACGTCCGGCTCAAGCGTGAAGACGTAGGTGAGCCCGTCCTCGGAGATGGTCCATTCGCGCGCCAGTTGCGGCTGCACCTGGCCGTCGCTGTCGATGCGGGTCAGCCCCTCGTAGATGTTCTGCCAGGTCACCTGGCCGATGGCGACGGGCGCCGCGGCGGTCGGGTCGAGACCTGCGGGTTCGATCGCCATCCCGATCGTCACCGTGTCGTGCGCCTGCGCCAGGGCAGGCGCAGGAACCGCGGCGAGGACCATCACGATGGCGGAAAGGACCCGAAGGCCGGCGACGGGACGGATCGGCATGGAGCGGCTCCGGAATGCGAGGAAAACGGACGGGCAGAGCCGGCGGCCGGCGCGACGGCCTTCGCGGCATTCGGACGGAAAACCTGCCCTGTTGCAAGACATGGGGTTGATTCTTGCGCGGTCTGTCAGTCGGGAACGCGAAGCCAGTAGATTCGCAGCGGCTGGGCGAGGACCTGGCCGCCGGAGGCATCGGTCGTCGCGCCGGCGGCAAACAGCCGGGCAACCTCGTCGCGTTTTTCTTCGATGACCGCAAGGCGGGACGGTGCGATCTCGACCAGCCGCTGGATGAAAGCCTCGGCATCGGCATAGGGCTGGTGGCGCTGGTAGACGACGTTTCCGCGTAGCTCGAGCAATTGCGACCGCACGGCGTCGGCGACGGCCCGCCCCGCGGCGTCGAGCACGGCCGTCTCGTCTTCCACCGGCCGCATCACCTCGTGTTGCGGGCCCTCCGCCAGCGGCTCGATCAGGAAGATCGTCCCGCCGCGGCGCGTCACCCGGGCGGCTTCCGCAAGCGCCTTGGCCATAAGATCCACGGGGACGTGATGCAGCGAGTTCATGAACACCGCCGCGTCGAATTCGGCATCCGGAAAAGGCAGTGCCTCGGCTCCGCCGATGTCGAAGCGCACATCGGCAACGTCCCGCCGGGCGCGCTCGATAGCCTCGGGGTTCGGATCGATCCCGGTCACCCTGTAGCCACGGCCGCTGAGGGCCTTGGCGAGGCCGCCCACGCCGGCGCCGATGTCGAGCACCGTGCGAGCCTTCTCCTGGGCCAGCCCCGCCGCGATGACCGCTGCCGTGTCGCCGGCCGCGAAAGCCTTGTTGAGTTCGTCCGGTCTCACCATGCCCAATCCTCCCGTTCGAGGCCCGCCCCGTCCGCGCCGACATAGGCGAAGCGGCGCGAAAGAGCGAGGCCGAGGCGATTCCGGTTTGACCCGGATCAGAGCCGTGCGACGTTCGCCGCGTTA
This sequence comes from Aurantimonas endophytica, assembly GCF_014196845.1. Lineage (GTDB taxonomy): Bacteria > Pseudomonadota > Alphaproteobacteria > Rhizobiales > Rhizobiaceae > Aurantimonas > Aurantimonas endophytica. The sequence goes on from NZ_JACIEM010000004.1 coordinate 74,795, forward strand.
CCGTATCCCGATCCTGCAACTTTGCCGTGCGGCAAGGGCCGCAGACGCCTTACGACCGCGACGGAGACACGATGAGCATCCGAAATTTCGACGCGATCTTCTCGCCGCGCTCGATCGCCCTCGTCGGCGCCAGCAACGAGCCGGGGACCGTCGGCCGGGTACTGGCGGAGAACCTCCTGCGCGGCGGATTTGCCGGTCCGGTCATGACCGTGAACCCGCACGAATTCGCCATCCAGTCGACGCTGAACTACCGCTCGATCGACGCCCTGCCGATCACGCCGGACCTTGCCGTGGTGGCGACGCCAGCCGCGGCTGTTCCCGGGGTTATCGGCGAACTCGCCCGGCGCGGCTGCCGCGCCGCAGTAGTCATCAGCGCCGGGCTGGGGATCGGCAAGGACGGGCGCGACCTGAAGCGCGAGATGCTGGAGGCCGCCCGCCCGCATCTGATGCGCATCGTCGGACCGAACTGCATCGGCGTCATCTCGCCGGCGAAGGGAATCAATGCCAGCTTCGCGCATCTGACGCCGCGCTCCGGCGACATCGCCCTCGTCAGCCAGTCGGGCGCGATCGTCACCTCGGTGCTGGACTGGGCGGACGAGCGCGGCATCGGCTTCTCGCACGTGATGTCGCTCGGCGACATGGGCGACGTCGATTTCGGCGATATGCTGGATTTCCTCGCCGGCGACCGAGCGACCCGTTCGATCCTGCTCTATGTCGAGAACGTCACCCACGCGAAGAAATTCATGTCCGCCGCGCGCATCGCAGCGCGGGCGAAGCACGTCGTGGTGATCAAGGCGGGGCGCAGCGCCGAGGGTGCCCGCGCGGCACAGTCCCACACCGGTGCGCTCGCCGGCGCCGATGCCGTCTACGACGCCGCCTTCCGCCGCGCCGGCCTGCTCCGGGTCGGCCAGCTCGACGAGATGTTCGAGGCCGCCGCGACCCTCGCCACGCGGCTGCGTGTCGTCGACGACCGGCTGACCATCCTGACCAATGGCGGCGGCGCCGGCGTCCTCGCCGTCGACGCGCTGGACGCGGAGGGCGGCCGGCTGGCGGCGCTGAGCGATCAGGCGATCGCCCGGCTCGACGCGGTGATGCCGGCGGCCTGGTCGCGCGGCAATCCGGTGGACATCATCGGCGACGCGGACGGCGCACGCTATGCCGCTGCCCTCGAAATCCTCGGCGAGGAGCAGGACAGCGACGCCATTCTGGTGATCAACTGCCCGACCGCCGTCGCCAGCCCGATGCAGGGGGCGCAGGCGGTCGCCGACGCGACGGTGCAGCGGCCGCAACTGCCGATCCTGACCACCTGGCTGGGCGGCACCGCGGCGGCGCCCGCAAGAGCCTTCTTCGCTTCCCGCAAGATTGCCACCTTCGACGGCCCGGACAAGGCGATCCGCGCCTTCATGCATCTCCACCGCTACCGGCGGAACCAGGAGATGCTGATGGAGACGCCGGCGGCCGGCGTCGTGATCGGTCCTGTCGACCTCGAGGCGGCGCGGGCGCTGGTGCGCCAAGCCCTTGCGAGCGGGCGCACCGTCCTCACCGAACCGGAATCCAAGCAGCTCCTGTCCTTGTTCGGCATTCCCATCGTCCAGACGCTGCTGGCGGCGGACCCGGAGGAGGCGGGTCGGCGTTTTCAGGATGTCGGCGGGCCGGCCGTGCTGAAGATCGTCTCGCCGGCGATCAGCCACAAATCAGATGTCGGCGGCGTCCGCCTCAACATCCGTTCCGCCGAGGAGATGGTGGCGGCGGCGCGCACGATGCTCGAATCCATCCGGCAGACGCTGCCGGAGGCGCCGCTGGAAGGTTTTTCCGTCCAGCCGATGGTCGTGCGGGCCGATGCGCAGGAGCTGATTGCCGGCATCGCGTCCGATCCGACCTTCGGACCGGTCGTCCTGTTCGGGCGCGGCGGCAAGGCGACGGAGGTGATCGGCGACCGGGCGATCGGCCTACCGCCACTCAACTCCGTGCTGGCGCGTGAAATGATCGCCTCGACGCGGATATCCCGGCTGCTCGCCGGCTTTCGCGATGTGCCGCCGGTTCCCCTCGACCGCATCGTCGACGTGCTGATCCGCCTGTCGGAGCTGGCGGTTCTGCTGCCGGAGGTTGCCGAACTGGACATCAACCCGTTGCTCGCCAATGCCGGCGGGGTGATCGCCCTCGATGCGCGGGTCAGCGTCCGTGCCGTCTCGGGGGCGATCGTCAGCCCGGCGATTCGCCCTTATCCGCGCGAGTTCGAGCAACCGATCGAGCTCGCCGACGGCACGCCGCTTCTGCTGCGGCCGATCCGTCCGGAGGACGAGGCGGCGCTGGTCGCGATGGTCGAGCGCTGTACGCCGCGCGACCTGCGGCTGCGCTTCATGGGGCAGATGCGGGCATTCCCGCACCAGACCGCTGCGCGGTTTTCGCAGATCGACTACGACCGGGAGATGGCGCTGGTGGCGATGGGCGAGCCCGACGAGGCCGGCAAGCTGTCGATCCTCGGTGTGGTGCGGCTGGTGTCCGATCCCGAGAACGGGGCCGCCGAGTTCGCCGTGCTGGTGCGCTCCGACATGAAGGGGCGCGGGCTCGGCTACCGGCTGATGACGGCGATCCTCGACTATGGCCGTCGCCGCGGCCTTCAGCGCGTCTACGGCGAGATCCTGCGGGAGAACGCCACCATGCTGCGCATGGCGCGGGAACTGGGATTCGAGACGGAGGAAAGCGATCCGCAGGACGATACGGTCAAGGTCGTCGTGGCGTTCGACACGCGGTAAGCCCCGCCGGTCTGGTGCGGCTGCATCCGGTCAGCCGTAATGGGCGGTCCTGATCCAGGCGACGGCCTCGTTCAGCGAGGCGAAGGGCGGCGGCTTGGTGCCGGTCGGATCGCAGGGGCCGAAACCTGCCTCGAGGAACCAGTGCCCGTCGTGGGAGCCGTAATGCTCGCCGCACAGCTGCGTGAGCACGGCCAACAGCACCCCGTCGACGAAAACGAGCTGGCCATCCAGTTGCTCGGCCCCGCAGGCGATTGGCGCGGACTGGCATAAGAGAGCTTGTTCCACAGCCTGAGATCCCGTCTTCGATTGACTGGGACAATACGCCGCGCGGGCCATGCGGTTCACGAGAATGGCGGAAAACTCCTGAGCCGGGAAAGCATCGACGTTCTTGCGGCAAAGGATAAGCGGCGCGGCCAGGGCGGCCCGTCACGTGCCGAATGCGCGATGCTCGTCTCGGGAAATCGGCTAAGGGAGTTGCACCAGCCAGGAGGCAGACGATGCGTTTCTTCGATTTCAGTTCGTGGCAGAGCGTGCTCACGACCATTCTCGGGATCGCCATATTCGCGCTGGTCGGGGTCGGCATTCGCGTATTGATGATGCTCACGCTGCAGCAGCGCCAGCAGCGAATGAACCGTCAGATCAACGAGCGCCTCAAGACGCTCATCGCCGCCTACCGGACCCTGGGCGGCTCGTTCACCGGCGAGCTCACGGTCAATCCCGCACATCTGCGGGAGGCGCGCGGCAGCGCTGAAGGGCCGGCGGCCGAGCTGGGCGAGAGCGCGGCAGCGCCTTCCGATCGCCCGCGCCGGATTCGTGACGCGGTCGAGGCGGCTCTTGCCGATGTCCTGCTCCTGGGCACCGAGGAGCATGTCCGGCTGGCTGGACAGGCGGCGCGCGACATGGCCGCCGGAAGACCCATTCACACCGCCGAACTCGTCATCGCCCTGCGCAACTATGTTCGCAAGGCGCTCGATCTGGACCCGATCCCGAACGCCGTCGCGATCCCCCTGCAGGGCCCGACGCGTCCTCAGTCCGGGGCCGCCCGCGGGGGCGGAAAAGCCGACGCTGGCCGGGAGCGAGGCGGAGGCGGCGGCGGTGCAGGCGGCGGAGCCGGAGGCGGCGGGATGGGGATGGGGATGGGGCAAGGTCCCGACGGTCCGGCGGCCAAGACCTAGCAGCCGCGCGACGTCAAACCCCTCCAGCTCAATCACCTTGGCGCGCCACCACCCGGCAATCTAGCCCGTGAGAAAAAGGGCCTTACGAGCAGCGATGCGCCGGTCTTGCTCGGAAGCGAAGGCGCAATGGAGATCGATCGAAGGGGATGGTCGAGCCGCAAACCATCCAAATCTTCAAGGGCGCGGGAAACACCCGGCGGATATCAGGGTTGGTTCAAGGCCGGTGTAGCGGGAGCCATCTGCGAAGCTGGCGATGCCTGCTGGGGAGCGGCAGCGCCTTGCTGGGGAAGGCTGGTATCGGCAGGGCCGCTGCTGCGCAGATCGTAGATGATCAGCGCCGTAATACCGAGGCCGACGATCGCCAGCACGACATACCCGGCCGTCGATCGGTCCGACGCGGATCGGTCCTCGTAGTCGTAGTCTTCTGGCATCGTGGGTTTCCCGACCTGCTTTCAAGATCACACCAGATTACACGGAAGAAGCGTGCGCCACACAGTGGCGCACGCTGATAGCGATGTTAGTTCGCAGGCACGGTGGTGGTCCCGGTCGTCGCCGGTGGCGTGCCCGTCGTCGTTGCGGGCTCTTCGGTTACGACGGGTACCGTCTCGGGCTCTTCGTCAAAGGTTCCGAGCGCCCAGGCCAGGACGATAAGGCCGAGGATCACGGCAAGGGCGATGCCGATCATCTTGCCCATGCTGCTCTTGTTTTCGGTCGTGGTGACTTTGGGATCGCGATAATTGCTCACGGGTTCATTCCTTGGCTAGATTTGGCGCAGTGCCGGGATCAGTTGTCGCGCAGCGGCGAAGTGCGACGATACGAGCGCATGTCGGCATTGGTGTACGCGGGGTCCCGCTCGCCCCGAAGCGCCGGATCGACCGTCCGGGTCGTGTCGCTGGGCGCGAGGAAATCGTAGTCGCGGAATTCTTCGTCGCGAGCGTCGAGATTGTGGGCCTCGGCTTCCGGGCGCCGCATGATGGCCTGGATCCGCTCGATCCGATCGTCGCCGGCGTTGACGGAGACGACATAGTCGCCGTTGCGGATGCTGGCCTGGTAGGTCCGGGCGTCCGCATCCGGCAGATGCAGGTCATGGATCGCGTCGTTGTAGCGCGTGTGGTCACTGTCGGTGGCGTCGACCCCGACACCGCGGTCATGATCCGGAATCACGTGGATGTGGCCGCTCGACACGCCCTCCGCTTCGAGTTCCTGGCGGACCAGCTCGGCGACGGCGTGGGTGCGGTAAATGGCGGTGACGTTGCGGTTCATGTTTTTCCTCCTGGAACATTATCGTTGTGAGGCTAATCCAGCGGACCCTTTGGAGTTCCATGTGCCTTGGCCGCCGACGCTAGGACAGTCGCTCCCGGCGCGACGGTCGGGATGAAGGATTTTCTGTGGTGTCTGTCCCTGATCACTTCGGCGCTCCGCGAGCCTGAGCGCCGAAAGGCCCGGAAGCAGACGAAATACTTCGCCGCTGCGTCGTGAACTCTATGGGAAGGGGAGCGCGTCGCGTGTCGCCGGGATGTCTTCGCACCGCGGACCAGACGGAGGATTTTGCCTCGTCGGAACGTCGGTCTCGCCAGGCGTCGGCAACGGGGCCGGGACCACCGGACGATGCACGACCACCTGGTTGCGCCCTGCCTGCTTTGCCAGATAGAGCGCCGCATCCGCCTGGCGCTGCAGCTGCTCGGGCGACACGTTCCCCGCGCCGGGCGCCTTTACCGCCACGCCGATGCTCAGCGTGACCGAGGGCGACACCCGGGACGTCGGGTTGCACAGGCCCGCCGCTTCGACGGCCATCCGTATCCGCTCCGCCACCTCGAGGGCGTCCCGCTCTCCCGTTGCTGGAAGCACGACGAGAAACTCCTCGCCGCCATAGCGGGCCATCCGATCCTGATCCTGGCGCAGGCAGCCCTTGATGACGCGCGCGACCTCGACGAGGCAGCGGTCGCCCTCGGCGTGGCCCAGATGGTCGTTCAGGTTCTTGAAGTCGTCGAGGTCGCACATCAGCAGGGCGGCGCCGGCTGGCGTGGCCTTGCAGCGCACCCAGAGGTCGTCGAGGATCTCCTTCATCCAGCGCCGGTTTGCAGCGCCCGTCAGTGGATCCGTCCTTGCCAGATGTTCCAGCCGTTGGTTGGCTTTCGCCAGGTCGGCGACCCGCTTCCTGTCGCGAAGCTCGAGAAGAAACGCCTTCTGGGCGAGAATGGTCATGGTGCGCCGCGCGACCACGGTGGCGATGATGCCGCTGGCGAAGAAGAGCGCGCCGTTCACCGCGCTCCATATGCTGATCGCCGGGTTCTGGAACTGGAAGACGACGTAGAGCCCGACTGCGGCGGCGGCGATCAGGATGGTCCATGGCAGGGGGACGCTGAAGATGATGATGCCGGTGATCGCCACGAACAGCATCACGTCGAGATAGCGTTCGTAGAACTCGCCGCCGGCATTGAAGCCCAGCAACGCGACGGAAAGGAGGATGAGGAACATTCCCACGGCGAGCGCCGACCGTTGCAGCCAGTAAGGGTGCGGGTTCCGCCAGATGAAAAGCAGCGCGACCGCGACGAGCAGAAGAGTGCTGGCGGGTAGCAGCATGGCAGCAGTGACGGCCCGGGGCAGTGTCACGAAGCTGACGGCGAGCATCAGCACGTTGAGGATTGCCATCCAGGCCATCCAGGACCGGATGATCTTGGCCGTCTGCGGCCACGAGCGCTGGTGAAACAGCCGGCGAAGCTCGCCCGTCAGATGGACATCGCGGGTGCGTCCCGCCAGAAGCCGCTCGACCTCTGCCATGACGTCGGGAGAAGGTGCCGCCAGTTGTGCCCGTGCGCCGCCGCTCGACGAGCCGGCTTGGACCGTCTTCACCTGAGTCGTCATGGAAGCCAATTTTGGAATGCCTGCTGTCGCAGCCCCGGCAGATCCCAGGGCCGAACCGCATTCTCAGCATCCGGCGAAGGATGCGGTAAGGCGATACATAGGGCCGCCGAAGCCGCGGGCCATTGCCCGCCGTTGCAAATTCCATCGGGGCAGCGAGTCGCACAAGGAGCGGCGTGAACGGACCACCGCGGGGGCGATGGCTTGCGCGGCGCGACGGCGGAAAGGGGAGGGCTACCTTCGCGGAGCTCTTCGCGCGCTGCGCCATCCGGGCAACGAGAGGCCCAAGACATGGGGCCAGTCCAGTTGCCGGCCGGTAGAACCATGAGGGAATGAAGGATCGGATGGTGGGCGTGACAGGGATTGAACCTGTGACCCCTTCGATGTCAACGAAGTGCTCTCCCGCTGAGCTACACGCCCATCCGACGGAGCGGCATAGATCACAGGACCAAAGCCGCCGTCAATAGTCTTCCGCGGCGGACGAACCCGCGTCCCGTGCAGCGCGGCTTCAGGCCGCGTCAGCCAGCATCTTCGCCACTTCGTCGACGAGTTCGCGCAGATGGAACGGCTTGGACAGGATCTTGGCGTCCTTCGGAGCCTTCGAATCGGGATGCAGTGCGACCGCGGCAAAGCCGGTGATGAACATCACCTTGAGGTCGGGATCCAACTCGGTGGCGCGTCGCGCAAGCTCGATTCCGTCCATCTCCGGCATGACGATGTCGGTCAGGAGCAGCGAGAACGGCTCTTCCCGCAGGCGCTCGTAGGCGCTGCCGCCATTGTCGTACGTGACCACCTCGTAGCCGGCGCGCTCCAGCGCCTTGGCGAGGAAGCGGCGCATGTCGTTGTCATCTTCGGCCAGTAGTATCTTTGACATTCACGTTATCCGCATGCGCCGGGGCAACGATACCGGCGGCTGGTTCGTTCATAAGCCAATCCCATAGCAGAATGCCCGAACATTTTCTAAAAGGAATGGCCGGCATGGGTGGTGGTGTGTAAATTTTTGCGTCGCGGTCACCGAAAGGAGCGAGATTGGGGAACGTGCCAACAGTCAGGACGGCCCTTGGCGACGTCCCGGCCTTCGAACTTGTCGAGCCTGCCGAAGTACGCATTCCCTTCGTCTTCTGCTCCCCCCATAGCGGCAGTGACTACCCGCTGGATCTGATCGCGGCAACGCGACTCACCGGCGAAGCCGTCCGTCGCTCCGAGGACCTCTTCGTCGACCGCCTCTTCGACTTCGTGCCGGACCTCGGCGCGCCACTGCTGGCCGCGCGTTTTCCCCGGGCTTATCTCGACGTCAACCGCGAGCCCTATGAGCTCGATCCGGCGATGTTTACCGAGGCGCTGCCCGACTACGCCAATGCCGGATCCATCCGGGTTGCGGGGGGGCTCGGCACGATTCCCAGAATCGTTGCGGAGAACGAGGAAATCTATCGCGCAGCCCTGCCGCTGTCCGAAGGGCTGCGGCGCATCGAGACGGTCTACAAGCCGTTTCACCAGGTACTCGAGGATGCGCTCGACCGGACGCGACAGCGATTCGGCATGGCAATCCTCGTCGATTGCCACTCGATGCCGTCGAGCGTTCGCGCCCTGCCAGGCGGCAGGCGGCCGGACATGGTGATCGGCGACCGCTTCGGCACCAGCGCGGCGGGCCGCCTGGTGACCATCGCAACGTCGCGGCTCGCAGCCCTGGGATACGACGTTGCTCGCAACAAGCCCTATGCCGGGGGCTTCATCACCGAACGCTACGGACGACCGCCCGTCGGATTCCACGCCATCCAGATCGAGATCAACCGCGCTCTCTACGCCGACGAGCGCGCCTATCTGCCCCATGAGGGCTTCGCCCTGCTGAGGGATCGCTTGGCGGCCTTCGTCGCGGGTTTTGCCGCGGACGTGGAGGCGGAATATCTGCAGCCCGCTGCTGCAGCAGCCGAATAGCTGCCGCTCTCCGTCCGGCAAAAAAGAACCGCACTGTTTTGAGACAGTGCGGTCTAGTCTAGGGAGGAAACGCCCGTAAGGGCAACGGCACGCCAATGCCGCATCGCAAAACTACGACTGGCGCCAAAGCGTGTCAAGGCAATTCTGCACGATATCGTGCACATTCAAAAACCGCCGTTTCTTTTTGCACACCCTGCCCAGTGACCGAGCCTGAACGGACCTCCATGCCTTCTCCGGATATCGACTTCCTGCTGTCGCTCGCCGACGTCGCCGACGCCGAAACGCTGCCGCGCTTCCGCAACGGCTCGAGCATCGACAACAAGCTGCTCGCCGCCTTCGATCCGGTTACCGAAGCCGACCGGGCGGCGGAACGGGCGATCGTCGCGGCAATCCGGAGCCGCTATCCGGAACACGCACTGCTCGGCGAGGAATATGGTGCCACCGGCGAAGGCGACCGGCTCTGGGTGATCGATCCGATCGACGGAACGCGCGCCTTCATCGCCGGCCTGCCGGTGTGGGGCACGCTGGTCGGCTACTGCGAAGCGGGCATCGCCCGGCTCGGCCTGATGTCGCAGCCCTTCACGGGCGAGCGCTTCATCGCCGATGCCGATGCCGCCTGGCTGGAGCACGGCGGCCGGCGGAGCCGTCTGGCTGCGCGCCGGACCGAGGAGATCGCGTCCGCGACGCTGTTCACCACCACGCCGCGCCTGTTTGCCGGCGAGGCGCTGCGCCGCTTCGAGGCACTGGAGACGCAAGCCCGCCTGACGCGCTTCGGCGTCGACTGCTACGCCTTCTGCATGCTCGCCGCTGGCCACGTCGATCTCGTCGTGGAGACGGGCCTCAAGCCCTACGACATCGTCGCACTGGTGCCGATCATCGAGCGGGCGGGCGGGGTGATCACAACCTTCGCGGGCGAACGTCCGGAAGCCGGCGGCGATATCGTCGCGTCAGCGACGCCCGCTCTGCATCGCCAGGCTCTCGACATCCTCAACGGCTGAGTCGTCGATAGCCAGGTCGGCCTCGTCGATCGCCAAGGTGTCGTCCGCATCCGGGCTGGGCGTGGCGCCTGCCGGCAGCGGCAGTGCAGTCGACGTGAACGCCTCGAAGGCTTCCAGCAACGGCTCGCGGAAGCGGTCGGCCTCCTGCAGCAATTCATGCCGGGCGAACGGGATGGTGAGGCTCGATCCGCTGCGCATCCGCCACGCCAGCCGTTCGGCCGAAGCCGTGCCCACCACCGCGTCGCTGCCGGCACAGATCATCAGGGTCGGCACGGCGAGCCGTGCGATCTCGTCGGAATCGTCCAGCCGCACCATCGCGCCGGTGACGGCTGCCAGCCATGAGACGGTGGGCTTGCCGAGAAAGAGCTGCGGCGCCGCGGCGACGAGCGCGCGATGCCGCGCGAAGCGTCGCGAATCGCTGGTGAGCACATTGTTCGCCAGGGTCATGTCGCGGTCGGGAACCGTGCGCATCGGTACCGCCAGCCGGCCGAGCCCGAAGAAGCATGCGATCCTGGCGATGCGGTGCAATGCCCGCGTGCCCATCCTGCGTCGCTTGAAGGCGATCAGCGGCGCGCAGAGGACCATGCGCTCGACGATATTGGTCAGCCGTGGTGAGGCGCGCAGCGCCACCAGCGCACCCATCGAATGGGCAAGAATCGCGTAAGGGCCGCGGCAATCCGGCAGCACGATGTCCTGGATGACGCATTCGAGGTCGCTGACATATTGGCCGAAATGCCGGACGTGGCCGAGACTGCTGCCGCGCAGCAGCCGGTCCGATCCGCCCTGGCCGCGCCAGTCGAACGTGACCACCGCGTAGCCACGGCGGTTCAGGTCGGCGATCGTCTCGAAATACTTCTCGATGGCCTCGTTGCGGCCCTGTAGCAGGATGACGGTGCCGCGGGTCGCATCGAGCAGACTGGGAGAGACGGCGCAGCGCAGCCGGGTCCCGTCGAGGGTTCGCAATGTCTGGACGACGATGCCTGCCGGGGGCGCGTTGCCTTCGACGACGACAAGTTCATCCGTCTCGTTGGTGGCGTTCATCGTTCCGGGCCCGGCGCAACGCCCGCTCCGGCCGGTCCGGAGGGTGCACGATGATCGGCTTTTAGGCGGCCCGCGGCGGGCGGTCAAAGCTTCTGTCATCCCTAAGCGCGCAAAGCCAGCAGCATGATCGAAGGAAGGCAAGGAGGCCGGGAACCTCTTTCGAGGCTCCCGGCCGGAGCGGCCGCAACGGAAGGGACGGGACGTTACGACCGTTTGACGGCCCGCCTGACGCGGCGGGCAAACGGTGGATCGCTCGGCTCGTCCCTGTGCTGTCGGGAAATCAACCGGTCGACCATGACGTCCAATATGGGGGTCCCCAGGTGAACGCTGCCGGAAGGCCGCGTTCATCGGCGGTTCACCAACCTCGTCCGTGCGGGCGCCGCGGCCGTCGTGTCGTCACCCGGCGATGGCGCGACCGAAAAAAAACCTCTTGAACCGGAAAATGCCGCCCACCATTTTTATCCTGCGGTCGCCGGAAGGGGCCGCGGACCGGAGGTGTCGCCCATTGCGGGATGCCATGCCGTGTCCACAACGCCAACGTTGCTCAATAGGAGAACACCATGCGTCACATCGATTTTGCCCCGCTCTATCGTTCGACCGTCGGCTTCGACCGGCTCTTTTCGATGCTCGACAGCGTTTCGCAGCCGGATAACGCTCAGACCTATCCGCCGTACAATATCGAGCGCACGGGCGAGAACGCCTATCGCATCACCATGGCAGTCGCCGGTTTCGGCGAAAGCGAGCTCTCGATCGAGTCGCGCGAGAACGTGCTGACGGTGACGGGCGAGAAGTCCGAGAAGCAGGAAGAAGCCGCCGAGACGCTGTATCGCGGCATCGCCGGCCGCGCCTTCGAGCGCCGCTTCCAGCTGGCGGAATATGTCGAGGTGAAGGGCGCGAGCCTGAAGAACGGGCTGCTGCACATCGATCTCGTGCGGGTCATTCCGGAGGCGATGAAGCCGCGGAAGATCGACATCGCCACCGCCGGCAACGAGAATGCCCGACAGATCGAGGCGAACGCCGCCTGATCTGATCGACGGCAGAAAAGAGACGGCGCCCGGTTCGGGCGCCGTTCCCATTTGTGGAGAGCCCGGCCGCGCAAGCGACCGGGCTTTGCGTCTTCTAGGACTCGTGGACGTCCGATTGGCCGACCCGCGTGGCGCGCCTGGCGTCCGCCATCATGCCGGGACGGTCGCCGCTGCCGGCCGGGGTGGCGTTGCGAGCCTCGGTCCAGCCGTCCATCCAGGCCTGCCGAAGCGGCGACCCCTTGGGATATTCGCAGGACGACATCGGGTGATTGTGCTGGAAGGCGAGCTTGCCTTGCTCGTACGCATCTGTGGACATGACAGCCTCCTTTGCGTTCAGGAAGGAATCATACTCGGTACTGTTGGTTCCGTCACTTTGCGATCGTAACCGCCTCAGGCGAGAAGCCGGCTGAAGCGCTCGATCTCCGCTTCCTCCGTCGACCAGCTGGTGACCAGGCGCACCAGCGTCTCGTTCTCCCCGATCAGCGTGTGCAGCGCATGCGGCGGGTTCCAATCGTAGAACGCGGCGCCTTCGGCCCGCAACCGCTCCGCCGTCGGCTTCTCCAGAATGGCGAAGCTCTCGTTGGTGTGTGTTTCCCAGGCCTGGCGCGCATGCGGGCTGGCGTCTATCCCGGCCCGCAGCCGATCCGCCATGGCATTGGCGTGGGCGGCCATTTCCAGCCAGAGCCCGTCATTGAAATATGCCATGAACTGGGCCGCGACGAAGCGCGTCTTCGAAAACAGCTGGGCGCCACGCTTGCGGATATAGGGGAACTGCCGGGCGCGCTGCGGTTCGAAGAAAACCACCGCCTCCGCGCACCAGCAGCCGTTCTTGGTCGCTCCGAATGACAGGATGTCGACGCCGCGCTTCCACGTCATTTCAGCCGGCGACAGGCCGGACGCGATCAGCCCGTTGGCAAAGCGCGCGCCGTCCATGTGCAGGGCGAGATCGCGACCATGGGCGATCCCTGCGATGACCTGGATCTCTTCGGCGGTGTATAGGGTCCCGGCCTCGCCGGGCTGGCTGATCGACACCGCCATCGGCTGGCCGGCGTGCACGAAGTCCGGCTTGAAGCGGCTGAGCTCGCGCTGCAGGTTGACCGGATCGATGCGGCCGCCGTCGCCGTCGATCGGCGCCATGCGCGCACCATGCGTGAAGAACTCGGGCGCGCCGCATTCGTCCTCGATGACATGCGCCTCGCGGTGACAAAGCACCACGCCGCCCGGCCGGTTGACGGCGGCGAAGGCGAGCGAATTGGCCGCCGTGCCGGTGCCGACGAAGAACACCGCCACCTCGCGCTCGAAGATTTCGTTGAAGCGCTGTTCCACCGCGCGATCGAGGGTGCTGGCGCCGTAGGCGGCGGCCATGCCCCCGCTCTCTGCGGCGATGGCGGCATTGATGGCGGGGTGAGCGCCGGACCAGTTGTCGGAAGCAAAGATCATGGAGCGGACGTATAATGCGTCGCAGCAAAGGGCAAGCGGTGAGGGCGGACGGGCCCTCCGGGCATCAGTCGCGCGCCCGCATCGCCGCCCGAAGCACGCGCATCATGTCGTCGACGGCAGCCCTGACGGTTTCGTCGGATTCTGCGTGATCGGAGGCCACCTTCACGCCCTCGGTGACATGCTGGCCGATGATGAGCAGCGACAGTTCGCGTAGCGCGGCCGTGATGGCGTTGACCTGCTGGATCTCGTCCAGGCAGTAGCGGTCTTCGGCGATCATCGCCTTCAAACCACGGACCTGCCCTTCGATACGGTTCAGGCGCTGCAGGAGAGGTTTCTTCTCTTCTTCGCTCCGTCTGAGTTCGATGCGGTCGCCTTCAACCCTGCTCTCGATTTCCCTGCTCCTTCATGCGTGCCCGATCAAAGACATAGCCGACCGGCACCGGGTCGGTGAAGGGCATCAATGATCTCCTGCACAAGTTGCAGGAGGCCCCGCGTGGCGAGGCCTCCCGTCGCAGACTGTTACATCTGCTCCTTCTGGGCGCTGCTGTCGGGGCGTGCGGGGCCGAGGTCCGGGACGTCGCCGAGCGGCTGGTTCTGGAACACCGTGAACTGGCCCTTGCCGTCCATCGACGGACCTTCGGTCCAGCGTCCGGCCGGCGGCGCGGAGCCGTCCGCCGCGGTGGCGAAGAAGTCGTAATTGTGCTCCTGGTTTTCCTCTTCCTGCGGGAAGCTGTTCGGAATTGGCAGCGCACCGGCGTTGCCGCCGAGTTCCTCGATCACCGCCAGCCACTGCTGCTGGTGCATCGTGTCGCGGGCGATCATGAAGCGCAGCATGTCCTTCATGCCGTCGTCATGCGCCGAATTGTAGATGCGGGTGGCCAGGACGCGGCCGGTCGCCTCCGCAGCGACGTTGCAGTACATGTCCGCCGCCAGATTGCCGCTGGCGTAGATATGCGACATGTCGAACGGCACGCCGTCGGCATTGGCCGGGTAGGCCGACATGCCGGTCGACAGGATGTGCCGCTGCAGCATGCCCTCGATGACATGGCGCGGGTTCTCGCCACCCATCACGGCGCCGACGATGCCGTCGGCGGCGCCGGCTTCCTGCAGGCTGGCGGGTGCCTTCTCGAGGTTCAGCGCGACAGCGGTCGCGAGCATCTCGATATGGCCCATTTCTTCGGTGGCGGTGTGCAGGAGCATGTCGCGGTATTTCGGGTTCGGGCCGCGAGCACCCCAAGCCTGGAAGAAATACTGCATGGCGACGCGGATTTCGCCTTCGACGCCGCCGATCGCCTGTTGAAGCATGCGAGCGAAGGCCGGATCGGGGTTCGTGACCTTGACGGGGTACTGCAGGCGCTTGTCATGATAGAGCATTGGTACGGTCCCTTTGTTCATCAGGAGCATGCCGGCGTCGTGTAACGCGGCTTCCAAGATACTCGGGGTGAGTATGTTCTCCTGCTGTGCCAACGGGGTCGCGCCGGGATAGGTTCAGAGCTGGCGGACCGTATTTCATGACCCGGCTACCGACGCTTGGCGGGTTTAGGTCGAACGGGTCGCCGGTGGCGGGGAATGGCGTGCTGCAGCCGGTCTTGTTACGCGGCCGCGCTTCTGTCATATTGCCAAAGATAGGACAGTAGCACTGCCATAAAATGGGCGGCACAGGGCGGATCGGCGCAGGGAGCGCGCCGAAAAGACGCGGCCGGGTTCTATCCTTGACACCGACGGCCATGCGAAAAGGCCGATAATATGGCGAACGATGTTCGGCAGCCTTGGCGCGGCCTTGGGACGATGTGTCCCTGAGCCGCCGCTGGTGCCGGGCGCAACCGCGCGGCCGGTTAGGGCTGCGTGATGACGGGAGACGACGCGATGACGAAGCTGACGCCTGCACAGGTGCCATCCGAGGCGACCGCCACGGCGGTCGAGGCAGCCGCCGCCCGTACCGCACCGCGTATGCCGCCTGAGGCGGTCGGCCTCTACGATCCGCGCAACGAGCACGATGCCTGCGGGGTCGGCTTCATCGCCCACATGAAGAACCGGAAGTCCCACTCGATCATCGAGAAGGGCCTGCAGATCCTGCAGAACCTGACGCATCGCGGCGCCGTCGGCGCCGATCCGCTGATGGGCGACGGGGCGGGCATGCTCGTCCAGATCCCGCACCGCTTCCTCGGCGAAGAGATGGCGGCGCAGGGCGTGACCCTGCCGGAGCCCGGCCATTACGGCGTCGCCCATGTCTTCATGCCGCAGGACGCGGAAAAGCGCGCGCATATCGAGGCGTTGTTCGAGGAGGTGGTGCGCGCAGAGGGCCAGTCGGTGCTCGGCTGGCGCGACGTGCCGGTTTCCAACGAGGAGCTGTCGAAGGCTCCGGAAATCGTCGCGACCGAGCCTGTCCACCGGCAGGTGTTCATCGGCAGGGCACCGGCGCTGGCCTCGGACGACGAGTTCGAGCGCAAGCTCTTCATCCTGCGCAAGGTCGTCTCCAACCGGGTCTACGCGGAGACCGACGGCCGGGACATCGGCTTCTACATCGTCTCGCTGTCGGCGCGCACGCTGGTCTACAAGGGCATGTTCCTCGCCTACCAGCTGGGCGCCTACTACAAGGATCTCACGGACCCGCGCTTCGAGAGCGCGCTCGCGCTCGTGCACCAGCGCTTCTCGACCAACACCTTCCCGTCGTGGAAGCTTGCCCACCCCTACCGGATGGTCGCCCATAACGGCGAGATCAACACGCTCCGCGGCAACGTCAACTGGATGGCGGCGCGCCAGGCGTCGGTGGATTCCGAGCTCTACGGCAACGACATCTCCAAGCTCTGGCCGATCTCCTACGAGGGCCAGTCGGACACCGCCTGTTTCGACAACGCGCTGGAGTTCCTGCACCAGGGTGGCTACCCGCTGACTCACGCGATGATGATGCTGATCCCGGAGGCGTGGGCCGGCAACAAGCAGATGTCGCAGGAGACCAAGGCCTTCTACGAGTACCATGCGGCGTTGATGGAGCCGTGGGACGGGCCGGCGGCCGTCGCCTTCACCGACGGGCGTCAGATCGGCGCGACGCTCGACCGCAACGGCCTGCGGCCGGCGCGCTACGTCGTCACCGACGACGATCTGGTGGTGATGGCTTCCGAGGCCGGCACGCTCGACATTCCCGAGGAGCGGATCGTCAAGAAGTGGCGGCTGCAGCCCGGTCGCATGCTGCTGATCGACCTCGAGAAGGGCGGCATCGTCTCCGACGAGGACATCAAGCGGGAGATCGCCGGCGCCAATCCGTATCGCGACTGGCTGAAGAACACCCAGATCATCCTGGAGGATCTGAAGCCCGTGGCGCCGCGCGCGTCGCGCTCGGACGTCTCGCTGCTCGATCGCCAGCAGGCATTCGGCTATACGATCGAGGACACCCGCACGCTGATGGCGCCGATGGCGACCACGGGGCAGGAAGCCATCGGCTCGATGGGCACCGATACGCCGATCTCGGCGATGTCGGACCAGTCGAAGCTGCTTTACACCTATTTCAAGCAGAACTTCGCGCAGGTGACGAACCCGCCGATCGACCCGATCCGCGAGGAGCTGGTGATGAGCCTCGTCTCCTTCATCGGGCCGCGACCGAACATCTTCGACCTCGAGGGCTCCTCGCGCCGCAAGCGGCTGGAGGTGCGCCAGCCGATCCTGACCAACGGCGATCTCGAGAAGATCCGCAACATCGGCCATACCGAGGACCGTTTCGACACCAAGACCATCGACATGACCTACGCCGCCGAAAGCGGCGCGGGCGGCATGGCGGGCGCGCTCGACCGGCTCTGCGAGCGGGCCGAGGCGGCGGTCGTCGGCGGCTACAACATCATCATCCTGTCGGACCGGCAGATCGGCCCGGACCGGATCCCGATCCCGGCGCTGCTCGCCTGCGCCGCCGTGCACCACCATTTGATCCGCAAGGGCCTGCGCACGGCAGCGGGCCTCGTCATCGAATCGGGCGAGCCGCGCGAGGTGCACCACTTCGCCTGCCTCGCCGGCTACGGCGCCGAGGCGATCAACCCCTATCTTGCCTTCGATACCTTGCTCGACATGCATCGCCGCAAGGAATTCCCGCCGGAGGTGGACGTCAGCGAGGTCGTGTCCCGCTACATCAAGTCGGTGGGCAAGGGGCTGCTGAAGGTCATGTCCAAGATGGGCATCTCGACCTACCAGTCCTATTGCGGCGCCCAGATCTTCGACATCGTCGGCATGCAGTCCGACTTCGTGAAGCGCTACTTCACCGGCACAGCGACCACCATCGAAGGCGTCGGCCTCGACGAGGTGGCGCGCGAGACGGCGGAGCGACACGTCCGCGCCTTCTCCGACGATCCGATCCTTGCCCGCTCGCTCGAAGTCGGCGGCGAATACGTCTACCGGATGCGCGGCGAGAGCCACATCTGGTCGCCGGACGCGGTGGCGACGCTGCAGCACGCGGTGCGCACCGATTCCTGGGACAAGTACCAGGACTACGCCGCGATGATGAACGAGGCGGCGGTCGAGAACTCGACGATCCGCGGCCTGTTCCGCATCCGCAAGGCCGAGGAGGCCGGGCGTGCACCGATCCCGCTCGACGAGGTCGAGCCGGCCAAGGACATCGTCAAGCGCTTCGCCACCGGGGCGATGAGTTTCGGCTCGATCTCGCGCGAGGCCCACACGACGCTGGCCCGCGCGATGAACCAGATCGGCGGCAAGTCGAACACCGGCGAAGGCGGCGAGGAGTCCGACCGCTTCCTGCCGCTGCGCGACGGATCCGCCAATCCCGAGCGTTCGGCCATCAAGCAGATCGCCTCCGGCCGCTTCGGCGTCTCGGCGGAGTATCTGGTCAACGCCGACATGCTGCAGATCAAGGTCGCCCAGGGCGCCAAGCCAGGTGAGGGCGGGCAGCTGCC
The DNA here is from genome assembly GCF_014196845.1 of Aurantimonas endophytica. Classification (GTDB taxonomy): domain Bacteria; phylum Pseudomonadota; class Alphaproteobacteria; order Rhizobiales; family Rhizobiaceae; genus Aurantimonas; species Aurantimonas endophytica. The sequence continues at coordinate 92,922 of NZ_JACIEM010000004.1, forward strand.
CGGCCACAAGGTCGACGCGACCATCGCCAAGACCCGGCATTCGACGCCCGGCGTCGGCCTGATCTCGCCGCCGCCGCACCACGACATCTATTCGATCGAGGACCTGGCGCAGCTCATCTACGACCTGAAGAACGTGAACCCGGCAGCCGACATCTCGGTCAAGCTTGTCTCCGAAGTCGGTGTCGGCACGGTGGCGGCCGGCGTCGCCAAGGCACGCGCCGACCACATCATCGTCGCCGGCTATGACGGTGGCACCGGTGCCTCGCCGCTCACCTCGATCAAGCATGCCGGCTCGCCCTGGGAGATGGGCCTCGCCGAGACCCAGCAGACGCTGGTGATGAACGGCCTGCGTTCCCGGGTCTGCCTGCAGGTCGATGGTGGCCTCAGGACCGGCCGCGACGTCATCATCGGCGCGTTGCTCGGCGCCGACGAGTTCGGCTTCTCGACCGCGCCGCTGATCGCCGCCGGCTGCATCATGATGCGCAAGTGCCACCTCAACACGTGCCCGGTCGGCGTCGCGACGCAGGATCCGGTGCTGCGCAAGCGCTTCAAAGGGACGCCCGAGCACGTCATCAACTTCTTCTTCTACGTCGCGGAAGAGGTGCGCCTGCTGATGGCCGAGATGGGCGTGCGCCATCTTTCCGAGCTGATCGGCCGTTCCGACCTGCTCGACCGGCGGGAGATGATCGACCACTGGAAGGCCAAGGGGCTCGACTTCTCCAAGGTGTTCCACAAGCCCGTGGCCGAGCCGGACGAGCTGCGCTGGACCAAGCGCCAGCAGCACCCGATCGACGAGGTGCTCGACCGCCGGCTGATCGCCGAGGCCGAGCCGGCGCTGACGGCCCGCCAGAAGGTGACCATCGAGACGGCGATCACCAATGTCGATCGTTCGACCGGCGCGATGCTGTCCGGCGAAGTCGCCAAGCGCTTCGGCATGAAGGGGCTTCGCGACGATACGATCACGGTCAAGCTCACCGGCACCGCCGGCCAGAGCTTCGGTGCGTTCCTCGCCCGCGGCATCACCTTCGAGCTGACCGGCGACGGCAACGACTATGTCGGCAAGGGCCTTTCGGGCGGGCGCATCGTCGTGCGGCCGCGGCCGAACAGCCGCGTTGTGCCGGAGGAGTCGATCATCGTCGGCAATACCGTGCTCTACGGCGCGATCTCCGGCGAGTGCTACTTCCGCGGCGTCGCGGGCGAGCGCTTTGCCGTCCGCAACTCCGGTGCGATCGCCGTCGTCGAGGGCGCCGGCGACCATGGCTGCGAGTACATGACCGGCGGCGTCGTGGTGATCCTCGGCCAGACTGGCCGCAACTTCGCGGCCGGCATGTCTGGCGGCGTCGCCTATGTCTATGACGAGGCCGGCGACTTCGCCGAGCGCTGCAACATGGCGATGGTCGACCTGGAGCCGGTTCCCGAGGAGGACGACCTGCTCGAGAAGCTGCACCACCACGGCGGCGACCTGCAGCACAAGGGCCGCGTCGACGTCTCGTCCGACATGACCGGCCATGACGACGAACGGCTGTTCCAGCTGATCTCCAACCATCTCCACTACACCGGCTCCGGCCGGGCCAAGGAGATGCTGGAGCACTGGGAGACCTACCGGCCGAAATTCGTCAAGGTCATGCCCGTCGAGTACCGCCGGGCGCTGCAGGAAATGGAACGCATGCGCATGGGCGTGGCCGCCGAGTAGCCGAAGACAGGGAGAACCACCCGAGCGGGCGGTCTCTCCCGCCGGGTTGCACTTGCGGCAGGCCGGCGCCGGCAGCGCCGGCAGCCATGGGAGCCGCGCGCAAGGCTGCGATCGGTGCTTCCCGGTTCAGCGAGAACAGATGAGGGCGCGTCCGTGTCGCCGTTTGGCCGGCACTGGACGACGCGAGACGATTTCGGCAGTAAAGCTGCAGAAGACGATTGGGGATGGAATGGGTAAGGTAACCGGATTTCTCGAGATCGACCGGCAGACGCACAAGTACCAGCCGGCGTCCGACCGCATCCGGCATTTTCGCGAGTTCACGCTGCCGATGTCCGACGAGGAAGTCGGCAAGCAGTCTGCGCGGTGCATGGATTGCGGCATCCCCTATTGCCATGGGCCGACCGGCTGCCCGGTCCACAACCAGATCCCGGACTGGAACGACCTCGTCTATTCCGGCGACTGGGAGGGCGCGGCACGCAACCTGCACTCGACGAACAACTTCCCCGAGTTCACCGGCCGCATCTGTCCCGCGCCGTGCGAAGAGGCATGCACGCTGAACCTTGAGGACGCGCCGGTCGCGATCAAGACGATCGAGCAGGCGATCGCCGACAAGGCCTACCAGCTGGGCCTGATCAAGCCGCAGCCGCCCAAGCAGAAGACCGGCAAGCGCGTCGCCGTCATCGGCTCGGGCCCGGCGGGCATGGCGGCGGCGCAGCAGCTCAGTCGCGCCGGCCACGAGGTCCACGTCTTCGAACGGGAATCGCGCCCGGGCGGCCTGATGCGCTACGGCATTCCCGACTTCAAGATGGAGAAGCACTGGATCGACCGGCGCGTCGAGCAGATGCAGGGCGAGGGCGTGACGTTCTTCTGCGGCGTCAATGTCGGCGTCGATCGCAAGCTCTCCGACATCTCCGCCGAATACGACGCCGTGCTCTATTGCGGCGGCTCGGAACGGCCGCGCGAGGCGGGCATTCCGCGCAACGGCCTCGGCGGCATCTACGACGCGATGCCCTATCTCGTGCAGCAGAACCGCCGGGTCGGCCGCGAGCCGATCGGCAGCGTCGGCTGGCCCTCGGAGGAGATCTGGGCCGGTGGCAAGCATGTCGTGGTGGTGGGCGGCGGCGATACCGCCTCCGACTGCGTCGGCACGGCCTTCCGGCAGGGCGCCGTGAAGGTCACCCAGCTCGACATCCGGCCGCAGCCGCCGAAGACCGAGAACAAGCTCGAGGTCTGGCCCTATTGGGCGACCAAGATGCGCACGTCGTCGAGCCAGGCCGAGGGCGCGATCCGCGAGTTCCAGATCGCCACTCTGGAATTCGTCGGAGAGGACGGCGTGCTGACCGGCGTACGCTGCGCCGAGGTCGACGAGGCCCGCAAGCCGATCCCGGGGACGGACTTCATCATCAAGGCCGATCTCGCCTTCATCGCCATCGGCTTCGCCGGCCCGATCGCCGACGGCTTCTTGAAGGACGCCGGCGAGGCGCTGGCGACGAAGACCGACCGGCGCGGCAACGTCTCCGTCGCGGCGGACGACCAGACCTATCTCACCTCGATCGAGAAGCTCTACACCGCGGGCGACGTTCGCCGCGGGCAGTCGCTGGTCGTCTGGGCGATCCGCGAAGGGCGGCAGGCAGCCCGCGCGATCGACCTCGACCTGATGGGTACGACGACACTGCCGCGCTGACGGACGAGACGTCGCCCGGCCGGGCTATTCCGGCCGGGCCGCCTCGTTCTCGCGGCTCCAGTCCTCGATGATGGCGTCGAGGATCGTCGGCATCTCCTCCGGAGGCTTGAGGCCTCCCGACTCGCGTACGCTCTGCAGATTTAGCGACCCGCGCGAGACGATCGGCGGACCGCTGGGCGTGACGGCGGCGCTCTTCTCGCTCCAGGCGAAATTGTCGGCGCGGCCTTCCGTGCCGCCGGTGCCGCCGCCATTGATCACCAGGCGCTCGCGCGGCGACGGCTCGAGCGAGAAGCCGCCCGCCGAGCCCGTGCCGAGCAGCATGTCGGGCCCATCGAGCGACGGATCGTCGATCGAAACCGGCGCTGCCTGCAGGGCATTGGCGGCATTGCCGATCGGCGGCAGCTGGATGGTCGGCAGCTGGTCGGGGCCGAGGATGAGCGCGCCGGTTGCGGCCAGCGTCGTCCCAAGCAGCCGGTTGATCGCGCGCTCGGCGAAGAACGCGAGCTTGTCCTCGCCGGCATTGGTCATCGTGATGCCGTCGGAGTTGCGCAGCTGGGTCGTCTGACCGTTGACGCCTGGTCCGGAATAGACGAACGCCCCATCGGCATCCACGAAGCCGTCCCAGATGTCGACATACTCGCCGGAGACACTCGATGCGCCCTTGCGGTAGAGGTCGTTGAGGAAGACCATGTCCTCGCTCATGCGGTCGAACTTGAAGGGCGGCATGCCGACCCAGACCAGCGGCACACCCCGGCTCTTGGTCGCCTCGGTGATCTCGCCGATCCGTTCCTCGTAGTTCCTGACCCACTCCTCGGAGCGCGAAGCGAGGGACCGGGAGCCGACGGTCATCGGCTGGCGGTCGTTGGACCCCAGCATCATCACCAGCACCGCGGGCTTGGCCTCGTCGAGGATCGGGCCGAGCTTCTCCGTCCAGTCATAGTGGTCTTCGCGGACGAGACCCGACGAGCCGTCCGTCCGGGCCTCGATCACGATCATCTCGTTGTCGGCGTAGAGATTGGAGAGGCCATCGGCCAGCGAGGCAGCCAGGAAGTCGCCGGCGACGAGGACGGTCTTGGCGTTCTCGTTCTTGGACGCCGGCGCTGCGACCGCCGCGGCAGCGCTTTGCTGCCCGGACGGCTTGGGGCGGGCGGCCTGGGTGCGCTGCTTCTTCTGCCGGGCCGGGCGGGTCGCCCGGACCTTCTTCTTTCGAACCACCGGCTTGCGAACGGCAGGACGTTCCGGCGCGGCCTGCTGGCCGCCGCCGAAGAGCATCTCGAGCACCGTGCGGGGCCGCTGCTGCGCCTCTGCGGAGACGCCCGTCAAGAGGACGGCGAAAGCGGCCAGCAGAGCGACGAGGGCCGTCCGTACGCGCCGGGGGCTTGCTCTGCGTTCTGCTGCCGCCATCCGATGATGTCTCCGTTCCGGTTCAGTTCCGCCTCAGGAAGTCGAGAAGCGCCTTGGACGCGTTGCCGTCCTGCGCCAGTCCGGCATTACCCTGCAGTGCCATGATGGCGGTTTTCGATCCGTCGCCGATCTTACCATCGATCTTGCCGTCATACAGCCCGCGCGAGGCGAGGTGTTTCTGCAGCTCGTAGCGCTCCTGCGTCGAAAGCGGCGTGTAGCCGCGCGGCCAGTCGCGCTGCGGACCGCCATAGCCGGCGATCCGGTCGGCGAGAAGGCCGACGGCGAGCGCGTAGGTGTCGGCATTGTTGTAGTTCTTCAGCACGAAGAAGTTCTTGGTCATCAGGAAAGCCGGCCCGGCATCGCCGGCGAGCCGGACCAGATTGCCGCGATCCGACGGATAGGCGAAGCCCGAGCCGCTCGGCCGCTGGAAGCCGAGGCCCTGCCACTGCGCCAGGGTGCGGTTGTCCCGCTCCAGCTTGCCGCGATACTGGGCCGGTACGTTGACCTCGTAGCCCCAGGTCTTCCCCGTTTGCCAGCCGTTCTTGCGCAGGAGGTTGGCTGCCGTCGCGAGCGCGTCCGGCACCGATTCCCAGATATTGGCGTGGCCGTCGCCGTCCATGTCGGCGGCATAGGCCTGGTAGCTCGTCGGGATGAACTGCGTGTGCCCCATGGCGCCGGCCCATGAACTCGTCAGCTTGTTCGGCGCGACATGACCTGCCTGGGCGATCTTCAGCGCGGCGATCAGCTGCTGGCGGGCAAACTTGGCCCGCCGGCCGTCCTGGTAGGCCAGCGTCGCCAGCGACCGTGGCAGGCTCTTCATCACGCCTTCGCGGGTGAGAGCCGCGCCGTAATTGGTCTCCATCGACCAGATCGCGAGAAGGATGTGGCGGTCGACGCCGAAGCGCTTCTCGATGCGGTCGAGCCAGCTGGCGTATTTGACCGCCATGGCGCGGCCCTCGGCGACGGTCTCGTCGTTGACGCGGTTGTCGACGTAATCCCAGACCTTCGCCTTGAACTCCGGCTGGTAGGCGGCTTTCTGGAGCACCTCGGGATCCGGCGTGGTGACGCCCGCGAAGGCTGCGCGATAGACGTTGCGGCTGACGCCGTTGCTCGCCGCGACGCCTTCGAATTGCTGGATCCAGCGCTGGAACCCGGCATCGGCCGCCGCAGGAAGCGCAAAGGTGGTCGCGATAACCATCGCGACGAGAGCCGAGCCGAGGCGCGTCATCCGAAATGCGGTCGATCGTTGCATGGCAGGCATTCTCCTCGATAGGTCCACGGAAACAGGAACGCTACAGGCGGCGTGGTTAAGAAGCCGTTTACCAATCCCTGTGCACCGCGCGCCGGCAAGGGCTGGCCTTCCCACTCTGTGTCGCTATTTCACGGCAAAAGCACGGCGCCGGGAGGTCCCGGCGCGTTCGCGGCGAGTGGTTGCGGACGATCGAGGGGAACTTCCGAGGATGATGATGAAGAAAGTCAGGAAAGCTGTGTTCCCTGTTGCCGGTCTCGGCACCAGGTTCCTTCCCGCCACGAAGGCGATTCCGAAGGAGATGCTGACGGTCGTCGACCGCCCGGTGATCCAGTACGTGGTCGATGAGGCGTGGGAAGCCGGCATCGAACATTTGATCTTCGTCACGGGTCGTAACAAGGCTGTTATCGAGGACTATTTCGACATTCAGGTCGAGTTGTCGGCAACGCTTGCGGAGCGAGGCAAGACCATGGAGCTCCAGCTCCTGGACGATCTGCAGCCGCATCCCGGCACCGCCAGTTTCACCCGCCAGCAGGCGCCGCTCGGCCTCGGCCATGCCGTCTGGTGCGCGCGCGAACTCGTCGGCGACGAGCCTTTCGCGCTGCTCCTGCCGGACATGATCATGCAGGCCGAGAAGGGCTGCCTGTCGGAGATGGTCGAGCTCTACGAGGCCACTGGCGGCAACGTCATCTCGGTCGAGCAGTGCGATCCGCAGGAAACCCACAAATACGGCATCGTCGGCAGGGGCGAGGACGTCGGCACGGGCTTCCGGGTGACCGGCATGGTGGAAAAGCCGAAGCCGGCGGACGCGCCGTCCAACTATTCGATCTCCGGCCGCTACATCCTTCAGCCGGAGATCTTCGACATATTGTCGACGCAGGAGCGCGGCGCCGGCAACGAGATCCAGCTGACCGACGCCATGCTCAAGCTCGCCGACCAGCAGGATTTCGCTGCCTACCACTTCACCGGGCGTACCTTCGACTGCGGCTCCAAGGAAGGCTTCATCGAAGCGAATGTCGCCTTCGCCCTCTGGCGCCCGGATATCCGCGAGAAGGTCATCGGCAATATCGGCCGCCTGCTGCGGACGGTGGAGCCCGCCGACATCGACAATGCGGCCGGGTAACGCCGCCGTTCAGCGCTGGAGCTTGACGCCGAGGCGCACGGTGTCGGCCCGGTAGTCGGCGCCGGCGACCTCCGAATAAAGCTCGCGGTGGCTGTAGAGGCCGGTCAGCGCGAGGCTGCTTGTCAGCCAGTAGTTGAATCCCGCTTCCCCGAGCCACTCGATCTCGTCGCTGCTCGCCAGAGAGGAGTCGGCGTAGGTGGCTGTGATCGCAGCCGTCAGGTCGGTCCGGGCGGTGAGGATATGCGTCACGCCCAGCGATCCCTCGTAGGAGACCGTCGTGGACTGGCCGGAGCTTTCCGGCTCGAACGTCGTCCGGGCGGCGAGCGTGACGTCGGTGCCGCGGCGGGGCGACCATTGCAGCGCGGCGTCCAGCGTCGGCGCGGCCGTCGTCTCCGCACGGTCGTCTTCGGGCTTGTTCCAGGCGTAGCCGACCGCGATCTCGCCACTCAGCTTTTCGGAAAGGTCGAGCCCGACGCCGGCGCGCAATGACGGGATCAGCGAATCCCGCCCGAGTTCTCCGCTATCCGTCTCGTCGAACAGCCGCTGCCCGAGACTGCTTTCCAGGAACGGTTGCAACGCTGGTGAGAGGCGGTAGCCGGCCCTGAGCGCGCCGGTCAGCGTGGTGTAGCTCTGTGATGGCAATCCCTCGGGCAGTCCGGAGTAGTTTTCCCGCGCCACCGTGCCCGTACCACCCAGCACCAGCCGGCCGAATTCCCGCTGCAGCTGCGCCGAGGCGGAGCCGCTGAGCACCTCCGGCCGCTCGGCCCCGGCCAGCGCGACGTCGATCTCGACAGGGTCCTCGCGCCGATATTCCAGCGCGCCGCGGAACGTGGCGGTGGTGACACGGTCGATGTCGAGCCGCAGGCGGCCATCCACCACGGCACTCGGATCTTCAGGCTCCTCGCCGGCGAAATTCCGCCGATAGGTCAGCCGCGTGTTGAACTCCGCCTCGTGAAGCGACCAGTCCGACAAGAGACGTGCGGAAACCGTGGTCTCGCTGAACACGCCGCCTTCGCCGCCTGGCTCCTCGTCGAGATTGGTCGAGGCGCCGATATCCTGGATCAGCTCCGGAAACAGGATGAAGCTGCCGGCGCGGATGCCGAGCGGCGCGAAGGGATCGCCCGCGGGCCGGCGGACGATCCGCTGCAGCGCGGCTGCCGGGCGGTTGCTGCGCAAGAGGTCGCGCGACCCCGGCGTCTCGCCCGCGATACCGGCCGACAGCGGCGGGTTGCTCGGCGCCGGCAGAGCCGGGGTGGCGGCCGGCCGGGGGAAGGCCGGGTCGTCGGGGGCCCCGTCCATGCCGGATCGGCGAGCTGCGCCAGATATCGGGCGAACCGGGCGGGACGGGCCCGAGAGGTCGGCGGATCCCGCAGGCCGCGGCGGGGCTGCCTCGAACAGGTCGAAGCTTGGCGCCGCCGGCGCCTTCTCCTCGTCCAGATCCTCCGCCAGCGGATCGTATCTTTCGTCCTCCGGCGGCGCCTCGTCGGCAGAACGCCCCGACGGCAGGTCCTGCGATCGCGTGTCGAGCGCCTCGCCGTTCCCGATCCGCGGCTCGTCGGCCTGGCGCCTGATCCCGTCGAGCGCCTCCCCGTCCGTCAGGTCCGAGCCGGTTCGCAGTTCGGGCAGGACAAGCGTCTGGGCCGCGGCCGGATCGGCGGACGCGGCCGAGAGCGCGCCGGCAAGGGCTGCTCCGAACAGGGCCAAAAGGCAGGGGAAAAGCCGGGTCATCGCGATTATTCGGGCACCTTGATCGATCGTCCGCGGACCTCCGGGCTTGCCGAAACGTAAATTTTCTTGGTTAAGGATAGGTTGACGAGATTGCCCGAATCCTGCGCCGGCGCCGCCTTTGCGCTGCGTCATGATTTGGCCCGACGCGCCTGATCAACTGCGCGCCATGCTGGCCGAAGGGCCGTACCGGAGAAGCCAGACCTTGATCCCCCAGACGATTGCCACGCCCGTCAGTCTCGGCTCCGCATCGGCCGTGCATACGATCGAGACCGAGGCCGAGGGGCTGCGGATTCTGGCGGGCCTGCTGCGGACCGAGATGGCAGCGCCCTTCGAGCGCGTCCTGGAGCTGATTTCGCGCGTGACCGGCCGCGTCATCGTTACCGGCGTCGGCAAGAGCGGCCATATCGGCGCGAAGATCGCGGCCACATTCGCCTCCACCGGCACACCGGCCTTCTTCGTCCACCCGTCCGAGGCCAATCACGGCGATCTCGGCATGATCGGCCGCGACGATGCGATCCTGGCGATGTCCTGGTCGGGCGAAAGCGCCGAGCTCAAGGGCATCGTCGCCTATTCGCGGCGGTTCCGCATTCCGCTCGTCGCGCTCACCTCACGGCGCGATTCGACGCTGGGCCGCGAAGCCGATGAGGCGCTGATCCTGCCGCGTGCGGCGGAAGCCTGTCCGCATGGCCTCGCTCCCACGACGTCGACGACGCTCCAGGTGGCGCTGGGTGATGCGCTGGCGGTGGCGCTGCTGGAACGCCGCGGCTTCACGCCGAGCGACTTCCGCGTGTTCCACCCGGGCGGCCAGCTCGGTGCGAGCCTGACCCATGTCGGCGACATCATGCATGTCGGCGAGTCGCTGCCGCTGGTGCCGGAAGGCATGCTGATGTCGGAGGCGATCCTCATCATGTCGCGCAAGGGCTTCGGCTGCGTCGCCGTCGTCGACGGGGAGGGGCTGCTGCGCGGCCTCGTCACCGACGGCGACCTGCGGCGGCATCTGGCCGGCGACCTCCTGAGCAAGCCGGTCGAAGCGGTGATGACCCGCAACCCGAAGACGATCGAGCCCGAGACGATGGCGGCCAAGGCGCTGGACATCGTCAACAGCCTGAACATCACGGCGCTGATGGTTGTCCGGCAGGGCCGCCCGGTGGGCATCGTCCACCTGCACGACCTCCTGCGGATCGGCGCCGCCTGAGACGCCTGGTCAGGTCGCTGGAGGCGGCACCGGCTCGACCTTGAGCACGCTGCCTTCGGCGCCGACGACCCGCACGCGCGTGCCCACCGGCAGGTCGGGCCCCTCGACGCTCCACCAGCTGTCTTCCAGCCCGACCCGTCCGCGTCCGCCGACGATGTCGTCGCTGAGCACCGCCTCGCGGCCGATCAGCCGCTGCGTCCGCCGGTTCAGTGTGTCGGGGGCGGAGGTCTCGGTCTTGGCCCCGTACCATTTTCTGCCAAGGAACACTGCGACCCCTGAAAGCACCACGAAGGCAAGGACCTGCTGCTGCCAGCCGAACCACTCACCGCCGATCAGGAGCACGTTCATCCCGACGACCAGCGCGGCGATCCCGAAGAACAGCAGGTAGACGCCGGGCAGCACCACTTCGAGGACCAGCAGCAGCAGGCCCAGGATCCACCAGCCGTAGTCGGATAGCGCGCCGGCCCAATCGGTCATGCCTCACCCCCGGCCGTCGGAAAGGTCGGAACCGCGCTGCGCCGGCCAGCGCCGCCCTTGCGCGTCGCCGCCGGCTGGGCAGGGCCGGGCGCATTCGGCTCGGCCTCGCCGAAGGTGGCGCGGGCGATCTCGGCGATGCCGGCGATAGAGCCGATGAGGGACGAGGCCTCGAGCGGCATCAGGACGACGCGCTGGTTCGGCGCGGACGCGATCTTGCCGAGCGCCTCGGTGTATTTCTGCGCCACGAAATAGTTGATCGCCTGGACGTCGCCCGCGGCGATCGCTTCGGAGACGAGGCGCGTCGCGGTGGCTTCCGCCTCGGCCAGCCGCTCGCGGCCCTCGGCCTCGCGATAGGCGGCATCCCGCCGGCCCTCGGCCTGCAGGATCTGCGACTGCTTCTCACCCTCGGCCCGCAGGATGGCGGCGTTGCGCGAGCCTTCCGCCTCGAGGATCTCCGCCCGCTTCTCGCGTTCGGCCATCATCTGCCGCGCCATCGAGTCCACGAGGTTCTTCGGCGGGTTGATGTCCTTGATCTCGATGCGGGTGATCTTGATTCCCCAACTGCTCGCCGCCTGGTCGACGACGCGCAGGATTTTCTCGGAGATGGCGTCGCGGTTGGACAGGAGGTCGTCGAGGTCCATCGACCCCATGACCGAGCGCAGGTTGGTCATCACCAGGTTGAGGATGGCGTTCTCGAGGCCTGAGACCTCATAGGCTGCCGCTGCCGCGTCCAGCACCTGATAGAAGGCGACGCCATCGGCCGCGACGGAGGCGTTGTCGCGGGTGATTACCTCCTGGGTCGGCACGTCCAGCACCTGCTCCATCATGTTGAGCTTGCGGCCGACGCGCTCGACGAAGGGCATGATGACGTTGAGGCCGGGGGTCAGCGTGCGGGTGTAGCGGCCGAAATTCTCGACCGTGTAGTTGTAGCCCTGCGGGACGATCTTGATCGTCGAGAACAGGACGACGATCGCGAAGAACAGGACGACGAGGACGAGAATGCCGGTGGCGGTGAGCATGTTGCGGTCTCCGAAGGAGCGAACCGGCTGCGGCTTACGGGCACCACAACGGCGAAGGCGGCACTATCGTCGCCCGGTGGCACTGTCGCAAGCCGTGGCGCGGGTTCAGTCGACCCAGCCCCGGAGTTCGCGCCGTACCATCGCCTCGATGACGTCCATGCCGGGTTCGGAATCGTTGAGGCAGGGAATATGGGCGAAGTGCTCGCCGCCCGCCTCGTGGAAGATCTCGCCCGCCTCGCCGGCGATCTCCTCGAGCGTCTCCAGGCAATCGGAGACGAAGCCCGGATTGAACACCGCGATCGCCTTGATCCCCTCGCGGGCCAGCGCCTCGACGGTCTTGTCGGTATAGGGCTGCAGCCATTCCTCCGGGCCGAAGCGCGACTGGAAGCAGGTCATCAGCCGGCCCTTCGGCCAGCCGAGCCGCTCTTCCAGGAGCCGCGAGGTCTTCTGGCAGTGGCAGTGATACGGGTCGCCCTTGCGAAAATAGCTCTGCGGGATGCCGTGATAGGATGCGATCACCCGCTCGGGCTCGAAGTCGAGCGTCGCCAGGTGCGTTTCGATCGAGCGCGCCAGCGCGTCGATATAGATCGGCTCGTCGTGATAGGGCGGCACAGTGCGGACCGCCGGCATCCACCGCTTGGTCATCATGTGCTCGAAGAACTTGTCGTTGACGGTCGCCGTGGTCGAGGCCGCATATTGCGGGTAGAGCGGGTAGACGAGGATCCGGTCGCAGCCCTGCTCGATCAGATGGTCGGTGCGCTCAGCGATCGACGGGTTGCCGTAGCGCATCGCCCAGTCGACGACGATCTCGCCGCGCCCCGCCAGCCGCAGCGCCAGCTTCTCGCCTTGCGCCCTGGTGAAGGTACGCAGCGGCGACTCGTTGCGCTCGGTGTTCCAGATCTCCGCATAGGCCGCGCCGGACTTCTTCGGGCGGGTGTTCAGCACGATGCCGTAGAGGATCGGGTACCAGGCGGCACGCGGCCATTCGATGACCCGCTTGTCGGAGAGGAACTCCTTCAGATAGCGGCGCATCGGCTTGAAGTCGGTACCGTCCGGCGTCCCGAGATTCACCAGGAGAACCCCGACCTTCGGCTGCTTCACCGTCGGGTGACCGGCGGGGAGCGGGCCGGTCGCCCGTTCGGCGATCGTCTTGGTCAGGGCATTCATCGGCGCATCCTCAGGCAGTTTCGGCACTCCGCTTCGCGCGGCACGGCCACGAGCGGCCGGCCGCTGATGTCCGTACCGCCGCATTCCGTCTCATCAAGGCGATATAGGCGCCTTCGCCTTCAGGCGAAACGCGACGGACCGTCTTGGCGGTGCGACGAATTGCTCAGCCGCGCGCTAGGCTGAAGCTCGAACCGTCGGCGGCAGTGCAGGTCATCTGCCCGGAAGCGTGGTTGCAGTTAGCGGCCAGCTGCTGGTTTCGCTGCAGCGAGCGATAGTTGATCTGGATCTGGCCGGCGCCGGTCGTCGTGTAGGTTCCCTCGGCGAGGAGCCCGTTGGTGGCGCTTTCGGCCGAGGTGAAGCGCCCGTTCTGGAATCGCGCCGTATAGGGGACCGGCCCGCCGACGTTCCGCCAGTTGCCTTCCACGCCGAGCGGCATCTGCTGCTGCTGCGGCAGGGAGGGCGCCAGCGATGCCTGGCGCTCCGACTGGCAGGCAGCCAGCGTCAGGGTGAGAAGGGCAAGGCAGAGGGCAGAACGGCGCATGAAAAGGTCCTTCACTACGACTGCGCTGCCAGCGGCCCGCGCGATACACAACAATGCTGTCGGCAATCAGCCATATGGCATGATTCCGGGGTCACAAGCGCCAAGGTTAACGCATTCATGCAGCACTGTCATCGCGCCCGGAGCACGGCCGGATCAGACGGTTTCCGCCCGCCGCGGCGCGAGGACGGAGTGGATCGACCCGATCGTCTCGATGGAGCGGATGCGGCCATCGGTGGTGAAGGCGAACCAGTACATCGTCGTCCCGGTGATCAGCGTACCGGTCTTCTCGTCCCGGCGCGTCCAGTCGCAGCGGCTGGCGGCCTCGTCGAGCTCGCAGACGATGCCGCGCGGCTCGTAGGAAATATAGGCGGTGCGCTTCATCAGCTCTTGCAGGAAGGCCGTCGCTTCTTCCTCGCCTTGCAGCCGGAACTCACCCTCCATTCGTCCGAACCAGGGAGCATCGGCGAGCGCGGCGTTGCTGCGCTGGGAGAACACGGCTCCCGGCGCGAAATGCTGCGCGATGTTGCCGGGGGTGCCGGCCATCACCGCATCCATCACCGCCTCGACCACCTGCCGCCGGGCCTCGCTATCCGTCATTACTTGCTCCATCACGGCGGCTTCTTCGTAGCCGCCCATGGGTGAAGCGAGTGCTTCACCGGCTCGATCAATATGATCGGCCGGAAAAGCAAACGGTTACCTGACGAGGATGTTCCTGAACTGCCACGGATCCTTGTCGTCGATGTCCTCGGGGAACAAGCCGGGACGATCCTTCAGCGGCGTCCAGTCGGTATAGTAGCCCTTGACCGGGCCGAGATAGGGTCGCTGCACTTCCAGGCAGCGCCGATAGTCCATCTCGTCGGTCTCGACGATTCCCGCCTCCGGGTTCTCCAGCGCCCAGACCATTCCGGCAAGTACCGCGGAACTGACCTGCAACCCGGTGGCACTCTGGTAGGGCGCCAGCTCGCGCGTCTCCTCGAGCGACAGCTGCGAGCCGTACCAGTAGGCGTTCTTGTCGTGGCCGTAGAGCAGCACGCCCAGCTCGTCGATGCCGTCGAGAAGTTCGCTCTCGTCGAGTACGTGATGCTCAGGCTGGATCTTCCCCGCCGCGCCGAACAGCTCGTCCAGCGACAGGACCGCGTCGTTGCACGGGTGATAGGCGTAGTGGCAGGTTGGCCGATACGTCACCTCGTCGTCGCGGTTGCGATGGGTGAAGTAGTCGGCGATCGAGATCGACTCGTTGTGGGTGACGAGGAAGCCGTATTGCGGCCCCGGCGTCGGGCACCAGGAGCGGACCCGCGTGTTCGCGCCGGGCTGCTCCAGGAAGATGCCTGGCTGGTGGCCCTTCTTGTGCTTGCGGGCGTTCTTCGGCATCCACTTCTCGTGGGTGCCCCAGCCGAGTTCAGCCGGCTGCATGCCTTCCGACAGGAAGCCTTCCACCGACCACGTATTCCAGAACACGTTGAGCGGCTTCGGCGCCTTGGCGCGCTGGGTGTCGCGTTCGGCGATGTGGATGCCCTTGACGCCGGCGCGCTTCATCAGCTTTGCCCAGCCTTCGCGGTCATCCGTGGTGGGCTCGGTGAATTCCAGCCCGATCTCGCGCGAGACGTCGAGCAGCGCCTGCTTGACGAACCACGAGACCATGCCCGGATTGGCGCCGCAGCAGGAGACGGCCGTTGTGCCGCCCGGGTGCTTGCGCTTCTCCTTGCGCACCGTTTCGCGCAGCGCGTAGTTGGTGCGGTCGGCGTTCGAGAGCGACTCGTTGAAATAGAAGCCGAGCCACGGCTCTACGACCGTGTCGATGTAGAGAACGCCGAGCTTGCGGCAGAGCTTCATCAGGTCGAGCGAGCCGGTGTCCACCGACAGGTTGACGCAGAAACCCTGGCCCGAGCCTTCGGTCAGCAGCGGCGTCAGCAGTTCCTCGTAATTCTTCTTGGTCACGGCCTCGTGGACGAAGCGGATGCCCCGCTCCTCGAGCAGCGTCTTGCCGGAATCATCGGGGTCGACGACGGTGAAGCGCGACTTGTCGTAGTCGAAATGCCGCTCGATCAGCGGCAGGGTTCCCTTGCCGATCGAACCGAAGCCGATCATCACGATGGGCCCTGAAATCTTGGCGTGGACCGGATGCTTGTCACGTTTCATGGACAGCCCTTCTGGTAGGTGAATTGTGCCGAGGGTTTCGGCGAAGGCGCTAGAACAGTTTCATGACAGGGGCTAGGACAGTTAGGTGACAAATGAAAGGGCAGGAAGCCTGACCGACATTGCGGGCGCAGCTTGGTTTTGCGTCTGGGTGTGGTCAAATGCCCTTGGTTCATCCTCTCCCGAGACCGCTACGGCCGAAACCTGAATGCAGCTTCCCCCGGCCTTGCGCCTTGCCCTCGATGCCCATCTGGACGACCGGCCACTTGCCGGCCTGCGCACCGAAGGCGCGCGCCTGTCGCAGCGCTACCGTGCCGAGACACGTGACGGCAAACGCCATCTGGACGGCGAGGCGGCGGTGCTGGCCTATCTGGCTGCCCGCATGCCGGCGACATTCGCCGCGGTCCGGGCGAGCCTTGCCGCCGTCGCCCTGCGCCGCCCCGACTTCGCGCCGCTCACGCTGCTCGATGTCGGGGCAGGGCCGGGGACGGCACTCTGGGCCGCCCTCGACACGTTCGACAGCCTCGGCGCGGCGACTTTGGTCGAGGCCAGCCCACCGGCCATGGCAATCGGTCAGGCGCTCTGCGAGGCAGGACTGTCGGATGCCGGTCCCGCGGTCGAGTGGGTCGAGGCAGACGTGTTGGCCGGTCTTTCGGCGCGCGAACCGGCCGATCTCGTCTCGCTCGCCTATGTCCTCGACGAATTGCCGCCGGCAGCCACCCCCCGCCTCGTCGCCGAACTCTGGCGCCTGACGCGGGGCGTGCTGGTGATCGTCGAGCCTGGCACCACGGCGGGCTGGCGCCGCATCCTCGCGGCACGCGACCAGCTTCTGGCCGAGGGCGGCGCGATCCTGGCGCCGTGCCCGCACGCCGCCGCCTGTCCGCTGACGCCGCCCGACTGGTGCCATTTCGCCGAACGGGTCGAGCGCTCGCGCACCCACCGCCTGACCAAGGGCGGCACGGTGCCCTACGAGGACGAGAAATTCATCTATCTCGCGGTCGCCCGGCAAGCCGCTCCGCCGCCCGCGGCACGGGTGCTGGCGCCGCCCCGCAGCGGCAGCGGCAAGGTGCAGCTGAAGCTCTGCACCGCCGGCGGCACGCTGCAGGAGCGCCTGGTCACCAAGCGAGAGGGCGAGACCTTCCGCTCCGCACGACGGCTGGAATGGGGCGACGCGTGGGAGTGAGCTGAAGGTTCAATCCTCCATCGCCTCCAGCTCGTCGATGAAGCCGGAGATCATGGCGAGGCCACGGGACCAGAAGGCCGGATCCGAGGCGTCGAGGCCGAAGGGCTTCAGGAGCTCGGAGTGATGCTTCGTGCCGCCGGCCTTGAGCATCGCGAAATACTTCTCCTGGAAGCCGGATTCGGAGTTCTCGTAGACCGCGTAGAGCGAGTTCACCAGGCAGTCGCCGAAGGCGTAGGCATAGACGTAGAAGGGCGAATGGATGAAGTGCGGCACGTAGGTCCAGTAGGTCTCGTAGCCGTCGCCGAGCCGCAGCGACGGGCCGAGGCTGCGGGCCTGGACGTCCATCCAGATTTCGCCGATCCGCTCGGTGGTCAGCTCGCCCTGCCGGCGTTCTTCGTGCAGCGCCCGCTCGAACTGGTAGAAGGCGATCTGGCGCACCACCGTGTTGATCATGTCCTCGACCTTGGAGGCGAGCAGCGTCTTGCGTTCGGCCTTGGTCTTCGTCTGGTCGAGCAGCGATCGGAAGGTCAGCATCTCGCCGAACACCGAGGCGGTCTCGGCCAGCGTCAGCGGCGTCGCCGCCATCAGCGCGCCCTGGCGCCCGGCCAGCACCTGGTGCACGCCGTGGCCGAGCTCGTGGGCGAGCGTCATCACGTCTCGCGGCTTGCCCATGTAATTGAGCAGCACGTAGGGGTGGACGCTGGGCACGGTCGGATGGGCGAAGGCGCCGGGCGACTTGCCGGGACGGATCGCGGCGTCGATCCAGCCATTCTTGAAGAACGGCTCGGCGATCGCCGCCATTTCCGGCGAGAAGCCGGAATAGGCCGAGAGTACAGTCTCGCGCGCCTCGTCCCAAGAGATGTCGCGACGGCGGGCGTCCGGCAGCGGCGCGTTGCGATCCCAGAAATCCAGCACGTCGAGCCCCAGCCACTTCGCCTTCATGGCGTAGTAGCGGTGCGAGATCGATGGATAGGCGTCCGACACCGCCTTCTCCAGCGCATCGACCACTTCCCGCTCGACCCGGTTGGCCAGATGCCGCGAGTCCGCGACGTCCTCGAAGCCGCGCCAGCGATCGGAGATTTCCTTGTCCTTGGCGAGCGTGTTGGTGATCAGCGTGAAGGTGCGCAGGTTCTCGCTGAAGACGTTAGCCAGGGCGCTTGCGGCCTTGCGGCGCTTCTCGCCGTCCGGGTCCTGCAGGAGGTTGAGCGTCGCCTCCAGCGCCAGATCGTCGCCGTCGACGGTGAAGCGCAGCGACGTCAGCGTCTCGTCGAACAACCGGTTCCACGCGCCCCGGCCGGTGATCGCCTTCTCGTGGAAGAGCTCCTCGACCCGGTCCTCGAGCTGGAACGGCTTGTCCTGGCGCAGGTCCACGAGCCACGGCCGGTAGTGGGCGAGCGCCGGGTCCCGCGCCATCGCGGCGTCGACCACCGCATCGTCGATCCGGTTGAGCTCCAGCGGAAAGAACAGGAGCCGCGACGAGATGTCGGTCACGGCGGACTGGATGTCGCCATAGAACTTGGCGCGCGCAGGGTCCGACGTATCGCCGGAATAGATCAGCCCGGCATAGGAGATGATCCGCCCCAGCAGCTCTTCCAGCGCCTCGAACGCGACCACCGCCTCGGCCAGGCTCGGCTCCCCGGTCGTCGCCGCCTGGGTCAGTGTCCCGCGCCAGCGCGTCTGGAAGGCCTCCGCCAGACGGCGCGCCTCGGCAAGATCGTCGGCCAGCTCCTGGCTGTCCATCGACGGATAGAGGTCGGCCAGATTCCACTCGGGCAGCGCCGCGGCATCACCGCCGGCAGCTTCGACGGCGGAAAAGGTCGGACGGAAAGGCAGGTTCATCGCGTCGTGCTCGTTCTGGAGGGCAGGCGGCCATCAGCCGGGTTCGTTCGAATTGCCGGCAAATCGAACCATGACCGTTGATCATGTCCGTTCAGCCGAATTTCAGTCGGTCGTGCCAAATTGGGTCATCCTCGCGTTGGGACGAGGTCGGAGGCTGACGTGTCGCAACGCGTACTCATTGTCGATGACGATCCTATACAACGTCGATTGCTTGACGCCCAAGTCACGCGCATGGGCTACACCCCGATTTGCTGCGCCGGCGGTCGTGCCGCGCTCGAGACGCTCGACGGCAAGCATCGCGGCTCGATCATGGCGGTCGTCCTCGACCTGATGATGCCGGACACCGGCGGGCTCGAGGTGCTGGCGGAGATGCGCCGTCGGGAGATCGCGATCCCCGTTGTCGTCCAGACCGCCCGGGGATCGATCGAGACCGTCGTCGAGGCGATGCGCGCCGGGGCGTTCGACTTCCTGGTGAAGCCCTTCTCGCCTGACAGGTTTCGCGACGTGCTGGGCAGCGCGTCACGCATGCCGGCCGCGCCGCGTCGGCCCGCCCTGGCCGGCAGGAGCAGGCGGCTGCTGGCAACGGCCGATGCTTCCCCTGCGCTCCGCCCGGTGCTGCTGGCAGCGGCGAAGGCCGCGCGCTCGGCCATTCCCGTGCTGATCGAGGGTGAGACCGGCGTCGGCAAGGAATGGCTCGCCGCCGCGATCCAGGCGGAGGGCAACCGCGCGGAGCAGCCCTTCGTCACGCTGAACTGCGGCGCAATCCCTGCGGACCTCGCCGAGAGCATCCTTTTCGGCCACGAGAAGGGGGCCTTCACCGACGCCGGCCAGCGCCACGACGGCAAGTTCCTGCAGGCCGATGGCGGCACGCTCTTCCTCGACGAGGTCGGCGAACTGCCCATGGCCGCGCAGGTCAAGCTGCTGCGGGTGCTGCAGACCGGCGAGGTCGATCTCCTCGGCGGTACCACGAAAAAACGCGTCGACGTCCGGATCATCTCGGCCACCAATCGCGGCCTTGCTGCGGCCGTTGCGGCGGGCCGTTTCCGCGAAGACCTGTTCTACCGGCTGAACGCCTTCGAGATCCATGTCCCGCCGCTGCGGGAGCGCCGCGACGAAATCCCGGGCCTCGCAAAAACCTTCCTCGATCGCTACGGACAGCTCGAGCGGCAGGCGCCCGGCCGCCTGATGTCGCGCGGCGCGCTCGACCTGCTGCAGCGATACGACTGGCCCGGCAATATCCGCCAGCTCGAGAATGCCGTCTATCGCGCCCTTGTCCTCAGCGAATCCGAGACGCTGGAAGCGGCGGATTTTGCCCATGTCGCCGCGCTGGTCACGGCGACGTCGCGACCCGGCCCGCCGTCCGAACCACAGTTGGACTCAACCGATCATCCGAATCCTGGCCGCAGCATCGAGATCGACTCCCACGCTGCGCCGGCGGCATTCCCGCTGCGCGACGAGACGGGGCAGATCCGCCGGATCGAGGATATCGAGGCCGACGTGATCCGGATCGCGCTCTGCCAGTACGAGGGGCAGATGAGCGAGATCGCCCGCCGGCTGGGGATCGGGCGCTCGACGCTCTACCGCAAGATGCGCGAATACAATATCGGCACCTGACGTTCCGCCCGCCGAATCTAACGCGCCGATCCGTGCGAGCAGAGGCCAAGTCCCGGCCAAATAACCTTAATTGGAGCTTAACGCTTTCGGAGCAAAATCCGCGGGAAGTTTGGCGACTGTCATCTTCATGCCGCAGTTCTGGAAAAACTGGACGTGTGGGGTGACAGTTCCTATGACAGCAGTGCCCGGGGGACATGCGCGGGGACTGCAGCGGTTTTTGAGGGGAATACCGAATGCTCGGACACACCGCTCGCGCGGGCCGCATGGCCAAGCGCATCGCGACGCTCGCTGCTCTGGTCGTGTTCGGACTGGGGGTTGCGACGACGGTGAAAGCCGAGACCCGGGTCATCAAGCTCTACAACGTCCACAACAAGGAGCAGGGCTCCTTCGCCTACAAGCGCAACGGCCGCTACGTGGCGGCGGAGATGAAGAAGATCAACTGGTTCCTGCGCGACTGGCGCCGGAACGAGCCGACCACCATCGACCCGCGCCTCATCGACCTGGTATGGGAAGCCTACCGCCAGACCGGCTCGAGCAACGCCATCAACGTCGTCAGTTCCTACCGCTCCCCAGCTACCAACAACATGCTGCGTTCGCGCAGCTCCGGCGTCGCCAAGACCAGCCAGCACACGGCCGGCAAGGCGATGGATTTCTACATTCCCGGTGTCCCGCTCAAGAAGATGCGTGACATCGGCCTGAAGATGCAGGTCGGGGGCGTCGGTTATTATCCCCGGTCCGGTTCGCCCTTCGTGCATTTCGACGTCGGCAATGCGCGCCACTGGCCGCGCATGAGCCGCAAGGAACTGGTTGCCGTCTTCCCGAAGGGGAACACCGTGCACGTTCCGTCCGACGGCAAGCCGCTGCCCGGCTACCAGCAGGCGCTCGCCTCCTACAAGCAGCGCAAGGGCGCTTCCGAGGTCCAGGTCGCGAATGCCAGTTCGTCCGGTGGCGGCAAGACGCTTCTGGCCATGCTGTTCGGCGGCGGGAGCGACGAGGCCGAGGATGAGGCGGATGTGGCACCGGCCGCGGCGCCTGCAGCTCGCCAGCCTGCAGCCCGCCAGCCCGAGCCGGCTGTCGCCGTGGCCTCGGTCGTGCCGCAGTCGCGCCCGAACCAGAGCCTGCCCAACGCCGTGGCGGTGCAGGTCGGCGATCGCTTCGACGTGACTTCGCCGGCGCGCGAGAATGCTCCGGCCGTCGAGACGGAAGTCGCGGCGCTGGAGTCTGCCAAGATCCCGGTCCCGACCTGGGCGCCATCGCGGGCCATGCCGGAACAGCCGGCAACCGCCGAGCCGGACGCCGTATCCTCGCTGGTCGCGGCACTCGAGACCCAGGCTGCCGAGACCGTTGCCGCCGGCCAGATGGCCTACGCCGTGCCCACCCCGCGTGACCGGCCGCAATTCGATGCCGTGCTGAACGAGCCGGCGGTGGTCGCCGCTGCCCCTGCAGCGCCTTCCACGCCCGCTGCCGATCCGGCCAAGCCGACTGTCGTCGCTGCGGCACCGGTGCCGGCTGCCTCGCCGCGCCCGGCGGCAAAGCCGGAGACGACACAGGTGGCTTCCCTGCTCACCGCGGCGGCAAGCCGTCCGGCTCCGCTGCTTCAGCCGGCGCGCGCGCCGGTGATCGAAGGCAAGGGCGGACGCGTGCTGAAGGAGCCGGCGATGCCGCCGGTCAAGGCCGTCACCGTCGATCCGCAGGAAGCCATCGCGTCGCGTATCGCCGTCGCCGCCCTGGTCGCCGATCCGGCCCAGCGCGCACGCGAATTGCCGCAGCAGATGCCGGATGGGCACCGTCTGGTCGGCGATGTCCCGTCCTCGGTCTTTGCCGCGGGTTTCGCGCCCGCAACGGCCGCGCAGAAGACCGGCCGCTTCTCCGGCTCGGCAGTGAACTTCCTGCCGCTCGTGAAGCTCCAGTAAGTCTTAACGTCTCGTGACCGCCCCCGGCGGTCACGAGACGTACTACGGGGGTGCCAAGGAGCGGCCCCTTCGACGGCATCCCGCGCGGGGTGAGTGGCGGTAGAGTGCCGGACGCTTGCCCCGTCTGCGTTCGGGACCGGCCTCGTCCGCGCGGGGATGCCGCGATGATCCCCATCTCCTGTCGGTGCAGCACGGTTGCGTCCGCGCCGTGGGGACCGTCGCAATAGCGGCTATCAGCCCGCGTCCCGAAATATCCTCCAGATGAAGGCCCCTGCCACTGTGACGGCAGCTGCAGCCGGCGCCGAATCCGGCCCAATACGGCCAGCAAAACGTGCGGTCTTGGAAAGCTTGCAACTCACTGGCGAGATGAACCCCGCCGGGAATTATTCCCGGGCCGCCGAACGGCAGGCGTAGAATGTGTCGTAAAGAACTGAAATCCCGGCACCATAGTTCATGTCTTCACATATGGGCTCTGTGAATTCTTACCTGTTCGTAATGATCGTGTGATCGATTCTCTGAAATGCTCAATTCGGAACGTCTTCCCGACCGGGTGGAAATCAAAAAGCTTGGGATTGCAAAGGTGGCGCTTGACACTAAGTATAGAGTTATGAATACGGATCTCTGAGGGCGTTGTATCGCACATCGCGCCATCGAAACACGCGTAACTTGTACGCTGCCGCGGAGATCACCACTGCGGACCAGCTAGTCCGCCACCCTCTTCGCACATGATTGGAAAAAAAATGGATCAGATCGAAAACGTCGACAACAACGAGATGCTGATGGAATTGACGGCCGAAGTGGTGGCCGCCTATGTCAGCAACAATTCGTTGCCTGTCTCGGAACTTCCGGGACTTATCTCCGACGTCTATGGCGCGCTCGGCCGCACCACCATCGCGCCGCAGGCACCCCTGGCCGAGAAGCCGAAGCCGGCCGTGCCGGTCAAGAAGTCGGTGACCGACGACTTCATCATCTGTCTCGAGGACGGCAAGAAGTTCAAGTCGCTCAAGCGCCATTTGATGACCCACTACAACCTGACTCCCGAGGAGTATCGGGAGAAGTGGGATCTGCCGACCGACTATCCGATGGTTGCCCCGAACTATGCCGCCGCGCGCTCGCGCCTCGCCAAGCAGATGGGCCTTGGCCACAAGCGGCGCCGCGCCGCTGCGAGGTAATCACGAAGGCAGCAGCTTGCTGCCGCTGTGATGAAAAAAGGCCCGCAGGCTTGCGCCCGCGGGCCTTTTTCGTGTCGCAAGGGAGAGGTCAGTCCTTGGCGAGATCGGCGGCCATGCCGAGTGCCTGCAGGTAGAGATCGAGGATCGCCTCCTGTTCCTGGCGCTCGTTCTGATCCTGCTTGCGCAGCGAGATCACGCGGCGCAGCACCTTGGTGTCGAAGCCGTTGCCCTTGGCCTCCGCATAGACGTCCTTGATGTCGTCCGCGATGGTCTTCTTTTCTTCCTCGAGTCGTTCGATCCGCTCGACGAAAGAGCGTAGTTGATCCTGAGCGACATCATGCACGTCGGACATCTCGGGTCTCCGTATGGCGCCGTCATGCGGCATTCGCGCAGCGGCCTAGCAGACGCGAGCGATTCGTTGAATGGGGCCGGCGCGAGGGCCGGGGAGTCTCTCGTCAGTCGTGCGGCCGGGACGTCCCGAAGCGCGCCTGGGACTCGGGGGCCGCTTCCGTCTGGTAGGTCTCGCGCCACACCTCGTAGGGCATCCCGTAGACGATTTCCCGCGCCTCGTCCTTGCTGATTTCGCGACCGTCGGCGGCAGCTGCGTCCCGGTACCAGTTGGAGAGACAGTTGCGGCAAAAGCCGGCGAGGTTCATCAGGTCGATATTCTGCACGTCTGTCCGGGCGCGCAGGTGATCGCGCAATCGCCGGAACGCCGCTGCCTCGTATTCGAGGCGCTGCCTCTCGCTGATGTCGTCCATGATCGCGGCTCCTTGTGCGGTTCGTCCCTGCTCGCCCCGCATATCGCCCCCGCCGCAACGCGGATCAAGTCCACGACCGGCGACGGCACGGGCTCGCCTATTGCGGCACGATAGGCTAGGTGCGGAGGCATCGTCGCGCGCGTTCGGTGCCGGCAACGCTTTGCCCCCGCTGAGATCGTCGGTATGTCAGTGTGGCACCGCCGCCTTGGCGGCCGAAGCACCACCTGCGGTCAGCCTCACGAAAGTCATGTCGTTGACAGCATTGGCCGCTATGCGAAGAAGAGGCATTCTGCGACCTGATCCGCATAGCGAGGATAGCGTGATGAAATCTGACTCCCTGCGCTGGCTATGGAACGGCGCGGCAGCCTGCGTGACGGCCATCGGCCTGACGGTCCTGTCGGCGCCGCTGACGGCCGACGCCGCCAAGGCCGATTTCCGCGTCTGCAATGGCACGCAATCGCTGGTCGGCGTCGCCATCGGCTACCGCGCCGAGGCGGGCTGGACGACCGAAGGCTGGTGGCGCATTCCCGCGACGACCTGCAAGTCGATCATCGAGGGCCCGCTGTCGTCGCGCTACTACTATCTCTACGCCGAGGATGCCGACGGCAATGGCCGCTGGGCGGGTACGGTCAGCCTCTGCATCGCCGAAAACGAATTCAAGATCGCTGGCGTCAAGGACTGCTTTCAGCGCGGGTACCAGAAGATGGGCTTCCGCGAATACGACACGGGCGAGCAGGCAAGCTGGATGGTCCAGCTGACCGAAGCGCCCCGCGAAGGTACGGATACACAATGAGACGCAACCGCAGGGTCAAGATTCTCGCCACGCTGGGACCCGCTTCGTCTTCGGAAGAGATGATCCGCAAGCTTCACGAGGCTGGCGCGGATGTCTTCCGCATCAACATGAGCCATGCCGACCACGACACGATGCGCGAGCTGGTCAAGCGGATCCGCCGGGTCGAGGAAGCCGTGGGCCGCCCGATCGGTATCCTCGCCGACCTCCAGGGACCGAAGCTCCGGGTCGGGCCGTTCGAGGAGGGCAAGGTTTCGCTCACCGTCGGGCAGGAATTCACCCTCGACGACGACCCGACGCCCGGCAACGCCACGCGGGTCTACCTGCCGCATCCCGAGATTCTCGCGGCTGTCCAGGAAGGGCACCGTCTGCTGATCGACGACGGCCGGCTGCAGCTCGTCTGCATCTCCACCGACCAGCATCACATCAAGTGCCGCGTCGTCGCCGGCGACAAGATCTCCGACCGCAAGGGCGTCAGCCTTCCAGACACGACGCTCGCCACTGGCGCGCTGACCGACAAGGACCGCCGCGATCTCGACGCGGTGCTGGCCGAGAACGTCGACTGGGTCGCGCTGTCCTTCATCCAGCGTCCCGACGACCTGGCCGAGGCGCGCAAGATCGCGCGCGGCCGCGCCTTTCTTCTGTCGAAGATCGAAAAGCCCCAGGCGGTCGAGCGGCTCGACGAGATCATCGAATTGTCGGACGCCATCATGGTCGCCCGCGGCGATCTCGGCGTCGAACTGCCGCTCGAGACCGTACCCGGCATCCAGAAGCGAATCACCCGCGCCGCCCGCAAGGCCGGCAAGCCGGTCGTCGTGGCGACGCAGATGCTGGAATCGATGATCTCGGCACCCGTGCCGACGCGCGCCGAGGTCTCGGACGTCTCCACCGCCGTCTACGAAGGCGCCGACGCGGTGATGCTCTCGGCGGAATCGGCGGCTGGCGACTATCCGGTCGAAGCCGTCGCCACGATGGATCGGATCGCCGTGCAGGTCGAAAAGGACCCGCTCTATCCCGGCATCATCTTCGCCCAGCGCCCGGCGCCCGAGCCGACCGGCGCCGACGCCGTCTCGCTCGCGGCCCGGCAGATGGCCGAGACCCTCGGCGTCGCGGTGATCGTCACCTACACGGCGACCGGCACGACCGGCCTGCGCACCGCCCGCGAGCGGCCGCAGATCCCGATCCTGGCGCTGTCGCCGGTGGTCGAGACCGCCCGCCGCCTGTCGTTGGTCTGGGGCCTGCATTGCGTCGTCACCGAGGACGCGCAGGACCTCGACGACATGGTCGATCGCGCCTGCCGGATATCGGTCGAGCAGGGTTATGCAAGGTCGGGCGAACGGCTGATCGTCACGGCCGGCGTGCCGCTGCGCACCCCCGGCGCGACCAACATGCTGCGCATCGCCTATATCGGCTCGGACGGCCTCTCGGCCGTCTGAGGCTGCTTCCGCCTCAAAGCCATCCGCTCGCGACGGCGTCGTGCGCGAGCGGATGGGGCTTCGCTTATGGTGTGGATTGTCGCGTCACTCGAATCTGGGAAGCGGTTTGCGTGCTGCGTGACGCAGCCTGGTGATCACGACTTCGTCCGCTGCAACGTGATAAAACAGAAAATAGGGGTAGGGCGCCAGGAAGACCCGACGGGTACGTGAGCGGCTGGTCGCCTGGGCTGCATTTGGGTCGGCCTCGATCAGGGCCGTTGCAGCCAGTATGCGTTTGCTGAAGCGTGCAGCAACTCGTGGAGACTGTGCGGCTTTATAAAAGAGCGCCTCGTCGATCTGACGGAGAGCGGTTTCAGTGTAGCGCAGCCTCAACGGCGATATTTCGAAAAGACAGCGTTGACCGCCGCATCCGTAGCTATCTCGCCGCGCCGAATTTCGGCCTCGGCCTCGATGAGATCGGCTTCTTCTTCTGGCGACAGTTGATAGACCGCGTCGTCGTCGCCAGTCAGCCGCAGAAGGATGCGCGCGTACTCATCCTGCAGTTCAGCAGGCAGGGTCCGGACTCGCTCCAGGGCCTGTTCCAGCAATGCAGTCATGGCGCCGTTATACCTGTGATCCACCGCGAATAAATGGCTCGCTCGCCTGCCACGTTCACAGCAGCGGGCCGACCAGTTCGTCGGACAGACGTCCTGCCGCGTCCTGCGCCGATTTGAGCGCCGGATAGACGGTCAGCACCTGCATGTAGGCTTGGAGCGCCTTGTCCTTGTGGCCCGTCCGCTCGAGGATGGTGGCAAGGCCCATCATCGCGCCCCAGTGGCGCGGCTCGCGCAGCAGCGTCTGCTCGATGTCGGCCAGCGACTTGCCCCACTCGTCAGTGGTGAAGGCCAGCGTCGCGCGGCGATTCCACGCTTCCGCATAGTCGGGCGCCAGCACCAGCGCCTGGTCGAGCAGGTCGCGCGCAGCAGCGCTGTTCTGCTCCGACATTGCCGTTGCCGCCCGCAGCATCAGCAGGTCGATCGTGGCGCTGCCGCTGCGACGCCATTGCCGCTCGATCCGAGAAGCGATCAGGCGTGCCTTGCCTTCGTCGGGCTCCTGGCGAAGCTCGGCAAACAGATCGTCGATCGCCCGCTCCGGCGTTGCCGGGGCATCGTCGGCTTCGGCGGCTTCCGGGGTGTCGCCTTCCGGCAGGGGCGCGCTGCCGAAGGCGTCAGGGGATTCCTCGAGCTCTTCGTCCGGCGCCGGCAAAACCATCGGCGGCTCCGGCTCTTCGGGGCCCGGCACGATGTCCGGCGACGCTTCGGGCATGGCTGCCGGCGGCTCGCCATCCTGCGCGAGGGCAGGGGCCGGGAATGCCAGGACGAGGCTGAGGGCGGCAGAAATCAGAACGGCGCGCATAAGGAGAACCTACGTCTCCCATGCGCGCCGTCAAACTGAAATATCGGTGAGCGGCCTGCCCGAAGGCGGCCGGCTCGGGATCAGCCCTGGCGGGCCTTGAAGCGCGGGGCTTCCTTGTTGATGATGTAGACGCGGCCCTTGCGGCGAACCAGGCGGTTGGCGCGGTGGCGGGTCTTCAGTGCCTTGAGCGAATTCTTGATCTTCATGACATCACCGGATCGTCTGAAGCGACGATCGGATCCTTTCCGTTCCGCCGCATAGGGAAGGGGCGCGCCGGCCGAGGCCTGCTACGCAAGTGCTGCGGAGATAGCTTTGCCGGCACGTATTGTCAACGAGTCGCGGCCGTTCCGCTGCATTGTCTTCGCCGCGACGAACGTGGCCACTATCGGCGGGAAAGCCGGGTGAAATGGCCCATCTTGCGCCCCGGCCGCGCTTCCGCCTTGCCGTAGAGATGCACCACCGTCTCCGGCTCGCCGAGCAATTCGGCGACGCGGCCAATCTCGTCGCCGATGAGATTCTCCATCACGCAGTCCGAATGCCGGCCGGGATCGCCGAGCGGCAGGCCCGCTATGGCGCGGACATGCTGCTCGAACTGCGAGATGGCGCAGGCGGCTTCGGTCCAGTGCCCGGAATTGTGGACGCGCGGCGCGATCTCGTTCACCCGCAGGCTGTCGTCGGCCAGCACGAAGAACTCGACGCCGATCACGCCGACATAGCCGAGCCGGTCGGCAATGCGGCTGGCGATCGCCTTTGCCGCATCGGCAACGCTTTGGGTCAGCCGTCCCGGCACCGTGGATCGCCGCAGGATGCCGAGGCTGTGGACATTCTCGGCCGGATCATAGGCGACGACGGTGCCATCCGTGCCGCGCGCCGCGATCACCGAGCACTCATAGGCGAACGGGACCTTCTTCTCCAGGATCGACGGCACGCTGCCGAGGCTCTCGAAGGCATCCGCATAAGGCCCGCTCGGCCGGATGATCGCCTGGCCCTTGCCGTCATAGCCGAAGCGGCGGGTCTTCAGGATGCAGTCGCCGCCGAGATCGAGCAGCGCATGACCGAGTTCCTCCACCGTATCGATCGCCCGCCATTCGGCGGTCTCGACGTCGATGCCGTTGAGAAACGCCTTTTCCACCACGCGGTCCTGCGCCACCTCCAGCGCCTCGGCGGGCGGATGCAGCAGCGCCGCGCCGATCGCCGCGCGCACCGGCTCGACGGGAACGTTCTCAAACTCGTAGGTGACGACGTCGCACTGGCTGGCCAGCCGGCCGAGCGCACCGGTATCGTCATAGGAGGCGACGATGGTCTCGCCGGCCACCTGGGCGGCCGGACAACCGGCGTCCGGGTCGAGGATGGTGACACGGTAGCCGAGGCGCGCCGCCGCCATGGCCAGCATGCGCCCGAGTTGGCCGCCGCCGATGATGCCGATCATGCTGCCGGCAGGCAAAGGCGCGGCGCTCATGCGTCGTCCCGCGGCTGCGGCGCGACGGCGTCCGTCTGGGCCTGCCGGTACGCGTCGAGCCGGGCGGCTAGCGCGCTGTCGGATAGCGCCAGCACGGCGGCGGCGAGCAGCGCGGCGTTGATCGCGCCGGCCCGGCCGATCGCCAGCGTCCCGACCGGAATGCCGGCCGGCATCTGGACGATCGAGAGAAGGCTGTCCTTGCCTGACAGCGCGCGGCTTTCGACCGGCACGCCGAAGACCGGCAGCGGGGTCAACGCGGCGGTCATGCCCGGCAGATGCGCCGCGCCGCCGGCGCCGGCGATGATCACCTTGAAGCCGGCGTCCCGCGCGCCGCGGGCAAATTCGTACAGACGCTCCGGCGTGCGATGCGCCGAGACGATCCGCGCGTCGAATGCGACGCCGAGCGCTTCCAGCGTGTCGGCGGCGTTCTTCATCACGCTCCAGTCCGACTGGCTGCCCATGATGATGGCGACCGGGACGATTGTGGTGGCCTCGCTCATGCGCTGATGTCCGGGATGATCTGGTCCTCGAGGTCCTGCAGCCGGTCCTTGATCGCGAGCTTCTTCTTCTTCATGCGCTGCACCTGGAGCCGGTCGCATCCCATGGCTTCCATCGCATTCACGGCGGCATCGAAATCCGCATGTTCCTGCCGCAGGCGTGCGACCTGGAGCCTCAGGCCCGCCTGTTCCTGATCCGCCATCATCATCCTTTCGGAACGCTTGCTCGCCGTCGAATCGTGCCCCGGCATTGCCATTGTGCGGGCCCGGCGATGATTAACAAATGCCGCATTGAGGCGATAGCGATGGACCCGTCAGCCGTTCGACAGTGCTACCGAATTGTGACACCTTCGAACGGTCGACGTTGCGGTCCCGCAGTCGGGGCCGCTGCCTCACTCACGAAGGGAGAAGCCATGTCCTTGGATACCCATCTCGCGACGCTCGAACAACGCCACTCGGCGCTGGATAACGAGATTTCGGCCGCGCTGGTCTCGAAACCGGCCATGACGGACGCCGAACTCGCAGAGATGAAGCGGCGGAAGCTCAAGCTGAAAGACGAGATCGAACGTCTCCGCCAACCCAGGAACTGAGCCTCGCGCCGGGTGCGGGAATGCCCCGCGCCCGGTCACCGACCCTTATTCGAGCATCTTTCGCAGGACGTATTTCTGGATCTTGCCGGTCGACGTCCGCGGCACCTCGGCGAAGCGGATTTCCTTCGGGCATTTGAACCGCGCCAGATGCGCGCGGCAGTGTTCCATCAGCGCCTCGGCGGTCACGCTGCGGCCGGGCTTCAGTTCGACGAAGGCGAGCGGCGTCTCGCCCCATTTCTCGTCGGGCCGCGCGACCACCGCCACGGTCGCGACGTCCGGATGCTGGTAGAGCGCGTTCTCGACCTCGATCGACGAGATGTTCTCGCCGCCCGAGATGATGATGTCCTTTGCCCGGTCCTTCAGCTCGACATAGCCGTCCTCGTGCATCACCCCGAGGTCGCCCGAATGGAACCAGCCGCCGCGGAACGCCTCCGCCGAGGCGTCGGGGTTCTTCAGATAGCCGCGCATGACGATATTGCCGCGGAACATCACCTCGCCGATCGTCTCGCCGTCGGCGGGTGTCTTCGCCATCGTCTCCGGATCCATGACCGCCAGATCCTCGAGCGCGGCATAGCGCACGCCCTGGCGCGCCGTCTGCGCTGCGCGGGCGGGGCCCTCGAGCGCATCCCAGTCCTGCTTCCATTCGTTGACCACGGCCGGGCCGTAGGTCTCGGTCAGCCCGTAGAGATGCGTCACCTCGAAGCCGGCGTCGCGCATGCCGGCCAGGACGGCCTGCGGCGGCGGCGCGGCGGCGGTGTTGAAGACGACGCTCTGGGGAAAGGCGCGCTTCTCGCTTTCGTCGGCATTGATCAGCATCGACATCACGATCGGCGCGCCGCAGAGATGGGTCACGCCGTGTTCGGCGATCGCCTCGTACATCGCCTTCGCCCGGACCCAGCGCAGGCAGACATGCGTGCCGGCCTGCACCGCCAGGGTCCAGGGGAAGCACCAGCCGTTGCAGTGGAACATCGGCAGCGTCCACAGATAGACCGGGTATCGCCCGAGCCCGGCGGCGATGACGTTGGCGTAGCCCATCAGCGCCGCGCCGCGGTGATGGTAGACGACGCCCTTGGGATTGCCGGTCGTCCCGGACGTGTAGTTGAGCGAGATCGCATCCCACTCGTCACCCGGCATCTGCCATTCGTAGGCGGGGTCGCCCTCGGCCAGCAGCGCCTCGTATTCGAGGCTGCCGATGGGATCGCCCTTCGGTGCCGGCGCGTCGGCGGGGAAGTCGGGATCGTCGTAGTCGACGACCAGCGGCCGGCACGTCGCCATCGCCAGCGCCTCGCGCATCACCGTGGAAAATTCCCGGTCGACGATCACGACCCTGGCTTCGGCGTGGTCGAGCTGAAAGGCGATGATCGCCGCGTCCAGCCGTGTGTTGATCGACAGCAGCACGGCCCCCGCCATCGGCACGCCGTGATGGGCCTCGAGCATGGCCGGCGTGTTCGACAGCATCACTGCCACCGTGTCGCCCCTCACAATGCCGCGCCGTTCCAGCGCCGAGGCGAGCTGCCGCGAGCGGCGGTAGAAGTCCGCATAGTTCCGGCGGAGCGACCCGTGGATGATCGCGATCCGGTCGGGGTGCACCTGGGCGGCCCGCGACAGGAAGGTGAGGGGCGTCAGCGGCTGGTAGTTCGCCGGGTTGCGGTCGAGATGCTCGTCGTAGATGCCCATGGTTCCCCCCGATCGGCGTTCAGCCGTGTCGGGAAATCATAGAAGACCGCGCGGCCCCCGTCACGACAGCAGGCCGACCACCCCGTCATAGACGAGCTTCGCGCCGACCGGGATCAGGACGCCATAGGTGATCCAGTAGAACGACGCCGGATCGATGCGCCGCACGATCCACACGCCGACGAGCGTCGCGGCGAAGCCGAGGGGCAGCAGCACCGCCGACGTCGCCAGGTTCTGGGACGAGAACTGCCCGAGCAGGAAGTAGGCCGGCAGCTTGGCGGCATTGACCGCGGCGAAGAACAACACCGAGGTGCTGGCATAGACCGACGGCTTCAGCCGCAGCGGCAGCACGTAGACCTGGTAGGGCGGCCCGCCGGCATGGCTGACGAAGCTCGCGAAGCCCGACAGCGCGCCCCAGAAGCCGGCCCGCAGCCGGTTCGGTGCGCGGGCATGCTCCTGGTGGCGCGAGGAAACGAACCAACGGATAGCGAACCACAGCGACAAGAGCCCCAGCAGCACGCGGAACCCGTCCGCCGGAATCAACGCCGCGGCGAAATAGCCGAACGCCACGCCGGCGAAGGCCGCCGGCAGGATCGACATCAGGACGCTGCGGTCGAATTCGCGACGCCAGGCGACGAGGCCGATCAGATCCGTCGCCACCAGGACCGGCAGCAGGATGCTGGCCGCCGTCACCGGGTCTACGACGAAGGCCATCAGCGGCACGCCGAGCAGGGTGATCGAGCCGCCGAAGCCGCCTTTCGACAGCCCGATCAGCATGACCGCGGGAACGGCGAAGACGTAGAAGAGGGGGTCGGTGATCAAGCGTCAGGCCGGTCCGGTATCGATCGGTCGCCATCCTTACGGTCGGTGCGGGGCGCCCGCAACCGCGGCGGCTCCGTCCTGCCGCTCGCGCGCTTGTGTGCACGGCCGCTTTCGCAAGGGACGCGGGATTTGCTAAAACGCCTGCGGGCGTCCAAGTGTCGCTGCGAAAACCAGCCAGAACTCCCGCGAGAACCTCGTCCCCCGATGAATGAAGAACTGATCCGTCCGAGGCTCGTCCTCATCACCACGCCGCTCTCCGACGCCGATGCCGAGACCGCGATGCGCGCGGCGCTTGCAGGCGGCGACGTGGCCTCCGTCATCATCGACCCCGCCGGCCGCGACGAGGCATCGTTCCAGCGCCTCGCGGAACTGCTGGTGCCGATGATCCAGGAAGCCGGCGCCGCGGCGATCATCGTCGACGACACGCGCTGTGCCGGCCGGGTAGGAGCCGACGGCATCCATGTGACGGGCGGCGAGGTCGCGGCTCTGGCCGAGGCGATCGATCGTTTTGCGCCGAAGCTGATCGTCGGCGGATCCGGCTTCGAGACCCGCCACGAGGCGCTCGAGGCCGGCGAGAAGCTCCCCGACTATCTGTTCTTCGGGCGCCTCGGCGCCGACCTCGCGGACGAGGCGCACGAGAAAAACCTCGAAATGGCCGAATGGTGGGCCGAGATCGTCGAACTCCCCTGCATAGTCATGGCCGGCCGCAGCATCGAGAGCGTCGCCGAGGCGGCGGCGACGAGGGCCGAGTTCGTCGCGGTGTCGGCTGCCGTCTTCGCCGATCCACAGGGCGCCGGCGCCGCCGTCGCCCGCGCCAATGCGCTGTTCGACGCGTATATGGAAAGCGAGGCTGCGTGATGCGCCTTCGCCTGATCTGGATGCGGGTGGCGGCACCCGTGCTCGGCGCGATGGTCGCGCTGGCGGCGATTCCGGCGGCGGCCCAGGAGGACGACGGCAAGGTCACGATCGACGAGATGCTGCGTGGCTCGCAGGGCGACGACCTGCCGACGCCGTCCGCCGTGCCGGAACAGGCGGCGCCCACCGCGGCGGCGCCTGCCCGTGCAGACCTCGCCTATGGCGCCTTTCAGCGCGGCTTCTATCTCTCCGCCCTGAAGATCGCCGAGCCGCTGGCCAATCTCGGCGACCCTGCAGCGCAGACGCTACTCGGCGAGATCTACTCCCGCGGCCTCGGCGTGGCGCAGGACCTTGCCGCCGCCGCCAAATGGTACGAGGCGGCGGCGAAATCGGGCAGCCCCGAGGGGCAGTTCCGCTATGCGATGATGCTGCTCGACGGGACGGCCGGCAAGGAAGACCTCGCCCAGGCGCGCGACCTGATGAAGGCGGCGGCCGACCAGGGCCTGCCGCTGGCGCAGTACAACTATGCGCAGATGCTGATCGAGGCGGCGCCCAATGCCGGCTTCGAGGAGGCGCGGCCATTGTTCGAGAAAGCTGCCAATGCCGGCGTTCCCGACGCGCAATATGCGATGTCCCAGCTCTATGCCTACGGTCGCGGCGTCACCGCGGACGTCGCCCGCGCCCGCACCTGGCTGCGTGCGGCGGCGATCAACGGCCAGGACACGGCGCAGGTCGAATACGGGATCTGGTTGATCAACGGCAAGGGCGGGGAGGCGAGGCCGGAGGAAGGCTTCCGCTTCCTCAGGCGCGCTGCCGAAAGCGGCAACCCGATCGCCATCAACCGGGTGGCGCATCTCTACAAGGACGGCATCGGCACGGAGCCCGATACGGTCGAGGCCGCCAAATGGGCGGTGCTGGCCAAGCGCCTGTCCAACACCGATCCGGTCCTCGACGATTTCTTCCGGGGCCTCGAAGCCGATGCGCAGAAGTCGGCGCTGGAGGCCGCCAACCGTCTCGGATCGGGCTGAGCCGCGCGGCCGAGACTTGAAAGAAACGCGCGATTGTGGTCTTGAGCCGCCATCGGCGAGCCACGCGCGCGACCTCGGCGCGCCTCGCGCAGGGCCAGCTGCAGTGCCCGGCGCCCGATGGAAGATGCCCGACGTTACGCCCAACCGACGATGCCGCGCGACCGCGACCCGGGTCGCGGCCGAACCCTTCGAGAGCTTTCATGAAGATCAACGGAAACGAAATCCGCCCCGGCAATGTGATCGAGCACAATGGCGGCCTGTGGGCCGCGATCAAGACCGCCCACGTCAAGCCGGGCAAGGGCGGCGCCTTCGCCCAGGTCGAGCTCAAGAACCTGATCGACGGCACCAAGCTCAACGAGCGGTTCCGGGCGTCTGAGACGGTCGAGCGGGTTCGCCTCGAGCAGAACGACTACCAGTTCCTCTATGCCGAAGGCGAGATGCTGGTGTTCATGGACACCGGCACCTACGAGCAGCTGGAGCTCCAGAAGGATTTCGTCGGCGACCGCGCCGCCTTCCTGCAGGACGGCATGATGGTCACCGTGGAAAGCCACGAGGACAAGCCGATCGGCATCAAGCTCCCCGACCAGGTCGTGCTGACCATCGTCGAGGCCGACCCGGTGGTGAAGGGGCAGACCGCCGCCTCGTCCTACAAGCCGGCGGTGATGGACAACGGCATCCGGGTGATGGTGCCGCCCTTCATCGAGGCGGGCGAGAAGATCCTCGTCGACACCAACGAGATCACCTATCTGCGGCGCGCCGACTGATCGTCGGCGCCCGCCTCCTTCGCTTCTCCTTTCCGGGTTTCGGCCCAAAGTTCCTTCCTGAAAGTACCAGATGGCTCGTTCTGCCCTTCTCAACGTGATGACCCAGGCCGCCATGAAGGCCGGCCGCGGGCTGATCCGCGACTTCGGCGAGGTGCAGAACCTGCAGGTCTCGATGAAGGGCCCTGCCGACTTCGTGTCGAATGCCGACAGGCGGGCCGAGGAGGTGATCTTCCAGGAACTCTCCCGTGCCCGCCCCGACTGGGGCTTCTTGATGGAAGAGCGCGGCACGGTCGAAGGACGCGACCCGCAGCACCGCTGGATCGTCGATCCGCTCGACGGCACGACCAACTTCCTGCACGGCCTGCCGATGTTCGCCGTCTCGATCGCGCTCGAGCGTGACGGCCAGCTCGTTGCCGGCGTCATCCTCAATCCGGCGATGGACGAGCTGTATACGGCCGAGAAGGGCGGCGGCGCGTTCCTCAACGATCGCCGCCTGCGCGTCGCGGCGCGCCAGCGCCTGCCGGAATCGCTGTTCGCAACCGGCATCCCGTTCCTCGGCCAGGGCGACCACGCCGCCTCTCTCTACGAGATGCGCCAGATCATGGGCGAGACCTCCGGCATCAGGCGCATGGGGGCGGCCGCCCTCGACCTCGCTTACGTCGCGGCGGGCCGCTTCGACGGCTACTGGGAGCGCGCGCTGCGGCCATGGGACGTCGCGGCCGGCGCGGTGCTGATCCGCGAGGCCGGCGGGTTCCTCTCCGGCATGGACGGCGAAAAGTTCGACCACATGCAGGGCGACGTCGCCTGCGGCAACGAATTCATGCACAAGGCGCTGGTGGAACAGCTGCGTCAGGCGACGTTGCGGCGGCAGGCGGCCAGCGCATCGCGAGCGTCTGATCCGGCCTGAAAGCGCAAAACTTAACGCTAATTTAAGCCTTATGCTGCTGCGTTGCAGCGTCGAACGTTTAAATGCGCCGCATTGTTGCCTATCCTCTTGGCGGAATTCGAGTACAAGCGACGTGGGAGACGACATGCCGGATGCGCGTTCGCGCGGCTAGCCGCCGTCTGCGGCACCGGATCCCCCACGGGAGTGATGGAACGCGATGCAGGTCTTCAGTTCGCCAGCCAAGTCCGGGAGACCGGACGATTTCGACCCGATCCGGCTTTCCAGCCCGCTTGTCTTCCTCTGGTCGATGCTGGTGTTCCTGGCGCTCGTCGGCTTCGTCGCGGCGATCCTCGGCCGCCAGGTTGCTTCGGCCTTCGTCACCAATCCCGGGCTGAATGGCCTGATCATCGGCGTGCTGTGCGTCGGCATCTTCCTTGCCATGCTGCAGGTATTGCGGCTTCAGCGCGAGGTGCGCTGGGTCAATGCCTATCGCGACGGGGCCGATGATTTCGACCAGATGAAGGATCCCGTCCTCCTGGCGCCGATGCGCGCCATGATCGGCCGGCGCCGCTCGCTCTCGCTGTCCACCCAGTCGATGCGCTCGATCCTCGATTCGATCGCTACGCGCCTCGACGAGACGCGCGACATCGCCCGCTACCTCATCGGCCTGCTGGTGTTCCTCGGCCTGCTCGGCACGTTCTGGGGCTTGCTTCGCACCATCGGCTCCATCGGCGCCACCATCCAGGGCCTCGATCCGTCGATCGGCGACACCAACGCCATCCTGGATTCCCTCAAGGCCGGCCTGGCGGCACCGCTTTCCGGCATGGGCACCGCGTTTTCCTCGTCGCTGTTCGGCCTCTCCGGCTCCCTCGTCCTCGGCTTCCTCGACCTGCAGATCGGCCGGGCGCAGAACCGGTTCTATACGGAACTGGAGAACTGGCTGTCCTCGGTCACCGATGTCGGCTCGGACATGGTGCTGGCTCCCGGCGCGTCCGGCGAAGGCGGCGGCGAATTGCGCCTTCTCTCCGAGCGGCTCGGCAAGCTGGTGCAGGACCAGGGGGCCAGCCCGCGCACCAGCGCAGCCATGGCGAACCTCGCGGAGAGCATCCAGGGGCTGGTCCAGCACATGCGCGGCGAGCAGCAGATCCTGCGGGATTTCGTCGAGGCGCAGGCCGGCGAGCAGCGTGAACTCCGCAAGGTGCTGGAGCGCCTCTCCAGCCAGCTCGGCAGCGGCGACAAGGGTCGCTGATCGATGGCGCTCTCGAGAAACCGTCGGAGCGAACGCAACATCGACTACTGGCCGGGGTTCGTCGACGCCCTGTCGACGCTGCTCCTGGCGATCATGTTCCTCCTCTCGGTGTTCGTGCTGGCGCAGTTCATCCTGTCCCGCGAGATCTCCGGCCAGGACGAGGTGCTGGACCGGCTGAACAGCCAGATCAACGAACTCACCCAGCTGCTGGCGCTGGAACGCTCGTCGGGCCAGGATTTCGAGGACCAGATCGCCTCGCTGCAGGCTTCGCTCGCTTCCGCCGAGGAGGATCGCAGCCGCCTGCAGCAGGCGCTCGATTCGGGCTCGGGCTCGGCCGCGATCGCAGGGGCGCAGGTGGGCCAGCTGGAAAGCGCGCTCGATGACGAGAGGGCGCTGTCGCAGCGTGCCCGCAGCCAGGTCGAGCTGCTCAACCAGCAGCTCTCGGCGCTTCGCCAGCAGATCGCCGCGCTCGAAAGCGCGCTGGAAGTCTCGGAAGTCCGCGACGCCGAAAGCCGCACCCGCATCGCCGATCTCGGCCGCCGGCTGAACGTCGCCCTGGCGCAGCGGGTGCAGGAACTCTCCCGCTACCGTTCCGACTTCTTCGGCCGGCTGCGCGAGATCCTGTCCGATCGCGACAACATCCGCATCGTCGGCGACCGCTTCGTCTTCCAGTCCGAGGTGCTGTTCCCGTCCGGATCCGATGTCCTTCAGCCCGCCGGCGCCGAGGAGATGGCCAAGCTCGCCAGCGCCATCGTCGAGCTGAACCGGGAGATCCCCTCGGACATCAACTGGATCATCCGCGTCGACGGCCATACCGACAACGTCCCGATCTCCGGCGGCCGGTTCGAGGACAATTGGGAACTGTCGACCGAACGCGCCGGTGCTGTGGTCAAGTATCTGATCAGCCAGGGCGTGCCACCCGAGCGGCTGGCGGCGACCGGCTTCGGCGAGTTCCAGCCGATCGAGCCGGGCGACAGCCCCGAGGCCCGCGATCGCAACCGCCGGATCGAGTTCAAGCTCACCGAACGCTGATCGTCCGGTTGCAACCGCTACCATCCATGCGGCGATCGGCTGCGCGGCGCGGATGATTGACGGCCGCGCGGACCCCTGCCAGCATCCCTTCCGTAGGGGCAAAGCCCTTGTCAAAGACCGTGTAGCAAGCACGGCAGGGAGGAAACATGGTTAGATTGCTGATGAGCACGGTGGCCTTTGCCGGCCTCGTGGCGACGAATGCGTTCGCCCAGAGCGACGACAACATGACGAAGCTGCGGGGGATGCAGTCGACCGGTACGTCGATGGACTTCCGCACGGTCGAGCAGACCGGCGATTATGCCGACCAGCTGCGGGCCAATCTCGAGGACATCGAGCTTCCCTCCGGTTTCAAGATCGAACTCTACGCCGTGGTGCCCGACGCACGGCACATCGCGATCGGACCGCAGGGCGTGGTGACCTTCGTCGGGACCCGCAAGCAGGACGTCTGGGCGGTGACCGATCGCGACAAGAACCGCGTCGCCGACGAGGTGAAGCAGTTCGCCCCGTCGATCGAGTTCGCCATCCCGAACGGCGTCTGCTTCTCCAAGGACGGGTTCCTGTACCTCGCCGAGCAGAACCGCGTGCTGGTCCTGCCGGCGGCCGAATTCTTCTACGAGAGCCCGGACGTCGCCGTCGACGAGGCCGTGCCGAAGGGCGAGCTGATCCCCGTCGAGGAGGAGTCGTTCAACCACACCGCCCGCGTCTGCCGGATCGGCCCGGACGACAAGCTCTACATCTCCCTGGGCCAGCCGTTCAACGTGCCGCCGCCGGAGAAGGCCGACCTCTACGACCGGACGGGCATCGGCGGCATCATCCGGATGAACCGCGACGGGTCCGGCCGCGAAGTCTTCGCCCGCGGCATCCGCAACTCCGTCGGCATGCAGTTCAACCCGGAGAATGGCGACCTCTGGTTCACCGACAACCAGGTGGACGGCATGGGCGACGACATCCCGCCGGGCGAGCTCAACCGCGCCACCGAGGCAGGCCAGAATTTCGGCTTTCCCTGGTATGGTGGCGGCACGGTCCGCACCAACGAGTACAAGGATGCCGAGGTGCCCGCCGGCGTTGTTCAGCCGGAGGTCGAGATGGCCGCCCACGCCGCCGACCTCGGCATGGACTTCTACACCGGCACCAGCTTCCCGCAGAAATATCGCGGCGGCATCTTCTCGGCCCAGCACGGTTCCTGGAACCGCACCGAGCCGGTGGGCGCGCGGGTGATGTTCACCCCGGTGAACGAGGACGGGACGGCCGGCGAGACCGAAGCCTTCGCCGAGGGTTGGCTGACGGACAGCGGTGAATATATCGGCCGGCCGGTCGACGTCGCGGTGATGAAGGACGGCTCGCTGCTGGTCTCCGACGACCTCGCCGGCGCGCTGTACCGGATCTCCTACGGCGACTGATTTCGGCATCTCGAAGCTCCCGCGCCTGCCCGGCGCGGGAGAAACGCTTCCGACCGCCGCTGTCGCGCGACGGCCGGAAGGGTCCCGCTCGATCAATCCAGGAAAGTTACCAGATGCCCCGTGTTTCGCTGCTCACCGCGGCACTTGTCGCTCTGCCATTTGCCGCCGCCCCAAGCCTTGCCGCAGACCTCGCCGCCGGCAAGCAGAAGGCGCAGATGTGCGCTACATGTCATGGTCGCGACGGCATAGCGACGGCCCCCGACGCGCCGAACCTCGCCGGTGATAGCAGCATCTACCTTGCCGAGCAGCTGAAGGCGTTTCGCGAGGGCAGGCGCCAGCACCAGCAGATGTCGATCATCGCGCAGGGCCTGAGCGACGAGGACATCGCCGACCTCTCGGCATGGTTCGCCGCGATCGAGGTGACGGCGACGCTGCCGACAGTGAACTGAATCAGCGGGGGCAGGAGCCTTATTCGGCCGCCTGGCGCTCGCCAGCGCCGCCGTTGAACTGCAGGCGGGCGAGCCTGGCGTAGAGACCGTCGCGGGCAACCAGCGCCTGGTGCGTTCCCTCCTCGACGACCCGCCCGCCGTCCAGCACGAGGATGCGGTCGGCCTTCAGGACCGTCGCGAGCCGATGCGCGATGACCAGGGTGGTCCGCCCCTCCATCAGCTTCTCCAGCGCGATCTGCACCAGCTTCTCGCTCTCCGCGTCGAGGGCGGACGTCGCCTCGTCGAGCAGGAGGATCGGCGCGTCCCGCAGGATGGCGCGGGCGATCGCGATACGCTGGCGCTGGCCGCCGGAGAGGGTGATGCCGCGTTCGCCGATGACCGTGTCGTAGCCCTTGTCCAGCGCCTCGATGAAGCCGTCGGCGAGCGCCGAGCGGGCGGCCGAACGGATCCGCGAATCGTCCGGGTCGATCTCGCCGAAGCCGATATTCTCCGACGCGTTCGCCGCGAAGATCGAGACGTCCTGCGGCACCAAAGCGATGCGGCTGCGCAGCGCGTGGAGGTCGGCCTGCCTGATGTCCACCCCGTCCACGAGGATGCGGCCGGCATCGGGATCATAGAAGCGCTCGATCAGCGAGAAGATCGTCGACTTGCCGGCGCCGGAAGGACCGACGATCGCCACCGTCTCGCCGGGCCGGATCGAGAAGGACAGCTGGTGCACCGTCGGCAGGTCCGGGCGGGTCGGATAGGCGAAGCTGACATCCTCGAACACCACCGCGCCCTGCGCCGGGACCGGCATCGGCAGCGGATCGGCCGCCTCCGGAACGCTCGATTCCTCGCCGAGCAGCTCGCTCAGGCGCTCTGCCGCACCGGCGGCCTGGGCGAGTTCCCCCCAGACCTCGGACAGCTGCCCCAGCGCACCGGCCGCGAACACGGCGTAGAGCAGGAACTGGCCGAGCGTGCCCGGCGTCATCGTCCCCGCCGTCACCTGCTGGGCGCCGATCCACAGCACGGCGATGATCGATCCGAAGATCAGGAAGATTGCAAAGGCGGTGAGAAACGCGCGCGCAGTGATCGACGAGCGGGCTGCGCCGAAGGCGAGCTCAACCGCGCGGGAGAACCGGCCGGAGGCGGCTGCCTCCCCGGTGAAGGCCTGCACCGTGCGCATCGCGCCGATCGCCTCGCTGGCATAGGCCGTGGCGTCCGCCAGCGTGTCCTGCGCCAGGCGCGAGCGGCGCCTGACCGAGCGGCCGAAGGCAACGAGCGGCAGGACGATGATCGGGATCGCCCCGATGACGATCAGCGACAGGCCGGGGCTGGTGACCACCATCATGGTCACCGCGCCGAAGAACAGGATGGCGTTGCGCAGGGCGAGCGAGGCCGTGGCACCGACGGCGGACTTCACCTGCGTCGTGTCGGCGCTCAGCCGCGAGATGATCTCGCCCGACATCGAGCGGTCGAAGAATCCCGGCGACAGGCGGGTGATGTGCGCGAAGACGTCCTTGCGAAGGTCCGCCACCACCCGCTCGCCGAGCGTGATGACGAAGAAATAGCGGCCGGCGCTGGCGGCGGCGAGGACGAGGGCGAGCAGGATCAGCGTCGCGAAATAGAGGTCGATGAAGCCGGTGTCGGAGGTGGCGAAGCCGTGGTCGACGACGCGCCGGACGGCGAGCGGCAGCGACAGCGTGGTGACGGCGGCGAGCGACAGGCAGACGACGGCGCCGGTCATCAGTCCCTTGTAGCGGAACATGTACGGCGCCAGCCGGGCCAGCGGCCTCAGATTGCGCCGCCGGGCCGCGCTCTTCTGTTCCGCCATGATGATATCGGCCACGCTGGTCTCCAGGCTTTTGGGCGCCAGGGCGGCTCTTGTGCCCCGACCGGCCCTGATGTATAGGCTCGACCCTGATTTTGGAAGCGAAGCGCGCTCCGTGATCCCCGCGACATCGAGACCGGCGGGCGGCTTTGCCGCAGCGGCTCAAGCGTGCCGGGGGGGGGCGGCAGGACCAAGGACCGAAGGCGATGAAGAAAGACATCCACCCGAACTACCACAACATCACCATCGTGATGACCAACGGCACCGAGTACGAGACCCGGTCCACCTGGGGTTCGGAAGGCGACAAGATGAACCTCGACATCGACCCGACCAGCCATCCGGCCTGGACCGGCGGCAACCAGCACCTTCTCGACCGCGGCGGCCGCGTCTCCCGCTTCAAGAAGCGGTATGAAGGCCTCAAGATCTAAGCTTCGGCAAATCGTCTTGCGAAAGAGCCCGGCCCTCGCGCCGGGCTTTTTCATGCGCAGGATCGGCAGCGGTGCCGCGCCCTCACGGATGCGGCGGCACACGGTGGAAGAACAGGTCGTAGCCGCACAGGAGTATGGTGACGAGCACGACGATGCTGAGGTCGAGCGTCGCCACCTTGGTGACCAGCACCAGCAGAAAGACGCCCAGGACCACGAAGGCGATCACCGACAAGAAGCGCTCCAGGGTCATCCCTGCATCTCCTGTTGAAACGAAGTTTCAAGCCACTGGGCAGTGCGCAGCAGCCGCGCGTCGTCGCCGCGCCGCCCGACCAGCTGGACGCCCATCGGCAGGCCGTCCGGTGTCTCCAGCAACGGCAGGCTGACGCTTGGCACGCCGAGGAAGGCCCAGAGCGCGTTGAACGCCGTCGCGTCCTCCGTGCCCTCGCCGTCCCTGGACGGGCCGGTGGCGGCAGGCGTGACGATCGCGTCGCAGCGTTCGAGGACCGCCTCCAGTCCGGCATAGAGGACGGTTCGCCAGTCGAGCGCTGCCAGATAGTCCCGCGCGAGCACCGCATCGCCCTCCGCCAGCATGTCGGACAGCATCGGCGACAGCGCCGCCGGGTGCCGCTGGCGGATTCCGGTGAGGTTCTTCGCCATCTCGGCGAGCATCACCCGCTCGGCGAGGATCCGGCCGTCGGCGAAGATATGCGGCAGCGGCGCCTCGAAGCAGCGTTCGCCGAGAGCCACGATCAGCTCGTCGAAAGCCTCCTGCATTTCCGTGCCGGCGCAATCCCACCACGGGGTCCGCACGAAGGCGAGCGTCGGGACGACCGGCGGGGCGCTGCCCGCATGGTCGAGGAGGCGCGGATGCGGAGCCAGCGCGGTCGCGGTATCGGCGGCGTCGAAGCCGAACAGGGCCTCCGCCAGCAGCGCGACGCCCGCGACGTTGGGCGCGAAGACGCACGGGGCACTGAGGCTGGGCACCAGGTCCAGCGCGCCGCGGCGCGAGATGGCGCCGAAGCTCGGCCGGTAGCCGGTGACCCCGGCCCGCGCCGCCGAGCCGACGAGCGCGGATCGTCCGTCGAGGCCGACGGAAAGCGGAACGACGCCGGTGGCCACCGCCACCGCCGCGCCGTCCGGTGTCGCGCTGGGGCTGCCCCAATTCTCATCGTCCCGTCGGAAGTCGCCGACGCCGAGTTCCGCCACGCGGGTCTTGCCTGCCACCATCGCCCCGGCACCGCGCAGCCGCTCGACGATGGCGGATTCCTTCTCGGGTACGCGCCCCTGCAGCGGCGCAAAACCCCGCTCGGTAGGGATCCACGCGGTATCGATCGTATCGTCGACGGCAACGGCCAGCCCGTGCAACCGACCGAGCGCCCGGCCCCGCCCGCGAAACTGGTCGAGCGAGGCCGCCTGCCGCCGCGCGAAACCCGCGTCGAACCAGGCAAAGCCGGTCGTCGCCGCCCCCAGGCACTCGACGCGGGCGACAACCGCCTCGGTCAGCTCGATCGCTCGCATTGCCCCGGTCGCCAGCCGCTCGCGCAGTACGGTGGCCGGAAGGTCAAGGATGCGCCGGTCAGCCATAAACGGCATTGGGAAGGTAGAAGACGATCTGCGGGAAGACGTAGACGATCGCCATGGCCAGGAACACCATGAAGAGGAACGGTATCAGGCCCATGAAGATCTGCGTCAGGCGCACCTCCGGCGGCGCGATCCCCTTGAGGTAATAGGCGCTCATTGCCATTGGAGGGGTGAGGAACGACGTCTGCAGGTTCAGCGCGACGAGGATGCCGAAGAACAGCGGGTCGATGCCGAACATCGGCAGGAGCGGCAGGAAGATCGGCACGAAGATGATGATGATCTCGCTCCACTCCAGCGGCCAGCCGAGCAGGAAGATGATCAGCTGGGCGAGCAGCAGGAACTGCAGCGGCGTCAGGTCGAGACCCTGGACGAACTCCGAGATGACCGCCTCTCCGCCGAGATAGGAGAACACCGAGGAGAAGGTGTAGGAGCCGACGAACAGCCAGCAGACCATCGCGGTCGTGCGCACCGTAAGATACACGGACTCCCGCAGTCGCTGGAAGGTCATCGCCTGGTAGGCCACGGCCAGCAGGAGGCCACCGAGAGCGCCGATTGCCGCCGCCTCCGTCGGCGTTGCCAGGCCGAACAGGATCGAGCCCAGCACCGCCAGGATCAGCACCGCCAGCGGCAGGAACGACGTGGCGATCATGAACAGCATCCGGCCGAACGGCACGTCGGGGATCTCTCCCGGAGAAGGCTTGGGCGCGACGGACGGCTGCAGAATCGACCGTCCGACGACGTAGACCATGTAAAGCCCGACCAGCAGGAATCCCGGAAGCAGGGCGCCGGCATAGAGCCGGACGATCGATGTACCGGACGCTGCCGCGTAGACGATCAGCATGATCGACGGCGGGATCAGGATCCCGAGCGTGCCGCCGGCGCAG
This sequence comes from Aurantimonas endophytica, assembly GCF_014196845.1. Taxonomy (GTDB): domain Bacteria; phylum Pseudomonadota; class Alphaproteobacteria; order Rhizobiales; family Rhizobiaceae; genus Aurantimonas; species Aurantimonas endophytica. Next base: position 137,849 of record NZ_JACIEM010000004.1, read on the forward strand.
ATGATGCCAGTGGCAAAGGACGTGTCATAGCGCGCCTTCAGCATCGCCGGCAGGGCGAGCAGTCCCATAAGCGTCACCACGGCCCCGACAATGCCGGTGGCGGTGGCAAATAGCGCGCAGGTGATCAATGCCGCTACGCCCAGCGAGCCGGGGATGTTCTTCGAGGCGATGTTCAGCGTCGTAAAGAGCCGATTGACGATATTGGCGCGCTCGACGATGTAGCCCATGAACAGGAACAGCGGGACGGCAGTCAGCACTTCGTTGCTCATCACCGTGTAGGTCTGGTTGATGAACAGGTCGAAGATCCGACTGTTGAAGAATCCGTCGAGCCAGAGGGTGACGCTGTCGTAAAGGCCCGCGTCCTCCTCGAGACGGTTGAAGGCCCGCCACATCCGGTCGCCGTCGAAATAGGCGTAGTATCCAAAGATGATGCCCATCGCCATCAGGGTGAAGGCGATCGGGAACCCGAGGAAGACCAGGAAGATGAACAGCCCCAGCATGAACAGGGCAACCTGCGGTTCGGTCATGGATGTGCGTCGCTTTCCGCGGCAGTGGCTTTGTTGAGAAGGAGGTCCTCGGTTTCCTGCACGTCCTCATCGGCGCGCAGCCAGAAGCCGGTGCGGATGCACTGGATGCAGCGCAGGATCTCGGCGATGCCCTGGATGAACAGGAGAATACCGGCGGCGACCATGACAGCCTTGAACTGGTAGATCGGGATGCCCGCAGGGCTGTTGACGCTGACCTCGCCGTAGCTGACCGAACGGGCCGCGTATTTCCAGCCGGTGACGATCAGGGCAGTGACGCCGGGGAAGAAGAAGAAGAGGTAGAGGACGAGGTCGACCGTCGCCTGCGTCCGGGGCTTCCACAGCCGGTAGAGAAAGTCACCGCGCACATGGCCGCCGCGCGACAGCGTATAGGCGCCGCCCATCATGAACAGCGTGCCGTACATGATGAAGGAGACGTCGAAGGCCCAGGCCGTCGGCTTGTTCAACACGTAGCGGACGAAAACCTCGTAGCTGGTGCCGAAGGTCATCAGCATGATCAGCCAGCCGAACGTCTTGCCGAAAGCGGCCGACAGCGAGTCGGCGAAGCGAATGAAAGCGACCATGGGCCCCCGATCCATCTGCAGAAAGGGCCCGGCGGCCAGGGCCACCGGGCTTGTTCAAGGCTTCTGCCGGGCGCCGATCAGCTGTCGAGCTTGCCGGGGAAGAAATGCTCGTAGGCCAGACGGTAGTCCGGCGCGTTGAGAATTTCGTAGTAGGTCACCCGCTCGACCCACTCTCGCTGGCTGTCGAGCACCTTCTTGATGAAGGGGTCGCCCTCGAGTTCCGTGATCATCTCGGACCACGCCTCCAGCTGCGCCGCGAGGATTTCCTTCGGCGTCTGGTGCACGGTCACGCCGCTCTCGCTCTGCAGTTTCTGCAGATCGGCCGAATAATTGTCGAGCGCGAACGCGGTGTTCGCCGTCGACGCCGCCTCGACGCCGTATTCCATGATCGCCCGGAGATCGTCGTCGAGATCTTCCATGAAATCCCGGTTGAACAGGAACTCGAAAGCTTCCGACGCCTGATGGTAGGAGCCGAGATAGTAGTTCTTGGCGACGTCCTGAGCCCCGAAGCGCATGTCGGACGACGGGTTGTTGAACTCGAAGGCGTCGATGACGCCGCGTTCCATTGCCGGGACGATTTCGCCGCCGGGCAACTGGGTCACGCTCATGCCCATCGACTGCATCAGATCGGCGGCGAGGCCGACGGTGCGGTATTTCAGGCCGCCGATGTCCGCGACGGTTTCCACCGGGTTCTTGAACCAGCCGAGCGGCTGCGCCGGCATCGGAAACCCGAGGAGACCGACGATGTTGAGGCCCATATTGTCCTGCGTGAGCTCGCGGTAGAGCTCGCGCCCGCCACCCTGGTAGAACCAGGAAAGCATGGTCGTCGGGTTGCCGCCGAAGACCGGGCCGGTGCCGAACAGCGAAGACGCCTTGTTCTTCCCGTACCAGTAGGCGGAGACCGAGTGCGCGGCATCGAGCACGCCGTCATTGACGGCGTCGATGACCTGGAAGGCGCCGACGACGGCGCCGGCGGGCAGGAGATCGATCTTGAGGCGGCCGCCGCTCATCTGCTCGACCCGCTCGACATATTGACGAGCCATGTCCATCCAGATGTCCGACGCCGGCCAGGATGTCTGCATCTTCACCACGAGCGGCGACTGCGCGAGGACTGCGGGCGCCGCCAGGCTGGTCGCCGCGGCGCCTGCCACGACGGCCCCGCCTCTCAGGAACTTGCGTCGCGTAACCGATGCATCGGACATCGTTATTGCGCCGTCGTTGTTTGTGCGTCGCACCATAATATTCCTCCCTTACAGTTATTCGAAAAAATTAGTCTTGTGCCTCCCAGCCCGGCGAAGATTGCCGATTAGGTCCGTTGCGTCAATGAAGGGTGTGACGATTGCCGTTGCCATGGATGAACCTGGCAAGGGTGCGCCTGCGAAGGCTGGCGCAAGCGCAGCAGGAAGAACCCGGCGTCCGGCGACGCCAGGTTGCAGTGCCCGGAGGGGTCCGGCGGCAATCAGCTGCTATGGGGAGCGATCCGCCCGCCTTGCCTGGGTCGATGGAAAGCCCGATCGACGGGCGCGCGTCACCGACCGCCCGGGCGGCTCACTCAGCCGTTGAAGGCGGTCTTCAGGAGGTTGATCTGCTCGCCGACCGGATTGGTGTTCGGCCAGCCCTCGCGGCGCGAGGCTTCGCCATAGATCTCGCGGTCGAGCATGGCGATCCGCCGCTCGAGCTTCACGGCGCGTTCGACGATGTGGCGAAACGTCTCGGGCAGCTCGGCATATTGCGGGGATTCGCGGGCGCTGCCGAGCCCTTCCAGCCGCACCTTCACCTTCTCCGCCTCGACCTGCGCCCGCGACATGTCGCCCTGATTGGCGGCGCGCTGCAGCAGCAGCCAGGACGCCACCTGCATCAGCCGCGTGGTCAGCCGCATCGATTCGGCCGCATAGAGCGTCGCCCCGGCCTTCGACATCGCCTTGGCCTCGATCCGGCCGGCGCCATCCAGATACACCGCCGTCTCGTCGACAAGGGACATGCCCTCGTTGAACAACGGCTGGAACGAGCGCGAGAACGCCAGATGCTCGGCAAGCCGGATCGTCCGGTCTTCCGTCGGTAGATCGGTGTTCTGCGTCGTCATTGGCTGCGACAGCTCCCGGCGGCCTGCGTCTTGTCTGTCTCGGCAAGACGGAGATTCGTGCGTTCCGGGAAAGTGCGGCGGCTCCTCCCGATTGGCAAGCTTCTGCCGGTAACGATGGTTAACCGACGTTAAGCGAATCGCACGCAAAAAAAAGAGCCGCGACAGCGGCTCTCAGGAGTTTCAACAGGGAGGCGTCAAACGGGGCGACCAGCGCTCCGCCTATCCATCAATCTGGACTGATCGAAGTTAAACACCGGAAACCTTACCGGGAGATTAACGCCCGCTCGCCATCGCAAGATTCTCTCTACCTTCCTGCGCCGGAGGCAAACGATGATGACACACGAGATGACGGTCGCGCTGTTCGACGGATTTGGCGGACCGGAGGTCCTGAAGCCCGGACGCCGGCCGGTTCCACAGCCGGCGCCGGGCGAGATCCTGGTTGCGATTGCCGCCGCCGGCGTGAACCGGCCCGACGTGCTGCAGCGCCTCGGCGCCTATCCGCCGCCGGCGGGCGCGCCCGACTGGCCTGGCCTGGAATTCGCCGGCACCGTCGCGGCGCTCGGCGAGGGCGCTATGCGCTACAAGCTGGGCGACCCGGTGATGGCCCTCGTGGCGGGCGGCGGCTACGCCGAATATGCGGTGGTCGCCGAGACCAACGCGCTGCCCGTGCCGGAAGGCCTGTCCCTCGAGGAAGCCGCAGGCATTCCGGAGACGTTCTTCACCGTCTGGCACAACGTCTTCCAGCGCGGCGGCCTGAAGGAGGGCGAGAGCTTCCTCGTCCATGGCGGCACGTCCGGCATCGGCACGACCGCGATCCAGCTCGCCAAGGCCTTCGGGGCGCGGGTCTTCGCGACCGCCGGCAGTGACGACAAGTGCCGGGCCGCCGAGGAGCTCGGCGCGGAGCTCTGCGTCAACTACCGCAGCGGCGACTTCGTCGCGGCGCTTTCCGAAGCCACCGGGGGCAGGGGGATCAACCTCGTACTCGACATGGTCGGCGGCGACTACACCAACAAGAATCTGAAGCTCGCCGCCGAGGACGGGCGCATCGTCCAGATCGCCTTCCTGAACGGCCCGAAGGTCGAGATCGATCTCAACCTCGTCATGCGCAAGCGGCTGACGCTGACCGGCTCGACGCTGCGGGCACGGTCTGTGGGCTTCAAGGCCGGCATCGCACAGGAGCTCGAGGCGAAGGTCTGGCCGCTGCTGGCCGCCGGCACCGTCCGGCCCCTGATCGAGGCGCGCTATCCGCTCGCCGAAGCGGCCGAGGCGCATCGGCACATGGACGAGGATCATATCGGCAAGATCGTGCTGACGACTTAGCGCGGACCGGGGCGGCGGGCGTTGCGGTCCGCAGGCGTCGAGAGGCGGCGTGGGGCGGCCCATCTTATATGCAGCCGTCTGCTCGCTATCCTTGCACCCATGCGGCCGACGTTTTATAACCGCCGCCAATTCCAGGACATGTGGTGAGATTCCACGTCCTGCCTCCCGGGGCAGGCACTAAGGAGGATTGTATCCGTGGCACAGCAACTATTGATGCCGAAGGCGACGGCGGTTTGGCTCGTCGACAACACCTCGCTTTCCTTCGAGCAGATCGCCGATTTCTGCACGCTGCATCCGCTCGAGGTGAAGGCGATCGCCGACGGCGAGTCGGCGACCGGCATCAAGGGCCTCGACCCGGTGATGAACGGCCAGCTGACGCGCGACGAGATCGAGAAGGGCGAGAAGGATCCCAATTACCGGATCAAGGTCGCGACCCCCAAGGTCCGCGTGCCGGAAGCCAAGCGCAAGGCGCCGCGCTACACGCCGGTGTCGAAGCGCCAGGACCGGCCGAACGCCATTCTCTGGCTGGTGCGCAACCATCCGGAACTGAAGGACGCGCAGATTTCGCGTTTGGTCGGCACGACGAAGAACACCATCCAGCAGATCCGCGAGCGCACGCACTGGAACTCCGCCACGCTTCAGCCGATGGATCCGGTGACGCTCGGCCTCTGCTCGCAGATCGATCTCGATCTGGAGGTCGAGAAGGCCTCGCGCGGCATCATCCGTCCCGAGGAGATCGCCGAGGAGGAGCGTCTGCTCTCGGCGTCGCAGACCCAGAACTGGCGACACGAGCCGACTGCTCCGGCAGAGGACGGCGAACTCGATGCGGCTGCGGTGTTCGCCAAGCTCACCTCGATGCGTCGCACCGAGAGCGATGAGGACGGCGACGAGCGCGGCTGAGCGCCGCCCGCTCGCTTGAGGGCGGCCCGGGGCCACGGCCCCGGGGCATCGCCGGTAGCTCAGTCCTCGTTCGGAACCGGCATCGTGTAGTTGAGGCCGAGCCGACCGCCATCGGCATAGATCGTCTGGCCGGTGACGTAGCTGGCGTCCTTCGAGGCGAGGAATGCTGCTATTCCGGCGATTTCCTCCGGTTCCCCGATCCGCCCCAGCGGGGTGCGCGACAGGATCTTCTTCGACGCCGCCTTGTCGCTGGCCACGGCCTTCAGGAGGTCGGTCATGATCGAGCCGGGTCCGATCGCGTTGACCCGGATGCCGTAGGGCGCGAGCGATAGCGCCATGACCTTCGTCAGCTGGCTGACCCCGCCCTTCGAGACGGAATAGGGGACCTGGTCGGCCAGGGCGAAGACGGCATTCACCGACGACATGTTGATGATCGAGCCGGGCTCGCCGCCGGCCTTCACCTTTTCCACCATGTGCCGCGCGACTGCCTGGCCGCAGAGGAACGAGCCCTTGAGGTTCACGCCCATCACGCGGTCGAAGGCGCTTTCCTCCAGGTCGAGGAAGTCGGCCTTGTGGACGATGCCGGCATTGTTGACCAGGATGTCGATGTCGCCGAACTCCCCGAGCGCCATCGCGACGAGATTGTGGACATGCAGCCGGTCCGCGACGTTGCAGACGGCCGAGCGCACCTCGCCCCATTCGGAAAGCGACTTCTCGGCCGCCGTGCCCGCCTTCTCGTCGATGTCGGCGACGATCACGCGTGCGCCGTCCTGCAGGAAGCGTTGGGCGATGGCGTAGCCGATCCCCTTGGCGCCGCCGGTGACGATCGCGACCTGTCCCTCGAATGCCATCGCGCTACTCCTTCGCTTCGTTGCGCCGGGTGGAGCCGGCAAAGCGACTGCATAGCAGAAGGCAAAGTGCGTGCGCGAGGGCGGCCGGCCTCAGCCGTTGCCGCGAAATCCAGGGTAGAGCGTCATGCCGCCGTCGACGAACAGTGTCTGCCCGGTGATGTAGTCGGCAGCGTCCGACACCAGCCACGCCACCGTCCGCCCGACGTCGGCCGGCTCGCCGATCCGGCCGTAGGGGATCAGCTTCAGCATCGCGTCCTTGTCGTCCTCGCGCTCCTCGGCGTTGATCGCGGTGGCGATGGCACCCGGCGCGACCGAATTGACCCGGATCTTCTCCGACGCGACTTCCTGGGCGATGGAACGCATCAGCAGGTCGAGGCCGCCCTTGGAAGCCGCGTAGTTCACTCGGTACGCCCAGGGGATTACCTGGTGGACGGAGGAATCGAAGACCAGCTTGCCGAGCGCCGGGCTCACCGATTTCCGTAGACCCTTGGACCGGAACCGCCGGACCGCCTCGCGGCCGACCAGGAACGCGCCGGTGAGGTTGACGCCGATCACCGCATTCCAGTCGTCGAGGCTCATCTCGGCGAGCGCCGCATCCTTCTGGATGCCGGCATTCGAGACGACGATGTCGAGGGCACCGAGTTCGCGCTCGGCCTGGTCGAACATCGCGACCACCTCGCTCTCCGACGCCACGTCGGCGGCGATCGCTATGGCGCGCCGGCCTAGCGCCTCAACCTCGGCGACCGCCGCATCGGCTTCCTCTGGGGAGCCGTGGTAATTGACCACGACGTCCGCCCCGGCGCGGGCGATCTCGAGGGCTGTCGCCCTGCCGATCCCCGACGAGGAGCCGGTCACGAGGGCGATCTGCCCCTCGAGGCTGAGTAGGTCGGGCAATGTCATGGGGGTCCTCCGGTCAGCGTTTTGGTCGGGCGACAGTGGCTTGCATCGTTCGGTCAACGCAGCTTGCCCGAATTGGCTGCCTCGGCAGCCGTCGCCCGGAACGCGGACGGCAGTCGCTGCCGGGAAATGTGCTGAAGTCCCGCCGGCTCGCGAGCGAAGCCCACGCAACGGTCGATATCCGTGGCTGGACGACGCGCCGCCGCGTACTATGCTGCAAACGCAGTGCTCGTCACCTCCGGCCGGGCTTCGCTTCGATTGACAAAGGGCAGCGTTATTTGGCCAGCACGATTGAAACGAGTGTCCGTCGCGCGCTGCAGGAAGGAAATGCGGACGACCCGGACTTTCGGGTCCAGGTCTACGAGGCAGCCGAACGGGCCATCCAGCGTGTCGTCGCGGAAAAAGGCGTCGGCCAGGCCGCTGCGGACCGGCAGCTCGAACAGCTGATCGCGGCGATCGAGCGCATCGAGGCCGATTATCCGCCGGGCGGCGTGCCCGCGCCGCACGCCGACGAGGCCGATGCCGAGCCGGTGCCTGCGACTTTCGAGGTGACGGCATCGCATGCCGGCGATCCGTCGGTGCCGGAGGCCGGAACACTGGCCGCTTCCGCAAGTGCCGGCGAGGAGCCGCTCCCCGACATCGGTGCGCCGGATCGCGGTGCGCCCCCGCAGCATGGGGCGCCCGTCGCGGAGACGGCCGGCGCGTCGGCCGGGCCATCTCCCGCGGGCGACTGGTCCCCGGGCAATCGCAAGCCGGCCGCGGCGAAGTCGCGACGCGCGCCGCGCTGGCTCGTCGGCGTGATTGCGGCGATCCTCGTCCTGGCGCTGCTCTTGGTCGCGGCGTGGTGGCTTTACTCTTCGTTGATGGCGACGCCGGAAGTCGAGACGAGCGGCATGACGGTCGAGGAGGCGATCCGCACGGCATCGGGGGAGGGCGAGGAGCCCAACGCGGACTGGATCAACATCTTCGACGGCAGCGACATCGAGGCGGTGCGGGCGACGGATGGCGGCCGCGTGACGGCGGAACAGACCACAGCGGGTCGCTCCGGCGTGCGGATCGAAGTGCCCGCTGTGGGGGGCGGAACCGAGATCGGTCTGGTCATCGGGCCGGGCGTGCTGCGCTCTCTCGGTGGGCAGACGGTGCGGGGCGAACTGACCGTCGGCTCCCCGGACGGCACGCCGCGCGAGTTCAGCCTGCGCTGCCTTTTCGCCGGCGACACCACCTGCGGCCGGCAGCGCTTCGCGACCAGCATCGCGGAGGAGACCTTCATCTTCGACATGGAGATTCCGGCCGGTTCGGCCGCGGAAGGCCAGCTCGCAATCGACCCGGGCATTGGTCAGGATACGCGGGACCTCATGGTGTTTGCGCTCCGCCTGCGGCCGGCCGGTTGAAGCGCCGGCTCTCGCCTTTCGCTCTCGTCGTCATGAAGCTCTAAAGTTTCCGCCATAGGACCGAGCGATGACCGGCCGATTGTCCCCCTTCGGCCATCCGGGGAAGCTGCGACCACGATGACCGATGAAGCCCAGGACGAGGAAGAGGCGCCGCTGCGTGCCGTCCCCCGGCGTCGCGCCAAGACGATCACGGTGGCGGCGGCCGCGCTCTTCGTGCTGCTTGGCACGACATTCCCGGACGCAGCCGCTGGCTGCTTCGCCGCCTTCGTCGTCCTGATGCTGGTCGTCCACTGGCCGAGCCGCGGTGCAAGCCCACGCCGGATCCGCGCCGCCGAGCGGGAGGTGGTCTGGCCCGGGCGCGGCATGAAGGCAGTGGTCGAGGCCTTCCAGGAGCCCGCCTTCATCGTCGACCGCTTCATGCTGCTGCGCTACCGCAACCCCGCCTCGCTGATCGCCTTCGGCAACATGGCGCTGGGCGATCCGGTCTCGCTGCGGTTTCGCTCGCCGGAGCTTCTGGCTGTGGTCGAGCGGGTCATCGAGCACCTGCAGCCCGGCCTGGCGACGCTCGAAGACCGCCGCCCGCTCGACCGGACGTGGCAGGTGGAGGTGGTGCCGATCCCGCCCTACCAGGGCGAGCGGCCGCATTTCTTCCTGATGTTGTTCCGCGATCGCACGGCCGAGCTGCGGCTCGAGCGGATGCGCACCGATTTCGTCGCCAATGCCAGCCACGAGCTGCGCACGCCGCTCGCCTCGCTGACCGGTTTCATCGAGACACTGCAGGGCCCGGCGCGCAACGACGCCGCCGCCCGCGACCGCTTCCTCGACATCATGCGGGAGCAGGCGACCCGCATGTCACGGCTGATCGACGATCTCTTGTCGCTGTCGCGGATCGAGATGAAGCGCCACGTGCCGATCTCGACGACAGCCGATCTCGCGGCCTTGTTCCGCAAGGTCGAGGCGCAGATGCGCCCGCTCGCCGAGCAGCGCGGCCTGACGATCGAACTGATCGTGCCGGACGAGCCGGTGCTGGTCATCGGTGACGAAGACGAGCTGATGCAGGTCTTCGCCAATCTCGTCGAGAACGCCTGCAAATACGGTGATGGCGGCGGCCGCGTCGAGATGCAGCTGGCACGCACTGCCGAACGCGGCGCGCCGGTGATCAATGCCTCGGTCCGCGACTTCGGCCGCGGCATCGCCGCCGAGCATGTGCCGCGCCTGACCGAACGCTTCTACCGCGTCGACCTCGGCAAGGACCGCTCGCAGCGGGGAACCGGGCTCGGCCTTTCGATCGTGCGCAACATTCTCCTGCGCCATCGCAGCCGACTCCTGATCAGCTCGCAGGTCAACGAGGGCTCGGTTTTCACCGCTCGCTTCCCCGATCCTGGAAAGTCAACCGCTGATTCTGATTAAAGCCATACAATTCAACGTCTTAAACTGTCATAATAGTGAGACGTTTCTGTCATAGAGACTTCTTGTCGGGCCGATAGAGCTAACCGCGAACCGTAGCCGCCAAACAGGGTGGCCTCGCAACGCTCGGTTCGGAAACGTAACTCCTCAAGGAGACTCACCCGTGAAGAACACGCTCATCGCCGGCCTTGCGCTCGGCACCGCCCTTTCGCTCGTCGGTCATGCCGGCGCGCAGAGCCGCGACCAGATCCAGATCGTCGGTTCCTCGACGGTTTTCCCTTACACGCAGGCCGTCGTCGAGCAGTTCGCGAACGAGTCGGGCATGGCTGCTCCCGTTCTCGAGTCGACCGGTACCGGTGGCGGCATGCAGATCTTCTGCGGCGGCGTCGGCGCCCAGACGCCTGACATCACCGGTGCGTCGCGCGCCATGACCGAGTCGGAGTGGGAACTCTGCAAGGGCAACGGCGTCACCAATGTCACCGAAATCCTGCTCGGCTACGACGCTCTGTCGCTCGCCAGCGCCCAGTCGGGTCCCGACCTGAGCGTCACCAAGGCGCAGCTCTTCCAGGCCCTGGCCGGTGAAGTCGAGGTCGACGGCGAGATCGTGCCGAATCCTTATCAGAACTGGAACCAGATCGATCCGTCGCTGCCGGACCAGACGATCCTCGTCTACGGTCCGCCCCCGACGTCGGGTACCCGCGACGCGTGGGTCGAGCTGGTCATGGAAGAGGGCTGCGAGGCCTTCCCGGCGATCGAAGCACTCGAGGACGACCGCAAGGAAGAAGTCTGCCAGCGCATGCGCACCGACGGCCCGTTCGTCGAGGCCGGCGAGAACGACAACCTCATCGTCCAGCGTCTGACGTCTGACGATCATGCCGTCGGCATCTTCGGCTACTCGTTCCTCTTCGAGAACCAGGACACGCTCAAGGGCGCCGCGATCGATGGCGTCCAGCCGTCGGAAGAGACGGTTGCGTCCGGCGAGTACGGCGTGTCGCGTCCGCTCTTCATCTACATCAAGAACGACCACCGCCAGGCGATCCCGGGCCTCGAGGAATTCATCGCCGAGTACGTCAGCGACGAAGCCCTCGCGACCGGCGGCTATCTCGAGGAGCGTGGCCTGGTCCCGCTCTCGGCCGAGGAACTGGCGAAGGTGCAGGAAGCTGCCACCGCCGGCACCGCGATGGAAAACCCGTCCTGATCGATAGCACCACCGTCTGCCGGCCATCGTGGCCGGCAGACATTTTGAGGGGATCAGCGCCTTGCCACTCTCTTATGTCTTCCTCATCCCCGTCGCCTTTGCCTTCCTGGCATTCGGCCTCGCCGCGCGTCGCGCGTCGGCGATCCCGAGCGGCGAGGCGGGCAAGCTGCATTCCCTGCCGAAATATCACGGCTATCTCGTCGCCCTGAGCATTCTCGTTCCGAGCTTTCTGCTCATCATTGCCTGGCTGATGCTGGAGCCGGTCATCCTGCGCTCGGTCGTCGTGTCGGCCCTGCCGGACCTGACCCGCGACGCCGCCACGCCGTCCCAGCTGAGCCTTATCGTCAGCCAGGTGCAGCAGGCCGCGACCGGGACGACCTTCGGCACGCCGGAGCCCTACATCCTCGAAGGCGCCCGCACGCTCGTCGCCGCCCAGCAATTGTCCCGCTGGCTGCTGCCCGTCGTGGTCGTGGCGATCTGCCTTCTCGCCATTTTCCTCATCCTGCCCCGGATCTCCCTGCGCTTCCGGGCGCGGGACAAGACCGAGCGGGTCATTCGCGGCATTCTCATCGTCTGCGCGACCGTCTCGATCCTCGCCACCGTCGGCATTCTCGCCTCGCTGGTCTTCGAGGGCTTCCGCTTCTTCTCGCTCGTCCCGCTGACCGAATTCCTCTTCGGCACGCGCTGGGACACGCAGATCGCCATTCGGCCCGACCAGGTCGCCTCGTCCGGTGCCTTCGGTGCGATCCCGGTCTTCGCCGGCACGCTGATGATCGCACTGATCGCGATGGCCGTGGCGACACCGGTCGGACTGTTCGCCGCGATCTACATGGCCGAGTTCGCCTCGCCGTTGGTGCGGGGCGTGGTCAAGCCGCTGATCGAGGTGCTCGCCGGTATCCCGACGATCGTCTACGGCTTCTTCGCCGTGCTGATCGTCTCCCCGGCCATCCGCGAATGGGGCGCGGCGATCGGCCTGTCGATCTCGCCGACCGCGGCCATCGTGCCGGGCCTGGTGATGGGCGTTATGCTCATCCCGTTCATCTCCTCGCTGGCCGACGACGCCATCAACGCCGTGCCCACCTCGCTGCGTGACGGCTCGCTTGGTCTCGGTGCCAACCGCAACGAGACGGTCACCAAGGTCATCCTGCCGGCGGCGCTCCCCGGTATCGTCGGCGGTATCCTGCTCGCCACCAGCCGCGCCATCGGCGAGACGATGATCGTGGTGATGGCGGCGGGCCTCACCGCCAACCTGACCGCCAATCCCTTCGAGGGCGTGACCACCGTCACCGTGCAGATCGTTACCCTGCTGATCGGCGACACCGCCTTTGACAATCCGAAGACGCTGGCCGCCTTCGGCCTCGGCCTCAGCCTGTTTGTCGCGACCCTGGGTCTCAATCTCCTCGCCCTCGGGATCGTCAGAAAGTATCGGGAACAATATGACTGATGCCACCCTGGATGGTTCATCCGCGCAGCCCGCGACCGATGTCCGGACGGCGATCCGCAACAGCCTGAAATCGCGCCGACGCAAGCAGACCCGCCTGCGGATCTACGGTCTGGCGGCAATCGTGTTCGCGCTGTCCATGCTGGCCGTGCTCGTCGGGTCGGTCATCATGACCTCGCTGCCGGCCTGGACGCAGACGCAGGTGCTGATCGACGTCACCGTGCCGCCACAGGCAGCGGAGGGCGTCAATGTGCGGCCGGGTCCGCTCGCCAACGAATCCATCATGGCGTTGTTCCCGCCCGTCGAGGGACGCGCCGAAGAGCGCGCCATCACCTCGATCCTTAGTAACGGCGCGCAATACATCATCCGCGACACGCTTGAGGCGGGCACGCTGCAGCCCGGCGAGACGCTCCCGATCTGGGTTCCGGTCTCCGACCCCTACGAGCAGCTCTACGAAGGCGTCATCACTGCCGAGCAGCCGGAAAATCGCCGCCCGCTGAACGACGCGGCGATCGCCAGGTTCCAGACGCTGGAGGCCGATGGCCGCGTTCGCTCAGCCTTTGCGTGGGACCTGTTCACGTCGGCTGACAGCCGCTTCCCCGAAGTCGCCGGCCTGCGCGGTGCGATCGTCGGCTCGTTCTACCTGCTGCTGATCTGCCTCGTCGTCAGCGTGCCGCTCGGCGTCGGGGCTGCGGTCTATCTCGAGGAATACGCGACCAAGAACCGGTTCACCGACTTCATCGAGATCAACGTCAACAATCTCGCGGCGGTACCGTCGGTGGTGTTCGGCCTCCTCGGCCTGGCGCTGTTCATCGGCTTCTTCGGCATGCCGCGATCCGTGCCGCTGGTCGGCGGTCTGGTGCTGGCCCTGATGACCCTGCCGACGATCATCATCACCACACGCAGCGCGCTGAAGGCGGTGCCGCCGTCGATCCGCGAGGCGGCTCGCGGTGTCGGCGCCTCGGACATGCAGGTCATCGGTCACCACGTGCTGCCGCTGGCGGCGCCCGGCATCATGACCGGCGTCATCATCGGACTGGCCCAGGCCCTCGGTGAGACGGCGCCGCTGCTTCTGATCGGCATGAACGCCTTCATCACTGCGGCGCCGAGCAGCCTCGTCGAGGCCTCGACGGCGCTCCCGACCCAGATCTTCATCTGGTTCGACAGCCCGGAGCGCGGCTTCGTCGCGCGAACCAGCGCCGCGATCTGCGTGCTGCTGATCTTCCTCTCGCTCATGAACATCACCGCGATCATCCTGCGTCGTCGCTTCGAGAGGCGCTGGTAGAATGCAACGGGACACCGCCATGATGGAACATTTTCAGACGATGCATACGAAGGGTCCTGCCGTGCAGCCGATCAGTGCGACCAAGATGCAGGCCGAGAAGGTTTCCGTTCACTACGGGACCAAGCAGGCGCTGTTCGATGTCGACCTCGACATCCTCGATCGCGAGGTGACGGCGCTCATCGGTCCGTCCGGCTGCGGCAAGTCGACCTTCCTGCGCTGCCTCAACCGGATGAACGACGCCATCGCGTCGGCAAAGGTCAGCGGCAAGATCACCCTCGACGGCGGCGACATCTATTCGCCCGGCCTCGATGTGGTCGAGCTGCGCGCCCGGGTCGGCATGGTGTTCCAGAAGCCCAACCCGTTCCCGAAATCGATCTTCGACAATGTCGCCTACGGCCCGCGGATCCACGGCCTGGCCCGCAACAAGTCGGACCTTCAGGAGATCGTCGTGGGCAGCCTGCGCAAGGCCGGCCTGTACGAGGAGGTCAAGGACCGGCTCGACGAGCCGGGCACGGGCCTTTCCGGCGGCCAGCAGCAGCGTCTCTGCATTGCCCGCGCCATCGCCGTCTCGCCCGAGGTGATCCTGATGGACGAGCCCTGTTCGGCGCTCGACCCGATCGCCACCGCCCGGGTCGAGGAACTGATCGACGAGCTCAAGCAGAACTACACGATCGTCATCGTCACCCATTCGATGCAGCAGGCCGCCCGCGTGTCCCAGCGGACCGCAATGTTCCATCTGGGCTATCTCGTGGAGGTCGGGCCGACGGAGAAGATGTTCTCCAACCCGGACGACAAGCGCACCCAGGACTACATCACCGGCCGCTTCGGCTGATCGACAGGAGGAAGCGGCCATGGTCATGTCCGAGCACATCGTTACGTCCTACGAGGACGAGCTGAAGTACATCGTCCGCCGCATCTCGGAGATGGGCGGCCAGGCGGAACGCATGGTCGAGCAGTCGGTCTTGGCGCTGACCCGCAGTGACTGGGGCCTCGCGCAGTCTGTGGTGGCGGACGATCTCCTGCTCGACGCCGCGCAGCGCGAGCTCGACGAACGAGCGATCCTCACCATCGCCAAGCGGCAACCGATGGCGATCGACCTGCGCGAGATCGTCGGCGCGATCCGCATTTCCAACGATCTCGAGCGGATCGGCGATCTCGCCAAGAACATCGCCAAGCGCGTCATCGCGGTGCACGATCACAGCCAGCCGATCCAGCTGGTCCGGGGCCTCGAGCATCTGTCGGAACTCGCCCTCGACCAGCTGAAGGAAGTGCTCGACGCCTATGGCGCCCGCGACGAGCAGCGGGCGATGGCGGTGCGCGAGAACGACGAGCAGATCGATGCGATGTACACCTCGATCTTCCGCGAACTCCTCACCTACATGATGGAGGATCCGCGCAACATCACCGCCTGCACCCATCTCCTGTTCACCGCCAAGAACATCGAGCGGATCGGCGACCACGCGACCAACATCGCCGAGACAATCTACTACATCAAGACCGGCGATCAGATGGAGGCCGAGCGGCCGAAGGACGATCGTACCACCTCCCTGCTGCAGCCGGGCTCCAACCTGCCGCCAGCCGGCCTCGAGGGATAACGACCATGGCCATGCGGATCGCCGTCGTCGAGGACGAGGAAGCGCTCGGCGTCCTGCTTCGCTACAATCTCGAGGCCGAGGGCTACGAGGTCGACGTGATCGCCCGGGGCGACGAGGCCGACATCAGGCTGCGCGAGGAGGTCCCCGACCTCCTCATCCTCGACTGGATGCTGCCGGGCCTGTCGGGGGTCGAGCTCTGCCGGCGGCTGCGCCAACGCGGCGAGACGGAACGCCTGCCGATCATCATGCTGACGGCGCGCGGCGAGGAGAGCGAGCGGGTGCGCGGCCTCTCGGTCGGCGCCGATGACTACGTGGTGAAGCCGTTCTCGACGCCCGAGCTGATCGCCCGCGTGCGGGCCATGCTGCGAAGAGCCAAGCCGGAGAAGATCTCCAGCCAGCTCAGCGCCGGCGACATCGACCTCGACCGGGAGACCCACCGGATCCGGCGTGCCGGCCGCGAGGTGAAGCTCGGACCGACGGAGTTCAAGCTGCTCGAGTTCTTCATGCAGTCGCCGGGCCGGGTGTTCTCGCGCGAGCAGCTGCTCGACGGCGTCTGGGGCCGGGACATCTATGTCGACGAGCGGACGGTGGACGTCCATGTCGGCCGGCTGCGCAAGGCGATCAACCGGGGCCGCCAGCGCGACCCGATCCGAACCGTCCGCGGCGCGGGCTATGCCTTGGACGAGCAGTTCACGGCCGCCAGGCCGGCGACCGTGAAAACCCGCGACAGCGCCGGCTCGGAACCGCGCCTCTAGATCGCAGGCCCGAAGCCGCGCCTCAACGGGCGCGGCGGCGGTCCGAAACCGGCTGGAAAGCCATTTTCGCGTGGTACTGGCAATAGGGCGAGGCGTCCTTCGAGCTGTTGCCGCAGAAGTGGAAGTCCGGCTTCAGCGGGTCGCCGACCGGCCACTTGCACGTCCGCTCGTTGAGCTGCACCAGCGTCAGCTTGCGGGCGATGGGAACCACCTCGCCGGTCTGGCGCCGGGGCTCTTCGAGAACTTCCAGCTCTTCCTCGTGATCGATCTTGAGGGCCGTCGCGCCCATCGAGCGCGGCATCGCCCGCGGTGCCTGGGCCGCCTGGGCCGCCTGGGCGGAGACGAAGCGGCTGGCCATCATGACCTCCACCGTCTCGACTTCGACCGGGCGCACGGCCTGCGGCTCGGCGTGCGTCTGCAGGGTCGCCGGTGCCTTGGCCCGCGACTCCAGCTTCAGCCGGTGCACCTTGCCGATGACGGCGTTGCGCGTGACGCCGCCCAGCCGATCCGCGATCTGGCTGGCGCTGAGGCCGTCGGTCCAAAGTTGTTTCAACAACGCGACGCGTTCATCTGTCCAGCCCATGACAAGCTCCTTGATCGTATGGTTGCCGCGGACGGAATCCCTACTCCTGCGCGTCACGAGGGTGCACGCAGGCACTCACTACATCTATTCAGGAACCAGGTCCGCCGCACGAAATCTGGTGTGTTGAAGCCAATTTAACGCACGCCTTGACTCCGTGACAAGAGTCGCAGGGGTGGATTGAATCGCGTCAGTGGCTTTTCCCCAGAGTTCTGCCTCCTCCGATGCGGCAGGAAGATGGCCGCGAGGGGCGGGCTCGCGTGGCCGGTTGATTGACACTCGTCCGGCTCACCGTGATATAGCCACGGTTCCGAGTGCTCGGAACGTCTTTCGAAGCCTGCCCCAACGGCAGGCTTTGATGTTTCAGGAACTGATCCTCAGAGGATCCGCAACGAAGTCGATCGTGATGGCCGAATTCAAGGACGCGCATTCGCCGCTCTATGACACCTACGCCCGGGCGCCGCTCGCTTTCGAGCGCGGCGAGGGTGTCTGGCTGGTCACCGGCGAGGGCCGACGCTACATGGATTTTGCCGCCGGCATCGCGGTGAACTCGCTGGGCCATGCGCATCCGCACCTCGTCGCGGCGCTGACCGAGCAGGCGAACAAGCTCTGGCACCTCTCAAATCTCTACGAAATCCCAGGCCAGCGGCGCCTCGCCGAGCGCCTCACGGAAGCGACCTTCGCCGACCGCGCCTTCTTCACCAATTCCGGTGCCGAGGCACTGGAATGCGCGATCAAGACGGCGCGTCGCTATCATTATGTCGACGGGGCGCCGGAGCGGTATCGCATCCTCACTTTCGAGGGCGCCTTCCACGGCCGCACGCTGGCGACGATCGCCGCAGGCGGCCAGGCGAAATATCTCGAAGGCTTCGGCCCCAAGGCGCCCGGCTTCGACCAGCTGCCCTTCGGCGATCACGAGGCCTTGAAGCAGGCCGCGGCCGAACCCGACGTCGCCGCGATCCTGATCGAGCCGATCCAGGGCGAGGGGGGTGTCCGCTCGGTGCCGCCGCAATGCCTGCAGGGCCTGCGCGATCTTTGCGACGAGCACGGCATCCTCCTGATCTACGACGAGGTGCAGACCGGCATCGGCCGCACCGGGCGTCTCTACGCCTACGAGCATTCCGGCGCCGCGCCCGATATCATGGCTTCCGCCAAGGGCATCGGCGGCGGTTTCCCGATGGGCGTCTGCCTTGCCACGGAGGCGGCCGCGCGGGGCATGACGCCCGGCACCCATGGCAGCACCTATGGCGGCAATCCGCTGGCCATGGCCGTCGGCAATGCCGTGCTGGACGTCGTGCTGGGCGAGGGGTTCCTGACCCATGTCCAGGACGTCGCGCTCCTCCTGAAGCAGTCGCTGGCCTCGCTCGCCGACCGCTATCCCGACGTCGTGGGCGAAGTTCGCGGCCAGGGCCTCCTGATCGGCCTGAAGGCCAAGGTGCCGAACGTCCAGCTGGTCGCCGCGATGCGCGACGAGGGCCTGCTCGCGGCGCCCGCCGGCGACAATGTCGTGCGGCTGCTGCCGCCGTTGATCGTCACCGTGGACGAGGTGCACGAGGCCACGAGCCGTATCGAAGCGGCCGTCGCCGGCCTGTCGCTGGCCGGCCAGCGCAAGAGCGCATGAGGCAATCGTTATGAGAAACGGCAATCCGAGGCATTTCCTCGACATCTCCACCGTCGCGCGCGGCGAGCTGCGCGCCATCGTCGACGACGCCGCCTCCCGCAAGACGCTGGGCCGGAACGCCTCGCGGCCGCTCGAGGGCAAGACGCTGGCGATGATCTTCGACAAGCCGTCGACCCGCACCCGCGTCTCCTTCGACGTGGCGATGCGCCAGCTCGGCGGCGAGACGCTGATCCTGTCCGGCGCCGAGATGCAGCTCGGTCGCGAGGAGACCATTGCCGACACCGCCAAGGTGCTGTCGCGCTATGTCGACGCGATCATGATCCGCACCACCGCTCATGACCGCCTGACCGAGCTCGCCGAGAACGCCACCGTCCCGGTGATCAACGGCCTGACCGACGACACCCATCCCTGCCAGATCATGGCCGACCTTCTGACCTTCGAGGAAAAGCGCGGGCCCGTGCGCGGCAAGATCTTCGCCTGGTCGGGTGACGGCAACAACGTACTCGCCTCGCTCGTCGAGGCGGCCGCGCGCTTCGAGTTCACGCTGCGCATCGCGACGCCGCCGGGCTCGGAGCCCGACATGCGCTATGTCGAGAATGCCCGCGGCGAGGGCGCCACGGTGCTGCTCACCAACGACCCGGTGGAAGCCGTCACCGGCGCCGACTGCGTCGTCACCGACACCTGGGTGTCGATGGGCCGCGAGGACAAGGCGCGCGGCCACAACGTCTTCATGCCCTATCAGGTCAACGAGCGGCTGATGGCCCATGCCAATCCCGAGGCGCTGTTCATGCACTGTCTGCCCGCCCATCGCGGCGAGGAGGTCACCGACGCGGTGATGGACGGTCCGCAGTCGGTGGTGTTCGACGAGGCCGAGAACCGGCTGCATGCCCAAAAGTCCATCCTCGCCTGGTGCTTCGGCGAGGTCGCGCCGGCTGCGGGTGCCGCGCATGGCTGACAGCGATCTCAGCCTCGGCGAGTTCGGCTTCGCGGGCGACGACGCCGTCGTGCCCTTCGCCGTCGAGGCGCTGGACGCCCGCGGCCGCGCCGTCCAGCTCGGACCGATGCTCGACGACATCCTCAATCGCCACGATTATCCCGAGCCCGTCGCGCGCCTCCTGGCCGAGATGGTGGTGATGACCGTGCTGCTCGGCACGTCGCTGAAGTTCGACGGCAAGTTCATCGCCCAGACCCAGACCGACGGGCCCGTCGATCTCCTCGTCGTCGATTTCACCACCCCGTCGAGCGTCCGCGCCTATGCCCGCTTCGACGAGACCAAGCTTGCCGCCGCCATCGAGGCCGGCGAGACCTCGTCGGAGGCGCTGCTCGGTGTCGGCGTCATGGCGCTGACCGTCGACCAGGGCGCCTACATGCAGCGCTACCAGGGCATCGTCGAACTCAACGGCACGACGATCGAGGAAGTGGCGGAGGGCTATTTCCGCCAATCCGAGCAGATCCCGACCGCGATCAAGCTTGCCGTCGCCCGCATCGCCAGGCGCGGCGAGAACGGCGGCTTCGTCGAGAGCTGGCGGGCCGGCGGCCTGATCGCCCAGTTCCTGCCTGACTCCCCCGATCGCATGCGCATGCCCGACTTGCCGGGCGGCGACGCGCCGGAAGGCGTCGATGACGACGAGGGTGAGTTCGAGCCGGACGATGCCTGGCTCGAGGTCCGCGCGCTGGTCGACACGATCGAGGCCTCCGAGCTCGCCGATCCCGAGATCGGCGTCGAGCGCCTCTTGTTCCGCCTCTTCCACGAGCGCGGCGTGCGGGTCTTCCCGCCGCACCCCGTCGACGACGAATGTTCCTGCTCTCGCGAGCGCATCAAGGAAGTGCTCTCCAACTTCTCCGCCACCGAGATCACCGACAGCATCGAGGACGGCCGCATCGCCGTGACCTGCGAATTCTGCGGCGAGGCCTACGAGTTCGACCCGGAAGAGTTCGCGGCGGGGGCGGAGACGACGCCGGGCGAGGATGAGCCGGACAAGGGGTGAGGCGAGCTTCTCCGCGTGCTTGTCGGCTTCGTCGCGTCGGGGAGCGCGGGCAAGAGGAGCCCGAAGCACGTCGTGGCGTCGACCGCTGAGCCTGAAGAAGACCCTTGCTCAAGATGCAAGAGGGAGAGGCTCGCGACGCAATATTGCCGGATGCTGAGCTTACCACCGCTCCGGCCCCCGCCGGTCGTCGTGCAGCATCCGACGAAAGCTGCGGCCGGCTTCGAACTTTTTGGAGCTCCGGCGCCTCATTCTCCTCATGGATCATGAAGCTCACCTCCGACCGACGGATGCCGAACTGGCGGTTGCCGCTCGTGGCGGCGACTGTACCAGCCTTGGGCTGCTGCTCGAGCGCCATCGCGCGCGGCTCTTCGGAGCGGCGCTGCGCGTGCTGGGCTATGGCCCGGAAGCCGAGGATGCCGTCCAGGACACGTTCCTGATCGCGCTCAGGCACATCGGAGACCTCAAGGACCCTGAGGCAGTGGTGGGCTGGCTCTTCACCGTGTTGCACCGCTGCTGCCTGCGCCAGTTGCGCCAGAAGCGGGGCGAGGTTCTCACCGGCGAGGTGCCAGATGTCCCCGACGAGCGACCGGGGATCGAGGAGCGGCTTGAGAAGGTCGCGCTGCGCGAATGGATCTGGGATGCCCTGCACAAGCTTCCTGAACCGCTGCGGGCCACCGCCATGCTTCGCTACTTCGGCAGCTATCAGTCCTATGAGGATCTGGCCGCTATCCTGGCTGTCCCGATTGGCACCGTCCGTAGCCGGTTATCACAATCCAAGCGCAAGCTGGCGGAGATGCTGCTCGACACAGCCGGTCTCTGCGATCCCGATGCCAGATCGCAGTCTCGCGAGCACCAGCAATTTTATTCCGAAGCCTTTCGCGGCCTCTTACGCCCTGCCGACCGCGACCACTATCTCAGCCACTTCGCCGAGGATATCCTGCTGTTCCGCGGAGGAGGCACGCCCGTCGTCGGGCGATCTTTCATAGCCCAGGAAGTCGACGAGGACACCGATGCCGGCATCCTCCTCGAACCGCAGCGCGTCCTCAGCGCCGGCAATGTGAGTGTCGTCGAGGGACGGTTCGTGAATCCTCCCGAGGATCCGTTCCATTGTCCCCCCGGTGTCGCCTTCGTGATCTTCCGGCGCGAGGACAAGGCGACCCGCATGCACATCCATCTTTCGCCGCGCCCGCCCAGAATCGACGACGATTGATCGAACTTCTCCTCCCGCCTTCGGCTCCCTTGTAGCGTGACCATTGATTGGCACGGATTATCTGAGGAGAGCCATTGTGCTGAACTTCCCCTACATCGCTTATCCGCCTAGGGCCCGGAGCAAGCCGATCGTCCGACGGATTCTCATTTTGGGCGTCTTTTGCGCGGCGTTGTGTATTCCGGTCGGCGCCCGGGCCGATCCGGCGAACACCGAAGCCACGTACCAGGATATCGAGCAGACGCTCGGCAACGTCCCGAGTTTTCTCCGGCGGTTTCCCAAAGCCGCACTGCCTGGCGCCTGGGCCGAGGTTAAGGCACTGCAGTTCTCGGACGAAACCGCACTGCCGCCAAAAGCGAAGGCGTTGATCTCCCTCGCCGTCTCGGCACAAATCCCCTGCCAGTACTGCATCTGGGAAGACACCGAGAGCGCCAAGCGGGCCGGCGCGACCGAGGACGAGATCAACGAGGCTATCGCGATCTCAGCGCTGACCCGACACTGGAGCACCGTCTTCAACGGCATGCAGCTCGATCTCGAGGCCTTCAAGACCGAGCTGGGCGGCGACCCGCAGGCGCAACAGCCTGCAAACTAGCGCTGCTCATCGGCAGCCTGTCGATGCCGGATTGCGTGCCGCACCCAAAAGCCAGCGTCGCTATCCCGGCTCTCGCAGCATTGGCCGAAATGCTCACATCAAAGGAAACCCATATGCCTGCTATTTTTGGAGAAGTTGTAAGTTCGGTTGCTGATATCGTTTCGGTAATGAAGAAGCATGGTGATGCGGTGCGCGGGACGTACCGCGCGCGTTACCACTTCGATACAGAATCGAGCGGTTACTACACGACTCCAATTCTGGAGCGCCCTGCGAGTATGCAGGCCAATGAGCCAGGAGTCGTTTATCCGTGGGAGCAAATATTCACAGCCGCAGCGGTATGCGCGGGTTCCGACTATCCCATGCTCGCGGCACACGAGGGAATCGATCTCCAGTCGATCGATTTCGTCGTGGAGGGGGTATTCGATCCACGCGGCGAGTTCGATGAGATGGATGGGCTCGAAGCGCCTGTCGATGCCCGCCACTGCTTCCTGTCTCTCCACCTCTGCGCCACGCTGAGATCCTCGGCGTCGCTCGTCGCACTGGAGAAACTGCACGAGCGCGCGATCGCCTACAACATGGTGCTTGGCGCCCTCCGAGGGATCCCGATGACCAGCGAACTGGTCGTTTCGCTCGGCATGAAAGATGGATCAACGCTTCGGGACCCAAGTCCTTTGGACAGGCCCTGGACCAGGAGGGCCTCGCTCCCGCAGATGTAGCGCGGCGCAAGCCAATACCTGCACCGTCGCGAACGCGGCGGTGCAGGAACAGGAGTAGCCGAGGGTGGCATGACCGATCGCCAGAATGTCCCGAACGTCAGCTTGTTCCTGAATGGACCCTGTTCTCCCGCCAGATCGTGAAAACCCCGCTGGCGACGATGATCGCGGCGCCGACGAACACCGGCGAATCCGGCAGCTCGTTCCAGAACAGCCAGCCGATCAGCGTCGCCCAGACCAGCGCGGTGTAGTCGAGCGGCGCGACGACGACGGCCGGGGCGAGGCGGAAGGCCTGGGTCATCAGCGTCATTCCCGCCGTCCCGAAGAGCGCGATCGCCGCGAAGAGCCAGTAGTCTTCCGGCTGCACCGGCACCCAGACGAACGGCACGACGAGCAAGCTCAGCAGCGCCCCGGCCCCGGTCAGATAGAGCAGCAGCGTCCAGACGCTCTCGCGCCGGTCCACCCAACGGGCGCTGATCATCAGAGCTGCATAGAAGAGCGCCGTCGCGATCGGCAGCAGCGAGGCGGGCTGGAAGGCGGCGGCGCCGGGACGCACCGCGATCAGCACGCCCGCAAAGCCGACCAGCACCGCCAGCCAGCGCCGCCAGCCGACAGGATCACGCAGGAACAGCGCCGAGATCGCCGTGATGAACAGCGGCGCCACGAAGACCAGGGCCGTCGCCTCGGCCAGCGCCAGGTATTTGAGGCTGGAGAAGAACAGGAAGGCGGCAGAGATCCAGAGCAGCCCGCGCAGCAGATGCGTCACCGGCCGATGCGAGCGTAGCGCCGCCGTTCCGCCCATGGCGGCGGCGATCAGGATGGCGAAGGGCAGCGCGATCAGGTTGCGCAGGAACAGGATCTGCAGCGGCGAATAGTTCGACGCGAGCGCCTTGGCGAGGGCATCGTTGACGCAGAGGCACGCGACCCCCACGCACATCATCGCCATGCCCGCCAGGGTTGCGCGTCTCGTTTCCAGGGTAGCCTGCATGCTGCACTCGCCGTTTCGGCGCAACTCCTAGCAGGTTGTCGAAGATTGTCATGAGGGCGGGCGGCGGGGTCGTCGGTTATGCCCGACTGACGCCGGACTGTGGCGAGACAGGCCCGACGTCTCTGATTATCAGGCAGGTCTGGCATCGCGGCAGGTCGTCGCGGCGCCGGCACAGATCGATCCGACCGGGACGCGTCGCCCAGGCTCTACCGCAGGCCTGCGCCTAGTTCAGCACCCGCGACCGGGCCGGCAGGTCCAGCGAGAAGGCCGGGATCTCGACCTCGAACAGCGAGCCGTCCGGGGCCCGCATGCGGTAATGGCCGCGCATGAAGCCTGACGGCGTCGTCAGCGGGCAGCCCGACGTGTAGGTGAAGCTGTCGCCGGGCGAGAGCGTCGGCTGCTCGCCGACCACGCCGGGGCCGCTGATTTCCTCGACATGGCCGTTGGCGTCGGTGATGTGCCAGTATCGTGACTGCAGCTGTACGACGTCCGGGCTGCCATTGGCGATCTCGACCGTGTACGCCCAGACCCAGCGCCCGTCCTCGGGAGCCGACTGGTCGTCGAGATAGCTCGGGGTCACGCTGACGGTGATCGCCCTGGTCGTCGCCGTGTACATGAGGATGCCCTGACCGCCTTGCGCGTCGCTTCGGCCTATCTTATCGCGGCGCACGCGAGCCGGGTCAACGGGCCGGCGAACTCTCTGCGGAGACGATCTTTGCTCGACGGCGTGCTGAAGAAGCGGATCGATCCGCCCATCGCGTGTCTGGCCGCGATGCTCTGCCGGCAGGGGGTCGGCGCCGACGCGGTGACGGTGGCGGGTCTCGTCCTCGGTCTCGGCGCAGCACTCGCCATCGCCTTCGGCCAGCTCTGGCTCGGCCTTGCCCTGATCCTCGTCTCGCGACTCGCCGACGGGCTCGACGGCGCGGTCGCGCGGCTGACGCGCCGGACGGATCGCGGCGGCTATCTCGACATCGTCTTCGACTACATCTTCTACGGCGCCATCCCGCTCGCCTTCGCGATCCTCGATCCCGACGCCAACGCGCTCGCCGCCGCGGTGCTGCTGACGAGCTTCTACGCCAACGGCGCGAGCTTCCTCGCCTTCGCGGTGATGGCCGAGAAGCGCGGGCTCGCCACCGAGCAGCGCGGCAAGAAGTCGCTGTATTTCTCGACCGGCCTCGCCGAGGCGACGGAGACCATCGCCACCTTCGTGCTGTTCTGCCTGTTCCCGGCCCATTTCGCCGTCATCGCCTATGTCTTTGCGGCGATGACGGCGTGGACCTGCGTCTCCCGCATCAGGCTGAGCCTGCAGCTGTTCCGCTAAAGGTTCAGGCCGCGGCCAGCGCCGCGTCGATGTCCTCGATGAGATCCTCGACATCCTCGATGCCGACCGAGAGCCGCAGCAGCCCGTCTGAAATGCCGAGTTCGGCGCGGGCTTCCGGCGTCAGGTTCTTGTGCGTCGTCGTCGCCGGATGGGTGATCAGGCTCTTGGCGTCGCCGAGATTGTTGGAGATCAGGATGATCTGCAGCGCGTTGGCGAAGGCGAAGGCCGCCTTCTTGCCGCCCGTCAGCTCGAAGGCAAGCAGCGTCGAGCCGCCGGTCATCTGCCGGGCGATGATCGCCGCGTCCGGATGGTCGGCGCGGCCGGGATAGAGCACCTTGGCGACTTCCGGCCGCTCGGCGAGGAAATCGGCGATCTTGCCGGCGCTCTTCGTCTGGTGCGCCACCCGCAGTGGCAGCGTCTCCAGGCCCTTCAGCAGCGTCCAGGCGTTGAACGGCGAGAGCGAAGGGCCGGTGTGGCGGAAATAATCGTGCAAGTTTTCGTCGATCCAGTCCTTCGAGGAGAGGATCACGCCGCCGAGGCACCGGCCCTGGCCGTCGATATGCTTGGTCGCCGAGTAGACCACCACGTCGGCGCCGAGCTCCAGCGGGCGCTGCTGCATCGGCGTCGCGAAGACGTTGTCGACGACGAGCCGCGCGCCGGCGGCATGGGCGATCTCCGCCACCGCCGGGATGTCGATCACCTCGAGCGTCGGGTTGGTCGGCGTCTCCATGAAGAACACCTTGGTCTCCGGCCGCACCGCTGCCTGCCAGGCGTCGAGGCTGCGCCCGTCGACCAGCGTGCAGGCGACGCCGCAGCGTGCCATCACCGTCTCGACGACGTATCGGCAGGAGCCGAACAGCGCCCGGGCCGCGACGATATGGTCGCCGGCCTTCAGCTGGCACTGGATCGCCGCGGCGACGGCAGCCATGCCGGAAGCAGTGGCGCGCGCGTCCTCGGCGCCCTCCAACGCCATCATCCGCTCCTCGAACATCCGCGTCGTCGGGTTGGCGTAACGGCTATAGATGAAGCCGGGCTCCTCGCCCTTGAACCGTGCCTCGGCGGCCTCGGCGCTGTCGTAGACGAAGCCCTGGGTGAGGAAGAGCGCCTCGGAGGTCTCGCCGAAGCCCGAGCGGGCCGTCCCGGCGTGGACCATGGCGGTGGCGGGCCGCAACTTGCGGGGCGTATCCGTCTTCTTCAGCATCGCGTCGTCTCCGAACAAAAATAAACCGGCTGCCGCGTCGCCGCGAAGCCGGTTGGTCGAAGGCGCAAGAGCCATATCGTCAATCGGCCCTTTAGCGACTTGTTTTACGTGGCTGCAAGCCGGCCGGCCAAATCACCACTCTAGGCCTTGCAAATAGACCCGATGCCGTTACGCGTCAATCGGCGGCGCGAGGCGCCGGGACGATGAGGGGATGGCAATTGATGCAGGGCGGAATTCTGCCGGACCGCGAGATCGCGGCGCTGTTCGAGACGGGCGCCATCGCCGCGCCGGTGGAGCGCGACGGCGACCAGATCCAGCCGGCGAGTCTCGACCTGCGGCTCGGGGCGAAGGCCTACCGGGTGCGGGCAAGCTTCCTGCCGGGCGCCGGACAGACGGTCGCCGGCAAGCTGGAGCGCTTCTCGCTGCACGAGTTCAGCCTCACCGAGGGCGCCGTGCTGGAGACGGGCTGCGTCTATGTCGTGGAACTCCTGGAAGCGCTGAAGCTGCCGGCGGAGGTGCGGGCGACTGCGAACCCCAAATCCTCCACCGGCCGGCTCGACATCTTCACCCGCGTCCTGACCGACGGCGCGCAGGAATTCGACAAGCTGCCGGCGGGCTACGAGGGCCCGCTCTATGTCGAGATCTCGCCGCGCACCTTCCCGATCCTGGTGCGCCAGGGCTCGCGCCTGTCGCAGATACGCTTCCGCACCGGCGAGCCGCTGCTCGGCGAGGCGGAACTCGCGGCGCTGCACGCCACCGACCGGCTGACCTCGGCGCCCGGCGCGAACATTTCCGGCGGCGGCATCGCGCTGTCGATCGACCTTTCGGGCGACCCCGCCGGTGGCAGCGATGCGCTCGTCGGCTATCGCGGCAAGCGCCATACCGGCGTCGTCGACGTCGACAGGCGCGGCGCCTATCGACTGAAGGATTTCTGGGAGCCGATCCATCGCAGCCAGGGCGGCGAACTGATCCTCGATCCGGACGAGTTCTACATCCTCGTCTCGAAGGAATCGGTGCATGTGCCGCCGGCCTTTGCCGCCGAGATGACGCCCTACGATCCGCTGGTCGGCGAATTCCGCGTCCATTATGCCGGCTTCTTCGACCCGGGCTTCGGCCATTCCGCCGCCGGCGGCACCGGCAGCCGGGCGGTGCTCGAGGTCCGCAGCCATGACGTGCCGTTCATCCTCGAAGACGGCCAGATCGTCGGCCGGCTGGTCTACGAGCACATGCAGGCGCTGCCCGACCGGCTCTACGGCCTCGACCTGAAATCGAACTACCAGGCGCAGGGGCTGAAACTGTCGAAGCACTTCGTCTGACGGCCGTCGCGAATAAACCGGTTCGGGGAGCGTCCAGCCTATGGAAGGGGAGGGGCGTCTCGCCTATGTTCCGTCACGGCGGGCTGGCCGGTGCGACAGGGGTGACATTTGCTCGGGGCCTTAGTCTTCCCCAGGGAGCTGTCCCTGCCTTGGCTCGTGGGCCGGGGCACACGGCGCCCACCTACTCTGTAGGTTCCCGGGATCGACTACTCCATCGGCCGGGTGGCTCGCCGCTTCTCTTCCCTTTCGCCCCGGAATCGGACAGGTCTCCATCAGGAGGCGATGCCGATGCGTGACGATATCAGGGACCTGAAGGCGGAACTGCGCCGTGCGGCGCTGGCCCGCCGCGACGCGATGACCACCGAGGCGCGAATCGAGGCCTCGCTCGCCATCGCCGACCATGTCGCCGCGCTGGTCGACATTACACCCGGCATGCCGGTTTCCGGTTTCCTGCCGATCCGCTCCGAAATCGACATCCGTCCGCTGATGATGACGCTCGCCGATCGCGGTGCGCTTCTCTGCGTGCCGGCGATCGTCGAGGGCCGGCTGGTGTTCCGCCAGCTGGTGCGCGGCGCGCCGCTCGAGCCGCAGGGCTTCGGCACCTATGCGCCCGGCGCCGACGCCGCGATCTTCGATCCCGAACTCATGCTGGTGCCGCTGGCAGCCTTCGACCGCAGGGGCGGCCGCGTCGGCTACGGCCGCGGCTACTACGACGGGGCGATCGCCAGCCTGCGCGAGAAGGGGATGAATCCCCGTCTCGTCGGCATCGCGTTTGCCGTGCAGGAAGTGGAGCACGTCCCGATGGAGTCCCACGACATCTTCCTCGATGTCGTCGTCACCGAGGCCGGCGTCGCCGCGGGTGCGGCAACGCCTTCGGTGGGCGCGGCGAACTAGCCGCGGCGCTTGGCCTGCGTGCCGAGGATCATCGCCCAGTAGGGCTGGCCGTTGCGGCCGGTCGCGGCGGCAAAGCCGATCTCCGTCACTTCCGGCTTCAGCAGGTTGCGGCGATGCCCGGCCGAATTCTCCCAGCCCCGGATCACCGCCGCGGTCGACGGATAGTTCCAGCCGATATTCTCCGCGACGCTGCCATAGTTGTAGCCGTACGCCTTCACCCGTGCCGGCAGGGCGCCTTCGACCGAATGGCTGAGCTTGCCGCGGGCGGCCATCGCGCGCGCCTGCCGTGTCGCCGCCTCGTCGAGAACCGAACTGTAGCGCAGAGCCGGCAGCCCGTGCGTCGAGCGGAACGCGTTGACGCGGGCGAGGCCGGCGTTGCGGTCGACGGAGATCTCCCGCGTCGAGGCGACGTCGATCGAGCCGGGCGTCGCGGTACAGCCGGTGACGAACAGCACGACGGCGAGCGCCGCCATGCGGAGCGGGCCGAGACGGTTGAACGGGGTGGTTTTCATGGCCTGTGTCCTCGTGCGATACCCGGCTTCCGCAAGGCAGGGTTTTGAGTTGACCGTTGCTGCGTCCCGGCCGGAAGGCTTACCGAAAGTCCGACATGCGCGTACGGCCCATCATGCTCACTGACATTTTGTCCGGGAATGTCTCAACGGATTGCGAAGCTGATCGCGACATTTCGGCATTTCGGCCGGACCGGCTTCCGCGCCGGCCCATGCCGTTGCCAATGCCGTGGGGGAAAGGCCGGCCTGGCGCAGCGTCATCCGGGCCTTCCTGTTGTATGGGACCGCATTCCGGCGGCTTCGTGCTGGCATCGCGGCAGACACGTGTTCGAAAGCCGACCATAAGCCGGCCATCGCATTTATTGCCGATGCGGCAGGGGGCCTACTGATGCGGTTCCTGTTTCTCGGTGACATGGTTGGCCGCACCGGCCGCACCGCCGTCTTCGAAAAGCTCCCCGGCCTCGTCGCCGACTGGCGGCTCGATTTCGTCGTCGTCAACGGCGAGAACGCCGCCGGCGGCTTCGGCATCACCGAGGACATCTTCAACGCCACGCTCGCCGCGGGCGCCGACGTCGTCACCACCGGCAACCATGTCTGGGACCAGCGCGAGGCGCTGAGCTTCGCGCCGCGCGAGCCGCGTTTCCTGCGCCCGGTGAACTATCCCAGGGGTGCGCCCGGCAGCGGCTCCGGCCTGTTCGAGGCGAAGAACGGGGCGCGGGTCCTCGTCGCCAACATCATGGGCCGGGTGTTCATGTCGCCCGATCTCGACGATCCCTTCGCCGCCGCCGAACATCTCGTCTCGACCTGTCCGCTGGGCGAGCAGGCGGATGCGATCGTCTTCGATTTCCACGCCGAGGCGACCAGCGAGAAGCAGTGCTTCGCGCATTTCCTCGATGGCAGGGTCTCCGTCGTCGTCGGCACCCACACCCACGTGCCGACGGCCGATCACCAGATCCTCGTCGGCGGCACCGCCTACCAGTCGGATGCCGGCATGTGCGGCGACTACGATTCTTCGCTCGGCATGGAGAAGGAGGAGCCGATCAACCGCTTCGTCACCAAGCTGCCGCGCGGCCGGTACGAGGCGGCGCAGGGGCCGGCGACGCTCTGCGGCCTGGCCGTCGAGATCTCCGACCGGACCGGGCTGGCGGAGAAGGTGTCGCCGGTCCGCGTCGGACCGCGGCTCGCGGGTGTCGTGCCGGATTTCTGGTAGAGTTGCCAATCCGGCTTATTCTGTAATCGAAGGCACCCTTCGTCGTTCAGGGCATCCCGGCGAGGTTGTAGACCGGCACCCCGAGGGGTTCGAAGTGCCGCACATTCTCGGTCAGGATGGCTAGATCGAAGGCCCGCGCCGTGCCTGCGATGGCCACGTCGGGGAAACCGGGGTGCCGGCCCATCGCGGTTGCGGCGTCGGAAATCTCTCCCGCGGCTTCGGCAGCCTCCACCCCGAACGGGAGCACTCGATCTCCGTAAGCGGTTCGGAAACCGAGCATCCATTCTTCGATCGCATCGGCTTTCGCCGTCGCGTGGTTGCGGCGCAACTTGCAGATGCCCTGTCGGATCTCGGCGAGCGCGATCGTCGAGAGATAAAGCTCGGATGCGTGGGCGCGGAGTTTGTCGGCCGCGCCTTCGGGCAGGTCTGGTCTTCGCCCCGGAGAGAGAAGCGAGAGCGTCGAGGTGTCGATCAGAAAGCCGCTGGTCACAGATCGATTGACCGCATGGGCGTCTGATCACGATCGAACTCGTCTCCCCCGGGGAAGGCCATCAGGAACTCCGCAAAGTCGGTTTTATCGGGGTAAATGCGCCGCGCGACATCGACCGGGACCATGACCGCGGCGGGTCGGCCGTGCTTGGTGATTGTCGTAGGCTCGCCTCTTTCAGCGGCCTCGACCAACGCCGAGAATTTCGCTTTCGCGTCTCTCACCTGGACGGTCTGCATCCCGTGTCCGCGGAGGGTAGGGGGCATGGGCGTGCCCTTGCGTCCGGTCACCTCCATTCCAACCTTGCCGCCCCGGGGGGCAACCATATCGTATGGGCCGCCGCCTGACTTTGGACCTTTCCCCGCTCGCACCGGTGCGCCCTGTCCCGGCCGCAAGGGGGATGCCTTTTTTGCCAAGGGTGAAACTCCTTATGACCACATGTAGTCATAATATATGGGGCTCTGTATTACCTGCAAGAAAAAGCGGCGGCCACCAGGGCCGCTCCTCTGTCACTTGCTATCTGGGGCCGGCTGACTACACGCCTCTCAACACGATCACCGTCGGCGTCCGCGGCAGCGTCCGCACCGACACGGTGAAGCCCGGCTCGTCTCGCATGTCCACCGCGAAGTCCGGCAGCTTGGCGAGGAAGCGCTCGATCGGGCCGCTGAAGCGGTGCATCGGCAGGACGATCGACGAGCGCAGCCGCTCGGTGATCTCGCCGATGCCTTCCTGGCTCATCGTCAGGCCGCCGTCGACCGGCACCATGACGATGTCGAGCCGCCCGATCTGGGCGAAGTCGGAATCGGTCAGCCGGTGGTGCAGGTGCCCGAGATGGCCGATGCAGAGGCCCGCGACCTCGAAGATGAAGATGGAATTGCCGTCGGGCTCCATGCCGTCGTAGCTGCGGATGTCCGTCGGCACGTTGCGCACATACATGTCGTCGACCGTGAGGGCGTGGCGCGCCGGACCACCTTCCGGGTTCCAGCCGCGCAGCACATGCGCGATGGCCGGGTCCGGGAAAGGCGTGTTGTGCGAGGAATGCGCCTTGTTCATCGTCACGATGTCCGGCGTCGGGCTGCCGCCCATGCCGGCGAAATCCGTCGCCGCGACCACCCCGCCGGGGCTCTCGATCCGGTAAGTGGCATGGGCGACGTAGGTGATCGTCACGTCCTCGCCGACCTGGGCAAGCCGCGTGGGTTTCGCCATCGACACGAAGGTGGCGCTCGGCACCGCCTCAGCGACGGCGTGGCAGGTGCTCGGCACCATCTGGGCCACCGCCGCGACGGGCAGCAGCGGCAAAGACCCCAGTATCGTGATCGCGAGGACTTTCAGCATGAGGGCGCTCCTTCTGTGCCGACGCCTGACAGGAGCCGCGCGGGAGAGATCCGCCGGCTTCTGCTGCGACGCAACGGAAGGCTACAGGCTGCTCCGGCAGACGAAAATCATAAACCCGTCATCGCTCGTCGCCGTGGCCGGTTCAGCGCGGCTGCCTGCCCGCCGTCACCATCGCCTGCCAGCGAGCGATAAGCGCGGCGAAGCGGTCTTCCGGAGCATGCGGATAGGCGAGCTCGTCCGCGCCGATCCGCATGAAGGCCTGCTTCGACGTCGTCCAGATGTGCCCGGCCGGGATCAGCCACGACGCGTCGTCCAGCGTGCCCGCCTTGATGTTCACCCGGCTGGGGTCGCCCTCGGAGCGGTGCTGGATGCGCACCCCGCATTCAGGACAGAAATCCCCGAGCCGGATCGTGCCGCTGTCCGACAGGCGCCGTGTGGTCGCCATCCTGCCGGTGATCGTCACCGCGGCGGGATCGACGCGCAGCGACTCGCCGAAGGCGCTGGAGGTCTGCGTCTGGCACTCGGTGCAGTGGCAGAGATAGAAGACGGAAGGCGCGGCATCGATCGTGTAGCGCAGGCCGCCGCACTGGCAGCCGCCGGTCAGTGGCAGCGCCGGCATCGTCACCGGTTCGATCGGGGCGTTCACTATTGGGTCGCTCATATCTGGTCGCTCATGCATCGGGCCGTTCTGGACGTTTCGCCTGTCCTTTACTATGACGGGCACCATCACGCTTAGACAGACGGGTTCGCCATGGCCGGCCATTCACAGTTCAAGAACATCATGCATCGCAAGGGCCGCCAGGACGCGGTCCGCTCGAAGCTGTTCTCCAAGCTCGCGCGCGAGATCACCGTGGCGGCGAAGTCCGGCCTGCCCGACCCCGACATGAACCCGCGTCTGCGGCTGGCGATCAACAACGCCAAGGCGCAGTCGATGCCCAAGGACAACATCGAGCGGGCGGTCAAGAAGGCCGCCGGCGGCGACGCCGAGACCTACGAGGAGATCCGCTACGAGGGCTACGGGCCGGGCGGCGTCGCAGTGATCGTCGAGGCGCTGACCGACAACCGCAACCGCACCGCTTCCAATGTCCGCTCCTATTTCACCAAGTCGGGCGGCGCGATGGGCGAGACCGGCTCGGTCGCCTTCATGTTCGACAAGGTGGGCGAGATCGTCTACCCGGCCTCCGCCGGCAGCGTCGACAAGGTGATGGAAGCCGCCATCGAGGCGGGGGCGGACGACGTCGTGTCCGACGAGAACGGCCACACGATCATCACCGCGTTCGAGGACCTGAACGACGTGTCCGGCGCGCTCGAGAAGCTGCTGGGCGAGGCCGAGAGCGTGCGCACCATCTGGCGGCCGCAGACCGGCACGCCGGTCGACGAGGACAAGGCGATCAGCGTGATGAAGCTTATCGCCAATCTCGACGACGACGACGACGTCCAGAACGTCTACGCCAATTTCGAGGTCGACGACGCGGTGATGGCCAAGCTCTCGGCCGCCTGAGTCGGAGAGCTTATCCCTCCGACCGTCGGGCTGCCGCGGCCGGCACGACCGTCTCGGTCACGAGACGGTGCAGCGCCTCGCGGTGGCCGCTCCGCCCCGACGGGTTGGTCTCGTCGGAGGTGATGACGACGGTCAGGTCGAGTTCCGGCAGGACGTAGACCATCTGGCCGCCATAGCCCCAGCCGTAGCGCACGTCGTAGCCGCCGAATTCCTCGATGAACCAGCCATAGCCGTAGCGCCCGGCATGGAAGCGCGACTGCGTCCGCGGCTCCCAGGATGCGGCGATCCAGCCCTGCGGGATCACGGCGCGCCCGTCCGGAGCCTTGCCGCCATTGCGGTAGAGTTCGCCGAAGGCCAGCAGCGAGCGCGGCGTCATCGCCATCTGGTTGCCGCCGAGATAGATGCCCTGCGGGTCGCGCTCCCAGGCGGTGATTGAAACGCCGGTATCGCCCAGCCAGTCGCGCGCCAGTTCCAGCGTCGAGCGGCCGGTCTCGCGGGTCAGGATCGCCGACAACAGATGCGTCGAGCCGGTGGAGTAGAGCATCGACCCGCCGGGATCGGTCTCGAAGGGCATTGCCAGCGCAGAGCGCACCCAGTCGCGGCTCGCGACCCAGCTGCCGTAATTCGCGCCGGAGGTGCGTCCGAGACCTGCCTGCATCGACAGGAGGTGGCCGATCGTCACGTCTTCCATGCGCGGATCAGGATTGGCCGGCAGCTTGTCGCGCAGGAGCGGCGCAATGGGCTGGTCGACGCCGTCGAGCACGCCCTTGTCGATGGCGATGCCGACCAGCGCCGAGATGATCGATTTCGACGCCGACTTGATGTTGGTGGATTGCGTCGTCGCGTGGCCGCGAAAACCCTCGTCGACCAGGATCTCGCCGCCCTGCGCGACCAGCAGCGTCTCGACGGGCTCGAGGCTGCGGGCGCGCTCGATCGCCGGCTGGAAGGAAGGGCGGACCGCTGCATCCTGCGCGGAAGCGCCGGCGGGGACGATAATCAGCGAGGCGAGGGCGGTGGCCAGAAGGCCGCGTCGGGAAATGATCATCGGCGCCACATGGGGCGGTTTCTGCCGCGCTGCACC
Source organism: Aurantimonas endophytica (assembly GCF_014196845.1). Classification (GTDB taxonomy): domain Bacteria; phylum Pseudomonadota; class Alphaproteobacteria; order Rhizobiales; family Rhizobiaceae; genus Aurantimonas; species Aurantimonas endophytica. The sequence continues at coordinate 172,624 of NZ_JACIEM010000004.1, forward strand.
CTCTTCACCGAAAGCTGATCCGGTCGCGCTGCGGGCGCTACGCCCGGGTTTTGCGACAGATCAAACCAGAACGCGCTTCGTTTTTGTTTTGTTCATGCTTCGTCTTCTCAATGCGCGGAGATTCGGGTAGGCGTAAAGGTTAAGACAATGTTGCAGGAGCGGGTCATTCGCATCATCGGCATCGATCCGGGACTAAGGAATACCGGCTGGGGGGTGGTCGAGATCATCGGCAACTCGCTGCGCTTCATCGCCAGCGGCACGGTGAGGTCGGACGCCAAGACCGATCTCGCCATCCGGCTGAAGACGCTGCATGACGGGCTGACGGCGGTGATCGTGGCGCATGCGCCGCACGAGGCGGCAGTGGAACAGACCTTCGTCAACAAGGACGCGGTGGCGACGCTGAAGCTCGGCCAGGCCCGCGGCATTGCCATGCTGGTGCCGGCGCTGGCCGGGCTGCCGGTGGCCGAATACGCGCCGAACGCCGTCAAGAAGACGGTGATCGGCGTCGGCCATGGCGACAAGAAGCAGATCCACATGATGGTGAAGGTGCTGATGCCCAAGGCGACGTTCGACTCGGACGACGCGGCGGACGCCATCGCCATCGCCATCTGCCACGGCCATCACCGACAGTCGGCCGCTGCCCGGGCGGCATTCGACGGCGCCGGGCGGTCCTGACTTGGCCCGGCAGGCGCGGAGTGCTAGCCGGAATGCGGCGCTGACGCGCAAGGCGCTGCCTTGCCTCGGTCCCGCGTGCTGCCGCGCCGGTCGTCGGCGCGGTGCCCGCAACAGCTTGGAGACGCATCCTTGATCGGCAAGCTGAAGGGCACGCTCGACGAAATCGCCGAGGACCACGTGGTCGTCGACGTACACGGTGTCGGCTACGTCGCGTATTGCGGCGCCCGCACGCTCGCTTCGCTCGGCGGCGTCGGCGAGGCCGTGGTGCTGTTCATCGAGACCTATGTGCGAGAGGACATGCTCCGGCTCTACGGCTTTGCCAGCGAGAACGAACGCGGCTGGTTCCGCCTGCTGCAGAACGTGCAAGGGGTCGGCGCCAAGGTTGCGCTCGCCGTGCTCGGCACGCTCTCGACCGGCGATCTCGCCAATGCCGTGGCCTTGCAGGACAAGGCGATGGTGGCGCGGGCGCCGGGCGTCGGGCCGAAGGTCGCCGCCCGCATCGTCGCCGAGTTGCGCGACAAGGCACCGGCGATGTCGGGCGCAGCCGATGCCGAATCCTTCGCCCTGAAGCGCGGCCTCGGCGACGGCGTCGCGCCCGGCCCGATCGCCGATGCCGTCTCGGCGCTGGTCAATCTCGGCTATCCGCGCGACCAGGCCGCCTCCACCGTGGCGATCGCGGTGAAGGAAGCCGGCGACGACGCCGCCTCGGCGACGCTGATCCGCCTCGCGCTGAAGGCGCTCAGTCGGTGACCGGCGCGATTGACTTCGCCGTCGCCCGGCGCGAAGCGCTTCGTCAATGAGCGAAACCCGCATCATCACGCCGGAAAAGCGCGGCGAGGACCTCGACACGACGCTGCGCCCGCAGCGCCTCGACGAGTTCGTCGGCCAGGCCGCGGCGCGCGCCAACCTCAAGGTGTTCATCGAGGCGGCGCGCAATCGCGCCGAGGCGCTGGATCATGTGCTGTTCGTCGGCCCGCCCGGCCTCGGCAAGACGACGCTCGCGCAGATCATGGCGAAGGAACTCGGCGTCAATTTCCGCGCCACCTCCGGCCCGGTCATCGCCAAGGCCGGCGACCTGGCGGCGTTGCTCACCAATCTCGAAGAGCGCGACGTCCTGTTCATCGACGAGATCCACCGGCTCAGCCCGGCGGTCGAGGAGATCCTCTATCCGGCGATGGAGGATTTCCAGCTCGACCTCATCATCGGCGAGGGACCGGCGGCGCGCTCGGTGAAGATCGACCTGTCGAAATTCACCCTCGTCGCCGCGACCACCCGGCTCGGCCTGTTGACGACGCCGCTGCGCGACCGCTTCGGCATCCCGGTGCGACTGAATTTCTACACGGTCGAGGAGCTCGAGCACATCGTCAAGCGCGGCGCCCGGCTGATGGGCCTCGCCATGGCGGAGGAGGGGGCGCGCGAGATCGCCCGCCGCGCCCGCGGCACGCCCCGCATCGCCGGCCGGCTGCTGCGCCGGGTGCGCGACTTCGCCGACGTCGCGGGCGTGCCGATCGTCGACCGGCGCATTGCCGACGAGGCGCTGTCGCGGCTCGAGGTCGACAGTCTCGGCCTCGACCAGCTCGACCGGCGCTATCTCGACCTCATCGCGCTGAATTTCGGCGGCGGCCCGGTCGGCATCGAGACCATCGCCGCCGCCCTGTCGGAGCCGCGCGACGCGATCGAGGACATCGTCGAGCCCTATCTGCTGCAGCAGGGCTTCCTGCAGCGCACGCCGCGCGGCCGGCTTCTGACCCAGCGCGCCTTCCAGCATATCGGCCTCGCCGTGCCGGCTACCTGGCAGGGCACGCAGGCCAGCCTCTTCGAGGATCCAGGCGACGCCAGCTGACCGCCGGTGCGCGGCCTCAGCCTTCGGCAGGCGCGTCCGCGACTGACGGAAAGGCCGGGCCGGGCGGCGGCAACCGGCCGCGCGGATGCCGTAGGCTGGCATCCAGCCATTCCCCGGCGCGGTCGATCGTTGCCAGTGCCGCGCCGCTATGCGCCGGCCTGGCGAGCGCCAGGAAGGCCTGCCGCTGGAAGGCGATGGCTGATCGCTGGGCCGCACTGCGGCAGCTGGGCACGAGTTCGGCCAGGCAGAGCAGGAACCGCTCCCCGGCGATCATGTCGCTGGCCGCATATTGCCGGACATGGCCGAAGGACATCTCGAGATAGTCGCCGAAGCTGTCACGGCGGTCGATAACCCGCAGCCTGCCGTCGCCATCGTCATGCAGCGGGTCGGGCCCGTCGCGGCCGGCGAGCGTCGCCATGGCCGCCATCAGCCAGTCGAGGCAGGTGATGGCGGTGAACGGATCGTTGACGCCCGGCGACAGCGCCCTTGCGGCGATCTCTACCAGCTCGTCGAACAGGAACATCAGATCGTCGCTCGGCGTGCGCTCGTTGCCGGTGGCGATCGAGGCCAGCAGCGCCTTGCGGGTCTCCTCTGACACGCGCTCGCTTGGCCAGGCATGGAACAGGATGCGGCCAGAGTGGACGAACTCGCCGGTCCGGCAATTCAGCCGGACGACGATGTCGGCGTCGCGGGCCGCGCCGATCAGCGTTTGCCTGTCGACGACCTGCAGATAGCCGGCGCGGTCGCACGCCACCTCGGCATAGGGAACGGTCGCGGCCATCTCGTCGACGCCGTCACGAAAGCAGGTCGGGATCTGCCAGAGCCGATCGCCCGTCTCCTCGGTTTCCCCGGGTCCGTCCACCGGCTCGCGGAAAGTTGCTTCGATCTGCTTCGTCAGCTTGCCGCCGATCCCCGCGATGACGTTGGAGATGTGGATGTTCGAGGGGACGTGGTGAATGAAGAAGATCAGGACGCCGATCGAGGCGATGGCGAGGATGATCGCCGCGAACACGGCGATGTTCGGCACGAACATGTCGCCGTAGGCATCCCTGTCCGCGCCGTCCTGGACGCTGCGCAGCACCAGCATGCAGTAGACGAAGGTGGCGACGAAGACGCCGAGCGTCACCTGGTTGCCGCGGTCGTTCATGAAGTTGGTGAGGAGCCGCGGGCCGAAGCTGCCCGATGCGAACACCACGGCGGCCATCGTGACCGAGAAAACCGTGCCGGCCACCCCGATCATCGACCCGCCGATGGCCGAGAGGATGGCGCGGGCCCCGTCGGGCTGGGTGGCGAAGAGGAAGGCGCCGTCGCCGAAGGTCTCGATCGGAACGCGGGCATCGATCTCGACGAGAACGACGGCCAGCACCGCCGCCGCGGTCGCCATCAGGGCCGGAATGAACCAGTAGCTCGCGATGATGCGCTGGTAGTATTGCTGCACGAACGCACGCATTGCGGCTCCTTGTGATCAGTCCGCAGCAGATACGGCCGGAGCGGCCGGTGCAAGCGCCCTTCGCGCGATCGGCTGGCCGGCTGCGGTTTGCGATGGCCGCCCTCGAGGTGCCACGGCTAGACGTCGCCCGGTCGCCGCGCAGGATGGCCAACACCGCGCCGTGCTGCTAGCCTTACGCAACGTAAAACTGCTTGTCGGCTACCCGCCGTCGAGGGGTCTCCGGCGCACTTCGTCTTCGGATTCCCACGACCGCACTCTTTCGGTGCCCGCCTTTTTCCGTCAGCCGGGCAGGCAAGCATTTGCGACAGCCAGAATTCGAGGGGAGGAACCATGTCCGACAGAACCATCGTCCGGTCGCTGCTCACCGCTGCTGCCATCCTGGCGGCGGGGCAGGCCGCGCAGGCGCAGGTCTCCGCTCCGAACCAGATCCAGAAGGCGATGTATTTCCTCGCCGACCGTCGCGACGGACCGGATTGCCGCCCCGGTTTTACCGACGGATCGCCGACCTGGCCAGAGGGCATCGGCAACCCCGCCATGTCCTGCCCGGACGCCTTCGGCTGGACCTCGTTCCTGTCGGCGATCGACCAGCAGTTCTGGACCTGGGGCACCGACCAGACGATCTGGGTGGCCGATCCGAAGCCGCTGTGCGGCCGCGAGGGCTCGCCCGAGGATTGCTGCGACCCCGCGGTGCTCGCCGAGACGCCGCCGCTCGGCGAGGCGCCGATGGCTGGTTGCCCGTATTACCCGCCCGACTGGTCCAACCCGCCGCCGGTGACATCGGCGCGGCCGGCATCGAGCCACTCGCACGATTTCCTTGACCGGCTCGATCCGGCGCGAGTGCTGCGGCAGGAGGAAGCGGAGATCGTCTACCGCAACAGGCCCTTCATCCGGTACAGCTTCGAGCAGAATCTCTACAACAAGGAAGGCCTCGGCGCCCGCTTCACCGCGATGCAGGACTGGATCTCGGCCAATGCGCCGTACCGGAACGATGCGCTGGCGGTCGACTATCCGCCCGACGCCGTCATGTTCAAGGTCGATTATCTCAGCCAGTCGGAGATGCTCCAGAAGGGTCTGATCCAGCGGACCGACGGCAGCGGCCAGACGCTCGATCCGCCCAACGATCCGACGGCGCCCTACGTCACGCTGCTGATCGAGGAGACGTTGGCGCCCGGCGACGAGGAACCCGAGCTGTATTACCTCGTCGGGATCACGGCCGCCTCGAAGGCGATCCCCAACTGGCACTGGTACGCCATCGAGCATGTCGGCAATCTCGGCCGCTGCGATTTCATCGGCTGCAACGACTCCTTCGGCTTCAGCGCCGCCGGCGTGACGGTGGACGGGCGCAGCTACGGCCAGAATTTCATCCCGCCGAAGACGGAGAATTCCGAAGATTCCACCGCCGACATCGTCTTCGATCCCGGCACCGCCTACACGGTCGAGCAGACGGGCGAAGTCATCACGCCCGAGCTCGATGCGCTGATGCAGGCAATGGGAATCGCGACGGGCAGCGGGCCGGCCGATCCGAACGTGCCCTCGGCTGCCGATCCGGCGTGGCGGAGCTACCGCCTGAAGGCCTCGCAGACCGAGTTCGTCACCGCCTCGGGCATGCCCACCCATAACGGCCAGTCGATCACCGAAGGCGGCTTCGTCGATTCCGCGTCGTGCATGACCTGCCATGCCCAGGCCGGGCCCGATGCGTTGGGCAATCCGGGGATACCCGGGATCGGAGCGCGCAGCGACCTGAACATCTTCGGCCTGAACCAGACGGTAAACGGCGCGCCGGAGCCAGAATGGTTCTTCGCCGGGGGCACCAACACGATGCGCTCGCTGCAGATGGACTTCGTCTGGGGAATGCTCAACGCTACCTGCATCGCCCCGGAGGGCATGACCGGCAACTGCCGGTCCTATGCCGGACCGCTCTTCGCGCCGCCGATGTCGCCGGTGCCCACTGCGGGCGGCGCGGCCGGCGCAGCGCCGGCGCAATGACACCTTCGACACGCGCCGCGCCAACGAGCGCTGAAACGAAAAAGGGCCGCCCTCGTGGCGGCCCTTCCTGGCTTGCGGCAGTCGGTTACATCTTGCCGATCGGGAAGAACAGCGTCTCGCCGGAAGAGTCGTCGACGCCGTCATTGTCGGTGACGGCGTAGCCGGTGCCGTCGGCGGCGACTGTGAAGCCCTCGATCTTGTCGACCACGTAGCCGCCGTTTGCCTGGAGATCCGGGATGAAGTCGTGGACTTCCTCCTTGGTCACCGTCGGCAGATCGCCGCCGATCGCTGCCGGGGCGAGATCGGCCTTGGCGACACGGTAAAGCTTCTTTAGCTTCGCCGCCGCCCCGATCTGGTTGTCACGCTCCAGCACGTAAAGATGATCGCCATGGGCGGTGATCTCCGACAGCCCGACCCAGCCGGTCTCGGCGCTCTCCAGCGGATAGCGCACCGCACTCCATTCCTTCGACGCGGTGTCATAGGCGAGCAGCTTCACCGACCCCTTCGGATCGTCCTTCCACTCGCGCTGGATCGCCACCCACAGCCTGTCGCCGTCCATCGTCACGCCTTCCGCGCCGAAGCGCGTGGCACCCTCGACAAGCGCCTCGGGGAAGGGGACTTCCTCGACGATTGCACCGTCCGCATCGACGCGCAGCAGCTGGTGCGGGATTTCCTTCTCCGCATCGCCCTCGTTGGCGAGCCAGAATCCGCCGTCCGCCGCGGGAGCGATGCCCTCGAGGTCGAGCTTCTCGGCCGGCTGGCCGTCACGGGTGATGACGGTCTTCGCCGTGATGCGGGCGGGCTTTGCCGACGCGTCGATCGTGAACATCGCCGGCTGGTTCTCGTAGAAGGAGTCGCTGACGGCGTAGAGCCGGCTCGCGTCCTCGGGATCGGCCGCAAGGCCCGACAGCGCGCCCCAGCCGACCGGGACGCCGTCCTGGTCCTCGGACACGATCGTCGGATAGGCCTGCTCGCCCTCGGCCCGCTCGAAGATCATGACGTGCGAGCGCGCCCCGCCGTCCTCGATCAGGTCCGCCTCGTTGGAGGTGACGAGGAGGTTGCGTGCGGGGATCGCGATGGCACCCTCCGGCGCGATGCCGGACGGCAGCAGCTGCAGGAACTCGGGGTCGCCCTCGCCGAGGCGGTAGACGCCGACCGCCGAGCCGCGCTCGGACAGGACGAAGGCGTAGCTGACATCGCCGAATGTCGCGACTTCAAGACCCTCGGGCTCGCCGCCCTTGGCGTCCGAGCGCTTGTCCGGATAGTGGCCGGCGCGGATCAGCTCGTATTCGAGCGCGGTACCGGACTCGTAGGCGACCGTGCCGTCCTTGTTCCAGACGGTGAAGGAGCGCGAGCCACCTTCGTAGTCGCCCTCGTTGGCGGAGATGAAGCGGTCGTCGTCGATCCACTGCACGGTGTCGGGCTCGCGCTTCGCGCCTTCCTGGCTGCCGGTGAAGTCGAGCTTGCCGTCGTCCTCGACGTCGATCCCCTCGAGGTCCACCGCCCCGGCCGAGAAGTCCGCCGTCACCTTCCCGGTGGCGGCGTCGATGATGACGAAATGGTTGTTCTCCTGCAGCGACACGACGATCTCGCCGGCATCGTTGAAGTCGACATATTCCGGCTCGGGATCGGTGGGGGCGATCTCGGCGAGGCCGGTGAGGTCGACCGTGACCATCGATGCGCAATCCGGCACGCCGTCGGTCAGCTTGAATATCACCACGTTGCCGGCGGGCATCTGCGGGATCTCGCCGTCATTGAGGTCCTCGTCGCGCTCGTTCTCGATGGCCACGGCGGCGTAAGCGCCGTCCTTGGCGACCGCGACCGAGTCCGGCTGGCCGCCGAGATTGCAGGACGCCGTCTCCGCCTTGGTGGCGAGATCGACCACCGCAAGGCGGCCGGATGGCGCGGTGAAGCTCTCCGACGTGTTGACGCCGACGAGGACGTCGGGACCGGCGACGGCGACCGAGGTCGGCTCGCCTTCCATCGCCACGAAGCCGGCGGGCTTGGGCGCGCGCGGGTCGGTGATGTCGATCATGCCGATGCCGCCGGCCGGGCTGTCGGAATAGATCAGCATGTTGCCGTCCTGACTCGCCGTGATGATCTCCGACGAGGTCTGGGTCTCGGCCGGCATGTCGGCCGGCAGGTTCGACGCGACCGGGAAGGAGGCGATACGGTTGAACACCGGATCGGCCAGCGCCGCGCCGGAACCGGCGAGGACGCTGGAGGCGAGAAGCGCGATGGCCATGGGCGAGGTAGCGAGGCGGGACACGGCGGAAACCTTTCCTTGAAGTCGGAAAGCTCCTATGGCCAACACCCTGTGACAGCCGCATGACAACATAGCCGCGACCCGGCCTGAAACACCGGTGACGCGGTTGCGCGTTCAGCTGGCGAAACGGGAAACCTGATGATGAGCGAAGAACTTGCGGGCCGACTGACCGATTTCGGCCACGCCCTCAGGGTCCGCGTCTATTTCGAGGACACCGACTTCTCCGGCGTCGTCTACCACGCCCGCTACCTGCATTTCCTCGAGCGCGGCCGCTCCGACTTCCTGCGCCTCAAGGGGATCGGACATCGCGAACTGCACGCCGGCGCCCTCGGCGAGAAGATGGCGTTTGCCTTGCGGCACATGGACATCGATTTCATCCGGCCGGGTCGGATCGACGACATCCTCACCGTCGAGACCAGGACCGTAAGACTCGGCGGTGCCCGCATCGTGCAGTCGCAGCGGATCGTCCGGGGAAGCGATCTTCTCGTCGCCGCCAAGGTCGAGATCGCCGTCATCTCGGCGGAGGGCAAGCCGATGCGCATGCCGCCAAGCGTGCTGACCGCACTCGCCCCAGCGGAAACCGTCACGGGCGCGTCGCTAACCTCGTCTTAACCTTACCGTCGGATGAATGTCCCCGGGGCAGTTCGAACGAACTGCGCCTTTCTTTCACCGGATTCGCTTGTGAAAGGCATCAAGGGGTTAGCGTTCGGACGAATGGGCAGGCGCGCTTGCGACGGTCCGGCATAGCGGCGGTCCGCCGGACGTCGCCGCGCATCAGGCGCGCGCCATCGGTTCTGAATTTCGAGGATATCTGGGATGGACGGAGAAGTCGTTCAGGGAACTTTGGCGGCCGCTGGTACGGTGTCGCTCTGGGATCTGTTCTTGCACGCGGGCTTCATCGTCAAGCTGGTGATGATCGGGCTTCTGGTCGCATCGGTCTGGACCTGGGCGATCATCATCGACAAGTCGATGCGCTACGCCGCCTTCCGTCGCCAGCTCAACAAGTTCGAGAGCAATTTCTGGTCGGGCCAGTCGCTCGAGGACCTCTATCACAGCCTGTCGGAGCGCAAGACCTCGGGCATGGGCGCGCTGTTCGTCGCGGCGATGCGCGAGTGGAAGAAGTCCTTCGAGAAGGGCGCCCGCTCGCCGATCGGCCTGCAGGCCCGCATCGAGAAGGCGATGGACGTGACCCTGGCGCGCGAGATGGACGACCTGGAATCGCGCCTCGGCTTCCTCGCCACGATCGGCTCGGCGGCGCCCTTCATCGGGCTGTTCGGCACGGTCATCGGCATCATGACGTCCTTCCAGGCGATCGCGGGCTCCCAGCAGACCAGTCTTGCCGTCGTGGCGCCGGGTATCGCCGAGGCGCTGCTGGCCACCGCGATCGGCCTCGTCGCCGCCATTCCCGCCGTCATCGCCTACAACAAGCTGACGGCCGATGCCGGCAAGCTCGGCATGCGGCTGGAGGCTTTCGCGGACGAATTCTCGTCGATCCTGTCGCGTCAGATCGACGAAAAGCTCGCGCGCTGACTGGGCGCGGTCTTCGACGACCGGGAAAGGGCTGAGCTATGGGAATGTCTACGGGATCAGGTGGCGGAAAGACTTCGCGGCGCGGCCGTCGCCGGCGCGCGCCGGTGAGCGAGATCAACGTCACGCCGATGGTCGACGTGATGCTGGTGCTCTTGATCATCTTCATGGTCGCAGCGCCGATGCTGACCGTCGGCGTACCGCTGGAGCTGCCGGAGGCGCAGGCCAACGCGCTCAATGCCGAGACGCAGCCGATCACCGTCTCGGTGCGCTCCAACGGCACCGTCTTCCTCAACGAGACCGAGGTCCCGATCGAGGACGTCGTTGCCCAGCTGCAGGCGATCGCCACCACCGGCTACGACGAGCGGATCTTCGTGCGGGGCGACCGGGCGGTGGACTATGGCGCCGTCATGCAGGTCATGGCGCGCATCTCGGCCGCCGGCTTCCGCAATATCGGGCTCGTCACCGACCCCGAATCCAGCACGCCGGCGTGACCAGCCAGCCATGAAATCCGGTCTCGTCCTCTCCACCGTGCTGCATACTGCAGTTCTGACCTGGGGGCTCTGGTCGCTCTCGGCGCCGGAGCCGCTGGAGGTTGCATCCGTGGAGTCGATGCCGGTCGATCTCGTGTCGATCGAGGAGTTCTCGGAGTCGGTTGCCGGTGCCCGCGACGCGCCGGTTGCCGAAACGCCTGCGCCGACCCCGACGGAGACACCCGAGACGTTGCCGATGCCCGCCGAGAGCGTCGGCGAGAACGAGGTCGACCTGGCGACGCCGCCGACCCCGGTGCAGCGCCCCCGTCCGGTGGAGCAGGCGGCCGCCGCGCAGCCGGCCCCGGCGCCGCCGGAGCCGACACCCGAACCTGAGCCGGCCCCCGAACCCGAAGTCGTCGAGACCCCGCCGCCGGTGGAGACGCCGCCGGCCGAGGTGCCCGCCGAAGCGCCGCCGCCGGAGCCGGTGGAGGCCGACCCGGTCGAGCAGGCGATCGCCGAGGCCGACGCGCCGCCGGAGGTCCCGCCCGCACCGCAAAATGTGCCCGTTCCCGCGGCCAAGCCCACCCCGCCACGCCCGGCCGTCGCCGAGACGCGCGAGCCGGAGCGGCCGCAGCCCGCCGAAACGACCGAGCGAGCCGAGATCGAGACGCCGGAAGAGAGCGATTTCGACGCCGACCAGATCGCTGCGCTCCTCAATCGGGAGCAGGCAGCCGGCGGCGGCGCGCGGCGTTCCGAGGAACAGGCCGCGCTCGGCACCCAGCGCACCACTGGCGCGACGCTGTCGCAGAGCGAACTCGACGCGCTGCGCGGTCAGATCCAGCGCTGCTGGTCGCCGCCGGCCGGCGTGTCGGAAGCCGGCTCGCTGCGGATCTCGATCCAGCTCCGCCTCGATCCGAGCGGCGCCCTCGAGACGGTGCCGCAGATCGTCGGCGGCGGTGGCTCATCGATGGTCGAGCGCATCGCCGGCGAGGCCGCCCTGCGGGCCGTCCGCCGCTGCGCGCCCTACAATCTGCCGGCCGAGAAATACGAGACCTGGGCCGACGTCATCGTCAATTTCGATCCCAGTCAGATGTTCTGATGCGGATGTTTCACCTTCGTTCGCCGGCGCCATCGGGCGCCAGGCTGCCGGCCGCGGCACCAGCCGCGGTACGGTGCGCCATAGAATTATCCGATTGCCCCCTTTCACCCCGGCTCGGGGAGAGGGAAGCAGATGCGGCGCTGCCGCGGGCCGGCGCCCCGGCGCGATGGCCGGCGACGGCGAAGACCCACCTCAGGCGCCTGGCTGCCTCCCGGCAGTGCGCCGGCCGTGATCAATGGAAGGACCGGACATGAACACGATCTTCAGGAGCGTCCTGGCCGCGGCCTTCGCGCTGGCGGGCGCGCTGCTCACGGTGGCGCCGGCCTCGGCCGTCGTCGAGATCGACATCACCCAGGGCAATGTCGAGCCGCTGCCCATCGCGATCACCGATTTCCAGTCGCAGGACGGGCTGGGCGCCCAGATCGCCGGTGTCGTCGCGGCCGACCTGAAGCGCTCCGGATTGTTCGCGCCGATCGACAAGACGGCCTTCATCCAGAGGGGCCTGACACCGGACGTCAGCCCCACCTTCACCGACTGGACGGTAATCAACGCCCAGGCGCTGGTGGTCGGCCGCGTCACGCCCGAGGCCGACGGCCGGCTGCGAGTCGAGTTCCGGCTTTGGGACACCTTCGCCGGCCAGCAGCTCGACGGCCAGCAATTCTACACCAACCCCGAAAACTGGCGCCGCGTCGCCCACATCATCGCCGACGCGATCTATGAACGTCTGACCGGCGAAAAGGGCTATTTCGACACCCGCATCGTCTTCGTCTCCGAGAGCGGCGCCAAGAACCAGCGGGTGAAACGCCTGGCGATCATGGATCAGGACGGCGCCAATGTCCGCTTCCTGACCGACGGCAGCGATCTGGTGCTGACCCCGCGCTTCTCGCCCAACCGCCAGGAGGTCACCTACATGTCCTTCGGCGAGGGCGAGCCGCGCGTCTATCTGCTGCAGCTCGAGACAGGGCAGCGCGAGATCGTCGGCAACTTCCCCGGCATGACCTTCTCGCCGCGCTTCTCGCCCGACGGCCAGAAGGTGATCATGAGCCTCCAGCAGGAGGGCAACGCCAATATCTACGCGATGGACCTGCGCTCGCGCGCCACGACGCGGCTGACCAGCACCACGGCCATCGACACCTCGCCGTCCTTTTCCCCGGACGGCGCGCGGGTGGTCTTCGAGTCCGATAGGGGCGGGCGTCAGCAACTCTACGTGATGAACGGCGACGGCTCGAACCAGCAGCGCATCTCCTTCGGCGATGGCTCCTACTCGACCCCGGTGTGGTCGCCGCGCGGCGATCTCATCGCCTTTACCAAGCAGTCGGGCGGCCAGTTCCAGATCGGCGTGATGCGGCCGGACGGCTCGGGCGAACGAATCCTGACCTCCGGCTTCCACAACGAGGGTCCGACCTGGGCGCCGAACGGCCGTGTGCTGATGTTCTTCCGTGACGCCAAGGGCGGCGGCGGCCCGCAGCTCTATTCGATCGATCTCACCGGTTACAACGAGCAGCGCGTGCCGACTCCCGGCTTCGCGTCCGACCCCGCCTGGTCGCCTTCGCTCGAGTAGGGCGCGGGCGCCAGCCAGCCTGGCGCAAGCCTTTCTTCCCATGATGCAGCCACTGTTGCGGCGAGGCCGCATCGGGCGGGTTTCTGACCGCTGATCGGACCTATTTGCGTTGCAACAGGATGCCAGATCGGCGACGCAGGAATCGCCACTGATCCTGTCGCTTTTACAGACTGTTAAGGCTGCTCAGCGTAAACGTCGCGTAACAGGTTTCGATCGTTTTTGAAGGAGCTGGCCATGCGCCGGACAGTATTCGGGGTTAACAGCCGTGTCGTGATGGCGCTCGCCGCCGCCTTGCTGGTGGCAGGCTGCGCCAAGAAGGATGGGTTGCCGGACAATGCTGCCGGCCTCGGCCTGGGCGGCCCTGGCGGCATGGGCGGTGCCGGTGGCGCCGGTGCGGGAAGCCCGGGCTCGACCCAGGACTTCACCGTCAATGTCGGCGACCGCATCTTCTTCGACACCGACTCCTCGTCGATCCGCGCCGATGCCCAGCAGACGCTGCAGCGCCAGGCGCAGTGGCTCAACCAGTATCCGCAATACGCCATCGTCGTCGAAGGCCATGCCGACGAGCGCGGCACCCGCGAGTACAATCTCGCGCTCGGTGCACGCCGTGCCGCGGCGACGCGCGACTATCTCTCCCGCCTCGGCGTCTCGGCCAACCGCATGCGCACCCTGTCCTACGGTAAGGAGCGCCCGGTCGCCGTCTGCGACGACATCTCCTGCTGGTCGCAGAACCGCCGTGCGGTCACCGCACTGAGCGGCGCCGGCGCCAGCTGATCCCCGGCATCGACATCGGACAGGCGACGGCCCTCGCGGCCGTTGCCCGGATGCGACAGGCGGGCTTCGTCCCGCCCGGCGGGGTTGCTCGCCCAACTTTGGCCGAACTCCCCCGTTCCATGCTAGGAAGTCCGGGCTGCGGAAGGCGATAAGCGCCTCCGGCCCGGGTCCATTCCGTCCGAGGGGTTTGCCGTTCATGTACCGTCGATCGACGATTTTCGCCGCGTCCTGCCTGGCGCTGATGCTCGGGACGACGGCCGGCGCGTCGGCTCTCGACCTGCCGTTCGGCTTTGGCGGCGGGAGAAGCGAGGCTGCGCCTTCGGAGCAGCCGGTGCGGATGGCACAGGCCGCCGACCCGGTGCTGCGCATCAACCAGCTCGAAGAAGAGATGCGCCGTCTCAACGGCCGGGTCGAGGAGCTGAGCTTCCAGCTGCTGCAGGCCCAGGAAGACATGCGCAAGTACCGCGAGGATACCGAGTTCCGCTTCCAGGAACTGGAAGGTGGCTCCGGCGACGCGACCCCGGCCAGCGAACGCCGCACCGAAGCCCCGGCACCGTCGACCGATCAGCGCCAGGCCGCCGCAGCGCCGGCGAGCCCCGCCGACACCGGCTCCGGCGACGACGACATCGGCCGCATCCTCGACCAGGGCCTCGACACCAGCTCGGTCGGCGCGGTCGGCAACACCCCGCCACCCGCGACGACGCCCGCGCCGAGCTCCACCGTCGCCGCCGTGACGCCGGAAGGGGCGGGCGGGATGTACGATCTCGCCTACAACTATCTGCTCGCCGGCGACTACGGCCTCGCCGAGCAGGCCTTCCGGCAGTATTCCCAGACCTATCCGAACGCCGCGGACGCGCCGGACGCCGAGTACTGGCTGGGCGAGAGCCTGTTCCAGCAGCAGAAATACACCGACGCCGCCGAAGTTTTCCTGACGGCGCAGAAGGAGCATCCGGACAGCAGCAAGGCACCGGAGATGATGCTGAAGCTCGGCATGTCGCTGGCCGAACTGGAGAACCGCGAGACCGCATGCATCACCTACAAGGAGGTGGCGCGACGCTATCCGCAGATGAGCGCCAACGTGAAGCGCAAGCTCGAGAGCGAGCAGAAGTCCGCCAACTGCTGATGGCCGGCGGGCCGAGGCCCGGAACGGAGCTGCCGCAAGCGGACGCTTGTCCCGTAACGCTCGCCCAATTGCAGGCGGCGCTCGCCGCCGCCATCGAACAGGCGGCCTGCCGCGTCGGTCGCCCCGCCTGCATCGTCCTTGCCGTCTCCGGCGGGCCGGACTCGCTGGCACTGCTTCTCGCCGCTGCGAGATCGCCAGGCTACACCCGAACCGACCGCCCGGAATTCCTCGTCGTCACCGTCGATCACGGCCTGCGCCCCGAAGCGGCAGCCGAAGCGCAGTTCGTCGCCGCCATCGCCGCGGCCCACGGCTTGCGGCACCGGACCATGCGGATGGTTTCTTCTCCGACGGCCGGAAACGTCCCCGCCGCCGCCCGGCGCGGCCGCTATGATCTCCTGATCGAAGCCGCCCGCGACGCCGGCGCCAACGCGATCGTGACGGCGCATCACGAGGACGACCAGTTCGAGACCCATCTGCATGCGCTGGGCCGGAAGGCCGGCCCGGTAGGGCTCGCCGCGATGCGGCCGGTGCGCGATCTGGCGCCCCGGATGGTGCTGCTGCGCCCCTTCCTGGGCATGCCGGGGCAGCGGCTCAAGGCGCTGGTCGCTGCGAGCGGCATCGCGGCGGTGGACGACCCGACGAACCATGATCTCCGCTACGAGCGCACGCGCCTGCGGATCAAGCTCGCCGACCTCGACCGCGCGGCGCTGCGACACGACATCGCCCGATATCGGCGCGAGCGTGATGCGCTGGAGGCCGCGCAGGCGACCGTCATCCGGGAGTCGGAAGCGTCCGGCGCGCTTCGTCTCGGCGACGACGGCGTGCTGCGCCTGGGTCGCGGAGCTTTTCGGCAGCTCCAAGGAGCCGTCGCCTTCGCTTTCCTTTCGCGCGTTCTCCGGGCGGTCTCCGGCGGCGACTACGCGCCCGGCGCCGATTCGGTCTTGCGGCTGCAGGAGGCGCTCATTTCGCCTTCCGCACGCGTCGCCATGACACTGGGCGGCGCGATGATCGACGCCGATCCGGACACGATCACGTTCCTTCGGGAATATGGCCGGTCGGGAATCGCCGCGGTGCCGGTCGGCATTGTGGACGCCATCATTTTCGACGGGCGCTTCCGGGTGCAGGTCCCCACGGGACCCGGCCTCTCGGAGGCCCGGCTGCAAGCCTTCGGCGCGACGGGACGCGGCAGCCGGGTGGAGCGGACATTGCCGGTCCTGGCTGGTGGCGCCGGGCTTCTGGCGGTGCCGGCGGCGCTCGCCGCCAAGGCGCCCGCGGCGCTCGGCCAACTGCACGTGTCGTCGCTGCTGCGCTGGCGGTTGCTGCGCGATCTGCCGCTGGCGCCGACGCCCGCGCTCCCGCTGCGGGACCACGCCGCATCCGGATTCGCGGCAAAAGCGCCGGAACATGTTGGCAAGGCTGGAGACACCACCTATCTTCCCTCCAGCGTCTGAGCGGACTCGGGCGGTTACCCCAGGAAGACTGATGAACCAGAATTTCCGGAATTTCGCCCTCTGGGCGATCATTGCCTTGCTGTTGATCGCCCTGTTCCAGCTGTTTTCCAACGGGTCGCAGACCGCAGGGGCGCGCGATGTTCCGTATTCGCAGTTCCTCTCTGAGGTCGAGACCGGGCGGGTCCAGTCCGTGACGATCCAGGGTCAGCGCATCACCGGCCAGTACAATGACGGCTCTACGCCGTTCCAGACCTACGCTCCGGAAGATCCGCAGCTGGTCAGCCGGCTCGAGGCACGCGACATCCAGATCACCGCGAGCCCGCCGGGCGACAATTCCAATCCGATCTGGTCGATGCTGCTGTCCTTCGGCCCGATCCTCCTGATCCTCGCCGTCTGGATATTCCTGATGCGCCAGATGCAGGGCGGCGCCGGTGGCAAGGCGATGGGCTTCGGCAAGTCCAAGGCCAAGCTTCTCACCGAGGCGCATGGCCGCGTCACCTTCGGCGACGTCGCCGGTGTAGACGAAGCCAAGCAGGACCTGGAAGAGATCGTCGAATTCCTGCGCGAGCCGCAGAAGTTCCAGCGCCTCGGCGGCAAGATCCCGCGCGGCGTGCTGCTCGTCGGCCCTCCCGGCACCGGCAAGACGCTGCTCGCCCGCTCCGTCGCGGGTGAGGCGAACGTGCCGTTCTTCACCATCTCGGGTTCGGACTTCGTCGAGATGTTCGTCGGCGTTGGCGCGAGCCGTGTCCGCGACATGTTCGAGCAGGCTAAGAAGAACGCGCCTTGCATCATCTTCATCGACGAGATCGACGCGGTCGGCCGCCATCGCGGTGCCGGCCTGGGCGGCGGCAATGACGAGCGCGAGCAGACGCTGAACCAGCTCCTGGTCGAGATGGACGGGTTCGAGGCCAACGAGGGCATCATCCTGATCGCCGCGACCAACCGTCCCGACGTGCTCGATCCGGCGCTGCTGCGGCCGGGCCGTTTCGACCGTCAGGTGATGGTGCCGAACCCGGACGTCGGCGGCCGCGAGAAAATCCTCAAGGTGCACGTGCGCAACGTGCCGTTGGCGCCGAATGTCGACCTGCGGACGATCGCCCGCGGCACGCCCGGCTTCTCCGGCGCGGATCTTGCCAATCTCGTCAACGAGGCGGCCCTGATGGCGGCACGGCGCAACAAGCGTCTCGTCACCATGCTGGAGTTCGAGGACGCCAAGGACAAGGTCATGATGGGCGCCGAGCGCCGGTCGATGGCGATGACCGAGGACGAGAAGAAGCTCACGGCCTATCACGAGGCCGGCCACGCTCTCGTCGGTATCCACGAACCGTTCAACGATCCGCTGCACAAGGTGACAATCATCCCGCGCGGTCGTGCGCTGGGCGTCACCATGAACCTGCCGGAGCGCGACCGCTACGGCATGCGCAAGAACGAGATGGAAGCGCGGCTGGTGATGATCTTCGGCGGGCGTGCCGCCGAGGAGATCATCTACGGCCTCGACAACGTCACCACGGGTGCCTCCAACGACATCCAGCAGGCCACCAACATGGCCCGCGCCATGGTCATGGAATACGGCATGAGCGACAAGCTCGGCCGGCTGCGCTACCGGCAGAACCAGGAGGAGGTCTTCCTCGGCCATTCGGTGTCGCAGCAGCAGAACATGTCCGAGGACACGGCGCGGCTGATCGACTCCGAGGTTCGCAAGATCATCGAGGTGGCCGAGAACAAGGCCCGCAAGATCCTCAACGAGCACATCGACGAACTGCATATGCTCGCCAAGGGCCTCCTCGAATACGAGACGCTGTCGGGCGACGAGGTCCGCGATCTCCTGGCCGGCAAGACGCTCGCCCGCGACATGGGCGACGACACGCCCCCATCGCGGGGATCGGCCGTGCCCAAGGCGGGTCCCGCGCGTCCGGTTCCGCCGCGCGACGAACCGGATGACGGGCTGGAGCCCCAGCCGACGACCTGATCGCCCCCCTTTACGCCGACCATCGAGAGCGCCCCTTGCGGGCGCTCTCTTCGTTTGGCGTAACTCCACGGGACGAACGAGTTCGCGACGGTTTTCCCTTAAGCTTTCTCGTGCCGCCTCGTTGCGATAGGAACGGCCCTCAGGACAGCGCCGGCAGGAACAGGCACAAAGATGGGCAGAACATATTTCGGCACGGACGGCATCCGTGGCACCGCCAACCGCCACCCGATGACCGCCGAGCTCGCCATGAAGGTCGGCATGGCGGCGGGGATCGCGTTCCAGCGCGGCAGCTATCGCCACCGCGTGGTCATCGGCAAGGACACGCGTCGCTCGAGCTACATGATCGAGAATGCCATGGTCGCGGGGTTCACCGCCGCCGGCATGGACGTTTTCCTGCTCGGGCCGATGCCGACACCCGCCGTCGCGATGCTGACGCGGTCGCTGCGCGCCGATATCGGCGTGATGATCTCGGCTTCCCACAACCCCTTCGAGGACAACGGCATCAAGCTGTTCGGCCCGGACGGCTACAAGCTGTCGGACGAGATCGAGCTGAAGATCGAACGGCTGCTCGATGACGACCTGACGTCGCGGCTGCCGACCGGGGATCGCCTCGGGCGCGCCAAGCGGGTCGACGGCGTCCACGACCGCTACATCGAATTCGCCAAGCGCACACTGCCGCGCGAGATGTCCTTCGAGGGTCTCCGGGTCGCGATCGACTGCGCCAATGGTGCTGCGTACCGGGTCGCGCCGGAAGTGCTGTGGGAGCTCGGCGCCGAGATCGTCAAGCTCGGCGTCTCGCCCGACGGCATCAACATCAACAAGGGCTGCGGATCCACCGACCCGGCCGCGCTGATCGACAAGGTGAGGGAAGTGCGCGCCGATATCGGCATCGCCCTCGACGGCGACGCCGACCGCGTCCTCATCGTCGACGAGACGGGCGCGGTCGTCGACGGCGACCAGCTGATGGCCGTCATCGCCGAGAGCTGGGCGGAGGACGGAAGGCTGGCGGCGGGCGGCATCGTCGCCACCATCATGTCCAATCTCGGCCTGGAGCGATTTCTCCAGGACCGGCAGCTGCAGCTCGCCCGCACCAAGGTCGGCGACCGCTACGTCGTCGAGCACATGCGCGAGCATGGCTACAATGTCGGCGGCGAGCAGTCCGGCCATATCGTCCTGTCGGATTACGGCACGACCGGCGACGGCCTCGTGTCGGCGCTGCAGATCCTGGCGGTCGTCAAGCGCAAGGGCGGCACCGTCTCGCAGGTCTGCCGGCGCTTCGAACCGGTGCCGCAGATCCTGAAGAATGTCCGCTTCGCGGGAGGCGAGCCGCTCGAACGCGAATGGGTGCAGGATGCGATCGCCACAGGCCGCGAGCGCCTCGGCAATGCGGGCCGCCTGGTGATCCGGCCGTCCGGCACGGAGCCGCTGATCCGCGTCATGGCGGAAGGCGATGATCGCGGACTCGTCAATTCGGTGGTCGACGATATCGTGGGAGCACTGCGGCAGGCTGCAGCGTAAGCCGCCCTGCAACCTGCCTGATTGCCGCAGCGACAGGTGTCGGTCGAGGCAGTATCGCGCGGCGGCTTCTGTGTCCAAAACAGCACAACTCGGTGAGCACCTGGCCCCCGCTTTATACTAACGATTAACCATTGCGATTTACCTTGTTTCGTGAAGAGCGCGGTTGGAACGCCGTTCTCCAGACGTGCAATCGGAGATGATCGCAATGAAATCGATGCTTCTGACGACGGTCGCCGCGATTGGCGTCCTGTCGTACCTCGGTGCTGCCGCGCAGGCGGCGGACATTATCGAGGAGCCTATCTATGTCGAGCCTCCGGTGCCCGTCTACGAGGAACCCGTCAAGGAGAACTACTCGGGCTGGTATATCCGCGGCGACGCCGGCTATCTCTTCAGCAGCACGGGCAGCGGCGACTACCGCGTCTTCGGCGAAGAGGGCTCACGCTATCACTACGACGAGCTCAAGCTGAAGGGCTCCTATACGGTCGGTGCCGGCGTCGGTTACCGCGTCGCCGAGCATTTCCGCGCCGACCTGTCCCTCGACTATTACGACCTCGACATCGACGGCCGCAGCGACTGCCCGAGCTATGTCGGGTTCGGTTGCTACTACAACGACAGCTCGTCGGCCGACGTCTGGACGGCGATGGCCAACGCCTATGTCGACCTGCCATATTTCGGACCGATCGCCCCCTATTTCGGCGCCGGCCTCGGCTTTGCCCATGTCAGCTACGGCAAGATGACGAACGAGATCTGCAACCCGACCTGCGGTGTTGAAGGCAACTTCATCGGCTACCACGATGGCGAGGACAGCTGGCGGTTCGCGTCCTCCCTGATGGCCGGCGCCAGCGTCGACCTGACCAAGCAGCTCAAGCTCGACGTCGGTTACCGCTACACCCGCGTCTTCGAGGGCGACGCCTTCGGCTACGACCAGGTCGACTCCGCCTTCGGCGCCCGCGGCGTCCAGGGCCGCGACGACGGCTTCAACCTGCACGCGGTCCGCGCCGGTCTGCGCTACGAGTTCGGCAGCGGCGGCTTCGGCAAGGGCAAGGAGCCGGTCTATGCGGCGGCGCCTGCCTACGAGGAGCCGGCGCCGTTCTACGAAGAGCCGGTCTACAAGTAAGCAGCCTGTCTGCTTCGCAGCCTGACAAGGCCGTCGTCCTCCGGGGCGGCGGCTTTGTCGTTTTCCGGGCTCACGCGGGCTCGGACGAGCTTCGGCACACGGTTAACAAACAGGGTTAATCAGCAGTTAAGCATTTCTTGCCAAAGTCCTTGTCAACGAGGCCGCCGCCGGGGCGGGGGGCCCGGGCGCGAAACGGGATGACGGGGAAACGAGGGCCATGAAGTCCACAACGCTAACGATGATCGGTGCCGTCATGCTGGGCAGCACCCAGCTCGCCAACGCGGCCGACCTGCTGCCGCCGATCTACGACGCGCCGATGTACGAGATCGTGCCGGAGATCGTGCCCGTCGAGATCGGCAATGGCTGGTATCTGCGCGGCGACGTCTCCTACGATTTCGACAGCGACCTGGACCTCGACGGCGACGGCTCGGCCGAAATCGGTCTCGACGACGGCTTCGGCTTCGGCGCCGGCTTTGGCTATCGCTTCACCGACTTCTTCCGCGGCGACCTGACGGCACGTTACGCCAAGGCCGATCTCGACTTCGACGATGCCTTCTCCCCGTTCTCCGTCGGTGGCGACTCCAAGAGCTGGGAGCTGATGGCCAATGCCTATGTCGACCTCGGCACCTTCGTCGGAGTGACCCCCTATGTCGGCGGCGGCCTCGGCGCCGTCCGCACCGATTTCAACGTCAATTGCAGCCTCGCCGGTTTCGACTGCGCCGATTTCCTCGACGCCTCCGAATCCGACACCGCCGAATGGCGCTTCGCCTACGCCCTGATGGCGGGTGTCGCCTACAATCTGTCCGAGAACCTCGCCCTCGACGTCGGCTATCGCTTCCTCGATGTCGACGGCGGCGAGTTCTACGGCCTGAGCGGTGACGGCTTCGACTTCACGCTCGAAGACGACGGCTACCAGCGCCACACGATCCAGGCCGGTCTTCGCTATTCGCTCTGGTAGAACCGGGCGGTCATCCCATTGAAATCACGGCGGGGCTTCGGCTCCGCCGTTTTTCGTTGCGTTCGCCGCGGGCGATGGCCGGACGCCTTGTCGCGCAATTGTCGCTTGACCACCGGGGTATCGAAGCGTAGCGACGCCGGCGGGACACCTCTCCCCAACGAGAGGCACCTATCTGAAAGGATAGCTCAGATGGCCAATACCGCTAAGCCGGACCTGCGTCCGGCCAATCCCCGATTCTCTTCCGGTCCTTGTGCGAAGCGTCCAGGCTGGACGCTCGAGGCGCTCGGCGATGCCGCCCTCGGCCGCTCGCACCGCGCCAAGGTCGGCAAGTCCAAGCTCCAGCAGGCGATCGACGATACCCGCAGCGTGCTCGGCGTGCCGGCGGACTATCGCATCGGCATCGTGCCGGCGTCCGACACCGGCGCCGTCGAGATGGCCATGTGGTCGCTGCTCGGCGCCCGCGGCACCGACGTCGTCGCCTGGGAATCCTTCGGCGCCGGCTGGGTCACCGATGCCGTCAAGCAGCTGAAGCTCGACGACGTACGCGTCCTCGAAGCGCCCTACGGCGAGATCGTCGATTTCGCCGAAGTGGATTTCGACCGCGACGTGGTCTTTACCTGGAACGGCACGACGTCCGGCGTGCGCATGCCCAACGGCGACGCCATCCCGGCCGATCGCCAGGGCCTGACGATCTGCGACGCGACCTCGGCCGCCTTCGCTCAGGACCTGCCCTTCGACAAGCTCGATGTCGTGACCTTCTCCTGGCAGAAGGTGCTCGGCGGCGAGGCCGCCCATGGCATGCTGATCCTCAGCCCCCGTGCGGTCGAGCGGCTGGAAAGCTACAAGCCGGCCTGGCCGCTGCCGAAGATCTTCCGCCTGACCTCCGGCGGCAAGCTGATCGAGGGCATCTTCAAGGGCGAGACGATCAACACCCCGTCGATGCTCTGCGTCGAGGACTATCTCGATGCGCTGGCATGGGCGAAGTCGATCGGCGGGCTGGAGGGCCTGAAGGCGAGAGCCGACGCCAATCTCGCCGTCATAGAGCGCTTCGTCGAGGCCAATGACTGGCTCGGCTTCTTGGCCAAGACGCCGGAGACCCGCTCCAACACCTCGGTCTGCCTGCAGTTCACCGATCCGTCGATCGTGGCGCTGTCGGACGAGGCACAGGCCGCCTTCGCCAAGGGCGTCGTGGCGACGCTGGAGAAGGAGGGCGTCGCCCTCGACATCGGCGCCTATCGCGACGCGCCTCCCGGCCTGCGAATCTGGGCCGGCGCCACCGTCGAGGCGTCCGATCTCGAGGCGCTGATTCCGTGGCTTGCCTATGCCTACGAGGCGCAGCGCTCGACCTTGGCGCAAGCCGCCTAAGCGCTCACGAGGCGCCGCTGTCGCCGGACAAGACGCCATTCCTCTCCCGTTGACGGGAGAGGGTGGACGGCGCGCAGCGCCGGACGGGTGAGAGCCTGAAGGGCGCCTCGCTCGCTCGTATTCGCCGGAAGCAGCGCCCAGGAAGCCCTCATCCGGCCCTTCCGGCCATCGTTCCCCGCACGCGGGAGACGAACAATTCGCGGCCTTCGCCGCCGTTCTCACTCAATTCAAAGGCGCCCCCGGACGCTGTCGTCCCGTCGCCGCAAGCCACAAGGACACCATACCCATGGCACCCCGCGTTCTCGTATCCGACAAGCTTTCCCCCACCGCCGTCCAGATCTTCAAGGACCGCGGCGTCGAGGTCGACTATCTGCCGGACCTCGGCAAGGACAAGGAGCAGCTGCTGGCGGTCATCGACAAGTATGACGGCCTCGCCATCCGCTCCGCCACCAAGGTCACCGAGAAGCTCATCGAAGCCGCCACGAAGCTGAAGGTCATCGGTCGGGCCGGCATCGGCGTCGACAATGTCGACATCCCGGCCGCCAGCCGGAAGGGCATCATCGTGATGAACACCCCCTTCGGCAATTCCATCACCACCGCCGAACATGCTGTCGCGCTGATGTTCGCGGTCGCCCGCCAGCTGCCCGCCGCCGACGCCTCGACCCAGGCCGGCAAGTGGGAGAAGAATCGCTTCATGGGCGTCGAGATCACCGGCAAGACGCTCGGCGTGATCGGCTGCGGCAATATCGGCTCGATCGTCGCCTCCAGAGGCGTCGGCCTGAAGATGCGGGTCATCGCCTTCGATCCGTTCCTGTCGACCGAGCGCGCCAGCCAGCTGGGGATCGAGAAGGTCGAGCTCGAGGAGCTGTTCAAGCGCTCGGACTTCATCACGCTGCACACGCCGATGACCGAGAAGACCAAGGGCATCATCGACAGGAACGCCATCGCGCAGATGAAGGACGGCGTCCGGATCATCAACTGCGCCCGCGGCGGGCTGGTCGTCGAGGCAGACCTCGCGGAGGGCATCAAGTCCGGCAAGGTGGCCGGCGCCGGCGTCGACGTGTTCGAGGTCGAGCCGGCGACGGATTCGCCGCTCTTCGGTCTGGAGAACGTCGTCTGCACACCGCATCTCGGCGCCTCGACCACCGAGGCGCAGGAGAATGTCGCGCTGCAGGTGGCCGAGCAGATGGCCGATTACCTGGTGCGCGGCGCCGTGACCAACGCCATCAACATGCCGTCGATCACCGCCGAGGAAGCCCCGACGCTGACGCCCTTCGTCAAGCTCGCCGAGGTGCTGGGCGATTTCGTCGGGCAGGTCACCGAGGAGCCGATCAAGTCGGTTGAGATCGTCTATGACGGCGCGACCGCCGCGATGAACACGCGGGCGCTGACCAGCGCGGCGCTGGCCGGGCTGATCAAGTCGCAGGTCTCCGACGTCAACATGGTCTCGGCGCCGATCATGGTGAAGGAACGCGGCATCCAGCTGACCGAATCGCGCCGCGACAAGTCCGGCGTGTTCGACGGCTACATCAAGCTGACGATCGCCACGGAGAAGCAGACCCGCTCGGTCGCCGGTACGGTGTTCTCCGACGGCAAGCCACGCTTCATCCAGATCAAGGGCATCAATCTCGACGCCGAGGTCGGTCGCCACATGGTCTACACCACCAACAACGACGCGCCCGGCATCATCGGCCTTCTCGGCACGACCTTCGGCGAGGCCGGCGTCAACATCGCCAACTTCCAGCTCGGCCGGAACCGGCCGGGCGGCGACGCGATCGCGCTGCTCTACGTCGACTCGCCGGTGCCGGACGCCGTGCTGGACGCGGTGCGTGGCCACAAGGAGATCGCCAGCGCCAAGCGCCTGCAGTTCGACGTCGCCAGCGTCGACTGAAGGCCAGGTCGGATCAGGACCGGCGCCGCCTCAGCGCGGTGCCGGTTCGCGATCGGCGGGGCGGCCGTCTCGCGGAGCGCCCAGCTCCGCCAGGCTGATGCCGGCGAGCACGAAGGCCAGCGCTGCCAGGTGATAGGAGTGCAGCTCCTCGCCGACGATGCCCACCGCCAGCATGGCGCCGAAGATCGGCACCAGGTTGATGAACAGGTTCGCCCGGTTGGGGCCGATCATCGTGACGCCGCGAATGTAGAGGATCTGGGCGACCAGGCCCGGGAAGATCGCGGTGTAGAGCGCCGCCGACAGCCCCTGCACATCCGGCGCCTGCGCATGGCCCATCGCCCATTCGGCGAGGGCGAGGGGGATGGAGGTGACCAGTGCGGCGAGTGACAGGACGTAGATCGTCGAGCGCCAGTTGATGTCCGGCTTGAATCGCAGCGCCACCGTGTAGCCGCCATAGATCAGCACCGCGACGATGATCATCGCGTCGCCGCGGTTGAGATCGAGCGTCAGGAGCGTGGCCAAATCGCCATGCGCGGCGGTGACCAGGACGCCGATCAGGGTCAGGCTGAAGCCGAGCAGCTGGAAGATCGTCACCCCGGTGCGGAACAGCAGATAATTCGCCGCGAACACCACCAGCGGCATCGCCGACTGCTCGATCGTGGCGTTGATCGCCGAGGTATACGTCACCGCCAGATAGAAGATCGCGTTGAAGAGGGTGAAGCCGACGGCGCCGAGCAGGAACAGGAACGGCAGGTGGCGCCTGATCGTCGGCCATTCCCGGTGGACGTCCCGGAACGCCAGCGGAGTCATGATCAGGCACGCGAAGGCCCAGCGCAGCAGTGTCAGCAGCATCGGCGAGACGTGGCCGACGGCGAGCTTGCCGGCGATCGCGTTGCCGCCCCAGAACAGGGCGACGACGGCGAGAATCGCATAGGGATGGGTGACGAAGCGGGTCATAAGGCGGCTTTAGTTGTTCCCTTGGCTTTCGGCAAATGACATCGGCTTGCCATTGCCGCCGAGCCCCGGCCCGGATAGGAGCAGCGCGGTGCCGCACGCCGAGATTGTCGCCAGCGCACTGAAGAACCGCGCCAGTCCTTGAGCGCGCCACCACCGCCGGCCAGCACAGGCCGGCCTCGCATCACCGGGACGGCTTCTCTATAGTCCGGCCGCTTTCCAGGCAGCATCAGCGGGCACGCGCCCCGCGAAGGAGTTTGAATGGGCAACGTCGTCGTCGTCGGGTCGCAGTGGGGAGACGAGGGAAAGGGCAAGATCGTCGACTGGCTCTCCGAGCGGGCCGACGTGGTCGTGCGCTTCCAGGGCGGTCATAACGCCGGCCACACGCTGGTCATCGACGGCGTCTCCTACAAGCTCTCGCTGCTGCCCTCGGGCGTCGTGCGGCCCGGCAAGCTGTCGGTGATCGGCAACGGCGTCGTCTTCGACCCGCACGCCTTCGTCGCCGAGCGCAAGCGCCTCGAGGCGCAGGGGGTCAGCATCGGCCCCGATTCGCTGCGCATCGCCGACAATGCCGCGCTGATTCTCTCGCTGCACCGCGAACTCGACGCGACGCGCGAGAACAGTGCCAGCACCGGCACCAAGATCGGCACGACCGGGCGCGGCATCGGCCCCGCCTACGAGGACAAGGTCGGACGCCGGGCGATCCGCGTCATGGATCTCGCCCACCCCGAAAGCCTGCCGGAGCGAATCGAGCGGTTGCTCGCCCACCACAACCCGCTTCGCCGCGGCCTCGGCCAGCCGGAAATCGACGCCGGCACGATTCTCGAGGAGCTGACCTCGGTCGCGGACGAAATCACGCCGTTCATCGACCGCGTGTGGCGCCTCCTCGACCAGCGCCGCAAGGCCGGCGACCGGATCCTCTTCGAGGGCGCCCAGGGCACGCTTCTTGATATCGACCACGGGACCTACCCCTTCGTCACCTCGTCGAACACGGTCGCGGGGCAGGCGGCGGCCGGTTCCGGGCTCGGACCCAGCAGTCTCGGCTTCGTGCTCGGCATCACCAAGGCCTATACGACCCGCGTCGGAGAGGGCCCGTTCCCCAGTGAGCAGGACAACGAGGTCGGCCGCTTCCTCGGTGAAAAGGGCCGCGAATTCGGCACCGTCACCGGCCGCAAGCGCCGTTGCGGCTGGTTCGACGCGGTGCTGGTGCGTCAGGCCGTGGCGATCAACGGCATCCACGGTCTGGCATTGACCAAGCTTGACGTGCTGGATGGTCTTGACGAGATCAAGATAGTAGTCGGCTATAGGCTTGATGGAGCCGAGATCGACTATCTGCCGGCAAGTCTTGCTGAGCAACGGCGGATCGAACCCATCTACGAGACCTTGGAAGGCTGGAAGGACACGACGGCCGGTGCGCGCCGCTGGAACGACCTTCCGGCCCAGGCCGTCAAATATGTCAGGCACATAGAGGAGCTGGTGGAAGCGCCCGTCACGCTTCTGTCAACGTCGCCGGAGCGCGACGACACAATACTTGTTCGCGATCCGTTTCAGGATTAGAGTCGGGACAGCGATTACCGAAGATCAAGACTGATGAGTGACTGCAATCCATGGCGGATTTGAGCGGCGTATTACGCAAGACCATTGACGGCCTGCCGCGCGCCACGCCGCAGTTGCGGGCAAAAGTGTACGAGAAGGCCCGCGCCGCGATCCAGCGGCAGATCCAGGCTGCCAATCCGCCGCTTGCGGAGGATGTGGTAGCGGCGCGGCTTGCCGCGCTCGAGGACGCGATCGACCGTACCGAGGCCCACTATGTCGGGCTGGAGGGGGGCGATGACGCCGCGCCGGCCGCCGACGTCGCTGCGCCGTCGGTTGCGGCTCCCGTGCCGGCGCCGGTGCCACCGAAGCCAGCGGTCCCGACGCCTGCCGCGCCGACGCCTGCCGCGCCTCGCCCTGCCTTCATGCCGCGCGCCGAGGCGGCACCTGCGGTGCCGGGCGTCGATGCATCGCGCGACAGGGATGCCGCGCAGCCCGCGGACGGTCGCGGCTCCGGCTCGCCCTTCCCGGGCTTTCGCAAATCCTCCGAGCCGGCCCGCAAGGAGCCGCCGCCGTTCTTTCCGATCGCCCCGGAGGAACCGGAGGAGACCGCTCGGCCTGCTTCCGTCGGTGCGCCCTTCATCGTTTCCCCGGGGAACGGCACCGCTGGCCGCCACGACGACGATGATGACGACGACGTCATTCCCGCCGACATCCGTCATGACGGCACGGATATCCCGGCAGCCGACGTGTCGGCGCCGCGCTACGGCTCGCGCCAACGCAGCTCGGGCAGCAGCAAGCGCCCGTTGGCAGCCGTGGCCGTGGTGCTGCTGCTGGCCGGGGCAGGGGCCGCGGGCTGGATCTATCGCGACGAGCTGGAAGCGCTGCTGATCGACACCGGACCCGGAATCGAGACGATCGCCACCGGCGCCGATGAAGCGGCACCGGGCGAAGACGAGAGCGCGGTCGACACGGCCGCCACGCCCGCCGAACCCGCGGAAGGGGAGACCGCGCCCGAGGCCGGGACCGACGTGGCGGCAGTGACGCCGCCGGCGTCTGCGAACGGCCAGTCGAACCGGCAGTTCACCCAGCGCCTGCTGCCCGACGGTACCGAGGTGGACGAAGGTCCGGCGCCCGGCGCGGCCAATGCCTTCGACGAGGGCACCGACATCGCCGCCGCCTCGCCCGTCGCCGAGCCCGGCGAGATACCCTCGGCGACGCCGACGGTGACCAGCGAGATCGGCCAGGATCCGGCGACGGTGGGCGAAGAGGCGCCGGCGGCGGGAGCCCCCGCCGAAGCGACGCCGCCCCCGGCGATCGGCGAGGAGGTCGCGGCGACGGACCCTGCCGAGGGTGGGCTTCCTGTGGCGCAGAAGGCGGTGTTCTACCAGGAGCGCACGGAGAACACGCCAGGCACGCAGGAAAGCGGCAATGTGGTCTGGTCGGTGGTCAACGAGCCGCCGTCCGAAGGCCAGCCCGCCGAGCCGGCGATCCGCGCCGTCGCCGACGTGCCGGATGAGAACCTCAAGCTGACCATGACCATCCGCCGCAACGCCGACCCGACGCTGCCGGCGAGCCACGTCGTCGAGCTGATGTTCGACACGCCGGCCAACTTCGCCGGCGGCGGCGTCGCCAACGTCCAGCGGCTGGCGCTGAAGGCGACCGAGGAAGCCCGCGGCGAGCCGCTGATCGGCGTCGCCGGCAAGATTTCCGACGGGTTCTTCATCATCGCGCTGAACAATCTCGACCAGGCGGTGCAGAACAATCTGTCGCTGCTGGAAAGCCAGCAGTGGATCGACATCCCGCTCGCTTACGCCACCGGCCGGCGCGCGCTGATGTCGATCGAGAAGGGCCTGCCGGGCGACCGGGTGTTCAAGGAAGCGATGGACGCTTGGGCCGCCAAGACCTGACGCAGGCTCGGCGTCGGAAGCGGCACGTCACCTGATCTGAGCACATAAAAAAAGGCCGGCCCCGCGAGGGGTCGGCCTTTTCGTTTCTCGACGCTTTGCGTCAGGCTTCGTCCTGCCGCCGGGCGGCGGGCCTCAGGCCGGTTCCTGCACCGGCCGCAGCGCCCGGTTGGTGGCGTCGGCCGTGTCGCGCACGGCCTTCTGCACCTTCTCGAACGCCCGGACCTCGATCTGCCGCACGCGCTCGCGGCTGATGTCGAACTCGCCGGACAGGGCTTCCAGCGTCAGCGGCTCCTCGGCCAGGCGCCGCGCCTCGAAGATCCGCCGCTCGCGGTCGTTGAGCACGCCCATCGCGCTGCGCAGCATGCCGCGCCGCTGGTCGAGCTCGTCCTCGCGGGCGAGCAGGTCTTCCTGGGTCTCGCTGTCGTCGACCAGCCAGTCCTGCCACTCGCCGGACTCGCCCTCGGTTGCCCGGATCGGCGCGTTCAGCGAGGCGTCGCCGGACAGGCGCCGGTTCATCGAGATGACTTCCTCGGTCGAGACGCCGAGCGACGTCGCGATCTGCTGCACCTGCTCCGGCCGCAGGTCGCCCTCGTCGAGCGCCTGGATCCGGCTCTTCATCTTGCGCAGGTTGAAGAACAGCCGCTTCTGGTTGGCGGTGGTGCCCATCTTAACCAGGCTCCACGAGCGCAGGATGTACTCCTGGATCGACGCCTTGATCCACCACATCGCGTAGGTCGCGAGGCGGAAGCCGCGCTCCGGATCGAAGCGCTTGACCGCCTGCATCAGGCCGACATTGCCTTCCGACACGACTTCGCCGATCGGCAGGCCGTAGCCGCGATAGCCCATGGCGATCTTCGCCACGAGGCGCAGATGACTCGTCACCAGCCGATGCGCGGCATCGCGATCGTCATGCTCGGCGTAGCGCTTCGCCAGCATGTACTCTTCCTGCGGCTCCAGCATCGGGAACCGACGGATCTCTTCGAGATAGCGGCTGAGGCCGCCTTCGCCCGAGGCGATGCTCGGAAGATTTGCTTGGGCCATGTTTGCCCCTCCATCACTGTGCCGGACCGCTCGTCATCGAGCCGGACCGAGCGGAGGCCGCATCACGCCAACCCCCGCAACATGAATAATATGGGAATGGAAGCAGGCCGATTTCAGGCCGCTGACATACCGGGCCGATGAACGCTGCGTTCGCGATTGCTCTGCGCCAACGCCGCCAGATGCCCATCTACTCGGGAGGAAAAACGTCGAGTGCGGCGCAAAGTTCCCGCATGTCTGCCGGAAGCGGCGAGCGGAAGTCCAGGTCGTCACCGGTGACGGGGTGGACGAAGCCGAGGCGGTGGGCATGCAGCGCCTGTCGCTCGAAAGCCTTCACCACCGCGGCTGCCGGCGGCTCGAGCCGCTCGGCCTTGGTGCGGAAGCCGGCGCCGTAGACATTGTCGCCGACCAGCGGGTGTCCGACATGCGCCATATGCACGCGGATCTGGTGCGTGCGCCCGGTCTCCAGCGAGCATTCCACCAAGGCGGCCAGCCCGTCATCCAGCGTCGAGATGGACAGGACACGATAATTTGTCACCGCGTGGCGGGCGTCGCCGCGGCCCTCGGGTACCACCGCCCGCTTGACGCGGTCGGTGGTGGAGCGGCCGAGCGAGGTGGCGATCGTGCCGACCTTGCGGACGGGCGTGCCCCAGACCAGCGCCAGATAGGCGCGCACCAGCCGCCCGTCCTTGCCGTGTGCCGCGAACTGCTCGGCGAGGCCGCGATGGGCGATGTCGGATTTCGCCACGACGAGAAGCCCGCTCGTCTCCTTGTCGAGGCGGTGGACGATGCCCGGCCGCTTGACGCCGCCGACGCCGGAGAGGCTGTCGCCGCAATGGTGGAGGAGGGCGTTGACGAGCGTGCCCGTCCAGTTGCCGGCGCCCGGGTGCACCACGAGGCCAGCCGGCTTGTCGACGACGACGAGATCGGCGTCCTCGTAGACGATGACCAGCGGAATGTCCTCGGGCAGCGGGTCGGCGTCCAGCGGCGGCGGCTCGACAAAAGCGACGCTCTCGCCCACGACGAGTCGCCGTTTTGCGGCGGTGACGACGGTGCCGTCGACGCTGACGACGCCGTCGGCGATCAGCCCCTGCGCCCGGCTGCGCGACAGGCTGTCGCCGCTCTGGCGGGCGATGAACATGTCGAGACGCTGGCCGTCGCTTTCGGCATCGACGAGGAACCGCCTTGTATCCATCGGTTCAACCCCTGTAGGACCCGGGCAGCATGCCAACGCGAGCCGGACCGATCATGACCATCAGAGACGAAGACGAGGCGGAAGCCCCGCTTGATCCGGCCGTGGAGCGGCTGCGGCGCAAGATGGTGCGGCTCCTGGCTGTCTCGATCGGCGTCATGATGATCGGGGTTATGGCCGTGCTGGCGGCCGTTGTCTACAAAGCCATGAGCCCCGGCTACCGCCAGGCGCTGGACGGCGCCGAGATCGCGCTCGCCCTGCCGGCGGGCGCCGACATCAGGAGCGTCTCGCTCGACGGCGATCGCGCATTGGTTCACGCGGCGACGGCAGAGGGCGATCGTCTGTACCTGATCTCGCTGGACGACGGCGCGATTCTCGCGACCTACACGCTGGCCGAGGGCGGCTAGCCGCCGCGCAGCCGGGCGCGTACACGACCGAAGTCGGCTGCCGGCGCCCGGTTCGCACGGCGTCGAGCCCCGATCACTTCCTCGTTCGGCCCTATCGATGCGTCCCAGGGCGGGGTTCCACAATCGACCCGAAACCCCCTTGCACCCGGCGAAAGTGCCGGTTATATCCTCGGCCACTGGCACGCGCCCATCGTCTAGCGGTTAGGACG
Organism: Aurantimonas endophytica; assembly: GCF_014196845.1. Taxonomy (GTDB): domain Bacteria; phylum Pseudomonadota; class Alphaproteobacteria; order Rhizobiales; family Rhizobiaceae; genus Aurantimonas; species Aurantimonas endophytica. The sequence continues at coordinate 204,913 of NZ_JACIEM010000004.1, forward strand.
GCGCCCTCTCACGGCGCAAACAGGGGTTCGATTCCCCTTGGGCGTACCAGTCACCTCCCAGTTCCGAGTTTCATGCCCGAGCCCATCCTGATCGTCGACGCGGAGGATCCGCGCATCGAGCCGTTTCGCGATGTGCGTGAGCGCGATCTCGTCGGCCGCTCCGGCTTCATCGCCGAGGGCACCGTGGTCCTCGACCAGCTGCTTCAGGCGGAGCGCTTTCGGCCGACCGCATTCCTGATCCTCAGGAATCGCCTCGAAGGCATCCGCAGCCGTCTCGCAGGACTGCCGGCCGACATCCCCGTCTATGTCGCCGAGCGGGCAGTGTTCGATCGCATCGCCGGCTTCCCGGTCAATCGCGGCGTCCTCGCGCATGGCACGGCGGCGGGTACGCCCTGGTCCGTCGCGGCGATCCTGGCGCGCGCGGCTGCCACCGGCCGGCCCGTGGTCGTCGGCATCGAGATCGCCAATCACGACAATCTCGGCGCGATCTTCCGCAATGCCGCCGCCTTCGGCGCCGCGGGCATCCTGTTGGACGAGACCTCGTGCCATCCGCTCTATCGCAAGGCCTTGCGCGTGTCCGTCGGCACGGCCCTCACCTTGCCGTGGTATCGCGGCGGAACGGGAGAGGCGATCGTCGCGGCGTGCGAGGCGGCGGGCTGCCGCGTGCTCGCTTTGTCTCCCTCCGGCGACACGCCGCTGACCAGGCTCGACCGCACGGCGCCGGCAGCGCTGCTGCTGGGAGCCGAGGGCAGGGGCCTTCCGGCATCGCTGATGGCCCTCTGTGAAACCGTGCGGATCGAGATGCAGCCGGAGGTCGACAGCCTCAACGTCGCGACCGCGGCCGCGATCGTCCTGCACGCGCTCTATTCGGCGGCCTGATCGGCGTCGTCCTTGCGCAGGCGGCGGGCGCGCTGGGCGAGCGTCGGATCCGCCTGGCCTTCGCCGGCGTCATCCTGCGTATCGGCGTCGAGGATCCTGTCGATCGGCGAGCCGCGTCCTTCCACCGACGCCGTAAGGTGGATCACCCTTGCGGCAATGTCGCTGATGCGCTGGCGCAGCCGTGCCTCGTCGAGATCCGGATCGTCCAGAGGATGCGCCGGCAAATCGAGCGCGTCGCGAACCCGCTCGCCGACCGAGCCCGTCGGCGCCGCGGCGGACACATGCTCCGGTTCAGGCTGGTCGATCGGCGTATCGGCCTCGGCGTTCGCTTCGGAAGCGGTTAAGGCGGTCGGTGCCTTGACCTCCGCCAGCAGCGCCGGCTCGTCGAGACCGGCCTCGACGACCGCCGCGAGCCGCCCGATCTTCTCGTCCCGATCGGCGAGTTCCGCCGCCAGGCGAGAAACCCTGTCGTCGAGCTTGCGCGCGGCCGCCTTCTCCTTCTGGAGCCGGGCTTCCAGCGTGCCGGCTTCGCCCCGCAGCCGTTCGTTTACTCCCTCGCGCTCGCGAGCCTGCCGGTCCGCCTGGCGGAGCTCGTCGGCAAGGCGCTCGGCCTTGTTCTCCAGCGCGACGATGGCGACCTTCCGCTCGTCCGCGATCTGCGTCAGCTCGCGGAACCTTGCGGCCAGCGCGTCCATCTCCTCGATGCGCAGATCCAGATCGTGGCCGGTCTCGCGCAGTTCCGCCTCCAGGCGCCCGTAGTCGGCCTGGTGTGCTTCGAACGTTTCGGAAAGCTCCTTGAGTTCGGCTTCCCGGGTGGCGATGACCTCCTCGAGCTCCCGGTTGCGCCGTTTGAGGTCAGCATTCTCCCGGGCCACCCGCCCGGCTTCCGCCCGCTCGAGCGCCGCCTTCTCGCGCATCGCCAGCGCGTCCATCTCGCGGCGGCGGGACGTGAGGGCCGCCTCCGCCCGCACATGGTCGAAGCTCGCGCGGATCTCGTTGGCGCTGACCGGGATGGAGGCCTCGAACTCGCGCCGCGCAAGACGCCGGGCGCGCCCCATCGCCAGCGGCGTGAGCAGCAGGGCGACGAGGATCGCCGACAGGAAGCCGAAGAGAAAAGTCAGGCCGGTCGCGATCATTGGGACCTTCGGAGGATTTCAGCGCGCGTATATAACGCGGAACGGGCGGTATCCACCGCCCGTTCCGTGCATCAATTTATGATTCGCCTGGCGCTATGCTTTGACGGCAACGCCGACAGGAGCGATCAGAACGGGTTCCATGTCGGCATCGGCGTCACCTTCAGGTAGCCGAGATTGAGCCCGAGGCGCGCGCCGACGCCGGTCTTGACCGGCACGAGGACGATATCGTCCCGCACCAGGACGGTCATGCCGAGCCCGCCGACCAGGTAGGCACTGCCGGTGACGCCGGCAAAGCGGCCGTAGATTCCATCGACCGAGGGCAGGTTGTAGACCAGCATCATGGTCCGGGCGCCGTCCCCGCCGACATCGAACCCGAGCGACGGGCCCTGCCAGAACATGCGGTGCTGGCCGGCATTCTTGGTGAACAGCGTGCCTTCGCCGAAGCGCAGGCCCCCGAAGAACGCGCCGGCGGCTTCCTCGCCGAGAATGTAGCCATTCGGCAAGCCGTAGCGCTCGAAGGCGTTCTCGACCAGCTGCGCCAGGCCGCCGGCGGTGCTGCCGAAGAACTGGTGACCGGTGGTGACGATCTCGTCGACCGTATAGCCCGATTGCTGCTGGGCGACGGCGGGTGCCGACAGGACGAGGCCCAGCGCGACCGCCGCGAAGGCAGCGAAGTGGCGGACCGTTTTCAGCATGCGGTTCATGATCGGATCCTTTCAAGAACCCGGGCCGTCGGCCGGAAAGGCGGCGCCCGCGAAGCGCCCGGTGGGCGCGATCCCTTCGATTTGAGCAAAACATGGTTGTCATTTGCCTAACGGCCTTCAGACGCCCCGACAGCTTGGCCGCAGGGGCGGGGCGCGCGCCTCCGTCGGTTGACGCCTCCGGCGCCAAAACCCATGCTCGCCACCGAAACGGCCCGGCTGATTCGCCGCGCACGACCGACGGACTCAACGGAACGGACCCGAATGACCACGCTTCCCGAGCTTTCCGCCGCCGATCTGGCGGCGCTGCTGTCGAGCCGGCTTTGCCACGACATCATCTCGCCGGTCTTCGGGATCCAGAGCGGGCTCGAACTGCTCGACGACATGCCGAATGATCCGGAATCGATGGATCTCGTGCGCAAGTCGCTGAAGGCGGCGGTGGCCAAGCTGCAATTCGCGCGGATCGCCTTCGGCGCGGCCGGCTCGCAGACGGCGACGATCGACCTCAACGAGGCGAAGACGGTGGCAACCGGCTACATGGACCACGAGAAGGCCTCGCTGGTCTGGGAGGGCGCACCCGGCTACGTCGGCAAGAACTTCGTCAAGGTAATCCTCAACCTCGTGGTCCTCGCCAGCGCGTCGATCAGCCGGGGCGGCGAGGTGCGGGTCGAGATCGAGAGCCTCGAGCCGCCGCGAGCCACCGTCCGCGCCAGCGGCGACAGGGTGCGGATGCAGCCCCGCCTGATCGCTCTTCTCGAAGGCCAGGCCGCGACGGATGCCATGGATGCGCAGGCGATCCAGCCCTACTACACGCTGTTCCTCGCCCGGGAATCCGGTCTTGGTGTCTCCCACGAGCTCGGCGAGGGCACCGTGGTATTTCGCGTCGCTTGACGGCTAATCGCATCTTTACCTATTCTTACCGCTGTTTCTGAACGCTACGGCAAGCCTGCTCAGGTATGGCTCAGGCCGTTGCAGCCATGCCGTCGGCGGCTGTGTTGCGGAGGAGCCGGTCATGCAGACCTGTCTGGTGGTGGACGAAGCGCCGGTCGTCCGGAAAGTCGTGTCGCGGATGCTGCCACAGCTGGGTCTGGTGGTGGAGTGTGTCGCCGGCCCGGGCGAGGCGACGGACTGGGTGGAGCACAACGGACTGCCGGATCTCCTCCTCGTCGCAGCCACGGTTCTCGGCAACGACGCGCCCGACCTCGTGCGCCAGATCAAGGCGATGCCCGGCGGCGCGCAGGTGATCGTTCTTGCCCTCATCGTCGATGGCAATCTCGGCCTGATGACGCGCCTCAAGCGCGCCGGCGTCGCGGGGTTCGTCTACAAGCCCTTCGATCGCATCTCTCTGCGGGCGGCCATCACGCCATATCTCGCCGAGGCAGCGCCCTGGAAGAGCGGCAGCGAGCGGCGCCCGGACCAGTTCCGCGTCGCGACCTGACCGGCCGGCCGATCCTCACGGCCACGCACGGCAGAACGAAAAAACCCGCCGCGGCGGACCGGGCGGGTTTTTTTATTTCGTGACGAAGGCTGATCAGGCGGCGCGGGCTTCCTCGGGCTCGCGCAGCACGTAGCCGCGGCCCCAGACCGTCTCGATGTAGTTCTTGCCCTCGGTCGCCGTGGCCAGCTTCTTGCGCAGCTTGCAGATGAAGACGTCGATGATCTTAAGTTCCGGCTCGTCCATGCCGCCATAGAGATGGTTGAGGAACATCTCCTTGGTGAGCGTCGTGCCCTTGCGGAGCGAGAGCAGCTCCAGCATGGCGTATTCCTTGCCGGTCAGGTGCACCCGCTGGCCGTTTACCTCGACGGTCTTGGCGTCGAGATTGACCGTGAGGTCGCCGGTGTTGATGACCGACTGGGCATGGCCCTTGGAGCGGCGGACGATGGCGTGGATGCGGGCGACGAGCTCGTCCTTGTGGAACGGCTTGGTCATGTAGTCGTCGGCACCGAAGCCGAGGCCGCGCACCTTGTCCTCGATCCCGGCCATGCCGGACAGGATGAGAATCGGCGTCTTCACCTTCGACAGGCGCAGGGTCCGAAGCACCTCGTAGCCGGACATGTCGGGCAGGTTCAGATCGAGAAGGATCAGGTCGTAGTCGTAGAGCTTGCCGAGATCGACGCCCTCTTCGCCCAGATCGGTCGTATAGACGTTGAAGCTCTCCGACTTCAGCATGAGCTCGATGCTCTGCGCGACGGCGCTGTCGTCTTCGATCAAAAGAACGCGCATCAGAAGTTCCCCTCAGCCATCCGCGCCGAATTCCGACTTTCGGCAGGCTCTCGATTGTCTAAACTCCGGCCGAAAAATGGCAGGAAATGGTTAACAAACTATCGCGGTCCATCATGGACGTCGGGCCATTTGGCCTCGCGGGCATTTCAAGACACGGTGCCCGGCGGCCCCCAGGCGCTTGTTCGATGCGCCAAACTCGGGGAACTCGGTTTACCCAGCCTTAAATCCTCGTCCCTATGATTAACGGTGCGCGTAAACAGACGGTTAAGAGGCTTAGCTCCTGAGGCTTGCCCGAAACCCGTTTGTCGCGGTGTTCAAGCCGGTTCCGTCAACGGGGCTGTCAGCTGGGGAATCGAGTATGAAGCGGGACAATTTGGTGCGACTGACGCGTTTCAAGGTCATGGAGAAACGCCGCCAGTTCGAGCAGCTCGAGATGATGATGAGCGAATTCGCCCGCATGGCAGGGGAACTGGACCATCAGATCAACACCGAGGAGAAGAAGGCCGGCATCAGCGACGTCGCGCATTTCGCCTATCCGACCTTCGCCAAGGCGGCGCGGATCCGGCGCGACAATCTGAACAATTCGGTCAAGGACCTGAAGGTGCAGATCGCCGCGGCCCGCCTCGCCCTCGAGGAAGCCGAGGCTGAGTTGGTCAATGCCGAGAAGCTGGAACAGCGTGACGTCGCGCGCGACGAACTGGAGCAGCGCCGCGAAGCCTTGGGCTGAGGCCGCTTCGCCTCGAGAAGACAGCCGGCCCCGCGGACCTGACGCGGCGGCCGGCACCGGCAGGCCGGGCAGGCGGGTCTCGCGAGCCGCGCGATCGGCCAGGCCGCCCATCGGACCAGCCATCCCGCAGCGGCACGAACAAAAAAAGCCGGCGATGCGCCGGCCTTTTTTGTTACCCGTTTCCTGAACTCAGTGCAGTTCTATGCGCTTGCGATACTCCTGCAGCTGAGTCGTTCGCAGCCCGGCAAGGCCGTGCTGGTCGATGGAAACCTGCCAGGAGAGGAACTCCTCCACCGTCAGCGTATAGCGTGAACACGCCTCGTCGAGGCTGAGCAGGCCGCCGCGTACAGCGGCAACCACCTCGGCCTTGCGGCGGATCACCCAGCGACGCGTATTCGACGGCGGCAGGTCGGCCATCGTCAGCGGACTCCCGTCGGGGCCGATGACGTATTTGACACGCGGTCTGATCTGATCGGTCATTGTACTCTCTACTACACTCAAAGACCTAATCTCAGCGTCACGTTAGCCCGACGCTTTTAAAATTCCGTCAAGCCTGTCGTAAGCTTTCGATAAGAACTTGAACGGGTTTGCATCAGGCACTGGAGTCATTGACAACCGGTTGCCACGGCAGCCTGACGGAGCGTCCACTTTTGCAATTCAGCGCTTCTGCGCCTACATCCAGCCGATGACCGCAGCAGCGCCGCAGAGCCCGCCCATGCTGAACAGCCTCGACCTGCCGAAGCCCGCCGCCGAGACCCGGGTCGTCGTCGCCATGTCGGGCGGCGTCGATTCCTCCGTCGTCGCGGCGATCCTCAAGGACGAGGGCTACGACGTCGTCGGCATCACCCTGCAGCTCTACGATGCGGGCGAGGGCGCCCGCCGCGCCGGTTCATGCTGCGCCGGACAGGACATCGCCGATGCCCGCCGGGTCGCGGAGACGCTCGGCATCCACCATTACGTGCTGGATTACGAGGAGCGCTTCCGCAAGGCGGTGATCGATCCGTTCGCGGCCAGCTATCTCGCCGGCGAGACGCCGATTCCCTGCGTCGCCTGCAACCAGACGGTCAAGTTCCGCGACCTTCTGGCGACCGCTCGCGACCTCGGCGCCGACGCGCTGGCGACCGGCCACTACATCGACAGCCGCCTGAACGGCGCCCACCGCAGCCTCTATCGGCCGCGCGACCTCGACCGTGACCAGAGCTACTTTCTCTACGGCACCACGCAGGAGCAGCTGGATTTCCTGCGCTTTCCGCTCGGTCGCCTGACCAAGCCGGAGACGAGGGCGCTGGCCGAGCGGCATGGCCTTGCCATCGCCGCCAAGCCGGACAGCCAGGACATCTGCTTCGTCGCCAAGGGCCGCTACAGCGACGTGATCCGCCGGCTGCACCCCGATGCCGGTCGGGCCGGCGAGATCGTGCATGTCGACGGAAGGCATCTTGGCCGCCACGACGGCATTCTCGGCTACACGATCGGCCAGCGCCGCGGGCTTGGCGTCGCCGCCAGCGAGCCGCTCTATGTCGTGGCGATCGAGGCGGGCGAGGCGCGAATCGTCGTCGGCCCGCGCGAGGCACTGGCAACGCGGCGGCTGCGGCTGCGCGACGTCAACTGGCTGGGGCGCGAGGCCCCCGAGGCGTTTGCCGCCGGCGGTCACGAGTTGTTCGTCAAGGTCCGCTCCACCCGGCCGCCGGCCCCCGCCCGGATCGTTGCGACCCCCGCCGGCTGGGAGGTCGAGATCCTCGGCGGCGAGGAGGGTGTCGCGCCCGGCCAGGCCTGCGTCTTCTATACCGGCGACGGCGCGGGCGCCGAGGTGCTCGGCGGCGGCGTCATCGCCGCAACGGCGCGCGCGGCCGAGACCAGTCTCGCCCAACGCGTCGCCGTCGCGCAGGCATAGCCGATCCCATGCCAGGTGGCAGCGCCGTCCCGCGGGCGGCACGGCGCTGCCGATCTGTCGAAGGAGAAGCGCAGGGCCGAATCTGCCGCCTCCAATGCCGCCGACGGCGGCGAAACGACGCGCAACGAAGCGGGTCCTTGTCTCGCTCGCGCCGCCGACCATCCGGTTTCGGACCGGCCGGGCATTGACAGAAAACGCCCCCCGCTCCTATATCGCGCCGACCCGACCGGCCACGCCGGGCCGGGACAGGCGGCGGGGTAGCTCAGCTGGTTAGAGCAGCGGAATCATAATCCGCGTGTCGGGGGTTCAAGTCCCTCTCCCGCTACCAACCATCCCATTGATTTTATTGGCCATCAGGGGCTCTCGGAAACCCGGGATCCTTGGTTTTCGGCGATCTGGACCTTCGTGCCGGTCGGTGCCACCAGCCGTCTGCGGTGCGCCACGAATCCCGGTGAGATGCGATCCTGCCGGCCTCTTCCTGCATCACCGTGTCTGCTGAACGTCACATCCGCGAAGACGCCATCGGCGGCCTCGGCAGCACAGGCGTGCCGGGCTCGCAGGCCCCAAGGCAGACGAAATCGGGTAAACTTTACGTAAAATCCGATACCCCCGTTTTCGAACTCCTTAAGGTACCGGAGTTAGGATCGGTACGGCGTCGGAAACTTGCGGATGCGGAACTTTGAAGGCAACCAGGTTGCAGCATGAGGCCGCGACACAAGCGCCGTTGAGCCGAGATACGTTGGACAAGGTCTGGCTCGATCAGATCGACCTTGCGCTTCGCCTTGCTCCCTACACGATTGTCACGGGCCTGACGGTCTCGATCATCGTCTGCTACTTTTTCTGGCAAGAATCGACCGTGGCGTACGTCGTCGGCCTGCAGGTGGTCATCCTTGGGCTGGCCTGCGTCGGATTCTACGCGTGCGCATCCTGGCAGCGCGGACGGCTGAACTCGCTCGCTGTCCCGATCAGGCTCATCCGAGAGCGCATAGTCGTGGTGGCGGCCCTTGCCGGTGTGGCACTCGCTTCGATCCCGGTGGTGCTGTTCAACAGCGCGGATGCTGACGGGCAACTGCTCATCGCCGCGACATGTGCCGGCCTGATCGCGACGGGAATCTGCATAGGCTTCATTCCGGCGGCCGGAATCGTCTATTCCGGCTGCATCATCGCCGGCTCCTTCATCGCGCTGGCGATGACGGGCAAGCCCTTCTTCATCATCATCGCGATCCTGCTGGCGATCTATTCGTTTTTCATCGTCGCGACGATCGTCCAGATCAGCAGGCTGGTCAGCCTCCGGGCCATCGTTCAGGTCGATCTCGACCGGCAGAGGGAAGTCAGCGGCCTCCTTCTCAATGACTTCGAACAGAACTCCAGCGACTGGCTTTGGGAAACCGACGCCCTTGGACGAATCCGGTCGCCATCAGCCAGGTTTGCGGAGGTCGCCCAGTCCGATCCGGGGGATCTTGCGTCATCTCTTTTCGAGAGCCTCGTGACGCCGAAGTCCGATCAGCGATCCGTGGCCGCGACGTATCTCCTGTCGGCGTTTCGGGAGCGACGCCCCTTCCATCGCATCAGCATTCCCGTGCATATCGGACGGGAGACCCGCTGGTGGGCTCTGACCGGCAAACCAATTCACGACAGGCAGCAACGGTTTCTCGGCTTTCGGGGCATCGGTTCGGATGTCACGCTCCAGCACGAGTACCTGGCCAAGCTCGATCATCTCGCCAACCACGACCTCCTGACGGGTCTGCCGAACCGTCGACACTTCGAGAAGATCGTCGCGGACGCGCGGAGCGCGCTGCTCGACCGGCCGGGCGGACCAGGCTTCGCGGTCTTGTGCCTCGACCTGGACCGCTTCAAGCAGGTCAACGATACCTTCGGGCATGCGGTGGGCGACCATCTGCTGCGAAAGATCGGCGAGCGGCTTGAAGCCTTCGTCGGCCCCGATCTGGTGGTTTCGAGATTCGCCGGCGACGAGTTTGCGATCATCCATTTCGCATCGGATCCGGCGCTTAACGCGGGCCTTGCCGAAAGGATCGTCCAAAGTCTGCAGACGCCCTTCGAATTCGACAACCTCTATCTCGACGTCGGCGTCAGCATCGGCATCGCGATCGCGAATGATGCGATGACGTCGGAGGAGGTGCTGCGCAAGGCGGACGCCGCACTGTACCGGATGAAGGATGACGGTGGTGGAAGCTACGGGCTGTACACGCCGTCGATGGACCAGCACAAGGAAGAGCGCGCGGTCCTCATGGGAGAACTGCGCGGCGCTCTCGATCGCGGCGAATTCGCCCTGCATTACCAGCCGCTCGTGTCAGCCGATACCGGCGAGCCGAACGGCTTCGAAGCCCTGATGCGCTGGCAGCATCCCCTGCACGGCGACGTGCCGCCGTCCGAGTTCATCGTGCTGGCAGAGGAGACCGGGAGCATCCTGGCGCTCGGCGAATGGAGCTTGCGGAATGCATGCCACTTCGCAGCGACCTGGCAGGACCGCACCCTGTCGGTCGCCGTCAACATCTCGACAGTGCAGATCCGTCATTCCAACCTCGTCGAGATCGTCGCTCGGGCGCTCTCGGATTCCGGGCTGGAGCCATCGCGGCTCGAGCTGGAAATCACCGAAACAGCGTTCCTGGCGACGACCAACGAAGCCATGAGCGTCATCGAGAGCCTTCGACGGCTGGGCGTGAGACTCGCACTGGATGATTTCGGCACCGGCTACTCCAGCCTGAGCTACCTGAAGAAACTGCCGGTCGACAAGATCAAGATTGACCAGAGCTTCATTGTCGACCTGCCCGACGTCTCGAGCGACGTGAGCATCGTCAAGGCGATCGTCGAGCTTGCGCGGACGCTGGGGATGACGACAACCGCCGAAGGCGTGGAGACGGTCGCGCAGCGCGACTGCCTGCGGCAGATCGGGTGCCCGGAGTTCCAAGGCTATCTGTACGGAAAGCCGGCCGACGAGGAAGCGACCATGCAGATGATCGCGAGGCAATCGAGACGGTTCGAGCCTCGGGTGGTGGCCTGACCTCGCGACAGCGGCGGCGAAGGGATCAGCCGGCCATTCGCGATCCGTCCTGAACCGAAGGGACCGTGCTCTCCGGGCGGTTGGATGGCCAGAACGGCAGGAAGCCCCGGATGATGTCCCCGGGAATGTCGAGCGGCTTGAAGCTCTCTCTGTCCACGAACATCAGCGCCTGCTCCCCGCGACCCAGCAGACCATGGCGATCGCTCAGGATCTCATGTCCGAGCGTGACGAACTTGCGATTGTGACGCGCGATCCGGACCCTGATCGTGACAGGCTCGAACTCGGCGATCTCCCTGCGGAAATCGTGCTCGAACGACTTCGTCAGTACGAGATATCGCGTGGTCCCGAGATCGAAATTCGGCATGCAGGCGTTGAAGAACAGCTCGCGGGCCTTGCCCACCCATCGGACGTAATTGGCGAAGTAGACGTTTCCGACGGAATTGGTGTCGTCATAGGTGGGGGTGACCTGCATGACGAACCACTGGCCGTCGAAGCCGTAGGCGGGCGTGGTGTTGCTGTTCGCGGTCGCCATGGCTCCCGGCGAGACGGCATGGGCTGGCCCATCGGCGGATGTTTCACCGCCGGTGTCGCCCCGATCGATTGCCTTTGCGGCCATCTCCGCCGCCCGCGCCGGCAGAAGCGCCGACCGTTCGCCCAGCATCGAGCGTATAGGCATCACCGCGCCGACCAGCGCGATCACGGTCGACAGCGGCACCAGGAACGGGATCCCTTCGCGATATCCGATGAAGAACACCAGCCCGGCGGCCACCCCGAAGAGATAGCAGGCGACAGAATCGAAACGGACGGGCCGAAGGATGCACTCGGCCAGCAGACAGGCGGTCGCCCCGACCAGAAGCGTGGCGTAGGGCATGATGTAGGCGGTCTGGGACAGTCCCATACCGCTCATCGTGACGGCTGCGGCGATCGCGACACCCAGCAGCCACAGCGGTGACGTCGCAGCCGCCAGCGGAACGAAGGCCAGAGCCGGATGCATGCTCTTGGCGAGGAGCGACGAAAGATACCAGCGCGCCGCGCAGTAGAAGCTGTCGATCGTGGAGATGGCGGCGATCGCTGCCCACACCGCGAGAGCAATGAGGCCTACTCCAACGCCTTCTGCCGCGAACCGCGCTGCGACCGAACTCTGCGCACCGATCGCACCGTCCGTGCCGACGAGAATGTGCAGGCCGGCCGAACGCGACAGAACCGCGTTTGCGACCAGCAGTCCGAGGAAAATCAAGGCGCCGCCGACATAGGCCACCACCGCAGAGGAGCCGCTGCGGCGGATCTCGATGGCTCGCTGCCACTGTTGCAGATCGCCCCACGGGCCCAGCGCAAAGCCGACGAGAGTTGGGAGCAGGAAGGTCCAGACGGAGAGTGTCGCCGGCGTATCAACGGCGACCGCCGATACGGGCGTCGGCGGCATGGTCGCCCATGCGATCGCGATCGCGGCCGCGGCAATGAAGAGGTAGCCGATATGGAGGAAGCTCAGCCGTCGAAGCGTGTTCGCGTGCCCGATGATGCAGGCAAGCGCCACGACGAGCCCGGTCAGGGCCAGCCTGGTGCTCGCATCGGCACCCGGAAACAGCAGCGGCCAGAAATACGTGCCGAGCGAGAACAGGGTGATGGCGACCGCTCCGGCCTGACAAAGCAGGAACAGCGAAACGAAACGGGGGCCGATCCTGCCGAACAAGGTCTCCGGATCGCGCCGACGCGAGCCGAGAACGACCCCGAACAGGCCCAGGCCGCATGCATTCGCCAGGGCAAAGACCCAGAAGCCCGTCCATCCCTGAATCCACACGATGTGCATCGAGTAGAAGAAGCCCAGCCCCCACATCCAGGACAGGGAGACGGTTGGGGCCCAGCTCAACGAGCGGAGGAAACGAGATCGCGCCAATTTAACCCACCTCGCGACCTTTTCCGGAACACTAAGCTAAATATATAAAATTTTAACTGTTGCACCAGAAATCATTTGGGCCGGATCATCGAATGATGTGGACATCCGTGAGATTGCGTTCGGTCGGAGTGGCGAACCCGTAAATCGCTCACGGGCCGAAACCCTCCTTGCGAACCCGCGGCGGGCGCGACGCCGTATTCGGTTTGCCGACCGATTCGAGCTTCTCCGACTGCCGGCAGCGGTTTCTCCAAGGCGGTTCAGGCCGAATAAGTCATCGCGGTGAGTTCCGAGGACCTGCCGTCTGACGGCCTTTGGCGCCGTCAGGCCGGCGGCGCCCGTCGCTTCGGCAGGGCCACCAGCGAGCCGGCAAGGATCAACGGTGCGGCGATCAGGAACGCCCAGTCCGGAACCTCGGCGAAGAAGAGGGCACCGGCGGCGGCGGCCCACAGGATCGAGAGATATTCGAACGGCGCGAGGGCCGCGGCCTCCGCATGGCGGAAGGACAGCGTCATCAGGATATGCGCGATCCCGCCGGCAAGGCCGGCGCCGAACAGCAGCAGCGCCTGTTGCACATCGGGCATGACCCAGCCGAACGGCAGGGTTGCCAGACCCGCCAAGGCCGAAACGACGGCAAACCAGAAGGCGATCGCGCCTGCCTTTTCACCGGCCAGGGTCAGGCGGCGGACCTGGATCAGCGCGCCGGCGGTAAGGAACGCCGTCGCCAACCCCAGCAGAAGGCCGAGAAGCGCACCATCGGCCAGGTTGCCAGAAAGAGCCGGCAGGCAGAAGGCGGCACCGCCGCAAAGGCCGAGAAGGATGCCGCCGATGCGTCGCGGGCCGAGACTTTCCCCCAGGAGCGCCCATCCGAGAAGCGCCAGCATCACCGGGGCCAGATAGGACAGAAAGCGTCGCTTCCGCGAGCGGGAGAAGGCTGATCGTGGCGAAAGCGGTGAACATGGCGCAGGCTCCCATGAGGGAGCGCGCGACATGGCCGAGCGGTCGGCGCGTGGCAAGCCCTTGCGGGAAGTCGCCGCTCCACCACAAGAACAGCGCCAAGGGCAGCAGGGCCACCGCGGAGCGGAAGAACACCATCTGCCCGAGCGGCACCGAACCGCTTAGGGCCTTGATGCAGACGCCCATCCCCGCGAAGGCCAATGTGGAGCCGATGCGCAGCCAGATGCCGAGGGTCTCATCGGCGATTTGAGGGCGAGACTCGTCGCGTGCGGCGCTCAATCGCTGCAAAACCGGATGTGCGGGCGGCCGGAGCCCGCAAGCTCGATCACCTCCGCCTCGATACGGAAGACGTTCTTGAGCAGAGCCTGGCTCAGAACGTCCGCCGGCGCGCCGCATTCGACCAGCGCGCCTTCCTGCATCACCGCGATCCGGTCGCAGAACATGGCGGCGAGGTTCAGATCGTGCAGGGCCACGATGCTGGTCAGGTCGAGCTCGCGCACCATGCGCAGGATCTCGATCTGATGGTGGATGTCGAGATGGTTGGTCGGCTCGTCGAGGAACATGACCGTGGGCGCTTGCGCCAGTGCCCGTGCGATATGGACCCGCTGGCGTTCGCCGCCGGAAAGCGTCTGCCAGGCCTGCGCGCGTCGCTGGTGCATGTCGACTCGCGACAGGGCAGCCGAAACGGCCGCCTCGTCGGCGGACGACCAGCCACCGAGGGCCGAGCGGTGCGGGGTGCGCCCCAGCCTGACCACGTCGCGGACGGACACGTTGGTATCGGTCGCGGCGTTCTGCTGCACGAAGGCGACCTGCCGCGCCAGGGTGCGGCGCGAGACCCCCGCAATGTCCCGGCCATTGATCTCCACCCGGCCCGAGCTCGGGCGCTTCAACCCGGCGAGAAGGCGCAGCAGCGAGGATTTGCCCGATCCGTTCGGACCGATCAGCCCGAGCGTCTCGCCCCGGCGCACGGACAGGGAGACGTCGCGCACGATGGTCTTGCGGCCGACGCCCCAGACGAGATTGCCCGCGACGATCGTCATGCCTGGGGCCGCGAGCGATAAAGGATGAGGGCGAAGAACGGCACGCCGACAAGCGCCGTGACGACGCCGATGGGCACCGTCTGCTGGGTGACGACGACGCGCGACGCGATGTCCGCCAGAACCATGAACACCGCCCCGACCGCCGCACAGGCCGGCAGCAGACGCAGATGCGTCGGTCCCACGACGTAACGGGCGGCATGCGGGACGACGAGGCCGACAAAGCCGATCGCGCCGACCATGCTGACGATCGTCGCCGTGATCATGGCGGTGACGGCGAACAACACCAGCCGGATGCGCGCCACCGGCACGCCGAGCGCCGCCGCATCCTCGTCGCCGAAGGTGAAGGCGTCGAGCGTGCGGGCCATCCACAGGCAGATGCCCAGACCCAGAACCACCACCACGATGAGAAGCTGGAAGTCGGGCCAGCGCACGCCGCCGAAGCTGCCGAGCAGCCAGAACATCACGTCGCGTGCCTGCTGGGCGTTGCCGGAAGTGGTGACGATGTAGGAGGTCAGCGCGTTGAAAAGCTGCGCGGCGGCGACGCCGGCGAGGATCGTATGGTTGGGTCCGCTCGTCGCACCGTTGGAAAGCACTGCGACGACGGCGAACGCAGCAAATGCGCCGGCGAAGGCGCCCATCGAAAGCGACAGGCCGCCCGCTCCGATGCCCAGGACGATCACGCAGACCGCCCCGGTAGAGGCGCCGGCGGAAACGCCAAGGACGAAGGGTTCGGCCAGCGGGTTGCGCAACAGCGCCTGAAGGATGGCGCCGCAAAGCGCGAGCCCGGCGCCGGCAAGTGCGGCCACCAGCGCCCGACTGAGGCGCAGGTCCCAGATGACGCTTTCCTGGATCTGCGGAATGTCGGCGTTGGTCAGGCCGAGACCATTGGTGATGGCAAGCACCACCGTGCCGAGCCCGATACTGTAGTCGCCGATGGCGGTCGCCAGAGCGACTGCGAAGGCAAGGGCGACGAGAAACAGCGCCAGGAACAGGACGAGCCCTCCGGCTCCCCGTTCCGCTTCTTCGGGTGTCGTCACGGCAGATCGAGGATCCGCAGTTGCTCAGCGACCTGCTCGGCGCCGTAGATCGTGCGGATGCTCGGATTCATCGCGGCGCCGCTCATGACGACGATCCGTCCGGCCTTGACCGCGTCCATCTGGCTCACGGTCGGGTCGGACGTCAGATAGGCGATCTTCGCGTCGGCGTCGTCGAGTTCCCAGCGGTTGCGGTCCACCTGCGTGGCCACGAAGACGGTGGGATTGGCGGCCATGATGCCTTCCCAGCCGAGCGTCGGCCATTCGGCCTCGGTCTTCACCGCGTTCGACCCGCCCAGAATGTCGGCGATATAGCCCGACGGCCCGTTGCCGCCGCCCAGATAGGCGTCGTCGGCGGGTGAGGGGCTGGAGAACCAGAACAGGAAGGTCAGATCCTCCCGGTCCTCGAACTCGGCACGCAGGGCGGCCTCGCGCGCCTTGAAGTCCTCGATGAGAGCCGCTCCGCGGTCCGCCACGTCGAAGATCCGCGCCAGGTCCTCGATCTCCCTGTAGAGCAGGTCCATGGTCCACAATTCGCCGCGACTGCCATAGGCGTCATTGGCGTCCAGCGTCGTGGAGCAGGCGCTGGGCGACAGATAGGTCGGAATCTTGAGGCTTTCTAAATCTTCGCGCTTGGCGACCTTGCTGTCCGGCCCCATCAGCGTCGTCAGCATCGAAGCGACGAAGTCGGGCTGTCTCGACAGGACGGCCTCTAGCGTCGGGAACTCGACGGTCAGAACCTCGACCTTGTCGTTGGCGGCCTGAAGTTCGGGCAGCACCTTGTTCGGCCAGAAGGCGGTAGCGGCCATCCGGTCCTGCAGCCCCAGCAGCAGCATCACCTCGGCGCTGTTCTGCCCGAGCGCGACGGCCCGCTCGGGTGCCTGCTCGAACGTGACCTCCTGCCCGCAATTCTCGATCGTCAGCGGATAGGTCGTCGGCTCGGCCTGCGCCGACGTGCAAAGCACTGCCGCTGCAAGACCACCGAGCGCGACCAGACTCCTGTTCAGCATGTTCATGTCCATTGTCCGCGAAGGAAAGCCCGATCTCCGTATTGCGGCGTGGCCCGGAAAACAAGAGTCGTGGTGTCAAGATAACGGCGGTCGCGCGAGCGGCCTGCGCCACGGCGGCGTGAGGAGCCCGGGCATGGGGCGTGTGGCTGGCCGGACCGGAAGCGGCTTCGTGACGGGCGGGATGCAGACGATCGACGGTGCCTTCCTCGCCCGACGCGATAAGGCGCGCGGGCCGTCTTCCCGAGCTTCCTCGACCGCCACGGTCCGACGACGCGGTTCCGATCCCGATTGCTTAGGCGCCGCAGGACACGGCGGCTGAGGTCAAGGCAGTCCGTCAGCTTCCGGGTTGGCGGGCAGCGAAAGCCGCCCGCCCGCTGCCGACGGACTGCATCCCGGATAAGGCGGCTTCACGCGATATGCGCGCCCTGGGCAGCAGTATAGATCGTGTAGATCGACTGGCTGGCAGTCAGCAGAAGCCGATTGCGGTGTTCGCCGACGAAGGCCAGATTGGCGCAGCCTTCCGGCGTCTTGATCTGCCCGATCTTGGTACCGTCGGGCGCGTAGACATGGACGCCGTCCTGACCTTCCCCGGCAAATCCGGTCGCTGCCCAGACATTCCCGTCGACATCGGCCCGCAGCCCGTCGTGGAACCCGTTCTCCAGGGTCGCGAACTCGCGTCTGCCGGTCAGCCGTCGGCCGTTGTCCTCCACCGTCCAGGCGATGATGCGGGAGGGCTCGGGATGATGCGTCGCAGCCGAATCCGCGACGTACAGGGTTCGGTAGTCTGGCGAGAAGCAGAGACCGTTCGGCTTGAAGATCTCGTCGGTCAGCCGGGTCACCGCCCCGCCCGAGGCGTCGATGTGATAGATGCTCGTCGGCAGCTCCAGTTCGCGGACATTGCCCTCGTAGTACCAGTGGCTGCCGTAGCCGGGATCGGTGAAGATGATGCCGCCGTCATCGGGATGAACGACCGCGTCGTTGGGCGCGTTCAGCTGTTTGCCTTCGAAGGTCTCGGCCAGCACCTCGGCCGGTCCCTGACGGCCATAGCGGACGACCCGCGCCGTCGAGTGCTCGCAGCTGATCTGCCGTCCCTCGAAATCGAACGTGTTGCCGTTGGAGTAGTTCGAGGCGTGCCGGAGCGGCGTCACGGTCCCCGTCACCTCGTCCCATCGCATCTGACGGTTGTTGGGAATGTCGCTGAAGACGGCGTAGCGACCGACGCCGTTCCATGCCGGGCCTTCGGCCCAGAACGCTCCGCTCCATTGGCGCTGGAGGGGCGTGTTGCCGATCATGTACTTGGAGAAGCGCGGATCGAGAACTTCCCAGGCATCGTCCGGATAACGGGACGGCTGTGTCCCGGGCGGCTCGGGCTGGGCTTTGGCAATCTTTGGAAAGGCGAGCGCGGCGCCTAATACCGCACCGCCAGCGAGAAGTGCACGTCGATCGATGTCCATGTCTTCCTCCCGTAAACCGGCCTGCCGATCTTGCGGCCGACGTTCTTTCTCCCTTTGATCGGCACAGGAAGACTAGGTTTAATGGAATGGCTTGGCCAGCCGATCGCGCGCCGTGCAGGCACCGGGGGCCCATGTTTGCGTCAGTCCGCGTGACCTCGTCACGGCGGTTGCGCGCTGACTGGAACGACGCCGCTCCAGTGGCCGCTCACCGCGCCTGCGCCGGGCCCGGTCTACCCGCCCGGTAACAGCACGCCGGAATGGAATCGTGGCAGGCAGCCGTTCCTGCAGGGGAGGCGGTCTGCTGCCGAAGCTTCCTCAGAAGGCGAAATCCTTGGCCCCTGAGGCCTGGGTTTTCATGTCGGCCAGCGGGATGACCAGAGAGCACACGAAGCCATCTGGCTCGTATCGGAGCTCGGCCTGTCCGCCGAGTTCCTTCTCGATGCTCAGGTGAAGGAGCCGTGAACCGAACCCCTTTCTGCTCGGGGGTTCAACCACGGGGCCGCCGTGTTCCGACCATTCGATCGCCAGGGTGGCGGCATCGGCCTGCACCGCCCACGCCACGCGCAGACAACCGGCCGGTGTGGAAAGCGCTCCATATTTCGCGGCATTGGTGGCAAGCTCATGGATGACCATGCCGAGCGCCAAAGCCTGCCGTGGGCCCAGCGGAGTAGCCGGCCCCTCGAGACGAAATTGTTCTTCCGAGTAGGGTCCGAGTTCATGCTGGAAGAGTTCGCGCAGGCACGCCACTTCCCAGCCTCCGCGGGTCAGGGCATTGTGGGTCTCGGAAAGCGCGACGAGGCGTCCCTCGAAGCTTCTGCGAAAGTCCTCGGGCGTCGCCGCGCGTCTGGCTGTCTGCGCAGCGATCGACTGGATGGTTGCCAGCGTATTCTTCACCCGATGGTTCAGCTCGTTGACCATCAGACGCTGGCGCCGCTCGCTTTCGGTCACGGCAGCGAAGGCTTCATGCCTGTCCGTGACATCGAGCACCACGCCGATCATGCGCCGCGGCCGTCCCCGCCCATCCTTGAGGACACGGCCCCTGACATTTACCCACCTTGCCTCATCCGCCAGTCGGTATTCGTCGTCATAATCCGATCCGGTGAGCAGGACGCTCTCGAACCCCTGATCCCGTTTCGCGCGCTCCTCGGTCGCGACGGAAGGGAGAAACTGATCGTGGGTTATCTCGTCATCCCGCTTCAGCCCGAATATCTCCTTGCCCCGCGCCGACACGTGGAGAGATTTCGAGCGAAGATCCAATTCCCAGTAGCCGACACCGCCGGCCTCCAGGGCCGAGAGAACGTTGTCGCGTTGGTCGTAGAGCGAAGCCATCAGCGCGAGCAGCAGGATCAGGAGCGTTCCGCCGGCGACCGATACTGCCAGCATGTATGGGGGACCGCCGAAGGTGTCCATCCGCACCTCCGCCGCAGGCGTCAGTTCCAGGGCGGCCATCGCGGTGTAGTGCATTCCGACGATCGCCGCGCCGAGCGTCAACGCCGCAATGAGCCGCCAGAAAAACGCCTGCTCCCGGCGGGTTGCAAGCAGAGCCGCGGTGGAAGCTGCGATCGCGATCGCCAGCGAGAGGACGACCAGACGGGCGTCATAGCCCATGGAAACGGCGGTGCGCAGCGCTGCCATGCCGACGTAATGCATCAGACAGATGCCCACGCCCATCGCGGCGCCGGCTAGCAGCACATGCGCAAGTCGAGCACCGTCGCGCGCTGCAAAGAAGAAGGCGCCTCCTGTTGCACCGATGGCGAGAAGCAGTGAGACCACGGTCAGGAATGGATCGTATCGCACGGCCGAGCCCGGATCGAAGCCCAGCATGGCGACGAAGTGCATCGACCAGATGCTGAGGCCCATGGCGACGGCCGCCGTTGCCACCCAAACGAGCCTTGCCTGCCCGTGGTTTGTCCTCACCCGCCGAAAGAGGTCGAGGGCTGTCCACGACCCGAAGACCGCGACCACCAGGGACAGGAGGACGAATGTCGGATCGTGGCTGGTATGCATCTCACCTCGCTTCGATAGCTGGCTGCAGGAGCATGCCTGCAGACAGAAGCGCAGACGCTGAGGCGGGCTAGCGTCTTCACCTTGAACTCCACCTGAACAGCATGAAGCAGTGATTCGCGAGCGCGTTCTCTTTTCGCGGCTGTGGCCGGATCGATTGCCGTCGCCTCTGGTGCCGCAAACCGAGCTCCCGCGATGCAACGCGGAGGGGACGCCCGAGGCCGCCAGCCTGCAAGCTTCTGAGAATTCATGCCCTGCGGCTGGTCCGATCAGTGCTCCTTCTGGTTTGCGAGGCGGTGAGGATGATGCTTTCCCTTCTGGCCTCTGCCGGCGCCGGCGCGATCCACACCGGCTCGCACCGGAACGTCCCGGCAAAGCCGCGCTCGCCGGCCTGGCTGATCCGCAGCGTCCGGCTGGCCGGTACACGCAGGAGCCAGCCGAGCGCGATCGAACGGTCGAGCAGTGCAGCGCCGAGCCTGCCGGCCAGATGCGCACGGCGCTCGCTCCAGTCGAGGCAGGTCCGGCAGAGCGGCCGCTTGCCGGCGTGGAGCGCGCCGAGATCGATGCCGAAGTCCGAGAGGAAGCGGCGGCCATCGTCGGAGACGACGCCATCATCGAGCTGGATGAAGCCCTGCCGCTGGAGCGCGTCGGCGATGGCGACGCCGAGCCGGCCCGCCAGATGGTCGTAGCAGGAGCGGGCGAGGCGCATTGCCGCGTCGCGGGGGCCGCGCACGCGAGGAACCGGTCCCTTGCCCGAGAGCGCCATCAGCCCCTCCAGCGCCTCGGCGACCTGCGGCGACGCGAGGCGGAAGTAGCGATGCCGGCCCTGCCGCTCGACGGCGAGGAGGCCGCCGTCCCGTAGCCTGGCGAGGTGGCCGCTGGCGGTCTGCGGCGTCACGCCGGCATGGGCGGCCAGTTCCCCGGCGGTCAGCGCCTCGCCGCCCATCAGCGCCGACAGCATGTTGGCGCGGGCGGGATCGCCCATCAGGAAGGCGTTTGCGGCAATGCTGCCGCCCGTCGGTGGATCGATCATGAAAGCCAGGATAGGCGGCGCGGCACGGCTTGTCAGGCGCCTATGCTTCGGCGAAGACCGTAGCATCGTAGGCCGGCGATCCTCTAGCTTTCGCCATCGTCGACGCTCCTCCTCGAGACCCGAAAGATCCGACATGGCGGACCATCCCCCGCGCCTTGCCATCAGCCTCGTCATGCTGCTCGCCCTGGCGACGCTCTGGGGCGCCTCCTACAGCTTCATCAAGATCGGCGTCGAGACCATCCCGCCGGTGACGCTGATCGCCGCGCGCACGCTGATCGCCGGCGGCCTGCTGCTGGTCATCCTGCGGATGCGCGGGCTTCGCCTGCCGACGGACGGGCGCAACACCAGGCGCTTCCTGATCCAGGCCTGCCTCAACTCGGTGCTGCCCTTCACCTTCGTCGCCTGGGGCGAGCAGCACGTGGACGCCGGCCTCGCGGTGATCCTCAACTCGCTGACGCCGGTCTTCGCCTTCCTCATCAACGCGCTGGTGACGCGCCACGAGGCGGTGACCGGCCCGAAGCTGTTCGGCGTCGTCGCCGGGCTCGCGGGCATCTGCCTCGTCGTCGGCCCGGCAGCGCTCGCCGGTTTCGGCACGATGCTGACGGCGCAACTCGCCATCGTTGTTGCGGCCGTCGCCTATGGGGCGGCGGTGACCTTCGGGCGGACCTTCCGTGATCTCGATCCGATGATGCCGGCGGCGGGATCCTTGATCTGGGGCGCCGCGATCCTGATCCCCGTCAGCCTCGTCGTCGACCAGCCCTGGACGCTGGCGCCGTCGCAGGAGTCGATGCTCGCACTGCTGGCGCTCTCGGTGTTCTCCACGGCACTCGCCTTCGTCATCTACTTCACGCTGCTCCAGCGCCTCGGGTCGGTCGGCACGACGGCGCAGGCCTATCTGCGCGTGCCGATCGGCGTCGGCATCGGCATCGTCTTCCTCGGCGAGGTGCCGCAGCCGAGTGCCTGGCTCGGCCTGGTCTTCGTCGTCGTCAGCGTGATCGCCATGACGCTGCCGGCGCGGAGGCGACTGCGCGCGGCGTGAGGGCTCCGGGAACAGCCTCGTCTCGGAGGGTTCGAGGTGCCCTGACGCGTGCCGGACGAGAACCTGCCGACCCTCCTTGCCGCGGCGAGCCTTCCGACTGTTGCGGCGAACCCGGCAAATGGCGGGACGCCGGGTGCGTGCCGTCGCCGCCGGGCATGCTAGGAGGGTTTTGCGCGGCGCCGGTCCCTTGCCTGGCATGATCGTCGCCGCCTGCTTCGGGGAAGGGGAGTATTGGATGGACGAGACCCTCAGCCAGGCGCTGCACTGGACGACGCGCGGCATCGAAATCGCCGGCATCCTGGTGATCGTCGTCGGCACCATCATCGCCACGGTCACCTTCCTGCGGCAAAAGCTGCGCGGCGACAGCGCCGGTTCGTTTCACGAATTTCGCGCCAGCCTTGGACGGTCTATCCTCCTGGGGCTGGAGTTCCTGGTCGCCGCGGACATCATCAACACTGTCGCCATCGAGCCGACATTGGAGAGCCTGGCCGTCCTCGCCGGCATCGTCCTGATCCGAACCTTCCTCAGCTTTGCCCTGGAGGTGGAGATCGACGGCCGCTGGCCCTGGCAGAAGAGCCAGTCGCACGGTCGCGAGAAGCGGTTGGAGCCGTCGCGGGAGGGACATCCGGACTGAATGGCGAAGCCGGCATCGCCTGGTGGCGGGCCAGCCGAGGGGCATCCGCTGTTCGTCGGAACGCGCCGAAAGAAACGGTCATGGCCTTGTCGGCGAGGGCCGTCCGGGTGCGACAGATCGTGACACCGCGCTCCCTGCCGCTCCGCTCGCCGCCATGCCGGCCTATATCGCTCCGATGCTGGCGGGGAGCGCTCATGCTCCCGCTGCTTCGAAGCCGGGCCGGCATTTGCGAGATTCGTCCGTGAAAGGCTTCTCGCTTCGGAAGCTTGCAGCGTCCTGAACGCAGGAGGAAGACTTGTCGTGACAGCCTCGCGTCGATGCCATGACCGCTTCTTCCCGGCCGGCATCGCCGACACCCGGCGGCCGTCGCCACCCTGTTGATGACGAAACCCCGCAACCTCATTCTCGTCCTCGGAGATCAGCTGACGCCGACGCTGACCAGCCTCGCTGCCGGTGACCCGGCGCAGGATCGCGTGCTGATGGCCGAGCTGCACGACGAGACGACCTATGTGCGGCACCACAAGAAGAAGATCGCCTTCCTGTTCTCGGCTATGCGGCACTTCGCCGAGGAGCTGCGCCGCGCCGGCTGGACGGTCGACTATGTGACCCTCGATGCACAAGGCAATCGCGGCAGCTTCACCGCGCAGGTCGCAGAGGCCGTGGCCGAGCTGAAGCCCGAGCGCATCCTCGTCACCGAAGCGGGCGAGTGGCGGGTGGCGCAGATGCTGGAAGGCTGGCGGACGACTTTTCCGGTCCCGGTCGAGATCCTGCCCGACGATCGCTTCCTCTGCTCCCCGACCGAATTCGGCGCATGGGCCTCGGGCCGCCAGCAGCTGCGCATGGAGTATTTCTATCGCGACATGCGGCGCCGGACCCGGCTCCTGATGGACGGCGACCAGCCGGCCGGTGGCCGATGGAACTTCGATGCAGAGAACCGCAAGCCTGCCGACATCGACCTCTTCATGCCGCAGCCGAAAACCTATCAGCCCGACGCCATCAGCCAGGACGTGCTGGCGCTGGTGGCAACGCGCTTCGGCAACCATTTCGGCGACCTGCTGCCCTTTCGCTACGCGGTCACCCGCGCCGACGCCGAGGCAGCCTTCGACGCCTTCGTGCGAGAGGCGCTGCCGAATTTCGGCGACTTCCAGGACGCCATGCTGACCGGTCAGCCCTTCCTCTATCATGCCGTCATCGCGCAATATCTGAATTGCGGGCTGCTCGATCCGCTCCGCATCTGCCGGAAGGTGGAGGAAGCCTATCGCTCCGGCACCGTGAAGCTGAACGCCGCGGAGGGCTTCATCCGCCAGATTATCGGCTGGCGCGAATATGTCCGCGGCATCTACTGGCTGAAGATGCCGGGCTACGAGCGCAGCAACCATTTCGGCCACACGCGGCCTCTGCCGGATTTCTACTGGACGGCCGTGACCGACATGGCCTGCGTCCGGGCAGCGGTGACGCAGACGAAGGAGCTGGCCTACGCCCATCACATCCAGCGCCTGATGGTCACCGGCAATTTCGCGCTGCTGGCCGGGGTCGATCCGCACGAACTGCACGAATGGTATCTGTGCGTCTACGCCGACGCCTATGAATGGGTGGAACTGCCCAACACGGTCGGCATGAGCCAGTTCGCCGATGGCGGCCTGCTCGCGTCCAAGCCCTATGCCGCGAGCGGCGCCTACATCAACCGCATGTCGGATTATTGCGGACATTGCCGCTACGACGTGAAGCAGCGGACAGGGCCCGATGCCTGCCCGTTCAACGCGCTCTACTGGGACTTCATCGCTCGGCACCGCGAGAAAATCCGGCACAATCCCCGCATGGCGCAGATGGTCCGCAGCTACGAGAAATTCGCGCCCGACGAGCAGCAGCGCATCGCCGAAAGCGCAGCGACCTTCCTGGCCAGCCTGTGACCGGCAAGCGCTTCACCAAATCGACCCTGCCGCAGAAGACCTGCGCCGCCTGCGGCCGGCCCTTTGCCTGGCGCCGGAAATGGGCCCACGACTGGGACGCGGTGAAGACCTGCTCCGAGCGCTGCAAGGGCGATCTGCGGCATCGAAACGCCGCAGCACGGACCGACGCGGACGCATGACCCGGCGGGTATGTGGTCGCGGGGGCGGAGGCGTTACAGCGCGTCCGCTTCCCGGACGACGGCGATGAAGAGGTCGCCATATTTGGCGAGCTTGGCTTCGCCGACGCCGGAGATCGCCGCCATCTCGTCGGTGTCCGTGGGCCGGGCTTCCGCCATGGCACGCAGCGTCGCGTCGTTGAAGATCATGTAGGGCGGCAACCCTTGCGCCTTGGCGAGGCGGAGCCGCTCGCGCCGCAGCATCTCGAACAGCGCGCCATCCGCGTCCGAAAGGCCCTCGATGGCGCCCGACGTGCCGCGGAACCGCGTCGCCTTGCTGTCGCGATCCTTGCGGAAGGTGAGCTTGCGCTCGCCCCGGAATACGGCGCGGGCGCCTTCCTGCAGCTTCAGCACGCCGTAGCTGTCGGCATCGACGGCGAGCAGCCCGATCGCGGTGAGCTGCCGCGTGACCGACTGCCAGATCCGCGGCGCGACGTCCTTGCCCTGGCCGAAGATCGGGATCTGGTCGTGCCCGGCCTTCTTCACCTTATCGGTCGCCTTGCCGGTGAGGACGTCGATCACGTGCCCGGCGCCGTAGCGCTGGTCGGTCCGGTAGACCGCGGCGAGCAGCTTGATGGCGGCTTCGGTGGCGTCATAGGTCTCGACCGGCGACAGGCAGGTGTCGCAATTGCCGCAGCCGCCTGGATGGCTCTCGCCGAAATGCTTGAGCAGCGCCGAACGGCGGCAGTCGGCGGTCTCGCAGATCGCCAGCAGCGCGCTCAGCTTGGCGTGGCCGTTGCGCTTCACCGCCTCGTCCGCCTCGCCCTCGTCGATCATCCGGCGTCGCTGCACGACGTCCTGCATGCCGTAGGCCATCCACGCCTCGGCCGACTGGCGGTCGCGCCCGGCGCGGCCGGTCTCCTGGTAGTAGGCCTCGACGGAAGATGGCATGTCCATATGCGCGACGAATCGCACGTCCGGTTTGTCGATGCCCATGCCGAACGCGACCGTCGCCACCAGCACGAGACTGTCCTCCTGCAGGAAGGCGTCCTGGTTGGCTGCCTTCACATGGTGCGGCATGCCGGCGTGATAGGGCAAAGCGCGGATACCCTGCTCGTTGAGCCAGGAAGCCGTCTCCTCGACCTTGCGGCGCGACAGGCAGTAGACGATGCCGCTGTCGCCCTTGTGGCCGGAGAGGAAGGCGGCGAGCTGCTTCTTCGGGTTGTCGCGCTCGACGATCGAGTAGCGGATGTTCGGCCGGTCGAAGCTGGTCATGAACACGGGCGCCTCGACGAGCCGCAGTCGCTCGGCGATGTCGGCGCGGGTCGTGGGGTCGGCCGTCGCCGTCAGCGCGATGCGCGGCACGCCCGGATAGTCGTCCGCCAGCGTCTCCAGCTCGCGATATTCCGGCCGGAAGTCGTGGCCCCAGGAGCTGACGCAATGGGCTTCATCGATCGCGATCAGCGACAGCTTCACGCGCGACAGCGTGTTCTTGAAGCCGCCCATCACCATCCGCTCGGGCGTCACGTAGAGCAGCTGCAATTCGCCCGCGAGCAGCGCCCGGCGAACCTCCGTCCGCTCCTCCTCGCTCATCGACGAGTTGATCGCCGCGGCACTGACGCCCGCCTGCCGCAGCGCTTCCACCTGATCGCGCATCAGCGCGATCAGCGGCGAGACGACGATCGCCGTGCCGGGGCGGCAGAGCGCCGGCACCTGATAGCAGACCGACTTGCCCTCGCCGGTGGGAAACAGCACCAGCGCATCGCCGCCGTCGACCAGCTGGTCGACGACAGCACGCTGCTTGCCGCGGAAATCGGCATGGCCGAACACGGTCTTCAGCGCCTCGCGCGGATCCTCGAAGACGGCCTTCTTCGGCGAGGCGGCGACGGGCGCGAATTCCTCGTCGGCGAATGGCCGTTGATCCGACGTCGGCTCGAATTCCTCGGAAGCGTGTCTCGGCATGTGATTCTCCTCGCAAGCCGCAGCTTCCGCATTACGGCGCCCGTCGCAAGGCGAGGGTGGCTGGTCCGTCTGGTGGCGCAATCGCCCGCCGTATTCAAGCCGGGCGGTCGCTTCCTCCCTCGCGCCGGAGATGTCCCTAACCGACAGCAGGCTCTGCAGGAGGGGAGGGAGCCAAGGTCGAAAGTACCTGGGTGATCAGGCCGTATTTGGTCTGCGTGACGCGCAACTCGCGGTACCAGTCGACAAGATCGCCCCAGGGCGCGTTGACCTGGGCGAGGCCCGAGATGAACGCCACGACGGTGCCGATTTCCGTTTCGCCGCGCGCCACGAAATATCCGCCCACTCCGAGCGCCGCGGCGACGCCTAGATGGTGGAAGAGGTTCATCACGAAGTTCATCGAGTATTTCAGCTTGAAGATTCCCATGTTCAGCGCGAACACCGCGCCGATCTCCCGGTCGTAGGGTCGCTCGGCCAGCTTGGCGTCGACCGGCGCATCGATGATCTCGATGCTGAGGGTGCGCAGGGTGGCGATGCGCTGGCCGACACGCCGGTTGATCGCGTTCTGCATGAGCGGAACGAAGACGATCTGCGGCGAGAAGATCGCCACGGCCGCCAGCGCCATCAGCGGGTTCAGGTAGGTCAGGTAGCCGAACACGCTGAGCAGGATGCCGCCCTGCAGCAGCGGTTCGGATATGCTGACGCCGACGAAGCTGCCGATCGGTTCGGCTTCGCTGAGAACCAGTGAGACTTCCACGCCCGGCGGCAGCGGGCGGCGCGAGCCACCCCGGAAGTGGCCGATATCGCCGAGAATGGCCGCCCGAAGCCAACGCACCGCGCTCTCGCTGGTGCGCCCGCGATAGATGTTCATGCCGAGCTTCAGGAGGCCGAGCGTGATCGCCAGCAGCGCGTAGAGGCTGGCCATCCAGGCGATGTTCGTCCAGCCGGCACCGTCCGTCGCGTCGTTGACGATCCGGCGCTGCAACTCCAGCGGCAGGATGTTCACGAGGAACACCGCGACGGAGAGGGCGACGAGCAGGATCTGCTCGCGCCATCCACTGTGGAAGATCAGGCCGGCCAGGTCGCGGGGAACCGCCAGGGGAATCCGCTGGTCGGCAGCAATGGATGGCGGCGTTGCAGCCTTGGACCCCTGGCGCTCCTTCGGACCGAAAAGCGGCAGCAGGGCTCTGAACGCGTCGATCCATGAAGATTTACGCACTGACGGCTCCGCTCGCCCGGCGGCGGTCCTGCCCCGGAACGCGTCATCCTCTCTGCAGGCCCGACCGGTGCGGCATCATTGATCCTGATCAACCCGGCCGCTTGAATGGAGCTATACGAAGGGTACGGTACGCTGGAAGCAACGCCGGAAGTAGCGGCTTTCCTATCGCCGTGACGCGTCGGAATCGCGCCGATAGTATTGGCCGAGTGATCGAAAATTCGTGCGCCATTGGGCATCTCTCGACCCACCGGTGCGGCGACGCCGGATTGCACGTCGGACGTTTTCGGGAGTCAGCTTGTACTTTCTCGCACTCGCCACCGATTTCGACGGCACCCTTGCCCATGACGGCCTCGTCGTGGCGCAGACCTGCCGATCGCTCGAGCGGCTGAAGGCGTCTGGCCGCCGGCTGATCCTCGTGACTGGCCGCGAACTTCCCGATCTCGTCAGGATCTTCCCTGAGACCGCGATGTTCGACCGGGTCGTCGCGGAAAACGGTGCGCTCCTCTTCGACCCCGAGACCGGCCTGGAACAGCTGCTGGCGCCGCCGCCGCCGGCGCGTTTCGTGCAGAGGCTCCGCGAACTCGACGTCGGGCCGATCTCCGTCGGACGCGGCATCGTCGCGACCTGGGAGCCGCACCAGGGCGTCGTCCTCCAGGCCATTCGCGAGCTCGGCCTGGAGCTGCAGATCGTCTTCAACAAGGGCGCGATCATGATCCTGCCTGCCGGGATCAACAAGGCTTCCGGGCTCCGGGCAGCGCTGCGGGAACTGGATATCTCCAGCCACAACGTCGTCGCCGTGGGCGATGCCGAGAACGACCATGCGCTGCTCGCGGCGAGCGGCTGCGGCGCCGCTGTCGCCAATGCCGTTGCGTCGGTCAAGGAGGAGGCGGACGTCGTTCTGGCCGCCGATCATGGCGCCGGCGTCGTCGAGCTGATCGACCGCATCCTGGCAGAGGACGCAGCTATCGCGTCGCCCGGCCGCCGCGGGATCCGGATCGGCAGCGACCGACACGGGAGCGATGTCGTCATCGCGCCGGCCTGCGGCGGCGTTCTGATCGCCGGCCGCTCGGGCAGCGGCAAGTCATGCCTCGCCACGGCGCTCACCGAGAGAATGGCGGAACGGCAATTCGAGTTCTGCGTGATCGATCCCGAGGGCGACTATATCGACCTGGAGCACGCCGTGTTCATCGGCACGCTGCGCGCGCCGCCCCCGGCGGCGGAGGCGCTGAAGCTGCTGCGCGACGATGCGGTCAATCTCGTCGTCAACACCCAGGCGCTGCCGCTGAGTGAACGCCGGCTGCTCGTTGCGGCGATGCTCGCACAGATCGCGCGCCTGCGCGCGCGTACCGGCCGCCCGCATTGGCTGTTGATCGACGAGGCCCATCAGGTGCTGCCGGCCGGCACCGACGAGGACGGCCCGGGCGAATCGTTCGACACCGCGGCGTCCTTCCTCGTCACGGCCTACCCTGAAGCCGTCTCCCCCACGGTCATGCAGAGTATCCAGGCCGTCCTGCTGGTCGGAGGCCACGACAGCGACATGATGGCAGGCCTGGCAAAGGCACTGGGAGTGCCGGTGCCAGAAGGGATGCCGGCCTGCGGACCGGATGAGGTACTGTTCTGGCAGCCGCGTTCGGCCGAGCCGGCCGCGTGTATCGAGGTCGTGTCACCGGTCCAGGTGCATCGCCGCCACCGCGGCAAATACGCCGTGGGAGACGTCGGCGCGGACCGCAGCTTCTACTTCCGCGGCTCGCTCGAGGCGATCAACCAGCCGGCCCGAAACCTCTATCGCTTCGTCGATATCGCGGCCGAGGTGGATGACCCCGTCTGGGAGCATCATCTGCGGGCCGGAGACTATTCCGCCTGGTTCCGCCACGTGATCCGCGACGAGGACCTGGCGCTGGAGGCGATGCGTGTGGAGAACGACCGGACGCTGCCGCCGCAGGAGAGCCGCCGCCGCATCCGCAAGGCGATCTGGCGGCGCTACGCCGCCCCCGCCGGCTGAGCGCCGGGCGCTTCGTCTGTTCAGTAAAGGCAACGCTAGTAGGTCGGCGGCGAGATGGCGCTGACGATCTCGGCCACTTCGTCGCCGGTGTTGCGGAACCGGTGCCGTTCCCGGCTGTCGAAATAATAGCCGTCCCCCGTCTGCAGGACCCGCGTCCGCCCGCCGACCGTCAGCTCCACGGCGCCGGCGATCACCATGCCGCCCTCGTGCGCGGGATGCGCAAAGGCCTCGCCCGTGTCCGCGCCCGGGCCGTAGCGCTCGTGCAGGATCAGGATCTCCCGGTTCGGGTGGTTCACTCCGATCATCCGGTAGGAGATGCTCTTCGGATTACCGATCTCGACGAGCTCCGAGGACCGGTAGAAGGGGGAATAGCCGACGGTCGATTCCAGGCTGGCGAAGAAGCCGTTCAGGGTCGAGCCGAGGACATCGAGTATGGCGCTGACCGTGTTGACCGAGGGGCTCATCTTGTCCCGCTCGATCAGGCTGATCGCCGAGGCCGACAAGCCGGAGCGGCTGGCGACCTCGCGGATCGACAGGTCGCGGCGTCGACGCAGCTCCAGCAGTTTCGCCCCGATCTTCGGCATCGGCTTCCTCTCGATCCGGCCGCATCGCTGGCAGCCCGTCCATATCCGGACGCGAACCCATGCAGAATAATCAACGGCGCTTGCGATGCCATGGCATAGCGTCAGGCTTTCCGCAATTCTGGCGCCTACCTCCTCGCTCGATGGGCAGCAGAATGACCAAGCTCGATCCGGTCCTCGCCGACAAGATCAACTTCCTGAAAGCCGCGCAGCGCGATGCCGTGTCCGACACGGCTTCGATCGAGGCGCTGGTCAAGACGATCCTCGCCAATGTCCGCGAACGCGGCGATGCGGCGGTCCGCGATTATGCCAAGGAGTTCGACGGCTCGGACCTGCAGGATTTCGAGGTCACGGCCGAACAGCGCCAGGCGGCGCTCGCCGGCCTCGACCCGCAGACGCGCGCCGACACCGAGTTTGCCATCGAGCGCGTCCGGGCATTTGCCGAAGCCCAGCTGGCGACGATCCTGCCGCTCGAGGTCGAGCCGCTGCCGGGGCTGCATCTCGGCCACCGGGTCATCCCGATCCGGCGCATCGGTGCTTACGTGCCCGGCGGGCGCTACCCGCTTCTGTCGGCGCCGGTGATGACGATCGTGCCCGCCAAGGTCGCCGGCTGCGACGAGGTCATCGCCTGCCTGCCACCGACGGCCCATCCCGCCATGATCGCCGGCTGCCATCTGGCGGGAGCGGACCGGATCTTCCTCGTCGGCGGGGCGCAGGCGATCGCGGCGATGGCGTTCGGCACCGAGACCATCCCGGCGGTCGACAAGATCGTCGGACCCGGCAATGCCTTCGTCAACGAAGCCAAGCGCCAGGTCTTCGGGCCGGTCGGAATCGACCAGCTGGCCGGGCCGAGCGAGATCTTCACCGTTGCCGACCATACGGGCGACCCCGAGATGATCGCGACCGACCTTTTGGCCCAGGCCGAGCACGACGTGCGCACCCGCGTCGGCCTGATCACCACGGACCGTGCGCTGGCCGAGGCGACGCTGGCCGCCGTCGAGCGACAGCTCCTCGATCTGCCGACGGCGAACGTCGCAGCCCCGGCCTGGCGCGACTACGGCGAGATCGCGGTCTGCGCCGACGAGGCGACGATGATCGCCTATTCGGATTTCATCGCGGCCGAACACCTGCAGGTCCACACCGCCGATCCGCAGGCGACCGCCGCCAGGCTGCGCAACTACGGCTCGCTCTTCATCGGGAAGCTGGCGAGCGTCGTCTATTCCGACAAATGCTGCGGCACCAACCATACGCTGCCGACGATGGCCGCCGGCCGCTACACCGGCGGGCTCTGGGTCGGCTCGTTCGTGAAGATCTGCACCCATCAGTGGCTGGACGAGCGCGGGGTCGCGGCCGTCGCGCCCCCGGCGGTGCGCCAGAGCGCGGCCGAGGGGCTGGAGGGGCACCGCCGCGCCGCGGCCTTCCGCCAGAAATAGCCGGCGGGTTCTTCCTGCCGACGATCCTCGGAAACACGCGCGGAGGGGTGTTTCCGGTGGCCGGCTTCAACTCCGTTCAGGTCGCTCCGGAATTTCGACCGCGTCGCAAGGCCTGAGGCGACGCCGCCCTCGCCGCCTATACATTACAAATATTCTATATATCATGAGCCTCCTGTTTGCGGCCGTGCGGGAGGAAAGCATGCTCACCAGACGAAGCTTCGCGGCGGGTGCCGCCGCCGTGGCCGGGCTGGCCGGTCTCGGCCTTCGCTCGCGCGCCCTCGCTGCGCCCGACGCGCTGACGACGCTCAGCGACGGACAACTTGAGATGCCCACCGATTTCGTCCTGCGTGGCATTCCCGACGCGACGTTGGAGGAGATCGGCATCGATCGCGGCGCGCTCGGTGCCACCCATGCCTCGCCCTGCAATCTCACGCTGCTTCGGGGTGCCGACCGCCTCGTCCTGTTCGACGCCGGCGCTGGCACGAACTTCATGCCGAGCGCCGGCAAATTGCCCGAGAGCCTGGACGCGGCCGGCATCGACCCCGGCGAGGTGACCGACGTCATCTTCACCCATGCCCATCCCGACCACATCTGGGGCGTCCTCGACGATTTCGACGAGGTGCCGTTCGCCAATGCGGCATTCCATGTCTGCCAGACGGAGTGGGATTACTGGCGCTCCGACGCCGCGCTCGCCGAGATGCCGGAGGACCGCCAGAGCTTCGTCATCGGCGCCCGCAGCCGGTTCGAGGCGATCGAGGACCGCAGCACCCTGTTCAAGCCCGGCACGGAAGTGATTTCCGGCATAGAGGCAGTGGCCGCCTTCGGCCATACGCCCGGCCACTGCGCCTTCGTGCTGCACGGGGAGGGGGCGCCGGTCATGGTCGTCGGCGACGCGATCATCAACGATCCGATCTCCTTCGCGCGCCCGGACCTCTCATGGGGCGCGGACCAGGATCCCGAGACCGGCGCGAAGACCCGCTCCGCACTGCTCGACCGGCTGGCTTCGGAGAAGATGCGTTTCGTCGGGTTCCACCTGCCGAATGGCGGCCTCGGGCGCGTCGAGACCGAAGGCGCCGGCTACCGCTTCGTCCCGGACGCCTGAGCTATTCGGCCGGGCCGCGTTCGATCCGCAGGAAGGCGTGGCGGATCGAGCCTTCGAGGATGAAGGCAAGACCGAGCCGCGCTCCGACGGCGATCGATGCCAGCACGATCGGCGCCGAGATCGTCAGGAGCGAAGCCGCCGAGACGCCCTGGCCGATCGTGCAGCCGAGCGCGAACACCCCGCCCACCCCCATCAGCACCGCGCCGGCAAGGTGGCGGGACAGTTCGCGCGCATCGTCGCAGGCTTCCCACCTTATGTCGTGGCGCCGCACCGCTGCCGCGGCGGCGCCCAGCACGACGCCCACGACCATCCCGGCGCCGTAGTCGGGCAGGGCACCCGTCACCGCGATCAGCTGCAGGATGACGTCGCCGGGCGGCACCACGAAGGACGCGCTCTCGACCTGCACCGGATCGAAGGAGCGCGCGGCGATGAACGACGTCGCCAGCCAGCCGAAGGCGACGGCGACGCCGATGACCACGCCGGCGGTGATCTTGCCCCGGTCTTGCCGGAAGGCGGCGGTGCGGAACACCCAGGCCGCGAGGGCCCCGACGATGAGGAGCGTGACGAACGCGGAGATATCGAGCCCGGTGATCGCGCTCATCAGGCTGCCCAGCGACTGGTCCGTCGCGCCGACCCGGGTGAGATCGTAAGCCTGCGAATCCACGATCGCGATGCGGCCCATGGCGATGATCCCCCGTTGCGTGGCGAGGGCGGCAAGGCCGAGGACGATCACCACCACCAGGCCGCCCAGCGAGCCGCCGCCGAGCCGGACCAGCGCGCCGAAGCCGCAGGTACCGACGAGCGCCATGCCGAAGCCGAAGGCGAGGCCGCCGAGCACCGCGCCGGACCATCCGAAGCTCGGTGTCAGGTAGAAGCTCTGACTTGGATCGAACAGGCCGGCGAGCACCAGCCCCTGGGTGAGGATGATCGCGACGAGGATCGCCAGGCCCCAGGCCCGCACGCCGTTGTCGTCGCCGGCGTACCAGCGCCGCTCCAGGGCGGACAGGGTGCAGAAATGATGTCGCCGCGCGGCGTAGCCCATCGCCGCGCCGGCGAGCAATCCCGCCAGCGGCAGCGCCAGGCCGCTTTCGATCAGCATGTCGGTGCCTCCCGAGCGTCTTCTTGGAACGCTTCAAGAAAAAGCCTAGCGCTGCCGATGCCTTGGCACAAGCGGCACGCCACGCCGGGATCTGCAGGAAGGCAGGATCGGCGCCGCCGCGCCGATGGTGTCAGTCGCCGCTGCGGGTCGTGCGCACCGGGGCGCAGAACAGTTCGTACAGCGTGCCGATCAGCGAGGTGACTTCCTCGCTGGCGAGCCGGTAGTAGACGGTGCGCCCGTTGCGCCGCGTCTTCACCAGCCGGTCGAGGCGCAGGCGCGCCAGCTGCTGGGAGACCGCCGCCTGCGGCATCGACAGGATCGCCTCGATGTCGCCGACCGAACGCTCGCCCTCCGACAGGAGACATAGAATGACCAGGCGCGTCTCGTGCGACATCGCCTTCAGGAGGTCGCTTGCCTTGCGGGCCTGTGCGAAGAACGCCTCGGTCTCCTCCGGCGAGGTGGCGGGATCGAACTTCGGAACGGACCAGTTGCTCAGATTGCTCAATTCACTCGCTCGGTCAGATCGCTTCGGCGAGCGCGTCCGCGCCGCCGGGCAGTTTCGCCAGCATGTCGTCGAGAAGGCCCCAGAAGAACGCATCCCCGGGATAGCCTCGCATTCGGGCGATCTCCTGACCATCCTCGACGAGCACGAAGGTCGGGGTCACCCGCTCCTTCGCGACGTCTGTGAGGTCGTGCGGCCACGGCTCGGTCAGGTCGATGCGGCGCAGCGGTGCGATACGCCCGGCTGCCGTCGCCGGATAGGCCGGCGCGATCTCGGCGTTGAAGCGCTCGCACCAGACGCAACCGGGCCGCTCCAGCATCAGCAGTTCGGCGGCCGCGGCAGGCCCGCTTGGCATCGGCACGCAGGCCAGCAGCAGGGCGGCCAGCAGAGCCATGCGCCGTCCCCGCGACCCGATCGTCCCGCGCACGCCGTTTGCAATAGATGAAAACATATGCATTCTTCTATTTAATGCGAAGCCCGGATCGGCGCAATCACAAGCGCTTCCGAGAGCACCACATAATGTCGCACCCGGAAACGTCCAAATGCTAGATGTTGGCTACGGCGCAGCCTTGCTGGCGGGGCTTCTGTCCTTCGTCTCGCCATGCGTTCTGCCGATCGTTCCGCCCTATCTCGCCTATCTGGCGGGCTTGAGCTTTGACCAGGTCCGCGACCGCGGCGCCGAACCCGCCGTCAAGCGCCAGATCATGCTGGCCTCGCTCGCCTTCGTCGCCGGCTTCACCACCGTCTTCGTCGCGCTCGGGGCGACCGCCAGCGTGCTGGGGCAGGTCGTCGCCGAATGGTTCGACGTCCTGTCGGTGATCGCCGGCATCATCATCATCGTCATGGGGCTGCATTTCCTCGGCGTCTTCCGCCTGGCGCTGCTCTACCGCGAGGCGCGCGTCCAGGTGGCGCGCAAGCCGGCCGGGCCGGTCGGCGCCTATGTTATCGGCCTCGCCTTCGCCTTCGGCTGGACGCCTTGCGTCGGACCCGTCCTGGCGGCCATCCTGTTCGTCGCCGGCACGCAGGAGACGGCGCTGCGCGGCGCCGGGCTGCTCGCCGCCTACTCGCTCGGCATCGGCGTGCCGTTCCTGCTCGCGGCAGCCTTCGCCACGCGGTTCCTGGCCTTGGCGGCGCGGTTCCGGCAGCATATGGCGACGGTCGAGAAGATCATGGGCGGCGCCCTGGTGCTGACCGGCATCCTGTTCGTCACCGGCCAGATGGCGACGATTTCCTACTGGTTGCTGGAGACCTTTCCGGTCTTCGCCACGATCGGCTAAGTCCGGCGCCGCGCGCCGGGAACAAGGGAGGAGAAACGCATGGTGAGGCAGATCATCTTCGCCGCCGCGGCGCTGTTGTATCTTGGCTCGATGGTCCCGGCCGCTGAGGTCGGCGACGACGGGCTGCACAAGGAGCCGTGGTTCACCCTGACGTTCCGCGACATTGCCGAGGATATCGAGGCGGCCCGCCAGGACGGCAAGCGCCTTGCCCTGGTGTTCGAGCAGCGCGGCTGCATCTACTGCCGGCAGATGCACGAGGAAATCCTCGCCGACCCGGCGGTCGCCGACTACATCGCGGCGAATTTCCACGTGGTCCAGTACAACCTGTTCGGCGACGAGGAAGTCACCGATCTCGACGGCAGCACGCTGGCGGAGAAGACCGCGGCGCGGCGCTGGCGCGTGGTGTTCACCCCGACGATCCTGTTCATGCCGGAATCAGCCCCGTCGGAGGGCACGGCCGGCGATGCCGCCGTTGCCACCATGCCGGGCGCCTTCGGCAAGCAGACGTTCCTCCACATGTTCCAGTGGGTCCGCGAAAAGGGATACCAGGGCGAGGAGCATTTTCAGAAATATCATGCTCGCAAGCTGGCCGAGGCCGGTGGCACAATAGAGACGAGCCAGTGATTGCTGCGCTGCGGTGCAAACCGTGAGCAGTCGCAATACATTCGAAAATAACAATACTTGCATTCATTCTCCCGGACTGCTTTACTCACTGCGGGAAAACGAAGCAGTTTCGGCCGACGAAAGCCGGCATTCGGGAGGTATAATTTGTCCATGATGCGCCCGTTCGCGCTCGGCCTTGCTCTGACCATGGCGTTGTCGCCGCTGGCCCTTGCAGCCGAGACCGCTCCTGCCGATGTATCCTTTGCCGATGCCCAGATCGCCGATCCGCTGACCGACAAGGCTGGCGACCCGGCCGAGGGTCGGAGCGTCTTCATGGATCGCGGCCTCGGCAACTGCCTGGCCTGCCATGCCAATGCCGATCTCGACGACCAGCTGTTCCACGGCAATGTCGGGCCGGAGATGAACGGCGTCGCCGATCGCTGGGAGCCGGGCCAGCTGCGCGCGATCCTCGTCGACGCCAAGCAGGTCTTTGGCGAGCAGACCGTGATGCCGGGCTTCTACACGCTCGATGTCGGCGTCGACGTCGCCGAAAAATATCAGGGCAAGCCGATCCTCACGGCCCAGCAGGTCGAGGATGTCGTTGCCTATCTCGAGACGCTGAAAGGCGACTAGGAAGGAAATTTCCATGAACATGACGAGACGCCAGATCTTCGCGCTGTCCGCCGGCGCTGCCACCTACGGCCTGTTCGCCTTCGCCCCGAGCCGGGCCTTCGCGAGCGTCGAGGCGACCGAGCAAGCGCTCGCCGCCTTTACCGGCGGCACCGAGCCGAAGACCGGCACGATCAGCCTGACCGCTCCGGAGATCGCCGAGAACGGCAACACCGTGCCGATCTCGGTGACGGTCGAGAGCCCGATGACCGAAGACAGCTACGTGGAATCGGTGACGATCCTCGCCGAGGGCAATCCCAACCCCGAGGTCGCCACCTTCCACTTCACCCCGATGAGCGGCAGCGCGACGGCGACGACGCGCATCCGGCTGGCGCAGACCCAGAACGTCATCGCGGTGGCGAAGATGAACGACGGGTCGGTGTTTTCCGACCGCAAGGAAGTGAAGGTCACGATCGGCGGCTGCGGCGGCTGATCCGGCCTTCCGCCCGTCGAACCGAGATCGAGAAAGATGCGTGACCTCGCTTCGGGCGAGCGTCACCTGAGGAGAACCAGACCATGGCAACGCCGAAGCCGAGAGTGAAAGTCCCCAAGAGCGCCAGCGCCGGGGAAGTCGTCACCATCAAGACCCTGATCAGCCACGAGATGGAATCGGGCCAGCGCAAGGACGCCGACGGCAACGTCATCCCGCGGCAGATCATCAACAAGTTCACCTGCGAGTTCAACGGCACCAAGGTGTTCGAGTGCGATCTCGACCCCGCCGTGTCGGCCAATCCGTATTTCGAGTTCACCGCCAAGGTGCCCGAGAGCGGCACGTTCAAGTTCACCTGGGTGGACGACAACGGCGAGACCTACACGGACGAGCAAGAGATCACGGTCGGGTAGAAGCCGGATCCGCATCCGGGTGAAGGAAGAGGGGTCGGCCCGAGGGGTCTGGCCTCGTCGTGGGAGGAAAACTGCTTGAACAAGTCCGTCATCGCCCTTTTGGGCTTTTCCTGCCTCGGCAGCCTGGCGCTGGCGTCCATTGCCTTGGCCGATCCCGTCAACGAGACGCTGACGATCGACGGCGAGGAGATGATCACCGTCGCCCCCGCGCCGACCGAGCCACCCGGCCACGTCTTCGAGCAGGTGGAATCCGGCTGGCTCTACCGCGAGGCAGAGACTCGCGCGACGCAGATGGACAGCTTCGAGAATCCCGGCATGCTCAATGTCGAGCGCGGCGAGGAAATCTGGAACACGGTCGACGGCGCCGCCGGCAAGTCCTGTGCGACCTGCCACGAGGACGCGTCCGAGACGATGGCCGGCGTCGGCGCCAACTATCCCAAGTGGAATGCCAAGGCCGGCAAGCCGTTCAATCTCGAGCTGCAGGTCGATGCCTGCCGGACCGAGAACATGCAGGCCGAGCCCTACAAGTTCGACGCGCAGGACCAGAAGGATCTCGTCACCTTCATCCGGCACCAGTCGCTGGGCGAGCCGGTGGATATCGACCTCGCCGAGGGCGAGATGATGAGCTGGTGGGAGAAGGGCAAGGAGCGCTATTATTTGCGCACCGGCCAGCTCGACCTGTCCTGCGCCTCCTGCCACGAGAGCGCCAACGGCAAGTACATCCGCGCCGACCATCTCAGCCAGGGCCAGACCAACGGCTTCCCGACCTACCGCTTCAACACTGGCGGCATGGTCTCGCTGCACAACCGCTTCCGCGGCTGCGTCCGCGACACGCGGGCGGAAATGCCTAAGGCCTTCTCCGACGAGCTGATGGCGCTCGAGGTCTACACCGCCTGGCGCGGCCAGGGCCTGTCGGTCGAGACGCCGGCGGTGCGCCAGTAGCAGTTTCCCCGGCAGCTGCGGCTGCCAGACCGTGAACCGGCAAGTCCGGATCGCCTCGGCGGTCCGGATGGAGGATATCCATGTTTTCCAGACGCGAATTCCTGACGGCGACGGTGGCACTGGGGGCCCTGACCGGGTCCGGCCTGTCCGGCCGCTGGTCGTGGGCCGCCGCCCAGCAGAAGCTGACCGAGGACGATTTGCTCGGCGCCGCCGACTTCGGCAATCTGACGCTGCTCCACGTCACCGACATACACGCGCAGCTGAAGCCGGTGTATTTCCGTGAGCCCGCCGTCAATATCGGGATCGGCGCGGTCGCGGGTCTGCCGCCGCACGTGACCGGCGCGGACTTCCTGAAGCTCTACGGGATCGAGCCGGGCACGCCCGACGCCTATGCGCTGACCTCGGAGGATTTCGGCGCGCTGGCTAGGCAGTACGGCAAGATGGGCGGTCTCGATCGGATCGCCACGATCGTCCGCCGCGCCCGCGCCGAGCGCGGCGAGGACAATGTCCTGCTGCTCGACGGCGGCGACACCTGGCAGGGCAGCTACACCGCCAACAAGACGGCCGGCGCCGACATGATCACGGCGATGAACGTGCTGGCGCCCGACGCCATGACCGGGCACTGGGAGTTCACCTACGGCACCGACCGGGTGCAGGAGGCGATCGACTCCCTGGCCTTCCCTTTCCTCGGCTCGAACATTTTCGACAATGAATGGGACGAGCCGGCTTTCGAAGCCTGGAAGATGATCGAGCGCGGCGGCGTGAAGATTGCGGTGATCGGCCAGGCCTTCCCCTACACACCGATCGCCAACCCGTCCTGGCTGATCCCCGGCTGGTCGTTCGGCATCCGCGACGAGCAGATCGGCCTGCATGTCGAGGCGGCGCGGGCGGAAGGCGCCGATCTGGTCGTCCTGCTTTCCCACAACGGCTTCGACGTCGACCGCAAGCTGGCATCGCGGATCGCTGGAATCGACATCATCCTGACCGGCCACACCCATGACGCGCTGCCGGAACCAGTGAAAATCGGCAACACGCTGCTGATCGCCTCCGGCTCGAACGGCAAGTTCTTGAGCCGGCTCGATCTTGACGTCTCCAATGGCCGCCTGAACGATTTCCGCTACCGGCTGATCCCAGTGTTCTCCGACGTCATCGCGCCGGACGCCGAGATGGCGGCGGTCATCGACGAGGTGCGGGCGCCCTATGCGGACGAATTGCAGCGGGTGATCGGCCGCACCGAGGGGCTGCTCTACCGCCGCGGCAATTTCAACGGCACCTGGGACGACGTGATCTGCGAGGCGCTGCTTGCCGAGCAGGACGCCGAGATCGCGCTGTCGCCGGGCTTTCGCTGGGGCACGTCGCTGCCGGCGGACAGCGACATCACCGTCGAGGACCTGCACACGGTCTGCGCCATGACCTACCCGGCCGTCTACCGCAACACGATGAGCGGCGAGATGCTGAAGACGGTGCTCGAGGACGTCGCCGACAACCTCTTCAACGCCGATCCCTACTACCAGCAGGGCGGCGACATGGTCCGCGTCGGCGGCCTCGCCTACGCCATCGATCCGACCAAGACGATCGGCTCGCGGATCACCGACATGACGGTGCTCAAGACCAAGGCCCCGATCGAGGCCGGCCGCGACTACGTCGTCACCGGCTGGGCCTCGGTGAACGAGGGTACCGAAGGCCCGGCGATCTGGGACGTGGTGGAGAGCTATCTGGCGAAGAATCCGACCGTTTCGCCCGAGGAAAATCGCAGCGTCACCGTCAAAGGCTGAAGCCGGACGGTCGACAGCCGGGCTGCGCGCTGATATATGCAAAATATCATATAATTCTATGTCGGGAGGACGCCGATGACTGACAGGCCTGAGAGGACGGGGGAGGGAACATCCCGCCGCAGCTTCCTCATGCGCAGTCTCGCCCTTGGCGGCGCGGCCGCCTTTGCCGGGACGACGGGTTCGCGGGCCGCCGATGGAGGGGATCCGGCGATCACCGAGCTGAAGGACTGGAACAGCTATCTCGGCGAGGGCGTCGTCACGCGGCCCTACGGGACGCCGTCCCCGTTCGAAGCCGGCGTCGTGCGCCGCGACGTGCCGTGGCTCACCGCCGACGCGACCAGCTCGGTCAGCTTCACGCCGCTGCACGATTTGGAAGGCATCATCACGCCGAACGGGCTCTGCTTCGAGCGCCATCACGCCGGCATCGCCGAGATCCCGCCGGACGAGCACCGGCTGATGATCAACGGTCTCGTCGACCGGCCGCTGGTCTTCACCATGGACGATCTCAAGCGCTTTCCCCGCGAGAACCGCGTCTATTTCCTCGAATGCGCCGCCAATAGCGGCATGGAATGGCGCGGCGCGCAGCTGAACGGCTGCCAGTTCACCCACGGCATGATCCACTGCGTGATGTATACCGGCACGCCGCTGCGCTACCTCCTGGAGGAGGCGGGCGTGAAGACCGCCGGCAAGTGGCTGCTCGCCGAGGGCGCGGATGCGGCCGCGATGACCCGCTCGATCCCGATGGAGAAGGCGCTCGACGACTGTCTCGTCGCCTGGAAGATGAACGGCGAGGCGCTGCGGCCCGAACAGGGCTACCCGGTGCGCCTCGTCGTGCCCGGTTGGGAAGGCAATATGTGGGTTAAGTGGCTGCGCCGCCTCGAAGTCGGCGACCAGCCCTGGGAGCAGCGGGAAGAGACGTCGAAATACACCGACCTTCTCCCAAGCGGAAAGGCGCGCAAGTTCACCTGGGGCATGGAGGTGAAGTCGGTCATCACCAATCCGAGCCCCCAGGCGCCGATCACCCACGGCAAGGGACGCACGGTTATCACCGGCCTCGCCTGGTCCGGCAACGGGCGCATCGACCGCGTCGACGTCACGCTCGACGGCGGACGGAACTGGCACAAGGCGCGGATCGACGGGCCCAGCCTGCCGATGGCGCTGCACCGCTTCTACTACGACTTCGACTGGGACGGCTCGCAGCTGCTGCTGCAATCGCGGGCAGTGGACGAGCGAGGCTTCGTGCAGCCGACCAAGAACGAGCTCCGCGCGGCGCGCGGCGACAACTCGATCTACCACAATAACGGCATCCAGACCTGGCTTCTGACCGCGGACGGAGGGCTCGAAAATGTCGAAGTTTCCTAAGGCGCTGCTCCTGGCGGGAGCGATCGCCACCGGCGCGGCGGGCATTGCGGCGGCCTCAGCCGAGGAGCAGGCCGGCAGCAAGCTCGGCCTCGGCCGCGTCGCGACGGAGGCGGAAATCGCCGCCTGGGATATCGATGTCCGGCCGGACGGGCAGGGGCTTCCCGTCGGCAGCGGCACCGTGCTGGAAGGCGAAGCGATCTTCGAGATGCAGTGCGCCTCCTGCCATGGCGATTTCGGCGAGGGGCGTGACCGCTGGCCGGTCCTGGCGGGTGGCTTCGATACGCTCACCCGCGAGCGTCCGGAAAAGACCATCGGCTCGTACTGGCCGTATCTCTCGACGGTCTACGACTATATCCACCGGGCGATGCCCTTCGGCAGCGCCCAGACGCTCGGCGACGACGACGTCTACGCGCTGACGGCCTATGTCCTCTATCTCAACGACATCGTCACGGACGAGGAATTCGAGCTCTCCAACGAGAACTTCACCTCGATCGAGATGCCCAATGCCGACGCGTTCGTCCCGGACGACCGGGAACAGGAAGCGCACTACAAGACCGGGGCCGAACCCTGTATGGTGGACTGCAAGCCGGGGCCGGCGGAGATCACCATGCGGGCGCAGGTGCTCGACGTGACGCCCGACAGCGAGGGTGCTGCCGGCGGACAGGTGGACTGACGCGGACGGGCTTCTGCCCGCCGGGATCCGCCGCATCGGGAGTAGCTGGCCATGTTTCGAATTTTTCGCCCGCTCCGCGCGGCCCGTGCCGCCGGGTTCCGGCTGCCCGCAGCGGGCCTGATGCTGGCGCTCGCGGCGATGCTCTCTGCGCCGTCGGCGATGTCCCCCGCTGCCGCCCAGCCCGCCGAGGATGACGGCGGCTTCGTCACCCACCGCCTGGCGCTGCAGGTCTCCGACGACGACGAGGCGGCGATGCGCTCGGCGCTGGATATCGCCGCCAATGTCTCGCGGTTCTATTCCGACAAGGCGGAAGAGGTCGACATCCGCATCGTCGTCTACGGTCCGGGCCTGACCATGCTCCGCCCGGACAGGACGCCGGTGATGGAGCGGCTGACCTCGTTCGAGCAGAGCATGCCGAACGTCGCCTTCGTCGCCTGCGGCAACACGCTCGACACGCTCGAGCGCGAGGAGGGCAGCCGGCCGGAGATCGTCCCCTTCGCCGAAGTGGTCGAGGCCGGCGTCGCCGAGCTGATCCGCCTCGACGAGGAAGGCTTCACCATCGTCAAGCCCTGACGGGCTAGGGCCAACGCCCACAAAGGTGCTCCCTGGCGACCGGGCCCCGACCGCAGCTCCGTCCCGGCCCTGGAACCAGAATCCAACATTGTGATAAGCGGCAGGAAACTGGTTCGCTCGACCGGCAGCCTCGGCACATCTGTAACCTGAACATATTCGCTTATCCGCATATCTTCGCCGGAGCGGCAACCGGCAGGACTTCTCGCCATGGACTTCATCCCCCTGATCGACTCCATCGGCGAGAACGCCACGGCGCTCGTCGGCGGCATCGTCATTGGCGGCCTTTTCGGCTTCTTCGCGCAGCGCAGCGCCTTCTGCACCCGCTCGGCGGTGCTGGATCTGACGCGCCGGCGCGATTACGCCGCGCTTGCCACCTGGGCGGCGGGCTTTGCCGCCGCGGTGCTCGGCGTCCAGCTGCTTTTGAACTACGGCTATCTGGACGTGCGGGACACGCGGTTCTTCTCCACGGCGCAGAGCCTCTCCGGCGCGCTGATCGGCGGCACGCTGTTCGGCGTCGGCATGGTGCTGGCGCGCGGCTGCGTCTCGCGCATGCTGATCCTCGCCGCCTCCGGCAATCTGCGGGCGCTGTATGTAACGCTGGTCATCGCGATCGTCGGCTATGCCACCTATGCCGGCGTGCTGGTTCCGCTGCGCGACGCGGCGGGCGGGCTCTGGAGCACCGCGGCGATCGGCGGCAATGACCTCC
Organism: Aurantimonas endophytica; assembly: GCF_014196845.1. Lineage (GTDB taxonomy): Bacteria > Pseudomonadota > Alphaproteobacteria > Rhizobiales > Rhizobiaceae > Aurantimonas > Aurantimonas endophytica. The sequence continues at coordinate 248,974 of NZ_JACIEM010000004.1, forward strand.
TGGCGCATGCCGGGCTCGGCCCGTCGGCGGGCCTCGTCGTCGGTGCCGTCCTCGCCCTCGCCGCGTTGGCCGTCGCCTTCGCCGTCCGCGCCTCGGCATGGCGCGTCCTCGGCGGCATCGGCGTCGGCGCCAGCGTCGTCGCCGGATGGTACTTCACCTACACGCTGTCGCTGCAGGTCTTCGAGCCGATCCAGGCCGAGAGCCTCTCCTACATAAGGCCGCTGGCGACGACGAGTGCGCTCGCCATCAGCCCCGACGCCTTTGCCGGCCTCGACCAGGGCGTTCTGATCGGCACGCTGGTCGCCGCCTTTCTCGCCGCGGTCGCCTTCCGGGAATTCCGGGTGGTGACCTTCTCCGAGCCGGGCACACCGTCGATCCTGCGCTATACGGCGGGCGCCGCCCTGATGGGCTTCGGCGGCATCCTGGCCGTCGGCTGCACCATCGGCGCCGGCCTGACCGGCGGCTCCGTGCTCGCGGTCTCGTCGCTGGTCGGGCTGGGCTCGATGATCGCCGGCGCGGCGGTGGCGGATCGCTTCGTCGATCGCCAGGCCGTTGCGGTGCCTGCGCATGACGCCGTCGCCGTATCGTGACGTCCGGCTCAAGCCGGTCTGATATGGGGAAGCGGGGAATAATGCGGAACGGCGCGGCGGCCGGATGACGGCAGGTCGTCCGTCCAGTTTAGCCCGCGCGGCGAGGTGACGCCATCAGGATCGCGACCAGCCGCTCGCATCCCTCGCGGGCCGCGCCATCGTTCATGATGCGGTGGAAGGCCTCGGCACGGGCCGGAACCTCCAGCTCCACCTGACGGGCGATCCGCGCGGCCACCTCGTCCGGCGTCTCGCGTCCGCGCGCCGCGACGCGGGCGACGAGCACCGCCTTCGGCGCGGTGATCTCGACGATGGCAAGGCGGGCAAACCGCGCGGCAGCATCCGCGAGCGTTCGCCGCGAGATGTTGGCGACGACTGTCTTGCCGCACGATAGCGCGTCGTCGAGGCCGGCGGGCAGGCCGTAGGCGAGGCCGTGCGCGTGCCAGGAGAGGCAGAAGGCGCCGGAGTTCTCGGCCTCGGCGAAGTCCGCCCGGCTCATCACGGCGTGGTCCTCGAGCTCGGCCATGGCGTCGCGGGTGACGATCCGGCGGGCGAAGATGACGTTCGGCTCGTTCGCGAGCGCCTCGGCGGCCATGGCGAGCAACGTGTCCTTGCCGGCGCCGCTGGGCCCGACCACGGCGACGAAGGTGCCGGGCCGCTCAGCCGTCAGCGCGGCGTCGGCCGGGGGCCGTGTATCGGTGTCAGGAGACACGGTTGCCCTCGCGCCAGACGGACCGGACCACCGGCGGCTCGCCTTCGTGCGTACGCACGCGTACGAGGTCGGCGCGGCGGCCGACCTCGAGGGCGCCGCGGTCGGTGAGGCCGACGGCGTCCGCCGGGTTCAGCGTCACCAGCCGGATCGCGGCCGGCAGGCTCGCTTCGCCGCTGTCGACGAGGTGGAACACTGCCTGCAGCATCGAGAACGGCACGTAGTCCGACGACAATATGTCGAGGATACCGAGCCGCAGCAGCTCGATCGCCGAGACGTTGCCGGAATGCGAGCCGCCGCGCACGATGTTGGGCGCGCCCATCAGCACGTGGAGGCCGGCTTCGCGCGAGGCGGCGGCCGCTTCCACCGTTGTCGGGAACTCCGCCACGCTGGTGCCCAGCGCCAGCGCTTCGTCGACATGGGCAAGCGTCGCGTCGTCGTGCGAGGCGAGCGCGATGCCGCGCTCACGGCAGGCATCGGCGATATCGCGCCGGTGGCTCTCGGCGAATTCGGCGGACTCGCCCATCCGCTTCGTGCTGAAGGTCTCGAACGCCTCGTCCGAGAGGCCGAGCTTCTTCTGGTAATAGGTGCGGTACGCGCCGAGATCGGCGAACTGCCGCTGGCCGGGCGCATGGTCCATCAGCGAGACCAGCCGGAGCCGCGGATTGACCGCCAGCTTGTGAAAGCCCGCCAGCACGTCTTCGGCGGAGACCTCGCAGCGCAGATGGATGTAGTGGTCGGCCCGCACCCGGTCCTCGTCGACGGCCCTGCCGATCATCTCGCCCATCTCGGCCATGTCGTCGGCGGTCAGCGTGGCGTTCTCGTCGGTGCCGACCCGCAGCGCGTCGAACACCGTGGTGATGCCGGAGCCGGCGATCTGGTTGTCGTGCGCCTGGATCGCCGCCAGCTTGTTCCACAGCACCTTCGGCCGCGGCATGAAATGGCCTTCGATGTGGTCGGTGTGCAGCTCGATCAGGCCGGGGATCAGCGTGTCGCCGCCGATGTCCTCGCCGGCCGCCGACGGACCTTCGCCGATCTCGGCGATCAGCCCGTCGCGCATCACCAGATGCCCGTCGATCACCGCATCGGCGGTGACGATGCGGGCATTGGTCAGGATCATTTCGTCAGGCATGTCGGGTGGCTTCTGGGCTGGGGAATCGAAAGGCGAGGGGCGGCGACCGCTTCGTTGCGAGGCGGGCAGCGCCCACCGTCATGTAACGAAGCGCCGCAGCCGCTGCGAGAGGAGATCGGTCAGCACCACCGTCGCGACGATGATGATCAGGATGGCCGCCGATTGCGGATAATAGAAGCCGCGCACCGATTCGAACAGCACCTGGCCGATCCCGCCGGCGCCGATCACCCCTAGGACCGTCGCGGCGCGGACGTTGGATTCGAACCGGTAGAGCGAATAGGAGATCCACAGCGGCAGCACCTGCGGGATGACGCCGAACACCACTTCCTGCAGCTTCGAAGCGCCGGTGGCGCGGATGCCTTCCACCGGCCGCGGGTCGATCGCCTCGACGGCTTCGGAGAACAGCTTGGCGAGGATGCCGGTCGTGTGGATGAACAGCGCCATCACGCCGGCGAAGGGTCCGAGGCCGACGGCGACGACGAACAGCACCGCCCAGACGATCTCGTGGATGGCGCGGAAGAAATCCATCAGCCGGCGGGCCGGCTGCAGGATGTACCAGGGCACCATGTTGTGCGCCGACAGGATGCCGAACGGGATCGCCAGCAGCACCGACAGGACGGTGCCCCACAGCGCGATCTGAACCGTCACCACCATCTCGGTGGCGTAATAGCGCCAGTCGGTGAAGTCCGGATGGGCGAAGCCGCTGGCATATTGCGCCATGTTGTCGGCGTCGGTGAAGAGATAGGTCCAGCGGCCCATTTCCGCCGGCGCCCAGCTCCAGATCAGGCCGAGGGCGAGGCCGCCCCAGATCACCGCGTTCCAGACGCTGCGGGACCAGTCGCGGCCGGCATTGAGGTCGGGCACGGCGGGGCGGGAAACGGAAAGCGCGTCGTCGGTCATGGCAGCATCCTGCGGGTCGAAATGAACCGGCCGGCCCCTGTCAGGGCGCCGGCCGGATGGACGAGAACCAGTCGGCGGCAGGCAGGGTGCCCGCCGCCTGTCGTCGGTGTCAGCTCTGCTCGGCGCTCTTGATCTTCGCCTCGTAGCCGGCCTTCTCGGCCTCGAGCTTCTCGATCTCGGCCTTCTTCTCTTCGTCGCTCTTGCTGGTGTCGGCTTCGATCTGCGCGATCGACTTCGACAGTTCCATCACCCGGATCGGCAGCAGCTGGTCGTTGGTGCTCTCGCGGAACGGAGCCCATTCGAGGCCGGCGAGGACCGCCTTCTCGGCCGCCACGTCACCGTCCGACTGGTCGGTGCCGTAGGTCAGGAAGAAGGTCTTGATCTTGTCCTTGGTCTCCTGCGGCAGCTTGGTCGACCAGACCATCGGATCCGACGGGATCAGCGGCGACTTCCAGATCACCTTGATCTTGGCGAAGGCTTCCGGGTTGTTCTTCTCGATCAGCGCGAGGTTCTCGGTGTTGTTCGCCGCCGCGTCGACCTGGCCGTTGGCGACGGCCATGGCGTTGGTCTCGTGGTTGGCGTTGGTCACGTTCTTGAAGCATTCCTTCGGGTCGACGCCGTTGGCGGCGAAGACGAAGGTCATCGGCACGAGATAGCCCGAGGTCGAGTTCGGATCACCGAGACCGAAATCCAGCGACTGGTCGCAGGTGAGCAGGTCCTCGACGCTGGTGAGCTTGGAGTCGGCCGGCGCGAGGATCAGCGACCAGTAGCCGGGGCTGCCGTCGAGGGCGACGGTCTGGGCGAAGATCTCGCCGTTCGCCCGGTCGACCGCTTCCATGGCCGACTTGTTGCCGTACCAGGCGAGCTGCACCTTGTCGAAGCGCATGCCTTCGATGACGCCGGCATAATCGGAGGCGAAGAACGGCTTCACGGTGAGGCCGGTCTTCTCTTCCATGTCGGCCAGGAAGGGCTCCCATTTCGGGCGCAGGTTCTGCTGGCTCTCGGTGGAGATGATGCCGAACGCGATTTCGCTCGGCGCCGCGTCCTGGGCGAGGGCGGCGGACGACAGGCCGGCCACCAGCGTGGCAGCCGCAAGGCTCTTGAGGATCGTCTTCATGATGATGGTTCCCTGTTGATGGTGGCGAAGGGCTTCGGTCAGGCGATGGCGAGTTCAGGCGACCTGACGGATGGTTTTCTGGCTGCCGGGACGCGCTGGTCGTCGCTTGGCAGCGCGTCGGGCAGCACGAGCTCGTCGGAATCCGCGCCGTAGAGCTCGGTGAGGAAGGCGTTGGTGAGGGCCCCGGAGGGGCCGTCATAGACGACCTCGCCGCCCCTCAGCGCGATGGTCCGCGGGCAGTAGCGACGGGCGTATTCGACCTGGTGCAGCGAGACGACGGCGGTGATCTTCTCCGTCCGGTTGATGTCGGCGAGCGCGTCCATCACCCGCCGTGCCGAGGCAGGATCGAGCGAGGCGATCGGCTCGTCGGCGAGCAGCACGCGGGACTTCTGGACGAGGCAGCGGGCGATCGCGGCACGCTGCTGCTGCCCGCCCGACAAGGTCGAGGCGCGCTGCCAGGCGACCTCCGGAATGCCGACCCGGGCGAGCGCGGCGCGGGCGGCCAGGCGCTCTTCGCGGGTGAACAGGCCGAGCGTGCCGCGCCAGCGCGGGATGCGGCCGAGATTGCCGAGTAGCACGTTGGTGATCACCGGCAGGCGGGCGACGAGGTTGAACTGCTGGAAGATGACGCCGATTTCGCGCCGCATGACGCGGGCGCCGTTACCGATCCGGCCACCGGTCTGGATCGTCGCGCCGAACAGGTCGATGCAGGAATGGCTGTCCTGGTCGGCGCGCTCGAGCCCGGCGATGTGCCGGATGAGCGTCGACTTGCCGGAGCCGGAGGCCCCGATCAGCGCGACCATCTCGCCCTCTTCGATCGTCAGGCTGACCTTGTTCAGGGCCTGCTTGCGGCCGAAGCGTTTGGAGAGGTCCCGGATCACGATGGCAGTCATTCTATATCCCGTCGGCTCGTTGACGGGGTCTTCCTAGGCCTTGCGCATGTGAGTCGGATGACGTGCCGGTGACGGTTCGGTGACACCCGGACCGCTTGTCTGCCCGGCCCTCCGGGCCTAGCCGCCGTGCCTGTCCAGGAAGGCTTCGGCGTCGAGTTGGCGGAAGTCGTCGAGCGCCGTCCGCAGCGTCTCGTGCGGCCAGTCCCACCACGCGAGCGCGTCCATGCGCTGGCCTATCCCCCCGGCGAACCGCGGCCGGATCGGGCGGGCCGGCACACCCCCGACGATCGTGTAGGGATCGACGTCCTTGGAGACCACCGCCCCGGCGCCGATGACCGCGCCGTTGCCGATCGTCACGCCCGGCAGGACGGTCACACCGTGGCCGATCCAGACGTCGTGGCCGATGGTCACGGCGCGGGCCCGGCGGGCGGCGAAGAACGGCGCCTCGTCCTCGGCGTCGTCGAAATAATCCCCGGCGCGGTAGGTGAAGTGGTGCAGCGTCGCGCGCTCGACCGGATGGTTGGTGGCGTTCAGCCGGACGCTGGCGGCGATGTTGACGAACTTGCCGATCACCGTTCCCCAGACGCCGCAATCGCGCATCATGTAGGAATAGTCGCCGATCACCGTCTCGGCGACGCGGCACCGCTCGTCGATCTCGACATAGCGGCCGATCGTCGTCGTCTCGACGATGGCGGTCTCGTGGATCAGCGGCGTGTGTTCGGAAAGGCGCGGCATCAGGCGGCAGCCCGGGCGGAGAAGCTCGAGACGTCGACGATGCGCGTCGCGATCCGGTCGCGCACCTCGCCGTCGTGGAAGATGCCGAGAATGGCGGTGCCGGCCGCCTTCTTGGCCTCGATCATCGCGCAGACGACGTCGCGGTTTTCCGCGTCGAGCGAGGCCGTCGGCTCGTCGAGCAGCAGCAGCGGATGGTCGGTGATGAAGCCGCGGGCGATGTTGACCCGCTGCTTCTCGCCGCCGGAGAAGGTCGCCGGCGGCAGCTCGAACAGCGCCTCCGGCAGGTTGAGGCGGGCGAGCAGTTCCTTCGCCCTTGCCCGCGCCGCCTCGACCGGGGTGCCGCGCGAGACCAGCGGCTCGGCGACCACGTCGATCGCCGGCACGCGCGGGATCGCCCGCAGGAACTGGCTGACATAGGCGATGGCATCGCGGCGCAGCGCAATGATCTCGCGCGGATCGCCGTCGGCCAGGTCCGCCTCGCGGCCGCTCTTGGGATCGCGGATCAGGATCTGGCCGCCATCGACGGCGTAGTTGCCATAGACCATGCGCAGGATCGACGACTTGCCGACCCCCGACGGCCCGCCGAGGACGACGCATTCGCCGGCCCCGACCGTGAAGGCGGCGCCGGAAACCACCGGCAGGCGCAGCCCGCCGCGCAGATGCATGGTGAAGGTCTTGGCGACGTCGCGCACCGAAAGGATCGGCTGGATTTGGTCGGACATGGCTCAGCTTTCCGGGATCGAGGCGACGAGGAGCTGCGTATAGGCGTGGTGCGGGTCGTCGAGGACCCGGTCGGTCAGGCCGTGCTCGATGATCCGCCCTGCCTTCATCACGATCATGCGCTGCGACAGGAGCCGCGCGACCGCGAGGTCGTGGGTGACGATCACCACCGACAGGCCCATTTCCGACACCAGCGTGCGGATCAGGTCGAGCAGCCGCGCCTGCACCGAGACGTCGAGTCCGCCGGTCGGCTCGTCCATGAAGACGAGGCGCGGGCGGGTGACGAGGTTGCGGGCGATCTGCAGGCGCTGGCGCATGCCGCCGGAAAACGCCACGGGCTGGTCGTCGATCCGGTCGGCGGCGATCTCGACGCGGCCGAGCCAGTCGGTCGCCGTCGCGCGGATCTCGCCGTAGTGCCGGTCCCCCACCGCCATCAGCCGTTCGCCGACATTCGCCCCGGCCGAGACCCGCATCCGCAGGCCGTCGCTCGCATGCTGGTGGACGAAGCCCCAGTCGGTGCGCATCAACAGCCGCCGCTCTGCCTCGCCGAGGCTGGCGAGATCGCGCATCGTGCCGTCGCGCATGGCGTAGGAGATCGTGCCCGACGTCGGCGCGAGGCGCGTCGAGATGCAGTTCAGCAAGGTCGTCTTGCCCGAGCCGGACTCGCCGACGATGGCGACGACTTCGCCGGGCCACACGTCGAACGACACGTCCTCGCATCCGACGCGTGCGCCGTAGCTCTTGGTGATGTCCCGGACGGAAAGGAGGGGGGAAGTCATCGGGCCTGTCTCCTCGGATATGCGGACGGAGGTTGGTCGCTGTCCCGGGCGTAGGTCTTCAGCGCGGACACCCCCCTCTGGGCTGCCGCCCATCTCCCCCACAAGGGGGGAGATCGATGCGGCGAGGGGGGCACTTCCTGGAGAAGCGCCGTTAGGCCGAACGTCGAGAGCGGGGCTTTGCAGTCTCGATCTCCCCCCTTGTGGGGGAGATGCCGGCAGGCAGAGGGGGGTACAAAGCAGCCGCCGCCACTGGCAGAATGATCTCCGCCGCAGGAGGCCGATCCGTGTCGCATGCCGATATTTCGCGCAGGCACCGCGCCATTGCCCGGACGATGCGCAAGGCGATGACCGAGGCCGAGTTGAAGTTCTGGAACGCGGTGCGGGCGCACCGGCTGATGGGCCTCGGCTTCCGCCGGCAGGTGCCGATCGCGGGCAGCATCGTCGACTTCGCCTGCCCGACGCACCGGCTGATCGTCGAGATCGACGGGACGCGGCACGGCGACTACGCAACGCTGGCGCGGGATACTGCCCGGACGGCGCGACTGGAAGCGGACGGTTGGACCGTCGTGCGGTTCTGGAACCACGAGGTCATGACCGACATCGATGGCGTCTGCGCGCATATCCTCGCGGTGATCGAGGCGCGGGAGCCGGGCTGTTTCAGCGATGGCGGTCGCGAAGTCGGCGATGTCGGATAGGACAGCGACCCCCCTCTGTCCTGCCGGACATCTCCCCCACAAGGGGGGAGATCGGAGCGGCGACGGTCTCGCCTTCTGGAGAAGAGTCGTGCGGCCGATCGTCGAGCGCCTTGCCGGGCAATTCCGTCGATCTCCCCCCTTGTGGGGGAGATGCCGGCAGGCAGAGGGGGGTAGGATCCGGGCCCCTGGGCCAAACGATGAGTGCAACAAAGGAACCGTCCTCATCGCACCGCCTCCGGCCCGCCATCCCCGACATGTCCCGCCTCGCGGCGCGTCTCGCACCAGTCGGTGTCGGAGCAGACGAACATCCGGCCGCCTCTGTCGTCGGTGACGACCTCGTCGAGATAGACGTTTTCCGCCCCGCACAGCGCGCATGGTTTTTCGAAGCGCTGCACCGCGAAGGGATGATCCTCGAAGTCGAGGCTGACGACGTCGGTAAACGGCGGCAGCGCGTAGATACGCTTCTCGCGGCCGGCGCCGAAGAGCTGCAGGGCCGGCGAGCGGTGCAGTTTCGGGTTGTCGAATTTCGGGATCGGCGAGGGGTCCATAACGTAGCGCCCCTCGACCTTCACCGGATAGGCGTAGGTCGTGGCGATGTGGCCGTGCCGGGCGATGTCCTCGTAGAGCTTGACGTGCATCAGCCCGTATTCCTCCAGCGCGTGCATCACCCGCGTCTCGGTCTCGCGCGGCTCGAGGAAGCGCAGCGGCTCGGGGATCGGCACCTGGAAGACCAGCGTCTGGCCGGCGGTCAGCGGCGTCTCCGGCATGCGATGCCGGGTCTGGATGATCGTCGCCAGGTGAGTCTTCGTGGTCGTCGCGACCTTGGCAGTCTTCTCGAAGAAGGCGCGGATCGACACGGCATTGGTGGTGTCGTCGGCGCCCTGGTCGATGACCTTGAGAACGTCGTTGGGCCCGATGATCGCCGCGGTCACCTGCACGCCGCCGGTACCCCAGCCATAGGGCATCGGCATCTCGCGCGAGGCGAACGGCACCTGGTAGCCGGGGATCGCGATCGCCTTCAGGATGGCGCGGCGGATCATCCGCTTGGTCTGCTCGTCGAGATAGGCGAAGTTGTAGGTCGGAAGCGCCGCCGTCATCGTGCCGGGCCTTCTGCTGGAATGAAACGCGCGGGAACCCGCGAAGGAGAAAGGCGATGGGAGCCGGCTGGCTGGCACTCGGCGAACTGGTGGCCATCCTCGGCGGCCTCGCGGTGGGCTGGTATCTGCTGGAACGTGGAGGCCGTTAACCTTGCGCGTCGCCACTCCAGCAGGAGTTGCCAATCGCTCGTATCCGGACAATAATGTCCGAGATTTGAAGCCTTCCCGGAAAGGCGGGGATGACGCGCGAAGCCTTGCTGCGGGAACTGCGTGCCTACGCTCGGGCGCAAAAGCTGAAGCTCGAAATCGACACGAAGCTCGGCAAGGGCAGCCACTACCGCGTGACGCTCGGCGACAGGCGTACGATCATCCAGTCCGGCGAACTCGGTCCCCTGCACGTTCGGACGATCAAGCGCCAGCTCGGGGTCAAGTGAGAAGGAAACGCCATGCGCCTGATCTATCCCGCTCGCCTGGAAGCCGATCCGGATGGCGGCTTCGTCGTGACCTTTCCGGACGTGCCGGAAGCGATCAGCGGCGGAGCGACGCGGGAGTCGGCGATCGGCGCGGCGAGCGAAGTGCTGGGCATCGCTCTTCGATGGGCCCTGAGGGACGGCAGGGACCTGCCGGCCGCTTCCGAGACGATCGGCGACCTCGCCATTCCCGTGGGGGCAAGCGATGCGATGAAGCTCGCTGTCTGCGAGGCCTTCCAGCAGAGCGGCATCAGCCAGGCAGAGCTGGCGCGTCGGCTCGGCAAGGACGAGAAGCTGGTGCGCCGGATCCTCGACCCGGACCATGCGACCAAGCTCGCCATGCTGGAAGCGACGCTCGCCGTGCTCGGCCGCCGTGTTGTCATCGAGACGATCGCCGCCTGAACCAGACGGCCGTTGCAGTTGCGGCTGGGCGCTCATTCGGCTGCGTCCTGCAGCTCGTCGTCGGCTTCGGACGAGGCTGAAGACGCCGCGTGCTCGCGGCGCATGCGGCGGACGAGGTCGAGTTCGGCCTGGAAGTCGACGTAGTGCGGCAGCTTCAAATGCTCGACGAAACCCGTCGCCTGGACGTTGTCGGAATGGGCGATGACGAATTCCTCGTCCTGCGCCGGGGCGTTGCGCTCCTCGCCGAACTCGTCTGCCCTGAGCGCCCGGTCGACGAGGCTCATCGCCATCGCCTTGCGCTCCGACTGGCCGAAGACCAGGCCATAGCCGCGGGTGAACTGCGGCGGCTCTTCGGCGGAACCCTTGAACTGGTTGACCATCTGGCACTCGGTCAGCCGCACCCGGCCGATGGTGACGGGAAAACCCACTTCCGGCATCTCGATCTCGACATCGACCAGGCCGATGCGGATCTCGCCGACGAAGGGGTGCGAGCGGCCGAAGCCGCGCTGGGTGGAGTAGGCGAGGGACAGGAGGAACCCTTCGTCGCCGCGCGACAGCGCCTGCAGCCGAAGATCGCGGCCGGCCGGAAACTCCAGCGGCTCGCGGGTGAGGTCGCCCGGCTCGCCGGCCTCGGCCGCAGCGTCGGGCTCGATCAAGCCGTCCTCGCCGAGGATGTCGGTGACCCGCGCGCAGCGCTCGCCCGGCCAGTCGCGCCGGGCCCCCGGCTCGACCGTCTCGTCGCCGGCCATCGACGGGTCGATCAGCCGGTGCGTGTAGTCGAAGGTCGGCCCGAGCAGCTGGCCGCCCGGCAGGTCCTTGTAGGTCGCCGAGACGCGGCGCTCGATGCGCATCGCGCCGGTGTCGACCGGCACCGAATAGCCGAAGCGCGGCAGCGTCGTGCGATAGGCGCGGATCAGGAAGATCGCCTCGATCAGGTCGCCGCGCGCCTGGCGCACCGCCATCGCCGCGAGTTCGGGATCGTAGAGCGAGCCCTCGGCCATCGCCCGGTCGACGGCGAGCGCCAGCTGGCCCGCGATCTGCGCTAGCGTCAGCGCCGGGACATTGCGGTCGCCGCGGCGGCGATCGGCGAGCAGGCGGTGGGCGGCGCCGATGGCGGCCTCGCCTCCCTTGACGGCGACATACATCTCAGCGCTCCGCGATCTGTGTGGTGCGCGGCAGGCCGAGTGCCTCGCCGCCGGCAACGAGCAGCACGTCGATGCCGCAGGGATAGAGGCCGCGATTGCCGGCCCAGTCCGAAAGGAAGCACTCCGGCAGGCCCTGCGGACTGGCGGAAGCCTCCGTCTCGATGCCGGGCCCGGTGAGCCGCAGCGTCGCGCCGCCGCGCAGCTCCGGCAGGCAGAGGATCAGCGTCGCCGAGCGGTCGGGGAAGTCGGCCGTGCCGACGGCGAAGCGCGACAGCGACGGCAGCGCGGATGGCTCGCAGATCAGCGCGAAGGACGCCGCCACGGGATCGGCAAGGATCGCCGCGCCGGTATGGAAGATCAGCCAGTCGGCGATGCCGGTGGCCTTCGCCGCTTCGTCGAGCCAGACCGGCGTGTCGTAGTCGGCCAGCGCGGCCAGAAAGGCGCCGGCCGCCGGCGGGACGGGAGCGGGAGGCTGTGCAAGGCCTTCGAGTTCGACGATCGTGCCGGGGCGGGCAAAGGCGCCCATGATCGCGGAAAACGCCGCCTGGGCGTCGAAGACCGGGTCGGCGAAGCCGCCTTCCAGCGGGGCGGAAGCCATCGTGTCGGCCATCAGTCGTCTCCCCGGACCATGGTGAAGAAGTCGACCCGCGTCGCTTCCGTTTCCTCGGCGGAGTGCCGGTCTGCCTCCGCCTGCCTCTGCAGCGCCGGCTCGACGACCTCCGCCTCGATTGCGGCGCGCCAGTCGTCACGCTGCCAGCCGGCATCGAGCTGGGCGGCAAGCCGTGCATGGTCGGTGTCGCGGCCGAGCACCATCGCGTGGCCGACTTCGCCCGAGGCGAGGCGGACGCTGGCTCTCGTGACGCTGGCTTCGCCGAGATTGAACGGCGCGCCACCGCCGCCGATCCGGCCGCGCAGCATCACCAGTCCGGCTTCGGGACCACGCAGGCTGGTGGCCGTCGTCTCGCCGGCGATGGCGTCCCAGGCGGCGGCGAGCGTCGGGGCGTCGCTGGCGGCGAAGGCGCCCATGGCGCGGCGGCGGGCGGTCTGGTCGGACGGATGGCCGGGAGCGGCTGACATGAAGGCTTCGTTCCTATTAGTCTATTGGAGTAGACAACTAGATCTGTTAGATGATGGATACACCCGCCACGATGACGTGACAATGACGATCGTGCGGCGGACCGCAGGAGCATGACCATGGACGACACAGCCGACGGGATCGCGCGCTGGCGGAAGGTCGCCGACGAAATCCGCGCGATGATCGGTGCCGCCGGGGCGGGCGGACCTGACAAGCTGCCGGTCGAGACCGAGCTGGCCGCCCGCTTCGGCGTCAACCGCCACACGGTGCGCCGCGCGATCGCGGCGCTGGCGGCCGAAGGGCTGCTGCGGCCGGAGCGCGGCCGGGGCACCTTCGTCGAGCGCCGGCCCGAGCGGATCGTGTATCCGGTCGGTGCCCGCACGCGATTCACCGAGAACGTCTCGCAGAACGCCCGCCAGGCGGCGGGTCGGCTCATCGGCTCCAGCCGGGAGGGCGCCGACCGGCATGTCGCCGGCCGGTTGCAGCTTGCTCCAGGCGCGGCGCTCGTCCGGCTCGAAAGCCTCAACGTCGCCGACGGCGTCCCGCTGTCGGTGGCCACCAGCTGGTTTCCGGCCGAGCGCTTCCCGCGCATCGTCGCCGCCTATGCCGAGACCGGCTCGATCACCAAGGCGCTCGCCGCCCACGGCGTCGAGGACTATCGCCGCCGCAGCACACGAATCACCGCCGAGCGCGTCTCGCACGACGACGCCGAGCATCTCGGATGCGCGGCGGACGCGATCGTCATCGTGTCGGAATCGGCGAACTACGATGCCGATGGCGTGCCGATCCAGTTCTCCCGCAGCCGCTTCCTGGCCGACCGGGTGGAGCTCGTCTTCGACAGCTGAGCGCGGGGTCATGAGGCCACCGGCCCATCGTGCCGCAGTCGGTCCATCACCATCCGGCCGCCGCCCTACTGGAACCGGGCGCGCAGCCGGTCGGTGAAATACTCCATCACCAAGACGATCACGAAGATGGCGAGGATGATCGCCGAGGCGTTGCGGTACTGGAACAGGTCGAAGGCGACCTTCAGCTCCTGGCCGATGCCGCCGGCACCGACGAGGCCCAGCACCACCGAGGAGCGGACGCCCTTCTCGAAGGCGAACAGCGAGCTGTTGATCAGCGTCGGCATGATGCTCGGCAGCGTCGCGCCGAACAGCACGCTCACCTGCGACGCACCGATCGCCCTGAGCGCCTCCTGCGGCTTCTTGTCGGCCTCCTCCATCGCTTCGGCGAAGAACCGGCCGCAGAAGCCGACCGTATCGACGACGATGGTCATCGTGCCGGCGACGGCGCCGAGCCCGACCGTCGAGACGAAGATCAGCGCCCAGACCAGGTCCGGCACGGTGCGGAACAGCGAGATCAGCGCACGCGGCAGCTGCCGGAACGCGCCGAGCGGCGAGATGCCGCGCGCCGCGAGCCAGCCCATCGGCAGGCTGATGACGACGCCGATGACCGTGCCGACCAGCGCGATCTGCAGGGTCTCGAGGATGCGCCAGCCCATGCGCTGCAGGAACGCCGGCTCGACGTTCGGCGGCAGCATCCGGCCGACCAGGTCCATCATCCGCGGCGCGCCGGCGGCGAGCCGCTCGGGCGACGGCCCGACCTCGCCGAGCGAGACGAGGAACACCGCGGCGAAGGCGACGAGCAGGGTGAAGGTGACCGGCGAGATCGACGGCAGGCGCGAGGGTGCGCGCGGCGGGACGGAGGCCTCAGCCATGGAAGACGTCTTCCATCTGCTGCCGGCAGACCATCGCGGTCGGAAGGTCGAAATGCACCCGGCCGGCCTTCAGCGCGATGATCCGGTCCGAGTAGTTCAGCGCGTGCTCCATGTCGTGCGTCGTGTAGACCAGCGTGATGCCGTGCTCGGAAGCGAGGTCGGAGAAGATCGTCATGATCTCCCGCCCGACGGCCGGGTCGAGGCTTGCGGCGGGTTCGTCGGCGATCAAGAGCTTCGGCTTGCGGATCAGCGCCCGCGCGATGGCGATGCGCTGCGCCTGGCCGCCGGAGAGCTGGTCGGCGCGGGAAGATGCCTTGTCGGCGAGCCGGACTTCGGCGAGCACGGCCATCGCCTCCTCGCGCCAGTCCTCGCGCGCCAGCGAATGGTGCCAGGCCCGCCAGCCGCCGGGCAGGCCGAGCTTGCCCTGGATGACGTTGGTCAGCACCGTCTGCCGACCGACCAGCCCATGGTTCTGGAAGACGAAGCCGATCTGCCGCCGCAGGCGCTGCAGCTGCGTCGCGCTCGGCGCCGATTGGAAGGTCTCGCCGAGCGTCATGATCTCGCCGTTGCTCAGCGGCAGCAGGCCGACGAGGCATTTCAGCAGCGTCGACTTGCCGGCGCCGTTCGACCCGATCAGCGCAACGCGCTGATCGGATTTGATGTCGATCTTCAGCCCGGCGAAGACAGGCTTCCCGTTCGCATAGGACTTGCCGAGATCGCGGGTGCTGATGATGGTCGAGGCCGGGACACCGTCCATCGCCTGCAGCACCTCGACGGGCGGCCGATAGCGGCTGCCCGTCGCGTTTTCGTCCAAGGCGGCGCTCATTCGACGAAGGCGGTGAAGGTGTCGACGCCGATCGTGCGGTACATCGAGCGCACGTAATCGTATTCGCTGTCGTCGATGTCGGTGAGGAACGTGCCGCCCTTGAACTTCTGGTTGTCTTCGCCTTTCAGCACGGCGCCCATCAGCGCGTTGCCGTTCTCCAGGAAGGCCTCGCGGATCTTCTCGAAGATTTCCTCCGGAATGTCCTTGCGGGCGACGAGGATGTCGTTCGGCAGGTCGCGGCCGCGGGCGACGACGGCGAAGGCTTGGTCGGGGAAGGCCTCGCGGATCGAGTTGAGGTGCCCGAAATTCAGCCCCATCGCGGCGATGTCGCCGCGGATCAGCGCTTCGGCCGCGACGTTGCGCGAGATGATCACCGGCTCGTAGTCCTCGCCATAGACGACGCCCTGGTCGGCGAGCGCTTGTGCGGGTCCGAGATGCTGCGAGGTCGAGCCGACCGAGCCGAAAGCGACCTTCTTGCCCTTCACGTCCTCGATGCTGCGGATCGGGCCGTTCGCCATGACGGCGATCTGGGCGAAATAGTCGGGGCGCTGCCAGGCGACGACGATCCGCGGATCGCTGAGTTCCTTCATCACCACGTATTCGGCCGGGCCGGTCAGCACCAGCTCGACCTGGCCGGCGTTCAGCGCCTCGACGGCCGCGGTGCGCGAGCTGACGGCGATGAGCTCGATGTCCAGCCCGGTCTCGGCTTCGAGCGCTTCCTGGAAGCCGCCGAATTCCTGCTGCAGGGCTTCCAGCCCCTCGATGTCGGTGACGGCGAAGCGTACCGGGTCGGCGTGGGCCGAAACCGTTGCCGCCACCGTGGCGGCGAGGGCGAAAACCAGGGAACGAAGCATTTTTGACGGTCCTTCTGTATAGACAGGAGAGTGGGTTCGGGGTTACCTGTATAGACAGCAGATGACGCGTCGATGACACGCGAGGACGAGGCGGCGGACAATGAACTGGGTGATCGAGAACGGGCTGGCGCTGGTCGGCAACGACTGGAGCGAGCACGGCCTGTGGATCGACGGCGGGCATGTCACCGACCGGAGGGCGGAGCGCCCCCGCCGGCTGGACGCGGCGGGCCTGCTAGTGCTGCCCGGCATCATCGACATTCACGGTGACGCCTTCGAGCGGCAGATCATGCCGCGGCCGGGCGTGCGCTTCGACGTCGGCCTGGCGCTGCGCGACACCGACCGCCAGCTGGTGGCGAACGGCATCACCACGACGTTTCATGGCGTGACGATTTCATGGGAGCCGGGCCTGCGCTCGCTCGAGGCGGCGCGCAGCTTCATCGCGTCGCTCTACGCGCTGCGCCCGCGTCTCAGCTGCGACACGCGGCTGCATCTGCGCTGGGAGACCTTCGCGCTGGACGCGGTGGCGGAAGTCACCGAGTGGCTGTCGCTCCAGCCGTCGCCGATCCTCGCCTTCAACGATCACACGACCGGCTCCGTGCTGAAGGGCACGATCGCTCGCAAGATCGGCCAGATGGCCGAGCGCTCCGGCCTTTCCCGCGAGGACTACATGGCGCTGCTCGACGCGGTCTGGGCGCGGCGGGACGACGTGCCCGGCGCCATCGCGGAACTGGCGGCGGCCGCAAGGGCAGGGGGCAACGTGCTGCTCGCCCACGACGAATCGTCGCCGGAGGAGCGCGCGCGCTTTCGGGCGCTGGGTGCGCGCTCCTGCGAGTTTCCGCTGAACGTCGAAACGGCGGCGGCGGCCCGCGCGGCGGGCGAGGACGTCATCCTCGGCGCGCCCAACGTCGTGCGCGGCGGCAGCCACAACGGCGCCATGGATGCGCGCACCGCGATCGAAGCCGGCAATTGCTCGGTCCTGACCAGCGACTATCACTACCCGTCGCCGCTGCATGCGGCCTTCGCCCTGGCGGATGGTGACCTTGCCGCCTTGGCGCGCTATTGGCCTCTCGTTTCGACGAACGCGGCGCGGGCCGCCGGCCTGCCGGATCGCGGCAGCCTGACCAATGGCAAGCGGGCGGATCTCATCCTGGTGGACATGGCCGACAAGCACCACCCGGAAATCGTCGCGACCATGGTCGCCGGGCGCATCGTCCACGCCCGGCGGGCACTCGGGGAATCGCCCGTCGCGGCGCCTGCGAGGGCCGTCGCGGAACTGGCGGGATAGGCCGATGAGCAGCAACGTCTCCCGCAGGATTGCTGCCGACGCGCCGGACTTCGGCGAACTGGTGTTCCGGCCGCGCAGCGACGCGCCGATCTGGCAGCAAATCCATGACCACGTGCTGGCGCTGATCGAGGACGGAAGGCTGCGCCCCGGCAGCCAACTGCCGGGCGAGGTGCACCTGGCGGAGATGTTCGGGGTCACGCGGATCACGCTGCGCCAAGCGCTGCTGCAACTGCAGCAGGAGGGGCACCTGACCTCGCGCAAGGGCGTCGGGGTCTTCGTGCGCAGCCCGCCATCGGCGCTGTCGGTGCGCGACGGCAGCCGCTTCTTCGACAGCCTGCGCGCCGACGGCAAGCTGGTCGAGACGCGGACGCTGCATCTGGAGGAGGAAAAGGCGGACGCGGCGGCGGCTGCCCAGCTGCATCTGCCGGTGGGCGCCCCGGTGATCCGTCTGCGCCGGGTGCGCGCCGCCGACGGGCAGCCGATCCACGCCAGCACCAAGATCCTGCCGGCGAAACTCCTGCCGGATTTCGCCGCCGTCTATGCGCGGCGGCAATCGGTAACCGACGTCTTCGTCGCGCACGGCATCGGCAAGTATCGCCGCATCGAGACCCGGATCAGCGGCGGCTTCGCGACCCCCGAGGAGGCGAGCCAGCTGGAGCTGACCCCCAGCACCCCGGTCTTCCGCACCAGCGCGGTCAACGGCGATGCGGCGGGCAACCGGATCGAATGGGGAACCGGCTGCTGGTTGCTCACCTCGGTCGACTTCGTCTTCTGACCTGCCTCGCTTGCGGCGACGGCAGTTCACGGAGTACGCAGCGGCCGGCACGGCGTCGCGGCCTGAGCCGCGACGAGAAGTCGGGTCAGAAGCGGTCGAAGCTCGCCGGGTCGATGCCGAGCGCCTTCAGCGAACGCGGATCGGGACGGCGACCGGCCTCGACGGCGGCGGCGCAACGATTGGAATGCACCACGATGCTGGCGAAGCCGCGGATATGACCGGCGACCTTGCGGGTGAAGCTGCTTGCGGAACGAGACATGGAACTCTCCTCGAGTGATGACCTCAATATCGCGATGCAGCATGGCTATCGGTAGAGACGAAAACAGGCAGCTTCCATGCGGTCGCGGAATAGCTCGCGCCCGTTCTTGACCCCCGTGCCCGCAAGGGCCTACCGCTAGGCATGAGCCGTGCGGGGGGATGACCAGCAGCGGCCGTGCCTGGCACGGCTCGATGCAGGGTTGCCGCCGCGCCGCTGGAACGGGACCCGGAGACCTTCATGACCGTGCAGCCGAATTCGATCGAGGCCCGCGATATCGCGTACCACCTCCACTCCTACACCAATGCCCGCCAGCACGAGGCGATCGGGCCGATCGTCATGGAGAAGGGCGAGGGGGTGTTCGTCACGGACACCGACGGTAACCGCTATATTGAGGCGATGGCCGGGCTCTGGTCGGTGGCGGTCGGCTTTGGCGAGAAGCGCCTCGTCGAGGCGGCGAGCCGGCAGATGGCGCAGCTCAACTACTACCACACCTTCACCCACAAATCGCACGGGCCGGCGATCGAGCTCGCCGAGCGGCTTGTCGCCATGGCGCCGGTGCCGATGTCGAAGGCCTATTTCACCAATTCCGGCTCCGAAGCCAACGACACGATGATCAAGCTGGTGCGCTATCGCTCCAACGCGCTTGGTCAGCCGCAGAAGAAGAAGATCATCAGCCGCATCCGGGGCTATCACGGCGTGACGCTGGCCTCCGCCAGCCTCACGGGCCTGCCCAACAACCACCGCGCCTTCGACCTGCCGATGGAAGGCATCTTCCACACGACCTGCCCGCATTACTGGCGCGAGGGCCGTGACGGCGAGAGCGAGGAGGCCTTCGCCACCCGCTGCGCCGAGGATCTGGAAGCGCTGATCCAGGCCGAGGGCCCGGACACGATCGCCGCCTTCATCGGCGAACCGGTGATGGGCGCGGGCGGCGTCGTGGTGCCGCCGGCGACCTACTGGGAGAAGATCCAGGCGGTGCTGAAGCGCCACGACATCCTGCTGGTCGCCGACGAGGTGATCTGCGGCTTCGGGCGCACCGGCGAGATGTTCGGCTGCCAGACCTACAATATCGAGCCCGACATCATGACGCTGTCGAAGGCGCTGTCCTCGTCATACCTGCCGATCTCGGCGCTGCTGATCAACGACCGCGTCTACCAGCCGGTGGCCGACCAGTCGTCGGAGATCGGCACGTTCGGCCACGGCTACACCGCGTCCGGCCATCCGGTGGCAGCCGCCGTGGCGCTCGAAAATCTCGACATCATCGAGGAGCGCGGCCTCGTCGGCCGGGCCCGCGAGATGGGCGAGCTGTTGCAGGCGGGGCTGAGGACCCTCGAAGACCATCCGCTGGTGGGCGAAGTGCGCGGCGTCGGCCTCATCGCGGCGGTCGAGCTGGTCACCGATAAGGCGGCCAAGACCGCGCTGGAGAAGCCCGGTGCGCTCGGCGCCCAGGCCTTCGCCATCCTGCAGAAGAACGGCGTCATCTCCCGGCCGATCGGCGACTCGCTCGCCTACTGCCCGCCGTTGATCATCGAGAAGGCGCATATCGACCTGATCGTCGAGACCACCCGCAAGAGCCTCGACGAATTGCACGCAACGCTCTGAGACGAGAGCGCCGGCGGGGACCTCAGTCCTCGTCGGCGGCCATCTGGCTGAGCACCTGGCCGCGGCCGCGGGCGCGCATGATCAGCGGCACGACCAGGGCGATCAGCGCCAGCGACAACAGGATGATGGTCAGCGGCGAACTGACCAGCACGGTCGGGTCGCCCTGACTGATCGCCAGCGCCCGACGCAGCTGCTGCTCGGCGAGCGGCCCGAGGATCAGCCCCACCACCACTGGCGCGATCGGATAGCCGAAGCGCCGCAGCATGTAGCCGAGCAGGCCGAAGCCGAGCAGCATGCCGAGCTCCACGGGCGAGGGATTGGCGCCGATCGTCCCCAGCGTCGCGAAGACCAGGATACCGGCATAGAGCCACGGCCGCGGGATCGTCAGCAGCCGCACCCAGAGGCCGACCAGCGGCAGGTTCAGCACCAGCAGCATCAGATTGGCGACGAGCAGGCTGGCGATCAGGCCCCAGACCAGTTCCGGCCGCGTCGCGAAGAGCAGCGGCCCCGGCTGCAGGCCGAACTGCTGGAAGCCGGCGAGCATGATCGCCGCCGTCGCCGTGGTCGGCAGGCCGAGCGTCAGGAGCGGCACCAGCGTGCCGGCGGCCGAGGCGTTGTTGGCGGCTTCCGGTCCCGCGACGCCCTCGATGGCGCCGTGGCCGAACTCTTCCGGGTGCTTCGACAGCTGCTTTTCGGTGGCATAGGAGAGGAACGTGCCGATCTCGGCGCCGCCCGCCGGCATGGCGCCGATCGGAAAGCCGATCGCCGTGCCGCGCAGCCAGGGCTTCCACGAGCGCTGCCAGTCGGCCTTCGTCATCCACACCGAGCCGCGGATCGCCTCGACCTTCTCCTGCAGGCGCTGCGAGGAGGCGGCGACCGTCAGCGTCTCGCCGATGGCGAACAGCGCGACGGCCAGCGTCGTCACCTCGATGCCGTCATAGAGGTCGGGGACGCCGAAGCTCAGGCGCGCCTGGCCGGTCTGCAAATCGATGCCGACGAGGCCGAGCGCCAGGCCGATGCCGAGCGCGGTGAGGCCGCGCAGGGTGGAATCGCCGAAGGCGGCCGAGACCGTCACGAAGGCCAGCACCATCAGCGCGAAATATTCGGCCGGGCCGAATGACAGCGCGAAGCGCACGATCACCGGCGCGATGAGCGCAAGGCCCATCGTCGCGATCAGCCCGGCGACGAAGGAGCCGATGGCCGCCGTCGCCAGCGCCGGGCCACCCCTGCCGGCGCGGGCCATCTTGTTGCCCTCCAGCGCGGTGACGATCGAGGCGCTCTCGCCGGGCGTGTTGAGGAGGATCGAGGTGGTCGAGCCGCCATACATGCCGCCGTAATAGATGCCGGCGAACATGATCAGCGAGCCGGCCGGATCGAGCTGGTAGGTCACCGGCAGGAGCAGCGCGACGGTCAGCGCCGGCCCGATCCCGGGCAGGACGCCCACCGCGGTGCCGAGCGTCACGCCGATCAGCGCGTACATCAGATTGGTGGGCTCGAGGGCGGTGAAGATGCCCTGGCCGAGAAGCACGAACGTGTCCATGGCGATTCCTGCCGGCCCTCAGCCGAAAAGTCGCTCCAGCACGCCTGCCGGCAGCGAGAGCTTGAGAAGCTTGGTGAACAGCAGCCAGAGCGAGAGCGACAGGAGGATGCCGATCGGGATGGTCTTCCAGAGCGGGCCCCGCCCGAAGGCCTTGGCGGTGGCGGCGAACAGCAGGCCTGTCGCGATCGAAAAACCCGCGACGTTCAGCAGCAGCAATTGCGCGGTCAGTCCGCCGACGATCCAGACGATCGGCCCGATCGCGTCATGCTCGCGCTCGGGAAAACCGCCCTTGAGCGCGCTGGCGATCGTCCAGATCGACAGGACGCCGAGAAAGGCCGCGATGGCATAGGGAAACGCCTTCGGGCCGATCTGCGTATAGGCGCCGCCGGTGACCAGCAGCGTGTTCCAGAAGATCACCCCGGCGAGCGCCAGCAGCGCGACGCCGATGGCGACCGCCGCCCAGTCGGGGCGGCGGCTGGTCCCGGAGGACGGGACGTTCTCGCTCATTCCTGGACGAGGCCGATGGTCTTGAGGATGGCGCGCGTCGTCTCGACGTCTTCGGCCAGCTGCGCGGTGAAGGCGTCGCCGGAGAGATACGTGTCCTCCCAGCCGTTGCGCTCCAGCGCTTCCTGCCACTGTTCCGACTTCACCATCTTCTCGATGTCGGCGGTGATCTGCGCCTTCTGCTCGTCGGTGATGCCCGGCGCGGCCGCGACCATGCGCCAGTTCTGGATCACCACGTCGAGGCCCGAGCTCTTCAGCGTCGGGGCGTCGATGCCCTCGATCGGCTCCTCGCTGGTCATCGCCAGGAGGCGCAGCGTGCCGGAAGCGATCTGCGACTCGAACTCGCCATAGCCGGAGATGCCGGCCGCGACCTGCTGGCCGAGAATCGCCGCCAGCGCCTCGCCGCCACCGGAGAAGGCGATGTAGTTCACCTGCTTCGGGTCGACGCCGGCGGCTTCCGCCAGGAGGCCCGCGGCGATGTGGTCGGTGCCGCCGGCCGAACCGCCGGCGATCGCCACGGCACCGGGATCGGCCTTCATCGCAGCGACGAGATCGTCGATCGTCTGGAACGGCGAGGCCGCCGGCACGACGATCGCCTCGTACTCGCCGGTGAGCCGGGCGATCGGGGTGACGTCGTCGAGCGAATAGGGCGCGTTGTTGGTCAGGATCGCGCCGACCATGACATAGCCGCCGACGATCAGCGCGCTCGGATCGCCGCTGCTCTGCGAGATGAACTGCGCGAGGCCGATCGTGCCGCCGGCGCCGGGAACGTTGACGACCTGCACGTTGCCGGCGACGCCGGCCTCCTGCATCGCGGTCTGCATGGTGCGGGCGGTCTGGTCCCAGCCGCCGCCGGGGGCGGCCGGCGCGATGATCGTGTAGCTTTCGGTCTGGGCGAGAGCGCCCGTCGCGGTGATGCCGGCAATCAGCGCGGCACCGAGCAAGCGTTTCAGCATGGTCTTTCCTCCCAAGGTGGTCCGCCCGGCTCGGCCTGCCGGGTCGCCCCGCGCCCGCGTCCCAACGCGTTCGGCGAGGCAGCTCCTGACGACAGGCACCGACGGATCCTGCACAGGATGCCTAGCGCCAGATTTGGGAAACTTGCAAGCGCCTGGATGGGCGAGGCGCGCTTGCCCCGGCGTTTTGCCTCGCAAGGTCGTGGGCAGGGGCAGGCGTGAAGGCGACGCTGTGAGGTTAGCCAGGGCAGGCGAGATGAAGGCGTGCGCTTGTCTCCCGCGTCGGACGGGTTGAAACGGAACTGCTCATTCTTTTTCAGATTGGTGGCCTAGACAGCAACGGCGGCGTTCGACCCTTCCAGGTCATCCTGAACGAAGGATTCCAACGAAGGCGGTCATCAACGGTATGAAACTGTCACATATTGTTGCCATTCCCGATCCGCCAATTACCGGCACTCCTGCCCTTTGTCGTAAACGCGGCGGTTCCGCTCGACGACCGGCATGTTGCTCCGGACCCAGCGATTCACGCCTTGCAGCGCCTGGAGGATCCCCACACCTAGCCCGGTTAACTCGTATTCGACCCTCGGCGGAACTTCTGGATAATAGTGGCGTGCCACCAATCCGTCTCGCTCGAGGTTGCGGAGAGTGAGCGTCAGCATGCGCTGCGTGATGCCCTCGGTCTCCCTTTGAAGGGCCGAGAAGCGGAGACGTCGCTCATCGGCCAGCGACAGGCGCCACAAGACCTGTACGGTCCACTTATCCCCGAGGCGTTCGCATATGCCGTTTGACGGAAGGGGGCGGAAGGACTCGTCGAGGTTCGTCTCGTCGGTCCCGCGATCCCCGGAAACGTCTGCCGAAGGTATCATCCGTGTGCCTCGCGCTGACAAAAGTGCCGTCTTCCCTCGGTTTTCCATCTCTATACAAGGATGACCTTTGCCAACAAGGGTTCTGGCCATGCGATGCAAGACCGTATTGGTATTGGGCGCAACCGGGCGCCAGGGTGGATCTGTCGCGCGGACTCTGCTGAATCGGGGATGGGGTGTCCGCGCCTTCGTGAGGGACCCGTCGACGCCAGCCGCCGCCGAACTTGGCGCGGCCGGTGCTCGCCTCGCATCCGGCACGTTCGATGACACGGCGTCCTTGCGTGCCGCCATGGATGAAGTCCATGGCGTCTTCAGCGCGCTGCCGGCCACATTGTCCGCAGAGGACGAGGTTCGTCACGGAACCGCCATCGTAGACCTGGCGGCAGACGAAGGTATCGCGCATTTCGTCTACTCGTCCGGTGCCAGCGCCGGGACGGTGCCCACGGGCATTGCGCGGTTCGACGCCAAGCCGAGGATCGAGGCCCATGTTCACCGCCTCCTGCCCGAGGCGACGATCCTCCGTCCGTCGATTTTCATGGACATGCTCTTGCGGCCGGGTACGGGCCTCGACAAAGGGCGCTACACATCGCTCGTCGAACTCGACGGTGCCATGCAGGTCGTCTCCGTGGCAGATATCGGCCGATTCGTCGCCGCCGTCTTCGACGACAGGGACCGTTTTGCCGGACAGGTTGTGCCGCTGGCCAGCGATCGGCTGACGGGCCTCGATCTCGCCGCAGCGCTCACGCAGGCGAGCGGACGACCCATCCGCTATGCGCGCCTGCCCGACGCCGTTCTGTCCGCCAATCCCGATCTGGCCCACATGGCGGAAAGCCTGAAATGCGGCCCGCTCTCGCAGCCCATCGACCTGGATCTGATGCGGGCCATCAACCCGGACCTCACGAGCTTTCGCGCCTGGCTGGCGACGCAGGGACGGCCTCTCCTCGACGAAGCGTTGAAAGGGTAACTGCGGTCAGGAGGACCAGACCCAATCGATCAGACTTCGCAAGAAGCGATCACGACGTGAGGGAAGCCGCTCGCCACTGTGCGAACCACAGCTGAGGCGTTCGGCGCGATTGTCGTTCCAGTTGCCATCAGCAGCGATGAACGGCAGCTATCCAGCCGCCAAATCGAAAAAGCTGCCGGACCGCTTCCCACCCAATCGAGATGTCGGGAGGCAGGGAAGTGGACATCTGAAAGCGGTCCGGCAGGTTTTGCCACCAAACACACCATTAAAGCCGGGTAGAGTTCTCGAAAGCGGACGTTGCAACATTCGGGACTGGTCCAATCCATGCGCGATGTGGGTCAGGCCACGCGTCGGTTTGCCGTGCTTAGCCTGCCGCATCACCCCACGAACCGCTCGAACGCCGCCAGCCGTACCATAAAGCCCGGCACCTCCAGCGGCTCCAGCGCCTCCCCCGCCTCGACATCGCTGACGACGCGATACCCCTCCGCACCCGGCTCCCGAAACACCCGGGTCTCCAGTCGCCGCCCATCGATCACCCACAACTCCCGAATACCGAACGCAGCGTAGATTTCGGCCTTGCGGCCACGATCGTAGGAAAGGCTCGACAGGCCGATTTCGATCGCCAGCAGGCACGTGGCGCCGTCGAGGCGCTCCAGCCCCGCGGCGCGTTCGAAGACCACGAAGTCGGGTTCGAGAAACGTGTCGTCGGCCAGCCGGAAGGTCGTCTCGGGGTTGGTGGCGAATTGAGCCGGGAGGTTGCGGACCAGCTGTTCGTTCAGCCACATCTTGATCCGCTCGTGCGTCATGCCTTTCGGTGACATCGGGACGATCTCCCCGCCGATCAGTTCGAACCGTTCTTCCTCGGGAATGACGCCGGTCTCGACGAAGGCCTCGATCTCGGCGACGGTGAACCGGCGGCGCGGCAGGCCCTCCGCGGCGCGCGTCGTGTTGAGCGGCACGGCGGTGTCGTCGTCGAGCGGGACGAGTTTGGACATTGCGCGACCCTTCGCGGTGGCGATGGCGTAGTAATCCGTGGAACCGAGGCCCAATTCAAGCCGGAACGTCGGCGCGGTCGGGCAGTGCTCGAGCTGCGTTTGTTGACATAAGCATATCTTTATGTGATTTCCTGCCGTGAACAAGGAAGGCACGTCCCCATGACCGACACGCTCGACCAGCTCTTCGGGGCGATGACCGAAGGGCGTTCGCCGGCAGAGGCCGCCAAGGCCCTGCGCAAGGCGGTTTCCGAACGGATCCTGATCCTCGACGGCGCGATGGGCACCGAGATACAGCTGCTCGGCCTCGGCGAGGACGATTTCCGCGGCCATCGCTTCGGCGCCTGCGCCTGCCACGTCCAGGGCAACAACGACCTTTTGAACCTGACCCAGCCGCAGGCGATCGAGGACATTCACTACGCCTACGCCATCGCCGGCGCGGACATCCTGGAGACCAACACCTTCTCCTCGACCACCATCGCCCAGGCCGACTACCAGATGGAGGAGCAGGTCTACGAGCTGAACCGCGACGGCGCGCGGCTGGCGCGGCGCGCCTGCATCCGCGCCGAGCAGAAGGACGGCAAGCGCCGCTTCGTCGCCGGCGCGCTGGGACCGACCAACCGCACCGCCTCGATCTCGCCGGACGTCAACAATCCGGGCTACCGCGCCACTTCCTTCGACGATCTGCGCATCGCCTATGGCGAGCAGCTGCGCGGCCTCATCGACGGCGGCGTCGACCTGATCCTGATCGAGACGATCTTCGACACGCTGAACGCCAAGGCGGCGATCTTCGCCTGCGAGGAGATCTTCGCGGAGAAGGGCGTCGTGCTGCCGCTGATGATCTCCGGCACGATCACCGACCTCTCCGGCCGCACCCTGTCCGGCCAGACGCCGACGGCGTTCTGGCATTCGGTGCGCCATGCGAGGCCCTTCACCATCGGCCTCAACTGCGCCCTCGGCGCGGCCGCGATGCGCGACCATCTGTCGGAAATCTCGGCCGCCGCCGACACGCTGGTCTGCGCCTATCCGAATGCCGGCCTGCCCAACGAGTTCGGCGAATACGACCAGAGCCCGGAGGCGATGGCCGCCGAGGTCGAGATCTTCGCCAAGGAAGGCCTCGTCAACATCGTCGGCGGCTGCTGCGGCTCGACGCCCGACCACATCAAGGCGCTCGCGACGATGCTGGAGGGCTACAAGCCGCGTCCGATCCCGGTCATCGAGCCGCTGATGCGCCTGTCGGGCCTCGAGCCCTTCACGCTGACCTCCGAGATCCCCTTCGTCAATGTCGGCGAGCGGACCAACGTCACCGGCTCGGCGAAATTCCGCAAGCTGATCACCGCCGGCGACTTCGCCGCGGCGCTCGTCGTCGCGCGCGACCAGGTCGAGAACGGCGCGCAGATCATCGACATCAACATGGACGAGGGGCTGATCGACTCCGAGCGGGCGATGGTCGAGTTCCTCAACCTCGTCGCCGCCGAGCCGGACATCGCGCGTGTTCCGGTGATGATCGATTCCTCGAAATGGTCGATCATCGAGGCCGGGCTGAAATGCGTCCAGGGCAAGTCGATCGTCAATTCGATCTCGATGAAGGAGGGCGAGGAAGCCTTCCTGAAGCAGGCGCGTCTGGTGCGCGCCTATGGCGCCGCCGTCGTCGTCATGGCCTTCGACGAGGAAGGCCAGGCCGACACCGAGGCGCGCAAGGTCGAGATCTGCACGCGGGCCTACAAGCTGCTCACCGAACAGGTCGGCTTCCCGCCCGAGGACATCATCTTCGATCCGAACGTCTTTGCCGTCGCGACCGGCATCGAGGAGCACGACAATTACGGCGTCGACTTCATCGAGGCGACTCGCCGGATCACCGCGACCCTGCCGCATGTCCACATCTCGGGCGGCGTCTCCAACCTCTCCTTCTCGTTCCGCGGCAACGAGCCGGTGCGCGAGGCGATGCACGCCGTGTTCCTCTACCACGCCATCCAGGCGGGCATGGACATGGGCATCGTCAATGCCGGGCAGCTGGCGGTCTACGACACGATCGAGGCGGACCTCCGCGAGGCCTGCGAGGACGTCGTCCTCAACCGCCAGCCGAAGGGCGGCGGCACGGCCACCGACCGGATGCTGGAGATCGCCGAGAAATATCGCGGCACCGCCGGCAAGGAGGCCCGCGTCCAGGACCTCGCCTGGCGCGAGAAGCCGGTCGGCGACAGGCTGGCCCACGCCCTCGTCAACGGCATCACCGAATATATCGACGTCGACACCGAGGAGGCGCGGCTCGAAGCCGCCCGCCCGCTGCACGTCATCGAGGGGCCGCTGATGGACGGCATGAACATCGTCGGCGACCTGTTCGGCGCCGGCAAGATGTTCCTGCCGCAGGTGGTGAAATCCGCCCGGGTGATGAAGCAGGCCGTCGCGCATCTGCTCCCCTTCATGGAGGAGGAGAAGCGGCTGAACGGCGGCGAGGGCCGCAAGAACGCCGGCAAGGTGCTGATGGCGACCGTCAAGGGCGACGTCCACGACATCGGCAAGAACATCGTCGGCGTCGTTCTCGCCTGCAACAATTACGAGGTGATCGATCTCGGCGTCATGGTGCCGGCCTCGAAGATCCTCGAGGTCGCGCGCACCGAGAAGGTCGACATCATCGGCCTCTCCGGCCTGATCACCCCGTCGCTCGACGAGATGGTGCATGTCGCCGCCGAGATGGAGCGCGAGGGCTTCGACATCCCGTTGTTGATCGGCGGGGCGACGACCAGCCGCGTCCATACGGCGGTGAAGATCCACCCGCGCTACGAACGCGGCCAAAGCGTCTACGTCACAGATGCGAGCCGCGCCGTCGGCGTCGTCTCCAGCCTGATCTCGGAGGAGACCCGCGACCAGACCATCCAGACGGTCCGCGACGAGTACAAGAAGCTCGCCGACGCGCATGAGCGCAGCGAGCGCGACAAGCAGCGCCTCGCGCTGGTCAAGGCGCGGGAAAACCGCTTCCGGACCGACTGGGCTTCCTACGAGCCGACCGCGCCCACCTTCAGCGGCACGCGCGTGTTCAGCGACTGGGACCTCGAGGAACTGTCGCGCTACATCGACTGGACGCCGTTCTTCCAGACCTGGGAGATGAAGGGCCGCTATCCGGCGATCCTCGAGGACGAGCGCCAGGGCGAGGCGGCGCGCTCGCTGTTCGCCGACGCGCAGGCGATGCTGAAGCAGATCATCGCGGAAAAGTGGTTCCGCCCGCAGGGCGTCATCGGCTTCTGGCCGGCCAATTCGGTGGGCGACGACATCCGCCTCTATACCGGCGAGGACCGCAAGGCCGAGCTCGCGACGCTGTTCACCCTGCGCCAGCAGCTGACCAAGCGCGGCGACCGGCCCAATCTCGCGCTCGCCGACTTCGTCGCCCCGGCCGAGAGCGGCCGGCCCGACCATGTCGGCGCCTTCGTCGTCACCGCCGGCATCGAGGAGGAAGCGATCTCCAACCGCTTCGCCAAGGCCAATGACGACTACGCCTCGATCATGGTCAAGGCGCTCGCCGACCGCTTCGCCGAGGCCTTCGCCGAGCGGATGCACGAGAAGGTGCGTCGCGAGTTCTGGGGCTATGCGACGGACGAGACCTACAAGCCGGACGAGCTGATCGGCGAGCCCTATCGCGGCATCCGCCCGGCGCCGGGCTATCCGGCGCAGCCCGACCACACCGAGAAGACCACGATCTTCAACCTTCTCGACGCGGAAGCGGCGATCGGGGTGAAGCTCACCGAGAGCTTCGCCATGTGGCCGGGCTCGTCGGTCTCGGGGCTCTATCTCGGCCATCCGGAGGCGCATTATTTCGGCGTCGCCAAGGTCGAGCGCGACCAGGTCGAGGATTATGCCGCCCGCAAGGGCATGGATGTCCTGGAGGTCGAGCGCTGGCTGGCGCCGGTGCTGAACTATGTGCCGAAGCCGGCCGAGCAGCCGCGCGCCGAGGCGGCGGAATAGGCGAGGGGCTCACGCCCCGGCGTCCGGCTCCCTATATGCGGCCGGACGCCAACAGATCCCGAGCATCGATGGATATCACCGAGACCATGACCGCCGACGAGGTCTGGGCCAGCGCCCCGTCGCCCTGCGTCGACATCTGCAAGTACAAGCGCCAGGGCCGCTGCGTCGGCTGCTCGATGACGCAGATGGAGAAGCAGGCCTTTCCCCACTCCGGCAGCGCCGACGCCAAGAAGGCGTTTCTCGAGACGCTGATCGCGCGCCTCGCCGAGACCGGCCGCAACCCGGCCTTCTGGGTGATGTCCTACCGCCGCAAATGCGAGCGCGAGGGCGTGCCCTGTCCGCTCGATCTCGAAAGCTGAGACCCACGAACGAAAAGAGCGGGGCGCCCTTCGGCAGCCCCGCTCTGTTTCATGGCGACGGCGCGGCTAGCGCCGATCTCGGCTGATCAGGCCGCAGTGGTCTTCAGGTGGGCGCGCAGCATCCAGGCGAACTTGTCATGCGCCTCGATGCGGGCGGTGGCGAGATCGTTGGTGGCATAGTCGCCATGCTGGTCGGCAACTTCCGCCAGCGCCGAGAGCGTCGCCGACAGCGTCTCCTGGTCCTTCAGCATCACCTCGATCATCGTCTTGGCGTCGGTGCGGCCGTCATGCTCCTCGACGGCGCTGCGCTCCAGGAACACCGAATAGCGGCCCTCGGCGTGGACGTCGAACTGCTTGATGCGCTCGGCGAGCGTGTCCTGGCCCTCGAAATGATCCTCGTAGATCTTCTGGAACAGCTCGTGCAGCGGGCCGAAAGCCATGCCGGTGACGTTCCAGTGGAAGTTCTGCGCCTTCATCGTCGTGACGGAGGTTTCCGCCAGCGCCTGGGTCAGGCCTCCGACGATCTCTTCCCGGGCGGTCGGCTCGATCTTCGCGGCGATCAGTCCCATGCGATATTCCTTTCGTAGAGCGACATCTTAGAATGACTCCAAACTATGCCGCCGCGCATCGCGGATCAAGTCGTCGTGACGCCTTTTTAGAACTTTTCTAAAGAGCGTCCGCCAGGGATCCGGCGAGGAAGCGCATCCAGCGGCGCGCCTCGGGGCGGACCCGCCAGGCGATGAGCGCGGCGGCCGCCGAATCCTGGCCAGATGCGGAGGCGTCGAGCAGCCGGATGAGCCAGATTTCGTCGTCGGAAACGCTGGCGGTGCCGGGACGGTACAGCGCGATCTCGCGGCTCGCCTTGTCGGCCAGGCCGCGGAAGAAGGCGGTGGCGAAGCGCTCTAGTGAAACATTGGCCTCGCCGGCAAGCAGGAAGCACGCACGTTCCAGATCCGGCTTCGGCGCCAGCCGGCTCTTCAGCGCGAACCAGCGCAGCCGGTCCAGAAGCGCGCGCTCGGTCGCGTTGAGCGAAGGCGCGGCGGCCGAGCCGGCGGGCAGGGCGGCGCCGGGAAAGGCGAGGATGCGGGCGGTTCCCTGAACAGGAGCGTCGGCAAGAAGATCGACAGCAAGCGCGGTCATGGTCATCCGGATGAACAGTTGCGGCCGCGTCAGTTATTTTTGAACGGTTCTAAACTTGACAGCGGCTGTCATGTATCTTCATAGCAGCGGGACAGGCGATTGCAAAGCGCGACAATCCGCGCGGCACGCCCATCCCCGGCATCATCGAGGAGCATCGCTCTTGGCCAAGCGTTGGCGCGACGCGCCGTCCCCCTGCATCGACATCTGCAAGTACCGCGACGCCGGCCGCTGCATCGGCTGCGGCATGACCAAGCCGGAGAAGAAGTCCTTCAAGCGGCTCGGCGGCAAGGCCGAGAAGAAGGCGTTCTTCCGCGAGCTGATCGCCCGTCTCGGTTCCCGCTATGACCGCTGGGCACATGTCTACCGGCGCAAATGCGGCAAGAAGGACGTGCCCTGTCCGCTCGACCGGCTGGAGACCCGCGCCGACGCCTGAGCATCGGCGCGGCGCGTATTCAGTTGCCGTAACGGTCGTACCAGTCCGCAGCATGTGATCCGTCGACGACCACCCGCGAGGTGTCACCGTTGGAGGAGATGGTGATCGGCTCGCCGTCGAAAGTCGTGAAACTCATCGAGACCGGCTCGTCATAAAGCGACAGCTGCTCCTCGATGATCGACACCGCGACGCGCTCCCCGAGGCGCAACGACTCGTAATAGTCCGTATAATAATGGACGCCGGCCATGTTCCGGGCATTGGCGATATTCATCGCCAGCTTGTCGAGTTCGCCCTGCACCGTGTAGCCGCCGGCATCGGCAACCGGGACCAGTTCGCCACCCTCGTTCTGGTTGCCGCTCGAGAACGCAGGCCTGAAGATGGGCCAGGGCCAGGCCTTCTCGGTCACGCCGTCGGCCTCGAACATCTCGAAGAAGGCCTTCAGCATCGTGACGCAGGCGCCGGCCACCGTGGCATGGCCAGCCCCGTAGGCGGGATGGGTTGGCGAGCCCTCCGGAAAGGCCATCGGCAGGAGATAATTCGTATTGTCAGGAATGGTCGGAAAGCCCTCTGGAGGCGAGGCTTTCGGCTTGATGCGGCTTGCGGCGTTCTGATCCACATTGTGAGCGGCGATCGCCGTCAGG
This sequence comes from Aurantimonas endophytica, assembly GCF_014196845.1. GTDB lineage: Bacteria > Pseudomonadota > Alphaproteobacteria > Rhizobiales > Rhizobiaceae > Aurantimonas > Aurantimonas endophytica. The sequence goes on from NZ_JACIEM010000004.1 coordinate 281,097, forward strand.
ATGGAGGCTGGAATGGCCCCGCTCAGCATGCCGACACGATCCGCCAGATCCCCGTGGCCGAGGAGGTTCGGATCGGCAGCATGAAGCGTGATCAAGGCCGCGGCGACTTCCGGACGCATGCGCCGGTGATGCATCCATTTCTGCCGCCATACGGCCTTCAGCGCACGGGTCGCCACCTCGGTCACCAGGCTGAGGATGTGCGGCCCTCCGAAGGAGGCGAAGGCGCTGCGCGTGCTGCTGCGCGTTTCGGGCATGCCGCGATCCTTGGGGAAGCTGCGGCCGTCGTTTGCCATCATCAGGCAGGCGACGAGGTAGGCCTGGTAGAGCGCGTCATAGTGGACATAGGTTGCGATGTCCCGCCCTGTCGTCAGATAGCGTCGGCGGCCGAGGAAGATGTCGAAATTGTTGCCGTCCACGCCGTTCTGACAGTCCAGCCACGCTGCCCAGTTGGTCAGGTAATCCACCCCCGGTTGCGCGACGATCGAGCGCTGGTCGATGATCTGGGTACCGAAGAACAGGAAGCCGTCATTATGGCCGACTTCGGCGAATATGCCGCGGAAGGCCGGGCCGGCGGCGTTGTTGGGCGCGTTCGCTCCGTTGAGGTTGACGAATTTCCCGGCGGGGGAGTCGTTCGAATTTCCGCTCAGCATGAATTGCGAGACCCAGTGGCCGTGCTTCGAGCCTGGCGTCGAACCGCGGAAGAGGGAGTTCCCGTCGGTGATCGTTCCGCGGCTCTCGTAGCGGCGTCGGGCAGCGCGGGACAGCTTGCCGGTAACGCTGCCGTTGAGAAACGGAACGCTTCCCAGGGCGTCGATGATGGTCTGGACGGCGATGCCGCCGGCGGCGGTGCCGGTACCCGTGGCGATGTCGGTGAAAGCAGTGTCGCGCAGCAGCGCCATTGCGTAGAGCTCGGCCATCTCGGCGGCGAATTCGGGGCTGGCGATCTCGGGCGCTGCACTGATGGCGAGCGCGCCGGCATCGGCTCCCTGCGTGTCGTAGACCAGCCCGGTCAGCGGGCTTGTCAGCTTGCGGTAACCCGGTGCGCCGCCCGGATACTCGGCATATTGCGGGGGATTGGTGTCCGTGAACGGTTCGGCATTGGATCGATTGGCACCCACGGGAAGCGTCTCGAGCGATCCGGCATCGCCGCTGGTCAGCGCGGCCACCATTGCCTGGTAGGTCGGGGCATGGACGCGGCCCAGCACGTCGTGAGGCAATGATTTGTGGTAATTGCCGAGCCGGCCTGCGCCGAAGCTTGTCTCTTCGCCATTGGGCGACGTCACGCCGGCACCGCGTCTACCGGCGAGTTCCGCTAGCGAAGTTCGTCGTTCTGTGGACCGTGTGCGGCGGGAATGACAATCGGGCCGGGGAATACCGAGCGTGTTGGTCATGGCGCAAATCCTGTCAGAGTGAATGGACGATGCAGGTGCTCGCCTTGTCAGCCAGTGCGAACCAGGATCACGTACGCACGCCGATTATACTCGGAACAGCACTTGCGTCACACCAAAAATATACGATTTACTTATTATATATTGTAATGACGAAGTCTAATAAGTGGGCTTCTGTGTCAAGATCACCTGAAGGACAGGATGGCGCTCGATCTTCGGTCCGGCGGATCGCCTGCGCGCCGGCGACCCGACCGACGGTCCGCGGGCTTCCGTTCCGCCCGCCATGGCTGTGCCTGGGGAGGTGGCTTGGCGCTCGTCGCCAAACCTCGATAGAGGACGTCATGGAAACGCCTTCGACGGCACCAACCAGACGGAGCCACCATGGACCAGAATCCCCAGCGCCAGGACAAGCCGTGGCCGGCTTTCCTCGACTTCATCTTCAGCGCCAACATGACCGCCGGGACCATCCGCATGGTCGCCACCATCGCGGTGTTCGTGGCGGTGTTCGGGACGCTGTTCTGGCTGTTGGACTGAACGCTCGCCGCGCGGCGTCCCGGAGCCGCCGATGGCAGCATGCTGTCGCCGCAGCTGCCCGTTCCGCGCTAACGCGCCCGGCAAGGTCGCAGATCATAAAGGTCGCAAGGCAGGTCGGCCGGCAGTCTACACGCCGGCCGGCCGAAACAAGGCAACCCCGGGACAGGATTCCCGGAGTCGCCGCTGCTTGCTGCATCAGAAGCGGAAGGTGAAGTCCGCCCGAGCCTTGTTTTCCGACGCATCGCCGGAGAACTCGCCGTGATAGGACACGCCGAAATCCGCGCTGTCGCTGAGTTTCATGCCGACGCCGACGGAGAGCTTCGCCGCATCGCGGCCGATCGGCGCGCCCTCGACGGCGAAGTTGCCCCCGTCGGAAAACGCCACAAGGGTCTCCGGCGCCAGATCGCCGAAGGCATGGCGCCAGCCGGCCATGGCGTCGACGGTCATCGCGGTGCCTGCGAGATCGAAATCCCCCGAAGCCCTCAGACCCACCGTGGTGAAGGTGGCGTGAGCGTCGCTGTCGGTTGCCGAGAGCGCCGCGGCGCCGCCGGTTTCGGAGAAGTCGTCCGTCGACAGGATCGCATGCGACAGATTGGCGAAGGGCGACAGTTCCGCGGTTTCGCTCAATGCGAGGCCGTAGCTGGCCTCGCCGAAGAACTGCGTCACCCCGGCATCGTAGTCGGCCTCCAGCCTGTCGGAGAAGCCGCCGAAGCTGAGCGAGCGTTCCGTGTCGACCTGGCTGAAGCTGTAGGCGGCGCCCGCCTTGAACGACAGCTGGCCGACACCGGTGCTGCTGTAGATGCCGACGTGATAGCTGTCGATGTCGGCCGAGCCGGCGTTGCCGTCGCTGTCGAGGGACGAGCGTCCCCAGCCGGTCATCAGGCCGAGAAGCAGGTTGTCCGCGACATAGCCGTCGCCGCCGAAGAAGACGCCGCCGCCGTCCAGGTCATAGGAGGCGGTGTTGTCGTTGCCGTCGAACTGGCCGAGGGCGCCGTAGCCCGAGGTCCAGATGCCGGTATTGCCCGCGCTCATGCGGTCGAGAACCGTGTCGCTGACGATCCGGGAATTGGACAGCAGCGCCGACTGGACGCTGGCGTGCAACTCGCCCGAGACCTGGTCGAAGGCGTCGCGGGCTTCGGCTTCGTTCATGAACAGAACGGCGTTGTAGAGGGCGAGGCTGTCGGATCCCGCCGTCTGGTCGAGCGCGTCGAGCCCTGAGGCCGCGGCGCGCTGGTTGGCGGTCTGCGCCGCCGTGGCGAAGGCGTTGCCGCTCCATGTGGACAGGCGCAGCGTCACATCGGTCGGCGTGTAGAAGAGCTTCGAATCGATGAAGGCCGAGTCGATCAGCAGGCTGGCGAATTGCCCGGTCACGTTGCCCGCGGTGAGGAAGCTGTAGCTCTGTCCCGCCGCATAGCTGACCGTGCGATCGAGCACGATGGCGTTGAGCGTCGCGCCGTCGATCGCGGCGGTGCCGCTGACGATGGTGCGGTCGGAACTGCCGTCGCTGCCGAGTTCGAGGTCGTAGGTGGACCCGGAGGCGAGCGACAGGTCACCATTGACGGTGATCGTGCCGATCGAGTTGCCTGGCGACAGACGGCTGCCCCTGTCGAGCGTCACGCTGCCGACCGTGCCGGTGCCGCCGAGGATACCGTCGCTTCCGACATTGAATGCCCCGCCCCAGGAGCCGTCGACGGAGAAGCGTCCACCGCTGACGAGCGTCGTGCCGGTGAACTGCGAGCCGTCGCCGGTATAGACGAGATTGCCCGTGCCGCGCTTGTCGAAGCTGCCGGTGCCGGCGACGTCGTTGGCCATCGTGCTGTCGACGAGGGTGTTGACCACCAGCTGACCCGTCGCATCGACCTCGATGTCGCCGGTGCCGAAGGCCTGGCCGTTGGTGCCGACGAGCATGCCGCCGCTGACGCGAGTGCCGCCGGTGTAGGTGTTGAGGCCGGTCAGCATCAGCGTGCCGGTGCCATCCTTGGTCAGCTTGCCGCCGCCGCCGATGTCGTTGCGCCAGGCGTCGAAGGCGTTGAAGCCGTCGAGGCTCTTGTCCATGGTGACGGTGACGTCTTCCGGGAAGGCGCCGTAGCCGTCGGCCGCGGCGAACAGGTTGAGACGGCCGTAGCCCTCCGGATCGTCCATCACCGGCAGCCCGGATGGCAGGCCCGTCGTCGCCAGGACCGCACGGCGCTGGTCGGCCGTCAGATAGGGCATGCGGGTTTCCAGCAGCACTTCGGCGCCCTTGGGAACGTGCATCGGCTGGTCGGTAGCGCCGATCGGCGCGAAGCCATAGGTGAGGCGCCCGGCGACATAGGCGGCATTGGCATCGCGGTCGGCGAAGCGGTCGACCGACAGGTCCCCGCTATGGGCGGCGACATAGAGATCGGCCGCCGTCGCGGAACCGGTCTCCTTCATCAGCCAGGCCTGCGCCTGCTCATAGGCGTCGTGCTTGACGTCCTGCCAGTTGAAGCCCTCGTCGCCGTTCGCGCGGTTGAGGTTGTAGACGACGGAGGCGGTACCCAGCATGCGGCCGCCGATGACGTCGAGCGGCGAGTGCATGCCGGCGAGGATGCGGCTGTCGCCCATCGACACGGCGCGCGTCACGAGCTCCTGGAAGCGCTGCGGCACCATGTAGGCAAGGGCGAGCGTGTCGCGCCAGGCTTCGGCGGTATGACCGCTCGGGAAGCCGCCGTCGTTGATGGCCGTCGGACTCTTGGCCGGCTCCAGCGTCGGCGCGACGGAAACCTCGTCCGACCAGCGCCAGGGGCGGGCATATTTGAAGTAGCGCTTCGAAGGCTCGGTGGAGGCATGATAGCCCATCCGGCCGACGAGTTCGACGGCGATGCCGAGATCCTCGTTGCCATCCCACCAGCCGACGCCGTTGTTGTTGCCCTTGTCGTCATATTTGACCGTGGTGGCATCGTCGGCGACGCCGAGGATCGTCGTGTACTGCTTGCTGCCCCTGACCCAGGCTTCCTGGAGGGGCCCAAGTCCCGTCAGGACGCTGTAACCCTTGGCCCGGCGGTCATCGAGATAGGCGTCGGTCGCTTCCTGTTCGGTGCGATTGCGCGTCACGTCGATGACGTACTGGATGTTGTGGTCGTGTACGGCCTGGTTCAGGATCCTGCCATCCGTCGCGCTGCCGGGAATGCCGTCCCAGTCCGACTTCGGCACGGCCGGGAAGCCATAGCCACCGTTGATCGCGTTGTCGGCATCGACATAGGGCGTCCGCGGTTCCCAGATATCGAGAAAGCCGTCCAGCAGCCTGACCGCTGCGTTGGTTTCCTTCGTCGCATAGCGAGGGTCGTTGCGTTCGTTCGAATACCCGGTGTCCATGAACGCCGGGACATCCCTGTTCAGATACGCTTCCTGCGCCAGGGCGATGGAAGGGCAGACGGTGAGCAAGACGGCAAGTGCCGTCGAGACTTTGAGCTTCTTGATATCAGACAATGGTGGTGCCCCCTGAAAAGACTGCGTTAGGACAGTCAGGGAGGCTGCCTATACGGGCTCGGTAACATCGCCGTGACGTGACCAAGATGCTGATGGTGCTGAGGTTTTCCGGTACGCCGAAGCCGTCATGGTTGCGATGGCTTCAGTTGCGATTCTCAATCGCCGTCGAAAATCGACCGTCGGGCGATGCCGGGGGCGCCCTTGCGTTGCCGCCCCCGGAGTTCATCTCCGGCCCGAGCTCGGAGAGCGGCCGTCCCGGACACGCCCTGGCGGCGCCTGCCGGACGGAGCGACCACAAGAAAAGGGATGGCAGGCGTGCCCCGCCATCCCGTGTGGCTTGTTACTCGCCCGGCATCGCCGCGATGTCGCGGACAACGCCGTCGACGCCGGTGATGGCGCCGGCTTCGGTCGCCGCGCCCGTCTCCAGATCGACCGTATAGAGCGTGGTGCCGTTGACCAGCCAGGCGGTGTTGGTGCCGTCCTCGCTCGTCTGCACGTCGAAGGCGTAGGTGTCGGCCGGCTCGGCGATGCCGAACTTGCCGACGGCCGCCAGCGTGCCGTCATTCGGCGACGTCTGCTGGATCAGCGCGCCGATGGTGGCGTCGACGTCGTACATGGCGGTCGATTCCGGTTTGCCGAACGAGTTGATATAGGCGGCCGCCACGATCGCCGGCGCTTCGCCCGAATGCATGTCGGCGGCGTCGAAGGCGAGTTCGCCATCGACGGTGACCTCGCCGGTATCGACATTGACCCGGTGGTTGGTGGTGCCGGTCATGTAGCGCAGGCGGTCCGCCATCGGGTTGAAATCGACGACGACCGGCGCGTCGCCGATCTCGAGCGGCGTGTCCATGGTGGAGAGTTCGGTGGCCGCGCCCGTCTCCGGGTCGATGGTGACGATCGTGTTGTCTGCGGTGACGCCGATCAGCGTGTCGTTGGCCGGACGCCAGTCGATGCCGACCAGCCGGTCGACGCCCATGACCTCGACGGTCGCGCTCGCTGCCAGGTTGTCGGTGTCGAGCATCACCAGGGTCTTGTCCCCGGTCAGCCCGACGAGCGGTGCGGCGAGGCCTGCCGTGGTCGCGGCGAACAGGGCGGTGGAGGCGATCATCGCTGTTTTGACGGTCTGCATTTTCGTATCTCCCGGAAGATCGTTGAGGACAGCGGTCGACGGACGAGTTCCACCGACGCTTCCTGATGGGGAGACACGGCGCCACGCCGATCGGGTGCAGCATCAGCAGAATTTTTTCGACGTTTCGTGAGAGGGCGCCGCATGGCCGGGGTATTTTCGCGCGTCGCCGCTGCACCCGTTCCGCCCCGGCGCGTGTAACCACCACGGATGAAACGAGAACCGGACACCGCAAGGGAGATGATCGGTCGGCCGGCGCCGGTCGTCCCGGCCGCGACTTTTCTAAAGGGATCGCGTATTCCGGCAGTCTCGCCGGCTGCGACCGGTGGCCGTCCGCCTGAGAATTCGTGCAGGGCTGAAATGGGATTTGATCACGCGGCCGCCATCCTTGCCTGCGCTAGGGGACGCCATGAAGCGCTGAAGGCGCTCTACGACGAGGACGCCGCGCGCCTTCTCGGCATCGCGATGCGGATCCTGCGGCGGCGGGACGTCGCCGAGGACGTCGTGCAGGAGGTCTTCATCAGCGTCTGGCGCAAGGCCGACAGTTTCGACGCCGGGCGCGGCAACGGCCGGGCCTGGCTGTCGCGCATCACCCGCAACGCCGCGCTGAACAGGCTGCGGGCGATGCGCCCGACGGCCGAGCTGGACGAGGCCCGCCTGGACGAGGTGCCCGACGACGCCGACGATCCCCACGCGGCGCTGTCGCGATTAGAGGACGCCAGCCTGCTGAAGGCGTGCCTTGAGCGACTGGACGAGGCGAAGCGCAGGGCCATCCTCCTCGCTTATGTCGACGGCTGTTCCCAGACCGAGATCGCCGAGCGAATGGCCATGCCGCACAACACCGTCAAGTCGTGGATCCGGCGCGGCCTCCTCCTGCTTCGGGAGTGCCTGCAATGACCCGCCGGAAGGACGCGCGCACCGATCTTCGCGCCATGCTGGCCGTGCTCGGCCACGAGGGTCCCGTCGGGTCCGCCCGCCAGGCTGTCGACCCGGAAGCGCTGGCGCACTGGCAGGAGACGTTCGAGCCCCTGACCGCGCTCGCGCCCCCCGTCGAGCCTTCGCCGGAACTCTGGACCCGTATCGCGGCCGCGACCGCGCCGGAAGCCGCCGCGTCGGCAAGCGCTGCCGCGCAAGCCCGTCCCCGGCAGGTCGCCGCCACGCCGCTGTGGGAGCGCCTCTGGTCGAGCCTCGGCCTGTGGCGCTTCGCGACGGCGGCGCTCGCCGGCGTCGCCGCAGCCTTCCTGTTCTTCGCATCGCCGGAGACGGGCCCGACCGACCCCGCCGCCTATGTCGCGGTGCTGCAGGCGCCGGAAGGCGAGCGCCAGGCCGGCTGGATCGTCGAAGTGGCGGCGGACCGGAGCATCCGCCTCGTCGCGCTCGGGGATACGCCCATCGGCGAGAACCAGGCGCTGGAGTTCTGGACCAAGGCCGTCGACGCGGCGGGGCCGACCTCGCTCGGGGTGGTGCCGGGCAGCGGCGTGACCGAGATCCCCCGCGACGCGGTGCCGCCGATCGGGCCCGACCAGCTGTTCGAGATCACCCTTGAGCCGGCCACCGGATCGCCCATCGGCCGCCCGACCGGCCCGATCCTCTTCATCGGCCGCGCCAGCGCCGTTTAGCTGCCGCGCGGACCAGCTTCGCCGTGCCGCGGGCACGCGGACTGCGTGTCAGGAGCGGGAGACGGGTAGCATCGCCGGCTTGCCGCTGACGCCTCGATCGGGTGCCGGCTCAGCCCGGCGATCGCCGGCGATGCTTGTCAGCCGCGCTTTGGCTCCCGATAATTGCCGCAACTCGCTACCGATCCGACGGACCACCCCTTGCCCCATCTCGCCCTCTACAACTTCAACAATTTCCGCGTGCCGTCGCAGGAGCCCGCTAATCAAGGTTTTCACGACCGCAACGACGTCAACTTCGCGGCGGCGGAGCTGAGCGAAGGCTTCGTTGCGCGGTCCGGCCATCCGGACGAGCCGGGGCCGCAGAGCTGGGGCGAGCAGGTGTATCCGCGGTTCCATGTCGAGAACGGCGATGGCTGGGCGCCGGCGACGCTGTCGCTGTGGCGCGACCTGCCGGCGCTGTTCGCGTTTTCCTATGCCGGCATCCATGCCGAGGCGCTGCGCCACGCCCGACAGTGGTTCGACCGGCAGGCCTCGCCGCCTTACGTCCTGTGGTGGGTGGAGGAGGGGCATGTTCCGGACTGGCGCGAGGGCGTGGAGCGGCTGGAGCATCTGCACGATCACGGCCCATCGCCGCACGCCTTCGACTTCAAGCGGCCCTTCGATCCGGCGGGCAGTCCGACCACGGTCGATCAGGAGGCGGTAAGACGCTGCCGGGAAGCGAACGAACGGGCGCAGGTACTTCTGACCGATCCCGTGTAGCGATCGGGGTCATAGCTCCGAGAGAAGGCGGCGCGGCAACCGGCCGCCGCCTCCCTTGCCCGATCCGCGCGACCTTACTCCGCCGGCACTGCCTCGCCGGCCGGCTTGGCCGGCGGCGCGACCGTGCCGCGCGGCCGGTCGTTGCGCGCCAGCAGCTTGTAGAACAGCGGGATGAAGAAGATCGCGACGAAGGTCGCGGCCAGCATGCCGCCGATGACGCCGGTGCCGATCGAGTGGCGGCTGGCCGAGCCCGCGCCGGTGGAGATCGCAAGCGGCACGACACCGAGGATGAAGGCGAGCGACGTCATGATGATCGGCCGGAAGCGGAGCTTGGCGCCTTCCAGCGCGGCATCGAAGGCCGACAGGCCCTCGGCCCGCTTCAGCACGGCGAACTCGACGATCAGGATGGCGTTCTTGGCCGCCAGCCCGACCAGCGTCACCAAGCCGATCTGGAAGTAGACGTCGTTGTCGAGGCCGCGAATGCTGATGGCAATGAGGGCGCCGAGCATGGCGAAGGGCACCGCCAGCAGCACCGCGATCGGCAGCGACCAGCGCTCGTACTGCGCCGACAGGATGAAGAACACCATCAGGATGCCGAAGCCGATGGCGATCAGCCCCGTGCCGCCCGAGGCGATCTCCTGGTAGGCCGAGCCCGTCCAGGCGACCTGGTAGCCGGGCGGCAGGCTGGACGCCGCGATTTCCTGCATTGCCGCCAGCGCCTGGCCGGAGGAGTAGCCGGGGGCCGGACCGCCCGAGACCTTCGCCGCGTTGAAGGCGTTGAACCGCTCGATCAGGTCAGGGCCGACCACGCGTTCGACCGTCAGCAGCGTGTCCAGCGGGATCATCGAGCCGTTGGAGGCCTGCACATAGACGAAGCGCAGATCGTCCGGCTTCTCGCGGAAATCCGATTCCGACTGCAGCGACACGCGATAATTGCGGCCGAGCAGGGTGAAGTCGTTGACGTAGAGCGAGCCGAAGGTCGACTGCATGGTCTCGAAGATCGACGAGATCGGCACGTTCAGCGCCTTGGCCTTCTGGCGGTCCACGTCGATCTGGTACTGCGGCACGTTGGCCGCGAAGGTGGTGCGTACGCCGGCAAGCTCCGGCCGCTCGGCGGCAGCTGCGACGAGCGCGTTGGTCGCCTCGATCAGCGCCTGCGCCCCGGAATTCTGGCGGTCCTGGACGAACAGGTCGAAGCCGCCGGTGGTCGACAGGCCCTGGATCGGCGGCGGGTTGAAGGCCAGCACCATGCCGTCCTCGATGCCGGCATTCATACCGATGAACGGGCCGACGAGACTGCGGGCATCGAGCGAGGGATCCTCGCGGTCCGCCCAGTCCTTGAGGCTGACGAAGGCAACGCCTGCGCTGGATTTCTGCGTGCCGGCGAGAAGGTCGAAGCCGGCAAAGGCGGTGACGTCCTGCACCGCCGGGTGCTGGCGGAGATTGGCGCTGACCTGTTCCATCACCTCGGTCGTGCGCGCCAGCGAGGCGGCCGGCGGCAGTATGGCGATGACGAAATTGACGCCCTGGTCCTCGTCGGGGACGAGCGAGCCGGGGATCGTCTGGAACAGATAATAGCTGCCGCCGAGGACGCCGGCGAACAGCACCAGCGCCAGCACCGCCCGGCGCATGATGAAGGCGACGCCCGCCCCATAGGCGTTGGTCAGCTTGTCGAAGCCGCGGTTGAACCAGCGGAACGGCGCCCAGGGCTCGGAATGGGTGTTCTTGAGGAGGACGCCGCACAGGGCCGGCGTCAGCGTCAGCGCGACGATGCCGGAAATGGTGACGGACACGGCGATGGTCACCGCGAACTGGCGGTACATCGTGCCGGCGAGGCCGCCGAGGAAGGCGACTGGGATGAACACGGCGCACAGCACCAGCACGATGGCGATCACCGGCCCGGCGACCTCGGTCATCGCCTTGGCGGTGGCGTCCTTGGCGTTGAGCCGCTCCGTGCGCATGATCCGCTCGACATTCTCGAGCACCACGATGGCGTCGTCGACGACGATGCCGATCGCCAGCACCAGGCCGAACAGCGTCAGGAGGTTGATCGAGAATCCGAGCGCGAGCAGCACGCCGAACGTGCCGATGATCGATACCGGCACGGCGATCATCGGGATCAGCGTGGCGCGGAAGCTCTGCAGGAAGACGAAGACGACGATGAAGACCAGCACCATCGCCTCGATGAAGGTGATCACCACCTCCTCGATCGACGCCTCGATGAACTTGGTCGTGTCGTAGGGGATGGCATAGGCGATGCCGCTCGGGAAATTGCCCGAAAGCTCGTCCATCCGGGCCCTGACGCCGGCCAGCGTGTCCAGCGCGTTGGCGCCGGGCTGCAGGTAGATGCCGATCGGCACGGTCGGGATGCCGTTGTAGGTGGCGTTGAAGCCGTAGTCCTGCGCCCCGAGCTCGACCCGCGCGACGTCCTTGAGCAGCAGCGAGGCGGCGTTGGCGTCCGAGCGCAGGATGATGTTCTCGAAGGCCGCGGCGTCGGGCAGGCGCCCGGCCGTGGTCACCGAATAGGTGAAGGCGAGGTCGCTGTCGGAGGGCTCGGCACCGAACTGGCCGGCGGCGAACTGGGCGTTCTGGTCGCGGATCGCGGTGGCGACGTCGCCGGGCGTCAGGCCGTAGGAGGCGAGCGCGTCCGGGCGCAGCCAGATGCGCATCGAATAGTTGCGGGCGCCGAAGAGCTGCGCCTCGCCGATGCCCGGCAGCCGCTTCAGCTCGTCGAGGACGTTCAAGAGCGCGTAGTTCGACACGTAGGTCGCGTCGTAGCGCGGGTCCTGCGACGACATGGTGAGGACCGCGAGGATCGACGAATTCTGCTTGGCGACGGTGACGCCGAGGCGCTGGACCTCCTGCGGCAGCGACGCGTTGGCCTGCTGCACGCGGTTGTTGACGTTGATCGTCGCCTGGTCCGGGTCGGTGCCGCTGGCGAAGGTCACGGTGATGGTCGCCGAACCCGTCGAGGAGTTCGTCGACTGCATGTAGAGCATGTCCTCGACGCCGTTGATCTGCTGTTCGATCGGCGCGGAGACGGTCTGGGCGATGGTCTCGGCACTGGCGCCCGGATAGGAGGCGCGCACCTGCACCTGCGGCGGCACCAGCTCGGGATACTGCTCGATCGGCAGCGAGGTGATCGACATGATGCCGCCGAGCACGATCAGGATCGAGATGACCGCCGCGAAGATCGGCCGGTCGACGAAGAAGCGGGCGTTCACTGGCCGGTCTCCGCACCGTTCTGCTCGTCGCGGGCGGCCTGGCCGTCGGGGAGGGCGGTCAGCGGCACGGGCGGGCCCGCCGAGGCGTCTGCCGACGCGGTCTCGGCATCGCTCTCCAGGGCGCTGCTGTCCCCGGTGGCCGGCGCTGCGTCCTCGGCTGCCTCCGGTGCCTCCGGCGTTCCTGCTGCCGGCGGCTCCGCCGCGCCCTCTTCGGGCCCGGCGCTCGCTTCTGGCGCGTTTGCGGGCTGGCCGCCGGCGGGCGCCTCCTCTGCCTCGTGCGGCGCAACGGGTGCGTTCGGACGGACCTTGACGACACCCTCGACGATCACCCGGTCGCCGTCCTGGAGGCCGTCGGCGAGCAGCAGCGAGCCGTTCAACTCGCGGTCGACCCGCACCGGCCGCACTTCCGCGACGTTCTCGGCATTGACCGTATAGACGAAGGTGCCCTGCGGGCCCTGCATCAGCGCCTCGGTCGGCACGGTGACGGCGTTCTCGACCGACAGCCCTTCGAGCTGCAGCCGCACGAACTGGCCGGGCAACAGCTTGTCGTCCGGGTTGGGCAGCACGGCGCGCGACAGGATCGTGCCGGTCTGGGAATCGATCGAGGTGGAGGTGAAGTCGATCGTGCCGCTCTGCTCGTAGGTCGCGCCGTCACCGAAGGCGATCGTCACCTTCAGGTCGGAGGGGTTGGTGCCGCCCTGCAGCCGGCCGCTGTCGATCAGGTCGCGGATCGAGGCCGCCTCGCGGTCGGCAGCGGAGAAATTGACGTAGATCGGGTCGAGCTGGCTGATCCGGGTGAGCAGATCGCCGGTGCTCAGCAGGCTGCCCTCGGGCACCTGCTCGAGGCTGGTGATGCCGCTGACCGGCGCCTCGACCGTCGCATAGCCGAGCGACAGCGTTGCCGTGCGCAGCTGCGCCTCGGCGGCGGCGACCTGCGCGGCCGCGAGTTCGCGCGCCGAGACCGCGTCGTCGAGCGCGGCGCGGCTGGAGGCGCCGCTCTGCGCCAGCGTGCGGGCGCGCTCCTCCGTCCGCTGGGCCTGCCCGAGCTGGGCCTCGGCCTGCATGACTTCCGCCTTCGCCAGCGCGACCTGCGCCTCGTAGGGCGCCGAATCGATGCGGAAGAGCAGGGTTCCCTGCGCGATGCGGGCGCCCTCTTCGAATTCGCGCTGCAGCAGGATGCCGCCGACGCGGGCGCGGACCTCGACCTCGCGCGACGCGGCGACCCGGCCGGCGTACTCGTAGGTCACCGGCAAGGTGCGGCTCTGGATCGTCATCACCGTGACGGCGGGCGGGGGCGTCTCGCCGCCGCCTTGTGCATGAGCCGGCACGCCGGCGGCCACGAGCAGGCCCGTCAGGGCCGCGATCCGAAGGAATGCTCTCGATCCGGACATTCTTAATCACTTTCCGGCCACAGCGGCCCCGTCCTCTTGCATTGCAGCATACATACAGCCATAAATGTATCTGAGCAAGGGAGGCACATGTGCGACGCACCAAGGAAGATGCACTGCTGACCCGCGAGGCGATCCTCGATGCGGCCGAAGCGCGCTTCTACGATTTCGGCGTCGCTTCCACCACCCTGTCGCACATCGCCGCCGCAGCCGGCCTGACGCGTGGCGCGATCTACTGGCACTTTCCCAACAAGCTGGAACTGTTCCGCGCCATGCACGAGCGGGCGAAGCTGCCGCAGGAAGCGTTCTTCAGCGACGGATCGCCCGGCGCGCGGCGATCCCTGGAGGAACTATACACCAATTCAATCGAGGCGTTTCGTCATCTGGAGCGCGACGAACGGGCGCGCCGGGTTCTGACCATCCTGCTGCTGCGGTGCGAATACGTCGGCGAGATGCAGGACGCGATGATGCGGCGCACCGACGCGGACAACGCCATGCACCGCACCATCACGGCGATCTTCGCCGCCGTCCAGTATCGCGGCGAGCTGAAGCCGGAATGGAAGCCGGAGATCGCGGCGACGGCCTATGTCTGCGCCGTCGGCGGTGTCATCCTGGAGTGGCTGCGGTCGGAGCGGGGTTTCGACCTCGTCACGGTGGGCGGCAACGTGGTGCGCAGCGTGATCGTCGGCTTTGCCTGTCCCGGGGCACCGGTTGCTTGCCTGGAGGAGAATTCGTTCGCGGCCGAAGCGGCGCGCGGCGGCGAGGATCAGGCGGTCGCCCGAAGCTGATCGGGCCGGCGGGGGAGCCGGCGCGGGTGATTTCTTTTCCGCATCGGCAGATTATTGGAATGCCTGCCGCTGACCTTGAGCCGATGAGGTTCTATGTAGCGGCGGCCTGCCTGGCTTGTCGTGCCCCGCGAGGCGTCGCCTGCCGCGGAATGAAAGGACGTGTTCGATGAATTCTCTCGCCGCTCAGTCGGAACCGACGCAGGAGCCCGCCTTCCCGATTCCGGCAGGTGTCTTTGCCGAGCGCGTCACCGCCGTCCGGCACTACACCGACACGCTGTTCTCGTTCCGGATCACCCGGCCGCAGAGCTTTCGCTTCCGCACCGGCGAGTTCGTCATGATCGGCCTGCCGAACGCCGAGAAGCCGGTGTTCCGCGCCTATTCGATCGCCAGCCCGTCCTGGGACGAGGAGCTGGAGTTCTTCTCGATCAAGGTGCCGAACGGCCCGCTGACCGAGCATCTGCAGAAGATCGCCGTCGGCGACACGGTGCTGATGCGCAAGAAGTCGACCGGCACGCTGGTCCTCGACGCGTTGATCCCCGGCAAGCGGCTGTTCCTGTTCTCCACCGGCACCGGTATCGCGCCCTTTGCCGGAGTCGTCCGCGATCCTGAAACCTACGAGAAGTTCGACCAGGTGATCCTCACCCAGACCTGCCGCAGCCAGGCGGAACTCCGCTACGGCCGTGACCTGGTGGAGAACGCGCGGTCCGACGAGCTGATGAGCGAGTTCATCGGCGACAGACTGCTGTTCCACACCAGCGCCACCCGCGAGGGCGAGACCCGCGGCCACCGCATCACCACGCTGATCGAGAACGGCCAGCTGTTCGAGGCGCTGCAGATCCCGCCGCTCGATCCCGCCACCGACCGCGCGATGATCTGCGGTTCGATGGCGATGCTGAAGGACACCGAGAAGCTGCTCGACGGCCTCGGCTTCGAGGAGGGCGCCAACAACAAGCCCGGCACCTACGTGGTTGAGCGGGCGTTCGTGGACTAGACGAGCCACGACAAGCCATTATGCTGCACGCGAGAGCATCCTGGGCTATGTTGAGGTGCTGGTCGTAGTGGGTGTCTCGGGTCCCAGTGAAGGGTCTGAAATGACGTCTGATACCAAAGCAGGCGGAACTGCAAGGCCGGGGAGGCTTGCCGCGGGTTCCGGCAAGGACCGGCAGACGGCCGGTGCAATGGCGACGCGAGACAGCCGCAACGGCAAATTCGTCGAGCGGCAAGTTCTCGGCCCGGATGGGACTGTCCGCACGAGGATATCTCGCGACGTCATCTACGAGGCTTTGGCCGACTCCGCGTCCCGTAAAAAACGTTAGTGAAGTGCCGGGGGAGCATTCCACCGCATTCGAACAGATCGTGAAGCTCGACGATCTCGATGAAGATGTTGTTGGCCATTTGGCCTATGCCTACTACAAGCGAGACAAACGGGACCTCGCACTGAAGGGCGACCTGACCGAGGAAGCGCTGGCTCGCCACCACCTCACTCTGACGCCGCGATTGATCCACCAGTACCGAGAAAGTGCCTTGCTTCGGCTCGAGAGCTACGCGGAAGCGGTTCTCGACAGGTCGCGCCCGGAAATCCAGGAAGCGACCCGCATCGATGCGATCCGCGGCGTCGAGGAGCGATTGAGCGAACGCATCCGTTCGGCAACCGCATGGTGGCAGACGATCATCTGGAACGTCATCGCCTGGCTCATCTCCCTGGCCATCACCTTTCTCGTACTCACATCGACCGGCGCGATCACGATCAACGTCGGCAGCGCTTGACACGCCGGCCGCGTCTCGGCACGCCGCGAGGATGACCCACGCTCCCCATTCCGGCCTGAAAGTCCTCGAACTCGCCCGCATCCTTGCCGGTCCCTGGATCGGCCAGACGCTTGCTGATCTCGGTGCCGACGTGATCAAGGTCGAAAGCCCCGCCGGTGACGACACGCGCGGCTGGGGCCCGCCTTTCGTCGAGCGGGGCGGCGAGCGGACGGCGGCCTATTTCCACGCCTGCAACCGCGGAAAGCGATCGGTGGTGGCCGATTTCGCTACGCCGGAAGGGCAGGCGCTGGTGCGAGGCCTCGCGGCCGAGGCCGACGTGCTGATCGAGAACTTCAAGGTCGGCGGGCTCGCCCGCTTCGGCCTCGACTACGACAGCCTCAGGGCGATCAACCCGCGGCTGGTCTACTGCTCGGTCACCGGCTTCGGCCAGGACGGGCCCTATGCCGGCCGCGCCGGCTACGACTTCATGATCCAGGGCATGGGCGGGGTGATGAGCCTCACCGGCGAGCCGGGGGGCGAGCCGCAGAAGATCGGCGTCGCCTTCGCCGACATCTTCACCGGCCTCTACGGCACGATCGCCATCCAGGCGGCGCTTGCCGACCGGGCGCGGACCGGGCAGGGGCAGTATGTCGACATGGCGCTGTTCGACTGCATGGCCGGCGTCCTCGCCAACCAGGCGCTGAACTATCTCGCCTCCGGCATCGTGCCAAGCCGGCTCGGCAACGCCCATCCCAACATCGTGCCCTACCAGGTGTTCCCGGTCGCCGACGGCCATCTGATCATCGCCTGCGGCAACGACCGGCAGTTCGGCCGGCTCTGCGCCGTGCTCGGCCGCGATGACCTCGCGCTCGACGAACGCTACCGGACCAACGAATCCCGTGTCGCCAACCGCGAGAGGCTGGTCGCCGCGCTGACGACGGCGACGGGCGCGTTCCAGCGCGATGCGCTGCTCGCGGCGCTGGAGGCGGTCGGGGTGCCGGCCGGGCCGATCAACGACGTCGCGGAGGTCTTCGCCGACCCGCAGATCGTCCATCGCGGCATGCAGATCGCGCCGGCAGGGCTGCCCGGGGTGCGCACGCCGATCCGCTTCGGCGAGGCGGGGCTGACGCTGGACCGGCCCGCGCCCAGCCTCGGCGAGCATCAGGGCGCGCGTTTCGGCGACGGCGGCGGCAAGGGGGACCGCTAGCCGCTCCGGCGGTTCCCGGTGAGGTCCTACAGCTGCGACTCGATCGGCAGGAAGCCGATGATCGCGACCGCCATGCGCCGCCAGATCGTGGTCTCCGGGTCGCGGCGTTGATCCCGCCCCTCCGGCCCGTCGTGCCAGGCCAGCGAGCCGTTCTTCAAGGTCAGGCGATAGCTGCTCTGCGGCGCCATCTGCTCCATCATCACCGCCCGCACCTCGCGGGTCAGCGCAGCCTGCCGGAAGAGCACGCCCATCTCGGTGTTGAGCGAAACCGAGCGCGGATCGAAGTTGAACGAGCCGATGAAGCCGAACTCGCCGTCGACGGTGAAGGCCTTGGTGTGGAGGCTCGCCGTGCTCGAGCCGAACAGCGAGATGTCGTCCCGCCGACGCCGGGGCCGCAGCTCGAAAAGCGCGATGCCGCCCTGCAGCAGCGCCGCCCGGTAGTTGGCATAGGCGCCGTGCACCGCCGCGACGTCGGTCGCCGCCAGCGAGTTGGTCAGGACGGTGATAGCGACGCCCTTGGCCGCCAGATCGGACAGCCGCCGCACGCCCTCGTAGCCCGGAATGAAATAGGGCGAGACGATCTCCAGATGCGAGCGGGCAGACAGCACCACCGGGTTGATCTCGTTCCACAGCCAGTTCTTGTGGCCGCGTTCGTGGGCCTTTTCCGGCGGATCGGAGATCACCCGCGCCTCGGGCGTCCAGTGGAAGGCCGGGGCGTCGCGGAGCATCGTCTGTGCGTCGCCTTCTTCGACGACCCGCTTCATGTAGGGCGCCGCGCGCTCGGTCGTGATCAGATCGCCCCACCGCTCCTTGAGGGTCGGCAGGTCCTGCCTGCCGTAGCGCGCCAGCTTGCGGATCGGCAGGACGGCATTGCTGTTCCAGAAATCGTCGAAGACGGCAGCCGCTTGTTCGACCACCGGACCGACCGCCAGAAGGTCCAGGTCGCGGAAATTCGCCGTCTCGGAAGCGTCGAAATACGCGTCGCCGACATTGCGTCCGCCGACGATCGCCAGCCTTCCGTCGGCGATCCACGCCTTGTTGTGCATGCGCCGCGTGGCACTGAACGGGCGCAGCAGCGTGTCGACGCCGCGATGCAGCGCGTTCGACCGGCTCTTGGCCGGGTTGAACAGCCGCACCTCGACATTGGGATGGCGGTCGAGCGCCAGGTAGCTGCGATCCTTGCCGCGCGTGTTGATGTCGTCGAGGAGCAGCCGCACCCGCACGCCGCGATCGGCGGCACCGATCAGTTCCTTGGCAAGCAGTCCGCCGGTCAGGTCGTCCAGCCAGTAGTAGTATTGCAGGTCGAGACTGCGCCCCGCGCTGCGGGCGGCGAGCACCCTGGCGGCAAAGGCTCTCGTGCCGCCGGAGACCAGCATCAGCCCGCTCTCGCCCGGATGTTGGCGCAGCATCGCCGCAACGTCCCGGTCGAGCGTCGTCGCATCGTCCTCGGGCGGCAGCGCGAAGGACGGCGCGCCGAAATCGACATGCGCAACCCGGCCGAAGGCATAGAAGAACAACAGGACCGCGAGGCCCAGAACGACGACGCATCCCGCGATGATGGCGACGATGCTCACCGGGTCACTCATTCCTGCGGTCCATTCCCGTTTTGCCGCGATGCACGCGGCTGTGAGGGAACATGGGACTCCCGCGCTCGTTGGGTGGCTTCAAAGGCACGTCGCCTTATAGGAGCAAAGCTCGAGCGTAACCATATCGGTTGCGTCCCGCCCGGTCGGCCCATATGCGTTGCCGCCTAAGATCAGCCTACAAGAACGTCGTCGGAGCCGTGCCGCATGCGCCGAACCAAGCAGCCTCAACCGGACAAGAGCAGGAAACTCCGGCCTCTGCTCGTCTCCACGCTGCGCCAGGAGCGCCAGACCTTCGTTTCCGAAAGCTGCAAGGGTCTCGGCGAGGCGACGACGATCGCCTCCTACAACGTGCATAAATGCGTCGGCGTCGATGGCCGCTTCGACCCCGACCGCACCATCGCCGTCATCCGGGAACTGGATGCCGACCTGGTCGCCCTGCAGGAGGCAGACCAGCGCTTCGGCGAGCGCGCGGGGCTGCTCGACCTGCATTCACTGGAGCGCCAGACGGGCCTCGTGCCGATCTCGCTGCCGATCTCGCAGGGCGGCCATGGCTGGCACGGCAATGTGCTGCTGATCCGCAGCGGCACGGTCACCGCCGCCCACCAGCTGTCCCTGCCGGGGGCCGAGCCGCGCGGCGCGCTGGTCGTCGAGCTCGATCTGGATTGCGGCCCGCTGCGGATCATCGCGGCGCATCTGGGACTCCTGCGCCGCTCGCGGGCGCTGCAGGCGCATACCCTGCTCCAGGCCATCGAGCCGGGCGACGACGTGCCGACGCTCCTGATGGGCGATCTCAACGAATGGCGGCTCGGCAAGCGCTCGTCGCTTTCCGGGCTAGAGCCGCATTTCGGGCCGCTGGAAGCCGCGATCCCGAGCTTTCCGTCGCGCTTTCCGATCTGGGCGCTCGACCGGGTCCTCGCCAAGCCGCACGATCTGATCTCCAGCATCGCCGTTCACAACACGCCCAAGGCCCGGATGGCGTCCGACCATCTACCGCTCAAGGCAGTGGTCCGGCTCGGCAACAGGTCGGACAAGCAGGCCGGCAGCGACGCATTGGCAGCCGTGGCCTGAAGACCGCCGGCTGCATACGTCAGACAGCCAGATAGCGCGCGAGAATGGCGGGATCGGCTTCGATGGCGGCGAAATCGCCGTCGAAGCGCACGGTGCCGGTTTCGAGCAGCACCACCCGATCGGCGATCATCCGAGCAAAGCCCAGATTCTGCTCCGACAGGAGAACCGCGAGACCGGCGCGCTTCAGGGTCAGCAGTGCCTCCGCCATCGCCTCGACGATCACCGGCGCGATGCCCTCCGAGGGCTCGTCCAGCAGCAGCATCGACGGGTTGCCCATCAGCGTGCGCGCAAGGGTCAGCATCTGCTGCTCGCCGCCCGATAGCCTGCCGCCCTTCTGGCCGCGCCGTTCGGCAAGGTTTGGAAACAGCGCGTAGAGCCGCTCCGCCGACCAGCCTTCCGCGCCGCCGGGACCCGCCTTTCGCCCCACTTCGAGATTTTCGGCGACGGTCAGGTCCTTGAAGATCCGCCGCTCCTCCGGCACGTAGCCGAGGCCGAGCCGCGCGCCGCGCCACGGCGCCATGCCGGTGATGTCCTGCCCGGCGAAGGTGACGCGCCCGCTCCGCGGCCGCACGAGCCCCATCGCCGATTTCAGCGTCGTGGTCTTGCCGGCACCGTTGCGCCCGACCAGCGCCACGACCTCGCCCTTCGCTACCTTGAGCGACACGCCGTGCAGGATGTGCGCCTCGCCGTAGAAGCTGTCGATCCCGTCGAGCTCAAGCATCGGTGCCCTGCTCCGTTGCCGGCACGGCCCCGCCGCCGAGATAGACCTCGCGCACCCTTGGATCGTTGCGGATATCCTCGGCCCCGCCCTCGGCGATCAGCGCGCCGCGGTTCATGACGAGGATCCGGTCGGCATGGGCGAAGACGACGTCCATGTCGTGCTCGGTGAAGAGGACGCTCGGGCCCTCGGCCGCGCTGGCGATCTTCCGCACCAGCGCCATCAGCGCCTGGCGTTCGCCGGGCGCCATGCCGGCGGTCGGCTCGTCCATCAGCAAAAGGCGCGGCTTGCCGGACAGCGCGACCGCCAGTTCCAGCCGCTTGAGGTCGCCGTAAGCGAGCTGCGCGGCGGGACGATCCGCCGCCTCCGACAGGCCGACGGTCGCCAGCAGCGCATCGGCTGCCGCCGGGTCGAAGGCGACGGCGCGCGAGAACAGGTCGAAGCCGCGGCGGCGATGGGCGATGAGCGCGGTCTGGACGTTCTCGCGCACCGTCATCGAGCCGAAGGTCTGGGTGATCTGGAAGGTGCGCCCGACCCCCTCGCGGGCGATGCGGCGGGCCGGCCAGCCGGTGATGTCCCTGCCGAACAGCCGGATGCTGCCGCGATCGGGCGTCAGCTGGCCATTGAGCATGTTGAAGCTGGTGGACTTGCCGGCGCCGTTCGGCCCGATCAGCGCCACCATCTCCCCCGACTCGACGGCAAAGGACAGATCGTCGACGGCGACGACGCCCTGGAACGCCTTGGCGAGGTTGTCGACGGAAAGCACGCTCATGCCGGCGCCGTCTTCTGGCCGGGGCGGCGTCGAAGCCGGTCGGCGATCTGGCGGCCGAAGCCGGCGAGGCCGCGCGGCGCGAACAGGCAGACCAGCAGGATCATCCCGCCGAAGATCGAGCGCCAGTGGTCGAGCCGGCTGATCCAGTCCTCGACGCCGGTGAACACCAGCGCCCCGACGATCGGCCCGGAGAGCGACTGCACGCCGCCGATCAGCACCATCAGGAGCGCGTCGACGGAGCGGGAGACGGACATCTCGTTGGGAAAGATGCTGCCCTTGGAGAAGACGAAGATCGCGCCGGCCAGCGCCGCGAAGGTCCCGGCGAGGACGAAGGCGCCGAGCTGCCAGCGCCGCACGTGGATGCCGAGCGCCTCGGCCCGCAGCGGCGCGTCGCGGCCGGCCCGCAGCACGTAGCCGAAGGGCGAATGGGCGATCCGCCGCATGAGCCAGAGCCCGATCGCCACCAGCGCCAGCGTCAGGAGGAAATAGGCCGGGCGCGAGGCGAAGGCGGCGTCCGGCCAGACGCCGAGAATGCCATCGTCGCCGCCGGTGACACCGCGCCACTGGATCGCCGTCGACCAGAGGATCTGCGCGCCGGCGAGCGTCAGCATGGCGAGATAGACGCCCGACAGCCGCACGCAGAACCAGCCGAGCACCAGCGCTCCGATCCCGCCGACCACGACGCCGAGCGCCATCGCCGGCAGCATCGGCAGGCCGAGCAGCTTGGCCGCCAGCGCCGCGCCATAGGCGCCGAGGCCGAAATAGGCGGCATGGCCGAAGGAGATCAGCCCGCCGACGCCCATCAGCAGCTGCAGGCTGGCCGCGAACAGCGCCGCGACGAGGATGTCGGTCGCCAGCACCAGCGCGAAGCCGGTGGTGACCAGTGGCAGCAGCGCCAGCGCGACGAAGCCGCCGGCGAGGAGCAGCGCTTGCACGCGGCCGGGCAGTCGCAAGGTCGCGCCGCGCTCGGAGGCGGCCGGTGCCGCCAGCGCCTGGCTGCCGAACAGGCCGACGGGGCGGATCACCAGCACCGCCGCCATCACCAGGAACGGCAGCACCATCGCCAGCGTCGGGAAGAACAAGACGCCGAAGGCGTTGGCGACGCCGATCAGCACCGCCGCGGCATAGGCGCCGCCGATACTGCCGAGGCCGCCGACGACCACCACGACGAAGGCCTCGACGACGACGTCGAGATCCATGGCAAGGCTCACCGTCTCGCGCGGGATCTGAAGCCCGCCGGCGAGACCGGCCAGGAACGCCCCCAGCATGAACACGCCGGTGAACAGCTTCGCCTCGTCGACGCCGAGCGCCCCCGCCATCTCGCGGTCCTCGGTGGCGGCGCGCACCAGGATGCCCCAGCGCGTCCGGTTGAGGGCGAGCCAGACGAGGCCGAGGACGAGGGGCCCCGCGGCGATCAGCACCAGATCGTATTGCGGCACCGGCTCGCCGAGGATGCGCACGGCGCCGCCGAGGCCGGGCGCCCTCGGGGCAAGGAGGTCGGTCGGCCCCCAGATGGCGAGCGCCGCATCCTGGATGATCAGCAGGACGCCGAAGGTCGCGACCAGCTGGTAGAGCTCGGTGGAGGCATAGAGCCGGCGCAGCACGACGATCTCGACCAGCCCGCCGATCAGCGCGACGGCAAGCGCGGCCAGCAGCACGCCGCCCCAGAAGCCGAGATGGCCGGTCGGGAAATACGTTACCGCCGAATAGGCGACATAGGCGCCCAGCATGAAGAACGAGCCATGCGCGAAATTGACGATCCGCGTCACGCCGAAGATCAGCGACAGGCCGACGGCAACGAGGAACAGCGCCGAGGCGTCGGCGAGGCCGGCCAGCAGCTGCGCGAGAAAGAAGCCGAGCGTCGTCATGCCGTCATCGCCGGCAGGCGAGGCGGGGCCAACGGATCATTCGGCCGGCCGCAGCGCCCTTGCCGCCTCGTCCGACGGCAGATAGTCCGCGCCGTCGGCATAGCGCCAGTCGACCATGATGCCCTTGCCGTCCTCGACCGCGGTCCTGCCGACCCAGGCGCCCATCGTCGACTGGTGGTCGGAGGCGCGGTAGCGGAACGTGCCGGAGGGGGCGCCCGCCACTTCGAGGTCCTCGAAGGCGTCGACCAGCGCCTCGGCGTCTTCCGAGCCCGCCTTGCGCAGCGCCGCGGCGAGCGACAGCATCGAGTTGTAGCCGACCAGCGAGCCCGCATAGGGGTGCTCGTCATAGGCCGCCTCGTAGGCTTCCGCGAAAGCCTTATGCTCGGGCGTGTCGATCGCGTACCAGGGATAGCCGGTGACGATCCAGCCTTCCGGCGCCTCGGCGCCCAGCGGCTCGAGATATTCCGGCTCGCCCGACAGGAGGCTGACCACGTCGCGGTCCTCGAACAGGCCGCGGATCTCGCCCTCGCGCACGAACTTGGCGAGGTCCGGCCCGAAGGTGACGTTGAAGATCGCGTCGGGCTTCATCGCCTCCAGCGCCCGCACGGTCGGGCCGGCGTCGATCTTGCCCTGCGGCGGCCACTGCTCGCCGACGAACTCGACATCCGGCTTGCGCTTGGAAAGCTCGGCCTTGAAGGCGGCGACGGCGTCGGTGCCGTAGGCGTAGTTCGGCGCGACGATCGCCCAGCGCGTGGCGTCGAGCTTGGCGGCTTCCTCGGCCAGCATCGCCGCCTGCATCGCCGTCGAGGGCCGCAGGCGGAAGGTGTAGCGGTTGCCGGCCGACCAGACGATGGCGTCCGCCAGCGGCTCGGTGGCGAGATACGGCACCTTGCGCTGCTTGGCGAAGTCCGTGAGGGCGAGGCCGACATTGGAGAAGAAGCCGCCCCAGATCACCGCGACGCGGTCGGAGGAGACGAACTCCTCGGCGATGCGGATGGCGTCGCCCGGCTGGGCGTTGTCGTCGCGGCTGATCACCTCGATCGGCCGCCCGTCGATCCCGCCGGCGGCATTGATCTGGTCGAGCGCCAGCTGCCAGCCTTTGCGGTAGGGCAGGGTGAAGGACGGCAGCGCGGTGTAGCTGTTCATCTCGCCGAGCCGGATCGGCTCCTGCGCCACCGCCGCTCCCGGCAGCCACGCCAGCATCGCCGCCGCGCCTGCCATAATGATGCTGCGTCTGGTGATCATGGCTCTCTCCCCGGTGGCGGAACGCTGCCTTGCGTCATGGCGCAGTTGCGAGTGTCTCACAAGCCGATCGGTTACCGCGGCGGCGAAGCGTCGCCGGTTAAAGCGTCAGCCCGGCGCATGGTCCGGCCGTTAACCATCGCTTAACCGATCGCCGTTTACATGAAGTTCTAACCGAAAATTAACCGAGATGACCAAGAGCTTAACCGACACCCGCCCGATACGCCTCAAGGGTCGCTCGTTCCTGGCCCTCGTCCTGTCGCCCGAGCTGCCCTTCGATGGCTGGCTGGCGCGGCTCGACGATCTGGCGTCGCGTTCCACCGGCTTCTTCCTCGGCCGTCCGATCGTCCTCGACGTCGAGGGCCTCGAGATCAGCCAGGAGCAGCTGAAGGAGCTGATCGGCGAACTCGGCGAGCGCAGCGTCCGCATCATGGGGATCGAGGGCGCCCGTTCGTCGCTGCTCGGCATCGGCATGCCGCCGGCCATGAAGGGCGGCCGGCCGGCCGCCGATTTCGAGGCCCCGGCAGCGGAAGCCGCGCCGGCCGCGAAGAACGGCGGCAAGGCCGGCACGGCGCCCGTGGCCAAGGCAGCGGCCGCACCGGAGCCGCAGGCACCGCGCCCGGTCGCCTCGATCATCGTCAACCAGCCGGTGCGTTCCGGCCAGTCGATCATCTTCCCGGAAGGTGACGTTACGATCATCGGCTCGGTCGCGTCCGGCGCGGAAGTCGTCGCCGGCGGCTCGATCCATATTTACGGCGCGCTCCGCGGGCGGGCGATGGCCGGCTCGGTCGGCAATGCCGACGCCCGCATTTTCTGCCGCAAGCTCGAAGCCGAGCTTCTGGCGATCGACGGCCTCTACAAGATGGTCGACGACATGGACGCCAAGCTCAGGGGGCAGGCCGTCCAGATCTGGCTCGAAGGCGACACGATCAAGGCCGAGACCGTCGCCTGATGGCGCGGTCGGTATGAGGAGAACAAGATGGCAAAAGTAATCGTCGTGACATCGGGCAAGGGAGGCGTCGGCAAGACGACGTCGACCGCCGCGCTCGGGGCGGCACTGGCGCAGCGCGGCGAAAAGACCGTGGTGGTCGATTTCGACGTCGGCCTGCGCAATCTCGACCTGGTGATGGGCGCCGAGCGCCGCGTCGTCTACGACCTGATCAACGTGGTGCAGGGCGACGCCAAGCTGCCCCAGGCGCTGATCCGCGACAAGCGGCTGGAAACGCTGTTCCTGCTGCCGGCCTCGCAGACGCGCGACAAGGACAACCTCACCTCCGAGGGCGTCGAGCGGGTGATGAACGAGCTGAAGAACAGCTTCGACTGGATCATCTGCGACAGCCCCGCCGGCATCGAGCGCGGCGCGACGCTGGCGATGCGCCACGCCGACGTCGCGGTCGTGGTCACCAACCCGGAAGTCTCCTCGGTGCGCGATTCCGATCGCATCATCGGCCTGCTCGATTCCAAGACGGCCAAGGCCGAGCGCGGCGAGCGGATGGAGAAGCACCTCCTGCTCACCCGCTACGATCCCGCCCGCGCCGAGCGCGGCGACATGCTGAAGGTCGACGACGTCCTCGAGATCCTGTCGATCCCGCTGCTCGGCATCATCCCCGAGAGCATGGACGTCCTGCGCGCCTCCAATCTCGGCACGCCGGTGACGCTCAGCGACGGCAACAGCGCCCCGGCGCTGGCCTACAAGGATGCCGCACGGCGCCTCGCCGGCGAGCAGGTTCCGATGACCATCCCCGGCGAGAAGCGGGGGATCTTCGGCAAGATCTTCGGTCGGAGGGCCGCATGAACCTCTTCAGCTTCTTCAGCAAGCAGACATCCGCTCCGATGGCGCGCGAGCGCCTGCAGGTCCTGCTGGCCCACGAGCGCGCGACGGTCGGCCATTCCGACCTCGTCGGGCTCCTGCGCGAGGAGATCCTCGCCGTCATCGCCAAGCACGTCCAGGTCGACCGCGAGAAGGTGATCGTCAAGATGGATCGCGGGGAACAGGTCTCGACCCTCGAGGTCGATATCGAGATCCCGGTGACCGCGAGTGTGCGGGCGGCCTGACGGCGTCCGTTCAACGCGCCTTCGTGCCACGTCCGACGCGGCATGAAGGCGCCGATAGACAAGGAGATCGATCATGAGCCGAGCCACGCTCCTCGAAAGGCTGCAGGAGCTGCAGCGACTGCCGAAGTTCCAGAACCGCGACATCAAGTCGATCAGCGCCATCCTCTCCAACGAGGCGCTCGCCAAGCATATCGAGGCCTGCGAGCAGACCGCGGCGCGCTGAGGCGCGATTGCCACGACTGACAGACAAGCGGCCCGGGCGTTCCTCGCCCGGGCCGCTTGTCTTTCGGCCCCCGACCCTGCGGCGAAATGACTTGCGCGCCGAAGGCCGATCGTTACTGTCGCCGACTGACCGGGGTACGGGGAATCGTGCCCCGGTCGAAGGACGGTTCCCCGGCTGCAAAACGGCTGGGGCGAAGAGGGAATGCGACGGGCCGACCCAATCAGGGGGTCCATATCGCAGCCGACCCCGCGACTGTAGAGCGGCGAGGTCGTCACCGCCGGACGAGCCAATTCATTGGCCCGCCCGGGAAAGCCACTGGAGCCCCTAAGCTCCGGGAAGGCGAGGCGACGACCGACGACCCGCGAGCCAGGAGACCTGCCGTCCAACGCCAGAGCCTACAGGACGGGCGTTCCTGTCGGACCCGTGTTTCGATCTGCCGGACCCCTTGTCCGGTGGAGCTATGGGGGAAACGCGCCGGTTCGACGGAATGCCTGCGTCCAAATCAACTGGACACGGGAGTTGTCTGATGCCGAACCTCAATCGCCTCGCCTTCGCGGGGTTTCTCACCTTTCTGCCCTCCGCCGCCTTCGCCCATCACCCGACCGGTGGCATGGCGCCGCAAAGCGCCATTGACGGGTTTTTGTCAGGCCTCGCCCATCCGGTGATCGGCCTCGACCATCTCGCCTTCATCGTCGGCGTCGGCCTGCTTGCGGCGTTGACTGCACACCGCTTCCTCACGCCGCTGCTGTTCGTCGGGGCGACCGTCGCCGGCACGCTCCTGCATTTGATGGCCTTCGACCTGCCGGCCGCCGAATTCGTCATCGCGCTGTCCGTCGCCGCCATCGGCGTCCTGGCGCTTTCCGGCCGCAGCTACGGCATGCTCGTGACCGGCGGGCTCTTCGCCGTCGCCGGCCTGTTCCATGGCTATGCCTATGGCGAGGCCGTGGTCGGGTCGGAATCCGGCGCGGTCATCGCCTATCTCGTCGGCTTTGCCGCCATCCAGTACGCCGTCGCCATCGCCGCCGGCCATGTCGCGGTAAAGCTCCTCGGCGAAGGCCGCTCGGCGCGCGAGAATTTCGGCCTGCGCGTTACCGGCGGCGTCGTCGCCGGCGCCGGGGCGATCATCCTCGGCGAGCAGATGCTGGCGATCGTCGGCCTTGCCGGCTGAGCCAGGCGCGGCAAGCCACTCGGTCTTCGTCCTCGGCGGCGCGCGCTCCGGCAAGAGCGCGTTTGCCGAGCGGCGGGTCGTCGAGAGCGGCCTTGCGCCGGTGTATCTCGCCACGGGCCAGGCCTTCGACGCCGAGATGACGGAGAGGATCGGTGCGCACCAGGCGCGCCGGTCGGCTTCCTGGCGCACCGTCGAGACACCGCTCGACCTGATTGCTGCCATCGAGCGGGAGGCGGCGCCGGAGACGGCGCTGCTTGTCGACTGCCTGACCCTGTGGGTCACCAATCTGATGCTCGCCGAGCGCGACGTCGACGCCGAAGCCGAGCGCCTGGGCGAATGCCTGCAGGCCCGGCCGAAGGGGCTCATCGTCCTCGTCTCGAACGAGGTCGGGCTGTCGATCGTGCCGGAAAATGCCATGGCGCGGCGCTTTCGCGACCACGCCGGGCGCCTCCACCAGATCGTCGCGGCCGCCTGTGACGAAGCGATCTTCATCGCCGCCGGGCTGCCGCTCCAATTGAAGGGTTGAACCCATGCAGAAAATCCCCGCCACGGTCATCACCGGCTTCCTCGGTGCCGGCAAGACCACGCTGATCCGCAACCTCCTGCAGAATGCCGGCGGCCGGAAGATCGCTCTGATCATCAACGAGTTCGGCGATCTCGGCGTCGACGGCGACATCCTCACCGGCTGCGGCATCGAGACCTGCACCGAGGACGACGTCATCGAGCTGACCAATGGCTGCATCTGCTGCACCGTCGCCGACGACTTCATCCCGACCATGACCAAGCTGCTCGCCCGCGACCGGCTGCCCGACCACATCGTCATCGAGACCTCGGGCCTCGCTTTGCCGCAGCCGCTGGTCGCCGCCTTCAACTGGCCGGAGGTCAAGACCCGCGTGACCGTCGACGGCGTCGTGACGGTGATCGACACCGCCGCCGTCGCCGAAGGCCGCTTCGCCGACGACGAGGACAAGGTCGCCGCCGCCCGCGCCGCCGATACGAGCCTCGACCACGACAACCCGCTGGAGGAACTCTTCGAGGACCAGATCCGCGCCGCCGACCTGATCGTCCTCAACAAGGCCGATCTCGTCGACGCCGAAACGCTGGAGCGGGTCCGCGCCGAAATCGCTGGGCAAGCCGCTGCCGGCGTCAAGATCGTCAGCGCCGAAGCCGGCAGCCTGCCGGCCGACGTGCTGCTCGGCATCGCCGCCGGCACCGAGGATCTGATCGCCGGCCGCAAGTCGCATCACGAGATCGAGCACGAGGCGGACGGCGCCGAGCATGACCACGACGAGTTCGAGAGCTTCGTCGTCGACGCCGGCAGCGTCGCCGACCCAAAGGCCTTCGCGGACGGGCTCGCCGGCCTGATCGCCGCGCACGACATATTGCGCGTCAAGGGTTTCGCCGAGGTGCCGGGCAAGGCCATGCGCCTCGTCGTCCAGGCCGTCGGCCAGCGGATCGAGACCTATTTCGACCGGCCATGGAAGTTCGGCGAGACCCGCGCCACGCGCCTCGTCGTCATCGGCCTGCATGACGGGCTGGACGCGGCGACCTGCGCCACGATCACCGCGGCGATCCGCGGCCTGACCGACGACGCGGCGCGGGACGCCGCCGAGTAGGAGCAGCTTTTGCATCTTCTCCTCGCCCAGCAGGGCACGATCGACGACGGCGGCGAGGCCATCGATCTCGGCCAGTCGCCGGCGGACATCGTCGTCCTGTCGGCGGCCGACACCGAGATCGCCGGCCTCGCCTTCGCCGCAAGGCGCCTCGGCGCGGCGGCACCGTCGCTGCGCCTCGCCAATCTCCTGCGGCTGAAGCACCCGATGTCGGTCGACGTCTATGTCGAGCGCACGCTCCGCCACGCCAAGCTGGTGGTCGTGCGCCTGCTCGGCGGCGCCGCCTACTGGCCCTACGGCCTCGACGCGCTGCTCGCCAACGCGCAAGCCTCGGGCGGCCAGCTCGTCGTGCTGCCCGGCGACGACAAGCCCGATCCGGGCCTCGACCGCTATTCGACTGTGTCGCCCGAAATCCGCGACCGGCTCTGGGCCTATCTGGTCGAAGGCGGCGCCGCCAACGCCGACAATTTCCTCCTGTCGCTGCGCTGGCTGCTGGACGGCGGCGACGCGCCGGCCGAAGCGCAGCCGCTGCTAAAGGCGGGCGTGCTGGAACTGGGGGGCGCTTCCGGCGTCGGCGATTGGCCGATCTCCCCCCTTGTGGGGGAGGTGTCCGGCAGGACAGAGGGGGGCAGGTCGCCCGCCGACCTCAGTTCAACGAAGGAAGTGATCGAGCGCACCGAGGGTGACACGCCAGCCAAACCGGCCAGCGAAGCCCACCCCCCTCTGCCTGCCGGCTTTGGGGACGAGCCACGCGTCTCGTCCCGTCCTGCGGACCCCGCCACAAGGGGGGAGATCGAAGGTGGCGAGGGCAGCGGGCTTGCCTCGACCGCCGAGCCTGAAGTCGAAGACGCCGAGGCCAGCGATGAGCCGATCTCCCCCCTTGTGGGGGAGATGTCCGGCAGGACAGAGGGGGGTACGCCTCCCGCCAGCCTACATCCGTCCGAGCAAGCGCTCGAAAGCGCCGGCTCTGGCAACCTGACCGCCCCAACCAAAGTGGCATCCGAAGCCCACCCCCCTCTGCCTGCCGGCATCTCCCCCACAAGGGGGGAGATCAATGGTGGCCCAGGCGGCGCGCTTGCCTCAACTGCCGAGCTTGAAGTCGAAGTCGCGGAGGCCAGCGACAAGCTGATCTCCCCCCTTGTGGGGGAGATGTCCGGCAGGACAGAGGGGGGTGAGTCCCCCAAAACCGCAGATAAACCCGAAAAACCCCTCGCCGCCATCGTCTGCTACCGGGCGCTGGCGCAGAGCGGGCAGACGGAGCCGGTGGAAGCGCTGGCGCGGGCGCTGGCGGAGCGCGGGCTGGGCGTGCTGCCGGTGTTCATCTCCAGCCTCAAGGACCCGGTTTCCGTCGAGACGGTGCGGGCGCTGTTCGCAAGACGCGCGCCGTCCGTCGTGATCAACCTCACCGGCTTTGCGGTCTCCTCGCCGGGCGGCGAGCGGGTGCCGACGGTGCTGGAGGAACAGGGCGCGGTGGTGCTGCAGGCGGTGCTCGCCAGCGGGGCGCGCGAGACCTGGGCTGCCTCGCCGCAGGGCCTGTCGGCGCGGGACCTCGCGATGAACGTCGCGCTCCCCGAAGTCGACGGCAGGGTGCTGAGCCGCGCCATCGCCTTCAAGTCGGCCGGCGACTGGGACGCCCTGACCGAGACCGACATCGTCGCCCACCGCGCGCTGCCGGACCGGGTTGCCTTCGTCGCCGAACTCGCTGCGCGCTGGGCAAGGCTTAGGGCCAAAACGCCGGCCGAGCGCCGCGTCGCGATCCTTCTTGCCAACTACCCCAACCGCGACGGACGGCTCGGCAACGGCGTCGGGCTGGATACGCCCGCCGGCATGATCGAGGTGCTGCGGGCCATGGCGGACGCCGGCTACGCCGTCGCCGGCATCCCCGCGAACGGCGACGCGCTGATCGATCATCTGATGGCCGGCCCGACCAATGCCGGCACCGCGGCGCGGACGATCCGCGAGACCATGTCGCTGGGTGCCTATCGCCTGTTCTTCGCTACGCTGCCGCAAGCCCTGCAGGACGCCGCAACGGCGCGCTGGGGCGATCCCGCCGACGATCCCTTCGTGGTCGAACGTCCCGAGGGCGCGGCCTTCGCGCTGCCGCTGGCGCGCTTCGGCGAGACGCTCGTCGGCATACAGCCGGCGCGCGGCTACAATATCGACCCGAAGGAGACCTACCACTCGCCCGACCTCGTGCCGCCGCATAATTATCTCGCCCTCTACGCCTTCCTGCGGACCGAATACGGCGCCGACGCCATCGTCCACATGGGCAAGCACGGCAACCTCGAATGGCTTCCCGGCAAGGCGCTGGCGCTGTCGGCCGAATGCTGGCCGGAGGCGGTGCTGGGCCCGCTGCCGCATCTCTACCCGTTCATCGTCAACGATCCGGGCGAGGGGACGCAGGCCAAGCGCCGGGCCGCCGCGGTGATCATCGACCATCTGACGCCGCCGCTGACCCGTGCCGAAAGCTACGGCCCGCTGAAGGATCTCGAAGCCCTCGTCGACGAATATTACCAGGCCGCCGGCAGCGACCCGCGCCGCCTCGAACTCCTCAAGGGCCGCATCCTCGACCTCGTCCGGGACATCGGCCTCGACCACGACGCCGGCATCGGGATCGACGACGGCGCGGCCGCGGCGCTGGCCAAGCTCGACGCCTATCTCTGCGACCTCAAGGAAATGCAGATCCGCGACGGGCTGCACGTCTTCGGCCTGGCGCCCGAGGGGCGGCTGCTGACCGACCTCGTCGTGGCGCTGGCCCGGCTGCCGCGGGGCATCGCGGCGGCGGATGCCTCGTTGCATCGCGCGTTGGCGGCGGATGTGTTGTCTCGTGCGACGTCAGAGCGCGGTGGTGCGCCTTACCCCCCTCTGCCTGCCGGCATCTCCCCCACAAGGGGGGAGATCGATGATGCTACCGACAGCAGCCTTGCTGTCTCGGCCGAGCAGATCGAAAGAGCCGAGGCCAGCGACAAGCCGATCTCCCCCCTTGTGGGGGAGATGTCCGGCAGGACAGAGGGGGGTACGCGGCCCGCCACCCTCAGCCGATCCGAGGAACCCTCTAAAAGCGCGGCTCATGAACTGGCCACCCCGGCCGAGCAGGTCCCCGAAGCCCACCCCCCTCTGCCTACCGGCATCTCCCCCACAAGGGGGGAGATCGAAGCGAGCACCGGTGGCACGTCTGCCTTATCCGCCGAGCAGAAGAACGAAAGCGGCAAGCCTGGCGATTATCTGATCTCCCCCCTTGTGGGGGAGATGTCCGGCAGGACAGAGGGGGGTACGCCTCCCGCCAACCTCAGCCGGACCGAGCAACCGACCGGCAGGACAGAGGGGGGTACGCCACCCGCCGCACCCGCGAGCCCGAACACCCCCTTCGACCCGCTCGACTGCGACATGGCCGCCCCATGGGCCGGTCCGCGCCCACATCTCCTGCAATCCCTCTCCCCCGACCCATGGCGCACCAACGGCGACACGGTCGAGCGCCTCGAACTGCTGGCCGCAAGCCTCGTCGCCGGCGAAACCACACCCGACCCGGCCTGGACCGCCACCACCGCCGTCCTCGCCGAGATCGACGCGCGCCTCCGCCCCGCCGTCACCAGCTCCGGCCCCGCCGAGATCGCCGGGCTGCTCGCGGGCCTTGCCGGTCGCTTCGTCGCGCCCGGGCCCTCCGGCGCGCCGACGCGGGGGCGGCCGGACGTGCTGCCGACGGGGCGCAACTTCTACTCTGTCGATACGCGCGCCGTGCCGACCGAGGCCGCGTGGGATCTCGGCCGGCGCTCGGCGGAGCTGCTGGTGACGCGGCACCTGCAGGACAATGGCGACTGGCCGGGTTCGATCGGCATCACCGCCTGGGGAACGTCCAACATGCGCACCGGGGGTGACGACATCGCCCAGGCCTTCGCGCTGATCGGCGCGAGGCCGGTCTGGGACCGCGCATCGCGGCGGGTCACCGGCTACGAGATCATCACGCTGGCCGAACTCGGCCGGCCGCGCGTCGACGTCACGCTGCGCATCTCCGGCTTCTTCCGGGATGCCTTCCCCGACCAGATCGCGCTGTTCGACCGCGCGGCGCGGGCGGTCGGCGCGCTCGACGAGCCGGCCGAGGAAAATCCCGTCGCCGCCCGCATGGCGGAAGAGCGCGCGGCGCTGGTCGCCTCGGGCGTTCCGGAGGCGGAGGCCGCGCGGCGCGCCGGGTTTCGGGTCTTCGGCTCGATGCCCGGCGCCTACGGGGCCGGACTGCAGGCGCTGATCGACGAGAAGGGCTGGACCGACAAAGCAGATCTTGCCGAGAGCTATCTCGTCTGGGGCTCTTACGCCTACGGCGCCGGCACGGAGGGCGAGGCGGACCGGCAGGGCTTCGAGGCGCGGCTTTCGACCGTCGAGGCGGTGGTGCAGAACCAGGACAACCGCGAGCACGACCTCCTCGATTCCGACGACTACTACCAGTTCGAGGGCGGCATGACGGCGGCGGTGGAGCATGTCTCCGGCCGGCGGCCGGTCGTCTACCACAACGACCATTCGCGGCCCGAGCGGCCAGTGGTGCGCACGCTGGAGGAGGAGATCGGCCGCGTCGTCAGGGCGCGGGTGGTCAATCCGAAATGGATTGCCGGCGTCATGCGCCACGGCTACAAGGGGGCCTTCGAGATCGCCGCCACCGTCGACTACATGTTCGCCTTCGCCGCCACCACCGGCGCCGTCCGCGACCATCATTTCGAGGCGGCCTATCGCGCCTTCGTCATCGACGAACGGGTGCGGGCATTCCTGATGGACCATAATCCGCATGCCTTCCGCGACCTGTGCGACAGGTTGGCGGAAGCCATCGACCGAGGTCTGTGGAAACCGCGCTCGAACTCGGTGGCGGCGACGCTCCAGAGCGCTCCTTCGTGAGCAGACAGGCTAATTCCCGTGACCGTACGCATCGAGCGGATCGAGGGGCTGGACGGCGACCGCCGCGCCGCGATCACCGCCCCCTTCGCGGAGGCCGCGACCGTCAAGCGCTTCGCCTTCTCGCCCCACCATTTGACGCTGGCCCTGACCGACGAGCATGGCATCGACGGCGGGCTGATCGCCCAGCTCTACTGGGACTGGATGCATGTCGAGATCCTCGCCGTGCCGGAGCGCTATCGCGGAAAGGGCCTCGGCCGGGCGCTGCTCGAACAGGCCGAATCCGTCGCGGCGGCGTCTGGCTGCACCGGCGCCTGGGTCGACACCTATTCCTTCCAGTCGCCGGGTTTTTACGAAAAGATGGGCTACAGCGTCTTCGGCCGCCTGCCGAACTATCCGAAGGGCGAAGAGCGGATCTTCTTCGCCAAGCAGCTCAAGGCTGCCGACTGAACAGGGGAGGGACTTCATGAGCGAGAGCGAACGCACCCGCATCACCGACGGCATGAGCGAGGCCGAGCTCGACGCACGCCACGCCGAGAAGATGAAGAAGAAGAAGGCGGCGCGCGACAAGATCCTCGCCACCAAGACGGTCGAGAAGGGCCTGCTGATCGTCCACACCGGCAAGGGCAAGGGCAAGTCCACCGCCGCCTTCGGCCTGGTCTTCCGGGCGCTCGGCAACGGCATGAAGGTCGCCATCGTGCAGTTCGTGAAGGGCAAGTGGGAGACCGGCGAGCGCAAGGTGCTGGAGAAGTTTCCCGGCGAGGTGACGATGACCGCGATGGGCGACGGCTTCACCTGGGAGACCCAGGACCGCCAGCGCGACATCGCCGCCGCCCGTGCCGCCTGGGACCGCGCCAAGGCGCTGATCATGGACGACGAGCACGACCTGGTGCTGCTCGACGAGCTCAACATCGTCCTGCGCTACGACTATCTCGCCGTCGCCGAGGTCGTCGAGTTCCTCAAGGCCAAGCCGGCGATGAAGCACGTCGTCGTCACCGGCCGCAACGCCAAGGACGAGCTGATCGAGATCGCCGACCTCGTCACCGAGATGGAAATGATCAAGCACCCGTTCCGGTCGGGCGTGAAGGCGCAGCGGGGGATCGAGTTTTAGGGGGCTTCGCGGATCGTCCGACGCCCGTAAAGGAAATCCCTCCCAATGCCTTCGCAATATTATTTGGCGGATGCTGGTTGCTTTCTTGTTTAGACTCAACTCCCATGGTCGCTGCGTTCAGCCTAGGGGGGTGCAATGAGTATAGACGAAAAGCTAAGGGGGCTCGCCGATCGCGTCCGTAACCACTCCAGCGCGATGGTGACCGAGGAGGCAGTGAAGACCGCCGTCGTCCTGCCCTTCCTGGCCGCACTGGGCTACGACGTATTCGACCCTTCGGAAGTGATTCCGGAATTCACCGCCGACGCGGTCGGCAAAAAGGGCGAGAAGGTCGACTACGCGATCAAGATCGATGGCTCGATGCGCATTCTCGTCGAGTGCAAGCCGATCACCTGCAAGCTCGAGAAGCAGCACCTCGCGCAGTTGTATCGGTATTTCTCGGTCACGGACGCGAAGTTCGCCATTCTGACCAACGGCAGGACCTTCCATTTCCACACTGATCTGGAAGCGCCGAACAGACTCGACGACCGGCCGTTCCTGACATTCGATTTGGCGGAGTTGAATACCAATCTCCTTCCGGAATTGAAGAAGTTTGCGAGGGAAGGCTTTGACGTCGAGGGCGTCTTGCAGTCGGCGAACAGGCTCAAATACACCTCTGCGTTGAAGGCGGCTTTGACTAGCCTGATCGAGGACCCGAGTGAGGACTTCGTCCGCCTCGTCATCGCGGATGTGCATGACGGTAGGTTCACCGCTGCGGTCCGCGATCAGTTCACGCCGATGGTCAAGACCGCTTTCCGCGAGTTGATCCGCGACATGGTCCAGAGCCGGATTTCGACGGCGCTGGAGAGCACCAGCGCGGTTGAAGCCGAACCGGAGGTAGAGGTGATCGATGAAGCCGAAGTCGTGACCACCGAGGAAGAAAAGGAGGGCTTCATGATCATCCGCGCGATCGCGCGCGAGGTCATCGCCCCCAAGCGCATCCACATTCGCGATCAGAAGTCATATTGCGGCGTGCTGGTCGACAACAACAACCGCCGGCCGCTCGCCCGGCTATGGTTCAACAGAAGCGTAAAGTATCTCAGCCTCTTTGACGGCGACAAGGAAGAGAAAGTCAGGATCGAGACGCTCGATCATATCTACGATTACACCGACCGCATCCGGGCGACGGCGAAGCGCTACGTGGACTCGGTGGCGCGAGAGGACGCGCCGGCGATGGTGGTGGAGTGACGTTGTCCGCTATCCCTTGGATGTAATTTTCATTCAAAAGACGCCGACCCTCCCGTTATTAGGCGGCTTCGCGGCTCCCCTCCACTGCAATGGGACGGCGCCGCGCCCTGCGTCGATGGCGACGGGCCGATCTCCCCCCTTGTGGGGGAGATGCCTGGCAAGGCAGAGGGGGGTATTCCCGGCACCGACCCATCGGATGGTGCCGCAAAGCCACCCCCCTCTGGGCTGCCGCCCATCTCCCCCACAAGGGGGGAGATCGAAGCGCCACTGGCGTGCCGGTAGCTCGCCCGCCGCTGAGGCTTGGCCGCGACCATACGCGCCGCCCCCTCCCGCAGGAGCCCTCCTTCCGTAGCTGCCTCCAAGAATAACGCGCGCATTTCGGCAAGACGCGGTAGAAGCGATCCATTCCCCCTAAGAGCGATGCCGACATGCCCTTCAGCGATCCGAACCATCCGCTGTCCAAGCCCGAGAATCTGCGCCGCGCCATTCATGCGGCGGGGGTGGCGCTGTGGTCGTGGACGGTGGCCAGCGATCATTTCGCCATGGACAAGCGGGCCTTCGAACTGTGGGGGCTGGAGCCGAGCGGGGAGGTCAGCTTCGAGGATCTGTCGGCGCATATCCATCCGGCCGACCGCGACCGGGTGCGCGCCGCCTTCACCGCGACGCGCGGCATCGTCGGTCCCTACGAGATCGACTTCCGCATCATGGTCGGCGAGGAGATTCGCTGGATCTCGGCGCGCGGCCTCGGCGACGACGAGGCGCTGCACAACGGCCAGATGTTCGGCATCTTCCTCGACGTCACCGGCCGCAAGCAGGCCGAGGAGGGCCATGAGCTGCTCGCCGGCGAGATGAGCCACCGGGTCAAGAACCTGCTCGCCATCGCCTCCGGCCTCACCACCATCACCTCGCGCTCGACGACCACGGCCGAGGAGATGGCGAAGGAACTGACCGGGCGGCTGGCGGCGCTCGGCCGCGCCCACGATCTGGTGCGCCCGCTGGCGAGCGGCCAGGGCACGGCGGCGCTGCTGGGCGACCTCTTGACGGTGCTGCTCGCCCCTTACGAGGATCTCGGCGCCTTCAGCGGCCGCATCCGTGTCGCGGTGCCGCGCATGGGCGTCGGCGAGAAGGCCGCGACGACGCTGTCGCTGATCATCCACGAACTCGCCACCAACTCGCTGAAATACGGCGCGCTGTCGACCGATACCGGCATTCTCGACCTGTCGGGCTCCACCGACGAGGACGCGGTCACGCTGGTCTGGACCGAGCGCGGCGGCCCGTCGGTCGAGGCGCCGGAGAGCGCCGAGGGCTACGGCTCGAAGCTGGTGCGCCGCAGCGTCGCCGGCCAGCTCGGCGGCACGATCGACTACGACTGGTCCGACGAGGGCGTGGTCGTCAAGCTGGCGTTGAACGGCGACCGCTTGGCCATCTAGGCGCCGCGCCGCCCGGGCAGCCGCGCGCGAAACTCCTCAACCGATCGGTTGACTTTTCCGCCGCCTCGCTCATACTCAACCACATGGTTGATCTTGACGCCACTTTCGTCGCCCTCTCCGATCCGACGCGGCGGGCGATGCTCGCAGCCTTGTCGGACGGCGAGAAGTCCATCGGCGAGCTCGCCGCGCCGCACGCCATGAGCTTTGCCGGCGCGGCCAAGCATGTCGCGGTGCTGACGAAGGCCGGGCTGGTGGCGCGCCGCAAGGTCGGGCGCCAGCAGCTCTGCCGGCTGCGCCCCGGCCCGCTGCGCGACGCCGATGCCTGGCTCCGGCAATGGGAGGGCTTCTGGACGACGCAGCTCGACGCGCTGGAAGAGGCCCTGAAGGAGAAGCCGCAATGAGGCAGGAACGGGAATGAGCAACACAGTCACCGACGTCATAACCCCGAACGAACTGGTCTTCGAACGCCGGCTCGACGCGCCGCTCGAGCGGGTCTGGCAGTTCGTCGTCGACCCGGATCTGCGCGCCCGCTGGTTCATGGCCGGCCCCGGCGATGTTCGCCCCGGCGGCACGCTCGGCCTCACCATGGACCACGACCGGCTCTCCGACGGTGAAGTGCCGACGCCGGAGCGCTACCGCGCCTATGTCGGCCATGCCTGGAGCGAGCGCATCCTCGCCTTCGAGCCGCCGCACCGCATCGTCTTCACCTGGGAGGACGGCGCGGCCGGCGAGGTCGAGATCAGGCTGACGGCGGAAGGCGCGGCCACCCGCCTCGTCCTCACCCATACCGGCCTGCGCGGACCGGACGACACGATCAATTTCGGCGGCGGCTGGCACGCCCATCTGGCGGTGCTGGAACGGCGGGTGGCGGGCAAGGGCGTCGCCGACTTCTGGGCGCTCCACGCCGCCGCCGAGAAGGCGATGGCCGAGGCGCTGGAGAAGCGGGAGGCGTAGGGGCGGGCGGCCCTTTCGGAAACACGAAGCGCAGATCGCCTTGTCGCCATCGCGAGTCTTGGATAGGTTTCGCGGACAGGCTCGCCCGCGCCTCCTCCCTCCGATCCGGGAAGTACCGCACGTACGGGGCAATTTTCGTCATCGAACCGTCCGTTCGAGCGTCCGCATGAGGAGGGGTTGCGTTTCCGGCTCGCGATGGAGGTTTGCGATGCGCCTTTCCGTGCCTGTCTACCAACTCAAGCGTCGGGCGAAGCTTCTCGCCCGCAGCGAGAAGATCGCCCTTCACGACGCGCTGGACCGCGTGGCGAGGGCGGAGGGCTTCGCCTCGTGGAGCCTGTTGGCGTCCCGCCTGGAGGCGAATCCGCCGGACCGGACCATCCTCTCGCGGCTTGCGGCAGGCGACCTCCTGCTGCTCGGCGCGCGTCCGGGCCACGGCAAGACGCTGCTCGGGCTGCAGCTTCTGATCGACGCCGCCCGGGAGGGCCGGCGGGCGGTGTTCTTCACGCTGGAATATTCCGAACGCGAGGCGCGGGAGCGGATCAGGTCGCTGGGCGGCGGCGATCGGGGTGACCGGCTGGAGATCGTCGCCGCCGACGACATCTGTGCGGACTCAATTGCCCGGCATCTCGCCGGTTCGCCGAGCGGCACCGTCGCCGTCGTCGACTATCTGCAGATCCTCGACCAGCAGCGCCACAAGCCGCCGCTGTCGGAGCAGGTTAGCAGCCTGGAAGCCTTCGCCCTGCGCAGCGGAGTCGTTCTGGCGTTCATCACGCAGATCGACCGCTCCTACGATCCGCAGAGAACGCCCATGCCGGGGATTGGCGACATCCGCCTGCCGAACCCCGTCGACCTCGGGAGCTTCTCGAAAGCCTGCTTCCTGCACGAGGGCGCCGTGCGCTTCGAGGCGATCGCCTGAGCCTTAACGGCTTTCAGCGTTCCTCCTGCCGCAGCGGGCGGCGCAGGTCGCTGACCGTGCCGGTGAGGATGGCGCTCCGCATCGAGCGGGATCGCTTCGGCGGCATTCCGGCGGCTGGCGCAAACGGCCGCGACGGTCACCCGGATCATGTTCGATGCCGGCTGCCTGACGATGTCCGACGTCGCCCGGGAATGCCGCCGGCCCCGCACCTCTTCGGCCGGCGGCGCAGTGACGGGGCGGTCGTTCACAGCTGGGCCTCGATGGCCGCCTTGTCGATGACCGACCAGACGGAAACGATCTTCGATCCGGTAAATTCGTAGAAGACGTTCTCGGCAAAGCTCACGCGGCGGCCGTCGACGGCAAGGCCGAGGAAATCGCCCTTCGGCGTACAGTCGAAGGCGAGGCGCGCGGCAAGGCGCGGCGGCTCGCAGACCAGCATCGCCGCCGTGAAGCGCAGATCCGGAATGGCCGCGAAATCCTTGACCAGCATGTCGCGATAGCCGTCGAGGCCGAAGGGACGGCCATTGTGCTCGACCGCATCGTCGACATGCTGCCCGAGCGCCGCCCAGTCCTGGCGGTTGAGGCAATCGAGATAGGCGCGATACTGCGCGGTCAGTTGCTCGGAAGTCATGGGGCAGGTCTCCTCGGAAATTCTGGTCAGCGGCCGCCGGCGAGTGCCTCGCGGGTCGCCGGGTCGGCGGGCAGGAAGGCTTCCAGCGTCAGCTCGGCGAGCGCCACGTCGGTGGCGGTGCCGAACACGGTGGTCGTCGACAGGAACGACAGGGTCGTATCGCCGCGGCGGAGCACCAGCGGCACGGCAATCCCCGTGGCGTTTCGGTGCGGGGGCCGCATCGAGGCGGCGACGGGGATGGCGCGCAATTCGTCGTGGAGCTCGATCAGCCGGCCGTCGCCGGACGAGGTGGCGTCGTGGCGCAGGCGCTCCAGCAGATGCTGGCGCCATTCGGCGAGGTTGACGATCGACGGCGCCAGACCCTCCGGCGAAAGGCTGAGGCGCAGCACGTTGACCGGCGGCTCCAGCAGATTCGGCGCGACATCGGCGAGGAGGCCGTTCACCG
This sequence comes from Aurantimonas endophytica, assembly GCF_014196845.1. Lineage (GTDB taxonomy): Bacteria > Pseudomonadota > Alphaproteobacteria > Rhizobiales > Rhizobiaceae > Aurantimonas > Aurantimonas endophytica. The sequence goes on from NZ_JACIEM010000004.1 coordinate 322,225, forward strand.
CCCGGTTGGCGGCGACCAGCGTCCAGTGCCGGTCGACGGCGAGCGCCGGATAGGGGTCATGCGCGGCGAGGATCGCCTCGACGGCCTCCCGCGCCGCCGCCAGATCCGGCGCATCGAGCCCTCGCTCGGGGTAGAGCGGCGCGTAGCCGCCGGCGAGCAGCAGCCGGTTGCGCTCGCGTAGCGGCAGGGCGAGGGGCTCGGCAAGGCGCATCAGCATTTCGCGGCTGGGCGCGGCGCGGCCGCTTTCGACGAAGCTCAGATGCCGCGTCGAGATGTCGGCCTCGCCGGCGAGCGCCATCTGGCTGAGCCGCCGGCGCCGCCGCCAGTCGCGCAGCACGTCGCCGACCGTGTCGGATGTCGTTGTCATGCCAGCGATCCTACACGCGGCCGGCCCCTGCGCCATGACCTTCGAGGTAATCGCGCCGCCTCGCTTGTCCCGTCATCCTCGGTCTCGTCAACAGAAGGAAGACGACCATGCCGACACCCCAGGACATCGCCGCCGACTATCTCGCCGTGTGGAACACCCCGGATGACGAAGAGCGCCGCCGGCGCCTCGAGCAATGGACGCCGGACGCCGAATATCGCGACCCGCTGATGCGCGGCAGGGGACGCGACGGCATCGCCGCGATGATCGCCGGGGCCCGGGCACAGTTTCCGGGCCACGAATTCCGGCCGCGCGGCACGCCGGACGGGCACGGCGCCTTCGCCCGCTTCTCCTGGACGCTGGCCCCGACGGGCGGGCCCGCGGTCGCCGGCGGCACCGACATCGTGCGGCTCGACGGAAGGGGACGGATCGCCGAAATCGTCGGCTTTCGCGACGGGGGCGGGACGTGAGCGTCGCCTACGTCATCGAGTTCGAGGTCCGGCCCGGGGAGCGGGGCCGCTTCCTGGCGCTCCTGACCGGCGTGCTGGAGGCGATGCGGCACGAGGCGAACTATCGCGGCGCCACGCTGCACGTCGATCCCGACGACCCGCTCCGCTTCCTGCTCCACGAGGTCTGGGCCGATCACGAGGAGGTGGTGAACGTCCAGCTCCGCCGGGATTATCGGAGGGAATGGCACGCAGCCCTACCGGAACTGCTGGCGGTGGAGCGCCGGATCTCGGTCTGGCAACCGATCGAGCTGGAGAGCCCCGCGCAGCCAGTGGCGAGATATGCCTGTCGCCTCTAGGCGCCCTGCGTCCGCTCCGTCCGCTCTGGGGCAACAGGTTCAGCTCGTCGGGGCCCGGAGAGGACGAGGATCCCGGCGGCGATGATCAGCCCCATGCCGAGAAAGGCGAGCGCATCGAGGCGTTCGCCGAAGGCGAGGACGCCCCACAGGGCGGCGAAAAGCAGATAGGCGTAGTCGAACGTGCCGATGATCGCCGGTGGGGCGGACTGGTAGGCCCGCGCCACGCCGATCGCGACGACCACCATGGCGCAGCCGAGGCCGAGCATCAGCGCCCAGTCGGCGCCCTGCATCGGCGCCCATGGGCCGAACAGGAACTGGTTGGCGAGGGTCTCAGGGAGGAGCGAAGCGACGAGCGCGCCGGCAAGGCCCGCCGCCAAAAGGCAGCCATGAAGCGACAGCGCCAGTACCCGCGCGCTTTCGTCGGCGCAGCGCATCCGGGTGACCACGGCGGCGAGCGCGTAGAACAGCGCCGCCAGGATCGGCAGCAGCATCCAGGCCGAGAAGTCGGCGCCGGTCGGGCGCAGGATGACGATGACGCCGAGAAAGCCGATGGCGATGGCGGCCATGCCCCGCCACCCGATCCGGTCCCCGGTCAGGAAGGCCGACAGCGCCGCGATGAACAGCGGCGTGGTGTAGAGCGCGGTCGCGGCGACCGAGAGGTCCATGTTGGGGAGGGCGGCATAATAGGCGACCCACATCGCCGTCAGCAGAAGACTGCGCAGAAGCGTCCAGGGCCGCAGCATCCCGGGCGCCCTGCCGATCCCGTCGGGAACGAGCAGCACCAGCAGGATCGGCACGGCGAAGAGCGAGCGGGCGATGTAGATCTGCCAGAGCGGGAAGTCGGCCGAGACGGCCTTGACCACCGCGTCGGCGCCGGACAGCAGGAACACCGACAGGAGGATGAGGCCGATCGCCAGACCAAGCTGGCTGGTTCGAATCATCCGCATGCGTCGTCTCCTTCCGTTTCCAGACGGAGACGTACCATGCGCAACGCAGCGTCGGGGCTTCGACCGCCCCGACGCTGCGTCTCCATTCTCAGGCGATGGCGGCTTCCCGGAAGGAGACCAGCCGCTTGGCTTTCTCGTCCCAGAGGACGAGCTTCACGCAGGCGAGGCTTTCCCAGAGCGTGATGCGGCCGATGTCGCGCAGTTCCGGGTGGTTCTTGAGGACTTCCGGCAGCCGGTAGAACGGCACCGTGCTCGACAGGTGATGCACATGGTGGATGCCGATATTGCCGGTGAACCAGCGCAGCACCGCCGGCAGGTCGTAATGCGACGAGCCGTGCAGGGCGGCGTGCTGGAAATTCCACTCCTCGCCTTCCGACCAGTGCGTCTCCTCGAACTGGTGCTGCACGTAGAACAGCCAGACGCCCAGCGTCGCGGCCATCAGCGTGATCGGCAGCTGCACGGCGAGGAACGGCACGAGGCCGACCGTCCAGATCAGCGACGCCGCGATGATCGCGATGCCGAGATTGGTCGCCAATGTCGACGTCCAGGGCTGGATGCCGCCGCGCATCAGGCCGATCGGCAGCCGGTACTGGCAGACGAACAGCCAGGCCGGGCCGATGCCGAACATTACCACCGGATGGCGATAGAGCCGGTAGCGCACGCGGCCCCACCAGGAGAGCGCCTTGTACTCGCCGACGGTCAGCGTATCGACGTCGCCGATGCCGCGCTGGTCGAGATTGCCGGTCGTCGCGTGATGCACCGCATGGGTGCGGCGCCAGTAGTCGTAGGGCGTCAGGGTGAAGACGCCGAGCACCCGGCCGGTCCAGTCGTTGGCGCTGCGGCGGGTGAACAGGGCGCCATGGCCGCAATCATGCTGCAGCATGAACAGCCGCACCAGCAGGCCGGCGGCGGGCACCGTCAGAATCAGGCCCCAGTAATGGCCGTTGACGAAGGCCAGGGCGGCGAGGACCCACAGGACGGCGAACGGGATGACGGTGATCGCGATCTCGAACACGCTGCGGCGCGTGTCGGGCTTGCGGTAGCCGGCGAGGACGCGGGTCCACGGGGGGGATTTGGCGGCAGGAACTGCCCCGGAAGTTTCGATCGAGGGCAATGGATGTCCAAGCTAGGAGAGGGTGCTGCCGAGGCGAATAGCATCGCCTGCGCGGTGTCGATAGTCACAGTTTGGTAGGGAGCACCCTGAGCGTTGGCGCCTGACCGACGCTCGCCGTGCAGTAAGATAACCGCAGACGCAGCGCTATGTTCCCGCAATTTATGCACTATCGACATGGCGCTTCCGTGAACGGGAACGGAAAGGCGCGAGCGGGCCCGCCGGCAGGGGATCGCTGCCGGCTCGCCTGGGATGATCGGGGAGCACTGCGGCCGCATGCCGCAGCGCCTTGGCCGTCGTTAACGCTCCCGCACCCCTCTCTTGCCATTTCTGCGACTTGGCCCTCGGCAAGCCTCGGGACCAAGACCGCGAAAAGGCTTTCTCTCCCTCAAGGGGAGAGAGGGTGCTTCCCCTCGGACGCCGCGCCCCTCTCCCCCCCTGAGGGGGAGAAAGCGATTTCATCGGATTAGTGCCGAAGGCGCTAAACGATAGAAATCGCAAGAGAGGGGGCCGCAACGCTCCTTCGGCTTAAGGAATCAGCCGGTCGGCCCGCAGCCGCTCGAAGAGGTCGCAGAAGGCGTCGTCGGTCGGCTCGTAGGCGGTGAAGCCCATCCGCCGGCTCTTGCTCATGTCGGTGACGACCTCGATCGGCCGGCCGAGATCGGCGTCGGTGTGCCACGGCGAGGCAAGCCGCGACAGATCGGGTTCGGCAAGGTTCTCCCGCGCGGCGATCTCGCGCCAGACCTGATCGTCGTCGCGCATCTGGTCCGCCAGCGGCACGATCGTGCCGTCGAACGGCGCCGGCTCGAGGTCGAACCACTCGGCGATCTGTCCCCACATCCATTTCCAGCGGAACACGTCGCCATTGACGACGTTGAAGTCCTCGTTCGCCGCCGCCGGCGTCGTCGCGGCCCAGAGGAGGTGCCGGGCGAGCTGGCTGGCGCTGGTCATGTCGGTCAGGCCCTCCCACTGCGCCGCCGAACCCGGAAAGCGGAACGGCCGGCCGGTCTCGCGGCAGATCGTGGCGTAGACGGCCAGCGTCGTGCCCATGTTCATGGCGTTGCCGACGGCCTTGCCGATCACCGTGTGCGGGCGGTGGACGCTCCAGGTAAAGCCGTCGCGTGCGGCGGCGGCGAAGACCTCGTCCTCCTGCGCATAGTAGAAATTCGCGACGTCGAGCCGGCCCTGTTCCTCGCGGAACGGCGTCTGCGGCAGCGCGCCTTTGCCATAGGCCTCGAAGGGCCCGAGATAGTGCTTCAGGCCGGTGACCAGCGCGACGTGGCGAGCCTTGTCTGTGGGGCGGAGCCCGTCCAGCAGGTTCTTCACCATCGCCGAATTGACGCGGATGTTCTCCGCTTCGCTGTCCTGGCGCAGCCATGTCGTCAGGAACACCGCGTCCGGATCGACGTCCGCGAGGGCCTTCGCCGTCCCGGCCGCGTCCTGCAAATCGGCGACGACCGGCGTCACGCCGGCCTGCTCGACCGGGCGCCGGGCCAGGCCATGAATGGTCCAGCCCTCCTTGACGAGAAGCGTCGCCGTCGCGCTGCCGATGATGCCGCTTGCACCCACTACCAGTGCCGTCTTGGCCATGTCCGTCTCCTTGATCGCTTGACGACGGAGCTAGGCGGCGTCTCGTGCGTTCGCCAGACGGCACCAAACAGGGACCTAGCCACCAGGAGGTAACCACATGCTGCCCGGATCACCCGAGGACGACTGGCGCGAGGACTGCGCGCCGCGCCGCGTCCTCGAGCTTTTTGCGACCAAATGGACCAGCATGGTACTGCACACGCTGCATGCCCGCCACGCCGGCCGCTCCCGCACCGGCGTCCTGCAGCGCAGCCTGCCGGGCATCTCCAAGAAGATGCTGACCCAGACATTGCGCGAGATGGAATCCAGCGGCCTCGTGACGAGGCATGTCGGAAGCACCGTGCCGCCGGCGGTGGAGTACCGCCTGACCGAGCTCGGCAACCGTTTCGTCGAGCCGGTCGAGCTGCTCTACGGCTGGGGCCGCCAGAACGCCGATGCCCTCGACCAACTCGGCAGCCGCTCGACGGCGCGGCGGGTGTAGGATCGGCTTGTACCTATGGGAAGAAGAACAAGCTGAAGACGGTTTCGGCCTTCCGCTAGATGGACGCCTGACGCCGCTCGCCCCCCGACATATCGGTTCTGGTGTCCTTGACGGGCGGCAGGCCGAACAGCCGCCCGTATTCCCGCGTGAACTGCGGGACGCTTTCGTAGCCGACGGCAAAGGCCGCGGCGCTGGCGGACGCGCTTTCGGACATCATCAGGCGCCGCGCTTCGATCAGTCGGAGCTGCTTCTGGAACTGCAGAGGCGACAGCGAGGTCACGGCGCGAAAATGATGGTGGAAGGAGGAAGGTCCCATCATGGCCTCCGCCGCGAGTTGCCGGATCGACAGTTTCTGTGCGAAGGCCGAGCGGATGACGGCCACGGCCCGGGCAATCCGGGCGACGTGACTGTCGGGCGTTCCAAGCTGGCGGATGGCCTGCCCGTGCCGGCCAGCCAGCAGCCAGTAGTGCATCTCGCGCATGAGCTGGGCTTGCAGGATCGGCACCGAGCGCGGTCGGTCGAGCAGCCGCATCAACCGAAGCGCCGCGTCCGCCACCTCCGCATCGGTCGGATCGACGCGCACCGGCGCGTTCTCGGACACGAGGACGGCCTTCATCTCCAGCGCAAGCTTTGCAATCACCGCCCTGTCGAGCTCCATGACGAGTGAATAATAAGGCGCCGCCGGGCTGGCACGGGTGATCTGGCTGACCGTCGGGACATCGGCCGTTATCAGCAGGGACTCGCCCGCGGAGAACGCGAACTGCCGTGTGCCCATGGTCACCGCCTTGCTGCCTTGAACGACGAGACAGACAAGCGGCCGCGAGATGTCATGCACGAGGCCGCTGGGCGTCGTGGCCCAGACCGTCGACAGGCCGGCGATGGGCGTCGGAGCCATTCCGGTCGTGCTGCGATGGGTGTCGGCGTGATGCCGGATGGCGTCCAGGAGCGTGTTCATGCCCCGGACGTTAGGCGGAAGCGCATGTCGTTGCCTAGCCGTTTTGGAGTTTCAGGCAAGACTCCGCGAGCTTCAGGCAACAATGGCGAGGAGGCGGGGGCGATATCCGTCTCGGCACACAAGATGTGCCGATCCGGAAATTGCATCAGGGAAACCAGCCATGGCAAAGATCACTCTCGTCACCGGCGGCAGCCGCGGCCTTGGCCGCAATACCGCCCTCAGCATCGCCCGTCGGGGCGGCGACGTCGTCATCACCTATCAGAGCCGTACGGAGGACGCCGCGGCCGCCGTCGCGGAAATCCGCGCCCTCGGCCGCAACGCCGCGGCGCTGCACCTCGATGCGGGAACGGTGTCCACCTTCCCGGCATTCGCCAAGAGCCTCGGGCAGGCATTGCGGGACACCTGGCAGCGCGACAGCTTCGACGCCCTCGTCAACAATGCCGGCCACGGCGACCATGCGCTTATCGCCGACACCACCGAAGAGCAGTTCGACAGGCTCGTCGACGTTCACTTCAAGGGCGTTTTCTTCCTGACCCAGACGCTGCTGCCGCTGCTGGCCGATGGCGGGCGCATCGTCAACCTGTCGTCCGGGCTCACCCGCGTCTCCGCCCCGGGTTGGGCGGCCTACGCCGCCGTCAAGGGCGCCGTCGAGGTGCTGAGCCTCTACATGGCCAAGGAACTCGGCAGCCGGGGCATCGCCGTCAACACGGTGGCTCCGGGCGCGATCGAGACCGACTTCTTCGGTGGCGCCGTCCGCGACACGCCGGACTTCAACAAGTACTTCGCCGAGCTGACGGCGCTCGGCCGCGTCGGCTTGCCGGATGACATCGGCCCGATGATCGCAAGCCTCCTCTCCGAGGACAATCGCTGGGTCAATGCGCAGCGGATCGAGGTCTCCGGCGGTCAGGGAATCTAGGCCGCGCAGATTGCCGGGCCGCATGGGCCGCCGGGCACCGTGCGGCCCCGCAATCCTCGTCGTCTGAAGCCGAAGCCCAGAGGAGTGCTAGCAAGAGCGTCCCCGCCATAATTCAAGACAAAAGGCATGAGCGGAAGTGCCAAAGCAGGACGTCTGTCCTGCAATGGCAGGGGGAGCGCGAACGGCTGTGGCAACACTGGCAGTTGCAACTTGGTAGCCGACTTGCGAAACAGCCGTCGTGAGGGACGCCTCTGCCTGCCGGGCCGCGCAGGAGCCTGGAGATCAGATGACCACCACCGCCGAGAGCCTGAAGCCGCTTCTGTGGGAACCCAAGAACCTGGTGCGCGCCGTGCAGGCGGCCGGGGTGACGCTCTGGTCCTGGAACGTCGATACCGACGCGCTGGCGATGGACGACCATGCCTACGATCTGTGGGGCATCCCGCAGGGCAAGGACGTCAAGTTCGAGGATCTGTCGGCGCATATCCACCCGGCTGACCGGGACCGGGTGCGGGCCGCCTTTAACGCCACGCGGGCGATCGTCGGGGCCTACGAGATCGACTTCCGCATCATGATCGGCGACGAGCTGAAATGGATCTCGGCGCGCGGGCAGGGCGACGATACCGGCATGGTCAGCCGGATCATGTTCGGCATCTTCATCGACGTGACCGGCCGCAAGCAGGCCGAGGAGGGGCGCGAGCTCCTCGCCGGCGAGATGAGCCACCGGGTCAAGAACCTGCTGGCCATCGCCTCCGGCCTCACCGCCATCACTTCGCGCTCGACCGAGACCACCGAGGACATGGCCCGCGAGCTGACGCAGCGGCTGACGGCGCTCGGCCGGGCCCACGATCTCGTCCGGCCGATCGCCGGGCAGACCGAGGCCGCCTCGGCACTGCTCGGCGACCTGCTCACCGTGCTGCTCGCGCCCTACGACGATCTCGGCGCCTTCAGCGGGCGGATCCGGGTCTCCGTGCCGCGGATGAGCGTCGGCGACTCGGCGACGACCATCCTCGCACTGATCGTCCATGAACTCGCCACCAACTCGTTGAAATACGGCGCGCTCTCCGTCGACACGGGCACGCTCGACGTCTCCTGCTCGGCGCATGACGAAGCCATCACGCTTGTCTGGACCGAGAGCGGCGGGCCGCCGGTCTCGCCGCGGACAGGCGTCGGCGGCTATGGCAGCAAGCTCATCGAGCGCAGCGTCATCGGCCATCTGCGCGGCAAGATCGACTATAACTGGGCGAACAGCGGCCTCGTGGTGACGCTCAAGGTCGACCCCGCCCGCCTCGCGGAGTAGCTTGAGGATGATCGGTCCCGGCGGCGGCAAGACGGTCGTCGGAGGGGCCGAGAACCGACCTTTTTGGCATCCCTCGATGATCCAGACCCCGCCGAAACTGCTGTCCAGCGGCAACCCGCAGATCCCCAAGGGCGACGGCAACGAACCCGTCCAGGCCTATATCGCCGCCATGCCCGGCTGGAAGAGCGACCTCGGGCGGCGCCTCGACCGGATCGTCGAAACGGCCTTTCCTGCGGTGCGCAAGGCGGTGAAATGGAACACGCCGCTCTACGGCAAGGAAGACGGCTGGTTCTTCGCCATGTACTGCTACAAGAACCACGTCCAGCTGACCTTCATGCAGGGTGCGTCGCTCGATCCCGTGCCGCCGGTGGCCTCGAAGGTCGCCGGCACCCGCTATGTGAAGATCCGCGAGGGCGACGAGCTGGACGAGGCGCAGATCGCCGACTGGCTGCGCCAGGCCGTTCGGCTGCCGGGCGTCAGGCTGTAGGGAACCGACCATGCCGAGCATCGAGATCCTGGCAGCCTTCCTCGTGACGACGGCGGTGTTCGCCGTCATTCCGGGGCCGGCCATGCTCTATGCCGCCGCGCGGACGATGGCCGGTGGGCGCCGCTCGGGCCTGATGGCGGTGCTCGGCCTGCATCTTGGCTGCTATGTCCACATCGCCGCTGCGGCCGGCGGGCTGTCGGTGCTGTTCCACGCGGTGCCGACCCTCTATCTGGCGGTCAAGCTGGCGGGCGCCGCCTATCTCGTCTGGCTCGGCATCCAGCTGTTCCGACCGGACCGGGCGGCGAATGCCAACGCCATCCAAATGAAGCCCCGCTCGGGGCGCCGCGCCTTCGCCGAGAGCATGACGGTCGAGATCCTCAACCCGAAGACGGCGATCTTCTTCCTCGCCTTCCTGCCGCAATTCGTCGATGCGGCGGCAGCCTTCCCGATCTGGCTGCAGATGGCGCTGCTCGGCGTCGCGGTGAATGTCGTGTTCTCGCTGACGGACATCGTCTGCGTCGTGCTGGCCGGGCTGGCGGTCGAGCGGCTGAAACGCTCCGGCCGCGCCCAGCGCCTGGTCCGCCGGGCCGGCGGCGCGGTGCTCGTCGGTCTCGGCACCCATCTGGCGCTGCAGCGAGGCTGAACCGGCAGGTCCGCGGCCGGGGCCGGGGTCAGGCCTTGGCCGGGGCGCCCGGCCCGTCGTGCTCGATTCGGGGCAGGAACCAGGCGAGCAGCCCGGCCAGCGGCAGGAACGAGCAGAAATGATAGACCGCCTCGATGCCGTAGCGGTCGGCGAGGCCCCCGAGGATCGCCGCGGCGATGCCGCCGAGACCGAAATTCAGCCCGTAGAACAGCCCGCCGATGAGGCCGATACGGTTGGGCAGCAGCTCCATCGCGTAGATCAGGATCGAGGCGAAGGCGCTCGCCATCACGAGGTTGATCGTCACCGTCAGGACACCTGTCCAGAACAGATCGGCATACGGCAGCATCAGGGTCAGCGGCAGCGGCCCGAGCACCGAGATCCAGATGATCCGGTAGCGCCCGATCCGGTCGCCGACGATGCCGCCGATCAGCGCGCCGGCCGCCGAGGCCATCAGGAAGACGAACAGCATCATCTGCGAGGCGGGGATCGAGAGCCCGAAGCGCTCGATCAGATAGAAGGTGTAGAACGAGCGGAAGCTCTCGCCATAGGCGTTCTTGGAGAACATCAGCAGCGTCAGGACGACGAGCCCGATGGCGATCGTCGACGTCGCGTGGCGCGGCAGGTTCGCCTGGTGGCCGGCGAGCGATTCCCGCACCTCGGCGAAATGCCGACTGATCGCCGCCTGCTGCCGGCCGATCCAGCCAAGCAGCAGCATCGCCGCGAGCGCCGCGGCGGTGAACCAGGCAAGGCTCGGCTGCCCCAGCGGCACGATGATCAGCGCCGCGCAGACCGGGCCGAGGGCGCCGCCCGCCTGGCCGCCGACCTGGAACATGCCCTGCGCCAGCCCCTGCCGGCCGCCCGCCGCATAGCGCGCCATGCGGGTGGCCTCGGGGTGGAATATCGACGAGCCGATGCCGATCAGCGCCACCGCGACGAGGATCGCCGTGTAGCTTCCCGCGAAGGCAAGGGCGATGAGGCCGGACAGCGTGAACACCATGCCGATGACCGGCGAATACGGTGCCGGGCGCCGGTCCGTGTAGACGCCGACCAGCGGCTGCAGCAGCGAGCCGGCGATCTGGAAGGTGAGGGTGATCAGGCCGATCTGCGCGAAGTCGAGATCGTAGCTGCGCTGGATGATCGGATAGATCGCCGGGATCAGCGACTGCATCAGGTCGTTGAGGAAATGCGCCACCCCGAGGACCGCCAGGACGGCCATATAGGTGCGCGGCTTCAGCGATAAAGCAGGGGCAGTGTTCATCTCGGACCGTCCGTCACGCCTCCCGGCACCGATGCCGGGCGACAAGCGGCGTACGCCGAAGCGGCGGCGACTGCAAACCCTATGGCGACCTTACCGGGGAAAGCAGGGCGAAGCGATCGCCGGCGCCGGGCGCGAGACAGGCCGCCGCCGGGCCCCACGCCTCCTGCAAGCTGCCGGACTTGCGTTCGCGCCCACTGCCGGGCGCCGTCGGCAGCGCCTCAGTAATTGGCGAGGACCGCGTCGGACGCCGGCATGCGAAGGCGCTCGAGGCCGTAGGCCCGCTGCGCCACCGTGTGCGGGAAGGGCTGGGACGGATTGCCCATGGTCGGCGGCATCCGCATGATCGGCAGGATGCGGCGCAGGATCCGCCCGGCCGCCGGCACTGCGTTCCAGCCGGAGGTGCGGAAGCCGTGCGTGCCCTCGACGGCCTTCGGTTCGTCGAGGATGACCAGGAACAGGTATTTCGGGTCGTTGGCCGGCAGGATGCCCATGAAGGACGTCATCACGCGGCTCTTGTCGTAGCGTCCGTTGACGACCTTCTCGGCGGTGCCGGTCTTGCCGCCGATATAGTAGCCTTCGATATTCGCGCCCTTGGCCGAGCCCGAGATGGCATTGAGGCGCATGAGGTAGCGCAACGCTTCGCCGGTTTCCGGCGTCACCGCCTGGTCGTGGATCGTCCGGGCGGCCGGGTCCGTCCCCTTGACGAAGGTCGGCCGGATCAGCCGGCCGCCGTTGACCAGCGCGCCGACCCCCATCGCCGCCTGCAGCGGCGTCACCGCCAGCCCGTGCCCGAAGGCGATGGTCGCCGTGTTCACCGCCTGCCAGTTGCGCGGCACGATCGGGCTGGCGCTTTCCGGCAGTTCGGTCGTCAGCCGGTCGAGCTGGCCGAGCTGGCGCAGGAAGCTCTTGTGCCCTTCGACGCCGACGCCCATCGCCATACGGCCGAAGGCGATGTTCGAGGAGACGAGGAACGCCTCCGGCAGGTTCAGCGGCCGCTTCTCGCCGCGAAAATCGTTGATGCGGAAACGTCCGAAGCTCAGCGGCTTGCTGGCGTCGAGGACGGAATGGATGTTGAAGACACCCGAATCGAGCGCCATCGCCGTGGTCATCGCCTTGAAGGTCGACCCCATCTCGTAGACGCCGACATTGATCCGGTTGATGTTCTCGGGCTTCTGCGCCTGCGTCGCATCATTGGGATCGAAATCGGGGAGCGAGACCAGTGACACGACCTCGCCGTTGGTCACGTCGAGGACGAGCCCCGCGCCGCCGACGGCCTTGTAGCGGTCGATCTCCCGGCGCAGCTCGTCGGTGAAGGCGTGCTGCACCTTCAGGTCGATGCTCAGCTGCACCGGCTCCAGATCCTGCCGCTGCAGGTCCAGGCCGGCCATCTGCAGCACTTCGAGGCCGCTCTGGTCGATCCAACGCTCGATGCCGGCGATGCCCTTGTTGTCGATGTTGACGGCGCCGAGGACCTGCGCGGCCGCGGTGCCGTTCGGGTAGAGCCGCCGCGTCTCGCGCCGGAAGCCGACGCCGGGAATGCCCTGTTCCCAGAGCGCCTGCTGCTGGCGGGCGGTGATCGACCGCTTGATCCAGGTGAAGCCGCTGCGCCCGCTGAGGCGCTGGTAGAGGCTGCGGGCGTTGAGGTCGGGAAGCACCGCGAGGATCTTCTCGACGGCCTCGTCGGTGTCGACGATGCGGCGCGGCTCGGCGAAGGCCGAGAAGGAGGGGATGTCCCGCGCCAGGAGATCGCCGTTCCGGTCGAGAATGTCCGGCCGCGCGATCGAGGGGGGAGCGGGACTGCGGCTCGCGTCCGCCATGTCGATCGAGCCGAACCATGCCAGCCGCAGGACGAGCGTCGCGTAGATCCCTGCGAACGCAACGATGGTGATCGCCGTGCGAACCCGGTTGCGCCCCGGTTCGATGACGCGGCGACGGCGTGTCGATGGCGTCGGCGCAGCCGGAGCGGGGTCGAGTTCGGTCATGCATTCTCGCAAAGGTCGGACGGGGCGACGCCCGCCTGTTGCGGCCGGCGCTGGCCCCCATCCTTCGCTTCAGGACGGTTAAGGCGGGTTTAACGTCCCGGATGATCCGCCCGGCTGGACGCAGCGGACCGCTCCAGTTTTCCGGCGAGGCGGCGGTCCGGGTTCGGGCAGCGGGGGCAAGCGGGGCTCGCCATCCCGCCGATCCCGGCGCAGGCCGCCGTCATGCCGTCGACGATCTGCCGGATCTGGCGCATCGGCTGGCCGCGGTCGCCGCCCGCGACTTCCGGGCGTGCCGGCCCATGGCCGCCGGGCGTCAGCCCTCGTGGCGGCTGTCGGACAAGCGGTCGCGCTCGTATTGCCGCGCGCCCGGCACCGGCGGCAGCCAGGCCTCTCGGCGGATGGTCCAGAGCTCGTAGGTCGGCGTCAGCTGGCTCGGCTCGTCCAGCGCGCCGAGGCTCACCTCGACCTCGTCCTCGCTCCGCCCGAACACCCACGCGCCGCAGCGCGGGCAGAAGCTCCGCCCGGCGAACTCGCGCGTCTCGCCGCTGATCGTCACCGCCACCTCGGGAAAGATCGCCACCGCCTGGAACACCGACCCGCTCAGCTTCCGGCAATCGAGACAATGGCAGAGCCCGACCCGATAGGGCGCGCCGGCGGCGGTGATGCGGACATCGCCACAAAGGCAGCCGCCGGTGAGTGGGGTCATGGGGGTCCTTTGAGTTGGGTGTCCAAGGCGTTGTGCGCTCGTCAGTCTGTCGCGGCTTCGCTGGTTATCTGCTTAGTGAACAAGTTTGACATGAGGCCGCCGGCCAGCTTGCGCCCATTCCGGACAGTGAAGCGACAGATTCCGTTCCCCGTAACCTATTGTTGGCCGCTATCTGCACAGATGCCGCTGAAGCGGTCAAAGCAGTATTTCGTGGCCCCAACGACCATTGAACCTGAACGGCAGTCGGCCTTCTATAGTTTCTCGCCAGTATTTTCTTCATACCAGTCGCGAATGTGGATGCAGAGAAGTCCGACGAGTGGTGCTTGAAGCGTGGGGACTGTCCCGCCATCAGGCGCAAACGAAGGCGCGTCATACTGATCCATTCCCCATGTGCCAATGCTCCCGGCACCAGTCTATTCTCTGACTGCGTACACCTTCCGCGTTCCCGCCAACTGACCATCCTTATCCGTATATCCGTCGCGGGTGTATCGGACTTCATCCTCCAAGAATGCGTCGAAGATGCCAGCGACCTCGGGCCGTGTGAAATGAAAGAGCTGCGTTTTGCTCTGAGTATCCGATGCGATCAGCAACCCGTCCGGCAAATACGCACTTTCCGAAAGAACGCCGATCACACGCGCGTGCAGCATCCTGTCGGAAATCGCTTTTGGCGTTCTTTTTTCGAGATGCCTTGCCGTCATGTCATAGTTGTTGAAGATTTCGCTTGCGGTACGGCTTATGAATGGCTCCCGCCATTCCACGTTCTTCTTGACGTCGATTTCATGAACCGGAAGGGACGTCTCGCGAAAGCGATCTGTCACCAGACGGCACTCGATTAAGCGTCTCATGCACACCGCGGCAACTCCAATCGCCCTCTCCAGCATGTGATAGGGGTCGTGCTCGGTGCCTGCCTCCTCCAGCACCTCGCCGACACAATGCAAAATTCTGCGGCGCTGCTCCGCGAGCTCGTTCTTCCACGTGTAGGACTGCCACTCCGACGAACCTACGGTTCCCAATTTACGGGCTTCCTCAATCCGAGCTTCTAGGTCTTGGTCCGACATCAGCTTTTCGTCATGCATGGCTCTTTCCACCCTACATTAGTCGGCAAAAAAGGTATGCCGAGCAGCCGGTAAGTTTCGAAGTCTAGCGCACTTGTTGGTGTCCGCTTTGGCCGAAAAATTGCCGGGAGCTGTCGTTCCGAATACGACCCAAGGCAGTCAGTGGCATGCAAGCGAGCGCTCTGTCCCTCTGCAGCGTCCCCCTACCCATTCCCCACCACCACGTCCGCCTTCACGCTCTCCCCCAGCACCAGCCGCATGTTCGGCAGGTCGTTGCCCTCGAGCTTGTCGGTCAGCGCATGGCCGGTGAGGCCGAGGCCGAGCCAGCGGTCGGTGAGGCGCTGGCGCAGCGTCGGTTCGGGGACGTCGAGCATCACGGTGAGGTCGAAGCGGGTGCGCAGGGCGGCCCAGTCCGGGTGGTCGAGGAGCAGGTAGTTGCCCTCGACGAGGATGATCCGGGCGGCGGGTTCGATGATGCGGGCGCCGGCTCTGGCGATCTCGATGGCGCGGTCGAAGACCGGCACGGCGACGGCGCGGCCGTCGTCGGCCCTGAGGCGATCCAGCATGACGGCGAGCCCGTCGACGTCGAACGTGTGCGGGGCGCCCTTGCGGGGGCGGTGGCCGCGGGCTTCCAGCACCAGGTCGTCATAGTGAAAGCCGTCCATCGGCAATATGTCGGCAACGCCCGGCGACGCAGCGTTCAGCCGGTCGGCGAGCGTCTCGGCGGTGGTGCTCTTGCCGGAGCCGGGCGAGCCGGCGATGGCGACGACGAGGCGGCCGGTGCCCCGGCGGGCGAGGATCAGCTCGGCGAGGCCGGGAAGCGTCAGGCGGGTCATCGAGCGGCCCTCGGGTGCAGGGCGGGACGGCGCCGGAGGGCCGTCGGAGAGCGGCGGAAGGGAAGGCCGGCGGCCGGCAGGGAAGGGCTCAAACGGCGCCGGGGCAGGGCGACAGCCGGCCGGGCCGCCCGCGCAGGGCGTCCGGGCAGGGCGCGCGCCGGATAGCGTCGCGACCGGCGGGGACGCGCTGGCTGGGTCGGTTCGAGACAACGGCCGTTCACCAAACGAAGACGATTCGTCACGCGCCGTGCCCTTTCAATCGGTGCCGCGAGCCCGCTTATCTGGGGCCAGCAATCGAACGCAACGGAGACAGCCATGTCCCTCGCCCTCAAAGGCATCCATCATCTGACCGCCATCACCGCCGACGCGCCGGGCAATCTGCGCTTCTACACGCAGCTGCTCGGGCTGCGGCTGGTCAAGAAGACCGTCAACCAGGACGATACGAGCGCATACCATCTGTTCTACGCCGACGGGAAGGCGACGCCCGGCACCGACATCACCTTCTTCGACTGGCCGGCCCCGCGCGAGCGGCGCGGCACCCACGCCATCTCGCGGACGTCGCTGCGGGTCGCCGGGGCGGAAAGCCTTGCCTACTGGCGCGAGCGGCTGGCCGAGGCCGGCACCAGCGTCGGCGAGATCCGCGATCTCGACGGCCGCGCCTCGCTCGATTTCGAGGATCCGGAGGGCCAGCGCCTGCGGCTGGTCGACGACGGCGGCGCCGGCGAGGCCAATCCCTGGGACGCCAGCACCGTGCCGGCCGAGCACCAGATCCGCGGCCTCGGGCCGATCACCATCTCGGTGCCCGACCTGTCGCGCACCGCGCCGATCCTGACGACGCTGATGAACATGCGCGAGGCCCGGACCTACGAGGACGGCGGCGCGACGGTCCACGTCTTCGAGATGGGCGAGGGCGGCCCGGCGGCGGAACTGCACGTCGCGGTCGAGCCGGGCCTGCCGCAGGCCGGCCAGGGCGCCGGCGGCGTCCACCACGTCGCCTTCCGGGCCGCCGACGTCGAGGAGCTGCACCAGTGGACCGAGCGGCTGAAGGGTTTCCGCCTGCCGTCGAGCGGCGAGGTGGAGCGCTACTACTTCCGCTCGCTGTATTTCCGCGAGCCGAACGGCATCCTGTTCGAGATCGCCACCGACGGGCCGGGCTTTGCCGTCGACGAGCCGATGGAGAGCCTCGGCGAGAGCCTGTCGCTGCCGCCGTTCCTCGAAGGCAAGCGGGCGGCGATCGAGGCCAATCTGAAGCCGCTGAAATAAGGGGACGATGATGACCAACGACATGTTCGCCGCCCGTCTCCGCCTGTTGTCGGCGGGGGCACCGCTCGCCACCGCGAAACTAGCCGTGGTCTGCCTGCACGGGCGCGGCGGCTCGGCCGAGGACATTCTCGGCCTCGGCCAGGCGCTCGGCGAGGATGGCATCGCCTATTTCGCGCCGCAGGCGGACGGCGGCGCCTGGTACCCGCGGCCGTTCATGGAGCCACTTGCCGCCAACGAGCCGGCGCTGTCGGCGGCGCTCGGGCGGATCGGCGAGATCCTCGACGGTCTCGCCGCGCAGGGGTTCGAGCGCGACCGCGTCGTCCTGGCGGGCTTCTCGCAGGGCGCCTGCCTGTCGGCAGAATATCTCGCCCGCAATCCGGACCGGGTCGGCGCGCTGCTCGGCTTCTCGGGCGGGCTGATCGGCCCGTCGGTGGCGGACCGCGAGACGCCGGTGGACCTGACCGGCGTGCCGGTGTTCCTCGGCTGCTCGGAGCGCGATCCGTTCATCCCCGCCATGCGGGTCCGCGAGACGGCGGAGCATTTGCAGAAGCGCGGGGCGAGCGTGACGGCGAAGCTCTATCCGGGCAACGCCCACACGATCAACCAGGACCAGATCGACGAAGGCCGCGCGCTGCTGGCCGGCCTCGCCGGCTGAGGCTTTCGCGCCCGGCATGATCGTCCGCCCGCCGGCATTTCGGCGGGCGGCAGAGGGCACGCGGCGGCGCGGATTCCGGCTGGCGCATGACAGCGGGCCGGCATAATCTTCCCCTAGGGATGTGTCCCGGCGGGAGATCAGGCATGCGCGTCATCGGCACTCTGTCAGCGGCGCTGGCCGCGCTCGTCCTTGCCTTCCTCATGGCACCGCCCGCAGGGGCGCAGGTGGCCGAGCGGCGCATCGTCACCACCGAGGGCGCCGACTATTTCGGCCGCGACTACGACATCCTCAAGGACGTCGACCTCGACCTCTGCAGCGCCGCCTGTCTCGGCGACCGCCGGTGCAAGGCCTTCACCCTCAACACCAGCAGCCAGTGGTGCTTTCTCAAGGAGGAGGTCGGCGAGCTGCGCACCGTGGCCGGCGCCGTCTCCGGCAAGGTGGTGGTCGCGGCGGCCGTCGACGACGATTCGATCGCGGCCCGCGAGGCGGACCTCGACTTCCTGCCGCGCGCCACGCTCGACGAGGCACGGCGCCTGCGGCTCGAACTCGCCGGCGCGGACCGCGACAGCCAGTTCGGCGAGGTCACCGCCGACAGTCTCGCCGCCCGCGCAGCCGCGGCCCTGTCGCTGCCGGAGGCGATCCGCGCCTGGCGCGAGGCGCTGCAGCGCGACCCGCTCGACCACCGCGCCTGGCTGGGGCTCTCGGACGCGGCGCTGAACTACACCCCGGAGCAATATTCCGAGCGGCCGCAGAACGACCGGTTCCGCGAACTGG
Source organism: Aurantimonas endophytica (assembly GCF_014196845.1). Classification (GTDB taxonomy): domain Bacteria; phylum Pseudomonadota; class Alphaproteobacteria; order Rhizobiales; family Rhizobiaceae; genus Aurantimonas; species Aurantimonas endophytica. The sequence continues at coordinate 340,347 of NZ_JACIEM010000004.1, forward strand.
GCGCCGTCAACGCCTATCTGGTCGCCGGCGCCGACGACGAGCGGGCGGAGGCGTTGCGGGCGCTCGGCGCCAGCTTCGAGGCGAAGCAGGACTGGAAGATGGCGATCCGCACCTATCGGCGGAGCCTCGCCATCGCCGATGTCGGGTCGGTGCAGGCGCAACTCGACGCCGTCGTCGCCGAGCACGGCTTCCGGATCATCGAGCACACGGTCGACAACAACGCCGCCAACCCGCGCATCTGCCTCAATTTCTCCGACACGCTGTCGGGGACGCTCACCAGCTCGGAGAATGCCGGCGACTATGTCAGCGTCGAGGGCGGCGACAATCTGCCGGTGACGGCGAGCGGCACGCAGATCTGCGTCGACGGCGTCACCCATGGCGAGCGCTACCGCATCGTCGCGCGAGCGGGCATCACGGCGATCGACGGCGAGATGCTGGGCAAGCCGGCCGAGCTCAGCGTCTATGTCCGCGACCGCGACCCGTCGGTGCGCTTTGCCACCAACGCCTATGTGCTGCCGGCCGGCGGCGAGGCGACGATCCCGGTCACGACGATCAACACCGACCAGATCGAGGCGCGGCTGCAGCGCATCGGCGACCGTGCCCTGTCCCGCACGATCGGCGACGCGCGGTTCCTTCGCGGCCTGTCGCAATGGCAGATCGACGAGGTGGCGAGCGACAGCGGCGAGGACGTCTGGACGGGCACGGTCGACGTCGCCCGCGAGACCAATGAGGAGGTGACGACGGCGATCCCGGTCTCGGCCATCGCCGAGACGATCGAGCCCGGCGTCTACATCCTGTCCGCCAAGGCGAAGAACGGCCCGCAATACCAGGACACGCTGGCGACGCAGTGGTTCGTCGTCAGCGACATCGGCCTGACCAGCTTCGCCGCCGAGGACGGCTTCCACGTCCTCGCCCGCTCGCTCGGCACCGCCGGGCCGATCGAGGGCGCGGCACTCGAGCTTGTCGCCGTCAACAACCAAATTCTGGGCACCGCCACCACCGACGCGGCGGGCCATGCGCGCTTTCCCGCCGGCCTGCTGCGCGGCACCGGCGGCGACCGGCCCTCGGTGCTGACGGCGGACAAAGGCGGCAGCGATTTCGTCTTTCTCGACATGACGCAGGCGCCGTTCGACCTCACCGACCGCGGCGTCGGCGGAAGGGCGCCGGCCGGGCCGCTCGACATCTTCCTCACCGCCGAGCGCGGCATCTACCGCACCGGCGACACGGCCTATTTTACCGGCACGGTCCGCAACGCCACGGGCGCGGCGGTGGAGGGGCTGACGCTGACCGGCATCGTCACGCGGCCGGACGGCGTCGAGTTCGCCCGCCGGCAGATTGCCGATGAAGGCGCCGGTGGCTTCGTCTGGGAGCTCGGCCTGCCGGACAACGCCATGCGCGGCGTCTGGAAAGTGGCGCTGCACACCGATCCCAAGCAGCCGGCGCTCGCCGAAAAAACCGTGATCGTCGAGGATTTCGAGCCGGAGACGATCGATTTCGATCTCAGTGCCTCGGCCGAGACGCTCGACCCGGCCTCGCCGCCGACGATCGATGTCGCGGCCCGCTATCTGTTCGGCGCACCGGCCGGCGAACTGGAAGTCGGCGGCGAAGCGGTGCTGACCGCCTCCGACACCATCGAGGCCTTTCCCGGCTATCGCTTCGGCCTCGCCGGCGACGACACGACGGCAACCCGCCAGCCCTTCGAGAGCGCGACGACGGATGCGGACGGCAACGCCACGCTGGCGATGACGCCGTTCGACGCCCCTGCGACGACCAAGCCTGTGACGGCCTCGCTGCAGGTCCGGGTGATGGATGCGTCCGGCCGACCGGTGGAGCGGACGATGACGCTGCCGCTCGCCGGGTCGCAGCCGCGGCTCGGCATGAGGCCGCGCTTCGACGGCGCCGTGGCCGAAGGCGCCGAGGCCGGCTTCGACCTGATCGCCATCGATGCCGACGGGGAGCGACAGTCGCTCGGCGGCGTCGAGTGGCGGCTGGAGAAGATCACCACCCAGTTCCAGTGGTATTCGACCGCCGGCAGCTGGAACTACGAGCCGGTGCGCAGCGGCGAGCGCGTCGCCAGCGGCACGATCGACATCGCAGCGGATGCGCCGGCCTCCCTGTCGCTGCCGGTGGAATGGGGCGAGTACGAGCTGTCGCTGACCGCCCCGGGTGACGCGGCGCTGCCGGCGAGCGCCGGCTTCGATGCCGGCTGGTACGTCGCGACCGGGTCGATGGACACGCCCGACATGGCACGGGTGTCGCTCGACAAGCCGCGCTACGCGGTCGGCGACACGGCGACCGTCCATATCGAGCCGCGCTTCGCCGGCACGGCGGAAGTGCTGGTGATGGGCGAGAGCGTGATCGCGTCCAAGACAGCCGAGATCGGTGCGGACGGCGGCGAGGTGACGTTGGACGTGACCCCCGAATGGGGCGCCGGCGCCTATATCGCCGCCATCATTTACCGGCCGATGGATCTGGACGCGCGGCGCATGCCGGGCCGGGCGATTGGCCTGGCCCATGCGAGCGTCGATCCGGGCGAGCGGCAGCTCGACGTTTCGATCGCGGCGCCGGAACAGATCGAGCCGCGCCGAAGCGTCGATGTTGCGGTCACCGTCGACGGCGTTTCGCCGGGCGAGACCGCCTATCTGACGCTGGCGGCGGTGGACGAGGGCATCCTCAACATCACCTCGTTCGAGCCGCCCTCGCTCTCGGGCTATTATTTCGGCCAGCGCCGGCTGGGCGTCGAGATCCGCGACCTCTATTCCAGGCTGATCGACCGCATGCAGGGCGCGCCCGGGACGGTGCGCTCGGGCGGCGACGCCAGCGGCAATTACGAGAGCCCGCCGCCGATGGACGAGCTGGTGGCGCTGTTCTCCGGCATCGTCACGGTCGGCGCCGACGGGCGGGCGAGCGTGCCGCTCGACATTCCGGACTTCAACGGCTCGCTCAAGCTGATGGCGCTCGCCTGGAGCAAGACCGGCATCGGCGAGGCCAACGCCGACATGCTGGTGCGCGATCCGGTGGTGATCGCCGTCAGCCGGCCGCGCTTCCTGGCGCCGGGCGACAGCTCGCGGATCGCCATCGACGTCACCCATGTCGAGGGCCCGACCGGCGAGATCGGCCTGTCGCTGACCGGCGGTACCGGCATCGTCTCGCTGGGCGGCGAGGCCGAAACGCGCCTCGACCTTGGCGAAGGGGCGCGCGAGCGCTTCATGCTGCCGGTGACGGCGGAGGCGATCGGCGACGCCGCCTTCGAGGTGGCCTTTACGCTGCCGGACGGCGAGGTTCTGACCAAGGCCTTCTCGGTGCCGGTGCGCTCCATCGCGCCGGAGACGGTGGAGCGGAGCCGCGTCGTGCTGGCGGCGAATGGCGGCCGGCTCGCGCTCGATCCGGACATCTTCGCCGATCTCGTTCCCGGTACCGGTGCGGCGACGCTGACCATCACCGGCGCCGCCGAGTTCGACGTCGCGGGCGTCGTGCGGGCGCTCGACCGCTATCCCTATGGCTGCACCGAGCAGATCACCAGCCGGGCGATGCCGCTGGTCTATCTCGACCCAACCATCCTTGCCGCCGGGCTCGGCCGCACCGACGACGTGCGCCAGCGGGTCGACGAAGCGATCGCCGGGGTCCTCGCCAACCAGTCGTCGAATGGCAGTTTCGGCCTCTGGCAGCCGGATTACGGCGACCTCTGGCTGGATGCCTATGTCACCGACTTCCTGACCCGCGCCAAAGAGGCCGGCTACACGGTGCCGGAGACCTCCTTCACGCTGGCGATCGACAATCTGCGCAACAGCCTCGCCTATCTGCCGGAGAAGCCGGATTTCGGCCCGGTCGCCTATGCCTATTACGTTCTCGCCCGCAACGGCCGGGCCGCGATCGGCGACCTGCGTTACTTCGCCGACAACGAGCTGGATAATTTCAAGACGCCGCTGGCCAAGGCGCAGATCGCCGCGGCGCTGGCGCTCTATGGCGACCGGGTGCGGGCGGAGCGGATATTCCGCACGGCGATCGATGCGTCCGCCGGCCCCATGACGCCGATCCCCGGCCGTACCGATTTCGGCACGCCGCTGCGCGACGACGCCGCGATCCTGACGCTGGGGCTGGAGACGGATGTCGACGGGCTCTCCTTCGACGGGCTGGTGCAGCGGGTCAACGCCGCGCGGCAGGAAATGCGCCATACCAGCACGCAGGAGGACGCCTGGTCGCTGCTGGCCGCCCACGCGCTGCTCGGCCGCAACCCGCCGCAGCTGACCGTCGGGGGCGAGGACATCGACGGCGTCTATTCGCGGGCCTTCGATGCGGCGGGGCTCGCCAGCGGGCTGGATGTCGCCAACCGGGCGGCGAACCCGGTGACGGCCGAGGTGACGCTGCGTGGCGTGCCCGAGATCGCGCCGCCGGCCTCCGTCGACGGCTACGCGATCAGCCGCAGCTACTACACGCTGGAGGGCGAGCTCGCCGACCCGTCCGCGATCGGCCAGGGCGACCGGCTGGTGGCGGTGGTCGAGATGACCCCGGTCGATGCCGGGCCGGCGCGGCTGATCATCGACGACCCGCTGCCGGCGGGATTCGAGATCGACAATCCGGCGATCCTGCGCGGCGGCGACGTCGCGGCGCTCGACTGGCTGGAACTGAACGGCGAGGCGGCGCATACCGAGTTCCGCGCCGACCGCTTCCTCGCCGCCATCGACCAGGGCGCGGACGACACCGCGACGCGGCGCTTCGCCTATATCGTGCGGGCCGTCTCGCCGGGCGAATTCGTGCATCCCGCGGCGCTGGTCGAGAACATGTACGACCCGACCCGGCGCGGCCGCACCGCCGAGAGCCGCGTCAGCGTCGTCGGCCCGCTGCGGTGACGGGCAGGGAGCGTTCGCGGTGTCACGGCTGAGGCGGCTGGCGCAGGGCGGGCTGCTGCTCCTGCTCCTCGCCATCGTGGCGATCGGAAGCGGCTATTCCGCCTTCGAGCGCGCCGTCACCGAGCGCATCGCCGGCTTCGCGGCGCCGGTGACCGGGGTCGAGGTCCGCGACCGGAACGGAGCGCTGCTCAGGGCTTTCGCCAACGACGACGGCGGCTGGCGGCTGGCCGCCGGGGCCGAGGACGTCGACCCGCGCTACCTCGCCATGCTGCTCGCCTGGGAGGACAAGCGCTTCGCCGAGCATCCGGGCGTCGATCCCGTGGCCTTCGGCCGGGCGCTCTGGCAATCGGCGCGGCACGGGCGGATCGTCTCCGGCGGCTCGACGCTGACCATGCAGGTGGCCCGGATGCTCGGCCGGCTGCCGACCGGCAGCTTTGCGGCCAAGGCCGAGCAAATCCTCTCCGCCATCGCGCTGGAGCGCAGCCAGGACAAGGCGGCGATCCTGTCGCTCTATCTCGAACTCGCTCCTTATGGCGGCAATCTGGAGGGCGTGCGGGCGGCGAGCCTCAGCTTCTTCGGCAAGGAGCCGCGGCGGCTGACGGCGGCGGAGGCGGCGCTCCTCGTCGCGCTGCCGCAAGCGCCCGAGCGCTACCGCCCCGACCGTTTTCCCGAACGCGCCAAAGCGGCGCGCGACCGGGTGCTCGACCGGATGGAAGCGCTTGGCATCCTCGACGCCGACGAGGCGGCGCGGGCCCGCCGCGAGGCGATGCCGCCGGCACGGCGGCCGCTGCCGATGCTGGCGGCGCATGCGGCGGACCGGCTTCGGGCGGCGGACCCAAGCCGCAGGATCATCGACCTCACCATCGACAAGTCCGTGCAGGCGCGGCTCGAGGCTTATGCGAAGGAGAAGGCCGCGACGCTGAAGAAGCCGGTGAGCCTCGCCATCGTCGTCGCCGATCACGCGACCGGCGAGATCGTCGCCGATATCGGCTCGCCGGATCTGTTCGACCGCGAGCGGCAGGGCTTCGTCGACCTGACGCGGGCGTCGCGCTCGCCGGGATCGACGCTGAAGCCGCTGATCTACGGCCTCGCCTTCGAGCGCGGCGTCGCGCATCCCGAAAGCCTCGTCGACGATTCGCCGGGCGGCTTTTCCGGCTACACGCCGCAGAATTTCGACCGCGACTTCCAGGGCATCATCACCGCGCGGCGGGCGCTGCAGCTGTCGCGCAACCTGCCGGCCGTGGAACTCCTCAGCGCCGTCGGCCCGGCGCGGCTGGTCTACCGCATGCGGCGGGCGGGGGCGAAGCCGGAACTCGGCGACCGCTCGCTGCCGGGCCTTGCCATCGGGCTCGGCGGCATCGGCCTGACGCTGGAGGACCTCGTCGCGATCTATGGCGGCCTCGCCAATGGCGGCGTCGCCATGCCCCTGCACATCGAGCCGGGGGCGGCGGCGCCCGGCAAGCGCATCCTGTCGCCGCAGGCGGCCTGGTACGTCACCTCGATCCTCGCCGGCGCGACCACCACGGCCAAGGGCTCCCCCGGCACGATCGCCCACAAGACCGGCACGTCCTACGGCTACCGCGACGCCTGGACTATCGGCTACGACGGCCGCCACGTCGTCGGCGTCTGGCTCGGGCGGCCGGATGGCGCGCCGGTGGAAGGCCTCGTCGGCGAGGCGACGGCGGTGCCGGTAATGCAGGACGTCTTCGCCCGGCTCGGGTCCCCGGCGCGCCTGGCCGGCCCGCCGCCCGGCATCCTCGCCTCGGCCGGGTCCGGCCTGCCGCCGCCGCTCCGCCGCATGGGCCGCGCCGCCGAGCGCGCGGAGGCCGGGCTGAAGCCGGAGATCGTCTTTCCGCCCAACGCCGCGCGGGTCGAAATCGGCTTCGGCGAGGGCGGAAGCGCCGGGACGGGCACGCTGCCGCTAAAAGTCCGCAACGGCCGCCCGCCTTTCACCTGGTATGTCGACGGCCGCCCGGTCACCCTCGGCACGCTCGACCGCCAGTCGAGCTGGCAGCCGGCCGAGCCGGGGTTCCTCAGCATTTCGGTAGTGGATGCCACCGGCGCGGCGGCGGCGACGCGGGTGTTCGTGGAGTAGGGTTGGGCGGCAGGAACCAATCGAACTCGGCGCCTGGTGCGAAGCCGGGCATTGAACAGCTGGGTCGGGTGGCAAGCGGAAATATTCGCTTCCTACAGGCACCAAGGCCGTCAGATATCCGACTCAGAAGCACCGGGAGCATTCCCGATATCGGCAGTTTCTAGCTGGTCTGCTTTCTAGCGACGGAACCTGCTTCTGATGGTGCGCTGCCGTCTTTCCGCAAAGGATGATTGTCCCGGGAATGCTGGGAGGTCCGAAACCTTCTTCAGCTTGGGGTGGCCCAGCGTCCACTGCGCCCGAGTCTCTACCGCGCGTTCCACGTCAGGAAGGTCTCGGGCTCGTCCCCTCGGCTGAGCGCCTCAAGGTATAGGGACTTCCAAACCGTCCGAATGAAAGTTTCCATCGTGGTCGGTAGAGGGGGGCGGACTCCGTCGCCGCCGTGGAAGCGGACGACACCATGGTTCAACGCGTCGCTCGATCGGTCGTCGTCGAGCCATTGCTCAGGCCCGCCGAACCTCCTGAGGAATTCTTCTTCAATGTCTTTCTGCGTCCGATCGACGAACCTGTACTCCACCGGCTTGCCGATCTCACGACCCATGATATCGGCGATCTCACGCATCGTGAGGTCCTGCGAGCCGACCTCGCGTATCACGCGATGCTCGCCTGTCGGGTTCGTCAGCTCCTTCGCCGCCAGTTCGGCGATGTCGTCCGTCGCGACCCACGGCATCTTCAGGTCCGGCTCGTAGAACCAGGCGAGACGCCCGTACTTCGCCACAGACCCCGTCCAGGCAAGCGTGTTCTCCATGAACCAAGCCGCCCGCAAATGCACCAGGTCGATATGGGCCAACTCGTTGAGTTTCTGATCGAGGCGGTGGAACACCTCGAAGTGGCCAGTCTTCCCGTCGACTTCCGATCCCATCGACGTCAAGCTCACGGCGTGTTTCACAGGGGAGCCGCGAAGTGCGTCCACGAAGCGCTGTGCGACCGCCGGGTAGTGGCCCTCGATGTTGTTCCAGTCAGTCTTCACCATCAGGAAAGCAGCCTCGACATCCTGGAAAAAGCTGCCGAGGTCTCCCGTGCCGGTGTCGAAGCTGCCGAGAAACGGTTCGGCACCATCGTGGGCCAGGGCGTCGAGAGCCGGACCGCCCCTTGATAACGCCTTCACCTGATGTCCGGCACCGAGCAGGTTCCGGGTAAGTTTGGCAACGATCCTTCCGGTCGCGCCGACGACAGCAATGCGCATGGCAATCTCCGTTGGTGATGTTGATTGCCAACGGTAGCGGATTGCGGTTCGCCGGGATTTAGAGATAGTGCCATATGATCCTCAAATCAGGCCAATCTGCCGTGGTTCCTCGCCCGTGTAGCGGCGACTTCGACCTTGATCGTTCGGATGGCCCTGCGGTCGCCTTGCGCGTCGACTTCGCCGATTATGAAAATGAAGTGCCCCAGCATCGACATCGGCCGGGACAGCTCATCCTGGCGCTGCATGGCGCCGTCATCTGTACGGCGGCGAACGGCCTGTGGATCATCCCGCCAGGCTTTGCGGTATGGATCCCAGGTGGGGTACCCCACAGCAATCAGGTGACGCCGAATGCGCGTCTTTCATATCTGTTCGTCGAGCCCGGCGCTGTGGCGATGCCTCAGAGCTGCTGCGCACTGTCTGTGTCGCCGATGCTCCGCGAGATGATCCTCCGCCTGGCGGATGTGCCAGACCGCTACGCTTCGGACGACCATATTGGCCGTCTGGTGCGGGTCTTGCTCGATGAGCTGGCGCTCATGCCGAGCGGGGGGCTCGAGCTGCCCGTGTCCGATCATCCCAAGATCGCCGTTATCGGCGCCGCCCTTGCGGCGGATCCGAGCGACCGTCGCACACTTCGCGAATGGGCTATGCATGTCGCCATGAGCGAACGGTCCTTGAAGCGGTTGATCCGCCAAGAGACCGGGCTGACCTTCGGCCAATGGAGGCAACGACTCCATCTGATTGTCGCGCTGCGCGAACTCGCCAGCGGCGCCACGGTACAGAAAGTGTCGGGCGATCTCGGATATGAGTCCGCGACCGCCTTCATCGTCATGTTCAAAAAGGCGCTCGGAACGACACCGGGCCGCTACTTCGCTTCACAGTTCTAGCGTAACCGATCACTGGCTGGACGACGAAAATCGGGGCGGTTTTCTCGCCAGACTCTCTCGATCGCTTTTCCGAAGGTTGCTTGGTGGTCTCGCTACCTGACGAGCTGGCCCTGGCCCGCACGACCCGCCCGCTCCCCGGCCGCGACGGGCCGGACGCACCCCCCCCACACCCTTACCGGTTGTGACGCCGCCGCCGCCGCGATATGGCAGGCCGGGACGAATTTTGCGGCAGAGGCCTTCATGACGTTTACCGAGCGGCTTTACCGTCGGTCGCTGGTCGCTGCGATCACCGCCGGCTTTGCCCTGCTCATCGTGCTCGGCCTCGCCGTCGCCTGGCTGGTGGTGCGGACCCAGGAGAGCAGCCAGACCGTCACGCACACCTATGAGGTGGAGGTGACGCTGTCGCAGATCCGGGTCCTCGTCGAGCGCGCGGAAGCGGCGCGGCGCGGCTTCCTGCTGGAGCCGCGCGAGGGCTTCCGCCGGGTCTTCGAGGAAACCGTGGAGCAGATCCCGCCGCTCCTCGACCAGATGGCAGGGATGGTCGCCGACAATCCGCCGCAGCTCGAGCGCGTCCGGCAACTGACGTCGCTGACCAACGAGCATCTGGCGGTGCTGCGCGAATCGATCACCGAACGCGAGGCCGAGGGCCTGCGGCCGGAGGATGTCGGCCGCGTCGGTGCCGAGGACATCGCGCTGATCGTCGGTATCCGCGACGTGGCGCGGGCGATGTCCCAGGCCGAGTCCGATCTCCTGCGCGAGCGCACCGATTCCCAGCAGGCCTTCGTCGCCACTTCCTACGCGTTCATGATCGTCGCCTTCGTGCTGCTGCTGCTCGTCGCGCTCGGGACGATCTGGGCGGCACGGCAGAACGTTCGCGAGCTGCGCCAGTCGCGCGACAAGCTGCGCTTCCTCAACGACGACCTGGAATCGGTCGTGCAGACGCGGACCGCCGACCTGCAGCGCGCCAATGACGAGATCCAGCGCTTCGCCTACATCGTCTCGCACGACCTGCGCTCGCCGCTGGTGAACGTCATGGGCTTCACCAGCGAGCTCGACGCGGCGACGAAGCAGCTTGCCGAGATGCTCGACAAGGCGGAGGCGGAAGCCCCGGACGTGATCACCGAGGACGCAAGGCTTGCGGTGCGCGAGGATCTGCCGGAGGCGATCGGCTTCATCCGCTCCTCCACCGAGAAGATGGACCGGCTGATCAACGCCATCCTGCGCCTGTCGCGCGAGGGCCGCCGCGTCATCACGCCGGAACGGATCGACATGAATGCGATGGTTCGCGGCATCGTCGACAGCCTGCAGCACCGGCTGACCGAGATGGGCGCCGAGGTGAAGGTCGAGCCGCTGCCTGACCTCGTCAGCGACCGGGTGGCGATCGAGCAGATCTTCTCCAACCTGATCGAGAACGCGGTCAAGTACCTGAAGCCCGGGCGGCCGGGCGTCATCAAGGTCCGCGGCAAGCGGCAGAACGACCGGGTGATCTTCGAGGTCGAGGACAACGGGCGCGGCATCGATCCGAAGGACCACGACCGGGTTTTCGACCTGTTCCGCCGTTCCGGCCAGCAAGATCAGCCGGGCGAGGGAATCGGGCTGGCACATGTGCGCGCGCTGGCTTATCGACTTGGCGGAATGGTCGGCTGCGACTCGGCGCTTGACCAAGGGGCGACTTTCCGCCTTTCAATGACAGCCAAGCTGCATGAGACATGAGGACAAAGTGAACGCTCATCTCCCCGTGAATATCGTGATGATCGAGGACGATGAGGGCCACGCGCGCCTGATCGAGAAGAACATCCGCCGCGCCGGCGTGACCAATCCTGTCCGCCACTTCACCGACGGCACCTCGGCGCTGCAGTTCCTCTACGACGCCCCGGACGGTCCGGCCCACAACGGCCCGGCGCTGGTGCTGCTCGACCTCAACCTGCCGGACATGAGCGGCACGGACATCCTCGCCCGGATGAAGTCCGATGGGCCGCTGAAGCGCACGCCCGTCGTCGTCCTGACCACCACCGACGACAAGGTGGAGATCCAGCGCTGTTACGATCTCGGCGCCAACGTCTACATCACCAAGCCGGTGAACTACGAAGCCTTCTCCCAGGCGATCCGCCAACTGGGCCTGTTCCTGTCGGTGATCCAGCTTCCCGACCCCGAGGCAGGCGGCTGAGCATCCCTTGCCCCGTGTTCTGTATATCGACGACGACGAGGGACTGAGACTTCTGACGCAGCGCGCCCTCCGGCGCCGCGGCTACGAGGTCGCGACGGCGGGCAGCGGCGACGAGGGCCTCGCGCGCCTGCGGGCCGAATCGTTCGATCTCCTCGCTATCGACCACTACATGCCCGGCATGGACGGGCTGGAGACGCTGGCGCAGGTGCGGGCCCTGCCGTCGCCCCCGCCGGTCGTCTACGTCACCGGGTCGGAGGAGAGCCGCGTCGCGGTCGCCGCGCTCAAGGCCGGCGCCGCCGACTACGTGGTGAAGACCATCGGCGAGGATTTCTTCGACCTTCTCGCCTCGACCTTCGAGCAGACGCTGGCGCACGCTCGTCTCGTCGCCGCCAAGACCGATGCCGATGCCGCCTTGAAGGCGAGCAACGACCGGTTGGCGGCGCTCCTCAAGGAAGCCAACCACCGGGTCGCCAACAGCCTGCAGCTGGTCTCCGCCTTCGTGCAGATGCAGGCTTCCAGCCTCGACAACGAGGAAGCGCGCGTCGCGCTGAAGGACACGCAGCAGCGCATCAGGGCGATCGGTCAGGTGCACCGCCGGCTCTACACCTCCGACGAGATCGCCACGGTCGACATGGCCGACTATCTCAAGGTGCTGGTGGAGGAGCTGGAGGAGACCTGGTCGACCCCGTCCTCGCCGCGCCGCGTGGTGCTCGACGTCGAGGCGATCCGGCTGAACACCGACAAGGCCGTCTCGGTCGGCGTGGTGGTCAACGAGCTCGTCAGCAACGCCTGCAAATACGCCTATGAAGAGGGCGAGAGCGGCGAGATCCGGGTGTCTCTCGCGCGCCTCGCGGAGCGTTTCCTGCTGGTCGTCGAGGACGACGGCAAGGGCACGGTCAAGCCGCCGCAGGCCAAGAGCACCGGGCTCGGCACCAAGCTGATCCGCGCCATGGCCCAGAGCCTCAACGCCGCGATCGAATATGGCGACGGCCCGAATGTCCGGGTGATGCTGCAGGCGCCGCTCTGATGCCTGCCGGCGCGGCTTCGGCCGCTACCGCTTCATCAGCCGGATCGCCTCGCCGACGATGCCGCGGCGGAACAGCAGCACGCACAGGACGAAGATGACGCCGATGATCACCGTCACCGGGATGTCGGACGTCGCGAAATAGTTCTGCATGGTCACGACCAGGGCGGCGCCGACGGCGGGGCCGAAGATCGTGCCCATGCCGCCCAGAAGCGTCATCAGCACCACTTCGCCGGACATCTGCCAGGCAACGTCGGTAAGCGTCGCGATCTGGAAGACCAGCGCCTTGGTGGACCCGGCGAGGCCGGCGATCGTCGCCGACATGACGAAGGCGCCGAGCTTGTAGCGCTCCACCCGGTAGCCGAGCGAGATGGCGCGGTTCTCGTTCTCGCGGATCGCCTTGAGGACGTGGCCGAAGGGCGAGTTGACGATGCGCCAGACGGCGAAGAAGCCGGCGACGAACACCGCCAGCACGAAATAGTACATGTTCAGCGTCGGGCCGAGGTCGATCAGCCCGAGCAGATGGCCGCGCGGCACGCCCTGGATGCCGTCCTCGCCATGGGTGAAGGGCGCCTGCAGGAAGATGAAGAACACCATCTGCGACAGCGCCAGCGTCACCATGGCGAAATAGATGCCCTGCCGGCGGATGGCCAGCGCCCCGATGACGAGGCCCATCAGGCCGGCGCCGGCGGCACCCAAGAGGATCGCCGAGAGCGGCTCCCAGCCCCAGACCTTGGCGGCGTGGGCGGTGAAATAGGCGGCGCCGCCGAAGAAGGCGGCGTGGCCGAAGGACAGGAGCCCGACATAGCCGAGCAAGAGGTTGAAGGCGACGGCGAACAGCGCGAAGCACAGCACCTTCATGATGAACACGGGATAGACGAAGAACGGTACCGCCAGCAGCCCGGCCAGCGCGATCACGGCGATCGCGACGCCGAGCCAGCCGAGCCGGCGCTGGGCCGAGAGCTTGCGCGCCGGTGCTTCCGGTTTGCTCGCCATGATCGCGCCGGTTTCGTCGAGGCTGGTCATGTCAGGCCTCCTTTCCGAACAGGCCCGCCGGACGGACCATGAGCACGATCGCCATGATGACGAAGACGACGATGTTGGACGCTTCCGGGTAGAACACCTTGGTCAGGCCCTCGAGGATCCCGAGCGCGTAGCCTGAGACGATCGCCCCGAGGATCGAGCCCATGCCGCCGATCACCACCACGGCGAAGACGATGATGATGATGTTCGTGCCCATCAGCGGGCTGACCTGGTAGATCGGCGCGGCAAGCACGCCGGCGAGCGCGGCGAGCCCGGCGCCGAGCGCGTAGGTCAGCGTCAGCAGCATCGGCACGTTGACGCCGAAGGCCTGCACCAGCTGCGGGTTCTCGGTGGCGGCGCGCAGATAGGCGCCGAGGCGGGTCTTCTCGATCAGCAGCCACGTGGCGAGGCACACGGCGAGCGAGGCGACGACGACGAAGCCGCGATAGTTCGGCAGGAACATGAAGCCGAGATTGGTGCCGCCGGCGAGCAGCGGCGGCGTCGGGTAGGGCTGCCCGGCGGCGCCGAAATAATAGCGGAACGTGCCCTCGATGATCAGCGCCAGGCCGAAGGTGAAGAGCAGGCCGTAGAGATGGTCGAGATCGTAGAGCCGCGACAGCATCGTGCGCTCGATCACCGCCGACAGGAGCCCGACGATCACCGGCGCGAGGATCAGCGTCGGCCAGAAGCCGAGCCCGGCATAGTGCAGGATCAGATAGGCGGTGAATGCGCCGAGCATGTACTGGGCGCCGTGGGCGAAGTTGATCACCCGCAGCAGCCCGAAAATGACCGCGAGGCCGAGGCTGAGCAGCGCGTAGAACGAGCCGTTGATGAAGCCGATCAGCAACTGGCCGAGCAGCGCCGGGAGCGGAATGCCGAAGATCATGGTCATCGCGGGTTACACTCCCACCACTTCGTGCAGCCGATCCATCTTCGCATCGAGCTCTGATGTCGGGAAGCTTTCGAGGATGTGGCCATCCTCCATCAGGAAGAACCGGTCGGCGACGCGGCGGGCGAAGCGGAAGTTCTGCTCGACCAGCAGCAGCGTCATGCCCTGCTTCTTCAGTTCGGTCAGCACGTCGCCGATGCGCTGGATGATCACCGGGGCGAGCCCCTCGGTCGGCTCGTCGAGCAGGATGATCTTCACCCCGGTGCGCAGGATGCGGGCGATCGCCAGCATCTGTTGTTCGCCGCCCGAAAGCTTGGTGCCCGGCGAATTGCGCCGCTCGGCAAGGTTCGGGAAGAGCTCGTAGATCTCCTCGACGCTCATGCCGCCCTCGGCGACCTTCGGCGGGAGCGTCAGGTTTTCCGATACCGAGAGCGTCGCGAAGATGCCGCGCTCCTCCGGCACGTAGCCGATGCCGGAATAGGCGCTGCGGTGCACCGGCACCTTCATCATGTCGTTGCCGGCGATGCGGATCGTGCCCTCACGCCGCGGCAGGAGATTCATGATCGCCCGCAGCGTCGTCGTCTTGCCGGCGCCGTTGCGCCCCAGCAGCGTGATCGTCTCGCCCTCGTGGATATCCAGCGATACGCCGTGGAGGACATGGCTTTCGCCGTACCAGCCATGCAGGTCGCGGACCTCGAGAAGGGGGCTCGCCGCCCGGGTCTCACTCATGCTCGGTTCCCATGTAGGCTTCGCGCACCTTCGGGTTGGCGCTGACCTCGGCATAGTCGCCCTCGGCGAGGATTTCGCCGCGGGCGAGCACCGTGACCCGGTCGCAGAGATCGGCGACGACGTTGAGATTGTGCTCGACCATGACGACGGTGCGGTCCCTGGCGATCTGCCGGATCAGGTCGGAGATCCGGCCGATGTCCTCGACGCCCATGCCGGCCATCGGCTCGTCGAAGAGCAGCACCGGCGGGTCGAGGGCGAGGGTCGTGGCGAGCTCGAGGGCGCGCTTGCGGCCATAGGGCAGCTCGGCGGCGTCGAGATCGGCATAGGCTGTGAGGCCGACGGCCTCGATCAGCTCGCCGGCGCGCGTATCCAGCCGGTCGAGGACGCGGCTGGAGCGCCAGAACTGCGTGCCGAGATGCGCCTTGCGCTGCAGGGCGACGCGGACATTGTCGAGCACCGTCAGATGCGGGAAGACGGCGGAGATCTGGAACGAGCGCACGAGCCCGAGCCGCGCCACGTCAGCCGGCTTCAGTTTCGTGATGTCCTGGCCGCGAAAGCTGATCGTGCCGGCCGTCGGGTTCAGGAACTTGGTCAGCAGGTTGAACACGGTGGTCTTGCCGGCGCCGTTCGGGCCGATCAGAGCGTGGATCGTGTTCTCTCTGATGTCGAGATCGACATTGCTGACGGCCTTGAAGCCGAAGAACTCCTTGGTGAGGCCGCGGGCAGAGAGGATGACCTCCTGCGATGATGCGCTCATGGGCGAATGCCACTCCCGTCCAGCTCAAGATGAGGCTTGGTTAAATTCCGGCAGATCATGCGGCAGAGTTCGGCTCAGACTGCGGCCCGGACGGCTGGCTGTCCAGTCTGTGCGCCGAACCTGCGAGGCGGGACGGCAGCGTGCCGCCCCGCCGATTCCGCAGGATCAGTTGGCAAAGCTCGCGACGTCGCAGCCGGAGTTCTCGACGGTGAGGAAGGCCTCGCCGCCCGGAACCTTGGCGACCTCGGTGTAGTAGTCCCACGGACCCTCGGAATCGCCCGGCGCCTTCACCTGGAACAGGTACATGTCGTAGACCATGCGACCGTTCTCCTGCACCGTACCGCTCTTGGCGAAGACGTCCTCGACCGGCAGTTCGTGCAGCTTGGCGGCGACTTCCGCGGTGGCGTCGGTACCGGCGGCCTCGATGGCCTTCAGATACTGCAGGACCGCCGAATAGGTACCGGCCTGGATCATGTTCGGCTTGCGCTGCGTGGCTTCCTCGAACTTGGCGGCGAACTCGCGATTCTCGTCGCTCTGGTCCCAGTACCAGCCTTCGGTGAGGTTCAGGCCCTGTGCCGCCTCGAGGCCAAGGCCGTGGACCTCGGCGAGCGTGAACAGGAGGCCGGCAAGCTGCTGGCCGGCCTGGACGATGCCGAACTCCGCCGCGCCCTTGATGGCGTTGGCGGTGTCGAGGCCGGCATTGGCGAGGCCGATGACCTTGGCGCCGGAGCTCTGTGCCTGCAGCAGGAAGGACGAGAAGTCGGTGGTGCCGAGCGGGTGGCGCACGGCGCCGAGCACCTCACCGCCATTCTCCTTGACGAAATTGCCGGTCTGCTCTTCCAGCGAATAGCCGAAGGCGTAGTCGGCGGTGAGGAAGAACCAGCTGTCGCCGCCGGCCTTCACCAGCGCGCCGCCGGTGCCGACGGCGAGCGCATGCGTGTCGTAGACCCAGTGGAAGCCGTAGGGGCTGCACTGCGCGCCGGTCAGCTCGGTGGTCGCCGCGCCGGTGGTGATGGTGATCTTCTCCTTCTCGCGCGACAGGCCCTGCACGGCAAGGGCGACGGACGAGGTGGTCAGCTCCATGATCGCGTCGACATTCTGCACGTCGTACCATTCGCGCGCGATGTTGGAGGCGATGTCGGCCTTGTTCTGGTGGTCGGCCGAGACGATCTCGATCGGCTTGCCGAGAACGGTGCCGCCATAGTCCTCGACCGCCATCCGGGCGGCCTGGACCGACCATTGGCCGCCGAAATCGGCGTAGACGCCCGACTGGTCGTTGAGGATGCCGATCTTGACGACATCGTTGGAGACTTCCTGCGCGTGGGCGGCGCCGGCAGCGAGGGCGAGCGACGAGGCGGCAAGAAGCAGGGTCTTGAAGCGCATGATGGTGATCCTCCCAGATCGATTGGCCGGCTGGTTGGTCGTGGCGTCTCCCAAGGCGAGACCGAACCGGCGTCGGGCAAGTTGTGACGCGGCGCAGCGAAGCGTGTCAAGCGTGCTGCGCTGCCCATAGGCCGTTGGATTTGCAGCCGGGAGGGGCAGAACGGGCTCAGGCCTGCCGCCGGCGGAGTTTCGCCGCAGAGGCATGATGCCGGACAAAGCGGGCGTTGAGCACGCGGCCGGCGGTCCGTTCGTCGGCCTCTTCGGCGGGCCTCTCGTCATGGCCTTCCAGCCAGTTGGCGAGGCGCCTGACGGCGATGTGGCGGTTGATGTCGTAGCGCGGATGGGCGCCGCGGGCCATGCGCGTCAGGCGCTGGAGTTCGACCGTCACCCGCTCGCGGAGCCAGATCCCCAGTGCCGCCGGGAGCTGGGTGGCCCGCTCGACAGCGATCGCCTGACGCACCGCAGCGTCGTCGAGGCCGAGACGCCGCAGCAGCACTGCTTTCTCCAGGCGTTGCAGGTCGCGCGCGACGGATCGCCGCTGCCGCTCGGCGTGGCAGCGGATGGCGGCCGCAAGCGCGGCGTCGAGGGAGGTGGTATCGAGACTTCCGGCCATCTTCTGCTCCAGGCGAGAACCGCCGCAGCGTCGCCCTGTTGGGAGCAGATGGGGATAAATACCTTGGTTAGCCGGGGTGCATATAAGCGGACACTGCTGAGGGAAGGGCGCAGCGCAACCATGGCGCCAATTTCATGAATAGGAAATTATTCACACATGGCGCCGAGGCCGCTATAGACGATGCATGTGGTGCGAATGGAGGTTTCCCATGCAATCCCTCGACGGCGATGTTTCCGGTGCGGCGGCCGGCCGGCATGCCGGAATGTTTCTCCCGAACGCCGAGACCCTGGCAGGCCGGAGGGCCTGCCGTCTGGCACGCGAGATCGCCAGCGCCTTCTTCGCCGTCCCGGTTCCGGCGATCGTCAGCCCCAGCCGGGCGATCGCCCCGGTCTGCGAGGCACGTCACGTGGCGATGTATCTCGCCCATGTCGTCTTCCAGGTGTCCCTGTCGTCCATCGCCGGAGCGTTCGGGCGGGACCGCACCAGCGTGGCGCATGCGGTGCGGCGCATCGAGGATCGGCGCGACGACAAGGGCTTCGACGCCATGCTGACGCGGCTCGAGGCGCTGTCGCATGCGGTCAGGACCGCGCTGGAACAGGACGAGCCGCGCGACGGCGAGGCGGGCGTGCGATGACGGCGCGCGCGGGCTTCAACCCGGACGAATCGCCGCTGGCGCGGCTGGCGAGCCGCGGCGGCCGTGGCGGCGGCGCGTTTCTCGATGCGAGCGAGACGATCGCCGGCGAGCGGCTGCGCGCCGATTTCACGCGCGGCCAGCTGATGCCCGGCATCACCCAGCGCTGGGACAGCCAGCCACGGCAGGCGCGCGGCAGCGCCGGCAGCCGCGACCTGTCCGACAGCGCCATCGACGCACGACGGCGGGTGGACGCTGCAGTCGTGGCGGTGGGGCCGGAACTGTCCGGCGTGCTGCTCGACGTCTGCTGCTTCCTGAAGGGGCTGGAGGTCGTCGAGCGGGAACGGCAGTGGCCGGCGCGTTCGGCCAAGCTGATGCTCAAGGCGGGGCTGGGCGTGCTGGCACGGCATTACGGCATCGACGCCGCGCGGCAGAGCGGGCGCCCGACGATCCGGCGCTGGGGCACGGCAGACTACCGCCCGACGATCGGCGGCGGGCTGGAGGGATAGCGCGTGCTGCTGCTGCTGTCGGGCGGACCCGACCGGGCGCCCGTCACGCCGGGGCGAGCGCCTCTTTGGCGTCGTTCCTGATGCGGTTGACCATCGAGCGCAGGCCGTTGGAGCGCTGCGGCGTCAGATGGTCCTGCAGGCCGAGCCGCCCGAACACGGCCTCGGCATCGATGTCGAGGATTTCAGGCGCCGTCTTGCCCGAGTAGAGCGCCAGCGCGATGGCGACGAGGCCGCGCACGATATGCGCGTCGGACTCGCCGCGGAAGGTCAGATGCGGCGGGGTGGCATTGTCGGCTTCGCTGGTGAGCCAGACCTGGCTGACGCAGCCCCGCACCTTGTTCTCGTCGTTCACCGCGTCTTCCGGCATCGGCGGCAGCGTACGGCCGAGCTCGATCAGATAGCGGTAGCGATCTTCCCAGTCGTCGAGATACTCGAAGTCCGTGGTGATCTCTTCGATCGTCTGCATCCTGTCTCCCGCACTGTCAGGAACCGCCGCGTCGGCGGTTCCACGCATATAGGCGCGGGGACCGGCGATGTCAGGCCCGGGGGGCGGGGCGCGGGATCGGCAGGGACTGGGCGGCGGTGCCGATCTCGGCCGCGGGAACCGGCAGCGGACGCTGCGCCGAGATCCGCTCGATCGCCGGCATGGCCAGCGGCGCGTCGCGACGGATGGCGCCGGTGGCGACCGGATCGCGAGGGGCGGGGGCATTGGTCGAGGCAAGCGTAACGCCGGTTTCCTCGATCTCGAAGACGTCGGGGCGGCGGGTCTCGCCTTCGACGAAGCTGTAGGCGAGGGCGATACCGTCCCCGATGCGCTCCCCGGCGAATTGGGCGATGGCGCCGCCGGCGGAGCAGGCGGCGGGGGCGCGGTCGCAGAACCCGGCGAGGTCGGCGATCGCCGCCTGGGCGCCCATCATCGCGGTGAAAACGTCGAACTGCGGTGCGGTGTCCGCCGCCGTCGTGCCGTCGTCGGTCTTCGGCAGAAGCAGCGCGACAAGTCCCAGAAAGAAGCCTGCCTTCAAGATGAACCTGATCATGGGATACCCCCGGATGTCGTCCCCGGCCGGCATGATCTTCCGGCCTTTGTCTGTGCTCTCAGAAGCCACAATGCACGAGGGGCGAGAAGGTCCCGTTGAAACTCATCGACAAGTTTGTCTCAAATGCCGCGGATCGGGCAGGAAGGTCGTCGCCTCGGACCGTCGGCCGTGAAACCCCAGGAAAGC
This sequence comes from Aurantimonas endophytica, assembly GCF_014196845.1. Classification (GTDB taxonomy): domain Bacteria; phylum Pseudomonadota; class Alphaproteobacteria; order Rhizobiales; family Rhizobiaceae; genus Aurantimonas; species Aurantimonas endophytica. The sequence goes on from NZ_JACIEM010000004.1 coordinate 360,367, forward strand.
CAGGCTTTTGAGGCAGATTCGCCGTGCTATCGATGCGTTAACCATATCCGCATTCGATCCCACCGGAATCAAGGACTTGGCTCCCCGGCGGGCCGTGGCGGGCGGATGTTCGCCCCGGTTTTATGGCTTCCTTAAACCGTCCCTACCATGATCGCCTTCGAAGCCGGGACAGCAAGCCTTGCCAAGATCCGGCTCCCCACGCAGTGAATTGAGTACGAGTAGGCGAATGATCGAAGCGTCGGGAGCGAGACGGGATGGGTATGCGGCGAATGCCGTGGCTCGTCTTCTTCGCGAGCGCCTGGACGAGCTCGTGGCACCCGGCGTCAGGGAGCCCGGCGAACGTCGGCTGCATGCCTGGTCGATCGGGGTCCTCATCGCCACGGGTCTGGCCGCGACCGTGGCATCGCCGATCCTCGCGGCGCTGGGCACGGACGTCACCATCGTCGTCGCGCCGCTGGTGCTGGCAGGGCTGCTGCTGGCCGCCGCCGCCTATCTCTCGAATCGCCGCAGCATCGATGCCGCGGCCTGGCTCTATGGCACGCTGGCGGTCGGCGCGGCGGGCGCCGCGATCTTCTGGCTCGAAGCCGGCTCGCCGAGCTGGCTGCTGGTCCTCGCGGCCCTGCCGGTCGAGGCGCTGCTGGCACGGCGCCGGCAGCTGGCCCTCGCCCTGGCGGGCTCGCTGGTCGCTATGGCGGTCGCCGGGACGCTTTTCGGCGGAATCCCGGCGGTTTCCTTCGGGATCGGCGACGTCATCGCCATCGCTCTGGTTCTTGCCCATGCCGGATTTGCCGTACGCCGTCTGCTGGCACGCCGGCAGGCGCGGCTTGCCGCAACCCGTGCCGCGGATAGCCCGGACCTTGCGGCAGCGGCAGAGTTCTTCGATGCGGCATGGCTGCGCGTCGACCGCGACGGCAGCATCCTCGCCGTCTCTGCCGCGGCCCGCGTTCTGGTCGCGATGGACGAGACGGAGACGGCCGGCGGGTTGTTCGCCCGGATCCACCCGGCGGATCAGGCAGGGCTTGCCGAAGCGCTCGACGCGGCCGGCCGCGAGAGCGGAAAGCGGCGTGTCGAACTCCGGCTGCGCCGGCGCGACGGCACCTGGCGGCCGAGCGTCGCGACGCTCGCCGCGGTGCCGGGCGGCGCGGCGATCGACGTCGCGATCAACGCGCTGGTCGAGGATCGCCCGGATGCCCGCGCCTTGCAGACGGCGCTCGAGACGGCCAACCAGTCGTCGGCGGCCAAGAGCCATTTCCTCGCCGCCGTCAGCCACGAACTGCGCACGCCGCTCAACGCCATCATCGGCTTCTCCGACATTCTCCACCAGGAGTTCTTCGGCGGCTTCGAGAGCGAGCGGCAGAAGGAATATGTCGGCCTGATCCGCCAGTCCGGGCAGCATCTGTTGTCGGTGGTCAACAGCCTGCTCGATGTCTCCAAGATCGAGGCCGGCCGCTACGAGCTGGTGCCCGAATCGTTCTCGCCGTCCGAGGCGATGGCGGCGGCGGCGGACCTTGTGCGGGACGAGGCGCAGCAGAAGGGCTTGCGGCTGGACCTGCGGCCCTGCAGCGTCGAGACCATCGTCGCCGATCGCCGGGCCTGCCACCAGATCCTCCTCAACCTTCTGTCGAACGCGGTGAAGTTCACCGACAGCGGCGTCGTCACGCTGGAAGCCCGCTCCGATGCCGATTCGATCGAGATCTGCGTCAGCGATACCGGCATTGGCATCGCCGAGGCCGATATCGACATGCTGGGCCGGCCCTTCGTGCAGGTTTCCTGCGGTACTGCCCGGCGCTATCAGGGCACCGGTCTCGGCCTGTCGCTGGTGAAGGGCCTGGCCGAGCTGCATGGCGGGAGTTTTGCGATGACAAGCCAGCCGGCGATCGGCACGATGGTGACGATCCGCCTGCCGCGCGATTGCACGAAGATCGAAGAACCGTCATCTCTTCCTAAGGAAAACATCGTAGCTCTGAGTGATGCCCGCACCAAAACGAACCCCATCCCGAAGCTCGAAGAAGCACGTCGCTCGGCGTAGCCTCGGCGGCCGGTTGCTGCCGGTTGCCGGAGGGCTGCTGTCGCTCGGCGGCCGTGGCGCCCGGGCCGGCGGTGCCGTGCTGGCGCGCCGCCCGGCGCTGTCGGCCGGCCTTGCCGCCTTCGGCCTCCTGTTCGGCTCGATGGCCGCCAACGCGATCTATGGGCAGCCCGGCAAGCATCCGCAGCCGCTGCTGGCGACCCGGGGCGATTCGCCCGGCGTCGTGACGGCAACGCTCGGCAACGACAGCCGCCTGATGCCGGTGCCGCTGGTCGAGGAGGTCCAGTCGGCGCTTTCGTCGGCCGGCTACTATCAGGCGACAATCGACGGCAGGCCGGGACCGGCCACCGAGGCGGCCGTGAAGGCCTTCCAGAAGGCGCATGGACTGCCCGTTGACGGTGCGGCGACGCCGCAGCTGCTGGCGAATGTGCGTAAGCTGGGCGCGTCCGAACCGGGCGTGCCGGACGCGATGGCCGTCGCCAGTCTCGAGGAGCGCATGGGCCGGACCAGCCGGCCGCTGGTGCAGGACGAGACCACCGAGGTCGCGGAAGACCCGCTGTCGACGCTGTCGACGCTCAGCGAGGACGAACTGGTGCGGCGGATCCAGGCGGGGCTGAACGCCGCGCAGGTCGCCGAACTGTCGGCCGACGGCATCGTCGGCGAGCGCACCCGGGCGGCGATCCGAACCTTCGAAGCCCTGGAGGGCCTGGAGGTCACCGGTACCCCCGACCCGAAGATCCTCGAGCGACTGATCGAGATCGGCGCCATCCAGTGACGCCGGCGCGATGCGCGTAACCAGCGATCTCTTCGTCGCCCAGCTGCTGCGCCGGCTGTTCGCCGACGGGGCCTTCGCCGCCGTGGTGCGACGCGGCGCGGAGGCGGCCGGGGCGATCTTCGTCATTGCGCGCGGGCGCTCGGGCGATGTGCGGCTCTACGGGCCGGCGCCGCAGAGCTTCGGCGAGGAGGACGGCTCGCGCCGCTTCATGGCGGAGCCGGCCATGGACGATGCGGCGATGGAGCAGCGGCTCGCCCGCGAGGCGCGCTTCGATCCCGATTACTGGGTGGTGGAGATCGAGACCGACGACGTCGCCACCTATCTCGACATCGTCGAGGAATGACCGGGATCGCCGGAGGCGATGACGCCGTCTAGCGGGTGCCGGACGTCGCAGTGGCCGTCGGGGCCGAGCGGCGCCGGCCGAAGGCGGCACGCGGCGCGGCGGTGCGCAGCCGCGGCTCGAGCTCGGCGGCCCGAGGCTGCAGCGCGGGAGAGGCTGTACGCATCGGCCGCGGCGCCGCCATGCGCAGACGCATGCGGCAGATATCGGCGTCGAGGTCGCGGTAACGGCCCTTCATCGCCTGGAAGGCGTGGACGTCGAGCCCGATGCGCGGCTTCAGCAGCATGATGATCGTCAGCGCGTCGCCGCTGCCGATGCGCATCGCCTTCAGCGCCGATGCAAGCATGTCGCCCTCGGGCTCTGCGACGAGTTCCGTCATCGTTTCCGGCCCAAGGTCCAGAAGCTGTGCCAGTCCGCGATAGGCGCGGCCGATTTCGCCGGCGCGCGCAGCAGCGATGATCTCCTTGACGGTGCCGGGCGTGGTCGAGGTCCTCGGCGCGGCGCCGGGCTGGACGAGCATGCGAAGCGTCGCGCGGGCCTCGGCGGCGGACGCCGGGATTGCGGCGGGAAGGGGGGCGGCGGCGGCTCGTGGAGCCATCGCGCTCACGGCGGCCAGCGGCGCGGTCTCGACGCGGGGCTCGCGCGGCCGGGTTTCGGCGGCCGGTTGCGCGTCGCCTCGTGCTGCGGCGATCTGGCGGAGAAGCGGGTCGGGCGAGCCTGCCAGCGTCGCGATGTCCTCGGCGGTGAGGCAGCGGCTGGCGCGCAGGAACGGCTCGGCGATGGGGGCGGGCGCGGCGAGCAGGCATTCGACGACGGCGCGCGGCAGCGACGGGGCGGCGGCGAGAGTGAAGGCGATGCCCGACTGGGTCTCGAGGGTGAGCTTGCCCCAGACCGGCACGAGCAGCCGTCCGAGGCTGCGGGCCTGGTGCTCGCTCGGGCTGCGGAGCGCGGCGTAGCTCGCCACGGCGGCGCGCACGACCGTATCGAACCCGCCGCGCCCGGCTTCCTTCTCGAGCGAGCGAAAGATGCGCGGCGCCTCGTCCTTCATCGAATTCCCGGATAGTTGATCGTTCGTTTCCCCGGTCGAAAGGATTATGCAAGATATATTAGCAAGCTGTTAACTCCGCGCCGGTCTTCTGAAGCCGGATTGCTTACCCAGCGGCAGGAGCCGGGCGCAGACGAGAGGAGGACACGATCGTGGGAGAGATCGTCGCTTTGCAGACCGCGCGGCCGCGAGCCAAGCTGGGCGAGAGACGGGCCGCAAACGCCGAGCGTTCGGGCAAGATCGTCTTCCTGCCCTGCATCAGGCGGGAACGGCTGGTGCCGCCGACGGACGCCACCAAGCCGATCCAGGGCAGCCAGATGACGATGTGACCTGCAGCCTGGGCGTCAGCCGCCCTGGCTGGACGGGATGTTGGCGGCGACCGGCTCGTTGGGGACGCAGGCCAGGGACTGCACGAAGGCATCGATCGACGGGCGCTTGCTCTCCTCGTCGACGAGGACGCGGATCGTCATGTAGCCCTCCACGAGACTCACCTCGACGGGGATGGAAGTCGACTCGCGGTCCATGCCGAGTTCGTCCGCCGCATCGATGATCTGCTGCGGCGTGCCGACCAGAAGGTCGAACGTGCCGGCGACGGCCGAGCGGTCGTTGATGCTGTAGAGATTGTCGCCGCGGCGATCGTAGATCGATGCCGACCAGAACGGCGCGTCGCTCTGGGCGGCGAACATCCGGACCGGCCCCTCGGCGAGCGAGAAGCGGCAGCTGGCGGCGATGAAGGCCGGATCGACGAAGGCAAAATCGTGCCGCTGCGAGCCTGCCGGCGGGGCGATCTGATCGGGACCCTCGACCCGCAGCGGCTCGACGCGGACGACCTCGTACATGTCGCCCAGCCCGGACAACCGGCCCCAGGCATTGTTCTCGGCGACCGTCGGCATGATGAAGATCACCGCGATGTGGACGAGAACGGCGCCGACCAGCCCGACCGCGATTACCAGGAGCAGCTTACCCATCGAGGCACTTCTCCAGCGTCAGTTCCGGCAGGACGACATTGGCGACGCCGCTGGCGGCACTGACCGGCGTGTCGTAGAGCGACAGGGCGAGGACCAGAGGACCCGTGCCCGACGTCGCCAGCCAGTTGCCGGCTCTTGCAAGCGGCCCGACGGCGATCGCGAAGGAATTGTCCTCGGCACGCATCAGATTGTTCGAGGTCAGCCAGGCGACCCGGCCGGAGCCCGGCTGGAGCAGCCTTCCCTCCTGCGAGTACGGCGCGATCGTCCAGACACGGGCGGCCGGGGCCTCGCCGACAACCTTGTACTGGCATTCGCGCCGGAGCGGCCGCCCCGAAGCGTCGCGGTCGGCGGTGAACTGCACGCCCTCGCCGAGGCCGAGCGTCAGATTGCCGACCTTGGCCAGCCGCGCCTTCGAATAGGGATCGGCGTCGGGTGCGCCGGCGGTCGGGTTGGCGAACCACGGGCCGACCGCCACCGTGCCGATCTCGGCCGACTGGTCGAGCGCCCAGCGGGCGGACCAGCCACCGAGGCCGAGCGCGATGGCAAGCGCCATGATGACGAAGAGGGTGAAGCGCATGCGCCGAAAAATCCCGATCCGGTAACCCGCTGGCGGACGACCTATTGCTGTGCGTCGTCGCCTGTCGCGCGCGCGGAGGCAAGCTTTTCGGGTTCGAGCGGCGGCAATTCGTCGAAGGCCGTGGCGATACCGGACAGGACGTCCTGCGCCGCGCCGGTCAGCGTCTCGAGGCGCGGCGGCGGCTCGGCGCCTTCGGCGACGGCAACCTCGGCCTTCGCCTCCGGGAACGGGTTCTCGAGATAGGGGATCGGCTTCAGGTCGATGTTCTGGTGCGCCGTCTCCATGAAACGCTGCCACGTCATCGCCGGCAGCGTGCCGCCGGTCATGTTCCGGGTCGGGCGGTAATTGTCGTTCCCAAACCAGACGGCGCCGATGTAGTTGCCGGTGAAGCCGACGAACCACGCGTCGCGGTAGCTCTGCGTCGTGCCGGTCTTGCCGCCGACGCGGGTCATCGACAGCTGCGCGCGCCGCGCCGTGCCCTGCTCGGTGACCCCGACGAGCATCTCGTTCATCGATTTCGCCGCGTCCTCGGTGAGCACGCGGTGGCGCTCCGGCATGTCGCGCCGCGCGTCCCACAGGACCTTGCCGGACGCGTCGGTGAGCTGGATCACCGCATGGCGATGGGCATCCATGCCGCCATTGGCGAAGACGCCGTAGGCCGTCGCCTGGTCGAGGACGGTGACCTCGCTGGTGCCGAGCGGCATCGTCTTGTCGCTGCGCAGCGGCGAGGCGATGCCCATCTCGTGGGCGAGGTTGGTGACATTCTCCAGCCCGACCTTCTGGCCGAGCTTGACCGCCGGAATGTTCAGCGATCGAGCGAGGGCGTTGCTGAGGGATACCGTGCCCGCAAAGGAGCGGCCGTAATTCTGCGGCGACCAGTTGCCGATGGTGATCGGGCTGTCGACGATCGTGTCGGTCGGCTTCATGCCCTGCTGCATGGCCGCGGCATAGACATAGACCTTGAAGGAAGACCCCGGCTGGCGCTGCGCCCGCGTCGCACGGTTGAACTGCGAGACGCCGTAATCCCTGCCGCCGACCATCGCCCGCACGCCGCCGTCCTCGCCGATGATGACCATGGCGCCTTCGTCGACGGCGTAGTTCTTGCCGAACTGCAGGAGGTGATACTCGACCGATTCGTCGGCAAGCTTCTGCAGGCCCATGTCGAGCGTCGTGCGCGCCACGAAGGTGCGCTCCGGCAGGCCGGCCTCGTTGGCGAGGCGCTGGACCTCGTCGAAGGCGAAATCCAGGAAGTAGTCCGGCGACTGGATGGCGGAGCGATCGACGGCAACCGCCGGCTGGCGACGCGCCGCGACGACCTGGCCCTCGGTCATGAAATTCGCCTGGACCATGTTGGTCAGGACGACGTTGGCGCGGGCACGGGCGGCGGGGAGGTTGATGTGCGGGGCGTAGCGGGCCGGCGCCTTGAACAGGCCGGCGAGCATCGCCGACTCGGCCAGCGAGACGTCCCTGATGTCCTTGTCGAAATAGAACTCGGCCGCCGCTGCGGCGCCGAAGGTGCCGCCGCCCATATAGGCGCGGTCGAGATACATCGCGAGGATCTCGCGCTTGGTGAGGTTCGCCTCCAGCCACAGCGACAGGAAGGCTTCCTTGATCTTGCGGTCGATCGTGCGCTCGTTGGTCAGGAAGACGTTCTTGGCGAGCTGCTGGGTCAGCGTCGAGCCGCCTTGGACGACGCCGCCGGCGCGGGCATTCTCGGTCAGGGCCCGCAGGAGACCGAAGAAGTCGATGCCGATATGATCGAAGAAGCGGCGATCCTCGGTGGCGAGCAGTGCCTTGATGAACTGGTCCGGCAGTTCGTCGATCGGCACCGCGTCGGAACGCAGCACGCCGCGCCGGCCGATCTCGTTGCCGTGGCGGTCGAGGAACATCACCGCGTAGTCGACATTCTGCGGCAGGCCGTTGGCGGTGACCTTCATCGCCGGCTGCGCCAGCGCCAGCAGCATGACGAAGCCGACGAGGCCGAGCGTCAGTCCCTCGCAGGCGAGCTCGACCGCGACGCGGTTGATGCCGCGGGCGCGGAACTTGCGCGAGAAGATGGTGACCCCTTCCCACCAGGCGGCGAAAGAATGGAAGAATCGCCACAGGCTCGAGTCGATCCACGCGTCGATCTCGATCAGCCCCGACGGCTGCCGGCGTTTCCGGGTCGGTTTGGACGGTTCCTGCAACGTCAACCTGTCACTCTTGGTCGAATTCTGCGGCGAACTGCCCCGCCAGCGCATGCGACCACCAATGCCCCTTCAGGTGTCACCGCTTCTCCCATATACGTCGGGAAACAGAAAATGTCCTGAACGATCGGCTCACATTTCCAAGATGGGTGAATCAAGCAACATGCCGTTCTGGCGGGCCAAATCGCTCGAGGCGATGAGCGGGCCGGAATGGGAGTCGCTGTGCGACGGCTGCGGGCGCTGCTGCCTGAACAAGCTGGAGGACTGGGACACCGGCGAGATCGCCTGGACCAATCTCGCCTGCCAGCTGCTGGACGGGCAGAGCTGCCGCTGCAGCGACTATGAAAACCGCCATGCGACGGTGCCGGACTGCGTGCAGCTCGACCCGGCGACGGTGCGCCAGCTCTCCTGGCTGCCGGCGACCTGCGCCTACCGGCTCGTCGCCGAGGGTCGGGACCTCTATTGGTGGCATCATCTCGTCTCCGGCGACCCCGACACGGTGCACCAGGCCGGCATCTCGGCGCGTGGCCGCACGATCAGCGAGCTCGGCAAGGACGTGGAGGACTACGAGGATCACATCGTCGAATGGCCGGGCGAGAACCCGTTCGAGGACGCGGCGTGAGGGGGTTGCGGTAAGGCGCCCTCTCAAATTGAGGGAGAGAGGCTTTGCCGAGGACCCAAGTCGCAGAAAAGGCAGGAGAGGGGTGCGGGAGCATCGATGGCGGGCGGGGGGCGTCGCGGCGAAGATACCCCTCTCTTGCGATTTCTATCGTTTAGCGCCTTCGGCACTAAGCCGATGAAATCGCTTTCTCCCCCTCAAGGGGGGAGAGGGGAGCCTGCCCATAAAACGGGTCGACGCCGCCTAGAGCGTCGTCACGTCGACCACCGGCAGGTGCCCGATCTCTTGCCAGATCTGCGAAGGCCGCTTGCCGTCAGGGAAGGATTTCTCGCGAAACGCGGTTGTCGCCGACAATTCCAGATCGTCCTCCGTCAGCAGGTCGCGGCGGACGAAGAAGGCGTTGATGCCGCTGTTGCCGACCTCGATCAGCGCGTAACCGTGCCTTCCCGTCAGGTGGCACAGCGCGGCCAGCGAGGCGCCGTAATACTTGCCGCTCGGGTGCTTGCGGTGGCGGTCGAAATCCGGGTCGTAGGGCACCGTGACGGGGCGATGCCCGAATGAGGAGTTGTATTCGGCGATGATGATCGCCGGACGCAGTCCGATCAGGTCCTCGAGAAACCAGTAGTCGTTGCCGTCGACGTCGATCGACAGGATGCCGAGGGGTTCGGCCTCGACGAAGGCGCGCACCACCGGCGCGAGGTTCTCCCGCGTGATCCAGAGGCGCTTCGCGGTGATGCGATCCGGCAGGACGGCCCGGGCCACGCGGACATTGTAGTCGCCGCCGTCGAGAAGCAGGCCCTTCCAGCCGGCGGCGAGCGGCGCGCAGTTGAACTCCCAGGCCGAGAAGCCGAACTCGACGAAGGTCTCCGGCACATCGTAGCGTGTGAGCAGCCGCTTCAGCACGACGGCCTCGTCGTTCTGGGTGCGAAGCCCCTGCAGCCGGTATTTCAGGTGGATGTAGGGAAGGGCGAGCGGCCCGCGCTTCACGAAGGATTTTACGCGGGTCATGGACATGAGGCCATCTCGTAGCGGGGATCGAGGGTCGAGGGGGGACCTTAGCGTTTTCCGGGGTGGCGAACACGCTGGTTTCCGGCGAGGTCTGCGCGGGAGAATACCCCTCTCTTGCGATTTCTATCGTATAGCTCCTTCGGCGCTAAGCCGATGAAATCGTTTTCTCCCACTCAAGGGGAGAGAGTAGGGCAATGTTCATCTGTTCAGTCATAGGAAAATATCCCTTGACACCGTGACGGTGGTCGCGTAGGGTTCTGGCACAGTCGGAAATTTGCGGGCGGCGGAACGAGGGTTTCGGCCGCCTTTTGCGTTTCCGGGTGGCGGTTTCTTTCAGGAGGGGCAGGGAGTGTGGTCGATGGCGCTGGCGTCGGAGCGGCTTCTGGCCTTGCTGGTTCGCGAGATCGCGGCGTTCGAGGCTGATGTCGCGAGCGGTGAGGATGATAATCCCAGAGATCACCTGGCAACCCCGGTAGCGGGTGCCGGGCCGGGGGCTGCGGACGTGGCGGCGGATGGGGCGCAGCCCGGTACGAGGCGGCGGGTGGCCGCGGTACCGGCAGCGGCCAAGCGCGGCCCGGCGAAGCGCGTCGGGGCGACGGCGGCTTCCGGCGCGGCGGTCGGCGCGAAGCGGATGGGCCCCAAGGAGCGCATCGAGCATATCGGCCAGATGGCGAAGGTGCTGGAGAAGCTCTTGGAGCTGCGGCGGCTAGAGACGCTGGCGGCGGCGGGTGGGCCGCAGGACGACGCCGAGGCGGCGCGGCTCGGCGCCGAGCTCCTGTCGCGGCTGCGCAGCCTCGATGCGAGGCGCCGGCACGGCGAATTGCTGTTCGGGCCGGACGCTTCGGCGGGAGGGACGGGAGCGGCGGGCGCGGCGGGCGCAGTCGGGGATGGCGCGGTGGCCGCCAATGCGGGCGATCGAGCGCTGGGGACCGAGCGCGTGGACAGCGCGGACAGGGCGAATGCAGCCGGTTCTGCCGACGCAACCGGTGGAGGCCGGTGAGCCTGCCGGCCGAGCGCGCCGAGGCCACGGGCGTGTCAGACACATTCGAGACGGCGGACGGCGCCGCGCCGGGCGGGCCGGCGCAGGATGATCGGCAAGCCGGGGTGGCGGACCCTTCGCCAGGAGACAGACAAGACGGCTCCACGGCTGTCGAGGCTGCCACCGACTCCTCACTGGGCGAGGCCGTCACCGCCGGGCATACCGTCCGCCCGCCCGTCGGTGACGGGCTTTTCAGCGGCGGGACGGCCGGCGTGCAAGGGGACGCGAAGTTTGCCTGTGGGACGGCGGCGGCGGATGCGCCGAGGCCGCCGGGCGACGGGCCGACCGGCGAGGCTCCGCTCGGCGGCGCAGCGGCGGCGAATGATGGCCCGCTGACCGCGGCGCAGCACGACGTCGAGCGGGTCGAGTTGATCCGGCGAGCGTCCGTATGCGCCCTCCGCGGCGCGATGATCCCCTGGCACGAGGTCGGCCGGCCGGCGCAATTGCCGCCCAAGGGCGACTGGCGGCAGTGGCTGCTGATCGGCGGGCGCGGCTCGGGCAAGACGCGGGCGGGGGCGGAATGGGTGAATGCGCTGGCGGCGGGGACGCCGCCCTTCGCGTCGCGGCCGCATGGGCGGATCGCGCTGATCGCCGAGACGCTGGGCGACGCGCGCGAGGTGATGGTCGAGGGCGAGAGTGGGCTGATGCGCGCGGCGCTGGGGGCGCGGCCGGTGCTGGAGGTGACCCGGCGCCGGCTGGTCTACGCCAATGGCGCGGTGGCGCAGATCTTTTCCTCGGAGGACCCGGACGCGCTGCGCGGCTACCAGTTCGACGCCGCCTGGGGCGACGAGCTGGCGAAATGGGTGCATGGCGAGGCGTGTTTCGACAATCTGCAATTCGCGCTGCGGCTGGGCGAGCGGCCGCGGGCGCTGTTCACCACGACGCCGCGGCCGATCCCGCTGCTGAAGCGGCTGATCACTGATGCCGGCACGGCGACGACGCACATGCGCACCGCCGAGAACGCGGTGCACCTGGCGCCCGGGTTCATGGCGGCGATGCAGGCGCGCTATGGCGGCTCGCGGCTCGGGCGGCAGGAGCTGGACGGGCTCCTCCTGGAAGTGCGCGAGGACGCGCTGTTCGACGTCGCGGCGATCGAGCGGCTCAGGGTGCGGGCAGCGCCGGCGCTGCGGCGCATCGTCGTCGGCGTTGATCCGCCGGCGTCGTCGACGACGCGCTCGGACGCCTGCGGCATCGTCGCGGCGGGGCTGGCCGCGGACGGCACGATCTACATCCTCGCCGACGCGTCGGTGCAGGGGGCGAAGCCGCATGTCTGGGCGAGCGCGGCGGTGACGCTGTTCGAGCGGCTGGAGGCCGACCGGATCGTCGCCGAGGTGAACCAGGGCGGCGACATGGTCGAGGCGGTGATCCGGGCGAGCGCACCGAACGTGCCGTTCCGCGCTGTCAGGGCGAGCCGCGGCAAATGGGTGCGCGCCGAGCCGGTGGCGGCGTTGTACGAGCAGGGGCGGGTGCGGCACGCCGGGCGGTTCGCCGCACTCGAGGACGAGATGGCGGATTTCGGGCCGGATGGTCTGACGGGAGGGCGATCGCCGGACCGGCTGGACGCGCTCGTCTGGGCGGTGACGGCGCTGATGGGGCCGGTGCGCGAGCCGCGGGTGAGGGGGTTGTGAGGGAGGCGCGGACCGAAGGCTTGCACGGCCTTGTTCGCGGGCTTCCGATCAGAAGAAGCCGAACACGAACAGCAGCACGAGCGTGATCAGCACCGAGACGACGATCGAGCCGAGACAGCCGAGGCCGTTGGAAAAGAAGAAGAACATCGGCTGGGATCCGGGAGGAGTGACGAGCCGCTAACGGCGCGGCCGGCGGGTCGTTCCGTCGGGCGGCGGCGATCGTACCCCTCTCTTGCGATTTCTATCGTTTAGCACCTGCGGCGCTAAGCCGATGAAATCGCTTTCTCTCCCTCAAGGGGAGAGAGGGAGCAAATCCGGGAAGCGAAGCAGAGGCGTCGGCGGCAGGCAAGAGAGGGGTGTGAGCGCTGCTGTCGGGCGCTGAGCTGCGCGGAAGCCGGGTACCCCTCTCTTGCGATTTCTATCGTTTAGCGCCTGCGGCGCCAAGCCGATGAAATCGCTTTCTCCCCCTCAAGGGGGGAGAGGGCGCGCCGGGTCGGCGGTGATCTGTCGACATCCTGGCCAAGGCGCCTGAGCGCCGGCCGGGCTGCCGCAGATCCATCTGAGACCATCACCAACCTCGCTGCGGCGGGGTTTTTTGTTACCCCCATGACGCCGCGTCGGCGAGCCATCGGAGATCCTCATGCGCCTGAAGACGACGATCGCCGGGTGGTTCGGCGGCGGGAGCGACGACGTGCGGCCGGCGGGGCCCCACGAGCAGAAGGCGGTGGCGGTGGCGGGGGGCACGCTGGTGTTTTCGGGCGTTGGGGAGGAGGGGGCGTGGCGGGAGAAGGGGTATGCGGCGCTGGCGCGGTCGGGGTTCATGCAGAACCCGGTCGTGTATCGCTCGGTGCGGCTGATCGCCGAGAGCGCGGCGGCGATCCCGACGGTGCTCTATGACGGAGGGGAGGAGGTGGCGGGCCATCCGATCATCGAGCTCTTGCGCCGGCCGAATGCGTCGAGCGACGGGGCGGCGCTGATCGAGGCGCTGTGCGGGCATCTGCTTTTGTCGGGCAATGCGTATCTGGAGGCGGCGGGACTGGAGGGCGAGGTTCAGGCGCTGCATGCGCTGCGGCCGGACCGGATCCGCATCGTCGAGGGCCAGGACGGCTGGCCGGAGGCCTACGAATACCGCGCCGGGGCGGCACTGCGGCGGATCGCGGCGGAGACGGGGAGCGAGCGGCCGTCGCGGCTGTTGCATTTGCGGCTGTTCCATCCGCTGGCGGATCTGACCGGCTACGCGCCGCTGGCGGCGGCGCAGGCGGCGCTGGAGCTGCATAATGCGGCATCGCGCTGGAACAAGTCGCTGCTCGACAATTCCGCGCGGCCCTCCGGCGCGCTGGTCTACCAGCCGGGCGATGGCGGCAATCTGTCGCCGGAGCAGTTCGAGCGGCTGAAGGCCGAGCTCGACAGCGGCTATTCCGGGCCGGCACGGGCCGGGCGGCCGATGCTCCTGGAAGGCGGGCTCGACTGGAAGGCGATGGCGCTGTCGCCCAAGGACATGGATTTCGTCGAGGCGCGCAACGGCGCGGCGCGCGACATCGCGCTCGCCTTCGGCGTGCCGCCGATGCTGCTCGGGATCCCCGGCGACCTCACCTACGCGAACTATGCCGAGGCGAACCGGGCGTTCTTCCGCCTGACCGTGCTGCCGCTGATCACCCGGCTGGCCGGAGCGATCGGCGACTGGCTGGGCGGGCACTTCGAGGCACCAAGCCTGCGGCTTTCGGTCGATCTCGACCGCGTGGAGGGGCTGAGCGCCGAGCGCGAGGCGCGCTGGGACCGGGTGGCGGCGGCCGACTTCCTGTCGCGGGCCGAGAAGCGCGAGGCGGTCGGCTACGGCGCCGAGGGCTGAGAGTTTCGGGCGCGAACGGGCGCAACCGGGCGCGCAAAAAAGGAGCGGCGCCAGAGGCACCGCTGAAAAATTCGACATCAAAATCAGGACGGAACGACCATGCGGCGAGGCTGGGCGAATGTCAATCCGCGGCGGCGAGCCGCCGTGCGGAGGGAGAGGCAGCGATGAGCCCCGAGCCGGCGACGGCCCTGGCGCTGTGGCTGTCGAAGCTCGTCGGCGCGATTGCCGGGTCGGCGATCTCGGTGGCGTATCTGCTGCCGCGCGGGCGGCGCGAGGCAGCGACGCGGTTTCTCACCGGGATCGTCACGGGCCTGGTCTTCGGCCCGCCCGTGGGACTGATCCTGGCGGAACGCATGCGCATCGACGACAGCCTGACGGCCATCGAGCTGGCACTGATCGGCTCGGCCGTCGCCAGCCTCTGCGCCTGGTGGGGTCTCGGCGTGCTGCAGCGCTTCGCCGAGAGCCTGTTCCGGGCCCGGCCCGGGACCGGCGGAGGCGAGAAATGAGCACCCGTGCGGCGGTATTGCCCCTGGGCGAGCCGGCGGCGGCGATCCGCGGCTATGCGGCGCTGTTCGGGGACACCGACTCGGCCGGCGATCTGATCGAGCCCGGCGCCTTCGGCGCTTCGGTGCGCCGTCGTGGCACCGGCGGCATCCGCATGCTCTGGCAGCACGATCCGGCGCGGCCGATCGGGGTCTGGACCGAGATCCGCGAGGATCGGGAAGGGCTCTACGTCGAAGGCCGGCTGGCGCTCGGCACCCAGGCGGGGCGCGAGGCGGCCGAGCTGGTCGCCGCCGGTGCGCTGGACGGGCTGTCGATCGGCTTTCGGCCGCGCCTGGCCCGCCGCGGCGTCGGCGCGACGCGCCGGCGGCTGGTGACCATCGACCTCTGGGAGATCTCGCTGGTGACCTTCCCGATGCACGACCGGGCGCGACTGATCGCGCCCGCCTTCCGCCGCCCGGCGATCGCCCGAGCGCGGCCATCCCTCATCGCCAACTGACAGAACGGAGACAAGCATGAACGAGTTCTCTCCCGCCGCCCCGGTGACCAAGGCGGCGACGCCGGGCGCCCGCGACTCCTTCGACGACTTCATGGAGGCGTTCGAGGGGTTCCGCGAGGCCAATGACGAGCGCCTTAGCGCCATCGAGAAGCGCATGAGTGCCGACGTGCTGACCGAGGAGAAGGTCGAGCGCATCGGCCGGGCGCTCGACGAGCAGGAGAGGCGCATGGAGCGCCTGGCGCTGAAGCAGCTGCGCCCGCCGCTCGCCGGCAACGAAGGCGGCGGCCGGGCGCTGCCCAGCGAGCGCAAGCAGGCCTTCGAGCGCTATGTGCGGGCCGGCGACGAGCGCGACCTGCGGCGGCTGGAAGAAAAGGCGATGTCCAGCCTGACCGGGGCGGATGGCGGCTTCCTGGTGCCGGACGAGACCGAGACGGAGATCGGAAGGCGCCTGGCGGCGATCTCGCCGATCCGCTCGATCGCCTCGGTCCGCACGGTCTCGGCTGCGGTGCTGAAGAAGCCCTTCGCGATCACCGGGGCGCAGACCGGCTGGGTCGGCGAGACCGAGGCGCGGCCGCAGACGACGGCGCCGCAATTGGCGGAGCTGAGCTTCCCGACGATGGAGCTCTACGCCATGCCGGCGGCGACCAATGCGCTGCTCGACGATGCGGCGGTGGATATCGACCGCTGGATCGGCGAGGAGGTGGAGCAGGCCTTCGCCGCGCAGGAGAGCGCCGCCTTCGTCTCGGGCGACGGGGTGAACAAGCCGGCGGGCTTCATGACCGTGCCGACGGTGGACGAGGCGGCCTGGGCGTGGGGCTCGGTCGGCACGATCGCTTCCGGCGCGAATGGCGGCTTTGCGCCGGACACGGCGGCGGACGTGCTGATCGACCTCGTCTATGCGCTGAAGGCCGGTTACCGGCAGAACGCCAGCTTCGTGATGAACCGGCGCACGCAGGCGGCGCTGCGCAAGATCAAGGATGCCGACGGCAACTATCTCTGGCAGCCCCCGGCGAGCGCCGGGGCGCGGGCGACGCTGATGGGCTTCCCCATGGTCGAGGCCGAGGACATGCCGGACATGGCGGCGGGATCGAAGGCGATCGCCTTCGGCGATTTCGCGCGGTTCTATCTGATCGTCGACCGGCAGGGCGTGCGCGTCCTGCGCGACCCGTATTCGGCCAAGCCCTACGTCCTCTTCTACACGACCAAGCGGGTCGGCGGCGGGGTGCAGGACTTCGACGCCGCCAAGTTCCTCGAGTTCTCCGCCTGACGGATCGGCCGATCGCGACGAGAGGCCGGGCGACGGCGCCCGGCCGGCATTTCATGCGGGGAGACGAAAATGACGACGACGATCGATCTCGGCGGCGGCGTCGAGCCGGTGACGCTCGACGAGGCCAAGAGCTGGTGCCGGATCGAGCGCGACGACGAGGACGGGCTGATCGGCGACCTGATCCGCGCGGCGCGCCAGGGCATCGAGGCGATGACCGGGCTGGTGTTGGCGAAGCGGGTGTTCCGCCTGGCGCTGGACGATGTGCCGGCGCATGGCTGGATCGAGACGACGCGGCCGCCGCTGGTGGGGATCGTCGCGATCACCGCCTACGGACCGGGAGGCGAGCCGATGAGCTTTGCCCCCGACGAGGCGATCGTCGAGCGGGCGCTGGGGCTGGAGGCGATCAGGCTGTCGCCGGCGGTGCGGGCGGCGGCGGCGAACGGCGTCGAGGTGGATTTCGAGGCGGGCTACGGCGAAGGGGCGGTGCCGGAGAAAATCCGCGTCGCGCTCCGGATGATCGTCGCGGCGTCGTATGAGCTGCGGGCGGCGGTCGATCCGCAGCTGCAGCCGGCGGCGATCCCGGCGCGGGCGGCGTCGCTGCTGGCGCCCTATCGGCGGGTTTCGCTCTGATGGCGCCGCTGTTTCTCGATCCCTCGCTCCTGAGGAAGCGCCTGTCTCTGCAGGAGGCGGTGCTGACGCCGGACGGCGCGGGCGGTGCGTCGGAGGAATGGGTCGAACTGCGGGAGATCTCGGCGCATGTCGAGCCGGTGGCGGCGCGGGATCGCGAGCGCTTCGACAGTCGCGAGGCGACGATCACCCACCGGGTGATCTGCCGGGCGACGCCGGAGGTGACGCGCGGGCGGTCGTTCCGGCTCGGCGAGCGGCGGCTGATGATCCGGTCGGTGCACGATCCGCACGAGACCGGCCGGTACCTGGTCTGCCGCTGCGAGGAGGCGGCCTGATGCGGATCGACGTGCGGGTCGCTGTGCCCCGGCTGCGGCCGGTTCTGCCGGCGAACGCGGCGGCGCTGCAGGAGCGGCTTCGGACGGTACGGGCGCTGATCGGCGGGGCGCCGCTGCCGCGGACCTCGCTTCTCCGTCGGGCTGTCGCCGGGATGGCGTCAGCCGAGGCGGAGTCGCGGAGGGAAGGGCCGGAGAGCCTGTGACCCCGCGCAAGCGGAACCACCGACGCGGGTGTTACGAAAATTTCAGAAAATTTGCGGTGTCGGTCTCTTTCCCCGCGCGGCGATCAACGTATCTTACAGCGCATAACGGAACGCGAGCGAGGATGGTGGACATGGCGCATCCGAGCGCAGAACTGCAGAGTGCGATCTTCCAGACCCTGACCTCGGATCCGGGCCTGACGGCGCTGCTCGGCGGTCCGAAGGTCTTCGACCGGCGGCCCGAGCAGGCGAAGTTTCCCTATCTGACCCTCGGACGCACCGCGGTGGTCGACTGGTCGACCGGTACCGAGGACGGCGCCGAGCACATACTGACCCTGCATGTCTGGGCCAAAGGTGGCGGCAAGCAGGAAACCTACGAGATCATGGACAAGGTGGTCGAGCGGCTGAACAACACGTCGATGGCGCTCGAAGGCCACCACCTGATCAATCTCCAGCTGCAATTCGCCGAGGCGCGGCGCGAGCCGGAATCGACGGCCTATCACGGCATATTGCGGTTCCGGGCGGTGACCGAACCGGTCGCCTGACCGACGGGCGCCGACGGCGCCCAGCGAGCATCACATTTCAGCACGACCTCCAGGCGGCCCATCGGGCCGCCTTTTTTCATGGCCGGTGCGCCGGCACCGCGACGAGGATCTTCGAGATGGTGGCCCAGAAAGGCAAGGACCTGCTCCTGAAGGTGGACGAGGCCGGCAATGGCGGCTTCGTCACTTTGGCGGGGCTCAGGACGCGGCGGATCGCCTTCAATGCCGAGACGGTGGACATCACCGACGCCGAGAGCGCCGGGCGCTGGCGCGAGCTTCTGGGAGGGGCCGGGGTGCAGCGCGCGTCGCTGTCGGGCTCGGGCATCTTCAAGGACGCGGCCTCGGACGCCGCCTTGCGGCAGATCTTCTTTGCGTCGCGCGTCGCGCCGTTCCAGGCGGTGATCCCCGATTTCGGCACGATCACCGGGCCGTTTCAGGTGACGGCGCTGGAATATGGCGGCGAGCACAATGGCGAGGTGACGTTTGAGGCGACACTGGAATCGGCCGGCGCGCTGGTCTTCGCGGCGCTCTGAGATGGCGGTGAACCGGCGGCGCGGCGAGGTATCCGCGATCATCGACGGCCAAGAGCGGACGCTCTGCCTGACGCTCGGGGCACTGGCGGAGCTGGAGGACAGTTTCGCCGCCGACAATCTCGCCGACCTTGCAGAACGCTTCGGCGCAGGCAGGCTCTCGGCGCGCGACCTGATCCGCATCCTCAGCGCAGGGCTTCGCGGCGCGGGCGAGAGCGCGAGCGAGGCCGAGGTGGCCGCGATGCGCATCGAGGACGGCGCGGCGGGGGCGGCGCGGGTCGCGGCGGAACTGCTGACCGCGGCGTTCGGCGCGCCGGAGGAGAGCGCCGCCGCAAACCCTTGAGTGCCGCGCCGGCGGAGGGCGCCGCCGGCGCGGCGTTTCCCTGGGACGCGGCGATGGCGGCGGGGCTCGGCCATCTGCGGCTTTCTCCGCGCGACTTCTGGGCGATGACGCCGCGCGAACTCGCGGCGGCGCTGGGGCCCGTAGGGGCGCAGACTTTGCAGCCGCCGCGGCGCGACGAACTGGCGGCGCTGATCCGGCAATTTCCCGACCGTTGAGAGATGACCCATGGAAGATGACGAGACGCTGAGCGTTGCCATCGTCGCCGACACGAGCGGCTTTGCGACGGCGATGGACGATCTGACGCGCCGGGCGAACAGTTTCGGCACGGCGATCAGCGCGGCCCTGCGCGGCGCGGTGTCGGGCGGGCGGAGCTTCGACACGGTGCTACGCCAGCTCGGCCAGCGGATCTCGGCGATCGCGCTCGATGCGGCGTTGCGGCCGCTGACCAATCTGGCGGCCAACGGAATCGGCCAGGTGCTCGGCGGGATCGGCGGGGCGGTGGCTGGACAGGCGCAGAATGTCCTGCCGTTCGCCAAGGGCGGCGTCGTCGGGACGCCGACGTTCTTTCCGACCGGCGGAAGGCTCGGGCTGATGGGCGAGGCGGGGGCGGAGGCGATCCTGCCGCTGCGGCGCGGGGCGGACGGCACGCTTGGCGTCGTGGCGCCTTCCGGCGGCGCGGCCGGGCCGTCCATCGTCTTCAACGTGACCAGCCCGGACGCGGAGAGCTTCCGCCGCTCGGAGGCGCAGATCCAGGCGATGCTCGCCCGCGCGGCAGGGCGCGGCCGGCGGGGGCTGTAGCGATGGCGATCGCGGCGTTCGACGAAGTAAGGTTTCCGCTGCGCCTGTCCTTCGGGACGAGCGGCGGGCCGGGGCGGCGGGTCGAGATCGTGCGGCTGTCGACAGGGTTCGAGCACCGCAATCTGCGTCACCGCCATTCGGTGCGACGCTACGATGCCGGGTCGGGGTTGCGGAGCCTCGCCGATCTTGCCGAGGTGCTGGCGTTCTTCGAGGCGCGGCGGGGGCGGCTGACGGGGTTTCGCTTTCGCGATCCGCTGGACTGGCATTCGGCGGCGCATGGCGCGCCGGTGAGTGCGTTCGACCAGCTGCTCGCGGTCGGCGACGGGGCGACGACGCGGTTTGCGCTTCGCAAGACCTATGGCGAGGGCGAGGCGGCCTATCACCGGCCGATCGAGAAGCCGGTGGCGGGCACGGTGAAGGTGGCGGTGGACGGGGTGGAGGTCGCGGCCGGCGGCGTGGCGATCGACACGGTGGCCGGGAGCGTGACCTTCGCGGCGCCGCCGGGGGTCGGGGCGGCGGTGACGGCGGGGTTCGCCTTCGACGTGCCGGTGCGCTTCGACATCGAGCAGCTGAGCGTCAACGTCGCGGCCTTCGAGGCCGGCGACATCCCCTCCATTCCCCTGATCGAGATACGGCCATGAGAGAGATTCCCGCAGCGCTGGCGGAGCATCTGGCGCGCCCCACGACGACGCTGGCGCATGGCTGGCGGCTGACGCGGAAGGACGGCATCGTCCTCGGCTTCACCGATCACGATGCGCCGCTGGCGTTTGCCGGCACTGTGTTCGAGGCGGCGACGGGGCTGAGCGCGAGCGAGGCGGAGGCGACGCTGGGGCTGGCGGCAACGACCGCGGAAGTCGAGGGCGCGCTGTCGTCGGCGGCGATCGGCGAGGCCGACATCAGGGCCGGGCGGTTCGACGGGGCCAAGGTCGAGGTCTTCGTCGTCGACTGGCAGGATCCGGCGTCGCATCTGCTGCTCGACGTGGCCGAACTCGGCGAGGTGAAATACGGTGAGACCGGCTTTGCCGCGGAACTGCGCGGCCGGACCGCTTCGCTCGACCGGGTGCGCGGGCGGCTGTATCGGCGCCGCTGCGACGCGGTGTTCGGCGATCAGCGCTGCCGGTTTCCGGCGCATGAGCCGCCCTTCACGATCGAGGTGGCGATCGCCGGCGTCGAAAGCGAGGCGGTGCTGGTGGCCGGCGATCTCGGCGGCAATCCGGGGCGGTTCGGCCAGGGGCGGGCGGTGTTCGTCGACGGCGCGGCGGCGGGGCTGGCGGCGGAGATCGTAACGGCGGCGACGACCGGGCTCGGCACGACGCGGCTCGGCCTCGCCGACCCGCCGGAGGCGGCGTTCGAGCCGGGCGACCGGCTGCGGCTGACCGAAGGCTGCGACCGGCGCTTTTCGACCTGCCGCGACCGCTTCGGCAATCACGCGAACTTTCGCGGCTTTCCGCATATTCCGGGCGGCGACCACGTGTTCTCGATCGCCAAGAGCGACGGCGTGCATGACGGCGCGCCGGTGATGCCATGAGCGCGCCGAGGCGACCGGCCGAGGCGCTCGGCGCGGCGCGCGGCTTTCTCGGCACGCCCTATCGGCACCAGGGCAGCCGGCGCGGCATTGGTTGCGACTGCCTCGGCCTGGTGCGCGGGGTCTGGCGCGAACTCTACGGCAAGGAGCCGGAGGATCCGGGACCCTATCGCACCGACTGGGCGGTGCGCGGCGGGCCGGACCGGCTGATGGAAGCGGCACGCCGGCATCTTGTCGCGGTCCCGGCGGTCGAGACGCTGCCGGGGGACGTGCTGCTGTTTCGCTGGCGGGACGGCGCGCCGGCGAGCCATTGCGGCATCGTCGAGGAGGGCGGGCGGGTGATCCACGCCTATGAGGGGGCGGCCGTCGTCTCCTCGTCGCTGCCGCATGCCTGGTCGGCGCGGATCGCCGGCGCCTTTCGATTTCCGGAGTAGATGATGGCGACGATCCTGTTGCAGGCGGCGGGCAGCCTCGTCGGCGGCGTACTCGGCGGGCCGTTCGGGGCGATGCTCGGCCGGGCGGCGGGGGCGCTGGCCGGGGCGTCGGTCGATTCCTGGCTGTTCGGCGGCACGACGCGCAGCGAGGGGCCGCGGCTTACCGGCAGCCGCATCATGCAAGCCGACGAGGGCGCCGGCATTCCGCGCGTCTACGGCAGCGTGCGGGTCGCCGGCCAGGTGATCTGGACGACGCGCTTCGAGGAGGATTCCGACACCGAGCGCCAGGGCGGCAAGGGCGGCGGCCCGCGCGTCGAGGTCACCACCTACAGCTATTTCGGCAATGTCGCGGTCGGGCTCTGCGAGGGGCCGATCGCCGGGATAAGGCGGGTCTGGGCGGACGGCGAGGAACTCAACCTTACCGACATCGTCTACCGCGTCTATCCGGGCGACGAGGGCCAGGCGCCCGATCCGCTGATCGAGGCGCGGCAGGGCGAGGGCAACGCACCCGCCTATCGCGGCCTTGCCTATCTCGTCTTCGAGCGGCTGCCGCTGGAGCGCTGGGGCAACCGCATCCCGCAGATCTCCTGCGAGGTGCTGCGTCCGGTCGGCAGGCTGGAGAACCAGATCCGGGCGATGACGATCATCCCCGGCGCCAGCGAGCACGGGCTCGACCCGCGCGCCGTGCGCGAGCGGCTGGGGCCGGGCGAAGACCGGCTGATGAACCGCAACATGCTCCATAAGGCCAGCGACTGGTCGGCCGCGCTGGACGAATTGGGGGCGCTCTGCCCGGCGCTGGGGCGGGCGGCGCTGGTGGTCTCGTGGTTCGGGGATGATTTGCGGGCCGGGCACTGCCGGCTGCGGCCGGGGGTGGAACTGGCGACGCGCGACGAGGACGAGACCTGGCGGGCCGGCGGTGTCGGGCGCGGCGGCGCGCGGCTGATCAGCCGGCTGGGCGGCGGCCCGGCCTTCGGCGGCACGCCGAGCGACGCGGGCGTGTTGCGGGCGATCGCCGACCTGAAGGGCCGGGGGCTCGCCGTCACCTATTACCCGTTCATCCTGATGGACGTGCCGCCGGGCAACGCGCTGCACGATCCTTATGGTGGGGCGGCGCAGGCCGCGTTTCCCTGGCGCGGGCGGATGACGCTGGATATCGCGCCCGGCAGGCCGGGGTCGGTCGACGGTACCGCGGCGGCGCGGGCGGCGGTGGAGGCTTTTCTCGGCACGGCCGATCCGTCGGACTTCAGTATCGGGCCGAATGGGATCAGCTATTCCGGGCCGAACGAATGGTCCTATCGCCGGATGATCTTCCACCAGGCGCATCTGGCGAAGCGCGCCGGGGTCGTTGCCTTCATCATCGGGTCGGAGATGCGGGGCCTGACGCAGATCCGCGACGGCGAAGGGCGGTTCCCGTTCGTCGAGGGGCTGATCGCTATCGCCGAAGCGGTGAAGGCGATGATGCCGGATGCGATCGTCACCTATGCCGCGGACTGGAGCGAGTATTTCGGCCACCAGCCGGCGGACGGCTCCGGCGACGTGTTCTACCATCTCGATCCGCTCTGGGCGTCGCCGGCGATCGACGTCGTCGGCATCGACAATTATTTGCCGCTCGCCGACCGGCGCGACGGTGCGGCGGGGGCGGACGAGGCGCCATCGGACTACGACCGGCCGGCGCTGCGCGCGGGGATCGCGGGCGGGGAGTATTTCGACTGGTACTATGCCAGCGACGCCGATCGGGCGGCCGGGTTGCGCACGCCGATCACCGACGGTGCGGCCGGCAAGCCCTGGGTCTTCCGAGCCAAGGACATCGCCGGCTGGTGGGCCAACCCGCATGTCGAGCGGCGCGGCGGCGTGGAGGTGGCGGGGACGTCGCCCTGGGTGCCGATGTCGAAGCCGGTCTGGTTCACCGAGCTTGGTTGTCCGGCGATCCACCGCGGGCCGAACCAGCCGAATGTCTTCGTCGATCCGAAATCGTCCGAAAGCTTTGTGCCGCATTTCTCCGCCGGCGGGCGCGACGATCTGGTGCAGCGGCGGTTCCTGGAGGCGCAACTCGGCTACTGGGACCCGGGGTCGCCGGACTTTGCCGCGGCGAACAATCCGGTCTCGCCGTTCTATGGCGGGCGGATGGTCGATCCGGGCGCGATCCATCTCTGGACGTGGGACGCGCGGCCGTATCCGGCGTTTCCGGAGCGCATCGACGTCTGGAGCGACGGCGACAACTGGCGCCGCGGGCACTGGCTGAGCGGCCGGCTGGCGAACGCGCCGGTCGACGCGCTGATCGCGGCGATCCTCGATGATCACGGCATCGGCGACTACGACGTCTCGGGCGTCGAGGCCTCGGTCGCCGGTTTCGTCGTGACAGGCCCCGACACGGCGCGGCGATCGCTGGAAGAGCTGATGCGGCTGACTGGCACTCTGGCGCATGTGACGGGCGGGCGGCTGGTGTTCCGCTCGCTGGCGCGGGTGTCGCCGGTGGCGGAGATCGGCCAATTCGTCGATGACGAGGGCGCCTATGTCGAGCGGCGGCGGGGCGAGGCAAGCGAGGCGGCCGAAGAGATCGCGCTGAGCTTTCTCGATCCGGCGCGCGCCTACCAGCCGGGTTCGGCCGAGGCGGTGCGGGCCGAGCCAGCGCATCCGCGCAAGGCGGTCGTCGACCTGCCGGTGGTGCTGGAGGAGGGCCAGGCGCGTGAACTGGCGGCGGCGATGCTGCGGGAATCGGCCGCCGTCTCGGAGACTGCGGGCTTTGCCGTCGCGCCGTCGATGCTCGGGCTCGAGACCGGCGATGTGGTGACGCTGGCCGAACGGACCGGCGAGTGGCTGGTGACGCGGATCGAGACCGGCGCGGCCCGGCGCGTCGAGGCACGACGCCTGCCGCCACGCCGGCGGGCTTTGCCGGATCAGGGGGCGGCGGGACCGGTGCCGCAGCCGGGCCGGCCGGGACTGGCCTCGCGGCCGGTGGTGTATCTCCTCGACCTGCCGCTGCCGGAGGGCGGCGAGGGGATCGCCGGTGCGCGCTTCGCCGTCGTGGCGAAGCCGTGGATCCCCTACGCGATCTCGGCCGCGGGCGCCGACGGGCCGCAGGAGCGGCGGGCGACCGCGACGCGCCCGGCGACCGCCGGCGTTCT
Source organism: Aurantimonas endophytica (assembly GCF_014196845.1). Lineage (GTDB taxonomy): Bacteria > Pseudomonadota > Alphaproteobacteria > Rhizobiales > Rhizobiaceae > Aurantimonas > Aurantimonas endophytica. Next base: position 385,153 of record NZ_JACIEM010000004.1, read on the forward strand.
GACGCGGACGCTGGCGGCGGGGCCTGTCGGGATCATCGACCGGGCAAACCGACCGCGCCTGCGGCTCCATCGCGGCGCGCTGGCGTCGATCCCGCGGGCGGCGATGCTGGACGGCGGCAATCTCTGCGCCGTCGAGTGCGCCCCGGGCCTCTGGGAGGTGCTGCAGTTCGAGACGGCCGAGGAGGTGGCGCCGGGCGAGTTCGAGCTCGCCGGACTGCTGCGGGCGCAGGGCGGCACCGAGGATGCGATGGCGCTGGGTGCGGCGGCGGGCGCGGCCTTTGTGCTGCTCGACGCCAGCGCGGGCGAGATCGGCCTGACGAGCCGGGATGTCGGCCGGAGCCTCGACTGGCGGGTATCGCCGCTTGGCCGGCCGCTCGACGACTCGGCGGCGGTGACGCTCACCACGGCGCTCGGCGGCCGGTCGGTGAGGCCGCTGTCGCCGGTGCATCTTCGTGGAGTGTTCGCCGCCGACGGCAGCTTCAGCGCCGGGTGGATCCGGCGCACGCGGATCGGCGGCGACGGCTGGGACGGCATCGACGTGCCGCTCGGCGAGGAACGCGAGCTCTACCGCATCGAGATCACCGGCGGGGCGGGCGGGCTCCTGGTGCGGGAGACGGAGAGCCCGGCCGTAGCCGTGTCGGCCGGGGAGCTGACGGCGGCCTTCGGAACGATGCCGGCGGCGCTGACGCTGAGCGTCGCGCAGGTCAGTCCGCCATGGGGCACGGGCACGGCACGCAGCATCGTGATCAGCCGACCGTTCTGAAACCAGCGAAAGGAGACGCGCATGTCCGAGGAAAAACCCTGGTACCAGTCCCGCAGCATCTGGGGCGGGATCGTTGCGCTCGGCGCGGCGATCGCCGGCCTGTTCGGCATCCCGCTCGATGCGGCGACGCACGAGGCGCTGACCGTCGCGCTGACCAGCGCGGCAGCGGCGATCGGTGCCGTAGTGGCGATCATCGGCCGTCTCGCAGCGCAGAAGACGCTGCGCTAGACTGGCGCGAGGCGGCGGGCGAAACTTCGCCGCCTACATTCATTCGTCGTTCAGCGACATGCTGCTAGGTAGAAGCACGACCGTCACGCCCGGCGGCCCTCAGGCTCATTCCCAGGCCCTCATGACCATACCGCCACCCATCATTGCCTGCCTCCTGATCATCATGCTGCCCGGCATGGCGGGCGCGGCGACGGGGGCGAAACCGCCGGTGCCGCAGATGGCGGAGGGCTTCGACTGGTCCGAACGCCCCGACGAGAGCTTCGAGATCGCCGCGGCGGACTGTTCGGGCGCGGCGGCGCAGGCGGCGGCGCAGACCGGCGGGCAGGTCCTGTCGGTGTCGAGCCGCGAGGAAGGCGGCCAGACGGTCTGCGTGGTGACCGTTCTGGTGCCGGGCAAGGACGGCGGGCGACCGCGCAAGGAAACGGTGACCATCCGGCCCTGATCGGGAACCGGGGCGGAAACCGGCGGCCGCATCGGCGGGCCGGCCTTAGCAGGGGACGAAATTCATGCGCATCCTGGTGGTCGAGGACGACCAGACACTGAACAGGCAGTTGACCGAAGCGCTGGGCGGCGCCGGCTACGTGGTCGACCGCGCCTTCGATGGCGAGGAAGGGCATTTCCTCGGCGATACCGAACCCTATGACGCGGTGATACTCGATGTCGGGCTGCCGGTGATGGACGGAATCAGCGTGCTCGAGCGCTGGCGCCGGGAAGGGCGCCTCATGCCGGTGCTGATCCTGACCGCCCGCGACCGCTGGAGCGACAAGGTCGCCGGCATCGACGCCGGCGCCGACGACTACGTGACGAAGCCCTTCCACGTCGAGGAAGTGCTGGCGCGGGTACGGGCGCTGATCCGCCGCGCCGCCGGCCATGCCTCGTCGGAGATCCATTGCGGCCCGCTGCGGCTCGACATGCGCGCCTCGCGCGTCACGCTGGACGGTACGCCGCTGAAGCTCACGTCGCACGAATACCGCCTGCTCGACTATCTGATGCATCACCAGGACCAGATCGTCTCGCGCACCGAACTCATCGAGCATCTCTACGACCAGGATTTCGACCGCGATTCCAACACGATCGAGGTCTTCGTCGGCCGGCTGCGCAAGAAGATCGGCATCGACCTGATCGAGACCGTGCGCGGCCAGGGATACAGGATGCGTGATGCTGAACCGGGCCGGTAGGTCCCTCACCGCCCGCGTCATCGTCCTGTCGAGCCTTTGGGCGGTGGTGGCGCTGGCGGCGGCGGGCGGGCTGATCTCCAAGCTCTACGAGCAGACGGCGGCCAAGGGCTTCGAGGAACTGCTGACGGCGCAGCTCTACAATCTGGTGAACAGCGTCGGCATCGGCCAGAACGGCTCGCTGTCCGGCTCGCCCGATCTCGGCGACCTGCGCTATGTGCAGCCGCTCTCCGGCTGGTACTGGGAGGTGCTGCCGGCGAGCGAGAACACCCGCGGGCGTCTCTCGTCCGGCTCGCTCGGCATCCTGTCGATCCCCGAGATGCCGGTAGCGGAGGAGCCGTTCGACCCGGCCTACCGGCGCACCTACGAAATCCCCGGCCTCGACGGCGAGACGCTCAAGGTCCTGGAGACCGAGGTCGTTCTCGACGCGCAGAACCATGCGGCGCGGTTCCGGGTGATGGGCAATGCCAGCGTCCTGGCGGCCGACATGGCGCAGTTCGACCGGACCCTGGCGCTCTATCTCGGCGCGGTCGGGCTGGGCACCGTCCTGGTCAACGTGCTCGCGATCCTGTTCGGCCTGCGCCCGCTGCGCGAGGTGCGCGGGGCGCTGTCGCGGGTGCGCACCGGCCGGGCGGAGCGGCTGACCGGCCGCTTCCCGAGCGAGATCGAGCCGCTGGCGGTCGAGCTGAATGCCCTGATCGACAACAACCGCCGCATCGTCGAGCGCTCGCGCACGCAGGTCGGCAATCTCGCCCACTCGCTGAAAACGCCGATCGCCGTGCTGGTCAACGAGGCCGAGGCGGTCGGCGGCGAGCGCGGCCGGATCATCGCCGACCAGAGCGAGCGCATGCGCCAGCAGGTGCAGCATTATCTCGACCGGGCACGGGTGGCGGCGCAGTCGGAAGGCGCGGTGTTCCGCACGCCGGTGCAGCCGGTGCTGGAGCGGCTCGCCCGCGTCATCGCCAAGCTCAATCCGCATCTGGAACTGGATTTCGACGCGGCCACGGCGCGCGACCTGGTGTTCGCCGGCGAGCAGCAGGATCTCGAGGAGATGGTCGGCAATCTCCTCGAGAACGCCGGCAAGTGGGCGAGGGGCCAGGTGCGGCTGAGCGCCGTCGCATCGTCGCCGGAGCGGCTGGCGATCGTCGTGGAGGATGACGGGCCGGGGCTCACCGAAGCCGAGATGGCCGTGGCGACGAAGCGCGGCCGGCGCCTCGACGAGGCGGTGCCCGGCAGCGGGCTCGGCCTTTCCATCGTTTCCGACATGGTCGCCGAGTATCGCGGCACGCTCGGCTTCGCCCGCTCGGCGCTGGGCGGTTTGAGGGCCGAGATCGCGCTGCCCCGCGCCCTCGGCTCGCTCGCCGCTTGACATGGCGCGGCGAAGCGACGAACTCCCCGGGGAAAGAAGCCGACGTTCCGCCTGCCGAATGTCCCACCGGATGAATGCCATGCGCACCTTGTCGAAGCTCGCCGTGCCGCTCTTGCTGTTGCCGTTTGCCGGCTGCCTGAGTGGCGGGCTGGGGGGCGGCGGCCTCGGCCCGACCTCGGCTGGCGTCACCGCGCTGGATGGCGGCCTGATCGGCCAAGACCAGACGACCGGCGCATGGCCGTCGCAGGCCCGCTCGCGGGCACTGGAAGCGGAATTCCAGGCGCTTCAGTTCGGCCTGCCCGGCCAGCCGGTCGCCTGGTCCGCCGACGGCTTCAGCGGCGAGGTCGTGCCGACGCAGCTCTACCGCGTCGGCTCGCAGGATTGCCGCGGCTATTCGCACACCTTCAAGGGCACCGCCCAGCCGACCAAGGCGATCGGCACGGCGTGCAAGACCCAGGAAGGGTTCTGGAAGCCGGTGGCGTGAGGTTGATCGTTTCGCCTCGGCGGGACGAGCCGTTGACGGACCGACCTTGTATGGTGCCTAGCGAGGATGTATCTTTATCGTAGATACAAATGCGCCACAGCCGGGCTGAGGAGACAGTCATGATCGCGTCCGTCGCGAAGTGGGGCAACAGCCTGGCACTTCGAATTCCGCAGGCGTTCGCCAAGGAAGCCAAGCTGATGGAAGGCGGGCCGGTCGACATCAGCATTGTCGACGGGGCGCTGGTCGTGCGTTCGGTTGAACCGGTCGTCGAATATGATCTAGATGTTCTCCTGTCGGGGATCACGGAAGACAATATTCATGGCGAGACGGCCACAAAGCTCGCAGTCGGCAACGAGTTCTAGCGCCCGCCAGCCTTATTGCCCCAAGAAGTTCGATATCGTCTTTCTCGACTTCGACCCACAAGCCGGCCGTGAGCAGGCGGGGCGACGGCCCGGCTTCGTCCTGTCGGACGAGCGATACAACCGCATCGCTCGCCTCTGCCTGATTTGCCCCATCACCAGCCAGGTAAAGGGCTATCCGTTCGAGGTTTCCCTGCCAGCTGGGCTCACAACGACCGGCGCGGTGCTTTGTGACCACGTCAAGAGCCTTTCATGGGAGCAGCGCCGGTGCGATTTCGTGGAGAATTGCCCGTCGATAGCGCCGGAGGTTCTGGGCCGCGTTCGCGCCTTGCTGGGTCTCTAGCGCTTGGCCCGACGGCTTCATGCCGGCGCCAATACTCCCCCACCTGTGGAATCTACCTAGCCGCTTTCCCTTTCATTTGAATGGGCAGGCATTGCCCGCTCTGCTAGAGCCTCGTCGCGTATTGCAGTGTAACCGCGGGGAAGCGGCGGCCGGGTTCGCCGGCCTGTTCCGCTCGGGCCCCGCTGTTCGTATAAGGGTGGCATGGTTTTCTGGTTTGTCGCAGCCGGCATGACGGCTGCCGCGACGCTAATCGCCTTGTGGCCGTTGCTTGCCGATGCGCCGCGCCGGGTCGCTTCCCGCGCCGAGCATGATGTCGAGGTCTATTCCGCCCAGCTGCGCGAGCTCGATGCCGATGTCGAGCGCGGCACGATGCCGGCCGCAGAGGCGGCGACGGCGCGGGCCGAGATCGGACGGCGGCTGCTGCGCGCCGACGGCAAGGCGAGGCTCGCCGTGGAAGGCGGGGCGCGCGGCTGGCAACGGCGCGGCGCGATCGCCACGGTGGTCGCGGTCGTGGCACTGGTGCCGCTGACCTCGGCCGGCCTCTATTATCTCTATGGCGCGCCGGGTCTTCCCGACCTGCCGCTCGCCTCGCGCCAGAGCCCGAGCCAGACGCCCGATCCGGACGTCGGCCGGATGGTTGCCGCCGCCGAGGAGCGGTTGCGCACCGAGCCCGGGGATGGACGCGGCTGGGACGTGCTGGCGCCGATCTACCTGCGCATGGAACGGCCGCAGGACGCCGCGGAAGCCTTCCGCCAGGCGATCCGGCTGCTCGGTTCCTCTGCGCCGCGCGAGGCGGGGCTGGGCGAGGCACTGACGCAGCTGGCGGATGGCGAGGTCACCGACGAGGCGCGGGCGGCGTTCGAGCGGTCGCTGACGATCAATCCCGCCTTCCTGCCGGCGCGGTTCTTCCTGGCGCTCGACCTGTCGCAGGAGGACCGCCACGAGGAAGCGGCGGTTGCCTGGTCGCAGCTGGTCGAGATGAGCCCGCCCGACGCGCCGTGGATGCAGATCGCCAATGCTGCGCTGGCCGATGCCCGCCAGAACGGCGGCGCGCCGGCGGCCGATGCCGATGCCGGTGTTGCCGCCCCGGGGCCGACCGCCGCGGATGTGGAAGCGGCGTCGCAGATGGCGGAGACCGATCGCCAGGCGATGATCCGGGGCATGGTCGGGCAGCTCGCCGAGCGCCTCGCCACCCAGCCCGACGACGTAGAAGGATGGAAGCGCCTGATCCGTTCCTATAGGGTGCTGGGCGAGGACGAGCGGGCGAGCGAGGCGTTCCAGACCGCCTCGCGCGCCTTTGCCGCGGACTCGGCCGCAGGCCGGGAGATCGCCGCATTGGGGACGCAACTCGGCCTTGCCGCGCAGGAGACCCAGCCATGACCCGTAAAGCCAAGCGCCTGAGTTCGATCGTCGCTATCCTGGTCGTCATCGGCGCGGCGGCGGGCCTGGTGCTCACGGCCCTTTCGGATTCCGTCGCGTTCTTCAACTCGCCGAGCGACATCGTCGCCAATGCCCCGGCCCCGACCCAGCGCATCCGCCTCGGCGGCCTCGTCGAAGAGGGGTCGGTCGTCCGCGACGGGACGAAGCACGTCACCTTCCGCGTCACCGACACGCTGGAAAGCGTGCCGGTCGCCTATACCGGCCTGCTGCCGGATCTCTTCCGCGAAGGCCAGGGAGTCGTCACCGAAGGCACGCTCGGCCCGGACCGTGTGTTCATGGCCGACACGGTGCTGGCCAAGCACGACGAGAACTACATGCCGAAGGAAGTCGTGGACGACCTGAAGGCGCGGGGCCTCTGGGAGGACGGCAAGGGCATGGTCAATCCCGACGCGACCCCCATCGCGACAAATGCCGGAGCCGGCTCATGATCGTCGAGATCGGCCACTACGCGCTCATCCTGGCGCTGTCGCTGTCGCTACTGCAGTCGGTGCTGCCGGCGATCGGCGCCCGGACCGGCGACGCAAGGCTGATGGAGACCGGCCCGCTGACGGCGACCGCCTCCTTCGTGCTCCTCGCCATCTCGTTCTCGGCGCTGACCGCCGCCTATGTCATGTCCGACTTCTCGGTGCTCAACGTCTTCCAGAATTCCCATTCGCTGAAGCCGATGCTCTACAAGATCACCGGCGTCTGGGGGAACCACGAGGGCTCGATGCTCCTCTGGGTGCTGATCCTGGTGTTCTTCGGGGCGCTGGTGGCGCTGTTCGGCCGCGACCTGCCGGCCAGCCTGAAGGCGAATGTCCTCGCGGTGCAGGCCTGGATCACGACGGCCTTCCTGCTGTTCATCCTGATCACCTCCAACCCGTTCACGCGGCTGGTGCCGGCGCCGATGGAGGGCCAGGACCTCAACCCGATCCTCCAGGATATCGGCCTCGCGATCCATCCGCCGCTGCTCTATCTCGGCTATGTCGGCTTCTCGGTGGCGTTCTCCTTCGCGGTCGCCGCGCTGATCGACGGGCGGATCGACGCCGCCTGGGCCCGCTGGGTGCGGCCCTGGACGCTGGCGGCGTGGATCTTCCTGACCGCCGGCATCTCGATGGGCTCCTACTGGGCCTATTACGAGCTCGGCTGGGGCGGCTGGTGGTTCTGGGATCCGGTCGAGAACGCCTCGTTCATGCCGTGGCTGTCGGGCACCGCGCTGCTGCATTCGGCGCTGGTGATGGAGAAGCGCTCGGCACTGAAGATCTGGACGATCCTGCTCGCGATCCTCACCTTCTCGCTGTCGCTGCTCGGCACGTTCCTGGTGCGCTCCGGCGTCCTCACCTCGGTGCATGCCTTCGCCGTGGACCCCGAGCGCGGCGTCTTCATCCTCGGCATCCTGTGCATCTTCATCGGCGGCTCGCTGGCGCTCTTCGCCTTCCGCGCCGCGTCGCTGGAGTCGGGCGGCCTGTTCGCGCCGATCAGCCGGGAGGGCGCGCTGGTGCTCAACAACCTCTTCCTGACGACGGCGGCCGCGACGGTGCTGATCGGCACGTTGTATCCGCTGCTGCTCGAGGTCGTCACCGGCGAGAAGATTTCCGTCGGCGCGCCGTTCTTCGACCTGACCTTCGGCCCGCTGATGGTGCCGCTGCTGCTCGCTGTGCCGTTCGGGCCGCTGCTCGCCTGGAAGCGCGGCGACCTGCTGGCGGCGGCCCAGCGTCTCTATGTCGCCGTCGGGGCGGCGATGCTCGCCATCTTCGCGACGGTCGCGGCGAATTCCGGCGGCGAGATCCTCGCCGCGCTCGGCTTCGGCCTGGCGGTCTGGCTGCTGGTCGGCAGCCTGGTCGACCTCTTCGGGCGGGCGAATTTCGGCAAGGTCGGCTGGCGCGTCGGACTGGCGCGCCTGCGCGGACTGCCGCGTTCGGCCTTCGGCACCGCGCTGGCGCATTTCGGGCTGGGCGTGACGGTGCTCGGCATCGTCGCCACCACCGCCTTCGAGACCGAGACGGTGACCACGATGGTGCCCGGCCAGAGCGTCGACGCCGGGGGCTATTCGGTGCAGTTCGACGGTATCGCAGCGCGGACGGGGCCGAACTACGAGGAGCAGGTCGGCACGTTCACGCTTCGGCAGGACGGGGTCGGCGCCGGCACGATGGAAAGCGCCAAGCGCTTCTACCCGGCCCGTCAGATGCCGACGACAGAGGCCGGGATCACCACGACACGGTTTTCGCAGCTCTACATCTCGCTCGGCGATCCGGCGCCGGATGGCGGCACGGTCGTGCGGATCTGGTGGAAGCCGCTCATCACGTTGATCTGGATCGGCACGATCTTCATGGCCGTCGGCGGCACCGTCTCGCTCGCCGATCGGCGGCTGCGGGTGGGCGCACCTGCCCGCGGCCGCGGGCGCAAGCTCACGGAGGCGTCGGCGTGATGCCGCGCCTGCGCCGTCTCCTGGCGGTCATCGCCCTGGCGTGCATGTTGTTACCCGGTGCGGTGACCTCGCCGGTCCAGGCCGTCCAGCCCGACGAGGTGCTGGCCGACCCGGCGCTGGAATCGCGGGCGCGGGACCTGTCGGCGGGGCTGCGCTGCCTCGTCTGCCAGAACCAGTCGATCGACGATTCCGATGCCGAGCTCGCCAAGGACCTGCGGGTGCTGGTGCGCCAGCGGCTCGTCGCCGGCGACACCGATGCCGAGGTCATCGACTATCTCGTCTCGCGCTACGGCGCCTTCGTGCTGCTGAAGCCGCGCTTCGAGTGGGGGACCTTGGCGCTCTGGGGAGCACCCGTCGTCGTGCTTCTTGGGGGCATCGCCTTCGCCGTCTTCAGCGCCCGGCAGCGCCGGAGCGAAAGCGCCACGGCGGCGCTGTCGGCAGAGGAAGAGGCGGCGCTCGACGAACTGGTACGGCCGCGGCACTGATCGGCTGCACGGGCCAGCATCAAGCTCACCAAACCTTACGAACAATTCACCCGGCCGAAAACCTCCCGTAACCCCCGCCTCCCTATTTTCCCCGTCATCAGCGGCTATCCGACCATCGAGCGGACCAGCCGCGGGCGAATTCAACGGAAAAAGGGTCTCCGATGCGAAACCAAGCAAACAGCAAGAAGACACGCCGCGGCGTGCTCGCAGGCGTTCTCGCCGCCGGCGTCGCCGGCTCGGTCCTGGTCGGTGGGATGGTGAGCAACACCGCGCCGGTTCTTGCCGAGCCGGTGAAGGTCGAAGCGCCGGTCGAGAACTTCGGTTTCGCCGACGTCGTCGAGAAGGTCTCGCCGGCCGTCGTGTCGGTCCGCGTCACCCAGGACATCGCGCCGGCCGCCGATCGCCGCAGCGAACTGGCGACCCCGTTCGACAACCTGCCGGAAGACCACCCGCTGCGCCGGTTCTTCGACGTGCCCGGCGGCCCGGGCGGCCCTGGCGGGCCCGGCGTCAACCCGCGTCGCGAACCCCGCAACGCCATGGGCCAGGGCTCGGGCTTCTTCATCTCGGACGACGGCTACGTGGTCACCAACAACCACGTCGTCGAAGGCGGCAGCAAGTACACGGTGGTCATGGATGACGGCACCGAGTTCGACGCCAAGCTGATCGGCACCGACCCGCGCACCGACCTCGCCCTGCTGAAGATCGACGACGCGGACCGCACCTTCACCTATGTCGAGTTCGACAGCGACGACGCTGTCCGTGTCGGCGAATGGGTGGTTGCCGTCGGCAATCCCTTCGGCCTCGGCGGCTCGGTGACGGCGGGTATCGTCTCCGCCCGCGGCCGCGACATCGGCGCCGGCCCCTACGACGACTTCCTGCAGATCGACGCCGCGGTCAATCGCGGCAACTCGGGCGGCCCGGCCTTCAACCTCAATGGCGAGGTGATCGGCGTCAACACCGCGATCTTCTCGCCGTCGGGCGGCAATGTGGGCATCGCCTTCGCCATTCCGGCTTCGGTCGCCAAGGACGTAATCCAGTCGCTGCGCGACAACGGCAACGTCCAGCGCGGCTGGCTGGGCGTGCAGATCGGACCGGTGACCGAGGACATCGCCGAGGCGGTCGGCCTTGCCGACGACAAGGGCGCCATCGTCACCCTGCCGGACACCGAGACCCCGGCCTCCAAGGCGGGCATCCAGACCGGCGACGTCATCACCGCGGTGAACGGCGAGACCGTCGAAGGCCCGCGCGAACTGTCGCGCAAGGTCGCCAACTTCCGGCCGGGCACCGACGTGGAAATCACCGTCTGGCGCAGTGGCGAGGCACAGGACATCCCGGTCACGCTCGGCAACCTTGCCAGCCTCGACGAGGCGGCTTCCGCCGATAACCAGGGTGCGCCGCGGCCGTCGGTCGATCCGTCGTCGCTGTCGGGCTACGGCCTGACGCTGACCCCGTCGGAAGATGGCGACGGTGTCGTGGTCACCGATGTCGATCCGGACTCGACCGCGGCGGATCGCGGCGTCCAGCCCGGCGACGTGATTATCGCCGTCAACGGCAAGGAGGTCACGAGCCAGAAAGAGGTTCGCGACGCGATCTCGGAAGCCTCGGAAGCTGGCCGCAAGGCGGCGCTGTTCCAGCTGCGCAACGGCGACCAGAACCGCTTCGTGGCGTTGCCGATCGCCAAAAGCTGACCTGATGACGGACGGGACCGACCAGGTCCCGTCCAGACCGGCGGGCGGCGGGGCCGGCGACTCGGGAATCGAGACGCTTCGGCGCCGCCGCCTTTTCTTTTGGGTTCCTTCGACGACATAAGGAAGCAGACATGTCTTCTCCTGCAGCCGAGCGACCCTCTCCCGATTCCATGCGCATCCTGATCATCGAAGACGACCGCGAAGCGGCGGCCTATCTCGTCAAGGCGCTGCGCGAGGCAGGTCATGTCGCCGAGCACGCGGCGAACGGCGAGGACGGCTTCCACATGGCCGATACCCGCAGCTACGACGTGCTCATCGTCGACAGGATGCTGCCCGAACGCGATGGCCTCTCGGTAGTCTCCGGCCTGCGCGAGAAGGGCAACGGCACCCCGGCGCTGATCCTCTCGGCGCTCGGCCAGGTCGACGACCGGGTTACCGGCCTGCGGGCCGGGGGCGACGACTATCTGCCGAAACCCTTCGCCTTCTCCGAGCTGCTCGCCCGCATCGAGGTGCTCGGCCGGCGTCGCGGCGGCAAGGAGGTCGAGACCGTCTACCGGGTCGGCGACCTCGAACTCGACCGCCTGTCGCACGAGGTGAAGCGGGCGGGGCGGACGATCATCCTGCAGCCGCGCGAGTTCCGGCTGCTCGAATATCTCATGAAGAACGCCAACCAGGTCGTGACCCGCACGATGCTGCTGGAGAATGTCTGGGACTACCATTTCGACCCGCAGACCAACGTCATCGACGTGCATGTTTCGCGGCTGCGCTCGAAGATCGAGCGCGAGTTCGGCTCGGCGCTGCTCCACACGGTGCGCGGCTCGGGATACATCATGCGCGCCGGCGAATAGGGCATGGAGCGGCTGAAGGCGCTGATGCGGATGACGGCGGTCCGCCTGTCCGCGGTCTATCTGCTGCTCTTTGCCGTCTGCGCCGTCGTGCTGGTGTTCTACGTCACCGCCACGGCGTCGAACATCCTGAAGAGCCAGAGCCGCGCGGCCATCGCCGAGGAAATCAGCGAACTCGGCCTGATCTACGAGACCGCCGGCATCATCGGCCTGGTCCGCACCATCGACCGGCGTGCGCGCCAGCCGGGCGCCTCGCTCTACCTCGCCACCGACGCCACCGGCCGGATCATCGCCGGCAATGTCGAGAGCCTGCAGGCCGGCGTACTCGACAAGGGTGGCTTCACCGAGAACGTCTTCGGCTACGAGCGCTTTGCCGACAATGCCGACGACCGCTACCACATCGCCGTCGCCGAGGTGGTGAGCCTTCCGAACGGCATGCGCATCCTAGTCGGGCGCGACCAGACCGAGCAGGAGCGCTTCCGCCAGGTCGTGCGCTCGGCGCTGATCCTGGCGCTGGCGCTGATGGGGGCGGCTGCGCTGCTGGCCTGGGTCTTCGTCGGCCGTCGGGCGCTGCAGCGGCTCGACCGGATGTCGGCGGCCAGCAACCGGATTCTCGCCGGCGACCTGACCGAACGGCTGCCGGTGACCGGGGCGGGGGACGAGTTCGACCGGCTTTCGGAAAACCTCAACCGGCTGCTGGCGCGCGTCGCGCTGCTGCAGGAGGGGCTGCGGCAGGTCTCCGACAACATCGCCCACGACCTCAAGACGCCGCTGACGCGGCTGCGCAACCGCGCCGAGGCGGCGCTGGGCGGCGGGACGGGCGAGGGCGTGCCGCGCGAGGCGCTGGAGGGGATGATCGGCGAGGCCGACCAGATGATCCGCACCTTCGACGCGCTCCTGATGATCTCCCGCGTCGAGGCCGGATCGCATCCGGTGCTCAAGGACCGCGTCGACATCGCGACGATCGTCGCCGACGTCTGCGAACTCTACGAGCCGCTGGCCGAGGAGGTCGGCGCGCGGCTGGTCGTCGATGCGCCGTCGCCGGTTCCGGCGCTGGTGAGCCGCGAGCTGATCGCCCAGGCTTTGTCCAATCTCATCGACAACGCGCTGAAATATGCCGTCGGCAAGGGGCGGCAGACGACCGTGACGATCCGCCTTTCGGCGCAGGACGGCAACTGCATCCTGTCGGTGGCGGACGATGGGCCCGGCATCCCGGCCGACCAGCACGAGCGGGTGCTGGAGCGCTTCTACCGGCTCGACCAGAGCCGGACGATGCCCGGTTCGGGTCTCGGCCTGTCGCTGGTCCAGGCGATCGCCCGTGTCCATGACGGCGAGCTGACGCTTGAGGATGCGGCGCCCGGCCTTAGAGTCGTGCTGGTGTTTCCCCTCGACGGAAGGACCGGCAGCGACGATGGCGGATGACAGACCACGCCTGAGGATCGGCGGAGAGATCCGCCCGGTTCCGCTCGACCCGGAGAAGGCGGCGGCCTGGCTCGCCGATCTGCGCAAGGCGGCGGGGGCGAAGGAACTGCCGAAGCTGGACGCGTTTCTCGGACGGGGCGGCCCGGATGTCGACGCGCTCGCGGCGATCCTCGACCTTTCCACCCATCTCAACGCCGAAATGCTGCAGCATCCCGAATGGCTGGAAGCGCTGTTCGGCGAGGATGCGCGGGCGCGGATCGATGCGCTGATCGGGCGAGCCGCTCACCTCGACGGGCCCGAGCTCGGCGAAGCCGCCATGATGGCCGAGCTGCGCCGGATCAAGCGCGAGACCTGCCTGCTGATCGCGCTGCGCGACCTGTTCGGCGCGAGCACCGTGGCGGAAACCACGGCCGATTTGTCGGCGCTGGCGGAAGCGGCGATCGGCGCTGCGATGCGCTTCTGCATCGCCGAGGCGCATCGCGCCGGAAAGCTAAAGCTGCCGCATCCGGACGAGCCCGAGCGCGGATGCGGCATCTTCGTGCTCGGCATGGGCAAGCTCGGAGCGGGCGAGCTGAACTATTCCAGCGACGTCGACCTCATCGTGTTCTTCGACGCCGCGTCCGGCATCTGCACCGATCCGGGCGAGCAGGTGGACGTCTTCTCGCGGCTGGTGCGCCGGCTGGTGCGGATGATCGGCGAGCGCACGGCGGACGGCTACGTCTTCCGCACCGACCTGCGCCTGCGGCCGGATCCGGGCGCCATGCCGCTGGCGATCTCCACCGATGCGGCGATGACCTATTACGAGGGCAGCGGGCGCAACTGGGAACGCGCTGCGATGATCAAGGCGCGCCCTGTCGCCGGCGACCGCGCGGCGGGCGAGGCCTTCCTGCAGGAGCTGACGCCGTTCGTCTGGCGGCGATACCTGGACTTTGCCGCGATCGCCGACATCCAGGCGATGAAGTCGCGCATCGACGAGCATCGCGGCTTCGACGACATCGCGGTGGCCGGCCACAACGTCAAGCTCGGGCGCGGCGGCATCCGCGAGGTCGAGTTCTTCGTCCAGGCGCAGCAGCTGATCGCCGGCGGCCGCTCTCCGGCCCTGCGCCAGCGGCGCACCGACCGGGCGCTGGCGGCGCTGACCGCCGGCGGCTGGATCGCCGCCGATACCGAGCGGGACCTCTCGGACGACTACTGGTTCCTGCGCCGCATCGAGCACTGTATCCAGATGGTGGCCGACGCGCAGACCCACACGCTGCCGGACGACCCCGACGGGCTCGAGCGCATCGCGCGGCTGGCGGGCTTTGAGGACCGCGCCGCCTTCTCGACCGCGCTGCTGGAGCGCCTGCACCGCGTCGACCGGCACTTCACCCGGCTGTTCAACGACGGGCGCGACCGCGACGCGGATGCGCCGCCGCAGGGCGGTTTCGAGCGCCTGCTGTCCACCGACGACGACCCGGAGAGCCTCGCGCGGCTGGCCGAGCTCGGCTATGCGCGCCCGGCCGACATCGCCCGCATCGTGCGCTCCTGGAATTACGGCCGCTACCGGGCGACGCGCTCGGAGGCGGCGCGCGAGCGGCTGGCGAAGGTCATGCCGATGCTGCTGACGGCCTTCGCCGACGCGCGCGACCCCGATGCCGCCATCGCCGCCTTCGACACGTTCCTCGCCGGGTTGCCCGCCGGCATCCAGTTCTTTTCGCTGATCGGCTCCAACCCGCGCATCCTGGACCTTCTGGCGCTGATCATCACCTCTTCGCCGATGCTGACGGAGACGATGGCCGCCCGGCCGCATGTGTTCGATGCGCTGCTCGACCCGGCGTTCTTCGACGAGGTGCCGGATCGTGACCTGATGGCCGAGCGGCTGGCGCCGTTCCTCGCCGATGCGCAGGGCTACGAAGACGTGCTGGCACGGCTGCGCATCTTCGCCTCCGAACAGCGCTTCCTTGTCGGCGCGCGGCTGCTCAGCGGCGTCGTCGATGTCGGGGAGGCGGGACCGGCCTTCTCCAACATCGCCGACGTGGTGCTGGAGGCGACACTGGCCGCCGTCTCCGACGCCTTCGCCGAGCGCCACGGCCGGGTGCCCGGCGCAAGGGTGGCGCTGCTCGGCATGGGCCGCCTCGGCAGCCGGGAGCTGACGGCCGGATCCGACGTCGACCTGATCCTGCTCTACGACCACGATACTGATGCGGAAGAATCCGACGGCGAGAAGAAGCTGCCGGCGAAGGTTTATTTCGCCCGCCTGACGCAGCGGCTGATCGCGGCGCTGACCGCGCCGATGCGCGAGGGCGTGCTCTACGAGGTGGACTTTCGCCTCCGCCCATCCGGCAACATGGGCCCGCTCGCCACCCATATCGACCGCTTCCGGCGCTATCAGGAGGTCGAAGCCTGGACCTGGGAGCGGATGGCGTTGACCCGGTCGCGGCCGGTGGCGGGAGACCCGGCGCTTCGCGGCATCGTCGCGGCGACGATCGAGAGCCTCCTGGCCGCGCCCCGCGATCCTGCCGAGGTGTCGCGCGACGTCGCTTCGATGCGGGCACGGATCGAGCGGGAGAAGCCGCCGAAGGGTTCGCTCGACCTCAAGCTGAGGCCCGGCGGGCTGATCGACCTCGAATTCCTGGCGCAATGGGCGCTGCTGACCGGAAGGGCGCCGCTCGACCTCGTCGGGCATCCGACGGCGGACGTCCTGGCCGCGGCGGATCTCGGCGAGGCGGCAGACTCGATCGACGCGGATCTGCCGGGCACGATGCGCTGCTTCACCGCGGTGATCCAGGTGCTGCGGCTGGGACCGGGCGGTGTCGGCGACGTTTCGGAACTGCCGCCCGGCCTGCGCGAGCGCCTGGCGCGAACCATCGGGGCCGAATCCGCCGACCGTATCGAGCCGCAGCTGGCGGCGGAGGCCGCGGCGACGCGGCGTGCCTTCGAGGCGCTGCTACCGTTGCAGGAGGCCGAGGCGGAGCCCGCCGGCGCGGCGGCGACGCGCCAGCGCTGAGCCGTCAGGCGGCGGAGGCGATGGCGACGTCCCGGCCCTCGCCGGCGTCGAAGCCCTCGACCGGCAGCCGCAGCGCGACGATCGTGCCGGCCCCGACACGGGACGAGATCCGCATCCGGCCGCCATGCAGCTCCACCAGCGAGCGCGCGATGGCGAGGCCGAGGCCGGTGCCCTTGTTGGTGCGGGTCCACTCGTTCTCGATCTGCTCGAAGGGCCGGCCGAGGGTGCGCAGGGCTTCCTGCGGAATGCCGATGCCGTCGTCGCCGATCGAGATCAGCACCGCGTCGCCGACCTGCTTGAGCCCGAGCCGCACCGAGCCGCCCTGTTCCGTGAACTTCACCGCGTTCGACAGGAGGTTGATGAGGATCTGCTTGGTGGCGCGCCGGTCGGAGCGGATCTGCAGGGTCTCCGGCGCCGCCACGGTGAGCGTCAGCTGCTTCTGCTCGGCCTGGATCGCGACGATCTTCATCGCCTCCGCCACCGTCTCGGCGAGATCGACTTCCTCGGGGTTGAGGATCAGCCGGCCGGCCTCGATCTTGGCCATGTCGAGGATGTCGTTGATCAGCCGCAGCAGGTAGTGCCCGCTCTGGTGGATGTCCTCGCAATACTCGGTGTATTTCTGGCAGCCGATCGGCCCGAACGTGCCGTCGCGCATGATCTCCGAGAAGCCGAGAATGGCGTTCAGCGGCGTGCGCAGCTCGTGCGACATGTTGGCGAGGAAGGTCGTCTTGGCGCGCGAGGCGGTCTCGGCGCGCTCCTTCTCGGCAGCGAAGCTGGTGTTGAGCTCGGTCAGCTGACCGGCCTTGCGCTCGGCGTCGCGGCGCGCGGTCGACAGGTCCTCGATGACGGCGATCAGGCGGCGCTCGGAATCCGACAGCCGCGCCTGGTGCAGCTTCAGCTGGGTGACGTCGGTGCCGATCGAGACGAAGCCGCCATCGGTGGTGCGGCGCTCCGACATCAGCAGCCATCGCCCGTCCGGCAGCAGCGCCTCGGAGGCCCGCTCGCCGGCGGCGAAGGTGGGGCTGGTCACCAGCTGGCTGTCGATCGGCCGCCGCGCCTTGGCCATCACCGTCTCGAGCGGCGTGCCGCGGGCGACGTCCGCCTCGGTCAGGCCGAAGGTCTCGCGGTATTTCGAGTTGCACAGGATGACCCGGTCGCGATTGTCGCAGAGCACGAAGGTCTCGGAGATGTTCTCGATGGCGCTGTTGAGCTGCTCGTTGGCCTCGTCCGAGCGGCGGGCGAGTTCCTGCTGCTCGCTGACGTCGACGGCGATGCCGATGAGATGCACTTCGTTGTCGGCGCAGCGCGTCACGTCGGCGCGGGCCCGCAGCCAGACATAGTTGCCGTCGCTGTGGCGCATGCGGAAGACCCGGTCGAGATGGCCGATCCGGCCGGACGCGACGCGGCGCGCGACGTCGAACAGGCTGCCGTCCTGCGGGTGCAGCAGCGGGGCGATCTCGCCGAAGGAGAGGACGTCGTCCTTCGGCGCCATGCCGAGGATCTCGTACATGGAGCGCGACCAGTACATCCGGCCGCGGCCGATATCCCAGTCCCACAGCCCGCAATGGCCGCGCGACAGGGCGGTGTCGACGCGCAGATGCGTCTCGAGGTAGAGCGCGTCGGCGTCCTCGGCCCGGGTCGCCTGGCGGAAATAGGCGTAGAGCACCATCAGCATGATGACGCTGGTCAGCACGAACAGCGTAACGTTGACGTGGACCGACTGGCGCCAGCTGGCGAAGAGTTCCGCGGCGGGCTGGATGAAGCTCACCGTGCCGGCATCCTCGGCGAGGGTCGCGCTGGCGACGAAGGCGTCGTTTCCCTCGAAGACGGTCTCCTGCACGCCGGCTCGCTCGCCGAACATCAGCAGCGCCTGGGAGTCGCCCATGAGCAGCCGCAGATCCCGTCCGATCAGCCGCTCGTAGCCGGGCATGGCAGCCGTGATCCGACCGGAGGCGTCGCTGATCACCGCGAAGCGCCCGTGCTCGATCACCTCGCTCGGGACCTCGCTGGTGAGCAGCGCCGCGCCGTCGACCCGGCCCTCGGACATGAGCGCGAACTGGCTTTCGGCGCGCATCAGCGTCGCGGCGATCTTCAGGTCGCGGGCGACGTCGTTCTCGATCGTGTAGCGTTCGCTGACCAGCGATGCGAGGCGGGCGACGGCGGCGATGGCGAGGAAGAGGATGATCAGGACGGGGATGCTGCGGCGCAAGGGCCGCTCGGAGCGGAGAAGCTTTTCGTAGGCTGGGGCGGCGAGGATTTTCGCGTGTCCGACGATCTCGGCTTTAGCGCTCAGCAGGGTCTCGAATCGGGACAAACGTCCCCCTGCCGGCGCGCTTGGCGCGTCCGCTCGCATGTATCACCCCTCGTGGCCGCATTCGCTGATCCGGCACGCCGCACATCCCGAATCACCTCCAATTGATCAGACGCGAATCACCTTGTCCAGAGTCGGAATGAGGAGAAATTAAGAAATCAATGAGACCGTCGCTCAGCGCAACGATCTTTCCACGATATCTCTGGTATCGTTGGAGAGATCGCTGATCGCTGCAAGTTTCTCCAGCGTTTCCTGTGCGGCATGCCGACGCTGCGCCTCGAAGCTGCGCCACGAGCGGAACGTCGTGGCGATCCGCGCGGCGACCTGCGGGTTGAGCTTGTCGAGCTCGGCGATCCGGTCCGCCACGAAGCGATAGCCCGCGCCGTCGGCCCGGTGGAAAGCCAGCTGGTTGCCGCCGGCGAAGGTGCCGACGAGGGCGCGCACGCGGTTGGGATTGCGCAGCGTGAACTTCGGGTGGTCGAGGAGCCGGGCGACGATGTCGAGCGCTGCCGGATCTGGGATCGTCGCCTGCAGCGCGAACCATTTGTCGACGACCAGCCCGTCATCCTCGAAGCGCGTGTAGAAATCCGCGAGCGCCGCTCTGGAAGCGTCGGCCGCCGGAAAGCGGTGCACGAGGATCGCCAGCGCGGCGAGGCGGTCGGTCATGTTGCGCGCCGCCGCGTACTGCGCTTCGGCGGGTGCCGGATCGCCGCTGGCCGCCGCCAGATAGCCAAGCGCGACATTGGCGAGGGACCGCCGGCCGGCGCTGTCGGCATCGGGCGAGAATTCACCGGCGGGGCTCGCGCCGGCGCGGATGCGCTCGAAGAGCGGACGACCCCGCTCGCCGATCAACCGCCGCGCCGCCTCGACGGCCGCGTGGATGGCATCGGGATCGACATTTTCCGCAAGCATCCGGGCGATCTCCGGCTCGCTGGGCAGAGTCAGGGCCTGAGCGCGATAGGCGGCCTCGATCGTCTCGTCGCCGGCCGAACCGAGGATCGCCTCGACGATCTCCGGCTCCAGTGGCCGCTGGGTGGGCGCCAGCTTCTTGCGGCTGGCCTCGACCAGCGCCTCGGCGACGAGATCGTTGAGGATCCGCCAGCGGTTGAAGAGGTTGGGGTCGAGCCGGGCCAGTGCCAGCCGGTCGGCGAGGCGCTGCTCGTGGTGCAGCGTCACCGGGGCCGAAAAGTCCCGCAGCACGGAGAGATATGGCCGCTCTCCGACATTCTCGAAGACCACGGTCTCCTCGTCGGCGGTCAGGTGGATGACGTCGCCCTCGACCTCCGCGCCGTGGGCAACCGTGAACGCCTTGTCCTCGCCGTTGGAGCCGACGAGGCCGAAGCGCACGGGAATGTGGAAGGGCGCCCCGCCGGTGCCCGAGGCGCCGACCTCGAGCGCCTGCTTGAGCCCGACGGTCAGCGTGCCGCTGGACGCGTCATAGTCTTCGCTGATCGCCAGCGAGGGCGTGCCGGCCTGGCTGTACCAGAGCGCGAACTGCGAGAGGTCCGCGCCGGCCGCATCCTCGAAGCAGGCGATGAAGTCCTCGATCGTCGCGGCGTCCCCGTCATGGCGCTCGAAATAGAGGTCCATGCCCTTGCGGAAATCGTCGCGCCCGAGAATGGTGGCGATCATCCGCACCAGCTCGGCGCCCTTGTCGTAGACGGTCGCCGTGTAGAAGTTGTTGATCTCCCTGTATTCGCGCGGCCGCACCGGATGCTGCAGCGGCCCCTGGTCCTCGGGGAACTGGTGCGCCTTCAGCCGCCGCACCGAGTTGATCCGCTGCACCGGCGCCGAGCGCTCGTCGGCCGAGAATTCCTGGTCGCGATAGACCGTCAGGCCTTCCTTCAGGCAGAGCTGGAACCAGTCCCGGCAGGTGATGCGGTTGCCGGTCCAGTTGTGGAAATATTCGTGCGCGATGACCGTCTCGACGCCGGCGTAGTCGGCGTCCGTCGCGGTGTCGGGGTCGAGCAGCACGTATTTGTGGTTGAAGACGTTGAGGCCCTTGTTCTCCATCGCCCCCATGTTGAAGTCGGGGATGGCGACGATGTTGAACACGTCGAGGTCGTATTCGCGGCCGAAGCGCCGCTCGTCCCACCACATCGAGCGCTTCAGCGCGTCCATGGCGTAGCTGGCCTGCCCGACGCGGCCCTTCTCGGTGTAGATGCCGAGCGTGACCGGCTTGCCGCTGGCGGTGGTGAACTCCTCGTGGATGGAGTCGAGGTCGCCCGCGACCACGGCGAAGAGATAGGACGGCTTGTTGAACGGGTCGTCCCAGACCGCGAAGTGCCGCCCGTCCGGCAGGTCGCCGCGCTCGCCGGGATTGCCGTTGGACAGAAGGATCGGCGCGGCCGCCTGGTCGGCCTCGATGCGGACGCGGTAGGGCGCGAGCACGTCCGGCCGGTCGAGGAAATAGGTGATGCGGCGGAAGCCTTCCGCCTCGCACTGGGTGCACCAGACGCCGTTGGAGCGGAAGAGCCCCATCAGCTTGGTGTTCTCCTCCGGCACGATGCGCGTTCCGATGGCGAGCGTGAAGCGGCCGGCGGCGGGCAGGGCCGGGATTTCCAGCCGCTCGGGCGTGGCGGTGAATGCCTCGGGCGCAAGGGCCACGCCATCCAGCTTCAGCCCGCTCAGGGTGAGTTCGTCGCCATCGAGCACCAGCGGCGCGTCGGCGCCGACGCCCTCTCGCCGCTCCAGCACCAGCTGCGTGTCGACCTCCGCGCGTCCCTCGAACAGCCGGATCGTCATCGCCACGGAATGGAGGACGAAGTCGGTCGGGCGGTAGTCCTCGAGCTTGATCGTCGGGCCGTCATCGGTGCGCAGCATGCGGAATATCCTCTCTGGTCACTCCGGAGGTAATCCGGCGTGGGCGAAATGCCAACCGCTTCAAGCCGAGCCTGTGCCGTTGCTGCCCTCGACGGCGGCGTTCTGCCGCAATAAATGGGACGAGCGGCTTTGAGGCCCGGAACGGGCGAAGCACCGTTCGGGCCGCGCCGCGGCAGACGCGGGCAAGGAAACAGCAGCATGAACGTCATGACCCCCAAGTTCGGCCTCGGCGCATCCGTCCTGCGCAAGGAGGACGATGCCTTCATCCGCGGTGCCGGAAACTATACCGACGACGAGACGCGCCCCGGCCTGCTGCACGCCGTCGTGGTGCGCTCGCCGCACGCCCATGCGCGATTCACCATCGCCGATCTCGAGGCCGCCCGGTCGGCGCCCGGCGTCCGGCTGATCCTGACCCATGAAGACGTCGCCGATCTCGGCGACCTGCCGTGCCTGGCGCCCATCAAGCCGGCCGACGGCATGCCCTTCGCGCCGCGCAACGCGCCGGTGCTCTGCCGCGACGTCGTCCAGCACGTCGGCGACGCGGTCGCCTTCGTCGTCGCGGACAGCGCCGTCGAGGCGCGCGATGCCGCCGAACTCGTCGAGGTCGACTACGACCCGCTGCCCGCCGTCGCCGACATCGCCGGCGCCCGCGCCGAGGGGGCGGTTATCGCGTCCGAGGGCAGCGCCGACAATCTCGCCACGCGCCTCTACGAGGGGAACAAGGCGGCGGCCGAGGCAGCCTTTGCCGCGGCGGCGCATGTCAGCGAGATCACGCTGGTGCAGAACCGTCTCGTCTGCAACTATATGGAGACCCGCTCGGCGATCGGCGAATATACCGAGCCGCGCTACACGCTGACCACCGGCAGCCAGGGTGTCCATGGCATGCGCAACGCGCTGGCCGGGCGGGTGCTGAAGATCGACAACGACCAGCTGCGCGTCGTCACCCGCGACGTCGGCGGCGGCTTCGGCACCAAGGCCTTTCTCTATCGCGAGCACGCTTTGGTGCTGGTCGCTGCGCGCCGGCTGGGGCAGCCGGTCAAGTGGACCGCCGACCGAACCGACCATTTCGTCAGCGACGCCCATGGCCGCGACAATATCGTCACCGGCAGGATGGCGATGGACGAAAACGGCCGTTTCACCGCGCTGTCGATCGACCTGGCCGCCAATCTCGGCGCCTATGCCTCGCAATACGGCCCGATGATCCCGTGGTTCGGCATGTCGATGGCGACGGGTCTCTACGACATCCCGGCGATCGACGTCGAATGCCGCGCCTACTACACCAACACCGTGCCGGTGGACGCCTATCGCGGCGCCGGACGGCCGGAGGCGGCCTATATGATCGAGCGGCTGGTCGACCAGTGCGCCCTCGATCTCGGCGTCGACCGGGTGGAACTGCGCCGGCGTAATTTCATCCGCGGCAACCAGCTGCCGTACCGCACGGCGTTCGGCCGGCTCTACGACACCGGCGACTTCGCCGGCCATCTCGATGAGGCGCTGCGCCGCTCGGGCTGGGCGGATTTCGAGACCCGCCGGGAAGCGGCCAAGGCCGACGGCAAGCTGCGCGGCATCGGGCTGGCCGCCTATGTCGAGGCCTGTGCCTTTCCGGGATCGGAACCGGCCTATGTCGAGCTGACGCCGGAAGGCCGCGTCGAGCTGAAGATCGGCACCCAGTCGAACGGCCAGGGCCATGCGACGGCCTACGCGCAGTTCGTCGCCGAGGAGCTGAAGCTCGACTACGACATGATCGACGTGCGCCAGGGCGACACGGACGACACGCCCACCGGCGGCGGCACCGGCGGATCGCGCTCGATCCCGCTCGGCGCCGTATCGGTGCGCCGGGCGAGCCAGGCGCTGGCCGACAAGCTGAAGAAGCTCGCCGCCGACGAGCTGGAGGCGGCCGTCGCCGACATCGAGCTGGATGGCGGCACGGCCCGCATCGTCGGCACCGACCGCTCGATCGACTTCGCCGCCCTGGCGGCCGCCGCGAAGAGCGATGCCGACCGCAAGGCGACCGGCGAGTTCAAGCAGGAAGAGGCGACCTATCCCAACGGCACGCATGTCTGCGAGGTCGAGATCGACCCGGAGACCGGGGCGACGCACATCGTCGCCTATACGATCGTCGACGATTTCGGGGTGACGGTGAACCCGATGCTGCTCGCCGGCCAGATCCATGGCGGCGTCGCACAGGGCATCGGCCAGGCGCTGATCGAGAATGCCGTCTATGACGGCGAGGGACAACTGGTCACGGCAAGCTTCATGGACTACGCCATGCCGCGTGCGGAGGATCTGCCGAATTTCGACTTCCGCACCCGCAACGTTCCCTCGACCACCAACGCCCTCGGCATCAAGGGCGCGGGCGAGGCGGGCACGATCGGGGCGGCGCCCGCGGTGATGAACGCCGTGGCCGACGCGCTCCGGCCGGCCGGCGTGGAGCATATCGACATGCCGGCGACGCCCCTTCGGGTCTGGGAGGCGCTGCAGGCAGCGCACTGACGGCCGTCGCAGGGGATCTCGCGGCCGGCGGCGAAAGCCGTTGCGAAGGGGACAGCAGGGCATGAACAGTTCGACGGAGGACGAACGGGTCTCCCGCCCGATGCTCGGAATATTGCTGAAATGCATTTCCGTGGTGATCTTCGTCGGCATGCAGACGGCGATAAAGTCGGGCGGCGAGGCGATCCCGGCCGGCGAGATCGTGTTCTTCCGTTCGTTCTTCGCCCTGATCCCGGTGGCGATCTATCTCGCCTGGCTCGGCGACCTCGCCACCGCGCTGAAGACCGACGATCTGCCGGGCCATGTCGTGCGCGGCCTCGTCGGCGTCACCTCGATGGGTTTCGGCTTCTTCGCCCTGACCCGGCTGCCTTATCCGGAATGGATCACCATCTCCTACGCGGCGCCGCTGCTGACGGTGGTCTTCGCCGCGGTGTTCCTCAAGGAGGTGGTGCGGCTCTACCGCTGGAGCGCGGCGATCGTCGGGCTTCTCGGTATCGTCGTCGTCACGCTGCCGAGCCTTTCCGTCACGGCTGAGCCGCTGGACGACGGGCAGCTGGTCGGGATCGGCGCGGCATTGATCTCGGCGACCGTCGCGGCCATCGCGATGATCCAGATCCGCCGGCTGGTGCGCACCGAGGCGACGGCGACGATCGTCGTCTATTTCTCGCTGACCTGCTCGGTGATCGCGGCGCTGTCGTCGATCTTCTTCGGCTGGGTGATGCCGAGCCCCGAGCAGGCGGCGTATCTCGTGGTGGCGGGGCTTTGCGGCGGCGTCGGCCAGCTGCTGCTGACCTCGGCCTATCGCTATGCCGACGCCTCGACCGTCGCGCCCTTCGAATACACCTCGATGATCCTCGCCATCGCCATCGGCTATTTCCTGTTCGGCGAGGCCGTGGGCCTTGCGACGCTGATCGGCGGCGGCATCGTCGTGTCGGCCGGCATCTTCATCATCTGGCGCGAGCACCGGCTGGGCATCGAGCGCAACAAGGCGCGGCGGGTTTCGCCGCCGGGCGGGTGAGGGCGATCCGGGGCGAATAGCTGCCTTGGCTGCCTGAGCGGCGAGGCCGCGTCGCCGGGAAGCCTGCCCCAGGCAAGCGGACTTAAGGAACGCGGCCGATGAATTGAGCGGGCGAGACTAGCTGCCCGCTCCCGGTGCCGTGACCCCGTCGCGGTATCGTTTCGCAAAGGCGCCCGGCGCAATGCCCTCGCGCTTGCGGAACGCGGTGCTGAAGGCGCTCGCCGACTGATAGCCGATTTCCTCGGCCAGCCGCTCAAGCGGCCCGCCCCGTCGTATCAGCGCATCCTTCGCCAGGGTCATCCGCCAGCGGCCGAGATATTCGATCGGCGCGCATTTCAGAACCTGCTGGAAACGCGCCGACAGCACCGTGCGCGACGTTCCAGCCAGTTTCGAAAGTTCCGCCAGGGTCCAGTCATGGCGAACATCCGAATGGATCGCGCGCAGCACGCGGGAAAGGGCGGGATCCCGCATTCCCGCCAGCAGGCCCGCCTGTTCCGCAGCGCCGACCATTCCGCTCTGGCGCAGACACTCCACCAGCATCGCCTCAAGCAGACGCCTCAGCAGCATGTCGCGCCCCGGCCTGTCCGCCTCGCATTCGTCCCTGACGAGGTCGACGATGCGGGCCAGCCGACCGGCGCGTTCGTCCCGCGCCCGCACATGGATCATGCGCGGCAGCAGATCGACCAGGAGCGATGCGTTGACGGCGTCGATCTCGAAGGCACCGCCGAACATGCGGAAATCCGGCGGTCCGTCCCCGCTGCCGTGATGTACCGCGATGGCTGACGGCACGACGTCGGTGCAGGCGATCCCGGGCTCGCTCGAAAGCGTGAAGGCGGGTGTGTGAGGGAGCAGCATGAAGTCGCCCGCCCGCAGTTGCAGCGGCGCGTCACCCTCCAGCCCCAGCCAGCATTGCCCCTCCAGAACGATGGCGAAGCCCGGCTGACGATAGGCGGCACAGCGGATGCCCCAAATGCCCTTGCCGGTGATGGGCTTGGACAAGGCGGCGCGAGGTGCCAGGAGGGCGATGATGTCGCTCAAGGGATCCAGGGCGGACGATCCATAAAGAAATGCGGTAAATCAATTATATTACGTCCGCAGGAATTGTCTAATGGCAGGGGCAGCGAAAACCAGGAGGCCTTCCATGCCCAGGACCATTCTCGTAACCGGCGCCTCGTCCGGCTACGGCAAGGCGACAGCCGAGCTCTTTCTCGATCGCGGTTGGAACGTGATCGCCACGATGCGCCGTCCGCAAGCGACCGCCTTAAGTGCCTCTTCGGACCGGCTGAAGATCCTGCCGCTCGACGTGACCGATGCGGCCTCTATCGGCCACGCCATCGCTGAAGGGATCGGAGCCTTCGGCAGCATCGACGTCCTGGTCAACAATGCAGGGATCGGCCTCGCCTCTGCGGTGGAGGCGACGCCGGACCACGTCATCCGCGAGGTCTTCGAGACCAACACCTTCGCCGTCTTCGCCATGTGTCAGGCGATCATTCCCCACATGCGCGAGCAAGGGCGCGGCACCATCGTCAACGTCACATCGAATGTCGCGATCGCACCGATGCCGCTGGTTGCCGTCTACGCCGCGAGCAAATGCGCGGTCGACGGTTTCACCGAAAGCCTGTCCTACGAACTCGCGCCTTTCGGGATCCGCGCAAGGCTGCTGGAGCCGGGTTACGCGCCGACCACGAACTTCACGGCCAACGGCATGCCGCGCATGGAAGGGCTGATCCCGGAAGACTACGGCGCATTTGCGCAGGGCTGCTTCGCGAAGATGGCACACTATCCGAGCGACTACTGCACCGAGGCAGAAGTGGCGGAGGCGGCTTTCGCGGCGGCGACCGACGACAGCCGGGCCATCCGTTTTCTCGCCGGCGCCGATACCAAGCTTCTGGCGCAATTGCGCTGGAGCACATCCGAAGATCAATATCTCGCTAAAATGCGCGAGATGTTCGAGCCCGCGACTCAGTCCGCTGCATGAGCGGCAGGGCCCGGGACAGGCAAACGATGGAGCAACCCGTGACGATGAACCGGCGCATGTTCACCAAAACCGCTACTGCAGCCGCGGCCAGTGTCCTGCTGGCAGGGCGGACGACTGTGGCCCAGCCTTCGATACCTTCCCGAAACATTGTCTTCGTGCACGGGCTCTTCGCCGACGGGTCCTGCTGGGCAGACGTCATTGCCCGCCTCCAGCCCATGGGGTTCCACTGCACCTCGGTGCAGAATCCCCTCACCAGCCTGCCCGAAGCGCAGGAGGCGGTGGAGCGTGTCCTGGACCGGCAGGATGGGCCGACCGTGCTTGTGGGCCACTCCTTCGGCGGCATGCTCGTGACCCAATGCGGCGCCCATCCGCGTGTTTCGGCACTCGTCTATGTCGCGGCCCGCGCGCCCGACGCGGACGAGGACTATGCGGCGCTCGCCGGGCGCTTTCCGCCTCCGCCGGCGTCGCGAGGGATCGTGTACGACAGCGACGAGGGCCGGTTGACGGAGGAAGCATTCCTTCGCGATTTTGCGGGAGACCTGCCGGAGGCCAGGGCGAGGGTCCTGCACGCCGTGCAGATGCCGTTCGATCGCGCGCTGCTCGCGGGCAGGGTCGACACCGCGGCATGGCGCACGAAGCCGAGCCATTACGCGGTTTCGGCAGCGGACCGAACGATCGACCCGGACCTGCAGCGTTTCATGGCGGAGCGGATGAAGGCGCGTACGATCGAACTCGATGCCAGCCATTTGTCGCTGATTTCGCAGCCGGAAGCCGTCTCCGCGCTGATCGCAGACGCTGCCGGGCATCCCGCGGAAAAATGATGCTGCGTACGTGAGTCACGACCCAGCGGACGAAGGGTTGCCGGCTCTGCTGGGTTGCCGGCGGCACGGGCAGGGCCGACGCAGCCAAACCTGCTTCCACCGACAGCAGTCGCCTCGATCGGGGCCCTGGCCTGAAGCCTTCGCCGGGGCCGGCGGCCTGCCGTGCCGAGCACATCGAACTACGGTTGTAGCAAGACCATGACCCCCTGAAACGCTCGCATAATCGCGGATGGCGAACGTGTGACGGTGTTCCGGTGAGAGCGCCGTCACCTGGCGGCGGCGCAGCGGAGCGGCCCGCCGCGTGGCGCGCAGTATCACGGAGATGACCATGGCTTCCCCGGAACTGGTGGCGCTTGCACAACCCTATCTCGCGCCGTTTCTGACCGAGGCGGTCGCCGAGCGGTATCGCTTCGTCGATCTCGGGCAGCAACCGGGGGTCGCGCCCGATGCCCGTGCCGTGGTCGTCGATGGCGGCCGCCCGTTCGACGCGTCCCTTCGCGAGGCCATGCCCCGCCTCGGGCTGATCGCCTGCTTCAACGCCGGCTACGACGGGATCGACGTCGAGTGGGCGAGAAAGCACGGCATCATCGTCACCCATGCGCGCCACATCAACCACGAGGACGTTGCAGACTTTGCGATCGGCCAGGTGCTCAACGTCTACCGGAAGATCGGCCTCGGCGATCGCTGGGTGCGCGACGGCAGCTGGCAGTCCGGCAACCGGCTGATGACGCGGTCCATAGCCGGCCTGAGGCTGGGCATCGTCGGGCTCGGCGGCATCGGGCAGGCGCTCGCGCGGCGAGCCGACGCGATGCGCATGGTGACGTCCTGGTGGGGCCCGCATCACAAGTCAGGCGTTCCCTGGCCCCGGGCATCGAGCCTGATCGATCTGGCCGCTGAAAGCGACGCGCTGGTGATCGCTGCCAGCGCCAAACCCTCGAACCGGGGGCTGATCTCGGCCTCCGTGATCGAGGCGCTGGGGCCCGGCGGCATGCTGGTCAACGTGGCGCGCGGGTCGCTGGTCGACGAAGCGGCGGTCATCCTCGCCCTGATGCGCGGCACGCTCGGCGCGGCGGTGCTGGATGTCTACGATGAGGAGCCCACCTCGCCCGACCGGTGGGCGGGCGTCCCGAACGTCTTCCTCTCCCCGCATATTGCCGGCGTCACCGATCTCGCGATGCGCCGGATGGTCGAGTTGCTTGGCGCCAATCTCGACGCATTCTTCAAGGGCGAGCCGGTTCCGACGCCGGTGAGCCTCGCGGCCTGACGCTCCGGCCGCAAGGGCCGCGACGGGAGGCAACGCGCGCAATCTACCCGGGAACTGCGGTCGCCGTGCCGCGCAAAGCAGCTCGGCGGCAGTGTCCGGGCGACATTTCCCGCCCGAGGACGATCGCTGCCTCCCCACCGTCATCCGTCTGTGACCTTGGCTCGCTACCTCACACTGGAACCATTCCAGTCCGGCGCCCGGCGCCGAGAGGGTTCGCAAAATTCCGCTGCGACAGGGGTCACCGATGAACGAACACACCACGGACCGCAAAGTCTTCCGGACCAGCCAGCTCGAGCAGGCGGACGGGGAAGGCACCAACAAGACCGACAACCGCACGATGGGCGAGATCATCGCCGCGCGCTTCTCGCGGCGCGACTTCCTGCGCGGCTCGATGGCGGCGACGGCGATCGCCGCGACGGTCAGCCCGCTGGCGCTGATGGCGGCGGGCGAGGCAAAGGCGCAGGGCGCCGGTACGCGCTTCGACTTCACCGAGGTCGAGGCCGGGGTCGACGCGACGCACCACGTCGCCGAAGGCTATGACGCCGACGTGCTGCTGCGCTGGGGCGACGCGATCTTCGCCGACTCGCCGGCGTTCGATCCGACCGCGCAGACCGCCGAGAAGCAGGCCCGCCAGTTCGGCTACAACAACGACTATGTCGGCTTCATCCCGCTGGAAGACGGCTCCTCCGAGCATGGCCTGCTGGTGGTCAACCACGAATACACCAACGAACACCTGATGTTCCCGGGCATCGTCACGGTGAACGGCGACGAGATCACCGTAGCCGACGCCGACAAGGCGCGCGTCGACATCGAGATGGCCGCCCATGGCGGCACGATCGTCGAGATCCGCAAGACCGACGGCAAGTGGCAGGTGGTCACCGACGGCGCCAACAACCGCCGCATCACCGCCGACACCGAGATGCAGATGACCGGCCCGGCGGCCGGCCACGACCGCCTGAAGACCAATGCCGATGCGACCGGCACCAAGGTGTTCGGCACGATCAACAACTGCGCCGGCGGCGTCACGCCCTGGGGCACCTACATCATGGCCGAGGAGAATTTCCACGGCTACTTCATGGGTGAACTGCCGGCCGATCACGCCGAAGCCGCCAATTACGAGCGCTATGGCGTGCCCGAGGGCAGCTACGCCTGGGGCAACTTCCACGACCGCTTCGACGTCTCCAAGGAGCCGAACGAGCCGAACCGCTTCGGCTGGATCGTCGAGGTCGACCCGATGGATCCGAACTCGATCCCGAAGAAGCGCACCGCGCTCGGCCGCTTCAAGCACGAGGGTGCCGAATCGATCGTCAACAGCGACGGCCGCGTCGTCTTCTATCTCGGCGACGACGAGCGCTTCGACTATGTCTACAAGTTCGTCACCGCCGGCACCTACAACGAGAGCGACCGGGCGGCCAACATGGACCTGCTCGACGAGGGCACGCTCTACGTCGCGCGCTTCGACGAGGACGGCACGGTGGCCTGGCTGCCGATGGTCCACGGCGAAGGCCCGCTGACCGCCGAGAACGGCTTCGAGAGCCAGGCCGACATCCTGATCGAGACCCGCCGCGCCGGCGACCTGCTCGAGGCGACCAAGATGGACCGGCCGGAGGACATCGAGCCGAACGGCACCAATGGCCGCGTCTACGTCATGCTGACCAACAACACCCGCCGCGAGGAGGCCGACGCCGCCAACCCGCGCGTCAACAACGCCTTCGGCCACATCATCGAGATCGCCGAAGAAGGTGGCGATTTCGCCGCCACGTCCGGCACCTGGGAAATCCTGCTGCAGTGTGGCGATCCCTCGGTGGCCGAAGTCGGCGCGACGTTCTCGACCGAGACCACCAAGAACGGCTGGTTCGGCATGCCCGACAACTGCGCCGTCGACGCCGACGGCCGGCTCTGGGTCTCGACCGACGGCAATTCGCCGAAGGCGACCGGACGCACCGACGGCCTCTGGGCGGTCGACACGGACGGCGAAGCGCGCGGCACCTCGAAGCTGTTCTTCCGCGTGCCGGTCGGCGCCGAGATGTGCGGCCCGCTGATGCTGCCGGACATGCAGACCGCCTTCGTCGCGGTCCAGCATCCGGGCGACGGCGGCGAGGACTGGGAAGGCTTTGGCCGGCCCTCCTATTACGAGGACCCGTCGACCCGCTGGCCCGATTTCGACGACGCCATGCCGGTGCGCCCCTCGGTGGTCGCCATCACCAAGCAGGGCGGCGGCCGCATCGCCTGAGGCTTATCGCCGACGTGAGAAGGGGCGGTCCTGACGGGCCGCCCTTTTTCGTTGGGTAGTGCTGTCGTGGTCGAAGGGCCGGACGCAAGGACGGGAGGGGTCGCGTGTTGAGGGTAGGGAAAAGCCCAGCGAATAGCTGCCGTTCGGCTCACGACCCATCGCTGTCATGGCGGCCGATCCGGCGAATGCAGGCGTCGGGCCTAAAGGAGACTGGCAGCTTCCGAGTAATCTCGACGGGAAAGCCGCCGTTCAGTTCTCGTAAACGGGTTCAGGAGCAGGCAGGCGCACGAAGGTCCCCGAGGAGACAACCCGCGACCCACAGCCGAAACTGGCAGGCAAGTTCTGGGCGCATCAAGCCTGAAAGCTGACGGTCCCGGTCACCAGCCGTAGGTAAAGGTCGCGCCGCTGTTGCCGTTGCCGGACTGGACGACGGCGTCGCGGGCGCCGCGCCCGAATTGGAAGAGACCGTAGGCGTTGCCGTCGCCGTTCTGCTCCAGCGTGCCAGAATGGCCGTTCCCGCGCTGCTGGACGAGACCGACATTGCCCCGTCCGCGCTGGGCGAGGCCGGCATTGTTGCCTTCGCCCTTCTGCCGGATCGAGCCGTCCTTGAGGCCATTGTAGAGCGAATAGATCCGTAGCCCTGCTTGGACAGCCCCGGTCGTCTGCCGGTCAGTTGGGGCGAAGGTCCAGGACACCTGGCCGTTAGCGGCCGCGGGCGTGGCGAAGATGGCCGGGGCGGCGATCGTGATGGCAAGGGCGGCCGCAATGGCATTCGCGGAAATGAAGGTCATGGAGGTCTCCGTTCCCCGGTCTGTTCCGGGACATGCGTGGACTTTAGGGGAGGTCCCCGCCGGACCGGACCGGCGAGGCAGGAGGTTGTCGCTTCGTCAGATCCCGCTGCCGACACGGTCGGAGCAGGATATTGTCTTGCCATCGACGACTACGCTCAGATCGGCGTCGTAGCCGGAGCCGCCAGTGCCAAGCGTGACCGTGCCGAGCTGTGCCGTCCCGCCTGAAGCGACGGCGAAAGGCCCGCCCTGCCGGATGTCGGTTCCCCGACCGGAGACGCGGAACGCGTACTCACCGCGCGTCGCCTTCTCGGCATGGGCGAGCGCAGTCAGCTCGACCGATCCACCCCGGCGCGAGACGTCGAGCTCGCACCGGATCGGCCCCTCACTCGATTTCGTGACCGCCGGGCCGGCGAAGGCAGCGCTGGTCGCGCCGAGGAGAACCAGAGCCGCGGCGAGGCGGTGGCGAGAACGGAGCATCGGCATGGCGGGCCTCATCAATGGGACGGGAGCGAAACGGGTGGGTCGCGCCGTTCGACGCGCGATCAGTCGCAGGCCTGGACGAGGGCCGCGACGTTACCGCTGCCGCCCTGCACAACGTCGGCCGAGCAGCCGCGTCCGACCTGAACACCTGCCGCGATGTTGCCGTGGCCGTCCTGAGAAAGGATCGTCGTGTGGTTGGCGCCGAACTGGCCGATGCCGGCGGAGTTGCGGCTGCCGTTTTGGTAGGTCGCGCCGTAATGACTACGCCCCTCCTGACCGACGACCGACAGATTGTGCGAACCGCGCTGCTCGCCGACCGAGCGGTTGTACCGGCCGTCCTGATGGACGCGGATGCGGTTGCGGTAGCCCTGCTGGGAGCCGCCGGCGGAGTTCGACCAGCCGTACTGGTCGAAGCGCACGTCGTTAGCGGACGCTGGGGTCGCGGCCGTCAGGCCAGCGAGGACGACGAGGGCGGAAGCAAGGGGCAAGCGGATCATATGGGCGTCTCCGACAAGAGCACATCGGCTCGGGATGGAATGACCCGAACTTGAACCCCGCCGCCGGAACCGTCGCTGAACTCGCCGTTCACACAGCGTTTAGCTCCTCACGATGACCGGGCGGGCCGAGAGCGAAGGGTGGGCTTCTGGCTGTCTCAGGCGACGACCTGAGATCGTGGGCGCCTTCGGCCACTTGGCATTGAGCCTTTCAGTAATGTCTGGTTTCGAGGCGATGCCCAGCATTCTGTACGACGACAACGGGGGCATAGCCGCCGTTGATCGGAGGTCATCTAAATGGCGGCTATCCACCCAAAGCCGCCAGCGGAATTTTCCGCCACCGCGATTACGCCGCCCTGCTGGGGCGCCTCGCCCGTGTCCGCCAGTTCGGCGCGCGGGTCGAGGGGTTACGGGCAGGGAATAGCGCTGCGCACGGCGCGGCAGCTTTCGGCGATTGCTGTCATGGCGGCTGATCCCGGCGAACGCCGGCGCTGCGCGCTCCGGTCGCGAGCGGCATGTTCGTGATCCGTCGACGGGGATCGGCAGAACCCGGCAGATCGGCTCGAGCCCGTACGCAGCTTCGCTAGCGATGAGTACCGCTGAAGCGAGAAGGATAAGCAGTGTCCGGAATAAGGCGATAGAGGATTGCAAATATTAGCCCACAGACAAGCCAGGCGAGGAGAACATCTGAAAGGAAATGTCCGCCGAAGGCGATCCGGTTCAGCGATAACGATCCGGCATAGATTAGTGTCGTTGCTGTTGCAGCCAGCCTGACAGGCCTGGGCGCGACGAGGGCGGCAGCGACGAGCCAGGCTGACGAGGAAGCCTCTCCGCTAACGAACGAACAGTTTCGATCGCACCAATCGCTGATGACCCAGACCGTTTGATGGACTGCGTCCCCTCCGAAGACGTCGACATTGACAGGTCGGGGGCGGCCCCAATGCGCCTTCAAGAGGCCGTTCACTAGCAGTCCCGGACCAAGAGCCAGGCCGGACAGCAGCCAGATCGGCTTCCGCACGCGAGACCAGGTCAAGGCGCCGTTGATGGCATCCCGGAGAATGCGGACCAAGATAACGAGAATGACTCCGGCCAGGGCCCAAGGAGAACTGTTGCGGAGCCATTGCAGGTGCGAATTGCTGGACAGGCTGAAGCCGTCGCTGGGGCTGTAAAACCAGCGGCTTACAACCAGATCAACTTCCGGAAAGACCCAGAAGAACATGCTGGTTGCCAGAATGCCAACTGAGAACGCGATAATCAGACGGTCCGATTTCGCGCCAGATGAAACGGGGATGGATAGGGATACACTCATAGCCGCGGCGCATGCGCTGGCTAACTTGCAGAAAACTTGCAGATTCGGGCGCTCGTGCGCGACGAAGCCGCTGGAACTGAGCCGAGAGATTGACCGAGCAAGCTCCGGGTGACAGGGAAATCAGAGGCCAGCGGCGCTCGAAGGGCGGGCGACATCATCCCGGGCGACCAAGTCTCGGAATGCCGGGACGACTTCGTCGGAACACGCACAGCCGTCAGCAGAGTGAGAGCTTCGCGTTGACCAGCGGTCGTACGGTCATGGAGAGTCGTGATGCGGATTCTGGTCGTCGAGAATGATCGCTTGCTTTCCGAGGCCCTGGGGCGACGGCTTATCGAGGCCGGCCATGCGGTCGATATCTTCGCGACTGTCGCGGACGCCGAGGCGGCTTGGAGAATAGCGCCGTACGACCTCAGCATCGTTGACGTCATGCTCGACGATGGCGACGGGCGGGCGCTCGTCAGGTCTGTCCGTGCCGCCGGCATACGGACGCCGACGTTGATGCTCACCGCGCGGGACGAGATCGGGGACCGGGTGAGCGGATTGGATGCGGGGGCTGACGACTATCTCGTCAAGCCGTTTGCAACCGAAGAACTGCTGGCACGACTGAGGGCGCTGCGACGACGCTCCCCGGAAATCACGGCGACCGAGTTGCGCATAGGAAATCTTCTCTACGATCCTCATAGCACGAGCCTGACAGTGGCAGATCGAGACGTGAGGTTGACTGCTCAGGAACATGCTGCCCTCGACAAGCTGATCCGTGCCGGCGACCGCGTGACCCCGAAGCAGATGCTGGGCGAGCATGTCTATGCGCTCCACCAGGACTGGTCGGACAACGCGGTCGAGACGCTGGTTCATCGGCTTCGCAGGAAGCTTTCGGACGCGGGGGCGACGGTCGAGCTCAAGGCACTGCGAGGCCTCGGCTACATACTGTGCGAGACCCGATCATGAGACGGGCCTATCGCCTCGATGTGAGGCTCGCCATCGTCGTGACCGTCATATCCGCGCTGACCCTGATCGGTGCCGGTATGATCCTGTCCATGGAGTTCACGCGCGGCCAATTCGCAATAGAAGAGCGCGGGCTGTCCACTCAAGTCGAGGAATGGGCGGGATTGCTACGGCGCGATCCCGGCGGCACGGTGGTACTTGACCGCCCGGCCGAGCCATCCTCAGCGATCGACCCCCCTTATACCGGACTCCTGTCAGGGACACGGCCCGTCTACGGCTACACCGTTACGGACGCGACAGGGACGGTGCTGGATCGCTCCGACGCCAACGCGCCTGCCGGACGCCCTGGGCCAGCAGACCCGGAACCCGTTCTTTCAACCGGACCGACGCTCGACGGCACCGGACCAGTCCTGATTGCCGAACTTTTCGTGCCGGAGTTTGGGGCTTGGCTCCGGCTGGCACGATCGCGTTCGGATGTCACCGCTTTGACCAACACGTTCTTTGCCCAATCTCTCGAAGAGCTGGGGTGGGCGGCGCTGGCAATGCTGGTCGTCATGGTGATCACTGCCGTGGGCATCGTTCGCTTCAGTCTCCTAGGACTTCGGCGAGTGGCCGCGCAGGCCGAACGGATCACCTTCGACAATCTGGGGCATCAGCGGCTTTCCGGCTCATCGGCACCCGCGGAGGTTCAGCCGTTGATTGCCGCCGTCAACCACGCCTTGGACGGCATCAGGGCGGGTGCCGTCGCTCAGCGCGACTTCTCCATCCATGCCGCCCATGAGCTCAGGACGCCGCTTGCCGACCTCAAGCTACGGCTGGAAGGTCTTGCATCCGGTCCGGACCGGGATGCGGCCATGCAGGACATCGATGCCATGGCCCGTCTCATCGAGCAGCTACTGCAGATCGCCAGGTTGGATGGCAGTACGGACTTCTCCCTGCAATCGCTCAACCTCGGCGAGACGGTTGCCGAAGTCCTGCAGGAGGCGGCCCCGCGGCTGGTGTCCGCCGGATGGTTGATTGAGGCGGACGGCCTGGATTTACCCGTTCACATAATCGGTGACTCGACACTGATCGCCCTGATCATCCGGAACCTCCTGGATAATGTCCGTAAGCACACACCAGTTGGCAGCACTGTAACGGTCACCATCTCCAACGACGGAACGCTTCTATTTGCCGATACGGGTCCGGGGTTGCCGCCGGGGTTTGCCTGTTCAGGCTTTGCACGGTTCGTCCGGGGTAATGACGATGCTCGTTCCGGAAGCGGCCTAGGACTCTCGATATGTGAAACCGCCATGCAGCGCATGGGGGGAACCTTCAGCCTGGAACCCACAGGGAGCGGCGCAGCATTTCGAATGGCCTTCAGGTTGGACCAGCGTCCTCAGTCAGACGAACATATGGGAACCCACCGGTCGTAAAGGCGCGAGCGCCGGCCCCTCGCATCCAGCACGTCCGCTCCCCTCACGCCGCCTTGCTCGGCGCTTCCGTTTCGTCCGGCTCCGCGAGTTCCGCCCGCGGATCGAGGGCGAAGCTGGCCGGCGTCTGGGTTCTTGCCAGCGGCACGGTCTGGAAGTCTGGGCGCTCGTCGACCGGCATCGCCTCGCGCCGGTAGGTCCGGTAGAAGGAATAGGCGGCGTAGAAGGCCGCGGCGCTGCCGATCGACTGGAAGATGCCGCGCGGGCCGAACGTCTCCATCAGGAACGCCGCGTAGATCGGGCCGATCATCGTGCCGACCCCGTAGAGGATCAGCATGCCGCTGGCGATCTTCACGAAGTCGGAATCGGCCGCGTAGTCGTTGGCATGCGCCACCGCGAGCGAATAGGCCGGATAGACGACGCCGCCGATCAGGAAGGCGAGGGTGAAGAGCACCGCCGGGCTGCTGCCGGAGAGATAGACGCCGGCCGTGCCGGCGGCGACGCCGATGAGGCCCGCCGCGGTCATCACGTAGCGCCGGTCGACCTTGTCGGAGATCCGCCCGAGCGGCACCTGGAAGACGATGCCGCCGGCCATCGCGGCGACCACTAGCGTGGCGATCTCCGTCGTCGAGAGCCCCGCCTTCTCGCCGAACACCGGCGCCATGTTGTTCCAGGCGCCCGAGAGGAGGCCGGCGAGCAGCACGCCGACCGCGGCGACCGGCGAGTTTCGGAAGATCGGCATCAGGTTGATCCGGATCGTCGTCAGCGGCTTCGGCGACTGCGCCTTGGACAGCGCGTTGGGGATCACCGCCAGGGCGAAGAGGATGGCGCAGAGCATGAACGGCACGGTGAGCTGGGGCTGGCTCAGCGGCATGACGTACTGCCCGCCCATCATCGCGCCCATCGTCACCACCATGTAGATCGAGAAGATCCGGCCGCGCGTCTCGTTGGTGACGCGCTCGTTCAACCAGCTCTCGATGATCATGTAGCAGCCGGCGAGCGCGAAGCCGGCGAGGCCGCGGAAGACGATCCAGGCATAGGGGTCGACGACGATGGCGCAAAGCAGCACCGAGATCGCCATCAGCGACGCGAGGCTGGAGAACGTCCGCACGTGGCCGGCGCGCTGGACGATCTTCGGGATGATCACGCAGCCCGCCGTGAAGGCGATCGCATAGGACGTGCCGAAGGCGCCGATCTGGTAGCTCGACCAGCCCTCGATCGAGCCGCGGACCGGCAGCAGGATGCCCATCAGCCCGGCGCCCGCCATCAGGAAGAAGGTCGATACGAGCAGGGACGCGATCGGCAGAAGGGGCATGTCGGGCCTTGGCGAAACGGAGTGGATGCGGGACAGCGCGTCTCGGTGCGACTGGCCCCGGCTTTGACGGTCGGGCGATGAATGCGCTGCCGTTCGCCCGCTCTAGGCATTAACGGCAGCTTTGGCGAGGCCCTTGTGCCTGCCGATCATGACGAGGATCGGACGAAACTCAGTCCGATGCCGACTTTTCCGCCAGGCGGGCCTTGAGCGCGACGAGATCGCGCCAGGCGAGCTTCTTCTGCGCCGGCTGGCGCAGGAGGTAGGCGGGATGCAGCATCGCGGTCGCGTCGATCGTGTCCGCCTCGCCGAGGCCGAAGCTGTAGGTCGTCCAGCGCCCGCGGATCCGCAGGATGCCCTCTTCCGAGGCGAGGATCGCCTTGGCGGCGGGCGAGCCCAGGCAGACGAGGATCTTCGGGCGCACGAGCTCGATATGGCGCTGCACGAAGGGCAGGCAGATCTGCGTCTCGGCCGGCGTCGGCGGCCGGTTGCCGGGCGGGCGCCACGGCACGGTGTTGGTGACGCGGACATTCTGCCGCTCGAGCCCGATCGCGGCGAGCATGCGGTCGAGCAGCTGGCCGGAGCGGCCGACGAAGGGCACGCCCGCAATGTCCTCCTCGCGGCCCGGCGCCTCGCCCACGAACATCACATCGGCGGTCTCGGCGCCGTCGCCGAAGACGGTGGACTTGGCGGTGATGCGCAGATTGCAGCTCTCGAACGCGTCGAGCGCCGCCTGCAGCTCGGCGAGCGTCGCGGCCGAGCGGGCACGCTCGCGGGCGTCGGCGATGGCGATGTCGTCCGGCACGGCGGCGCGGCTGGTGGCGAAGGTTCCGGCCGGCTCGATGGCGAAGGTGGGGGCGGGCGCATGAACCGGCGGCGCGGATGCCTGGGCGGCTGGCGCCGACGGCACGCCCCGACGCCCGTCGCGCGCGGCGATCTCGGCCCGCGTCTCGGCAAAGCGGTCGCGCGGCGCCTCGCCGACGAAGACGTCGATGCCGGCGTCGCGGTACCATTCGATGAGCGCGATCGCGGCGTCGCGGCCGATTTCTGGCTGGGCGGCGTTCATGGACCCGTCCTAGCCGATTTCGGCGCGGCAGGCGACGCCGTCGGAACGGGGAACGCCATGGCTCAGTGGCTCACGGTCTGGGAGAACAGGTTGATCACCAGAACCCCGGCGAGGATCAGCGCGAGACCGAGAAACCCCGCCGCATCGATCGAGGTGCGGAACCAGAACAGGTCGACCAGCGCCAGGATGACGATGCCGGCGCCCGACCAGATCGCGTAGACGATGCCGACCGGCAGCGTGCGCAGCGGCAGCGACAGGAAATAGAACGCCAGCGCATAGGCCGCGACGGTGACCAGGGACGGCAGCAGGCGGGTGAAACCGTGGGTGGATTTCAGCGCCGTGGTGCCGACGATCTCGCACAGAATGGCAACGGCCAGGAAGACAGCGTTCACGGGAAGCCTCGCGGTGGCGGAAAGCCTCTCTTCTCCCGGCGCGCTTTGCCGGGTCAAGCGGCTCACCTGTTACAGCAGCAGGCATTCGGTGCGATTGACGCCCACGTCAATCAAGTTAGAACTCGTCCAGACATCGGATCGCGCTAGTCTACCGGCCTCTGGCCCGGGCGGTGCGATCCGGCCGGGATGCGAGAATGGGAGACGAGATGAGCCACGCCGAGACGCTGCCGGAACGCGAATCGATGGAGTTCGACGTGGTGATCGTCGGCGCCGGCCCCGCCGGGCTCGCCGCGGCGATCCGCCTGAAGCAGCTCGATCCGGAGCTGACCGTGGTCGTCCTGGAGAAGGGCGGCGAGGTCGGCGCGCACGTCCTTTCCGGCAACGTGCTCGACCCCTCGGCGCTCGACACCCTCCTGCCGGAATGGCGCGAGGAGGAGACGCCGATCCGGACGAAGGTCACGGACGACCGGTTCTATCTCTACGGCGAGCAGGGCTCGATCCGCCTGCCGAACATGCTGATGCCCGGCCTGATGGGCAATCACGGCAACTACATCGTCTCGCTCGGCCTCGTCTGCAAATGGCTGGCCGAGAAGGCAGAGGCGCTGGGCGTCGAGATCTATCCGGGCTTTGCCGCGACCGAGATCCTCTATGACGATGCCAACGCGGTGATCGGCGTCGCCACCGGCGACATGGGCATCACCCGCGAGGGCGAGCCGGGCGCCGCCTTCGCGCGCGGCATGGCGCTGCTCGGCAAATACGTGATGATCGGCGAGGGGGTGCGCGGCTCGCTGGCCAAGCAGCTGATCCGCGCTTACGGGCTCGACGAGGGGCGCGAGCCGCAGAAATTCGGCCTCGGGATCAAGGAGCTCTGGGAGATCGCGCCGGAGAAATCCAAGCCCGGCCGGGTCGAGCACTCCTTCGGCTGGCCGCTGGACAGCGGCACCGGCGGCGGCTCGTTCCTGTATCACCTCGAAGACAACCAGGTGTATGTCGGCTTCGTCGTCCACCTGAACTACAAGAACCCGTATCTGTCGCCCTTCGAGGAATTCCAGCGCTTCAAGACGCATCCGGACGTCGCCGAGCTGCTGGCCGGCGGCAAGCGCATCGCCTATGGCGCGCGGGCGATCACCGAGGGCGGATGGCAGTCCGTGCCGAAGCTGGTCTTCCCCGGCGGCGCGCTGATCGGCTGCTCGGCCGGCTTCGTCAACGTGCCGCGCATCAAGGGCGCGCACAACGCCATGACCTCCGGCATGCTGGCGGCGGAAGCCGCCGCCGAGGCCATCGCCGCCGGCCGCGCGCATGACCGGCTCTCCGCCTATGACGACGCCTGGCGCGGCTCGGCGATCGGCCGGGACCTCAAGCCCGTCCGCAACGTCAAGCCGCTCTGGTCGAAATACGGGACGCTCTTCGGCATCGCGCTCGGCGGGATCGACATGTGGACGAATTCGCTGTTCGGCTTCTCGTTCTTCGGCACGAGGAAGCACGGCAAGCCGGACCATGCCTGCCTCGAGCCGGCGGCCAAGCACACGCCGATCACCTACGCCAAGCCCGACGGGGTGCTGACCTTCGACAAGGTCTCCTCGGTGTATCTCTCCAACACCAATCACGAAGAGGACCAGCCGGTCCATCTCCAGGTGAAGGACCCGGCGCTGCAGCATTCCTCGGAATACGCCGTCTATGCCGGCCCGTCGCAGCGCTACTGCCCGGCCGGGGTCTACGAATGGGTGGTCGGGGAAGACGGCAAGGAGGCCTACGTCATCAACGGCCAGAACTGCGTCCACTGCAAGACCTGCGACATCAAGGATCCGAACCAGAATATCAACTGGGTGCCGCCGCAGGGCGGCGAGGGGCCGGTCTACCAGGTGATGTGAACAAGGCGCCCTGCGGCGATGCCTCAGGGACGCAAAGGGGAGACCACCATGCGACTGTTTCTGCCGCTCAGTTTCCTGCTGCTGCTGCTTTCGCTGCCGGCCCGCGCCGACGACGAATACGATGCCTGCGTCAGCGAAGCCGGTGCCGTCATGCCGGACATGGGGGCCTGCGGCGCCGCCTGGATCGACCGCGAGGACGCCCGCCTCAACGAGGCCTGGCAGGCACTGCTGGCGGAACTCCCGGAGGACAGCCATGCGAAGCTGCGGGAAGAGCAGCGCGCCTGGCTCGCCTATCGCGACGCGAGCTGCCTGTTCTACCTCGACGCGGTCGAATACGGCCAGGTCGGCCGGTACCTCTCCTATCCGACCTGCCGGGCCTTCGTGATCGCCCAGCGGACGGCAGCGCTGGAGGAGATACAGGCGTCGGTGGCGCCGATCTAGAGGCCAAGACTTGGACCAGACCCGGCATTCGCGGCTGTGGGTGGTTTGATGACTGGCAGCTTCGGCCGGGTCGGTAGCGCTGACAGCGCATAGAGAGGTCTTGGTTATATGCCGATCGCGCGGCTGGCGAGGTGGCGCCGCGAGAGCAAAATATTGCCTATTAGGCAATATTGCCTTTCATGCATTTTTCCGTATCGGTATCACTTGCCGGCGGGGCTCCTCCCTGCCTGAGCCATGGAGTACCCGAATAATGAACTGGAATTGTCGAAAACTCATCGCCTCGGCCGCTCTCGCGGTATCGCTGATGGCGACGCCGAGTGTGTTCGCGGAATCGCAACCCGCCACGCCCAAAGTGTTCGTGTGGATCGAGATTGAAGCTGCCCCCGAGCGCATCGACGAGACCCGGGAAATGTTCCACACCACCATCAAGACATACCCGAAGCCCGGCATGCTCAGCGCTGTCGTGTTCGAGGACACACAGCGGCCAGGCGTGTTTCACAGCATGCAGGAATGGGAAGACGAAGCAGCCTTCCAGGAGCATATGAGCGAGGCCGATGGCCAGGAAGGCGGGCTCGAGCATGCCACGCGGACGCTCAAGGGGCCGCCGAAGCTCTCGATACTCAAGCAATTGGACTAATAGGCCAGATGTCGACTTTGCCTTCCCAGGCCGCCGAAGCTCTCGGCTTGCGAGAACGCAAGAAGCAGGCGACGCGCGCGACACTGAGCGCGGTCGCCCTGCGTCTGGCACTGGAGCGCGGTATCGACCAGGTGACGGTGGAGGAGATTGCGCAAGAGGCCAATGTCTCGCTGCGGACCTTCAGAAATTACTTTCCGACCAAGGCTGCTGCTATCGTCGACATTGCCCATAACCGGGCGGATACCTTTGTCGCCGCCTTCAAGGCCCGACCGGCCAAGGAAGAATTGTGGTCCTCGCTGACGGAAGCGCTTCTCGCCCTCTATCCCGATGAGCCCGACCGCAATTCGATCGAGCGCATGCGGCTCCTCCGGAACGAACCGGCCCTCGCCGCCGAAGAATACAAGGCGGACCTGACCGTGCAGGCGAAGTTGGCCGAAGCAATCGCCGAGCGAAGCGGCAGCACCGTGACCTCGGATATCATGCCAGGCCTGACCGCAGCGCTTGTTCTGGCGACGGCGCACACCGCGTTAAAATTCTGGCTCAGTTCCGGGTCGCGAACGACTTTGCGCGAGACTTTGTCAGGCGCCATGCACGAGGTTCAATTGATCGTGCAGAGTGCAATTGCGCAGGACGCAGCCGACGCCCCGCCCCAGCGGTGATTCATCGGGGCGCCGCCATCTGCGGTAGGCGGCCTTCCGGCCGACCGACCGGTCGGAATTTTCGAGCGGCAGCCCACGGAGCTTCCCGGCAGGACTAACGACTTGCTCGTACGCCTTGATGGCGTCCCAGACTGCCTTGCGCAGGATCGTATCGGTTGCCCGTGGGTCAACGGCGTAATCGGGTGGATCGCGGTCGGTCCGGTTCCGGCGGTATCGCCGCAGGGGCGGACGTCCAGCCTAGCTGCATAGGTCTTGCCTGACTCAAGCCGAAACCAGGAGGACGAACGCCGGTTGCTGGTTGTCGCTCTTCCGGGTCATCAAACTCTCGCTGCGGCGTCGATGGTCGCGATGTCGATTTTGCCCATCGTCATCATCGCCCCGAAGGCGCGTCTCGCCTTGTCGCGGTCGGAACTCGTCGTCAGCTCGAGCAGCAGCCTCGGGGTGACCTGCCATGAATGACCCCAACGGTCCTTGCACCAGCCGCAGGCGCTTTCCTGCCCGCCATTGCGAACGATCGCATCCCAGGAACGGTCGGTCTCCTCCTGGTCTTTCGTAATGACCATGAAGGAGACAGCTTCGTTCGGCGTGCAGGTCAGGCCACCGTCGAGGCCCACGAACTTGCGGCCGAGCACGGTGAACTCGACGGTCAGATCGTCGCCCTCCTTGCCGCCGGGTAGTCGGAAGCAGCCGCATCGACCCGCTCGACCTGACGGTCGGGAAAGATTGACCCAAAAAACGTTGCGGCTTTCTCCGCTTCGCCGGGGTCGAACCATAGGCAGGTGATGAGTTCGGCCAGGGCCAGCTTCCTTGTTCGGTCGTCGGCGCGGCCATATTCCAGCCTGCCAACCGACGACGTCAAAGGCCGCCATAGATCATTCGCCTGCCGTCGCCCTCGGCGTGGGATCCCCATAGCACCTGTGAAATCGCCGATATCCGCATAGCTTGCGCTGTCAGGCCCTCGCCTCCAGCACCATGTTGAACGGACCGGTAGCCGCGCGCCGGACCTGCGAGAAGCCTCCGGATCTGACGACGTCGCTGAGCACGGCCTCGCCCGCCTGCGCCCCCAGGCCCTCGCCCACTTCCTGGTCGAGCGACGTCGGCACGCAGAGCATGGTGGAGGCGTTGTAGTAGAGCCGCCCGATAGGGTTCATGTTGTCGCTCGGTCGATCCCCGGCGATCGGTTCCACGATCATCCAGGTGCCGTCCTCGCGCAGTATTTCCCTTACGTGACGCGCGCATCCGCGCGGGTCGCCCATGTCGTGCAGGCAGTCGTAGAACGTGATGAGGTCGAAGCCATCCTCCTCGATCTCCTTGGCGGTCGACACCTCGAACCGCACCCGGTCGTCGAGGCCGTGATCCCTCGCGTGCCGCCGGGCCTGCTCGATCGACGGCTCGTGAAAATCGAAACCCACGAACTCGCTCTTTGGAAAGGCTTCCGCCATCAGGAGCGTCGAGAACCCGACACCGCAGCCGATATCGGCGACCCTGGCCCCATCCTCGAGCTTGGCTGCGACGCCGTCGAGTGACGGGATCCAGTTCTGGACGATGTTGTTGGCGTAGCCGGGCCGGAAGAAAGCGCCGGTCGCGCAGAAAAGACACTCGGCCGTGTCG
Organism: Aurantimonas endophytica; assembly: GCF_014196845.1. GTDB lineage: Bacteria > Pseudomonadota > Alphaproteobacteria > Rhizobiales > Rhizobiaceae > Aurantimonas > Aurantimonas endophytica. The sequence continues at coordinate 429,505 of NZ_JACIEM010000004.1, forward strand.
CCCCAGCGCACGCCCGTTCCTGTCTTCATGGAGTTCTCGACCTTTGGCTCTCCCTCGATCATGGCGGCGGCCAGGTCGAACGCACCCGCAAGGTAGAAGGGACTGTCACGCTCCGCGAAAACCATCGCCTGCTCCGGTGACAGGCTGAACTGTTCGGTTTCTGGATCGTAGTCGATGTAGCCGCCGGCGGCCTGGGCAAGCGCCCACTCCCGAATGTATCTCGGCGCCAGTCCGCCCGCGCGTTCGGCCAGTTCGTCCGAGGTCATCGGCCCGCCGTCCTTGAGGGCGTCGAACAACTCGAGCCGGAACCCGATGCGAACGGTCGGCACGCTGTAGGCGCCCCCCAGATCGCCGAGCATCTTCCCAACAAATGCGTGGAGTTTGTTTTCATCAACCTGTTCCACCGTAGCCTCCCTCAGTGAGCGCATCAGTGATGATGACGATAATCGCCTATTTATACTACATTCGACGGACCGATAAAATCTCCGGGAGGAGGGTGTTTATGAGAAGTTCTATTAATCTACTGAGCTGAAGCAGACAAAGGGCTCTCGGCTTCCAGGCGACGCCAGAAGACGACACATTCGCCAAGGCGGGCTTCGACCTACGAAGATGACCATGGTCGCCGATGACCTGGGATGACGCCGGACGGGGAGATTCTCGCGGGCGACCCCTAGGCTGCGCCGACGCAGCCGCTGCGTTGCAATCTCCTGAAAGGAAGGCAGAAGCTTGGGTTCAACTCACGGCTAATGCCATCCGAACGGGCGCTTCCACAGGCATTGTCCAGCCTCGGAAAACCGCAGCTTTCTGGAAAGGCGGATGGGTCGTCGGCGGCGACAGCGGATCGTCACCGGACCAATGTGTCGCCCGACCGCGCGGCCGACGGGTGGTTCGCTGCCATCCGCAACCGTCCCCCTTCACCCGACCGGCCTGAACCGAGCCAGATTATACCCGAAGCCGAGGAACACCACGCCCGTCGCGCCCTTGATGCAGCGCTGGAAGCCGCCGGAGCGGGTGAAGGTGGCGAGGCGGGCGAAGAGGAGGATCACCAGGGTGAACCAGGCGACGTTGATGAGCGAGTGGATCGCCACCAGCGTGTAGGCCGAGGCGACCGGGTGGTCGCCCACCGGGATGAACTGCGGGAACACCGCCAGGTAGAACATCGAGACCTTGGGGTTGAGCCCGTTGGTCAAAAGCCCGTCGAGATAGGCGCCGCGGAGCGAGCGGGCACGGCGCGCGAGCGGCGCGTCGGGCCGGGTCCGCTTCTGCACGAATGATTCGTAGAGGGACTTGAGCCCGATCCAGCACAGATAGGCGGCACCGACATATTTCACGATCGCGAAGGCCGTCGCCGACTGCATGATGATGACCGACAGGCCGAGAACCGACAGCGTGCCGTGGACCCAGAACGCCGTGAAGAAGCCGGCGACGTTGGCGAAGGCGGCGGGAACGCCGGAAGTCGGGACGGTCCTGGCGATCAACGCGCCGTTGGGGCCGGGGGAGGAGACCAGGAAGAACGTCGCCAGGGCGAATGCCAGCAGGTTCGAAGTGCCCATCGTCTCGTCCGTTCCGGCGCCTCGCGCGCCCTCGTCAATGAAGCATGGCGCCGCGGGTCTGCCAACCGGGGAGGGTTGAGGCGCGCATGATCTGTCGGCGGTGATGTGCGCAGGCGCCGCTGCGTCTCCGTCGGTCTCAGCCGATCAGTCCGGGACCGGCTGGGCGACGGCTGTCGAGGGTTTTTCCGGCTCGCGGGGCGGCGGCTCGATGGCGTCCTCGCCGGTGATGGCCGCAACGACGTCCGCCGCCATCGACTCCAGGAGGGTCAGTTCCTCCTCCGACATCTTGCGGGGGCTCATGTCGAGCAGGCTGAGCGCGCCGAGCACCAGGCCGTCCGCCGTCTTCAGCGGCGCGGCGGCAAAGAAGCTCGTGCCCCACAGCCGCAGCTGCGGGTGGTCGGCGAAGCGCGGGTCGCGCTTGGTGTCGCCGACGACGAGCAGCTCGTCCTCGGCCACCGCGTAGCCGGAGAGGGCCTGGTCGCGCGGGATCGTCCCGTCCCGCGTGCCGGGCAGGTCGACGCTCTGGCCGACGACGTGCTCCTCGGTGGCGCTGATGACCGAGATTACCGCGAACTTCACGTCGAAGACGGCAGCGGCCCGCTTGCTCAAGGCGTCGAGCTCCTCGCGGGCATGGTCGTCGAGAATGTGGGTCGCGAGCAGGGCCTCGACCCGCGCCGCGTCGTTCTCCGGGATGTCGGCGACCCGGCGCTCGAGAGACGTTTCCGGCGCGACCATCCGCTGGATGCGCAGCACCGCCTCCTGCACCGTCGTCACCACCTCGTCGGCGCCGAGCGCCGCGATTGCGCCGGGCTCCAGGATCGCCGGCGGCGCGTTCCACAGGGCGACGACGATCCGCCTGCCGGGCCAGCGATTGCGCAGCCGGCGGCAGAAGGCCTTGATCGCGGTGGCGGGCTCACGGCTGAAGAAGCTGATGCAGACGAGGTCGATCCCGTCGAGGTCGAGATCGTTGACGTAGCGGGTGCTCACCACTCCCTCGCGGCGCTCCACGGCGGGCAGGCCCGCCAGCCCGAGCGCATGGACGAGCATCTCGCAGGCCAGGCTGTCGATCTCCCACCGCCCGCCGATGCAGGCGATCCGCGGCGCCAGCGCCGGGTCGACCGCCGGGGGATATTCCTCCTTCAGATCGTCGAGCAGCGCATCCATGCCGTTGAACACACGCTGGCGGTGCTCCGGCCTTGCATTGCTCAGATAGTCCTCGCTGACCTTGCGAAGCACCTCGATGCCGTGGTCGTTGTAGAATTCGACGACGTCGTCGTCCGCGATCGTGTCGTCGACGATCTCGATCGCATCCTCCGGCTTGTCGGCGATCAGCCGCTGGTAGATCCGCGTCGGCACGTCGAGGACCGGGGTCGAGCCGAGCAGCGTGTCGAGGAAGCCGAGCTGCGGGTTGCCGCGCCCGAGCACCAGCAGGCAGACCGTCAGCGGGGTGGACAGGATGAGCCCGATCGGCCCCCAGAGCGCGGTCCAGAAGGTGGCGGCGGCGATCAGCGACATCGCCGACAGTCCGGTGCTGGTGCCGTAGAGCATCGGCTCGACGACGTTGTTGCTGATCAGCTCGAGGAACAGGATCAGCGCGAGGGTCCAGACCACCATCTCCCAGCCGTCGCCGACGGCGAAGGCCAGCGCCAGCGGGAACACCGAGGACAGCAGCGGACCGAGATAGGGGATGAACCGCAGCACCGCCGCGAGCGCGCCCCAGAGCAGCCAGCCCGGCACGCCGATGAACCACAGCCCGAGCGCCATCGGCACGCCGTAGGAGACGTTCACGATGACCTGCATCAGCAGGTATTTGGAGATGCGCTTGGCGGCGTCCTCCAGCGCGTCGGTGGACTGGTGCAGATTGCCGCCGAGCAGCCGGATCAGGCGGTCGCGCATGTCGCCGCGATCGAGCAGGACGAGGAACAGGAAGACGATGACGATGCCGGCGGTCGCCAGCGGCTCCAGCGCCGGGGTGAGCCATTCGAGCGCGGTCTCGAGGGGCTGGCGCTCGGACCCGACCATCTGCACGCGCAACGGCGGGACGATCTCGGTCTCGTCCGTCCCGACTTCCTCCTGCACCGAGTCGACGGTGCGCATGACCCCGTCGAACATGCCGGGCGCGCGGATGCTCTCGCCGACGTCGCGGATCTTCTCGCGGATGGTGGTCTGGTAGGCCGGCAGCTGCGCGCTCAGCGTCCCCAGCTGCGACGCGACGAGGAAGCCGAAGGCCGTGAGAAGCATGGCGAGGGTGAGGATGACGGCGATCACCGACAGCGCCCGCGGCAGGCCGCGCCGCGTCAGCCAGGTCACCAGCGGCTTCAGCGCGAAGCCGATCAGGAAGGCGATGGCCAGCGGCGTGAGGACGTTCTGCCCGAGATAGAGCGCGGCGACGATGATGGCGGCGACGACCAGCCAGGCCGCGACCCTGACGATATTCGACGGATCCACCGCTGCCGGCTGCGGGGCGTCGCCAGGCTGTGTCCCGCGCAAGGCATCCTCCATCGTCGGCAAGATCGCCGCGGTCGCGCAATGCCCGCATCGGATCGCGGAGACAGCCACGCACCTCAACTAAGCCGACGGTCCCCCGTTCCGCAATCACGAGGAGACGGCGGTCTATTTTCTCAAGGATCGATGGGGATAGGAGACCGGGGCCATCGATGGTGGGGGTCGCCGCCGCCTCGACGGCCGACGGTCAGCGCGCCGCGGTGTCCACCGCCGGCTCGACCGTCCCGGCCGGCGGCACGGCGAAGGTCACCAGCACCGGCAGATGGTCCGACCCGGTGGCGTCCTGCCGCTCGACGCCGAGGATGTCGATGCCCTCGCTGACCAGGACATTGTCGATGGGCAGGCCGGCATAGGGGGCGAGCCACGGCGTCAGCGGCCACGGCAGCCAGGTCGGGCCGACATGCGGCACGATGCTCGTGCCGGCGGATGCGGCGTAGCGGCGCAACGCGGCGCTCCAGGGCGTCGCGTTGAAGTCGCCGGCGATCAGCGTCGGTGCCGTCAGTTCGCGGACCGTCGATCCCAACCGGTCGATCTGCTGCCATTGCCGCCCCGGCCACGGCCAGCGCAGATGCTGGATCGCGAGTGTCACGGGGTTGCCGTTGAAGCTGATCGTGCGGCTCAGAAAGCCGTCATAGGCGTTGCAGGTGCCGGAATCCCCGGGCACGAAACCGCGCCGCGACAGCAGCACCAGCTTGCCGAACGAGCTCGGCTCGCCGCAGTCGAAGCGATACGGGTAGCGCGCCTCGAGCGCGGCCAGCAGCGGGCGCCACTCCTCCCCGGCTTCCTCGAGCGTGATGACGTCCGGCTGCACCCGGCCGACGAGCCGCAGCGCCGCTTCCCGGTTGGCGGCGTTCCAGCGAAGGTTCATCTGCAGCAGCGTGTAGGTCGCGGTCTCGTCGGCTCGCGCCGGCACCGACGCCGGAAATACGAAAGGCGCGACCGTGATCAGGCCGAGGCCGCCGATCATGCCCGCCGCAAGGCCGGCCGCCATGGCGCGGGTGGCCATCAGGAGCATGCCCGTGACCAGCAGCAGCACGGCCAGATGGGCGCGGAAATGTGCCAGCGAGTCGAAGAAGGGCACGACGTCGCCGAAGAACCCCGCCGTCAGCGCCAGCGCTGCGACGAGGCTGAGGGCAAGAAGTAGCGTGCGAAGGATACGGCCTCGCGCCGCCGGTTGCTCGGTGACGGCCGCCATTACTGGAACGCGGTCTCGAAGAACGAGCGCAGCTTGCGCGAATGCACCCGCTCGCTCGGCATTTCCGACATCAGCTCCAGCGCCCGCATGCCGATCCGCAGATGCTGCGAGACCTGCCGCTTGTAGAACGCCGTCGCCATGCCCGGCAGCTTCAGCTCGCCGTGCAGCGGCTTGTCGGAGACGCAGAGCAGCGTGCCGTAGGGCACCCGGAAGCGGAAGCCGTTGGCGGCGATGGTGGCCGATTCCATGTCGAGGCCGATGGCCCGCGACTGCGACAGCCGCTCGACCGGCTCCTTGTGATCGCGCAGCTCCCAGTTGCGGTTGTCGATCGTCGCGACCGTGCCGGTGCGCATGATCTTCTTCAGCTCGTAGCCGGAGAGGCCCGTCACCTCCTCGACCGCCTTCTCCAGGGCGACCTGAACTTCGGCGAGCGCCGGGATCGGCACCCAGATCGGCAGGTCGGCGTCCAGCACGTGGTCCTCGCGGACATAGGCGTGGGCCAGCACGTAGTCGCCGAGTTCCTGCGAATTTCGCAGGCCCGCGCAATGGCCGAGCATGATCCAGGCATGCGGGCGCAGCACCGCGATATGGTCGGTGATCGTCTTCGCGTTGGACGGCCCGACGCCGATATTCACCATGGTGATGCCGTGGCCGTCCTCGCGCTTGAGATGATAGGCTGGCATCTGCGGCAGGCGCAGCGGCGCGACGCCCTCGGGCGGCTGCTGCGCGCCGGGAAGCGTCTCCAGGTCGCCGGGCTCTACGAAGCCCGAATAGCCCATGCCGCCGCGCGCCATCATTTCGCGGGCCAGCATGCAGAACTCGTCGACATAGAAGCCGTAATTGGTGAACAGCACGTAGTTCTGGAAATGCGCCGGCTGCGTCGCCGTGTAGTGGGCGAGGCGGTGCAGCGAATAGTCGACGCGCTGTGCGGTGAACGGCGCCAGCGGCATCGGCTCGCCGGGGCGCGGCTCGAAATTGCCGTTGACGATCCGATCGTCGGTCGCCTCGAGGTCGGGCACATCGAAAATGTCGCGCAGCGGCCGGTCGAGGCGTTCGGCGAGCGACCCGTCGACATAGGAACCCTCGGGGAAGGCGAAATGCAGCGGGATCGGCGTCGTGGAGTCGCCGATCGTCACCGACTGGCCGTGGTTGCGGATCAGGAGGGCAATCTGCTCGGTGAGATAGCGCTCGAAGAGATCCGGCCGCGTGACCGTCGTCGAATACCGCCCGGGACGGGGCAGGTGCCCGAAGGCGAGGCGGGAGTCGATCCGGGCATGGGTGGCCGTGGCGATGGCCACCTCGGGATAGTAGGCCCGGAACCGCGTTCCCGCCGAGCCCGCCTCCAGAACCGCGGCGAAACTGTCCGACAGGAACGCCACCGAACGGGCATAGAGCCGCTTCAGCTCGGCGACCGCCTCGGCGGCGTCATCGTAGTGATGGCGCGGCGCAACTGGCGGCGTCTCGAAACCGGGGTCGCCCGGGGAGGGGAAAAGCTTCGTCATGACATTTGTTTAGCCGCGAGCCATGGCGCGGAGAAGACGACGACGGCTAGAAATTTGCCCGGGACGGTGTCGGCGGGACTTCCCGCTCGATCGGACAGACAATGCCGGTGCTGTACTTGCAATCTGCCCCGGCAATCGACGCGAAGGCGCTGCCGGGACGGATCGTCGCGTTCTGCGCGAGCGTGCTGAAGGCGATCCCGAAGAGGGCGATCAGCACGGTCGTGACGGTTAGTCGAGTCACCATGAGCCACACTCCTAGTGCATTTCCGCCACAAATGCACGCCCTGACTGAACCGAGCCTGAACAGACCTCCACGCTAGCGACCCGGTGAACGCTGCGTCGGCGCTTCGGCGCCCTTGTCCAAGCCCGCTCGACGCTAATTGATTGTTACAGATGTGACGGAATCGTCGCGAGATCATGGCAAAGGGCCGAGCGAATGCAGACGCAGAACGAACCGATCCAGCTCTACTACTGGCCGACGCCGAATGGCTGGAAGATTTCCATCATGCTGGAGGAACTCGGCGTCCCCTACGAGGTCCGCTACGTCAATATCGGCGCGGGCGACCAGTTCAAGCCGGAGTTCCTCGCGATCGCGCCGAACAATCGGATGCCGGCGATCATCGACCCGGAAGGGCCGGGCGGGCCGATCTCCGTCTTCGAGTCCGGGGCGATCCTGCAATATCTCGGCCGCAAGTTCGGCAAGTTCTACCCGAGCGACGAGCGGGCGCGCGTGGCGGTCGAGGAGTGGCTGTTCTGGCAGGTCGGCGGATTGGGGCCGATGGCGGGCCAGGCGCATCATTTCCGCAATTATGCGCCCGAGAAGATCGCCTACGGCATCGACCGCTACACCAACGAGGTGAACCGGCTCTACGGCGTGATGAACAAGCGCCTGCAGGAAAACCGCTATCTCGGCGGAGAGTACTCGATCGCCGACATGGCGGCGATCGGCTGGGTGAAGCCGTATAAGGACCAGGGCCAGGACATCGAGGATTTCCCGAACCTCAAGCGCTGGTTCGAGGAGCTGATGGCGCGGCCCGCCGTCGCCAAGGGGCTGGAAGTCGGCAAAGCCGAGCGCGAGAAGCTCAATCTCGCCGCCAACAAGGACGCGCAATCCGTGCTGTTCGGCCAGCGCGCACGGGCCTGAACGACGAAGGCACCCGGGGAGGATCCCCTCCGGGTGCCTTTCATGCCGTACGGACGCCTCGCGTCAGGCTCTGGTCCACACCTGCGTCTTGCAGAAGATGCTGAGAGCGCAGCCGGTGAGCTTGAGCTGGTTGCCCTCGATCACCGCCGTGCCCTGATACGTGCGGTCGTCGCGGGGATCGGTGACCGTTCCCTCATAGCCGCTGCCGTTGCTGCTCATCTGGCCGGCCGACTTGCCGGCGTGCTGGCCGGAGATGACCTCGGCGCAGAAGGCATTGCCGCAGGCGCTGACCTCGACGATGCCGCCGCCGGGCGCCCGCCATTTGCCGACAATGGGCTCCGCCGCGAGCGAGACCGTGGAGAAACTCATTATTGCCATCGCGGCGAGCGCGAACCTCTTCATGTCGTCATCCTGTCTGCTGATCGAGTTTGATTGGGACGACAATGCGCGTCGCGCGCGCAGGTTGCCGCCACGGCTCTCACAGTCGCGAGAGCAGGATCAGGGCCGGCGCCAGCTCTGGACGGTCTTGCAGAACATTTCCATCAGGCAGCCCTTGAGGTCGAGCGCATTGCCGCGGACTGTCATCGAGCCCTTGTATGTCTTGCCGGCGCTGGGATCGGTGATCGTGCCCGGATATTCCGGACCGGCACCCGAGACCTGGGCGATGCGCTGGCCCTGATAGGTGCCGGTGGCGACCGTCGAGCAGTAGCCGTTGCCGCACGGCGCGATGGTCACGCGCTCGCCGTTTTCGGTCAGCCAGTCGCCGGTGATCGCCTCGGCGGAGGCAGCGCCGGCGAGGCCGGCGGTAAACGCTGCCACGAGGGCGAGACGGGCGAAGGTCATGGGCGGAAGCTCCTGGCTCGGGCCGGATGGGCCGGTCGCTCAGGCTTTCCCGCGTCAATCCGTTGAAAATGCGACACGTCCCCGCGTTCGGCGGTGGGCGTGGCGAGATGTCGCGCGAGTTTGCGGCTCGTCACCCCCCCTCTGCCTGCCGACCCGGGGCGAGCCGCTGGTTTCGCCCGTCCTTCGGACCCCCCACAAGGGTGAAGATCGAGGTGTCGGCGCCCCGCATCCTGTCCAGCCCGACAGCCTCAGCAGACGCTCCGGCTACGAAATACGGAAGCGGTAACGTCTGCGACCTCGCGAGGCATCAAAGCGTCGATCTCCCCCCTTGTGGGGGAGATGCCGGCAGGCAGAGGGGGTTATGAGGCGCAGGCTCGGAAACGCACCGCGCCTGAGGCGCCGACCGGGGCTACCGCCCTGGGGCGAACCGCAGGTCTCGCCCGTCGTTCGGACCCCCCGCAAGGCGGGAGATCGAAGCGGATCGCGGACGCTTCGGCCGTCACAGGCCCCACAAGCTCGCAGGCCCCGAGGCGCATAGCGCCGGTGGTGCCTAAGGCCTGGGGCGAGGGGACACGACGGAAAAGACGTCCGCGAATGGCGGGGGGCCGACGACCGTGGAGCCATCACTTTCGTTCGAGGCCAGGACGGCCGCCAGATCCTCGCCCTTCAGGGTGCCGATCAGCCTGAATGTCCGCTCGAGATTGCCGGGCGAGAAGATGATCAGCATCCGCACGATACCGTCGGACAGATTGGCCCATGCGTGCGGCGTTCCCCTCCTGACGGTCATGGAATCGCCCGCCGACAGTTCCAGGGTCTCATCGCCCGCGGTGAGGTGGACGCTGCCTTCCAGAACGACGAAGTGTTCCTCCTCGTTGGCGTGCACATGGAGGGGCACGCCGTTGCGAGGGTCGGCAACGATCTCGAGCATCGTGTAGATGCCGCCCGTTTCCGCGGCGGAGGTGCGAATGACGAAGCGCTCCCCGGGCGTGACCTCCCACCATTCGCTGCCGGCGTCCGGGGCGGCGGGCATCATGCTTGTCGAGATGTTCAAATGCTTGTCCTTCCTCGGATGATTGACACGGCGCCAAGCCTGAAGGGCCCGCGTTACGCCGCGGCTTCGACAGCCGAGGTTGCTATTTCAATCGCAACCGATAGGGCGGACCGGTTACCGCGGGTCAGTGGCAAGCCACCCCCCTCTGCCTGCCGGCATCTCCCCCACAAGGGGGGAGATCGATAGGGGTGAGGGCGGCGGGCTTGCTTCAGCCGTCGTGCCTGAATTCGAGAACGGGGAGGCCGGCGACAAGCCGATCTCCCCCCTTGTGGGGGAGATGTCCGGCAGGACAGAGGGGGGAGGTCCACCACCAATCTCGGTCGGACGGATCAAGCGCGCCAAGTCGTCGAGACCAGGGAATCTGCGGCCTCGTTCAGCCAGGCCAGCGATGCCCACCCCACTCTGCCTGCCGGCATCCCCCCACAAGGGGGGAGATCGATAGGGGTGAGGGCGGCGGGTTTGCTTCAGCCGTCGTGCCCGAATTCGAGAACGGGGAGGCCCGCGACAAGCCGATCTCCCCCCTTGTGGGGGAGATGTCCGGCAGGACAGAGGGGGGTATCGAGGGGCGCAAGCGTCCAAACGGGCGACGAAGGCCGTCAGACCGGCAGGTTCGCACCACGCAACGGGTCATCGTCGGGAAGCGCCTGCGCGAGGGAAAGGCTGGCGAGGCGGGCGGTGGCAAGCAGCTGGTCGAGGCCGTGACCGTTGCGGGCCTTGGCGGAGAGCCCGAACATGGTGGTGCAGACGAAGTCCGTCACCCGCTCGGCGTCCGCCGGATGACGAGCGGCGACGTACTGCCGGATCGCCGCCTCCGCCGCGAGGTTGAGGACGAGGGCCGCTTCGCGTGCCTCCCGATCGTTGCAGCGGGTTCCTTCCACCACCACGCAGCCCCCGGCGGCGGGATCGGCGGCGTAGCGGCGGGCGGCCTCCTCCAATACGGCCGAAAGACACGCGGCGACGGGACGGTCGGGCCGCAGCAGCTCGCCAAAGGGAATGGCGTTGGTGCCGGCATAGCGCTCGAGGACGCGGGCGTAGAGCCCGGCCTTGCTGCCGAACGCGGCGTAGAAGCTGGGCGGGTTGATGCCGAGCGCCTCGGTCAGATCCGCGACACTGACGGCATCGAAGCCGCGCGCATGGAAGAGCTGTTGGGCGGTGGTGACGGCCTGGTCGGGATCGAACCGACGGGGGCGGCCGCGCCGTCGCGGGGTATTTGTATCAGCCACTACATTAAGCCTTGACCTGTGTGATCGCCGAATTTATGTAGCGCTCCGTAAGTTAATCGCAAGGAGCGCCCGATGGCCGCATTCGAAGGAAAGTCAGTACTGGTTCTCGGTGGCAGCCGGGGCATCGGCGCCGCCATCGTGCGGCGGCTTGCGGCGGATGGCGCGGCGGTGACCTTCACCTATGCCGGCTCGCGCGAGGCAGCCGAGCAATTGGCGGCAGAGACCGGCAGCACGGCGGTCCAGACGGACAGTGCCGACCGTGATGCGGTGATCGCGCGCGTTCGCGACAGTGGTCCGCTGGACGTGCTGGTGGTGAACTCGGGCTTCGCCGTGTTCGGCGATGCGCTGGAGCAGGATCCGGACGCGATCGACCGGCTGTTCCGGGTCAACGTCCACGCGCCTTACCATGCCTCGGTCGAGGCGGCGCGACAGATGCCGGAGGGCGGCAGGATCATCGTCATCGGGTCGGTCAATGGCGACCGGATGCCCGTTCCGGGCATGGCCTCCTACGCCGTCAGCAAGTCGGCCCTGCAGGGGCTGGCGCGCGGGCTGGCGAGGGATTTCGGGCCGCGCGGCATCACGATCAACGTCGTGCAGCCCGGACCGATCGATACGGATGCAAACCCTGAGAACGGGCCGATGAAGGAGCTGCCGCACGGCTTCATGGCGATCAAGCGCCATGGGCGGCCCGAGGAGGTCGCCGGGATGGTGGCTTGGCTCGCCGGACCTGAGGCGGGTTTCGTGACCGGCGCGATGCACACGATCGACGGCGCCTTCGGCGCTTAGTGCGCCGTTTCGGGGGGGCGGTTGGACGACGCGCCTTGTCACCATGGGTGCGTTGCGCGGAGCGTCGATGACAGGTCGTCAGGAAAGGCGGCAGGCGGGTGACACCCCTCTGGGCTGCCGCCCATCTCCCCAAAAGGGGGGAGATCGAGGCCTCAACGCCTCCGCGAAACCGGGGGCATTGCAACCCTCGCAGACGTCGGCGCCGCTCTTTGAGCGCGTTCACCATGCGATGCCAACCGAAACGATGCGCGGCGCCGACACATCGATCTCCCCCCTTGTGGGGGAGATGCCGGCAGGCAGAGGGGGGCAACGCGCCCCCCGCAGGACGGCTCCAATTTTCAGCCGAGCCGCGCGAACCCGCCGGCGCTAGCCGGCGCTCAGATCCGGTTGAGCGTCTGCGAGCGGCAGATCAGGCCGCCGAGGACGCAGCCGGAAATCGAGAGGGTGGCGCCGGAGAGCTCGCCCTTGCCGGAATACTGCTTGCCGCCCTTGGTGTAATCGACGACGGTACCGGAATACTGCCCGTTGCCGGTCGGCGTCATCTGGCCGAAATTCTTTCCCTTGTGGGGACCGGTCACATAGGTCAGGCAGAAGCCGCCCGAGCAGGGGGCGATCTGCGCGTCGTAGCCGGACGGCATCTTCCACTTGCCCTCGATCGGATCGGCAGCGGCGGCCCCCGTCATGGCCAGACCGAAGGTGGCGGCGGCAAACATCAGTCGCTTCATGGTTCATTCCTCCCGTTGATGGGGACGCCGGCTGCTCCCGAAGCCGTTGCTTCCCTGAACGTAAGAGTAATCCAACCGCCCGAAAGCGCAACAGGGGTCTGCCGCGACCGAGAGCGGCCAGGGGGCGGCATGCCGATCGATCGGCAGGGTTATCGCCGGGTGAACGACGGATGCGCCTCGGGTCGGTCCAAGGCAATGATTAGCCGAAGTATTTCATGGTCTTGCCGGCGCATGCTGCAGCGATGCGGACGGGCGGCGTTCAGGTCCATTTAAGCTCAAACTTTAAGTAGCTCTTCAGCCGCGCCGGTCATTCTTCTGTCCATCGAAAGCCAACGATCAAGAGCGACAGGGACGCGAAGAAACATGGCTCGCATCGATTTCCAGAACTACGCCGACCAGGCCGCCAATGGCGCGCCTTTCGTCGACGCTGACCTCCTCTTCGACCTCGGCATGCGCGCCGCCTTGGGGCGCGATGGCGCGGTCGACCGCGTGGCGGCGCACATGTATTTCAACCTCGCCGACCGGAAGGGCTGCGAACGCGCCGCCTTCCACCGCCAGGACATGGCCGGGCAGATGTCGAAGCGCGAGATCGCCGCCGCGCTCCGCTCCGCCCGCGAGTGGCTGACGCGCCACTGACATCAGGGACTTGCCGCCAAGTTCTAAGTCAGAACCTGCGTTCGGCGAAGCACGCTAGATCACCGCTGCGTGCATCGACTGACAACACCAAAAATAGTGGGCAACGTGCTGGACCTTAGGAGGCACGGTGAACGCTTCTAAAAGTTAGGTGCTTGCGGCAACTGAAGGGACGAAGATTGAGATCTAGCGATCTCCTCTCTTCGCCTATCTGTTTGGGGTAGGGGCGTTTTGGGGGTTCTGATGTCATCAGAAAGTGCAGCTAGGAACATGTAAATATTTACAAGGTCGTGATCGCCACGCACCCCATGCTGTATTTGCCACATATCTCCCTGATCAATAGGTACGACTTTGGAGGCGCGGCGTATCAGGCGCCATACATCCGCTCCGTGGCGATACGAATACTTCTCTACGAGTTGCCCCTCGATACGTGCTCGACCGCTTTGCATCACAGCCGGGTTGCTGCGGTCGGCTTCCCGCCACCAAGCTTCCTGCATGGGCCCGAGAAATTCTCCAACAAGGGCTGCGATTTTCTGGCTTGTCTCCTGAAGTTCGTCGGCAAGCTGCTCACGATCAATATGAACAATACGATCCATCATTTTTACTTGCCTGCGCTTCAGCAGGATGGCGTAGATGTAATTCGTGCCCGCCAGCATGACCACAAACGTTGTGATGAACACGCTCGCTATCGCCCAATACGGAAGTTGGGACTCAAGCCACGCCCACGCACTCATGAGAAGCGCGGCAGCTAATCCGGCGGCCCCAGTGAGAAATTTCCAAATGCCCCATTGCTCTAGAAATGCGCGAAGCGATTCGAAGTAGGGTACCCGCTTGAAGATCGTTTTGAACATGCCCACAAGCTATCGATAGTCCCCGCCCTTGGGGAGTCGCTATATGCGCTATCTCTGGGAATGCTGCGGGTGTCCCCCCGAGCCTTTAGGGCTAACCTTAGCAGGTTGGCGCGGACCTTGGTGCGCCTTTTAAGTAAGGCGCCTGCGGCTCACCGACCTCGTCGAGGGCGCCTTCCAGCGCCGTCTCCAGCAGCGCCAGGTCGGAATCGGTGCCGACGGTGACGCGGATCATCCGGTCGAGCGGGGCGACGCCCGGCATGCGGATGAACACGCCGCGGCGAAGCACGGCGTCGAGGATCGCCCGGGCGCGCGCCCCGTCGCCGCCGCAGTCGATGGCGACGAAATTGGTGGCCGAGGGCAGCGGCCTCAGCCCCAGCCGCGTCGCGATGCCGGCAAGCTGCGAACGGGCCGCGACGATCTTTCCCACAGTCGCCTGCAGATAGGCCTGGTCCGCCAGCGCCGCGACCGCGCCGGCCTGCGCCATGCGCGACACGCCGAAATGATTGCGCACCTTGTCGAACTGCGCGACCGTCGCGGGCTCGCCCACCGCGTAGGCGACGCGCACACCGGCCATGCCGTAGGCCTTGGAGAAGGTGCGGAAGCGCAGCAGGTTCGGCCGCATCAGCGTGATCGGCGGCAGCGCAGAGGCGGGCGCAAGGTCGCAATAGGCCTCGTCCAGCACCAGGATCGTCTCGTCCGGCGTCCCGGCGATCAGCCGCTCCACCGCCGGCGCCTCGTGCCAGGAGCCGGTCGGATTGTCGGGATTGGCGAAATAGAGGAGCTTCGGGCGAACTGCCCTCGCGCGCTCCAGCAGCGCATCGGGATCCTCGTGGTCGTCGGCCCGATAGGGGACGAAGTCGAGCACGGCGCCGTGGCCGGCGACGTGGTAGTTGAAGGTCGGATAGGCGCCGCGCGAGGTGACGACCGTGTCGCCGGGATCGCAGGCCAGATGCACCAGATGGCCGAGCAGCCCGTCGATGCCCTCGCCGACGGTGATGTTCTCGATGCCGACGCCGAGATGGGCGGCGATCGCCTGTTTCAGATCGTATTGCTCCGGGTCGCCATAGGCCCAGCTTTGCCGGGCGGCCGCCGCCATCGCCTCGAGCACCAGCGGCGAGGGGCCGAAGACGCTCTCATTGGCGCCGAGCCGCGCCTTGAAGCGCACGCCGGTGCGCCGTTCGATGGTTTCGGGCCCGACGAAGGGCACGGTGGCGGGCAGCGAGCGGGCAAGTTCGGTGAAGAGCGGCATGGGCTGATCCGGCGCTGGAGGCAGGGCGGGGGCGGGCGTCAGGCCCGGGCTGTCCGAACGGTCTTCGCTGCACTCTCGGCGGGCGCCTCGTCGAGCCGCTCCAGCCCCTCCGCGAAGCGACGGGCGTTGCGGACATAGTGCGCGGCAGAGGCCCTGAGCTTCTCGGCCGCCCCGTCGTCCAGGGTGCGCGCAACCTTGGCCGGCGAGCCGACGATCAGCGAGTTGTCGGGGAATTCCTTGCCCTCGGTGACCAGCGCATTGGCCCCGACGATCGAGTTCCTGCCGATGCGTGCACCGTTGAGGATCGTCGCGCCCATGCCGATCAGCGAATTGTCGCCGATGGTGCAGCCGTGGACGATGGCCGAATGGCCGATCGTGCAGCCGGCGCCGATGGTCAGCGGAAAGCCGGCGTCGCTGTGGAGGGCGCAATTGTCCTGGACGTTCGAGCCTTCGCCGATGGTCATCCACTCGTTATCGCCGCGCAGCACGGCGCCGAACCAAATGCCGACGTCGGCGCCCAGTCTGACGCGGCCGATGACGTGGGCGCCGGGCGCCACGAAGGCCGAGCCGTCTTCCGGCAGTTCCGGCCTGTCGCCGTCGAGGGCGTAGATCGCCATGATGTCCTCCCGCTTTTTGCAGCGGACCCTGCGACAGCTCCCGGCCGGAATCAAGCGGAACGCCTCGGCGACAAGGCAAAGCCGCCGGCGACGCGGGTCACCGGCGGCTCGATCGAAAGCGGGATGGGTGCGTGCCGTTGCCTACAGGGCGGCGGCGGTCTCTTCCATCCAGGCGCGGTGGCGACGCTCGTCGGCAAGCGCCTTGGCGAAGAATGCGCGCGACTTCTCGATCGCGTCCGGATGGCTGCTGGCCCGCTCGTAGGCGGTCACGGTGTCGTTCTCGTTGGTCTTCATCGCCTTGAGGATGGCGCCGTCGCCCATGAGGTTGGCGAGCGCGATCTTGCCGGTGGTCAGCCATTCCTTCATGTCGCCTTCGAGCGGCGCCTCGGCGCCGGTCTTGGCAGCGATCTCGTTCAAGACGTCGAGATGCTGGAGATGGTCCTGGCGGAAAGTCGCGACCTTCTGGCTGAGCGCCGGGTCGGAGAGCTTCTCGATGGTGGAATCATAGGCGGCGATCGCGTCCCGCTCCAGCAGGATCAGGTCGCGGACGAGACCCTTGATGTCGCCTTCGTTGCCGACGGTGGTGGCCATGGGAGAAATCCCTTCGTTCCGTTGATGGTTGCCACGAAAAGCCGGCCGGCCCGGGAGCCGTTCCCGAATCGGGGTGGCTGTTTCCGGTCACGGCGAAAGGTCGGGGCGTCTCAGGCCCCGAATCTGTCTCGGATCTTCTTGGTCAGCGACTGGCGCACGTCGGCGTAATCCGCCCAAGGATCGGCCTCGCCGAGCCGGGCGATGACGGCGTTGATGTCGAAGCCGTTGGCCACGCTCAGCGTCGCCAACTCGTCCCAGCTGACCGGCGTCGCCACCGGCGCGCCTTCGCGGGAACGGCTGGAATAGGGCGCGATCGCCGTCGAGCCCCGCTCGTTGCGCAGCCAGTCGATGAAGATCCGGCCCTTGCGCTTGGCCTTGGACATGGTGGCGACGAAGCGGTCGGGCTCCTCCTCCGCCTGGCGGACGGCGAAGGCTTTGGCGAAGGCCTTGACCTCCTCCCAGCCCTGCCTGCGGTCGAGCGGCACGACGACATGGACCCCCTTGCCGCCGGTGACCATCGGAAAGCTCTTCAGGCCGATGGCGGCAAGCCGGTCGCGGAGGTCGAAGGACGCCGCCTTCACGTCCTCGAAGTCGAGGCCCTCGTCCGGGTCGAGATCGAAGATCAGCCGGTCCGGATTTTCCAGACGGTCGTTGCGCGAGCCCCAGATGTGGAACTCCAGCGTGTTCATCTGCACGGCGCCGACCAGGCCAGCGGCGTCGGTGACGGTGAGGTAGTGCTCGGTGCCGCCGTCCTTTTCGGGGATCGGCACGGTCTTGACGGCTTCGGGAAAGCCACCGGTGTCGTGCTTCTGGAAGAAGCAGCGCTTCTGGCCGCCCTGCGGGCAGCGCACCAGCGACAGCGGCCGGCCGCCGGCATGGGCGAGCATGCGGTCCGCAACCTTCTCGTAATAGAGCGCGAGGTCGCCCTTGGTGACGCCCTGGCCGGCGAAGACGACGCGTTCGGGATGGGTGAGGCGCACGCCCGCGACATTGTCCGGCGCCTGGCCGAGCACCGGCGTATCGGCCTTCGCTGACGTCTTGCCGGCGCGGCGCTTTGCGGATGCGGCCTTGCCCTCGCGCTGCGGATGCTCGTCAACCACGTCACCGGCCTCCTTGTCCTCGCGCAGACCCTTGAAGACGCCGTGGCGGATCGAGCCGTCGGCGGTGATCTCGGCGAACTCGATCTCGGCGACCAGCACCGGCTCGACGAAGCGCGAGCCGCGCCGGACGTCCGTCGGCAGGGTCGTGAAGGGCGAGGTCATGCGCTTGTGCGCCGCAAGGCGCTCGGCGAGGTCCGCCATGTTGGCCTCGTCGAAACCCGTCCCCACGCGGCCGCGATAGGTGAGCTTGCCGTCTTCCATGACGCCGAGCAGGATCGAGGCGAAGGGCCGGCCGCGCTTGTCGGATGGGCGGAAGCCGCCGATGACGAATTCCTGCCGGCGCGAGCATTTGACCTTCAGCCAGCTGCGGGTGCGGCCCGAGCGATAGGGCGCATCGGCGCGCTTGGCGACGATGCCCTCGTGGCCGGCCCGGCATATCTTGTCGTGCACCGCCGGCCCGTTGCCGGTCACGTGGTCGCTGTAGAGCAGCGTGTCGGAGCCGGTCCGCTCGATGAGGTCGCGCAGCATCGCCTTGCGCTCGGTGAGGGGACGCTTGGTCAAATCCTCGCCGTCGAGCGTCAGCAGGTCGAAGCAGAAGCAGGCGAGGGGCCCGCCGTCGGAGAGGTTGTTCTGCAGGGTCGAGAAGTCGGTGCCGCCATTGTCGTCGAAGGCGACGATCTCGCCGTCGATCAGCGCGTTGCGGCAGTCGAGCGTGCTGGCCGCCTCGGTGATCGGTCCGAAGCGGTCGGTCCAGTCCTTCTCGTTGCGGGTGAAGCAGCGGACCTCGCCGCCGCCGACGGCGATCATCACCCGGTAGCCATCATATTTCATCTCGTGCAGCCAGTCGCGGCCGTCCGGCGCCTCGTCGACCAGCGTCGCCAGCTGCGGGGCGACGAAGCGCGGCAGCGGCAGGGGCTTGCCGGCGGGCTTCTTCCTCTTGGCGGCGGGGGCGGATTTCGCCGGCCTCTCGGCCGTCGTGGTCTTCGGGGCAGCAGCGCTCTTCCGCCCCTTCGCGGCCGGCTTGGGAGCCGGCTCTGCCGCGTCATCGTCCCGGGAATTGTCCCAGACCTCGTCGCCCTTGGCGATCGCGGCCATGGTGCGGCCGGTCTTGATGCTGGTGTCGGCGGTGAGGAGGTTGCGGCGGCGGTCGACCGCCTCGTCCTTCTCCTTGATCAGCAACCAGTTCTCGCGCTTCTCGCCCGGCCGGGGTTTCATCCGGATCAGCGCCCAGTTGCCGTTCATGCGCTGGCCGAGGATGCGCATCTTGAGATTGCCCTTCGCGAGGCCCTCGTCGGCATCTTCCAGCGGCTCCCATGTGCCCTGGTCCCAGAGCATCACGGTGCCGCCGCCATATTCGCCCTTCGGGATCGTGCCCTCGAATGTGCCGTAGTCCATCGGGTGGTCCTCGGTGCGGACCGCCAGGCGCTTGTCGGCGGGATCGAGGCTGGGGCCGCGGGTGACAGCCCAGCTCTTCAGGACGCCTTCCCACTCGATGCGGAAATCGTAATGCAGCCGCGTCGCATCGTGCTTCTGGACACAGAAGAACAGCCCGTCGGCCGCCTTGGCGGAAGCCTCCGAGCCGGAGGGTTCCTGCGTCTTCGAGAAGTCCCGCTTCTTTCGATAGGTGTCGAGAAGCGCGTCGCCGCGAGCCGCCATCGCCCGCCTCAGGCGCTCTTGCGGCGGGGTGCCGCGCTGCCCGACGGCGCCTTCTTGGCCTTGGCGGGCTCGGCGGACTTGGCCTTACTCGCCGCCGGCTTCCGCCGCGCACCAGCGGCCTTGCCGCCGGCATCGCCGCTACCGCCCTCGAGGCTCTGCTTCAGCGCCGCCATCAGGTCTACGACATTGCCCTTGGTGCGCGGCGCCGGCTCGTCGTCCTCGATCGACAGCGTCGCCTTGCCGCCCTTCTTGCGCTTCTCGGCGATGAGCGCCTTGAGCGCCTCGGTATAGTGGTTCTTGTAGGTCTTGGCCTCGAACTTGGCGGTCTTCTTCTCGATCAGCTGCGTGGCGACGGCGAGGAGATCCTCCTCAGCCCCGTCGTCGGAGATCTCGGCGAAGAGCGGCGCGGATTTGCGGATCTCGTCCTCGTAATGCAGCGTGCTGAGCAGCAGGCCGGAGCCGCAGGGGCGCAAGGCCACCAGATATTCCTTGCCGCGCAGCGCGAGCTGGCCGAGCCCCGTCTTGTGCGACTGGCGCAGCGCGTCGCGGATCACCCGGAAGGCGTCTTCGGCCAGATCATCCTGCGGCACGACGTAATAGGGCTTGTCGAAATACAGCGGCGGGATCGCATTGGAATCGACGAACTGCACCAGCTCAAGCGTCTTCTTGGTCTCCAGCTTGACGTTCTCGATCTCCTCGTCGGTGAGGAGCACGTATTCGTCCTTGCTGACCTCGTAGCCCTTGACGATCTCGTCCTTGTCGACCGGGCCGATCCCCTCGACGACCTTTTCGTACTGGATGCGCTTGCCGGACTTCTCGTGGATCTGCCGGAAGGCGATCGAGGCGCCGGAGGTGGTGGCCGAATACATCTCGACGGGGATGGACACGAGGGAAAGCCGGATCTGGCCTTTCCAGACGGGACGAGGCGCCATTCTTGAACTCCAGACACAGTGACTGCCGCAACGTGACTCAACGGCCTCGTCGCGGACTCGTTCCGGTTGCGTGACGGTCCCGAAAAGGCTTGGTAAAGACCGCCCGAAAGCGGTTGATAAGACTCATGTGGCCGCCCCCGAGCTTGCGATTTTCGGGGGGAGCGCCCAGCACGGGCATGGCCCGCGCGACGCAACCAGTGGATCAGGAACCGACGACCCTATCTTGACCAGGATTCTGCATACGGCCGACTGGCAGGTCGGCAAGCCGTTCGGCGGCTTCGAGCCCGACCGGCGCGGCGAGCTGCGCGCCGAGCGCTTCGCCGTGGTCGGGCGGATCGCGGATTTGGCGACCGCGCGCGGCTGCGACGCCGTCCTGGTCGCGGGCGATGCCTTCGACGACAACATGGTCAGCGACCGCGAGATCCAGCGCACGCTCGACGCGATGACGGCGTTCCGGGGTCCGTGGGTGATGCTGCCCGGCAACCACGACGCGGCGCTGGGCGTCAGCCTGTGGACGCGGCTGAAGCAGCGCGCCGGCCCGGCGCGGATCATCGTCGCCGACAGGCCGGAGCCGATCCTGCTCGAAGACCAGGGCATCGCCCTCCTGCCGGCGCCGCTGACCCGCCGGCACGAGGGCGCCGACCTCACCGCCTGGTTCGACCATGCCGAGACGCCCAGCGGGCTGGCGCGCATCGGCCTTGCCCACGGCTCGGTGCAGAACCGGCTGCCGGAGGCCGCCGAATCCGGCAACCCGATCGCCGACGACCGGGCGGCGCGGGCAAGGCTCGACTATCTGGCGCTCGGCGACTGGCACGGCTTCGTCGAGATCGCGCCGAAGACGGTCTATGCCGGCACGCCCGAGCCGGACCGCTATCCGGCCAACGCGCCGGGCCATGTGGGGATCGTCGAGATCA
Source organism: Aurantimonas endophytica (assembly GCF_014196845.1). GTDB lineage: Bacteria > Pseudomonadota > Alphaproteobacteria > Rhizobiales > Rhizobiaceae > Aurantimonas > Aurantimonas endophytica. The sequence continues at coordinate 450,575 of NZ_JACIEM010000004.1, forward strand.
ACGCGCCTGGTGCGGCGCCGCGCATCGAGCGGGTGCGCACCGCCCGCTTCGACTGGCGCACGCTGGCGCTGCGGCTCGACGGCGGCGTGGAAGCGGTGGACGAGGCGCTGTCGGCGCTCGCCCAGCCAGGCGAGACGGTGCTCGAACTCGTCCTCTCCGGCAGTCTGTCGCTGCGCGAGCGGGTGCGGCTAGAGGAGACGCTGGCGCTGTGGCGCGCGAAGCTCTTCGACCTGAGACTGGTGGATGCGGCGCTGATCGACGCCCCGGACGACGAGGATCTCGACCGCATCGACGTCGGGGGCTTCGTGCGCGTGGCGATCGAGAAGCTGCGGGCGCGGGCCGCCGATCCGGCCGATCCCGAGCGCGCCGCGGCGGCGCTGGCGCTGCGGCTCGCCTATGTCGAGCATCGCCGGCTGGGAGAGCGCTGAGATGTATCTGCGATCGCTCAAGCTCACCGATTTCGCCGGCATCAGCTCCGCCGAACTCACGCTGTTCGAGCCGGGGCTGAACGTCATCGTCGGGGACAACGAGGCCGGCAAGTCGACGCTGCTGACGGCGTTGCGCGCGGTGTTCTTCCAGCGCCACCGCGCCACCGGCGAGGCGGTCAAGGCGCTGGCGCCGTACCAGCGCCAGGCGCGGCCGGAAATCCATGTCGACTTCAAGCTGGCGGACACCGTCTATTCGCTGCGCAAGGCGTTCCTGCAGCGGCCGGAGGCGGAGCTCACCTGGCCGGGCGGCAGCCTGACCGGCGACGCGGTCGAGGAGCGGCTCGCCGAACTCTTCCGCTTCGCCCATCCCGGCCGCGGCGAATCCAAGCTGGATTCGCACCAGGGCGCCTTCGGCCTTCTGTGGGTGGAGCAGGGGCGCTCCAACACCGGCGGGCTCGACATCGGCGTCGGCAAGGATGCGGTGACGGCCTCGCTGGAGGGCGAGGTCGGGCAGATCCTCGGCGGCGAACGCGGCCGGGCGATGATCGGTGCCGCCAAGACGCTGCACGACCGGTTCTTCACCGACACCGGCCGCGTCGCGCAGGCCTCGCCGGTGCGGCAGGCCGAGCAGCTGATGGAAGACCTGCGCCGCGAACTGGCAACCAAGACGGCGGCACGGGCCGATTTCGAGGAAAAGCTGCAGCGGCTCGACGCGCGCCGCGCGACGCTGCGCTCCTACGAGCGGGACGACGCCGTCGCCAAGGCAGAGGCAGCGCTCGACGCTGCCGAGGAGCGGGCGCGGCAGGCAGCAGGGCTGGAAGGGGCAGCGCGCGAGGCCGAACGGGAACTGCAGCATTCTCTGGCCCGCCGCGATGGCGCAGCCGAACGCCTGAGGCACCGCGACCATTTGACCGCAGCTGCCGCCACGGCGCGGCAGGCGGCAGAGGCTGCTGCCGCTGCTCTCCTGGATATCCACAAGGCGCGCGACGGGGAACGCGCCGCGATCGTGGCGGCCGAGGCCGAGCGGGCGGCGGCCAAGCTCGCAGCCGAGGCGGCGGAAGCGGCGGACGACGCGCTGCGGCTCGGCATCGAGCGGGCGCGGATCGCAACCGAGGCCGAACGGCTGGACCGACGACTGCGGGAAGCCCGTGAGATCGAGACGCGGCTGGCTGCCTTGCAGGCAGAATCTGCCGGTCCCGCGATCGACGCTGCGGCGATCAAGGCGCTCGAAGCCGCCGAGCGCAAATGCCGGGACGCGGCGATCCGGCTGTCGGTGACGGCGCCGGTGCTGATCTTCGCGCCGTCCGCGGATCGCTCGGTGCGGGGTGCCGACGGCGCGGCAATCGCGGCGGGGGCGCCGTACCGCGTCACCGGACGCGAGAGCTTCGAGCTCGACGGGTTCGGCAGCCTCACGGTGGAGCCCGGCGGCGACGCTGCGATGCTGCGCCGCGAGTGCGATGCCGCCGAGGCCGCGCTTGCCGCGCTGCTCGGCCGCCTCGGCGCCGTCTCTATAGAAGAATCGCGGGCGCGCGCGAGCGCGGCCGAAAATCGGCGGATCGAGACGGCGACGCTGAAGGCGCAGGCCGCGGCGCTTCTGCCGGAGGGGCGGGCGGCAGCCGAGGCGGCGCTCGCCGAGCTTGCCACCACGCTGGCTTCGTCGCCGGCGCCCGCGCCGGACGGACCGCCGCCGAGCCCCGCCGATCAGGCCGCTGCGCGTGCCGCCCGCAATGCCGCGCGCACGCGGCTGGAGACGGCGACCGCGACGCTCGAGCGGATGCGCCGCGCGGCGAGCGACGGGCTCTCGACGATCGCCCGCGCCGAGGCCGACGACGCCCACCGGCGCGCCGAGGCCGAACGGCTGCGCCGCGAACTCGGCGAAGCCGAGGCGGTGCGGCCGCGCCCGGCGCTGGCCGAGGATCTGGCGGCCGCCGAGCTCGATCGGGCGGCGAAGGCCGCCGTGGTGGAGCGGCGGCAACGCGATCTCGCCGCTGTGGAACCGGAGACGGTGCGGCTGACGCTCGAGGCGCGGCGCCGGGCGCTGGCGGAGATTCGCCGCACCGTCGCGGCCTTGAAGGAAGAGACGCTGCGGCTGGAAGGCGAACTCGAGGCAACGGGCGCGACGGCGCTCGGCGAGGACGTCTCCCGGCTGGAGGGCGAAATCGGCGCCGGCGAGGCGCGGCTTGCGCGGCTGCGAATCGAGGCGGCGGCCGCCGCCATGCTGCACGCGACGCTGATCGCTGCCCAGCGCGAGGCGCGCGAACACTGGCTCGGGCCGATCAAGACGCAGGTCACGCCGTATCTGAAGCTGATCCATCCAGGCGCCGTGATCGAACTCGACGATTCGACGCTGGAGATCCGCAGCCTGCACCGCGCCGGCATCGAGGAAGACTTCAAGCGATTGTCCGCGGGCGCGCGGGAGCAGGTCGCGGTGGTGACGCGGCTTGCACTCGCCCAGGTGCTGAAGAAGGGCGGGCACCCGACGGCGGTCATCCTCGACGATGCGCTGGTCAATACCGACGAGAAGCGGCTGGAGCGGATGCATCTCGTGCTTCGCAAGGCGTCCGAGACGCTGCAGATCATCGTCCTGACCTGCCGCGAACGCGATTTCCGCGACTTGGGCGCTCCGATCCAGCGCCTCTGACGCAAAAGCGGCGAAAGCCGGCGAAACGCCCCTCGAATCGCCGGTATTCGGCCCCAATCCGCCAAACGGCAGGGTTTGGCGCAGCGGGCGAGGCCGCCGTCAGCACTGTCCCGGCCCCGGATTCCCCAATGGTTAACGAGGCATGAAGCGAAAAGTGGCTTCGGTGCAACAGGGGTGTGTCCAAAGGACCCCAGGAGCCTCAATGTGGCATTTAGGAGATTGCACCAAATCCGCTGCCGGGTAATGTCGCGTCAGAAAGAACGCAGGGCAACGCGCTTCGGACTTTCGAACAGGGGATGGGGCAGGGAAGGCTGTCCTTCATACAAGGCCCAACCCTAACCTATAAATTGACTGGAGGTCAGGACATGAACATTAAGAGCCTTCTTCTCGGCTCCGCTGCGGCCCTCGTCGCAGTTACCGGCGCCCGCGCTGCGGACGTCATCGTGCCGGTCGCGCCGGAGCCCACCGACTATGTGCGCGTCTGCGACGTGTACGGCAGCGGCTTCTTCTATCTTCCCGGCACCGAAACCTGCATGAAGATCGGCGGCTACGTCCGCTTCAAGTACATCGTCAACGGTGACCAGGCTTTCGACAACGACGAAGGCGACAACTACGACTCGTTCAGCCGCGTCCGCGTTCGTCTGAACTTCGACGTTCGTGAAGAGACCGAGCTCGGCACCCTGCGTGCTTTCGCTCGTCTGCAGGCCGAGAACACCGGCTCGAACGACGACGACTTCGAGATGGAGCAGGGCTATATCCAGCTCGGCGGCCTGACCATGGGTTATCTGGACTCGCTCTGGGTCGAGGGCTCGGGCCTTCTGACCGACACCGACTCGATCGTCGGCGACATCGACGTCAACCGCATCTCCTACACCTACGCGGCTGACGGCTTCTCGGCGGCTCTGTCGCTCGAAGACGACGACACGGGCGACTTCGCTCCGAACGTCGTCGGTCGTCTGGCCTACGAGGGCGGCTGGGGCTCGATCTTCCTCGCCGGTTCGTATGACGAGAACGGCTTCGGTGCCCGCAGCTTCGGCGATCTGATCGTCGACGGTTCGGATGCAGATGACGATGATGGCGGCTTCGCCCTGAAGGCCGGTGCTTCGCTCAAGGACCTCATCGCCACCGACTCCGAGTTCAAGGTTGAAGGTAGCTACGCCTTCGATCCGTCGTCCTACTCGACGATCGGCCTGTTCTCGGGCGATGTCGATGGCGCAGATTTCGCCTTTGACTTCGACGGCGACGGCGTCATCGACGACATCGACGGCTTCAGCTTCAACGACGACGTGCCGGTCGAGTGGCAGGCTGGTGCTGGCTACGCCCAGGCATTCGGCAAGCTCGGCGTCGCAGTGTCCGGTCTGTATGGTGAAACCTTCGACTTCACGGGTTTCAACCCCTTCACCGGCACCTTTGATAGCTTCGATGGCGGCGAGTACTACCGCTTCGTCGGTAACGTCGGCTACGAGATCACCAACAACTTCGACGTCCTCGCCGAAGTTTCCTACACCAACATCGACTTCGGCGGCGACGAAGTCGACCAGACGGCTGGCTTCCTCCAGTTCGTCCGCTCCTTCTAATCGATCGAGCCTCTAGTCAAAGGAAGCCCGGCGTTCGCGCCGGGCTTCTTTCGTTTGTGGGGTCTGCGGTCCCTGCAGTCTCGAATGGTCCGCCCTTGACGCCTGGTCTCTTTCGGTCACCGATGGCGGATGCTCGATACTCTGATCGACCTTCTCCCGTTCGTGCTGGTCGCCCTGGCGGCGGGCTACCTGTTTGGCCGCTTCGCCTGAGCGATCGGGGTGCGGCGGCGGAGAACGGTTGCCTCCCTCGCGCCAATCCCTAGCTTCGGGACATCGGGTTCGCCCAGCGGAGGGTTTCCATGCTGTCGTTTTTCGGAAAGGTCTTCCTGCTCCTCGCAGCAGCTTTCGGACTCGGCGCGCTCGCGGGCAAGCGCAAGAGGTCCGACGGGGCCGTACCGGAGCCGGTGGCGACGCCCGAGAAGCGGAATACGCCGCAGGCAGCGCCTTCGCCTGCCGCCGCGGTGGCAGCAGGGCCTGCCGAGTTTGCCCCCGTTCCGGCGACGGGATTGACGAACCCCCCATCCGGCGCGGCGCCCGAGCCCGAAATGCCGGCGGAACTGCCCGAACCAGTCGTGGCAGGCCCAGGCGGTCAGCCGGCGAAGAAGCCGCGCGCCGGCCAGCGCGAGGACCCGCTGGCGGCTAAGCATCGCGCGGCAGCCTTCGACCGCGACTTCCGGACGCTCGACTACCGATCCCTTTCCAAGGATGCGGCCGCTCGCGAAAAGGAGCGGCGGGCACGCCAGCATTCGAGCTGGCAGGCGAAGGATCCGGAAGCCCAAGCGCCATCGCCGCCGCTGCAGAATGCCCAGTTCTCGCAATTCGGCGGCAGCTTCGTATCAGCCGAGATCATCCGGGGCCGCAGCACCGAGCGGGTGCCGGATCTCATGCCGACCTTGCCGGGCGACGGCGCCGAGCCTTCGACTGCCGAGCCCCCGGCGCGTCGATCCCTCGCAGGTCCCGATCCCCGGGGACCGACACCGAAGCGCGAGGAGCGCAGGCACTTGCCGGAGGATCCGCTAGCGGCAAAGCACCGGGCTGCTCCCTTCGACAAGGATTTTCGCACGCTCGACTACCGCAAGCTGGGGTCGGGACCGCGGCCGGCGCCGTCGCCGACGGGGTCGAGCGAACAGGCGGGGCACGAGACGGCTGGCGCGGAGGTCGCCCCGGCGCACGCGGTCTTCCGGATTGCTGGCGCCGCCGGCACCGTGCCCGCCGTGGACGTCGACAATCCGGCAGCCGGCGGCGAGGCAGGCGGGCGTGAGCCGCCGGTGACGGGGGAGGCGGTGCTTGCCGAAGAGATCATGGTCCGCGAGCCTGCCCGGCTCGACGCGCCGCGGGCCGGTACGCCGGACGATCTGACCCGCATCGACGGCATCGGGACGAGCCTTGAGCGCCTGCTCTTCGAGAACGGCATCTACCACTATGACCAGATCGCCCGCTGGGGCGCCGGCGAGGCCCACTGGTTCGAGGCCAAAAGCGGGTTTCCGGGCCGCGTCACGCGGGAGCGCTGGGTCGAGCAGGCGCAGGCTTTGGTCGATGATCGCGCGACGCCGCGGGCGGTGGTTTAAGGGAAGGCGCCAACGTACCCGTGGGGAGAGCTTTGCCGCTCCCTCATTCCTGGCGCCATCCCGGGCTTGACCCGGGGATCCATGCCCGATCGCCGAACGCGTCAGATCCGGTACATTGAAGGCGGCTTTTCTTCCACGACGCGGCGGCGTCGGAGGAATGGGTCCCCGGGACAAGCCCGGGGATGACGCCGCTGAGAGGCGGGAGCCATGGTTGGCGCCGAGGCGGCGGTGGGCTCAGATCCGCTGGTCACGTGACAGCCCCCGCGATGCTGTGGTCTTAGCCAGCAGCATCTTACCTTCTTCGGCTGGCCTTCCGGCCGCGCGACCTCACCCGGTGCGGCCGAGGCGGAGGTCTTTTTCGATGTCGAATCCGGCGCCGAGCCGCATCTTGTAGACCTGGTAGTTCTCCATCACTCGCTGCACATAGCCGCGCGTCTCGGTGAAGGGGATGCGCTCGACCCAGTCTATGACCTGGTCCAGCGATTTGCCGCGCGGGTCGCCGAAGCGCTCGATCCATTCCCGCGCCCGGCGGGGACCGGCATTGTAGGCGACGAAGGTGAGCACGTAGGAGCCGTCGAAGGCGCTGATCTGCTCGCCGAGGAAATGCGCGCCGAGCGCGGCGTTGTAGCCGGGATCGCTGGTAAGCCGCGCCGGGGAATAGCTGACACCAACCTTGGCGGCGGTCGCCTTGGCGGTGCCGGGCATCAGCTGCAAGAGCCCGAGCGCCCCGGCCGGCGACTTGGCGGCCGGATTGAAGGCGCTCTCCTGCCGGGCGATGGCATAGGCGAGCGCCTTGCCGGAGGCCGAGATGTTGGCGCTCGCCGGGATGACGCCGATCGGGAAGGCGAGGGCGGGCGCGTCGATGCCGCGCCAATAGGCCTTCTTGCCGACCTCCAGCACGAGATGATGGTCGCCGCGGCGCTCGGCCATTACCGACAGGAGCGCCAGTTCGCCGGGGCTGGTCAGCTCGTCGGCCAGCGAACGGTACAGCCCGTCGGCCCGCCAGCTGGAGCCGATCTGCTCGAGCCGCTTGATCGCCCGCACCGCCTCGCGCTGCTCAAAACGCTGGCGATCGGCAGCGCTGGCGCTGGGGAACTGGATCGCGCCTGGTCGCCGGCCGAGCTTGGCGGCGGCGAGCTGGCCGTAATAGGTCGCGCCGTACTGCGCGGCCTTGGCATAGGATGCGCCGGCATTGCCGGGCCCGCCAGCCTCCGCGGCGCGCGCGAGCCAGTAATGGCCCCGCGACACCGACAGGGGTCGGCTCGAGGAGTCGAGAATCCGGGCGAAGTGGGCCGCGGCCGTGCGCGGGTCGTTGAGGAAGCGCAGCGCGATCCAGCCGGCGTGGAACTCCGCCTCAGCCGCCTCGGTGGCGCTTTCGGCCGAATGCGTCGCCGCGACGCGGTAGGCGAGCTGGTTCTTGCCGAGGTCGAGAAGATCGCGCGCGACGATGCGGCGATCGTTCCACCAGGCATCGGGATCGACCAGCGACGCGGCATCGCGCGGCGCGCGCATCAGGATCTCAGCGGCCTCATCGATCTTGTTCGACTTGCGGTAGCGCTCGACCAGCGCGTGCTGGTAGCCGGGGTCGGCGCGCTGCGCCTGCGGCACGGCGGCCAGCAGCTTGCCGGCATTGGCTTCGCCGCGAATGACGGCGGCGCGGGCGGCATAGAGCTGCTTCGCCCCCGCCATGTCGGCGACGCGCCCTGCATCCCCCACGCGGCGGGCGTAGAGCAGCTTGTCCATCCGGAATTTGTGGTCGGCGCGGGTGAGCAGCGTGCCGAAGGTCTTGAGCACCGCGCGTTCGGTCGCTTCGTCGAGCCGCTCCTCGCGCCAGACCTTGGCGATCAGCTGCTTGGCGCGGCCCGCTTCCCCGGCGGCGATGTAGGCCCTGGCCAGGGCCATCGCGCCCTGCGGGCTCTCCGGCTGGCTGGCCTGGAACGCCGCGATGACCTCGCGCGCCGGCGGCTCCTCGCGATAAAGCGCCTGCTCGCTGTTGACCCGCAGCGTCTTCATGCCGGGCCAGCCCTCGAGCTGGCGCGCGGCGAGGGCGATCTCGGCGGCCGGCACGCCCTTGCCGCCCCGCAATGCGATCGCCCAGGTGAGGATGTTGCGGTCGAGCGAGCCGGGCATCATGCCCTCGCGGATGCCGCGGGCCTTCGTCGGGTTGCCGTCTGACAGCGCCTGCAGGCCGTCCTTCAGCTCGCCGCGGATCGGGGTGACGGAGCCGATGCGCGGCGCCATGGCCGCGATCGACGCGGTGAAGGCGCTGGCATTCGCCGGCACCCCAGCCGTCGCTGCAGGCCGCAGCACGGGATTGGGTTGCGGCACCGTCACCGCCCGCCCGAACCGCCATGGATCGACGCTCACCGCGGCGCCCGGGGCGCTTGCAGCGACGCTGCCGACATGGCCGGGGCGGGCGGCCGGCGTCGGGCCCAGCAGGGGCAACGCCAACTCGTTGGCGATCGACTGTCCGGGCAGCATGGTGATCGCGAGCGCGCCGAGCAACAGGCGGCGTGCGGTGGTTCTGGCGGTCATGGCAAACCTTTCGGACAATCTCGTCATGGGGCGTCCGGCGAAAGGCCGGCCCGCTTGCCGGCGGGAATGGTTTGCAAATCTCTCACGAGCGCGATTAAAGCCCCGTTACCGGACGCCGTCGAGGGGCGCCGACAAACGCGCAGCCGTCTGTTCTTGTTTCGCTATCGCCGCTTCACTAAGGTGCCGCGCTGCCCGGAGACCGGGCGCTGCCGTGCCGGTCGCGGCCGGGAAGCAGGCGACAGCCGGATGGCGGCGCCTTCAGGCAAGTGTGGGAGTAGGGCAGGGCATGTTCAAGGGTTCGATTCCGGCGCTGGTCACGCCCTTCGCCGAAGACGGCTCGCTCGACGAGGCGGCGTTTCGCGCCTTCGTCGAATGGCAGATCGCCGAGGGCTCGTCGGGTCTGGTGCCGGTCGGCACGACCGGCGAGAGCCCGACGCTGACGCATGACGAGCACAAGCGCGTGGTCGAGCTCTGCGTCGAGACGACAGCCGGGCGCGTGCCGGTGATCGCCGGGGCAGGCTCCAACAACACCGCCGAATCGATTGATCTCGCGCGCTTTGCCGAGAAGGCCGGCGCGGACGGGCTGCTGGTGGTCACGCCCTATTACAACAAGCCGAACCAGAAGGGGCTCTACGCCCACTACGCCGCCGTGGCGAAGGCCGTGTCGCTGCCGATCCTGATCTACAACATCCCCGGGCGCTCGGTGATCGACATGACGCCGGAGACGATGGGCCGGCTCGCCGCGGACTTTTCCAACATCGTCGGCGTCAAGGATGCGACGGCCAAGCCGGATCGTGTGTCGGAGCAGCGCATCACCTGCGGCAAGGACTTCATCCAGCTTTCCGGCGAGGATGCGACGGCGCTCGGCTTCAACGCCCATGGCGGCCATGGCTGCATCTCGGTCACCGCCAACGTCGCGCCGCGTCTCTGCGCCGACATGCAGGCGGCCTGCGGCGCTGGCGACTACACCGCGGCGCTCGCCATCCAGGACCGGCTAATGCCGCTGCACAAGGCGCTGTTCATCGAGCCGAACCCGACCGGCGTGAAGTATGCCCTGTCGCAGCTCGGCAAGGTCGCGAACCGGCTGCGCTCGCCGCTGGTGCCGATCGACCGGGACACCGAGCAGGCGATCGACGCCGCGCTCCGCCATGCCGGCCTGGTCAATTGAAATCCGGCCGTCCGGGCGCATCTTAGGGCGATCAGGACACGGCAGACGGTAAAGGCACGGGCGGCACCACGCCCGGGGGAATTTGATGGCGAAGAAGAAGGCGGAGGGCTCGAACGTCGCGGCGGAGAACCGCAAGGCCCGCTACAATTACGAGATCATCGATACGCTGGAAGCGGGCATCATGCTCTCCGGCACCGAGGTGAAGGCGCTGCGCGCCGGCAAGGCCTCGATCGCGGAGGCCTATGCGACGGAGGAGGGCGGCGAGCTGTGGCTGATCAACTCCAACCTGCCGGAATATCTGCAGGCGAACCGCTTCAACCATGAGCCCAAGCGCCGGCGGAAGCTCCTGGTCCATCGCACCCAGCTCAACCGGCTGGCCGGCGCCGTGCAGCGCGACGGCATGACGCTCGTGCCGCTCAGGATCTATTTCAACGACAAGGGCCGCGCCAAGCTCCTGCTGGCATTGGCCAAGGGCAAGAACGCGCCGGACAAGCGCCAGACCATCAAGGAGCGCGACTGGGCCCGCCAGAAGCAGCGCATCATGAAGGAGGGGTGAGGCGAGGTGGCCGACTACCTGAGGCTGCCAGAGGGGCTTGCCCCACCGGCCGATGATGGCGGCGCGAACCATCTCGCCGGCATGGCCATGCCGAGCCTCGTGCTGCCCGCCAGCGACGGCGGTGCGGTTGACCTGTCCACGCTCGAAGGCCGCGTCGTCCTCTATGTCTATCCGGCGACCGGCAAGCCCGGCGCGAAGCTGCCGGAGGGCTGGGACGCGTTTCCGGGCGCCCGCGGCTGCACGCCGCAGAGCTGCAGCTTCCGCGATCACCATGCCGAGTTGCAGGCGCTTGGCGTTGCATCCGTCTATGGAATCTCCGCCCAGCCTGTCGCCGATCAGGCCGAGGCGGCGGAGCGCCTGCATCTGCCGTTCCTGCTGCTTTCGGACGAGGCCGGCGCCCTGCGCCAGGCGCTCGATCTGCCGTGGTTCAATCTCGGCGGCACGCTGTATCTGAAGCGCATGGCGCTGATCGTCGAGGACCGTCGGATCGCGAAGGTCTTCTACCCGGTCTTCCCGCCGGACCGGAGCGCCGCGGACGTGGTCGCCTTCCTCTCCGCCGGTCGCTGACCGGCGAACATGGTCAGCCGGGTTGCCGACCGAGAAACGCCGCGACCTTGTCGAATACGTCGACGAACATTGCCTCGGTGAGGCGGCCGGTATTCGTATTGTAGCGCGAGCAGTGATAGCTCGAGATCACCTGCAGGCCGCCGACCGCATGCGACGCGCCGTGGCCGAAGGGCGCGGCCGCGAGCCGAGCGCCGAGCGTGCGGACGGTCGAATCATGCGCGATCCGGCCGAGCGTCACGATGCAGCGAAGATTGGGAAACTCGGCCAGCGTCGCCTCCAGGAAGCGCCGGCAGGCGGCGATCTCGGCACCGACCGGCTTGTTCTCGGGCGGCACGCAGCGCACCGAGTTGGTGATAGCGGTGCGGAAGAGTTCCAGCCCGTCGTCGGTGCGCGCGGCAAAACGATCGTTGGCAAAGCCGAAGCGCGAAAGCGTCGCGTAGAGCAGGTCGCCGGCATAGTCACCGGTGAACGGGCGGCCGGTGCGGTTGGCGCCCCGCAGCCCCGGCGCGAGGCCGACCACCAGCAGTTCCACCGCCTCGCGACCGCCGACCGGCAGGAATGTCGGCACCGGCGCATTGTGCCAGAGCGGCTCGCGCGCCCGCCATTCCTGGCGGAAGGCAACCAGCCGCGGGCAGATCGGGCAGTCGCGGCCGGGCTCCGGCCTCTCGGAAGCCGTGGCGATCGTCGAAGGGCGAGGGGTCAATAGTCGTCGTCGCTCTCGGCCGCCTCGACGGCTTCGGCACGGCGCGCCAGCCGCGCCTCGCGCTCGGCCGGGGTGCGGCCGATCTCGGCGCGCAGCGTGCTCAGCTCGATGAAATGGTCGGCCTGGCGCCGCAGATCATCGGCGATCATCGGCGGGTTGGTCTGGAGCGTCGAGATCACCGAGACCTTGCGGCCGCGCCGCTGCAGCGCCTCGACCAGCGAGCGGAAATCGCCGTCGCCGGAAAACAGCACGAAGTGATCCACGGTGTCGGACAGTTCCATGGCATCGACGGCGAGCTCGATGTCCATGTTGCCCTTGACCTTGCGGCGCCCGGCGGAGTCGATGAATTCCTTCGCCGGCTTGGTGACGACGCGGTAGCCGTTATAGTCCAGCCAGTCGATCAGCGGCCGGATTGAGGAGTACTCCGAATCCTCGACCAGCGCCGTGTAGTAGTAGGCCCGCAGGACGTAGCCTTGGGACTGGAAATGCGCCAGCATCCGGCGGTAGTCGATGTCGAAGCCGAGGCCCCGCGACGTCGCGTAGAGATTGGCGCCGTCGATGAACAGCGCGATCTTTTCCCTCTCGTCGAACATCGATCCAAGCTTTCATTGCAGGTGGTGGTAGAGTGATCAGTGGTTGGCGCAGCGCGCCGGCGCTGCCCGTGATGCCCCGTTCGGCGCGACCATAGGCCGGGCGTGGATCGTTGCCAACCGGAGCCGGCGCGCAGGAATACGGCGAAGAGAGCTTGTACCGCGGCGCCGAAAAGTCTATGTCGGCGGCTTCATCTGTGAGATTTTTCGTTCAGTCAGGAGACAGGCATGGCCCGCGTCACCGTAGAAGATTGCGTCGACAAGGTCGAGAACCGCTTCGAGCTGGTTCTCCTGGCCAGCCATCGCGCGCGCCAGATCGCCCAGGGACAGCAGATCACGATCGATCGCGACAACGACAAGAACCCCGTCGTTGCCTTGCGCGAGATTGCCGACGAGACGCTGTCGCCCGGCGATCTGAAGGAAGATCTGATCCACTCGCTGCAGAAGCACGTCGAGGTGGACGAGCCGGAACCGGCGCCGGCACCGGCATCGGCCGAGATGCGCGGCATCACGAACGAGTCGCAGGCTGGCAAGGCCACTGCGGCCGGCGACGACGACGCGGTTACGTTCGACCACATGTCGGAAGACGAGCTGCTTGCCGGCATCGAAGGCCTGGTGCCGCCCGAGAAGACCGACGATTTTTGATCCGATTGTCCGCCCGGCCCTTTCGGTGCGGGCCCGGACAACCCTATATTGAGGGGCGTCGCCGTGTTCAGCGGGGCGCCCCTCTCCGTTTGCAGATTGTCTCCATAAGTCAATGATGCGGCAATACGAACTCGTCGAGAAGGTCGCCGCCTACAAGCCCGACCTCGACGAAGCGCTACTCAATCGCGCCTATGTCTACGCCATGCAGAAGCATGGCACGCAGAAGCGTGCGAGCGGCGACCCGTATTTCTCGCATCCGCTGGAAGTCGCGGCGATCCTCACCGAGATGCATCTCGACGAGGCGACGGTCGCTGTGGCGCTGCTCCACGACACGATCGAGGACACCGACGCCACCCGCAAGGAGATCGACCAGCTCTTCGGCCCGACGATCGGCCATCTGGTCGAGGGCCTGACCAAGCTGAAGCGGCTCGACCTCGTCTCCAAGCGCGCCGCGCAGGCCGAGAACCTGCGCAAGCTGCTGCTGGCGATCGCCGACGACGTTCGGGTGCTGCTCGTCAAGCTGGCCGACCGGCTGCACAACATGCGCACGCTCGGCCACATGGCGCCGGACAAGCGCGCCCGCATCGCCCAGGAGACGATGGACATCTATGCCCCGCTCGCCGGGCGCATGGGCATGCAGGACATGCGCGAGGAGCTGGAAGACCTCGCCTTCCGCTACATCAACATCGAGGCCTATGAGACGATCACGGCGCGGCTCGCCGAGCTGAACGCCCACCACGCCGACCGCATCGCCAGCATCGAGCAGGACCTTGCGGCCCTGCTGGCGGAAAGCGGCATCAAGGCCAAGGTCACCGGCCGCCAGAAGAAGCCCTATTCGGTGTTCTCGAAGATGCAGCGCAAGGCGCTGTCGCTCGAACAGCTGTCGGACATCTTCGGCTTCCGTGTGCTCGTGGAGACCGAGGAGGAGTGCTACCGCACGCTCGGCATCGTCCACCGGACCTGGCCGATGGTGCCGGGCCGGTTCAAGGACTACATCTCGACGCCGAAGCAGAACGACTACCGCTCGATCCACACCACCATCGTCGGGCCGTCCCGCCAGCGCGTCGAGCTGCAGATCCGCACGCATCTCATGCACGATATCGCCGAATACGGCGTGGCGGCGCACTCGCTTTACAAGGACGCCGAGGATGTCGAGGCGAAGGTCCATCTGTCGAAGGACTCCAACGCCTATGCCTGGCTGCGGCGGACCATCCAGCTGCTGGCCGAAGGCGACACGTCCGAGGAATTCCTCGAGCATACCAAGCTCGAGCTGTTCCAGGACCAGGTCTTCTGCTTCACCCCGAAGGGGCGCCTGATCGCGCTGCCGCGCGGCGCGACGCCCATCGACTTCGCCTATGCGGTCCATACCGATGTCGGGGACACCTGCGTCGGCTGCAAGATCGACGGCCGGATCATGCCGGTGGTCACCGAACTCGCCAATGGCGACGAGGTGGAGATCATCCGCGCCAAGGGCGCGACGCCGCCGCAGGCCTGGGAGAGCATCGCGGTCACCGGCAAGGCCCGCTCGGCCATCAGGCGCTCCGCGAGAGCCTCGATCCGCCGGCAATATTCCGGCCTCGGCCAGCAGATCCTCGATCGCACTTTCTCGCGGCAGGGCAAGCATTTCTCCCGCGACCAGCTGAAACCGCTGCTCGGCAAGCTCGGCCATCGCGAGGTCGAGGACGCGCTTGCGGCGGTGGGGCGTGGCGAGCTCAATTCGTCCGACGTGCTCAAGGCGGCTTTCCCGGATTTCCAGGACAGCCGCGTCACCCGCCGCCGGCCCCGCCGCGAGGAGGAAGGCTGGTTCAACCTGCGCACCGCCGCCGGCATGATCTTCCGGGTGCCGGGACGGGCCAAGTCCAAGGCCCGCAAGGAAGAAGCCGGTGCAATCCCCATTCGCGGCGTCGGCGACGACATGCCGGTGCGCTTCGGGCCGGACGGCGCCGTGCCGGGAGACCGGATCGTCGGCATCATCGAGCCGGGGCAGGGGATCACTATCTATCCGATCCAGTCGCCGGCGCTGACCGCCTATGACGAGGAGCCGGATCGCTGGGTGGACGTGCGCTGGGACATCGATTCCGAGCTGAAGGCGCGCTTTCCCGCCCGCATCACCATCTCCGCCCTCAACGAGCCGGGCTCGCTCGCGGAGATCGCCGAGACGATCGCGGCCAACGACGCCAATATCCACAACCTCTCGATGGTCGCGACCGCCACCGATTTCACCAAGATGGTGCTCGAGCTCGAGGTCTGGGACGTCCAGCACCTCAACCGGACGCTGAAACAGCTGCGCGCCAAGCCTTGCGTTTCCGAGGTGGTGCGGGTCAACGGTTGAGCCTGCCGCCCGGCCGTCGTATCGAGCGTCGGACGGGCAATGCGGAGCAGCGAACATGACGAACGAAGAGGTCCTGGCGATCTTCCGGGAGGCCGGGGCGGTCTTGGAGGGACATTTCATCCTGACCTCCGGCCTGCGCAGCCCGACCTTCCTGCAGAAGGCGCGGGTGTTCATGCATCCGCATCTGACCGAGCGTCTCTGCAAGGCGCTGGCCGAGCGCATCCGCGAGGAAGTGACGCCGCCGATCGACTACGTCGTCGGCCCGGCTGTCGGCGGACTGATCCCGGCCTACGAAACCTCGCGGCATCTGGGCGCCCCGGCGATCTGGGTCGAGCGCGAGGCAGGTACCTTCAAGCTCCGGCGCTTCGACGTGGCGCCCGGGGACCGGGTCGTCATCGTCGAGGACATCGTCACCACCGGCCTGTCGATCCGCGAGACCGTCGCCTGCATGCGGGACCTCGGCGCGGAAGTGCTGGCTGCCGCCTGCATCATCGACCGCTCGGCCGGCGCGGTCGATGTCGGGGTGCCGCTGATCGCGCTGGCCGAATATGCCGTGCCGGCCTATCCCGCCGACGCGCTGCCGCCCGAGCTCGCCGCAATTCCGCCGGTCAAACCGGGTAGCCGCACGCTATGAACCGGCAAGGCGGCTCTGCTTCCGGTCCTGAAGTCTTCTCCCCTCGGAACGATCCGGTATAGGGTTCGCTCAAGGTCGCCAGCAGCCACAGCAGACGAGGAATGCGAGCACAATGTTGTTCAGGCGTCGCCAGCCGCAGAACCTCGCATCGAGGATTCGCACGATCGTGTGGCCGCGGCGCTCCTACGCACGTTCCTTCGAGTATTTCCGCAAGCGCGTGCTGCGGCTGAACGCGACGCCGCATGCGATCGCGGCGGGATTTGCCGCCGGCGTCTTCGCATCCTTCACGCCGCTGATCGGATTCCATTTCCTGCTGGCCTTCGCCATTGCCTACATCGTCGCCGGCAACATGGCGGCGGCAGCCCTTGGAACGGCGGTCGGCAACCCGATCACCTTTCCGTTCATCTGGGGGCTGACCTACGAGGTCGGCCAGTTCGTGCTGCGGTCCGATCCGATCACCGGGACGGCACCGCGTGGGCTCGGCGCCGCCCTCGTGCACATGGATATCGCGTCGATCTGGACGCCCTTCGTCAAACCGATGCTGCTCGGGTCGCTGCCGGTGGGGCTGGCGGCGGGCGCGCTCGGCTACGGGCTCGTCTACTCGGCGGCGCGCAGCTTCCAGAAGCATCGTGCCCGGCGCATCCTCGCCCGGCGGCAGCCGCAATCGATCGCCCGCCTCGACGCGGCGACGGCGATGAGCCGGGGCTCCGGCGAAGTTTAACGGCGCGCGGATTGCCCCAATGGGGGGGAGCCGATAGAAGGCGCGATGCGGCGGGGCCGCGTTCAGGTGCGACGAAGGGCGAAAAATGGTCGAGCAGGCCGAACGGCGGGAACAGGGCGGCTTCGGCGAGACCGTGAAGGTCATCGTCCAGGCGCTGATCCTCGCGCTGGTGATCCGGACCTTCCTGTTCCAGCCCTTCTCGATCCCTTCGGGCTCGATGATGCCGACGCTGCTCGTCGGCGACTATCTGTTCGTCTCCAAATGGAGCTACGGCTACTCGCGCTATTCCATGCCGCTGTCGCCCGACCTGTTCGACGGGCGGATCCTCGGCTCGGATCCCGAGCGCGGCGACGTCGTGGTGTTCCGCAAGCCGCGCGAGGAAGACACCGACTACATCAAGCGCCTCGTCGGCCTGCCGGGCGACCGGCTGCAGATGCGCGAGGGCATCCTGTTCATCAACGGTCAGGCGGTGCCGCGCGAGGCGGTCGAGGATTTCGTCGCCGAGGACGGGACGCGCGTGCCGCAATATCGCGAGACGCTGCCGAACGGCGTTTCCTACATGACGCTCGATCTCAGCCCGAACTCCGCCGGCGACAACACGCGCGAATTCGTGGTACCCGACGGGCATTACTTCATGATGGGCGACAATCGCGACAACTCGCTGGATAGCCGCTTCGACGTCGGCTACGTGCCGTTCGAGAACCTGGTCGGCAAGGCCCAGATGATCTTCTTCTCGATCGAGGGAGACGTCTCGCCGCTGGAGATCTGGCAGTGGCCGACGGAACTGCGCCCGAGCCGCATCACGACATGGCTAAGCTGACGGCGGACCGGCCGCTCGACGAACTCGAAGCCCGCATCGGCATACGCTTCTCGGATCGCACGCGGCTCGAGCGAGCGCTGACCCATTCGAGCCTGCGTCCGGCAAGCGGCGGCAACGGGCGCAGCTACGAGCGGCTGGAGTTTCTCGGCGACCGGGTGCTCGGTCTGGTGATCGCCGAGAAGCTGTTCGCGATGTTTCCGCAGGCCGACGAGGGCGAATTATCGCTGCGGCTGAACGCGCTGGTGAGCGCGGAGACCTGCGCCAAGGTGGCGGACGAGATCGGGCTTTATGATTTCATCCGTCACGGCGGCGACCTGAAGAAGCTCAAGGGGGCTCGCACCAAGAGCATCCGGGCCGACCTCGTCGAATCGCTGATCGCCGCCATCTATCTGGGGGAAGGCCTCGACGCTGCGCGCGGCTTCATCGTCCGGCACTGGGCGGGACGCCTCGACGAGGCGGTGGAAGCCCGCCGCGATCCGAAGACCGCGCTGCAGGAATGGGCTCATACACGCGGCCCGATCACGCCGCGCTACGATATTGTCGAGCGCACCGGGCCGGATCATGATCCGCTGTTCACCGTCCGGGTGAGCGTGGAAGGCATCGAACCCGCGGACGGGAGCGGCCGGTCGAAGCGGCTGGCCGAACAGGAAGCCGCCACGGCGGTGCTCATCCGCGAATCTGTCTGGAAGGACACGAATTGACCAACGAATCGGACCGGCCGGAGGGCGAGGCTGTATCAGCCCCGGCGGCGGAACTGGCGCCGACGCGCTCGGGCTTCGTTGCGCTGCTCGGCGCGCCGAATGCCGGCAAGTCGACGCTGGTCAACCAGCTGGTCGGCACCAAGGTATCGATCGTCACCCACAAGGTGCAGACGACAAGAGCCATCGTGCGCGGCATCGCCATGCGCGACCGCACCCAGATCGTCTTCGTCGACACGCCCGGCGTCTTCGCGCCGAAGCGCCGGCTCGACCGGGCGATGGTCAAGACCGCCTGGACCGGCGCCAAGGACGCCGACATCGTGCTCGCCATCGTCGATGCCGAGCGCGGCCTCAGCGAGGATGTCGAGACGATCCTCGACCGGGTGCAGCACGTGCCGCAGACCAAGGTGCTGCTGCTCAACAAGGTCGACCGCATCAAGCGCGAGAAGCTGCTCGGCCTCACCGAGACGATCACCAGCCGCGTCGACTTCGCCAAGGTATTCATGATCTCGGCGCTGACCGGCTCGGGCTGCGACGACCTGATCGACTGGATCGCCAAGACGCTGCCCGAGGGTCCCTGGTACTATCCCGAGGACCAGATCACCGATTTGCCGCTGCGCCAGCTCGCCGCCGAGATCACCCGCGAGAAGCTGTATCTGCGTCTGCACCAGGAACTTCCCTATTCCTCGCATGTCGAGACGGAATTGTGGGAGACCCGCAAGGACGGCTCGGTGCGGATCGAGCAGACGATCTATGTCGAGCGCGACAGCCAGAAGCGCATCGTCATCGGCCACAACGGCGAGACGATCAAGGCGATCGGCCAGGCGGCGCGCAAGGAGATCATGGAGGCGGCCGACCAGACCGTGCACCTCTTCCTCTTCGTGAAGGTGCGCGAGAACTGGGGCGACGATCCGGAACGCTACCGCGAGATCGGCCTGGACTTCTCCAGCTGAGCCAAGAGAGGCGCCGGCGGATGGCGCGAGAGAACTGACCCGGCATGGAATGGCGTGAGGAAGCGATCGTGCTCGGCGTCAAGCGCCACGGCGAGACCAGCGTCATCGCCGAGGTGATGACGCGCGAGCGCGGCCGCCATCTCGGCCTCGTGCGGGGCGGGCGCTCGCGCAAGCAGCAGCCGGTGCTGCAGCCGGGAAATTCCGTCGAGGTGCACTGGCGGGCCCGGCTCGACGAGCACATGGGCACGTTCGTGCTCGAGCCGGTGGCCCTGCGCGCGGCGCGGCTGATGGAGGACGGCGTCGGGCTGAACGGCATCCAGCTCGTTGCGGCGCATCTGCGGCTGCTCGCCGAGCGCGACCCGCATCCGCGGCTCTATGACGGGCTGATGGTGATCGTCGATCATCTCGACACGCCCGACAAGGCGGCGGAGCTGATGCTGCGCTTCGAGATCGCGCTGCTTGAGGAGCTCGGCTTCGGCCTCGACCTCGAGCGCTGTGCCGCCACCGGCCAGCGCGACGACCTCGCCTATGTCTCGCCGAAGACCGGCCGTGCGGTCAGCCGCGATGCCGGCGCGCCCTGGCACGACAAGCTGCTGCCGCTGCCCGCGTTTCTCTCCCGCCAGGACACCGGGGCCGATGCGGCGAGCCTCGCCGATGCCTATCGGATGACCGGCTATTTCCTCGCCCGCCACGTCTTCGAGCCGCGCGGCATCGCCGAGCCCGCCTCGCGCGGCAGCTTTCTCGCCGCCATCGACAAGAGCCGGGCGAAACTCCTTCCGTAAGGCGGAAGCTCAGGCCGGCGCCAGCACGCCGCGCTCCACCGGGGCTTCGCGGATCGGCCAGTGGACGATCGCCGCGAACAGTCCGAGCGCCACGCCCAGCCACCAGACGACGTCGTAGGAGCCGTAGACTTCGTAGAGATAGCCGCCCAGCCAGACGCCGAGGAACGAGCCGATCTGGTGCGACAGGAAGACCAGACCGCCCAGCATGCCGAGATAGCGCGTGCCGAACATGATCGCGACGAGGGCGTTGGTCGGCGGCACGGTCGACAGCCACAACAGGCCCATGACGATCGAGAAGACGACGATGGTGGTCGGCGTGATCGGCGTCAGCAGGAAGGCCGTCACCGCGATCGAACGACCGATATAGATCAGCGCCAGGAAATGCGGCTTGGAATAGCGCTGGCCGATCAGGCCGGAGCTGATCGAGCCGATGATGTTGAAGAAGCCGATCAGCGCCAGCGCCGTCACCGCCCAGACCGGGGCGACGCCGACATCGGCGATGAAGGCCGGGAAATGCGCTGTGATGAACGCCACCTGGAAGCCGCAGACGAAGAAGCCGGTGGTCAGCAGCAGATAGCCCTTGGTGGCGAAGGCCTCGCGCAATGCAGCGCCCATGGTCTGCGCCATCTCGACCCGCGCGGCCCCGGCGCTCGCGGCGTTGCCACGCAGCGCATAGGCGAGCAGCGGCACGAGCAGCATCATCGCCGACAGGATCATGAGCGAATCCGACCAGCCATAGCTGTCGATCAGCGCCTGGCTGAGCGGCGCGAAGACGAACATGCCGGCCGATCCCGCGGCCGTGCCGAGGCCGAAGACGAAGGAGCGCTGCTCGGCCGAAACCCTGCGGGCGAAGGCCGCCAGCACGATGCCGAAGGAGCCGGCGGCGACGCCGAGCCCGACCAGAACGCCGGAGCCGATCACCAGCCAGAACGGCGTCGGCGCGACGGCGGTGATGGCGAGGCCCGCGGCGTAGAGGACGCCCGAGAGCACCAGCACGCGGGCGGTGCCGAACCTGTCGGCGATGGCGCCGAACAGCGGCTGGCCGAGGCCCCAGAAGAGGTTCTGCAGGGCGATGGCGAGAGCGAAATCCTCGCGGCTCCAGCCGTTGTCGGCCAGCATCGGAATCTGGAAGAAGCCGATCGCCGAGCGCGGCCCGAAAGTCAGGAGCGCGATCACGCAACCGGCTGAGATCGCCAGCCATGGCGCCGAGACGGTGCCTCTCGATCGCGTTGCCGCGTCCATGATGATTCTCCCCGCGTATGTTGATGCCATCCTATCGCCGCCGCGTGCGGTGCGACAACGCCTTGTGCTGATCGCAGGGATCAGCGCCGCGAATGGATCGCCGGGGTCGATGATCAGGAAAACCGTTCCCCGATGGCCGGCGGATGGTCTAGACAGCGCCAGGCCGAACGGGAGGACGCCTTGCAACGAATCGACCAGATCGCCGCACTACGCGCGGCGCTTGCGCCCATGCGGCGGGCCGGCGAGACGATCGGCCTGGTGCCGACCATGGGCTATCTGCATGACGGGCACCTGGCGCTGGTGGAACGCGCCTGTGCCGAGTGCGACCGCGTCGTGGTGACGATCTTCGTTAACCCGACGCAGTTCGCCCCCGGCGAGGACCTCGACGCCTATCCGCGCGATCTCGCCGGCGACCTGGAGCGGCTGTCGGCCTATCCGGTCGATTTCGTCTTCGCGCCGACGGTAAGCGAGATGTATCCCGAGCCGATGCAGGCCTTCGTCGCGGCCGAGCCGCTCGGCGACATACTGATCGGCGAGCAGCGGCCCGGGCATTTCCGCGGCGTCGCGACGGTGGTGACAAAGCTGTTCAACATCGTCCAGCCGGACCGGGCCTATTTCGGCGAGAAGGATTTCCAGCAGCTGGCGGTGATCCGCCGCATGGTTGCGGATCTCGCCATGGCCGTCGAGATCGTCGCGGTGCCGACGGTGCGCGAGGCGGACGGGCTGGCGCTGTCGTCGCGCAACGTGCGGCTGTCGCCGGAGGATCGCGCGGCCGCCGCCGTGCTGGCGCGGGCGCTGGACGAGGGCGCGGCGATGATCGGCGCCGGGGAGGGCGACCCGGATAGGGTGCTGGCGGCGATGCGGGCGACCATCGAGGCCGAGCCACGAGCGAATCTACGCTCGCTCGATCTGCGCGACCCGGCGACGCTGGCGCCGGTTACGCGCATCGGCGCGCGGCCGGTGGTGATGCTGGTGACGGCGAATTTCGGCGACGTGCTGCTGATCGACCAGCGCGTCGTCGAGGGAAATGACAAGGGAGTGACGCCATGAGTGCCGAGATCCGCAAGAAGCGGCTGACCGCGCCGGACATCAGGGCCCGCAAGGGCGCGACGCCCGTGGTCGCGGTCACCGCCTACAACGCCGTGATGGCGCGGCTGGTCGACCCCTATGTTGAGATCATCCTGGTCGGCGACAGCCTCGCCATGGTCGAGCACGGCATGGAGTCGACGCTCGGCGTCTCGCTGGAGCTGATGATCGCCCATGGCCGCGCCGTGATGGCCGGTGCGCCGGCGGCGCTGGTCGTCGTCGACCTGCCCTTCGGCAGCTACGAGGCCGGCCCGGCCGAGGCGTTCCGCACGGCGGCCCGCGTGATGGCCGAGACCGGCTGCGGCGCGGTGAAGCTCGAGGGCGGCGCCCACATGGCCGAGACCATCGCGTTTCTCGCCGAACGCGGCGTTCCGGTGATGGCGCATGTCGGGCTGACGCCGCAGGCGATGAACGCGCTCGGCGGCTTCAGGACGCAGGGCCATGACGAAGAGGGCCGCGCGGCGATCCTCGCCGATGCCCGCTCCGTCAGCGACGCCGGCGCCTTCGCCGTGGTGCTGGAAGGCATCGTCGAGCCGCTGGCCGTCGAGATCACCGCCGCCATCGCCGCCCCGACGATCGGCATCGGCGCAGCGGCAGCCTGCGACGGCCAGATCCTCGTGCTCGAAGACATGCTCGGCCTCACCGAACGCCCGCCCCGCTTCGTCAAGCGCTACGCCGAGTTGGGCGCGGCGGTGGAGAAGGCGGTCGGGGATTATGCGGAGGAGGTCAGGAGCCGGGCGTTCCCGGGGCCGGAGCATGTGTACAAGCCACGGGGGTGAGGGGCGAAGTTGCGCTCTCCGACTTCGGTCTGAACCTCAGGGGCCCATCCGGACGAAGACGGGGTCTTCCTCCGCGCCCTCGTCAGCGGTTTCGTCTGTCGCCAGCCTGATGGCCTGCCAGGCGGTGTCGGCGCCGCGAACGCCGAAGTCCTCGTCCATCCAGCGAATGAAGGTCCGCGTCCCCATCATCGTAAGGTCTGCGCGAACGGCCCTGACGGCATCGCGTGCGTCACGGTCGTCGACGATGACGATGATCTCTTCACCCAGCAGAAGCGCCTGCTTCAACACCTGGACGGCTGCAAGGAGGCTTCGTTCGCCACGGTCGTTCCACGATGGACGCAGATCGTCCGGCTTCCCAGCGCGCTCCCAGAGTCGCATTTCGCGGTCATATCGTGCGCCTTCGGCAGTCGCCAGGATTGTGAGCCTGGCGCGGTTCTTCGTCAGCCAGGCGCCGACATAGGTACGCGTCACGCGCCGCTGGTCTTTGCCTTCGCCGGGCTCGCGGGTGGCTTCTGCGACAACCATGTCGGTGATCGTCACCGCGCATCCCGGCTCGAACAGCCAGTCCAAGGCCTCGATGCACCCCAGCAGCGATAGCGGCGTGTTGTCCATAATCAGGAAGCGCGGGGTCCTGATATCGGAAGCGTCGGGACGGTCGATCACGGAACTCTTCGCCCGACCTTCTGGCGCACGGCGGCAAGTTCCGCTTCGACCGCGGCGTCGTTCGTCCCAGCCAGGGCATCGTCCGCCATTTGCCGGGCGGCGGTCCGGAAGTCCGTGACATCGTAGCCGAGCGGATCCGGAACATGCCGGACGGTGACCGCGCTGCGGGCAAGCAAGGATGGCGGCACGGCCTCCTTCGCGATGCGCTTCAGCCGGCAGAATTCCTCCACCGACAGCATGACGTTCCGCGGCTTGCCATGGGAAGTGATCACGGCGCCCTCGCGGGAGGCGGCCCGCTGAACGTCGCCGGTCTGTTTCTGAAGGTCGATCGACGTGAAAGCCTGCATGCGAGCCTCCTGATCTGAAGACGTATTATACGTCTTTCAGCATCCGGCGACAACGCGCTAACAGCGGTCGCTTCGCTTCAGCCCGTTATCGCGCCCCTCACAACACCAGCGGCAGCACGAAGGGCGTGCCGGAATACGCCTCTTCCCCGCGGCCGATCGAGCGGATCGCGTCGACCATGCGGCCGCCGCGGCCGAGGCGGTCGTCGGCGAAGGCGACGAGGCGGGCGTTGGGGGTGGCGGAGGGCGCGCGACGGCGCAGCTCTTCCGCGAGGGCCTGTTCGTCGAGGTCGGGGTTGATCGCCATCGCGGTGATGTAGGCGGCGGCGGTGGAGCGGCTGATCCCGGCGAAGCAGTGGATCGCCAGCGGCTTCTCGCGGTTCCAGCGTGCGCCGAATTCCAGCAGCTGGTCGATGTGGTGCACCGCCGGCGCGGTCATGCCGTCGATCTCCTCGACGATGTCGTTGAAGCCGAGGAAGAGATGCCGGTCCGCCGCGATCGACGGAGGGCGGGGCACCGGCGTATCGGCATTGATCAGCGTCACGAGGTCGAGCGCGCCGTGGTCGGCGACGGTCGTGTGAAGTTCGGCGAGGGAGGAAACGACGAGATAGGTCATGGGCTCACACTATGGGTCGCGACGGGCCGAAGTCATCCCCGCAAGGCGGCGCGTGCGACATCGTGTGCGCCGGCCCGACACTCTGCGTCGAGCGCGGCGAAGCGGGCGAGGAAGGCTTTTTCGGTGGCGGCGATCGGCACGGGCGTGAAGGCGGCGGGCTCGACCAGCTCGGCGGCCGGCCTGCCAAAGAAGGTTGCGGCTTCCTTGGCCGCGAAGCCCGCCAGCAGGACCGCCTCGTGATAGGCCGAGACGCGGTCGGCGGCCTTGATCGCCTTCTCCACACCGGCGGGCAGGGACGGCGGCAGGCCGAAGCGGAGATTCACCGCCGCCTGCAGGCGCTGCTCCACAAGCTTGTAGTCGCCGCCCATGACGCTCTTGAAGGGCGAGATCATGTCGCCGATGACGTATTCCGGCGCGTCGTGCAGGAGGGCGGCGAGGCACCAGCGCGGCTCGGCGCCGCTGGCGGCCACCAGCGTCTCGACGATCAGCGAATGCTGGGCGACCGAGAAGGCATGGTCGCCGCGCGTCTGGCCGTTCCAGCGGGCAACGCGCGCCAGCCCATGGGCGATGTCCTCGATCTCGACGTCGAGCGGCGAGGGATCGAGCAGGTCGAGCCGGCGGCCGGACAGCATGCGCTGCCAGACCCGGGCGGGCTTGCTCCCCGCCGTGCGGCTCATTCGGCGTCTCCGGCGGCGTCGGCCGTTGTGCCCGCAGCAACGGGTTCTGGCAGCGCGAAGCCGGCCCAGGGCGGCACGGTCGCGGTGACGCTGACGCCGTCCGCCGTCAGCTCGGCATCCGCCACCAGCGCGTCGGCCAGCTTGTCGATGCGGATCAGCGCGAAGCCGTCGCAGCCGGACGCCGAGAGCACCGTGCCGATCGTCCGGCCACCGGCTTCGATGTTCACCCCGGGGGTCAGGTGCCCGTCGGCCTCGACCAGCATCAGCCGGCGCCGCGCCGTGCCGCGGTGCTGCATGCGCGAGACGACTTCCTGGCCGACGAAGCAGCCCTTCTTGAAGGAGACGCCGCCATTCTGGTCGAGCAGCACGTCGTGCGGGAAGACTTCAGAACCGGGATAGTCGGTATCCGATTCGGCGATGCCGGCGCGGATCCGCAGCCGCTCGAAATCGGCCGGCTCCGCCTCGGCGGCGCCCTCCGGTGGGGCGCCGTAGACGCGCCAGACAGGATCGGGAAAGCGCTGGTCGCGCAATGCGTCGACTGCATCGAGGTCCTCGTCCCAGACCGCGTAGATGGGCTCGTCGCCGGGCTCGATCGCCACCTTGGTGCGCAGCCGGTAGAGCGCGAGACGCTTGGCGAAAGCCTCGACGGCCGCTTTGGCAATATCCAGCCGGAAGCCGCCCGGCACCCGCCCGATGAGGAACTCGAACAGGATCTTGCCCTGCGGCGTGAGCAGCGCGGAGGGACGCATCTCGCCTTCGGCCAGGCTGTCGAGATCGGCAGTGACCAGCGTCTGCAGGAAATGTTCGGCGGGCTCGCCGGTGACGAGGAGGGTGGCGCGATCCGCGAGGCGGGCGACGGGCATGGGGCAGCTCGCTTGTGTGACCAGGCGCATTTACGTAAGCCGGGCGCGCCGGCGGAACAAGCGGAGAGACGACGATGGCGACAACCTACGACACGCTGCTGACCGGCGGGACGGTGGTAAACCAGGATGGCGCGGGGATTCGCGACATCGGCATCAGCGGCGGGCGCATCGTCGCGATCGGGTCGCTGGACCCCGCATCGGCCGGCGCGGTCGTCGACTGCACTGGGCTGCACATCCTGCCGGGCGTGATCGACAGCCAGGTGCATTTCCGCGAGCCGGGCGCCGAGCACAAGGAGGATCTGGAGACCGGATCGCGCGCCGCGGTGCTGGGCGGCGTCACCTGCGTCTTCGAGATGCCGAACACCGACCCGCTGACCACCAGCGAGGCGGCGCTCGCCGACAAGGTCCGGCGCGGCAGCAAGCGCATGCATTGCGACTTCGCCTTCTGGGTCGGCGGCACGCGCGACAATGTCGCCGACATCCGCGAGCTCGAGCGCCTGCCGGGCGCCGCCGGCATCAAGGTGTTCATGGGCTCTTCCACCGGTTCGCTGCTGGTCGAGGACGACGACGGCGTGCGCGAGATCCTGTCGGCGACCCGCCGCCGTGCCGCCTTCCATTCCGAGGACGAGTTCCGCCTGCGCGAGCGCGCCGGGCTGAGGGTTGCCGGCGATCCTTCCTCGCACCCGGTCTGGCGCGACGAGATCGCGGCGCTGCGCTGCACCGAGCGGCTGGTCGCCATCGCCGAGGAGACCGGCGCGCGCATCCACGTGCTGCACATCTCGACGGCAGAGGAGATCGACTTTCTCGCCGCCCACAAGCGCAACGCCACCTGCGAGGCGACTCCGCATCATCTGACACTGACCGCCGACGACTATGCCAACCTCGGCACCAAGCTGCAGATGAACCCGCCGGTGCGCGAGTCCCGCCACCGCGACGGCGTCTGGCGCGGTATCGCGGCGGGCGTCGTCGACGTGCTCGGCTCCGACCACGCCCCGCACACGCTGGAGGAGAAGGCGAAGCCTTATCCTCAGTCGCCGTCGGGCATGACCGGCGTGCAGACGCTGGTGCCGATCATGCTCGACCATGTCGCCAACGGCCGGCTGAGTCTCGCGCGCTTCGTCGACCTCACCTCGGCCGGCCCGCAGCGCATCTTCGGCCTCGCCGGCAAGGGCCGCATCGCGCTCGGCTACGACGCCGACCTCACCATCGTCGACCTGAAGCGGGAATCCACGATCACGAACGACTGGATCGGCTCGCGCGCGCAGTGGACGCCCTATGACGGCAGGCGGGTCACCGGCTGGCCGGTCGGCACCTTCGTGCGCGGCAACCGCGTCATGTGGGAGGGCGAGATCGTCGAGGGCGGTGAGGGCCAGCCGGCGGAATTCGTCGAGACGCTGGCGCCGCTGCGCTGAGACGCCGGCGACCGGCATCAGTTTCCGAGGAGCATTCGATGACCGACGACGACGCTATGGATCCCGCCGCGATCGAGGAAGCCACACAGGCGCTGGCAGCCAGGGTCTTCGATGCCGCCCGCAACGGCGACAGCGAAGCGATGACGGCGTTCCTCGACCAGGGCCTGCCGGCGAATTTCCGCAACGACAAGGGCGACAGCCTGCTGATGCTGGCGAGCTATCACGGCCATGTGGCGCTGACCGAGCTGCTGCTGACGCGCGGCGCCGATCCGGAGCTGGTCAACGATCGCGGCCAGACGCCGCTGGCAGGCGCCGCGTTCAAGGGAGAGGCCGAGATCGCCCGGCTGCTGCTGGATCATGGCGCCAAGGTCGACGGGGCTGGCCCGGACGGGCGCACGCCGCTGATGATGGCGGCTATGTTCAACCGCACGGAGCTCGTCGACTGCCTGCTGGAGCGTGGGGCCGACATTGCCGCCCGCACCCCGGAAGGCACGACGGCGCGTGATGCTGCGGCGGTGATGGGCGCGGCGGACGCGATCGCGCTGCTCGACGCGCGGCTGGCCGGATCAGCCTAGCGGCAAACGTCAGTCGCCGCTGACGAAGAACGCCAGGCGGCCATCCGGCGTGATGCCGAGCCGGTAGAAATTGTAGCCGCCGAAATCCAGCATTCCCTGGTAGTCCCCGGCGGTCACAAGCTCGAAAAGCTCGACCTTCTGCGGCGCCGTCAGATCCTCGAGATGAACCTGGGTGAAATACGGCCAGACGAAAATCTCGTTCGGCGCGTTCGGCTCGACGCGGGCATGGCCGGCCTCGAGGATCTCCAGCATGATCGCCAGCGTCTCGACGCCGTCGCCGTCGCCGGAGCTGGCCTTGAGAAACTCGATCGGGTCGTCGATGGTCGGGCCGAAGCTGAGCACCGTGCCGTCCTCGCCGGTTTCGATATAGGGCCGCAGACGCTCGATCTCGCCGCTGCGCGCGATCTCGATCAGCCTGGACCGCAGGTCGCGCACCGGGCGCGGCAGGGACTCCTCCCCATAGGCGATGTCGGCGGCCAGTGGCTCGGCAGCTGCGGCGCCATCGCGGAACGGCGTCGGAGCGGTTTCGTCGCTGGTGGCGGGACGCTGGTCCGGCTGCGCATCATCCCCCTCGGCGGGGGCCGCAGCGTCGTCCGCTTCATCGGCGGGCGACAGCGGCACCTCGCCGGCGTCGGTGCCTTCGTGCACGGGAGATGACGGAAGCTGCGAAGGCGTGGTCGCAGGCGCGGCCCCCGGGAGCGGCGGCAGCGGCACGGCGATGATCCCCTCCCGGGAATCCGAGCGTCCCTCGCCGGGATCGATCCGCGAGAAGGCGGCAACGGGAGTTGCCGCGGCAAATACCGGCAGGACAAGAGCGATCGTCAGGACGAAGTTGGTACGGCGCACAGGCGTCAGCACCTTCAGAGGGCGGCTGCCGGCACGGCCGGCATGGGGGACGAAAACGGGCGGGCGATTACTGGATGGTCCGGTCCGAGCGGAATTCGCCGAACTCGATTCGCTGGCGCAGCGACTCGACCATCGTCAACACGTCGTCTTCGCCGTGCAGGCGGATCAGCTCGGTCAGCGCGGTGGTGATCGCGGTCTCGGCGAGGATCTCCGCCTCGATTCCGTCGGAGATGCCGTCGGCCCAGGCTTCGTTATGGTACTCGAACGCGACCTGCTTCTTCTCGGCCTGGATCAGCTCTTCCAGCTCGGCCCCGTGCAAATCGATCATCTGAACCCCTCAATTGCAGCCTTTCGGCTTCACGTCCCGTTAAGGTCCCTAGCACGATCCGGGCGCGAAAATCGTCGCACTCTTCCGAAATCGTTAACCCCACCTTAATTCCCGTACCTGACGCCGATCTCGCGCGCCAGCGCGGCGCCCTCGCTCTGATACCTGCTCACCGCCACCTGCGCTGCCGGCGTACAGTGCCGGTAGGTCGATTCGAATGCCCGATAGCCGCTGTTGAAGCTGGCCACGAGACGCCGGCGGTCCGCCTCGTTCGGCGCCTGCGCGACGATCAGCTCCTGCATCTTGACCCGCCAGAGATCCGCCTCGGCGTCCCCGCAGAGCCGGCGCAGGAAGTGCATCGAGCCCAGGATCGCGGCGAGACGGCCCATCGGCCGCATGTAGGGCGCGTCGCTCGGCAGCACCGCCGCCGTTTCCTCGGCGGCCGGAGCCTCGGCTTCCGCCGCCGGCGTCTCCGTCTGCGCCGCCGCCGTCCCGACCGGGCCAAGGACCACGGATGCCAGGACGAGCGCAGTGATGAGGGGGCGAACGCACATGCGAAAACTTTCCGATTTCGTTAACGCTTATGCAAGCGCCGGACGGCTCGAGCGCGAGATATGGTGCGCCATGCGCTCTTCCCGCAACAGCCGTAAATCAGTGAATGAGCGTGGCGTTGACGGCCTTCTCGACGATCTCCCCGAGGCCCGGCGTGGTGCGCTGGACACGTTCGGCGTCTTCGATCTCGTCGAGGGTGAGGAGATGCAGCCGCGCCGCGTCGTCCCCGGCCTGCGGCACGGATTCGAACGGCAGGGCCCCGGCGAAGACCGCGATCACGGCATGGAACTGCCCGCCGATCGCCTCGTGCAGCGTGACGAAGCGCAGCGGCCCGGTCGTCAGCCCCGTCTCCTCGGCCATCTCGCGCCGCGCCGCCACCTCCAGCCGCTCGCCGAAGTCGACGCCGCCGCCCGGCAGGCTCAGCCGCCCCGCGTAAGGGTCGCGGCGGCGCTCCACCAGGAGGATCCGGCCGGCGCGCGACAGGCAAACCGAAACGCCGAGCAGCGGGCGGGTGGGGCGATCGAGCATAGGATACCTCTGACGATTGACTTCCGGTGCCGGCTGCGGCTCAAACGCTGTCCATGTGCGGACGCTTCACCCTGACGGCTCCACCCGATGCGGTCGCCGAGCTGCTGGCCCTCATCGATCTGGACCCATATCCGCCGCGTTACAACATCGCGCCGACCCAGCCGATCCTGATCGCGATCGGCGGCGAGGCGGAGCGGCCCGGCGCCAACCGGCCGAACCGCAGGGCGCTGCTGGCGAGATGGGGGCTGATCCCCGGCTGGGTCAAGGACGTGAAGAGCTTTCCGCTGCTGATCAATGCGCGAGCCGAGACCGCGGCGGACAAGAACGCCTTCCGCGGTGCCATGCGCTATCGCCGCTGCCTCGTTCCCGCGTCCGGCTTCTACGAGTGGCGGCGGCAGGGCAAGGCGAAGTCCGAGCCGCATTTCCTGAAACCTGCCGACGGCCGGCCCTTCGCCTTCGCCGGACTGATGGAGACCTGGCACGGCCCCGACGGCGGCGAGATCGACACCGCCGCGATCCTGACCACGGCGGCCTCGGGCCGTATAGCGGCGATCCACGACCGGACGCCGATCGTGGTGGATCAGGACGACTACGCGCGCTGGCTGGATTGCCGGGACTACGACCCGGCAGCGGTGGCGGACATTCTGGCACCGCCGGAAGACGGTTTCTTCGACATCGTCCGGATATCCGACCGCGTTAACAAGGTCGCCAATACCGGGCCCGACGTGCAGGCGCCGCTCGATGAAACCGCCGAAGCCCCGCCGGCGGCAGCGACCCCGCCGGACGGCGAGGCGCAGGGCAGCCTGTTCTAAGGGCGCAGGCGGCCGATTACTCCGCCGGGATCATCGCCGGAAAGGTCTCGTCGCGCTGCAGCTTCGGCGCCTTGGCCTTCAGCCAGGACTGGCTGGCGGCGGCGATGGCCGGGATGCCGATGGCGCGATAGTTCTTGGCAAGATCGACCTCCTGCTCGCGTTCGCGCTTCGATTTGAACTCAACACTCTTGGTAATCATGGCCATGGGTCCGTGGGCTGCTGGGAGGATGATCCGGCACTGCGATTGCGCCAGATTATGGGCAGAAGCGATTACGGAACTGACGCCGCTAAGCCGTTGTGTCGCTAAGCGGATTGGCGTTGCATTCCTGTCACATCGCCGGGGGTCGCCACGGGCACGAATTTTTGCCGGCTCACCATTTTGCGGAGATTTCGTGCAAAGGCCCGCCGCAAGCACGTCATGGCTCGCGGGAATCACACTTGCGAGAGCGGACCCGCGCATTTGTCAGGCGGCCCGTTTGGCGCTAGCCAGAGCCCGCTGGCGGGTGAGGGCGTCATGGCGACGACGCCACCACGGCAGCAGTTGAACGAGGCAGTGCGCCCCGACGGCGCGCGGCACAGACGATCGAGGCAGACCGATGGATGACGGCTTTCGCGGCCTGACGCTCTGGAACACGATGACGCGGCGCAAGGAGGAATTCCGCCCGCTCGCCTGGCAGGATTCCGGCATAGCCGAGGCTGACCGGCGGGTGCGCCTGTATGTCTGCGGGCCGACCGTCTACGACTTCGCCCATATCGGCAACGCCCGCCCGGTCATCGTCTTCGACGTGCTGTTCCGGCTGCTGCGCCACCTCTATGGCGACGAGGCCGTCACCTATGTGCGCAACATCACCGACGTCGACGACAAGATCAACGCGCGGGCGGCGCGCGACTATCCCGACCTGCCGCTGAACGCCGCGATCGCGGCAGTGACCGCGAAGACCGCCGAGCAGTTCCATGAAGACGTCGCCGCACTCGGCTGCCTTCCGCCCACCGTCGAGCCGCGCGCCACCGACTACGTCGCCGGCCGGGCCGACGGGCAGGACATGGTCGCGATGATCGCCACGCTGATCGAGAAGGGCCACGCCTACCAGGCCGGCGGCGAGGTGCTGTTCGACGTCACCTCGATGCCGGACTACGGCAGGCTCTCCAACCGCAAGCTCGACGAGCAGCGCGCCGGCGCGCGGGTGGCCGTCGACAGCCACAAGCGCAATCCCGGCGACTTCGTGCTGTGGAAGCTGTCGGCCGAGAACGAGCCGGGCTGGGATTCGCCCTGGGGCCGCGGCCGGCCGGGCTGGCACATCGAGTGCTCGGTGATGAGCGGGGCGCTGCTCGGCGAGGAGTTCGACATCCACGGCGGCGGGCTCGACCTGATCTTCCCGCACCACGAGAACGAGATCGCCCAGTCGCGCTGCGCCCACGGCACCGACACGATGGCGCAGATCTGGATGCACAACGGCTACCTGCAGGTCGAAGGCCGCAAGATGTCGAAGTCGGACGGCAATTTCGTCACCATCCACGACCTGCTGCACACGGAGAATTTCGGCGGGCGGAAGTGGCCGGGCGAAGTGCTGCGCCTGGCAATGCTGATGACGCATTACCGCGAGCCGATCGATTTTTCCGTGAAGCGGCTGGAGGAGGCGGAAGCCATCCTGACGCGTTGGCGCCGGATCGCCGCCGAGGAAGGGGCTGCGGCGACGGCTGCGGACCCGGCATTTATGCGAGTCTTGGCTGACGATCTGGATTTCGGCGGCGCGCTGCAGGTCGTGCATGCGCTGTTCAATCAGGGGCGATGGGCGGAGCCGGGTGCCACGACTGACGCGAGCGCCGGTTCATTCGGATTCGGTCAGGACTCCAGCGGGCTCGTCGCGGACGATCAAAGGCAGGTCGGGGCCTCTGCCGCTTTGGCGTGCCTGGCACTCGTCGGCATCGATCTCGTCGTTTCCAACGCGGTATCGGACGACGTCCGGGCGATCATCGACAAGCGCCTCGAGCTCCTGCGCGCCAAGAACTTCGCCGCAGCCGACCGCATCCGCGACGATTTGTTGGGGCAGGGTATCCAGCTGAAGGACGGCAAGGACCCCGAAACCGGCGAGCGCATCACGACCTGGGAAGTGAAACGCTAAAATCGCCAGATGCCGCAGCGGGAAACGGGGCGGCTATCCCCGACCTCCCCTCTCGGCGTCATCCCCGGGCTTGACCCGGGGACCCATTCCTCCGCGTTGACCCGGGCATGCCGCGCGAGAAAGGGCGGTTCTCCGGCACCGTCGAGCTGCAGAACCGGCCCGCTCCGCCACCGTCGGTGAACGGCCTATCCATCCCATGGACGTCATCCTCGGGCCCCGTCCCGAGAATCCAGTCAGCGCCGTTCACGCTGCGGGCGGCGACGTGCCTCTCTGCCACGCATGCGCCGTTGCCGGTGGGACAAGAGCTCACGGTTGAGCTCCGCTGGGGAAACGCGGGGAAGAGAGACGGTACCCGCACCTCGCCACGGCGGCGACGCTGTTGCGCCCGCCTAGAGCGTTGCGTCGATTGCCTGCACGTGGCCCTGGGCGCCATAGGCAAGGATGGCTCGGTCGGCGGTCAGAAGGGGCATGTCATGGCACCTGGCCGTGGCGACGATCAGACGGTCGGACGGATCGCTGTGGAACGAGCCCGGCAAGCTCACGCTGTCTACCGCGACACGGGCATCCAAGGCGAGGAGTCGCATCCCACCGTCGCCGAGCAGCCAGGCGAACCATCTGCCGAGATCCTGGCCGACGCTGAGGCGGCCCTTGGAGACGAGCATCGCGATTTCCCAGAGCGTCATGGCAGCGATGCCGGCCGCGCCACTGCCTGAACCCCACTCCGCCTCTATTCGCGCTCTCGTCTTTGGCCCCATCCGTGTATCGCCGTTCAGGTACCAAACGAGGCAATGCGTATCGAGCAAGCTCAACGAAGCGCTTCCCAATCCGAGGGATCCGCCGCCGGTTCGATCAGGTCGTCAGCGTAATGGATCGTACCCTTCATCGAGCCGAACAGCGATGGACGGGGACTGTCCGTCTCTGCCGGCACCAGCCGCGCTACTGGCTTGCCATGGCGGGTGACGATCACCGGTTCGCCGCTGGCGTTCATCGCGTCGATCAGCTTGAGGCAGTCGGCCTTGAACTGGGTCGCCGTCACTGTCTTGTCGACCATGTCCATCCTCATGGAAAGTGTACAGAAAATATAGCCATTTTCAGCCATGGCGGCAAGTTCGGCGGACTGAGACGAATTGAGGCCAGCCGGCTCCCGTGCAAAATCCGGCTATCCGCCCTACAAGCCAAGGCATGACCGACTCCTTCCGCAAGCCCTATCCCGCCATCGAGCCCTACCAGACCGGTCGACTCGATGTCGGCGACGGCCACCAGATCTATTACGAGCTCTGCGGCAATCCCGATGGCCTGCCCGTGGTGTTCCTGCATGGCGGGCCCGGCAGCGGCGCCTCGTCGCAGCACCGGCGGCTGTTCGATCCGGCGAGATACCGCATCCTGTTGTTCGACCAGCGCGGCTGCGGGCGCTCGACGCCGCTCGGCTCGCTGGAGGCGAACACCACCTGGCATCTCGTCGCCGACCTGGAGCGGCTGCGGAACCTCACCGGAGCCGATCGCTGGCTGCTGTTCGGCGGCTCCTGGGGCGCGACGCTGGCGCTGGCCTATGCCGAGCGCCATCCGACGCGGGTCAGCGGCATGATCCTGCGCGGCGTCTTCACCGGCCGGCGTTCCGAGCTCGACTGGTTCTACGAGGCCGGTGCCAACCGGCTGTTCCCCGATCGCTGGGAGAATCTGCTCGGGCCCATCCCCGAAGCCGAGCAGGACGATCTGCTGGCCGCCTATGCGCGGCGGCTCAACGATCCCGACCGGGCGGTGCGCGCCGAGGCGGCACGGGCCTGGACCGGCTGGGAGTCTGCCACGGTCACGCTGCGCACCGGCCGCGGCGGCGAGGGATCGTCTTCCGGCCCGGTCTCGGACGGCACCATCGCCTTCGCGCGCATCGAGAACCACTTCTTCTCGCACGACCTCTGGCTGGAGGAGGGCGAGCTGATCGCCAACATCGACCGGCTGCAGGACATCCCGGCGGTGATCGTCCAGGGCCGCTACGACGTGGTAACGCCGGCGATCACCTCCTGGCAGCTGGCACAGGCCTGGCCGCGCGCCGACTACCGGATGGTGGAGGGCGCCGGCCATGCCTTTGCCGAGCCGGGCATCCTCAACGAATTGCTGGCGGCGACGGACCGTTTCGCCGGCAAGTCCTGAGGCTGGCGGGGGGCGGGCCCCGCACTAAGATCACCTGAGCTGTTTCAACGGAGCCCGACCGACATGACTTTCCATACCGGTGGCTGCCAGTGTGGCGCCGTGCGCTTTCGCGTCGAGGGCGACCTCGGCAAGGCGTCGATCTGCCATTGCCGCATGTGCCAGAAGGCCTTCGGCAATTTCTTCGCGCCGCTGGTCTCGGTGCCTGACGGCGCGCTGACCTGGACGAAGGCCGAGCCGACGCGCTTCCGCTCGTCCAACCATGTCGTCCGCGGCTTCTGCCCGTCCTGCGGCACGCCGCTGACCTACGAGGCGCCGGACGGCGTGGCGCTGGCGATCGGCGCCTTCGACGACCCGGCCACGATCGCACCGACGCTCCAGTATGGCGTCGAGGGCAAGATCGCCTATGTCGACAGACTGCATGAGCTGCCGGGCCGGGCGTCGGAAGACGACGCGGAGGCGCTGGAATTCCTGCGCACGCTCGTCTCCTTCCAGCACGCCGACGCTCCGGACGCCGACGAGCAGGCAAGGGCATGAGCATGCAGCACGGCGAACTGCGCGGCCTCTATCCGGAGATCGAGCCCTATGAGCAGGGCATGCTGGATGTCGGCGACGGCCACCGGATCTACTGGGAGCGCTGCGGCACGAAGGGTGGCACCCCCGCCGTATTCCTGCATGGCGGGCCGGGCGGGGGCGCCTCGCCGGTGCATCGCCGACTGTTCGACCCGTCGCGCTACGACGTCCTGATCTTCGACCAGCGCGGCTGTGGCCGCTCGACCCCGCACGCCTCGCTCGAGGCCAATACGACCTGGCACCTGGTGGACGATATCGAGCGGCTGCGTTCCCTGGTCGGCGTCGAGCAATGGGTGGTCTTCGGCGGGTCCTGGGGCTCCACGCTGGCGCTGGCCTATGCCGAGACCCATCCCGATCGGGTGAGCGCGCTGATCCTGCGGGGCATCTACACGCTGACGAGGGCGGAACTCGCCTGGTACTACCAGTTCGGCGTCTCGGAGATGTTCCCGGACAAATGGGAGCGCTTCCTGGCGCCGATCCCGGAAGCCGAGCGCGGCGACATGATGGCCGCCTATCGCCGCCGCCTCGTCGGCGAGGACAAGGCGGCGCAGGCCGAAGCCGCGCTCGCCTGGAGCCTGTGGGAGGGCGAGACGATCACGCTGCTGCCGGACGAGTCGGTCGGCGGGCAGTTCGGCGATGCCTCCTTCGCGCTCGCCTTCGCGCGAATCGAGAACCATTATTTCGTCCATGCCGGCTGGCTTGAAGAAGGCCAGCTGCTGCGCGATGCACACAGACTGCAGGACATCGACGGGGTAATCGTCCATGGCCGCTACGACATGCCATGTCCGGCGCGCATCGCCTGGGAGCTGAGCAAGGCCTGGCGGCGGGCCGGGTTTCATCTGGTGGAGGGCGCCGGCCATGCCTTCTCCGAGCCCGGCATCCTGCATCACCTGATCGAGGCGACGGACCGTTTCGCCGACGGCTGAGGGCGGCCGCACCCATCAACGATCGTGATTACAGCGATAAGCTGAATTCGGGTGGCGGTGCGCCGCGGGTCTGCTAGACCGCAGGGATCCTCAACCACCATCAGGTCTTGCCATGCCAGCGGCCGAAACCGCACAGCGTCAGGGATTCACCTACGCCCTCGGCGCCTTCGCGATCTGGGGCCTGATCCTGCCGATCTACATGAAGCTCCTGGCGGACGTCTCGCCGCTGGAGATCGTCGGGCACCGCATCATCTGGGCAATCCCCTTTGCCCTGCTGATCCTTTGGTGGCAGGGGCTGCTGGGCGGGGTCTGGCGGCACTTCACCGACCTGCGGACGGTAGCGCTGGCGACGATGACGGCGATGCTGATCTCGGTGAACTGGGGCACCTATGTCTACGCCATCGTCGCCGGCCACGCGGTCGAGGCGGCGCTCGGCTACTACATCAACCCGCTGGTCAACGTGGTCCTCGGCGCGCTGGTGCTGGGCGAGCGACCGAACCGCATCCAGTCCATGGCCATCGGCCTCGCCGCGATCGGCGTCGCGATCCTGACGGTCAAGGCGGGCGGCCTGCCGTGGATCTCGCTGATCCTCGCGGTGACCTTCGGCACCTATGGCCTGCTCCGCAAGATGGTGCCGGTCGGCGCCTCGGAAGGCTTCTTCCTGGAGGTGGCGATCCTGGCGCTGCCGTCGGTACTGGTGATCGCGTTCTTCCTGCCGGGCGAGGGCCACTTCCTCCGCAATGGCTGGGAGACCGCGATGCTGATCGGGGCGGGGCCGCTGACGGCGATCCCGCTGATCCTCTATGCCGCCGGCGCGCGGCTCCTGCATTACTCGACGATCGGCATCCTGCAATACGCCGTGCCAACGCTGATCTTCCTGACCGCGGTCTTCGTCTTCGGCGAGCCGTTCAGCGTCTGGCAGCTGGTCGCCTTCGCCTTCATCTGGGCAGCGCTGATCCTCTACACGGTAGCGCTGTTCCGCTCGACGCGCGCCGAACGGCGGGCGCGGCAGGCGCCCGTGGCGGGAATGCCGGCTGAAGCGCTGCTGGCCGGGGCGGCTCAGCCGCCGTCGGACCAGCGCGTGCGGTAGAGATCGAGCCGCCGGTCGCGCAGGTTGCGGACGGAGCCCTCGTAGCGGGCCCAGTTGAGCGTCGCCAGGTTGAGATCGGCGACGGTCACCATCTCGACGTTTTCCGACGTCTCCGCGGCGATGCCGTCGCGGGCAAAGGGGAAGTCGCAAGGGGTGAAGATCGCCGACTGGGCGTATTCGATGTCGAGATTGTCGACATTGCCGAGATTGCCGGTCATGCCGGAGGTGACGACGTAGCACTGGTTCTCGATCGCGCGCGCCTGGCAACAATAGCGCACCCGAAGATAGCCGTGGCGGGTGTCGGTATTGAACGGCACGAACAGGATCCGTGCGCCCTGGTCGGTGAGCCGTCGGGCGACCTCGGGAAACTCCGAATCGTAGCAGATCATCACGCCGATCGGCCCGCAGTCGGTCTCGATCGTGTCGACCCGGTCGCCGCCCTTGATCTGCCAGTACTGGCGCTCGTTGGGAGTCGGGTGGATCTTCTCGCGCACATGCACCGAGCCGTCGCGCAGGAACACATAGGCGACGTTCTGGATCGCCCCGGCCTCGGTGCGGGTCGCGTGACTGCCGCCGATGATGTTGATGTTGCGGCGGATCGCCATGTCGGTCATCCGCTGGACGAAATCCGGCGTGTGCTCGGTCAGGCGCGCGATCGCCGCCTCCGGCTTCAGCTCCTCGGCCTCGCAGGACAGGAGCATCAGCGTGAAGAGCTCGGGGAAGACGACGAAGTCGCCGCCATATTCGGAGGCCACCTCGACGAAATATTCGACCGCGTCGTAGAAATCCTGCGGCTTGGCGATGCGCCGCGCCTTCATCTGCACGGTGACGACGCGCACCACGTCGGGGTTGCCGCGATTGACCGGCTGATCGGCGCGCGAGGGATCGTAATAAGGGTTACGCCAGACCATCAGCGCCGCAAAGCCGCCGGACGCCTCGTCCTTCGGATAGTAGCCCTCCAGCAGGCGCACCGGCTCGAAGCCGGCCGCCAGATGGAAGGAGGCCACCGGATCCTTCACCTCGCCCGCACGGATCGCTTCCAGATAGGCCTCCGCCGAGGCAAAGCGCCTGGCGTTGCGGCGATAGCCGGGCATCCGGCCGCCGAAGGCGATGCCCTTGAGGTCGAGATCCTGGCAGAGCCGGCGCCGCGCATCGTAGAGCCGCTTGCCGATCCTGAGGCGCCGCCGGTCCGGATCGACGCAGATCTCGGTGCCGTACAGCCACTCGCCGCGCCGGTCGTGCATCGCCGCATAGCCGCCGCCGGTGACCTCGGCCCAGCTGTGCTGGGCGAGCGCCTTTTCCTCGGCGAGGATCATCGTGGCGGCATAGCCGACGATGTCGCCCTCGTAGACGACGACGAACTGGCCCTCGGGAAAGGCCGAGAGCTGGCCGAGGATCATGCCGCGCGTATAGCCCGGCTCCTCGCGGAACACCTTGGACGAGAGCGCGATGATGGCGTCGACATCGCTCTTCGTCGCGATGCGGACTTCGATCTTCGGGGTCGAGCGCTTTTCGGCCATGGGTGGGCGGGTCCTTGTCGCGATTCGCGGAAGCGGGGAGTGCGGCGGTTGCCGCACCACCGCATCTAGGCCGCTGGCGGCGTACCGCAACCGAAAGACCGAAATGCCCGGGCTAAAGCCGCTCGATGATCTCGGCGCGACCCTCGTCTGCTTCGGGCACGGCGATCGCCGACAGCCGCGGCACGATGTCGGCGACGTCGTCGATGACGATCGGCTGCACCTGATGCGCGCTGTGGATGAAGCCCTCGTCCCTCATATGGTCGAAGAGCCGGGCGAGTGGATCCCAGAACCCGCCGACATTGGCGATGACGATCGGCTTGGCGTGCCGGCCGAGCTGGCTCCAGGTCATGATCTCGACCAGCTCCTCCAGCGTGCCGATCCCGCCGGGCAGCGCCACGAAGGCGTCGGAGCGCTGGAACATCAGGTGCTTGCGCTCGTGCATGTCCTCGGTCACGACGAGTTCGTCGAGCCGGTCGAGCTCGCGCTCCGTCGCCTCCATGTCGATGAGGAAGCGCGGGATGATGCCGGTGACCTGGCCGCCGGCGGCGACGACGCCGTCCGAGACCGCACCCATGATGCCGCGCGTGCCGCCGCCATAGACCAGCCGCATGCCGGCCTCGGCCATGTCGCGGCCGAGCTGCCTGCCGCTTTCGACATAATGGGGATCGCGCCCGGCGGAGGACCCGCAATAGACGCACACGGAACGAATCTGATTCATGGGGTCGAAAGTCGGCTGCGGGGGCGGGAAGGTCAAGCGGGGATGGGCAGTGGACGATAGGGGCCCGAGGATGACGCCGTCAGGGAGGGAACGGCTGTACCTGCACTGTGCGCCGGGAGATGCCGCGAGTGGAAGCGCGGGGGACGCTCGGAGAGAAGCAGAAGGATGCTCGGGCAGGAGCAGCAGAAGCATCGTGCGCAGAAGCAGCCGCCCCTACAGCACCCCCGGGAACAGCCGGTCCAGTTCGGCGAGCTCGCGCTCGCGCCAGGCGGCGTCGCGGGCGGGGCGGGGTGTCGTGATTTCGTGGATGCCGTGCACCGTGGCGGGGCGGGGCGTCAGGAAGACGATGCGGTCGGACAGTTCCACCGCCTCGCGCTGATTGTGGGTGACCATCAGCGCGGTGGTCGGGCGGGCCGACCAGACCGTCGTCAGGAGCGTGCGCAGCCGGCTGGCGGTCATCTCGTC
Source organism: Aurantimonas endophytica (assembly GCF_014196845.1). GTDB lineage: Bacteria > Pseudomonadota > Alphaproteobacteria > Rhizobiales > Rhizobiaceae > Aurantimonas > Aurantimonas endophytica. Next base: position 491,373 of record NZ_JACIEM010000004.1, read on the forward strand.
GAGCGAGACGAAGGGCTCGTCGAGGAGGATCAGCGACGGTTCGACGGCAAAGGCGCGGGCGAGGGCGGCGCGACGGGCGAGGCCGAGCGATAGTTCGCCGGGAAAGCGCGAGCGCATCGTGTCGAGGCCGAGGATGGCGAAGAGGTCCGAGAGGTCGGCGCCTTCAAGCTCGGGCGGCAAAGCGAGGCGGACATTCTCCTCGACGGTGCGCCAGGGCAGGAGGCGCGGCTCCTGGAACACCGCCGCGATGCGGGGCGTCGCGCCCGGCAGCCTCACATGCCCCTCGAATTCCGTGTCGAGGCCGAGCACGATGCGCAGCGTCGTCGTCTTGCCGCAACCGGAGGGGCCGATCAGCGTCGTGAAGCTGCCGGCGGGCACGGTGAACGCGACGTCGTCGATCGCCTCGAGCAGGCCGCCATCTGCGCCGCGGAACGCCTTGTTCCGGATCGCGATGTCGAGAGGGTCAGCGGCGCCAGCGCGTGGCACGGGCTTCAAGCGGTTGGACAAGCAGGAACTCGATCATGAGCATGACGGCCACGAAGGCCAGCGTATAGGCGAGGATGGAGGCGACGTCGAAGAGCTGGAAATAGAGGTGGATCTGGAAGCCGACGCCGTTGGAGCGGCCGAGCAGCTCGACCACCAGCGCGATCTTCCAGATCAGCGAGAGGCCCGACCGGGAGGAGGCAGCAAGATAGGGCTGCAGCTGCGGGATGATGACGTGGCGGAGCGTTTTCATCCGGCCGAAGCGGTAGACCGAGGCCATCTCCGCCAGCTGGCGGTCGAGCGCCCGGGCGCCCTCGCGCATGGTGACGACGACATTCGGGATCTTGTTGACGGCGATCGCCCCAATCGCCGCGATCTCGTTGAGGCCGAACCAGATATAGGCCAGCACGATGACCACCAGCGCCGGGATGTTGAGGAAGAGGATCAGCCACGGGTCGAAGAAACGGTTGGCCTGCCGGCTCATGCCGAGCGCGACGCCGATGATCGAGCCGAAGACCATCGCGAGGAGGAAGGACGCCGCGACCCGGAACAGCGTCATGCCGAGATGGAAGAACAGCTCGCCGGTGAGCGCGTCGCGCCAGAAGGCCGCGGCGACGGCGGCCGGCGAGGGCAGGACGCGGCTGTCGGCGAGCGACGCGGCGACCCACCACACGGCCAGCAGCACCGCCAGCGAGAGGATGACGATCAGGCTGGGCAGCGCCCGGTTCTCGGCCCGGCCGGGACCGGCAGCAGCAGCATCAAGCGCCATTCTTGCGCCCGGTGAAGTAGGTCCCCTCGACGAGCTCCGGGGACGGGCCGACCAGCCGCTCGCCGCCGATCTCGGCCAGCAGCCGATAGAGCGCACGGGTGTCGGCGATTTCGTCTTCCGCGCTGCGCGTCGGGATGCCCTCGCGGTAGCGGTCGCGCAGCGTTGCCAGGGTCTTCTCGTTCTCGGCCTTCACCAGCGGCGCGAGCTTCACCCATTCCTCGTCGGAATCGCGCAGGAGCGTCTTGGTTTCGGCGTCGGCAGCGAGGAAGGCTTCGATCGCCTTCGGGTGATCTTCCGCGAAACTGTCGCGGAACACCCAGCCTATCGCCGCGACCGGGCCGGCGGTGCCCATCGCCATCGCCGCCTCCGTACCGGAGATCAGCGTGCGAAAGCCCTGCGCCTCGAGGCGGGCGGCGTAGTGCCAGTAGTTGAGCACGGCATCGAGCTCGCCGCTTTCCGCCTTGGCCGTCAGCAGCGGCGGCGCGCCATAGACGATCTCGTTCTCCGCCGCGATGTCGAGGCCGTCGCGTTTGGCCAGCGCCTGGATCAGCAGCCAGTTCTTGTCGAGCGGCCCGCCGGCGACGCCGAGCGTCCTGCCGCGCAGATCAGCGAGCGCCTCCATGCGGCTGTCGCCGGGCACCATGATCGAGCCGACCGAGGTGGAATAGGGCGCGAAGGTGAAGTCGGCGCCGGCCGCGCGTTGGCGCGAGACCCAGAGCCAGTCCGAGACGATCATGTCGACCGCGCCCGCCTGCAGCGCCACGTTGGAAGGGTCCTCGCCGGCGAACGGCACCAGCTCGACATCGACGCCGTGGCGCACATCGATGCCGTTGCGGGTCATCGCGTCGAGTTCCCAGTTCACCGTGCCGTATTGCAGGATGCCGACCCGCAGGGTCTCGAGAGCCGCCGGCTGCTGCGCCGACGCGCAGAGCGTCGAGACGAGGAGAGCCAGCGAAGCAGCGAGTGTCGCGTGAAGCCATCGCATGAACGATCCTTTCGAAATCGTCGTGGCGTGCCCGCAAGCTTTCTAGCGCGGACCCCGCCCCGCCGTCTCGCTTTCGGGAGCGTTTGGCAAGACATAGGGAATATTTCCCGCCTCAGGAACGCGCGTCGATCGCCTCGGCGATCTCGTCCGCCATCTTCAAGAGACGAACGATCACCGGCACGGCCAGCGCGACGATATTGCGGTCCTGGCCGCGGGCGCGCTGTGCCTCGCGCACTTCGTCGGCGATGGCAGAGACGGCCGGAATGAAGCGGATGGCGAGCGACAGCGCGAGGCTCACCTTGGTGACGTCGACGCCGACGCGGCCGAGCGGCCCGAGCGCCCACTCGATCACCGCGACGAGCTCGGCGGTGCGCGTCGTCAGCGTCACCAGCGAAGCCGCCAGGATCAGCGCGGCGAAGCGCAGGACGAGGAGCAGCGCCGGTTCGAGCCCGACAAGCCAGAGCTGCACGGCGAACAGGATGCCGAGGATCCACAGCGCCGGGCGGATCTGCGCGAAGGCGACGCGCGCCGGGATCCGGGCCAGCGCAAAGGCGGCGAGAGTGATAGCGAGCGCGGCCGCGGCGAGGGCGACGTCGTCCACCGCGAAGAGTAGCGTGCCGAGGCCGAGCAGCAGCGCCAGCTTGGTGCCGGCGCGGGCGCGGTGCACGGGGCTCGTCCCCGGCCGGTAGAGCCCGGCGATCATCCGGCGATCACCCGGTAGGCGGCGATGGCCTCGCGCGGAGCCGCGTCGGCGACGAGCCGGCCCGCCTCGAACACCAGCACGCGGTCGAAACCGGCGAGCAGATCCAGGTCGTGGGTGACGAAGACGACGTGCTGGTCGAGCGCGGCGACGGCGTCCATCACCCGGCGCGTGTTGCGCAGGTCGAGCAGCGTCGTCGGCTCGTCCATGACCAGCCAGGCCGGTTCGGTCACCATGACCCCGGCCAGCGCCACCATCTGGCGCTCGCCGCCGGACAGCTCATGCGCCAGCCGGTCCTCGAAGCCGGCGAGGCCGAAGCGCTCCAGCGCCGCCTGCACGCGCCCGGCGATCGCTGCCTTGTCGAGGCCGCGGCCCTTCAGCCCGAAGGCGAGGTCCTCGCCGACGGTGGGATAGACGATCTGGTTGTCCGGGTTCTGGAAGACGAAGCCGACGCGGCGGCGCACCTCCTTGCCCTTCGCCTTCGTGTCCAGCCCGTCGACGCTGACGTCGCCCGTCGCCGGCAGGACGAGACCGTTGAGCAGCCGGGCGAAGCTGCTCTTGCCCGAGCCGTTGGCGCCGATGATGCCGACGCGGCGCTCGGCGAACGTCAGGTCGAGATCGGACAGGACGATGCGTCCGGCCCGCTCGACCGAGACGCCGCGAAGGACGATCACCGCAGGGCCGGACGCATCGCGCCTCAGGCCGAGCGGGCGCGGCGTGGCGCGATCAGTGGATAGGCGCGCCGCACCGCGACGATCACCGCCGCGGCGACGCCGGCCTTGATCAGGTCGCCGGGGATGAAGGCGACGGCCGAGCCGATGAAGGCCTCCCGAAGCCCCATGCCGGACATCGCCGAATACCAAGGCACGCCGATCGCATAGATCACGCCGATGCCGCCGAGCACGGCGACGGCGAAGGCGAGCGGGAAGGACAGGCGCGTCCAAAAGCGCTCGGTCAGCCAGCCGATGACGAAGCTCGCCGCGACCCAGCCATAGATGAAGCCAGCCCAGGGCCCGACGAAGGGTGCCAGGCCGCCGCGGCCGCCCGAGAGCAGCGGCAGGCCGACGGCGACCAGCGCCAGGAAAAGCAGCATGGCGAGGACGCCGCGCCGCGCGCCGAGAATGCCGCCCATCAGCATCGGCCCCATCGACTGCGCGGTGATCGGAATGCCGAGCGCCGGGATCATCAGGGGCGGAAAGGCGCCCAGCACCGCCATCAGGGCGGCGAAAAGGGCGATGAAGACGATGTCTCTGGTGGTCATGGCGGGTCTCTTGCGGGCGGGAAGGCGTCACAGCTGCAACGGGTCCGAATGCGGCACGTCAAGCGGATCGGGCGACAAAGGTCAACGGCGGATGCGCGTCGCGCCGGCTGCCGTCCGTTGCAGCGTCCTCTCCGCGTCTGCGCGGCTCAGGCGGCCGCGATGTCGGTGTGGGCGAAGTCGTCGCCCTTATAGAGCAGCGGAACGTCGAAATGCCGGGCGCAGGCATAGGCGAAGCAGTCGCCGAAGTTCAGCCCGGCTTTGTGCCGGCCCTTGCCGAAGCGGGCATAGGCCTCGACTGCGAGGGCGGCAGCCTCGGGCGGGATCGCGACGATGGCGATGTGCATCTCAATCAGATAATCCAGAACGGCCGCCTGCGCGTTTTCCAGCTGCCAATCGACGCGGCGGGAGCAGGAAATAACCGTCTCCCAGATCACCGTGGGTGATACGAGCAGCCTGTCGGCCGACTTCATTCGCGCCAGGATCGTTTCGGCATCCTCCTCCTCGAGCACCAAAGCGCAAAGGGCCGAGGCGTCAACGAACATCAATCATCCTCGTAGAGGCTGTCGATCCATTCTTTCGTCACCGGTAGTCCCGGGCCGCCCGCCGGATACCTGGCGCGGATCGTGCGCGCGACCCTCAATCCGTTGTCGACGTAAGCCTGCGTCTGCGGGTCGACTTTCGACGGTTTCAATTCCGTCGCCGTGTTCCGCTCCAACTCAGACCGCAACGCCTGGCGCACTGCCTCGGTCTTGCTGGTCTTCTTGAGCTTGGCGAGGCGGTCGGCGAGTTCGCCGACCTCGCGGTCCTTGACGTAGAGCGGCATGACGGCCTCCGGATGGATATCCTCAAGGTAATGGGGGGATATCCCGTTGTCTAGCGGTAGGAGGTGACCGGTTGCGCATACACGCGGCGCAGCCTCAGGGCCGCGATCGCTCGACTTACGATGTCAGCGTCCGCCGTACCGCATCGGCCCAGCCGGTCAGCTTGCGGCCGCGGGTCACCGCGTCCATCTGCGGTGTGAAGCGGCGTTCGAGATGCCAGCGCTGGGCGAAGCCCGCCATGTCGGGCCAGACGCCGGCCTTCTGTCCGGCGACCCAGGCGGCGCCCAAGGCCGTCGTCTCCAGCACCACCGGCCTGTCGACCGGCGCGTCGAGAATGTCGGCGAGGCGCTGCATCGTCCAGTCCGACGCGACCATGCCACCGTCCACCCTGAGGATCGTGTCGGAGGCGCCCGACCAGTCTCGCCGCATGGCGGTGAGAAGGTCGGCGGTCTGGAAGCACACGGCCTCGAGCGCGGCCCGGGCCAGTTCGTCGGGCCCGGTCTTGCGGGTCAGGCCGTAGATCGCGCCGCGGGCCTCGGCGTCCCACCACGGTGCCCCGAGGCCGGTGAAGGCCGGCACCATGTAGACATCCTGGGCTTCGTCGGCCCGCGCCGCCATCGGGCCGGTCTGCTCGGCCCGGTCGACGATCTTCAGACCGTCGCGCAGCCACTGCACCGCCGCGCCGGCGACGAAGATCGAGCCCTCGAGCGCGAAGGCGGTCTTGCCGGCCAGGCGATAGGCGATCGTCGTCAGCAGCCGGTTGTGCGAGGTAATGCGCTCGGCGCCGGTGTTGAGCACGGCGAAGCAGCCGGTGCCGTAGGTGGATTTCACCATGCCGGGTTCGAAGCAGGCCTGGCCGAGCGTCGCCGCATGCTGGTCACCAGCGACGCCGCGGATCGGGATCGCCGCGCCGAACAGCGAAGCGTCGGTGGTGCCGAATTCGGCGTCGCAATCCTCGACGCTCGGCAGCAGCGCGCGCGGCACGCGAAGGAGCCGCAGCAGCTCGTCGTCCCAGTCGTTGGCCGCGATGTCGAACAGCATCGTCCGCGAGGCATTGGTGGCGTCGGTAGCGTGGACGCGGCCGCCGGTGAGGCGCCAGAGCAGGAAGGAGTCGACGGTCCCGAAGGCGAGCTTGCCGGCCTCGGCCTTCGCCCGCGCGCCGTCGACATTGTCGAGCAGCCAGGCGATCTTGGTGCCGGAGAAATACGGATCGACGATGAGACCGGTCTTCGCGGTGATCGCCGGTTCGCTGCCTTCGGCGACGAGGCGCTGGCAGATCTCGGCGGTGCGCCGGTCCTGCCAGACGATGGCATTGTGGATCGGCTTGCCGGTGGCGCGGTCCCAGATCAGCGTCGTCTCGCGCTGGTTGGTGATGCCGAGCGCGGCGATGTCGGCTGCCGACAGCGAGGCGTCGGCGAGCGCCGAGCGGACGGTCGCGACCACCGACGACCAGATGTCTTCCGGATCGTGCTCGACCCAGCCGGAGCGGGGGAAATGCTGCGGGAATTCCTCCTGGCCCATCCCGACGACCCGGAAACCGTCGTCGAAGACGATGGCGCGGGAGGAGGTCGTGCCCTGGTCGATGGCGAGGACGTAGCCGGACATTGGCAGCTCCTGAGAATACGGGTGACCCTGTCCCGGAAGTGCAGCCTCGAACGGGCGCAGGAGCAGGGGAAGGCGCATCTGCGGCGCCGATACGAGAAGGCCGGGAACGTCCCGGCCTTCTGTCTTCTCTCGTGGCGTCCGCCGCTTACTGGGCGGGCGCGGCCGCCGGCGTCGCCGAGGTCGTGTCGCCCTCGGTCGGGGCGGTCGCGGTGGCGTCGGCCCAGCTCTTCACCAGCTCGTCGTAATTGACGGTGATCGGCTGTTCCTTCTCGTTCTCGACGGCTGGCTGGGGCGCCAGCGTGCCGTTCGCCTTGGCCTGCTCGACCCAGTATTCCATGTCATGCTCTTCGTTGAGCTTCGGGCCGATGTCGCCCTGGATGCCGGCCCGCTCGAGCCGCTCCATGATGCTCTCCTGCTCGGCGCAGAGCGTGTCCATGGCTTCCTGCGGCGTCTTGGCGCCGGAGGCCGCGTCGCCGATCGCCTGCCACCAGAGCTGCGCGAGCTTCGGATAATCCGGCACGTTGGTGCCGGTCGGCGACCACTGCACGCGGGCCGGCGAGCGGTAGAACTCGATCAGCCCGCCGAGCTCGGGCGCCCGGTCGGTGAAGCTCTGGTGCCGGATCGAGCTCTCGCGGATCAGCGTCAGCCCGACATGGCTCTTCTTCACGTCGACGGTCTTGGAGGTGACGAACTGGGCGTAGAGCCATGCGGCCTTGGCGCGGTCGTCAGGGGTGGACTTCATCAGCGTCCAGGACCCGACGTCCTGGTAGCCGAGCTTCATGCCCTCCTTCCAGTAGACGCCGTGCGGCGAGGGGGCCATGCGCCATTTCGGCGTGCCGTCCTCATTGACCACCGGCAGGCCTTCCTTGACCGCGTCCGCGGTGAAGGCGGTGTACCAGAAGATCTGCTGGGCGACCTTGCCCTGCGCCGGCACCGGCCCTGCCTCGGAGAAGGTCATGCCCTGGGCCTCGGGCGGGGCGTAGGCCTTCAGCCAGTCGAGATACTTGGTGATGGAATAGACCGCCGCCGGGCCGTTGGTGTCGCCGCCGCGCGCGACGCAGGAGCCGACAGGCTGGGAGTTCTCGTTGACGCGGATGCCCCATTCGTCGACGGGGACGCCGTTCGGGATGCCCTTGTCGCCGTTGCCGGCCATCGAGAGCCACGCATCGGTGAAGCGCCAGCCGAGCGAGGGGTCCTTCTTGCCGTAGTCCATGTGGCCGTAGACCGGACCTTCGCCCATGTCGCGGCCGGTGAAGAACTCGGCGATGTCCTCATAGGCCGACCAGTTGACCGGCACGCCCAGCTCGTAGCCGTACTTCTCCTGGAAGTCGGCCTTGTTCTTCTCGTCGTTGAACCAGTCGTAGCGGAACCAGTAGAGGTTGGCGAACTGCTGGTCGGGCAGCTGGTAGAGCTTGCCGTCCGGCGCGGTGGTGAAGGACGTGCCGATGAAGTCGTCCAGGTCGAGGCCGGGATTGGTGACGTCCTTGCCCTCGTTCTCCATCCAGTCGGTGAGGCTGCGTGCCTGCTGGTAGCGCCAGTGCGTGCCGATCAGGTCGGAATCGTTGACATAGGCGTCGTAGATGTTCTCGCCGGACTGCATCTGCGTCTGCAGCTTCTCGACGACGTCGCCCTCGCCGATCAGGTCGTGGGTGACCTTGATGCCGGTGATCGCGGTGAAGGCCGGGGCCAGCACCTTCGACTCGTATTCATGGGTGGTGATGGTCTCCGACACGACCTTGATGTCCATGCCCTGGAACGGCTCGGCGGCGTCGATGAACCACTGCATCTCCTGTTCCTGCTCCTCGCGGGACAGGGACGACATGTCGCCGATCTCGCCGTCGAGGAACGACTTCGCCGCCTCCATGTCGGCAAAGGCCGGGCTGGCGCCGAGCGTGATGGCGAGGGCCGCCGTCGTACTCATCAGTATGCGTTTCATGTTCACAATCCTCCCAGATGGAGCCGGTCGGTTGGTTGGCTGACCCGCGTCGACCGGTCGAGACGCGGCAGGGGCAGACGCCGTCTCGTCAGACGAGACGGAAGACGAGAAGAAAGAACCCGGCACAGACGGCGAGCGCGTACCAGAGCGAGAGGTCGGTGGCCCACAGCCAGCCGAGACAGATGAAGGCGGAGCCGAGCAGAGAAACGAACAGCCGGTCGCCGCGGGTGGTCTCGAAGCGCAATATGCCGACGCGCGGCGACCCGCCCGGCACGGCATACTCCCACACGCCCATGGCGGCGATCAGCGCGAAGATCACCAGGAAGAAGATCGCGGTCGGCCACGTCCAGGCCATCCAGGAAAAGTCCATCACACCCTCCCCAGGGCAAAGCCCTTGGCGATGTAGTTGCGCACGAACCAGATGACGATCGCGCCGGGGATGATGGTCAGCGCCCCGGCGGCGGCGAGGACGCCCCAGTCCATGCCCGACGCCGAGACGGTGCGGGTCATGATCGCCGAGATCGGCTTGGCGTCGGTCACCGTGAGGGTCCGCGCGATCAGGAGCTCGACCCAGGAGAACATGAAGCAGAAGAAGGCGGCGACCCCGATGCCGCTGGCGATCAGCGGCGTGAAGATCTTGAAGAAGAAGCGCGGGAAGGAATAGCCGTCGATATAGGCGGTCTCGTCGATCTCCTTCGGCACGCCGGACATGAAGCCTTCGAGAATCCACACCGCCAGCGGCACGTTGAACAGGCAGTGCGCCAGCGCCACGGCAATATGCGTGTCGATCAGGCCGAAGGCGGAGTAGAGCTGGAAGAACGGCAGCGCGAACACCGCCGGCGGCGCCATGCGATTGGTCAGAAGCCAGAAGAACAAATGCTTGTCGCCGAGGAAGCGGTAGCGCGAGAAGGCGTAGGCCGCCGGCAGCGCCACCGCCACCGAGATGATCGTGTTCATCACCACGTAGATGATCGAGTTGATGTAGCCGTTGTACCAGGACGGATCGGTGAAGATCACCGCGTAGTTGCGCAGTGTCGGGTTCTGCGGCAGCAGCGTGAGGCCGCTCAGGATCTCCTGATTGGTCTTGAAGCTCATGTTGACCAGCCAGTAGATCGGCAGGAGCAGGAAGACGATGTAGATCGCCGGGATCAGTGCCTTCCAGCGGAAATGCCCGGTCTTCGCCCGCGCGCGTTCCTTCAGCGCCGTCTCCGAATGGGCCGCAGCGGGCAGGCTGCGATGGGCGGTCGCCTGGTCGCTCATTCCGGCGCTCCCTTCATCGGCTGGTCGGTGCCGGCATTGGTCATCACCGTGTAGAACACCCAGGACAGCGCCAGGATGATCAGGAAGTAGACCAGCGACATGGCCGCCGCCTCGCCGAGATTGAACTGGCCGATCGCCAGCTTGACGAGGTCGATCGACAGGAAGGTCGTGGAGTTGCCCGGGCCACCGCCGGTGACGACGAAGGGCTCGGTGTAGATCATGAATGAGTCCATGAAGCGCAGCAGCACGGCGATGAGCAGCACGCGGCCCATCTTCGGCAACTGGATGTAGCGGAACACCGCCCAGCGCGAGGCGCCGTCGATCTTCGCTGCCTGGTAATAGGCGTCGGGGATCGACACGAGCCCGGCATAGCAGAGCAGGACGACGAGGCTCGTCCAGTGCCAGACATCCATCAGGATGACGGTCACCCAGGCGTCGAAGGGATCCTGCACGTAATTGTAGTCGAAGCCCATCGCGGTCAGCGTGTAGCCGAGCAGCCCGATGTCGGTGCGGCCGAACACCTGCCAGATCGTGCCCACGACGTTCCACGGGATCAGCAGCGGCAGCGCCATCAGCACGAGGCAGACCGGCACGAAGATGCCTTTCTTCGGCATCGACAGGGCGACGAGGATGCCGAGCGGGATCTCGATGGCGAGGATGATCGCCGAGAAGATCAGGTTGCGCTGCAGGGCGTCGTGGAAGCGCGACGAGGTGAGAATGTCCTGGAACCAGCTGGTGCCGGCCCAGAAGAACTGGTTGTTCCCGAACGTGTCCTGCACCGAATAATTGACCACCGTCATCAGCGGGATCACCGCCGAGAAGGCGACCAGCAGGAGCACCGGCACGACCATGAACCAGGCTTTGTTGTTCCAGGTCTTGTCCATGTCTCAGGCCCTCTCCACCAGCCAGGAATCGGCGTAGACATTGAGTGCGTGTGGCGCGAAGCGGACCGCCGCATCGGCGGGGATGGAAGCGCCTTCCGGCACGATCGCGCTGATCGGGTTGCCCGACAGCGTCGCCCGTACGATCCGTTCCGAACCGACGTCCTCCACCTTCGTGACGCTCACCGGAATGCCGTCGCCGCTCGGCACGATCTCGACGAATTCCGGCCGGATCCCGAGCTCGGTCTTCTGTCCGGCGGAGACCGGGGCGAGCCCGGCCAGCGCGATCCGCGCATCGGCGATCACCGCTTCGCCGGCCTCGAGCCGGCAGGGCAGGACGTTCATGCCGGGCGAGCCGATGAAATAGCCGACGAATGTATGCCGCGGCCGCTCGAACAGCTCTTCGGGCGTCCCGATCTGCACGACCTCGCCATCGTACATCACCACCACCTTGTCGGCGAAGGTCAGCGCCTCGGTCTGGTCGTGCGTGACGTAGATCATCGTCATTGCGAATTCGTGGTGCAGCTGCTTCAGCTCCGAGCGCAGCTGCCATTTCATGTGCGGGTCGATGACCGTCAACGGCTCGTCGAACAGGATGGCGTTGACGTCGGAGCGCACCAGGCCGCGGCCGAGCGATATCTTCTGCTTCTCGTCGGCGGTCAGGCCGCGCGCCTTGCGGTCCGCCTTCGCCTCCAGCCCGATGCGGCGGATCATGTCGCTAACGCGCGTCTGGATCTCGGCCTTGGGAAGCTTGCGGTTCTTCAGCGGGAAGGCGAGGTTCTCGCGCACCGTCATCGTGTCGTAGATCACCGGGAACTGGAAGACCTGGGCGATGTTGCGGGCTTCCGGAGTCAGCATCGTCACGTCGCGGTCGTCGAAGCGGACCTTGCCTTCCGACGGCGTCAGGAGGCCCGAGATGATGTTGAGCAGCGTGGTCTTGCCGCAGCCGGAGGGTCCGAGCAGCGCATAGGCGCCGCCGTCCTCGAAGGCGTGGTCGACCTCGCGCAGTGCGTAGGTGCCGGCCTTGGCCAGCGCCGGCGAGTAGGCGTGGCGGATATGGTCGAGGCGGATACGGGCCATCGTCTCTCCTCAGGCGGCCAGCCGCGCCGGCGCGGCGACGGCGGCGCCGTCCGGGGCGAACAGCAGGACGCGCGACGGGTCGAATGACAGCCGCACAAGCTCGCCGGCATCGAGGCGGCGCACCCCATGCACCAGTGCGATGATCCGTTCGCCGCCGAGATCGGCATGGATGAAGGTCTGCGAACCGGTGACCTCGGTCAGCACCACCGTGGCATCGAAGCCGGTGCCGTCGGTGCCGTCGAGCGTCAGCCGGTGCGGGCGGATGCCAGCGCTGTAGGCCCCGTCTGGAAGCCCGGCATGGACGGGCGCTGCCGGGAAGGCGACGCCGCCTTGCGAGGTGAAGCGGCCGGCCGCTTTGGTCAGCTGGACGACGTTAAGCGGCGGATCGGAGAAGGTGCGGGCGGTCAGGAGGTCGTGCGGCCGGTGATACACCTCGGCCGTCTCGCCGAACTGGGTGATGCGCCCCTTCGACATCGTCGCGGTGCGGCCGCCGAGCAGCAGCGCCTCGTGCGGCTCGGTGGTCGCATAGACGAACACCGCGCCGGTCTCGGCGAAGAGCCGCGGCAGTTCCTCGCGCAGTTCCTCGCGCAGCTTGTAGTCGAGATTGGCGAGCGGCTCGTCGAGCAGCACCAGCTCGGCATTCTTCACCAGTGCGCGCGCCAGCGCCGTGCGCTGCTGCTGGCCGCCGGAAAGGTTGAGCGGCGTGCGGTCGAGGAACGGGCCGAGCTTCATCAGGTCTGCGGCCTTGCGCACCGCCGCGTCAATCTCGGGCGCAGGGCGGCGCTGGATGCGCAGCGGCGAGGCGATGTTCTCGTAGACCGTCAGCGACGGGTAGTTGATGAACTGCTGGTAGACCATGGCGACGTTGCGCTTGCGCACCGGCACGCCGGTGACATCATTGCCGTCCATGAGGACGCGCCCGCTGGTCGGCGTGTCGAGCCCGGCCATCAGCCGCATCAGGCTGGTCTTGCCGGCGAGAGTCGGCCCGAGCAGGACGTTCAGCGATCCGCGCTCGAGCTTGAGCGATATATCGATGATGTGTTTGTCGCCGCCAACGGTGCGGCTGACGTTCTGCAATTCGAGCAAACTGTCCTCCCAGACGGCTCCCACGCGGCTCAGGCGGCCGCGATCCTCCGTTGTGCCTCTAATGCGTCCATGTGCGCGGCAAGGCGCCGTGTCTCGCCAGCGTCGAAGCGCAGGCCGAGCTTGGTCCGACGCCACAGTATATCCTCGGCCGTGCGCGCCCACTCGTGGCGGGTGAGCCAGTCTATCTCGGATTCGAACAGCCCGTGGCCGAGATCGCGGCCCGGCGCACCATGACCGGCCGCCGCCAGCGCATCGGTGCCGTAGGAGCGCGCCATCCGCCGCACGGTTCGCTCGTCGAAGGCCGGTACCGCCTGGCGCAGCCGATCCTCCAGCGCGGCCAGGCCATCGACCGCGAAATCACCGCCGGGCAGGGGCTTGGTGCCGGTCCAGCGCTTGCCGCGGGTGCCGAGCGCGTCCTCGATCTTCGCCAGTACTTCCTCCGAGAGGACGCGGTACGTGGTGATCTTGCCGCCGAAGCAGTTGAGGACCTTCGCTTCGTCCCGCCCGCCCTCGACCTTCAGCACGTAGTCGCGCGTGGCTTCCTGCGCCTTGGATGCGCCGTCGTCATAGAGCGGACGCACCCCGGAATAGGTCCAGACGATGTCGTCCGCAGTCACCGGCTGCTTGAAATACTCGCTGGCGGCGCCGAGGAGGTAGCTGGTCTCCTCGTCCGAGATCGCCACCCTCGCCGGATCGCCTTCGTAGTCGCGGTCGGTCGTGCCGACGAGGGTGAAGTCTTCCTCGTAGGGGATCGCGAAGATGATCCGGCCGTCCTCGTTCTGGAAGATATAGGCGCGGTCATGCTCGTAGAGCTTGCGGGTGACGATATGCGAGCCCTGCACGAGGCGGACGTGGCGCGCCTCGTTGCGCCCCATGGCGCCGCGGATGATCTCGTCCACCCAGGGACCGCCGACATTGACGAGGAAGCGTGCCGAGACGGTTCGGGTGAGCCCGGTTGCGGTGTCGCGCAGCGTGATCTGCCAGGCGCCGTCCTGGCGCCGCGCCTCCACCACCTTGGTGCGGACCATGATCGCCGCGCCGCGGTCGGCCGCGTCGCGGGCGTTGAGGACGACCAGCCGTGCATCGTCGACGCGGGCGTCGGAATATTCGAACCCCCGGTGATACTCATCCTTGAGCGGCGCGCCGAGCGGACCGTCGAGATCCACCGTGGTGGTCGCGCGCAGCGTCTTGCGGCCGCCGATATGGTCGTAGAGGAACAAGCCGGTCCGCAGCAGCCAGGCCGGGCGCAGGCCCGCGTGATGCGGCAGCACGAAGCGCAGCGGCCGGATGATGTGCGGGGCGATCGACCAGAGCACCTCGCGCTCCATCAGCGCATGGCGCACGAGGGAGAACTCGTAGTGCTCGAGATAGCGCAGGCCGCCATGCACCAGCTTGGTGGACCAGGACGAGGTGCCGGATGCGAGGTCGTTCATCTCGGCGAGCCCGACGCTATAGCCGCGCCCGACGGCGTCGCGGGCAATGCCGCAGCCGTTGATGCCGCCACCAATGATGAAGACGTCGAAATCCAGAAGAGCCTCCCCAGGCTTCGCAATGCAGCATTTATGTTGCCATTGCGAACGTAGCGAAGCTTATTACGAAACCAAATCGAAGGTCAAACGAAATTCAACCGGCGTCGGCTACGACGGGTACCTGAGCCTCGGAGGCCGTCGCTGCGGTTTCGACCAGCCGCACGTCGGCGTCCCGGCAGATCTGCCGGATGGCCGCTGGCGCCGCGTCGGTGACGAAGGAGTGAACCTGGTTGAGATGGCCGATCCGCACCGGTGCGCTGCGTTCGAATTTCGAGGAATCGGCCGCGAGGATGACGTGCCGCGCGTTCGAGATGATCGCCTGCGCGACACGCACCTCGCGATAGTCGAAGTCCAGAAGCGACCCGTCGGCATCGATCGCCGAGACGCCGATCACCGCGAAATCCACCTTGAATTGCCGGATGAAGTCGACCGCCGCCTCGCCCACGATACCGCCATCCGAGCGGCGGACGACGCCGCCGGCGATCACCAGTTCGATCTCCGGATACGGCCGCATCGCCGTCACGACATTGATATTGTTGGTGATCACCATCAATCCGCCGTGCCGCAGCAGCGCATGCGCCACTGCTTCGGTCGTCGTGCCGATATTGACGAAGAGCGAGGCGCGGTCGGGGATGAGGTCGGCGACGGCCCGGCCAATCGCCGCCTTCTCGTCCGCCGCGATCATCCGCCTGGCGTCGTAGCCGACATTCTCCACGCCGGAGGACAGGACCGCGCCGCCATGGATCCGCGCCAGCAGGCGCTGGTCGCAGAGCTCGTTGAGGTCCTTGCGGATGGTCTGCACCGAGACCGCGTAGCGGCCGGCGAGATCGTCGACGGCGACCCGCCCGGCGCGCTTGGCGAGCTCGAGAATCTGCTGCTGACGATCGGAGAGCATCGGGAAGCCTCGCTTTCAAGATGAGGATGAAAGAAGCGAAACCAAAACGCAACAAACGAAAGGGGGCCGGCAGCTGCGGATCGCGTCTCAGATCGCGGTGCGGACCGCCTCCTCGATGTAGATCTCGCGCAGCTTCCGGACGACGGGTCCCGGCGCGCCGTCGCCGACCGCCGCGCCATCGATCGAAACGACCGGCAGGACGAAGGCGGAGGCGGAGGTGATGAAGGCTTCCTTCGCGGCCTTGGCCTCGTCCAGCGTGAAGGAACGCTCCTCGATCTTCAACCCGCTGTCGGCTGCGAGCCGCAGGACCGCCGCACGGGTGATCCCGTGCAGGATCGAGTGCGACAGGTCGCGGGTGATCAAGGTGCCGTCGGCGGTGACGATATGGGCGTTGTTGGAGGTCCCCTCGGTGACGACCCCGTCTTCCACCAGCCAGGCGTCGTCTGCGCCCCGCCGGACGGCCTCCGTCTTGGCCATCGACGGATAGAGCAGCTGCACGGTCTTGATGTCTCGGCGGCCCCAGCGCAGATCCGGCATCGATGCGACGCGGATGCCGGTGCGTGCCGCGGGCTTGTCGCGCAGCGCCATGGTCTGGGTGAACAGCACCAGCGAGGGCGGTGTGTCCTGCGGCGGGAACAGGAAGTCGCGGTCGGCGGCGCCGCGCGTCACCTGCATGTAGATCAGGCCTTCGTCGACGCCGTTGCGCGCGGCGAGTTCCCGGTGGATCGCCAGCAGTTCGTCATGGCTCGCCGGCGTCGGCAGCTTAAGCTCCGACAACGACCGGTCCAGCCTTGCCATGTGGGCGCGGAAGTCGATGAGCTTGCCGCCCAATACCGTCGTCACCTCGTAGACGGCGTCGGCGAACAGGAAGCCGCGGTCGAAGACCGAGATCCTGGCTTCCGCTTCCGGCAGATAGGCGCCGTTGACGTAGACGATGCGGGACATGGACGACTCTCGGCTGCTGGTTGCGACATCTGCTTGATAGTGCCGGGCGCTGCGCGAGGAAAGCCTTCGCGGCGCCAGCCCCTCGCGGGTCTGCACGGACGTGCTACTTGTCTGCGAAGAACATTGCCGGCTCGAGCGACGGGCGGCGGCAGGGCAGGAGGGGACGATGCAGATTGGCGTGACGACACCGGCCATCGTGTCGGGGGCGGGGTCCGGCCTCGGCCGAGCGACGGCGCGGGGACTGGCGGCGCGTGGGGCGCCGGTCGCGGTGCTCGACCGCGACGAGGCGGCGGGCAGCGCCGTTGCCGAGGAAATCGGCGGCGTGTTCCTGCGCTGCGA
This sequence comes from Aurantimonas endophytica, assembly GCF_014196845.1. GTDB lineage: Bacteria > Pseudomonadota > Alphaproteobacteria > Rhizobiales > Rhizobiaceae > Aurantimonas > Aurantimonas endophytica. The sequence goes on from NZ_JACIEM010000004.1 coordinate 507,948, forward strand.
CGTCGCCGATCCGGCTTCCGTGGCCGATGCCGTGGCGGCGGCCGTCGCGGCCCATGGCGTGCCGCGCATTCTGGTCAACTGCGCCGGAATCGCCGTCGGCGCCAAGACCGTCTCGCGCGGCGAGGCGCACGACCCGGCGCTGTTCGGCAAGGTCATCGCCGTCAATCTGATCGGCACGTTCAACCTGTCCTCGCAGGTGGCGCTGCTTATGTCCGAGGCCGGGCCGATCAGCGCCGACGGCGAGCGCGGCGTCATCGTCAGCACGGCGTCGGTCGCCGCCTTCGACGGCCAGATCGGGCAGATCGCCTATGCCGCCTCCAAGGCGGCGGTCGCCGGCATGACGCTGCCGATGGCGCGCGACCTCGCCAAGTCCGGCATCCGCGTCATGACCATCGCGCCGGGCATCTTCGAGACGCCGATGATGGCCGGCATGCCGGAGGAGGTGCAGGCCTCGCTGGCCGCCGCGGTGCCGTTTCCCTCGCGGCTCGGCAAGGCCGAGGAATATGCCGCGCTTGCCCTGCACATCGTCGAGAACGCGATGCTCAACGGCGAGACGATCCGCCTCGACGGCGCGATAAGGATGCAGCCGAAATAGGACGGGCGCGGCGCATTGGCCGCGTGGACCCCGCAGGCACCGACCAGGAGGAGGAATTCATGGCGGAAGACGACATCGTTATCGAGAGCCGCGACGGGCGCGTCGCGATCCTGACGCTCAACCGGCCGAAGGCGCTGAACGCGCTGAACGCCGCGGTCATGGGCGAGATCGTGCGACGGACCGCGGCGCTGGACCGTGACCCGCAGGTCGGGGCGATTCTGATCACCGGCTCCGACAAGGCCTTTGCGGCGGGCGCCGACATCAAGGAGATGGAGGATCGCTCGGCGATGGCGATGATGCTCGCCGACTGGCTGTCCGAGTGGGAGGCGCTGGAGCGCGTGCGCACGCCGATGGTCGCGGCGGTGGCGGGTTTCGCGCTCGGCGGCGGCTGCGAGCTGGCGATGATGTGCGACGTGATCGTCGCCGCCGACACGGCGAAATTCGGCCAGCCGGAGATCAAGCTCGGGGTGATCCCCGGCATGGGCGGCTCGCAGCGCCTCACCCGCGCCGTCGGCAAGTACAAGGCGATGGACATGATCCTCACCGGCCGGATGATCGACGCCGCGGAAGCCGAGCGGATCGGCCTCGTATCGCGGCTGGTCCCGGCGGAGCGGCTCATGGAGGAGGCCCTGGACGTCGCCCGGACCATCGCCGACTTCTCCAAGCCCGCGACGCTCGCCGCCAAGGAGGCGACCAACCGCGCTTTCGAGGTCGGGCTGCGCGAGGGACTGCTGCACGAGCGGCGGATTTTTCACGCGCTGTTCGCAGGCGGCGACCAGAAGGAGGGCATGGCCGCCTTCCGCGAGAAGCGGAAGCCGGTGTTTCGGCATGGGCAGGAGTGAGGGCTGCCGACGAAACCGCTGCCTTCGGCGACGTGCCGGATGCCGAACGGGCCTAAACAAAAGGCCCCGACGCCGAGCGCCGGGGCCTTTCTTGATTACAGGGGCAGGCTCACGCCCGTCCCGTCATCGCGTGATCAGGTGCCCGACTCGACGTAGTCGTAGGCGCCGTCCTTCCACTCGTAGACGACATAGCCGGGCAGCGTGACGTCGCCCTTGTCGTCGAAGGAGAGCTCGCCGATGACCGTGTCGAAGTTGCCGTCGTTGAGCGCCGTGACGATGGCGTCATAGTCGGTCGAGCCGGCTGTGTTCACCGCGTCGGCCCAGGCCTGGATCGCCGCGTAGGTGTAGAGCACGTAGCCCTCGGCGGTCTGGCCCTTGGCGCTGAGCTTCTCGACGACCGGCGCGGCCGCCTCGTTCTTGCGCGGGTCCGGCGAGAAGGTCATCAGCGTCCCCTGGCCGGCATCGCCGGTGATCGCCCAGTACTCGTCGGTGACGAGCGCATCGCCGGACATGATGACCGTATCCATGCCCTGCTCGCGCATCTGGCGCGCCATCAGCCCGGCTTCCGTGTGGTACCCGCCGACATAGACGAGGGTGACGCCCGCTTCCTTCATCTTGGTGACGAGGGCGGTGTAGTCCTTCTCGCCGGCCGTGTAGCTCTCGAGCAGCACGGGGGTCTTGCCGGCTTCCTCGTAGAACTTCTGGGTCTGGTCGGCGAGGCCTTTGCCGTACGCGGTCTTGTCGTTGATGATGGCGACCTTGGCGTCCGGGAAGTTCTCGGCGATGTAGGCGCCGGCGACTTCGCCCTGCTGGTCGTCACGGCCGCAGACGCGGAAGATGCCGTCGCCCGGACGCTTGTCGGTGAAGTCCGGATTGGTCGAGGCCGGCGAGATCTGGATGATCTGCTCGTCGGCATAGACCTGGCTGGCCGGGATCGAGGAGCCCGAGCAGAAATGGCCGGCGACGAAGGTGACGCCTTCGCCGGCGAAGCTGTTGGCCACGGCAACGGCCTGCTTGGGATCGCAGGCGTCGTCGCCGATCGAGAGCTTGAGCATCTCGCCGTTGACGCCGCCGGCGGCGTTGATGTCCTCGACAGCCTGCTCGGCGCCGACGCGGAGCTGCTCGCCGAAGCTCGCGTACTGGCCGGTCATCGGACCGGCGACGCCGATCGTCATATCGGCGAAGGCCGCGCCGGCGAAGACGAGGTTGAGCGCCGCGCCGGCTAGAAGTGCTTTCTTCATGAGAACCTTCCCTATTGCAAAATTCGGAGCGACCCCGCGGGTCGCGAGCAGGTATTCGTCGTGCCCTACCTGTGCAGGATTAAAGACCGGATCGCGCCCTGTTGGAATAGCGTCGGCCCAAAATTTCACCGTTGCCGCCGAATGCAGCAGCCTATCAGCGATCCTGGTGAAGAAAGCCGTATTGCCGCGCCATCTGGCGGTTACGAACATAGCTTCGCCCCGCCGCCGCGATGATGAAGAGCACGATATAGTCCACGATCGCATAATGCAGCGCGGTATCGAACGTCGAGATCGGCAGGAAGAAGGAGCCGCCGAACAGGCTGAAATGGATGAAGCGGACGGCGAGCGTCAGCAGGAAGAGGTAGAAGGCCAGCAGGCCCCAGCCGCTCCAGGTCAGCGCGGTGGATCGCCCGATCATCCAGGCGCCACCCCCGCCGAGGATCACCGTGACGAAGAGGAATTCGGCGAGCGAGACTTCCCACAGAAGAGCGAGTTCCGGTTCCATCAGTGGGCTCCCCCTTCGAGATAGGCGCTGCGGACCTCGTCGCGGGCAAGCAGCTCGCGCCCGCTGCCGGTCATGGTGATGGCGCCGTTGACCATCACGTAGCCGCGATGCGCCAGGCGCAGCGCGTGGAAGGCGTTCTGCTCTACCAGGAAGACGGTCAGCCTCTCGTTGCGGTTCAGCTCGCGGATGACTTCGAAGATCTGCTTGACGATCAGCGGCGCGAGGCCGAGCGAGGGCTCGTCCAGCAGCAGCAGCTTCGGCCGGCTCATCAGTGCCCGGCCGATCGCCAGCATCTGCTGCTCGCCGCCCGACAGCGTGCCGCCGCGCTGGCCGCGCCGTTCCTTCAGCCTCGGGAACAGCTCGAAGACCTTGCGCAGGTCGTCGTCGAAATAGGCGTCGTCCTCGAGGATCGCGCCCATCTGGAGGTTCTCCATCACCGTCATCCGCGGAAACACCCGGCGGCCTTCCGGCGACTGGGCGATCGACTTCGACATGATGTCATGGGTCGGCAGATGCGTGATGTCCTCGCCGCGATAGATGATCTGGCCGGTGCTGGCGCGCGGATTGCCGCAGATCGTCATCATCAGCGTCGACTTGCCGGCGCCGTTGGCGCCGATCAGCGTGACGATCTCACCCTCGTGGACATCGACGTCGACGCCGCGCAGCGCCTGGATCTTGCCGTAGAAGGTCTGGACGCCCCGGATCGCCAGCAGCGGTTCGCCCGCCGGGCTGGTCGCCTCGATCGCGCTCATGCCGCGCCTCCGTCGATGCGGATGGCGCTGACGTCGGCGCCGGCGCTCACCTTCTCCAGATCCTCTTCGACGGCTTCGACTTCCTCGTCGTCGACGCCGAGATAGGCGGCGATCACCTTCGGGTCGTTGCGCACCTTTTCGGCATCCCCGTCGGAGATCTTCTTGCCGTAGTCGAGGACGATGACGTGGTCGGAGATTTCCATGACCACGCCCATGTCGTGCTCGATCAGCAGCACCGACACGCCGTGCTCGTCGCGGATGTAGCGCAGCAGCGTGTTCAGCTCGGCGGATTCGCGGGGGTTGAGGCCGGCGGCCGGCTCGTCGAGGCAGAGCAGCGACGGGTCGGTGCACATGGCCCTTGCAATCTCCAGCCGGCGCTGGGCGCCATAGGGAAGGTCCGCCGCCGGATCGTCGGCCCGGTCCAGCAGGTCGGTGTGCCGCAGCCAGTCGATCGCCTTGTCCTTGGCGGCCGCGGCGGCCCGGCGATAGCCCGGAAGGCCGATTAGCCCGCCGATCGTGTAGCCGGACGCACGCATCAGCACGTTGTGCTGCGCCACGAGCAGGTTTTCGAGCACCGTCATCCCGCCGAACAGGCGGATGTTCTGGAAGGTGCGGGCAACTCCCGCGACCGCGGTGATCCGGAAGTCGGCCATGCGCTCGAGCAGGAACACCGAGCCCTTCTCGTCGCGCCGGTACTGCTGGCCGCTGCTGGTCAGCTCTTCCACCGTCGCAGCCGGGACTTCGCGGCCACGACGCATGGTGATCCGGCCTTCGGTCGGCTTGTAGAAGCCGGTGACGCAGTTGAACACCGTGGTCTTGCCGGCGCCGTTCGGGCCGATCAGCGCGGTGATGTCGCCGCGGCCGACGTCGAAGGAAAGATCGTCGACGGCGACCAGTCCGCCGAAGCGCATGGTCAGGTGCTCGACGGTGAGGACGGGATCCTGCGTCCAGCGTTGCGTCTGGTTCGGCATCAGTGACCCTCGCCCTGGGCGACCATGTCGGCGCTGATGGTCTTCTTCTCCTTGTAGACGATCGACGGCGAGCGCGTGGAGATCAGGCCGCGCGGCTTCCACACCATGATGGCGACCATGGCGAGGCCGAAGATCAGCATGCGGTATTCCGTCGGATCGAACCCGGCGCCGAACACTGCCTGCAGCGCCGTCAGGTTTCGCAGCAGCTCGATGCCGCCGATCATCACCACCGAGGCGATCACCACGCCGAGCTGCGAGCCGAGGCCGCCGAGCACGACGATGGCGAGGATGATCGCCGATTCGATGAAGGTGAAGCTCTCCGGCGAGATGAAGCCCTGGCGGGTGGCGAAGAACGAGCCGGCGAAGCCGCCGAACATCGCGCCGGTGGCGAATGCCGTGAGCTTGACGTTGACCGTGTTGATGCCGAGCGAGCGGCAGGCGATCTCGTCCTCCCGCAGCGCCTCCCAGGCGCGTCCCACCGGTAGCTTGCGCATCCGCATGGTGACGAAATTGGTCAGGAGAGCCAGCGCCAGGATGATGTAATAGAGGAAGACGAAGCGCTGTACGGTCGAATATTCGAGGCCGAAGAAATCCGAGAAGGAGCCTTCGCCGCGGTTGAACTCCAGCCCGAAGAAGGTCGGCTTCGGAATGCCGAGAATACCGTTCGGGCCGCCGGTGAAATCCGACCAGTTGAGCAGGACGACACGGATGATCTCGCCGAAGGCAAGCGTCACGATGGCGAGGTAGTCGCCCCGCAGGCGCAGCACCGGGAAGCCCAGCATGACGCCCCAGAGCGCGGCGAACAGCCCGGCCATCGGCAGGCAGACCCAGAAGCCGAGGTCGAAATTCTGCGCGAGCAGCGCGAAGGAATAGGCCCCGACCGCGTAGAAGGCGACGTAGCCGAGGTCGAGCAGGCCGGCGAGGCCGACGACGATGTTGAGCCCCCAGCCGAGCATGACATAGGTCAGGATCAGGATGGCGAGGTCGATCAAATAGCGATTCTGGCTCGGCAGGAACGTGTCGAGCAGGAACGGCAGCACCAGCGCGACGATGAGCAGGATGACCCCGACGACCTTGCCGAGGGGAACCGGGCGAGCACCGGCGCGCTTTGTCCGCTTGAACCAGCCGGTGACCGGCCGCTCCGCGCGGAAGACGAAGTACGACAACAGGAAGCGCCCGACGAAGGCGATGCCGATCCAGACCAGCCAGAGGTCCGGCCGTGTCGTCAGGTCGAGGCCGCCCACCGCAATGTCGGTGCGGAAGGCGAAGAAGAACAGCGTCAGCCCGGCGATGATCGCCGCCGTGATTCCGGCTTCCTTCAGCGAGGCGACGAGCCGGCTGTCGGTGGCAGGGGCATTGGCAAAGGGCGGCTCGCCGCGCACCGCGTCGCGTCGCGCCTCGGATTCCAGTTCCGCCCCTTCGGGCCGGTTTGAAGAGGTCGGTGCACCAGGGGTCGCCATGGGCTCAGACCTTCTCGACTTCCGGCCGGCCGAGCAGGCCGGAGGGCATGAAGATCAACACGATGGCAAGGATCGAGAAGGCGGCGACGTCCTTGTACTCGACCGAGAAATAGCCCGACCAGAAGGTCTCGATGAGACCGATGGCGAGCCCGCCAAGCATGGCGCCGGGCAGCGAGCCGATGCCGCCGAGCACCGCCGCGGTGAACGCCTTAACGCCTGCGATGAAGCCGATATAGAAGTCGATCACGCCGTAATAGAGCAGGTACATCATGCCGGCGACCGCGGCGAGCGAAGCGCCCATCACGAAGGTCAGCGAGATCGTCCGGTCGACATTGACGCCGAGCAGCGAGGCCATCTTGCGGTCCTGCTCGCAGGCGCGCTGCTGGCGGCCGAGCGAGGTGCGCGAGATGATCAGCGCGAAGGCGGTCATCAGGATGATGGTCATCGCGATGATGATGATCTGCATGTAGGAGATCTGGACGACGATCCCGCCCGGCCCGTCGAGCAGCGTGATGCCGCCCCGGATCTGCGGCGGCAGCGGCTTGACGCGGGCGCCCTGGGTCACCTGCACGAAGTTCTGCAGGAAGATCGACATGCCGATGGCGGTGATCAGCGGTGCGAGGCGGAACGAACCGCGCAGCGGCCGGTAGGCGACGCGTTCGATGGTCCAGCCCCACAGCGCCGTGCACAGCATGGCCACGATGATCATGATCAGGATCACGATCGGCAGGAAAGTGATGCCGATCGCCGCCAGCGCCAGGAACACCGTCAGCGCGATGAACGAGCCGAGCATGAAGATTTCGCCATGGGCGAAATTGATCATGCCGATGATGCCGTAGACCATCGTGTAGCCGATGGCGATGAGACCGTAGATCGATCCGAGAGTGATCCCGTTGATCAACTGCTGGAGAAAATATTCCATGGCCCGCCGTTTTTTTGTCGGTGCTTCTTGGATGCCCGGTTGGTCGCCGCCGCGGGGACTGTCAGGAACGCCGCGTCAGGAGGCATGATCAATTCCATAGCGATGACATAATCGCAACCCGGCCGTCACGATTGCGACACCTCGTACACAGGCTCATGGAGGCCGGCGTGATTCGGCGTCAGCGATGCAAAGACGCGTCCGCTGGCCGGAGGGCCTGCCGGCAAGTCGCCAGCACCGCCGTCTGCAGGTCGATGGTTACGGGCGCGGCTCTCTCGCTGCGCTTGCGGGGAGGGAGCGGGCAAGGCCGGCCGGCGGCAGGGTGGCCGGTTCGGCGGCTTCTCGGTGGTCGGCCTCCGGCTCGACGGCGCCCCTGCGCTCCAGCCATTTGGCGACCATCCACCAAATCACGGCCCAGGCGGCACCGGCGGTCCAGCCGGCCAGGACGTCGCTCGGCCAGTGGACGCCGAGATAGACGCGGCTGACCCCGACGAGGATGGTCAGGAACACGGCGACACCGATCAGCAGCGCCCTGATCGTCCAGCGCTCCTGGACGCGTGCCACGAGGATCGCGAGCGTGAGGTAGGTGACAGCCGACATCATCGCGTGGCCGCTCGGAAAGCTTGCCGTGTAGACGTGCGAGCCGTGCGGGACGAGGTCCGGGCGGGGGCGTGAGAATCCCCATTTCAGCAGCTGGCTCATCGCCAGACCGGTGACGATGGCGGCCAGTACCAGCCACATCGAGCGTCGCCGGTCCGACAGCCACAAATAGAGCGCGACGAAGCAGGTCAGCATGATCAGGACGCCGTTGCCGCCCAGCGCCGTCATGTCGCGGCCGAATTCCTCAAACCAGCGCGGGCCGAGCGGGTCGGACGGGTCCGTGGCGCTGCGCAGCGACAACAGGATCTCGGTATCGAGACCCTTGGCATCGCCCTCCAGCACCTCGCCGCCGATCGAGACGAAGGCCCAGACGGCGGCGGCGACGATCAGCGCTGCAACCAGCGTGGTGATCTCGACGCGGGTCTTGATCCAGTACCGCAGGTCGTCCCTGACGAAGACGGCGAGTTTCTTGGGAAGATGCAGGGGCATGGACGCTTTCGAGACGGGCAGCCGGGATCGCCCCTAAAGATAGGGACGGCGCCCTGGCGTCAATCACACTTCGGCGCGAGGCCGGCCCGGCGCAGCTCTTCCAGATACGGGTTCTGAGCTCGGCAGTCGGCATAGGCCGATAGGTTCAGCTCGGCGACGAGCATCGCCGCTTCGGTGTCGCTGGCGGCCGCGAGCAGGCTGCCGTCCGGCGCGACGATGCTCGACAGGCCCTGATAGGCAAAGCGCGAATCCGTGCCGCAGTGGTCGGCGTAGACGAGGAAGACCTGGTTCTCGAACGCCCGCACCGGCACGAGATGCTCGGCGATGAACCGCGCGCCGGGGCTGCGCGGCAGCGCCGTCGGCACGATCACCGCCGCCGCGCCGCGGAGCGCGAGCGAACGGACGAGTTCGGGAAACTCGACGTCGAAACAGACCAGCACGCCGCAGGCGAGGCCGCCGATATCGACGATCGGGGGCTCGGCGCGGCCGGCCTCGAACAGGTCCTTCGCGTAATCGCCGTAGAGCATGCGCTTGGCGTAGAGCGCTGACTCCGCGCCGGGGCGAAGGATCGCCGCGCTGTTCACGGCTTTGCCTGCGGCTTCACGGAAGGCGAGGCCGATCACCATCGCCGTGCCATGCCGTTCGACAAGCGACTGCAGCGGCGCGAGCGCTTCGTCCGGCGCCGTCGTCCCCTCGGCGATGAGCGGGCCGGCGCCGTAGCCGGTCACGGCGAGCTCCGGGAAGACCGCGAGATCGGCACCGGCGGCGCGCGCCATGCAGGCTTCGATCTCCGCGAAGCGGGCCTTCGGCGATCCGAGCGTGGCGTCCAGCTGGAAGGCGGCGACCCTCATTTCTCGTCCCCGGCACGCCAGGCGCCGAGCAGCTTCGGCAGGTCGCCGAACCATGCGACCGTTCCGAACACGGTGATGGCGACGGCGACGAACAGGATCGAGATGCTGGCCATGGTCGGCGTGTAGCCGTAACGCAGCGCGTTGAAGATCTTGATCGGCACCGTCTCCAGCGTGAAGCCGACGGTCATGTAGGCGACGATGTACTCGTTGAGCGACAGGACGAAGGCGAAGGCGAAGCCGGAGACGATGTAGGGAACGATCATCGGCAGGACGATGGTGGTCAGGACCGTCCGGTCGTCGGCGCCCATGGTGCGCGCCGCCTCGGTGACCTCGCGGTCGATGGTGGAGAAGCCGAGCGAGATCGTGACCAGCGGCAGGCTGGTGAAGAAGATCGCATGGCTGATCACCACCGTGTACCAAGCGCCATAGGCGCCGACCGTCGCCCAGAGGCTGAGCGCGCCGAGGGCGGTGATCACCGGCGGCAGGACGAAGGGCGAGATGCCGAGCGTCTGGATGACGCGGCCGACCGCCGAGACCCGGCGCCACAGCGAATAGGCGATCGGCAAAGCGATCGCGACGGCGAGCGTCGCCGCGCCGAGCGCGATCAGCACCGAGACGGTCAGCGCGCCGCGCCAGCCGGGATCGGTGAAGATCTCGCCGTACCAGGCGAGCGAGAAGCCGACCGGCGGGAAGGTCAGGCTGCGCATCTCGTTGACCGAGACGCCGGCGATGACGATCAGCGGCGCGGCGAGGAACAGCGCGACGAGGGCGAAGAACAGCCGGGAGAGGGCGGTGCTCATGCCGGTTGCCCTCGCCGCCCGAGCAGCGTCGTGAGCAGCACCAGCAGGAGGCTCGCGACGACGAGGAACACCGCCATCGCCGCCGCGAAGGGCATGTTGGACTGGTAGATCGCCTGGTCGGTGATCAGCACCGACAGCGTCCAGTGCTCCGGCCTACCGAGCAACTGCGGCAGCAGATAGGCGCCGAGCGCGAAGACGAAGACGATGATGAAGGTGGCGATCAGCGTGGTGCGCAGAGCCGGCAGCACCACCGTCAGGAAGGCGCGGATCGGCGAGGCGCCGAGCGTCTTCGCCGCTTCCGCCAGCGACGGATCGAGCCGCGAGAAGGACGGGTAGAGCACCAGCACCGAATAGGGCAGCGCCTGGTAGACCATGCCGGCCAGGACCGCGCCGAAGCCGGGGGTCCAGGCGACCGGCGCATCCATCAGCCCGATCGTGACGAAGAGGTTGGAGATGCCGGCGGTGCGGCTGAGCAGCGTCGACCAGGCGAAGCCGATGATCACCTCCGACAGTGACAGGACGGCGAGCAGCGCGACCAGCCACGGCACCTGCGCGCGGCGCCTGAGCCGGGTCAGGAGATAGGTGAAGGGCGCACCGACGGTGACGCAGATCGCCGCGACGAGCGCCGACAGGCCGAGCGAGAACAGCAGGATTTTGCCGAAGAACAGGCTGAGGAAGCGGGCGTAGTTGGCGGTGGTGACGATCGGCTCGTAGAAGCCGCCCTGGACGCGCTGGAACAGCGAGACGGCGATCATCAGCCCGAAGGGCACGACGAAAAACGCCAGCAGCATCAGCGCCGGAAACACCAGGGCCAGCCGCGAATTGTCCCGCGCGGCGCGGCTCACGCGCGACTCCCGGCCGGGAAAACGACGATCGCCGCGGGGTCGAGGCCGAGCGAGACTTTATCGCCGACCGCAAGGTCGTTCCTGCCGGCGGGGCGCATCGCGATCATCCGGCCGGCGGCGGTGGCAAGATAGACCTCGACGCTGGCACCCATGTCGCGAACGAACTCCACCGTCGCGGCGATGGGCGCTTCGCCCTCCGGTTCGATCGAGACGTTCTCGGGCCGCACCGATATTTCCGCGCTGCCCTGGCCGGCGGGCAGTGCGAGGCCCGGAATCAAGGCGCCGGCCACCGCCGCGGCGCCGCCAGCGGAATCTGCCTTGAGCAGGTTGGTCTGGCCGAGGAAGTCGGCGACGAAAGCGTTGGCCGGCCGGCGGTAGATGTCGATCGGCCGATCCATCTGCTGGATCTTTCCGCCCTGCATCACGACGATCGTGTCGGCCATGGTCATCGCCTCCCGCTGGTCATGGGTGACGACGATGGTGGTGATGCCGAGCCGCTCCTGCAGCTGCCGAAGTTCCACCTGCATCGCCTCGCGGAGCTTGGCGTCCAGCGCCGACAGCGGCTCGTCGAGCAGGAACAGCCTGGGCGAGACGGCAAGAGCCCGCGCGATGGCAACGCGCTGACGCTGGCCGCCGGAGAGCTGCGCGACCGGGCGATCCGCCACGCCGGGCAGGCGCACGAGGTCGAGCAGCTCGGAAACGCGGGCTTCGCGCTCGGCCTTGCTTTGGCCGCGGATCTTCAGCGGATAGGCGATGTTGTCGCCGACCGACAGATGCGGAAACAGCGCCAGCGACTGGAACACCATGCCGAAATCGCGTCTGTGCACCGGCCGGTCGCCGAGCGACGCGCCCTCGAAGCGGATGTCGCCGCTGGTGGGGGTCTCCAGCCCGGCTATCATCCGCATCAGCGTGGTCTTGCCGCAGCCAGAGGGGCCGAGCAGGCAGACGAAGGAGCCGGGCGGCACAGACAGCACCGCGTCGTCCACCGCGGCGACCTTGCCGTAGCGCTTGGTGACGTTGACGAGTTCGAGCCCGCTCATGCGTTGGACTGTCCTTGCAATGGGTTCCGGCGGCAGCGTGGCCGCCGCCGGATTGATGGTTGGAAAGGCGATCAGCCGACGATCAGCTCGGTCCATTTCTGGTTCAGCCAGTCGGCCTTGTCGACATAGAGGTCGTAGCGCGGGACGATCGGCGGGATCTCCGACGATACGGCGGCGAACTCCTCGTCGGTCAGGTCGAGCAGCTCGCGCTTGATCACCGGCGCGGTACCGACATTGCGGGCGAGGACCGCCTGGATCTCCGGCTGCGTCATGTAGTCGATGAAGACCAGCGACTCCTCGAGCTTCTCGGACGCCTTGGAGACGGCCCAGCAGCCGGAATCGGAGATGCCGCCTTCCTTCGGGAAGGTCGAGCGGACCGGGAAGCCGTCGGCTGCCGCAAGGCCCGTCACGTCGTGGTAGTACTGGCCCATCGGGATCTCACCGGACTTCAGCGCCTGCTCGAACTGCGCCTCGTCGCGGTACCAGAGCTGCACGTTCGGCTTCAGCTCGGCGAGCTTGTCCATCACCTGCAGGATGCCTTCCTCGGTCGACAATATGTCGGTGCCGCCGAAGAAAGTGGTGGCCGTCACTTCCATGAGGAACGAGTTGGAGACGAGGGCGAGCAGGCCGAGCTTGCCCTCGTTGGCCGGATCCCAGAGGGCGGCCCAGCTTTCCGGCGCCTCGGGGTAGGTGTCGGTGTTGGTGACGAGGTTGATGTACCAGGCCACCGCGCCGATGCCCGCGACGCCACCATCGGGATACTTGACGGTGAAGGGCGGCAGCACGTCGTCGGCGCGGGTGATCTTCGAGACGTCGAGCGGCGCCCACAGCTCGGTGGCGAGACCCTTGCGCATCGAAACCTGCGACATCATCGACACGTCCGCCGGCGCCATGCCGGCCCGCGCCGCCTGCTCGAGCTGGACGAGCCAGGCTTCGCCGGTCGGCTCGGCGACGCTTTCCACCGCGATGCCGGTCGCCTTGGTGAACTCGGGGAAGATGCTCTTGTCGAAGGAGTCTTTGAAATAGCCGCCATAGACGCCGATCTTCAGCGATCTGTCCTGGGCGCGCAGGATGGAGGGCATCGCCAGGCTGGCGCCGGCGGCGGTGGCGCCGGCGAGCAGCACGCGGCGGTTGAGACTGAAGGGCGGTCGCGTCGTCATGGGGGCGTGTCTCCGTTTCGAGGGGTGGAATGGGTGCGGCTATTGCCGGCCCGGCGTGAAGGGAACGAGGCTCAGTAGTTCGAACAGCATCTGCGCGCCGGCATGGGCGGTGTTGGTCGTCGCGTCGTATTGCGGCGCGACCTCGACGACGTCGCCGCCGACCATGGCGATACCGGCAAGGCCGCGCAGGATCGCCAGCGCCTCGCGCGTCGTCAGCCCGCCGACCTCCGGCGTCCCGGTTCCGGGCGCAAACGCTGGGTCTAGGCTGTCGATGTCGTAGGAGACGTAGACCGGGCCGTCGCCGACCACCGCGCGTGCCCTGGCGACGACGGTGTCGATGCCGAGCCCGGCGATGTCCTCGGCGTGGATCACCGTCATGCCGGTCTCGTAGGAGAATTCCCATAGATATTCCGACGAGCCGCGAATGCCGATCTGGATCGTGCGCTCGGGATCGAGGACGCCGTCGAGCACCGCTTGCCGGAACGGGCCGCCATGGTGGAACTTGCAGCCGTCGAACGGACCCGACGTGTCGCAATGCGCGTCGATATGGATCATCCCGACCGGCCGCTCGGCGCCCAATGCCCGCAGGATCGGCAGGGTGATCGAGTGGTCGCCGCCGACGAAGAGCGGCAATACGCCGGCGCCGACGATGGCGGCGGCGGTCCGCTGGATGTCCTCGTGCGAGGTCGCCAGATCGAAGCGGCTGCGGAACGGCACGTCGCCGATATCGGCGACATTGAGCTCCTTCACCGGCATGGTCTTGAGCTGGTGGTTGTAGGGCCCGACCCTCTCCATGGTGCGGATCGCGCGCGGGCCGAAACGGCTACCGTTGCGGTTGGTGACGCCGAGATCCATCGGGACGCCGATCAGCGCGACGTCGAGCCCGGCAAGGTCCGGCGCCGACCAGTCGACGGCGCGGTAGGGCGTGTCGAGAAGCGTCGGCAGGCCGGCATAAGGCGCGACGCGCGTGCCCTTCGGGTCGAACAGCCGGTCCGCGACGGCGGCAAAGCCCGCATCGTAGATGCGCCGCTCGTTGTCGCCGGCGAAGCGCTCGCGCAACGCCGCCAGTTTTTCCTTATCCATCGATCGTCTCTCTTGTGTCAGCACCGAGGCCGATGGCCAGGCGACGCGCGATCTCCTGGACGCGCTCCGCCGCGACATTGGCGAAGGCAATCCGCAGATAGGCGTCCTGGCCGGGGCCGAAGAAGCTGCCGGGCAGCACCAGTATGCCGAGCTCGCGCACCAGCGCTGCGGCGATGTCTTCCGCCGGAACGCCCGCATAGGGGTGGCGGACATAAGCGAAATAGGCGCCGATCTGCACGATCTCCCAGCCGTCGATGGCTGCGATCGCTGCGGCAAACGCCTCGCCACGGGCAGCGATCGCCGCGGCGCTCTCGCGTCGCCAGTCGGCCATCGCAGGGATCGCCCAGACGAGCGCCGCCTGGCCCGGCCGCGGCGGGCAGATCTGGATGCAGTCGATGGCCTTCTGCATCGATGCCAGGAAGGCCTCGCCGGCGATGATCGCGCCGAGCCGGTGGCCCGGAATCGCGTAGGCCTTGGAGAAGCTGTAGAGGCTGACGAGATGATCGGCGGCTTCCGGCCGCGAGAACAGATCGTGCGTCGCGCCCGAACCCGGCGGCAGGAAGTCCCGATAGGTCTCGTCGAGGATCAGATAGAGGCCGCGCTCGACGCAGATGTCGAAGATCTCCGTGAGCAATTCCGGCGGATAGATCGCCCCGGTCGGATTGTTCGGGCTGACCAGCAGGACCGCCCGGCACTTCTCGTCGAGCACGGCGCGCAGTCCGTCGGCCGTCGGCAGGAAGCCATCGGCTTCCGTCGCAGGCAGCAGCCGCGGCTCGATGCCGGTCATGGCGAGCGACATCTGGTGATTGAAATACCACGGCACCGGCAGGACGACGGCGTCGCCCGCCGTGGCGACGCCCAGCATGGCGGCGAAGAAGGCCTGGTTGCAGCCGGCGGTGATGGCGACGCGGCCCGGACCGATATCGACGCCGTAGAACTCGGATACCTGCTGGGCGTAGACCTCGCGCAACGCCGGGTCACCGAGGATCGGGCCGTACCGTGCCGCGTCCGCCGAGGCGGCTGCCGCGCCGAGGCGCTCGGCCAGTGGCGGGGGCGGGGCATGGTCCGGCACCGCCTGGCTGCAGTCGATCAGCGGCCCGTGGCGGCCGTCATAGGAATCCCGCCAACCGAACGCGCGGGCGATCGGTGCCGGCTCGACGGCGGCGAGTCGCGGATTGGGTGTCGGATTCGGCATTTGTGGGCGCCTCCGGGCGTTGGAAGTGGTGCCCTCATGATGGTCAACCATAACACCTGCCCGGAAGCTAGGCATCTGGACGTCCAGTTGAATAACCGCCTATCAATCCGAACCTTGACGATCCTCAATGCGAAGGGCGCCCTCATGCGAGTTTCTGGAAGTGATCTGCGCCTCCTGCAGGTGTTCGACGCGGTGGTACGAAACGGCGGCTTCGCGGCCGCGGAGCCGGAACTCAATGTCGGATCATCGACGATCAGCAACCACATGGCGGCGCTGGAGCAACGCCTCGGCTTCACGCTCTGCCATCGCGGCCGAGGCGGCTTTCGCCTGACGGAGCGGGGCCAGGCGGTCTGGGACGCCTCGCGCCAGCTCGACAAGGCGCTGCAGGATTTCACCGCCGACGTCGCCGCCGTGCGCGGCGAGCTGCGCGGGGAATTGCGGATCGGCGTCCTTGACGCGATCTGGACCGATCCCGCCAACCGCCTTGCCGACGTCATCGCCGAGTTCGGCCGCGTCGCGCCGCAGGTGCGGCTGGTGCTCGGCCAGGAACGGCCGCAGGACATGCAGCAGAAGGTCGCCGACGGGCTCTACCACTGCGCCATCGGCAGCCATCGCGACCGGGTCGAGGGCATCGAATACGACGCGCTCTACGAGGAACGCCACAGCCTCTATTGCGGACGGATGCATCCCGATTTCGACACGCCCGACGATGCGCTGACGGACGCGAGGCTCGCCGCGCTGCCCTTCGTCCATCGCGGCTACTGGCGCGAGGAGGATTCGCTGCGCTCGGTCGACTGGCGGATCGAGGCGACGGTCTACCAGATCGAGCCGCAGATGATCCTGATCCGCTCCGGCCGCTTCATCGGCCTCCTGCCGGATCACTATGCACGCGCGGCCGTGGCGGCGGGTGAACTCAGGGCGATCCGGCCGGACGAGATCGGCTATGTCTGCACCTTCGAGCTGTTCTCTCCCAGCGGCCGACGTACCTCCGACATCACGGCGGCCTTCGTCGAGACGGTCCGGCGCGTCTGGCGGGAGGAGACGGTGGCCGTAGCGGCTTAGAACCGCCGTCCCTCAGATCGCCCGGCTGAACGAGGTCTCGCCGGCGCTGCGCGCCTCGTCGAACAAGGCGGCGATGAGCCGGACGAAGGGGCGGCCCTTCGCGGTCATGCGAAGCGTGCTGCCGGACAGGGTGGCGAGGCCGGCCGCCTCGTATGGCTGCAGCCGGGCGGCGATGTCGCCATAACGGCCGATGCCACCGACATCGTCGAGATCGACGCGGAAATCGCACATCAGCCGCTCGATGATGATCGCCCGCTGGCGCGTTGCCGGGCCGACGGCGATGCCGCGGGCGGTCGGCAGGACGCCCTCGGCGATGCAGCGACGATAGTCGCCGACCGGCGCCGTCGTCTGGACGAAGCCGTCCGGCAGCTGCGACACCGCCGAGGCGCCGAAGCCGATCAGGGTGCGACGATCGTCGTCGGTATAGCCCTGGAAGTTGCGGCGCAGGCGTCGCTGCCGGGCGGCGACGGCGAGCTTGTCGCAGAGCCGCGCATAGTGATCGAGGCCGATCGCCTGGTAGCCGCGACCGCTGAACACCTCGGCGACGGCCGCCGCCTGGCGGAAGCGTTCGAGCGTGCCCGGCAGGGCGGCCTCGTCGATCAGGCGCTGGTTGGCCTTGCGCTGCGGCAGGTGCGCATAGCCGAAGCAGGCGACGCGGTCGGGTCCGAGCGCCGCGATCTGGCGGCAGGTTGCCCGCACCGATACTTCCGTCTGATGCGGCAGGCCATAGATCAGGTCGATGTTGAGCCCTTCGATCCCCGCGGCGCGCAGATGGCCGACGGCGGCGGCGACGACGGCTTCCGGCTGGACCCGGCCGATGGCGAGCTGGACGCGGGGATCGAGATCCTGCACGCCGAGGCTGACGCGGGTGACGCCAAGGTCGGCGAGCCGCCGTGCCAATGCCGCGTCGACGAAGCGCGGGTCGAGCTCGATCGCGTGCTCTTCGATGGCGCTGAGGTCGAACGCCTCCTCCAGCACGGCCATGACCGCGGCAATGCCGTCGCCCCCGAGGATCGACGGCGTGCCGCCACCCCAGGCGATGCGGGCGGCCTTGAGCCGTCCGGGCAGGTGCCCCGCGACCAGCCGGATCTCGGCTTCCAGGCTCTCCCGGTAGGCGGCGACCACGCCCTCCTTGTGCGTCGCCTTGGTGTGGCAGCCGCAATAATGGCAGAGGTCGCGGCAATAGGGGACGTGGAGATAGAGCGACACGCTCTCGTCCGGATCGACCCGGCCCAGCCAGGCGGCGTGCTGCTCGGCGCCCACCGCCGGGGTGAACTCCGCGGCGGTCGGATAGGACGTGTATCGCGGCACCGACTGCAGCGCGAAGGGTGTCAGTTGCGCATCCATGGTTCAGCGTCCCCGCGAGGGATGCCGGTGAGGGATCGGCACGAGCCGGGGCCGCCGCCGCACGATCGCCATGGCCATCGCGGCGAGGGCCAGGGTGCCGAGCAGCGCCAGGGCAGCGAGGGGAAGCAGAGTGACCATGCGGTACGTCCTCCGTGACCGTGCGGCCGGCTCCGGCCGGGCGCGACGTGGAGGGAGCATGAAGGAGCAGCCGGGACGTTCCTTGATCTCGGTCAATCAAGGTTGCTCGCCGGGTCATTGCCTGTCGTTACCGGACCTTCTCGAAAGCCGCGACGCGGAAACGCGCCGTCTGCTGCACAACCCGCAGCGGGGCGACAGCGGCAAACCAGCGCTCCGTCGCCGCCACAGCCTGGACCGGCCGAATGGCTGCGTCGTCGAAGTCCAGCACGTGTTGCAGGAAGACGATCCGCCCGCCCGGCGCCAGGGCCGCGTGCAGCTTCGGCAGCAGCAGGGCGAGATCGTTGGGTCTCAGATAATACAGGATCTCCGAGGCGACGATCAGGTCGAACGGTCCGCACGGCATGTCGCGCGGCAAGAGCGCGTGACGAAACGTGATCCGGGCATTGCCGGCATTGCGGCGGCGGGCGGCTTGCAGTGCCGTGGTCGCGGCGTCGACCGCCAGCAGGCGGCGGCAGATACGCGCCAGGAGCCGCGTCGTCTCCCCATTGGCGCAGGCGAGCTCCAGCCCGCGGCCATAGTGGCGGTCGCCGCAGGCCTTGAGGAGCACGTCCCGCTTCCACGCCTCGAACGGGGAGGTCGCGTAGTTCCAGGGGTCGGGATCGGCGGCGAACTTCGCCTCGAAGCCGTTTGCGTCGATCACCCGTCGCATGGGCGCAGATACTTCTCGACGGGGCCGGTCAGCCGCTCGATCGTCTCCGCCGTCAGCCGGAAGCCCTCCGGGTCGTCGGTGATCAGGTCGCTGGTCTGGGAGACATGCGCGGCGACGGCCAGGCGCTTCGCGTCGGCGGCTGCGCCGATATCGAAGGCGATCTCATCCATTTCGCCGGGCCGTGGCGCGTCATCCGCCTCGCCCAGCTCGTCGAGCCAGATCGCGTATTCCAGCGTCGGCGGCCGCGGATGCCGCTGCGCCAGGACTTCTGTCACCAGCCGCCAGCTGTCGCGATGATCGCAATGCGGGTCGCGACGCCAGGGCAGCAGGACGAGGTCCGGATCGAAGCGGTCCACCAGATTGGCAGTGGCGGCTGCCGCGGCGCGCCAGGCGGGTGAGCCGTGCGGCGGCATCGCGGCATCCTGCAGCCGCAGGAACGTTGTCGCTGCCGGATCGAGGCCGAGGGCAACGAGTGCGGCGTGCGCCTCGGTCTCGCGTTGCGCGGCAAGCCGCTCGCGCGGCCATTGCATCGACTTGCGATGCGAGGCACCGCCATCGGTGACGAAAAGCGTGTGCACCTGCCGGCCAAGCCGCGCAAGGCTCGCCGCCAGCCCGCCGCAGCCGAGCGTCTCGTCGTCCGGGTGGGGCGCGACGATCAGGACGCGTTCCGCCGTCACCGTTTCCGGTCGAAGGAGCATCATGCCGGCCGGCCCTTGTCCGGCCCGGCGAGGCCCGGCTGCCATTCGCCTTTGGCCACTGCGACACCCGCGGCGCGGAGCGCCCCGTCCGGATTGGGCTGGCGCAGATAGGTGCGCAGGTCCCGCACCAGCCGTTCGAGCCGGTGCGGCGCGATGAAGCCGCCGGCGCCGACGGCGCGCTCGGCTTCTTCCAGCACGGTCATCGCCGCGGCCTCGACCGCCGAGCGGGTGGTGTTGGCCGTCGCGGTGAGCCGCGCTGCCGCCGGGCCTTCGCCACCGGCGAGCACCGCTTCGTCCCAGGCTTCCGCCGCCCGGTCGAGCCAGGCGTAGCCGGTCTCGACGGCGATGCCCATTCGAGCGATGCGATGGGCTTGATAAGGGTCCTCGGCGCGTCCGGTGCGCACGAGATGCTCGAGCGCGACATCGAACACGGCGTGCATCCCGCCGACATGGACCGCCGCGAACCGGATCGCCCCGCCGCCGAACCAGGGCTCGGCGACATAGACGCCGGGCGCCCCGAGAAACCAGTCCGGCGCCGGCTCGATCCCGGTAAAGTCGACGAGATGGCTGCCGGAGGCGCGCATGCCGAGCGGCTTCCACCAGCTGCGATCGACGGGCAGGCCTTCCAGCGGCACCATCAGCATCAGGCGGCCGGCCTCGTCCGGCACGGTGACGATGGCGCGCGACAGGCCGTCGACACCGGAGGCGAAGTTCTTGCCGCCAGAAAGGACGCCGGCTTCCCACCGAAGTGGCGCGTCCGGCATGTCAGTGTTCCAGACGCCGAACAGCCGGCCCGAGCGGGCCTCGGCCAGCCATTCGCTTCGTTGGGACGCGGTGCCGTGCTGGTCGACGAGGATCATCGCGTTGACGTGGCCCTCGAAGATCCGCCCGGTGCTGAGGTCGCCGCGTCCGACCGCCGCCAGAACGCGTAGCAGCGAGCCGGTTTCGCCGGGGCCGATCGGCGGGTCGCCGACGACGCCGTAGGCGGCGAGCTCGGCAAAGCCGGCGGCCGGAAACGCTTCCTCCGTGTCCGCTTCCGCGACACCGGCGGCAATGGCCCGGCTCAGCGCCTCGAGGCGCTCATGCATCGGTGCTTCATGCCGCATGGGCGGCAACCGTCGTTTCGTCGATCAGCCGCGCCACCGCCGCAATGGCCTCTTCGACCGGCACGGTGGAAGGCGCATCCGGCTCGTCCGGCGCATGACGTTCGATCAAGGCTTCCGGCGCGAGCAACCAGCCGCCATCGTCATGCAGATCGGCTGGCCGCAGCGCGAGCTGGTCGGCCAGTGCGGCAATCTCCAGCTTCCCCTTTGCCTCGGCAAGGCCGCGTAGCAGCCTTCGCCGCAGGGCGCGCTGGCGCACGTGCTTCGGCGCCTCGACGAGATGCGGTCTGCAGGCGGCTTCCGCAGCGATCCAGGATTTCAGGCAGTCCGCCATGCCGCCGCGGGCCCGCCCGAAGGTCCGGGCCGAGACGGTGACGACGACGTCCGGATCATGACGCAGCCGAAAGCCGGCAGCCCGAACGCGCGAGACGAATGCGAGGTCCTCGCGTTGCGGCAGAGCCGGAAGACCGCCCACCGCGTCGTAGACATCCGCGCGAACCGCAAGGCTGGCACCGGTATGGTCGTGATGCCGCGGCCAGGGATCATGGGGCAGGGGGTCGAGTGTCGCCGTCAGCCTGTCGCAAAGCCCGGCATAGGCCGCATGGCGCTGTGCGCGCCGCCGGAAGCCGTCGCCCAGCAGCGCTTCCTCCGCCTTGTCGCCGACGATCAGCCCGCCTACCAGATCGGCACCGGCGGCGATCGAGCGGAGATTGGCGTCGATCCAGTCCGGATGCGGCGCGCCGTCGGCATCGGTCGTGAGGAGCACCGTCCGGTCCGGATCGGCCGCCCAGGACCGCGCGGTTTCCAGCGCCAGCCGCCGCGCCGTGCCGGCATTGGCCTGCAGCGATGGAAACTCGACGACGAGGACATGCAGGCAAATCTGGGGATGCAGCCGTCCCGCGGCCGCCAGGACATCGGCGGACATATCGCTGCAATTGTTGAGGACGATGACGACGTCCAGCGATCGGCGTCGATCCGCCAGCCACGACTGCGCTGCCAGCGCCGCGACGAGGCGCGGCAGGCGCTCGGCTTCGTTCCTGGCCGGTATCGCGACGATGGGATGCAGAGCGTTGAAGACGACTTGCTGGCTGGAGTGCCGGAGGAGCCGGTGACGTCCTTGCTGCATCTCGCGCATCT
Organism: Aurantimonas endophytica; assembly: GCF_014196845.1. Classification (GTDB taxonomy): domain Bacteria; phylum Pseudomonadota; class Alphaproteobacteria; order Rhizobiales; family Rhizobiaceae; genus Aurantimonas; species Aurantimonas endophytica. Next base: position 529,490 of record NZ_JACIEM010000004.1, read on the forward strand.
GCGACCCCTCACATTCACCAGCCTGTCACGCCGATGGCGCACTTCTGTGTAGCGCTCGACAGGACAGGAAGCGACGGCGCCATCCCTGGTTCCGCAACGCCGCGGCTCATTTCGTCGCAGCGACGGAGACGGGGTCGGTTGATGCGTCGGGCGCCTGATCCAGATCAACGACGACGCGTGCATCGCGAAATAGTCGTCGGAACGACAGGCGGCAGCGCAATCTCGCCGCGCCTCGAAGCCAGAGACGGAGACTTCCCGCCCATGACCGATCATGACTTCGAGCTCATCGACCGCTACTGGCGCGCCGCGAACTATCTCTCGGTCGGGCAGATCTACCTTCTCGACAACCCGCTGCTGCGCGAGCCCCTCGCAACCGCGCACGTCAAGAAGCGGCTGCTCGGTCACTGGGGAACCACACCCGGCCTGAACTTCGTCTACGCCCATCTGAACCGGATCATCCGCGATCGCGATTTGTCGGTGCTCTACATCTGCGGGCCCGGCCATGGCGGCCCCGGCATGGTGGCGAACACCTGGCTCGAGGGCACCTACAGCGAGATCTATCCGGACGTGCCGCAGAACGCCGCCGGCATGCACAAGCTCTTCCGCCAGTTCTCATTTCCCGGTGGCATTCCGAGCCATGCGGCGCCCGAGACGCCCGGCTCGATCCACGAGGGCGGCGAACTCGGCTACGCGCTGGCGCATGCCTATGGCGCCGTGTTCGACTCGCCCGACCTGATCGCCGCCTGCGTCATCGGCGACGGCGAGGCGGAGACCGGCGCGCTCGCGGCCTCCTGGCATTCCAACAAGTTCGTCAATCCGCGCGTCGACGGCGCGGTTCTGCCGATCCTCCACCTCAACGGCTACAAGATCGCCAACCCGACGATCCTCGCCCGCATGCCCCCCGAGGAACTGCGCTCGCTGCTCGTCGGCTACGGCCACGAGCCGATCTTCGTCGAGGGCAACGATCCGAGGACGATGCATCGGCTGATGGCGGCGGCCTTCGACGAGGCCTTCGACAAGATCGCGGCGATCCAGGCGGCGGCGCGGGAAGGCGGCGACAACGAGCGGCCGCGCTGGCCGATGATCGTCCTGCGTTCGCCCAAGGGCTGGACCGGGCCGGACGTCGTCGACGGCAAGATGGTCGAGAATTTCTGGCGCTCCCACCAGGTCCCGGTCTCGGGGGTCCACAGCGATCCGGCCCATCGCCAGATCCTGGAGGACTGGCTGCGCTCGTACCGGCCGGAGGAACTCTTCGCCGAGGACGGCAGCCTGCTGCCCGACCTGGCGGCGCTGGTGCCTGACGGTGACCGGCGCATGGGGGCCAATCCGGCAGCCAATGGCGGCCGGCTGCGGATCGAACTCGACCTGCCGTCCGTCGACGCCCATGCCGTCGCCGTGCCGACGCCGGGCGGGTCGCGCGGCGAGGCGACGCGGGTGCTCGGCGCCTATCTGCGCGACGTGATGGTGCGCAACAAGGATGCGCGTAACTTCCGTCTGGTCAGCCCGGACGAAGCGTCGTCGAACCGCCTCGACGCGGTGTTCGAGGTGACCGAGCGCGCCTGGATGGAGCGGATCGAGCCCTACGACGTGCATCTCGCCGACGAGGGCCGCGTGATGGAGATCCTCAGCGAGCATCTCTGCCAGGGCTGGCTGGAAGGCTACCTGCTGACCGGCCGGCACGGCATGTTCGCCTGCTACGAAGCCTTCATCCACATCGTTGACTCGATGTTCAACCAGCACGCCAAATGGCTGAAGGTGACCCGCGATATCGAATGGCGCGCGCCGATCGCCTCGCTGAACTATCTCCTCTCGTCGCATGTCTGGCAGCAGGACCATAACGGCTTCAGCCATCAGGATCCGGGCTTCGTCGATCTCGTTGCCAACAAGAAGGCGGACGTCGTCCGGCTGTATTTCCCGCCCGACGCCAACACGCTGCTCTGCGTCGCCGACCACTGCCTCGGCACCTACGACCGGGTGAACGTCATCGTCGCCGGCAAGGCGCCGGCGCCGCAATGGCTGACCATGGAGGAAGCCAAGCGCCACTGCGAGGCGGGCATCGCCAGCTGGCCCTTCGCCTGCAATGTCGCCGACGGCGAGACGCCCGACGTGGTCATCGCGGCCGCCGGCGACGTGCCGACGATCGAGGCGCTGGCGGCGGTGGACCTGCTGCGCCGGAAGATGCCGAAGCTGCGCATCCGTTTCGTCAACGTCGTCGACCTGATGGCGCTGCAGCCGAAGGATCGCCACCCTCACGGCATCGACGACGCCGATTTCGACGTGCTGTTCACCACGGACCGGCCGGTGATCTTCGCCTATCACGGCTATCCGTATCTCATCCATCGGCTGACCTATCGGCGCGCCAACCACAACAATATCCACGTCCACGGCTACCAGGAGGAGGGCACCACCACGACGCCCTTCGACATGACGGTGCTCAACGAACTCGACCGATTCCACCTCGCCATCGCGGCAGTGCGTCGTCTGCCGGACCATGGCGGCGAGGAGGGCCGGGCGGCGATCCGGTATTGCGAGAAGCGGCTGGCCGCGCACCGGCTCTACGTCGAGGCGGAGGGCGTCGACATGCCGGAAATCCAGGACTGGGGCTGGCCCTACGCGACGGCGGCCGATGCCGGCGACTGACGGCTCAATCCCCGACCGGACGGCCGGCTGATGGCGGATCTGGTCCTCAGCCTCAATGCCGGCTCGTCCAGCGTCAAGTTCGGGCTGCATCGGGTCTCCGAGGCGGCGACGATGCCGGAAGCGGTCGCACGCGGCGCGGTGAAGGCCGAGGCGGGGGCGTGGCATCTGTCGGCCATGGGCTCCGACGGAACGGCCGGCCTCGACGAGACGGTCGCCGGCGAGCCGGACGATCTCGCGCCGGCGCTGGCGCGCTTGCTCGCCTGGGCGGAGGAGGCGCGCGGGTCGGGCAGCTTGCTCGCCGTCGGCCACCGCGTCGTCCATGGCGGGCCCGACTTCGCCGACCCGGTGCGGCTGACCCCGGAGCGCATCGCGGCGATCGGCAGGCTGACGCCGCTCGCGCCGTTGCACCAGCCGCGCTGCCTCGCCCCGATCCGCGCTTTGACGGCCATCCGCCCCGATCTGCTTCAGACGGCATCCTTCGACACCGCCTTCCACCGGTCCCTCTCGGGCCCCGCCGCGCGCTACGGCCTGCCGCGGGCGCTGGAAGCGGAAGGGATCCGCCGATACGGGTTTCACGGCCTCTCCTATGATTTCATCGCAGGCCGGCTGGAAGTGCTGGAGCCGGGCAGCCCGGGCCTGAGGACCGTCATCGCCCATCTAGGCAACGGCGCCAGCCTGTGTGCCCTGAAGGATGGGCGGAGCGTCGACACGACGATGGGGTTCTCGGTGCTCGACGGGCTGCTGATGGGCACGCGCCCCGGTACGCTCGACCCGGGCGTGCTCGTCTACCTGATGCGCGAGCACGGCTACGGGGCCGACCAGCTGGAGGAGATGCTCTATCACCGCTCCGGCCTTCTCGGGGTATCCGGCCGGTCGAGCGACATGCGCGATCTTCTTGGCGACGACAGCGCCGAAGCGGGAGAGGCCGTGGACCTCTTCGTCACCCGCGGGGCGCAGCAGATCGCAATGATGGCGACGAGCCTCGCGGGTCTCGACCGGCTGGTCTTCACCGGCGGGATCGGCGAGCACCAGCCGGAGATCCGCGCGGCGATCGGCCGGCGGCTCGCCTTTCTGGGTGTCGTCTTTGACCCGGCTGGCAACGACGTGGGTGACGGCCGGATCAGCGCCGACAGCAGCCGCGTAACCGTTCTCGTCGTGCCGACGGACGAGGAGGCGGTCATCGCGCGCGACGCCGCTGCCATCTGCCGCGCCGAGGGATATGAATGACGGATCATTGACTTGCGCGAGGGAGCTTCGCTCCCGGTCGAGCGTTGGTTGAGAAGGAGCGTCGGATTTCCGGCGCATGGTTCGCCGCCTCGGCGGACGATACCCGAGGAGCCAACAATGACCCTTCGCCGATTCTCCCTGCCGCTCGCGGCCGTTTGCCTGTCCTTTGCCGCGGGCCCTGCCTTGGCCCAGAGCCAGCCGTTGCCCGATGCCCCGCCGGAGATCCCCGCGCCGGAATCGACCGCGCCCGACATGCCGCTCGAGGACGATCCCTGCGCGCCCGGCGCCGCCCCGAGCGAGGGCGCCGCCGGGCAGGACGACCTGACGATGCAGTTGCAGGATTGCGAGAGCGTCCTGACCCCGCCGACGACGGGAGACACGGGCATCGAGGCGCCGGCGCCGGATGCCGATCCCGGCACCACGCCGGTGATCCCGCCGTCCGACCTGCCGGCGCAGCAGTCGCCGCTGTAAGGCAGACGGCCTCGACAAGGCGGCCAGCCCCCGCCATGGTCCTGCCCGGCGGTGCCCGGGCGGGCGTCGCCGAAGTGCGGCGGTGGAGAGACGGGCATGAAGCGTTCGCGGGTCAACGAAATCTTGCAGGAGGGCGACGCCTTCATCCGCTCCTTCGGCTACGTCATGCCACCCTTCGCCTATTTCGCGCCGGACGAGATGCAGCGGCGGCGGCACGAACTGGCCGGCATCGTCGAGGCGCGGCTCGGCTGGGACATCACCGATTACGGCCAGGGTCGCTTCGACGAGCTCGGCCTGTTCCTGTTCACCGTGCGCAACGGCAGGGCCGAGGATCTCACGCGCGGCAGTGGCATGCTCTACGCCGAAAAGATCATGATCAGCCGCCAGGAGCAGCTATCGCCGATGCACCGCCACGTGGTGAAGGCGGAGGACATCATCAATCGTGGTGGCGGCAAGCTGGTCCTGGAGCTGTTCACGTCAGACGCGAGCGGCGATCCCGACCCGGAGGCGGAAGTTTCGGTGATGACCGACGGCATCTCGCGCACGCTGCCGGCCGGCGGGCTGCTGTCGCTCGATCCGGGGGAGAGCGTCACGCTGCTGCCGGGCGTCTGGCACGCCTTCTGGGGCGAGGGTGCGGACGTGCTGATCGGCGAGGTGTCGACCGTCAACGACGATCTGACCGACAACGTCTTCCGCGAGCCGATCGGCCGCTTCGCCGCCATCGAGGAGGACGAGCCGCCGCTTCATCTGCTGGTCTCCGACTACGAGCGGCTGCTGACGCGCTGAAGATGCCGGGTTTCCGAGAGACGCGACATGCTGACGATCAGGTGCCGCCTGGCGGATAAATGTCTTAGGAGGCGGGCAGCAGGGTGGGCTGCGCAGCCGGTAGGCACATAATCGGTTTTGTCTGCACATTCCTTGGGCTAGATGATCGGCAATTGGGCGATCGTCAGCTCAGAGGACCGACATCGAATGACCAGCAGGGCCAGGGACGCCGCCGGCGAGCCCTCTTTCAGGCTGCGCCGGGCGCTGCAGCCCTTCGGGCCGGTCATCGGCCCGACCCGGCTGCGGGACGCCGCATTCGGGGCATTCGGCGCGGGCCTTGCGCTGCTTCTGGGGGCCGCAGCCCTCCACCTCCTGGGTGCCAGCCTCGCCGGCGGGGCCTATCTGATCGCGCCGATGGGGGCGACGGCAGTGATCCTGTTCGCGCTGCCCAACAGCCCGCTGGCGCAGCCGTGGTCGGCGATTGTCGGCAACACCATCTCGGCGCTGGCGGCATTTGCGGTCCATCAGGTCACGCGGGATCCCACGCTGGCCGTAGGGGCGGCGGTCGGCCTGGCGATCGGCGGCATGTACCTGGCGCGCGCGCTGCATCCGCCGGGCGGGGCCGTGGCGCTGACGGCCGCGCTGAATCCCGCGATGATCGACACCCTCGGCTTCCGATTCGTCTTGGGGCCGGTGTTCTTCGGGACCGTTGCATTGGTGCTGCTGGCGATCCTGTGGCACCGCCTGAACGGACGTGTCTATCCGTTCCGGCAGCCGGACTCCGACGGTCCGCACGCGACCGCCGACAAGGCGGCGCAGCAGCGTCTGGGGCTGACGGCTGAGGAACTCGCCGGAATCCTCGCCAACTATCGCCAGTCCGCCAATCTGGGCGTCGAGGATCTCGCACGCCTGATCGCCGCCGCGGAGCAGACGGCGGCGGGTCGTGCGCTGGCCGACGCGACCTGCGGCGCGATCATGTCCCGCGATCTGGTCACGGTAGGTCCGGGGGCGCGGGCGGCGCAGGTCGCGGACCTGTTTCGCAAGCACGGGTTCAGTTCGATCCCCGTAGTGGCTGAAGACGACGTGCTGCTCGGCGTCATCTTTCAGCTCGACCTGATCCGCCGGGCGCGGCGCGACGCCCTGCGCAGCAAGTCCGGCTTCGGGGCGGCGATGGCCGCCATCCGGCGCGACCGCAATTCGGATATCCTGCGCGCCGCCGACGTCATGACAACGGGCTTGCCTTCGGTCACGCCGGAGACGCCTGTCGCGTCGCTGCTGCCGCTTCTCTCCGATGGCGGCGAAGAAGCCGTGCCCGTCATGTCGGAAGACCGGATCGTGGGGATCGTGACCCGGACAGATCTTCTGTCGGCGCTGGCCCGAAACACGGCGCGGAGCGTCGGCGAGACGCCGGCGGCAACCGGTGACGCAGTCCCCGGCGGCCCTGGAAAGCTCTGACGGAGCGGCTCCTATGCGTCCTGTTCGGCAAAGGGCAGGCTCGGCTGCGCCGCCAGGCCGTCGCGCGTGCCGCCGGTCAACGTCAGCGCCTCCGCTTCGCTGAGTGCGTCGGGCCGCGTGCAGCGCGGCCCGATCGTCACCCGCGCGCCGCTGTCTGCGGCTTCCAAAATGCCGGCCATCACCGCCAGAACGTGCAGCGCCACCTCGCCATTGGCGCGGTGCGGCCGGCCCTGCTCGATCGCCTGGGCCATCTCGGCAATGCCGGCGCCGCGATAATTGGCGTGGACAGGGTCGGCAGCCGGCCAGTTGCTGGCGCCGAACACCCGGTCCGTGGTGGGCCTTGCTGCCCAGTCGCCCCGCTCCACCGCCGTTTCGACCACGCCGCCGAACCAGTTCGGATCGGGGACCCGCAGCGAGCCGGCGGTGCCGTGCAGTTCCAGCGGCCGCAGCCCGTGCTTCCAGACGTCCCAGCTGGCGAGGAACGTCACTTGCGCGCCGCTGTCGAACTCCAGCAGCGCCTGGACCGTCGAAAGAACCTCCACCCGGATCTCCTGGCCGAGGATCGGCGAGTGCGGCGTGGTGACGATGCGGTTCTCGAACCCGATCTGGCCGCTCGCCTGCACCGAGTGCACCGGCCCGAGCAGGTTGACGAGGGTCGAGAGGTAATAGGGGCCCATGTCGAGCACAGGGCCGCCGCCCGGCTTGAAGAAGAAGGTCGGATCCGGGTGCCAGTTCTCCATGCCGTGCGACAGGACCGAGGCGACGCCGACCAGCGGTTTGCCGATGACGCCGGCGTCGATCTGGCGGCGCGCCTCCTGGATCGCCGCGCCGAGCACCGTGTCCGGCGCCGCGCCCACGCGTAGCTGGCGGGCTGCCGCCGCCGCGAGGATCGCCTCGCCGTCGGCGACGGAGGTTGCCAGCGGCTTTTCCGAATAGACGTGCTTGCCGCTTTCGAGCGCCGCCAGCGACACCTCGGCATGCGCGGCCGGCACCGTGAGGTTGAGGACGATGTCGACGTCGTCGCTGGCCAGCAGCGCATCGACACTGCGGGCCTCGATGCCATAGGTCTCGGCCTTCGCCGCTGCCGCCGCCGGCCGCAGGTCAGCGCAGGCCGAGAAGGCGATACCGGGGAAGCGGGCGGCGTTGAGCAGGTAGATGTCGGAGATGTTGCCGCAGCCGATCAGGCCGATGCGCGTGACCATGGAGATACTTTCGGTTCAGTTGCCGGAGGCGGCGAGGGCGCCCATGCGCTCGGCGCTGGTGCGGGCGAAGCGCGTAAGGTCGGACGGGTTGTCGTGCTCGGCGATCATCAGGGCGGCGCCGGAGCGCGCGGCCAGCGGCCAGAACTTCGCCCAGTCGACGATGCCGTCGCCGACATCGGCCCAGCCGTCCTCGTCCAGTTTCTCCCCCTCCGGCGCGATGTCCTTGACGTGCACCGCGGCGATCCGCCCGGCATAGCGCTTCAGCCAGGGCTCCGGATCGGCACCCGCCCGGGCGATCCAGGCGACGTCCGCCTCCCAGAGGACGCCCGGCGCCAGCAGATGCTCGATCGGATACGAACCGTCCGGCAGCGCCACGAATTCGAAATCGTGGTTGTGCCAGGCAAGCCGCAGGGCCTCGTCGGCGAAGTCGGTGGAAAGCTTCGCCAGCCGTGCGCCGACCGCTTCCCAGCCGGCGCGGTTCGTCGGCCGTTCTTCGGGGACGATGTAAGGGATGACCACCGTCTCGATGCCGAGCGTGCGGGCGACCGCGACGACGCGGTCGAACTCGGTCTCGGCCATGGCGAGGGCGAAATGCCCGCTCTTGGCGGTCAGGCCGTTTTCGTCGAGCAGCCGGCGGAAGCCCTCGGCATCCTCGTATTGCGGTCGGTAGGTCTCGACATTGGTGTAGCCGCAGGCGGCGAGCATCGGAAGCACAGCCGCGTCGGGCGGGAAGTTTCGGGCCGAGTAGAGCTGGAACGAGATCGGGTCGGTGGGCGTCATCGCAGGGTCCTCGGATCGTGACGGCTAGAGACGGTCTTGGGTCGTGGCGTCGAACAGCGACGCACGGGCGAGGTCGAAGCTGAAGGCGATATCCTCGCCGACGCGCACCGCCTGCTCGCCGCCCGTCCTGATGGTGAAGCTCTGGCCGGCAAAGCGGGTCCAGAGGATCGTGTCGGCGCCCATCGGCTCGACGATCTCCACCCGGCCGCCGGCCGCGACATGTCCGGGCGGCACCGGCCCGATGGCGACGTGCTCCGGCCGAACGCCGAGAACGACGCGCTGGCCGGCGCTCGGCGGTAGGGCGAAATCGTAGAGCGAGGCGTCGAGCGTTTCGCCTTCCAGCTTCAGCGACAGGGCACCCCCGCCGGGTGCGGCCACGAGCTCGCCGTCGGAGAAGTTCATCGCCGGTGAGCCGATGAAACCGGCGACGAAGCGGTTGGCCGGGCGGCGGTAGATCTCCTGCGGCGGGGCGATCTGCTGCACCACGCCGCCGCGCATCACCGCGATCCGGTCGGCGAGCGTCATCGCCTCGACCTGGTCGTGGGTGACGTAGACCATGGTGTTGCCGAGCTGCTGGTGCAGCTTCTTGATCTCGATCCTGAGCTCGTTGCGCAGCTTGGCATCGAGGTTCGACAGCGGCTCGTCGAACAGGAAGACCTCGACCTTGCGCACCAGCGCCCGGCCGATGGCAACGCGCTGGCGCTGCCCGCCGGAAAGCTCGGCGGGCTTGCGCTCCAGCAGCGGCTCAAGCTGCAGCATTGCCGCCGCCTTCTCCACCCGCGCGCCGATCTCGGCCTTCGGCAGGCCCGCCACGCGAAGGCCGAAGGAGAGATTCTGCCGCACCGACATGCGCGGATAGAGCGCGTAGGACTGGAACACCATGCCGATGCCGCGGTCCTTCGGCTCGGCCCAGGTGACGTTGCGGCCGGAGATCCAGATCTCGCCGTCGGCGACGTCGAGGAGCCCTGCAATGGCGTTGAGGAGGGTGGACTTGCCGCAGCCCGAGGGCCCGAGCAGCACCAGGAACTCGCCGCGGCCGATATCGAGATCGAGGCTGTCGATGACGGGATGCGCGCCGAAGGATATCCGCAGATCCCTGACGGAAACCGAAGGCTCGGTGGCGAAGCGGGTGGAGGGGGTCATGGACGTCATCCCTTGACGGCTCCCGCCGCGATCCCGCGGACGAACCAGCGGCCCGACACGAAATAGACGACCAGCGGCACCGCCGCCGTCAGGATGGTCGCGGCCATGTTGAGGTTGTAGGCGCGCTCGCCATAGGTCGAGTTCACCACGTTGTTGAGCTGCACCGTCATCGGCAGGTTCTCCCGGCCGGCGAAGACCAGGCCGAGGATGAAGTCGTTCCAGATGTGGGTGATCTGCAGGATCGCCGCGACGATGAGGATCGGCGTCGACATCGGCAGCATCACATGCGCGAAGATCCGCCAGAAGCCGGCGCCGTCGACGCGGGCGGCGTTGAACAGCTCCTGCGGCAGGCCCGCGTAGAAGTTGCGGAACAGGAGGGTCATGATCGGCAGGCCGAAGATGACATGGATGATGACGATGCAGGCAAGGGAGTTGTAGATTCCGATCGTCGAGAACGCCCGCACCATCGGATAGATGAACACCTGGTAGGGCATGAAGGCGCCGATGAGCAGCACCGCGAAGAGGACGTTCGCGCCGCGGACCCGCCAGAAGGAGAGGGCGTAGCCGACTATCGCCCCGGCAGCGATGGAGAAGAACACGCTCGGCACCAGGATCTTCACCGAGTTCCAGAAGCCGACGCGGATGCCGTCGCAGGAAAGCCCCGTGCAGGCGCTGGACCACGCCGCCACCCAGGCGCTGAAGTCGAGCGACAGCGGCAGCGCGAAGATCGAGCCGAGACGGATCTCGTCCATGGTCTTGAGCGAGGTCAGCACCATCACCACCGCCGGCAGCAGGAAGAACGAAGCGGCGATGACGAGGAAGGCGTAGAGCCCGACGCGGCCGATGCCGACAGATTGCGGACGGGGGCCGCGGGCGTTGACGCCGAGGTCTGCATCGACCGGACGCGCAGCGTCCGGCACCGCTTCGGCGGGCGAGAACGAGCGGTTCATGCCGCACCCCCGACCCGCTGGCGGCGGAAATATTCCATGTAGAGCCAGGGCGCGAGGACGGCGGCGACGGTGATCATCATCACCGTCGCGGCGGCGGTGGCGAGGCCGATATTCTGCCGCGTGAAAAGGTGGTCCATGATGAACTTCGCCGGCACCTCGGTGGCGATGCCGGGGCCGCCATTGGTGAGGGCGACGACAAGGTCGAAGGATTTGACCACTGAGATCGCCAGCAGCACCACCGCGGTGATGATGATCGGCCGCAGGATCGGCACCACGATCGAGAGGTACACGCGCCAGGCCGGAATGCCGTCGATGCGCGTCGCCTTCCACAATTCCTGGTCGATGCCGCGCAGCCCGGCCAGCATCAGCGCCATGACGAGGCCCGACGCCTGCCAGAGGCCGGCCAGCACCACCGCGTAGAGCGCCATCTCGCGATCGACCGCCCAGTCGAAGCGGAAGCTCTCGAAGCCCCAGTCCTGCACGGCCTTCTGGATGCCGAGGCCGGGATTCATCAGCCACTGCCAGATCAGCCCGGTGACGATGAACGACATCGCATACGGGTAGAGGAACACCGTCCGCAGCGTGTTCTCGAAGCGGATCTTCTGGTCCAGGGCGACGGCGAGCACGAAGCCGATGACCAGGCAGCCGACGATGAACAGGAAGCCGAAGATCGCGATGTTCTGGATCGAGACCAGCCAGCGGGCGCTGGCGAAGAGTCGGCGGTACTGGTCGAAGCCGACATAGTCGTTCACCGGCAGGAGCCGCGAGGCGGTGAAGGAGATCTGGGCGGTCCAGAGCATGGTACCGACATAGGCCGCGAGCACCACGCCCCAGACCGGAACGAGCACTAGCGTGGCCATGCGGGGACGCGAGCGGCGCGTCGTCATGGGGCAACCTCGGCGCGGGAGGAATGCCGGGCGGGCGGAAGCCGCGCCCGGCTGTCGACGGAAGCGGGGGAGGTGCCGACCGTCAACTGTCCTGTTCGAAGGCGGAGACGAAGCCTTCGACGAATTCGTCGGACGTCGCCGCGGGATTGTTCCAGAACTGCGTGACGACGTCGTCCAGCGAGCCGACGAGTCCGGCGCTCAGGAGGATGTCGAAGACAGGGACCTGGCTGTCCGGGTCCTTGAGCAGGGCGATGCCCTTCTGGGCGCAGGCATCGAAGGCCGAGGTGTCGACGTCGGTGCGGATCGGCATCGAGCCCTTGGCGAGATTGAAGGCCACCTGCGTCTCGGGCGCCAGCATGGTCCTGGCGAGGAGGTCCTGTGCGGCAAGCTGTGCCTCGTCACTCAGCGCCGGGAACACGAAGACGTCGCCGCCGACCATCAGCATCTCGTCGTCGAGGCCGATCGTGCAGCCGAAGTCGGTCTCGGCCTTCTGGCCGGCATTGATGAACTCGCCTTTGGCCCAGTCGCCCATCACCTGCGCCCCGGCCTTCCCGGTCAGCACGAGATTGGTGGCGTCGTTCCAGTTGCGGCCGGGCGAGCCCGGGTCGACCAGGCCGCGGAGCTGGCCGTAGGTCTCCACGATGGCCCGGAATTCGTCGGACTGGATCGCCTCCAGGTCGCGGTCCTGGTAGACCTTGAGATAGAGGTCCTTGCCGCCGTCGGCGAGCAGGATGACGTTGAACAGGACCCGCTCCTGCCAGGGCTGGCCGCCCAGCGACAGCGGGATGTAGCCGGCTTCCTTGATCTTCTGCAGCGCCGGGACGAAATCGGCCCAGGAGGCCGGCGGCTCGGACAGTCCAGCCGCCTCGAACACCGGCTTGGAGTAGAACAGCCAGTTCTGCCCGTGCACGTTGATCGGCAGGGCGTAGAGCTGCCCGTCGCGGGAGGCGGCCTCGACGAGGAAGGGCGACATCACGTCCTTCCACCCCTCGGTCGCGGCGAGATCCTCGATCGGCCGCACCAGGCCCTGGTCGACGAGGTCGTCGAACTGCTTGCCGGTGTTGAACTGAGCCGCCGTCGGCGGATTGCCGCCGACCATGCGGTTGATCGCGGCGGCGCGGGCGTTCTCGCCCATGGCCGTGGCGTTATCGACCCAGGCACCACCAGCATTGGCGTAGGCATCGGCGAAGACCCTGATCGCGGCAGCTTCCCCGCCTGATGTCCACCAGTGCATGACTTCGGCCTTCGCCGGCTCCTGGGGCAATGCCGGAATCGATGCCAGCGACAGGGACGAGCCTGCCAGAGCGAGTGCAATGAGTGCTTTCATGCCATCCTCCCCAAAGGACCGTCGACGGTCTCTGTAATCGATTACAAGGATGGTAATCTGAAAAGTAATCGATTACAAGCGGGTGATTTTCGCATTCGGAGCAGGCAGGTGGAACAGGCGAGGCGGTCGCCCCGCATCGGGGACGTGGCGCTGCAGGCGGGCGTTTCGGTCGCCACGGTGAGCCGCGCGCTTTCCGCCCCGGAGAAGCTGCGCGACGAGACGCGGCGCAAGGTTCTCGCGGCGGTCGAGGCGCTTGGCTACACGCCGAACAGCGTGGCGCGGCAACTGCGTGGCGGCACGTCGCAGCTGGTCCTCGTGGTCGTTCCACGCCGCAGCAACCCGCCGTTCTTCTCCGAGGTGCTGCACGGGATCGACGTGACGCTGGCGGATGCCGGCTACGTGCTGATCACCGGCTACATGGAGGGCGTCGACCGCGACCTGCGGCTGATCGAACTGGCCGCTTCCGGCAACCTTGCCGGACTGCTCACCACGTCCGGCATGCTGCCTGAGGTCAGCGGACGGTCGATCCTCGACGCCGGCCTGCCGGCCGTGGCGATCTGCGCCGATCCGCTGGTGCCGGGCCTGCCGGCGGTGCTGCTCGACGACGAGGCGGCGGCGCGGGCGCAGGTGGACCATCTCATTGGCCTCGGCCATCGGCGGATCTTCTACGTCACCGGCCCCACCGGCAATTACAACGAGACGGTTCGCCATCGCGGCATCGTGGCGGGGATCGACGCTGCCGGCCTCGGCTCCGATGCGCTGACGCAATATGCCGGCAACTACCAGTTCACCGGCGGCGTCGCCGGCGCTCGCGCGTATCTGGAGATGACGGACCGGCCCACCGGCGTGATCTGCGGCAACGACGAATGCGCCGTGGCCTTCATGAAGACCGTCACCGCCGCGGGGCTGCAGATCCCGCGCGACCTTTCCGTCGTCGGGTTCGACGGCATCGAGTTCGCCGATTACTGCGAGCCGACGCTCACCACCATCGCCCAGCCGCGCTTTGCGCTGGGCGCCGCCGGCGCCCGCCTGCTCATCGACATCCTTGCCGGCAGGACGCCGGCGGCGCTGCAGGACGGCGGCAAGCTGGTGATGCAGGGGCATCTGCGGGTTGGCGACAGCACGGCGGCACCGCCGGGGGTAGGGCCTCCCGCCGACGGTGGCGTGATGGTCGGTGGCTGACGCGGTGCGACTGGATCCTCGGGACGGGGCCCGAGGATGACGCCGGGAGGAAGGAGATAGGGAAGTCGCCGGCGTTGATGGAGCGGTGCGCGACAGCGGTATCCGGCGCTGCCTAAACCACTGCAGGACTGCCAGCAGCCACTCTCGGTGAGAACGCGTCGGTCTCTATCAGGTCGTCATCCTCGGGCCCCGTCCCGAGGATCCAGCCTTGTGCATCCGAATCGTCGACGAGGAGCCGTCGGCCGGGCGCCGGCTAAGCGCCGCCTCAATCGCGCTTCGGCGACCCCGGCTCGTCGTCGCCCGCCTCCGCCGGCCGCGTCGCGTCATCCGCCGCCCGCGGCGCATCCGGGTCGTAGGTGATGAAGAACATCCAGATCCCCCACGCCGCGATCCCCGCGGTGAGGACGCCCCAGATCGGCTCGTCGTTGACCCATTCCAGCACCGACCAGCCGATCACCACGGCGACGATCGTGATCCGGACCCAGAGCGGCCGGTAGAACGGGTGCTGGGCTTCCTTCGAGGCCATGGCGGCTCCTTGAGCTATGGGCCGGCGGCCGGATCGGCAGGAGCCGATCCGCGGACGGTCAGACCGAGCGGACGGCGCCGCCGTCGCAGCGCACCACCGAGCCGGTGATGTAGCTCGCCGGGCCCGAGACCAGGAAGGCGGCGACGGCGGCGAATTCCTTGACGTCGCCGTAGCGCTTGGCCGGGATCGCCGCGAGCGCGGCGTCGCGGACCTCCGCCACCGACTTTCCGGTCTTCTTCGAATTGGCGTCGTCGAGCTCGTCGGTGCGCTCGGTGTGGATGCGCCCCGGCAGCAGCATGTTGACAGAGACGCCGTCGGCCGCGACCTCGTTGGCCAGCGATTTCGACCAGCCGACCAGCGCCGAGCGCAGCGTGTTCGACAGAGCGAGGTTGGGAATCGGCTGGACGACGCCGGAGGAGGCGACGGTGAGGATGCGGCCCCAGCCAGCCTCACGCATGGACGGCAGGACGCGGTTGGTGAGGTCGATGACCTGGTGCACCATCATCTGGAACTGGGCGTCGAGCACGCTGACATCCATGCCGATGGCGCCGCCGGGAGGCGGCCCGCCGGTGTTGTTGACCAGGATGTCGATGCCGCCGAGCTTGTCGAGCGCCGCCTGGTGCAGCATCGCCGCGAAGTCCGGCGCGGCGAGGTCGGCGGTGACGTAGTCGGCCTTGCCGGCGCCCCTCGCGTTGATCGCTTCGCAATTGGCCGCGAGCTTCTCGCTGCTGCGCCCGCAGAGGAGGACATTCGCGCCTTCCGCCGCCAGAGCCTCGGCGATGCCCTGCCCGAGGCCGCGGGAGGAGGCGAGGACGAGGGCGCGCTTGCCGGTGAGACCAAGATCCATGGCGGAGCCTTTCTGTTTCCTGTCGACGTGGCGGCGCAAGGCCGCCCGGCGTCGGGCAGGCCCTCGGGTACAGGCCATCAGCTGTCAGGGCAACCCGGCGCCCGCTTCGACCAAGGTGCGCAGGCGTAGCGCCAAGGGTGCAGGGTGCCGGGGCAGAGCCAAAGGTCCCGTCCCGGCGGCAAGGGCCAGGCGGCCGACGCTACTCGGCCGCCTCGACCTGCGGCAAAGTCGCGATGCGAGCGGCGCAGTACTTGAACTCGGGGATCTTCCCGAAGGGGTCGAGCATCGGGTTGGTCAGCCGGTTCGCCGGGCTCTCGTTGAAGCAGAACGGCATGAACACCATGCCGTCGGCAACCTCGCGATCCGCCCTGAGGATCGCCTCGACCGTGCCGCGGCGGGTCTCGACGGCTATCATGTCGCCCTGCCGGAGGCCGCGGCGACCGATCTCGCGCGGGTTCATCGCGGCAATGCCCTGCGGCTCGATGGCGTCGAGGACACCGGCCCGCCGCGTCATCGCGCCGGTGTGCCAGTGTTCGAGCAGTCGGCCGGTGGTCAGCACCAGCGGGTATTCCTCGTCGGGTACCTCGTCCGGCGGCAGCAGATCGGCGGGGACGATGAGGCCCCGCCCGTCCTCGGTCGGGAAGCTGGTCGTGAAGATGATCTCGTTGCCCGGCACGTCCGGCCCGTCGGCGGGGTAGATGACGGATTCCTCCCGCTCCACGCGCTCCCAGGAAATGTGCTTCAGCGACGGCATCACCGACGCCATCTCGGTGTAGACCTCCGAGACGTGGCCATAGTTCCAGTCCAGCCCGAGACGCTGGGCGAGCTCGACGATCAGCTCCCAGTCCTGCCGGGCATCGCCCGGCAGATCCAGCGCCGGCCGGCCGATCTGCACCTGCCGGTTGGTGTTGGTGAAGGTGCCGAGCTTCTCGGCATGGGCCGAAGCCGGCAGCACCACGTCGGCATGCCAGGCGGTCTCGGTCAGGAAGATGTCCTGCACGACGAGATGCTCGAGCTTCGCCAGGGCGTCGCGGGCGTGGATCTGGTCGGGATCCGACATCGCCGGGTTCTCGCCCATGACGTACATGCCCTTGATCTCGCCGTCATGGATCGCGTCGATGATCTCGACGACGGTGAGGCCGCGCTTCGGATCGAGGGTCTGCCCCCAGAAATTCTCGTAGCTCGCGCGGATGTCGACGTTCTCGACCGACTTGTAGTCGGGGTAGTACATCGGGATCAGCCCGGCGTCTGAGGCGCCCTGGACGTTGTTCTGGCCGCGCAGCGGGTGGAGACCGGTGCCCGGCCGGCCGATATGGCCGGTGATCAGGGCGAGCGCGATCAGGCAGCGGGAATTGTCGGTACCGTGGGTGTGCTGCGAGATGCCCATGCCCCAGAAGATGATCGAGCGCTCCGCCGTCGCATAGGTGCGCGCGACGTCGCGCAGCATCTCGGCCGGGATGCCGCAGACCTCGGCCATCGCCTCCGGCGTGAAGTCCTTCACCTTCTCGCGCAGCGCCTCGAAGCCGGCGACGTTGGCCTGGATGTACTGCTCGTCATAGAGCTTCTCCTCGATGATCACGTTGATCATCGCGTTCAGCATGGCGACGTCGCTGCCGGCGCGGAAGCGCAGCGAGTGAGTCGCGTGGCGCATCAGGTCCTGGCCGCGCGGATCGATGACGATCAGCTTCTTGCCCCGCTTGGCGGCCTGCTTGAAATAGGTCGCGGCGACCGGGTGGTTGGTGGTCGGGCGGGCGCCGATGACGACGATGCAGTCCGCCTTCATCGCGTCGTTGAACGGCGCCGAGACGGCGCCCGATCCGACACCTTCCATCAGCGCAGCGACGGACGAGGCATGGCAGAGCCTCGTGCAATGGTCGACATTGTTGGTGTCGAAGCCCTGGCGGACCAGCTTCTGGAACAGATAGGCCTCCTCGTTGGAGCCCTTGGCCGAGCCGAAGCCCGCCAGCGCCTGGCCGCCGTCGCGATCGAGGATCGACTTCAGCCCGCCGGCGGCGCGCGCCATCGCCTCTTCCCACGTCGCTTCGCGGAAGATCGTCAGCGGATCGACGCCACGCATGTCGAGATCGCCGGTCTTCGGCGCGTCGTCGCGGCGGATCAGCGGCCTGGTCAGACGCTCCGGCGACATGGCGTAGTCGAAGCCGAAGCGGCCCTTGACGCAGAGCCGGTTTTCGTTGGCGTAGCCGTCTCGCCCGTCGACCTGGACGATGCGGTTGTCCTTGACCGCGACCTTGGTCTGGCAGCCGACGCCGCAGAAGGGGCAGACGCTGTCGACCACCTTGTCGAATTCCTGGACGGCGCGGTGCGTGCGCGTCTCGTCCATCAGCGACTTCTCGTACAGCGCGCCGGTCGGGCAGGCCTGGACGCACTCGCCGCAGGTGACGCAGGTCGACAGGCCCATCGGGTCGTGGATGTCGAAAACCGGCACCGTGCGGTTGCCGCGCTGCGCCATGCCGATCACGTCGTTGACCTGCACTTCGCGGCAGGCCCGCACGCAGGCGCCGCAGGCGATGCAGGCATCCATGTTGACGGCGATCGCCGGATTGGAGATGTCGAACTCGGCCTCGACATGCTCGCCGGCGAATTTCGAGGCGTAGCGGCTGCCCGAGACGCCCATCGAGGATGCCCACTGCCAGAACATCGACTGGTTGTCCGGCCCGTCCTCGCGGGCGCGCATGTTGCTGGCGAGGAGCTCGACCACCATCTCGCGCGACTTCACGGCGCGTTCGGTATCGGTGCGGACGACCATGCCCTCGGCGGGCTTGCGGATGCAGGAAGCCGCCAGCACGCGCTCGCCGTCGACCTCCACCATGCAGGCGCGGCAATTGCCGTCGGGCCGGTAGCCCGGCATGTCGACATGGCAGAGATGCGGGATCCTCGTTCCCTCGCGCTTGGCGACGTCCCAGATCGTCTCGGTCTCGCCGGCCGCCACGGACTTGCCGTCGAGGGTGAAATTGATCGTGCTCGTCATCGTGACAGCTCCTCGCGGAAATGCGTCAGAAGATGGTTCACCGGATTGGGTGCCGCCTGGCCGAGGCCGCAGATCGATGCATCGCGCAGCACGGTCTCCAGGTCCCTGATGGCCGCTTCGTCCAGCGTTCCCTTGGTCTCCAGCAGCGTCACCAGCTTGCCGGTGCCTTCGCGGCAGGGCGTGCACTGGCCGCAACTCTCATGCTCGAAGAACTTGAGCAGATTGAGGGCCGCATCCTTGATATTGTCTTTGTCGGAGAAGACGACAACGGCGTGCGACCCGACGAAGGCTCCCTGCAGCGCCAGCTCGCCGCCGAAATCGAGCGGGATGTCGCCCATCGATGCCGGCAGGATGCCGCCGGACGCACCGCCCGGCAGATACGCCTTGAACGTGTCGCCCTCGGTCATGCCGCCGCAATAGTCCTCGATCAGCTGGCGCACGGTCACGCCGGCCGGCGCCAGCTTGACCCCGGGATCGCGCACCCGTCCGGAGACGGACCACGAGCGGATGCCGGGATGGCCCGGGCTGCCGAGGTTGGCAAACCAGTCGGCCCCCTTCTCGACGATGTCGCGCAGCCACCAGAGCGTCTCGACATTGTGGTTGAGCGTCGGGCGGCCGAACAGGCCGATCTGGGCGATGTAGGGCGGGCGGTGGCGCGGCAGGCCGCGCTTGCCCTCGATGCTCTCCAGCATCGCGCTTTCCTCGCCGCAGATATAGGCGCCGGCGCCGCGGCGCAGCTCGATGAAGCCGGGCGGGGTGATCCCCGCCGCCTCCAGGGCCGCGATCTCCGTCCGCAGGATCTGCAGCACGGCGGGGTATTCGTCGCGCATGTAGAAATAGATGCGCTCGGCCTCGACGGCGAAGGCGGCGATCAGCGCGCCTTCCAGCGTCCGGTGCGGGTCGCTTTCGAGATAATAGCGATCCTTGAACGTGCCGGGCTCGCCCTCGTCGCCGTTGATCGACATCAGCCGCGGTGCCGGATAGGAGCGCACGAAGCTCCATTTCTTGCCCGCCGGAAAGCCCGCGCCGCCGAGGCCTCGCAGGCCGGCGTTCTGCATCGTCTCCATCAGCGCTTCGATGCTGATCGTGCCGTCCCGGACCGTCTGGAGCAGCTTGTAGCCGCCCCCCGAAAGGTAGGTGAGAAGGTCGTTGTAGGCGGGGACGCGCACTTCCGTCTCGCCGGTGGCGGCCATGCCGACCAGGCCGTCGCTGGTAGCGTGGTCGACCTCACGGTCGCCGATGCGGGCGGCGGGCGCGGCGGCGCAGCGGCCCATGCAGGGGGCCCGGACCACGCGGATGGCGGAAGGATCGACCGCGCCGGAGAGTTCGCCGAGCAGGGACTCGGCGCCGGCCAGCATGCAGCTGATCGAATCGCAGACGCGGATGGTCAGCGGCGCCGGTTTCGGCTCGCCTTCACGGACGACGTCGAAATGGTCGTAGAAGGAAGCGACCTCGTAGACTTCGGCCTGCGACAGCCGCATGTCTTCCGCCAGGGCGCGCAGATGCGCCGCCGACAGGCAGCCATAGCGGTCCTGGATCAGATGGAGGAACTCTATGAGGAGGTCCCGTCGCCGTTCGGCGGGACCCAGTAGTTCTCGAACCTCCGCCAGAGCGGTCTCGTCGAGGTCACGCCCCTTGGGCCCACGATCGCGGGGCCGCCGGTCCTGCAACGCCATTCCTGCTCCTTCTACGGCGCCCACCGTATCGGCTCCCCCGCATAACGCGTTGGCATTGAACGCGGCAATCAAAAAACACGCCGGCGGTCACCGGATCGAGACGAGCGGCGGCCAGCGTCACCGCAATGCCGCGTCGCGACGGCCGCGGCGCCGCCGGGAACTTGGCCCTCGCATGCGGCTCCGCCCTGTCAGGGAGCGGGGGTTCGCCGCGTTCATCAGGCGTTCAGTTGCAAAATCTTAACTATGGGCAAGCCGGTCGTGCCCGGCGTGACGATGTTTCAGCTGATGGAGCAGTAAGCGCGGGGCACCCAACGGATCGAAGGGATGGCGATGATGGCGACAGAACGAAAGGGCAGGAACGAGCACGACGAATGCGTCGGCCGTTCCGACTTCGTCCTGCGGAGCGACGTCCAGAAAGCGTTGGCTGCGGGCTTCTCGCGTGAGGACGTCGCCTACATGCTGGCGCTGCCGAATCCGGAGCAATGGGAAGACCATTGCTCGCCGGTCGATCTGCAGGGGTGAGCGACGAGCCTTCGAGCCGCGGTCGCAGCCGGCGGTCAGTCGGGAGGCTTTCGATAGCGCGGGACCTTTCCCGGCCGACGCGCCAGGCATAGGAGCCGGACCGCCTTACGGGGCAGCGGCCCTGCGCGGTCATCAACTGACCGATGGACGAACGCGGCCGCGGTGGGCATAGAAAGCCGGGACGTGCAGCCGGAGAATGCCCGAATGTCGTGGGACGCGTCGCGTGCGGGCAGAGCCTGGCGCTTCCTCAAGGCCTCGATCCAGCGGCGGGCGGTCCTTCTCGTCCCGATCGCGGCCCTGATCGGCATCGTCGCCGGCGCGGTGGTCGCCGGCATGACCTTCGCGACGAGGGAGCTCCATCGGCTGCTGTTCGCCGTCCCGGAGGGCGAACGCCTTTCGGCGCAGGCGGCGCTGCTCGATCCGCGCATGGCGCTCGTGCCGGCCCTGGGCGGCATCCTGATCGGCCTGTCGATCTTCTTCGCCCGCCGCTTTCGCGCCCGTCCCCCCGTCGACCCGATCGAGGCGAACGCCCTGCATGGCGGCCGGATGTCGTTCCGCGAAAGCGTCATCCTTGCCGCCCAGACGATGATTTCGAACGGATTCGGCGCGTCGGTCGGGCTCGAGGCCGGCTACACGCAGATCTCGGCCGCGGTCGCCTCCTGGGCGGGGCGAGTCCTGGAGCTGCGGCGCGGGGACGTGCGCATCCTGGTGGCGAGCGGCGCGGCGGGTGCCGTGGCGGCGGCGTTCGACGCACCGCTCACCGGCGCCTTCTACGCGTTCGAACTGATCCTCGGCACCTACACGATCGCTGCCGTGGCACCGATGATGGCGGCGGCGCTTGCCGCGACGCTGACGGCCGACTGGCTCGGGGCGGTCCAGTTCTCGATCACCATTGGCGCGGTCGAGGCGCTGGAGGCGGCGGACTATGTGCCGTTCCTGCTGCTCGGCCTCGTCGGCGGCGGCGTGGCGATCCTGCTGATGCGGCTGGTGACGCTGGTGGATTCCCTGTTCAACAAGACCGGCCTGCGGACCGAGTTCCGGCCGCTGCTGGGTGGGCTTGGGGTCGGCGCGCTGGCCCTGGTCACGCCGCAGGTCCTGTCGAGCGGCAATGGTGCCCTGTATTTCGATCTCACCAGGGATCCGGCTCTCGGGATGATCTTCGGCGTGCTCGTCCTGAAGATCATGGCCGCCGCCATCTCGCTCGGCAGCGGGTTTCGCGGTGGCCTGTTCTTCGCCTCGCTCTTCGTGGGCGGATTGCTCGGAACACTGTTCGCGGCCCTGGTCGCTTTCGTCGCGCCGTCGGTCGCGGCCGGTCCCATCGAGACGGCTTTGGTCGGCATGACGGCTGTGGCGACGGGCGTCGTCGGCGGGCCGCTGACCATGACGTTCCTCGCGCTCGAGGTCAGCGGCGACCTGGCGCTGGCCGGCGGCGTGCTCGCGGCCGCCATCGTCGCCTCGGTGCTGGTGCGCGAGACGTTCGGCTACTCGTTCTCGACCTGGCGGCTGCATCTGCGCGGCGAGACGATCCGCAGCGCGCAGGATGTCGGCTGGATACGCTCGCTGACGGTCGCCTCGATGATGCGCACCGACGTGAAGACCGTGCCGGTGAACACGACCATCGCCGAGCTGAAGGAGGCGTTTCCGCTCGGCTCCACGTCGCGCGTCGTGGCGGTCGACGAGGAGGGGAAATATGCCGGAATACTTCTTCTCGCGGAGGCCTATGGCGAGCGCGAGGAGCCGGAGGCCGACAGCCGCACCGATATCGGGGGGCTGCTCAAGTTCAGTGACGAATGGCTGTCGCCGGCGATGAATGCCCGGACCGCGGCCGGGTCGTTCCAGCGGGCCAAGGCGGAGGAACTGGCGGTGCTCGACCGCGAGAATCAGGTCGTCGGGCTGCTGACCGAGGGCTATCTGCTTCGCCGCTATGCGGAGGAGCTGGAAAAGGTGCGGCGGGACCTGTCCGGCGAGCGGTGAGCGTCGCTATCCTGCCGATCTGGCCAAGGCGTCCGGCAGGCGATCTCGGCGCCACCGACGCGGCGACGACGGCCGTCGGACCAGCGTATCCGACGGGGCGGGTTGCGTAGCCGGCACGGTTTTCTTTACGCTCGCGCGAGCGATCGAGAACCTTCCCCAACATCAGTCCTGGGCAATTCAGCATGCAACAACCGCCGGACCATGGTCTCGAGCCGGGCCGAAACTGTTTCCGGATCGACACGGCGGATCGCGCCTCGGTGATCGTCGATGCCGACGACTATTTCCATTTCGCCCGGGCCGCGATGCTGGAGGCCAAGCAACGCATTACCCTTGTCGGCTGGGACTTCGACTCGCGGATCGGCTTCGGCCGCAACGTGGCCGACGACGGGCCGCGCAAGCTCGGAAAGTTCATCCTCTGGCTGGTGAAGCGGCGACCCGAGCTCGAGGTCTTCCTGCTGCGCTGGGATGTCGGCGCGGCCGCTACCCTGGTCCGCGGCACGACCATCCTGCGGCTGATCGGCTGGATGCGCCATCCGCGCATCCACACCAAGCTGGACGGCGCGCACCCGCCGGCTTCGTCGCACCACCAGAAGATCGTCGTCATCGACGACTGCTTCGCCTTTTGCGGCGGCATCGACATGACCGGCGACCGCTGGGACACGCGGGAGCATCGCTACAGGGACGAGCGGCGACGCCGGCCCACGACGAACCGGCGCTACAAGCCCTGGCACGACGCGACATCCGCCTTTTCGGGGCCGATCACCACCTCGCTCGCCGAAGTTTGCCGGCAGCGCTGGGAGGCGGCAGGCGGCACGCCCGAGATGCATCCGATCGAGGGCGTGAAGGCCAGCTGGCCGGAAGGGTTGTGGACCCAGTTCCGCGATGTGCCGATGGCGATCTCTCGCTCTGCGCCGGAACAGGACGGGCGGCCCGCGGTGCACGAGATCGAGCAGCTCTATGTCGACCAGATCGCCCGGGCCAAGCGCTTCATCTATGCCGAGAGCCAGTACTTTGCTTCGCGCCGCATCGCCGAAGCCGTCGCCGCCCGCCTCGAGGAGCCGGCGGGCCCGGAGATCGTGATCGTCAATCCGCAGAGCGCCGAGGGGTGGCTCGAGCCGATCGCCATGAACACCGCAAGGGCGCGCTTCGTCGAAGCGTTGCAGCGCAAGGACCGCGACGGCCGCTTCCGAATGTACCATCCCTACAATGACGGCGGCGAAGCGATCTATGTCCATGCCAAGGTGCTGGTAGTGGACGATCAGGTGCTGCGTATCGGATCGTCCAACATGAACAACCGCTCGATGCGTCTCGATACCGAGTGCGACGTGACGATCGACGCGGCACTGGTCGACGATCCGACCGTGCCGACGACGATCGCGGCGATCCGCGACGATTTCCTGGCCGAGCATCTGGGCTGCGACACTGCAACGATCGCCGATGCGATCAGCCGTTGCGGCTCGCTGATCGAGGCGATCGAGGGGCTGAGGGGCAAGGGGCGCACGCTCCGGCCCTATCGCATGCCAGAGATTTCCGACGGCGAGGCCTGGCTGGCGGACAACGAGGTTCTCGATCCGGAAGGCCCGTCCGAGATGTTCGAGCCGTTGTCGCAGCGCGGCCTGTTCCGGCGCTGGCGTCGCCGCAAGGCCTGAAACAAC
This sequence comes from Aurantimonas endophytica, assembly GCF_014196845.1. Classification (GTDB taxonomy): domain Bacteria; phylum Pseudomonadota; class Alphaproteobacteria; order Rhizobiales; family Rhizobiaceae; genus Aurantimonas; species Aurantimonas endophytica. The sequence goes on from NZ_JACIEM010000004.1 coordinate 553,708, forward strand.
GCGCCTTCCGCTGGCTGAGCGATCCGACGTCGCTTTCCTGGTTTGCCTGCACGGGGACGGCGCGAGAGCGGGGAAGGCCTACGCCAGCGGAGCCACTGCACCATAAGACACATGCGAATAAATAACACGAGTTACTAATTCTCGGGATGTAACGCATATACACACTTCGGAATTACGCCCTTAGGCGGCTATCGGAATGGATTATCGATAAATATAAAATGCCCTTAGGAAAATAGTTTCATGTGAGAAAGTGTCGTATCGACACGGCTGCGCCACCAGTCCGCCTTTATCCAAATCATTGTGGCGAAGAAAAATATGACATTGAAATCAGCTATTTATGTCGGATTCATCGTCGTTTTCGGGATTTAATTGCGGCTTTTTCGGAACCGTTCCCCTCACTGTCCCTTTACCGAACATCACCAAAATCACAGGGATATGTGAAAATGAACTATCGCTTTACATCCATGATCGCCGCATCGCTGCTCGGAACGACTGCCATGGTCGCCTCGGCTTCGGCGCAGGATGCGGCACAGACCGCCGCCAATATCGAGGCTTGCGAAAACCTTCGCGTGATCAACGATGAGAACGCCGAGCTCTTCAACGAGGAATTCGTCGTTGGTGCCCGCCAGATCGTCGAGCAGGACGATCCGATCGCTTGTGGCCCGTGGCTTGCCGAAGCCGAGAGCGCGCTTGAAGAGAACGAAGGCGCCGACCTGACCGCGACCGGCGGCCGCATCGTCGTGACGCAGCCGGAGCCGAACGTTACCGTCGATCAGGCCGACCCGCAGGTCTCGGTTCGTCAGGATGACCCGACGGTGTCGGTCCAGCAGGCACAGCCGGAGATCATCGTGCGTCAGCAGCAGCCGACCATTCGCGTCGAGATGCCCCGCCCGACGATCACGATCGATCAGCCGCAGCCGCAGATCATCGTCCGCATGCCGGACCCCGACGTCAACGTGACGACGCCGGAGCCGCAGGTTTCCGTCAGCCAAGCGCAGCCTGAGGTCAACGTCGAGCAGGGCCAGCCGCAGATCGCCGTCAACGAGCCCACGGTCGACGTCGAGGAGCGGGACGAGGCGAACGTCAATATCGAGGAAGGCCAGGCGGTCGTCACTCGTGAGGGCGGCGCGAGCGAAGCCCAGGTGAACATCGAGGAAAGCCAGCCGCGCGTCAGCTATGAGCAGGCCGAGCCGAACATCGAGTTCTCCGAGACCGGCGAGCCGAACGTCCAGTACAGCCAGTCGGGCGAGCCGGACATCCAGTTCGAAGAGACGGGTGACACCACTGCCTCGATCCAGGGCGACGACCAGTTCGCCAGCCTGCGTGCCGGCGAAGAGACGATCGAAGCCGGTCAGCCGACGACCGTTGCCGCGTCCGAGATCATCGGTCGTGACGTCGTGAACGGCGCCGACGAGGACCTCGGTGAGGTCGAGCGTCTGGTGTTCGTCGACCAGCGCATCTACGCCGTCCTGTCCGAAGGTGGTTTCCTGGGTCTCGGCGAGCGTGAGGTTGCTCTGCCGCTCGACGCCATGTCCATGCGGGGCGACGAGCTTCTCCTCCGCGGCATGACCGACGAGGACATCGACGCGCTGCCGGAGTTCGATACGACGACGGCGCCGGCCTACGAGGCCGACGAAGAGGTCGAGCTCAACACGCTCTAAGACCAAACGACGAAGGGCCGGTCATCGCGACCGGCCCTTTCTTTATGCGAATTCGTGCAGCGCGGAGGCCCCGCGTCTCCTCGCTTGCATGGATCGCCCCTTTCACAGGAGATTGCCATGGGCCCGTTCCCGAAGACATTGATGACCGGCCTCATGGCCATCTCCTGCGCATGGCCCGCCGCGGTCCAGGCGGCCGAAATTTCCAAGGACGACGTCAACAAGGCCGAACTGGCCGACCGATCCGAGGCGACGGACGGCCCCAGCGCGCTGATGCTGAAGACGCAGATCCTGCTCGACCGGGCCGATGCCTCACCCGGCGTCATCGACGGCTACGAGGGCGAGAATGTCACCAAGGCGCTCTCGGCCTTCGAGGAAATGAACGACCTGACCGTCGACGGCGAGCTCGACGAAGAGCTCTGGAAGTTGCTCGGCGGCGAGGAAGAGGCCGAGCTGCTGGTCGACTACGAGATCACCGCCGACGATGCGGGCCAGGACTTCATCGACGAGATCCCCGACGACTACGTTAAGCGCGCCGAACTGGATTCGCTGGGTTACACCAGCATCGAGGAGATGCTGGCGGAGCGCCACCACATGGATATCGAGCTGTTCAAGGCGCTGAACGACGGCAAGGACATGAGCGAGGGCACCACGATCCTCGTCGCCGACATCGGCGAGCCGCGGACGGACGGTGCGGTCGCCCGCATCGAGGCCGACAAGAGCGGGGCCCAGATCCGTGCCTATGATGGCGACGACAAGCTGATCGTGGCCTATCCTGCCACCATCGGCAGCGAGGAGAACCCGTCGCCCGAGGGCACGCACGAGGTCGAGGCCGTTGCCGTCGACCCGACCTATACCTACCGGCCGGACGAGAACTTCCAGCAGGGCGAAAACGACGAGAAGCTGGTGCTTGCCGCCGGGCCCAACAATCCGGTCGGCAATGTCTGGATCGACCTGTCGGAGCCGACCTATGGCATTCACGGCACGGCCGAGCCATCCGAGATCGACAAGACCGCCTCGCATGGCTGCGTGCGCCTGACCAACTGGGACGCGATGGAACTGGCGAAGCTCGTCGACCCGGGCGTCGAGGTGAAGTTCCTGAACTGACCGCCGGGACCGGGCGGGAGTTGCATCCCGCCGAGGCGATGCGGGCCGGCTGAACTGGAGCGTCCGCCGAGCGCCCAATCGGATCAGTGGCTGATCTGACCGAGGAAATCCCTGGTGCGCTGCTCGCGCGGGTGATCGAAGAAGGTCGCCGGGTCGGCGATCTCGACGATCTCGCCCTTGTCCATGAAGATCACCCGGTCGGCGACGCGCCGGGCAAAGCCCATCTCGTGGGTGACGACGAGCATCGTCATGCCCTCTTCGGCAAGGTCGATCATCGTGTCGAGCACCTCCTTGACCATCTCCGGGTCGAGCGCCGAGGTCGGCTCGTCGAACAGCATGATCTTGGGGTTCATGCACAGCGCGCGCGCGATGGCGACGCGCTGCTGCTGGCCGCCCGAGAGCTGCGCCGGGTACTTGTCGGCCTGCTCGGGGATGCGGACGCGGGCGAGATATTTTCGCGCCGTCTCCTGCGCCTCGGCCTTGGACACGCCGCGCACCTTGATCGGCGCCAGCGTGCAGTTTTCCAACACCGTCATGTGCGGGAAGAGATTGAACTGCTGGAACACCATGCCGACGTCACGGCGGACCAGCTCGACATTCTTCGGTCCGGCCGTCAGCTCGATCCCGTCGACGACGATCTTGCCCTTCTGGACCGCCTCGAGCTGGTTGATGCAGCGGATCAGGGTCGACTTGCCCGATCCCGACGGGCCGCACAGGACGATCTTCTCGCCCCGGCGGACCGTCAGGTCGATGGATTTCAGCGCATGGAAGTCGCCGTAATATTTGTCGACGCCCTCCATCGTCACCGCGAGGGAGTCCGCCGCTTCAGCCGTGGTCTCAACTGTCTGGCTCATGATCGGCGTCTCCCTCTCAGGTGCTTCTTACTGCTGCGTCTTGGCGAGGAAGTCCGGCAGCGGCGACTGCAGCCATTCCTCGTGGATGGCGTTGAGCTCGCCGCCTTCCTTGACGCGGTTGAGGAAGCCGTTGACGTAGGTCAGCAGCTCTTCCGAACCCTTGCGCACCGCGATGCCCTGGCTCTGCTGGCGCAGCGGGAACTTGGCGTCGAAGCGATCGGGCGCGGCCTGGTTGATCTGCGCGATCACGACGTTGGAGGCGCCGATCAGCGGCACCTGGCCCGACAGCAGGGCCTGGACGGCGGTCGCGTCGTCGTCGAAGCGCTGGATGTTGGCGTCGGCCGGCGCGATCTCGGTGATCGCGGTGTCCTGCGTGGAGGCGCGAGCAACGCCGACGTTCTGGCCGGAGAGGCCGGCAGCGTCGGCGACTTCGAGGCTCTGGTCGCCATAGACGAAGATCTCGATGCCGGCATAAGGTTGCGAGAAGTCGACCTGTTCGGCACGTTCCGGGGTGATGCCGAGCGAGGCGACGAGGAGGTCGACCTGGCCGGAAAGCAGATACGGAATGCGGTTCGGGCCGGTGACGGGCACGATATTGACCTCGACACCCATGTCTTCGGCGAGCAGCTTGGCGACGTCGGCGTCATAGCCGTCCGGCTGGCCCTGCAGGTCGAGGATGCCGAAGGGCGGGAAGTCGACGAGCATGCCGATATTGACGGTGCCGCGCGCCTTGATCTCCTCGACGGTCTGGGCCGAAGCCGGGGCGATCGTGGCGCCGGCGAGCAGTGCGGCCGCGGCGGCGAAGCCGAGTGCCTTGGTGAAATAGTTCATGGTGTTCCTCCCGTTGGATGACGTCGTGCCGAAGCGGCGTGACGATAGATAGGGTCAGCGCTGCGCGATGGCGGCGAAGCGGCGTTCCATGTGCCGGGCCACCAGCGACAGCGGCCAGCAGATGACGAAATAGATCAGCGCGACCAGACCGAAGACCTTGAAGGGGTCGAAGGTGGCGTTGTTGACGATCTGGCCGGCCCGCGTCAGCTCGACGAAGCCGATGATCGAGGCGAGCGAGGTGCCCTTGATCAGCTGCACCAGGAAGCCGACCGTCGGCGCCACGGCGATGCGGGCGGCCTGCGGCAGGATGATGGATTTCATCCGGTCGTAGTAGGAGATGCCGAGAGCCCAGCTGGCTTCGGCCTGTCCCGCCGGCACCGCCTGGATGCAGCCGCGCCAGATTTCGCCGAGAAAGGCGGAGGCGTGGAGGGTCAGGGCGAGCGCGGCGGCAAACCAGGGATTGACGCCGTAGCCGAGAATGCTGAGGCCGAAGAACACCAGGAACAGCTGCATCAAGAGCGGCGTGCCCTGGAACAGGCGGATGAAGCCGAGGGCGAGGCCGGAGATGATGCGGTTGTGCGAGACGCGGGCGAGCGCCGTGATCAGCCCGCCGACGGCGCCGCCGGCGAATGCGATCGCCGAGAGCGCAAGCGTCCACTGGACCGCGGAGAGGATGAACCAGACTTCATCGGGGCCGAAGGCGCGGATCATGTCGGTGCCTCCTATCGGCTCATCGGGTAGTGGAAGGCGGCCCGCTGGATCAGGCTGAAGAATGCCGAGAAGCCGAGCGAGAGGGCGAGGTACATCGCCGTGATGACCAGATAGACCTCGAACGAGGCGAAGGTCTGCGCCTGCAGGTCGTTGCCGGCGGCGGCCAAGTCGTTCGCCGAGATCACGGAGACGACGCTCGAGGTCAGCATCAGGAAGATGAACTGGCTGGTCAGCGCCGGATAGACGGTCCGCAGCGCCGGCTTCATGACGATATAGCGGAAGATCTGGCCGCGCTTCAGCCCGAGCGCCGTGCCGGCCTCGACCTGGCCGGTGGGGATCGACTCGATGCCGGCGCGTACGATCTCGGTCGCATAGGCGCCGACATTGACGACCAGCGCCAGCAGCGCCGCGGTGCCCGGCGTCAGCCGCAGGCCGAAGGCGGGAAGCGCGAAATAGATGAAGAAGATCTGGATCAGGAACGGCGTGTTGCGGATGAGCTCGATATAGACGTCGATCAGGAAGCGTACCGGCTTCGGCCCGGCCGTCTTGCCGACGGCGCAGACGACGGCGACCACCAGCCCGATCAGCATCGCCCCGAAGGACAGCTGGATCGTGACCCAGGCTCCCGCGAGGAGCTGATCGAAATTGTCGAACACGGGAGTAAAATTGAACTGGTACACGCCCGACCTCTCCAGAGGCGTGGAAGGCGTGCTTCCCCCTCGCTGCAGCCATTCGACCGCCAGCCGCCCGCAGGCACTGGCCCGATCTACCGGACCAGCCGCGCGAGCGTCAACCCTTTGACTCCGCGTAAGGTGTGGCCCTCGGTGTGGGACAGGTGGGCGCCAGGGGGGCTAGAGCCCGTCGACGCCGCGGTCGATGAAGGCCTCGATGCGCCGGCGGTAGGGATCGAGGTCGATGCCGTTCGCCTTCAGCCAGCCCGGATCGTAATAGGTCGAGGCATAGCGGTCGCCGCTGTCGCAGATCAGCGTGACCAGCGAGCCCGTCTCGCCGGCGCGCATCATGCAGGCGGCGATCCAGCAGAGGCCGAAGAAATTGGTGCCGGTCGAGCCGCCGACGCGGCGGAACAGGCGCTCGGAGAGCACGTGCATCGCCGCAATCGAGGCGGCGTCCGGCACCTTGATCATGTGGTCGATGACCGCCGGCAGGAAGGATGGCTCGACCCGCGGGCGGCCGATCCCCTCGATCCGCGAGCCCTTGGAGCAGGTGACGTCGCGATTGCCTGTCCGATAGGCGTCGTAGAAGGCGGAGTGCTCGACGTCGACGACGCAGAGCCGCGTGTCGAGGCCGCGATAGCGGATGTAGCGGCCGATCGTCGCCGAGGTGCCGCCGGTGCCGGCGCTCATCACCACCCAGGCCGGGACGGAGTGAACTTCGCCCTGCATCTGGTCGAAGATGCTCTCGGCGATGTTGTTGTTGCCGCGCCAGTCCGTCGCCCGCTCGGCGAAGGTGAACTGGTCGAGATAATAGCCGCCGGTCTCGGCGGCGATGCGGATCGCCTCGTCATAGATGTCGGCGGCGCGCTCGACGAAGGCGCAGCGCCCGCCGAAGCGCTGAATCGCGGCGATCTTCTCCGGGCTGGTCGAGCGCGGCATCACGGCGATGAACGGCAGTTTCAGGAACTGCGCGAAATATGCCTCGCTGACCGCCGTCGATCCCGAGGAGGCCTCGACCAGCGTCGTGCCCTGGCGGATCGCACCGTTGCAGATGCCATAGAGGAACAGCGATCGGGCAAGCCGGTGCTTCAGGCTGCCGGTCGGATGCGTCGACTCGTCCTTGAAATAGATGTCGATGCCCGGAAGGCCGGGAAAGTTCGGCTTGACCAGATGCGTGTCGGCCGAGCGCCGCGCATCGCCGGTGAGCAGCGCGATCGCTTCCTTGGTCCAGGCCGGTCCGGTCAGGTCGGCGCCGGACAGCAGCGCCGAGCAGTCGAGGCAGAGATCGGCGAAGGGCAGCGTTTCGGTCATGGGATGCGGCTGGCTCGGTCGGTGGATTGTCATGATGGGATCTCCGGGATCAGCGTGCCGGCCGTTCGCGGGATGGTGGCGTGTGCAAATGAAAACCCGCCCGACAGGAGTCCGTCGGGCGGGAGATTGTCCGATGCCGTCTCACAGCATCATTCAGCGTGTGGCAAGCGCCGGACGAGAACGGGCTCGGGCCGCAAGGCGTGGTCTCAGTTCGCTGCTGCCCTTGCGTCGGCCAGCCATTTGTCGGTGTCGGCCTTGTTGCTCTCGATCCAATCGGCGGCCTGCTTCTGGATGTCTTCCTCGCTGTTCTCACCGTTATTCATGGCGGCGTTCTGGGCGAAGATGTCCTCGAGCGGGATCGACGCTGCCTCGAGGAGCGTGCGCACGGCGGGGTTCTCGTTCAGGAACTCGGTATTGGCGACCGGCTGGATGTCGTTGGCGGGCCAGCCCATGACGCAGGGATCGGCGACGCAGCCCTGGACACCCGGCACCGTCGCGGCGTCGGCAAGACTCATCTGGTCTTCCGGCAGTTCGACCCCCGGCGTCTCGATCCAGACGACGTCCTCGCCCGGCTTCAACTCGTCCACGGTCCAGTTCGGGGTCCAGGTATAGAACAGGATCGGGTCGCCCTGCTCGTGGGCGGCGATCGCGTCGGCCATCGACGCGGAATAGTTGGCCTTGATGGCGTTGATCGAGTCGTTGAGGTCGAAGGCTTCCAGCTGATGCGTGATGGTGACCTCGCAGCCCCAGCCCGGCGGGCAGGCGACGAGATCGGCCTTGCCGTCGCCGTCGCGATCGAAGGCTTCCATCACCTCCGGCCGCTTGAAGTCCTCCAGCGACTTGATGTCGAATTCCTCGGCCGAAGCCTTGTCGACGAGATAGCCCTGAAGCGCGCCGCCCTTGGCGACATAGCCGATCTTCTCGGCCTGGCCGTCGAAGGCGCTCTCATAGGTATTGTGCAGCGGGAACCAGCCTTCGACCCACAGCGTCACGTCGCCTTGCCCGACGGCCTGGTAGAATACCGGCGCATCGAGCGTCGTGGGCTGCGTCACCTCGTAGCCGAGCTTCTGGAGAAGCTGGCGATAGATCTCGGTCGAAAACCAGCCGGTGTCCCATGTCGGACGGGCCATGGTGACGGTGACGCCGTCACCCGGCATGTCCTGGGCGAAGCCGGGTGCGGCCGCGGTCAGCGCCAGGGCAGCGACTCCGGCGGTCGCGAGATATTTCTGCAGCGTCCTGATCGTCATGGGCTTGGTTTTCCTTCGGTTGGTGGTTCGAGGGCTGGAGCATTCGCTGGCGCGAACGCAGGTTGGGCAGAGCCACATCGGGAGGGACGTCGCCGTCAGGTCACTCCGCCGGTTCGCTTTTGATGGTGCGGCTTCCGAACGCCATGGGGCGCAGCAGCCGGGCCAGGGTAGCGCGCGTCGAGCCGCGGGGTCTGCCGGGATCGGCAAGCCCCTGCGTGATGCGGTCGAGCATGATGGCGAGGAGCACGATGCCGATCCCGCCCACCGTGGCCGTGCCGACATCGAGGCGCCCGAGGCCCGTGTAGACGGTGAGGCCAAGGCCGCCGGCGCCGATCAGGGCGGCGATCACCGCCATGGACAGCGCAAGCATCAGGGTTTGGTTGAGGCCCGCCATGATCGTCCGCAGCGCCAGCGGCAGCTGCACTTCCCAGAGAATCTGCCGCGGCGTCGAGCCGAAGGCCTTGGCCGCCTCGATGAGGTCGCCGCGGACGTTGCGGATGCCGAGATCGGTGAGCCGGATGATCGGGGGCAGGGCGAAGATGATGGTGGCGATGACGCCGGGCACCATGCCGACGCCGAACAGCATGACGATCGGCACGAGATACACGAAGGACGGGATGGTCTGCATGATGTCGAGTGCCGGCCGGACCATGCTGGCGAAACGGTCGCTGCGTGCCGACAGGATACCGAGCGGCACACCGAGAAGGACACAGAAGAACAGGGCGGTGATGATCATCGACAGCGTCGTCATGGTCTCCGACCAGAGGCCGATGAGGTCGATCAGGACGAGCGCGACTGCGGTGAAGATCGCGACGCCGCGGCCAGCCGCACGCCAGGCGACGAGGACGAGGACCGCGGTGAAGACGAGCATCGGCACCGCGTTCAGGAACGCGTCGAGGGCCTGCAGGACGAAGGTGACGGGCTCCTGCGCGGCCCGGAAGAACGGCCGGAAGTTCGGCACGACCCAGCCGCGGACGAAGGTCTCGATCCAGTTCGCGAGGGGCAGGGTGGCGTAGTCTGAGGGGCTGAACATCTAGTGGGCGCCTTCCTGCAGGCTGGCGGCGAGCGGCTGTCGGCCGGCAGCGAGCGCGGCGCTTCCGGCGGGAAGTGGCGGCGCCGCGTCCGCCCCGGTCCTGTCCCGCTCGTTGCCGACCTCCCGGCAGATCGCGCCCGGCTCGACGATGCCGATCAGCCGGTCGTCGTCGTCCACCACGGCGATCGGCACGCCCTGGCATGCCAGCGGGTAGAGCGTGTAGATCGGCGCGTCGCCCGATGTTCGCGGGAAATCCTTGCGGGCGGCCTGCTCGAGGGACTGTCCGACGGTGCTTTCGTCGGAAAGGCCGCGATGCGTCACGACGCCGAGCGGCAGCCCTGCCTTGACGAGATAGAGCGCGTCGCGGCCGAGGGAGCGCATGGCGGCCAGCGCCGTCTCGCGGGTGTCGGTTCCCGCTTCCAGCGCGTGGGCGGGTTCGGCGACGCGCATCGTGCTGAACACCCGCGAGCGGTCGATGTCCTGGGTGAAGGCGGCGACGTAGTCGTCTGCCGGCGCGCCGACGATCTCCTCGGCCGTACCGACCTGCACGAAGCGTCCGCCCTTCATGATGGCGATGCGGTCGCCCAGCATCAGCGCCTCGTTCAAATCGTGGGTGATGAAGACGATCGTCTTGTTGAGGCTCTGCTGGATCCGCAGCAGCTCCTCCTGCATGTCGCGGCGGATCAGCGGGTCGAGCGCCCCGAACGGCTCGTCCATCAGGAGGATGTCGACGTCGGCGGCCAGCGCCCGGGCCAGCCCGACGCGCTGCTGCATGCCGCCGGAGAGCTGCTCTGGATAGGATTTGGCATAGGCCGAAAGCCCCACCCGCTCCAGCGCCTCGAGGGCGCGGGCGTGGCGGATGGCGGCGTCGGTACCTTTAACCTTCAGGCCATAGGCGACGTTGTCGATGACCGTCTTGTGGGGAAACAGCGCGAAATGCTGGAACACCATGGCGATCTTCTCGCGGCGGATCCGGACGATCTCCGCATCGCTGCGGTTCGCGACATTCTCTCCGTCGATCAGCACTTCGCCGGATGTCGGCTTGATCAGCCCGTTCAGCATGCGGATCAGCGTCGACTTGCCGGAGCCGGACAGGCCCATGACGACGAAGATCTGGCCCGCCTTGATGTCGAAACTCACGTCGTGGACGCCGACGACGCTGCCGGTCTCGCGGAAGATCGCCTCCTTCGCGCTGCCGTCCTTCAGCATGCGGAGGGCATGCTGCGGGTCGGTGCCGAAGATCTTGGTGAGGTTGCGAACGCTCAGCTTGTCATGCGCCAATCGACGGCTCCCTTTTGAATGATGATTGGCGATCGTTCACTCCGAATAGCCATGTCTTGAGAAGAAACGATCGAGTTCGCGAGGCTGCGGCGCCTGTCCCGTGAAGATCTCGACATAGTTCGGGATTCGCCGCATCCGGACAGCAATGTCCTCGCGGGTCTGCATGGAGAGATAGCCGATCTGGACGAGATAGATCGTGCGGGCACGCACGTCGGCTGTCGCCGGATCGACGCCGAAGCGCGCGCACATGGCGGTCAGGGCCTCGATCCGCAGCTGGTCGGACTGGCGAACCTCGGCGAGGATGTCGTCCGATTGCAGTGCCCAGCTCCGGACCGCGAACTCCAGCTGCGAGTCGAAGAGCGTGTTGTCGAACCAGCAGTCGAACACGTTCAGCATCGCCTCGGCGATCGACTCTGCGTAAGCCTCGGACTGCCTCACGATGTTGCCGGTGTTCTTGTCGCGCCAGCGCGAGATCAACTCGGCCAGCAATTCCTCGCGGTCCTTGAAGAACCAGTAGAAACTCGTCCGTGCGAGGTTCAGCTTCTTGGCGAGCGTCAGGATCTTGACCGCGTCGACTCCGGATTCGATCAGCAGGTCATAGGCTGCCTCAAGCCAGATCTCCGGCGACCCGCGCCCAGTGCTGTCATTCACCAACTGGTCCATGCGGAAGAGCCTAACGAGCCCGGGACGCGAGATCAAGCGCAATGTACACTTGTGTCGGTAAGCAAGACGTACATGTCGTCTCACTTGACACCTGTGTACATTGGGCCGTAAGTCAGGCCAGTTCGTCGGACAGGAACCCGGTAGATGTCGAGCGATCCCCTCCTTCAGCCTTTCCAGCTCAAGCATCTGCGGTTGCGCAATCGCATCATGGTGACCTCGCACGAGCCGGCCTATCCCGAGGACGGGATGCCGAAGGAGCGCTATCGGGCGTATCACGTCGAGCGGGCGCAGGGCGGTGTGGCGCTGACGATGACGGCGGGCTCCGCCGCCGTGTCGAAGGACAGCCCGCCGGTCTTCAACAACATCCTTGCCTACAAGGACGAGGTGGTCCCGTGGGTGCGGGAGATGACGGATGCCGTCCACGAGGCGGGGGCGGCGGTGATGATCCAGCTGACCCATCTCGGCCGCCGCACGCGCTGGGACAAGGGCGACTGGCTGCCCGTCGTGGCGCCGTCGCACCATCGCGAGGCGGCGCACCGGGCCTTCCCGAAGAAGCTCGAGGACTGGGACATCGAGCGGATCGTCAAGGACTATGCCGATGCGGCCGAGAGGATGCAGGCGGGCGGCATGGACGGCATCGAGCTCGAGGCCTACGGTCATCTGCTCGACCAGTTCTGGTCGCCGCTGACGAACGAGCTCGACGCGCCTTATGGCGGGTCGATCGAGAACCGCCTGCGCTTCGGCTTCGAGGTCCTGGGCGCCATCCGCGACCGGGTCGGGCCCGACTTCATCGTCGGCGTCCGCTACACCGGCGACGAGTGCCTGCCGGGCGGCACGACCAAGGCGGACGGGCTCGAGATCTCGCGACGCCTGAAGGAAAGCGGCCTCGTCGATTTCCTCAACGTCGTGGTCGGCCACATCGATACCGACGCGGGCCTCACCGACCTCATCCCGATCCAGGGCATGGCCAATTCCCCGCATCTCGACATGGCGGGCGAGATCCGGGCCGCCACGGACTTCCCGACCTTTCACGCGGCCAAGATCCCGGACGTCGCCACGGCGCGTTTCGCCATCGCCGCCGGCAAGGTCGACATGGTCGGCATGACCCGCGCGCACATGACCGACCCGCACATCGTGCGGAAGATCATCGAGCGGCGCGAGGAGGACATAAGGCCTTGCGTCGGGGCGAATTACTGCCTCGACCGGATTTACCAGGGCGGTGCCGCCTACTGCATCCACAACGCGGCGACCGGACGCGAGCTGACGATGCCGCATGTCGTCGCGCCGACCGCCCAGCGAAAGAAGATCGTCATCGTCGGCGCCGGGCCCGCGGGTCTCGAAGCCGCGCGGGTGGCGGGCGAGCGCGGCCACGCGGTCGTCGTGTTCGAAGCGGCGAACGACCCGGGCGGGCAGGTCCGGCTCACCGCCCAGAGCCATCGGCGCAAGGAGATGATCAGCATCATCGACTGGCGGATGGGCCAGTGCGAGAAGGCTGGCGTCCGGTTTCACTTCAACAGCTGGGCGGAAGCGGACACGGTCGCGGCGGAGAGCCCGGACGTGGTGATCGTGGCAACCGGCGGCCTGCCGCACACGGAAATCCTGACGACCGGCAACGAGCTCGTGGTCTCGGCCTGGGACATCATCTCCGGCGACGTCAAGCCGGGGGCCGAGGTGCTGGTCTTCGACGACGCGGGCGACCACGCCGGGCTTCAGGCGGCGGAGATCCTCGCCGCCGCGGGATCGAAGGTCGAGGTGATGACCCCTGACCGGGCCTTCGCGCCGGAGGTCATGGCGATGAACCTCGTGCCCTACATGCGCTCGCTGCAGAAGCTGGACGTAACCTTCACCGTGACCTTCCGCCTCCACTCCGTCGAGCGCAGCGGCAACCGCCTGATCGCCCATATCGGCAGCGACTATGGCGGTGTGGCGAAGCAGCGCCTAGTGGACCAGGTGGTCGTCAATCACGGCACCGTGCCGCTGGACGACCTCTATTTCGAGCTCAAGCCGTCGTCGCGCAATCTGGGCGAGGTCTCGCACGAGCAGCTGATTGCCGGTGTGCCGCAAAGCATCTCGCGCAATCCTGTCGGCAGTTTCCAGCTGTTCCGGATCGGCGATGCCGTGTCGGCCCGCAACACGCATGCGGCGATCTATGATGCGCTGCGGCTGGTGAAGGATATCTGATCCCGATCTGGAGGGCCGCCGTCGACCTCGCAGCGGCGCTTCGGGTCATCGCTCGCTGGAGCTACCGCTCGATTACGATGTCGCTGAGCGGCTTGGAGCAGCAGGGCAGGAAGAACCCCGCGTCGATCTCGCGCTGCCGGATGCCGCCGCCATGCTTCATGTCGACCGACCCGCTGGTCAGCTTCGACTTGCACGTGCCGCAAATCCCGTTGGCGCAGGAGGAGGGGAGTTTCACGCCGGCCTTCCTGGCCGCGGCCAGGACCGTCTGTTCGGCGAGCACGTCGATCGTCCGGGACTGCTTCGAGAACGTCACGCTGAAGCTCATCTCGGAAGCCGCTTCCGCGAGCGGCGCCGGGGCCTCCTCGATCACCGCCGCGTCGAAGCTTTCTTCCCGGTAGTTCGCGGCCGGAACGCCCGACGCTGCGGCGATTCTTCGTGCCTCGGCCATGAACGGGGCTGGACCGCAGCACATGACCAGCCGTTCGGCGATGTCGGGCACCGCCAGCGACACGAACGCGCTCGATATCCGCCCGGTGAGGCCGTGCCACCCGCGCTCGTTGGCGATGGTTTCGGGCAGATAGAGAAGGCGGAAGCCGTCCAGTTGACCTGCGATGGCCCCAAGCTCTTCCCGGAAGATCAGGTCCTTCGGCGTCCTGCCGGCGTGGAGGAAGACGACGTCGCCCGCCTCGCCGCGATCGGCCATTTCCCGCGCCATCGACATGACCGGCGTGATGCCCGACCCGGCAGACAGCAGCAGGAGTTTCGTTGTCTGCGCAGAGGGCAGGGTGAACTGGCCGAGCGGGCCGGTTGCCCTGATCCGGGTACCCGGGACGAGATTGTCGTGGAGCCAGTTCGAGACGATGCCGCCCGGAACGCGCTTCACCGTGATCGAGACCTCGCCGGTCCGGAGCGGCGAAGACGACAGGCTGTAGCAGCGGCTATGGGTCTCGCTGCCGATCACCACCTCGAAGATGAAGAACTGCCCGGCGCCGAACGAGAAGTGCCGGCCTGCCGGCGACCGGAAGGTAAACGTCTTGACGTCCTGGGTTTCCGCCCTGGCCTCGATGCAGTCGAGTTCGGCGTCGGACTCGCGATCCCAGAAGATCGGTCGGACCGCTTCGCCGATCCGAGCCGCAGCCTCAGTAGCCATGGGCGCGCAGACGCTCGATGTACCAGGTGACGAAATTGTTGAGCTGGCCCTCGGTGAAGGGCGAGTAGGGCCCCGGCTCGTAGGCGGGATCGGCGATGCCGGCATGGGAACGCTCGACCAGCCCGGAATCCTGCTCCGTCGTCGCCAGCCAGACACTGGTCAGCTTGTCGAGATCGTAGTCGACGCCCTCCACGGCGTCCCGGTGGACCAGCCACTTGGTGCGCACCAGCGTCCGGTCGGCGGCGAGGGGAACGATCGTGATGACCACCGCATGGTCGCCCATGAAGTGGTTCCACGAATTGTGGCCCCACAGATGGGTATCGCCCAGATCCTTCCGCGTCATCGTCCCGAGCAGCCTGGCTGACGCCGCGGTGGCATCGGGGGTCTGCGACTCGCCGGCGCCGGCAATGATCAGGCGCTGCGTCCTGAAATTCGTCATGTTGCCGGCGAGCTGCTCGATCGCGGCGGAGGGATAGCCGTCGGATTCCCACTCCCGCGTGCGAGCCTCGTACAGCGCCTGATGCCGCTCTGCTTCCTCGCGGTCCTCCGGGCTCAAGCTCGCCGGGTCGAAGCCGAAATCGAGGTCGATGAAGGAGACGCAGAGCTCCGGATGGTTGGCCGAGCAGTGATAGCACTCGCGATTGTTCTCGATCGTGAGCTTCCAGTTGCCTTGCTCGATCACGTCCACCTGATGGGCAACCTTCGCATGGCGGAGGTCATAGGGGGCGAGACGTTCCTCCATGACGGCTTCCAGCTGGGCGATGTCGGCCGGCGGGTCGTCCGACAGGCAGACATAGATCAGCCCACCGATCGACTTGAAGTGGACGGGCTTCAGGCTGCGGCAGGACTTGTCGAAGTCGGCGCCCATGTGCGGTGCATGGATCAGCTCGCCGCTCAGCTCGTAGGTCCACTGGTGATAGGGACAGACGAGCTTCGAGACGATCGACCGGCCCTCGTCGAGCAGGCGGGCGCCGCGATGGCGGCAGGAATTGCGAAGCACCCGGATCTCTTCGTCGTCGTCCCGCAGCAGGATCAGGCTGGCGCTGCCGATTTCGATCGTGACGGCATCGCCCGGCTCGGGCACGTCGCACTCCAGGCCGACCTGTATCCAGTGGCGATGGAAGAAGACGTCGAGGTCGGCGGCGAAGACGTCGTCCCGCGTGTAGAGCCCCGCGGGCAGCGAGCAACCTTCGGTCCGCGAGTCGAGCAGGGCTGAGATGGAGGATGGGAGCCGGTTCAGCATGGGATTACCTGATGGAGGGCGCGGCGAATAATTGACCTCAAGCATTCCCGCTTCAACGGCAGAAAGTTGCGAGCTTCGCATAACGCCATGTTATGGAAGAGGGTCTCGAACCGGAGGTGGTGGCATGCAGTTCCGGAAGAATATCCCTTCGCTCACGGCGCTCGTGGCGGTAGAGGCGGTCATCAGGCGCCGAAGTTTCACGGCGGCGGCGCAGGAGCTCAACGTGACGCAGGCTGCCGTCAGCCGGCAGATCGCGGCTCTTGAGAAGGATTTCGGGACGATCCTGTTCGTGCGCGGTCATCGGTCGATCGAGCCGACCGCCGCTTGCCTCGCGCTGGGAAACATCC
The DNA here is from genome assembly GCF_014196845.1 of Aurantimonas endophytica. GTDB lineage: Bacteria > Pseudomonadota > Alphaproteobacteria > Rhizobiales > Rhizobiaceae > Aurantimonas > Aurantimonas endophytica. The sequence continues at coordinate 569,999 of NZ_JACIEM010000004.1, forward strand.
TCACGGACAGCTTCGCGCGGATGGCCGAGGGCGTCGATGCGCTCCGGTCATCGACCGTGAACGAGGTCGTCACCATCGGTGCGAGCCTGGCCTTCTCCGCGCTGTGGTTGCTGCCGCGCCTCGGTGAGTTTCGCCGGCTGCATCCCGACGTGCAGATCCGGGTCATCTCGCAGGACAGCAAGATCAATCTCGACGGGGGGCAGGTCGACATTGCGGTCCGCTACGGCCTGCCGCCGTTCGCCGACGGAACCGTGCTCGCCTCCTGCGGGGACGAGATCTTCCCGGTCTGCTCACCGGAGTATTTCCGCCGTCTGCCGGACGGGGACTTCTGGAAGGCTTCCTACGACCAGATCGAGACCGACCAGCCGGACAGGACCTGGTATAGCTGGCACGACTGGTTTGCGGGCGTGGGGCATGCGCCTGCCAATCGAAAGCCTTCGCTGCGGTTCAGTCACTATACGGAATCGATCTCCGCGGCGCGCGCGGGACAAGGCGTTGCGCTCGGATGGCGAACGCTGGTCGACGCCTTCCTGAGAGACGGGACCCTGGTGCGCATCGGGGATGCGGCCGTGGTTCCTCCGGGACGCTACAACGTCATCGTTCCCCTGAAGGCGAGACGCAAAGGCGTGCGGGACCTCGCGGCCGGGTGGATGACGGCGGCCCTCCACAATCAGGCCATGATCGACGACGCGCTTTCGGTCGAGCCGGATCCGGTCAGCTGAGCCGATCTGACGTCGTCGCGCCGGATCCGCTGCCGCGGCCCCGATGTGTCCCGGCGGCGGATGCGCTTCCCCATGATTTTCTCGATGGAACCGGTGTGGCCGTCCCGGACGTTCCTCCGTCTCCAAGGAGGAGTGATCATGACCGCCAGCAAGCCCGACATACCCACGGAAGAGAACGACCGGCAGGACCCGGTCGTGCGGGAGCGCCAGACCGAGAGAGTTGCTCCCACCAGGCGAGACGATAAGGCGACGCCGGAGAACGTCGACGAGACGATGGAGGACGGGATCGAATACCCCGACGCGGATCCGGCGCGGGAGCGGTCGCGCTAGCACCGCGCGGCGTCGCCGGACATGCTGGACGGCGACCAGTCAGCTGGCCGCGAGGTCACCCCGCGCGACGCCCCGTGGGATCGGCGTTCCGCCGCCGTGCCATGAGCATCAGCAGTATCGGCAGGCACCAGACCAGCATGGTGAAGACCCCGAGCCCGGCCGCAATCGGCCGCTCGAAGAAGGCGAGGAAGCTGCCGTCCGCCTTGATCATCGAGGTGATGAAGTTCTGCTCCAGCATCGGCCCGAGCACGAGCCCCAGAATGGCCGGCGCGATCGGGATGTCGTTCTCTTCCATCAGGAAACCGACGATGCCGAAGACCAGCATGATCATCACGCCGAAGAGTGAGTTGTTGATCGCGAATGCCCCGACGACGCAGAACATCAGGATGATCGGCATCAGCACCCGGGCGGGGATCGCCAGCAGCGTTCCCGCGCCCTTGATCGCCACCCAGCCGAGAGGCAGCATGATGATGTTGGCCATGAAGAAGACGATGAAGATCGAATAGATCAGCTGCGGGTCGTTGAGGAACACGGTCGGCCCGGGATTGATGCCCTTGATGTAGAGCACGCCGATGACGATCGCGGTGATCGAGTCGCCGGGGATGCCGAAGACCAGCGCCGGGATCCATGCGCCGCTGACGGCGCCGTTGTTGGCGGCGCCGGCCTCCACGAGGCCCTCGACATGGCCGGTTCCGAACTTCTCCTTTTGCCGGGAGAAACGCTTGCTGATGGCATAGGAAATCCAGGCGGCGATGTCGGCGCCGGCCCCCGGCAGGGCGCCGATGGCGGTGCCGACCACGCTGCCCCGCACGATCTGCGTCGGATAGCGTTTGAAATTCTTGATCTGGCTGCGGAAGATGCCGGAGCGGGCAGATGGCGCGATCTCCGGCCGGTCCGAACGCAGCACGACGGCGCGCAGGACCTCCGACACGGCAAACAGGCCGATCATCGCCGAGATGAATTCGACGCCGCCGAGGAGATCGACGATGCCGAAGGTGTAGCGCGGCTCGCCGGCGGGATTGTCGATCCCCACCGTCGCGGCGAAGAGCCCGATGACGAGCGAGATGAGGCCCCGCGCGACGGAGCCCGGCGACACGAAGACGGCGCAGGACAGACCGAGGATCACCAGCCAGAAATACTCGAAGGACGAGAACTTGAGCGCGACCTCGGCGAGCATGGGCGCGGCGAGGACGAGCACGAGGGTCCCGAAGAGACCGCCGATGGAAGAGAAGACGAGCGCTGCGCCCAGCGCTTCCTCGGAGCGCCCGCTCCGCGTCATCCGGTAGGAATCTTCCACATAGGCGGCGCTCGCCGGTGTTCCGGGCATGCGAAGCAGCGCCCCCGGGATGTCGCCTGCGAAGATCGCCATCGCCGTTGCCGTGACGATGGCGCTGATCGCGGGGACGGGATCCATGAAGAAGGTGATCGGGACGAGGAGCGCCGTGGCCATGGTGGCCGTCAGGCCGGGTATCGCCCCGACGAACATGCCGAAGCAGGCCGAGCCGAGGATGACCATCAGCACGTAGGGCTGGAAGACGAGCGCGAAGGCATCTGCGAGCGGGGCCATAGCGTCTACCAGAGGAAGCCGAGCATGGCGGAGCGCGGCAGCGGCACGAGAAGCAGCCTTCCGAATGCCTGCTGGATGATGACGACGGCGATGAGCGACACGGGGATCGCGGTCAGCGGCCGCACGCCGAGCACGAGCATCAACCCGGCCGTCACGACGAACGCCATGGGCACGAACCCGATCGTCCCGCTGAAGAGAATGTAGGCGAGGACGAGGCCGAGGGCGGCGAACAGGCCAAAAAGCGAGGCAGACGATCGCGTCCAACCGGCCAGTGCCACGCCCGGTCGTCGCTGGCCGGTCGCGAAGCTCTTGCCGACCATGAAGGTGCCGAGACCGAAGGCCAGCAGGGCGATGGCCTTCGGCATCGTCTCGGCGCCATAGGACTGGCCGGGGATCGGCGAGAACTGGAGCGCGGAAAGGAAGATCGCCGCGGCGCCCGCAAGGACTACGAGGCCGAGGGTCAGGTCGTTCAATCGCATGGGCGCAACCCTGTCAGGACACGGCTCGGATGCGGCCGGTCGAGGCGGAGCAGGAAGGATGGCGGCGTGTCGCCTCCGTCGCCCGGTGACGGCAGCACCGGGCGACAGCTTGGGGCCGGGCCTACTGCGCGAGGCCGGCCTTCTTCATGACTTCGCCGAAGGTGACGTCGTCGTCGGCGACGATCTTCGTCGCCTCCTCGCCTGCGGCCCAGCGTACGCCGAAGCCGCGATCCTTCATGAAGGTCTGGTACTCGTCGCTGTTGTAGGCCTTCTCGATGGCGGCGGAGAGCTTCGCCGACACGTCGTCAGGCAGGCCATCCGGGGCGGCCACGGCGCGCCAGACCGACAGTGTCCAGTCGGAGCCGACGGCTTCCTTCAACGTCGGCACGTCCGGGAACAACGCCTGCCGCTCGGCCGACATGGTCGCGAGCGGCCGCACCCGTTCCGCGTCGATCATGGCGCGGCCCTCGGCGAGCGACGTCGGGACCAGGTCGACGCCGCCGGCCACCATGTCGGTGATGCCGGGTGCCGCGCCCTGGCTCGGCACCCACGTCACCTGGTCCGGCGCAAGGCCTTCCGACAGCAGCCAGCCGGCAAGGCCGACATGCCAGATGCCACCTTGGCCGGTGCCCGAGCCCTTGAAGGTACCCGCGGGTTCCGCCTTGATGGCGGCGAGCAGTTCCTCGGCCGTCTGATACGGGGAATCGGCCGAGACCATGATGCCGCCCGGATCGGAATTGACGATCGCCAGGATGTCGAAATCTTCGTAGGTGAGGTCGGTGAGGCCCTGCCAGTGCATCATGTCGATCTCGATCGTCATGATGCCCAGCGTGTAGCCGTCCGGCTCGGCGTTGGCGATGGCACTGTGGCCGACGACGCCGGAGCCGCCGGTGCGGTTGATGACGTTGACGGGGACTCCGAGCTCCTGCTGGAGCAGCGAGGCGAAGACGCGACCGACCGCGTCGGTGCCGCCCCCGGCGCCCCAGGGCACGATCATCTGGATTGGTCGATCCGGAAAATCCGACTGCGCCAGGGCCGATGAAGAAGCGGCGAGACCCGCCATCAAGATCGCGGCAGAAGCGACGGTCTTAAGAATGAGCATGTATCCTCCCAGATTCATGACGGACGGCCATTTTTGGCCCGCCCGATACGAACGACGATCTTCGATCCTCGTCGATTTGGTGATCGCCGACTTCGGGCGATCCTCCTCCCGCCTCACCATCCTTTGACGGTTGGTGAGTGTCAATGCCGCGTCCCCGGCAGCGGCAGGGACCCACTGCACCTGGTTTCCGTCGGCATCGCGGAAGCGCGGCGGCAGCCTCTGTTGCTGTCGGGGACGGGGGGCACGAGGGTGGGGCGAGACCGGCCGTCATGGGTAATTACCGGCGGTCCCCGAGGATCGGTGCCGCCGGCCGGTCGATAGGTCAGACGGTGTCTTCCGCCATCTGGCCATCGCGCCGTCGCGGCGCCGACGGTCGGACGTCCCGCGGTTTCCGGGCTGCCGGCGAAAAGCATCGGTTATTGCACCTGCCGCGCCCCGGCCGATCCATGTCTCGCGGAGGCGCTAATCGGCTTCGCTGGTGAGCCCGAAATGCTCGACCACGCTTGGCTGGATCACCCTGGCGGTCAGGGTCACCAGCACCAGTTGCGCATCCAGCGTCTTCCCATGCTCCAGCGCGTCCTCGATCCGCTGCTCCATCCGAAGGGCGAGTGCCGTATCGTTGGCCCCGGCGAACCCCTCGGCACCGATCATGCAATAGGCGACGAGTTCGGCCGCCGACTGATACGACTGAGGTGCTGGCTCGTCGCCGATGGCATGGTCCTTCAGCAGGCCCACCACCGTCAGCTTCACCGCTTCGGGAACCATGCTCGGATGAAGATCGACGGAGCGCAACGCGCGATCCAATTGCCGCAAGTCCTCCGACCGCCCAAAGAGGCCAAACAGACCGAGAGAGGAATTTCGTCGGGCCATCTTGCTGATCCAAATGAGGGCGATCCGGCATGCAGCGGAGCGTACGACGGCAAATGTGAGCGCCGGCGAAGAAAGGCCAGCACGGTTCGCCACGGGAACTGGGGCGGATCGCGCGGGAGTCACCCCCCCTTAAGCCACTGGAACATATAGCTCCGCAACTGTCCACGAAGCGGACTTGTGAACTCTGCGTGTGCACCCGTTTGCAACAGGTTCCGCGCAATCAAGAGCTCGCCTCCGTCAGCCAATGTTCGCCGTAGGTGGGCGTCGATTATCCCTCGTGGTCCTGCCCCTCTTTTTCTGCACACACAGTCACTGGTTGCACGGCCCTGCAAAAATCGCACAGGGACATGCGCAGAGGCAGCTGTTGAACCCTTTGGATCTACGGGTCGCTTTGCCCGCGGAATGCGACCGGCAGCATGCCACCGCTACCAGCGTTCGCCGCGACGGCGCCGATCGTCTGGAAGGGAGGATGGCATGCGCGACCTGGCGATGGCACGCCGGGTATCGATGGGGGTGATGATGGCCAGAGCGAGGATCTGCGGTCACAAGTTGCAGGCGTCCCCCGACGGAAGGTTGGCCGCGGTCGCTGGAGGTCCAAGAATGGCACTGCTTCCGGTTGCTCAGCAGAGTCCATTCGTTCCACTTCGTCGCGGAACGAGTTCGGAACGACTATCAACCGGATCGCCGGTGCGTAGGATGGCCGAGCTTATCGCCATTCTGTTCTCATTCACAGGCTCGATTGTCGTGGAAGATGCGGCCTCGGCTTCGATATTAAGCATCGCCCACACCGCAGCCTGGGTGCGGTTCGAGACGCCTATCTTGCGTAAGATGGATTTGACGTGAACCTTTACGGTAGCGTCGCTGATACGGCACTTGCGAGCAATGATCTTGTTCGGACATCCATTGGAAATATAGTTGAGGATTTCCATCTCCCGCTCGGAGAGACGCTCTTTTCTGGATGAAGCCGACAGGTCTGCGTAACCGCTGACTATCCCGGAATTTTCCTGTCCAGGAGCGGCATGCTCTGAAACTCGGCGATCGGACGTGATTCCATTGCCATTCATAGACGAAGGAACACTATCAGCCTCTTTGGCAGCCCGAAGGCCCGGCTCACGGGCTGACACCACCTGGCACTCGTCCGTCGGGGAGGCGTCGAGCCTATTCACAACTCCCAGCGACGCCGACGAGTAAACATATCCTCCCAGCGCGATAAGTTCGAGGCTCTTTACCAGGACATCCTGCGAGACCGAGCGAAGCAGGATACCATGAGCCCTTGCAGCCTCCGCCTGACGTAGACAATCCTCGGATATGCTCTCTGCCAGGAGGACGATATGGGCTCCGGGGTGGGCCTGATGCAGACGAACCACAGCTTCTTCGTCCAGGACCGTGTCCCGATGGTACCCGACAAGAACAAGGAGTTCATCAGGCCATTTGCGCGGCTTTATGTCGAGTTCCCGGAACTCGGAGACAATGGCGCATACGCGAAAGCTCTCCTCCTTGAGGAGGGAAGCGAGGCCCGCCCGAAAGACGGGATTGCTCTCGCATATCGCCACAAAGATTCGTTTAGCCATTGCCGATCCCCATCTCTGCGTGCGTGTCTTCCACTCAACTGCCAGGACATAAATGATGGTCGATGTATCTTAATGGCGGGTACGAGAAATTATCATAGGAATATAAATCTATCTCACATCATTTATACTTAAGGGCAGAAGCAGAGCTCGTGTTCTAAGCTAGCTTAGCAGGCCGCCCGATGCATGACCGACGTTGTCGACGTCGCTGGCACGGGAGAACAGTTTACTGAGTGCTAAGGATTGCGTTAGGGAGGAAGGTCCGAGGAAACGTGGCAACTTTGGTCGGCGACATTCATCGACCAAAGTCCGACTCGTTCCGGACCTCGGTCGAGTCGGGTAGGTGAGGAGCGCCGGTAAACGCGGCAGTAAATGCGGCTCCGATGGCGGAGGATGCGCGATCAGCGGCGTCGGGGTCACTGGCCGGACACCTCCCAGATCCCGCGACGCGGGCGCCAGATGCCCGTTATGGTCGATACCAGCTGAAGCTGGAACCTATGATGGCGGCGTCATCGTTCGGCGCGAATTGGGCGAACGGCATCTGTGGGAGGCGACAGTCGCTCCCGCACATCGCTGCGAGTTCGTCCGGTGCCGTGGGCTTCGCGTCTCACGTCCGCCTGGTGGCCTGTTGGATCAGAGCTGGGCCTTGGCCGCGATGCTCCACTGACGACCAGCCTTTCCTTCGCCTATGACGAGCGCTCCCGGTCGGCGCCGGCAGCGGCGAGGGGTCCCGCATTGCTATCCCTTCTTATCGGCGAGGCGATATGACGAGCCGCCCACGTCTAGTTGCTGGTGACGGCCTGCGTGTTGACGCTCGCCAATGGCATGCCCGTCATCTGCCCGCTCGGTTCAGGCGTCGGAAGATGGAGGGGCTGGCTGGCGTCCTCGAAGATATTGACCAAGTCACCTGGTTCCAGGACGGTCATGCCGGAGGCTTGGATCTCGACGGGGCGTCCATCTGATTGCCGAACGACCCGATAAATCGTCGGTCGTTTTTCCTTGGACGTCGATGGCGACCGGGTCGCGGGCAGAGCGCTCAGGATATCGTCACTGGTATCCAGCTCGCGCTGGCTTTGAACGATCTGGCGCTGGGTCTCCTCGATTTCGCCTGCGAGTTCGCTGGCGATCTCGGACTGGGCCTTGAGCGTTTCTGCCTGAAGCGTCGCAAGACGCTGCTTGGCGGAAAGGTACTGGTTGAAGGCCCCGTGACGGCGCTCCTCGGCGTCTGCCAACTCGGCCTGCGCCTGCGAAAGCGCGTCCGAATCGAGCACCTTGCGCTGGACCAGCGACCTTATGTGGTCCAGTCGCTCCCGGCGTATCTTGACGAGATCCTCAAGCGAATCCATGCGGGCGTAGATCCGCACATCGTGCGTCGCCGACTCGATGGCGTTCATCGCCGTCTGCTTGCGGAACTCCTGAGCCAGGACGATGGCCCGGCGCCGGTCGATCTGCTCGTTGATGAGGTTGTCGGCTTGTGCGGCGCCAGCCAGCGCCACCAGTTGAGGCGGCGCGACGGGCGTTGTCGCGTCGCGCTCCGCTCTCAGGACGGCGGCTCTCGCGAGCATCTTCAGCATGGATCCGGACATCTCCTCCCGCGTCTCCGTCGCCCGGATCGCTTCGATATTCTGCCAGGGATCACTGACACGCGGATCGAGGCCTCCGGCGAGCGCAATGGCATGCAGCACCGTCATCCCGGGAACGTATTTGAAGGATCCCGGGGCCCTGACCGGACCGAGGACGTAGATCGGCGCACGCGCTGAAAGCATCACATTCACAAGCGGCCGGCGTCCGAGCATATCTTCAAAGGCGGCGCTGAGGGCGGACTGCACCTCACTTTCTGACTGGCCGGCGGCCGGAACGACGCCGAGCAGAGGAACGGCGATGTTACCGTCCTCCTGCACAATGTAGTCGCCGCTCAGTTCCGGACGCTGCTGGATGCCCGTCAATGCGGACGACGGACGGCCCCATTTGTCGTCCTCGGTCGCCACTCGCTCGTAAATGACGACTTTCAGGCTGTCTCCGACACCAAGCGCTCGAGGATTTGACACCGAGGGCAGAGGGCGAGGGCGCTCTGCCAGACTTGCCGGAGAACGATCGGCAAGTCTGGACGCTGGATGTCCCCCGTCCGACGCCGGCTCGCGTTCACTTTCGGTCTCCGCCTGATCCGCCGCCCCCGAAGCCTTGTCTTCCTGAGGCAGGGTGGCAGGTTTTCGCCCCAACCTGGCGGAGGTTTGCGAGACCTCAGTCCTCAGAGCGGCAAATATATCGCCTTCTGGCGCATAACGGTCCCAGAACTCGCCGATCCGGGCCGACAAGGGAGCCATCTGAGCCTGCGCCGTGGTTACGAGACGCTGATAGGCCGGATTTTGCTCGACATACGGCTTGCCTGCCGCCGCGCCCGCAACAGCGAGCGCTCCGATGCTGAGCAGAAGGATGATGCGCCTGCCCCGCCTTTTCGGCGTCTGATGGAGCATCATCGGATCTTCCAAGTGATCGCGCATCATTTCTTGTCCGTCCATCGGTCTAGTCCATTCAAACAGGGGAAAATCGGTTTTCCCTATTGCTTCAAAAAGACACTATATATTGCACGTAATTCGGCATTTCTTTTATCGCCGTCAGGCAACAACAGGAGACATTGGCAAAGTACAGCGATTCATCTGTTCATTGGCTTGAGAAACGGCCAGCTTCCGTTCCCATTGCCAGGCATCGTCGACCATGGTCCGCAGGTCGTTCAGTTCCGGCTGCCATCCAAGCTTCAGGAGTTCGTTGCTGTCGGCAACGATCTCGGCCGGATCTCCGGGCCGGGGCGGAGCCCGGCGCACCTCGAAGTCGGTGCCCGTGACCGCCTTGACCGTCTCGACGACTTCCGCAACCGAGTAGCCCCGGCCGTAGCCGCAATTGAAAATTCGCGAAGCGCCGCCGCTCCGAAGATGATCCAGCACTGCCAAATGAGCCCGCGCCAGGTCCGACACGTGAATGTAATCTCGGATGCAGGTGCCGTCGGGAGTTGGGTAGCTGCTGCCATAAATATCGAGGTGCGAGCGTCGCCCGAGCGCTGTCTCAAGCGCGACCTTGAACAAATGGGTTGCCTGCGGGGTCGACTGCCCATGACGCCGATCCGGGTCTGCACCGACGACATTGAAGTATCTCAACGCGACATGACGCAGCCCATAGGCGGTATCGACATCGGCAAGCATCTGCTCGGTCATCAGTTTGGATCTGCCGTAGGGTGAAAGTGGCAGCGTGTCAGCGGTCTCGGTGACCGGGACGGTGCGCGGGTCGCCATAGACGGCGGCCGTCGACGAGAAGACGAAATGCTTGACGCCCGTCTGAACCGCGACGTCCAGGAGCGCATGCGTCTTCAGTGTGTTTGCCAGGTAGTAGCCAAGCGGGTCGAAGATCGATTCCGGCACGACGATCTTGCCGGCGAAATGCAGGATCGCTTCCACGCCATACTCTCGGACGAGGCGCGACGTCAGTTTCATGTCGCCGACATCCCCGACATGGAACGGCACCCCGGCCGGGACCGCACTGCGTGAGCCGGTGGACAGGTCGTCGAGCACGAGCGGCACTTCGCCGCGATCAAGAAGCGCCAGCACGACATGACCGCCGATGAAGCCGGCTCCTCCGGTCACCATTACCGTCATGGAACTGTTCCTTCCGTGCACACTGTCCAAGGGTTGGCCGCAGTGCCGCGGCCTAGAGTGTCTGACTTCCGATTTCGGGTCGTCCGGCCAAAAGCCGGAAACCCATGAGCCGAGTTCTGGCGTAGGCAAATGCCGTGAGGAGGAAACCCACTGTGATGGCTCCGGCCCGAGCGGCGGCCCGGCCCTCTCCGCTCAACGCCGCCATGAGATCCTCTGCGACCGCGCGGGGCAGGACCTGGCGAACGTAGCGACCCTCCGCATTCAGTCCTTTGGCTCCCGCCAACCCGGCCAGGGTCGCCTTTGCCGTTCCTTCGACCAGGCAGCGGTTGACGAAATACTTCCAGGTCGCCCGCTGGGCAGGCACGATGTGAAGCACCCGCGCGCGCGGGTGAAATGCGAAGTAGCCACCCGGATACAGGCGGCACGCGCGTATGCAGAATTCGGTCTCTTCGCAGCTCTCGGCCTTGCCGCCGGTCCGGGCCTTGCCGCTGACCGAAAAACCAAGCTTGCGACGCCCGAGATGCGACGAAAATCCGCCGGTCCGTCGAAGCACGTCCGCCCGCACGGACATGTTTGCGCCGATCGGGTTGCGGATGCGTCCGTTCCGGATGTCCATGCCGTCATAGGTGCAGCCGATGACCCAGTCGAATTGCGTCGGAAACCAGTAGGGCCTCCTGGTCCGCCACAGCGGTTCCACGGGGCCGCCAACGCCCAGGACGGCTGGGTCACGGTAGGATTGGATCAGGGCCGCCAGCCACCCGGCTTCCGCCACTGCGTCATCGTCCAGAAACGCGATCAGGTCGCCCGTCGCATGGTCGACGCCTGTCATTCGCGCCCCCGAAAGACCTGGCTCGCCGGTGTTCGCGAGGACCGTCGCATTCACGAAGGTCCGGGCCGCACGCTCGCGCAACGCCTCGTTGTTGTCGATGACCAGGATGATCTCATGCGCGGCGCGGTCCTGCGCGATCACGGAGTCGATGGCGCCGGACAGTTCGTTCCATCGATCGAGTGTGTGCGCGCAGATCACGACGGACATCCTGGGGGAGTCTGCTGTCGCCGTACCCGCAGAAGATGGTGCGATGTTCATGGGCGAACCCGCCGGTCGTCATCGGCTAGAGAGCCGATCGTCGAAGGTTCGACACGCCAGGCCCCACGGGAAGCCGCCGCCTGCACCAATTTCCACAACGGGCTCCCATCGTTGCGGATGTCGAACTGGTCGTGCTCGTCTACTGGATACTGGCCGTCATCCTGCCGCGGTGCCAGGCGCCAGATCATCCATCCGGCGCAGTCGGGGTCTCGCGCGAGCGTGTCGAGCCACATTCCATAGGCTTGCAGCATGTCGGGATTGGAACGGGCGTAGCCGAATTCCTCCAGAAGGACCGGCTTGTCGGCGAGCGCTGCCATTTCACAAAATTCGCCGATCATCGTGTCGAAGTCCTGGACGCTCAGGTCGTAATAGAGCGGGTAGCCATGCCAGGTGCCGAAATCGAGCGTCGGGATCGTCAGATCTGACAGTCTTTCCAAGACGTTCGCATGTCCGGAACTGACAAGGTGGTTGGGATCGATGGACTTGATGTGCGCCGACATCTCCGCGGTCCAGGACAGGCGTAGCGCTTCCGGCTTGGCGTAGCCCTCGTTCATCAGTTCCCAGGCCATGATGGTCGGGTCGTCGCGGTAGGCGAGACCGGTCAGCGGATTGACCCGGTTCACGACGAAGTCGACCCAGGTGACGTAGTCCTGCCTGGGGCGCGGGTCGCTGAAGAAGAACTCGTCCTCGCTCGAGCTGCCGTACCAGGCCCGCATCTGCTGGGAGCCGCCGGTGTAGCTCCAGAAATCCAGGAAGCCGATGACGAGCTTGAGCTCCCGTTTGGCGGCCTCGGCGATGACGAAATCCACCTTCTGGATGCCGTTCGCGCCGTCGTTGATCGCCATCTTGTCGGCCTGAGCGTCCCAGGAGAGCAGGTAGTTCCCGTTGACGCCCAGGTCGTAGGAGCTGGCCTCGCTGCGCCAGTCCCAGATCGTCGGGATACGCCCGTCGAGCGAGCCGATCACGGGTTGCAGGAAAAGCCGGACGACGTTGGCACCGAGGGCCACTGCATCGTCGAGGGCAAGGATGACTTCCTGGCGCGACGCATAGGTAAGGTAATGAATGTTCACGCCCGTGATGAAGAAGGGGCGGCCGTTCAAGCTGAACTGCGTCCCGGATGCCTCCACGAACCCGCCTTTCGCCGGCCCTTCTGCAAGGGAGGGCGCCGGCAAAGCGCACAGCAGCGCAACCGACAGTACTCGCAACATCATCTTGCTCATCCAGGGCCTTGGGGGGATAGCCAAGTCGGATCTAAGCTGACCAGCAATCTTAACGAATGCAAAGATTCCGAAGCGGTAATTACTCCGGTCTAGCGTCCGTAATCCTTAAGAGTTCGGATGACGGGCGCACCTGGCAGGTTCGGACATGATAGGGGGTAGATCGCCTTCGGTCCGATGCGTGCAGCTGCCGCAATCATCGGCATTGCCAGTCACAAAGGGCCTGGCGGGAGCCGAAAAACCCTCGGGGATGGCTTGCTTGATCATCAGAGCGTGGCGGCCGGAGGCGTCGTATGCGTATCGTGCTGAGATGTGATCCTTCGCGGCTCCTGCGCTGGAACCTCTGGGTCGCGCAATCTCTTGCTGAAATGCCCGGCAACGAGATCTTCCTCAGCTTCTCGACACACCGCCGTCCACTCCCTCCTTCCTGCCGAATGCTCGTGGAATTCGAGCGGCTCATCTTCGGCTCGCGAGGTGACGGGGCTACCGATCCGATCGAAGATCAGCTCCGGATGTTTCCTCCACACCCGGGGGGCGAGATCGATGTTCTCGTCGATTTCAGCGGCGGAGGCATCCTGCCAGCTGCGGGCCGCGTCCTCACACCGAGCTTCAACGGCGTCCCCGGCGAGGTCGGGACGATGGCGGCCCTGGCTGGCGATCAGGAACTGCTGGTCGAGCTATACGACACGGCCCGCCCCGCCGAGCCCTGGAGGGCCCATCCCGCGAGTGCCGACCGGGAGCTCTTTTCCGCCAGTCTCGACGGCGTCCTCGCCTGCGCGGCCGAACTGATCGCCAAGGCCATCCGCGTCGGTGCCCGCGTGGGATCCGGCCCGGACTTGCCGATGCCGCGCGGAGTGACGTCCCCCGCTTTATCTGTTCTCTGCCTCGCGCATGCGGCGCGCATGTCGGCTCGAAAAGCGACCAAACTCCTCGATGTGCTGCTGCGGAGAGGAAGTAGCTGGACGATCGGCTGGCGGCTCGATGAAACAGCCAGCCTGCTCGACAAGGGCGAGGCAGCATTCCAGGTCCTCACCGGCGGCGGCGAGAGCTATGTCGCCGATCCCTTTCCCTTCCGTCATCAATCGCAGAATTATATCTTTCTTGAGCTCTTTCCCTACGCGTCCAACCGGGGGTGCATTGCGGTCGCGACGGTCGAGCGGAACGGCATGGTCAGCACGCCTCGTATCGTCCTTGAAGAACCGCACCATCTTTCCTACCCGTTCGTGTTCGAGCATTCGGGAGAGATCTGGATGATCCCGGAGTCGGGGGCATCCAGGAGTGTCTATCTCTACAAGGCCGAACCGTTTCCTCACCGGTGGACCCGCGTGGCTTGCCTTGCCGAAGGGCTGGAAGCCTATGACGTCACACCGCTCTTCCAGCGCGACAAGCTTTGGTTTTTCGCCAGCCTCCGATCATGGAAATCGACAGCGTGGGACATGCTGGGCCTCTACCGTGCGGAAGGTCTCACCAAACCGTGGCGGGCGCATTTCAAGAATCCCGTGACGATCGATGCGGCGTGCAGTCGCCCGGCAGGGGCGTTGTTCCAGCGAGGCGAATGGCTTCTGCGACCCGTCCAGGATTGCAGCCGCTTCTATGGCGGCGGACTGACGTTCTTCCGGGTGGACGCGCTCAACAATCTGACTTTCGAGCAAACCCCAGTCGGCCGCATCGTGGCCGGTACGTCCGGGTGTCACACCTACAACCGACATCACGGGCTGGAAGTGATCGACCTCTTCGGGCGGTTCCGAGAAGGCCAGGAGACCTCAATCGCCTACCAGCCAACAAACCCGTGCTGAAAGGTCGACACCATTCGGGCGGGCAACACCTTGTTCGGTCGCGATTATCTCGAGCTCCCATGTCGCTCGCATCGAGTGTTGGTGGCGGTATGGGCCGAGCAGCGGAAGGCATGGACAAAACCACCAGGCTACTCAGCCGGAATCGCTGAGGCAGCACCACGTCACCGCGACGGAGTACTCCAAACGTCCAGTGGCGCTGAGAAACATCGTCGACGATACGAACTGCGCGCCCGAACTTCTGACGGATCTCGGGGCGACGCGGTTTCCAACAAGAGGCCGAGACCTTGGCGTTCAGCCTAAGCCGCTGAACAAGCGAAGAGATGCCAATAGGCTCCTGTCGCGATAGACGCACCCTGCGTCGACGACGCGCCCAAAATCTAGCAATACCCCTGGATGATATATTGGTTACATAGTGGCCAAAGAAAAATCCTATAAAATAAACAAAATGTACTCGGGTTAATGCCTGCAACTTAGGTATTAACCATTGTTAACGGATTGCCGCCTCCCGGCCCAGCGATGATGTTCGGAACCATTCAGCGGGTGGGGCTTCAACAACGAACGCTCACTGTGCCCTCAACTCGGCTGTCCGCTTGCACGCAGGAGCATGCCTTGACCAGATTGAGCACGACGGATGTTGCGATCATCGGAGCGGGTCCGTATGGGCTAGCGCTGGCAGCGCATTTGCAGACGCGCAATGTCGAGTATCGTCTTTTCGGTGAGACGATGGCGGCCTGGAAGAACAACATGCCTGCAGGCATGTTGTTGAAATCCTATCCCTGGGCCTCAAGCATACCAGGGCCGGACGCGCAGTTCTCCCTCCGAAGCTTCTGCGCCGAGCGCGGGTATCCCTATCATGACGAGTTGATACCGCTGCCGCTCGACCGGTTCATCGAGTATGGCGAAGCTTTCCAGGAACGCTTCGTGGCTGGTTCTTGCGAGAAGAGAACGTTGACGTCGCTGGAACCGGGTGCTGACGGGTTTCGCGTCAGGTTTGCCGACGGCGAGACCGTCGACGCCCGCCGGGTCGTCATTGCCGTCGGCTTGCGCCCTTTCCGGCACCTGCCGGAGGATGTCGCGCAGCTGCCGTCGCAGCTCCGCTCGCACAGCAGCGATTATGGCTCCCTGGAGCACCTCGATGGCAAGGAAACCGTCGTCGTCGGCAGCGGGGCATCCGCGACCGATCTCGCGGCATTGCTTCACGAACGGGGAATACGCACGACGCTTGTGGCGCGCCAAAGCCGACTACGCTTTGCGTCACGCCCTCGACCCCGGACGCTGGTCGAGCGCCTGACCGCTCCAACCAGTGGAATTGGGCAGGGCTGGTCACTGGCAATATGCGCCAAGTATCCGCAGCTGATCCATCTTCTGTCCGAGGAGGCACGCTTCGGGCTGGCCTACGGCAAGGCCCTTGGACCATTTGGCAGCGCCTCCGCGAAGGAACGAGTGGCTGGAGTGCCGCTTCGGCTTGGCCAGACGATTTGCTCCGCCGATGTTCGGGGCGACAGGGTCGAGCTGATGCTGGCTGATGCCGCCGGACAACGGCGGGTCCTTCAGGCCGATCACGTCATCTATGCCACCGGCTACAGGATCGACGTGAGCCGTCTGGGCTTCCTGAGCCCCGCGATCCTCAACCATCTTCGCCTGACAGGCGGAGCGCCGACACTGACACGAAACTACGAGACGTCGGTTCCCGGCCTGCACTTCGTCGGTCCGGCCGCGGCGCCGAGCTTCGGTCCGGTGTGCCGCTTCGTCTACGGCAGCCGATACCCCGCCCGGTACCTCGCTCATTATCTGGCGACCGACCGGAAGCGGGTCCCGAGGTTGCGTTTGCCCCCGCCGGCCAAAGCCAGCGCTTCGCCGGAATTCCTCTTGGAGCGTGAAAGCGAGGTGCTGTCGTGAACATCCTGGTTCCAAACGACCTTTCGTCGACCGGCGCTCTGGCGTCGCCTGTGGCCGGAGCGGCGCCGTCGCTGCCTTTGCCGCGCGTCAGCTTCGTCATCCCGACCCTCAACGAGGCGAACAACCTGCCATGGCTTCTGCCACGTATCCCCAGCTGGGCCCACGAAGTGGTCATCGTGGATGGCCGATCGACGGACGATACCGTCATGGTCGCCCGCCGGCTTCGCCCGGATGCAACGATCGTCATGGAGGGCCGCCGTGGCAAGGGCGCAGCCTTGCGAGCGGGCTTCGCGGCCGCCACCGGCGACATCATCGTCATGATCGATGCAGATGGTTCGATGGTTCCCGAGGAAGCCGTGGTCTTCGTCGGTGCGCTGATGGCCGGCGCCGATCTGGTCAAGGGGTCGCGCTTTCTGCAAGGCGCGGGCACCGGCGACATGTCGTTCGTCCGGATGCTCGGGAACTGGGGCCTGACACTGACCGTCCGCATACTCTACGGCGGCGTGTTTTCCGATCTCTGCTACGGGTACATCGCCTTCTGGAGAAAGCACGTCGCGACACTGGACTGCGACTGCGACGGGTTCGAGATCGAGACACTGATCAACGTGCGCGCGCTCAAGAACCAGCTGGCGATCGTCGAGGTGCCGAGCTTCGAGGCTCCGCGCATCAGTGGCGAAAGCAATCTGCATGCGATCAGGGATGGCTGGCGCGTCCTGACTACCATTCTGCGTGAACGCGTTCTGGCGCCGGCCCCGCTCGTCCAGCACGGGATGCCGTGAGCGGCAGGGCAATCACGGAATCTGCTTGAAGCGCCTTCCTGTACTCCGAGGTACCGATGCGTATCCTGATGGTCGCCGCCCGGTGCCATCCCTTGATGGGTGGTATCGAAACCCACATTCAAGAAGTCGGGCCCCGGCTGGTGTCGCGCGGGCACGAGGTCGACATTCTCACGACCGATCCGACAGGCGACCTTCCGGTGGAGGAGACTGTCCGTGGCATGCGGCTCCGGCGCGTGCCGGCATGGCCGAAAAACCGCGACCTGTACATCGCCCCGGCCATCTACCGAGCGATCAGGGAGGGGGAATGGGACGTCATCCATTTCCAGGGCTACAGCACGTTCGTGGCGCCGATCGGCCTCTGCGCGGCCCTTCAGAGCGGCACTCCTTTCGTCCTGACCTTTCACAGCGGGGGGCACTCCTCGCGCCTGCGCAACATGGTTCGTCGACCTCAACACGCTCTGCTGCGTCCCTTGGTGAACCGCGCTGACCGGCTGATCGGTGTCTCGCAGTTCGAAGCGGATTTCTTCAGTGCCAGGATGGGCGTGCCGCGGGAGCGCTTCATCGTCATCCCGAATGGCGCGGCAATGCCCCGCGCAAGTACAGGCGTCAAAGTAGATCCGCATCTCGTGCTCTCCGTCGGCAGGCTGGAGCGGTACAAGGGTCACCACCGGATCGTCGCGGCGTTTCCCGAACTTCTCCGGCGCATTCCGGATGCCCGCCTGCACATCGTCGGAACCGGGCCCTATGAGGAAGACTTGCGGCGCCTGGTCGAGATGCTGGGGCTCGAAAAGCGAGTCACGATTTCCGCCATTCCAGGATCCGACCGGCAGCGTATGGCCGATCTCCTCGCGGGAGCCGGACTTTTTGCGCTGTTCAGCGAATACGAAGCTCACCCCGTCGCCGTAATGGAAGCGCTGGCGCTGCGCCGGCCGGTCCTTGTGAGTACGACGAGCGGGCTGCTGGAACTGGTCGAAAGGGGGCTTTGCCGCGGTGTTCCCATCGACTCCTCGGCGCAGGTGCTGGCCGCGGCCATCGCCGAGGAGCTGTCGTCCCGCCGGCAAGTTCCCGACATGGTTCTGCCGGACTGGGAGGCCTGCGCCCAGGCGCTCGGCGACGTGTACCGGGAAGTTGCGGGCGGTTCGACGCCGGTGCGGCTTCCGCTCGAGGTGGGAATGCCGCCTGCAGAGCCCGCGTGATGTCGACCATATCCGCCGACAACGCCGCAAGGACCGAGGCAAGGACGTTCCGGAGCCGCTTTCGGCTGATCGAGACCCTCATCGGACCTGATCTCGGCGAGCCGGCCAAGGGCGAGGCATCCCGCTCGATTAATTTTGGTTGGGTCTCGGCGCTTTGCCTGGTTGTCGCGGCCGGGCTTCTGCTTGTCGTCGCGGGGCAGGGTGCCGGACGTCGGGGCGAAGGCGCCGCCTCCTTGCTGTTCTGGTCCGGCGTGATCCTCGTGGTGGTCCCGACGACGTTTCGGATCTCGTGGCCGATGGTCGCGCGGGGGGAGCGCCTCTTCCTGCTCTTCCTCCTTGCGGGAGGGCTCTTCTACTACAAGAGCGTCTATGCGCCGACGAGCTTCAGCGATCACGACGAGTTCCTGCACTGGATCGCGACCGACTACCTGACGACGGCCGGCCGACTGTTCGCCTCCAACCCGCTGCTTGATGTCGGGCCGGACTACCCTGGCTTGCAGATCTTGACGTCGGCGATCGTCGAGATGACCGGGCTGCCGGTGTTCGTGGCGGGGACGCTGCTCCTGGCAGTGCTGAGATGCGTGTTCGTCGGCGCGCTGTTCCTGCTATTCGAGAGCATCACCGGATCCGCCCGCCTCTCCGCCATCGCCTGTCTGGTCTATATGGGCTGCTCGACTTACGTCCAGTTCACGTCGAAGTTCTCCTATGAGAGCCTCGGCATCGTGCTGTGCCTCCTTGGCTTCGCGATCGAGGCAGCCTCGAGGAACCGCGATGACGTCTCCCGGCTGAGGGCAGCCGTGCTGATCGTCGTTCTGCTGGCGGGACTTGCGGTCACCCATCACCTCAGCGCCACCTATGCGATCATCTATTTCGTGGCTATTGCCATTCTCGAGGTTCTGCGCCGCGACGCCTCGCGACGCGACGTGACGATCGCGGCTGTCCTGGCCCTCTTCGCCGTCGCCTTGCCGCTCGCGTGGATGGGTGTCCGCGGCAACCCGGTGGTCAATTATCTGGGTCCGGTGATCGAAGGGGGGCTCGAGGCTCTGCTCCAGCGGCTCGACAGCCTGTCCGATACGACCCGCCCGACAGATCCCTTGGGCATACCGCCGCAACCGCTCGGAACACGGCTGACGACGCTCGTCGCCGTTCTGCTTCTGGCGCTCGGCCTGGCGACCGGGTTCTTCCGGTCCCTGGCCTTGGCCGTCAAGGCGGCCCCGAGCAGTGGTTGGAAACCGATCGCCAAGATCTTCGAGCGACGCTGGCGCGACAGCCGCTCCTTGTTCCTGACCGTCCTGGCCTTCGGGTTTCCGATTGCCATGGCCTTCCGGCTGACGGTCGGCGGATGGGAAATCGGCAATCGCATGGGAACGTTCGTCTTCTTCGGAGTCGGGCTAGTGGTCGCGGTGAGCCTTGTCCATTTCTGGCAAGGCCCGGCACCGCGCGGATGGCGTCGTGTGCTGCCGGCGTCTGCCTTGGCGGTCATCGTCATGGCCGGCGTGACGGCCTCTTCCCTCAATCCGATCCGGGGCCCCTACAGGGCAGGGGCTGACTCGGAGTCGATGGAGCCGATGGCCATCCAGGCGGCGCGATGGACGCGGGAGTGGTTGGGCGTAGGGAACGGCTTCATCGCGGACCGCGTCAATCGGCTGCTGCTGGCCGGCTATGGCCAACAGGACGTCAGGGTCGACGTCGTCGATGGCGTCGCGACCGCACGAATTTACGAGGCCGAGCAACTGGAGGGCGACAATCTCTACGCCTTGGCGCGAAGCGACATCGACTTCCTGCTGGTCGATATGCGCCTTTCCCAGTCCAGGCCGGTTTTCGGCTTCTATTTCGAGCCGTGGGACTCGAACCGCGAAGCACTGCTGCCGGAAGCGTTGCTCAAGTTCGATAACGTCGACGGCGTCGTCCGCATCTACGACAATGGCTGGATCAGGATCTACGACGTGAGGGGCTTGCATGAACCCCTCTGATAATCGGCATCTTCTCGCTGCATGCATCTGGGCCGCGGCAACGGTCATCGCCGTCGCCTCCAGCGACAGCAGCCTTCTTCGCACCCTCCTGGGTATACCGCTTGTACTCGTAGCTAGCGGCCACGCGCTGCTGAGGGCCGCAGGCTACAGAACCGGGTCGACGCTTGAAGATCTCGTTTGCATGGTCGGGATGAGTCTCGTAGCGGGAATTGCCGGCGGCTTCTTCCTCCATTCATCAGGCCTGCTGACCCCGTTGGGATGGGCCGCCTGGTTCGGAACCGTCGTCGTCTTGGCTTCGATCATTGCCGCGCGACGCCGCAGCGCTTCCGATTTGCCGGAATGGCAGTGGCCTGAAGGCCTGCGAGCAAGGCATGTCTCGGCATTCCTCTTCGCGGCGCTGCTTGCCACAAGCGCCTATGCGGTCGCCGTGCACGACGAAGCCGCTCAGAAGCAGTTCGAGTTTACCGAACTGTGGATCCTCCCGTCGGCGGATGGCCAACTCTCCGTCGGTCTGCGGAGCGGCGAAGCGGAAACCCAGCATTTCGACCTGGAAATCACCATCGACGGCCGCCCGTTCGCGATCTTTCCGTCACTGGCAGTCGCTCCCGGCGAGTCGTGGACGCGGCAAGTTCAGGTGCCAAGAGAGGCCAGGCCGCAGAACGCCGAGGCCAAATTGCTGAAGCTCGCCGACCTGCAGCTTTACCGCCGTGTTTCCGCGCTGGTGCCGGGATCCTGACGTAACGGAGGCAGTCCATGCGTATCCTGCTGCTCTCGCAATTCTATCCTCCGGTGATCGGCGGCGAGGAGCGGCATGTCCGCAACCTCGGCGCAGCGCTGGCCAAGCGGGGCCATACGGTGGCCGTGGGCACGTCGCGGCATCCCGGTTCGCCAGAAGTGGAATGGGACGGCTCGGTCCGCGTGCATCGACTGCCCGGTACGCTGCAACGACTGGCGGCCATTCATGCCGATCCTGAGCGCCCCCATGCGCCGCCTTTCCCCGATCCCGAGCTGGCGTCAGCTTTGAGGCGTCTGGTGGTGCAGGAGAGCCCGGACGTCGTCCATGCCCATAACTGGATCTACGCCTCGTTTCTCCCGGTCAACGTGACCAACAGAATTCCGCTGGTGGTCACGCTCCATGATTACGGGCTGGCCTGCGCGAAAAAGAACCTGATGCACAGGGGCACGCAGCTTTGCAGCGGCAGGGCGCTGACGAAATGTATTCCCTGCGCATCCCGCCACTACGGGGCGTTGAAGGCGACCGCCGTCACGCTGGGAAACTGGGGTACCAGTTTCCTTGCCCGCCGGGGCGTGGACCGCTTCATCCCAGTCAGCCATGCGGTAGCGCGCTATACCAATCTCGCCGGGACAGGGACGCCCCACGAAGTCATTCCGAACTTCGTGCCCGACGAGATCGGGGTGCCTGGCCCCGAAGAACCGTGCCTGGACAAGCTGCCCGCCGACGGCTTCATCCTCTTCGTTGGCGACATGATGCGGCTCAAGGGAATCGAGGTTCTTCTTGAAGCCTATGCCAGGCTGGAGCGGGCGCCACCGCTGGTGCTGATCGGGCGCCGGACCCCCGACACCCCATCGAGGTTCCCGCCCAACGTCCACGTTCTCGGCACCTGGCCGCATGCCGCGATCATGCACGCGTGGCGGCGCTCGCTCTTCGGCGTCCTGCCGTCGACGGGTCCGGAGGCTTGCGCCACGGTCGTCATGGAAGCGATGGCTTCGGGCAAGCCTGTCGTCGCCTCCGATATCGGCGGCATGCCGGATATCGTCGACCCGGGCGAAACCGGCCTCCTCGTGCCGCCCGGCGACGCTTCGGCGCTTGCTCGGGCCATGCAGCGCCTCCTGGACGATCCAGTGCTTCTGGCGCGACTGGCGATAACCAGCCTCGCCCGGGTGCAGGACCTGAAATCCACCGCCGTGGTCGGCCGGATCGAGCAGGTCTACCGAGACGTCCTGCGGGAGGCCGCTGGCGTTCAGCCTGTGGTGATGCGCGAGAATCTGGGAGAACCGTCGTGCTTCTAGAGCGGGTCAAGACGGCGATCGGGCAACTGCGTGAGGCCATCCAGAAAAGCACGACGCTCATCGTCAATTCCGGAGCTCTGGCGGTCGGAACGCTCGCTGCGGCGGTACTCGGCTTCGTCTACTGGTGGCTCGCGGCGCGGTTCTTCCCGCCGGAGGCGGTCGGCCGGGCTTCGGCTCTTCTCTCCGTCGTCGGGCTTGCCGGCGTCCTGAGCGAGGCGGGCATCGGTACCTTGCTGATCGGCGAAAACGGTCCTCGGCGAAGCAAGGGTCCGCAGCTCGTCAGCGCCGCGACTCTGGTTGGGCTCGCGCTGGCGCTCGTCCTCGCGCTCGCGTTCGTCGTCGGCCAGACGCTGGTTCTCGGTCCGGCCGCTCCGATCAATGGCTGGATCGTTGGCGCCGCCTTTTTCTTCGGTTGCGGCGTGACGGTCGTCAGCATGCTGTTCGAGGATGCGCTGATCGGCAACCTGAACAGTGTTGGCAGGATGGTCCAGCAGGTGCTGTTCTCGCTGCTCAAGCTTGCGCTGATCGCTGCTGCTGTGGTCGTGGGCTATGTTTCGGACGCGGCCATTCTCCTGACCTGGGTGGCAAGCCTTCTGGCAGCCTGGATTGCTTTCGACCTCCTCTCGCGGGGCGGAATGCGGCGGCTCGTCGGTCGCCCCGATTTCAGGCTGCTTTATCGGCTTCGGCGCGAGACCTTCGACCACTACGCACTCGATGTCGCTCTCCAGGCGCCGGGCATCATCATGCCGTTCCTCGTGCTGGTTCTGCTATCGCCGGCGACCACCGCCGCCTTCGCGTTGTTGTGGATGCTGGTCACGACGGCCGCGGTGATCCCCGCAGTGGCGGCGACGGCTCTCTTCCCCGTGGTCAGGTCGAACCCGGACCAGGCCGGGCACAACATCCTGGTGTCGCTGTTCGGATCGTTTCTCGTCTCGCTCGCCGGCGCCGTCGTCATCCTGGTCTATTCGCAGGAAATCCTCGCCTTCTTCAATCCGGCATATCCCGATATCGCCGGCTCCAGCCTCCGCTTACTCGGCTTCAGCCTCCTGGGGTTGACGCTCAAGTATCACGCGTGCGCGCTGGCGCGGCTCAACGACCGGATGCGCACGGCGGCGTACTGGTTCGCGATCGGCGGCTTACTGGAAGTCTGCCTCGCGGTGGCAGGCGCCCAACTCGGCGGACTCCAGGGACTGGTTCTCGGATGGACGCTTGCCGTCATCATCGAGGGCGCATGCGCGGCGGCTTTCCTTGGCCTCGTGACCAAGCTGAACGCTGCGCCGGGTTCCCTGCAAGAGAATCCGGCTCCGTCGCCGCTCCAGACGTGAGGGCTGGGCTCGTGCGGCAAGCCTATAGACGGCAACTGGACGGACTGCGGGCAATCGCCATCGGGCTCGTCTGTATAGAGCACTTCGGCGGGCCCTGGATCCGCGATCATTTCCCGATCGGGGCAGGCGCCCTCGGGGTGCACCTGTTCTTCGTCCTGAGCGGGTTTCTGATCACGCGCAACCTTCTGGCAAGGCTGGAAGATCAACCAGCCGGCGATGTCGTCCGCAGATTCTACATCGGCCGTGCCATCCGGCTCATGCCGGCCTACTACCTGACGCTGCTGGTCCTCTTCGCGCTGGGTGTGCCCGAGGTCAGAGACTTCATGCTGTGGCACGCTGTCTACGCGAGCAACTACCTCGCCGCCACGGGTGGCCCGCTGCTGGTGTTCTGGTCGCTGGCGGTGGAGGAGCAGTTCTATCTCCTCCTGCCTGCCCTTGTTCTTCTGTCCGGGCGCAATGCCGTCAAGGTGGCCGTCCTGCTCATCGCAACGGGCTTCCTGCTGCGCAACCTCGTCCTGGCGACCCCCATCGACCCCTGGTCGTTCGAACTCTCGCTCTTCGGAAACTTCGAAATTCTGGGTCTCGGAGTGCTGATTGGGGGGCTCTCCTATGCTGCAGCACAGGCGGGACGGCCGTTGCAGCCAGGCCCCGTCTGGCGTTGGACCGGCATCGTCTGCATCGTGTTCCAAGGCGTGGCATGGTATCTTTGGGGTGATGGCGTGGTACGCCACCTTACCTTCAATCTGTCCGTCGGGATCTTCTTTGCATGGCTGGTCGCCAGAGCAGACGCTGATCTGCAGGGCCCGCTCGCGTGGTTCAGCAATTTCAGCCTCATTCGCTTCATCGGCAAGATTTCGTACGGCATCTATCTGACGCACGTCTTCTTTCTGGGGATCTTCCAGTCCGACACCGTGATCAGCCATCTCGGCGTGGTCCCACTCTGGGCTCAGGCAGTGATCGCCATCGCTCTGAGCCTGCTCGTGTCCACGGCTTCATGGTTCTTGATGGAATCGCCGCTGCTCAGATTGAAGAACCGCGTGCAGGAGAGCCCCGGCCATGAACCCGTGACCGTCGGCGGCGACCATGCCGAAACGTCGTCCCTCGACGATCTTGCGCATCCATCGACGCTCCCGCGGCAACTTCACACATGAGGAGGATAGCCATGATGACAAGCGCCACGTCGCTGCCGAGGGCAAGGAGCGCCCCGCGCTACCCCCATCCAGGCGGCTCGACAGCCATGGAGGTCAACCTCAATTACAGACTGGGCAAGCTGAAGAAGATGGGCCTGCTGCGAGGCGTTTGGCTGGATTGCGGCTGTGCCGACGGCGGCTACACGGAGGCGCTGGTTGCTTGGGGCGCCGCCAGGGCCATCGGTATCGATCCCGAACAGTCCCGGATCGATCAGGCTAATCTTCGCAAGCAGGAGAACGAGGCGACGTCCGGTCGACGCCCGGGCTTGACCGAATATCATTGCAGCACTGACAACTTCCCCTTGTCCGACGCCTCAGTCGATGCGGCCTTGATGAATGAGGTGCTGGAGCACGTCTCTGACGAGACGGCGACGCTTCGAGAGATACGTCGGGTTCTGCGGCCCGGCGGGCATATCGTGGTGATCAGCCCCAATCGCTGGTTCCCTTTCGAAGGGCACGGCATGCAGTTCCTGGGCCGGGATTTTGGGTTTCCCGTTCCAGTGCTTCCCTGGCTGCCTAGCGCATGGTCCTCGCGAGTTATGGCGGCGCGCAACTATTGGCCGCACGAGTTGCGCGAAGTGGTGGCAGCCGCAGGTTTCGAAATCGAATTGGTCGACTATGTTTTGCCAGTGTTCGAATACTACCGGTGGCTGCCGAAGAGTGCGATATCGGCCTACCGACGGATGATGCCGCTCATCGAAAAGACGCCTCTACGCAAGTTCGGCGTCTCAACGCTTGTATTGGCCAGGCGGCCCCTTGAGGGTGCGGATAGGTGAGGCCGGATGGCGGAGAGTTGGCAGCAGGAGGATCTTCACAAGTCGATGGCTTCAAATGCTGCTGCTATCGCAGTCTTCTCGCTCAGTGATTAGTTTGAGCATCTCATATTGTAGAGCCTTTCTGATTGCTCACTATATCCTCAGACGCACAGAATTTGTATCGAGCTGCAGCATCGGCCACGCTATACAAGTGCTCAAATACGTGTAAGTAGATGACTACTCGATCATAATGGCGAGGGGTCGATGGACGTGTGTCGCGATGCGGCGTCATGACCAGCGACGAATACCCGGAGAAGTAGCAACGCTTTTTGGAACGGGTCCATGGTCGGCTACAGAACAATTTATAGTGATGCTCTGTGGGCTCCATGCGACCCCGAACCGTTGGCGCCTGACTATGCGGCATGTCTGCAGCTTATGGCTGACGGAACTTCGATTGTGGAGGCCGCCAATCTCCTGGGCAGCACGCCTCATCGAGTGGAAGACCTGCTACAACAGGCATGTCAGCATCTCGACGCGGCCAACGTGTTGCATGCGGTCGCCATTGGCATACGATCGAAAATAATAGACTGAGCCTGCGCAAAGATCGGCACCCTGATGTCCAGAGACCTCTAGATTTCCCGAAGTATCCGCGAGAATATTCTTTTCGTCAGAATTGACGGCCGAGTTATCGTGCACGCAACCGGATCCGCCTACTACAACCAGTCATTGAAATGAATGGTAAGTTTGCATTATACATTTTGACCTCGGGCACAACAAATCTGCAACTCTCCAATTCACTTGGCGCGAAGGGCGCGGGAAATCTTTACATAGGGGAAATTTTGTGCGACCTCTGAATTGCGGCCATAATATGACAGGAGCGAGTCGTGGCACCTACCTCGATCGCCTTCATTGATGACCATCCCGTCCTGCGGGAAGGATTGGTAAGCCTATTCTCGAAGTTCGAAGGCTATGCCGTGGTCGGCAGCGGTGCGTCTGCAGCCGATGCCCTGGCAATTGCCACCGAAAAGCAGCCCGACGTCCTGCTCATCGATCTGCAGATGCCGGGAAATGCATTGGACTCCATCGCCCGGATACGGATGAAGTCGCCGTCGATCATCATCATAGCGTTCACAGCTTCCGACCGCATCGATCACGCGATCAATGCGTTGGAGGCGGGCGCAAACGGCTACGTATTGAAGGGTAGTACCGCTGGGGAATTAACGGCTGCGATCAACAGCACGATGCAGGGCGAGACTTTCGTAACGCCCAGTCTTGCCAGCAAGGTGATCGCAGCACTTCGCCTGCCGGCTGCGCGAGGTTCAGCCAATCCTCATCTCAGCATCCGAGAAGAACAGATCGTCAAACTTCTGCTGAAAGGCTGCACCAACAAGGCAATCGCTGCGCGGTTGAGCATCAGCGAGAAAACCGTCAAACATTACATGACGTTGCTGATGCAGAAGCTGGATGCTCGCAATCGCCTGGAAGTCGTTCTGGCGGCTCAGAAGCTCGCGGACCCCAGCGGCCGCGACTGGCGGCGCTCCGATGACACGATGAATTAGTCGGTCGTTCTAGCCGTTCGACGTAAGCCGAGCGTTGCTCATTTTGCGCTGGCGAGGTCCGGCGGAAATCGAGCGACGAGCGACGTGCCGACACCGGGAATCGTTCGGATCTCAAGCGTTCCGTTGAAGGCGGCAACGCGGTTCCGAGCGCCCTGAAGCCCGAGCCCGGTACTCCTGTCGTGTACTGTCGCCGCCGACGTAGCCCGCCCCGCGTCGTCTATGCGAACGACGATCAATTCCTCTAGGCCTGCAGAGACTTTTTGGCCCTGGCCGCCGGCATGTCGGACGATGTTCCGGAGCGCTTCCTGGACCACCCGATACATGCAGGCCTTGAGTTCGTGCGATATCTCCACCGGTATCTCCGCAATATCCGTCTCGACCTTGGTGCCTGTATCGCGCTCGTGGCGCGCGACCGCGAGACGCAGCGCGTCGGCGGCAGTCAGGTCGCGTAGCTCGGGCAATACGAGCCCGCTCGCAATGCACCGAAGCTCTCCGATGGCCTCCCGCAGCAGCTGCATCACTTTCGGCGGATCCTCGGAGTTGAGTGCCGCGAGTGTCAGGAGTTGCACAGGCCCGTCATGCAGGTCGGCACCGACGCGGCTTAGCAACTCTTCATTGGCCTGCGCCGCTCGACGGCGTAAATTATCGGCCTCGACGCTAAGCGTCAGATTCTGCCGCGATAGGTTTACGCTCCGTCGGTGATGAAGCCGCGCCGCCCTGCGTTGAAACGCCATGTTCCGGTCAGCCTTCAGAACGATGAAGAACAAGGGCGTCATGGCTGCGATACTCAAGAGAATGCGAATTACCCAGCTGCCAGCGATGACAGTGAATAGTGATGAATGTATCGCATCGAGGTTCTGGTAGAATTCCCCCACCGCAATGATGTTGCCACCAGAATCGCGTATCGGGATATATATCTCCAGTATTCCGGCGTGATGGGTACCCTCAGTGGGATGCTCTGTGTTCTCTCCAAAATTTCGAACTGTCTCGCCTCCGGCGGCCCGGCGGACGCTATCGGAGTCGACTTGCTGTCCGATCAGGCTTTCGTCGCTGGCATAGGCAATCGTTCCATCGGGAAGCCAGATCTTGACCTGCTCGATCTGTGTGCGCAGCCCGGTGTCGGCGATGGAGGATTCCAGCTGGAACTGCTCGTCCGGTTGAAGGCGGCGGGAGCCTTTCAGCGACTGCACGTGGGGCGAAATGATGCCTTCCATGTAGATCGAGGCGACCCGCGTACTGCTGTCGACCAGATTAGCGGTGATCAGCCGGGACTGCAGTATTCCCCCGATTGAGAGAAACAGGGTCACCAGGACCGACGCGACCAGCAGGAATTGTCTTGCCAGCCCAAGTCGGCGCCACCGCGTCAGCAGCCTCGACGTCAAAGTCCCGTTCGACCAAGGTCCGATATCCTTCCCGCCTTTGGTCGTCGGACCCCCTCGGACCAAAGTAGCCAAAGTGCCTAGGACCTTCTGACCTAACGCCATTCTGAACATCCGTTAAATATTCATGCCAGATCGTCGCTGCGATAGGAATCGATCGCGCGACAATAGATCGCTCGCACCGAGAGCATAACAGACATGCTCGCAAGTGCCTTGCAAATATTTCGTTTGGACAGCGCGCGCAGCAGCCGCGTTAACGGGAGTTGGGACCATGGCCGCCTTCAAGATCAACCAGGCCGATCTGTCATTCGTTCTACAGCAGATCAAAATTGCTGAGGCGCATGCTGCCGGCATCCCGCTCACCAGCATCCTGCTCGACGCGAACGGGCAGGTTGTTGCCGATCCAGCAGCCACGATCGGCGGCGTTTCCTATTACGTGGTCGATCCGGACACGAGCGACTGGGTGCCGAACCCCCTCTTGTCGTCTGCTGTCCTGGCCATTCCCGATCCCCATGTGCCTTACGGCCTGCGAACGGTGGACGGGACGTACAACAATATCGTCCCGGGCCGCGAGACCTGGGGTGCCGCCGACCAGTCGATGCCGCGCCTGCTCGATCCGAAATATACGACCGGCTCGGGCGAGGTCGACCTCAACGGCCCGACCAACCCCGGCGGCGAAGTCGTCGGCGGCAATTATGCCGATCCCGGCAACATCGTCGACACCGCGCCGCGCACGATCTCCAATCTCATCGTCGACATGAGCCTGAACAATCCGGCCGCGATCATCGCCGCCCTGACCTTCGCGGGCTCCGAAGATGTTCTTGCCGACCAGGCCGAGATCAGCGACGCCTTCGAGGCGCTGAAGCAGGCGCGCGATACGGGTGACGTCGCAAATATACCCGGGCTGGAAGCGGCGCTCGACGCGGTCCTGGAGGCCAAGGGCGTCACCGTCAACAATGGCTCGATCGACATCCCGAATGTCGCGCCGGACGAGGGACTGTCCGCTCCGTTCAACGCCTGGATGACCTTCTTCGGCCAGTTCTTCGACCACGGCCTCGACCTCATTTCCAAGGGCGGCGATGGTGTCGGCACCGTGTTCGTGCCGCTCGCCGACGACGATCCGCTGGTTACCCACGGCCCGGACGGCATCGCCGGCAATGGCGACGAAGTGCCGCCTCAGCTCCGCTTCATGACCTTGACGCGCGCGACGCCGACGGAAGACGGGTCGCAGACGAACACGACGACCCCCTTCGTCGACCAGAACCAGACCTATACCTCGCACGCATCGCATCAGGTCTTCCTGCGCGAGTACCGCATGACGGATGATGGACCGGTCTCGACCGGCCGTCTGCTCACCGGCGCCGACGGCGGACTGGCCACCTGGGCCGACATCAAGGCGCAGGCGGCCGAGATGCTGGGCATCGAACTGACGGACGGCGACGTCCTCAACATTCCGCTGATCCAGACTGATCCCTACGGGGAGTTCATCCGCGGCGACAACGGACTGCCCCAGCTGGTCCGGCTGAACCCCGACGGCACGCTCAATTCATTGATCGAGGGCGATCTTGGCGCTCCCGTCAACACGTTCACGGCCCTTGCTGCCCGCATCGGCCACGCTTTCCTCGACGACATCGCGCACAACGCCAAT
The DNA here is from genome assembly GCF_014196845.1 of Aurantimonas endophytica. Lineage (GTDB taxonomy): Bacteria > Pseudomonadota > Alphaproteobacteria > Rhizobiales > Rhizobiaceae > Aurantimonas > Aurantimonas endophytica. The sequence continues at coordinate 600,118 of NZ_JACIEM010000004.1, forward strand.
CCGTTGAACAGCCAGACCGGCGCGCTCAAGATCGCCGACGACGACACTGATCTCGGCCTTGCCGACAGCGTTTCGACAGCCGGACGATACGACAACGAGCTGCTCGATCGCCACTACATCACCGGTGACGGCCGCGGAAACGAGAATATCGGCCTGACCGCCGTTCACCACATTTTCCACTCCGAGCACAACCGCCAGGTCGACACCCAGAAACTGACCATCCTGCAGAGCGGTAATCTCGCCTTCGTGAACGAATGGCTCTCCGTCGACATCGATGCTGCGACGCTGACGGCCTTCAACGACGGCTACGACGCGGCTGCGAATAAGGGCGCCTACCTCACCGGAAACGCCCTCTTTAATGACGGAAACTGGGACGGCGAGCGCCTGTTCCAGGCCGCCCGCTTCGCCACCGAGATGCAGTATCAGCACCTCGTGTTCGAGGAGTTCGCGCGCAAGGTCCAGCCGAATATCGACGTGTTCGTGTTCAACTCGATCACCGATGTCGATCCGTCGATCTTCTCGGAGTTCGCCAACACGGTGTACCGCTTCGGTCACTCGATGCTGACGGAGAACATGCCGCGCATCGACGCCGACGGCAATCCGATGGACGCCGGTCTCGGCCTCGTCGAGGCCTTCCTCAACCCGGTGCTCTTCGACCAGACGCTCGCCGGGGTATCCATCTCCCACGACGAGGCGGCTGCGGCGATCGTCCGCGGCATGACCATCGAGCGCGGCAACGAGATCGACGAGTTCGTCGTGGACGCCTTGCGCAACAACCTTCTCGGCCTCCCGCTCGATCTCGCTGCGATCAACATCGCGCGCGGCCGCGACACCGGCATGCCGTCGCTGAACGACGCGCGCGGCCAACTTTATGCGGCAAGCGGGTCGTCCTTCCTCAAGCCCTACGACCACTGGGCCGACTTCGCGGCAAACCTGAAGAACCCGGCCTCGATCGTGAACTTCATCGCGGCCTATGGCACGCATGACACCATCACCGCTGCGACCACCCTCGAGGACAAGCGGGATGCGGCAATGGCGCTGGTATTCGGCGGCGCGGGTGCGCCAGCGGATCGCGCGCAGTTTCTCAGCGGAACGGGCGCCTGGGCCGGCGTGGAAACCGGCCTCAACCTGGTGGATCTGTGGATCGGCGGCCTGGCCGAGAAGAAGATGCCGTTCGGCGGCTTCCTCGGCTCGACCTTCAACGCGGTCTTCGAGCTGCAGCTCGAGAACCTGCAGGACGGCGACCGCTTCTACTACCTGACCCGCACCCAGGGCCAGAACATGCTCAATGCGCTTGAGCAGAATTCCTTCGCCAAGATGATCATGGCCAACACGGCCCTTGCGGACGCGGGGCCGGACGGCATCCGCGGCACGGCCGACGACATTGTCCTTCGCCATATCGGCGTCGACGCTTTCGCCACCTACGACTACGTTCTCGAAGTCAATGTCGCCAACCAGGCGGATTACGATCCGAACGACCTGAGCGCGACGGGCAAGGATCCGACCGGTAACGACCCGTTCCTCGAGGCCATGGGCTTCGGCAAAGTCGTGCGCGTGGACCCGACCGGTCAGGTCACCGAGAACTACATCCGCGTCTTTGGCGGCGAGCACGTCGTCCTTGGCGGCACCGACGGCAACGACACGATTATCGCTGACTTTGGCGACGATGGTATCTGGGGTGATGCGGGCGACGACCGCATCGAGGCCGGCGCCGGCGTTGATCTCGTCAACGGCGGGGCCGGCAACGACATCATCACCGACTCCGGCGACAGCGGCGACTTCCTCAAGGGCGACGAGGGCGACGACGTCATCGCCAATTCGAACGGCCTCGACATCCTGATGGGCGGCACCGGCAAGGACGTCTTCTTCGTCGGCGTCGATGCCACCGAAGTCTTTGGCGGCGAGGGTGACGACTTCATCCTCGGCGGCGACGATGCCGATTTCCTGCTCGGCAACGAGGGTGACGACTGGATTGAGGGCGGCGGCGGCTTCGACACCACCGCCGGCGACAATTCGGAGCTGTTCTTCAATTCAGCCATCAAGGGCCATGATGTCATGTTCGCCGGCAGCGACGAGCATGATTTCGACGCCGAATCCGGCGACGACATCATGGTGCAGGGCGAGAGCGTCATCCGCAACGAGGGCATGTTCGGCTTCGATTGGTCAATCTTCAAGGGGGTTGAGTTCGGGGCGAATGCCGATCTACGCGTGCCGATCTTCACAACCGAGCAAGCCGACATCCTGCGCAACCGCTTCGACAAGGTGGAAGCGCTGTCCGGCTGGGACTATGACGATATCCTGCGCGGCGACGACCGCGTCCGTGACACGGACGGCGCCGCAACCATCGGCACCGCTGAGGGCGTGTTCTTCCAGGACGAGCTCACCCAGGCGGGCGTCGACCGGATCGACGGTCTTCGCGCCCTGCTGGGCAATCTGATCGACGCTCCGAACGGAGCGACCGCCGAAGAGCGCGAGCTCGAGATCGCCTTCGATGGCGGCAACGTGCTGCTCGGTGGCGGTGGCGACGACCTGCTCCAGGGCAATGGCGGCGACGACTTCCTCGATGGCGACGCCTGGCTCAATGTCCGGATCCGGATCACCGGAGCGGGGCAAGCAAACACGGGTGCCAACGAGATCGCGACGGTCGACAGCCTGAAGCATGTCTTCGCAGCCGGAGAAGTCGATGATCCGAGCTGGGTCGGCAAGTCGCTGTTCGAGCTGATGATTTCCCGCACAATCGTGCCGAACCAGCTGCACATCGTGCGAGAGATCCTCGAGGACGATGGCGCCGGCGACACCGACATCGCGGTCTTCAACGACGTGCGTGCCAATTATACGATCACGTCCAACGAGGACGGCACGATCACGGTCACGCAGAACGCCGTGACCGTCGGCGGCATCGATCCGCTGACCGGACGCAATCTGGTCTCCGACGGTGTCGATACGCTGCGCAACATCGAGATGCTGCGCTTTGCCGACATGGACTTGATGCTCACGCCGCCGCAATTGCAGCTGGACGCCTTCAATCCCGGCGGAACCTATGCCGACAACTTCACCGCCGCCACGTACGGCAACAGCAACGGCACGATCAACTGGGGGCCGGACTGGATTGAGACGGGCGACGACAACAGCGCAACCGCTGCGGCCGGACAGATCCGCATCACCGGCGGCCAGTTGCAGTTCGATACCGGCGACGGTGCCAGCATCTCCCGTCAGGTCGATCTCTCGGCCGCCAGTTCGGCGCGGCTGACCTATTCGGTCAACGAGAACGGGTTCGATCCGGGCGAGACGATACTCGTCGAGTTTTCGCCGGATGGCTCGGCACCCTTTACGCTTCTCGAGACGGTCAACTTCACCACCGGCAATGCATCCCGGGCCTTTGACCTCACGGGTCCCTTCACGGCGAATGCCGTGATCCGGTTCACGGCATCCAGCGTCGCAGGATTCAATGAGTTCGTGAATATCGACAATCTGGCCTTCACGCTCACGGTGCCAAACCCGTCACCCACGGTGGACTACCAGACGACGTTCACCGAAAACGGTGCGGCAGTCGCGATTGCCAGTGGACCCTCCATCGCCGACGACGCTGGACAGATGGCCTCGGCGCGGATTGTCCTGACCAACGCTTCCGTTGGCGACCAACTGCTCGTGGGCGCTCTGCCTGCCGGCATCGCCGCTGCGGTCAACACGGCGGTGGCCGGACAGATCACCGTGACGCTGACCGGTGCCGCATCGCTGGGCGCGTACCAGAACGCCATCCAGGCCGTCTCCTATCGCAACGTTTCCAACGACCCGGTCGCCGGTGATCGGATCATCAACGTCACGGTCAACGATGGGGTGCTCGACAGCAATGTCGCCACGACCACGGTGAACGTCGTTCCCGTCAACGATGCGCCGAACGCGGTCATCGACAATGTCGTCACCAACATCGAAGGGCCGGTCTTCATCGCTGAATGGATGATGCTGCAGAACGATACCGACGTGGACAGTTCGGTGCTGCGGGTGATCGGGGCGACGGAAAACGACGCCAACTTCGGCATCGTCTACGACCCGGCCACCAGCGGTGTCACGGCGACGCGGACGGACGGCGACAATACGAAGGACTTCACCTACACCCTCAGTGACGGATCGCTCACCGATACGGCCGATGTCGACATTACCTGGGATACGCTGGGCACGATCAGCGGCACGAACGGCGCCGATATCCTTCTGGGCGACGCTCAGTCGAGCACGTTCGACGGCAACGCCGGCAATGACGTAATCATTACCGGTGCCGGAGACGATACGATCATCTGGAACGCGAACAACGCCGCGGCCAACAGCAACTTGAATTCTGATGGTCGGGATATAGTCGACGGCGGCGAAGGGACGGATACCTTCGTCATCAACGGCAACGCGGCCAACTTTGTGGCCGAAGCCTATCGCATCTACTCGCGGGAGGCTGCCGATGCCGCCGGCCTGGTCGTCACGAACCCCTTCGCCGAGATCGTCATCACGCGCGGCGGCACCACCAGTGCGTCGATCATTGCCGAGCTCGATGCCGTCGAGGAGATCATCGTCAATACCGACAACGGCAACGATACCGTTCAGGTGATCGGCGACTTCTCGCCGACCAGTCTCGCCATCAACACGATCACGATAAATGGGGGCTCCGGCGACGACGTCGTCGACATCACCGCGCTCAGTTCGGCGCATCGCATCGTCTTCCGCTCCAATGGCGGCAATGACACGATCGTCGGCAATATTCGCCCGCAAGACGTGGTCGAGCTGGCTGCAGGACAGGATATCTCGACCTATTCCCTGGTCGACAACGGCAACGGAACCCAGTCCCTCACCAATGGCTCGCATTCGATCACGTTCACCGGAGCGGTGCCGCCGCAGTTCGGAGGCGACTCGACACCAGACGACGATGCGATCGATGGCGCCTTCGAGTACACCGCCAGCGACCTCGCCGGGCTGAAGGCACTGGTCAGCGGTTCGCAGCCGGCGCAGAACGGCGACGACGACGTGCCGACCGGCGTCCGCGAACTCAGCGGCTACAACAACAACGAAGCCAACCCTGGCTGGGGCGCCGCCGACCAGACCTTCATCCGCATCACCAACCCGCACTACGATGCCCCGGATGAGGACGGCAATCGCGGCATCAACCCGATCTTCGACGGGCTCGATCCGCGCACCATCTCGAATATCCTCGGTGCGCAGGAAGCTGGCCTGCCTCATGCCGGCAACGACGCAAACATCTTCTTCATGGCGATGGGCCAGTATATCGACCACGGGCTGGACTTCCTGCCCAAGGGCGGCAACGGCTCGATCCCGATCGGCGGCGTCGGGGGCGGGGATCCCTTCTCCGGCAATCCGGCCGATCTGACCCGCGCCACGGTCGTCGGTTACGACGAGGACGGCACGCCGCTCCACAAGAACCAGACCTCGCCCTATGTCGACCAGAACCAGGCGTACGGTTCGCACAATCTGGTCGGCCAGTTCCTGCGCGAGAGCGACGGCAACCAAGGTTATGGCATGCGGCTCTTCTCGGGAGCGCCGGATCCGTCCAACCCTGAGTTCAGCCTCCTGCCGACGCTGCGCGAACTGATCCAGCATCACTGGTACGCGGACACGATCTTCACCGATCCCGGCCTGCCGGGCGGCCAGATGAGCTTCCGCGCTTACTACACCAACTACGCGATCGACGAGAACACCACCGGTACGCTCTTCGACGACGAGGCAGGTGCCTTCGATCCGGGCGTCGTCAGCAAGGTGATCTCGAACTTCATGGGCTCCGGCCATCCGCTGCTGCTCGATACCAACCCGTTCATCGATGTGCTCGACCATTACGTGGCGGGCGACGGACGGGCGAACGAGAACTTCGCGCTGACCTCGATCCACACGATCTGGGCCCGCAACCACAACTACCATGTGGACGGGCTGGTGGCCGCCGGCTTCGAAGGCACCGCGGAGGAGGTGTTCCAGGCTGCCAAGATGATCAACGAGGCCGAGTATCAGCGGGTGGTGTTCGACGAGTATCTCGACACGCTGCTGGGAGGCCTGCGCAGCGTCGGCACGCATGGCTTCGAGGAATACGACCCCAATGCCAACGCCGCGATCTCGCACGAGTTCGCCGCCGCCGCCTTCCGTTTCGGCCATTCGCTGATCGGGCAGAAGCTGACGGTGCTCGACGCCGAGGGCAATCCGATCGAGGTCAATCTCTTCGATGCCTTCCTCAACCCCAGCAATGCGCCGGGCGTATTCACCGGACCGTTGCCTCCAGGCTATGTTCCGCAGCCGGGCTACGCCCAGCACGGGGTCAACGCGATCATCGGCGGCAATATCAGCCAGCCCTCCGAAGCGGTCGACTTCAACATCGTCGACGCGGTCCGCAACGACCTGGTGCGCATCAGCGCCGATCTGTTCGCCTTCAACGTGGCGCGCGGGTGGGACGTGGGTCTTGGCACGCTCAACCAGATCCGCATGGATCTGGCCGCCTCGACCGATCCCTATGTCAGCCAAGCGGTCGGCTTCGTCGGCGGCAATCTTTCGGCCTACACGTCCTGGGGCGACTTCCAGGCCCGCAACGGCCTGAGCGACGCGGTTATCGCGCAGTTCATGGAAGCCTACCCGGATCTCGTCCTTGCGGCGGCTGACATCGCCGCTTTCCAGGCAATCAATCCGGACATCGCTATTGCGATGCAGTCGGACGGCACGGGCATCGTCAAGGGCATCGACCGCGTCGACTTCTGGGTCGGCGGTCTTGCCGAGGCGCACGTCAACGGCGGCATCGTCGGCGAGACCTTCTGGGTCGTGCTGAGCGAGCAATTCGAGCGGCTACAGGATGCCGATCGCTTCTACTACATCTCGCGCTTCGACGAGTTCGACTTCTACGAGAACTTCATCGATGGCCAGGAATTCGCTGACATCGTCGCGCGGAACACCGGCATGGACGACCTGCCAGAGCACATGTTCCGCACCGACGATCTGGACGATGACAATACCGACGACGACGACGACACCGTCGACGACGATGATGATGACACCGTCGACGATGATGATGACACTGTCGACGATGACGACGACGACACCGTCGACGATGACGACGACACGGTCGACGATGACGATGACGATGCGCCGATACCGCCGGTTGCGGGACTGGTGCTGATGGGAACGGCCGGGGCGGACGCCATGATGGGCAGTGCCGAGGCCGACGTCTTCAGCGGCGGCGAGGGTGACGACGTCATGCTCGGCGGCGACGACGACGACACGCTGATGGGCGGGTCGGGCTCGGATCTCCTCAAGGGTGATGGCGGCCGCGACATGATCTTCGGCGGTGCCGACGACGATGTGCTGATGGGCGGTGCCGGCGACGACATGATCTTCGGCGAGGCCGGCGACGACCGGATCTTCGGCGACGACGGCGACGACGTCCTCGAAGGCGGTGCGGGATCAGACACCGTCTATGGCGGGGCCGGCGACGACCGCTTCATCGCCCGGAAGGGTGACGGCGACGACATCCTGTGGGGCGAGGACGGCCAGGACACGCTGGACTATTCCGTCATCATGGCCAAGCTGACGATCGATCTCGGCAACGGCACGATGCAGCATGGCCACGTCGTCAGCGCCCATAGCGGCTTCGACGCGGTCTTCGGCTTCGAGAACGTCATCGGCGGGTGGAACGACGATGTGATCATCGCCAGTTCGGTGGCGAACGTGATGGATGGCGGCGGCGGCAACGACACCTTCGTCTTCCGCACCGCAGCCGATGCCGACGGCGACCTGATCACCGGCTTTGCCCATGGCGACCGGATCGATCTCGCGGGCATGGCCGGCCCCTCTGGCTTCACCTTGGCGACGACGTCGCTCACCGGGGCCGGACAGGTGCTGGTCACCCACGTGACGGGCGACGACGGCGAGGCGCTGACCCGCATCCAGGGCAACGTCTCCGGCGGTGCCGGGGCCGACTTCACCCTCGACGTCGCTGGTCACCACGATCTGACCCAGTCGGACTTCAACGGCGTCGCCTGAGCGACCCCGGGCGGGGGGCCATGGCCCCCCGCTACTTGCGGCATTCCGATCATCGCTTCCATTCGAGGGGACGCTCCCATGAGCACTCAACGACGCCGCCAGCGCCCCAATCCGACCACCATGGCGGAGCGCATCGGCAATTATCGCGGTCTGGCGATCTTCCTGCTCTGCCTCTCCGGCGTGATCAACCTCCTCGCTTTGACGGGCGCCTTCTACATGCTGCAGATCTACGACCGGGCGCTGACCAGTGGCAGCGTGCCGACCCTGGTGGCGCTGTCGGTCCTGGCGATCGGGCTATATCTCTTCCAGGGAATGTTCGACGTGTTGCGCTCGCAGATCCTGGTGCGGTTCGGGGCCCGCATGGATGCCAAGCTCGCACCGCTCACCCATCAGGTGGTGATCGAGATGCCGCGCTACGGCTACTCGACGTCGGAGGCGCTGGAGCGCGGCCGCGACGTCGACACGGTGCGCGGCTTCGTCGCCAGCCAGGCGCCGATCGCGCTGTTCGACCTGCCGTGGATGCCGCTGTTCATCGGCTTCGTCTATCTCCTGCACCCGATGCTGGGGCTCCTGACGATTGGGGGCGCCATCGTCCTGATCGCGCTGACGCTGATCACCGAGTATCTCACCAAGCGCAGCAGCGCCGAGATGAACCGGGTCGCTGTCCAGCGCGCCAACCTCGCCGACTCGCACGCCCGCAATGCCGACATCCTGCGGGCGATGGGCTTTGGCGGGCGGGCCGTCGCGCGTTTCGAGGCGGCCAATGCGCGCCATCTCGACCTGCAGACGAAGACCAGCGACATCAGCGGCTCGTTCAGCGGCCTGTCGAAAGTGCTGCGCATGATGCTGCAGTCGGCGCTGCTCGGCCTCGGCGCCTATCTGACGATCCAGGGCGATCTCACCGCCGGGGCGATCATCGCTTGCTCGGTCGCCTCGGCCCGGGCCCTGGCACCGGTGGATATGGCGATCGGCAACTGGAAGGGCGTCGTCGCGGCGCGCCGCAGTTTTGCCCGGCTGAAGGAGACGCTGGCCGCCATGGACGACGATTCCCGTCTCGTCGACCTGCCGGCGCCGGCGCAGTCGCTGAAGCTCGAGAACGCCACGGTGGTGGCGCCGAGCACCGGCACGGTATTGCTCGGCGACGTCAGCTTCGAGCTGAAGGCCGGACAGGCGCTGGGATTGATCGGGCCGAGTGGCGGCGGCAAGACCTCGCTCGCCAAGGGCATTGTCGGCGTCTGGCCGCTGCTGCGCGGCTGTGTCCGGCTGGACAATGCCGAACTCGGCCAGTGGCGGACCGACCGGCTCGGCAGCCATATCGGCTACCTGCCGCAGGACGTGTCGCTGCTCGACGGCTCGATCGCCGAGAACATCGCCCGCTTCGATCCCGAAGCCGATGCCCGCAAGATCATCCACGCGGCAAAGGCTGCCGGGGTCCACGACATGATCGTGCGGCTCGAGAACGGCTACCAGACCGAGCTCGGCCCCCACGGCATCGCGCTCTCCGCCGGCCAGCGCCAGCGCATCGGCCTTGCCCGGGCGCTTTACGGCGATCCGTTCCTTGTGGTTCTCGACGAGCCGAACTCCAATCTCGACGCGGAGGGCGAGGCGGCCCTGACCGAGGCGCTGACCAAGGTGCGGGCCCGCGGCGGCATCGCCATCGTCGTCGCCCATCGCCCGAGCGCGCTCGCCGCGGTGGATCTCGTCGGCGTCATCCAGGCCGGCAAGCTCGTCGCCTTCGGGCCGAAGGAGGAGATCCTGCGCGAGCCGGCCCGTCCGATGGCGCGGCCGATGGCGCCTTCCGGCAAGATCTATGCGCCGGTGACGGCGGTCGCTGCGGCGTCGAAGGTCTAGGAGGTGGCGATGGAAGACCGGCTGACGCTCGGCATCCCGGACCAGGATGCGGTCAATGCGCCGAAGAAGCGCTTCGAGATCAAGGACAAGGCAACGCGGGTCAACTCCCTGTCCGTCCTGCCTATGTTCGTGCTGGCCTTTGCCGGGGTGCTGAAGCTCCTCTTCCAGGAGGAGGAAGAGCAGGCGCCTGGCAAGAAGCAAGGCTCGCCGCTACCCGACCAGACTCCGGAGGCACAGCCGGCAAACGGCATCTCGATCGAGACGGCCGATGCGACCGAGCTCGCCAAGGTCGTGCGTATCTCGGATTATCTCGACGCCATCGCCAAGGGTCGGCCGCTGCCGATTTTCGACGTGTCCGAGTTCGCCTTTGCCGAGGCCGGCGAAGCGGCCTTCCAGGCGGCCTTCCAGCAGGCGATGAGGATGCCGCCCGCCGCTCTCGCCGTCTCGGGCGGCGGTTCGGGATCGACGGGGCCCGGCAATCCGCCCGGGGCCGCCGCGACACCGCCCACCGCCAACGACAACCAGCCGGCGCCCGGCTCGCCGCCCGCCGGCGGGAATCCCGTCGGCCCCGATATGCCCGGATCGCCGCCCGGCGACGACGGTCCCGGGTTCGGTTCGCCCGGTGGATCCGAGCCGGGCCCCGGCGATCGCGCTGTCGACGATGATGATGACGACGAGGACGACGTTCCGGAAGCGCGGCTGAACCGGCGGCCGGTCCTCTCGGGTCCGGTCTTTCTCGACAACGGTCTCGTCAACCTGTCGGTGATCATCACCATGGGCGAACTGCTCCACGGTGCGAGCGACCCCGATGGCGATACGCTGATCGTGCGCAATCTCGAGGTGTATGGCGGTCACCTGGAGCGGATCGGCCTCGATCGCTGGCTCTACACGCCGGCAACCGACGCGGCCGGGGCGGTGGTCTTCCGCTACCAGGTCAGCGACGGCGACGAACTCGTCATGCAGACGGCGCATCTGGAAATCCGGCTGCCCGAGAACCAGGCAATCATCGGCACCGACGGCGACGACATGCTGATCGGTACGCCCTATGCGGACCTGATCGACGCCCGCGGCGGCAACGACATGGTCTATGGCCGGGAGAGCAGCGACATCCTGTATGGCGGCGCAGGCAATGACCGGCTGGTCGGCGGCGACGGCAACGACGTTCTCTGGGGTGGCTACGGCAACGACATCCTGTTCGGCGGCGACGGCGACGACACGCTGTACGGCGAGGCCGGCGACGACATTCTCTACGGCGACGCCGGCAACGACGTCATCTTCGGTGGCGACGGTCGCGACGAAGCGCATGGCGGCGATGGCGATGACGTCATCGAAGGCGGCCCGGGCGATGATTTGCTGTACGGCGATGCCGGCGCGGACACGATCTACGGCGGCGACGGCGATGATTACATCGACGGCGGGACCGGACGCGACGTGCTGGTCGGTGGCGCGGGCGCAGACGTGCTTGTCGGCGATGCGGGCGACGACATCCTCCACGGCAATGCTGGCGCCGACCGGATCTTCGGCGGCATCGGCAACGACGCCATCGACGGCGGCGAAGGCGACGACGTGCTTCACGGCGACGAGGGCGACGACACGATCCTTGCCGCCGCCGGCAACGACAAGGTCCACGGCGGCGCCGGTGACGACACGATCGACGGCGGCGAGGGCGACGACGTCCTTCACGGCGACGACGGCAACGACACGATCGTCGCCGCGGCGGGCAACGACGAAGTGCACGGCGGTGCCGGCGACGATGCCGTCGACGGCGGCGAGGGCGACGACGTCCTTCACGGGGACGACGGCAACGACACGATCGTCGCCGCGGCGGGCAACGACGCGGTGTATGGCGGCACTGGTGACGACGCCATCGACGGCGGTGAGGGCGACGACGTCCTTCACGGCGACGGCGGTAACGACACGATCCTCGGCGCGGCAGGCAACGACGAGGTCCACGGCGGTGCCGGCGACGACGCGATCGACGGCGGCGAGGGCGACGACGTCCTTCACGGCGACGACGGCGACGACCAGATCCTGGGCGCCGCAGGCGACGACACGCTGGATGGCGGCTCCGGGGACGATCACCTCGACGGCGGCGAAGGCGACGATCTGCTGCTGGATGGCGTCGGCGTCGATATCCTGGAAGGCGGCGGTGGCGACGATTGCATCGTGCTCGTCGCCGATGGCGAGATCGACACCGTCAATGGCGGCGACGGTACCGACACGCTGGACCTGTCGCAGATCGTCTTCGACGCGACGATTGACCTGCCGGATGGCTGGGTGACCGTCAACGGCATCCAGGAAGCCCGCTTCTTCGAGGTCGAGAACATTCGCGGCGGCCGCGGCAACGACTGGCTCATCGCCGATGACGAGGTCAACATCATGGTCGGCGGCGCGGGCAACGACATCTTCGTGTTCCGCTCGCTCGATGCCCTCACCAACGAGGGCGGGCCGCGAGACCATATCCAGGACTTCTCGGTCGGCGACCGTATCGACCTGTCGCGTCTCGGCAAGAGCCTCGACGACTTCGCCGCGCAGAAGCTGTTCTTCGCCGGCGCGGCCACGTCCACGACCGCCGAGATCGGCGCCGTCACCTATCGCCACCAGTTCATCGCCGACGAGGCCGGCGACCGGGAGATCACCGTCGTCGCCGGCTATCTCGACGAGGATCCGGAGGCGGAATTCGAGCTCGTCGTCCACGGCCACCATGACCTGACGGCGAATGACTTCATCCTGGCCGGCCGCGATGGCTGATGCCGACCGCCGCCGGAACCGACACAGCAATTCTCGAGGGGAGAACGACGATGAGTGACCCACAGAAGGCAACCGGCGTCGAGGCTGCCCCGGCAGACGATGGCCAGCGGTTCGGCATCCGGTCGCGGATCGTCGCTTCCGGTCTCCTCGCGACATTCCTGATCGTGGGCTGCGGCGGCTGGGCGGCGCAGGCCAGCCTGTCCGGCGCGATCATCGCCCAGGGCAAGGTCACGGTGAAGAAGCAGGTCAAGGAGATCCAGCATCGCGATGGCGGCATCGTCGGGGCAATCCTCGTCGCCAACGGCGACGTGGTGAAGGCCGGCGACGTGCTCATCCGCCTCGACGAGACCCAGACCAAGGCGGAACTCGGTGTCATTGCCTCGCAATTGTCGGAACTGATCGGCCGCCAGGCACGCCTGCGTGCCGAGCGCGACGGGGCCGAGACGGTGCGATTCGACCCCGCCTTCGAGACGGCAGCCGCCACGAAGGCGATCGCCGAGGGCGAGCGGCGGCTGTTTGCGGACAACCGCGCCACCCGCGAGGCCCAGCGCGACCAGTTGCAGTCGCAGATCGAGCAGTTTGGCGAGCAGGTGAAGGGGCTTCAATCGCAGCGCCAGTCGAATGCCGTCGAGCGCGAGATGATCGCCGAGGATCTCGATCGTCTGGCGCCGCTGGTGGCCCGGCAACTGGTCGAAGGCACCAGGACACGCACGATGGAGCGCGACCTTGCGAAGATCGACGGTCTGAAAGGCGAGATCGAGGCGAACATCGCGCAGGTCATGGGCCAGATCAGCGAAGCCCGGATGAAGATCATCGAGCTCGACCAGCAGGTCCGCACCGACGCCCAGCGCGAGCTACGCGATGTCGACGCCCGCATAGCCGAGCTGTCGGAGCGCATCGTCGCCGCGAAGGACCGCCTGTCCCGGATGGATCTGAGGGCCCCGATCGACGGCTTCGTCAACGACCTCAAGATCCACACCGTCAACGGCGTCATCGCGCCGGGAGAGACCGTCATGGGCATCGTGCCGGAGGGCGAGGAACTCGTCGTGGAGGCCAAGCTCGCCCCGACGGACATCGATCAGGTGATCGTCGGCCAGGACGTCAAGCTGCGCTTTTCCGCCTTCAACCAGCGCACCACGCCAGAGATCGACGGAAGGGTCGACATCGTCGGCGCGGCCGCGACCCTCGATCCGGCCAGCGGCCAGACCTTCTATCTGTCGACCATCGCCATCACCGACGAGGATCGCGGCCTGGGCGAACAGCTCCTCGTCCCCGGCATGCCCGTCGAGGTGTTCCTCAAGACCGGCGACCGCTCCGCACTGTCATACCTCGTCAAGCCGTTCAGCGACCAGATGATGCGATCCTTCCGCGAGGAATAGCCGTGGGCCAGCGGCCCACGCCTTCGCCACCTGTGGCAGCAATCCGCCTCCGCCTCGCAACGGCAATCGCTGTCGCACTCCCGCCCTCTGGCCCGGCACCCGCCATCGCAAGCGCCCAGCCCACCGGCGCTCGCGCCGCCATCCACTGCAATATGGACCGCTTCGTCCAGCGAATGCATGGCGGCTTCACGACTCACGGGCAGAATCCTCCTTGATGCGCCGGGTAGGTCGCGTTGCCGAGCGCCGCGCGTCAAATGCGAAATTGGCATGGGCCATTCTGCTGTCGGCATGAGAGACGGACCATTGGGTCCTCAGGCAGGGAGTTGGCGCGTCGCTTCCTCGTGGGCTGCCTTGCGTATCAACCCGGCCAATTCGTCGACGACCGCGGTGCGCGCCTGCCATCGCGGAAAGATGAACACGTAGTCGAGTTCGACGGCGGGCTCGAAGGGGCGGATCGCCATGCCCGGCTTGAAGCTCGATCGCGCCACGAAACCGTCGGCGACCGCGACGCCCAGGCCGCGCGCCGCAAGTTCGCAGGCCACCACGCCATTGGGAGTTTCCAGCCGGATCCGCGGCGTGGCGCCCATGCGTCTAAAAGCGGAATCGACGCATTGGCGCATCACGGTGCGCGGTGCATTGGCGACGAGTGGCACGTCGATGAGATCGCGGGCCTCGATGACCGTCTTCGCGGCCAAAGGATGATCCTGCCGCATCACCGCGACGGCGCGCACGGTGACGATGGGCTCGACATCGATCGAATCGTTGTCGAGCGGCAGGACGGTTATGCCGAGGTCGAACCGTTCGCGCCCGAGCCAGACCTCGATGTCGATCCGCGAACGCGAGTCGATGGAAGCCGTGAAGCCCGGATCGTTCAGTGTCATCGTGGCGACGGCATCGCTGAGGAGAGCATTGGTGATGTGCGGCGCCGTGAGTATGCGCACGTGACGGCTCTGCCGCGCTCTGATACGGCGGCCCGCAAGGATCGCCTCGTCGAGGCTGTAGAGCGCGTGTTCGACGTGACCGTAGAAATCGCGGGCCTCACGTGTTGGCACCAGTCGGCGCTTGGTGCGGGAAAAGAGGGGAAACCCGACCTCCTCCTCGAGTGCTGCGAGAAGCCGGCTGACTTGCGGCTGGGTCCGGTGCAGCCGCTCGGCGGCATTGTTGAGCGAGCCGCCTTCCATGAACGCCCGCAACGCCTCCAGCCCTTTGATGTTCATCGCATTCCATTCGCTTAACGCATCAAAGGATACCAAAATCGAAATTGACGCATCACGCAAGTCTCGTACGGTCCTCTTATCGTCGATCGGGCAGGGGGGCTCATGTCGGACTCGGATCTGGAAAGCGCAGCGTGGCAGTGTCCGCCGAGCGACTATCTGCGTACCCGCCCCGCCACGCACGAACTGCCGACGCATCCCTTCTCGCTGTATCTCGACATGCGCGACGGATGCCGGCTAGCGGGGGATGTCTATCTGCCGCAAGGCGGGGCAGCCGATGCGACCTACCCGACCATCCTGATCCTGACCCCGTACTACCGTCGTTTCGCGCTCCGCGATGGCTCCACCAGCGAGCCGAGCCCGAACGCGGCCAGGTACCGGGATTTCTTCGTGCCGCGCGGCTACGCGGTGGTCGTCGTCGACGTCCGCGGCACCGGGGCAAGCTTCGGGACACGTGACAGTTTCCGCTCGCCCAGCGAGCGCGAGGACTTCGGCGAGGTGGCAAGCTGGATCGTCGCGCAGCCCTGGTCGGACGGCGTCATCGGCTCGACCGGCATCTCCTATCTCGGCGCCGCCGCCTGCTTCCTGGCAAGCACCGGCCACCCGGCGGTCAAGGCGATCGCGCCGCTATTCGCCGTCTGGAACACCTACGCCGACCATCTCTTCCCGGGCGGCGTTCTGCTCAACAAGCTGGCCGAAAGCTACGACCAGATCATGGTCGGGCTCGACCACGACCGGCGCGACGTGCTGGCGCGTCAGCCTTATTTCGACAATCCCGACTTCAGCGGACCGCAGCCTGTCGACGACGACGCGGACGGCGCGCTGTGCCGGAGCGCGGTGCGGGAGCATCTGGGCAATTTCCACATGCCCGACTTCATCACCGAGTTCCGCTTTACCGACGATCGTTTGCCCTACGATCCATCGTTCGGGGCACACTCGTTCAGTCCCTGTCATTACGCCGACGGCATCGCCTCGGACGTCGCGATCTATTCGATCTCCGGCTGGATGGATGGCGCCGGCTTCGCCAACGGCGCGATCGCGCGGTTCCTTTCGCTGCCGAACGCGAAGCGCCATCTGCTCCTCGGTCCGTGGGACCACGGCGCACGCACGAATGTCTCGCCCTGGCGCGAGCGGACGGAGCCCGATTTCCCGGTCCTCGGCGAGGTGCTGCGCTTCTTCGATCACTATCTGCGCGGCATCGACACCGGGCTCGACGACGAGGCGCCGATTCATTATTACGCGATGCACGAGGAAGCCTGGCACGCCGCGCCAGCCTGGCCGCCGCTGCCCGCGACGAAGCGCCTGAGCCTTTCGTCCGGCAACGCTCTTGCAAGCAAGGCCAGTGAGGCGGGAAGCGACGAATATTGCGTCGACTTCACCGTCGGCACGGGTGTCTCCACCCGCCACGAGCGCCTCGGGGCACTCGCCACGAGCGAGTACTATCCCGACTGGCACGGCCGCGACGCGGCGATGCTCTCCTACACGTCGGCGCCTCTGGCGGCCGATGCCGAGATGTCGGGTCATCCGGTTCTCGATCTGTGGATCGAGTCCAGCCAGGGCGACGCGGTGATCCACGCCTACCTCTCCGAGGTCGAGGCGGACGGCACCACCCGCTACGTGACCGAAGGCGTTCTGCGCGCCCTGCACCGCACGGAGTCGGCCGCGCCGCCGAACCAGCGCTGGACCTGGCCCTATCGCGAGTTCAGCCGCGCGAAGTCGCTGCCGCTGACTCCGGGCGAGCCGGCGCGGCTGCGTTTCGGACTTCTGCCGACAGCCTGGACCTTCAGGCAGGGCAGTCGCATCCGCCTGTCGATCGCCGGCGCCGACGCGGACCATTACGTGCAGTTGCCGTATGGCCGCCCGCCGGTCCTGACCGTCAGGCGCGGCGGCGACTTCGCGTCGAGCATCGATCTTCCCTGGCGGGAGACCGGACGTTCCTGACGCTAGCACCAACAAAAAAGGGGAGAATTTCGATGCTACTGAAAAAGAGCCTGATGGCCGCCTGCGCCATGGCGCTGGTGACCTCGCCCGCTTTGGCCGGCAAGGACGACGACACCTTCGTCTGGGCGACCTCCACCGAAATGGACACGCCGGATCTCTATTACGGCAACCAGCGCGAAGCGTTGATTTCGGCCTATGCGCAGTGCGACAGCCTGATTCATCGGGACCCGCAGACCAACGAATACCAGCCGCTGCTCGCCACGAGCTGGGAATGGGTCGACGATACGACCCTCGAGATGAAGCTGCGCGAGGGCGTGACCTTTCACGACGGCACCGCCTTCGATGCCGAGGACGTCGCCTACACGCTGAACCACGTCGCGGCACCCGACAGCGACATGAAAATCCGCGTCATCGTCGACTGGATCGACAATGTCGAGGTCGTCGATCCCACGACCGTGCGCATCCACGCCAAGAAGCCGACACCCGCGGCCTTCGAGTACCTCTCCGGCACCTCGCCGATCTACCCCTCGGGCCACTACGACAGCGCCCCGGAGGTCCCGGGCGCCGATGGCACGACGCGTCGCGACTGGGGCGCCGTCAACCCCGTCTGCACCGGCCCTTACATGCTGACCGATTACCAGGCCGGCCAGTCGCTGACGCTGGAGATTAATCCTGACTATTTCACCGACGGTCCGAAGGGTACGCCCTCGATCGGCAAGATCGTCTACCGCACCATCAAGGACACCGAGACCCAGATCGCCGAACTCGTGACCGGCGGCGTCGACTGGATCTGGGGCGTGCCGCCCGAGAACGCCGAGATGCTCGGCAGCATGGACAACCTCACGGTTGTTGCCGCACCGACAATGCGCATGTCGTTCCTGTCACTGGACGCGGCCGGCCGGACCGGCGACACGCCGATGACGGACATCCGCGTGCGGCAGGCGATCGCGCATGCGATCGACCGCGACGCGATCGCGCAGAACCTCGTCGGCGAAGGCGCCGAAGTACAGGAGTCGCTCTGCGTGCCGGTGCAGTTCGGCTGCGAGACGGACGTGACGCAGTATCCGTACGACCCGGAGCGGGCGCGGGAACTGCTGGCGGAAGCCGGCTACGAAAACGGCCTGAGCGTCCCGTTCTACGCGTATCGCGATCGCCCCTTCTCGGAAGCCGTGCTCAACTATCTGCGTGAGGTCGGCATCAATGGCGACCTGCAGTTCCTGCAGTGGCGGGCGCTGCGCCCGCTGATCGCGGAAGACAAGACGGAGCTCGTGCATCTGACCTTCGGGTCGAACGGCATGCTCGATGCCTCGGCCTCGACCGGCTACTATTTCCAGTTCGGGCCGGACGATTATGCCCGCGACGAGGAAGTCCGCGACTGGCTGGCCGCGGCCGAAGCCACGATGGACGAGGCCGAGCGCCGCGACCTCTACTCCAAGGCGCTGAAGAAGATCGCCGACGAGGCATACGCCATCCCGCTCTTCGTCTACGGACGCACCTACGCGTTCAACAGCGACCTCGACTATCCCGTGACGCCGGACGAGATGGCGCATTTTTATCTCGCCCAGTGGAAGTAGTTTTCTCCGGATATCGGGGCGCAAAGGCGTCCCGGTATCCACTTTCGGGAAGCCCATGCTCCTTTTCATCCTGAAGCGCCTGGCATTGACCGTACTGGTCGTCGCCATCACCTCGATCATCGCCTTCCTGCTCGTGCACCTGTCGGGCGATCCGGCCGCCGCGATGGCGGGTGAGGGCGCGTCGGCCAGCGACATTGCGGCGGTCCGGCAGCTCTACGGCTTCGACCGGCCGCTCTTCGTGCAGTATCTCGACTGGATCGGCCGGGTCCTGCAGGGCGATTTCGGGCGTTCCCATTATCTGCGCATGGACGTGCGCACGATCCTCGCCGAGCACATACCCGTCACCGCGACACTTGGTATCCTGGCCCTCAGCTTCGCGCTTCTCCTGTCGATCCCGCTGGGCGTCCTTGCCGCGCTCCGGCCCAACACGCTGGTCGACCGGATCGCGCTCTGGATAGCCGTTGCCGGGCAGGCGCTACCGTCGTTTCTCTTTGCCCTCGGGCTGATGTACCTCTTCGGTGTCTATCTGCGCTGGCTGCCGATTTCCGGCGGATCGACCTGGGTGCATTTCCTCCTGCCCTCGATCGCGCTCGGCTATTACGCGACGCCGGCCATCATGCGCCTGACACGCTCTGGCATGATGGACGTGATGCAGTCCGACCACGTGCGCACGGCCCGCGCCTACGGGCTTTCGCCCTGGCGCGTCGTCGTCCGCCACGGCCTGCGCCACGCGATCATCCCCGTCGTCTCGCTGGCTGCCGTGCAGCTGGGCTTCATGCTCGGCGGCTCGATCGTGATCGAGACCATCTTCTCGCTCAAGGGGCTGGGCTACCTCGCCTGGGAATCGATCCAGCGCGCCGACATCGAGGTCATCCAGGCGATCCTTCTGGTGATCGCCGTCGCCTATGCGGTCCTGACCCTTCTCGCCGACCTTCTCAATGCGGCCCTCGATCCGCGCATCCGGATCAATTGAACGCCATGGCAACCGTCTCCCACCATCCGCCTGCCGCGATATCGCTTTCCCCCGGCCGCGTCGCCGTGCGCCGGGCCCTGCGGCATGGCAGTTTCTGGGTCGGCGGCACGATCGTGCTGCTGTTCATCCTGGCGGCCATCTTCGCGCCGCTGCTGACGTCGTACGACCCGTCGGCCCAGGACCTGACGCAGCGCTTCGTGCCGCCGGTCTGGGACGCCGAGGGGAGCGCTGCGCATCTGCTCGGCACCGACGGTCTCGGACGCGACTATCTGGCGAGGCTGCTCTACGGCGCCCGGATCTCGCTGATGATCGGGTTCCTGACGGTGCTGATCTCCGGCACGATCGGTACGGTCGTGGGTGTTGCCGCCGGCTACTGGGGCGGCCGCGTCGATCTCTTCGTCAACTTCCTCATCACCATTCGCCTGACGCTCCCGGTCGTCCTCGTCGCGCTCGTCGTGGTGGCGCTGATCGGCAGTTCGCTCACACTGCTCGTCCTGGTGATCGGCCTGCTCCTCTGGGACCGCTTCGCGATCGTCATGCGCAGCGCGACGCAGCAGCTGGCCTCGCGCGAATACATCACCTCGGCGCGCGCGATCGGCAGTTCGACGGGGCGCATTCTCTTCCGCGAGATCCTGCCCAACGTCATGGGCCCGCTGATCGTCGTCGGCTCGATCGAGCTCGCACACGCGATCCTGCTCGAGGCGGCGCTGTCCTTCCTCGGTCTCGGCGTCCAGCCGCCGCAGGTCTCCTGGGGCCTGATGGTGGCTGAAGCCAAGAGCCAGCTGCTGTTCCGTCCGTGGATGATCGCCGTCCCCGGCGTGGCGTTGGTCCTCTTGATCTTCGCGATCAACCTGGTCGGCGATGCCCTGCGCGACGTGACCACGCCCGAAGGAAAGGCCTGAGCGATGACCACACCCGTGCTCGACGTCGCCGGCCTGAAGGTCGAGATCCCGGTCGCCGACACGATCCTGCGGCCAGTCCGGGGCATCGACCTGACGGTCCATCGCGGCGAGACGGTCGCGATCGTGGGCGAATCCGGCTGCGGCAAGAGCCTCACCGCGCTCGCCATAATGGGTCTCCTGCCGCGCAGCGCCCGGCTCACCTCGGATCGCATCGACCTGACCGGCGAATCCCTCAGCGGCGCCTCGCACCGCCGCTGGCGCCAGCTGCGCGGCGACAAGATCGCCATGATCTTCCAGGACCCGATGACCGCACTGGATCCCTGCTACCGGATCGGCGACCAGATGAGCGAGATCCTGCGCCAGCACCGCAAGGTGTCGGCGAGCGCGGCCCGCGAGCGGTCGCTGGAGCTCCTGAACAAGGTCGGCATTCCCTCGCCGGAAGAACGGCTGGGCCAATTTCCGCACCAGCTGTCGGGCGGCCTTCGCCAGCGCGTCATGATCGCCATGGCGCTTCTCTGCGAGCCGGAGCTGATCATCGCCGACGAGCCGACGACGGCGCTCGACGTCACAATCCAGGCGCAGATCCTGCGGCTCCTGCGTGACATCCAGCGCGATACCGGCATCGGCCTGGTCCTGATCACCCACGATCTCGGCGTCGTCGCCGGCATGGCCGACCGGATTGTCGTGATGTACGGCGGCGAGATCGTCGAGTCGGGCGCCTGCGACGACGTGCTCGCCAAGGCGCTCCACCCCTATACGGAAGGGCTGATGCGCTCGATCCCGGTGCCCGGCGAGACGAAGGCCGGGGAAACGCTGGGCTTCATCCCGGGCGTGGTGCCCCGTCAGACCGGCGACCTGACGCGCTGCGGCTTCCTGGAGCGCTGCCCCTATGCGCACGTACGCTGCGCCGAGGGGCCGATCGCACTTCGCGGTGCCGGCGAGGGCCACATGATGCGCTGCGTGCTGCCGGCGGACGGCAGCGGCCGAGACCCCACCGCGTGGACGCGCCAGCCGGAGGCCGCGCTATGACAGAAGACGTCCTGTCCATGCGCGGCGTTACCCGCGACTACGCCGTCGGCGGCAGCTTCCGCAAGAAGCGGACGTTGCGGGCGCTGCGCGGCATCGATCTCGCCGTCGCGCGGGGTCGCACGCTCGGCCTCGTCGGCGAATCCGGCTGCGGCAAGAGCACGCTGGCCAAGATCCTGCTCGGCGTCGAGAACCCGAGCGCCGGCACCGTCCTCGTCGGTGGCAAGCCGATCGAGACCTATGACCGTCTGGAGCGCGCCCGCCTGATCCAGCCGGTCTTCCAGGACCCGTATTCCTCGCTCAACCCGCGCATGACCGTCGAGCGGATCATCGGCGCGCCGCTGAAGGTGCGCGGCGAGGGCAACGCCGCCTCGCAGCGGGCGCGGGTCCAGGAGATCGCCGGCGAGGTCGGTCTGCCGCACCATCTCGTCGAAGCGTATCCGAGCCAGCTCTCCGGCGGGCAGCGCCAGCGCGTCGCCATCGCCCGCGCGCTGATCGGCAAGCCCGAAATCCTCATCTGTGACGAGCCGACGTCGGCGCTCGACGTCTCGGTCCAGAGCCAGATTCTCAACCTCCTGCATCGCCTCAAGCGCGAACTGAACCTGACGATGATCCTCATCAGCCACAATCTCGCGGTGGTGAACCATCTCGCCGACGAGGTGGCGGTCATGTATCTCGGCCAGATCGTCGAGCACGGGGCGAGCGAGGCGATCTTCGAGCGCGCGCACCACCCCTATAGCAACGCCCTCCTCAAGGCAGTGCTGCCGCCGCGGGCGGGTTCCCGCCTGCCCGAACTCGGGTTGCAGGCCGATTTCCCGAGCCCGCTCAATCCGCCCTCCGGCTGCGCGTTTCACCCGCGCTGCCCGAAGAACGACGGGACGCTGTGCGTCAGGGTCGATCCGCCGGCGGCCGGCGGCAGCCATGTCTACCGTTGCCACCATCCGGACCACATGTCGGACGCCGACATGCGCGTGCTCGAACCGTCCCGCTGAAGAAGACGGCCATGACTAACCGGATCGACATCGACATCGCCGAACGCCAGGATTTCGCGGGCGGCCAGGAATTTGGCGAGACCGGCGCCTACGAGAGGCTCCGTGGCAGGGTCCGGTTCAGGGTGGATCCGTTCGCCGAGCCGCAGAGGGGCGTCACCGACATCGAGCTGGCACCGGTCGACGACGGCGGCCTCGTCTCCTTTACCGCCGACTTTTGCATCCTGAAGCCGCGCGACCTTTCCCGCGGAAACCGGCGCCTGTTCTTCGACTACGGCAATCGCGGCAACAAGCGCGCCCTGCAATTCTTCAACGACGCCCCGGCCAGCAACGACCCGATATCGCCCGCCGACGCGGGCAACGGCTTCCTGATGCGCCGGGGCTATGCGATCGTCTGGCTTGCCTGGCAGGGGGACCTCCTGCCCGGCGACGGGCGCATGATCCTCGACGTTCCGGTGGCGACCGAGAACGGCCGGCCGATCACCGGCATCACCCGCGCGGAATATATCGCCGCCGAGCCGGGCATGACGACAATGCCGCTCAGTTCGCTCGTCTCGACCCGCAGCTATCCGGCCGCCTCGCTCGACACCCGCGCCGCGAAGCTGACTCGGCGCCGCTACGCCAGCAGCCCGCGCGAGGAAATCCCTGCCGACGCGTGGTCGTTTGCGCGGGTAGAACGCGGCGGCGGCGTCGACAACCAGGGCATGGAGAACGCGGTTCTCGCCTCGGACAGTCACATTCACCTGCCGGGCGGCTTCGAGACGGGCTGGATCTACGAACTCATCTATGAGGCTCGGGACCCGCTGGTCCTGGGTCTCGGTCATGTCGCGGTGCGCGACTTCGTCGCCTTCCTGAAGTCGGGCAAGGCGAGTGCTTCGGGCGAGGCCAATCCGCTGGCCGAAGGCGACGTGCGCATGGAGAAGGCCTATGCTTGGGGCCGCTCGCAGACCGGCCGCTGCATCCGCGACTTCCTGCATCTGGGCTTTAACGCCGACCCCGCGGGCGGGCGCGTCTTCGACGGGGTGATGCCGCACGTGGCCGGCGCCGGCAAGATGTGGATGAACCACCGTTTCGCCAACCTCGTGCTGCTGCCGGGGCAGGAGCACGAGAACCACTTCACGCCCGCCGACCGGTTCCCGTTTTCCTACGCCGTGTCGACCGATCATTTCACCGGCCGCGAGGAGGGCATCCTCAAGCGCCCGGCCACCGATCCGCTGGTGATCCATACCGACACGGCCTGCGAATACTGGCACCGCCGCGCGTCGCTGGTCCATACCGACACGAAGGGCGAGGATCTGGCACAGCCGGACAATGTCCGCGTCTATCTCTGGTCGAGCTCGCAGCACTACGCTTCGCCGCTGCTCGCAGGCCCCGCACGGGGGATGGCGCAGACCTATTTCAACACCGTGGCGACCTCGATGTTCTTCCGCGCCAATCTCGACCGGCTGGACGCCTGGGCCACAACCGGCGAGGCGCCGCCACCAAGCCGCATACCGCTACGCGCCGACGGCACGCTGGTGAACGTCGAGGGATGGCGGTCGGCCTTTCCCGCGATCCCGGGCGTGGCCCTGCCGCGCTCGCCGAGCCGCCTCGAACGGCTCGATTTCGGCGACGCGATCGATCGCGGCCGGATCACCAGAGAGCCCCCGGCAATCATCGGCGACGATGTCTATCCGGTGCGCGTGCCGGCCGTCGACGCCGACGGCAACGATGTCCCCGGCGTACGCGCGCCAATGGTCCAGGCGCCGCTCGGCACCTATACGGGCTGGAGCCTGCGCCGCCGCGAGCACGGCCATGGCGCCATGGTCGGTATCACCGGCAGCTACATTCCCTTTGCCGACGCGCCGGACGAGCGCGAACAGACTGGCGATCCGCGTCCCTCGGTTCTCGAGCGGTACACGAATCCGCAGGATTACGTCCGGGCCATCCGCGCGGCGGCCGAGCGGCTGGTGGCAGAAGGGCTGATGCTGGAGGAGGACGTCGAGCGTGCCGTGCAAGGCGCCTCCGACTGGGGCCGCCCGCGCCACGACGTGCGGCTGTAAGGCGATGGCCCAGTCGTTGAAACCCAACGCGATGGTCGTCTGTCCACAGCCCGAAGCTGCCGAGACCGGCATCGAGATCCTCGAAAGGGGCGGCAACGCCGTCGATGCGGCGATCGCCTGTGCGCTGGCGCAGGGCGTCGTGGATCCGCTGATGTGCGGGATCGCGGGTTTCGGCAGCGCCGCCGTGTATCTGCCGGGGCAGGGCGTGCACCGCTATCTGGATTTCCATGCACCGGCGCCGGCGGCGGCGCGGGAGGACATGTGGGAGGATCTCGTTCGTGGCGAGACGCGGGACGGCTTCGGCTTCATCCTCGAGGGCCGCGTCAACGATCTCGGCTACCAGTCGATCGCGGTGCCGACGGCGCTCAAGGCCTACGAGACGTTGCACCGCGCCCATGGCCGCCTGCCGTGGAAGACGCTGTTCGAACCGGCTGTCGCTTGGGCACAAGACGGCTTCTTCGTCCGGCCGGCCATGCACACGTTCTTCATGGAGGGCGCCAAGATGGGCCGGGCGGCAACGGCCGAACGCCTCGCCTACAGTGCCGATGGTCGGGCGCTCTACTGCCGCCCCGACGGCACACCCAAGGAGATCGGCGCCCCGCTCGCCAACCCGGACTACGCGGTGACGCTGCAGCGGATCGCCGAGGCGGGGGCGGACACCTTCTACGGGGGCGACATCGCGGCGACGATCGCCGCCGACATGGCGTCGCATGGGGGCCTGCTGTCCCAAGAGGATCTGGCCTCCTACCGTCCCCGGTGGAGCGAGCCGCTGACCGCTTCCTATCGCGGGCGTCGTATCACCACTAACCAGCCGCCCGGCGGCGGCGTGATGCTGATCGAGATGCTCAACATCCTGGAGCATTTCGATCTCCGGGCGCTCGGCCACAACTCGCCCGACTATGTCCGGATCGTCTGCGAGGCGATGAAACGGGCGACCATCGACAAGGATCGCTACGTCGGCGATCCGGACTTCGTCACCATCCCCCTTGATCAGATGACCGACAAGGCCCATGCGGGCGCAATGGCCGACGAAATCAAACGCGGCGTGCGCGCATCCGTCCCGCGCCTGAAGAGAAACGACCATGAATCCGTCAACACGACCCATCTCTGCGTCGTCGACGGGGAGGGCGGCCACGTGTTGATGACGCATTCGCTTGGCATGCCGTCCGGCGTCATCACCGAAGGGCTCGGCTTCTTCTACAATGGCTGCATGGGCGTGTTCGACCCGCGTCCCGGCCGGGTCGGCAGCATCGCGCCTGGCAAGTCGCGGTTCAGCGCCATGTGTCCCACCATCGTGTTCGAGGACGATCAGCCGGTCCTGGCCCTCGGGGCGCCGGGCGGCACGCAGATCGTCATGGGCGTGCTGCAGACGATCCTGAACGTCTTCGACTTCGGCATGGACATTCGAGAAGCGGTGGCCGCGCCCCGCTTCTCGTCAACCGGCGATTCGATCGACGTCTCCAACCGCATTCCACGTTCGGTGACGCGGGCGCTGGAGGCGGACGGCTACGAGGTCATCCGGAACCCCTATGGCCACACCATCGGTTGGGTGCATGCGATCCGAATGACCCGGGGCGAGATCGTAGGCGCGGCCGATCCTGGCCGCGACGGCGTTGCCTACGCCGCCTCCATCAGCACGTGATCCCACCGGTTACCTACGCGTCCCGGCTGCATCGTGCCCATTCGTGCCGTTCAGAATACGAGGAATGTGTGCCCACGCTGCACTAAAATCTCCCCCAAACATCACGCAGATGATCTAAGGGGTCGTCAACGGATGGGTTGTCACGGAATGGATAGTCTTCTCGAACAGCATTCGATCATCGTTCTCGCCTACCACGGCGTAGAGCCGATCGACCTCGGTGCGACCTGTGGCGTCCTTTCTATGGCCCGTCGCATCATCCCAAACCTGACCTTTCAACTTGCGGCCCCCGAAGCCGGCGTCTTCGAGATGGCGAGCGGCGTTCGCGCCATTGCCGACCATTCCTATGCGACATGCCCTGCGGCCGACGTCTACCTGATGCTCGGCGGTCCGGGGTGGCCGAATGTCGCGGCCGACGAGGCGGCGCTGGGATTCCTGCGCGACGCGGCGACAAAAGGCGTGGTCGCATCCGTGTGCACGGGTGGCATGATCCTCGCCGCGGCGGGCCTGCTCGATGGCCTCCCGGCCACGACGCGCCGGCAACGCGCGCCGAACGAGGCGACCGCACCGCTGGATGCGATGGCGTTGTTAAGCCGCGGCATCAAAGCTGTTCCGGCGGTCTTCATCGATGCTGGATCGATCGTCACGGGCGGCGGTGTGACCCTGGCGATCGATACCACGCTGCACCTGATAGCTCGGCGTTACGGCCGCTCCGCGGCGCAGGACGTGGCCCGGCTGATCGAGTACGATCGGGCCTGGGCCGCTAATACGACCGCGTCCGACTTTCTCGCAGCTGCGTCCTAGCCGTATCGCAGGTCGCTTGCAGACCGAACGCGAACGATGCAGACCGACGACGGCTCCGCTTGACGCGAAGGCCGATGGCATCTCGAGATAGCCGGCGAGGAGGACGATCGTTGTCAGAAGCATTGCGGCGAGTTGCGGACGAGGGCATCAGCGAGCAACTGATCATTCTGGCCGAGGAATTGCGAAGCCACCGCAAGCGACACGGTCTTTCTCTCGAGACGCTAAGCGGCCTTTCCGGTGTCAGCCGGTCCATGATCTCGAAGATCGAGCGGTGTGAGACCATGCCGTCGACCAACACGCTGTCACGCCTGTCGGAAGCTCTCGGTACGACCTTTTCGCAATTGATGGCGCATCCCGTCGAGCGGGAGATCCTCGTGATCCCTGCCGCCGTGCAGCCGGTTCTTCGCGACGAGACCTCAGGATTCCAGCGCCGATGCCTGTCGCCGGTCCTTCCGGGCCGCGGCGTCGACTGGGTCCTGAACTATCTTCCTCCGCAAGGCTCGACAGGAGAATTCGTGGCGCATCGCCGCGGTGTCGAGGAATACATCTACGTTGCCAAGGGGCGACTTAAGGCGGTCATCGGCGAGCGCAGCCTCGTCCTGGAGAGCGGCGACTCGCTGTATTTCCAGGCCGACGTGACCCACGCCTTCGTCAATGTGGGCTCGGAGGCGTGTGAGTATTTTCTGATCATCGACAGCTCGCGCCTGCGATAAACATCATCTTTCCATCGAATGGAATTTAATCCACTATCGGTGCCATACCGACCCGTGGAGAATTCGATGACTGATCGCCGCCCCATCGCCACCGAAAAGGCATCCCCCGCCGCCGGCCCCTATTCGCAGGCCGTCGCCGCAGCGGGCTTGGTCTTCGTTTCCGGACAGTTGCCGACGGACCCGGCGAGCGGCTCGGTGCCCGACGGTATCGAGGCGCAGACGAATCAGTCCATTGCCAACGTGCTCGCCGTTCTGGAAGCAGCCGGGGCGAGCGCCGCATCGGTGGTCAAGACCACCGTCTTCCTGAAGGACATGAACGACTTCGCGACCATGAACGGCATCTATGCCGAAACATTCGGCAACAGCTTGCCGGCGCGCTCGACCATCGAAGTTGCCCGCCTGCCGCGCGATGTCCTCGTGGAAATCGAGTGCATCGCCGTGGCGGGCACCGTCTGAGGGCGCCGTCGTGACAATCTGGTCAGGCGGGCAGCTTCTGAACATCCACATCGCCCCGGCGGCCTCCTACGAGATGGAGGAATTGACGGAAGCGCGGCTGATCGAAGGCCG
Source organism: Aurantimonas endophytica (assembly GCF_014196845.1). Classification (GTDB taxonomy): domain Bacteria; phylum Pseudomonadota; class Alphaproteobacteria; order Rhizobiales; family Rhizobiaceae; genus Aurantimonas; species Aurantimonas endophytica. Next base: position 628,496 of record NZ_JACIEM010000004.1, read on the forward strand.
CGGCATCGAAGGCGACCGCTACTTTCTCGGCACCGGGACCTATTCGCCCAAGCCGGACGTGCGGGAGGTCACGCTGATCGAGATCGAGGCCCTTGAGCATCTCGTTCGGAACGACCCGCCGCTCCAGGAGGGGCCGCTGTCCCTCTTGCCGGTCGACCATCGGCGCAACCTGACGACGCGGGGCGTTCCGCTCAATCATCTGGTCGGCAAGCGCTTTCGCGTCGGCGAGACGATCCTCGAGGGCGGGCGATTGAACTTTCCTTGCAAGTATCTCGAGGAGTTGCTCGGGATGCCTGTATACCTTCCGCTCTACAACCGATCCGGACTGAACTGTCGGATCGTCAAGGGCGGCACGATACGGCGGGGAGACGCGATCGAGCCAGTCGAGTCGCACGGCGTCCAATGACCGCACGCCTCATCATGAAGCTCGTCGTGACGGACCGGCGCCGCGATGCGATCGGCGTCGACGTGATCACGCTTCGCCACCCCACCCGTCCGCAACTGCCGGAATGGTCGGCCGGCGCGCATGTCGACATTCGTCTCGCCGACGGGAAGATCCGGCAATATTCGCTTTGTGGCGACCCCGCCAATCGGCAGACCTATGTCGTCGCGATCAAGCGTGAACCGGCTGGCAGGGGCGGCTCGCTCTGGCTCCACGACAACGTGGCCAAAGGCGACGTGCTGCACGTCTCCGCACCGCGCACCAACTTTTCCCTGGTGGCCGGTTCGAAACGCCATGTCTTCGTCGCCGGAGGCATCGGCGTGACGCCGTTCGCCGCCATGGCCGCTACCTGCGTCGCCGCCGGGCAGGAATTCGAACTGCACTTCTGTGCGCGGGAGCGGGCCGCCGCGCCATTGCTCGCACGGCTGGAAGAGATCTGTGGCCCGCGCCTGCACACCTATTTCGCAGATGAGCGGCGCTTCTCTGCGCCAGACCTGTTGGCCGGACTTGTGGATGATGGTCAGACGCAGCTTTATGGATGCGGCCCGGCGCGGCTGACCGATGGATTGAGAGATGCTGCCAATGCAGCTGGTTGGCCTGACCAGCACCTGCATTTCGAGGTCTTCCAGGCAACCCTCGACGAGAACTTCAAGCCCGAGCCCTTCGACGTGACGATCGCCTCCACCGGGGAAACACTCCGAATCCCCGCGGACCGGTCGCTACTCGATGTCCTTCGCGAAAGGGGCTTCGTGCTGCCGGCGTCTTGCGAACTCGGCGTCTGCGGAACCTGCGATTGCGGCTATCGTGACGGGACGGTGATCCACCGCGACGCCGTGCTGGGCACCGCTGCCCGCCAAGACCGCATGATGCTCTGCGTTTCGCGCGCCCGGGTCCATGTGACGCTCGATCTCTGAACCTGACCTTCCGCTCGGCAGGGTAGCGTGCCGGAAGCGGCCCGGTCACTCGCGTTCGAGCGGGGTCGGCCAGTTGCTTTCCCCCAACGGTAAAAATTTGAGCGCTTCGGGCGTTCGCTGCGTGAGAATTGCGCGGTTGAACCCTGTGAGTGAAACGTCCGGCAGCGTCAAAGACCGGAATGCCGTCCCGAGCCATCTTGTTGCTCTTACCAGTCGGAATGGCACACGCCTTGCTTCTCATTCAGTGGAATAAATCCACCGTAGAGGAAAAAGGGGTTGGCTATGACACAGACATCGACACGCCTGGCACGGCAATTTCTAGCCGCGACGGCTCTCATGTGTTTCGTCGCGCCCGCTGGCGCGCAGGACAGCGCGATCAAGTGGAGCATGCAGAGCTGGTTCCCCAGCAACCTCCCGCAGGCGGGCACCCTCGGCAAGGAGATCGAGCGCAAGATCGAGGCGGTCTCCGGCGGCAATTTCCAGATCCAGTTCTTCGAGCCAGGGGCATTGATGCCGCCGGCCGAGTGTTTCGACGCGGTCTCCGCCGGTGCGATCGAGGCGTGCTGGACGATCGCGGCCTACTGGCAGGGCCGCAATCCGGCCTTCTCCATTTTCGCGGCGACACCATTCGGGCCGCAATGGCCGGAACTGCTCGGCTGGTTCTATGACGGTGGCGGTAAGGAGCTCTACGAGCCGCTCTACAACCAGTTCAACATCCATGGCATGCCGTGCGGCGGCATGAGCCCGGAGGCGGCCGGCTGGTTCAACAAGGAAATCAATACGGCGGAAGACTTCGCCGGCCTGAAGATGCGCATTCCCGGTCTTGGGGCCGCGGCGCTCGACAAGGCAGGCGCGTCCACGCAGTTGCTCGCCGCTGGGGACATTTACCCGGCGCTGGAACTGGGAACCATCGATGCGACCGAATTCGCGACGCCTTCCGCGGACCGCGTGCTCGGTTTCCACGAGGTGGCGGCGAACTATTACTTCCCGGGCTGGCATCAGCCCGCGACCTTCTACGAGCTGATCATCAATCTCGACAGCTGGAACGGCCTTTCCGACACGCAGAAGGTGCAGCTCGAAATGGTCTGCGGCGACAATGTTCGCCAGGCGATCGTCGAGGGCGAAAGCCGGCAGTCCGATGCGCTCGCCTTCTTCGACGAACAGGGCGTGAATGTCGCCCGCCTGCCGGAGGAGGTGCTTGAAGCCCTGAACAACCACTGGCTCGCGGTCGTTGAGGAATACTCCGCCCAAAGTCCGGAATTCGCGGCGGCGTGGGAATCGCTCGAGACATTTCGGGCCAAGCACAAGCGTTGGTCGGACCTGCAGGAAACCCATTCACTCGAGTTCCTCAACGACTGATCGCCCGGCGCTCGCGGGCCCTCGGGCTGGCGAGCGCTCCCGTGCCCTTCGAGGACCTGATCGATGCGTTTCCTGCTCCGGGCCAGCAGAGTGCTGGCGCTGCTCACCAACGGTGTCGGCAAGCTAGCTGCCTGGTGCCTGTTTCCCCTGATGCTGGTGATCGTCGGCGACGTGGTAATGCGTCGCTATTTCGCGATCGGTTCGATCCGGCTGCAGGAGTTCGAGTGGCACCTTCACACCGTGCTGTTCATGCTGTGCCTCGGATATGCCTATCTGTGCGATGCCCATGTCCGCATCGAGCTGGTGCGCGAGGGGCTGGGCGAGCGGGCGCGCCTGTTCATCGAAGCCACCGGCATCGTCTTCCTCCTCCTTCCACTCTGCTGGGTCATGGTCGACTACAGCGCCGACCTGGTTTCGCGTTCCTACGCGGCCGGCGAGCGTTCGCCGCACCCATCGGGTCTGCCCCATCGCTGGCTCATCAAGGCTGTCATGCCGGTCGGCTACGCCCTTCTCTCCTTGAGCGCATTGTCGATCCTGGCGCGCAGCGTCGTGATCCTGTTCGGCACGCCCGAACAACGCCAGGCGGCCCGGCTGCTGGTGGCGCCGAACAAATTCGAGGACGAGGCAGCGACGCAGGGTGCACGGCCATGATCGTCGAGGCCCTCCCGATCCTGATGATCGGCGCGCTCGCGCTGCTGCTCTTCACGGGTTTTCCCGTCGCCTACGTCCTGGGCGGCGTCGGTCTCGTCTTCGCTCTGGTCGGCAGCTCGCTCGGGGTCTTCCCCTTCGCCCGTTTCCTGATCATGCCGGGACGCGTCTTCGGCGGCATCGCGGAAAACCTCGTCCTCGTGGCCGTGCCGATGTACATCTTCATGGGCACCGTGATGACGGCCAGCGGCGTCGCGCGGGACCTGCTGATCTGCCTCCAGGTGCTGATGCGGCGGATGCCAGGCTCGCTGTCGCTCGCCGTGGTGGTGATGGGGACGATCCTGGCCGCGACGACCGGCATCGTCGGCGCCTCGGTCATCATGATCACCCTGCTCGCCCTGCCGGTGATGCTGGAGCGCGGCTATTCGAAGTCGCTCGCCACCGGCACGATCGCCGCCTCGGGCTCCCTCGGCATCCTGATTCCGCCGAGCATCATGCTGGTCGTCATGGCCGATCTTCTGGCAACGTCCGTCGGTGGCCTTTTCGTCGCGGCGCTGCTGCCCGGGCTGCTTCTATCGGCGCTCTACGCCGGGCTGATCGTCCTGACGGCCAAGCTGCGCCCCGAGCTCGCCCCCCCGATGGCCGACGACGCCGGCCCGCAGAACACCGGCGAACTCGTGCTGCTGCTGTTCAAGGGCTTCATTGCGCCGACGGCGTTGATCGTCCTCGTGCTGGGCTCGATCATCCTCGGCTGGGCAAGCCCCATGGAAGCGTCGGGCGTCGGTGCCTTCGGCGCGGTATTGCTGGCCGTTCTCAACGGCCGTTGGCGCTTCCGCTTCTGGAACAGATGCGTCCAGGAGACGGCGGTGACCAACGCCATGTTGTTCATGATCTTCATCGGCGCGACGGTGTTCGCCTTCGTGTTCCGCGCTCTCGGCGGCGATGAACTGGTGGGAGGCCTGTTCGAGCAACTCGGCCTGGGCCCGTGGGGCGTGCTCATCGTGATGATGCTGATCATCTTCGCCCTCGGGTTCTTCTTCGAGTGGATCGAGATCACGCTCATCGTGATTCCGCTTTTCGCCCCGATCGTGCGCCTGCTCGACTTCGGCGACCATGTCGCCCAGGCCGATGTCATCTTGTGGTTCGCCATCCTGATGGCGGTCAATCTTCAGACGTCCTACCTGACGCCGCCTTTTGCTATAACTCTTTTTTATATGAGGGGAATCACTCCGCCTAACGTGAAGATGACGCACATGTACAGAGGTGTCCTGCCATTTGCAGGAATGCAAATGATCGCGCTCGCGCTCATCGTCTATTTTCCACAGATTGCCCTGTGGCTGCCGACATTGGTTTTTTCAGAATGACATCCTGATCTCTGCTGAGAGGCTGGCACCTAACGCAACGACAGTTTGCGCTAAAGGGGCTAGGAAGAATAGACGAGCCCGACTGCGATGCCGCTATGCTCACCTCGTACGAGATACGGCGGCGTCCTAAATCGTTCACCTGCCACTGAACTGTCACCCAGCGGCGATCAGAGCCTCGGTCGCTTCGCTCCGCAGCCATTCTTCGGACTGTTTGAAGCTGGAGTTTTCGGGATTCGTCACGACGGCGTACCTGTGGTGCCGTCGGAATGATCAACGAGATCGGGCCTTGTTCCCAACTGCCCCGCGTGGGCGAATCTCGTTTGTAGTATTTGCGCCGATTCTTCAACTTTTCGGCTGCGTCGGCAGGCAGGAATGAGTGCTGGTAGAGGCGTTCCGCCTGGAAGCGCCCGTTGAAGGCAATGTCCGTCGGCTTGCCGTAAAGGGCGAAGTCGAGATTCACGCGCTCCGGGTAAGCCTGCAGATCGAGAACACGAGGCAAGATCTCTGCGCCCTGACCGACGCGGATCATCTTGGGATAGCTCTCAGCTACACTCAGTGCCTGATGGAGCTTCACGGTGGAGCCCGCCAATGATGTGAGCCGGATTTGATGGCGATCACAGTCCGCGCGCCGAAGGCAGCTTCCGCCTTGGAATTTCCGGGAGCTGCCAGTCCGCAATCGACCGACCACGACCGGATGCTGTTGCTCCGATCTGGGAACTGCTCATTTGGTATCGGTGGACCATCAAGATCGCTAGTATCGGAGCTCTATGACTCCAAGAGTCGATCTTCAAACGGCGAACGCCCGTTTGCGTGCGCCCTCCTGTGCCCACGGTAATTGCTTCCCGAGGGCCTGCCCGACGAGTCACTAGGCACGCGGACGCGCGGATAGTAGACGCCGCTCTTCGGATGCTTCCCGGGACGAGCCATTCGCACCACCATGTGTACCACGCGGCGATTGCGAACCTTACGCTATAGGGCGTAGAGCAAATTCCGTGGCTTATATACGGGATGGCGGAGAGGAAGGGATTCGAACCCTCGATACCATCGCTGGTATACTCCCTTAGCAGGGGAGCGCCTTCGACCACTCGGCCACCTCTCCGGGGACGGCAGATGCCCGTATTCAAGGGCTTCGTCAACCCACCATCTGACGCGGGCTTCCGGGCCGTAACGTGAACATACGCCATTTTCAGCCTCGTTCCCGCAAGAAATCCGCAGAGTCTTTTCCCGTTTCGTTCTTGAATCGCCACCCGCGCTTCCATGCGTCGGCGCCGAGCTCCGGGGTCCCGAGCTTCACATAGCGCTGCCACTCGTTCGACTGCCATCCGCCTTCGTCCTTGAGGCGCACCACGTCATGCGTCTGGGCATAGAACCACGTCGCCCACGAATGTCGGGCGGTGTGCGGCGTGAACAGGTGCTCGTCCATTTCGAGGCGCTTGCAGGCGGCGCCCCAGAACCGGAGCGGGTTGCCGCTGTTCTCCCGCTGCGCATAGGGGCGCCCGTCATAGCGCAGGAATAGGGGCCCAGGGTCGCCGAGATTGGGAATGGCAGATAGCGCCGCCACGACGCGGGGGATAAGCGTCACGGTCCGCTGCAGACCGTTCTTCGGGTCCCGCAGGATCGCATAGCGGTGCTCGAGCGAGATGTCGTTCCGGCCGTCGATCGCCAAGGCCTCCGAGACCCGAACGCCTTGGCCGAACAGGAAGGTGACTAGGGCAGGGGTCCAGGGGTTCGGCCACCGCCCGCGCATGACGGTCTCGACCATCGCGTTAGCCTGCTTCGGCAGGAAGAAGTAGGTGCGCTTGGCGCTGTCCTCGGGGCGCTTGACAAACGGGTTCTGCCCGCTGGAGCGCAGCACTGCGAGGACGGGAGCGTAGAACTGGCGACGGCGGGTTGCGGTCGCTGCGGACGGGTAGGCCTTTAAGGCGGCATCATCGATTTCTGCCTGACCTATATCGTCGATCCGAAGCCGCCCCAGTTGGGCAACCGGCTTCGCGAGGAATCGCGCCTCGCCGCCCTTCAGCTGGTAGAGCCGAGCCGCTTCGCTGAACGTGATAGAGGGTTCGCGACCGGAGCCGTTTTGCTCGCGGATCTTCCTTTCGATGCTGATGCGGATGCCATCGGCTTCGTCTTTGTCGCGCGTTCTCGCTGACCGCCTGACTTCAACGCTATGAGGCTCACCACGTCGCCAGACAGTGACAGTCCCTCGGATCTGGTAGATGCCGGACTTTGAGTCGGGCTCGATTGTGAGGGGCACTGCACCATCCTCTCGCCAAGAAGGCGCAACTGATCAGGCCGAAGCTTTACAGATCGACCAACGCGGGTGAAGGGGACGCCGTAGCGGCGGATAAGGTCGCGGACGTAGCGAGATGGGTTTTCGCTCTCTTCGTCCAGCCCTAGAGCCCGTGCGGCCTCATCAAGGGATATCGGTCGCTCCATCACTGACCCGGTTCCTTCCTCGATGGCACAGCCCGGTAGATCCCCGGCTCGCTGATCTTGCCGCCCTGGTATTCGCGCTCGCGGTTCATGGACGAGGATCCTTTGCGGGAGCGGCGGCGTACTCGCTGAGATCGACCACGCCCCAATATTCGATGAATGCCGTAGCCGCCTCGGCAAGCCTTTCCTGCCGCGCCGCATGGTTCGCTCTCTGCCGGTCCAGAACGGCCCACTGCGGGTCATCCTGCGAGCAGGCGCGATGCTGCGTGATGTATGCTTCCTCGGTCTCACGGCATCGATAGTCGCCTTCGTCGATCGACTGGCTGCAGACGTTGCAGACCATCAGGCCGTGCCGACTGGTGCTGGCGTTCTCGTATCGGCAGCCCTTCCACTTGCTACGGCTCATGCTGCCATCCCGGCCCGCAGGCTCTCGTTCTCGGCGCGGAGCCGGTTGTTCTCTGCGACGGTCTGCTGGTGCTGCTGTTCGCGCGCTCGTATGAAGCCGACGCCGTCCAGCCAGATCGCCAGTCGGATGGTGAAGGGGAGGCTGGTCATCGAATGCCCCCTCGGCTGCGCGACGAAGCTTTCGCTGTTCCGTAGGTCTTCCGCGGCCCACTTCGCCTCAAGGCTGGCGACTGCCGGGATCAGCGTGAACGCGGCCACAAGGACGATGAGGGCGGCGTCGCGCATCACGCAGCCCTCGCCAGACGCGCCCGGCGGGCCATGTCGATGTTCTGCCGGTAGCAGGCGACGACGAACGGACGGCCCTGCGGCATCTGCCAGAAGCCGGCGCCCTTGCGCTTGCCCATGAGGGTGAGACGCGCCTGCTCGGCAACGGCGAGGTGGAACATGATCCGGCCCATCACGCGGCCTCCGCTCGGCGGCTGCTGGTCATCGCCTCGGCGGTCGTTAGACCATCCCGGATGTTTCGGCAGGCGATGAACACGTCGCTGTAAACGCCGCGCCACATCTCGTTCTCGCGGCCGAACAGCTTGAGGGTTTCCTCAACAATGGCCCGGCGATGGAAGGCGAGGTCCGTGCTGTTGAAGACCCGCTCGGCGACGTCGGGCGCAGCCATGATCGCGGCTTCCTGTGCCGCTGTAATCGACGGCGCCCCGATGATGCGGATCGTCTCGATGATGAAATACCGATCGTCCATGACGTGCCTCATTCTGCTGCCTGCGCCACGACGGCGCGGTGCTGGGGAAGGTTCAAGGCTGCGATGCGATTGCGCTCGGCGGTGCCGTGGCGGCGCTCGATCTGGTCCAGCGAGGGCAGGGCGGCGAAGCGGGCTTCGGCGCGGCGGCGGGCCTCGCGCTCGGCTATGCCGTTGCGCTCCTCGTCCTCGGCGATGGCGTCGTTCTTCCGCTTCCAGTCCTGGTAGCTGAGGCCGTCGGGGAAGCCGTTGAAGCCGCGGCGCTCGATATTCATGACGACACTCCCGCCCGATCTCAGGCCGCTTCGGCGGCGCGAGGCTCGATGTCGATGCGGAGCGTGGTGGAGGACTTGAGGCAGCGTTCGATCGCACAGCCCATCACCTTCTCGACCGCCTTGCGATCCAGTCGCTTCGTCTCGATCGCCTTGATGCTGGCGACATACTGATCGCCGCCCACGGCGTGACGATCGTCAGACGCCATGTCGAAGATGACGGTCTTCAACTCGTCTTCGCGAGCCGCCAGAGCCTTCTTCTGCTCCCGGATATCGGCAAGTTCGTCGACTGGATGGCGGTTGGTGGCTGGCATCTCGATCTCCATCGGCTGGGGTAGTGCGATGGAGGAGATATCGCAGAATATGCGATACTACGCAAGAGGGCTATCTTATAACATGCGATATCGCCGGACAAACAAAAACCCCGGCGCCAGGGCCGGGGTCGGTTGGTGCGGAGGCTCTTGAGGTTACGCGGCTAGCCGTCGCAGCTCGCTTAGGTCGGCCTTGAGATCGATAATCTTCGCGGCGCGATTGAGAATGAGTAGCTGATCCGACCCAAAACTCGATCTCGACGAAAGTGCCGCGACTGTCCTCGGAGCGTTGTCTAGTCGGCGGATATCATCGAGTTTCACGTACGCAGACGATACCGAGGCCGGGGCCGGTGTAATAACCTCGATCGCAATCTCCCGGTGATCGGTGCGAACCAACGCATCGACCTTCCAAGCATGCGTCGACGCGCCCGATATCGCGGCCTCTGCGAACACATTCTTCACGCCAAATACGTCCGTCAGGCGATCCACGATAGACACGCGCATCTCCGCGTCCAGCTTCTTCGCCAGGCGCTCCGCCGTGATCGCCACCGCCCGTCGAGACGCGTCCGCAACTATTGCAACCCATCCCGCTGCCGTTTCCGGTCGGGCTTCTGCCTCAAAAATCTCGAAATGATTAAACCGAACACCCACTTCGCTCGCGACAGTGTTTGCCGCCCTGCGGAAAATGGGCAACGCACCCATCATGTCCGCCTCGGCATAAGCCGCGCCATCATCAGTTATCAAGCAGCGCCCGCCCTCAACCGAAATGCGCACGCTGACATGCGCCCCGGAAGGGAAAAGGACGGGCGTTGTGATCACTCCACCGGAGCTCCCGGCGCGCACGCGAACCAGCTCACTCGCAATTCTGTCGAGCAAGATCTTTGGAGCCTCTACGCCCCAAGTCAGAGAAGTTGCGGTGCCCATGGCGGTGCAGGTATGTCCATCGCGTTGTCAAGCTGGAAGGTATCACGCAGATATTGCAATAGCGCGTTAAAACTGTCGGGCTCCGGATCAATGGGTTTGACGACCGGAAGGTTTCCCGCCTGCATTGCCTCTAGGCCGAGTGCAGCATTCTCAGGGAAATCGTGAATGCTGGTCATAGCCATAAGACCGAGAAGTTCAGCCGGCCCAACTCGGTTTGTGTGCGGCTGTCGCGGTCGCCAATCAATACGAGCGATCCGGTAGTTGGTGCCATTCACATCCATGATGAGCTGAAAGGTCACCCGCTCGTCTGGTTCATCCGTCCAAGCCGTACCGACGATTGATACACCAAGGAGGTCAACAGGGGCACAATCGCAGACGATGGGTACTCTTAGGTAGCGGGCATTCTGACGGTCCACCTTCCAGTCGATTGGAGGTAGCGCGATTTTGGGCGCCTCGTATGCGGTTGCGAGTGACGCAAGTATGGACTCTTCATCATTCACGCCACCCCCGCCTCCCGCATGCGCCGCAGCCAAACCGATCCCCGGGTTATCCCCGATACGCACAGGCAGTTATCGACACCCTCGACTCTTCGCTCCAGTTCGGGAATCAATGGGAACGAAACATGAACGGAGGCGAGCGGCGTGTGTGGTGAGACGAGTGAAATTACAGCAGGCGCGCGACTTGTCTCAGATCTCAATGCGGTAGCCATAACCTGCCAGGAGTGCGGGCGATCGAACATGCTTTTCCCGAACGACGCGCGTCGGTGGGCTGCCCCTGATCGGGCTGCATCGTCATACCTGGCAGCGTTGTTCTGCAAGCGATGCCGGGACGGGGTAGCCAGAGGCAAGCTTCTGACAGTCCGTGTCACGTGGCGAGATGAGAAGGCGGAGAGGGCCCGGCTGAGCATGCTCAGACTATGCCAGACCCGACGATCTTATGAACGGCGACCACGCGCTTACGGTCAAAGCGCATGGTGAATCTCTCCGCCTCGGGCACGTCATCCGGGGCATCTTCCCGCGGCTGATATTGCTCGAGGACGAGCTCGCGAGAGTTCATAGAAACAAAGCGCTTCACGTAGCCGGCCATGTCTTGGCTCTCGTCCTCCTCGGCTATCTGGACGACGACGTAATCCGTCTGGCGAACAGGAAGATGCGGGTTCACGAACACCGCCTCGCCCGGGTGATAGCGAGGCTCCATTGAGCCTCCGTGGACGAAGACCCCATACGCATCAGGCACACCGGCCAGCTGCGGCGGGCAGAGCACATCCATGATTCGATTGCCGTTCAGCACGAACTTTCCGTCCAGGCCGGCGACCCCCGATCCAAGCATCGGGATCGTTCCGGTGATATGCGGGATAGGGACGGGCGGTGAGGCGTTGGAGGGCGGATCTTGCCGGGGAGGTTGACGGTCGCCGGAATAGAGCGCCCCCGGATCGACCTTCAACTCCCGAGCCAGGTTCTTCTCGTGCTTCGGCATGATGCGCGTGTGCGCGTTCTCGATCCGGCTGATGGTCTGCCACGTGACGCCGATCCGATCGGCTAGATCGGTCTGCGTCAGGCCCGCAGCTTCCCGCAGCTCTTTCACACGATTCTCCATCAAAAACCGGATATCAGCCATCGCACAAAATGCGTATCGCAGAAAAACCGATGCGCGGCGTTGACGACATCGCATAAACTGCGATATGAAGGGCTCTGACTTGGAGCCGTTGCATGAAATCCCTCAAAGACTGGCGCGAAGGAAAAGGCTGGAACACCCAGCGTTTGGCCGAAGAGCTTGGGCTTGATGAGCGGTCCGGCGCGGGCACTGTCTGGCGTTGGGAAACCGGCCGTAGCCGCCCCGATGCAGATGTGGTCGCGAAGATCGCAGAGATTACCGGCGGAGCCGTCACCGCTCACGACATGCACCTTACGAGGCTCGCCTTTCTACAGGTGAAATCACCGTCCGCCGGGGTCGCGGCATGATCGCTGTTCTCGCGCTTGCCGCATCCGCGGTTTGCTCCGGCTCCGCTCTTTTTCTCGTTTTCCGCGACGCGCGGCGAGGCGGAGGGGTTTTCCCCGTCCGCCTTCCGCAACCTTCTGACAATCTCATCGGCGATCTCGCCGATGCTGATGGCTCCACCTCTGCCTGCAAGCTCGTTGGTGGGCCTCTCGCTCCGTTCAATCGTTCGCTCCCGTCTCGTGTCCGTTTCCATGACCAGCAATTTGGCATGGAGGGACATGCATGTCCGACACGAGACGTGTCGCGCACGACACCAAGCGCGACGAGGGCGACATGAGCGAAATGGCCGTCATCGAGGCCCGGGAGCGCCTCGTGTTCCTGACGATACGCGAGCATCGCGGCCCGGCAGACACATGGACCGCTGCCCGCGACAGAACCGCCCGCAAAATTGGGCTCGACCCGTCCTACGCGCGCCGCCTCTGGCAGCGTTGGCAGGACATGAAAGATGTTTCAGGCGGCGCCTATCGCTCGCTGCTGCTCGCCTACCAGGCGCAGTGCGACCGCCTCGATGAAATTGGCGACCGCTATGACCGCAAAACGAAGGATCTCTTGAATGAAGCGCATGGCGAGAAGCGGCGCGAGAGCGGTCCGGAAAGCCATCTTCTACTGGCTGGTCAGCTTGTTCCGCCGCCGACATCGCCGCTTTGCCGAGCGGGACAGGAGCGAGCCTGAATGAGCGCGGTAGCGGAAATCACGAAATCGGAGCCCGTGGCGGGGCGCCGTGAGCGAGTGACCGGGGAGGGCGCCTCCCAGCCCACCCCGGTCGCTTTCACCATTCCTACCCCGCCGTCGGCAAACGCACTGTTTCGGAATGTGAAAGGCGTCGGCCGGGTCAAGGCAAAACGCTACGACGACTTCGTCCGGATGGCCGTCACCGCGATCCGGGGCCAAGGGATCCGCCCCATCGCAGGCAATGTCGTTGCGATCTTCGGCGTTGAGCGGATGTCCGACCGGGCCGACATCGACAATCGCATCAAGGCGATGCTCGACGCGATCGTCGAGGCCAAGACGATCGAGGACGACCGGTTCGTGACGGCCCTCGCAATTTCGTGGCTGCCTTCAGCCAACGGCATGTCGCACGTCCGCCTGCTGCCCGTGCAGCGGCTCGACGTGAGCTTCCACCCCTCGACCAACGGCGCGACCGGCGGGTGGTTCATCAATGCGCCTGATCAAGAAGAGGAGGAGCGTCATGGCCATTTCACTGGCTGACCTCCGCACCGTCCGGGCCGACAAGCCCCCGCGCGTGCTGATCTACGGAAACGAGGGCGTCGGCAAGACCACGCTCGCGTCCGAATTCCCGAACCCCGTCTTTCTCCAGACCGAGGAAGGGACGCCGGGCGAGCTCGCGCTGCAGAGCTTCGGTGCCCTCGACAGCTTCGGCGCCGTGATGGAGGCCATGGAGGCTCTCTACAACGACCCTCACGAGTTCCAGACCATGGTCCTCGACAGTGTCACGGCGCTGCAGCGCCTGGTCTTCGACGAGACGTGCCGGCGCGGCGACGAGCATGGCTCGGCCAAGGCCCGGATCGAGGACTTTGGCTACGGCAAGGGCTACGTCAACGCCAAGAACGTCCTGCGGGAGTTCCTGGAGGGCTGCAATCTGCTGCGCCGGGATCGTGGCATGGCGATCGTCATGATCGCCCACAGCGTCGTGACCAAGTTCGATGACCCGGAGACGGCCAGCTACGACCGCTACGAGATCGATCTCCACAAGCACCTGAACGGCGAGATCACCCGCGACCTCGACGCGATCCTGCTCCTCAAAAAGCCGGTCAACGTCAAAGGCGAGACCAAGCAGGGCGCCGTGTCGAAGAACGACAAGACCACGGCCCGGACCCGCGCCGAAGGCTCTGCCTCGACGGTGCTGATCCACGGCGTCGGCAAGCCGGCATTCGTGGCGAAGAACCGCTACGGCCTGCCCGAGAGCATGCGGTTTGACCGCGGCGCGGGTTACGACGCGCTGGCTCAATATCTCCCCAGAATCGGTAATTCAGCACCGGCCAAGGCCGCGGCTTAAGGAGCGACGAACATGGTGAACATTGCTGGCTACAACGCCGCCGACCACGAGCCGACCGGTGAATTCGAGCGGATCCCCGAGGGGCGCTACCACGCCGAGATCGTCAACTCGGAAGAGAAGGGGATCGGCGACAACGGCGGCAGCGGCGAGAAGATCACGCTGACCTGGAAGATCATCACCGGCCCGCTGGAGGGCCGCCTGATCTGGCAGGACATCCTGCACGGCTACAACGTCCCGGGCGAGAAGGGCGACAAGACCCGCGACATCGCGGCCCGGCAGCTTTCGGCGGTGTGCCACGCCGTGGGCAAGCTCGCTCCGAAGGATACCGAAGAGCTGCACCACATCCCCTGCGAGGTCAGCTACGGGCCTCAGCGGAAGAACCCGCAGTACGACGAGGTGAAGGCCGTGAAGCCCCTTAACGGCGGCGCGGCGAGCGGTGGCGGTGGCGGTGCCGCGACCCGGTCCAGCTTTGGCGGTGGCAAGGCGCCCCCGGCGAACAACTCGGCACTGGCTGCGGCATCGGGCGGCGGGTGGCCGAAGCGGGCGTAGCTGACGGCCGGGTGGCGATGAAGGCGTAGGAACCGACGCCACCCGGCACTTCCATCACGATCAGAAACACCGTCGCGAAGGAGCCTTCAGCGATGACAGGAAATCTGTGCCCTGAAAAGGGAAAGCGGCCACGCCGTACTGGCTGGCTCAAGAACCCCAAGATGGCCCGCAAGGGCGAGACGATCGGCGGCGGCTGGTTCGTCTTCCGCAGGGGCGACGACACTGGCCGGATCAGGCCGGCTTGGTGGCCGTTCGAGTATGGCTCGCAGTGTGAGGCGCTGGCAGAGGCAAAGCGGCGTTCCGTGCTCCACCCCTCCTACCGCTTCGATGTAGTCGGCGTCGCGTACAGCGTCGTGTCTGCCGCCGTGGCCCAGATGGCGGAGGCGGCGTGATGCGCATCATCGACGACACCTTCGCCCCCATCGATACGGCGCCCCGAACAGGAACCCCGATCATCGTCGCGCACGAGGATGTGGGTGCCTTCGCCATGCGGTGGAACCAGGCTGCGACGAACGAGATGTTCGCGCCCGGCGCCATCGGGATGTGGGAAGCGACCGACTGCTCCATGACTTGGGCTGAGGCGCCCGGTCTAGGTCCGTCGCACTGGAAGCCCCTCGGCGACGGAGGGCTGAACTGATGGTCGCCATCCCCACAACGGCGCTTTCTCCTACCATCGCCGCGATCGATGCGGCGGTTGAGGCGGGCGCGATTCGTGACTTCGACCTGGTCATTCGCGGCAGTTCCATCGGCCGCCCCTGTGAGCGGCACCTCTGGTACCGCTTCCGCTGGGCTCACGCTCCGGAAGCATTCTCCGGCCGCATGCTCCGTCTGTTCGAGACGGGCCACCTCTACGAGCCGACGATCGTTGCCCACCTTCGCGCCGCAAGCGTCACGGTGGATGAGGTGGACCCGGAGACGGGCGAGCAATGGGAGGTGACCGCGCTCGATGGTCACTTCAAAGGTCACCTCGACGGCAAGGCCGTCGGGGTCTTGGAAGCAACTGTCACGCCGCACCTCCTCGAAATCAAGACGCACAACTACAAGAGCTTCCAGCAGCTCAAGAAGGTCGGCGTCGCCGTGGCGAAGCCAGAGCATGTCGCGCAGATGCAAGTTTACATGCACCTGTCGGGCCTGACTCGTGCCTTCTACCTCGCCAAGAACAAGAACGACGACGAGCTCTACGCCGAGCGGATCCACTACGACGCCGCGCAAGCCGGGGCGTTGATGGCCAAGGCTGAGAGGGTGCTGGAAGCACCGATGCCGCTGCCGAAGCTCTCGGAAGACCCGGCCTACTATCAGTGCCGCTTCTGCCCCTCCCACTCCCTATGCCACGCCAGCGAGCAGGCCCTGCGGAACTGCCGCACGTGCTGCTTCGCATCGCCGGTGCAAGGCGGTGACGCGGCGTGGCGTTGCTCGCGGCACGATCGCGATCTCTCCATCACTGACCAGCGATCCGGTTGCGCCAACCACGTCTTCATTCCGGGCCTCGTCGATGGCGAGCAAGTCGATACCGACGGACAGAACACGATCACCTATCGGATGAGGGATGGTTCGGAGTGGGTCGACGGGAGGGCTGCGTGATGCGGCCCCTCGTCGTCGACAGCTTCGCCGGCGGCGGCGGGGCGAGCACCGGGATTGAGATGGCGCTTGGCCGCTCGCCGGACATCGCCATCAACCACAACGCCGTAGCCCTCGCGATGCACCTCGCGAACCATCCTGACGCGCGGCACCTGTCGAAGAACATCTGGCAGGTGGACCCGCTCGAGGCCGTTGGAAACCGACCCGTCGGGCTCGCCTGGTTCTCGCCGGACTGCAAGCACTTCTCCAAGGCCAAGGGCGGCAAGCCGGTGAAGCGCAACATCCGCGATCTCGCATGGACCGTCGTCCTCTGGGCGAAGCGTGCGCGTCCGGCCGTGATCATCCTCGAGAACGTCGAGGAGTTCCAGACCTGGGGCCCGCTGATCGAGAACGAGAAGGGCGACTTCGTCCCGGATCCGGCGCGCCGCGGCGAGACGTTCAAGCTGTGGGTCGCCGACCTGAAACGCTGCGGCTACAAGGTCGAGGGGCGCGAACTGGTCGCCGCCGACTATGGCGCGCCAACGACCCGCAAGCGGTTTTTCCTGATCGCCCGGCGCGACGGGCTGCCAATCGTCTGGCCCGCGCCGACGCACGGCAAGCCTAGCGACCCCGACGTCGTCGCCGGACGGAAACTGCCCTGGCGCTCGGCGGCCGAGATCATCGACTGGTCGCTGCCCTGCCCGTCGATCTTCGAGACGTCGGCCGAGATCATGGCGAAGCACGGCGTCCGCGCGGTGCGGCCGCTGGCGGAGGCGACGATGGCCCGGGTGGCGCGCGGCACGAAGCGCTACGTGCTCGACGCGGCCGAGCCCTACATCGTCAAGTTTCAGTCCGGCTCGACCGGCTCGCCCATCGACGCGCCACTGCCGACGGTAACCGCGAACAGCTTCCACAAGCGTCCCGGCGGCGCCGCGCCGGTCGGACTGGTGGTGCCAAGCGTGATCCGCGCCGACATGCACAGCGCCGCCGCGCGCAACGGCGTGCATGGCCCGGAGGAACCTCTCCGCACGGTGACGACGAACAACCCGTTCGCCATCGTAGCGCCGTCGCTGATGCCGCTGACGCACCAGGGCGGCGACCGCAACAACACGGTCGAGGAGCCGGTCCGGACGATCACCACCGCCCATCGTGGCGAAATGGCGATGATCGCTCCCGTCCTAACTGCCGCGCAGCACGGCGGCTCGCTGCGCGGCGCCGACGAGCCGATGCGCACGATCGCCGCCTCGGACAAGGACCAGCACGCGATCATTGCGCCGACGCTGGTGCAGACCGGCTACGGCGAGCGGGACGGCCAGACACCGCGATCGCTCGACATCGGCAAGCCACTCGGCACCGTGGTCGCCGGCGGCGCGAAACAGGCGCTGGTCGCCAACTTCCTCGCCCAGCACAATACCGGCGTCGTCGGCCATGACGCCCGCGAGCCGCTGTCGACGATCGTGCTGAAGGGCTGCACGCAAGGCGTCGTCGCCGCGCATCTGCAGAACATGCGCGGCAGCGACCGGCGCGACGCCCCTGTTGCTGAACCGGCCCGAACGGTCACAGCCGGTGGAGGGCACGCCGCGCTCGTCTCAGCCTTCATCGAAAAATACTACGGCGCCGGCATCGGTCAGCCGGTCGACGACCCATTCGCCACGGTCACCACGCGCGATCGCTTCGGCCTCGTCACGGTTGACGTCGCCGGCGAGCCATACGTCATCACCGACATCGGCCTGCGCATGCTGACCCCGCGCGAGCTGTTCCTCGCCCAGGGGTTCCCGCCCGAATACCAGATCGACGGCATCGTCCTCGACGGGAGGGTCCTGACCAAGAGCGACCAGATCTCGTGCGTCGGCAACTCGGTATGCCCGCCGCTCGCCGCAGCGCTTGTCGCCGCGAACTGCGCCCACCTCGCCGTAGAGCCGATGATGGAGGCGGCGGAATGAGCCAAAACATGTCTCGCGCCATCATGACGCAGCGGCACGAGGTGCACGACAGCATTCGGATCGACTGCGTAAGGAATGCGCTATCCACCTCCACCGCGTCGCTCGAGACGTCGGATCTCGGCCAACCTCAGGCGTTCAGGCTGAGTATAGAGCCGTTCGAGCAACGCACGGGTGAAATCCAAGAGATCTTCCGCGTCAATCTTCGTCAGCGTTCCTTGATGAGCGCCGTCGTTCCCGTCCTCTCGAATGCAATGGGAGAGCCCCTCCAGATCGCGGGGCAGTCTGCCGTTCTCAAAAAGCCAAGGAAGACGAAGCCCGAGGTCGCGACGAATTCGGCGGTTTGGCCCTCCCTCTTCATCCTCCGACGGCAAAAGCGGTCGGGTGGCCAAGTCAACGCATGCCCTGAACATCGCTCCAGCAGCGTTCCAACATTGGACCGCTACGGCAGTGGCACCCTCCCGGAAGACCTTCTCTATCTCGGGATCGACATATTCGGGGGGAGCCTCCGCACCCATGTCCTTAATGCTGACGTAGCCTTCGATTTGCACGACATGATCGAGGGAGCGACGCCCGTCGAGGGGGAAACCTCTTTCGAAAAGGGAATTATCCTCGATATTCCGTTGACCGAGTATAAAGATCGTCGATCGCAAGCATCGACGGCACACACCGAAACCTTCGAAATATCTCTTCCACCTATATTCGAACTTCGTCGGTGTTGCCGCGAGGACGTCAAAGGTCACTTGTCCAGCGTTGCACCTGGGGCAGTCGCCAACCAATTCATTCAACTCGAATCCTCCCGATGGCGTGGAGGCTGTCAGAGTGCAGTCCTCGACACAAGGGCAGCCCCTCCAGACTGGGGGGGCGTCATGATTGAGCCCGATAAGCCGCTCTTCACCGATCATCTCACGTCGACCGAGAACCTCAGCAGAGTGAGGTCGACGCACCTCGGTCAAGCGCATTTCGCAGGTACCGGTCCCTCGGGCAAGACCTGCCTCGAGTGCACGAAGTGGCAGATGCGCGACATGGACGATCGGCGCGTCGCGTACCGATACACCGGCGGCGACCGGCGCGGATGGCTCGCCATCGGCCCCGCCAAATGCACCCACCCCATCCTCAACAAGGCCGATCGGCTCATCCCGGCAGACGCCGGCGCGTGCCGGTTCTTCGACCAATCCGACCTTCCGCCGGCAGCCTATCGCCGCGACGGACGGTTCAAAAAGGAGACGAAGGCATGATGCGCAAGATCGAAGTCTCGCCAGCCGACAAGCCAGCCGCCATCGAACCGGGCCCAGCGCCGATGCTGCAGTGGATCGACATTGAGCAGCTCGTCGTCGACGACAGCTATCAACGCGGCCTGCAGCGCAGCAACTGGACGGCCATCCGGCGTATCGCGAACGGCTTCCTCTGGTCGCGGTTCTCTCCGGTGTTTGTCGCGCCGATCGAGGGCGGAAAGTTCGCCATCATCGACGGCCAGCACCGCACCCACGCCGCGGCGATCTGCGGCTTCGAGCAGGTGCCGTGTCAGGTTGTCCAGATGGACCGGCAAGAGCAGGCCGCGAGCTTTGCGACCGTGAACGGCGCCGTCACCAAGGTGACGCTCTGGAACATCTTCAAGGCTGCACTCACCGCCGGCGCGGAATGGGCCGTGGCATGCGACAAGGTTTGCCGCGACGCCGACTGCCGTCTCATGACGTCGAACGCACCGACGGACGCGAAGAAGGCGGGCGAGATCTTTGCTATCGCGTTGGTCCGAGATCCCGTTCAGGCGGGCCATGGTGCGAGCGTCACGCTGGCTCTGTCCGGCGTCCGTCGATCTGAATTCGGCCAGGACGCCGAGGCCTACAACAACGAGATCCTGAAGCCCCTAATCGCGGCGGTCTGCGACCGGCCATGGCTCGCTAAGGCGGGCGTGGATCTCGCGCCGTTCATGGACGAGTTCGACATCTGGGCCGCGCTCGACCGCGCCGCCGACTTCGCCAAGCGGAAGCGACGCGAAGGTGCATCCGGGATTTCGCGCTACGACATTGCAGCGGCAGAGATCGGCGAGGGGCTCGACCGCGCCTTCCCGCAGCGCATGGCGCTCCCGAAGATCGGAGCGGCGGCATGATCCAGGCACGCTATTACCAGACCGAAGCCGAGAACGCTGTTTTCGACTATTGGGCCGCCGGCGGCGGAAACGCCTTGGTCGACCTCGCCACCGGCACGGGGAAGTCCGTCGTCATGTCGAACGTGACGCGCCGGCTTCTCACTCAGTTCCCGCACATGCGGGTCCTGATGCTGACCCACGTCAAGGAGCTCGTGGAGCAGAACTTCCGCGCCGTGCTCCGCTCATGGCCGGATGCCCCGATCGGGCTCTACAGCGCCGGCCTCGGCAAACGGGACGCCCACCACCGCGTCACCTTCGCCTCGATCCAGTCCGTGTTCCGGAAGGCCAAAGCTCTCGGGCCGCGCGACCTGGTCCTTATCGACGAGGCGCATCTCGTGCCGACCAAGGGCGCCGGCATGTACCGCAAGCTGCTCGACGGCCTCGGCGAGATGGCCGACATGCGCGTATGCGGCTTCACCGCCACGCCGTTCCGGCTCGACAGCGGGCGCCTGGACGACGGCTCGGACCGGCTCTTCGACGATACGGTCTATTCCTACGGCATCGGGAAGGGGATCGAGGACGGATATCTTGCCCCGCTGATCTCCAAGGCATCGGCGTCAGAGATCGACGTGTCGAACGTTCAGCGCAGGGGCGGGGAGTTTGTGGCCGGGTCGCTCGAGGCGGCCGCAATGGATCATACCCTGATCGCCGCGGCAGTCGAGGAAACGATCCGCTATGGCGCCGACCGGCGGTCGTGGCTCGTGTTCTGCGCCGGCGTGAAGCATGCCGCGGCTGTCAGGGACGCGATGCGGCGCCGCGGCGTCATCGCTGAGATGGTGACGGGTGAGACACCACCAGGCGAGCGCGATCGGATCGTGCGGGACTTCCGCGAGGGCCGCGTCCGGTGCCTGACGAACGCGAACGTCTTGACCACCGGTTTCGACGCGCCAGGCACCGACCTGGTCGTGATGTTGAGATCGACGCTCTCGACCGGCCTCTACGTTCAGATCGTCGGCCGCGGGACAAGAATGGCGACGGGCAAGGAGAATTGCCTCGTCCTAGACTTCGCCGGCAACGTCAGGCGTCACGGTCCCGTCGACGCGGTCAGCATCATGCCGAAGGGTGGCGGCGGCAAGGATGATGACGGCCGAGCCACGGTCTCCGATGTCCGCGCGAAGGAATGCCCGCAGTGTGAGACGCTCGCCGCGCTGAATGCGCAGTCCTGCAAGGTCTGCGGCCACGAGTGGCCAAGGGATGAGAAGCCGCGCCATGAGGCGGAAGCGGACGGCACCAGCGGAATCCTGACCAGCGAGGCCGTACCACCGCAGATGGTGCCGGTGGTCGATTGGCAATTCCGGCGCTGGACCAAGGTGGGAGCACCGGACTCCATCCGCGTCGATTACCTCGCCGGCCTGCAACGATATCCAGAATGGATCCACCCAGAGCACGGCGGATATCCCGGTCGAAAGGCTGCGGAGTGGTGGGTCTTGCATGGCGGAGCCGCGCCATTTCCTAGCACCGTCGATGAAGTAATGGCCCGGCAGGCGGAGTTGACGCCGCCGGCCACGATCTCGGTGAAGCCGTCGAAGCAGAACCCGAAGTTCACCGACATCGTCGGCCGGACCTTCGCGGAACGGAGGGCAGCGTGATGGGCTACGCGGCGCATTCCTCATTCACCCAGCGCGGCATCGAGGAACGGCGGAAGGCGAGGGCGGAAGCCGAGCGTCAGGCCATGACCATGGCCATGATCGACGACCGCCGCATTCGCGCCTGCTGCCGGCACATCATCCGCTTGCGACACGAGCGGATGATCGATCGAGCGATTGCTCGTGCCGCGGCCCACGCCGCGCAGGACACAGCGTTTCGCCCATCGACCTACAGACCGACACTTCGGCGGACGCTCCTCCGGATCGCCGCGGTATTCAAGCTGCACCCCAACGACATCGTCGGGGGAGGTCGCCACCGGCAGGTCGCGTTTGCGCGGCACGCCTTCATGTACTGGGCTCGCCGGCTGACGGGGAAGTCGCTGCCGCAGATCGGACGCTTCTGCGGCGACCGCGACCATACCACGGTGCTGCACAGCGTCCGCATCTACCCCTCCAAACGCAGGGAGATGGGTCGCTATGTCCGCTCCATCGCCTGAGGCCAGACCACCAGCCATTCGCTTCGACGATCAGTGCTGCGGCGTCTGCGCTCGTCAAGCTTCCGGCTTCGGATATGCGCCGAAGCAGCGCTATGGCCAGCCCGCGCCGCCCATCATGTGGGTCTGCGAGAGCGACGATTGCATCCGCATCGCAAGGGACAGCTATTCCATGACCGAACCCGTCTTCAATCGCATCGAAGCGCTGGCCGTGGCCGAAGGGCTGGACCGGGGAAGGGACTTCGCCATCAGCATTAGCACTGCAGATCTCGCCGAAATGACTGACGCGCAGCGCCTTGACTTCGCGCGCGCCATCGTTGCGGGATACCGGGACGCGCTGAAGGTGAAGCTGCGGGAAGAGGCACCATTCTGACCATGGGCCTGGGATCCCCACCACCATCAACCGGCGAGCCGGCCAACCTCGCCGTCGCACTCTCACTCGCGGCAAAGGGCTTTGCCGTATTCCCGGTTCAATCTGGCGGTGAGAAGGCCAAGGCGCCGATGCCGTTCTTCCGGTGGCGGCAGGAAAGCACATCCGAATCATCCACCATCAGAGAGTGGTGGCGGAAATGGCCCGATGCCGCGCCGGCGCTGGACGTTGGGAAATCTGGCCTCTTTGTCATCGACGCCGATCGTCACGATCCCGAGCATGACGGCGTAGAGGCGTGGTCGGATCTGATGGCCGGCGAGAGCGCCTCGCCAGAGGGCATCCCGATTGTGGCGACGCCGAACGATGGCAATCACTGGATATTCCGGCAGGACGGGGGGCTCGGCAACCGAAAGGGGCGGCTGCCAAAGGGGGTCGATGTCCGGGGTGACGGCGGCTACATCGTCGCGCCCGGTGCCATCATGGCCGACGGTCGACGGTATGAAGTCCACGGAGACCCAGCCGACGCGCCACCGGTCCCGGATTGGCTGACGAAATGGCTGGAACGGGGCGGCGGAGAGGCGGCGGAAGATAATTCTGCTGTGCCAGATACCCGGGATTTCCGGGTATCTCAAACCCCATCCACCACCACCTCCGACACCACCTCCGACGAGATCATCGAGCTCCTCGGCTACGTCCCGGCCGACTGTGGCTATGACGAGTGGGTCCAGGCCCTCATGGCCGTCCATGCCGCGAAGGGTGGATCCGGCGAGGGGCTGTCGATCGCCGACACCTGGAGTTCGGCCGGGTCAAAGTACAAGGCCGGGGAGGTCGCGAAAAAGTGGCGGTCGTTCCGCTCCGCCGGCGTCAACGGCGCCACCCTCGCGGCGCTGGCCAAGCAGTATGGTGCGGACCTTAGCGCTATCCGGATCGCCCACATGCCGCCCGAGGATCCGGCTGCACTGGATCATGGCCGGAGCGTCATCGCCGCTTTGTCCCGGTCTCGCCGCCTAATCGAGCACCCTGACGGCACCGTCACCGACGAGGACGGCGTCGTGGTGGAAAGTGCCGCGCCACCACCAGCAACCACAGCACCGACGAACCCGTCCTCATTCCCGCCCGGCCTCGTCGGCCAGATCGCCCAGTGGATCTGCGACACGTCGCGGCGGCCGCAACCCGGGCTTGCCCTCGGCGCTGCACTGACGATCGTAGGAACCGCGGCGGGGCGCCAGTTCGTCGGCCCGACCGGATCCGCCACGCATCTCTACGTCCTCGGCCTAGCCCCGACCGGCGCTGGCAAGGATTTCGCGCTCCAGCAGATCGAGCGGATCCTCGCTGCGGCCAGGATGTCGCATCACATCGGGCCGTCCGAATTCATCTCAATGCCGGCGGTGGTCAACTTCCTGGTCAGGTCGCCGCTGTCCCTCTGCGCCATGGACGAGTTCGGCGACTTCATGGCCCGCATCGGCAACAAGCGCGCCTCCGGCTTTGAGAGGTCCATCTCGAAGGTGCTGCGGACCATGTGGGGCAAGTCTTTCGCGAACTACACCACACCAGAATGGGCCGGGAAGGAGGCCGCAACGATCCACGCTCCGGCTATCTCGATCTATGGAGCCTCGACGCCGGAGCAGTTCTGGCGAGCCATGGAGGGCGGGAGCGTCGAGGACGGGACGCTGAACCGGTTCCTGCTCGTCGGAAGCGATGGCCGGCCAGACGAGCGCGACCCGGCCCTCGACCCCGCCACGGTGCCGGCCGCGATAGTGGATGCGCTCCTCGCCATCTATGAGCGCTCCGGCGCGATGCAGGCCACGCTCAGGAACCAGGCCGACATGGACCCCACGCCGAACCGCCAGGTCGTGGCGTGGGCCGGTGCCGATGCGAAGGCGGTGTACGACCAGTTTAGCAAGAGGGTGGAAGCCAAACTTTCAGACCCCGACAGCGCAAGCTTCTATGCCAGGACCGCCGAGATGGCGTTGCGCATCGCGACCATTGTTGCGGTGGGACGCGGACCCTTCTCTGCCATGAACGTCGTCACGGCCGATGACATGGAATTTGGGAAAGTGGTCGCGATGAGCAGCGCCGAGACCATGATCACTGGTGCGGCTGATTATATGGCCGACAGCGACAATCAGGCCTCGGCGCAGCGGGTTCGCAGGATCATCAAGGATCGCGGCGGGCGGGTGCAGCACAAGGTGGTGCTCAAGGCGATGCAGCATTCGATGAAGGCGCGCGACCTTCGGGACCTGCTCGGCGCCATGGTCGATGCTGAAGAGCTCGAGCTGCAGAAGGTGAAGCCGGCCTCAGGTGGGCCGGAGGTCACGTGGTATCGGGTTCTGGAGTAGCGGCTGTTGCAGCTGCTTCCTTTGCTTTCTTGCGGCTAATCTGATCGTTGATGAGGGGGCCCGGGTCTTCGCTACCGTAAATTACGGAAAGCAGTCGAGCGTGCACGTGCGACACGTCTTTGGTCCATTCCTCGATTGTGTGCTCGAAGCCCTCTATTATGTCCACTATTAGTTTTCCGGGGACCTCCTTTATCACGTTATCCGTCTGCGTGCCTTTGATGAATTGATATACTTTTACAACGTCTGTCACCATTGATGCATTCAAGGCACCAATTTTCGGCATCATTGAATCATACACCGGCGTTTCATGGCGGCCGATGATCCGAAAGGGAGCGGTGATTTTCGTTTCTCCGATCTGTTCGTAAAAAAACTTGTTCAAACGTCTGGTAGACCCGGCATCTAATACCAGTCCCCATATAGCAATAAGTTCTCCGTCGATTGCCGCCGCAATCACTTGTCTGTCGTTCGATCTCGATTCCTCTGCCGCTGATCTGTCGAGTTCTGACTGTCTTAGTTGAGCGGCCGCCGCGATTTCGGCCTGTTGTGCCATGGCTTCCCGATCCAGCTCTGCTTGATGGATTTGAGATCGCTTGAGAGAGCGGAAGCCGGATCGAGCCTGCCATGACACGATAAGGAAGCCGAAGAGCGCGGCTATGAGGGTGGCCCACCCCGGGTCCAGCTTTGCAGGGACGGCTGCCCACCCGCTTGCTGCGGCTTCCCTTACCCACTCCGGCATCGAGCCACTCCACCCCAAAACCATAGTTCCCGCATCGTTCCGAAAACTCCGGGAACTACGGGAACTATGCCATAAATTCTTGGGAACTACGGGAACTATGCCGGGAACTATGCTCAGCGCCTAAATCGTTGTATTATATATATAATTGTTCATCGTTCCCGTAGTTCCCGCTTTTTACCGTCCTACTCTTTTCGTGACCTACTATTGCCGTTTATCTCCATTTCCGGCATTAACGGGTCTAAAATTGGATATTTCACGTGCGCGAGGGAACGACGCTATGGACCGGGTATCTCAGCTAGAGACTCGCATCGAGAGGCTGGAGGCTCTGCTTGCCGGTTTCGCCGGAGCCATTGTCGATGATGCGCGAAGGGAGAGGGGTGCGAGGACGATCCGGAACCTCGCGGATGCTTTCAGTCCGCACACCGCTGCTGAGGTCGACGCCGACATCCGCAGGATCATCACGGTCGAGGCGGTTCGGTTGATCCGTGCCGGCGGGGAAGTCAGCCACGCGGACCTGGTTCGAAGCCTGAAGGGCAAGGCTAGGTCGAACCGGATCAAGATGGTGATGACGGCACTCGCTGTCGACGGTGAGATCTGGATCCGGAGGGATGGGGAAGGAAAGCGGGGAAGACCGTCGATCGTTTATGGTCTGGTCAAGAAGCTGGCTTGACGCGGAACATCCATACCGCCACCATCACCGAGCTCACGACGCCCCGTTCCGGGCTCCTCGCCGCCACACGAGGAGCCAATAATGTCAAAGCCAGAAGTCAGCCCACCCGACGCTACCCCGGTTCTATCGATGCGGGACAGGACGTCGGGTTATGACGTCGCGCCCGACATCATCGACGTAGCGGCGACGCTCCACTGGTACGCCCTTCAGGTGCCGCCCCAGAAGGAGTTCGTGGCGCAGAAGATCCTTCGTCGGTACGGCCTCAAGACGTTCGTCCCGGTGCGGACCGAGTTCCGGCATTCCAGCAAGAAGTCCCGGCACCTGCGCCTGCCCAAGCAGCCCGTCAGGTTCGCCGTCGCGCCGCGCTACGTCCTGGCCGGCTTCGAACCGGGACGGCCGCTCTGGTTCAATCTCTTCGCCCTCCCTTGCATCTCAGGCGCAGTCGGGATCGATGGTGCACCCATAATGTTGCCCACCAAGGAAGTCGTGAAGCTGATCCGCAGGACGGCGACAGGGGTCAATGCGCCCGAGGCTCAGCGATTCATGCGGACCCATCACGAGTTCGGCGTCGGTGACGACGTCAGGGTGGTCGATGGGCCATTCGAGGGGATGGTCGTGCCGGTGGTGGGGATTGCGCAGGGATTGGCCAGACTGGAGATGAAGCTCTTCGGCGGGGCTGTGGACGATGTGCGCGTTCCCCTTGACTATCTCGAGGCGGCATGAATCTATGCGTGCAGGACGACCCCGGCCTTTGCGGATCACCGCATGTCAGTGCTCGGATCCAGCCCCAGCGACAGCTAGGCGGCACGGATAGGGTCTTATGGGGCTAGCGTTGCTGGCCCCTTTTTTGTTTCCACCACATCACGGACATGGTCATGACGCTCACCGCGAAGCAGCGTCGCTTCGTGGATGAGTATCTCGTCGATCTCAACGCCACGCAGGCGGCAATCAGGGCAGGGTATTCGGAACGTACGGCAAGGCAAGTCGCCTCGGAAAACTTGGCAAAACCTGACATCGCTAAAGCCATATCCGACGCCAAGACAGAACGCTCCGCCCGGACCAGGGTCGATGCCGATTGGCTGCTGCGGCGTCTGGCCGATGAGGCCGAGGCCGATGTCGGGGATCTATATGACGCCGATGGCGCACTCCTGCCCGTCCACCAGTGGCCGCCGATTTGGCGCAAGGGTCTGGTCGCCGGCCTCGATGTTGAGGAGATCCGGGAGGAAGGCGTCGTTGTGGGGTTGATCCGAAAGGTGAAGTTGTCCGATCGCATCCGGCGCCTCGAGCTCATCGGCAAGCATGTCGAGGTGCAGGCGTTCAAGGACCAGGTCGAGACAAGCGGCAACGTCACCGTGAACATCACCGGCCCGGATGCCGACCTTTAGCCTCACGGCGAAGCAGCAGGAATTGCGAAACACCGCTGCCGGCCCTGCACGCCACATACTCGGCTATGGCGGCAGCCGTAGCGGCAAGACCTTCGGCTTCTGCTACTGCGTCGCGACTCGCGCGCTCGCTGCTCCGTCGTCACGGCACCTCATCGCCCGGCTGCACAACATCGATGTTCGCCAAGCCGTGATGATGGACACGTGGCCGGCAATGATGAGGGCCGCATATCCCGGTGTTCCGTACACCCAGAACAAGCAGGACCAGTTCATCACGCTGCCGGATGGGGCGGAGGTCTGGTTCGGCGGTCTCGACGATAAGGAGCGGGTCGAGAAGATCCTAGGGAAGGAGTTCTCGACGATCTATTCCAACGAGTGCAGCCAGATCGCCTACGACACGATCCTGACGCTCCGCACCCGTCTTGCGCAGAACGTGAAGCGGCGAGATGGCCGTGACCTGCCGCTGAAGGCCTATTACGACCTGAACCCCGTCGGTCGTTCGCACTGGACCTATCGGGAGTTCGTCGAAGGCGTCAGGCCGGAGAACAGGCTCCCACTGCCTTCGGGCACCCGTGCCTACGTAACGCTAAACCCTGACGATAATCCGCATCTCCCGGCGGCCTATCTCGAGGAACTGGATACTCTGCCAGAGAGGCAACGCCAGCGCTTCAAGGAGGGGAAGTACCTCAGCGAGGTGCCGGGTACGCTCTGGCCGCAGGACCGCATCGACGCAGCTCGGAGGGCGGCACCGCCGCAGCTGACCCGCGTCGTTATCGGCGTGGATCCGTCGGGCTCGGACGGCATGGGCGGCGACAGCCAAGGTATCGTCGTCGTCGGCAAAGGCGTCGATGGCCATGCCTACGTTCTTGATGATGCGACGTGCAAACGGTCGCCCGCAGGGTGGGGGCGGCAGGTCGTCGATACGTTCGGTAAGTGGCGCGCCGACAAGGTAGTCGCCGAAGCCAACTACGGCGGCGCCATGGTCGAGAGCACGATCAAGCTCGCGGACAGCACCGTGCCGGTGAAACTGGTCACGGCCTCGAGGGGCAAACATGTGCGCGCAGAGCCGGTAGCTGGGCTTTACGAGGACCGCGAAGGCTTTCCGGCTCGCTGTCACCACATCGGTACGTTCGTCGAGCTCGAGGACCAAATGGCGATGTTCACGACGGATGGATACCAGGGCAGCGGGTCGCCCGATCGTGCCGATGCTTTGGTCTGGGCGCTGACGGAACTGATGGTGAAGTCTGAACCCAAGCCGGGGTCGGGGCGAACCCAGACCATCGTGGGTGCATACTGATGGCGGTCGACGCAAAGCACCCGGAATGGCAGGACCGGGCGGACGAGTGGCGCGAGATGCGCGTGACGGCCCGCGGCGCCAAGGCGGTAAAGGAGGCAGGCGAGGACTTCCTGCCGATGCCTTCCGGCTTTCGGGTTCAGGCAGATAGTGGCCGCGCCATGTATGGCGCCTATCAGAAGCGGGCGCAGTTCCCGGAGATCGTTGCCCCCACGATCCGCGGAATGGTTGGCGTCATCCACCGTACCGAAACGCAGATCGAGATGCCGGACGCGATGCTCGGGATATGGGAGCGTGCGACATCGGACGGGCTCGCGCTCGAGGCGTTCCACCGCCGCATCACCGGCGAGCTGCTGCTGACTGGCCGGTACTCGATCCTGGCTGACGCTGCCTCCGAAGGGTCCGACCTGCCATTCCTGGCCGGGTACTCCGCCGAGGCGCTGATCAACTGGAGCACCGATCGAGACTTCTACGTGCTCGACGAAAGCGGGCTGGAGCGCAACGAGTTCGAGTGGTCCAACAAGAAGCGGTACCGCGTGCTGCGGCTCGTCGATGGGCGCTACGAGGTCGAGACATATTCCGGCATCGAAAAGGACGCCGACGTTCTCCAGCCAACCGCACGCGGCGGCCAGAGGCTTGATGGTATCCCCTTCGTGGTGATCGGCCCCCGCGATCTTGCCGTTGCGCCTGAGGAACCGCCACTGATCGGCGTGGCGCGAGCTGCACTGGCGATGTACCGCCTCGACGCTGACTATCGCCACCAGCTCTACATGAGCGGCCAGGAGACGCTCGTCGTCATCAATGGCGACGCGCCGGAGGCCATCGGCGCCGGGGTAGTGATCACCCTAACGTCAGGCCAGGGCGAGGACGGAAAGGAGTTCACACCGGACGCAAAGTATGTCGGGCCTTCAGGTACGGGGATCGCGGCGCACCGCACTGCGATCCAAGACGAGCGTGAGAATGCGGTGGCGGCCGGGGCCCGTATCTTCGACAGTGCCAAGAAAGCTGCTGAGAGCGGGGAGGCGCTCCGGCTTCGGTATGCGGCTCAGACGGCCACGTTGACGTCGATCGCCCAAGCCAGTGCACAGGGACTGGAGAAGGCGCTGCGGCACGCCGCGGTGATGGTCGGTGCTGATCCCGAGAAGGTCGTGGTGAAGCCGAGCCTCGACTTCATGGACAGCACCATGTCTGCGCAGGAGGCGCAGCACCTCGTCACGGTCTGGCAAAGCGGCGCCCTGTCGAAGCAGACGCTCTACGAGAACCTGCAGCGCGGGGAGATCGCCAGTCCGGAGCGCTCGTTCGACGAAGAAGAAGAGTTGATCACGTCCGAGGGGCCGGAGCTCGGGCTCGTCGGCCGAGAGGATGAGGTGGCGGCGTGACCGTCAACGAGGATCTGCTAGACGGCGCCGTTCGCCATCAGGTCTATCTCCAGCGCTTCTCAACGTCGACCGTTCGGAAGCTGATCGGCCTTCTGAACCGGAGCGACGTGGACCTCGTCGCCCAGATGACGAAATACGATCCGATGGATGTCTCGGGCGCATGGTCGCAGAAGCGGCTCGCAAAACTTCTTGAGGCGATCCGGGTTGTGAACCGGGATGCTTATCGCCTCGTCGATCGAGAGATCACGGATGTTCTGCGGAACCTCGCGATGTACGAAGCGGGGTTTCAGGCGCGGGCAATCTCTTCGACCCTGCCCATCGCTATTGACATCGTGACGCCGTCCGCGGAGCAGCTCTACGCGGCGGTCAATTCGCGCCCCTTCCAAGGCCGGGTGATGAAGGAGTGGGGTAAGGATCTCGAGGCAGCTGCATTCAGCCGGGTCAGGGATGCTATCCGGCAGGGCTATGTCGAGGGACAGACGACGGACCAGATCGTCCGGCGCATCCGTGGAACTCGGGCTGCGAAATTCGAGGACGGCATCCTGCAGATCAATCGCCGAAGCGCCGAGAGCGTCGTGCGGACCGCGGTCAACCACACCGCCAACGTCGCTCGGCAGGAGACCTACAAGGCAAATGCCGACCTGATCGCGAAGGTGCGTTGGGTGGCTACATTGGACGGGCGAACCTCGGCCGTTTGCCGCGGCCGAGATGGGCAGACGTTCTCCCTTGATAGCGGACCGCGCCCGCCGGCGCACTTCGGTTGCCGGTCAACGACGGTTCCGGTGACGAAGAGCTGGCGAGAGCTCGGCTTCGACATCGACGATCTACCGCCAGGCACACGGGCGAGCATGAACGGGCAGGTGCCGGCAACGGAGACCTACCAGTCATGGCTCAAGCGTCAGCCCGCGGCCTTCCAGGATGACGTGCTGGGCTCGACCAGAGGCGCTCTATTCCGCAAGGGTGACCTGCCGTTGGATCGGTTCGTCGATCGCAACGGGCAAGAGCTGACACTGGACCAGCTGCGGATGAAGGAAGCTGGCGCTTTTCAGAAGGCGGGGCTTGCGGCATAGTCCTAGGGTGAAAGACGATTTCCGAGACCGATCGCACCTGACAGCCGTCGAGGGAGATATTCCTCACGATGCTCCCGCTGTGCCGTGGAGACGTCAGTCACTTGCTGAAAGCGAGCAGGTGACGTGCTGGCAGTGCAAGAAGGACATCGGTATCGCGACGAGCGCGGTGATCGAGGTCACGGTCGCGCCGCGCCGGACGCCACGGAACACCAAAGCCGGCGGGACGAAGCAATGGGCCTGCGCTCACTGCCTTGCACGCGGGAAGGTGACGAAGCTGATCGGATAGGCCTCGTCACCCATTGGCCATCATCTGCCCCGATCGTCATTTGATCATGGAGGAGATGACATGAGGATCAGTCGAGCCAGCCTTGCATTCGCTGCCATGCCGCTTCTGATGGCCGGTACTGCCAGTGCCACGGACCGGGATGACGCAGAACATGAGTTGCCAGAGCCTGTCGTGATCATGGAGGCCGAGCCGCCGCCACCGTTCACATATTGGGCGCCGGAAGGCTCGACGATCATAAATCATCCCCGCGGCGATGGGGTGTGGATCGCGGAGCAGGAGGACGGTCCAGCCGTCTATTACTACGGAGACCAGTGCAAGGCTTCGGAGTTTCAGAAGTACGTGGGGATCGCCCTAGAGTCCTTGCCGACTGAAGCGCCGGGCCACCAGCTTCGCTTCGCCTGCACTGAATGCGCTGTGACATCGGAATTGAAATTCGAACGGATGAATATCTGGTTCGATGAGGAAACGGATACCATAGAGGAGATTTCCTGCGGGTAGGCCCTGCGGAAGCTCGCGCGCTCGCACCTATTCTCTCGGGGTTTCGAAGCGGGCCTGCAGCGTGACGAGCGGTCGGCGGAGGAAGATCTATCGTTTCTTTATCGCGAGGATGTCGAGACCGATCCGTCAGGGCGGGGCTGTTGCCGGCCAAGTTCATACGCCCGCAACCGGTTGTCCGGGAACATCAGTGCTTCTGCAAGCTTGTCTCTTGGCGAACGCGAAGGAGCCAGACATGTCCAAGACCGATCCAGTGACTGAAAACCCAAACGACAAGATGCCGAAAGGCAAGCCGCGCGACCCTGATCGCATCGTCTCTGAAGACGACGCCGGATCTGCGCCGATCGAGCAGGAGCAGCAGGACGAGCGCGACGACGACTTGCTGAACGGCGGTCCCTCAGTCGGGCCGTGAAGGCAAGCAGACCCGTCGCGACAGCCCGCTAGGCGAGCCTGAGCCGACAAGACCCGACGGTGGTCAGGCTATCAGATAGGCAATCGCCTTATCGTAGATCGAATTCGAAGGCTCGCCATCACGGCGGGCCTTTTACATTGGAGGCAGCCACGCCGCAGCTTCGCAAGAAGCCGGTCGTCATCGAAGCACGGCAGCTTTCCAGAGAGAATGGGATTGAACTGGCGCACTGGTCAGGCGGCCGATGGA
>NZ_JACIEM010000005.1 GCF_014196845.1 Aurantimonas endophytica
CCGAACTCGGCCGTGAAACGCCCCAGCGCCTATGATACTTCGTCTCAAGACGCGGGAAAGTCGGTCGCCGCCAGGTCTGCAAATCGCAAGCGTGAGAAACTTCACAAACACCCCATACACATCGCCATATCCCACCAACGCCCCCGTCCCAAAAACGGGGGCGTTCGTGCGTCCGGATTCGGGTCCGCGGTGGCAAGGCCGCCGCCAGGCCCGGGCTTGGCGATAACGTTCGACGTGGTGGAGTCTGCGACTCGCGCTGTTGTCCAGCGTGCCTCGGCAGTTCCGTCGGGAACCCACCGCCTGCGCCCCGTCGAACTACCGCTTCTCTCGCTCGAGGGGAGCCTGTCCGCTTCGGTCGAGGCCGGTTCCCGCATTGACGTAAACGGAAATCATTGTGGTTCGCTGCCGGCTTCGGCTATCCCTAGATCTGATAAAAAGGGAGGAAGAACCACATGGATAAACCCTGGCTGCAGCATTATCCGGCAGGCGTTCCGGCGGAGCTGCCGGCGTTTCCCTATCGCTCGCTGGCGGAACTGCTCGACGAGGCTTTTGCCAAGAACCGGGACAAGCCGGCATTCCACTTTCTCGGCGCCACCAAGAGTTTCGGCGAGATCGACGAGGCATCGCGAGCCTTTGCCGCCTATCTACAGTCGCTCGGGCTGAAAAAGGGCGACCGCGTCTCGCTGATGATGCCGAACGTCTTCCAGTACCCGGTCGCCGTGGCGGGTATCCTCAGGGCCGGCATGGTCGTCGTGAACACCAATCCGCTCTACACGCCCCGGGAGCTGGCGCACCAGCTGTCGGATTCGGGCGCGAAGGCGCTGGTGATCCTGGAGAACATGGCGAAGACCTTCCAGGCCTGCCGGAGCGAGACCCCGGTCGAGCACGTCGTCGTCGCTTCGATGGGCGACATGCTGCCGACGCTGAAGGGCCACATCGTCAACTTCGTTGTCCGCCGCCTCCGCAAGATGGTACCCGCCTACGACCTGCCGGGCGCCGTGACCTTCAAGCAGGCGATGGCCAAGGGCCGGGCCGGGATGTTCCGCTCCGAGCAGACCGAGCGAAGCGACGTCGCCGTGCTGCAATATACCGGCGGCACGACGGGTGTCGCCAAGGGCGCGACGCTCACCCACGGCAACATCATCGCCAATGTTCTGCAGTCGGAATTGTGGAACCAGCCGGCGCTGCGCGACATGAAGCCGGGGGAGCAGCAGCTGACGGTCTGCGCGCTGCCGCTCTACCACATCTTCGGCTTCACCGTGAACATGATGCTGTCGATGCGCAATGGCGGCTGCAACATACTGATCCCCAATCCGCGGGACATCAAGGCGACGTTGAAGGAGCTGAAGAAGCATCGCTTCCATTCCTTCCCGGCGGTCAACACGCTGTTCGGCGCGATCGCCCGTCATCCCGACGTGAAGGACATCGACTGGTCGAGCCTGAAACTCTCCGTGGGTGGCGGCATGGCCGTCCAGGCGGCGACGGCCGAGCTGTGGCGGCAGAAGACCGGCTGCTCGATCTGCGAGGGCTATGGCCTTTCGGAGACCTCCCCGTCGGCCAGCTGCAATCCGACCGACGCGACCGAGTTCTCCGGCACGATCGGCATGCCGCTCCCCTCCACCGAGTTTCGGATCATCGACGAAGCGGGGAAGGATCTGCCCGTCGGCGAACGCGGCGAGATCGCCATCAGGGGGCCGCAGGTCATGGTCGGTTACTGGAACAGGCCGGACGAGACGGCGCGGGTGATGACCGAGGACGGCTTCTTCCGCACCGGCGACATCGGCGTCATGGACGAGCGGGGCTATTTCAAGATCGTCGACCGCAAGAAGGACATGATCAACGTCTCCGGCTTCAACGTCTATCCGAACGAGATCGAGGAGGTGGCGACCCGCATGCCTGGAATCGCCGAAGCTGCGGCGATCGCCATGACGGACGACAATTCGGGCGAGGCGGTGAAGCTGTTTGTCGTCGCCACCGACCCGGCGATCACCGAGGAGGCGGTGAAGGCGTTCTGCCGGGACAACCTGACCGGCTACAAGCGGCCGCGCGAGGTGGTGTTCCGGGACGAACTGCCGAAGAGCGGGGTCGGCAAGGTGCTGCGGCGGGAGTTGCGCGACTGAGGCGCGAGGACCCCCGCAGCGTCGCGCCGACCGGGCGCTTCTCAGCCGAAGGGGGTTCTGCTAGCCTTGCGGGGCGCGATGACAGATCGGCTTGCACCTTTGCTGGCCGAGCGAGTGTTTTTGTTCCGGGTTTCCGGCAAAGCCCCTTTTCATTCATCGTGCTGTCGCATATATCCCTCTCACCGGCGGCGCATCGAGTCGCTTCGGTCATGGCGCGGGGTGGAGCAGCCCGGTAGCTCGTCAGGCTCATAACCTGAAGGTCACAGGTTCAAATCCTGTCCCCGCAACCAAAATCGCCCGTGAAGCCTCCGGCTTCGCGGGCGTTTTCGTTTGTGGCGCGGGTGGCGGGAAGGTGGTCGACCGGCGCGGCTCACCGTGCCGTGTTGTAAGAGTCGTGCTTCGATGCGAGTGCCGGCATTTTCGGCGCCGTCGTGGCGTTTTCGGCGGTTTGGCATGGGGACCCATGCCTCACGGCCAAAACGGGTCATTCGGCGGAGACTTCGTGCCCGCCCGGAGCCTTGGAGGCGCATTCGGCAGCTCCAGCGGCTTGCAGGGGTCTCCGGGTCAAGCCCAAGGATGACGGCCGAGAGGGTTGGCATCCCACGCCGCTGGCGGTGGCGTGAGCGCCCGTCCCACCGCTCCGCGAGGAACAGCGACAGCGGCCGCCGCCTCACCCCTTGCGGTTCTGCCAATTCATAAACGGAGCCCGAACCAGCCTTTCAGGCCCTGCCGGCCAGAAGCGCGAGGCGCAGCTGCTTTTCGACCTCGATGACGGCGAAGAACACGATCCCGATGCCGACGATCAGCATACCGTCCTGGACCGGCACGGCGACTGTGCCGAAGGCGGTCTGCATGACCGGCAGATAGGTGAAGGCGAACTGCGCGGCGGTGACGAGGAGCACCGTCGCCCAGACCATCTTCGTGCCGCGCACCGCTGCCCAGGTCAGCGAGGTGCCGTAGAGATTGCGGATGAAGAACAGGTGGAAGATCTCCAGCACGACGATCGTGTTCACCGCCATGGTGCGGGCCAGCGCTTCGGAATAGCCCTGGTCGACCGCATAGGCATAGATGCCGAGGACGCCGGCGAGGAACAGCAGCGCGACGAGGACGATGTGCCAGGTCAGCGCGGCGGAGAGCAGCGCCTGGCCGCGCGGCCGCGGCGGGCGGCGCATGGTGTTCTCCTCGGTCGGCTCGAAGGCGAGCGCGATGCCGAGCGTGATGCTGGTGACCAGATTGATCCAGAGGATCTGGATGGCGGTCACCGGCAGCGACATGCTGAAGAGCAGCGCGACGATGATCGTCAGCGCCTCGCCGGCATTGGTCGGCAGCGTCCAGCTGATCACCTTCTTTATGTTGTCATAGACCGTCCGCCCCTCGCGGACGGCGGCGACGATGGAGGCGAAATTGTCGTCGGCGAGTACCAGCCCGGCGGCTTCCTTGGCCGCCTCGCTGCCCTTGAGGCCCATGGCGATGCCGGCATCGGCGCGCTTCAGCGCCGGGGCGTCGTTGACGCCGTCGCCGGTCATGGCGACCGTGAGACCGCGCGACTGCAGCGCCGTCACCAGCCGCAATTTGTGTTCGGGGCTGGTCCTGGCGAAGATGTCGGTCTCGGCGACCGCATTGCCGAGAGCCGCATCGTCCATCATGTCGAGGTCAGTGCCGGTCAGCACGCTGTCCGGGTTCTCCAGCCCGATCTGCCGGCCGATGGCGGCCGCCGTGCCGGCATGGTCGCCGGTGATCATCTTCACGCGGATGCCCGCCTGCCGGCATTGCGCCACCGCCGCGATGGCTTCCGGCCGCGGCGGATCGATGAGGCCGACCAGTCCGACAAGGACAAGCTTTCCCTCCAGATCGGCGTGTTGCAGCGTCGCGTGCCCGTCCGCCATCGAGCGGGTGGCGATGGCGAGTACGCGCTGGCCTTTCGCGGCGATCGCCTCGGCCGCTTCGTTCCACGCGTGTTCGTCGAGCTTCTCGATGCTGTCGTCCGGCCCGCGCTGCCCGGCGCACATGGCGAGGATCCGCTCGGGCGCGCCTTTGACGCTGACGCGTGCGGCGCCGTTGCCGTCGCGATCGAGCGTTGCCATGTAGCGATGCCGCGCGTCGAAGGGGATCTCGTCGGCGCGGCGCCATTCGCCGCGGGGCGAGATACCGCCGATCTTGCGCGATAGCGCCAGGAGCGCGCCCTCCATCGGGTCGCCCTGGATCGTCCAGCTTCCGCCGTCATCGCGCAGGACCGCGTCGTTGCAGAGCGCGGCGGCGCGGGCGATCTCGCCCAGGGCTTCATGCGCGCCCGCATCGATGCCGGTTTCGCCGCGGCGGATGGCGCCTTCGGGAGCGTAGCCGGCGCCCTCGACCTCGAACCGGTCACCGGCGGTGACCACCGAGGCGACCATCATCTCGTTGCGGGTCAGCGTGCCGGTCTTGTCGGTGCAGATCACCGAGACAGCGCCCAGCGTCTCGATCGCCGGCAGCCGCCGGACGATCGCGTTCCGCCGTGCCATGGCCTGCACGCCGACCGCGAGCGTGATGGTGAGGACGGCGGGCAGCCCCTCCGGGATCGCGGCGACGGAGATCCCGACGACGATCATGAACATGTCGGCAAAGGCGAAATGCTCGAGGAAGTAGCCGAAGGCGAGGAGGATGGCGGCGATCAGCAGGATCAATACCGTCAGCCAGCGGGAGAAACGGTCCATCTGCTGGACGAGCGGCGTCGTCAGCGTCTCGACCGTGGACAGCATGCCGCTGATCCGGCCGATCTCGGTCGCGGCACCGGTCGCGATGACGACGCCGCGACCGGTGCCGGCGGCGACGAGCGTGCCGCTGAACGCCATCGCCGTGCGATCGCCCAGCGGGGCGTCGGTCGGGGCGGGGGCAGTATCCTTGTCCACCGGCACCGACTCGCCGGTGAGGATGGCCTCCTGGACGAGCAGACCCTTGGCCTCGATCAGCCGCAGGTCGGCGGGGACCTTCTCGCCCGCCTCCAGAAGCACGACGTCGCCGACGACGACTTCGGCGCTGTCGATGGTGCGCCGCTCGCCGTCCCGCAGCACCGACGTGTGCGGCGCGAGCATGTCGCGGATCGCCGCCATCGCCTGTTCGGCCCGGCCTTCCTGCACGAAGCCGATGACGGCATTGGCGATCACCACGACCAGAATGACGGCGGTGTCGACGAAGTGGCCCAGCACGGCGGTAACGATCGCGGCAGCGATCAGGACGTAGATCAGGACATTGTTGAAATGCCGCAGAAACCGCAGCACCGGGCTGCGCTTCGGGGCCGCGGGCAGGCGGTTCGGTCCGTCGCGCTGCAGGCGCCGTGCCGCTTCGTCCTGACTGAGGCCGGTCGCCGCCGTGTCGAAGGCGGCAAGCGTCGCCGTGGCTTCGAGCGCGTGGTGCGGAGTGGCGTCGTTCATGCAGTATCCTTCGAGCGTCCCGCCGTTTGCGGCCGGTGTGTCGCCGAGCGGTGGGCAATCGTGCGTGCTGCCCGAGCCGTCCCCACCTGTCGATCCGTGCGACCACTCTCGCGATATGGCCGCACGCGCATTGTCGCGGATCAATCTCTCCGTCGCATGACGGCAAATCCCCTCTGGCAGATGGCTCCGCGTGGAACGCTGTGTCGTGGGGCTCAAGCCCCCCGCGCAGCGGCGGGCGGCGGCTGGCTCCCGCGCCCCGTCCGCGCTATCCCTGCGGCGACAGCCACGCAGGGGAATTCATGAACCGTCCGAACATCCTGATCATCATGGTCGACCAGCTCAACGGCACGCTGTTTCCCGACGGGCCGGCGGATTTCCTGCACGCGCCGATCCTGAAGGCGCTGGCGGCGCGCTCGGTGCGGTTCCGCAACGCCTATACGCCGAGCCCGCTCTGCGCGCCGGCCAGAGCCGCCGTGATGTCCGGGCAGCTGCCGTCGCGCAACGGCGTCTACGACAATGCCGCGGAATTTCCCTCGGCCATACCGACCTATGCCCATCACCTGCGTCGCGCGGGCTATCACACCTGCCTGTCGGGCAAGATGCACTTCGTCGGCCCGGACCAGCTGCACGGTTTCGAGGAGCGCCTGACGACCGACGTCTATCCGGCCGATTTCGGCTGGACGCCGGACTACCGCAAGCCCGGCGAGCGGATCGACTGGTGGTACCATAATCTCGGCTCGGTGGCGGGGGCAGGGGTCGCCGAGATCACCAACCAGATGGAGTATGACGACGAGGTCGCCCATCACGCCGAGCGCAAGCTCTACGATCTGTCGCGGGGCGCCGACGACCGGCCCTGGGCACTGACCGTCTCCTTCACCCATCCGCACGACCCCTATGTCGCGCGGCGCCGCTTCTGGGACCTGTACGAGGATTGCGACGAGCTTCTGCCGGCGGTCGGGGAGATCCCTTACGAGCGGCAGGACCCCCACTCGCAGCGGCTCTACCGGGCGAACGATTCCACCAGCTTCCACGTCACCGAGAACGAGGTCCGCCGGGCCCGGCGCGGCTATTTCGCCAATATCTCCTATGTCGACGAGAAGATCGGCTCGATCCTCGACGTGCTCGCCCGCACGCGGATGGACGACAACACCATCGTCGCCTTCCTGTCGGACCACGGCGACATGCTCGGCGAGCGCGGCATGTGGTTCAAGATGAACTTCTTCGAGGGCTCGGCCCGCGTGCCGCTGATGCTCATGGCCCCCGGGCTCGATCCACGCAGCGTCGACGCGCCGGTTTCGACCATCGACCTGGCGTCGACGCTCTGCGATCTCGCCGGCATCGACCTCGGCGCGGTCGCGCCGTGGACCGACGGCCATTCGCTGCTGCCGGTGGCGCGCGGCGAAGCCTCGCCCGCGCCGGTCTACATGGAATACGCGGCGGAAGGCTCCGAGGCGCCGCTGGTGTCGATCCGGCGGGGACGCTTCAAGTTCAACCATTGCGAGCTCGACCCGCCGCAGCTCTTCGACCTCGCAGCCGATCCGCACGAGCTGGTCGATCTCGCCGACGACCCGGCCCATGCCGAGACGCTGGCGGGGTTCGAGGCCGAGATGCGGGCGCGCTGGGACATGGCGCGCTTCGACGCCGACGTGCGCGAGAGCCAGGCGCGGCGCTGGGTCGTCTACGAGGCGCTCCGCAACGGCGCCTATTACCCGTGGGACCATCAGCCGCTGCAGAAGGCGTCGGAGCGCTACATGCGCAACCACATGGATCTCAACACGCTGGAAGAATCGCAGCGCTTTCCGCGCGGCGAATAGGCGCTCCTGCCGACGCCTCGGCCTGGCGGTCCCACCCAACCGCCGTCAGCGAGCGCATGTCGTGCGCTTGCTGGCGAAAAAACGTGCGATTGGCGCCTTTTGAGGCTGTCATCCAAGCTTCATGATTGTGTCACGGACCGGTTTTGAAGCACTCTTACGAACGGCGGCTTGGACAAGCTCGGCAACAGGGCCCGAGAGTCGCTTCAACGGTGAGGAAACCAACATGACCCGCAAATTTCTCAGGGCCGCCGTCGCCCTCGGCGCGCTGATCGCCGGAGCCAGCCAGGCCTTCGCCGTCACCGAACTGCAGTGGTGGCATGCGATGTCCGGCGCCAACAACGAAGTCGTCGACACGCTGGCCAAGGAATTCAACGAGTCCCAGGATGCCTACGCGATCCAGCCGGTCTTCAAGGGCACCTATCCGGAGACGCTGAACGCCGGCATCGCCGCGTTCCGTGCCAGCCAGCCGCCGGCGATCATCCAGGTCTTCGACGTCGGCACCGGCGTGATGATGGGCGCCGAAGGCGCCGTGATGCCGGTGGCCGAGGTGCTCGAGGCCGGCGGCTACGAATTCGACAAGTCCAACTACCTGCCCGGCATCGTCGCCTATTACTCCAAGCCGGACGGCACCATGCTGTCCTTCCCGTACAACTCGTCCTCGCCGATCCTCTATTACAACAAGGACGTGTTCGAGAAGGCCGGGCTCGACGTCGAGAATCCGCCGAAGACCTGGCAGGAGGTCTTCGAGGCCGCCCGCAAGATCAAGGATTCCGGCGCCGCCGAGTGCGGCTACACATCCACCTGGCTGACCTGGATCCATCTCGAGAATTTCGCCGCCTGGAACAACGTGCCCTACGGCACGCAGGAGAACGGGCTCGCCGGAACCGACGTCGAGCTCGAGCTCGATGCGCCGATCTATGTCGAGCATTTTCAGGCGATCGCCGACCTCGCCAAGGACGGCGTGTTCCGCTACGGCGGCCGCACCTCGGAAGCCAAGCAGCTGTTCCTGTCGGGCGAATGCGGCATCCTGACCGAGTCCTCGGGCGGGCTCGGCGACGTGGTCAAGTCAGGCCTCAATTACGGCATCGGCCAGCTTCCCTACGACGCCAACGCCGAAGGCGCGCCGCAGAACACCATTCCCGGCGGCGCCAGCCTCTGGGTGTTCGGCGGCAAGTCCGACGACGAGGTCAAGGGCATCGCGGAGTTCTTCAATTTCCTCTCGCAGCCCGCCATCCAGGCGCGCCTGCACCAGGTGTCTGGCTATCTGCCGGTCACCATGGAAGCCTATGAGGAGACCAAGGCGTCGGGCTTCTACGACGAGAACCCCGGCCGCGAGACCCCGATCAGCCAGATGATGGGCAAGGAGCCGACCGAGAATTCCAAGGGCGTGCGCCTGCCGAACCTGCCGCAGATCCGCGACATCCAGAACGAGCAGTTCGAGGCGATGCTGGCCGGCGACATCGACGCCAAGACCGCGCTCGACCGCATCGTCGAGCTCGGCAACGAGGCGATCGCCGAGGCTCAGTAAGACTCACAGCGACCGTGCCGGGCGCCCATCGCCCGGCACTTCCCTTTCCGCCCGGGGCGATCAGCTCCGGGCCAGCATGAATGTCGCCGCTGGTGAAAGCCGTCTTCCCGAACAAATGGCTGCCCTATCTGCTGCTCGCGCCGCAGGTGGCGATCACGCTGGTGTTCTTCTACTGGCCGGCGAGCCAGGCGATCTACCAGTCGCTGCTCCGCCAGGACCCGTTCGGGCTGCGCACACGCTTCGTCGGCCTCGACAATTTCCAGGCGGTGCTGTCCGACCCCGCCTATCTCAATGCCATCAAGGTGACGGCGGTCTTCTCGATCTCGACGGCCGTCCTCGCCATGACGCTGGCGCTGCTCCTGGCGACGTCGGTGGAGAAGGTGCTGCGCGGCAAGGCGTTCTACCGCACGCTGCTGATCTGGCCCTATGCGGTGGCGCCGGCCGTTGCCGGCATGCTCTGGCTGTTCATGTTCAACCCGGCGATGGGCACGTTCGCCTACATGCTTCGCCGCAACGGCTACGACTGGGATCCGCTGCTCAACGGCGACCAGGCGATGGTGCTGGTGGTGGTCGCCGCTGCGTGGAAGCAGATCAGCTACAATTTCCTGTTCTTCGTCGCGGCGCTGCAGTCGATCCCGAAATCGCTGATCGAGGCGGCGGCGATCGACGGCGCCGGCTCGACCAAGCGCTTCTGGACGATCGTCTTCCCGCTGATCGCGCCGACGACCTTCTTCCTGCTGGTGGTCAACACGGTCTACGCGTTCTTCGACACGTTCGGCATCATCGACTCGGTGACCGGGGGCGGGCCGGCGCGGGCGACCGAGACGCTGGTCTACAAGGTCTATAACGACGGCTTCGTGAACCTCAATCTCGGCAGTTCGGCGGCGCAGTCGGTGATCCTGATGGCGATCGTCATCTGCCTGACGGCGGTGCAGTTCCGCTATGTGGAGAAGAAGGTGCACTATGGCTGATGCCCTGACGAGGCTCGCATGATCGAGCGCGGCGGCATCGGCCGTCCCATAGCGCATCTGGTGCTGATCCTGGGCGTCCTGATCGTGGCGTTCCCGATCTACTACACCTTCGTCGCCTCGACGCAGACGCT
This sequence comes from Aurantimonas endophytica, assembly GCF_014196845.1. Classification (GTDB taxonomy): domain Bacteria; phylum Pseudomonadota; class Alphaproteobacteria; order Rhizobiales; family Rhizobiaceae; genus Aurantimonas; species Aurantimonas endophytica. Next base: position 9,975 of record NZ_JACIEM010000005.1, read on the forward strand.
GCAGACCATCCTGCGGCCGCCGCTGCCTTTGGTGCCGGGCGGCGAGTTCGTCGACAATTACAGCCAGGCGCTGTTCGGCGGCGTCGGCCGGATCGGCGGCGTCGGCGTCGGCACGCTCCTGTTCAACACGACGGTGATGGCGCTCGGCATCGCCATCGGCAAGATCGTGATCTCGATCCTGTCGGCCTTCGCCATCGTGTTCTTCCGCTTCCCGTTCCGCATGGCGTTCTTCTGGCTGATCTTCATCACGCTGATGCTGCCCGTCGAGGTGCGCATCCTGCCGACCTACAAGGTGATGGTCGACCTCGGCATGATCGACACCTATGCGGGGCTGATCCTGCCGCTGGTCGCCTCGGCGACCGCGACGCTCCTGTTCCGGCAATTCTTCATGACGATCCCGCCGGAACTGGTGGAGGCGGCGCGGATCGACGCGGCCGGCCCGATGCGGTTCTTCCGGGACATCCTCATCCCGCTGTCGAAGACCAATATCGCGGCGCTTTTCGTCATCCTCTTCATCTACGGCTGGACGCAGTATCTGTGGCCGCTGCTCGTCACCAACGACAACCAGATGAACACCATCGTCATCGCGCTGAAGAAGATGGTGTCCTTTGCCGACGCGGATACGCCGTGGCCGCAGGTGATGGTCACCGCGATCCTCGCCATCGCACCGCCGGTCCTGGTGGTCGTCTTGATGCAGCGCTGGTTCGTGCGCGGCCTCGTCGAATCGGAGAAATAGGCTTGGCTCGCATCGAACTCACCGACATCCGCAAGGTCTATGCCGGCGGCGTCGAAGCGGTGAAGGGCGTTTCGCTCAGCATCGACGACGGCGAATTCGTCGTGCTGGTCGGGCCGTCCGGCTGCGGCAAGTCGACCCTCCTTCGCATGGTCGCGGGGCTGGAATCGATCACCTCCGGCACGGTCCGGATCGGCGAGCGCGTGGTCAACGAGCTGGAGCCGGCCGAGCGCGACATCGCCATGGTGTTCCAGAACTACGCGCTCTATCCGCATATGAGCGTGCGGCAGAACCTCGAATACGGGCTGAAGAACCGCAAGATGGCGATGCCGGAGATCGCCCGGCGGGTCGACGAGGCGGCGGGGATCCTCGAGATCGCGCCGCTGCTCGACCGCAAGCCCGGCCAGCTTTCCGGCGGCCAGCGCCAGCGCGTGGCGATGGGTAGAGCCATCGTCCGCGAGCCGGCGGCCTTCCTGTTCGACGAGCCGCTGTCCAATCTCGACGCCAAGCTGCGCGTGCAGATGCGCGCCGAGATAAGGCGGCTGCAGCGGCGGCTGGCGACGACCAGCCTCTACGTCACCCACGACCAGCTCGAGGCGATGACGCTCGCCGACCAGCTGGTGGTGATGAATGGCGGGCGGATCGAGCAGGCCGGCCGGCCGATGGATCTCTATGAGCGGCCGGCCAGCCTGTTCGTCGCGACCTTCATCGGCTCCCCGGCGATGAACCTCGTGCCGCTCGATTCGACGGGCGGCGCCGGCGAGGGACTGGCGGGGCTCGACGGGCTGCCGGGCGCCGCTTCGGAAGGTGTCGTCCTGGGCATCCGGCCCGAACACATGCGGCTGGTCGAGGCGGGGCGCGAGCCCGGCGAGTTCGTCGCCGACCTGACGGTCACCGGCGTCGAAGTGGTCGGCGCCGAGAGCTATGTCTTCGGGGCTCTCGCCGAGAAGGGGCCGGAGATTGCCGTGCGGGTGCCGGGCTACAGCCATCTGGAGCCGGGGACGAAGGTCCGGGCCGCCGGGCGGCTCGATGCGGTGCACCGGTTCGACAGCGCGAGCGGCCGCCGGCTGGACTGATACGGCGAAGCCGGTCGCTTCCGACCCGCAGACGACGAGGCAGGACCGGCCCTGTTGAAGATGCATGTTTGCCCTCGTCAATCTGCATGGGTGCAATGCCAAAGGCATGTGTGCCGCGTCTTGCGGCAGTGCACATAAGCGCCTACAACCAAGGCATAGACGCATGCGGGAGAGACTGGCCGAAAGGCCGGCGCCGAAGGAGCAACCGCCCCGGAAACTCTCAGGCAAAAGGACCGCTGCGTCGGCGCGAATTCCGAAGAGCGACGTTCCGAAAGGAACGTCCGCCGAAGGAGAAAGCGGTGCGTGGAATTCTCCCCGCCCCGTGAAACTCTCAGGCTCATGACGGGAGGGGCATGAACGACATTCCCGCCGCGGCGGGATGAGAGGATCGTCATGACTTCCATCGCCGTCATCGGCGCCGGCATCACCGGTATCACCACCGCCTACCAGCTTCTCCTGCGCGGCTTCGACGTCACGGTCTTCGACCGCAATGCCTATGCCGCCATGGAAACCTCCTTCGCCAATGGCGGCCAGCTTTCGGCCTCGAACGCCGAAGTTTGGAACCAGCCGAGCACCTTCCTGAAGGGGCTTAAATGGATGCTGCGCAAGGATGCGCCGCTGCTCGTCCATCCGGCGCCCTCCTGGCACAAGATCAGCTGGATGCTCGAATTCGTGCTGGCCGCGCGCAGCTACGAGGCGAACACGATCGCCACGACGCGGCTCGCCATCGAGGCGCGGCGGCATCTGCTGGAGATGGCCGATCGCGAGGGATTCGACTTCGATCTCGAGAAGCGCGGCATCCTGCACGTCTACGAGACGCAGGCCGAATTCGAGCATGCGGCCAGGGTCAACCGGCTGCTGGAAAAGGGCGGGCTCGACCGCCGGTCGGTGACGCCGACGGAGATCGCCGCCATCGAGCCGGCCATCCGCGGCAAGTTCATCGGCGGGTTCTTCACCGAATCCGACTTCACCGGCGACATCCACAAATTCACCCGGCGCCTTGCCGAAGCCTGCAGCCGTAAGGGTGCGAGCCTGCAGTTCAACGCCGACGTGCGCTCGGTGGCGACGCGCGCCAGCGGCGGCGTCGACGTCGCGTGGCGGGACGGGGCGGTGCCGGCCAAGGAGCCGCGCCGCGATCATTTCGATGGCATCGTCGTCTGTGCAGGCGTCGGCAGCCGCCGCTTTGCCGCCCAGCTCGGCGATCGGGTGAACATCTACCCGGTGAAGGGCTACTCCGTGACGGTCGAACTCGCCGACGCGGCGAGCCGCGAGGCCGCGCCCTGGGTCAGCCTGCTCGACGAACACGCCAAGATCGTCACCAGCCGCCTTGGCGCCAACCGGCTGCGCATCGCCGGCACGGCGGAGTTCGCCGGCGAGGATCGCGACATCAGGGCTTCGCGCATCCGCCCGCTGGTCGAGTGGAGCCGCAGCCGCTTCCCGGGCGTCTCGACCGATTCCGTCGTGCCCTGGGCGGGTCTCCGGCCGATGATGCCCGACATGCTGCCGCGGGTTGCACCCGGCAAGCGGCCGGGCGTCTTCTATAACACCGGCCACGGCCATCTCGGCTGGACGCTTGCCGCGGCGACGGCGGACATGATCGCCGACGAGGTCGCCGGCAGCTTTGCCGGCACGCGCGTCACCGGCCACGCGCCGGCGCACGCTTCCGCCGCGCTCGCTTCCAACGCCGCCTGATCTCCTGCACGCCGCCCCGAGGCGGGGCGGCGTGCAGGAAACTTCTCCCCGTCCGCATGACCGCTGCGACACTGGACCCGTCACGGTTTGGACGGGAGCGGAGCATGGCGGTGGACAGGATGGTTGTCGCGGCAGCGCGCAGAGCAGGAGAGGCGGCCGGCGTCGATCCGGCGGTGCTCTTGGCGGTGGCGCTGGTCGAGACGCGCGGCGTCGCGCTGGCGGTGTTCGACGGCCGGGCGGAGCCGCTGATCCGTTTCGAGGGTCACTATTTCGACCGGCTGCTTGCCGGGCCGGCGCGCCAGCGCGCACGGGCCGAGGGCCTCGCGCATCCCCGTGCCGGGGCGGTGGCCAACCCAGGCGCCCAGTCGGCGCGCTGGCGGTTGTTCGAGCGGGCAGCGGTAATCGATGCGGCGGCGGCGATCGCCTCGACGTCGTGGGGACTCTGCCAGGTCATGGGCGCGCACTGGCAGGCGCTCGGCTATGGCCGCGCGGAGGAATTCCGGCACACGGCCCGCCTATCGGCCGACGGTCAGTTCGCGATCGGCGCGCGTTTCCTGAAGCTGGGTCATCTCCACCGGCGGCTGGCGGATGGCGACCATGCCGGTTTCGCGCGGCGCTATAACGGCCCCGCCTACAAGCGCAACCGCTATGACGAGAAGATCGCCGCCGCCTGGCGCGAGGCGGGCCGGTTGCTTGCCGCGCCTGCGGAGGAGCCGACGCTGGCCCGCGGTGCGCGCGGCGAAGCCGTCAAGCTGCTGCAGGCCGGCCTGCGACAGCACGGCCACGCCATCAGCGTCGACGGCGTGTTCGGAGCGCTCACGGAAGCGGCGCTCCGGGCCTTCCAGCATTCGGTTTCGCTGGCCGGAACCGGCATCGCCGATGCTGCGACCCTGGAGAAATTGGCCCGGCCGCCGTTCGCCCGCTGAACAATTTCTGGCTGCGGCAGGCCCTCCGCCTGTGTTAGGTCGGGTCATGTCGCAGCCGCCTCTCATCGATTCCCGCCGCCACGCCGTCTTCCTCGATTTCGACGGCACGCTCGTCGACCTCGTCGACGATCCGGCTGCGGTGGCGATCGCGCCCGAGGCGCTGGCGCGGCTCGAGGCGCTGCGCGCAGAGCTCTCCGGGGCATTGGCAATCGTCAGCGGCCGGCGGATCGCCGATCTCGATCGCTTCCTGTCGCCACTGCGTTTTGCCGCGGCGGGCGTGCACGGGCTGGAGCGCCGGCTTCGCCCGGACGGAGCGGTCGAACGGCTGGCCGGGCCGGAAACGCTCGAGGCCATCCGCGACGCTCTCGCCCCGACGCTGCTTGCGGAAAGCCGGCTGACGCTCGAAGACAAGGGCACGGCGCTGGTCCTGCACTACCGGACCGCGCCGGATCTCAAGGATCAGGCGGAGCAGGCGATGGCCATGGCGACGCGAGGGCGCGACGACCTGGTCGTCATGCTCGGCGACAACATCGTCGAGGTGCATCCGGCCGGCATGGACAAGGGCGTCGCCGTCGCCGACATGCTTCGGCAGCCGCCTTTCGCCGGGCGCGTTCCCGTGTATGTCGGAGACGACACGACCGACGAGTTCGCCCTCCGGCATGTGCGGGACAATGGCGGGGTCGCGATCAAGGTCGGGACGAAGGAGAGTGTCGCGGACCATCGCCTCGCCGATGTCGGCGCAGTGCATCACTGGCTGGGCGCCGCGACGTGAGCGACGGCTGTTGCCGGATGGGACAAGGCGGATCCGGCGAGTGCCGGGCCGAGGGAGGCGGGAAGGGAACGAATGGCTGACCGACAGCGACGACTGGTGGTGGTCTCCAACCGTGTGGGACCGCTCAACGACGAGGGCAAGGCCGGCGGTCTCGCCGTGGGCCTCTCCGACGCGCTGAAGCGCCGGGGCGGCCTTTGGTTCGGCTGGAGCGGGGACATCTCCGAGGAAGGCACGTTCAGCGCCGAGCACACCGAGGTTCAGGACGACGTGGCGATGACCACGATCGACATGAACCAGGAGGACATCGACGGATTCTATTACGGCTACGCCAACCGCTCGCTCTGGCCGCTGCTGCATTACCGGCTGGACCTGGCGCATTTCGACCGGCAGTCGGACCGGGTCTATCGCTCGGTCAACCAGCGCTTCGCCGCGCGCCTCGCGCCGCTGCTTGCCGAGGACGACCTCGTCTGGGTCCACGACTACCATTTCTTCTATCTCGGCTCGGAGCTGCGGCAGTGCGGCTTCAAGGGCCGGCTCGGCTTCTTCCTGCACATCCCGTTCTGCCCGCCCGAGATCTTCACCGCGCTGCCGGCCAGCCACGACATCGTGCGCGCCATGCTCGCCTATGACGTGGTGGGCTTCCAGACGGAGACCGACCGGCGCAATTTCGTGGCCTTCTGCATCCGCGAGCTGGGCGGCGAGAAGCTGGACGGGCGCCGGGTCCGGGTCGGCGACCGGACCGTGATGGCCCAGACGTTTCCGATCGGGATCGATGCCCACGGCTATTCGCGCTTCGCCACATCGCCGGAAGCCGGCGAACACGAGGAGATGCTGCGCGATCTCGCCGGCGATCGGCTGCAGATCGTCGGCGTCGACCGCATGGATTATTCCAAGGGCCTGGTGGAGCGGTTCCGCGGCTTCGAACGACTGCTCGAGGACTATCCGGAGAATCGCGGCAAGGTGCAGTTCCTGCAGGTGGCGCCGCTGTCGCGCTCCGAACTCGGCGCCTATGTCGATCTGCGGCGGGAGCTGGAAGAACTCGCCGGGCATATCAACGGGCGTTTCGCGACGCTCGACTGGACGCCGATCCAGATCATGACGCGCGGCTTCACCCGCCGCGCGCTGGCCGGCATCTATCGGGCTGCGCGGGTCTGCCTGGTGACGCCGCTCCGCGACGGGATGAACCTTGTCGCCAAGGAGTTCGTCGCCGCGCAGGATGCCAGCGATCCCGGGGTACTCGTACTGTCGCGCTTCGCTGGCGCGCGGGCCGAGCTGTCCGATGCGCTGATCGTCAATCCCTATTCGACCGACGACATAGCCCGCGCCCTGCAACGGGCGCTGACGATGTCCTTCGACGAGCGCAGCCATCGCTGGGAGCGGATGCGCGAGGCGGTGTTCGCCGGCACGGCGGCGCACTGGTGCGACGAATTCCTGGCGTCGCTGGAAAGCTTCGACCCGGTCACGCCGGAGACGGACGCAGCCTGACGGCCACGAGCAGCGCGACGAGACCGAGGCCCAGCACCGAAGCGGAAGCGGCGAGCGCGACATTGTAGTCGGCATCACCGGCAACGAGGAAGCCGGCCACCAGCGGCCCGAGCATCTGGCCGAGGCCGAAGCCGGCGGTGAGCACGGCAAAGCCGCGGCCGCCGAGGCCGTGGCGGCCGAGCGGCATGGTCAGCACCGTGATCGCCATGAAGGTACCGCCGAACAGCAGCGCGGCGAGCAAAGCGGCGGGAGCGGAGCCGCTCAGCACCGGCAGCATGACGCCGAGGATCTGCGCCACGTAGGCGCAGGCGAGGGCCGCCGCGAAGCCGATGCGCTCGGCGATCCTCGACCAGACCAGGCAACTCGGCAGTCCCGCGAGGCCGGCCATGATCCACACCCAGTCGCCCATGTCCTCGAGGCCCGGCCGGCTCTTGACGATCGCCACGATGAAGGTGGCGAAGACCGAGTAGCCGAGGCCCTCGCAGGTGTAGTTGACGAGCAGCGGCCAGAACGGCAGCGGTCGCGGCACGCGCCGGCGCGGATCGGGCGCGCGGCTCAGCGCCGGCAACTGGCGGTCCCGCACTTCGGCGATGATCACCGGCACCAGCGGCAGGCAGGCGAGGCCGGCAGCGATCCAGAGACCCGATGCGTCGAGGGCAGGCGAGGCGGTGTGGACCAGCAGGCCCGACACCGCGATCCCGGTCCCGACGCCGCCGAACACCCAGCCGAGCCTGGCTTCGGCACCGATGCGGGCCAGCGCCTCGGCAATCATGCCGGCGGCGGCGATCATCGCGAAGGCGCTCGCAAGGCCGGAGATGCCGCGCAGAACCAGCCAGGCGGGCAGATCGTCGGTGAGGCCCATGCCGATCGTCGTCGTGACGCTGGCGACGAGGCCGAGCTGCAGCGCCCGGCGGCGGGCCGGCCCGGCGGGCACGAAGGAGGCGAGGATGGAGCCCGCAAGGTAGCCGGCGAAGTTGGCCGCAGCGATGATCCCGGCGATGTCCGGCCCGAACCCGTAGTCGCGCTGCATCAGCGGCAGAAGCGGCGTGTAGAGAAACCGCCCCACCCCCATCACGACCGCGAGGGTGAGGAAGCCGCCGAGGAGCAGACGGTTGGCAGGGTTCATCGGGCGGGATCCGGTAGGGCGGCGGCCCGGAGCAGGACAGTGTCGGGTCGGCAGGAACGAGACGGCGCGCCGACGATATAGCCCGTACTGCGCGGCCGTCCAAACGTGTCGGGCCGCGGGATCGCTCGCGTGCCCGCCAGCGCTATGTAGCGGCCTCGAGCAGAAGGATGATGGAATGTCCGAGAAGAAGACGGCCGTGCGCCTCGCCGATCTCGATCTGACGACGCGGCTCGACGAGCAGGATTACGAGGCGCGGCTAGGCGATGCGCAGACCTGCTTCCAGCAGATCCAGCAGGCCTATCTCAAGACGGGCGACGAAGCGGTCGTCGTGTTCGAGGGGTGGGACGCCGCCGGGAAGGGCGGCGCCATCCGCCGCATGGCGAGCGTCATGGACCCGCGCGGCTTCCGCGTCTGGCCGATCGGCGCGCCGAAGGGACGCGACGCCGAGCGCCACTACATGGCGCGGTTCTGGGACCGGCTGCCCGCCAAGGGCGAGATCGGCGTGTTCGACCGGTCCTGGTACGGCCGCGTCCTGGTCGAGCGGGTCGAGGGTTTCGCCGCCGAGCCGGAATGGGAGCGGGCCTATGAGGAGATCAACGCCTTCGAGAAGCAGCTGGTCGATGCCGGAACCCGGATCGCCAAGGTGTTTCTCTATATCGACCGGGCGGAGCAGCTGAAGCGCTTCGAGAAGCGGCTGCACGATCCGCTGAAGCGCTGGAAGCTCTCCTTCGAGGATTTCCGCAATCGCGACAAATGGGACGATTACGAGCGCGCCGCCGACGAGATGCTGGCGCGCACGGATACCGCGTGGGCGCCCTGGCACGTCATTCCGGCGAACCACAAGAAATACGCCCGGGTGGCGGCGCTGGAAGGGGTGGCGTCACGGCTGGCGGCCGGGGTGGACCTGTCGCCGCCGCCGCTCGACCCCGAGCTCGAGGCGCGCTTCCGCAAGGAGGTCAAGGAGGCGAAGGGCTGACGAGGTGAGCCCCACGCTTTAGCTGGCGGGAATGGAACGTAAGCGGGCCGGTCTTTCGACCGGCCCCTATGAAATCCGCGAAAAATACGCCGCGATCAGCGCGACGCGGCAACGATGCTGGCGATCAGGCCGGAGGCCGCGGCGACCAGCAGATAGTCGTTGTCGACGCGTACCCAGCGCTGGCCGTTGGCCGGGCGGCGCAGGCCGTGGCGCTGCCAGTCGTCGACGCTCCGGCCGCGATATTGCGCCGGAACCCGGCCGCCGCGATGGCGCCAGTTGCGTTGCTGCTGGCGGGCGTCGCGGCGATCGTGGCGGACTTCCTTGCCGCGATGCACGACGGTCTTCTCCTTGACCACCGTGCGGTGGACGACCTTGCCGCCGGCGGCGCTGGCCGGCACGGCGAAGGCCGGAAGCGCGACCGCGAGGCTGAGTGCGACGGCGAGTGATTTCATGAACATGGCTTGATCTCCTGACGTCCCGGTCGGTGAACTAACCGCGCCCGACGCCCATCGATCCAGTTACGAAACGTGTCTTTTGTTGCTGGCCCGTCAGGCGGCCAGCGGCAAGCGAACGGTCTGCTCGAGCCCGCCGCCCGGCCGGTTGACGATGCTGATCGAGCCGCCGGCCCCGTCGATGATTTCCTTGGCGATGGCGAGGCCGAGCCCGGCACCCGGCTTGAACTGGCGCCGGCCGGGGTCGACCCGGAAGAACGGCTCGAAGGCGCGCCCGATCACCGCCTCGGGAATGCCCGGCCCGTCGTCGGCGATGACGATCACCGCTTCATCGTGGCTGCCGCGCCGCAGGCTGACCTGGGCACCGCCGCCATGCAGGGCGGCATTGTCGATCAGGTTGCGCAGCGCCCGCTTCAGCGCGAAGGGACGGGCGGCCGCGGAAAGCGGCTCCATGCCGGGGTCGACCTCCTCCACGACGCGCCCGATCTCGCGGAGCTCGGCGGCGATCTCGCACACCAAAGGCCCGAGGGCGATGGCCTCGCCGGGTGAGGGGTCGACCTCCTCGCGCACGAGGCGGATGGCGCTGTCGGCGATGCGGTCGAGCTCGGAGAGGTCCTTCAGCCAGACTTCGCGATCCTCGTCGGGCAGGAATTCCGCCCGCAGCCGCATGCGCGTCATCGGCGTGCGCAAATCATGGCCGGCGGCGGCGACGAGGCGCATGCGGCTCTCGATCGCGTCGCGCACCCGACTGGTGAGCCGGTTCAGCGCCGCCGCTGTCGCGCGGACCTCCGCGGGGCCGTCCTCCGGCACGTGCGCCGGCAGGCCGTCGGCGCCGACCGTCGAGACCGCCTCGTCGAGCAGGCGCAGCGGCCGCGTCACCTTGGTGGCGGCAAACAGCGAGACCGCTGCGGCGCCAGCGACGACAAGGGCCATATAGAAGACGAAGACCGGCCAGTTGCGCGGCGGGAAGCCGGGATAGGGCAGATAGGCCCATTCGCCCGGTGCGAATTCGAAGGCGAGCTGGCGGGTGCGGGCCTGCGGATCGCCGACGATGCTCACCGGGATGTCGAGACCGATCTCCGCCAGGGACCGCTGGATGCCGCGTGCCTCCCGGACCATGAAGCCCGGCTCGCGCACCGGCTCCCCCGCGGTGACGATGCCGTGCCGTTCGGCGGCGGCGGGATCGTCGGCGAGCACCGAGGCGAGGATCCGCACCTCCTCAGCGAAGGTCTGGCGGAAGCTTTCGCGGTCGGGCCGCTCCAAGACCTGCACCGAGACGCCGGCGGCGACCGCGACGACGGCGACGATCGCCAGGACGAGGAGGATGGCGAGCCGCGCCCTGAGCGAACTCATCGCTCCGCCCCCTCCTCGCGACGGTCGACCCGCGCGGCGAACTGGTAACCGCCATTGCGGACGGTCTTGAACAGGCGGAACACGCCGCCATCGTTGAACTTGCGGCGCAGGCGGCTCATCGTCACGTCGACCGACCGGTCGAAAGGATCGGCGGTGCGGCCGTGCAGGAGATCCATCAGCACGTCCCGCGACAGGACGCGGCCGGGCCGGTCGAGGAAGATCATCAGCATGTCGAATTCGGCGCCGGTGAGGACGATCTCCTCGCCGTCCGCGGCCCGCACGATGCGGCGCTCCGGATCGACCGAGAAGCCGTCGAAATGATAGAGCGCCGGCGCCCGCTCGGCGGGGGCCTCGCCGCCGCGCCGCAGCACCGCCCGGATCCGCGCCGCCAGCTCGCGCGGGTTGAAGGGCTTGCCGAGATAGTCGTCGGCGCCGAGCTCGAGGCCGATGATCCGGTCGACGTCCTCCTTGAGGGCGGTGAGAAGGATGATCGCCATGTCCGGCCGGCGCTCCTTCATGTCCCGGCACATGTCGAGGCCGGACCCGTCCGGCAGCATAACGTCGAGCACCACGAGGTCGATACGGGAATCCCCGATCTTCTGCTCGCAGGCGCGCCGGGACGCGGCGATCGAGCAGCGAAAACCCTGGCTCTCGAGGTAGCGCCCGAGAAGGCGGCCGATTTCGGGATCGTCGTCGACGACGAGAATGTGGGGCTGGCTCATGCTGCGCATCCTCAGGCTGGTCGCCTTTTCTCACCGCTGCCGACGCAGGAGGCGAGGGAAATCTTGTAACGGGAGGTTGCAGCGGCCGCCCTGGCAATGTTTCGCAACAACTCTCCGCCGCGTGGCCATGTTTCGCAACACTTGGCCGCAAGACCGCAACATCAGGCGCCTAGGTTCAGGGTCTACCCAGTCATCGAACGAGAGGATATTCGCATGACCCGTCTTTCCACCAATTCCCGGACCCGTCGCCCGTCGAAGCTGATCGCGCTGCTCGGCGCGGCGCTCATGGCCGGCACCGGTGCCGCCTATGCCCAGGCTCCCGCGCAGGGCCAGGGTCCGGCAGGCGCCACCCAGGCCGGCCCGGCGACGCCGGGCGCCCAGCGCGGCGACGGTCCGCGCATGGGACGCGAGCGCGGCGGACGTGAGCAGTGGCGTGGCCATCGCGGCCCGCGCGGCGGTCATCACGGCCAGATGATGCGGATGTTCTCGCCGGCCAAGGTCGCCGGTGCGCTCTCGGCCATCGAGACCGGGATCGGCGTACAGCCGGACCAGATGGAAGCCTGGCGGACCTTCACTGCCGCGCTGGTCGCCTTCGCCGACGGCGCGCAGCCGCCGCACATGGGCCCGCGTCGTGGCGGCGTCCGGATGATGCCAAACGCCGAGGCGGCACCCGAGGCGCCGGGCGAGTCCGACGATGCCGCGCTCGAAGAAACGATCGAGGATCAGGTCGATCTTCCGGGCGAGGACGCCGACGAAACCGTTGACAGCGTCGACACGGCGGACGATGCCGACGACACCGTTGCGGCGGAGTCCGCCGGACCGGGCTTCATCATGCTGGACCGCATGGCCGACCGGGCGATCGAGCAGGGCGAGCGGGCCGAGACGCTGAAGACGGCGCTGGCCGAACTGCAGCAGACGCTGACGCCCCAGCAGATCGACTCGGCGCGCAGTCTGGTGCGGTCGATGATGCGGGAAGCCCGCGCCGAACGTCGCGCGGAGATGCGCGAGCGTCGCGGCGGCCGTGACGGCAAGCCGCATCATGGCGAGCACCGTAAGCACGGCGAAGACGGCAAGGGCAAGGGCCCCAAGCACGATCGCGACTGACCACAAGGTCTTCGACTGATTTTGGAAAGGCCGGCCCCTCGCGGGGTCGGCCTTTTGCTTTGCGGCCGATCAGAGCAGCATCTCGATGGCTACCGCCGTCGCCTCGCCGCCGCCGATGCAGATCGCCGCGATGCCGCGCCTGGCACCACGCTGACGAAGCGCGGCGACCAGCGTCACCAGGATGCGCGCGCCCGAGGCGCCGATCGGATGACCGAGGGCGCAGGCGCCGCCATTGACGTTCATCACCTCGATGGGGATCGAAAGCTCGCGCATGGCGATCATCGGCACGACCGCAAAGGCCTCGTTGACCTCGAACAGATCGACGTCGCCCAGCCTCCAGCCCGATGCATCGAGCACGCGGCGAATGGCCTCCACCGGAGCGGACGTGAAAAGGGCCGGTTCGCCGGCATATCGACTGGTCGCGACGACCCGCGCCAGCGGCGCGATACCCCGCTGTTCGGCGAAAGACTCCCGGGACAGTACCAGGGCCGCTGCACCGTCCGAAATCGACGAGGAATTGGCGGCGGTGACGGTGCCGCCCTCCCGGAACGCCGGCCTCAGCAGCGGGATCCTGGCAGGGTCCGCCTTCCGAGGCTGCTCGTCATGCGTGATGGTCGACGTTCCCTTGCGCGTCGTCGTCGCGACGGGGGTGATCTCCGTTTCCGTCGCTTGGCCTTCGGCAGCGGCGAGGGCGCGCGCCAGCGAGGCCGCCGCATAGGCATCCTGCGCCTGACGGGTGAACTGGTACGCCTCGGCCGCATCCTCGGCGAACGTGCCCATCAGCCGCCCCTTGTCGTAGGCGTCCTCCAGCCCGTCGAGAAACATGTGGTCGACGACCTCGCCGTGACCGAGCCGCAGGCCGGCGCGCGCCTTCGGCAGCAGGTACGGCGCGTTGGACATCGATTCCATGCCGCCGGCGACCTGCAGCCCCTCGGGGCGGGCGACGAGGCCGTCATGGGCGATCATCGCCGCCATCATGCCCGAGCCGCACATCTTGTTGACCGTGGTGCAGGGGACGGATTTCGGCAGGCCCGCGCCGATCGCCGCCTGCCGGGCCGGCGCCTGGCCGAGGCCGGCGGGCAGCACGCAGCCCATCGTCACTTCCGAGACGTCATCCGGCGCGCCGCCGCAGCGCTCGAGCGCCGCGGCAATGGCGCAGGCCCCGAGTTGCGGGGCGGTGAGTGGCATGAGCTCGCCCTGGAAGCTGCCGAGCGGCGTGCGCGCTGCGCCGAGGATGACGACGGGATCCGGCATCGGCATGGCTTTCAGCTCGGGGGCCGCGTGGCGGCGAGCGAGGGGCGGTCGGCGAACCGGTCGCGAAGTCCCCGGAGATGCGGCGTCGGCGGGATCCAGTCGGCGGCGGGAAAGCGCATGTCGACATAGTCGAGCGCGACGATCGCGGTGATGAGCCCGAGATCGAGATCAGCCGCGTCGCGGCCGGCAAGGGCCGCCTCGACGACGCGCAGCCCCTCGATCATCGCGCGCCGGCGCTTGCGGCCGAGATCCTGGCCGTCGAAGCTGGCGTCCTGGAAGCCGCCGCTGAGGATGCGTCGTCCGATCATCGTCTGGACGGCGGCGTCGCAGACCCCGAGGGCGGTGCCGGTGAGCGACAGGCAGGCCGGGTCCCATCCGGCGGCTCCGTCGCTGCCCGCCTGCCGCAGCTGTTCGGTATAGGCGGCGATCAGCAGGCATTCGGCGATAGCGGTGCCGTCGTCAAGCACCAGGCACGGCACCCGGCCGGCGCTGTTCACCGCCAGCAATTCGGCGGGATCGGCCCACTGGTCGACGACCCGGACATCGAGATTGTCGACACCCGCCTCGATCAGCGCGACATGGGCGATGCGGGCGAAGGGCGAAGTGGGGTTCTTGTAGAGACGCATTCAGTACCTCGTTCAGGTGTCCCTGCCGGCGACGAGGAGCGGGGGCGTCGCGGCGCCCCCAAGCTATCCGGCTCTAGCGATAGAGCAAGGTCGGCAGCCACATGGTGAGAGCCGGAATGAAGGTGACGAGCCCCAGCACGAAGAACAGCGGCACCAGGAACGGCATGGTGGCACGCATGCAGCGTTCGAACGGGATGCCGGAGACGCGCGAGAGCACATAGAGCACCATGCCGATGGGGGGCGTCAGCAGCCCGATCATCAGGTTCAACACCATGATGACGCCGAAATGCACCGGATCGACGCCCATCTTGATGGCGATCGGCAGGAGCACCGGCGTGAGGATGGTGATCGCCGCCACCGTCTCCATGAAGCAGCCGACCACCAAGAGGATGAGGTTGATCAGCAGAAGCACGATGATCGGGTTTTCCGACACCGTCAGGATCATCGCGGCGAAGTGCTCGGGCGCCCGGTTGGAGGTGAGGATCCAGGCGAAGATCGATGCGGCCGCGACGATGAACAGCACCACCGCCGTCGTCTCGATCGTGTCGAAGGAGACCCGAAGGAAGCGCTTCAGCGACAAGGTCCGATAGACGACGAGGCCAAGAATGAGTGCCCAGGCACAGGCCGCTATCGCCGCCTCGGTCGGGGTGAAGGCCCCCGACAGGATGCCGCCGACGATGATCACCGGCGTCATCAGCGACAGGAAGGCGCGCTTGAAGGTGATGCCGAGGATGGACAGGGCGAAGGGCTGGTCGATCGGGTAGCCCCGCATGCGTGCATAGACGGCGATCATCACCATCAGCGACACGGCCATCAGCAGTCCGGGGATGAAGCCGGCGGCGAAGAGCTGGCCGATCGAGGCGCCGGCGACGACGCCGTAGATCACCATCGGCAGCGACGGCGGGATGATCGGCCCGATCGTCGAGGAGGCGGCGGTGATGCCGACGGCGAAATCGGGCTCGTAATTGGCGTCGCGCATCGCCTTGATCTCGATGGCGCCGAGACCGCCGGCGTCGGCGACGGCGGCGCCCGACATGCCGGCGAAGATCACCGACGCGCCGACATTCACGTGGCCGAGGCCGCCGCGCATCCAGCCGAAGATCGCCTTGGCGAAATCGAAGATCCGCTCGGTGATGCCGGCGGCGTTCATCAAATTGCCGGCGAGGATGAAGAACGGGATGGCCAGCAGCGGGAAGGAATCGACGCCGTTGATCATGCGGTGGATGACGACGACGTCCGGCACCCGGCCCTCGACCAGGATGAAGACCGCCGACGAGCCGGCGAGCGCGATCGCCACGGGCACGCCGAGAACGATCATGCCCAGGAGCAGGACGAAGAGGAGTGTCAGGAGCATGGGGACCTGCCGTCGAGGAGCGTCGAGCGGCGGTCGCGCGAAGCGTCCACCGGTGATGGCGGCGAGCGGAGGCCCGTTCCGGCGTGCGGCCCTGTCAAAGACCGGTTCCGGTCAGGGCGAAGCGCTCGGGGTCGATGAGCCGGCTGGTGCCGGTGCGCACGTGGCGCAGGAGGGCCAGCAGCGCGTACATCGCCATGAAGCCGAAACAGGCGGTGACGCCCCAGTAGATCCAGGACTTCGGCACGTCGATCGAGACCATCATCTGCTGGGTCTTGGATGCCAGTTCGGCGCAGAACCAGCCCATGGCGGCGAAGAAGACCAGCGAGATCACGTCGACCGCAAGCTGCGCCACGTAGCGACCTCGACGTGGCAGGTAGCGATAGAACAGCTCGACCGCGATGTGGCTTTCCTTGCGGGCCGCCATGACCGACCCGATGAAGGTGACGCCGATCAGCAGGAAGCGCGCCACCTCCTCGGTCCAGCCGAGGGAATTGTTGAGCACGTAGCGGGTGAAGAACTGCAGGAAGACGACGAAGGACAGGAGCCAGAAGACCAGAAGCACCAGCCCGTCGCTCCATCGGATGTCGGAAAGGTCCACCGGCTCGGAGGCCAGTGCGCTGGGCTCTTCCGCCCGGATGCCTGCTTCGGGCTCGGGTCTCTGGTGGTCTGATGCCATCATCGTCTCCGCTGCCTGCGCGTGACCGGGCGGCGGCAGCGCCGCCCGGGATGGACTGCGGTCGGAGGACCTACTCGATGGCCTGGAGCCGGTCGTAGACTTCCTGTTCCCAGGTGGCGTCGGGGCCGTTGTGCAGTTCCATCGTCACCTCGCGGAACGGCGCGACGTCGACCTCGTGGACGTTGACGCCCTGCTCCTTGAACCAGGCGGCGAGTTCCGCCTCGGTCTCGCGGACCTGCTCGGTCGCGCAGTCGGAGGCTTCCTTCAGAAGGCCGACCAGGGCCTCTCGATCACCCTCGTCCATCTGGTCCCAGGTCGGGCCCCCGATGATGGTGAGCAACGCGTCGTTGATGTGGGCCGTCAGCGAGATGTCAGACTGGACCTCGTGGAACTTCTTCGCCTGGATGGTCGGCAGCGGGTTCTCCTGCCCGTCGACCGTGCCTTGCTGCAGTGCAAGGTATACCTCGGCAAAGGCGATGGGGGTCGGATTGGCGCCGACCGCCTTCGGAAACATCATGTAGAGCGGCGCGTTCGGTACGCGGATCTTCATGCCCGCCATGTCCTCGGGCTTCAGGACCGGCTTGTTCGCCGTCACGTGGCGCTGGCCGTAATAGGTCGTGGCGACGATGTGGTTGCCGGAGGCTTCGCGGTAACCTTCGGCGAGTTCGGCGAAGAGGTCCGACGAGCGGAACTTGTCCCAGTGATCGTAGTCGCGGAACATGTAGGGCGCGCCGCCGATCGCCACCGCGCCATAGGCCCGGCCGGCAAAGAGCTGGCCGGTATAGATGATGTCGACGGTGCCGAGGCCGAGACCTTCGTTGATGTCCTCTTCCTTGCCGAGCGAGGACGCCGGGAAAACCTCGATCGCATAGCGGTCCTCGGTCGCGGCCTTGAGCTTGTCGGACGTCTCGACGGCACAGGTATGGTAGGGCTCGCTGGCCTCGTAGACATGGGCCCATTTGAGCACGGTTTCCGCCGCGGCGGACTGTGCCGACATCGCCAGCGCGGCGGCGGACGCGAGCAGCACGAACTTCTGGCGCGTGTGTTTCATGATCTTCCTCCCTAATGTATACACTGTTTTTTCGGCCATCATATTGGCTGCGCGTCGAAGCGCAATGGCGCGTTGTGGTATTCCTCGGCGTGCCGCCGACGCGGGCGCAGCCCGTCCCCGGCTGGCAATATTCACCACCGATCGCACCGGCGCCGGGGCGATCGCGACTGCAGGAACGGCCCGACCATGAGCATGCCGACGGTCCGCCTCGATCCATCCGACAACGTCGTCACCGCGCTGCGCGCATTGGAGGCCGGCACGGCGGTCGAGGAGACGCTGACGCTCGGCCTGATCCCGCGCGGCCACAAGATTGCGACGCGGCCGATCCCCGCCGGTCAGCCGGTGATGAAATACGCGCAGATCATCGGCTATGCCGCCGAGGACATTGCCGCCGGCGCGCATGTCCACACCCACAATGTCGCGTTCCGGGGCACGGCGCATAATTACGACTTCGCCACGGATCTAAGGCCTGTCGCGATGGTGCCCGAGGCGCTGCGCGATACGTTCATGGGTTATCGTCGCGCCGACGGGCGGATCGGCACGCGCAACACGATCGCGGTGCTCACCTCGGTGAACTGCTCGGCGACCGCCGCCCGCAAGATCGCCGAGGCCTTCGGGCCGGACGAACTCGCCGCCTATCCGAATGTCGACGGGGTCACCGCCTATGTCCACGGCACCGGCTGCGGCATGGGCGGCGACGGCGAAGGGTTCGACGCGCTGCAGCGGGTGATGTGGGGCTATGCCCGGCACCCGAACGTCGCCGGCGTGCTGATGGTCGGCCTCGGCTGCGAGGTCAACCAGATCGACTGGCTGCTCGAGGCCTACGGCATCGAGAAGGGGCCGATGTTCCAGGCGATGAACATCCAGGACGTCGCGGGGCTTCGCCGCACGGTCGAGATCGGCATCGAGAAGATCCGTGCCATGCTGCCGATCGCCAACGCGGCGACGCGCGAGCCGTGCCCGGCCTCGGAGCTGATGGTCGCTCTGCAATGCGGCGGCTCCGACGCATGGTCGGGGATCACCGCCAATCCGGCGCTCGGCTACGCCTGCGACCTCTTGGTGGCGCAGGGCGGAACCGGGGTGCTGGCCGAGACGCCGGAGATCTACGGCGCCGAGCATCTGCTCACCCGCCGGGCCATCGACGAGAAGACCGGCCAAAAGCTCGTGAGACTGATCGAGTGGTGGGAGGACTATACCGCGCGCAACAAGGGCTCGATGGACAACAATCCCTCGCCCGGCAACAAGAAGGGCGGGCTGACGACGATCCTCGAGAAGTCGCTGGGCGCCGCCGCCAAGGGCGGCACGACGCCGCTGACCGGGGTCTTCCGCTATGCCGAGCCCGTCACGAAGCGGGGCTTCGTCTTCATGGATTCGCCCGGCTACGACCCGGCCTCGGTCACCGGCCAGATCGCGTCGGGCTGCAACCTCGTGGCGTTCACGACGGGTCGGGGGTCGGCGGCCGGCTTCAAGCCGGCGCCTTCGATCAAGATCGCGACGAACAGCGAGATGTACCGGCGGATGACCGAGGACATGGACTACGACGCCGGGCGGATCGTCTCGGAAGGCATGTCGATCGAGGCGGCCGGCCGCGAGATCTACGAGCTTCTGCTGCGCGTCGCCTCGGGCGAGGTGTCGAAGTCCGAGGCGCAGGGGCTCGGCGACTACGAGTTCGTGCCCTGGCAGATCGGGGCGACGATGTGAGGCGTCCGGTCAGTTTCGGGTGAACGTGCCGAGGCCGGTCCGGTCGTAAAATTCCAGGGTCACGCTGGCGATGCCGCCATCGTCTCCCGTTCGAAACTGCGCCGCGGACAGCGGGGCGGCATTCTCGCCGATCGGCTCGAAGGTGAAGACGTCGCCATCGTAGGGGGTGAGCGGGAAGCGCTTGGGCGCGTCGGCGGGACCCAGTTTCATCGACAGCGCACCGCCCTCCGTCTCCACCACGAGCGGTCCGTAATAGCTGTTGTCGTACGTGCCGGCATAGGCGTCGTCGGCGCGCGGCGGTTCGGCGCTTGCGGGCGGCTCGGCATAGTCGGGCCCGGCCGGGTCCACGGCGAATTCATGGGCGAAGAAGCCGCCGATGAAGCTCAGCCAGTCGACAGTTTGCTCGCCATGCTGGGCAATGTCCATGAAAGTCGAGCCGATCGCCTCGGGCACGCCGATCGGCTCGCCGTTGGTGATGGCGGCGATGCCGAGCTCTTCGCCGGGCAGCAGCAGGATTGCCGTGGAGGTGCCGAGGACGAAGGCACCGGAATGGCCGAGCGTGACGCGGCCGAGATCGTCATAGCCGACATTCCATCCGAGCCCATAAAAGCCGGCGCGCTCCGTCGGATCGGCCGGAAGCCGGCCGGCGATATGCGGCAGATGGGTGGTCGCGAGGGCACCGGCATCGACGATGGGCTCGCCCTCGAAGCTGCCGTCGCGAAGCTGCAGGCGCAGGTAGCGTGCGAGGTCCGAGATAGACCCGCTGGCGCCGCCGGCCGGTGCCTGAGCATCGGGCATGCGGTCGTAGCGCGCTTCCCAGCGCCGCTCGGCCGGATCGCCGACGCGGACATGGATCCGCGCCCGGTTCGCATGGCCGAGATAATCGGTGTGGCGATAGCTTGAGCGGCTCATGCCGAGCGGTTCGAACAACACTCGTTCGGCGATGTCCTCGAAGGGCTCGCCGGCCGCCTTGGCCGCTGCGACCGCGCCGGCGGTGTAGCCGTAATTGCTGTAGTGGTAGGTGGAGCGGAACGGGTCCAGCGGCTGCTGGTCGAGCCGCGACAGGATGGTCTCCCGGTCGAAGCCGAGATCCTCGAGGAGATCGCCGGCCCCCGTGTTCAGCCCCGAGCGATGCGACAGCAGGTCGGCGAAGGTCGCGTTCTCGGTGACATAGGGATCGGACAGGGCGAAGGACGGATCGTGGCCCCGCACCGGATCGTCCCAGTCGAACAGCTTGTCGCCGACGAGACGGGCCAGGATCGTCGAGGTGATCGGCTTCGACACCGAGGCGAGCAGGAACACGGTGTCCATGTCCACAGGCTCCGGCTGGCCGACCTCGCGCAAGCCGAAGCCCTTGGCGTAGAGGATCTCGTCTTTGTAGACGACGGCGACCGCGACACCGGGGATCGCGGTCTTCGCCATTGCCGCATCGACGATCCCGTCGAGGCGGCCAATGGCGGCGTCCACCTGTTGCCGGTCGAGAAGCGGTGGCACCGGCGCGACGGGAGCGGGCAGGAGCGTTGCTGGCGACGACGCGGTATCGTCGGCACCGGCCGGCGCCGGCATGAGACCGATGAAGGCGCCGAGGAGAGGCCAAAGCAGCCACGGTGCTACTGCCAGTCCAGCCAACCGGATCATCGCGGTGCTCCCTCGCGTCAAGCCGGCTGAAAGCAGCCGGCCGAGGAAGCTTACGCCAGGTCAGACGGATGGGGAAATCCCGCCGCCGGGAAGCAGGGTTTGCCGCGTCAGCGGATCAGCGCGCCATAGTGCCGGACGACTTCGCCGGCCAAGGCATGGCCGCGGCGGACGGCGTGGGGCGCCGGGACGCCGGCGAGCCGGGCCGCGAGATAGCCGGCGTTGAAGCTGTCGCCGGCGCCCGTCGTGTCGACAGCGTCGGTGATCGTCGCGGGCTGGATGCGCTCGCGGTGGGAAGACGTCGCCACCAGCGCCGGATCGGCGCCGTCCTTGACCACCACTTCGCCGACGCCGCAGCCAAGATAGCGGTCGGCCGTCGCGTCCGGCGAGGCGTCGCCGAAGGCGGCTGCCTCGTCGGGGAAGCTCGGCAGGCAGATCGTCGAAGCGGCCGCGCCGGCGGTGATCGCATCGCGCATCTCGGCCGGGTCCGGCCATAGCCGCGGCCTGATGTTCGGATCGAAGGCGACGGCCTTGCCGGCGGCCTTCGCCGAGGCGAGCTGCTCGATCAGGCGCTGCCGATCTGCCGGCGGCAGGATCGCCAGCGTGATGCCGGAGAAGTAGAAGGCGTCGCCCGCCGCGAAGGCGCGGGCGAGATGCGCCGGATCGGCGGCCAGCAACCTGGCGGCGGCGCTGTCGCGCCAGTAGGAGAAGCTGCGCTCGGCACCTTCCAGATGGATTATGTAGAGGCCCGGCATACGCTCTGGTATGCGGCGGACGTGATCCGTGACGAGGCCGGCGTCGGCGAAGAAGGCCTGCATCTCGTCCGACGTGCCGTCGGTGCCGAGCGCGGTCAGATAGGCGACGGCCCAGTCGTCGCCGAGTTCGCGGCGCAGATACCAGGCCGTGTTCAGCGTGTCGCCGGCAAAGCCTCGACGGTAGAGCCCGTCCCCGGCGGAGGCGAGCTCGACCATGCATTCGCCGATCGAGACGATCGTCTTCGGCGTGCTCACGCGGCGGCACCGTCGATGGCGTTGACCGCCGCTATCACGCCGCGCAGTTCGGCGAGGCCGCGCAGCCGTCCGATCAGCGGGTAGCCCGGATGCGTGCCGCGGCCGACGTCCGAGAGCAGTTCGTGGCCATGGTCCGGTCGCATCGGGATCTCCCAGTCGGCGCGGCCGGCGGCCATGCGCCGGCGTTCTTCCGCGAGGAGGACGCGTATCAGCGCCACCATGTCGTTGTCACCACCCAGATGATCGGCTTCCTCGAACGACCCGTCCGCATCCTTGGTGACATTGCGCAGATGGGCGAAATGGATTCGTTCGGCAAAGCGCGCGGCGATCGCCGGGACGTCGTTGGCGGGATTGGCGCCGAGCGAGCCGGAACAGAGGGTCAGGCCGTTGGCCGTCGAGTCGACGCAGTCCAACACGAAGGCGATGTCGTCGGCGTCTGAGACGACACGTGGCAGGCCGAAGAGCGAGCGCGGCGGGTCGTCCGGATGGACGCAGAGCCGGATGCCGACCTCTTCCGCCGTCGGGATCACCTCTTCGAGGAATCGACGGAAATTGGCGCGGACATCCTCGCGGCTGATGCCGTCGTAGCGCTTCAGCACCTCGCGCAGGCCGGGCACGTCGTAGCGCTCGTAGGCGCCGGGAAGGCCCGCCATGATCGCGCCGAGCAGGCGCTCGCGCGCGGCTTCGTCCGAGGCGTCGAACCAGGCCTTGGCGCGGGCCAGCAGCTCGGGTGAAAGGCCATCGGCGGCGCCCGGCCGCTCCAGCATGAAGACGTCGAAGGCGACATATTCGTGCATGTTGAAGCGCAGGCTGCTGCCGCCGCCGGGGAGGGGCTCGGCCAGCTGGGTGCGCGTCCAGTCGAGCAGCGGCATGAAATTGTAGCAGACGATCTCGATGCCGCAGGCGGCGAGATTGCGCAGCGATTGGCGATAGGCGTCGAAGATGCGCGACAGGTCGCCGTCACCGAGCTTGACGCCCTCGTGGAGGGGCAGGCTCTCGACCACCTGCCAGCGCAGCCCGAGGGCCGGATCGGCCGCGATGATCGCCTGGCGGGCGCGGATCGCATCCTCGCTCCAGACCTCGCCATAGGGGATCTCGTGCAGTGCGTTGACGATCCCCCTCGCGCCGGTCTGGCGAATCTCATGAAGCTCTATCCGGTCCTGCGGGCCGAACCAGCGCCACGTCTCCTGCATGTCTTCCCCCGTCTCCGGCCCGGTCTTCCGGTGCCTCAGTCAAATTGGCGACGATCAGGCCTCTTTCGCGTCGTCGAAAAACTGCTCGAACTCGGCCTTCAGGCGCACGAGATGCTGGTTGAGGCGACCCAGATGGGTGCGCATGGCGACCTCCGCAGCGGCCGGGTCGCCGGCCTTGATGGCCTCGAAGATCGCCATGTGGTCGTCGTAGACAGCCGGCTGGCCGAAGGCGAGGGACAGGAAGCGCATCCGGTCCATCTGCGCCTTCTGCTCGTCGATCAGGGTCCAGGCGAAGCCGCAGCCGGCGCCTTCCGCGATCAGACGGTGGAACATGTCGTCGAGATGATGGAATTCGCGTCGGTCGTCGGCGGCCTGGGCGGCGCGCTGCAGCTTGAGGTTCTCGCCCAGCCTCTCCACCAGCGCGGCGCTGTCGCCCGCACAGGCCTCGCGGACGACCGCGACTTCGAGGGCTTCCCGGATGAAGCGGGCATTCAGCACCTCGCGGACGGAGATCTTGACCACTTCGGTACGCCGCTGCGGCTGGATCCTGAGATAGCCCGTCCGCGCCAGCCGGATGAAGGCCTCGCGCACCGGCTGGCGCGATACGCCCATGCGGCGGGCGATCTCGGCCTCGGAAATACCCGTGCCCGGTGGCAGCCGCAGCTCGAGAATCGCCTGGCGCAGCTCGGCGAACACGGCATCCGCGATGGTGCCGCGGGCAGGCAAAACAGGTGACGAAAGAGCGGGTTGGTGCGGCATGGCCATCCTCTTGACACCCTTCGCATACTACCATACCAGTCCACACACAAGCTGAGGGTGAGGAGAACCATGGCGCTTCTGGCGGATGACAGGCTGTTTCCCACGGAAGCGCGGTCGCGGGCTGTAGCCCGGGCGCTCTATGAGACTGTACAGTCCCTGCCGATCGTCAGCCCGCATGGTCATACCGATCCGCGGTGGTTCGCCGAGAACCGGCATTTTCCGGACCCGGCGCACCTGATCGTCGTTCCCGACCACTACATCTTCCGGATGCTGGTCTCGCAGGGCGTGAAGCTGGCCGAGCTGGGCGTGCCTTCGGTGGATGGCTCGCCGGTCGAGACCGACGGGCGGGTGATCTGGCGGCGCTTTGCCGAGAACTATCATCTGTTCCGCGGCACGCCGACGCGGCTGTGGCTGGACGACGCCTTCCAGAACCTCTTCGGGATTAACGAGCGGCTGTCGGCCGGGAATGCCGACCGCGCCTATGACCGCATCGCCGAGTGCCTGGCGCAGGAGGATTTCCGGCCGCGGGCACTGTTCGAGCGCTTCGGCGTCGAGGTGATCGCTACAACCGAGGGGGCGCTCGACGATCTGGCCTATCACCGCGCCATCAAGGAGAGCGGCTGGAGCGGGCGGGTGATCACGACCTACCGGCCGGATGCGGTCGTCGACCCGGACTTCCCGGGCTTTGCCGGCAATCTCGTCCGGCTCGGGGAGCTGACCGGCTGCGACACCGGCACGTTCGCCGGCTATCTCGACGCGCATCGGGCGCGGCGAAGCTTCTTCCGCGAGCATGGCGCGACGGCGACGGATCACGGCCATCCGACCGCGCGCACCGCCGATCTTTCCGCTGCCGAGGCGGCGGCGCTCTACGACCGCGTGCGGACCGGGCAGAGCTCTCCCGATGAGCGCGAGCTGTTCCGTGCCCTGATGCTGACCGAGATGGCGAAGCTGTCGGTCGAGGACGGCATGGTGATGCAGATCCACGCCGGCTCGTTCCGCAACCATTCGGTCCCGGTCGCCGCCGCCTTCGGCCGCGACAAGGGCTTCGATATCCCGCAGCCGACGAACTACGTCGACGCGCTGAAGCCGATGCTGGACGTGGTCGGGATGGAGCCGGGGCTCACCATCATCCTCTTCACCCTCGACGAGACAGTCTATGGCCGCGAGCTCGCGCCGCTCGCCGGCGTCTATCCGGCGCTGCGGCTCGGGCCGCCCTGGTGGTTCTTCGATTCATACGAGGGGATGAAGCGGTTCCGAGAACAGGTCACCGAGACGGCCGGCTTCTACAACACCGTCGGCTTCAACGACGATACGCGCGCCTTCTGCTCGATCCCCGCCCGGCACGACGTCGCGCGGCGGGTGGACTGCGGGTATCTCGCCGAGCTCGTGACGACGGGACGCCTCGATGAGGACGAGGCGTTCGAGGTCGCGCACGATCTCACCTATCGCCTGGCCAAGGAGGCCTACAGGCTCTAACGGCGGCTTCGCCGCTGCATTCTGGGAGGAAGCACAGCATGGGCATGATCAGGACTATCGCCACGCGGCTCGCCGTCGCCACCGCGCTTGCCGGTATCGCGTCGTCGGCCTTCGCGCAGGAAATCGTCCTGCGCTCGTCGGACACACATCCGGACGGCTATCCGACCGTGGAGGCGGTCAAGTACATGGGCGAGCTCGTCAAGGAGCGCTCGAATGGGCGCATTGCGATCGAGGTCTACCATTCGGCGCAGCTCGGCGAGGAAAAGGACACGATCGAGCAGACGCAGTTCGGCGTCATCGACCTCAACCGCGTCTCGATGGGCACGATGAACAACGTTGTCGAGGCGACGCGGGCTTTCTCGCTGCCGTACATCTTCCGCTCGACCGATCATCTGCACGCCGTCACCGACGGCCCGATCGGCCAGGAGGTGCTGGAATCCTTCACGCCGCACAACATGATCGGGCTGGCGATCTACGACGCCGGCTTCCGCTCCTTCTACAACTCCAAGAAGCCGATCACCTCGATGGATGATCTGGCCGGCATGAAGTTCCGCGTCATCCAGTCCGACGTCTTCGTCGACATGGTCAACGCGCTCGGCGCCAACGCCACCCCGATGCCCTACGGCGAAGTCTATTCGGCCATCCAGACCGGGGTCATCGACGGCGCGGAGAACAACTGGCCCAGCCTGGAATCCTCCAAGCACTACGAGGTTGCCAAGTACTACACGCTCGACGAGCACATGAGCGTGCCGGAAATCCTCGTGATGTCGAAGATGAGCTGGGAGAAGCTCACCCCGGAGGATCAGGAGATCATCCGGACCGCGGCCCAGGACAGCGTCGCGGAGATGCGCAAGCTCTGGCAGGCGCGCGAGGCGGAGTCGGAGAAGGTCGTCACCGACGCCGGCGTCGAGATCGTCCGCGAGATCGACAAGCAGCCCTTCATGGACGCGATGAAGCCGGTCTACGAGAAGCACGTCACCAGCGACGTCCTGAAGGACATGGTCGCCCGTATCCAGGCGACCGAGTAGTCCCATCCGCCGACGCCCGGCGACGACACCAGTCGCCGGGCGTCCGTCCTGCTTTCCCGCAACGAACGAAAGCCGCGCGCTCATGCGTGACGTACTGCTCGCGATAGAGCCATTCATCCGGATGCTCGCGAAAGCCGCGCTCTACGCCGCCGGCGTCGGGCTCGTGGCGATGACCCTCGTCATCTTCTGGCAGGTCTTCGGCCGCTACGTGCTCAACAGCAGCCCGAGCTGGTCGGAGTCCGTCGCGGTCATCCTGATGGCCTGGTTCATCTTCCTGGGCGCCTCCGTCGGAATCCGCGAAGGCTATCACCTCGGCTTCGACGTCCTCATGTATGTCATGCCGCCAACCGGGAAGATCCTGCTGCGCACCGTCTCGGACCTTGCGGTGCTCGGTTTCGCGCTGGCGATGATGATCTTCGGAACCCAGCTGCTCCAGGGCACCTGGGGCGCGGTCATCCCGACACTGGGACTGCCCGTCGGCCTCAGCTTCCTGCCGCTCATCGTCGGCGGCGGCCTGTCCATCCTGTTCACGGTCGAGCGCATCCTGCGCCGCTTCAGCGGCCTCGAGAACGCCAACGCCTTCGCGATTGCGGACTGACGCCATCATGGAACTCACCATCCTCTTCGGGACCTTCGTGTTCCTGCTTTTAATCGGCACGCCGATCGCCTTCTGTCTCGGCATCGCCTCGCTGGCGACGGTCATGTATATCGGCATTCCGCCGATGATCGTCTTCCAGCGGCTGAATTCCGGCCTCAGCGTCTACGCGCTGCTCGCCATCCCGTTCTTCATCTATGCCGGCGACCTGATGGTCCGCGGCGGCATCGCCGGCCGGCTCGTCGCCTTCGCCGGCTCGCTCGTCGGCCATGCGCGCGGCGGCCTCGGCCAGGTCAACGTCGCCGCCTCGACGCTGTTCGGCGGCGTCTCGGGGTCGGCGGTCGCGGATGCCTCGGCGATCGGCGGCCTGATGGTGCCGCAGATGGAAAAGCGCGGCTACGGCGCCGACTACGCCGTGAACATCACCGTGGTCTCGTCGATCATCGCGCTCCTGATGCCGCCGTCGCACAACATGATCATCTATTCGATCTCGGCCGGCGGCACGATCTCGATCGCCGACCTGTTCACGGCCGGCGTCGTGCCGGGCCTGCTGCTCGCCGCCAGCCTGATGATCGTCGGCTGGTGGGTGGCGGTGCGTCGGGGATACCCGACCGAGACCTTCCCCGGATGGCGGATGGTGGCGATCCTTTTCGTCGGCGCCGTTCCCGGGCTGCTGCTGATCGGCATCATCTTCGGCGGGGTACGCTCGGGCGTCTTCACCGCGACGGAAAGCTCCTGCATCGCCGTCGTCTACGCCGTCGTCGCGACCATCATCTGCTACCGCTCGCTCAGCTTCGAGGATTTCACCCAGGCAACCCTCGGGGCGGTCCGCACCACGGCCATGGTGCTGCTGATCATCGGCATGGCGGCCGCCTTCGGCTGGCTGCTCGCCTATCTCAGGGTCCCGGCCGAACTCGTCGCCTTCATGAAGAGCGTCTCCGACAACCCGTTCATCATCCTTCTGATGGTCAACGTCATGTTGCTTGGCCTCGGCACCTTCATGGACATGTCGCCGCTGATCATCATCACCACGCCGATCTTCCTGCCGGTGGTCACCGCCTATGGCGTCGACCCGGTGCAGTTCGGGGTGATCATGGTGCTCAATCTCGGCATCGGCCTCTGCACGCCGCCGGTCGGCGCGGTGCTCTTCGTCGGCTGCGCCATCGGCAAGATCTCGGTGTGGCAGGCGATGCGCTCGATCTGGCCATTCTACGGCGCCGCGGTCTTCGTGCTGGGCCTCGTGACCTATGTTCCGGCCGTGTCGCTCTGGTTACCGTCGCTGTTCCGGTGAGCGCGATGCATCGACTGTCGCTCCGGGCCCTGCCGGACTTGGATCCCCAGATCCGCAGACCCGCCTACGACTCGCGCATGACGGCCGCCGGTATCGTGCATCTCGGTGTCGGGGCGTTCCACCGCGCCCATCAGGCGGTCTATCTCGATGATATACTCGCCGACGACCCGCAATGGGCGATCGTCGGCGCATCGCTGCGCCGTGCCGACATGCGCGACGCGCTGGCTGCGCAGGACAATCTCTTCACGGTCGCCATCCGCTCCGGCGACGAAACGAAGCTGCGCGTCGTCGGCTCGCTGAAGACAATCTACGTCGCGCCGGAAGACCCGGAAGCGCTGCTGACCGCGATGTGCGACCCGGCGGTGCGCATCGTCTCGATGACCGTCACGGAAAAGGGCTATTGCCACGACCCGGCGACGGGCGATCTCGACCCGGCCCATCCGGATGTTGCCGCCGATCTCGTGCGGCCGCGCGCCCCGATTTCGACGCCCGGCCTGCTGGCGGAGGCGTTGCGGCGGCGGCGGGAGGCGAAGATCGTTCCGTTTACGGTGATGCCCTGCGACAACCTGCCGGAGAACGGGCCGACCGTGCACCGGATCGTTGCGCAATACGCCGCGCTGATCGACGGCGGCCTGGCGCGCTTCGTCGAGAACGACGTCGCCTTCGCAGGGACGATGGTCGACCGGATCGTGCCGGCTACAAGCGAGGCGGACATCGCCGAGATCTCGGCGAAACTCGGCGTCGAGGATGCCTGGCCGGTGATGACCGAGCCCTTCACCCAATGGGTGATCGAGGATCGCTTTCCCACCGGCCGCCCGGACTTCGCCGCCGTCGGCGCCGAGATGGTGGGCGACGTCGAGCCGTTCGAGCGGATGAAGCTCCGGATGCTCAACGGCTCGCACTCGACGCTGGCCTATCTCGGCTATCTCGCCGGCTACGAGACCGTGGCGCAGACCATGGCCGCCCCCGATTTCGCACGGCTGATAATGGGCCTGATGACCGAGGAAGTCATGCCGACGCTCGACGTGCCCGGGGCCGATCTCGGCGCCTATCGCGACGCGCTCGTCCGGCGCTTCAACAATCCGGCGCTGAAGCACCGGACATGGCAGATCGCCATGGACGGTTCGCAGAAGCTGCCGCAACGGCTGCTCGGCACGGTCCGCGACCGGCTGGGGGCTGGCGCGCCGATCGACCGGCTGGCTCTCGGTGTCGCCGCCTGGATGCGCTATGTCACGGCCGTCGACGAGAAGGGCGCCGCGATCGACGTCAGGGACCCGATGGCCGACCGGCTGAAGGCGATCGGCGAGGTGGCCGGCCGCGATCCCGAGAAACTGGCTGCGGCCTATCTCGGCGTCGAGGAGATATTCGGTCGCGACCTGGCGGCCTCGGACGACTTCGTCCGCCCCGTCGTCGCCGCACTCGCGGCGCTGCTCGATCGCGGCGCTGCGGCCACCGTTTCGCAATACGGCCGCGGCGGGCATTGAGCCGCAACGGCCCGAAGGAGAGAACATGAGCAACGCAACCGCCCAGACCGCCGGCGCGTGGACGCAGGTGGACGAGAAGGTCCGGCGCCGGATCCTGTCGCACACGCCGGAGATGATGGTCGTCGAGGTCGAGTTCCAGCCGGGCGGCTACGGTCCGCCGCACGCCCACCCGCATCTGCAGTCCACCTACGTGAAGTCCGGCAGCTTCGACTTCACCGTCTCCGGCGAGATGCGGACGATTGGCGAGGGCGACAGCATCGTCGTGCCGTCGAATTCCTTGCATTCCTGCGAGAGCGCCAGCGGCGGCCGCCTGATCGACGTCTTCGCCCCGGCGCGGGAAGATTTTCTGACGCGCTGACATCCGGCAGCGCCGTCGATCCTCACTGCGGCGCTGCTGCGCCTTGCGCACCCACCAAGACACCTGAAGGACGAGACCCCATGAAGATCGAAACACGCCAGGCGATCGACCCGCGCCACGCCAAGACCCTCGACACCGGAGGGCTGCGCAGCGAGTTCCTTATGGAGGGATTGTTCCTGCCGGGCGAGATCAGCCTCGTCTACAGCCATTACGACCGCTTGATCGTCGGCGGTGCCGTGCCAGCCGGCGGCGAGCTTGTGCTGGACAGCGCCAAGGAGACCGGCACGCCGGCCTTCCTCGACCGGCGCGAGGCGGTGGTGGTCAATGTCGGCACGGCCGGCAGCGTGCGAACGGGGAGCGGCACCTTCGATCTCGGCAATCGCGACATGCTCTATGTCGGGCTCGGCGACGGGCCCCTAACCTTTTCCGGAGAGGGCGCGCGCTTCTACATCCTCTCGGCGCCGGCACATCGCCGCTTCGACACGCGGCTAGTGACCATCGACGCCGCCAAGCGGGTGGATCTCGGCGCCGCCGAGACCTCCAACGACCGCTCGATCTTCCAGTTCGTGCATCCCGACGTGATGGAGAGCTGCCAGATCGTCGTCGGCATGACGACGCTGCACAACGGCTCGGTCTGGAACACCATGCCGGCGCATCTGCATGACCGCCGCTCCGAGGCCTATCTCTATTTCGACCTGCCGCAAGAGGCGCGGGTATTCCACATGATGGGCGATCCCGCGGAGACCCGGCATCTGGTGGTGAAGAACGAGGACGCGGTCCTCTCGCCGCCCTGGTCGATTCACTGCGGCGCCGGCACTGCCTCCTACACCTTCATCTGGGCGATGGCCGGCGACAATGTCGACTATCGCGACGTCGACATGGTCGCGATGAGCGACCTCAAATGAGCGGACGCTTCGACCTTTCCGGCAAGCGTGCCTTCGTCACCGGCGCCAATACCGGCATCGGCCAGGGCATCGCGCTGGCGCTGGCCGAGGCCGGGGCGACGGTCGCCTGCGCCGGGCGCTCGTCGATGGACGAGACGCTGGCGACGATTGCCGCCGCCGGCGGCACCGCAAGCGAGTGGCTGGGTGACTTGGCCGACAAGGACGTGGCGGTCGACCTCTTCGCGGCGGCCGCTGCCGAGCAAGGCCCGTTCGACATCCTGGTCAACAATGCCGGTATCATCCGCCGGGCCGACGCGGTGGACTTCACCGAGGCGGATTGGGACGACGTGCTCGATCTCAACCTGAAGACCGCGTTCTTCCTGTCGCAGGCCTTCGGCAAGACGGCGATCGCGGACAGCCGGCGTGGCTCGATCGTCAACATCGCCTCGGTGCTGACCTTCCAGGGCGGCATCCGTGTCGCCAGCTACACCGCCTCCAAGCACGGCATCGCCGGCGTGACCAAGCTGCTCGCCTGCGAGTGGGCCGGCAAGGACATCAACGTCAACGCCATCGCACCAGGCTATATCGTCACCAACAACACGGCGGCCTTACGCGACGATCCCGACCGCACCGCGGCGATCCTGTCGCGCATTCCGGCCGGGCGCTGGGGCGAGGCATCCGATATCGGCGGCGCCGCGGTGTTCCTGGCGTCGGATGCGGCGCGCTACATCCACGGTGCCGTGCTGCCGGTGGATGGCGGCTGGCTCGCCCGCTGAGCCGCGAGCCTACAGCAGCACCTTCGGCTCGTGCCGGCCCTTGACCGGCAGGTCGAGGAGGAAGGTCTTGCCGGCGTCGGGGTCTTCCCGACGCTCGGCGTCCGACATGCCGCTCCAGGCGGAGGTGACGATCAGCCGGTCGGCGCTCTGGCCGATGAAGGCCGGGCAGGTGACCTGGCGGGCGCCGATGGCGACCGAGCCGATGCGGGTGCCGTCCGGCGCGTAGGTGTCGAGCATGCCCGAGCCCCAGCGGGCGTTCCAGACCTGCCCGTCGACGTCGCAGACCGAGCCGTCGATGCCGCCCTCGCGGCTGGTATGGTTGAAGAAGGTCTGCGGCTCGCCGATCGGCAGGCCGTTTGCCGGGTCGACCGCGACGCGCATCAGCCGGTAGAGCTTGGTGTCGGTGAAATAGGCGATGCGGCCGTCCGGCGAAAAGCAGATCGAGTTCGGAATGCCGATGCCCGGATAGAGCTGGCGCAATTCGCCGGCGCGATACCAGTAGATGGCGCCGAGCCCGGGCTCGCCTTCGATCCCCATCGTGCCGATCCACAGCGCGCCGGAAGGATGCACGCGCCCGTCATTGGAGCGCGTGGCGGTGTTCTCGGCTTCCAACGGCTTGTGCAGCGACAGACGGCCGCTGCGGCGGTCGCGGACGTAGAGCCCGTCCTGCGCGGCGATCAGCTGGCGGTCGCCATCGATCACCGCCAGCGCGCTCGCCATGAAGGGCAAAGGGTGGACGGTCGCCTCGTCGGCATCGGTCGGCTTTTCGAGGAGCGCCTTGCCCTCGATGTCGAACCACCAGGCGGTGCCGGTCGCCGGGTCGTAGGTCGCGCCCTCGCCGAGCCGGCAGGCAATGCTGGAAAACACCCCGACGCTTACATCCGTCATCTCGATTCCTCCCGGTAACGACAGTCTGGATGAGGCAAGAACGGCGCCGGCCGGCAAGTCAAGCGACAAGCGCGCCGGCGACCTCCGCCCTGTCGCGGCGGGGATCGAACGGGTGCATCGAATGCAGCCGGAACGGCGCGCCGGGCTCCGGCTCGATGAAGATCGCCAGCCGGTCGATGGCGATGGGGGCGCCGTCGAGCGAGCCGAAATGCTTGGCGAGCCGCTTCTCCACCTTGGCCCGCTCGGCCTTCTCGACCGAACCGGTCAGCGTCATGTGGAAGCGGAAATCGTGGAACACGTACGGGTAGCCCCATTCTGCCAGCTGTTCGCGCTGGCGCTCGCTGAGCTTGTCCGGGTCGCGGCGGCGGATTTCCTCCTCGCTCGTCGGCGCGCGCATCGGCTCGAAGGTTCGCACGACGGCTTCGGCGAGTTCAGCCAGCGCGACCGGCGGGGTCTCGGGGACGAAGGCGAAGAACGATCCGAGCCTGGCAATGACCAGCCGGTCGATGTCGAACGCATCCCGCGAGGCGCAGAAAGCCGCCAGCCGGGCATCGAGATCGGCGAGGTCAGTACTCTCGGCGAGGCGGAAGGGGGCCTTCATCGTGGCGTGGAAGCCGTAGCGCGCCGGCTGTTCGACCAGCGGATCGAGGCGCTTGTCGCGCGGCCGGGTCGGCTCGCCGTCGAAGGCGCCGCGGCCGAGCCATTCCGCAGCCGCCCGGGTCAGGGCGGCGCCGGCGGGGGGCGTGAAATAGATGGCGGCGCGCATGGGCGGGGTCACAGTCAGCTTGGTGGTGCGGTGGCCGCAGGAGCCTCGTCGGGGACCACATTATGTGGCGGCGGGGCGGACATAGGCCCTCCGACCCGATTTGCCCAGCGCTGGCCGCTTCGGGTGGTACCCTCAGAGCCAGATCGGGTTCGACCAGGCGCGTTTGCCGGCGGCATCGGTGACCACCACCCGGCACCAGTCGCCGGCGAAGCGCGTCAGCGGCAGGGTAGCGCGGGTCAGCTGGCGGCCGGTCACGCATTCCGCCCGCGAGCCGCGCCCGACGAGCGAGACCGTGACGGCCGCGGAGGACGTGATCTCGATCTGATCGGCGTCGACGACAAGACCGAGGATCACCGGCCCTTGCGTCGAGTAATAGGCGCCGGCCTTCATCGCCGCGAGCAGCGCCTCGGGCTCGTTCGCCTCGGCCTTCACCATCATCCAGCCGCCATTGTAGTCGGCCAGCTTGAAATGCGCGTCGTCGGCGGCGTAGCCGGTCAGGCGGTGGCCCTCGTTGAGCAGCGCGTCGAGCAGCATCGTGCCGTCGCCGCGGGCGCATTCGACGTCGCAGCCGGTGTTCCAGATCTCCACCGCATGGGCGATGCCGGCCATCTGGCGCCCGTCCTCGATGCTCAGCGACGACCATTGCGGATGCGCGATGCCGAGGAAGGCGCCGGCGGCCACGGCGCGCGTCGCCAGCGCCACGGCATCCTCGCCGGGCTGCAGCGGCGCGAAATCCAGCGGCAGGCCGCAGGCGAGCAGATGCCAGATTTCGCCGTGGCTGTTCTCGGGCGCGTGGATCTCGGCGCCGTAGATCGTCGTCAGCTGGTTGCTGCGGAAGGCCGTCGTGTCGGTGACGGGAAAGCCGAAGCGCTCCAGGAAGTGGTCCGAGAGGCACAGGAAATCGTAGCCTGCCTCCTCGTAATGGCGGCAGACCTCATGCGGCGACAGCGCCCCGTCGGAGCGGTCGGAATGGGTGTGGATGTTGCCGCGATAGAAGCGGCCGGCAGCCGTGAAGGCGGACAATCCGGTCATGGTTTTCCCTGCTCTTGCCGGATGACGGGTTAGCGGTGCTTAATATCGGATTGATGACGGATCGCCTTGGAGGCGCCCTGGCAGGCGACCGGAACATTGCGGCCGGAAAGCGACATCGAAGTGTCATGCGGCGGTGCTACCGCACCGGCGCTCCGAGTGAGACGACTGGGGTTGATCGCCTTCGCCAATCGCGGCGGACGGCCAGAGAGGGTTTCGTTATGAACAGGTCCTGCAAACGTATCGCTTCACTCGCCGCGATCCTGTCGCTTTCGACCAGCGCGGCCTTCGCCCAGACTGCCGACGGAGCGGCGATGTCGATGGACGAACTCGTCGCCGCGGCCAAGGAAGAAGGCCAGCTGACGACGATTGCCCTGCCGCACGACTGGTGCAATTACGGCGAGATGATTTCCGGCTTCAAGGCGAAGTACGGCATCGAGATCAACGAGCTCAACCCGAACGCCGGCTCCGGCGACGAGATCGAGGCGATCAAGGCCAACCAGGGCAATACCGGCCCGCAGGCGCCGGACGTCATCGACGTCGGCCTTTCCTTCGGCCCGGCAGCCCAGGCCGAGGGCCTGCTGATGCCCTACAAGGTCGCGACCTGGGACGAGATCCCGGACGAGGCCAAGGATGCCGACGGCCACTGGTACGGTGACTATTACGGCGTGCTTTCCTTCCAGGTGAACAAGGACATCGTCGAGGAGGTCCCGCAGGACTGGGCCGATCTCCTGAAGCCGGAATTCGCCAACTCGGTCGCGCTCGCCGGCGATCCGCGCACCTCGAACCAGGCGATCCAGGCCGTCTACGCAGCTGGCCTCGCGCAGAGCCCCGACGCTGACGCGGCGGCTGTCGGCACGGCCGGTCTCGACTTCTTCAAGCAGCTCAACGAAGCCGGCAATTTCGTGCCGGTGGTCGGCACCACCGCGACGCTGGCGCAGGGCACGACGCCGGTGCTGATCCACTGGGACTACAACGCGCTTTCCTCGCGCGACACGCTCGCCGGCAACCCCCCGACGGAAGTCGTCGTGCCGAATTCCGGCGTCGTCGCCGGCGTCTACGTCCAGGGGATCAGCGCCTACGCGCCGCATCCGAACGCTGCCAAGCTCTGGATGGAGTATCTCTATTCGGACGAGGGCCAGCTGACCTGGCTGAAGGGCTACTGCCACCCGATCCGCTTCAACGCGATGTCGGCCGCCGGCAAGATCCCGCAGGACCTGCTCGACCGTCTGCCGCCGGCCGCCGCCTACGACAAGGCGAAGTTCCCGAGCCTCGAGGACCAGGATGCCGCCAAGGCGGCGATCACCAGCCAGTGGGACAGCGTCGTCGGCGCCACCGTCCAGTAATCTCGGTCTGAACAAGGGGACCGCCGCCAGCCGGCGGTCCCATCAGGCAAGGCGTCGGAGCGGGGAAGCATGGCGTCAGTCGTCGACGGAGTTCTGCCGGATGCACGGTCGGTCGCGGGGCCGCCTGCGAAAGGCCCGTCGGCCTCGCTTGCCTGGCTCGGCATCGTCCCGTTCTTCCTTTTCGCGCTACTCTTCCTGGTCGGCCCGACGGTCTACCTGGTCTTCGGTGCCTTTCAGGATCCGACCGGGGCGCTGACGCTCGCCAATATCCATGGCCTGTTCACGCCGCAGATCATGGCGGCCTACTGGATCTCCATCAAGATCAGCGCCGCCTCGGCGGCGCTCGGGGCGCTGATCGGCTTCTTCATCGCCTATGCGATCGTCCATGGCGGACTGCCGGCCTGGATCCGCCCGACCATCCTCACCTTCTCCGGCGTCGCCTCGAACTTCGCCGGTATCCCGCTCGCCTTCGCGTTCCTGGCGACGCTCGGCCGGCTGGGCCTCGTCACGGTGTTCCTCAACGAGAGCTTCGGCATCAACATCTACCGGCTCGGCTTCAACCTCCTGTCGTTCTGGGGCCTGACGATCACCTATCTCTATTTCCAGATCCCGCTGATGGTGCTGATCATCGCGCCGGCGCTGGACGGGCTGAAGAAGGAATGGCGCGAGGCCTCGTCGATCCTCGGCGCCACCAGCTGGCAGTATTGGCGGATGGTCGGGTTGCCGGTGCTGGCGCCCTCGATCCTCGGCTGCTTCCTGCTGCTCTTCGCCAACGCCTTCGGGGCGATCGCCACCGCCTATGCGCTGACCGGGTCGTCGCTCAACATCGTGCCGATCCTGCTCTACGCGCAGATCCGCGGCGACGTGCTCTACAACCCCAATCTCGGCTATGCGCTGGCCTTCGGGATGATCGTCATCACCGGCTGCTCGAACCTTCTTTATCTGTGGCTGCGGGCCCGCGCCGAGCGGTGGCAGCGATGAAGGCCTCGACAGTCGGCCCCTATCTCGTCGTCCTGATCGGCGCGCTGTATTTCCTGCTGCCGCTGGTCGCGACATTCGAGTTCTCGCTGTCGATGCTGCGCGGCATCTGGAGCTTCGAGGCCTATCGGGTGGTCTTCGCCGACCCGCGCTTCCGCGAAACGTTCCTGTTCTCGATCGTCGCGGCGTCGGCCACCATCGTGCTGGGGGCGCTGCTGGTCGTGCCGACCGCCTACTGGGTGCGGCTAAAATTCCCCAAGCTGCGGCCGGTAGTCGAGTTCATCACGCTCTTACCGCTGGTGATCCCGCCCATCGTCCTCGTGTTCGGCTATCTGCGGCTCTACAATTCCTCCTCGTTCCTGCCCTTTACCGGTAGCGCCAACGGCACCAACCTCCTGCTCGTCTTCGGCTATGTGGTTCTGTCGCTGCCCTATATGTTCCGGGCGGTCGATACCGGCATGGCGGCGATCGACATCCGCACGCTGACCGAGGCGGCCGAGAGCCTCGGGGCGAAGCGCAGCACCATCCTGTTCAAGATCATCCTGCCGAACGTGCGGGCCGCGGTGCTGTCGGGCGCGTTCCTGACCTTTGCGATCGTCATCGGCGAGTTCGTGCTGGCGAGCCTGCTCAACCGTCCGGCCTTCGGTCCCTATCTGGCGCTGGTCGGCGCCAACCGGGCCTACGAGCCGGCGGCGCTGGCGGTGATCGCCTTTGCCATCACCTGGGCCTGCATGGCGCTGATCCAGCTCTCCGGCCGCAAGGCGACCGGCGGGCGCCGCTTGCCCCGTTCCCTGTTCACCCTGTCCAGGCGTGCCGCAAGATGAGCTTTCTCGACATTTCCGGCGTCACCAAGAGCTTCGGCCCCAACACGGTGGTGCACGGCTTCGACCTTGCCATCCAGAAGGGCGAGTTCGTCTCCTTTCTCGGGCCCTCCGGCTGCGGCAAGACGACGATGCTGCGGATGGTCGCTGGTTTCGAGATCCCGAGTTCCGGGACGATCCGCATCGACGGCGAGGACGTCACGCACCAGCAGCCGAACCGCCGGCGGATCGGCATGGTGTTCCAGGCCTATGCGCTGTTTCCCAATCTCTCGGTCGCCGACAATGTCGCGTTCGGGCTGAAGGTCGCCGGCAAGCCGAAAAGCGAGATTGCGCCGCGGGTCGAGGAGATGCTGCAGCTGATCAAGCTGCCGCATCTCGCCGACCGCTATCCCTACCAGCTCTCCGGTGGCCAGCAGCAGCGCGTGGCACTGGCGCGGGCGCTGGCGCCGAGCCCGCGGGTGCTGCTGCTCGACGAGCCGCTCTCGGCGCTGGACGCCAAGATCCGCCTGTCGCTGCGCGAGGAGATCCGCGCCCTGCAGCGCGAGCTCGGGATCACCACGATCTTCGTCACCCACGACCAGGAAGAGGCGCTGTCGATGTCCGACCGCATCGTGGTGATGAGCGAGGGCCGGATCGAGCAGTGCGGCGCGCCGTTCGAGATCTACAACCGGCCGAACAACCGCTTCGTCGCCGGCTTCGTCGGCACGCTCAGCCTGATCGAGGGGGTGCGGACGGCCGGCGGCAGCGTGACGGTGGACGGCAGTCCGGTGACGCTCGCCGAGCCGAGCCCTGGGGCCACCGGCTCGCCGGTTACGCTGGCGCTGCGGCCGGAGGCGGTGAAGCTCGAGCCGTCGCCGGAGCGGATCAACCGGCTCAGTGGCCGCGTCGAGGACGCGCATTTCCTCGGCTCGGTGGTACGGCTGCGTCTCTCCGTCGCCGGCGGCACGATCCTCGCCGACACGTTCAACCGCCCGACCTCGCCGCCGCCCGTCCGAGGCGCGGTCGTCGATCTGTTCTTCTCGCCGCACGACGTCTTCGCGCTGCAGCCGGGCGCGGCGCCGGCGACGATGGCGGCGGTGGCCTGAGCCGAGCTGCCGTACTGAGCGGCGGGGCGGCTACTGAAACACCACCGTGCGGTGGCCGTTGATCATCACCCGCTGCTCCAGATGCATCTTCACCGCACGCGCGAGGACGCGGCTTTCGACGTCCCGGCCGACGGCGACGAGATCGTCCGGCGACATCGCATGCGTCACCCGCTCGGTTTCCTGCTCGATGATCGGGCCCTCGTCGAGATCGGCGGTGACGTAGTGCGCCGTCGCGCCGATCAGCTTGACGCCGCGTTCGTGCGCCTGGTGATAGGGCTTGGCGCCCTTGAAGCTCGGCAGGAACGAGTGGTGGATGTTGATGATCTTGCCGGAGAGACGGCGGGAGAGATTGTCCGACAGGACCTGCATGTAGCGGGCGAGCACGACGAGATCGGCATCGCTCTCGCGCACCAGAGTCAGGAGCTTCTCTTCCTGATCGGCCTTGGTCTCGCGCGTCACCGGCCAGTGATGGAACGGCACGCCTTCGTACTCGGCGGTGCGGCGCGAATCCTCGTGGTTGGAGACGATGGCGACGATCTCGGCGCGCAGCCAGCCGACCCGGATCTGGTAGAGGAGGTGCAGCAGCGCGTGGTCGAATTTCGAGACCATCAGCACGATCCGCGGCACGCGCGACAGGTCGGCAATCGTGGTCTTAAGGTCGAAGCGAGAGACGACCGGCGCGAGCTGCCGCTCCAGCGCGTCGCGCTGCGTTCCCGCCGGCGCGGTGAAGGCGATGCGCAGGAAGAACCGGTCGCTCTGCCGGTCCCAGAACTGGGCGCTCTCGGCAATGTTCGCGCCCGCGTCGGCAAGTTCGGTCGTCACCGCGGCGACGATGCCGGGCTGGTCCTTCGAGGCGAGCGTCAGGATGAAAGCGTTGTCGGTCATGGCAGGCCTGTCGGTCTCGTCTGCAGGGCAGGGCGATCACCGCCGCCGGCTTGTGCCGGCAAGCGAATCGCGCTGGTTGCCGCAGCATAGGCGGTGCACTGCAGCAAAGCATCGTGCGGCTGCGACACGGCGCTGCGCAGGCCGGACAGCGACTCGGGCCGACGCAATGTCAGTCGAATTGTGCTCGCCGGGGCACAGGGAGCGTTAAGCAAGCCTGAAGGGGATGCTGTCAGTTTGACAGGCCAAGCCGGGCGCGCCTAGCTCATTGAAACCACACCGAGGTTCGCCCCGTGAACGGAAACCGCTTTCGCCGGTTCTGCCTGATCGACGCCCCCAAGGCTGCGGTCGTCGCCTTCCTCGCCTTGTCGCTCGTCGCCTGCCGGTCGACGGAGCTGACCTCGGCGGGGCTGCTGCCCTATGCCTCGACGTCGGCGACCGACATCGCCCTCGGCGAGCCGGAGATTCGTGGTGTCTCGACGCTCGTGCTCGACTATCAGAGCGGCCGGACGCTCTATGCCGACGCCGAGGACGGGCTGCGCTATCCGGCGTCGCTGACCAAGATGATGACGCTGTATCTGCTGTTCGAGACGGTGGCGAGCGGCAAGCTGTCGCTCGGGAGCGAACTCGTCGTCAGCGAAAACGCGGCCGCGCAGGTGCCGTCGAAGCTGGGGCTGAAGCCCGGGTCGACGATCCGCGTCGCCGATGCGGCGCAGGCGCTGGCGGTGAAATCCGCGAACGACGTCGCGACGACGATCGCCGAAAATCTCGGCGGCTCGGAGCCCGCCTTCGCCGCGGCGATGACAGCCAAGGCCCGCTCGCTCGGCATGCGGCACACCCGCTTCGTCAACGCCTCCGGCCTGCCGGATCCGCGCCAGGTCTCGACGGCGCGTGACCTCGCGACGCTCGCCCGCGCTCTGCTGGCGCGTTTCCCGGCCTATGCGCCGATGTTCTCGAAGACCGGCTTCGACTACGGCGGCCGCCACTACACCGCGACCAACAAGCTGCTCGGGAAGGTGCCGGGCGTCGACGGCCTGAAAACCGGTTACATCCGCGACTCCGGGTTCCACCTCATCGCGACCGCGACGCGGGGCGGACATCGCATTCTCGTCGTCGTCATGGGTGGCCGCTCCGGCCGCGAACGGGATGCGTATGTCACCGAACTGATCGATCGCTATCTCGGCGCGGCACCGATTGTGGCGTTCTCGGGCGCGCCGTCGTACGCGCCCGGCATCACGGTCGAATAGGCCGGGACTATAACGAGGCGCGGCGCGCGACCGCATTGTAACCGTCGACGAAGCGGCGGTCGTTCCAGTCCTTCCAGCGCCAGACCCAGTGTCCCTCGAGGGAGAGTCCCCATTTGTCGGCGACGGCGCGCCCGTCGGCGGTCGACAGCAGCGTCAACCAGTGGCGCTGTGGCCGGTAGGGCTCGAGCGGCGTTGCCTCCAGGGCGTGGCGGATGTTGCGCGCCAGCACCGCGCCCTGCCGGACGGCGAAGACCCCGGCCTTGGGCCGCGGATCGGGCAGGGCGGCGATGTCGCCGGCGGCGAAGACCGCGGGGTGCGAGAGCGAGCGCAGCGTCGCATCGACGGCGATGAAGCCACTCGCGTCCAGCGCCAGGCCGGTGCCGCGCAGCCAGGGCGCCGCCGCGCTCTCGGTGGCCCAGAGCACGGTGTCGGCCCGGATGCGACGGCCGTCGGCGGCACGGAGTTCGCCATGCTCGAAGCCCGTCACATCGAAGCCGGTTTCAAGCCGGATGCCCTTGTCCGCGAGCGCGCGGGCCAGTCGCCGGCGGGTCCGGAGGCTGCGTTCGCACAGGATCTCCGGGTCCCGTCCCGCCAGGACGATCGTCGCTCCGCGGCCGTCTCCCACCCCTTGCAGGCGTCGGGCGAGGGCGAAGGCAAGCTCGACGCCGGCTGGCCCGGTCCCGACGATCGCGACCGTGAAGTCGTCGCTGCTGCCGGCGGCTGCCGCTCCGCCGAGCGCATCCAGCCGGTCGACGAAATCGCCGATCGGTTTGACCGGGATCCCGGCCGCGTCCGGCGCGCGATTGGGCACCGAGCCGATATCGATCGACAACAGGTCGTAGCCGAGCTCGCCCTGGCCACGCACCGAGAGCGTTCTCGCCTGCGGGTCGAGGCCGATGGCCTCGCCGCGCAGCAGCGTCGCGCCGGCGTAGCGCGCCAGGCCGGCCGCATCGATCAGCAGCTCGTCATAGTCGTAAAGGCGGGCGACGAAGCCGGGCAGCATGCCCGAATAGGGCGTGCGGACGTCGCGCGTCACCAGAGACAGCCGGACGCCGGGCATCGGTCGCTCGCCGAAGGCCTTCAGCACCGCCACATGCGCGTGGCCGGCGCCCAGCAGGACGACATGGCGGTCAGGAGCGGGTGGGGACAGTTCGGTTTCCTCGTCGGTGGCGGGCAGATGGGCTCTCCCATCTCGTCGACCCTTAGATAGGAGCGGATGCGGCTCGTTCAGGACGCGGGGTGGCGTGTCAGGCGAGCGACCCGTCGGAGTCGCGATTCCCGCCGAGCCAGAGCGCGACCGTGACTGGCTGCCGCCGGCCCCGGATCTCGATCAGTTGGACCGA
Source organism: Aurantimonas endophytica (assembly GCF_014196845.1). Classification (GTDB taxonomy): domain Bacteria; phylum Pseudomonadota; class Alphaproteobacteria; order Rhizobiales; family Rhizobiaceae; genus Aurantimonas; species Aurantimonas endophytica. The sequence continues at coordinate 51,928 of NZ_JACIEM010000005.1, forward strand.
GTCCGGCTCGCCGAAGCCGGCCCGATCCTTGTCCAGCGTATCGAGAAGCTCCGCCGACACGGCCAGCGTCGCGCCATGCGCCTTGGCGACTTCCGTCAGCCGGCTCGCGACATTGACGTTGTCGCCGCTGACGGTGATCTGCTGGTGGGCGTCGTGGCCGAGCCGGGAGAGCACGACGGTGCCGTAGTGCAGGCCCACCCGGACCCCGATCCCATGGGAGACGCCCGCCGCCGTGCGCAGCCAAGTGCCGACGCGCCGCGTCAGTGCGAAGGCGGCGGCGAGCGCCTGCGAGGTGGTGTCCGGCGCGGCATCCGGCACGCCGAACACCGTCATCGCGCCGTCGCCCATGAAGTTCAGCACCACGCCCTGACGGGCTGCGGTCTCCTCGACGACGATCGTATGGAACTCCTTCAAGAAGGCGCGCGTGCGCAGCGGGCCGAGTTCCTCGCTGCGGGTGGTGAAGCCGGACAGGTCGATGAAGAGGATCGCCGCCGGTTGCTCGATCGGCTCTCGCAGGAACTGCGGATCACGGGCGATGCGCCGGGCGAGCGCCGGCGGCTGGAAACGGCGGAGGCTTCGCTCGGCCTCTTCGAGCCGGCGCGTCACGCGGCGTTCGTGCATCTGGCGCGCCAGGACGGCGATGCCGATCGGCGGCAGCGCGGCTGCGAGCGGCAGCCCGGCGCTCAGCCAGAGACCCTCACCGAGAAGCACGAAGGTTGCGGCGATCCAGAGGAGAAGGGCGCTCGCCGCGATGACCAGCCCTGCGGTGAGCGGCAGCAGCGAGACCAGCGCCACGCCGCCGACCGAGAGGACCAGCGCGGCCGCAGCGTCGATCCGGCGGATCGCCACGTCCCGCACGAGGGCGGTGCCATCGAGGAGGTTGGCGATGCCGGTCGCCAGGATCTCGACGCCGGGCGTGACCGGATCGAACGGCGTGGCGAACGTATCGCCGACCGCCGTCGCGGAGACGCCAAGGAGCGCGAGGCGACCCCCGAGTGCCCGGCCGTTTCCCGCCAGCACATCGGCCGCGCTGACGGTTCCGATGCTGCGCGCCGGGCCATGGATGCGAAGCGGAAGGTTCCAGCCAAGATCCAGCGGCACGACGGAGCCGGCCGTCGTGACCCCGTCGCGGCCGAGCACCGGGTCGATGCCGTCGTAGAGCCCGACCGCCCGCAGCGCGAAGCCCGGCATCGGGCCGCGCGAGGTTTGGAAGAGGAGGGGAAGGTGGCGCGGCGTGCCGGCGGCATCGGTGGAGACATTAGCGAATCCGACCGACGCCGCGGCGGTGAAGGCAGGCAGCGGCCACAGCTCGTCTGCCGTTGCCGGAAAGGCGCCGGCCGCCGCGTCGCTGCGGTCGAACCGGCCGGCGGCGGCGATGACGGTCGGGATGCTCGCGAGCGCCTCCGCCAATGCGGCATCATCCTGCGGCGTGGTCGGATCGACCAGCAGGAGATCGATGGCGAGCGCGCGGGCGCCGGCGGCATCGATGGCGCGCACGAGAGCGGCGAGCCGGCTGCGAGGCAGCGGATAGCCGCCTTCCGAGGCCACGGTCGCATCATCGATGGCGACGATGGCGACATTGGCGGGCGGCGGCAGCGGCCCGGCGACGAGCAGCCGGAGATCGGTCAGCGGCTCCTCGATGCGGTCGACCAGGCTGCGTTCACCCGCAAGATGCATGGCGGCGAGCCAGCCTGACCAGGCGATGGTGGCAAGGACGGCGACGGCGGTCCACAGGAGGTATCCGGCGGGCCGCCGCAGGATCATCGCCCGAAGCGGGCCAGGAGCCGCGCGACCCGCTCCTGCGGCCAGCGGCGCACGACGAGCGGCTCGCCCGGGCGGACGTCGACGCCCTCGCCGGGGCCGAGCGTCACGACGCCGGGACCCTGGCGCGCGGCGACCTGCACCGCGCCTCGCGAGACGAACACCGCCGTGGTGTCGGTCTCGACATCCACGGCGTAGACGGTGCCGCGCACCGAGGCGATGGCGTGCGGCGTCAGGATCTGGAAGCTGCGGGCCGGTGTCAGATCGATCAGCACAGCGCGGCCGGTCAAAGCGACGCTGGTGGGGGCGGCGTTCGCGGCCGGCGCCCGGATGGTGATGTCGGCGGCGGCCTCCGCCTCGATCACCAGTCCGCCCGGACAACGGATCGTTTCGCGGGGCGGATTGCCCAGCGTGGATGAGGTGCAGGCCGCGGCCTGCTGGGCTGTCGCCGCCCCGACCGACAGGCAGACGAAGGCGAGGCTCGCCACAATCTTGGCCGCAAATCCCGACATCACGCGTCACTCCTCGAACCCGACAGCCATCCTGTTAATTGGCTGCCACTCGACTAACCCTATGCGCCTGCTTCGCGCGACATTCGACGGTTGCGTGCCGCCCGGCGGACGCTTCAACCGGCGAGAAAGCGGGCGTAGCTCGCCAGGTCGACATTGCCGCCGCTGACGATCACCCCGACGCGGCGATCTTCGCACGAAACGGCGCCGCTGAAGGCGGCCGCTGCCGCAAGGCAGCCGGTCGGCTCGACCACCATCTTCATTCGCTCGGCAAAAAAGCGCATCGCCTCGACCAGCGCTTCATCCGATACGGTGACGATCTCGCTCGCCAGTTCGCGGACGATCGGAAAAGTAAGCTCGCCGAGATGCGTCGTCAGCGCGCCGTCGGCGATGGATCGCGGCACCGGAATGGTCACGACCTCGCCCTTCGCCAGGGACTGCCGGCCGTCGTCGCCGGCTTCCGGCTCGACGCCGATCACCTGGCAGCCGGGCGACATCGCGGTGGCGGCAAGGGCGCATCCGGACAGGAGGCCGCCGCCGCCGAGGCAGACGAGGAGCATGTCGAGCGGCCCGGTCTCCTCGATGAGCTCGGCCGCCGCCGTGCCCTGGCCGGCGATGACGTCGAAATGGTCGTAAGGCGGGATCAGCGTCAGACCGCGCTCGGCCGCAAGATCGCGGGCCAGCGTCTCGCGATCTTCCGTGTAGCGATCATAGGTCACCACCTCGGCGCCGTAGCCGCGCGTCGCGGCCATCTTCATCGCCGGCGAATCGATCGGCATCAGGATCGTTGCGGCGACGTCCAGCAGCCGGCTTGCCAGGGCGATCGCCTGGGCGTGGTTGCCGGAGGAATAGGCCATGACGCCGCGGCGCCGGGCCTCGGCTGGCAGCGCCGAAATGGCGTTGTAGGCGCCGCGGAACTTGAAGGCGCCGGCCCGCTGCAGGTTCTCGCATTTGAAGAAGAGCTGGCCGCCGGTACGCTCGTCAGCAAAGCGGGAGGTGAGCACGGGTGTGCGATGTGCAACGCCCTCGAGACGCCGGCGTGCCGCTCCAATGTCGGCGAAGACCGGCAAGCCGGTGCTGCTGCCGGCTTCCAGAATCGAGGCTGTCATGAAGAGGCGATCTCCGCGGCATTCGAATGGCGCCCGCCCGAAGGCGTTGCGCATGGCGGCGCATGATACCCCGGCGCGCCCGAATTCCAAGCGCGTCCGTTACAGCGCAAACGCAATGGGGAAGACCCGGCTTCCACTCCGGCTTCCGATTCAGCTATGGATGCACCCTGTCGTTGCCGTTAACAGCTGCTGGCTCTGCCGCCGCTTTCGTGGCGCGAATACCGCCAGGGAGTTCCCCGATGCCGCGCTTTTCCGCCAATCTCGGCTTCCTGTGGACGGAGATGGGTCTGCCCGATGCGATCCGCCGCGCCCATCGCGCCGGTTTCGCGGCCGTCGAATGCCACTGGCCCTATGAGGAGGACAGCGGCGCCGTGCGCGCAGCGCTCGACGAGACCGGGCTGCCGATGCTCGGGATCAATACGCGAAAAGGGCCCGATGCCGGCGATTTCGGACTTGCCGCCCTGCCGGGACGCGAGCCGGAGGCGCGCGCCGCGATCGACGAGGCCTTCGCCTACGGTGGCGCAATCGGCGCGTCCGCCGTCCATGTGATGGCCGGGAAATCGCTGGGGCTGGAGGGCGCAGCGGAAGCGTTCGAGGCCAATCTGCACCATGCCTGCGACCTGGCGGCGGGACATGGGATGACGGTGCTGATCGAGCCGCTGAACCACCGCGACGCGCCCGGCTATTTCCTCGTCGGCATCGAAAACGCGGCCGCGATCGTCGCGCGTGTCGGCCGGCCGGAGCTGAAGATCATGTTCGACTGCTACCACACGCAGATCACGCAGGGAGACCTGCTGCGGCGCTTCGAGGCGCACCGGGCGCTGATCGGCCATGTGCAGATCGCCGCGGTGCCGTCGCGCGCCGAACCGGACGAAGGCGAGGTCGCCTATGACTGGCTGCTGCCGGCGATCGATGCGCTGGGCTATGACGGCTATGTCGGGGCCGAGTACCGGCCGCGCGCCGGCACGGACGCAGGGCTCAGCTGGCTCGCCCGGATGCAGGCCGCCTGACGGCGCCAGCGATGCGGATCGCGACCTTCAACGTAAACGGCGTCAACGGGCGGCTCGCCGTCCTGCTGCGCTGGCTGGAGGAGACGACGCCGGACGTCGTCTGCCTGCAGGAGCTGAAGGCCCCGGACGGCAAGTTTCCGGCCACAGCGCTCGAGAAGGCCGGCTATGGCGCGATCTGGCACGGGCAGCGCAGCTGGAACGGCGTCGCGATCCTCGCGCGCGGCACCCGGCCGCTGGAAACGATGCGGGGCCTGCCGGGCGAGGACGCGGACGAGCAGAGCCGCTATATCGAGGCGGCGGTGCGGGGCGTCCTGATCGGCTGCCTGTACCTGCCGAACGGCAACCCCGCCCCGGGGCCGAAATTCGACTACAAGCTGCGCTGGTTCCAGCGCCTCGCCGACCATGCCAAGATGCTGATCGAGACCGGCGCGCCGGTGGTGCTGGCCGGCGACTACAACGTCATGCCGACCGATCTCGACGTGTACAAGCCGGAGCGCTGGGTGGACGACGCACTGTTTCGGCCGGAAGTCCGCGCCGCCTATGCGGGTCTTCTGGAACAGGGATGGCTCGACGCCGTGCGCGCGCTTCACCCGGACGCGGTGATCTATACGTTCTGGGACTATCTGCGGAATGCCTATGGCCGCAATGCCGGCCTGCGCCTCGACCACTTCCTGCTCAGCCCGGCGATCGCGCCGAGACTTGCTGCCGCTGGCGTGGACAAGGATGTGCGCGGCTGGGAGAAGGCCAGCGACCACGCGCCGGCCTGGATCGAACTGGTCGACGTCCCGGCAAAGCGGCGCCGGCGCCCGACGAAGGAGACCTAGAATGGAGCAGCGCCACGACCTCCACCGGTTCGTCGAAGCGCAGGACCCGGTCATCGCGACGGTGCTGGCGGAACTCGTCGCGGGCCGGAAGCGAAGCCACTGGATGTGGTTCGTCTTCCCGCAGCTTCAGGGGCTTGGCCGCTCGCCGACGGCGCAGTTCTACGCCATCGGCTCGGCCGAAGAGGCGCGCGCCTACCTCGATCACCCGGTGCTCGGGCCGCGCCTGAAGCGCTGCACGGAAACGGTGCTCGGCGTCGAGGGTCGCTCGGCGAACACTATTTTCGGCTCCCCGGACGACATGAAGTTCCATTCGTCGATGACGCTCTTCGCCAAGGTGGCGCCAGCGGAAGAAGGGCTCTTTCACCGCGCACTCGACCGCTATTTCGAGGGCCGGATGGACGCCGGCACCCTGGCGCTGCTTGACCGGGAAGAGAGCTGACGCCGACGACCAGCGGAGCGACCGCCGGCGCCCGCAGTCACGACCAGCTGGTCAGCATCAGCGGCTCGGTCAGCTGCACGATCTGATGCCGGTCCTCGGCGTCGATGATCTCCATGCTCCGCAGGCCGTCGAGCCCGTCGTCGACGACGATCTGGCGTGGGTGGCGGATGAGATGGTCGACGCCCTCGAGGGCGATCTCCAGCAGGTCGCTTCTCGGCTCGTAGGCGATGCCGAGCAGCGGCAGCGACGAAGCCGCCACCTGGTGGCCGAGGGACAGCCCGGAGATCTCGATACTGGCGCGCTGTCCGGCCAGCCCCTTGGAAACCCGGTCGCAATATGACTGCCATTCGGTCTTGTCGAGCACTCGGATGGACATGGTCTCACCTCCCTGATCGCATTTTCCGCCGGCAGGGCCGGCGTCGCCACGGATATTCGCACACGATCCGGCGAACGGGATGATCCGGATCAAATGGGCGTCGGCACCGGAACACCCGCCTGCCGCCGCATGGAGCCCGCCGCCCCACGGGCGACGATCAACTGCCTGCCGCGTCGCCGCGGCTCTCCCGTGCCCGCTCGGCCGGGAAGCGCGCGAGGATCGCCTGGACCGCCTCGTCCGAGGTCTGCGTGAAATCGTCGTAGTAATAGCCGATGGCGTCGAGCCGTTGCTGCGGCTCGGGGCAGACGACCGCATCGGCCTCCTCCGCTAAATCCGCAAGGGAGTCGGCGGCGGCGACCGGGATGGCAAGGACGAGGCGCTTCGGATTCTGCTGCCTCACGGCGTGCAGGGCCGCCCTGGCGGTCGCGCCGGTGGCGAGCCCGTCGTCGACGACGATGACCATCCGACCGGCAAGGCGAGCGCGCGGCCGATCGCCGAGATAGATCAGCCGCCGCCGGGCGATCTCTGCGAGTTCTGCAGCGAGGACGCGCTCGAACGTCGCTTCATCGACGTCGGCCGCCCGGATGATCTGCGGGATGCGGACGACCAGCGGCACCTCGCCGTCGACGACGGCGCCCATGGCAAGCTCCGGCTGATCCGGCACGCCGATCTTGCGCACCAGCACGAGATCCAGCGGCGCGTCGAGCGCCGTGGCGATTTCCGCTGCCACCGGCACCCCGCCGCGCGGCAGCGCCAGCACGACGACATCCTCGCCCTTGTAGCCCGCAAGCTCCGCGGCGAGCCTGCGGCCGGCATCGACGCGGTCCCGGAACATCATGACAGCTCCTTGCCGATCGGTGGATATTACCGCATTGCGCAACGTCAAGACAGAGCTGGGGCCGATCGTGCATCCTGCGGGTTCCGGGCGGCGCGGCAGCGGACCTCGGGTAACCCGCGACCCTTCGAAAGGCGGTGCCATGGAGACGACAACCGGCGCGACGCCCTTGATCGCGCTTGCCGCTGCGGCGGTCGACACCGAGACCACGGGCCCCGACGCCGGCCGGGCGCGGATAATCCAGATCGGGGCGGTCGGCATAGAGCGCGGCAAGGTCGTGCCGGGCGATCGGCTCGACCTGCTGGTCGATCCGGGGGAGCCGATTCCGCCCGCATCGACGCGGATTCACGGGATCAGCGACTCCGACGTCCGCAGCGCGGCAAGCTTTGCCGCGGAATGGCCGACGCTCCAGCGCTTCGTCGGCTCGCGCATTCTCGTCGGTCACACGATCGGCTTCGACCTTGCGGTGCTCGAGCGGGAATGTCGGCGGGCGGGCCTCGCCTGGGAAAAGCCCCGCTCCCTCTGTGTCCGGCTGCTTGCAACGGTGGCGCACCCGCAACTCGCCGATCATTCGCTGGACATGATCGCAGACTGGCTGGGGGTGAGGGTGGAGGGCCGGCACACCGGATTGGGCGACGCGATCGCGGCGGGCGAGATCTTCGTCGCGCTCCTTCCGGAACTGCGCAAGCAGGGCATCCGCACGCTGGGCGAGGCGGAGAACGCGTGCCTGATGCTGTCGCATGCGCTCGAGGCCGGCCATCGCGCCGGCTGGGTGGAGCCGGTGGCGCGGCCGCGTGCCCCGGCCTTTCAGCCGGTCGACCCCTACGCCTATCGCCACCGCGTCGACACCTTGATGAGCCATCCCCCGGTGGTGGTGGCCGCGAGCGAGCCGGCAGGGCGCGTCATCGACCTGATGGTGACGCGCAAGATCAGCTCGGTGCTGGTCTCCGAGCGCGGCGTGCCGGGCGAGCCGGTCGAGGCCTACGGCATCGTCACGGAGCGCGACATGCTGCGGCAGATCTCCAACGAGCGCGAGGAGGCCTTGGCTGCCCCCGTGGGAGCGATCGCCTCCCGCCCGCTCGCCAGCGTACGCGCTGCTGCCTTCGCCTACCGGGCGATCGGCCGGATGGACCGGCTGGGGCTGCGCCATCTCGCGGTGCGCAGCGACGACGGCCGGCTTGTCGGCATGCTGTCGGCGCGCGACCTGCTGCGCCTGCGCGCCGGCTCGGCGATCAAGCTGGACGACGCGATCGAGGACGCTCCTGACGCCGCCGCGCTCGCCGCGGCCTGGGCGACACTGCCGGGCGTCGCGCGCTCGCTGCTGGGCGAGGACATCGACGCAAGGAGCGTCGCCTCGATCGTCAGCGAGGAGCTCTGCGCGCTGACCCGGCGGGCCGCCGTGCTGGCCGAACAGGCGATGCAGGCCGCGGGCGAGGGACCGCCGCCATCACCCTATGCCGTCCTCGTTCTGGGGTCCGGAGGACGGGGCGAGAGCCTGCTGGCGCCGGACCAGGACAATGCCGTGATCTTCGCCGAGGGCGATCCGGACGGGCCGGAAGACCGCTGGTTCGCCGCCTTCGGGGAGCTTCTGGCCGCGATGCTGGACGCGGCCGGCGTGCCTTTCTGCCGCGGCGGCGTCATGGCGAAGAATCCCGGCTTCCGGGGCAGCCTGGAAAGCTGGAAGGCGCGCGTCGACCAATGGGTGCGTCGTTCGCGGCCGGAGGATCTCCTGAATGTCGACATCGTCTTCGATCTCCGGCCGGTCCACGGCGATCTGGCGCTGGGTGCCGGTTTCCTCGACTACGCCTACGAGCGCGGCCACGCGGAGCCTGCCTTCGCCAAGCTGCTCGGCGAGCAGATCGTCGCCGGCACGCCGTTCACGATGTTCGGCAGCCTGCAGCTCGAGGAGGGGCGCTTCGACATCAAGAAGCATGGGCTCTTCCCCATCGTCGCGGCGGCGCGGACGCTCGCCATCCGGAACGATGTGCGGGCGGCCGGAACGCGCGACCGGCTGGAGGGGCTGATGGCGCGCGGCATCGGTGGCGAGCGGGACATGAAGGCCATGGCGGAGGGCCACGACCTCTTGCTCCGGCTGGCTCTCGCCCAGCAGACGCGCGATATCTATGCCGGGATCGCCGTGTCCAACCGGGTCGAGCTGGCGGCGCTGAGCCGCGAGCAGCAGAAGGACCTCAAGCAGCTGGTGCGAAGGCTCCAGGCGGTACCGGACCTGCTGCACGATCTGATGTTTCGCTGACGCTGCTCAGTGGCGCGACGGGCCGAGGAGTTCGTCGGCGATGGCGGCGCGATCGGCGAGGTTGAGGAAATCCTCGTGCGCCCGCAGGATGTTCATGCGCAGGAAGTTGAAGATGTAGTCGTAGTCGTTGGTCAGCAGGTCCGGGTGGATGGGCACCGCCTCGAAGACCTTTCGGGCGAGCGGCTTCGGGATCTCCCGCACCGGCCGGGGCGGACCGGCCTGGGTCTTGGCGAGGCGCTCGCGGGTGAGGGCGACGGCGTCCTCCCAGTAGCTCTCGTCGCGACCCGCGGGCACGCCGTAGCGCGAGAAATTGGCGCGCGCGACCTTCTCGAGGGCGGCCGGCAGACCGCGCTGGCGCGTCCCGGCCGGCTCGCGCAGCGCTCCCTCGATCATCTCCGCGAGCATGGCGTAGCAGGCCGGATAGGCGCTCCAGCGGGAATGATCGAGCGCCTCGATAAACTCCTTTTCAGTGAAAAGCTTCTGCCAGTAGACGCCGGCGCGCACGCGGCAGAATTCCACGATGCTCTTCTGCGACAGGAACGCCGCCCGCGCATCCATGAAGTCGGCGAGGTCCGCGACGGTCGTGATGGGCTCGGGTCGCCGCAGAAAACCGGGCAGCAAAGTATCCAACAGGCCCATGGCTGTCTCCCTTCGGTCCCGTTGCGGCCGAAGCCGAGGTCTACAAGGCACGACGCCCGCCCGCCAGTGCCGGCCGACAATTCCCCTCGGTTTCATTCTAAAGTCGTATGAACTTCGACAGCGATCAATGGTACCCATTCCAGATTACGTGGCGGCAGGACCGATTCTGCCCTGCGCATAGTCGGGAGCTCCGGCATCGTAAGGCAGGGGAACTACTTAACAGGGCCAGCCGGTCGAGGAGGATCGCGGCTCATAAAGGGAGGGATACAAGCGATGGCTGTGCTGGATCGCATCAGTTATTGGAAGCAGACAAGAAGGCTCATGTTCATCATGCTGGGCCTGTGGTTCTTCTTCGGATACTTCATCCACTTTTTCGTGGAGCAACTGAACGAGATCGTCATCTTCGGCTTCCCGCTGGGCTTCTACATGGCCGCGCAGGGGTCGCTGATCGCCTTCGTCATCATGCTGTTCATCTTCGCTAGCAAGCAGAACAGGATCGACGAAGAACACAACGTCGACGAAGAGTGAGGGGGGGACGTCAATGGCAGATACTACCGTAGGCGGATCGGCAGGTAAGGGAGACTTCCTCTCCAATATCGGCCGCATCTACACGATCTACACCGGCGGCTTCATCGCCTTCGTGCTCCTGATGGCGCTGCTCAGCTGGCTGGGCGTTCCGAACGTCATCATCGGCTATCTCTTCGTCGGCTTCACCATCGCCATCTACGCGATCATCGGCATCCTCAGCCGCACCATGCAGGTCGGCGAGTATTACGTGGCCGGCCGCCGCGTCCCGGCGATCTACAACGGCATGGCCACCGGCGCCGACTGGATGTCCGGCGCTTCCTTCGTCGGCATGGCGGGCACGCTCTACCTGCTCGGCTATGACGGCCTCGCCTTCGTCCTCGGCTGGACCGGCGGCTACGTGCTCGTGGCCATCCTCGTCGCGCCGTATCTGCGCAAGTTCGGCGCCTACACGGTTCCCGACTTCCTGTCGGCCCGCTACGGCGGCAACTTTGCCCGCCTCATCGGCGTCGTCGTTCTGTTCTCCTGCTCGTTCACCTACGTGGTCGCGCAGATCTATGCCACGGGCATCATCTCGGCCCGCTTCCTCGGCCTCGACTTCAACGTCGCGGTCTATGTCGGCCTCGCCGGCATTCTGGTCTGTTCCATGCTCGGCGGCATGCGCGCCGTCACCTGGACACAGGTCGCGCAGTACATCGTGCTGATCATCGCCTACCTCATCCCGGCCATCTGGATGTCGACGGTGCTGACCGGCGTGCCGATCCCGCAGCTGATGCAGGGTGAGGCGCTGCAGAACATCGCTGCGCTCGAACAGGCCCAGGGACTGGCGGTCGGCCATGCCACGCCGTTCGCGCATGGCGGCTACAACGCCCTCAACTACTTCCTGCTCATCCTCTGCCTGATGGTCGGCACGGCATCGCTGCCGCACGTCCTGATGCGCTATTTCACGACGCCTTCCGTCCGTGAGGCGCGCGTGTCGGTGGCGTGGTCGCTGCTGTTCATCTTCCTGCTCTACTTCACGGCGCCGGCCTATGCGGCTTTCGCGAAGTGGACGATGCTCGACCTGGTGGCATCCGGCCTGACGCCGGACAACATCGCCGAAAAGGCCGGCTGGATGATGCGATGGGCGGCGGCGGACAACGCTCTCGTCCAGATCTGCGGCGCTGCCGCGGTGGATGCGGCGGCCATCGCAGCGGCCTGTGCGACACAGGGCGTGACCACGATCGGCTTCGCCAACATCAACCTCAACCCCGACATGATCGTGCTTGCCACGCCGGAAATGGCCGGCATGCCCTATGTCATCTCGGGTCTCGTCGCTGCCGGTGGTCTCGCCGCCGCGCTGTCGACGGCTGATGGCCTGCTGCTGGCCATCGCCAACGCGCTCAGCCACGACATCTACTACAAGATGATCGACCAGAACGCGCCGACCTCGCGCCGCCTGATCGTGTCGCGGGTGCTGCTGGTGCTCGTGGCGCTCTGCGCAGCCTACGTGGCGTCCACCAAGCCGGGCGACATCCTGGCGATGGTGTCGTGGGCGTTCTCGCTTGCTGCGGCGGGGCTGTTCCCGGCGCTGGTGCTGGGCGTCTGGTGGAAGCGCAATAACACGCCGGGCGCCGTGGCCGGCATGATCGCGGGCTTCGGCATCTGCCTCTACTACCTGCTCGGCACCCGCTACGGCGCCGTCGGCTTCTACGAGACGTGGAGCGGACTCTCCACGGCTTCGGCAGAGGCAGTCGCGCAGTATGCCGAGCTCAAGGCGGCCTATGCGGCGGCGGCACCTGAGGCACAGGCTGCTGCCTGGGCGGCGCTCGACAAGCATGCCCAGACGATCGCCAACTGGTGGGGTGTGAAGAACCTCTCGGCCGCGGCGTTCGGACTGCCGGTCGGCTTCCTGGTGATGATCGTCGTCTCGCGGCTGACCAAGGAGCCGTCCGCCGAGATGCAGGCCTTCATCGAGGAACTGCGCGTCCCGCGCGGCAAGACCATGATGGAAGAAAAGACCGCCTGACCCCTGAAGGTCGGCAGTCGAAGCGGGGTCCGGCAACGGGCCCCGCTTTCATTTCAGGCGTGCCGCTGCCATAACGCGCCGGCATCGCAGCATCGGATGTCTCCCCCGCATGAACGATTTCTGGTCCTACTGGTATTTCCACATCCCGAACTTCGTGCTGGCGGCGGTGGCCTATACGCTGATCGGCCGTTTCGTTCTCGGGATATTCGTGCCGGAAAACTGGGACAACTACATCTGGCGGGCCTTCAAAGGGATCACCGACCCGTTCCTGCGGGTCGTGCGCTTCGTCACCCCGGCCGTCCTGACGCAGCCGGTGGTGATGATCTTCGGCGTGCTTTGGCTGATGGCCCTCAGGGTGGCCTATCTCGCGCTGCTGGTGCGGCTGGGGCTCGCCCCGATGGCTTCGCAGGTGGGCTGAGGCGATGGAAAAGAACGCACTCGTTCCGGTCATGGCCGTCGCCATCGTCAACGGCATCTTCTCGCCATGGGTGCTGATGGTCTTCCTGCTCTATCCGGTCTGGTATCCCGGCTGGCTGCCGCCCTACAGCCAGATCGTCTACATGATGAGCGCGCTGATCCTGTCGACGCTGACCATCATGGCCGCCGGCGTCCCGGCGGCGCTCTACGAGCGCTGGGCTGCCCGGCCGAGCGGCACCGTCGTGGCCGGCATCTGGCTGGCCGGCACCGTGCTGCTGTCGTTGCCCGCCATTCCCAATGTCATACGGGCGCTGAGCGGCGGCTGACCTCCCGGTCCTATCGCGGCTCGTGCGTCGGGGTTCTATCCGCGTCGGAGCGGATGCGCTGCGGCTCGGGCCGTGTCGCGACGAAGAAGCCGGCGCCGGCCAAGGCCAGGAACTGGATGGCGAGCACGGTCGCGCCGACGCCCAAGAGCCAGCTTCCGACGAAGGTGACGGCCATAACCGCGAGCGCCGTATGCTTGGCCCGCCGGCTGATCGTGCCGCCCTGGCGCCAGTTGCGGATGGGCGGGCCGAGCACCGAATGGCCGATGAGCCAGGCCTCGATCCGTGGCGAGCCGCGCGAGAAGGCAAAGGCGCTGAGCAGCAGGAAGGGCGTCGCAGGCAACAGCGGAAGCACCGCGCCGGCGGCGCCGGCGACGAGGGAGAGGCCTCCGAGAAGGAGCCATAGCCACCGCATCATTTCGTCTCCCGGCCGCCGACCGGCGGTCATTCCCGTCGCAGATAGGGGACGCGGGGGCAGGGCGCCAGACGAAGGCGAGGCGAGGGCACCTGGAATCTGCCCCGCCACGGCGGGGGCCTTGTGTTGCGCCGCTCTCACGCCGACGCTAGCACTGCCAAGAGGTCCCCGAGGGTCTGGCGAGGGATCGATTGGGCCGAGATCTGATGTTGAAACGACCGGCCACGAGGTGCCGGGCCATGGGAAACGGCGGATGACGGGGTTGGGCGGATGACCTCCTGGCTGCACCGGCAGCGGCTCGATGCCGTGCTGGGCGTCGTGCGCGCCTCGAAAGCGAGCAGCGTCCTTGATCTCGGCTGCGGCGACGGGGATCTGCTGACCGAGCTGGCGGAGGAACCGCAGATCGAGCGGCTCGTCGGCATCGACCTGTCGCATGAGGCGCTGGCGCGGCTGCGCGTCCGCCTCGGCAGCCTGCTCGACGACGGCAGTGACCGCATCAAGCTCGTCCATGGGTCGCTGATCGAGGCCGGGCCGCGATATGCCGGCTTCGACTGCGCGGTGCTGGTCGAGACCATCGAGCATGTCGACCCCGCCCGCCTCGGCTCCCTCGAGCGTGCGGTGTTCGCCACCATGCGGCCCGCAACGGTGGTGGTCACGACGCCGAATGCCGAGTTCAACCGCCTGCTCGGCGTTCCCGCGAACCGTTTCCGGCATCCAGATCACCGCTTCGAATGGGATCGCCCGCGTTTTCGCCAATGGGCCGAAGGTGTCGCCTCCCGCAACGGCTACCAGGTGAGCTGCTCCGACATTGCCGGAAACCACCGCGACCTCGGCGGCACGAGTCAGATGGCGGTATTCGAGAGGCCGCACGGCGACGAAACCGCACGGCCCTAGATACGACAGAATGTGCCTCCCGCCGGCGGGCAAGCTGCCGGAGGGAGGCAGGCAGGTGCATCGCTGACCCGCTGCGCCGCAGCCGGCAGGGCTGCGGCCTGGGGCCTCCTCGCTCAGAACTGGTAGGTGACGTTCACCTTGAACGAGCGGCCGGGCTCGGAATAGTAGAGATCCGGCTGCGACGGGCTGTCGGGCACATTGACCGCGTCGTAGTAGGTCTTGTCGAAGACGTTGAAGATGCCACCGGCCACCTTGAAGCCGGGCAGGGCCTCCGGCGCATACCAGGCGGTCATGTCGACCACGCCGTAGCCGGGCGCCTCGTATCCCTCGTCGACCTTGTCGCGACGTGCCGCCAGCTTGGTGGTGACCTCGCCGCCCCATTCGAGCCTCGCATAGCCGAGGCCGAGGATTGCGGTCAGCGGCGGCACCGAGTCGAGATAGGTGTCGTCGGTGAGGTTGCGTCCCTCGGCGTAGGCCAGCGAGCCGCGGGCCGTCCAGTAGTCGAGGAAGCGGACATGGCCGCCAAGCTCGACGCCGGAGATGCGGGCGTCGGGGATGTTGCGGTAGCTGGAGATGCCGCCCTGGGGATAAAGCGGGTTGCAGTTCGTCGGCTCGACGAAGCAGGATGGCGCCAACTGCACGACGTCGATGAAGTTCTCGTATTCCGTCCGGAAGATGTTGACGTGGGCGCCGTAGTCGGCGGTCTCGTACTTCAGTCCGATGTCGAAGCCGTCGCTGCGCTCGGCCTCCAGTTCGGGATTGCCGGCGCGCAGATAGGTGCCGACGGCCCCGAAGCGCGAATAGAGTTCGCTGACGGTCGGGGCGCGGAAGCCCATCGACCACTGTGCATAGGCGGTCAGCTCCGGCAGCAGATCGTATTCCACGAGGATTTTCGGCGAGACCGCCGTGTCGCTGGAATCGGGCGGCAGCGTCCCGTCATAGGCCGCGCTTCCCGCATATTCGTCGGTGAGCTGCGGCGTCTCCTCGTACCAGTCGAAGCGCAGGCCCGGCGTCAGGCGCAGGCGCCCGTCATACAGGCCCATCTCGTCCTCGGCGTAGAAGCCGACGGAGTTGCTGTCGACCTCCGGCGTGTCGGCCTGGTTGGTGTGCAGATTGTTGCAGACCGCGAATGGGCCGGTGTAGGGCCGGCGGCAATTATCCTCGCCGTAAGAATACTGGGTGGTCGTCGCGGTCCGCAGCTCGGTGCCGAAGGTCAGCCGGTGCGAGACGATGCCGGTCTCGAAATTCTCCGTGGCGTGGCCGTTGAAACCGAAGGATTCCTCGGCGAGGCTGTTGTCGCGGTGATAGGGACCGACGACGGAGGTGGAGCGGTAGGCATCGATCGTCGAGTGCCGCTCGACATTCTGGTAGTACAGAACCGCCGAGGCCTCATCCAGCCAGCTGGCGCCCCAGTCCGGCGACAGATAGTCGTAGGTCAACATTGCGCGTTCGCGCTTGACGTCCTCGCCGGATGAATAGTTCCCCGCCAGATAGTTTCCCGTCGCGCCCTGGCTGGTGCGCGTGTCGATGTCGTCGTCGCGGCTGAAGATCTCGCCGGTGACGCCGAAGCGGTGTCCGCCTTCGACATATTGATGCAGCTTGGCAAGGATATTGTACTGGTCGTAGTCGAGCGGGTTGGGCTCGGTTCGCGTCACGCCGAGCGTGTCGATGTCGCCCTGGTTGTCAATCTCGTGGCCACCGCGATAGCCGCCCTGGATCAGGGCGTAGGTGTTCTCGACGCGGATCGCCGCGGCGTTCGAGGTGAACCAGCTTTCGTCGACCGAATCGTAGCCGTTCTTGGTGAGGGCACCGAAGGTCTTGTCGCCCGGTAGGAGGTCCTCCGGGTCGAGCGTGCGCAAGGCGAGGACCCCGCCGAGGGCGCCAGAGCCGAGCAGCGGGTCGGCGCCGCGCGTCAGGTCGAGCGCCGAGAGCGAGCTGAAGTCGAAGCTGTCGGCGCCGCCATTGGCGCCGCGGGTCGCGTCGGCGAGGTAGGGCACCCGGATCCCGTCGATCGTCGTGAGCACGCGCGGCCCTTCCAGGCCGCGAATATTGATCGAGCGCGTGGTGCGGTTGAAGCTGATGCCGGCTTCCTCGGTGCGGCCGAGATCCTCGATACTGTCGATCAGCTTGTTGTCGATGGTGGCACGCAGCGTCGTGCTGGTCGTGACGGTTCCGCCGACACCTTCGCTCGCCGCCGCTTCGCCGGACTCGATGATGACCGGGTCGAGGGTGAGATTGTCTTGCGTGGTGACGGTCTGCGCCCCCGCACCGCCCGTCAGCAGGGCGGAAACCGCCGCGCCCGTCATCATCGCCCGCATCATGTCACGCATCGTCATCGCCCCTCGCGCAGCGCCCCGGAGCCTGCGCTCTCTGGAATTATTCCACGTTATACATCAATGGATTTCCGGTATGACGCTAGATACTGAGGCAAAAGTTGGAGAGTCAATCAGAAAGATTCATTTAATCTATATTAGACGAATTCCAGATTTGCATTGTTCTAATTTAGAGGAATTCTACTCTACAAAAACTTCGACATCTTCTTGACGGGCGGGGACGAATACGACAATCAGGCTCATGTATTCGGCGCTGGCTGCGGTCGGCTCCGCGCACATCCAAGCCAGAGGGATCGACCATGCGCCTGTCCGCCATCGCTACCGCCGCCGTGCTGTGCGCCTTCGCCGTGCCGGCCGGGGCGCAATCCGCCGCCGAGCCGCAGCGGGTGATCACGATCGGCGGGGCGATCACCGAGATCCTCTATGCGCTGGGGGAGGAGGACCGCGTCGTCGCGGTCGACACGACGAGCCTCTATCCGCCGGAGGCGCTCGCCGAGAAGCCCAATGTCGGCTACATGCGCCAGCTCTCCGCCGAAGGCGTGCTGTCGCTCTCACCCGACCTCATCCTGATGGATGAGGGGGCCGGCCCGCAGCAGGCCGTCGAGTTGATCGACGCGGCCGGGGTGGCCGTGCAGCACGTGCTCACCGGCTACACGGTCGAGGAACTGACGGAGAAGGTCCGCACCGTCGCCACCGCCGTCGGCAAGGCGGATGCCGGCGAGGCGATGGCGGCGAAGATCGACGCCGGCTTCGAGGCGCTGGCGGACGATCTTGCCGGCATCGAGGACAGAAAGCGCGTCCTGTTCATCCTGTCGCTGGTAGACGGGCGGATCAACGCCGCGGGCAGCGGCACCGGCGCCGACGCCGTCATCCGTCTTGCCGGTGCTAAAAACGTCTTCGGCGACGTCGAAGGCTACAAGACGTTGTCCTCGGAGGCGGTGGCGGCGCTCGAGCCGGATGCCATCCTGATGGTCACCCGACCTGGGCTGGAGGCGGTCGATCCGCTGACGGTGCCGGGCCTCGCGGCGACGCCGGCCGGGCAGGCGGGAACCGTCATCCGGATGGACGCACTGCATCTCCTGGGCTTCGGTCCCCGGACGCCGGGCGCGTTGCGGGAACTGGCGGCAGCGCTCTACCCAGGCATCATGTCCGCCGAGCCGGCTCATGTCCGTTAGTCCGGCGCTCGCGGGGAGCCGGATGTCGCGCGCCGCAGCCCTTTCCGGCGATCGCAGTGCGCGCGCGAAGATCGGGCTCGGCGTGCTTGCCGCGCTGCTCGCAACTGCCGCGCTGCTGGCGCTGGCGGTCGGTCCGGCGATGCTGTCGCCGGCGACGGTCATGCGCGTCCTGCTCGACGGACCGAACGGTACGACCGAGACGATCTCCGACCGCGTGATCGTCTGGCAGATAAGGCTGCCGCGCGTGCTGCTCGGCGCGCTCGTCGGCGCCTCGCTCGCCACGGTCGGGGCGATGATGCAGGGCCTGTTCCGCAATCCGCTGGCCGATCCGGGCCTCATAGGCGTCTCGTCGGGTGCGGCCTTTGCGGCCGTCGCGACGATCGTCCTGTCCGCCGGCGTGCTGGCGCCTTACGCCGCCCTCTTCGGCATCTATGCGCTGCCGGTGGCGGCGTTCGGTGGCGGTCTCGCCGCGACGCTGGTGATCTATCGGATCGGCACGCTGGCCGGTCGCTCCTCGGTCGCGCTGATGCTGCTGGCCGGCATCGCGCTCGGGGCGCTGGCGGCAGCCGGCACCGGCTTCCTCATCTACATGAGCAATGACGAGCAGCTGCGCGACCTGACCTTCTGGACGCTCGGCGGCCTCGGCGGCGCCAGCTGGGCGAAGCTGGCCGCCGCAGCGCCGATGATGGTCGCCGCGCTGGTCTTCGCGCCGCTGGTCGGCCGCGATCTCAACGGCGTGGTGCTCGGCGAGGCCGAAGCCTTTCATCTCGGCGTGCGGGTGCAGGCACTGAAGCGCGTGACGATCGTGCTCGTCGCCCTCGCCACCGGGGCCGCCGTCGCCGTTTCCGGCACGATCGGCTTCGTCGGCATCGTCGTGCCGCATCTGCTGCGCCTCTGGCTGGGGCCGGACCATCGCTATCTGCTGCCGGCCTCGGCGCTGTTCGGCGCGAGCCTTCTGCTGTTCGCCGACATGGCGGCCCGCACCCTGGTCGCGCCGGCCGAGCTGCCGCTCGGCATACTGACGGCGGCGATCGGCGCGCCGGTGTTCCTGTGGATCCTGCTGCGCCGCCGCGGCGTCGCGGATTATTGAGGCCAGGGGCATGATCCGCATCGACGAAGCCAGCGTGCATTATCGCGGCCGGGCCGCGCTCCACCCCTCGTCGCTCGACGTCGAGCCCGGCGCCTTCACGATCGTCGTCGGGCCGAACGGGGCGGGAAAGTCGACGCTGCTGAAGCTGATGGCCGGCGAGATCGCACCCGACGAGGGCAGCGTGCTGCTCGATGATCGGCTGCTGTCGAGCGTCCCGGCGCGGGAACTCGCCCGCCGCCGCGCGGTTCTGCCGCAGAGCTCGGCGCTCGCCTTTCCCTTCACCGTCGCGGAAGTCGTGCGGCTCGGGCTCGATGCTGGCGGGCGGACGAGCCGGGTCCAGGACATCGTCGACGCGCTGGATCGCGTCGATCTGGCAGGTTTTTCAGGGCGCTACTACCAGGAGCTGTCGGGCGGCGAGCAGCAACGGGTGCATCTCGCCCGCGTGCTCTGCCAGATCGGGCCGCCGGTCGTCCACGGCACGCCGCGCTACCTCTTTCTCGACGAGCCGATCTCCAGCCTCGACATCCGCCATCAGCTGGCGGTGCTGTCGATCGGGCGCGACTTCGCCCGGGCCGGCGGCGGGGTCGTCGCGGTCCTGCACGACCTCAACCTCGCGGCCGGCTTCGCCGATCGTCTGGTCGTCCTGGCGCATGGCGCGATCGTCGCCGATGGCTCGCCCGCCGCCATTCTCACGGACCGGCTCATCGAGAGCGTCTTCGACCTCAAGCTGCGGGTCGGCGCACTGCCGCCGCCCGGCATTCCCTTCGTCCTGCCGCAGACCGCGGCCTGAAACCCAGGAAAACGCCATGGATGCCTCTTCTCTCGCCGCCGCGCTGACACCGGCCGTGCCGTTCTTCGCGACAGGCAAGCGCTCGCGCGATCTCGCCCGCGAACGCGGCCTTTCAGAAGCCGAACTGCTGGCCGAGCATGACGGTCCCGAAGTGGTCCGCCTGCGGCCCGAGATGGCGGCGATCGTCGAGGCGCTGCCGTCGCTCGGCGAGGTGATGTCGCTCACCCGCAACGAGGCTGCGGTGCACGAGATCGTCGGAACCTTCGGCGAGATCAGCCTGTCGGGGCACATGGGGCTGGTGCTCAACCCGCCGCTCGACCTCCGCCTGCTGCTCAAGCACTGGCACCATGCGTTCGCGGTCGAGCTGCCGGACGAGAAGGGCCCGCGCCGCAGCCTGCAGATCTTCGACGCGGCCGGCGAGGCGGTCATCAAGATCCATCTGCGTCCCGCCTCCGACGTCGCCGCCTTCGAGACGCTGCGGGAGCGTTTCGCCGATCCCGCGCCGCAGCCGCTCGCGGTCGTTGCCTATCCGGTCGAGGAGCTCACCGGGACGGCCGATGCCGAGGCGTTCCGCCGCGAGTTCGCCGCCATGCGGGACGTCCACGAGTTCTTCCCGATGCTGCGCCGGCACGGGCTGGATCGCCGCGGCTCGCTCGACCTGATGGACGAGGCTCATGTGCGGCGCCTGGGACAGGGCGCCGCCACGGCGCTGCTGAATGCGGCGAGCGAGCAGGCCCTGCCGATCATGTGCTTCGTCGGCAGCCGCGGCTGCATCCAGATCTTCACCGGCAAGGTGAAGACCATCAAGGCGATGGGGCCGTGGATCAACGTCCTCGACCCGGGCTTCGACCTGCATCTGCGCGAGGATCTGGTGGCCGAGGCATTCGAAGTCCGCAAGCCGTCGAAGGACGGCGACCTTACCACGGTCGAACTCTACGATTCGGAGCGCCGCCTGATCGCGCAGTTCTACGGCGAGCGGCGCCGCGATCATCCGGAAGAAGACGCATGGCGGCAGCTGACAGCCGGGATCGCCGGCGGCTGAGGCTTGCGACGCGATCCGGCAAGGACTGGCGGCTGCATGCACCAGCCCCTTGCCGCGATCCGCCGCGCGCCTCTGAATTGGCAGGAGCAGCTGTCGCGGCTGGCGGTTTTGCCGCGCCGATTGCAAGCGGAACGCGATAAATCGCGTCACCGGCCCTATTTACGATATCCGAGGACTGCCGGTTTTGGCACTTGATCGTTCACGGATACCGCGAGACGCGCATGAATGCCGACATTCCAGATCCCGAGGAGGCGATTGTCGACATGATCCAGCGCCTTCGGGAGGCGGCCGACGAGAACCTGCAGAAGGCTGAAGGAGAAGCCGAGGAGAAGGTCTGGGGTCTGTGCCTCGGCGCAGCGCTGGCCAACGATGCCGCCGACCTGTTCGAAGCGGTTCTTGAGAGGCTCTCCCGGTAGTCACCGGGTACATGAAGGCAGCTTGTATCGCGTCGACCGGCCGCCCGTCTTGTCCTGCATGGGGGTCTATGGGGCGGTTTCCTCGATGTCGCGCGCCTGCGAGCGGCGCAAGCGCAGCACGTCGGCGACGAAGTTGCGCGCGAGGCTGTGGTAGAGCGGCGCGCCGGAGACCAGGCGGGCGGTGCCGAAGCCGAGCAGCGAGGCGAGCATCAGCGGGATGACGTTGCCGTGGTTGCCGGTCATCTCCAGGATGATGACGAAGGCGGTCATCGGCGCCTGAACGACGCCCGCGAAATAGCCGGCCATGGCCAGCGTCGCGGCAAGGCCGGAACCGGCGCCGACGATGACACCGATGGTGGAGCCGAGGCCAGCTCCCACCGCCAGCGACGGAGCGAAGATCCCGCCGGGGATACCGGACGCCATCGAGGCGAGGCTGGCGACGAATTTCTCGGCGAAGAAGAACAGCGGCAGCGGGTCACCCTCGATCGCGCTGCGCGCCTGCTCGTAACCGGTGCCGTAGGTGGCGCCGTCGGAGATGAACCCGACGGCTGCGACGACAACCCCGCAGATCGCTGCCGCGCCGACGGCGCGCCGCATCGGCAGGCTGGCGGACCAGCGCCGGATGCGTCGCAGCATCCAGAGGGCGCTGGCGGTGAACACCGCACCGAGGGCGCCGCCGATGACGCCGCAGGCGATGACCAGACCCCAGTCCTGCAGGGTGTTCGCCACGGCATTGCTCTCGCCGAAATAGGTGTAGTTGCCGGTCAGGCCGAGCGAGGCGAGACCGGCGAGAACGACGGCGGAGAGGACGAGGCCGTTGGTCCGGGCCTCGTAGGCGCGGCCCATCTCCTCGATCGCGAAGACGATGCCGGCGAGCGGCGTGTTGAAGGCCGCGGCGATGCCGGCGGCCGAGCCCGCGAGGATGAGGCCGCGGGCCTGCACCATGCCGCCGAGGCGCCCCGCTGCCAGCATGATGGCCGCCCCGACCTGGACGGTGGGGCCCTCGCGCCCGATCGAGGCGCCGGACAGGAGCCCGAGCAGGGTGAGAAGAATCTTCCCGGCCGCGATGCGCAGCGACAGGAGCTGGCCGCGATCGGCATCGAGTTCGAGGTGACGGGCGGCGATCGCCTGCGGGATGCCGCTGCCTTGCGAATTGGGGAAGAAGCGCAGCGTCAGAAAGGCCGAGAGGGCGAAACCCGCCGGCGGCAGCACCAGCATGGCGACGGTGCCGAATCCGGCACTTGAGCGGATGGATTCGAAGGCCTGGTGCGCGGCGTCCGCCAGGAGGGCGAAGCCGACGCTGACCAGACCGATCGCCAGTGCGCCCGCCCAGAAGATCAGCCGGGGCCGCCAGACGCGCTGGGTGCCCCAGACCACCCGGGATCGCCGCAGCATTCGCGACTTGCGCACGGTTCGGCGTATGGGCGCTGGATCGTGCCGCTGCATGGCAAAGATAACTCTCGGCTGGTGACGCGGCGACAATGGCGAAGGAAGCGCCGGGAGTCGAACCCTTACCTGAGCTTTTGCAGCCGTTGTCCCTTCCTCCCTCCCGGCAGCAAAGGCATCGTGCCGTCGGCCCGGGTCGGCCGGACGCGACTTGCTCTGCATCAAGTCGGCAGCGTCCGGACTGCGCTATCGAGACAGCAGAGCGTGCTGCGCCGCCGCGGCCGCCGCCGATCAGATGACGCCCACTGGAGAGTCGCCATGACGCGCATGATGAAAGCCGCCATCTTCGTCGAGCCCGGTCGAATCGTGCTGGATGAGAAGCCGATCCCCGATGTCGGGCCGCTCGACGCGCTGATCCGCGTCACCACCACGACGATCTGCGGCACCGACGTGCATATCCTGAAAGGCGAGTATCCGGTCGAGAAGGGCCTGACGATCGGCCACGAGCCGGTCGGCGTGATCGAGAAGCTCGGCTCCGCCGTCAGCGGCTACCAGGAGGGTCAGCGGGTCATCGCCGGCGCGATCACGCCGAGCGGCCATTCCTACGCCTGTCTCTGCGGCTGCCATTCCCAGGACGGGGCGGGCACGCGCCACGGCTTCAAGCCGATGGGCGGCTGGCGCTTCGGCAACACGATCGACGGCTGCCAGGCCGAATATCTGCTGGTGCCGGACGCGATGGCCAATCTCAGCCCGGTGCCCGACGCGCTGACCGACGAGCAGGTGCTGATGTGTCCCGACATCATGTCGACGGGCCTGTCGGGCGCCGAAAGCGGCAAGGTGCGGATCGGCGACACGGTGGCGGTCTTCGCGCTCGGGCCGATCGGGCTATGCGCCGCGGCCGGCGCCCGGCTGATGGGCGCGACGACGATCATCGGCGTCGATACGGTGCCCGAGCGGTTGGCCATGGCCCGCAGGCTCGGCGTCGACCACGTCGTCGACTTCAAGGCCGGCGACCCGGTGGAAGCGATCATGAAGCTGACCGACGGCCGCGGCGTCGACGTCGCCATCGAGGCGCTCGGCACGCAGCAGACGTTCGAATCCTGCCTCAAGGTGTTGCGGCCGGGCGGCACGCTCTCCAGCCTCGGCGTCTATTCGGGCGACCTGACCATCCCGCTCGGTCCCTTCATGGCCGGGCTCGGCGACCTGAAGATCGTCACGACGCTCTGCCCCGGCGGCAAGGAGCGCATGCGCCGGCTGATGGACGTGGTAGCGTCCGGCCGCATCGACCTGCAGGCGATGGTGACGCACCGGTTTCCGCTGGAGCGCATCGAGGAAGCCTACGAGCTCTTCGCCAACCAGCGCGACGGCGTGCTGAAGGTGGCGATCACGCCCTGAGGGCGCCGGCTACATCAGCCAGGCATGGTCCGGATCGGCGACGAAGCGCCATTTGCGCAAGGGGCCGGCCATGACGTTGAGATAATACATCTCATAGCCGTGCGGTGCGCCGCAGGGGTGGTGGCCGCGCGGCACCAGGACGAGGTCGTGGCTCTTCACCGCCATGGTCTCGTCGAGCGTGCCGTCCTCGGTGTAGACGCGCTGGACGCCGAAGCCCTGGGCGGGGTTCAGCCGGTGATAATAGGTCTCCTCGAGATAGGTGATCTCGGGAAACCGGTCCTCGTCGTGCCGGTGGCTCGGATAGCTCGACCAGTTCCCGGCCGGCGTGAACACTTCGGTGACGAGCAGCGAGTCCGCGACGTCTTCGCCTTCCATGGCGATGTTATTGATGAAGCGGGCATTGGAGCCCTCGCCGCGCTGGGTGAGGGTGATCCCGTCCGGGCCGATGCGACGGGCCTCGTGGCCGCCCTTGCCGGGCGCAAGGCACAGCGCCAGCGTGCAGTCGGTCTCGGCGACGGCCTTCCAGTCGCTGCCGTTCGGGACGTAGAGGCAGTGCGGCGGGGTCTTCTCGAAGACGTCCATGCGCTCGCCGAGGACGCCCCAGTCGGTGCCCGCCGCGGTGATCGCGGCCTTGCCCTCGACCATGACGATGATCGCCTCGTCCGTGCCGAGCATGCCTTCGGCGCTCTCGCCGGCGGCGAGGCGCCAGAGCCTGAAGCCGACATAGGACCAGCCGGCGCTCTGCGGCGTGACGTCGTGGACGAGGCCGTGGGTACCGGTTGGCTTGCGCAGGAGCTTCATGCCGCGGCCTCGCTGCGGTCGAGCCCGGCCTCCCGCGCGAAGCCGCGCAGAGCCTTCAGCCCCATCGACTGGTAATGGCGCGGGTTGCGCTGCGCCGGGTCCTGCTCGGCCTCGATGACCAGCCATCCGGCATAGCCATGCTCGGCGGCGATGCGCAGGACAGGCAGGAAGTCGACGCCGCCCTCGGGGTCGCCGGGTACGGTGAAGACGCCGCGCCGCACGCCTTCGAGGAAGGAGAGGTTTTCCTCCCGCACCTGCCGCATGATCTCCGGCCGGACGTTCTTGGCGTGGAAATGCGCGACGCGGGCCATATGGCGCGAAGCGACCGCTTCCGGATCGCCGCCGCCGAAGAAGCAGTGGCCGGTGTCGAAGAGGAGCTTCGTCGCCGGGCCGGTGTTCGCCATCAGGCGGTCGATCTCGTCCGGCGTCTCGACCACGGTCCCCATGTGATGGTGATAGGCAAGCGTGATCCCCTGAGCGGCCGCGAATGCCGCCAGCGCCTCGATCCCGGCGCCGAAGGCAGGCCAGTCGGCCTCTTGCAGCACCGGCTTGTCGTTCACCGCCACGCCGTCGGCGCCGTGGATGGCGTTGGAGGTCTCGCAGACGATGATCACCTTCGATCCGACCGCCTTCAGGAGGTCGAGGAAGGGCTGCATCGCCGCCTTCTCGGTCTCGAGGTCCTGCGTCAAAAGGTTCAGCGAGTGCCAGCCGGAGACGTAGCGCAGGCCCCGTCCGCCGAGCTCGCGTTCGATGCCTTCCGGCGTCGTCGGCAGCTTGTGGCCCTTCTCTATGCCGTCGAAGCCGATCGCCGCGGCCTCGTCCAGGCACTGTTCCAGCGTGATCTCGGCGCCGAGCGTCTGGTCGTCGTCGTTGGACCAGGCGATGGGGTTGGTTCCGTAGAGCGTCATGAGCGTTCTTTCAGCTGGTCTTCATAGGCCTTGCGGGCGGCGCGGACTTCTTCGCGATCCGACGTCTGCGGAACCGCGACGTCCCACCAGTGCCCGCCATGCGGCGTCGAGGGATAGGGATCGGTGTCGACCACGATGACGAAGGGGCCCGTCTTGCCCGCACGCGTGGCGAGCGCTGCCTCCAGCTCGCCGATGCTCGCCGCCTTCACGGCCTCGGCGCCGAGCGCCCTTGCATGGGCGACGAAGTCGATGGCGGGGGCGTTCGGCATGCCGGTATGGGCGTAGAGATTGTTGAACTCGGCGCCGCCGGTGGCGACCTGCAGCCGGTTGATGCAGCCATAACCGCGATTGTCGGTGAGGACGACGGTGAAGGGCACGCCCATCATCGCCGCCGTCGCGAGCTCGGAATTGGCCATCATGTAGCTGCCGTCGCCGACCATGCAGACCACGTCGCGATCCGGCTCGGCCAGCTTGATGCCGAGCGCGCCGGCGATCTCGTAGCCCATGCAGGAATAGCCGTATTCCATGTGATAGGCGCCGGGACGGGGCGCCTTCCAGAGCTTGTGCAACTCGCCCGGCATGGTGCCGGCGGCGCACATGACGACCGTGTCGGCATGGCTTGCCCGCTGCACGGCGCCGATGACCTGCTGGTCGGTGGGCAGCGCGTTGCCACCGTCCGGCGCGTCGGTGAGCGGATCGACGGCGGCGAACCAGGCCTGTTTCAGGCCGGGCTCCGGCGCTGGCGCGCGATGGCTCCCGAGCGCCTCGGTCAGGTGTTCGAGCGCCGTCAGCGCGTCGGCGCAGAGCGGCTCGGCGCCGTGCTTCATCGCGTCATAGGCGGCGACGTTGATCGAGACGAGGCGGCGATCGGGGTTCTTGAACAGCGCCCATGAGCCGGTGGTGAAATCCTGGAAGCGCGTGCCGACGCCGATGACGAGGTCGGCCCCGGCCGCCACAATATTGGCCGACGAGGCGCCGGTGACGCCGACCGGGCCGTAATTCCAATCGTGGTCCCAGGCTAGGGCAGACTTGCCGGCCTGGCTCTCGACGACCGGGATGCCGAACCGGGCCGCAAACGAGGCCAGCGCGTCCGCGGCCTCGGCGTAGTGCACCCCGCCGCCGGCGACGATCACCGGCTGCTTCGCCGCGCGGATCATCCCGGCGATGTGTTCAACCTCGACCGGGTCCGGCGCAGGGCGGCGGAAGGGCCAGACCTTCTCGGCGAAGAAGCTCTGGGGCCAATCGTAGCTCTCCGCCTGCACGTCCTGGCAGAAGGCGAGCGTCACCGGGCCGCAATCGGCCGGATCGGCCATGGTGCGCATGGCGCGGGGCAGGGCGGTCAGCAATTGCTCGGGTCGGGTAATGCGGTCGAAATAGCGGCTGACCGGGCGGAAGCAGTCATTGGCCGAAACCGTGCCGTCGGCGAAATCCTCGATCTGCTGCAGCACCGGGTCGGGGCCACGGCCGGCAAAGACGTCGCCCGGCACCAGCAGCACCGGCAGGCGGTTGACGTGGGCGAGGGCGGCGGCGGTCACCATGTTGGTGGCGCCCGGCCCGATCGAGGAAGCGACCATCATCGCGCGCCGGCGCCGCAACTGCTTGGCATAGGCGATGGCGGCATGCGCCATAGTCTGCTCGTTCTGGCCGCGATGCGTCGGGAGGACCTCCCGGGCGCCTTCGAGCGCCTCGCCGAGCCCCGCGACATTGCCGTGGCCGAAGATCGCCCAGCAACCGGCGATGAAGGGCTCGCCCGACGGGGTCATCTGCGCGCTAAGCCAGCGAACCATCGCCTGCGCCGCCGTCAGCCGGATCGTCGTCATGCGGCCGTCTCCTTCGTTGAGGCTCGGGCGGTGTCCCAGAGGCCGCAGAGCCGGGAGAAGTTCTGCGTCATCCGCTCCACCGCCGCGTCGTCGTCGATCGCGCCGGCCAGCCAGTCCCGCGCGGCCGAGCCGAAGATCGTGCGCCCGACGGCAAAACCCTTGACCAGATCGTGCCGCGCCGCCTCGGCGAAGCTCGCGGCGAGATCCGCCTCGCTGGAGTCGAGGCCGAGTACCACGATGCCGCGGCAATGCGAGTCGTTGTCGGCGATCGCCGCGCAGGCCGCTTCCCATGCCTTGCTGCTGGTCAGCGGTTCGAGCTTCCACCAGTCGGGATGGATGCCAATCTCGTAGAAGCGCCGGATCAGGCGGGCACTGGTTTCGTCGTCGACGGGACCGAGCCTCGACGGGATGATCTCCAGCAGGAACTCCAACCGGTTGCGCCGGGCGGCGCGATAGAGCCGCTTCAGCGTTGCTTCCTGGTCGGCGCGGATCTCGGCCGTGTCGTCCGGGTGGCAGAAGCACAGGACCTTGACGACCTGGTGCAGCGGCCATTCGACAAGATTGCCGCAATCCTCGCCGAATTCGGCCTCCAGCGCCAGCGGATGCGAGCCCGGCTTCTCCGCCGGACGGCCGACCCAGAGCCCGGTGCCCGACGCGGCATGGAGAGCGGCGCGGCCGAGCCGGTCGTCGCAGAGAATGCCGTAGCCGTGGCGGCCGGCGGATACCTGCATCGCGGCCTTCAGGCAGAGGAGCTTGAATGCGCCGATCCGCTCCGGCGTCGCGCCGTCGAGCTCTTCCAGCTGCATGCGGTGGTCGAAGGCGAAGACGCGCATCGCCGGCCAGTCCACGTGCCGGTTGGTCGACCAGTGGATCTGCTCGAGTTCGGCGTCATGGCGCAGTGCTGGCGTGCTGATGCCGCGGGCGAGGAAGAACTGCAGCTCTTCCAGGCTGGGATAGGCCGGGGTGCAGCCATGGCGCGAGACGGCGAAGGCGCCGCAGGCATTGGCGTATTCGAGCGCCTTCGGCCAGCTCTCGTCGTCGAGCCAGCCCTTCAGCAGGCCGGACATGAAGCCGTCGCCGGCGCCAAGGACGTTGAACACCTCGATCGGGAAGCCGGGCCCGGCCTCGCCGTCGTCGAGATCGGCCGGGATCGGGCCGGCAAAGGCGACAGCCCCGGCGGCGCCGCGCTTCAGCACCAGCGTCGCGCCGGTCAGGGCGCGCACGGCTTCGAGCGCCGCCTGCGTCTCCGTCGAGCCACCGGCGATGTGGAACTCCTCCTCGGTGCCGACGATCAGGTCGAACAGGCCGAGATGACCCTGCAGCCGGGCGGTGACCGCGTCGCTCTCGATGAAGCGGTTCTCGCCGTCGCCATGGCCGGAGAGGCCCCAGAGATTGGGCCGGTAGTCGATGTCGAGCGCGGTGCGGGCGCCGCCGTCACGCGCAAGGCGCAGCGCCTTGAGGACGGCCGCCTCGGTGCGCGGATGCGACAGATGCGTGCCAGTTGCCACCACCGCGCGCGCCTCGGCGATGAAGCCGAGGTCGATGTCGTCCTCGCAGAGCGCCATG
Source organism: Aurantimonas endophytica (assembly GCF_014196845.1). Classification (GTDB taxonomy): domain Bacteria; phylum Pseudomonadota; class Alphaproteobacteria; order Rhizobiales; family Rhizobiaceae; genus Aurantimonas; species Aurantimonas endophytica. The sequence continues at coordinate 80,988 of NZ_JACIEM010000005.1, forward strand.
TCGGCGCAGTTCTCGCGGTAGAAGATCAACGGAAAGCGATGTTCGTCGCGGATGCCGAGCAGGACGAGGGCGGTGAGGCGGTCGGGGTCTGTCTTCACGCCCCGCACGTCGACGCCCTCGCGCTGCAGCTCCTCGCGGATGAAGCGGCCCATGTGCTCGTCGCCTACGCGGGTGATCAGCGCCGATTTCAGCCCGAGCCGCGCCGTGCCCGTCGCCATGTTGGTGGGCGAGCCGCCGAGATATTTGTGGAACGAGCCCATGTCCTCGAGCCGCCCGCCGACCTGCGCGCCGTAGAGGTCGACCGACGAACGCCCGATCGTGATGACGTCGAGGCGCTTCACACCGTGCCCCCGAGGCTCGATTCCAGCTTTGCCATCTCCTGGCCGCCGGCCATCAGGTCCTGCAGCTCTTCCGCCGTGATCTGGCCCCGCCGGCTGGTGCCGAGCGTCTTGCCGCGCGACAGCACGGTGAAGCGGTCGCCCACCGCCATGGCGTGGCGCACGTTGTGGGTGATGAAGACGATGCCGACGCCCTGCTTGCGGACCCGGTCGATGGTGGAGAGGACGTTGGCGGTCTGGCGCACGCCCAGCGCCGAGGTCGGCTCGTCGAGGATCAGGACGCGGGCGCCGAAATAGACCGCCCGGGCGATGGCGACGGTCTGGCGCTCGCCGCCCGACAGCGTGCCCACCGCCTGGTCCGGCTCGCGCAGCGCGATGCCCATCGACCGCATGTGCTCCATCGTCACCTGGTTGGCATGCTCGACGTCGAAGCGCTTGAACAGCCATTTCCCCTTGGTCGGCTCGCGCCCCATGAAGAAGTTGCGCGTCACACTCATCAGCGGGATCATGGCCAGATCCTGGTAGACCGTGGCGATGCCGGCGTTCATCGCGGCGCGCGGGCTGGAGAAATTCATCGGCTGGCCGTCGACGAGGATATCGCCGCGCGTCGGCTTGTGAACGCCGGACATCGTCTTGATGAAGGTCGACTTGCCGGCGCCGTTATCGCCGAGCAGGCAGTGGCATTCGCCGGGGCGCACGTCGAAGCTGACGCCGGCCAGAGCGACGATATTGCCGAAGTGCTTCTCGATGTCGCGCATTTCCAGGATGGCTTCGCTCATCTCAACGCTCCCCCGTCACGCGCTTGCGGATCAGATTGTTGAACACGACGGCGATGAGCAGCATCGAGCCGAGGAACACCTGGTACCAGTCCTGGTCGATGTCGGTGTAGGAGAGGCCGATCATCACCATGCCGAAGATGATCGAGCCGAAGAAGGCGCCGATCGCCGAGCCGTAGCCGCCGGTCAGCAGCGCGCCGCCGATGACCGCGGCGATGATCGCCTCGAACTCGCGCTGGAAGCCGCGACGGGCGTCGGTGGAGCCGGCGTCGAGGACGGTGATGATGGCGACGAGGGCGGCACAGCAGGCCGTCAGCATGAAGAGGGCGATCTTCACCTTGCGCACCGGAACGCCCGAGTTCGTCGCGGCGGTCTGGTCGCCGCCCGAGGCGAAGATCCAGTTGCCCCAGGGCGTGCGAAGCAGGATCCAGGTCGCCACCGCCGTGAGGACGACGAACCAAACGATCTCGACCGGAATGCCGCTGACGCGTGGCATGCCGTTGGCAAAGCTGCCGACGACGCCGATTTCGGCGAGCCAGCGGAAAAGTCCGGGGAATGCGTCGCCCGAGAAGATGGGCAGCAGCCAGTCGCCTTCGACCGAACCCTGGATGCCGCGAAGCTGGGTAGCGCCACCGGTCGCCCATTTCAGCCCGACGAGGCTGAGGCCGCGCAGGATGAACAAGAAGGCGAGGGTGACGATGAAGGAGGGCAGGGCGGTGCGCAGCACGATCTGGGCGTTGATGCCGCCGACCATCGCCGCGACGGCGAAGGTCATCGGGATCGCGAGGCTCAGCGGCAGGTCGTAGAGCGTCAGCCCGACGCCGAAGATCAGACCGGCGAAAGCCACCATCGAGCCGACCGACAGGTCGAACTCGCCGCCGATCATCAGGAGCGCCGCACCGAGCGCGAGAATGCCGAGCTGCGCGGCCGGCGTCATGAAGTTGATCACGCCGGCAAGGCTGAACATCACCGGGTCCGCGGTGAAGAAGAAGAACACCGTCACCAGGACCAGACCGGCGAGGGCGCCGAGTTCGGGGCGCTGCATGATCCGCGATAGCGCGGAGACCTTTTTCAGCCGCTCGTCGTCGAGCGTCTTGTCGACGGCCATGGTGATCCTCGTCTCTGGACCGTCAGGTCACTCGCCGGACGGTCTGTTCTGCGGGCGCGCGACCACGCCCGGCTTCCCGGTAAATCCTGGCAAAAGGCCGGAGTCGGAAGCGGCAGGGGCCGCCTCCGACCCAGCGGATCAGCGGATGCCGCGAGCCGACAGGTCGATGACCATCTCGGCGGCGTCCTTCTCGACGAGGTTCGGCCCCGACGGAACGTCGCCGCCCGGCATCAGGCCGTATTCGGCGTTGAGCGCCAGGAAGACGACCGGCAGATACCCCTGCAGGAACTGCTGCTGGTCGATGGCAAATGCCGCCTGGTCGTTGGCGACCGCTTCGAGGAAGTTCGCCGAGAGGTCGAAGCTCGCAACCCGGATTTCGTCACCGCGGCCAGTCGCCTGGACGGCCGCAACCGAAGGCTCGCCCGCCGTCGAGGCGCCGAGCGCAAGAATCGTGTCGATCTCAGGATCGGAATCGAGCGCGGCCCGCACGCGCGACTGGACGTCCTGCGGGTCGTTCGAGGTCGGCAGCACCGATACTTCGCCGAAACCCTCCGCAAAGCCCTCGCAGCGCTGGTCGAGCGAAACGTTGCCGACTTCCTGGTTGACGCAGATGCCCTTCTTGCCGCCGAGTTCTGCAAGCCGTTCGCCGGCGATGCGGCCCGCATCGCGTTCCGACTGTCCGACATGCAACCGCGCCCCGAGATCCTTCGACACGTCGCCGCCGGAATTCATCGAGATGACCGGGATGCCGGCGTCCACGGCACGCTTGATCGACTCGCTCAGCGCATCGGCATCGGGAATGGAAACGACGAGGCCGTCCGGCTCCTGGTTGACGGCGGCATCGATGAGCGAGGCCATGGCCACCATGTCGAAGGTCTCCGGGGCGCGGTAGGTGACGCTGGCGCCGGTGTCCTTCGCGGCCTCCTGCGTGCCGTTCTGGACGACCGACCAGAAGGCGTCGTTGGCCTGTCCGTGCGTGACCACGATGATGGTCTGGGCCAGGGCCGAGCCGCCGGAAAGGGCAAGCGCCAGCGACGCGATTGCGAGAATGCGTTTCATCGTGTTCCTCCCGTTGAGACGGCAGGCACGCGCCTGCCCGGCATCCTCCCGACGCCTTCTGGAATATTTATTCCATTTCTACCGGTAACGCAAGCGGCCTGCCCGAGCCGCGTCGCCGCGCGCCGGTGGCAACGGCGAGCGCCAGAGACAGCGACAGCGTCGCCGACAGGCCGCGGAAGGCGCCGAAGTCGGCCTCCGTCACGGTCAGTACATGGGCGCCGATGCCATTCAGCGGGCTCAGCACCGTGTCGGTTATGGCAACCACCGGGAGGCCGCGCTGCTGCGCGTGCTCGGCGAGTTCTACTGTCTCGGCACTGTAGGGCGCGAAGCTGACGGCGATCAGCGCGTCGTCCGGCATGAGGGCGTGGCGCCGGTCGAGCCGCCCCAATCCATCATGCAGGATCGCCGGTACCGCCATCTTGTCGAAGACGTAGTCGAGATAGGCTGCGACGGCGAAGGCGCGCCGCAAGCCGACGACGTGGATGGTGCGTGCTCCGGCCAAGGCGTCGACGGCGCGGTCCAGCGCCTCGCTCTCGAACGTTCGGGCAAGACGCTCGAGCGACAGCTGGCTCGTCTCGATGAATTCGGCAAGCAGCGCGGCGGGGCTTTCCGAGCCTGCCTCGCCGAGGTTGCGGAGCCGCGTTCCGTAGTCCGGCCAGACCTGCGCGTAGCCCTCACGGAAGAGACGCTGCATCTGCGAGAAGCCGGAGAATCCCATGATCTGGCAGAAACGCATCATCGCCGAAGGCTGCACTCCCGCCGCTTTCGCGAGTTCCCCGACGGTGGACAGCGCGATGCGATCCGAATGGCCGGCAAGATATTCGGCGCATTGCGCCAGGCGCTTGGGCAGCGTGCCGGTGACCTCCTGCAGGCGCCGGTGGAACGCCTCGATGCTCTGTGGTGCGGTCTCGTCCGGCATGTTCGGCTCCGTCCTGGGCAGGATTATCGTCGATACCCCGAGAAAGAAAATAATGGAATGAAAATTCCACAGCTGGTATGACGGCCGCCGAGGGGGAGGAGGGTATATGGCAATCGGCATCGGTCTGATCGGCACCGGCTTCATGGGCAAGGCGCATGCTTTGGCGTGGCGCAATGCGAACGCGGTGATGGGTGGCCTGCCGCCGGTGCGGCTCGTGCATCTGTGCGACACGCCGCTCGACACGGCGCACAAGATGGCCGGGCAGTTCGGCTTCGAGACCGCCGGCGACGACTGGCAGGCGCTGATCGCCGATCCGGCGGTGGATGTCGTCTCGATCACCACACCCAACGCCCTGCATCGCCCGATGGCGGAGGCGGCGCTGGCGGCCGGCAAGCACGTCTGGTGCGAGAAGCCGCTCGGCGTCACGCTTGCCGACGCCGAGGCGATGGCCGCGGCGCGCGGCGACCGCCTCACCCTCGTCGGCTACAACTATTTGCGCAACCCAGCCTTCACGCACGCATGCCAGCTGGTGGCCGAGGGCCGGATCGGCCGGCTGTTCCATCTGCGTGGCTGGGTCGACGAGGACTACCAGGCCGACGAAACGCTGCCCTGGACCTGGCGTTGCCGGGCCTCCGAGGCAGGTCTCGGTGCGCTTGGCGATATCGGCGTCCATCTGGTCTCGCTGCTGACGGCGCTCGGCGGACCAATCGATTCCGTGGTGGCGGAGATGGGCGCCGCCTATGCGACGCGGCCGCTGCCGGAAGGCGGCGAGGGCGCCGTCGAGAACGAGGACGTCGCGAGTGCGCTGGTGCGATTTTCTGCCGGCTTCCACGGCGCGCTGACGATCTCGCGCGCCGCCTGGGGCCGCAAGGGCAGTCTCGGATTCGAGGCACATGGCAGCCGAGGCATGATCGTCTACGACCAGGAGCGGATGAACGAACTGCAGCTCTACATCAACGAAGGCCCGAAGGCCGAGCGGGGCTTTCGCACGATCCTGACCGGCCCCGACCATGCGCCCTATGGCGCCTTCTGCCCCGCGCCCGGGCACGGGCTCGGCTTCAACGACCTGAAGACCATCGAGGCCGCGCAATTGCTGGCGGGCCTCGCGGGTGGGCCAAGGCCCGGCCCGGACTTTGCCGAGGCGCTGGAAATCGAGCGCGTTGTCCATGCGATCGCGGCTTCCGCGCGGGACGACGGGCGACGCGTCTCCGTAGCGGCGGTGCGCGGATGAACGCGGCATTCCCTCTCGCCGTCTGCGCCGAGCTGGTCTTCACCGACCTGCCGATGCCGGAACGCGCCATACGGCTCGCCGAGCTGGGCTTTGCCGTCGAGATCTGGGACTGGTCCCGCCACGACGTCGCGGCGCTGGCGCGAAGTGGTGCGCAGTTCTCTTCGATGACTGGTTATCTGCGCGGTGCGCTCGCCGACGACGCAGGGGCGGACGAACTGCTGACGACAGCGGCGCAGTCGATCCCTGTCGCCCTGGAACTCGGATGCCCGCGCCTCAATCTTCACGGGACCGGGCTGGACGCCAAGGGGCTTCCGGTGGTGCCGAGCGCCGGGGCCGACGGTCCGATGTGGCTGAAGGCACGCGATACGCTGGACCGCCTCGCCGATCTCGGCGAGCGGGCCGGCGTCACCTTCATGCTGGAGAACCTGAACACGGCCGTCGACCATCCGGGCGTGCCGTTCGCGCGTGCCGAGGACTGCCTTGCCCTTGTCGCTTCGGTGGGCCGGCCCGGTATCAAGCTCAATCTCGACCTCTACCACGCGCAGATCGGGGAGGGGAATCTGATCGAGCTCTGCCGGCAGGCGCTGCCACACATCGCCGAGATCCAGGTCGCGGACGTGCCCGGCCGGCACGAGCCGGGGACCGGCGAGATCGCCTATCCGCGCGTCGCACGCGCCCTTCACGCGATGGGCTATCGCGGCACGATCGGGCTGGAGGCTCTGCCCGAGGGCGATCATCTTCTCGCCCTGCAGCGCTTCCGCGATGCCTTCACGCTTTGACTCATCTCCCAGAACGGAAACCTGACATGTCGCTTTCCATCGCAGTCCTCGGCGCCGGCCGGATCGGCAAGGTCCACGCGGCGGCGATCGCCGCAACGCCCGGTGCGCGCCTGGCCGCCGTCGCGGACGCCATGGCGCCGGCCGCCGAGGCCCTGGCCACCGCCTATGGTTGTCCGGTGCGAACGATCGCCGAGATCGCAGCTTCCAGCGATGTCGACGCCGTCGCGATCTGCACGCCGACCGACACCCACGCCGATCTGATCGAGATGTTCGCGCGGGCGAAAAAGCCGATCTTCTGCGAGAAGCCGATCGACCTGTCGCTCGATCGGGTGCGGCAATGCCTCGCCGTTGTCGCCGAAACCGGCACGCCCTTGATGGTCGGCTTCAACCGCCGGTTCGATCCGCATTTCGCCGCCGTGAAGCGCGCCATCGACGAGGGGCGGATCGGCGCCGTCGAGCAGGTGATCATCACCAGCCGCGACCCCGGCCTGCCGCATCTCGACTACCTGCCCCGCTCCGGGGGTCTGTTCCGGGACATGACGATCCACGATTTCGACATGGCGCGGCATCTGCTCGGCGAGGAGGTGGCGAGCGTGATGGCGACGGCCTCGGTCCTCGTCGACCCGCGTGTCCGCGAACTTGGCGATGTCGACACGGCGAGCGTCATCCTGACGACGGCGAGCGGCCGGCAGGCGGTCATCACCAACTCGCGCCGCGCCACCTACGGCTACGACCAGCGTATCGAGGCGCATGGCTCGGACGGGATGGTCTCGGCCGAGAACCAGCACGAGGCCAACGTCACGGTGGCATCCGCCGCCGGCTATTCGCGGCCGCCGCTGCAGAATTTCTTCATGGACCGCTACGCTGCGGCCTATGCCGCGGAAATCGCCAGCTTCCTGTCGGCCCTCACGAACGGTACGCCGATGCTGACGACGGGGCATGACGGCTACATGGCGCTGGCGCTGGCCGAGGCGGCGAGCCGTTCCGTCGCCGAGGGCCGCCGCGTCGACATGGCGGAGATCCTCGGCGGCTGATCCGCATCGATCGGGGCACGGCAGTGGCCGCGCCCCGGTCGCGCCTCAGCCTCTGATGAAGGCGAGGAGATCGGCGTTGATGGTCGCCGCTTCCGTCGTCGGCATTCCGTGCGGAAAGCCCTTGTAGGTCTTCAGCGTGCCGTTGCGCAGGAGCTTGGCGGAAAGCGGCGCGGAATCCTCGTAGGGCACGATCTGATCGTCGTCGCCATGCATCACCAGGACCGGCACGTCGATCTTCTTCAGGTCTTCGGTGAAGTCGGTCTGCGAGAAGGCGATAATGCCGTCGTAATGCGCCTTGGCGCTGCCCATCATCCCCTGCCGCCACCAGTTCAGGATCAGGCCCTCCATGGCCGGCCGGTCAGGGCGGTTGAACCCGTAGAAGGGTCCGGCCGGCACGTCGTGGTAGAACTGCGCGCGGTTGGTCGCGACCTGCGTCTGGAAGTCGTCGAAGACTTCCTTCGGCAGACCGCCGGGATTGGCATCGGTCTTGACCATCAGCGGCGGGACGGCGGCGATGATGGCCGCCTTCGCAACACGCTCCGCGCCGTGCCGTGCGATGTAGCGGACGACCTCGCCGCCGCCCGTCGAATGGCCCACATGGACCGCCTCGCGCAGGTCGAGCGCCGCGGTCACCGCCGCAAGGTCGTCGGCATAGTGGTCCATGTCGTGGCCGTCGGCCACCTGCGTCGAGCGCCCGTGGCCGCGCCGGTCATGCGCGACGACGCGGAAACCTTCGTTGAGGAAGAAGACCATCTGCGCGTCCCAGTCGTCGGACGAGAGCGGCCAGCCGTGGCTGAAGACGATGGGCTGGGCGTCGCGGGGGCCCCAGTCCTTGAAGAAGATGTTGACGCCATCACGGGTGGTCACGGTATCCATTGGCCTTACTCCAAATCTGAAGGTTTTTGAGGGGCGACGGCCGCGGAAGGGCAGCGGGCCGGCGTGGCATGGGCGACTGACGGTTTCTGGGTCTGCATGCTTTAGAGATGCTGCACCCGACCAGAACGGGAGGCGCGGTCATCCTGCATCAGGATACCGTGCGCCAACATCGAGGCGCAATCGCTTTTGCCAGGGCGCCAGGAGCTGCGCTTCCCCAAGACCACGGACGACCGAACCTAGCAGCCGCGTCCCTCTTTTTCTGCCATGCCTGTGGCCGACGCGGTCGCAGCACGGGTGGGATGACGTCCGACGCCGAATGATGCTTATTATAATGATCAAGTGCCGCGTTTGCGCTCAATGTTTGGGCGAGGCGGAGAAATGGTCAACGCAAAGGCGTAGGAAGAGGAAGCGCAAATGCCTGCCATCGGTGAGGGGCTTCGGGAACTGCGGCGGAGACGGCAGCTGACGACCCGGGAACTGGCGGCGCGGTCAGGCATCTCGCATTCGTCGGTCTCGTTGATCGAACGCGACCGGATGAGCCCCTCGGTCGACACGCTGGGCGCGATGCTCGAGGCGATGGGCTCAACCCTCAGCGGCTTCTTTTCAGGCATGAGCGCCTCGATGCCTTACTCGCCGTTCTACGGACGAGAGGATCTCCCGGAAATCGGCCGCTCCGACGGCATCTCGTACCGGCTCGTCGGAATGAACCATCCGAACCGCCAGATCGTGATGCTGTGCGAAACCTACGCCGTGGGAGCCGACACGGGGGAGGCGATCTCGCACGCCGCCCAGGAGGCAGGTGTCGTGGTGGCGGGAGCTGTCGAGGTCAGCGTCGGTGCCGAGCGCAGGCGGCTGGAGACCGGCGACGCCTATTATTTCGACAGCCAGACGCCGCATCGGTTCCGCAATGCGAGCGATGTTCCGGCCCGTATCGTCAGCGCGATAACGCCACCGACCTATTGACGGGCTGGTGAGTTTATTCACCACAGAACCTTTCTGACTGTCATGAACGCGGAATCGTGATTGAGTTCAGATCCGTTCAACCAAAAGGGGCCGTGCCATGATGAAGACAGGAATAATGAAGGTCGCTGCAGCTCTTGCGGCAACCGTGGCCGTCGGGGTGGTCTCGGCGCAGGCACGGGACCTGACGGTGGTCTCATGGGGCGGCAATTATCAGGACGCGCAGCGCGAGATCTACTTCAAGCCATTCAGCGACAAGGCCGGGGCGCCGGTCCTGGACGTGACGTGGGACGGTGGCTACGGCGTCATCGCCGCCAAGATGGCGACGCCGCCGGCTGACTGGGATGTGGTTCAGGTCGAGACCGAGGAACTGGAACTCGGCTGCGCCGACGGAATGTACGAGCCGGTCGACTGGAGCGCGCTCGGCGGCGAGGACAAGTTTCTCGACGCGGCGGTCAATGAATGCGGCGTCGGCGCGATCGTGTGGACGACCGGCCTCTCCTACGACGCCGACAAGCTGACGACGGCTCCGACGAGCTGGAACGATTTCTGGGACACGACGAAATTCCCCGGCAAGCGCGGCCTGCGCCGCGGACCCAAATACGCGCTCGAATTCGCGCTGATGGCGGACGGGGTTCCGGTCGAAGAGGTCTACGACGTGCTCGGAACGCCAGAGGGCGTCGACCGCGCCTTCGCCAAGCTCGACGAGATCAAGTCCGAAATCGTCTGGTGGGAAGCCGGCGCACAGCCGATCCAGCTTCTGGCCTCGGGCGAAGTGGTGATGACGACGGCCTATAACGGCCGGCTCGCCGGCATAAACAAGGCGGAAGGGAAGAACTTCCAGATCGTCTGGCCGGGCTCGATCTACGCCATCGACTCCTGGGTCGTCCTCAAGGACTCGCCCAACAAGGAAGCGGCGTTCGAGTTCATCCAGTTCGCCAGCCTGCCCGAGAACCAGGCCAAGCTGCCGGAATTCATCGCCTATGGCCTCACCAACAAGGAAGCCGGCGAGATGCTGGCGCCCGAGGTTGCGGCGGAACTGCCGACAGCGCCTGCCAATCTCGAGGAGGCGATCGCGCTGGACGGCGATTTCTGGGTCGACAACATCGAGGCCCTCAACGAGCGCTTCAACGCCTGGCTCGCCCAATAGAGCCAGGCGGCTTTCCGCAAAACGACGGTCGCGGCGCCCCTCGCGCCGCGACAGACCTCCACGCGAAAGGAACCATGGCCGCCTTCATCGAGCTTCGCGACGTTGCCAAGAGCTTCGGCCCCCTGAAAGTGGTCGAGGGTTTGAACCTCGACGTCGCCAAGGGGGAGTTCCTCAGCCTTCTCGGTCCCTCCGGTTCGGGCAAGACGACGATCCTGATGATGCTCGCCGGCTTCGAAGCCGCGACGGCGGGCAAGATCGTCCTCGACGGCCAGCTCCTGAACGACCTGCCGCCGCATCGCCGCGGCATGGGCGTGGTCTTCCAGAATTATGCGCTGTTTCCGCATATGAGCGTCGCCGAGAACGTCGCGTTCCCGCTGCAGATGCGCGGCGTGGCGAAGCCGGAAGTGAAAAAGCGCGTCACCGAGGCGCTGGCGCGCGTCCATCTGGAGCATCTGGCCGAGCGCCGGCCGTCGCAGCTGTCGGGCGGTCAGCAGCAGCGCGTCGCGCTCACCCGCGCCCTGGTCTTCGAGCCGAAGGTCATCCTGATGGACGAGCCGCTGGGCGCGCTCGACAAGCAGTTGCGCGAGGCGATGCAGCTGGAGATCCGTGAACTGCACCGCAGGCTCGGCCTGACCATCGTCTTCGTGACCCACGACCAGTCCGAGGCGCTGACCATGTCGGATCGCATCGCGATCTTCGACAAGGGCAAGATTGCCCAGATCGGCACGGCGAGCGAAGTCTACGACCGGCCGCAGAACCGCTTCGTCTCGCAGTTCATCGGCGAGACGAACCTGCTCGAAGGCCGCATCGACGGATCGGGCAACGGAGGGTTTGTCCAGATCGTCGTCGATGGCGGCCAGCGCATCGTCGCCGCGGCGCCGTCCGCGCCGACGGGAGCGGAGATTGTCGTGTCGGTCAGACCCGAGCGTATCTGCCTGACACCGGCGCCGGGCTTCCACAACATCCTCGACGCCGAGGTCGAGGACGTCGTCTACCAGGGCGATCATCTGCGCTTCCATCTTGCCTGCGGGTCCTTGCGGCTCGTCGCCCGCGCCGAGCGCAGTGCCCAGAACTGGCCGGTCGGAACGCGGCTGCCGATCGCCTTCCGCGCCGAGGACTGCTCGGTCTTCAGCGCATGAGCGGGGCTTTCGCCAACGCGCGGTTCCGCGCCGGCCTCCTGATCCTGCCGCTGGCGCTGTTTCTCGGCGTGTTCTTCATCTGGCCGCTGTGGACGATGGTCGCCGTCGCGGTCCACAACGACGCCATCGGCGGGGCGCTGCCGCAGACCGCCGCCGCGATCGGGGCGTGGGAGGGCGAGGGGATCCCGGATGCCGCGGCGCAGGATGCCCTCGTCGCCGATCTGCGCGACGTGCCGAGCTCGGTGCTCGGGGGCGCGGTGCGCATGCTGAACAGCCAGGTCTCCGGATTCCGGACGCTGATGAGCCGGACGGCGAACGCCGCACGCGACACGGCGCCCGGCGAACGGCTCGACCTTGTGGCGGTCGACGAGCGGTGGTCAGAGCCGCGATTCTGGCAGGCGATCCAGGTCAGCGTCGCCCCCTATACCGACCGGAACCTCCTTGCCGCGCTGGATCTCGAGCGCGACGCCGCCGGCGACATCGTCGCCGCACCAGCAGCGACCTCGGCCAACCGGCTGATCATCTGGCGGACATTCGCCATCGCCGGCACGATCACGGCGCTCTGCGCGCTGATCGGGCTGCCCTATGCGATGCTCGCCGCCTCGCTGGACGGCTGGAAGCGCAATCTCATGCTGCTTGCCGTCCTCTTGCCGCTGTGGACGTCGCTGCTCGTGCGCACCGCGGCCTGGTTCATCCTTCTGCAGAACGAGGGGCTGATCAACGGCGCGCTGATGGGGCTCGGGATCACCGATGGCCCGCTGCCGCTGATCTTCAACCGGCTCGGCGTGGTCATCGCCATGACCCACGTCCTCCTGCCGTTCATGGTCCTGCCGATCTACTCGGTCGTCGCGGCGATCCCGAAGAACCTGATGCCGGCCGCCGCTTCGATGGGGGCGACACCCTTCGCCGCCTTTCGGCGCATTCTCCTGCCGCTCAGCCTGCCGGGCCTGCTCGCCGGCTCGCTGCTCGTCTTCATGGTGGCGATCGGCTACTACATCACCCCGGCGCTGATCGGCGGACCGAACGACCAGATGATCTCCTCGATCATCGCCTTCTACGCGCTGCAGACAGCGAACTGGGGCATGGCCGGCGCGCTCGGCCTGATCCTCCTCGCCATCACCACGGTCCTCTATCTCGTTTATGGCCGCCTTTCGCGCGGCTCGACGCCGACGGGGCTCTGAGCCATGCTGCGCGTCTTCCAGGCACTCTTCGCGACGCTGATGATGGCGTTCCTGATCCTGCCGATCGTCGCGATCCTGCCGCTGGCCTTCACCGACAGCATCTTCCTCAACTATCCCATCGACGCCTATTCGCTGCGATGGTTCGAGGAACTTGGCCGGTCGGCGCAATGGAGCGCCTCGATCGTCAACAGCCTGATCATCGGATCCGGCGCGACGGCGCTCTCCGTCGTCCTCGGAACACTGGCGGCGCTGGCGCTGCGCGGCAGCGCGATCCCGTTTCCCGACGTCGTCCGCACGATCTTCCTGCTGCCGATGGTGGTCCCGGCGGTGGTGCTGGGCGTCGGCCTGCAGATCTCGCTGGCCCGGATCGGGCTCTCCAGCACCTATCTCGGCGTCATCGTCTCGCACACGGTCCTGTGCGTGCCTTTCGTCATCGTCAGCGTCTCGACGGCGCTGCAGGGGATCGACCGGACGACCGAACGCGCCGCCGCAAGCCTCGGCGCCTCGCCGGCCACGGTCTTCCGGCGGGTCACGCTGCCGCTGGCGATGCCGGGCGTGGTGACCGGCGCGGTGTTCGCCTTCGCCACGTCGCTCGACGAGGTGGTGCTGACGCTCTTCGTCGCCGGTCCGAACCAGCGGACGCTCGCCCGCCAGATGTTCTCCTCGATCCGCGAGAACATCTCGCCGGCGGTCGCCGCGGCTGCCTTGCTTCTGATCGTCGGCACGCTGCTTCTGGCCGGGCTTGCGGCGTTCCTGCGCCGCCGTCCCGCCTGACATGGCCGCCACAGAGACGCAGCTGCGTCATCATCCGCGTTGCCCTTCATGCACGGAAGGTGCGCCAGGCTGACGGCGATTACGGGTCGGTCGGAAGCGTCGACACGAACTCATCCAAGAAGATTCGCACCGGCTGCGGCAGCCGTCGATCGCGCATGACGGCGACCTGGACCGCGCGCGATGTCCGTGCCGAGTCCGCCAGAGGAAAGGCGGCGAAGTCGCCCCGGAGCACCGGGCCGAGGATCGACAGGGAGGCCAGGGGCACCACGGCCTTCGTCAGCTTGACGAAGGACAGGATCGACGGGAGCGAATTGGTCGTCAGGACCGGCTCGATCGTGATGCCCTCATCGCGGCAGGCTGCGTCGAACACCTGGCGGGAGGTCGTGTCCTCCGGCATCAGGACCACCGGATAATCCTGCAGCGTCCGCAGCGGCACAGAAGCGGCGTCCGCGAGGGGATGCCCCTTGGCGCAAAGGCCGAGCATCGCGACCGTCGTCTCGTGGACGATCGTCAGCCCGGGGTCTTTGCCCATCTTGAACGTCATTCCGATGTCCGCTTCGCCGGAGGCGACGCTCTGCGTCACCTTCATGGGGGGCATGACGGCGAGTTCGAAGCGTATCCCCGAGAACCGGGCGTGAAAGGCGGCAATGGCGTTGGGCAGCACGTCCAGCGCAAAGCCCTCGCTGCCCGCGACGCGAATGAGGCCGCGGGCGGTGCCCTGCAACCCGAGAATCTCCGAGACGGCCAGGTCGGCCCGCATCAGGATCTGGTTGGCATGGTCGACGAGAAGATCACCGGCGGGGCTCGGCACCATCCCGCGTGGCCGGCGCTCGAACAGCACGCAGCCCAGTTCGCTCTCGAGATTGGCGATCTGTCGGCTGATCGCGGACGCGGCGACGTTCAGCCGTGTTGAAGCAGCGGCGATGGAGCCGCATCGGGCAACCGTCAGAAAGTATCGCAGGCTCGTGGTCTGCATCGGCCCTCCCAAGCCTTGCGTTGCCGATATGGCATGGCAGCGCTCACCAAATTGTACTTGTTGCGACGGCATCTGCCTAGCATGTTTGCAGGGCACAAAATGCAGCAAATCCAGGCAGCCTGCCATGTCCATGCAGGGCGTATCGCCGATCGTCCCGATCGAATGTCCCGCCAGCTCTTAATGAGGGTCCTGATGAAAATCCGTCTGAACCGTATCTCAATGCTCGCTCTGGGCGCCGCCCTCCTGGCAACGCCGGCAGTCGCCGGACCCGAGGACAATTCGCTCAACTGGGCGTCGGACTCGATGCCGTCGAACATCGACTTCTACCAGCACACGATCCGCGAAGGGATCGTCCTGGCGAACCACATCTGGGGCGGCCTGCTGTACCGCAATGACGAGACGGGCGAGTTCGAGCCGCATCTCGCCGAATCCTTCCGCTTCGTCGACGACACGACGATCGAGTTCGTGCTGCGCAAGGGCGTCAAGTTCCACAACGGCGAGAAGCTCACGGCCGACGACGTGGTCGCAACGGTCGAGTACGTCACGACCAACGCGACGCCGCAGCCGATCTTCTTCCTCGAAGGCGCTGAGAAGGTGGACGACTACACCGTCCGGCTGAAGACCGCCGGCGTCTTCCCGCCGATTCTCGAATACGTGGCGAACCTCCTGCCGATCTATCCGGCGAAATATTACGCCGAGGTCGGCCCGGAAGGCATGTCTCGTACCCCGATCGGCACCGGTCCCTACCGCGTCACCGAGCATGTCGCCGGCGAGCGCATCACCATGGAAGCCTTCCCCGACTATTTCGGCGGCATGAAGGGCCAGCCGTCCATCGAGACCCTGGTCTTCCGGCGCATCGGCGAGTTCAACACGCAGGCCATCGAGCTGATGAGCGGCGGCCTGGACTGGATCTGGCGCGTGCCGCCGGATGCCGTGGACCGGCTGGCGACGAGCGACGCGATCAAGGTCGAGGCCGGTGAGACGCTGCGCATCGCCTTTCTCGGCATGGACGCGCTCGGCCGCTCGGGCGACAGCCCGATGCAGGACCTGAAGGTCCGCCAGGCCGTCAACCACGCCATCGACCGCGAGGCGATCCGCGAAGCGCTGATGGGACCGGGATCGACGGTCATCAACACGCCTTGTTCGCCCGCCCAGTTCGGCTGCGTCGTCGATGCGGCCGTCACCTACGACTACGATCCGGAAAAGGCCCGCGCGCTGCTGGCGGAAGCCGGCTATCCGGACGGGTTCTCGCTGGAGTTCTGGGGCTATCGCGACCGGCCGCTGATCGAGGCGGTCCTCGGCAGTCTCGCCGAGGTCGGCATCAACGGCAGCCTGAACTTCGTGCAGGCATCCGCCATCGCCACCGCCCGCGACGAAGGCAAGCTGCCGATGTGGTTCCAGGCCTGGGGCTCGAACTCGATCCGCGATATCAGCGGTTCGGCCGGCTACTGGTTCTCCGGCTCCGAGGTCGATTATTCGAAGGACGAGCGCGTCATCGAGCTGCTGGAAGAGGGCAACACCAGCGACAACGAGCAGCGGCTGAAAGCCTATCGCGAGATGATCACGCGCATCACCGAGCAGGCCTACCAGGTGCCGCTGTTCACCTATGCGCTGAACTACGCCTACAACTCGAAGCTCGAGTTCACGCCGGTTCCGGACGAGACGCCGCGCTTCTTCCAGTCGCGCTGGGTCACCGAGTAACCACTCGCCTCGCAGGTCGTTAATCGACGACGGGAAATCGCATGCTTCTCTACATGGCACAACGGATCGGCCTGGCAGTCTGCGTCTGCCTGGCCGTCTCGCTGCTGGCTTTCCTCCTCCTCAACGCGTCCGGCGACGTCGCGTCCGCCATCGCCGGGGAGGAGGCGACGCCGGCCCAGCTGGCGGCCATCCGCACGGAACTGGGCCTCGACCGGTTCTGGCTGATCCGCTACGCGGAATGGCTCGGCAACGCGCTCCGGGGCGATTTCGGCAATTCGCTGTTCTTCAAGCAGCCGGTGGCCGACCTGATCTTCTACCGCCTGCCGAACACGCTGACGCTGGCTTCGCTCGCGGCGCTGGTCATGTTGTGCCTGGCGGTGCCGCTGGGCGTTCTTGCCGCGCTCTGGCCGGGATCCATCGTCGACCGGACGGCGCTCGCCATCGCGGTCATGGGCCAGGCGATGCCGAATTTCTGGTTCGGCCTGATCCTGATCGTCGTCTTCTCGCTGATGCTCGGCTGGGCGCCGGCCTCGGGCTCGACGACCCTCGGTCACTTCATCCTGCCGGCGATCGCGCTCGGCTACTATTCCACTCCGCCGATGATGCGGCTGATCCGAGCCGGCATGATCGAGGCGCTGTCCTCCGACTACATCCGGACCGCCAGGGCCAAGGGCGTCAGGACGGGCAAGGTGATCTTCAAGCACGCGCTGCGCAACGCCGTCATCCCGGTCGTGTCGCTGCTCGCCGTCCAGTTCGGCAACATGCTGGGCGGGTCGGTGGTCATCGAGACCGTCTTCGGCATCCAGGGGCTGGGCTACCTCGCCTGGGAATCGATCTCCCGCATGGACCTGCCGGTCGTCCAGGCGATCCTCCTGATCGTCGCGGTGTTCTATATCGCGCTGGTTCTCCTGTCCGACATGGTCAATTCCTGGCTCGACCCGAGGATCCGCATCCAATGAGCGTTGTCGATCCGGTCATCGTCGCACCCCCGGCCGGGCAGGGTGCGCCCAAGAGCGATGCGTGGCGGCGTCTGCGCCGCAACCCGACCTTCCTCCTCGGCGCCGGCGTCTTCCTGCTGATCCTCGCGGTGGCGATCTTCGCGCCGCTGCTCGCGCCCTACGACCCGTACTCGCAGAGCATGAGCAACCGCGTGGTGCCGCCGGTCTGGATGGATCGCGGTTCGTGGGACCATGTTCTCGGGACGGACGGACTCGGCCGCGACTATCTCAGCCGCATCATCTATGGCGCGCGGATCTCGCTGCTGATCGCCGTCTTCACGGTCATCACTTCGGGCCTGATCGGCACGACGCTCGGCGTTCTTGCCGGCTATTTCGGCGGCAAGATCGACCTTTTGATCAACTTCTTCATCATGACGCGGCTGACGCTGCCGGTGGTGATGGTGGCGCTGGCGGTGGTCGCCCTGTTCGGCGGGTCGCTGACCGTCGTCGTCCTGGTGCTGGGGTTCCTTTTGTGGGACCGCTTTGCCGTGGTGACGCGGTCGGCGACGCAGCAGTTGCGCAACCAGGAATACATCCAGGCGTCCCGCTCGCTCGGCTTCACCACGCGGCAGATCATCTTCCGCGACGTCCTGCCGAACATCTTCGACCGGCTGGCGGTCATCGCCACCTTCGAGATGGCGCAGGCGATCCTGCTGGAAGCGGCCCTTTCCTTCCTCGGACTGGGCGTCCAGCCACCGACGCCCTCCTGGGGGCTGATGGTCGCCGAAGGGCGGCAGTTCCTGCTCTTCGACCCCTGGCTGATCATGATCCCCGGCGCGGCGATCTTCGTCCTGGTGATGGCGATCAACCTTGCCGGCGATGGCCTTCGGGATGCCATGGCGCCCGAGAACCGAAACTGACATGCAATTGATACTGGAGTGACAGCCATGTCCGATGGAATTGGCACGCGCGAAAGCGGTATAGCCGCCGCCCGGGAGTATGTGACCGGCGGCACCTTCAAGGCCGAGCTGGCGCGGCGCGTCGCCGTCCCGTCCGAGAGCCCGCGCGAGGATTCTGGTCCGGATCACCGGCGCTATCTGACACAGGAGATCGCGCCGGATCTCGAGGCGATGGGCTTCACCACGCGCATCCTGGAGAACCCCGCCGCCGAGCGCCTGCCGGTGCTGTTCGCGGAGCGCATCGAGGATGCCGCGCTGCCGACGATCCTGACCTATGGCCACGGTGACGTGCTCTGGGGCATGGGCGGTGACTGGAAGGAAGGGCGCGATCCCTTCCGGCTGGACGAGGCGGACGGCCGCCTGTTCGGTCGCGGCACGGTCGACAACAAGGGCCAGCATACGATCAACATCGCCGCGCTTCGCTGCGTGCTGGAAGCCAAGGGCAAGCTCGGTTTCAACGTCAAGGTGATGATCGAGATGGGCGAGGAGAGCGGCTCGCCCGGTCTCGTCGAGATCGCCGCGGCCCATCGCGACCTGTTCGCGGCGGACGTCCTCATCGCCTCGGACGGACCGCGCACGGCGCCGGGCACGCCGACCATGTTCCTCGGCGCGCGCGGCGGCATGGGCTTCCACCTCATCGCCGACGAGCGCCCGGGCGCCTACCATTCCGGCAACTGGGGCGGCCTGCTGGTCAACCCGGGGATCCGGTTGGCGCACGCGCTGGCGACCATCACCGACGCCAAGGGCCGCCTGGCCATCCGCGAATGGACGCCGGGCGAGATCCCCGCAAACGTTCGCAAGGCGCTGTCGACCATCTCGCTCGAACCGGACGCCAGCGATCCCGAGACCGACCCCGAGTGGGGCGAGCCCGGCCTGGTCGGTCCCGACCAGGTGTTCGGCTGGTCCAGTTTCGAGGTTCTCGCCTTCACCTGCGGGCGTCCCGAGGCGCCGGTCAATGCCGTGCCGGGCAATGCCCGCGCGACCTGCCAGCTGCGCTACGTCGTCGGCGTCGAGACCGATCGCATCCTGCCGGCACTGCGCGAGCATCTCGACGCGCACGGGTTCCAGGACATCGCGATCGAGCCGATGAAGCGTGGTTTCTTCACCGCCACCCGGACCGACCCGGACAATGAGTGGGTGCGCCTCGTCGCTGCCTCGATCGAGCAGACGACCGGCAAGGCGCCGGCGATCCTGCCCAATCTCGGCGGCTCGCTGCCGAACGAGATCTTCGTCGAGACGCTCGGCATGCCGACGGTATGGGTGCCGCACTCCCACCGCGCCTGCGGCCAGCACGCCCCCGACGAGCACATGCTGCTCTCGGTTGCGGAAGAGGCCGCCATGATGATGGCCGGGATTTTCCACGACATCGGCGAGCGGGCGGCATGAGCCAGACCGAGCGCGAACCCGTCCTGGCGGTCGACGGTCTGACCGTCGACCTGCCGAAGAGCGGCGATCGGCCTCACGCGGTGGAAGAGCTTTCCTTCCGTGTGAACGCCGGCGAGATCGTCTGCATCGTGGGGGAATCGGGCTCGGGCAAATCCGTCACGGCCTTCACCACGATGGGGCTCCTGCCGAAGGCGCTGAAGCCTTCGGCCGGCCGCGTGGTGTTCGAGGGACGCGACATCCTGACCATGCGGCCGCGCGAGCATGTTCGCCTGCGCGGCAACCGCATGGCGATGATCTTCCAGGAGCCGATGACCTCGCTCAACCCGTGCTTCACGGTGGGCGACCAGATCGAGGAAGTCTTCAAGGCGCACAGCAGTTTCGGCAAGGCCGAGCGCAAGGCGAAGACGCTGGCGCTGATGGAGGAGGTGCATCTCCCGGACGTCGATCGTATCTACCGCTCCTATCCGCATCAGCTTTCCGGCGGGCAGCGGCAGCGCATCGTCATCGCGATCGCCCTCGCCATGAACCCGTCGCTGCTGATCGCCGACGAGCCGACGACCGCGCTGGACGTGACGACGCAGGCGCAGATCCTGCTGCTGATGAAGCGGCTGAAGGACACGCACGGCGCCGGCATCCTCTTCGTCACCCATGATTTCGACGTCGTGGCCGAGATTGCCGACCGGGTCGTGGTGATGGAGAAGGGACGGATCGTCGAGGAAGGTCCGGCCGAGCAGGTCCTGTCGAGCCCGCAGCATCCCTACACCCGCCAGCTGATCGCCGCGGTGCCCCCGCGTCGCGCGGCCGAGCCCGAGCCGCTGCCCGCCGACGCCGAGACCGTGCTGGAGGTGAAGGGGCTGGCCAAGACTTTCCACGTCGCGCGCAGCTTCCTGTCGCCGGAGCGCACGGTTCACGCCGTGCGGCCTGCCACGTTCAGCCTGAAGCGTGGCGAGACCCTCGGCATCGTCGGCGAGTCCGGCTCCGGCAAGACGACGCTGGTGCGGACGCTGATCCGGCTGATCGAACCCGACGGCGGCGGCGAGACGCTGATCAGTGGCACCGATTTCGCTTCCCTGCCGAAGGAGAAGCTTCGGCGCTTCCGGAGCCAGATCCAGATCGTCTTCCAGGATCCCTACGGCTCGCTCAATCCGCGCCGCACGATCGGCGACCAGCTGGTCAGCGCACCGATCAATTTCGGCATGGCGAAGGACGAAGCGTGGAAACGGGCGCACGAACTGATGCGCATCGTTCGCCTCGATCCGGAGGCTCTCGCGCGTTACCCGTCGCAGTTCTCCGGCGGACAGCGCCAGCGCATCTGCATCGCGCGCGCGTTGATGATGGAGCCGAAGATCCTGATCGCCGACGAGGCGGTCTCGGCGCTCGACGTCTCGGTGCAGAAGGAGGTGCTGCAACTCCTCAAGGACGTCCGCGACCGCATGGGGCTGACCATGCTGTTCATCACCCACGACCTGAGGGTAGCAGCGCAGATTTCCGACCGGATCGCGGTCATGAAGAACGGCGAGATCGTCGAGATGGGCACGGCCCGCGCCGTCTTCGAGCACTCGACGAACGATTATACGAAGTCGCTGCTCGCCTCGATGCCGGGCATGAACTGGGACGTGCCGCAGATCGAGCCGGCCCGTGCCTAACGGAGAGGGCACCCGAAGCGGAGGGACGGACAGCTTGGACACCGCGAACGAGCCGATGCTGGCGCCCGTCTTCCGCCACATCGCCGCGAACGAGGACGCCTTCGTCGACCGGCTGATCGACTATCTGCGCCAGCCTTCGATCAGCGCTCAGGACATCGGCATCCGCGAGGTCGCCGCGCTTCTCGAGACGATGCTGGGCGCCATGGGCATGGACGTCGAGGTCGTCGAGACTGCAGGCCATCCGATGGTCGTGGGTTCGCTACCGCCCAAGCCGGGCCTGCCCACAATCCTGTTCTATGGCCATTACGACGTGCAGCCGCCCGAGCCGCTGGAGGCCTGGACGAGCCCGCCCTTCGAGCCGACCATCCGCGACGGGCGCATCTACGCGAGGGGCGCGGGTGACAACAAGGGGCAGCATTTCGCGCAGATCCTGGCGATCGAATCCTGGCTGAAGGTGCACGGCGACCTGCCCTGCAACGTGAAGATCCTGCTCGAGGGCGAGGAGGAGGTGGGCAGCCCGCATATCGAGGCGTTCGTCGAAGCCAACCGGGATCTGCTCAAGGCCGATCTCGTGGTGACGGCGGACGGGCCGCTCGACGCGTCCGGCAAGCCGGTGATCATGTTCGGCACCCGCGGCGCCGTGCGCTTCGATCTCGTCGCGCGGGAAGCCGGCCGGGACCTCCATTCCGGCAATTTCGGCGGCATCGCGCCGAACGCGGCGTGGACGCTGGTGCATCTGCTGGCGACCATGAAGAGCCCGGACGGGACGATCACCATCGACGGGATCTACGACGACATCGTGCCGCCCGGGGAACGCGAGCGCGCTGCCGCCGATGCGCTGCCCGTCGACCTCGACGCGCTGAAGCGGGAAATCGGCATCCGAGAACTCGACCCGCCGCACGACCGCCCGCTGTTCGACCGGATCATGTTCCAGCCGACGCTCACCATCAACGGCATCGTCGGCGGCTATACCGGCAAGGGGATCAAGACGGTCATCCCCTGCGAGGCGCGGGCCAAATGCGACATGCGCCTGGTCGACGGGATGGCGCCGGAGACGATCCTGTCACTCGTCGAGGACCACGTGCGCCGGCACGCGCCGGGCGTCGAATTCGTGCGGCAGGGCGGCGGCAAGCATCCGTCCAAGACGGACATGGATCACCCGTTCGCCGACGCGCTGATCCGCGCGGTGACGCTTGGCCACGAACAGCCGCCGCTGCTCTACCCGATGATCGGCGCCAGCGGGCCCGACTCCGCCTTTACCCGCATCCTCGGCATACCGGCGTTCTTCGTTCCCTATGCCAATGCCGACGAACGCAACCATGCGCCCGACGAGAACATCGGGCTCGAATTCTTCCACAAGGGCATCCGCACCGGCGCGGCGATCATCGAGCAGATCGCGGCGTCCGTCCGTTAGCGCCATGCAGACCTTAGAAGTGTCAGCATGACCATGCTCAGCGCCTTCCATCCTGCCCGATTCGACTATCCCCGCTTCGCGCTGGCGCTCGGGATCGGCGGGCTCGGCACGGCGGCCTTTCTCTATATGGGATGGCCGCTGCCCTGGATGCTGGGCGCCATGCTCGCCTGCACGCTGGCCGCCTTGGTGAAGCTGCCCGTCCGGGCGCCGATGATCGTGCGCCCGCCGATGTCGGTGGTGCTCGGGGTCCTGCTCGGCGCGAGCTTTTCGGCCGACATGGTAAGCCGGATGGGGGCCTGGATCCCGACGCTGGCCGGGTTGATGCTGTTTCTCCTCGTCTCCGGGGCGGCCTGCGTCGCCTATTTCCGCAAGATCGGCGGCTACGACCTGCCAACGGCCTATTTCGCCGGCATGCCGGGCGGTCTGATCGAGATGGTGCTGCTCGGCCAGGCCCGCGGCGGCGACGCGCGCCGCATTGCGCTCGTCCATTCGATCCGCATCCTTCTGACGGTGTCCTGCCTGCCGTTCCTGATCCCCGCGCTCGGCGGGGGCGACATCGGCACCGGCGCCGCCACCGGCGCGCCGATCGGCGGGGCGAGCCTTGAGTCGGTGCTCTGGCTCATCGGCACCGGCGTGCTGGGCGCCATTCTCGGCCGCAGGCTCAAGCTGCCCGCCCCCTATCTTCTCGGTCCGATGATCGCCAGCGGCGCGGTTCATCTCGCCGGCTGGACGCATACGGCGCCGCCGCGCGAGATCGTCTGGATCGCCCAGCTGGTGCTCGGCGTCACGCTCGGCTGTCGCTTCGTCGGAACGGCGCCGAGCGAGATGCTGCGGACGCTGGTCCTGTCCCTGGGATCGTTCGTCATCCTGATCGCCAGCGCGGTCGCCTTCGCGTTCGCTCTGGCCGCCCTGACTCCGCTCGACGTGGTTTCCGTGGCGCTTGCCTACGCGCCAGGAGGGCTGGTGGAGACGAGCGTCATCGCGCTCGCCTTGCAGATCGAGGTCGCCTTCGTCGCCACCCATCACATCGTCCGCGTGGTCCTCGTCATGGCGGCCGCCGCGCCGATCTTCCGATGGGTCGACCGGAAGAAACAAAGCCAGCAGAGCGAATAGCGGGATAGCCGTCAGCGACTGGCGGCGTTCCAGCCGGTGTCGGCCGGCTTGTTCAGGCTGCGAGCTTCCCAGCGCAAGGAGCGGCCCCGCTGGCGACAAGGCCCTTGTGCAGGGCCCGGATCGTCGCCTCGAAATCGCGCTCCTCGACGACGACCTGCAGATCCACCTTGCGGATCAGGTCGTGGACCCCGAGCGGCACGATGCCGGCTTCCGAGAGCACGGCGATCGCCTTGCCGAGCGTGCTGATGCCGCCGAGGTCCCGGCCGATCGCCGACACCAGGGCCAGCTTGCGCAGGTTGATGCCGGCATTGGGAAACGCCTTGGAAAGATCGGCCTCGACGCGCTTGATCGCCTGCATCGAGCCTTTCAGGAAATGCGTGATCGTGTTGGCGTTGGAAGTCTTGGCGATGATCCAGACCTTGTGCCGGCGCAGCGCCTCGAGGATCTCGCTGTCGTAGCCCTTGACCCCGACCATGTCCTGGTCGTGGAATTCGAAGGCGAAGACGCCCTTGAGGCCGGTGACGATCTCCACCCCCGGTCGCGTCGTGAGGTTGTCCGAGCGGATCACCGTTCCGGGATGGTCGGGCTCGAAGGCGTTCTTGACGCGCAGGGGAATGCCGGCCTGGCGCAGGCTCTTGGCCGCACGAGGATGGATCGCCTCCATCCCCATGTTCGAGAGCTGGTCGGCAACGTCGTAATTGGTCTCGCCGATGACCCGCACTTCATCCGCACCGACGACGCGGGGATCGGCCGACGACAGATGGAATTCCTTGTGAATGATTGCCTCGGCGGCCTTGGTCATCACCGCCACGCGCGACAGCGTCACCTCGGAATACCCCCGGTCATACGTCTCCATCAGCGTTTCGGTGCATTGGGCATAGCCCGTCACCACCGGCAGCTCCCGGCTGATATCGATGTCGGCGAAGGCCCGCGTGATTGCCTCGTCGAGCGGCAGCTGCCCGTCCTCGCACCAACCGGTCAGGTCGACGAACCGTGCGCCGACCCCGTGGCTCTTCAGCAGCAGCGCGGTGTTGTGCGCCGACTGCGCCTCGCCGAGCGAGGAGAGCATCTCGCGCACCGTCATCAGATGCTGCTCGAGCTGAAAATGCCCGAACGAGCAGAGCCGCGCCAGATCGATGAGGCAGGAGCGAACGCCTTCGATCCGCTCCCTGACGAAGCGGTCCGCGGCGTCGCGCAGTTCCTGATCGTCGAAGATCTCGGCATTCTTGTCGAGCATCCGCCGCGCCACATGGCTGAGCGCTTCGCCCCAGCTCCCGCCGCTCTCGGCGCCGGCGAACAGCTTGTAGACGCCCGGCTCGCCCGACTTCTTGTGCTCCAGCAGGGCGTCGGTCATGCCGGCATAGGCGGAGACGACGAAGATGCGGTTGTAGAGGGCCTCTCCCGAGCGCTCGCCGATCAGGACGGTATCGAGCAGTTCGGCGGTGCGCGACATCGACGTGCCGCCGATCTTTTCAACACTATGAGGCGCTTTGGGCATGAAGTCTCCAGTGCCGGTCCCGGCGGACGGGAACGGTCGAGTTTGTCGGTAAGTCGTCCGCGGATGCGCTGTTGACGCCGCTCAGGCGAGCTTGCCGGAAACGATCTCGATCGGGCGTTCCGGATCGCGCGACGACAGGAACGCCGGGCGGGGCGACCGGGCGGCGAACGGATCGACCACCTTGTTGCTCCAGGCGTTGTAGACGAAGAAGGCGTTGGAGCGCGGGAACGGTGTGATGTTGCCGTTCGAGCCGTGCAGCGTGTTGCAGTCGAACAGCACGACCGTTCCGGCGACGCCGGCGGCGTAGTCGATGCCATGGCGGCGGGCCATCTCCGACAGGCTGTCGTGGCTCGGAACCCCGACCTCCTGCTTCTTCAGCGACGTCTTGTGGTTGTCCTCGGGGGTTTCGCCGGCACAGGCAACGAACGTGTTGTGCGACCCCGGCATCAGCATCAGGGGACCGTTGAGCGCGTCATTGTCGGTCAACAGGATCGAGGCCGAGATCGCCCGCATCCGCGGCATGCCGTCCTCGGCGTGCCAGGTCTCGAAATCGGAATGCCAGTAGAATTCCTTGCCCGTGAAGCCGGGCTTGTAGTTCAGCCGGCTCTGGTGAAGGTAGACGTCGTCGTCGAGCAGATAGCTGACCCGCCCCGCGATGCGCGCGTCGCGCGCCAGGCGATCGAAGAGGGCATTCTGCTCGTCGAGCCGGAAGACCGTGCGCACCTCGCTCGAGCCGGGTTCGGTGATGACGTTTTCGGCCGAAAGCGTCGCCTCGCCGCTGCGCATGCGGCGCGACTCCTCCTGCAGCGCCGTCACCTCGAGCGGCGAGAAGACGTCCTTCAGGACGAGGTAACCGTTCTCATCGAAACTCTCGGTCTGTTCGCGCGTCAGCGGCGCTTGCGGCGTCCACCGGCCCCAAAAGGTGGGGTCCCTGCGCTCCAGCCACTGCTCGGTCCGAAGCCGGGTAGGATAGAGATCGTCGTGGCTGTTCCATTGCATGGCGGTACTCATGGGAGTTCCTTCCTGCGTTTTTATTCCAAAGATCAGGTGGATTCGGCGGCCGGCGCGTAGGAGCCGTCGTCGCGGTGCACCTCGCTGCCGCTGACCGGCGGGTTGAAGCAGCACGCCATCACCATCTCCGATTTGGCGCTCAGGCGGTGCCGGTCGTGCTGGTCGAGGCCGTACATCACGCCAGGGCGGATCTGATGGACCTCGCCGGTCGCCAGGTCCTCGAGCGAGCCTTCGCCCGAGATGCAGTAGACGCTCTCGAAATGGTGCTTGTAGTGGAAGACGTGGCTGGTGTTCTCGTGGATGCGGGTGATGTGGAACGAGAATCCCATCTTATCCACGGCCAGCAGCAGCCGGGTCGAATCCCAGCCCTCGGCGGTCACCAGGCGGTCGGTCTGCCGCGCGGCGGCAAGGTCTCTCACGATCATGGTCGGATACCTTCTATTCGGCAGCGGCGCGGTGGCCGCCCAGAACTTCGTCGAACGCCATCTCGAGGATGTCGAGCCCGGCGGCCCACTGGCGCTGGTGGATGGTCAGGGGCGCGAGCACCTTGACGACCTCGTCATGGCCGCCCGATGTCTCGATGATCAGCCCCTGCCGGAAGCAGGCCTGGCAGATCGCTTCGGCGACGTTGCCGGTCCCGGTGTCGATCCCGCGCATCATCCCCCGACCGCGCAGGGTGAAGCCGTAGGTCGCGGCAATCGCACCGAGCCGATCCTCCAGATACCGGGCCTTCTTCGCGACTTCGGCCTCGAACGCGCCGTCCGACCAGAATTTCTCGATCGCCGCGGTGGCGGTGACGAAGGCGTGGTTGTTGCCCCGGAAGGTGCCGTTGTGCTCGGCCGGCTCCCAGATGTCGTGCGCCGGCTTGCACAGCGTCAGCGCCATCGGCAGGCCCATGCCGGAGAGCGACTTGGCCATGGTGATGATGTCGGGGTCGAGCCCCATCTTCTCGAAGGAGAAGAAGCTGCCCGTCCGTCCGCACCCGGCCTGGATGTCGTCGACGATGAACAGCGCCCCGTGCCGCCGGGCGATCGCCTCGATCTTCCGCAGCCAATCGGGGGACGCGGCGTTGAGCCCGCCTTCGCCCTGCACGGTTTCGACGATGATCGCCGCCGGCGCGTCGAAGCCGCTCGATGGATCGGACAGCTGCTTGTCCAGCATGTCCGCCGTATCGATCTCCGGGCCGAAATAGCCGTCGAAGGCAGCCCGCGAGACGCCCGAAAGCGGCGTGCCGGCACCCTGGCGATGCCCGGCATTGCCGGTCGCGGCAAGCGCGCCGAGCGTGACGCCGTGGAAGCCGTTGGTGAAGGCGACGATGTTGTTGCGCCCGGTCACCTTGCGGGCCAGCTTGATCGCCGCTTCCACCGCGTTGGCGCCGGTCGGGCCGGTGAACTGCAGCTTGTAGTCCATGCCGCGGGGCTTCAGCACGACGCGTTCGAAAGTCTCCAGAAACGCCTGCTTGGCGTCCGTGAACATGTCGAGCCCGTGGGCGATGCCGTCGGCGGCGATGTAGTCGACCAGAGCGGCCTTCAAGTCGGGGTCGTTATGCCCATAGTTCAGCGTCGAGCAGCCGGCGAGGAAATCGGTATAGGCGGCCCCCGACTGGTCGTAGAGCGTCGCACCCTGCGCCTTGCCGAAGGTCTTGGGGAAGCTGCGCGAATAGGAGCGCACCTGGCTTTCGACACGGTCGAATACGGGCGAGAAGGCGGAAATCGTTGCGGTCATGAACACGTCTTTCTTGGGACGGTAGGTTAAGGGGAGGCCGGGCTCAGGCGGCGTCGCGCAGGGAAAGCGCGTCGCGCTCGAAGGGGCCGATCGAGACCAGGTATTCGGTCTCATGCCGGCCATCGAAATGGTCGTCGCGCTCGAAGTGCGGCTGGCGGGTGAGATCGGCATCGAGCGAGTTGGCGATCGCGCCGAACAGGGCCCAGGACGCTGCGTTGTCCCGGGTGATGGTCGAATGGACGACACGGACGCCGGCGCAGGCGTCGCGGGCCAGGACGGAAGCGATCAGCCGCCGCGCCAGGCCCTGGCCCCGCGCCCGCTCGCTGACGCAGACCTGCCAGACGAAGAGCACGTCGGGGGTCTCGGGTGGAATGTAGCCGGACACCCAACCGACCACCCTCCCGTCGATCTCGGCGAGCGCGCAGGTCGCCGCGAAATGCGTGCACTGGAGCAGGTTGCAGTACATCGAGTTGTCGTCGAGCCCTGCAGTGTCCTGCACCAGAGCCCAGATCGCGGCGCCGTCTTCGGGCCGCGGTGCCCGAAGACGGGCATGGGCGTGCTGGATCTTTCGCGGAATCGCCTCTGTCGACTGCATGATTGGGTGGGCTCCAGTGCTGAGAGCCAGAATGTTAGACACATCTAACTAAATGTCAATTGAAGGGGCTGTGATCTGCGCCGGCTTGAGGCGGCCAGATGGCTCATCGAGCCCAAGCTGCAGGCATCAGGAGGTGCAGATTTACTTTTCTAATGGCCGAGCGCAGCTTTCCGAATCGCGAAATGATTCGTATCTACGAACTATATTTTTTCGACGTGACATGTCGCGATCCCGCTTGGGGTCGCTCGATCGAGCAGCTAAGGTGGACAGCTCGTGCCCATTGATGGATCGCGCTATTTGGAAGACCGGACCAAGCGTGCCCTGACCGCGATGCGCAAGATACTGCGCACCACCGAGCTCAATGCGAAGGCCCTGCTGGCCGAGACCGGGCTCACCCCATCGCAGCTGATCTTCCTGCAGATGCTGGAGGAAGGAGAGGAGCAGACCGCCGGGCATCTCGCGGCCCGCATGGGCATCACCCAGGCGACCGCGACGGTTCTGATCCACAAGCTGGAGGCCCTTGGCATGCTGCAGCGTCGCAAGGGCGAGACCGACCGCCGCCAGGTCTGGCTTTCCCTGACGCCGCGAGCCCAGGACATCCTGACGATCGCCCCCGATGGCGTGCACGCTCGATTCAACGAGCAGTTCCTGGCACTCGAGGATTGGGAGCAATCGATGCTGATCGCCTCGTTGGAGCGCGTGGCCGCGATGCTCGCGCCCGACCTCGACGACGCCGCGCCGATCCTGGAGACCGTACAGTCCTTGGCCCCGGGTACCGTCTAGCACCGCCTTCGGAAGGCGGAACCGATCAAAGGTCGGACAGGAGCGCTGGATGGTCAGCGATTGCCGGGCGACGAGTGAGGATGCTCAACGTCTGCGAGAACGAATTCGCGAACTCGTCCGCGAAGTCCTGGGCAAGCGAGGAAACGGGCGAAAAGTTCGGTACGATCATCGACCATTCGAACTTGATCGCCGGAAGGAAGGGGCGGACCTGAAGGTTTCGCCAGGGCAGATGCGACGCGGTGAAGGGATCGACGATCGCGCAGCCGAATCCCGCGTCGACCATCCCGCAGATGATCATCGTCAGCGGGCTTTCCGTCCGGATCCGCGGGACGCAATCATGGGTGACCATGACGGCGTCGAACTTGCGACGGGTTGAGGAGGCAGCCGCCAGCGCGACGATATCCTGGCCGTGCAGATCCTTCGGCTCGATCGATTCGCGTGCCAGCAGCTTGTGGCCGCGCGACGCGATGAAGACGGCGTCCATCGACGGAAGTTCGTAGGTGGTGATCGCCGAGTGCGGAATGCGTTCGTGGATTATTCCCAGGTCGCAACGTCCCGTCGTCACCCAGTCCAGAACGGACGGCGAGGTCATCCCGTAGAGCGTGATGTCCACCGCCGGGCGCGCGGAGACAAAGTTTGCGGTGACCATGGGCAAGAAGCTGGTGGCAAGCGCGGGTAAGGCTGCGACCCGAAGTTCCCCGCCCCGTCGTTCCAGAATGTCCTTGGCGGCTTTCTCGATCCGCTCCAGTCCGACGAACGAGCGCTCCACCTCGCGATAAAGCGTGACGCCGTCGGCCGTCGGCAGCAGCTTTCCGCCCCTTCGCTCGAAGAGTTTCAGGCCGATCTGATACTCGAGGTCAGCCACCAGGCGGCTGATAGCCGGCTGGGTGACATTGAGAAAATTGGCCGCCTCGGTCGCTGAGCCGCTTAATATGACGGCACGGAAGGCTTCGACCTGCCTACTTTTCAACATGGGTGCGCATCGGATCATCGCTATAACATTGAGTCATCGAGACGACATAAAAACGTATTTGACGAATGGCGACAACTCTCGAATGGTTACAGGGTGATCGATTTTTGGACAGGAGTTATCGATGAGCATCAAGCCGCCTCTTTCCCTTCTGGTATCTGCCGCCGTCGTCTCCCTGGTCGGTGCCGCTCCCGCCCTGGCACAGGACAACGTGCTCTACGTCGCCGCCTATGGCGGCTCCTACGAGCAGTTGATGCGCGAACAGGTCTTTCCTGATTTCGAGAAGGAGCACGGCGTGCGCATCGAGTACACGGCAGGTAACTCCACCGACACGCTGGCGCGGCTGGTCGCCACCCAGTCCAGTCCCCAGATCGACGTCGCCATCATGGACGACGGACCGGCCTACCAGGCCATCGCCCTCGGCCTCTGTTCCGATATCGAGCCGGCTCCCGTCTATGACGAGCTCTACGACATGGCCAAGATCAGCGGCAACCAGGCGGTCGGCCTCGGCGCCGTGGCGACGGGCCTGATGTACAACACGCAGTATTTCGAGGAGCAGGGTTGGGAGGCGCCGACGTCCTGGGCGGACCTCAAGGATCCAAAATATGCCGGCAAGCTGGTCGTTCCGCCGCTTTCCAACACCTACGGCCTCCACGCCCTCGTGATGGCGGCGGAACTCGGCGGCGGTGACGAGCGCAATATCGATCCCGGCTTCGAGGCCTTCGTCAACGAGATCGACCCGAACGTGCTCGCCTACGAGGCGTCCCCCGGCCAGATGACCGCGCTCTTCCAGAGCAACCAGGCGGTGCTGGGCGTGTGGGGTTCGGCCCGCATCAACTCGCTCGCCAATACGGGTTTCCCCGTCAAGATGGTCTATCCGAAGGAAGGCGCCGTTTCGCTCGGCATCGTCGGTTGCCCCATCGCGGGCCGCGACAACCCGCTGGCCCAGGAACTCCTCCAGTATCTCCTGTCGCCGGAAGTGCAGGAGCGGGTGGCGCGCGGCTACGGCTATGGCCCCGTCAACAAGAACGCTTCGCTGACCGACGAGGAGGCCGAGGGCATCCCCTATGGCCCGGAACAGGTCGGAGAACTTCGGGTCATCGACTGGGACTATGTCAATCCGATCCGCGAGGAATGGAACACCCGCTGGACGCGCGAAGTCGAGGGCTGACCAGCGGCGCAAGCCTCAAAAGCGTCCCGCCCGGTTCCGGGCGGGACGCATCCACTCGAACGGTTGCGTGAACATGAGCTTCCTGAAGATCGTCGGCCTCACCAAGGCGTATGACAAACTCATCGCGGTGGACGGCATATCGCTGGACATCGAGCGCGGCGAATTCGTCTCGCTGCTCGGCCCGTCCGGTTGCGGCAAGACGACGACGCTCCAGATGATCGCCGGTTTCGTGGACGTGACGTCGGGCCACATTCTTCTGGATGGCCGCGATCTCGCGCATGTGACGCCTGCCAAGCGTGGGCTCGGCATCGTGTTCCAGAGCTACGCGCTCTTCCCGCACATGACGGTCGCGGAGAATGTCGGCTTCGGGCTGGAGATGCGCAAGGTGAACAGAGCCGAGCGCGACCGTCGGATCGCCGCCGTGCTCGAGCTCGTCGGCCTGCAGACGATGGCGGACCGCTATCCTCGCCGCATGTCCGGTGGACAGCAGCAGCGCGTGGCGCTGGCGCGCGCGCTGGTGATCGAGCCCAATCTCCTGCTGCTCGACGAACCGCTTTCCAACCTCGACGCCAAGCTGCGCGAGGAGATGCAGGGCGAGTTGCGCGATATCCAGGAGCGTACCGGTCTCACGACGATCCTGGTGACGCACGACCAGTCCGAGGCAATGGCCCTTTCCGATCGCGTCGTGGTCATGAACAAGGGCGCGATCGAGCAGGTCGGCCCGCCGGAAGCGGCCTACCAGACACCGGCATCGCATTTCGTCGCCAGTTTCCTCGGCCGCACCAACACGCTGGAGGGCCAGCGCGACGGTCGTGCCGTGAGCGTGCCGGGCCAGCACTGGACTCTGGACGAGGACGGCGCGCAGGGACCGGTTCTCGTGGCGGTGCGCCCGGAACGCGTGGCCTTCGGCGATGCAGGCCTGAAAGGCATCGTGAAGAAACGCGTCTTCCAGGGGAGCCAGTGGTTCTTCGACGTGGACAGCGAGGCGGGACAGATCTTCGTCCTCGCCCCGAACGGCAGCCGCACGCTGCCCAAGGTCCAGGAGACGGTTCATCTCGCCTGGACCGTCGACGACATGCGGGTGCTGCCGCGTGACGAGGCTCGCGCAGGATGAGCACCGTAGCAACAGACGCGGCGTCGCCGGCACCGGCTCGGCATGGCCGCAGCTCCTGGGTGCCGTATGTCCTCAACCTGCCGGCGATGCTGGTGGTGGGAACGCTCATCCTCGTGCCGCTGGGGATGACGTTCATCCTGTCGCTGCACTCCTTCGGGATGTACACGGGCATCTCGAGCGACGTCTCGCTGGCCAATTACGCCGAGATCGTCCGGGATCCGTATTTCCACGAGATCTTCCTGCGCACGTTCAGGATCTCGCTCTTCACCACCCTGCTCGCTGCCGCGCTCGGGGCGCCGGAGGCGTACATCCTGCATCGGATGAAGGGGTCCTGGCGCGCGATCTTCCTTCTGGTGATGCTCGGGCCGCTCCTGATCTCGGTGGTGGCCCGCACGCTGGGCTGGGCGATGCTCCTCGGCTCCACCGGCGTGATCAACCAGACCCTCCTGGGGCTGGGGATCCTCACGACGCCGATCCAGTTCATGTACACCGAGACCGGCGTCGTCATCGCGCTCGCCCACGTCCTGATGCCTTTCATGGTCATCTCCGTCTGGGCCGCGCTGCAGCGGCTGGACCCCCAGGTCGAGAACGCAGCGATCTCCCTCGGTGCCACCCCCTTCACGGTCGTGCGACGGGTCGTCCTGCCGCAGATCATGCCCGGCATCCTCACCGGATCGATCATCGTCTTCGCCCTCGCGGCCTCGGCCTTTGCGACACCGGCGATCATCGGGGGCCGCCGACTGAAGGTGGCGGCAACGCTCGCCTATGACGAGTTCCTGTCGACGCTGAACTGGCCGCTGGGGGCGGCAATCGCGGTGCTCCTCCTCGTCGCCAACATCGTCATCATTCTCGGCTGCAACAGGCTGGTCGAGCGCCGCTACTCGCAGGTGTTCCAATGAACCGTAACGGTCCCCTCGCGCTGGCCTTCCACGCCTTCGTGGTGATGTTCACGGTCGCGCCGATCCTGATCGTCTGCGTCGTCGCCTTCACCCCGAACGGCTATCTCTCACTGCCGACCAGTGGTGTCTCGCTGCGCTGGTTCTACGCCATCGCCGACCGTCCGGAATTCTTCGCCTCGTTTCGCACCAGTCTCTGGCTGGCGGCGGTCTCCTCGACACTGGCGGTGGTCCTCGCCGTTCCGGCGGCCCTTGCCCTCGGGCGGATGCAGTTCGCCGGCCGCGGCGCGCTTCTGAGCCTTTTCCAGTCGCCGCTGATGATCCCGCACATCGTCCTCGGCATCGCGCTCCTGCGCTTCTTCAGCGAGACCGGTCTCGGCATCTCCGGCTGGACGCTGGTGGCGGGCCACCTCATCGTCGTCTTTCCGTTCGCGCTGCGGCTCATCCTGACGACGTCGATCGGCCTCGACCGGCAGATCGAACACGCCGCCGTCTCGCTGGGGGCCTCACGCTGGACGACCTTCCGGCGCGTGACGCTGCCGCTGATCCTGCCGGGCGTCGTCTCCGGCTGGATCCTCTCCTTCATCCAGAGCTTCGACGAGGTGACGATGAGCATCTTCATCTCGACGCCGCACACCACAACGCTGCCGGTCCGGCTGTTTCTCTACATCCAGGACAATATCGATCCGCTGGTCGCTTCGGTCTCGGCAATCCTCATCGTCCTGACGGTGATCCTGATGGTCGTGCTCGACCGCCTCTTCGGAATGGAACGGCTGCTGGTCGGCCCTGGCCGCAGCTAAGCTCGGACGCATAAAGATGAAACATGATTACGACTTCGCCGTCCTCGGCGGGGGACTGGTCGGCTCTGCCATCGGCTACGGCCTGGTCAAGCGCGGCCTGAAGGTGCTGATGCTCGACGAGGGCGACGTCGCCAAGCGCGCCTCGCGCGGAAACTTCGCGCTCGTTTGGGTCCAGAGCAAGGGCCTCGGCATGCCGCGCTATGCGACCTGGACGCGTCGCTCGTCCGACGAGTGGGGCGCTTTCGCCGCCGAGCTGGAGGGCCATGCCGGCTTCTCGCTCGCCTACCGGCGGCCGGGCGGATACCATCTCTGCCTTTCCGAGGACGAACTCGAGCGCCGGGCGGCCAACATCAACCGCCTGCACAACCAGTCCGATACCGAGCCCTATCGCATCGACGTGCTGGATGGCGACGAGGTTCGCCGACACCTGCCGGAGGTGGGGCCGGACGTCGTGGGCGGAACCTACTGCGCGCTCGACGGCGACGTGAATTCGCTGAAGCTGTTCCGTGCGCTGCATGCCGGCTTCGCCGCGCTCGGCGGGACCTACCGGCCGGGAGCGCTGGTGGACGAGATCGTGCCCGGCAGGGACGGCTATGCGCTGAA
Organism: Aurantimonas endophytica; assembly: GCF_014196845.1. GTDB lineage: Bacteria > Pseudomonadota > Alphaproteobacteria > Rhizobiales > Rhizobiaceae > Aurantimonas > Aurantimonas endophytica. The sequence goes on from NZ_JACIEM010000005.1 coordinate 115,611, forward strand.
GACCGCCGAAGGCACGTTCAGCGCCGACCGCATAGTGCTGGCGGCCGGGCTCGACAATCTCCGGCTCGGCAAGATGGTCGGACTGGACGTGCCGGTGCGGCCGCTGCGCGGGCAGGTTCTCGTCACCGAGAAGACCGAACCCTTCCTCGACGTGCCGCTCTCCACCGTCCGCCAGACGGACGAGGGCGGCGTGATGATCGGCGACAGCCAGGAAGAGGCGGACGACTACACCGTCATGCGTCCCGGCATCAACGCGGTGATGGCGGACCGGGCGATCCGCATGTTCCCGCGCCTCGGCCGCCTCAACGTGGTGCGGACATGGTCTGCGCTGCGCGTCTACAGCCGCGACGGCTTTCCGATCTACGAGCAGTCGCCCACCCATCCCGGCGCCTTCGTCGCCTCCTGCCATTCGGGCGTCACCCTGGCCGCGGCGCACGCGCAACTGCTCGCGAAGCACTTTGCCGAAGGCGTCCTTCCGCAAGATTTCGACGCATTTTCCACGAGACGGTTCCATGTTCCAGCGGCTTCCTGACCTCGACCGCACGACGGTCTCCTTCACCCTCGATGGCCGGCCGGTCGATGGACGGGCGGGCGATACGGTCGCGGCCGCCCTTCTGGCGGCCGGCGTCGAGACCTGTCGCAGCAGCGCGGTCAGCGGCGAGCCCCGCGCGCCCTACTGCATGATGGGCGTGTGCTTCGAATGCCTGGTCACGATCGACGGCGTCGGCAACCAGCAGGGATGCCTCGTCGCCCTGCGTCCTGGAATGACGGTCGAGACGCAGATCGGCCGCGGCAAGAGGGAACTCGCCCGATGACCCCGATCGCGCATGTCGACCAGCTCGCGAAGACCTACGAACTCGTCGTGATCGGGGCAGGGCCCGCCGGCATGGCCGCGGCGACACTCGCCGCCGCCGCCGGCGCGTCGGTGCTGCTGGTGGACGAGAACCCGGCCCCTGGCGGCCAGATCTACCGCGGCATCGGCGCAACGCCGCTCAAGCGGCGTGCCTTGCTCGGCAAGGATTACTGGAAGGGCGAAGAGCTGACGAACGCCTTCGCGGCGAGCGGGGCGTCGTACTTTCCGGGCGCGACGGTCTGGCAGCTTGCTCCCGATCTCGAGCTGGGAATCTCTTCCGGTGGACGGACGGCGATGATCCGCGCGGCGCAAGTCGTCATGGCAACGGGTGCGCTGGAGCGGCCGTTTCCGATCAACGGGTGGACGCTTCCCGGCGTCATGACGGCAGGCGCGGCGCAGATTCTGCTGAAGACATCCGGCGTCACCGTGGACGGCAAGGTGGTGCTGGCCGGCAGCGGCCCGCTGCTCTGGCTGATCGCGGCCCAGTATCTGGAGAGCGGCAAGCATTTCGACGCCATCCTCGACACGACGCCGAGGGCGAACTGGAGCGCGGCGATCGGGCAACTGCCCCGCTTCCTGGCCTCGCCCTATCTCGCGAAAGGCCTGAAGCTGATGGCGAAGGTGCGCCGCAGGGCGCGCGTCATCTCGGGAGTGACGGCGCTGGAGGCGCAAGGGGAGGGCCATCTCGCCCGCGTGCGCTACACGAAAGGCGGCAAGGTCCACGAGATCGGAGCCGATCATCTCCTTCTGCATCAGGGTGTAGTGCCGAATATCAACATGGCGAGCGCCAGCGGCTGCGAGCTCGAATACGACCCGCTTCAGCTCACCTGGAAGCCGAAGCTCGACGAATGGGGTCGCACCAGCGTCGAGGGGATCACCATCGCCGGCGACGGTGGCGGCATCGCCGGAGCGGAAGCAGCGGCGGAGCGGGGGCGGATAGCGGGCCTCGCTGCACTGGCGGCGCTGCGGCGCATTTCACCGGAAGAGCGCGATCGCCGCGCCGCCCCCATCCGCGCGGTTCTGGCTCGCTATGATCGCGGGCGCGCGTTCCTGGATCGGCTCTACCAGCCGGCGCAGCAGTTCCGCGTCGCCGGCGACGACACGCTGGCGTGCCGCTGCGAGGAGGTGACGGGCGGCCAGATCCGCAACGCGGTGAAGACGCTCAACATCACCGGGCCCAACCAGCTCAAGTCCTTCCTGCGCTGCGGCATGGGACCTTGCCAGGGAAGGCTTTGCGGGCTGACCGTCTCCGAGACGATCGCCGAGGCGCGGGGCACGTCGGCGGAGGCGGTCGGCTATTATCGCCTGCGCGCGCCGGTCAAGCCGATCACGCTTGCCGAACTCGCCACGCTCGACATGAGCGAGACCGAAATCAAGACGGTCGCGCGAGGCTGAAAGGGATGCCGAGCAGCGACGTCCTGATCGTCGGCGGCGGCCTGCACGGCTGCTCGGTGGCCCTGCATCTGGCGATGCGGGGCGCGTCGGTGACGCTCGTCGAGAAGGACTATCCCGGCCGCCATGCCTCCGGGGTGAACGCCGGCGGCGTGCGAAGCCTCGGCCGGCACCTCGCCGAGGTGCCGCTTTCGATGGCCTCGATGGAGCTGTGGCACCGGATCGAGGACCTGGTCGACGACGACTGCGGCTTCGAGAGCCACGGCCAGGTGAAGCTCGCCGAGAGCGAAGCGGATCTGGAAAAATGCCGGGCGCGCGCCGAGGAACTGCGCCAGGCCGGCTTCGACCATGAAGAGGTGATCGGCGAGGACGAGCTGCGGGATCTTGTGCCCGCCGCCGCGCCGCATGTCGTGGGGGGCCTGGTCTCGCGCGGCGATGGCGCGGCGTTGCCGTTTCGCACGGTGCAGGCCTTCCGGAACAAGGCGGAGCGGCTCGGCGCGCAGTTCGTCGAAGGGGTCGCCGTTGAGAAGATCAGGCGGCACGGGCGGATCTTCGTCGCGCAGCTCACGGACGGCCGTGAGTTCATGGCGCCGGTCCTGGTCAATGCCGCTGGCGCCTGGGCCGGCAGGATCGCGGAAAGCTTCGGCGAGGTCGTGCCCCTGGAAGTCGTCGCGCCGATGCTGATGATCACCGAGCGGCGCCCGCCCTTCCTTCGCCCCGTCGTCGGGGCGACCTCGCGCACGCTGTCCTTCAAGCAGTTCGGGAACGGTACCGTTCTGATCGGCGGCGGCTATCTCGGCCGGGCCGATCCCGACACCAACCGCACGATCCTCGACTACCCCAAGCTCGGCGAGAACGCGCGCACCGTCCGCGATCTTTTCCCGGTCATGCAGGACGCGCGGATCGTGCGGGCCTGGGCGGGAATCGAGGCGCGCATGGCCGACGGTATTCCGGTGATCGGGCCGAGCGCCACCGAGGATGGTCTGTTCCATTCCTTCGGCTATTCGCTGCACGGCTTCCAACTCGGTCCGATCTGCGGATCGATCATCGCCGAACTGGTTTCGACCGGCCGCACGAACCTGCCGACCGCACCCTTTTCCATCGGGCGCTTCGCCAACCAGGCAGCCTAGGCGCCGCCCATCCTCTTTCGCCGCGCCACCTCGCATAGAGGCGGCGCATCTTCCCCGCTCCACAACAACCGGAGTCTTCCAATGATCAACCGAATCCTCAAGACGCCGATCATGCATCGCATGGTCGAGCACAACGGCGTCATCTATGTCGGCGGCCTCGTCGCCGACGACCGGTCGCAGTCGATGGGCGGCCAGACCGCGCAGATCTGCGAGAAGCTCGAGAAGCTGCTCGTCGAGGCCGGCTCGGACAAGACCAAGCTTCTCTCGGCGATGCTCTACATCACCGACATGAGCCAGAAGGGCGAGATGAACGAAGCCTGGACGAACTGGCTCGCGGCAGACGACCTGCCGACCCGCGCTACGATCGGCATCGCCGACCTCGGCGAAGACGTGCTGATCGAAGTGGTGGTGACCGCGGCCCGATAGGTTTCGACCGGCCGTCCTGGCGTTCCCGCCGAGGACGGCGAAATCGCATGCGGGGGAATTCGCTTCCCCCGCATGACGCCAGGCATCCCGTGGGCGCCTTTTCAGCGACGCCGCCTGCGCGGCTCGACCGGAGAGGGCACGCTTTCCATCTTCGTCGGGGAGCAATGTCGGACCGAGGCGGTCGCGCAGCCGGTCGCCGAGCAAGCTCACCGACGACCTCGAGATGCAACACGGCGGCTGGGCCGCCGTGTAGGCGGATGAGGCCGCGTTTCGCGCCTTACTTCGCCGCCGGCGAGGTGCTGTCACTCTTTGCGAGCGTGGCGTCGATGCTCCAGGCGCCGGGGCCGGTGAAGAAAAGGAGCAGGAAGACGAAGCAGTAGAGAATGGAGGCGTCGCCGCCATTCAGCACGGGGTAGAAGCTCTGCGGCGCGTGGAACATCCAGTAGGCCACGGCCATCTCGCCGGCCAACAGGAAGGCTACGGGCCGGGTGAACAAGCCGAACAGGATGAACAGGCCTCCGACAAACTCCATGAGACCGCCGATCCCCGACAAGGAAAGCAGCTCCGGCAGGCCGCGCTCGGGAGCGGCCGGGAAACCGAAGAGCTTCTGGGTTCCGTGCGCCATGAAGATCAGGGCCGTCACGATGCGCAGCAGAGCGAGCGCATAGGCGCTGTAGCGATCGAGGAAGTTCAGCTGTGGCATTGGTGTTCTCCTGGGGATGAGCGGTTCGTCGACCAGCCTGCATCTCTGGATGCGGACCCCGGGAGCCGCGGGCTGAAGGCGGTCGTTTCGTCGCGCCGCTCGGGGCGACGGCGTGAGGATGAGTGACATCAAATCATTTCAGACAGAAGACCATTCTCCGCCAGAACCGGTGGATGAACTTAGCCGGAAATATTCCAGACGACGACGGCGTGCGGGACCTGCGGGCGGAGGCCGTTGACCTCAGCCCGTCTGATCGGACGGCAAGCGCCCCGACACGTCAGCGGCAGAATCGAATCCAGGAAGTGCCCCGGCATGGCAGCTGCGCCGATCCGAGCGAGCTGCAGTCGAGTCAGGACGGGGGGCATGACCGCTGCATGCCCCGGCGGATATCGGCAGACTGCCGCCGACCTGCGGCCCCGAAAGCAGGGGTGTCAGGCAGCCTCAGGAAAAATTTTATTCCGATCGGTATAGAAGCTCTTGAAGCCGTCGATGATGCAATCCATCTGGGCCCTACCGATCGGTACACATATCGCCGATCCTGCCGCGGAAAGCGCGGTACGAAACCCAAAGGATAAGACCATGACACGTCTTCTCGCCACCAGCGTCGCCGCGTTGGTTCTCTTCGGTTCCACAATGGCTTCGGCCCAATATGTGCCCGGTTCCAACGCGACGAGCCGCGCCAACGGCTATGCCGAGCGCCTGAAGGTTGCAATTGGGTATCCCGAAGCGGCCGGTCGCCCGCCCGCTCGGGCCTCGACTTTCGGCTATCCAGAAGCCGGGCGGCAGAACGTCGATATTCCGGGCTCTGACTACGCCCGCAAGCGAGCGGATGAAGCAGCTCGCGCAAGCGTACAGCGTCGCGTCGGCGTCACCGGCTTCTGATCTTCACACTTGTTCCCGATGGTCAGAAACGGGATTTCGATCGACGTCTTCTGACAACCCGAGGAACGAACGATTGCTGCCCGGGCACGATCTTGCGCCCGGGCAGCACTGGCGGTCATCGCCTGCCAGAGCAGAAGGCGCATGGCAGCAAACGGGCGGGGCCTGCCATCCATGGGCCGGCGATCGAGCAGATGGCCGGAGAGTCCGGATGAACCAGACGGGTGCGTCGGGAATGGATGCACAGACTTTCTGTACCGATCGGTAATTCCGGTCTTGACTGGACGGCGAGGCCCGATTAGCTGGTCCATACCGGACGGTACAGAACCCGCGGTTCCGCCGATCCGGCGAGAGCCGCGGCTCGGCAGGTGCGATGTGAGAGGGACGATGCAGCAGTCCGATCCAGTTGCCGAAGCAGCATTTGCAGGCAGCCACAGGCTGTCCCGGAGCAGAGCCCTGGCGGCAGATGTAGCCGACGGCCGGCCTTCGGATGTCGGGCGCCGCATCCGGCAGCTTCGCATGCCTGCCGTCAACTGTGCCGGAGACATCGCTGTCCGCGTTTCGAGCGATGCCGCCGCCGGCTCCTGAGCCGGACGCCGCACATCGAGCCCGCGAACTCCGTTCGGAGCGCGAGGCTTGGTGAATTCGCGGCCCCAAAGATTCTTCGAACTCCTTCGCGAGCGATACCCATGAAACGGACAGTCTTTCGACGGCTCCTCTGGAGCTCGAGCCTGGCATTAGCCATCGCCGCGGGAGCGACGACCGCGGCCCTGAACGAAACGGGCCCTGCCGCGGCCGGCCAGGCGGCGGCCGCTGCCCCCCAGGCGCTGAAGGTTCCGGTCACGGCGGTGACGCCTCGGTCGGTGACGCTCTGGCGGGAATATTCCGGGCGGCTGGAAGCCGTCGATCGGGTGGAGATCAGGCCCCGCGTCGGCGGCGCGATCCAGTCCTTTCACTTCCGCGAGGGCGCGCTCGTCAAGAAGGGCGATCTCATCGCGACGATCGACCAGGCGCCTTATCAGGCGGCCGTCGCCAGGGTCCGGGCCGATGTCGAGGCGGCCGAGGCGCAGGTCCACCTCGCTGCGCTGGAAGTCACGCGCGCCGAGTCGCTGGTCACCTCCCGCACCGTCTCGCAGAGCACTCTCGACCAGCGCTCCAGTGCCTATGACCAGGCGGTCGCCAGCGCCGATGCGGCGAAGGCCGCGCTGACGACCGCAGAGCTCGATCTCGGCTATACCGAGGTCCGGGCGCCGATCGATGGGCGCATCGGCCGGATCGAGGTGACCGCAGGCAACCTGGTGGCGTCGGGCCTTTCGTCTGCCGTGCTGACGACGATGGTCTCGGTCGATCCGATCTATGCCGGCTTCGACGTGAATGCCGGCGATGTCGCCGAGATCCTCTCGGCGCTGCCGGATCAGGACGGACCGCTCCCCGCCTATGGCGACATACCGGTCGAGGTCCAAAGATTCGGCTCCGAGGGGGCGCAGGCGGCAGTTCGCGGCCATGTCCAGCTCATCGGCAACGAAGTCGATCCCAGCAGCGGCACGTTGCGGATACGGGCCTCGCTCGCCAATCCGAAAGGATCGCTCATTCCCGGGGAGTTCGTCCGCATCAGGCTGGGACAACCGAAGCCTGAGGACAGGCTGCTGATCAGCGAGCGCGCCGTTGGAACCGACCAGGACCGCAAATACGTGCTCGTCGTCGGCGAAGACAGGAAGGTCGAGTACCGCACCATCACGCTCGGTGCCACCGTCGACGGACTGCGGGTGGTGGAGGATGGCTTGAAGCCCGGAGAGCAGATCGTCGTCGAGGGGATCCAGTCCCTGACGCCCGGGACACTGGTCCAGCCCGAACCCGTCGCGCTGGCCTCTGCCGAGTAGTCGCGACGGTCTAGGACGGCCCGGCTCACCCCCTGACGCCGGGCCGTCCTTCCACCCAGAGCCTTTCGAGATCCGACTGCCGTCGTGACGCCGGATTGCCCGGCGCCGGACACCCTGCTGCCGCAACGCCCTCGCCGGCGAACGGAGAGACCCCCGTGAACATTTCGAATTTCTTCATCGATCGGCCGGTCTTTGCGGGCGTGCTGTCGGTACTGATCCTGATCTGCGGCTTGCTCGGCATGCAGGCCCTGCCGATCTCCGAGTACCCCGAGGTCGTGCCACCCTCGATCGTGGTGCGGGCGCAATATCCCGGCGCCAATCCGAAGGTCATCGCCGAGACCGTGGCGACGCCGATCGAGGAGGAGATCAACGGCGTCGAGGGCATGCTCTACATGTCCAGCCAGGCGACCGCCGACGGCGCGCTGACCCTGACCGTGACCTTCGCCCTCGGCACCGACCCCGACAAGGCCCAGCAGCTCGTCCAGAACCGAGTCAGCCAGGCAGAACCCCGCCTGCCGGAAGAGGTCCGCGCACTCGGCATCTCGACGACCAAGAGCTCGCCGGACCTGATGATGGTCGTGCATCTCGTCTCGCCGGACGGACGCTACGACATCAAATATCTGCGCAACTATGCGGTCATCAACGTCAAGGACCGGCTGGCGCAGATCGCCGGTGTCGGCGACGTCCAGGTCTTCGGCTCGGGCGACTATGCGATGCGCGTCTGGCTCGATCCGCAGAAGGTCGCCGAGGAGGGCCTGTCGGCAAGCGACGTCGTGGCCGCAATCCGCGAGCAGAACGTCCAGGCCGCAGCCGGCCAGATCGGCGCACCGCCGACGAACGCCGGCGTCGAGCTGCAGCTTTCCGTGAACGCGCAAGGCCGGCTCAACACGCCCGAAGCCTTCGGCGACATCATCGTCAAGACGGCGCCAAACGGTGCCGTCGTCCGGCTGCGCGACGTCGCACGGGTCGAACTCGGCGTCTCCGGCTATTCCCTGCGCTCGCTCCTGAGCAGCAAGCCGGCCGTCGCCCTGCCGATCTTCCAGTCGCCGGGCTCCAACGCGATCGCCGTCTCGGACGCGATCCGGGCGACGATGGACGAGTTGCAGGCCAACATGCCGCAAGGGGTGGAGTACGAGATCGTCTACGACACGACGCAGTTCGTGCGCGCCTCGATCGAGGCCGTGGTGCACACGCTGCTCGAGGCCGTTCTGCTCGTCGTGCTGGTCGTCATCGTCTTCCTGCAGACCTGGCGCGCGTCGATCATCCCGCTGATTGCCGTGCCCGTCTCGATCATCGGCACCTTCGGCGCACTCTACGTCCTCGGCTTCTCCATCAATGCGCTCAGCCTGTTCGGGCTGGTGCTGGCGATCGGCATCGTCGTCGACGACGCGATCGTCGTCGTCGAGAATGTCGAGCGCAACATCGAGGAGGGGCTCGCGCCCCGCGAGGCAACCTACAAGGCGATGCGGGAGGTTTCCGGCCCGATCATCGCTATCGCCCTGGTGCTTGTCGCAGTCTTCGTGCCACTCGCGTTCATTTCGGGCCTCACGGGACAGTTCTATCGTCAGTTCGCCGTGACGATCGCGATCTCGACCGTCATCTCCGCAGTCAACTCGCTGACGCTGTCGCCGGCGCTCGCGGCCCTCCTCCTGAGGGGCCACGACGCCCCGAAGGACCGCCTGACGCGAGGTATGGACTTCGTCTTCGGATGGTTCTTCCGGGGTTTCAATCGCGCCTTCACCTCAAGCTCGCGCGCCTATGGCAACTCGGTCGGAAAGCTGTTCTCGCGGAAGACGATCGTCATGGGCGTCTATCTCGTCCTCGTCGGAGCGACGGTCTTCATGTTCGGACAGGTGCCCGGCGGCTTCGTGCCGGCGCAGGACAAGGGCTACCTCGTCGGCTTCGCCCAGCTTCCCGATGGCGCCAGTCTCGACCGGACCGAAGATGTCATCCGGCAGATGAGCGACATCGCGCTCGATGAGCCCGGCGCCAGCAGCACCGTCGCCTTTCCCGGCCTATCGATCAACGGCTTCACCAACAGCTCCAGCGCCGGCGTGGTCTTCGTCACCGAAGCTCCGTTCGAAGAACGCGAAGACCTCCCGGGCGGCGCCATCGCCGGCTCCCTCAACCAGAAATACGCCGCCATCCGCGAGGCGACGATCGCCATGTTCCCGCCGCCGCCCGTCCAGGGCCTCGGCACGATCGGCGGCTTCAAGCTGCAGCTCCAGGACCGCGCCGGACTCGGCTACGAGGCGCTGAGCCAGGCGACCAACGATTTCCTGGCGAAGGCGCGCGCGGCGCCGGAGCTGGCCGGCATGTTCTCCAGCTATCGGATCAGTGTCCCGCAGCTCTTTGCCGATCTCGACCGCACCAAGGCGCATCAGCTGGGCGTCTCGGTCACCGACGTCTTCGACACCCTGCAGATCTATCTCGGCTCGCTCTACGTCAACGACTTCAACGCCTTCGGCAGAACCTACTCGGTGCGGGTCCAGGCCGACGCCGCGGAGCGCAGCCAGCCCGACGACATTGCCCGCCTGAAGGTGCGCTCGTCGAACGGCGCGATGGTGCCGCTGTCGGCGCTGATGACGGTGAAGCCTTCCGCCGGGCCGGAACTGGCGAGCCGCTACAACGGGTTTCTCGCCGCGGACATCAACGGCGGACCCGCGCCCGGCTATTCCTCCGGCCAGGCACAGGCGGCGGTCGAGCGCGTCGCCGCCGAGACGCTTCCCAAGGGCGTCGGCTTCGAGTGGACGGACCTCACCTACCAGCAGATCATCGCCGGCAATTCCGGGCTGATCGTCTTCCCGCTGGCCGTTCTCCTGGTCTTCCTGGTGCTTGCGGCACAGTACGAGAGCCTCACCTTGCCCTTCGCGATCATCATGATCGTGCCGACGGGAATCCTGGCGGCGCTGGTCGGCGTCTGGCTGGACCAGGGCGACAACAACATCTTCACGCAGATCGGGTTCATCGTCCTAGTGGGGCTTTCCGCCAAGAACGCCATCCTGATCGTCGAGTTCGCGCGCGACCTGGAGATATCGGGCATGGCAACCCGCCAGGCGGCCGTGGAAGCGAGCCGGCTGCGGCTGCGCCCCATTCTGATGACGTCGATCGCCTTCATCATGGGCGTCGTGCCGCTGGTGCTTTCGACGGGGCCGGGCGCCGAGATGCGCGCGGCCATGGGCGTCGCCGTGTTCGCCGGCATGCTCGGCGTGACGGTCTTCGGAATTTTCCTGACGCCGGTGTTCTACGTGCTGGTGCGTGCACTGGCCGGGGGCCGGCCGCTGAAGCGGGTCCATGCGGCGAAGATCGAAGAGGCGGCCATGGGCCATTCGTGAGAGCGCTTCATTGGCGCCCGGCAGCCCCCGCGGACGCCGCTACGCTTTGAAAAAAGCGACAAATTTCCTATATATCGCGGGAGAATAACGAAAATTCGATAATCGGGAGGAAACGAGATGGCCAGGGGCCGCCCCAGAGAGTTCGATGTCGACGAGGCCCTCGACAAGGCGATACTCTTGTTCTGGCGACGGGGCTACGAGGGCACGTCGCTCGCCGACCTGATCGACGCCATGGGCATCACCAAGCCCAGCCTCTACGCGGCCTTCGGCAACAAGGAAGAGCTGTTCCGGAAGGCAGTCGACCGCTACGCCGAGCGGCGCATCGCCACGCTTGACGCGATCCTGGACCAGCCTTCCTCGAGATGCGCCATAGAAGGCTTCCTGATGATGTTCACGGGCGCGGAAGCACCCGACGGGACGCCGTGCGGCTGCCTGATGGTGCAGGGCGCGCTGGTCTGCAGCCCAGACGGTGAATCGGTCAAGGACGATCTGCTGTCGCGCCGGATGTCGAACCTCAAGCGCCTGTGCGAGCGGCTGGAGCGCTGGCGGGCCGATGGCGACCTGCCGGCCGATACCGACACCGAAAGCCTCGGCCGTTATGTCATAACCGTCGCCAATGGCCTCGTCGTACAGGCCAACGGAGGCGCCAAGCCCGAACAGCTTCAAAAGGTTGTCCGGCAGTTCATGCGGACATGGCCCGGCAAGCGGGACGAATCGCCGGCCGTTGCGGAAATCTGCGCAGCTTGAGCCAAGTGCGCCAGCAGTTTCGGCGCGGTCCATAAAGGTCACTGGAGGCCAGCCGAGGCAGCAAGTGCTCCGTGCTGGCTGCGCCGGCATCGTCCCGCATGCTTTCCGGTCGTCGCCCGATGAGACGTTGACCCCGTAATGCGGGGTTGGAAACACGATGTGGTCCGGCCATGCCTACCTACGCTGTGCAGCGGACCGAAGGCTTGCGCCGCAGTCGTGTACCTCGACTCTGTGCATCAGACCGGGCATCGGTGGCGCAAGGATTTCCAGCCAAGGGAACCCGGCAGCGAATCAATGAGGAGAAAGAATTGGCTGGGGAACCTGGATCCCCAGCCAGAGGGTGGTCAAGTCTCTGTAAACAATATTGGTTTCGGCTCCAGCCCCGCATTGGGCGTCACTTCTGTGCCCTGGTTGGGGGTTGACGTCAACGTGAGGCGAAACGCCGGGCGTCGATCCGATGCTGGCTGCCGGGAGATGGTTCCCCTCGTGGAGCACCGCGGACCACGCTTTTCGATCGCTGCTGCGGGGACATGTAATAGACATGGAGACGTCCACCACTGAAAGCCTCGAAATTGGCTCAGGATCGCGCCGACAGCTACGTGGAAGTTCTGCGTGCGCTGATCCCCTTGGTTGCGGCGGAATACGCCGAGAGAGCTAGACGGCTATCCAGGGTTTTCTTGATAACAAAGGCTTTTGCGGCTGAGCTTGATCGCTCAACTCAGGCGCACGGGACAGGGAGCGAGCGCTGATGTCTGAGAAATCTGATCTGCGCAACCTGGGACTTACCCCGTCTCGCATCTTCCTAATGCGCCGCCTAAACGAGGGTCCGGAAGAGGACTGCGTAGGGCTCGAGATGAACGAGATGACCGGGCGGGAACTACAGGCCGCGGACTATCTGACGGGCGCGAAACTCGCCGAGGTCGTGCGGGGCTGGCAGATGTCCTTCTGGTATCGGCTCACGCCACGCGGCCGACAGATGCTACGGATGCTGTCCGCACTCGGGCTTTGAGAGCATTGTGGGCTTGGAATCTTCGCTTGCTTCCTGCCCATCTCAATTGCGTGGGGATTAGTTTGGGTTTGAACGCTTCCACATGGATCCGCGACCGGTGCAGCCGTGAACTCGCCGTCACGCTATCGCGTCCGGTCGAACCGTGGGGCCGCGGCCAGCAGTTTGTTCGGCGGAGCGCTCCCGTCTGCTACGTTCGATACGGCAGTCGGAGCCTATCTGCCTGGATGCGCGGTAACGTTCCCGACCCGCAGAAAGCTGGCGAGGGTTTGTTGCGCATATGATCCGCCGCCTACTCTCTCGTCTATTCAAACGCTCGCCCGAGATCCGACGGGAGGCGACAGTTCTCCTGACAATGCACGGGAGCCCGCAGCACGCCTGGCTCGCGGCGCGGGATCGGCGGAGAGCGGCGCAGAAGGATGCTCGTTGGTCAGAGGACCGGGAGTTGCGTCGCCTCAGCCGCTATTGGAGCAGCGTCATGCGAGAGATTGAGCGCCAGTCCGGCTACAGCCACCAGTCGAACACCGCAACGCGATATCTCGACCTTTGAGCTGCGGCCCGCACGTTGAGAGCTGCCACTAGCGCGCTTGGATCCGCCCCGGAGACCCGCGTGCCGCACCGGCTACGGCGCGAAGCGCCACAGCGCTCTCCCTGAGGCTTGTAAGACCGTCAGCCATTCCGGACATGGATCGGCAGATACCGCGATCTTTAACAACCGAGGACGCCCGCATTCGAGCGTGAGCCGGAAAACTCCGGACCACGTCAAATTCATCCGGCCAGTTGTCGTGGCGACCTAAAATCCGGTGGACAATTCACCTATCAGGCCGAGCCTGTCAGAGAAATCGCGCCACCTCTTTTTGTCCGCTACTCCGCTGCGAAAGTGAACGCGTTCTCGTACTGTTCGAGATCGTCTTCGTCCTCACGCTGCGCGGCGGTCAGCTTCGCCAGTTCGGGAACGTCGATCTTCTGGAACAGCGGCGCCCTGAGCGCAGCGTGAAGATCGACTTCCTCCCCGGAGAGTGCCCGCTGGATGCAGAGTCCGACCATTCGCGCCATCCGCGGCGGAAAGGCGTTTGCGATCTGCCGGAACCGAGACTGCCTGTTCCCCGCGAAGGACCACTCGTCCGGGAAGTCCTGAAGCCTGGCACACATCTCGAGCGTCAGCCGGGGCGTTCCTTCAAAGTCGGGGCCGGGCGCATCCTTTTGGACGTACGAGGGATCGACGCCGAGCTCCAACCAGCGCTTCCGCGATTTCGGCTGAGCGAGATCAAGTCCATTCTTCTTCTTGCTACCGCCGATGAGCGTTGGTGCCATGCCGCGCGTGGCGTCAGCCCAGGCTTTGGCGCCTGCCCAGCCGCGCGCCGCCATCAAGTCGTAGAGGAGGGGACCTACATCCGTCGGACGAACACCTCGGACCTTTTGGAGTGCGGAAGCGGCGAACGAGGAAGGATTTGGACATGCCTTCACTGCGGAACTTCGCGAGGTTCGCGTCAGCACGTCCAGAGGGGCGCCGTGAGCCCCTCGTTAACCATATCGGCGCCGAGTTCCGGCCGGCGCCTTGCGATCGGTGGCTGAAGGGCTCAGTTTCCGTTTTGTGCTCGGGATCACCCTGAGCGGACACGAGACGGCCCCCGCAGGTGCTGGTAACACCAGACGAGGGCCTGACCCGCAACCTGCTGAGAGGTCTTGGGCTATGACGAGCCATAACTGCTTCGTCCCTTCGAGGAAAGTTTCGGAAACGGGGACCGCCGGGTTGATTCGCCCGAGCGGATCCTGCCGCGCGATGTCGCGGCTGTCGCAGGCAGATCGCGCTTAGGCAGCGCCGGACGCCAGCCGCTTTGTTTCCAATCGAGATGATCACCGACCGCTGACAGACTGGATGGGGCAACCGCCTCGTTCATGCCGTTGCTTGCCATCCGCCTGACGCCGGTTCGTCCGGCGCGACGGACGCTGACGGCTGCCGATGCGGCTCACGCCGATCATCTCCCTGTTCCAAGGGACTTTACATGTTTCGTTCTTCAAAGGGTGTCACCTCGGCTGTGGCCGAGCGCGCCCGCTATTCCTGCCGTATCCGATTCTCTGACATCGAGGCCGAACTCGACACGCTGATCGAGAGAGCCGTTGCCGCCATCGTCGCCAGCACTCCGGCGCCGGACGCGATTCTCGGCGACTATGTCGGCCTCGCCTCGCTGATCCGGTCGGTATCCTTCCACGAGGGCAAGCTGCTCGAGCAGGCGATCATTGCCATCGGCCAGCACAACCCGGACCTGGTGGTGCTCTGGCAGTCGCTGCGGCTTCCGGTGACCCCGGCGGCGCTGGAGGCCATCGCCCTCAACCGCGGCGGCAGGCTGAAGGGGCTGAGCTTCGACGCCGACGCCAAAACACGCGCGAGTTACACGCCTGACCTCGTCGTGGTGAACCGCCGCTACCACAGCGCCACCATCCTCGACGTCAAGCGCTCCATCGCCTCCTACCTCGATACGCACCGCCTGGCCGAGCTGAAGACAAGGATGCTGGCGGCATCGCTGATCCTGCCCGACTGGCTCTACAAAGAGCACAAGCGGCTGATGGCCGACACGGTGGGGATCGCCATCATTGACGGGGCGAGTGGGCCCAGCGACCACGAAAGCGGCATCTGGGCGATGGCCGAGATCGACGATCTGCTGGAGATCGACGGCGCGGCGGAGGCGATGGCGGAACTGCGCCGCCGCTTCGGCGAGAAGATCCGCGCGCTGCTGGCTGGCGAAGCGCAGCGGCTGGTTGAGGCAGACGTCGAGCCGACCCGGCGTATGCAGCCGAGCTGCGCTGATGCTGGCGGTTCGTTGGCCGCCGCCTCCGGGCAGCCCGCGGCAGTGGCGTTTGCTACGGAGGCGCATGAAGACGACGCCGGCCCTGCCGCGCTCTTCGGCCTGAAGCCAGACGGCGCCATTCCGGCCAGCCGCACCGGGAATAATTTCCGATCCGCCGCGCCGCACATACCGCGGACCATCCGCGTCGGCTTTGCCCGGGCCCGGCTCGACGCCTGATCCTGCCGCGGCCTGATCGCCGATCGATCCCGGGCCGCAGCCTCATCCATCCCTGATCAATCATCGCCGCAGCCGCCGAGAGCTGGCGCGGCGCACGGGAAAGCCATGTCCATGAACCAGACCACCCCAACCCCGCAGATTATCGCCCCGCACAGCGCGCCGAGGCGCCAGCCAATGCCGACGAAGCTCGCAGCCACCACCGCGTTGACGTCGTTCGCCGCCTTCGGCTCAACGTGGTCGATCCCGGCCGTCCAAGCCACCGATACGATCGCCTCCACCACCCCGGCGGCGGACGCCGCCACGCCGACGCCCGTGCGGGAGGTCTTCACTGCGACGGACGATCGCGAGGACACGGCCCTGCTGGTCGGTCTGAGTCTGTGGACCGCCCGCCAGCACGAGGGTTACCTTGCCCGGGCGGCGGCAACGGCGGTGGACGATGGCGTCGCTCTGCACCGCTACCCGACCGTTCTCACCGACACTCTGCGCCGTCACGCCGATGCCGGTGACCCCACCTGCCGTCTGGTGCTCGAGTGGCTCCTGGTCAAGGGCATTGCCGAGACTGGCGCCGGAAGCGCCTCGCGCGAGGGAGGCGTCTGATGGCTCTCCCCAAGCGCCCGCGCACCAAGCTCCGGCTGGACATCCAGCCGGCAGACACGGCACGCGCCACCAACGCCACCAGCGGCGAACACAAGGTGGCCGAGAGCGTCGCGACGCTGCTGCTCATCGAGCACGCTCTGCGGCAGAACGAGATGGATGTCGGGCACCTCGTCGACCGCTTCGACCGCCCCGGTTCGTTGGTGCTGCTGCGCGCTCGCGTCGAGGGCTTTGCCACCGCGGCGCTGCGGTTGCTCGAGGCGGGGTCGATCCTGCCCGGGCGCACGCAGACACTCGACGTCGACTACGTGAAGCCCGGCGGTTATGCCCGTTTTGCCGACGACGAGGACATTCGCTGGCGCATCGTCACCATGGTTGCCGGAGAGCACGACGGCGAGCCGGACATCGAGTCCGACGCTGCGCTACGCATGCGCATCACCCATGTTGCGCGCACGCCGTATCCGTTGCTGGTTATCGCCGAGGCGCCACCGATCCCGTCACTACTGGCGCTCGCCGCCGACGTCGTTCTCGACGGCGGCAGTCTCGACGCCCACATCATCGCGGAAACGGCGGCGCGCGTCGTTGGCCATGAGCACGGTGCAGCTCTCCGGACGGCCCTGGCAGCCGCACCGCTCGATCCGCGGCGCCTGTCGGTGGCCGACCTCTCAGTCGCAATCCGCCCGGGCGTGCCGGTCGACCGTATGATCGCCATGCTGAGCCACCTGGCGTCGCGTCCCGACGACGATGATCAAGACGACGGGGATGGCGCATCGTCTTCGGCGCCGGGTTCGTCGTCGCCATGGGCGGCGTATCGGACACGGTCATCCCAGAGCGACAGCGACTGGGACAAGCGCGTCGAGAGCCTGCCTGCTGACGCCAAGGGTCGCCACCATCGGAAGTCCGGCTCCGGGTCTCGGCGGCCCGGCCAGTCGGGCAAAAAGGACACCGCCTCGACCAGCGGGTCGGAGGTCATCCTGCCGGAAGCATCGAGCGATCCCTTCCGGCTGAGCGTCGAGACCCTGGCGGGCTTCGGCGAGGCGCGCGGCTGGGGGCTCGACCTCAAGGCCGATTTGGCGCTGTGGCGGGCAGGCACGCTGCCATGGGACCAGCTCAGCTCGCGGCTGCTGCTGTCGGGTCCGCCCGGCACGGGCAAGACCACCTATGCCAAGGCGCTCTGCAACAGCCTCGACCTGCCCCTTCACGTCTCCTCGGTGTCGACCTGGCTGGAGGCAAGCTATCTCGGCAACGTCATCTCGCGGATGAATGCCGCCTTCGCGGAAGCCAGCCAGAATGCTCCGTCGATCCTGTTCATCGACGAGTGCGACGGCATCGGCAAGCGCCAGCCGCAGGACCGGGACTATGCCGACTACTGGAACGCGTTGGTCAACAAGTTGCTCGAGTTGCTCGACGGTGCGGCCAAGGCGGAAGGCGTGATCATCGTCGGCGCGACGAACCGACCGGAGGCGATGGACGAGGCGCTGAAGCGCTCCGGCCGGTGGGAGAACCAGATCACCATCCCGATGCCGGATCGCGAGGCGCTCAAGGGAATCCTGGCGCATCACGTCGGGCCCGAACTCGCTGGCCTCGTCGCGGCCGCACATCCCGACGCGCCGATGCCGCACCACCGGGAGCCGGTCGACGTCGTGCTGACGCAGCTTGCCCGGCAGGCGGACGGGCGAAGCGGCGCCGATATCGAGCGGCTGGTGCGCGAGGCGCGCGGCAAGGCCCGTCGCGAGGGACGCGGCCTCACCCATGCCGATCTGACGGCGCGTCTTGCCAGTGGCCGCCCGGCCCGGCCGCATGACCTGCGCTACCGCATGGCTGTCCACGAAGCGGGTCACGCCGTGGTCCGCCGGGCGCTGAATGTCGGCAGCGAACTGAGCCTGTCGATCGAGGCAGCCGAGGGCGGCTATGCGGAATCGATGCTCGACCTGAATGTCGTGCAGTCCGAGGCGTGGGTAATGGCGATCATCGCCGCCTATCTTGCCGGGCGAGCCGCCGAGACGATGGTGTTCGGCAACGTTACCGTCGGCTCGGGCGGCGAACGCTCGAGCGACCTCGCCAGCGCCACGAGGCTGGCGCTGTCGCTGGAGATCGAGCTCGGCTTTGGCGAACGGCCCCTGCTGCACCGCCCGATGCAGCACGCCGAACTCCTGCTGCTGCGGGACGATCCGCTGAGCCATGCCGTTCATGCCCGGCTGGAGACGGCGCTGGCGCTGGCGACGCGGACGCTCGAGGCCAACCGGGCCATGCTGTTGCGGTTGGCCGACGCGCTATGCGCGGCGGGCAGCATGGATACGGCGGAAGTCGAAGCTGTGTTCGCAGCCGGTGGCACAGAGGCTTCGACGGCTGTCGAGGCAGACGCCGCCACCGAGCCGAAGGCGAAGGGCGCCGAAGCGGGGATGTCGAAGGCGGACCGTCCGACGGCATCTGCCGGAAGCACGATGCCGAACCGCGCCGCGGCCGATCGCACGCTCGCCAACGAGCCGTCCCAGCCTAAGCCGCCCGAGCCGCCGAGCTGACGTCAGCGCCGACTGGCGTCCACCGATATGCACCACCTGCCGAGACCCCATCCCACCCGACGCGGCCACCTGAGCCGTGAACGAAGGACCATGCCCGCATGAGCATCATCATCCTGCCGAACGGCACCGCCTTGCACATGGACAAGGAGCTGCACCTGCTGACGGAGCTTCAACGCGACATCGCCCGCATCGATGACGGCTGGCACCCCAGCGAGAGGGATCTGGCCGACGCGCCGATCCTCGAACACTGGTCGCTCGGCATGCGCATGCAGCCCTGCCTGACGGGCGAAGTGTACGGCCACCCGAAGCTGCGCAGCGGCGGGAGGTCCATCACCTCGCAGCTCCACCTGTTCGCGCCGCATTACGGCTACGCCCGCACCCTCAGCCGCTTCTACCGCCTCGGCCCCCCGGCAACCGACGGCTGAGAGCGGATGCCGCCGGGCCGACGGTATCGGTGGCCTCGGCGACAGCGACGTCACGACGGTGGGTGCCGAGGTAATCGCGCGGGATCAGACGGCGGCACCATCTGAGCGCGCTGGATCCTGTGCACCCGTCGATCGCGTTGTCGCGCTGCATCGCGCCCTCGGAGCCGCTGGAGGAACCGCTCCAGCGGTGGTGATCTCGATCGAAGTGCCCGTAACCGGTCGCACGTCCCCGGCAACGCATTTCAGGTCAGCTCAAATTGCGCATTCCTTTTGCGGAGCTCTGGGTCCTCGTTGCGAACCTCACGGCCAGCGTTGCGAATGTCTGGACGTCCGATTCAGCACTGCCGATGCCGCCTGGGCCGTGGGCAGCCGAACGCGTTTCCTCCTCGATTCAAAGCCCCTACACGTCAGGGCGACCTGAGATGAAGTAAGATAAGTTACGCATTGCCGTTGCGACGCTCTGGACCAGCGTTGCAAGGCTCCAGTCGCGCGTTGGGAACGTCTGGATAGGCGTGTCGAACGTGGGGGCTATCGTTGCAAAGCTCAACATGGGGGATTCGCGGACAAGCGCCGTTTGCACGCGCCTGTGCGGGCACGCGCCGCCAGCCTGTCTGGCGCCGACGTAGACCAAAAAACATTTTGAGCGGGCCAGTTGCGGCGGCCGCGCCAATGCATGGCGACGACTTTACTGGGCTGATCGCCGACCGAGGACGACTTCCAGCGGCGGCGCACGGCTCGCACCTGCCTGTCGTGGACCTCGCGTCAAGGGTGGCGGGCAGACCACGACGACCATCGGCTCTTGTTGAGCTCGGCGTAAATAAATCTCCGGCAAGTAAAACCTGACCCCTATCATGCGACCTCAGAATAAATCGGTCCATCGGCCGGAATGCGTCTGAGTTAACTCACTGTAAAAACAAGTATTTTTAACAATGGATCTGAGACCGTCAAAGGCAATCTGCTGGATTATGACATAAAAACTGTGCTAATGGTGGCGTGTTGCTGCCAATCATGGCTGCGCAACATCAGGAGAGACCATGGCGACCAACGACGACATGCCGGAGAACTTCCGCGACGGCGAGGCGCCCGACGAGAACCCCGTCCCCGCGAGTGTGCCCTCGCGCGCGGGCGATGCGGACGACGCGGGCGGCGCGCCCGCACAGGAGAAGAAGCCGCGGGGCAAGCCGAAGGCGGCCAAGACCGCCAAGGCCAGGAAGGCGGCGGAGACCGGAAAGGCGACCGTGGCGGCGAAGGCCGAGAGGGTGCGCAGGGAGCCGAAGGAGAAGAAGGAGAGCGGCCGGAGGCAGGCGAAGGAGATGTTCGACATCACCTCGCTCCCGACCGAGCAGCAGGAGAAGGTGATGAAGGGCATCGAGCGGGTGAACGTGCTCGGCCGCAAGACCACCGAGAACGTGTTCGACCTCGGCGAGACGTTCGACGACATCGCCGTGGAGGTCGACAACCCCAGCCACTGGCGGGACATCATCGAGGTCAACACCAGCTACGACGTCAAGACCGCCGACAACTGGGCGAAGGTGCACCGCAAGTTCGTGTCCCGGCGGGCCGAGATCATCAGCAACAACGTGACGCCCACCGTCCTCATCGCCCTGCTCCCGGCGACCGACGAGCAGGTCGACACGGTGCTGGCGTCCTTCAACGCGGGCAAGCGCCTCAAGGTGCGCGAGGTCAACGCCCTCGTCCGCGCCGGGTTGGAGAGCGTCGCCACCACGACCGCCCACGGCGGGGCGAAGGGTCTGCGCAACCTCGGCTCCGCCAGGCTGGGGCGCCAGCAGAAGACCGTCACGGCCGCGCTGAAGGCGATCCGGCAGATGGTGGCCTCGGCGCTCGAGGGCGCCGGGTCGAAGCGGCTGGAGAAGGGCAAGCTCGTCAAGGACGTCCTGCCGCTCGCCAGGGTGGCCCACGCCGAGCTGACCGCGATGGTCTGCGACATCGATCCGCGTTCGCTGTCGGGCAGCGCGTCGCTGCGGCACCTGCCGGTGGCGGACGAAGCCTGGGCGGAAGTCCTGGCGCTCATCGAGACCATGACGACCGCCGAGGACTGGCCGGGAGCCACCGAGCTGAAGGCCTGGCTTAGCGGCAAGGTCATGGGCTTGCTGGCCTTCGCGCTCGACGGCGTCGAGAGCGGAGCGGCCGCCGACGAGGCGATGGTGGAGATCACCGAGGCCGAAGCGGCGGCTGAGGGGGCTTCGACCGACGCGACCAAGGTTGCCGTGGCCACGGACATCGTGACGACGGCCGTTGGCGCGTCGACCGACACGCCGACGGGGGAGGAGCCGACGTCGGATGTCGCCGAAGGCTCGACCAACGTCGCCACCCTCACGTCGGCCGACAGGACCGGGGCGCTGAAAGCCATGCAGCCGAACCCGGCCGCAGGAAACGCCGCGTCGGCGCCCGCGACGATCCACGCGTTCCGCGGCAAGCGACCCGGCGCGATCATGCCGGGCTTTCTCGCAGCCGAGACGCCGAAGCCGGGCGGCGTCTCCGGCAAGCCCGACAACGCGGGCTGATCGTCGTCCTCTGCCCATCGGGCCTCGCCGTCGCTGCACGGCGGGGCCCCAAACCCTTCACCGTTCCAAACTGGCGAGGCAGCCCCATGCCCGAACCGACATCGACGCAATCCCTGAAGCCAAAGCAGCCGAAGCGCGCCAAAGCCGACAGCGTGCCGCCGACCCGGCGTGAGCTACGGCTTCTACGCCAGGCCGAGTACCAGCGGGCCTATCGCGCCGAGCAGAAGCGCAGGCGGATCCCCTCGCGCGACGACGCGGCCAGGGTTGCCCTCCACTGGTTCGTTACCCTCATGTCCGACAAGGGCGACGAGGTCGGGCTTGCCAACATCCATCGCGAGATCGTCCGGCGCCTGGTCGAGCTGGGCTTCGACGAGAACGGCGCCGATCGCCGGGTCAGTGATCTGTTCGAGCGCTACGAGGATGGCTGGACCTTCCAGGCGAAGCCGCATCTACGCTCGGTGCCCAAGCCGGACCCGCTGTCCTGACCGGGCTCGACAGCCACTTCGAAACGGCATCAGCCGCCTGTGGGCCATCACCCGGTTCAGGCGCTACATCACGAGGTCAAGCTGTCCATGCATGGCAGTTGCCGAACAACCCCGGATGCCCAGAGGGGCAAACGCCCCCATGACTTCAGCAAACGCCGTTTGCCGGTGCAACGATCATCCAGAAGCCGTAGCCGCCGCTCATTCGGCATTGGCCGGATTGCAGAAATCATTTCTAGGGCCTGCCGTAAGGCTCGAAGGCAACCCGGAATTATGCCGGCGCCGTCGCGACAACACCTGCTCGGTGGGAACGTCTCGATTGCTCGGGCGCTTTCATTGAATCTAGAAAAGCAGCCTTCCCGAGCGTTCCGATGTGAAGTTTGGAGGGCAGGGCCTGTAGCGTGTTCCTGATTCCGCTTGGCCTAATCCAAAGAAAGATCCCCTTTGAACCATACGCCCGCGACTTTGACCGTCCGCGCCCTCGCCAAGTCGGTGCCGGGCGAGCGGCGCCTGTTCGCCGATCTTGACCTTGCCGTCGCGGCGGGAGAGCTAGTAGCGATCGTGGGCGAGTCCGGCGTCGGAAAGTCGACGCTGCTGAACATCCTCGCCGGACTGGACAGCAGCGACGCGGGCGCGGTTTCCATCGAGGGCGTGGCGTTGGGCGCCCTCGACGAGACGCAGCGGACGCGGTTGCGGCGCGAGCGCATCGGCTTCGTCTTCCAGGCCTTCCATATCCTGCCCTATCTGACGCTGCGCCAGAACGTCGCCCTGCCGCTCGCCCTCGTTTCCGCCGACGCCGCGACGATCGACGCGCGCGCCGACGCGATGCTCGACGCGGTCGGCCTCGGCTCGCGCGGCGACGACTATGCGCGCGACCTTTCCGGCGGGGAGATGCAACGGGTCGCGATTGCGCGCGCGCTCGTGCATCGGCCGGCGCTGATCCTGGCCGACGAGCCGACCGGCAATCTCGATCCCCACACGGCCGGCAAGGTGCTCGCGCTCTTCGCGGACGCCGTGCGGCAGGGCGATGCGGCTGGGGTCGTCGTCACCCATTCCCGGACCACCGCCCGGATCGCCGACCGCGTCCTGACACTGACCGCCGAAGGGCTCAAGGAACGCCATGACGACTAGGACGGACCTCGTCTTCGCCCGACTGGCGCTGAGATGGCTGATCCTCGGCGACGCACGCGCCGATCCGGCGCGCTTCCTTGGCACGATGATCGCCATCGCCGTCGGGGTCGCGCTCGGGTTCGCGATCCATCTGATCAACGGCTCGGCGCTTGCCTCCTTCGACGGCGCGGTGCGCAGCGTCAACGGCGCGGCCGACCTCCAGGTGCGCGCGGCAAGCCCGCTCGGCTTCGACGAGTTGCTGTATCCGCGTATCATCGATACGCCCGGTGTCGGAGATGCCAGCCCCGTCGTCGCCCTTGATGCGCAGGCGGGCGAGGCGCGCTTCACGCTGCTCGGGCTCGACATTCTCCGCGCCGCTAACGTGACGCCAAGCCTCGTCGGCGAGCAAATGAGCGGACCCGACACCGGCAGCGCCAATGTCTTCGACGAGAGCGCCCTGTTCGTCTCGCGCGCCGTGCTCGATGCGACGGGCGGCACGGTCGGGGAGACGCGGGCCGTCAGCGCCAACGGCCGCTCGGTGGAATTGGTCATCGCGGGGATCCTGCCCGCCGTCGCGGACGGGCAGGCGATTGCCGTTATGGACATCGCCGCCGCACAATGGCGCTTCGACCGGCTCGGTCGCCTCGACCGCGTCGATCTCAGCCTCGCCGACCGGGGGGCTGCGGAGCGGTCCCTTTCGCAATGGCTGCCGGGCGATGTCGTTCTGGGAAGCGACGAGAGCGAACTCGCGCAGGGAAGCGCCCTGTCGCGGGCCTATCGCCTCAATCTCGACATGCTGGCGCTGGTGGCGCTCGTCACCGGCGGTTTCCTCGTCTTCTCGGCGCAATCGCTGTCGGTGGCGCGGCGGCTTCGCGCCTTCGCGCTGGTGCGCACGCTCGGCCTGCCCCGCCGCGGCATCGTCGCGGTGGTGGCGCTGGAGGGCCTTGCGATCGGGATCGTCGGCGCCCTGCTGGGCCTTGCCCTCGGGGCAGCGCTCGCCACCTTCGCGCTGCGCTGGTTTGGCGGCGATCTCGGCGCGGGCTACTTCCGGGGCGGCGATGTGCGGATCGTCTTCCAGCCGCTCGCCGCCGCCGTGTTCTTCGCGCTCGGCATTGCCGCCGCCATGCTCGGCAGCGTGCTGCCCGCCCGCGCCGCCTCGCAGGCCGCGCCCGCCGCAGCATTGAAGAACAGCGGCGACATGCTCGACCCGCGCTCCGCCGTGCCATTGCTGCCGGCGCTCGTCCTCATCGCTGCCGGTTCGCTTGCTGCGCTGCTTCCGCCGGTCGGTGGCCTGCCGGTGTTCGGCTTCGTCGGCATGGCGCTGCTTCTGGCAGGCGGTGTGGCGGGCGTGCCCTGGCTGGCGCGCCGGCTGCTGGCGCCTCTGGCCGTGCGCCGCACCACCAGCGTGCCGGGCCTGCTCGCAGTCCGCCATGTGCACGGCGCCCCGGCCGAGGCGGCGACGGCGCTATGCGGCATCGTCGCCAGCACCGCGCTGGTGATCGCGATGGCAACGATGGTGACGAGCTTCCGTGGCGCGGTCGACGAATGGCTGGTGGAGGTCCTCTCGTCCGATCTTTATCTGCGCGCCGAGGGCAGTGCCGGCTTCGATCCCTCGCTTCAGGCCCGGCTGGCAGGCGTTCCCGGCGTCGCCGGCCTTTCCTTCAGCCGCCAGATCCCGCTGACGCTCATCCCCGATCGGCCGCCCGTCGCCCTGATCGCCCGTTCGCTCGACGGGCAGAACCCGGAGGCTTCGCTCGTCCTGATCGAGGAAGCCGCGGCGCAGGTGGGGTCGATCCCGGTGTGGGTGTCCGAGCCGGCGGCCCGGCTATACGGTTGGAGCGTCGGCGATGCCGTCGACCTGCCGATCGGCGCGGGAGAAGCGTTCACGGTCTCGGGGATCTGGCGCGACTATTCCCGCCAGCAGGGCGCGCTGGTGATCCGTGACAAGGATTACACTCGCCTCACCGGCGACGCGGAGCGCGACGAGGCGGCCGTGACGATCGATCCCGGAGCCGATCCGGACGCCGTTGGCCGCACGCTCCTCGAAGCGCTTCCCGCCGAGCTTCGATCCTCGGTCTCGATCGCCCAGCCCGCGACGCTACGCCGCTTCGCGCTGGAGCTATTCGACCGCAGCTTCGCCGTCACCTATGTGCTCCAGGCGGTGGCGATCCTTGTCGGCCTCGCGGGCGTGGCCGCGACGATGTCCTCCCAGACCATTGCGCGGGTTCGCGAGTTCGGCATGCTCGCGCATCTCGGCGTGGAGAAACGGCAGATCATGGCGATGCTCGGCATTGAAGGCGCGTTGCTCGGCACCATTGGTGGCGTCGCCGGCGTGCTGCTCGGGGGCGCGCTCAGCCAGATCCTGATCCACGTCATCAACCCGCAATCGTTCAACTGGACGATGGCGACGATCGTGCCGGTCGGCACGATCGCGGCCGTGTTCGCCGCACTCGTCTTCGCCGCGTCCGTCACCGCCATGCTGGCGGGGCGGCGGGCAACAGCGACGAACGCGGCGCTCGCCGTCCGGGAGGACTGGTGATGCGCTGGCTCGCCGCGATCCTCGCGCTCTTCCTCGGCGCCACGGTGGCGGTCCAGGCCGACAGCCACTTTGCCCGTGTGCAGCCAGGCGTCGCGCTTGCCTTCCCGGGCGACCACGGCGCGCATCCGGATTTCCGCCTCGAATGGTGGTACGTCACCGGCTGGCTTACCACCGAAGATGGAAGCGAGCTCGGCTTCCAGGTGACGTTCTTCCGCAGCCGGCCGGCGGTCGATCCCGCCAATCCCAGCCGCTTCGCGCCCGCCCAGGTGCTGTTCGCCCATGCCGCCCTGTCGGACCCCGATGTCGGCCGCCTGCTGCACGGGGAGCGGGCCGCGCGCGCCGGCTTCGGCATTGCCGAGGCACCGACCGGCGATGCCGCCGTCGTCCTTGGCGACTGGAGCTTCAAGCGCGAACCGGACGGACGCTTCACCACCGAGGTCTCGACGCCCGAATTCGCGCTCGCGCTGACGCTCGCCCCGACCCAGGAGATTTTCCTGCAAGGGGAGGCGGGCTTCAGCCGCAAGGGTCCGGGACCGGGCGATGCCAGCCACTATTATTCCATGCCGCATCTGGAAGTCGCCGGAACGTTGATGCGCGACGGGACGGCATCGAGCGTCACCGGCACGGCGTGGCTCGATCGCGAATGGTCCTCCAACTTCCTTTCGCCCGGCGCGGTCGGCTGGGAGTGGGTCGGCCTCAATCTCGACGACGGCGGCGCGCTGGTCGCCTTCCGCATCCGCGATCGCGACGATCGCACGGTCTGGGCCGGCGGCTCGCTGCGCCGTCCGGACGGCACAGTCACCCGCTTCTCGCCCGGCGACGTCACCTTCACCGCCGTCCGGCGCTGGCGCTCGTCCCGCACGGATGCGCTCTATCCCGTCGAACAGGTGCTGACACTGCGCCTGCCGGAGGGCGAACGCAGCTTTCCGTTGTCGCCTCTGTTCGAGGATCAGGAACTCGACGGCCGCGCCACCGGTCTGCCGGTCTATTGGGAGGGAGCGGTCCGCACGCCCGGCGGGAAAGGCTATCTCGAGCTCACCGGATACGCCTCGCCGCTGTCGTTGTAGGCGGCAAACACCGGCTATATGCGATTGGTTGGCGGCTCTGCGCCCGTTGCCGTCTTAAAGACCGCTGGGCATCGCCCCGAAACCAGACATTCCTGGAAGGCTCAATGCCACATAGCCGAAAGTTGCCCTGGTTGATAACGGCGCTAGCGCCACCGCAGGCTTCCTTCCCAATTCCCGACGGCTTGGTTCTGGGGGCGGCAGATGCGACGGGCTTCGCGGAAGCCGCAGGCATCGAGCTTTTTCATGTGCACGATAGTCTCGGACGAGCATCTTCGATCGCATGTGGTCGGGCACTGCAAGGCTGCGCTCCGCAGCCGGCTGTCTGGCGACCAGCACCTCTCACAGTGAGCTACTGTCTAGCCGTGTCCCGATCCCGAGATCTGCCTTGAGCGACCCGGCGCGCAGTAACCGCTCGATCTCTCTAGCGGGCAGCGGTCGGGAAAGCAGGAAGCCCTGTAGCTGATCGCAACCCATGGCGGCTAAGAGATCGCGTTGCCCGGAGGTCTCAACGCCCTCGGCAGTGGTCGTCATGCCGACAGCCTGCGCCAGGTCGACAATGGCCTGCACGATCGCCTCATCCCCTTTGTCACTTCCAAACCCCGCCACGAAGCTTCGGTCGATCTTCAGCCGCTCGGCGTGGAGATTGTGAAGGCGCCCCAGCGACGAGAAGCCCGTGCCGAAGTCGTCGAGCGCGAACCTGACGCCAAGCCCGCGCAGATGCGTGATGTTCTTCTCGCAGTCTGTCGCTCTCTCGCAAAAGGCGCTCTCGGTGATCTCCAACTCAAGGCGTTGCGGAGCCATCCCGTTTGCCGAAAGGATCTGCGCGACCCGGGAGGCGTAGTGCTCGTCGTGCAGTTCGACGATCGAGGCGTTAACCGCGACGGTA
The DNA here is from genome assembly GCF_014196845.1 of Aurantimonas endophytica. Classification (GTDB taxonomy): domain Bacteria; phylum Pseudomonadota; class Alphaproteobacteria; order Rhizobiales; family Rhizobiaceae; genus Aurantimonas; species Aurantimonas endophytica. The sequence goes on from NZ_JACIEM010000005.1 coordinate 143,138, forward strand.
TCGACGAGCCAGGCCCGAGTGTCGGTGCAGACCTGCTGGAGGACCCATGCACCCAGCCGCAGAATGAGACCCGTCTCCTCGGCCACTGGTATGAACACCGCCGGCGCGATCGATCCTTGAACCGGGTGATGCCACCGCAGCAGGGCTTCGAACCCGGAGATCGTGCCATCGGTCGCGCGGATCAGCGGCTGATAGTACACCTCTAGCTCACCCGGGCGCTCCAACGCGGTTCGTAGATCTCGCTCCATATTTCGGCGGAGTGTGGTCGCTTGGTCCAGTTGGGGGTCGTAGAGTGTATAGCTGCTGCGGCCCGACCGTTTGGAATGATAGAGGGCGACGTCGGCTCTACGGGACAGCTCCTCACGATCGTCCGACGGATTGGACGCCCGGGCGGCTCCGACGCTTGCGCCGACAAACACTTGCGTGCCTTCAAGATCGAAGGGCCGTCTGGTCGTCTCGATCAGGGTCGCGCAATACTCCGCGACCGCTTGTGTCGATGATAGTGAGCGCGTCAGGACAACAAACTCGTCGCCGCCGACGCGGGCAACCGTATCGGCCTCGGTGGTCATCCGACGAAGGCGATCGGCAAACTCCCGCAGGAGTTCGTCGCCGGCAGGATGACCCAGCGTGTCATTCACTTCCTTGAAGTGATCGAGGTCCAGGAAAATCAGCGTAAGGCTCCCGCCCGTCCAGCGGTCGAGAAGCGCTGCATCGAAGCGCTTGGCGAGTTGGGCGCGATTGGCGAGCCCAGTCAGGAGATCGTGGTGGGCGAGATGCCGCACCTCCGCTTCGCTCAGGGATAGATTGATCGAGCGCCGACGCAGCGCCATAAGCAGGATGGCCAGGACGATCAGGCTGGCGATCGCGAGGCCGAGCATGACGGGGCCAACCCGCCATAACACCGTGGACCCGGGACTGAACGGCGTCCACACGAGGTACCCGAGCGGGTGCCCATCGTCCTTGAGAAGAGCGGCCCTTGCCGAGCCCGGGGACGCCTCGGCCTCCCAGGAGAATTTCAGATTATCGAGGAGATAATCTCGTTCCAACAAAGCCGCGAAGGCGCCATCGAGATAGCGCACGGCGACATGCATGTATTCCTCGCCTGGGGCCTGCACGAGGTCACCGGTATCGGAGACGATTGGCTTGATGCTCAGGATGGCCGGGCGACCGTCGATGGTCACGAGGTCTGATGCCCCTAGCGTGAGTGTCCGATCGGATATGCCGTGGGTATCTCCGGCCGCCAAGCGAGACCGCAAGTCGTGTGCAAGGGGCAGGGTCTGCGACTGAACGGCTGCGAAAGCCGACGGATCCTTCTGGACGCCATCGGCAAAAGCATAGATCGGCTGATCTACGGCATTGAGGACGTAGGCGTGGTCGTGCCCGAAATAGCTCGCCATCCAGGAACCCAGATTGGCGTCGATCCACTCCGCACCCCCCGGGTTCTGGACCTCCGTGACGGCGTCGTCCCATACCGTCACGCTTTCCTGGTCATGAGCGATCTTCGATCGGATATCGGCGACCACAACGTCGACCAACATGTGCTGCCGATCGATCGAGACACGATCTGATTCCGAGGCCGACCACCATAGCAGCGACGCCGCAATGCCATTCAGGAGCAACGCCGTAGCCACCGCTGGCAGCATAATCTTCAGGAAGAACAGGCGCCGGCTGGGCTGCGCGAACTTGTCGATCATGGGGTCGTCACGAGGTAGTTGGGGTAACCGGTCGTTGCCGAGGCCGCGCACAATGCCGGAACCCGATCCGCTGGTGATGGTCGACCGAACAGGTAGCCCTGCGCAATGTCGCAGCCCCTGGCGCGCAAGTATTCAGCCTGGGAAAGCGTTTCAACACCTTCTGCAACGGTTTCGATCCGCAGGCTGCGTGCCATCTGAAGTACGGCGTTGACCACGACGGCGCCGGACTCGGCATCGGCGAGGATCGGCGAGACGAATGATTTGTCGATCTTCAAGACGTCCACAGGGAACTGTTGGAGGTGGGTCAGGGAGGCGTAACCGGTCCCGAAGTCGTCCAGAGCGATCGTCATCCCTTCGCTACGCAGCGTCTCAAGCGTCCGGACAACCCTCTCCGTGCTGCGTCCGATGAACACCGACTCCGTCACCTCCAGTTCGAACAGGGCCGCCGACAGATCTTCCGACGAGATGCTGCGAAGAACCCGGTCGGCAAAGTCGCTCCGACGAAAATCCGCAGCCGATGCATTGAAGGCCACGCGGCCAAATTCGACTCCCTCACCACGCCAGCGGACGCAGTCCCGAATTATGCGCTGGAGCATGCAGTCCGTAATACGGGTCGAAAGCTCGACGTCCTCGAAGGCTGCAAAGATGCTGGCGGGGGGCCGGATGTCGCCTGTGTTGTCTTGCCAGCGAAGCAGTGCCTCGAAGCCGACAATCATCCCGGTCCGCAGATTCAATTTGGGCTGATAGAACGGAATGATGCGCTCATCCTCCAGGGCGAGCCGGGCGTTCGAGAGCATTGTGGCGCGAATTTCGGATGCCTGTCGCATCTCGGGATTGAACCCGCGTATGGCACCAGGGTGTTCGCTCTTGGCCGCGTAGAGCGCGAGATCAGCACACTTCAACAGATCACCTGCGGTGTCAGCGTCCCGAGGCCATATTGCGGCGCCGGCACAAACGCTGACGACCATGCGCAAACCGTCAATCAGCATCGTCACCTCAAGTCCTGCGAGTACGTCGCGAACCGTCTCTTCCCGCGCATCCGCCAGTGTTAGTCCAGGCAGAATGATCGCGAACTCGTCGCCGCCCAGACGAGCGACTGTAGCGCCTCGGGGTGCGGAGGCCCTCAGACGATCAGCTACTTCGCACAGTACCGCGTCGCCCGCTGCGTGACCGAGACTGTCGTTGAGCGACTTGAAGTTGTTGAGGTCGATAACCACCAGCCCGACGCAACTTTTGTCTATATTGGCGCGATCGATCGCCTCGTCGATCCGAAGAGCGTATAGCCGGCGATTGGCAAGCTTGGTCAGATTGTCTTCGTGAGCTGCCCGGTGCAGTTCGTTCTCGATGCGTCTCTGTTCGGAGACGTTGAGCATCGATCCTACCAGTCGGACGGGAACGCCATTATCGTCGCGCACGATAAGGCAGCGCGACACCATGCTGAGATATTCGCCGTCATTGCGCCGAAAGCGGTACTCGAGGCTCCATTGGTCGCCGCCACTCTGCAACACGGCCGCCTGGAGCCGTAGGACCCGATCCCGATCGTCCGGATGGATACGTTCGATCCACCACTCCTCAGTTTGCCCGTCCCTTGCCTCGGGGTATCCGAGCACTTCTTCGATCGCGCCGGCCCAAGTGGTTCGACGCCTCTCATACGACCAATCCCAGATTACGTCATTCGTCGCTCGGAAGGCCAGGCGATAGCGTTCCTCGCTTCGTCTCAGCTCCAGTTCTGCGCGCACCTGTTCATCGATGTCCTCGAGCGTGCCGTACCAGGCGATGATTTCTCCGGATGCCGCCCTGCGCGGGCGAGCTCGGGCCCGGAACCAACGATAGCACCCGTCTAGAAGCAGCACCCGGTAACGCGTATCGGCTATCCCGCCGTTCCCTGTCTCCACTGCCCTCCGCCAGAGCGCAACGACATCAGGTAAGTCATCGGGATGGACGGGCGTCCGCCACCCATCGCCGTGAGCTTGCTCAACAGGAATGCCAACCAGTTCCGCCCAGCGGGGGGATATCTCCGAAATCCCGCCGTTGATGTCGGCCAGCCAAGCTATCTGCGGGTTCAGTTCGATCGAGGCACGATGATGGGCCTCGCTCGCCTGAAGATCGGCAAGCGCCTTCAGCAGGCGTTTGCGGTCCTCAGTGGCGACGCGTGCCCGGTTCTGGCTTTGGTAGGCCAGAAACAATGCGACGGCGATGATCAGGATGCTGGTGAAGACGACGATGGACCCGACGGTGCCCAGATCCACGCCGTATAATACTGCCGACGCATTGCCCCGGACAATGGTCATACTGGCCATTGCGATGAAGTGAAGGCAGAGGATGCCGGACCCCAGCGCCACCGCCGACGGCCAAGCCAGTGGCAAACTGGTGGAACGCTTAAGGAGCAAGCCCGCCCCGGCGCAAAGTGTGACGCCTCCCGCCAGCGAGGCGACGACGAAGATGGCGTCGTACTGGACTACGCCGGGAACCTGCAACGCGGCCATGTCCATGTAATGCGCGCACGCCAGCGCGACGCCGACGACTGCCCCGCCCAGCATTCTACGCAAACGCGAATCTTCCGACCAAATGAACCAGCCGAGCACCGACAGCGCCATCGCGGAGACCGCTGATACGAGTGCCACTACTACATTAATGCGCAGGTCGAGTTCCTGCGCGTACCCGATCATTGCTGTGAAGTGGGTGGTCCAGATGCTAATGCCAGTGACGATTCCCGCCAAGATCACCCAGCTACGGCGCTGCACATCCCCGGTTGTCGCTGCCCGTTGAAGCAGCGCCGCACTCGTGAAGCTGCCGAGCACGCACACGACGATGGCGATCGCGACGAAGCGAAGGTCATGCTCGTAAACCAGACATGAATAGACGCGCCACATGAATTGAGCACCGTAAGAGGACCGTCCCGGCGGCTGAATTCATTGCGTCGAGAATCTGTAAACCGAGGGTAATGATCGGCTCTGAGATCATCATTTTCGGAATGATGGACGTATCGTTCCAGATCGATCTGAAGCCAGAGAAAGAGGTCATTCAATGAACACTTAGACTATTATAGATGATCCAATGCAAGTAGTCGATTGCCGCTAGTTATTTCTCGTAACGCGTTGAACATTCTCGCTGCGTCGGAGCGCGAAAGCCGTGCGGTAGAAGCCGGCGTGATCAGGGGACCATTGTTGGCCCGTTGGGGGGTCGTGTGGAAGATGCCCACCGGCTCCCAGCAAACCGAAAAGTCAGAGCTGGTTACGTCCTACACCGCGCCGACAAATCGAACTTGATGTCGGGATATTCCGGCAGAATGCGTTGAAGAGCAGGCGAGAGGATCGCGTCGCTCGCGTGCTCGCGGTGATCCGGATGGATCCCGCCGGCCTTCGCGATACGGGCCGAAGGTGTTCCAGCAATAATTCCTTCGAACAGCGACCCACGGTCGCAGGCCGCCGGGAAACGTCCTGAGACGGGGCGATCAGTAACGCCGTCGGTGGCTTGTCATCCACTCTGACCGTCGCCGCTAGGGTGTATGCGCTTGGCGGCTGCGCAGCCACAGCACCGCGCCGGCGATACCGACGAGGAATCCGGCGCCTGTCCCACTCATGGCTGCAATGCCAATGAACACGAACGGCCCACCGCGTGCGTCACCTCCTGCGAGTTCGAGGGCTGCCACTGCGGCGGCCAATCCGAGAGCCGTGCCGAGGGTTACGCAGCCGATGACGATCAGGAAGAACCCGACATAGTGGACTATGACAGGCGATCGGACAGTCCTGCGCGGCGCGCCCATTCAGCAACGACGCCCAATCCTCGGCATTGCTTGCTCGGCCAGCCTCACGGAACGTCCTCTAGACGATGTCGCAGTCCGGTTCGAAGCCGGCAGCTCGACAGCCTCGTTGCATTCGTTGAGCGCGCTGGCGCACGTCCTCGCCACGCGTTTACCGCCATTGAAGCAGGCGCATGATGAGTATCTTCACTCATCAGTCGGAAGACACAAAAACGCCGGTAGCCGTCTTCAATGCATTGAGGCCGCGGGCAGCCTCGCGGCTACCGGCCTTTGCAGCTGCGGTGAACACCTGTTCTGCGTCGGCGAAGCGACGCAGTTCCAGATAGGCGTAACCTTGCAAGACCATCAGATCGAGCTGGTCGGGGGCGATCCGTGAGCGCTGGTCGAGCGCGATCAAGGCTTCCACGGGGCGCTTGGCCCCAAATGAATCCAGCGCCTGTGCACTGAGGAGCGCCGTCTCCAGCTCGATGCGGCGCTCGCGCGGCTGTGGCTCCCGTGCTGCCGCGACAGCTGCCTTGTCGGCGAGCCCGACCCGCAGATAGGCCAGGGCCTGGCCGTATGCGGCATCGCGCCGCGTCTGGGCGGAACCGGCAAGCAGGGCAATGCCGAAGGACGGCGCCGCCTCGATCGGTCGGTTCAGTTCCATCAGACACCAGCCGCGGTCGAGCGCCGCCTGCGCCGACAGCGTGCGGGGATCGGTGGACGCGCTGCAGCCGCGCGGCGAATTGCGCTGCCGCGGCTGTGCATACTGCGGCGCCGACCGGACGGCGGGTTGCTGCATCGGAGCGGCGGCGTCGGGTGCGGCGGCGGCAGAAGCAGCCGCAGCAGGTGCCGACGAAGCGGTCGGTGCCGCCGGTTGCACAAAGGCCAAGGGCGCCGGAGCGGCTGAGGGAGACGAAGCCTGCATCGCCGCCGCGGTCGCCGCGAGAGCGCCTGATGCGGTCTGCGGCAGCGTCGCGCCGGCCTGGCCGATCTCGGCGATCCGCGGCGAGCGGCCCTGCCAGGCCGCCTTGAGGCGGGCGAGTTCGCCGGCGTCGCCGAGCCGCTGGCTGACAAGCGCCAGGCCGAAGGCGGCCAGCTCGCTGTTGGGCTGCCAGTCGAGCGACTGGGCAAACCACTGCGCCGCCGTCGGCAACTGGTTCAGCCCGTAGGCATACCAGCCGAGCTGCTGGGCGCCGTTGGCATCCTCTGCCTTGGCGACCGCGGCGACGATGGTGCCGAGAACTTCCGGCGACTGGACGATCGGCGGCTCGATGGCGAGGAGGTTAGCCGCCGCCGCGACATAGACGGTGCGGGCCGCATCGGACTCGTCGGCGAACGGGCGGATCACCGCCTCGGCTTCGACCGGCTGCGAGAGCGCCAGCAACGCCAGCGCCAGGCCCTGCGAGGCCTCGGACGTGTCCGCTGCCGCCCGGGCAAGGCGGAACCATGCCTCCGCAGCGGTGGCTTCGTTCCGTCGCAGATAGTACCAGCCGAGCAGTAGCCGGTCGCCCACCGCGCCATCCGCCTCGGCCAGCCGGCGAACGGTTTCGAGGTCGGCCTGGCTGGCCGTTGCGTTCGGGTCGGCGTTGCCGGCATCGACGGCCTGGCGGCTCAGATCGTTGCGGATGGCGGCGAACTCGTCGATTCCGTCCTCGTTCGGCCGCTGCAGCGCGAGCAGGCTGTCCATCGCCGGCCGGTCGAGCCGTTGGATCGCCATCTGCATCGTCGCGAGCCGCTCGCCGGGATTGTCGCAATTGGTGAGGATGTAGCGATAGGCGTCGAGCGCCCGGCCCGGACGCTCGGTCTCCGCGAAGGCCTCGGCCAGCCGCCACAGCACGTCGACCTCGCTGCAGGTCAGGAGGCTGGGCGTGTCCCCAGCGACGCGAACGACGGTGTCGTATTGCTGCAGGTTCGAGGCGTTGACCAGCCTGACGCGCGATTCCGCGACCGCCAGCCGGTCGAGGAGATCGGCCGGCGGCTCCCAGCCCGCTTCGTCCTCCTGCCGTGCCGCGATCGCGGCGCGGACTTCGGCGTATTTATCTCCTGCGTAAAGCTGCCACATGGCGTCGAGCGACGGGTCGCCGAGGTCCGGGACGGACAACGGATCCTCCGGCGGCGTCCAGTCGGGATAGAGCGCCTGCAGGCGGGCGATCTCGGCTTCCAGCCGACGGGAATCGCCGGAGCGGGCAAAATAGCGAAGTGCCGTCTCGTCGACCTGCGGCGGCGTCGTCGGGGCGTCGGCACCCGGCTCTGCCTCTGCCACCAGCGGCGCATCGGCAGCGAACGGAGTCCTGGCGGTCCTGCCACGCGGTAGAACGGGCTCGTCCCCCGAAGCCGCCGCGGCTGGGGCAGCATCCGGCACCGTCTCGCTCGCCTGCGCGCCGGCCTCGGAGACCATCGACCACTGCTCATCGCCGGCGAAGGTCCGCCGGTCATCGCCATCCGACACTGCGCCGGATAGGACATCGGCGCCGACCGGCAGGCGCGAGCGGTCCTCGGCCATGTCGATCCACTGGCTCAGCGCTACCCCGGCAACGAGACCCGCCACCAGCAGCGACAGGCTGCGCCGAGAGGCCGGGGCAGAGCTCATTCGAGGCATTCCGGGTGCGCCTGCGTCGCGTAGGACAAGGACAGGAGATGCAGCGTCGAGGGATAATAGAGGGTCGGCTCGAAGCGCTGCAGCGCCCGTGGGATCGGCGTCGCCTCGAGGACGCAGCCGACGAGCGCCGGGATGATCGCGTAGCCGGGATCGGCGAGCGCGGTCTTGACGTTGCCCGTTGCGATATCGACGATCGCAACCTCGCCCGTCTCGGTGCTCATCCCGTCTGCCAAAGTGCGCAGCAGCGCGTCGTCGGTCACGCCGGCCCGCAGTAGATAGAGCGGTATGCGAAGGGCATTGTAGCCGAACTCTTCCGGGAACCCGTCTGCCGACCGCGGGCGGGTCTGCAGCGACAGCCATTCCGGCGGCAGTCGCCGGGGGCCCAAGAGGGACTGCTGGAGCAGCGCGATCCCGTCGTTCGACACGGCTTGCCAGTCGGTATCCGGGGCGATCTCGGCGAACACCGGGAAGGCCTCGAAGATCCAGTAGGACAGATTGACCACCGGCCCGTCCGGCCGGTCGTCGGTGCCATAACCGACGGCGCCGGGCATGATCACGGTCCGGCCCTGTTGGGTACCGATGAGGCCGGCGATGGCTTCGGCCATCGTGCTGCTCGAGGCCAGCAGTTCGGGCCGCTGCCATTGCCGGCCGGCCAGCGCCAGGGCGTAGGCGATCAGGATGTCGCCGTCGGTGGCGTTGTTCGGGTCGGTGACATGGGGCGTCGCCGCCGGATCCCATTTCCACACCGACAGGCCGTCGTCGCGCAGCAGCAATTCCGTCCGCGTGAACGACCAGATCAAGTCGAATCCTGCCATGTCGTTTGCAAGATAGGCGAGCAGCAGCCCATAGCCTTGGCTCTCGCTGTGGGAGATGTCGCCATTGCCGTCGTCGATGACCCGACCGTCCGGCGCGACGAAGCTCTGCTGGTATGCGGCCCAGTCGGTGGGCCGGATCGAGGCTTGGGCGTCGGCCATCGTCGTAGTCGCGATCAACGCCGCGAAGGCGGCGGCGAGCGACGCGCCCCGGCATGCGGCGTGCATCACTTTCGTCTCCCGAGTTGCGAAACAAAGGCCGTTGTTACGAGCCCCAGCAGAAGGGCGACGATCGCCAGCAGGCCGGCGTAGGAGAGCACGTTCTCCGACAGCCAGTTCGCCGTGACCAGACGCAGGTTCGAGAAGGAGATAGGCTGGGATTGGACCAGGGTAGGGGCCGCTCCGTGAATCTGGGTGAAGGTCTGCGTCGCCGCATCGTAGGTGGTGATGCTGTCGCCGACCTGCCCCCAGCCTTCATGAGCGGTCACTGCCTCGATGCCGGCCGTCAGGTCGGCCGCCGTCGGGGCATTGAACGCGGTCCACACCTTGTCGCCGGAGGGGCTCATACCCTGGGCGATCATCAGCGTTGCCGAGGGCGGCGGCATAAACTCCGCCTCGCCGACCGGGCGCAGCCGGATCTGTTCCGGGATGATGTCGAACTTGGCGGTCATCCAGTCCTGTAATTCGCTCAGCCGCTGGCGCCAGCGCCCCGCCCCGACCTCGCCCTGCCAGCGGGCGGCGATCGCGGCTTCCTCCGCCGACCCTGGGTCCGCTTCAAGGTTGCCCCAGTCGGTCTTGACCGCTTCCGAGACGCTCAGCCGCGGCAGCACGCCAGCCGGCATCTGATCGGCTGTCCCGATGAACAGCGCATCTCGCGCCGCGGCTGCGGCCGCTGACGATTGTATAACAAAGGGCACCGGACGTCCGGCGACGACCGAAAGCCGGCCGAGCAGCGTCGCGGCGGCTGAAATAATAGCCTCGCCGTTTCTGCCACCCCGTTCTATTAGTAGGGGAAATGGGTCGGCCTGGCGGTTGTAAGGCGAACCTACCCCCCGCGTCGGCGAAAGATCCGGGATGCTGCTGATGCGGGCGAAATCCGGAATCTGCAGTTCCGACGTCTCGAAGAGGGCGAAGCGGCTCTTTTCGTCGCCATTTGCGACAGGGCTGCAGGCCGCGTCGTCGGGGGTCATGAGGATCGCTTCGACAACGATCTCGTTGATCCCCGGCTTCAGGTGCCGCATCGTGAAGTCGACGGGGAAGCGATCGAGGACTGCACCCCCGGCGGATCCGAGCGGCAGCGTCGTTGCGATGTTGCCGTTTACATAGATGTCGAAGTGGCTTCCGGCGACGACGTTTCCGGCATATGCCGCATCGAGCAGGATCGTCGCATTGCCATAAGCCTTTGCGTAGAAGTCCGACGGCATACCGACCGTGAAGTCAGCGCGAAAACGCCGTCCGGCGAACTCCTGCGTGTTGATGCCGAGCTCCTGGAACGTCACATTCCGCCCACGGAGGAACAGCGGGCTGTCCGGCGTTCGCCAGGATCGATCCGCGAGAGCGCTCCGGCTGACGGAAATCGGCCGATCAATCGGCGCAAGTATGCGCTGGATTGCGGAGTCGACGTCGCTCCAGGCCGGGCCAGTCACGACGAGTACCGTCACCGACGGATCCTGTCGCAGCGTCACGAAGCCATAGGTCGGCTGAGTCGCGGCGGTGACGGGGATGGTGGTGACGAGGCTGTCGAGATCCGCCGCAGGACCGACCAGCACGGTCATCTCGCCATCACCCGGGATCGGTACATCTCCCCGCACCACCTCCATCGTCTGGTTCGGCATGCTCGCCAGCAGCGCCAGACCCTCCGAAAGCCGGATGATCGTATCGGCGACCGGGCTGATGTCGCCGGAGGGCACGTAGATATGGAAGCGGGTTTTGCCCAGCGCATTGGCGCCTACCGCGCCGATATCCTCCGCTCGCCTGAGCTGCCTGGCGTCCTCGGCGGCAAACTCCAGATAGCTTTGCGCTGGGTCTATGTCGGTCCAAATCTCGTAGGTCGAGGAGATTGTGCAGTCGGTGCGATGTCGGAGCGAGGTGGCGAAACGGATGTCGTTGTCGCCAGGCCGCAGCACGCCGGGCGGAATGACGGCCCTAAGCTGCTTGACGCCTTCGGGAGAGCTGACGGCTTCCTCGATGACCTCCGTGCCGTTGATGGTGATGACGAGTCGCGAAGCCTCAGGGGCGACGAAGATCGCACTTTGATAGCCGACGGCGAGTTCTACCGGCGAAGCGGCTTGCTCAGCAGTCAGAAAGATCGACCAGCTTCGCGCCGCAATCTCCCCCGCCAGCACGAAATTATCCATGGGCAGGATGTGGCGGCGGAATGGACCGGCCGTCTCGGCTCCCGCGTCGTCGTCCACGGTATCCCGAGAGGTTCGAGGGGCGTCAGCGCTCGCTGGCGCCGGCGAGCGTGGCGCAACCGATTCGGAGGGCGTGGCCGGGCGAACGACCGGTGGGCTCGGAGCGGTGGTGTCGGCCGGCCGCTCCGGACTCATGTCGAACGGCGCCGGCTGCGCCTGTAGGGGCATGGTCGCGAGGACCAAAAAGGCAGCGGCACTGAAAAGGCACTTCATGGCGCGCCCACTGTTCTCTGCGTTGGCTTGGCCGACTTCTTCGGACCCATCGCGCCGCGCGCCAGGTAGCTGAGCCCCCGCGACGTTTGGTAGAAGCAAAGCCCGATGAACCATCCTGTTCCCCGTAACAGACCCGGATTACGGCGTCGGCTCAACTGGAACGAACGCCACTGCTCGGAATTAGCGAAGATCAGGTCGGCGATGAGAAAGTGATCGGTGGCGTCGTTGACGACGTAGCTGCATCCGATGGATGCGCCGTCGCTCTCCTTCTGTGCGTTGCGGATCTGCAAGCCGAGGGCCGCGGTCTCGCTGGACGAATGCGGCCGGAATCGCAGTGTGCCCGGTCCATTCTTGAAGGTTTGCAGCGGCGCGTCCCCGAACACCTGGATGCGGGCGCCGCCGACGGATACGTCGTTGATGGTCGCCGGGAAGACCTGGTCGCCGACCAGCATTTCGCAACGCCTTGCGACACCGATCCGCCGGGACGCACTGCGAGCGCCGCGTTCGGAGACCACGCCCAACGCACAGCCGGCAATCAACAGGTTCAAGACGTTCCAGCCGCCGACGACGAGTGTCAGATCGGCCTGGGCCGGCTCGGTGACGACACGCCAGGCGGTCGCGGCAACGCCAAGCAGCAGCACGAAGAAGATGACGAAGAACGGCAGGCTGATCTCCGACAGCCGGCTCGTCAGGATGGATTCATCCTTGGCGGTGACGTTGAAGGTCGGCTTGCGCGGATTGATGAGGACCGAGATCACCGCCGGCAGGAGATGCACCGTCTGGACGTATTCGTAGAGTTCCGAAATCCACGGCCAGCGGAACGACCCATAGAGATAGTTCTGCATCATCAGGTTCACGATGATGTAGGTCGACGTATAGGCGAGGAACTCGCCGCCCGAGGCATTGAAGATCTCAAGCCCGAAAAACAGGTAGAACAGTGGCGCCACCAGGAACATCGCGCGGGGAAATGGAAAGAGCCAGAATAGCGTCGACGACATGTAGCAAAGCCGCTGCGGAAACGAGAGGCCTCGCTTGAACAGCGGAAAGCGAAACAGCATGATCTGCATCATGCCCTGCGCCCAACGGCTGCGCTGCTGGATGAAGCTGGCGAAGGTCGCGGGCTGCAGCCCAGCGATCAGCGGTATGTCGACGTAAAGGCTGTTCCAGCCGCGCGAATGCAGGTCGAGCGCAGTCTCGCAGTCCTCGGTGATGCTGACCCCGCTAAAACCGCCGGCTTCGTCGAGCGCCTCCCGCCGCAGAACGGCTGCCGAGCCGCAGAAGAACGCCGCGTTCCACTTGTCCAGTCCGCGCTGGATGATGCCGTAGAACATCTCGTTTTCCGACGGCATCTTCTCGAAGGTGCGCAGGTTGCGCTCGACCGGATCGGGATTGATAAAGAAATGAGGTGTTTGCACCAGGAACAGGCGCGGATCCTGCTCGAAATAGTTCACCGTCTGGAGCAGAAAGTCGCGCGCCGGAGCATGGTCGGCATCGAAGACGGCGATGAGTTCCGCGTCCGAGTGCAACATCCCGTTGTTGAGATTGCCGGCCTTAGCGTGCTCGTTGCGCTCGCGGGTCAGATAGATGGCACCGAGATCGGCGCAGAGCTGTTTCAAGCTGGTGTTGCGCTTTTCCGCAGCTTGCGAGGTACCGGCGTGCTCCGCGAACCGCTTCTGGTTGGTGCCGCCGTCATCCAGCAGCCAGACCTTCATGCGGTCCGACGGGTAGTCCATCTTCAGGGCGGCTGCGAGGGTGTTGGCAAGCAGCGTGTAGTCTTCGTTGTAGCTCGGCACGAAGACGTCCACCGACGGGAACCGGTCCGAATTGGGCGTGTCCCTCCCGCTCCGCGGCGGAAGCGGCGCCGCCACGACGAACAGGCTCAGCGCCAGCATGAAGACGCTGTACATTTCGGCGAGATACAGCAGGAAGCCCGGAATGAAGTTCTCGAGCTGGTTCACCGGCGGCAGCGTGCTGGTGGTGCGCCAGTAGACGTAACGCAGGACGATCGTGGTGCCGAGCGCGAGCGCGATGAGCCGCCATGTCCCGCCGAGCTTCAGCACCTTCAGCAGCATCATGACACCGAGCACGAGCGTCACGGCGACGAGCTGTGCCTGGAGGCTGATCGGCAGCGTGATCACAAAGAGGGCCAGCGCAGCAGCCAGGATCCAGGCAAATGAGAGGAGGATCTTCAGCATGCGCCCGCCGCCTCCTGCGCGGCTGAGCAAGCTGGGCGTGACGGCATCAGCGGTGCGGGACCCGAGGCAGGTGTCGGTGTGGCTGCGGGCGTCGCCGGCGCAGCATCATCGGTGGTGGAGGCGTTTGTCGGCGGACTCGGAACGGCGGTGGCCGCCGGTGCTTCAGGTGCCGCGCCTGTCGCCGAGGGCGGTGGCGGAATGGGCGGACCGACAGGTGCCGGAAGCGGCTCGGCCGGCACGGCGACGGGCGCCGGCGCCGGACTGGCTGCGCGGCGCACCGGTCGGGTCCGCGCCGGCTGCGCAGGGCGTGCCGGCGTATCCGCAAGCAGAGGTTGGTAGCCGCCGGCACCGGTAGGATAGATCGGCGCGCCGAGTTGGCCGATTGCGGCATCCGGCGACGGCGGGGTGCCATAGGGGTTCCAGGCCCCGCTGGCGAAGAAGGCACGAATCCGCACGCCATACATCACCGACAGCAGGGCTGCCTCGCTGGTGCCACCATCGCACAGGCGCAACCGAAGCTCGATGGCGCCGTTCGAGCGGAAGATCATCGGCGGCCGCGGCGTGCCCGCGATCCGCTGCCAGGCATAGACGCAGGTGTCGCCAGACGCCGCTCGCCCAATCGCGTAACCGAACGGACCATACTCGTTCTGCACGAAGATCGCGGAGCGGGCCATCGTCACGCCGGGAAACGCCGCTCGCATCTCGGCGCCGACGTTGGTCACAGCGAGCGGGCGGTTGCGTAGGTCATCGCGGCCGCGCCCGGTCGCCCCGACAGGGCCGAAGAACTGGACGAGCAAATAGTTTTCCCCGGCACTGCGGCCGTTGGCGCGCAGGACGATTTTCTGTTCGGTCGCGTTTGGGTAGCGTTGTTCAACAACCGCAATGACGGCTGGCCCCCCCACGGGCGGTAAGGCAAATGCCTGCTGCGCATCGACCATCGCTGTTCGAGAAGCCGTTTCAGGCTGACCGACCGAACCGCAGCCCGCCACGAGCCACACGGCGGCGATCGCCGCCAAAGCGCGAGTTCGCCGAACGACGCAACACGTTGTCCAGCCGACGAAAGGCCAGAAGGTGGTTCCTCGCAGACCATGCGTCTCGATGGCACACATCTCCTATGCGATCTGGCTCGACGCTTTTGCGCAGGATCGAAGCTTGCCGTGCCGACTCAGGCACGACGAGGACATTAGCCATAGCGGCGTCTGTGAGGTGGCGCGAGCTAAAGCTCCGCAATAGTTGTAATGATAGCCAAGCACCCAACCCTATGTGCCTGTCATGCAACATTGTTCACAAGGCGCTGCCGGACGGAGGCGCAGCGATCGGTACATCTTTGGAAGGCAGCAACCCCTGCGCCCAATAGAAGTCGTTGGTACCTGCCTCGGCCAGAGCCGGTACGAAGGCATCAGATCATGCCGTACTCTGTGAAGACGCACACAGTGGTGGTCGCCGCGAGCTTCTCGGGCCTTGGAAGGTCGAGCCCCGGCGCACGCCAAGCAGAGCAGGACGTCGCCGGATCCTGCATCAGCTCGCTAAAAAATTACCCCGGCTGCGTAGTTTAATATTGTGCGCCACAACCTCAGAATCCGCGCTCTGTTTAATAGCCGTCGGCAACTGGGGGGCGTCCACCTTATGAGGGTGCCGTTCTCGGACGACTGCGTCTAGGATTTCCCGGGCTCCATCCCGCAGGGGCTCCGGTCATTCGTTGCAGCAACAATGACTTCAGAGAGGGTCACGAGCCGAACGGCGGCTTTCGCGGTTAGCATGTCCAGAATCGGACAGACCGCTTTCGCTCCCCAGGAGGCGATGAAAAGCAACTCCAGCTCGGGTGGGGAGCGGCCTGTCCTCTACCGAACTAGCATCTCAATCCAGCGCTCCGCCGCGTTCGTCGAAAAGACCTGTATCACAGGGGAGCTCTCTGCCTTCAATCCTTTCTCCTGCCTCGCTAGAAAGGACGCTTCATGCGGGCGGTGGCGGCCTGCACCCGTTCCGGCGGCCGTTCTGATCGGGTTGAACGGCTTCCTTGTGCTAGTGACTCTAGCCGCATTTGGCTTTGCGTCACACCATGAGCAGGAAATGCGACAGGACCCCGTAAAGCTAAACATCGGAAAATCTGCTACCCGTAGAGGCATCGTCGTGCCGCGGTTGGCACCTCATCTGTGAAATCGAGACCTCTTGAAACTGCCCACCATCGGCTCGATCGGCATGCGCAGCAGGCTGATCGCGCTCGTTGCGTTCGCCATGGTTCCGCTGACCATCGCGTTCGTCTGCTATCTTTGGGTCGATCACAACCAGACGATCGCCGCGGCGAAGAACGACGTATACGCCGCCGCGACGCTGGCGGCTGCGACCGAGTCTCGCGTGTTCGACGAAACCAGGACGCTGCTGGAGGCGCTGGCGTTGGTTCCCGCCGTCGTCCCGACCGGAGGAGAGGCATGCTCTTCGTTGATCCGGCGGATAAAGACGGCCAATCCGCTCTACAACACGGTAGGCGTCGTTGACGCCGCCGGGACGATCACCTGCCATAACTCGCTGACGGTGCGCCAGGCTCTGAGCGATGTCGATCTGCGGGACAGGATGATGGCGCCGGAGGCAGCTCAATTTGTCGTCGGGAACTTCGTCATTGGGAAAGTGAGCGGGAAACCAACAGTGATCACTGCGAGCGGATTCCCCCGCGTTCGGGGCGGCTTCGCAGGCGCCGTCTTCGCCAGCTTGAACCTCGACCGCATGACTGCGGAAATAGAGGCGGTCTCTGACGGCGGAAAAAGGACGGTTCTGCTATTGGAACCAGATTCAGGTCGCATCATCGTCCATTATCCGCCGCTGCTCGGCGTCCCCTTTGGCGCGCCTTTCCCGGGACACCCACTGACGGCCGCAGTCCGAAATATGCCTGGCGGCGGAACGGCCGAAGTGGCGGGGATTGATGGCGCGGACAAGGTATTCGGCTTCGCTCCTCTCTCGAGCGCAGGGAACATCGTTCTTGCGGTCGGCGAGGACAGGAGCTCGGTGATGGCACCGGTCCGCCATCGGCTAATGCTGTCTTCTGTCGGACTTCTGACGTTGCTGCTCGTTGCAACCTCGGCTGTGTGGTGGATCAGCGAGCGGATGCAATTGCGCCCGCTTCGACGCCTCATGGACGCGGCGACGGGGATCGGTTCTGGGGATTTCGCCGCTACGGCAGATCTCGAGCCTTGGCAGGCTCCGGAGCTCCGGAAGCTCGGCCGCGTCCTTGACGCGATGTCGAGGAAGCTCTCGATCGGGCGGGAGGCCGAACTGGTCGTGGCTGCTAGCGAAGCTCGGTTCCGTGCGCTCGCGGAGAACACTGCCGACCTTATCACGTGGACGGATACTACCGGACGACGCGTCTACGTCTCTCCCGCCAGCCGCGACGTCCTCGGATGCGAACCGGTAGAGCTGATCAATATGCGACCGCGTGATCTTGCGCACCCGGACGACGTCGGGATCGTCGATGCGATGATGGCCGAGGTGCTGGCGGGCCGAGCGGTGGCGGGGGTCCAATATCGCGTCGCCCATCGGGGCGGAGGTTTCCGCTGGGTGGAGGTGGCTGGCAAGCCTCTGGAGGCTGGTGCAGGGACGGTCTTCGTCATGCGAGACTTCACGTCCCGCAAGATGATGGAGAGCCAGCTTGCGGAAGCGAACCTGAAGCTGGAGAAGCTGGCATCCACCGATGGCCTGACCGGCCTCGCCAATCGGCGGGCCCTCGACAAGCAGTTGGACACCGAGTTCGCTCGCGCGGTCCGCGCCAAGACCGACCTCAGCTTTCTCCTGATCGACGTCGACAGCTTCAAGGCCTTCAACGACACGTACGGGCACCCAGCCGGAGACGAATGTCTTCGCCGGATCGCCGAGGCGCTTGAGGGAAATCTGCGACGTCCGGGGGACTTTACGGCGCGCTATGGCGGAGAGGAGCTTGCGGCGGTGATGCCCGCCACCAGCGCGGCCGGAGCCTTCGAGCGCGCAGAGGTCGTGCGTCAGGCAGTCCGGGAACTGGCGATTCCGCATTCCGGCAGCAGCCACGGCGTCGTGACGATCAGCGCGGGCGTTGCGACGTTGACGGCAGGGGCGGGAGCGGAACTGCGGGATCTCGCCGGGTTGATCCAATCGGCGGACGTGGCTCTTTACGGGGCCAAGGCAAAAGGTCGCGATAATGTCGTAGCGGCGGCGGCTTAGTAGGGGCCGTGAAGAGCGCTCGTCGGTACTAGCGACCGGACGGGGTGGATTGCGGACAGGCAGCTTTCTGGCGTCGACGAGTGAAAAGCGGCCGCATGTTGAGCTTCTA
The DNA here is from genome assembly GCF_014196845.1 of Aurantimonas endophytica. Lineage (GTDB taxonomy): Bacteria > Pseudomonadota > Alphaproteobacteria > Rhizobiales > Rhizobiaceae > Aurantimonas > Aurantimonas endophytica. The sequence continues at coordinate 161,104 of NZ_JACIEM010000005.1, forward strand.
AGCCGTTTCAGATCAAACCCTCTGCGAGATGCCAGAGGGCTCCCGCACCTGCGACTCCCAAGAGAGTCGGCAGGATACCGATGTGGAATCGGACTAAGCCGAGAGCGGCTGCGGCAAACAGCAGGAGGGCGACGGGGTCGACGCTCGAAGGGATTGGAACATCAAGCGAAAGCAGACCCGCTTGGACTTCATCAACCTTTCGGAAGAGGACGTGCATCCCAAACCAGACGCCTAGGTTCAGGATCACCCGACCACCGCCGCCGTGATCGCCGCGAGAGCGCCGGAGACCGCCCGGTTGCCGCGCATGCGCTCGATGAACGGCGCGCCGAGAAAGATCCACAGGAAGCAAGGCGTGAACGTCACCCAGGTCGTGAGCAACCCGCCGAGGGTGCCGGCGAGATAGCTGATGGCGACCCACGACCTCCGTCTCGCCGAGAGGATCGCCCATCAAGTCGCATTCCTCGAGGACGGCGAAATCGTCGAGCAGGGGCCGCCCGACCGGATGTTCCGCCATCCTTCGGATCCCAGGACGGTGCGCTTTGTCAGGACTCTTACGGGCACCTGAAGCGGACCATCCGCAAACCCTGACGGGATTAACCGACCGCTGTCCCGGATAAGCTAAGGTCGAGCCGCTTGCGCATGAACACGCGGCGAAAGCCGTCCTGTTCTGCGCGATCGTACTCCTCCCATCCCAGTCTCTCGTAAATCCTAAGGTTCTCGTACATCAACTCGTTGGTGTAGAGGCGCAGCTCGTCGTAGCCGCCTTGGCGAGCATACGCTTCAGCATGGTCAGGAGCCTTCTTCCGAAACCCCGGCCCTGATGTGCACGCCCGACCGCGACATTGCTGACTAGAACATGGTCGGCTTCCCGTCGCAGAACGATAAGACCTCCGACCTCCTCGTCCATCACCAGAACCCACACGCAACCGCTGCCGACAAGCCGCCCGTAGTCGTCGCTCATCGGTGCGGGCTCACGCCCCATGCGCTCCACATAACAGCCGTAGGCATCGTCCACTAAGGCTGTAATGGCTTGAACGTCTGAGTTGGTGGCGGAACGGATATGCGGTCGGGGCACGGTTTCATCCTGCCTTCGAAAAGTCTCCGCATACTTTGATCAGCACGCGGACGAAGGCAATGATGCGACTGTGGTCGAGGGCGCCGATGCAATGCCCGCTTGCGGCTGCCCTGTATTGGAGGCGTTGCCGCGACTTGGCTCCAGCGCTAGACGGCAGATTTTTCTGTCCGTGGCCCTGGAAGGAGACGGTCTCCTTTTGACAGCAAGCGCCGGGTGCAAGTCTGTCGCCGTGGCAAAGATGTCCGGCACCAGCAGGAGATTGCAGCTCAGCTTAATCGTCGTCCTGCCACCTGCGAAGATCAGTCTGGGCATGATACGCCATTTGGTCAGGCGTCGTGATGAATTCGATTGTCGTTCCCCAGGGCATACGACAGTAGCAGACTTTGTTCCCGGGTCCCTTTTCAGTCGCGTAGGGGATTGCTCGCGGAGCGGTAAGCGCGGTGCCGCCGGCTTTTTCGAAGCGCTCGACAGCCGTGTCGATATCGTCGGTGTAGACGCCGAAATGGGTGATGCCGAAGTCACTCGCCCGGACGGGTTGCGCCTGTTCGGGTCCGTGCATCTCAAATAGTTCGATGTCCGGCCCGGTCCCGATCTTCACCATCGCCTGTCCACGGACTACCGTTCCCGGGAAGGCTCCCACCGCCCGCTCAAACTCGTGTCCCTGGCGCGGCGGATCGTTCGGGCCGAAGGACTGATAGATCAGTTGTCCCCCAAACGCCTCGATAATGAATGCCGTTGCAGCTTCGATATCTGGCACGGTGATGCCGATATGATTGACGCCGCGTATCGTCGATGCGGTCATGACGGTCTCCTTTTTCTGGACAGGTTTGTTGCTGCGGACGGCCGGCTCTGAACCTGGCATCGTCCGATGTGCCCGGGCGGATCGCGCCATTGCGCGTCCGCCGGCATGGTGCTCTCAATGGGCGGAAAGAAACGCGATCAGGGCCGAGGCAACCTCGTTCGGTCGCTCGTCCGGGACATAGTGGCTGCACCGTTCTATCGCGCCGCCGGTCACGTTGGTTGCGAACTCCTCGAGCATCGGCACCATGCGCGAGCCGAACCGCTGGTCGCCGCCGAGCGCCAGAACCGGCACATCCAGTGGTTGCCTCTTATATTCCAGCGCGGCCGCATGATCGGCATCGAAGCTGCGGTACCATTCCATGCCGCCGCGGGTGCGCCCGGGAAGGGCCAGAGCCCTGGCATAGATGTCGATGTCGGCCGGATCATAGCTGTTGTGGTCGTAGATCCGCTCCGCGATGAAAGCAGATACATAATCATACTCGCGGCCGTAGATCAGACGCTCCGCCAGGTCCCGGTTCATATGAAACGCGAAGTGCCAAAGCTTCGCGGCGGTCGCTTCCCATTCGCTCCAGCCCGGAAGCGGCACGTCGAGTATCGCCAGATGGGAGACCGCGTCCCGGTGCGTTGCCGCCAGCGCCAGCGCGACCATACCGCCGATGTCATGCCCACATACCGCGTAGCGCTCATGCCCCAGCGCGCTCATGACCTCATGGACGTCACGCGCAAGCGTCGCCTTGTCGTAACCATCCAGCGGGCACTCCGAAAAGCCTGCACCGCGGAGGTCCACGGCGACCACGCTGAACCGCGCGGCCAGCAACGGCATGACACGGTGCCACTCCCACCATGTCTGCGGGAAGCCGTGGATCAGAACGATCGGCGGACCCTCACCGCCGGTGACCGTGTTCATCTTGACGCCGTTCGCCGCGATGATCTGCTGGGTGAATCCGTTCAAAGCTGCAATCATGATTTTGCTCCGGAACAGGAAAATACGGGCGAAGGTCCGCCTTCAAGCCCGATCAAAATCCGTGTGGATCGCGATATCGCGCCACGCATCCATGTCAGCCTTGAACGCCCTCAGCTTTCGTTCGGCGATCGCGTAAGCCACCGGGCCAAGCGGGAGGTGTAGCGGCGGCTCTTCGGCGTCGACCGCTTGCAGGATCACGGCTACCGCCTTGTCGGGATCGCCGGCCTGGTTGCCATCGTTCGTCTCGCGGTACCGTCGGCGCTTGCCGGAGCTCGCGGCATATTCGGGCATCTGCCTCGCCGCCATGGTGGTCGACCGGCCGAGGAATTCGGTGCGGAAAGGGCCGGGTTCGACGATGATCACGCGGATGCCGAACGGTTGGAGCTCGTCCGCAAGGGCTTCCGACACGCCTTCGACCGCGAATTTCGCCGCGTTGTAATAACCGCTACCACCGCCGCCGGCGATGCCTGCGCCAGAGGAGAAGTTGACGATCGTCCCGCCACGGCTTCGCAGAGCGGGGAGGGCGGCCTTGGCCGTTTCGATCAGGCCGAAAACGTTCACGTCGAACATCGGGCGATACTCGTCGGACGCCCCTTCCTCGATAGCGCCATACAGGCCATAGCCGGCGTTGTTGACGAGGATGTCCAACCCGCCGAACGACGCCTCGGCGCCCGCGACGGCCGACACCGCAGACGCGGCATCGGTCACGTCCAGCGGCAGCGCGATCATGCGGCCGCCATAGGCAGCGGCCATGTCCTCGATCGACCGCGGATCGCGCGCCGTCGCGACAACCTGGTCGCCACGGTCCGCGGCGGCGATCGCCAGGCGCTGGCCGAAGCCGCTCGAACAGCCGGTGATGAGCCAGGTCTTCATGGGTGCTTCTCCTTTGCGGCCGCGGATATCGTCGAACGGTTGCCCCCGCGCAGGGTGACGTCGGCCATGATCGACCAGTCCCGCTCGCCAAGCCCAGCCGAGACGGCGTCACTCAATCGCTCCCGCACCGCGTCGAGCATCGGCAGGCTGCGTCCTGTCGCGCTGCCTGCCTCGGTCGCCAGTCGCAGGTCCTTGAGGCCAAGCTTGGCTTGGAAGCCTGGCTTGAACGCCCCTTCGGTGATCTGCGCGCTGTAGCTTTCATAGGCCCGCCCGGCGAAGAGCGTCCCCAGGATCAATTCGAAGAAGCGCGCGCGTTCTAGGCCGACGCTCTCGGTCAGCGCGACGCCTTCCGCCATGGCCTCGATCGCCATGGCGATCATCATGTTGGCGGCGATTTTGGCCGCATTGGCCTGAGCCGGGATCTCGCCAAGCTGCCAGACCTTCTTGCTGAGCACGGCGAGCAACGGCTTGATGGCGGTGATAGCGTCCACCTTGCCGCCGACCAGCATGTTTAGCTCGCCCCTGGCGGCAACATCCGGCCGCCCCAGGACCGGCGCCGACACAAAGCCGACGCCAGCCTCTTCATGCCGTGCCGCGAGCTCTTCTGCGAAGGCGATAGAGATGGTGGAGGTTACCACGTGGATCAGCTCGGCGCGTGCGCCATCGAGGAGCGCGCCCTCGAGCACCACCCCCCGGATCGCAGCGTCGTCCGACAGCATGGTGAAGACCACTTCCGCCTGAAAGGCTTCTTCGGGCCCGTCGACGGTCGTAATCCCATGTGCTGCCTCCGGCTTCAACGCCGTGCGGTTCCACGCGCTGACATCGTGGCCGGCCTTGATGAGATTGCGGGCCATGGCCCTTCCCATGCTGCCAAGCCCGATGAAACCGATGTGCATCTTCTTCTCCGATCGTTTGAACGCCGAGGATCATTCGATACGGCAAAGTAGGCGTACATTTTCGTTGCGAGTACTGACGATTCCGCACATCACGCGGTCAGATCTGTTCGGACCTTGACGACGTCTGGGAAAAGCTTTTCGCGCGTGACGGCGAAGGAGTCCTACATCCATTGGCCATCACCTCAGACCCAGCTTGCCTTCAGCGTGGACGAACCCGTTGCCATCGCCGTGGTCTCGGAAGCTGTGACGTCCGGCGCCCGGAACCAGGCGCCGAGCCAGGGACCGGGAATGGATCAGGGCGGTCTCCCAGACAGAGTCAGGCTTGCATACGAGAGATGTGGTCCGTCACGGTCGTGATGAAGGCTCGCAAGCGCTGGAGGTGCTTCAGATCCCGATGGTAGCCCATCCAGATATCGCGGCCCGGCGGCTTCTCGGGCAGTTCAAGTCGGCGCAGCCCGATGATCTGATCGCCGACGACCTGCGGCAGGACGGCAATGCCGATGCCTTGCTTGGACATATGCCCTTGCACGTTGCGATTGTTCGACCGCATCAGCGGCTGGGCGTTCGGGAAGGCTTCCATGAGCCAGTCGATGTCGGGGAACTGCCCGGTCGAGGTGTCGTGGGTGATGAGGCGAAACCCAGCTCCATCCCGGTAGATCGGGTCCGCGGCGCCCAAAGCGACGTACACGCCATAGTCCAGGTGGACGAGCTTTCGCTGCACGACGTCCGCATTGTTGAAGGGCACGATCCGGAAGGCGATGTCGGCCTCGCGGTGCGCCAGGCTGAACAGGCGCGTTCCCGTCAGGACTTCGATGTCCACGCTCGGATAGGCTCTGGTGTAGTCGGCCACGATCGGCGGCAGGAAATAGGCGCCGAACCAATCGGCGGAGGAGATGCGCAAGCTCCCCTGTAGGTTCTGTTCCTGCCCGGCCAGCCGCCGCTCCATGGCCAGCGCGCTTTCCTCCATCTGCTCGGCGAGCGCTAGAATAGCATTCCCCTCTTCCGTCAGGACGAAACCATCGGCAGTTCGCTGGAACAGGGTCTGACCAGTCGCATCTTCCAGTGCCCGTACGCGTCTGCCGATCGTTGGATGGCTTAACCGTAGCGCCCGGGCCGCGGCCCCAAGCGTTCCCGTCCGCGCCACGGCGAGAAATATCCGGACGTCGCTCCAATCCATCGCTCCACCATCCAATACTGACATAACTGAACAAGCAACGTACGTTTCTGTAAGTTTACTATCAACGCTGAACCGACCAAATGCTGGTCCATGACACACACAACACTAATAGTGACATGCAGCGGCGGCACCTATTTCGACCGCGACCACTATGTCGACGTTCATCTACCGCTGGCGCTCGCGTGCTGGCAGCGGCATGGACTGGAAAGCGCTGCCGCCTTCTTTCCCGCGACGCCGACGCGGTGGATGTCTCTGTGGGGATCTACCGGTTTCGCGACGAGGCCGCCCTTCACGCGGCGCTCGCATCCGCCGAAACGGAGGCGGTGATGGCAGATGTTCCCCGCTTCACCGACGCCACCGTGTCGCGCAGCATCGCTACCCCTCTCTGACGGGGCCGGACGCCCCCGGCCGGTGGGGCACCCGCAGACGACCGTCGACAGGCGCAATCCCTTCCGCATTCAAAGGACAAGCATGATGAAGTTTTCTGATCGAAAGGTCTTCGTCGTCGGCGGCAGTCGCGGTATGGGTGCCGCGATAGTGCGGCGCTTTTCCGCAGCCGGGGCGACCGTTGTGTTCACATACGTCGCTTCTGCCGAAGCGGCCAACCAACTCGCCGCCGAAACAGGCGCACAGGCCGTCCGGGCGGATGCCGGCGAACGCGAGGTGCTCATCGCGTCGATCCGTGACGCCGGGCCGATCGACATATTCGTCTATAACGCTGGTCTGTTGGTGTTCGGCGATCCGCTGACGCTGGTCGCCGACGACGTCGACCGGATGATCGACGTCAACGTGCGAGGCGCCTATTTCGGAAGTGTCGAGGCGTCGCGGATGATGCCCAATGGCGGTCGCATCCTCGTCATCGGATCGAACACCGCTGACAACATGCCGTGGCCCGGGCTTGCCGCCTACGTGATGACCAAAGCTGCGATGCAGGGCATGGCGCGCGGTCTGACACGCGACGTGGGCTCGCGCGACATCACGGTCAACGTGATCCCGCCCGGCCCTACCGATACGGACATGAACCCGGCCGAGGGTCCTCGGGCAGCTTCCATGCTCGCGCCGATGGCCATAAAGCGCTACGGCACCCCGGACGAAGTGGCAGACCTGGCGCTCTACCTCGCCGGCACGCAGGCGCGTGGGATCACGGGTTCCTTGCACACGATCGACGGCGGCTTTGCCGCCTGAACCGTGCACGCGAGCGCAAAGCCGCAGTCGGCTCGACCGGAGCGGAAGCGGCGGAGGCACCAAACGGTTCCGCCGAGTTCTGCGCATTCGAATTCACTTGGATTCAGGAGCATTGAAACATGGAAATCGATCGCCGGACCGTCGTGACCGCGCTGGCGGCTGCGTTGGCAGCCCCTCTCGTCCCCGCGCTTTCATTCGCGGCCCAACCTCACCCCGGGAGGGCCCGCAACGTCGTCCTCGTTCACGGGCTGTTTGTTGACGGCTCATCGTGGGCTGACGTGATCGGCCCCCTGCAAAGTCGCGGGCTCAACGTGACATCGGTCCAAAACCCGCTCACGACGTTACCCGAGGCGGTGGACGCGTGTCGCCGGGTCCTCGCCCGTCAGGAGGGACCGACCGTGCTCGTCGGACATTCGTTCTCGGGCATGATCGTCACCGAGGCGGGGACCGCCCCGAATGTATCGGCGCTGGTATACGTCGCCGCCCGGGCTCCTGACGCCGGCGAGGACTACACTGCGCTTGCCAAGCGGTTTCCTGCGGCGCCCGCAGCGGCGGGCATCGTGTTTGACGGTGAAGAGGGGCGACTGACCGAGGAAGCCTTTCTGCATGATTTCGCACCCGACTTACCGCCGGAGAAGGCCAGGGTACTTTACGCGGTGCAGTGGCCCTTTCGCAAAGAGCTGACGATGGGCAAAGTCAGCCAGGCCGCGTGGCGGACCAAACCCTCTTTCTACGCAGTGTCTGCCGACGATCGGGTGATCGATCCCAGGCCGCAACGCTTCATGGCGAAGCGGATGGGCGCTTCGACGGTCGAGCTGGCATCAAGCCACGTTTCGCCGATTTCCCATCCCGACGAGGTGGCGAAGTTGATCCTGCGAGCGGCAGGACACGATGCCTGACCAAACGAGAACGGCTCGATCCGGGTCGCAGGTCGAGCCGGTGCGGGGATCGGCATTCCGCTCTTTCGCGGGTAGCGCGGGAGGGCAGCGAGGATCGCTGAATGGCCGTGGGGTCGAGGTGAACCATGGCTTCTAACTCCGGCGCCCTTATCCGACGGTCTGAAACGTCCCGTTGTGGGTGGCGCAAATCTCCATGCGCCCGAAAGCGCAAAGGGCTCACGGATGACAGTCGGCGCCGGGGTTTGCGAGGCCCCGCAGCAAGGTTTCGGCGACCTCTCGTGCCTGCATGGCGAGCGCGTCGTCCGGCAATTCGCCAGCCGTCCAGAAGGACAGCACGCCTCGGAAGCCGAACGCGAGTTGCCCCGGCAGGAACCGCAACGTCCGCTCTCTGTAGGCTTCGGGTAGGCCGTCCCCGTCGCCCAGCGCCATTGCCCACAAGGCTTTCGACTGCGCGAGAATGTTTCCGGGGGCGGGCCCGGAGGTCCCGATCCACCCCATAACCACGCGGTTGACCTCCGGCTTCTCGAGGATGCCGGCGATGGCAATGTCGATGGCCAGCAACACGCGGTCGGCCGCCAGCGGGGGCAGTCGGCGCTCGGCAAAACGCTTCACCACCGTCTCGATCCGCCGGGCTGCAAGTGCGTGCATGAGCGCAGCCTTGTTGCCGAACTGATTGAATGGCGTCGCAAAGCTGACGCCCGCCTCGGCCGCCAAATCGCGCATCGAGAAGTTGGCCTTGCCCTCCTGGAGCAGCCGTTCCGCGGCATCGAGCACGTTCTGACGCAGCGGCTCGCCTCTGACATTGGTGGCGGTCGAGCGAGTCTTGTCACGGGTCATGTTGGTATCTATATCATGATATAGTTATTGCCATCGCTTGGAGTTAGACCATGGCAAATGCCGATCGCAAAACCTTTCTGATCACCGGCGTCAGTTCTGGCCTCGGGCGCGCCTTCGCCGCGGGGGCACTGGCGGCAGGCCACCGCGTTGTCGGCACGGTGCGGCGGGAAACCGACGCTGGGGATTTCGCCGCCGTCGCGCCGGAGCGCGCCCACCCGATCCTGCTCGACGTCACCGATCTCAACGCTGCTCCTGCGGCCGTTGCCGAGGCCGAGCAGATGGCCGGTCCGATCGACGTGCTGGTGAACAATGCCGGCTATGGCCAAGAGGGTGTGTTGGAGGAATCCTCCATGGACGACCTCCAGAGACAGTTCGCCGCCAACGTCTTCGGCCCGGTGGCGATGATGAAGGCTGTGCTGCCTGGAATGCGCCAGCGGCGGCGCGGCCACATCGTCAACGTCACGTCCATGGGCGGCTTCATCACGCTGCCTGGTATCGCCTTCTACTGCGGCAGCAAGTTCGCTCTGGAGGGTATCTCCGAGGCCCTCGGCAAGGAGGTGTCGGGTTTCGGGATCCGCGTGACCGCCCTTGCTCCCGGCCAGTTCCGTACCGAATGGGCCGGGCGATCCATGGATCGCGCCGTCCGCAGCATCGTCGACTACGACGCGGTCATGGATCCGATCCGCGCCGCCCGGCAGGCAAAGAACGGCAATCAACCGGGCGATCCGACCAGGGCCGCCCAGGCGCTGCTGACCTTGATCGATTCCCCGGAGCCGCCGGTGCGGCTCTTCCTGGGCGACGATGCCTTGCTTCTGGTCGAGCAGAAGCTGGAGAGCATGAAGGCTGAAATAGCCGCCTGGGACGCCCTCTCGCGCTCGACGAGCTTCAACTCACACGAGCCACTGACAGCGACCGCCATTCAGTAGGCGCCGACGGCTTCGCTTTGGCTTTCATGTGGGGCGCGCACGAAAGCCATCCCTCCCGCGCCCACCAACGACCTACGATTAGGCAACAAGGAGAACGTCATGTTTCGGAAATCTGTGCCGGCTATCCTGGCAACCGCCATGCTAACGCTACCGCTTGGTCTGCCAGCCTTCGTGCAGAGCGCTGCCGCAGAGACGGTGCGCGTACGCGGCGCTGTCGTCGATGCGGACAGCAAAGCCTTGACGGTGAAGACGCGTGAAGGCGAGACCGTCACCATCGCCCTCGCGCAGGGATGGATGCTCTCGAGCGTCGCGCAGGCGGCCATCGACGACATCAAGCCCGGCGATTATGTGGGCATCGCCTCGCTTCCGACGAACGATGGCGGCGATGGGGCGCTCGAGGTTCTGATCTTCCCGTCGGCGTTGAAGGGCACCGGGGAGGGCAGCTTCGGGTGGGATCTGAAGCCCGACAGCACGATGACCAACGCCACCGTTGCGGACGCCGTCAAGGACGTTGACGGCCGGACCGTGACCGTCTCCTACCACGGCAAGGAGAAGAAGATCGCGGTTCCTGATGGCACGCCCGTCGTCACCCTGGCACCGGCCACGGAAGCTGACCTGAAACCGGGCGCGGCCGTCTTCGTTTCCGGCGACAAGGATGCGGGCGGCGCGATCGCGGCGCAGCAGGTCGTCGTCGGCGCAAACGGCGTCGTCCCGCCGATGTGAGCCGAGCGTCCCCCGGCCTGGCCGACATCGCCCGGCCGGTGGACGCGACAGCCATTCCCTTCCGATCAACCAAGAGCACCATGGGGACCAATCCGATGACCACGGATACGCCGCATGCACCGTCAGCGCCGCGCGAGAGAACCGTCCTCATCCGGCGCCACGCCATCGTCACGCGGCTGACGCACTGGCTGAACGTGCTGTGCCTCAGCTTCCTGCTCCTGAGCGGGCTTCAGATCTTCAACGCCTATCCGCGGCTTCACTGGGGCCAGTACGGTGCCGACGCCGATCCGGCCTTCGTCACGATCGGCGCGCGTGAGCAGAACGGCGAGCCGCAGGGCTTCGTGGAGATCGGGGATGTCTCGCTGCCCACGACGGGGGTCCTCGGCCTGTCGAAGTTGGACGGCGAACCGACCCCGCGAGCGTTTCCAGGGTGGCTGACGCTTCCGTCCTACCAGGACCTGGCCGCCGGCCGGCGCTGGCACTTCTTCTTCGCCTGGGCCTTCGTCATCAACGGCCTCGTCTATCTCGCGTACGGGCTTTGGAGCCATCATTTCCGCCGTGACCTGGCGCCGGATCCCCACGAACTCACGCCGCGCCATCTCTGGCGGGAAGTCGTCGACCATGCGCGCCTGCGCTTCCCGTCAGGCGACGATGCTCGGCACTACAACGCACTGCAAAAGCTTTCCTACATCGCCGTTATCGCCGTCCTGCTGCCCCTGATGCTCCTGACGGGCCTGACAATGTCGCCCGGCATGGACGCCGCCGTCCCGTTCCTTCTCGACATCCTCGGCGGGCGCCAGTCGGCGCGGACGCTTCATTTCATCACCGCATCGCTGCTCGTCCTGTTCGTCATCGTCCATGTCGCCATGGTCATCCTCTCGGGGCCCTGGAACAACATGCGTTCGATGATCACTGGCCGCTATGCCATCCGCAAGGAAGGACCCGACGCATGACCGGTTTTCTCACACGCCGCCGCTTCCTCGTCGGCGGTACGCTCGGCGCGGGCGTGCTCGCGCTCGGCGGCTGCGACGCCCTGGAGCAGAACGAAGATGTCGACGCCGTGCTGCGGTCGGCCGAGAAACTGACGATGGAGGCGCAGCGCCTCCTGCTCGGGCAGGGGACCTTGGCACGCGAATTCTCGCCGGCGGACATCTCGCCTACGTTCCGGGTCAACGGAACGCAGAGCCCCGACAGCGAGGAATACGCCGCGCTCCACGAGAACGGATTTGCCAACTGGCGACTGAAGGTCGACGGCTTGGTGAACCGGCCGATGGAATTCTCGCTGGCCGACCTCCGGAAGCTCCCGTCGCGCACCCAGATCACCCGCCACGACTGCGTCGAAGGCTGGAGCGCGATCGGCCAGTGGACCGGCACCCCGCTCGGACTCATTCTGCAAGCCGCGGAGATGAAAACGGAGGCCCGCTTCGTGGTTTTCCACTGCGCCGACGAACTGGAAAAGACGCTCGACGGCAGCGGCGTCTACTACGAGAGCATTGATCTGGTCGACGCGTTCCATCCCCAGACGATCCTCGCCTACGCGATGAACGGCGAGGACCTCACGGTCGGGCACGGCGCCCCGCTTCGCCTGCGGGTGGAGAGGCAGCTTGGCTACAAGCATGCCAAATACGTCATGCACATCGAGATCGTCGACAGCTTCAGCGGCCTGTGGGGCGGCAGAGGCGGTTTCTGGGAGGATCGCGGCTACCAATGGTATGCCGGGATCTGAGTGCCCTGGAGGTGGTTGGATCCTCGATCCCCCGACGGAGAATGACGTGTCGCAGAAAATCATCGGCCTCATCGGTGGGATGAGCTGGGAGAGCTCGGCCGAGTATTACCGGATCATCAACCAGACCGTCCGGGTACGGCTGGGCGGCCTGCGCTCGGCCCGCTGCCTCATGTGGTCGTTCGACTTCGGCGAAATCGAGGCGTTGCAGCACGCCGGGCGCTGGGACGAAGCCGCTGCCGAGATGGTCGCGGCGGCGCAACGTCTGGAGCGCGGGGGCGCGGACTTCGTGGTGATCTGCACCAACACGATGCACCGCATGGCCGACCAGGTCGAGGCGGCCATCGGGTTGCCGTTGCTGCACATCGCCGACCCGACGGCGGAGCGGATCAAGGCCGCCGGCTTCAGAAATGTCGGCCTTCTCGGTACCGCCTTCACCATGGAACAGGACTTCTACAAGGGACGTCTCGCCGACCGGCACGGGCTCGAGGTCCTGGTGCCGGAGGACGACGACCGGGCGCTGGTGCACCGGGTGATTTACGAGGAACTGGTGCAGGGCCGGGTCGAACCCTCCTCGCGCCAGGCCTATCGCGGTGTGATCGCCCGCCTGGTGGAGCGCGGGGCAGAGGCCGTGATCCTTGGCTGCACGGAGATCATGCTGCTCGTCCGTCCAGAGTACAGCGTGGTGCCGCTGTTCGACACCACGGCCATCCACGCCGAGGCAGCCGTGGATCTGGCCCTCGCGGAAGACAACGTAACGGCGAGCGCGCCGCGCCGCGCCGAATGCGAGGCTTGCCCATGTCCGGTTTCGGCAAGAGCAATAGCCCGACGGAACGTCTTGGAAGGGTCGTGAGCGGAACGGCAGCTTCCCGGCGTCTTCGTCTGAAACCTGCCGGTCCGCTTTCGGCCCGAAGCGCCGCCGGAAATCATTTGTGACGAGGGTGGCTTGCGGGCTTCTTTTACTGAGACGTGGTCGTCAAAGGCGGAATGCCCGATAGCTCCCGACAAGGCCGGCCTTGTTCAAGGGCTAACCGGAACCGTTCGTGCGTCCCACCCGAGCATGGCAGTCTCAGCAACGGACCGCAGCTCCTCCCTGCTGGCCCCGTCGCGAGCCAGGATCGACATGCCGCTCTGAACGGTCTGCACGAAGCGCCCTAGCGCATGAATGTCGGTCGATGCCGGGATCTCACCGCTTTCGATCCCCTCGACCAGGCGTGTCTTGATGCGCTCGAGCGAGACGCTCCGCTCCGCTCGAACCAGGGCGCCGAGCTTGGCATGTCCCTCGCACCCGACGGAGGACAAGGTGACCATGCAGCCTCGGGGGCTGTCGTAGAGCGATCCTGTCAGCGCATCCGCCAGAGCCAGAAGATAGGCCTCGACGGCCTCTCGAGCCGTGCTCGCTGAATGGAAGCAGGTCCAGGCGTGGTGCTCGTAGCTGTCGACGTAGTGTCGTACCGCCTCGGCGTAGAGCGCCTCCTTGGAACCGAAGGCAGCATAAAGGCTCGGCGACCCGATCCCCATCGCCTCCGTCAACTCGGCCATCGAAGTCGCCTCGAAACCCTTCTGCCAGAACAGGCGCATTGCTGCGCCGAGCGCCGTCTCGCGGTCAAACGCACGGGGGCGCCCGCGAGCGCGTGGTCTGGGTTCACAGGGCTTCGTAATGCGACTTCCATCATATTGCATCGATTGACACATAATTGGATTGACCGCCGCCAACAAGGACCCTACTTCTGTATCGATCAACACAGAAAGGGGATGATCATGCAGGAATTGGTAGGCAAGCGCGCTTTGGTGACGGGCGCCTCACGTGGAATAGGCGCGGCAATCGCCGTGGCGTTGGCAGAGAAGGGCGCCGATGTCGCGATCACCTATTCCGGTTCGGCGGACCGGGCGGCCGAGGTCGTCCGGACGATCGAGGGGAAGGGCCGCAAGGCGCTGGCCATTCAGGCCGACAGCAGCGATCCAGATTCTATCAAGCGGTCGGTGGAGGAGACGGTCGCAGTGCTGAGCGGTCTCGACATCCTCGTCAACAACGCGGGGATCGCGCACTACAGCACGATCGCCGAGTTCGGCGTAGACGAAATCGACGCGCTGCTCCGTGTGAACGTGCGCTCCCCTATCCTCGCCGCGCAGGCCGCTATCCCTCATCTGAAAACAGGTGGGCGCATTGTCTCGATCGGCTCGGCGGGCGCCGAGCGCATCGTCGGCGATCCGGGAACCGTGTACTACATGACGAAGTCGGCGCTTCAGTCTTTCACGCGCGGCTTAGCGCGGGAACTGGGCCCACGTGACGTCACCGTGAACCTCGTCCAGCCGGGCTCGACCAACACCGACATGAACCCGGCCGACGGCGAGTTCTCCGACTGGCAGCGTTCGCTGATGCCGCTCGGTCGCTACGGCGATCCGCAGGACGTCGCTGCGGCAGTCGCGTTCCTTGCAAGTCCGGCAGCCAAGCATATCACCGGTGCGATCTTGAATGTCGACGGCGGCCTGAACACCTAAGCCGCACGCCCCTGTGCCGTCCCACCTGTCGGCACGGGGGCTGGTCACCCGGGGAAGGTCAGTTCAAAATCGTTCGCGATCCAACCGATCGTGACCATAGCGTCGACGGGCGGCGCAGCCGTAGAGCGGATGCCCGACCCGCCTCGAACGGCTGCTTCCGAGGATCGACCATCAGCCCGGCGAGTGTCTGAGAAGGATCGAGAGCCGAATGGCAACTTTCGCCGTCAGCATGGCCGGAAGCGGACAGACCGCTTTCGCCCCTAGAGCGCCGGAATCCGCGCTAGAGGTTTCCGGAACGCCCGTTTCCAGCCGGATCGGGAACCCCCGCCGAAACGGGAGTTCCCGCTCTGTGCCTGCTATGCCGCTTACAGGGACTGTAAATTGACGGCCTTGTCGCCCTTGCCGCGGGTGTCAGGCTCGGTGTCGAACGAAACTTTCTGGTTCTCGCTCAAGGAAGACATGCCTGATCGCTCCAGAGCGGAGACGTGGACGAAAACATCCTTCCCGCCGTCATCTGGTGTGATGAACCCGAAGCCCTTATCTACATTGAAGAATTTTACGGTACCAGTTGCCATGAAAGCCTGTCGCAATGAGATCATGGGCGACGTTGCCCAGGCGAGCATGGGCCATGCACTACCGATTGGCAAACTCAGAGCCGTCGCGACTTTCGCTTGAACCCTCGACTTCTTTGCCATCAGGAATATCGACAGGCTCCGTAACAATCAGAAGGCGGTCGAGACGCAGCATGGGCGCCGCCTCATCCTTGGAGAAGTCTGCTTCGAGGGCTATGCGGACGTCGTTTGATTGATGAAGACAAACTCGGAGTCGCAAACGACCTGCTTGCATCAGAAGCATCTGGTTCGTTGTGTACAGGGTCCGTTCATGACGACATCTTTTGCGCGATCGCTGAGGACATCCATCAATGAAACGGTTTGTAGATCGGGCTGTCTAGTTGCGGCAGGACAGGAACGGCGATGCATAGAGGGTCGTCATAACGACTTTTGGGCAGCTATCTCGTCTTCGATGCGAGCATGCGCTGCGGCGACATCCTCATGCTCGTGGCGCGTCAGGACTTGCCATTCCGTTTCACCCGCCTGCGTGGAAAATCCGGCTCTGAATTCTTGCATCCAGATGCACCACGCGCCGCAATCTTCCCAGAGCGTGGTGAGGCGAGCCTCGTCAAGATCACTAAGCGATCGGCGATCTGGAAAATCAACCGCAGCCGGAAGCGTGTCCTTGGAGGACATGGAATAGCCTAACAATAGGAACAAGGGGTGATGCCCTTAGTATTCAGCAACCTCCGCTGTCAGGCTCGGTTCCGCCTCATTATCCGACATGCGCGCGGCGGCGCACGTTTGAGCCCCGCGGATGAGTGGTTGTGCACGACGATTGGGGGCCTAATGGGCTTAGCGCTGTGAGACAACGGGTTGCCGCGGGACTCATGGTTGGCAGCCGGATGCTGACCGGAAATCGTGTTGCATCGCACCGACTTACGGCAGACAAGAGTGAATGGCCTGGCTCACTGACCTTTTGTTTTTCTCTCGCGTTGGTCGGTTCGTCCGGAAGGTCCTCGACGGCACGGAAAAGGCAAGCATCGCCGACGCGGAGTTCGAAGTGGTCGCTTCGCCCGCCGATCTCCCTCCCCGCGTCGAAGACGGAACCCGTCCCTATGCGACTATCCTGCACTGGGGACGCCGATTGCCCGCGACGATCGAAGACGTGCACGAACTTTTTGGACCGGCGGAGAAAGATCTCGGCAAATGCCGGAGTGCCGGTCTGCGGCTTTCGTGGGCTGCCGGAAAAGCGCTCAGAGCAGGCAGGGTGGAGCACGCCCTGATCAGCGAGGCAGTAATTGCTTTGGAGCAGGCCGGAGCTGCGGCTGCGCTAGCTGCCAGCATTTTAGAAAGGCTCGCTTTCGAACATGAGTATGCCAGTCGGCAATGGCTCTCGTTCGTCGAGAAGTTCTACGACGCCGAGGCCGAGATCGCGGACGCGCTAATGGCGATGCGTTTCGTACTCAACGACCCGCTTGATCCTTACTAGCGGCTGACCGTCGCATTCGATGCTGCAAGCGCTAGGCGGAAAATGAAGCGGCGTGGTATCGAGTGTTCCATGCTAGATCAGGAATGGCAGAGTTTTTATCCCATCGACTGCTTGCTCCAGCGGGCAGTCGTAGCGCCGCCGAGCACTACTTCGGCGGTAGTGCCGGGCGCCAGGTCCTCAAGTTGGTGCCTGTAGCGCCTCGTCATCGGGAGGTGGCGGGGCGCTTTCTTGTTGCTGCCGCGGCTCATGCGCCCGCATCGCCGCGCCCGCCGAGCATGGAAGTCAATATTGCCTCCATGCTCGAACAATTTCGGAAATGAGAGCTCGCAGCTACTTCGCTTCGCGGGCGCCTTCGACGTCCCTCGCCAATCGCGCGGCCTTGAGGCGAGCGGACTTGTCGCTGTCAGTCTTCATGCGCTCTTGATTGATCCGCTTTGAAGCCGTGGTTGTCTTCGCATCTCGCACCGTTTTGAAGTGGGCGTCAGCCTGGGATCTCGCGCTCATGTCCATGGTCGATCGTAGCTCCTAAGGGGCGTTACGAACGGACCGTATCACAGCGCGAGCTCTCTGCTTCGACCCATGCGAATGTCGCTTCTGACTTGGCCCGCATCGATCCTAGCCCGCCCGCCGCCATGGACCTCGATCTGCAGGTTTGGGGAACCGCGGCGAAATATTCCCTCGGGAGTGAGGCTTTCCCCTATAGCGAACATCAACGCCGGCGCGCCGGAGGCCGGAAGGAAAGTCCACATTGCTCCAGCCTCGTAAGCCAACCTCACCGGAAGGTGTCCAGCCAACGCTCTCGGCAGCCGCCATTGCCGATTGGGCTACGGGAATGCTCGCGTCACTGGTCCAATGCGTTGGTATCCGGCCCCGCCTGCTCGCCGTTATACTCGTCGCCGTCACCCCGTTCGTCGTGCTGATCGCCCTCGAAATCCGGTCCGACTTTCGCGAGACGCTCGCCGCCGCCCGGGCAGAGGTTCGGACTGCGGCTGAACTTGCCGTCAGCAACCAGTCGCGGGCTTTCCTGGAGAGCCGCGTGTTCCTTGAAACCTTGCAATATACGTCCGCGACGATGCTCGCGGGCGGCCCCGGATGCGATCCCACCCAGGAGCTTCTGCTCGAGGCCAACCCTCAGTTCGTAAGAATTGGCATCGTCGACCAGGCCCGGACATCGATCTGCGATCGTTCGACTGTCGCGTCTGGGTTGCTCGGCGAAACCGTGCTTTTCGAGCGAATGGCTGAGGCTGGCTACGACGGATTCGCTGTAGGCGATCTTACGACGGGCCACGCGGCAACGCGGCCGACCCTGACTCTGGCGATCCGAGACTCATCAAACACCGGCTTTGTGTTCGTCGGGTACGACCTCGAGTACCTGCTCGCGATCGGCGATCAAGACAGACTGACGGCCGGTGCGACCACATCGATGCTGGACAGCCGAAGCGGGCGCTTCGTTGCGGTCGACAAAGCAGGAGACGTGCGTCTGACGGACCCCGTTCCCGGCGGTGCGCTGGCGCTTGCCATTGGCGAAGGCCCCCGATCTGGCGTCGCTGATGCGGTAGGCCTCGACGGTGTGGAGCGTATCCTTGGTTTCGCCGCGCTTCCGGGATCGGAGGGTACAGGATTCATCGCGTCGGTCGGCGTCTCGAAGGCGGAAACGCTTGCCCCGGTTTACGCCCGTTCGATGAAGGCGGCTGCGACGGCACTCCTTGTCTGCCTTCTCGCCTGTCTGGCGACCTGGTGGCTCGGGACGAGAACCCATGTCGTACCGATCGTCCGGCTGACCAGGATGGCGAAAAGGATCGGCATCGGCGATCTCGAAACGAGGGCCGAAATCGCCCCTTGGCAGGCTCCGGAATTCCGTCGCCTGGGTACAAAGCACAACATGATGACTGAGCGCCTGCAGGCGGCCCGGGCGGCGGAGCAAGCTGCCGCCGCACGGGATGCGATCTACAGACTGCTCGCCGAGAATACAGCCGACGTGGTGGTAAGGATTGATGCTGATGGGACGTGCACCTTCGTGTCGCCGGCTGCGCGCGAAGTGTTGGGCACCGACCCCTTCGACATGCTCGGCTCCGATCCGACCACAATCAGCATCCCGGAGGATCGCGGCGTCGTGGAGGAGATGATCGCAACGCTCCGAAGCGGCGATCGGGTTTCTGACGTCCGCTTCCGTGTCCGCCATCCGGTAACCGCTGCGAAATGGGTGGAGGTCACTGCACGGCCGCTGGCCGGCGGCGGCGCGGTTTTGGTCGTGCGCGATATCACCAGGCGGGTGACGATGGAGGAGGAACTCAAGGTAGCCAACCGTCGCCTTGAGGTTCTCGCGTTTGAGGACGCTCTCACCGGCCTGACCAACCGTCGCGCCTTCGATGTGCGGTTCGATGTCGAGTTCAAGCGAGCGGTCCGCGACAAGACCGATCTCAGCCTCATCATCCTCGACATCGATCGCTTCAAGAACTTCAACGATACCTACGGTCATCCCGCAGGTGATGAGTGCCTGCGCCTCGTCGCCACCGCTTTCCGACACAGTCTCAACCGACCGGGCGACGTGGGCGCTCGATACGGGGGGAGGAGTTCGCCGCGATCCTCCCCGGAACGCCCTTGGAGGGCGCTGCCGACAGGGCGCAGGCCATCCGCTCCGCCATCCGTTTGTTGAGCCATGAACACGCCGGATCCGAGTTCAAGATCGTCACGGCGAGCATCGGCGTGGCGACGCTCGCCGCCGGCTCGGGCTATATCGACGCCGCGGGGATGGTGGAGGGAGCGGATCGCAGACTCTACGAGGCCAAGGCGGGCGGTTGGGACACGATCCGGGCGGACGCTCGACCCCCAACAGGAACCTAATCAGGCATCGAGGCCAAGGCTGCGATCAGGATCGCACACTTGGCTGCGCTCAGGCGGAGCCATGAACATTTGGTTGAATAGCCGAACGGCGGCTTTCGACGGCCGACGGCCCGGAAGCGGACAGGCGGGTTTCGGCCCCTTTCTGCAATCAGGCACCAACCCTGAACAGAGGGCATAGCCAAGATGTTCAGAGGAAAAGCTTGTAGCCAATGTGAGTGGGTTTGAAGCCCAGCCTGTCATAGAAGCGGTGAGCATTCGGGCGTGCTTTGTCCGTGGTAAGTTGGACCAAAGAACAGCCACGCGAGCGACACTCTTCCAAGGCCCAAGCGAACAGGGACTCGCCGATCCTCTCGCCGCGGCGATCACCTACAATCCGCACGGCTTCGATCTGTCCGCGCTTCGATCCATTCCTCGCGAGCCCCGGGATAAACGTCAGCTGCAACGTGCCGACGATCTCCATGCTGTCTTGCACTACGCAAAGAAATTGGTTCGGATCGGCGTCGACCTCGCTGAATGCATCGAAATAGTGCTGGGGAGTCTCCTCTGTGGCTGTCTCGCGCTGCGAACCGAGGTCGTCATCTGCCAGCATCGAGACGATTGCCGGGATATCCGCCAGCGTAGCCCGTCGAAATGTCAGCTTCACCATGTGATCTCCTTCCGCGGAGGCTAGCAAGGCCGATGCATCTGCGGCAATTGCTCGGCACGCCGAGAGCCAGCCACCCGTCTGAGAACGTTCGCGCGACGCGGGGGCCCCGCACACCCTGGTTCTGCCTTGCACCGCGTCGCCGACGAATATTGAAATATCTGGGATCCGCGGACGCTGGTAGGATGGCATTCCAGTTCCTGGCGAAGATATCGCTATAGCTTGCCGCTGGCCGCGATTTCGCCTTAGGTGCCGCCATCGAAAGTGGAAGGATTGAAAATGGGATCGCTCAAGAACTCGGGTTGGTTGGCCGCACTGGTCATGTGCGCGAGCGTCGCGACAGTGCCGACGAATGCACAGGAGATGAGCTTCTTCCGCATCGGGACAGGCGGCACGGCCGGCACTTATTTCCCAATCGGTGGTCTTCTCGCCAACGCCATTTCCAATCCTCCGGGCTCGCGCGCCTGTGACGAGGGCGGCTCCTGCGGCGTGCCGGGCCTCGTCGCCACCGCCGTCGCGTCGAACGGCTCCGTCGCCAACATCAACGCCATCGCCGGTGGTTCGCTTGAATCGGCGTTCTCGCAGTCGGATGTCGCCTACTGGGCCTACACGGGCACCGGCGTGTTCGAGGGCCAGCCGGCGGTCGAGAGCGTGCGCGCCATCGCTAATCTGTATCCCGAGAGCATCCACCTTGTCGCGCGGGCCGATGCCGGCATCGAGAGCGTTGCGGACCTCGCCGGCAAGAAGGTCTCGATGGACGAACCCGGCTCGGGTACGCTGGTCGACGCTCGCCTGATCCTCGAGGCGTACGGGCTAAGCGAGGCCGACATCGAGCCGGAATTCCTCAAGCCCAACCAGGCCGCCGATCTGATGCGCGACGGCAATATGGACGCGTTCTTCTTCGTCGGTGGGTTCCCGGCGGGCGCCATCGCGGAACTTGCCACCAGCCTCGACATCTCGCTCGTACCGATCGCTGGGCCGGAGGCGGATGCGATCGCCGACGAATACGGCTTCTTCTCGGCCAATACGGTGCCGGCCGGCACCTACGAGGGCGTCGACGCCGACGTCCAGACACTGGCGGTTGGTGCGCAGTGGGTGACGAGCGCCGATCAGCCCGAAGAACTCGTTTACGAGATCACCAAGGCGGTGTGGAACGAGGGCTCGCGGGCGCTGCTCGACGCCGGCCATGCCAAGGGCAAGGAGATCCGTATGGAGACTGCACTTCAAGGCGTCGGCATCCCACTGCATCCAGGCGCCGAGCGGTTCTATCGCGAGGCCGGCCTAGAGATCCCCGCGGCCGCGAAAGCACCGGCCGCACAGTAAGCGTCCAGAGGCGACAGATGCTGCGGGATCGGCTCTTGGGCCGGTCCCGCTTGGCTTGTGAGCCTAGGCAGGGGACCAGACGATGACGGCGCCGGAGACCACTTTCGACGAAGCCAAAGCCCGCGAGCTTGAGGAAAAGTTCGATCCGGAGGTGCGTTTCCGCCCGCTCGGACCGGTGGCCGCCTGGATCGCCGCGCTGGCGCTCTTCTCCCTGTCGCTCTTCCACTATTACACCGCCGGCTTCGGCCTGCTGCGCGAGGTCACCCATCGTGGCGTGCACATGGCCTTCGTGCTGTCGCTGATTTTCCTGGTCTTCTCCGGCAAGCGCGGCGACGACAAGCTCTATTCCGGCACTCTCTGGCGGCCGGCCGGCATTCCGGCCATTGACTGGGTGCTGATGGCGCTCGCTGTGGTCTCGACGCTCTACGTGCCGTGGGTCTTCCACGACCTGGCGTTCCGTGTCGGCAACCCGCTGCCGATCGACGTCATCATGGGCTCGATCCTCATCGTCGTGCTGCTCGAGGCGACGCGCCGTTCGATGGGCTGGCCGCTGCCGGTGATCGCCATCATCATCATGGCCTACGGCATGTTCGGCCGCTACGCGCCCGGACTCCTCGTCCACCCCGGCGCCTCGTGGTCGACGCTGGTCAACCACCTCTATCTGACCAGCCAGGGCATCTACGGCCTGCCGGTCGGGGTCGTGGCGACCTACGTCTTCCACTTCGTCCTGTTCGGCGTGCTGGCGACCCGCATGGGGCTCGGCCAGCTCTTCATCGACGCGGCCACCTCCATCGCCGGGCGGTTTTCCGGCGGCCCGGCCAAGGTTTCGGTGGTCGCCTCGGCACTGATGGGCTCGATCTCGGGCTCGTCGATCGCTAATGCCGTGACCACCGGCTCGCTCACCATCCCGGCGATGGTGCGCATCGGCTATCCACGCCATTTCGCCGCCGCCGTGGAAGCGGCCGCCTCGACCGGCGGGCAGATCACGCCGCCGATCATGGGGGCGGCCGCCTTCCTGATGATCGAGTTCCTGGCGATCCCCTATACGCACGTGATGATCGCGGCGCTGGTGCCGGCCTTCATGCATTTCTTCGGCGTCCTGATGCAGGTGCATTTTGAGGCCAAGCGTCGCGGCCTGCGCGGACTGACGCGAGAGGAGATGCCGCAGATCTGGCGCGTCCTGAAGCGGGACTGGCCGACGCTCATCCCGCTCTTCGTCCTCGTCGCGATCCTGATGAACGGCTTCACGCCGTATCTGGCGGCCTTCTGGGGCATCACCGCCTGCATCGTCATCGGGCTGCTCAACCCACGACACCGGCTAACGCCGGTGGACGTTTTCGACGCCTTTGTGACGGGGGCAAAATATGCGCTGGCGGTCGGCGCGGCCGCGGCGACGGTGGGCATCGTCATCGGCGTTGTCACGCTGACCGGCGTCTCGTTCAAGGTCGCCTACATCGTCACTTCTACGGCAACGTCATGGGCTGCCGCGGCGGAAGCGATGATCCCCTTCGGCCTGATGGGCACGGCGACGCTGACACTGCTGATGACGCTGATCCTCACAGGCGTCGTCTGCATCGTCATGGGCACCGGAGTGCCGACCACCGCCAACTACCTGATCATGGTGACGGTGGCGGCGCCGATCCTGGCGCTGCTCGGCGTCGAGCCGCTGGTCGCGCATTTTTTCGTCTTCTATTACGGCATTCTCGCCGACATCACCCCGCCGGTGGCGCTCTGCGCCTATGCGACGGCCGGCATCGCCGGGGCGAATCCGTTCACCGCCGGCAACACGGCCTTCCGACTCGGCATGGGGAAGGCGCTGGTGCCCTTCGTCTTCGTGTTCTCCCCGTCGCTCCTGATCATGGTGCAGGATTTCAGCCTGCAGGAGTTCGCGCTGGCGACCGTCGGCTGCGTCCTCGGGATCACCGCGCTCTCCGCGGCCTTCTCCGATTATCTGCTGGACCGGCTTTGGTGGTGGGAGCGCTTACTGCTCGGCTTTGCGGCGATTCTGCTGGTGGCGCCAGAATTGACGACGACGATCATTGGCACGGCGATCTTCATACCGATTGCAGCGCGCCCGCTGTTCTGGAAACGAGAGGGCGCTTTGCCGGCGTGAGCGAAGCATCCGAGCCGGATGCATCAATGCATCGACAAGCTCACATCGCGATGGGGAGCTTCAGCTCGCATCGACCACGGCATCTTCACGTTGAGACGGCCGCTTTTCCAGATCCGCCACCTGAAGCGGACTGTCTCCATTCGGCCCCAAGTTCGAGCGCTCTGTGGCGTTCGAACAGCAGCACACTCCCTACCGGCCATCCTGGCCGTAGGAGAACGACAATGGGACATTCGCCATTCGATCCGCTCGCCAGCGTACGCAGGGCATGGAATGCCGGACGCAACCGTTGGTGCCAAACGGGCACTGAAGCCGCAGCAGGTTTGGGCCATCCGCTTCTGGCTCGACCACGAGGGTAGGCTGCGGGACCGAGCCCTCTTCGATCTGGCGAAACGTATCGATGGCGCCCTGGAGGATGATGCCGATGCCGCCGGCTCCAACGAGGCCCAGCACGGTAGATTCACGCAGGTTCAAGTCCTTCTGGTAGAAGTTCTGGAGGAGGAAGCCGTCGTCGCCGTGAGCCATCACGGTAATCCTGTCGGTGGCGAAGCGAGCGACAAAGCCAAGTGCCTCGTAGAAACGCCGCGATTGGTCATAGTCCTTGGCAGGCACAAATGGTCGAATCATGAGACCTCGCTCAGTTCGGCGTGGTGGCATATGTGGCTCTGGGATGCGGTGGCTTCCGAGGAAGGATCGATAGCTGCCGCAGCAGAAGGAAGCCCTTATTCAGCGATCTGACTGTTGAGACGCGAGTACGTGCGCGACCAAGGCATTGGCGTGACCGTGACCCATGCCGTGGTCATTTCTCAGAATGGCGACCAGTCCATATGCTTTGCCGGAAGATGCTGGCGCACAAGATCTTGCCATTCCGCGATCGGGCGCCCGTATCTCTTCTCGATCGATCGGAAGTAGGAGGCTGGTCCCACAACCGGATTGTCGGTCACCGCTGCTGCTCCGCGCATCGTGCTGTCGACCTCATCCTCAACCCTCATTAGCAACATCGCAAGGGCAGGTTTCGAGCAAGCAGATATCGGTGATGAACGGCTTGGTAGGGTCGGGACCCGAATCGCAGCTTTCGCCGGGAGGCACCCGGAAGCTGCCGGTCTCCTTCCGGCCCGGCGAAGCCGAAGCTATTACTGCTTCGCGCCGCTTCTCGACCTAAAAGGAGCCGCAACAGTACGCGCGGGTGCCGAAGGCGAACACCGTTAGCGCGCGATGCCGATCAGGGCAATTCCTTGGCGACAGGTAGCCACCCTGCTAATCCAGTGATTTTGCACAACCGCTCTTAACGTAAGTGCAGGACCTGGAGGCAATGATCGGCCGCTCAACCTCCGGTGTAAAATGAAAAGAATACTCTTCCTCTCAGGTCTTCTGCTTTTGGCCGGCGCCCAGGCCGGGCATGCCGCCAATTGGCTCGTCGAGCGGGTGTCCGGCGCCGCCTGGGCGCTCGCGCAAGGGCAGGGAAAGGTACGGCTTCAGCCGAGAATGATCGTCCCCGAAGGGGTGACGATCGCGACCGGAGCGAGCGGCCGTGTCCGTCTCGTCAGCGACGGTAACGCGATGATGGTGTCGCCGAACACGCGAACCGTCGTCGTGCCGGGCTCCAGACCCCGCGAAACCTTCGTCGTGCAGCAGGCGGGACAGGTCGAGTTCGACGTCCAGAAGCGAGGGCGACCGCACTTTTCCATACAAACTCCTTACCTGGCAGCTGTGGTCAAGGGGACGCGGTTCGCCGTCAGCGTCACAGGCGTGGCCTCCGCGGTAGACGTGCGGCACGGTCTCGTTTCTGTTCGGGATCTCCGGAGTGGCCAGACGGCCAATGTTGGGGCCAATCAGCGGGCGAGCGCAGGTGCGAGCTTTACGGGCTTGCAGACGGCCGGAGCCGTTGCCCCGGGGGTCTTCCAAGGGACGCCGACACCCCCGGCGGTTGCCCCGGTGGGCCGCGATCACGGGAGCTTCCGATCCGATCGGGCGCCCGACCCGGCGAGCTCTTCCGCGGATGCCGCGGGCATGGGGAGCAGCGCACCCAATGGCAGATCCGATGGCGCGAATCGCTCCGGCGGGCTCGGAGGTCGCAGTGACGGCGGAAGCGGGGGCAATGGTCTCGGCAGGGACGCCGGCGATGCTGCCGCCCGCGGCGACAGGGGGCGCCGCAGCGCGGACGGCAACTCCCGTGGCAGCCAACGCGCCATGGACGGTCTCGTCGGGCGGGGCAATGGCAAAGGACGCGGCAACGCGTCCGGCGCAGATGGGAGCGACGCCGCCAGCCGTGACCGTGACAAAGCCCGATCCGACAGGGGACGCGGGAACGCGGAAGCCGCCTCTCGCGGGGGTCGAGGGGGCAGCCTTGGCGGACGCGGAAACGGCAACGCCGCTAGCGGGAACGGGAACAGCGGTAACGGAAATGGCGGCGCTAACGGAAGAGCCGACGGCAACGGTAACGGACACGGGAACGGCGGCGCCAACGGAAACGCAGGCAGCAACGCTAGCAACACCGGCGGCAACGGCAACGCCGGTGGCGGCAACGGGAACAACGGCAACGGAAATGGCGGCGCCAACGCAAGTGCAGGCGGCAACGCCAGCAATACCGGCGGGAACGGCAACGCCGGTGGCGGCAACGGGAACAATGGCAACGGAAATGGCGGCGTCGACGCCAGTGCAGGCGGCAGCGCCAGCAATACCGGCGGAAGCCATAACACCGGTGGCGGGAATGCGAGCGAGAACGGCAACGCCGGCAACGGCAAGGCCGGCGGCAAGGCGAACGGCAGGGGCTGATGCGATCGGTCTGACAACGGCATAGTTCCCCTTCAGCAACAGGATTCCACGTGGCCCAAGCGCGCTACTCTCGACTGCTGCGTAGAGGGCTGGTTCTGCTGGCGATCGGCGTGGGCGTCGTGTCCCTGCAGCAGGTCGGCCTGACGCACGCGCTCGACAACGAACTCACCGATCTGCGGTTTCGGGCCACGAGTCGTTCGCCGTCCGGCGAGATCGTCCTCGTCGACATCGACGCCAGGAGCCTGGCCGAGATCGGGGTGTGGCCATGGCCGAGAAACCTGCACGGGGAACTCGTTCTCGCGGCGGCAGAGGCGGGGGCTGCCCGGATCGCCTTCGACGTGGACTTCAGCACCTTTTCGACGCCCGAAGCCGACTCGGCGTTCGCGGCTGCGCTCTCGCAGGCCGGCATCGAGACTTTCTTGGCCGCCTTCGTTCAGGAAAGCGCTGCCGGCAGCGGGCTGATGCTCCCGTCGCTGCCGATCGATCTTCTCCTGCAGCACTCCTGGCCGGCGATCGTCAACGTCCCGCTCGATCCGGACGGACTGGTGCGGCGCGCAGCCTTTCCGGTCGAGATCGGCTCCGAAACGGTCTCCGCCATGCCGTCCATCCTCGCCGGCCGGGACGGTTCGAACGGGCTGTTCGGAATAGATTACGGGATCGATGCCACCCGCCTGCGGCGGGTCTCCTTTGTGGATGCTCTGAACCAGCGTCTGCAGCCGGGCACACTCGCAGGCAAGACGCTTATCGTCGGCGCGGCGGCGCTCGAGCTGCAGGACCGCTTCTCGGTGCCGGTTTATGGCGTCGTCTCCGGATCGACTGTGCTTGCGCTGGCGGCCGATTCCCTGCTTCAGGGGCGCGACCTCACATTCGTCGCCATGCCGGCAATCCTGCTGGTCGCCGCCGCCATGGTCGCCCTGCTTCTGTGCGCGCTGGTTCCGTCGAGGCGGGTGCTGATCGTCTTCGGGGGCTTAGCGATTACCGTCGAGGCCGTCGCGCTCCACCTGCAGGCCACCCACGCTATAGTGCTCGCGACGGCGCTGCTGCAAGCGACCCTCGCCGGCTTCGCGCTGTTCGCCATAATCCGCGAATTCGACATGCGCGGGCTGCTGCTCTGGGCTGCCCGGACCGAGGTGAAGAACGGACACAGCGTTCTGGAGCGCGTCATCGAGGACGGCTTCGACGGGGTGGTCATCTTCGACGACCGGGACCGGATCGTGCGGATGAACGAAGTGGCGCGCGATCTGCTCGGATATTCGCCCGGAACCCGGCTGGCTGGGCTGCCGCCCTTCATCGTCGAACGCCTTTCCCTCGTGCGTGAAGCCTTCAGGAACGACGCCTCGATCCCGAAGGACGGGTGCCTCGAGACCTTGACCTCGGAAGACGGAGATCGCCGCGTACTCGAATACGGGCTGGCGCCCTTCTGGATGGAGAAGATCGCGGCGGTTGACGACGAAGTCTCCGAAGGCGCGATCTATGTCTGCCTGAGGCTGCGGGACGTCACCGAGCGGGAACTGACGCAGGAAAAGATACGCTTTATGGCCCTCCATGACGGCCTGACGGGCCTCTACAACCGGCACTCACTGGAAGAGCGGCTGGACGCGGCGTTGAATCAACGCACGCCCGGCAGCGGCCTCGGGATCCTCTGCTTTGACCTCGACCAGTTCAAGGCTGTCAACGACGTGCTCGGGCACGCCGTCGGCGACAAGGTTCTGATGGAGACGGCGCGACGTGCGAGCCAGGTGATCGCACGGCCCGCCCTGCTAGCCAGGACGGGAGGCGATGAGTTCATGGCCCTGCTCGGCGCCGAGACGGCGGAAGCAGCCCTGGCCGACGCGGACGCACTCGCCGCCTCGCTCGGCGAGCTCTTCTATGAGTCCGGGCATCAAATAGCCGTTGCCGCAAGCGTCGGTGTCTGCTGGTGGTCTGCGGAGGGAGGAACGGCGAGCGCGATGATGCGGCAAGCCGACGTCGCTCTGTACCGGGCCAAGCGCCAGGGTCGCGGATTGGTCGTCCTCTTTGAGCCAGCGATGGAAGAGGATCGCCTGGCGCGGCTGGAACTGGAGGCCGACCTGAACCGGGCCTTCGAGAAAGACGAGTTCCAGGTCTTCTACCAGCCCCAAGTCGACTTGGTGTCAGGCGAATTGGTGGGAGCCGAGGCGCTTTTGCGCTGGAAGCACCCCACGAAGGGATTCGTCTCACCCGCTGTTTTCATTCCCGTGGCGGAGGAGATGGGGCTCATCCACCGGCTGGGCGCGTGGGTCCTGACGACCGCATGCTGCGAGGCGAAGCGATGGCCGTCGACCGCGACGATCGCGATTAACGTCTCGGCTGTGCAATTCGCGACAGGCGATCTGGTCGCCGCTATTGGCGAGGCGCTTGAAGCGTCGCAGCTTCCTGCAGAGCGTCTCGAACTCGAGATCACGGAATCGGCCTTCGTGCAGGACAGCAAGGGTCTCGATGAGATTTTCGAGCGATTGCTGGGCCTCGGCATCAGTTTCGCACTTGACGATTTCGGCACCGGCTATTCTTCGCTCGGCTACCTCCACCGCTTCCCGATCTCCAAGATCAAGATCGACCGAAGCTTCGTCTCCAACGTGCCGATGGACGGGCAGGCGATGGCGATCCTGCGGTCGATCCGGGCCCTCGCTGAAGGCCTCGACATCAAGACCATCGCGGAAGGAATCGAGACGCCCGAGCAGGCCGAGACCTTGCGCATCATGGGCTGCCAGCAAGGGCAAGGCTATCTCTTCGGCAAGCCGATGGACGCGGAGGCGATACAGTCGCGCCTGAGAGCCGACGGCTCCCAGCAGCGCGCGCTAGTCGCTTGAGGTGACACAGATACGGCTGCCGCAGTGCAGCCATCAGAACTGACCAAACGGTGTAGGGGCGAGAGTCGAACGGCGGCTTTCGCTTCGCGGGCATTCTGAAGCCGCCGTTCCGCTTACGGCCCCTTCAAGCTGTAGGAATGACCGCGAGAATGAGAGAGTGTCACGCGGAGCCGAACGTTGTGAGTTCTACTCATTGTGACGGCAGGCAGGCCAGTCCAACTTAGTGGCCTACGGTGTTTCGAGAGAAGCCTACCCTGCTTCATCAGCAACTTAAGTGATTCGAATTTAACTTCTCCGTAAGGTTAAGTCCAAACACTTAAGGTAGGGCTAGATAGCCGTCTGCTGAAAAGACGTCAATCCTGGATCAGGGACAGGATGACGTTGTCAACGGCCTTGACGCAGGCATCTTCGTCACCGCTCTCCGCCAGGTCTCGCGCACCCTGGAGCGCGGTGCGGGCTTCGATCAGCTCTTCGCCTCCGTCCCCTGCCGCGTCGGTTTCCTCAATCGCAGCGGTTTCATCAGCCTCATCCTGGAAGGGGACGGGCGCCTCGTCGCCCTCGTCCGATTCCGCCATCGCCTGCGCCTCGCGGGCACCAGCGACG
Source organism: Aurantimonas endophytica (assembly GCF_014196845.1). Classification (GTDB taxonomy): domain Bacteria; phylum Pseudomonadota; class Alphaproteobacteria; order Rhizobiales; family Rhizobiaceae; genus Aurantimonas; species Aurantimonas endophytica. The sequence goes on from NZ_JACIEM010000005.1 coordinate 190,854, forward strand.
GCTTGGCCGCCGGAGGAGGCGGAGATGGCCTGACTGGCGGCGACATCGAGAAGGCGTTCCAAATCGGCGATGCGCTCCGCGCACGTGTAGGCGTGGGCGGGTCCGGCGAGGAGGAGGGCGGTCGCGGCCACCGTAAAGAGTTCGATGCGGGTCATCATGTGTCCTTTCGTCAGCTCTGGAGCTGGCCGGCAATGGGAAGGCGGCGGATCCGCTGCCCGGTCGCGGCAAACACGGCGTTGGTGATGGCCGGTGCGACAGGCGGCAGGCCCGGCTCGCCGACCCCGCCGAGCGGACGATCGTAGGCGTTGCCCGCGTTCACGATATGGATATCGATCCGCTTCGGCGCGGCCTCCATGCGCGGGACGAGATAGCTATCGAAATTATCCTGCTGCGCCCGGCCGTTGGCGAACGTCACCTCTGTCATCAGCGCCTGGCCGACGCCCATGATCACCGCGCCTTCCATCTGCGACCGGATGCGATCAGGATTGACCTGCGCGCCGCAATCGATGGCGATCGAGACACGCGGCACGGAGACGACGCCATCCTCGACCGCCACCTCCGCGGCGACCGCAACGTAGCTGACGAAACTGTAGTGCCCGGCAATACCGAGACCTTGTCCCGCTGGCATCCGACGGCCCCACTCGATGCCCTTGGCTGCTTCCTCGACGACAGCGGCCAGCCGACCGGTGTCGATCGGATAGACCTCGGGGTCCTCGCCGTAGTTCCAGACGTCGCCGAGTTCCCGCGGATCGACCAGCCGCGCCGGACCGATGACCTCGAGCAGGTAGTCCTTCGGATCGCGGCCGACGGCATCTGCCAGTTCGGATATGAAGGACTGGATGGCGAAGGCGTGGGGGATGTTCGAGACTGACCGGTACCAGCCGATGCGCACATGAGCGGATGCCTCGGGGTTCTCGGCCCGGATGTTCTCGATCGCAAGCGGCATGTTCAAGAGCCCCATGCCGAGCTCGAAGGGCAGTTTCTGTTTGGGATCGGGGGCGAAGATCGAGCCGATCGTCGGTGCCGCCGTGCGATGCAGCCAGGCCACCGGCATGCCGCTGTCATCGAGGCCCGCGGTCATCTTCTCGACCGATACCGTGTGATAGTAGCCGTGGTGGATGTCATCCTCGCGGGTCCAGGTGAGCTTGACCGGCGCACCGTCCATCGCCTGGCTGAGAATGCCGGCCTCGAGCACGAAGTCGGGCTTCGACTTGCGGCCAAAGCCGCCACCCAGCAACGTGACGTTGACGGTCACGTTCTCCTTGTCCAGCTTCAGCCGTTCTGCCAGACGCAGCCGCGTCACCTGCGGCGCCTGGGTGCAGGCCCAGGCCTCGGCTTTTCCGTCCCGGATCTCCACCACCGCGGCAGGCGCTTCCATCGGCGCTTGCGCCAGATGCGGGATGTAGTATTCCGCCTCGACGGTCCGGGCGGCGCCGGCCATGCCCGCATCGAAGTCGCCCTGATCGCGGATCACCGTGCCGCCGGCCGCATTCGCCGCCTTGGACAGCAATTCGCGATAGGCCTCGCTGTCGTAGCTGGCATTCGGGCCGTCCTCCCACTCGATGGTGAGCGCGTCGCGGCCCTTCATCGCGAGGTAGGTGTTTTTGGCAATGACCGCGACCCCACCCAACGGGGCGAACTCAGTTGGGAAGTCGACGGGGTCGATCACGATCACCTTCTCCACCCCGGCAATTGCCAGCGCGGCGCTGTCGTCGAAGCTTTTGACGCGGCCGCCATAGACCGGTGGCCGGGCGATGACCGCGTAGAGCATGCCGTCGCGCCGGACGTCGATGCCGTAGATCGCGGTGCCGGTGGTGATGCCCATGTTGTCGGCGAGCCCGATATCGGACTTGCCGATGTAGCGGAACTGTGACGGGTCGAGGAGCACGAGACTGTCGGCGGGTGGCACGTCGAGATCCATGGCCGCAGCGGCGAGTTCACCATAGCCCAGGGACCGGCCCGATACGGCATGATTCACCCTGTGACCTTCGGCCTTCACCTCGGCGACATCGACCCCCCACTCGGCAGCGGCAGCCTGTTCCAGCATCCTGCGCGCGGCCGCGCCGGCCCGGCGCATCGGCATGAAGAAATGCCGCAGGCTCCGCGAGCCGTCGGTGTCCTGGTTGCCGTACTTCTCCTCGTCGCCAGGGGCCTGGTCCACCCGGACCTGGTCCCAATCGGCGCCGAGCTCGTCGGCGACGACCATGGCGATCGAGGTGCGGACGCCCTGACCCATTTCGGAGCGGTGGACGGTCACGGTGACGAGCCCGTCCTCGGCGATCGAGATGAAGGCCTTCGGGTCGTCACTCCAGCCGTTCGGCATCGCATCCCGGCCGAACTTGGGCTCTTCCTCCTGGGCCCAGCCCCGGAAGGGCAGACCCACAGCGAGGACGAAGGCGGAGGCCCCGATGCCGCCGAGAATGCCGCGGCGACTGATATTGGTGATCGACGAGTTTCGCATCACGACGCCTCCGCTGCCTGCTTGATGGCAGCCCGGATGCGGGGATAGGTGCCGCAGCGGCACAGGTTGCCATTCATCGCCGTGTCTATGTCTTCGTCGGTCACGGTGTCGGACTGATCCACGAGCGATGCCGCCTGCATGATCTGCCCCGCCTGGCAGTAGCCGCATTGCGCCACGTTCAGGTCACGCCAGGCGACCTGAACCGGATGATCGCCGTTCTTGGACAGACCTTCGATCGTTGTGACCTGGGAGCCTTCGAGCATGCTGACGGTCGTAAGGCAGGCGAAAGTGGGGTTGCCGTCGACATGGACGGTACAGGCCCCGCAAGCCCCTATACCGCAACCATACTTGGTCCCCGTGAGCCCCAACTCATCCCTGAGATACCAAAGCAGCGGCGTTTCCCCATCGCCGTCGAATTCCTGCTCGACTCCGTTGAGCATCATACGGACCATTGGGTTTTTCCTTTGCATCCAAAGCCGAGAGAAAACTGCCTCGGCATATTCGCGCAGTCCTACGGAACATGCGTTCCGATCCGGCCCTGTCCAGTGCAGCAATGCGCCCTCTCGGCAGGTCGCCGCGGCCGGGCTGGGGGCGCAGTGAAAAGGCGCACCGACGCGGCCTCTTGAATACTGTGATCTCGCTGGAGTTTTGAGGCAATGTCGACAAGCCTAATTCCCTGAATAGGTCAGGTTTCTCGCGGGCTCAGCCACAAAGCGGTCAGTCCGCAATCGGTCAAGACTCCCGCATGATCACGATCGCCTTCATGCGCCCATTCCAGGTCCACGGATTTCTTTCAGCCTCCGCGATCGCCGCTACGGTGCGACCGACTGCGTCACACGGCGGTCACGCGCCAGATGACGTCTCCCACATCGTCGGCCATCAGCAGCGATCTGCCGTCCGGGCCGATCGCCACGCCGACGGGACGCCCATAGGCAAGTTTCTCGTCCTCGGACAGGAAGCCGGACAGGATATCGCGAGCCGGTCCGTTCGGCGCGCCATTGTCGAAGGGGACGAAGATCAGCTTGTAGCCGCTGAGCGTCGAGCGATTCCACGATCCGTGCTGGCCGATCACCATGCCCTCGCCGAACCCCGGCAAGGTGCCGCCCGGCATCCAGCAGAGGCCGAGCGATGCCGTGTGGCCGCCGAGAGCATAATCCGGCTGGATGGCACGGGCGACGAGGTCCGGAGCCTGCGTGACACGATCGTCCACGGTCCTGCCCCAGTAGCAATAGGGCCAGCCGTAAAACCCACCCTCTTCGACGGACGTAAGGTAGTCCGGCGGCGTTTCGTCCCCAAGCCCGTCGCGCTCGTTGACGACGGTCCAGAGCTTTCCCGTTACCGGCTCGAAGGCCATGCCGACCGGGTTTCGCAGCCCGGAGGCAAAAGTCCGCGCCTTTCCGGTGGCAACGTCCAGTTCCCAGATCGCCGCGCGACCCTCTTCTGCCGCCATCCCGTTGTCGCCGATATTGGACAACGATCCGACGCCAGCGTAAATCTTCGCCCGATCCGGCGAGACGATCAGGCTGCGGGTCCAGTGCCCGTGCGGCTTGAAGTCGACGAGCTTTTCACCACCGCCTATGAGGCTCGTATCGCCTGGCCGGTAGTCGAAACACCGAATGCCGTCCGTGTTCCCGAGGTAGAACCGGTCGCCGACCAGCGCCATGCCGAAGGGCTGGTTCTGGTTTTCCACGAAGACCTCGCGGCGCTCGGCGACACCGTCCCCATCCGCGTCACGCCAAAGCGTGACACGATTGGCGCTGGGGCCGATCGCCTTGACGCGGCGCATCGTGGCCTGCTGAGCGTGGTCCATGAGGGTGCGCGGCCTCTCCGGCTGCTCTTTCGACTCCGCCACGAGGACGTCGCCGTTCGGCAGGACCTCGATCCAGCGGGGATGATCGAGGTTCGACGCAAAGGCATTGACCTGAAGCCCCGGCGCGCAGGTGGGCAGGCGCCCCTCCTTCCAGCCCTCTGCGGCGGGAAGTTTCAAGGTCATGATTCCCTGTTTTCGTGCCTCCGGAATTTGGGGTGTCAGCCCGACGGCTTGATGCGACGGAGAACCAAAACGCCTGAAGAGCGCGACAGCGCCACCCACGAATTCAGTCGCCTTCGCGACAATTCCCATAGTCGACCGCCTTGTCCTCAGGAGGATGTATAGAGAGCACCAACACCTGTAGGGCATTGGCATCGATATGCGGTTTTCACCATGGCATGAGGCTACGTCAAGGCGTCTCAGGCTGCCGCATCGGTCCCAGCCATCCCACCATCGGCGACCGGATCGAAGCTCTTTCAGCAGGACTGTTCATAGACCGTCTCCGAGTGCGCGAGCCGCGAACATGACCGCTTTCAACAATATGTGGTTGGAAGGGACATGACTGTAATGGGTCCGCGCGGAACGGCTGCTTCGTTCTGGAGTTGCTCTGAAGCTGACTGTCTTCTTTCCGCCCGGCCGATCCACGGGCGACCCTTGTCAACGTCGGAGCAAAACCAGGCCAACGCGGCGGAGTAAAAGCAGGCCACGTGGGCCGAGAGGGGCGCGACATAGGAAATGGCCCGATCGGGCCCTTACCTATGTCGCTCGGCCTGTCCTGAGGATCTCGGATCAGTAATCGCGCCGGGGTCCGGATCCATGGTCTCGCCGGTGGCCTGGTTTTGTTCCGCCCTTGCCGCGGCAGCCCGACGTCGCCCGGCGGACTGCTTGAGGCGGTAGCTGTCGCCGTTCATCATCAGGATATGGACGTGATGCATCAGGGGATCGAGCAACGCGCCGGTGAGCCGCTCCGACCCCAGGACGCTCGTCCAGTCCTCGAACGGCAGGTTCGAGGTGACGATGGTGGAGCCGCGTTCGTCGCGCTGCGAGAACAACTCGAACAAAAGCTCGGTCCCAGTCGGCGACAGCGGCACGTAGCCAAGCTCGTCGACGATGAGGAGTTGCACCGCCTGAAGATCGCGTTGCTGCTTCAGAAGACGGCGCTCGTCGCGGGCTTCCATGAGCTGGTGAACGAGAGCCGCCGCGGTGGTGAACGTGACGGTGAGACCCTTCTGGCAGGCGGCCAGTCCAAGAGCCAGGGCCACATGGCTCTTGCCGGCGCCGGAGTTGCCGAGGGCGATGACGTTCTCCTGGCGTAGGATGAACTCGCAACGCGCCAGCTCGAGCACCAGCATCTTGTTGAGGCTCGCAATCGCGGTGAAGTCGAACGTGTCGAGGCTTTTGACTGCCGGGAACCGGGCTGCCTTGATCCGTCGCTCGATCGTGCGACGCTCCCGATCGATCAGCTCCAATTCGATCAGGCGAAGCAGGTAGCGGGGATGGTCGACACCCTCGCGAGCGCATACGCGGGCGACCTTGTCATACTCCCACAGAACCGTCGGCAGCTTCAGCTGCTTGAGATGCCAACTAGTGTTTTACAATAGAGGAGTACTGGACTCAGAACGCTGCTGCTGAAATTACTTGGTTTAATAAGTAGGTTCGTAAATCTATAAAGACTGGAGTACGCTTTGACGTTTGAGGCGCCAGATCGTGACGCTTTAGTGGGCTGGAATAGCCGCCCTTTTGCCAGAGCTATTCGTCATTAGAGCCCTGTCCGCGGCAGCAAGTGCCCGGTGCTGGCTGCGCCGGCATCGTCCCGGATGCTTTCCGGCCGCCGCCCGAAGACAACACCCATCTCCTGGCCCTCAGGACCTTCCCGCAGGGCCATGTTCCGGGTGATGTCGTCCACCGATAGACCCTCGGCCTGCAGCGACCACATCCGGGCGAAGATGCCGTCGGCACGGCGCAACTCCGCGGGCGATCCGTCCTCCACGATGCGACCATCCATCACGACGATGATCCGGTCAAAGGCTGCGACCGTTGAGAGCCTATGCGCAATGGCGACGACCGTACGATCGCGCATCAGGCGGGCCAGAGCGGCCTGCACCTCGATCTCCGATTGGGTGTCGAGGCCCGAGGTCGCCTCATCCAGGAGGATGATCGGCGTATCCTTCAGAAAGGCCCTTGCGATTCCGATCCGCTGGCGCTGGCCGCCGGACAGCTTCGCGCCCCGCTCTCCCACAAGGGTGTCGTAGCCTTGCGTCAGCTCCATGATGAAGTCATGGCAATAGGCGGCCTTGGCGGCGGCGAAGATCTCGTCGTCGGACGCGTCAGGCCGGGCGAAGCGGATGTTCTCCATCACGCTGCGATGGAACAGCACCACCTCCTGCGGAACCACGGCGATCGCGGCGCGGAGGCTGTCCTGCTTCAGATCCCTCACCCGGCATCCGTCTATCTGGATCTCGCCTGACTGCACGTCGTGCAGACGCTGCAGGAGGTGAAGGATCGTCGACTTGCCCGCACCCGAGGGGCCCACGATCCCAATCTTCTGGCCGGCGGGAATGTGCAGGGAAAACTTCTCGATGATCCGCCGGTTGTCGCCATAGCCGAACACCACGTCGGTGAAGACGATGTCTCCCTTCTGGGGAACGATGGTCGCGGCTCCCGGCGCGTCCGGTATCTCGTGAGGCTGACCGATGATCCTGAGGGTTTCGCCGAGGTAAGCAAATTGCTGGGTCATCTCGACCAGCGCCATGGCGAAATCACGTGACCCATGGAGGATGCGGAAGGTCAGGGCGCTCACCACCACGACGTCACCGGGTGTGATCCGTCCGGCATCCCAAAGAAGCATAGCCCACACCAGCATGGTACCCGCCATAATGACGAGCAGGATGTCGTGGATGATGCGGCTTCTTTCCGTGTACATCCAGCTGCGTCGCTGCGCGACGGCTTCCTGAACGAAAGCCCCCGCCAGCCGCGAGCGCTCGCGCTGCTTTGCGGAAAACGCCTTGATCGCCCAGACATTGCTGATCACGTCGATGAGTTCCCCACCCACTTTGCCAGCTTGCTCCGCGTAGGTCCGGTGGATCTCGCGACCTCGAACGCCAAAATGGATCAGCCCGTAGGTGACCGCAATGGCGAAGACGGCGAGTGCCGCCGTCATCCAGCCATCCATGAAGGCGAAGATGATCAGGGCGCCGAGGAAGTTGATGATCGGCGGCGCGATGTCCCAGACGGTCCGGTTCGTCAGCGCCCCGAAGGCCCCCGCGGTCGCGGTGACGCGGTGTCCCAGCGCGCCGGCGAGATTGTCGTGGAAATAGCGCACCGGGTGGCCGACCATGTAGTCGAGGAGGTCCAGCCGGATGTCCACGCCGACCGAGATCGTGGTGCGCGCCGCGAGCCAGCCGCTGGCGCGCCAGAGCACGCTTTCAGCGGCGATCAGCGTGATGAAGACGCCGAGCCACATCCAGGCAACGTCCGGGTTTGGCTGCGCCCCGGTTATCGCGTCCACCAGCAGCTTCATCCCGTAATGGACCCCGACGGAGAGGCTGGCCGCGAGGAACGCGACGAGGAAGAGGCAGAAGAACAGGATCGGGTGGCGTTTCACGTAATGCAGGACGAACGCGACCGGTGCCGTCAGAAATCCCGGCGTTCCCGGCAGGGAGTGCACCGTCGCCGTAGACACATCTGGCTCCCGGTTCAGCGGCCAGGCAATCGTCATGGTCGGCCTGTGCTCCTGATTCCCGCACTGTCGTCGGCGGAGCTTGCAGCCCGGCGATCGAGAAGCTGTCCGATACGCTGCTGCTGCATCCGCAGTTCTTCTGCGAGCGGACTGTAGAGCGCGCGCCGTCCACTGTCGTCCGGACTAGAAAGCAATCCGACGGGGCAGAGCCGCTCGTTCTGCCAGCCGTGGCAGTCCAGGATCGGATAGAGGCATACCCCCTCGACCGGCACGCCGTCCTCGATCGCCGCGGCGACTTCGCCCATGACGTAGTGGAGCCAGGCCGGCCGTGCGGTTCCTTCCGCCCCCGTCTCCGAGAGCATCAGCGGCCTGTGGTAGCGCTCGTAAACCTCGCGTAGCATTTCCCGCAAAGGCTTGTAGGCGTGGTGACCGAGCGGGATCGCGCTGCCGCCAAAATACCACTGGTTGTCGGGGTAGAAATTTACCCCGACGACATCGAGAAACTCGGCCCGGCCGCCGAGTTCCGGCGCTAGCCGGCCCGCTAGCATGTCGAACGCCTCGTACTGGGCGAGGCGGTAGCTTTCGGCTGCCTCGCGATGCTCTGAGGGGCCGTCGCCGCCGTCCACGTGGATGGCTGGTTCCGCGAAGACGAAACGCGCTGCCGGATCTTCCGCACGAATGGCAGCCATGGCTGCGACAGCTGCCCGGACCAGCTGCCGCTTGAGTTCAGCCCCCCGACCGTGCGTCCCGGGGTTCATAATGCCGGTCTCGGCTCCGGCCCAGGCCCAGTAGGAAATCTCGTTCACGGGGCAGAACAGGTCTGACCCGCCGCTCTCCCGAAGCAGCAACCGGGTCGCGGCTGATGAAAAGTCGGCGAAGCGTTCGACGAAGTCTCTCGACCAGATGTCGATGAAGTCCGGCACGCCATAGTGGCACAAGTCCCAGATGACCTGAACGCGGTGGCGCCGCGCCGCTTCGATCATGGGGAGCGCGCTCGACCAGTCGTAGCAACCGGGCTGCACCTCGATCAGATGCCATCGCAGCCCGTCCCGGATGCTCAGCAGCCCCAGCTCCCTGACGCGGGCGTAGTCGGCCTCGACCAGGCGGTCATGCTGGGAGGAGGCAATGAGGTCGAGGCGCCGGCCATCCGACCGTCGGTGGGAGGAACACTCGAATCCGGCAAGAAGGAAGCTGTTGAACATTCGGGCCCCGACCGCTGCGCAGTCCCTCAACTCGCGGCACTGCGATGTGTTGCGTGAGCCCAGTACAAGCTGCGTAGCTGGCTAGAAACAGGGGGTGCAACGATTTTCATCTCGGATGATTGTTGTGCTGCGACACTAGCGCCTACTGGAGTATTAGGATGCCTTCGAGTTCTTCGAGTGCTGTATACCATGCGGAAACGGCAATGAAGCTGCGAACCCTAGTGTGCTTTTCCCATCTTCGCTGGGATTTCGTTTACCAGAGGCCCCAACATATTCTTTCCCGTGCATCGAAAGAATATCAAGTGATATTTGTTGAAGAACCTATCTTCGAGAACGTCTCCGAACCTTACATACGCAGGACTGAGCGGGCGGGTGTCACTGTCGCCGTCCCGGTCCTTCCTCGTGGCACTGACACGGCCACGGCGCTGCGCCTCCAGCGCCAGCTGATCGGCAGCCTGCTGGGAGAGACATCAGCGGGCGGCCGGATTTTCTGGTACTATACGCCGTTCGCATGCGCCTTCACCGACCCGAGCGACGCCGACGTGGTCGTCTATGACAACATGGACGAGCTTTCAGCCTTCCTCGGCGCGCCGCCCGAGCTGCTTGAACTCGAAGCCCGCCTGTTCGGGGCTGCCGACGTGGTTTTCACCGGAGGCCTTAGCCTCTTCGAGGCGAAGCAGGGGCGCCACTCGAACGTCCAGCCCTTCCCGAGCAGCGTCGACGTTTCTCATTTCTCTGCGGCTCGCGGGGAGCTTGCCGACCCCGATGACCAGGCACCGGTGCCCAAGCCCCGGGTCGGCTTTTTCGGCGTCATCGACGAGCGGATAGACCTGGACCTACTTCGTCGGACCGCCGCGCTGCGCCCGGACTGGCAGTTCGTCATGATCGGACCGGTGGTCAAGATCGATCCCGCCACCCTGCCACAGGCCGACAACATCCACTGGATCGGTGGCAAGAACTACACGGAGCTTCCGAGCTATCTTGCCGGCTGGGACGCCGGTTTCATGCCGTTCGCCATCAACGAGGCGACGCGCTTCATCAGCCCGACGAAGACGCCGGAGTTCCTCGCGGCCGGGCTACCGGTGGTGTCGACACCGATCACCGACGTCGTTCGTCCCTACGGGGCACTCGGTTTGGTGCAGATCGCCGCCACGGCGGAGGAGGTGGTCGCGGGTATCGAGAGTATGCTTTCGCGGCCGCGCGAGAGCTGGCTCTCTAAGGTCGACGAGACCTTAAGCAAGACGTCCTGGGACGTCACCTGGGCTGCGATGCACCGCGAGCTCGATAGCATCGCCAAACGCAAGACGCGCGGCCTCTCAATCGATCACTCTCCCCTGAGCAGGGAACTGACCCATGTTTGACTGGCTCGTGGTGGGAGCAGGTTTCGCGGGCACCGTGATTGCCGAACGGCTTGCGAGCCAGCACGGGGCGAAGGTCCTCGTGATCGACCGCCGGCCGCACGTGGCAGGCAACGCCTATGACCGACTGGACGCTGCAGGCGTCCTGATCCATCAGTACGGACCGCACATCTTCCACACCAACTCCGACGCGGTCTTCGAATACCTGTCTAGGTTCACCAGGTGGTGGCCGTACGAGCATCGCGTCCTGGCGCGGGTGGACGATCAGCTGCTGCCGATCCCGATCAACCGCACCACGATCAATCGGCTCTACGGCCTATCCCTGGAGACGGATGCGGAGGCGGAGGCCTTCTTCGCCTCCCAGGCCGAGACGGTGGAGCAGGTCAGGACATCCGAAGACGTGGTCGTGGGAACCGTCGGGCGTGAACTTTATGAGAAGTTCTTCCAGGGATATACGCGCAAGCAATGGGGCGTCGATCCCTCGGAGCTCGACAAGTCCGTGACTGCGCGCGTGCCGACGCGGACCAATACCGACGACCGCTATTTCGGAGACAAATATCAGGCCATGCCGGCTGACGGCTTCACCCGCATGTTCGAGAAGATGCTGGATCACCCCAACATCACGGTGCAACTCGGCGTCGACTTCGACCAGATCAGGGCGGCCGTCCCGCACCGGCGGCTCGTATTCACCGGGCCGATCGACGAGTATTTCGGTTACGGCTACGGGCGGCTGCCCTACCGCTCCCTGACCTTTCGCCATGTTACGCTGGACAAGGAGTGGCATCAGCCGGTCGCGGTCGTGAACTATCCCCAGACGGAACAGTTCACCCGCGTCACTGAGTACAAGCACCTGACGGGGCAGGTACATTCGAAGACGAGCCTAACCTACGAGTATCCGTCGGAGGAAGGCGATCCGTACTACCCGATCCCGCGTGAGGAGAACCAGGCGATCTTCCGGCGATACCAGGCGCTCGCGCGCTCGCATCCCGATGTTCACTTCATCGGGCGCCTTGCCACCTACCGCTACTACAACATGGATCAGGTGGTGGGTCAGGCGTTGGCCGCCTTCAGGCGGATTGACGAGGAGCGGGAGGCGGAACGCTCGGGGCGGACCTTCCAGGTTGCGCAGACGGAGAGGGAAAGCCCCGTTCTGTCGTGAGCCAGCCTGTTGCGCTACAGGATGCAGATGCTTCAACGCCCGTATCCTGCTGACTTCTTCCCGCTCCCGGCCGGCTCGACCGCGACTCTTCCTTGGGTTGGCGTGGCGCCGGGCGCTCCGTATTTTCAGGCTGAGGACGGCATGCCATTCACGCCGCTCGGCCAGAACGACGCCGTGGATTGGCCGGAGCTTGCCGGGCTCTACCGTCGGCGGGACATCGAGGCGGTTGACCGCCATCTGGCGCATCTGCGGGCGCATGGCGTCACTTGTCTGCGCCTGATGCTCGAATACGCCCAAGGACGGCATCGCTATCTCGAGCGTCCCGCCGGTCGGTTCGTGCCGAACATGGTGCAGTTCTGGGATGATCTCTTCCGCCTGTGCGAGAAGCACGGCCTGCGGATTCTTCTTACGCCCTACGACACGTTCTGGATGTGGCAGCGCTGGCGCTGGCATCCCTACAACAGCGCCGGTAACGGTCCTCTCGACCATCCGTCGAGGCTGCTGACCTGCAAAGCCACCCGTGCCGCCATGAAGGCGCGGATCACATTCGCCGCGGAACGCTGGGGCGGCAGCGGCGCACTCTTTGCTTGGGACCTCCTCAATGAGATCCATCCGGCGCATGATGGCGGGCGGGCAGAGAATTTCTGCGAGTTCATCCACGACATTTCCACGCATCTGCGCCAGATCGAGTGCCGTCTCTATGGTCGAAGCCACCTCCAGACGGTCTCCGTGTTCGGGCCGGAACTCGATACCCGCCACGGGCGAACCATAGCAGAAGCGATCTTTCGCCATCCCGATCTGGATTTCGCGACTATCCATATCTACGAGAGCGGAACGATCGACTGGCCCCGCGACACGGTGAAACCGGCTCTGGCGGTTGGACGGATCGTGCGGAACTGCCTGGCCGAGATCGGAGACGACAGGCCGTTTCTCGATACCGAGCACGGTCCCATCCACCTCTTCAAAGACCGCAAGAGGACCCTGCCCGAGCCGTTCGACGACGAGTACTTCCGGCACATCCAGTGGGCCCATCTTGCCTCGGGCGGTGCCGGCGGAGGCATGCGCTGGCCCAACCGGCATCCGCACACTCTGACTCTCGGCATGCGGCAGGCGCAGCGCAGCCTCGCCGGCTTCGCGGATCTGGTGGACTGGGGAAGCTTTCGCCGCGTCAATCTGAACGAAGAGATCACCGGCGACACGGCGAGGCTCGCCGTGTTTGCGTGCGGCGACCCGGAGCAGGCGATCGCCTGGCTGCTTCGGCAAGACATCCGGGGCGCTGGAGGCCGGCTGCGGGAAGACGCGGAGGTGAGCGGGACCGACATAACCATACCCGGGTTGCGCGACGGTCGCTATCGGGTCAACTTCTGGGACACTAAAGGGGGCCGTTCTGCCGGAATTGCGGAAATAGCCGCCCGAGGCGGATTACGGATCGACGCTGCGGTCCACACGGACCTCGCCGTCTTTGCACGCCGTATTCCGGCATAGCGGCGACAGGAATATGCGGTGCATGAGTCTTGTCTTCGGCGGTCGCAGTGATGAGTGCGTGGGCCGTCTTGGCCGTTCTCGGCCAGGTTCGTTCTCCACCGCAACTGGGCGCGGCGCGCCTCCTGCGGGTCATAGGGGAACGTCGGAATGACGGGGTTGTACGCCCACAGCACCGGCGGCAGCGGGTTGGTCGCCGCCAGCCGGGCCAGAGAAGATCTCTCTCAGTATCGCCTCCTGATCAATCGCCAAATTGAGGGCGCGGCGCACGCGCACGTCGTCAAAGGGCGGCTTGCGTGGGTCCTGGCGAGACAGCCTATGTTGAAGCTGCCGAGCGTCATCAGCCGCAGCCGCGGATCCGCGGCGATCTCCTCGGCGTCGGCCGGCGCGGGGAAGGCCGAGACGTGGCTCTCGCCGGCCTTCAGCTTGGTGAGCCGGGCAGCCGAGGTCGGGGTGATGGGGAAGACCAGCGTGTCGATTGGCTGGCGTCTGCACCAGTAGCCATCGAAGGCACGATAGCGGATCGTCACGTTGCGCCGGAAGCGGGCGAAGGAGGCCGGTCCCGTGCCGACCGGCTCGAGGTCAAGCTTCTCCGGCGTGCCGGCCGCCATCATGGCATCGGCGTATTGGCGGAAGGGATGGCGTCCCTGGCACTGTCGTCTACGCTCAGCTCGGGCGGGAACTCGGGACGATCTTAACCCCGCGCGGATCTTGTGTCGGTGAATGTCCTGGTGGCTCGGACGCTGCTTGGCCTGATCGCCCTTCTTCCGGTCGCATACCGAGAAGTGAAATCCGGGCGGACTGGTCCGGGCGTCCTCGTCGCGCTGCCCGGCTGGTGCTGACGGCCGGATCCGCTCCAGCCGCAAACAAGGCGTCGGCGGCGGATGCGCAGTACGACCGCTCTGGGGAGAACTACCGCGGCCTTCTGCGCGACCATGGAGGGGAATGCATCCTCTCGTGACGGTCAGTCTACTTTGTCAAGTGTCTCAGACGTTTTTTGTAAGGCGTCCCGAGCACGACCGCGCAGTAGACCTCAATGACGTTTGCCCAGACTAGTCGTCGCCTTTGTTGGCCTGTGCAAGGTACTGCTCCCGATTCACGGGCTTGACGCCCGCCTTTTCCAGACGCGCGCGATCTCTGTGAGGGATAGCGTCACGGATGAAGTCCAGATTTTTCCACGGCGCGACCTCCGAAACCCCTTGATTGTCCGGGAGGGACGGCGAAGCGGCCACCCGCCGGTAGCGATGGACATACCGGGGGCAATTGGGAAAGATCTCCAGGATCCTGACCACCATCATGAGTTCGGCGCCGGGGAAGGCCGTCAGCGCCGCCTGGTCTCGCTGGATCGTCGCCGTGCCGTGTATGCGCAACCGACGCGGGTTCTCGAAATCGATGAAAAGCAGGCCAATCTTCGGGTTCGCGGAAACGTTCCCGGTGCTGAGGTACATCCCGTTCCCGTCGTAGCTTGGCAAAAGAAGCGTTCTTTCATCCGCCACTTGCACGAAGCCGGGTGCGCCTCCTTTGTATGAGCATGTCGGGAAACCGCGATGATCGACCGTACTCAGGAAGACCATGTCGCACGCGGCGACGAAGCCGCGCTGGTCGGCGTCGAGGGAAGTCGAGACGGTCACCTTGCGTAGCCGGTTAGCGAGCCGCCGTGAATCGAAGGCATCCTGAAGCGCCCGATGGCGATCCCCATAGATGTCGGCCATCGCTCCGAAAGGCACGCGGAAGTTCGTAGTTTCCTGCTTCGGATCGCTCGACCATCGAAGTCGGTCAAGGCAGATCCCCCACGCCGCCTGATAGGTTTCCCCAGCTTCGCTCCCTGATAACTGGGAATGAGTAAGCGTCAGTTCGCATGCATCCGCGCCTAGGCCGCGAAGCTCGATCTCAACTTTCGACGTGGAGCCCCCGAGAGCTGCATTCGCCCCATCATAGTTCCAGGTGAGGACGATCCGCTTGTTCGGAATGATCTCTGTGAAATAGCCAGAGACTTCGTAGGGCGCGCCGTCAGGGTCGGTCCCATCGAGCCTGAAGGTTCCCCCGCACCGGAGGTCTGTTCGCGCCGAGCGGATGCGGCCGGCTCCCGGGGTGAGCCAGCGCGACAGCCACTTCGGGTCCGTGCAGGCGGTATAAGCGAGATGAATAGAGGCGTTGAGCCGCCTTACTAGCGCGATCGAGACAGACGTGTTGGCCGGGGTTGGGCGATCTGGAGAGGTCATTCGATCGTCTCCAGCGCTCGGCCTCGCGTCTCAGGAAGAAAAACGGCCCCGATCAGGAACGACAGGGCGAGGATCGTAGCCGAGTACCAAAGGCCAGCATAGAGATTGCCGGTCGCGGTAAAAGATGCAAACGCGATCGCCGGCAGGAATCCCCCGAACCAGCCGCCGATGTTGTAGAGGAGCGAGATGGCCGTGTTGCGGATGCGGGTGGGGAACATCTCGATCACCCAGGCAGCCAAGGGGGCGGATGCCAGCGCGACGAAAAAGTTGAGGAAGGCAAGGAGGCCGATCAGGACCGGGACATTCGTCTTTGTCGGATCGGCGCGCAGCGGGTAACCCGCCTCCGCCAGTGCTGCCGAAACCTGCGAGTCGAACGTCTTAGCCTGCTCCTTGAACGCGGCATCGTCGAGCGTGCGGCCGTCGAGGGCGACAATGGAGGTCGAGCCGATGTCCACGCGGCCGGGCGTCCCCGGCTCCCCGTCCCGATCCGTATAGGGCAGGCCGACCTTGGCAACAGCGCGGCGCGCCACGTCGCAAGAGGTTCGGAACTGGGCCAAGCCAATCGGGTCAAACTGACGACTGCATTCGGCAGAATCTGTGATCACCGTGATCGGACTGTCAGCGACAGCCTGCTCGAGGTCCGGATTGGCATAGTGGGTGACGGCCTGGAAAACGGGATAGGCTGCCAGCGTCGTGCCAAGGAAGCCAAGGAGCACGACAGGCTTGCGGCCAACCCGGTCGGAAAGCCAGCCAGCCAATATCATGAAGCCGACCAAGAGCACGCTGTAGCCGAGGATCGTGTAATGGAGCAGGAACGGGTCGATCTTCAGATTCAGCATCAGCATGTAGATCGGATAGGCGCCAGTTGCGGTGGCGATCGACTGGCCGGCGATCGCGCCAAAAAGGACAAGAATGGACACCCGCAGATAGCGCCAGCGGCCGAACGCCTCCCGCACCGGCGCCTTTGATGTCTGGCCCGTCCGCTTCATTTCCAGAAACAGTGGCGATTCATGCAGTCGGAGGCGGATGTAGACCGAAATCAACATCAGCATGGCCGAAAGCAGGAACGGGATACGCCAACCCCAGCTCTCGAAGGCCTCTTGTCCGAGGAGGAACCCGCACGCGAGCACGACAAGGATTGCGAGGACTAATCCGCAGGCCATCGTTGTGGCTACCGCGCTGGTTGTGAGGCCACGACGACCTGCTGGGGAGTGTTCGGCGATATAAGTGACCGCGCCGCCGAACTCACCGCCGAATGCGAGGCCCTGCAGGACGCGAAAAGCCATCAGGAGCGCGGGGGAGGCGACGCCGATTGCCGCGTAGCTGGGCAGAAGACCGATCGCGAAGGTGGAAACCCCCATGACGACGATGGTGATGAGGAAGGTGTGCTTGCGTCCGATGAGGTCGCCGAGGCGGCCGAATACGAGACCGCCAAAGGGTCTGACGAGATACGTAATCGCCGCGGACAGAAGCGTGAAGATATAGGCATAGGCTGGGTCAAGACCGGAAAAGAACTGCGCAGCGATGATGGCCGCGAGGGGCCCATACAGTACGAGGTCATAGGACTCGAAGATCGCGCCAAGGGATGAGGCAACCACGACCCGGCGAAGTTCGCCCCGATCGGTCGGCGGTGCGGCAGCGCTAGCAGCCGGCGTTGCCGACTCCGTCCGGTGCAAAGCAATAGTGTCGTCTGTCATGCTCTTGATCCTCCCTTGGCCTTCATTGCCGACCAAGCGGCAAGGGTTGCTGCGCCCGACGAACGACAGATGATCAGTGCGGTCGCTCCTGCGATTTCATCTCCTCCAAGACGTCCTCCAGCGCGACGAGGCGCTCGTTCCAGAAGCGCTCGTAGGCGGCGAGCCAACGGCTCGCGGTCCTCAGGGCGACGGGATCGAGGCTGCAGACATGGTTGCGGCCGCGGACCTCGCGCCGGACCAGCCCCGCTCGCTCGAGCGCTTTGATATGTTTGGAGACGGCCACAAACGAGATCGGGAAAGCCGGGACCATCTCTCCAATGCTGAGTTCGCTGACCGAGAGCATGGCGAGGATTTCCCGCCGAGTGGGATCGGCAAGAGCGTGGAAGATAGCATCGAGTCCGCCGTCGAATGATTTAACCATCTGGTTAAATGAGGATAGAGAGGCAATCTTGTCAAGCAGACAGTTGCCACGTTTGGCGAATGTGCCGAAGTCGGCTCCTTCTCGACGCGGGCGATGCTGCGTGCTCTCATTCCGGGATGTGCAACCTCTACTCCATCACCAAAGGCCAGGCGGCGATCCATGAGTTCACCCGCGCGATGCGGGACCGGACCGGTAACTTGTCGCCGCTGCCGAGTGTCTTCCCCGACACGACGGCGCCGATCGTTCGGAACGGCAAAGACGGCGTGCGTGAGCTGACGATGGCGGGCTAGGTATGCCGTCGCCGAAGTTCGCGCTCGAGGGCAAGAAGAGCGATCCCGGCGTGACGAACATCCGGCGGACCAACAGCCCGCACTGGCGGCGCTGGCTGGGGCCTGCCAACCGCTGCGTCGTCCGCTGACGTCGTTCTGCGAGTACGACACGATCGACGGCAAGAAGGTGTCGACCTGGTATCGCCCGGGACGAGAGCCGACCCCTGATGGTATTCGCCGGCATCTGGACGAACTGGACCAGCGTGCGGAAGGTGAAGGAGGGGGAGGTCAACGCCGACCTCTACGGCTTCCTCACCTGCGAGCCGAACGCGGTTGTCGGTCCGATCCACCCGAAGGCGATGCCGGTGATCCTTCCAGAGCCGGACGGGACCGACGTTGGGATGCGGGCGGACTGGGAGGAGGCGTCGGCGCTACAGCGGCCGCTGCCGGACGATGTGCTGCGGATCGTGGCGCGCGGGGAGCGGAAGGACGGGGAGGCAGCGATCTAACGCGGTGCCGAACGCATGGCAGTAATTCGCAGCTCGTTGCTCAGCATCTCGGCCATCTCCGCAGCCATACGAAGACCGAGCTTCTCAGTCTCGGTGCGAAGATAGTCACTTACGGCGACGAGAGCACCGAGGTCGGTCGAACGGTTCGTCGCGGGAAAAATCGGTCTATCGGTTTTCGTCACCATGAGCTTCACCAAGAAGTAGATCCGCGCGCATCTTCCCCTATTGCGCCATGGGAGGGGCTGGCTCGCAAGTGATGCGCGTCACGGGTCGAGATACCCCCTACCTGTGTACGACATGTGACGATACCGGACTGCTGCGCGATCCGGCGCACGACACCGTTGCAGTCGCGGCGACGCGTGGAGGTCGGGCGTTGATGAAAGCTGCATCGACGAACAAAGTATTCTCAAACGATGTTGCTTTCGAGTGGCAATCAGGCGACCAAGCGAAGGCGGACCAACTCGCGTGCCGGCAAAGCAACATCACGGACCTGGGTTGACCTATGGTCAGCGGTGGCGTGTATAGTTCAGTGGGCAGCAGTCAGGTCATCTACTCGCGCGAGGAGAAAGGGATGCCTCGGCTGTGGTTGGTTGAAACTCGTGCGGCAGGGACACGAGGTAGCCGAAGGTGGTTAGAGGAGGAGATGTGGCGCCGACGTCGATAGCTTTCATTGATGATCACCCGATCCTGCGCCAAGGGTTGATCGAAATTTTCGATGCATATGATGAATACGTCGTGGTGGGAGGCGGCTCGTGCGCCGCAGACGCTGTATGTATCGCCGAGCAGCAGTCGCCGGAGGTCATGATTATTGACCTGCTGATGCCCGGCGATGCGCTTGAAGCCATTGCCCGGATCAGAATGAAATCGCCGTCAATGGTGATCATAGCCTTTAGCGCCTCGGACCGGGTTGATCATGCCATCAACTCGCTCGAGGCCGGCGCAAATGGATACGTTCTGAAAGGCAGCACGGCAGCCGATCTCCGAGAAGCCATTGTCAGTGCAATGCAAGGCGCGACATTTGTCACGCCAAGTCTTGCCAGTAAAATGATCACCGCGCTTCGAACGCCTCCTTCCAGGAGTGCCGGTGGAGCGCGTCTAAGTGTTCGGGAGGATCAGGTCGTTCGTCTGCTCATGAAGGGCTTTTCGAATAAGACCATCGCCAATGAACTGCAAGTCAGCGAGAAGACGGTAAAGCATTATATGACATTGCTGATGCAGAAGCTCGATGCACGTAACCGGGTCGAGGTGGTGCTTGCGGTGCAGAAACTCGAACAAAAGTATTCGGACCGCAATTAGGCGAGGCGGGGCTGCTATTCGATTAGTTGCGAACGAATGCCGATAGCGACAGCATGCGTTAGCGTAACTCCTCCAAGTTTCTGACGCGCTTGATCGAGAACGTCCTCAACTTCACTTGGAGTGATGCTGAGCAGACTAGCCATTTCGGTCACCGAAACGCCATCTGCTGTCAGCTGCAGGCACGTAGCATAGTCAGCTGCTGCCGATCCGGATGCCTCTGGAGACGGCCGCGAACGGCCTAGAGATGACAACTGGTTTGGCATAGTGCCTCCCTTTAGCAAATTATCGGCCTCGCCCTACAACTGCCTTTAGGCACAATGCCGCACTCGTCAAGGTCACGGCAGCGAGCATTTTCTTTTCAACAGTCCGCGAGCCTTAGGATGAGGCGCGCCAGTCCAGATCCGTCGCGGTGTGACTTTGGCTGAGCCGGTGAGATGGACGTGTGGATGGGGGATTGGGCGGGGGCGTCGGTGCTGCAGCGGCCGCTGCCGGACGATGTTATGCGGATCGTGGCGCGGGGTGAGCGAAAGGATGGGGAGGTGGTGGCTTAGGACGGAGGTTTCTGGCAGGCCGCAGTCGCTGCGATGGCTACAGGCGGGAGGTCAAGAAATGCTCTTCCTCCCCGAGCATCGGGTAGACGGAATCGTCCGTCGGCCGCAGCGAGAGGTCGACCAGGCGCCAGTCCATCTCCTCCAGCGTTACGAGCATCTCAGCGGTCACCCGACCGGCGTCCGGCCCCACGATCTCGCCGGTGACAAAGCGGCCGGTTGTACGCAAATGCGGCTGAACGCGCAGTCCCCACAGATCGAGTTGAGCGGTGAGGGTGTCGACGACGGGCGCCAAGTCGGGCGCGTCGATCCTGCGTGGTGCGCCATCGGCCAGTTCGACGGTGGAAATGCGCAGAGCTCGCAGGCCGTCCCGCGGGACGTCGAATGAAATGATCAGTGCCGCAACCGCGTCCGCCCACCAGAAGCCTAGGCTCACGCCGACGATGCCCCCGATCGCGGCCGCGCCCGTCATCCAGTCCGCCTTGTTCATGTCGGCGTCGGTGTGCAGTGTCTTGTCCTGCAACTGCTTCGCCAGCGGCAGCTTCATCCGGCCGAGGATCACCGGAGGCACACAGCTGTAAATTAGCGCCGCGATCATCAGCCAACCGAGCCAGATCTCCTCGCCGAAAATGGCGACCGAGCCGGTCGTCGGATGTTCGGCCGTCACCAGTTTCAATGCGGATTCTGCAAGGAGCACGGCGCCGAGCACCGTAAGCGCAACGGCACTGGCCAAGAACGCGATCGAGTTGAAGCGCTGCAGCCCGTAGGGAAAGCGCCGGCTCGGCGTGCGCCGCGAGAACTTCTCGGCGATCAGGAAAGCCGCGGGCGGCAGAAGGCTCAGAATGTCCTCGATCCACGCCGTCCGCATCGCCTGCGACGAGCCGAGCACGACAGCGAGGAGCGCAATGATCGAGGCCATCCAAGCCAGCGTCCACCATTCCAAGCGGATCGCCCGGTGCAAGGCCTTCCGCTGTTCGTCAGGCAGGCGTTCGTGCGGCCTCATCGGTCCGACTGTGCCTTGCGAACGACCCGGTTGACCTCGAGCAGCCAGCGGTTCTCCCCGAGTGGCAAGGCGAAGACTCGATCTTCCGTGTCCCCAGCCAATTCCATTGTGCCAATCGATGTGCTCAGCGCCGCGTGGCTCGACCATGGGGTGGATGCCGCGATGCCGCCGATAGCCAGATCGACGTCTCCCGACTCCAGTGCAGCAAAAATGCTCTCGCCCGTGCCGCGGATCCATACGGGCTTGGGGTCCAATGCACGGGCAACTGCCAGAGCGAGGGTGGCCTCCTCGCCCTGCGCAGCCTGGTCGGGGAGGGCGGCATAGGGGGAGCCTTCAATGACCCCCACGACGAGATTGCCGCCGCGAACCCTCTCCGTCGTGCCCTCCGGATCGCGCGGCAGATCACATGCTGCAAAGCTCGCGAGAATCCCCAAGGCGAGTAAGGACCGTGCAACGCGGATAACGGCCCCAGCGCGCACTTGAAGAATGATCGAAAACATAGCGTGATGCCGTCACCCATTAGGCCATCTGGCCTGTGCTCATGGCCAAGCAGGACATAGGAAGAGCAGGAAGAATAGCTTTGGTCCAGTGGCGTAGCCGGATCTGTCTCGATCGGAGGCTACAGGCCCAGCACCCTGTCGCCTTGGCCTGCTGATGCGAGTAGCCTGACTGGCGCTCGATGTCGCGCATGACGCTGTTCCAGTAGCGGGGCGGTGTTGATGAACACCTCATCGACCCGCCGCGCCAGCGCTGCCCATCATCGGGTGGCGGTCTTTCCTGGGTTTACAGGGCGGCGATGGCCTCGAAGAGTGTCGGACCGATACGACGATGGTCCTGATCGCGCCCCGCCGCGAGGAGCGTCACGAACAGGACGAGAAGCAGGCGTCGGATCATGGCTAAGCGATCGAACGAAGCATCGATCCTAGGTGGCTGTAGCAAAGAGAGGACAAGCTTGCCCGATGGGAGCTGTTCGACCGCGGCGGGCTGGTGCTTCCATCCAGCGAGGAGATCGGAGGCAGAGGCATGCTACTCATAATGTTTAACCTGGGAGACTTCGGTGCCGAAGCTGATTTTGGTTGTTGCCGCCCTCTACCTCTTCGCGGTTGGCATGGGGTTGACCATCTTCCCCCTGGAGTTCGGCACCGGAGCAGTGCCGGCCGATGCACCTCCCGAACTCGTCGCACTGCTAAGGCTTCTGGGAGGGCCGTTTCTGGGTATCGCGGCGCTCAACTGGCTCTTCCGAGACTGCCCGTCGTCGCGGGAGCGCGGCTACGTCCTTGTGGCAAACCTCGTCGGGTTCGGGGCTGTGGCGGCAAACGACCTATGGGGTGTCGTGTCAGGAGACGCTCGTGAGATCGCAAAGGTTTTCCTGGTCATCCACCTTCTCTTTGCCGCGGCATTTTTGATGACGGTGAGACAGGGGCAAGCAAGCGGACGCTAGCCGCCCGTCGGCCTTTAACGACAAGATTGGAAGCGAGGTCAACCCGAATTGGCAGTCAGCGGTTCGGTAGATCTTCCGGCGAAGCTACTACCATACGACAAAATTCATCATGTGCCGGCCGAACCAGGTAGTCGCGCGCGATTGCGCGAAGCTGGCGGAAGGGGCGGATGACGTACTGCAGATGTCCCGCATGCTTGGCAGGGATCGACACCTCTGCAGCCATTCGGAGGGGGTGCAGGATCGTCGCGTGGGCATGAACCGGATCTAGTCCGGCAGCCGCTTTTGGCCAAGCCGCTGAAGGTTAAGCGAGTGGCATTGCGGGAAATCCTCCCTTCGCCCTCTGACTGCCGGGGGACCCTTCACTCGACCCAGGAAGCTTCCAGCCCACCACCGTCAGCGCCGGGAGCAAGAGATATATCGGGGTGCGGTCCGACTACAAGGTAAGCCGCCATGGTCGCCAAAATACAGACGGAGAAGGCCATGAATGCCAGCGCCCCTGCAATCATGCTGACAACCCGGGGAGTCCTCTTCTGACCCATCCTGCAGTCTCCAATTCATGTGGCAGGCATGTTCATGTCGAGCGGCAACATCTTCTTCATGTGCGCCTCATCGTAGATCCCAAACTCGCTGGTTCTTCGAGGAGTAGTCCACACCCGAACCGAACAGCTTCGGAACGCGCCGTTTAGCTGATGTTCAGCTTGGCGGCCGGTGGGTGTGGTGAGTCAGCGGTTTCGGCCAGCCCTTGGTTCTGTGCGTCCAGCGAGTAGCGCCCGGAAGCTGCTTGGCAGCGGATAATCCAGGGATTGACGACGAGAAGGCGGTGGAGAGATGTGGGGTAGTACGGCAGAGCTTTGCCCCTGATACTTGACGAGGATCCCAGTCGCACCCAGCCCGCCAGCTCCGGACCGTCATCAAGCTCGCCCTCGCCGCAGTGCCGCCAGAGACGCGGCAGCGCACTGCGCACAGAAGCGGCCGCGTCCGTCCTGGCAGGATCAGGACATCGCTCGGGAAAAGATGGCGGAGGCGATCGCCGCGGCAGTGGAACGGCACTTGGTGATAGCCGATCAGCCGCTCGCCCGTAGTCTCGCTACGGTGCCGACGACCCCAGCGTGATAACAACGTGCTGCGGATCGTAGCCCGAGGAGAGCGAAAGGCCGAGGCCTCTTTTGTTCCTGACTGCGCAATTTTGAGACGGAGTGAACGTGGGCGAGCGCTCTGACGACATTACAAAAGTAAGCACGGATACCTCTTTGGAGGGACGCTACAGTCCATGTCGGGCCGCAATAAAGCCTAAAACTAGTCGATAAATTTTACGGTCGACTTAGTCGCGGGGGCCCGCATGCGCGAACTTCTGCCTTCACCGCACGTGAAAAGGTGGACGCCTCGGCGAAAGGCTCAGATCGTTGACGCCGTGGCCAGAGGTCATGTGACGCCGGAAATCGTTTTCGACCGCTACAGGATTTCGCGAGAGGAATTTCTCGAGTGGGAGAGGCTGGACGAACAGTTCGGCATCTCGGGTCTGAAGACCACGCTCGTTCAGTCTCATCGGAAGAAGGCGGGACGCTAACCGTCCGAAAACCATTGTCACCTTTCCGCCTGACACTTCGCTCTAATCAGCTTGCTCTCCGCGCGTGGCCGGAATTGAGACGCGGCAATCGCATCGGGCGGAGGCAGGAGCGCCACAGCGGCTACTGCCAGATGATGTCCTGCGGATTGTAGCGCACGGAGAGCGGAAGGACGGTGTTGCGGCGGTCTAAGGCGCTCGTTTGCGGCGCTCTACCGCCGCGGCCTTCTTCGCTTGCGCCGCTCTACCGCCGCGGCCTTCTTCGCTTGCGCCGCTCCTCGTCAGCTGTGTCCAGGGTATCGCGTGGGCCGTCTCCGGCTGATGGCTGTAGCCGGAGTGGCGTTTGATCTCGCGCCGCCGGGCGTGGTGCCCTGAACATGGCCATGCATCCTGACGACCCGCGCGATCAGCGTCTCGGCCTCCGAACGTGGGCCATAGACCGTCATCATCGCCGCGACACCCGTACGACGCAGCCGCATTCCTGAATCGTTCTGGAAGCTGCTGTGATCCCATACGCCCGTACGCACTGAGGGTTCAGCCAGTTCAAGCAGCGCCGCTGCGACTCCGCCGATGAACCGCGAGATCGGATTGGCGAACCCTCGCCAGGTGACGCCATCCACCGGTGCCAGCGCCGGCTCGCCTGCCGGATTGCTGAAGTCAAACTCCAGGCCTGCTGGCGGCCGCATCAGATTCTGAATTTTATTAAACACTCTCGCGCTGCCTCACTGATCCCCTTCAAAGCCCCGAACTTGCGGAGGCCTTGAAGGGTGGGGTTGCGGTCGATATCCGCCCGCCTATGCCAATCGCGGGCCGGTCAGATCCATTCGGGGCGGCCGAAAGGGGAGGTCGCCTATCGTAATGGGTTTCAGGAGCCGCGATGCGCACGAACTCGCCAAGAAGACAACCGCTGGCACACGGCGTTGACTCGCCCTGGGACACGCCGTCTTCATCTGGTGGATTTTGCTAGCTGATGCCGGGGTGATCCCGGTACCTTTCGACGATGCCAAGAGTCATACCGGATGAGCATATCAACAGTCATTCTTCCCGCACCCGTCAACGGGCACGCGGGTTGGCGGAGGCTTAGACATGCCGTTGTTCGACCCTCATCACGAGGCTCTCCTTCGGACGCAGCGTGACCTTCATGATCGGCTGCGGAGGGCTCGCCGACGCGGCAGAAACCCTGAAGGCCGAGAGGAGCACCGCAAGCACGGCAACGGCCTCCATCACGGCAAAAGCGTTGCCGATGCAGACACGCGGCCCCCCACCGAACGGCATGTAGGCGTAGCGATGCCGAGCCTTGCTGGCCTCCGGGGCAAAGCGATCGGGATCGAATGCTTCCGGGCTGTCCCACAGGGCTGGGTGATGGTGGACCGCGTGGATCGGCACGTAGATGATGGTCCCTGCGGCAACCGAGTGCTCCCCGAGGACAAAGTCCCGGATCACCGTTCGGGTAATGATGGGCGCCGGGGGATAGAGCCGCATGGCCTCAGCGAACACCTGACGGGTGAAGGCGAGCTTGGCGATGTGTTCCGCCGCGACCGCTTGGCCGCCCGTCACAGTGACGATCTCTTCGAGGACCCTTGTCTCGACTGCCGGATGGAGCGCCAGGAGATGGAAGGTCCACGCGAGCCCGAGCGCCGTGGTCTCGTGCCCCGCCGTGATGAATGTCATCAAGTTGTCGACGATCTCCTCGCCGGTCATCGTGCGCCCCGTTTCCGGATCCGCAGCGGCGAGCAGCATGGCGACAAGGTCCTGCCTCTGATCAACGCCCTCGCGCCGATCGGCGATGATGGCGTGCAGGCTGGAGCGCAGAAAGGCGACCGCGGCGCTGGCCTTCCGTCGGCCCGGGTAGGGGATCCAGTCCGGGGCACCAAGGACACTAAGGGCGAATGTCCACCCGCTTGGCTTGAGATAATCGGTGATGCCCTGCTCGACCCGACCCACGTCGATCCCCGCGCCACCCGACATCATCGTCTCCACGATGATGTCGAAGGTCGTGCGCATCATCTCGTGGCCGATATCGACGGTTGTTGTCCCTTGCACCCGCCAACGCTGTCCGGTGTCCTCAGCCGCCGCGATCATCGCCGGCTGGAGGGCCCGCAACTTCTCGTGCCGGAACGCGTGCGCGACGGACTGCCGCTGCCATTTCCAATGAGCGCCATCGGCCGTCAGCAGGCCCTTTCCCAGCGCCGGCCCGAGGGCGCGCCGCACTTCTTCGCCCTTGCCGAGGGCGTTGGCGTTCTTGACCAGCACTTCGTGGATAAGCACGGGATCGGACAGGTAGATCCGTGGCGCCCCCGCCATGCGGGAAACGACAATCGGCTCGCGGTAGATCTCAGGAGGAAGAGCCTCGAGCGGGTTCCGGACAATGGCCGTCAAGGCGCGCACCGTAGACGCCGCAGCTCCCAGTGAACCGAGGTAGGAAAGGCTTGGTCGAGGAAGCGCGGTCAATGACATGGGAGTCCCAGTTTGCAAGCGAGGCTCGAACATGAGACGTAAGGTGCATACCTTTATTCGGCGGAATTAGGGTGAGCACCTCAAAATGTTTCGGCCGGGCCGCTCATGATTACGACGGGAAAACACGACAGGCTACGGACGCGCGGCGGGACACGGGCAAGGGTCCTCGAAGCAACGCTCGGGCTCTTCAACGAACGGGGGCCGGACCGTGTCACCACGGCGGAGATCGCCCGGACGGTCGGGATCAACGAGGGCAACCTCTATTATCACTTCCGCACAAAGGAGAGCTTGGTTTTGGCGCTGTTCGCACGCTTCGAGGCTGATGCAGAAACCTTTGCAGCCAGGGCACTCGGTGGCGGTGCGGGTGAAGCGCAAACCTACGGGGATCTTCTGAGCGATTTGTTCCGGCTGGTCTGGGCATACCGCTTCCTGTTTCGCGATCTTCTCGCGCTAGCAGGGACCATGCCGTCGCTGGCCACCCCGATCAGGAAAATTAGCGTCCGGATGCGCGGCGACGTCGAAGCGCTCCTGCGGCGCATGATCGAGGACCAGATCGTCAACGTGCCTAAGGACGACATCGAGCCGCTGCTCGCGAACGTTTGGATGGTCTCGACCTACTGGGCCGTCTATCTCAACCTTCAGGAGGGAATCGACGAACTGGACGCCGGACATCTGGACTGGGGCCTCAATCAGGTTTCGCACCTGTTCAAGCCATACCTCGTTCCGATGGGGGGCGACGGCGTGCTTCCGCTGTCCGGACACGTGAGGCTGCGGAAAGCGAGTGAGGGCAACGAGAACCTAGGACAGATAGTCTCCAAGTGGGTGCAGGCCTAAGTTCCACATGCCGGACTTGTCTGACGAACCTATACGCCTTCTACGCGGCGGCCATGTGCGCCGGCGGCCGGGACAACGGTCGGCCCGGCATCCGCGCTCGATGTCATTCGTCCTACTGCGCTTCCTTCGTCCTTGATCCTGATGGCAACAACATCGAGATGGTGTGCTAACTGAATGAACAGAGAGGTGCTCTGCCTCTCACGAACGGCGCTATGAGCGCCAGATGGCCCTCCAGCCATCTCCTACAAGCTTCGCAGTTGCCGAACAAAGGGCGACTTCCCGGAGACGCCCACAGGAGCTTAACCGCTCGTCGCACTCATCGGGCTCCAAGAGCCGCAGAGGATCAGAGCCCCGTCCGCAAAAGCACGCGGGGCTTCGTGCGCCGATCGCAGCGCCAGCAGAAGCTGGGATGTGCCGCCCCTCGCGGCTCACGGCCAGAGCCGTCTGAAGACCTCCTCGATGGCCCCCTGCGCGACGACGCTGTTTCCGCCGACGAAGAAGAGTTCGGTCCGTTCCGGGCCTGCCTGCTTCAGGTGGGTGATCATCTGGACCACCACGATGATCTTCTGATTGTTCGTGTCGACAAAATGCTGTCGCCCGGGCGATGCGGCCATGTTGAGTCCTTTTCCAGCTAAGCGGCTCTTAGAACTCAACGCGTTGCCGCGGTAAAGAAGCATAGTACCGCTGCTCTCGCGGCCGACAATTCGCCGCTGGTAGGAGCGTTACCGTCATGAACTGGGGTTTGGAAGATTTCGCAGCGGCAGCAGCGCTTTTGGGCGGCGCCGGCGTCTCCCTGGTCGTTGTCTTCGAATCTATGCCCGGCCTCCTGCCGCGGGTTCTCCTGGCCGGGGTCGTTCTCGCGATCACATTGGCGATATGGGCTCATCTTGCAGTCGGGCTTTTCTAAAATCGCTGGTTCGATCCCGCACCGACGCCGGCCTTTCACTGCCCGCTTAAATACCGCCCGTTAACCCAGCCTTCCCATCCCTCGACGCGAATCTTCTGCCACCCGCCCGTCGCATAGGGCAGGAAGGCAGTGGAGCATTGGTTCCGAACGAGCCGATGCACCACCCGGCTTTGCGCTGATGGATACGCGCGGAGGTTCAAGGTATCGCCGGGGGGGGACGCCTGTAACGCAGTAGCGGGCAGGGGAAACCTTTGCGATGAAGCGTCCGCTCACCCAGCCCTGGTAGTGGCCGTCATCCACCGGGCACCAACTGCCCTTGCAGGCGTCCGTCACGATAATACCGCAGGTGCCGTACTTTTTTCCCGTCAGCACGTCCGCCGAAGTTCCTGGGCCGCCGCGAAGGTTCAGCACGTCATCGAAGCGACGTTCACTACGCAATGCTCCTCACCGGGAACAGGGGAGGCGGCCTGAGCGGAAGAGAATGCCGGTGTGCCTCCGGCGAGCAAGGTCAGGCCGAGGATCTGCATCGCACGACGCAACCCGGACAGTACTAAGAGGTCTCTGCACACCGGTGCCATTCCTCCGCATTACTTGTTGCAGGGGACCATCGGGACTACGGCAGGGGCAAGAGGAGCCCTAAATCGGGGCTTCAGCACGAGCTCGGCCGGTGACGGCTGCTGCATGCCCGTGGAACCGCTGAATTACTTCTTCTTGGGCGGACGCTGAGTGAGAGCGGACCCTGCCGCGGTCTTTTCGTCCTTCGACGAACCTTGTTCTTCAGGACTTTGGATGCGGCCTTACCAGCCTTCTCGCTGGTCTGCTCGTTCTTCGATGGTTTCGCCATAGTAGCCCCTCCCATGGGCACGAGAACAATCTGCCAGCACTCGGGGGGAGTCAATCAAGCAAGACAAGACCTAGGTGGAGGACGCTGCACGCGTACCAGCGCGAGCATGCCTTGCGCTTCCAAGTGCCAGAACTCGTAGCATGGTGCTTATGTGCGGAGAGCGTCTAGCGCTTCAGTAAGTCCCTGTGCGACGCGGCAAGACTAGGCGGCGTCACTATAGCCCGGGACGGCGATCGGATTGCACCCAATGAGTAGTGGTCCCGGCTATCCGGGAGCGCTTCAATCCGCTGTACCTGCCTTCGCAATTGTTTCACCTCAAGAGAAAGGTCGCGGATCAGGGCGCGGAGTTCGCGTCGAGAGTTCGTCGTCATCGATGCCCTCCTTCAAAGTGCCCGCAAACCACAGGGTGCCTCAGCAGTCCGGCTGCCTCTCCAGTTGTGTCGCGCGGCGGATCGAGGAAGTCAGAGAGCTATCGATATCAGATCGCTGAAAATGATCTGTGGGTTTCGGCTGCCGGCCCGCGCTAATTCAAGTCTGAGTTAATGAATCGTCGCAGCTGGTCGAGCCAATAGCTGCTCGCTGTAATCAGTCCGTTGGCCGAGCGCCCGCGAATGCTCCCGCGGCCAAAGCGCGGGACGACGTTCCCCACAAAGGAACCGGAACCCGTGCCGGACCTTCCTCATCTGCAACAAGAGGAAGATACGATGTCCGAGATCAGCAAAACGACGAAGGACGGGACCGAGTACCGCGACGATGGGTCGAAGATCGCGACCGAAGACAGCCCGTCCGGCGAGACGGAAACCGAACACGTGAAGCGGGAACAGAGCAAGCTGCCTCAGGGTGGCCGTTCGCCGGAATACGATGAAGCCGACGACGGCGACGTTGCGGCGCCATCGCCTCCCACGGGAGCTTAACTCCTCGTCGCCCTCATCCGGCTCCAAGAGCCGCAAGACATAACAGCCCCGTCCGCGAAAGCAGGCGGGCTTCGTCGTTCTGTCGCCGCGCCAGCAGAAGCAGGGATGTGCCGCCCCTCACGACTCACGGCCAGAGCGGTTCGAAGACCTCCTCGATGGTCCCCCTGCCGACGAAGAAGATCTTAGAACGCTCTGAGCCCGTCTGCTTCAGGTGTGTGATCATTTGAACGATCACTCTCTCCTCCGCCTGCCGCAGAAAGGCGATCCTCCCCCTTTGATTGGTTACGGGAACCGGAGGTAGGTGAGATGCCGCCAAGCGCTACCCTCAATCATGAAAGGCATAGAGCGCATCGATGCCCACACCATTCAATTGAACTTCTTCTTTTTGCCCGAAATTCTTAAGCGTGACAGACTTACCGATGGTGCCGCCCCGAAGGTCCGCCGGAAATTGTGGGTGAAGTGAGCCTGATCGCAAAAGCCCGCGGCGTGCGCTGCATGGGTGAAAATCATGCCGTTCACGATGGCTGCGATGGCATCACGCATTCGCATCCACGAGCGATAGCGTCGAAACGGCACGCCGAGCTCCTGCGTGAAAATATGCTGGAAGCGGTGAGGGGAGAGGCCCACGATCGCAGAGACCGTCTCTACGCTGAGTTGACGGTCCATGCTGTTGCCAATGGCGTGGATGGCGCAAGAAATCCTTGGGTCCGGGTGCTGCCGCGCATGCGCCGATGCGAAGCCGAGAAGATCATCCAGCGCTTCTCCGGCCCAGCCGACGCTTGCAGCATCTTCCCATAAAGCACGTAGCAATAGGGTTTCACCGGCACGTCCGATGAGGGCCCCATCGGTTTGCTCGCCCGAGCCGACGAGTGATGCCAGCGCACTCTGCCCGTCCACTGTCGGCTCAATGTAGAGGACGCCAATTGGGTCTCCGTCAACGTCGAGTTCGTGCATGACTCCCGCGGGAATTACAGCGGTTCGGCAAGAGCACCAACTGCCGCCAGCCAGCCGAAGGCGAAACGTACCATAGAGGCCAGCGAGGAAGACCGGCGCGCCGTGCTGATGTGGTGCGTTGTAGTTCAGCGGGCCGATAAAGCAGGTTCGGCCGGCATCGAGATGCCAGAGCGGGGCGTGCGTTGGTGCAGCACGTTCATACAAGCGTGCAGGCTGGCCCATGCCTAACCTCCAGTGAGACCGCCACGCGGCGGACCGCACATTGAACCATGAAAGATGCCCGCCTCGAAGCGGGTGCTTGGAGGAATAGCCATGTCGACGCGCCCGCTTCGGTTTGATCGCCGCACAGCTCTCATCTCCGCCGCTGCACTTATCGCCGCGCCGGCTCTACTAAGAGCGGCGCCCGTCTGGGCTAAAGCGCCTATCCGCGGCGCGGCATCGCCTGTCTTCCGGCGCTTTCGTCTGGGCGCGTTCGAGGTCACCACGCTTCTCGATGCCAGCGCCATGATCGACGGCCCTTGGCCAATCGTCGGCGAAGATCGACCGGCCG
This sequence comes from Aurantimonas endophytica, assembly GCF_014196845.1. GTDB lineage: Bacteria > Pseudomonadota > Alphaproteobacteria > Rhizobiales > Rhizobiaceae > Aurantimonas > Aurantimonas endophytica. The sequence continues at coordinate 222,435 of NZ_JACIEM010000005.1, forward strand.
CCGAGGTCGAGCAGCTGATGCATGCCAATCTACTGCCGGAGAATAAGTTCCGCCCCGGTTTCTCGCCAACACTGATCAACACAGGTACGGACCTCGTGCTGTTCGATGCCGGCAACGGTGAAAACGGCTTCGTACCACCGCCCAATGGCGGCTGGCTCGTCAAGTCGCTGGCGGCCGCTGGCTATAGTGCCGATCAGGTCGACGTGGTCGTTGTCACGCATGCCCACCCGGATCACATTGGTGGCCTTCTCGTCGATGGACGGCCTGCATTTCCCAATGCCCGCTATGTCGTCGGCGAGGAAGAGTACCGCTTCTGGAAGTCGGATGAAGCGCTCTCCGCGCCGAAGGAAAGCAACGAGCACAAGTCGGCTCTAATGTTCCGCACGCACCTTTTACCACAGGCCGAGCGGACAAGCTTTGTCAAACCGGGCGAGGACGTGACACACGGCATAGTCGCCGTTGAAGCCTATGGGCATACGCCGGGTCATCTTGCTTTTCATGTCGAGAGCGAGGGCAAGCGCCTGCTCGTTTGGGGCGACTGCGCCCATCACGAAGTCGCGTCGCTGGCACGGCCCGAATGGCATGCGCTATTCGATCAGGACAAGGCAAAGGGCGCCGCAACACGAAAGAAAATCTACGACATGGCGGCCACCGACAGGTTGGCCGTGGGGGGCTATCACACGTCATTTCCATCGCTCGGCTACGTCGAGCGGCGCGGTGATGGCTACCGCTGGCTTCCGGTCAGCTATCAGCTTGATTACTGATCGGGCGGCAATTCTTGGGAGATGCCGAGCCCGGTTTTTGCCCGGCGCCGGATGGGCTGCTGGGAGTCGACAAGGGTCCAGCAGTTTTCCCACTTACGCCAATAGCAGCCGGAAGCGAATCGAGGCCGGATATCGCCCAACAGCTGGAATACCCCGCGCCAGTCGATCGATCCGACCCGCTTGTCGCGGCCTGTGCCGCGTTACTGGCAAGACCGAGGCGGAAATCGATCTGACTTTATTGATTCGGTGGTTTGATTACTGCTCGATGGCCGCCTGGTGCGTCGTGGCCGTGACCACATACGCCGCTCGGCAATTGGCGATAAACCCGACCGCATCACCCAGGACGCGCTTATCTCGGCGATCGGCGACCTGCACGAGACGATCATCAAATTCCACGAGACGGTGCGGCTGATGGCGGATCGGCTGGACCGGGATCGCGACGAGCGCCGGCTCCGCGAGGATCTTCAGCAGGAGCACGATCTCAATGACCTTCGGGATATCGTCCGGTCCATGAGCAAGGATCAGCGCCGTGACTAACGGCAGAACATTTTCCGGTCGGTTGCGTGAAGAGCCCGCCGGATGCGCATACATCTGCCTGCTGGATTAGGAAGCCTCAATTCCGCGCCACACGCCTTCTACGGAACGCTCCTTCAGAGGCGTGCGAGGATTTTATGAGCGACACCGAAGAGCGCGTAAGAGCCATTGTTGCCGAGCATCTCGGTTTGGATCAAACGAAGATCGAATTGAACAGCGAAATCGCCGATGACCTTGGCGCTGACAGCCTTGAGGTCGTTGAGCTAGTTATGAGGTTCGAAGAAGAATTTGGAATAGAGATACCCGATGGCGAAGCTGAGAAAATAGTCACTGTCGAGCATGCCGTGAAATTCCTCGACTCCAGACGCTCTTGAGCGCCCATCGACCTTTCTCTCCGGCTCGGGGGGCAGCCAGTGATCGAATGGATCAAAGCTCTCGGCGGATTGGAGTATTACGGATCGAGCTAGCCTCTCCCCCATCATCGACCCGCCGCGCCCGCGTTGCCCTTCATCGGGTGGCGCGGGCGCATTTTGCGTTAAAGCCATAGACGTTGAACATTTCCAACGGATGATCGTTCTGGGTGAAAACGGGAGGACCCTTATGAGCGACTTGCCCAAAGATGAAACAGATCCCCTGAAGCCTGGAGATGAAGCCGCGCCGGGCACTCCTGGGAGCGGTGAGAACGTTTGTCCTGCCTGCGGGGGTAGCGGCCAAAATCAGGGGGAGCCCTGCTTGCGCTGCTTGGGAACAGGAGTTGTACTGGAGGGGATCGGTGGCGGCTAACCGAGATGGTTCTGCTTCGTCTCTTATAGGAAGATCTCAAGATGAACGAAAAGAAGCCCGAATCCCCTGGCGGATGGGACGCCAAGATCAATGCCAAAACCGGAGCGAAAGACGCGGCGGGCAAGGCTATGGGCTACGAGGATGCAGAAGCGCAGAAGCGCGAAGATCGCTCGGCACGTGATAAGCGAGAAAAGCCGGGCTCCGGTTCAAACGAGTAGCAGGTTTTCGTTCTCGCCGGCGTTGTTGAGTGTTACCTCGACCCGCTAAGCTTCATCTTGCCCCCGCGGGAAACCGCACGGGAGAGGAGCGCACGCACGGCCCCACCAGCGCGCTCGGCGTCCCGCCCGCACAAAGCCTCCACGCGGCGGGGCGCACTCTTCGGGAGCCGCCAGATTTATGACCGCTCGAACCACGTCTCGGTCGATGGTTGTGATCGCGACAAGCGGAAGCTGCGGGAGGATCTGCGGCAGCACACGATCTGAACGACCTGAAGAACATCATCCGGTCGGCGGTAAAAAGATCAGGCAAAGGGGTAGGACGTATCGACGAATTGGGCCCCCCGCGTCAAAATGCTCAGTGGCGCGGTATCTTCACAGTAGCTCGCACAACTTGCTCGCCCGGGTCTCCCGCGCGGGTTTTTTTGCGTTGTGAGATTATCTGGTGGAACTATTCGGACCAGTCCGGCGCCTTCGTAGCCTCCCGCTCGGCCTCGAACCCTTCGGCCCACAGGGTGTGATTGGGCGATCGCGGTGAGTGCGGATTGAGAGCCGCTATGCCGCCGGTCCGAAAGGCTTTTCGTCCCTCCGCCCACACCGTCCGCTCGCGTTCGGCGGCGGAAATTTTTGCGGCAAGGTCTTTGGCGACGTCGCTCGTCTCCTATCCCCGGTGTCTGCCGACTCGAACGACTAACAATAGCTTCTGTTGATAGATCCAACATGGAGTGTCAGCGACGCGCGGAAAATCCGCGTGTCGGTTCCGTCGCGGACGCTGATGCTCATCACATGGGGATTTTCGCCCGCCAGTGCGTCTCGGGCCACATAGGCAAGGCATCTATCGCGGCCTCTCGGGCAGAGGCTGATGTGTAGCATTCGGCACCTTCTTCATCGCGAAAGAGAACGCCGTTGTCGTCGAGTCGAAATAGTAGCGGGCCACGGTGATCTCCGCACCGAACACGACTGAAGTGATTCAGCAATCTACCATCTTCTGTAGCGGGAATCCGTAAAGGCTTACGGCAGGGGTTCCCTGTAAGCTAAATGGTAATTGATTAACCATTCCGATTTACCTTGTTCGTTAAGAGCGCGGTGAGCATTCCCGCCGCGGCCGTTATGCAGTCGGGGAGAAAATTCGAAATGAAATCGATGCTGATGGCGACCGTCGCCGCGATCGGCGTCCTGTCGTGCATGACCGGCACGACCCGGGCGGCGGATATAATCGAGCCGATTTACGTCGAGCCCTCGGCACCCGCCTATGAGGAACCCGTCAAGGAAAACTACTCGGGCTGGTATATCCGCGGCGACGCGGGATATCTCTTCAGCAGCAAGACCAGCGGTGACTACAGCGTCTTCGGCGAGCGCGGCTCCCGCTATCACTTCGACGAGCTTGAGACAAAGTCGTCATACACGTTAGGTGCTGGCCTTGGATACCGCTTTTCCGACCACTTCCGCGCGGACGTCTCGCTCGACTACTACGACCTCGATATCGATGGCCGCAGCGACTGCCCCAGCTATGTCGGCTTCGGTTGCAACTACAATGACAGCACGTCGGCCGATGTGTGGACGGCGATGGCGAATGCCTATGTGGACCTGAAGAAATTGGGCTCCATTACGCCGTATATCGGCGCCGGCCTTGGCTTCGCCCATGTCGGCTACGGCAAGATGAAGAACGAGATCTGCAACCCGACCTGCGGCGCGGAGGGCAATTTCATGGGCTACCACGAGGGCGAGGACAGCTGGCGCTTCGCGTCCTCCCTGATGGCCGGCGCCAGCGTCGACCTGACCAAGCAGCTCAAGCTCGACGTCGGCTACCGCTACACCCGCGTCTTCGAGGGCGACGCCTTCGGCTACGACCAGGTTGATTCCGCCTTCGGCGCTAGCGGCGTTCAGGGCCGGGACCACGGCTTCAACCTGCACGCGGTCCGCGCCGGCCTGCGCTACGAGTTCGGCGGCGGCTTCGGCAAGGGCAAGGAACCGCTCTACGCGGCTGCCCCGGCATATGAGGAGCCGGCTCCGTTCTACGAAGAGCCCGTCTTCAAGTAGGCAGAGTCCGCGCCACTCTCATGCCAGAACCGCCGTCCCTTCACCGGGGCGGCGGCTATTTTGCGTTCAGGCTTCAGCTTACTGCGGCCAGCCGGCATCGACAGTCAGGCAAGCATGGAACACGGGCTTATCGGCCTGATCACGGACACTGATGCTGATCACGTGGTGATCTCCCTCCGTCGATGCGTCGCATGCCATCTTCGGCAGCGAATCCATCGCGGCCTCCCGCACGGCGCCAAGAGATCCGCACTCAATCCCTTCATCGTCGTGGACGAAAAGACCATTGTCGACGATGTCGAAAAAGTAGGGGGCCATACAGATATCTCCGGTGGGTGCCGCCCTCTTAGCACGGAAGACACTCCCGCTGTCGCTTCTGATGCCGCTACGTCGCCTTAATCTCGGTGGCCGTCTAGTTGCGTTGAAACGTCATCCGGTTGCTCCTGCCGGCGACAGGCGAAGACGTCAGCGCGGTCGGCCACCTCGCGCAGGCCCTTGAATGAGGCGTGGCGGAGCTTTCGGTCTCCGGTCCAGCCGCGGTATTCGATCTCGGCGACCAGCTCGGGGCGCGAGAAGACCAGCTTCCGCTCCCTTGGCGCGTAAGGCGGTCGGTCCGTCTTCATCGCGTCTAGCTGTTGCTTTAGCTCGCGGACCTGATCGCCTTTGAACCCGGTCCCGACCGAGCCGACATACACGAGGCCTTCCTCGCTATGGGCTGCAAGAAGCAGGCTGGCGATCGCGCCGTGCACCTTGCTCGAGGGCTCGTAGCCGATGACCGCGAAGCTGTCGCTTTGGATGCATTTGATCTTCAGCCAGTCGCCGCGGCGACCGCTCCGGTAGGGCGCCTCGCGGTTCTTTGCGATGATCCCTTCGAGGCCGTGCTGGCAGGCGATCCGCAGCAGGTCCGCTCCTTCGGCCTGAACCTCCTCCGACAGCCGTATCGTGCCCGTCGCATCCCGGAGCAGATCCTCGAGCAGGTGACGACGTTCGACGAGCGCCATGCCGGAGAGGTCGTGCCCATCGAAGTAGAGGAGGTCGAAGGCGTAGAAGATCACCTCCTCGCCGGCGATGCGCTTGCCGCCGCGTCCGCCAAGAGCCTGCTGAAGGGCAGCGAAGTCCGAGCGCCCTTGGTCGTCGAGGACCACGGCCTCGCCGTCCAGGATGAGGGCAGGGGCGTCGAGCGCGACGGCCGCCTTAGCGATGGCGGGGAAGCGATGCGTCCAGTCCTGGCCGCCTCGGGTCAGAACGCGAGCACCCCTGCCATCTACGTGGATCGCTAGGCGGTAGCCGTCCCATTTGATCTCGAACGCCCAGTCAGGCCCCACGGGCGGCTTGGCTGCCAGTAGGGCGAGGCACGGCTCGATGCGATCCGGCATCGGGTCGAAGGGAAGCTGCGGCTGGCGCGGGTCGCGCGGCGTCAGCGTCCTGCCGCGGGCAATAATATCCGGCTCCTGCTGGAGGCCGATCGACTTCGGGGGACGGGGACGCTTCGCCATCCCGCCATTGCGTCAGAAACTGCTTAAGATACGATGATCTCAAGCTACGGCATGCCGAGACGTTACCCAGGGCTATGCCTTTAGCGTAAGCGGCTACTACGTCGGTCACCGCGACGCGGGAAGGCCTGATAACCGACTGGTTCGGCCTCTTAAGTATCGAGCAGCAGCCGGACGCAGCCGCGTTTTCATGCCAGAAGGTCGAGCTGAAGCTGGCGTGCATCGGCTTTTTCGCGGCGCAGTCTGTTGCCACCACCGCAGTTCACGAGGACCTCACAGGAACGTTCCCAGCCTGCAGCCATTGCAGCTCCATAGATCACTGGAGAAACGAAAATGCGACGCAATCCCCTCTATGCCGCAGCTCTGTCCGCTGGCCTTTTCGCCGCGACCGGCCCTGCCGCTCTCGCTCAGACCACTGCGCCCGCCAACGACCCTGTGCAACCTATGACGAATGCCAGCCAGAACGATGACGACGACGGCTTCGATCTTGGGTGGCTTGGACTTATCGGCCTTTTGGGTCTGGCCGGCCTGGCGGGACGCAAGCGCACGACGCACGTGGACCCGGTCAACCGGCCGATTGATCCGGAAAACCGCCCGCGCGTCTAGACTCCACTGCCCATCGCCGTCGCGCCAGAGCCGCCGTCCCTTCGCCGGGGCGGCGGCTTTTGTCGTTCCGGGATCTGGTTACTGCTGCCACCTAGCATCGAGCGTCAGCGACGCGTGAAAGACCGGCTGGTTAGCCTGATCACGTACACTGATGCTAATCACTAGGTGATCTCCGGCCGGCAAAGCATCGCAGGCCATTTTGGGAAGCGCATCGATCGCGGCTTCTCGCACCGCGTCCCGTGTCTCGCCACTCGATGCCGTCCTCGTCGGGGACGGTGAGACCGTTGTCGTTGATGTCGAAAAAGTAGCGGGACACGCAAGCTTCCGGGGGACTTCGCCTCTTCAGCACGTAGACGCTCCAGCTCCTCCATTCGATCCCGACAAAGCCACGGAATGTCCTTGGCCGCCTAGCTTCGAGACTCCGGGTCGAGGTGGAGATAGAAGGGGTCGAACTCCGCGATCTTCTGCAGGCGTTCCCGGTGCACGATCGTCAGGTGTCGCTTCTCGATCGCGATCAGACCTTCGCTACGCAGATCGCGGAGGGTCCGGTTGATCTGCACGACGGTGAGCCCCATCGCGTCTCCGATATCCTGCTGCGTCATTAGGCGGATCGGCCGGTCCGCCAGCCCGACTGCGTCGAGCCGGACGTAGAGCTCGCACAGCATGTGGGCGACGCGCTGGCGTGCGCTCAGTCGGCCGAGGCAGCGCACCCATCGGCGGGTGACAGATCCGTCGATCAGCGTCTCCCGCCAAAGGGCCGAGGCGATCCGGGGATTGCGCCCGCTGACGTCTGCAAGCGCTTGGTGCGGGATCATCGCGATCTTGGAGGGCGCGATGCTTCCGAGACTGTGATCCATGGTTGGCAGATGCAGTGACTGCAGGTCCGGAATATCGCCGGGCACGTAGAAGGAAAGGATCTGGCGCTTGCCCTCGCGAGTGTCTAGGAACCTGGCAAGGAAGCCGTCGACGATCAGGACGCAGTGATGAACGCGGTCACCCTCACAGCTGATCGTCTCGTTCTTTCTAATCTCACGGAGCGTGGCCGGCAGTGTTCGCAGGTCCGCCAGTTCCTGCTCGTCCAGGCCCGTCGAGCGACGTAGTCGTTTGATGAGAATTTCGGCAGGAGCCGAACTCGAGAGCATGGTTTGTCCAATCGGGAAGGTGTGGAGATCGCTATAGCACCAAAGGGTGTTCAAATACCGACCGGATGTTGAATGAACCGAGCTGCTGTTCCGTTCTGCCTCTCCATCATCTTTCGTACGGCCAGGCTGATAACTGTAGCTAGCCCGGCTCATCTCGACGGCAGCTGTGGGCCGTGCTCTGCTGCCGAGATGTGCTGGTGTGGACGGCCTCTCAACCCAAGCGCTTAATGACGTTTTCAAGCGTCACAGCCAGTTGAGAGGAGAGACCAGTGAATATTCCCATCCGCATTGGCATGGACACCTCCATGTCGGTGTTCCAACTCCACGGCGTCGATCAGAACGAGGTTGTGGTCGTTCGCCGGCAGTTCCGGCGCGCTGAGATGATCCGCTTCTTCGAGAGGCTTCCGTCGGTTCTCGTTGCCATCGAGGCATGTGGCAGCTCTCACCACTGGGCTCGCCTGCTGCGATCCTTCGGCCACGAGGTGAAGCTGATTCCGCCACAGTACGTGAAGCCCTATGTGAAGCGCGGTAAGAACGATGCCGCGGACGCTGAAGCCCTCTGCGAAGCTGTCACTCGGCCGAGCATGCGCTTCGTGCCGGTGAAGTCGAAGGAGCGGCAGGCGGCCTGCATGCTGATGACAGTACGGGAGCGTTTAGTCAGCGTGAAGTCGCAGCTCTCGAACGCCTTCCGAAGCTATGCAGCGGAGTTTGGCATCGTCGGGGCTGCGGGTCGACAGAACGTCAATGCACTCATGAAGCGCGTCCTTTAGGATGACGATCTACCGGCGATGGCTCGGGATCTCTTCCGCTTCCAGGCCAAGGACTACGCCGCGGTCGAGGCACGCCTCAAGGAGATCGAGGCCAAGCTAATGAAGTGGCATCGTGAGGATGAGATCAGCCGGCGAATTGCAACGATTTCGGGCGTTGGCCCGATCGGTTCGACGATGTTGAGCATGAAGGCTCCTCCGCCCGAGACGTTCAGGTCCGGTCGCGACTTTGCGGCTTAGCTCGGGCTTACGCAAAAGGATCATTCGACGGGCGGTCGTCAGAGGCACGGAGGCATTACAAAAGCCAGGGACTCCGTGCTCCGTTCAACATTGATTGTCGGCGTAACGGCCTTGCTGAGACACGTACGCGCTGGTCGTCACAGACCTACGCCATGGCTCGCCTCACTACTCGAGCGAAAGCCGCCAAAGCTGGTGGCGGTAGCGCTGGCCAACAAGTTCGCCCGCATCGCATGGAGACTGATGGTCTCGGGCGGAGTTTACAACCGAATGGAGGTCGACACGCCAACTTGATCCGAGACCGGCACCGACGAGCAGGCTGCTCGGCGGATAGCCCACGGACTTGCAGGACGCTGTAGATGGAATGACCGATCGGTCGATACGTGCGGGCTTCCGAAGATTACGCTAGCACCAGCGAATGTCCTCCATGTGCTTGGAACGTGCGTAGCGAACACCATCTTGGCCAGCGGGCTTCCCTGCGCAAATAGGCCGACATCTGATAGCAAGCGATCAGGTCAATACTCTGCTACGATCCTACAAGCCGGAGGCCGTCCACATCTGCAATCTTTACTCCATCACCAAGGGCCAGACGGCCATCCTCGAGTTCACCCGCGCCATGCGGGACCGGACCGGCAACATGCCGCCGCTGCCGGGCGTCTTCCCGGACACCACCGCTCCGGTCGTCCGGAACGGCGAGGACGGGGTGCGCGAGCTGACGATGGCGCGCTGGGGCATGCCCTCGCCGAAATTCGCCCTGGAGGGCAAGAAGACCGACCCGGCGTGACGAACATCCGGCGGACCAACAGCCCGCACTGGCGGCGCTGGCTCGGCCCGGCGCACCGTTGCGTCGTGCCGCTGACCTCGTTCTGCGAATACGACACGATCGACGGCAAGAAGGTGCCGAACTGGTTCGCCCGCGACGAGAGCCGACCCCTGATGGTCTTCGCCGGACGAACTGGACCAGCGTACGGAAGGTGAAGGAGGGGGAGGTCAACGCCGACCTCTACGGCTTCCTCACCAGCGAGCCGAACGCCGTCGTCGCTCCGATCCACTCGAAGGCGATGCCGGTCATCCTGACGGAGCCGGACGATATCGACGCGTGGATGCGGGCGAAGTGGGCGGAGGCGTCGGCGCTGCAGCGGCCGCTGCCGGATGACGTGCTGCGGATCGTGGCGCAGGGCGATCGGAAGGACGGGGAGAGGGCGGTTTAGGTCAGGAGCTGCTTCGCGGTTTGCGCAGGAACTCCTCAATCAGCCTCAGGTCCCGTTCCACCCGGTTCCGGTCATCCATCTCCCGGAATCCCTGTTCTATCGATTGCCACACCTCCTTGATGCGTCTCTGCATCTCGGTGCCGGAAGGTGTGATGCAGATGAAAGTCAGCCGAGCATCGTGTGGATCTCCGGCGCGCTCTACGAGGCCTTGAGCCGCAAGATACCTTACCATCTTCGAGACGGTCGAGGGGCGTATGCGGAGGCTATCAGCCAGACGCGATACATTCGTTCCCGTTTCCGGAGATAGTGCCAGGAGCAGCTCGTCCTGCCCAGGATAAAGGCCGATCTCAGCGAGCTTGAGGCCCATCAGCCCTCTAATCGATCTGTTGATGGCGAAGATCTTCGGCAGAAGCTGCGTCGTCGAGGGATTCTTGATTTTGGGCATATCCGTAACGCCCTCTCATTGATCGCGGAAAGTGGGGATCGGCCCATTCAATAGCACAGCGGTCCGCTTCAACCGTCCCCCGTCCCGTTCGCCGCGTCCGGCTGATGCAGGTAGCCCGTCTGTCGCTCGATCTCCCGCATGACGCTGTTCCAGTAGCGGCGGCGGCGGATGACACCGTCATCGACCCAGCGCGCATCCTTCTCTGCCGCTCGCCGGCGTTCGCGCGCCTCCAGCCATGGATCCCTGGTGCCGTGCATCGCCAGGAGCACAGTCACCTCCTGCCGGATCTGGGCAGACGGCCGGAACAGGCGGGCGAGCAGGCGCCGGATCATGGCCCGACCGGCGGTGAGCAGCCAGGGCCAGAGAGGGGCGAGGCAATCAGCAAGTTCTTCAAAGGCCCAAGGCTGCCAGTATCCGCAGCGTCTGTCGGCCGCGTTGCGTGAGCCGATACCAGAAGGACATCCGCCAGCCGGGCACGACCTCGGCGAGTTTCCTGCCCGTCAGGTAGTCCGCCGCCTGCAGTTCCCGTCCCGTCATCTCTTTCATCTCAAGCCCTACGCAGTCCTCTTCTGGACCCTCGTTCAGGCGGTGCATAAGGACGATGCGGGAGGGGGTGAGGCCGAGGTCGCGTAGATCGGGGTTGCGAAACATCAGCGTTCGCTCCCTGCCCGGACTCCGCAATTGAGCGCTCGCCCAAAGCGCGCCGGTAGCCTCCCGCGCGCCGAGTGGGCTGTGTGGCCTTGGCATGGGAATATGTGCGCGGGCGCGGCTCGTTACGTGCTAAGAATGGCGAAGCGCCGCCGATGCGCATCGGCGATAGTGCCGGATGCCGAGTCCTCAAGTTGGCGTCCGTAGCGCCCCGTCATCGGGAGGTGGCGGGGCGCGTCTCTTCCCTGGCGATAATCTCATCTTGGACCCGGCGGTGCGCCGCCGTAACTTCGTCCTGCTCGTGACGCATCAGCACGTCCCACTCCGTCTGGCCTGCGGGGGTGGACAGTGCTGCCCGGAACTCCTCCATCCAGAGGCACCAGGCATCGCAGTCCGCGGCAAGCTTGCGCAAGTGCACGTCACCGATACCAGAAAGCGACCCCCGGTTCTCGAAATCGACCGCAGCCGGAAGGGTGTCCCTCTGGGACATACGATATGCCTGACAGGTAGGTTTGGCAGAGGGTAACTGACCCCAGTATAGGCCAACCGCCAGACTCCGGAACGGTTCCGTCGGCGGCAAGCTGGCCAATCACTTTGGTGCGTTGTCTCTGTTCTGCGAACCTAACATCGCCGAGAACAGTGCCTAGCGGCGAAAACGATACGGCTCGCACATGTCTAGCTTGACCCCATAATGCCCGCGGTCGCTGAAGCCCCGATCCCAGCCCCCAACAATAAATGCCTCGACGCTGACGGGCATCGCGGTGAACCCCGCTTTCGCCAAAGCTCTCTTGAAAGCGACCGCATCGCGACGCGCGAGATTGCCGACCGTCAGGTCGTCAATGGTCACTGTTACAGCGTTCGGATCAAAGGGATTGGTCGGCTCCTCGACCAGAATTGCCATGCATTCCATCTCGTGACCGGTCTTGGTTCGTCCGCCACAGAGGCTATCAAGCTGGTTCTGGTAGTTGGCCTCGCCAACGATACTGAAGTCGAAGCTACCGTCCCCGTCGACTATCACTTCGTCGAGCCACCGATCAGGCTGTGCGGCTATTCCGCGCCCGAACAGCCATCTGAAAATCCCCACTAGGCCCACCCTTCCTGATCTAAGTCATGAATATCATCGTGCGGGACAGCGTGGCGCCGCACGTTTCCGCCGTCGCGATCCGGTGCCGCTTATCCACCTCGACCTTAGCTTTAGAAGGTCTTTGGCTCCAAGATCTGAGGCCGTGCTACATCCTAGTTTAGCTGCTCACTGCGAGACTTGTTCTAAAGGCAGTGTCGGCATCTGTGGCTGGTGTCGGTAGCCGGTCTGACGCTCTATTTCGCCCATTACGCGGCGCCAGTAGAGGCTGCGATGGCGCCACTCGATATCGGCGCTCCACTGCGCCACGCCCTCGGCAGCCTGTCGCCGCCCGCGTGCCTCCATCCAAGCGTCTCGCGGATCCTGATAGGTCGCGAGAAAAGACGTCACCTCGTCTCGTATATCTTCGGCGGGCTCCAGAAGTTGGGCGAGCAGACGGGCGATCATGGCGGGTGAATTCGCGACGCAAGAGGCATTGATTAGAATCTTAACGATTGATTAACAGATCGGTTTGCGTTGTCGAATCAATCCGGTGCCGCCGCCGGAGCATATCCCATTATGGTTAACACCCTTGACGACGTTCCCGCTTGGTTCTTCAACGAGCGATGGACCAGACTCGCTCCCTGCTTCAGATCGCCGACCGGCTCGAGACTGCCTTCCGCCACCGGAAGGTCGCGCGCCTGAAGCCGGAGACTGCACTCTTGGCTGCCCTTGCGCTTCGCTCTTGGTGCATAAATCCTTTCCCGCAGGATATCGGTCGCGCCCTGTGCTCGGTAAGGGACGGTTACTCAACCGTGTGTATGGGCTGCCTCGGCAAAGCCAACGTCATCCACCGGCTGTACAACGGGGAGAAGATGTGATGCCCCCAGGCTGGAGTGATACCTTTACTCTCCCGCGACCTCCGCAGGCACCTCGCCATGCCGAACGAGCACGATTGGCTCCTCCAGGACTTCGCCGGTCTCGATGTTGACCGTCTGCTCTACCGCCACGACCCCGACCACGTTCAAAGTGCTCCACTCAGGCGTGACTGCATTACTGAGCAAAAAGGGGCCGCCACGGACCAAATGCTCCGGGATCGGAATTCTCGAAAGCTTTGGTGTACCGATACGCCCTTATAGCAGCCCGCGCCCGTCCGACGTCACCGTAGCTGGGGCAATACTTTTTCGCCGAAGGCTTCGAGGAACCGTAGCTGGTTCTGGTCTACTTGGTGTAGCAGCAGTTCTGAAAACCCGATCCCTTTGAACTCGTTGAGCCACGCGGCGTGTTGTCCGAGATCCGAGGAGACAAGTACCGCATTCCGCATGTCCTCAGGGCGAACATGCCGAGTCGCGGTATCGAAGTCTTCCGGCGAGGACAGCTCCCAGTTCACCTGTCCGCCGAGGACGTTGTAGCGCCACTGGCCGTGTGCCGCGGCCGTCGCCTCGTCGTCCGTCGGCGCCCAGTTCAGGCCGACTTGCAGGTGGAGAGGTTTGCCTTCGCCCCCACCGCGCCGGAATGCATCCACCACCTTCTTCAGTTGGCGAGGCTCCGTACTGACGGTCAGCAGCCCGTCGGCCCAGCCGCCGACGAACTCGGCCGTAGCTTCGCTGACCGCGGCCCCGAGTAGCAAAGGCGGTGTTTCGGGGAGCGAGTAGAGCTTGGCATCGATGACAGTGACGAGCCCCTGATGCGTGACGGTCTCCCCCTGTAGCAGGGCTCGGATCACGTCGGCGCATTCCTTCAGCCGGTCGTTTCGCTCCCGTTTGCTCGGCCAGTGCTGACCGGTGATCGACTCGTTCAGCCGCTGGCCGCTGCCGAGGGCGAGCCAGAGCCGGTTGGGGAACATTTCAGCGAGTGTCGCCGCCCCTTGGGCGATCACGGCGGGATGATAACGGTATCCCGGGGCGGAGATCACCCCGAAGGGGAGGGCAGTGGCCGACATAGCTGCGCCGAGCCAGGACCAAGCGAAGCCCGAGTGACCTTGGGCGGGACCCCAAGGCTTGAAGTGGTCCGACGACATCGCGCAATCGAAGCCGACCTGTTCCGCCATCCGCACGGCGCGCAGAAGCTGGGAGGGCGGAAACTGTTCATGCGAAGCGTGAAAGCCGATGCGGGCCAAAGCGTGCTCCTCCTTTTTGCCGGATCCATCGCCAACTGCAGGCAAAGAGCGTGGTTCCTGCATGGGACGTCCGGATTGTTTGGGCGGCGATATTCCGCCTCTCGCGGCTTCGCCTGAGTTGGGGCAGGCATAGCTTGGTAGCTAGCTGCAAAGAAGCTCGCCGCAAGTTCATCATGCTGGCCGCCACCGAAATGCGGCATCAGGCAGAAGGTGGTGATGCTGAACTTCGGTATACCTTGGGGGTATGGGCTAGTTAGCCCAACCGCGGTGGTTTGCTACGGTACTAATCCCAGGGCCTAGGCCACGACGGCAAATTCGCCGCCCGAAACGGTTTAGTGAGTTTCAAAAGCCCCTGGTTCGCGCCCCAGGGCAGTTCTGCGTAGTCGGTCGCCAATATCATCGGATGTCTGGCCACTTAGCCCAAATGGCTTCGGTGGGTTACATACCGGCGATGCGTGGCATGGCTTGATCGGTGATGACCTATTTACAGCCTCTTCAATCCTGAGGATGTAAGTGCCTCGGCTCCGGAGGTCGCTGGAACACGCGCGGTGCCCGTGTCCTCCAGCATTACCACCATGCTCATGAGCACCAGCGGATCGTCGTCCACTGCGAGATGAGCTTGGACGTAGCCGGTACCGATGATTGCGCCCGAACCGGCTCTTCCTGCGATTGGGGCGCCGCCTCGGCGACGGGTAGGCAGAAATCCGCCGCGCTACAATGCCGTCGGAGTCCAGCAGGGCGTAATCGGTGACCGCCTCGATCAAGATCCGATAGCACCTGTCCTCGGTGAGGGAGGAGGAGAACCGTACGACCTGTTCCATCGGAACTCCATAGCGTCTCGACGCTGCTGAGCCGGTGGAAAAACCACAGGAAGCGCATGTGCACCCGCTCAGGCCAGTTCGGCCAGACCTAGGGACAGTGCCTTTCGGATCGCGGCCGTCACGATCTCCTTCGGCTGGCCCCGGAAGTGGCACTCGGTCACCTGTGGCGTTCCACCCGCGAGGAGCGTCGCGATGTACACCAGGCCCACCGGTTTGCCCTGATCCGGCTCCGGACCAGCAACGCCCGTAATCGCGATCGCCAGTTCGGCCCCTTTTGCGCGCTGCAGCGCACCCTCGGCCATCGCGCTGGCCACTTCCGGGTCATAGACTGTCCGATCACCGATCAGCGCGCTGGAAACGCCTAAGGCATCGATCTTCATCGACGGGCGGTAGGTGACGAAGCTGCCTTCGAGCACCGAAGAGCTTCCCGGGGCGGCGGCGATGCAGGCGCCGAGCAGCCCGGCAGTGCAGGACTCGGCGGTGACAACTCGCATGGGCCTCTCGGCGAGGGCGTGGGCAAGGCGCTGGCCCAGCGCTGCGATTTCTCCCGAGAACGAGGCGAGAGCACGGTCGTCGCGCAGAACGGCAGGTCGGAACAGGCGGTCATCGATCAGATCCAGTATCCCCAGCCGGTCCGCCCGCGGATGGTCGAAGATGACCGGGTTCATCCGCTTGAACCACGTCATGCGCAGCCGACTCAAAACGGCGCCGATAGCTTGTACGGCCACCGGATCATCGCCAGCCCCCAGGACCTCGGGAAGCTCTTCCGCGGTCAGTGAAGGGTTCTGGCGCAGCGCATCCACCACCGCGAAGACGGCTATGTCCCACTCCAGATAGGTTGCGCCGATCTGCGCCTCGTCTCCTTCGCCTATGCCGAGCCCATCAGTCGGCTTTGCGCGCCATGTGCGCTCCGGTACGGCATATTCGCGCGCCATCCAGGGTATTTCCCATGACTTCAGCAGCGACTGCACCGGTGCAAGGTCGCCGACGTCGCCATGGAGGGTCCAGAAACCCGCGCCAAGTTCCGAGAAGTTGTCGGTGCTCGCCACCAGGCCGCCCCAGCGATGCGCCTGATCGTAAAGAGTGACCATTCGCAGCCGTGCGCGGATATTGCCGCGCCTCGTGCGCAGCGGCTCAGTGTCCGAAGCGGGCAGTTCCTTGTCCAGAGATCCCAGCCCCGCGACCACGTCCCTGTATTGTTGCGACAGATCGAGATGCAGGTGCTCCAGGCCTAGCGCGCGGCATGCTTCGGTGCCGCGCTCGGTCTCGGTAGGATCCTGCTCGATAGGAAGGGTGTAGCCAACCACGCGCCAGCCGGCCTCCTTCAGCAGCGCCGCCGTCACCCCGCTGTCGACGCCGCCGGACATGCCAAGAACGGCGGTCGAGACGCCGGCCTGCTCCCGGTAGCCGACGAGTTGCTCGATCAGCCGCTCTCCCACAGCCCGGAGGTCCGACGGCGGCAGGAAGTGCCCCGACTCGACCTGCTCGCGCAGCCGAGCGTCAAACCACCGCGACAGTGGCCCACGGGGCCTCTGCCGCGAGAGTTCAAGGATTTCGTCCAGATATTGCATCGACCGGTCTCCTAAACCATTTCGCGCAGAACCATGGCGGCAGGTCGCGGTTCCGACTGCATCGGGCCGAGTGCTCGAAACACGCGGGCGGACGAAAGTGCTAGCCTACCGCGCGCGCCCTGGAGCAACGGAGGCGGTCGACGTCGCGCGCCGATCGCCTCCGTTTATCCGTGCCAGCGCACCGGGATCAGCGGTCGGTGTGCGGCTCGGCCATCTTGCGACGCTGTTCGGCCATCAGGCCGTCAGGGGTAATGTTGGTGAGCGTCGACTGGAGCTGGTTTTTCTAGCAGCTTGCAGCGTCTCCGGATCCCTTCATCATGGCGTCGACGCCTGTTTGCGCCACCATCGCGGAATCGTCCTTCTTGCCTGGCCCACGGGCGTATCGAGCATGTCGGCGCGGCGGAAGAACTGGGTGTCGGTAGGGCCGGGCATCAGGCAGGGCACCGTCACCTCGGTCTCCTTGAGCTCGTCGCGCAACGCCAAGGCGAAGCTGGCGAGGAACGCCTTCGTGCCGTTGTAGACGGCCTGAAAGCTACCGGGGGTGAAACCGGCGATCGAGCCGGTGATCAGGAGCTTGCCACGGTTCCGGGCCCTCATGTCGGCTCCGACCTTCTGGATCAGATAAATGGTTCCGGTGATGTTGGTGTCGATGACGCGCCGGATCCGGCCGAAATCCTGGTGGAGAAAGCCGCCGCCGAGTCCGACGCCGACACTGGCGAGGAGCACCCCGAACGGGCGGACGCCGATGGCGGTGCAGAGCTTGTCGACACCCTCTATCGTGGCAAGGTCGGCATGGACGGCCTCGACAGAGGCTCCAAGACCCCTGTACGGTCGCGGCGCCGTGCGCCCGACCTATCGCAGCAGCCAGTCGAGCGAACGACGCAGCCGGGCTGCGCCATCCCGTTCGAATCAGGCACCATGCGAGAAGATGACGCGATCCGGTTCCAGCGCCGCAATATGGCGCGCCGCCGCCTTCGCGTCGTGCCCCTTGGCTCTTACGACCGCCCGCAGATAGATCGGAGCCCGCCCGTGCGGCGCCGTGACGCCGGCTAGCCTCGCCGGAATTCGCGACGCCCGCGGCAGTTTACCCGGCTCGAGATTCTGCACCAGATCGACGAGGACGAGCGTACGGCTCGGTTGGTGGAAAAGCGCCACCTCCGCGAAGCTGCCTATGCCGGGAACGATGATCGGGACGATCTCCTGCGGCCAGTCCGCGGCGCCAGGAACGATATCGCGGTCGAGCCTGACGCCTGAACGGCGAACCTGCCGACGGTCCCGCAGTCCGGGAGCCGCCCATGTCACGGCATCCGGCACGTGTTCCTGCCACGACTTCAGGAAGGTCCAGTGCGCGCTATTAGGCGCAACGAGGTGCGCGATGCGGCCGATCTTCTCGATCTCACCCTTCAGCGCCGCGTCGAACCTCGTCGGAGAGTGGAGGAGCAGGCCGCCGTCGGCCTGACCGATCACCGTCATGCGGACCGGCAACCGCAGGCCGAGCGGGCGGATAGGGCCACTGTCGACGATCCAGATGCCCTCGGCGACCTTCTTGGGCACGTCCAGCGGTGGATAGAGAATTGCCTCGTCCTGCATGTCAGCTTCCGATCAACGCAAAGATCATCTCGCCTGCGCCGAAGAACCTGTTCCAGATTTGCTCCATTGGCTCTCTCTGCATATTCGGTGTCTCCCTCCTCTGCGCACAACGCGCCTGCTGGGTTTCAGATGCGCAGATGGGCAAAACATCCCTCAGTCGCGCGTTCCACCTCGGGAAGGTTCCTCGGAACAGAACCCGCGGCTTTGCGGCGATCTCCGGCTTTTGGCTCGCAGCGCCGGCCGACGCTCCTCAGCCGACCGTCGAAACAACCGCGTCGGCGAAGCCGATCATGCAACTCTCGAAGCGTTCAGGCCTTTCCCGCTCACCACGAAGGAGGTCACGATGGCGATCAGCGGACTTAGAGATTTGTATATCGCCGAGTTGCAGGAGGCGCGCAGCTTCGAGGCGCTCCTGACCGAGGCCCTACCGAAGATGGCAAAGGCAGCGTCGGAAGAGCAGCTGCGGCAGGCGTTCGAGCAGCACCTCGAGGCAACGCGGGAACAGCTGGGCAGCGTCGAGGCCCTCCTAAATGAGGCCGGTGCGGATCTGAAGGCGCACGAGGACCAGTCGATGAAGGTGCTGATCGAGCAGTCGCAGAAGATGGCCGACATGGTCGTCGAGGGGCCGCTTCGCGACGCGGCGCTGATCGCCTCGGCCCAGCGCATCGAGCATTACGAGATCGCCGTCTACGGCACGCTCGCCACCTACGCCAAGATCCTCGGGCTCGACAACGATCACCAGATCCTGAGTGGCATACTCGGGGAGGAAAAGGATGCCGATGACCTGCTGACGGACATCGCGATCGGAATGGTAAATCCGGCCGGGGCCGAGAAGGAGGCCGGGGGCTGACGCCTGCGTGCGCCTGGAGCCGGCTGCCGAGAGACTTTCCGTCATGGTCCACGTTTTATCGGTGGTCGCTGCCTGGCGTGACGGCTGCATTTTCGAGAAGATCAACCATGCTCACGCCATGGCCGACCGGGAACGGACATGGCCTTCCGCCAGGTGTTAAGTCCCGGCATTTGGTGGATCGGATTGAGAGTGAATCGTTCAACTGCGACGCGGCTGGCGCATCTGGAAGAGGTCTCTGTCAATGCAACGAAGCGGCTCACGCGGTCATGTCACCGTCATGACCGGTGCATCCAGCGGGATCGGGCAGGCGACGGCAGAGGCCTTTGCCCGCTCGGGAGCAAAGCTGGTTCTGGCTGCGCGCGGCCGGGACGCGCTGGAGAAGGTGGCGGAGGGCTGCAGGAAGTTTGGTATGGAGGTTGTCGCCGTTCCGACAGACGTGAACGACCCTGCGGCCGTGGCCGCCCTGCGCGACCCTGACGCGGTGATGGATTTTCGCGTCGTCTGGCCTGCCCGATGCCCTTCACAATTCCGCCGAAGTCGGGGCAGCTAATTTGGGTAAGGCTCGGTCAGCGGGTGATCCCATCAACGGCTCCTCCCGTACGGGCGACTACGCACTGTTCCAATGGATTATGGGCGGGTGCCTTCGGATCCTGTGGAGGACAGATGATGAGTGCGACATCGATCCCCGCCATCCAGCAGCACAATCAGAAGTCCGCCGGAGTGTGGAATTCAGCAGGTAGCGGTTACGAAGAAATCAGCCGCGGCATCGCAGACTCGATCGCGCATGCGGTATTGCGGTTGAACCCGCAGCCAAACGAGCATGTCCTGGATCTCGCGACTGGAACCGGCTGGACGTCGAGGCTCGTGGCCAGACGGGGTGCGCGCGTGATCGGGGTTGATCTCGGTTCGGATCTCATAGGGTCAGCGCGGCAGCGAGCTGCGGCAGAAGGCGTGAGCGCTCAATATCGCGTCGCGGATGCAGAGGGGCTGCCTTTCGCGGATGGCGAGTTCGCAGCGGTGATATCCACCTGCGGGATCATGTTCGCAAGCCGTCCTGAAGCCGCGGCCGCCGAACTTGCTCGCGTCACCCAGCCTGGAGGACGTGTGGCCCTAACGACCTGGCTTCCGGACAGCAATGTCTTCGAGATGTTCAAAGTGATGAAGCCCTACATGGTCCCACCTCCGGAACCAGCGCCGCCATCACCGTTCGAATGGGGAAGGCGCGAGCGGGTCAAAAAGCTTCTGGGCGATGCCTTCGACCTGAAGTTCGAGGATGGCATTTCGTACTATCGGGAGCACAGCGGCGAAGCCGCATGGGAGACGTTCTCGACGAACTATGGACCGACTAGGTCGCTCGCGACGAGCCTGGACGAAGAGCGGAGGAAGGATCTTCGGCGAGAGTTCGTGGCATTCCATGAGCAGTTCGCAAACGAGGTCGGGATTTGTGTTCCGCGCACCTATCTCCTCACGATTGGGGTTCGGCGCTGATTTTCGGAATGGCGCCTCGTGATCGGACGACCATTAACTTCGGGCCGCCGGGTGCGGGAAGCGCATTTCCGAGGAGTTTCGATGGTTGCGTCTACTCGTCACGATGCCTGGCAGGCCGGGGAAAGCTACGACGCCTACATGGGCCGATGGAGCCGTCCGATCGCATCTCGCTTTTTGAATTGGCTCGAAGTGCCAGAGGGACTCGATTGGCTTGAAGTCGGCTGCGGGACCGGTGCCCTGACGGAGGCCATCGTTCGGCATTGCGCACCGGCAGGCGTGACGGCCATCGACCCCTCGGAAGGATTCATCTCGCTGGCCCGGGCAAGAGTTGCCGATCCGCGTGTACGTTTCCGCATCGGCGATGCAGCCAGTCTGGCGCGGATGTCGGCCGCCAGCCGCGACGTAGCGGTCGGTGGTCTGGTCCTCAACTTCATCCCCGATAGGGTAGCTGCGCTTGCAGACATGATGCGGATCGTCCGGAGGGACGGGGTGGTCGCCTTCTATGTCTGGGATTACCCGGGCGGAGGGATTGAGTTCATGCGGACTTTTCGGACCGCAGCAGTCGAGCTTGATCCAGAAGTGCGGGATCTGACCCAGAACAGCCGCTTTCCCTTCTGCACCCCTGAGGGCCTCATCGCACTCGCTCGTGAGGCCGGACTGCGCTTCCCAGAGTGCATGGCCATCGAGGCGCCGTCGGTGTTCAGCGACTTCGAGGACTACTGGTTGCCGTTCACGTAAGGGGCAGGACCGGCCCCTGGATATTGTGCCGGGCTCGATCCCGAGCAGCGTGAGCGTCTGCGGGATAAGCTCTCGAAGATGCTGCCCCAGCGCGAAGACGGCTCAATTGCGCTCAATACTAGGGCGTGGACGGTGAGCGCACACGTCTGAAGACATGAGCTAAGTTTCAGGGGCTCCTACGGATGAGCCGGAAAAATGAGACCGCCAATGCTGGGTTCTCGGTGGTGACGTAGACCTTGATGCCGACCCGCATCTCGTCGACGAAGTTTCTCACCCAGAGCCTATTTCTCCGGGCGACATGAACGTTAGGCTTGGCGGTTGCGGCCCGGCCAGCTAGCTCAAGGCATCTGATCCCCAACGTCAGATGAAGCGGTGGAACATACTCCGCTGTTCATCCCGATCCGGGCTCGGATGACGTCGTGGTCGCCACCTCGAACCACCCTCTCGCCGACTGGAAATTGTCTCCGATCTAGGAACTTCGAGTGTGACCCGGCGTACAGCCATCGCCGTAGGGAGCTATTTTAGACGCCGATCGGGTGTCAATTTTGAAGGCCGTCTGACAGGTCGACAGGGAGGAAGTGGTTGTGAGGAGATCGCTGTGGCAGCAGAGCGGCACTTCGCGGTCGCGGAGCACCCCTTTGGCCGTGCACTCGCGTCGGCGCCTACGACCCCTAGCGCGCTATTGCGGAAGGCAGGCTAGAGTGCCCGGCTTTCGGCGCTCAAACTGTCCCTCAAGCGTTCACGCCAGCGGGCACCGTCGAACCCGTTTACCCTGGTGCAACTCAGATGGCTGCAACAGTGAGGTAAACATCAAAGTGAATTCGACATCTGCAGGCCTTGTGGAGCGATTATAGATTCTACATTGGCTGACGGGACAGGGCGTCCTACATAATACCCCTGAATGTAGTCAACTTCGTAATTACTTAGTATTTTCATCTGTTCGCATGTTTCTACGCCTTCCACCAGTATCTGGGGCCCTCGGTTACGAATTAAAGCGATTATATCGTTCAACATCGTTGCATCGCGGGTGTTACTAAGATTATTAATAAAGGAGCGGTCGATCTTAACGGTATCAAAGTCGATTAGCCGGAGCCAAGATAAGCCCGCAAAACCCGTACCAAAATCGTCGAGCCATATCCGGACTCCGAGCTGCCTTAGCGCGCCGATGCTGCGCAGCACTTCGGAATTCAGTTCAAGATCCAGACCTTCAGTCACCTCAATAGCGAGTCTGGTACCGGGAACCCGCCGCTCATTAAGAATATCCTCAACCGTTTTCGAGAATCCGGGTGCTCTCAGCTGGACGACCGAGATGTTTACGGTGGCGAACGCAATATGCCTGTTGCTCAAAAGCTCTTGGCAGACCGTGTCAATCGCCCAACGCCCCAACTCAAGGATCGCGCCTGTTCGTTCTGCGATTGGAATGAAGACGCTCGGCGGAACGTCGGTTCCATCCAGCATTCGAAGGCGCATCAACGACTCAACCGCGTCGACGCGACCCGAGGGTAGGCTTTGGATGGGCTGGTAGACCAAAGAAACCAGATGCCGATCAATTGCTGTGCGGAGCAAGGCGGCTACCGCTTCGCTGTCATCTCCGCTTTTCGGATCACTTGGATCAAACAGGTGAACACAGTTGCGCCCACTCGCTTTGGCGCTGTAAAGAGCTCGGTCCGCTTCGTTCAGGAGCGTTTCGACCTTCGAACTGCTTTGCCTCCGGGTCATACTCGCGCCGACGCTCGCGGTGACGATATTTTCGCCGTCCTTCCGATGCGGGTGGGTTACGGTTATGTCTGCCACCGCCGAGCGCACTGTCTCAGCAAGGGCTTTAAGCTGAGAGTCATCGGCCAATGGGGCGAGGATGATGAATTCTTCACCGCCGTACCGTCCGATCAAGCCGTTGTAAGGCGCAATCGCCCGCTGTAGGGCCTTCCCCACATAAACTAGACAGCGGTCGCCCTCTTGGTGGCCATGATAATCGTTGAAGCTCTTGAAAAAATCGATGTCAGCCAGGACGACTGCAAATGGAGTGCTGGTAGTTAGCCATGTGCTCCAGAACTGCCGAAGCTTTTCGTCTATGGCCCGCCTATTCATCAAGCCGGTTAGGGGGTCGGTGTTGGACAAACGGAGGAGGGTATCACGGCGTTCTGCCAGTTCCTCCTGACGCCTCTCGGCCTGGAAAGCGTTCAGGAAAACTCTGTACCGCTCGAGGTTTAGTTTCCAATTTACGTAAGCTGTGAAGGAAAAACATGAGAGATAAAATGTACTGAAAGCAAGTGCATAATTCAGCGAAACCGTAATTACGAATATCATAGCTACAAAAAAAGCTAATGTCACCAATATTGATGCAAAAATTGCGTAAATAGGTTTGAAATTAAACAAAAGGCTCGCGACCATCATAAAGATTGTCCCGAAGACCATGTAATAAGAAACGCTTAACGTGTGTATGCTGTATACGGCGATAGAAAGCCACGCAACGTAGCAAGCTACAATAATTCCGGCGCAGGTTGCTTCAAGATGGCTTGCGCGAGCGCCCGCTTTGATGAAGGCTTCTACTATACAAAACGCGGCTGCCCCAAACAGAATCCGCGCGCCAGTTGTCGCCTCGGCTACATCGGGAATGAGTACAAAATCGAGAAGCGCGAACGAGATGTATATAACAACCGCGACCCACATTGTATAGCGTGCGTCTGCCCGCCTATAGGGCTCTCGTCGACGATTGTAGACCTTAACCAGCGATGCTGAACGGGAAGCGTACCAGGGCTTGGCGAGCTCCGCTTCTACCAGATTCCCGTGCCGGCTCAGGCGGTCACCTCTTTCATGCCCGCTGCCGAAAGGCGTTCTGGGAAGTGAGTTTCTTAGATTTTTGCGGGTGCCAGGCTTCATCAGTCCTCGATCAGGTTCTCTGCCGGCTGACCACAGATATGGGATTGTAACGAAGTTGATCAGCGTTCCTGTTAACGCCTCAGTTAAAATCTTACTCTCTCATAATTGAGATAGGACTGACAAAATTGTCCGCGTACGCGTACGTGTTTTCTGTCGTGTTTAATTAAGTGAAAATTAACCTAAGAATTTAATCATCCCCTCCGGTCAGAATCTGTGACCGCTGCCTATTTCGCAGCGGTCCCATACCGGGGAATCCGAAATGAACCAACAGCGGGCCCCAATCGATGGGGAAACTCTGATCACGCCGGACCTTATCGCGGCTAGTGCAGACGCTTCGGGCGTTGCAGGCAACCGCAAAAGCCTTGTCGACGCCGAAGCGACGCTCGCCCTTGCCTTGGGGGTCGCCTTAGATCGCTTAAAGAACGAGGGCCATGTCGAGCAGGCGGTTGGTTATTTGTTTCGGACGCTGCACGAGATGCGCACGCGACTCCTGCCGGCGGTATGGCAGCAGCTCATACCCTTGGTTCAGAACCATCCGGTGTCGGCATACTTGCACCAGGACCCATTCACCAGTTGGTCATTCGAAAAGCCGCGAGGCTATTCGGGGGATGCCAAGCTCCTGGATTTCATTTACGGCCACCCCAGCGTTACGCCGCTCGTGGCCGCTGCGACGCCGCTCGGTCGCGCCGTATACAACTATACGAGCAACGCGCCTGCAGCGGCGGCCGTCCGCGAAAGACGCGATCTGCTGACGCAATATGTCGACCGAGTTGCCGCCCAACGAAAAGGCGGCGCCGAGATCCTGGCGATCGCCGGCGGACACCTGCGGGAAGGGGAGTGCTCATCAGCACTGCAAGAGCGTCGCCTTGGTCGTTGGGTGGCGCTGGATCAAGACCCGTTAAGCGTTGGCTCGATGGTTCAGGACTACGCAGGAACAGCTGTCGAAGCCGTCAACGGGTCAGTCAAGGGGCTACTCGGAGAAGTCTACCGGCTGGGCCACTTCGACTTCATCTATGCGGCCGGGCTGTACGATTATTTGCCCCAAGCCGCTGCTGTGCGACTGACCCAGACGTGCCTGAACATGCTCAAGCCCGGGGGCCTCTTCCTGTTCGCGAATTTCAACAGCGACATCAGTGACGACGGATACATGGAGACTTTCATGAATTGGCCGCTGCTGCTTCGCTCAAAAAAAGACATGTGGGATATCATCAACGCCAGTATGGACGTCGACGTTTACGAGCCGAACGTCTTCTTCGGAGAAAATCGAAATATTATTTATGGAACCTGCCAGAAGCGCTGACGGCAGGCCGTGAGTTAAGCGACAAAGTGCCGCCGCCCTGGTGGAGGGCGGCGGCTTTGGCATAGGGCTGCCGGTATTCGTGTGCCGCTAGACGCGCGGGCGATTTGCCGGATCGATTGGCCGGTTGACTGCATCAACATGCATGGTGCGCTTGCGCCCGGCCCAGCCGCCAAGGCCCAGCAGCCCAATCAGCCCAGCGAGCCTAGGTCGAAACCGTCGTCGTCGTTTTAATCGGCGCTTGTCGTGGGTTGTACGGTCTCGTCCCCGGGCGCCGTTGCCTGAGCGAAAGCAGGGCTGCCAGTCGCCCGGCGCCAGCGCTCCCCTCACCAAGCAAATCAAGCTCGACGACGGGTAACCCTACATATGCGTCTTCAAGTGCGGAGGCTGCGCCGTTTCAGCGGTTTGTCGGGTTTACGGACGCAACTCGTCGATGATGCGAGGTACCTCCACAGCGAGTTCCCGAGCCAAGTATCCCGCTTTGCCGACACTCAGGGCCAACCGGCGTCCCGCCTCCGCATGCACAAAGACGCCCCACTGGGCCGCTAGCAGGAGCGGCGCGCCGCGGGCTGCAACGCCCGTGATAAGTCCAGCGAGAACGTCACCGGACCCCGATGTGGCCATGCCAAGGCCGCCACCCTCACATCTCCACGTCCTACCCTCAGGAGAGCAGATGAAGGTGGTCGGCCCTTTCATCACTACAACCCCGCCGACGTGAGCGGCAGCCTTGGCTCCCGCATCTAGTGGATTGCCGATGATTTCCTCCTTCGACGTGTTGTTGAAGGCCGCCATCTCGCCTGGGTGCGGGGTCAGCGCGAAGTCACGCCCGCAGCGCTGCAAAGCCGTCGCTTCGCTTTTGAGACTCGTTAGGGCCGCTGCGTCGAAAACAAACGGCGCGTCGCCTTCAATTTCGAGTAGCGCCAGTGAAAGCGCGCGCGCTCCTGGTTCGTCCACCATTCCGGGCCCTACCAGAATAGCATTGGCGTGGCGTACCTCCGCGGTCAGTCGGGACGAAGACGCCGGATCGATCTCTCCGTCGGAGTTTTCTGCCAATGCGATGACTCGGGCTTCGGGAATTGCCACTGCTAATTGCGGAGCGACAGAGGAAACGGTCGCAATCTGAAGCTTTCCTGCGCCGGCGCGGAGAGCCGCTTCTGCAGCCAGAAGAACAGCGCCCGGGATCTCGCTGCTTCCACCGATTATCAAGACCGCGCCGCGTTCATCCTTGCCTGCCGAAACATTGATCTCCGGCAGCGGGTTGGCCAGCAGAAAGTCGCGATCGATTGAGCCGCTCGAAGTCATCGCCCGAACTCCTTCGCACGAGGCTCGGCAGTGACTTCCGTGTCCTGGTTGAGGAGGGGCGCCACGAAGTTGTAGCGCACAAGCTTCAACTCGATATCGCCGCCGCCGGACCTTTGCGCACGATACTCAGTGACTGCGCAATTCGCGACGTCACCGTCGCGGTCGATCGCGAGGATCTGATCCTCGTCGAGCTTCTCAATGATGTATCGCAAACATAGCACCACAACTTGATGGGCGACGATCAGGACCCTGCGACCTTCATAGTGGAGGCTAACGGTGTCCAAGACTGACCGCAGGCGCAGTATCACGTCGCACCAGCTCTCGCCGCCAGGGGGACGATGATAGAATTTTCCGAGCAGCTGCCGGAACTCCGCCTGCTCCGGATGCTCGCTCTTGATGCCCATGCTCGTCAGCCGATCGAGGATGCCGAATTCCTTCTCCCGCAGGCGCTCGTCGGTCGACAAACACGCCCTTTCAAGATCCGCCTCCTCGACAATCGCCGATGCGGTCTCTAGTGCCCGCCGATAGGGAGATGAAAGGACAACTTCCGGCCGCTCTATCTCGGGCAGAGCGGCGAACCATAGCCCTACCGAGCGTGACTGCTCCGATCCTAAATCACTGAGCGGAACATCAATGTCCCGGTGCGCAATGTCGATCCGCGTCATATCGGATGCCATTGCCGCATCTCGAGCGACGTTGCCAAGACTTTCCCCGTGCCGGACTATCCAGAGGTGGGATGGCCATGTCAGTTTCATCTAGGGCCTCGCATCTGCACTCTCATTGATTGGTGGCTCGCCATCTTAGGTGGTTGGGCTGCTACCGACGGTGGAACGGTGGGATTGCAGGGAGGTTTGGCTGTACATCCCACCGACCTCCTTCAAGAGATCGATGGGCTACGGCAACACAAAAGTCAGGAAATGTTATGAAGCTGACTAAACAAGATCGAGTTGTGGCTGCCTTGATTGTGATAGTTGCCATTTTAGGAGCACTAGTATTCTACGGCCTGATTACCGATTGGTTCGGTCTCTCCAGCATTGAACAGCAGCCGGACGTAGGGGCGCTGTGACAACCGCGGAGCTTCAGTTGAAGCTGGTGCAGAAATACGATTGCGGGGCAGTCTGTACCCAAAATCGACGTCCACGAGGACCTCCCAGGTACGTTTCGAACCACTTGGCCTTGCAGGTTTGTTGATCACTGGAGGAGGCAATAAGTCCACGTCTATGCCGCAGCTCTCGTGCAGGCAACAGCGCCCGCCATTGAAGAGTGTGCACCGTAAGACGAATGCGGACAGGATGACGACTTGGAACTCGTGCGACGGACCTTTGGGGGCAACCTACTATCCCACGCCTGGCGGCCGGCACCGTTGCCAATGTGACCAGGCCGGGCCGCTGATGCACGCGGCAGGCTGAGTGCCCTGCCGGATCGCTGACCAAGGCTACGACGCGTGCTGCGTCGGCGGCTGCGAGCCGAAGGCGCAAAGGTAGTCATTTCGGGACGCTCAGACCGCAAGGCTCAGATCGAGTCCAAAGAGGCGCGCTACAAGGGCGCTGGCGCATCGACGCCGGTGGCAGACTGAAGGACTTCCGACGCGTGGCCACCTGTTACGATCAGCTTGCCGCCACTTCCTCCGGGCAGTCGAGCTCGCAACCCTTGTCGCATTCTGGGTGTTAATGAAGCTGAATCTTATGCGCTGCTTTATTGGCACACTATCGAGTCAGAATTGCTTAATACGCGATTCACGTACAGGCAAGATTGGCGAAAGTGAGGCTCAAGGCAATGGACTGGGTGGCGATATGACAGCGATACGAGGCGGTGCATCAGCCATGACTGGGCGCGTACCCCGACAGCACAGATAAACTTCGTCCTCGGTGGCGGCTTCGATCCGGAAGCCGGCGCTTCGGAGCATTGCTTCCATGCCCGCCCGGTTGGGCACCCACCAGTTGGTGGGATCCGCAGCGTAATTGTGCTCGATGAACGTCAATCGCGGGAAGCCGTCGTCGTCGAACGGCGCCGTATCCTCGAACCCGTAATCCGCCTCGACGGGGCTGACGTGCCGCTTGCCGCGCAGCATCGACTGGAAGAGAAGGTCGCTTTCCGCCACGTGCTCGTAGATGAGGTCCAGCGCCAGCAGCGGGTGCCGCAGGTGATAGAGGACGCCCATGAAAATGACGAAATCGAACTTCTGGCCAAGTTGGCCGACTTCGTAGACCGACAATTGCTCAAACTCGATATCGAGACCGCCAATCTCCGCTGCCAGCCGCGCCTGCGCGAGATAGCGCGGATCGGAGTCAATGCCAACGACGAGTTCGGCGCCTCGACGTTTCATTTCCACCGAATAGAAACCGGCATTGCAGCCGATGTCGAGGACCCGGCGTCCGCGCATGTCCGCCGGAACGAGATGGCGAAAACCGTTCCACTTGAAGGTCGGATAGTCTCCCAGGAAATGCTCGGGCGCCGTCTGGATGCCGCCCAGTTCCATGTTGTGGAACCACGGCGCCAGCGCCTGGATCCGGCTCTTGACGTTGTCTTGCATCATGTCTCTGCTCATGCCGATGTCTTTTCGAGACCGTTTCAGCGCGGGCCGCCGCCGCTTCGGTAGCTCATGTGAGGTTCGTCTCTGCGAAGGAATAAGCGGCCTTGCTGCTCGCGCGGGTCCCGCTCCATTCGCGGTTTTCGTCGCTCTGTGCGCCGGAGAACCACGCGATCGTCGGTTCCAGTCCCTCGACGAGGGTGACCTTCGGTTCCCAGCCCAGCAGTGACCGCGCCAGCGTGATGTCCGGCCGGCGACGTTGGGGATCGTCCTGCGGCAGAGGCAGATGGGCGATCGGCGATCGCGAACCGGTCAGCCTGACGACCACCTCCGCCAGTTCCCTGATGGTGAACTCGCCGGGATTGCCGAGATTGACCGGCTGCTCAGGGTTGGGCTCCACCTCCATCAGCGCGACGATGCCGGCGATGAGGTCCGTCACATAGCAGAAGGAGCGCGTTTGTTCGCCCGTCCCGTAGAGCGTCATCGCGTCGCCGGCCAAGGCCTGGCAGATGAGATTGGAGACGATGCGCCCGTCGTCCGGCTGCATGCGCGGGCCATAGGTGTTGAAGATCCGGACCACGCGGGCGTCCACCCGCCCGGCACGGAGATAGTCGAAGGTCAGCGTCTCTGCGGCGCGTTTGCCCTCGTCGTAGCAGGCACGCGGGCCGGTCGGGTTGACGTTCCCCCAGTACGTCTCGGTCTGTGGGTGCTGGAGGGGATCGCCATAGACCTCGCTGGTCGATGCGTGGACGAGCCGGGCGCCGCAGCGCTCGGCGATTTCCAGGATATTGTTCGTGCCGACCACGCATGTCATCATCGTATGCACGGGATCGGCCTGGTAGCGCGGCGGCGACGCGGCGCACGCCAGGTTGTAGATCTCGTCCACCTCCAGCGACGCCGGCAGCGTTTCGCAGATGTCCCGCTCGATGAACGTGAATCGGTTGCTGGCGCCGAAGCGCGAAAGATTGGCCGTCGATCCCGTCTGCAAGTTGTCCACACAGGTGACGCGGTGCCCGCGGCGCAGCAGCAGTTCGCACAGATGCGACCCGAGGAAACCCGCACCCCCGGTGACCAGAACGCGCTTCAGGTCGCTGCGCGGCAAGCCCGGAGACTGCTCTCCACCCCGGGGTTCGCTTTCCGCCTGCCGTGCCTGGCTGCCGGTGCTATCCAATTCCACCTCCGTCATGCCGCGCCCGCTCGCGCCTTGGATCGCGAGGCCACCGCCAGTCCATCGAGGGCGGCGAGCAGTTCCGCCGCCCGTGCCGTCCCCGTATGCTTCTCCAGAACGATCTTCCGCGCCGCCTGTGCCATGTCGCCGGCGAGCTTTTCGTCCGCATCGGCCAGAAGGGCGACCACGTCTTCCGGACCGTGTGCGATCACGATCGCCTCGCCGTCCGGAAGAAGCTCGCTGAGGCCCTGCCAGTTGTCGCTGACGATCGGCGTTCCGACAGCCGCCGCCTCGAAGAGGCGCACGCTCGGCGACCAGCCCGCGGCGATCATGTCGGCCCGCGTGACGTTCAGCGTGAAGCGCTGCCGGGAATAGAAGTCGGCATGGTCGGCGGGGGGCAGATGGTCGATGCGGTCGACATTGCCCGGCCACTCGATGTCGGACGGGTACTGCGGGCCGGCGACGACGAAGCGCTTATGCGGAAGGCGGCGCGCCGGCTCGATCAGCAGCCGTTCCAGAGTCGGCTGGCGGTCGAGGCTGTACGTGCCGAGATAGCCCAGGTCCCAGGTCGCCGCCGCTCCTGTGTTGCGGTAGCGCTCCGGCTCCACCGAGCAGTACAGCGCCACCGCACGGGCGGCGCCGAACTGGTTTTCCAGCCGCGACAGGGTCGGTCCGCCGGTGAAGGAGAAATAGGTGTGGAAGCCGGGAATCTGCGCGGCGGCGAGATATTCCTCATCTCCCCGTTCCAGCCTGGCGAGCGTCACCGGCGTGTCGATGTCGTAGAAGCTGACGCGGCCGGGCGCGATCCGGAACAGCGTGTCGATGACCGCCTCGCCATCCGGGACATAGGAGCCGACCAGCACCGCACCGGCGCCGGCGAGGTCGTCGCCGTGACGGGCAGCGAGTTCCTCGACTTCGTCGTAGAATTCCAGCGTGCAGAAATCCGGATCGGGCAGATCGCGGTGAGACGCGTACCAGGGCTTTTCCCGCTCCAGGAAGAGGACGCGGCTGCCGAGCGCGTCGAGACCCTTCAGAAGAGAGCGGAAGGTGGTGGCATGGCCGTTGCCCCAGGAAGAGGAGAGGGTCAGGCCGACCACGACGATGTCGAAGGGCGGCCTCACGCGCTTGCCCTTTCGCGTCGGCTCGCCGCATGACGGTGCAGCAGCGCGTCCACGAGGACCGCGCGCTGCTCGTAGGTGTGGTCTTTCAGGACGCGTGCGAGCGCGGCCCGGCCGATGCGTGCCGCCCGCTCATCGTCGAGCCCGGCCATCAGGTCGACCACATCGCGGCCGTCCCGCGCGACCAGCACTTCTTCGCCCGGCTTCAGGAAAAGGTCGATGCCCGGCCATTCGTCGGTGATCAGGCAGGCTCCTGCACCGGCCGCCTCGAAGACGCGTGTCGGCGGCGAGAAGCCGGTCTCCGCCATGGAGGCGCGGTTGATGTTGAGGACCGCCTTCGGCGTGACGTTGAAGGCATTGTGGTCGCGCGTTCCGACATGGCCGATATGGCGGACGTTTTCCGGCAGAGGCCGGTCGCCCCAGCCCGACCCGCCGAGAAGGAACGTGGCGTCCGGCAGGCGCGCCGCCGGCTCGAGGAAGAACTGCTCGACACGCGCCTCCCGGTCGGGCAGGCGATTGCCGAGGAAGCCGAGCGCCGCCGCGAAGCGCTCGTCGGCCGCGACGGGATGGTGGGTGGACGGATCGAGCGCGTTGTAGATCGGGACGCATTCGGCCGCGCCGAGACGGCGGTAGGCTTCGACCACCGGGTCGCCGCCGCCATAGGTCAGCACCGCGTCCAGCCGGGCGATCGCCGCGTGGCCGGGATGACCGGGATCGGCGTGCAGCTCGGCCAGCGTCGCGGGCGCGTCGACGTCCCAGAAGATCTTCACCGCCTGCGGTTGCGCCGCGTCGAAGACCGCGCCGAGCAGCCAGTCGTCGGCGTAGCCGACGCCGCTCGCCTTCACCACCACGTCCGCGTCGGCGGCTTCGGCGACCGCAGCGCCCGCCGCTTGCGGCGTCGCCGCGTAGACGACGACCCTGCACCAGTCCGGCGGATCGATGTCGCGGTTCTCCTGCCGGCCATAGGCGTCAGGCTCGTAGAAGGTGATGTCGTGGCCATGCGCCGCCAGAGCCCGCAGCAGCCCGCGGTAATAGGTGGCGGCGCCGTTCCAGTAGGAAGACAGAATGCTGGAACCGTAAAACGCGATCTTCACTGCGCGGCCTCCCTTGCGATGTCCTGCGCCCCGTCGAGGCTGGAGAGGATCGCGAAAAGCTCATCCACCCGGTGCCGGCAGGTATGCCGCGCGCGGAAGGTCTCGAGGCCGGAAGCGGCGAGCGAGGCGGCCAGATCGGGATCGTTCAGCACGTCGCGGATCCGCGACTTCATCTCGGCGCCGTCGGCTGCCACGAGATAGTCGCTGCCGGTGCGGAAGAGGTTCTCCTCGTCGCGCCACGGCGCCGAGATCAGCGGGATGCCGCAGGCCAGCGCCTCGAAGACGCGGATCGTCGGGATGCCCGGCAGCGCCTCGACATAGGGCCGCCGCGGAATGTGCATGGTGAAGCGATGGCGGGCAAAGGCGGCCGGAACGTCGGCGTTGGCGATCCAGCCGCGATAGTCGAGGCCTGCATCCCTCAGCGCCTCGATGCCCTCGGCGGGATAGCGCACCCCATGGACGACGCCGGAAAGGCCGAGCGTGCGCGCCGGCTCGATCAGGAACTCGCCGATCTCCTTCGTCCGCTCGCCGTCGCCCCAGTTGCCGATCCAGACCAGGTCGCCCGCCGGCTCCGCCGGCAGTGGCCGGAACAGGCGGTCGTCTGCCGCCTCGTGCCAGGTAAAGACGCGGCGGCCCCAGCCGTCGGCTTCATAGCGGCGTCGCAGGGTCTCGCCGAAGGCCAGGACGGCGTCGTAGTCCTCCAGCGCCATACCGGCGATGGCTTGGTGGTCCGAAACGGCCCGGTGATGGGTGTCGTGGAAGAGCAACGCGAAACGACCGCCATCGCGGCGCAAGCGCCCGATCTCGGCGACGAGCGCCGGGGCGGTCCATTCGTGCACCACCACGACATCGGCTTCGGCAAGCGCGGCAGCATGATCGAAGCCGGGTCCGTAGGTCCGACTGGTGAGCTCGGGGAAGTCGCGCCCGAAGCGCTCGACATTGGCCTCGCCCTGCTGCTCGGCGAGATTGGTGCGGCTCCAGCTGTCCTCCGGCTCGAGTGCCTCGGCGTCGTGACCCCGGGCCACCAGCTCACGCATGATGCCCCGCAGGAAATGGGCGTTACCATGGTTCCAGTCGGAGACGAGAGAGTGGGTGTAGAAAACGAAACGCATCGGTTCAGCTCGCATGCAACGGTTCGGCGGCGGCGTGTGCCGGGGCGAGGGGGCGATAGGCCGCCTGCAGCGCACGCATCTGCTGCTTCGGGGTGAACTGCGCCGCGCGGTCGCGCGCCGCCGTGGCGAGGGCGGTACGGCGCTCCTGGTCCGCGATCAGCGCTTCCACCGCGTCGGCGAACGCGGAGGGATCGCGAGGGTCGGCAAAAAGCGCCGCGTCCCGCCAGAGTTCGCGATAGGTAGGAACATCGGCCATCACCAAGGCCGCACCGGCCTCCGCGGCTTCCAGCGCCGCAAGGCCGAACGGTTCGTAGAGCGATGGCGAAACGAAGATCGCGGCGCGCCCCATCAGTCGCCGCATCTCGGCGCCAGGGAGGGAACCCAACGCCTCGACGTGGGAAAAGCCGAAGCTCTGGCCGTTGCCGCCCTGGCAGGCACCGGCGGCGCGAACAGGCCAGGAAACGCGCTCCCCGAGATGGTCGAGCACGACGGCATTCTTGCCCTCGTCCCACCAGCGCGCTGCCGCGAGCACGAAGGGCTCCCGCATTTCCTGCGGCTGCCAACTCAGGCGCTCGACGGCGTTGGGGACGATCGCCAGGTTTGCCGCAGTCCCGTAGACGCGCATCAACGCATCGGCATGCGCCTGCGTCGGCGCGAGGACCCGGTCGGCTCTTTGCAGCCCCTCCCGATTCATGTCGAACAGCCAACGCCATTCGCCCGGTAACGCTTCGCGGCGCATCGCGTCCCACCAGGTGGCGACGCAGGAATGCGACACGGCCACGACCGGAAGGGCGGTCTGCATTCCGCAGGCCTGGCTGGGCAGGTTCAGGTGGAGAAGATCCACCCCTTCCGCTTCGGCCAGCCGGCTCAAGCGGCGGGGGATGGCGGCAAGTTCGTCCCGCCGCGCCGCCATCCAGTCCAGCTTCTCGTCGAGGACGTTGAGCCGGGTCTGCTGCAGCGCAGCGGCTTCGCGTCGTTGGGCATCGGAGGGTTCTGGGCCGACGTTCACGAGAAGCACACGGGTTCCGGCGGCGTTCAGCGCCCTCGCCAGATCCACCGAGTAGCGCCAGACTCCGCCGACGGAGTCCGTCGTCATCAGCACATGGCGCGGCTGACCGGCTCCGGCGCCGCTCACGCCCACAGCCTCCGCCCATCCCGGCCGAGCGGTGCAGGCAATGGCTGCAAGGATTCCAGCTGGTCTTTTTCCAGCGGACCCTCTTCGCTGCTCAGCCAGGCATGGAGATCGCTCAGGCCTTCCTGCCAGCCGATCTTCGCCCGCCAGTCGACTGCCTCTGTCAATTGCCTCGTATCTGCGACGAAATAGGTCTGGTCGCCCTGGCGGGTGTCGCTGTAGCGGATGGCGAGATCGCCTCCGACCAGGTCCGAAATCACCGCCAGGACGGTCCTCAGACTGACCGCGTTGTCGGGGCCGCCGCCGAGATTGAAGGCGCGGCCCTGCACGGTATCGATGTTCGCCAGCAATGCCCGGTAGGCGGCCACGGCATCGGCCACATGCAGGATGTCGCGCACCTGCTTGCCGTCGCCATAGATCGTCAGCCCTTCGTCGCGCAGCGCCCGGATCAGGAAATGGGCGACCCATCCCTGGTCCTCCGTACCGAACTGCCGGGGACCGTAGATGCAACTCATGCGGAGCACCGCCGTGGGCAGGTCGTAGGACTTCGCGTAGTCCAGCACGTACTGGTCCGCGACGCCCTTCGAGCAGCCATAGGGCGTGCAGAAATCGAGGCGTCTCGCCTCGCTTACGCCGTGGGCGGCGATGTCGTTGTCGGCCGGCGCGTAGCGGTCGGCCTCCTCCTTCATCGCAAGATCGGCGAGGTTGCCATAGACCTTGTTGGTGGAGGCGAAGATCACCGGGGTCTTGCGCCCGGAGCGCCGGACAGCCTCCAGCACGTTAAGCGTGCCGCGCGCGTTCACCTCGAAATCGGCCATGGGCTGTTCGAGGCTGGTGGTGACGGCGACCTGGGCGGCGAGGTGAAACACCGCGCCGGCGTCCTGGAGCACGTCGCGCAGGCTGTCCTCATCCCGCACGTCGCCCGGCTGCCAATGCACCCGCGTGCGATGGCGATCCCTCAGCCACGCCAGATTGCGCTCGACGCCCGGTCGGCTGAGATTGTCGACGACGACGACGTCACGACCCTCGGCCAGGAAACTCTCGGCGATGTTGCAGCCGATGAATCCGGCGCCCCCCGTCACCACGATCGGCTCGGCCCCGCGTCGCAGGTGCGGTGCGGCGAGCGCCATCGTCTCGCGGACGGCCGCAACGCCGCCCTGCGACAGGAGGCGTGCCAGGAGCTTCGGCTGACCTGCCGCGTCGACGACGCCCATGTGATAATGGCGCTCGTCGAAGCGAAGACCCTCCTGCACCGCCACATCGGGCTGGACGTCCTGCCAGCCATACCAGTAGAGGCGCTCCGCCGGAGCCCTCAGCGCCGTGAGGAAGCTTTCCGCCTGCTTCGCCTCGTCGTGCCGCCACGTCGCGTAGCCCGCTTCGGTGATCCAGATTTCGGCTTCCGGGGCAAACTGTTCGAGAATGGCGCGCGTGTGGCCGATGAGATCGTCCCAGCCGCTCCAGGTGCTGTTCTCGCTGTCCCAGGTGCCGGGAAAGCCGTGCAGGCCTACGACATCCATCTTCGCCAGCAATCCGCGCTCGCCTATCAGATGCAGCCAGTGTGCGTCGAAGGGGCTGAGACCCCCGAGCACCGTCTTGTAGCCACGTTCCTGCGCCCAGTGGGCGGCGGCGCCGACCATCTCGCAGAACAGTGTCCAGTCGGTGTCCAGGCGCCAATCCCAGTCCAGAAGGTTGTTCGGCTCGTTCCACAACTCGACGGCGGTGAAATGCTCGCCGTACCGCGTCAGCACGTGGTCGACAAAGTCGGCGAAGTCCAGCAGGCGGTGAGGCGGGCCGGCGGACGTGCCCGTTCGCGAGAGCGACGGGGGGGTGTAGTGGACGCAGGGCAGAAGCTCGAAACGCTCTGCGATCTTCGGGATCAGCCAGTCGTACCACGCGGGGCCTTCCGGCTGATGATACTCCGCCCAGGAGAGGTGGGTCCGCACGTAACGCGCCCCCGCGCGCTCCATGGCGTCAAGGGCGCTCTGCGTTCGCTCGTACTCGCCGGGGCGGAACCACTCGGCAAAGCCGTAGGACTTGTCCTGACCGGTGGGACCATCCGTCATGCCACGAGGCCTCGTGCTTCGAGGTGCTTGCGCATTTCGTCGTTGCGATCGGTGACTTCCTGCTGCGCCACCCACTCGGCGAGCTCGCCGAGGGAAGCCTCCAGGGAATGGCGCGGCTCGAACCCAAGCAGCGCGCGCGCCTTGGCGATGTCGGAGAAACAGTTGCGGATGTCGCCCGACCGCGCCTTCATCATGATTTCGGGCTCGACCGGACTGTTCATCGCCTGCGCCACCATGCGCGCGACGTCGGTGACCGAATAGGAGCGGCCGCTGCCGATATTGATCGTCTGGCCCTTCGCCTCGGGACGCTCGAGCGCCAGACGGAACGCCCGCGCCACGTCGCGCACATGTACGAAATCGCGGC
Organism: Aurantimonas endophytica; assembly: GCF_014196845.1. GTDB lineage: Bacteria > Pseudomonadota > Alphaproteobacteria > Rhizobiales > Rhizobiaceae > Aurantimonas > Aurantimonas endophytica. The sequence goes on from NZ_JACIEM010000005.1 coordinate 259,614, forward strand.
GCTGAAGCCCGTCCTCGAAGATCGTCGGGGCCTGCCCCTTGGCGATGCGGGACGAGAAATTGGCGAGGACGCCGGTATAGGGGTTGGACAGCGCCTGTCCCGGGCCGAATACGTTGAATAGGCGCAGCGCCACCGCGTCCACCTTGTAGGCGTTCGCGAAGATCAGGACCGACTGCTCCTGAAAGTACTTCGTCAGCGCGTAGATCGAGGCGAGATCCACCGGCTTCGTCTCGTCCGTGGCGACCGGACGCAGCACGTCGCCGTAGGGACCGAGGACGTCCCAGCGCCCGGCCGCGATCGCGGCCGGATCCCTGCGCGCGTTGTCCACAACCTCGCCGGCCCCTGTCTCGTATCTCCCCTCGCCATAGACGCTCATGGAGGAGGCGACGACGATGCGCCCAACGGGCTGCTCGATCAGTTCCTGGAGAAGCACCGCCGTGCCGACATCGTTGGTGCTGACGTAGCGCGCGATCTCGTACATGCTCTGGCCGACGCCGACTTCGGCCGCCAGATGCACGACGCCATCGACGCCCGACAGGGCAGCTCGCACGTGCTGTGCATCGCGTACGTCACCCTTGCGAATGTCCACGCCCTCCAGATCCACTGGCTGCCCGGCTCCATGTACCTGGTCGATCAGGGAATCGAGAACCCGGACCTCGTGACCGTGATCGAGAAGTTCCTTGCAGACCTGACGTCCGATGAAGCCGGCACCGCCGGTGACGAGAAAACGAGACAAACGCTACTCCTCTGTTCTGTTGCAACGATGCGCGATTTTCGATGGCGGGGAGACGGGGCAACTAGTGCCGACGCCCCTTCAGGGAACCATCCGAACCGAATGCCGCGTCAGCCCATCGCCACTCTGCCGTCTCGAACCGCTCGACTTACCCGCCGACTCGCAGCAATGCCTTCCGGAAGCAGAGGAAGGTCGCGGAGTGGCGCGGAGCCGATCGGATGGTAGAGAAAGCCGGCCTTGCCCATCGTGTCGCGGGCGTAGAGATTGCGAAAATCGACGAAGGTCGCGCCCCTCATGCTGCGCCGCGCGGAGACGAGGTCGAGCATGCGGAATTCGGCCCACTCCGTCAGCAACACGGCCGCATCGGCGCCTTCCAGCGCCGCGGCGAGCGTGGAAGCCTGGAGCGCCCCTTCCAGCTCCGCCACCCCGGCGGCAGCGACCTGGGGATCATAGAAGCGGACCTCTGCACCGGCCTCGACAAGAGCCGGGATCAGGCGGAGAGCAGGCGCCTCGCGCAGATCGTCCGTATCTGGCTTGAAGGCGACGCCGAGGACGGCGATCGTCTTACCGGCGCATGAGCCCAGGGCGTCGGCCACGCGGGACGACAGGCTCTCCTTGCGGTCTTCGTTGATCGCCACCACGGCCTCGACCAGGCGCTGGGGGCGGCCCAGCCGGCGGCCGATATCGACGAAGGCTCGAGTGTCCTTCGGGAAGCACGAACCGCCAAATCCGGGTCCCGGTTCGAGGAATCTCGGACCGATGCGGGCGTCCAGTCCGATACCGCGCACGACGTCGCGAACGTCCCCGCCGGCTGCCTCGCAAAGGTCGGAGACCTCGTTGGCAAAGGCGACCTTCATCGCCAGGAAGGCATTGGCGGCGTATTTGATCAGTTCGGCGTTTTCCGGCGAGGTGAAGAGGACCGGCACGTCCTGGTCAACGAAGCTCCGATAGATCCTCTCCATACCGGCGCGGCCGGCGTCGTCGTGACAGCCGACGACGATCCGGTCGGGACGGAGGAAATCCGCTACGGCTCGCCCCTCTCGCAGAAATTCCGGGTTTGAGACCACCGAAAACGCCAGTCCCGGGCGCCGCTCCGCAACGATGGCCCGGATGGTGCTGTTGGTTCCGGCGGGCACGGTCGACTTCACGACCAGACAGGCGCCGGCCCGCAATTGTGGGGCCACCATGCGCGTTGCTTCGAATATCTGGGAGAGGTCGGCCTGATCGCTTCCGGGTAGGGACGGGGTGCCGACGGCCAGAAAGACGAAGTCCGCGTGTGCGACGCCCTTCGGCTCGAACGTGTCGAACCGCAGGCGGCCTTCCGCGACCTGCCTTTCCATCAGCGCTTCGAGGCCGGGCTCGTAGATCGGGCTCCTGCCCGCCTTCAGTGCCGCGACGCGGTTGGCGTTGGTGTCGAGACAGAGAACGTCGAAGCCGAGCTTGGCCAGGCAGGTACCTGTGACGAGGCCGACGTAGCCCGCGCCAATCATCGTGATGCCGGGAGCGGGGAGGCTGTTTTTGCTGGGATCGGGCGAGGTCGGATCTGCTTCGGTTTCCGGAGCGCGCCGATTCATTGCCACTCACCACCGGCATGCAGGAGGACGATGTTTTGGGATAAAGCAATACGCATGAGGCTTCCCTGCAACTCACTCATCCGAGGCCCGCGGCTCCGGCTTTTGGCCGGGCGAGCGTGACTTGGAACCGCACCATGGTGGGCAGTGAACTAGGCAGCAGCAGCAGCAGGGGAAGACGCTGCAGCCGAAAGGTCGGGAGGAGGCTAACCATCTGGCTGCCGGTTGGCCGAGCGCGCGATTGCGCAGCGCGCATGTGACTGGGCGGACCGTTTCGACGGCTCGGTTGCCGGATCGGCGCGGAGTCGGGTCCGTGCCTATGCGGCGCCCGGAAGGCTGCAGTTACATCGTCACCAGCGCCTTCATGAAATCGTCCGGGCGGTCGCGGGTCATGTTCAGCGCCTCATCCAGGCGGTGCAACGGAAAGCGGTGCGTATAGAGCGGACTCGCATCGAGGCGGCCGCTGGTGACCGCCTCCACCGCCGCCCGGATACCATCGACATAGACCTTGGGATCGCGTTCGTGGGCGTTGACGACGTCGAGACCGCGCCAGTTCCAGAGCTGCATGTTGACCTGGCGTGGGCCGTCCTGATGGTAGCCGGCGATGACGAGACGCCCACGCTCTGCGGTGAGCTCGCCGGCAAGGTCGAGCGGCCACTGCTTGCCCACGGCTTCGATAACGCGCTCGCACATGGCGCCACCGGTGAGTTCCCGAACCTGCTCGATAATCTGGTAGTGATCCAGCATCGGGATGGTCTCCGCCGCGCCCATTCGGCGCGCCGCCTGCAGGGCATAATCGCGCCGCGAGATCGCGATCACCCGCGCTCCCGCCTCGGCGGCGAGGCGGGTCAGGATCGCACCCAGAAACCCGACGCCGATGATGGCCACTGACTGGCCTGCCCGGATGTCACTGCGGCGAAAGATGTTCATTGCGCAGCCGAGCGGTTCGCCAGGGAAGGCTTGCAGGTCCAGTTCCGCCGGCAGCCGCACCACGGAACTTGCGGGACCCACGTCGTAGCCAGCGTAGCTGTTGTAGAAGAGGGCCGAGACCCGGTCTCCAACCGCCACGCCGGCCACGTCATCCCCGACCGCGTCGACGACGCCCCAGCCTTCGTGCCCCAGCCCGCCCGGTGCGGTCGGGAACTCCATCCACTCGGGTCCGGCCCACGGTGTCAGGTTGGACGCGCAGACCCCGCAGCCTTCCAGACGGACCCGCACCTGCCCTGCTGCCGGGAGGGGCCGCGCCACCGTCTGGATCTCCACCCGCCCGGGCCCGGTGACCACGGCCGCCTGCATCGTCTCTCCTGTTCTCTCGGTGGTCAAATCGTCCTCGCTCGGCTTGCGGTTTCGGAGTCTCGGGCGGTCACGATTGTGCGCGCGCTCGTTAGATCGTCTCTCGGCATTTCGCCCGCCTACCGCGCAGGCCCCGTGCGATCAACCGCGAGATGATCATCTGGGCAACGGTATTGGAACTGGGAGATGCCGCTCGTCGTGGAACCGCCCGCGCCACCTGTGGCGTTCATCCTGTTTCCACCGGAGGAGAAAACATGTCGAATATCGATCGCAAAAATCCGGAAGCCAGTCCCCTTCCCAAGGACCCGCCGCAAGGACGCAGAAGCAGCGATAACCTTCCGTCCCTCGACGAGGGCGAGGCAGCCGCCGAAGACATCGATGAGACGTCGGCCGGCGGCCTCCACTATCCCGAGGACGACCAGCCTGAGGAGCCTTCGCTATGACCGTCGAAAGCACTATCCGCGAGGCAATCGTCGAAGAATTGCGGCGTCAGGCGCAAAACAGCGGCTCGAAGCTCAGGGTCGAGGCGAGTGATGACAAGGTGACGATAAACGGTCCGGTCAATCTCGATGACCTCGTGATGGTCGTTATGGGTTCGGTGGCAGGGGGCCCGTAGCCCGCTGGAGCGACGCCATAAGGAGGAACCCGCCGGCGTTGGCCGGCGGGTTCCTCCGCGCCTCAGGCGGCTGCGGCCGCGTCCATCCATTCCTTGTGGCGGGATTCGTCGGCGTAGGCCTTCTGGAAGAAGGTACGCGCCTCCGGCGTCGCGACATCGTTCTTCGCCGCGTGATCGTAAGCCATCTTGGTCTCGATCTCGTTCGTCGACATCGCCTTGAGAATGGTCTTGTCGCCGATGATGGAAGCAAGCGCGATCTTGCCCGTGGTGAGGTACTGCTTCGCATCGCCTTCCTGCGGCGCTGCAGTGCCGATGGCGCCTGCCATGCGGGTCAATTCGGCCACGTGGCTTTCGTGATCCGCCTTGAACTCGACGATCTTCGCCTTCGAGGCGGGATCATCCAGCTTTTCGATCGTGGATTCGTACGCCGCGATCGCGTCGTGCTCGAGGATGAGAAGGTTCTGAACGAGCTTCTCAAAGGTGTTTTCGGTACCGACTGTAGTGACCATGGGGTTCTCCTTAGGTGTGATGCACAGGAAGGCCCGGAGCGACCCGTCTGTTCCGGAAGGCGGAGATGCGCTACGCCCTGGGCAGCGCGATTTCCTCGAAATGGTCGGCGAGATGATGCAGGGCCGCGAGCATCTCGTGGCCCGCCATGGCCCGGCCGTGACCGGAGACGATCAGGCTCGGCTCCAGAGAAGCGAGGAGGCGGACGGATGCCGCCGCTGCCGCCCAGTCGCGCGTGAAATAGCGCGGCGGGCCGTGCATCTCCGGCTCCTGGACAGCGACCTCGTAGGCCGATTCCTGCCCGGTGGTGATCACCGCGTCACCGGCAACCAAAGTTTTGTCTGCCTCCCGCCAGAGGGAGACGTGGCCGGGCGTATGTCCGGGCGTGTGGAGCCAGCGCCAGCCCGGAAGATGCGGCACAGTGCCGTCGTCCGGCAACGACTTGAGACGGGCCGAAACGTCGATCGGCGAGCGAGGAAACAACGGAGCGAGTTTCGGCATGATGCCGCCTTCCGCGCCCGAGTCCGGTGCCGGGTAGGATTGCTGTCCCGTGAGGAAGGGGTGCTCGAGCGCGTGAGCGTAGATCGGCACGTCCCACTCCTCGCTCAGTTCCTCAAGAGCGCCGACGTGGTCGAAATGTCCGTGAGTCTGGATAATGGCCGCCGGGCGCGATGTCCCGAAGCGCGAGGCGATGCCGGAGGCGATCTGCCTTCTGGTTCCCGCAACGCCCGTGTCGACCAACACCCATCCGCGGTCCTGGGCGTTCGCCGGACCGATGAAGGCAACGTTGACCATCGCCGCCCGCAGGTAGGCAAGGTTAGGTAACACTGCGCGAACATGCGCGGAATCGACCTGCTCGGGAGCGCGCGCAGTCTCGGGTAGCGGAAGCTGGACACTCATTTCGATTCCTGTCGCATGAAGCTATCGGCCGGCTCTGCAACGAGCGGCTCGCGCGTTGGCTCCCTCCGCGCGCCGGCAGATCCCGCACGCGACTAACGAAAAATCTCCTGCCGCAGCTGAACCGCCGGCAGGGAGAGGGCGGGAACGCGGCGGAACCCGCTCCGATCGCTCTCTCGGACACGCACGCAGCCGCTGGCCGGGCGCCATTCGCTCGAAACCAGGAACATCCGCAGCCCTGGAAGCTTTCCCATCCTGCTCAGCATGAGGAGATCGTCATGTCCAAGACCAACGAAAACCTCGACGACGCCAGTGGCGGTGGCGGTATCGGCGACATTCCCGCACAGCCCCGAGAGGATCGACCCGCTTCGGTGGAGCGCAATGATCCCGTGACGGACGGCGAGGGTGACAGCGGTCGTATTGAGGGCGCGGCGCTGGCGGTCGACAAGGACGCCGCCCTCGACGGTGAGGATCCGGACGATACGGCAGACGAGACTCTCGGAGAGACGCCCTGACGGCTTCTTGTCTCCCCGAGCTGGCGGGTCAGGCCGCCCCAGCCGCGATGAAGAATCTCGGAGCTGATCGTCGATCGGCCAAGACTTCGCTTGGAGTGGCCTGGTTCCCTCCTATCAAGTTCGCGTCTACCGGCGGATGGAACCGGAGCGACGATCCGGGACACGGTGCCGGAGCACTGCTTCACTGGGGCGTGGGCTCCTGCCGTTGCCCCCCTCATCCGGCGCCGCCCTCTTGGTGATCCCTCGGACACCGGCTCCGGAACCAACCACTGGATATCGACTTACGGTGGAAGCATTGGAGGTTCTCATGGACGAGCTACCCGGACAGACCCGAGGCGGGTCAACAGCCACTTCGCTTCGCATCGAACGCGAGCCACGTCCCGTCGTGATCCGACGCCACGACGCCGTCATGACCGCTACCAGGGATGCGCTCCTCGTTCACGGACTCGGCGAAACGCCGGTCTATTTCGTGCCTCGCCGGGATGTCTACACGGAGCATCTGGTCGAGACCGGTACCGGTCCGGGTCTCGGCGGGCGGGAGATGAAATTCTGGTCCGTCACCGCTTCGGGCGGCGGGCTCGAGAATGCCGTCTGGATGTTCCTGATGCCGGAAGGAGAGACCGAGCCGCTCCTGGATCATTTCGGCTTCGACCCCAACCCGTTCAACATCACCGTCGACTGACCACCGCCCGAAGGCGAAGGAGCAGGGAGGCCGGCATGCTCGTGAACATCGACGCAGTCTGGCTGAGCGGACCCGGATGGTGGCGCCTCCAGCGGCCGGCCCGCGCTTCGCCGACGTAGCCGATCCGGGACTGGGAGACAGCGTTTCACCACCAGGGCCTTCGCCGACACTCGCGCTGAAAGCTCTTGTTCCAAGCTAGGCCTTCCGGGCCCTCGTCATCATCATACTGCATCGGGGCATTTTCTGTCGCCCCGGGGCTGGCCCGTCTGAAGAGGTCTCCGTCATGCAACGAAGCGGCTTACGCGGTCATGTCGTCGTCATCACCGGTGCCTCCAGCGGGATCGGACAGGCGACGGCAGAGGCCTTTGCCCGGTCCGGAGCGAAGCTGGTTCTGGCTGCGCGCGGGCGGGACGCGCTGGAGAAGGTGGCGGAGGGCTGCAGGAAGTTCGGCGGGGAGGTCGTCGTCGTGCCGACCGACGTGACCGACGCTGCGGCCGTGGCCGCCCTGCGCGATCGCGCGCTCGCGCTCGGCGGACGGATTGACGTGTGGTTCGCCAATGAGGGCGTCGGGGCCGTCGGTCGCTTTCACGAGGTGCCGATGGAGGCTCACGAGCAGATCATCAAGACGAACCTCATCGGACATATGAACAGCGCCCACGCCGTCGTGCCCGTCTTTCTGCGCCAGGGCCGCGGCACTTTCATCAACATGATCTCGCTCGGCGGCTTTGCGGCTATGCCGTTCGCCTCGGCCTACAGCGCGTCGAAATTCGCGTTGCGGGGCTTTTCAGAAGTCTTGAACGCCGAACTGGTCGGCCAGCCGAACATCCATGTCTGCGACGTCTATCCGGCGTTCATCGACACGCCCGGCATCGGTCACGCCGCCAACTACGCGGGGCGCAAGGTCACCGCACCGCCTCCCGTCTTCGACTCACGAAAGGTGGCCGACGCGGTCGTCCGCCTGGCAAAGCGGCCTCGTCGCACGACCACGGTGGGCTGGGTCACCAATGCCGCCCGGATCGGGCATTTTCTGGCACCAGATTTCACCATCGGCCTCGTGAAGCGGATCGTGGAGCGGTCGCTGTCGCACGCGACCCCGATCGAGCCGACCAGCGGGAACCTGTTCGGACCTCCCGCCATCGCAGGCGGTATCGACGGGGGGCTGCGCTCACCGTCGCAGCGGCGGCAGGGAGCGATGGCTGCCGGCATTGCGCTCGCGGCCGGCGCGGGGCTCCTGCTGCTGTTGCGGTCGCGCCGCTGATCGTCGGGCTTGGGCGATCTTCATCCGGCAAAGGAGAACATCGTGTCAGAGACAGCGTCTTCCGGTTCCCGATGGGCAGGGTATCTGCTCGGCTTCTCACTGGGCGGTTTCTTCGACGGCATCCTGCTGCATCAGATCCTCCAGTGGCATCACCTGCTCAGCGCGATCAACTCCGACGACCTGAGGTTTCAGGTCGCGGCCGACGGATATTTCCACGCATTCATGTACGTTGTCGCCGCGGCAGGCCTCTGGATGCTCTGGCGCTCCTGGCGGGGCGGCGGAGCAGTGTCGGGGGTCCGGCTGACTGCGGCGTTGCTGCTCGGCTTCGGCGCTTGGCATGTGCTCGACAGTCTCTTGTCGCACTGGCTCCTGGGGATCCACCGCATCCGGATGGACAGCGCAATCCCGCTGTTCTGGGATCTGCTGTGGTTCGTGGTCTTCGGCCTCGTTCCCATCCTGCTCGGCTGGTGGACGGGTTCCCGCCCGACCGGTGGCTCGGCCGAGAGGCCATCGGTCGTCGCCGCGGTACTGGCGACCCTCGTGACCGTGGGAGCCGGAACACAGGCCCTGCAACAGCCTCGGGACAGTGAGTTTACGACCGTCCTCTTCGCGCCTGGAACGGCCCCGGGCGCTGCCCTTGAAGCGATGTCGAAGGTCGGGAGCCGCCTCGTCTGGTCCGATCCGAGCGGCGAATTACTGGTGATCGAGACCGATGCCGGCGCTTGGGCATCGACGCTCTATGGGCACGGCGCCATTCTGGTCAGTGGTGCCGGTCTGCCGGCGGGCTGCTTCGATTATCTGCGGGTCTGACGTTCAACCACCCCCGCAAAGATGCGCTGCCGCAGATCCGCCCGTGGCCGTGGACGTATATGCCTGCGTCAGACGCCCTTTTCCTTCGCCTCGGCCAGAGCGAGTTCCAGCCCTTCCAGCAAGATGAAGATCAGACTTGCGACGAAGCCGGCCACCAGCCAGCCGAGCGGCCCGTCCATCAGAATGCCGCACAGATACGCCGCTCCCATCGCGCAGCCGACCGACAGCAGGTTGAGCATCCGGCCGAGCAGCTTGACCGTGTCGGACCGCTGCGGGTCTTCGCGGAGCAGCAGCAGCGTCAGCAGTTCTGCGACCATGAACGCGCATACCGCGCCTCCGGCTCCGGCAAAGATCTCGAGCAGACCCGGCGCTGCAATCGTGGCGAGGAGCGCGTAGGTGCCGGTGATGGTTATGGAGAAAGCATAGGCTGACGAGTTGTCCATGACGCTGAGGCGCAGATTCTTCAGCAACAGTCGCTTGGCCGTCATTCGTCTGCCTCTGCTGTGCCAGCCGCGCGTCATGCTCAGGCTGTGCGAGTGCGGCGAGTCCTGCTGCTCCAGGCGCTCCTGCCGCATCAGCCAACAGGGCTCATGTCCGGCTTCCGCTCCAGGATCTGCGATAGAGGGCTTTAAGGTTCCTCAACAGCAAGGGGCTCACTGTGCATCGTCAGCCACAAATGCGCAGACGCCAACTTCGCTCCCGACCATCTGCACTTGCCGTGCCGATTTGACGGTGGCGAAGGCGCAGGGCGTCACGCCCGTCCAGGATTGTTTGCCTCGCCGCCAGGTCGTCGCAAGAGTCACTTGGAGGAAGGTCCGGTCGTCGGCTAACTTATTGTTCCGGAACATCAAAAATCGGCGTGCGTTGGGGTGCCATGCGGGCAACGAGCCCGTCCAGCAAAGGATCATTCCAATGAACCGATATCTTGTCACCACAGCCTTGGCTGCAGCGCTGTTCGTCCCGAGCGTCGCTTCGGCCCAGACGGCCGCCCCGGCCACCCAGCAGCAGGCCGCGCTGACCGCCGCGGAATTCGTGCCGACGGCTACGTTCTCGAACCGCTTCGAGATCGAATCCAGCGAACTGGCGCTGGAACGCACCCAGAGCACTGACGTGCGCAATTTCGCGCAGCGCATGATTCAGGATCACACTGCCGCCGGCGAGGCGATGATGCAGGCGGTGGAAGCCTCCGGCGCCGATCTCGCCGTGCCTGCGGGTCTGGACCAGCGCCACCAGCAGATGGTCGACCAGTTGCAGAACCTGCCCGAAGGCCAGTTCGACGCGGCATATCTCCAGATGCAGCGTCAGGTCCATGACGAGGCGGTCGCTCTCTTCGGCGCCTATGCACAAGGCGGCGAGGCTGGTCCCATCCGCGAATTTGCCGCGACGACCCTTCCGGTTCTCGAGCAGCACCATCAGATGGTCATGACGACGGGTGCCGACGCGACGGTTACGGGGTCGACGTCGGCAACGACGTCCGGCGCCACCGGAGGCTCGATGTCGTCGCAGCAGTCCGGCGCGTCGACGGCCACCAGCGGTCAGGGCGGTGCTGACCCGGCCGAGTCGACCACCCCTTCGGGCGGCATTGTCCCGGGGCAGAACCCCAACTGACGCTAGGTGGGCTGAGCGGCAGCAAGTGCGAGAGCCGCCCAAAAGGGCGGCTCCATCGGCCGCAAGCGGGAGGATCGGGCCCCTATCGAGCAATGTGGTGCATCGCACAAAGGGGTTGTTATTCAAAACTCAGCTTACTGCGCTTCCGTAAAGCGTGAGGTTCAGCGCGGTGTCCAAGTCCCCCCGAAAAACTCGCCGCAGGTCGCGAGAGCTTGATATGAGACCTCTAACCAGGGCGGAGGCCTTACTTTTCCACAACATGATGCTCGGGCGGCTGTTCGGATGGGCCCGCGTGCTTGGAAGGGCTGGCGGGCGGCATTATTATCGAAGCCGGGAGGCGAAGCGTGCAGATGCAGTCTTTCGGCGTTTGATGCAGGAAGCGCCGTTGTTCGATACGCAGATCGCAGCGTTGATGGCCGGCGGCGACATTGCGAGCCTGTGGCCGCATGACCTGCAAACAGTCATCCGCTTCCAGATAGAACATAAGCCGCCGGAGCCTCCCAGCTACGCGGCCAACGCGCCAAGCAGTGCTGTGCGTGAAACCGGCGCTGACTGTTGGTTGCCGGGTTGGCTCTCGAACTTCAGCCGGCCGGCCATGTACGAGGACCATCCGCCGCTGCCCCCGCAAGTACCATGGGAAAGCTAGACAAGATGCTCTGATCCTTGAAATTCTTGTGCGAGCAGTAAATTTTAATTAAGAACGTGCGCGCAGAGAGTTCCGGATTGTGATTGCCTGTCCCGCAGTTTGGCCCCGGCGCACATCTTTCTTGCGGCGCAGGAGGCAAGGTCGGCAGTGTCCCGCTTATTCCTCCGCGTTGGACCCGCGGCTTTGAGGCGCTCTCCGGGCGTCTGCATCACAGCACCGGGCGGCGCGATTTAGCCGGCCGTGGAAACAGACGGGGTGGCGAAAACGATCATGCAGCTCTCGACCACGTTCAGGCCGTTCCCGCACACCACGAAGGAGCCACGTCGACGAACAGCGGACTTATAGAATTGTATGTTCGGAGTTGGATGAGGTGGACAGCTTCGAGGCACTCATGACCAAGGCCCTGCCGAAGATGGCGAATGCAGCGTCGGAAGGGCAACTGCGGCAGGCGTTTGAGCAGCTCCGCTGGCATGACCGGCTGATCGGCGAAGATCGATGTCCCGAAGGCCGCGAAGACGCTCCGCCAGCAGGTCAAGGAGCTTCGTACCGATCTCGGCTTCTCCATGGGCAGCTATGTCGCTCGTGAGATCGCACCAGTGGCACCAGATCGCGTGCAGGCGCTAATCCTGATTACAACCTCCATCCCGAATGTTGGGCGCCCGAGCGCGGCCGCCACGAGGTGATGCACGGAGGGCTGATCGAATTCGTCCCCGATCTGAAGCATTGCAAGCTGATCCTGACATGGTCCGCGAGTATGGCGAACCCGAGTATCTACGGCTCATGTGCCAGTGGGTACAAGAAAAACGGCCGTGTGCACGGACGGCAGATCGGCGTGTTCTCACGGCCTTCTATATCGTCGCCGCGTTAAATCGGGAAATCGTTGCAAGCCCCTGACGGGGATAGGGTGTCCACACTGGCCGCTGTTTCGCGTTGGGTGTTGGCAAGATCGGGGAGAGTGCATCAAACGCCTCATTCGAGCCGCAGGGCGGCATCGGGTCATCGCGCGCCGCAGATGCCGTCCGCGCGAACGATCCGAACGATCCGGACTTCAGCTGGGCAGAGCGCGCGAACAAGCGCCGCTGGCAGATGGCCGAGCGCAAGGCAGGGTGACCTTCCACCTCAGCATTTCCAACTCACGGACAGGCCGCTGACGCCGGTGCCCGCCGTGCCTGGAACATCCAAGCTCCTCCGGCTTTCCTCTGACAACCAGAGGAGAGATGTCGATGTCGAACATCAAGAGCCACGCTTCCAAAGAGAACAGCGTCTTCGAGGATCCAGAGTCGCTTTACGTCAACACCGGCAAGAAGCTACCGCCCAAGGGCGTCGACGAGTCCCTCGGTGAGGCGATCGACGAGACAATGGATGAGGAGACCCAGATTCCCGACCATGATCCGGCGAGGGAGCGCTCCCGATGACCGTCGAGATCGAGATCCGTCAGGCCATTGTCGAGGAGCTGCAGCGCCAGGCTGAGAACAGCGATGGGCAGTTGAAGGTGACTACGACGGACAACCGGGTGACCATCAACGGCCCGGTCGATTTGGATGATCTTGTGATGGTAGTCTTGGGCTCTGTTGCGGGCGGTCCATAGCTCCACACGTTTGTCCAACATTCATATCAGAGACAAGCCCGCCAAGCTGCTGGTCGCGGGCTGTTCAACCTCAAAGGCTTTGTTCCGGATGAAGGCTCATCCCCCGACCTTCGTCAGGACGAGATCTTCCCACGGCACGGTGAAAGAGATGCCATCGCTGGTGGTCAGCTTGACCCCTGACGAAAGGAGCCACTCGGTTCTTTCGAGACCGCCGTCTGACTCTGGCACCTGAACCTGATGAACATCGTAGGCCTTGCCGTCGGATCCCTTGGCAAGAAACCGATCGGCTTGGTTGGTCTCAATCGACATCGTGGAACCTTAGAGGCGTGGACACTGCCCTAGCTATAGCCGCAAAAAGGTGGCATTGCTGCGACGGTTAGAGCGAGCCTATGTCTTCATCCGCTCTGCCGCGGCATCTGCATCAGCCCGTGTCGGCCCGTGCTTCTTGATGATCTCGCGAGCCTGTTCCGACGTCAGCCCATGCTTCTTCGCGAAGTAGCTGACTTCATACGGCTCAGCTCGCTGAGACCTTCGCCCGGTCTCGCCCATCGGTCTTGCTCTTGTCGTCCGCCATGATGTCCTCCGCTGGTGGCGCTGTAGAGATGCGGCAGCCCGTCCGAATGTCGAGTGGTAAGGGGGCCTGCGGACTGCGTGGCGTGTTTCACGGCCAAAGGCGCTTGAAGATCTCGTCGATCGACCCTTGGACGACCACGCTGTTTCCGCCGACGAAGAAGACTCGGTGCGTTCCGCGCCCGCCTGTTTCATTCGATACTCGTTGTCGCATAACCACCAATTGAGTGGTACAACTAGGCAGAATCGCTATACTTTGGTTTTTCTGAGGGTAGAGAACCACTCAAATCGCGCGGGGCTAGCCTGATCCGGCAGCTTCTTTGGCCCGGAGGCTGTGGATCAGAACATCCCATTCTGATGAGTCGAGGAGACCGGATCGTCTGCAGCACATCCCAGTGTTCTACGATCTTTCCATCTGTATCCAAGCGGAAGATGTCGATTGCCGCGAAATCGTCTCCGCCCGGCCAATGCTGGAGACAATGAACAACCACGAAGTCTCCTTCCGCAATCACGCGCTTGATCTTTACGTGTTTACCGTACCACTCACGCGCCATTCGTTCGAAGTAGTCAATGAAGCCCTCCTTGTCATCTGCCACGTGCGGGTAGTGCTGGATATAGTCGTTGCCCGCGTAGTCCTGGATGGCCCTGCGTGGCAAACCTTCGTCAAATATCAGCTCGTAGAAACGGCGAACGTTGCGCTTATTCCGCTCAATGTCTGTCACCTTCCCAGCCTCCCACGCGTCGCTTGGAGCACCCTGCGATCGAACTCCCGCCGCAAAACGAACCGGGCGCAGCGCCTGCCGACCCCGCTTTGTCGCGAAGGGATCGATGAGCAAGGCGATTGATGCGCAGGACCTGCGCTGTCATCGGATCAAATTGACGGCGTTGGGGCTTCAGACAGTCACGCAGCTCGCGCCAGTCTGGCCAGTCGATATGCGAAAGACTTGCCCGCCTCAGCGCTCGCGAACGTCCTTCCGTAGTGGATCTCGTTCACTAACGGTTGGGATAGATAATGGTCAGGGCCGAACGTCGGGTAATACGCCCAGGCGGACCTGACGATCACGGCAATTTTGTCGACGAAGACATGGGCTTTCGCTGGCACCGAACGATTTGGCCCATGAATGTATGTCCGCTTATTAGCCTCGCCAACTTACTCCTGTGGGGCAACAATGGGTCGTGAGCCGCCCGTCCGCTTCTGAACGTCCGCTCACTTCGGTGCCAGCGACTGGAGGGGCCAGGACACGCCGGTGCCATCAAGTATTCAGGCGAGGCGCCGAGCTAGCGATGTGGTCACGACTTCTTGTGGAATCCCGCTGCGTCACATCCACGGAGGGGGACGTAAAGCTCTCGCAATTTCGGTTTGCCGGCAGATGCTGAGGCACAAGCTCTTGGTGTTTCAGCTAGCGCAGAGGCAGGCGTGGCTTCCGCTCGCTCCTGGTTGTCATTTGCGCGTCAAGTGTTAAATTGAGGACAAATGTCATCAGGGGTAGGCGATGGTAAATCTGATTGAGGTCACCTCCCACATCGGCGACTTCGTTTCCGAGCCGATCTCACACGAGGAAGGCGCAGCGTCCTTCCGCGCGGCCGTAAATCTGTTCGGGCGGTGGGGGATCACCGACGAGCAGGCGGCCACGCTTCTCGACATGAACGTTAGGACCTATCGACGATGGAAGGCGCAGGGGCCAAACGCCATGGGCCGCGACACCCGGACCCGCCTCTCGATCCTCATGGGCATCCACAAGGCGCTGCGGGTCATCTTCGGGAAGTCGGAGCGGGTCTACCAGTGGATCGACGCCCCGAACGCCCGCTTTGGCGATAGGACGGCTCTTGACGTCATGCTGAACGGGGAGATGACGGATCTTGTTCGCGTGCGCCGCTATCTGGACGCCGAGCGAGGGGCGTGGTGACCGCTGCGGTCCCCATCGAGCGGGTGACCTGGAACCGGGCGTCCCGCATCATCCGCAGCGTTTTCCCGCCGATCGACCTGTTCGAGGACATCGCAGAGCCGGAAGATTGGCCAGCAATCCTCTCCGCCGAGATGAAAACCAACCCGCGGCTCATGGAGTCGGTCGGGGAGCTGGACCGCGTCGATCCCGCGCACCGTGTCGGCGGCTCGGGGTCGAGCTACCTGATGGCTCCGTTCACGCACGTGTCGTCCTACCGGGCGAGCAGGTTATCCGACGGGAGCTTCGGGGTCCTCTATGTCGGACGCACGTTCGCTGTCGCCCTCTCGGAAACCATCCATCACCATGCGGTCTTCATGGCCGCCACGGACGAGCCGGAGAACTGGGACTGCCAGTTCCGAGAGATCGTCATCGACGTTGAGGCTGAGCTTCATTGCGTAGACGGGGTCTCCTCTCCAGAGCTTCTTCAGCCGGACGACTACGCGCGGAGCCAGACTTTCGCAGCCGCGATGCGGGCGGCGCGCTCTGGCGGTATCCGGTACCCGAGCGTCAGGTGCGCCAGCGGAACATGCGCGGCGCTGTTCCGTCCCGACCTGGCATCGAACGCCGTACAAGGCCGTCACCTCGACTACCACTGGAACGGAAGGGAGGTGGATTTCGTGCGGGACCACACGAAGGGAAAGGTGTTCCGCGTGGTGCGATAGTCGGCGTCGTGAGGAGGGTCTCTGAACACGCCGGAGAGGATGGTCGTACCTCTATCAAGTTTCCTTCGAGAGGTGGCCCACATCTAGGCTCGTGGTGCGTTGGCCGCGCCGTCCATTTCCGAAGTGAAGCAGCAGCCTGCCGCCCCTCCCGTCATTGGTAATTAATTCCGCTTTGGAGTCGAAAGCGGACAGGTGCCGGACGGCCGTCTAGGGTGGAAAGCGGACTGGCAGCTTTCGGCTTCGCTCTTGGATAAGCTGCCGTCGCAGCGTACCATCCAAACTATCGAAAGGCGGAAGGACTAGCCGGGTGGGCGATCCGGTCGAAGAAGCATTGACGCATCTGCGACAGCAGAGTTCCCCAGGCGCCGATGAGGTCCCTTGGCCGATTACGATCAATTTCCATCCAGACATCGCCGTCGGCGGCGAAGCGGTGATTGATCTGCTTGTCACGCATGGAACCTATCGATCCCAATTCGAGACCGGGACAAGCAGCGGTGGCCTTACGGCTTTTCGGGGTGGTGATCGGTGGAACTGGGAAAGCCGTATCTTCGGCTCTGCCTATGACGAGGGGCATCCTTCACTACGTCCGAAATACGGAGCGCTGAATCACCGGCATGATCCCGTCGGTGGCTCGAGGCGCTTTGGTTCGTGCCATTTTCGTATGGCTCAACATGTCCGCCCGAGAACGTCTTTCTGCTACCCCGACAGTCACCTGCAACCCCGCGATTTTGCCATCGATGACGTACGGCGACTGGTTCGTCTGGCGGAGGAAAATCAGTACGCTCTTGAACCGCTCGATAATTACGTCGAGGCGCACATCCATGGCCCTCTGATGATCGTAGACGACGTCGAGGCCATTGTTCTCGATCCCTCATTCCGCGCTACAGGTGTAGAGGAGGCTGCGCGATTACTTGGGTGCCGCGTGGAGTGGCATGAAGGCTTCTGCCTTTCGTTCGACCGTCTTGCCGATTGTAAGACGTTTCGGGGATCAGAAGCGGCAGATGCGATTGTTCGGATCGCGGTGGATAGCGCCGTCACACCGGCCATCCTCGGACGAGCGCGCGATCGGCTAATCGATTACCAAACGGCAAAATGGGTCTGGCACTGTATTGCCAAGTTCGGTCACGCATGAGCCTTCGTCCGCTTCCAGACGGATCGAACAGCGTACCAACCGTCTAAGAAGGGTCGTGAGCGGAACGGCAGCTTCCCAGCGTCTTCGTCCGAAACCTGCCGGTCCGCTTCCGGCTCAGCCTCGCCGAGCGGCGAATGGCTCGACCGGGTGGTTTGCGGACTGTCGGCCTCGGAGCGTATGAGTTTGGCAGCTGACAATCAGAAAGGGGCACGATGCTTGGTTCGGCGATCGTTGCATATCCGTCAACGCTCCTTCGCGGCTGCCGCGATCGTCGCGATGTCGATTTTCTGCATCGTCATCATCGCCGCGAAAGCACGCCTTGCCCGGTCGCGGTCGGAACTCGTCGTGAGATCCAGCAGAAGCCTTGGGGTGATCTGCCATGAGTGGCCCCAACGATCCTTGCACCACCCGCAGGCACTTTCCTGACCGCCGTTGCCGACGATCGCATCCCAATAGCGGTCGGTTTCCTCCTGGTCTTCGGTGACGACCATGAAGCAAACGGACTCGTTGGGCGTGAAGTCTGGGCCTCCGTTGAGGCCGACGAACTTTCGACCGAGCACGGTGAACTCGACGGTCAGATCGTCGCCCTCCTTGCCGCCGGGATAATCGGATGCAGCCGCATTCACCCGCTCAACCCGGCTGTCGGGGAAGAGCGACGCATAGAACGCTGCGGCTTTTGCCGCTTCGCCGTGATCGAACCAAAGGCATGTGACGAGTTCGGTCATTTCCAGGCTCCTCGTTCTCGCCCCGATACGGTCGCTGACTTTCGCCGAGGCGTCAGTTCGTCTTCGTTCGGGCGATAAGGTTGTCGACGTACTCGACGAGGGTTGTCTCCCCTTGCTTCGTACCTGTTGGCCTGTCCGCCCCTCCGTCGAGCGTCGCAGCGGTCATGCCTGCGAAGGATCGTGCTGCCTCCGCTGAGAAGCCGAGCTTCCGGAATGTGTCTTCCCATTCCTCAGGGGGTGTCACGGCGACCTCTACCCGACGACCCAGCGATGTGGCGAAGGCGTCCGCGACGTTTCGAGGCGTGTAACGCCCGGGACCCTCGGTGTGGATTGTTCCAGAGTTTGAAGGGCTCTGCATCAAGAGCGACGCAGCCTCCTTTCCCAGATCGGCCGGCGCAACCATGGGAAGCGCGAAATCAGCCGGAAACATGGAAGGCAGATTACCCTGGCGCGCGGCATCGACCATCGAGTCCCAATTGCTCATGTAGTATGCCCCGCGTTGGATCGTCACCGGGATCGGCTGCGCTCGGAGCGCTTCCTCGAACTCGTGGAGCACGCTGAGGTCGCCTTTGCCTCGTCCGGGCTGGGCACCGTAGGTCAATTGGGCAACCACCTTCTCCAGACCCGATCCGTTTAACGCTTCCACGATGGACGAAGCCGTCCTGCGCTCCTCTGTATCCGTATCGCCGCTGACCGGCGCGGGTGGGTTCAGGAGAAAGGCACGAGGTCCTGTTCGAAAGATTGCGCGAAGCGCAACGGCATCCCCGACGTCGACCACTGCGATTGACGCGCCCATGACTTGAAGCGGCGCCGCCGTTTGTCGTGGGGTTAATGCCGAAGGGGTCTTCCCGGATTCGGACGTCAGCTCTCGGAGCCTGATCTGAGTAAATCGAAGAGGCGGCCTGATCGATAACCGATCGACCGCCTCAGGCGTCCACTTCCTTTGCGCCGTTCGGCCTGATCGCGTAGAATGCAGGCAGTCCGCTTTCGGTTGATGCCGTCCGGATTGCTGCCTTCGAAGGAACTGCGCGGTCTGCTCGCCAACTCACCTTCGTCGACGCAGAACGACCGGGTAAGGACCGCTGTAGCCAGTTTGCGATCTGACATGCACTCGGCCGACACTGGCGGATTTTCTTGACCGTGTTACTCATGTTTCCCGAACGAGCCAGAATGCCGAAGGACGATGCTGCCTCGGCGGAGCCAGGACGGAGGCGGGCATCGACAGCCTACCCCATATTGTATCGACGCATCTCGGCGGGCGCCTTCGGATCGCTTCGGGCGACACGACCTATATCGAGCCGCTGCGCGTGACCGCACCGATCGGCGACGGCCTGAGGATCGTCGTAATGCTGGCGGGGGCGATGCGCCTACGCGCCGACGACGCGCGGCCGCTCGACTGCAGAGGTCCGACAAGTCTGGCGATCCTCAGCGATGGCGAGGCCGATCGCGATCAGCTCTTTCATGAAGGAGAGCGGTTCCGGGCGGTTCTCATCCAGATCGACCCGAGCCTCGTCGCAGCGGAAACCGGGGTCGATCCCGCCGGCTTGCTCCGTGACTCACAGGGGCGGGCCGAAACACGGCGGCTCGTCCTCAATGCCCGCCCCTCCGATCCGGCATCGCATGCCGTCGCAGCTCAGATCTTCGCCTGTCCGACCGGCAAGCGACACGATCTCTACCGTCTGTCCAAGGCGCTGGAGCTGACCGCGCTCGTTCTCGGCGGCTTCGAGGCGGATCGTTCACTCACCCGTCCAGGCCGGCTGACCGCTTGGGAGGCGGAGCGGATCCGACTCGCCCGGGATCTCCTCCTTGCATCGCTCAGCGACGCGCCGAACATGGCGCTGCTGGCTTCAAGCGCCGGCATGAATCCGTGGAAGCTCAGCCGGGGGTTTCGCTTGCTGTACGGCATGACACCCTACGCGCTCCTCCAGGAGGAACGGCTGCAGGCCGCCTTCCGTCTGCTCGTGAGCGCGCAATGGAGCGTCGGCCGGGCGGCGGCCGAAACGGGCTACAGCCAGACCCATTTCGCGACGCTCTTCCGCAAGCGGTTCGGCCTGTCGCCGCGGGAGTTGTTGCCGAAAGGCAGCTACAGCGAAGCCCAGGCCGCACCTTCGAAACGACCTAACTTTTCTAGAATGTAATTGTCAGGATTGCGAACATCGGCGTGTTGCGCACCTCGAGCGGCTCTTCCAATGAAGAAGGCGATGCGGGGCAGGGGCTTGCCGCAGGTCGTTGGCATTTGGGGACAAGCTTTCATGAAGAACACGGTCGCTAGACCTCGGTCCTATCGGCGCACGACGCTTCTCTTGGGGACTGCGCTTTCCGCTCTGACAATCGGCATGGCAGCCGCGCAGGAAGCGACGGTTATCGAACTGGACACGGTCCTTGTCGAGGGCGGAGGCAGTGGGGCGGCCGGCAGCGTTTCGCCGGAACGCGCCAACGGACCCGTGGAGGGCGTCGTCGCGTCCCGCAGCGCGACCGGCACCAAGACCGATACCCCGATCGTCGAAACGCCGCAGTCCATCAGCGTCGTCACCGCCGATCAGATCGAGATCCTGAATGCGCAGAACCCGAGCGAGGCCCTGCGCTACAATGCCGGCGTCCAAGTCGAGCGCTTCGGCGCCGATCCGCGCTACGACTGGATCAAGATCCGCGGCTTCGACGCGCCGGCCTATCTCGACGGTCTGCTTCTGCCGAACTCGACCTATGCCACGCCGCGCTACGAGCCTTACGGCATTGAGCGCCTGGAAGTGCTCAAAGGTCCGGCCTCGGTGCTCTACGGCCAGTCGCCTCCGGGCGGCCTCATCAACTTCGTCTCCAAGAAGCCGCTGAACGAAACGCAGCGCGAGGTCGAGTTCCAGGTCGGCAATCACAACCGCTTCCAGGGCGCCTTCGACTTCACCGGGCCCATCGACGACGAAGGGACCGTGCTCTACCGGCTGATCGGCCTCGGTCGTCTGTCCGACACCGAGGTCGATTTCGTCAACGACGATCGTGCCTTCATCGCGCCGAGCTTCACCTGGACACCGACGGCAGAGACCTCGTTGACGCTGAGCGCGTTCTATATCAAAGACGATGCCAAATCGCTTCAGTTCCTCCCTTCGCAGGGCACGCGCTTCCCTAACCCGAACGGTCAGATCCCACGCGAGCGCTTCATCGGCGATCCGGACTTTGACGACTTCGAGCGTGAGCAGTGGGGCATCGGCTACGAGTTCGAGCACCGGTTCACCGAGTCGCTGCTCGTGCGCCAGAACCTGCGCTACACCGATGTCGACGTGAGTCTGCCGGTGGTGCGCGGCTTCGGCTTCCCGAGCGTCGGCGGCGTGCCGACCAACTTCCGCAACGTCACCCGGCGCGCCGTGAACTTTGATGACGAGATCGGCGGACTGACCGTCGACAACCAGCTCGTCTACGATTTCACCACCGGTGCTTTCGAGCATACGCTGTTGGCCGGGCTCGACTACCGCCAGTTCGATTCCGACTTCAAGACCCACCTCGTGCCGACCTCGCCGCTCGACGTCTTCGATCCGGACTACAGCGCCGTGATCTTGCCGCCGCCGCTGACGGGTAACATCGATCAGAGCGTCGAGCAGACCGGCATCTATGTCCAGGACCAGATCCGCTACGATCGTCTGGTGCTGCTCCTCAGCGGCCGCCAGGACTGGGCCAGCAACGACACGCGCAACCGGATCACCGATGTCGAGGCATCCGCGGACGATGCCGAATTCACCTACCGCGTCGGCGCGCTCTACGAACTCGACCCCGGCATCTCGCCCTATCTCAGCTACTCGACGCTGTTCCAGCCGACAGTTGGCGTCGGCTTCTCCGGCGGTCTCTCATCCGTCGTGACCGGCGCCGGGGGCGCCGCTTTCGAACCGACCACAGGCGATCAGATCGAAGCCGGCGTGAAATACGAGCCGACCTTCATCGACGGACTATTCACCGCCTCGGTGTTCCAGATCGTGCAGGAGAACGTCCTGGTCGCCGACACCGCCAACCCGGGCTTCCAGACGCAGGCGGGTGCAGTTGAGGTTCGCGGCTTCGAGATCGAGGGCAAGGTGTCGCTGACCGACAATCTCGACCTGATCGCCTCCTATTCATACCTGGACAGCGAGATTACCGAGAACACCAACCCGCTCTTCGTGGGCAGCGACCTACCGGTGACACCGAACCATCAGGCGGCTGCCTTTGCGAGCTATACGTTCGACAGCGGCGCGCTTGGCGGGCTGACGCTCGGCGCCGGCGTTCGCTATTTCGGGGAGCACTGGGGAAACCTTGCCAACGATCTGCCGATCTCATCCTACACGCTGGTCGACGCCGTGGCGAACTACGACCTCGGCTATCTCGACGCTCGGCTCGAAGGCGCCGATATCGCGGTCAACGCGAGCAACCTCTTCGACAAGGACTACGTCTCGACATGCAACGATCTTGCTACCTGCTACTACGGCAACGGTCGTCAGGTGTTCGGCACGCTGCGCTACAAGTGGTAGGGTACGGGACGAGAAGCGGCTCGGCGCGCTGCAGTGGTGACGCTATGTCCCGTCCGATGCAGCTCCTTTCACCCGCGCCTCTAGGCGCTCTCGCACGTCGCTGGGGCGCGGTGATCGCTTTGATGTTCCTTGCGACGCTTTTTCCGTCGACGGGCGCTGGCGCGCAGGTGCAATTGACCGACATCGCCGGTCGCGCTGTGACGCTCCAGGAGCCGGCGGATCGCATCGTCGTCGGCTCTTCCATGAACCTGGAGGCATTGGCGCTCGCCCATCCCGACCCCATCGCCCTGATCGCCGGCTGGTCCGGTCTGACGGCGGTGATGGACGAGGCGCAGGCAACAGCGCTTCGGCGTCTTCATCCGGATATCGACGCGATCCCGCTGGTCGGCAGGATGTCGCTCGACACGGTGTCGTTCGAGACGATTGTTGCCCTTGAGCCGGATGCCGTGCTGCTCAACGTCTACGACATTGGCGGCGCGGCGGAGGGCGCAAGCGCGAGCCCGATGGTGCAGCACTTCGAGGCGGCCGGCATCCCAGTGATCGTGGTCGACTTCTTCGTGGAGCCGCTCGCGAACTCGACGCAGAGCCTTCGCATCCTCGGGCAGATGCTGGGCACCGAAGCGCATGTTGCCGGCTTCCTCGACTTCTACGAGGGGCGCATGGCGGCGATCATAGGCCGTCTTGCCGAGGCCGATTCTACGCTCGAGCGCCCGGCCATCTTCATGCACGCCCACGCCGCCGGTCCTGATTGCTGCTATTCGCCCGGCCAGGGCGCGCTTGACGGTTTCATCCGCGCTGCGGGCGGCCACAACATCGGCGCCGACCTCCTCACGACGCCGACTGGGCAGCTTAGCCTCGAATATGTGCTGTCGCGCGATCCGGACGTCTACGTCGCAACCGGCGGTTATGCCCGCGGCTCGGCGAGCGGCTTCACCCTCGGGCGCAATGTGGAGGAGGTGTCAGTCCAAGCGGGGTTCGAACGCCTACTCGAGCGCCCCGGGATTGCCGCGCTGAGCGCCGTCAACGAGGGACGTGCACATGGGATCTGGCACGACTTCACCCACTCGCCGCTGCATCTCGTTGCCATCGAGGTGATGGCGCGCTGGTTTCACCCGGAGCTGTTTTCCGATCTGGACCCGCGGGAGACGCTCGCCGAAATCAACGCGCGCTTCCTCGCCATTCCACTTGAAGGCGCCTTCTGGATCGATGCGGCGGCCGGTCCTCGCCCGCACGCCGGCGCTCGATGACATCGGGCACGCCGGAGATACAGACAGTGGCCACGACCGCCGCGGAGGCCGGATACCGGGCGCTTCTGCGCCGGCGCCTCGTGCTCGTCGCCGTGCTCCTCGTCACCTGCCTCTGCGGTTTCGCAATCGACCTCGTAACCGGTCCCTCAGCGATGACGCTAGCCGACACGTTCGGCGCGCTGGTCGACCCGGCCGCCTATCCGGCATCGACGCAGGTTATCGTCTGGCAGATCCGGTTGCCCGTGGCGCTGATCGCGCTTCTCGTCGGCGCCGCGCTCGCCCTGTCCGGCGCCGAAATGCAGACGATCCTCAACAACCCGCTCGCCAGTCCCTTCACCCTCGGCGTTTCGTCCGCCGCCTCGCTCGGCGCCGCAGTCGCGATCGTCCTCGGGCTCGGCGTGCCTGGCCTGCCGCCGGCATTCCTGATCACCAGCAACGCGTTCGTGTTCGCCTTCGCCTCCGTCCTCCTCATCCAGGCGCTCGGCCGGCGCGTCACCGGCGGGCCGGACAACCTCGTTCTCCTCGGCATCGCGCTCGTCTTCACATTCGAGGCCGCGGTCTCGCTCCTTCAGTTTGTGGCATCCGCCGACGCGCTGCAGCAACTCGTCTTCTGGAGCATGGGCAGCCTCGCGCGCGCCAACTGGCTGGCGATCGCGATCCTCTCGGGCGTGCTCGTCCTGACGCTGCCCTTCTCGCTCGCCTCCGCCTG
Source organism: Aurantimonas endophytica (assembly GCF_014196845.1). GTDB lineage: Bacteria > Pseudomonadota > Alphaproteobacteria > Rhizobiales > Rhizobiaceae > Aurantimonas > Aurantimonas endophytica. The sequence goes on from NZ_JACIEM010000005.1 coordinate 283,816, forward strand.
GCGCATGACGGCCTTGCGCCTTGGCGAGGATCGAGCCCGCTCCTTCGGGATCGACGTCGGGCGGCTGCGCCTGTTTTCGCTGCTGCGCATCAGCCTTCTGGCGGCCACCGCTGTGTCTTTCGTTGGCACCATCGCCTTCATCGGCCTCGTCGGACCGCACATCGCCCGCATGCTGATCGGCGAGGACCACCGCTTCTTCCTGCCGGCAAGTGCACTCGTTGGTGCCACCGTGATGGCCTTCGCCAGCATCGCCTCCAAGACGCTGATCCCCGGCATCGTGATCCCGATCAGCATCCTCACCGCCGCAGTCGGCCTGCCGGTGTTCTTCTCGTTGATTCTGACGCGGCGGGAACGGCTGTGACGGCGGCTGACGCCTTTGACATCGTCGATCTGCGGGTACGGTACGGACGCCGCGAGGTCATCGGCGGCCTGAACCTTTCCGGGATACGGCGTGGTTCACTTACCGCGCTCGTCGGCCCGAACGCTGCCGGCAAGTCGACGCTCCTGAAGGCGCTCGCCGGTCTCCTGCCGGCATCAGGCTCTATCCGCCTCGGCGGCGCCGACCTCCAACGACTTTCGCTGACCGAACGCGCCGCACGCGTCGCCTTCATGCCGCAGCAAATTCCGGTCGGCGTTTCTCTGACCGTTCTTGAAGCCGCGATGGCCGCCCTCAAGGCGACTCCGACGGGGGACGCCGCAGACCCGTCGGATCGCGCTGTCCTCTCGCGGGCCATGGCTGTCCTGTCGCGGTTCGGGATCGCGGAACTGGCGCTCGAGCCTCTTGACCGGCTATCCGGCGGGCAGCGCCAGCTTGCCAGCCTAGCGCAGGCCGTGGTCCGCGAGCCCGAGCTTCTGCTTCTCGACGAGCCCACTAGCGCCCTCGACCTCAAGCACCAGTTGCGCGTCATGCGCATCGTGCGCGAGATCGCATCCTCAAGCCGCATGGTCGTTGCCGTGCTGCACGATCTGGCGCTTGCCGCACAATTCGCCGACCGTATCGTGGTGCTTTCGCAGGGCGCCGTTCGCGCCGACGGGCCGCCCGAGGCGGCCGTCACCCATACCATGTTGCGCGATGTCTACGGCGTCCTCGCGCGGGTCGAGCGCTGCTCTCAAGGGCGTCTTCAGATCATGGTCGATGGCGAATCCCCGACGCAGGACAATTATGCATGACCATGCTCGTTGCCCAGGCCGATGTCGCGCTGCCGGACGCCGGCCTCTACCTCCAGCCGATCTGCGACCACCTCGGTGAGCACGGGGCCGAAATCGAAAAGGGCGAGACGGTTGTCCATGTGCGCTTCGAAGGCAGCCGCGGCACCCTGCAAGCCGTTCCGGGTCGCCTGCTTCTCAAGGCCGAGGCGCAGCTCCTGTCGGATCTCATTTCCTTGCGCGCATCGCTAGCCAGTCATCTCGTGGAGTTCGCGGGCAAGGCGGCCGGCCGCATCGTGTGGACCGGCGACGGCAGCGACGTCACTAGCCCAGGTGAGTTCCGGCTTATGAAGGTGGCGGGCGTCCAGACCATTGCGCCCGCGATGCGGCGGCTGACGCTCAGCGGTGAGGATCTGGCGCGCTTCTCTACCGCACAGAACCTGCACTGCAAGCTGCTGTTCGCGCCGGCGGGCCGCGGGCCGGTTTGGCCGAAGGTCGGACCGGACGGGCTGATCCACTGGCCCACGGGCGAGGACAAGCTCCTCGTGCGCAAGTACACCATCCGTCACGTCGACGCCGAGCGCGGGACGATCGCGATCGATTTCGTCCTCCACGCCGATGCCGGCCCGGGATCGGCGTTCGGCGAGAACGCCGTCGTTGGCGATGTGGTGGGCGTCATCGGACCCGGCGGCCTCGGCATCCGTCCGGCCGACTGGTATCTTCTGGCGGGCGACGAAACAGCGCTTCCCGCCATCGCCCGGATACTCGAAAGCCTTCCCTCGAGCGCCCGTGGTATCGCCCTGATCGAGGTGCCGGACCGGCATTATGTCCAGGACCTCGATGCGCCGAGCGGGATCGCCATTCGATGGCTTTCGCGCGACGGCGTCCCTGCAGGCTCTACTACGGATCTTGCCGACGCGGTGGCCACTGTGCAGATCCCCGCCTCTCCGACCCGCGTCTTTGCCTGGGCCGGAACCGAGTTCACCGCCTTCCGATCCATCCGCGCGCATTTGCGCCAGGCGGTCGGGCTGCGGGCGGACCAACACCATGTCGTTGCCTACTGGCGCCGTTCTGAAACAAAATTTTAAGGGGTGTCACCCGCCCCACACTCGAACCAACCTTGTTCGAATGTCTGCTTCCAGGAAGCGGCAATTGTGAACGCAATGTCTGCGAAGGGTCGGAACCGGAACGGCATCTGTGGACGCCCCTCCGGACGCAAGCGGTTTTTTGGCGGTAGGCACGATGTCGGATGCTGCCATCTGTCCGGCCTCCTGATGCAGCCATCGGCTGCGGGCCCGTATGGGAGTTCGCGGACTGGATCCACATCAGCTTTGCGCGCTTGGATAGCGCTCTGCCGTTCCCTGGTTCTTCCAGCCCCGTCTCGCCGACTGTAGCGCCATACCCTCCTTCGACCGACCTCGCGTGCCCGACAGCCTCTGACGTCGATCCCGGCTTACACCGCGACCGCTGCCGGAGCTCGGTAACTTCCGCCCTTCGCCAGAAGGGCCCAGACAATGCGCGCCATCTTGTTGGCGAGCGCCACCGTCACCAGCATGCGCGGCTTGCGCGCCAGCATTCGTTCCAGCCACGATCCCTTGGGAACTCCACGATGTGCCGCCTGTTTGACGACGGCGCTGGCGCCGATGATCAGCAGGCGGCGCAGCGTTCGCTCGCCCATCTTCGACGTCGCGCCGAGCTTCTGTTTGCCTCCGGTCGATCGCTGCAACGGTGTCAGACCCAGCCAGGCGGCGAAGTCGCGACCCTTGGCGAAGGTCTCGGCAGTGGGAGCAAGGGCGGTCAACGCTGTCGCGGTGATCGGCCCGATGCCAGGAATGGTCATCAGCCGGCGCGCCGTCTCGTCCTCGCGGGCACGGCGAGCGATCTCCCGGTCAAGATTCGCGATCCGCTCGTCCAACTCGGCCAGGAGATCCAGCATCACGCGGAACATCGCGACCGCCGTCGCCGGTAAGGCTGCCATCTCCTCCTCGAGCATATCGCCGAGCATCGAGACGTAGGACACTCCCTTCGGCGCCACCCAACCGTACTCGGTGAGGTGTCCCCGGATGGCGTTGACGAGCTGGGTTCGCTGGCGAACCAAGAGATCGCGGGTCCGGAACACGAGGGCGGACGCCTGCTGCTCCTCGCTCTTCACGGCCACGAAGCGCATGGTTGGGCGCTGCGCTGCCTCGCAAATCGCTTCGGCATCCACCGTATCGTTCTTCTGCCGCTTCACGAACGGCTTGACGTACGCGGGCGGGATCAGCCGTACGTCATGGCCGAGCGCCATTAGCTCACGGCCCCAATGATGCGCACCGCCGCAGGCTTCCATAGCCACGGTGCAACGCGGTTGTGCGGCGAAGAAGTCGAGCACCTTCGCCCGGCTCAGCCGCTTCGAGAAAACGCCTCGACCGCGTGTATCCGAACCGTGCGCATGGAACACATTCTTCGCGATATCCAGACCGATCGTGGTAACCTCAGACACGGACGCCTCCCTTCGAATGGTTGCAACACTCCATTCTGGCACAGCGATGCCGTCAGGGGGCGTCCACCCCATCAGCTTTCGGTCGGGGGTAGCCCTAAGCTGCCGGTTCGCTTTGGCCTCAAGCGGCGCCGAGACGTTTTCCGATCGGGTCGTTGCCGGAAGCCGCTTTCTTTGCCTATGTCCAATTTGACGGTCTGCCACGGTCCAGACTGACGTTTCGCGGGCAGATGGAAATCATTTCCGAAACCGCTTCCCCGGGCTCTTGCCCGCCCAAGGCGGCAGTTGCTTCGCTTCGACCCACGGCAATAGACGGATCGGATGAGGCTCAAGATGGCTCGTGATCGAAGGGTATTTCCGGACGTGGCTCTCGATCAGCGGCAGGCCAGCAACATTCGTATAGCGTAACTCGGTCTTGGACTCGCCGAGCCGTCCGGATATGTCGTTGATGACGGCGGTGTCGACGCCAGCCTGTTTCATCGTGTCGGAGAAACCATGTCTGAGAGCATGGATGGCACGGCTCCACAGGTTCTCCGAGAAGTGCGGTGACGCCTTCACGAGGGGAATGAAGTCTTTGTAGAAGCGGTCCCCAGGGTCATTGGTCTTCAGCAACGGCGAAAACAGCTCGGGGAAGAGCTGCTGGTATCCGAGACGACGGATGGCCCCGACATAGTCGAGAAATCCGAGGCGTAGCACCTCGGAGGGCACCGGCAGAATCCGATCGGACTGCGCGTTCTTGATGCCGCGAATGGTGTTCTCCCGGATGTGGAGGGCAGGGCCGTTCGGTGTAACGAGCACATCCGTCGTCCCCAACCCGGCGAACTCGAACCGGCGCGCGCCTAGATAGGCCAGCATCATTGGCAGGAAGTAGACCCCGGAATGGAACACCGCGTCGCCGGGGATGTCCCGGTTCATCGCATCTCGGCAGCCGGTGAAGACCGGAATGTCGAAGATGGGCCGAACCTGTTCAGGCTTTGGCTTCACCTGCTTGAGACGCAGAGCGCCCAGCTTGGGCTTCTTCGGGCGCAGTCCCTTGAACGACCAGTCCGCTACGACGTAGCCGTTCGCCTGGAGGTGGGTAAGGAACGTATCGAGGTTGCCCAGATGCTTTCTGATCGTCGATGCGGACAAGCCGACCGGGATGGGCGCTCTGCCCAAGCGCTCTGCCCGTGCGTTCTCCTCGACAGCGAAGGTCCGTAGGGCCCCCGGCTTCATCGCGCGCTGGCGCGCGCTCTGTCCGTAACGGGTCGGGATGTCGTTCAGATGCTGGCGGAGCGCTGCCACATGGTGTTGCCGGATTTCGCCGGAATGCGCGACGCCATGCTCCTCCAGAATGTCTCGGAACATCCGCACCAGCGTTCGGACGTCGCTCGCCGTGGCTGGCGTCCAGTTCTGGCGGTTGTTCTTGTAGAGTTCGTCGTAGGCGTGCTCGAAGTCGGCGAGGTGGAGGACACGCTCCGCCGGCGCGACATGCGCGGCATCCAGAGCCTCGGCGGAAATGATTTCCGGCGGATCCATCGGCGTCGGCACTTCGGTTGGCTGCAATCCCTCTTGGGGTTGCTCGGCGGTCCCTGGAGCGTCAATGTCAGGGGGCGCGACCCGGCCGGCTACGGGTGCCACAGCCGAGACGTGTTGAGAGCCCGCGGTGCCGACGGCATCAACAATCGGGTCGACAGAAGCTGAAAACACCAGGTCGGCCCGCTCGTGCTCCGGCAGCGTCGTGGCGACCAGCGCATTCTGCCGGCGGTCAATCATCGGCCAGCGTTCGGTGACGTTGAGCAGGGCGTCGGCCTTGGCGCGGAACAACTCCATCTTCGCCCGTTCGCGATTGGCCAGCGTCGGGTCGAGGCCGACATCTTCCATCTGCTGTCGGACGTCGCGATCGAAGACGACGCCGCGGGCGCCCTTCTGCTCTGCCCAGAAGGTCTCGGCGATCGCCATGACGTGCGGCTCCGGGATGCCGTGGCGCAACAGCAGCGCGCGCGCTGGGCACGCCGCATCGAAGGTGAGCGGACGGGTCGTGCCGAAGAGCTGGATCAGTCGGTAGGCCCAGCCAACCTCGATATCCGCTTCCATCTCGCGCACGTCATCGATCCCGCCGCTGCGCCGGACGGCGAAGGCAATGTCGTCGAGATGTGCGCTCATGCGCTCGATCTCGGCGCGGAAGAGCTGGTCGAGCTGGTCCTTGGTCGTCATCGCGGCAGTTGATCTCACGGTCAGGTCGGCGAGCAGCGTGTTCAGCCGCCGCGCCATGTAGGCCGCTTTGTGATGGTCGGACAACCGAAGCGAGAAGGACAGGCGGGCCTGCCGCGGCACCTGTCGGAAACGCGTCGGGACCCTCGCACGCCAGTAGAAAGTGTGGCCGCGCCGTTCGAGATTGCTTGTTTCGTGCCGAGTCGCCACTGCCCGGATCCCTTGAGCTTGGAGCCCGGGATCGGCCGCATGGGCGTCACCTCTGGGCTACAGGTTTGGGCCCAAAGCACGGCAACGGCACCGAGAGGATTCTCAGCGGCTGAGAACAATAGAGATTACAGTGACTTGCGGTAGGCTGGCTGGGGAACCTGGATTCGAACCAGGACTAACGGAGTCAGAGTCCGTGGGTCTACCGTTAACCTATTCCCCAGCAGGCGACGCAGCGTGTGCGTCACGGGTGACCATATAGACGGGGCGGAGCGGGCTGTGAACCCTCGGCAAGGATTTTTCCTCGCCGCTCGTCGGTGGGCGCCCGGCCCGGTCGGTTCCGGCCGCCGCGGAATGTTCTTCTGCTGTCACCCTGAGCCCGCGGTCCGTCACGACAACCGGATCCGGCCTGTTATCGGTTTCCCTCGCGCGATCACGTGATGCCGGTTGACCCGCCGTGGGGGGCTCGGCCCAACCCTTGTGCTCACCCGGTGGATTGATACACTCTGTAGCGAACCAGAAACCTGAGGCGCCTGAGCACGGCCAATGCCGCTCGGCGCCGGAGAGACAGTGTGAGTGACCATGAAATCGGTGGGAGACGCCGTCCGACCGCGGATCTGAATCGGGAGCCAGCTCCCGGCTTGTCCCCGACCTCGCGTGCGCGGTCTACCCAGGATCCGCGGCAGCAGGCTGCACCACTGCGTGCGCCGGCTCCTGAGGTGTCGGCAGGCGATCGCGGGCCGGTCGATGGCGGGCCGACGAGCGACCTGCCGTTGACCAAGCGGCAGCGCCGGCGGCGGCGCAAGGCCGGCGCCAAGCCCGCTGGGGTGATCGTCGAAAAAGCTGAAGTCGGCGTTTCGGAGACGGAGAAGGGCGAGGCCGGCAAGCTGCGGGGCGCCCGCAAGTCGCGGCGACGCGGCAAACGTCGCGCCAAGACGAACGCCGACGAATCGCTGCCGTCCGCCGCGGCGTCGCCGCGCGCCTTGTCGCCAGTTGCAAGCCTGTCGGCGGCGGGACACGCCATGCCACCTGCGGCAGGCGTTTCGGCTGCTGCTGCGCTTCGTTCTCCCACCGCCGTGAACGGCGCCGGGATGCGGCCGCCTGCCTATGCGGCGCTGGATCTCGGAACCAACAACTGCCGGCTGCTGATCGCCGTGCCGACACGGCCCGGCCAGTTCCGGGTGATCGACGCATTCTCGCGCATCGTCCGGCTGGGGGAGGGGCTCAGTCGCACCGGCAGCCTGTCGCGCGGCGCCATGGACCGCGCCATCGCGGCGCTGTCGATCTGCGCGCAGAAGCTCTCGGCGCGCGACGTCGATCTCGGTCGTGCCCGGCTGATCGCCACGGAAGCCTGCCGCTCGGCGGCGAACGGGGTCGAGTTCATCGAACAGGTGAAGCGGGTGACCGGACTCGACCTCGAGATCGTCAGCCGCGAGACGGAAGCTCGGCTCGCTGTCTCGGGCTGCGGCTCGCTGGTCGACCAGTCGGCGGAAGGCGCCGTGTTGTTCGACATTGGCGGCGGCTCGTCGGAGATCGCGCTGCTCGACCTGCGCGGCGGCAGCACGCGGCGCCTGGCCAGCCGCATCGTTGCCTGGACCTCGCTGCCGGTCGGCGTCGTGAGCCTCGCCGAGCGCCACGGCGGGCGCGACGTGACGCCGGAAATCTTCGAGCGCATGATCGTCGAGACGGTGGAGATGATCGAGCGCTTCCCGGGCCGCGACCGGCTGGGCGACCTCGTCGGCGGCGAGCGGTTCCATCTGCTCGGAACATCCGGCACCGTGACGACGCTTGCCGGCGTGCATCTCGAGCTAGAGCGCTATGACCGCCGCCAGGTGGACGGGCTCTGGCTGACCGATCTCGAGGCCGACGGGCTGGTGGCGCGGATCGCCGGCTGGAGCTTCGAGGAGCGGGTCGCAAATCCCTGTATCGGCAGCGACCGCGCCGATCTGGTATTGGCCGGCTGTGCGATTCTCGAAGCGATCCGGCGGGTCTGGCCGGCGCGCACGCTGCGCGTCGCCGACCGTGGCCTGCGCGAAGGACTGTTGACCGAAATGATGGACGCCGACGGGGTCTGGCGCCGTGACACGGCATGGAGGGCCCATTCATGAGCGGCGGACGCGGCGACGACCGGGGCCTGACGGTCCGGGTGAAGAAGAAGCGCGGGCTGAAGGCGTCGTCACGCCGCTGGCTGGAGCGCCAGCTCAACGACCCTTACGTCCGCCGGGCGCGCGCCGACGGATACCGCTCGCGCGCGGCCTACAAGCTGATCGAGACCGACGACCGCTACAAGTTCCTGAAGAAAGGCGATCGCGTCGTTGACCTGGGCGCGGCACCGGGCGGCTGGTGCCAGGTCGCGGCCGATCGGGTCGGCTCGGTCGCGGACGACATCCGCGTCGTCGGCATCGACTATCTGCCGGTGGAGCCGGTGATCGGCGCGACCATCCTCGAGATGGATTTCCTCGACGAGGTGGCGCCCGGCCTGATCCTTGCCGAACTCGGCGGCGACCCGGACGTGGTCCTCTCCGACATGGCGGCGCCGACCACGGGGCATCGGCGTACCGACCATCTGCGGACCATGCATCTCTGCGAAGTCGCCGCCGACTTCGCCGTGCGCACCCTGCGGCCGGGCGGGCACTTCTTCGCGAAGACCTTCCAGGGTGGGACGGAGCAGGACCTCCTGAACCTCCTCAAGCGCAATTTCACCACGATCCACCACGTCAAGCCGCCGTCGTCGCGGGAGGATTCGGTCGAGCTCTACATCCTGGCCAAGGGCTTCAAGGGCCGACAGGCCGAGGGGGATGACGCTGCGGCCGAGCAGGACGAGGCCGGGCCGCTCGGCTGAACCCTACTCCGCGGGCTGGCGCCGCCCCGCCACCTCGTCGCCGGCCTCGCGTGCCATCGGCAGGAAGACGAGGGCCGCCGCCGCGGTGATGCCACCGACGACGAAGAAGGCGGCGGAGAAGTCAGCAAGGCTCGCCTCGGTGCTTCCGGACAGCGCCATGCCGGCCTCGAGCACCGCGCCGGCGACGGCGACGCCGGTGGCGATCGAGACCTGCTGCAGCGCCCCCATCAGCGCGGTCGCGTCGCCCGTTCCCTGCCGCGGCACGTCGGCGAAGGCCAGCGCGTTGATCGAGGTGAAGAACAGCGAGCGGAAGAAACCGCCGACGAGCAGCAGCAGAAGCACGATGGCGATCGGGCTGTCGGGCCGGTAGAGGCCGACCATGGCCATCATGCCGCCGCCGATGATTGCCGTGGCGATCAGCGTGTTGCGGAAGCCGAGCCGCTTCAGGATCGGGTGGGCGAGCAGCTTCATGCCCATGGCGCCGCCGATCGAGACGCAGGTGATGAGACCCGACTGGAACGGCGTGTAGCCGAAGCCGAGCTGCAGCATCAGCGGCAGCAGGAACGGCGTCGCGCCGGCGCCGATGCGAAACAGGGCTCCGCCGACGATCGCGGCGCGCAGCGTCTCGATCCGGAACAGCGACAGTTTCAGCACCGGGTTCTCGGTACGCCTTGCGTGGGCGACGTAGAGTCCGGCCGCGACGATGCCGGCGCCCGCCATCACCAGGCCGAAGACCGGCGGCAGGGCCGGCAGCGACACCACCGAGAAGCCGAAGACGACGCCGGCGCAGGCAAAGCCCGAGAGCATGAAACCGGGGAAGTCGAACTTCACGCCCTTCACCCGGTCGATATGCGGCAGGTAGCGCGTCGCCAGCAATATGCCGGCAATGCCGATCGGCAGGTTGATCAGGAAGATCCAGCGCCAGTCGGCATAGGTCGAGATCGCGCCGCCGATCGGCGGGCCGACCAGCGGTCCGATGAGCGCCGGGATGGTGAACCAGGCCATGGCGCTGACCAGCTGCGATTTCGGCACGGCGCGCACCAGCAGGAGCCGCCCGACCGGCGTCATCATCGCGCCGCCCATGCCCTGGAGGAAGCGTGCGGCGACGAACCCTTCGAGCGAATTGGCGAAGGCGCAGGCAAGCGAGCCGATGACGAACACCGCGATGGCCAGACGGAAGACCAGCTTCGGGCCCCAGCTGTCGGCCAACCGGCCGGAGATCGGGATGAAGATCGCCAGCGACACGTAATAGCTGGTCAGCGCCAGCTTCAGCGCAATCGGGCTGGTCCCGAGGTCGGCGGCGATCACCGGCAGCGACGTCGCGATGACCGTCGAATCCATGTTCTCCATGAACAGGGCGACGGCAAGCACGATCGGGACGATCCGGTTCACGGCAGACCTCGGAAAATACGATAAGGCAGACTTATCGGGATGCGCCGCCGATCGAATACAGTCAAGCGCCGGCAGGTCCTGTGGGTCAACTTGGCGTGTGAATCGGTTGCCGTGCCGGCGTGCCGGGCCAGTTTGGCCCGCCATGGCCGCCACGATTCCTGTGGTCGCTGCGAGTTTTCACGACAGGGAGACACGGACCATGAGCCAGAATACCGTCGACAGTTCGATCTGCAGTCGCCGCAACGCGCTGAAACTGGCCGTCGCGGCCGGCGGAATCGCCGCCGGGGTGCTCTCCGTTCGCGGGGCCTTCGCGCAGGACACCGACACGGACGCCGCGGCCCGCGCACGCGCCAGCGCCGACTCACCCGGCTGGCACCGCATCACCCTCGGGGAGGCGCGGATCACCACGATCCTCGACGGGCTGCGGCCGGGCGATGGCCCGTATCCCACCTTCGGCGCCGACCAGAGCCAGGAGGCGATGGCCGAGCTGATGCGCGAGAACTACCTGCCGGAGGACCGCTTCGCCAACGGCTTCACGCCGACGCTGGTCGAGCTCGACGACAATCTGATCCTGTTCGACACCGGGTTTGGCGAATCCGGCCGCGAGAACGGCTTCGGCCGGCTGGTCGAGCGCATGGACGCGGCGGGCTACCGGCCGGAGGACGTCACCATCGTCGTGCTCACGCATTTCCACGGCGACCACATCCAGGGCCTGATGACCGGCGATGCGCCGACCTTCCCCAATGCGCGCTATGTCGCCGGTCAGGTCGAATACGACTGGTGGACGTCGGACGAGGCCAAGAACGGCGACAGGGCGCAGGGCGCCGCGCTGGTGGAGCGGCTGATCGTGCCGCTGCGCGAGCAGATGACGCTGGTCAGCGAGGGCGACGAGATCGTCTCGGGTATCACGGCGATGGAGGCGTTTGGCCATTCGCCGGGCCACATGATCTTCGAGGTCGCGTCCGGCGACCAGCGGCTCTGGCTGACCGCCGACACCGCGAACCATTATGTCGCGTCGCTGCAGAAACCGGAATGGCAGGTCTCCTTCGATCAGGACAAGGCGAAGGCCACAGAGACGCGCAAGCGCGTCTTCGACCGGATCGCCGAGGAGCGGATCCCGTTCATCGGCTTCCACATGCCATTCCCCGCCATCGGCTATGCGCAGAAGCTTGAGGATGGCGGCTACCGCTTCATCCCGGAAACCTACCAGCTGGCGCTTACCGACGAAGGCTGACCGGCACGACCGAGCGGTCCGGCTATCGCCGGGCTGCTCGAACTCGCCCGGCGCAGTCAGCGGGAGCAGCCGATCTCGGCCATGATGGCCAGCACGTCTGCGCGCGAGCCGCAAACGTTCTCGCAAGGGATACCGTCTTTGTCGCGGTCCGCACCGGGATGGTTGCCGGCGCACCAGGCAATGACCGCCTGACGGCAGGTCGTGTAATCGGTGCATCGTGCCGCCTGCGCCTCGCTCGCGGCGGCGGTCAGCGCCACCGTCACGAGAGTCCATCGTGCCATAAAGTTCATGTGTCGCCGCATCCGTCTGCTCCTGCCTGCCATTTCGAACCGCTGCGTGGCCTGCCATGAGGTTGCGGTGGCAGCCTTGCGCTAGCCGACCTTCCCAAGGGGGTGGGGTCGTGATAGCAGCCCGTGCCAATCCTTTTTCCCGCCGACTCGATTATTCGCGGTGGATGCAGCACCGAGGACTGGCATGGCCCGTATCATCGAAACCGCGACCGGCGCGACCGCGCTGACGTTTGACGACGTCCTGCTGCAGCCCGGCCATTCGCAGGTCATGCCCGGCGAGGTGGACCTTCGGACGGCGATTACCCGCACCCTGCGCCTCAATCTGCCGATCCTTTCCGCCGCCATGGATACCGTTACCGAAAGCCGGCTGGCGATCGCCATGGCGCAGGCCGGCGGCATCGGCGTCATCCATCGCAACCTGTCGCCCGCCGAGCAGGCCGAGGCGGTGCGCCAGGTGAAGAAGTTCGAGAGCGGCATGGTGGTCAATCCGGTGACCATCGGTCCAGACGCCACGCTCGGCGACGCGCGCATGCTGATGACTCGGCACCACATCTCAGGCATTCCGGTGGTGCTGAATGGCGGGCAGGGCGGGCAGACCCGCGGCCGCCTCGTCGGCATTCTGACCAACCGCGACGTGCGCTTTGCCACCGACGACAGCCAGCCGATCCACGAACTGATGACCAAGGACCGGCTGATCACCGTGCGCGAATCTGTCGACCAGGAGGAGGCCAAGCGTCTCCTGCATCAGCACCGGATCGAGAAGCTAGTGGTGGTCGACGACGACGGCCACTGCATCGGGCTGATCACGGTCAAGGACATGGAGAAATCCCAGCTCAACCCGAACGCGTCCAAGGATGCTCAGGGCCGGCTGCTCGCCGCGGCCGCGACCAGCGTCGGCGACGACGGCTTCGAGCGCGCCGAACGGCTGATCGACGCGGGCGCCGACCTCATCGTCATCGACACCGCGCACGGCCATTCGCAGCGCGTGCTGGACGCCGTGGCGCGGGTGAAGCGCATGTCGAACGAGGTGCAGATCATCGCCGGCAACGTCGCGACGCCGGACGGCACCAAGGCGCTGATCGACGTCGGCGCGGACGGCATCAAGGTCGGCATCGGCCCGGGCTCGATCTGCACCACGCGGATCGTCGCCGGGGTCGGCGTGCCGCAGCTCTCGGCCATCATGGGCGCGGCGGAGGAAGCCGACAAGGCCGGTATCCCGGTCATCGCCGATGGCGGCATCAAGTTTTCGGGCGATCTCGCCAAGGCCCTTGCGGCCGGCGCTAGGGCGGCGATGGTCGGCTCGCTGCTCGCCGGCACGGACGAAAGCCCCGGCGAGATCTATCTGCACCAGGGCCGCTCCTACAAAGCCTATCGCGGCATGGGCTCGGTGGGCGCCATGGCCCGCGGCTCGGCCGACCGATATTTCCAGGCGGAAGTCCAGGACACGCTGAAGCTGGTGCCGGAAGGCATCGAGGGGCAGGTTGCCTACAAGGGCCAGGTGTCCGCCGTGTTGCATCAGCTGGCCGGCGGCCTGCGCGCGGCGATGGGCTATGTCGGCGCGGCCGATCTCGCCGAATTCCGAGAGAAGGCGCAGTTCGTGCGGATCTCCAACGCCGGGTTGCGCGAGAGCCACGCGCACGACGTGACGATCACCCGCGAGAGCCCGAACTATCCGGGCGGCGGCTGAAGACCCATTCGAACCAAGGGACCACTGGCAGCCTCCTCACGCTGCCAAGTCGCGCTCGGGCTTGCCGGCACGCCGGATGACGTCGGCCAGAACCTCGAAATCCTGCCGCCGCGCGGTCGAGGGTCGGAAGGCGAGAGCGATGGTCCGGGCGGGCGCCGGATCCTCGAACGGCAGGATGGCGATGCCGCCGCGGCGCGTCTCGTCGCCGACCGCCATGTCCGGTATGAGCGTCGCGCCGAGGCCGGCGGCGACCATGCGCAGGATGGTCGACAGGCTGGTCGCCCCGAGGCCCGCCCGCTCGCTGGCATCGGCGATCTGGCAGATCTCCAGCGCCTGGTCCCGCAGGCAGTGCCCTTCTTCGAGCAGGATGAGCCGGACGTCCCGCATCAGTCCGATGGGAACTTGCGAGGCGTAGCGATCCGCCTGGTCCGCCGGGACGGCGAAATGGAAACGGTCCTCGAACAGCGTCAGCGTCTCAAGCCCGTGTTCGTCGACCGGCAGCGCGACGACGGCGCAGTCGATCTCACCGGCGGACAATTCCCGGAGCAGCCGGTCGGTGACGCTTTCGCGCACTTCGCATTCGAGTCGCGGATGCTCGCTGGCAAGCAGCGCCAGCAATGACGGGAGCAGATAGGGCGCGACCGAGGCGATGACGCCCAGCCGCAGACGCCGCGAGAGCGGCGCATCGCCCGCCGTCGCGATGCTCTCCAGCTCCCGCACCTCGGTGAGGATCGAACGGACACGTGCGCCGATTGCCGCGCCTTCGCCGGTCAGGGCGATGCCCCCGGAAGAGCGCTGGAAGAGCGCACCGCCGAAGAAGGCTTCCATCTGGGCGATCTGTGCGGAAAGCGCCGGCTGGCTGATGTTCAGACGCTTGGCGGCGCGGCCGAAATGCAGCGTCTCGCTGAGCGCCTCGAAATAGCGGAGCTGTCGAAGGGTGATCATCTCGATAGGATAAACTGATTGGCATCGGTTGAAAATACGATTGGAGATTATCGACCGCGCTGGGTATATTGGAACCACACTCATTCCAGAATCGAACGGAGGCCCCGATGGCTGATCGCCCGAGACTAACGACGACTGCCGGCGCGCCGGTGTCGAGCAATCAGAACGCCAAGACCGTGGGCCGCCACGGACCGGTGCTGCTCGAGGACTTCCAGCTGATCGAGAAGCTGGCGCATCAGAACCGCGAGCGCGTACCCGAGCGTGTCGTCCACGCCAAGGGCTGGGGCGCCTACGGCACCCTCAACGTGACCGAGGACGTCAGCCGCTACACCCGCGCCAAGGTGCTGCAGCCGGGCACGAAGACCGAGATGTTCGCGCGCTTCTCCACGGTCGCCGGCGAGCAGGGCGCGGCGGATGCCGAGCGCGACGTGCGCGGCTTCTCGCTGAAATTCTACACCGAGGAAGGCAACTGGGACCTCGTCGGCAACAACACCCCGGTGTTCTTCGTCGCCGACCCGTACAAGTTCCCGGACTTCATCCACACGCAGAAGCGCCATCCGCGCACCAATCTGCGTTCGGCGACGGCGATGTGGGATTTCTGGTCGCTCTGCCCGGAATCGCTGCACCAGGTGACGATCCTGATGTCGGACCGCGGCATCCCCACCGACCCGAGCCGCATGAACGGCTATGGCAGCCACACCTTCTCGCTGTGGAACGACCAGGGCGAGCGCTTCTGGGTGAAGTTCCACTTCAAGACCCGGCAGGGCCATGCCCACTTCGTCAACGAGGAAGCCGAGAAGGTCATCGCCAAGTCCCGCGAGAGCTATCAGGAAGCACTCTACGGGATGATCGAGGACGGCCGGTTCCCGAAGTGGGACATGTTCATCCAGGTGATGCCGGAAGACGAGGCCGCGGCCTTCGAGGAGAAGACCGGCTGGAGCGCGTTCGACCTCACCAAGGTCTGGCCGCATGGCATGTATCCGCTGATTAAGGTCGGCGAGATGGAACTGAACCGCAACCCGGAAAACTACTTCGTCGAGGTCGAGCAGTCGGCGTTCAACCCTTCCAACGTGGTGCCGGGCATCGGCTTCTCGCCGGACCGGATGCTGCAGGGACGTCTGTTCTCCTATCCGGACGCGCATCGCTACCGCATCGGCACGCATTATGATGCGCTGGCGGTCAACAAGCCGCGCAGCCCCGTGGCCCACTACCACATGGGCGGCGAGATGACGCTCGGCCTGGCGACCAACCCGGACGCCTATTACGAGCCGAACTCGTTCGGCGGCCCGGTCGAGGATCCGAGCGTCGAGGAGCCGCCGCACCGCTATGCCGGCGACGTCGCGCGCTACGACTTCCGCGGCACGGCCGACCACTACAGCCAGCCGCGGGCCCTGTTCGAGCTGTTTGACGACGGCGAGAAGCAGCGCCTGTTCAACAACATTGCCGGCGCGATGCAGGGCGTGCCGCAGTTCATCGTGGACCGGCAGCTGGCGCATTTCGACAAGGCGCATCCCGACTACGGGGCCGGCGTGCGTCAGGCGATTTCGGTCCAGACGCGCGACGATGCCGAGGCAAGCCTCTCCACCAGCCACAGCGCCGCGGCCGAGTAGGCAGCAGCCTTTCGCCAGACGGTGCGAGACTTCAAGCGTTGAAAGGGCCGGGAGCGATCCCGGCCCTTTCCGTTTCAGCGGCAAAGGCCTATGCACGGGCCATCATCAGGAAAATGGCAGGCGGGACGTGTCTTACTGACGCGCCCACATTTGCTGCCGATCGGCGCGCGGCTCGACCCGAGGTGTCGCCGCCTGCGAACACCGAGGAACATTTCATGCGTCTAGGCGGCCGAATGGCAGCTTCCATCGAGGTTCTCGCCGACATCGAGACACGGCGACGGCCGGTCGGCGACGCGCTGAAGGATTGGGGGCTTTCGCACCGTTTCGCCGGGTCGGGTGACCGCGCCGCGATCGGCAACATCGTCTACGACGTCCTGCGCCGGAAACGCTCGCTGGCCTGGCGGCTCGACGATCCCTCGCCGCGCGCTCTGGTATTCGGTGCAGTGCTCGATTCCAGCGGGCTCGACGAAAAGGGCCTCGCTCTGGCTCTCGAGGGTGACCGCTTCGCGCCGGAAATGATCTCGGCGGACGATCTCGCAGGCTATCGCACGCGTGAGATCGCCCAGGCGCCGGACGCCGTCCGGGCCGACGTGCCGGACTGGATCGGCCCGCATCTGGCCGAAGCGTTCGGCGAGGATTGGGTCGAGGAAGCCGCCGCGCTCGGCGAGCGGCCGCCGCTGGACATGCGGGCCAACACGCTGCGCGCGGACCGCGACAAGGTTGCGAGGGCTCTGGAGCCTTTCGCCCCACAGCCATCGCCAATCGCCCCGCAGGGGCTGCGCATCGCGCCGATCGCCGGCGACGGGCGGCATCCGAACGTCCAGGTCGAGGCCGGCTTCCAGAAGGGCTGGTTCGAGATTCAGGACGAGGGCTCTCAGATCGTCGCGGCGTTGACCGGCGTCGCGCCGGGCGAGCAGGTGCTCGACTATTGCGCCGGCGCCGGCGGCAAGACGCTGGCTCTTGCTGCCGCAATGGAGAATACCGGCCAGATCCACGCCTATGATTCCGACCGGCAGCGGCTGGCACCGATCCACGAGCGGCTGAAGCGGGCCGAAGTGCGCAATGTCCAGGTGCACGCCCCGCGCGACGACCTGTCGGAGCATCGCGGGCGGATGGATCTGGTGCTGGTCGACGCGCCCTGCACGGGCACCGGCACCTGGCGGCGGCGGCCGGACGCCAAGTGGCGATTGTCGGAACAGGCGCTGGAGCGCCGGGTCGTGGAGCAGCGCGAGGCGCTTGCGGGCGCGGCGGCATTCGTCAAGCCGGGCGGGCGACTCGCTTATGTGACCTGCTCTCTGCTGCCGGCCGAGAACGAGGCGCAGGTCGAGGCATTCCTGACGGCACAGCCGGACTTCGCGCTGCTCGACGTCGCGGCGACCTGGGCCACGGTCTTTCCCGAGGCGCCGCCGGCATTTCTGTCGCGTCCGCACAAGGAGGGCACGACGCTGACGCTGACGCCGCGCACGAGCGGCACCGACGGCTTCTTCCTGGCGCTGTTCACAAGGCGATGAGGCACCCTCTCGTCACCCTGGCGCTGTTCGTCGCGCTAACCGTCGGCGGTGGCGGGCTGCTCGGCCTCGTCGTCGAGACCGGCGGCTGGTACGCCGGACTGGAAAAGCCCGGCTTCAACCCGCCGGGATGGCTGTTCGGCCCGGTCTGGGGGATTCTCTACGTCCTGATCGGCATCGCCGGCTGGCGCGTCTGGCGGATTGACGACCGGTCGGCCTTGCGCGTCTGGTGGCTGCAACTGGGGCTCAACTTCGCCTGGCCACTGCTGTTCTTCGGGGCGAACCTGATCGTCCCGGCATTGGTCGTGCTGCTGGCCCTCTTCGCCGCGATCGTCTGGTTCCTGCGCGAGACGTGGGGCACCGATCGCCCGGCCGCCCTCCTGTTCCTGCCCTATGCGGCCTGGACCGCCTATGCGGTGCTTCTCAACGGCGCGATATGGTGGTTGAACTAGCAGGCGGGCCGTCCGCCATCCTCGTCTTCGATCGCCGGACCTCGTCATGACCCCCTACGACCCCTCAAAAAGCGATCTGGTTCTCGACGAGATCGGCGGCGCGCGGGTGCTGTTCGTCATGGCCGCCGCCGCGGAATACGGCCCGATGCTGAAACAGCGGATCCGGCCGCTGATGACCGGCGTCGGCCCGATCGAGGCGGCGCTCGGCACCGGCGTCGCGCTGCATGCGCTGTCGCTGGCCGGCCATCGCCCGGACCTCGTCGTCTCCCTCGGCTCGGCCGGCTCGCGGACGTTGGAGCAGGGCGAGATCTACCAGGTCTCGTCGGTCTCCTGGCGCGACATCGACGCCTCGCCGCTCGGCTTCGTCAGAGGCGTCACGCCCTTCCTCGACCATCCGGTGGACACGCCCCTGCCGACGCCGATCCCCAGCGTCAAACAGGCGCGACTCTCGACGGGCTCCGATATCGTCTCCGGAATCCGCTACCGCGAGATAGATGCCGACATGGTCGACATGGAAACGTTCGCGGTGCTGCGCGCCTGCCAGCGTTTCAGCGTGCCGCTGCTCGGACTGCGCGGGATCTCCGACGGAGCCAGCGCCCTTCACCATTACGACGACTGGGCGACGCTGCTGCACGTCATCGACGAGAAGCTGGCGGACGCGGTCGACAGGCTGGAAGTGGCCTTGGATTCGGGCCTGCTGATCCTCGATCAGCCCGTTCCGCCGGATGCGTCGGTCTGAACTGGGTGATGCGCTCGTCTCTGACGACGGCTCCGGGCAAAAGATGTGGAAAAGGGAGGGCCGGCCGAGCCGATCCTCCCTTCTGATCGCCGACGGCGCGGTGCCGGTCAGGCGGCCTTCTTGTTCAGCTTGCTCTCGCCGAGCTTGCTGAGCGCCGCGTCGGTCTTCTTTTCCTCGTCGAGCGTCGCCTGCAGGTGCTGGATGACGTCGGTGTGCTTCAGCGTCTCTGCCCACGAGACCAGCGTGCCGTAGCGGGAAATCTCGTAGTGCTCGACCGCCTGGGCAGCCGCGAGCAGGGCGGCGTCGAGGGTTTCGGCGTCCTCGATCTCTTCCATCAGTTCTTCGGCTTCCTTGACGATGCCTTCGATGGCCGGGCACTTCTCTGCCTTCGCCTTCTGGCCGAGGGTCTCGAAGACTGTCTCGAGTCGGGTCACCTGACCCTTGGTCTCCTCGAGATGCTTGTCGAACGCCTTCTTCAGCTCAGGCGACGTCGCCTTCTTCGACATCTTCGGCAGCGATTTCACGATGGTCTTCTCGGCGTAATAGACGTCTTGCAGCGTGTGCAGGAACAGGTCGTCGAGGCTCTTGATTTCCATGGGTTCGTCCTTTCCGGGGGCCAGCGTGCTGGCGATGTTTCAAAACGGCGTGACCGGGTCGATGTTCCCGCGCCATTCGTTGTGCAGGCGCGAAAGGAATCGCCCCGGAGCGCCTGCCAAGCCCTTGCCATCCGGGCCCTCCTTGCCTAAAGCCTCGCCATGAAAGCCCATCCCGATACCGTCCTCATCATCGACTTCGGCTCGCAGGTCACGCAGCTGATCGCCCGGCGCGTCCGCGAAGCCGGCGTCTATTCCGAGATCGTTCCCTTCCAGTCGGCCGAGGAAGGCTTCGCCCGGCTGAAGCCGAAGGCTGTGATCCTCTCCGGCTCGCCGGCCTCGACCGGCGATATCGACTCGCCGCGCGCGCCGCAGGCGGTGTTTGAAGCCGGCATCCCGGTGCTCGGGATCTGCTACGGCCAGATGACGATGTGCGTGCAGCTCGGCGGCCGCGCCGAAGCCTCGCCGCATCGCGAGTATGGCCGGGCCTTTCTCGAGGTGGAGAAGAGCTGTGCGCTGTTCGACGGTCTCTGGCCGGAGGGCACTCGCCACCAGGTCTGGATGAGCCACGGCGACCGGGTCATCGACATGCCGCCTGGCTTCGAGATCTTCGCCCGTTCGCCCGGCGCGCCCTATGCCGTGTTTGGCGACGAGAGCCGCAGGATGTACGGGCTGATGTTCCATCCGGAAGTGGTGCACACCACCGACGGGGCGAAGCTGATCGCCAATTTCGTCCACAATGTCGCCGGCCTTGCCGGCGACTGGACCATGGCCGCCTTCAAGGATCAGGCGATCGCCGAGATCCGCGCCAAGGTCGGCGATGGACGGGTGATCTGCGGCCTGTCCGGCGGCGTCGACTCCTCGGTCGCCGCGGTGCTGATCCACGAGGCGATCGGCGAGCAGCTGACCTGCATCTTCGTCGACCACGGCCTCCTGCGGATGAACGAGGCCGAGGAAGTCGTCTCGATGTTCCGGGACCACTACAACATCCCGCTCGTCCACGTCGAAGCGCAGGACCTTTTCATTGACGCGTTGGAAGGCGAGCTCGATCCCGAGGTCAAGCGCAAGACCATCGGCCGGCTGTTCATCGAGACCTTCGAGGCCGAGGCGAAAAAGCTCGGCGGCGCCGACTTCCTTGCCCAGGGGACGCTCTATCCGGACGTCATCGAGAGCGTCTCGTTCTCCGGCGGCCCGTCGGTGACGATCAAGTCGCACCACAATGTCGGCGGCCTGCCGGAGCGCATGAACATGCAGCTCGTCGAGCCGCTGCGCGAACTGTTCAAGGACGAGGTGCGCATTCTCGGCCGCGAGCTCGGCCTGCCGGAGCGCTTCGTCGGTCGCCAGCCCTTTCCGGGACCAGGGCTCGCCATCCGCTGCCCGGGTGGCGTGACGCGCGAGAAGCTGGCGATCCTGCGCCAGGCCGACGCGATCTATCTCGACGAGATCCGCAAGGCCGGCCTTTACGACGCCATCTGGCAGGCCTTCGCCGTGCTGCTGCCGGTGCAGACCGTCGGCGTCATGGGCGACGGGCGCACGTACGAATTCGTGTGCGCACTGCGCGCGGTGACCAGCGTCGACGGCATGACGGCGGATTTCTACTCCTTCGACATGGAATTCCTCGGCAACACCGCGACCCGCATCATCAACGAGGTGAAGGGCATCAACCGGGTCGTCTACGACGTGACCTCCAAGCCCCCCGGCACGATCGAGTGGGAATGATTTCTGCCCATCCGATGCGCAAATTCGGGTGCTTAAGCCATGAAGACGTTTGATCTCCGGGCGGCGGCTCTGGACGAGCTACTTCTCACTTCGTCGACCTGCGCGTAGAGCAGGACGCTGCTTGGGTGAAGTTCGGGCAGTCCAAGGTCAATCGCGCGATCCGTCGGCGCTTTGCCGTCGAGGCCGAACTGACGGCGCGACCTGGCGACGCGCGGCGGCTGCTCGTCGACTACCACGAGCACCCGAATATTCAGGTACAGCTCAACGCCGCGACTGCGACGCTTGCGTTGTTCCCCGAAGAGGCGCGCCGGTGCCAATCCCGCGGAGCTGTCGAGGCTGAGCAGCGAACCGGGCCACCCGTCACCTACCTTACTCACATTGCGAATTAGGGAGGCGCAGACTTCACGTGGCCGGAAGCGGGATGAGATCCGCCACCTGCCAATCAAGGATGACGGGCGACCCGACGGAAATGTCGGCACTTGTGTCGCGCTGAACCACGGCCTTCAACTCCCGGCCGGAACAGTCGACGAAATAGGTGCTCGCACTGCCGGAAAACAGCCGCCGCGCCAGCGTTCCCCGGAGAACTCCCGGCCGGTCGGCGACAGGGCCCGCGGCGAGGTCCACGGGTGTGATCCGCACACGCTCGGGCCGGATTGCGCAGCGCAGGGTTCCGGACATCGTTTTCGCCCCAGGGGGCAAGTCGATCAAGGTCGCTTGGTCAAGACGTAGCCGTCCGCTCTCGATTTCGCCCGCGATGATGTTCGCGTCGCCGAGAAATGTCGCGGCGAACTCGCTCTTCGGCCGGTCGTAGATCTCCTCCGGGGCCCCTTCCTGCACGATCCGGCCGTCCTTGAGGATGCCGATCCGGTCGGAGATCGACAGCGCCTCGTCCTGGTCGTGGGTGACGAAGATCGTGGTGACGCCGACCTCGCGCTGGATCCGCTTCAGCTCCACCTGCATGTCGGTGCGCAGAGCCTTGTCGAGGGCCGACAGCGGTTCGTCGAGAAGCAGGACCCGCGGCTTGGTGACGATGGCCCGGGCGAGCGCCACGCGCTGGCGCTGGCCGCCGGAAAGCTGATGTGGACGGCGCTTGGCAAGCGCGCCCAGCTGCACGAGGTCCAGCGCATCGGACACCGCCCGGCGGACGCTCTCGCCCTTCTCGCCGCGCACCTCGAGCCCGAAGGCAACGTTGGCCTCGACGCTCATGTTGGGAAACAGCGCGTAGTTCTGGAACACCATGCCGATGCGCCGCCTGTTCACGGGGACGTTCTCCACCGCCTCGCCATCGATGCGGATCGAGCCCTTATCGGGGAACTCGAAGCCGGCGATCATGCGCAGCAGCGTCGTCTTGCCGGAGCCGGACGGGCCGAGAAGGGCATAGAAGCCGCCGTCCTCGAAAGCGATCGACACGTCGTCCACCGCCTTGTGGGCGCCGAAGGTGAGGCTGACGTTCTGGACTTCGACTCGCGCCATTACTGATCGCCTCCAAAGCGGAAAAACCGTGAGACGACGAGCATCATGCTCATGGAAAACACGATGATGATCGTCGAGACGGCGTTGATCTCGGGGGTGAAGCCCTTGCGGATCGCCGCGTAGATCTCGACCGGCAGTGTCGTCTGGCCGGGTGTCGCCAGGAAATAGGAGACGACGAACTGGTCGAAGGAGACAGCGAAGGCGAAGAGGCCGCCGGCGACGATGCCGGGGGCGATGCAGGGCAGCGTCACCTTGCGGGTCGTCTGCCAGGCGCTGGCGCCGAGCGAGGCGGCGGCATCCTCGAGATCCCTGGAGAAGGTCTGCAGCCGCGCCGAGACAACAATGATGACGTAGGGCAGCGCCAGCGCGACGTGGCCGAGCAGGATCGCGTGCAGGCCGCGGCCGATGCCGGTGCCGAAGAAGAAGATCAGCATCGCCGTGCCGGAAATCAGCCAGGGGATGGCGATCGGCGGAAAGAGCAGCGCCTGCAGCACCCGCTTGCCGAAAAAATCGTAGCGAAACAGAGCGAGCGAGGCCGCGGTGCCGAGGACCGTCGCGATGATCGTCGTCATGACGGCGATCTGCAGGGAATTCAGCGTCGCCGCGATCAGCCCGTCATTCTGCGCCAGCGCCGCGTACCACTCGGTCGTTCCCTCGAAGGGCAGCTGGTAGAATGGCGAGGCGTTGAACGACATCGCCGCCATGATGATCAGCGGCAGATAGAGGAACAGAAGGACGACGCCGATATAGGCGCGGCCGAGGCCGGACAGGAAGGCTGGGGCACGGATCATGCGGCTTTCCTCAGGACCGGTGCCGCGACGAGCAGGATTGCCAGGACGACGGCCAGCAGGATGAAGGAGAGGGCGGCGCCGAGCGGCCAGTTGTAGACGGCGGTGAACTGGTCTTCGATCACCGTGCCGTAGAGCGTTCCGCCGCGCCCGCCGAGGATGCGCGGCTCCATGAAGGACCCGACGACCGGGATGAAGATCAGCGCCGAGCCGGCGAGGACGCCGGGCAAAGCGAGCGGCGCGACGACCCGGCGCAACGTCGTGAAGCGCGACGCGCCGAGTGATCGGGCCGCCTCGATCAGCGCGTTGTCGATGGCCTGGAGGCTGAGATAGCAGGTCAGTACCATGTAGGGCAGGTACGAGTGGACGAGCCCGATCACGACGGCCGGATAGGAATACATCAGGTCAAAGGTGACGTTGAAGGGAAGGAGGGCGTTCAGCGCGGTATCGAGGATGCCGCCCTCGCGCAGTACCATCGACCAGGAGAAAACCCGGACGAGCGAGTTGCTCCAGAACGGCAGGATGACGAGCAGGAAGATCGCCTCGCGGGAGCGGCCCCTGAAGATCTTGGCGAGAACATAGGCGGCGGGAAAGCCCACCGCCACGCATATCAGCGTCACCAGCAGCCCGAGCTTCAGCGAGCGCAGGAGCAGCGTCGCATAGAGAGGGTCGGAAAAGAACGTCGCGTAATTAGCAAGGGTCAGCGATGAGGACTGCTCGTCCGGCGACATCGAAGTCAGGAGCGAAAAGTAGACCATCGCCGACAAGGGCAGGAAGATCGCCAGCGCCAGCCAGGCATAGGCGGGCGTCAGCAGAGGCAGGGCCCGGAACAGGCCGTTATCTCGGGTCTTGCCGGTGGTGGCCATGATCCTCATCCCTGTCGGCGGCGCTGCGAGGCAGCTTGCCGCTCGTCTCGATGTTCACTCCGGCCGCCAGCGTGTGCCTGCGGCCGGGACGAGACGACTTCCTCAGTTCGCGCCGACTTTCAGGCCCTGCCAGACTTTCAGATATTCCTCGCGCTGGGCGTCGGTGATCGGCTCCTGGAACTGGACACGCTCGGCGACCTCCGGTGCTCCCATGACCTTGCGGTTGAAGCTGTCCTCCGGCAGGGCGGCGACGGCCCGCTGGCTCGCCGACACCGGCGCGCCGACGCTTGAGTCCCACTCTGCGTAGAACTCGGGCGAGAGCATGTAGTCGATGAACTTCTCCGCGCCCTCGACATTGGTCGAGCCTTGCGGAATGGCGAAGCTGTCGAGCCAGCCGACGGCGCCTTCGTCGGGGACGGCAAGGGAGACCGGCAGGTTGAACTTGGTCTTCGCCCGTCCCGCCGAGCCCGACCAGTAGGTGCCCAGGTCGATCTGGTTGGATGCGACCATCTGGTTCCAGTCGTTCTCCGAGGACCAGAAGGTGCGGATGTTCGGCAGAAGCTCGCTCAACGACTGCTTGACGGCCTCGATGTCCTCGACGTCGTTGATGCTCTGCCCGGTGGCGAGCGCCCCGAGCTGGATCGCCTCGACGGCGTCGTCGCGGATCGTCACGCGGCCCTTGTGATCGGCCTTCCACATTTCCTTGATCGAGGTCGGCGGGGTGTCGAAGGCCTTGTCGTTGATGGCGATGGTGGTCAGGCCCCAGGTCCAGGGAACCCCATAGGTCTTGCCGTCGACGTTCAGCATATTCGAGCGGGCCTGGACCTCGTTCAGGTCGCCGTAGTTCGCGATCTTGGTGGTGTCGATGGGCTGGACCAGCTTCTCGTCGAGAGCCTGCTGCATGAAGGCGGCGTTGATCATCACGACGTCGTAGAGGCCGGGATTGGTCCGCAGCTTGGTCAGCATCTCCTGCTCGGAGTTGAAGAAGTCGTTGACGACCTTGTCGCCGGTCATCTCCTCGAAGGCCTTGGTGGCGAACGGCTCGTCGGCGCCGTAGCCCTTCCAGTTGAGGACGTGGAGGTCCGCCGCCATCGCCGTGGTGGCAGACAGAAGCAGGCCGATGCCTGCGAGGATTGCGGGTGTCTTGTGCATCGCTGGTTTCCTTTTGGCCGTCTGCGGCCGGTTCAATGACCCATTTTCATCGCGCCGGTTCTCCGCCGGTCTTGGTCCGCGAGGGACAGGAAGTGGAGAATCTCGTCGTGGGACGGGCCGCAGGCGCCGCCGCGCCGCGTCACCGATATCGCCGAGGCGGCATTGGCATAAGTGACGGCATCGATGGCTGGAAAGCCGCGGGCGAGGGCTCCGACAAAGGCGCCGACATGGGTGTCGCCGGCGCCGTTGGTGTCGATTGCCGCCACCGCAAATCCGGGCACCGGGACCGGTGCGGCGTCGCGCGTCAGCAGATGGGCGCCGTTCTCGCCGTCGCGCAGCACGATGCCGCGGGCACGTGGCATGCCGCCGGAAAGGATCGAGGCGGCCGCATCGAGGCTTGCTTCGCCGCCCGCGATGGAGGCGACCTCGCGCCTGTTGGCGCTCATCCAGGTCGTACGTGAGAGGATGGCAGAGAGAGCATCGGCGGGAACGTCGGCGATCACCGGTGTCGGATCGAAGATCACCTGGACGCTCTCGTCCAGCACCGCGACAAGTGACAGAACGGCCTCGCGGCTTTCCGGATAGGACAGGACGTAGCCGCTGACGGCCAGCCAGTCGCCAGGCGACATGCACTCGGCCAGGACTTCCAGATCCATCGCCCGGGCCTCGGCGCCGGGAAAGGAGACGAAGGAGCGCTCGGCATCCGGTGTGATCAGCACCACGCAGTTGCCGCTGTCGATGCCGGCGAGCGGCGGCAGCAGGACGTCGATGCCCTCGGCGGCGAGAAACGCCCGCAGCGCGTCGCCGTCGGGCCCCGTGCCCAGATAGCCGCCGCAGGCGGTGGCAAGGCCGGTGCGCCGGACCGCCGTCATCATGTTGACGGCGCCTCCAGGCGACCGGGCAAAGCTCGTCGCCATCAGTTCCTCCGACCGGCGGGGCAGGCCGGGGACGTGATAGACATAGTCCATGACCGCGCCGCCGATATGGACGAGCCGCGCCATCGTCAGGCCGCCTCCGTCGTCGGCGAGGCGGCAAGCCGAAGGGCGAGGAGACCCTTGGCGAGCCTCGCGGCATGGGCGAGGTCGAAGCCCTCGAGTTCGGCGACCCTGTCGGTTGGAAGGCGGGATCGGCCGCTCGCCGCCCCCGCCATCGCCCCGGCGATAGCGCCGATCGTGTCGGTGTCCCCGCCGAGATTGGCGGCGATGACGGCGGCGCGCCAGGGATTGCCCTTGGCGGCGGCCACCACCGCAAAGGCGGCCGGGATGGATTCCTGCGAGGCCACCGAGGTGCCCACGAGGTCGACGATCGCCGCGATGGCCGCCTGCTCGTCGACGCCGGATACGAGTCCGCGCGCCCATTCGATGCGCGCCGCGATGTCCGGTGCGGCCGTCCATGCGCCGACATGGCGGGCGGCTCTCGCCGCCTCGATGCCGCGCTCGGCCGCCTCGTTCCACGCCATTCCGTCGATGGCGGCGCTGATCGCCGCGGCGACGGCGGAGGCCGAGGCGATGGCGACCGACGTTGCGTGGGTCGCCGCGCAGCTTTCCTCCACCTTGGCCACCAGACGGTCGAGGGGGTCGACCGGCAACGCGATGCCCACCGGCGCGATGCGCATCGCCGCGCCGTTGGTGGTGCCCTCCCGTCCTGCCTCCCCGGGCGGTGTGCCCGCGCGGATCAGGTCGATCGCCCGCTTGGTGGAGGGGCCGAGGAGGTCATAGCTGCCGCGCGCCTTGACGTCGGCTTCCCAGGCAAGCAGCCGGTCGACCCAGGCACCGTGGTCGAAGCGATCGGGGCTTTCCAGAAGCTGCTCGGCGAGGAGCAGCGTCTGCTCGGTGTCGTCGGTGACCATGCCGGCGGGCAACCCCCGCGACACGGGGTGGTCCGCGCTCGGCGAAACGAACCGCTCGACAGAGCCGTATCTCCGCCGGATCTCGGCGGGCGACAGCAGCTGTGTCGGCATGCCGAGTGCATCGCCGAGCGCGCCGCCGACGAGCGCCCCCATGGCTCGGTCGAATTTCTGGTCGTTGGCCTCGGCCATGGTCAGAACTCTCGATGCAGGGCGAAATGCGAGGGATTGAGCAGGCTGGTGATGTGCTCCATCACGCGGCCCTCCCGGGTGCGGATGACGCGGCGGGTGCGCAGGAACATTGCGCCCGGCTCGCAGCCGATGATACCGGCGTCCTCGGTGCCAAGGGGCACGACGTCGATCCACTCCTCGCCGTGGTCGGGGTGCAGCCCGGCCTCGCGCAGCGTGGCATGCAGCGAGCCGTCGCGCAGGCCCTTCACCGGCAGGTTCTCGATCTCGGGCATCATCGGGATGCGGGAGTGCTCGATCGAGATGGCGTGACCGTCCAGGGCATGGGTGCGGATGCGATCGAGCGCGATGAACTCGGAACTCTCCAGCCCGAGCTTCTCGCCTAGCGCCGGGTCCGACACGATCTCGAGGCGCAGCGTCCGGGTGACGGCATTGGCGCCGGCTTTTTCCAGAGCCTTGGTCCAGCCTGCTTCGTCGGCCACGACGTTGCCGTCGAAGGTCACGAAGGAGCCGATGCCGACGCTGGTGGTGATCAGGCCACGGCGCGCGAGCTCGCTGAGGCTCTTGCGGACGGTGGAGCGGCTGACGGAGAAGCGCCGTACCAGCTCGTTCTCGCTCTGCAGCTGATCGCCATGGGCGAGCTGGCCGGAGCGGATCTCCTTTTCCAGGATCCGGGCAATCCTCTCGGGCTTACCGGAGGCGACTGCGGAGGAAGCGACTGTCCGCACGACTGTATGAACCTGTCCATGATACTTGTCTGTACCTGTACTTTTCAGCTTCAGGTACTGCTTGTCAAGGCGGGTTGCGGGGCGGGGGCTGCAGGCGTTGAAGCTGTGGAGACCCCTCAGAGTGCCGCGCACTCACGGGAGGCGGCGCGATTTCCCTTGGCGGCCCCAGCCATCGGCCCCGCCTTTGCTGTACGCCAATGCCTGCAACGAAAGAGGCCCGCGCTGAAGCGCGAGCCTCCTCTCTCCTTGCCGGCTGGCAACCTCGGTCAGGCGGCGGCGGGCCGGGCTGCGAGGCCCGGCGTGCGCAGCGAGGCATCGGCCGTTGCGATGAAGTCCTCGGCGAGGTCGGTCCGGCTGCGCGTCGCGAGGCTCACGACGACGAACATCGCTGCCGAGACCGGGAAGCCGAGGATGCCGGCATTGAGGCCGAGGATCGAGTTGCCGGTGAGATACATCACGACGACGAAGATGCCGCCGCCGACGATCGAGGCCAGCGCCCCGGCAGCTGTGCCGCGCTTCCAGAAGAACGCGCCGACGATCGCCGGAACGACGACCACGAGGCCGGTCGAAGCGGCGACCGCGAGGACCGCGATCAGGCTGAACTGCATCGCGGCGAAGCCGAGGGCGATGAGCGAGATGATCGGGATGATCACCTTGCCGATCATCAGCTGCTTGCGGTCGTCGGTCCTTGTCGCGACATTGGCGTAGACGTCGCGGGCGACCATCGAGGAGAGGGTCAGGAGGATCGAGTCGATCGTCGAGACGGCAGCCGCCAGGATGCCGACCATGACGACGACGCCCAGGACCGGCGGCACGAAGTCCGACGCCAGGAGCGTCGAGGTCGCAAGATCGGGATTGGCGAGATCGGGGAAGGCGACGAAGGCGGAGAAGCCCCAGAGCACCGACACCAGCGTGTATACGAAGCCGAAGGCGAGGAAGATCATGAGCATCCGCCGCAGCGCGCCGAGCGATGCGGGCATGAAGAGGCGCTGGGAGACCTGCGGGTTGGAGATCGCGAAGAAGAACCACGGGATCGTCAGGCCGAGGAAGGTGGTGAAGGAGAACAGGCCCGGGCCGGGAACGGTGAGCATCGCCGGGTTTCTCTCCGCGACCGCGTCGAATAGCGCCGTAAAGCCGCCGAGTTCGGCGACGACGTAGCCGACGACGGCGACGGAGGCGACGATCATGACGAGGGCCTGCAGGCTGTCGGTCCACATCACCGAGCGAATGCCGGCGATGTAGGAGAAGGCGATGGCCAGGATCGTGGCGACGATGATGCCGGCGCCGAAGGAAATCGCCCCGTCGCTCATGCCGGACAGGAGGTAGCCGACGCCGGCAAGCTGCACGGCCGAGTAGGGGATGAGGAAGATGCAACTCGCCACCGCCGCGGCCATTGCCACCCAGCGACTGCCATAGCGCGCGCCGAGCATTTCGGACGGCGTGACGAAGCCGTATTTCCTGCCGACGGCCCAGAAGCGCGGGCCGAAGATCGCGACAAGCGAGACGCCGGCGAAATAGACGATCTCGAAGCCGAGCGCGCCGACCCCGCCCTTGTAGGTGAGGCCTGCGAGGCCGACCATCATGAAGGCCGAGTACGTGGTTGCCGAATAGGAGAGGGCCGAGACGAGGCCGCCCATCGAGCGCCCGCCGATGAAGTAGTCGGACATGGTGGCGGCCGTTCCGGACCGCGACATGTAGGCGACGACGACGGAGGCGACGATGTAGATCGCGACCCCGACGAGGATGAGGGTCGTGCTCACTGTTCGTCACTCCCAAAGCTGGCGGTGGCCATGGCGTTTACGCCGATCACGAGCAGGCCCGCGATGGTCCAGAACAGGAAGGCGCCCTTCCAGCTCTCGACGTTTCCAAGCAGGCCGTACGGCACGAAGTAACAGGCTGCGATCAGCAGCCCCATCAAGCCAAGACTGAGTTTTCGCAAGGCATTCTCCTCCCAACAAAGCGGGGTTTCGGGACTTTAGATCTGGCCAAGCTTCGCCGTCGCCGGACTGCTGTCCTGCCGACGTCGAGAAGTACGGCGCAGTGGCACGAAGCGCACCGCCTCTTTCGTGGGATCCGGCGGCTGCAGGCGTGGCGCCGCGCCGGGCCGGACGGATTTATCGGCTGGCCAGGCTCTTCAGCCAGGCGAGCACGTCTTCGCTGTCGGTGACATCGGCGTATTTCTGACCCATGTCGTAGAGATTGGCGTCGTGCGGCGCCTTCGCCCGGTCGGCGCAGCAGTCGGCGGGGACGAGCACGTTGAAGCCCGACTGCACGGCATCGACGACGCTCGCCCTGACGCAGCCCGAGGTCGTTGCACCGGCGACGACGAGGGTGTCGACGCCGGCGCCGGTGAGGATCGCGGCGAGATTGGTGCCGAAGAAGGCCGAAGCGCCGTGCTTGACGATGAGGGCGTCCGTCTCGGTCCTGCCGCAGGCGGCGTCGATCTCGACGAGGCGGGTGCCGACCATCAGCGCCGCCATGCCGGTCGCCTTCTTCAGCCAGGGCAGGCTGTCGCGCTCCAGCGGCGTGTAGGCGATGGTGGTGAAGATCACCGGCATGCCGGCGGAGCGGGCGAAATCGGTCAGCCGGCGCGTCGCGGCAATTTCGGCGCTCATGTCGGCGGCCGTCGGATAGGCCGTATCCGAAAAGCCATAGCTGAAGTCGACGACGAGGATCGCTGGCTTGCTGCCGCGCGGGACGCTCGCGCCGAAGCCGGCATCCTTGTAGACGGTTTCCTGGGTCATGCGGGTCCCCGGCGGGCACGGTGGAAGACGGTCGATGTGGCCGCCGCGATTCCCCTCGAACCGCGGCGGAGGGAGGGCAAACCGCTCAGTGGCGCGCCATCTGCATCTCTTTGACGACGATGTCGCCGTCGATGACGATCGGCTCGTCGTCGAGGAACAGCGAGCAGCCGCGCATCGGGATGTCGAGATGGCAGGCGGTGTCGTTGGGGCCGCCGAGCTCGTTGTTCGGGCCGGTCGAGAACATCACGTTGCCGTAGAAGGAGCGCGGCTCCATTCCCATGCCGCCGGGAAACTCGCCTGGCACCAAGCGGTGCCACTTGGCGTTCGGGTTCATGCCCCAGCCGACATGGCTCATGCCCATGCCGCGCTTGTCGTTGAAGCCGGCCATGTAGGACTTGACGAGTTCGGCATCGAGGCCGCCGCGGATGTCGGTGACCCAGCCATTCTCGATCGTGTAGGTGATCGGCTCGCGGACATAGATGTTCTGCGGCAGGAGAATGTCGCCCGGCGCGACGACGATCTGGCCATCGACGCCGTCGTCGTCACCGCCGGTGAAGACGAAGCCCGAGGGCCAGTGGTCCCAGCGGCCCGGTTCATCCGTACAGGCATATTCGGTGATCGTCGGATAGGCATTGAGCTTGTAGGTGACGTCGGTCCCGTGCGGCGAGGTGATGCGCATCACCTTGGCCTTCGACAGGATCTCGCCGCCGATCTCCACCTTCTCCCGGATTTCCCTGGTCGGCAGCATGCGGGCGAGCAGCTCCGGCGGCTCGACGGCGGTGAGGATGCGTGTGCCGGCGGCCTGGATCGCCATCTGCTCGGGCGAGAACAGGAGGAAGATGCAGTCGATCAGCATGTCGCAGTTCTTGAGCGCCTCGACCGCATCGGGCATTGCCGCAAGTCCGGTCTGGCCGACCGCCCATGCGCCTGTCGGCGGCACCGCCGGAAGCCGCATGTGATACATCTTGGCGCCGAGCCGCTGGCCGGCCGCCATGAAGGCGTCGGCATAGTCGAGCCGCTCGGACCCTTGCGTCAGCACCACGAGCTTCTCGCCCTCGTGGACACCCGACATCTTGAGCTGATGCAGGCAGATCTCGGTAAAGCTGAACGGATCCATCGTGGCTGTCCTTCCCTGTTCGTCTGGCAGGCCGTCAGGCCGAAAAGTCCAGGACCGCCTCGACGAAACCGTCGAGATCGTCCCAGGGGATCATGTGTCCGGCGCCCTCGACGGTGCGCACCTCGATTCGAGGAGCAAGCTGCCTGATCTCGGCGACGTCCTCGTCCTGAATGACCGGCGCGCCACCGGCAACGACGAGCCGCAGCGGCAGCGTCAGATGCGGCAGGTCCTGGTGGATGTCGTCGGTGTGGAAGCCCTTGAAGGCGGTGTCGATGGCGTCGAGCTGGCAGGTATGGAGCCATTCGGCCCGCACCGCCCGCTGCTCCTGCGTCCACGTCGGGCAGAACACCTGCATGTCGTCGGCGGAGCAGCCCTTCTGGGCCATCAGGATCGAATCCTCGTACCACGCCCATTTCGACGGATACTCCCGTCGTCCGGGGCCGGAAACCGGCGGATCGACGAGGACGAGGCCGGCAAAGGCGTCCGGGGCGAGGCGCGCGGCGCGAATGGCGTTGCGGGCGCCCATCGAGTGGCCGAGCACGATCGGCTTGCCCAGCCCCGCCGCCTTGGTCACCTCGACGGCGTCCCGCGCCATGGCGTCGAGGGAATAGTCGAGTTTGCCCGCTTGGCTCAGACCTCGGCCCCGCACGTCGAGGACGTGGACGTCGAACTTTTCCGCCAGCCTCTCGGCGACGAAACCCCAGGTGATCGCAGGCGAGGTGATGCCGGGAATGAGCAGCATCGTTGGACCATTCCCGCGATAGCGGATCAGGTGCTGGCGAATGCCGTTGGCGTGGACGTTGTAGCCGAAGGCCATGGGTACTCCTCCTGGGATCTCGTCTTTCGTCCGGATCAGTAGAGGCCCGAAAGCAGCGTGCCGCCGCCGGGCACGCGGGTGTCGAGGTCGAGCGCCTTCAGCATCGACCAGGTGGTGGCGATGGCGGCCGTCAGCACCGGCTTGCGGGTCTGTGCTTCGACCATCGAGACTGCAGCGAGCGAGGGCATCTGGACGCAGGCCGACAACACGATCGCATCGACGTCGCCGACGTCGAGCTCCGACACGATGCCCGGCAGCCTGCCGGTATCATGGGCGGCGACCGCGAGATTGTCGGAGATCTCCAGGGCCCGCGACGTCGAGACCTCGATGCCCTCATTGGCGATGTAGTCCACCACCATGGCGGTCAGCGGCTTCATGTAGGGCGCGACGACCGCGACCTTCTTCGCGCCGATCGCCTTGATGCCGTCGCACAGGGCGCCGGCGGAGGTGACCACCGGGGCAGGGTTGCCGTTGTCGACCGTCACCTGGTGCAGGCGCCGTGCGGACTCGTTGTGATAGCCGTGGCCCATCGACATGATGGCGACGAGGCAGGCGTAACCCATCACGTCGACACGGGCGTCAGAGAGCTCCAGCGCGCAGCGGTCGCTCTGGCCGTCCATCGCCGCGAGCTCCTCCTTGGTCACGTGCTTCATCCGCATACGCGACGAATGGAAGGTGAAGCGCTCCGGTGCGATCGTCTCGCGCAGGCGCAGAAGCGCCGGGATCTCCGTCTCCATGGTGACGTTGGAACTCGGGACGATCTGGCCGATGCGGATCGCATTCATGGGCGCAACCTCGTTGACGTGGCTGGCATAATGCTACGCAGATTGTTTGTATAGAAACAAGTTCCTCGGCGAAATTTTTCGCAGATATAGAAATATCAGATGGTTAGCCCGGAATCTGGCTGGTGTCCCATCGGTCCAGATCGCCAAATGCCGAACTATTGGGCAGGCCGGGACCGACCTTGCGTGAGCCGTCGGCAGCAACTTACGGCTGTCGATCGGCTCGACATCGCCAGCGGATGACGACGAATAAGGGAGGGCGCGATGTGACGCGCAGGTGACGCGCCCTCTGTCAGCAGAGCTTGGCCAGAAGCCGCAGGAAGGTCTCGCGTTCTGACTTGCTCAGGGGGGCGAGCGTCGCCTCGGTGATGCCCTTGACCACCGGAATAGCATCGCGGATCAACGCCCGGCCCCTTTCGGTAGACTGCAGCAGATAGCGCCGCTTGTCGTTGGGATCCTTCTGCGTCGTCAGCAACCCCTGGTTCTCCAGGCGCGAGATCACACCCTTCGTCGTGGCGGCATCCATGGCGACGAGCCGGCCCAGGGCATTCTGCGAAATCGGGCCGGGCTCGGCAAAGAGCCGGAACAGCGTCGAGAACTGGGTCGGTGTCAGGCCGCCGATCGTCGACCGGGCGAAGATCGTCATGTGGCGCTGATAGGCCTTGCGCAAGAGAAAGCCGACCTGCTCGTCGAGCACGTAACCAAGAAACGGGATGTCCTCACCACTGCCTGTCGCCACGCCGAGGCCCTTTTCGCGTTCTGTCCGATCCGCTCGTTGCCACGTTAGAGGAAAGTCGACAAGCGCGCTCCGCTGAGGCTCCTACAGGGCGCCGGTCGCCAGCGCCCTCGGGAGGGGGCCATCGAATTATTGTTTGTGTACAAGCGATTTTTCTGCAAGCTTTGTTTTCTTGTTGTCGAGGCATCGGCCGATGGGGGTGACGAAGGACGATGGATCGGTCGATCGAGATTGCCGTGAATGGCAGACGCTACGCCTTCGCCGTCGACGCTCGACGCAGCCTCCTCGACGTCATCAGAAGCGATCTCGGCATCACCAGCCCGAAATACGGATGTGGCCTCGCCCAATGCGGGGCCTGCATGGTGCTGGTCGACGGGGCCCCGGCGCGCAGCTGCGTGCTTCGCGCGGCGAAGGTGGACGGCGCGGTGATCACCACCCTCGAAGGGCTTGCGGATGCCAGCAC
The DNA here is from genome assembly GCF_014196845.1 of Aurantimonas endophytica. Classification (GTDB taxonomy): domain Bacteria; phylum Pseudomonadota; class Alphaproteobacteria; order Rhizobiales; family Rhizobiaceae; genus Aurantimonas; species Aurantimonas endophytica. The sequence goes on from NZ_JACIEM010000005.1 coordinate 318,553, forward strand.
CGGTGCGTTGCATCCGGTGCAGCGCGGCTTCATCGAGGCAGCTGGAGCGCAGTGCGGCTATTGCCTGAACGGCATGCTCATGTCGGCGCTGGCGCTCCTGTCGGCCAATCCCGATCCGCGCGAGGACGACGTGAGATCGGCGCTCCGCCACAATCTGTGCCGCTGCGGGACCCATAAGGAAATCGTCGCCTCGGTGATGCGGGCAGCCGAACTGATGCGCGAGGTGGCCGGGAGCGCTGCGACCGGCGACAGTGCCGCTGCCTTGCCACAGGACGGTGAAGGACCCTCCGCGTGACCGGCGACTACGGGTGCATCCTGGTCTTTCGCGAGGATGGCGATACGCGGAACGTCTTCCTCTCCTTCGATACAGACGGCATCGCCATCGGCTTCAACGGCCATGTCGATCTCGGTACCGGCGTCGAGACAGCGCTTTCCCAGATCGTTGCGGAGGAGCTCGACCTGCCGCTCGACCGGGTCCGCATGGTGCTCGGTGATACGGCGCGGACGCCGAACCAAGGCCCGACGATTGCCTCCGAGACCATCCAGATCACCGCCGTCCCGCTGCGCCACGCGGCGGCCCAGATCCGCCGGGAGTTGGCGCTGCGCGGCGCGCGGCGGCTCAACGCGCCGGCCACGCGCGTCACGCTCGCGGAGGGTTCGGTCCGCTGGAAGGACACGGTAGCAAGCTACGAAAGCCTGATCGCCGGCGAGGAGATCGCGCTTCGGCTGGACGAGTGCACGCCGGTGAAGGACCCGAAGGACTACACCGTCGTCGGCCGCTCCGCGGCGCGGGTGGACCTGCCGGCCAAGGTCACCGGCAGCCATCCCTACATCCACGACGTATTCGTCGACGGCATGGTCCACGGCCATGTCGTGCGGCCGCCCTATCATGGCCGCGACAGTGGCGCCTTCATCGGCCGCAGCCTCCTCGCCTTCGACGAGGCGGCCGTGCGCGACATGTCGGGCTTTCTCGCCGTCGTCCGGCGGGGCGACTTCCTCGGCGTCGTCGCGGAGCGGGCGGACCAGGCCGAAGCGATCGCCGAAGCCCTGCCTGTGGAATGGCTGCTGCCGCCGGAGCTGCCGGACATGGCAAGCCTTGCGGAGACGATCCGCAGCCAGCCGGCGACGCCGCGCACATGCGACGAGACCGGCAATTTCTCCGTCGGAATCGCGCAGTGCGAAGTCCGGCTGACGCGTTCCTATGTCTGGCCGTATCACCTGCACGGCTCGATCGGCCCATCCTGCGCCATTGCCGACTGGAATGCCGGAGAACCCGTCGTCTGGTCCGGCTCCCAGAACCCCCACATGCTGCGGGCCGATCTGGCCAATCTGATGCAGCTCGACGAAGCACGGATCGACATCCGCCGCTACCAGGCCGCCGGCTGCTACGGCCGGAACTGCGCCGACGACGTCTGCGGCGACGCGCTGCTCCTGTCCGAGGCCGTCGGCCGGCCGGTGCGGGTGCAGCTGACGCGGGCTCAGGAGCATCTCTGGGAGCCGAAGGGGGCGGCCCAGGTGATGGACGTCGAGGGTGGGCTGAAGGACGGCGTCTTCCACGCCTACAGTCTCGACAGCTGGTATCCGTCCAATCGCGGGCCGAACCTCGCCCTGCTCTTGACCGGACGCGTCTCGCCCGAGCCTCGCCCCTCGGACATGGGCGACCGGACGATCGTCCCGCCCTACCGGATCGCGCACAAGGCGATCACCGTCCACGACATGGCGCCGATCGTGCGCGCGGCGTGGATGCGGGGCGTGTCGGCCCTGCCTAACACCTTCGCCCATGAGAGCTTCGTCGACGAGCTGGCCTATGAGGCGGGGGCCGACCCCGTCGCCTTCCGGCTAGCCCATATCGATGATGCGCGCACCGCACAACTCATTCGCGAAAGCGCCGAGAAGGGCGGCTGGGAGTCGCGCAGCGCACCGCGCAAGCGCCGCGAGGGCCGCATGGCCTACGGTCAGGGCTTCGCCTTCGCGACCTATGTCCATGGCGCTTTCCCCGGCACGGCGGCGGCAGCTTCCGCCTGGGTCTGCGACGTCGCAGTCGACATGGAGACCGGCGAGGTGCAACTCACCCGCGTTTTCGTCGGCCAGGACCAGGGCCTCGTCATCAATCCGGACGGGGTGCGCCACCAGATCCACGGCAACGTCAACCAGACGGCCGGCCGGGTGCTCAAGGAGGAGCTGAGCTTCGACGAGATCACCGTCACGGCGAAGAGCTGGGCGACCTATCCGCTGCAGACCTTCCCCGAGACGCCGGCGATCGAGACGATGCTGGTCGAGCGTTCGGGCGATCCGGCGCTCGGCGTCGGCGAGAGCGCGGCGGTGCCCGCGGCCGCGGCGATCGCCAATGCGATCTTCGACGCGACAGGGATCCGCATGCGCGAGGCGCCGTTCACGCCCGAGAGGATGCGCGCGGCGCTCGGCATCGCCGCGTCCGCGCCGACAGCGCTCGTCGCTGGTCCCGTCGCGAGGCCTTCCTGGCGCGATCGGGTGTTGGCGAAGGGCTTGGGCGCGAAAGGCATCGGTCTAGCGGCGCTGCTGGGCGGCTCGCTGACAGCGGGTGCGCTGGCCCTGCCGATCCACAAAGCGATCGCGCCGACGGCAGCTCCGAAGGCGGCGAGCTTCTCGGCCGAACTCCTGGCGAAGGGTCGTGAGGTCTTCGCTGCCGGCAACTGCGCCAGTTGCCATACCGTGCCCGGCGGATCGGCAAATGCCGGAGGCCTCGCCGTCGAAACGCCGTTCGGGACGATCTACAGCTCGAACATCACGCCGGACCCGGACACTGGCCTCGGCGAGTGGAGCTTCGACGCGTTCGATCGTGCCATGCGCAAGGGCGTTTCCCGCGACGGCAGCAACCTTTATCCCGCCTTTCCCTATACGTCCTTCGCCAGGATGAGCGGCGACGACATGTTCGCGCTCTATGCCTATCTGCAGACGCTCGAGCCGGTACGCCAGGAGACGCGCCAGGCAGAGATGGCCGTGCCATTCAACCTGAGGCCGCTCAATGCCGGGTGGAACGCGCTCCACCTCCGCTCCGGGCCGTTCGCGCCCGTGGCGGAGAAGAGCCTGGAATGGAACCGCGGGCGCTATCTGGTCGAGGCAATGGGCCATTGCAGCGCCTGTCACTCGCCGCGCACCGCGCTCGGTGCCGAGAAGGGGGGCGACGCGGCTCTTTCCGGCGCGCCGATCAAGGGCTGGTACGCGCCGGCCATCGCGGGCGCCGATGCCGCCAGCTTCGGTTGGGACGAGGAGCGCTTCTATAAGTATCTGCGAACGGGCCTCGCCGACGATCTCGCGGCCGCCGCCGGCCCGATGGCCGACGTCGTCGCCAATCTGAAGGAGCTTCCGGACAGCGACATCCAGGCGATGGCGGTCTATCTCGCCTCGCTGTCGACGGACGAGGCAGGGCGTTCGGTCGCTGGCCCTCGGCCGTCGGAGGATCTGCGCAATGCCGCTGCCGGCCGGACAGCCACTTCGCTCCCTGATGCAACGCACCGCCTGTTCGAGAGCGCCTGCGCGGTCTGCCACGAACCGGCCATGGGTAATCTGGCGACCGCCGCGCAGGTGCCGCTGTGGCGCAGTCCGGCGCTGCGGTCTGGCGACGACGAGGCACTGCGCACCGTCATCCGGGAGGGGATCGAGGCGCCGCTCTCCCTGAAGACTCGCGACATGCCCGGCTTCGGCAAGGAACTGACGGGCGAGCAGATCGACGCACTCGCCGCCTATGTCCGCGCGCGCTACGGCACGGCGCGGCGCTAGAGCATGTCATGGAGAAGCCGGAACCGGCCTACCGCCGGGACGATGCGAAAGGGGAATGGATCGGACGGCCTGCCGGCGAACCAGATGCCTTCCCGAACGGCGGGCTGGAATGGAGGGGCATTTCGGCCGCGCGGGCCTTTGGCCTGCGGCGCAATAGGGGCTTTACAGCTCTCGCATAATTGTTAGTATACAAACGAATTCAAGCAACAGGACTGGTCATGAGTTCCATCGAAACCGTCGACATTGCGGTCATCGGAGCCGGGCTTGGCGGCGCCGCAGCCATGGCGCTGCTGGATCATGCAGGCTTTTCCGTCCACACTTTCGAGCAGGCGCCCGAATTCCACCGTATCGGCGCCGGCATCCACATCGGCCCCAACGTCATGAAGATCTTCCGCGAGATCGGGCTCGAGGAACGGCTCGCCACGATCGGTTCGCACCCGGATTTCTGGTTCTCGCGCGACGGCAATACCGGCGAGTACCTGTCGAAGATCCGGCTCGGCGATTTCGCCAAGAAAGAATATGGCGCCCCCTACATCACCATCCATCGCGGCGACATGCATGCCGTCCAGATCGAGGCCCTGCCGCAGGACCGGGTGCATTTCGGCCACAAGCTGACCGCGATCGACGAGCGCGAGGACGACGTCCTCCTCTCCTTCGACAATGGCCGGCGGGTCGCGGCCAAGCTGGTGATCGGCGCCGATGGCATCAACTCGGCGATCCGGGAGATGCTGCTCGGCGTCGAGAAGCCGCGCTTTTCGGGCTGGGTCGGCCACCGGGCGCTGGTCAATGTCGAAAAGCTACGCGCCTCCGGCCTCGAATTCGAGGCCTGCGTGAAATGGTGGTGGGAAGCTTCCCGCCACATCATGGCCTACGACACCAAGGGCGACGGCTCGGAATACTATTACGTCACCGGGGTCCCGGTCGACGGCTGGGAGCACGACACGGCCTTCGTCGATTCTTCGCGCGAGGAGATGGAAGCGATCTTCGGCAATTCGCACCCGGTGGTGAACGCCCTGATCGATGCCACGGAAGAGGTCACCAAGTGGCCGTTCTGGAGCCGCGATCCGCTCAATCTGTGGAGCCGCGGCCGTCTGTGCCTCCTCGGCGACGCCTGCCACCCGATGCGCCCGCACATGGCGCAAGGCGCCTGCATGGCGATCGAGGACGCCGCGGTGCTCACCCGCTGCCTCACCGAATGCGGCACGGAGAATTACGGGGAGGCCTTCCAGCTCTACGAGCAGACCCGTCTTGAGCGGGCCACGCGGGTGCAGACAATCTCTAACGCCAACACCTGGCTGAAGGAGCCGGAAGATCCGGCGTGGGTGTATGCCTACGATCCGCTCACCGCACCGCTTGGCTGAGTTCCGTTTCAGCCGGGGGGTCCGGTCTGGAGCCAATCCACGCGGATTCCGCGAGCGAACGAACTGCCCCAAGTACCGCGAGCAATGCGGCTTGGAGGGCACCTTATGGGCATGCTTGCGGCGCGGAAGAGACTGCTTGCGGACTGATTGCCATGATCAGGGTCGCGGTTGCGACAGGGCGGGCCATGCGAGGGGCCGGCGCGTTCATGCCACGTCCGTTGGATGCCCGCGGCGGATGGTCCGCCCAGGGGACGCGTCGGATCGGATGACCTGCAGGGCTTCCCAGTGCGGTCGCTCGAACCGAAGGAACTTGGTGGCGGCACCCCTGAGTTCCTTCAGGCTCTCGGCCTGATCCTCGATCCTGTTGCCATCCTTCACGAGGCGCTCGCCGACGCGTTCCAGGAATTCCCAGACATAGCCGGCGAGAGCTTCGACGTCGTCCCTGCCTTCCTGCATGGCGAGGACGAACAGTTGCGCCATGTGCGGCACGACGATCCCGCCGCCGGTGACGGGCGAGGCCATGTGCTGCAGGTCCATGCTGCTGCTGGCCCGTTGCAGGATGTGCGCGTTCAATGCGGCGCACCGTTCAACCATCGTGTCCGTCGGGGTCTGGGCCGGACAGGCGAGGCCCGAGCCTGCCAGCATCGTCAGGACGTCGATAATGTCTGCCGGCCTGCGGTCGCGAAGCCTTGGATGCGCGAGGAGCTCGTCGACCCGTTTGGGCCTGTAGTCGTCGTCCGACAGGACCTCGAGAACCGGATCGTAGCGGTGCGCGGGCAGTTCCACCTCGCCCCTGCCGCACGGTATCCGTTTCGGGATGTCCACCGACGGCTTTGCCAGCACGAAGGCCTGCGCGAGCCAGGCTTGGCGTTGTTCCGGGTCCGGCATTCTCCGGGCTCCCTTGACGAAGATGTCGGTCCGGAACCGCCGGTTCACCATGAAGTCGCGCACCGTCTCCCGCGTGACCGGGTGGTCGATGCGCGCGACCAGTTTGCGACCCTCCTCGTCGAGATGCAGCCCGTCCATCGCGTCCAGCAGGCGGGTCGAGCCCGCGAAGGTCAGCTTGGCCTCGTCGAGGCTGCGAGCCATGTCGGCGAAGTGCTCGAGATGCCAGTTCGCGTTGAGGAATTCGTGCGCCAGGTAGTTGCGGCGCTGCTTCATCATCCCTTCGAGCTGATGCCTCGCGAAGGGGTTGTCGCGGAAATAGGCCGACCCGGCCCGCATGACGTCGCCCGCGAAGCTGAGCGCGCCCTCCACCATCTCCGCCGCCCCTGCGGTCTTTCCCGCGACGCTGTCCTTGTAGAGGAGCATCAGTTCGCGCACCGGGAGGATCGGCGCCCAGCCGGGCAGGCAATTATAGCTGATAAAGGCGATGCCGCCGGGCCGCAGCTTCCGCCGGATGATGTCCTTGATGACCCCGCGGCTCGTGTCCGAGACCCAGCTCCAGATGCCGTGCAGGGCGATGATGTCGAAGTCGGGTAGATCGTCCCTCTCGGCGAACTCCTCGAAGGATTCGTCGAAAAGCCGGATCTCTGCCCCGGATGCCAGCGCCAGCTTGCGGGCGGACGCCGTCTGCGCCGGGTTGAAGTCCGTGCCCCAGTAAGAACCTGCCGATGCCGCCGCGTGGATGTTGATCGAAACGCCCTGACCGAACCCCAGCTCGAGATAGGTCGGCGTCTCTCCCAGATGCGGGTCCACCCCATGGCAGAGGCATGCCAGTCGCAGCATGGCCGGGTTCAGTTCGGGGTAGTAGCCGTGGGTGTAGGTCAGCTCGGTGAAGTAGCCGTCCGACCACGCCATCAGTCTGCCTCCGGAACGAGCTCGCGGCGCGGGCTCGTCGTTTGGCTGCCGATCGCCATCCGCCCGGAGCCCAACCCGGCAGGGGAGTGATCGATCAGGCTGAGCCGGTAGACCGAGGCGGGCGGGAGGTTGGCGAGCGTGCCGCCGATCCGCTCCGCCTTAAGGCCGAGCCGGTCCAGGAGCCTTGCCGGAACGGGGCAACGCGGGCCGTAGGTGAACTGGTAGAAGCCACCGTCCGGTCTCATCTTGCCGAAGGCGCCGCTAAGGATGCCGATCACCTTGCGCGGTGGCATCGACAGCAGGGGCAAGCCGCTCACGACGGCGCCGGCGAGCCGCCCCTCGAAAAGATGGACCCGGCGCAGACGGGCCGCATCCATGCACAGCGTGCGCGCGTCGGGAAACCGCCGATGGAGGTTTTCGGCGAACTCCGCGCCGGACTCGATCAGCACCAGATCCTCCTGCCGGACGCCGCGCGCGAGCAGGGCCCGCGTGAAGGCGCCGGTGCCCGGTCCCAGTTCGATCACCGGGCCCGTGCCGCGGTCGATCTCGCAGGTGATGAGATTGGCCAGTGCACGTCCCGACGGCGTAACGGCCGCAACGCGTAGCGGGGCCTTCAGCCACGCCCGGAAGAAGCCAAGCGTCTCGGCCATGTCATGCGTTACTATCATGGAGTGTTCCGGATACGGTGAGGGTCGGAAGTCGGAGCGGACGGGCAGCCGGGTCCGCGTCAGCAGGTCTCGGCCGGCATGGTCATCAGGCTGCGGCGAACACGCATTCTCCGGCCGATCCAGAACAGACTGGCTTGCGCGGCAACGAGAAGGGCGAGAATGGCGAGAGCCAGAACCGTGGCGTTCATGTCTCCGACCGCCTGTGAGGCCGCGTATCCGACCCCGATGAACATGCCGTTCCAGACCGTGATGCCTGCCGCCGAGGCGAACAGGAAGCGTCCCGATCCGCCTTGCAGGAGGGCCGCAAGAGGCGGCGCGACAAGTCGCGCGGTCGGTACGAGCTGGAGCGAGAAGGCGAGCGCCGTGCCGTTGCGCCGAAGGGACGCGATCCGGTGCTCGAGCTGCCCGGTAGAAATGCCGAACAGGCGCCCGGTCCCTGCGACGAGGCGCGAGGTGCGCGTCTCGCCAAGTGCCCTTACGGCGAAGAAGCTCGCCATGCAGCCGAGGGTGCTGCCAAGTGTCGTCGCGAACACTGCGGCTGGCAGCAAACGGTAGTCGTCTGCCGCGGTCACGCCGACAGCGAGCAGCAGGGCGTGGGACGGCAACATCGGAACGAAGCGCTCGGCCAGCCCGATCGCGAACAGGCCGAAGGTGCCGTAGACCGCAACCCACCCGACGAGACCTCCGATCGGGTCCATCCCTAGACTCTCCACTGGCCGGTCGCGGCGTATCGGGTGACATTGTCGGGCAAGGCGTCGCCGAAGCTGACGCCGGCGAGCTGCTCGGTCAGGTCCCAGAGCCGGCGGGCGACATGCGCTTCCAGCGCTGCCTTGGGCGGCTTGGCCTTGGCGGGAAAGCCGCGGATTTCGCCCATCCCGACCGGACCGTAATAGCCGCCTGCATCGGCGTCCGGGGATGTCGCCGCGAACAGTGTCGGCAGCGCGCCGCGCTCTGCCGGCTGGAACAGGAACCAGAGATACGTACGCATGCGGCCCTGGGCGCTCGTGCGGCCCGGTGCGTTGTGCAGGAGATCGGTGCGGGAGACGCCGGGATGCGCGGCAATGCTCTCGATGCCCCAGCCGGCGATGTCGCTGCGGTGCTGCAGCTCGAAGGCGAACATCAGGCAGGCGAGCTTGGACTGGCCGTAGGCCTTCATGGGCTTGTAGCCAACGTCAGACTGAAGGTCGTCGAAGTCGATCGCGCCACCGCGGGCGGCGACGCTGGACAGCGTCACGACGCGCGGGTTGACGCCTCGCCTCAGCAGCGGCAGCAGGTGAGCGGTCAAGGCGAAATGTGCCAGATAGTTGACCCCGAACTGCAGCTCGTAGCCGTCGACGGTGGTCTGGCGCTGCGGCGGGGCCATCACACCGGCATTGTTGATCAGGACGTCGATGCTCTCGCGGCTAACGGCGAGGCGGGTGCCAAAGGCGGCAACCGAGTCGAGATCCGCCAGATCGAGCGCCTCGAAGCTGACCAGCGCGCCCGGGACGCTCGCCTTGATCCGGGCGACGGCCTGGAGGCCCTTGCCGGGATTGCGGCCGGCGATGATCACGTCGCCGCCGGCGCGCGCCAGCGCCAGCGCGTCCTCGAAACCGAGGCCGCCGGTGCCGGTCACGACGATGGTGCGGCCGCGCTGGGACGGGATGTCCTCGATTGTCCAGTGCTTGGTCATGGGAGAGTCCTTCGTTTGCGTGACGGATCGTCCGTCGTTGGCTGTGGCCCTTGTGGATATTCGGTCGTGCGGCGCGGCGATCAGGCCGCGCCCGCGGTAAGCTGCGGCAGGACGGAGCGGGTGCGTCGCTCGCCGGTCGCCTCCGTGACGGCAAGCGGCAGCGAGCGCAGGCGCCGGCCGGTGGCAGCGTGGATCGCGTTGGCGACGGCCGCGGCGATCGGCACGTTGCCGCACTCGCCGGCACCGCCGGGCGGCAGGTCGCTCGGCAGGATATCGACGACGATCTCCGGCACGTCGCGGATCCGTTGCATGGGGAAGTCGTGGAAGTTCGATTCCACCACGGCGCCCGCTTCGACGGTGAGAGTGCTCATCAGCGCGGTGGTGAGGCCGAAGACGATCCCGCCCTCCATCTGCGCGGCTACGGCGTCGGGGTTCACGACGGTGCCGACGTCGACGGCGCAGAAGACCCGGTCGACGGTGATCTCGCCGTCGGGGGCGATGGTCACCTCGGCGACCTCGGCCACGACGCTCTGGTAGCATTCCTCGATGGCGATCCCGCGCCCGCGCCCCGGCGCCATGGGCGCACCCCAGTCCGCCAGGGCGGCCACGCGATCGAGCACGGCGAGGTGGCGGGGGCTGTCGCGCAGGAGCACGCGTCGGTAGTCGAAAGGGTCGAGCCCTACGGCCAGGGCGCATTCGTCGACGAAGGATTCGGAGAAGAACGTGCCGAAGGAGTAGCCATTGGAGCGCCAGAAGCCGATCGGCAGATGGGACGGCACGTGATGGCTGCGCACGCGCCGGGAAGGCACGGCGTAGTGCGCCTTCTCGAGCCCCTCGATCGACAGATAGTCGCCGTCCGGGCCGGGCGTGATCGGCAGGCGGCGGCTGCCGACGGACTGGATGATCGACTGTGCGGCGACAAGGGCGTCGTAGGCCACGGGGAGACCATCGGGGCCCAAGGCGGCCTGCATTCGGGCAGCGGCGTGGCTGCGGAACATGCCGCGGCCGATGTCCTCCTCGCGCGGCCACATGAGCTTGACGGCGCGATCCGGGTGGCGCGCGGCGAGGTAGGCCGCCTGCGCGATCACGTCCTGCTCGCCGCGTCGCCCGAAGGCACCGCCATTCATCGTCACGTGGCAAATGATGGCGGAGGGATCGAGGCCGGCCCATTCCGCGCCTTGCTGGACGCCCCACCGGATCATCAGCGGCGATTGCGACGGCACCCAGGCCTCGGCCGTGCCGTCGCGCCGCATCAAGACGGTCGCGTTCATCGGCTCCATGCAGGCATGGGTCACGAAGGGCACCTCGTAGGTGGCCTCGACCAGTTGTGCCGTTTCGGACGCCAGGGCCGGCTCGACGTCACCGTCCTCGAGGTGGAGGTGATGCTCGGCCTCGTCGAGAGCCGCGCGGAGCCGGTCGCCGAGCGCGATGCTCGAGACGCCATCGTCCTCCGTGCCGGACCACTCGACGTCGAGGCGCCAGGCCGCCATCTCGGCCTGCCACCAGGAGTCGGCGACCACCGCCACGGCCCGCCCGTCGATCACCGCTACGTCGCGGACGCCGGGCTCGGTGCGGATCTCGGCCTCGTTGCGGAGGCGCACCACACGTGCCCCGAACACGGGGGCCTGGCGGATCGTGGCGTGCAGCATGTCGGGCAGGACGACGTCGGCCCCGAAGACGGGCTCGCCCCTGACCTTGGGGGGCAGGTCGACGCGCGGCTGCGAGCGGCCGATCAGACGCCACGCGGTGCGGGGTTTTAGCGCCGGCTCGCGCGGTGGTGGCAGGATTGCCGCGTCCCTTGCCAGATCGGCGTAGGGGATGCTCTGTCCCGAGGCCGCGTGATGGACGGCGGCGTCGGCGGTCGTGAGGTCGCTGGCGGGCACGCCGAGGCGCGCTGCGGCCGCGGCCACGAGCATGTGGCGCGCCGCGGCGCCTGCGGTCCGCATGGGATGCCACAGGCCGATCGTCGAGCCCGACGCGCCGGTGGCGATCAGGGGCACGGCGGAGACGGCGCGGCGCACCGCCCAGGCCACAGGCCCGCGCGCCTCTTCCGGCCGCACGCCGATTATCTGGGAATAGCTGGCGTAGACCGGCAGCAGTTGCGTGGGGTGCTCGACGGCGATGCGCTCGTCGAAGGGAAGGTCGAGCTCCTCGGCCACCAGCATCGCGAGGCCTGTGTGGATGCCCTGGCCCATCTCGGTGCGGGGCACATGGATGACGACGCGGCCGTCGTCGTGGATCGCGACGAAGGCGTTGAACACCGCGCGGTCGCCGTCGACGAAGCCGTCGGGGCCATCCACGTCGACGCTGGCGAGGAAGCCCGCACCGGCCACGCCGGCGACGAGCACCGTGCCGCCGAGGGCCGCGCCGGTGATCAGGAAGGTGCGTCGGGAAAGCAGGCGAGCCATTGCGAGATCCTTAGCCCTGTGCCTGCGCCGCAGCGGCGCGGTGGATGGCGCGGCGGATGCGCAGATAGGTCCCGCATCGGCAGATATTGGTGATGGCTTCGTCGATCTCGGCGTCGGTGGGCCGCGGCGTGCGCGCCAGGAGATCCGTGACCGCGACGAGGAAGCCCGGCTGGCAGTAGCCGCATTGCGGCACCTGCTCGTCGATCCAGGCCTGCTGCACGAGGGAGAGTGTGCCGTCCCGGCCTAGCAGTCCCTCGACCGTGATCACCGACGCACCGGCGACGTCGCCGAGTGTCGTCGCGCAGGAGGGCGTCGACACGCCGTCGACGAGGACGCGGCAGGCACCGCACTGGGCGACGCCGCAGCCATATTTGGCGCCGAACAGGCCGAGGTCCTCGCGCAGCGCCCAGAGGAGGGGCTTGTCGTCCTGCGCCGTGATTTCCACGGGCAAGCCGTTGACGATGAGGGATACCATGGGATCTCCGGGGTTTGCGCCGGTGGGGCGGACCGCAGTCGACGCCTTGATGATCGCTGTCGCCGCTGGTCCTTCGACCCGGCCCCCGCAGTGCGGAGGGCCGGGTCGTCCGAGGGCGACCGAGGGGGAGGGGTGCCCCGTCAGCGTGCCTGGATCTTGGCGCGCGACATCTCGTCGGCGCGGTCGCGGTAGTGTTCGTTCAGGATCGGCGGCGCGGCCTTGACGCGGGGACCGGTGGCGTACCCGAACGTGGTGTTGCCGCTCGCCTCGAACGCCGGGCGCTGACGCGGTTCCGCCTCGCCGACCATGGCAGTTGCTTCCGCGACCGCGTGGCGCGCGGTCTCGTCGCGACGATCCGCGTAGTGCTCGGAGCCTGGAACGATCGCCTGAGCCGGGGCCGCTAAGATGACGGTCGCGGAGGCGACAAGGGCGGCGGAGAGGGTTCTGGTAAGGGTCATGGTTTCTGCTTTCGGTCTTGAGCTAAGGATCGGAAGCGCGGATGCCGTTCGGCACCGTCGCGCTTCCGGAGCAGAGGCATCGACCGGGGGCAGTCCGTTGGAACCGCCTGGCAGGATCGGGGGGAGAATCCGTTCCGGCCGTCCTCTTGCTTCGAGGATCAAATTAGCCGGCACCTGTCGCAGCCCTGTGCCCGGACTGTCGGCAGTTGTAATCAATTGTATCGGCCGGAACGGGCAAAAGCCGTGCGCGCCGCGATCCGCTACATCCTGATACAGTTTCGCCAGAGCATCGCGCGGAAGACGCAGTTATAAAGACGGCCATGTTCAGCGATCGAGGCAGATCATGGAGTCTGTGCCCCACATCATCGTCGTCGACGACCACCGCGACATCCGCGACCTCGTCGGCAAGTATCTGCAGCAGCAGGGCTATCGCGTCAGCACCGCGGAGAACGGCACGGCGCTGCGGCGCCTTCTGGCACGCACGGCGGCCGACCTCATCGTGCTCGACATCATGATGCCGGGCGAGGACGGCCTCACCCTCTGCCGCGAACTTCGCTCGGGTACGGGACCGGACGTTCCGGTGATCTTCCTGACCGCCCGCGCCGACGAAACCGACCGCATCATCGGCCTGGAACTCGGGGCGGACGATTATCTCGTCAAGCCGTTCTCCTCGCGCGAGCTGCAGGCGCGCATCAAGGCGGTTCTGCGCCGGGTCAACAGCCTGCCGCCCCAGCGCGCGGCGCGTCGTGCGGGGCAGATGCGCTTCGAGCGCTGGGTGCTCGATCTCGGCCGGCGCGAGCTGCAGGGCGAGGATGGCGTGGGCGTGCCGCTTTCCACCGCGGAGTTCCGCCTCCTCAAGGTCTTCGTCGAGCATCCCGGCGTCGTGCTCAGCCGCGACCAGCTCCTCGATCTCACCGTCGGCCGCGAGGCCGATCCTTTCGATCGGAGTATCGACAACCAGGTCAGCCGCCTGCGCCGCAAGGTCGAGACCGATCCGAAGAATCCCGCCATCATCCAGACCCACTGGGGCGGCGGCTACAGCTTCATGCCGGAGGTCTTCGCGTCGTGACCGGCCTGCTCACCCTCTGGCGCAAGAGCCTGTCGGTCCAGCTCCTGACCTCGATGTTGATCGCGCTGTTTGCGTCCCAGGCCATCGGCATGTGCATTTCCTGGGACAAGTTCATCGCGGACCTCCGCGCGGCTGCGCGCTACGAACTCAGCAGCCGGGCGGCGGCGGTCGCCCGCCTGGTCGAGACCGTGCCGCCGGCGCTGCAGGCGGATATCGCGCGCGTCAACAGCACCGACTACACCCGCTTCTGGATCGCCGACGATCCCGCACCTGATTTGGGGCCCTGGGTGGACGCTGCGTTCGTACGCTTCGAGTTGCCCCTGCGCGATCTCCTGAACGGCGCGGGCGAGGGCACCTCGGCGGGCAGCTCCGCCGCAACGACGCAAGTGCCGGAGGGGGCGACCACGGCGCTCTTCCTCGAGGGAGTGACGTGGACGGCTCCGATCGCAGGCGGGACCAACCTGCCGGCGCGAGCACGTACGCTCGACTTTGCCGAGCGCAACGGTGCCGGGGTCATCGTTCCGCTCAGCGACGGGCGGACGCTCAACGTCGCCTATTACAAGCACATGATGCCGTCGATCTGGAAGACGCATCTGCCTTTGTCGCTCGCCTTGACCGCGGTTCTCGTCTCGCTCGTCGGCGTCATGACGGTGCGGGGCATCACCCGGCCGCTGCGCCAGCTGACAAGGGCCACCGAGACGCTTGGGCGCGGCGAAGCGGTGACGCCGCTGCAGGAAAGTGGTCCCGAAGACATCCGCCGCATGGCCGAAGCCTTCAACCGTATGCAGGAGCGGCTGCACCGCTTCGTGGAGGACCGCACGCGCATGCTGGCGGCGATCGGCCACGATCTGCGCACGCCGCTGACGACGCTGCGGCTGCGCGCCGAGCTGGTCGAGGATGCCGAGCTCCAGGAAAAGATGCTCGCCACCATCGCCGAGATGCAGGCCATGACGGATGCGACGCTGTCGCTGGTGCGCCAGGAAACCAACTCGGAGCCGACACGCACGATCGACCTGTCGGCCCTTGTCGAGAGCATCTGCGAGGATCTCGCCGAGATCGGTCAGAAGGTCAGTTTCGTCGGGAGCGAGCGGCTGAACTATCGCTGTCGGCCGGAGGGCCTCCGGCGTTCGATCCGCAACCTCATCGAGAACGCGGTGCGCTATGCGGGCCATGCCGAGGTACGGCTGGTTTCCACCCGCTCGGCGATCGAGATCGTCGTCGAGGACGAGGGGCCGGGCATTCCGCTCGAACGGATCGAGGAGGTCTTCGCGCCGTTCTTCCGCCTCGAGGGCTCGCGCTCGCGCGAGACCGGCGGCATCGGCCTTGGACTGTCGATCGCCCGCGCCATCGCTCGCCAGCACGGCGGCGACATCGTCCTGTCGCCCCGCCAACCCGGTCTGAAGGCTGCCCTCGTCCTGCCGACCTGAGGAGGGCATTCTGAGAGGCAGTCCCTTGCGGCCGGCGTTCAGCCCGCCAGGCGGGCTCGCGCGAGCCCCTGGGCCTGCTTGATCTGGCCCTGGTACAGAGCGTCCTTGCCAGGATACCAGGCCATGGTGCCGATGGCCGCAAATCCCGGGATCGTCTCCATGTGACGCACCATCCGCCGGCGCATCGCGGCGTCCGGCAGGGTCCCGCGCATGGCCTGCAGATTGTCGGCCATGTGATCCGGGTCGGAGGTCCCGCAAAGGACGCAGGTCACGGCCGGATGGGCGATGACCCATTTGAGGAAGAACTGCGCCCAGCTCGTGGCTTCGAACTCGCTGGCGAACTCGGGGAGGGGATGGCCCTCGACGACGTGCATCAACCGCGCCTTCTCGAGCGGGAGGTTGACGAAGACCCCGACGCCCTGATCCGCCGCAGCCGGCAGCAGCCGCTCCTCCGCCGACCGATCGAAGATCGAGTAGTTCGTCTGGACGACGTCCACCTCCCCGCGCTCGACGAACCGCGTCAGCTCCGCCTGGTAGGACGATTCATGATGGGTGACGCCGACATGGGCGATATGGCCCTCGTTCTTCCAGGCTCGCAGAAGCGGAACGACGACGCCGGCATTGGTCATGCTGTGGCACTGCATCAGGTCGATGGTCGGCCGCCACACGCGTAGCCTGGATTGCTCGAGGCTGGCGGTCGCATGGCTGGTGTCGCCGAGATAGGCGCCGGTCGACCAGATCTTGTTCGCGACGAAGATATCGCGCGTCTCCGCCATCTCCGACAGGAACGCACCGATCGTGATCTCGGCAGACCCATAGAGCGGCGAGGTGTCGATGACGCCACCGCCGCCGGCGGCGTAGCGGGCGACGACCGCGCGAAGGCGTTCGCGCGGGTCGCCCGGCATGAGGTCGAAGGTCAGGAACGTGCCGAGACCGAGAGCCGTGACACGGCGCCCCGTGCGGCCGATCCGGCGGATGATGGCGGGCTCGCTGCTTTGCGAAGCGGGCGCCTCCTGCGCAGCCGAACCGGCCTGCGCGTAGGCGCTGCCCGTCCCGCCGGCTGCCGCCCCCACGGCGGCAGCCCCTGCCACCATGCCGGCGGCACCGAGGAAGCTGCGTCTGTCGATCGTCGTCGGATCGTTCTGCATCGTGTGGAGCCTCATCCGTTCAGAACTGCCAGCCGGCAGGCACCCAGGCGTAGCCGGTATCGGTGCGCAGGATCCGCCCGAGGCCGGGGAAGGGATAATGGAAGCCGAGGACTAGCATCCGGTCGGCGGCCGCCTGATCGAAGATGCGTCGGCGCGACGTGGCGGCTTCCTCCTGGTCGCGGTCCGGCCCAGGCCGCCAGAGCCGCTCGATATTGACCACCGGGTGATAGGCAAGATCGGCCGTCAGGAGCAGCTGGTCCTCGCCCGAATGGACGAGGAACGCCGCCATGCCCGGCGTATGGCCGGACGCGGTGAGGGTCGTCAGGCCCGGCAGCAGCTCCGCACCGGCTTCGTAGAGCTCGATGCCGTCTGCGACCGGCTGCACGCTCTGCTTGATGTTGGCGGCGAAGCGCTGTCGGAACTCCGGCGGCACCGGCATGTAGGAAAGATCCGGCTCGTTCTCGACGAAAAATGCCCAATCCGCCCTCGGCGCCATGATGGTGGCTCGCGGAAAGGCCCGGCCACCGTCGGCGGCGCGCAGATTGCCGACGTGGTCAGGATGGGTGTGCGAGATCACGACGACGTCGATATCGTCGGCCGAAAGCCCGATGGCGCCGAGATGATCGAACACGCGGCCGCCATTGGGACCCATCGTGCTGCCGGCGCCGGCCTCGAGCAGGACGCGGCGGCCGCCGATCTCCAGAAACAGCGTGTTGAGGTTCAGCGTCATGAAGTCGGTCGGCAGGAACGCGCGGCGCAGCACGTCCGCCAGCTCCGCTTCCGGCGCATCGCCCGCGTACACGCTGGGAGGCCCGCCGATGACGCCGTCGCTCAGCACGGTCGCCGCTATGTCGCCGACCTGGAAGCGATAGTGGCCGGCATTGCCGATCGGCGCCGTCGCCGCGGGCTGCGCGAGGACGGCCGTGGGCAGCGCGCCGCCCAGAAGCGCCCCGGAGGCGCCGGCGACGGCGGAAAGCATGATCTTGCGTCGGTTGATCGTGAGCATCGTCTTCCTTCGTGCAGAGAGCCTGTTCGAAGGCGGCCGCGTGACCGGACGCCTCTCTGCTACAGGATGACGTCTCGGCACTGCGTTGATAAGACGATCAAAAGCGAGCAGGCTGATCTACAGGAGAGATCAATGGCATCTGTCCGACTCGAACATCTCGAGACGTTCGCAATGATCGTGCGGTGCGGTGGCTTTCGCGCTGCGGCCGCCGAGCGGGGTGTTTCCTCCTCGGTCATGAGCCAGACGATGGCGGCGCTCGAGCAGGCACTCGGCATCCGTCTGCTGAACCGGACGACGCGGAGCATGGCGGTCACGGAAGCGGGCGAGCGGCTGCTCGAGCGGCTTCGCCCGGCACTGGACGACATCCGCCTGGCGCTCGTCGAACTCGACCAGCTGCGCGAGCAGCCCTCCGGAACACTGCGAATCAACGCGCCAGGGCCTGCGGTCGACCACGTCCTCTGCCCACTCGCCTTCGCGTTCATGGCGGCTCACCCGGACGTCAGGGTCGAGATCGTCAGCGATGCAGCCATCGTCGACATCGTCGAGCAGGGTTTCGATGCCGGTGTCCGGTTCGGGCAGCAACTGGCTCAGGACATGATAGCCGTGCCGCTGGGAAGGCCGTTGCGCTACGCGATCGTCGCCGCTCCGGCCTATCTGCAAGAGCGAGGGCAGCCCAGGACGCCGTCAGACCTCATCGGCCACGATTGCATTCGCCGCCGCTATCCCGGCGGTGCGCTGGCGACGTGGGCGTTCGAGAAGGACGGTGAATCCGTCGCGTTCGAGCCGGAGGGTCGGTTGACCCTCAGTTCGGCGCATCAGGAGCTTCAGGCTGCCGTCGCCGGACAGGGCGTCGCCCATGTGTTCGACGACTACGCTAGAGCGGGTATCGAGAACGGCACGCTGGTCGAAGTGCTCGCCGACTGGAGCCCGACACTGCCGAGCTGGTACCTCTATTATCCGAACAAGCGGCACAGCAGCGCGGCCATGCGGGCCTTCCTTGAATTCGTCCGCCAATCGACGCGCCAGTAGGCCATAACGGTCGCGAAACTTGTGCGGCTGCTGCTGTCTCAATCGCCGGATGCGCTGCCACGGCTGAAGGATGTGCTTGCCCTTCCGACGCTGTGCTACAAGGCCTGCAACGCCGTTCGGCACGGGATCAGCCGGATCGAGGACAAGCAGCGGCTGGGAAGCGGCCGCTGGCGGGGATGACGCCGATTCACCGTCACCGCCGACCGCGGGGAAGCCGAGGGCGTTTCCTCCTTCGATCTGCGTTCAGACGAAACGAGCTGTCTCTGTCCACACCCGCTGGTATCCGTTCAACTGCCAGGAGGCGCTCGCTCCGGTGGATCGTCTTGATTTAGACGGCGCCGTTGGCTCTGCCGGCATGCCAGTTCCAGGCGCTTTCGATGATCGCATCGAGGTCGCGTTCAGGGCGCCAACCGAGGACCTCCCAAGCCTTCTGGTTGTCGGCGACGAGGGCGGGGGAGTCGCCGGCTCGTCTACCGGCATGTTTGACGGGGAAGGGCCGGCCGGACACCGCTTCAATGGCAGCCAGCATCTCGGCGACCGTCGTTCCGGTGCCGGTTCCCAGGTTCAGGGCGACGCTCTCTCCACCTGAAAGGAGATACTCCACGGCGCGGCCGTGGGCGTCGGCGAGGTCCATGACATGAATGTAGTCGCGGACGCAGGTTCCATCCCGCGTGTCGTAGTCAGAGCCGAAGATGGCGAATCCCTCCCGCCGGCCCAGGGCCGCGTCGATCGCGAGCGGAATCGCATGTGTCTCCGGCGTATGCCATTCCCCGATCCGCCCTTCCGGGTCGGCGCCCGACGCGTTGAAGTACCGCAGGATCACCGTTCGCAGAGACTTGAGGTCCGACAGATCGCGCAGCACCTCCTCGACCAGATATTTGCTGCGTCCGTACGGATTGATCGGGGCCTGGGGATGGGTCTCGGCCATAGGCGTCGAACGGGGAATGCCGTAGGTCGCACAGGTCGAGGAGAAGACGAATTTGTCGATCCCGGCGCGCTCTGCAGCTGCGAGCAGGGTCAACGTGCCTGCGACGTTGTTTTCGTAGAACTGCAAGGGCTCCGTGACCGACTGCCCCACTTCGATCAATGCAGCGAAATGGACGATCGCGACGGGTTCATGTCGGCTTATCACCGCGTCAAGGCGATCGCCGTCACGAATGTCGCCGGTCTCCAGCGGTCCCCATTTCACGAATTCGCGGTGTCCGTTGGAAAGATTGTCGTACACGACAGGCTCGAATCCACGCCCTGCCAGATTGAGACAGGTATGGGAGCCGATATACCCCGCGCCCCCGACGACCAGCACCTTGTCCATCCAGATCACCCCAAGGATCCATTGCCTTCGCTGGCGCCATTATAGCTTTGTTGCGTCGCAGCAAAAGTGGCAGTGGGGATCAGCTGCCAGCTTTCGCCCGCCATGTGACAGATGAAAGCAATGTTCGAAGCGGCAGCGGGAGGTTGCATTGCGTTTCGGATCAGCCAGGCGCTGCGCGGGAATGCTTCGATGCCGCTGGAGGTGGCGCGTCGCATGCAACGGCGCCGTAGCCTGACGGCTGCGTCTTCATGGCAGAGGGACATGGATCGTGCCGGCTGTGCCTGGCGCTCGCGGCTTTACGCGGCCGAACCCGCTACATCCATTGATGACCCTTACCGCAGGTGGCGCCGACCCGGGGCTGGGTCAGCCCGGCGGTGTCGAGTTTTTCAACTCCGAGATCGGCGGTTTCGGAGCCGATAGTCCGGGCGTCTTCGCCGATGGGGTGATTTCGCGGCCGCCCGCCTGGTTCCGCGCCTTGGCCCTTGCCACCATCAGCAGAAGTGCGGCGAAGTACCCAAGCTGCAGGCAAAGAAGCGCGGTCAGCCACATGAGCAACATGTCGCCCAGTGAGAAATCGGAAACTGCTGCCAGGATGATGAACAGAGGTATCGTGAGGATCGCCGTGGAGATGACGATACGTACCGATGACAGGAAGGCTGCGACGCATCCGAAAACAGCGAACAAGAGGGCGATAGACAAGATCATGACTTCAGCTGCGACAGCTTCCTCTTATATGAATTGTGACCGAAGACATCAAAGCACGCGGAAGATTCGATTTCGTAAATGGGCGATCTAAATGAATCATTTTTCGGCGGGCCGGAGGTTGAACCCGCCACAGCCAGGCAGCCTCCCCTGCGGCCGTGATCATTCCCGTAAGTCGGGTCTGTTTCAACGTCATCAACATTAATTCATAGATGGCGTAGACGGAATGCCGCTTGGGAAAGATTTTGCGTGATCGATAAAGTGCCGTCACGGCTTTTCGGCGCCGCCGATTTTCCGTACGGCACGGCTCGCGCCCCAACGGCGCTCGGCGCATCAGGCGAGACCGCTTCAGCGGCGCATGTTCAGCTTTTTCGAGCCAGCTATTTGCGGCTCAATGTCTGACTGCCCGCTCCGGCTCGCAAACCCCGCGCAGCAGGTCGAACAACCCGATGAGGTTTCCCAGAAGCCGCCCGCGCCGGTCGACCCAGGACTCCGGGCGGATTGCGCGGGCGCAGTTCGCCGTGATGTTCCGGCCAATCTGGCGGAAGCACCGGCTCCAGGCCATCGTGCCCTTGCGGGCGAGATACACAGGGTTGACCACCTGAGAATAGCCGAGGCGTCTGCCGGGGCTGCGGCCCGATCGCTTGGTGCCGAGATGGACACCCCGCAGCCGGGGCGATCGGACGATCTCGCCGTAGACGGCCAGCTGGCGGCTGAAATCGAGATCCTCCTGCCATGCATATAGCGGCAGACGCTCGTCGAACTTGACCGAGTGATCGCGAACAGCCTGCAGGCGCACGATCATGTTGCACCCGTAGGCGTTGTACGTCCTGTGCCACTCTCCTCCGCGATTCGGGCCGGCGGCGTCGATGATCCTGACCGCCTCTTCGAAATCGAGGCCTTGCGTGAGTATGCCGTCCGCCAAGACATGGCCGGTCGCGACCACGACATCGGGATTACCACG
Organism: Aurantimonas endophytica; assembly: GCF_014196845.1. Taxonomy (GTDB): domain Bacteria; phylum Pseudomonadota; class Alphaproteobacteria; order Rhizobiales; family Rhizobiaceae; genus Aurantimonas; species Aurantimonas endophytica. Next base: position 339,811 of record NZ_JACIEM010000005.1, read on the forward strand.
CATCAACGCCTCGGCTTCCTGGAGGAAATCCGGCGCGAGCAGGAAATCGTCGTCGATGAAGACCATGATATCGGCATCGGACGCTGCGATGAGCGCATTCCGTTGGAGAGGAAGGCCCCGCCCGCCTGCAACGATCTGGACGTCGAAGGGCAAGGAGGAGACACGATGCAGGTCGACATCGCTCGCTTGCGCCGGACAGACGAGGACCTGGTCCGGCATCCGGCTCTGTCCCGACAGGTGCTCCAACGTGTCTGCCAGCACCTCCGGCCGTCCCGCCGTCGCGATCGCGACGCAAAGGCGCAGGGATGTCGGGCGCGACCTCCCGGCCGGCGGCGCGATGTTTTCCGGTACGCCGTCAGGGCCGAGCATAGGCCCTCACATAATCCACCTTCATTTCGGCCGGATTGGGGGCATTTTCGATCGGCCAACCTGCGCCGAGGCCGAGATTGAGAAGGATGAACATCGGCTGACGGTGGAATTCCGGCGTAGGGTGCGACCAGACCTCCGTTCCGTCCAGGTAGAACCTCATCTGCTCGGCTTCGATCAGGACGCCATAGCGGTGAAAATCGTCGGACAGGGAGCCGCGAGGGACAGGGGTCTTGTGGGTCACGGAAGATTTCTTCACGCCTTCGGCGATCGGCCAGACATGGACCGACGAACTGTACTCCGCTGGAGCACGCCCATAATGCTCGACGACGTCGATCTCGGCCGTGCCAGCGGGATTGTCGGCCAGACGTTCGACGCCCACGAGCCAGAAGGCGGGCCAGACACCCTCGCCAGCCGGAAATTTGGCTCGCATCTCGAAATACCCGTACTGCTGGGAGAAGCCGACGCCCTTGCGATCGACGCTGGCCAGAAGACCGCTGCGCCACCGACCGTCATCGCCCTTTTTCATCGTGATCGTCAGGATTCCGTCCTGCACGGTGAACGGGAAATGGTCTCCAGGCGCCACGAACTTCGCGTCTCCGAAATCCCCGCTCCATGGCGTATGGGCGATCCATCGGGTGCCCGGGCCCCATTCGGAGACGTCGAGGTCATCGAAATTCTCCTCGAAGGTCATCTGGTACTGGCCCAGGTCGATATCCTCGGCCTCTGCCGCGGGAACTGAAGCTCCGAAAGCGACGGCGGTACTGACAAGCAGTGCTCGGGCGAAGCGCATGGTGACCATCCTTCCATTGGTTGGATCGGTGCATCTTCAGGCCGGAGGCCGACGTCGGACAGCCGCCGGATGACATTCACGAGCGGAGCATCGCCGAACTGGAACACCGTCCTCGCCCAGATCCCACTCATCGTTGTGCAGCGCCCACGCCTTTGCCGGCAAAAGGGAACGGCCGGGTGCCGCACTGACCGAGGTTAGTCTACGGATTCCGACGGATGAAAGGCAACAGAGCGCCGATTTTCTGGAATAGCAGCCATGCTGTTCACGCATGACTAGCTACGGGGCTGACATGATTGGCTAAATCGGGTCGCGTGAAGCTTCTGCGACGCGGTGGTTACAGGTGTAGCAAGTTCCCCTGTGCCAACTTTTGTCTTTCCTGCTTTCTAATCTCCAAATGCCACGACAAGATCAGTCTTGATGTCAAAAACCACAAGCTCATAAGAATCACCAAGCGAGTGAACGTCATCTTAATGACGGAAAAATCTCATCATTCCGCCGCATTCATGTTGCGGTTTCTTGCGAGTAGAACCAGGGAATTGAATGCATTCAGAGAGCGGCACGCTGTTCCCGGGAAGGGATGATTTGCGTTTGCTTGGTTGCAGTGCATATAATTCGCATGTTGCAGTGCATTTCGAAGGTAAAGCGGCCTTAGGACGGAGTTTGCCCCCATGCGAACGCGCACCGTACTCAATCACGATTACACCCGTATAAGGGCTCGGTCGAAGCGGGATAATGATCCTGCATATCTCGCCGACTTCACCGATACGCAGCGTCCATGGGAGGCCTTCCGGCCAGTCGGGGACTGGCGGAAAAGGGCGTTCGACGTTGCCTTGGCGGCTTTGATCCTGCTGCTCCTTTCGCCGCTTTTCGCAATGGTGATGGTGCTCATCAGGATGTCGTCGCCGGGCTCCACTCTGTATGGTCACGAGCGGATCGGACGGGGCGGCCGCAGCTTCAAATGCTTGAAGTTCCGCACGATGGTGCCGAACGGCGACGAGATCCTCGCGGCTTATCTTGCGGCCAATCCGGATGCCGAGGAGGAGTGGAAAGCCACGCGGAAATTGCGTGTCGATCCACGCGTGACGGTGGTCGGAAGCGTGCTGCGCAAGACGAGCGTCGACGAGCTTCCGCAGTTGATCAACATACTGCGCGGCGAGATGAGCCTGGTGGGGCCGCGCCCGGTGGTCTTCGACGAACTGCGCTATTACGGGCCCCGAAAGGTGCATTATCTGGCCGCGCGGCCAGGCCTGACCGGCCTTTGGCAGGTGTCGGGCCGCAGCGATACCTCGTACGACCAGCGAGTCAGTTTCGACTGCCACTACTGCGAAAACTGGACTTTCGTCAGTGACCTCCTGCTGATCGTCCGGACGGTACCGGCGGTGCTCAGCCGGCGCGGAACCTACTGAGCTCCACCAATCGAATGACGTCAGTCGACGAAGGGGAAGCGACGATGCACGGGCCGCACAAACATCGAGACGGGCGTTCCATGGTAGCGGCGCGTGCGGCCATCGTCGGCGCGGTCCTGCTTCTTGCGCCGGCCACATACGCACAGGACCTTTCGGCGGATGGCTTGGCGCCGCAGGATCGGCTGAGCGTGAAGGTCCTCCAGTGGCTTCCGGGCAAGGGCGAGTACAAGGAATGGACGGCCGTCGGCGGCGAGTACACGGTCGCGGCCGACGGCTCGCTCGGCATTCCCTTCGCGGGTCCGATTTCCGCAGGGGGGCAAAGCTCCGGCGCCGTCGCGGAAGAAATCGCCAGCGCGCTGCAGGTCAATCTGAGCCTGCCGACGAAGCCGGACGTCAGGATGGAGGTTCTCCAGCGAGGGCCGGTCTACGTGCTCGGGGGCGTCGAGACGCCCGGGAAGGTGGACTTCGCTCCGGGCATGACGGCGATGGAGGCAATCGCGCTGGCTGGCGGGTTCTACCGGACGAGCGGGGGGCAGCTTCGGCTCGAGCGCGACGTGATCAACGCGCAGGGCGATCTCGACACTGCCCGACAGGCCGCAGCGCGCCTGACGGCGAGGATCGCCCGGCTGGAGGCGGAACAAGTCGGCGAAGCGGAGGTCGACATGCCCGACACGCAGTCGGGTTTTTCCCAGGACTTGCTGGCGCCTTTCGTCGAGGAGGAGCAGGGGCTGCTCCAGGTGCGGAAACAGGCCCTCGACTCTCAGCTGGAAAGCCTGCGGAGCCGCCAGGAACTCGCCACCCAGCAGACCAAAACCTTGAGCGAGAAGGCGAACAATCTGGAACGGCAGGTCAAGCTGGCGCAGGACCAGCTTGCGAACGTCCAGTCGCTGGTCGGGAAGGGGCTAACGGTCGCCAGCCGCGAATTCGATCTGGAGCGTACCCTTTCCGCCTTCCAGGGACAGCTTCTGGATGTCCAGAGTGCCCGTCTGGCCGCGGATCTGGAAATCAACGCAGCCCAGCGAGACCAGGTCGATGCTTTGACGGCCTTCAAGACGGAGGTGGCGTCGAGCCTGCAAACGGCGAGAGAGTCGCTGGAGAAGGCGCGGATCGACATGGGCCGGGCGGAAATGCTGATCCGCGAAGCCACCGTCATCACGCCTCAGATGCTGGTCGACCAGGTCGACACGCTCGGCGTCAATGTCCGCCTCTACCGGTCGCGCAAGGATAGCGACGGCGAGGTGCAGACGACCGAAATCGATCGCGACGAGAGGCTGCGATCGGGCGATACTTTGCAGGTGCAGCTCGAGACACGGCCTGCGGCCGGATTGCCCGCGGATGCGGAGCGTTCAGCCAATCCGTCGTGAGCCGGTGCGCCAGCTCCGATCGGCACGGAACGTATCGCGACGGTCACGCCTGAATGGCTGACCCGTCACCGGGGCCATGAACGGCGCCCCGGGCCGGCGAGGCCTCGCCCTGCAATTGTCGGTGCGCCAATCAGCGCTTCAATGCCTCGAGCAGCAGGCTCACCGGCTGGAACGCCTCGGCGATCACACGTTCCCTCGCGTCGGCTGCCTCTGCCGTTTCGGGCATGTTCTGCCGGCGCGCGAATTCGATCACCTGGTCCTCGGTGCCGGCCTCGGCGACGGCCATCTGCTCCGATGCGCCGACCGACGCCATGAACGCATCCACCTTGGGATCCCAGCGAAGCGCGAAGCTTGGAACGCCGAAGGAATAGGCCGCGATGAGGGCATGCATCCGATGGGCGACGAGGCAGTCGAAGCTCGAGATCAGGCGCGCGAGCTCCGTCGGCGTCGTCGGTCGCCTGCGGCTGTAGGATTCTCCCGCTGCTGCAGCCAGCCTGCCGTCGATGGCGTTCAGGAAACTCTCATCCTCGGGGCTTCCATTGGTAAAGGCGACGATCTTCTGCCCGCTCCCGGCGATGCCGCGGCAGATCGCGAGATACCATTCGGCGAGAGCGTCGTCGCCGGCGTCGTATGACGAATGGTAGCGAACCGCGATGGCGCTGGTCACCCCGAGGCCGACCGTGCCTCCCGTTCTTTCGACTGGGGAGACATATCGGCTGACCAGCAATCCGGGATCGCGCGCCAGTTCCGCCTGCATCCCGGCCTTTTGCGCAAAGAGCGTGTTGAAGCGCTCTCGCGACGGCTCGTCGCGAACGGTGACGTGGCGGATCGATGCGCCGGAAAGTGCCTTTCCGACCATGCGGATCCCCGTCTCGGACCAGTCCCCGGAGACGCCGACGCCATAGATGGCGACCGGAAGCTTGCGTGCGGCTGCCAGCGACAGTGCCTGCGCCAGCTTTGACGGGAAGTTCAGGTCGATGTCGGAGAAGAGGTTGCCTCCGCCCAGCACCACGGCGTCGGCGCTGTCGAGATGCCGCTCGTAATGCGGCCGCCACCGGCGGTGCATCAGGGCCGCCATCGGCAGCCTCAGGGCGGTTCTTCGCACTGCCGGGGGCAGCCCGGTCAGGAACCGAAGCAGCGCGCCTCGCGAGGCCCCGCCCGGCCCGTACGAGCTGCGGGCGGCGAGGTCGACGGAGTAGGTTCCGGACGGGCTGCATCCGAGTTCCCACAACGCGTTTTCCAGCGATTCCGACAGGAGCCCGTCGCCGAGATTGGGGCTATACTTGACGTTGAAGAGGCGGATGCGCATTGCGTCGTGGGTCACGAAGCGACTTTCATCGTAGACGGATGACGCGGGTAAGCTGCCGCAGTCCTTGTGGCATAAAGCGCCAGCAACTGGTCGCGCCACTGCGCCGGGGTGGTTGCGATATCTCCGGGTCTTGCGAACGCCGCCTCGCTCATTGCCTTGATCCGCTCCCTCGGCAATTCGGCAACGTTCTTCAATGCGTCAGCCAGAGCTCCCCCTCGAGCGGGGTCGAACGCAATGCCTAGACCTGCGTCGGCGATATCCTTTGCCAAAAGCGCATTTCCGGAAAGAATGACAGGAAGCCCGCTTGTGGAGGCTTCCATGGCAACGAGCCCGAAAGGCTCGCGATAGAGCGACGGCATCACCAGGGCGCGGGCGTCGGCGAGGGCACGCCCGATCGCTCGTCGGTCGAGCCAACCGGCGACGTCGATCTCCGGGTAACGGCTCTGGATCTCGGGACGGGCAGGACCGTCGCCGATCATCTTGAGCGGAACTCCGGCTGTACGTGCGGCCTTGGCAAGATCGAAAACGCCCTTCTCAGCCTCGATCCGTCCGACGAAGTAGAAGATCTCGTGATCCTCGGCCGTAATGCGCTCCTCGCTGAACGGGCGGACGGGATTGCGGATGGTGACGAGGCGCTTCTCGTCGTAACCGGCGCGTGTGAAGAACGGGCGCATGCCCTGGTGGATCATCACCACCGGCGTCTCTTCGTAACCCGAGGCGCAGGCCAAGGAGAGCGCCTCGTGGCGGGCCGCCCGCCAGAGTTTCTGCGCGTAGGAGCGTTTGTCGCAATTCGTCGTCAGACAGCTCGCCCCAAGCGGCACACGCTCGCAGGGTTCGCCGCGTCGGTAGTCCTGGTATGCGCCGTTGGGACAGGCGAGGAAAAAGTCGTGCGCATGAACAACGGTTCGCGCGGCGACTGGCCGAAGCGCCGAGAAGATCGCCGGGGACAGGACCTTCGACCAGCCGTGAAGGTGATAGATGGTCGACGGCGTGTCGTGGCCGGCGATCCAACGCGCGAGCTTGCCGCTTATCGCCGGGTTGTAGATGCCGCGCCCGAAAGCGCTCAGCCGCCCGCCTGACGCGATGTGGTGGCCGCCCAGAACGACGATATCTGCGCCTGCCTCCTCGATCTCGTCATTCGTCTGGTCGCCGCCGACGATGAAGGTCACGGGTATGTCGATCTCTCTGAACATCCGGATCGACTCCAGGGCAAGCGCGGTCGCGCCTCCCTGAGCCGCGGCAACGTCATTGATCACGACGATCCGGTCGAGGGTTGGCCGAACGGACGAGCCCGGCGCCTCGAACGCTGCCGCGCTCACTTGGCCAGCTTCATCGGTTTGCGCCGGCCCAGAAGCCGGACAGGCTCGTAGCGCAGGGTGCGCAGCAACTTCCGGCCCAAGGAGAGGGTAATCCGACGGTTGAGCTTGCGGTCCATCGGGCGGCGGTAGCAGCGCGGGTCGAGCAAACCGTTCAGTACGCGCCGCTGGAAGGCGGCGGCGTCGGGGTCGCGTGCGCCCATCAGCCTGCGCCACAGCCGGAAATCGATATACCGACGGATCGTGTCCTGCGGGCACAGAGCGCCGAGCCTGGAGGCATACTCATCGAGGCCGAGCGGCTCTTCGGCATCCCCCGGGTCTTCCATCCTCGACCTGCGGGCGTAGGCCGACAGTTCCGCAAGGACGGCGCTGGTCTCCTGGCACTCGAGATTCTTCATCGACAGACTGCCGGGATGCACCCGGTAGTAGAGGACGAGTTTGCCGGGATTGTAGAACCTGCCGTGCTCAGCCAGCCGCAGATAGAGGTCGTAATCCTCCGCGTGGGGAAAATTCGACCGGTACCCGCCGACAGTGTCCATTGCTCGCTTGAGGAAGGTGCCGGCACTGTGCTGGACGTTGGCGACGACAGGTGGAAACACGTCGAGCCGGGTGCGGCTGACGCGGCTCGGCGAGCCGGGTGCCGACATGCCCTGGCCCTCTCCATCGATCAGCTGGATCAAGCCGCCGACCGCGACGGCGTCAGAATGCTTGTCGAAGACCTCCATCTGGATCTCGAAGCGCTCGGGCGTGGCTATGTCGTCGCAGTCCATACGGGCGACGTATTGGCCCCGGCAGTGCTCAAGACCGAGATTGAGGGCAGATACGATGCCGCCGTTCGGCTTTTCGATGATGCGAATGCGGGAATCGGTGGCGGCATAGCGCTTCAGGATGGCGTTGCTCGAATCGGAGCTTCCGTCATCCACGGCAACCAGCTCGAAGTCCCCGAACGACTGACCGAGGACAGAGTCGAGCGCCAATTCCAGATAGCGTTCGCCGTTATAGACAGGGATCAGACAGGAGATCGTGGGCGCAGCAGCCACTTCGGCTTCCTGGCCCGCCGGGGAGAGTGTCTTCTTCATGCTGCCTCGCTCCGCTGCAGCTTGTGCCGGAGTTCGTCGACGTCGCCGAAGAAGACGGCGTCGGTCTCGCCCCTGAGCCAGGTGTCGTAGAAGGCGCGGATCTTGCCATCCAGGGAATCGAATATGTAACGCGGTCGTCCGAGGAGCGTCGCCAGGATCGCGCCGTGCAAGCGATCGGTCACCACCGTCCGCCCGCGCCCCAAGAGGTGGACGCCGAATTTCAGCCGGGAGTTGGCGTAGGCTTCGAAGATCGGCAGTCCATGGGTGGCGAGCCACTCGGGCGGCATGCCCATCCTCACGAGAAGCCGCGTCGCGCCATGGATCTTCTCGAGGCCGGGACGGTTCTCCAACCAATCGGCGATCGCGTAGGTCGCTCCGCTGTTCGACAGCGCATCTTCGATCTCCGCACTCTTGTCCGCCAGGATCTCCTTGTCGGTCCTCAAGAGGCACGCAAAGTCCATTTCGGGCTCGGGCGCCGCAAGGCGGCCCAGCGCGAATGCCATGTCCGGACAGAGTTCGCTCCTGCACGGGAAATGCCGGCGGGCAAAGTCGAGGCCCTTTGCGTCGCGAGCGAGGATGGTCAGGTTCTGCGCGACTCCCAGCACCCTCTGCGTCTCCGTCAGCGATCCGTCGCCGGCGAAGTGAAAGCTCTGGGGAAAATGGATGATCGGCTTGTCCCGGAAGCGGGCGATCAATTTCAGCCGGAAATCGTGGTGCCCCGGCCAGATATCGCCGAAATTTCCGCCGCCGGTGAGAAACAGGCAGTCGGCTTCCTCGATCGCAGGGGCGACGCTATCCGCATAGGTCCGGCGGCTGGCGATGACGATCTTAGCGCGGGGGAAGGCGCGCCGCAGGAAGGCCAGCTGACCGAGCAGGATGAGCGGATCGCCGACATTGGGATAGTCCGGTGCGTCGAGAACCGCGATGCGCTCCGGAGCGGAGACAGGCACCAGCGGAGGAATGGTCGCGTCGATGCGATCGCGCAGCTCGTCGGGTAGGTTGCTCATTTTCCCTGTCCTTCGACCACCGCACGATGGCGCATCAGGCTCGTGGCCATATCGATGAGCTTCTTCTCGGCGCTCTGCGGTGGTCTGGTGAGCGCCCATAGAGACAGGTGAACGACGACGTAGACGAGGGCGCCGAAAGCGCACGAAGCGACGAGGATCGGCAGCCGATCGAGGTCGACACGCTCCATGATGCCGAAGCTCCGACCGGTGATCACGAGGACGCAGGCCATCACGACGGCACTCACGAAGCTTCGCCACGGGAGAAGAAGCTGCCGCGTCACCGAGACGCCAAGGAGCTGCTTCATCAACATGAGATTGAGGATGACGATGAAGAGGCCGCTTCCAACCCTCGCCCAGATCACGCCGGGCAGGCCGGCGACCAGCATGCCGACCACGATCAGGGGCAGTCTGACCATCAGGGAAACCGTGTCCCGCAGGAAGATCGACCGGGTGCGGCCCAGGGACATGGCGATCGACTGGGCCGGGGCAGTCAGCATCTGCAAGGCAAGCACCGGCGCCAGGACCTGGACCACGAAGGCGCTCGGCGTCCAGGCCGGACCGATCGCGAGATGTATGATCGGATAGGCAAATACCGACACGGCGACCGAGATCGGCAGCGCGAGGGCGATCACGATGCACTGGCTGGTTATGTAGGCCTCGCGCAGGCGCGTGACGTCATGTGCCAGTTTGGCAAAGCCCGCGTAGAGCGCTTGCATGATCGGCATGATGGGCGCGTTCGTCGGAACGCTCGCGAGTTCGCTGCCGACCGTGTACTGGCCGAGCGTCGTCGCGCCGAGCTCGCCGCCGATGAAGAGCCGGTCGGCCTGCCAATTGAGGGTGTTCACGGCATTGCTCATCGTGAGCCAGCCGGAAAACCCCAGGATCGGCTTCCAGTTCTGGAGGCCGAAACGCGGCCGGTAGGGAGCAAGGCGGTAGGAGATGATCGACGAGATTGCCGGCGTGGCGATCATGCCGGCCACGAGAGCCCAGTAGCTGCGGGTGACATAAGCGACCGCGACCGAGGCAAGGAAGGCCGCGACCTTTCCGGCAGCCTCCAGATAGAACTGTGGCCTGAAGTCCAGCTGGCGTTGCAGATGAGCCATCCGCGGGCTCACCAGCCCCTTCAGTATCGGCACCGCGCTGAGCGCGAGAAGGATCGCCTGCAGGCGCGGATCGTCGTAGAGCTCCGCGAAGGGTAACGACATCGCCGCCAGCGCCGCGGCGACCAGGATGCCCCGGAGAACATTGAGGGTGAAGGCCGCGTCGTAGACCGCCGGGTCGGGGTCCTTCATCTGGATGATGGCATTCGACAGCGAAAGGTCGGTCACCGCGTTCAGAACGAGAAGCACGCTGGCGGCCAAGGCAAACAAGCCGAACTCCGCCGGAAGTAGCAACCGCGCGACGATCAGCATCGCGACAAGATCGAGCGTTCGTGTCGCCAGCCGGGATGCGACCAGCCACACCGCGCCGGCGGCTATCTTGCGCGACAGCATCAGGCACTCTCGGGGGAGACTGCGATGCGGCGTTGCCGCATCCTGGATGAATGATAGAGGCCGGTCACTCCTATCGCGGTGAGCATGCCGTACCGAAACGCACCAAAGGCCCCGAAGTCCGACGTGGTTCCGATCAGCAAGCCCACGAGGAAGGTCGGCACGAAGGCGTAGCGTAGCGCGACGATGAGGACCTGGCCGCGCTTGTCATCCGGTGGCGCGCTGCGCAGCAGGGACTGGATGATGAAGCCGAAATAGAAGATGCCGCCGATGACGCCGACGTTGCTTATCGCTGCGACAGCCGAGTTCGATGCCCGCGTCCCACCGATGCCGACGCCCAGCCCCCAGGTTTCGACGAGCGCATTGAGGGAGACATAGGTCCACATGTTGCGCTCCTCGAACGAGGAGGTTTCCGTCTTCTGGAAGACCATGCGGTCGACCATCATCGAAACGTTCTCGAGGATCGCCGGATGGAGCAGCATGATGAAAGCGACCGCCACGACCGCCAGCGCCGCAGCCGCGAACTCGGCCTTAAGGTAGCGTTTGCGCAGCAGATTATAGCGGCTGTCGAGGAACCGCATGATCCACTCCAGGGCCGCCATGGCGAAGAAGGCGGCGAGGCCGAGATAGGTCGCCGAGGACGTGGATAGCCAAGCGAACGCGATCAGCAATGCACAGAGGACGGGTGCATAGAACGCACGTACGCGGTCGTGGTCGATGGCTCTGCGCATGAAATACAGGAGGCAAAGCAGCGAGAGGCAAAGACTGCCGAAGGACGAAGCCTCGGGCATGAGACCGACTACCCGTTTTCCTGTGGTCAATTCGACATCCACCAGAAGGGCGTAGGTTGCGGTCCGAAACGGATCCAGAAGCGGCGCGACTGGCAGGTATTGGGAGGCGAAATCGAGCATTCCCGTGGCAACTGTCAGCGCCGATGCCCATGTCAGCGCAAGCAGAACGGTCTGCTGCATCCTGGCGTTTTTCAGAATCTGAGAAAACATAATCACGGTTGCAAATGAAATCAGCAGATATGCCATCTGCGAGATGTTCTGTGTGGTCGGAAACAGCGGGGCCGCCGTCGATACATCTCCGCGAACGGGAATCACCATCACGCGGTTGGCGAAGATGCGGGGCATGAAGACGGTCGAAACGAGAGCGGTGACGATGAACCCCGTCAGAAGCCCGAGCCGTCGGACGTCCAGGGCGGAAGAGATCGCCCGCATCAGGATCGTCGGGTCGAGGAACGTGCGTCCGACCATCAGCATCGCCGTCATCGGCGTGGGCACGAAGGTCAGCCCCCCGGTAAGGGCTGGTGGTACGACGGCGAAAGACCCGAAGGGAAGGCTGAGGAAGAACAGATAGACCAGCACCGGGCGCCTCGAGAACAGGCCCCAGAGCGCGATGATCCAGTAAATGGCTATCGGGATGAAGGTCATGGATCAGCCACCCGGCGGCCGGCGTAGCCGCTGATCAAGAAGCGTCGGCTAAAGAGCCCGGTCACGAAGCCGCCTCGCACCTTCGCGGTCGTAAAGCTTCAGACGCCGCGGGTTCGCGACGACGACGACCGCCCCGGCGAGCCGGTTGCGCAGGTTCGAATTCGCCTCCAGCAGCGCCCGCAAATGATCGGTCCGGGTGCCACCCCATTCGAGGACGCCGACAAAGGCGTCGAAGCTTGCAGCAAGCGCCGATGCCTCCGAAATCGGCTCCGCCGGCGGCAGGTCGACGAGCACGGTGTCATAGCGATCGCGCACCGCGGCAAGCCGGTCCAGGGAAAGCAGGTCGGTCAGGAGCGATCCTCCCGGTTCATCCTGGGTCGCCTGGAAATCCAGATGCTCGGCAAGCGGCGCCGTTCTGCGGGTCGGCTGATCCTGTTGCGCGTCGAACGCAGCTTCCGGCGGAAACGCTGCCCGGGCGAGGTCCGTAAGGGCATGGCCCGCGGAATCGCCGTCGATGAGCAGCACGCGGCGGCCTCTCGCAGCCTCGTGGCGCGCGAGCAGCAAGGTTATCGCGCTGCGGGCGGCCGACGGCTCCAGCGAAACGATGCCGACCACCTTGCAGCTGTCGCGGCGCCGCATGCGGACCGCGATCATGGTTTTCGCAAGGACCGGCTCCAGCGCGCCGTCCATTCCGACCGTGCCATGGGCGGGTATCTTTCGGCCCTTGGCAGACGGGTCCAGCCCTAGCGACCCCCTGGCGACATAGCCGAGGAAAGGAACACCGAGACGCTCGACGGCGGCACCGCTGCGAAACGAGTTGTCCATGAGTTCGCGCGCAACGCCGGCGCCGGCGCCGAATGCCGCGCCCAGAAAGACCGCGAGCGCGAGGACGATCTTGTTCCTTGGAAAGACGGGAAGGTTTGCCTTCTGGGCGTTGGAGATCTGTCTGCCCGTGGTCATGCTGAGGGTCTGCTGCTGGACCGCTTCCTGATACCGCGTGAGATAGTCCAGATAGAGCGCGTTGTACGAGGTCGCGCGCTGCTCCAGATTGCGCAGTTGCACGAGCGTGGAATTATCTGCCTGGAATTGGCTGGTCGTCGACGCAACCGAGTTGGTGATGGCGTCCACCTCGGACCTGGCGACGCGAACGTCGCCCGCCAGGCCGTCGCGAAGCCGGGCAGCCTCACCGAGTATCTGGTTCGCGAGCCGATCCACCTCGGCCCTGATCGCTCTGGCCTGATCGTTCTCGGCGCCCCAGCGTGCGCTCACTTCCCGATAACGCTCGTTCGCTCCGAGATAGTCGTTGCGCAGCGACAGTATCGGCGCATCCGGCGTGATGCCGGACATGCTGGTGATCTGACTGAGAATGGAGTCGATGTTCCTCGTGTCGACCGCGTTGGAAAAGACCGTCTCTCGGGCCGTCGCCCGCGTCAGGTTCGACCGCGCTTCGCTGAGCCGGTCGTTCAGTTGCTGCAGTTGCTGGTCGGAAAGGAGGCGCCCGTCGGTCGCGACCAGGTTGTTCTGCTTCCGAAACGTCTCCACCTCGGCATTGGCCTCCAGCGACTGGTTTCGCAGACGGACAATGCGGTTCTCGAGCCAGGTCGCGGCGTTTCTCGCGCTTTCGTAACGCGCCCCGAGCTGGTCATCCAGATAGGCTTGGCCGTATGCCGACGCCATCGCTTCCGCCAGTGCCGGATCGGGGTCGGTGACGTCGATCTCGATCACCATGCTCTTCTCGACCCGGAAGACGGAGAGCGCCCTGTTCAGGGCATGGACCACCGCGGGATCCACCGGGTCCGTCGTCTCCGCAGGCGGGGCGGTCGTGAGGCGCGTGTCCTTCTCGGAGGCCGGCTGAGACGAGAGGCGCTCGGTCTCCGGGTTGTAGGTCAGACCCAGGGAGCGGGCGACCCGGCCGGCAACCACCTCCGAGCCGATCACCGCCATCTGCGTCGCGACGAAATCCTCCGCCGTGGTGGCCGACTGCGGAGTGGGCGAACTCTGGCTGCTGGCAAGCAGCTGGTTCTGGTTCACATCCAGCAGGATCTTCACCGACGACAGGTAGAGCGGCTGAACGAAATAAAGGAACAGCAGAGCCAGCAACGCCGCGAGCCCGGCTCCCATCGCCGCCAGCTTGAACTGCCGACGCACCACGCCCCCGATGCGACGCAGATCTGCCGCCGGCTCGTAGACGTCGGGTTCGACATTGGCAGGACGGCGTGGCGAAATCGGACTAATTTCCACCGAGGGGCCTCCGTTCCGAGCGTAACCGACATCCAAAACGGACAATAACCGGCAACTTGTAACGACTTGATGGCGGGTTAGACTTAAGAGGTTAAACTTGTAGCGTGCGCGCCTGCAGCCCCTCTTCAACTGGGCATCAGCAATATGATGTGAGCGAGATGCCGAGATATGCTCGATCATCACTCCATCGGGAGAACGCACTCGGGCCCATGAACATGGCGGACCTGAGGCCACTTTTCTTTTTGCTGCGACGCAGTATAAATCGTTTCGCATCGCACGCAAGTGGCTTGCTGGGACGGGACGCCTGATCTCGCTGCCATCGGATGCTGAAGGGATGGACGCATACCGTCTCATGCGGCAAAGCGTGCAGTCCCGAACCCGTCTTCACCAAGACGGCCCGAAGACGGAGCGACGTCGATGTACGCCACTAATCCGCAGAAAACGGAAAAGGTCGCGATCGTCCATTACTGGCTCGTGACGATGCGGGGCGGCGAGAAAGTGGTCGAAGAGCTATGCCGGATGTATCCGCAAGCGGATATATTTACCCTCGTCTGCGATTACGAGAAGATATCGGCCGTACTTTCCCGACACGATATCCGCACCTCGTTTCTGCAGCGGATCCCGGGAGCGAGGAAACACTACACGAAATTTCTTCCGCTGATGCCATTTGCACTGGAAAGCCTCGACCTGCAAGCGTACGACCTCGTGATCTCGAGCGAGTCGGGCCCCGCCAAGGGCGTCGTTACTCGGCCGGACGCGCTTCATGTCTGCTATTGCCACTCGCCTATGCGGTATGTCTGGGATCATTACCATCTCTATCGCAGGAACATGGGCGTCATCGGGCGTTTTGTTCTTGCTGCGACGGCGCCATTCATTCGCGCCTGGGACGTGACGACTGCGGCTCGGGTTGACGCCTTTGCCGCCAATTCGCAACACGTGGCAAATCGCATCTGGCGCTTCTATCGGCGGCGGGCCACCGTGATTCATCCACCCGTGGCCGTGGACGATTTCCAGTCGAACGGCGCAAGGGGCGAGTTCTATCTCTGCGCGGGCCAACTGGTGCCCTACAAGCGCGTGGACCTGGCTGTTCGGGCTTTCAACCGGTCGAAGAAGCGTCTGGTCGTGATCGGTGAAGGACAGCAGTTGGCGGAGTTGAGGAAGATCGCGGGGCCGAACATCGAGCTTCTCGGCTACCAGCCGTTTCCGGTCCTGAAGGATCACCTGGCGCGCTGCCGGGCGCTCGTGTTCCCGGGGGAGGAAGACTTCGGCATCCTCCCTGTGGAAGCGATGGCTGCCGGACGCCCTGTGATCGCCTTCGACGCTGGCGGCGCGCGCGAGACGGTCTGCTCCGACGCAGTCGGGATCCGCTTTGCCGAGCAGACGGAGGACAGCCTGAACGATGCGGTCGAGCGCTTCGAGATGCGGGAGGATCAGTTCGATCCGCAGGAAATCGTCCGTCATGCGCGGCAGTTCTCCGCCGCCGTCTTCAGGAGCCGGATGGAAGCCTTCATCGCCGAAAGCCGAGCCGCCTTCGAGGCTTCGCAGGGACGCCCGCCCGGGGCGGTTGCCGGCTCCCGGATGGACCTTCAACGTCACTTGCCCGACAGCGCAAGGACATGATGCCGGCGCCGCACGTCGCAGCGGTTGCGTGAGCTGGAGAAGCGATGCGCGCCCCGATGCCGGCGCACCGCCGGGAGATATCGAGCTAAGTTTGTAACCATTGTTTTCGCCACAGCTCCCGGATTGCCTTGGACCGATGACCACCGTCGCCAGGTTCACGCCGTGGCAGCCGCGCCTGCTCGCCTACTGGGCATGCCGACGTTCGAGGGCCGGGAAGTGCAAGCTGACGATGGGATCCGGGCGATCGGCCCCGCGCGCACGGACCGCGCGCCGCCAGTTCGATCGCGCGACACCGCAGATAAACGTCGAAGTCTCGACCAAGGGTCACGTGAATGAAGGTCGCATCGCTGCTCCGGACCAGACGCCGTCGAGATCTCGCCGCGTGAGCATCCTTCATCAGCCGCCAGGCGACGGCTCCGTCTTCGATGTGTGCGTGATCGGGTCCGGCCCGGCAGGTCTCGCGGTCGCACTGGCCTGCGAAGCGGGCAACCTGTCGACGCTGATCCTCGAATCCGGCGGGATGAAGCAGCGGGGCGTCGCCTCGTCGTTGCCACCGATCCGCGTCCTCAACCGGTCGGTCCATGCCGCCCTCGACATCGCGACCCGCGAGGGCTTCGGCGGGACGTCGCGGGCCTGGGGCGGCCTCTGTGTTCCCCTCGACCCGATCGACTTCGAAGCGCGCGATTGGGTTCCCCACTCGGGCTGGCCGATCACCTACCCCGAACTCGCGCGCTGGTACCCGGAAGCGGCTGGCTTTCTCGATTCCGGTCGCAAGGACCTGCTGGCGGATGGCGGGGAGAGCTCCTTGGCCGACGAGGAGACCGTCACGCAGAATGGCTACTATGCCCGGAAAGCGTCTCTGGCACAGGTCTACGGGGCCCGGGTCAGGCACTCGAAGCATCTGGTTCTGTGCCTGCACTCGACCGTCACCGGCATGGACTGCGACGCCACGGGCGAGCGCATCTCGTCCCTGACAGTCCGGGGCCGGGATGGATCGGAGAAGCACGTCAGGGCGAGGCGCTACGTTCTCGCCTGTGGCGGCTTGCGGAGCACCGCTCTGCTCCTGCAACTGGGCCGCGACCGGTGCGCCTGCTTCCCCGCCGAGACCCCGCTCGGGCGCTACTACATGGGGCACCTCGCCGGCGAGATCGCGACTGTGGTGTTCCCCGATCCGATGCGTGCGGCCGAATATCTGTACAAATCCGACGAGCGAGGGTTCATCTTTCAGAAGCGCATCAAGCTGGCCGACAGCGTGCAGCGAACGTCGCGAATCCTGAATACGGACTTCATGCTGCGGTTGCCGCCTCTCGCCGACGGACGGCACGGAAGTCCGGCACTCTCGCTTCTTCAACTGCTCGCGCTCATCCCCGGTCTCGGCGGAATCGCGCAGTCCAACCGCCTGAGCAGGACGCTGGATGGTCGAGATCCGATATCGGCTTCGGCTCATCTACGGAATCTGGCCGTGAGTCCGTTGACCACCGCGAACGATCTCGCAGCGCTGCTGAGGCATGTCCCCACAAGGAACCTGCCGCTCCTCAGCTTCAATCGCAGCGGCAGATACTCGTTGAGATACCATGCGGAACAGATCCCGAACCCCGACAGCCGCGTCTCGCTGAGGGACGCCGCAGACGAGACGTCCTTTCCAGGGCTGGAAGTGGATTTCCGGTACTCGGACGACGACGCCCTGTCCGTCATCCGGTCGCATGAGTTGTTGGACCAGGCGTTGAGGCGCGATCGTCTCGGCTATCTCGAATACCGGCACCCGCCGGACCAGCGCTTTTCGGCGGTCCTCGCCCAGGCCTCGGACGGCTACCATCAGGTCGGCACGACCCGAATGGGATCAAGCCCGCGGCTGGGCGTCGTCGATCGTGATTGCCGCGTTTACGGCATGGACAATCTTTACCTCGCGTCCAGCAGCGTCTTTCCCACCACGGGGAGCGCCAATCCGACATTCCCGACGGTCGCGTTGGCGCTGCGCCTTGCCGATCATCTTGCATCGATCCACTGAGGCAGGCCGAACCTTGCTGATGGAGCTGGTCGTCAGGACGCAAGGGTTGGACGAGCTTCGCCGTCGGTTAAAGGAGGCGCCTGAGCGTTCATCGGCTCCGGCGTTACGGCCGTTCTGATAGCGGGGTCGAGTGGTTCCGGTAGCTGTCGGCGAAGCGCTTGGCCATTCGATCGACCAGCGGGCCTAGATCGTCAGGCATCGGCAAACGGTAGATGAACTTCCGGATGGCCAGATAGATGATCCCGCCATGCAGACCCCAGACATCCTCCATCTGCGGCGCGGCCGCGGAGAATTCGTGGCGCGCCTCCTCGAGAAGCGGCTTCAGGTACACGGTCTCGACCTCGCTGAGATAGCGCCGGTTGAGATCGGCGCCCGCCAGACCCGAGAACATGAAGATGCGCATCCACTCATAGGTGAAGATCGCCCGGGTATAATCCCTGTAGAAGTTCCGCAGGCGTGTCTCGAAGGGCGTCGAGCGATCGAGCAGCGCGTCGTGCCACGCGGGGTCGAGCCGGTCGATGTAGACGCTCTGGAAGACTGCCTCCAGAAGCGATTCCTTGCTGCCGAAATATCGGTAGAGCAGAGGCTGGGTGACGCCGAGGTGGCGTGAGAGGTCACGCGTCGTGCCTTCGAGGCCGACTTCCGAGAAGAACGTGACCGCCCCTTCCACGATCATGCGTCTGCGCTCATCCGGCGATAGGCGGCGCCGCGCCTTCGCGATGGTCGTCTGTCCGGGCAAGGTGCTCTGATCCATTCCTTCCTCGTAGTCCCCCCGGGATGCAAGAAGAAGCCCCGAATATTGCGACCCCTTGCGCAGGGTGCCATTTAATGATCGTATGATCATTAACGCGGCGAAATTGCCGTCTGCCGGTTGAGGAGCCGGCTAGGGAGGGGGACCGATGAAAGCTGCGTCGCTCGGTTATGCGCGCGCCACGTCGCTCGACGAGGTTTTCGCGCTCTGGCGCGAGGCCGGCGGGGACGCAAGGCTCATTGCCGGCGGGCAAAGCCTGGTCGCTTCCCTCAATCTGCGACTGGCCGATGTCCCCGCGCTCATCGACATCAACCATGTCGAGGCGCTCTCCGGGGTGACGGACTGCGGCGACGTGGTGCGCATCGGGGCGCTGACGCGGCACCGCGATCTCCTGGTTTCGCCGCTGCTTGCCGAACATGCGCCGCTGCTGCCGCAGGCCGCGCGACAGATCGCCCATCCCGCGATCCGTACCCGTGGCTCGGTCGGCGGTTCGCTCGCCTATGCCGATCCCGCCGCCGAACTGCCGGCCTGCATGGTCGCTTTGGACGCGACGCTCGTCCTGCTCGGCGACGACGGGGCGGAACGGCGTGTCGGAGCGGAGGATTTCTTCCTGGGCCTCTTCGAGACCGCGCTCCGCCCGTTCGAGATGATCGTCGCCGTCGAGGTGCCGAAGCGCCCGTCCGGCGGGCGCCAGCGCCTGATCGAACTGTCACGTCGCTCCGGCGACTATGCACTGGTGGGCGTGGCGGCCTGTGCCGCCGATGCCGCCCTGGCGCGCACGCGCATCGTGTTCTTCGGCGTCGGGGAAAAGGCGGTCCTTGCCGCCGGTGCGTGCCGCGCGGCGAGCGAGGGCGCCGACGAGGCTGCACTTCACGGTGCCCTCATGGAGGACATCGACCCCATGAGCGACATGAACGGGACGGCCGAGTTCAAGCGGCATCTTGCGGGTGTGCTTCTGCGGCGCGTCCTGGCCGATCTGCGATCGGACGAATGGCGGGGAACAGCGCAATGAGTGTGTCAGCCAGCTTTCAGCAGCACGTGTCGGTCCGGCTCACCGTCAACGGCGAGACCGTGCATCGCGATGTCGAGGCACGTCGGCATCTGGTGGACTTCCTGCGCCTCGATCTCGGCCTCACCGGCAGCCATGCCGGCTGTGAGCAAGGGGTCTGCGGCGCCTGCACGCTGCGCGTCAATGGCGACATCGTGCGTGGCTGCCTGATGCTGGTCGCTCAGCTCGACGGGGCTGAGGTCTGGACCGTCGAGGGCCTGTCGGAAACCGGCGAGATCCGTGACCTGCAGGACGAGTTCATCCGCCGCAATGCCCTGCAATGCGGCTTCTGCACGCCGGGCATGCTGCTCACGGCTGCGGAGCTCCTCGACCGGCCCGATGAGCTCGGTCGCGAGGAGATCCGCGAGCACCTGTCGGGCAATTACTGCCGCTGCACCGGCTATGAAGCCATCGTCGACGCGGTCGCATCGACGATGGCGGCGCGCCGCGAGTCCGCCGATCTGGAGGCTTCGCGGTGAGCCTGCGATTCGACGATCCCGACCGGCCCAACAGCTATATCGGCCGCTCCGTGCCGAGGCCCAATGCGGCGCGCCTGGTCGAAGGCCAGGGGCGCTATGTCGACGACATCAGCCTGCCGCGCATGGTGCATGTCGCCTTCCTGCGCTCGCCCCACGCCCATGCTCGCATCCTCGCCATCGACGCGGCAGAGGCCCAGCGGCTGCCAGGCGTCCTGCGCGTCTTCACCGGCGCTGACCTCGCCGGGGTCTGCACGCCCTGGGTCGGCGTTCTCCAGCACCTCAAGGGTCTGAAGTCGCCGCCGCAACATCCGATCGCGGTCGGCAAGGCATCGTGGGCGGGGGAGCCGGTAGCTGCGGTAGTGGCGGAAAGCCGAGCCCTTGCCGAGGATGCGCTGGCGCTGATCGATGTCGACTTCGAGCCGCTGCCTGTCGTCGCCGACATGATGAGCGCGCTCGACGGGGCCACGCCGCTGGTCCATCCCGAGCTCGGCGACAATCTCGCCTTTCGCCGGCTCCACGAGGAGGGGGACGTCGAAGCCGCCTTCGCCGCGGGTCCGCATGTCGTGGAAGCCGAGTTCGTGACGGGCCGCCACACCGGCGTATGCCTGGAGCCGCGGACGATCCTGGCCGACTACCGTGGCGCCGAGAACCAGCTCGTGGTGCATCTTTCGGGCCAGGCACCGCACATGATCCAGTCGGTTCTCGCCGAACATCTCGATATGCCAGAGTCCCACGTTCGGGTGATCTGCAACGATGTGGGCGGCTCCTTCGGCATCAAGGTCCACGTCTATCCGGACGAGGTGGCCACCGTCGCCATCGCCAAGGTGATGAAGCGGCCGGTGAAGTTCGTCGCCGACCGGCTGGAGTCCTTCGCCTCGGACATCCACGCTCGCGACCACGTCATCCGCGCCCGCATGGCTTTCGACGGGGAGGGCAGGATCCTCGGCCTCGACGTCGACGACTGGACCGCGATCGGCCCCTACTCGGTCTATCCGCGGACCAGCGCCGTCGAGGGCAACCAGGTCGTCAATCTCTGCGGTGGCCCCTACGTCCTGCCGGTCTATCGGGCGCGAACCTCGGTGGTCTTCCAGAACAAGGTGCCGACCAGCCAGTACCGTGCCGTCGGCCACCCGATCGCCTGCGCTGTCACCGAGGGGCTGGTCGACATGGCGGCCGCGCGCCTTGGCCTCGACCCGGTGGAGATGCGTCGGCGCAACCTCATTCCGGACGACGCCTATCCCTACGTGTCGGCCGCGAAGATGAAGTTCGAGGCGCTTTCGCACCATGCCTCGCTCGACAAGCTCGTGAAGCTCATGGACTACGACGCGCTGCGCACCGAACAGCGCGCGCTTCGTGATCGCGGCATCCACCGCGGCATCGGCATCGCGAGCTTCATCGAACTCACCAATCCGAGCCCCTTCATGTACGGCATCGGCGGCGCGCGCATCTCGGCGCAGGACGGCTGCACCATCCGCATGGATCCCGACGGATCGGTCGTCGCCCTGACCGGCGTGACCGAGCAGGGGCAGGGCACGGAGGCGGTGATCGCACAGGTCGTGGCCGAGAGCATCGGCGTCTCGATGGAGCGGGTGAAGGTGGTCACCGGCGATACGCAGGTCACGCCCTATGGCGGCGGCACCTGGGCCTCGCGCGGCGCCGGGATCGGTGGCGAGGCGGCACTGCAGGCTGGTCTCGCGCTGCGGGCCAGCATCCTCCAGATCGCCGGCGTGCTGCTCCAGGCCGATCCGCAGGGCCTGGCGATCGTCGCCGATCAGGTCGTGGATGCCGGCACCGGCAACGAGCGCATGCCGCTCGCCGAGCTCGGGCGCATCGTCTATTTCCGCGGGGACACCTTGCCGCGCGATCTGCCGCGCGAGCTGGTGGCCACCCGCCACTATCTCACCAGCGAGCACCCGTTCGCCTTCACCAACGGCGTTCAGGCGAGCTATGTCGAGGTCGACGTCGAGACCGGCTTCGTGAAGCTTCTGAAGCATTGGTGCGTCGAGGATTGCGGGCGCATCATCAATCCGATGCTGGTCGACGAGCAGATCCGCGGCGGCATCGTGCAGGGTCTCGGCGGGGCGCTCTACGAGGAATGCCTCTACGACGGCGAGGGTCAGCTGCTGAACGCCAACATGGCGGATTACCTGGTGCCCATGGCGCCGGAGATGCCAGACATGGTCATCGGCCATGTCGAGACGCCGACGCGGGAATCCGTTCTCGGCGCCAAGGGGGCGGGCGAGGCCGGCACGGCCGGGGCTCCCGGCGCCGTGATGAACGCCATCAACGACGCGCTCGCGCCCTTCGGCGCCCGTGTGACCGACATGCCCTTCACGCCCGAAAAGATCCTGAGGGCGCTCGGTGTCGTCAAGTGAATGAACCAGTGTCCGGGAGGAACATCACGATGATCATGAGAACAGGCCTGCTGGCAGGCGCAGGCATGCTGGCAATGTTGCTGCCGGGGGGCGCGGTGGCGCAGGAGAGCGTCACGATCAACATCGCGTCGAGCCACCCCACCACCAACATCTGGGTCTGGGCGATGAAGAATGTCTTCCAGCCCGAGGTCGACCGCCTGCTCGAGGAGCGCGGCAACAACTACGTGGTGGACTGGCGCGAAGCCTATGGGGGAACGCTGTACAAGTTCACCGACACGCGCGCCGCGGTGCGCGACGGGATCACCGACATCGGCATGGTCGGCACGGTTTGGGAGGGTGCCGCGATGCCGCTCCAGAACGTCACCTATTTCACGCCTTTCGCGACCACCGACCACGAGCTCCTGATCGACATATTCGACCGCCTTACGGAGGAGTTGCCGGAACTGAAGGCCGGCTGGGAGGACCAGAACATGGTCTACCTCTCGTCGCTGATCACCGACAGCTACGACATCTATGCCAACTTCAAGATCACCTCGCTCGAGGACCTCGCCAACAAGCGGATCAACGCTCCGGGGACTTCGGCAAACTGGCTGCAGGGCACGGGCGCGACGCCGGTCGACGGTGCTCTGACCACCTATTACACCGACATCCAGACCGGCGTCTCGCAGGGCACGCTCTCCTTCGCGTCCGGCATATTACCCGCCCGGGTCTATGAAGTGGCTCCGGAACTGACACGGGTCGGCGTCGGCTCAATGTATTTCGGGGGCGTCGCCGCCAATGCCGACTTCTTCGAAGGTTTGCCGGAGGAGGTGCAGGAAGTCATCAAGGAGGCGGGTCGGACGACCTCGATCCGCCACGGCGAATACGTCACGGAGCAGTCGGCCAAGGCCATTTCCGAGATGGAGGCTGCCGGACTCACCGTCACCGAGCTCCCCGATGAGGAGAAGCGTCGCTGGGTGGAAGGCCTGCCCAATGTCGTGCAGCCCTGGCTCGATGCCAACGGCGAGGCGGCAGCGACCGTGCTGAAGGCCTATTTCGCGGCTCTTCGTGAAAATGGTGTCGAGCCGCTGCGCGCCTGGGACGAAGGCCTTTAGGCGTCCTGCAACTTGTCCCGGCTGGGCCAGCAGGCCCGGCCAGATTCCATCGTAGGAGGGCGCATGGCATCCCACGTCCAGGATCCGACCCAGCCCGGAGGCGATCTCGCCCCGGCGGGGCCGCCCGTCCTCGGCCGCATCGCCTCATGGCTCGCGGCGGCCGGCACGCTCTGGATCTTCGCGCTGATGGCGCTGATCGTCGCCGACGTACTGGGCCGCAACTTCTTCGACAGTCCCATCACCGGCGTTGCGGAAATCGCCGCGCGTTCGGTGGTGGCGATCGTCTTCCTGCAGATCGCGGCGGCCGTGCTGGCCGGTCGTATGACGCAGGCGGACTTCCTGGTGATCTTCCTGGGTTCCTATAGTCCCGGCCTCGTCCGGGTGCTGGAGACGCTGTTCGCGCTCGTCGGTGCGGTCGTCTTCGCGGCCATCGTATGGGCGTCATGGCCGGACACGGCCGACGCCTGGCGGACGGGCGAGTTCTTCGGCGTGCAGGGCCTCTTCACCATCCCGACGCTGCCGTTCCGCGTCATCAATGTCGTGGGGGCGTCGCTCGCCTGCGTTGCTTATCTCGTGGTGGCGCTGCAGGTCGCGCGGTCGCCAGGATCACGCCACCTGCCGCCCAAGGGCACCTCATGACCGAAATGACCGTCGGCTTCCTTCTGATCGGCGCGCTGGTCGCGCTGGTGCTGCTCGGCATGCATATCGCCGTCGCGCTGTTCTCGGTGGCGATCGCCGGTGTCTGGCTCCTGCGCGACAATTTCGACCTCGCGATGCGCCTCCTGTCGATCTCCGTCTATAACGGCATCGCGGACTATCTCTTCGCGACCATCCCGCTCTTCGTGCTGATGGGCCTGATCGTTTCGATATCCAATATCGGGCGGGACACGTTCCAGGTTGCCGAAGCGCTGCTTCGCCGCCTGCGTGGCGGCCTGGGGATCGCCACGATCGCCGCCAACACGGTGTTCGCGGCGGTCACTGGCGTATCCATCGCCTCGGCGGCCGTGTTCACCAAGGTGGCCGTCCCCGAGATGACCCGCTACGGCTATCGCCCCGCCTTCGCCGCCGGCACGGTCGCCGGCTCATCCGTGCTCGGCATGCTGATCCCGCCGAGCCTGCTCCTCATCATCTACGGGGTGCTGGCGGAGCAGTCGATCGGCAACCTCTTCGTCGCCGGCATCATCCCCGGCATCCTGCTGGCGCTGGGCTTTGCCGGCATGATCGTTGCTCTGACCTTCATCGCGCCGCGCTTCGTCTTCGTGGACGGCGCGCCGCGCGTCGCCGGCGCGGAAGGCGAGGCCGACATGGGCGCGGCGGAGATGCTGCGCAAGCTCCTGCCGATCGTCGTTCTGGTGATGCTGGTCCTCGGCGGCCTCTACAGCGGCTTCTTCACGCCCACCGAAGCGGGCGGCGTGGGAGCTTTCGGCGCGCTCGTCATCGCGCTCTTCAAGCGGTCCCTCGACCGCAGGCGGATCTGGCGGGTTCTCAAGGACACCGGCATGGTCTCGGTAACGATCCTGATCCTGCTCATCGCCGCCAGCTTCTACAGCCGGATGCTGGCGATCGCCGGCATCCCCTCGGCGATCGGCGACCTGGTGTCGGCGTCGGGACTCGGGGCGTACGGATTTCTCGCCCTCTACGTCCTCGTCGTGCTTTTGATGGGCATGATCCTCGACTCCTCGTCGATCCTGCTCATCATGGTGCCGATCGCGGCACCCATCGCGCAGTCGCTGGGCTTCGACCTGATCCAGTTCGGCCTCGTGACGGTGCTTGCCGTCGAGATCGGCCTCCTGACGCCGCCATTCGGCATCTCTGTCTTCACGGTGCACTCGACGCTCGGCGATCGCGACGTGGGTCTTGAGTCCATTTTCGCGGGCGTTGCGCCCTTCATCGCCGTCATGGCGCTGGTGACGCTCCTCATTGCGCTCTTCCCTTCGTTGTCGACAGCGCTTCTGTAGGTGCACTTCGATGATCGCCGAGAGGACTGAGAGTCTGTCCGCGCATGCTCAGGAGCGCCCGTGTTGTCGGGCAGCCGTAGATTAAAGGCCACTGCACGCCCCCGGTGCCAGGCCATCTCGGCAGGTGGCTAAGTAGTTGCTCCGCCGACGAGACGCTCGCTCGCAGGATTTTCTGCGATGCCCGGGTCCCTCCCGTCTGCAGCGGGTCTCTGCGGGCGCCGCGCCGCTGCGGGCGCCGCGCCGCGGCATGCGCCAGGGGAGCATGGGACGAACGGGAGGGGCGCCACTTGCGGGACGGCCTATCAGGAACGATCTCAGCCGGACCATTCCCAGAGGCACGTCACGCTTTGACCATTCAGCTTCCGTTCGACAACTCCTATGCGCGCCTGCCGGACCGCTTCCATGCACGCGTTACGCCGACCGCCGCAGGGACGCCGAGGCTCATCCGGGTGAATGTGGAGCTGGCCCGTCATCTCGGCCTCGATCCCCAGTGGCTCGCCAGCCCGGACGGCGTCGAGGTGCTTGCGGGCAGGCGGGTTCCGGACGAGGCGGACCCGGTCGCGATGGCCTATGCCGGACATCAGTTCGGCCAGTTCGTTCCGCAACTCGGCGATGGTCGTGCGATCCTGCTCGGCGAGATCATCGACAAGGACGGGACCCGACGCGACCTGCAGCTGAAGGGCTCGGGCCGGACACCATTTTCAAGGGGCGGCGACGGCCGGGCGGCGCTCGGGCCCGTCCTTCGCGAGTACATCGTCAGCGAGGCGATGGCCGCTCTCGGCATTTCGTCGACCCGTTCACTCGCGGCCGTCGCAACCGGGGAGCCAGTCGTCCGCGAAAGGATGCTTCCGGGCGCGTTGCTCGCACGCGTCGCATCCAGCCATGTGCGCATCGGCACCTTCCAGTATTTTGCTGCGCGCGGCGATGTCGATGGGCTGAGGATCCTCGCCGACTATGTCATCCATCGACACTATCCGGAGGTGGCACGGGCGAAGCAGCCTTATCTCGAACTCCTCGACCGCGTGGTCACCCGACAGGCGGAGCTCGTCGCGAAGTGGCTGCTGGTCGGTTTCATCCACGGCGTGATGAACACCGACAACGTCTCGATCGTGGGCGAGACGATCGACTACGGCCCCTGTGCCTTCATGGACGCCTATGATCCCGCCACCGTCTTCAGCTCGATCGACCGGCAGGGTCGCTACGCCTATGGGCGGCAGCCGGGGATCGCCGACTGGAACCTGACGCGGCTGGCAGAGACCCTGCTGCCGCTGATTGCGGAGCAGCAGGAGGAGGCGGTCGTTCAGGCGCAGGAGGTGCTCGCCGCGTTCGCTCCCCGTTTCGAGACGGCATTCCACGGCGGGCTGGCGCGCAAGCTCGGCCTTTCCAGCCTGCTGGCCGAGGACGAGGCGCTCGTCGGCGATCTCCTGCAGGCGATGGCCGAGAACCGCGCTGACTTCACCCTGACGTTCCGACGCCTCTGCGACGCCGTCAACGGACCGGAAGAGGACGCGGCGGTGCGGGCTCTGTTCGATGATCCTGACGCCTATGAACGCTGGGCCGTCCGGTGGCGGCAGCGATTGCAGGCTGAACGGCAGGACGTCGGCACCCGGCGCGACGTCATGAGAGCGGTCAATCCCGCTTTCATTCCGCGCAACCATCGGATCGAGGCGGTCATTGACGCGGCCGTCGAGCGGGATGACTTCAGCGCCTTCGACGAGCTCATGGCGGTGCTCGCGCACCCCTACGAGGATCAGCCGGAATTTGCCCGTTATGCGAACCCGCCTGAGCCCCACGAAGAGGTCAGCCAGACGTTCTGCGGGACCTGAGAGAGAGCCTCCGGCAGCTTCATGAAGCTGAAGCTGCCGGTTCTGCTGCATACCTCGATGACCCGCGCGACGGGTCTTGAGGGCGGGGCCCCTCTGCCGTTGCAGGTGTCGGAGTAACGGGTTGCGGCGCCTTGCGCCCGACCGATCGCAGCAGCCAGTCGAGCGAGCGACGCAGCCCGGATGCGCCATCCCGTTCGAACCAGGCGCCATGCGAGAAGACGACACGTTCGGGTTCCAGCGCCGCAAGAGGGCGCGCCGCCGCCTTCGCGTCGTGCCCCTTGGCTTTTACGACCACGGGTGTCGGTAACTACGCAACAGCCGCTCAGTTTCCGCGGGAGGATTTCACCTTAGCCTGTTGCGGGTAAAACACCAATTGTTCGTGAAATTGTGCTCACATACCCACTTACCAGTTCTGCCGGGTCGGGCTACCGATCGGTCCCAGCGGGAGGAATACTTGCCATTCCGCAGCCGTCACGTCCTGCTGCGATAACGGAAGTTCCGTATGAGCCGTTCAAGGATAGTCGCGCCCATAGCCATAAGCCTTCTGGTATTGGCCACCTCCGCAGGTTTTGCGCAGGAGCGGCAGCTGGCGAATTGCCGCTGCTCCTACGTGCAGCTCTCGGCTGCAAACATGACGGAGACGCTGGGTACCGTAACGGCCGTAACGACTGACGTGTTGATCAGCCGGCCGGCGGGTCTCGTTCCGGCGCGAGTGGGTGCGCCGTTGGCGGCCGGGACGCGCGTGATGACCGGGCCGGATGCGTTGGCATCGCTCCTGATCGGCCGAAACTGCCGTGTGGACATGGAGCCCAGCTCCCTCGTCATTGTTGCTGTGGTCGAGCGCAGGCTCTGTGTCACGAGTGCCGGCCCTGGTATCGAATCGGCGAGTCCTGCGGGGCTCACGCCCACATTCCCGGACGTAATGGGCGGTCTCGTTGCCGTGGCTGGCGCGGCCACGGTCATCACCGGCGCAGTGGACGACGATGACGACACCGACAGCATTTCCCGCGGAGAATAATCCAAGACCCTGCGCCTTGCGCGCGACGAACTTTGATCGGTCATGTCAGCGTCGCTCAACCGCCCTGAGGAAGCACAGCTGCGGGTTCCCGTCTCACGAGAACTCACAAATCGTCGCTTGGCTGTTATTCTTTCCTTAACTTTCGGTCATTGAAGGCAGCCGGGAAATCATCTGGACCGGTCGACCTGTCTTACTCCTGACGCGAACACCGGATATCTTCAGTGAACTCTTGTCGCGGTCGATCCGCTTTGCCGGACCGCACGAGGGGGAGGTCGGTCGGCGCTCTGCGGAGGAGCGCCAACGCGGGCCTGTCATGCATGATTTCGGCGGGGTGTGGCATGAAGGGCGAAAGACGCTGGTTCGCAGTCGGCACGCAACCGGGCAGGGAAACTGTCGCCGCGATCCATCTGCAGCGACAGGGGTTCACCTGCTTCCTCCCGATGCATGTCAGGACCGTCCGCCACGCAGGTCGCCTGAGCACTCAGCGTGGTTCGTTCTTCCCCGGTTATCTCTTTGTGGCGCTTGATCTGCGGACCGATCGTTGGCGCGCCGTCAACGGCACTGTGGGGGTCCGGCACATCGTTTCCGCAGCCGATCGACCCGTTCCCATTGCGCGCGGGTTTGTCGAAAAATTGCAATCGACGGTAGATGCTTCGGGCGTGATCAGGCTGGACATCCGCCGCCAAAAGGGTGATAAGCTAACCTTGCAATACGGACCCTTTGCCGGAATGGTTGGCGAATGGGATCGAATGGAGGGGGCCCAGCGGGTCCGCGTCCTTCTCAACTTCCTGAACGGGCCTGTCCCCGTCGTGGTCGAGGCAGGCTCTCTGCTTTGAGTGAGCGTTAAAAAAGTAGCGCGTTCGTCGCCGCCAAGTTCAGCACTCACTGGTTCACCAGGGAGTGCGGTAGCTATTTATCCCCAGCCTCCGGGATCTCCGCGCTGACCACACGTTTCGAAATTCTCCATCATCGTTTGCGATCTCGCCCTTGGCATCATTAGCGCGTATTGCCGCGCTTCCGCAGGGCGCGATGCAGATCGTCGGCCGCGGGTGGTTCCACCTATTAGGCGGCCTGATGCTCGCCGTCGTGGCGCCGGCCCTCATCCGCTACGATGGAAATCCGGGCTTCCCGCAGCCTGGGAGTGCATGGAACACGATCGTCGGCATCACTCTTGCGGTCTCCGTCGGCTTCCATGTGCTGACGAAGGTCGCCCGGTTTCCCGAGGTCAGAGCGACGTCGTACGTTTTCCCCTGCTTTGTCGGAACCTACGGCGTAGTGCTGTTGATCTTCTTCTTCTTTCGGATCGATTACGCCCGTTCGCTGTTCCTGGGCAGTTTCATCCTCTGCGTAATCTGGTTCTTTCACGCCATCTTGTTGACGCGGTTGCGGACACGTGCCGCCTTCGCCGTCATCCCGATCGGCTCGGTCGGGCGCCTGCGCGGCGTCCGTACCGCCGATTTCAGCATGCTGGCTTCGCCGGTATTCCCGGAGCGTCTGCCCGACGCATTGATTGCAGACTTCCGGGCGGACCTGCCTGGCGAATGGGAGCACTTCATCGCCGACTGGGTGCTAGGGGGGCGGCCCGCCTATCACGTGAAGGACGCGATGGAGATGCTGACGGGGCGCGTCGATATCGAGCACCTGTCAGAGAACAGCTTCGGATCCCTCGATCCCGCGCTCGGCTATCGCAACATCAAGCGGGTTCTGGACGTGCTGATCGCGATCCTGCTCTTGCCGGCCTTCTTCCTCCTGACACTCGTCGTCGGCGCGGCGATCATGCTGGATTCTTCCGGCCCCGTATTTTTCCGGCAGGAGCGGGTCGGCTATCGCGGTCGGCTCTTCAAGGTGCTCAAATTCCGGACGATGACTCACGTTCCGGACCTGGAGGCAGGCAGTCGAGAAGCTGCGATGACGCGCACCGCGGATCCACGGGTCACGCGGGTCGGCCGCGTTTTGCGCCGGTCGCGCATCGACGAGATTCCGCAACTCTTCAACGTTCTCAAGGGGGAGATGAGCTGGATCGGGCCCCGTCCCGAGGCCAAGCCGCTCTCCACCTGGTACGGGGAAGAATTGCCGTTTTATAGTTACCGCCATATCGTACGGCCCGGGATCACCGGCTGGGCGCAGGTCAACCAGGGGCACGTCGTAGACATGCAGGACGTTCTCGGCAAACTTCACTACGATTTCTACTACATCAAGTACTTCTCTCCGTGGCTTGACGTGTTCATCGCGATCCGCACGCTATGGATCATGGCCGGCGGGCAGGGATCGCGATGATGCGGGCGCCCTTCGGCGGGAGTATCCCGGCATCGTCGACGCGGCGGCGAGCGTGATATCGATCGGTCCCGCGGCACTGTTCTCGCCGCGAATCGCGGTTCGATGACGACCTTTCTCGTGACTGGCGGTGCCGGATTCATCGGGTCGGCCGTCTGTCGGCATCTCGTTACCGGGACGGGCCATCGGGTCATCAATGTCGATGCGCTGACATATGCCGCCAACCTGTCGTCCCTCGAAGCGGTTTCGGCCAGTCCCCGTTACCGCTTCGTCGAGGCGGACATTAGCGCCTCTGAAACGATCGCAGCCCTTCTGCAAGAGGAAGAGGTCGACGTCGTCATGCATCTGGCGGCCGAGAGCCACGTCGACCGATCGATCGACGGGCCGGCCAGCTTCATCCAGACCAATATCGTCGGAACCTATCAACTGCTGGAAGCGGTCCGCGGCTACTGGAAAATCTTGACGGGGGACAGGCGGAAGCGATTTCGCTTCCACCACGTTTCGACCGACGAGGTCTACGGGCCGTTGTCGCTTGACGGCGAGCCGTTTCACGAAGCCACGGCCTATGCGCCTTCGTCGCCCTACGCCGCCTCGAAAGCCGCGTCTGATCATCTCGTGATGGCATGGCACCGCACCTACGGATTGCCGGTCGTCGTCTCGAACTGCTCGAACAATTACGGCCCCTACCATTTTCCCGAGAAGCTCATCCCTCTGGTGATCCTCAACGCCCTGGAGGGAAAGCCGCTTCCCCTCTATGGGCGCGGCGAGAACATCCGCGACTGGCTCTATGTCGAGGATCATGCGCGGGCGCTGGTGCTGGTTGCGAACGAGGGCGAGGTCGGACGCTGCTACAATATCGGCGGGCGAAACGAGCGAACCAATCTCGAGGTCGTCCAGACGATCTGCGACACTCTCGATCGGCTGACGCCGTTGCCGGACGGCGGCTCGCGCCGGGCTCTTATCCGCTTCGTCGCCGATCGTCCCGGACACGATTTACGCTATGCCATCGACGCGGCGCGGATCGAAACCGAACTCGGCTGGCGGGCGCTGGAAACGTTCGAGTCCGGTCTCGAAAAGACCATCAGGTGGTTCGTCGAAAACCCGTCCTGGTGGAGACCGATCCGCGAGAAACGCTACGACGGCGGCCGGCTGGGGATCGCGGCGGAGTGACTGGCGCTGACATCATCACGGGGGCAATGTCGGGGATGCCCAGCCGGCAGCGTCATCGCGCAGCGAGCGCACCTTGAAGGGAATCATCCTCGCCGGTGGCAGCGGCACACGGCTGCATCCGATGACGCTGACCGGATCGAAGCAGCTGATGCCGGTCTACGACAAGCCGATGATCTATTATCCGCTCTCGACGCTCATGCTGGCGGGGATCCGCGAGGTCCTGATCATCTCGACGCCCGAGGACCTGCCGCGGTTTCGGGCGTTGCTGGGGTCGGGCGATCGGTGGGGAATGCGGTTCAGCTACGCCGAGCAAGCCAAGCCAGAGGGGCTCGCACAAGCCTATATCATTGGCGAAGAGTTCATTGCAGGCGAGAACTCGGCGCTCATCCTCGGGGACAACCTGTTTTACGGCCACGGCTTGAGGGAGCTTCTGGCCCGCGCCGCGAGCCGCGCCGACAAGGCGACGATCTTTACCTACCGCGTCTCCGATCCGGAACGTTACGGCGTCGTCTCCTTCGACCAGGACGGGGCGGTCGTCTCGATCGAGGAGAAGCCGCAGCGGGCAAAATCCAATTGGGTGGTGACCGGGCTATATTTCTATGACGGGAGCGCGCCGGCGATTGCCCGGCGTCTGCAACCTTCGGCGCGCGGAGAACTCGAGATCACCGATCTCAACCGCGTCTATCTAGAAGAGGGCAGGCTCGCAGTGGAGGCGATGGGGCGAGGCTTTGCCTGGCTGGATACGGGGACGCCGGAAACGCTGCTCCAGGCAGGCGAGTTCGTGCGGACGCTGGAACACCGGCAGGGCTTCAAGATCGCCTGTCCCGAGGAAGTTGCCTTCGTCAAAGGCTTCATCGACAAAGCGGAGCTTCACGCACTCGGCCGGGAACTGGGCAAGAGCCCCTACGGCCAGTATCTCCAGCGCGTTGCCGACGAAGCCGATGGCTCCCCGCGTGCCGGATGATAAATCTGCTCCCGCTGCGTGGAGAGGCCACAGGCATGACTTGCGGTCCGGCTTGCGCCACAAGCGGCGCATCGTGTTCGACCGCCAGAACCAGGGAAGCTAAATGAATGAGGCGTTGACCGCTTCGAATGCTCCGGCTGCAGGGACGCGGATCTTTGCGTCCGCAGAGCCCGCGCCGACGGAGCGAGGGACCGCTGTCGATCTTTGTTCCATCGCGGTCATCGGGCTCGGCTATGTCGGCCTGCCGCTGGCGGTGGAATTCAGCCGGACGCGAAAGGTCGTCGGCTTCGACATACGCGCCGAGCGGATCGCGGCGTTGCAGCAGGGGCAGGATGTGACGAGGGAGGTCGACGCGGACGGTCTTGCCGCGGCGACGTTCGCGACCTTCACCAGCGAGACCGCCGATATTGCGGAATGCGGCATCTTCATCGTCACTGTGCCGACGCCGATCGACCAGGCCAACCGCCCCGATCTGTCGCCGCTGATCAGTGCGACGGAGATCGTCGGCAAGGCCATCTCGGAGGGCGCCTACGTCATCTTCGAGTCCACCGTCTATCCCGGCTGCACGCGCGATGTCTGCGTGCCGATCCTCGAACGGCTGTCCGGCCTGAAGCTCAACGAGGGCTTCTTCGTCGGCTATAGTCCGGAACGGGCGAACCCCGGCGACAAGGAACACCGGGTGACGACGATCACCAAGGTGACCAGCGGGTCGACACCGGAAGCGGCCGACTTCGTCGACCTTCTGTATGGATCGATCGTCACCGCCGGGACCCACAAGGCGAGTTCGATCGAGGTGGCCGAAGCGGCAAAAGTGATCGAGAACACCCAGCGCGATCTCAACATCGCGCTGATGAACGAGCTGTCGATCATCTTCGAGCGGCTCGGCATCGACACGCTGGAGGTGCTGGCGGCAGCGGGGACCAAGTGGAATTTCCTGCCGTTCCGGCCCGGCCTCGTGGGCGGCCACTGCATCGGCGTAGACCCCTACTACCTGACCCACCGGGCACAGGAGGTCGGCTATCATCCGGAAGTCATCCTGGCCGGGCGCCGGATCAACGACCGGATGGGCGCCTATGTGGCGAACCAGGTGGCCCGGCTGATGATGCGCCGCGGCTGTCCCGTCGTCGGCAGTCGTATCCTCGTCATGGGCATCGCCTTCAAGGAAAACTGCCCGGACATCCGCAACTCGAAGGTGATCGACATCATTCGCGAACTTCAGGGCTTCAACGCCGAAATCGACGTCTGGGACCCCTGGGTCGCGCCGGGGGACTGTCGTCGCGAGCTTGGGCTCGAGTGTCTTGCCGAGGCGCCGGAGCCGGCGACCTATGACGGGATCGTCCTTGCCGTCGGGCACCGGGAGTTCGCCGCGATGGGCGCCGACGCCATCCGGGCGCTGGGCCGGGAGGGAGCGGTCTTCTACGACGTGAAGGGTGTCTTCGCGAAAACCGAGACGGACGGACGGCTCTGATGCGCATCCTCGTCACCGGCAATGCCGGCTTCATCGGCTATCACGTCGCCCGGCGGCTGCTCGAGCGCGGCGACAGCGTCATCGGCTTCGACGTGGTCAACGACTATTACGACCCGGCGCTCAAGGAAGCCCGGCTGAAGCGTCTCGACGAGACGGCGTCGACATCGTCGGGAGACTACCAGTTCGTCCGGGCCAATCTCGCCGATCGCGACGCCGTCGATTCCTGCTTCGCGGCACACACGCCGGACCGGGTGATCCACCTCGCGGCGCAGGCGGGCGTGCGCTACTCGATCGAGAACCCGCATGCCTATGTGGAAAGCAATATCGTCGCCTACACCAACATCCTGGAAGCCTGCCGGCATGCCGGGGTCGGGCACCTGACCTATGCCAGCACGTCGAGCGTCTATGGCGCCAACACCGACATGCCGTTTTCGGAGCATCGGCCGGCGGACCACCCGCTGCAGTTCTACGCGGCGACGAAGCGCGCCAACGAGTTGATGGCGCATGCCTACAGCCACCTGTACCGCCTGCCGACGACGGGGCTCCGCTTCTTCACCGTCTATGGCCCGTGGGGCCGGCCCGACATGGCGCTGTTCCTGTTCGCCCGGAAGATCCTGGCCGGCGAGCCGATCACCTTGTTCAACCATGGCAATCACACACGCGACTTCACCTTCGTCGACGACATCGTCGAAGGGGTCATCCGCGCCAGCGATCAGCCGGCCGAGCCAAATGCCGACTGGGACTCCGCCAATCCGGACCCGGCGACGAGCAATGCGCCGTGGCGCCTGTTCAACATCGGCAACAACAACCCGGTGAAGCTGACCGACTATGTCGCGGCGCTGGAGGAGGCGTTGGGCCGCAAGGCGATCGTCGAACTCCTGCCGCTGCAGCCGGGGGACGTGCCGGATACGTTCGCCGACACATCCGCGCTCGAAACGGCCGTCGGCTATCGGCCGGCAACCTCCACCCAGACGGGAGTGCGGGCCTTCGTCGACTGGTACCTGGCGCATTACGAGAACGTGCCGGCATGACCAGCCAGACGGCCGCTTTTCTCCATCCGCTCGCCGATGTTCAGTCGGACCGGATCGGCGCCGGCACGCGTGTCTGGCAATTCTGCGTGGTGCTGCCGGGCGCAGCGATCGGAAGCGATTGCAACATCTGCTCGCACTGCTTCATCGAGAACGAGGTGGTGGTCGGCGACCGGGTGACGGTGAAATCGGGCGTGCAGCTGTGGGATGGCATCACGCTCGATGACGACGCCTTCATCGGGCCCAACGTCACCTTCTCCAACGACAAGTTCCCGCGCAGCAAGCAGTTCGACCGGCCCGTCCTGACCACGCACATTGGCCGGGGCGCATCGGTCGGGGCCGGGGCGACAATCCTTCCCGGCGTGAGCGTCGGTAGCGGCGCCATGGTCGGAGCCGGCGCGGTCGTCACGCGGTCGGTGCCCGCCCACGCGATCGTCCTCGGCAATCCGGCCCGCATCGTCGGCTATGTCGATGCGGGCAGCTCGGCTGCGCGAGAGCCGGCAATTGCGGCGCCGGTCGCGTCCGAGACGGCAGTTCTTGGCGTGCGCCTCGTCACCCTGCCGCGCATCGCCGACATTCGGGGCAGCCTGAGCGTCGGCGAATTCGAGCGGGCAGTCCCGTTCGCCGCGAAGAGATACTTCCTCGTCTTCGACGTGCCCAGCATCGAGACCCGCGGCGAGCATGCGCATCGCGCGTGCGAGCAGTTCCTCGTCTGCGTGCGGGGGTCAGTCTCGGTTGTTGCGGATGACGGCACGAACCGGCAGGAATTCCTGCTGGATCGGCTGGAGATCGGGCTTTATTTGCCGCCGATGATCTGGGGCATCCAGTACCGCTACTCGCCCGACGCCGTCCTGCTGGTCTTCGCATCGCATTTCTACGACAGCGCCGATTATATCCGCGACTATGACGAGTTCCTGAGCCTGGCCCAATCGGCCGCATGATCCCCTTCCTCGATCTGCTCGCCCCCCACGTCGAACTCCGCGCAGAACTCGACGCGGCGATCGCGCGTGTCCTCGACAGCGGCTGGTACATTCTCGGCCCGGAAGTCGAATCATTCGAGGCGGAATGGGCCGGCTATTGCGAGGCGCAGCATGCGGTCGGCCTGGCGAACGGGCTCGACGCGCTGATCCTGGCGCTGCGGGCGCTGGGTGTCGGTCCGGGCGACGAGGTGATCGTTCCGTCCAACACCTATATCGCGACATGGCTTGCGGTATCCGCCGTCGGGGCGAGGCCGGTGCCGGTCGAGCCCGATCCCGCGACGTACAATCTCGACCCCGCGCGCATCGCGGCGGCGATCACGCCGCGCACGAAGGTCCTGCTGCCGGTCCACCTCTACGGTCAACCTGCCGACCTCGACCCCATCCTGGCGCTGGCGCGGCATCATGGAATTGCCGTCGTCGAGGACGCGGCCCAGGCGCATGGCGCGCGTTACAAGGGCCGCCGCGTCGGTGCGCATGGCGACATCGTCTGCTGGAGCTTCTATCCCGGCAAGAATCTCGGCGCGTTGGGCGACGGGGGGGCGATCACGACGAACCGCGCCGATCTTGCCGATCGAATCCGGGTGCTGCGCAATTACGGCAGCCGCGAGAAATACGTCAACGCCGTCCAGGGCGTGAACTCCCGTCTCGATCCGCTCCAGGCGGCGGTGCTGCGCGTCAAGCTGGGCCATCTCGATGAATGGACGGACCGCCGCCGGACCATCGCTGCCGTCTACGCCGAGGGTCTGGCGGAGAGCGGCCTGCGCTTGCCGCATGTCCCCGAATGGGCCGATCCGGCCTGGCACCTCTATGTCGTGCGCAGCCCGGAGCGCGATGCGCTGCAGAAGCGCCTCGCCGCAGCCGGTGTCGGGACCCTCATCCACTACCCGATCCCGCCTCACCGGCAGGCGGCGTATACGGAACTGGGCGTCGCCGCCGACGCGCTACCGCTCGCGCGCGACCTCGCCAACGAGGTGCTGAGCCTGCCGATCGGGCCGCATCTGACACGGCAACATGCCGAGCGGGTCATCAGCGAGACTTACTCCCGGTGATTGGTCTGTCCGCGATAAGCAAGAGGTGCGCACAGAAGAAAACCCTGTTGTCATTCCAATCGCTGCTGCGGGCCGGCCTATGGAGAATAGATGGGCGTACGGCCTATCACGCCGATAGCGAGGAGTCAGAGATACATCGGATCCTAAGTCCAAGTGCAGAAAATTCGAGTTCTTATTTCGGCTCCGCCCGATCTTATCTAAAGGCGATCCTTCTCTCCGTAAGCGGGCTTCGTGAATTTCACGTCGATCACAAAAAGGGCGATAGCGACGGCTCGATCGTGTACGCCAGTCGGGACGGGAAGATGAAAGTTTTCGACTTCGCGCGTGGTGTCATCCTGACGACAACCAGCCGCGAAGAATGGGCAGACTTTCAGAAGGCCCATGCGCTGAAGCTGTTCCACCATGTGCCGACGGCCAGTTCCGATCTCTGGGAGAGCAAAGAAGGGCTGTTCCGGCGTGACGACATGCTTCCCGCCAGGCCGATCGTCCTCTTGCCCACACGGACCCAGGAATTGGCCTATCGTGAATTCATTCGATGCTATGGGGGTTATATCGCCGCGCACAGGAAGCCGCCCCGGCCGGATATAATTCTGGAGAGTTACGGCGAATTCTTCGGCGTTCTGAGCGATGATCTGCGGTCGCACCTTCGGCAATGGGAACAGAAAATCGAGGATTTTTCTTCTCGCTGCGCAATGGTTGAAGGTCATCTCGACGTCAACGTCGCCAATCTCCTCTATGACGGAAAAATCTACGTCGTTGATATCGCCGATGCGGGATTGGCCGTCCCGTGCTTGTACGACATCAACAACCTGGCACTGAACGAGATCTATGAAGGGCGGGACCTGTCCCTGCTTCGTGCGCTGGTCAGCAAGTCTTACGCAGATATGCTGACAAGCACGGTGTCCGGTGCCATCGCGGACTTCAGGAGCGAGGATATCCGCACATCGATATTGATAAACGTCGTCATGAGAGAATCTTCCTATGTCTCGAAGGTTCTCTTTAAACGGCCGATCCGAACCCGTGTCGCCAACGTCCGCTACGGCCAATTCCTGCGCGCGATGACCGAGGTCGATGGGAGCCCTGCATTTGGTCCGCACCATGATCTGGAAACGTCACCGTGCATCCATGCGCCGAACACAGGACATGACCGGTGATCAAGCGAGCGATCAAGAAGGCGTTCCGGGCAATGCTGCCCCAGCGACATGACGCTGATGGGCGTCCGTACTATACGAGAGAGGGCGGCGCCAATGCCGGTCTCCAGTCGTACTACGTCGAGAATAAAGCCGCCATTCATCGAGGCCACGTTCCGGACCGCTATCGGCGGATTGCCGGGTTGGTCCCCGGGCAGCGGATCATCGAGTTCGGGTCTGCGGACGGCACCCAGTCGCTGGTCCTTGCGCTCGCCAAGGATGCGGTCTGCGGCGTCGAGCTCATGGACCTTCAGTTCGAGGAGGCCGAGAGGCTCAAGTCGGCTTGGCTCGCGCTGGGACGTCGGGTCGAGAACTGCGCCTTCCTGCAGGCAAGCATCCTCGAGTCCACGCTTCTGCTGAACGGCTACGACACAGTCCTGATGAGCCGGGTACTTTATCACCTGCGCTCCGACATCGATGGGCTGATGGGCGATATCGCCGCATCTGACGTGAAGCATGTCGTCCTCGTCGGCTGCCCGAGCCGCACCGAACGTTGGCGGAAGCTTGGCGAGACAGGGGACTCGATGGGCAAGTTCGCCTATTACGCAACCCCCGAGGGGATGTCCGCCATTCTGGAGAAACACGGGTTCAAGATCACGACGTCCCTGGCCGGGCAAGACGGCAACGATCCGGTTGTCGTGGGGGCGAGATAACGCCTGGTGGCTTCGTCATCGCGCAGCATGATCAGATCGATGGCCATCATCGGCAGCGCTCAGACGGTCAAGATCCTGATCTTGATCGTCCGGTTGAAGGTCGTCGCGCTCCTGCTTGG
Organism: Aurantimonas endophytica; assembly: GCF_014196845.1. Lineage (GTDB taxonomy): Bacteria > Pseudomonadota > Alphaproteobacteria > Rhizobiales > Rhizobiaceae > Aurantimonas > Aurantimonas endophytica. Next base: position 378,690 of record NZ_JACIEM010000005.1, read on the forward strand.
GCCGGCGGGGATCGGGCTGCTCAGTCTTTACACCAGCCTGCAAAGCACCGTGGGAACAGCCGCCGGGCTCGGCATGGGCTCGAGCGGCGTCCGGCAGATCGCCAGCGTCAAGGGCGAAGAACAGGCGCTCAGCCGGGTCCGCCGGGTTCTGCTGGCGGCGCATCTGGTCCAGGGCCTTCTCGCGATGGTGATCGTCTGGGTGCTGCGCGAGCCGCTCGCCGAATGGCTGCTGGGGAGCCGTCAGCACGCCACGGCGGTCGGGCTGGTCGGCGTCGCGACATTGCTGGGCCTGCTGTCCACGGCCCAGACCGCGCTGCTGCAGGGTATGCGCCGGATTGGCGATCTGGGCCGCGTGACGGTGCTCGGCACGCTGGTCGGGACACTGGCCGGTCTCGCCTGCGTCTGGCTCTACGGCGCCGCGGGGCTGATCGGGTTCGTTCTCGTGCAGCCGCTGGCGACGATCGCGATCGCCTTGCGCTACACGAGCAGGCTGCCGAAGCCGACGGCGCGCCGTCCCGGCATGGCCGAGACGTGGGAAATCTGGAAGCCGATGGCAAAACTCGGCTCGGCCTTCATGCTGGGCGGCCTCGCGACGACCGGCACACTCCTGCTGGTACGGAGCCTGATCACGCAGGAACTGGGGCTGGATGCCGCCGGCCAGTTCGCCGCCGCCTGGGGCATCACCATGACCTATGTCGGCTTCCTGCTGGGGGCGATGGGCGCCGATTACTATCCGCGCCTGACCGAAGTGATCCACGATCGGGCGGCGGCGACGCGGCTGATGAACGACCAGGCGCAGCTGGGACTGGCGATCGGCGGGCCGGTGCTGCTGCTGCTCATCGGCCTCGCGCCCTTCGTGATCACGCTGCTCTATTCCGCCGAGTTCGGGGCAGCGGCGACGCTGCTGCAGTGGCAGACCGTCGGTAACGTCTTCAAGCTGGCCAGCTGGGCGCTCGGCTTCGCGTTCATCGCCGCCGCGCAGGGGACGCTCTTCCTGCTCCTGCAGGTCAATTTCAACGTGCTGTTCCTGGCGATCCTCTGGCTCGGGCTGGGGCCCTTCGGGCTGATCGCGGCAGGCCCGGCCTTCATGGTCGCCTATATGCTGCACTTCGTGGTGCTGGCCGTCCTCGCCCACCGCCTGCACGGCTTTCGCTGGGAGCGCCTCTCGCTGGCGCTGCTCGCCCTGCATGCCGGGCTGGCGCTGCTGCTCCTGACGCTGACCCAGACCGCGCCGCTCGCGGCCGCCTTGGCGTCTCCGGTGCTGGCATTGGCGACCGGTGCACTTGGCCTGCGGATCGTGCTGATCAAGACGGGTCCCGAGGGCAGCCTCGCCGCCGGGCTTACCCGCATCTACGCCACCGTCGGGTGGCCTGTCGAAGGCAGGACTTGACCCGGAAAGCAGATCTGTCGGACCGCGTTCGCATGACGGACGCCGACTTCCCGTCCGGTGCGCTGGCGCAGACCTTGGCCATGCCCGCGGACGCCGGTTCGTCGCCTGTCGACGCGGCGCTTCCGCTGGTGACGATCGCGATCCCTTCCTACAACCACGAACGCTACATCGGCGAATGCATCGCTTCGATCATCGCGCAGGACTACGCGAATATCGAGCTCATCATCATCGACGATGGCTCGAGCGACGGGTCGCGGGCGGCGATCGAGGCGTTGGTGCCGCAATGCCATGCTCGCTTCGCACGCTTCGAGTTCCGGACGAGAGAAAACCGCGGCCTGGCAGCGACGCTGAACGAGGCGGTCGACTGGGCCCGCGGCCGGTATTTCTCGCTGATCGCCTCCGACGATTTGATGCTTGCGTCCAAGACGTCCGTCCTGGTCGGCCGGATCGAGCAGGCGGATGCCGACGTGGCGGGGGTCTTTGCCGGCGGCAACCTGATCGACGAGGAAGGCCGGCGCGTCGGGCTGCTGGCGCCGCCCGAGCGCAGCTATCGGTTCGAGGACATCATCCTGCGCCACCACTTCCTGGTGGCGCCCTCGCAACTGCTGGTGCTGGAGAAGCTGCGGCAGGTCGGTCCCGTGCCCTCTGACCTCTATATCGAGGACTGGTATCTCTGGCTCGCTCTGACCCGAAACGGCGACAGGCTCCAGGCGATCGGCGACCCGCTGATCGGCTATCGCCAGCATGCGGCCAACATGTCCAAGAAGGTCGGGAAGATGCTGGCCAGCAGGGCGCAGATACTCGGCTACCACGCCGACAGTCCCTTCTACGATGTCGCCATGGCGAAGTGTTACCTCGCGGCGGCCATGGACCATTCAGCCACGTCGAAGCGGCTCTCCCTCCAGTCGCTCTCGGCTGCTTTTGGCCATAGCAGGCGAATCCTGTGGTCCCGCTCCTTGCCGCGGCTGATCGGCAAATTGCTGGTTCCCAATGCGGGATTGCGGATCCTGAAGCAGCGTCGGGACAGGGCGAGGCGCGGTGCAAGGCGTGCATGATATCGCCCGCTCACGCGTCCGGACCCAAGGTGCCCTCATGAAGCATCGCGACGCGATCGACGGGCTGCGGGCCGTGGCCGTGGTGCCGGTGGTGCTGGCGCATGCCGGCTTTACGTGGTTCCAGGGCGGCTTCGTCGGCGTCGATGTGTTCTTCGTCATCAGCGGCTACCTGATCACCCGCATCATCGTGGCCGACCTGGAACGGGGACGCTTTTCGCTCCGCTCCTTCTACGAGCGCCGGGCGCGGCGCATCCTGCCGGCGCTGTTCTTCGTGATGCTCTGCTGCGTTCCGTTCGCCTGGGCATGGATGCTGCCCTGGCAGTTCAAGGATTTCTCGCAGAGCCTCGTCGCCGTCAGCCTGTTCTTCTCCAATGTCCTGTTCTGGATGAAGAGCGGCTATTTCGGCCCGGCGGCGCAGGAGATGCCGCTGCTGCATACGTGGAGCCTCGCGGTCGAGGAGCAGTTCTATCTGCTGTTCCCGCTGTTTCTGCTTCTGGCGTTCCGCCGGGGGCGGAAGGTGACGGTGGCGCTGATCGCCGTCGTGGCGCTGGGAAGCTTCCTGCTCAGCGAAGTCGGTTCCCGGGCCTTCGCGAGCGCCAATTTCTACCTGACGCCGACAAGGGTCTGGGAGCTCATGGCGGGGTCGCTCTGCGCCTTTATACCCGCTGGCAAGATCGAAGAGATCGCCCGGCGCTACGGCAATCCGCTCTCCGGCGCGGGGCTCGCGATGATCCTCGCCGCGGTGCTCGTTTTCGACGAGACCACGCGCTTTCCCTCGGCTTTCGCACTGCTGCCGGTCGGCGGCGCGGCGCTGGTCATCCTGTTTGCCACCGGTGACACGCTGGCCGCCCGGCTGCTCTCGACCCGGCCCTTCGTCGCGGTCGGACTGGTCAGCTACAGCGCCTATCTCTGGCACCAGCCGCTGTTTGCCTTCGCCCGGATCCGCAGCGATGCCGCGCCGGGTATAGGCAGCATGGCGGTCCTGGCGCTGGCCACGTTCGTCCTCGCCTATCTGACCTGGCGGTTTGTCGAACAGCCGTTCCGGGCGGGCAGGGGGCGGCCGGCATGGCTGAGCCCAAGGCAGGTGTTCTCGGCCTCGGTGACGGGGGCGGCGGCGCTGGTCGGTATCGGTCTGTTCGGCCATCTCAGCGACGGCCGGCAGGAGCTCTGGCTGCAGACCGTCTCGCCCGAGCGCGGCCAGACCTACCTCCTGGTGCAGCATGCCCGCAACGAGGGCTTCTCGATCGTTCCGGACGATGGAAAATGCCGCTTCAACGTCACCCGGCTCGACCAGAGCGCCCGTGACCGTATCCTCGACTGCCATCGGACTCATCCGAACGGCACCCTCATCCTGGGCGACAGCCATGCCGGCAATCTGTTCGGGGCCATCGCGCCGGAAGCGCCGGAAAGCTTCGTGGTGGGCTTGACGGCCGGCTTCTGCCGGGCCCATTCACCGTCGCCGGCATGCGATTACGAGGCGATCCGGGACTTCGCCTCGGAGCATCCGACGGTGTTCACCGACATCATCTACAATCAGGCGGGGTTCTATCTGTTGATGACGCTCGAGGGCGCGCCCGGGAGGCGGACGATGTTCTCGGATCTCGGCCCGCTCGACCCCGTGCCGCCCTACCCGCCGAACGACGCCTATATCGCGCGCGTTGCCGACTATCTGGCCGGTTTCCCGCCCCAGGCGGACGTGCTCTGGCTGGGGCCGGCACTCGAGCCGCATATCGGCGACCGCCAGATCCTGCGCACAGGCTGCGACCAGGCTTTCCAGCTCCGGCCCAATCTCGAAGCGGTGTTCGCGACGCTGGACAGGCGGATCGCGGCGCATTTCGCCGACCGTCCGGCGGATGCCGGGGTCCGCTATGTGTCCCAGATGGCGCTGACGCAGTTCGACGTGGCCGAGGACTTCATGGATTGCGAGCGCCTTTACTGGTCGGACGGCGACCACTGGAGCGCCGACGGCCAGAAGCGGTTCGGGCCGGAGATCACGGCGCGGCTTTTCGGGCAGGGATCGACCGCGGCGAGCTACCGGCCCTGACGTGCTGGAAAACCCCATGATTACCGCGTCTTGCGCGGTCTCTGGGTCGATTGCCAGGGCGGTTCGCCGGCCAGTCGATCCCTTCCCACCAGGTGCAATATCATGATGAAAAATCGGATCCGGACGCTGTTCAAGAAGACGGGATTCGATGTCGTCCGGCTGCGGAACTCCAACTTCACCCTGTCGACCCATCTGATGAACGTCTTCGAGGCCAACGCGATCGACTGCGTCATCGATGTCGGCGCCAATGCGGGGCAATACGGTGCCTTCCTGCGCGATATCGGTTTTGCGGGCCACATCGTCTCCTTCGAGCCGGTGGCCTCCGTCTTCGACCGGCTGGAAAGCCGGGCGGAGGCGGATGGCAAATGGATCTCTTTCCAGTCAGCGCTCGGCGAGACGAGCGAGCAGCGGACGATCAATGTCTACGACAGCACCATGTTCTCCTCGTTCCTCGATGCGAACGCCTATTCCAAGGAAATCTGGAATTCCCTTAAGGGCGTGCGGCCGGAGACCGTCACGGTGGCGACGCTGGACGAACTCATGCCGGAACTGATCGCGCGGACGGGGGCGACGAACTTCTTCCTGAAGATGGATACGCAGGGGTTCGACCGGCATGTTTTCCGCGGGGCGCAGGCCAGCCTGCCGCACATCCGCGCGCTCCAGTCGGAACTCTCGCTCATCGCCGTCTACGAAGACATGCCGCCGCCCTACGAGACGCTCAACGATTTCCACAGGGAGAACTACTTCATCAGCGGCATGTACCCGATCAACCGGGACAAATCGCTCGCGGTCATCGAATACGATTGCGTTCTTGTCCGGCGATAGCGTGCCGCCCGGCGCAAGAGACGTGACGACGGCCTCGATCGATGGCGGAAGCGCCCGGATCATGCTGGTTACCGCCAGGCCGGGGACTTCACCGCCCGGCGGGCGCGAGATGCTGGGGCGGCTCAATCGCGGCATCCTGCAGGAGCTGTTCGGCGAGCGGCTCGTCGTGATGGAACTGGAAAAACCAGAACAAGGCGGCCAGTCGCTGACTTTGGCGCTGCGCGGCCATATCGACGGGCTGACGCCGGCGGTGATCGCGGCCGTACTCCGCGACATCGAGCGCGAAAGGGTCGGCCTGGTCTTCCTCGACGGCTCCAATCTCGGCGCGCTCGCCGCGGCGATCAAGGCCGAAGCGCCCGGCGTGTCGGTCTGCACGTTCTTCCACAATGTCGAGGCGCGGTTCTTCTGGGGCTCGCTGAAGCAGCGGCGATCGCCGCGCGCGCTCGCCGTGCTGGTGGCGAACTATCTGGCCGAGCGAAAGGCTGTCCGCCACAGCGACACGCTCATCGCGCTTACCGCCCGCGACAGCCGCAAGCTGAAGCGTCTCTACGGGCGGGCAGCGACGCATATCTCGGCCATGGCGATCGACGAGCCGGTGGCCACTCGAGGCATCGCAGCCGGGGAGGGGCCGCCCTATGCGCTGTTCGTCGGCGGCACCTTCTACGCCAATCGCGCCGGCATCGCCTGGTTCGCCGAACACGTGGCGCCGCGAACCGGGATGAAGACCTGCGTCGTCGGCCATGGTTTCGAAGCCTATCGGCAGGGGCTGGAGAGCCCGGGCAAGGTCGAGGTTATCGGCGGGGTCGACGATCTGCGGCAGTGGTATCGGGGCGCGCAGGTGGTCATCGCGCCGATATTCGACGGCTCGGGCATGAAGACCAAGGTCGCCGAAGCGCTGATGTACGGCAAGAAAATCGTCGGCACGCCGGAAGCCTTTGCCGGCTACGAGGCCGTTGCGGCGCAGGCCGGCTGGCAATGCAGGACGGCGGACGAGTTCGTCGCCGCGCTGGCCGAGGCGGAGGCGCTGGATCTTCCCGGCTTCGACCCGGCGCTGCGGGCGCTCTTCGACGCCCAATTCTCGCGCGACGCGGCACGCACGCGCATGGCGGCCATTCTCGGCCTGCCGGTAATGGAAAGAGCTGTCCCATGATGAAGGCCATCAAGGTCATGGCCCGGGACAGCATGCCCCGGCGCTTCCAGGTGCCGGCGAAATACTGGTTCGGCGTCATCAACCGCTCGGTCGAGGCCGAGATGGGCCTGCTCGAAAAGCTCGTTCGTCCGGGCGACCATGTGATCGATGTCGGGGCCAATCGCGGCATCTACACCTACCGCCTCTGGCGGCTCGGCGCCCGGGTAGAGGTGTTCGAGCCGAACCCGGCCTGCCTCGGCGTGTTGACCAGCTGGGCTGCCGGCAAGCCCGGCATTGCCGTCCATCCCGTGGCGCTGTCCAGCCAGGCCGGATCGGCGAGCCTGCGTGTTCCGGTCGACGAGGCAGGCATCGCGCACGATGCGTCGGGCTCGATCGAGCATGGCGGTTTCGCCAATGCGCGCGAGCAGGACGTCTCGATGCGCACGCTCGACAGCTTCGGCTTCACCGACATCGGCTTCATCAAGATCGACGTCGAGGGACACGAGCACAGCGTCATCGAGGGCGCGGTGGCGACATTTGCTGCCTCGCGGCCCGCGTTGCTCGTCGAGATCGAGCAGCGGCACAATTCGCGTACGATCGCCGACGTGTTCGGCCAGATCGCCAGCCTAGGCTACGACGGCTACTTTCTCGCCGCCGGGAAGCTGACCGCGCTGAAGGATTTCGAAGCGTGCCGCGACCAGGCGGCGGAGCGCTTCGGCGTCGCCAACCAGACCTATGTCAACAATTTCCTGTTCCTGCATCGCGAGCGGGTCGCCACGGGTCGCTACGAGGCGCTGTTGCGGGACGTGGTCAGCACATGAAGATCTGTGTTGTGATGCCGCGCTACGCCATTGCCGGCGTGCCGCTGGCGCAGATGCGCTTCGCCCGGGCACTGGCGGACCGGGGACACGCCGTGGATCTATTGGTGGGCCGCATCGATCCCGATCATCCGATGCCGGACCTGCCCGGCGTCAATGTGATCAGGCTCCGGACGCCGAACGTGCGGGCCATGCTGACGCCGCTGTGGCGATACTTCCGGAACGCCCGGCCGGAAGTGGTCTTTTCGGCCGAGGATCATCTGACATGCGCGGTGCTCGTCGCGGCGATCGCGTCGGGGTCGAAGGCGAAGATCAGCGGCTCCTCGCGCGTGACCCCGTTCGACACCTATTCCAGCGTGACATTCAGCAAGCGCTGGCTGCTGAAGCAATTGATGCGCGCGGTGATGGGGCGGGCCGAAGCCCTGACCTGCGTATCGGAGGACATGGTCGGCCAGTACCGAGAGGTGTTCGACCGGCCCCGCCATGTCTGCGTCTACAACATCGTCGACGACCGGCATTCCCGGCGGCGCATGCAGGAAGCGGTCGATGACGAATGGCTGATCGACCGGACGCGTCCTCTCGTCGTCGCCGCTGGCCGACTGGCCCACTGGAAGGGGTTCGACGATCTGATCCGCGCCATGAAGCATGTCGCGCCGGACCGGCAAGTCAGGCTTCTCATCCTGGGCGACGGTGAATTGCGGGGCGAGCTCGGAGCGCTGGCGCGGGAGTTGCGTCTCGGGGGTTCGGTCCGCTTCGCGGGCCATGTCGACAACCCGCTGAAATATTTCGCCCATGCCGACGTCTTTGCCCTCTCCTCGCATGTCGAGGGTTTGCCGAACGTTCTAGTGGAAGCGATGATGTGCGGATGCACGCCGGTCTCGACCGATTGCCCAACCGGGCCTCGGGAGGTGCTGCAGGATGGCAAATACGGCTACCTCGTCCCGGTCCGTGATCCGGTCGCCCTGGCGCGCGGTATCGAGGCGGCGCTCGACCGGCCGACACCGGGCGCGCTTCTGGAAGAGGCGATCCGTCCCTTCGAGGAAGAGACCGTGATCCGGCGCCATTTCGACGTTCTGGGTCTGGGCGATGCGTGAAAGGGTGGCGCGAAATAATGCAGACTTGGTTCCGCGCGCGGCCCGAGACTCTCGCGCAGCAAGCATCGCGAAGCTTGAGTTGAAGGCAAAACCCAAGATCCGCGTCATTCACTGGGTGCCCTATGACGCTGTGGGGGGGGTTGAAACTGCCGCTCGTTCGATTGGGATCGGCGATTTCGACACGCTGCAATTTCACCGCGGATATATCGCGAATAAGTCCAGAAAAGTGAGTGGGAAATTTGAGCATCACGGACTTTTTTCTTCAGAGAACAATCCTATTAATTATATTCAAGCAATAATAAAGACATTTAATCTACGGCCCGATATTATAATATCTTCGCTGTGGCGAAGTTCTATCATCGCTCTTTTGGCAAAAGTTATTCGGCCAGAAACGAGGGTGGTAGCTTTTATACATAGTTCGTCAGCCACCCACATTATAGATCGTGTGCTAACGAATATTTTGATGAGATACTCTGTCGAGATATGGGTTGACTCAAAATCAACGCTGGATAACAGGGTACAGAAGAGGCAAGCTTATCGTTCCCGCATTATTTCATTTGTACTGAATGATGTTAAGCACCCTCCTCGCCTTTCGCTTACTCCTTCCTTCATTTTTTGGGGACGTTTACATCCGCACAAAGGCCTGAACCGGGCGCTTAGGCTATTCGCGAGCGTTCACAGAAGATATCCTACAGCTTCATTCACGATTATTGGGCCGGACGCTGGAGCAGAACGGAATCTTAGGCGCCTAAGTCGGGTCTTGGGAGTAGAGGAACGGGTACAGTTCAAAGGGACCATGAGTTACGATCAGATTGCCGCTGAAGCTGCCTCGCATTCCTTCTATCTTCAAACCAGCGAAAGAGAGGGGATGGCGATGTCGGTGGTGCAGGCGATGCAGTTCGGCCTCGTTCCAGTTGTAACGCCGGTCGGCGAGATCGCGAATTACTGCAGCGAAGAAAGTAGTATCATTATCAATAATGATGAGAAAGCGTGCGAAGAAGTTTTGAAAGCGTTGCGTGAGCCGAGGACCTATTATCTCCGCAGTACGGCGGCACAAAACTATTGGAATAATAAACCATTATACAGAGAAGATGTAATTTCGGGATGCTACGAGATCATGGATAAAGGTAACTATAAATGAAATATACGTGATACCCTACTGGATTCTGTTCCTATTTCCGGCGTTCGCAGCTTCGATAGAGCGATCGCAGATGTCCGGTCGAACCCAGGAGGGCGCCGGTGCGCGCTCAATCTTCGCGGTGCTGATCTTCCTAATGGTTGGGTTGCGGTTCGAAGTCGGTGGCGACTGGGGCGGTTATCTCGGCCATCTCAGAAATGCAGTGGGTCTGGAGTTCTCGCAGATCCTGTCCGCCGGCGATCCCGGTTACGTGTTCTTGAACTGGCTGGTTGCGAGAAGCGGTGGCGACGTTTGGGTCGTTAACCTTTTATGCGCAGGACTATTCTCGTGGGGTCTCCTGTCTTTCGCCAAGGCGCAGCCGCGACCTTGGCTCGCGCTTGCCGTGGCGATACCGTACCTGGTTGTGGTCGTGGCGATGGGCTATACTCGCCAGAGTGTAGCGATTGGCCTCGTCATGCTCGGTCTTGTCGCGTTGGGCGCAAGTCGATCGAAGCTGAAATTTGTCTTCTGGATCGCGCTGGCCGCGACCTTTCACAAGAGTGCCGTGCTTCTCATCCCAATTGCTGCAGTAGCCGAGGGACGCAGCCGGCTATGGACGGTGTTCTGGGTTGGCGGCGCGACGGTCATCGCCTATTTCACCCTGCTGGAAAGCAGCGTCGACAGGCTGATTTCGGGCTACATCGATAGCGGCCTGGACTCGTCCGGTGCGGCCATCCGCGTCGCGATGAACGCAGTTCCAGCGCTGCTGCTTCTGTATTACCGCAGGCGGATACCGCTTCGGCAGGGCGAACGCGGCTTGTGGACGGTGTTGGCGTTGGTTGCGCTGGCGCTCGTCCCGGCGCTTCTCGTGTCGCCCTCGTCGACGGCCGTTGACCGCCTGGGCCTCTATCTCATCCCCTTGCAGATGCTGGTGCTGTCGCGGCTGCCTGACACGTTCGCGCAGTCCGAGCAGGCCGCCCGCCGCCTCTCGATGCTGGTGGTGCTCTATTCGGCTGGTGTGCTGTTCGTCTGGCTGAACTACGCGTCGCACGCGAATTACTGGCTGCCGTACCGCGTGTATCCGCTCTGAACGCAAAGCACGCGGGCCAGACGCGTCCGTCGGCATGGCGTGGAACCTCGATCTCGCCGGACGATACCCGGCAGCAACCCGCCAGCCTCATCCACACGACCCACCGGACGGGACTGTTCATGACATCGCGAACGAAAGCTTGTCCGATGGCGGCGCCCAAACGTGTGCTGATTGCGATCAACACCTCCTGGAATATCTTCAACTTCCGCGCCGGCCTGATCCGAGGATTGCGCGAGCGCGGCTACGAGGTGATCGCGGTGGCGCCTCACGATGCCTACGCGCCGCGGCTCGCCGAACTCGGATGCCGGTACGTGCCGTTGCCGATGGACAACAAGGGTACCTCTCCGCTGAAGGATCTGGCGCTGGCGATCCGTTTCTGGCGTCTGCTACGCCGCGAAAGGCCGGACGTCTTTCTCGGCTACACGATCAAGCCCAATGTCTACGGGTCGGTGGCCGCGCGCCTTCTGGGCATTCCGGTCATCAACAACATCGCCGGGCTCGGAACGGCCTTCATCAGGGAGAACTGGCTGACGCGGCTGGTGAAGGGCCTGTACAGAGCAGGGCTCGCCGGGTCGAAGACGATCTTCTTCCAGAACGAGGACGACCGGGCCCTTTTCGTCGGAAATGGCATCGTCCGAAAGGAGCGGACGGCCCTGCTGCCGGGATCCGGCATAGACCTTCACCTGTTCGCGCCGGAGCCGGAGCCGGGATCCGGTGCACCTTTCAGCTTCCTGCTCGTGGCGCGTCTGCTCTGGGACAAGGGCGTCGGGGAATATGTGGAGGCCGCGCGGCTGGTGCGCGAGAAGCGGCCGGACGTGCAGTTCCGGTTGCTCGGCTTCCTGGATGTGGTTAATCGGACAGCCATACCGCAGGCGGCTGTGGACGCATGGGTTCAGGAAGGGATCATCGATTATCTCGGTAGCTGTGAAGACGTTCGGCCGCATCTGGCCGAGGCGCATTGCGTCGTCCTGCCCTCCTATCGGGAGGGGACGCCGCGAACACTGCTGGAAGCCGCTTCCATGGCCAAGCCGTTGATCGCCACGGATGTGCCGGGGTGTCGCCAGGTCGTCGACGACGGGGAAAATGGCTATCTCTGCCGGCCGCGCGATGTGCCGGATCTGGCCGCGAAGATGCTGGCGATGCTCGCGCTCGGCCACCAGGACCTAAATTCCATGGGGCTCGCTGGCCGGCTCAAGATGGAGCGCGAGTTCGACGAGGCGATCGTCCTAGCCCAGTACCTCAAGGCCATCGAGGCGGCCCTTCAACCCCGCGCCGCGCGCAACGCGCCGGCCGAATGCCATCAGACGTGAAGAACAACGATGGCGCCAGCGCACGCGTTTCCTGTGCCAGCCAGAGCCTCCATGTTCATGGCAACGCCAGTCGCTCCTCCGGCCGAAGCGAGCCTCCATGCTGGATTTCATGAAGCAGGGGCTTGTCGATACGACGGGACTGTCCCGCGACGCGCTGCACATTCATGTCGGCCTGCTGATCATGGTGATCGGCTTTCTGTGCCTCGGAAGCTTCCGGCGCGTCGCCGGCGTCTGGGTGCTCGTTCTGGCTATAGCGATCGTGAACGAGCTTTTCGATCTCCATGCCTGGTACGGGTGGACCGGGGGTTTCAACTGGCTCGACAGCATCCACGATCTGATCAACACGATGCTCTGGCCTTCGGTGCTCCTGCTGGCTGCGAGATTGCGCAACTGGAAATGAGCATCTCTCGATGCCGACATCGCAGGCTGTATCTCGAGGGCGGTCCCCTGGCCGGTTGCGGCCTGTCTGGCGCGCCCCGGCCTTTGTTCTCGCTCCGCGTGTCTGCAATAGGTCCACGCGTCCGCGATCCCTTGAAGGCTGAGTAAACCGTCGGTTGCGAGCCACCAGAAGCGCCCCTGCGCGACCTGATGCGATCACGCATCCGTTACTAACTGATTTTGCAGACTTATTTCTTCACAGCGTTGCGGATTGAGGGCGACAGGAGGCCGTTTGTCAGCCACACTGATCGCTGCGCCGGACGTTTGGCGTCGGCAGAATGTTTCCACGCGTCGGGGCAAGTGGAAGATGCCTCATGAGGGGACATCCTGGACCTCGCCTTCAACGTGCAGAAGCGGATTGGATCTCGATCTGCCGGGACTGCTGGTTGGGAGCTAGTCGGTATTGATTGACCTGCACAGCCATATCCTCAGCGGGGTCGACGACGGGGCGGAGACGCTTGCCATGTCGATCGCCATGGCGAGGCTGGCGGTGGATGACGGCGTCACGGTCATGGCCTGCACGCCGCATATCGTTCCGGGCCTGTACATGAACCACCCGCGGGAGATCGCGCGGCGGGTCGCTGAACTGAGTGCCGTTCTGGAAGACGAGCAGATCCCGCTCCGGTTGATCGTCGGAGCTGACGTGCATATTGCCCCGGGTCTTCTTGATCAATTGTCGGGCAATGCGCCGCCAACCCTGAATAGAAGTCGATATTTCCTGCTCGAGCCGTCTCTTGATGTTCTCCCGCCAAGGTTCGTGGAGTTTTGCGGGGGTCTTATTGCCGCCGGGTTTGTGCCGATAATCACTCATCCGGAGAGACTTGCATGGGTGGCGGGGCACTATGGCGTCATTCGGGAGCTGGCGGAAAGCGGGATACTGATGCAGCTGACAGCGGGATCGCTTACCGGTGATTTCGGCCGCAGCGCACGAGTGCTGGCGGAGCGCATGCTCGACGAGGGGTTCTGCGACATCATCGCCAGCGACGCTCACGGCGTTGCCTCGCGGCGCCCCGGACTGTCGAAGGCGCGCGCCATCGTGGCGGAGCGCCTGGGGGAACAGGAGGCCGAGAATGTCGTGCTCGTGCGACCGAGGGTGATCTTGGAAAACGGCGTCGTGGAACGCCCGTCTCGCTTTGGTGGTGCTCGTGATGTCGCGTGGCAGGCGGCGGGGCACGGGGGCGATGCACCCTTCAGAAGTCTCGTGAAACGAATGACAGGCGCCTGATGAAGACAAGCCGAGCACATTCTCCACCCGCTTTCCCCAGATTCCGGCTCCTGGTCCCTGCAGCATTCGGCGTCGCCGTGGCCCTCGGGGGCTGCAGCAGCGGCAGCGCACCCACACTCTCGGCGGCAAGTCCCTCCGGCTATGCTTCCAGTGCCGGCGGAGCAGGTGAGCTCAGGCTGGTGGCAAACCTGCCGGCGCCAGTCGATACCCGCGATGGCGCAGACCAGCTGATCTCGGCAAACGATGTCCTGGAGGTGGATGTCTTTCAGGTGGACGATCTGGATCGTGTCGTTCAGGTCGATGCGAGCGGGCAGATTACGGTTCCGCTCGTTGGAACCGTTACGGCAGCCGGAAAGAGCGTTCGCGCGCTGGAGGCCGAACTCGAGCGTTCCTATGGAGCCACCTATCTCCAGTCGCCCGACATAACCGTCTTCGTCAAGGAATCCGCGGGGCAGAAGGTGACCGTCGACGGTGAGGTGGCAAGGGCAGGCCTGCTTCCCGTGACCGCCGGTTCGACGCTTCAGCAGGTGATCGCGCAGGCGGGGGGATTCCGCCCGGTCGCTGATGCCACGAAGGTTTTCCTTTTCCGCGACTATGGCAGCGAGCGCCTGGTGATGAACGTCAATGTCAGCGACATCCGGGCCGGAAGAGCCAGCGATCCGCGGGTCTTTGGCGGTGACACCATCGTGGTGTTCAGCTCCGCGAGCAAGGTGGCGTTGCAGAACCTCAAGGAAGCCATGGGCGTGGCGGGTAGTGCCGCGCGGCTAGCGGTCATACCGTGAGCGGCAACCGGCAGTCAGCGGTCAGGAGGGCGGCCTCATGATGCTAGGCAATCTGGGCGACGGGAGCAGGAGGCTCAGCCCCATGGGCGTCGACGCCTTGTCGCTCGAGCCGGCCGACGATTTCTACCGCGCCCAGTACGCCCGTCGCCCGGAGGGTCTCGCGCAAGCGGAGGAAGGCGAAGCCGGCTTCGATCCGCTGCGGCTTTTCTACTACCTGCTGCAGTATCGCTGGCTGATACTTGCAGCGGCCGTGCTTGCCATCATCGTCGGCATGATCGTCACGCTGATGCAGACGCCGAAATACGAGGCCGCGGCGCGTCTCGAAATCCTTGTTCCCTCTGCCAAGGTCTTCGACGACCTGCAGGTCGTTTCCGAAGGTACCGACCTTCGCGCATTCCTGACAGCACGCGAAAAGATCAGGAGCCGGGCACTGGCCGAGCGTGTCGTCTATGAGCTGAACCTCAGCGAAAACGCCAACTTCCTGTTCCCCGAGCCGAATATCGCAGTCTCGAACCTGTTCGACCGTGCCTTCGGCCGGTCCGAGCCCCGCTCCCTTGATGATATCGCCCCGGAGGCACGCGAGCGTCTGGCTATCGCTCGCGTGCGAGAAAACCTCTCGGCGGAGCTGGTCAACAACACCAGCCTGATGACCGTGACCTTCCGCGACCAGAACCCGGAGATCGCCCAGCAGGTGGTGAACCAGGCCGCGCAGAGCTTCATCGACCAGCGCCTCGACCAGACCAGCGAAACCTCGTCGCTGGCGCGGCAGTTCATCCAGGAACAGGTGCTGCAGGTAAAGGACCGTCTGCAGTCCTCCGAAGAGGAGTTGGTCGCCTACGCCAAGTCGGAAGGCCTCACGATCGACGACAGCAATTCTTCCCTGATCCTCAACAGCATCCGGGACATCAACCAGGCGCTTTCGCAGGCGGTCCGGGAGCGCCTCGACAAAGGGCGCTGGGTCACGCAGATCGACGCCGGAAGCGGGGCCTCGTTGCCGCAGGTTCTGGAGAGCCAAGGCATCCAGAATCTGCGTGACCGGGTCGCCGAACTGCGCAGCGTCTATCAGCAGAAGCTGGGCACGTTGAAGCCGGCCTATCCCGAAATGCGGCAGCTCAGCGCCCAGATCGGCGAGCTGGAAAGTCAGATCGAACAGGCGATCGACGTCGTCACCAGCTCGATCCGCCTCGAATTCCAGGATGCGCAGACCAGCGAAAAACAGTTGCGGGCGGAGCTCGCGGAACTGGAGGCGCAACAGGCCGATTTCCAGGACCGGAACATCCGCTACACCATCCTCAAGCGCGAGGTGGACTCAAACCGCTCCCAGTACGAGAGCCTGATCGCCAAGCTCAACGAGGTGGGGGTCGGTTCGGAGCTGCGCAACCAGAACGCCGCGATCGTCGATGCCGCCGCCGTGCCTCGATCGCCGTATTCCCCGCGGATGCCGATGAACATGGCGATGTCCTTGGCCTTGTTCATGGCAGGAACGGCCGGGTTCATCTATCTGCGCGAGCTCCTGGACAACACCTTCACCGTGCCGGCGCAATTGGAGTCCGAACTGCGGCTGCCCGTTCTGGGGATCCTTCCCGCGATCCCGGTCGACGGGCTGGACGACGCGCTGATGGATCAGCAATCGGCGCTGTCCGAGGCCTACCGCTCCTTGCGAACGTCGCTGCAGTTTACCGGCACCGAAGGCACGCCCAAGAGCCTTCTCGTCACGAGTTCCGAGGCCTCCGAGGGCAAGTCGACCAGTACCTACAAGCTGGCCGAGGACTTCGCGGTCCTCGGCGCGAAAGTGCTGGTCATCGACGCCGACCTGCGCAAGCCCAGCCTGCACCGCATGTTCAATACGTCCAACACGATCGGACTGAGCAATCTCCTGACCAGCACGATATCTGCCGAAGACATGCGCGAGATCTTCAAGAACACGCGTTTCGACAATGTCAGGCTGCTGACCTCCGGAACCTTGCCACCCAATCCGGCAGACCTTCTGTCGTCGCCAAAAATGGCGCAGCTGATGCGGCTTTTCGCCGAGCGGTTCGACATGATCATCATCGACGCGCCCCCCGTGCTCGGCCTGTCCGACGCTCCCATCCTCAGCCGCCTGACCGAAGGAACGCTGCTGATCGTCTCCTCGGGCCAGGTGGGGCGCAAGCATGCGGCGGCCGCCGTCAAACGGTTGCGTTCGACCGGCGCCAATGTCATCGGCGCGGCGCTGACGAAGCTGGAAGTCAAGAAGTTCGACTACAACCACGGCTATGGCTACGTGAACAGCGGCTACTATACCTACGACGCACGGCCGGCACGCCTGGAAGATGGTAGTCGCGGGGAAAAACGCGATGGGATTCAGAAGACGATATCTCATTGGCTGCGCCGCATTGGCTTTCCTGGCATGTCTGGCTCTGCTTGACGGTCTCAGTCGCTGGCTCGAAGCGGTCGATCCCGACCTCGCGGTAGTCCTCAATCCGGCAAACACCGATGCGCGGATTCGCCGGTCCGTGGCCGCGCTGAACGACGCGCGATCGGACAAGTCGGCGGCCGACATTGCCGAGGACCTGCAGTTCGTCGTCCGCTATGCACCGATCGATCCGAGGGCCGGGAGCCTTCTGGGAGAACTGGCGCTTCGCCAGGGCGAGGTGGAGCAGGCAACGGCGCTGTTCCGACGGGTTCTCGCGCAGTCTCCGACGGAACTGCACAGCCTGAAGCGGATGATTTCACTGGAGCTCCGCAGCGGCGGCATGGCCACGGCCTTGTCGAGGCTGGGAATTCTCCTGAAGCGCTGGCCGGCGCGATTTACCGAGTTCGCGGATATTTTCCCCCCGCTGATGCGGACGCAGGACGGCTATGAAGCGGTTCTTGGAGCCGCGGGGCAGGATGTCGCGTGGCGAACCCGGCTGCTGAACCATCTGGCGGGCGATCCGCAGACGGGGCCCCTTGCCTACCGACTGTTGCTCGACCTGCGCAATTCGCAGGAGCCGGGCACGCAAGGGGAAGTTGACCGGGTGGTCGGCTTGCTTCTCGCGAGGGGGCAGCCGCAACTGGCATACCAGGCATTCGCCCTGTCGACGTCGCCGGAGCGGCAGGCGGAGCTCGGCTACGTCACCAATCCAGCCTTCATCCCCACCGCGGCTGCCTCGCCTTTCGACTGGAGCGTCCGGCGGCTGGCGGGAGTGGAAGCGCGGATGCTGCCTGGCCCCGACGGCTCCGAGGGATCGGGTGGCCTGCACGTGCAGTTCCGCGACCGTCCGGTGAAAGGCCAGATCGCCCAGCAGGTGCTGATGCTGCCCCCGGGCGATCTCGAAATGGTCGCCGAGATCACGACGCAAGGCCTGGTGACGCCGAAGGGACTGTCCTGGACGGTGACATGCGAGCGTAACCGGCAGACGCTGGGGGAGCTCGTCGTGGAACCGGGGAACCATGAGCGCCGCTCGGCATCCGCCTCGATCAAGGTGCCGCCCGCGGGCTGCGACATGCAATGGCTGCGGCTGTCGACGGGCGTGGTGGCGCCGAGCATGCGATATCGCTACGGCGGCAGCCTGACCGTTCACCGGCTTGCCGTCAGGCTGTTCGATGGGGAGTGACGGCTGGAGCCGCATCGTCAAGAACGCGCTGGGCCTGCTACTGCTGGCGGCCGCCATTCTTGGCGGGAACACGGTCTCCAACCTGAACGGGGATCTGCTGATCCTGGCCACGCTGGTGGTTTTCGCGCTCGCCCTGCTTACCCTCGATCCGCATCGGATCGGGATAGGGCCGGTCGTGTTCGCCGCCGTCGCGATCGCCAGCGTCGGAATTCAGCTGCTTCCGCTGGGGGGCTGGGGCGGGGAAACGATCGGCGGTGCGTTCAGGGGCACGTTCCTGACGCTGAATTTCGTCGAGACGGCCCGGGTCCTCTTGTCACTGCTCGTCGCGCTGATGGTGTTCTTCGTGACGCTGACCCTCAGCTATTCCAAGGCGCGCAGCCTCCTGTCGTTCATGTATGTCGCGCTCTACTGCAACGTCCTGATGGGGGCGGTGCAGTTCGCCTCCCGTGGGACGATGCGGGCGGGCCCGTTCGATTACCCGCTGGGCGGCGGTTTCTTCATCAACCCGAACCATTTTTCGACGTTTCTGCTGGTTTTCATCCCCTTCCTGATCTTCAGCCTACTCTACGAGACCCGCAGGATCTTCGCGGGCGTCACCTTCGGCCTGCTGGTTCTGGTGCTTCTCGCCGCCAGCTCGATGGCGGGGGTGGGCCTGGGGCTCGTCGTGATGCTCGTCTCGGTGCTGGCCCTGGCGGAGCGACGGCATGTGTCGTCCTACGCCGTGCTGGCGGCACTGGCTCTCGCAGCTATCTACCTGGTGGGTTTCCAGAACCGGCTGGGGCTGGAAACTGGCGTGTCGCAGCATACCCGCCTGCAGTTCGCCACAACCACGCTGGAGGGCATCCGCGCCTATTTCTGGACCGGCGTCGGCTACGGAACGTTCGCGGACGCCTACGCCATGTTCATGAGGCCGGAGGATATCCAGCAGGCCTATGTCAATCACGCGCATAACGACTACCTCGAGGTGATCTTCGAGGGCGGGGTCCTGGCGCTGGTGCTGATCGTCGTCTACCTCGCCGCCTACCTGAGACAATCCATCATCTCGTGGCGCGATCCGTTCAAGCGGTCCGCTTCGATCGCCATAGGGGTGATGCTCCTCCACTCTCTCGTGGACTATCCGATCCGCACCTTCGCGCTGCTGTTCATGTTCGCGGTACTCAATGCGCTGCTCTTCCACCCCGACAGAAGGGTGAAGCTGCCCCGAAGCAGGACGATGGAGGTGTCCATCGGAGGCCGGAAGGTCGATGTGCCGTTCGAGCGAGCCGACCACCGACGACGCAGCGTCTGATGCGAAGCGGTCGACGCGCTCGGCAACCTTATGTCACGCCCTTGGTTGCTGCCCCGGCCGGCGGACAGTCGTGACCGTGCCGCTCTTGCCGCCGCCACAGTAGAACCGGCCGGCACCGTCGGATTCAAGCCCGGACACCATCGTGCCTGTCGGCAGAACGAGGCGTTCCACCACCTCGCCGGTGGACTTGTCGAGCCGCCGCAGCTCGCTTCCGTCATCGACCCAGGCGCCATGCCAGAGTTCACCGTCGAGCCAGGTGACGCCGGTGACCAGGCGGTTGGATTCGATGGTGCGCAGGATCGCGCCCGTCCGGGGATCGAGCTGGTGGATCTTGCGGTCGCGATACTGCCCCACCCAAAGCGTTCCCTCGGCCCAGGCAAGACCGGAATCGCCGCCACCCGGCGCCGGAATCGTGCCGACGATGCTGCCGTCCGCCGGATCGATCCGCTGGATGCGATCATCGGCGATCTGGTAGAGGTAGCGGCCGTCGAAGGCCGTGCCGGCATCGGCGGGAACATCGAGCGTGCGGACGATCTCGCCGCTCTCGGGATCGAAGGCGTTGAGCCGGTCTCCCGACGCGAACCAGACGTGCCTTCCGTCATAGGTCACCCCGTGCACCGGCGGGGAATCCGGGAACGGGCCGTAGGTGCGGACGATGTCGGCGGTCGATCGCTTCATCCCGCCATCCTACCCGCTCGCAAGAGGATCGGGGAGCAACAAAACTGTCGGGAAGCCGGGCACGTGCGGCACCGTCCAGCGGCGCGACCGTGCACGGCCGAAGGATTGGACCTTCCCGGCACGCGCAAGTCTATCGAGCGCCCGCTGGATGGTGCGCGGGCTGGCGCCGAGTGCGATCGCCAGGGCCGAACTCGACCATGCCTCCCCGTCGGCGAGCAGGGCTAGCATCCCGGCGTGCCGATCCTCGACGGGCGGCGCCAGCACCACGATATGGCGCCCCTGGCGCGGAAGCAGCACAAAGCCCGCTTTCGTCGCGCCGAGATCGGCCAGATCGCCGAGCGCCGCGCGAAGCCGGCCGATCTCCACCCGCAATCGGGCGCGATGCGACTCGTCGACATGCCGGGCGCCGAAGGCGGACTGGAGCAGCGTGCCCCGCGGCGCGTCTGCCGGCCAGGCTTCGCCCAGCACGCGTGCCAGGGCGAAGAGTACTGGCCGCGTCGCCAGAGAGAGCGTCGTGCCCCCGACTCTGACGGCATGACGGCAGGCGTCGACGATCAACGCGTCGGAAGCGAGAAGCCGCTCGACATCCTCCAGCAGGAGAGGGCGCTCCTCGTCGCCGGCGACGAGCCGGGCCGCGGGCGTATCGAGGACGCGGGCGGCGGTTTCGACTTCCGCCACCAGGGCAGGGATACGCGCCGCGCGCGCCGCGATGCCGGCACGAGCGAGCGCCGCGCGGGCCGCCTTCGTGCGGGTCCGCCGGATGGCGATGCCGGCCACGACCAGTTCGCACGCAGCCCGCGTGGCCGCCGGCAACGACGCCGGATCGAGGCCTTCCAGGATGCGTTCGGCTTCGTCGATCCGTCCGACGAGCAGCTGGCGCCTGGCCTGAAGCGTGCGCGCATGCGCGACATTGGCACGGTCGCCCTGCGCTTCGAGCGTTGCCCGTGCCGCCTCGAGTGCGGCCTCGGGCCAGGCAAGGTCGCGTGAGACGAAGGCGATCTCGGCCTCGGCAACGACGCAGCGCGCCCGGGCGACCGGCTGTCCGGGACCGAAGGCACGCGCCGCGCGCCGCAATAGCGTGGTCGCCCGCGCGAGATCGCCGAGCTGCGCCATCGCGATGCCGCGAAGGGCGAGCGCCGGCGGATCGTCGCGCAGGGCGACGCGGTTGAGCGCTGCCAGCGGATCTCCGGTCGCGAGCGCCCGCGCGGCTGCGGTGATCAGCGGGTCCATCGCGCTTCCGTCACACTTGTTACTCCCACCCCTCGCGCTCCCGCTGCCAGTGTCGCGTCTGTCCAGCAACGGGGCCGGGAAGCTCACGCTTCATCGGCCAGGCCCCGTCTCATCCGGAGGCAGCAATGACCATGACTAAAACAGGCGAGTTCGACCGGGAAGACGGCGTGGCCGTGATGTGCACGCCGCCCATCGTGTCATCTGAGGAGTGGGAAGCCGCGCGCGAGCGGTTGCTCGTGAAGGAGAAGGCGCACACGCGGGCCGGCGACGCGCTGGCTGCCGAACGGCGGCGGATGCCGTGGACTGAAGTGGAGAAGACCTACCGTTTCGACGGGCCGCAGGGCGCGATGAGCCTCGCCGACCTGTTCGAGAGCCGTCGCCAGCTGATCGTCTACCGCGCCTTCTTCGAGCCCGGCGTGCTCGGCTGGCCGGACAATGCCTGCCGCGGCTGCTCGCTGGTGGCCGATCAGGTCGCGCATCTGGCGCATCTGAATGCCCGCGACACGACGCTGGCCTACGTCTCGCGCGCACCGCAGGCCGACATTGCGCGGCTGAAGGCGCAAAAGGGCTGGACGATGCCCTGGTACACGCTGACCGACGGCTTCGACGCAGATTTCGGCGTCGATCTCTGGCACGGCCACAATGTCTTCATTCGCGTTGGCGAGCGGATTTTCCGGACATACTTCATCAATGTCCGCGGCGACGAGGCGCTGGGCACGACCTGGCAATTCCTCGACGCAACACCGCTCGGGCGGCAGGAGACCTGGGAGGACTCGCCCGAGGGCTATCCGCAGAGCCCGCCCTACAAATGGTGGAACTGGCACGATCTCTACGTGCCGGAGGCCACGACCGACCCGGAATGGGCAGCGGTGTCGGACGCCGGCGTCGCGAGCTTCCGCGCCCTCGAGGGAAGCGCGAAACCATGACCGGCGCCTATCCGGCCCGGTCGCGCCGGGGCGCTGCGAGGGGACCGGGAATTCCGGCCGCCCAATGGCTGTCGCTGGCGGCGTCGCCGACCTTCGCTGCGATGGCTTTGGCAACGGCGGTGGGCGTAGCCCCGGCGGATGTCTGCGCGGCGGGGCAGGGCTCATGGCTTGGCGGCATGGTCCCGATGTACCTGCTGATGAGCGCCTTCCATACGGGGCCGTGGCTGACTTTGGCCGCCGGCCGGCGAAACCGCCGGCCGTGACAGGCGTGCGCTGGCAGCGGCCGGTCCGCCGTCAGCCGCAGCGAACCTGCGTCACCCGGTTCTCGTCATTGGTGTCGAGCGTCAGCCGGGTACCGACGAATTCCTGTGTGACGGGCTGGTTGGGGTAGAGGATCCGCACGTCGGCCGCGCCGGTCATGGTCTTGGCCTGCTCGGTCGTCTGCAGGTTGGCGATCTGGCCGACCAGCGGGCGCGCAGCGCCGGCATTGCAGGCACCATCCATCGGGCCGGCGGGTGCCACACCGCCGATCGGCGCGCCTGCCATGGGGCCGCCCAGCCCGGGAGCCGGCGGCGCAGCCCGCTCGTTCGAGGTACAGCCGGCGAGGGCGATCAGCGTCACCGTCAGCAAAGCCGGGCTCAAGGTCCGATTCATGCCATATCCTTCGGTTGTGAATTGATGCTGGCGGGCCGAGAACCGCCTGATCGTGCGGAGTCTAGTGCACATGTTGGTGAAGGCCAAGAAATCGCCGTGCGGCGCTTCTTTGCGGGACGCAGGTGGCGACTATTTCCGGCTCCCGGAAGGCGATGATACCGTCACCCGTCAGTGTCCGATCGGAGAGCTCAGATGAAGACCATCCTTGCCGCATGCGCGGCCTTTGCCGGAGTCGTCGCCATGCCGGCCGTGGCCAGTGCCCAGGACGCCGAGTGCGGGAGCGTCAGCATCGCCTCGATGAACTGGGCGTCGGCGGAAGTCATGGCCGCCATCGACCAGTTCATCCTCGAGAACGGCTATGGCTGCGACGCCGTGCTGGTGCCCGGCGACACGATGCCGACCTTCACCTCGATGACCGAGAAGGCGGAGCCGGACGTGGCGCCGGAAATGTTCGTGAACCAGTTCCGCGAGCAGATCGACGCGGCGGTGGCGGACAACCGCATCGCCTATGCGGCGAAGGTGCTGGAGGACGGCAGCGAGGAGGGCTTCTGGATCCCGCAGTACATCGCCGATGCCCATCCCGACATTCAAAAGGTCTCCGACGCGCTGGCGCATCCCGAGTTGTTCCCATCGCCGGAGGACCCGACCAAGGGGGCGATCTACAACTGTCCGGCCGGCTGGGGCTGCCAGATCATGGTGGGCAATCTCTTCAAGGCCTACGGCGCCGGCGAGAAGGGCTTCGATCTCGTCGACACAGGCTCGTCGGCGGGTCTCGACGGATCGATCGCCAAGGCCTTTTCGGACCAGACCGGTTGGCTGGGCTACTACTGGTCGCCGACGCCGATCATCGGGCGCTACCCGATGAAGATGCTCGAATGGGACGTGCCCTTCGACGAGGCCGAGTGGAAGTCCTGCACCACGCAGCCGGACTGCGCAGCGCCCAAGATCAACGCCTGGACGCCGGCCGAGGTCTACACGCTGGTGACCAAGGATCTTGCGGATAGCGCACCGCAGGCAGCGGCCTATCTCGACCGCCGGACCTGGGGCAACGACACGGTCAACAAGCTGCTGGCCTGGAAGGACGAGAACCAGGCGACCGGCGAGGATACGGCGCTGTACTTCCTCGATACCGAGCCGGAAGTGTGGAAGGCCTGGGTCGCGCCGGAAGTCGCCGAGAAGGTCGAAGCGGCGCTCTGAGGTACGTTTTCATCGACAGCGCGCGCTCTCAGAGCGCGCGCTTGAATCCGACATGGCTGCGCTCGAAGCCGAGCCGGTCGTAGAAGCGATGGGCGGCCTCGCGCTTCACGTTCGAGGTCAGCGTGATCACGTCGGCGCCGCGGGCGCGGCCTTCCTCCATTGCCCGCAGGACCATCGCCTCGCCGATCCGCTGCCCGCGCATCGCCGGATGGACCTGCACCGCCTCCAGAATGCAGCGCGTTGCGGCCCGGTACGGCAGGCTGCGGGCGATGACGATCTCGAACGTGCCGACCACGCGCCCCTCGATTTCGGCCACGAACAGGAATTCGGTTGCACTGGCCGCGATGCGCTCGAACTGGGCCTCGTAGAGCGGCAGATCCGCCGCTGCGCCGGTATCGATGGCGCCGCCGATGTCGTCTTCGGCAAGGAGTGCGACGATCGCGCTGACGTCTTCGCGCCTTGCCGGCCGGATCGTCGGAACCGTCATGCCAGCGACATGACGCCGGCGGCCAGCACCGCGAGGCCGGCGCCGCCGAGCGCGAAGAAGGAGAGGGCGGTCCCTGCAACCCGCTGCCAGCGCGGCGCATCGGCGGCGGTGAAGTGCAGGGCATGGATGAACCGCCCGGCAATCAGCAACAGGCCCAGCAGATGGATCAGGAGCGGCGGCACGCCCATCAAGGCAAGAAGCAGCATCGCGATCAGCGTGGCCGGGATGAACTCCAGCGCATTGGCATGGCCACGCATGACGCGGATCAGCCGCAGGTTGCCGCCGTCGCCGATGGAAACCTTCTCCGCCTGGCGCACGCGTCCGGTCTGCACCGCCAGCCACACCAGGATCAGGATCGCGAGACCCGCGTAGATCGCGACTGCGCCGATCGCGGCGGCCAACGTGTCCGTCATGCCCATTCGTCATGCTCCATCAAAAGCTCGCGTCCCGGCATCGCCATTCGGGCCCGACCTTAAATCGATTACCCGCAGCGTCGGCCGTTCGCGGGAGTAGTTCTGCCGCGACGGATGGCGCCAAGACAAGAGGGCGGATCTTGCCTATCATCGCCTTATGCGATCAGGGTCGATCGGCCGGCGCGAAGAGGGGACTGCCATGCTGATCCTGGTGACGGGGATGATCATCTTCCTCGGAATCCATTCGGTGCGGATCTTTGCCGAATCCGCTCGCGATCGGATGATCGACCGCCTCGGGGAAGGCCGCTACAAAGGCGCCTACTCGGTGCTGTCGCTGGTCGGCATCCTGCTGGTCGGCTACGGCTACGGCCAGGCGAAGATCGGCGGCCTGCCGCTGTGGGAAACGCCGGGCGGACTGCGGCATCTGGCGCTGGTTCTCGTGCCAGTGGCCTTCGTGCTGGTGGTGAGCGCCTACGTGCCGACCGGCCACATCAAGGCCGCCGTCCGGCATCCGATGGTGCTGGGCATTGCGCTGTGGGCGCTCGGTCATCTTCTTGCCAACGCTACCGCGGCCGATCTGGTCCTGTTCGGCGGCTTCCTGGGCTGGGGGATCGTCGACTACATCAACGCGCTCGGGCGCACCGGACCCGCCGCCAGACCCGTCGCGAGAGGCTATGGCGGCGACATCGCCGCGGTCGGTATCGGCCTCGTCCTCGCCGCGATATTCATCGGCGGCCTGCACGAATGGCTGTTCGGCGTTGCACCGATCGCCTGACCGAACGTGCCGCCAACCCTTTCATAGCCGTGAAAAGTCGTTAGAAGACGCCCATGACGTGCAGGCGTCCGCCGGACCCGGTGGAGCGACCACGCAGCCTTATCGCAAAAGAGTGGGTGGATGAGCGACGACAGTTTTATCCGGGAAGTCAACGAGGAACTGCGCCAGGACAAGGTCCAGGAGGCCTGGTCGAAGTTCGGCCGCTGGCTGCTGATCGGCGTTGCCATCCTGCTCGTTGCGACCGCTGCCTATGTCGGCTGGGACCGCTACCAGGCAGCCCAGGCCAATGTCTCGGGCGACCGGTATCTTGTGGCACTCGATCTGGCTGCCGCCGGCCAGCCGGACGAAGCCGTCGCGGCGCTAGAGGCGTTGATCGCGGATGGTCATGGCGCCTATCCGGATCTGGCGCGGATGCGCATCGGTTCGGTTCGGGAGGCACAGGGGCAGCCCCAGGAGGCCGTCGCGGCTTTCGACGCCGTTGCCGGTGACTCCAGCGCGCCGCAGCCGATCCGCGACATGGCGGCGGTACGTGCGGCCTACATCCTCGTCGACAGCGGTACGGTCGACGACGTGCGTGCCCGCGTCGAGCGGCTTACCGGCGACAGCGAGCCGCTGCGGTTCCCGGCGCGGGAAGCCATCGCGCTGGCTGCCTGGAAGGCCGGCGACACCGAGACCGCATCCGGCCTGTTCCAGCAGCTCGTCGACGATGCGGGGGCATCCAACGGCATTTCGGCCCGGGCCCGGCTGATGCTTGACGTCATCGCGTCAGGGGCACCGGCCGCCGAAGGCGCTGCCCCCGCAGCGCCGCAGCCGACGGCCGACCAGCCTGCGGCCGAAGCGCCGGTGCCGCCGGCCCAGCCCGCAGCGCCGGCCACGCCGGCTCCGCCGGCGACGGGTGCCGCCGCGCCTGAAAACGGCCTGGCACCGGACACCGCAACGCCGGCAACCGGCATGCCGGCCGCCGGTGCCGCGCCGACGGTGACCCTGCCGACGACGGATCTCGGTCTCGGCGGCGCGGACGTGCTACCCTCGGGCGCTGCCCCGGCTGTCGAAGATGCGGCGCCTGCGAGCGATACCCCGGAACCATCCGGCACCCCGCCGGCAGTGTCCGAGCCCGCCGCGCCCGCCGGCGATCCGGTGGCGCCCCAGGGCACCGTGAACTAGAATTTTTCCGGCGACGGGCTCACAGCCCGCCGCCCCATCGCTCCGGAGGAGCGCGGAGACCTCGATGGTCACCATTGCCATTATCGGCCGACCCAATGTCGGCAAATCGACGCTGTTCAACCGCCTCGTCGGCAAGCGCCTGGCGCTGGTCGACGACCGGCCGGGCGTCACGCGCGACCGTCGCTCCGGCGAGGCCTCGCTGATGGATCTCGAGTTTGAGATCATCGACACGGCCGGCCTGGAGATCACCGGGGCGGAAACGCTGGAAGGGCGCATGCGCGCCCAGACCGAGATCGCCATCGCTGCGGCCGACTGCGTCCTGTTCATGGTCGACGTGAAGGTCGGTCTGACGCCGCAGGATCTGGATTTCGCCGAGCTGTGCCGGCGGACCGCCGCCAAGGTGATCCTCGTCGCCAACAAGGCCGAGGCGCGCGGGGCGGAGTCCGGCGTGCTGGATGCCTATTCGCTCGGGCTGGGCGAGCCGATCGGCATCTCGGCCGAGCATGGCATGGGCATGGCCGAGCTGCGGGACGCGCTGGTTGAGGCGCTTGGTGTGGAGGCCTTTGCCGATCCGCTGGCCGAAGACGAGCCGGAATGGTGGGAAGAGGAAGCGCCCGAACTCGTTGCAGAAGGCGAAGACGGCGAGGAGCCCGAGGCGCCGCCCTACGACGACACCAAGCCGCTGCGGATCGCCATCGTCGGACGCCCGAACGCTGGCAAGTCGACGCTGATCAACCGCTTTCTCGGCGAAGACCGCATGTTGACCGGCCCGGAGGCCGGCATCACCCGCGACTCGATCTCGGTCGAGTGGGACTGGCGCGGCCGCAAGATCCGGATGTTCGACACGGCGGGTCTGCGCCGCAAGGCCCGGATCCAGGAGAAGCTCGAGAAGCTGTCGGTGGCCGACGCGCTGCGGGCGATCAAATATGCGGAGATCGTGGTCATCGTCTTCGACGTGACCATCCCGTTCGAGCGCCAGGACATGTCGATCGTCGACCTTATCGTGCGCGAGGGGCGGGCGCCGGTGATTGCCTTCAACAAATGGGACCTGATCGAGGACCGCCAGCCGGTGCTGGCGGAACTGCGGGAGAAGACCGAACGGCTGCTGCCGCAGGCGCGGGGCGTCAAGGCGGTCACCGTGTCGGGCGAGACCGGCGAGGGGATCGACCGGTTGATGAAGGCCATCGTCGAAACCCACGAAGTCTGGAACCGCCGGATCTCGACGGCAAAGCTTAACCAGTGGCTGAGTCGGACGATCGGCCACCACCCGCCGCCGGCTGTCGCGGGGCGACGGGTTAACATCAAGTATATGACGCAGGTTAAGAGCCGGCCACCGACCTTCATGATTTCGACATCCCGCCCGGAGGCTCTGGGGACATCATATACCCGCTATCTAATCAATGGTTTACGGGAAAGCTTCGAGCTTTTCGGGGTGCCGATCCGCCTCGGATTGCGCAAAACCGACAACCCCTTCGCGCCAAAACGCAAGCGTCCGTCTTGAAATCACCACGTTCTGTTAACCAAGAACTAAGGTTAATGGGGAATGTTCAACGACAGCCGTTGAACGAAATGCCAAAGACGATGGGGACATGAATGGGGGATGAGGGGCTGCAGGCCGCACCGCGCGTACAAGCTCGGACATTGAAGCGCGCGCTCCGCGCCGCCGTTCTCTGTGCAGGCACTGCAGTGATCGTCACCGTCTCCACTGGCAGCATCGCCTATCAGGACATGACGAGCACTCTCGGCGGCGTCAAACAGGCAAATCGCTGGCAAGCCTATTTCGTTCCATCCCCCGCCGGATCGATCGAAGCCGCGGAGATCGCCTTCGTCGGTCCTCGGCGCGGAGAGCTTCCGGAAGGCGCGGGCGTACGTGCCGGCGACGGTGCTCTCTTCACCCTCGATGCACCGCAGAAGGCTTTCGCGGCACCCGACGAAAGCCGCGTGCGCCGCGCCGAGAAGGGTGCCCGCGTCATCTCGCTCGCACCCGCCGAGTCGCTGCCGCCGCGCGGCTTCTCCGCCGGCTCGATCCTGGAGCGGCAGAGCCTGCTCGGACCGAGGGTCATAGGCCCCGCCGAGCGGGTGCGCCTCGCCTTTTCCAAGGTGACACAGACGACCCAGGAAGCGATGACCGTCGCGATGAATTTCCAGCTCAAGGGCCCGCCGAAGATCCTTGACGACGGCGGCGTCATGCTGGCTTCGCTGAAGCCGTCGACCGACGATACCGGCGCCCTTGGCTATGCGCCTTCCGGCCGCACCACCTCGCTCTTCGAGAATATCCTCAAGGAACAGCCGGAAGCCTTCGTCCCGCCGATCGGCGACAAGGATCATGCGTGGGCGGCGACGCCCTTGGCCGCCAGCGCGTTCAGCGCCAAGGAGCAGAACTGCCTCGCCAACGGCATCTATTTCGAGGCGCGCGGCGAATCCACGACAGGCCAGGCGGCCGTCGCGCAGGTGATCCTCAACCGTGTGCGCAATCCGGCCTATCCAAAGACGATCTGCGGCGTCGTCTACCAGAACAAGAACTGGCGCAATCGCTGCCAGTTCTCCTTCGCCTGCGACGGCAGCCGTCCACGCGTCGCCGACCGTAGCGCCTGGTCGCGCGCAAAGCGCGTCGCCGAGCAGGTCACCAAGGGCGATATCTGGCTGAACGAGGTCGGGTCGGCGACCCATTATCACGCCACTTACGTGCATCCGCGCTGGGCGAGCGCGATGGAGCGTGTCGACAAGATCGGCAAGCACATCTTCTACCGCACCTTCAACGGCGGCTGGTAAGCCCGCCGGCACCGTCCACCGACGGGCACGGCGCCGCGGTGTCTCCGGCGGCGCGGGCGGAGAAAACGTTTTCGCTCCACGCCCTCATGCTGTAGAGCCGGCCTTTCCCTCCCGCGTTCCAAACGGTCGGAATCCATGGCTCAGAACACCAAGCGTCTCTTCGAGATACTCACCGCCCAGCCGGTCGTGCCCGTCGTTGCGGTGGAGACCGCGGCCGAAGGCGTCGATCTGGCGCGCGCTCTCGTCGCCGGCGGTATCCGCTCGATCGAGGTGACGTTGCGCACGCCTGCGGCCCTCGACGCGATCCGCGCCATCTCCGAGGCTGTGCCCGAGGCGATCTGTGGTGCGGGCACCGTCCTGACGCCGAAGCAGCTCGACCAGGCGGAAGCGGCAGGCGCCAAGTTCATCGTCTCGCCTGGCGCGACGATGGAGCTGCTCGACGCGGCCCGTTCGTCGAGCGTGCCGCTGCTGCCCGGCTCGGCGACGGCCAGCGAGCTGATGGCGATGATCGAGGAAGGCTACGAGATCCTGAAGTTCTTCCCGGCACAGCAGATCGGCGGCGCGGCATTCCTGCGCTCCATCGCAACGGTCTTCCCGTCGCTGCGCTTCTGCCCCACGGGCGGCATTTCGATCGACAACGTGCGCGACTATCTCGCCCTGCCGAACGTGATCTGCGTCGGCGGCTCCTGGCTCGCACCAAAAGCCGCCGTCGCGGCCGGGGACTGGGACACCGTCACCCGCCTCGCCCGCGAGGCCGCCGCGCTCGCCGCCTGAGGCGGGCGTATCCTGCCTTCGTGAAGGGCAGGTGATGGGCTGCCGGCAGGTCGCTACGCCTCCTCGAATTCCGCTTGCGCCGGCTCGTCGGCACGGCTAGGTTCCGGCCGTTGCGGGCGTAGTTCAGCGGTAGAACGCAAGCTTCCCAAGCTTGATGTCGTGGGTTCGATCCCCATCGCCCGCTCCAGGCACTTCCCCGACGATACTCCCGAAGACGGAACCTTCTTTTGCGGGGTCAGGCGGCGTCCAGCAGCGGCTCGTTGGCCAACTCGCCGATCTTCAGCCGCGCTGCCTCTATGGCGGCGCTTCTGGTGTCGGGATCGATGGCGAGGCCCTCGGCCCGGACGAACGTGACGTCGCTGATGCCGATGAAGTTGAGCAGGGTACGCAGATGCGGCTCCTGCGAATCCATCACGGCTGCCGGACCCTCGGAATATTTGCCGCCCCGTGTCTCGATCACCAGAGCGCGCTTGCCCGTGAGCAGACCTTCCGGACCGGCGGCGCTGTAGCGGAATGTCTCGCCGGCGCGCAGCACGTGGTCGAACCAGGCCTTGAGCGTCGAGGCGATGCCGAAATTGTACATCGGTGCGCCGATGACGATCAGGTCGGCGGCACGGACTTCACCGACCAGCTGATCGGAGAGTGACCGGGCGGCTGCCTGCGCATCGTTGGCGGGCTCGGCGCTGCCGAAGGCGGTCGCCGAGTCCAGGCTGAAATGCGGAACCGGGTTCTGGCCGAGATCGCGGGCGGTGACGCGAAGCCCGGGATCGCGCGAGCGCAGCACGGTAACGGCTTCGTCGACCAGCTGGTTGGACACGGAAGCATCGCCCAGGGCGCTGCTGGTGATCGCGAGAACGGTGGACATCGGGAACCTCAGAGGTTTGGAGATACGGTGCCTCCTAGCTAGCGGTTCACATCATGCTTCAGAAGGCGCATCCTGCGCATTGCGATGTTGCATCAGATGGAACACCTGGATGAACGAACTCGAGGATCTGCGAAGCCTCGTCGAGGTGATCGAGACCGGCGGGCTCAACCGCGCCGCCACACGGCTCGGCGTCTCCAAGTCGATTGTCAGCCGGCGCATCGCACGGCTGGAAGCCGATCTCGGCACGCGGCTGCTGATCCGGACCAGCCGCGGCGTGAGCCCGACGGAGGCCGGACTGCAGTTCAAGGAGCGATGCGAGCGGATCCTAGGCGAGCTCGACGAAGCACGCGACGCGGTTGCGCGGGATGGCCGCGCGGTTGTCGGGCTCTTGCGTCTTTCGGTGCCGGAAGCGCTGAGCGGATGTCGTCTCACGCGCGTCTTTGCGAATCTGGCGCGGCTTCACCCGGAACTCGAGCTGGACGTGTCGTTCGACGATCGTCTGACCGATCTGGTCAGCGAGGGATATGACGCGGCGATCCGTATGGGAACCCTGCGCGATTCCGGTCTGATTGCCCGTCAGATCGGTCGCTTTCACTCGGTGGTGGCGGCCAGCCCGGACTATCTGGCTGCACACGGCACACCCCTCGTGCCCGAGGATCTGATGAATCACGAATGTCTGGTCTACAAAGGCCGGCTCACGCCGGAATGGCACTTCAGGTCCGGCGGTCGTCAGGTGGCGATCCGCCCGCGCGGCCGCCTCCGGTCGGACAGCGGCGGCGCCACGATCGAATGGGCGATTGCCGGGTTCGGCATCGTCGACGCGCCCTCGTTCCTCGTCGCCGACGCACTTGCGAGGGGAGGGCTTGTCCGCCTCTTTCCCGACTATGAGACGACGGAATACGGGATCTTCGTCGTTCGACCACCAGGGGCATATCTGCCACGGAAGGTCAGGGTCCTCATCGACGCGCTGGTGGAGAATTTCGGCGGCCAGGAGGCGTGAGACCCTCCCATTGGCGGGATGCCGGGAACCGCACCATCCTCGCCGGCGACTACACCTCGTGGGATATCTCGACGATTTCGGCGTCATCGGCGCCGGCCTTAACCACGTCGCCGACCTCCTTGCCGATGAGACTCTTCGCCAGCGGAGCAAGATAGGAGAGGAGGCCAGCCGCCGGGTCGCCCTCGTCGATCCCGACGATGCGGAAAGACTGGCGCCGGCCATCGGGCCGCTCGATCGTCACGCGGCTTCCGAACTGGACGATCTCGGAATCATGATCCGGCGCTGCCACCTCCGCCGTTGCATGTCGGGCGCGCCAATAGCGCAGGTCCCGATTGATGGTGGCGGCAGCAATCTTGTCGTCCGCCAGGCGGGCCGCCTCGAGATTGGCTTCCAGCGTCGCGATCTCCTTGTCGATCAACGCCAGACCATTGGCGGTCACGATGTTGAGATCCTCACCCAGCTCGCGATCCGGGAGGACCTCTACCTGGCTGTCATTGGGTTCCTTGACGAAGGCGACGCTCATTTCGATCAATCCTGCTTTTGATCCCGGGATATAGGGCGTGGTCGGCAGATTTCATCGGCAAGCCTCCAGCACGCGGTCTCCGCAGGGCGAGCCCGAACGATCCAACTTGACTCGGAAGTCGTAATATTGCTCCACGCCGAGAACTAGTCTATAGTGACGTAAAGTAAAGTAATGTAATAGAGGTGGCGGCCATGTACGCTCTGGTCAGGTCTCTGACGTTGCGAGCGATGCTCATAGAGCAATTGCCGGTTTTTGCGATAGCGTGGGTGATTGCCGAGTTCTTTTACAAGTTCAAGAGCTTCACGCTGGAATGCGCGGCGTTCCTGCTGACCTGGTTCCTGCTGGATGCTGCCGTCTCGAGGATACGGCTCCTGTTTTCATCCTCGCGCGGACCAACCTGATAGCCGACGGACCACCTGCCAGCGCGTGAAGTCGCTGTTTTGGAGGATCGCATGGGGTGTTGTGGTCGACAGAGCGCAGCAGGTCGAGACAATCTCGGCGTCTTCCGGCGGGCATGCTGGTTCTGCAAGGCGTGGCAGATACTCCGGCGGGGAAAGACGCCTTACGGCGATCCTTGCGTCACGGTGCCCGGACATCTGATCCGCAAGCCGGACCCGTGCATCTACAGCCAGTTCCTCCTGATGCAGCTGAATCAGCCCGTGACATGGGACAATCCGGATGTGCGGATCCTGAGCGGCGGCGTCGAACAATACACCTACGATCTCACCGCGGACACCGAGTACACAGTGGAGATTACCGTCCACAACAGCTCCCGCGACAAGCCGGCCGACGGGACGGCGGTCAGCATCCGGTGGATCGAGTTCGGTGCGGGCAGCCAAACCCGGCACGCAATCGCCGATCGCGTCGCCAACGTCCCGATCTGGCCCGGCACGGCCATCGTCACGGTGCCTTGGCGCACGCCCGCGACGCCTGGCCACTACTGTATCGAAGTCGAGCTTGCGCACCCGAACGACGGCAACCCGACCAACAATCTCGGCTGGAACAACACCCAGGTTCACGCCGCCCAGTCGCCGGTCGATCGCAGTATCCGGATCTTCAACCGCTACCCGCGTGACTGTCCGCCGGTGGACGAGGGGGGAGGCCCCTATCTCGATTATCGCCGGGCGATCTACGGGTGGGGTGCCCTGGGCGCGATCGGCGCATTGCTCTACGCCCATGTCGGCCACGAGGGCGGGATGGGCCACAGCTATGCCGTCTCCGTTCTTGCCTTCTACGCGATCGCGGCCGCAGCCGGGCTGGTCTTCTATCGGCTGCACAACGAACGGCTTCGGCCGAGGGCGGCCGTCGCCAGGGCCGCCACCGGCGGGCACGCCGACTGCCACCGCGTCGAGGTCACGGTGGATTCCTACGAATTCGACGACGCCACCGGAAAGGATTTCCATCCCGACACGGTGTTCGCCGGGCGCACTGTCGTCTGGCCAGCCCATGTCGACCCGCCGAGTTTCATCTTCCAGCCGGGTGAAGCCTTCCGAGACGTGACCTTTCATACCGACGCGCCGGATGATCCCGGCCCGCCGGGGCATTTCAACATCAATGTCAGGCAGGGTGGGGAACCCAGCGGCGGCGTGACCCTGACGATCACCCGGGGAGGCTGAAATGGCGGGCTGCAGCACCAGGCACGACGGCGCCGGCAATAGCGACGCCGCGGCCGAACGGGTTCTGAAATGGGTGCTCGGCGGCGCCGGCATCCTCGGCGCCGCGGGGTTTCTCGCCGCGGCCGAGATTGCTCTCGCCACCGGACCCGGTTTCCTGCTCGCCCTGGCGGTAATCCTCATCAGTGCCGGCGCGGGGGCCATCCTCGGCTTCTTCATCGGCTTCGCCGTCAACTGGTTCGACCGGCTTTTCGTCCAGAACCCGGCCGAGATCACCATGGCGGGCTGCGTCCTGTGTGCCGGCAAGAACACCGGTTACCCGCCCTTTCATGACAATGACTGGACCTTCAACCTCGGCGGATCGTCATTGGCGGTACTCGGACCCGCTGGCGCCGGCCTCACGGTCGATATCGTCCGCACCCGCGGGGCGCCGGGCGGGGGTCCGGCCTTCACCGTCATCGATCCAGCCTCCGGCCAACCGGCTTTCCACTGCGAGATAGGATCCCGGATCGGCGACTATGCCGCTGTCGGCGGGGCTGCCGGCTCCGTCGCGGGAGCGATCGCTGGTGCGGCGATTGGCGCCGCGATCTGCGTCGCCGCCGGCCTGGCGACCTTCGGCATCGGTGCCCTGGTCTGCCTCATCATCGTTGCGGCCATGATCGCGGTCGGCGCCTTCGCGGGCGGCGCCGTCGGCAACTCGATCGGTGCCGGGATCGGGTGGATCGCCGACGAAGTCCAGGACCTTGATGAACGCGGCGAGGCGATAAGCGCCGGCTGCATCATGAATTTCACCGGCCGGTGGATCACCGACTCAAGCCATCAGCACAACGAGATCCACGATATTGCCAGCGCCCAGTTGATCGAATGCAACGACTGCGTCACGGCGACCGGCTCGAGCTCGAGTGGGCTGATCGCTGCCGTCGGTATTGGTCGCCATCCCACGGGAAGGGACCCTTAGAGACCCACACGCGACGTCGCGCATTCGTCACGCATCCACACGGGGATCAAGCCGGTAACGCGCGTCGTGCGGGATGGCGCGGGACGCCATGTCGTGCGGCGTCTTCTCCCAGCGGTGGGGGGCAGTGAATAGTTGGGCGAGGGCCCGCACCGTCGCTGCCGCGATCATCACCCAGTAGATCGGCACGAGCGGGAAATACCGCACCAGCTTTCCCTCTTCCTTGTCCAGCGCCTGCTTGGACAAGGCGACGAAAAGTGCGTAGCCCCCGACCGCGTTGAACAGGTCGAGTGCCAGCAGCGCACCGAAGGAGACGCTGTCGGTTCCCTGCGCCACCGCTCGAACCAGCCCTGCACCGGCCACCGCGAGAAACAGCGGGTGCGCAACGGAAGAAGCCAGCATCCCGATGAAGAGCAGTTGGAACGTCAGGAAGCGGCGGGCTCCGAGTTCACGAAGCAGCAGCACCGGCTGGCGCATATGGACCAGATAGGTCTGCATCCAACCTTTCATCCAGCGGGTCCGCTGGCGGAACCAGATATCCAGTTTCTCCGGGGCGTGCTCCAGTGTCGGCAGGCCGATGGTCTCGATCCGGTAGCCTTTCCTGCAAAGCCGCATGCCGAGGTCGGCATCTTCGGTGACGTTGTGGGAGTCCCAGCCTCCGACATCGAGGAGCCGGGCACGGACGAAATGGTTGGAGGTGCCGCCGAGCGGCATCGGCAGGCCGTGGCGGCCGAGCCACGGCAGCAGCCGGCGGAACAGGGCGGCATATTCGAGCGCGAAGACGCCCGCGAGCCAGTTGTTGCCGCCATTGCCCACGACGAGCGGCGCCTGCAGGCACGCAAGCTCTCCCGGACCGCTCCGGAAGCGCGCATAGGCCTCGCGCAGCTGCCCCGGGTGCGGCACGTCCTCCGCATCGTAGAGCACGAGAAATTCCCCGGCTGTCAGCGGCAAGGCGAAGTTCAGTGCCTTCGGCTTCGTCCGGGGCTCCGAGGCCGGCACCTTGACGATCTCGAATTGCGGGCGGCGGTCGATCGCCTGTTCCACCACCGATATAGTGTCAGGATCATCGGCTTCGCAGACGATCTTGATCTCCAGGCGGCTGACCGGCCAATCAAGGCGGGATAGCGCATCGATCAGACGGTCGGCGACACCGCGTTCCCGGTGGAGCGCCACGAGCACGGAATAGAGGGGCTTCGGCTCGTCGGGCTCCGTCAACTGCGGCGTCACCTGAACGCGCCCCAGGACGGCCGCCAGGCGCAGACAAAGAGCCGCTGCAAACAGCGTGCCTACAATCAAATGAAGAAAGAAGAGGGTCGAGGAGGGGACGTGGGCTACGGCGGCCAGCAAGCCGCAGGCCAGCAGGGTCAGGACCATCGCCTGCGCGGGCTCCAGCACGTTGCGGGCCGATTGGCGCGGATGCGTGGCGGCAAGGCTCTCCGTGGCGGCATGCAGCCGCTGCCTCTCACTTTGCTGCGCGAGTGCCCTCTTGACGTCGCCGTCGGTGGTGACGCGGGCCCGGCGCGCAAAATCCGGCCGGGCGGCCAGAAACGCGCGGAGACGCGCCAGCCCGTCGGGCCGCGGCAGCAGGAACAGCTTGGTGTCGAGCCGCGCGTCACAGGTCTTCACCAGCCTTGGCAGGGCCGTCCGGTCGTTTGCCGCAAAGCCGATGATCCGATCGCCGGCAGCGATCGCTTCCACCGGCAGGGCGAGGCGCGTTGCCATTCGGGCAGCCAGCGTCTCGGCATCGCAGTGCCCGGCGGCGACAAGCTCGGCGGCCAGGTCGGTGCCGTTTCTGGCAGCTTCGGCCCGTGCCTCGGCAATTACCGAGGGTTCAAGCCCGAGGACGGCAGCTGCCTCGTCGTGACGCGCAGGCCGTCTTGCGACGTGCAATACGGAACGCGTCGGCACTGGGGGAAAGCTGCCGCTCGCCCCATTGCATGGCAGGGGCGGGGGCACATAAGGTCCGCCCGACATGGCCGGGTGATCCGAAACATCGTCGCGCATCGGTTCCACCTGATGGAATACCGGAGCACGACCGACGGGCTCGCCAGGGCCGCGCACGACTATCGTGAATGGGCGTTGACCTAGGGGAAACTAACCTATGAGGGAAAACCTCCCGCGGAAGTTGAATCTTCTTCTGCCGCTCATCTGTCTCCTGCTGCTCCCGCTCGCCGGCGTCGGAAACGCCCAGACCGTGGCGACGCCGAACTTCTACGACCAGCGCCAGCGGATGACCAAGCCGGATCTCGGCGGCCGCCAGCGCATACGTTTCCTGACAACGACCGACTATCCGCCGTTCAACTTTCTCGACCAGCGCGCCCGGCTCGCCGGCTTCAACGTCGATCTGGTGCGCGCGATCTGCGAGGAACTCGACATCCAGTCCCGCTGCCAGATCGAGGCGATGCCGTTCGGCGATCTGGTGGACGCGCTGAAAAGCGGGGAGGGAGAAGCGATCGTCGCCGGCATGGCGATGACGCCGGCGACGCGTGCGAGCCTTGCCTTCTCCGAGCCGTATCTGCGCTATCCGGCACGCTTCGTTACCCGCAAGGACCGGCCGTTGCCGAGCCCTATCGCTGAGGCTCTCGCCGGCAAGACAGTAGCGGTCGAGGAGGGCAGCGCCCATGCGGCCATGCTGGGCGCGTTCTTTCCGGACGTGACGCGGCAGAATTTCGCCACCCGCGCGGAAGCGCTGGCCGCCGTCAAGGAAAGCCGGGTCGACGCTTTCTTCAGCGACGGGGTCAGCCTGTCGTTCTGGCTGGAAAGCGACGCCGCCGAGGCCTGTTGCGTGTTTTCCGACGGGCCGTTCTTTTCCGACCGCTACCTCGGGGAGGGATTGGCGATCGCGGTCGCCCCGAACGACACGACGCTGGCGCGCTCGATCGACTACGCCATCGGCCAGATCGTCCAGAAGCAGCGCTTCTCGGAGCTGCTGCTGCGTTATTTCCCGGTCAGCCCGTTCTGAGGCTCGCGCCTCAAAGCCGTCGGTACCGCACCCGCGCCGAGTGCTCGATCGCCCCGCTGACCAGCCGGTCGAGTTCGAAGCCGTCGCGCAGCATTTCGAGGAAGCGCAGTTCCGGCTGGGAGGCCGCCACGTCCGAGGCCGCCACTTCGACGGCGAGGGCATAGGCGGTCTCGTAGAGCCGGGGCGGCACCGCCGACACAACGTTGGCGATGATCCTGTCGAGACCGTCCTCCTGCCCCAGCAACTCCCCGCAATGGCGGGCGATCTCGTCGAGCCGCGCCATGTCGAACCCCTCGAAGACCGGCAGCGTCCGCAAAAGGTCGCCGAGCTCCCGCAACTCCTTGTCGGTGATCGTTCCGTCTGCGGTGGCCATCGCGACCATGAGGTGGACGAAGGCTTCCTGCGGACCGGGCTCTGTCATCGACGGGGTCTCCTTGCTGAGGGTGTGATCCTGGAAGGCAGGGCTGGTGTGGCCGAGGCCAAAATTGGCGGCGCCCGCAGTCTTTTGGCGGGGCCCGTCGGGCTGGCGCGCGCGGTCGGGACATCTCCGCGATCTAGGTGCGGCCGGGCGGCGCGCAACCCCCGCGCAGCGGCTTTGTTGACGGGCTCGCGGCTTCTTTCTAGACCGGGCATCCCTTCGCTCTGTCGCCGCGACCGCATTATGCCGGCGATACCACACGCAAGGGACCAAACGAGCAAGGACGACCCATGCAGAGCCCGATGGCCCCAATCGGCGACCGCCCGTCTCACGACGAGGCGCTCGCCTCCAACGCCTGGCCCTTCGAGGAGGCGCGCAAGCTTCTCAAGCGGTACGAGGCGAAGGGGATGCCGGCGGAGGTGCTGTTAGAGACCGGCTACGGCCCGTCCGGCCTGCCGCATATCGGCACGTTCGGGGAAGTGGCGCGCACCACGATGGTCCGCCACGCCTTCGAGGTGCTGACCGAGGGCAAGGTGGCGACGCGGCTCCTGTGCTTCTCCGACGATATGGACGGCATGCGCAAGGTGCCGGAGAACGTGCCGGATCGTGCCTTGCTCGAGCAGTATATGCACAAGCCGCTGACCGTCGTGCCGAACCCGTTCGGCAGCGAATACGAGAGCTTCGGCGATCACAACAATGCGATGCTGCGCCGTTTCCTCGACACGTTCGGGTTTGACTACGATTTCGCCAGCGCCACCGACTATTACCGGTCTGGCCGTTTCGACGCGATCCTGAAGCTTGTGGCCGAGCGCTACGACGCCATCATGGCGATCATGCTGCCGACGCTTGGCGAGGAACGCCGCGCCACCTATTCGCCCTTCCTGCCGATTTCGCCGAAGACCGGCCGCGTCCTTTACGTGCCGATGAAGAAGGTGGACGCCGAGGCCGGCACGATCACCTTCGACGACGAGGATGGCGCGGAGACGACGCTGCCGGTGACGGGCGGCAACGTGAAGCTGCAGTGGAAGCCGGATTTCGGCGCGCGCTGGGCGGCGCTCGGGGTCGATTTCGAGATGTTCGGCAAGGACCACGGTCCGAACATGGGCGTCTATGACCGCATCTGCGAAGCGCTCGGCGGACGGGCGCCCGAGCATTTCGTCTACGAACTCTTCCTCGACGAGAACGGCCAGAAGATCTCGAAGTCGAAGGGCAATGGCCTGACCATCGACGAGTGGCTGACCTACGCGCCGACCGAGAGCCTGGCGCTCTACATGTTCCAGCGTCCGCGCCAGGCCAAGAAGCTGTATTTCGACGTCATCCCGCGCGCCGTGGACGAATATTACCAGTTCCTCGCAGCCTATCCGCGCCAGGCCTGGAAGGAACGGCTGGGCAATCCGGTCTGGCACATCCATTCGGGCAACCCGCCGGCGATCCAGCTGCCGGTGTCCTTCGGCCTGCTGCTCAACCTCGTCAGCGCATCCAACGCCCACGAGCCGGGCGTGCTGTGGGGATTCATCACCCGTCACGCGCCGGGCGTGACCGCGGAAAGCGATCCCGAGCTCGACCGGCTGGTCGGCTATGCGCTGCGCTATTACGAGGACTTCGTCCGCCCGAACAAGGTCTTCCGGCTGCCCGACGAGGTCGAGCGCGGCGCCCTGGAAGCCCTGGATGCCAAGCTCGCCACGCTTGCGAAGGATGCCGACGGCGAGGCGATCCAGAACGCGGTGCTCGACGTTGCCCGCCCGATCGAACGCTACCAGGACCTGAAGAAGACCGGCCCGCAGGGCGGTCCGGGCGTCACCGGCGAGTGGTTCCAGGCGCTCTACCAGATCCTCATCGGCCAGCAGCGGGGCCCGCGTTTCGGCTCCTTCGCGGCGCTCTACGGCATCGACGAGACGCGGGCGCTGATCCGCGAGGCCCTGGCAGGCCGGCTGGTTGCGCCAGGCTGATCGCGGGGCGTCGGCCTCGCGGGATCACCGCCAAAGGCCGCGTCGCTCGCGCTTTGCCTCGGTCTCGGCGTCGACATAGGGGCCGCCCACGGCGGCCTCGGCCCAGCCGTTGCGCACCAGCCATTCGCCGATATCGCTGCCGCCGAGGCTGCAGGCCGTCGCCACGGTCTCCTCCGCCTCGCCGAAATCGTCGGGAACCGCACAGCGTATCGAGCGCCCGCGCAGATAGGCGCGCAACTCGGTGCGCGCCCGGATCCCGCAGGGCCATTCGTCGGCGCCGCTGCCGCAGCGTCGAGCGAGATCCGGCGCCGCGAGGCCGGGTAGCGTGACGAAGCTTTCGCCGATGGCGATCCGGCCAGCGTCGATTGCCACCGGCTGGGCGAGAAGCCTGATGTCCGACGGCGCGTAGGTTGCGGCTTCTTCCTCAGTGTTACTCTCAGGCTCCGCGGCGGCGGGCGGCGGCTGCACGCGCCGCAGCGGCGTTTGGTCCAGGTCGCCGCGCTGGGTGATCGCCGGCGGCGCGACGTTGCGGGCCGGCCTGACGACCAGCGGGTCCTCGGGCGTCACTTCCGGTTCGGCTTCCGCGGACGCCGGCACTTCTTGCGGGCCCGGGGCATCGGGCGAGGGAGCCAGAAGCAGAAACACGGCTGCCAGCCCGACGAGCCCGGCGGCGATGCCGGCGTCGCGCTGCAGCCGATCCCCCAGGCTCACTGACTGGCCCAGAGGATCCGCGCCATCCACTCGATCTCATCCACGGCGAACTGCCGGTCGGGATAGTCCGGATTGACCGAGGAAAGCTCGACCGTCCGCGCGGTCTGGCGCTGCAGGATCTTCGCCATCACCTCGCCCCCTTTCGTGCGGACGACCACCCGGTCACCACGCCGAATGGACGATGCCGGCGAGACGATGACGATGTCGCCATCACGGTAGAGCGGCATCATCGAATTGCCGGACACTTCGAGAGCATAGACGGCCTCGTCGGGCTTGGCAGGCAGCGATATCTCGTCCCAGCCCTGGCCCGCCGGATAGCCGGCGTCATCGAAGAAGCCGCCATCGCCCGCCTGGGCGAGACCGATCAGCGGCACCGTGATGCCCGGCCGGTGACCATTGGTTTCCGTGGCCTGGGCCTCGCCGCGCATCAGCCTGGTGAACTCGTCGATGCTGGCGCCGGTCGCCTCGATCACCTTGGCGATCGATTCGGTCGAGGGCCAGCGCGGCCGCCCGTCGACCGCGTTACGCTTGGACTTGTTGAAGGTGGTAGGGTCGAGCCCCGCCCGCCGCGCCAGGCCAGAGGGCGACATCCGGTTGCGCGCGGCCAGGGCATCGATGGCTGCCCAAATACGGTCGTGAGAGAACATGACGGGACCCGCGACGGCAGGAAAGGAATAAATACCTCTGAGTATTACGGTGGCCTCGCGCGCCTGTCCATACCGCAACGTCAAATTTCCTGCCCAAGCTTGAAATTTCCTGCGGCGATCGGTCGGGCATGCGATCGGAACCGTGCCGGAATTGTGGCATTGATGGCGGACGGTGCCAGACCACGGCAAATGCTGGTCGGATGGTACCGGGTATCCGGAAGGACATGGGATGACGGGACGGTTCGCGGCCCACACGGATGAGGAAACCCGGCAACGCGCGAGCGAGCCGGGGCGGGGCCGCGATGCGCTGCGG
Organism: Aurantimonas endophytica; assembly: GCF_014196845.1. Taxonomy (GTDB): domain Bacteria; phylum Pseudomonadota; class Alphaproteobacteria; order Rhizobiales; family Rhizobiaceae; genus Aurantimonas; species Aurantimonas endophytica. The sequence goes on from NZ_JACIEM010000005.1 coordinate 420,899, forward strand.
CCCTATTCGATCCCGTGGAAGGGGTGGAAGGACATCCTGCTGCGGATCTACGTGGCGTTCTGGGAGGATCGGGTGATGCTGGTCGCCGCCGGCGCGACCTTCTATCTCCTGCTCGCGCTGTTTCCGGCCTTCGCAGTGTTCGTGTCGCTCTACGGCTTCGTCAACGATCCGGCCACGATCAGCGGCCACATCGCCTTCATCGGCCGGTTCCTGCCGCAGGCGGGTACCGAGATGCTGCAGTCGCAGCTCGACACGCTGGTCGGCCAGGACCGCGCGCACCTGTCGATCGGCTTCTTCACCGGCCTTTTGTTCGCTCTCTGGTTCGCCAATAACGGCATCAAGACGCTGTTCGAGGCGATGAACATCGCCTATGGCGAGATCGAGAACCGCAGCTTCATCTGGCTCAACGTCGTGGCGCTGTATTTCACGCTGGGCGCGATCTTCATCGGCATCGTGCTGATCACCGCGGTTGGCGTCCTGCCGGTGGTGATGTCGGTCGTCGGGCTGTCCCGGTGGAGCGAGGTGCTGATCTCGACGCTGCGATGGCCCGTCGTGTTCATCCTCATCGTTGGTGCCATCGCGATGATCTATCGCTACGGCCCCAGCCGCAATCGCGCCCGCTGGAGCTGGGTGCTGTTCGGCGCGGTGCTGACCGCCGTGGTCTGGCTGCTCGCCTCGATCGGCTTCTCCTGGTACCTGCAGAATTTCGCCAATTACAACGCCACCTATGGCTCGCTCGGCGCCGTGGTCGGTTTCATGATGTGGGTGTGGATCTCCTCGCTGATCTTCATCATCGGCGCGGAGATCAACGCCGAGATGGAGCACCAGACGGCGGCGGACACAACCGACCTGCCGGAAAAGCCGCTCGGCCTGCGGGGCGCCCGCGTAGCCGACACGCTGGGCAAGAGCTCAAGCCGCAAGACGCACAAGATCGACAAGAAGCCCAGCCTGTTCCGCAGGTGGTCGAAACGGCATTAAACCTGCAGGGTCAGTTTGGCTCAGCCGTCGGCGTCGTCGACGAAGCGCCTGAAGACGAAACCCCGTGCACCGGACGCGGCGACTTCGCACCATTGGTCGCAGTCGATGATCTCGACGGCGCTGCCGGCAGGCAGGACGGCGACGATCGTGGCGTCGTTCTCGGGCCGCTCGCGCATGTTGACGCTGGCGTTGACCGTGGCGGCACGCGAAGCGGCATCGGGGGTCTCTTCCTCGGCAGCAGCTTCCTCGGCCACCGTTTGGGTCGCCGACGTATCGTTACCGGCTGCGGTCTCGGTCGTATTGCCGGCCGCGGGCTGCGGTGATCCGGCAGCATCCGCCGGCAGGACGCTGCCCGTCGTCAGCAGGCGGTCGGGCACTTCGGCCATGGCGAGCGTGTCGTCGGCGGGCGGCAGGCGCAGGGCCAGCGCCGCTGCCGCCTCGTCCGTGATGATCGTCCCCGATGTCGCCTCGCTTGCCGGCAGATCGTCGCTGGCTGGTCGGAGACGCTCGGCGGTTTCCGTCATGACCGGCGCGGCCGCTGCAATCACCGGATCGCGCGTCGTGGCCGGCGTGCCGGAAGCGGCGACAGCCCCGATGTCGGCAACCGGGAGGTCGGACGCGCGGACAGTTCCCGCGGCCGTTTCTGGCGATGCAGGCGAGGGGGCGGCGGTGGTCGTCTCGGCGACCCGTACCGTGGAACCGGCATCGGAGCGATCGTCTGACAGCATCAGGGCGAGCCCGCCGAATATCAGCCCGGCGACGGTCGCCATCGAAAGATAGGCGGTGACGGGACGACGCGTGAGAAGTCTGCGCAAGTGCCCGCCGACGGGGCGGTCTGCGCCCGGAACCCAGAGGTTGGTGGTGCCGCGTTGATTGAGACGCCCACCGATGCCGGCCTCGCCACGCGAGCGCTCATAGTCGCTGCGCCGCGCAATCAGTCGCTGACGCAGCACTTCCTCCGTCGGTCTGACGCCGCCCTTCGATGTTTCCCCCATCATGCGTTGCTCCATGTCGCCCGTGCCGCAAGCGGCAGGCGCCGTTCGGCGCCGCGGTCGCAGGCTCTCGCCGCGCCCGCCACCACGCTCTATCCCTTCAATTTGTCTTAAAACTTGCGAATATGGCCAATCGGCGTTGAACGCGCAGGATTTATCCGCCGCGGTCGCGGCAGGTCGCTGGCCCATGCTCACCATATAGGAGGGGCGGGCCGTCGCCGGCCCGCCCCTCCTCCACTCGATGGATGTGATGATGCTCAGGCAGCGCGGGCCTGCGAGCCGCCGGGCGCGAAGCGGCGGTAGAAGGTCTCGCCCTTGGCTGCCATGTCCTTCAGCAGCGGCGTCGGCTCGAAGCGCTCGCCATGCTTGGCGGCGAGCTTCTCGCAGAGCGCGACGAAGGCTTTGGTGCCCATGCCGTCGATGTAGCTGATCGTGCCACCCGTATAAGGCGCGAAGCCGAAGCCGAGGATTGAGCCGACATCGGCCTCGCGCGGGTCGGTGACGACGCCTTCCTCCATCGTGCGCGCCGCTTCCAGCGCCATGGTGACGAGGAAGCGCTGCTTCAGCTCCTCGAAGTCGATGGAGTCGGCGGGCTGCTGCTCGAACATCTGCTTCAGGCCCGGCCACAGCGCCTTCTTGGCGGGCTTGGCCGGGTAATCGTAGAAGCCCTTGCCGGCCTTGCGGCCGAGGCGGCCGTCGGCGTTCATCTGCTCGACCAGCTTGAAGTGGCGGGGATCGACGGAATCCTCGCCCATGTCGCGTATCGTTGCCTTCATGATCTTCAGCGACAGGTCGACGGCGGTCTCGTCGTTGAGCGCCAGAGGGCCGACCGGCATGCCCGCGAACTTCGCGGCGTTCTCGATCATCGCCGGCGGCACGCCCTCGACCAGCATGTCGTAGGCTTCCGACATGTAGCGAAGCACGCAGCGATTGGCGAAGAAGCCGCGCGTGTCGTTGACGACGATCGGCGTCTTCTTGATCGCCCGCACGAAATCCAGCGCGACGGCGAGGGCCTTGTCGCCGGTCTGCTTGCCGAGAATGACCTCGGTCAGCATCATCCGGTCGACCGGCGAGAAGAAGTGGACGCCGATGAAGCGTGCCGGATCCTCGAACGCCTCGGCGAGGCTGGTGATCGGGATGGTCGAGGTGTTCGAGGCGTAGATTGCGTCCTTGCGCAGGACCGCTGCCACCTGCTTCGTCACCTCGGCCTTGACGTCGCGATCCTCGAACACCGCCTCGATGACCAGGTCGGCATCCTTGAGCGCGTCGTAGTCGGGCGTCGCGGTGATTCGACCGAGCACGGCCTCGGCCTGCTCCTTGGTCGAGCGGCCCTGGCTGACGGCCTTCTCCAGCAGCGTGTTCGAATGCGCCTTGCCCTTGTCCGCCGCCGCCTGGTCGCGGTCGATCAGCACCACCTCGAGGCCTGCCTGCGCCGAGACGAAGGCGATGCCGGCGCCCATGAAACCGGCGCCGACGATGCCGACCTTCTTCAGCTCCGTCACCGGCACGTTCTTCGGCCGGCGCGCGCCCTTGTTCAGCTCCTGCATCGAGACGAACAGCGAGCGGATCATCATCGCCGCTTCGGTCGTCTGCAGCACCTCGGTGAAGTAGCGCTGCTCGATCCGGAGGGCGGTGTCCATCGGCACCAGCAGGCCTTCATAGACGCATTTCACGATCGCCCGGGCGCCCGGATAATTGTCGTTGGTCTCCTTGCGGTAGAGCGAGGCGACGGCCGGCCAGACCTGCGCGCCCTGCACCGAGTAGACTGGGCCGGAGGGCAGCTTGAAGCCCTTCTCGTCCCAGGGCTTCACCGGGGAAAGGCCGGCCTTCAGCATCGCCTTGGCCGCGTCGACGAGCTGGTCCTGCGGCACGACCTGGTCGATCAGCTTCATGCCCTTCGCCTTGGCCGCGGTCAGCGTCGAGCCCTTCAGCAGCATCTGCAGCGCCGACTGGGTGTCGGTCAGGCGCGGCACGCGCTGGGTGCCGCCGGCGCCGGGGAAGATCCCGACCTTGACCTCGGGGAGGCCCATCTTTGCGTCCTCGGCGGCGACGCGGCCGTGGCAGGCGAGCGCCAGCTCGAAGCCGCCGCCCATGCAGGTGCCGTTGATCGCCGCGACTAAGGGCTTGCCGCAGGTCTCGAGCTTGCGCCAGAGCCAGGACATTCGGCCGGCGGCCTCGAACAGTTCCTCGATGGCGGCGTCCGGATTGTCGCGCTTCTTCGCCTCGAAGCGCTCGAACATGCCGGACAGCATCTTCAGGTCGGCGCCGCCGGTGAAGGAGCCCCGCTTGCCGGAGGTGATGATGGCGCCCTTCACGGCCTCGTCGGCCGCCACCGCATCGACGATGCGGTCGATCTCGTCCATCACCTCTGCCGTGAACACGTTCATCGACCGGTCGGGCATGTCCCACGTGATCAGCGCGATGCCGTTGGCGTCGGTGTCGGTCTTGAAGTTCTCGTAGCTCATCTCTCGCTCCCGATGGTCAGGCGGCGCTTAGCCACCTGCAGAAATTGTCGTATGCGGCGTTTGCGCACACAGTGACTGGTCAGACTCGTGAAACCAATGCGTGCTTACTAGTTGCGGCGTTGAAACTTCCGCGAGATGGACGTCCATGCCCGATCATGCCTGCCCCGGATGCCAGACATCCCGCCCGCTCGACTTCGATTTCTCGATGGCGTTCCAGCCGATCTATGACGTCGCGGCGGAGCGCGTCTGGGGCTACGAGGCGCTGGTTCGGGGCCTTGCCGGGGAGGGCGCCGGCGCGATCCTGTCGCAGGTTTCCCCCGAACAGCGCTATCGCTTCGACCAGGCCTGCCGGGTGAAGGCCATCAACCTGGCGTCGCGGCTGTTTGCCGACGCCGACGACCTGCATCTGTCGATCAACTTCATGCCCAACGCCGTCTACGAGCCGGCGGCGTGCCTGCGGGCGACGCTTGCGGCTGCGCGAAAGAGCCAGTTTCCCCTCAACTCGATCATGTTCGAGTTCACCGAGGGCGAGGTCGTGACGGACGTCGCGCATCTGCGCAACATCATCGCCGAATATCGCCGGGTCGGCTTTATCACCGCGCTCGACGATTTCGGTGCCGGCTATGCCGGCCTCGGCCTGCTCGCCGACTTCCAGCCGGACCTGATCAAGATCGACATGCATCTGGTGCGTGACGTCGACACCAGCCGGGCGCGGCAGGCGATCCTCGCCGCCCTGCTCCATATCGCCCGCGAGCTCGACATTGCCATCCTGGCCGAAGGCATCGAGACGGAAGCCGAGTTCGTAGCGCTCAAAGCCGCCGGCGTGAAGCTCTTCCAGGGCTACTGGTTCGCCAAGCCGGCATTCGAGGCGCTGCCGGCCCTGGGCCCGGCGACCCTCGCCGCGCTCCAGACCGGGCAGGCGGCCTGAGTCGAGCGGCCGCCGCCGCTCGCCGTCAAGCACCGCCTCAGACCCGCTCGATGATGGTCGCCGTGCCCATGCCGGCGCCGATGCATAGCGTGACCAGGGCCGTCTGTTTGCCCTGGCGCTCGAGCTCGTCGAGGACGGTGCCGAAGATCATCGCACCGGTCGCGCCGAGCGGATGGCCCATGGCAATGGCGCCGCCATTGACGTTCATCTTGGCGGGGTCGATGTCGAAGGCCTGCATGTAGCGCAGGACAACCGCCGCGAAGGCCTCGTTCAGCTCGAACAGGTCGATGTCGCCGAGTTCCATGCCGGCGCGCTTCAGGAGCTTCTCGGTGACGTCGACCGGGCCGGTCAGCATCAGCGCCGGGTCGGAGCCGATATTGGCGAAGGCGCGGATGCGGGCACGCGGCTTGACGCCGAGGCTCTCGCCGCCCGCCTTCGAGCCGAGCAGTACGGCGCCAGCGCCGTCGACGATGCCCGACGAATTGCCGGCATGGTGGACGTGGTTGACCGCCTGGATCTCCGGATGCGCCTGGATGCCGACGGCGTCGTAGCCGCCCATCTCGCCATGCATGGCGAAGGAAGCGTTGAGGCTGCCGAGCGACTGCATGTCGGTCGACGGCCGCATATGCTCGTCGCGGTCGAGGATGGTCAGGCCGTTCTGATCCTTCACCGGGACCACCGATCTGGCGAAGCGGCCTTCTTCCCACGCCTTGCCGGCGCGCTTCTGGCTCTCGACCGCATAGGCGTCGACGTCATCCCGGGAGAAGCCGTATTTCGTCGCGATCAGGTCGGCCGAAACGCCCTGCGGCATGAAGTAGGAGGGGATTCCCACGGACGGATCCATGATCCAGGCACCGCCGGACATGCCCATGCCGACGCGCGACATGGATTCGACGCCGCCGGCGATGACGAGATCATCGGCACCCTGGACGATCTTGGCGGCGGCGAGGTTCACCGCGTCCAGGCCGGAGGCGCAGAAGCGCGAGATCTGCATGCCGGGCGCGGCGAAATCGTAGCCGGCCTCGAAGGCCGAGGCGCGCGGGATCACCGAGCCGGCCTCGCCGACCGGGTCGACGCAGCCGAAGATGATGTCGTCGACGGTTCTCGTGTCGATGCCGTTGCGGTCGCGCAGGGCCTCGAGCACCTTGGCGCCGAGCCGGACGGCCGGCACCTCGTGCAGCGCGCCGTCCTTCTTGCCGCGGCCGCGGGGCGTGCGAACGTGATCGTAGATGTAGGCTTCGGTCATGCTGACCTCCCGATATGTTCTTTGGTCTTCCGGCGCGCGTCCGGCGTTGATGCACTGAGCCGACAGGAGCGGCTCGACGCCCTTCAACAGACGTCGAGTGGATCGCTTGAACCTAGAATGCGTCGGCCTCCATGGCCATCATGGAGTCCGCGCCGGTTGAGATGCGGGCGAGGTGGGCGGCGCTCTCCGGCATGATCCGGTCCATGTAGAAGCGCGCCGTCACCAGCTTCTTTTCGAGGAATTCGGCCTGGCCATTGGCACCGGCGGCGATCTTGTCCTGTGCGATCTTCGCCATCCGGCCCCACATGTAGCCGAGCGCGACGAGGCCGAAGAGGTGCATGTAGTCGGTCGAGGCGGCGCCCGCATTGTCGGGCTTGGCCATGGCGTTCTGCATCAGCCACATCGTCGCCTGCTGCAAATCGTTGAGCCCTATCTTGAGCCCCTTGGTCAGCGGCGCCAGCTTCTCGTCGCCGCGGTTTTCTTCGCAGAACTGCCCGACCTCGGCGAAGAAGGCCTGGACGGCCCGGCCGCCGTTCAGCCCCAGCTTGCGGCCGACGAGGTCGAGCGCCTGGATGCCGTTGGCGCCCTCGTAGATCTGGGCGATGCGGGCGTCGCGGACAAACTGCTCCATGCCCCATTCGCCGATATAGCCGTGACCGCCATAGACCTGCTGCGCCATCACGGCGTTGTCGAAGCCCTTGTCGGTCAGGACGCCCTTGATGACCGGGGTCATCAGGCCCATCCAGTCGTCGGCCGCCTGGCGCTCGCTTTCCGCCTCGGCGCGGTGCGACAGGTCGCCCTTCAGCGCGGTCCACAGGATCAGCGCGCGGCCGGCCTCGTTGATCGCGCGGATCGTCATCAACATGCGGCGGATGTCGGGATGCACGATGATCGGGTCGGCCTTCTTGTCCGGCGCCTTCGCGCCAGCGAGCGAGCGGCCCTGGATGCGTTCGCGGGCATAGGTGACGGCGTTCTGGTAGGCGACCTCGGAGATTGCGAGGCCCTGCACGCCCACGCCGAGCCGCGCCTCGTTCATCATCGTGAACATCGCCCGCAGGCCCTTGTTGGCCTCGCCGATCAGATAGCCCGTCGCCGCGTCGTAGTTCATGACGCAGGTGGAATTGCCGTGAATCCCCATCTTCTCCTCGAGCGCGCCGCAGCTGACGCCGTTGCGGGCGCCCGGCTTGCCGTCGGCATCGAGGATAAATTTCGGCACGATGAAGAGCGAGATGCCCTTCACGCCTTCCGGCGCACCCTCGATGCGGGCGAGGACGAGATGGACGATATTGTCCGACAAATCGTGCTCGCCGGCGGAGATGAAGATCTTCTGCCCCGAGATGGCGTAGCTGCCGTCCGGCTGGGGCACGGCCTTGGTGCGCAGCAGGCCGAGATCGGTGCCGCAATGCGGCTCGGTGAGGTTCATCGTGCCGGTCCACGATCCCTCGATCATGTTCGGCAGATAGGCCTGCTTCTGCGCGTCGCTGCCATGCGCCGAGATGGCCGCGATCGCCCCCGCCGTGAGGCCTGGATACATTGCGAAGGCCATGTTCGCCGAAGACATGAACTCGGAGACCGCGGTGGAAAGGGTGTGCGGCAGGCCCTGGCCGCCATAGGCCGGGTCGAAGGGCAGGCTGCCCCAGCCGCCCTCGCGGAATGTCCGGTAGGCATCCTTGAAGCCGGGCGGGGTGGTCACCGAGCCATCGGCTGCGCGATGGCAGCCCTCGCGGTCGCCGACCCGGTTCAGCGGCTGCAGGACTTCCGAGGCGATGCGGCCGGCTTCGCCGAGAATCGCCTCGACCACGTCCGGCGACGCGTCGGCAAATCCGGGCAGGTTGTTGTGACGGTCGAAGCCCAGCAGATCGTTCAGAACGAAGAGCGTATCCTCGATGGGGGCCTGATAGGTCGGCATGAAATCCTCCGCGTCGTGTCGCGGCGTTTATGAATAACTTTGACGTAAACGTCAATATCCGGTGTGCGGCGGGAGACACTCGGACGGGTGGAAAACTCAATCTGTTCCAGGTCGGGTGCCCCCACGAGTGACGGCGGGCCGCCGTCATCGAAGGCCATAGCTCTCTCGCGGGCTGGCGTCGGGTCGTCCGCGCCGTCACCACGAGACGAGCGGCTGGACCGAGGGGAAACGTCGGTCGCACGAAGTCGCCCGGCCGCCGGTCGCGGCGCCCGGGGCCGGACGAAGATGAAGCTCAGGAAGAGGGGCGGTCGGGAGCCTAGTTCTGCCAGTCCCGCAGGGTCTGCTCGACATGCGCGATCGAGGCGTCCATCGCCCGGATCGAATCCTCGATCTCGCGCTTCTGCTGGTGCAGGATCTCGTGCTGCTCCTGGAACCGCTCGAGGGCGACCTCCAACTGCCGGCGCTTGCCGCCCGGCTGATGGTAGATCTCGATCAGCTGCTTGGCTTCGGTCAGCGAAAAGCCCAGCATCTTGGCCAGCAGGATCAGCCGGAGCCGGGTACGGTCCTGGCGGCTGTAGAGGCGCGTCGTGCCGCGACGCTGCGGCGAGAGCAGGCCGCGATCCTCATAGAATCGCAGGGTTCTGAGCGTCACGCCGAACTCACGGGAGAGGTCGCCGATCTTGAACACCTCCTGCTGCGTGTCGTCGTCCGCACCGCGGCCCAGCAGGAAGTCGACATCGACCGCGATCGTATCGTCCGCAGGTTCAGCCCGTTTCACGTTTGCCATCAAGAGAAGCCCGTATTCACATAGCGCCGTCGCGGCCTGCGGTCCGAACGGAGCGCATGCGAGGCTGAAGTGACCCGAATATCGCGTCAAATGCGGCTCTTACAAGACGCAACGGGGCGCTCGGGTCCAGCTTCGGACCGGATTGACCACGTAATCCCTAAGGAAGTCCAAACGGCCTTAACTGTTCATTCACCATGTTCAGTGGACTGTGGGAGCACAGGTGTGGGCGCATGCTTGCGAATGGGAGCCGGTGAAAGGCTCCAGCCGACGGGGGAAGCTGACATGGCCGAGAAGACCAATACCCATTCCGCCATGCGCACCGGCTCCGAGGAAAATTCGTCTCTGGATGCACTGAGCCGGACGCTGGAGGAACTCGAGGCGCGCCTGTCGCAGATGCGCCAGGCCAAGACCGCCAAGGTGCAGCCCGTGGGTTCGGTTTCGCTGGCGAAGGCAACCGCGCCACAACAGCGCGCGTCGCTGTCCGACGCCGTTTCGCAGATCACCCTGCGCCAGAGAGAGTCGCACGCAGAAGCCGCCGCCGCCCCTTCAACCCGGCGCGCCGCCGATCCGATCTCTCCCAGGCCGGCTGCGAACCCGCGCGAAGCCGGTTCTGCGAGCCGCGGCCTGGATCGTGGCTCCGCAGCGGCTTCGGACGTCACCCGCCAGCTGGAGCGCCTTCGCGCCGAGTTGCGGGAAGATGTGGCGCGCAGCCTCGAGCCGCGCTTCGACGAGATCAGCGCCGCTTTCCAGGAACTTCGCCGGATGATCGGCGCCCAGGCCAGCGCGGACGACATCGCGGCCGAGATCGCCCGCGTCGACGACGGGCTTTCCCGCATGGCCGACAACGGCGCCGACGGCCCCACCATCCGGTCGCTTCGCGACGAGCTGGAGGCAATGCGGGCACTGGTCGGCACCATGGCCCGCGAGGACACACTGGAGGCGGTGGGACGGCGCTGGGACGCGTTCGAGACTACGCTTTCCGGCCGGGCCGAAGACGACACGAGGACAAAGCGCGACATCAAGGACGAGCTCGAGCGACTGCGGGTCTCGCTCGGAACGCTGGCCAGCGAGGAACAGGTCAAGGCCGTCGAACGCCGCTGGGACGAGTTCGAGAAGAGCTACTCGGCAGTGCCGGCCGCCGACGCCCCGCCGGGCCTGTCGGTGCTGTTGAAGACGGAAATGACCAGCCTTCGGGAAAAGCTCGAAACCCTCGCGTCGGAGCAGTCGGTGCGGGCCTTCGACGAGCGCTGGGGGGCGCTCGAGGAGCGGTTCGCCTCGCGCGAGATCGAAAGCAAGATGGAAGCGATGGCGGCGCGGCTCGAGCAGTTCGAGACCTCGCTCGCCCGTCTGCCGGAGACGCTGGCGATCGCGCCGCTGGAGCAGCGGGTCCACGCATTGGCGCTGGGGATCGAATCCCTTGCCAAGCAGCAACAGGAGGAGGCCGAGCTCGACCATTTCGGCGTGCTCGAGGAACGTCTCGACGAAATCTCGCGGGCCATCGTCGCGGCCACCACCCGCACCCACACGATCGACATGAGTCCGGTCGAGCGGATCGAGGCGCGGCTGCAGACCCTGACGGCACGCGTCGATTCGATGGCAGAAGATGCCGACGGTGAAGCGCTGTCGGCCCGGATCGCGGAACTGGCGGACCGGATCGAGACACTGTCCCAAGAGGAAGGCGCGCGCGAACTCGCCGAGCGCATCGAGCGCTTTTCGGCGCAGCTGGCGACGCTCGGGGGCGACAGCTCCGCGCTGGAGATCGTCGCGGTGGAATCGCGGCTGCAGGCGCTGGCGGCTCGTTTCGAGGAGCAGGCGGCGTCGCGGGTCGACGACGCGATGGTGCGCACGCTCGAGGCACAGATCGGCCGGCTGTCGCAGATGATCGCCGAGAACGGCGTGCCGGCGTCGCTCGCCGATCCCGAGCTCGAACGGCGACTGACGGCGATCGAGCGTCGTCTCGACGACAACCAGGAAGCGGTCATGGCCGCGGCCCGCCAGGCCGCCGACGAAGCGATCCGCCAGGTTCTCGCGAGCGGCGATCTGCACCAGGGCGAGCACGTGGCGCGGCTGTCGGAAGATCTCCGAGCGCTCGACAAGTTGTCCCGCGAGACCGGCAGCCGATCCCAGGAATTCTTCGAGACCGTCCACGGCACGCTCTTGAAGCTGGTCGACCGGATCGGCCGTATCGAAGGCGAGATGACCGGCGGCCGCCAGGGCGATGCCGCGCCGGCAGCGTCCGGCACGGCGGCTGCGCCCGCTTCACCAGCCGCGGCAGCAGCGGTCGCGGCCACCGCGGCGGCCCCGATCGTCCAGTCCAGCGGCGGCCTGAAGGCCGTGCTCGCCCGGACGCTCAAGGGTCGCAAGCCTGCCGCGGAGAAGGCGGAGGCGATTGATCGGCCGGCCCGCTGGGACGACCCGGAACTGGTGATGGACGAGCCGGAGGAGGAGCCTCGCCCCGAAGCCGTACAGGCGCCGTCCCTCGACGCCGCTGACATTTTCGACACCCGCGAGGCCAACCGGCCCCTCGCCATCGGCTCCGGCACGCCGGACATCGCCGCGCTGCTCGAGCGGGTCCGGGCCCAGCAGGCGGGACATTCGCGCGGCATCGACCAGGCCGGCAAGGCGGATTTCATTGCGGCCGCGCGTCGCGCCGCCATGGCCGCTGCTGCCGAAACCGAGAGCCTGCGGGCTTCCGACTCCGCTGCCGCAGACGGCAAGGTGAGCCTTTCGGAACTCGTGTCGCGGCGCCGCAAGCCGATCATCATGGCCATTGGCGCCGTGCTGCTCGCGCTGATGGCGCTGCCGCTGGGGCAGGCCCTGATGTCATCGCGCGACGACCAGACGGCGGGACTGGCACCCGAGGGCCCGGTCGCCGAACTTGCTGCGCCGACGCAGATCGAACCGGCTCCGGCCGTCACGCCGCCGCGCTCGGTAGAGCCGGCGCAGAGAGAGGCCGCAGCCGAAATCCCGGCAGCGCGGGACGTCTCGCCGGGTCCGACGCCGGTGCCGCCGGCAGAGCCTGTTGCTGTCGCCGAAGCCCGTTCGTCCGCCGCGCCGGCTGCCGGCGCCGGTGAGGCACGGGCCGTCGTGCCGCCTGCCTTGCCGACCGCTCCGCTGGCATCGGGTGCCGACATTTCCGCCCCCGCTGGTCCTGCCGCCGCGCTTCAGGAAGGCGTCGAACCACCGGCAGGCATCGGCCCCGAAGCCTTTCTCGAGGCGGTGCGGGCCGGCGATCCGAAGGCGCTGTTCGAAACCGGCCTGCGGCTGATGGAGGGCCGGCAAGGCGCGCCCCAGCCGGAAGAGGCGGCTGTATGGTTCGCGCGCTCCGCCGACCGCGGCTTCGCGCCCGCCCAGTACAGCCTCGGCACGCTCTATGAAAAGGGCAACGGCGTCGCCCGCGACACGGTTGCCGCTCGCGACTGGTATCTGAAGGCGGCCGAGCAGGGCAATGTCCGCGCCATGCACAATCTCGCCGTCCTCTTCGCCACCGGCGTCGACGGCAAGTCCGACCCCGTCCTCGCGGCACGGTGGTTTCGCGAGGCGGCCAATTACGGCATGACCGACAGCCAGTACAATCTCGGCATCCTCTACGCCCGCGGCGCCGGGGTGGAACAGGATCTGACGGAATCCTTCAAGTGGTTCTCGATCGTTGCAGCCGCCGGGGACACCGACGCCGGGGCGAAACGCGACGAGATCGCCAAGTCGCTGGACGAGACACAGCTCAAGGAGGCCGAGGCCAAGGTGGCGGCATTCAAGCCGGCGATCCGGGACGAGACCGCCAATACGGTGGACGTGCCGAAGGACTGGACGAGCGACGTCGACACGACGCTCCAGACCTCCTCCATCGACATGCAGAAGGCGATCCGGAACATCCAGGCGATCCTGATCAAGCTCGGCTACGACCCCGGCACGCCCGACGGCGTGGCCGGCGCGAAGACGACCGAGGCGATCAAATCGTTCCAGCAGTCGGCGGGGCTCGAGGCCACCGGCAACATCGACGAAGCGCTCATTCGGGCGCTGCTCGAGCGAAAGGACAGCTGAGGCGCCGACATTCATTTGACAGGCGTCGAAAGTTCGGGCGAAGAGGGTCCGGACCTTTCTCTGGCTCCCTCGCGCAAAGAGCTGCCAGCTCGTGAACCTTTATCTCCCGATCGCGGAAATATCCGTCAACATCCTGGTCATCATGGGGATGGGTGTCGCGGTCGGCTTCCTCTCCGGCATGTTCGGCGTCGGCGGTGGGTTCCTGATCACGCCGCTGCTCATCTTCTACAACATCCCCCCGGCCGTGGCCGTCGCGACCGGCGCCAACCAGGTCATCGCCGCCTCCTTCTCCGGGGCGCTCGCCCACTACAAGCGCGGGACGATCGACCTCAAGCTCGGGACGATGCTCCTGATCGGCGGTGCCGTCGGCTCGGTCGGCGGCGTCGCGCTGTTCACGCTGCTGCGGCGGCTCGGCCAGCTGGATCTCGTGGTCTCGCTTCTCTACGTCATCTTCCTCGGCGGCGTCGGCGGCCTGATGCTGGTCGAGAGCCTGCAGTCGATGTGGCGCCGCGGCGACGGCAGCGGCGAGGTCAAGCGGTCCGGCAAGCACAACTGGGTGCATGGCCTGCCGTTCAAGATGCGGTTCCACCGCTCCAAGCTCTATGTCTCGATCATTCCGGTAATCGGCCTCGGCGCGATCATCGGCGTCCTGGCGGCGATCATGGGCGTCGGCGGCGGGTTCATCATGGTCCCGGCGATGATCTACCTCCTGCGCGTGCCGACCAACGTCGTTATCGGCACGTCGCTGTTCCAGATCATCTTCACGGCCGCGGTCACCACCGTGCTGCAGGCGGCGACGAACTACACGATCGACATCGTGCTGGCGTTCCTGCTGATGCTCGGCGGCGTCATCGGCGCGCAGTTCGGCGCCGAAGCCGGACGCAAGCTGCGCGGCGACCAGCTGCGGGCGCTGCTGGCGCTGCTGGTACTCGCCGTGGGGCTTCGGCTCGGTTTCGAACTCGTCGTCACGCCCGAGGAGCCCTACTCGATCAGCCTGCCGAGCGGAGAGACCGGATGACCGGCCGGGGGTTCACGGCTTTCGCGTATCCTGGGCGCCTGGTGCAGTCTCTGGCGGCACTGTTTGCTCTTGCGGTCTTCCTTGCCGTGCCTGCGCGCGCGCAGCTGGCCGCCGAGACCTTCGAGATCGGCCTGTCCACCGAGCAGATCGGCATCACCTCCGATTTCACCGGCGCCCGACTGGTCGTTTTCGGCGCTCTCGACAACGCCGACGGTCGCATCCTGCGCGAGCAGCGCTACGACATCGTCGTGGCGCTGATCGGGCCCCGGCGTCCGGTGGTCGTGCGCGAGAAGGAGCGCATGCTCGGGCTCTGGATCAATCGCGGGTCGGAGAGCTTCGCAGCGCCGCCGTCGTCCTATGCCCTGGCCTCCACCCGGCCGCTTGCCGACATCATGAGCGAGGCGAACCGCGTCAATCTGTCGATCGGCATCGCCGACCTGCGGCTTGGTGGCGGCGGCGAGCCGGCGGCCGACGACGACGCCCAGGCGGTCGTGCCGAACCGCGACGAATATGCCACGGCGCTCAGGCGCATCCGCGAGAACAACGGCCTCTACAACCAGCGCTTCGGCAGCGTGCAATTCGTCAGCCCGACACTGTTCCGCGCCGATCTTCAACTGCCGGCCGGGCTCCCGACCGGCGAGCACACGGTGCGGGCCTATCTGTTCCGCCAGGGGGTGTTCATCCGCGGCAGCACCGCGACGCTGACGGTCGTGAAGACAGGCTTCGAGAGCTTCATCTACGGTTTCGCCACCAATCACGGTATTCTCTACGGGTTTGCCGCGGTCATCCTTGCCATCTTCACCGGCTGGTTCGGTCGCATCCTGTTCAAGCGCGACTAGAGTGCGTCCGATGACCAACGCCGATCCCGCCGACACTCCTCCGTCTGCTCCCCCTGCGCCGGTGCAGCAGCATGACGGCGGTACCCGCGTGGCCTGGATCCTCGGCCTGGGCGGGCTCGTGCCGTTCGTCCTGATGACCGCGATGCTCGTCTACGCCGGTAGGGACTTCATCGCCTACCGCCAGCTCATCCTGGCCTATGCAGGCTATTCCGCGACGATCCTCGCCTTTCTCGGCGGCATACGCTGGGGGGCTGCGCTTGCCCCGGCTGCGCATCGCCCCTCCATCCTCATCCTGTCGGTGCTGCCGGCGCTGGCCGCGTGGCTGGTGCTGTTCCTGCCGAGCCCGTGGCTCTTCGCCGGCTTCGCGTTGCTCTTCCTGCTGCAGGGCCTGTGGGACGCCATGGCGGCGCGAGGTGCGAACCTGCCGGACTGGTTCGGACGCCTGCGGATGGTGCTGACCGCGGTGGTCGTGCTCTGCCAGCTCGCGGCTTTCGCCTCGACCTATTGAGCCCCTACCGGCAGAGCGAGCGGAACGGGATCGGATAGATCTGCGCGATGCCGATGACATAGGCCTTGGCCCGGACCGGATCGAACAGGCCATGAAAGGCGCGGTCGAGCACGTTCAGCCCGCCTGTCGTCACGCCGAAGGAGGGCATGATCATCCGGTCGCCATCGCTGGCAAAGCAGGCGCTGCGGCTCGACCGCCCGCCGGCCGACACCTGGGCGACCGGATGGAGATGGCCGGCGACCTCGCCGACGCGCAGCGTCGGGCTCGGCTCGTGCCGGAAGGTCCATGGACCGACGCAGATCGTCTCGTGCGTTTCGCCGCCGACATAGGCCGGCGGTTCGGGGTCGTGGTTCCCGGCGATCCAGATCCAGTCGCGGCCGGTCATCAGCCGGACGAGGACTTCGCGAAACTGGGCGGGCATGAAGGCGGCGCCGTGCCGGTCGTGGAAGGAGTCGCCCAAGCAGATCACCCGGACGGGATCATAGCGTTCGAGCGCCGCGCCGAGCAGTGAGAGGGTCGCGGCCGTGTCGTAGGGCGGCAGCATCATGCCGCGCCGGGCGAAGGCCGCACCCTTCTCGAGATGCAGGTCGGAGACGACGAGCAGTCGTTCGGACGGCGCGTAGAGAATGCCGGACGGATCGCAGACGACCGTGGCGCCCGCCAACTGCATCTCGACGCCCGGACAGTCGTTCCGTCGCAGCCGTCGCGCCAGTGCATTCATTCGCAGTTTCCGGATTCGCATGGGTGATTCGCGTTTCGTTCCCATCCAAGCCACGACGGATGGCGAAAACAAGGGGCACATTGTCCCGCCAGTCGCGGCGGCGCCTATTGCACCTCGCCAACGCCCTTCCGACCGCCTAGGATCGCTGCAGCGCACCCATTGCCCGGGGCGCCACAGCGTGATGCAGCCCGGGCGGCGTGTCGCGGGACTGCCGCCGTCGCCATGGCCAGGCGCGTGCCGATCGCCGAAGGGCCCGATGGGGAAATGCCGCATGCGCATCCGACTGGGCTGCGAGCTCGCCTACCAGCTGCCGGCGCCGACGCCGATGATCATCAATCTCAACGTGCATTATTCGCGCGTGGGCTCGCTGGAACGGCCGGATCACCTCGTGACGAAGCCGGCGGTGCCGATCACCAGCTACCGCGACAGCTTCGGCAACTGGTGCAACCGCCTGGTTGCGCCCGCCGGCGATTTCGTCCTCGGCACGGACGGCGTGATCCACGACGAGGGCCTGTCCGATCCGGTCGGGCTGGACGCGATCCAGCACGAGGTCGAGGACCTGCCGTCGGAGACGCTGCAGTTCCTGCTCGGCAGCCGCTATTGCGAGACCGACCTTCTGTCCAACGAGGCCTGGCGGCTGTTCGGGAACACGGCGCCCGGCTGGGGCCGCGTCCAGGCGATCTGCGACTTCGTGCACAACCACGTGCGCTTCGGCTACGAGAACTCCCGCGCCACCCGCACCGCGGCGGAGACCTATTCGGAGGGCGTCGGCGTCTGCCGCGACTTCACCCACCTCGCCGTCACCTTCTGCCGGGCGATGAACATCCCGACCCGCTACTGCACCGGCTATATCAGCGATATCGGCCTGCCGCCGCCTTACGCGTCGATGGATTTCGCCGCCTGGATGGAGTGCTATCTCGGCGGACGGTGGTGGACCTTCGATCCCCGCAACAACGCCCCCCGTTTCGGCCGCGTGCTGATCGCCCAGGGGCGTGACGCCGCCGATGTGCCGCTGACCCACACGTTCGGGCAGAACACGCTGACGGGCTTCAAGGTCTGGATCGGCGAAGAGCCTGCCGGCCAAGGCAAATAGAGAAGCGAGCGGCGGCCCGGGGAGTCGCTCAGGGCTGCGCCCGCTTCTCGGCTGCCGCCAGCATGGCCGCATGGATACGCTGCTGCAGCGCGGCGGTTCGCGCCGCCACCGCCTGCTGCGCGTTTCGCAGGGCCGCGGCGTCGAATGGCTCGGCCTGCAGCGCGGCCACCATCGCGCGCCGTTCCTGACGCAAGGCGGCGACGTCGGCGATGAAGTCGCCGCGGCCTGCGGCAAATTCCGCGCGAATGGCGCGGCGCAATTCCGGCGGATAGTCGGCCATGGCTTCCTGGACGAGCGCCATGCTAGGTCGCTCGGCTCCCCACTGGCCGAGCACATAGCCGAGGCCGACGAGGTTCCCGATCAGCGACAGGAACAGCGCGATCGCGAGAACGGGGACGATCCAGCGGCGCATTGTCTCACGACCTCCCGGGCCAGAGCGGCGCGTCGCCCATATTGCCCAGGCCCGCGCCGGCGAAATTGCCCTCGGCGATGGCGAGGAGCAGTTCGTCCGGGACGCCCACCGAAGCGGTGCCCATGGCATAGCCGAGGCCGATGGCGAGGACGACAGTCGCGAAGGCGGAGGCGGCCATGGGGGCCGGGCTCAGACAGCGGGCGATGACAGTGTCGAGGCGCGAAACGGGCGATGGCCGGTCGGCTGCCGCGATGCGCTTTCGCACCCCCGCCAGGATCGCGGCCTCGTCCGGGGCCGAGCGCACGGCGCGGGCGAGGAGCCCGGCAAGCATCTGATCGTCTTCGAGCCGCGATCGGGCCGCTCCGTCCACCGCCAGCAGGAGCAGCGCTCCAGCGCGGTCGTCCGGCGGCCAGCTATCGATGTCCGGGCCGTAGCGCAGAAGGTGCTTGTCGAAAGTCTTGCGGTCCATGTCTTGGCTCCTGCCTGTCAGGGGTCGAGCCGCTGCCGCAGCGTGCGACGCGCCCGTACCAGTAATTGTTCGTAGGCGCCGAGGCGGATCCCCATGGCGTCCGCGGCGCTGGCATTGTCCAGCCCGCCGGCGGCGCTCAGCAGGATCGCCATGCGCTGGCGCTCCGGCAAACGGCCGATGGCTTGGCGGGCCTTGTCCAGCGCGTCGCGGCTTTCCGTCTGGCGCAGCGGGTCCGGCACTTCGCTCGGCTCGGTTTCCTCGCGGGCGCCGAGGCCGACAAAGGCCCGCAGCGCACGGCTGCGCTTGCGGTCGACGCAGCGATTGACCGCGATGCGGTAGAGCCATGTCGCGACCTTGGCGGTCTCCGGCCGGTATCGGTCGGCATGGCGCCAGGCGCGGTGGAAGACGTCCTGGACGACTTCCTCGGCGTCGGCGGCATTGCCGAGAAAGCGCAGGCAAAATCCGTGCAGCCCGCCTCCGTGAAGGGAGACGAGCTGCGTCAGGGCGCCCTGATCGCCCGCCGCCATACGGCGGACGATTGCGGCGTCGGGCGCCCCGGATCGGTCGGAGCCGGCGGCCGCTTGGACGGGGTGATCCATCGGTGCGGGCTCCGGCCCGAAGCGGTCGCGTGAAAGGTCCGGCATCGAAGCGTTCCGGGCGTCTGCGGCCGGTTGGCGGCTGGAGCGGAAGCCTAGCGGATCCAGCGACCGGTGCGAACGACCGTGTAGCCCCGAGGACCGACGACGCGGGTGACGCCGCGGGCGCGATAGGGGCCGACGGCGATCCCGCGGTCCGCCACATAGGCGCGACCGTGCGGACCAACTGCGGTCACCGAGCGGTAGCAGCGGTCGACGAAGCCCGCGACGCAGCCCTGGGAAACGGCATAGCTGCCGCCGCGCGGTCCGTAATGGATACGCTCGCCGGCCTGGGAGGGCAGGGCGAAGATGGTGCCGGCGCCGAGTGCGGCGAAGGCGGCGAGGGTCTTGAGGTTCATGGGTTCTCTCCTTGGTCACATGGGTCAAGCGAAACGAAAGAGCGTCTTCAGCGGCCGGCCAGCGCGTTGACCGCAGCGGCGAGCTCGTCCTTATCCAGACGGCCGTCGCGGTTCCTGTCGGCGAGGTCGAACAGCGCGGGCACGTGCATGAATTCGGCGCGCGATACCCGGCCGTCGCCGTTGCGGTCACGGGCCTCGATACGGCCTTCCGCGACGGTGCGGGCGGCACTGATGCGGCGGGCCACCCGCTCGCGGGCGGCTTCGATCTCGCCGCGATCGAGATGACCGTCACCATTGGTGTCGAGACGTGCGAAGCGCTTCGCCATGGCGGCCTCGAATTCGCCGCGGTCGATGGCGCCGTCGCGGTTGATGTCGACGCGGTCGAACACGCGGGACATGACCAGCGACTGGGCGCTGGCGGCATTGACGGTGAGCGGCAACGCCAGGGCGGCGATCAGGATCAAGGAGGGCTTGGCCATCGTGGCGGCTCCGTTGCGAAGGATCGGGTGCCGTCTTCGGCATCCGGTCCCTGATACGCAGCCCGTGGCGCCGCCCTACGCGGCGGCCCGGAATTTATTCGAGCGCTGCCGCGATCATCGCGTCCTCGGCGGCCTGCGCCAGCAATTCGTCCCGCGCTTCGCCGACGACCCGCTCGCGGCCGATCTCCAGCATGACCGGCACGGCGAGCGGCGAGACCTGCTTCAAATCCTTGTGGACGATGTGATGCTTGATGCGGCCGAGGAGATCGGCCACCCGCGCGACGTCGAGCAGGCCCGTCGCGGCGTCCGCCCATGTCGCGCGCATCAATAGGTGATCCGGCTCGTGGCTGCGCAGCACGTCGTAGATGAGGTCGGCGGAGACCGTCACCTGCCTGCCGGTCTTCTCCTGGCCCGGATGGCGCTTCTCGATCAGGCCGGAGATCACCGCGCATTGCCGGAAGGTGCGCTTGAGCAGCCAGGAGTCCGCCATCCACTCTTCGAGGTCGTCACCCAGCATGTCCTCGTCGAACAGATCGTCGAGGGACAGGCGGCCGTCGGCGATCATCGCGCCCATCGGGCCGCGTCCCCAGATCGAGATGGCGTAGTCGGTGGCGACGAAGCCGAGCGGCTTGGCGCGGGCCTTCTCCAGCCGGCGGGTGAGCAGCATGCCGAGCGTCTGGTGCGCCAGCCGGCCTTCGAACGGATAGAGCACCATGTGATGCATGCGACCGTTCGGGAAGGTCTCGACCAGGAGTTCGCCGGGGCCGGGGATCAGCGACTTGCGCTGCTGGATCTCCAGCCAGTCGGACACCTGCTCGGGCAGCGCCTGCCAGCGGTCGGGATCGGCCAGCATGGCCCGCACCTGCTCGGCGAGATAGGTGGTCAGCGGGAACTTGCCGCCCGCATAGGCGGGGATCTTCGGGTCCTCGTCCACCGCCTTGGAGACGAGGCACTGGTTTTCGTGCAGCGTCTCGAAGCGCAGTACCCGCCCGGCGAAAGTGAAGGTGTCGCCCGGTGACAGCGCCTCGACGAAGCCCTCCTCGATCTTGCCGAGGATCGGCCCGCGGCGCGCGATGGCGCCCTTGGAGCGGCCGCGGATCAGCCGGACCTGCAGCATCGGCGCTTCGAGGATCGTGCCGGCATTCATCCGGTATTGCTGGGCGATGCGCGGATGGGCGATCCGCCAGGTGCCGTCCTCGGTCAGCTTGATCTTGGCGTAGCGCTCGTAGACCCGCAGCGCGTAGCCGCCGGTGGCGACGAAATCGATCACCCGGTCGAAGGTCTCGCGGTCGAGGTCGCGATAGGGGGCGGCCGAGGTCACCTCGGCGAAAAGATCGTCGGCGCGGAACGGCTCGGCGACTGCCATGCCGAGGACATGCTGGGCGAGGACGTCCAGCGCCCCGTCGCGCAAGGGCGGCGTGTCCTGCGCGCCGAGATAGTTGGCATCGAGCGCCGCCTGGCACTCCATCACCTCGAAGCGGTTGGCGGGAACGAGGATCGCCTTCGACGGCTCGTCCATGCGGTGGTTCGAGCGCCCGATGCGCTGGGCGAGGCGCGAGGCACCCTTCGGCGCGCCGACATGCACGACGAGATCGACGTCGCCCCAGTCGATGCCGAGATCGAGCGTCGAGGTGGCGACGACGGCGCGCAGCCGGTTGTCGGCCATCGCCGCCTCCACCTTGCGCCGCTGGCCGACGTCGAGCGAGCCATGATGGAGCGCGATCGGCAGCGTATCCTCGTTGATCCGCCACAGCTCCTGGAACAGGAGTTCCGCCTGCCAGCGGGTGTTGACGAAGAGCAGCGTCGTCTTGTGCGCCTGGATCGCCGCGTAGATCTCTGGCATCGCATAGAGCGCGGTGTGGCCCCGCCACGGCACGCGCTCCTCTGACGTCAGGATGCGGATGTCCGGCCGCGCGCCGCCGGAGACGGTGATCAGGTCCGACAGCGGCGAGGCATTGCGGCCCTGCAGCACAAGCCACTGCCGCAAATCGTCGGGTTCGGCCACCGTCGCCGACAGGCCGATCGTCTGGATTTCCGGCTGCAGCGTGCGCAGCCGTGCGAGGCCCAGCGACAGGAGATGGCCGCGCTTCGACGTCACCAGCGAATGCAGCTCGTCGAAGATCACGTATCGCAGGTCGGAGAAGAACTGCCGCGCGTCCTTGCCGGCGATCAGCAGCGCCAGCTGCTCGGGCGTGGTGAGCAGGATGTCCGGGGGTTTCAGCTTCTGGCGCTGGCGGCGGACCTGGGAGGTGTCGCCGGTGCGCGTCTCCATGGTGAGCTTCAGACCGATTTCGGCGACCAGCTTTTCGAGGTTGCGGGCGATGTCGGTCGCCAGCGCTTTCAGCGGCGAGACATACAGCGTGTGGACGCCGCGCGGCCGTGTGCCGGGCTTCGGCCGACCGCGTCGGTCGAGATCGACCAGCGAAGGCAGGAAGCCGGCCAGCGTCTTGCCGGCGCCGGTGGGCGCAATCAGCAGTACCGAGGCGCCGGCCTCAGCCCGCTGCAGCAGATCCAGCTGGTGCGGGCGCGGCGCCCAGCCATGGCCGGCGAACCAGGCGTGGAAGCGTTCGGGTAGGGGGCCTGACGGCGTAAGGGGGGCGGGGCGAGCGGTCACGGCGCAGAGATAGGGTCGGCGCGGCGATTTTGCCCGCCGCTATCGTTGCCGGGCGAAAAGCGCGAAGCCGATGCCGCCGAGAACGAAGGCGGCGGCGACGACGAAGCCGAGGCTCAGCGTCTCGGACAGGAACAGCACCGCTCCGAGCGCGGCGATCACCGGCACCGAGAGCTGGACGATGGCGGCGGCGAGCGCAGTCAGTCCGGCCAGGGCGCGATACCAGACGATGTAGCCCAGCGCGGAGGCGACGCAGCCGGATGCGAGCGCCAGGATCAGTCCCTCGGCGGTGACGCCGTCCTGCCATAGCGAGACGATCACGAGTGGTACGGCGAGCGGCAGGGTGCGGATGAAATTGCCGGCGGTGGCCCGCATCGGATCGCCGGCCGCCTTGCCGCGCAACGAATAGACGCCCCAAGCGGCGCCTGCAGCGATCATCAGCACCGTGCCAAGCGGGTCGGGCCGCGTCACGGCGGGCGCAAGCCAGAGCACGAAGGCGGCAAAGGCGACGGTAAGCCCCGCCGTCTCGCGGCGACTGGGACGTTCGCCCTGCAGCAACCCCCAGCCGATCATCGTCGCCTGCACCGCGGTGAAGAGGACGAGCGCGCCGACCGCCGCGCCGAGCTTCACATAGGCCAGCGAAAACGCGATCGCATAGACGAAGAGGGCGAGGGCGGAGGCCCAGCTGCCGCCGATAGTGGGTTCGGTTCCACCCACGGGGCGGGCCCGCATGGCGATGAGCGCGAGGACGGCCGCGCCGGAGGCCAGCCGGATGCCGGTGAACCCTGCCGCATCGATCGCGCCGTCGACGAGCGCGAGGCGCGCCAGCAGCGAATTGCCGGCGAAGGCGACCATGGCCACGGCCGTCAGCCAGAGCGTTGAGGACATTTCCGGATCCGTCTGTTGGCCATGCAGCGGCCATTTGCCCAGTCGGCCTCGGTCCCGTCAACGGATGTCGTCTGGCCCGAAATCCGGTCAATCGCCGTGGCGGGGGTGGGTTATCTGCCGGACTCTCTTAGCTAACGGCACCCGAAGCGATGGACCACGAGGCCCACCCTTGACGCGCTGGCTTGCCGCCTTCCTCATCCTCCTTGCGACGCTGTCCGGAGCCAACGCCCAGGATTCAGGGGGAGGGTCACCGCGCTTCCTCGAGATCGAAACGCTGAATTCGGGCCTGCCGCCGGCCGACCGCTACATCGATCGCGACACGCCGCAGGGGATGATGGAGACCTTCATCCTCGCCGCCGAGCGGGAGGATTGGGACACGGCCGCGCATATGCTCGACCTGTCGGGCGTCGATCCGGCGATCCAGCCGGAGATGGGGCCGGCTTTGGCCGCCCGCCTGAACGAGATTATCGAAGGCGCCATGTGGCTGGACTGGGGCGATCTGCCAGACCGGCCGGATGCGCTGGCGGACAATGTCGCCAGCGAGAACCCTTTGGCAGGAGAGCCACGCCGCAACATAAGGCTTGCCATATTGGAACTGCCGGATCGGCCGGTGTCGATCCGCATCGCCCGCGTCAAGCCGGCAGACGGGGATCCGGTCTGGGTGTTCTCGGAGCAGACGGTTGGCAACATCCTCGCCCTGCACGAGGTATTCGGCCCCACCCGCTTCGAGGAAGCGCTGCCGCAGTTCCTGCAGGAACGCGCCTTCTGGACGCTCGCCTGGTGGGAGGTGATCGCGCTGCCGCTGGTCCTGCTGCTCGCGGTCGGCGCCGCGGCCCTCGCCTATGCCGGGATGGGACGTGCCAAGCGCAACCAGCCGTCTCAGATCGCCGAGAATATAGTCGACACGATCCAGATGCCGGTGGCGCTGATGGTCTGCGTCGGGACGTTCTCGCTGGTGAAAAGCTGGCTGTTCACCTTCTCCGGTGCCGTGAACATCTTCCTCGCGCCGCTGCAGTCGGCGTTGTTCATCATCGCGCTGGCGCTCATCGCGGTGCGGATCGTCGACGCCGTCCTCGACCGCGTCGTGCGTCGGAACATGGAAGAGCTGAGCGAGTCGGAGGCGGCCGACCAGCGCAACCTCTACACCAACATCTCCGCCGCGCGGCGCGTGGCGATTGTCCTCGCCTTCCTCGTCGGCACGTCGCTCGTCCTGATCCAGACGAACGCGTTCGAAACCCTCGGCTTCTCCATGTTGGCGTCAGCCGGCGCCATCGGCCTGATCCTGGCGTTCGCGGCGCGGTCGGTGCTTGCCGACATCATGGCGAGCCTGCAGATCGCGCTTGCCAAGACGGCCCGCATCGGCGACGCGGTGCTGTACAAGGGGCAGTGGTGCTACGTGGAGAAGATCAACTTCACCTACGTCCAGCTGAAGAGCTGGGACAACCGGCGGATCATCGTGCCGGTCTCGGAACTCGTCTCTAACAGTTTCGAGAACTGGACCAAGCAGGATCCCAGCCTGATCAAGAGCGTCGAGTTGCGCCTCGACCACCGCGCCGACGTCGATCGGCTGCGCGAGGCGTTCCAGAAATTCATCGACGAATCCGACGACGTCATCGACAAGGATTCCGCCAAGGTCCAGGTCATCGGCCAGGATGCGACCGGCATCCTGGTCTGGTTCCTGGCCTCGGCCGAGGATCCGAGCACCGGCTGGGCGATGGAATGCCGGCTGCGCGAGACGATGCTGAAGGAGGTCGCGCGGCTGGACGCGGAGACGGGCAATGGCCCTGTCGAGGGCACGCCCTTCCTGCCACGCGAGCGCGAGATGATCGTCGGTGGAATCGATCCTGCCTGATGGCTGGCTCAGGCGGCGATGTAGCGGTCGGGGCGGTGATTGACCGCGAGGAAAAGATTGAGCACCACCGCGCCGAGCACCGAATAGGCGATGGCGCTGGGCTCGGCCACGGTGAATGACAGCGCGAGGATCGCCAGGTCGATCACCAGTTGCGTGTAACCCGCCTTCCAGCCGAGCCGGTCCTGAAGATAGATCGCCAGTATGCCGACCCCGCCGAGACTGGCGCGGTGGCGGAACATCGCCAGCAGCCCGAAGCCGATCAGCAGGCCGCCAAGCACCGCGCCGACCAGCGGGTTGACCGTGCCAAGCGTGAAATAGTCCGGCTGGAGTGCCGTCATGGCCGAGAGCACGGCGACGGCGAGGAAGGTCTTGATCGTGAAGGCCCAGCCCATCCGGCCGATGGCGAGGCCGTAGAACGGCAGATTGACCAGAAAGAACACCAGACCGACATTCCAGCCCGTGGCGTAGGAGACGATCAGGGCCAGCCCGGCCGTGCCGCCGGTCAGGAAACCGAGATGCGCCAAGATCGACAGGCCCATCGCGGTAAGGATCGCACCGGTGAGAATGCCCTGGGCATCCTCCAGCGGCGAATGATGTGTCGCCGTCGCCGACCACGCGCCGAAGCTTCTCGCCATGGCTCAGTATGCCCCGGTCGATCCAGGGAGGAAGTGCGGCATGGGAGGATCCTGAGGGACAGCGGCGATTCGAATGCGATCATAGTCTGTTGCAGTGCGAAAGAAATCCGGTGCGGTCGCCGCGAGGCTATTTAGGCTTAACTAAGCCCGGCAGATCACCTGCGACCCGCAAGGACCTCATGCGACCCGACGATTTGCTGCGCCCGACCGAGGCCGGCCTCTACTGCCCGCCCGGTGACTTCTACATCGATCCGGTGCGTCCGGTGCCGCGGGCGCTGGTCACCCACGGCCATGCCGATCATGCCCGGCCGGGCAGCGAGAAGGTGCTGGCGACGCGCCAGACGCTGGCGATCATGGCGCTGCGTTACGGCGAGGATTTCTGCGTCGAGCGCCAAGAGGCGCCGCTCGGCCAGACCATCACGATCAACGGTGTCGACGTCAGCTTCCATCCGGCGGGCCACGTTCTCGGCTCGGCCCAGATCGCCGTCAGCCACAAGGGCCTGACGATCGTCGCCTCGGGCGACTACAAGCGCCGGGCCGACCCGACCTGCCTGCCCTTCGAGCCGGTGCGCTGCGACGTCTTCATCACCGAGGCGACCTTCGCGCTGCCGGTGTTCCGCCATCCCGAGACGGCGGACGAGGTCGCCAAGCTGCTCGCCTCGCTGCGGCAGTTTCCCGAACGCGCGCATCTGGTCGGGGCCTATGCGCTAGGCAAGGCGCAGCGGGTGATCCGGCATCTGCGCGATGCGGGCTACGACAAGCCGATCTACATCCACGGCGCGCTGAAGAAGCTTTGCGACTTCTACCAGGCCGAGGGCATCGACCTCGGCGAACTGCGCCCGGCGACGATCGAGGCGAAAAGCGGCGACGGGACGGTCAAGGCCGATTTCGCCGGCGCCGTGGTCGTCGGCCCGCCATCGGCCTTCGCCGACCGGTGGGCGCGGCGCTTCCCGGATCCGGTGTCGTGCTTCGCCTCCGGCTGGATGCGGGTGCGCCAGAGGGCTCGCCAGCGAGGCGTCGAGCTGCCGCTAATCATCTCGGACCATTGCGACTGGGACGAGCTCACCGAGACGATCGACGAGATCGCGCCGCAGGAAGTCTGGGTGACCCACGGGCGGGAGGAGGCGCTGGTGCGCTGGTGCGAACTGCGGCAGCTGCGCGCCCGCCCGCTTCATCTCGTCGGCTACGAGGACGAGGCCGAATAGCCGGCGCTGCAGGACGGGCGGCGGGCGTTCGCCTTACCTTTGGCGGTGCCGGCCGAACGCATTGCCGAGGCCGGCACCCAAGGCAAGGCCGATGGCAATACCCATCGGGATGTCGTCGAAGACCAGCGCCCCCAGCATGGCGCCCAGGCCGAGGCCGAGCGCCATGCCCAGCCCGATAAATGCATAATCGTCGCTCATCGCAATCTCCCTTCGACCCGGAGACTGCAATCCTAGTCTGACGATGATGTGGCAGTCCGATCCGGACCGGGCGAGCGCCCGATCCGGCCGGAAGCGGGGCGCCTACTGCAGCCGTTCGATGTCGTCGCAATTCGTCGAACCACGGGCGCACTCTGCGGTGGAGCCGCGGCGACGGCCGGTCCCAAACTGCTGGATGGCCACTGCCCGCGGGGCCGCCCGCTCGCTCCGAGGCGGCCTCTCTTCGGCGCGCTGCTCCTCGACCCGTTCGGGGCGATCCGGTCGCCGGTCGGATCGGTCCTCGCGACGTTCGCGCCGGTCCGCCTCGCGGCGGTCACGTTCCCATTCCCGTCGCTCCCGCCGTTCCCAGTCCCGGTGCGGGCGACGCCGGTCGCGGTAATAATCGCGGGGCAACCGTGGTCTCGCCCGGTCGACGACGATGGGGCCGCGGTAGCCGTCATCATAGATCGGCCCGCGATATCCGTCATAGTAGACGGGACCGCTATAGCCGTCGTCGTAGTAGCCGCCGCCGCCTTCGACGCAGCCGGAGAGCGAGGTGGCGGCGATCAAGGCCGCGAACAGAGTGACTCTAGCCGACATCTCGGTCCCCATGGTTCATGTGCCGGCGAAGAAGTGTGTCGCGGGGCGCGCTCCGGCGACCGATACCCCGGCTGGCCGAAGCGGGCGAGGCCGCTCGGTCGCCGTGGAAGATAAGCACGATCAGTCGCGCGGGGAGTCTGCCCCGCCGTCCGGCTCGGAAGATGTTTCCGCATCCGGCTGCTCGGAGGCCTTGGCGGCCTTCTTGGCATCGAGCTTGGCAGCCTTCTTGGCGGCCTTCGCCTTGTCGCGTTCCTGCCGCTCGAAATTGAAGTTCGGTTGTCTGGCCATGGGCTCTCCTTTCGGTTCAGGCCCCGCTTTGGACTACGCAGACCGTTCTGTGAAGACACCAACGGCTCGCTCGGGGGCTTTGGCACAGAACGCTACGGGCTTGCGGGCGAGCGCCCCGGCGCCAGCGATCAGTCGCGATGCTTCTCCTCCTGCTCGCGGATGACGGCGTCGGCATGGGCCTCATCGCGGCAGAAGATCGGCGGCTGCAGCTGACCGCTGCGATTGATCTTCACCATCCATTCGCCGCGAGAGTCCTTGTGCTTCGTGAAGCTGTCCTGTGCGGTGGTCTCGAACATCGGTGCTCTCCGGTTTCACTATTGGCAGCCTATCGCAAGCAACGAGAACTCGCCATGCGGATCGTTCGACGCGGCGGATCGCCCATCAGCGACAGCCCGGTTTCGGTGCTGCTCACTGCTCAGGTTGTACAATTTCGGCCGCTTGGGCAAAGTCGATCGGGCCTCTTCCGCTGAGGCAAGGGATGGTCGGGGATGTGGTCGTTTCGGACGGTGCTGACGACGGCGCTGGTCGGCCTGCAGGTGGCGGCGCTGCTTGCAGTCCTGACGTTGACCTACTTCGCCTCGCAGAACGTGCTGCTCGCTTACGCCGAGAAACTGACCGAGCGGGTGGCCCGCGACACCACGACCTTCACCGAGAATTTCCTCGACCCTGCTGACGATGCCGCAGCCCTGTCGCAGCGGCTTGCCGAGAGTGCCGTCCTTGGCACGGCGGATCGCGCGGCGCTGGAACGGTACTTCTACGAGGTGCTGCGGTCGCGCACCGATTTTGCCGGGATCTTCTATGGCGCAGCGGACGGCGCCTTCACCTTCGTCAGCCGCGACGACAGCGTCGAAGGAGCGGCTTACCGCATCAAGCGCATCGAGATGGCCCCGGTGCGTTCGGTGGAGCTGCGCTACATGGACAGCGAGTTCCGCCCGGTGTCCAGCCGGACCGACAATGCCGATCCCTACGATCCGCGCACACGGCCCTGGTATGTCGAGGCCAGGGCCAGCGACGAGGTTGTCTGGACCGATCCCTACATCTTCTTCTCCTCCCAGCGGCCCGGGATCACCGTCGCCAAGGCGGTGCGCGACGACGAACGGCTCGGCATACGGGGCGCGGTGGGCATCGATATCGAGATCGACGCGCTGTCGGCCTTCCTGGGAGGCCTGGAAGTCGGCGAGCGCGGGTCGGCTGCGATCGTCGCGCAGTCCGGCGACGTGATCGCCCATCCGCGGCCGAGCCTCGTCAGCGCCGGCGGGGACCAGCCGACGCGGCGTTTCGCGAAGGTGACGGAAGTGAACGATCCGGCGCTGGCGGAAGCCGTGGCGAGCCTGCCGGGCGGGCTGGAAAGCCTGCAGCCGGGCGAGACGCGGCTGACACGCTTCAGTGCCGGCGGCGAGAGCTGGCGCGGCGCGGTTCGGCGGCTCGCCGCCTCCCGCACGCCCTGGGTGGTGGTCACGACACTGCCGGAAAGCGACATCCTCGGGCCGATCCACCGCGTCCGGAACATCGCGCTCGCGGTGCTGGTGGCCGTCGCCGCAGCGACGGCGGGAATCGGCGTGCTGCTGGCGCGGGCGGTGACCAAGCCGATCAAGGCGCTGGCGACCCAGGCGGGACGGATCTCGGAAGGCAATTTCGAGGATGTGCCGCTGCCGCCGATGCGGATCAGGGAACTGGACGACACGCGCCGGGCGATGCGCCGCGCGACCAGCTGGCTGCGTGAACGACGCCGCGAGAACGAGGCGCTCACCGGCGAGTTGCGGGAAGCCGGCCGCGTGCTGGAGCGGCGCGTCGACGAGCGGACGAAGGAACTGGCGGCCGCCAATCGCGAGCTGGAAGTCGCCAACGGCAACAGCAACATGCTGGCGCACGAGCTCGACCACCGGGTCAAGAACCTCTTCGCCATCACCTCATCCCTGGTGGCGCTGGCTGCACGAACCGCAACCACGCCGGAGGAGGTTGCCACTGCAGCGCGCGGGCGGATCAATGCGCTGGCGCGCGCCCATGCCAGCACAAAGGAGGCGAAGGAAGGCACGCTCGCGGCCATCGTGCGGAGCGTCCTCGAACCCTATGTCGGTCTTGACGGTTTCCGGCTGAGCGTCGAGGGCGAGCCGGTGACGATCTGCGGCGCGAACGTCACGCCGATCGGGCTGATCCTCTACGAACTGGCGACAAACGCGGCGAAATACGGCGCGCTGCGGGCGTCGGGCGGCACGTTGTCGGTGGTGTGGCGCCGTATCGGTGGCGGTGCGGTCGAGCTGGTATGGGCCGAGAGCCCCACCGAGCCGATCGGAAAAGAGCTCCTCGCCGGGTCCGCTCCCAAGGGGTTCGGCTCGATGGTCGTCGACGCGATGGCGACGCGCCTGGAGGCGACGGTGCAGCGACATCTCACACCGGAAGGGCTGCGCGTGATCCTGACCATGCAGCAGCTCGAAGAGGCCGGGGATGCGCACCGACCCGGATCGGGCGTAGATCCGATGGCGGAGCCATCGCGAGGCGACGCATCGCGCCGCGCCGCATGGACAGCCTGACAAAGCGTCAGCTGTCGCTCATCATCGACTCCGGTGCGTGAAAACGCGTGCGATCGCCAAGAACGTAGTTCACGAGATGCCCGGCATAATAGGCATAGCCCGCCACCGAGGCGTGGAAGCCATCGGGGCCGAAGCCGGCAGGCTCGACGCGCGGCAGGGTGGTGGAGACGACGATGCCGCGCTCGGCGCAGAGCCGGGCTCCCCGCTGCCGGATGATCCGGGCGCGCAGCTCCAGCACGTAGGCGAGGGCGGGCGGCAAGGCCGGCACGCGCTTCAGATCCACCGGCGGCGACCAGACGATCCGGGCCTCCGGCCACTTGGCGCGGAGCGCGTAGAGCAGGCCGCCGAAGCTCTTCTTGAACTTGCGGGCCCCATGCCAGTTCTTGGCATCGTTGGTGCCCATCATCAGGACGATGTGGCTGTAAGCATCGGGCGCGAGATTGGGCACGACATGGTCGCGTACTTCTGCCGACACGGCCGAGTTGGCACCGGCGGTGCGCCAGAACACCGACAGGCCGGTCAGTGCGTAGAGCCGCTCGGCAAGCTTCGGCGCGAGGCTGTCCTCCATCCGGTCGACGCCGATCCCGGCAGCCGAGGAATCGCCGAGAACCAGCAGCCGGATCTCGGCATCGTCGGGAGCATGAGTACCGATGCAGCCGCTGCGTGCGCCGACGGGCGGCAGCAGCCGGTTGATCCGGCGCCGCGTCGCAATGCCTTGCCAGACATAGACCGGCAGGAGCAGCCAGGAGATCAGGCCGGTCTTGAAGGAAGCGGCCAGTCCGCCGGGGTCAAGCTCGTCCCAGCTCGCCGGTCCGCCCGAGAAGGAGGTTTCGGGCGGCATCAGGCCTTCAGAACCTCCACGCCGGGCAGCGGCTTGCCCTCCATCCATTCCAGGAATGCCCCGCCTGCCGTTGACACATAGGTGAAGTCGTCCGCTACGCCCGCCTGGTTCAAAGCCGCCACCGTGTCGCCGCCGCCGGCGACGGAGACCAGCTTGCCGGCCCGCGTGAGTTCCGCCGCGTGCCGTGCCGCCGCCATGGTCGCCTTGTCGAAAGGCTGGATCTCGAAGGCTCCGAGCGGCCCGTTCCAGACCAGCGTCTTCGCCTTGTCGAGCCATGCGGTCACTGCCGCGACCGTGTCAGGTCCCGCGTCGAGGATCATCGCATCTTCCGGGACGTTGTCCACGGCCACGATGTCGCTGGCCGCGCCGGCCTTGAACTCGCGGGCGACCACGGCATCAACCGGCAGCACGATGGCGCATCCCGATTCCTTCGCTGCCGCGAGAATCCGGTGGGCGGTGTCGGCGAGATCGTGCTCGCAGAGCGACTTTCCGACATGCTTGCCCTGCGCGGCGAGGAACGTGTTCGCCATGCCG
This sequence comes from Aurantimonas endophytica, assembly GCF_014196845.1. Classification (GTDB taxonomy): domain Bacteria; phylum Pseudomonadota; class Alphaproteobacteria; order Rhizobiales; family Rhizobiaceae; genus Aurantimonas; species Aurantimonas endophytica. The sequence goes on from NZ_JACIEM010000005.1 coordinate 452,958, forward strand.
CCGCCGATCACCAGCGCGTCGACGCGGCCGACGAGATTCTGAAGGAGGTCGATCTTCGTCGATACCTTGGCGCCGCCGACGACCGCCACGACCGGGCGCTCGGGATCGCCGAGACCCTTTTCCAGCGCCTCGAGTTCCGCCTGCATGGTGCGACCGGCATAAGACGGCAGATGCCGCGCCAGGCCTTCGGTCGATGCATGGGCGCGATGCGCCGCCGAGAAGGCGTCGTTGACATAGATGTCGCCGAGGGCTGCCAGCCGTGTGACGAAGTCCTCGTCATTGGCCTCTTCGCCGGCATGGAAGCGGGTGTTCTCCATCAGGACGACATTCCCGTCCTCCAGGGCTCCCACGATGCCTTCCGCGACCGGGCCGACGCAGTCGTCGGAAAACCCCACCGGCTGGCCGAGCATGTCGGACAGGATCGGCGCCAGCGGTTCCAGCGACATGTCCGGGTTGGGCTTGCCCTTCGGGCGTCCGAAATGCGCCAGCAGGATGACCCGGCCGCCCTTGTCGACGAGTTCTTTGATGGTGGGCAGGATGCGCTCGATCCGCGTCGTGTCGCCGACCTTGCCGTCCTGCATCGGAACGTTCAGGTCGACCCGCAACAGGACGCGCTTGCCGGCGATCTCCACGTCGTCGAGCGTCTTGAACTGTGTCATGCCTTTTCCTCCCCAGGTCGCCGCGTCCGCGGACGGCCGGCCAGTGGTCGCATCCCCGGCGCCGCCGTCCCGCTGCCCTCGGACCGTCGCCTCGCCGTGCCCAGCGGCGATGTAGCGCGAGAGATCGGAGCAGAGCAATCGTCTTCGAGGGCAATCCGCTTCCGACCGGGCGTTACCGCTTGTCGCGTGCCTCTTGCGATATCAGCCGGCGGCCGAGGCTCAGGATCTCCCGCAAGTTCAGGAACAGCGGTATCTTGCTGCCGCGACCGGCCTCCGGTTCCAGCGAAAGGCCAGCCGCCACCACGGCGCCGTCGAGGCCGGTCTCGCGGACGATCAGCTCAATCGGGCGCACCGAAACCCGGTCGCCATATTCGGCGCGGCCGCCGAGCCTGGCGATCATCATTTCGGAGATGGTGACGTTCATGTCCTCGGGGCCGAGCTTGACGCCGTAGGCCGTGGCGAGGCCAGTCGCGGGGGTCGACGGATCGATCGAAAACTCGCCGAAGAACTCCGCGTCGTCGGGACCGACCGGGGCCGGGCTGGCGAATAGCCGGTCGAGGAGCCGCGGATAGCGCGGCGAGATGAACAGATAGACGTAGTCGCCGGCGCGCAGCCGCCCGGCATACTGATAACGCATCGAGATGCCGTCGCGCACCACCAGCGACGGGCGCGCCCAGCGCGGCACCCGTTCGCCGCGGGCGACCGGGCTGTCGGCAACCACCCGGTATGACAGGAGCTCGTGGTTGGCGGTGCCGGGCAGCTCCAGCTCGACCTTCTCGACGGGGCCGATCCGGGGCGGCACGACCAGGCCCAGCCGCCTGGCCAGCATGCCGATCGTCCAGCCCTGCACGAGCAGCGACGCGAGGACGATGATGAAGGCCGTGTTGAAGAACAGTCGCGCGTCGTCGAGGCCACCGAGCAACGGGACGATGGCGAGCAGGATCGAAACGGCGCCGCGCAGGCCGACCCAGGAGATGAAGGCGGTCTCGCGGCGCTGGAAGTCGAAGGGCAGGAGGCACAGCCAGACGGCCAGCGGGCGCGCGACGAAGATCAGGAAGGCCGCGAGCGCCACGGCCGGTAGCAGGATCACGCCGAACTGCGACGGCGTTGCCAGCAGGCCGAGGATCAGGAACATGACGATCTGCGAGAGCCAGGTCAGCCCATCCTGGAAGCGCTTGAGGCTGGCGGCATGGCGCAGCCCGCTATTGGCCGCGTAGAGGCCGGCGATATAGACGGCGAGGAAGCCGGAACCGCCGAGTGCGCCTGCGACGCCGAAGACCAGCAATGCCAGCGCCAGCGTGAAGACCGGGAGGAGCCCCCTGTCGATCGCCAGCTTCTCAACCAGCGTGCGGATCAGCCAGCCGCCGGCGAAGCCGAAAATGATGCCGAGGCCCATCTGCTGGAGGAAGCCGAACACGACATCGACGCCCAGCTCTTCCAGCCCGCCGCCGTTCGCCAGAAGCTCCACCAGGGCAATGGTGAGGAAGATCGCCATCGGATCGTTGGTTCCGGATTCGATCTCGAGCAGCGAACGGACGCGTTCGCGAATGGCGATGCCGCCGACGCGCAGCAGGAAGAACACGGCTGCGGCGTCGGTCGAGCCGACGATCGCGCCAAGCAGCATGCCTTCCACCAACGAGAGGCCGAGCAGCCAGGACGCGGCAACGCCGAACAGTGCGGCAGTGAGCAGAACGCCGACCGTTGCCAATGCGATGGCGGGTACTGCTGCCTGCCGGAACGATTGCAGCGACGTGCCGAAGCCCGAGTCGAAGAGGATGATCGCCAGCGCCAGTGAACCGACGAAGTAGGCAAGGCCCGCATTGTCGAAGGCAATGCCGATCCCGTCGACGCCGGCAAACAGGCCGATCGACAGGAACAGGAGGAGCAGGGGGGCGCCGAAGCGAAAGGCGAGGAGGCTCGAAAAGGCCGCCAGCAGGATGAGGAGTGCTGCGACAAGGACGATGACGTAAAGCGATTCGAGCATCGGCGCGGGGCTTGGCCTTTCGACGGTGGGAGGACGCGGCCATCGGCCGCCCGGACAGAGACCGCAGCCCCTGGGGCGGCGCTCGCACTATGTCTTTCGATATAGCCGGAACCGCCTGAAAAACCACCGACCTATCGGTTGAAAACCGCCTGAGGCAAAGTCGTTGGCGGTCGCTGGCGACGATCCTTTCGGCGGCTCATCCATCGGCGATCGGCAGAGGGCGGCCTGCTTGTGTCCCCGGATGACAGCTTCGCGGTTTCACGCTAGATCAGGCGATGCGGATATTCAGGCTCATACTGGGAGACAGGGTGGCGGGCGCGGGAGCGCTCGTGCTAGCCATTCAGCTCCTGGTATTGCAGGCCTTCTTCTCCAGCATGACCTGCGGCATGACGGTCGCGGCGGCGTCGCCGGTGATCTGTCACGGCCTGCAGGTCGAAGCCGTCGCCGACGCGCCGGCCTCGCATCGCGACCGCTCCGGCGGCATCTGTCTCGATTGTCCCTGCGGCATCGCCTGTTCGGCGACCGCCGCCGTGCTCGCCGAATTCGCCCCGGAAGAGGGGCTTGGTGCGGCGTTCTCGCTGGTAGCGGGCGCCGGGCCGGATCTCGCCGACGGTGGCGATGCGGACAGGGTCTCGCCGAGCCTCGCACTTGCCCCCGATCCGACCGGACCGCCAGCCATCTCCACCTGACAGCGCATCCATCGGCCGGCCGCCTATTGCGGCAGGGCCGCGATCCACGTTCATCTGGAGAATTCCCATGTCGTTTCTCAAGTCGCTGCTCGTCGGCGCTGCCCTGACGGCTCTGGCCACCACCACAGTCACCGCCCACGACTACACGGTCGCTGACATCCACATCGGCCATCCCTGGGCCCGCGCGACACCGCCGCAGGCGAAGGTCGCCGGCGCCTATCTGTCCATCGAAAACAACGGCGCGGCCCCTGACCGTCTGGTCGGCGGTTCGACCTCTGCGGCGCGGGCGGTGGAGATCCATTCGACCGAGGTCACCGACGGGGTCATGCGCATGCGGCAGGTGACGGATGGGCTGGACATTCCGGCCGGCGAAACCGTCGCGCTCGCCCCGGGCGGGTACCACCTGATGCTGATCGACCCCGTCGAGCCGTTGAAGGCCGGGGCCCGCGTGCCGCTGACGCTCGAGTTCGAAACGGCCGGGCCGGTCGAGGTCGAGCTTGCGGTGGAAGCCATGGGCGCGCCCGAGCCGGATCATGCAACGATGGACCACTCGAGCATCCCTGCCGATGACGTCTCCGTGGATGTCGAGCCGCAGGATGACGGCCACGCCGGCCACTAGGCCGGACTGACCCGGCCGCCGCGGCTACCCCCGGCGGCTCCGCCTGAAATGCATTCACGCAGTCCGCGATGTCGGCGGCGGCTTTCGGCTGCCGTCACGCCGGCCCTGCTCGTGTCACCTTGTCCAAAGGATTGGAACCATGTCCCGTCTCGTTGCCGGGCAGGCCGAGGACGCCGCGCGTTCTTCCGCCTCGCCCGATCTCTACCGCGCCGTCTGGCGCTGGCATTTCTATGCAGGCCTTTTCGTCCTGCCTTTTCTCGTCACCCTGTCGATCACCGGGGCTCTGTACCTGTTCCGGGACGAGATCGACGCCTTCGTCCACGCCGACCTCAAGACCGTCGAGATCCGCCAGGACGCCGCGCTCGCATCCCCGTCGGCAGTGGTCGCGGCGGCGACGGCCGCCTATCCAGGCACAGCCGTCAAGTATACCGACCCGGCGACGCCGGACAGCTCGGCCGAGATCACGGTCAATGCCGACAGCGGCGAGCGGCTGGCGGTCTATGTCGATCCGTATGACGGTGCGGTGCTCGGCGCGCTGGCCGATCGCGGCACGGTGATGTGGACGGTGCGCTATTTGCACAGCCTGCGCTATTTCGGGCCGGTGGCACGCGGCATCATCGAGATCGCCGGCGGCTGGGCGATCCTTCTCGTCGGGACGGGGATATTCCTCTGGTGGCCGCGCGGCCAGAAGGGCGGCGTCGTCTCGGTGCGGGGCCGGCCGCGCAACCGGCTGTTCTGGCGTGACGTCCACGCGGTGACCGGCAGCATCGTCGGCTGCTTCATCGTCTTCCTCGCGGTGACCGGCATGCCCTGGTCGCAGGTCTGGGGAGGCAAGGTCAACGAATGGGCCAACGGCGCCAATTTCGGCTACCCGCCCGGCGTGCGCACCGACGTGCCGATGTCGGGCAGCAAGCTGTCCGACGAGGGGCTGACGGCGTGGTCGATGGAGCAGGCGCAGGTGCCGACCTCGCCGGGCGCTTCCGCGGCGACGCAGCCGATCGGCCTCGACCGGGCGGCGGCGATCTTCGACGATCTCGGCCTCAATCGCGGCTATGCCGTCAACATTCCGGGCAGGCCGGACGGGGTCTACACCGGCTCGGTCTACCCGGATGACCTCTCCCGGCAGCGCGTCGTGCATCTGGACCAGTATACCGGCGAGCCCCTGGTCGACATGAGCTACGCCGATTACGGACCGGGCGGGCGCTGGCTGGAATGGGGGATCAATGTCCACATGGGCCAGCAATACGGGCTGCTCAACCAGCTCCTGCTGCTGGCGGTCTGCGTCGGCAACGTCCTGCTCGCGGTGTCGGCCGGCGTGATGTGGTGGAAGCGGCGGCCGAGCGGCTCGATGGGCGTGCCGCCGATGCCGCAGGACCGCGGCGTGTTTCGCGGGCTCCTCGCCATCCTCGTCGTCGGCGGGATCGTCTTCCCGCTCGTCGGCGCCTCGCTGCTGGTGATGCTGGCGCTCGACTGGGCCATGACCCGCAGGCGCCCGGCGCTCGCCTGATCATCGAGGCCAAATGCAAAAGGGGCGCCTCGACCAGGCGCCCCTTCAAGCAATCGTCCTGTTCGACGAGATCAGCCGGCGTTGGCCATCGCGATGGCGGTGTCCGACATCCGGTTCGAGAAGCCCCACTCGTTGTCGTACCAGGACAGGATGCGCACGAAATTGCCGTCCATCACCTTGGTCTGGTCCATGTGGAAGACCGAGGAATGCGGGTCGTGGTTGAAGTCATGGCTGACGTTCGGCGCGTCGGTGAGGCCGAGGATTCCCTTGAGCGGGCCGGATTCGACCGCCGCGCGGATCGCCGCCTGGACTTCCTCGACCGTCGTGTCGCGCTTGGCGACGAACTTGAAGTCGACCACCGAGACGTTCGGCGTCGGGACGCGGATGGCGACGCCGTCGAGGCGGCCCTTCAGTTCCGGCAGCACGAGGGCGACCGCCTTGGCGGCACCGGTCGAGGTCGGGATCATCGACAGGGCGGCGGCGCGGCCGCGATAGAGATCCTTGTGCATCGTGTCGAGCGTCGGCTGGTCGCCGGTGTAGGAATGGATCGTCGTCATGAAGCCCTTGTCGATGCCGATGGCGTCGTTGAGGACCTTGGCGACGGGGGCGAGGCAGTTGGTGGTGCAGGACGCGTTCGAGACGATCCTGTCGTCGGCCGTCAGGCTCTGGTGGTTGACGCCGTAGACGATGGTCTTCTCCGCGCCGGCCGTGCCCGACAGGGGGCCCGAGATCAGCACCTTCTTGGCGCCGGCGTCGAGATGCGCCGAGGCCTTGGCCGGATCGGTGAAGATGCCGGTGCATTCCATCGCCACGTCGACGCCGAGTTCGGCCCAGGGCAGGTTCTTCGGATCGCGCTCGGCAGTGACGCGGATCGGGCCGCGGCCGACGTCGATCGTCTCGCCGGAGACCGTCACGGTGCCGGGGAAGCGGCCATGCACGGAATCGAAGCGGATCAGATGGGCGTTGGTCTCCACCGGGCCGAGATCGTTGATGCCGACGACTTCGATGTCGGTGCGCCCGGACTCGATGATCGCCCGCAGGACATTGCGCCCGATTCGGCCAAAGCCGTTGATGGCAACGCGAACTGTCATTGATCCGTCTCCTGTGATGGGTGCCCGGTGGGTGAAAACGCCGGAAATCTCGGTCGCAATGGGCTGTACAGTCCCCGGCGGCGCGGATCAATATTGGCGACGGTCAGCTTTTCTGATGACCGGGATGATTTCCGCTGATGCCGCCGCACCGGTCCGGGCCAGCTCATCGGCGCAACGGTCTCGCGGGGTTGCAGTCAGAGCGCGACCTCGCGCCTGGCCCTCACCGCCTCGATCACCGCATCGGCCGTGATGCCGAAATGTTCGTAGAGCGCGGGGGCAGGGCCGGAGGCGCCGAAGCCGGCCATGCCGACGAAGATGCCATCGCGTCCGATGAATCGGTCCCAGCCCTGGCGAATGCCGGCCTCGATGGCGACGTTGACCGTGCTGCCGTCGCCAAGGATGGCATGCCGGTATTCGGGGCTCTGCGCCTCGAACAACTCGAAGCACGGGACGGAGACGACGCGGGTCAGGACGCCGTCGCTTTCCAGCTGTGCCTGGGCGGCGAAGGCGATCTCGACCTCCGATCCTGTCGCGTAGATCGTCACCTCCGCTTCGCCCGAGGCCGGGCCGATCTCGTAGGCGCCGCGCGCGCTGCGGTTCTCGTCGTGCTGGTCGAGGCGCAGGGTGGGCAGGTCCTGCCGACTGAGGGCGAGAACCGAGGGGGCGTCACGCGACTGCAGCGCCAGCTCCCAGCACTCGACCGCTTCCACCGCATCGGCCGGTCGAAAAACCTGCATCCGGGGGATCGCCCGCAGAGCCGCGAGGTGCTCGACCGGCTGGTGGGTCGGGCCATCTTCGCCAAGGCCGATCGAATCATGCGTCATCACGTAGATCACGCGCTGCCCCATCAGGGCCGAAAGCCGCATGGCTGCACGGCAGTAGTCTGAGAAGACCAGGAACGTGCCGGAATAGGGGATGAAGCCGCCGTGCAGAGCGATGCCGTTCATCACCGCCGCCATGCCGTGTTCGCGGATGCCGTAGTGGATGAAGCGTCCCGCGTAGTCGCCCGGTGCGATCGCCTGCATCTGGCTGGTGCGGGTGTTGTTCGAGCCGGTGAGGTCGGCCGATCCGCCGAGGGTTTCGGGCACGAGCTCGTTGATGACTTCCAGCGCCAGCTCAGATGCCCTGCGTGTCGCGATCTTCGGTCGGTCCGCGTTGAGCCGGCGTTTCCAGCGGTGAACCGCCTGGCCGATGCCACTCGGCAGGTCGCCACGGACGCGGCGCAGGAACTCGCCCCGCGTCTCGCCGTCGACCATGGCGAAGCGCTTCTCCCACTCCTTGCGGCTGGCGCTGGAGCGCAGCCCGACGATCCGCCATTTGTCGAGGATCGCCGCCGGCACCTCGAAGGGAGCGTGATCCCAGCCCAGCGCCTTGCGGGCCGTCGCCAGTTCTTCGGCTCCGAGCGGCGAGCCGTGCACCTTCGACGTGCCGGCCTTGCCCGGCGCGCCGTAGCCGATCGTCGTCTTGCAGGCGATCAGCGTCGGCCGGTCGCTGGTGCGCGCCGTCTCGATCGAAGCGGCGATCGCCTCCTGATCGTGGCCGTCGCAGGAAAGCGTGTTCCAGCCGCTCGCCGCGAAGCGAGCGGCCTGATTTGTGGAGTCGGAGAGCGAGACCTTGCCGTCGATGGTGATGCCGTTGTCGTCCCATAGAACGATCAGCTTGTTCAGCTTCAGGTGCCCGGCGAGCGACAGCGCCTCCTGGCTGAGACCCTCCATCAGGCAGCCGTCGCCGACCAAGGCATAGGTCGTGTGGTCGACGATGTCGTCGCCGAACCGGGCGTTCATGGCGCGTTCGGCCAGCGCCATCCCGACGGCGTTGGCAAATCCCTGGCCGAGCGGCCCGGTGGTGGTCTCGATGCCGGCGGCATGCCCATATTCCGGATGGCCGGCGGTGCGGGCGCCGAGCTGGCGGAACCGGCGGATTTCCTCGAGGTCGATGTCCTCGTAGCCGAGCAGATAGAGCGCGCTGTAGAGCAGCATCGATCCGTGGCCGGCCGAGAGGACGAAGCGGTCGCGATCGGGCCATGCCGGCTGCTTGGGATCGAAGGTCAGGAAGCGCGTGAACAGCACGGTCGCGATGTCCGCCGCGCCCATCGGCAGGCCGGGATGTCCGGACCCGGCCGCCTCCACCGCGTCGGCCGAAAGGAAGCGGATCGCGTTCGCCATCGAACGCTGCATCTCGGGTGTGGTCATCGGTCCGCTCCATTGGCGGCCACGCTGGCCGGAACGCGCGGCAGACATCACATGCCCTCTGGGGTGTCAACAAACCGGCCGGGGGCGCGACCCCACGCTTTTCATCCCCGCCACGAGCCGCTAGAGCTTGAGGAAACACCGGAACGGCCCCGCCGGCGATGACGCCGGACCGACCAGGGACCGAAACCTAAGGGGGGACGAAGCCATGCCGCTGGATGATCCGTTCGAAGCGGCGCGCCTGCGCCTTCGAACTGCGATCGAGCGGCTGGAGCATGCCGTCGAAGCCCGGCTCGAACGCGAGACGGTGGTGCACGGCGCCGAGGTCGAAATCCAGCGGATGACCGCCGACCGGGGCCGGCTGGCACGGGAGCTGGACGCGGCGCTGGCCCGCAACGAGCGGCTGACCCAGGCCAATCGCGAGGTGTCACAGCGGCTGGTCGACGCGATGGAGCGCGTTCGCGGCGTCCTGGAACAGCATCGGTGAGAGTTTAGGAGTCGGGATGCCGCAAGTCGTGGTCAACATCGACGGGAAGACCTACCGCATGGCCTGCGGCGAGGGCGAGGAGCCGCATCTGACGGCGCTTGCCGCCGAGGTCGACCGCAAGATCGCGGAACTGCGCGAGGGGTTCGGGCAGATCGGCGATCTCCGGCTGACGGTCATGGCGGCGATCACCGCGACGGACGAGTTGTTCGAGGCGCGCCGGCGGATCGCCGAACTCGAAGGCGGCATCGAGAGAAAATCGGCCGATACTGGCGAGCTGGAGCATGTTCGCCAGCGCGACCGGCAGGCTTTCGTCGAAAGCCTCAATGAAACCGCCGCGGCACTGGAGCGCATCGGCACGCGGCTCGGCTCGACCTGACGTCCCGTCTTCACAGGCTGCAAACGCGCTGGTCGGATTGCTGCGCTGCGCCGCACCGCTATGTCTGTGCCGATGAGATCATCCCAATCCTTTCCGATCCATCGCCTGCGAACCCTGCTCGCCCCGATCATCGTCTCGCTGGTCGGCTTGTGGTTCGCCGGCTGCGCGGCGGCGCTGAACGCCGCCACGAGCGGTGACGGCTACGAACGCGTCAGCGATCTGCGCTACCGGGACGGTGAGCGGGGCACGTACGACCTCTACGTTCCGGACGGAGCGGACGGCGACACGCCCCTCGTCGTGTTCATCCACGGCGGCAGCTGGGCGGACGGGTCGAAGGACATCTACCCGTTCCTCGGCCAGGCGCTGGCCAGCGAAGGCATCATCGTTGCCATCCCGAACTATCGCCTCTATCCGGACGTGCGGTTTCCCGGGTTCGTCGAGGATGCGGCGGCAGCGACGGCGGTCATCGCCGGGGAGCTACGACGCGGCGACCATGGCGTCCCGGCCGGGCAGCGGAAGGTCTTCCTGATGGGGCATTCCGCCGGGGCCCAGATTGCCGGGCTGTTGGCCACCGACGAACGCTGGCTGGCGCGGCAATCCTTTCCGGCGGAGGGACTAGCCGGCTTCATCGGCCTTGCAGGACCCTACGACTTCCTGCCGCTGACCGAAGACCGCTACCGGCGGGTGTTTCCCGCCGACACGCTTGGCGACACGCAGCCGGTCGCATTCGTCGATGGCGGCGAGCCGCCTATGCTGCTGATCGCAGGTGAGGCGGATACGGTCGTCGATCCGAAGAACACGCGATCCCTCGCTGCAAAGGCCCGGGCGCAAGGCGTCGAGGTGGAGGAAATCATGTATCCCGGCGTAACGCATACCGGCGCGATCACCGCCTTCGCGACCGCCATTCCCTTCCAGGATGGCGCGATTCCGTCGGCAACGCTTTCGTTCATCCGGCGGTATGCCCGATGAGCCATGCTGTGACTGACCTCGCGCATTTCGAGCCGCGCGCTCTCCCAGGGGCAGAGCCGATAGAGGGCCGCCATGTCCGGGTGGAGCCGATCGTCGACGAACGGCGGTTCGACGAGCTGTACGATGCGTTCGCCGCAGACCGGAGCGGGCGGATCTTCGATTACCTGGCCTATGGGCCGTTTGGCGACCGTGCAGCGTTTCTCGAATTTGCCCGGGAGATCTATCTTGGCGGCGCGATGCGGTTCCACGCAATGGTGCCGGCATCGACGGGCCGGGCCACCGGCGTCGCGGCGCTGATGCGCGCCGATCCGGCGAACGGCGTCATCGAGATCGGCCATATCTGCCTGGCGCCTTCGCTGCAGCAGACGGTCGCTTCGACGGAAGCGCTGTTCCTGATCGTGCGCCGGGCTATCGACGAGCTCGGTTATCGACGGCTCGAATGGAAATGCGACGACCGCAACCTGCCGTCGCGCCGCGCGGCCGAAAGGCTCGGCTTCCGCTACGAGGGCACGTTCCGCCAGCACATGATCGTCAAGAACCGCAACCGCGACACGGCGTGGTTCTCAATTCTCGACAGCGAATGGCCCGCACTGCGGGGCGGCTTCGAGGAATGGCTTGAACCGGAAAACTTCGAACCGAGCGGCCGGCAGATCCGGCGGCTGGAGGATGTGAGGGCGGCGCTGGGTGACCGTACCTGACCCGTGTTGCAGGGCTGCTGTCAGCCGGCTCCGCCTAGCCCCTCGCGGGAACGATCGTCATCATCGTGTCGGTCGGATAGATCGACTCGAAGAGCACGCCGTCGCCCGGCATGAAGCGCAGCACCATGCGGCCGTCAGTGTCGGCCATCTCCAGCGCGCCGTCGTCGCCCGAACGCCACTGCGATACCTGCCGTAGCTCCGGCGAACTGACGCAATCGGGGCCGAGCGGGGCAGGGGTGTAATAGGATGGCAGCGCATCGGGCCGTGCCATCTTGCAATTCGCCCCGCTGCGCAGGTCGATCAGCCGGATCGCGCTCGAGCGCTGGTCGCGCGGCGAAGCCGGGCCAATGCTCGCCGTATGGATCCGGTCGACCTTGGACTCCTCGGTGCCGATTTCCGCGACGACCGCGTGCGTGCTTTCGATATAGAAGATGAGCGCTGCACCTGCGATTCCAGCGCCAACTACCGTTGCGGCGAAATTCATGACGAACACTCCAAACATCGTTCGCCCGCATTAGCCGCCAATAGGCTTAACCGAAGGTTGACGCGCAGAAGAAATTTTAGGAATTTACCAATATCGCCAAGCTCTTGCTGGATTGCTGCGGCGCACTAGAGCGCGGCTGCTAGCGTTGCGTTGCCAGGCCGTCGGCTGCAGCCGCGAGTGGATGACAAGCGCTCGGGTCGCGCCTAAGGTCCGGCTCGCCCGGTCATCCCGATCGTGGCCTGTCGCGACGAGGTCCATCCATGACGAGGCTCCTGCTCGCTACCCTCCTATCTGCTTCCGTCCTCTCCGGCGCCGCCCACGCGCAGGCGCCAGCCTGCGCCGCTGCGCTGCCGGCAGAAGCAAAACTGATCTACGACGCTGTCGCTGCCGCGCCGGCCACCGGCTCGCTGCGCGACCGAGTCACGGCCGAGACCAAAGCGCTGGTGGAGGCTGGCCAAGTAAAGCGCATGTCGGCCCGCTCCTCCGCCACGGCGGCGGGCGAATGCCTCAAGGACGCCGGATAAGTTCGGAAAAGAATGCCGAGCCGGCCGGGATGACCCGGCCGGCTCGGCGATGCCTCAGGCGCTGCGCGCCAGGCCTGCCTCGACCGATTCCGCCACCGGCGTCAGCGGCTTCTCGCCCTGGAACCACGCCTTGAGATTGTTGATGACGAGGTCTCCCATGGCGCGCCGCGTGTGGCGCGAGGCGGAGGCGACATGCGGCAGCAGCACTGCGTTGGGCAGCGCGATCAGCGCTGCCGGCACATGCGGCTCCTTGTCGAACACGTCGAGTCCTGCCGCACGGATCGTGCCGTCCTTGAGCGCTTCGATCAGCGCCGGCTCATCGACCGTCGAGCCGCGCCCGATATTGATGAAGATGCCGTCGGGCCCGAGTGCCTTGAGCACGGCGGCATTGACCGCCTTTTCCGTCGACGCGCCGCCAGGCGCGGCGATGATCAGCGTGTCGACCGCGCCGGCAAGGCTCTCCAGCGTCGGGTGATAAGGATAGGGGACGTCGCTCCGCTCCGAGCGGTTGTGATAGGCGATCTTCACGCCGAAGCCCTCGAGACGACGCGCTATGGCAAGGCCGATGCGGCCGAGGCCCATGATGCCGACGGTGCGACCCTGCAGCGTCGCCCCGGTCAGCGGGTAATTACCCTTGGTCTCCCACAGGCCGGCGCGCAAATGCTGCTCGGCTGCGCCGAGTTCGCGGACGGTCATCAGCAGCAGCCCGAGCGCGGTATCCGCGACCTCCTCGGTGAGGACATCCGGCGTGTTGGTGACGACCACCTTGCGCTCGGTCGCCGCCTTGGTGTCGACCGCGTCATAGCCGACGCCGAAATTCGCGATGATCTCGAGCTTCGGCAGCATGTCCATGGTGGCGCCGTCGATCGGGCCCATCTGGGCAATGCCGCGAATGCTGGCCCGCCGCTCCGCCGAGAGCCGGGAGAGATCACGGTCCTCGACATGTTCGACGTCGAAGGTCTCTTTCAGCGTCTCGAGCGTGTCCGGGTTCAGCCGGCCGGGGACCAGAATGGTCACGGATGCGAAGTCGGTCATGGGTTTCCTTCCCTTATGAAAATGTCTGTCCGGCCGTCATGACGGCCAGGCATATTCGCTGGATTGCCGGATCTTGAGTTCCGGGCGGATGAGGACCGTCTCGTCGATGGCGGGTTCTCCCCGGAGGCGATCGAGCAGGGCGCCGGCGGCGCGGCGGCCGACCTCGCGCTGGCCGTTCGACACGGTGGAGAGCGACGGCATGGCGATCGCCGCCTCGTCGATGTCGTCATAGCCGATGACGGCGATGTCGACCCCTGGCCGCAGTCCGGCGCGCGACAGGCCGTACATCAGGCCGAGCGCCACCAAGTCGGAAAAGCACACGATGGCCGTCGGGCGCGGCTCGATCGCCAGCACGGTCGCCGTCGCGTCGAAGCCCGAATGACGGTTGCGCGGCCCCTCGATCCGCCATTCCGGCCGGAAGGCGATGCCGGCGCGCTTCAAGGCGGCGAGGTAGCCGGCCTCGCGGTCGCGGCCGGTGGAGGTCATCCCGGTGCCGCCGACCATGGCGATCTGCCGGTGGCGGCGCTCGACGAGATGATCGACCGCGAGGCCCATCCCATAGGCATCGTCGCCTCTGAAACCGCGAACGCCGGATCCCTGGACGGTTCGGGCGATCAGCGTCACCGGCAGGTCGTTGTCCTCGGCGAGGCGTATGTCGGCCGCCGGCGTCCCGAGGGCCGGCGAGAGGATCAGCCCGTCGGCGCCGAGCTGCAGCAGCGTGTCGACGAAGGAGCGCTGCTTGGACAGGTCGTCGTGGTGGTTGCAGAGGATGAAGGTCTGGCGCTGGCGATCGAGCTCTTCCTCGACCGCCATCAGGATTTCCCCGAAGAACGGGTTCATGATGTCGTGGACGCAGACGCCGACGATGCCGGACTTGGAGGTCCGAAGCGAGGCGGCGCGGCGGTTGTAGATGTAGCCGAAGTCGCGCGCCGCTTCCTTGATGCGCTCGCGCGTCACCTCGGCCACGAGCGGGCTGTCGCGCAATGCCAGGGAGACCGTCGCCGTCGACACGCCCAGCGCATCCGCGATCGTCGAGAGTTTGACCTTCTGCGCCACCTAGACTCGTTCGGTTCTTTTCATGCGGGTGCCCGGCCGATCTATGGCAAAGACGGCCCGGCGGGGAAAGGCCGCCGGTTCGCAAGGCAGGGTTTGATGGCCTATTCCTCGTCGGGAACCAATGCGGGGAGGGGCGTGCCGTCGAGATTGGCGGTGACGCGCTGCAGCAGCTTGCGCATCAGCTTGCGCTCCTTGTTGGAAAACCCCTTGAGGGCGCGTCGCTCGACGGCCTTCTGCGTGCTGCGCACCGCGTCGACGATGGCGAGGCCCTTTTCGGTGAGGTGGGCATGGCTCTGGCGGGCGTCGCTGTCGGAATTGCGCTTCTCGACCAGTCCCTGGCTGCCCAGCCGGGCGACGGTCTTGGTGATCGTCGGCGGCCGCACCGCGAGGCGCTCGGCAAGATCGCGTAGCGCGATCCCGTCCTCCTCCCCGATCGCCAAGAGCACCGCATCCTGACCGGGATAGAGCTCCAGCGACGTCAGCCGCTGCGAGAGGGCCGTGCGGGCTGCCCGGCCGGCAAGGCTCAGATGGGCGGTGACGAACTGCTTCTTCTTCTTGACAGCCATCGACGTCCCACCCGATTGCGCGGGGACCGTTCAGGTCACCGCCATTTTGCAAGGCAAAATGACGTGAGGCGCCTATGTTGTCCACCTTGCCGGTGCCGTAAGCCTTCGCCGCGCCGGGCGGGGCATCAGAGCAGACAGAAGGAGGCGCGCGCATGCGGCCGATCTACGAGGAGATGACCAGCGCCGAGCTTGCCGCCGAGTGGGGATCGCTGGCCGACGCGGTCGCTGTCATCCCCATCGCCGCCGTGGAGCAGCATGGCGCGCATCTACCGCTCGGCACCGACGCGATCCTTTCCGACGCGATGGTGGCGATGCTCCTCTCGATGCTGCCGCAGGATCGCCCGGTGACCTTCCTGTCGACCTCGCGGATCGGCAAGTCGACCGAGCATGCCGACTGCGCCGGCACGCTGAGCCATGGCTGGCAGACGGCGACATCGGCCTTGATCGAGATCGGCGCCGGGCTCGCCGCCACCGGCTTTCGCCGCCTCGTCATCGTCAACGCGCATGGCGGCAACACGCCGGTGATGGATACGGCGGCGCTGGAGTTGCGGCGGGCGCACGGGGTGCTGGTGGCCACCTGCTCCTGGCTGCGCTTCGGCTATCCGGATGGGCTGCTGCCGCCGGCGGAGATCGCTTCCGGCATCCATGGCGGGGCGGTGGAGACGTCGCTGATGCTGCATTTCCGGCCGGATCTGGTCCGCAGCGAAGCGATCGCGGCTTTCCCGTCGCTGCAGGACACACTGTCAACGGAGGCGGCGCATCTGCGGGCGCATGGCAGGCTCGGCTTCGGCTGGATGGCGCGCGACCTCAATACGGCCGGCGTCGTCGGCGATGCGCGCCTGGCGACGGCGGAGATCGGGGCGGCGATCGCCGAGCATCAGGCGTCGGCGTTCCTGGCGTTTCTCGACGATGTGCTGGAATTCGACCTCGACCGGCTGGCGCCCGACGACCGAAACTGACGATCGGGAGCGACGGCCCCCGTGCATTCGCTTCAGCGCGGGCCTATATGCTGCCCGTCCCAAGACGGAGCTTCCTTATGTCCGACACTGCCAGCCAGAATCTCGACCAGATCCCCGTCACCGTGCTGACCGGCTATCTCGGGTCCGGCAAGACGACGCTGCTCAACCGCATCCTGTCCGAGGACCACGGCAAGCGCTACGCCGTCATCGTCAACGAGTTCGGAGAGATCGGCATCGACAACGATCTGATCGTGGAGTCCGACGAGGAAATCTACGAGATGAACAATGGCTGCGTCTGCTGCACGGTACGCGGCGACCTGGTCCGTGTCGTCGAAGGCCTGACGCGACGCAAGGGCCGGTTCGACGCGATCATCGTCGAGACGACGGGTCTCGCCGACCCGGTGCCGGTGGCGCAGACCTTCTTCATGGACGAGGACGTGCGAGCCAAGACCCGTCTCGACGCGGTGGTCGCGCTGGTCGACGCCAAGCATTTGCCGCTGCGGCTCAAGGATTCCCGCGAAGCCGAAGACCAGATCGCCTTCGCCGACGTCGTCCTCCTGAACAAGACCGACCTCGTGACGCCCGCGGAACTCGCCAAGATCGAGGCGACGGTGCGCGCGATCAACCCCTACGCCGTGATTCACCGCACCGAGCGCGCGGCCATCGACCTGAAGCGGGTTCTCGGCCAGCGGGCCTTCGACCTGAAGCGGGTGCTCGACGCCGATCCGGAGTTTCTCGAGGAAGCCGAAAAGGCGCATGACGATCATGTCTGCGGTCCGGATTGCGATCATGATCATGGTCACGACCACCACGGGCACGCGCATGACCACCATGGCCACGATCATCATGGCCATGACCATCACGGGCACGATCACGGTCCGGCGGCCATCCACGACGTTACCGTGACTTCCGTTTCGCTGCGCGGCGGCGAGGTCGACCCGAAGAAGTTCTTCCCGTGGATCCAGGCCCTCACCCAGGAGCAGGGCCCGAACATCCTGCGGCTGAAGGGGATCATCGCGATCGCCGACGATCCGGACCGCTACGTCGTGCAGGGCGTCCACATGATCGTCGAGGGCGACCACCAGCGTCCCTGGCGTGCCGACGAGAAGCGGGAGAGCCGGCTGGTCTTCATCGGCCGCGAGCTTGATGCCGAGGCGCTGTCGGCGGAGTTCGAGGCCTGCGCGGCGCGGCAGCGGGCCGACGCCTGATGCCGTCCATCGCGGCTTACGAATTCGCCGATTTCGTCCAGACCGCGACCTTCCTGAAAGACGAGCCGGTCTTCGCCCTCGCGGACGGCACCGTGCGCTTTCCGGCCGGCGGGGAGCGCTCCGTCGTCGCGCATGAAGGCGGGCTGCTCTCGGCCCGCCTCGACATGGACGGCGCGCGGCTCCTTTCCGGCGGCGAGGATGGCCGGGTCGTCGCCATCTCGCCCGGCGGGCAAGCCGAGGAACTGGCATCGATCGGCTCGAAGTGGATTGGTGCGGTCGCCGGCGGGCCGAAGGGCGCCATCGGCTTTGCTTCGGGCCGCACCGCGTATGTGCGGCTGCCGGACGGGTCGCTGAAGACTGTTCCCCATGCCCGCACGGTTGAGGACATCGCCTTTGCACCGAAGGGGCTGCGGGCGGCGACGGCGCATTACGACGGCGCCTCGATGTTCTTCCCGGCCACAGGGGCCGTACCGGTCTCGCTCGAGTGGAAGGGCGCCCATCTCGGCGTCCTCTTCTCGCCGGACGGGCGCTTCCTGGTCACGCTGATGCAGGAGAACGCGCTGCATGGCTGGCGGGTCGAGGACGGCAAGCACATGAAGATGACCGGCTATCCGGCCAAGGTGAAGGACTGGTCGTTCTCGGCCAAGGGGAAGTTCCTGGCGACCAGCGGCGCACCGGCGGCGATCCTCTGGCCGTTCTCGGGCCGCGACGGCCCGATGGGCAAGGCGCCGCTGGAGCTCGGCACGCGCGGCGACACGATGGTCACCGCCGTCTCCTGCCATCCGACCGAGGACATGGTGGCCATCGGCTACCAGGACGGGATGATCCTCGCCGTCCGCTTCGCCGACGCCAAGGAAGCGCTGCTGCGCCGTGGCGGCACCGGTCCTGTGCGGACCATGGGGTGGGACGCCAAGGGCCGGCTCCTCGCCTTCGGCAGCGAATCCGGCGAGGCCGGCGTCGTCGACATTACCGGCTGAGAGAGGAGGCCGGGCTGTCAGCCCGGCCTACAGGTGTCGGCCTTCAGGCCGCCGCTTCGAGCAGGGCGCCGTTGCCCTGCAGCCGACCGGTGGCAGTGATGCGCCCGGTCGCGCCGGCAAGCGCGCCAACCTGCAGTTCCAGCGCCAGCAGGCGCCGCTGCTCGAACGGGCCGGGCATGGCAAGCGCGCCGGTCGCCGCGGCCGAGAAGCCAAAGCGGCCGTAATATTCCGGATCACCGACGAGCAGGATAGCGCCGTGGCCGAGCCGCGCGGCTTCGGCGATGGCGTGGCGCATCAGCGCGCCGCCGATGCCTGCGCCATGCTGGCCGGGATCGACCGCAAGCGGGCCGAGCAGCAGGGCCGGGACTGGCGCGCCGCCGCGCGTCCCGGCGGCGATCTCCCACAGCCGGACCGTGCCGACGAGGGCGCTATCGGCGGCGATCGCTGCCAGGCTGAGGCCGTGCGCGGGCAGGCGGCCGCGGCGCAGGGCCTCGGACGATTTGCGGGTGCGGCCCGGACCCATGGCGGCGTCGAGCAGCGCTTCGCGCGCAGCGACGTCGCCCGGCAGTTCCGGCCGGATGGCGAAGAAGGGTGCGGCCACTTCGAAGCAGCCGGCATGCTGGAATGCGGACATGAAGACCCCCAGGGATGCGGAGGCGAGAGGAACGAGCCGGGCAATACGGCGCGGGCGAAGACCCGGCGCCGCAGCGCCGGGTCAGCGTCGGAGCATGTCGCTCCGTCGTCGTTCGAGGCGGGTCGTCATGCCGCTCAGATCACGTATGCGCGCAGCGGCTCGAAGCCGTTGAACGCCACCGACGCGTAGGTCGTGGTGTAGGCGCCGGTGCCCTCGATCAGAACCTCGTCTCCCACCGTCAGGGTGATCGGCAGCGGATAGGGCTTCTTCTCGTAGAGGACGTCCGCCGAGTCGCAGGTTGGGCCGGCGAGGACGCAGGGCTCCATGAGGTCCGCGTCCCGGGCGGTCACGATCGGGTAGCGGATCGCCTCGTCCATCGTCTCGGCGAGGCCGCCGAACTTGCCGATGTCGAGATACACCCAGCGGTTCTCGTCGGTCGCCGACTTGCGCGACACGAGCACGACCTCGGCCTTGATGACGCCGGCGTCGCCGACCATGCCGCGGCCGGGCTCGATGATCGTCTCCGGCAGCCGGTTGCCGAAATGCCGGCGCAGGCTCTCGAAGATCGCCCTTCCATAGGCTTCGGCGGCCGGCACGTCCTTGAGATAGCGGGTCGGAAAGCCGCCGCCCATGTTGACCAGCGTCAGCACGATGCCCTTCTCGGCCAGCGCCTCGAAGACGAACTTGGCGTCGCCGATCGCCGCATCCCAGGCGTTGGTGTCGGTCTGCTGCGAGCCGACATGGAAGGAGATGCCGGTGGCGACGAGGCCGAGGCGGGCGGCTGCAAGCAGCACGTCGATCGCCATTGCCGGCACGCAGCCGAACTTGCGCGACAGCGGCCATTCGGCGCCTTCGCCGTTGGTCAGGACGCGGCAGAACACGCGGGCGCCGGGCGCCGCACGGGCGACCTTCTCGACTTCCTCGACGCAGTCGACGGCGAACAGCGACACGCCGAGAGCGGCCGCGCGCTCGATGTCGCGCTCCTTCTTGATCGTGTTGCCGTAGGAGATGCGCCGCGCCGTCGCGCCCGCCTCGAGCGCCATCTCGATCTCGGCGACGGAGGCGCAGTCGAAGTTCGAGCCGAGCGAGGCGAGGAGACGCAGCACCTCGGGAGCAGGATTGGCCTTCACCGCGTAGAAGATCGCCGAATCCGGCAAGGCCTTGCGGAAGGCGTGGAAATTGTTCTCGACGATGTCGAGATCGACGACGAGGCACGGGCCTTCCGGACGTCGGGTGGCGAGGAAGTCGAGGATGCGCTGCGTGGCCATGGGGCTCTCCCGAGAACCGAAAGGTCGACAAGAAGCGACCGCTCGGATTCCCCCCGTGCCAGCCGAAACGGCATGACAGGGCGGTCTCTCCGCGAGACGCGACGATGGCCGGTTTCGAACGCGTCGCGTCCGTCGCCGGAGTCAATCTGCCATGGCATGGTGGGCTTGGACCCGCCGCACTTCAGGCAATGATGGTGTGCCTCTTCAGTATTCCTGGCGATGGAGACCAGGAGAGACCAGAAAGGCCCGGACCGTCGTTGCTTAAAGGCGTCCTCGATTCCGCGATGCGGCGAAACCGACTGGGTGTGTTACGTCCAGGTACCGTCCCGGTGACCTCGCATTTGAGGGCCGGGGGACGCCCACGGGCACGTGCGACATGGGGCAAGGCGCGATGTATGCGGGCGCCCTGTCATACACAAGTGGGAAATTCCGTTGCCGGTTGATTTTTCGTCCCTTCCGGCGGAGGAAGGGCCGCTGCCGTGGACCGGCGGCAACACCACGCAAGCCTGGAGCAAGGTGCATTCGATGGACACGCTGACGCGGATGCGCGCCTTCATCTCGGTCGTGGAGAACGAGGGCTTCTCGGCAGCCGCCCGCAAGACCGGCCGTTCCAAGGCGCTGTTGTCGAAATATGTGCGCGAACTGGAGGACGAACTCGGCGTCCTCTTGATCAACCGCACGACTCGGCAGATCGCCCTGACGGCGGCGGGCGAGGTCTATCTGTCGCGCGCTTCGGCGATCCTTTCGGACCTCGAGAGCCTCAACGAGGAGGCGCGCGAGGCGACCGGCGAGGCGAAGGGTACGATCCGCGTTTCCGCCGCCCGCACCTTCGGTGACGCAGAACTGGGGCTCAGCCTCGTCGATTTCGCCAAGGACCATCCGGACATCAGCCTCGACGTCCATCTCGACGACAATTTCATCAATCTCGTCGAGGAAGGCTTCGACGTTGCGATCCGCATGACCCGCCTCGCCGATTCGGCGATGATCGCCCGCCGCCTGGCCTCGCTCGACTTCGCCATCGTCGGCAGTCCGGATCTCCTGAAGCGGCTCGGCCGCCCGACTCACCCGTCGCAGATCGCCGGCTTCCCGGCGGTGATCGATTCCAACTCCCGCATGTTCTCGAACTGGATCTTCCGCGACCCCGAGACCAAGGAGACGATCCCGGTCACGGTCTCCGGGCAGTTCACCGCCAACAGCCCGGTCACCGTGCGGGCGGCGGCGATCGCCGGGCTCGGCCTTGCGCTGAGCCCAACCTTCGTCGTGCGCAAGGATCTGGAAGCCGGCCGGCTGGTCACCGTGCTCGATGACTACATGCCGAGCGAGGCCGGCATCTATGCCGTCTTCCCGCATCGCCGGCACCTGCCGGCGCGGGTGCGCCTCTTCGTCGACTATCTGGCGAGCTGGTTCCGCAAATGCGACGGGCGGTCCAGGGACGAGCACTAAGCCGAAGGCTTCCGGCTTTTACGCAAAGTTCAGCGCTCTGACCGTAGCTTGCCGGTCATGCGTCACCTGATCCTCGCCACCCTGATTCTTCCCATCCTCGCCGTCTCTGGCGCAGCGTTCGCCGCGACCGGGGAGGGGCCCGCCGAAATCGCCTTCGCCGTCGAGGGCGAGCCGGGGACGATCGTGATCCGGACGTCCGAGCGCAAGCTCTACCTCGTCACCGGCAACGGCCGGGCGCTCGCCTACGACATCGCCGTCGGCAAGCCGAGCGAGCAATGGTTCGGCAAGAGCTGGGTGTCGAAGAAGCGGCCGAATCCGACCTGGACCCCGACCCCGTCGATGCGCCAGAAGAACCCGCGCCTGCCGCAATCGGTCGGGCCTGGCCCGAAGAACCCGCTCGGCGAACGCGCCATCAATCTCGGCTGGGGCGCCTACCGGATCCACGGTACCAACAACCCCCGCTCGATCGGCAGCGCCGCCTCGGCCGGCTGCTTCCGGATGCGCAACGAGGACGTCCGCGACCTCTACGAGCGGGTCAATGTCGGCGCGCAGGTCGTCGTGCTGCGCTGACAGCCACGGCCCGCTCGATTCTTCAAACTTCGGCCATTCTTGTCGTGTCTTGGAAAAGGTGACTCTGGAGGGGATTCGGCCTTTGAACCAGTGCAGTATGCTCGGCGCCGTGGCGCTGATGGCGATCGTGGGGACGGCGGCTCCGGCCCTTGCCCATCCGCACGTCTTCGCCGAGGCGAAGGTCGAGATCGTCGGCACGCCCGATTCGCGCCTCGCGGCAGTGCGCAATGTGTGGCGGATGGACGAGTTGTTCTCCTCCTCCGTGCTGGTCGACTTCGACAAGAACGCCAACGGCACGCTCGACCAGGACGAGCTTCTTGAGATCGGCACGACGGTGAAGGAGTCCATCGCGGAGTGGGATTTCTACACTTTCGTCGAAACCGCCGGCCGCTCGGTAAAGCTGACGCCGCCGGACGTGATCCACACGCTGTATGAAGACGGCCAGCTGCTGATGTTCTTCGAGATGCGGGCGGCCGAGCCGGTGGGTCTCGCCGCGGGCAAGCTGACGGTGGCGAATTTCGACGACACCTTCTTCGTCGCCTTCGACGTCGCCAGCGAAGCCGACTTCCAGCTCATCGACATGCCGAAGCAATGCACCAAGCAATATGTCGTCCCGGATGCGGACGCAGCGGCGCAGCAATGGATGGAGTCCGTCGCCAGTCTCGGCCCGGACGAATCGATCCCCGAGGACGGCATCAACTATTCCCAGGTTCTGGCGACGCGCATCGAGGTCTCATGCGGCCCCGCCAGCTGATCCTG
The DNA here is from genome assembly GCF_014196845.1 of Aurantimonas endophytica. Taxonomy (GTDB): domain Bacteria; phylum Pseudomonadota; class Alphaproteobacteria; order Rhizobiales; family Rhizobiaceae; genus Aurantimonas; species Aurantimonas endophytica. The sequence continues at coordinate 475,709 of NZ_JACIEM010000005.1, forward strand.
TTCGCCCTGCTCGCGGTCGCGCTCGTCACGGCCGGGCCGGCGCTGGCGCGCTCGTCGCTCGGCATCGGCAGCGCCGAGGTCACGGCGCAGCCGTCAGGCGGTCTCCTGGGCGGGCTGTTCACCCAGATCGCGGTCTATCAGCGCGAGTTCTTCACGGCGCTGCGCGGCGCGCTGATCGACTTGAAGGACGACGGCCTGGCGCTGCCGTTCCTGGTTGGCCTGTCCTTCGCCTACGGTGTGTTCCACGCCGCCGGGCCCGGCCACGGCAAGGCGGTGATCTCGGCCTATGTTCTGGCCAACGAGGTCGAGCTGCGCCGCGGCATCATGCTTTCCTTCGTTTCCTCGATGGTCCAGGCCGTCTCGGCACTCGTCATCGTGGGCGCCGGCTGGTTCATCCTGCGCGGCACGGCGGTCTCGATGACCGATGCGACGGACTTTCTGGAGCTCGTCTCCTACGCCTTGGTCGCCGGCTTCGGAGCCTGGCTGCTGGTCCGCAAGCTCGCTGCCCTCGCGGGCGACTGGCGCAAGGGGGGCGGCTCCCTAGCTTTCGCTCCCGCCGGCGGATACCGGGAAAGCGGCGCGATGGGCGCTCTCGCCTTCGCCGCGCCCGAACGGGCCGAAGCATCCGGCGGCACCCGGCTGATGCAGCCTGCTTCGGGCGCGTTAGCCGCCGACATCTGCACCGATTCCGAGGATGACTGCGGCTGCGGGCGCAGCCACATGCCCGACCCGAAATCGCTTTCGGAAAAGGTCACCTTCGGCTCCGCCGTCTCGGCGGTCTTCGCGGTCGGCCTCCGGCCATGCTCCGGCGCGATCGTCGTCCTCACCTTCGCGCTGGTGAACGGGCTCTATCTCGGCGGCATCCTTTCGGTGCTTGCCATGGCGCTCGGGACGGCGATCACGGTGTCCGCCATCGCCGCCATTGCCGTGTTTGCAAAAGGGTTCGCGCTGCAGCTCGGCGGGTCGCGCTACCGGGCGGTGACGACGGTCGTGGAGATCGCCGGCGCGCTGCTGCTGCTGCTCGTCGGGCTGCTGCTCCTCGGCGGGGCCCTGCAGACGGTCTGAGCCGGGCGCTTCTACGGCCCGGGCCGGGATAGCAGCGCCTGCAGGCGCGGTCGGCCCTTGAGGAACAGCAGGTAAGACCGTTCGAGGAACCGCAGGACCAGCGGGTTCCGGGCCGCAAGCCCCAGCGGCCGAAGCTTCGGGATCGCCCGCCACATGGCAGCGAATGCCGCGGCGCCCGAGAGCAGCTTGCCATCTTCCGTCGCGTGGAATCGCGCCAGCAATTCACGCCGGTCGATGGGGCAGGCGACATTGTCATCGGCGACATCGACAAAGGCGATCGCATCTCGGCGATCAAGCCGACGCATGAGCGCGATCTCCCGCCGGCACAGCGGACAGGCGCCGTCGAACCAGACGGTGACCTCAGCCACGCGGTGATTCCGCGCGTGCCGACGCATAGGCCCGGCACGCGGCGGCGAAAGCGTGGAAGATCGCCGCTGAAGCTGCGTCGCTCTCCGCCCAGTACTCCGGATGCCATTGCACGCCGAGGGCGAAGCCCTTCGCGCCCTCGACGGAAACCGCCTCGATCGTGCCGTCTTCCGCCTCCGCCTCCACGGCGAGCCCCGGCGCCAGCCGGTCGATCGCCTGGCGGTGCAGCGAGTTCACCCGGATTTCGTCGTCGCCGACGATGCCCGCCAGCACGCCGCCGGGCGCGACGGCGACTGGATGGCGCACGGCGAAGCGTTCCCGCTGTTCGTCGTGCTTGATCGCACGGTGATCCATCCGGCCCTCGCCCTCCTGGATCTCCGTCGCCAGCGTGCCACCCAGCGCAACGTTCAATTCCTGGTGCCCCCGACAGATGCAGAGGAGCGGCAGGCCGATCTCGATGGCGCCGTGGATCAGCGCCTCGGTCAGCCGGTCACGCGCCGGATCGTACGGCTCGTGTGCCGTCGATGGCTCCATGCCGTAGCGATCCGGATGAATGTTCGAAGCCGAGCCCGTCATCATCAAGCCGTCCACGCGCGACAGCAGCGCCGCGACGTCGAACTCGTCGGCAAGCGCCGGCACGATGACCGGGATGGCGCCCGCCACCCGGGTCAGCGCCTTCAGGTAGGTGTCGGGAGTCGCGTGCCAGCGATAATTCTCGAACTCCCGGACATCGGCGGGCACGGCAACGAGGATCGGATCGAGCGGCATGGCAGTCTTTCGAGTGTTCCGGTAGCCGCCAGATAAGCGTGCCCGCCCGGCTTGTCGACGGTATCGGCAAAGTACTGCGACAGTGATTCTCGGTGTGCTTCGCTCCGCAATACAGGCCGGTAGTCAACCATCGACCCGGAACCATCTCACTGTTCGGTGATTGGTCCTTAGAGCCGGACGAGCCGGAGCGGCGAAATTATCGCGTGTCCGTCAGTCCCAGCGCGACACGAGGCAGGAAATATCATGAACAGTATCATCTATCTTATCGGCCTGATCGTCGTGGTCCTCGCCGTCCTTTCACTCCTGGGACTCAGCTGAGGAGACCACAATGTCAGATATCAACAAATCAGCGCCCGACCGGGCGCGCGAAGATCTGGACGCGGCGCGCAATCGCGCCGGTCAGGAAGCGGGCGCTGCCCGTGAGGAAGCCCGCAAGCTGGGCGAAACGGTCCGTCAGCAGGCCGGGGACCTCGCCGGGAAGGCGAAGGAGCGGGCTTACGAAGGCGCGGAGACGGGCAAGGAGACGGTGGCCGGTGGCCTCGACGACTTCGCCGCCGCAGTGCGCAAGGCGTCCGACGAGTTGGGCGACCGCGACCAGTCCATGGCCTCCAAGCTCGTTCGCGAGGTCGCCGGCGGACTGGAGGACGCGTCGCGCAGCATTCACGGGCACAGCATCGAGGACCTGACGCGGTCGGTTGCAAGCTTCGCCCGCCGTCGGCCGACGACGTTCCTTGTCGGTGCCGCGCTTGCCGGCGTGGCGCTTGGGCGCTTTGCCCGCGCCTCCGGCGAGCACACCTCGCAGGATTATGGCGACAGCACGTCATCGTCGGGCGAACGGCCTGGCTCGGCGGCAGGTGCCAGCGGATATGCGCCGACCTATGGCGACCAGCCGCGCCCCGTCGAGGGCGCTCATCCCGTAGGCGTCGACCCGGTGACGGGCAAGCAGCGCCATCAGGATCCGGCCGTCGGAGCCGCGACGGTTTCCAGGCCCGGAACGAGCAATCTCTCGGCCGGCAACGACCCGCTCACCGGCAAGCCTCGCTATGAGGGCTCGACGTCGGGAACCGCTTCCACGTCGTCCACTTCCCCATCGGGCATCACCCCCAAAGCACCCGGAGGCAGCAATGTCCGTTGAACCGCGCGAATCCCGTTCAGTCACCGACCTGATCACGGATCTGATCCGCGAGACCGGTGAACTCGTCCGGACTGAAAGCCGCCTCGTGCGGGCCGAAATTTCGGACAAGGTGCGGCAGCTCGAGATGGGTGGCGGCTCGCTTGCCGCCGGTGCCATCTGCCTGCTGGTCGCCCTCTTCGTTCTGGCGCAGGCCCTGATCGTCGCGCTTGGCGACGTCATCGGCGACGCCTGGGCCGCACTTCTCGTCGGGGTCGTGATTGCCGCCATCGGCATGGCGCTTCTCGCCAAGGGCCGCCGCGACCTCGCCCCCAGCAATCTCATGCCCGACCGCTCGACCAACCAGTTGAGCAAGGACGGCCAGCTCGTGAAGGAGCAGATCCGATGAGCGACAACACAACCCGCCTCGAGCAGGAGGCCGAATCGCATCGGTCCAAGCTCGACTCCACCCTCGATGAACTGCGCGGCCGCCTGTCGGTCGGCCAGATCGTCGACGAACTCTCCGGCTATGTCCGCGAGGGCGGCGGCGCGGATGCCGTGAACAATTTTGGCCGTCAGGTTCGTGACAATCCGCTGGCCCTCGGCCTGGTAGGGGCAGGCCTCGCCTGGCTCTTCCTCGGCGACGGCGTACGCTCGGAAAGCCAGCGCCTCGCCAACCGCTACGGCGATTGGCGCGATGATCGCGAGTATGACGACTTCGAAGGCGCATTCCCTGCCGGATCGGCAGGCGCCGGCGCCATGCCGCGCGGCGGTCGTCCAATGCCCGCCTATCCGCAGGGCGGCACGCCGCCGGTCGGCGGCGTGGCCTCGACGTCGTCGACCAATGTCTCGGGCGGCAGCCACGGCTCGGTGGGTGGGACCATCAAGTCCGGCGCCTCCAGCGCTTCCGACGCCGTCGGTAGTGCAGCCGGCTCCGTGAAGAGCGGCGCGTCCAATCTTGCGTCATCCGTCGGAGACGCGGCCAGCCGCGCCGGCGGAGCCGCGAGCGACGCCGCCGGTTCGGCCACGGACGCCATGCGCCGTGCATCCCATGACGCGACCGATGCGGCCCGTCATGCCGGCAGCGCGGCCTGGGAAGGCGCTCGTCATGCCGGCCAGGGCGCCTACCGCACGGGCCGTCGCGCCCAGCGCACGATCATCGATGCGATGCATGACGAGCCGTTGGTCTTCGGTGCCTTGGCACTGGCGATCGGTGCTGCGATCGGCGCAGCCTTGCCGGCGACCCGCCGCGAGGACGAGCTGGTCGGCGGCATGCGCGACAAGGTGCGTGATGATGCCGTCGCCTATGGCCGCGACACGCTCCACCGCGCGGAACACGTCGCTGGCGCCGCCTACGAGGCGGCCAGCGAGGAAGCCGAGGCCAAGGGTCTGAAGCCAGACACCAAGTCCGGCGAAACGCTTGCCGAGAAGGCTGGCAGCGTCGCTCGCGCGGCCGGCGAGGCTGCTAAGGACGACGCCAAGAAGCAGGACCTGACCTGATCCTCCTCGACGTGCGGACATACCAGGCGGCGGTCCTTCGGGATCGCCGCCTTTTTTGTGGCCGGCACGTCCGCCGGCCGAGCGGCGGGTGCAGAACCCTGACTTGCGTTTCGGGGCCGCCTGCGTAGGATCGCGGGCAAGACGGCGACCAATTTGCCGCAGTTACACACGCCGCCCCTTCGGGCGGCGCGTTCGTTCCCGGGAGGCGACAATGGACAGACGCAAATTCATCGGCGGTGCGGCCAAGAGCGCGATCGGCGCCGGCGCGGTCGGCATCGGCGCGGTGAGCCTGGCGGCTCCCGCCATCGCGCAGGAGCGGCCCAAGATCACCTGGCGCTGCACCTCGTCGTTCCCGAAGTCCGTGGACACGATCTACGGCGCGTCCGAGCTTCTGACCCGCTATGTCCGCGAGGCGAGCGACGGTCAGTTCGAGATCCAGATGTTCGCCGCCGGCGAGATCGTGCCCGGGGGGCAGGCGCTCGACGCTGTGCAGAACGGCACGGTCGAGATGGCTCATACCGCCTCCTACTACTACGTCGGCAAGGACCCGGCCTTCGCCTTCGGCACCGCGGTTCCGTTCGGACTGAACGCACGCCAGCTCAATGCCTGGTTTTACGAGGGCGGCGGCAACGACCTCTTGAACGAGTTCTACGGCAAGACCGGCGTCTATGGCCTGCCGGCCGGCAATACCGGTGCGCAGATGGGCGGCTGGTACCGCAAGGAGATCAACACGCTCGCCGATCTCCGTGGCCTGAAACTGCGGATCGCCGGACTGGCGGGACGGGTCGTCGAGAAGCTCGGCGTCGTGCCGCAGCAGATTCCGGCGGGCGACATCTACGCGGCACTGGAGCGGGGAACGCTCGATGCCGTCGAGTTCGTCGGTCCTTACGACGACGAGAAGCTCGGCTTCCAGCAGGTCGCCCAGTACTACTATTACCCCGCCTGGTGGGAAGGCGGCGCAGCGCTGCACATGATGTTCAATCTCGAGCAGTGGAATTCGCTGCCACAGGCCTACAAGGCGATGCTGGAATCGGCCTGCCAGGCGATCAACGGCTCGATGCTGGCCTCCTACGACTATCGCAATCCGATGGCGCTGAAGCGTCTCGCGGCTGCAGGCGCTCAGCTGCGCCCGTTCAGCCAGGAGATCATGCAGGCGAGCTTCGAGGCGGCCAACGAAGTGCACGCGGAAATCTCCGCCACCAATGCCGACTACAAGACGCTGCTTGACAGCCAGAACGCCTTCAAGCGCGACGCCTATCTCTGGGCGCAGATCTCCGAGTACAGCTTCGATACGTTCATGATGGTCCAGCAGCGCCAGAACGCGCTCTGACATCTGCGCGGAAGCCGCTCTCCGCGGCTTCCGCTTCTCCTTGGGGAACACGCGACGCGTGCGTTGCAAAATGCGCAGGGATGCCTACGATCAGGCAGGGCTCGCCGGTGAAGCCGGCGGGTAGGGAGCCACGCATCAGGGACCCGTCGCCGGGTTTCGCATCAAACCAGCTTTAACAATTCGTCGCCACCTGCTCCAAGACCGGGTGGGACCCAGGGAGTCCGTCCTCATGAACCGCCGCAAGTTTATCCGTAACAGTGCCGTCGGCGCATTCGGCGTCGCCGGTGCCGGCGCGCTGGCAGCCCCGGCCATCGCCCAGTCGCTGCCAAAGGTGCAGTGGCGCTGCACCTCGTCCTTCCCGAAATCGCTCGATACGATCTATGGCGGCGCCGAGGATCTCGCCAAATACGTCCGTGAGGCGACCGACGGCAATTTCGACATCCAGGTCTTTGCCGCCGGCGAGATCGTGCCGGGCCTGCAGGCCGCCGACGCCGTCACCGACGGCACGGTCCAGATGTGCCACACGGCGTCCTACTACTATGTGGGCAAGGACCCGACCTATGCGCTCGGCGCGACGGTGCCGTTCACGCTGAACGCCCGTGGCCTGCATGCCTGGCTCTATTACGGCGAGGGCATCACGCTCCTCAACGAGTACTTCAATGGCCAGGGCCTGCAGTACATGCCGGGCGGCAACACCGGCACCCAGATGGGCGGCTGGTTCCGCAAGGAGATCAACACGGTCGCCGATCTCAACGGCCTGAAGATGCGCATCGCGGGCCTCGCCGGCCAGGCGATGCAGAAGCTCGGCGTTGTGCCGCAGCAGATCGCCGGCGGCGACATCTATCCCTCGCTCGAAAAGGGCGTCATCGACGCCGCCGAGTGGATCGGACCCTATGACGACGAGAAGCTCGGCTTCGTGAAGGTCGCGCCGTACTACTACTACCCGGGCTGGTGGGAAGGGAGCCTGGCGCTCTGCTTCTTCACCAACAAGGCCGAGTACGACGCTCTGCCGGATGCCTACAAGAGCCTGCTCGCGACGGCCGCGCGCGCCTCGACGATCGAGATGCTCGCCGAGTACGACTACAAGAACCCGACGGCCTTGAAGACGCTGGTCCAGCAGGGCGCGCAGCTGCGCCCGTTCAGCCAGGAGATCATGCAGGCGAGCTTCGACTCCACGCAGGAGGTCTATGCCGAGATCAACGGCCAGAACGCGGCCTTCAAGAAGATCTACGACTCCATGGTGGCGTTCCGGAACGACACCTATCTCTGGCAGCAGGTCGGCGAATACACGTTCGACACCTTCATGATGATCAAGCAGCGCGAAGGCGCGCTGGTGCCGCAGCAGGGCGGCTGATCCCGCCCGAAACGTCGAGACCATGGAAGGCCCGGGGCGGAAGCGCTCCGGGCCTTTTCCGTGGCGGCGACATTCGCCGGCACACAACGTTAACCCTTGGTTAACCATAAGGTCGGAGACTTCGACGGATCGGACGATGGACGGGATTCTGCGCCGCATCGGCAGCAGGCCTCTCGGCACCGCCTGATCGGGCGGCAGAACCGCCCCGCAGAATTCACGCGGCGCGATGCCCTGCGACGAGGCCGATCATGCTCTCTGTCATCTCCGTCGGATCCCTGAAGGCCTCCGGCAGCGCGACGGTCGCGCTGACCCTCGCGAGCGTTGCTGCCGCGGCCGAAATCCCGGTGATGCTGGTCGATGCCGCGGCGCATGGGGAACTCGCCGGCTGGGCCGCCAAGGGCGCGCATCCGCCGCTTCTCCAGTATGAACACGCCGCCGACATCGCTGCCATCGAACGAGCGCTGCGACAGGCGTGGCGGCGCGGCGCGCTCGCCATCATCGACGCCGGCGAGGAAGAGCTGACAGTCCGTGCCGCAGCGGGCCTTGCCGAGCGGGCGCTGATCCCCGTGCGCTTCTCGCCGCTCTCGGCCTATTCGGCCCTCGTCACCGATCAATTGCTGGCGGCCGATGCGCGGCTCGCCCCTCGCGGCGACCGCTGCTTCGTCGCCAGCGCCATCACTGCGATCGGCAACGGTGTTGCCCGGAGCATCGAGGCGATCATCGGCACCAGCGATACGCTGCGCCTGCCTGTGGGACTGTCGCAATGCGCGGCCCACCTGGCCCCCTTCGTTCACGGGGGCACAATCTTCACGCTGGATGACACGGTCGTTGCCGGACTCGATCACGCGCGGGCGGAGGCGGCGAGCTTTGCGCACGCCGTCGGCATCCTTGGTGCGGCAGTCGAATCAAAGCCGGCACCCAGTTTCGACGCGCAGCGCCGGGCCGCCTGAACCCGTTCCTGCGCGTCGAGGCGGCGGGAATGGAGCGGCTGGCTTTTCGCCTTACTGGAAGCTCGGCGGCTGCGACAGGTCGATCGGGGCGCTCTGGCCGGAGGATGCCGGCGGCGCTGGTGACGCCGGTGCCGGCTGCTGAGCCGCTGGCGGCGCCGCAGGAGCTTGGGCTCCGCTACCCAGAGCATTGTTGAAGTCGAGTGGCGGCAGGCCCATCGATGGGGCAGGGGCGGCTGCCGGCGCGGGCGCTTGCTGCGTCGCGCCGCCAGGCGCAGGTGCCGCTGCCCCATCAGCCGGCGGTGCGCCGAGGGGCGGCATGCCGAGCGGCGGCAGACCCAGCGGGTTGTTCTGCTGCCCGCCGTTGCCGACGCCCGATGCGCCGCCCAGCGGCGGCAGCCCGCCTTCGCCGCCGAAATTCGGGATCTGCAGCTGGATCGTCGAGGGATCCTGCACAGGCGCCTCTGATTTGTAGCGCATGACCATCTGCGGGAAGAGGATCGTCAGGCCCACCATCACCAGCTGGATACACACGAACGGCACGGCACCGCGGTAGATCTGCCCGGTCGTCACCGGCTCCATCCGCTTGCCGGTGACGCGATCGAGATACGGCACGCGCGCCGCCACCGAGCGCAGGTAGAACAGCGCGAAGCCGAAGGGCGGATGCATGAACGAGGTCTGCATGTTCAGGCCGAGCAGCACCCCGAAGAAGATCAGGTCGATGCCCAGGCTGTCCGCCGCCGGTGCCAGGAGCGGCACGATGATGAAGGCGAGCTCGAAGAAGTCGAGGAAGAATGCCAGGAAGAAGACCAGGATGTTGACGACGATGAGGAAGCCGGTCTGGCCGCCCGGAACGGCGGTCAGCAGTTCCTCGACCCAGATATGGCCGTTGACGCCGTAGAAGGTCAGGGAGAACACCCGGGCGCCGATCAGGATGAACAGCACGAAGGCCGACAGCTTGGTCGTCGACTCCATCGCCTGGGTCATCAGCGAGAGGTTCAGCTTGCGCTTGCCGAAGGCGAGGACGAGCGCGCCGACGGCGCCCATCGCGCCACCTTCCGTCGGCGTGGCGATGCCGAGGAAGATCGTGCCGAGGACGAGGAAGATCAGCGCCAGCGGCGGGATCAGGACGATGATCACCTGCTGCGTCAGGTAGGACAGCAGCGGCAGCTTGAACGCCTTGTTGAGGACGGCGACGAAATACACCGCGAGGATGGCGATCGTGGCGCCCCAGATCGCCGCACCCTGCTCGACCTGACCCTCCAGGAAGGTCGTTGCCAGATAGGCGAGGACCACGGCTGCCGCCGCGGCGAAGATCAGCGAAGTGACGCCGTGCCCGAGGGTCCGCGCTTCCTTCGGCAAGGCGGGCGCGGCATTCGGATAGATCATCGTCATGGCGAAGATGTAGAGGACGTAGAGCCCGGTCAGGACCAGCGCCGGGACGAGGGCGCCCGAATACATGTCGCCGACCGACCGGCCGAGCTGGTCGGCGAGGACGATCAGCACCAGCGAGGGCGGGATGATCTGGGCAAGCGTTCCGGACGCGACGATGACGCCGCTGGCCAGCCGGCGGTCGTAGCCGTAGCGCAGCATGATCGGCAGCGAGATCAGGCCCATCGCGATGACCGAGGCGGCGACGACGCCGGTGGTGGCGGCCAGCAGCGCACCGACGAAGATCACCGCATAGGCGAGGCCGCCGCGCAGCGGGCCGAACAGCTGGCCGATCGTGTCGAGCAGATCCTCGGCCATGCCGGAACGTTCGAGGATCAGTCCCATGAAGGTGAAGAACGGGATCGCCAGCAGCGTGTCGTTCGACATGACGCCGCCGAAGAAGCGATCGGGCAGGGCGCCGAGCAGCGGCCAGAACAGGTTGATGTCGTCGGACAGCGGCGCCAGTTCGACGCCGATGATGAAGAACAGGAGGCCGTTGGCGGCCAGAGAGAACGCCACCGGATAGCCGAGCAGCAGGAAGACGATCAGCGAGCCGAACATGATCGGCGCGAGATTGTGGGCGACGAACTCGATCATCGGGTCACTCCCGGGCCACCGTCTCGGGGCTGTTTCGATGGCGGCGGATTGACCGGCGGTTCTGCGCCACCCTCCGGATGGTCGGGTGCCAGGGCGACAAGCTCGGAGACCTCCGCATGCGCCGATGCCATCGGGGTCGTGTCCTCGACACCGAAGAACATCACGCCGATGCGCTTGATCAGCTCGGATATGGCCTGCAGGAACAACAGCGCGAAGCCGGCGAGCAGCAGCGCCTTGGCGGGCCAGAGGATCAGGCCGCCGGCATTCGGCGAGGTCTCGCCACGCATGAAGGACTGCAGCACGTAGGGGTAGAGCAGCCAGAGCATCAGCATCGTGAACGGCAGCAGCATGAAGATGTGGCCGAGCAGGTCGATCCAGTCACGCGTGCGTTTGGAGACGACGTTCGAGACGATGTCGACGCGGATGTGCTCGTTCTTCAAGAGCGTCCAGGCCGCCGCCAACATGAAGATCGCCCCGAACAGATACCACTGCAGCTCCAGCCAGGCGTTGGAGGAGATGTCGAAGGCCTTGCGGATGACCGCGTTGCCGGCGCTGACCAGCACCACGACGAGCACCAGCCAAGACACGCCGCGACCGATGAAGGTCGTCACGCGGTCGATGCCGCGGGAAAAAGCCATGAGCGCCGACATTGTGCCTCGCCTCCCTCGTGTGCCCCGTCGATGGACCCGTTCGTGCGCGCGAGACGAGTGCGGCTCCGTCCTGCTCCTCCTGCGCGCCGGCGGCGCGGCCGAAGGTGCAGGGGAATCAGGCGTCGTCGTCGCTATGGTAGACCCGCATCGCCCGGCTGCCCGGGATGCGGTCCGTTAAGGAAATTCTGTTGCCTATGCAAGGGCACTGAATTTATCCGCTACAAATCGAACTCCGGGCAGGCCGGGGCACCGAAAGGTTTTGACCTCGCCGCGCAGGCGCCCCAAAACAGTCGGGGAAACAGGATGTTGACGGTGGGTGCCCTACGCGCCGCCGCTCGCGGGAGGTGCCTTCATGGCCGCGCGCAGCATTTCGCTGGACGACAAGTACGATCTCTCTGTCCCTGACGTCTTCTTGTCCGGGACGCAGGCCGTGGTGCGGCTGGTGCTGCTGCAGGCCTTCCTCGACCGCCAGGCCGGCCATGACACGGCCGGCTACGTCACCGGCTATCGCGGCTCGCCGCTGGGTGGACTGGACCAGCAGTTCCTGAAGGCGGCGGCCCGCCTTCGCGAGCAGAACATCGTCTTCGAGCCCGGCCTCAACGAGGACCTCGCGGCCACGGCCCTTTGGGGCACCCAGCAGGCGGAAGTGCGTGGCGAGGGCCGCCACGACGGCGTGTTCGGCATCTGGTACGGCAAGGGCCCCGGCGTCGATCGGTCCGGCGACGCGTTCCGTCACGCGAACCTGGCAGGCACGTCGCGGCTGGGTGGCATACTGGCGCTGATGGGGGACGATCACACCTGCGAATCCTCCACCACAGCTCACCAGTCCGAGTTCGCGTTCGTCGACGCGATGATGCCGATCTTCAACCCGGCCGGCGTGCAGGAGATCCTCGAATACGGTCTCGCAGGCTTCGCCCTGTCGCGCTTCTCCGGGCTGTGGACCGGGATGAAATGCGTCAAGGACAACATCGAATCCACGGCCACCGTCCATGCGGCGGCCGGCGCATCCTTCGCCCTCCCGGATGTTTCGCCGCCTCCCGGAGGCCTCAACATCAGGCGCGCCGCCCACCCGCTGGAGCAGGAGGCGATGCTGCACGATTTCCGGCTGCCGGCGGCGCGCGCCTTCATCGCCGCAAACCGCTTCAACCGGATCACCCATTCGGGCGGGCGCACGCCGCGCATCGGGATCCTCTCGCTCGGCAAATCGTGGCTCGATGTCGAGCAGGCGCTGGCCGGGCTCGGGATCGACGAACTCGGCGCGGCGAATTTCGGCGTCAGGCTGGGCAAGGTCGGGGTGCCCTGGCCACTCGACCCGGCCTTCGTGCGCAGCTTTGCCGACGGGCTCGAACTGGTGATCGTCGTCGAGGAGAAGCGCGGGCTGGTCGAGCCGCAGATGAAGGAGATACTCTACGGATCCGCGAACGCACCGTTGATTGTCGGCAAGACCGACGAGTCCGGCAGCACTCTGTTCACGCCGAAGGCCTCGCTGGATGCCAACGACATCGCGGTGGCGATCGGTCGGCGCATCCTCGATCGTCGGCCGAACGAGCGTCTCGGCGCGGCGGTGGCGGAAATCGACCGGCTGCAGACAGGCGCGCATAGTGCGTCGGAATACGCCCTGCGGACCCCATATTTCTGCGCCGGCTGCCCCCACAACAGCTCGACCCGCGTGCCCGAGGGTGCCCGCGCCTATGCCGGCATCGGCTGCCACTACATGGCACAGTGGATGGATCGCGCGACCGAGGGCTTCACCCAGATGGGCGGCGAAGGGGCCAACTGGATCGGCGAGCGGCATTTCTCCACCCGCGGCCACGTGTTCCAGAATCTGGGCGACGGCACCTACAACCATTCTGGCGCCCTCGCCCTGAGGGCGGCCTCCGCATCCGGCGCCAACGTCACCTACAAGATCCTCTTCAACGATGCCGTCGCCATGACCGGCGGGCAGCGGCACGAGGGCGGGCTGTCGGTGCCGGCCATCGCGGCGCAGGTCCTCGCGGAGGGCGCAAAGCGGGTGGTGGTGGTCTCCGACGAACCCGCCAAGCACGAGGGCGATCCGCGTCTGCCCGCAGGGACGAAGCTGTTCCACCGCTCGGAACTGGACTCCGTGCAGCGGGATCTGGCGGCCGCCGAAGGCCTGACGGTGCTGATCTACGACCAGACCTGCGCGGCCGAGAAGCGCCGGCGACGCAAGCGCGGCGCGTTCCCCGATCCCGACCGGCGGGTCGTCATCAACGAGCGGGTCTGCGAAGGCTGCGGCGATTGCGGGGTGCAGTCGAACTGCGTCGCCGTGACCGCCGTCGAAACCGAGTTCGGCCGCAAGCGCCAGATCGACCAGTCCGCCTGCAACAAGGACCTCTCCTGCCTCGAAGGCTTCTGCCCGTCCTTCGTCACCGTCCACGGCGCGGTCGCCAGGAAAGCGGAACGCCGCCGCGAGGCCGTCCCGAACGTGCCCGAGCCGGCGAAGGCGCCACTGGACGAGGCCATGGGCATCGTCATCACCGGCGTCGGCGGCACCGGCGTGGTCACCATCGGCGCGATCATCGGGATGGCGGCGCATCTCGACGGAAAGGGCGCCGGCATCATCGACATGGCGGGCCTCGCCCAGAAGGGCGGCGCGGTGATGAGCCATGTCCGGATCGCGCCGACGCCGGCGGACGTGAAGTCGATCCGCGTCGCCGCGGGCGAGGCGCGTCTCGTCATCGGCTGCGACATGGTGACTGCGGCGTCCGCCAAAGTGCGCTCCACCGTTGCGCGGGGCCGTACGACGGTCGTCCTCAACAGCCATGAGACGCTGTCGGGAGAATTCACCCGCAATGTCGATTTCTCGTTTCCCACGCGGCGTCTGCTCGAGGCGCTGGGTGACGCGGCGGGCAAGGATCGGCTACGCGTCGTCGATGCGGAACAGATCGCCGTCGCGCTGTTCGGGGACGCGATCTTCGCCAACATGCTGATGTTGGGCCTTGCCTTCCAGACGGGGGCGCTGCCGGTCTCGCGTGCAGCCATCCGCCGGGCGCTGACCCTCAATGGCGTCGCTGTCGACGCCAATCTCGCGGCCTTCGAATGGGGGCGGGCGATCGCCCATGATCCGGCGTGCATTCCCGCGCCGGAGGCCGCCGGCCGCATTGGCGGCAGCCTCGATCACCGTCGCCTTTCCGAAAGCCTCGACGAAGCGATCGAGCGACGGGCGAACGATCTCGCCGCCTATCAGGATGCGGCCTTCGCCGCGCGCTACCGCAAGAGGATTGCCGCGATCAGGAGCGCGGAAGCCGGCGTTGCACCGGGACGCCAGGACGTGGCCGACGCTGCAGCCCGGCAACTCTACCGGATGATGGCGCAGAAGGACGAATACGAGGTGGCGCGGTTCTACACCGACGGCAGTTTCGCCGCGCAGCTGGGCGAGCGTTTTGCGGACTACGGCCGGCTGGAGTTTCATCTCGCGCCGCCGATCATGGGGGAGGACGGGCCGAACGGCCGGCCGCGCAAGCGCGCCTTCGGTTCGTGGATGATGCTCGGCTTCCGGGCGCTGGCGGCGATGCGGCGGATCCGCGGCACGGCGCTCGATCCGTTCCGTTACTCTGGCGAACGCAAGGCGGAACGCGCCGAGTTGGCAGCCTACGAGGCGACGCTCGACGCGATCCTTGCCGGCCTCTCGCCAGCCAACCATCAGGCGGCGGCGGCCCTGGCCCGCTGGCCGGAGACGCTAAAAGGGTTCGGGCCCGTTCGGCGCCGGTTCGCCGCCGAAGCCGAGGCGCGACGGGTCGAGGCGGAAGCGGCTTTCTCCACGGCTGTGCGCGTCGCGGAAGCTGCCGAATAGTGGAGCGGCCAGTTCCACGGCCGATCACGGCGGAATGGCTGTTCCGGGCGGCCGCGCATTATCTCGAGCGCTATGCCTCCACGACAGCTAATCTGCGCCGGGTGCTGGAGCGCAAGGTGATGCGGCGCGCCCACGCGCGCGGCGAGGACGCCGCCGAGCACATGGGCCTGGTCGATGCGACCGTGGGGCGCTTCGTCGAGCTCGGCTTGGTGGACGACCGGTCCTTCGCGGAGGGGCGGCTCGCCAGCCTTCGCCGTCGGGGCACGTCGCGGCGGATGACGACGGCGAAGCTTCTCGAAAAAGGGGTCGAGAAGGCGCTGGTGGAAGAACTTGTCGCCGCCGACGAGACCGACGAGCTCACGGCGGCACATGCCTATGCCAAGCGTCGGCGGCTGGGGCCATGGCGCAGCCGGCAACGCGGGGAGCGGCGCGACCGCGACGTCGCGGCGATGATCCGCGCCGGCTTCACCTTTCCGGACGCGGCCTCTGCCATCGACAGCGAAGCCGACACCGGCGAGGCCTAGGGAACCCCTACGGAGCGCCGATGCCGCCGGACGGCTGCTGCCGAGAGGACGGAAGACCGGATCGACGAGTCGGAACCCGTTTGAAGTCAGCACGTTAGCCTTACCAACACCGACCAGGAACTGGATGAGGCACCCCGCGAATTCGCGTGGGGAACGCATCGCTATGGTCGATCAAGAAGGAACGGACATCATGCCGAGTATCAATCAGGCGAAGATCGCGATTCTGGCTACCGACGGCTTCGAGCAGTCGGAACTCTTCGAGCCGCTGGAGAAGCTGCGGCAGGCCGGCGCCGAAGTTCACGTCCTTTCGACGAAGTCGGGCTCCATCAAGGGCTGGGACAAGGACGACTGGGGCAAGGAAGTTCCGGTGGACAAGCTGCTGTCGGAGGTTCGCGTCTCCGAGTATGACGGCCTCGTGCTGCCGGGCGGCCAGATCAACCCGGACGTACTGCGCGCCGACCCCAAGGTCGTCAGCTTCGTGCGCGAGTTCTTCAACTCCAAGAAGCCGCTCGCCGCCATCTGCCATGCACCATGGCTGCTGATCGAGGCCGACGTTGTCCGCGGGCGGAATGTCACCTCCTACAAGTCGATCAGGACCGACATGGTCAACGCTGGCGGCAACTGGGAAGATTCCGAGGTCGTCGTCGACGAGGCGCTGATCACCTCGCGCAATCCGGGCGATCTCCCGGCCTTCGTCGCCAAGATCATCGAGGAAATCGAAGAGGGACGCCACGAGGACCGCAAGGTCGCCTGACCGCGCTTCGCCTGTTGCGGAAATACCTGGAACGACAATGACGGCCGGCGCTTGATGCGCCGGCCGTTCGCGTGCGTCGCTTCATCTGCCGTGGCTGACGCGGGCGCCGTTGCCAGCGCCGAGCCAGTTCGTGTATGTGCCTGATCAGCTTTTATGGAGACGATTGCATGGCCGGCACGCCCGAGTTCGACATCAACAACCCCGCCGAGATGGACTATCCCGAGCACGAGCGGACCTATTCGCGGTTCCTGGCGATGACCAAATGGGGCTCTGCCGCCATCATCGCGATCCTGGTGGGCATGCTCGTCGGGCTGATCATGGGCGCAGGCGTGATCGCCTCGGTACTCGCCTTCGCCATCGTTCTGGCCGTCGCCTGGTTGGTCTTTCGCTGAGCCGCCTGCCGGCACCGGCGGGCAGATTCCTGCCTCGGCGCGGCCCCGGACAGGGCCGCCTCTAGACCAGACTTTTAAATGCAAAACGGCCCGCGGAAGGATCCGCGGGCCGTTTCTGCTCTGTCCGTGATGGACGGCTTACTGCTCGATGATCGTCGTGCGCTTCTCGATGACCACCGGCTGGGGAGCAACTGCCTCCAGCGTGAACTTGGTGACGCCGACCGCGGCGTTGATGCCTTCCTGCGCCTGGATGCTGACCGGCTGCAGCGAATAGCTGTTGTCGGCGCCGCCGACGAGCACATTGGCGCCGCCGCCGACGATGGCCGACGCATCGGCGCTGGCGCCGACATAGGTGCCTGCCAGGGCGCTCGGCTGATAGCCGCCATCGCCTGCAGCCACTACGGCCCAGCTCATCACGGTGCGGCCGGTGACGCCGATGTCGAGGCCGAACGTATCGAGGGTCGCGTTGTAGCGCTCGACAGGGCCGCCGTCGGCCGGCGTGAAGTCGCAGACCAGATCTTCCGACGAGCCGATGATGAAGCCGGTGTTGCCGTCGCTGTTGCAGCCCAGAAGGCCGACTTCGCCGGCCGACGCAACACCGATGGCGAGCGGAGAGACGGCGAGGGCCGTCGCGAGAGCGACGGAAGAAATGGCGATTTTCATGGGATTAGTCCTTTTGACGTATTGCCCGCTTCGGCGGCAGAACCGCTGAAACCACCAGGAGTTCCCAAAATTGCGTCGACGACCACCGATTGGCCGCGCCGCCCCGGCTGCGGCGATCAGGCGCCGGCGGGGCCGCTGGTACGGGCCATGCCATCCTTGGCTGGCCGGTAGTTGGGATCCAGCTGGGCTGCCCTTGAGTAGGACCGGAAGGCGCGCGGGCGATCACCCCTTCGCTCGAAGATCACCGCCTGGTTGGTCCAGTACTCGGCTTTCTTGTCGTCGAGCTTCAGCGCCGCATTGAAATCGGTGAAGGCGTTCTCCTCGTCGCCGAGCGCGAGATACGACACGCCGCGGCCGGAATAGGGCTCCGGCGCCGTCGCCTGCAGCGAGATCGAGGTGGAAAAATCCTCGATCGCCTGCTTGTGCTGGCCGTCGAGCTGATAGAGCAGGCCGCGATTATGATAGGCCCGCGGATCCGTGGTATTGAGGTCGATCGCCCGCTGGAAGTCGGCTAGCGCTTCCTGGTTGCGGCCGGCGACGCGGTAGACATTGCCTCGGCCGATATAGGCGGAGTCGTAGTTCGGATTGATCTGCAGCGCGCTGTTGTAGTCCGCCAGCGCCAAAGCCGGCTGGTTGGTCTGGCGGTAGATCAGCGCGCGGTTCGCGTAGGCTTGGTGGAAGCTGGGATCCAGCCGGATCGCCGTGGCGAAGTCGGCGATGGCCGCATCGTACTGACCGGCGCGGCCATAGGCAGTGCCGCGCACGTTGTAGACTTCCGGATCGTTCGGATTGGCGTTCACCGTCTGCGTCAGCGACGCGATGTTCTGGTCGAGGCCCTGGTTCTGGTCGAGCGCGATGGCCTGGACCAGCGGTGCGTTCGAGCCGTCGGACTGGCAGGCGGCGAGAGCACCCAGCATCAGCAGCCCGGCGATCCGCGCCATTTTGTTCGCCGGAAGGCTTGCTGCGGTTCCAGACAGCGGGCGAGCGGCGAGCGCCCGGACAGTTCTCTGCGACTGCAACATTGGCTGATACTTCTCCCAAAGGCGATAGGCGGACACAGGATCAAGCCTGAGCGCGCTCGCCCGGACTTGCCCGCGACCGATCCGGACCCATCCCCTCTGGACCCTGACTCATGCAACAATCAAGCAGAAAGGCGGCGGGCCATGCCCACCGCCTTTCGCTAAATTCCGATATGGCCGAAAGGATGGCGCCTACTGGCTGCGGCCGCCGCCCACCAGGCCCTCGCGCTGGGCGCGCTTGCGGGCAAGCTTGCGGGCGCGGCGGACGGCTTCCGCCTTCTCGCGGGCACGTTTCTCCGAGGGCTTCTCGTAGTGATTGCGCATCTTCATCTCGCGGAAGATGCCCTCGCGCTGCATCTTCTTCTTCAGAGCGCGAAGAGCCTGATCGACATTGTTGTCGCGGACGAGTACCTGCACCTTGCAATCCGTTTCTGGGGTCCTGCGAAGGGTCGGCTCCCACTAGCCTGAGCCTCCGCGAAGACAAGTCTTCGAGAGCGATTTCGCCTTAACAGACGCGATGCAGCTTGTCGAGATGGCCCGTGTCGCTCCCCGCGGGACCGTTCCGTGCGAATGCGGAGCCGGCTATCGCGCACCCTCGGCAGCGGGCGAAAGGTCGGCTTCCACCACGTTGCGCGCGGAGAATTCGGCAGCGCGGCGGAAGGCCTCGTCGGAATCGCCGCGAAACGACAGCACCCGGCTCATCGAGCTGCGGCGCTGCGGGACATTCACGAGATCGAGGCGTCCCGTGCCGACGAGGGTGGAGATTTTCTGGATCGCCCCGAGAAGCACGTAGTCCGCATTCACCCGTTCGGCTGCATTGACTGCATCCTCGACGCTGAGCGAGCCGACACCGCATTCGGGCAATGGGCATTCGAGGGCGACGACCTCGAAACGGCCAGTGGCGGCGAGCTCCTCGCGCAGCACCGTCTCGAACAGGTCGACCCGCTGTTGGTGTTCGCTTGCGCGGTCGCCCGGCTCGCCGGATGTGTCCAGATAGTAGAAGTCGGCCAGGGCGATGCGCGGCACGTCGGCCGCGCGCGTCGTGCCGGCCGATGCGAGAGCGGCGAGCGCTCCGAGCAGGGCGACCATAGACCATCGGCTGTGCATGGGTTCCTCCCGGTTGCGGACCCGATCCCGGCCCTGCGGTTTACCGCTGTTTTTCCCGACGGTAGCCGCGTGTCTCGAACGTGTCACGCATCTTGCCTCTCGTCTTGTGAGCGCTGTCTCGATGCGGCGGTACGGCGAGACGGCTGTGAAGTTTGCGTCGCCCATGGCTTCACGCGAGCGGTGAAGTCGTGTTTACGAAACGGAAGACCAACGACCGGGCGTCGCGCGCCCGCTGACACGGCAGGGTGGCATGAGCGATATCAGGCGGGACAGGGACCGGGCGGCGGTGCTGGCTTCGAGCAGCGTCAGGCGCATTTCTTGGGGCGCCATCGCAGCCGGCACGCTGCTCGCGCTCGCCATCCAGTTCATGCTCGGCCTGCTGGGTCTCGGCATCGGCCTGTCGACCATCGACCCCGTCGGGAGCGGCAATCTCGATGCCAGCGCATTCGCTTCCGCCGGCGGCCTCTGGACCGTCGCGGTGGTGCTGATCGGCCTGTTCGCCGGCGCATTCGCGGCGGGGCGCTTTGCCGGGCAGCCGGAGAAGACCGACGCCGCCCTGCACGGCGCCGTCACCTGGGCGGCCTCGACCCTCCTCGTGATCTATCTGTTGACCAGCAGCGCGTCGGTCGTCCTCGGCGGCGCGTTCGGTGCCATCGGCAATTCCATCCAGGGTCTGGCACAGGCTGCGCAGACGATGGCTCCGGGAACGGCGGATGAAACGGCCGGGGCGCTCCGCGCCGAAGCCGAGCAGATGCTGCGACGGGCCCGGCAGGTGCCGCCTGCCGCCGCGCCGGAATCAGAGGGTGAGACGCCCCCGGCGGAAGCACCGCAACAGCCGAGCAGCGCGGAAGAGACCGCCACGGCCATCGCCGCGGTCATTGCCGGTATCGACGAGGCCGCGACGTCCGAGGAGCGGCAGGCGGCGGTCGACGCGATCGCCCGTGAAGCCGGCATTCCCGAGTCGGAGGCCCGCCAGCGCCTGCAGCGGTTCCAGCAGCGATACGACGAGGCGATCCGCACGGCGCGCCAGGCGGCGGATGCCGCGGCCGGCGCCGTCTCCACGGCATCCTTCGGCGCCTTCATCGCGCTCTTGCTGGGCCTCGTCGTCGGCGCCCTTGGCGGTCTGGCCGGCCGGCCGAGCCGCACGCTGGTCTGACGCCGCCCGGCCAGCGCGGTGTCCGAGCTGGCGTGGGTTGATCGAGATCAATGAACACCGTGATCGCGAATGCTGGTCTCGCAGATGCGAGATCACAAGGAGCGATACGATGTTTTCAAGCAGGAGCGTCTTGTTCGGCGTCGGCATGGTCGCGTGGGCGACGACCGCCGGCGCCAACGAATTGCGCGAGACGGCTGCCATGCTCTTCGGAGCAGTGCCGACAGCGGTAGCGGAAGTGCGCGGCGAGGCCGTGACGCAGGAACGGGTCGAACTCGGACGGATGCTGTTCTTCGATCCGCGACTGTCGAGCAGTCACATCATCAGCTGCAATACCTGCCACAATGTCGGGACCGGCGGCGCCGACAACGTCCCGACCTCGATCGGGCACGGCTGGCAGAAGGGGCCGCGAAACTCCCCGACGGTCCTCAACTCGGTCTTCAACATCGCGCAGTTCTGGGACGGGCGCGCACCGGACCTTCGCGAACAGGCCAAGGGTCCCGTGCAGGCCGGGGTCGAGATGGCGAGCACGCCAGAGCGCGTCGTGGCGACGCTGAAGAGCATGCCCGGCTATGAGAGCGCTTTCCAGGAAGCGTTTCCGGGCGAGAGCGACCCCGTGACCTTCGACAACATGGCGATCGCCATCGAAGCCTTCGAAACGACACTGATCACGCCGAATTCGCGCTTCGACCAGTTCCTGGCCGGCAGCGACGATGCGCTCGACGACCAGGAGACCCACGGTCTGCAGGTGTTCATCGACAGCGGCTGCGGCGCCTGCCACAGCGGCTCGAATTTCGGCGGGCAGGACTACTTCCCGTTCGGCGTGGTCGAGAGGCCGGGCGCCAGCATGCTGCCGCTCGGCGACAAGGGCCGCTTTGCCGTCACCCAGACCGCCGACGACGAATACGTCTTCCGGGCAGCGCCGCTGCGAAACGTCGAACTGACGGCGCCGTATTTCCACAGCGGACAGGCCTGGGACCTCGAGCAGGCCGTGGCGATCATGAGCACCAGCCAGCTTGGTACCGAGCTGGCGGAGGACGACATTACCGCGGTCGCCGCCTTCCTGCGCACGCTCACCGGCGAGCAGCCGACGATCGAATATCCGATCCTGCCGCCGAGCACGATCGACACGCCGAAGCCGGAATATATGGGAGCGCCACAATGACCGCGAACAACGCAATCGTCTCCGCCGGGAGACACGTCGTCGCCGCGGGCTTCATCGCGCTCGCCGGCCTCGCGACCAGCGCGGCGACGGCGTCCGCCGAGGAGCACGTGGTCGAGATGCTCAATCGCGGCGAGAGCGGCATCATGGTGTTCGAGCCCGCACTGGTCCGGGCCATGCCGGGCGACACGGTACGGTTCGTGCCGGTCGACCCCAGCCACAACGCGGTGAGCGTCGAGGGCATGATGCCGGCGGAAGCCGAGACGCTGGAAGGCGGGATGAACGAAGAGGTCGTCTACGCCGTCGAACAGCAGGGCGTGTACGGCATCCACTGCACGCCGCATTACGCGATGGGGATGGTAGCGCTGATCCAGGTCGGCGACGATCTGTCGAATCTCGACAAGGCGAGGGAAGCTGCGGCCAAGGCGCCCGGCCGAGCGAAGACGGTGTTCGCAAGGCTGTTCGACGAACTCCAGGCCAGCGAATGAAGGCTCGGCGCCCGGTCTTTCGCCGGGCGCCCACCCTGCATGGCGCCTATCGCGGCGGCTGCGTCATCGTCGGTCGCATTCTGAGCACGGTCGTGCGGCATCCCGGCTAGAGCTGTAAGGGCGTTCCGCCATTGCCTCTAGGGCTGGCGCAACGCTACACCAAAGCGATGGCTCGGCGCTCGCCGGGCCTCGGCCATGCGGACGCGAGGCGACAGATGCGACGATTTTCGGCCTTCGCCGTGGCGCGCGAGGCAATGCGCGGCCATTCGGGCTGGACCGAGCAGTGGGCCTCTCCGGAGCCAAGGCGCCAGTATGACGTGGTCATCGTCGGTGCCGGCGGGCACGGGCTCGCTACCGCCTATTATCTCGCCAAGGAGCATGGCATCACCGACGTCGCGGTGATCGAGAAGGGCTGGCTCGGCGGGGGCAACACCGGCCGCAACACCACGATCATCCGCTCGAACTATCTCTACGACGAGTCCGCGGCGCTCTACGACCACGCGGTCAAGCTGTGGGAAGGCCTGTCGCAGGACCTCAACTACAACGTCATGTTCTCGCCGCGCGGCGTCCTGATGCTGTCGCACAACGAGCACGACCGGCAGAGCGCCCAGCGCCACATCCACGCCAACCGGATCAACGGCGTCGACAACGAGTGGCTGACGCCGGAAGAGTGCAAGGCCTACTGCCCGCCGCTGAACATTTCGGCGAACACCCGCTACCCGGTGATCGGCGGCGCGCTGCAGCGGCGCGGCGGCACGGCGCGGCACGACGCCGTCGCCTGGGGCTATGCCCGCGCCGCCTCGGACCGCGGCGTCCACATCCTCCAGAACACTACGGTGACCGGCATCCGCCGCGACGCCAGCGGCGCCGTCGCCGGCGTCGAGACCTCGCGCGGCTTCATCGGGGCGCGAAAGATCGGCGTCGTTGCGGCCGGGCACACGTCGGTGGTCATGGACATGGCCGGCGTTCGCATGCCGATCGAGAGTTTTCCGCTGCAGGCGGTGGTCTCGGAGCCGGTGAAGCCGTGCTTTCCCTGCGTGGTAATGTCGAACACCGTGCACGCCTATGTCTCGCAGTCGGACAAGGGCGAGCTGGTGATCGGCGCCGGCACCGACCAGTACCCGTCCTATTCCCAGACCGGCAGCCTCTCGATCTTCAACCACACGCTGGACGCGATCTCGGAGATGTTCCCGATGTTCCGGCGGATGCGCATGCTGCGCACCTGGGGCGGCATCGTCGACGTCACGCCGGACCGCTCGCCGGTCCTGTCGAAGACGCCGGTGAAGGGGCTCTACGTCAATTGCGGCTGGGGCACCGGCGGCTTCAAGGCAACGCCCGGCTCGGGCCATGTCTTTGCCCACACGATCGCCCGCGACGAGCCGCATGCGATCAACGCCGCGTTCAGCCTCGACCGCTTCGAAACCGGCCGCTTCATCGACGAGGCGGCCGCCGCCGCCGTCGCGCACTAGGTAGAACGATGCTGCTGATCCACTGCCCCTATTGCGAGGACGACCGGCCGGAGCTGGAGTTCCGCCACGCCGGCGAGGCGCATGTCTCGCGGCCCTCGCAGAGCGTCGAGCCCGGCCGCGCCGTTGCCGAGGCGCTGTATCTGCGCACCAATACGCGCGGCGTCGTCTTCGAGCGCTGGCGGCACGTGCATGGCTGCGGCCGGTTCTTCAACGCCGCGCGGCATTCGGTGTCGGACGCGTTTCTCGCCTTCTACAAGGCCGGCGAGAAGCGGCCCGATATCGCTGCGGAGGATGCAGGCCCGGCTGTCGGACCGAGCAAGCCGGAGCCGCGCCCATGAAGTCGTTCCGATTGCCCGGCCTCGGCCGGCTCGCCGGCGCGCGGCGCGTCACCTTCAGCTTCGACGGCAACCGCCTGACCGGCCTCGATGGCGACACGCTCGCCTCGGCGCTGCTTGCCAACGGCATCCACCTCACCGGACGCTCGTTCAAGTATCACCGCCCTCGCGGCATTCTCGGCTCCGGCCCCGAGGAGCCCAATGCGCTGGTCGAGATCCGCCGGGACGCCGGCCGGCGCCAGCCGAACATCCGCGCCACGATGCAGCCGCTCTACCAGGGGCTGGAAGCGCATAGCCAGAACCGCTGGCCGTCGCTCGCCTTCGATGTCGGCGCCGTCAACGGCCTGTTCTCCCGCTTCCTCACGGCGGGCTTCTACTACAAGACCTTCATGTGGCCGAAGGGCTTCTGGCACCGGGTCTACGAGCCGTATATCCGCTCCGCCGCCGGGCTCGGCCGGGCGCCGGAAGAGGCCGACCCCGACCGCTACGACAACCGCTTCGCGCATGTCGACGTGCTGGTCGTCGGCGGTGGCCCGGCCGGCCTTGCCGCAGCGCTCGAGGCAGGCGAGACGGGTGCCGACGTGCTCATCTGCGACGAGGGGCAGAGCTTCGGCGGCTGGCTGAAGGTCGAGAGCGGCGTGCGGATCGACGGCGTGCCCGGCATGGAATGGGTCACGAATGCGCTCGCCCGGCTCGAGGCGATGCCGAATGTCAGGGTGATGCCGCGCACCACCGGCTTCGGCTACTACAACCACAACATGGTCGCGCTGGCCGAGCAGGTCACCGAGCATCTGCCGCATCCCGATCCCGCTTTGCCGCGCGAACGGCTCTGGCAGGTTCGCGCCAAGACGGTGGTGCTGGCGACCGGGTCGATCGAGCGGCCGCTGGTGTTCCCGGACAATGACCGGCCCGGCATCATGCTTGCCGGAGCGGCGCGGCTCTATCTCAATCATCACGGCGTGACGCCCGGCCTCAGGGTCGCTGTCTTCACAGCCCATGACGCGGCCTACGAGGCGGCCTTCGACTTGCGGCGTGCCGGGGTCGACGTGCCGGTCATCGTCGACCTGCGCGCCGAGCCGGGCGCCGGCCTTGCCGCCACGGCACGCTCGCTCGGCATCGAGGTGCTGGCCGGATACGGCGTGAAGAGCGTGCGCGGCAGGAACCGCATTCGCGGCTTCACGGTCGAGGACCTGCGCACCGGCGCCGACAATCGCGGCTTCGATTGCGACGCGCTGCTGATGTCCGGCGGCTTCACGCCTTCGGTGCATCTGTTCTCGCAATCGCGCGGCAAGCTCGCCTTCGACGCAGCGCTCCAGGCCTATGTGCCGGGCGAGGCGGTGCAGAATTGCCTGAATGTCGGCGCGGCCGCGGGAGAGTTCGACCTGGCCGATACGATCAGCCGAGCGCGTGCCGCAGGCCGTTCGGCGGCGACAGGCGAAGCTGGCAGTGCGGCACTGGTCGCCGTGGAGGGCGCAGCCCTGTCCGGTGGCGGCATGGCCGGCGCGACGCCGGCCGCGGGTCCCGGCAAGACCGTAAAAGCTTTCGTCGACTTCCAGAACGACGTCACTGCGCGCGACATTCGCCTTGCCGTCGCCGAGGGCTTCCGGTCGGTCGAGCACATCAAGCGCTTCACCACCAACGGCATGGCCACCGACCAGGGCAAGACCTCGAACATCCACGGGCTCGGGGTGGCCGCCGAGGCGCTGTCGCGGCCGATGCCGGAAGTCGGGCTGACAACGTTCCGCGCGCCGTTCACGCCGGTGACCTTCGGGACGATCGCCGGCTATGCGCGGGGCGAATTGTTCGATCCGACCCGCAAGACGCCGATCCACGACAGTGCCGCCGCGGAGGGCGCGGTGTTCGAGGATGTCGGCATGTGGAAGCGCGCCTGGTACTTCCCCCGCGGCGACGACAAGCACGCGGCGGTCGACCGGGAATGCCGCGCTGTGCGCGACGCGGCGGGACTGTTCGATGCCTCGACGCTCGGCAAGATCGAGGTCACCGGCCCGGACGCAGCGCGCTTCCTCGACCTCGTCTACGCGACGCCGCTGGCGAGCCTTGCCGTCGGCAAATGCCGCTATGCGCTGCTCCTGAACGAGGCGGGGTTTGTCATCGACGACGGCATCGTCGCGCGTCTTGCCGAAGACCGCTACCACGTGACGACCACGACCGGCGGCGCGCCGCGCGTGCTGGCCCACATGGAGGATTACCGCCAGACCGAGTTCCCAGAGCTCGCCGTGTGGACCACGTCGATCACCGAACAGTTCGCGGTGATCGCGGTGCAAGGGCCGAAGGCGCGGGAGATCGTTGCGCCCTTCGTCGAGGGTCTCGATATCGGCGCGGCAGCCTTCCCCCACATGAGTGTTGCGGAATGCCGCTTCATGGGGGTTCCCTGCCGGCTGTTCCGGGTCTCGTTCACCGGCGAGATCGGCTACGAGATCAACGTTCCGTCGGATTACGGGCGGGCGGTCTGGGACGCGCTGCGCGAGCGCGGCCGCGGCCTCGGTGCTGAGCCCTACGGCACCGAGGCGATGCACGTGCTGCGCGCCGAGAAGGGCTACATCATCGTCGGCCAGGAGACCGATGGCACCGTGACTCCGGCCGATGCCGGCCTTGGTTGGGCGGTGTCGAAGAAGAAGTCGGATTTCGTCGGTAAGCGCGGTCTGGAGCGACCGGACCTCTTCGCACCCGGCCGCAAACAGTTGGTCGGGCTCAAGACCGCAAACCCGCTGACGGTTCTTGAAGAGGGCGCGCAACTGGTCGCCGACCCGAACGAGCCCGTGCCGATGACGGCGCTCGGCCACGTGACCTCGGCCTATCATTCGGCGACGCTCGGCCGCTCCATCGCCATGGCGATGGTGCGGGACGGGCAGAGCCTGATGGGGCGGACGCTCTACGTGCCGATGCCGAAGGAGACGATCGCGGTGGAAGTGACGTCGTCGGTGTTCTTCGATCCGGAAGGGGAGCGGCTGCATGGCTGACGAGAAGAAGCCGGCAAAGCCGCGCGCGGCGCCACGCAGGAAGCCGGCCGATCCGGCCCCCGCAAGGCCTTCGAGAACCGCCAAGGTGGCGGGCACGGTCGATGCAAAGGCCATGGCGCCCGCGGCGTCGGCAACGACCGGTCCAACTGCTCGCCGCATGTCGCCGCTCGACGGCCGCTATGCCGGCGGACCCGGCGTGACCTTGACACCGCTCGGCTACCGTCGGCGGCTCAGCCTCCACGCGAGTGCTGAATCCTTGCCGGGGATAGGCGCGGCGCTCGGCCTCGACCTGCCGACGCGGCCGAAGGCGACCACCGTCAACGAGGGGATCGCTGCCCTGTGGCTGGGTCCGGACGAATGGCTGCTTCTCGACGACCGGGCCGCCCCTGGCGACGAGGGGGAACCCGGCACGATGTCGGCGTCCCTCGCCGCCGTGCCTGGGATTTCCATGGTCGATGTCTCGCAGCGAAATGTCGGGATCGCGATCGAGGGCCCGGCGGCCGAGGCCATAGTCGCGGCGGGCTGCCCGCAGGATCTGCGGCTCCGCAGTTTCCCGGTCGGCGCCGCCAGCCGGACGGTGCTGTCCAAGGCCGAGATCGTCCTGCGGCGCACCGGCGAGGAGCGCTTCGAGATCGAGTGCTGGCGCTCCTTCGCCGACTATGTCTGGACATTCCTGGAAGAGGCGGCGCGGGCTCCGGCCGTCTGAGCGATCAGGCGGGACGCATCGCCCGCCGATAGGCATCGCGGTCGGTGACCCTTTCGACATAGGCCTGGATCGCGGCGCTGTCCTGGATGCGCGGCGCGCCGAAACCGCCAGCCCAGGAGAGCTGCGAGCCGATATAGACGTCGGCGGCGGTGAACTGGTCGCCGACCAGATAGGTGTTGCGCGACACCGCCTGCTCCAGCGTGTCGATCACGTCATTGTAGCTGCCCCAGCCGACGGATCCCTTGGACAGCGGCGCGGCGCCCTTGCGCATCATCGTCTCGGTCAGTGCCGGCTCGAAGCAGCTGCCCCCGAAGAACAGCCAGCGATAATAGCTGCCTCGCGCGGAGGATCCGGGCTCCGGCGCAAGCGCCGCCGCCGGATAGGCTTCGGCGAGCCATGTCAGGATCGCCGCGGTTTCGGTCAGCACCGTGCGGTCGGCGAGGACCAGCGTCGGGATCTTGCCCATCGGGTTGATGGCGAGGAAGTCCGGCTTGCGGTTGTCGCCCGCCTCGAAATCCACCAGCACCGTCTCGTATTCGGCACCGACTTCTTCCAGCATCCAGCGGGCCGTCGCCGCACGGCTCATCGGATTATAGTAGAATGTGATCTTCCCCGGCATGTCCCGTTCCCGTATCGGCGCTCGATGGGTGGCTCTCAGACCGCTCGCTATCTGCCGTCATCGACCGTGTCGGCCACTGATCATTGCGGCACGCCATCCGCGTCACGCTTGGCCTTCAACGCCGTCGCATACCATTCGAACTCGTCGAGAAATTTGACGGCGGATCTGTCGATCCAAGGCTCGTTGGACGTCCCGTCCTCTTGCAGCGACTTGCCGATCGACGGAATGGCGAGAACCGAGGGCAGGCTCGACATGCCCATCTCCGCGAGGACCGGGCGCAGCGCGATCGCCGCCCGGACGCCGCCGAAGCGGCCGGCCGAGTAGCAGACGATGCTGGACGGCCGGTAGAAATATTCCTCGAGGAAATAGTCGAGCGTGTTCTTCAGCGCCGCCGGGATCGACTGGTTATATTCGGCGCTGACGATCATGAAGCCGTCGGCGCGGCGGTAGAGATCGGCCAGCCGCTCCAGCTTCTCCGGCGCCTCGCCGCGCGGATATTCCTTGTACATCTTGTCGAGCAGCGGCAGGTCGAGCTCCATCGGGTCCACCAGCACCGGCTCGTGGCCGCGCTCGCGCAGCTTCGCGATGATGAAGTTGGCCGCCTTGATGCCCTGGCGCTCCGAGCGCACCGAGCCGAGGATGACGGGAACGAGCAGGGACATGGGCGCGCCTTTATGATCGGGCGCCGATGGTCCGACGGTCAGGCGAGGGCGTCAAGCGCCAGGATGTGGTTGTCCCATTCGAGATCGGCGCGCGTGGGGCGGTCGTCCGCCTCAAGCCGCATCAGCTGGCCCGCGCCGGTGGTCGCCAGGAAGCCGCTGCCGTCGGGGGCGAGACCGCAGCCGTCGATTATGGCGTGGCGGCTGAGGATGTCGCCGGTCGCTGCCTGAAGGATCAGCGTCGTGTTGCCGACCGGCGAGGACACCGCCACGCGGGCGCCGTCGCGGCTGGTCGCGACCGAGCCGATATAGTTGCCGAGGCCGGCGAGGTCGCTCGGCGGCATCTTGCTCAGCGTCAGCGCTTTGCCGGCTTCGGCGAAGCCGACGAGGGGCGGAGCGTCCCCGGCCGGACCCTGGTACTGGCCGCCGAACCAGACGCGCTGTCGCGCGTCGACGGCGATATGGTGCAGCGAAAGCTTGTGCAGGCCCTGCGGCAGCAGCTGCTTGTCGATCAGCTCGCCGGTGCGCCGGTCGATGAAGGCGATGGAGGGCTCCATGGTCGGGATGTTGAGCATCTGCCGGCCGTAGTCGGGATGCGTCTCGATCCCGCCATTGGCAACGGCGATGGTCTCGCCGTCCGGCATCAGCAGCGCCTCGTGCGTGTCCATGCCGTGGGAGGGAAACTCGCCGATGCGGCGGTAGCCGGCGGCGACGTCGTAGACGCCGATCATGCCGCGGGCGCCGTCATAGTCATTCTCGGTGGCATAGAGCAGCGCGCCGTCGGGCGAGAAGAAGCCATGGCCGAAGAAGTGCCGTCCCTCGGGAGAGGTCAGCGTCTGGAGGGTGCGGCCGCTCGCCGGTTCGAACACCACCGCGAAGGTGCGCGGCCTTCGGGAGAAGACGACGGCTCGGCCGCTGATCCTGTCGAAGGCGATGTCGTGGCCGCGCTCCGGCAGGGTGACGGTGGAGACGATCTCGCCGCGGTCGGAGAACACCGCGCAGCCATAGCTGCCGTCGGGCCTGCGGCAGGAGGCGCCGAACAGTGCATCGGCGCGATCGAGTGCGGAGGCCGAACGGGGTCCCAGCCCGGCGACGAAGGCGGCGCCGACGCCCGCAAGGAAGCTCCGCCGGTCGACCTGCGGGCCCGGGCCGAGGGGGAGGGGACGGAACGCCATGCCGCGTCTCCTTCAGTCGCCGTCGAGCGAGGAGAACCCGCTCGACAGCCCGAGCGTTGGCGAGAGCTGGGCGTCGAATAGGTCCTGAAGGCTGCCGGTAACGATGAGCAGATAGGTCAGCGCCTGGCGCTGCGGTGACGCGACAGCATCGGTCAGCGGTTCGGACAGCCCCGCCAGCGTGCGGTCGGCATTGGCGAATTCGAAGTCGATGGAGGTTTCCATATAGGCCTGCGGCGCCGGCAGCAGGGCGGCCAGATCCGAGCCGGCGAAGAGATCGCGGAGGCCGTCGAAATTGCCCTGAAGCGAGGCCAGCGTCAGTCCGGATCGGCGGAAGATGAAGAGATTGGGCCTGGCTTCGGCAGCGCTCTTGCCCATTGCCGGGTTGAGCCGCAGGTCGCGGATCGCCTCCAGGCCGTGGACGAAGGTCCCGACGATCTCCTGCAGCGAGTCCGTCGGGCTGCGATAGGCGGGGTTTTCTGGTGCCGGCGCGGTCAACCGCGCGGTGATGCCGGTCTCGTCGGCCCAGGCGGCGTCGATGGACGAAGCGATCGCCGCGAGGTTCTGCGCGATGGCGAGCCCATAGGCGCAGCGGAATGCGCCGTCCGGCGTCGCCAGCGTCTCGGAGTCGGTGCCGTAGAGCACGAACTCCAGCGCGCCCAGGCCCTGCACGGCCACCGACTTGTCGGCCAGGCTATCGGCACTCGTCGCGGTCTGGTCCTCCGTCCCGAGGATCGCCTGGACCTGGCGCAGCGCGATGCCGCGCCGGTCCGGGAAGAACAGGATCTTCTCCAGACGGTTGTCTTCCACCACGGGGCCGAAGCGGACGAGCTCGATCCGCGACCACGCCCGCACGAGATCGCCGAAGCGCTCCTCGGCCGCCTGGCGGCTGTCGGTCCCTGGCATTTCGCACAGCGTCGCCATCGCCGAAGCCGTCGCGTCCGCCTGCTGGCGGAAGGCGGCGTAGCCGGGGCGGATGAACCCATCAATCACGTTGCGCACGACGACGAGGGAGGCGACCGGATCGGCTATCCCGGTCACAGGACCGGCCTCCTGCGCGGCGGCAGGTCCGGCGGCGAGGCAGAGCGCGAGGCCAAGAGCCGCGAGTCGTTTGATGTGCGTTCTCACAAGGACTCCAGGAAGGCGTGCAAAGCGTCGCGATCGGCCGCCGCCATGGCGGCGTAGGCGTCCCGGGCAGTCTGACCCTCGCCGCCATGCCAGAGGATTGCCTCGGCAAGGTTCCGGGCGCGGCCGTCATGCAGCAAGAACGTGTGGCCGTTGACCGTCTCTGTCAGGCCGATGCCCCAGAGCGGCTGGGTGCGCCATTCGCTGCCGTCCGCATCGCCGACCGGCCTGCCGTCGGCGAGACCCTCGCCCATGTCGTGCAGCAGGAAGTCCGAATAGGGCCAGATCAGCTGGAAGCGCTGGGCCTTGTCCGGCGCCTTGCGGGAGGTGACGAATTTCGGCGTATGGCAGGAGGCGCAGCCGGCGCCGTAGAACAGCTGCTTGCCCTGGAGGACGGCCGGATCGTCGACGTCGCGGCGGGCGGGTACGGCGAGGTTCTGGGAATAGAAAGTCACGAGATCGAGGATCGGGTCGGGGGCCTCGACCTCGCCCAGTCGCTCCTGAACGCCGGACGGCGCGTCGCGGCAGGCCTGCTGCGCGATCGAGCATTCGCCGAACGCGTCGGTGACCAGCGGCGTCGAAATGCCGATGTCGCCGGCAAAGGCCTCTGCCGTCTGCGACTTGATCGTCG
This sequence comes from Aurantimonas endophytica, assembly GCF_014196845.1. Classification (GTDB taxonomy): domain Bacteria; phylum Pseudomonadota; class Alphaproteobacteria; order Rhizobiales; family Rhizobiaceae; genus Aurantimonas; species Aurantimonas endophytica. The sequence goes on from NZ_JACIEM010000005.1 coordinate 507,601, forward strand.
GCACGGTGGCCTTCCAGCCAAAGCGGGCGAGCGTGAGCGAACCGGTCTCGGGGTCCCGGGCCATCGAGGCCTTGCCGGATATCCCGTCTTCATCGGCATCTTCGGGATCGGCGAGCGCCAGTATGTCGGCCGGCTCGATCTGCTCGACGAGGCCGAGCCCGATCATCGGCGGCGCGATGCGCGGCGACAGCATCACGTCCGGATCGAGCGGGCCGTAGGCGAGGTCCTCCACCCGGTAGCTTGGCCGGCGCAGGCTGACGACGGCGCCGTCGGCCAGCGTGACGGGCTCTTCGACGTAGTCGATCGCCATGCGGCCTTCGCCCTCGAGGCCCGGCACGGCGAAATGCTGCAGTTGGCCGCCATAGGTCGGCTCGGGGATCCGGGTCAGTTCGCGGTCGGCGAGCTTCTGGCGTTCCTCGTCCGTGCGCGGCGGCACCGAGAGGCGCAGGAACATCGAGACGGCCGTCTCGCCGTCCGCCGGCGGCCGGCCGCGGCCATCCTTCAGATGGCAGCTCTGGCAGGCCCTGGCGTTGAACAGCGGGCCTAGCCCGTCCGACGCCTCGGTGGAGGACGGCGAGGAGACCCAAAGCTTGCGAAACAGCGCATTACCGAGCTTGAAGCGGTCTTCGCCCTCGAAGGTCTGGTTGGCGGAGATGTGGCTGAAGGAGTCGCGGTTGACCAGCTTCTGGGACGTCGCGGCACCTGCGGGCATCGCCTCGAAAGCCTCGGGGCGGGAGAACTCGGTGGTCGGGGCCGTGACCTTCGCCACCCGGGCGCGATCATTCGGCGTCAGGTCGCCACGGACCGGCCGGTCGAGTCCCACGGCCGAGGTCAGGTTCAGCGCCGCCGGCAGCACGATGGCCGCAGCGATCACCGTCATGCGTGCGGCAAGCCGCATTCAACTCTCCCGATTGCCTTACCGATCTCGCCGGCGATGCGGGCCGGCAGGCTTGCGCCCGCCACACCCGGTCCGGGATTACTGGAAGACCGCGTCGACGTTGTCGAGGCTGTCGGAACCCTCGATGGTGACGCTGCCGAGATCGAGCGCCGCGACGGCGCGCTCGATCGTACGGGTCTGCTTGACGAGACCGTCGATCGCCGCCTGCACCCGCGCGTTTCCTTCGGCATTGCCTTCGCCGATCTGCTGGTCGTAGGCCTCGCCGCCTTCGGCCGCCGCGGCCATCAGCCGCATCGCCTCGATCGTGGCGTCAAGATCGGCACGAAGCTCTGCGTCGACCGCTTCGTCCTTGGCTGCAACGAGGTCGGACACCGAAGGGCCTTCGACGACGGTTCCGTCGGTCCGCTCGTAGCGGCCGGTATAGACGTTGCGGATGCCGATGGCGTCGTAGAGATGCGAGACGTGGGTGTTGTCGGAGAAGCAGTCGTGCTCCTCCTCCGGATCGTGCAGCAGCAGCCCGAGCTTCATCCGCTCACCCGCCAGTTCGCCGTACGAGAGCGAGCCCATGCCGGTGAGGATGGCCGAGATCGCCGCGTCTGGCGCATCGGTGAGCGCCTTGCGCGCGGCGCCGTCGGCCTGCCAGTTGCCAACCATCTCCTCGAGGTCGGTGACGAGGAGGTCGGTGGCGGCAGCGAGATATTCGCCGCGCCGGTCACAATTGCCGTTGGTGCAGTCGTCGCCCTTCGCATAGTCGGTGAAGAGGCGCTCGCCGGCGCCGGCCTCGGTGCCGTTGAGATCCTGGCCCCACAGCAGGAACTCGACCGCATGGTAGCCGGTGGCGACATTGGCTTCGATGCCGCCGGCCTCCTGCAGCTCGTCCTGCAGCAGCGCCGGGGTGATCGTCGTCGCGTCGATGGTCTCGCCGGCGACCGACAGCTGCGGGTTGGCGATGAGATTGGCCGTATAGAGGCCGTTCTCGTCGGATTCGCTGCCGTAGCTCTGGTCGACATAGTCGATCATGCCTTCGTCGAGCGGCCAGGCGTTCACCCGGCCTTCCCAGTCGTCAACGATCGGATTGCCGAAGCGGAACGCCTCGGTCTGCTGGTAGCTCGGTCGGGAGTCGCGCCAGGCCTGGCGCGCCGCCGTCATGGTCGCTTCGCTGGGATCGGCGATCAGCGCGTCCGTCGCCGCATCCAGTGCCTTGGCTGTCGCCAGCGCATCCTCGTATCCGGCAAGGGCGATGTCGGCGTAGGTCGCGACGACGGCGGCGGTATCGGTCTCCTGCGCTGCCGTCGGTGCCGCGCCCACGATCAAGAGGGCCGAAGCAAGAGCGCACGCCAGGCGTGCGCTGTTCATCGCGATGATATTCATGGAGCCTCCCGCCGGGCACGTGCCGGCCAAGTCGTTTTCGCAAATGGCGCACCTTGGTGCGCCGTCTCTGCTTTGGCTACGACCGGGCGGGGCTAGCTGTCAACAAGTAAGCAAAGTTTAGAATCGTTCGATATTCTATCGCTGCTTCGTGGAATCATTCCAAGCTGACAGGCTGCGGGCGATCCTATCCTTTGGACACGTCGCGGAGGATCATCAGGAAGGACGGTTCGAGTTCAAAGCCGGACACCCCCGCGCTGGACACGGCATTCTGCTTCCAGTTGGCGATGAACGCCCACGGCGCGTCGTCATGGACGATCCGCTGGATCTGCTTGTACAGGTCGCCGCGGACAGCCTGGTCGGTTGAACGCCGGGCCTCGCCCAGCAGTCGGTCGACCTCGGCGTTGGAATAGTAGCCGGCGTTAAAACCGCCATTGTCGGGAAAAGCGTCCGAGCGGAGCGCCAGAAACGGCAGCGTGTCCGGGTCGTTGGTCATCCATGCCATCTCCGCCATGTCCGCCTTGCCTTCCAGACCCGGATTGACGTTGGAGAGGAAGGTGTTCCACTCGTAGGTTTCGATGCGGGCGTTGAGACCCACCGCCGCTAGATCGGCCTGGATGGCGGTCGCCATGGCGACAGGGTCGAGCATGCCGGAGCCCCCTTCGGCGACGTAGAAGGTCAGCGTGGCGCCTTCCGCTCCGGCTTCCCTGATGAGCGCTCGCGCCTTTTCCGGATCGTGCGGGTAGGGCTCGACCGTCTCGTCATGGGCCCAGTCGAAGGCTCGCGGGATCGGCCCTGCGGCGACCGAGGCCGACCCCTTCAGGACCCCGTCGACGATTGCCTGCTTGTCGATGGCGTAGTTCACCGCCTGGCGGACCCGCTTGTCGGCGAACGGACCTTCCTTGGTATTGAGGATCAGAAACCAGAGATGCGGGCCGGCTTCCTCATGGACGACGAAGCCGGGGTCTGCGCGGAAGGTAGCCAGATTGGCGGCCGGCGCCTCGACCATCAGGTCGATCTCGCCGGCCAGCATCTGCGCGGTCCGTGCGGCGGCATCGACGATCGGTTTGAACTCGACCGCTTCGAGCTCCGGCGCATCCGCCCAGTAGTCGTCGTTGCGGCTGATCGCCACCTTGGCGTCCGGCTCCCATGCGTCAAAGCGGAAGGGGCCCGTTCCGACGGGGCGGCGACCGAATTCCGTGCCCGTTTCGGCCACCGCCGCGGGCGAGACGATCAGCCCCGTCGGGTAGGCAAGCGCGGACAGGAAGGGGGCGAAGGGTTCGCGCAACACAAATTCGACCGTCAGCGGATCGACGACGGTCACCTCCTCGACGGCAGAAAAGAAGAACGCCAGCGGAAACGGTCCGGTACTATGAAAAGGGTGATCGGCCTCTAGCATCCGGTCGAAGGTGAACTTCACGGCCGCGGCGTCGAAGGCCGTGCCGTCGTGGAAGGTCACGTCCTCGCGCAGCTGGAAACGATAGGTCAGTCCATCATCGGATATGGTCCAGCTCGTGGCGAGCGCCGGCTCCACTTCCATGGTGCCTTTCCTGAAGCGCACCAGCCCGTCATAGAGATTCACCAGGATGCGGAAGTCGTTGGTCGCGGTCACGGCCTGCGGATCCAGCGACTTCGGCTCGGCGACCTGTCCGACCACGAGCACGTCCGGCGGCGTCTGCGCCATAGCCGGCGCCGCGACGGCCATGAGAGCGGCCGTCATCAGCGTGATGAACCATTTCATTCGGGAACTCCGGTTGGGGAGGGCGGCGGTGGAATCGTTCCGCCATCTCAACCAATCGTCGGGCCGAAATGAGGCCCTGACGGGGTACCGGCCTGAAGGGCCATGCCAGGACGGCATACCAGCCCCGCAGATCGGGTCACGGCATCAGTTGATGAAATTGAAGAAATAGGTGGCGACCGCGAGGATCAGGCCGACGATGGCGGCCGGGATCAGCACGCTCGGCGGCTGCCGGCCCGCGATGTCCGCAGTATCATCCGCGCTGTCCCGCGGGGGAGGGAAATGAAAGCCGCGGCGGCCGAGCTTCACGGTTGGCGTCCATGCCTGCTCGTAGCTTTCCACGACAGACGGAGGAGGTGGTGGAACGCTCTGCGCCGCTTCGTCGGTGGGTGGATCGGTCTCGGCAGTGGATGGCGACGGGGGCTTGTCTGCGCCTGCTACGGGCAAGCCCGCGCTGCCGGCGAACATCAATGCCGTGTCGTCGCCAAATCCCTCGGGAAAGGCTTTCGTGCCCTTCATTATGACGCACCTCCAATTCGGAAATCGGCTGGACGCCCGATGGTTCCGAGTCCTCGCAAGTCGTGGGATCAAGACATTCCGGCGACCCTCGCGCCCGCCGGTTCTCTTCAACCGATTTTAATATGGCAGAAGACGGCCACGCGTCTGGACGAGACGGTGACATGCCACCACAACGGAACCCTATCATGAAGGCTGCCCCGGAGGCGGCCGAGGCAAGGAAAACACATATGCTGAGAACCGAGGTCGTCCGTAACATCCTGTCCTGGTACGAGGGCGAGACGCCCGGGTTGAAGGCCAACCTGTCACGTCTGCTGATGCACGGCCGCCTCGGCGGTACCGGCCGCGTCGTCATCCTCCCGGTAGACCAAGGCTTCGAGCACGGCCCCGCCCGCAGCTTCGCGCCGAATCCGGCCGCCTACGACCCGCATTACCTCTACGAACTGGCGATCGAAGCGGGCGTATCGGGCTATGCCGCGCCTCTCGGTCTGCTCGAGCAGGGCGCTGACACGTTCGCCGGCGAGGTGCCGCTCATCCTGAAGCTGAACAGCGGCAACGGCCTGGTCTCGGGCAACGACCAGGCGATGACCGGCAAGGTCGAGGATGCGATGCGGCTCGGCTGCGTCGGCGTGGGCTTCACCATCTACCCGGGCTCGGAAAGCTCCTACGAGATGATCGAGGAACTGCGCGACCTCAGCCTCCAGGCCAAGTCGCGCGGCCTGATGACGGTCGTGTGGTCCTATCCGCGCGGCGGCAAGGTCACCAAGGAGGGTGAGACCGGGCTCGACATCATCGCCTATGGCGCCCACATGGCGGCGCTGATGGGGGCGACGATCATCAAGGTGAAGCTTCCGACCGACCACGTCGACCTCGATGCCGCCAAGGCCACCTACCAGGACAACGACATCCCACGGGCAACAGCCGCCGACAGGGTGCGCCACGTGATGCAGGCCTCCTTTGCCGGCAAGCGGCTGGTGGTGTTCTCCGGCGGCGCCGCGAAGAATACCGAGGAATTGCTGGAGGAGGTGCGCGCGATCCGCGAGGGCGGCGGCAACGGCTCGATCATCGGGCGCAACTCGTTCCAGCGTCCCCGTGCCGAAGCGGTCAAGCTCCTCGGCCAGGTCATGGACCTCTACGCCTGATCGATGGGCTCCGGGCGCCGAACGCGTCCGGAGCCCCCTCAGGCTGCCGCCGGCGCGGGGGCGGTGCTATGGTGAGGCGATGCGAAACCCTTCGGCAAGGCGCGGCCTGAGCTCCGGCTTCCTGTACGGCGGCGCCTGCCTGCTGTTGCTCGCGTTCCCCGCTTCGGCCGAGGCAGCCGAGCTCTTGATGTTCGAGCAGGCCGGCTGCCCGTTCTGCCGGAATTTCGACCGGGAGATTGCGCCGGGCTACGCCGACAGTCGCTACGGGCGAATCGCGCCGCTGCGACGCGTCGACATTCGTGTCGACCGGCGCGGTGGCCTCGAGGGTCTCACCCCCGCGGTTTTCACCCCAACTTTCGTGCTGGTCGACGATGCGGGGCGCGAAGTTGCCCGGCTGGAAGGCTATCCGGGCGAGAAATGGTTCTATCCCGAGCTCGCCGAGATGGTGGAAGCTCTCGGCGGGGAAGACGAGGGCAAGCCCGGCCTGCCTCCGAAACCCCTCCCACAAGCCGGCGCCACGCCGGCGCCCGAATAGGAAACGGCCGCCTCGCGGCGGCCGTCGGGATACTCATCGATGCCGGAATGCGGATCGACCGCGCCGGGCCCTACTGGCCGGCGGCTGCCGCCAGGGCCGCAGCCGGGTCGCGCGTCGCGCCCGACTCGTCGAAGGTGGCGAGGTAGGCGATCACGTTGCTCAGTTCCTCGGGCTTCTTGAGGCCCGGAAACACCATCTTGGTTCCCTTGACCACCGCCCGCGGGTCGGTGAGCCACGCACTCATCAGCTCCTCGTTCCAGGCCGTCTTGTCGGCAGACCATGCGACGAAGGGGGCCGAGAAGGAGTAGCCTTCGACCGCGCCCGGCTTCTCGCCGATAATGCCGTTCAGCTCAGGCCCGATCTTGTTGGCTGCGCCTTCGCCGACGGCGTGGCACGCCCGGCATTTGTTGAAGACCTTTTCGCCGGCTGCGGGATCGCCCACCGTCTGCGCTGCCGCCACATTCGCCGTCGCCAGCACCGCGGCTGCAGCCACCATCAAAATTCGCATGTTTCCTCCGACGCTCATCGAGCTCAATTAGCCTCACCGGCGACATCATATGTAACGGCTCTAAACAATGGCAATCGCTCCACGGCGCGGGACGCTGCCTCGCCTCCTCCTTTGGCGTAGGCGGTAGCCGTGGTGATCATTGCGGGAGCATGTTTGCGACGTTCCGCCGCACGAGCCTGCGCCATGCAAGCCTGTCGGCACCCGCAAGATGCGCAATCTTTCGCCCGTCTGTGCGCTCCGCGGGCAAGGGCTGGCGAGGACGCTGTAGGAAGCAATTCCGCCACATTCCGGTCACCTTCGTTAAGGCCGAGCGTCACCAAATTGTTTCCGTAAACCATGGATTTTAAACCCCAATCAACGATCTGCAGTTACAAACCATTCACGACGCCGCGCCGATCAGCATCTCGTTGCACATCGGCAACACGGCGGAGGAGAACAGATTCCTGCCCTTATTCGGGCAAGGAGCCGGCCCATAACCACTCCCGAACCCGCACAGCTGGGTCCGGAATTTCGGACGACACGAGGTCTGGCGTCCGAAACAGAGAGTCGCTCCGGCGACAGAATGGAGTTCAGTCATGAAACGTTTTGCATTGCTTCTCGCCTCGACGGCGTTCGTCACCCCGGCGCTCGCCGCTGACGTGATCTACGATGAGCCGCCGGCACCGGCGCCGATGATGATCGAGCCCGTCGCCACCACGGCGACCTGGACCGGCATCTACATCGGTGGCCAGGCCGGCGTCGCGTTCAGCGACAGCGACTCGGTCGACTTCGACGCAGACAACGATGGCGTCTTCGGTGACGGCACCTTCGACAGCGGCGACGACAACAACGCCGGCTTCATCGGCGGCGCGCACATCGGTTACGACCACCAGTTCGCCAACAACGTCGTTCTCGGCGCGGTCGCCGACATCAACTACATCGATGCCGAGACCAACCGGAACTACTCGGTCGTCCTCCCGGGCGGCGGCGGTACCGCCAATTTCGGGCTCAACGAAGAACTCGACTACATGGGCACCGTCCGCGCCCGTCTCGGTTATGCGTTTGACAGCATCCTGGTCTACGGTACGGGCGGCTTGGCTTATGCGGGCTACGACCGCAGCAGCTCCATGCCGGCCACGGGCTTCGCTGGCTACACCTTCGAAGAAGACGGCGACGATGCCGACGTCGGCTACACGGTCGGTGGTGGTATCGACGTGATGGCGACGCAGAACATCTCGTTCGGTGTCGAGTATCTCTACACGAACCTCGGCTCGAACGACTACTCGGTGACGGCGACCAACGCCAACAGCGAGTTGAACTTCACCACCGAGTCGAACGACGACGACCTGGACTTCCACACGATCTGGGCCAAGGCCTCGTATCGCTTCAACTAAGGCGTTCGCGCCAAGCCGGGCGTACTAGCCCGGCATCGTTGGACCCCGTCGGATCGCCTGATCCGGCGGGGTTTTTCGTTGTGACATCGAAATGAAAAGGGCTCCTGCCGCTACAGCGGCGGCAGGCCCAGATCGGCGCGCCGCGGCAGGTCGGCGCCGCGCCGCGAACATGTCACCGCCGCAGCCTTGACCGCCAGCTCGAGCAACGCCGCGAGGCGGTCGCGGTCCAGGGCGTGCAGCGCCTCGCGTGACAGGGTGCGGGACTCGGCGAGCCCTGCGAGCAGCGCCGCCTGAAACGTGTCGCCCGCTCCGACAGTGTCGACGACCGCAACCGCGCGCCCCTCCGCCGATGCCGAGATACCCGCGCTGGTGCGCGCCACCGCGCCGCGCTCGCCGAGCGTCAGCACCGCCATGCCGGCGCCCGCCGCCAGCCAATCGTCGAGAACCGAATCGAGACTGCGGCCGGGATAGAGCAGGCCGAGATCCTCCTCGCTGGCCTTCACCAACGCCGCGAAGGGAACGAGCTCCGCCACTTTCGCCCGCCAGACATCGAGGTCGGGCTCGATCGAGGCGCGGACATTGGGGTCGTAGGAGATGAACCGCCGTTCGTGCTCCTGGCGCGCCAGCCGGGCAAGGGCGGAAGCCGTCGGTTCGGTGACGGTCGAATAGGAGGCGAGATGGATGGCACGGACCGACTCCGGCAGCTCCGCCGGCACCTCGCCCGTCTCGATCGACCGGTCGGCGGTGCCATCGATGTAGAACGCGTAGGCCGGCGAGCCGTCGTCGCCGAGCGAGACCATCGCAAGCGTGGTGTTGCGGTCGGTGGGAATGAGGAAGCGCCCGTCGATCGACTCCCGTTCCATGAAGGCGCGGATGCGCGCGCCGAACAGGTCTCGCGAGATCTTGGTGAAGTATCCCACGGGATGGCCCAGACGGGCGAGGCCGAGGGCGACATTCAGCGGCGAACCGCCCACGCGGCCGGCAAGGCGGATCTCGGCAACGTCGTCCGTATCCTGCGCAAACAGATCGAACAGAGAGTCGCCGCAACTGAGGAACATGGCAGACCTCCCGTCCATCCCTGACACATCCTGCCGCTAGCAGGATTGCCGCGGGTGGAAAAGACCCGTGCGGACGGGGCCGCGGGTCGGCCCTTTCATCTGTCCCGTGGGTGCCTATGATCGCGCCGCACAGGGGAGCGAAGGAAACCATGGCATTCCAACGTGTGAACGGCATCGTCCTGCACTACAGGCTGGAGCGCCGTGGGCCCGGGCCGACCCTCGTCTTCGCCAACTCGCTCGGCACGGATTTCCGGATCTGGGACCTGCTGCTCGCCGAACTCGGGGAGCGGTACACGGTGCTGCGCTACGACAAGCGGGGCCACGGTCTCTCCGAAGCGACCCCGCCGCCTTACGTCATGGACGACCATGTCGACGACCTGAAGACGCTGATCGACCATCTGGAATTGCGCGATCCGCTGGTCGTCGGGCTGTCGATCGGCGGGATGATCGCCCAGCGTCTCGCCCATCGTCATCCGGGTCTCGCCCGCGGCCTGATCCTGATGGATACCGCGCATCGGATCGGCACGGACGAGCTGTGGAACCAGCGGATTGCCGCAGTCGAGGCCGACGGGATTGCGGCCATCGCCGACGGCATTCTGGCGCGCTGGTTCACGGCGGCGTATCGCCGTCCGGAGAATTCCGACTTCGTCGGCTATTCCAACATGCTGCTGCGGACGCCCCGCGAGGGCTATCTCGGCAGCAGCGCAGCGTTGCGCGACGCCGACTACTCGGTGGACGTCGCCGGGCTCGGCCTGCCGGTGCTCTGCGCCGTCGGCGACCAGGACGGGTCGACGCCGCCGGAACTCGTCCGATCCACCGCCGCCCTGATTCCGGCCGCCGAATTCGCCGTCGTCGAGAATGCCGGGCATCTGCCGTGCATCGAGCAGCCCAAGGTGACGGCCGCGCTCGTTGAACGATTTGCCGACAAGGTCTTCGGCACGACGGCCCGCCCATGACCGCCTCGGTATTCGAGCATCCGTTTCTCGCCGGCCTGCTCGGCGACGAGGAGATGGCGTCCTATTTCACCGCTGCGGCCGACATCGAGGCGTTGCTCGCCTTCGAGACGGCGCTGGCGGAGGCCGAGGCTGCCGAGGGCATCATAAGCGAGGGAGCTGCCGCGGCGATCCGGGAGGTGGCCGGTCAATTCGCGCCAGACCTTGCCGACCTGAGCGCCGGTACCGCCGGCGACGGCGTCGTGATGCCAGGGCTGCTGCGGCAGATTCGGCCAAGTCTCGATCCCGAGGCGGCCAAAGCATTGCATAACGGCGCCACCAGCCAGGACGCCATCGATGCCTCGATGGCGATGCGCCTCATGGGCGTGTCGCTGGTTCTCGACCGGCGGCTGGCGCAGCTCGGCGACCGCCTCGCGCAATGGGGCATCGAGGCCGGCGATGCCGAAGTGATGGCTCATACCCGCATGCAGGCGGCGCGGCCGACGCAGTTCCAGCGCAAGCTGTCGTCCTGGGCCGATCCGCTGGTGCGCTGCCGGCTGCGGCTCGAGCAAATCGCGCCACGTGCGTTCGCGCTGCGCTTCGGCGGCGCCGTCGGAGACCGGGCCGAGCTCGGCGAGCAGGCCGATGCGGTGGCAGATCGCGTCGCGGCGTCCCTCGGCCTGTTTGCGGCGCCCGGCTCGCTGCACACCGAGCGTGACGGGATCGCCGAGTTCGGCCACTGGCTGTCGCTGGTCACCGGCGCCCTCGGCAAGCTCGGCCAGGACGTCGCTCTGGCGCTGCAGTCGGAGGTCGGCGAATTACGGCTCGAGGGCGGCGGCACCTCGTCGGCGATGGCGCACAAGCAAAACCCGGTCGGCGCCGAGATGCTGGTGACGCTGGCGCGGTTCAACGCGACGCTGGTTTCCGGCCTGCATCATTCGCTGGTTCACGAGAACGAGCGCTCGGGTGCCGCCTGGACGTTGGAATGGATGCTGCTGCCGCAGATGGCCATGGCCGCCGGTGCCGCGACCCGGATAGCAGAGGAATTGCTCGGGAACCTGTCGCTGGCAGAGATCTAGCTTCGGCAGGTCGGGACTTTCCGACCCATGCCGATGCCGGGCATAATCAGCCAGTACGCCCGAAGGAGGTTCGCCATGACACGTATCGCCATCGCCCTGACGCCGGACTTTGCCGACTGGGAATGTGCGCTGCTGATGGCGGTGGCGCGCGCCTATCTCGGCGTCGACGTCGTGACCGCTTCGCCGGATGGCAGCGTGGTCAGCTCGATGGGTGGCCTGCACGTGACGCCCGATCTTGGCTATGATGGTCTCGACCCGGCCAGCTTCGACGCGCTCGTCATTCCCGGTGGGCTGTCTTGGGAAAGCGGCACGGCGCCGGATTTCGGCCCGCTCGCGCGCAGCTTCCACGCGGCCGGCAAGGTGGTGGGCGGCATCTGCGCTGCCGCAAGCGCGCTGGCGGCGACCGGCCTGCTCGACAGGGTGGCTCATACCGGCAATTCGCTGTCGGCCCACCGCGAACAGGCCGCCTATAGCGGCGAGGCCTATTACCGCGACCAGCCGCGGGCTGTATCCGACGGCAGGGTGATAACCGCTCCGGGCAGTTCCCCGGTGAGCTTCACGACCGAGATCCTCAAGGCGCTCGATCTCTGGGGTCCGGAGGCGGAGGCGGAAATTGCCGCCTTTGCCGGCGAGCATCGCTGATCGGAGAGCCGTCAGGCGCCGAGCAGCGAATAGGTGCCGAAGGCCGGCACCTTGACCGCCAGATGGCGCGGATCGACACCTGCGACGAGACCGAGCAGGTTCACTTCGAGGCCGGATTTCCAGCCGACGACGACGCCGGCATAGCCCCAGAGCGACAGCCGGATCTCCCCACGCTCCGTATCGAGCACGACGAGCCGGCCGTCAGAGGGGTAATCCCGTCCGACCGCGGCAACCGGCAGGCTCGCATCGATGCCCGGCACCGCCCGCATCACATGCGCGACGAAGCTGTTGGAGTTCGGGCCGGGAAACATCGTGTAGCCGCCGGCCTCCGCGAAGGGATAGGCGGCAATCGCCGCGCGCACCTGCGGGATCAGCCGCTCGGCCTGCGCGCCGGTCACTCCCACGATGATCTTCGGCACATTCGAGTACCAGAGACCATCGGCGGGCCGGTGGTTGTGGCGGATCGGGATGCCCCAGCCGACCTTGTCCCAGCGCTCGTAGGCGCTGGCATCCTTGTCCTTGACCACGATCCAGGAGTGCTCCGATACCGCGCCTTTCATGCCGCCGGTACGAGCAGCGAGAATGTACAGTGCCGCGTCCGAGCCGTCCTGCGGCGTCGGCAGAATGCGCGACGAACTCCAGTCGGCCTGGCGCCAGGAGGACGGGTGGTCGCCCGACCACCACAGAAGCGCGGCGAGGGCGGCGGGCAGCAGATAGACGCCCGCGATCACGATGAGCAGCAGTTTCAGCAAGGGGGCGGTCTCGGTGGCGAGGTGGCGAAAGCGGGCGAGGGCTGGTAGGGCGAGGCACGTATCCTGAGAGTGTAAGGTCGAGGTAGGACATGGCAAACCCGGTTCTCGTGGAAGTGACCCGAGGCGAGATGGTCGAGAGCTTCCATCGCGGCGCCTTTGCGCTGATGGACGGAGAGGGCCGCCTTCTCGCTTCCGCCGGCGATGTCGATCGCCCGGTGTTCCCGCGCTCGACGATCAAGGTTTTCCAGGCGATCCCGCTGATCGAGACGGGTGCCGCCGCGGCGTTCCAGCTGTCGCCGGCCGAACTCGCGCTCGCCTGCGCCTCGCATTCGGGCGAGACGGGGCACGTCCGGCAGGTGGCGGCGATGCTGGCAAAGGCGGGGCTCGATGCCTCGGCGCTGGAATGCGGCTGCCACTGGCCGTTCGACGCCGCCGTCGCCCGGGACCTCGCCCGTCGCGGCGAGACGCCGACGGCGCTCCACAACAATTGCTCGGGCAAGCATGCCGGCTTCCTCTGCACGGCGGTGCATCGCGGCGAGGACACGCGGGGCTATGTCGGCCGCGACCATCCCGTGCAGTTGCGGGCAAAGGCGGTGATCGAGGAACTCGTCGGCCAGGCGCTGACCGTCGATGCCTGCGGCATCGATGGCTGTTCGATCCCGACCTTCGCTGCACCGCTCAAGGGCTTCGCCCACGGTTTTGCCAAGCTCGTCAGCGGCCACGGCATCTCGCCGCAGCGGGCGGCAGCCGGGCGCAGCCTGATCGACGCCTGCATGGCGCATCCCTGGGAAATGTCCGGTACGGGACGGTTCTGCGAGACGCTGATGGGCGTCGCGCCGGGGCGCGTCTTCGCCAAGACCGGCGTCGAGGGCGTGTTCTGTGGCGCCTTGCCGGATCTCGGTCTCGGCTTCGCGCTCAAGATCGACGACGGCGCGACCCGCGCCAGCGAAGCGCTGGCCGCCGCGGTGATCGCCACTGCCTTGCGGGACGAGGACGCAGCGCTTGCAGGAAGGTTCGAAGGACTGGCACGGCGGACACTGAGCAATTGGGAGAAGGTCGAGGTCGGCGAGATCCGGGTAACGATGCCCGCGTGAGGGGCGCGTGTTCCGTCCGTTTCGAAGTGGCCGGTGATTACCGCTTGACGGGCGACGTAACAGGCGTAGGCTGCTCTTTGCGTCCTTGACGCAGCGGGAGGTTAGCAATGGAACCACCTCAGCACGCCGCCGCCTAGACGACAGGATCTGTTGTTCGGGGTCCTGCCCAGCGGCTTCTTACTGACATGCCTCGGGAGCGGCTTATGAGCCGCCGGAGTCGTGGAACAGGCTCTCCCTAGCCGCTCCCAAGGTGCTTTTACCCGCCAGCCGGCGTGCCTTTCCGGCAGCGCCGCCGTCGGCCGTTCAGCTCCAGTCGCTTTTCGGTGTCTCGCTCTTGCGGCTCGTCGCCGCACCGGCGCTCGCGGTGCGCCGCCCGCGGGCAGGCGCAGCCGGCTTCAGCCGGATGCGGACGCTGCCGCCTTCCGGATCTTCCACGTCGAACAGCCCGGTCGATCGAACTAGGTCGCTCAGCTTTTTGAAGCCGTAGGTGCGCGGATCGAAATCCGACGCGATGTTGAGGAGCTGCTTGCCGAAGCTGCCGAGATTCACCCAGTTGTCCTCGGTATCCATCTGGTCGATCACCCGTTTCAGGAGATCGGCTGCCTGCTGCGGCTTGGCCAGGGGAGCCGGTGCCGGCTTGCCGTCGTCCTTCTCCGCGGTGATCCGCTGCGGCAGGAGGTTTTCGGTGTAGATGAAGCGCCGGCAGGCCTGGCGGAAGCTCTCCGGCGTCTTCTGCTCGCCGAAGCCGTAGACGTCGACGCCCTGCTCGCGGATGCGGGCGGCGAGGCGGGTGAAGTCGCTGTCCGACGACACCAGGCAGAAGCCGTCGAAGCGGCCACTATGGAGCAGGTCCATGGCGTCGATGACCAGCGTGATGTCCGAAGCGTTCTTGCCGGTCGTATAGGCGAATTGCTGCTGCGGGATGATGGCGTGGCGCGACAGGATGTCGGCCCAGCTCTTCGAGCGGGGGCTGGAAAAATCACCATAGATGCGCCGGACGCTGGCCTCGCCGATCTTGGCGATCTCCTCGAACAGGCCGTCGGCGATGCGCGCCGAGGCGTTGTCGGCGTCGATCAGCACGGCAAGGCGATGCGTGCGGTCGGCTCGGGTCAGGGACATCGTCGTTCCTTGCTTTGGCGGCCGACTTGCGATGCCGGGTCTCGTGCGTCCCTCGCAATACTCCGCCCGGCTACGAGCCACAACCGGCGGACCGGCAGGTCGTGCCACCTCGGCTGGTCTCAGTCGCGCGGCGGCGCGTCCGTGCCGAAGCCGAGCCGGTCGAGGATCGCCTCGGCGACGGCGGTGGGCGCGCGTTCGCCGGCTCGCACCGCGCTCTCGCCGGCTTCCAGGGCGGTCCTTATCCCGTCGTCGGCAAGGATGCGCCGCCTGATGCCGTCGTCGATAGCCGACTTCAGCCAGTGGACACGCTGGTCGGCGCGGCGGGAAGCGAAGCTGCCGTCCGCCGTGTGGATGTCACGAAAGCGACGGATCTCGTCCCATAGCCCCACGAGGCCGGCGCCGTTGAGCCCCGACACGGTGAGGACCGGTACCCGCCAGGCGGCGGAGCGGGGCGTCAGGATGTTGAGCGCCGCGCGGATTTCCGCGGCAGCCGACTTCGCCCGCACCGCATTGTCGCCGTCCGCCTTGTTCATCGCGATGATGTCGGCGATCTCCAGTATGCCCTTCTTGATGCCCTGCAGTTCGTCCCCGCCGCCGGCGATCATCAGCAGGAGGACCAGATCGACCATCTCGGCAACGACGATTTCGGACTGGCCGACGCCCATCGTCTCGACGATCACCACGTCGAAGCCGGCCGCTTCGCAGAGCAGCATCGTCTCGCGGGTCCGGGCCGCGACGCCGCCCAGCGTGCCGGAGGAGGGGGATGGGCGGATATAGGCCGAGGGATCGACGCTCAATCGCGGCATGCGGGTCTTGTCGCCCAGGATCGAGCCACCGGTGCGAGTCGAGGACGGATCGACAGCGAGCACTGCGACCTTGTGGCCTTCGGCGGTCAGCATCGTGCCGAAGGCGTCTACCAGCGTCGACTTGCCGACACCGGGGACGCCGCTCAACCCGATCCGGATCGACCGGCCGGTGTCGGCGGCGAGCCGGTCGAGCACGGCAGCCGCAGCGGTGCGGTGATCGGCGCGGGTCGATTCGACCAGGGTGATCGCACGGCTGAGCGCCGCGCGGTTCCCCTGCCGCACGCCGTCCGCCAAGGCGTCGGGATCGAGTCGCTTGTCCATATCGGTTCGTCGCATGCGGGCGGGACGTGTGTCGACAGGATCGTCGGGCGGCGTGGGAAACATTCCCGATTTGCCGCCAGGGGCGATCCCGCCTTCCAGAAGGGAACGGCTTTTGCTAGCTTCGCGTATTGTGGGTGCCAAAGGAGCGATCGGCCTCCTGTCGGTTGCCCTCAACTTTGGGAGAGAAAATATGGCCTGGAACAAGCCCGTTATCACGGAAGTCTGTGTCGCAATGGAAATCAACGGTTACATGCCGATCGAGTTCTGATTGCCGACAAGCATCGATAGCCGCGGGCGGGTCGAGACCCGCCTGCGGCTTTTTGTATTGGGCTCTGCTGCGGGAGGCGGCTATCCCCAATGGAACTGCCTCTGTCGCGTTTGCCGGCTCTATTGGGACGGCGATCCCCGGGTAGCCGCCCGGACACAGTCGTCGATTGCTGCGAGCGCCGACGGCGTGCACTGGCTCCTTCTCAATGCGTCCCCGGACCTGCGCGAGCAGATCATGCGGTCTCCGCCGATTTCGCCTGCGGCCGGCGCCGACGAGGCGCAGCGCCGCCACTCGCCCCTCGGCGCGGTGCTGGTCACCAATGGCGACGTCGATCATGTCGCCGGGTTGCTGACCTTGCGGGAAAAGCAGAACTTCGAACTCTACGGAACGACCGGCGTGCTCGACGTGATCGCGTCGAACCCCGTGTTTTCGGTTCTCGACCCGGCTTGTGTCGAACGCCGGCCCGTGGAGATCGGCAAGCCATTCGAGCCGGTTGCCGGTCTCGAAGTCGAAGCCTTTTCCGTGCCAGGAAAGGTGCCGCTCTACCTGGAAAAAGGTGACGTCGATGTCGGCGAGGAGGGCGAGATGACCGTCGGGGTCCGCCTTACGGCCCACGGCCGGACGGCCTTCTACATACCCGGCTGCGCCGCCGTCACCGAGAGCCTTCGAGAGCGCGTCAGGAATGCCGACGCGCTGCTGTTCGACGGCACGGTGTTCGAGGATGACGAAATGCCGCAAGCCGGCGTCGGCGCAAAGACCGGCCGGCGCATGGGGCACGTACCGATCTCGGGAGAAGGCGGCAGTCTCGACGCGTTCGAGGGTTTGGGCATCGGCATGCGTGCCTATATCCATATCAACAACACCAACCCGATCCTCATCGACGGATCTGCCGAGCGGCAGGCAGTCGAGGCGGCGGGATGGCGGGTATCGCACGACGGCATAGAGATCGCGCCATGAAGGCGATGATGGATCGGCAGGAATTCGAAGCAGCGCTGCGGCAGATCGGTGCCGAGCGTTATCATCACCTGCACCCGTTCCAGAAGCTCTTGCAGGACGGCAAGCTCACGAAGGTTCAGGTTCAGGCCTGGGCGCTCAACCGTTATTACTACCAGTCGCAGATCCCGGTGAAGGACGCCTCGATCCTCGCGCGGCTGCAGACGACGGCGCTGCGACGCGAATGGCGCCAGCGCATCATCGACCACGACGGCCAGGAAGCATCGGACGGCCAGCCGGCCCAGCGCGGCGGCATCGAGAAATGGATTGCCCTTACCGACGGGGTTGGGCTCGACCGCTCCTATGTGGAAACAGGCGAAGGAATTCTCCCGGCGACGCGTTTCGCCGTGGATGCATACGTTCATTTCGTTCGGGAAAAGTCGCTGCTCGAGGCGATCGCTTCGTCATTGACCGAGCTGTTTTCGCCGACGGTGATCGGCGTCCGCAGCAAGGGCATGCTGGCGCATTACGATTTCATCTCCGCTGAGACCCTGGCCTATTTCGACAAGCGGCCGGTGCAGGCGAAGCGCGACTCCGATTTTGCGCTCGCCTATTGCCTCGACCATGCGCGCCGGCCGGAGGACCAGCAGGCCGTCCTGGACGCGTTGCGCTTCAAGTGCGAGGTGCTCTGGGCGCAACTCGACGCCCTCTACTTCTCCTATGTGGAGCCCGCGATGACGCCGCCCGACGCGTGGCGGCCGGGCGTCGGCATGAGGGCGGACGCGACATGACCGAACTGCCGGACGATACGGTGCCGAAACTGCCGCACGGGGTCCGGCTGCGCGAGGACAAGATCCGCGGCGGCTTCATCCTCGTGGGACCCGAGCGGATATTCAATGCAGACGGCGTCGCCCGGGAGATCCTGCAGCGGGTCGACGGCAGGGCCTCGATCGGCGACATCGTGCGCCAGCTGGGCGAGGTGTTCGCCGCCGACGAAACGACGATCCGTCCGGACGTCGAGAGTTTCCTGCTCGACCTTCGCGACAAGCAGATGGTGACGCTATGAGCGCGACTTTGCTCGACCGGCGCCCGGAACCGGCAGTCCGTGCCGCGCCGCCGCCGCCGCTGGGTCTCCTGGCGGAGCTGACGCATCGCTGTCCGCTGCGCTGCACCTATTGTTCGAACCCGCTGCAACTCGATGGGCGTTCGTCGGAACTCGACACCGAGACCTGGAAGCGGGTATTCACGGAGGCCGCCGAACTCGGCGTAATCCACATCCATCTCTCCGGCGGCGAGCCGACGGCGCGGCGCGACATTGTCGAGCTGACCCGTCATGCGGCCGAGGTCGGTCTCTACACCAACCTCATCACCTCCGGCATCGGCGTCTCGGACGAGAAGCTCGACGCGCTGCTCGAGGCCGGCTGCGACCACATCCAGCTGTCGCTGCAGGGCGCCAACCCGGAAGTCACCGAGCTTGTCGGCGGCTACCGCGGCGGGTTCGAGAAGAAGGAAGCCTTCGCGCGCGCCGTCGTCGCCCGCGGCTTTCCGCTGACCCTCAACGCCGTCATCCACCGGATGAACATCCATCAGGTGCCGGCGATGATCGAGAAGGCCGTCGAGTTCGGCGCAAGGCGGCTCGAGATCGCGCATACGCAATATTACGGCTGGGCCCTCAAGAACCGCGCTCAGCTGATGCCGGCTCACGAGGACGTCGACCGGACCATCGTCGAGGTCGAGGAAGCTCGCGAGCGGCTGAAGGGCCAGCTGGTCATCGATGCGGTGTTCCCGGATTACTACGCGCGCTATCCCAAGCTCTGCAATGGCGGCTGGGGCGCTCGCACGCTGAGCGTCACGCCGGCGGGAAGGGCGCTGCCCTGCCATGCCGCCGAGACGATCAAGCATCTGGAGTTCTGGTCGGTGCGCGATCACTCGCTGGCCGACATCTGGACGGGTTCGCCGGCCTTCGAGGCCTATCGCGGCACGGGATGGATGAAGGAGCCCTGCACGTCCTGCGAGCGCCGGCATGTGGATTTCGGCGGTTGCCGCTGCCAGGCCCTGGCGCTGACGGGCGATGCCGCCAACACCGACCCGGCCTGCATCAAGTCGCCGCTGCACCGGGAGCTCGGCGAGATGGCGACCAGCGAGGCCTCGTCCGTCGTCGATCCGCTGGCGGTCGTCTATCGCGGCTTCCGCGCCAGCTGAGCGGCGCTCCGCCCCGCTTGCTGTCGGCTCAGATATCTTCCAAGCGAAGCTTGGCTCGTGCCGGAGCCTGCGCCGCAAGGTCGACCGGTATCGGGTAGCGCCGAAACGAGCGACCGATGTTGTCGTTCGCCAGCATGGCGTGCCGGTTGAGGAAGTCGGTCGAGCGTGACACGCCGAACAGCGCTTCGCGCTCCTCCGGATCGGAGGAGAAGATCGGAAAGCGGGTATAGACCTTCTCCCGGATCGTCTCCGTATCGTTCGACATCAGGCAGAGCGGCTTGACCAGGCCGAGATAGTCGCGCGGCTGGGTGCGCGGCTCCAGGTGGAATATGCGGCGGTAGAAGGGCGTGTGCTCCAGCCGGGCGGTAGCGATGATGTGGTCGGTGTCGAAGTGATCCGCAGCCATCGCGGCGAGCCGCAATGTGGCATAGGGCATCAGCGCCGTTGCAGCCCTGACCCGGCGATCGACGACGAAGCGGGTCGGATCGACGAAGGTCTCGCCACGCCCGGTGATCTCGCCCAACACGTCGGAAAAGGCCGTGGTACTCGGCGTGTCGGGAAATTCGGGCGTTGCGATGTGCAGCCGGATGGAGCTGATCAACCTGCCGCCGTGGCGGATAGCGAACAGGAAGCCGTTGCTCTGTTCGTCGAACCGATCGGTAAAACGCGCGTGTTCGCTCGGTCTTATGGCCGCTTCGGATAGGTAACAGTCGTAGCGCAACCGGTAGACCGCCTCCCGCTGCTCGTCCGTGACCACGCGGTCGTACTCGAGATCCTGCAGTAACGAGGAGACCTTCAGGGCAAAAAGCCCCGACCGGTTGTCAGTCGTACTCATCGGCACACACGCCCCCGCATCTGTCGAAACAAGGTACAATTTTACCGATTTTTTGCAATGCATTAACCCTGTTCAGTCGGACAAATTGTCAGCTGTGGTTAATGTTTACTGGGCCGCTTGACGGGCGGCGGGCACGATCGGGGACGCGCGGCGAATCAACTCGCGCGCGGCACAGGCATTCAGCGGCTCTCCGAAGACGAAGCCCTGCAGCTGGTGGGCATTCGGGTTGTTGGCCAGAAGATCGAGCTGGTCATGGGTCTCCACGCCCTCGACCACGGTGATGAGGTCGAGTTCGGCGATGAAGGCAATGAGCCCGCGCAGCAGGGTTTCGCGGCGGGCATCATCGAGCACGCCTGTCAGGAAGCTGCGGTCGATCTTCACCTTGTCGATCGGCAGGTTGTTGATGTAGCCGAGGTTGGAATAGCCGGTGCCGAAATCGTCGATCGAGAAGCGCACGCCGAGGTCGCGCAGCGCCCGGATCTGGCGCATCGTCTCGCTGTCGCAGCCGACGAAGAGATTTTCCGTCAGTTCGACCTCGAGACGATGTGCGGGCAGGCCGCTCTCCGCGAGATTGCGCAGGATCATGTCCTGAAGGTCCGCCCGCTGCAGCTGGCTGGGCGAGATGTTGATGGCGACCGCCACGTCGCCGGGCCAACCCGCCGCGACGCGGCAGGCGATCGCCACGGTCTTGTCGGTGACGCTGGAGATCAGCCCGGACTCCTCGGCGATCGGCAGGAACTGTCCCGGCGTGACGATCCCGCGGGTGGGATGTTTCCATCGCACCAGCGCCTCGAAGGACACCACCCGCATCGAGCGCGCCCCGATGATCGGCTGGAACACCATGTAGAGGTCGTCGTCGGACTCGAGCGCCTTGCGCAGGTCGGTCTCGATTGCCAGCCGTTCGTGCTCGGCGTCGGCCATCGCCGTCTCGTAGAAGGCGAAGCTGTTCCGGCTGTTGTGCTTGACGTGATAGAGGGCGACGTCGGCGCGCTGCAGCAGATGCTCGGCGCTCGCGGCATCCTCGGGGAAGATCGCGGTGCCGATCGAGCAGCCGATATTCGCGACGGTGGCCCCGAGATCATAGGGTTCGTTGCACGAGTCAATCAGCGCGGCCGCCAGATCGGCGGCATCCTGGCGGGAGGTCAGGCCGTACTGGAGGATGACGAACTCGTCGCCCGCATGGCGGGCGACGACGCAGGATTCTCCCGCGACAGCTGTAAATCGCCGTGCAGCCTCCAGCAACAGGCGGTCGCCAGCACTGTGACCCAGCGTGTCGTTGACGCGCTTGAACCTGTCGAGATCGAGGAAGTGCAAGGCGAAGGGATCGTCCAGTCGCTCCACTCCGGCTGCAATCATGCGCTGGGTCGCGGCGCGGTTCGGCAGGCCGGTGAGGGAATCGCGGTGAGCCAGATCCTGGTTGATCCGCGCGGTGTTGAGCGCGTCGAGGAAGGTCTTGCCCACCCGCCGCGAATTGGCCAGCACGGAGAGCATGAAGACGCCGAAGAACATGCCGCAGACGAGATACCAGGCCGAGTTCTTCACCAGGAAGGCGAGCGTGACCGGAACCGCGAGGGCGACCAGCTGCAGCGAGACCGTCGCGGGGCTCGCAAAGTTGCGGCCCTGGATGCCGACCATGAAACCGACGGCGGTGGAAAGGGCAATGAGCTCGCTGAGCGGGTCCGAATCGAACCAGAACACGACCGTGGTCCAGGAACCCACGGTGAGAACATGGAGAGTCCCGAGTATGGAGTAGAGCAGGAGGTAGCGGTGCGGGTTGGCCAAGCCCTGAGCGTCACGCTTCTCGAAGCGCAGCATCGTCACCACGCGGACCCCGGTGAGCACCGTCAGGAGGCCGCAGACGAGCCAAAGTGCCGAATGTCCGATCCGGACGCCCGTCATTGCCGTGCCGACGATTACCACGAACGAACCGATCGCGAACGAGCCCACGTCCCCGTAGAGGGAGCGGACCGTCTGGAGTTCGTCCTGATATTCCCTGCTCTTTGCCTTCGCGGACGGGCCTTGCATGGTCTCCGAAGCCGAGTGATCCTGCGGCAGCTTGACGATAAACACGAAATTATCGGTTAACGATAGCGCGGGGAACAGTTCTCGGCGCGACGTCGCCCAGGAATTACAATTTCATCTGCAATGTCAGGTTGAATTGCTCAGGCGCCTCGACGGGCAGTATAGCAGACCTCATGTCATACACGAGGGGAAGCTATATTTTTTCAAAGCCAATTCTTGATCCGAAAGAATATCATCGGAACAACCGCAGAAACAATCATCAACACGATCGCCAAAGGATAGCCATATGTCCAGGTGAGTTCCGGCATGTGTTCGAAGTTCATGCCGTAGACGGAAGCGATCAGGGTTGGAGGGAGAAATGCGACCGCCGCCACGGAAAATATCTTGATGATCGCCGCCTGTTCGATCGAGATCATTCCAACTGTAGTATCCAGCAAGAATACGGTCTTGTTTGACAGGAATGCCACGAAATCGTTGAGCGAGTGCACGTCGCGGGCCATCGCCTTGACGCGTGGCTTGGAATCCTTGCTCACGGCTTTGCGCGCGTCGAGCGTCAGTTGCAGGAATGGCAACAGTCGGTCGAGCGTCGCGAGGCTCTCGCGAATGCGCGAGGTCAGGTCGCCGACAGCCCCGATGCGGCGCAGCAGCGACTTGAAGTCACCGGTCTTGGTCGGCTTCTTGCGATCCGACGAGGAGAAGATGTCGTCGCCGATCCCGTCGAGGTCGGCTGAAACCGTCTCCAGAATGTCGGCGACGCGGTCGATCACCGTTTCGAGCAGGCCGATCAGGATCGTCTCGGCCGTCTGCGGGCGGCCGTTGCCGGCTGACGGCTTCTCGAATTCCTCCGGCGCGGCGCGCAGGGTCTCGCGGCACAATTTGGCGGCAAAGATCGCGAAACTCTTCGGCTCGCTGTAGCGCAAGGTGATCAGCCGCGAGCCAGCGAGAATGAAGGTGACCGGCGCGAAGCCCGGCTTGCCGCCGTCGAGCCCGAATACTACCGAAGCAGTCAGAAATGTAGCGCCGTCTTCGGCATAGAGCCGGCTCGACACCTCGATCTCCCGCATCTCCTCCCGGGTCGGCATCTCGATCTCGCAGAGCCTCTCGACCGCCAGTTCCTCTTCCCGCGTGGGGTTGATGACATCGATCCAGATCGCATCGGCCGGCACGCCAGTCGCGTCGGCCGTCATCGCGCGCATCTGGTTGTCTTCCGGGACATATGCCCTGATCACGTGCGCCTCTTGTATTGGGGTTCGTTCAGGGTTTGCCGCAAGCCGGTCTATTCGGCGGCGATCTTGGCGTGACCGAGGCGGCGCGACAGGTCGACGATAAGTTGCTCGGCCGCCGTGGCCACCACCGTCCCCGGCAGGAAGATCGCCGCCGCGCCGGCCTGTTTCAGCGTCTCAACGTCCTGCGGCGGGATCACCCCGCCGACGACGATCATGATGTCGCCGCGGCCCTCGCGTTCCAGCGCCGCCCTGAGTTCCGGCACCAGCGTCAGATGACCGGCGGCAAGCGAGGAGGCGCCGACGATATGCACGTCGTTCTCGACCGCCTGGCGTGCCGCTTCCTCCGGGGTCTGGAAGAGCGGGCCGATGTCGACGTCGAAACCGAGATCGGCGAAGGCCGAGGCGATGACCTTCTGGCCCCGGTCGTGCCCGTCCTGGCCCATCTTGCAGACGAGGATGCGCGGCCGGCGGCCTTCGGCCTCCGCGAAGGCGTCGCTCAGGGCCTGGACGCGCGCAATCTGCTCCGACATGGCGCCGGCCTCCCGCTTGTAGACGCCGGCGATCACCTGCGTCCTTGCCACATGGCGGCCGAACACCTTTTCCAGCGCGTCGGCCATCTCGCCCACCGTCGCTTGGGCGCGGGCGGCGGCGATCGAGAGTTCGAGGAGATTGCCGTCGCCCCGCGCGGCGGCGGCCGTGAGTGCGGCGAGCGCCGCGTTGGTGGCGGACTGGTCGCGTTCCGCCTTCAGCCGGTGCAGCTTCTCGATCTGCTGGCGCCGCACGTCGGCATTGTCGACCCGCAGCACGTCGATATCGTCGGCTCCCTCGGCGACGAACCGGTTGACGCCAACCACCGTCTGGGCGCCGGAATCGATACGCGCCTGGGTCCGGGCGGCAGCCTCCTCGATCCGCAGCTTCGGCAGGCCCTTGTCGATCGCGGCCGCCATCCCGCCCATCGCCTCGACCTCGTCGATGTGCGCAAGCGCCTTCTCGGCGAGTGCGTGGGTGAGGTGCTCGACATAGGCCGAGCCGCCCCACGGGTCGATCAGGCGGGTGGTGCCGCTTTCGCGGGCGAGGACATGCTGGGTGTTGCGGGCGATGCGGGCGGAGAAGTCGGTCGGCAATGCCAGCGCCTCGTCGAAGGAATTGGTGTGGAGCGACTGGGTATGACCCTGGGTCGCCGCCATCGCCTCGACGCAGGTTCTCGCGACGTTGTTCATCACGTCCTGCGCCGTAAGCGACCACCCGGAGGTCTGGCAGTGGGTGCGTAGCGACAAGGCCCGGGGATCACCAGGGGCGAATTCCCGCTGCATCAGCGCCGCCCAGATCAGCCGGGCCGCACGCATCTTGGCGACTTCCATGAAGAAGTTCATGCCGGTCGCCCAGAAGAACGACAGGCGCGGGGCGAAACGGTCGATGTCAAGACCCGCCGCGACGCCGGCGCGGGCATATTCGATGCCATCGGCGATCGTGTAGGCGAGTTCGAGGTCCGCCGTCGCCCCGGCTTCCTGCATGTGATAGCCGGAGATCGAAATCGAGTTGTAACGCGGCATGTTCTTCGCGGTATAGGCGAAGATGTCCGAGATGATCCGCATCGACGGCTTCGGCGGGTAGATATAGGTGTTGCGGACCATAAACTCCTTCAGAATGTCATTCTGAATGGTGCCCGACAGCTGCTTCTGGGCGACGCCCTGCTCCTCGGCCGCGGCGACATAGAGCGCCAGCACCGGCAGCACCGCGCCGTTCATCGTCATCGAGACGCTCATCTCGCCGAGCGGGATGCCGTCGAAGAGCTGTCGCATGTCGATGATCGAGTCGATCGCCACGCCCGCCATGCCGACATCGCCGGCGACGCGCGGATGATCGGAATCATATCCCCGGTGCGTGGCAAGGTCGAAGGCGACCGAAAGGCCCTTCTGGCCGGCAGCGAGGTTGCGGCGATAGAACGCGTTCGACGCCTCGGCGGTCGAGAAGCCGGCATATTGCCGGATCGTCCAGGGCTTCTCCACGTACATGGTCGGGTAGGGCCCGCGCAAAAAAGGCGCGATGCCGGGCCACGTGTCGAGGAAGGGCAGGCCGGCGATGTCCGTCTCGCCATAGGCCCCGGCAAGCGGAATCCCCTCGGGTGTTTCGCCAGCGCGATCGTTGCGCGCGGCTCTCGGCGCGTTGGCCGGCGGTGTCCAGGCGAGGGCGGTAAAATCGGGGATGCGGCTCATGCGGCGACCTCGGCTTCCTCGTCGAGCCGGCGCGGGCGGAGCGGCGCGCAAAGCTGCTCGCCTTGCCAGTCGGATTCCGACGGCGTCGCTGTTGCCAGCACCGCGTGAGGTCGCTCGGTCTGCAGCGGATATATCGTCGCGCCGATGATCACCGTGCGCTTCTCGGCGAGTGCACGCTGCCGGGCAGAGGCTGCGTCGAAGATGCGGTTCTGCAAGGCGCCGCCTGCAAGGCTCGCGACGATCCCGCCTTCGGACTCGATCTTGCGGAACTCGTTCCAGCCGGCTTCGGCGGTCAGATCGGTCAGCGCCTCGATGCCACCCGATCCAGCCGCGGGATCAGAGACGGCGCCGAGGCCCGCCTCTTCCTGCAGGATCACCTGGATGTTGCGCGCGAGCCGCCGCGCCACCTTGTCGGCAAGCCCAAGCGGCGCGGTGTGCGGCAGGACGGCGATGCTGTCGGCGCCGCCGGTGGCCGCGGCGAAGACGGCGATGGTCGCGCGCAGCATATTGGTGTGGGGGTCGCTCTGCGAAAGCATGCGCCAGGCCGTCTCGGCGTGTATGCGCGCCGGCTGCGGCTGGCTCTCGCCGCTGGCCTCCAGCAGCCGTGCCCATAGCAGCCGCAGCGCCCGCAGTTTGGCGGTCTGCTCGAACTGCGTCTGGTCGACGGCAAGGGTGAAGCCGATCGCGCCCGTCGCCTCGGCGATCGACAGGCCGGCCGCCTCCAGCGCCCGAAGGTCGTAAAGGGCGGTCGCAAGCACGGCGCCCAGTTCCTGGCCGGCCGTCGCGCCGGCGTCGCTGTAGACCCGGCCGTCCGCCTCGGCCGTGCGGCCTGACAAGCCGCGCGCCCGCAGCGCCTTGGTCTCGCGGCCGAGCCGGAGGCGGTGCTCGCTTTCGCTGCCGGGAAAGCGGCCGGAAAAGGCGAAGCTGCCGGTATCGTCGAGGCTGAAATCGACGGACAGCGCCGCCGGGTCATGGCCGCCTTCGGCCGCGAAGGCGATGATGGTCTCCAGGGCTTCGCGGGATCGTGGGTGAGGTTCGATGCGCAGCGCCGCGATGTCGAGCCGGACGCCGGCCAGTGCGCCGGCGATGGCCTCGGGCGGTAAGCCGAAACCATGGGCGCATGGTGCGCCGGCGAGCGCCAGTGCCAGGCCATTGGCCCCGCCTTCCAGATCAGCGACCGCCTGGCTGCCTGCCCGTGCCGGATCGATGTCGTCCACCCGTGCCATGATCGACCAGCTTCCGGCGCGCAGCCGGGCGAGGGGCGAAGCCTGGTGCCGCCGTCCATAGATCGGGCCGTAGGAAAAACCGTCTTCGGCGTCGGTGGCGAGACTATCGACGCTGCGGTCCGCCTTCTCGACCAGCGCGCGCCAGTCGGCCTCAGTGGCAGGCGGAAAGGCGTCGGGCTCGATCTTCGTCGCGCTCATCTCTCCTCCCTCTGCCGCGATGCGCAGCTCTCGAACGATACCGGCCCGGCTCGGCTTCTTCACGAGCAGATAACGCGCCGCGCAGGAAAGCGAAATGGCCGGTGGTATCGGCGCCCTGCTCAGTGCGTAAGCACAGCCTCCGGCGGCGCGACCAGTTTCCACACGACGCCGGTCTCGGCGTATTCCATGTCGACCTGGCCGCCCAGCCCCCTTGCCGTCATCTTCTGGATGACCAGCGTGCCGAAACCGGACCGCTTTGGTTCGACGACCGGCGGTCCGCCGGCCTCGCGCCATTCGATCGTGAACGTTTCGTCCATCGACCAGCGCACTGTGACGGTGCCCTCGGACTCCGAGAGCGAACCGTATTTTGCCGCGTTCGTCGCCAGCTCGTGCAGCGCCAGGCCGATGGTTTGGGCCGCCGTCGGATTGAGCCAGATTTTCGGGCCGGAGACGGAAATCTGGTCGCCAGCGGCGCCGAAAGGCTTGAGCTGGGCGAGGACGAGGTCGTTGATGTCGGCGCTCTCCCAGCCGCGGCCGGCGAGCAGGTCCGCCGATCGTGCCAGCGAGTTCAGCGCCTCGGACAGCGTGGCGAGAAGCTGCGTCGTGTCGGAGCTTTCCTTGGCGGCCCGGCGCGCGATAGCGGCGATGAGCGCATACTGGTTCTTGGCCCGATGCGTCATCTCGCGCATGAGGAAGCGGCTTTGCTCCTCGGCCTCGCGGCGATCGCGCGACGCCTGGGCAAGGACCATCGACACTTCCCCGATCTCGGCGATGTCGGTCTGGATGATGTTGGCGGGGCGTCCGTGGCCAATGGACTCGGCCTGCTTCGACAACTGCCTGATCGGCGCGGCAAGTCGCCGGCCGAACACGAGCGCCAGCAGGATGGAGAAGACGACGAGCAGCAATCCGGCGCTGACCAGCATGAACCAGGAGCGCAGCGCCGGCCTGATGATCACCTCGTTCGGCACCGCGACGGTGGTCGCCCAGCCGGTAAGACTGGACACGATCGAACCCTCGATGTGGTCGGCGCGCCTGCCTCCGAGCGTCTCGACAATGGAAGGATTGTCGTAGGATACGCTTTCCTGCGGCTGGATCTTGCCGTCGCGGGTGATGGCCGCGAAGACGCGGCGGTTCTGCCGGTCCTTGATGATCGCCGACCATTGGCTCGGAAGATTCCGGTCGGCGATGACGGCACCCAGCGCATCCACCGACTTCTGCAGCACCAGCACGTAGGGAACCCGCGTTCCCTCGATGACCGGCACCGCGACATGGAAGACGAAACGGCCGACCGGTTCGGAGAACATGACGCCCGAGACTTCCGGACGGCGGGTCCGGAACGCCATCTCGATCGTGCTCGGGTCGCCCAGCGTGTGGCCGACGGGCGTGGCGCCGCCATTGGTCGAAACGACGGCGTTGAGCTCGGGATCGATCAGCTCCGCCGTGGTCCGCGTTTCCGTCAGCGCGGCGATGGTCCGCTCCCGAAAACCGCCCAGGCTGCCGCGCGCCAAGGCAGGCGAGGACGCCAGGACGCGGCCGGTCGTGATCATGCCGTAGATCTCGCGGTCGATGGCGCTGGAGATGATCTCGGCCGTGTCGTTGACCTGTGCCGTGACGATCTCTTCCTGCTGCCGCGAGAACTGCAGGATCAGGAAGGCGCTGAACAGCAGCGCCGGTATCAGCACGATGACGGCGAAGACGATCAGGTGCGCCAGCAGAGGCGGGCGGCGCCAGAGGCGCGCCAGCCGGGCGTTCCGCAGCGCGCCCGGCAGGAAGCGGCCAGCGCGTCCCCCTCGCGGTCGCCCGTTTGCCGCTGGCGTATCGACGCTCATCAACCTCGAATTCCCCCGCGGCGCCCATCCCCCTGGATACCGCGCCTCATCGTTAAACCTTGAATTTGTTCCGTTTCACAGCATACGCGAGGCTATGGGCATTATCCACACGAATAGGGCAGCGCGGCATCGCGCCGCCCGCGAAGGCGCCTCGTCCATCGTGCGCCTCGGCTTTGGGTTCCGGCCTTCGTCAGACGAACTGCGCCAGCCCCGGAACCGAAGCGATGACGCGGTCGACCGTGTCGGTTCCGGCATGGAGCTTGGAGAACGCCACCAGTTCCTGCGCGACGGTCTGGATCTGGCTCATGTCGAGACCCATGCCCATCAGCCCTGCGCCGAGCGCCATGATGCCGCCGCCCGAATAGCCACCGTCCCCGGTGGCCGTCATCGCGTCCTCGGCGCCGGGCGTCTCCCGGATCATCGTGCCGACGGCGGGATCGTCGCTTTCCGCCGACAGGAAGCCTAGGATATTCCCGACCGCCCGCTTGGCGGTTGCGGCGTCGAGGCCGGTCTCGGCGGTGATGCGTGTCAGCAGTTCGTCCATCATGTCCTCGATCATGTCTGCATGGCCCGGCCGGGCCGGGCGAATCGGCGCGAACTTGGCAACTCGGTCAGGGGGATGCAATGGCCAAGATCGGGCGTCGCCACGCTTGTGAGCGCCGACCCCGCTCCGGTAAGCTCGGCCATCGGTTTGGGGGAAGCGCATGCTGGAAGCGGGACGGATCTACATCGGGAGCAGCCGCAAGCTTGAAGAAGCTGCGCAGCAGGGCGAGTATCTCGACCTGCGGCTCGCCAACCGCCACGGGCTGATCACCGGCGCCACGGGTACCGGCAAGACGGTCACGCTGCAGATCCTCGCCGAGGGCTTCTCCGAAGCCGGCGTCCCGGTCTTCTGCGCCGACATCAAGGGCGACCTCGCCGGCATGGCCGAGCGGGGCGAGCCGAAGGACTTCCTGGTCGAGCGCGCCCGCGATATCGGCCTCGAGCCCTACTACCACGACCTCTATCCGGTCGTGTTCTGGGACATTTTCGGCGAGCAGGGCCACCCCGTTCGCGCCACGATCTCCGAGATGGGGCCGCTGCTTCTGTCGCGGCTGATGAATCTCTCCGAGGCGCAGGAGGGCGTCCTCAACATCGTCTTCAAGATCGCCGACGAGGAAGGGCTGCTGCTCCTAGACCTCAAGGACCTGCAGGCGATGCTGGCGCATGTCGCCGAGAATGCCGAGAGCGTCTCGCGGCTTTACGGCAATGTCGCCAAAGCCTCGGTCGGAGCCATCCAGCGTTCGCTGCTGGTGCTGGAGCAGCAGGGCGCGGCGAACTTCTTCGGCGAGCCGGCGCTGGCGATCGCCGACCTCATGCGCACCGACCGGGACGGGCGCGGCATCGTCAACATGCTCGCGGCCGACAAGCTGATGATGAACCCGCGGCTCTACGCGACCTTCCTGCTCTGGTTGCTCTCCGAGCTGTTCGAGGAACTGCCGGAGGTAGGGGACGCGGACAAGCCGAAGCTGGTTTTCTTTTTCGACGAGGCGCACCTCTTGTTCGATGGCGCGCCGAAGGTGCTGGTGGACCGGGTCGAGCAGGTGGTGAAGCTGATCCGCTCGAAGGGCGTCGGCGTCTATCTCGTCACGCAGAATCCGCTCGACGTGCCGGATGGCGTGCTGGCGCAGCTCGGCAACCGGGTGCAGCATGCGCTGCGCGCCTATACGCCCCGCGAGCAGAAGGCGGTGAAGACCGCCGCCGAAACCTTCCGGCCGAACCCGGCCTTCGACTCGTTCGAGGCGATCACCCAGCTCGGCGTCGGCGAGGCGCTGGTCTCGACGCTCGGCAAGGGCGGCGTGCCGTCGATGGTCGAGCGGACGCTGATCAGGCCGCCATCCGGCCGGCTCGGCACGATCACTCCCGAGGAACGGACCGCCGTCATCGGCCGCAGCCCGGTGGCGGGTCTCTATGACCACACGGTCGACCGGGAATCGGCCTACGAGATGCTGGTCGGTCGGGCGGAGAAGGAACTGCAGCAGGAAGCCGAGCAGCGCCGGCTGGAAGACGAGGCGGCGGCTGACCGACGGAACGGCGAGGCCGAGAGGCGAGCCGACGCTGCCCGCCGGCGGGAGGAAGAGGGGGCGGATGATGCGCCGACCCGCACACGGACCGGATTCCAGCTGCCTGATTTCGGCGGCGGCGAGGAGCCCGAGCGGGCAGAGACCCGCGCTCGCGCGCCTGCCAGGACACGGTCGTCCGGCTATCAGCGGCAGACGGTGACCGAGACGATCATGAAGCAGGTCGGGCGAACGGTCGCTTCCACGGTCACCAACGCCATCGTCCGCGGCATCCTCGGCAGCCTGAAACGTGGCCGGTAGTCGCCCTGGCCGACTCCGATGACCACCGCTTCGGATCGGACTTTCAATCGTCGGCTCCAGATCCCATCTGGAGAGCAACGAACGCTGGAAGGACGATCATGAACCGGAAGTCGACGCTTGCCTCCTACATCCTCTGGCTGCTCTGCCTCGGCGGAATCTGCGGCCTGCACCGGTTCTATCTGGGTCGGCCCTGGACCGGGCTGCTATGGCTTTTGACGCTCGGCCTCCTCGGCATCGGCCAGATCATCGACCTCTTCCTCATCCCGGGCATGGTCCGGGAGGAGAATCTCGAGAGCCGAATCGATATGATGGAGCGCGAGCGCCAGCGCGTCCTCTGATCGGCAGGAAGCGCCCCGTCCGCGCGGCGCTGCCTACCCTTGGAGATAGCAAGGCGGCGGCTGCCACCTTGCTATCGGAACACCTCAGACCGACAGGCCGCCCTGCCGCACCAGCACCGGCGAGCCGCTCGGCACGCGCTCGTACAGGTCGATGATATCCTGGTTCATGAAGCGGATGCAGCCGGACGAGCCGCTGGTGCCGATCGTCCAGTATTCCGGCGTGCCGTGCAGCCGGTACAGCGTGTCCTTGCCGCCCTGGAACAGATAGAGCGCGCGTGCGCCGAGCGGATTGGCGATGCCCGGTTCCATGCCGTCGGCATACCGGGCGAGTTCCGGCATGCGGGCGATCATCTCCCGCGGCGGCGTCCAGGTCGGCCATTTGCGCTTCCACTGCACGACGGCGCGGCCGGACCAGCCGAAGCCCTCGCGTCCGACGCCGACGCCGTAGCGCATCGCCCGACCGCCGGGCATCACCACGTATGCGAAGCGCGAGGCGGTATCGACCACCACGGTGCCCGGCCGCTCACCCGTCGGATCGGCGACCTCCTGCCGATAGTACAGGGGGTCGACCCGCGACAGATTCGGCGCGGGGATGACGTGACCCTCGTCGACGACCCGCGAATACATCCGTGCATAGCGAGGATCGACATTGCTGAAGATGCCGCCGCCCCCCGCGGCACCGGGATAGGCGACGCCGACGATCTGGGCGCGCGGGCCCGACGTGCAGCCGGCCATCATGGCCGTGGCCCCGAGGCCAAGGCCGATCAGAAACTTGCGTCGGGAGGGAGTGTTCTCTTCAGTCGGGATCATCGGGTCCAGCCTCGCTGTGCCGGGCTTCCCTGACGGATGCGGGCGCCCGGTCGGTTGTCGTATGGCCGAAAACTGGCGGCCCGTTCCATGGTTCCCGGCTCACGGTCAGTTGAGCTTACGATCGGTTAAAGCCGTCCCGGCAATGCCCGCAGATCAGGCAGGACGGCGTTGGGCTGCAGGTCCAGATACTCGTCCGGCTCGCCCGTCCGATTGATCCACACCGTGTGGAAGCCGAACTTCGTCGCTCCGGCGACGTCCCAGCGGTTCGACGACTGGAACGACACCGCCTGAGGATACAGCCGGAATTCGGTGGTGACGAGATCGTAGATGGCCGGCGCGGTCTTGTAGGCGCCGCAATCCTCGGCGGAGAACACGCCATCGAAGAGATCCTCGATGCTCGCCGAGCGCATCGCCCGATGCAGCATGTCGCGGGAGCCGTTCGACAGGATGGCGAGCTTGGCATCCCGCGCCTTGAGGGCGCGAAGCGTCGCCGGCACTTCGGGGAAGGTGTCGAGGTCGCGGTACGCATCGAGAAGCTTGGCCCTCAGGCCCGGATCGGCCTCGGGCACCTTCTGAAAGGCGTAGTCGAGCGCGTCTTCGGTCAGCTGCCAGAAGTTCCGGTCAGCCGGGCCCATCAAGCTGCGCACCCAGGAATACTCGAGCTGCTTGCGGCGCCATATGTCGGAGAGCAGCCGGCCGGATTCGCCGAGGTCGCCGGCGTGCCGTGCAGCGGCCGCGCCGGTATCGAACAGCGTACCGTAGGCGTCGAAGACGTAGACGGAATGCAAGCAGAACCTCCTGAAGGGACAGGGCGCGGAGTGACCACCGGGTCATAGCGCTGCCATCGGCCGGGGAAAAGCGTCTCGTGCCGCAACGGGGACATCGTACCGTGACGGGCTCGCTTTCTCGCGGTAACAGTGCCCTCGCAACCGTTGCACGTGCCATGGGCGCGAAACCGACCGGAGCGAATTGTCGATGCCACAAGAGATGACCCGCACGCGCAGCTATGTCGACGGCAGCTGGCACGACGGCAACCCGCCGCTGATCGGGCCGCGCAGCCACGCGATGTGGCTCGGCAGCACGGTGTTCGATGGCGCGCGCTGGTTCGACGGGCTGGCGCCCGACCTCGACGCCCACTGCCAGCGGGTCAACCGTTCTGCCGAAGCGCTCGGCTTGAAGCCGACCATGGCGGCCGAGGAGATCGAGCGGCTGACATGGGAAGGCCTGAAGTCCTTCGACGGCTCGACCGCCGTCTATATCCGACCGATGTACTGGGCGGAGGAGGGCGGCTACATGGGCGTGCCGGCCGAGCCGGAATCGACCCGCTTCTGCCTGTGCCTCTACGAATCGCCGATGATCTCGCCGGCCGGTTTCTCGCTCACCGTCTCGCCGTTCCGCCGCCCGACGCCGGAGACGATGCCGACCCTCGCCAAGGCCGGATGCCTCTATCCCAACAATGCGCGGGCGATCATCGAGGCGCGCGCACGCGGCTTCGACAACGCGCTGGTCCTCGACATGCTGGGCAATGTCGCCGAAACCGGCACGTCGAACATCTTCATGGTCAGGGACGGCGTCGTCCACACGCCGGTGCCGAATGGCTGCTTCCTCAACGGGATCACCCGGCAGCGGATCATCGCGCTGCTGCGCGGCGACGGTTGGGACGTCGTCGAGCGGTCGCTGACGGTGGCGGATTTCGCTTCCGCCGACGAGATCTTCTCGACCGGCAACCATTCGAAGGTGGTGCCGGTGACGCGCATCGAGGGCCGCGAACTGCAGCCCGGGCCGGTCTATCGGCAGGCACGGGAGGCCTACATGGCCTTTGCGCGGGCCGGCCGCTGAGCCGAGCGGCGAATTCCCGAGGCCGTTCCATCCTGTCTTCGCAAGGAAAATGACCGATCATGATCGCCTCGCAGAGTCTCCTCGCTGCCTTCGACCGCGTGACGGAACATTGGTCGCCCAAGATCGTCGGCCGGGTGAACGACCAGCTCCTGAAGGTTGCAAAGGTGAAGGGGCAACTCGTCTGGCATGCCCACGAGAACGAGGACGAGCTCTTCTATATCGTCAAGGGTCGCCTCAGGATCGAATTCGAGGATCATGTTGCCGAACTCGCCGAGGGCGACTTCCTGACGATCCCGAAGGGGATCAGACACAATCCGGTGGCCGAAGAGGAGTGCTGGATCCTGCTGATCGAACCGGAATCGACCAAGCACACCGGCGACGAGGTCACACCGCTCACCCGGAGCCTCGCTGATCAGATGAAATGACCGGCGGCGATATGGTCGCCGCCTGCTTCGGCGGTGGACGGACAATCGTCGCCACCTATGTTTCTCCCCCCAACGCGGATGCGCATCGGTGACTGTGCTCCGCCAGGACCAATCACCTCAGAAGGAGACTGCGATATGGCTTTCACCCTGCCGGAACTTCCCTACGCCTACGACGCGCTGGGTCCCTACATGTCGGCGGAAACCCTCGAGTTTCACCACGACAAGCACCACCAGGCCTACGTCACCAAGGGCAACGAGCTGGCCGAAAAGGCCGGCATGGCCGACCTGTCGGTCGAAGAGGTGGTCAAGAAGTCCTACGGGACCGACCAGGCGCTCTTCAACAATGCCGGCCAGCACTACAACCACATCCATTTCTGGAAGTGGATGAAGCCCGGCGGCGGTGGCAAGAGCCTGCCCAGCAAGCTGCAGACGGCGTTCGACAGCGACCTCGGCGGCTATGACAAGTTCAAGGCCGAGTTCGAGGCGGCAGGCGCCGGCCAGTTCGGCTCCGGCTGGGCCTGGGTCGCCGTCAAGAACGGCAAGCTCGAGATCATGAAGACCCCGAACGGCGAGAACCCGCTGGTGCACGGGGCCGAGCCGATCCTCGGCGTCGATGTGTGGGAGCATTCCTACTACATCGACTACCGCAACGCCCGGCCCAAATATCTCGGCGCGTTCGTCGACAACTTGGTCAACTGGGACTACGTGCTGGAGCGCTACGAGGCGGCGACCCGCTAGGATCGTCCCAGCCAAGTCCGGTCTTCGAGGCTCCGCGGATGTCCATCCGCGGGGCCTTTTTCGTGGCAGGGCAACACTTTCGTGAGAAGGGGACGCATATTGGTAATTGAACCATTCCAAAAACTCGGTTCAACTCGCGGACTCCGGTCCGCTCGACGCGGCCTTGGCCCAAGGGAGGAAATCATCTCATGCAGGCCCGTTATCTCACTGTCGCCGTCACGCTGGCGGCACTCGGCACGTCCCTCATCGCCCTGCCGGCAGGCGCGCAGAACACCGATCCGATCAAGCAGCGCCAGGAGCTGATGAAGGAGAACGGCCGGTCGGCGAAAGGCGCCGGCGAGATGATCAAGGGTGAGGCAGTGTTCGACCCGGCGACCGCCGCGACGATCTTTACCGAGATGCACGACGTCGCCATGGAATTCGGCGATTACTTCCCCGAGGACTCCAAGACCGGCGAGGACACCGAGGCCGCACCGGCGATCTGGGAGCGTCCGGCCGAGTTCCAGGCGGCACTGGTTAAGTTTCAGGAAGACACGCAGGCGGCCATCGACGCAGCGCCGCAGGATGTCGAGGCATTCAGGCAGGCCTTCGGGCGCGTCGCGGAAAACTGCAAGGGCTGCCACGAGGAATTCAGGATCGACAAGGACGATTGAGCCGGAGCGAGCGCCGATGTCGTCGGTCAACGGGCAGGGTGAAGGCGAGGCCTTGGCCCGCCGCTTGGCCCATACCGCACCGATGACGGAGATCGGCCGGTGATCGAGCGGATACTCACCACCGTCTTCGTCGTGGTCCTGGTCGGGGCCGGAGCGGTCTATCTCCTGACCGTTCCGCAGCGTCTGGACGCCGCAAGCCTCGGCAACGAGGCGTTGGCGGATGCGGGTAACGGCGAGCGCCTGTTCTGGGCCGGCGGCTGCAGCTCCTGCCATGCCGTGTCGAGAGCCGAGGGCGACGAGGCCCTGCGCCTCGGCGGCGGCGCGCCGCTGACTTCGGATTTCGGCACGTTCCACGGGCCGAACATCTCTCCGGACCCCGAAGACGGCATTGGCGACTGGAGCCTCGCCGATTTCGCCAACGCCATGCAGCGCGGCGTCGATCCGCAAGGCCGTCACCTCTACCCGGCGTTTCCCTACACGTCCTACATCAAGATGCAGCCGCAGGAGGTCGCCGACCTCTGGGCCTTCATGAAGACGCTGCCGCCCGTCGAGGGACGAGCGCCGGACAACGACCTCGCCTTCCCGTTCTCCGTTCGCCGCGGCATCGGGCTGTGGAAGCTGCTCTATCTGGGCGACGACGAGCCGATCGTGGCGCTGCCCGCGGACGCGTCCGAGACGGTCGTCGCCGGCCGCTCGATGGTGGAGGGGCCCGGCCATTGCGGCCAGTGCCACACGCCGCGCTCGCTCGGCGGCGCAGGTGGCCTCGAGCACGACCGCTGGCTCGCCGGTGCGCCCAATCCGGAGGGCAGGGGCCGCATCCCCAACATCACCCCGTCGGATTCCGGCATCGGCTCGTGGTCCGCGAGCGACCTCGCCTATTATTTCGAGACTGGCTTCACCCCCGACTTCGACTCCGTCGGCGGGTCGATGGTGGCGGTCCAGCGCAACCTGGCGCGGCTGCGGGACGAGGATCGCGCGGCGATTGCCGCCTATCTGAAGGCGGTGCCGGCGCTTGACAGCGAGGCCGCCACGCCAGTGCAGTAGAGCACGGGCTAAGCCACCTTGCCCATCAGCTTCAGCGCGAAGGCGTAGATATAGGCGACCTCCTCCAGCTTGGAGAAGCGGCCGGAAGCGCCGCCATGGCCGGAATCCATGTTGGTCCGCAGCAGCACAGGATTGTCGTCGGTCTTCATCTCGCGGAGCCGCGCCACCCACTTGGCCGGCTCCCAGTAGGTCACCCGCGGGTCGGTGAGACCCGCCAGCACCAGCATCGGCGGATAGGCCTGCCGCTTGACGTTGTCATAGGGGCTGTAGGTCGAGATCACCTCGTAATCCTCGCCGGAGAGGATCGGGTTGCCCCATTCGGGCCATTCCGGCGGGGTCAACGGCAGCGTGTCGTCGAGCATCGTGTTCAGGACGTCGACGAAGGGGACCACGGCGATGATCCCGCCAAATTTCTCCGGCGCCATGTTGGCGACGGCGCCCATGAGCATGCCGCCCGCCGAGCCGCCTTCGGCGACGATGCGCTCGTGGCTGGTGTAGTTTTCCGCGACAAGATGGTCGGCGCAGGCGATGAAGTCGGTGAAGGTGTTGGGCTTGTTGCGCCGCCGCCCGGCGTCGTACCAGGCGAAGCCCTTGTCCTTGCCGCCCCGCACGTGGGCGATCGCCCAGATGAACCCTCGGTCGACCAGCGACAGCGCATTGGCGTTGAAGGAGGCAGGGATGGCGATGCCGTAGGAGCCGTAGCCGTAGAGCAGGCACGGCGCGGTGCCGTCCAGCTTGAGGTCCTTGCGATAGAGCAGTGAGATCGGCACGAGCTCGCCGTCGGCGGCCGGCGCGAAGATCCGCCGCGTGACGTAGTCGTCGGGGTCGTGACCGGAGGGGACTTCCTGCGTCTTCAGGAGCGTGCGCTGGCGGGTCGCGACATCGTAGTCGTAGGTCTGGGTCGGCGTCGTCAGCGACGAATAGGTGAAGCGGATCGTGTCCGTGTCGAATTCGTAAGTGCCGGCAAGGCCCAGCGA
Source organism: Aurantimonas endophytica (assembly GCF_014196845.1). Taxonomy (GTDB): domain Bacteria; phylum Pseudomonadota; class Alphaproteobacteria; order Rhizobiales; family Rhizobiaceae; genus Aurantimonas; species Aurantimonas endophytica. Next base: position 545,621 of record NZ_JACIEM010000005.1, read on the forward strand.
ATAGGCCTCCTCCTCGAAGGCGATCGCATGCTCCTCGCCATCGGAGAGGCGCTTGACGACGATGCGCGGCAGGCCGTCGCGCCGCTCCATCCAGATCAGATGCCGCTTCAGAACCATGTGGCTGAGGATCAGCCTGCCGTCCTTGTGGGGAACGTACTCGCTCCAGTCCGACCGGCGCGATGCATCGGTGGGGGCGGTGACGATCTTGAAGTCGTGGGCGCCGTCGGCATTGGTGAGGATGTAGAGCGTGCCGTCGCCCTCATCGACGTCGTACTCCACCCCGGTCTCGCGCTCGGCGACGAGGCGGGGCTCGGCCGCTGGGTTGTTGGCGGGTATCAGCCAGGCCTCTGACGTCTCGTGGTCGTGGATGTCGATGACCACGAACTCGCCCGACTGCGTCTTGCCGACGCCCATGAAGAAGCCGGTGTCAGTCTCCTCGTAGATCAGGGAGTCGTCGAGCGGGTCGCTGCCGAGCCGGTGGAAGAACACCCGGCTCGGGCGGTGGTTGGAATCGAGCCGCGTATAGAACAGCCCGTTCGAGCGCGCCGACCAGACGGCGCCGCCGCTGGTATCCTCGATCCTGACGTCGAGATCCTTGCCGGTCTCCAGATCACGGATGGAGACGGCATAGAACTCCGAGCCCTTGTCGTCATAGGACCAGGAGAGCCAGCGATGATCCGGGGAGTGGCCGACGCCGCCGATCGAGAAATACGGCCGCTCGGCCGCTTCTCTGGCGCCGTCGAGAATGACCGTGGCCGCGTCGTCGCCGCCGCTGCGGGGCCGGCGGATGATCCTCGGATACTCGGCCCCGGTTTCGTAGGCGATCCCGTATGCCCATTCTCCATCCGGCGCCGGAACCGAGGAATCGTCCTCCTTGATCCGGCCGCGCATCTCGGCGACGAGCGTCTCGCGCAGTTTCTCCGTGCCGGCCATCACCTCCTGCTGATAGGCGTTCTCGGCGAGGAGATGGTCCCGGATCGCCGGATCAAGGACCGTCGTGTCCTTGAAGACGTCCTGCCAGTTGTCGGCCCGCAGCCAACCGTAAGCGTCCGAGCGTTCGCGGCCGTGGCGGACGTCCGTACGTACCTGCTGCGAAGCAACAGGAGGCACGAGGTTCACGGCGTCGATAGGTGCTTGCTTCATGAGTCGCGCTGGCCGGAAGGTTGGGGAAAAGCCTGTCGTCCGGCGGATCGAACCGGTGGGCTTATCCTAATCGGAATAGTTTCAATACAAAACCTGTTGTTTTGCCAACCACTAATCCGCATCGTGCCCGGGCCTGTCGTGCCATGACCCGCCGACCGGTCAGCGAAAGTCAGCCGAAGCCAATGCCGGCAACCCCGGTCGCGATCAATTCTGTGTCAACCGGAAAAGCTTGTCGGGGCTGGATCGCCTGACTATGAGAGGTCCGCAACCACGTCGCTCTGGGCGGCGAAATCGGAATGAAGGGGTGGACGCGCCGGATGACAGGCATCGAGGCAACGAACGGATATATCGCCCTCGCTCTGCCGTTCCTCGCTGCGGCCTTGGCACCTCTCCTCACTCGCGTCCTCGGCCAGCATGCCGCCTGGCCCCTGGCGATTGCCCCCGCGGCGGCGTTCTTCATCCTGTTCGGCGCGGTGCCCGGCGTTTCGGCCGGCGACGTCTTCCTGTTCGGCTTCGACTGGATCCCATCCTTCGACATCCGCTTCTCGTTCCGGCTGGACGGGCTCTCGACCGTCTTCGGCCTGCTGATCACGGGCATCGGCACCCTGATCGTGCTCTATTCCGGCGGCTATCTCGCCGGACACAAGGACCAGGGGCGCTTCTTCTCCTTCATCTTCCTGTTCATGGGCTCGATGCTCGGCCTAGTGCTCGCCGACGATCTGATGACGCTGTTCGTCTACTGGGAACTGACGTCGATCACGTCGTTCCTGCTGATCGGCTTCGACCATCACCGGGAAGCGGCCCGGCGCGGCGCGATCCAGGCGCTGGTCATCACCGGCGGCGGTGGTCTGGCGCTGCTGGCCGGCTTCATCGTGATCCGCGAACTCACCGGCCTTGCCTCGATGACCGAGGTGCTGGCGGCGGGCGACGCGCTGCGCGACAGCGCGCTGTACGTGCCGATCCTGATCCTCGTCCTCTGCGGCGCCTTCACGAAATCCGCGCAGATGCCGTTCCACGTCTGGCTGCCCAACGCCATGGAAGCGCCGACGCCGGTCTCGGCCTACCTGCACTCGGCGACGATGGTGAAGGCCGGCATCTACCTGCTGCTGCGCTTCCATCCGGCGCTGGGCGACACGGCGCTCTGGACGACGATCCTCCCGGCCTTCGGCGCGGTGACTCTGGTCGTCGGCGCGCTGCTCGCGCTCCGCGCCACGGACATCAAGATCACGCTCGCTTATACGACGGTCGCCTCGCTGGGACTGCTGGTCATGCTGATCGGCGTCGGCACGGAGACCGCGATCATCGCGGCGGTGCTCTATCTGATCGCCCACTCGCTGTTCAAGGGCGGCCTGTTCATGGTGGCGGGCTCGGTCGACCATGGCGCCCACACGCGCGAGATCGAGAAGCTCGGCGGGCTCGGCCGGGCGATGCCGATCACCTTCGCGGCCGCCATGCTGTGCGCGCTGTCGATGGGCGGCGTCACGCCCTTCGTCGGCTTCCTCGCCAAGGAAGAGATCTATCACGCGCTGGAATATGCCGATCCATACTACGTCGCGCTGATGATCGCTGCGATCGTCGGCAACGCGCTGATGTTCGCGGCGGCCTTCATCGTCGCGCTGAAGCCTTTCGTCGGCCGGATGCCCGAGACGATCCATCATCCGCATGAGGGCAGCCTCACCATCTGGATCGGGCCGCTCATCCTCGGTGTCGCCGGTCTCGTCGGCGCCTTGTTCTACGCGACCTATCACCAGCTCTTCACCATGCCGATGGCGTCCGCTGCCGTCGGCGCGCCGGTTGAGATCGGGATCGGCTGGGTGCCGCATCTCAACCTCGCCTTCGCGCTCTCGATGGCAACGGTGGTACTCGGCATCGTGATCTACCTCCTGTCCGCACGGCTTCGCGCCGGCATCGCCGGCTTCCTCGCTGCCGTCGGCTGGGGACCGGACAAAGGCTTCGACCAGGCGATGCGCGGGCTGATCCGCGCTGCCGTCAGGATCACCCGGCTGCTGCAGCCGGGGCATCTCGATCAGTACATGGCGGTCACCATCGCGGTGATCATCGCGGCCCTGTTCGGCCCGCTCATCTACACGGGCGGGTGGCCGGCGATCCCGGCATTCCCCCGCCTGCATTTCTACGAATGGGCGGTCTTCGCCCTTCTTCTGGCGGGTATCCTGCCGGTCGTGCTGGCGACCAACCGGCTGACCGCCATCCTCTCGCTCGGCATCCAGGGCTTCGCGGTGGCGCTGATCTTCATGCTGCTCGGCGCGCCGGACCTGTCCTTCACCCAGTTCATGGTGGAGACGCTGTCGGTCGTCATCCTGGCGCTGGCGATGACCCGGCTGAAGCTGTCGGTCGCCGATCACCGCCCGCTGCGTGACAAGGTGCAGGCGGGTGTCCTGGCCATCGCCGCGGGGTCCGGCTTCGGGCTGTTCCTGCTGTCGATCGCCCAGCGGCCGTTCGACCGCACCCTGTCCGATTTCTTCGAGCGCTACAGCTACGCGATCGCCCACGGGCGCAACATCGTCAACGTCATCCTGGTCGACTTCCGCGGGGTGGATACGATGGGCGAGATCGCCGTGGTGATGGTGACCGGCCTCGCCGTCCTGGCGCTCATCCGGATCCGCGTCGGGCCCAAGGGCGTGCGCTATCCCGATCCGCTGGAGAAGACGCCGTGAGGACGATCATCTTCCGCACCGTCGCGCCGTATCTCACGAGCCTGATGGTGCTGTTCTCGATCTTCGTGCTGCTGCGCGGCCACAACGAGGCCGGCGGCGGGTTCATCGGCGGGCTGATCGCCGCCTCGGCCTTCGGCATATACGGCATCGCCTGCGGCGTCGGCCCGGTGCGGCGGGCGATGTATTTCCATCCGATGTCGGTAGCCGCGGCCGGCCTGATGCTGGCAGTGCTGTCGGGTGTCGCCTCGCTCGTGGTGTCGGCACAGTTTCTCACCGGCCTCTGGGCATTCCCGCAGATCCTCGGCAGCGAGGTCGCGATCTCGACGCCGCTGTTCTTCGACATCGGCGTCTATCTCGTGGTCCTCGGCGCCATCAGCTCGATCGCCCTCGCCCTCGAGGAAAGGGATACCGACTGATGGAAACCGTCCTTTCCCTCGCCGTCGCCTGCCTGCTCGCCGCCGCCGTCTATCTCCTGACTTCGCGGCGGATCATCCGGATGCTGCTCGGGGTCGTGCTGCTCGGCAACGCCGTCAATCTCTTGATCTTCACCGCTGGCCGCATCGGGCCAAGCGCGCCGCCGATCATTCCCGGGAATCTGTCGGTTCCCGAGGGCCTGATCGCCAACCCGCTGCCGCAGGCGCTGATCCTGACCGCGATCGTGATCTCGTTCTCCTTCTTCGCCTTCCTGCTGGTGCTGACCTACCGCACCTACGAGGATCTGGAGACCGACAACACCGACGAGATGCGTCTCGCCGAACCTGAAGAAGAGGGGCTCCCGCCCCTTGGCTACTGACATGGAGGCGACGAGCCCGAGCGTGGAATACAGCCTGGAGATGCTGAAGGCGGAGGCGATGGTCACCGCCCCGGTCGCCGCGTCCGACTATCTGATCATCCTGCCTATCCTCGTCTGCTTCATCTTCGGCGCCGGCCTCCTGATGATGCGCAAGCGCGTGACCCAGCAGGCCTATTTCGCGATACCGGGACTCGTCCTGCTGTTCGCCATCGACGTCGCGGTGCTCCTCAAGGTCGCGGCCGAGGGGCCATGGACGATGATGATGGGGGGCTGGAAGCCGCCTTTCGGCATCGCCTTCACCGTCGACATGATGGGGGCGCTCTTCCTGGCTGTCTCGGGTTTCGTCGCGCTGGCCTGCGGCATCTATGCGGTCGCGTCGATCAGCAGCACCGAGCGGCGCTACGGCTTCTTCCCGTTCATGTTCCTGATGATGGGCGGGGTATCGGGGGCGTTCCTCACCGGCGACGTCTTCAACCTCTATGTCTGGTTCGAGGTGCTGCTGATCGGCTCGTTCGGCTTGCTGATCCTCGGCTCCCAGCACAACCAGCTCGACGGCGCCACGAAATACTGCTTCCTCAACCTCGTCGGCACGACGCTGTTCCTGATCGCTACCGGCTATCTCTACGGCGTGTTCGGCACGCTCAACATGGCTGACATCGCCATCAAGGCGGCGGCGATGGAGAACGACAGCGCCGTCTACGTCATCGGCGTGCTCTATCTGGCCTCGCTGTCGCTGAAGGCGGCGGCGTTCCCGTTGAATTTCTGGCTGCCGGCCTCCTACCACACACCGCGCTTCGTGGTGTCGGCGCTGTTTGCCGGGCTGCTGACCAAGGTGGGCGTCTACGCGCTGATCCGTCTCCTGCTGATGCTGTTCCCGGTCGAACATGCGGGCGTCACACCCGTGATCGCCTGGATCGCCGGCCTGACGATGATGGTGGGCGCGCTCGGGGCGCTGGCCCAGAGCGACCTGAGACGGCTCCTGAACTACATGGTCATCGCCGGCATCGGCACGATCATGGCGGGGCTCGCCTTGCCGCAGGTCGCAGAGGTGATGGTGGCGCAGGCGGGACCCGCAGGTGAACTCGCGGCGGCGGCTTCGACGGCGGCCGGCGCGATGCAGACGGGCCTTTCCGGGTCGATCTATTACGCGCTGCATTCGATCGTGGTGATGACGGCGCTGTATCTGACGGCTGGTGTCGCGGCGTCGCTGACGGGGTCGTCGTCGCTTGCGCAGATGGGCGGGCTGTGGCGCAGCACGCCGCTGCTCGCCGCCCTAATGCTGGTCTTCCTGTTCGCCGTTTCCGGGCTGCCGCCCTTCTCCGGCTTCTGGCCGAAGGTCGCGCTGGTGCGGGCGACGATCATTGCCGACATGCCCTGGCTCGCGGCCGCCATCCTGGTCTCGGGATTTCTGATGACCGTGGCCAGTGCCCGGATCTTCGCGCTGGCCTTCTGGCGCCCCGCGCCGGAGGTGGCGGAAGCGAGCGGCACCGAAGCAGCGCAGGCGCCGCATCCCTCGGCCCCGGCGCCCGGTCTCTACGGTTCCTGGTCGCTGGTCCCGCTCCTCGGCCTGACGGTCTTCGTGCTGGCTGCAGGCCTCTGGCCGGAATGGCTGGCACGGTTGACCGACGCGGCGGCAGCAGGCGTCATCGACCCTGCGGCCTATCTGTCGTCGGTGTTCGGAGACGCCCCATGACCATGCTGCTGTTCAACCTCGTCCTGGCGCTGATGTGGGTGGTCGTCTCCGGCTCGTTCACCCTCCTGAATCTTCTGTTCGGCTTCCTGCTCGGCGCCGCGGCTCTGTATCTGATCCGCGAAGAGGGCAACATGAGTTATATCGGGCGGGCGCGGCTCGGTTTCTCGCTGTTCCTCCTGTTCCTGCTCGAGCTGCTCAAGTCGGCGTGGCGGGTGGCGGTCATGGTGCTCAGCCCCAACATGAACCTGAAGCCGGGGATCCTGGCCTTCCCGCTCAGGGTCAAGAGCGATGCGGAGATCACGCTGCTCGCCAACATGATCACCCTGACGCCGGGGACGTTGTCGATCGACGTCTCGGAAGACCGGTCGACACTCTACGTCCATGCTTTCGACTGCTCCGATCCCGAGGCGGCAAAGGCCGACATCCGTGACGGGTTCGAAGCCAAGATCCTGGAGGTCTTCCGATGAACCTGCATGATTTCGCCGTCGCGTTCTTCGCGCTGGCGCTCACCGGCGCGCTAGTCCTGCTCTGCATCGCCTTCCTGCTGACGGTAACCCGCATCCTGCTGGGGCCGACCCTGCCGGACCGGGTGCTGGGCCTGGACGTGCTGACCAACGTGGCGATCGGCTTCATCGCGGTGATCGCACTCGACAGCGGCTATACGCTCTACGTGGACGTCGCGATCGGGCTTTGTCTCGTCGGTTTCCTGGCCACCGTCGCCTTTGCGCGTTTCATACTCTCGCGCGGCAAGACGGAGCACTTGCGGCGCGAGGCGCGTGCGGGGATCGACGCCGAAGCCGGCCTTTCGGGAGGCCAGCGGCCATGATCGGTGACCTCGTCCTGATCCTCGCCGGGCTGCTTGTCCTGGCCGGCTCCGCCTTCGCCGCGGTCGCCGCACTCGGCATCCTTCGCCTGCCCGACGTCTATACGCGCATGCACTCGGCTTCCAAGGCTGGCGCAGTCGGGGCGGGGATGCTGCTCCTGGCGCTGGCGCTGACCGCCGACTCGACGCCCACGGCGCTCAGGGCGCTGGCTGCCGTCGTATTCATCCTGCTGACCGCGCCGCTCGCCGCCCATCTCCTCGCCAAGGCGGCCTATTCGGTCGGCTACAAGCTTGGACCGGAATCGGTTCTCGACGAGATGCCGCCACCGCGGCCGACGAATGTCGGCACAGACGCGCCAGCGGACGCGCGCAATGCCTCGCCGCAGCCGGCGATCGATCAGCCGTGATGCGCAACGGCTGCGGGGTCGCTTGATGGCCGCGCTGCTCGTCCTGTTTGCCGGGCTGTTCGGCGCAGCCGGCGTCGCCGGCGCGGCGCTCGCAGCGCATGGCGGGGATGTGCGGCTGGTGGCCACCGCCGCCGCCATCGCGCTCGTTCATGCACCGGCGTTGCTTGGTCTGGCGGCCCTGCGGCCATTCTTGGGACGCTGGGCAGACGCAGGCGGGCTGGTGATGATCGTCGGGACGCTGCTGTTCTCGGGCGATCTCGCCGCCCGCGTCGTCCTCGGCGACCGGCTGTTTGCCAATGCGGCGCCGATCGGCGGCGGACTGCTCATCGCCGCCTGGTCGATCGTCGCCCTGTCGGGGCTGGTGCAGGCGTTGCGCACGGGGCGCACTGGCGATGGCAGGGGGGCCGACGATGAACGGCTTTGACGCGAGCCTGTTCGCAGGCAAGACGATCGTGGTGACCGGCGCCGGCCGCGGTATCGGCGCCGCCGTCGCGCGGGCATTTCTCGCCTGTGGCGCGACGGTCGTCGCCCATGCCGGGCGTTCGCTCGAGCATGCCGAGGCGGACCTTCTCGCCGACCTGCTGCCGGCGCAACGCGATCGGCTGACGCTATTGACCGGCGACCTTGCCGCCATCGATGGCGGCGATCGGCTTGCCGCGGAAGTTCTCGCTTCGGCGTCGGGACCGATCCACGTGCTCGTCAACAATGCAGGAACCATGGGCGGGCGGGTCGCGGCCGTGGACGTGACGCCGGTGCAATACGACAAGGTGCTCGACCTCAACATCCGCTCGGTGGTGGCACTGACCACGGCGCTGCTGCCGGCGCTGAAGGCGGCGGGCGGCGCCGCGATCGTCAACACCTCGTCGATCTCGGCGACGATCGGCGGCAGCCCCGGCTCGTCGCTCTATTCGGCTTCCAAGGCCTTCATCTCGACCTGGACGCGGGCGCTGGCCAAGGAGCTCGCGCCCGACGGCATTCGCGTCAACGCGGTCTCGCCCGGCACGATCATGACGGATTTCCACCGGCGCTATTCTTCGCCGGAGAAGCTAGAGGCGACCGCCGCAGCGATCCCCCTGCGCCGGCTCGGCACAGCCGAGGAATGCGCGCCGGCCTATCTGTTCCTGGCGAGCGATAGCCTGTCGGGCTACGTCACCGGGCAGGTCATCGAGGTCAATGGCGGCCAGTTCATGGGCTGACGCGACGCGTCGCGAGCCTGTCTGACGATCTTACCAGCCAGCCGTGCCCGGCGGTCCCTTGAACTGCCCCGCGACGTGGCTGGTGATCCAGCCGCCGTAGAAGCTGCCCTCCTGCGGGGTGACCTTCTCGCCGTCGACGAAGCAGGCATCCACACGCCCCGGATAGAACGCCACGTAGCCGGTGGCGGGAGCGAAGTCGGGCGCCGGGTGCGGATATGACCACGCCGCGTCATGCGACGCATGCTCGCCCTCGACCAGGTCGAAATACACCGCGCCGCCCTTCCATTCGCACAGCGTCCGCGCCGATGACGGCCTCAGGATGCCGGCCTCGATGTCGTCGGGCGGAAAGTAGTACGAGGGCGGATGGCTGGTCTCGATCGCCCGGAACCCGCGCCGCGTCTCGGCGATGGTCCGTCCGGCGAACTGCACCACCAGATGAAACGAGACAGGCTCGAGCCGGGCAGGGCGGGGAAAGTCCCAGACGCTCTCCTGGCCGGGGCGGACCGGATCGGGGGTGGCGGGCAGGCGCGGGGGACGGGTCAATCGCATGAGGCGAAGATAGTGCCGGACGCTCAGGTGTCCGCCGCGACATATCGCCGGGCGGACGCGCGAGCGCCCACCGCGCGGCTCACATCGAGACGATCTCGCGGGTGGCGTCGAAGGCGATGTCCTTGTTGCGGTCCATCATGAAGCGCAGGTCCCAGCTGTCCTTGCAGAGATAGACCGGCCGCCCGTCGCGGTCGCGCGAGACATGGGTGATGTTCTCGCGGATGAAGGCCTGCAGCTTCGCGTCGTTCTCCGAGCGGATCCAGCGCGCGACGTTGAACGGCACCGGCTCGAAGCTGACATCGGCCTTGTACTCGCCGGCGATGCGCGAGGCGAGCACGTCGAGCTGCAGCGGCCCGACGACGCCGACGATCCAGTCCGAGCCGATCGACGGGCGGAACACCTGCACGAGGCCTTCCTCGGCGAGATCCTCCAGGCCCCGGCGCAGCTGCTTCAGCTTCATCGAGTCTTCCAGCCGCACCCGCCGCAGCACTTCCGGCGCGAAGGCCGGCAGGCCGGTGAAGCGGAAATTCTCGCCCTCGGTCAGCGTGTCGCCGACGCGGAGCGTGCCGTGGTTCGGGATGCCGATGACGTCGCCGGCATAGGCCTCCTCGGTCAGCGCCCGCTCCTGGGCGAAAAAGTAGATCGGGTTGGATACGGCGAGTTGCTTGCCGGACCGCACGTGGTCGAGCTTCATGCCGCGCCGGAAATGGCCCGAGCAGAACCGCACGAAGGCGACGCGGTCGCGGTGCTTGGGGTCCATGTTGGCCTGCACCTTGAAGACGAAGCCGGAGACCTTGTCGCCATCGGGATCGACCGGTCCCTTGTCGGAGGGCTGCGGGCGCGGCGACGGGGCGTGCTCGGCTATCACGTCCATCAGCTGGTCGACGGCGAAGTTCTGCAGCGCGCTGCCGAAGATCACCGGCGTTAGATGGCCCTGCCGGTAGGCCTCGGGGTCGAAGTCGGCATAGCCTTCGGCGGCGAGTTCGGCTGAATCGCGAAAGCCCGCGTAGATGTCCGCCGGCAGCGCCTTGACCAGCGCCGGGTCGTCGAGTCCGCCGTCGTAATGCACGGTCTTGTCGCTGCCGGCGAACAGGAAGTCGTTGCTGGCAAGATTGTAGCAGCCCTTGAACAGCCCGCCCTGGCCGACCGGCCAGACCAGCGGCGCCACGGTGAGCGCCAGCTGCTCCTCGATCTCGTCGAGCAGTTCGAACGGGTCGCGGCCCTCGCGGTCGACCTTGTTGACGAAGGTGATGATCGGGATATCGCGCAGCCGGCAGATCTCGAACAGCTTGCGGGTCTGCGCCTCGATGCCCTTGGCCGCGTCGATCACCATGATCGCGCTGTCGACGGCGGTCAGCGTGCGGTAGGTGTCCTCGGAGAAGTCGCTATGGCCCGGCGTGTCGAGCAGGTTGAAGGTGATGCCGTCGCGCTCGAAGGTCATCACCGACGAGGTCACGGAGATGCCGCGGCTCTTCTCGATGTCCATCCAGTCGGACTTGGCGCGCCGGCCGTTGCCCTTGGAGCGCACCGCCCCGGCCATCTCGATGGCGCCGCCGGCCAGCAGCAGCTTCTCCGTCAGCGTCGTCTTGCCGGCATCGGGATGGGAGATGATCGCGAAGGTGCGGCGGCTGTGGTGCCCGACAGCTTCTTCCTTCGGCGCTGTGGCCGGAATCGTCTCGGAAAGGGCAGTCGCGCTCAAGATGTCATTCCCCATTTGGCCTGCGGACAGTGCCGATGTGCCGGGCGGCCGACGGCGTCGCCCATGCGGCGCCACCTCCGTCACCTCTCGCATCGATGCCGGCAACTCGCGGGAAATAGTCGTTTTCTGCCGTGATTGCACGCGGCAGCGCTTCATTTCCGCGATTTGACCGCAGAATCCGCCGGCTCGACCGATGATCCGGCGACGTCCAGTCGGATCTTTGCCTTGTCTGCCGTGCCCGCAGTCCGCGCTACCGCCGCTTCGAGCGACGCTCCAGGTAGCTCAGCAAGAGGGCGGCGGGGACCGCGAAGGCGAGACTGCCCGCCGAGTGGCGCTTGCGCTCTTCCCGCTGCGGTCTCTCGTTCGGGACCTCGTCCGCGCCGCCGTCATCGGGTCCGTCGGCGACCGTATCGGCCATCCGGGCACCTCGGTTGCCCATCCGCTGATCCGGCGGGGTCGTCGTGTCCTTGGCGGTCTGGTGCTCCATTTCGCTGTTCAGCTCCGCCCCGACGATGAGGATCGTCACCGCCAGCCAGATCCACGTCAGGAAGCCGATCAAGGCTCCAAGCGAGCCATAAGTCTCGTTGTAGGAGCCAAAATTCGCAACGTAATAGGAGAACAGCGCAGAGACGGCCACCACGACGACGACGGAGAGGATCGTGCCGGGGGTAATCCACTCCCACCGGGCGTTCTCCCGGTCGGGTCCCCAGCGGAACAACGCGGCAGCGGCCAGCGAGGCAAGCATGATCAGCCCGACAAAGGAGCCGATGCGGATCAGCCATTCCGCCGCGCTGCCGAGGCCGACAAACCCGAGGACGGTCGGAACGACGACGACCACGCCGATCATGCAGATGACGCCGACGATGGCCGAGAGCGTGAAGATCAGCGAGATCGCGGTGATCTTGATGAAGCTGCGTGTCTCCCTCTCGTTATAGGCGACGTTCATCGCCTGGAAGAGCGACTTCATGCCGGCATTGGCGCTCCACAGAGCGATCGCCAGGGAGATGGCAAAGGTGACGCCGAGCGTCGTGCGGCCGCCGGCGGCCAGCCGCTCCATCTGTTCGTTGAGGATCTCCATGCCGCCGCCCGGCACGAAGCCGCTCAGCGCCTGGGCATGTTCCTGGACGGTCGCGGGATCGGCGAACAGCCCGTAGATCGAGATCAACGCGGAGAGGCTCGGGACCATCGCGAGCAGCAGATAATAGGTGACGCCCGCCGCGATCAGCATGACGCGGTCCTCGTTGATCTCGCTGTAGACCCGCCAGAGGATCTCCTTCCAGCCGCGTGCGGGAATGTCGGACGGTGTCGTGGCGTCGCGGCCGCGGGAGGAGGATGAACTCATGGGGCTGTCTCGATGCACGTCATGGGAAGGGGCGAGGAGGAACGATGGCCGCAATGTCCTCAGCACAACGGCAGGCTCCCTCTGCCGTTCCCGCCATGGCCGCGAGCCTGCATAGACAGCTACCCAGCCACACGCTGCCGCGTTTTTGATCGTCCGGTCAAAAATTTGACGGCTCGAAAAATTCGGATCATTCTAAATTCGTCCCGACGCGACATGCGACGCTTCGGACCGAAGCGCCTGGGGAGTGCCGCGATGAACGAAGCCCACCCGATCCGACCCGACATCGCCGCCGGACGGCTCGACCGGGCGGCGCTCGCCCGCAACTTCTCGGACATCCACCCGCCGCTGGAGGCGCACGAAGCCCTGGTCGAGGCCGACCGCTGCTATTTCTGCTACGACGCGCCCTGCATGACGGCCTGTCCGACCTCGATCGACATCCCGCTGTTCATCCGCGAGATCCAGGCCGGCAACCCGACCGGCGCGGCCAAGACCATCCTCTCCTCGAACATCCTTGGCGGGATGTGCGCCCGCGTCTGCCCCACCGAAACACTCTGCGAAGAGGTATGCGTGCGTGAGATCGCCGAGGGCAAGCCGGTGAAGATCGGGCTGCTGCAGCGCTACGCCACCGACATCATGATGGAGAAGGGCGGTCATCCCTTCGAACGGGCAGAACCGACGGGCAAGCGCGTCGCCGTGGTCGGCGCGGGACCCGCCGGCCTTTCCTGCGCCCACCGCCTGGCAATGCTCGGCCACGATGTCACGCTTTACGAGGCGCGCCCGAAGCCCGGCGGCCTCAACGAGTACGGCATCGCCGCCTACAAGGCGACGGAGGACTTCGCGCAGCGGGAGGTCGAGTTCATCCTGGCGATCGGCGGCATCACGCTGGAGACCGGCAAGCTGCTCGGCCGCGACCTTCATCTCGCCGAGCTGCGTCGCGACTTCGACGCGGTCTTCCTCGGCCTCGGACTTGCCGGGGTGAATGCGCTCGGCGCGGAAGGCGAGCAAAGTCGCGGCAGCCGCGACGCCGTCGCCTGGATCGCCGAATTGCGTCAGGCAAGCGACATGGCCACGCTCCCGGTCGGGCGCCGCGTCGTCGTCATCGGGGGCGGCATGACCGCCATCGACGCGGCCGTGCAGGCCCGCGGGCTCGGGGCGGAGGAGGTGACCATCGCCTATCGCCGAGACCAGCCGGCGATGAACGCTTCCGGCTACGAGCAGGAGATCGCCCAGACGCGCGGCGTCCATATTCGCTGCAATCTGCAGCCGAAGCGCGTGCTTGCCCATGGGGGGCAGGTCGTCGGCGTCGAATTCGAGCGGACGCGCCTGGACGGGGAAGGGCGCCTTTCCGGGACCGGTGAGGTGGTAACGATCGCCGCCGACCAGGTGTTCAAGGCGATCGGACAGGTTTTCGAGCCGGAAGGCACTTCTGCCGAAGGTTCTGCGGTGGCGCTCGAAAAGGGCCGCATCAAGGTCGACGCGGAGCGCCGCACCAGCCTCTCCGGCGTCTGGGCCGGCGGCGACTGCATCGCCGGCGGCGACGATCTCACCGTCGTCGCCGTCGAGGACGGCAAGATCGCCGCCGCCAGCATCCATGCCGCTCTGTCGGCTCCGGCCGGCCTGCTGTCGCGGGCGCTGGATGCGGTCAAGACTGCAATTCCCGGCAGGGCGTGAGGAGCAGAGTCATGGCCGACCTATCGACGTCCTTCCTCGGCATATCCTCGCCGAACCCCTTCTGGCTGGCCTCGGCGCCGCCGACCGACAAGGAATACAACGTCCAGCGGGCCTTCGAGCAGGGCTGGGGCGGGGTGGTGTGGAAGACGCTCGGCGAGGACCCGCCGCTGGTCAACGTCAACGGCCCGCGCTACGGCGCGATGTGGGGGCCGGACCGGCGGCTGCTCGGCTTCAACAATATCGAGCTGATCACCGACCGCGCGCTGGACACCAATCTGGAAGAGATCGCCCGGGTCAAGCGCAACTGGCCGGACCGGGCGATGGTCGTGTCGCTGATGGTGCCCTGCGAGGAAGCGCCCTGGCAGAAGATCCTCGCCCTCGTCGGCGAGACCGGGGCCGACGGGGTGGAGCTGAATTTCGGCTGTCCGCACGGCATGAGCGAGCGCGGCATGGGCTCGGCGGTCGGCCAGGTGCCGGAATACATCGAGATGGTCGCGCGCTGGTGCAAGCAGCACTCGGACCTGCCGGTGATCGTCAAGCTGACGCCCAACATCACCGACATCCGCTTTCCCGCCCGTGCCGCGCAGAAAGGCGGCGCCGACGCCGTCTCGCTGATCAACACGGTCTCGTCGATTATGTCGATCGACCTCGACAGTTTCGCCCCGACGCCGACCATCGACGGCAAGGGCAGCCATGGCGGCATGTGCGGCCCGGCGGTAAAGCCGATGGCGCTCAACATGGTCGCCGAGATCGCCCGCGACGCAGAGACACGCGGCCTGCCGATCTCCGGCATCGGCGGCATCACCACCTGGCGCGACGCCGCCGAGTTCATCGCGCTCGGCTGCGGCAACGTGCAGGTCTGCACGGCCGCGATGACCTACGGCTTCAAGATCGTGAAGGAGATGGTCTCTGGCCTGTCCGACTGGATGGACGAGAAGGGCTACCGCACCATCGAGGACTTCCGTGGGCTCGCCGTCCCCAACGTCACCGACTGGCAGTATCTCAACCTGAACTACGTCACCAAGGCGCGGATCGATCAGGATCTCTGCATCAAGTGCGGCCGCTGCCACATCGCCTGCGAGGACACATCGCACCAGGCCATCACGTCCATGGTCGACGGCGTCCGGCATTTCGAGGTGATCGACGAGGAGTGCGTCGGCTGCAATCTCTGCGTCAATGTCTGCCCGGTCGAGGACTGCATCACCATGGAGCAGATCGGCGGTGTCGACCCGCGCACCGGCAAGCCGATCCCCGACGAATACGGTAACTGGACGACGCATCCGAACAACCCGATGGCGAAGGAAAAGCAGCAATTCGCCGCCGAACCGGTGGTCCTGCCTGCTGCCGCAGAGTAGCCCGACCGCCCAGCTGCCCATGATGACGCACGGCAATCGTAGACCGTTCGTGCTGCGATGCAGCGACAAGGAGCCCGAAGGTCAGATCGCGTAACCGTGAAGTAACTTCGGGTGGCTATCGTCGCACGAATGCCGCCGCCGTCCGGCGACGGGTACCACTTTCAACGCAAGAAGCGGCGCAAATGTCGATCAACTCAAGGCTTATCGCGGGCAGCCTGGTGTTCGCCCTGTTAGCCGTCGGCTTCGCCGGGTTCGCCTATCATTCCCAACGAACATCGCTGGATCTGGTCGCGGGGCTCTATGATCGAAATCTTGAGCCGATGCTGGCTCTGCAGTCCGCCCAGATCAGGATCCGCTCCCTGCATCAGCGGCTCTCGGAGACCGCGGAGACGACCCGCCAGGCGCCGGGCCTCGACGCGCGGGAGGCAGAGAGCTTTCGTCGCACGCTCGCGGAAACCGTCGGCGACCTGGAAGACATTCTCGCTGCTCCCATTGCACCGGAAGAGCATGCCGCAGTCAGCGGGCTGTTATACGACCTGACCCGCCTGCAGGCGACGAGCGGCAATCTTTCCCCACGGCTCGCGCGCGGCGAACTGGCCGAGTTCTCGGACCGGCTTTCGGGGGCCGGTGCGCAGATGCGCGCGGGACTCGATGCGCAGCGCGTCGGGGCCGTTGAGCGAATCGATCGCTCGATCGCCGGGAACCTCGCGGGACTGTCCGTCGTCCTCCTCGTCCTGGGCGGTTTTCTCCTGTTGCTGACGCGTTTGGCTGGCCGACCATTAAGCCGGCTCTCCCTCCTGGGGCGGGCGCTGGCGGCTGGCGAGACGGTCGAGCCCATCCGGCCAAGCGGTCCGGCAGAAGTTCGCGACGTCATGGAGGCGCTCCGGGCGATGCAGGTCCGCTGCTCGAAGCTGCAGGGAGCCATGACGAGCGAGACCGGGTTCCTCGCCGGGCAGCTTGCGATGCAGCAGACGCAACTGGAAGCAGCGCTCAATAACATGACACAGGCCCTGTGCATGCTCGACGGCGAGAAACGTCTGGTCGTCTGCAACGACGGCTTCATCGAGCTCTTCGGAAAATTCGGGCCGGGAACCCCCGCGCGCACGTTTTTCGACGATTCCGCACTCGCCCTGCAATTGCCGGAGAACGGCACCTCGAACCACCTTCACGAGACGCTGGATGGCCGCACGATGGAGGTCAAGCGGCGCGGCATCAAGGACCGCGGTCTGCTGATCACCTTCGAAGATATTACCGAGCGACAGGGCATTTCGACGCGCCTGGAGCACCTTGCCAATCATGACGGCCTGACCGGACTGCCCAACCGCCGGCGTTTCGGGGAGATACTTGATGGGCTGCTCTCCAAGGGGTTGAAGCCGCTCGGAATCATCGTGGTCGACATCAGCAGCTTCAAGTCGATCAACGACAATTACGGTCACGCGGCTGGAGACGCGCTGCTGAAGGAATTCGGCCAGCGGCTCTGCGGGATCGCCGGGTCCAATGCGACGGTCGCCAGGCTCGGCGGTGACGAATTCGCCGTGATCGTGCCGGGTCTGCGCGCGCCAGAGGACGTCGATGTGCTGGCACAGTCGATCCTTGCCAGTTTCGCCGAGCCGTTCGAGGTGGAGAATCGCCGGATCGTCGCAGCGGCGCATGCCGGGGTTCTGTTCGTGCCGGGCGGAGAACGCACCCCCGGTCTCGACGCCGACTTCGCGTTGCAGAATTGTGACCTGGCGCTCGACCAGGCGAAAGAGGGCGGGCGTCGCCGGCCCCTGCGTCGCTTCGTGCCGGCCATGCGCGAGCGTTTGCAGCGCCGGCGCGAGATGGAACTCGACCTCAGGGCCGCGCTGGAAGAGGAGCAGATCGAACTCTTCTACCAGCCGTTCATCGACGCCGGGCAGCGGCGGGTCATCGGTTTCGAGGCGCTGCTGCGTTGGCGTCACCCCGGCCAGGGGACGATCGCTCCGTCCGTCTTCATCCCACTTGCAGAAGAAACCGGTCTCATCGAGCAACTCGGCATATGGGCCCTCGAGAAGGCCTGCCATCAGGCGACCCAGTGGCCGACGGATCTTGCGATCTCGGTCAATCTGTCGGCCGTGCAATTCCAGAGCGCGACGCTTGTCGAAGATGTCCGCAGGGCTCTCGCGGCGTCCGGCCTGCCTGCCTCGCGCCTGCAGATCGAAGTGACCGAATCCTTGTTCATCGACGAAAGCGACAAGGTCCTGTCGATCCTCACCGAATTCCGCAGCATGGGCCTGACGATCTCGATGGATGATTTCGGTACCGGCTATTCCTCCCTCGGCTATCTCAGCCGCTTTCCCTTCGACAAGATCAAGATCGACCAGTCATTCGTCCGCGACATGCGCCGGCCGGAGAATATCGCCATCGTCCGCTCCGTGCTCGGTCTATCCAAGGCCTTGGAGATGCAGGTGATCGCAGAGGGCATCGAAACGGAAGAGCAGATGCGGATCCTCTACGAGGAGGGATGCCGGGAAATGCAGGGCTACTACTTTTCCCGGCCCCGTCCCGCCGCCGACATCCCGCTCATGCTGGTAGACATATCAAACCGCTGGAACCACGACTTCGCGGTGACCGAGGCGCTCCGAAGGGAGGTCGCTGCCTAGGCGCCGCGCCGCCAATGGCGAGGCCATCGGCGGAGCCATCTCCCTCATCAAAGGGTCTTGGTGTCGAACATCAGCAGTTCCACGCCGCCATCGGCAAAATTGCCAAGATCAGCCGCAGCTGCCTGACCCTCCGGGGTTGCGAGACCCGCCTCGATCTCGGCAAGCGAGGCGAAACTCAGCACAGCCACCAGGTGGTAGTCGGTTCCGCCGCCCGGTCCCGCTACCGTTCCGTCGCTGATCTCGTAGTGAACCAGACCCGGGATCTTCTTCGCCAGGGGTACGTGTGTCCGCATGTAGTAGGCGTCGAACGCCGCGGGGTCCTTGGGGTGCTTGTAGAGCACGGTGAGCTTTGCCAAGACAATGGTCCTCCCATACGCGCCGGTGCCCTGACGCGGCACGATCATGGCCCGAACGGCGCGGGCCGGCAATCCGGCCCGAAGGTCAGGGCCGGGGCTTCAGCCCGTTGAGCACCAGCGTCAGGACGGCCTGTGCCGTCTGCTCCCGAAAGCCCGGCCGATCGACCTGGCTCCCCATGATGGCCCGCACCTGTACGTCGAAATCGGCGTAATGTTGGGTCGTCGCCCAGATCATGAAGATCAGGTGGTGCGGATCCACCGGCGCCAGCCGGCCGGTGCTCACCCAAGTGCGGACCACCGCCGCCTTCTCGTCGACCAGCTGTTTCAGCTGTGTCCTCAGGAAGTCCCCGACCACCGGCGCACCCGCCAGGATCTCGTTGGCGAAGAGCCGCGAGGCGGCGGGCTTCTGCGCCGACATGTCGAGCTTCGCGGTGATGTAGCGGCGCAGCTCCTCGACCGGATCGCCTTGGGGGTCGATCGCGGCGAGCGGCGCCAGCCAGTCGGCGAGCGTGCCTTCGAGAACGGCGCGGTAGATGTCCTGCTTGCGCCTGAAGTAATAGAGGAGATTCGGCTTCGACATGGCGGCCCGGGCCGCGATCTGGTCGACTGTCGAGCCGCGAAAGCCGTGGATCGAGAAGACCTCCAGCGCCGCTTCGAGGATGATCTCGCGGTTGATCGACTGGATTCGTGTCGACTGGCGCTCCTCGCCTGCGCCGCCCATCTGGCCGCCGGCCGGTTCGACTTTTACGTCCACGCCCCATCCTCCCCACGCTGCCTGCTCTGTTTGCACTGCGAGAGACTGTGCAGTTTCGCGGCATGACGCTTGACCGGTACAGGGTGAACTTCTAGCCTCCCTTTTGACCATTTAGTCAAGATTTTCGGGCGTCTCCGGCAACCGGGACCAGCCCCACCGAGGCGGCAGACGATGAACGAGCACGCGACGATCGCCCCCAACAATCTCGATGCTTTCTGGATGCCGTTCTCGGCGAACCGGCAGTTCAAGCAGGCGCCGCGCATGTTCGTTGCGGCCAAGGACATGCATTACACCACTGCCGAGGGGCGGCAGGTCCTCGACGGCACGGCGGGGCTCTGGTGCGTCAATGCCGGTCATTGCCGGCCGCTGATCGTCGAGGCGATCCAGCGGCAGGCGGCCGAGCTCGACTACGCACCGGCCTTCCAGATGGGCCACCCCAAGGCCTTCGAGCTCGCCTCGCGGCTTGCCACGATCGCGCCGGCCGGGCTCGACCACGTCTTCTTCACCAATTCCGGCTCGGAATCGGTGGATACGGCGCTGAAGATCGCGCTCGCCTATCATCGCGCCAGGGGCGATGGCTCGCGCTTCCGCCTGATCGGGCGCGAGCGCGGCTATCACGGCGTCAATTTCGGCGGCATCTCGGTCGGCGGTATCGTCGGCAACCGCAAGATGTTCGGCACGCTGCTGACCGGCGTCGACCACATGCGCCACACGCACGACCCTGAGCGCAACGGCTTTTCAAGCGGCGAGGCGGAATACGGGGCGGAGCTTGCCGACGATCTCGCCCGTATCGCCGCGCTGCACGATCCCTCGACCATCGCGGCGGTCATCGTCGAGCCGGTGGCCGGCTCCACGGGTGTCCTGCCGCCACCCAGGGGCTATCTCAAGCGCCTGCGCGAGATCTGCGACCAGCATGGCATCCTGCTGATCTTCGACGAGGTGATCACCGGCTACGGGCGCATGGGCACGGCTTTTGCGGCCGACTATTTCGGCGTCACGCCCGACATCATGGTCACGGCCAAGGGCCTGACCAACGGCGTCATCCCGATGGGCGCGGTCTATGTGAAGGACGAGATCTACGACGCCTTCATGGGCGGGGCCGAGCACCTGATCGAGTTCGCCCACGGCTATACCTATTCCGGCAGCCCGATCGCTGCAGCCGCCGGGCTCGCGACGCTGGAGACCTACAAGGAAGAGGGGCTGTTCGAGCGGGCCAGGGCGCTGGAGCCGGTCTGGGCGGAGGCGATCCACTCGCTGAAGGGCGAGCCGCACGTCATCGACATCCGCACCATCGGCCTGATCGGCGCGATCGAGCTGCAGCCCGTGACGGGCGAGCCGACCAAGCGGGCCTTCTCGGCCTTCCTGAAGGCCTACGAGGCGGGTCTGCTGATCCGCACCACCGGCGACATCATCGCGCTGTCGCCGCCGCTGATCATCAGCGAGGACCAGATCGGCGAGATCGTCGAGACCTTGCGGTCCATCCTGAAGAACCTGGACTGATTTTTCGACCGTCAGCAGCAGAGAGTGAATTCATGAGCCTTGCCACCAATCTCCAGATCGACGGCGACCGCCTCTGGGACTCGCTGATGGAGATGGCGCGGATCGGCCCGGGGATCGCCGGCGGCAACAACCGCCAGACGCTGACCGACGCGGACGGCGAGGGGCGCCGGCTCTTCCAGTCCTGGTGCGATGCAGCAGGTCTCACGATGGGCGTCGACACGATGGGCACCATGTTCGCCCGGCGCGAGGGAAGCGATCCCGAAGCGCTGCCCGTCTATGTCGGCAGCCATCTCGACACCCAGCCGACCGGCGGCAAGTACGACGGCGTGCTCGGCGTGCTGGGCGGGCTGGAAGTCATCCGATCACTCAACGATCTCGGCGTGAAGACGAGGCATCCGATCGTCGTGGTCAACTGGACCAACGAGGAGGGCACGCGCTTCGCCCCTGCCATGCTCGCCTCCGGCGTCTTCGCCGGCATCCACGACGAGGCCTGGGCCAAGGAGCGCAGGGACGCGGGCGGCAAGAGCTTCGGCGAAGAGCTGAAGCGCATCGGCTGGGAAGGCGACGAGCCGGTCGGCCAGCGCAAGATGAAGGCCTTCTTCGAGCTGCATATCGAGCAGGGGCCGATACTCGAAGACGAGGGTATCGACATCGGCGTCGTCACCCATGGCCAGGGGCTCTACTGGCTCGAGGTGACGCTGACCGGCAAGGAGAGCCACACCGGCTCGACGCCGATGTACAAGCGCCGCGACGCCGGGCTCGGTATGGCGCGGGTGATCGAGCTCGTCAACGAGGTGGCGATGGACTACCAGCCGGACGCCGTCGGCACGATCGGGCACATGGATGTCTATCCGAATTCCCGCAACATCATCGCCGGCCGCACCACCTTCACCATCGACATCCGCTCGCCGTCCAAGGAGACGCTGGACGAGATGCGCGAGCGGATCGAGGACGGGATCGACCTGATCGCCGAGGCCCTCGACATCGATGTCTCGATCGACGAGGTGGGACATTTCGATCCGGTGACCTTCGACGCCGGATGCGTCAAGGCGGTTCGCGACGCCGCCGAGGCGCTCGGCTACTCGCACCGCGACATCGTCTCGGGCGCCGGCCACGATGCCTGCTGGATCAACCGCGTCGCGCCGACGGCGATGGTCATGTGCCCCTGCGTCGACGGCCTCAGCCACAACGAGGCGGAGGAAATCACCAAGGAATGGGCAGCTGCCGGCGCCAACGTGCTGATGCGCGCGGTGGTGGAGACAGCGGGTATCGTGGAGTAGGATCGGGCGGTCGCACAGCCGGAGGTGCCAGGATGGGAAGGCCGAGGGAACTATCGGACGAAGAACGGTCGGCGCTTCTGGCGAAGGGTTGGCGGCCGATGGAGGTGTGGGTTCCGGACTGGGACAGCCCGGCCTTTGTTAAAAGATTGCGACAAGACTGCGAGGCCATCAACCAGGCAGACAGTCGGTCGGGAGAGCTCGACCGACTTTCAGAGGAGGTCGACGATCTCTGGATCGATCCCGCCCCATGAAGCGAGGCGACGTCGTCCTCGTTTCCGGAAAGGGAGATTACGGCAAATCCCGACCGGCCGTGGTCGTCCAGGCTGACTATTTTGCCGAGTATCTTGGAAGCCTCACCGTCGTGCCGTTCACGAGCGACGTGGCGAGCGAAATCTCCATCCGGGTCACGATTGAAGCGAATGCGGCGAATGGCCTGCGAGAAAAATCTCAGTTGATGACCGACAAGATCCAGACTTATCCGCGCGCAAAGGTGTTCGGACCGATCGGCACCTTGGAAGCCGATCAGATGGTTCAATTGGACCGTGCGCTGATTGTCTTCCTGCAGCTTGCCGCAACGCTTTTTGCAAGTTCCCCGACCGTCCCTCTGAGCAGCCAAGGAACAGATCCATGACCACAGTCATCAAGGGCGGAACGATCGTCACCGCCGATCTCACCTACAAGGCCGATATCCTGATCGACGGCGAGACCATCGCGGCGATCGGACCCGACCTTTCCGGCGATACGGTCATCGACGCCTCCGGCGCCTATGTGATGCCGGGCGGCATCGACCCGCACACCCACATGGAGATGCCCTTCATGGGCACCTACGCGGCGGAGGATTTCGACACCGGCACGGCGGCGGCGCTCTCCGGCGGCACGACGATGGCGGTGGATTTCTGCCTGCCGAGCCCGGGCCAGGGCCTGATCGACGCTTTGCAGCAATGGTACCAGAAGGCCGGCAAGGCGCGCACCGACTACTCGTTCCACATGGCGATCACCTGGTGGGACAAGCAGGTGTTCGACGAGATGCCCAAGGTCGTCGAGGAGGGCATCAACACGTTCAAGCACTTCATGGCCTACAAGGGCGCGCTGATGGTCAACGACGACGAGATGTTCGCGTCGTTCCAGCGCTGCGCCGAGCTCGGCGCCATGCCGCTCGTCCATGCCGAGAATGGCGACGTCGTCGCCTCGCTGCAGCAGAGACTGATGGCCGAAGGCAACAACGGGCCGGAGGCGCATGCCTTCTCGCGTCCGCCCGAGGTCGAGGGCGAGGCGGTCAACCGCGCCATTATGATCGCCGACCAGGCCGGCGTGCCGCTCTACGTCGTCCACGTATCCTGCGAGCAGGCGCACGAGGCGATCCGCCGGGCCCGGGCAAACGGAATGCGGGTCTATGGCGAACCGCTGGTCCAGCACCTCGTGCTCGACGAAAGCGAGTATTTCAACGCCGACTGGGACTATGCGGCGCGGCGCGTGATGTCGCCGCCCTTCCGCAACAGGAAGCACCAGGATTCGCTGTGGGCGGGGCTCGCCTCCGGCTCGCTGCAGGTGGTGGCGACCGACCACTGCGCCTTCACCACCGAGCAGAAGCGCATGGGGCTCGGCGACTTCACCAAGATCCCCAACGGCACCGGCGGGCTGGAGGACCGGCTCCCCGTGCTGTGGACGCACGGCGTTACAACCGGCCGGCTCACGATGAACGAGTTCGTCGCGGTCACTTCGACAAACATCGCCAAGATCCTCAACATATACCCGAAGAAAGGCGCGATCCTGCCCGGCGCCGATGCCGACCTGATCGTCTGGGATCCGTCGGCGACCAAGACGATCGCCGCCAGCCGGCAGAAGTCGATCATCGACTACAACGTCTTCGAGGGCGTCGAAGTCACCGGCCTGCCGGCGATCACGCTGTCGCGGGGCCGCGTCGCCTACAAGGATGGCGAAGTCCTTGCCGGACGCGGCGACGGCCGCTTCGTCGAGCGCGCCGCCGGCGCCCCGGTCAACAAGGCGCTGTCGACCTGGAAGGAACTCACCGCCCCGCGCCGGGTGGAGCGGTCCGGCATTCCAGCAGGCGTCTGAACGAAGCCGGCCGGGCTCGCGAGAGCCCGGCCGGAAGAAGTCACGCCGTGAAAGTGGTCGTCAGCCTTACTTGGCGGCCAGCATTTCCGAGACGTCGAGCAGGATGAACTCGTTGTCGGCCGCCTTGTCGAGCGTCCGGCCCGACGAGAACGGCAAATTGTTGTCCATTGCCACCATGATCTCGGTGTTGGACACGGCCATGACGTTCTCGATGGTGAAGAACGGGAAGGTCATGACGCCTTCGAGATCGCGCTTGGCTGCCGTCTCGATGCGGCTCTTGCCGTCCGGATCGGCGATGTCCATCAGGTCGATGTGGCCGATCCGGCGCACGAAGCCGTCTTCGTCGATCGAGGCCGTGTCGACGAGGACGATGCGCTTCAGCATGGCCGGGCTCGGGAAGCAGTCGGGCTGCGCCTCGCCTTCGCATTTCAGCGACGGATCACCTTCGCCATTGTCGCGCTCGATGACCAGCGCCCGGGTCTCGTCGATGAAGTTGAAGTCGCCGATCGCCGTCGCGCCCTCGGCCAGCGCCAGCTTGAAGCCTTCGCCGGTCCATTCGCCCTTGGCGGGGTCGAAGGCGAGTACCTGCAGGTGATTGCCGACGGGCGCGCCGTCCTCGCCGAGCAGCGGCTTCTCGAGCATCGCCCAGAGCAGGTCGGTGCCGGGCTGCAGCGCCATGCCCTCGTAGCCGCCCGAGCGCGGAACGCGCCAGTCGGTGCCAGCCTTGGACAGGCCGCTGACCGTGGGGTGGTCGACGCTCTTCAGTTCGGCGCCGTCCATCATGGTCGAGTGGACCGAGATGACCTTGCCGTCGGTCGTCGCACGGATGAGATAGGGACCGAATTCCTCGCCGATCCAGATGTCCCCGTCGACCAGCTGGATGCTTTCGGGATCGAAGTCGGCGCCGGTCAGGTAGCGCTGCTCGGTGCCCTCATAGGCGATGCGGAAGGGGATCTTCTTGTCCGGATCGGAGAGGAAGACCGTCTCGTTGACCGCCACCGAGCCGGTCTCGAAGTCCGGCGTCACGCGATGAAAGAAGAGCAGCGCGTCCGGGCTGTTGGCCTTCGTGCCGAAGCCATTGTCGGTGAGAACGTAGGTCGAGCCGTCCTCGGCGCGCTCCATGGCGAAACCCGAGAAACCCTGCAGCGGCTGGCCCTCGAACGGCACCGAGAGGCCGGTCGTACGCTTGCCGTGCTGGGCGCCGGTGTCGCCGGGCACGGTGCCGACGGCGTCGACGCGGCTGCCGGTGGTAAACTTGCCGGAGATCCGCGCGTCTTCCGGCGCATCGGCGGGCGCATCGACGAAGGTCGCGGCGGGGACGAAGGCGTGGCCGACGAGCTTGGCCGGGAAGACGGTCTCGGCCTGAGCGCTGCCGAGGCAGACGGCCAGCGCGAGCGCCGAGACGGAAAGGGTGGTTCTGATCATGGTAGTGGCTCCAGGCGGAGATGAGTTGCGCGCCAGAGCTAGGGCCGTTCCTTGAAGCGTGGGTGACGGTTTTGCGGCGCTTGCGTGACAAACGCGGTCACGGTGCAGTCGCCGCGCCGCCCGACGATCACCCGGGCACGAGCGCTTCCAGATCCGGCCGCAGGACGACGCTTTCCTGCTCGTTCGGATCGGTGCGGGCGATAACGGCGACGCAGGGCTCGGAACCGGAATTATACGGCAGATGCGGCACCCCGGCGGGAATGTAGAAGAGCTCGCCCGCGGCTACCGTCTCGTGATGCTCCAGCCGTTCGCCCCACCAGGTGCCCGAGACGCCGCTGACGACATAGATCGCCGTCTCGTGGTTCTCGTGGAGATGGGCCTTCGCCCTGCCGCCCGGTGGGATCGTCAAAAGATGCATGCAGATACCGGAGGCGCCGACGGTTTCCCGTGCAATTCCCTGGAAATAGCTGAAGCCCTGCTTGCCGTCATAGGTCGAAACCGGCCTTATGATCCGGCATTGCGGACGGTCGGATGAAGGGAGCGAGGATGCGGTCATCGGAAAATCTCCTTGCGTCGACGCAGGAAACGCCAACCGGCGCGCTGCGGCAAGACGCAAGGCGTATCGCCGGCAGCGCCGCGGCAGGCGAGGGGGTGATCTGCGCCCGCAGCCTCGACCTCGTCTTCCAGACCGGCGACACCCCGGTCCATGCGCTGAAGGACATCGACCTCGACATCTTCAAGGGCGAGTTCGTCTCGCTGATCGGCCCGTCCGGCTGCGGCAAGACCACGCTCCTGCGCGTCATCGCCGATCTCGAGCAGCCGACCGGCGGCAGCCTCTCGGTCAACGGCATGACGCCGGACGCGGCGCGGCAGGCCCGCGCCTATGGCTACGTCTTCCAGGCCGCGGCGCTCTATCCCTGGCGTACGATCGAGAAGAACGTCGCGCTGCCGCTCGAGATCATGGGCTTCGACCGTGCCCGGCGGAAGCAGCTCGTCGACGCCAATCTCGACCTCGTCGGCCTCGCCGGCTTTGGGCGCAAGTTTCCCTGGCAGCTGTCGGGCGGCATGCAGCAGCGCGCCTCGATCGCCCGCGCGCTGTCCTTCGATCCGGATCTCCTACTGATGGACGAGCCGTTCGGCGCGCTCGACGAGATCGTCCGCGACCATCTTAACGAGGAGCTGCTGAAGCTCTGGGCGAAGACGCAGAAGACCGTCGTCTTCGTCACCCATTCGATTCCCGAGGCGGTGTTCCTGTCGACCCGCATCGTCGTGATGAGCCCCAGGCCCGGCCGCATCCACGAGATCATCGACTGCGATCTCGGCCCCGACCGGCCGCTGGAAATCCGCGAGACGCCGGAGTTCCTCGCCATCGCCCACCGTGTGCGCGAGGGGCTGCGGGCAGGGCACGGGTATGACTGAACGGTCGGGCACCTCATGAGCGCACCGTCGACCTCCGTCGCCGAACCCGGTGCTGCGATCGGCTACTCAGCCCCGCTGACGCGCCTGCGTCGCCGCATGGCCGAAGGCCATGCGCTGCCGGTGCTGACCGTCCTCGCGGTCATCATCGTCCTCTGGTATCTCGCCGCGATCGGGATGAACTGGGCGACCGAGACGGTGAAGCTCGATCGGGCCGGGGGGCCGTACGGCCTTGCCGACACGATTGCCGCCACATGGTCGGCGGAGCGGCCGGTGCTGCCGGCGCCGCACCAGATCGCGGTCGAGCTGTGGACATCGACGGTCGACGTCAAGCCGAGCTCGCCGCGTTCGCTGCTTTACCACTCCTGGGTCACGCTCTCCTCGACCCTGCTCGGCTTCCTGATCGGCACGGTTCTCGGCGTGCTGCTGGCCGTCGGCATCATCCATTCGCGCACGCTCGACAAGAGCCTGATGCCCTGGCTCGTTGCGTCGCAGACCATCCCGATCCTCGCCATCGCGCCGATGGTCATCGTCGTGCTCAATTCCGTCGGGGTCACCGGGCTTTTGCCGAAGGCGTTCATCTCGACCTATCTGTCGTTCTTCCCCGTGGCCGTCGGCATGGTGAAGGGGCTGCGCTCGCCCGACGTGATGCTGCTCGACCTGATGCACACCTATTCCGCGACCCGCCAGCAGACGCTGGCGAAGCTGCGCTGGCCGGCCTCGACGCCGTTCCTCTTCGCCTCGATGAAAGTCGCCGTCGCCGCGGCGCTGGTCGGGGCGATCGTCGGCGAGCTGCCGACCGGCGCCGTCGCCGGGCTCGGCGCGCGGCTTCTCGCCGGCTCCTATTACGGCCAGACGATCCAGATCTGGTCGGCGCTGTTCGCCGCTGCGATCATGGCGGGGTCCCTGGTCTGGCTGGTCGGGCTCGGCGAGCGCATCGTGCTGCGGCGCATGGGAACGCGGCCATGAGCGTCGTGCAGCGCGTCGACCACCGACCGGTGGCGATAGCCCTCAATGCCGCGCTGGCCGGCGCGGCGGGGCTCTACGCGCTGTCGCTGCTGGATGGCGGCAGCGGCCGGCTGCTGCTCGCCGTGGCACTCGGCTTCTGGCTGCTCGCCTGGCGACTGACGGCGAGCCTCGCGGCGCTGGAGCCGAAAGGCCGGGCCGCACGCGCCGCCATCGACATCACGCTGCCGGTGCTCTTCGGCCTGACGCTGCTGCTCTTGTGGGAGATCGTCGTGCGCGGGCTCGACGTGCCCAGCGTCCTCCTGCCGCCGCCCTCGGCGATCGGCGCGCAGATCGCCGGGTCGCTGTCGATCCTCTGGGCGGATTTCCGCCAGACCTTCCTGAAGGCGGTGATCGCCGGCTATGTCCTCGGCTGCGGCGCCGGTTTCGTGGTGGCGGTTCTCGTCGACCGCTCGCCATTCCTGAAACGCGGTCTGCTGCCGATCGGCAATCTCGTCTCGGCGCTGCCGATCATCGGCGTCGCGCCGATCATGGTGATGTGGTTCGGCTTCGACTGGCAGTCGAAGGCTGCCGTCGTGGTGGTGATGACATTCTTCCCGATGCTGGTGAACACGGTCGCGGGGCTCCAGGCGGCCGGCGCGATGGAGCGCGACCTGATGCGCACCTACGCGGCAAGCCCCTGGCAGGGCCTTCTCAAGCTTCGCCTGCCGGCGGCCTTGCCCTTCATCTTCAATGCGCTGAAGATCAACACGACACTGGCGCTCATCGGCGCGATCGTGGCCGAGTTCTTCGGCACGCCGATCGTCGGCATGGGATTCCGCATCTCGGCCGAGATCGGCCGCATGAACACCCCGATGGTGTGGGCGGAGATCACCGTCGCGGCGCTGGCCGGCTCGCTCAGCTACGGTCTCGTCGCGATGATCGAACGGTGGTCGACTTTCTGGCATCCGTCCTATCGCAAGGGGTAGGCGGCAAACCCTGCAGCAAAGGAGAAGGCGTATGAAGAAACTTCTGGCAGGCGCGACGATCGCGCTCGCGACCATGGCCACCGGGGCGCTGGCGCAGGACGCGGTGACGCTGCAGCTGAAATGGGTCACGCAGGCGCAGTTCGCCGGTTACTACGTCGCCTTGGAGAAGGGCTTCTACGAGGAAGCCGGGCTTGACGTGACCATCAAGCCGGGCGGGCCCGACATCGCGCCGGTCCAGGTGCTGGCCGGCGGCGGCGCCGACGTGGTGGTGGACTGGATGCCCTCGGCGCTGGCCGCGCGCGAGAAGGGCGTGGCGCTGGTCAACATCGCCCAGCCCTTCGCCCGCTCCGGCATGATGCTCACCTGCCGCAAGGAGACCGGCATCGAGAGCCCCGAGAACTTCGCCGGCAAGACGCTCGGCGTCTGGTTCTCCGGCAACGAGTATCCGTTCCTCTCCTGGATGTCGAAGCTCGGCCTGCCGACCGAAGGCGGCCCGAGCGGCGTCACCGTCATCAAGCAGGGCTTCAACGTCGATCCGCTGATCCAGAAGCAGGCCGACTGCATCTCCACCATGACCTACAACGAATACGGCCAAGTGCTCGATGCCGGCATTCCGGCGGAAGAGCTGGTTGTGTTCAACTACACCGACCAGGGCGTCGCGACGCTGGAAGACGGGCTCTACGTGCTGGAGGAAGACCTGCAGGACCCGGCGACCGTCGACAAATACGCCCGCTTCGTGAAGGCCTCGATGAAGGGCTGGGAATACGCCGCCGAGAACCCTGACGAGGCGGCCCAGATCGTCATCGACAACGACATGACCGGCGCCCAGTCGCTGGCGCACCAGCAGTTCATGATGGGCGAGATCGCCAAGCTGCTCGGCGACGATGCCGCGCTCGACACTTCAGCAGCGGAGAACACCGTTGCCGTGCTGATGGGCGGCGGCTCCGACCCGGTGATCACCCAGGAACCCGAGGGCGCCTGGACCAGCGTGGTGACCGACAAGGCCGCCGAGCTGGAATAGTCCGGCAGGTCGCCAGTTCACGAAGGCCGGGGGCTTCCCCGGCCTTCGCTTTTGCAGGCTTCAGTAACCCCAGACGTCGCGGGCGACGGAGACGCAGCGGTCGAGCTTGCGCCACTGATCGTCCTGGGTGAGATCGTTGCCGTGGGCGGTGGAGGAGAAGCCGCACTGGTGCGACAGCGCGCACTGGTCGAGATCGACGAACTGCGCCGCCTCGTCGATGCGACGCTTGACGGCATCGCCGGTCTCCACCGTGGCGGATTTCGACGACATCAGCCCGAGCACCACGGTTTTGCCCTTCGGCATGTGCCGGAGCGGCGCGAAGTCGCCGGAGCGCTCGTCGTCATATTCGAGGAAGAAGCCGTCGATCGCCATCTCGTTGAACAGGATCTCGGCGACGGGCTCGTAGCCGCCCTTCGCCACCCAGGCGCTCTTGAAGTTGCCGCGGCACAGATGCACCGCGACGACCATGTCGTCGGGGCGGTCCCGGATCGCGTCGTTGACCATCTGGCAGTAGAGCCGGGTCAGCTCGTCCGGATCGTCGCCGCGCTTGGCGGTGCGCTCGCGGATCTCCGGGTCGCAGAGATAGGCGAGGTTGGTGTCGTCCATCTGCAGATAGCGGCAGCCCCGCTCGGCAAGGTCGGCGATCTCGGCGCGGTAGGCGGCGGCCAGATCCTCGTAGAACGGCTCGAGATCGGGATAGGCCGAGCGCGAGACCGCGTCGCGCCCGCCCCGGAAATGCAGCATCGACGGGGCGGGGATCGTCACCTTCGGCGTGTGCGCGACGACGGACTTCAGGAAGTCGAAGTCGGCGCGCTGGATCGGCTTGGCGTGGCCGATCCTCTCGTTGACGTGCATCGTCGGCGGGGCAAAGCCCACCTCGGTGCCGTCGTCCTTGCGGAAATGCGCCTTGAACTCGCCGTATGTCACCTCGACCCCGTCGAGCTGCTCGAGGAAGTCGACGTGGAAGAACGTCCGGCGGAACTCGCCGTCGGTGATTCCCTGCAGGCCGACCGATTCCTGCCGGCGCACCAGTTCGGTGATGCACGCGTCCTCGATCTCGCGCAGCGCCTCCGCCTCAAGCTTGCCATCGGCGAACTGAGCGCGCGCCTTCTGAAGCCGTTCGGGACGAAGGAAGCTGCCGACATGGTCGGCCTTGAAGGGTGGTCTGGTCATGATGGTCCTGTGCGGTCGTCGGCTAAGGGGAGGCGCTTGCCATGCGTCGGGGTGGCTGGCTCTCGGGGGACGCATATAAAGACGGCTCGGGGTCTTTCCACCGGCGTCCGGTGTGCGATCATGCGGCCGATAACCCGGGGTTACGCCGGGAGTGGGCGAATCATTGGCGCGCGTGGGGATCATCCTCGTGCGAAGTCCGGACGGGTCGGGCGCGCAGCCGGGAAGCCGGGAGGGCGACCTGGATGGCGTTCCGCGACAGCCCCGTCCAAGACCGGGCCGAGAGGCCGCATCTGGGAGGACATCATGCTCAAGACCCTGACGAGACTGCCGGTCGCGGCGGCCGTTCTCGCCTTCATGACCGGCGCGTCGCTCGGCCAGGAGGTGACGCTGCGCGTCCACCAGTTCCTGCCGGCGCAGGCGACGATCCCCGCCAACGTCCTCACGCCCTGGGCGGAGAAGATCGCAGCGGAATCGGACGGGAGGATCGCGGTCGAGTTCTATCCCTCGATGCAGTTGGGCGGCACGCCGCCGGACCTCTTCGACCAGGCCCGCGACGGGGTGGCGGACGTCGTCTGGACGGTGCTTGGCTATACGCCGGGGCGCTTCCCGAAATCGGAGACCTTCGAGCTGCCGTTCATCATGACCGACGCGGTCTCGACCTCGAAGGCCTTTCAGGAATTCGTCGAGACGAATGCCGCCGACGAGTTCTCCGAGGTGCATCTCCTCGCCGTGCACACGCATGGGCCGGGCCTGTTCCACACCAAGGCGCCGATCGCCAGGTTGGAGGATCTCTCCGGCATGAAGATCCGCGGCGGCTCGCGGATCATCAATGATCTTCTGACCAAGCTGGGCGCAACGCCGGTCGGTATGCCGGTTCCCGCCGTGCCGGAATCGCTGTCGAAGGGCGTGATCGATGGGGCGACGGTGCCTTGGGAGGTGACGCTGCCACTTCGCATCGCCGAGCTTGTCCGGCACCACACCGGCTTCACCGGCGAGAACGGCCTCTACACCCAGACCTTCGCCATCGTCATGAACGCCGACACCTATGACGGACTGCCCGACGACCTCAAGGCGATCGTCGACGCGAACTCGGGCATGCCGCTTGCGACCATGGCCGGCGAGGCGATGGAAGCTGCGGATGCCGCCGGCCGGCAGAAGGCGCTCGACCTGACCAACGACATCGTCGCACTCGACGCGGCGGAGACCACGCGGTTCAAGGACGCTTCCGCCGTCGTGATCGAGGAGTGGGTGGCGGCCGGCGAAGGCCGCCAGGCGCTGCTCGACAGCGCGACGGCGCTGATCGCCAAATATACCGGCGAGCGGGCCGAAGCGCCCGTCGACGGCGCCGCGAAGGCGGCCAATTGAGCTTTTCGGGGAGCTTGCGTCGCCGCGATCGCGCTGCGGCGAGGCGGCCGACGGGCCCAGCCCTGCCGCGATGAGCGAGACGTTTCGCCCTGAACCCGGGCCCGAGGCCGGCCCGCTCGGAGCCGTGGTTGAGCGCGCCGCCCGGTTGCTCGCCTATGCCGGCGGGATCTGCCTGGTCTTCATCGTCGTCCTCACCTGCGCCTCGATCATTGGCCGGGCAATGCTGACGCTTGGTCTCGGCTTGGGCCCGGTGCCGGGCGATTTCGAGCTGGTGGAGATTGCCGCGGGCGTCGGTGTGTTCCTGTTCCTGCCGCTCTGCCAGCTGAGGCGGGGCCATGTGACGGTGGATATCCTCTCAGCGTGGTTCGGCCGGCGCGGCGTCGCTGTCAGCGATCTCGTCGGCAATTTGCTGATGTCGATTGCCGCGTGCGTGATCCTCTGGCGCCTCGTTGCCGGCCTGCAGGACAGACTGCGGAGCGGCGAGGAGAGCTTCATCCTCGGCATACCGGCCTGGGTCGGCTACGCGCTGTCGCTGGTGGGGGCGGTCAGCTTCCTTCTCGTCTGCCTCTACACGCTCTACCGGTCGTGGGTTGAGACGACTTCCGCCACGCCCGACCTGGCCTGAGGCATCCTTGTCCAATCTCGAGATCGCGCTCCTGTCCTTTCCGATCCTGCTCGCGCTGATCTTCGCGCGCATGCCGATCGGGCTCGCCATGCTGGTCTGCGGCTTCGTCGGCAACTGGATCGTCATGGGGCGCCTGACGCCGATCCTGGCGCAACTGAAGTCGCTGCCCTTCACCACCTTCGCCAGCTATTCGCTGTCGATCATCCCGCTGTTCCTGCTGATGGGCCAGTTCGCCGCCAAAGGCGGCATGAGCCAGGCGCTGTTCCGGGCGGCGAACGCCTGGATGGGCCACCGCAGAGGCGGCGTCGCGATGGCGGCGATCGGCGCCTGCGCCGGTTTCGGCGCGATCTGCGGTTCCTCCATCGCGACCGCCGCGACGATGGGCAAGGTCGCGCTGCCGGAACTGAAACGCTACGGCTACGAAGGCGGGTTCGCCACGGGCGCCCTGGCTGCCGGCGGCACGCTCGGCATCCTCATCCCGCCCTCCGTCGTGCTGGTGATCTACGCGATCCTGACAGAGCAGAACATCGCCAAGCTGTTCCTCGCCGCCTTCGTGCCGGGGATCCTGGCGATGATCGGCTACATGATCGCCATCGCCATCTATGTCCGGGTGAAGCCGGAGGCGGCCGGCACCGCGGCGAAGGCGAGCATGGCCGAGCGGCTGCGGCTGACGCGGGATGTCTGGCCCGTCCTGCTGGTGTTCTTCCTCGTCGTCTTCGGCATCTATTTCGGCTGGTTCACGCCCACCGAGGGCGCCGCGGTGGGCGCCGCCGGCACCGGGCTGATCGCCTTCCTCAATGGCGGGCTCAGCCGCGCGGACCTTGCGGAATGCTTCATCGACACGGCGATCGCGACGGCCATGATCTTCTTCATCATCCTCGGCGCAGGGGTCTACAACTCGTTCCTCGCGCTCAGCCAGTTGCCGCAGGCGTCCGCCGCCTGGGTCATCGCGCAGGGCTATTCGCCCTTCGTCGTCCTGACGGTGATCCTCCTGACCTATCTCGCCTTCGGCTGCGTGATGGATTCGCTGTCGATGATCCTTTTGACCGTGCCGATATTCTTCCCGATCGTGATGGGGCTGGATTTCGGCTTGCCGCCGGAGGAGTTCGCGATCTGGTTCGGCATCCTCGTGCTGATCGTCGTGGAGGTCGGGCTGATCACCCCGCCGGTGGGGCTCAATCTCTTCGTCATCAATTCGATGGCGAAGGACACGCCGATGGGCCGCACCTATCGCGGCGCGCTGCCGTTCGTTGCCACCGATATCGTGCGCACGGTGATCCTCGTCCTGTTCCCGGCGATCACGCTGTTCCTGGTGCGCTGGCTCTACTGACCTTCTTCGCCGCGAGCCTCACTCCGCCGGTGCGGCAGTCGGCTGCCCGTCACCCTCGGCCAGAGGATCGTCCCGCAGCGGACTCGGCGCGTTCCGGCCGCGGCGGCGCTTCACCCAGGCCGAGAACGTCTCGCCGAGGATCAAAAGGGCAGGGGTCAGCACCAGCGTCAGCACCGTCGCGAAGGTCAGGCCGCCGGCGATCGCGGTCGACAGCTCGATCCACCACTGCGTCGACGGCGAGCCGAAGGCGATGTCGCGGCGGATGAAGTCGACATTGGCGCCGATCACCATCGGCACCAGGCCGAGCACGGTGGTGATCGAGGTGAGGAACACCGGCCGCAGGCGTTGCGCGCCGGTGCGCATCACCGCCTCCAGCGGCGACTGGCCGGCACGGCGCAGGTCGTTGTAGGTGTCGATCAGCACGATGTTGTTGTTCACCACGATGCCGGCGAGCGCGATCACGCCGATACCCCCCATGACGACGCCGAAGGGCCGGCCCGTCAGAAGCAGTCCGTAGAACACGCCGGCCGTGGAAAAGACGATGGCCGTCATCACCAGGAAGGCCTGGTAGATCGAGTTGAACTGCGTGACGAGGACGATGAACATCAGGAAGATCGCCGCCCCCGCCGCGCCGGCCAGGAAGGTCGCGGCCTCTGCCTGATCCTCGGCCTCGCCGCCGAACGTGTAGTCGATCCCCGGCGGAAGCTCGGCCGCGGCGAGCGCGGCGTTCAGCGCCACCGTCTGGTCGTTGGCGAGGACGCCGGGCGCCACGTCCGCCTCGACCGACATGACGCGGCGCTGGTCGATCCGGATGATCGTGCCGACCTTGGGGGCGGGCTCGAAGGAGACGAAATTGCGGATCGGCACGAGCCCCTGCGCGGTGCGAATGCGCAGATCCTCCAGCCGCTCCAGCGTCCGGTCGCCGGCCGGGAAGCGGACGCGGATCGGCACCTCGCCGTCGCCGCCGGCATCGTCCGGCCGATAGTTCGAGACCTCGATGCCGACGGTGAGCAGCCGCACCGCCTGGCCGAGCAGCGAGACGTCGGCGCCGTAGCGGGCCGCCTCCTCGCGGTCGACCTGCACCTGCCATTCGACGCCGGGCAATGGCCTTGAATCAGTGACGTTCTCGAAGCCGCCGATATCGTCCATCAGGCCGCGCACGGTCGCCACGCCCGCGGCGAGCGCGTCCATGTCGCTGCCCAGCAGCTTGACGTTGATCGGCTTGCCGCTGGAGGGACCGCTTTCCTCCTGCTGCACGGTGACGTTGACGCCGGGAATGTCGGCGACGCGGGTGCGGATGTCCTCGAAGATCTCGGTCGCCTTGCGGCGCTGGTCCCATTCGTCGAGTTCGAGCTGGATCGTGCCGATGATGTCGGCGCCGAGCTGACGGGCGCCGCCTTCGCCGATCGTGCGGGCATAGACGCTGCGCACTTCCTCCATGCCGAGCAGGCGGTCCTCGACGCGGCGAACCAGTGCGTCGCGCTCGTAGATCGAGAAATTGTCGCGGGCGCGGATCTGCACCTGCGCGAATTCGGGCTCGATGGACGGGAAGAACTCGACGCCGCGGCCGTATTGCGCAAAGCCGTAGAAGGCGCCGACGAGCAGCGTCGAGGCGATGATCAGGGTCGCCAGCGGCGCCTTCACCGCGCCGCGCAGCACCTTGAGATAGGCGCCCGTGGCCCCGCCGACGCGCGAGAGGTCGCCGGTCTCGGCGTCCTCCAGCGCCTGGCGCTGGCGCGTCGACATGGGCTGCGCCTTGCCGATCAGGCCGCCCAGGACGGGGATGAAGATCAGCGCCATGAACAGCGAGGCCGAGAGCGTGATGATCACGGTGATCGGCAGGAACTTCATGAATTCGCCGACCATGCCGGTCCAGAACAGCAGCGGCAGGAACACCGCCAGCGTGGTGATGGTGGAGGCGATAATCGGCCACGCCATGCGCTGCGCTGCCAATTTGTAGGCTTCCCGCGGTGTTGCCCCCTCCATCAGCCGGCGGTCGGCGAGTTCGGTGGTGACGATCGCCCCGTCGACCAGCATGCCGACCACGAGAATCAGCGAGAACAGCACGATGATGTTCATCGTGAAGCCAAAGAACCAGAGGATCGCGATGCCGGCGAGGAACGAGCCGGGGATCGACAGGCCGACCAGGATCGAGGTGCGCAGGCCCAGCGCCGCGACGATGACGATCATGACGAGGACGATCGCCGAGATGACGTTGTTCTCGAGGTCCCCGAGCATCGTCTCCACCTGCTCGGATTCGTCCTGGAGATATTTGACGCGGACGGTTTCCGGCCACTCGGCCTGGTGACGGGCGACGACTTCGCGCACTGCGGCGACGGTCTCGATGATGTTGGCGCCGGAGCGCTTCTTGACCTCGAGCGCCAGCGAGGGTTCCCCGTCGATGCGGGCGAAGCCGCTCGGGTCCTCGAACGTCCGCCGCGCCACGGCGACGTCCGCGAAGGTGATGACGGTGCTGCCGTCGACTTTCACCGGCATGTCGAGGACGTCCTGCATGTCCTCGATCAGGCCCGGGACCTTCACGACGATCCGGCCGGCGCCGGTGTCCATCGCACCCGCCGCGATCAGCCGGTTGTTGCGGCTGATCTGGCTGACCAGCTCGTCGA
Organism: Aurantimonas endophytica; assembly: GCF_014196845.1. GTDB lineage: Bacteria > Pseudomonadota > Alphaproteobacteria > Rhizobiales > Rhizobiaceae > Aurantimonas > Aurantimonas endophytica. The sequence continues at coordinate 582,467 of NZ_JACIEM010000005.1, forward strand.
AGGAGAGGTCGTAGGTCTCGAACACCGTCGGCTCGATCAGCACCTCGAGCAGCTCGTCGCGATCGCCGCCGATATCGACTTCGAGAACCCCGGCCGAAGCCTCCAGGTCGTCCTGCAGCTCGTTGGCGATATTAACGAGGGTGCGCTCGGGGATCGGGCCCGAGAGCACGACGGTGAGGATCGGAAACAGCGAGGTGTTGACCTCGTTGACCACCGGCTCGTCGACTTCGTCGGGCATGTTGGGCCGCGCCCGGTCGACCGCGTCCTTGACGTCGGTCAGCGCGCGGTTGGCGTCGAAGCCGGCCTCGAACTCGAGTTGCACCGAGGCGAAGCCCTCGGCCGCATGCGACTCCATCTCGTCGAGCCCCGAGAGCGAAGAGAGCTCGGTTTCCAGCGGCCGGACCAGCAGCCGTTCGGAATCCTCGGGCGAAATGCCGTCCAGCACCGCCGTGACGTACATCACCGGGATCGGGATATCCGGCGAGGACTCCTTCGGGATCGACTGGTAGCCGATGATGCCGGTGATGAAGATCAGCACCAGGAACAGAAGCACCGTTCGCGAGCGGTCGAAGGCCGCCTCGATGATACCGTTCATTCCGAACCTGCCGGCGCGCTGTCGGTGAACAGTGCCATCGCCAGCGCGGCGCTGACCTCGCCCGTGACCTCGAGGCCGTTGCTGCGCTGGAACTGGCGGATCGCTTCCTTCGTCGACTCGCCGATGACCCCGTCGACCAGCCCGACCTCGTAGCCGAGCGCGATCAGCCGTTGCTGCAGAAGCCGCACCGGCAGGCCTTCGCCGCTGATGCCGATCGTATCGAGCAGCGACGCGATCTCCGTCGGCTGGTCGTCGGCGGTCTGCTCCGCCCCCGGCAGGGTTGAGCGTTCGACGGAACCGGTGGTGGTTGCGCCAGGCTCGCCATCCTGGACCAGCGGCGAGGTGTCCGGCGCCGCCAGGGAGGGATCTGGCGCCGGCACTTCCTCGGTCGGATCGGCCTCGATCACGCGCACCGTCTCGCCGGAGGAGACGAAGCCCTGGCCGACCGAGATCACCCGCATCGTCTCCGGCGGTCCGGAAACCCAGATTCCGTCGGTCTCCGCCCGCACCAGCTTGATGGGATGAAAGACCACCGTTTCGTCCTCGCCCACGGCCTTGACGCCGAGCGTGCCGTCGGGTCCGAGGGCGAGGAGGGCGGCGGACAGGAAATGCGCCGGGATCTCGCCGACGGGAATCCGTACCTGCGCGGAGATGCCGGCCGGTATGTCGCGCTCCGGGTTGGAGATGGTGATCTCGACGGGAAAGGTGCGGGTCGCGGCATCGGCGTTGGCGGCGACGTAGCGGACCGTGCCCTCGCGGGTTTCGCCGGTGATGAAGGTGACGGCGGCCTGCTGGCCGGCGCGGACCCGTCCGACGCTCTGCTGGGGGATCTGGATGTCGACCGAGAGCGGGTCGTTGTCGATCACCGTTCCGACTTCGGCGGAAGCGGCGACGAATTCGCCGAGGTCGAGATCGAAATTGTCGAGAACGCCGGTAATCGGTGCGCGGATCTCGGTATCGCCCGTCGTCTGCGCGATCGCTGCCAGCGCGGCTCGCGCCGTCGCGAGCTCGGCCTGTGCCGCTTCCACCTGAGCCGCCGTGGCGTAGCCCCTTTCCGCCAGGCCCGATACGCGGTCATATTCGCCCTGGCGGCGGGCAAGCTCGGCCTCGGCCTGGGAACGCTGGGCGACGCGGTCGTCGAGCGCGATGCGGGCGATCAGCGCGCCTTCCTCCACGAAGTCACCCTTGGCGACGGCGACATCCTCGACCGTGCCGCCGACCTTGGCGCGGACAGGCGTCATGCGGTCGGGCGATACCTGTCCCTCGGAGGCGACGAATTCGGTGACCGTGCGGGCGCGCGAGACGAAGGCCTCGACGGTAAACGGCTGGCGTTCGGTGTTGCGCGGCGCCTCGGTATCGGTCGATGCAGCGGGATAATAATAGCCAGACCCCATCCAGCCCACGAGCGCCAGCACGAACAGGGCCGCGATCCAGCCGGACCAGGATCTCGGTTCGCGCGGCTTTGGCGTCGTCGCGGTCTCGGATTCGGCGGTTTTCCGGTTCTCGCTCATGACCTGTCCCCTCCGCCGGCGGCAAGGTCGCTCAACTGACCCGAAAGCTCGGTCAGCGAGGCCAGCGTGGTCTCGAAGAAGATTTGTGCCTGTTCGAGCCGGGCGCGCTCGACGCCGGCTTCCGGTGGCAGCGTGTCATGGACGATCGCGAGGGTCGCCAGCGTCTCACCCATCCGCGCCGCGACCCCTCGCAGCATGTTGACGTAGGGCTGGTCGGCCAGGCGATAGAAATCCTGCCGCTGCCCGGGAACCCGGACGCGGGCGAGAAGGCCCATGCCTTCGAGCAGTCGGGCGTTCGTCGATATCGACGCGCGGCTGACGCCCAGCCGCTCGGCCAGGGCGCCGAAGCTGATCAGCTCCGGCTCGATGATCATTAGCCCGAAGATCCGGCCGGCGATCCGCGGCATGCCCTCGGCCTCGAGATGGTCGCCCATCCGCTCGATGAGATGCGATGCCGCGGCCAGGCGTCGCTCGTCGGGCACGGTCGTTTGGTCGAGGGCGATGTTCATGCAGCGCAGATACGCACGAGCGATCGTTCAGTCAAGACTGAACGATCGCCTCGGCATCTTTCTGGTCAGGCGGCGGGCTCGAAGCTCTTCTTGAGGCGTCGGCTGAGATCCGTGAAGGGGGCCGTGCTCGGCTCGTCGCGCGGGCCCTGGATCAGGCTCTCGTAAACCAGCGGGACGAGGTCGACCGCCTGGTCGAGCGTCTGGTCGCTGCCCCGCTGGTAGCCGCCCAGCAGGCGCAGGTCGCGGGTGTCCTCGAAGCGCGAGATCATCCCCCTCAGCCGCACGACAAGCTCGCGCTCCTGCTCGTTCCAGGAGCGTTCGGCCAGGCGCGAGATCGATTTCAGCACGTCCACCGCCGGGAAGCGGCCCTGTTCGGCGATGGCGCGATCGAGGACGATATGGCCGTCGAGCGTGCCGCGGATCGCGTCGGCGATCGGGTCGTTGTGGTCGTCGCCGTCGACGAGGACCGAGAACACGCCGGTGATCGTTCCCGATCCGTCGAGACCCGGCCCCGCCCGCTCCAGCAGCTGCGGCAGTTCGGAAAAGACGCTCGGCGGATAGCCGCGTGCCACCGGCGGCTCGCCGGCCGCCAGCGCCACGTCGCGGGCGGCGTGGGCGAGGCGGGTGATGCTGTCGACGATGAGCAGGACGTTCTCGCCGCGATCGCGGAAATACTCGGCGACGGCGGTGGCGGTGCGCGGCGCGAGGCGGCGCATCATCGGGCTCTCGTCGCCGGTGGCGACGATGGTGACCAGCTTGGAAAGCTCGCCGCCCATGGACTCTTCCAGGAACTCGCGCACTTCCCGGCCACGCTCGCCGACGAGAGCGACGACGACCGTGTCGAAGCCCTGGGCGCGGGCCAGCATGCCCATGAGCGTCGATTTGCCGACGCCTGAGCCTGCGAAGATGCCGATGCGTTGCCCCTTCACCAGGGGCGTGAAGATGTCGATCGCCCTGACGCCGGTCGGGACGGGTTTGCCGACCCTGCCGCGCCGGAGGGCCGGCGGCGGCGGCGCGTCGGCGTAGCGTTCCTCGTCGCCGCTGGCGAGCGGACCGGCGCCGTCGCAGGGCATGCCGAAAGCGTTGAGGACGCGACCCTTCCAGGCGTCGCAGGGTGCCAGGCTGAAGCGGCCGAGGCGCCGCGCCGGCGCCTTGACGCCGCGGTCGAAGCGGTTGCCGAACGGCTTGACGGTCAGCGCATCGGCTTCGATACGCACGACTTCGCCCAGTTCCTCGCCGTCGCTGCCGGGGCATGCGATGCAGTCGCCGAGGCGTACGAAGCGCGACAGGCCCGCGACCCGGAAGGCCTGCGGCGAGACGTCGACGACCTGGCCGGAAATGTCGAGGCACGGTGCGTCGAGCGGCGCGACCTCGAAGACGGTGTCACTGCGGCTCACGACATGCTCCCGAGGCTTTTCACGGCCTCATCGAGGGAGCGCTCGGAGCCCTGGACGAGGTTGGCGGCGCTGTCGAAGGCGCGCTGCAGGGCGATCAGCCGGCTGATCTCCATCACCGGATTGACGTTCGAGCCCTCGACGAAGCCCTGCACGATCCCGGCATTCTGGAAATCGATGACCGGTAACGCCGCCCGGTCGGGGATGACGCCGGAATTCTCGAACCGCGTCAGGTTGGCTCCGGCGGGCATGGCGAAGAGGCCTACCGCGCCGATCTGCTGGCCGTTCTGGGTGATCATGCCATCGCGCGCCACGCCGATCGGGCCAGCGTTCGGGTTGATCTCCAACGGGGCGCCACCGACGTCGAGGATCGCATAGCCGTTCATCGTCTCCAGCCCGCCGTCGGCATTGATCCGCATCCGGCCATCGCGCGTGTAGACCGGTCCGTTCGGCCCCTGGAAGGCGAAATATCCCTCGCCGGACGCGGCGAGGTCGAGAGGATTGCCGGTCAGGGTAAGTTCGCCGGAGCGCGTGGAGAGATAGGTCTCGCCTTCGGAGGCAAAGCTCACCGGTTCGGCCGCCGTTCGCGAGATCAGCTGCTCGAACTTCACTTCCTCGGCCCGGAACCCGGCGGTGCGGCTGTTGGCGATGTTGTTGGCGATCGTCTCGAGGCGCTTTTCCATCGAAAGCTGGGCCGAGAGGGCGACGGGAAACGATGTCTGCATGCTCGGAGCTCGGTCTGAAGAGGGCGAGGAAGGCAGCCGGCTTCCGGGGCCGACCGCCGAGGGGTCTGCCGGATGTTTCGCCGGCCATCCTTGCCCGAGCCTGTGAACGTCGGCCCGCGGCAGGACCGGGCAAACCCGCGGTTCAGCAAGGCTCGCACAAGCGCCTGTACCTAGGGGTTTGCTCAGTCATCTGTTCGCGAGGATCGCATGGGAATTGTACTTGGGCTGATCGTGACGCTCGGCTGCCTGCTGGGCGGCTACGTCGCGATGGGCGGGCATCTCGGGGTCCTCGTCCAGCCCTTCGAATACGTGATCATCATCGGATCGGCGGTCGGCACCTTCCTCGTCGCCAACCCGACCAAGGTGGTGAAGGACTGCGGCCGTGCGATCGTGGAGGCGTTCAAGAACAAGGTGCCGCAGCAGCGCGACTACCTGAACGTGCTGGCACTCCTGCATCAGCTGATGCGAGAGATGCGGTCGAAATCCCGCAGCGAGGTCGAGGCGCATATCGACGACCCGAAGGAATCGGCGATCTTCCAGGCCTTCCCGACCGTCCTCCAGGACGCCCCGATGACCAACTTCATCTGCGACTACTGCCGGCTGATCATCATCGGCAACGCCCGCCCGCACGAGATCGAAGCGCTGATGGAGGAAGAGATCGCCACGATCACCTACGACACGATGAAGCCCAAGCATGCCCTCCAGGATGTCGCCGACGGGCTTCCCGCCCTCGGCATCGTCGCTGCCGTGCTCGGCGTCATCAAGGCGATGGGTGCGCTCGACCAGTCGCCGGAAGTGCTGGGCCATCTGATCGGCGCCGCACTGGTCGGCACCTTCGCCGGCATCTTCTTCTCCTATGCCGTCGTCGGCCCGATCGCGACCAAGGTGAAATCCGTTCGCGAGAAGAAGTGCCGCGTCTTCGTCATCGTGAAGTCCACGCTCATCGCCTACATGAACGGTGCGATGCCGCAGGTGGCGCTCGAATACGGCCGCAAGACCATCTCCGCCTACGACCGGCCAACCATCGATCAGGTCGAGAACGAGACGATCGGCGCGGGAGCCTGATGCGATGAGCCAAGTCGCACCGGCCATGGAATCATCCGACATCTCGCAGCGGTTGCGCAGCGCCGCCGTGATCGACCCCGGCCGGCTGCCGCGTCTCGTCCAGATGGGGGAGAGCTGGGCAGAACTGGTCACCGGCCGATTGGCGCGGCTGGCTGCCGATCGACCCGTCGTCACCTTCGCCGTGGTCGAACTCGATACCGCACCCGAGGCGCCGGGTGACGGCAGCGGCGGTGACCTCATCGCGATGCTTTCGTCCCCGCGCTTTCAGGGATCGGGTTTCGCGGTCGTCGCCCGGTCGACGATCGAGGCGCTGATCTCGACTTTCTTCGCCGCCGAGCCATCGCCAGACAAGGTTCTGACGCGTGAGCCGACGGAACTCGATCGCGGCATCGTCATGCTCGCGCTCGATGCCCTGGTCGCTTCCGCCGGCGAGGCTTTCTTGCCGGTCGCGGCGCTCGAGCTGGCACGCGGCGAACTCGTCGACCAGTCGGCCCTGGCCGACAGGCTGGGGGATGGCCCCGGACGCTTCGTGCAGTTCCGCTTCGAGATCGCGGTGCGCGGCCTCACGGCGCCGCTGGTGGTTGGATTTCCGGAAGAGTTCTTCGTCCCCCACCGCCGTTTCCTGGCCGAGGCGCCCGACGCGGCGCCGGTGGACCGGGACGAAGCCTGGTCGCAGGCGATCAAGGTGAGTTTTGCGCAGAGCGACCTGCGCCTGCAGGCGCTGCTCGCCAAGAAGAAGGTGCCGCTCTCGACCATTGCCGCCTTCCGTGTCGGGGCGACCATCCCCCTCGACGTCGACATCGCGAGCCTTATCGCCGTCGAGTGCGAGGACCGCCAGCTGTTCCGCGCCACGGTCGGCCGGTCGCGGGACAGTTTCGTGATCAGCGTCGAAGAACGCGTCGACCCAGCTCAGGAATTCATCGATGACATCCTATCTGATTGACCTCGTGCTGCTTGCAGCCCTCGTCGTCACCGCCTTGCGCAGCGGCCGCATGTATCGGGAGCTTCGGCTGCTGCGCGCGGCCGGAAGCGACCTTGGCGCTGCCCTGCAGGAAGCGGATCGCTCCATCAATCGCGCCGCGCAGGCCGTCGTCGTTCTCAAGCACGAAGGCATCCAGACGCTCCGCGCGCTGGAGGCGAGGATAGAGGAGGCGCGCGAGGAGGGCGACCGGCTGGAGCGCCGCATGGAGCGAGCCGAGTGGGTCGCGACGCGCCACGGACTTTCCGACCGAACCGCAGCCTGACGGCCCCGCGGAAGCCGGCCGCACAGGCTTCGCGCCAGTCCCGGCCGCTAAGCCGAAGCTGCGGCCGGGCGGCACTGGAACCTGCGGCTTGCCCACCCGCCAACTTCCAAGGATGATTTGATGAGCAAGATCGAGGCCGACGTCGAAGACACGGCGTCCGACGCGGAAGAGCAGGCAACTCCGGGGCCGCTCGACATCGACATCGTGATGGATGTCCCGGTGACCATGCAGGTCGTGCTCGGCTCGGCGACGATGACGGTCGCGAATATCCTCAAGCTCGGCCGAGGCGCCGTCGTCAAGCTCGATACCAAGGTCGGCGATCCTGTCGACGTGGTGGTCAACGGGCGCCTCGTGGCACGGGGCGAAATCGTCATCCTCGACAACGAGGACCAGCGGTTCGGACTGACGCTGACCGAAGTCGCGACGCCCGGCGCACAATTGAAGCCGAAGAAGCAGCGGGTCGCCTAGTTTCCCATGTCGATGATCGCCGCCTACCAGGACGAAGATGTGGCGCTGCCGCGCAGCAGTCGCGCCAGAGCCGCCATCCTGCTTCTCGCCATGGGTTCGTCGGGCGCCTCGCGCGTGCTGAAGCATCTCGCCCCCGGCGACATCAAGCTGCTGCGCGATGCGGCAGGCGGGCTGGAGCCGATCTCGCCCGAGCAGATGGACCTGATCGTCGAGATATTCCAGGAGGCCTTCCGGAAAGGCCCCGGCGTCGCCGGTCCCGAGCGGCAGATGGACGAACTGCTCCAGAAGGCGCTCTCGGAGGACGAATTCGAGGCGCTCTTTCCGGAAGCTGCGGCGGAACTTGCCTTCGAGATGTCCGACGAGGAGCCGCGCAGCGTCTGGGACGCGGTCGCGGACTTGCAGGGCGAGGTGCTGGCTCCGCAGCTGGCGAAGGAACACCCGCACGTCGTGGCGATACTGCTCTCGAAGATCCGTGCCACGACGGCATCCGCCATCGTGCGCGAGTTCGATCCGGGCTTCCGCAACAGCGTCATGCGGCGGATGCTGACATTGAAGCCGCTGTCGCAACCGGTGCTGACGCTGTTCGAGACGCATGTGCGCCTGGCCTATCTCGGCAACCAGGAGAGCCCCGAGAGCACGGGCAGCCACGCGATCCTTGCCGACATCGTCAACCGGCTGGAGAAGCGCCAGGCGGACGAGCTTCTGGAGGCGGTGCGCACGGTGCGCCCGCGCGACGCGGAGAACCTGCAGAAGCTGCTGTTCAACTTCAACGATCTGCCGGCGCTGCCGCAGAAGTCGCGCCTGACGCTCTTCGACGCCATCCCGACGGAGATGTCGATCCTCGCCCTGCGGGGGGCGACGCCCGAAATGAAGGAATGCGTGCTGTCCTCGCTCGGCGCTCGCGCACGCCGCATGGCCGAGGCCGAGCTGTCCCAGCAGATCGATGTACAGGAGAGCGAGATCGAGGGCGCGCGCCGCCGCATCGCCGACGAGGCGCTGCGTCTCTCCGGCGAGGGGCGGATACAGCTTCGCGCGACCGAGGCGGCGTAGACCTGACTACAGCCCGACGTTTCGGCGATCACCGTGCCCTCGCACGGCGCAAAAACCTGGTGCCTTCACCGAACGTCAACAGGTTCGAGGACTAATCGGCGGTGAGTGACAGTCAGGACAAGTCGTCTCTTACCGAGGAGCCGACCGAAAAGAAGCTTCGCGATACGATCGAGAAGGGCAACCTTCCCTTCTCCCGCGAGGCGCCGATCCTGGCTTCGCTACTGGCGACGATGGCCTTCATCGCCTTCCACGCCAGGGATGCGGCGCAACGCCTGCTGCTGACCCTGGAGACGACATTCGAAAATCCGCTGCAGTGGGAGCTGGAAACCGGTGTGGATGCCCTACACGTCCTCCAGATGGCGGGCATCGAGAGCGCCCGGTTCGTGCTCCCGGCTGCGGTCTTCTTCGTCATCGGCGGCGTCGCATCGTCCCTCCTGCAGAACCCGCCGCAGATCAATCTCGAGCGGATCCGCCCGAAAGCCTCCCATATTTCGCTGTCCGCCGGCTTCAGCCGGATCTTCGGCCTGCGCGGGCTGACGGAGTTCGCCAAGGCCATGTTCAAGTTCATCACCATCGGCATCGTCGTCGGCATGCTGCTCATCTCGGGGTTCCCGACGATGATGCGCACGATGTATTCCGACCCGGTTCTGCTGCCGGAACTGATCCTCGAAATGACGATGAAGCTGCTGTCGGGCGTCTCGATCGCGACGATCGTGCTCGTGGCTGCCGACCTGGCGATGAGCCGCATCCACTGGCGCCGCGACCTGCGCATGTCGAAGCAGGACATCAAGGACGAGAACAAGCAGGCCGAAGGCGACCCGATGGTCAAGTCGCGTCAGCGCCAGGTGGCGCGGGACCGGGTGAAGAAGCGGATGATGGCGGCTGTGCCCCAGGCGACGCTGATCATCGCCAACCCGACCCACTATGCCATCGCGCTGCGCTACGTTCGGGAGGAGGGCGGTGCGCCGATCGTCGTGGCCAAGGGCGTCGACCTGATCGCCCTGAAAATCCGTGAGATCGGCGAGGCGAACGACGTGCCGATCATCGAAGACAAGCTCTTGGCAAGGTCAATGTACGACAGTGTCGAGATCGATCAGATGATCCCGCCGGATTTCTTCAAGGCCGTCGCCGAACTCATCTACTACCTCCACTCCCGTACGGGCTCGAAGATGGGAGTTGCGACAGCCTAGTCATGCTGGACATCAAGAAACGCAAGACGATGGTCCGCGAGCGCGCGCTCGCCGAAGGCCTCAGGGAGTTCGTCGCCGAGCTCCGCCTGGTCGAGGTCGTCGATTACATTGCCTTCCTGCGGCTCGAGCGGTACGGCAATCTGGACGACATCGTCACCTCTTCGGCCGAGCCTTATTTCAAGCCCGGCGTGCTACGCTTCGCAAATTCCGGCGAAGTCCTGCTGGGTTGGGGCGAGGTACCCGTCGTCAGCCTGGCGCTGGAGTTCCGCTTCGAGGACGTCAAGGCACATTTCCGTCTGGAACTCGGCGCCTCCACCGCAGCCGTGGACATTACCTACATCGCCTTTGACGGTCCCGAACAGGACGCCGACGCCCAGACCGAACGATTGCTGAAGGCGATGGGCGACGCGCGATTGACGCGCTAGATCATCCTGCCATCCGCCAAGCATCTCTCCTGTCAGCCATTACCTTGATCTCGCAGCGTAAAGCTGCATCCCCTGGATATGGGACCGGCGGTGAGGCCGGCGATTTTGGTTGCACTGCCGAAGGCGCGGGCCGAGCGGTCAAGCTTCGGACAAGCGCCCGTTCCTAGATATTCACCGACGCAAGCAAAACGCGCGGTATGCATGGACCAGGTCTATCTCTTCGGCATCGCTTCTCAGCGCAGTTCCTGGCTCGCAAACCGCCAGACCGTGGTCGCCGAGAACATCGCGAACGCCAGCACGCCCGGCTACACGAGCAAGGACCTCGCGTCGTTTTCGGAGGTGCTCGACACGACCGGGCTGCAGCTTTCGCAGTCGAGCGACATGCATCTTGCTTCACTCGGCAGGCGACGAGGCGAGGACACCACGGTGTCAGAGGACAGCTGGGATGTCCGCCATTCCGGCAACTCGGTGATGCTCGAGCAGGAAATGCTGAAAGCTGGCGAAATCTCGCGCGGCTATGCGCTGAACACCTCGGTGATGAAGGCGTTCCAGCGCCTCCTCGTCATGTCGGTCAAGGGATAGCCACTATGTCGGACCCGCTCCTCTCCTCGCTCCGGATCGCTGCCAGCGGCCTCCAGGCCCAGTCCACCCGCATGCGCATCGTTTCGGAGAACATCGCCAATACGCAGACCACCGGCCAGACGCCGGGCAGCGACCCCTATCAGCGCAAGACGGTCAGTTTCCAGAGCGAGCTGGATCGTCTGACCGGCGCCGAGATGGTCAGCGTCCGCAATGTCGGGCGCGACGCGGCGCCCTTCGTCGTCGAGCACGACCCCGGCAATCCCGCCGCCGACGAGAACGGCTACGTGAAGATGCCGAACGTGCGGATGCTGGTCGAAATGGCCGACATGCGCGACGCGAACCGCGCCTACGAGGCGAATGTGCAGGTCGTCAAGCAGGCCCGCGAAATCATCAACATGACCATCGATCTTCTGAGGAACTGACCATGATCTCGGCACTCGGCTCGGCCTTTCCCCGTATCCAGACCAGCCCGCTCCAGGGAGCATCCACCGCCGGCGCCGGCGCCGCGACCACGGTCGGGGGCGCCGATTTCGGGACGGTCCTGTCGCAGGTCGCGACCAACGCCATGGACGCCGTGAAGTCGGCCGAGGCGACGTCCATCCAGGGCATTCGGGGCGAGGCTTCCACCCAGGCGGTGGTCGAGTCCGTGATGGCAGCCGAGCGGACGCTGCAGACGGCGGTGGCGCTGCGGGACAAGGCCGTCAGCGCCTATCTCGAGCTGTCGCGCATGTCGATCTGAGCCTGCCTGACGCACTGAAACAGCCGGCCCGCATGGGCAACCTGCCATCAATCGAAGGAACCGACCCATGCGAGCTCTGGCCATCGCTGCCACCGGCATGAATGCGCAGCAGACCAATGTCGAGGTCATCGCCAACAACATCGCGAACATCAACACCACCGGCTACAAGCGTGCCCGGGCGGAATTCACCGACCTGCTCTACCAGATCGAGCGGGCCCAGGGCGTGCCGGCGCGCGGCGGCGAGGGCGTGGTGCCGGAAGGCGCGCAACTCGGCCTCGGCACCAGGCTGTCGGCGATCCGCAACATCCACCTGCAGGGCACGCTCAACCAGACCGGCAACCGGCTCGATCTCGCGCTCAACGGCCAGGGCTGGTTCCAGGTGCAGGGCCCCAACGCCGAGGTGATGTACACCCGCGACGGTGCCTTCAACACCAATGGCGACGGGCAGCTGGTGACGCTGGACGGCTTTGCGGTCGAGCCGGCGATCAACGTGCCGCAGAACACCACCGAGGTGATCATCAACGAGAGCGGCCAGGTCTTCGCCCGGGTCGACGGCGCGGCGGACCTGGAGGAGATCGGCCAGCTGACGCTCGCCAGTTTCGCCAACGACGCGGGCCTCGCCGCCCAGGGCGGCAACCTCTTCAAGGAGACGGTCGCCTCCGGCGCGCCCATCGTCGGGGTGCCGGGTGATCCCGGCTATGGCGTCGTGCAGCAGGGCTATCTGGAGGATTCCAACGTCGACCCGGTGAAGGAGATCTCCGAGCTGATCTCGGCGCAGCGGGCCTACGAGATGAACTCCAAGGTCATTTCGGCCGCCGACGAAATGGCGAGCATCGTGTCGAAGGGCCTGCGCTGAGCCATGGACATCACGCGCGGTCCGGGCCGAATCCTCGTCGTCCTCTACGCTTGCGCCGTTGCGCTGGCGGCAGTTTTCCTCCTGTCGGTGCCTGTCCGGGCGTTGTCGGCGGAGCTCGACATGCCGGTGCCGACGGCGGTGGTCTACCCTGGCCAGAACGTCTTCGAGCGGGGCCTCGAACGCAAGGCCTACATCGTCAAGGACGAGAAGATGGCCCTCTACGTCGCCGACGAGGCGATGCTCGAGGGCCGCGTCGCGCGACGGACCCTCCTGCCGGGCCGGCCGATCCTCCTGTCGGACCTCAAGCTCGCCGATCTCGTCAGTGCCGGCGCCGCCGTCACGCTGGTCTATGAGGCCGACGGACTGACGATCACCGGTCTCGGCACCGCCCTGCAGTCGGCGCCGGCGGGCCAGATCGTGCGGGTCCGGAATGCTGATAGCGGCGTCATCGTCTCCGGCGTCGTCGCGCCCGACGGCAGCATCAGGATACGAGGATGATCCGGTCCTTCCTGGCGTCCGCAATGCTGCTGGCGACCGCAGCCGCCGCCGTCCCGGCCGACTACACCGGCTACGGCACCCCGACCCGGGAGCACGTCGCGCCGGTGCGGGGCAATCCCGGCGACGCGGTCGGGTCCGTGCGCATCAAGGACATCGTGACGATCCGCGGCGTGCGGGCCAACCAGCTCGTCGGCTACGGCCTCGTGGTCGGCCTGCAGGGTACTGGCGACTCGATGCGCAACTCCCCCTTCACCGAGCAATCGATGCAGTCGATGCTCGACCGGATGGGTGTCAATATCCGGTCGCAGTCTGCCCGCAACAAGAACATCGCCGCCGTCACCGTGACCGCCGAACTGCCGGCCTTCATCGGCACCGGCTCGCGCATCGACGTTACGGTCTCTTCGCTCGGCGACGCCAGTTCGCTGCTCGGCGGAACGCTGGTGATGACCCCGCTCTACGGCGCCGACGGGGAGATCTACGCGGTCGGCCAGGGACCGCTCGCGGTCAGCGGCTTTTCCTCCGAAGGCGACAGCGAACGGCTCACCCAGGGCGTTCCGACGACCGGGCGGGTGCCGAACGGCGCGTTGATCGAACGCGAGGTGCCCGGCCATTTCAACGATGACGGCAAGCTGGCGATCGAACTCGTCAATCCGGATTTCAAGACCTCCATCCGCGTCGTCGACATCGTCAACGACTATGCGCGCAAGCGCTGGGGAGGGCCGGTGGCGCAGGAGGAAGACTTCCGCACCATCCACCTCAAGCGCCCGGCGCAGGTGTCGAGCACGCGCTTCATGGCCGAGATCGGCGATCTGCGGATCGCGCCGGATCAGGTGGCGCGGGTCGTGATCGACGAGCGCACCGGAACGGTGGTGATCGGCCAGGACGTGCAGATCTCGACCGTCGCGCTGACGCACGGCAATCTGACGGTCCGGATCAGCGAACTTCCCTCGGTGTCGCAACCGGCCCCCTTCAGCGACGGACAGACCGTCGTGACATCCGAAACCATCGTCGACGCGTCTCAGGACGGCGGCACCTTCGCCTATGTCGGCGGCGCCGACCTTGAGACCGTGGTGCGCGGCCTGAACCGCATCGGGCTCAAGCCGACGGGAATCATCGCGATCCTCCAGGCAATCAAGACGGCTGGCGCGCTCCAGGCCGAACTCGTGGTGCAGTGATGACCAAGACTTTCCCGAAATCATCCGGCGGATTCGGCCTTTGGGCGCTGGCCCTGGCACTGGCGTGTCCCGGCCTGGCGGTCGCTCAGGATGCGGGGCCGGCCGCTGGTGCGCCGGAGCTACCGCCGCAGCAGATCCGGATCGTCGATCCCGCCGGCGACCTCGTCGCCCCGGCCCCCGCCACCGAGGTCGAGCAGTACTGCCTGAACATCGCCGACAAGGCCCAGGACGCGCGCTACTCCCTGCAGGAGAGCCGGATGAAGGATCTGGAGGCTGCGATCAGCCAGCAGATCGACGAACTCGAGGTGAAGCGCGCCGATTACGAAACCTGGCTGGCGGAGCGCCAGCGCTTCCTGGACAGTGCCTCGCAGATCGTCGTCGACATCTACAGCCAGATGAAGGCGGACGCGGCCGCGCCGCAACTCGCCAATCTCGATCGCGATGCCGCGGCCTCCGTCCTGGTGCGCCTCAAGTCGCGTCAGGCGAGCGACATCCTCAGCGAGATGTCCCCGGCAGTGGCGGCCGAGATCGCCAAGCGTATCGTCGACAAGACGTCCGCGGGTACCGCCGCGGATGCCGAGCAGGTGGCGGAGAGCCGGTCATGAGGATCGTTGCCCTGATGGCGCTTGCCGCGCTCGCCGGCTGCTCGACCAGCCGCGAGGATTTCCTGCGCGAGCCGGCCATGTCGCCGGTGGGAACCGGCCTCTACGAATATCCCGCGCTTGCCGGCGCTCCCGCAGCATTTCCGGCCTCCGGACCGCAGACGCCGCACTCGCTCTGGAGCGACAAGCAGGCGCAGTTCTACCAGGACCCGCGGGCGCTCGACGTCGGTGACATCGTCACCGTGAAGATCCGGATCCGCGACCAGGCTTCGCTCGACAACAATTCCGAGCGTTCCCGCCGCTCCGGCATCGGCAGCGGGCTCGACCTTGCCGGTCAGCTCGGTAACTACGAACTGCCAACCGTGGGTGTCGAACTGGACGCGGACGGCAGCTCGAACATGACGGGCAAGGGCAAGATCAAGCGCTCCGAGGACATCGATCTCTCCGTCGCCGCCGTCGTCACCCAGAAACTGCCGAACGGCAACCTGGTGGTCAGCGGCCAGCAGGAAGTGCGGGTGAACTTCGAGGTGAGGGTGCTGGCGATGGCCGGGATCATCCGGCCGCGGGACATCCTGCAGAACAATACGATCGACTACGACAAGATCGCCGAAGCCCGCATCTCCTACGGCGGCCGGGGTCGCATGACCGAGGTACAGCAGCCGGCCTGGGGCCAGCAGGTCTACGACGTCGTCGCCCCCTTCTGAACTCGCCAATACCCGCCGAAAGTGCCGAAACGGCAAGTCTCGGGCCAGCCAGGGCGGCTATCGCTCGGTGATCGGCAGGACGGTGCCATGAAGGCATCGCCACCGGTCTACTGAGCGAAGAGGGTTTCGTCGAAATGGCCGATGCAGGCACATGGGGCGACGATGCGGGCGCGAAGAAGCGCTCGATGATCCAGACGGTGATCGCGGTGGCGATCCTGACGCTGGTGGCTGGCGCGGGCGGAACGCTCGTGGGGTGGCTGACCGGCGGAACCGGAGCGCCGGCGACAGCCGAGCCGGTCGCGGCAGCACCCGCTCCGGCGCTTTCGCCCCGTTCCGATATCGCCGCCGCCGAGGGCAGCAACCTGCCGCTGCGGCTGATCCCGCTGAAGCCGGTCGTCACGAATATCTACGCGCCGGCCAACGCGTGGCTTCGGATCGAGGCCTCGATCGTGGTCGAGGACGACGGCAGCATCGATGCCGAGATTCTTGCCGCGGAGATCGAGGCCGACACGCTGGCCTTCCTGCGCTCGCTGCAACTCGCCCAGGTCGAGGGTACCCGCGGCCTCCTGCACCTGCGCGACGATCTGCGCGAACGGGCAAAGCTCCGCTCGCCCGCCGTCGTCGACTATCTGATCCAGGCGATGGTCGCGGAATGACACGCCGGCTCGTCGTTCTCGTCTGCGCGCTGCTGGCGTCTTTTCCGGCCGCCGCGCAGCTTGCAGATCCATCGGGTCTCGCCGGGCTGATCCCCGATGGCGGCTCGGCCGCTTCCGGCCGGATCATCCAGCTCTTCGGCCTCGTCACGGTGCTGTCGATCGCCCCGGGCCTGCTGGTGATGGTCACGTCCTTCACCCGCATCGTCATCGCCCTGTCGATCCTGCGCACCGGGCTCGGGCTGCAGACGACGCCGGCCAATCTCATCCTCATCTCGCTGTCGCTGTTCATGACCTTCTTCGTCATGGCGCCGACCTTCGACCGCGCCTGGCAGGACGGCCTGCAGCCGCTGTTGAACGAGGAGATCGACGAGGAGGAGGCGTTCTACCGCATCTCCGATCCGTTCAAGGATTTCATGCTGAGCCAGGTCCGACCCACCGATCTCGCGCTGTTCGGCGATCTCGCCTCCGCCAACAGCCGCGACCGAGTCGAGCCGGAGCCGCAGGGCGCCGAGGACGGCGATGTCGATCTCAGGGTGCTGGTGCCGGCCTTCATGATCTCGGAACTGCGGCGCGGCTTCGAGATCGGCTTTCTCATCGTCCTGCCATTCCTCGTCATCGACATGATCGTGGCGACGCTCACCATGTCGATGGGCATGATGATGCTGCCGCCGACCATCATCTCGCTGCCGTTCAAGATACTGTTCTTCGTGCTGATCGACGGCTGGAACCTCCTCGTCGGCTCGCTGGTGCGGTCTTTCTTCTGACGCTGTACTCCCGCCATCCACCGCCGCCGTTTTTACATCTGCTTAACCTTAAGATTCTAGGTTAACGACAATGCAGACGGCATGAAGCTCCGACGCGCGACATCAGGCACGGCCCATGACGGGCAAGCTCGCCAGCAAGGGTAAGACAATGACGAGTATCAATACCAACGTCGCTGCGATGACCGCGCTGCAGACGCTGCAGACGACCAACAAGATGATGGACGAGACGCAGAACCGCATCTCGACCGGCTTCCGGGTGTCGGAGGCGAAGGACAACGCCGCCTACTGGTCGATCTCGACGGGAATGCGCTCGGACAACAACGCCATGTCGGCGGTCATGGACTCGCTCGGCATCGGCGCGGCGACCGTCGACGCGGCCTATACCGGCATCAACTCAGCAAAGGACGTGCTCGACGAGATCAAGGCGAAGCTGACCACCGCCACCGGGGAAGGTGTCGACAAGAGCAAGGTCCAGGACGAGATCAGCCAGCTGCAGTTGCAGCTCAGGACGATTGCCGCATCCTCGTCTTTCTCCGGCCAGAACTGGCTGAGCAACACCGACGCCGGAACCGAGAAGTCGATCGTCTCGTCGCTGTCGCGTGATGCCGCGGGCAAGATCAGCATCGGCACGATTAAGGTGGATATCGACACTATCCGGCTCGTCTCTGGCGGCGCAGGGCTCCTCGACAAGCCGATCGATATCGACCAGTACGCCGCCGGTACCGGCACCTCTGCTGTCGAAGGCGGTGCCGTAGACATTGCCGGCGAGACCATCTCTTTCAGCATCTCGCAAAACGGCGCTGCTGCTCGCACCGTCGCGATCAATGAGCAGACGCTGATCGACGCCGGTTTGACCGGGACCGAAATCAAGTCCGACGCGGATCTCAAGGCGGTTTATCGGCAGGCCCTTAGCGACGCAGGCATCAGCGGGATTGACGTCGCGATTGCGACGACCGCTTTAGCCGGCCCGCCGCCTGTTGCCGTCGGTGACGTGACGTTTACGTCGCTCGAACCCTTCACTGTCGGGCCGGCAAGCACCACACTGGACGCTACGGGCCTTGCGGGATCGATCGATGTTTCTGCTCTGGGTCTTGGAGTCAGCGGCACCAACCTGCCGGTTGACGCGAGTGCCTTGGGCGGATTTTCGACCAGCGTCCTTGATATCGATATCGGGGCTGTGGGTATCACCTCCGATCAAATCCAGGCTTACATCAAGGTCGTCGACGAGGCGCTGTCGCAAGTCACCACGGCCGGCTCGAGCCTCGGCGCCGTGCAGAACCGCATCGAGATGCAGACTACCTTCGTCTCCAAGCTCATGGATACGATCGACAAGGGTGTCGGCATCCTAGTCGACGCTGACATGACGGAAGAGTCGACCCGCCTCAAGGCGCTGCAGACCCAGCAGCAGCTCGGCGTCCAGGCGCTCTCGATCGCCAACTCCTCCAGCCAGGCGATCCTGCAGCTCTTCCAGAACTAAGCCGAAGCCACTTCCAGGCATCGACAAGCCGCTCCCTTCGGGGGGCGGCTTTCTTCGTTCGTCGTCCCGGACAGTCTCATGCCAATCAACATCCGGTTAACCATGATCGCCACCGGATCGTTAAACATAAGAGGCGGAACAACGGCGCGCGGGGAACCATCGCGCCGATGTTAAGAACCTGGAAGGGGAGCCCTGCGCAAGGTTCGGTCATAGCGAAGTGGCCGCGAGCAAATCCGACCACAGGCATGACGCCGACTTGCTATCCCGGTCGATCCGGACTGTCCCAAATTGTACTTGCGTCACGGGACTCAATTCATGACCAGCATCAACACCAATACCTCGGCGATGACGGCTCTCCAGAGCCTGCAGTCGATCAACTCTTCCCTCGACCAGACCCAGGCCCGCATCTCGACCGGTTACCGCGTCGGCGATGCCAAGGACAACGCCGCCTACTGGTCGATCGCGACCACGATGCGTTCGGACAACAACGCCCTGTCCGCCGTCTCCGACTCGCTCGGCATCGGCGCGGCAACGGTCGACGCCGCCTATAACGGCATCAACTCCGCCAAGGACGTGCTCGACGAGATCAAGGCCAAGCTCACCACCGCGACCGGCGAAGGCGTCGACAAGACGAAGGTCCAGTCGGAAATCACCGCACTGCAGGACCAGCTGAAGACGATCGCAGCTTCCTCTTCCTTCTCCGGCCAGAATTGGCTGAGCAACACCGAAGCGACGACGGAAAAGTCGATCGTCTCGTCGTTGTCGCGCGATGCCAACGGCAAGATCGGCATCGACTCGATCAAGGTCGATATCGACAGCCTTCGCCTCATTTCCGGCGGCGCCGGCATGCTGGATAAGTCGATCGACATTGTTCAGTTCGAGGCTGCATCGGGCACTTCGACCGTGGAAGGCGGCTTGGTCGACATCGCTGGCGAGACGATCTCGTTCAGCATCTCGCAGAACGGCGCTGCCGCTCGCACCGTCGAAATCAACGAGCAGACGCTGCTCGACGCTGGCCTGACCGGAACGGAAATCAAGTCGGATGCCGACCTGAAGGCGGTCTATCGGCAGGCCCTGAGCGATGCGGGTATCAAGGGCGTCGACGTCGAAATCGACACCACCACCGGTGACGTGAAGTTCACGTCTCTCGAGACCTTCACCGTCGGACCGGCACGCTCCACGGATGATACCACCGGCGCCGACGGAGCGATTGACGTCTCTGCTCTGGGCCTCGGTGTCAGCGGGACCGATACCCCGGTCGCCGCCGGTGCCACGGGCGTGTTCTCGACCAGCGTCCTCGACATCGACATCTCGGGTGGCGGCGTAAGCTCGGAGCAGGTCCAGGCCTATATGAAGGTCGTCGACGAGGCGCTGTCGCAGGTCACCACGGCCGGCTCGAGCCTCGGCGCCGTGCAGAACCGCATCGAGATGCAGACCACCTTCGTCTCCAAGCTCATGGATACGCTCGACAAGGGCGTCGGTACGCTGGTCGATGCCGACATGACGGAAGAGTCGACCCGCCTCAAGGCTCTGCAGACCCAGCAGCAGCTCGGCGTCCAGGCGCTCTCGATCGCCAACTCCTCCAGCCAGTCGCTGCTGTCGCTCTTCCGCTAAGACGCGGCTGAGCCTCCGGCATGAATCGGGCCCGGCTGTCACGGCCGGGCCCGATTTACATCGGGACCCGGCACTGCACGGCAGGCGACACTGACATGCGCGCTCGCGGGCGCTGTCGCCCGGCCCACAGCGGCCGGAATTAACCATAAAACAACAGATCGTCAGCATGATTCGGTAGGCAGGAATTTCTCCCTGCTGCTGGCGCCTTTTTCGACGCCATCGCCCGGCGATGAACGCTATCCCCCCCTTTTCAGCCAGCAGGAACTTGCGCGCCAGGCGCTGCTCCTGAATCGCCCCAAGAGACAAGCTCCATGCGCTTCGCCGACTTCAAGATCTCTCGGAAAATCGCCGCCGCCTTCGCGGTCCTGATTGTCGTCGCTGCGGCCATGGGCGCCGCGTTGCACATGTTCGTCTCCACGATCGAAACGCACAGCGCCTACAAGAACCAGCATGCGGAAATCGGCGATGCTGCGCTCGACACGCGGCTGTCGCTCGCCCGTCAGGAAGGTTCGCTGCGCGGCTTCATGATCACGCGGGACGAATATTTCGCAACGCGCACGAAGGAGCACTACGAGGCGTTCAAGGCAAAGGTCGAAGCAATCCGGTCTGCGGCGGGACCCAACAGCGAGATCGCTGGTCGATTGCCCGCACTGGAAGCTGCGGCTGCCGCCTGGCATTCCGAGATCGCCGATCCGGTGATCCGTTTCTCGCGCAACGAGGCGACCTATCCCCAGGCCTTGGCACTCTTCACCTCGGGCAAAGCCGATCAGTTCATCGAGCCGGTTGAGACCATTCTCGACACGATCCGTGAAGAAGAGAACGCCGCCATCGGTGAGGCGATCGAGACCGAGCGCGTGGCGAACGAGCGGACCGATCATGCGCTGATGATCGGCATGGGTCTCCTGATCGCCGCCGCCATCGGCTTCGGCTGGCTCCTGTCGCGGGCCATCGGTTCCCCGATCACCGCAATGACAGCCGCGATGCGGGAACTGGCTGCGGGCAACAAGCAGGTAGAGGTGCCGGGCGTCGGACGTCGCGACGAAGTCGGCGAGATGGCCGCCGCAGTGGAGTCCTTCAAACGTGCCGCCATCGAGCGCGACGAACTGGCCAGCGCTGCCGAGCGAACACGCATCGACCAGGAAGAGGCCAAGCGCCGGCAGGCGGCGCTGGAACACGCCAAGGCCGAGGATCTGCGGGCGTTCGTCGGTGTCATCGAGGTCGG
>NZ_JACIEM010000006.1 GCF_014196845.1 Aurantimonas endophytica
CCCATCCACCCAGACCCGAAGGACCAGGCGAACACGCCAAGGCCGGCCCCGCATCCCTGCGAAACCAGCAACCTGAATGCCGCCGCCCTCGCCCGGCCCTCCAGCCTCGCAGTCACCCGCAAAACCCAAAGCACCAGAACAAGAGCCGTACACTCTCATACCGAAACGTAGAACGATCAGGTCGTTTCTCTCATGGATACTCTCAACCGGAAAGGATACCGGCCAAAGAGCTCCAGACAGACAACCGCCGTCCACATTTCTCTTTCTTCTCAATCTTCAATTGTCAAAGAACACGCCAACAAAACGATGGCGTCAGGTCCGTCTGGACATTCCGTCCGGAGAGACCCTGGAGCAAGCCCGTTCGGGCCGAACTCGTGATATAGTGACGAAACCAGGCAGCACAAGAGCGAAGCAAAGGGCTCGCCGGCGGCGCCTGCGCCGTCGATGAGTGGCTTATAGGACCTGTCCGGAACCCAAGTCAACAGCCCTTTTCAGAAAACATGCGACGGGGCGGAAATTTCCTCTGCCGGCGCAAACCCCTGCGCTGCAGGCTTCCCCGACGTCACCGGCATGTCATGAAGCGCATCCGCCCCGGGGCGGCGGGCCTTCCGGGCCCTCCCGTCCTCCCGCAGCATCCGGCCAGTCCTGATCCCACGGGGCCACTGTCGCAGCCCGGGTCGATCCCCCAGGGTTGCGCCTAGGTGGCGCCCCCGGCTGATCTTCACATTGCGCCGCCGGCCCTCACGGCGTATCCGGCAAAAAAGGGTGCACCGGTGCCCGCCTTTCGGCAGGATAGCGGCCATGGACGACAGACACGGACAAGCAGCCGGCAACTACGAAGCGATCCTGCGCGAGGCCGGGGTGCGGATCACGCGGCCGCGTCGAACCATCCTCGCGATTCTCGCCGACGGCGAGGATCACCCGGGGGCATTGGAGATCTTCCGGCGCGCGGCGGAGATCGACCCGGCCATCTCCCTCTCCACCGTCTACCGGACCATGAAGCTGCTCGAGGAGAAGGGCGCCATCCAGCGCCACGTCTTCGAGGGGGGGCCGTCGCGATTCGAGCAGGCCGCCGGCCGCCACCACGATCATCTGATCGACGTTGAGACCGGCGACGTCGTCGAGTTCCGCTCCGACCGGATCGAGCGGCTGCAGGAGGAGATCGCCCGCGAGCTCGGCTACGAGCTGGTCTCGCACCGCCTGGAACTCTACGCCCGCCGCCGCAAGCCCGACTGATTCGGCGCCCGCGGCAACGGCCGGAGGATCTTCCTCAGGCGAGCTTTGCCTCGAGGCTCACCTTGATCGCCCCGAGCGCCTTGGAGACGGGGCAGCCCTCCTTCGCCTTCTGCGCGAGGCCGTCGAAGGTCGCCGAATCGATCCCGGGGACCTTCGCCTGAAGGCTGAGGGCGCTTTCGGTGATGTCGAACCCGGCCGCTCCCTGCTCGACCGACACGACGGCCTGCACCTTCAGCTCGTCCGCCGGCGTGCCGTTCTCGGCGAGGAAATGCGACAGCTGCATCGCAAAGCACCCGGCATGGGCGGCCGCGAGCAGCTCCTCGGGGTTGGTCCCGGAGCGGCCGCTTTCATCCTCGAATCGCGCCTTGAACGAATAGCCATGGTCCTGGAGCGCGCCGGACTGGGTTGTGAGCGCCCCGGTCCCGTCCTTGAGGGCACCCTTCCAGATTGCTGTCGCGTGGCGTTTCATGGGATCTGTCCTTTCGAGAGACGGCGCTTCCGCGCCTTTCGTCGGGCCGGCGCCTGTGGCGGCCGGGCAGTCGTCGGGCAACCGTTTAGAAGCGCCCCGGTTCCGCCGATACGCCGAGTTTACCGGGATGTCGTAGACTAGGCCCTGACGCCACCGGGACGATGGCGATTCCTGAGGAGGAGCAAGCGATGGCAGAAGCGCTGCTGGTGCACGCGACCGCTGAGGTGCTCGGCGAAAAGGCTGCGTGGCTGGCCTCCTTGGCGCATGAGCGCCACGCAAGCGATCATACTCTCGATGCCTATGAGCGGGACCTGCGGCAGTTCCTGGTGTTTCTGACCGGCTACCACGCCCGACCGGCCGGCATGGCCGACCTCGCCGATCTCGGCACGACGGAGCTGCGCGCCTTCCTCGCCGCGCGGCGCCGCGACGGTGCCGGCGCCAAGACGCTGGGGCGCGGCCTTGCAGGTGTTCGCTCCTTCGTTCGCCATCTGGAACGCAAGGGCCTCGCCTCCGCCGCCGGCGCCAAGGCGATGCGTGCGCCGAAGCAGCCGAAGTCGCTGCCCCGCCCCCTGAGCGTCGCCGATGCGATGTCGGTAACCGAGGAGGCCGGCGCCTATGCCGCCGAGCCGTGGATCGCCGCGCGCGACACCGCCGTCGTGACGCTGCTCTATGGCTGCGGCCTGCGCATCTCGGAAGCCCTGTCGCTGCCGGGCGATGCGCTGGCCGACCCGGCCGCCCGGTCGATGCCGGTCGCCGGCAAAGGCGGCAAGACCCGTATCGTGCCGCTGCTGCCGGCGGTGCTGGCGGCGGCAGCCGAGTATCGCCGGCTCTGCCCATATCCGCTCCCCGCCGACGGTCCGCTGTTCCGCGGCGCCCGGGGCGGCCCGTTGAGGCCGCAGATCGTGCAGCGGGCGATGGCGCTCTTGCGCGGCGCGCTGGGCCTGCCCGATTCGGCGACGCCGCATGCGCTGCGCCACTCCTTCGCGACGCATCTTCTCTCGGCGGGCGGCGACCTGCGCACCATCCAGGACCTGCTCGGCCACGCCAGCCTGTCGACCACGCAGAACTATACCGCCGTCGATGCCGCCCGACTGCTGTCGGTCTACGACGACACACACCCCCGCGCCCGCCGCCGACGCCCGGAAGCGAGCCTAGCGAGGATCGCCTGATGACCCTGCCCCGCCGTCCCCCCGTCGCATTGCGCCGGCTTTATCCGCTGCTCATGGCGCTTGCCTCGGGTCTCCTCCTCGTCGGCCCGGCCCCTGCGGCGACGGCGGATGCGGCCTGTCACGGCAGCAATCTCGTCGACACGTTGCGCGCCGACGGCAAGCTGGCGGCGGTCGAGGCGGCAGCGGCGGCGATTCCCGATGGCGCCGGCAAGCTCTTCCGGATCGAACGGGACGGCGTGGCACCATCATTCCTGTTCGGCACGATGCATCTCAGCGACCCGCGCGTGATGATTCTGCCGCCGCCCGCGGAAGCCGCCTTCGCGGCGGCGGACCGGCTGGTGATCGAGACCACCGACATTGCCGACCCGGCCAAGGCCGCGGCGGCGTTCTTCGCGCATCCGGAGTTCGTCAATCTGCCGCGCGGCGAAACTCTGGCGACGCTGCTCGATCCTATGGATCTGGCGACGGTGGAGGCGGGGCTTGCGGAACGCGGCATCCCGCTGCAGTCGGTGCAGACCCTGCAGCCCTGGTTCACCGCAGTCAGCCTGATGCTGCCGGCCTGCGAGACGGCGCGCAAGGAGGAGGGCGAGGCGGTGCTCGACACCTCGCTCGCAGAGCGGGCGACGGCGGCCGGCAAGCCGGTCGAGGGGCTGGAGACCGCCGCCGAGCAGTTGGAGGCGCTAGCCTCGCTCTCGCTCGACCTGCAGCTCGAAAGCCTCGTCGCCACCGTCGCGCTGGCGGATCGCATGCCGGACATCATGGAGACGATGCTGGCGCTCTATGTCGAGGGGAAGATCGCGATGATCATGCCGGCCATCGAGGCGGCGGTGCCGAACGGCGGCCTGCTGGTCGGCGCCGGCGAAGGCTATGCGGAATTCGAGCGTCGCGTCGTCACCGAACGCAACCAGCGAATGGTCGAACGCATGCAGGCCATGCTGGGCGACGGCGGTTCCTTCGTCGCGGTCGGGGCGCTTCATCTGCCGGGCGAATCAGGGCTGGTCGCGTTGTTGCGCCAAGAAGGCTGGGACGTCACCCGCGCCGACTGATTCGCTTTGGGGGCGGCGTTGCGACGCACCATAAAGTGAACGGCCGCACCGCGACCGGCCTGTTCGGCTGCGACGATCGACACTACGCTGCCTGGATCGCAACAGCCCAAGGAGACATGCCGCATGAAATCCTTTCTCGCTGTCACGCTGAGTGCAGGCCTTCTCGCTGCCGCATCCGGCGGCGCCATGGCCGCCTGCGCCTCCCATGACACCACCGCCGAAGCCCCGGCACCGGTGGTGACGGCCGACGCCGGCACCTCAGGCCCCGCCGCCCCCGTCACGACGGACGCCGACAAGAAGAGCTGACGCCACGCCTCCCGAATCAAAAGGCCCGGTCGCGCCAGCGACCGGGCCTTTTTCATGGGAGCTGATTCACGTGGAACGGCTGCGTTGCCGCCCCGTCCGCCACTCAGATGTGGATCGGCTTGGCGAAGGCCGCGAAGGCCGCCTCGCGCATCACTTCCGACAGGGTCGGATGGGCATGCGAGGTGCGGGCCAGATCCTCCGCCGAGCCGCCGAACTCGATCAGCAGCGCGGCTTCCGCGATCAGGTCGCCGGCGCCGGCCCCGAGAATGTGGCAGCCGAGCACCTTGTCGGTGCGCGGATCGACCAGGAACTTCACGAAACCGTCGGTCTTCAGCATCGCCCGGGCCCGGCCGTTCGCCATGAAGGGGAACTTGCCGACCTTGTACTCGACGCCTGCCTGCTTCAGCTCCTCCTCGGTGCGGCCGACGGAAGCCACTTCCGGCGAGGTGTAGACCACCGACGGAATCGCGTCGTAGTTCACGTGCCCGGCCTGGCCCGCGAGGATCTCGGCCAGCGCCACGCCCTCGTCCTCGGCCTTGTGGGCGAGCATCGCACCCTTCACCACGTCGCCGATCGCATAGATCCCGTCGACATTGGTCTTGTAGTGCGCGTCGATCTCGATACGGCCGCGATCGTCGAGCGCGACACCGACCGCCTCCAGCCCGAGCCCTTCGGTGTACGGCTTGCGGCCGGTGGCGACCAGCACGACGTCGGCGGTGAGCGTCTCGGCCTCGCCGCCCTTGGCCGGCTCGAACGTCACCGAGGCGCCGCCGCCGTCCTTGCGGGCGACATCGGTGACCTTGGCGCCGAGCTTGAAGGTCAGTCCCTGCTTGACCAAGAGCTTCTGGAACGCCGCGGCGACCTCGCCGTCCATCCCGCCGAGGATCTTGTCGAGATATTCGACCACGGTGACCTTTGCCCCGAGCCGGGCCCAGACCGATCCGAGCTCGAGCCCGATGACGCCGCCGCCGACGACCACCATCGTCTCCGGCACCTTCTGCAGCGCGATCGCGTCGTCGGAGGAGACGATCGTGTCGTGGTCGAACGCGACCTCGACGCCGGGGATTCCGGCGACCGAGGAGCCGGTGGCGATGCAGATCGCCCTGGCCGACAGCGTTTCGGTCGAGCCGTCTTCCTTTGTCACCTCGACCTCGGTCGCGGAGACGAGCTTGCCGGTGCCGATCACGCCGGTGATCTTGTTCTTCTTGAACAGGAAGGCGATGCCGTCGACATTCGACTTCACCGTCTTGTCCTTGTGCTCCAGCATCTTCGGCAGGTTCAGCCGCGGCTCGGCCTCAATGCCCAGCTCTGCGAAAGCGTGGCCGGCCTCGGAGAACATCTCGGAGGCGTGCAGCAGCGCCTTGGAGGGGATGCAGCCGACATTCAGGCAGGTGCCGCCATAGGTCTTGCGCTTCTCGACGACGGCGACGCGAAGGCCGAGCTGCGCTGCCTTGATGGCGCAGACATAGCCGCCGGGTCCCGATCCGATGACGACGAGGTCGAAGGGTTCAGCCATTTCCAGTCCAGTTCGAACGATGCGGGCGCTGGGCCCGGGTCACATGTTGGGGTTCAGGGCACCTAGGGCCAGATCGACCGTGCGCCCGACACGTCGAGAATGGCGCCGGTCGAGTAGCTTGCCTCGTCGGAGGCGAGCCACAGGATCGCCTTGGCCACTTCCTCGGCCGTACCGGCCCGCTTCATCGGCAGGCCGGGGCCAAGCTGGGCGACGCGGTCGGGCTGGCCGCCGGAGGCATGGATGTCGGTGTCGATGATGCCGGGCCGCACCGCAAAGACGCGGATGCCGTCGTCGATCACCTCCTTGGCAAGCCCGACGGTCAGCGTGTCGATGGCGCCCTTGGAGGCGGCGTAGTCGAGATACTGGCCGGGACCGCCGAGCTTGGCGGCGACCGAGGAGACATTGACGATCGCGCCGCCTCTGCCGCCGCGTCCCGTCGCCATGCGGTGGACCGCCTCGCGGGCGCAGAGGAAGCTGCCGGCGATGTTGACGCGGAACATCCGCTCCAGCCGCTCCCCGCTCATTTCGGCGAGCGTCGCCGTCTCATCGACGATGCCGGCATTGTTGATCAAGGCGCCGAGCGGGCCGAAGCGGTCGGCAGCCCGGAACAGGTCGATGATGTCGGCCTCGCTGCCGACATCCGCCCGCACCGCCATCGCCTTGCCGCCGCCGGCCTCGATGGCGGCGACCACTGCGCCGGCCGCCGCCTCGTTGGTGGCGTAGTTGACGACGACAGCATAGCCAGCCTTGGCGGCAAGGCGGGCCGTCGCCGCCCCGATGCCGCGCGAGCCGCCGGTCACGATCATCACCCGGTCAGTCATCGACGGTCTCCCGCGCTCGCTTCCGTGCCGGCCGCCGGCCTGCCTCGACCCTTAAAGGTCGAGGACCAGCCGCTCGGGATCCTCGAGACTGTCCTTGACGCGGACGAGGAACGTCACCGCTTCCTTGCCATCGACGATCCGGTGGTCGTAGGAGAGCGCCAGATACATCATCGGGCGGATCACCACCTGCCCGCCGATCGCCACCGGCCGCTCCTGGATCTTGTGCATGCCGAGAATGCCGGACTGCGGCGCGTTGAGGATCGGGGTCGACATCAGCGAGCCGTAGACGCCGCCATTCGAGATGGTGAAGGTCCCGCCCTGCATGTCGGCCATGGCGAGCTTGCCGTCGCGCGCGGCGAGACCCAGGCGGCCGATTTCCTTCTCGATCTCGGCGATGGTCATCTGGTCGGCATCGCGTACCACCGGCACGACGAGACCC
Source organism: Aurantimonas endophytica (assembly GCF_014196845.1). Taxonomy (GTDB): domain Bacteria; phylum Pseudomonadota; class Alphaproteobacteria; order Rhizobiales; family Rhizobiaceae; genus Aurantimonas; species Aurantimonas endophytica. Next base: position 7,003 of record NZ_JACIEM010000006.1, read on the forward strand.
TTCGGCGTACCGACGGCGACGCCGATATGGGCATAGTTCTTGTAGACGAGGTCCGTGCCGTCGATCTCGGCATTGACCGCCGGAATCTCCTTCAGCGCGTGGCAGACCGCCTTGGTGAAGAAGCCCATGAAGCCGAGCTTCACGCCGTGCTTGTTCTCGAACAGATCCTTGTACTTCTTGCGCAGCTCCATGACCGCCGTCATGTCCACCTCGTTGAAGGTGGTCAGCATGGCGGCAGTGTCCTGCGCCTCCTTCAGACGCCGGGCGATGGTCTGGCGAAGCCGGGTCATCTTCACCCGCTCCTCGCGCGACTCCTCGGCCGGGCTGGAAGGCGCTCGCGCCGCCTTCGGCGTCTCCTGCGGCGAGGAAGGGGCGCCGCGGCCGATGGCGTCGAGCACGTCACCCTTCAGCACCTGGCCGCGCCGGCCGGAGCCTTCGACGTCGCCGTCGGAAAGACCCTTCTCGTCCATGATCTTTTTGGCCGAAGGCGCCGGGCTCATGCCGCCGCTCGTCCCGTCGCCGGAATTGCCGGCCGGTGCAACGGCGTGACCGGCGGCCCCGCCGCCGTAGTCGGCCTTGGTTTCCGGCGCCGTCTCGGCTTTTGCCTCGGCCGCCTTCGGCTTCTCCGGCGCCGGGCTCGAGCCATCGCCCTCGCCGATCGAGCCGAGCACGGCGCCAACGCCCACCGTCTCGCCCGCCTGCACCGCCACGTCCTCGAGGACGCCGGCCGCCGGAGCCGGCACCTCGACCGTCACCTTGTCGGTCTCGAGCTCGGCGATCGTCTCGTCGAGTTCGACGCGGTCGCCGGGCTTCTTGAACCACTGGCCGATCGTGGCCTCGGTGACGGACTCGCCCAGGGTGGGGACTTTGATCTCGGTGCTCATGGGTGGGTCAGGTCTCTTCGATCGGGTTTCGGTCGGACGCTCGGCGGGCTCAGCCGAGGGCGTCTTCGAGGAAGGTTTCGAGCTGCTTCAGATGGGTGGACATGGTGCCTGCGGCCGGCGAGGCCGCGGCGAGGCGCCCGGTGTAGCGCACGCGCCGCTTCTCGGCGCCGATATGATCCAGCACCCACTCCAGATACGGGTCGATGAACGCCCAGGCGCCCATGTTCTTGGGCTCCTCCTGGCACCAGACCATCTCCGCGCCCTTGAACCGCGACAGCTCGTTGATGAGCGCCTTGGCCGGGAACGGGTAGAGCTGCTCGAGCCGCAAGAGGTAGACGTCGTCGGTGCCGCGCTTCTCGCGCTCCTCCAGGAGGTCGTAATAGACCTTGCCGGTGCACATCACGACGCGCCGGATCTTGTCGTCCCTGACGAGCTTGATCGGCGAATCCTTCTGCATCTCCGCATCGTCCCACAGGAGACGGTGGAAGCTCGTGTCGCCCGACATCTCGGCGAGGGTCGAGGTCGCGCGCTTGTGGCGCAGCAGCGATTTCGGCGTCATCAGGATCAGCGGCTTGCGGAAGTCGCGCTTCATCTGCCGGCGCAGGATGTGGAAATAGTTCGCCGGCGTCGTGACGTTGGCGACCTGCATGTTGTCCTCGGCGCACATCTGCAGGAAGCGCTCGAGCCGGGCCGAAGAATGCTCCGGCCCCTGACCCTCGTAGCCGTGCGGCAGGAGGCAGACGAGGCCGCTCATGCGCAGCCACTTGCGCTCTCCCGACGAGATGAACTGATCGAACACCACCTGCGCGCCATTGGCGAAGTCGCCGAACTGCGCCTCCCAGAGCGTCAGTGCGTTCGGCTCCGACAGCGAGTAGCCGTATTCGAAGCCGAGCACCGCCTCTTCCGAGAGCATCGAGTTGATGACCTCGTAGATCGCCTGGCCCTTGGCGACATTCGACAGCGGGATGAAGCGGTTCTCGTTCTCCTGATCGTAGAGCACGGAATGGCGCTGGCTGAAGGTGCCGCGCTCGGAATCCTGGCCGGACAGCCGCACCGGATGGCCTTCCGAAACCAGCGTGCCGAAGGCGAGCGCCTCGCCGGTCGCCCAGTCGAGACCTTCGCCGGTCTCGATCATCTTGGCGCGGTTGTCGAGGAAGCGCTGGATCGTCTTGTGGACGGTAAAGCCCTCCGGCACCTTGGTCAGCCGGTTGCCGATATCCTTCAGCGTCTTCAGGGGCACGCCGGTAACGCCGCGGCGTGGCTCGTCGGCCTGCTCGGCCTTGCGCAGGCCTGCCCAGGCGCCGTCCAGCCAGTCGGCCTTGTTCGGCAGATAGGAGTGGCCCGCCTCGAACTCTTCTTCGAGCGTCTTGCGCCATTCGGCCTTGCGGCTGTCGACCTCTTCGCTGCTGACGACGCCGGAATCGATCAGGCGCTTGGCGTAGAGTTCGAGCGTCGTCGGGTGGCCGCGGATCGTCCGGTACATGATCGGCTGGGTGAACGCCGGCTCGTCGCCCTCATTGTGGCCGAACCGCCGGTAGCAGAACATGTCGATGACCACCGGCTTGTGGAACTTCATCCGGAATTCGGTCGCCACCTTGGCGGCGTAGACAACCGCTTCCGGATCGTCGCCGTTGACGTGGAAGATCGGCGCCTCGACCATCTTCGCGACGTCGGAGGGATAGGGCGAGGAGCGCGAGAAGCGCGGATTGGTGGTGAAGCCGATCTGGTTGTTGATGATGAAGTGGATCGATCCCGCGACCCGGTGCCCGCGCAGGCTCGACAGGCCGAAGCATTCGGCGACGACGCCCTGGCCGGCAAAGGCCGCGTCGCCGTGGATCAGCAGCGGCAGGATCTTGGAGCGGGTCTCCAGCGGCACGATCTCGTTGCGGTTGCGCCCGGCCAGCGCGTCCTGCTTGGCGCGCGCCTTGCCCAGCACCACCGGGTCGACGATCTCCAGATGCGACGGGTTCGCCGTCAGCGACAGATGCACCTTGTTCTGGTCGAACTCGCGATCCGACGAGGCGCCGAGATGGTACTTCACGTCGCCCGAGCCCTCGACGTCCTCCGGCTTGAACGAGCCGCCCTTGAACTCGTGGAAGATCGCCCGGTGCAGCTTGCCCATCACCTGGCTCAGCACGTTGAGCCGGCCGCGATGGGCCATGCCGAAGACGATTTCCTGCAGGCCCAGCTGGCCGCCGCGCTTGATGATCTGCTCCAGCGCCGGGATCAGCGCCTCGGCGCCGTCAAGCCCGAAGCGCTTGGTGCCCTTGTACTTGACGTCGATGAACTTCTCGAAGCCCTCGGCCTCGATCAGCTTGTTGAGGATCGCCTTCTTGCCCTGGTCGGTGAAGGCGATGCCCTTGTCGGGGCCCTCGATCCGCTCCTGCAGCCAGGCCTTTTCCTGCGGATTGGAGATATGCGTGAACTCGACGCCGATGGTCGAGCAATAGGTCCGCTCCAGGACGTCGACGATCTGCCGGATCGTCGCGGTCTCGAGTCCCAGCACGTTGTAGATCAGGATCGGGCGGTCATAGTCGGCTTCGGTGAAGCCGTAGGCCTCCGGCGACAGCTCGTTGTAGTCGTCGTCGGCCGCCTTGACGATGCCGAGCGGATCGAGCTTGGCGTGGAGGTGGCCGCGCACCCGGTAGGCGCGGATCAGCATCAGCGCCCGCACCGAATCCTGGGTCGCCTGGCGGACCGCCGGACTGTCGAGATCGACGGGGCCGTTCTCCTGGGTCTTCGCCTTGACCTTGGTCTCGATCTTTTTCTCGACCGTCGCCCAGTCGCCGTCCAGCGCCGAGATCAGGTCGCCATTGGCCGTGATCGGCCAGTTCGAACGCTCCCAGGATGGACCGCTGGCGCTCTTCAGCACCGCCGCCTTGTCGTCCTTCAATTCCCTGAAGAAGTCGCTCCACTCGGCGGAAACCGAACTCGGATCCTGCTCGTAGCTGGCGTAAAGCTCCTCGATATAGCCGGCATTGCCGCCATAGAGAAAAGACGTGAGTGCGAGGGTTTCGTTCGCCTGATTGCGTGCCATCGGTGCCGTCGCGGCGTCCGTTCGGAACGCCGTCTCCTTGTTTGCCTCTGCGACGGTCGCAGCCCGTTCGGCAGCGACCGTCCTTCACCTCTAGTCCCTATTCCGGCAAAGCCATGGCGCCAGGGAGCAATTGCGCGTGTGATCCGCCCGCGGAGGCGGATTAGCCTTTCAGCACCTCGACGAGGGTCTTGCCGAGCTGAGCCGGCGACGGCGAGACCCGGATGCCTGCGGCTTCCATCGCCGCGATCTTGTCCTCGGCGCCGCCCTTGCCGCCCGACACCACGGCACCGGCATGGCCCATGGTCCGTCCGGCCGGCGCGGTGCGGCCGGCGATGAAGCCGACCATCGGCTTCTTGCGGCCCTTCTTCGCCTCGTCGGCGAGGAACTGCGCTGCCTCTTCCTCTGCCGAGCCGCCGATCTCGCCGATCATGATGATCGACTGCGTCGCGTCGTCGGCGAGGAACATCTCGAGGATGTCGATGAACTCCGTCCCCTTTACCGGGTCGCCGCCAATGCCGACGGCCGTCGTCTGGCCGAGGCCCTCGTTGCTGGTCTGGAAGACCGCCTCGTATGTAAGCGTTCCCGAGCGCGATACGATCCCGACATTGCCCTTCTTGAAGATGTTACCGGGCATGATGCCGATCTTGCACTCTTCCGGGGTCAGAACGCCGGGGCAGTTCGGTCCGAGCAGGCGCGAGTTGGAGCGGTCGAGCCGCGCCTTGACCTTGACCATGTCCATCACCGGGATGCCCTCGGTGATGCAGACGATCAGCGGGATTTCCGCTTCGATCGCCTCGAGGATCGCCGCTGCCGCGCCGGCGGGCGGCACGTAGATCACCGAAGCGTCGGCACCGGTGCTGTCGCGCGCCTCGGCAACGGTGGCGAAGATCGGCAGCGACGTCTGGTCGAGCCCCGATGTCCAGGTCTCGCCGCCCTTCTTGGGATGGACGCCGCCGACCATCTGCGTGCCGTAATAGGCCAGCGCCTGCTCGGTGTGGAACGTGCCGGTCTTGCCGGTCAGGCCCTGGACGATGACCTTGGTGTTCTTGTCGACGAGAATGGACATGGGTTTCCCTGATCAAAATCTTGCGGAAGGCGAATGGTCACTCGCCGAATTGCGGTCTGGGCCGCTGGCAAAACCCGGCCCCTTCGGTCGTCATCCTCGGGCCGGTGCCCGAGGGTGACGGTGGCGCGTGGCAAGCGCGGCGCTCAAGGTCAATTCGATCTCGTGCTCACTCGCCATCGCCTTTTGCCCTTCGCTTCAGCCGACCGCCGCGACGATCTTCTTGGCCGCGTCGTCGAGGTCGTCCGCTGCCGTGATGGCGAGGCCGCTCTCGTTGAGGATGGCCTTGCCCTTCTCCACGTTGGTGCCCTCGAGGCGCACCACCAGCGGTACCTTGAGGCCGACTTCCTTCACCGCGGCGACTACGCCCTCGGCGATGATGTCGCATTTCATGATGCCGCCGAAGATGTTGACCAGGATGCCCTTCACCGCCGGATCGGCGGTGATGATCTTGAAGGCAGCCGTCACCTTCTCCTTGTTGGCGCCGCCGCCGACATCGAGGAAGTTCGCCGGCTCCTTGCCGTAGAGCTTGATGATGTCCATCGTCGCCATGGCAAGGCCCGCGCCGTTGACCATGCAGCCGATGTCGCCGTCGAGCGCCACGTAGGCGAGGTCGTATTTCGACGCCTCGATCTCCTTGGCGTCCTCCTCGCTCTCGTCGCGCAGCGCCTTGACGTCGTCGTGGCGGAACAACGCGTTGCCGTCGAACGACACCTTGGCGTCGAGCACGCGCAGGCGCCCGTCGGTCATGACGATCAGCGGGTTGATCTCGAGGAGGCTCATGTCCTTCTCGGTGAAGGCCTTGTAGAGGATCGGGAACAGCGTCTCGCCGTCCTTCGCCGCCTGGCCGGTCAGCTGCAGTGATTCGTTGAGCTTGGCGACATCGGCCGAGGTGACGCCGGCCTCGGGATCGATGGCGACGTTGATGATCTTCTCCGGCGTCGCCTCGGCGACCGCCTCGATGTCCATGCCGCCCTCGGTGGAGACCACGAAGGCGACCCGCCCGACCGCGCGGTCGACGAGCAGCGACAGGTACAGTTCGCGGTCGATGTCGGCGCCGTCCTCGATATAGAGGCGGTTGACCTGCTTGCCCGCGTCGCCGGTCTGCTTGGTCACCAGCGTGTTGCCCAGCATCTCGCGGACATTGGCGACGACCTCGTCGATCGACTTGGCCAGCCGCACGCCGCCCTTGGCGTCCGGCCCGAGCTCGGTGAACTTGCCCTTGCCGCGGCCGCCGGCATGGATCTGGCTCTTGACCACGTAGAGCGGGCCGGGCAGCTGGCGCGCCGCGGCCTCGGCCTCTGACACCGCGGTGATCGCAACGCCTTCGGCGACCGGGGCGCCAAAGCCCTTGAGCAGTTCCTTGGCCTGATATTCGTGGATGTTCATGTGGGTCTCCCGGCCTCTGGGCGGAGCATAAGGAAAAGGGGCCGGGATCAGCCGGCCCCTCGGGGATTACTTCAGGTTCGGCGCGATCGCCTGGCAGGCTTCCATCAGGCCGCGCACGGAGCCGACCGATTTCTCGAACTGCGCCTTCTCGTCGCCCTCGAGATCGATCTCGATGATCCGCTCGACGCCGTCGGCGCCGATGACGCAGGGCACGCCGACATACATGTCGCGCTGGCCGTACTGGCCGGAGAGGTTCGCCGCGCAGGGCAGGACGCGCTTCTTGTCCTTCAGGTAGCTTTCGGCCATCTCGATGGCGGAGGAAGCCGGGGCGTAATAGGCCGAGCCGGTCTTCAGGAGGCCGACGATCTCGGCGCCGCCGTCGCGGGTGCGCTGGACGATCTCCTCGAGCCGCTCCTTCGAGCACCAGCCCATCTTGACGAGATCGGTGAGCGGGATGCCGGCGACCGTCGAATAGCGGGTCAGCGGCACCATCGTGTCGCCGTGGCCGCCGAGCACGAAGGCGGTGACGTCCTCGACCGAGACCTTGAACTCGTCGGCGAGGAAGGTGCGGAACCGGCCGGAGTCGAGCACGCCGGCCATGCCGACGACCTTCGCCTTGGGCAGGCCGGAGAATTTCTGCAGCGCCCAGACCATCGCGTCGAGCGGGTTGGTGATGCAGATCACGAAGGCGTCGGGGGCGTATTTGGCGATGCCGGCGCCGACCTGTTCCATGACCTTGAGGTTGATGCCGAGCAGGTCGTCGCGGCTCATGCCGGGCTTGCGCGGCACGCCGGCGGTCACGATGCAGACATCCGCGCCCTCGATGCCGGCATAGTCGTTGACGCCCGACAGATGCGCGTCGAAGCCTTCGACCGGACCGGACTGGGCGATGTCGAGCGCCTTGCCCTGCGGCGTGCCTTCGGCGATGTCGAACAGGACGATGTCGCCGAGTTCCTTGAGGCTCGCCAGATGAGCGAGCGTGCCGCCGATCATGCCGGAACCGATGAGTGCGATCTTGTTACGTGCCAACGCCATTCCCTCCTGCTGCGCGCGATGGGTGGCCGGCGCGCCGATGACTCCCGACGACGTGCTCGATGCGTCGCCCCATGCGGCCGGCGCCGAAGGGGTCCGTCTCCCGCGCCTGGGCGCGGGATGAGGGAAGCCGCAACGGTGCCGCCGTTGGGGTCGAGCAAATAGCCCGGCTGGGGCTTTCGTGCAACTCCAGAAAGCAAGGCCAGCAATTTCAACCGGTTGTATTACTCGGGACTTACGTAAGAGTAAGTCGGAACTGACATTCGTTTCAATGCGTCAGCCCGTTCCCCGGTTTTCTGCCGGCGCCGGGGCCGACGCTGACGAAGCCGGCTCGCCGGCTGGCCCGGCGCTGGAACGCGCCAGATAATCGTCCGAGCGCATCTCGATCAGCCGCGACACCGTGCGGTCGAATTCGAAAGCCTCGGTACCGTTGGCGCCGCGATACAGCGCCTCGGCTGGCGCGTCGGCGGACATCACCAGCCGCCGCCCGGCGTCGTAGAGCGCGTCTACCAGCATGATGAAGCGCTTCGCCTCGTTGCGCTCGGCCTCGCCCATCACCGGCACATCGTCGATCATCACCGTGTGGAATCGCCGCGCAACGGCGAGGAAATCCTGCGCCCCGAGAGGGCGTCGGAGAAGGTTGTCGTAGGTGAAGCGCGCGGCGCCGCCGCCGGCCCGCGGCACCGCGACCGTCCGCCCCTTGACCGAGAGCGAGGCCGTGCCCTCGCGGGTGCCGGCGAGCAGCGCCGCCCATGCGGCGTCCATCCGCGCCGTCGCCGCCGGCCCGAGCGGCGTCACGTAGCAGTCGTCGCTGCCGATCGTCGCCAACCGGTAGTCTTCCGCGCCGGCAAGTTCGACGATGTCGGCGTTGGCTTTGAGCATGTCGACGAACGGCAGGAACAGCGGCCGGTTGAGCCCGTCGCGGTAGAGGTCGTCCGGCGCCACGTTGGAGGTCGCGACGAGGGTGACGCCCTGCTCGAACAGCGCCTTGAACAGCCGGGACAGGATCATCGCGTCGGCGATGTCGGTGACGGAGAACTCGTCGAAGCAGAGAAGCCGGGCCGCGCGGGCGATGTCGGCCGCCACTGGCGGGATCGGATCGTCGCCCTTGGCGGTCCCGGCCTTCACCGCCTCGCGATGCGCGCCGATACGGGCGTGAACGTCGCCCATGAAGTCGTGGAAATGCACCCGGCGCTTGGCCGCGACCGAGCTCTGACGGAAGAACATGTCCATCAGCATGGTCTTGCCGCGGCCGACGTCGCCGAAAATGTAGAGCCCCTTGATCGGCTCGCTCGGCCGGGACTTGCCGAACAGCCAGCCGAGCGCGCTCTGCTTGGAGGCGACCGTGGCCGATGAAAGGACGCGGTCCAGCCGATCCAGCCGGTCGGCCACCTGGCGCTGGGCCGGGTCGGCCTCGATCTCCTTCGCGGCGATCAGGCGGTCGAGTGCGGAGCGGACAGGCCCGCGGGCCTGGGCCGGCTCACGCGTGACGGGGCTCGCCATCGAAACTCCAACGGAAGAAGAGAGAGAAAGAAGCGTCGCCCGCCCGGCGGCCAGGCATAACGGATGTGAGACAGCCGCGGCGTGATCGCGGTGAGCCGGCCGCGTCCTGCGCGGCCGGCTTATGCCATCCTAGCGGTATAGGCTGATCTGCTGTCCGCCGGTGGTGGTGCCCTCGTAGCGGGCGCCGCCGGCCGAGTTCAGATTGGCGACGGTCGTGCCGCCGGAATCCTTCAGCACAACCTGGCTGCCCGACACGTCCCAGGCCGAGACGTCCGCGACCGCTCCCGGGCAACCGCGCGAGGCGGCCCGATAGCCGCCGGTCCACTGCGTCAGCGAAAGGATGATCTGGCAGTTGCCGCCGGTGGTGGTGACGCGGTAGGCGCCGAGCACCTCGCCGCGGGTCAGCGGCTGCCCGCTGCCCAGCGAGGCGACCTGCGAGCCGCCAGCCGCGCCATTCTGGGCGCCTGCGGCCGTATCCGTACCGGCGTTCATGTCGGTCATGCTGGGCGGCGGCGGAGGCGGCGGGGGCGGCAGCTGGTTGCTCGCCACCTGGCCGGTCGGCGCCGGCGTCAGCGAGCTCGGTCCGCTCGGCATGCTGGTATCCATCGTCGGCATCGAGCGCGAGCACCCTGCCGCCACGAGGAGCGCGGCCAGCGCCACTCCGGTCTTCATTGATCGCGTCATCGCACATTTCCCCCGTGACATGTTCTGTCAATTGCGGGCTCGGGCTGCGCGCCCTGAACCGTTCCCGGCCATAAAGCGGGCGCCGGCCCATCATCGCAAGGCTCAACTGTGCCAAAATGCGACGCAGGGTACCGATTGTGGCCCCCAATCCACGAAAAACCGGTGAGCCGGGCGGTAATGTGACCGTCGGCGCGCTTGACAGACCCGCCGAGCCGGCTCGCGCTGCTAATCGAGCGGCCGCATGAAATCGCCCGTCTCGGGATCCATCGCCCATAATTCGCCGCGGGCGATGTCGACCCAGGCGCCGTGCAGCGACAGCTTTCCCTCGCTCTCAAGCGCCACGATCGGCGGGAAGGTGCGCAGATTGGCGATCGAATAGCGGATGGCGATCCGCTCCAGCGCGGCATGGCGCTCGAGATCGGTCATGTGGTCGTTCGATCCGACGGCCCGCGCCACCGGATCGAGCAGGCTCATCCACTTGCCGATGAAGTCGCCGGGCGACAGCGGCTCGGCCGAAGGCGAGAGGGCGGCATGGATGCCGCCGCAGCCGCCATGGCCGAGCACGACGATATGCTCAACCTTCAGGGCATGGATAGCGAATTCCAGGGCCGCCGAGGTGGCGTGATACTCGCCGTCCGGCTCGTAGGGCGGCACCAGATTGGCGACGTTGCGCACGACGAAGATCTCGCCCGGCGCGGTGTCGAAGATGATCTCGGGGGCCGTGCGGGAGTCGCAGCAGGCGATGACCATCGTCTTTGGCTGCTGGCCGGATTCGGCGAGCTGCCGCAGGCGCTGCCGTTCCGACGGAAGGCGCTTGTCGAGGAAGCTCTGATAGCCGGTGAGAAGGTGCTCGGGAAGATACCGTGTCATGGCGAGACCAGTAGCGTTTTGCTGCGGCGCGATCAATCGGGATCAGCGGCCGCCGCGTCAAGCCCAGATGGCGATGGGAAGCCCGTGCGCGTCCTGGGCCGGCGGATCCGGATAGGGTCGCGCGGTCCCGACCGCCCGGCGGGCGGCGACGAGGAGCAGGGCCGCGCCATCGACGCTGTCGACCAGCGCGGCGCCGGGCGGCGGCGGCGCATGGAGGAAGTCGCGGGGGATCGCGTGGCGCAGGAGCAAGGCCCGCCGCTCCTCGATGCCGGCCGCGTCGACGACATTGCGGACCCGCTTGGGCGTCGCCATCGCCGTCCCGCCGTTCAGCGCCATGAAGGCGACCTCCGGGTGACCCTCGACGACCCGGGCAAGCAAGGCCGGCCGGGCCCGCAGGATCGCGTCCAGTTCGAGGATCCGGGCAAACATCGAAAAGCCCTGGATCGAGACGCCGCGCGGCGGGTGTGACGTTTGCCGCGCGACCGCGCAGCAGCGCTGATGGGCTTCCCGGCGCGCCAGCTCACTGGCGTAAGGTGGTGCAGCGGCGACCACGGCGCGGCGCGCGGGCATCGAGAAGACGCTCGACTGGCGCATGCCCAGCAACGGGCGAACGGCCTTCTCGGCCGCCCGGCCGGGTCCTTCGATCCGCTCGGGAAGCCCGATCGGCATGCCGACGACGATCTGGGCGTCCTCGCCGATCGCGTCGAGGAGAAAGCCGAAGCGGGGAAATACGCGCGCCGTCGGCAACGTCCGCCCCGGCAGGGCGTGCACGGCCAGCCAGCCGCCGCGGCAGGCGCCGACGCCGCAGATCTCGACGGCGCCAGGAAATACCGCGGGCGCGGTTCCGTTCATGCCCGTCGGTTGCCGCCTGGAAAGGCGAGACGGCGCATGTGCACCATCGCCATCGGATGGCGCAGGCTGTCGGCGTCGATCTCCACCGTCAGCTCGTCGGCACCGCGCTTGCGGGTGCGCGCCAGGATCTCGAACACCGTCGCCGTCGTCGTCTGCAGCGCCTTTTCCGGACCGAGGCCCGACAGGATCCGGGCGAGGAAGACCGCCGAGGTCAGGTCCCCGAGACCGTGCGGCGCGTCCTCGATCGAGCGGTGCTCGGCGAGATGGGCGGTGAAGTCGTGGACCAGCAGGTTGCCGATGCCCCCGCGCAGCATGGCAAAGGCCGAAGTGACCAGGAGCTTGTCCGGGCCAAGCGCGCTTGCCGCCTCGGCGAGATGGGCGTTGTCGGCGAGCTCCAGCCCGCAGAGCATCTCCAGCTCGAACCGGTTCGGCGTGGCGATGTCGGCAAGCGGGATCAGCCGGTCGCGGATAGCGTCGAGGGTCGCCTGCGGCTGGTACAGCCTTCCCTGGTCGCCGACCACCGGGTCGCAGAGATAGATCGCCGACGGATTGGCGCGCTTGACGGCCTCAACCAGCCTTGCCGCGGGCTCCACCTGCGCACTGTCGCCGAAATAGCCGGTGAGGATGGCCCCCACCTCGCCGAGCCAGGACGAGCCGGCGAGGTCGTCGACAAAAGCGGCGAAATCGGCCGCCGGCGGCACGATCCGCGTCGCCTTGCCGTGGCCGGCATGCCAGGGAAGCGTCACCGTCGGCACCGACCAGACCGGAAAGCCCAGCGACTCCAGCGCGAAGACCACGGCGCGGTTGCCCACCGTGCCGCGCGCGACGTGGCTGGAGATCGAGATCACGGCCGGGCGGTCGCGCGGGTTCCGGGGTTCGGCTGTCGACACGGTCCGCTCAGTTTCCGAAAAGCTGGGAAGCAAGGAGGAGGGAGAGGACGACGAACCCGACGATTCCGGCCATCCGGCCGATCCGCGTGCCGATGACCTCGAGCCGGTCGTTCTGGTCTGCGTCTCCGGCCATGAAATGCTCCCGGGTCCGGGTCAGCATCGCCTCGGTATGCGCCCCAACCTGCGGCTCCGTCTCCTGGCGCACCCGGTCGAGAATGGCCTTCGCCTCGCGCTGCCTTGCATCGTCGTCATGATGGCCTGTCATGACAGAAGCAGTGTCGGAAAAGCCGCCCGAGGGCAACTGCCCGCGGCCATGTTCGGCTTCTGGATCGCAGACCGATACGCTAGAGTGCCGCGCAACGGGCCTTTTGACCCCAGCTTACCGGAGACCACCATGCAGATTGCCGACCGCGCCCGCCCGAGCGGCGCCCGCGCCCTCCTGACCGGCCTCGCGCTGATGCTCCTCGTGCCGCTGCTGTCGGCCTGTGGGATCAACGCGATCCCGACCTACCAGGAGCAGGCGCGGGCCGCCTGGGCGCAGGTCGAGAACCAGTACCAGCGCCGCACCGACCTGATCCCCAATCTCGTCGAGACGGTGAAGGGCTTTGCCGAGCAGGAGCGCGAGGTGCTGACCGCCGTGGTCGAGGCGCGTGCAAGAGCCACGCAGACGCAGATCAACGCCGACCAGCTGACCGATCCCGCTGCCGTGCAGCAGTTCCAGGCGGCGCAGGACGAACTCTCCGGCGCGCTGTCGCGCCTGCTCGTCACCGTCGAGGCCTATCCGGAGCTGCGCTCGAACCAGAACTTCCTCGCGCTGCAGAGCCAGCTGGAAGGCACCGAGAACCGCATCTCGGTTGCCCGCCGCGACTATATCGAGGCCGTGCGGGTCTATAACACCGAGCTGCGCACCATCCCGGGCCGCTGGATCGCCGCCATCTTCTATTCCGATGCCGAGCCGATGCAGCCCTTCACCGCCACCGCCGGCTCCGAGACCCCGCCAGCGGTCAATTTCGGCAACTGATGGCCGGGCGGATTGGGCGTAGCATGCGAGCGACCACGATAGCAGCGGCGGGCCGGATGGCGGTCGCTCGGCTGGCGACGCTCGCCCTTCTGGCGTTGCTGGCCCTACCGGCCGGTGCACAGGAATTTCCGGCGCTCACCGGAAGGGTGGTCGACACCGCCGACCTGCTCGACCCGGCGGCCGAAGCGACGCTGACCGAGCGGCTCGCCGCCTTTGAAGCCACCTCCAGCGACCAGGTCGTGGTCGTCACCGTCCCGGATCTACAGGGCTTCGAGATCGCCGACTACGCCAACCGGCTCGCCCGGCAATGGGCGATCGGCCAGGCCGGCGAGGACAACGGCGTCGTCTTCCTGGTCAGCCGCGACGACCGCGCGGTACGGATCGAGGTCGGCTACGGGCTGGAGGGCACGCTCACCGACGCGCTGTCGAGCCTGATCATCCAGAACGACGTCCTGCCGGCCTTCCGCGCCGGCGACTACCCGGGCGGCATCACGGCTGGTGTCAACGGCATCCTGCAGGTCCTCTCCGGCGACGCCGCCGAGCTGGAAGCAAGGGCGGAGCGCAACCAGAACTGGAGCGAGGAGGACGTCGCCGAGGGGCTGTTCTCGCTGTTCTTCTTCGGGGTCTGGGTCTTCGTCATCGGCATGTTCCTGATGACACGCCTGGCCCGGATGCGCGGCCGCAAGGTCGGCAAGAACCGCTATCGCTGGCTCGGCATGACCTGGGCGATGGGTGCGGGATCCGGCATGGGCGCCGGCGGCTTCGGTGGCGGCGGCTTTGGCGGCGGCAGCGGCGGGGGTGGATTCTCCGGCGGCGGCGGCTCGTTCGGCGGCGGCGGATCCTCGGGGAGCTGGTAGATGGCGCAATTGACCTTCACGCCGGCGGACCACGCCCGCGTCACCGACGCCATCCGCGCCGCCGAGGCCGCGACCACCGGCGAGATCTACGCCGTCTTCGCGCGGTCGAGCGACGCCTATGTCTTCGTCCCGGCGACGGTCGCGCTCGGCCTGTCGCTGCTGGCTGCGCTCGTTGCCGCATTGCTGGCGCCGCTCGCCGGCTTCGCCATCTCCGCGCTGGCTCTCGTGCTGAGCCAGGTCGCGGCGACGGCGCTGCTCCTGGTGCTCTTCGCCGCGATGCCGCGCCTGCGCCTCGCCTTCGTGCCGCAGGCCATCGCCGAGGAGCGGGCGCACCGCACCGCCTTGGCGCAGTTCTTCGCCCACAATCTCCATTCGACGAAGGGACGAACCGGCATCCTGATCTTCGTGTCGGAGGCCGAGCACTATGCCGAGGTCCTCGCCGACGCCGGGATCGCCGCGAAGGTGCCGCAGGAGGCCTGGGACGCGATCGTGGCAAAGCTGATCGAGGCGGCGAAGGCTGACCGGCTGGCGGAAGGCTACATCGCCGCGATCACCGCCGCAGGCGCGATCCTCACCGAGCATTTCCCCGGCGACCACCGCAATCCGAACGAGATCCCCGACCGGCTGGTCGAGATCTGACCGCCGGCCAGGACGGCCGGCGTTCCGCTACCGCGCCATGGAATGATATTCGGCGTTCGGGCGCATGTCGGTCGCGGCGGCGACGCGGTTCGACATGGCGAAGAATGCCGCCACCGATGCGATGTCGAAGATCGCCCGGTCGCTGTACCCGGCGTCGCGCAAGGTCTGCCGGTCCGCCTCGACGATCGTGTCCGGCCGCTCGGTCAGCTTGACGACGAAGTCGAGCATCGCCGTGCGCTGGGCATCGAGCCCGGCGGCCCGCCAGTTCTGCGCGATTTCCTCGCCGAAGCCGGGATCGCCCGAAAGCTGCCGCACCGCCGCGCCGTGCGCGGTCAGGCAGTAGTGGCAGTGGTTGATCGCCGAGACGACCACCGCGATGATCTCGCGGTCGAGCTTCGACAGCTCGCTAGGGGCCAACATCAGCTCGTTGTAGAAGGTCGAGAAGGCATCGAGCTTGCCTTCGTCGAAAGCGTAGGCGCGGAGCACGTTCGGCACGAGGCCGAGCTTCTCGACGCATTTGGCGAAATACGCCGCCGTCCGTTCCGACGGCGGTGACTGCGGCACGAGATCGAGTGCCGTGACCGGCCGCTTTTCCTGGTGGTCCATCCTGCCTCCCCGGGCGCCCCGATCGTCATCCTGGCGTCGAACATTGGGCGCACTCCCCTATCATAGGTCTCGCGAGCCATCAGGGCGAACGGGGCAGGGGCACGGCATGAACCATCGCGACATCGGCAAGGCGGACATTCTGAAGGCGGTGGTGGCCGCCGCCGGGGAAGGCAGTCCCGCCGCGACGCTCGCCCCGCTGCTGTTCGCGCGCCCGCCCGCCGACGATCTCGCGGCTTTTTCGCCGGAGGCTCTGGCGTCCGCCGCGAACGCCGCCGCCGCCGCCCTCGACGCGCATCGTCCGGGGCAGACGATCGTGCGGATCGAACGTCCTGCCGGTTTCGCCCGGGGCGACGACGCCCAGGACCTGATCACCGTGGTCAGCGACGACATGGCGTTCCTGTTCGATTCCGTCACCGCCGAGATCGTCGAGAAGTCGCCGGGCATCAACTATATCTCCCACCCGGTGCTGGACGTGCGGCGCGGCCCGGACGGCAGCCTCACGAGCTTCTCCGTCACCCATCCGAGCGACGCCGGGTCCGGGTCGGCCCTGCGCACCAGCCTGATCCAGTTCGCGGTCGAACCGCTCGGCGAGCGCGAGGCGGCGCCGGCGCTGAAAGCCTCGCTCGAGGGCATCCTCACCGAGGTGCGGCAGGCCAACACCGATTTCGGCGCCATGCGCGAGCGCGTCACCGTCGCGGTGGAGGCGCTGCGGCGGCGCGCCGACGCCCTCTCCGACGATCGGGAGCGGACGCTGATCGCCGAATCGACGGCGCTGCTCGAATGGCTGCGGGACGACAATTTCATCTTCCTCGGCTGCCGCGAATACGACTATCTCGCCGAAGCGGGCGGCGAAGCGCTGGCCCGGCGCTCGGAAGACGGGCTCGGCATCCTCGCCGATCCGGACGTGCGCATTCTCGGACGAGCCACCCGGCCGCTGACGACGACGCCGGAAATCCGCGCCTTCCTCGAGGCGCCGACGCCCCTGATCGTCACCAAGGCCAATGCCCGCTCGCGGGTGCATCGGCGCGCCTACATGGATTACGTCGGCATCAAGGAATACGACGAGGCCGGCCGCTTCGCAGGCGAGGTCAGGATCGTCGGCCTGTTCGCCTCCAGCGCCTATACCCAGTCGATCCTGACCATCCCCTATCTGCGCCTCAAGGCGGAGACGGTGATTGCCCGCTCCGGTTTCCGCCGGGGGTCGCATTCCGGCAAGGCACTGCTGAACGCGCTGGAATCCTATCCGCGCGACGAGGTGTTCCAGATCGACGTGGAACTCCTGGAGGAGTTCGCCGCGACCATCGTCGAACTCGGCGAGCGGCCGCGCGTGCGGATCCTGTCGCGGGTCGACCGCTTCGACCGCTTCGTCTCGGTGATCGTCTTCGTGCCGCGCGACCGCTACGATTCGCGGCTGCGCGAGCGGATCGGCACGCTGCTCGCCGAAGCCTATGACGGGCATGTCTCGGCCTATTACCCGGCCTTCCCGGAAGGCCCGCTCGCCCGCGTCCACATCATCATCGGCCGGGTCGGCGGCACCACGCCCGACGTCGACCCGGCGCGGCTCGAGGCCCGCATCGTCGAGATGGCGAAGAACTGGGACGACGCATTCTCAGCGGCCCTTGCCCGCGCCGGCCGGCCCGCCGCCCTGGCAAGCGTCGCGCCCGGCCTGCCGGACAGCTATCGCGACGTGATCGCGCCCGCCGAGGCGGTGGGCGATGCGGAGATCATCCAGAACCTGCAGCCGGGCCAGGCGCTGCAGATGGATTTCTACCGGCGCGACGGGGACCCGGCGGAACTGCTGCGCCTCAAGATCTATCATCTCGGCCGGGCGGTCTCCCTGTCGACCCGGGTGCCGATCCTGGAGAACATGGGGTTCGGCGTCGTCTCCGAACGGACCTTCCGGATCGCGCGTCCTGACGGCGAGATCATCCATCTGCACGACATGGACCTTGTTCGGCGGCGCGGCGGTGCGATCGAGCTGGAGGGCTCGGGACGCCCGCTGGAAGCGACCTTCGCCGCGGTCAGCGCCGGCCGGATCGAGAACGACGGCTTCAACGCGCTGGTGCTGGAAGCCGGGCTCGGCTTTCGCCAGGCCAACGTGCTGAGGGCCTATGCCCGCTATCTGCGCCAGGCGGGGCTCTCCTACTCCCAGGACTATCTGGCCGAGGCGCTGCTCCGGCACCCTGCCATCGCCCGGCTGCTCTGGCAGCTCTTCGAGACGGCCTTCGACCCGTCTCGCGAGGCCGCGTCCGACACCCCGCCCGCGCCGCGTGACGAGACGCTCGCCGAGCCGGAGCGGCGCAACGCCAGGAACGCCGCGGCGCGCGGCGCCGGCGATGTACACGCTGCCATCATCGAGGCGCTGGACGAGGTCGATTCCATCGATGACGACCGCATCGTCCGGCGCTTCCTCGGCGTGATCCTGGCGACGCTCCGCACCAATTTCTACGCCGTCGACGGCATCTCGGACGCAGGTGATTCGGCCCCTGGCCACGTCGATCCGGCCCTCGCCTTCAAGCTCGATTCCGCCGCCGTCGAAGGCCTGCCGGCGCCCGTGCCGTTCCGCGAGATCTTCGTCTTCGACGCGCGGGTGGAGGGGGTGCATTTGCGCTTTGGCAAGGTGGCGCGCGGCGGCCTGCGCTGGTCCGACCGGGCGCAGGACTACCGCACCGAGGTGCTCGGCCTGGTCAAAGCCCAGCAGGTCAAGAACGCCGTCATCGTGCCGGTCGGTGCCAAGGGTGGCTTCTATCCCAAGAAGCTCCCCGACACCGGGGATCGCGATGCCTGGTTCGCCGCCGGCCGGGCTGCCTATGTGGTGTTCATCGCCTCGCTGCTCTCGCTCACCGACAACATCGCCGGCGACACGGTCGCGGCGCCGGCGATGATCAAGCGCTACGACGGCGACGATCCGTATTTCGTCGTCGCCGCCGACAAGGGCACCGCGACCTTCTCCGACACCGCCAACGCCATCGCCCAGTCGGCGGATTTCTGGCTCGACGACGCCTTCGCCTCCGGCGGGTCGGCCGGCTACGACCACAAGGCGATGGGCATCACCGCCCGCGGCGCCTGGGAAGCGGTGAAGCGGCATTTCCGCGAACTCGGCCGCGACATCCAGGCCGAGCCGTTCACCGTCGTCGGCTGCGGCGACATGTCGGGCGACGTCTTCGGCAACGGCATGCTGCTGTCGCGCCAGACGAAGCTCATCGCCGCCTTCGACCACCGCGACATCTTCATCGACCCCGATCCCGACCCGGCGACGTCCTTTGCGGAACGCCAGCGGCTGTTCGCGCTGCCCCGCTCTTCCTGGGCCGATTACGACCGGGCCAGACTCTCGGCCGGCGGCGGCGTCTTCTCGCGGCGCGAGAAACTGATCAGGCTGTCGGAGGAAGCCGCGGCGGCGATCGGCTGGGACCGCCGCCAGGGAACACCCGCCGAGGTCATCACGGCGATCCTCAAGGCGCCGGCCGATCTGCTCTGGTTCGGCGGCATCGGCACCTATGTCCGGGCATCGGCCGAGACCAACGCCGATGTCGGCGACCGCGCCAATGACGGCCTGCGCGTCACGGGGCTCGACCTGCGCGCCAAGGTCGTCGGCGAGGGCGCCAATCTCGGCGTCACCCAGAAGGGCCGCATCGAGTTCGCCCGCGCCGGAGGGCGGATCAATTCCGACGCCATCGACAATTCCGCCGGGGTGAACACCTCCGACGTCGAGGTCAACATCAAGATCGCGCTGAAGGGCCCGATGTCGGAAGGCCGGCTGTCGCGCCCGGATCGCGACACGCTGCTGGCCTCGATGACCGACGAGGTTGCCGAGCTCGTGCTCGCCAACAATTACGAGCAGACGCTGGCGATCTCGCTGGAACAGCGGCTCGGTGTCTCGGCCCTGGCGCTGCAGTCCCGCTTCATGACAATCCTCGAGACGGCGGGATCGCTCGACCGCACTGTCGAAACCCTGCCCGGCGACGCCGCGATCGCCGATCTGCGCGGCGCCGGCAGCGGCCTGACCCGGCCCGAGATCGGCGTGCTGCTGGCCTATGCCAAGATCACGCTGTTCGACCAGCTCGTCGCCGGCTCGCTGCCGGACGATCCCTATCTGGAAGACCGGCTGATCGACTATTTCCCGGTGCCGATGCGCCGCGACTTCGCGCGCGACATCAAGGGTCATCGGCTGGCGCCCGAGATCGTCGCGACGGTTCTCGCCAACGAGATGGTCAACCGCACCGGACCGACCTTCGGGACGATGCTGGGCGAAGCGACGGGCGCCTCGCCGTCGGACGTGGTGCGGGCCTTCGTCGCGGCCCATGACGGACTGGACGTTCGCTCGCTCTACGAGCGTGTGGACTCGCTGGACGGGCATCTGAACGGCGACATCCAGAACGGGCTTTATGGCGAAATCCGCCGGTTCCTGATCCGCACCACCCGCTGGTTCGTCCGCAACGAGCGCTTTGAAGGTGGCCTCACCCCGGCCATCGTCGACAGCCGGGAGGCGCTCTCCCGCCTGCGTCCCGGCCTCCTGGACCTCGCCACCGACGCCGCGCGGGAAGAGGCCGGCAGCCGCGCGGCAAACTGGGTCGAGAAAGGCGTCCCGGAAGAACTCGCAGCCGACATCGCGGCGCTGCCGCTGGTTGCGCTGGTGCCGGACATAGCCTCTGTCTCACGTGAAACAGGCGCGCCGCTGGAGCGGACCATCGCCTGCTATTTCGCCATTACCGGCCTGTTCCAGATCGGCCGGCTCGAGGCAGCGATGTTCGCGATCGACACCGCCGACTATTATGAGATGCTGGCGCTCGACCGCGCGGGCAGCGAGATCGCCATCGCGCGGCGGCGCCTGACCGCCCACGCCCTCGGATCGCATGGGGAGGCCGACGATCCGGCGGCGGCATGGGCCGCTGAGGGGCAGGAGGCGGCCGAAAGGATCAGCGCCCAGATCGCCGCTTTGGCCGGGTCGGGCGAGACTTCCGTCGCGCGGCTCACCGTTGCCGCCGGTCTGCTGGCGGATCTCGCCAGCTAGAAACAGAAGCGGGCGGAGCCCCTATAGGAGCTTCGCCCGTGCTGCCGAGACGCAAGGCCGCAAGCCTTACTTCTTCTTGTCGTCGCTCTTGGCGGCAAACTTGCCCGGCACGGTCGAGGGAACCGGTGCCACCTTCTTGTCCGCCTTCGGTTTGCGGACTTCCTTGTTGCTGCGCATCTGACCCTTGGCCATGGCGATATCCTCCAGATCCTGATCGATCCAAGGCTCTCGATAGCATACGGCCAGCCGTCCGTGCAGCCTCCTCCTTAAGCCTAACCATAACGCTCGCTTGCCCCGGCGCGCGACGGGACGTAGAGCGATGGCGGGCACCATCGGGTCCATGAATGACGTCCCCGGATTCGGGGGGCGAGGAGCAGTACGAGCATGGCCGACGCAACGCTGAGCCGCGACGGGCCGCCTTATCGGATGCCGCTGCGGCGCCCCGGCGTCTGGGCCTGGATGACCTTCGACTTCGCGGCCCAGCCGCTGTTCACCGTCATCATCACCTTCGTCTTCGGTCCGTATTTCGTTTCCCAGCTGGCGCCCGATCCCGCCACCGGCCAGTTCTGGTGGAGCGCCGCCGCGACGGTCGCCGGCCTGTTCATTGCCTTGCTCTGCCCGCTGCTGGGCGCCATTGCCGACCGGGCCGGACCGCGCAAGCCCTGGATCGCCGCCTTCGGGGTGGTCCAGGTGATCGCCCTGGCGCTTCTGTGGTTCGCCGCTCCCGGCTCGCCGCTGGTGCTGGTGGCGCTGCTGATCGTGCTGGCGCAGATCTCGGCGGAATTCTCTATCGTCTTCAACGACGCGATGATCCCGCGCCTCATCCATGTCCGCTCGATCGGCCGCGTCTCCAACATCGCCTGGGGCCTCGGCTATGCCGGCGGCATCATCTTCCTGATGTTCACCCTCGCCTTCCTGGCGGGTTCGGCCGACACGGGCCTGACGCTGCTCGGGCTCGAGCCGCTGTTCGGACTTGATCCGGCAGAAGGCGAAGGCGCCCGTGCCACGGGGCCGCTCGCGGCGCTGTGGTATCTCGTCTTCGTCCTGCCGATGTTCTTTCTCACCCCGGACCGCAAGCCGGAGCGGCCGATCGGCGCCGCCGCCCGCGACGGGATCAAGGACCTCAAGGCGACGTTCCGCGAGATCCGATCCCGGCCGGACCTCTTCCGCTTCCTCCTGGCGCGGATGTTCTACCAGGACGGCGTCAATGGCCTGCTGATCCTCGGCGGCGCCTTCGCTGCGGGCATGTTCGGCTGGTCGCTGACCGAAAGCGGGCTGTTCGGCATCATCATCAACGTCGCCGCCATTGCCGGCTGCCTGCTTGCCAGCGTCCTCGACGCAAAACTCGGTTCGAAGGGCGTCGTGGTCATGTCGATCGTCTGCCTGGTCATCGCGACGATCTGCATCGCCTCCACCGCACCGGGCTTCACGTTGTTCGGACTTCTGACCTTCGCGCCTGTTGCGGAGGGCGGTCTGTTCGCCAGCGGTGCCGAGCGGAGCTTCGTCGTCTACGGCATGCTGATCGGCCTCGCCTACGGGCCGGTGCAGGCATCCTCGCGATCCTGGCTGGCGCAGTCGGTGACCGCCGAGGAGGCCGGCCGCTATTTCGGCTTCTACGCGCTGATCGGCCGGGCGACGTCGTTCCTCGCGCCCGCCTCCGTCGCCGCCCTGACGGCCATCGCCGCATCGCTTACCGATCCGGTGACGGCGTCGCGGATCGGCATGTCGGCGATCATCCTGTTCTTCGCCCTCGGCCTTGCCTTGCTGTGGAACACGAAAGGGCCGTTGCGGCAGGAAGGCTGAGGGAGCGGCACGCTTCGCCGGGTCCGCGCCGGAACGGCGCGTGGCCGGGAAGACGGGCGCTGGTCAGCGCCGCCTTCGCCGGGCCGGGCACAGGGGTCGGTGCCTGGATCGAACACCCCGGGGGAAAGGTGTTCGGCGATGGGGCCGCCAGTCCATCCGTGGTCGGCCCCACCGGAACAGGTCCTTATCGCAGCGCCGGCTTGCGCGAGGCTTTCGCCAGGCACAAGCACCAGGGCGCGCGCCTCAGTGGCGGAAGTGCCGCATCCCGGTCATCACCATGGCGATGCCGTTCTCGTCGGCGGCGCGGATGACTTCGTCGTCGCGCATCGAGCCGCCCGGCTGGATCACCGCCGTCGCGCCCGCCGCGACGGCCGAGAGCAGTCCGTCGGCGAACGGGAAGAACGCATCCGACGCCACCACCGATCCGCGCGTCAGGGGCTCGGCGAGCCCTGCCGCCTCGGCGGCGTCCTCGGCCTTGCGGGCCGCGATCCGGGCGGAGTCGACGCGGCTCATCTGGCCAGCGCCGATCCCGACGGTCGCGCCGTCCCGGACATAGACGATGGCGTTGGACTTCACGTGCTTGGCGACCCGGAACGCGAATTTCAGGTCGGCCAGCTCGCTCTCGCTCGGCGCGCGCTTCGTCACCACGGTGAGGTCGAGATCGTCGACGACGCCATTGTCGCGCGTCTGGACGAGCAGGCCGCCCGCGACCGACTTCACCGTCAGGCCGGGTGCGCGGCGATCGGGCAGGCCGCCGGTGAGGAGCAGGCGGAGGTTCTTCTTCGCCGCCACGACCGCGATCGCGTCCTCGTCCGCCTCGGGGGTGATGATCACTTCGGTGAACACCTCGACGATCGCCTCGGCCGCCTCGCGGTCGAGGCGGCGGTTCATCGCGACGATGCCGCCGAAGGCGGAGACCGGATCGCAGGCCAGCGCCTTGCGATAGGCCTCGACGAGGCTCGTCCCCTCGGCGACGCCGCAGGGATTGGCGTGCTTGATGATCGCGACGGCCGCGCTTTTCGCGGGATCGAACTCGGCCACCAGCTCGAAAGCGGCGTCGGTATCGTTGATGTTGTTGTAGGACAGCGCCTTGCCCTGCAGCTGCCGCGCCGTGGCAACCCCCGGCCGCGCCTCGGCCGTGCGGTAGAAGCCGGCGCTCTGGTGCGGGTTCTCGCCGTAGCGCAATGTCTCGGACAGCGTACCGGTGAAGCTGCGGACCGCAGGCATGTCGCCGACATCCGCCGCGAACCACTTGGCGACGGCGGCATCATAGACCGCGGTGGCACCGAAGGCTTGCATGGCAAGGCGCTTGCGCAGCGCCAGCGTCGTGTGGCCGCCTCGTTGCCGCAGTTCCTCCAGCACCGACCCGTAATCGCCCGGATCGACCAGCACGGTGACATAGCCGTGGTTCTTGGCGCCGGCGCGGATCATTGCCGGCCCGCCTATGTCGATGTTCTCGACGATCGTCGCGCGGTCGGCGCCGCCGGCGAGCGTTTCGGCGAACGGGTAGAGATTGACCGCCAGGAGGTCGATACCCTCGATGCCGTGCGTCGTCATCGCCGCCGCGTGGTCCGCATCATCGCGGATCCCGAGCAGTCCGCCATGCACGCCCGGGTGCAGCGTCTTGACGCGTCCGTCCATGATCTCCGGAAAGCCGGTCAGCTCGGCGACGTCGCGCACCTTCAGGCCGGCCTGGCTCAGGGCCCTGAACGTACCGCCGGTCGAGATCAACTCGACGCCGAGCTCGGCAAGGCCGGTGGCGAACGGCACGAGGCCGGTCTTGTCGAAAACCGAGAGCAGTGCGCGGCGGACCGGGACGCGGTCCGGCAGGGGCGTGGCGTTGGCTTCGACGGACATGCGGCTTCCCGTGATCGTGGCTGAAGCCCGTCTGATAGTCGCCGCCCGGCCGCCCGGCAATGCCTGTCGGCCGCTACCTACGGCTTCTCTCGGACGGGCGGCGCATCGCCGCGCAGCGGCGCCGACCGTTCGCCCAGATCGTCGAGCGTGTTGGGCAGGACGCCGACGGCGCGGTTCATGCCGCAGCCGGCGAGCAGCAGCGTGACGGCGAGGAGGGAGAGGGTACGGATCATGCCAACTAGCTGGGGCGGTGCCTTCAACCTGTAAAGACTTCGACCCGCCTTTGGCGGGAACGCGCGCCATGATCGACCGTTTTCAGCTGAATATGCCCGCGCACAGGAGGACGCCATGCCCCGGGGCGACAAGTCCAAATACACCGACAAGCAGGAACGCAAGGCAGATCACATCGCCGAAGGCTACGAAAAGCGCGGCGTGCCGGAGGACGAGGCCGAACGGCGGGCCTGGGCGACCGTCAACAAGGACGATGGCGGCGGCAACAAGTCCGGCTCCGGCCGCGGCAAGCAGACCGGCAATCCGGCCGCGCACAAGGGCGGCAAGAAGGGCGGCGAAGCCTCGGCCTCGCGAACGGCCGAGGAGCGCTCGCAGTCGGCGAAGAAGGCCGCCGCCACCCGCAAGCGCAACGCCGCGCATGCAGCCAGCTAGATCGGCGGGCGGACGTCGCGCGCCCGCCCGCCTTCAGCGCTATTCCTGGCGGTGGAACACCATGCCGCCGTGGTACAGTACGCCGTCCCGGAACTCGCCGTCGGCGGTGAAGCCGGTGTCGTCCCAGTAATCGATATGGTTGCCGCGGACCTCGTAGCGCCCCTGATAGGCGCTCTCGCGAGTCCCCCGCGCTTCGTCGTAGCGCCCGTTGGGCAGCAGTTCGTGGCGGACATGTCGGTCCTCCGTCACCCACATCCCGACATAGGGGTGGGTCTGCTGGGCGGACTGCCTGTTCGTTGGAGCTGTCATGTCGGCATGGACCTTTGGTGTGACGAGGGTCGCGGCGAGGATCAGGAAGAACGGCAGGGTCTTCATGGCGTCGTCCCCTCGCTGGCCGAGCGTCGTTCCGCAAGGACTTCCGACAGCGACTGCGACGCCGCGATCGCCCTCGAGAAGCCGGCCGGCACGGTGATCAGGTAGATGATCTCCTTCAGCTCCTCCTCGGAGACGCCGATATTGAGCGCATAGCCGGCATGGACCTGCATGATCGCTGTCTGGCCGGTGGCCGCGAAGGCCGCCACCGCCGCGAGCTGCCGGGTCCGGTCGTCGAGCCCCGGCCGCGACCAGACATCGCCGAGCGCATAGGCCTCGGTCGCGTCGGCCAGGAAGGGAAACTCCTGGCGCATCTGTTCGAGGTTCTGCTGCGGCACGCCGTCGTTGAGCTTCATGATCACCGCCGCCCCGCGCTCGCGACGGGCTTCGGTGGACTCCGCGACGGCGGACGACACGCCCGCCAGCAGGAGAGCGGCGGCAGCGGCGGCGCGCACGGGTGCTGTGGTGGGGATTAACATGGCTGGCCTCCTCATTGACTTGCGGTGGGGCGGACGACGATCTCGTTCACGTCGACATCGTCGGGCTGCTCGATGGCGTAGCGGACCGCCCGGGCGATCGCCTCCGGTTTCAGCGCAATGGCCCGATAGGCCTTCATCGCCTCGGCAGCGACGGGATCGGTGATCGTGTCGGCGAGTTCGCTCTCGACGACCCCGGGATGCACGCAGGTGACCCGCAGGCGGTCGTTCTCCTGCCGCAGCCCCTCCGAGATCGCGCGCACGGCGTATTTGGTGGCGCAGTAGACGGCTGCAGTCGGCACGACGCGCAGCGCGCCGATCGAGGCGATGTTGACGATATGGCCGGAGCCACGCGCCGTCATCTGCGGCAACACGGCAGCGATGCCGTAGAGAACGCCCTTGATGTTGACGTCGACCATCCGGTCCCACTCGTCGACCTTCATCGACGCCATGGGCGACAGCGGCATCACGCCGGCATTGTTGACGATCACGTCGACGTGGCCGAAGCGCTCGCGCGCCGCATCGGCGAAGGAAGCGACATCGGCGCGATCGGTGACGGCGAGGCGGCGAACCAGAACTTCGCCGCCGATCTCCGCCGCCAGTTCTTCCAGGCGATCGGTGCGGCGGGCGCCGAGGGCGAGCCGGGCGCCGGCCCTGCCCAGTTCCCGGGCAATGGCGGCGCCGATGCCGCTGGAGGCGCCGGTGATCAGGATGGTTTTGTCGAGGGACATCGGGATTATCCTTTCATGACGTCTTCGATGGCCAGAAGGATAGGCACGTGGCACTGTCGTTATAATCCGGTGATTCCTAACCAGACTGGAAAGTCCTGCTAACCAATGCAGCTTGATCTCAATGCCGTTGCGGTATTCGCCGTCGTCGCGGAGGAGCGGAACTTCCGGGCCGCGGCCGACCGCCTGGGCGTCACCCGCTCCGCCGTCAGCCAGACGATCCGGCGCATGGAGGAAAACCTCGGCGCGGCCCTCGTCCAGCGCACGACGCGCAGCGTCAGCCTGACCGAGGCGGGCGAGCGGCTGTTTGCGGAAATCGCGCCGGCCGTCGCCGATATCCGCACGGCGCTCGACGAAGCTACGCTGCTGACCGGGAGACCGCGCGGCCGCCTGCGCCTCGCCGTCTCGTCCATTGCCGAGCATTTCCTGTCGGGGCCGTTCCTGGCCGGCTTTGCGGCGGCCCATCCCGAGGTGTCGCTCGACATCACCGTGACCGACGAGGAATTCGACATCGTCGCCGAAGGCTTCGATGCGGGCGTGCGCCTCGGCGAGGTAATCGAGCAGGACATGATCGCGGTCGCGGTGGCCGGGGACGAGCGGCAGCTGGCGGTCTGCGCGCCCTCCTATCGCGACCGGTTCGACGTCCCGACGCACCCGGCGGAGCTCGCCTCGCATAGCTGCATCGGCTGGCGACCGTCGCCGAAGGCAGCCCCCTATCGCTGGGAGTTCGCCGAAGCAGGCAAGGAATTCCGAGTCGCGGTCCCGCCGCGATTCACCACCAACGACATGGCCCTGATGATCAAGCTGGCGGTCGCCGGAGCCGGCATCACCTTCGGCATGGAACAGAGCTTCCGACCGCTGATCGAGCGCGGCGAACTGGTGCCACTCCTCGAGGAGTTCTGCCCGTACTTTGCCGGCTTCTATCTCTATTATCCGAGCCGCCGGAACGCTCCGCCGAAACTGCGCGCGCTGATCGAGCATCTGCAGCGCCAGCGTTGATGCTCGGAACGACCGGGGAACCCTGCCGGAGCCCGGGCCTAGCGTTCGCGGTCGAAGCGCCAGGCGACGCCTTCGGGCGACAGCGCGTCGAACGGCACGACGATCTGCAGGGTGCGGCGCGCCCCCGCGGCATCGGCGAAGAAGATCGAATCCTCGATCTCGCAATGCGAATCGCAGCGGAAGAGCCAGGTCTGGTCGCGGACGCTGAGCCGGATCGCGGCGCCGGCGGTCTCCACCACCACCGACGGGTGGAGATGGAACCGCGCCGTCGCGTCGCGGGCGATCATCTGCGGGCGATGCCCGCTGCCGCGCAGGAAGCGGTCGGCGCCGAACACCGAGCGCCCATCGCGGGAGACCTCGATGCGGCGGCTGTGCAGGAGGCCGAAGCCGCGATCATAGCCGTCATGCGTCGCCTCGAAACCGAGGCCGCTGTCGCCGGTTTCGGCGCAGTCGACATGGGTCGGCCCCGGCACCAGCGGCGTGCCAAGGAACCGGTCGAGGCTTTCCGACCGGGCGAAGCGCGAGGAGGACTGGTCGGCAATAGTCACGGTCGAATGCGCCGCGGTCGACCGCGACAGCCGACGCCAGTCGCCGTCCTCACCCACCGGCCGGCCGCAATTGACGACGATGCGACTCGCCTCGCTCGACAGCTCGAAGGACAGTGTGCCGGCATGGGCGCCGCCTGAAAAGGCCGGTTGCGGCGGACAGCCTGTGTCCGCGATCACCACGGTCTGGTCCGCGGCCAGGCGGTGATAGCCGGACTGCCTGGCATGGAACATCGGCTCGCCCAGCGTTTCGTCGAAGCGCAGCAGCACGGAGAGGAGATGGACGTCGCCCGCCCCGGCGCCGTTGAACAGGGCCAGCGATCCGTCCGAATGGCGGAAGAAGCGCAAGGCCGGCAGCATCCGGTCGATGGCGGTGTAGATGCCCTTCGGCACCGGCTGGCCCTGCCCGACGAAGGTCTGTCGCAGCGGGATCATGTCGGCGAGGATGCGCGCGACGGCGCCGGGATCGCGCGACACGTGGCCGCCATCGGGAAAGATCTGCCGCTCGAGCTCGTCGGCGAGATGAAGTGCGGCGATGCGGATGCGGGCATTGGGCGTCGGCAGGCAGAGCGCCGCCAGGGCCAGGGCGATCCGCACCGTCAGCCGGGGCATCCCGTCGGGCGCTTCCTGGGCGATCGAGCGCAGATAGCGGGCCTGGCCGGCCAGGCTCTTCATGAAGCGGCGATAGAAACCGATCTCGGCGTCGGTCAGCAGCAGATCGGCATGCGTCATCCAGGCGATCACCCGCCGTGCCGTCACCGCCGGCTCGAAGGCGGGACCGGCAATCGTCCGGCCCTTGAAGCGGATCCAGTCGTCGACGAGGGCACGGGCATTGGCGACCGCCAGCGCGTCGCCGGCTTCGGCATGATGGCGCAGCCAGTCGAAGCCGTTGAGCTCCGCCGTATAGGCCGGGCTCGGCAGCGCCAGCTCGAAGATCGACGAACGCCCTGGCTCCAGCAGCTGGCCGGCGAAATGGAACCGTCCGGCGTAGATCGCTTCGGCAACGACCGGATCACCATGTCGCAGGTTCGGCGGCACGACCAGCAGCCGATCGGGAACGCCGCCGGCGAAGCGCCAGCGATGGATCGGCCCGGTGCGCAGCCGCCGTCGAGCCCGCCGCCACGCTTCCCGCAGCGTCAGGACCGCCAGCAGCGGTCTATCCACGAGGCTCGTCGACACGTCCTCTTCCCAGCTCCGGACGATGTCCGGTCCCGTCGCCCAAATTGGGCGTCACCGGTTCTCCGCCTTCCGGCGACGAAGCCGGGACGCCGGCTCTCTGGCGCCAAGTTTCTGCCGATATGGTAAAGGTTTTGCTAAGCCGCTGGCGAGTCCCGGACGGTCTGCCTCAGATGCGACGCAGCCGCGCGGCAAAGAATCCGTCGAGACCACCGCCAGCTCCCTCGCCGCCGCCCATCATCTCGGGCGTCGTGCGCAAGTCTCCGGCCGCCGTCAGGGCAAAGGCGAAGCCCGGCAGCTCCTCCGGCAGGACCGGGTCCCGGACGAAATCCGGCCGCGCCGTGAGGAACGCCGCGACCAGGTCTTCGCCCTCCAGCGGATCGAGCGAGCAGTTGGAGAAGACGAGACGCCCCCCGACCGCCAGCATGTCGGCGGCGACGCCCAGGAGACGGGCCTGCACCCCGGCGAGCTTCTCGATCTCGGCCATGTCCTTGGTATAGGCGACGTCGGGATGCCGGCGGATCGTACCGGTCGACGAGCAGGGCGCATCAAGCAGGATGGCATCGAAAGGCGTTTCGGGCTCGTGCGCGGCCACATCGCCGACCACGGTCTCCGCCTCCAGCTGCAGCCGCTCGAGATTGGCCTTCAGCCGCTTCATCCGGTTGGCGTTGATGTCGAAGGCGGTGACCTTGCCGCCGGCAAGGATCAGCTGCGCGGTCTTGCCGCCCGGCGCGGCGCAGAGATCGGCGACGCGCTGCCCGGTCAGATCGCCGAACAGCTGCGCTGGGAGCGCCGCGGCGGCGTCCTGCACCCACCAGTCGCCTTCCGCAAAGCCCGCAAGCCCGGTCACCGCGCCGTCGAATTCGCCAAGGCGCACGGTCGAGCGTCCGAGCGGGGTGCCGCCGAGGCGTTCGGCCCAGCCGGCCGCGTCCGCCTTCACCGTCAGGTCGAGCGGCGCCGGCGTCATGTGCGCCAGGGCGATCGCCTGCGCCCGCTCCGGCCCATAGGTGGCGACCAGCCGGCGCATCAGCCATTCCGGTACGTTGTCAGAGGGCTGGCCGATGCTTGCCAGCGCCTCCTTCTCCCGCGATAGGCGGCGCAGCACGGCGTTGATCATGCCGGCAAAGCGCTGGCTGCGGGAATCGATGTTGGCAGCGGCGACCGCGAGGTCCACTGCCGCCGAGTCCGGGACGTTGAGATAAAGGATCTGCGCCGCGCCGACGTGCAGAATGTGCTTCAGCGACGCCGCATTGGGCGGCAGCGGCCGGTCGAGGCAGGCGTCCAGCGCCCGGTCGATCGTACCGCGGAAGCGCAGCGCCGTCAGGATGATCGCCTTGACCAAGCCCTGGTCGCGCGGCTCCAGCGCACGCAGGCCCGGATGCCCGCCGGTCGGATCGAGCAGGCCGTCTGCCGAGGTCTTGGCGTCGACGATCGCCGACAGGAGCTTGGCCGCGACCAGGCGGGCGCCGAGGCCGGGCCGGTCGCCGGCCGAGTAGCCGTCCGGCACGAAGCCGTCGGGACCGGCGGGAATGCGGGCGTGATTACCGCCGCGATCCTGCGATGCCTTGCCCGGCAGCGGGCGCTTGCGCGGCGCCGAGCGGGAGGCGTCGAAATTGCCGCCGCGGCGGGACTTCTTGCCGTCGGCGCTCAACCCCAGGGTCCACGACGGGTGCCGCGAGCGGAAGCCGCGGGCGGCGCAACGCGCTGGTTCGCGCTGCGGCCGATGCCAACCCCCATCTCCGCTGCCATCGCCTCGAGCGCCGCGATCCGGTTGGCCGGGTTCGGATGCGTCGAGAACAGCCCGTCCATGCGCTGGCCGGACAGCGGATTGATGATGAACATGTGGGCGCTCGCCGGATTGCGCTCGGCGTCCTGATTGACGATGCGGCCGGCGCTCTTCGCGATCTTGTCGAGTGCCGTGGCAAGCCAGAGCGGATTGCCGCAGATTTCCGCGCCGCGCCGGTCCGCGGAATATTCCCGCGTCCGGCTGATCGCCATCTGCACCAGCATCGCCGCGAACGGCGCGACGAGCATGCCGACCAGCAGCCCGATCATGCCGAGCGGGTTGTTGTTGTCGCGATTGCCGCCGAAGAAGAAGGCGAAATTGCCGAGCATGGAGATCGCGCCGGCGAGCGTCGCAGTGATCGTCATGATCAGCGTGTCGCGGTTCTGCACATGCGCCAGCTCGTGCGCCATCACGGCCGCGACTTCCTCAGGAGTCAGCCGCTCGAGCAGGCCCGTCGTCGCCGCGACGGCGGCATTCTCCGGGTTGCGGCCGGTGGCGAAGGCGTTCGGCTGCGGGTTCTGGATGACGTAGACCTTCGGCATCGGCAGGCCGGCATTGGCCGAAAGCCCCTCGACGATGCGGAAGAGTTCCGGCGCGGTGCGGGCGTCCACCTCGCGGGCATGGTGCATCCGCAGCACCATTTTGTCGGAGTTCCAGTAGGAGAAGAGGTTCATGCCGGCCGCGACCACGAACGCGATCATCATGCCGGAGCGTCCGCCGATCAGGAAGCCCACCCCCATGAAGAGGGCGGTCATGAAGGCAATCAGCATCGCCGTCTTGATCATGTTCATGCGGGGGTCGTCCTCCGTTCGGTGCCGCGCGTCCAAACCGCGCTGTGTCGGCGGGAAATCTGGGGATCGCAGGGGCTTTCTTCAATGCTGAAAGGCGCGCCGAGGAGGCTGGTCGGCGCTCGCGAGACCCGAGTTGCAGCTGGCCCGCGGGCCGACGGCCAGGCCCGGATGGCGAAAAGGGCTTCACCCGTCCGAGCCGATGCTTATGTGGAGGGAAGCGCTCGGCCGTGCCGCGGTCGCCTCCGGGCCGCGGGCGCAGGCCCGCACAACCGACTCGATATGCAGCGGATGAGGAAATCGACGATGACGGACCTGCCGGAGAGTGGCCACCCTTCGCCCGAGCTGCCGGTAAGAGCGGAGCTGCCGGAAGCGGCGCGGCGGGCGCTGGCGGAAGCGGCGGAGCGACGCCGGCAGCGCGAAGCCGCGGGTGCCACAGAACGCCCGATGGAGGTGAACGGCCCCAAGGGTCCGGAACCGATCCGCTACGGTGACTGGGAGAAGAACGGCATCACGTCGGACTTCTGAGGGCACCATCGCTCCGGGCATCTCGCCCGCTGATTGTGGGTGTCGCATCCTAAACCCAACGCCACCCGCGCCATGATATACCGTAAGGTCAGATATTCCGGCAGCCGCAACCGGATTGCACTGGAAGCAGCATAGGAATATTATCCGGCATCGTCATTGATTCGCCGGCAGGGCTCATTGCTTCCTTCGCGCTCCACTCTCTGCGGTTGCATCGCTACAGCATTGCTCGCGGCGTCGGTCTCGTCTCCGGTCGTGGCCGACGATCGCTATCCGCGAAAGATCGCCGGTCCCGTCGAAGCGCGGGTCATCAAGGTCCGTGACGGCGACACGGTCGAGGTCGAAGCGTTCGTCTGGCCGATGCAGGCCGTGCAGGTGGCGGTGCGACTGCAGGGCATCGACGCGCCCGAGCATCGCGGCAAGTGCGATGCCGAGAAGGCAGCGGCGGCCAAGGCCACCGATCGCCTGTCGGCCCTCGTGGGCGGTCAGAGCGTGACATTGGCCGAGATATCCGGCGACAAATATTTCGGCCGCGTGCTGGCGACGCTGTCGACGGCGGACCATCCCGATCTTGCCAGGGTCCTGCTCCGCGAAGGTCTCGTCGCCCCTTATGGCGGCGGCAAACGCCGCGACTGGTGTATCGGCGCGGACGGCCAGGATCTGAGCGCCGTCAAGGCAGGCACGCTCAGCCCCGGCTGATCCCGATCGGCCTGCCGACGGCCGACCTTCGCCCTCGTTACGGATTGCCGTTCACCGCCTGCCGCGATATGCGCAGACGGTGGCTTGCGAGCAGTTTCACGTGAAACGGGAATGGGCGATGGCGACGGGCGAAGCGAAACTCGAGGCCATCGTGCGCGAGGCCGTCGCGGCCTTTCAGCCGAAGATCGCCGTGCGGCTCTGGACTGGCGAGCGGCTCGGTCCGGCGGATGGGCCGGTCCTCGCCCTCAACGACCCTGCAGCGCTGGCGCGGCTGGCGATTAGCCCGCGCATCGCCACGGCGGTCGAGCTTTGGATGTCCCGCGCGATCGACATCGAGGGCGGGACAATCTTCGACGTCGCCGCCGCGCGCTCCGACATCAAGACGCGCGATGCGTTGAAACGCCTCGACAAGCTGAAGCTCGCGGCAGCCCTGCCGGCGCTCTATAGCCTCTCGCGGCAGGGCAAGCGGCAGGCGGTGGCTGAGGCCGGCGATGGCGCCGGGGCCAGCGGCTCGTCCATGGCCGCAATCCAGTTTCACTATGATATCTCCAACGATTTCTACCGGCTCTTCCTCGACAGCCGCATGCTCTACTCCTGCGCCTATTTCGACGGCTGGCACGACGACATCGACAAGGCGCAGCACGACAAGCTCGACATGATCTGTCGCAAGCTTCGACTGCAACCAGGCGAGCGCTTCCTCGATATCGGCTGCGGCTGGGGCGCCCTGCTGATCCACGCCGCCGAGCATTACGGCGTCACCGGCCATGGCGTCACGCTCAGCCAGGCGCAGTACGATCTCGCCCGCGAGCGCATCGCCGCCAAGGGCCTGGCGGACAAGGTGACGGTCGAACTGAAGCCGTTCCAGGACCTCTCCGGCACTTTCGACAAGATCGCCTCGATCGGCATGTTCGAGCATGTCGGATGGGACAATCACGACGCCTATTTCAAGGCGGTGCGCGGCCTGCTGCGCCCGAAAGGCCTTTATCTCCACCACGCCATCACGCGGCCGGCCAAGGCGACAGACGCGAAATTTCGCAAGGGCACGAAGGAATATGCGGCGATCATCCGCTACATCTTCCCCGGCGCCGAACTCGACCATGTCGGCCATTCGGCGCAGATGCTGGAAAAGCATCGCTTCGAGGTCCACGACGTCGAAAACTGGCGCGAGCATTATGCCCGCACCTGCCGCCTCTGGCACGATCGGCTCGTCGCCCGCATGGACGAGGCGGCGGCGATCGCCGGCGAGGAGCGGGCACGGCTGTGGCTCCTTTATTTGGCCGGCGTCTCGCTGGGCTTCGAACGCGGCGGCCTCCTGATCTACCAGACGCTGGCCTCGAAACGCGCCAAGGGCCCCAGCGGACTGCCGCCGACCCGGCGCGACCTCTACGCCTGAACCTGTCGCGGATCGGCTCCCCGACGAAGACAGGCGGATCGTGACGCCGGGCATGCAGGCCCGGTCGCGGTCACTTTTCTTGCGCGGCGGAACACACCCGCGCAACGCTCCTTGGCAGCGCAAGTGACGGGTGCTGCCGATTCTTGTGCGGTTAGGCGGGAACCAGTACCGGGCACATACATTCTTTCTCCACAATCAACTGTTGGAGAACTCACCCATGCGTAAGACCCTTCTCCCCGTCCTTCTCGCCGGCGTTGTTATGCCGTTCGCTGCCTTCGCGCAGGACACGACGGCCCCCGCCACGACCGAAACCCCGTCGATGTCCGACGAGTCGGCACCGGCCCAGTCGATGGAGCCCGCGGCTTCTCCGGATGCCGGCGGCAGCACGACGGACTCCACGACGACCGCCACCGATACCGTCACGCCGCCTGCGGGTGATGCGTCCGACACGGCCGAGACGCCGGACATGGACACCGACACCGATACCGCAGCGACTCCGGGGATGGACACCGGGTCCGATATGGCCGCGACGAGCGCCGGCGAAGGTCCGTTCGTGACCGTCGAGCCGACCGGCGCGTGGCGTGCGTCCGATCTGGAAGGCAAGGACGTCTACGACACCACCGGCGAGAACATCGGTTCGATCAGCGACGTCCTGCTCTCCGAGCAGGGTGAAGTGATGGCCGTCCTCGTTGGCGTCGGCGGCTTCCTCGGCATTGGCGAAAAGGACGTCGCCGTTTCGATGGACGCGCTCGAGTTCGGCCCGGGCAAGACCGAGGGCCTGCCGACCGAGGCTGAGGCTGAGGCTACTGCCGACGCGGCAGCACCGGCTGCCGGCGGCATGGCTGCCGACCCGGCCGCTCCGGCCGGTGGTGCCGAGACCACCGCTTCCACGGCGGAGCCGGTGACCCCGGTCGTCGGTGAGGACAACCTCCCGGATCGCATCGTGCTCAACGTGACGCGCGAAGAGCTCGAGAACGCGCCGGCTTATGGCGAAGCCGATGACGGCACGGACGACGCTGCTGCCACCGGATCGGCGGCGACGACGCCCGCCACGGACACCGGCATGGCGCCGGCCAGCGAGCCGGCCGCACAGTAAGCGGACCCGCGCACGCGGGGCTTGGTCCCGCCAAAGCCTGAAAAGACGAAGGCCCGTTCCACCTGGTGGAGCGGGCCTTTTCGTATCTGCCTGTGGGGCGGCTGGAGACCTCGCCAATCAAAAGGCCGCTCCCTGTTTCCAGGAAGCGGCCCCGTGATGTCTCAATTACCGGTGGTCGTCAGACCGAAATCCGGACCTGCATATCTTATACGAAGCGAGGAGACTGCTCCGCCGCGTTGCCAAGATACTGAGACCCAACCGGTACCTGGAAATCACTCGACATTGGATCACCTCCTTTCGCTTCGTTGAACACGAGGGAAGTATGGGAAGAAAAATGCGGCAGTGCAAGAGCCTGGCGCATTTTGCGCCAGTTTCACGCAAGGCATTGGCCTTGCAGGGGAAAGGGAAGGCTCGGGGAACGCCGTTGAGGGTTTTCAGCGGCTCAAGCGGTTTGGAATGGGCCCCCGGGCCGAGCCCGGGGATGACGCCGCGAGGGTCGGCGTACCAAGCCGTTGGCGGCGGAGCGATGAGCGCCTTTCCCCGCCGCTCCGCGCGACAAAGGCTGGCGCCGCGGCTACCCCTTCCGGTTCTGCCGATGCTCGACGAGATCCTCGACGACCCCGGGATCGGCCAGCGTCGAGGTGTCGCCTAGGGCGCCGAAATCGTCCTCGGCGATCTTCCGCAGGATGCGGCGCATGATCTTGCCAGAGCGCGTCTTCGGCAGGCCGGGCGCGAACTGGATCTTGTCCGGCGAGGCGATCGGGCCGATCTCGTTGCGGACATGCGCGACGAGTTCCTTGCGCAGCTCCTCGGTCTCGCTCTCGCCCTCCATCAGCGTCACGTAGCAATAGATGCCCTGGCCCTTGAGGTCGTGCGGATAGCCGACCACGGCAGCCTCTGAGACCTTGGGATGCGAGACGAGGGCCGATTCCACCTCCGCCGTGCCCATCCGGTGGCCGGAGACGTTCAGCACGTCGTCGACCCGGCCGGTGATCCACCAGTAGCCGTCGGCGTCTCGGCGGGCGCCGTCGCCGGTGAAGTACTTGTCGCGATAGGTCGAGAAATAGGTCTGCTCGAAGCGCTCGTGGTCGCCGTAGACCGTGCGCATCTGCCCCGGCCAGGAATCCGTGATGCACAGATTGCCGGCACCCTCGCCCTCGATGACTTCGCCCTCGTTGTCGACCAGCTGCGGCTGGACGCCGAAGAACGGCAGAGTCGCCGAACCCGGCTTGAGATCGATGGCGCCCGGCAGCGGGGTGATCAGGATGCCGCCGGTCTCGGTCTGCCACCAGGTGTCGACCACCGGACAGCGCTCCTCGCCGACCACCCGGTAATACCAGGTCCAGGCTTCCGGGTTGATCGGCTCGCCGACCGAGCCGAGGACCCGCAGGCTGGCGCGCGAAGTCGACGTCACCTTGTCGTCGCCGGCGCCCATCAGGGCACGGATCGCCGTCGGGGCGGTGTAGAAGATGTTGACCTTGTGCTTGTCGACGACCTGCCAGAAGCGCGAAGGGTCCGGGTAGTTCGGCACGCCCTCGAACATCAGCGTCGTCGCGCCGTTGGCGAGCGGGCCGTAGACGATGTAGCTGTGGCCGGTCACCCAGCCGACATCCGCCGTGCACCAGTAGATCTCGCCGTCACGGTAGTCGAAGACGTATTCATGCGTCATCGAGGCATAGACGAGATAGCCGCCCGACGTGTGCAGCACACCCTTCGGCTTGCCGGTCGAGCCGGACGTATAGAGGATGAACAGCGGATCCTCGGCGCCCATCTCGGCCGGGGAACAGTCGGCCGAGACTTCCTCGCGCGCCTCGTGCCACCAGACGTCGCGGCCGTCCTGCCAGGCCACATCGCCGCCGGTGCGCCGGACCACCAGCATGGTCGACACCGCCTGCCCGGCCTGGGCGGCGATCTCGCAGGCGCGATCGGCATTCTTCTTCAGCGGCACCTTGCGGCCGCCGCGCAGCCCCTCGTCGGCGGTGATCAGCACCGAGGATTGCGCGCCCTCGAGCCGCCCGGCCAGCGCGTCGGGCGAGAAGCCGCCGAACACCACCGAATGCACCGCGCCGATGCGCGCCGAGGCCAGCATCGCGACGGCGGCTTCCGGAATCATCGGCATGTAGATGGTGACGCGATCACCCTTCTTGACGCCGTTGGCCAGCAGGACGTTGGCCATCCGGCAGACCTCGCCATGCAATTCGCGATAGCTGATCGCGCGGCTGTCGGCCGGATCGTCACCCTCCCAAAGGATCGCCGTCTGGTCGCCGCGGGTCGCCAGGTGCCGGTCGAGGCAATTGGCGGAAACGTTCAGCGTTCCGTCCTCGAACCAGCGAATGTCGACATTGCCGGGCGCGAAGGAGGTGTTCTTCACCTTGGTATAGGGATTGATCCAGTCGACGCGCTTGCCGTGCTCGGCCCAGAAGCCCTCCGGATCCTCGACGCTGCGGCGATACCAGTCACGATACTGGTCCGCAGTCAGCTTGGCACCGGCCTTCCACTCGTCCTTGACCTGGATCGTCGTCATGCTGTCCCTTCCCATCGTCGCACCGGTTCGACGCCGGCAGTTGGGCGCAATCTAGTGTAAAACGCCGCTTTGGGTCCAGTTCGCGGGTCTTAGACTTTCGCGGGACACGGTCCGTGACGGATCAACCGAAGAAGCCGATGACCAAGCTCATGATGACGATCACGCCGAACCAGTGCCCGGCGTTGAGATAGGTCAGCTTGCGCGAACGGGCCTCGTAGGAATGATCGACGACAATCGTCGTCAGGACGAACCCGGCCCAGATAAGCACGCCGGTGATCAACGCGTTGCCGATGGTCACCGCGCCGATATGGCCGACAATGCCGGCCAGCGCCGCAGCCATCACCAGCTCGGCGAGGAAGACGATGGTGAGCGGCCCGAGCTTCAATGCCGGGCGACCGCCATAGCCGCTCGCCGTCATCCAGGGCTTCTCCACCGCCCGGTGCCAGGCAAAGCCGAAGCCGAAGGCAAGCAGGGCGGCGATGACAACGCCGAGCGGGCTGAAATTGCTGAAGCTCATAGCGAAGACCTTTTCGACGGTTGAGCGGGACGGGAAAGCAGCGCCGGGGTCAGGACGTGCGGGTGAGGGTGGGCATGGCCTCGTCGTCCTCCTTGTAAGGACCGCCAAGCGTGTCCTTGATGTAGAGTTCGTCGACGAGCGTCTTCAGCACCGCCACCATAGGCACGGCGAGGATCAGCCCCGCCATGCCGAACAGGACGCCCATGACCAGCTGGGCGCCCAGCGTCAGGGCCGGCGGCAGGGCGGTCGTCCAGCGCTGGGCCACCGGCTGGGTAATGTTGCTCTCGACGGCCTGGATCAGCACGTAAGCCCCGAGCCCATACAGTGCCATCTCGGTGCTG
Source organism: Aurantimonas endophytica (assembly GCF_014196845.1). Classification (GTDB taxonomy): domain Bacteria; phylum Pseudomonadota; class Alphaproteobacteria; order Rhizobiales; family Rhizobiaceae; genus Aurantimonas; species Aurantimonas endophytica. The sequence goes on from NZ_JACIEM010000006.1 coordinate 45,629, forward strand.
TCGGCAAAGCCCGCGAGGACGATGACCGCGCCGCCGATGAACGGCCCGATGGTCGGGATGAAGGCGAGCAGGCCCGCCTGCAGCGCCAGGAGGAAGGCGTTCGGCATGCCGATGATCCAGAGAGCGACCAGCGTCACGACGAAGATCGTCGCCATCGAGATGGCCTGTCCCGCCAGCCACAGGATCAGCGTCTCGGCCGTCTTGAACAGCGTCTCGTCGATGCGCTGGCGTTTCGGCTTGGGGAAGAGGCTGACGACGCCGCGTCGATAGATGCCGGGCTGCGAGACGACGAAGATCGCGATGAACAGCGCGATGAAGAAATTGCCGAGGCCGCCGGCGAGGGACACCGCCGAGCTCAGCACGCTACCGGGGTCGGGCAGCAGGCGGGCGACGCCTTCCCCGTCCTGCTGTCCTTCCGCTTCGCCACCGGTGACGGATTCGATTTCCTGGAACAGGCTCGGAAGCCGGCCGAGTTGCTCCTCGACGAGATCCGTCAGTTCGCTGAATTGCTGGACGAGGGTGATCCCGCCCCAGGCGAACGCACCGCCGATCAGGGCGATCAACAGCAGGAACACGGCGATCAAGGCGCCCAGGCGGGGCACGCCGACACGCTGCAGCAGGCCGGCAAGGCCGGCGAACACCGCGGCCATCAGCAGGCCGGCGAAGATCAGGAAGACCGCGTCCGAAGCCACCCAGAGGAGCGCGACGCCCGCGACCAGCGCGATGATGATGCCGGCGGCGATCAAGATGCGCCGGGCGAACTCCGCGTCGCGCTGTGGAACCTGCATGGAAAAACCCCTCTGGCCGGGGCTTACGCCCGTTGCAGGAAGCATCGAACGCTGTTCCGGGTTCCCGGACTGGGCAGAGACCGGCCATTTCGGTCCGAGGATGGGCCGTTCACCGAACAGGAGAATGACGAAACGCTCACCCGTAGTCGCGCGCGCCGAAGATCGCCGAGCCGACCCGGACCGAGGTCGCGCCGAAGCCGATCGCCGCCTCGTAGTCGCCGGACATGCCCATCGACAGATGCGAAAGCCCCGCTTCCTTCGCCAGCTTTTCGAGCAGGGCGAAATGCGGCCCCGGGTTCTCGTTCGCCGGCGGGATGCACATCAGCCCCTCGATCGAAAGCCCATGTTCGCTGCGGCATCGCTCCACGAAGGCCACCGCCTCGCCCGGCGCGATCCCGGCCTTCTGCGGCTCCTCGCCGGTGTTGACCTGGACGTAGAGGCGCGGACGCCGGTCCTGCTTGGCCATCTCCTTGCCGATTTCGCGGGCGATCTTCTCGCGGTCGACAGTCTCGATGACGTCGAACAGCGCGACCGCCTCGCCCGCCTTGTTGGACTGCAGCGGGCCGATCAGACGCAACTCGACGTCCGGGAAGTCTTCGCGGAGCGCCGGCCATTTGGCCTTCGCTTCCTGCACCTTGTTCTCGCCGAAGACGCGCTGCCCCGCCTCGAGCACCGGCCGGATCGTGTCAGCGTCATGGGTCTTCGACACGGCGACCAGGGTCACGGCGTCTGCCGCCCGGCCGGCCGCCTCGGCGGCTGCGCGAATGGCTTGGCTGACCTGCTGATAGCGCTCGAGAATGTCGTCGCTCATGTTGCCTCATTGCCCGAATGGCCGGTTTTGCCGCCTGCGGCAGAGAATCAGTAGACGCCGATGTTGAACGCGGCGCCGACATAAGGGTAAGTCAGCGTCGACTTATCACGTCGGCTTCCGACGAACAGGGCCCCCCAACGCCGCATGACCACCGAACGCTACAATCCGCGCGCCGCCGAACCTCGCTGGCAGAAATCCTGGGACGAGGCGAAGCTCTTCGAGACGCGCACCGAGGACCCCGGCGAGAAATACTACGTCCTCGAGATGTTCCCCTATCCGTCGGGGCGCATCCACATGGGCCACGTGCGCAATTACGCGATGGGCGACGTCGTGGCGCGCTATCGGCGGGCCAAGGGCTACAACGTGCTCCACCCGATGGGCTGGGACGCTTTCGGCATGCCGGCCGAGAACGCCGCGATGCAGAACAAGGTGCATCCGCGCGAATGGACCTACCAGAACATCGCGACGATGCGCGGCCAGCTGAAATCGATGGGCCTGTCGCTCGACTGGTCGCGCGAATTCGCCACCTGCGACGTCGAATACTACCACCGCCAGCAGATGCTGTTCCTCGACCTCCTGGCGAAGGGCCTCGCCTATCGCAAGAAGTCGAAGGTCAACTGGGACCCTGTCGACATGACCGTGCTCGCCAACGAGCAGGTGATCGACGGCAAGGGCTGGCGCTCGGGCGCCGACGTGGAGCAGCGCGAGTTGACCCAGTGGTTCTTCCGCATCACCGACTATGCCGAAGACCTTCTGTCGGCGCTCGACGACCTGCCGGGCTGGCCGGAAAAGGTCCGGGTCATGCAGAAGAACTGGATCGGCAAATCCGAGGGCCTGCGCTTCTCCTTCGGCCTCGTCGGCGCCCCGGACGGTTTCGACACGCTGCCGGTCTTCACCACCCGTCCCGACACGATGTTCGGCCCGACCTTCGCGGCCATCGCCGCCGACCATCCGCTGGCCGCGGCCCTCGCCGCCGAGCGGCCGGAGGTCGCCGCCTTCGTGGAGGCGTGCCGCAAGCTCGGGACGACGCAGGCGGAAATCGACACGGCCGAGAAGCTTGGCTTCGACACCGGCATCAAGGTTTCGCATCCGGCCGACCCGAACTGGCTGATGCCGCTCTACATCGCCAATTTCGTGCTGATGGATTACGGCACCGGCGCCGTTATCGGCTGCCCCGCCCATGACCAGCGCGATCTCGACTTTGCCCGCAAATACGGCCTGCCGGTGCTGGACGTTTTCGTTCCGCTGGAGAGCAAGGAGACCGTCGGCGACACCGCCTTCGTGCCGCCGAAGACCGCGACGGTGAAATATGTCCGCTGGGTCGGGGAGGCCGGCACGGTCCTCACCTGCCAGGAGGCCATGGACCAGACGCTGGCGATCTTCGAACGCGAGGGCTGGGGCAGCCGCGAGACCAATTTCCGCCTGCGCGACTGGGGCATTTCGCGCCAGCGCTATTGGGGCTGTCCGATCCCGGTCCTGCACTGCGAGGCCTGCGGCATCGTCCCGGAAGCGCGCGAGAACCTGCCGGTGGTGCTGCCGGACGACATCGACTTCGACAAGCCGGGCAACCCGCTCGACCGCCATCCGACCTGGCGCGACACGACCTGCCCGCAATGCGGCGGGCCGGCCCGGCGTGAGACCGACACGATGGACACCTTCGTCGATTCATCCTGGTATTTCGCGCGATTCACCGCGCCGCATGCCGACGAGCCGACCGACCCGCAGGCCGCCAATGCCTGGCTGCCGGTCGACCAGTATATCGGGGGCATCGAGCACGCGATCCTGCATCTGCTCTATTCGCGCTTCTTCGTGCGGGCGATGCGGGCCTGCGGCCATCTCGACCTCGACGAGCCGTTCAAGGGCCTGTTCACGCAGGGAATGGTGGTGCACGAGACCTACCGGGAGGGCGAGCGCGACTGGGTCGCCCCCGCCGACGTGGTGATCACCGAGACCGACGCGGGCCGGGTGGCGAAGCGCCTGTCGAACGGCGCGGCGCTCGAGATCGGCGGCATCGAGAAGATGTCGAAGTCGAAGAAGAACGTCGTCGATCCGGACGACATCATCGCCTCCTACGGCGCCGACACCGCCCGCTGGTTCATGCTGTCTGACTCGCCGCCCGAGCGCGACGTGATCTGGACCGAGGCCGGCGTCGAGGGCGCCCACCGCTTCGTGCAGCGGCTCTGGCGACTGGTCAACGAAGCCGCACCGCATCTGCAGGGGGCAGATGCTGCCGGGACGGGCGGCGGCGAGGCAGCGCTTTCCATCAGGCGGGCCGCCCATCGCGCCGCTGCGGGCGTTGCCGACGACATCGAGCGCCTCGCCTTCAACAAGGCGGTCGCCCGCATCTACGAGCTGGTCAATTCGCTGTCCGCTGCCTTCGGCGGGCTCGCCTCAGCCGACGATCGGGCGCTCAAGGCCGCAGCGAGCGAGGCGTTGTCGATCCTGGTTCGTCTGATCGCGCCGATGATGCCGCATCTCGCCGAAGAATGCTGGCGCGTGCTCGGCCATAACGGTTTTGCCGCCGCGACAGGCTGGCCGGATGTCGATCCGACGCTGCTGAAGGACGACACGGTCCTGATGCCGGTCCAGATCAACGGCAAGAAGCGCGCCGACTTGACCATTGCCGCGACGGCCGGCAAACCTGAGATCGAGAAGGCCGCGCTGGAACTGGAGATCGTCCGCTCCGCTCTGGCCGGCAATACACCCAAGCGCGTCGTGGTCGTCCCCGGGAGAATCGTCAATGTCGTCCTCTGACCGGGTTCGACCCCGCGCCATCCTCGCCTGCCTGGCGATCGCCGTGGCCGTGCTGCCCGCCTGCACGGCGCGGCCGCTCTACGGCACCGACTCAGCGACCGTATCGGCACTTGCACCGGAGGGGCGCCTTGCCGCGCTGCGCGGCCGGATCGCCATCTCGGAAAGCAACACCCGCACCGACCAGGTGGTCCGCAATGCGCTGCTGTCGCGCCTCAACCAGGGTACGCGGGTCAGCCAGCCGCTCTATGAGGTGCGCCTCACCGTCACCGGCACAGAGACCGGTCTCGCCATCGAGGCCGGCGGCGTGCTGACTTCCTCGCTTTACCGGATGAACGGCAGCTACCAGCTGGTCCGCCTGTCCGACGGCCAGGTGATCGACACGCAGAGGCGCAATTCCACCGTTCCGTTCGACCGGACCAGCCAGCAGTTCCAGAGCCAGCGGGCTCTTCTCGACGCCCGCCAGCAGGCCGCCGACGATCTTGCGGCGAAGCTGGAAATCCCGATCGTCCGGGCGCTGCAAGCGGCCGGCCGCTGACGAACGGGCGGCACGCCGCACCGGCACGGGCGATAGCTCGGGCTTGTAATCGGAACGGGTGACGGACAATGGCGCAGAAAAAGGCCGGGGAGGTCGAGGCCTTCCTGTCGCGGCCGGACTTCTCCTTTCCGGTCATCCTCCTCTACGGCCCCGACCCGGGCCTGGTTTCCGAGCGCTCCGACAAGATCGCCGCGCAGTCCGGCGTCGACCCCGACGATCCGTTCGCGGCGGTGCGGCTGTCGGCGGACGACCTCGAGAAGGATGTCGGCCGGCTCTACGACGAAGCCCGCACGATGTCGCTGTTCGGCGGCAAGCGGCTGATCCGCGTGCGCGGGGCAGGGGCCGGCAAGGCTCTCGCCGAAGCCGTCGCGACGCTGGCGGAGGAAAGGCTGGAAGGCGCCGTGCTGATCGTCGAGGCCGGCGACCTCAAGAAGAGCGCGGCGCTGCGTACCAGCGTCGAGCGCTCCCGCTTCGCCATGGCGCTGCCCTGCTACCAGGACGAGGGACGCGCGCTCGACCAGATGATCGACGAGGAATTTACTGCGAGCGGCCTGACGATCGACCGGGCGGCGCGGGACGAGCTGCGCTCCCGGCTCGGCGCCAACCGGCTCGCCTCGCGCGGCGAGATCCGCAAGCTCTGCCTCTATGCGCTCGGTGCGCCGGGCGTGGTCGAGGAAGACGTGCGCGCCGTCGTCGGTGACGTCTCGGCAGACACGCTGGAGGAAACGATCGACGCCACGGCCAGCGGCGAAGTGCGACGGCTGCCGCATCTCGTCGACAGGCTGGTGACCGCCGGCACCGCGACCTTCCAGCTGCACCAGGCGCTGCTGCGTTATTTCCAGCAGCTTCAGGCGATGCGCGAAATGGTAGAGCGCGGCGGCGAGCCCATCGGCCGCGTCGTCGAAAGACGGCGGCCGCATTTCCGGCGGCGGCATGCGATGGAAGTGGCACTGGCTGCCTGGCCGCTGGAGCGGATCGGCGCCACGCTGCGCCGGATCGAGGCGGATATCCTGGCCAGCCGCAAGGAAGGCGGCCTCGCGCTGACCATCACGCGCCGCACGCTGCTCGACGTCGCCGTCGAGGCAGCGCGGCTGAAGGCGCGCCGGAACTGAACCCTATGGCCGATGCTGTTTCACGTGGGACAGCCGGAATTGCCGACAGCTACAAGGAGCGCAGCCGGGGCTCGCCGCCCTGCAGGCGGCTGCGCGCATGCGCCTGGAGCAACCCGCACAACGCGTCGAGCTGCTCGAGATCGGCATAGGCGATACGGACGGATCCACCCTCGCCGTCGACCTCGATCTCCACCGCCATGCCAAGCGTTTCCGAGAGCAGCCGTTCCAGCGCCTGCGCATCCTCGTCCTTCTCGCTCTTCGCCGGAACGGAGGCATTGCGACGCGGCTTCGACGGCTTGGCAGCAGGCTCGGCCGCGGGACCCCGGGCAAGATCCTCCGCTTCCCGGACACTGAGGCCGCGGGACACGATTTCCCGTGCCACGGCGAGCGGATCCTCGGCGGTCACCACGGTGCGCGCGGCCCCGGCGGACAGCGTGCCCGAGACCACCATGTCCCGAACCTCGTCCGGCAGCTTCAGGAGCCGCAGCGTGTTTGCGACATGGCTGCGGCTCTTGCCAAGGACGTCGGCGAGGTCGGATTGCGTGTAGCCGTGCTCGCTGATGAGCTGCTCGTAGGCCTGCGCTTCCTCGACCGCATTGAGGTCGGAGCGCTGGACGTTCTCGATGATGGCGATCTCGAGGGACTGCCTGTCCCCGATGTCGCGCAGCACCACCGGCACTTCCGACAGGCCAGCCAGCCGCGCAGCGCGCCAGCGGCGCTCGCCGGCGACGATCTCGAACCGGTCGCTCACACCCGGGGTGGGCCGCACCAGCAGCGGCTGCACAACGCCATGATTGCGGATCGACGCCGCCAGGTCCTTCAGCTCGCCGTCGTCGAAGCGTCGGCGCGGATTGTTCGGGTTGGCCGACAGCCTGTCGATCGCCACGTGACGCTCGGCCGGGATGGCCGGCTCGTCAGCCGCAAAGCCCGGAACGGCGCGGGACGGCGCGGCGACACCGGTGCCGATGAGCGAGGCGAGGCCCCGGCCAAGCCGTTGCCGCGATCTGTTTTCGGTCATGCCCGTTTCCCCCTGCTCATGCTTCTCGTTCCCCGCCCCGATCGTCTCGCCCCGTTCATGCCGCCACCAGCCGCCGCTCGCGCTGGATGATCTCCGAGGCGAGCCGTATGTAGGCCTGGCTCCCCGAGCATTTCATGTCGTAGAGGATCGCCGGCTTGCCGAAGGACGGCGCCTCCGACACCCGGACATTGCGCGGAATGATCGTGTCGTAGACATGCTCGCCCATATAGGAGCGGACGTCCCGGACTACCTGTGCCGCCAGGTTGTTGCGCCCGTCATACATGGTCAGGACGATGCCATGCAGGTCGAGCGTCGGGTTCAGCGAGTCGCGCACCTGCTCGACCGTCTGCAGGAGCTGGCTGAGGCCTTCCAGCGCGAAGAATTCGCATTGCAGCGGCACCAGGATCGAGTCTGCCGCGGCCATGGCGTTGATGGTCAGGAGGTTCAGCGAGGGCGGGCAATCGACCAGCACGAAGTCGAACAGCGGCGTTTCCACCTGGTGGAAGTGCAGCGCGTCACGCAGCCGATAGGCCCGGCCGGTTGCGCCGGCAATCTCCATTTCCAGTCCCAGCAGATCCAGCGTCGAGGCGATCACCGAGAGGTTCGGCACCGCGGTCGGCATGGCCGCCTCGGTGATCGAGGCGGTCTCCATCAGCACGTCGTAGGAGGAGACTTCCCGGTCGTCCTTCTCGATGCCCAGCCCCGTCGAGGCGTTGCCCTGAGGGTCGAGATCGACCAGCAGTGTCCGCTTGCCGATCGCGGCAAGCGCCGTGGCGAGATTGATGGCCGTCGTCGTCTTGCCGACGCCGCCTTTCTGGTTCGCTATGGTGATGATCCGCATCGACCGCCCGGCTACCATGTCCATCGGCCCGTTTCCGCTTCGCGCGTCTTCGTACGATCTCGCAGGGTGCGTCCGCCAATTTGCTCGATCCGCATGACGCTCGTCCTTGCCGAGGCCCGCTCAACGCGGCGCAATATCACCGATCTCGAGCACGACCGAACCATCCTCGAGCTCCGATTCATGCTTTACCATGCTGAATCGCCAATGGGCAGTCGCGGCGTTAATTTCCTGTTCATGACTTCGACCCTTGGCGAAGAAACAGCGCGCCGACGGCGCGATATAAGGCGCGACGAACCCCAGCAACTGGTCCAGCGATGCCAGGGCACGCGCGGTCACGATATCTGCGGATGCCAGCGCCGCGCCGCAATCCTCGATCCGCGCTGCATGGACGGTGCCGCAGAGACCGGTCTCGCGCTGGACGGTCCGCAGGAATGCCGCCTTTTTCGCATTGCTTTCGATGAGGTCGACGGTCGCTCCAGGGCGCGCCGAGGCGATCACCAGCGCCGGGAAGCCGGCGCCGGAGCCGAGATCGACGGCCCGCTGGAACTGCGGCAGACGCCGCTCGAGCGACAGCGAGTCCGCCACGTGCCGCGTCCAGATCTCGCCGATGGTCGAGGCCGCGATGAGGTTCACGCGGGTCTGCCAGGTGACGAGCAGATCGACGTATCGATCCAGACGCGCCAGCGTTTCACGTGAAACAGTGAACTGTTCGAGCACGCGCGCCCGATCTTCGGCAAGGAGCGCTGCCAAATCCTGGCTGGAGAGGCGCTTCGGCCGCTGTGCCGGGTCAGGCCGCATCGGCCAACTCCCGGCGCCGAATGGCCACGAGAATGATCGCCAGGGCGGCAGGCGTCATCCCGTCGATCCGCTCGGCCTCGGCGATCGATCCGGGCCGGCGGTCCGACAGCTTCTGGCGCAGTTCGTTGGACAGGCCGGCAAGCGCATTGAAATCCAACGTCGCAGGGATCGCCCGGTTCTCGTCGCGGCGCAGCCGTTCCTGGTCACGGCGCTGGCGCGCCAGATAGACGTCATAGCCCGCCTCAATCTCGATCCGCTCGCGCAGCGGCCCCGCGATCGCGTCCAGTTCCGGCCAGATCTTTGTGAGCCGGTCAAGGCAGATCTCGGGCTGCGACAGCAGTTGCCAGGCCGAACGGCGGCGCCCGTCCTGGTTCAACGCCAGACCGTGCCGCGCCGCTTCCGGCGGGGTCAGGGTCGCTGCCTCGAGCTGGGCGCGTGCCTGTGACAGGGCCGACTCGCTGGCCTCGAACACGGCTCGCCGCTCGGCATTGATGATGCCGAGCGAAAGGCCGAGCGGCGTGAGGCGCCGGTCGGCATTGTCGGCGCGCAGCGACAGGCGGAACTCCGCCCGCGAGGTGAACATGCGGTAGGGCTCGGTGATGCCGGTGCGGGTCAGGTCATCGATCATCACGCCGACATAGGCGTCTGCCCGTCCGATCGACACCGGCGCCGAACCGGCGGCAAGGCACGCGGCATTGATGCCGGCGACGAGGCCCTGCGCCGCCGCTTCCTCGTAGCCGGTGGTGCCGTTGATCTGGCCAGCGAGATACAGCCCCTCGGCACGACGCACGGCGAGATGACGATCCAGCTCGCGCGGATCGACATGGTCATATTCGATCGCGTAACCAGGCTTCAAAACGGCGACCCGCTCCAGACCCGGGATCGAGCGGAGGAAGGCTTCCTGCACATCCTCGGGAAGGGACGTCGACAATCCGTTCGGATAGATCGTGTCGTCGTCCAGCCCCTCCGGCTCCAGGAAGATCTGGTGGCCGTCACGTTCGCCGAACTTGACGATCTTGTCCTCGATGGACGGGCAATAACGGGGGCCGGCGCCTTCGATCTGCCCCGAATAGAGCGCCGAGCGAGCGAGATTGTCCCGTATGATCTGGTGCGTTTCGGGTGTTGTGCGGGTGATGCCGCAGTCGATCTGCGGATTGGTGATCTCGCGCGTCAGGTAGGAGAAGGGCACCGGCGTCTCGTCGGGGCCCTGACGGTCGAGGCCCTCCCAGTCGATCGTTCGCCCATCGAGGCGCGCCGGCGTCCCGGTCTTCAGCCGTCCGAGCCGGAGCCCGAGCCGGCGCAGCGTGCCGGAGAGACCGGTCGAGGGATCCTCGCCCATGCGCCCGGCCGGGATCTTGCGGTCGCCGATATGGATGAGCCCGGAGAGGAACGTGCCCGTCGTCAGCACCACCGCCCGACAGGCGATAACGCGACCGTCAGCCAGGATGACCCCCGTGACGCGGTTAGCCTCGTCGAGCGTGAGGTCAGCCACGTCGGCCTCGACAACCGTCAACCCTGTCTGCCCGGAGATGGCCGCCTGCATGGCGTCGCGGTACAGCCGGCGGTCCGCCTGCGTCCGCGGTCCGCGCACGGCAGGACCCTTGCTGCGGTTGAGCAGCCGGAACTGGATGCCGGCCGCATCGGCCACCTGGCCCATCAGCCCGCCCAGGGCATCGATCTCGCGGACAAGATGGCCCTTGCCGATGCCGCCGATCGCCGGGTTGCAGCTCATCGCCCCGATCGTGTCGAAGCGGTGCGTGACGAGCAGCGTCTGCGCGCCCGACCGCGCCGCCGCGCTCGCCGCCTCGCAGCCGGCATGGCCGCCGCCGATGACGAGGACGTCGCAGGAGAAAGGAGCGGCATGAGCCGGCAAAATGGTCATCGACATCTCGATAGTCGTGACGGGCGGTGCCCGGAAAACGTGCGAGCCACAGCCTATAGGCCTGGTAAGTGCGGGAAACAACGTTGGGCCGTGCCCTGCCGCCGTGCTCAGCCATCTCAAGCTTGTAGGATGACCTGCGACAGGTTTCGTTTCACGTGAATCGCAAAGGTCCGATTTCACGTGAGTCATTCATTTGCCGATGCAGAATTCCGAGAAGATGACGTCCAACAAATCCTCGACGCCGACCTGCCCGGTCAGCGCACCGAGGCGGTCCCCCGCCTGTCTGAGTGTCTCGGCAGCGACCTCGGCCGGAATCGAGGGGTGGTCCAGATATCGGTCGAGAATATGCAGCGCCTCGGCGACCAGCTCGCGATGCCGAACCCGAACCGGCACTGCCTCGTCAGGATCCCCTGCTGCCTCGCCAGCCATCAGGGCGATCCGTTCGACGAGGGCACCAAGCCCGTCCCCGGTGCGGGTCGAGATGGCGAAGTCGAAGCGGTGGTCGCGATCGGAATCCGTAATCGTAGCCGCTGCACGCGCCGGCAGGTCAACCTTGGTGCGAATCGTCAGGATCTGCCGGGCCGGGTTATGGACGGGAGAAGATGCTTCCCGCGCTCCCTCATCCTGACCGACCAGCATCAGCGGGTGTTTCACGTGAGTCAGCAACTCTCCCAACTGGGCAAGGGGACCAGGTGCCTGGTCAGGGCCGACCAGCGCCAGCACGAGGTCCGCCGACGCCATGACCGCGCGTGCCCGTTCGACGCCTATCGCCTCGACCCTATCCGAGGTTTCACGAATGCCTGCCGTGTCCGAGAACCGAACCGGGATGCCGCCGAGGTCGAGCGTCGCCTCGATGACGTCGCGCGTCGTGCCGGGAACTTCCGTGACGATCGCCACTTCTCGGTCCGCGAGCGCGTTGAGAAGGCTGGATTTACCGGCATTCGGCGCACCGACGATGGCGACCTTGTAGCCCTCGCGCAGGATTTCTCCGCGTCCCGCCTTGGCTAGATGCGCCCGCATGTCGTCGGCGAGGTGGCGCATGTCGGAGGCGACGTCCGCACCCACGTCGGCGCTAACATCGCCTTCGTCGGCAAAATCGAACGACGCCTCGATCATCGCCCGCGCGTGGGTCAGGCGCCGCATCCAGCCTTCATACACGGCGCGCAAGGCGCCGCCCGCCTGCGCCACCGCCATGCGCCGCTGCCCCTCGGTTTCAGCGGCCAGAAGATCGGCAAGCCCTTCCGCCTCGGTCAGATCGATGCGGCCATTCTCGAATGCGCGGCGGGTGAATTCCCCGGCCACTGCCAGGCGCACGCCCGGCAGCGCCGTCAGAGCCTCGATCAGCGCGGCCACAACCGCACGGCCGCCATGCAAATGAAACTCGGCGAGGTCCTCGCCGGTGACGCTTCGCGGGCCGGCGAAGAACAGCGCGATGCCGCGATCGATCAGCCTGCCGTCTGCCCCGCGAAATCTACGCAGGCTCGCGCGCCGCTCCTGCGGCAGATCGCCGGCAATCCGCAGCAGTGCCTCACGGACCGCCGGGCCGCTCAACCGGACCACCGCGACCCCCGAGGGGAGCGATCCGGTGGACAAGGCGGCGATGGTATCGTCGAGCATGGCAGCTCCGGACAATTGCGCGACAGTTAGGCCGCCGACACACGACAGCGCGTCGGGGGCTTTGCAACCGGCATCGGCTGCAGCAAGGCCAGCCCTCTACCACGCCCGTGGCCGACGACGGAAAAGGAATGGCGGCGATGGGCCTCGAAAGCCGAGGCTGCCGCGTTAGCCTAAAGGCGACATCGCCGAAGGGAAAACGCATGAGCGACCAAACCGGCAACCGTCTGGCCGATGCCGTCAGCCCCTATCTCATCCAGCACAAGGACAACCCGGTACACTGGCGGGAGTGGTCGGATGCGGCACTGGAGGAGGCGCGCGATCTTGACCGGCCGATCCTGTTGTCCGTTGGCTATGCCGCCTGCCACTGGTGCCACGTGATGGCGCATGAGAGTTTCGAGGATCCCGCCGTCGCCGCGGTGATGAACCGGCTGTACGTCAACGTGAAGGTCGATCGCGAGGAACGCCCGGAGATCGACCAGCTCTATATGACCGCGCTGCAGGCGATGGGCGAGCAGGGCGGCTGGCCGCTGACAATGTTCCTCACCCCCGACGGACGGCCGTTCTTCGGCGGCACCTATTTTCCCAAGCGGGCAAGCCACGGGCGACCGGGCTTCGTCCAGCTGCTCGAGGCAGTTGGGACGGCGTGGCGGGATCGCCGGGATGAACTCGACGGCAGCGCGACCGCCATTCTCGACCGGCTTTCCGGCTTCCTCTCCACCACGGCCGAGGCCGGGCGACTGGACAGCCTGGCCGTCGCGCCGGCTGCCGGCCGGGTCATCCAGCTGACCGACCCCGTGCTCGGCGGCTTCCGCGGCGCGCCGAAGTTTCCGAATGCGCCGTATATGGAGGTGCTGGCCCGCTCCAGCTTCGAGGGCGGCCCGGCCGAGCATCGCGACGCGTTTCTGAGAACCCTGCGCTCGCTGTCCTGCGGCGGCATCTACGACCATGTCGGCGGCGGGCTGCACCGCTACGCCACCGACGAACGCTGGCTGGTGCCGCATTTCGAGAAGATGCTCTACGACAACGCGCAGTTCCTGCGCCATCTCGGCTGGGCCTATCGGGCGACGGGCGACGCCCTGTTCCGCACCCGCATCGACGAGACGGTCGACTGGCTGGCGCGCGAGATGCGCGTCGCCGGCGGCGGGCTGGCGGCCTCGCTCGATGCCGACAGCCTCGACGCCGCGGGCCATCCGGAGGAGGGCGCCTTCTATGTCTGGACCGAAGAAGAGGTCGACGACGTGCTCGGCGGATCCGACGCCGCCTTCAAGCGCGCCTATGGCGTGACGCCAAGCGGCAACTGGGAAGGCAAGTCGATCCTGCACCGCCTGCATCCCGGCGCGACCTCAGCCGATCCGGACTTTGCCGAGGCCCGCAACCGGCTGCTCGATGCGCGGGCGGAGCGGACCCGTCCGGGTCGCGACGACAAGGTGCTGGCCGACTGGAACGGCATGGCGATCCGGGCGCTGGCGGAAGCCGCACGCGCCACCGGCAACCCCCTCGCACTGGAACTGGCCCGGGACGCCTTCGCCTTTGTCAGCAACCACATGGTCATCGACGGAAGGCTGCGGCACGCGGCGCGCGACGGGCGCACCGCGGGCCTCGCGCTCTCGACCGATTTCGGCACGCTGATCCAGGCGGCCGTGGCGCTGTTCGCTACCACGCTCGACAGTGCCTACCTCGATCGGGCCTCGTTCTTTGCCGCCGAACTCGAGCGCTGGCATGCCGACGGCACGGGCGGCCACTATCTCAACCCGTCGGACTCCACTGACGTGCCGATCCGCCTGCGCGGCGATCACGACGAGGCGGTGCCGGGCGGCACGGCGGCGGTGATCGAGGGTCTGTCGATGCTCGCCCAGTCGACCGGCTCGATCGAAATCGCCGAGAGGGCCGAGCAGGCGGCGCTGCTGGCGGCTGGCCGCCTCGGCGAGGGAGCCGGCGGGGCGCCGGGCATCGTTTCCGCGGCAGGGCGGCTGCGGCGGGGCAGCGAGCTCTGCATCATCGGCGATCCGTCCAATCACGGCTTCGTCGCGATGGTGGACCTCGCCCGGGCACGGGTCGATCTCGACCGGCTCGACCTGATCACCGACGCGCCTGAGAAGCTGCCCGCCAACCTGCCGCTGGCCGCGATCCACCCCTCGCGCCTGCCGGCGGCCTATATCTGCGAGGATCGGGTCTGCCGCGCCCCGGTCTACGACGCAACCGCATTGCAGGCGCTGCTCGGGGAGGGCTGAGCCTTCAGGAGCCCCAGGGGCAGTACAATTTCAGGTGACCGGCCCGACGCTTGCGCCGGTGGCGCTGCGCAGTTGCAACGGCACCACTTCAAAGACGTGCCGGGGCGTGCCCGCCGCGGCCCATACCGTCGCGTACTGGAACAGATCCTCGTCCATGACGGTCCGCAACCGGACAGAGCCCCCGAGCGGGGAGACGCCGCCAATGGCAAAGCCGGTGGCCGTGCGGACGAAATCCGCGTCCGGCCGCTCCAGCGCCTCGCCGAGCAGCACGGCCATTGCCGCCTCATCGACGCGATTGGCTCCCGAGACCAGCAGGAGATAGGCGTCCCCGCTTTCCCGGCCCCGGAAAACCAGCGACTTGACGATCTGGCCGACCTGCGCGCCAACCGCATCCGCGGCTTCAGCGGCGGAACGCGCCGAGGTCTTCGTCTCGACGATGCTGATCTTCAGGCCCTTCGCCTCGGCATCTGCTGCCACGCGCTTCACCGCATCCGGTTGCTCGGCCATCCGATCGTCCCTCTCTCGTTACAAGCTCGACCTCTCGCATGACGCTTGCCGGTGTCAAGCGTTGTGAGATCCGGGGCCTGAAACGACAAACGGCGACCCGAAGGCCGCCGCTCTGATGCACGAACTGCCGGCGCCTTGCGGCTTCAGGTGTTCATGGAGTCGAAGAAATCGGAGTTCGACTTGGTCTGCTTCAACTTGTCGTTGAGGAACTCGATCGCGTCGGTGGTGCCCATCGGCGCGAGGATCCGGCGCAGCACGAAGATCTTCTGCAGCTCCTGGCGCGGGACCAGCAGGTCCTCCTTGCGGGTGCCGGACTTGAGGATGTCCATGGCCGGGTAGATCCGCTTGTCGGCGACCTTGCGGTCGAGCACGATCTCGGAATTGCCGGTGCCCTTGAACTCCTCGAAGATCACTTCGTCCATGCGGCTGCCGGTATCGATCAGCGCCGTCGCGATGATCGTCAGCGAGCCGCCTTCCTCGATGTTTCGGGCGGCACCGAAGAAGCGCTTTGGGCGCTGCAGCGCATTGGCGTCGACACCGCCGGTCAGCACCTTGCCGGAGGACGGCACGACGGTGTTGTAGGCACGGCCGAGGCGGGTGATCGAATCGAGCAGGATGACGACGTCACGGCCGTGCTCGACAAGGCGCTTGGCCTTCTCGATGACCATTTCGGCGACGGCGACGTGGCGCGTCGCGGGCTCGTCGAAGGTCGAGGAGACGACCTCGCCCTTCACCGAACGCTGCATGTCGGTAACTTCCTCCGGCCGCTCGTCAATGAGCAGCACGATAAGGTAGCACTCCGGATGGTTGGCGGTAATCGAATGCGCGATGTTCTGCAGCAGAACGGTTTTACCCGTGCGCGGCGGCGCGACGATCAGGCCGCGCTGGCCCTTGCCGAGCGGCGCGACGAGATCGATGACCCGGGCCGACAGATCCTTCTTCGAGGTCGGATCGTCGAGCTCCATCTTGAAGCGCTCGTCCGGATAGAGCGGCGTCAGATTGTCGAAATGGCTCTTGTAGCGGATCTTCTCGGGGTCGTCGAAATTGATCGTGTTGACCTTGAGAAGCGCGAAATACCGCTCGCCTTCCTTGGGGCTGCGGATCGGGCCCTCGACCGTGTCGCCGGTCTTCAGCTGGAACTTGCGGATCTGCGAGGGCGACACGTAGATGTCGTCCGGTCCCGGCAGATAGTTGGCTTCCGGCGAGCGCAGGAAGGCGAAGCCGTCCTGCAGGATCTCGACGACGCCTTCGCCGACGATCTCGACTTCCTCGGCGGCCAGCTGCTTCAGGATCGCGAACAGCAGCTCCTGCTTGCGCAGCACGGAGGCGTTCTCGACGTGGTTTTCTTCGGCGAACGCGATGAGTTCCGGCGCGCTCTTGTTCTTCAGGTCCTGAAGCTTCATTCGGGTGGATGCTCTTTGGGGCTTGCCCCGATGGCTTGACCGGGACCGATGGAAAACTGCGATGGGGAAATCGATGGCCTCGGACGCGAACGGTCTTTGGCGGGAACGACACGGGGTGCCATGTTCGGCACCACCGCGCCTCTCAGGAGGCTGCATTCACACTTCGATATAGCCAGAGCCGGCCGCGGACGCAAGAGCCTCTGACGTTAGACAGCGCCAGCAAGGCCGAGCCGTTCGAGGACACGCGCGACCACCGCCGGCGGCGGCACGTCGACCGTCACCGTCACGCCGTCCTCGTCGGGGCCCAGCGGCTCCAGAGCATCGAACTGCGACTGCAGCAGCGTCGCCGGCATGTAATGGCCGCTGCGATGAGCGAGGCGGGACGCGACGAGCGCAGGATCGGCGGTCAGCGCCACGACCCGTACCCGGGCGCCCGATTCCCGCAGCACGTCGCGATAGCGATGCTTCAGGGCCGAGCAGGTGAGGACGGTGGATCGACCCGCTGCCGCCTGCGCCGTAATCCAGTCGCGGATCTTCGCCAGCCAGGGCCCCCGGTCGGCGTCGTCCAGAGGCACGCCCGCCGTCATCTTGGCGATGTTGGCGGCCGAGTGGAAGCGATCCGCCTCGGCGAAGGGCCAGCCCAGCGCCGCCGCCAGCGCTTCGGCCGTGGTGGACTTGCCGACGCCGGACGGGCCCATCACCACCAGCGCCGTGGGGATCTCGTCCGTCGACTCGCCTTGCCGTCCGGACCGGTCGCGGTCGGCCGCCATCAGAACGGCTTCACCACGACGAGAATGACGATCAGGATCAACAGGATGGTCGGCGCCTCGTTCATGATGCGCCAGTGCTTGACGGACCGGGTGTTGGCGTCGTTGGCGAAGCGCCGCACCGAGGCCGAGTAGTAGCCATGCAGGCCGGACATCAGCACCACGAGGACGATCTTGGCGTGGAGCCAACCATTGCCGTCAGCTGCGAACCAGCCGCCCTTGAACGCAAGCCACAGACCGGCCACCCAGGTGACGATCATCGCCGGGTTCATGATCGCCTTCAAAAGCCGGCGTTCCATGACCTTGAAGGTTTCCGACTGCGGCGTGCCGGGTCCGATTTCGGCGTGGTAGACGAACAGCCGCGGCAGATACAGCGTGCCGGCCATCCAGGCGATCAGCGCGATGATGTGCAGCGACTTCATCCAGAGATAGCCGGTGCTGTTGTAGTCGCCCGGGATCAGCAGAAAGACCAGCGCCACGGCGGCGGCGGTGACGACGAGGGCGATCACGGCGTTCTTCATGCGAAAACGATCCTTCGGGGCGGCAGTTGCTGACAGGGCATAGACCGAAGCCGGCCGCGGCGAAAGGCTGGAGCCTGACGCCATCGGCCAGGGCGTCCTAGCCTCGGATACGCCGGAGCAGGGCCTCGACATGCTCGACCGGAGCGTTCGGCGTGATGCCGTGGCCGAGATTGAACACCAGCGGGCCGCTGCCGAGGCTTTCGAGGATCCGGTCGACGCCCTCGTCGAGCGCCCGCCCGCCGGCGATCAGCCGCAGCGGGTCGAGATTGCCCTGCACGGCGCCGTCCTTCTGCAGCTCCTTGGCGAAGGACAGCGGCACGGCCCAGTCGAGCCCCACCCCGTCGACGCCGGTCTTCTGGCGATAGGTGGACAGAAGCGCGCCGGCACCCTTGGCAAAGCCGATGATCTTGGCACCGGGCACCGCGGCGCGGACCTTCTCGACCATCCGCGCCACAGGCTTGACCGCATAGGCCTCGAACGAGGCCTCATCCAGCACGCCGGCCCAGGAATCGAAGATCTGCACGCAGTCCGCGCCCGCCTGCAACTGCCGGATCAGGTAATCGGCACTCATCTCGGCGAGCATGTAGAGCAGCGTCTCCATCGCTTCGGGATTTGTGTAGCCGAACAGCCGGGCCGGTGCCTGGTCGGGCGTTCCGTGCCCGGCGATCATGTAGGTCGCCACCGTCCAGGGCGCGCCGCAGAAGCCGATCAGCGTCGTCTCCTCGGGCAGCTGATCGCGAAGCCGCGCCACCGTCGCGATCACCGGCGCGAGATGCGTGTCGGCATTGGACGGATCCAGCCGCTCGATCTCGTCGACCCGAAGCGGCGTCAGCTTCGGTCCCTCGCCCTCGACGAAATGCAGGCCGCGATCGAGCGCGTCCGGGATCACCAGGATGTCGGAGAACAGGATCGCCGCGTCGAAGCCGAAGCGCCTTATCGGCTGCAGGGTGACCTCTGTCGCCAGATCCGGGTTGTAGCAGAGATCGAGGAAGCCTCCGGCCTTGGCCCGGGTAGCCCTGTATTCCGGGAGATACCGCCCGGCCTGCCGCATCAGCCATACCGGAGGGGGAGAGACGCTTTCGCCCTCGAGGACACGGACGAGCTTGCGCTTCTCCATCAGGTCTTGGCTCCCATTCAATAAAGAAAAGATTCTCTTAGAGAGAGATTATGATTCTTAGAGTCGGTGAATAGTCGGAATTCACACGGCCCGGTAGATGGAGGCGCTGCCGCCATCGTCCACAGCCAATCGCTTCGGGTTTCGGCCAGGGTGGGGATCAGCGGGAGATTATCGAGGCGGGAAGGGAGCTTACCGGGCCACTTTGCAACCTGCCGCCTGGGGATGACCGGGGGACGCCCGGATCCTCGTCCACAAATTCCCGCAGGTCCTGCGCACAGCGCCCGTCGCGTCGCCGATTGGGGACAACCGCACCCTTGTCCCCCGCCCTTCGGTGGACGAACGGGGTTCGGCCCGTAACCCTTCGTTAACCCACAGGCCGACGAAGAATCATGGGTGCTGTCCCCGTGCCGGGTTGCCGGCGGGGGGCGAATCGAGTCCGGCACTCCGTGGCGTTTGCCGATCCGAAGCGCTATCAAGCCCGGCGTCCTTAAAGAAATCGTTAAAAGGCGAGCGAAATGGCCAAGGGCATCGTACTGGCATCGAGCAGCGTCCATCGACGCGAACTCCTCAAGAATGCCGGCATCGACTTCACCGTCGAGGCGAGCGACCTCGACGAGCGGGCGATCGAGGCGCCGCTCCTCGAAAGCGGCGTGTCGCCGGAAGACATTGCCGGCATCCTGGCCGAGGCCAAGGCGACCGACGTCTCGACGCGCCACCAGGGCACGATCGTCATCGGCGCCGACCAGACCCTGTCGCTCGGCGACGAGGTGCTGCACAAGCCGGCCACGATGGAGGACGCGCGCCGCACGCTGTTGAAGCTTTCCGGCCGCACCCACCATCTCAACAGCGCGGTGGTGCTGGTCGAGGACGGCGCGGTCACCTGGCGGCACGTCGCCACCGCAGCGATCACGCTGCGCGACCTCGATCCGGGCTTCATCGGCCGTTATCTCGCCCATGCCGGCCAAAAGGCGCTGACGAGCGTCGGCGCCTACCAGATCGAGAAGGAGGGGATCCAGCTGATGGATTCGATCGAGGGCGACTTCTTCACCATCATCGGGCTGCCGCTGCTGCCGCTGCTCAAGGAATTGCGGCGGCGCGGAGAGATCGATGGCTGAGCAGGACTGGACGCCAGAGCCCTATGTCAGCGGCGCCCAGCGCCCGCGCGGCGAAGGCTCGATCTTCGATCCCAATCTGGTTCAAGCAGCCACGGACGGGCCCCGCGCCTTCGTCACCGGCTGGCCGGTGTGGCATTCGCGCTCGCCGCTGATCCACCGCGCCTGGCTGAAGCAATTCGGCCTGCCGGGCTCCTATGACCGCGTCGGTGTGCCGCCGGAGGAGATCGGCGAATTCTTCCGGACGCTGCGCAGACAAGGCTTTGTCGGCGGCAATGTCACGCTGCCGCACAAGCTGGCGGCGCTCGAGGCGGTTGCGCGCCGCGATGCGGCGGCGGAGGCCATCGGCGCGGTCAACACGCTGTGGTTCGAGAAATCCGGCCGCCTCGTCGGCGGCAACACCGATGCCTATGGTTTCGCCGCCAATCTCGATGCGCAGCTGCCCGGCTGGGCCGATGCGGGCACCGCGACCGTGCTCGGCGCCGGCGGTGCGGCGCGGGCGGTGATCTTTGCCCTTCTGAAGGGCGGCATCAAATCGGTGCGGATCGTCAACCGCACGGTTGCCCGGGCCGAGGAACTGGCCGAGCGCTTCGGGCCGCTCGTCTCGGCACATGGCGAGGACGAGAAGCCGGCGCTGCTCGCTACCACCGACCTCCTGGTCAACACGACGCCGATTCCCGCGCCCGATCCGGACGACGAGACGCCGGACTGGTTCGCGCCCAAGCTTCCCGATCTCTCGGCGCTGCCCGATCACGCCATGGTCGCCGACATCGTCTACGTGCCGCTCCAGACGCCGATCCTTCAGGCGGCGACCGCCCGGGGTCTGCGGACATCCGACGGGCTCGGCATGCTGCTGCACCAGGCGGTACCGGGCTTCGAGCGCTGGTTCGGCCGGCGCCCGACGGTCGATAAGGCGCTGCGCGATGCGATCGTCCGCGACATCGAAAGCGGCGTCTGATGATCGTGCTCGGCCTCACCGGCTCGATCGGCATGGGCAAGACCACCACGTCGCACATGTTCGCCGCCGAGGGTGCGCCGGTGCATTCGGCCGACGCCGTGGTGCATCAACTCTATGCCGGTAAGGCCGCGCCGCTGATCGAGGCGGCGTTTCCGGGTACGGTAGCGAACGGCGTCGTCGATCGTGAGCGCCTCGCCGCCCGGGTTCTCGACGATCCTGAGGCACTGAAGCGGCTCGAGGCGATCGTCCATCCGCTGGTGCGGGCCGAGGAGGAGGCGTTTCTCGAGTCGGCCCGCCAGCGCAATGCGCGGCTTGCCGTGCTCGATGTGCCGCTGCTGTTCGAGACCGGTGCCGACAGTCGCTGCGACAAGATCGTCGTGGTCACGGCACCGCCCGAGATCCAGCGCGAGCGGGTACTGTCGCGGCCGGGCATGACCGAGGCGAAGCTGGCGGCGATCCTCGCCCGCCAGGTCCCGGACGAGGAGAAGCGCGCCCGCGCCGACTTCATCGTCGACACCAGCAACGGCATGGAAGCGGCCCGGCTGGCGGTGAAGGCGATCGTCAAGCGCTGCCGGGCGCTCTAGAGGCGCTTTCCGGAAGCGTTGATACTTAGACCTCGGACCGCAGCATGCCTTCCGCCAGATGCCGGAACGCCGCAACGGCCTTGCCGAGAACGGCGGGCGGGTCGCCGGCGGCGGCGATCCACAGGGCGGCGTTGAGCGCCGCGCCGTTGAGCAGCCTTGCGGCGGCCTCGGCATCCAGGGGCTTCAGCGTTCCCGCGTCGATCAGCGCCTGGATGGTCTGCGTGGTCGTGGCAAGGCAGGCGTTCTGGTTCGGCCAGCGCGACGGATCGCCGAGCACGGCCGGCCCGTCCAGCAGCATGATGCGCTGGATCTCCGGCTCCAGCGCCATCTCGATATAGGCGATGCTCTCGGCCAGGAAGCCGAGCCATGGCGATTCAGCGTCCGCCTTCGCCGCGCGCATCCGGTCCAGCATCTCGGCGTCGATCTGGTCGATGACGGCCTGCAGCAGGCCCTTCTTGTCGCCGAAATTGTGATAGAGCGCGCCGCGCGTCAGGCCGGCCTCGGCCGTCAACTCGTCCATCGACGCGTCGGCATAGCCCTTGGCGGCGAAAGCGCGCCGCGCGGCGTGGACCAGCTTGCCACGGGTCTCCTCCACCATTTCTGCACGACGTCTTCCGGCCAAGCTCACTCTCCGTTCGCATACGTGCCGTATGTGTATTGACATACGACGCGTATGCCATCACCTATGCACATACGCGACGTATATCAATCCCGCCCCCAACGACAGTGGGCGGCCTGCGGCGCGACGTACGGTAGACGGATGCGACGTTCGACTGCCGCGAGTTCCCACAACAGGAGTGCCATGATGGCCCAGCGCGACGCGATCTTCCCTGCCGGACGGCAGGCTCTCTACGACATCAACAAATACTCGGCGGCGATCCGGTCGGGCGACCTGCTGTTCGTCTCCGGCCAGGTCGGGAGCCGCGAGGACGGTTCGCCCGAGCCGGACTTCCCGGCGCAGGTCCAGCTGGCCTTCGACAATCTCGCCGCCGTGCTGACGGCAGCCGGCGCTACGTTCGATGACATCGTCGACGTGACGACGTTCCACACCGACCCGGAAAACCAGTTCGCGACCGTCAACGAAGTCCGCGCGACGGTCTTCGGCGAGCCGCCTTACCCGAACTGGACCGCGGTGGGCGTCAACTGGCTCTCCGGATTCGATTTCGAGATCAAGGTAATCGCGCGCCTGGCCGGTTGACGGCGCAAGCAGACGGACAGAAAGAACATAGAGAGAACATGTACTTAAGCTGGTGGATAGGGGCGCCTCGCCGTCCCTGTCGCCTTGCCTCGCCGACCGGCCTGCCCGAAAAGGAGACCGGAAGCGGAGTATCCCATGCGCGAAATCGTCTTCGACA
The DNA here is from genome assembly GCF_014196845.1 of Aurantimonas endophytica. Taxonomy (GTDB): domain Bacteria; phylum Pseudomonadota; class Alphaproteobacteria; order Rhizobiales; family Rhizobiaceae; genus Aurantimonas; species Aurantimonas endophytica. The sequence continues at coordinate 68,340 of NZ_JACIEM010000006.1, forward strand.
CCGAAACCACCGGGCTCGACCCGGCGGTCGAGCGCGTGGTCGAGATCGGTGCCGTGGAATTGTGGAACCACATCCCGACGGGCCGTAACTATCACACCTTCGTGCGGCCGGCCGGCCGCAAGGTCGATCCCGCCGCCTTCGACGTCCACGGCATCTCCGACGCCTTCCTCGTCGACAAGCCGCTGTTCGAGGAGATCGCGGAGGATTTCCTCGAGTTCTTCGCCGGGGCGCGGCTGATCGCCCACAATGCCGCCTTCGACGTGCAGTTCCTCAATGCCGAGCTGGCGCGGATCGGCCAGCCGCCGATCGATTCCAGCATGGTCATCGACACGCTGCCGATGGCGCGGCGCAAGTTCCCGATGGCGCCGGCGACGCTCGATGCGCTCTGCTCGCGCTTTTCGGTGGATACCAGCCGCCGCGACAAACACGGCGCGCTCCTCGACTCCGAGCTCCTCGCGGAGGTCTATATCGAGCTGATCGGCGGCCGGCAGGCAGCCCTGGGCCTCGTCGTCGACACTGGCGAGCCGCTGGAGGGCTCGGAGGCGGATCTCGGCCGCATCGGGCCGCGGCCGGTTCCGCTGCCGCCGCGCCTCTCGGCAGAAGAGATCGCCGCCCATGCCGGCTTCGTCGCCAGCCTCGGCAAGGACGCGCTGTGGTGGCGCTACATCGAGCGGCCGGAACCGGCCGCCGCGGCGTCCTGATCGACTGAAAGTCGAAAATGAAAAGGCCGGCGACATCGAACGATGCGCCGGCCTCTTTCGTCTGCGATCTGCGCCGGAGCGCGCCGTCGCCTCAGGTCGTCTGGACCTGCTGGCGGGCGCGTTCCTCGGCCATGCGCTGCTGGAACAGCTGCGCGAAGTCGATCGGGTCGATCATCAGCGGCGGGAAGCCGCCATTGCGGGTGACGTCGGCGATCACCTGACGGGCGAACGGGAAGAGCAGCCGCGGGCACTCGATGAACAGCACCGGCAGGAGATGCTCCTGCGGGAAGTTCTGCAGCTTGAAGACGCCGCCATAGTCGAGCTCGACATTGAACATCAGGTCGGCGCCCTCGCCGGCCTTTGCGTTGAGGCTCAGCCGCACGTCGTACTCGCCCTCGGTGCCCTGGATCGGGTTGGCTCCGACATTGACGCCGATATTGATCGCCGGCGCGCGCTTCTGGCCGCGCAGCGCCGCGGGCGCGTTGGGGCTCTCGAAGGACATGTCGCGGATGTACTGGGTGAGGATGTTGATGCTCGGCGGCGTGGCCGATGCCGGCGTCGCCGGCGTGCCGCCGTTGCCGCCTGACTGATGGTCGGTGGTGTCGGACATGACTGCTCCCGTCTCGCTTGTATCGTCGGCTTGGCGACCGCCTGCAGCGGCTCGTGCCGGGCTTGGGCCTGCCGAACGCCGCAGCGTCCTAGCCGGCCTGAAAGATCGGCGCGAGCGCTATCATGCGGGCGCTATCAGGACAAGGCGAGGTCGGCCGGGGGGCTGGAACAGACCTCAGTGCAGGATGCGGCGCGGCGGTTCGCCGTCCGGCGCGGACTGCCCGTCGGTCCCGCGCCATGGCGTGGTCGGGTCCGGGCGCCGCTCGAACTCGGCACCCGACAGGTCGACCACATCGGGATCGCCACGCGGTGCGGGTCCCGAGCCCCTGCCGAAGCCACCAGCCGCGACCACGACGACCCGGGCCTTCAGGAAATTCCAGACCGCGTCGCGGATCGCCGGCACGAACAGCAGGAAACCGAGCGTGTCGGTGACGAGGCCGGGCGTCAGCAGCAGGACACCGGCAATGGCGATCATCACGCCGTTGACGAGCTCACGCGCCGGCACCCGCCCGGCCCGCGTCTCGGCCTGGATGCGAGCCAGCGTGTCGAGCCCCTGGCGCCGCAGCAGCAGCGTCCCGAAGATGGCGGTGACGACCACGAGTCCCAGCGTCGGCCACAGGCCGATGAGGTTGCCGACGAGGATGAAGACGGCGATCTCGAGGATCGGGATCACCAGGAGCAGGACCGGGATCAGGGCAATGGGCATGGTCGGAATTCTCCTGCAGCTGTCTCTCCCGGCGTCCCGCCGGCGCGTTGCGGCATTCGGTCCGGGCCGTCCGCTGCGATCACAGAGATAGGAACGGTCGAAAGGAATTTGAATGCGTTGCCGTGCGTCTCTATATGGGGACGACAAGTGGTTCGGCGGAGAGGTGGCGACGCGCAATGAGTTTTGGGACGATCTTCTTCATAGTGCTCGCGGTGATCGTCCTGTTTCAGCTGCGTAACGTGCTCGGCCGTCGCACTGGCAACGAGCGCCCCCCCTTCGACCCCTACACGCGCACCGAAAAGCCGCGCGAGGATGCCGCCGCCGGCGGCAATGTCGTGACACTGCCGCATCGGCGCCTGCCAGACAACGGCGACCCGGCAACGCCTCGGCAGCCGTATGAGTCCATCGATCTCGTGGCACCGGCGGGTACCCCGCTGAACGCCGAGCTGCGGCGGATCTACGACAACGATCCGTCCTTCGATCCCAAGGAATTCCTCGAGGGCGCTAAGATCGCCTACGAGATGATCGTCACGGCCTTTGCCGACGGCGACCGCAAGCTCTTGAAGAACCTGCTGACTCCAGAGGTCTACCAGGGCTTCGAGCAGGCCATCATCGACCGTGAATCGCGGGGTGAGCGCATGCAGTCCTCCTTCGTCGGCATCGACGATGCGACGCTGGTCTCGGCCGAGCTCAAGGCGCGCGAGGCGCTGGTCACCGTGCGCATCGTCGCGCAGATGATCACTGCGGTCGTCACCCCTTCGGGCGAGGTCACCGACGGTGATCCCGAGACGGTCGTCGAAGTGAAGGACGTCTGGACGTTCTCGCGCGACACGCGCTCCCGCGATCCGAACTGGAAGCTCGCCGGCACCGAATCCGAAGAAGGCTGAGCCGGGGGCGATGGTCGCCTTCCGCCGCCGCCGCTTCGCCGACCTTCCCGAATGGTCGGCGGCGGAACACGGGCTCGCCTATGCCGCCTTCCGCCGCGGCGCGGGGAGGTTCCTTGCGAACGCCGTCCGCACCGGCACGCTCGGCATCGATGCCGCCGCCTTCCATGATGCCGCCGCGGCGGCCGTCGCGACAGAGCGCGACGGTGCTGAAGCGCGGGCGTTCTTCGAGCAGCATTTCGTGCCCCTGCAGATCGTTCCGGACGCCGTCGCGCCTGAAGGCGAGCACGGTTTCGTGACCGGCTACTACGAACCGGTCGTCGAAGCCTCGGCAGTCGAGACCTCGCGCTTCCGCTTCCCGCTCTACGCCCCGCCGCCGGAACTCGTGAAGATCGATGACGTGTCCCGTCCGCCGGGCATGGATCCCTCCTTCCGCTTCGCCCGGCGCAAATCCTGCGGTCTGCTCGAGGAGCATCCCGATCGCGCCGCCATCGAGGCCGGCCTGCTGCGCGGCCGCGGTCTGGAAATCGCCTGGCTCGCCGATCCCGTCGAGGCGTTCTTCATCCATATCCAGGGCTCGGCCCGGCTCCAGATAACCGACGGAAGCCAGCTGCGGGTCGGCTTTGCGGCAAAGTCCGGCCACCCGTTCACCGCGATCGGCCGGCTGCTGGTGGATTCCGGCGAACTCACCCTCGCCGAGGCCGACATGGACGGCATCCGGGCTTGGCTGGCGGCGCATCCGGAGCGCCAGCGCGCGCTGTTCGATCGCAACCGCTCGTTCATCTTCTTCCAGGAAACGGCCGTCGACGATCCGTCGCTCGGACCGGTCGGCGCGGCGCAGGTGCCGCTGACGGCGCTTGCCTCCATCGCCGTCGACCGCGAGCTCGCGACCTTCGGCGTGCCCTATTTCATCACCGCGTCGCAGCTCCCGATCGACAGCCGGCCGTTCCGCCGGCTGATGATCGCCCAGGATACCGGCTCGGCGATCATCGGGCCGGCGCGCGCCGACATCTATGTCGGCTCCGGCCCCGAAGCCGGGAAGATCGCCGGGCGCATCCGGCACGCCGCCGACTTCACCGTGCTGGTGCCGCCCTCGCTGGCCGAGAGCCTGGCGCGATGAGGCGCCGGCGCGGCCTCAGCGCCGAGGAAGCGCGGCTCTGGGCCGGCGTCGCGCGGTCGGCGATCCCGCTGAAGGGCCGATCCTATCCGCCGCTGCCGCCGGAGGTCCGGGTGGAGAAGCCGGCCACCCCGGCAAAACCCGCCGCCAAGCCGAATGCCGTACTGGCGCCCGTCAGGCCGAAGCACGAGCCACCCGTCTACCTCAGCCAGCATGCGATCGAGAAGCCGACGCGCCGCAAGCTCGCCAAGGGGCGGCTGGCGATCGACGCGCGGATCGATCTGCACGAGATGACCCAGCAGCGTGCCCATGACGCCCTGGTGGGCTTCCTGCGCCAGTCCCAGGCGATGGGGCTGCGGCATGTGCTGGTGATCACCGGCCGGGGCGGGACGGCCGGTTCCGCCTTCGGCTCGCGCGGCGTGCTGCGGCGGGTGGTGCCGCAATGGTTCACCGGGCCCGAGTTCCGCCCGCTCGTGTCGGGCTTCGACAGCGCCGAACGCCATCACGGCGGCGACGGCGCGCTCTACGTGCGGGTACGGCGGCCGCGATGACCCCCTTCGGCGAACGCATCCGGGCGCTGCGCAAGGAGCGCGGCGTCACCCAGGGCCAGATGGCCGCGGCACTCAACGTGTCCAGCGCTTATCTTTCCGCACTGGAGCATGGCCGCAGGGGCCGCCCGACATGGGATCTGCTGCAGCGCATCATCGGCTATCTGAACGTGATCTGGGACGATGCGGAGGAGCTCGAGCGCCTGGCGGCCCTGTCGCATCCCAAGGTGACGGTGGAGACCGCCGGGCTGAGCGCCGAGGCGACGACGCTCGCCAACCGGCTGGCGGAGTCCATCGCGATCCTGGCGCCGGACGACATCAGGAAGATCCTGGCGGAGGTCGAGCAGGCCGCCGAGCGCGCCGAGGCGGCGGTGCGCGAGAAGCGCCGCCGCCAAGCGGCCGGGAAAGGCCGCAGTTTCACGTGAAACCGTCAGCTTTAACCTGGCATTAACCATGCTTGGCGAAACGTGGAGGATGGGCCCGCAAGCGGCCCGCTCTAGCCCGGTGCCCCGCCAAATGTGCCGACTTCTCGCTTATGCCGGTCCGCCCATCCTCTTGGAAAAGCTGCTGGTCGAGCCGCGCGCCTCGCTGATTTCCCAGTCGCTGGCAGCGCGGGAGGCACGCACCATCGTCAATGGCGATGGCTGCGGGATCGGCTGGTACGGCGAGCGGCCCGAGCCCGGCGTCTATCGCGGCATCCTGCCAGCGTGGTCAGACGCCAACCTCGTCTCGCTCTGCCGCCAGATCCGCTCGCCGATGTTCGTGGCACATGTGCGCTCGGCGACCTCCGGCGAGGTGTCGACGGCCAATTGCCATCCCTTCACCGACGGGCGGCACCTCTTCATGCACAATGGCCAGATCGGCGGTTACCCGACACTGCGCCGCGCCGTCGACGCGATGATCCCGGACGCGCTCTATGCGCGCCGCCGCGGCACCAGCGATTCCGAAGCGATCTTCCTGGCGGCGCTTGGGAACGGGCTCGACGCTGATCCGGTCGGCGCGCTCGGCGCCACGCTGGAAGCCATCGAGGCGAAGGCCGCGGCGCAGGGCGTTGCCGAGCCGCTACGCTTTGCCGCCGTTCATGCCGATGGAGACAGTCTGTGGGCCTATCGCTGGTCCAGCGACGGCCACCCCCCGACGCTCTACTGGCGCCAGGCCGGCGACGGCGTGGTCGTGGCGTCCGAGCCCTGCGATGCGGGCTCCGAAGCCTGGAGCATGGTGCCGCCCGACTCCGTCATGACGATCGGCCGGGACGGATCACGCGAGATCAGCGCCTTCCGCCGGCCGGCCGTCACGCGCCAAGCGGCGTGAAGCCGGGCCACGGTCGACGACAAGAACCACCAATGAAGAAGGGCGGGCGCCGAAGCTGCCCGCCCTTCTTCTGACGTCCGTTCGAACCTTGCGCCGCCTACTGCTCGCGGGTCAGGCGCAGGATGGCCGAGGTGTCGGCATCCGGGTCTTCCGTGACGGCGTAGACAGCCCCGTCCGGACCGACGCGAACGTCGCGGATGCGGGCATCCAGCGGAACGCGCTCCTCGAAGGCAACCTGTTCGCCGGCCTCGTCCAGATGCACGACGACGAGTCCGGTGGTGACGAGCCCGCCGATCAGGAACGCATCCTGCCAGCTCGGGAACTCCTCGCCCTCGTAGAGCGCCATGCCGGAGGGGCCGATCACCGGATCCCAGTAATAGACCGGCTGCTCCATGCCCTCCTGGCTGGTGATGCCACCCTCGACCTGTTCGCCGGAATAGGCGACGCCGTAGGTGATGACGGGCCAGCCGTAATTGAGCCCTGCCTCCGGCATGTTCAGCTCGTCGCCGCCGCGCGGGCCGTGCTCGACGGTCCAAAGACGGCCCTCGGCGTCCAGTGCGGCCGACTGAAGATTGCGGTGGCCGTAGCTCCAGATTTCCGGCTGCGCGCCGTCCTCATCGGCGAAGGGATTGCCGTCGACCGCCTCGCCCGTCTCCGGATTGATGCGGAACACCTTGCCGAGGCCCGAATCGAGGTCCTGCGCCTGGTCGCGCGGCGGATCGTCCGACCGCTCGCCGACCGTCACGTAGAGGTCGCCATCGGGCGAGAACACCAGGCGCGAGCCGAAATGCTTGTCGCCGTCATAGCTCGGCATCTGCTGGAAGATGACCTCGACATCCTCCACGCTCCCGCCGCCATTGTCGTCGAGATTCAGCGTCGCGCGGCCGACCGACGTGCCGTTGCCGTCGTCTCTCGGCTCGGCGAACGAGAAGAAGATGCGGTTGCTGGTCTCGAAGTCGGGCGCCAGCGCAACGTCGAGCAGGCCGCCCTGGCCGGCCGATGCCACTTCGATCATGCCGCTGAGCGCGGTTCCGGCCTCGCCTTCCGCCGAGATCACGTGAAAGGCGCCTTCCTTGGTGGTCACCAGCATGCGGCCGTCCGGCAGGAACTCCATGGCCCAAAGCTGCGGCAGGTCCTCGGCCAGGGTCTCGACCGCCACCTCCGGCATGTCCGCCGGCTGCGGCGCGCGCGTCTGTTCCGGGAAGGCCGGCTGCTGGTCTGGTGCGTTGGCTGGCTGGGTCTCGACCGGCTCACCGGCCTGGACGCCCTCGTTTCCTTCAGCGGGCGGCTGGCCCTCGACCTGCTCGACGGGCGAGGCGTCACCGGTGGAGCCCTGGGAATAAGCCGGCGCGACGGCGAGACCGGCCGACAGGACGGTCCCGGTTAGCAGCAAGGTAAGTGTCTTCATGGGGAAATCTCCTCGAAGAAGGCATTGATTTGCAGCCGGAATCGGCCGCTGCGATGAATTCCACATGGGGCGCAGGCAAGCGGAGGAAACGAAAAAGCCCCGCGTCGGGGACGCGGGGCCGTTCACTTAAAATCTATGGAACGCAGGGTGCGACGAATCGTCAGAGAATGAAGCGCGACAGGTCGACATTACCGGCGATGCCATCGAGCGCCTTGTGGACATAGGCCGCATCGACCCGATAGCTCTCGCCGCCCTTGTCGGGCGCCTCGAACGAGATGTCGTCGAGGACCCGCTCCATCACCGTCTGCAGCCGCCGCGCGCCGATATTCTCGATCGAGCCGTTGAGCGACACGGCAAGGTCGGCGATGGCGTCGATCGCGTCGTCGGTGATCTCCAGGTCGACATTCTCGGTCTTCATCAGCGCCACGTACTGCTTGATCAGCGAGGCCTCGGTCTCGGTGAGGATGCGGCGGAAATCCTCCTTGGTCAGCGCCCGCAGCTCGACGCGGATCGGCAGGCGGCCCTGCAGCTCGGGCAAGAGGTCCGACGGCTTGGACACGTGAAATGCGCCCGAGGCGATGAACAGGATGTGATCGGTCTTCACCGGCCCGTGCTTGGTCGCCACCGTCGTACCCTCGACCAGCGGCAGCAGATCGCGCTGCACGCCTTCGCGGGAAACGCCGGCGCCACCGTGGCCGTCCTTGTTCGCCACCTTGTCGATCTCGTCGAGGAAGACGATGCCGTTGTTCTCGACGGCCGAGACGGCCTCGCGCACCAGCTGGTCCTGGTCGAGCAGCTTGTCGGATTCCTCGCCGATCAGAAGCTCGTAGCTCGCCTTGACGCTGGTCCGGCGCTGCTTGGTGCGCTGGCCCATCTTGCCGAACATTTCTGACAGGTTGAGCACGCCGATATTGGCGCCCGGCATGCCGGGAATCTCCATGCCGCCCATCGGATTGCCGCTATCGGCGATCTCGATGTCGATCTCCTTGTCGTCGAGTTCGCCGGCGCGCAGCTTCTTGCGGAAACTGTCGCGCGTCGCCGGCGAGGCGGTCTTGCCGACCAGCGCGTCGAGGACACGCTCCTCCGCGCCCTGGTGGGCCTTGGCCTTCACCTCCTCGCGCTTCTTCTCGCGCACCAGGCCGATGCCGATCTCGACGAGGTCGCGGATGATCTGCTCGACGTCGCGGCCGACATAGCCGACCTCGGTGAACTTGGTGGCCTCGACCTTGATGAAGGGCGCGCCGGCGAGCCGGGCGAGACGGCGGGAGATCTCGGTCTTGCCGACGCCGGTGGGTCCGATCATCAGGATGTTCTTGGGCATCACCTCTTCGCGCAGCGAACCTTCCAGCTGCTGCCGGCGCCAGCGATTGCGGAGCGCGACGGCGACCGCGCGCTTGGCGTCCTTCTGGCCAATGATGTGGCGGTCGAGTTCGGAAACGATCTCGCGGGGGGAAAAATCTGACATGGATATCTTCTTTTCGGGGAGTGCCGCCCCGTGTCGGCGGCAGAACGGTCGGCGCCAGCTGCGAGCGCCCTGCCGCTAGATGGGGGCCCGGGTCCGTCGCTGCCACCCCGGTGGCCGCGACCGGGTCCGCCGGCACGGGAAGGGTTCAATGTGGCAAGGTTTGCGGCCACACTGGCGGGGACCCGAATCGCGGTCGAATCGGCGGGGACAATTGAATCGGATAGCGAGCACGGCATGCCGTCTGGAATGCGCGGGGACCAAGCGAATGACACCCCAGGCAAGGACAAGGGGGACAGGATCGAGGCTTGCCTGCCCGCCCTCCGGGCTGCCGGCATGACGGGCGCCCTGGCCCGCCTTGCCGCCTTTCCGACGGACTGGGACGAGCCGTCGCTCCGCCGGCTTCTCGACGATGTCGCCGGCGATTACGGCTTTTCCCATGCGGCAGCGCTGGTCATGCCCTCGACCGACGATGGCGGCACCGCGACGCGGTTCCTGTTCGGCAACTGGTCCGACGGCTTCGTGCGCAGCTACGACCAGCTCGGGCTGCATCGCTTCAAGCTGGTGCTGGGCGCGCTCAAGACCGATCCGATGCCCTTCGTCTGGGACATCGACACGCTGTACGGCGCCGACGAGCCCGATCCGAGCCCGGCGGCCCGGATGCTCACGGCGGAGTCCTATCTGGCCGGCGCGCTGTTTCCCGTGCACGGGCTGACCGCCTTCAACGGCGCGCTGTCGCTCGCCGGGGCCGAACCCGATCTCTCGGCCCAGGCGCTGCGCGAGCTGCATGTCTTCGCCTTCGCCCTCTTCGGCATGCTGGCGGCGGCAAGATTCGAGGAAAACCGCCGCAACAATCCGCTTTCGGGGCGCGAGCGCGACTGCCTGAAGCTGGCCATGCTGGGCAAGACGTCCTCGGAGATCGGCCTCATCCTGTCCCTGTCGGAATACACGATCTCGCAATATCTGACTGCGGCGCAGCGCAAGATGAACGCCTCCAACCGCACCCATGCCGTCGCCCTCGCCGCGCAGCTCGGCTACCTGTCCTGAGCGACGCGCCGGCCCGGCGGCAATGAGGCCCTATCCGTGAACGTACTGCCCAAAGGCGTCCGGCACATACCGGGCCATCTCGACCGCGACGCGCAGATCGCGCTGCTGGACAGCATTCGGGCGGTGGTGGCGGAGGCGCCGCTCTATTCTCCGGAAATGCCCCGCACCGGCAAGAAGCTGTCGGTGCGCATGACCAATTGCGGTTCGCTCGGCTGGGTATCCGACCGCGCCGGCTACCGATACCAGCCGACCCATCCGGTGACCGGCAGGCCATGGCCGGCCATGCCGTCGTCGCTGCTGGCGCTGTGGGAGGAGGTCTCGGCCTACGACCATCCGCCGGAGGCCTGCCTGGTCAATTTCTATGCCGAGACGGCGAAGATGGGCCTCCACCAGGACCGCGACGAAAAGGATCTGGCGGCGCCCGTCGTCTCGATCTCGCTCGGCGACGACTGCCTGTTCCGCATCGGCGAGACGACACGGGGCGGACGCACCACATCGCTGCGGCTGCGCTCGGGCGACGTGGTGATCCTCGGCGGCGAGGGGCGGCTCTGCCACCACGGCGTCGACCGGATCTATCCGGCGACCTCGACGCTCCTGAAGAATGGCGGCCGGATCAACCTGACGCTGCGCCGGGTGACGGTTCCTGGCTGAGCGGCCGGCCGCTCGGCGCTTGCGCCCCCACGTTCAGAGTTTGCGCAGCGCCACCTGTTCGATGAGATGGTTCGGGCCCTTGCGCAGGATCAGGTCGGCGCGGGGCCGGGTCGGCAGGATGTTCTCGTAGAGATTCTTGCCGTTGATGTCGCGCCACAGCGCCTCGGCGATGGCCTGCGCCTCGTCCTCGGGGATCTGCGAGTAGCGGTGGAAGAAGGAATCCGCCTCGCGGAAGGCGGTCTCGCGCAGCCGCATGAAGCGCTCGACATACCAGCGGCGGATCTCCGCCTCGTCGGCGTCGATATAGATCGAATGGTCGAAGAAGTCGGAGACGAACGGCACTGCCTTTCCGTCCTTCGGCATCTCGCGCACCTGCAGGACGTTCAGCCCCTCGAAGATCAATATGTCCGGCCGGTCGATGGTGATCCGCTGGCCGGGCACGACGTCGTAGACGAAATGCGAATAGACCGGCGCCTCGACGCGGGGCCGGCCGGCCTTGATGTCGGAGAGGAAGCGCAGGATCGACCCGACGTCGTAGCTTTCCGGAAAGCCCTTGCGCTGCATCAGCCCTTCGGCCTCCAGCACGGCGTTCGGATAGAGGAAGCCGTCGGTGGTGACGAGATCGACCTTGGGAGAGGACGGCCAGCGGGCCAAAAGCTCCTTCAGGATGCGCGCCGTGGTCGACTTGCCGACCGCCACCGAGCCGGCGATGCCGATGATGAACGGGGTCTTCTTCACCGGCAGGCCGCCCGACAGGAAGCTCTGGCGCTGGCGGAACAGCAGCTGCGAGGATTCGACATGCGCGTAGAGCAGTCGCGACACCGCCAGATAGATCCGCGCCACCTCGTCGAGATCGACCGGATCGCCGATCGAACGCAGCCGGCGGACTTCGTCCTCGGTCAGCGTCAGTGGCGTGTCGGCCCGAAACTTCGCCCATTCCGCCGCGGTGAAGACGCGGTAGGGCGAGAATTTCGAGGGTGTCAGCTGGTCCATCATTCGTCGTGCGTACCGGCCCCGGATGCATCGGGCCTGGCGGCCTTCTCGGCGATGCCGCTCTGGCTGGTGCGGCGACCGAGCTCGGCCATGACGTCGGCCAGCGGCACCTTTCGGACCTGCAGCAGCACGATCAGGTGATAGAGCAGGTCGGCGCTTTCCGAGACGAGGCTTGCATCGTCCTGCGAGACGGCCGCGATCACCGTCTCCGTTGCCTCTTCGCCGAGCTTCTTGGCGACGTGTTCGACGCCGCGTGCCGCAAGCGTTGCCGTATAGGACGCTTTCGTGTCGCCGGATGCGGCTCGCGCGGCGACGATGGTCTCGAGATCGGCGAGGGTGAACTGCAAGCTTTTGAGCCTTTCGAAGAGCCGGGCGGTCAGGCCCGGTCGGCGATCGCCTGGAAGGCCGGATCGAGCCGCATCGGGATGCCGGCCTCCGCCATGTGGGCCTTGGCTTCGGCTATCGTGTGGGTGCCGAAATGGAAGATCGAGGCGGCCAGCACCGCCGCTGCGTGGCCGTCGCGCACGCCCTCGACCAGATGGTCGAGCGTGCCGACCCCGCCCGAAGCGATGACCGGCACGGCGACGGCATCGGCGACGGCGCGGGTCAGGTCGATGTCGAAGCCGGACTTGGTGCCGTCGCGGTCCATCGAGGTCAGCAGGATCTCGCCGGCGCCGAGCGAGACGACGCGGCGGGCGAACTCCACTGCGTCGATGCCCGTCGCGGTGCGGCCGCCATGGGTGAATATCTCCCAGCGCGGCGCGGCCGAGCCGTCGGCCACGCGCCGCGCATCGATGGCGACGACGATGCACTGGTCGCCGAATTTATGCGCCGCCTCGGCGACGAGCTCGGGGCGCTGCACCGCGGCGGTGTTGATCGACACCTTGTCGGCGCCGGCCAGCAGCAGGCGGCGCACATCCGCGACGGTGCGCACGCCGCCGCCGACGGTGACCGGCATGAAGCACTGCTCGGCGGTCCGGGAGACGACGTCGAGGATCGTCTCGCGATTGTCGGAGGAGGCGGTGATGTCGAGGAAGCAGAGCTCGTCGGCGCCGGCGGCGTCATAGGCGCGCGCCGCCTCCACCGGATCGCCCGCGTCGACCAGACCCTCGAAATTGACGCCCTTGACCACCCGTCCGTCCTTGACGTCGAGACACGGAATGATGCGCGCCTTGAGGGTCATGGAAGGTGCCTGGTCTGCCGCGGCGCGCCGCGAGCCATCGCGGCGCCGGGAGCGGCGCATTGCTGGCGAAAAAGGATCGGATCGGGAACGGGCATCGTCGAGGGCGCCGGCCGGTTGCTGTGCTGGTGCGCGCCTTATGCGACGCCGCGAGGGAACTCGGCAAGAGGCAGCGCGAATCGGCTCCTGGCGGCGAACCATCGCCGAAGCCGCAAGTCGGCCGCGAATTCGCGGCCGACTTGCCGACCGATGCCTGTATAGGCTTGGCGGGACCACCGTCCGGTCGGACGAAGCAGCCATCAGCGGGAAGCCTGATCGTGACATTGCAAGAGACCCTGGCCACGCGATCGGTCGTCGCCGGCGACCTCACCGTCGCCTATCTCGAGGCAGGCCCGGTATCGGCCCTGCCGGTGCTGTGCCTGCACGGCGCGGTGCAGACCAAATCCGTCTGGCGTCCGCAGATCGCCGGGCTGGCGAGCGACTACCGCCTGCTGGCGCCGGACCTGCGCGGCCATGGCGAGACGCTGGGCGATACGACCGCGATGTCCGTCGAGAGCCTCGCGGTCGACGCGTTCGGCTTCCTCGACGCGCTGGGGATCGAGCGCGCCGCCCTCTGCGGCGTCTCGCTGGGCGGCATGGTGGCGCTGGAAATGGCGGCGCACCGGCCGGCGCGCGTCGCCGCGATGGTGCTCGCCGACACGCCGCTGGCATTGTCGCTCCACGGGCCGTTGCGGGCGGCGCTGGAATGGCTCGGGCCGCAGCGCATCCTGCCGGCGGCGTTCGCGCTTCTCGGCCAGCACCGCACGGCGCGCTGGGGCATTGCCGGCGCAAAGAGGATCTTCGGCGAGGAATGGGTCGGCGCGGATGCCGAGCGGCATTTCGTCGAAGGATTTTCAACCATGCCGGCCGACGCCGTGGTGGCCGCCTATGCGGCGATCGTCGCGGCCGACCCGGCGGCGATCCGCGCCCTCGACATCGCCTGCCTCGTCATCATCGGCCGCCACGAGACGCAGCTGGTCATCGACCACGCCGGCGAGATCGCCCGCCGCATCGGACGGGCGGAGATCGTCACCGTCGAGGCCGGGCACGTCTCCAATCTCGACGCGCCGGAAGCGTTCAACGCCGCGGTGGCGTCGTTCCTGGCGGAGTCGTCATAAGCCTCCGAATGATGGTGCCGGCTGAAGTCAGCCCGCCGCGCCGAGCACCCGCAGCGCCTCGGCGGCGTCGATCCGCCCGTCATAGAGCGCCCGGCCGGAGATCGCGCCTTCCAGGAGCTGCGCGTCCGGCATGGTGAGCCGCACCACGTCGGCGATCGAGGCAAGGCCGCCCGAGGCGATCACCGGGACCGACACGGCGCCGGCGAGATCGATGGTCGCCTCCCAGTTGATGCCGGCCAGGATCCCGTCCCGGTCGACGTCGGTGTAGATGATCGCCGCGACGCCGGCATCCTCGAACTGCCGGGCGAGGTCGACGGCGGTCAGCTGCGACGTCTCCGCCCAGCCCTCGACCGCCACCTTGCCGCCCTTGGCGTCGATGCCGACGGCGATGCGGCCGGGAAACCGCTTCGCCGCCGCCCTGACGAGGTCCGGATCGCGCACCGCCACGGTGCCGAGGATCACCCGTGACAGGCCCTTTTCGAGCCAGGCCTCGATGTCGGCCATCGTCCGGATGCCGCCGCCGAGCTGCACGCGCATGTCCTGGCCGACCGCCGCGATGATCGCGTCGACGGCTGCGCCATTGACCGCCCGGCCCTCGAAGGCGCCGTTGAGATCGACGACGTGGAGATGGGTGAAGCCCGCATCGCGGAACTCACGCGCCTGCGCCGCCGGATCGGCGTTGTAGATCGTGGCCTCTTCCATCAGCCCGAGCTTGAGGCGCACGCAGGCGCCGTCCTTGAGGTCGATGGCGGGAAAGAGAATGGGCATGGGCTCTCGCAGAAGGGTCGGGAAGACCGCTTCTTCCACCCTCCGCTGCATCCGGCAACCCCGTATGCTTCCTCCGCGAAGGCCGGGACCTATCGGTCCCGCCAATAGCGGGCGCGCAGGCGCGGGGCGATCATCCAGGCGATCGGCGCGGCGATGATGAAGCTCGCCACCACGACGACCGGGATGATGTACGGCCAAGCCTCGGAAATCTCCGGGAAGCTCAGCACCAGGATGATGCCGAAGCCGAAGATGACGGCGTTGATCATGCCGTAGAGCAGCATCGCGATTCGAAAGCGTGTCGACATGCCTTGCCTCGGCGTCAGGAGTGGGGTCGCCCGCCCCCGATACCGCGGCTCATGCCCCGGCGGATTGACCTGGATCATATCGCCGTGGCGAAACGGTCTCTTACGGCTTCCATTTCAGGAAATTGCCGATGAGCGCGAGACCCAGCGCCTGGCTCTTCTCCGGATGAAACTGCGTGCCCGCCTTGTTGCCGCTGGCGACGATCGCGGTGACCGTGCCGCCATACTCGGCGCTCGCCAGGACATCGGCCGCGTTTTCCGCGACGAGGTGGTAGGAGTGCACGAAATAGGCGTGCAGCCCGGACTCGCCGGTGGGAATGCCGGCGAGCAGCGCATGCTCGCGATGCGCCTTGATGGTGTTCCAGCCGATCTGCGGCACTTTCAGCGCCGGGTCCGACGGCGTGATGTGGACGACGTCGCCGGGGATCCAGCCGAAGCCTTCCGTCACGCTCTTCTCGTGGCCGCGCGAAGCCATCAGCTGCATGCCGACGCAGATTCCGAGGAAGGGTTTCGCCTGAACCTCCACCGCCTCGCGCAGCGCCTCGGTGAGGCCGGACACCGCGTCGATGCCGGCGCGGCAATCGGCGAAGGCGCCGACACCCGGCAGGACCACCCGGTCGGCCCGGCGCACCGTCTCGGGATCGTCGGTGAGGACGATGTCGGCGTCTGCGCCCGCCTCGCGGGCCGCGCGCTCGAAGGCCTTGGCGGCCGAGCGCAGATTGCCGGAGCCGTAGTCGATGATGGCGACAGTCTGCATCGGTCAGCGGGCCTTCATGGCGTCGAAGAAGCCGCCGGTCGCGGCGGGGCGGGGCGCCCGCGGCACGCTCTTCCACGGTGCCTGGGCGAGCACCGGCGTGGGCTCGGCGGCCTCGCGGCGGGGCGAGCCGTAATAGATCAGCTCGGCCTCGGCAGGGTCGTCGGCATGGAAGGCCGCCGCCTCGCGCCAGCCCTTGCGACGGTATTTCGCGGCGCGCAGGCTCGGCCCCTCAAGCGCGACGAGGATGCCGACGAGGATCGGCAGCACCGTCCCGGCAAGGCCGAAGCCCTCGACGCTGCCCAGCCAGGCGAGGCCGAAGCCGGCGACGAGCACGACCACGGCCGAGACCCAGAGCCCGTAGCGCAGCAGCCAGAGGAACGGCACCAGCAACGCCCAGACCGAGAACCGGTCGCGCACGAACACCGCCGCGTCGGTGGCGCCCGACGAAGCCGGCGGCTCGAAGACGATGTAGCGGGTCAGCGCCATGGGCCGCTCACGCCAGCATGCCCTTGGTAGAAGGCACGAGGTCGCCCTGCCGCGGATCGATCGCGACGGCGTCGCCGAGCACCCGCGCCACCGCCTTGAAGCAGGTCTCGGCGACATGGTGGGCGTTGGTGCCATAGAGGCTGGTGATGTGCAGCGTCACGCCGGCGTTCTGGGCCAGCGCCTGGAAGAATTCCTGCACCAGCTCGGTGTCGAAGCTGCCGATCTTCTCGCGCTGGAATCGCGCGTCGAAGACCAGGAACGGCCGGCCCGAGACGTCGATCGCCGCGCGGGTCAGGCACTCGTCCATGGCGAGGTCCAGCGAGGCATAGCGGCGGATGCCGCGCCGCTCGCCGAGCGCCTTGCGGATCGCCTGGCCGAGCGCGATGCCGGTGTCCTCGACCGAGTGGTGGTCGTCGATGTGGCGGTCGCCGTCGGCTTCGATCTCCATGTCGATCAGCGAGTGGCGGGAGAGCTGTTCGAGCATGTGGTCGAAGAATCCGACGCCGGTGGCGATCGTCGAACGGCCGGTGCCGTCGAGATCGACGCGGACGCGGATCTTGGTCTCGTTGGTCTTGCGCTCGACGACGGCGTCGCGCCGCCCGGCTGTCTCGGCCATCTCGTCACCTTTGAGGGGTTGCGCCCGGCTTCTATCATCCGGCCCGCATCGATGCCAACTGGCGAGGGCCAACTTGGAAAAACCCGGCCGAGCGCCCACATGCGGCGCGGATCGGCGGCCGCCGCGGCTTTCGAGGCGGCGCCGGATGAAAGGATCGCAAGTATGAGCATGGAAAGCCACGACCCGGCGACGATGTACGGCACCACCATCGTCGCCGTCCGCAAGGGCGGCAAGGTGGTGATCGCCGGCGACGGCCAGGTCTCGCTCGGCAACACGGTGATGAAGGGCAACGCCCGCAAGGTCCGTCGTATCGGCAAGGGCGGCGAGGTCATCGCCGGCTTCGCCGGGGCGACCGCCGACGCCTTCACCCTGCTGGAGCGGCTCGAGGCGAAGCTCGAGCAATATCCCGACCAGCTGATGCGCGCCTGCGTCGAGCTCGCCAAGGACTGGCGCACCGACCGCTACCTGCGCCGGCTGGAGGCGATGATGATCGTCGCCGACCGCCAGGTGACGCTGACGCTGACCGGCAACGGCGACGTTCTGGAGCCCGAGCATGGCGTCATCGCCATCGGCTCAGGCGGCAATTTCGCCCTGGCCGCGGCGCGGGCGCTGGCCGACACGGAGTACGACGCCGAGGAGATCGCCCGGCGCGCGATGAAGATCGCCGGCGAGATCTGCATCTACACCAACGGCAACGTCATCGTCGAAAGCCTGGACGAAGCCGCCTGACGCGGCCGGGCGCGACGGCCTGTCGGCTTCTTCCTCCGGCGCACCAACGAAAAAGGCCCGCAGCGAGTGATCGCCGCGGGCCTTTTGTTTCACGTGGAACCGGCCGGAGCCGGTTGCCGACTATTCCTCGTCGCCGCGGCCCTTGAGGGCTGCGCCGAGAATGTCGCCGAGCGAAGCGCCGGAGTCGGACGAACCGTACTGCTGCACCGCTTCCTTCTCCTCGAAGATCTGCAGCGCTTTGATCGACACGCCGACGCGGCGCGCCTTCTTGTCGAACTGCGTGACGCGGGCGTCGAGCTTCTGGCCGACCTGGAAGCGCTCGGGACGCTGTTCGTCCCGGTCGCGGGCGAGATCGGAGCGACGGATGAACGAGGTGAGATCGGTGTCGACGATCTTGACCTCAAGCCCGCCTTCCTTGATCTCGGTGATCTCGCAGGTGACCACCGCACCGCGGCGGACTTCGCCGGCCTCGGCAGCATCGACGAACGGATCGCCGCCGACCTGCTTCATGCCGAGCGAGATGCGCTCCTTCTCGACGTCGATGTCGAGAACCTGAGCCTTCACCATGTCGCCCTTGTTGAACTCCTCGATGACCTGCTCGCCCGGACGGTTCCAGTCGAGATCGGAGAGGTGGACCATGCCGTCGACATCGCCATCCAGACCGATGAACAGGCCGAACTCGGTCTTGTTCTTGACCTCGCCCTCGACGATCGTGCCGATCGGGAACTGGTCGCGGAACGACTCCCACGGATTGGAGAGCGTCTGCTTCAGGCCGAGCGAGATGCGGCGCTTGTTCGGATCGACCTCCAGCACGACGACCTCGACCTCCTGGGAGGTGGAGAGGATCTTGCCCGGATGGACGTTCTTCTTGGTCCAGGACATTTCCGAGACGTGGATGAGGCCTTCGATGCCCGGCTCCAGCTCGACGAACGCACCGTAGTCGGTGATGTTGGTGACGCGTCCGGTGACCTTGACGCCCATCGGGTACTTGACCCCGATGCCGTCCCAGGGATCCGCCTCGAGCTGCTTCATGCCCAGCGAGATGCGATGCGTCTCCTGGTTGATGCGGATGATCTGGACCTTCACCGTCTGGCCGATCTGCAGGATCTCGGTCGGATGGTTGACGCGGCGCCAGGCCATGTCGGTGACGTGCAGCAGGCCGTCGATGCCACCGAGATCGACGAAGGCGCCGTAGTCGGTGATGTTCTTGACGATGCCGTCGACCGTCTGGCCCTCTTCGAGGTTCTGGACGATCTCCGAACGCTGCTCGGCCCGGCTCTCCTCGAGGACGGTACGACGCGACACGACGATGTTGCCGCGGCGCTTGTCCATCTTGAGGATCTGGAAGGGCTGCGGCGTGTTCATCAGCGGCGTGACGTCGCGGATCGGCCGGATGTCGACCTGGCTGCGCGGCAGGAAGGCCACGGCGCCGTCGAGGTCGACCGTGAAGCCGCCCTTGACCTGGTTGAAGATCTGGCCTTCGACCTTCTCGTTGGCGTTGAACTTCTCTTCGAGCTTGACCCAGCTCTCTTCGCGGCGCGCCTTGTCGCGCGACAGCACGGCCTCGCCGAGGGCATTCTCGATGCGCTCGACATAGACCTCGACGGTGTCGCCGACCTTCAGGTCGCCACCGGCGCGGCCGCCGAATTCCTTGAGGGCGACACGGCCCTCGACCTTCAGGCCGGCATCGATGACGGCCATGTCCTTTTCGATCGCGACGACGGTCCCCTTGACCACCATGCCCTCGGCCACGTCCTGTTCATGGAACGAGGCTTCGAGCAGCGAGGCGAAATCCTCGCGCGACGGGTTTGCGTTCGACATTCTGTCTCCTTGGAAACTCTTCGCCGCTTCGATGGGCGAAAAGCGCCGCGCCGTGAGGCTGAGGCCCCGGTCTGGTGTTGCGTTTACCCGTGGCGCGGTCCGGTCCGGTGCCGCGATGATGCGGGCGGACCCGAAATTCCTCCGCTCTTGGCAGGAGGCGATTTCGTTCGGCGCGAGGAACCGCGGCCGGGCAGTGTTCATCATGCAGGACGGGCAGATGGCCCGCTTTCGGCCGATAGCCGAAAGGGCGGACCGTCTTGCGAAGGCCGCCCTCTAATCGTCGTCCGGGTTGGCGAGAGATCGATCGATCACGTCGCAGGCCGCCCGGAACGCCGCTTCTATACCCAATTCGCTGGTGTCCAGCAAGTGCGCGTCGGCCGCCGGCCTGAGCGGCGCGACGCTGCGTCCGGCGTCGCGGGCGTCGCGTTCCTTCACCTCCGCCAGGATCCGCTCATAGGCGACATCGCGGCCCTTGGCCCGCAATTCGTCGGTGCGCCTTCGGGCCCGCACCTCGGCGCTGGCGGTGACGAAGATCTTCACCCGCGCCTGGGGGCAGATCACCGTGCCGATGTCGCGGCCGTCGAGGACGGCGCCCGCCTCGCCCATGGCAAAGCTGCGCTGGAACGCCGTCAGCGCGTCGCGGACCGGCGGGTGGACGGCGACGCGCGAGGCGAGTTCTCCGGCCTCGTGGCCGCGCAGCGTGCCGTCGTCGAGATGCGACGTGTCGAGGCGCGCGGCGAAGGCCGCCATCGCGTCGGGGTCGTCGAGATCGCCGCCGGCTTCGGCAGCGAGCTTGCCGACCGCCCGGTAGAGCAAGCCCGTATCGAGATAGGGCAGGCCGTAATGCGCCGCCACGCGCTTGGCGAGCGTGCCCTTGCCGGCCGCCGCCGGCCCGTCGATGGCGATGGTGAGGGGACGGCTCATGACAAGGGATCCTTGGCAACGGTGTCGTCTAGACCCGGCGCGAGGGGCACCGGTGCGGCGAGCGTGAGGAAGCCGCGCGCGTCGAGCGCGAGCAGCAAGGCGGCGATCAGGACGCCGAGGAGGTAGGGCCCGGCGACCATGAACAGGATCAGCTCGATCTGGCCGATCCAGCGTCCGAGGGTCAGCACCGCGTCGATGACGCCGTTGCCGGTGACGAGCGCGCCGGCGTCTCCGGTCTCATGGACGATCGCCATCGCCCCGCATGCCGCCAGGAAGGCCGGCATCGGCAGCAGCCCCGCCAGCCGGCCCCCGAGCGTCGGGCGGCTCTGCCTGAGATGTCGAGCCCGGAACCGCCCGTAGATGAAGGCGGCCGGCAGGAACAGGACCACAAGGACGACGGCCGCCGTCAATGCTCAGCCCGCAACATCGTCGAAGCCGGCACCGAGGCCCGCCATCATCGGCTCGAAGGCGGGGAAGCTGGTGGCGATCATCCGTGCGTCGTCGACGGTGACCGGCGCCTTGCAGGCCATGCCCAGTACCAGGAAGCTCATGGCGATGCGGTGGTCGAGATGCGTCGCGACCGTCCCGCCGCCATAGCCTCGCCCGTCCGGGTCGCCGGTGACGGTCAGCCAGTCCTCGCCCGTCTCGTGGGCGATGGCGTTGGCGGCCAGCCCCGCCGCGACGGCGGCCAGCCGGTCGCTCTCCTTGACGCGCAGCTCCTCGAGGCCGCGCATCACCGTGGTGCCTGACGCGAACGCAGCAGCGACCGCGAGGACCGGGTATTCGTCGATCATCGACGGCGCGCGCTCGGGCGGTACCGTGACCCCCCTGAGCGTCGAGTGGCGGACCCTGAGGTCGGCGACGTCCTCGCCGCCGGGGATCCGCCGGTTGATGATCTCGATCGACCCGCCCATCTCGATCAGCGTCTCGATCAGCCCGGTGCGGGTCGGGTTCATCAGGACGTTCTCGATGGTGACGTCCGAGCCCGGTACGATGAGTGCCGCGACGATGGGGAAGGCGGCCGAGGAGGGATCGCCCGGCACCTCGAAATCGGCGACGCCGGTCAGGTTGCCCTGGCCCTCGAGGCGGATGTGGCGGACGCCATCTCCGTCGGTCTCCACCCCGATCACCGCGCCGAAGCCGGCCAGCATCTTCTCGGTGTGGTCCCGCGTCATCACCGTCTCGATCACCGTCGTCGTGCCCGGCGCGTTGAGGCCGGCGAGGAGAACCGCCGACTTCACCTGCGCCGAGGCCATCGGCACGCGATATTCGATCGGGGCTGCGACCCGCGGCCCCCGGAGCGACAGCGGCAGCCGGTCGCCGGAGCGCGCGACGACCTGCGTGCCGATCAGCCGCAGCGGATCGAGCACCCGGCCCATCGGCCGCTTCGACAGCGAGGCGTCCCCGACGAAGGTCGCGCCGAAATCATAGGAACCGACCAGGCCCATCGTCAGCCGCGCGCCGGTGCCGGCATTGCCGAAATCGAGAACTTCCTCGGGCTCCAGCAGGCAGCCATTGCCGACGCCGTCGACGATCCAGGTCTCGCCCTCCTTGCGGATCCGCGCGCCCATGGCGCGCATGGCGTTGCCGGTGGCGATCACGTCCTCGCCCTCGAGCAGGCCGCGGACACGGGTCGTGCCGCTGGCGAGGCCGCCGAACAGAAAGGCACGGTGCGAGATCGACTTGTCGCCCGGCACCTTGACCCGGCCGCTCAGCTTCCCGGCGTCTCGCGTGGCGAGCGGCCGTGGCCGCGTGGTTCCGTGCATGATGCATCCCTGTTCCTGGCTGGCGGCGGCGCCCGATTCCGCGGCGCTTTTCCCGCCGATGGCGCGCTTGTCGCGCCGACCCGGCAGGCTCGGTGCGACCGCGCCCTTTCTGTCTCCGCGATCCGGCTTTGACAAGGGCTGGGGGACGCCGTAAGGGACCAACCGATTTTCAACGGACCGGGAACGCGGCAACCATCGTGCCGGCGGCGCATTCGCAACGGATGACACCGCGGCGCGGCGGCCGGTCCCCCGCCACCCTGCCGATCATCCGCCGCGCCTGCGGCCGGAGGGTACGGCGGCAGAACGACGACGAGGCAAGCATGGCCAAACCCGAACTCGGCACCAAGCGGATCGATCCGGAAACGGGCCGCAAATTCTACGATCTGAACAAGGACCCGATCGTCTCGCCCTATACCGGCAAGACCTACCCGCGCTCCTATTTCGAGATCGAAGCCGTCGCCTCCAAGAAGAAGGTGGTGAAGGAAGCGGAAGAGGAAGAGGAGGAGGTCGAGACCGTCGAGGTCGAGGCCACCCCGAACACCGTCTCACTCAGCGAGGTCGAGGAAGAGGAATCGGACGACGCGACGCCCGATCTTCCGGATGTCGACGAGACCGACGACGAGGACACGGCCGACGACGACGACACGTTCCTGCCGGACGAGGAAGACGAGGACGACGACGACGTCGCCGACATCATCGGCGGCGGCCGCGACGACGACGACGACTGAACGTCCGACGGCGCGGCTGCCCTCGCGGTGGCCGCCCTCCCGACGCCCTTGTCCGGTGCTGTCGGAAATCGCTTGATCTTCGTGGCGGACTTTCATATGAACCCGCCACACCACGCGGCCCGCACCCAGGGGCCGCGTCTTCCGCCTGACGGCGGCGTGGGGCCATAGCTCAGCTGGGAGAGCGCTACAATGGCATTGTAGAGGTCAGCGGTTCGATCCCGCTTGGCTCCACCAAATCACTTCCACCTGAACACGCCCAGCAACCACCCGCTCGCGATTTGGCTGGCTTATCTAACAGTCGGACTGCGCGGCGATGATCAGCCTGCCGGCTGCCAGCGCCTACCCCGCACCCTCTCCCCTCGAATCGACCGACTGCCCCACCATGCCGACGAGCCGGAAGGTCACGCCCTCCGGTTCGAAGCCGAGCGTTGCCTTGCCGTCGAAATACGGGCCGACGATGCGCTCGATCAGCCGCGTGCCGAAGCCGGTGCGCGTCGGCGGCGTGACCGCCGGGCCGCCATGTTCGCGCCAGTCGAAGACGAAGCCGTTGTCTTCCGTGTGCTGCCAGGTGATGTCGACGCAGCCGCCGGGCTCCGACAGCGCGCCGTGCTTGACGGCGTTGGTGGCGAGTTCGTGCAGCGCCAGCGACAGGCCGACCACCTGCTGGGCGGTCAGTTCGAGTTCCGGGCCGTTCACGTCGAACCGTCCCTCGCCGGTGCGATACGGCGCCAGCGCGTCCCGCACGACCTCGCCGATCGCCGCATGGGTGCCGCTGGTCTGGGTGAGGATGTCCTGCGCGCGGGCCAGCGCCTCGATGCGCGTGCCGATCGAGTCGCGAGCCTCGGCGACCGAGGATGCCGTGCGCAGGCTCTGGCCGACGATCGACTGGACCATCGCGAAGCTGTTCTTCATCCGGTGCGACATTTCGCGCGTCAGCTCGAGGCGCTGCGCCTCGGCCTGGTGCTGCAGCGTGCGGTCGCGCAGGATCTTGACGTAGCCGAGGTGATTGGCGTCGTCATCGCGCAACGGCATCATCTCGCCCGAAGCCCAGAACTGGCTGCCGTCGCGGCGCTTGTGCCAGCGTTCGTCGGAGCCGCGGCCGCGTTCCTGCGCAGCCTGCATCTCTTGGTCGGGAACGCGGGCGACCTGGTCGTCCTCGGTGAAGAACACGTCCGCGGGCCGGCCGATCATCTCGGCCTCGCTCCAGCCGAGGATCTCCTCCGCACCGACGCTCCAGGAGGTGACGCGGCCGTCGAGGTCGAGCGTGATGATGCCGAAATCGACGGCGCTGTCGACGATCTGGCGGTGCCGCGTTTCCAGCTCCTTCGCCTCGCGCAGCGCCTGTTGCGTCGCCGCCAGCGAGCGGCGCAGCTCCAGCTGCGTCATCGCCTGCCGCGCCAGCAGCCGCAGCGTCCGGAGCTGGTTCTCGTCGAGCTCGCGCGGCTTGTGGTCGAGGACGCACATCGTGCCAATTGGCACGCCCTCGCGGGTCTTCAGGAGGGCGCCGGCATAGAAGCGGACCTTCGGGTCCTCGTAGACCAGCGGATTGCCGTCGAAGCGCGAATCCTTCGTCGCGTCGGGAATGACGAGAATGTCGTCCACCAGCAGCGCATGGGCGCAGAACGACGTCGCGATCGGCGTCTCGCGCACGCCGAGCCCGAGTTCGGCCTTGAAGAATTGCCGTTCCACGTCGACGAGGCTGACCAGCGCGATCGGCGTTCCGCAGACTTCCGCCGCGATCCGGGCCAGATCGTCGAACTCCGCTTCCGGCGGCGTATCGAGAATATCGAAGCTCCGGATCGCTTCGCTTCGCTCGCTCTCGGTAAAGCCTGGCTTTTCTTGCGTCACACACACTGTCCTGTTCGCGCCCAGCAACGGCCCGTCCCTACCGGCTTAGAGGCGAAGGTGCCGTCGTGGCAACCGCCGGGACGCTGCTTCGCGGCGAAAGCAGCATCCGGCCCGCTGCCCGGGCGCAATTAGTCGCGCAATTCGATCCAGATGACGTCGCTCGCGTCATCCGGCGTCGTCCGCGCCGCGATGGTCTCGCCGTCGAACCCGCCGATGACGGCACGTGCTGCCGTATCGGGAACCGCGACCGCCGAGATCCAGACGGCGGGCACCGGCTCGGCTTCCGGCCGGCTCGCCACCGGCAGCGCGTCGAGCGTCGCATTGTCGTCGATGCCGAAATAGCCGCGCGGGCGCATCATGTTGACCACCTCGCCGGACAAGAGCTGGCCGGCGACGGGCGCCGCCTCGGCGGGAAACAGCCGGAGGTCGGCGATCTCGGTGGAGCGCGGAAAGGCGGCGCGATAGATGCGCGTCGTCGGATGGCCCTCGGCCTCGACGACGAATTCGTAGGGCTGGTCGGGCTCGACAGTCAGCGGGCCATAGCGCCCGTCCGCGGCGACGGTCTGGCGCAGGACCGGCTCTCCCTGGCGTTCGGCCGTCTCGGCATCGACGGCGTAGACGGTGAGCCTCGCGCCCTCGAGGGCCACGTTGGTCGGGGCGCCGTTGGCCCAGCCGGAAATCTCGCCCGAAATCTGCGGCGCCGTCTCGGGCTCGATGTCGAGACGCGCCGGCGGTTGGCCGGCGACTGCGTTGTGGATGGCGATGAAGGCCTCCGGCGCGGTCGCGGTCTCGCGGTGGTCGAGTCCTTCCAGGACGAGGTTGTCGGCGCCTTCGAGCGCCGGAGCGTCATAGGACACGCCCGTCGACTCCCCCGGCAGGCCGATGAACCGTCCGTCCGGCTGGGCGTAGAGGTCGAAGCGGTCCGAGCGCAGCACGGTGGTCGGAATGCCCTCCGGCACCTCGCCGCCGGCATTGAGGCTGGTCAGGAAGTGCCCGGCGCCGTTAAACTCGGCGTCAAGCTGCTCCTGCGGATTGCGATAGGCGCCGTGGCTGAGGCAGCCGGCGAGCACCAGCCGGGCGACCTTCGCGGCGCCGCCGAAATTCTTCACGTAGTTGCGCGCCGTCTGACAGCCGCGGCCGTGGGCGACGATCGCCACTTGCGCGGCGCCGGTCTCGGCGAGCGCCCGATCCACCGTCGTCGCGACGGCGCTGGCGGCGTCCCCGGTCGAGGAGCGGTTCTCCTCCGGCACCGTGTCGAGGGTCGGCGCGGCCGGATGGTCGATGTCCGCCGCGAACAGGAAGTCGGCGGGGTAGCCGTTGGATTCGAACCGCCAGAGCGTGGTGGTCCAGAACCCGGCGCCGTCGCGGTCGCCATGGACGAAGACGATGGGCGGCGCGGAGTCGCCCATGGCTGCGTCTTGACCGGCCGCCGGCGTCACGACCAAGGCAAGGGCAAGCGCCGCCAGGGCGCGGCGATAGAACAAGGCCATGCGGCTTCCTTCGATGGCAGGGCGAGCGGCGGCGCGGCCCGTGGCTATCCGCCGGAGCGCGGTGCGCCGGCAGGTCAGACCGAGTGGGAGAAAATGTCTTCCTCGTCCCAGCCTGCGAGATCGAGGCGGGCGCGCGTCGGCAGGAAGGCGAAGCAGGCCTTGGCGAGGTCCATGCGGTCCTCGCGCTCCAGCCGCTTGTAGAGCCCGCCCATGATGTCGTGGAGGTAGAGGACGTCGGAGGCGGCATATTCGACCTGCGCCGGGGTCAGCGTCTCGGCCGCCCAGTCGGAGGATTGCTGCTGCTTGGAGAGGTCGACGCCGATCAGCTCGCGCGCCAAGTCCTTCAGCCCGTGCCGGTCGGTATAGGTGCGGGTCAGGCGCGAGGCGATCTTGGTGCAGAAGATGCCGTCGGTCATCACGCCGAAGGCGTGATAGAGCGCCGCCACGTCGAAGCGGGCATAGTGGAAGATCTTGGTCTTCGAGGCGTCGCGGAGCAGCGCGGCGATGTTCGGCGCCTCGCGCTGGCCCTTGGCGATCTGCACCACGTCCGCCGTGCCGTCGCCCGGCGACAGCTGGATGACGCAGAGCCGGTCCCGCCGCGTGTCGAGGCCGAGCGTCTCGGTGTCGATGGCGACAGGCCCGCTATAGCGGGAAATGTCGGGAAGATCGCCTTTATGGACGCGGATGGTCATCGCCTGCCTTCGCTTTCGCTAGTTCCTGCGCCCGCTCTAGCGGATTTCGCCGGCGACGCAAAAGCCTGATGACCGCGCCGTCACGGAGCTTGACAGCAAAAGTATTATCATACGACCTTAAGCGGTCGGCGGGAGACCGGCTTTCAACACTGGGAGGTGATCGCATGCGTTTCATGAAACATGCCGGCGCGGCCGTTCTTGCCGCAGCCTTGCTGTCCTCGTCGGCGATGGCCGCCGACATGACGGTCGGATTTTCGCAGATCGGTTCGGAGTCCGGCTGGCGCGCCGCCGAGACTTCGGTGACCCGGCAGGAGGCCGAGAAGCGCGGCATCGACCTGAAATTCGCCGACGCGCAGCAGAAGCAGGAGAACCAGATCAAGGCGATCCGCTCCTTCATCGCGCAGGGCGTCGACGCGATCCTGCTCGCCCCGGTCGTCGCCACCGGCTGGGACCAGGTGCTGGAAGAGGCGCAGGAGGCCGAGATCCCCGTCGTCTTGCTCGACCGCATGGTCGATTCCTCGGACGACCTTTACCTGACGGCGGTCGGCTCCGATCTCGTGCATGAGGGCCGGGTCGCCGGCGAATGGCTGGTCGAAACGGTCGGCGACAAGGAATGCAACGTCGTCGAGCTGGAAGGCACGACCGGCTCCTCGCCGGCGATCGACCGCAAGAACGGCTTCGCCGAGGCGATCGCCGGGCACGACAACATCGAGATCGTGCGGGCACAGACCGGCGACTTCACCCGCACCAAGGGCAAGGAAGTCATGGAGAGCTTCCTGAAGGCGGAAGGCGGCGGCCAGAACATCTGCGCGCTCTACGCCCACAACGACGACATGGCGGTCGGCGCGATTCAGGCGATCAAGGAAGCCGGCCTGAAGCCGGGCGAGGACATCCTCGTCGTGTCGATCGACGCGGTGCCGGACATCTTCCAGGCGATGGCGGCGGGCGAGGCGAACGCCACGGTCGAGCTGACGCCGAACATGGCGGGCCCGGCCTTCGACGCGCTGGAGAAGTTCAAGGCCGACGGCACCATGCCGCCGAAGTTCATCCAGACGGAATCCAAGCTCTACACGCAGGCCGACGACCCGATGGCGGTCTACGAGGAGAAGAAGGGCCTCGGCTACTGACGAGCGGAGCGGGAGCCGCGCTACGGCAGCGGCTCCCGGCCTTGCATGGGCCAGTCTTGGCAATCCTTGAATAACGCGTGCGCGGAGCAGGCAATGAGCGACGAGCCGCTGTTGAGCGCGCGCGCCATCACCA
The DNA here is from genome assembly GCF_014196845.1 of Aurantimonas endophytica. Taxonomy (GTDB): domain Bacteria; phylum Pseudomonadota; class Alphaproteobacteria; order Rhizobiales; family Rhizobiaceae; genus Aurantimonas; species Aurantimonas endophytica. The sequence continues at coordinate 96,301 of NZ_JACIEM010000006.1, forward strand.
AGAGTTTTCTCGGCATCAAGGCGCTCGACCGCGTCGACTTTACGCTGCAAGCCGGCGAGGTGCATGCGCTGCTGGGCGAGAACGGCGCCGGCAAGTCGACGCTGATAAAAGTCCTGACGGGGGCCTATCACCGCGATGCCGGCGAGATCCGTCTGGATGGCGAGGCCATCGACCCGCGCGACGTCACCGACGCCCAGCGCCTCGGCATCGGCACGGTTTACCAAGAGGTCAATCTTCTGGAGAACCTCACCGTCGCCGAGAACCTCTTCCTCGGCCGCGAGCCGCGCCGCTTCGGCCTGATCAACACGAAAGCGATGAACCGCCAGGCGAAAGCCGTGCTCGCCGGCTACGGCCTCGATATCGATGTCGACGTGCTGCTCGGCAGCTATTCGGTGGCGATCCGCCAGATCGTCGCCATCGCCCGGGCCGTCGACCTCTCCGGCAAGGTGCTGATCCTCGACGAGCCGACGGCGAGCCTCGACGCCGCCGAGGTCGCGACGCTGTTCGACATCATCCGTGACCTGCGGGGCCGCGGTCTCGGCATCGTCTTCATCACGCATTTCTTCGATCAGGTCTTCCGCCTCGCCGACCGGGTAACGGTGCTGCGTAACGGCAGGCTGATCGACACACGGCCGATCGCGGGCCTCGGGCGGCTTGAACTGGTCTCGATGATGCTCGGCCACGAGCTTCTGGCGGAAGAGAGTCGGCGGGCGTCGGCCGAGGATGCTGCGCCCGGCGAGCTGCTGGCGCGTTTCACCGGATACGGCCGGCGCGGCGCGATCGAGCCGTTCGACCTCGACATCCGTCGCGGCGAGGTGGTGGGGGTCGCCGGCCTGCTCGGTTCCGGGCGGACAGAGACCGCCGAACTGCTCTTCGGCATCGCCCAACCGGATTCCGGCACCGCCGAGATCGACGGCGCGGCAAGGCCGCTCGCATCGCCCAGGGCGGCGATTGCCGCCGGCTTCGGCTTCTGCCCGGAGGACCGCAAGCAGGACGGCATCGTCGAGGACCTGTCGGTGCGCGAGAACATCGTGCTGGCGCTGCAGGCGCGAAAAGGCTGGGCGCAGCCGCTGTCGCGGCGCGAGCAGGAGGCGATCGCCGACCGCTACATCGAAGCGCTCGACATCCGCACCGCCGACCGCGAGACGCCGATCAAGTTCCTGTCGGGCGGCAATCAGCAGAAGGTGATTCTCGCCCGCTGGCTGGCCATTGATCCGCGCTTCCTGATCCTCGACGAGCCGACCCGCGGCATCGATGTCGGCGCCCATGCCGAGATCATCCGTCTGGTCGAGAAGCTCTGCGACGACGGCATGGCGCTGCTCGTCATCTCCTCGGAACTCGAGGAACTGGTGGCCTATTCGAACCGCGTCCGGGTGCTCGCCGACCGCCGCCATGTCAGCGAACTTTCCGGCGACGACATCTCCACCGGCGCGATCATGGCGGCGATCGCCGCGGGCTCGCCCGACGAGGCGCGGCCATGAGCCTGCCCGCACCCGTCGTCCGGTTGTTGCCGCAGATCATCGCCCTGTTCGTCATCCTGGCGCTCAACACGGCGATCTCGCCCGGCTTCCTCGACATCGCCTACCAGAACGGCCGGCTCTACGGCAGCCTGATCGACGTGGTCAATCGCGGCGCGCCGGTGGCGCTGCTGGCGATCGGCATGACCCTCGTCATCGCCACCAGGGGCATCGACCTGTCGGTCGGCGCGGTGATGGCGATCACCGGCGCCGTCGCGGCGGCAGCCATCACCGGCGGCTATTCGCTTGGCGCGACGATCGGCGCGGCGCTTGGCATCGGCATTCTCTGCGGCCTCTGGAACGGCGCGCTGGTCGCCTTCTTCAGCATCCAGCCGATCATCGCGACGCTGATCCTGATGGTCGCCGGGCGCGGCATCGCCCAGCTGGTCACCGAAGGCGTCATCCTGACCTTCAACGATCCCGGCCTGATCTTCCTCGGCAGCGGGTCGGTGGCCGGCATGCCGGTGCCGGTCATCCTCTGGGTCGTGCTCGGGCTTCTCGTCGCAGCCCTCGTCCGCTTCACCGCGCTCGGCATGCTGATCGAGGCGATCGGCATCAACCGCCGGGCCTCGCGTCTCGCCGGCATCGGCACCAGCTCGCTGCTGGTCGCGGTCTACGCCGCATCGGGCCTCTGCGCCGCCGTCGCCGGCATCGTCGCGGCGGCCGACATCAGAGGCGCCGACGCCAACAATGCCGGGCTGTGGCTGGAGCTCGACGCGATCCTCGCCGTCGTCGTCGGCGGCAATTCCCTGCTCGGCGGCCGCTTCTCCATCGCCGGCTCGCTGATCGGCGCGATGATCATCCAGTCGGTCAATACCGGCATCCTGCTCGCGGGCTTCCCGCCGGAATTCAACCTGATCATCAAGGCGGCGATCATCGTCGTCATCCTCGTCGTCCAGTCGCCGACCAGCCGCTCGGCCTTCGGCTTCTTCGGCCGGGCCCGCGAGCGGTCCGAAAGCCGCAAGCGGAGCCCCGTGCGATGATCACCTCGCGCTATTTCGCCCTCGTCACGACGCTTGCGGTGTTCCTGATCGCCTATGCGCTCTGCATCGCGCAGTTCCCCAACATGCTGTCGACCCGGGTCATCGGCAATCTTTTGACCGACAACGCCTTTCTCGGCATCGCCGCGGTGGGCATGACCTTCGTCATCCTTTCGGGCGGCATCGATCTGTCGATCGGCTCGGTCATCGCCTTCGCCGGCATCTTCATCGCCGTGGCGGTCGGCGAGTGGGGAATTCACCCGATCGCCGCGATCGTCCTCGTCCTACTGCTCGCGACAGCCTTCGGCGGAGTGATGGGCGCGATGATCCATTATCTCGCCATGCCGGCCTTCATCGTGACGCTGGCCGGCATGTTCTTCGCCCGCGGCATGGCCTTCGTCGTGTCGACCCAGTCGGTGGCGATCGACCATCCCTTCTACGACGGGCTTCAGGACCTGTGGATCCGCCTGCCGGGCGGCGGCCGGCTGACCTTCGTCGGCATGGTGATGCTGGCGGTCTTCGCCGTCGGCATCCTCGTCGCCCACCGCACGCGCTTCGGCCGCAACGTCTATGCGCTGGGCGGCAGCCGCCAGTCGGCCGAACTCATGGGCGTCAAGGTCGCCCGGACCACGATCGGCATCTATGCGATGTCGAGCTTCCTCGCCGGCCTGTCGGGGATCGTGCTTTCCCTCTACACCTCCGCCGGCTATTCGCTGGCCGCCGTCGGCGTCGAGCTCGACGCGATCGCCGCGGTGGTGATCGGCGGCACGCTGCTGACCGGCGGCTCGGGCTTCGTCGCCGGGACCTTCCTCGGGATCATGATCATGGGCCTCATCCAGACCTATATCGTCTTCGACGGGACGCTCTCGAGCTGGTGGACGAAGATCGTCATTGGCTTCCTGCTGTTCGCCTTCATCGTGCTGCAGCGCGGGCTGGTCTGGCTGTCGGCGCGGCGCGGCGGGGCCGCCCTCGGCCACAGCCCGGCGTGATGGGCCTCCTCGACAACACCATCACCGACCGCGCGCCGCGCACCAGCCATGCCCATGTCGTGGCCGCCATCGGCCGCGAGATCGTCCGCGGCGACGTCGCGCCCGGCACCATCCTGCCCGGCGACAAGGAGCTGAGCGCCCGTTTCGGCGTCTCGCGCACCGTGCTGCGCGAGGCGATGAAGACGCTTGCCGCCAAGGGGCTGATCCAGCCCAAGGCGCGGGTGGGGACGCGGGTGCTCGACCCGGTCCGCTGGAACCTCCTCGACGCGGAAGTGCTGCGCTGGCGCGTCGAGGCCGGTCTCGACGACGATTTCGTCTTCGACCTCGCCACCATGCGCCTCGCCTTCGAGCCCGCCGCCGCGGCCCTCGCGGCCCGGCGCGCCACGCCGGAAGACATCGCCCGGCTGCGCGAGATCGTCGGACGGCTGGGCGACGCGCGGCACGACCGAGCGAGCATCGCGACCGTCGACCTGGAATTTCATCTCGCCGTCGCCGACATCTCGCGCAACCCGTTCATGCGGGCGATCGGCAGCCTCATCGAAGCGGCGATGGCGATCACCCTCAAACTGAGTTCGCCGGCCAACGACCCGGCCCTGATCGCCGAAGTCGCCGTCAATCACGCGCGCATCGTCGACGCGATGGAGGCCGGCGACGAGGACGCGACGCGCGAGGCGATGCGCGCGGTGATCGAGCTCGGCGCCGAGCGCACCCGCAAGGCGCTCGACCGCTGGATCGCCGGCCCGGCGCTCACCGGATAGGCGGCTGGCGCCTTTCCGGGGGGGCGCCGCCCTCGCCGCGCCGCGCTATTGCGCGGCCGGAGCAGCCGGAGGCGCCGCGGGAGCGACTGGCGTTGCCGGCTCCTCGAGGATCACGGTCTGCTGGCCCTTCTCGATCTGATCGATGACCAGGAGGCGCACCTTCTCGCTGCCGATGGCCTCGCCATAGTGCCACTGCCCGATCGCCTCGATGATGAAATCGCCGGCCTTGTAGATCGTGGCCTCGTCCATCTCCGTGTTGACGACGCGCAATTCGCCGCTCAGCACGTAGGCGTAGCGGGTCGAGGGATGCTCGTGCGACGGCAGCTTCGCGCCGGCGGCGATCTCGTAGGTCGAGACGATCACCTCGACATTGTCCTGCGGCAGGACGATCGGCTGGCCGGTCGCCGTCACGCCGGTGGTCAGCAGCTTCTCGACCGTCACCTGTGCGGCGGCGGGGAAGGCGAGGGCGGCCAATAAGGCGGCGAGCAGCAGGAGGCGGGTCGGCATGGCTTGTACTCGCTGGTTTGCAGCGCCGAGGACAGCCTCGGTGCCGACGATGTCCCGACGGTACCGCGCATCGCCCGGGCAGGACAGCTTGTTGGTGCGCGGGCTTGCGATTTTGTGATCCATCAGCCAGTGGAAATACAGCGTTCGGAGAGGCCCGGGGCCAGACGTCCGATATGCCATGGACGACGGGTTCGTGCCGGGGTTTCCCGGCGGCGCAGCCAGACGCGCGAGGAGAGACGCGAATGAAGATCGGAACACCGCGCGAGAGCCATCCGGGAGAGCGCCGGGTCGCCCTGACGCCCGACAGCGCAACCCGGCTGCAGAAGCTCGGCTACCAGTGCTTCCTCGAGGCAGGCGCCGGCGAGGCAGCGAACTTCGCCGACGCCGACTATCGCGCAGCCGGCGTCGAGATCGTCCCCGACGCCGATAGCCTCTGGCAGGCCTCCGACATCGTCCTCAAGGTGCGCCCGCCGCAGGATGGCGAGATCGCCCGGCTGCACGCCGGCAAGACGCTGATCGGCTTCGTCAATGCGGCCAGCGACGCCGAGCTCCTGCAGCGCCTCGCGGCGACCGGCGGCTCGGTCATCGCCATGGACGCGGTGCCGCGGATCAGCCGCGCCCAGAAGATGGACGCGCTGTCGTCGATGGCCAACATCGCCGGCTATCGCGCCGTGATGGAGGCGGGCAATCATTTCGGCCGCTTCTTCACCGGCCAGATCACCGCGGCGGGCAAGGTGCCGCCGGCCAAGGTCCTGGTGGTCGGCGCCGGCGTCGCCGGCCTCGCCGCCATCGGCACCGCCACCTCGCTCGGCGCCATCACCCATGCCTTCGACGTGCGGCCGGAAGTCGCCGAGCAGATCGAATCGATGGGGGCGCAGTTCGTCTATCTCGACTTCGAGGAGGCCCAGGACGGTGCCGCCACCGGCGGCTACGCCGCGCCGTCGAGCCCGGAATTCCGCGAGAAGCAGCTGGCCCGCTTCCGGGAGCTGGCGCCGGAGATGGACATCGTCATCACCACGGCGCTGATCCCCGGCCGGCCGGCCCCCAAGCTCTGGACCGCCGACATGGTCGCGGCGATGAAGCCGGGTTCGGTGGTCGTCGATCTCGCCGCCGAGCGCGGCGGCAATTGCGACCTCACCGTCGCCGACGAGGTCGTCACCAGTCCGAACGGCGTGACCATCGTCGGCTACACCGACTATCCGAGCCGGATGGCGGCGCAGGCCTCGACCCTCTACGCCACCAATCTGCGCCACATGCTGGACGATCTGACGCCGGCCAAGGACGGCGTCGCCGTCATCAACATGGATGACGACGTCATCCGCGGCGCCACCGTCGTCAAGGACGGCGCCGTCACCTGGCCGCCGCCGCCGCCGAAGATCAAGGCGATCGCCGCCGGCAAGCCGAAGGAGAAGGTCAAGGAGCTGACGCCCGCCGAGAAGCGGGCCGGCGAGGCCGCCGCCTTCAAGGCCCAGACCCGCAGCCAGCTCGGCCTGCTGGTCGTTGGCGGGCTGCTGATGGCGCTGGTCGGCGCCTTCGCGCCGGCCGAGTTCATGAGCCACCTGATCGTCTTCGTGCTCGCCTGCTTCGTCGGCTTCCAGGTGATCTGGAACGTCAGCCACTCGCTGCACACGCCGCTGATGGCGGTGACCAACGCCATCTCCGGCATCGTCATCCTCGGCGCCCTGCTGCAGATCGGCTCGGGCAGCTGGCTGGTCGTCACCCTGGCCGCACTTTCGGTGCTGATCGCCTCGATCAACATCGTCGGCGGCTTCCTCGTCACACGGCGCATGCTCGCCATGTTCCAGAAGTCCTGAGGGGCAGGGGCCAGACATGACATTCGGTATCGTTTCCGCGGCCTATATCGCCGCCTCCGTCCTCTTCATCCTGTCGCTCGGCGGGCTCTCCGGCCAGGAAAGCGCCAAGCGCGCCGTCTGGTACGGCATCGTCGGCATGGCGCTCGCCGTCATCGCCACGGTCTTCGGGCCGGGCATCGGCCACGGCCTGATCATCCTGGTGATGATCGTCGCCGGCTCGGCCATGGGCTATGTCGTCGCCTCCCGCGTCCAGATGACCGAGATGCCGCAGCTGGTGGCGGCGCTCCACTCCTTCGTCGGCCTCGCCGCCGTGTTCATCGGCTACAATGCCGAGATCGAGCTCGGCCGCGTGGCGGCGATGGATCCGGTCGCGCGCGAGGCGCTCACCGGCTTCGCCGGGGTGCTGGCGCACAAGCTCGCCGATCCGACCGGCGCGCTCATCGCCATCCTCAAGGTCGAGGTGTTCCTCGGCGTGTTCATCGGCGCGGTGACCTTCACCGGCTCGGTCGTCGCCTTCGGCAAGCTCGCCGGCAAGGTCGACGGCAAGGCCAGGAAGCTGCCGGGCGGCCATATGCTGAACGCCGGCGCGGCCATCGCCTCGCTGATCCTCCTGGTGCTCTACTTCAACGGCGCCGGCATCTGGACCCTCGTCCTGATGACGCTTCTCGCCTTCTTCATCGGCTACCACCTGATCATGGGCATCGGCGGCGCCGACATGCCGGTGGTCGTGTCGATGCTGAACAGCTATTCCGGCTGGGCGGCGGCGGCGATCGGCTTCACGCTCGGCAACGACCTCCTGATCGTCACCGGCGCGCTGGTCGGCTCCTCGGGCGCGATCCTCTCCTACATCATGTGCAAGGCGATGAACCGCTCCTTCATCTCGGTCATCCTCGGCGGCTTTGGCGGCACGAGCGGCCCGGCGATGGAGATCGAGGGCGAGCAGATCGCGATCGACGCCGAGGGCGTCGCCGCAGCGCTTTCGGAGGCCGACAGCGTCATCATCGTGCCGGGCTACGGCATGGCGGTGGCGCAGGCCCAGCAGGCGGTGTCGGAACTGACCCGCAAGCTGCGCGCCGACGGCAAGAATGTCCGCTTCGCCATCCATCCGGTGGCGGGCCGCCTGCCCGGCCACATGAACGTGCTCTTGGCCGAGGCGAAGGTGCCCTACGACATCGTCATGGAGATGGACGAGATCAACGAGGACTTCCCCTCGACCGACGTCGTCATCGTCATCGGCTCCAACGACATCGTCAATCCGGCCGCCCAGGAAGACCCGAACTCGCCGATCGCCGGCATGCCGGTGCTGGAAGTCTGGAAGGCCAAGCAGGTCTTCGTGTCCAAGCGCGGCCAGGGCACCGGCTATTCCGGCATCGAGAACCCGCTGTTCTACAAGGACAACACCCGCATGTTCTACGGCGACGCAAAGACCTCGCTCGAGGCCCTGCTCAAGCTCCTCTGAGCTGCGGCTGCGATATCCCGCAATCCGACACGCGCGGCGACGAGCCGCGCGGGTCGTCAGGCCCGGTCCTGGCGGAAATACGGCCGGTTCCTGACATTGAGCAGGACGATCGGCAGGGCCATCAGGCCCGCGCCGATCAAGAGGGACACGACCACGCTTCCCACCGAGAGCGCCTCTTGGCGGCCTGCCGCGACGTAGCAGGCCAGCGCGATCGGCAGCATCAGCACGACCGCGCTGGCGACGCCCGGCGAGAACCGGCCGCCTGTCCGGATCACCGGGACGATGTGGAAGACGATGGCGTTGATGATCATCAGTGCCGGAAAGCCCAGCGCGACCGCAGGGGCGGCGGCCGCGAGATTGGCAGAGACGATGCCGATCACCACGACCAGCGCGTTGACGACATAGAAGTCGCTCCACTCGACCGGCAGCCCGATCACCGCCCGCGCCCAGTCCCGCCAGTTGAGCATGAACTCCTCGAGAATGTGGACGCCGTAGGCCGCGGTCGCCAGCCAGAGCCAATGCGAAAGGTCCATGACGTCGCCGACCTCCATCGTGCCGAGGGTGCAGGCTCGTGGCCTGCCCCGGCTCTGTCAAGCGGCGGGCGCTGCAGCTCACATGCCATCGAGCGACGGCGGATTGACGCCGCCCCTGCGTAGGGGCTCCTGTGTCGCGTGCGAACGGCCATGGTATGCACTTGGCCGGAACCTATCAGTCACAGGAGCGGCCATGGCGCCTCAGCAAGATTCCGCCAGCCGCGTGGACCGGATCTGTTCCGTCGTCCGCCGGGCGATCATCGAGCGGGCGCTGGCGCCCGGCGACAAGCTGCCCGAGGATGCGCTCGGCGAACGCTTCGGCGTCAGCCGCACGATTGCGCGACAGGCGCTCGGCCAACTGGCGGGCGAAGGCCTTGTCGACCTGCGCCGCAACCGGATTGCGGTCGTCGCGACTCCGACCTTCGAGGAGGCGCGCGACACTTTCGACATCCGAAATGGCCGTCGTCGAGCGCCTGGCGACCGGCGAGCAGTATTCGATGATGTTCGCCAAGGACAGCGAGCTCGCGACCAAGGCGAACGACGTGCTGACCACCCTCAAGAACGAAGGCTTCATCGCCGAGCTGCACGAGAAGTGGTTCGGCACCGAGGCGGAAGCCACGACCAGCACGGTCGAGGTGCGCGACATGCCAAAGCCGAAGTCCTAACGGCCTGTAACCACCCAGCGGGACCGTGCAAGCGCCCGGTCCCGCGACCCATGCGAGGGACGCTGACGCCCGATGGATATCGTCGATACCTTCTTCAATGTCGGCGTCCTGGTGCGCTACTTCCCGCTCCTCCTGGAGGGGCTCTGGCGCACCATCGCGCTGGGCGTCCTGTCGATCGTGCTCGGCCTCGTCGGCGGGCTGGTCCTCGCCATGCTCCGCCTCTATGGCGGCCGTTTCGTGCGGTTTCTCGTCATCGCCTATGTCGACGTGTTCCGGGCGCTGCCGGTGCTGGTCTGGCTGGTCATCGTCTATTACGCGCTGCCCTTCGTCGGCATCCGCCTCTCGGCCTTCGCCTCGGCGACCACCGCCCTGACGATGATCTCCAGCGCCTATACGGCCGAGATCTACCGCGCCGGCATCCAGGCCATTCCGCGCGGCCAGTTCGAGGCGGCGCAGTCGATCGGGCTCAGCCAGTGGTATCTGATGCGCGACGTGGTGCTGCCGCAGGCCTTCCGGATCGTCATCCCGCCGCTGACCAACAACTCGATCAACGTCATGAAGGACACCGCGCTCGCCTCCGTCGTGGCGCTGCCGGACCTTCTCAAGCAGGCGACGCAGGCGCAGGCGCTCGCCGCCAACCCGACGCCGCTGATCGGCGCCGCTCTCCTCTATCTGCTGCTGCTGTTGCCGCTGGTCCGGCTCGTCGCCGTCTTCGAGGCGCGCTATGCCGCCAAGGGGGCGCGCTGATGGCCCGCCCGATCATCGAGATGCGCGGCGTCGGCAAGAGCTTCGGCCGGTTCCAGGCGCTGAAGCAGATCGATCTCGCGGTCGAGGCCGGCGAGGTCGTGGTTCTGCTCGGCCCCTCCGGCTCGGGCAAGTCGACGCTGATCCGCTGCATCAACCTGCTCGAGGAATACGATACCGGCGACGTCATCGTCGACGGCACGCGGGTCGAGCCCGGACGTCAGCTGCAGAGCGTGCGCCAGGAAGTCGCGATGGTCTTTCAGGCCTTCAATCTCTTCCCCAACCACACCGTCCTCGACAATGTCGCGCTCGGCCCGGTGCGGGTGCGCAAGCTGTCCTGGGAGGACGCCCGGGCCCGCGCCCGCCGCCTGCTGGAGCGCGTCGGCATCGCGGAACAGGCAGAGAAATACCCGAGCCAGCTCTCCGGCGGCCAGCAGCAGCGCGTCGGCATCGCCCGCGCCCTGGCGATGGAGCCGCGCATCCTGTTGTTCGACGAGCCGACCTCGGCGCTCGATCCGGAAATGGTCGGCGAGGTCCTCGACGTCATCAAGGGCCTGGCCGGCGAGGGCGTGACCATGCTGCTGGTCACTCACGAAATGGGCTTCGCCCGTCAGGTGGCCGACCGGATCGTCTTCATGGAGGCGGGCGAGATCAAGGAGATCGCCACGCCCGAACAATTCTTCACGGCGACGACGAACGAGCGCGCCCGCGCCTTCCTCGACGCCGTCCTCAATCACTGACGGCTCGGCCACCGACGCCCGGGGCGGCGAGCCGCCGACACCATTCAGAAGGCAAGTCATGACACTCGACATCGATTTCGTCCGCCGCCAGTTCCCGGCGCTCTCCGGCGACTGGGTCTTCATGGACAATGCCGGCGGCAGCCAGGTTCTGTCGCGCGTCGCGGCCCGCATCTCCGACTACCTGCTGACCTCGAACGTCCAGACCGGCGCGAGCTACGCGCCGAGCCAGCGCTCGACCGAGCGGGTACGCGAGGCGCGGCGGGCCTTCGCCGGCTTTGTCAACGCCGCCGATCCCGGCGAGATCGTCATGGGTGCCTCGACGACGATGCTGATCCGCGCGCTGTCCGAGGCGATGACCGGCAAGCTGCATCCCGGTGACGAGATCATCGTCACCAACACCGATCACGAGGCCAATATCGGCCCCTGGCTGAAGCACGAGTGCCGCGGCGTCGTCGTCAAGTTCTGGCGCTGTGATCCCGAGACGCTGGAACTCGACCTGGGCGACCTCAAGGCGCTGATGACCGACCGCACCAAGCTCGTCTGCGTCACCCACGCCTCCAACATCCTCGGCACGATCAACCCGATTGCCGAGATCGCCGCGATCGCCCATGCCGGCGGCGCCGAGCTCTGCGTCGACGCCGTCGCCTATGCGCCGCACCGCGCCATCGACGTGCAGGCGCTCCAGTGCGACTACTACATCTTCAGCGTCTACAAGGTGTTCGGGCCGCATTTCGGGGTGATGTGGGGCAAGCGCGAGAAGCTGCTCGAGCTCGACAACATCTACCATTATTTCTTCGGCAAGGACTCCGTGCCGCACAAGCTCGAGCCCGGCAACATCAACTACGAGCTGGCCTACGGCTCGATTGGCACCGTCGACTATGTCGAGGAGCTCGGCCGCATGGCCGGCGCCGCCGCCGGCAGGCCGGCGATCGAGGCGGGCTTCGCCGACATCGCCGAACAGGAGCGAGCGATCACCGCGCGGCTGATGGATTTCCTCAAGAGCCGCAACTCGATCCGCATCGTCGGCCGCACCACCAGCGCCATCGCCGACCGCGTCGCGACGGTCAGCTTCACCGCCGGCGAGCGCAATTCGAAGGAGATCGTCGATCAGGTCGATCCCGCCTTCATCGGCATCCGCTACGGCGACTTCTACGCCAGGCGGCTGGTCGAGGATCTCGGCCTGATGCCGCAGAACGGCGTCGTGCGGGTCTCCATGGTCCACTACAACACGCTGGAAGAAGTCGACCGGCTGATCGCCGCGCTGGAGCCAGCGCTCTAGCCAACGGCACGCCCCTATCCCCGCATCCCTGCCCGGAGTTTTCCCATGCGCTTCGACCTCGTCATCCGCAACGGCATGATCGCCACCGCCTCGGACGTCTTCGCCGCCGATATCGGCATCAAGGACGGCGTCATCGTCCAGATCGGCGGCGCCATGGACGAGGCGGCGGAGACGATCGACGCGGCCGGCAAATACGTGCTGCCGGGCGGCATCGACAGCCATGTCCACATCGCCCAGCCCTCCGGCGAGGGGATCATCATGGCCGACGATTTCGAAAGCGGCACGCGTTCGGCGCTGTTCGGCGGCAACACCATGGTCCTGCCCTTCTGCCTGCAGGAGAAGGGCCGGCCGCTGCGCGAGGCGCTGAAGGCCTATCATGCGCTGGCCGAGGGCAATTGCTACACCGACGTCAGTTTCCATCTGATCGTCTCGGATCCGAGCGAGGCGGTGCTCGGGCAGGAGCTGCCGGCTCTGGTGGAGGACGGCTACACCTCCTTCAAGGTGTTCATGACCTACGAGAACCTGCGGCTGAGCGACGCGCAGATCCTCGACACGATGGACGTCGCGCGGCGCACCGGCGCGCTGGTCATGGTCCATTGCGAGAACGAGGACGCGATCCGCTACCTCATCGGCCGGCACGAGGCGGACGGCGACGTCGCACCGAAGGCGCACGCGACGACGCGGCCGATCGCCGTCGAGCGCGAGGCCACCCACCGCGCCGTCTCGCTGGCCGAGGTCGCCGACGTGCCGCTGGTCATCGTCCATGTCTCCAACCGCGAGGCGATGGAGGAGATCGAGCGCGCCCGCCGCCGCGGCCGCAAGGTGATCGGCGAGACCTGCCCGCAATATCTGATGCTGACGGCGGACGATCTCGACGGCATGGACTGGGAGGGGGCGAAATTCGTCTGCTCGCCGCCGCCGCGCGACGCGGCCAGCCAGGAGGCCTGCTGGGACGGGCTGGAGCGCGGCGTCTTCGACCTGTTCTCCTCCGACCACTGCCCGTTCCGCTACGACGACCCGGCCGGCAAGCTCAACCCGAAAGGGTCCCGCAGCTTCCGCCACATCCCGAACGGCATCCCGGGCGTCGAGCTGCGCCTGCCGATCCTGTTCTCCGAAGGGGTGATGAAGGGCCGCATCGACCTGCCGCGCTTCGTCGCGCTGACCGCCACCAACCAGGCCCGCACCTACGGCCTCTACCCGCAGAAGGGCACGATCGCCGTCGGCGCCGACGCCGACATCGCCATCTGGGATCCGCAGCTTGTCCGCACCGTCCGCCACGCCGACATGCACGACGGCGCCGACTACACGCCCTACGAGGGAACCGAGCTGACCGGCTGGCCCACGACGGTGGTGCTTGGCGGCAAGGTGATGATCCGCGACGGTGATCTGGCCGGCACGAAGGCCGACGGGAGCTACCGCCCCCGCGGCCACTCGCAGTTTGCGGTGGTGCCGCCGAAGGTCGGCGCGGCGGTGTAGGGCGGAGCCTGTGCCCGCCTGGCCTGTTGGCTTGGCGCGGATCGGCGGGCTGACGGCTAACGGAAACACGATATAACGGGGAAGTTTGGACACCGCCGCGCATGCGGTGACCAGGGGGTCCCGATGTTCCTGAGCGTATTCGACATCTTCAAGATCGGCATCGGCCCGTCGAGTTCGCACACGATGGGTCCGATGGTGGCGGCGGGGCGGTTCCTCGAGGCCTTGCAGCGGGAAAACGGTCGGGTCGCGGGTTCGGGCCCGGCGGCGCGGATCGAGGTCACGCTGCATGGCAGCCTCGCCTTCACCGGCAAGGGCCACGCCACCGACCGCGCCGTGGTCCTCGGGCTGCTCGGCTTCCGCCCGGACGATTTCGACCCTGAACGCGCCGCCGAGCGGCAGGCGGAACTCGCCGCGACACGGCAGATCATGGTGCCGGGCCTCGGGCCGGTCGGCTTTGATGGCCTTGATGGGGTCGTCTTCGATTACGGGCCGCCGCTGGAGGCTCATCCGAACGCGCTGGTCCTGCGCGCCTTCGATGCCGCGGGCGGGCTGCATCTGTCGGAAACCTATTATTCGGTCGGGGGCGGCTTCGTGCTGACCGAACGCGAACTCGCCGCGGCCGGCCTGCGTGGCGGCGATGCGGCGGCGGACCGGCCGTATCCCTTCGCGAGCGCCGCTGAAATGCTGCGCATGGGGGCGCTGTCCGGCCTGCGGATCGCCGAGATGAAGCGCGCCAACGAGATGGACGGCAGCATCGGCGAGGGGCTCGACGCCGGGCTCGACCGGATCTGGGCGGTGATGGACGACTGCATCGACCGCGGCCTGCGCACCGAGGGCACGCTGCCCGGCGGGCTCAACGTGCGGCGCCGGGCGCCGGCCATCCACCGGGCGCTGGTCGCCGAGCGGGGCAGCAACTCCGCCCAGCCGCACGCGGTCAACGACTGGCTGTCGATCTACGCAATGGCGGTCAACGAGGAGAACGCCGCCGGCGGGCGGATCGTCACCGCCCCGACCAATGGGGCGGCTGGCGTGCTGCCGGCGGTGATCCGCTATTATCGCGATCATTGCGTCGGCGCGCACCATGAGGGAATCCGCGACCTGCTGCTTACCGCCGCCGCAGTCGGCGGCATCATCAAGACCAACGCCTCGATCTCCGGCGCCGAGGTCGGGTGCCAGGGCGAGGTGGGCTCAGCCGCCGCCATGGCGGCGGCGGGGCTCTGCGCGGCGCTCGGCGGCAGCAACGCCCAGGTCGAGAACGCCGCCGAGATCGCGCTGGAGCACCATCTCGGCATGACCTGCGATCCGGTCCGCGGCCTCGTCCAAGTGCCCTGCATCGAGCGCAACGGCCTCGGCGCGATCAAGGCCGTCGCCGCGGCCTCGCTGGCGCTCCGCGGCGACGGCGAACACGTCATCCCGCTCGACAACTGCATCGAGACGATGCGCCAGACCGGCCTCGACATGCACACCCGCTACAAGGAGACGAGCCTCGGCGGCCTCGCGGTCAACCTGCCGGAATGCTGATCGCGCGTCGGGCGGACCCGAGTTCCTGGCAAGGTCCGAGAAACCGATGGCTGGCTGCTTGAAAGAATGTGACGTCGCAAGAGTCGGCGACTACCCGGCCACCGCGGGAGCCATCAACTTCATTGATCTTGCGGAAACTCCTGCATCTCAGAGTCTGAGAGAGGATTGGTGCCCAGGAAAGGACTCGAACCTTCACGCCTCGCGGCACACGGACCTGAACCGTGCGCGTCTACCAATTCCGCCACCTGGGCACGGCGCGGACCATTAGAAGCTGGGCCGGTCGCTGTCAACGCGGTTTCTGCGGATGTTCGCCAAAGCGGTGCCGCTTGAAAGCGGTGGCGAGCTGCGGATGCGGGAAACTTGGCCGCGGCGGGCTCGATTTGCAGCGGGCGATCCCCTTCTCCGGCAGCGTTTCGCCTTCACCTCCTCAGGCGAACCGGCTATGACCGCGCGGGAAAGTGCCGTCATGCGGCAGGTGATCGAAGGAGCGGTGCCAGATGGCTGTCGATACGAACAAGACGGTGACGGTGTTCGGCGGATCGGGCTTCATCGGCCGCTATGTCGTGCGGGCGCTGGCCAAGCGCGGTCACCGGATCAAGGTCGCCTGCCGACGGCCCGACCTGGCCTACCATTTGCAGCCGAACGGCAATATGGGCCAGATCATGCCGATCCAGGCCAATCTGCGCTATCCGTGGTCGGTAGAGCGGGCGGTGGATGGCGCCGACTACGTGATCAATCTCGTCGGGATCCTCGCCGAGAGCGGCCAGCAGCGTTTCGAGACGCTGCAGGCCGAGGGCGCCCGGCTGGTGGCCGAGGCGGCGCGCGGGGCCGGCGCCGGCATGACCCAGATCTCGGCGATCGGCGTCGAGGCGGGTGGCGACACGGCCTATGGCCGGACCAAGGCGCTGGGCGAAAAGGCGGTGTTCGAGACCATCCCCGATGCCACGGTCATCAGGCCCTCTATCGTGTTCGGCGCCGAGGACCAGTTCTTCAACCGCTTCGCCGACATGGCGCGTTTCTCGCCGTTCCTGCCGCTGATCGGCGGCGGTAACACCCGCTTTCAGCCGGTCTTCGTGGGCGACGTCGCCGAGGCGATCGCCGCCACGGTGGACGGTGCGGTGCCGGGCGGGCGGGCCTACGAGCTGGGCGGGCCGGAAGTGCTGACCTTCCGCGAGATGATGGAGGAGATGCTGCGGATCATCGGCCGCCGCCGCCACCTCCTGACCATCCCCTTCGGCGCCGCCGGGGCGATGGCCAGTGTCATGCGCTACCTGCCCGGTGCGCCGCTGACGCCCGACCAGGTGCGCCAGCTGCGCCACGACAACGTCGTCTCGGACGCCGCCGAAGCCGAGGGCCGCACGCTTGCCGCCTTCGGTATCAGGGGCCGCACGCTCGAGGCGGTGCTGCCGACCTATCTCGTGCGCTTCCGCCCGCAGGGCCAGTTCACCCAGCCGCGGCCCCAGGCCGGCGGCCTCGACCGGGACGACGACGAGCGCAGCTAGCCCCGGTCGATCCGATGCCGTTTCTGCCGCCGGAGCTCGGCGCCGCCGGCGCCGCCATTCTCGTCGTCGCCAGCTTCTGCACCTCGGCGCTGACCGCCGCCTTCGGCCTTGGTGGAGGCCTGTCGCTGCTAGCGGTGATGACCGCCTTCCTGCCGGTGGCGGTGCTGATCCCTCTGCACGGCATCGTCCAGCTCGCCTCCAATGGCGGCCGCGTGGTCATCCAGCGTCGCGGCGTCGCTTGGGCAGCGCTGCCGCCTTTCCTGCTGGGCGGGGCGATCGGGGCGCTGATCGGCGCGCGCTTCGTCGTGGCGCTGCCCGAGGCGACGCTGCAGGTCTCGATTGGCCTGTTCATCCTGATCGTCACCTTCGTGCCGATCCCGCGGCTCGGCGTGCTCGGCTTCGGCGGCTTTGCGCTGACCGGCGCGGTGACCACCTTCCTGTCGATGTTCTTCGGTGCCACGGCGCCGATCATGGCCGCCCTGTTCGCGCAGACCTTCAAGGAGCGCGAGACGGTGGTGGCGACGCTGGCGGCGGTGACCGCGATCCAGCATGCGCTGAAGGCGGTGGCCTTCTTCGCCATGGGTGTCGTCCTGTGGCCGTATGCGGCGCTGCTTCTGGCGATGATCGTCACCGGCTTCCTCGGAACCCTCGCCGGCACGGCCGTGCTGCGCCGGCTCGACGATCGGTTCTTCCGCCTGGTGCTGCGGATCATCCTGGCCGTGCTCGCGCTCGATCTGGTGCGGCGCGGCGTGCTCGGCCTGCTCTGACTCCGCCGAGCGCCGCCTACTGACCGTCCGGCGTGCCGTGATCGGTGACCCTTTCGCCGCGTCCGTCCGCAGCGCTCTCGTCGATTGCGGGAGACAGGGTCAGCAGCAGGACCATGCCGACGATGCCGACGCCGATGCGCCACCAGGCGAAGGGGGCGAAGCCGTGCCGCGAGACGAAGTCGAGCAGCCGGCGCACCACGAACAGAGCCGCCAGGAAGGCTGCCACGAATCCGATGACCACCAGCCAGAGATCGTCGACCGACAGCAGCGCGTGATTCTTGGCGAGATCGTAGGTGAAGGCCCCTAGCATGGTCGGCATCGCCAGGAAGAAGGAGAACTCGGCCGCCGAGCGCTTGTCGGTCCCCATCAGCAGCGAGCCGGCGATGGTGGCGCCGGAGCGCGACGTGCCGGGGATCATCGCGAGGCACTGGAAGAGGCCGATCTTCAGGCAGAGTGACAGCGGATAGTCCATGATGTTGTCGTAGCGGACCTTGATCGTCATGCGATCGATGATCAGCAGGACTATGCCGCCGACGATCAACGCCACGCAGACCACCATCGGCGTCTCGAACAGCACCGTCTTGATGAAGTCGTGCGCCAAAACGCCGATGAAGGCGGCCGGCAGGAAGGCCAGCACGATGCCGCCGACGAAGTGACGGCTCCGGGGGTTCGACGGCAGGCTGATGAAGAGCTGCCACAGCCGGGCGAAATAGACCGACAGGATCGCCAGGATCGCGCCGAGCTGGATCAAAACCTCGAAGCTGCGCGCCGTCGACTGGAAGCCGAGGAAATGCCCGAGCAGCAGGATATGGCCGGTGGAGGAGACCGGGATGAACTCGGTCAGGCCCTCGGTGACGCCGAGGATGACGGCGTCGAGGATCGCTTTGATGTCCATTCTCGTTCCGTGCTCGCAGGGGGTTTGACGCCGCTCTAGCGCCGATGGCTGGGCCGAACCTGTCGCCGGGGACTCCGGCCTTTCTGCGGCATGGTGTGCGGTCCCCGAGCCCTTTGGCCGGCTTTGGAAGGGATTGCAACGTCTTGCCTGCGGCAGCGAGGCTGCTATGTCGCGAGGAACGCCCGCTGGCAGCCGTTCAGACTTAGTTGACGCATTGCTGCGACGATCCCCGGGAGCGGCCTCAGGCTGCCGCTATCCCTTGCATCCATGCCACGCGCCGGTCGATCCGGGCGAACGGCCGAGAGCCCACCCTCCTTCATGTTGAAGCTCTATCATCACCCGATGTCCGCCGCCTCGCGTTTCGCGCGGCTCGTCCTCGGGGAGTACGGCGAGCGGGTGGAACTCCTCGAGGAACGGCCCTGGGAGAAGCGGCGCGACTTCCTGGCGCTCAATCCGGCCGCCACCCTGCCGGTGATGATCGAGGACGAGGGGCCGGCGATCGTCGGGGCCAGCGTCGTCGGGGAATATCTCGACGAGACCCGCGGCGTCTTCCAGCGCGACAAGCGGCTGATGCCGGAAAAGCCGATCGAGCGGGCGGAATCCCGCCGGCTGACGGAATGGTTCCTGGTCAAGCTCGACGGCGAGGTGACGCGCTACCTGGTGCGCGAGCGGGTGTTCAAGCTGGAGATGCGGCCGGAGGCCGGCGGCGGGCCGCCCGACGCCTCGGCAATTCGCGCCGCAAGGGCCAATCTCAAGCATCATCTGCGCTATCTCGGCTGGTTGGCCGAGAGCCGCGACTGGCTCGCCGGGCCGCGCCTGTCCTATGCCGACATCGCCGCCGCGGCCGCCATGTCGATCCTCGACTATCTGGGTGAGGTCACCTGGGACGAGGAGCCCGCGGCCAAGGACTGGTACATGCGGCTGAAGTCGCGCCCGTCCTTCCGCCCGCTGCTGACCGAGCGCATCCGCGGCCTGCCGCCGGTGCATCACTACACCCAGCTGGATTTCTGAACCGACCGGCCAGGGCGGTCGGCAGCGAAGCGCCAGGTCGTCGCGCCGGATCGGCGCCGGCCGGGCGACCGCGCGACGCCTACTTGGCGAGGATCCGCAGCTGCTGGGGGCGTCCGGCATCCACCGTCACGTCCCGCTCCAGCCATCTTCCGTCGCTGCCGGGGGTCTTGAGCGTGTAGGTGCCGCTCTCCAGATTCTCGAACTGATAGTAGCCTTGCCCGTCGGTGACCTGGCTCTCGCAGCTGCCATCCCCTTTGTCGCAGAGCTCGACCGGCTGGTTGGGCAAAGGCCGCAGGGATGCCTCGCCGTGGGTCGCGGCGAGAACGTCGCCATACAGATCGCCGGCCAAGGCCGGGCCGGATCCGAACGAAAGGCACGCTCCCGCCGCCAGGAGCGACGACAGGAGACGGCGTCTACTCGAGCAGGACGACGGTCGCATCGCTCTCTCCGATCGGGGTCAGGGGCCGCTTCCTCGGCAGGGTGACGGGCTCGAACATCAGTGACGCCGCGGACCCGTTTGGCCGCGCGGCGGACAGCGTGAGCTTCTGTGTGACGAAATCCGGATAGCCGATCAGGATGTGGTCCAGCGGCCTGTAGCCGGCGGCGCCCGGATCTGTGGGCTGCAGCGCCTCCACCTTCCAGTCGAGCTGACCCTCGCCATAGGGCCGACCGATTTCGTAGGAGCGCGGCGCGTAGCTGATGGTCAGCTGGCGGTAGTCCGGCTCCTCGGTCATGCCCTCCAGTTTCACCGTTCCGGCAATCGTGTACAACCGATAGCGATCGGTTCCGGCGACATCGTCGAGGCTTACATAGTTGACGCCGATGATCAGGACGACGACGTAACCGGCGATCGAGCCGGTCAGCTTGATGGGCACGCCGTAGAGCGTGCCGCCCACCTCGCCGGCTGCCGGAAGAAAACGGTAAAGCACGAAAGCCGGGACCATGGGCAAAAGGAACAGCAGTCCCAAGGTTATCCAGTTGACAATAGCCGCGTCCATCGGAACACTCCATCAGCCATCGGCAAGATTTACATGACCGGTGATGAAATTCAATCTGCATCGAGAAATCGTGACTATGGAAATAGTCAGAGAACTCGCCGATCTGATGGCGCGGGGACACATGACGACGCAGCGTCAGGTTCTTTGCCGGCTTCCTGGGGCGACCGGCTGCGGCAATTCATCGAGGCCGACGCCCGCCGCCTCGGCTTCGACGCGGTCGGCGTCGCACCGGCGTCGAGCGAAGGCGTCCTGATCGGCGAGCGGCTCGACGCCTTCGTCGAAGCCGGGCACCACGGCACCATGGACTGGCTGCCGGAAACCGCCGGCCGCCGCCGCTCGGCGCGGGCACTCTGGCCGCAGGTGCGCTCGATCATCGTCCTCGGCATGAATTACGGACCGGACGAGGACCCGCTGGCGATCCTCTCGCGCCCCGACCGCGGCGCGATTTCCGTCTATGCCCGCCACCGCGACTATCACGAGCTGATCAAGGGCCGGCTGAAGGAACTCGCCGGCCGGCTTTTGGCGCAGGCGCGCCAGGCCGGTGCCGGCGAGCATGAGGTGAAGGTCTTCGTCGACACCGCGCCGGTGATGGAAAAGCCGATGGGCGAGATGGCCGGGCTCGGCTGGCAGGGCAAGCACACCAACCTCGTCTCCCGCGAGCACGGCTCCTGGCTGTTCCTCGGCTCGATCTTCACCACGCTGGACCTGCCGCCGGATGCGCCGAGGCGGGATCTCTGCGGCTCCTGCCGCGCCTGCCAGGATGTCTGCCCGACAAACGCATTCCCGGTGCCCTACCAGCTCGATGCGCGCCGCTGCATCTCCTACCTCACCATCGAGACGCGGAATGTGGTGCCGCGCGAATTCCGGCGGGCAATGGGCAATCGCATCTATGGCTGCGACGACTGCCTCGCCGTCTGCCCGTGGAACAAGTTCGCCGGCACGGCGAGGGAGGCCAGGCTGATCGCCCGGGACGATCTGCGGGCGCCCTCGCTGGATCATCTGCTCGGCCTCGACGACGCTGAATTCCGCGCCCTGTTCTCCGGCTCGCCGATCAAGCGCATCGGTCGGGCGAAGTTCGTGTCGAATTGCCTGATCGCCGCCGGCAATTCCGGCCTGGCGGCGTTGCTGCCGCCGGTCGAGCAGCTCCTGTGCGACCCCGCGCCGCTGGTCCGGGCGATGGCGGTCTGGGCGCTCGACCGGCTTTCTCCGCACGACGCCTTGCGCCGGCGCACTTCTGCGCTTGATAGGGAGGAGGACCCTCTGGTCAGGAGCGAATGGCATGCGCTGGGGCAGGAAGACTGAAGCGACCGTCGCGGCGGTCGAGAAGGCGGCGGAGACGGTTGCCGAGGCGGCCGGCGACGCACGCAAGGCCGGGCTGGAAAAGGCCCGCCAGTCGCTACGCTGGACGAGCGACAACATGCCGGAGGCGCTTCGGCGCCAGGAACTCCTCGGCAGCGGTGCCGTCGGCGCTGGCGCGATGGGCGCCGGGGCGATCGGGGCGCTGGCGCTGGGCGCGGTCGCCATCGGCGCGCTCGCGGTCGGCGCCTTCGCCATCGGGCGGCTCTCGGTGGGCCGGGCAAGGGTCGGGGAAGCCGAGATCGGCCGGCTGCGGATCGGCCAGCTCGAGATCGGCGAAGTGGTGCGGCCAGGCTGGCGCTTCGGGCCGTTCCGGCATTGACCGGGCCGCGGTACTTCGTCTTCGGCCACGGCTATTCCGCGGGGCACTACGTCGCGACGCTTGACCCGAAGAGCGTCGAGGGCGTCACCGTGCGGACCCGCGACAAGGCATCCCAGCTCGCCGCGCATGGCCTCAAGCCCTTCGTCTTCGACGGCGAGCATCCGACCGACGGCATCGCCTCGGCCCTCTATCGCGCGACGCACCTGCTGATCTCGGTGCCGCCCGGCCACGAGGCGCCCGCCGGCGCCCATGTCGGCGGAGCCAATGCGAGGCCCGGCGACCCGGTGCTGCGCTGGTACGAGAACGAGATCGCCCATGGCAGCCCGAACCTTCAATGGATCGGCTATCTCTCGACGGTGGGCGTCTATGGCGACCATGATGGCGGCTGGGTAGACGAGACCGCCGATGTGCGGCCGGTCTCCGCACGGTCGCGCGAACGCGTCGCGGCGGAACAGGCCTGGCAGAAGGCGGCTGCGACAAGAGGCGTGCCGCTCGCCATACTTCGCCTGTCGGGAATCTACGGCCCCGGGCGCAACGGCTTCGTCAACCTCGCCAACGGCACGGCACGGCGGCTGGTCAAGCCCGGGCAGGTGTTCAACCGGATCCATGTCGACGACATCGCCGGCGCCCTGCAGCTCCTCGCCGAGCAGCGACAGGGCGGCATCTTCAACGTCACCGACGACGAACCCGCCCCGCCGCAGGACGTCATCGCCCATGCGGCCGAACTGGCGGGCATCGCGCCGCCGCCGGAAACCCCGTTCGACACGGCCACGCTGTCGCCGATGGCGCGCAGCTTCTACGGCGAGAACAAGCGCGTCTCCAACGCGGGCATCAAGGCGGCCGGCTACGTCTTCCGCTATCCGACCTACCGGGAGGGGCTGGCCGGCCTGACGGCGGACGCCGAGCGGGCGAAGGCGGCTCCGGGCGGCAGCGAACCGTCGACAGGCTGACCGCATCTTGCGGCGACGCGGCCGAAGCCTCATCTTCAGGCCCAAGCAGGACGACCTCGCTTCCAAGATCGACCACTGTCCGGGACGACCCGGCCCTCACACAAGGGTTGGACCATGGCCTGGATTTTTCTCTTCGCCGCCGGAGTGCTGGAAGTCGTCTGGGCGTATTTCATGAAGCGCTCGGAGGGGTTCACCCTCCTCTGGCCGACGATCATCACGCTGGTCGTTATGGCAGGAAGCTTCGCGCTGCTGTCGGTTTCCATGAAGACGCTGCCGCTCGGCACGGCCTACACGATATGGACCGGCATCGGCGCCGTCGGGGCGTTCATGGTCGGCATCGTCGTCCTCGGCGAATCGGTGACGCCGATGCGGCTCGTCGCCGCCGCGCTAATCCTCGCCGGACTGGTGATGATGAAGCTGTCGAGCCCGCATTAGCCCTGCCCGCGGCTTCTACGCGCGGTGCGAAGGGGGCGCGATCATCGGGAAAGTGCCCCCGCCGCTATGCCTGGACGTCTCGCACCCTCACTCCGCCAGGCTGACATGCGCGGCGACGATCTGCCAGCCGGCCTCGGTGCGGACCCAGGTCTGGCTCTGGCGACCGACGCGGGCGACGGTGTCGCGCTCGAACAGCGTCATCGCGGTCGCGAAGTCGCGGCCGAAGGTGGTGATCCGCGTGCGCCGGAGCGTCCGCGCCAGTCCCTTCGGGCTGCGACCCGCCCGGAAGGCCCGGATCTCGTCATAGCCGTAGAGATTCTCGGTGGCGCCGTAGCGGACCGTGCGCGGGTCGTTCCAAAAGAGCTCGTCGAGAACCGCGACGTCGTTGGTCACGAGCGCGGTCTCGTAGCGGGCGAACGCCGCCTCGACCTCCGCCACGATCTCCGGCAGATCGATATCCATGTGTCCGTTCCTTTCTACGAGCGGATGCCCAGGCGAGACGAGCAGCCTGAAGCAGGCGTCAGGCCGGAGCACGGCTTGCCGCAGAAAAGTCCCCGGCGTCAGGCGGTCGCCGGCGCCAGTCTGGCCGCCAAGGCGAGCAGCGCCCGGTCGCTGCCGCGCGGCCCCAGCAGCGAGAGCCCGATCGGCATGCCCTCGTGCGTCGCCAGCGGCAGCGAAATCTGCGGCAGGCCGGCAAGGCCGGCGCAGCAGAGCAAGTTCATCGCAGCGTGCCGGTAGGCGACTTCGACTTCCGCGGCGGCGAGATTGCGCAGCGGGGCGACGCGCGGCACGGTCGGCATGAGGATCGCCGCCTCCGGCGTCAGGAGACCGTCCAGCCGGGCCCGTATCGCCAGCCGCCGTTGCTTTGCCGCTTCGATGGCATCCTGATCCAGCAGTTTGGCCGCGGCGAAGCGTTCGCTGACGCCCGGGCCGAAGCGGGGCTTTACCGCCTCGATCCAGTCGCCGAGTGACGCCCAGATTTCGCCGGCCTGCACGGTCCGGAACGTTTCGGACCACTGGTCGAGACCATCTTCCGCCAGGGTGACCGGGGTCGTCGGCGCGACGGCCGCCTCGACCTGTACGATCGAAGCCGCGAATGCCTGGCGAAGCGCCGGGTCGAGCAGCGCGAAGGCGTCCTCAGCGAGGAGGAGACTCGTCACCGGCTCGGCCGGCGCGTCGTCGGGCAGCAGCAACTTGCCGACGCGCGCGAAAGTGTCCGGGTCCCGCGCGAACCAGCCGACGCAATCGAGGCTCGGCGCGAAGGGCACGACGCCGGCTGCCGTGACCGCGCCGTGGGTGGGCCGCATGCCGTAGAGGCCGCAATAGCTCGCCGGCACCCGCACCGAGCCGCCGCAATCGGTGCCCAGCGCGAAATCGACCAGCCCCGCCGCCGTGGCCGAAGCCGAACCGCTGGAGGAACCGCCGGGGACGCGCGCCGGGTCATGGACGTTCACGGGCGTGCCGTAGTGATAGTTCTCCCCGGTCAGCGAGTAGCTGAGCTCGTCGGCGATCGTCTTGCCCACCAGATCAGCTCCGGCATCCAGCATGCGTTGCACGGCTGGCGCGGTGCGGCTCGCCGGCTCCTGGGTGCGCAGCCAGTCGGGGTGGCCGTTTCCGGTTTTCGTCCCGGTAATGTCGAAGACATCCTTGGCCGCGAAGCGGAGACCCGCCAGTTCGCCCGCGGCCGCGCCGCTGAGGGCGATCTGGTTGTCTTCGGGGCAGAAGGCGCCGCTCGCCTCGCGCGAAAGGGCTGGCTGGTTCGATTGAGGCATCGGCACTTCTCGATTCGGTCGATGGATCTGCCACCGCGGCGGCGGGTGTCTTGCATCGATGACATATTTCGACGCTTCAATGCCATGCCCGCCGGGATGGCCAGCGGGCCCACCGGATTTGACCGCGACGCGGTGGGCCGGCGATTCAGGATGCTCGTGGGCCGTGGACGGAGCCAGCAATGATCACGACGCTTGCGGTGTCCGGCTACCGCTCGATCCGCAGCCTCGTCGTTCCTCTCGGAAGGCTGACGGTCGTCACGGGTCCGAACGGCAGCGGCAAGACCAGCCTCTACCGCTCGCTGCGCCTTCTGGCAGAGACGGCGCAGGGCCGGCTGATCCAGACCCTGGCGCGGGAAGGCGGCTTGCAGTCGACGCTATGGGCGGGGCCCGAGACGATCGGGCGGAGCATGCGCTCCGGGGTTCATCCCGTCCAGGGTACCGTGCGCAAGGGTCCCGTGAGCCTGAAGCTGGGCTTCTGCGATGCCGCCTTCGGCTACGCGATCGATCTTGGACTGCCGAGCCCGGATAACCCGTTCCCGCTCGATCCGGCGATCAAGGTGGAAGCGATGTGGACCGGCGGGACACTGCGCAAAGGGTCGCTCTTCGCCGAGCGGCGGGCGTCCCTGGTGCGGCTGCGTACCACGCAGACCCACGAATGGCGGGAGGCCGCATATGGACTGTCGCCCTTCGACTCGATGGTCACGCATTGTGCCGATCCGGACGACGGCGCCGAGCTTCTCGCGATGCGTGAACGCATGCGCGACTGGCGCTTCTACGATGCCCTTCGCACCGACCCCGAGGCCCCGGCCCGGCGCCGCCAGGTGATGACCTACACGCCGGTGCTTTCGGGCGATGGCGCGGATCTGGCCGCCGCGCTCGCGACGATCCGCGCCGTCGGCGATCGGCAGGCGCTGGGCGGAGCGATCGAGCACGCCTTCCCCGGTTCCACGCTTCAGACCAGCATCGACGATCTCGCCGGGCTCCGGCTCGGTCAGCAGGGGCTCCTGCGCCCCTTGGGGGTAGCCGAGCTCTCGGATGGAACGCTGCGCTACCTGCTGCTCGTGGCGGCGCTCCTGTCGCCGCGCCCTCCCGAACTGATGGTGTTGAACGAGCCGGAGGGGAGCCTTCATCCATCCCTGATGCCCGCTTTGGCACGACTGGTCGTTCAGGCCTCCGGCTATGGACAGGTCGTTCTCGTCACCCACAGCGAGGCGCTGATCCAGGCGATCCGCAGCGAGGGCGGCGCCACCGAAATCCGTCTGGAGAAGAGCTTCGGCGAGACTGAAGTGCCCGACTGCGACGCCCCGCCTTGGGTCTGGCCAAAGCGCTGATGATCCGGGCGGGCGCACCCCGCCGAGCGAACCGTGATGCAGCAGGGGCCCTCGCCGTCTTCCGCCGCAGATGCCGTCCGGCGGGACCCGGCAGCCCGCCCGGGCAAAATGGCCGCATACATGCGCGGATACGCGGTCGTCATTGCAATGTAAAACGATCGCTTTACATGTGTCTGTATGAACAAGCGAAATGACATGATCGCCGGGGCGGACCTGGCATTCGACGCCGAAGGCTTCCGGGGCATCGGCGTCGACGGCATTCTCGCTCCCTCCGGCGCCTCGACCCGAACGCTCTACAAGCATTTCGGCTCGCGCGACGGGCTGGTGCTGGCAGTGCTCGAGGAGCGGCACCGGGCTTTCATGGCGCGGCTCGAGGCAGGAGGCGAGACGGCTGATCCGATCGGCGCGCTCTTCGACGCGCTGGAACAATGGCTGGTCGAGCGGGGCGCGCGCGGCTGCATGCTTCTGCGCGCCCGCAGCGAATATGCAGGCGCCAACGCCGATGTCGTGGCCCTCGTGCGGCGTCAGAAGCACGAGTTCGAGGCCGAGATCGCCGCCCGCGTGAAGCAGGTCCTGGGCCGAGCCGACGCCGACCTGACGGTGCAGGTCTGGCTTCTCTTCGAGGGAGCGACGGCGGCGGCAAGCGTTGCCGACCTGTCGGTCGTCGGAGCGGCCAAGCGCGCGGCCGCCAATCTCCTCGCCGCGGCGGGGAGCCGTGAGCGATGAACGGGCGGGGCAATCTCGTCGCGGCCGGCTTCGCGCTGACGGCGCTGAGCTACGGGCTGGCGCGTTTCGCCTACGGGCTCCTGCTTCCCGACATCCGCGAAGAACTCTCGCTTGGCGCCACTGCCGCCGGCTGGATCGGCGGCAGTGCCTTTGCGGCCTATTGCTTCGGTATCGTCTTCGCCCTTTCGGCCGGCGCGCGGCTGGGCGAGCGCGTCCTTACGGTGCTGGCCGGCCTGACCGCGACGGGGGGAATGGCGCTCGTCGCCGCCGCGTCGTCGGGCTGGACCCTCGGGCTGGCGATCGCCCTGGCCGGGCTGAGCACGGGACTGACTTCCCCACCGCTCGCGGCCGCCGTGGGCCGGTGCCTGGGCGATGCGGCGCGGCCGAAGGCGAACGGGGCGATCAACGCCGGCACGGCCGCCGGGATCGTCTTCTCCGGCGTCGCGGTCATTCTGTTCGCCGGGGACTGGCGGGGGCTCTACGGGCTCTTCGCGGCCGTTGGCGCGGCGGTGACGGTCTGGCTCTGGTTCGCCATGCCGCCCGCAGCCGGCGGGCGGGCATCGCGCCGGCTGTCCCTCAAGCGGCTGACGCGCCGCGGCGTTGGCGGTCTCTGCGCCGGCGCCTTCCTGATGGGCGCCGCCAGCACCGCGATCTGGACCTTTGGCGCCAACATCCTGCGTGACGAACTCGGCTTCAGCGACGGCGGCATCGCGCTTGCCTGGAGCGTGCTGGGTGCCGCAGGCATTGCCGGCGCCGCGACCGGTATCCTGACGGTCCGCTTCGGGATCGGCCAGGTCCATCGGCTGGCCGTGTTCGCCATGGTCGTTGCGCTGACTGGGCTCGTCGGCGCGGGCCATGCTCCCGCGGTCGCCT
The DNA here is from genome assembly GCF_014196845.1 of Aurantimonas endophytica. Lineage (GTDB taxonomy): Bacteria > Pseudomonadota > Alphaproteobacteria > Rhizobiales > Rhizobiaceae > Aurantimonas > Aurantimonas endophytica. Next base: position 124,221 of record NZ_JACIEM010000006.1, read on the forward strand.
TCGCCGTCATGGGCCTGTTCGGCGTTGCCTACATCGTCTCGAGCGGTGCCTTTCTCCTGTGGGGAATCATGCTGTATCCGGCCCGGCCGGATATCGGGCTCGGCCTGCCCTTCCTGATGATCGCGCTCGGGCAGACGGCCGGCGCACCGCTGTTCGGATTCCTGTGGGACGCGGCCGGGAGCGCCGCAGCCCTCGCGACCTTCGCGGTGATCATGGCGAGTGCCGCGTTCTGGACTCCAGGCCAGCCCTCGGCACGAAGGAGGAGCAGCCGGGTGGCGTCCCCTGCCGCGACAGCGAACGCGTTGTCCGCCGATTGCGGTTGACGGGATGCGAGGCCGAGGGCTCGGGGGCCGGACGCGACGATGATTGCCCTCGACATGGTCACGTAATAGGTCCCATGCCCGAGCACTGCATGCCCGGCCAAGGCCTCTGCCATGCGTGACGCAACCGGGCAGAAGGAAGCCGGGATGGGGCTGCTGCCGTTGGACTTCTTCCGCCGCGATGCCGTCAGCGTCGCCCGGGACCTCCTTGGAACGACCCTCCTGGTCGGAGGCGTCGGCGGCGCGATCGTCGAGACGGAAGCCTACGGTCACGACGACCCGGCCTCCCACTCGTTTCGCGGCCCCACGCCGCGCAATGCCGCGATGTTCGGGCCGCCGGGGCATGCCTATGTCTACCGGTCATACGGTATCCACTGGTGTTTCAACGTCGTTTGCGCGGAAGGCCCTGCGGGAAGCGCCGTCCTGATCCGGGCGCTCGAGCCTCTGGTGGAACTGGATGCGATGCGCGAGCGCCGGCGCGCCGAAGACCCGCGCCTCCTCTGTTCGGGCCCCGGACGGCTGACGCAGGCACTCGGCATCACCAGCGCCCACGATGCCCTGCCGCTCGATGCGGCACCGTTTCGCCTGGAGCAGGGTTTGCCGCCGGCGGAGATCCTCGTAGGGCCGCGCATCGGCATCACGCGGGCGGCAGACATGCCATGGCGCTTCGGCGTGGCCGGCTCGCGCTTCCTCAGCCGTCCGTTTCCCCGGGCGGCGAGACGGTAGACACCGGTGCGGGCCGGGCGCGCTTCCTGGAGCCTGCATCCCCCGCCGGGAGATTTGTGGCAAACCGCGCCGGCGGCCATAGTTGACCGGGGGTCAACGCGGCGGGAGCGAACGCATGGAACTGATCTACCAGTTCTTCGGGCTGATCGAAGACCTCACCTGGGGATGGGCGCTCATCCCGATCCTGGTGATCTTCGGCCTGTTCATCACGGCAATGACGGGCTTCGTCCAGTTCCAGTTCTTCGGCCGGATGTTCCGCGTGCTGTCCTCGAAGAACCAGACGGGGGATCCGAACGCGATCAGCGCGCGCGAAGCGCTGCTCATCTCGGTCGGCGGGCGGGTCGGCGGCGGCAACATCGCGGGTGTCGCGGTGGCGATCACGATCGGCGGGCCCGGCGCGGTCTTCTGGATGTGGGCGATCGCCCTCGTCGGCATGGCGACCAGCCTCGTCGAATCCTCGCTCGCGCAGCTCTACAAGCGGTCCGCCGGTGACGGCACCTACAAGGGCGGCCCGGCCGGCTACATCCTTTACGGACTCGGGCACCAGTACCGCTGGCTCGCGGTGATCTACGCCCTGTGCCTGCTTCTGTCCTTCGCGTTCGGATTCAACGCCTTCCAGGGCAACACCTTCGCCGGCGCGGCCAACGACAGCCTCGGCATCGACCGCATCTGGAGCGCCCTGCTGCTTGCCGTCATCACCGGCTTCATCGTCTATGGCGGCATCAAGCGCATCGCCAAGGTGGCGGACGTCATCATCCCGATCATGGCGATCAGCTACATCGCCATGGCGCTCGTCATCATCGTCATCAACATCACGTCGCTGCCGGGCGTGCTCTGGATGATCGTCGCCAACGCCTTCGGGTTCGAGGAAGCGGTCGGCGGCGGCATGGGGGCTGCCATCGCGCAAGGACTGCGGCGCGGCCTCTTCTCCAACGAGGCAGGCCTCGGGTCGGCGCCGAACGTTGCCGCCACCGCGCATGTGCGCCACCCGATCAGCCAGGGGATCACCCAGTCCTTCTCGGTCTTCATCGACACCATCGTCATCTGCTCCTGCACCGCCTTCGTCATCCTCCTGAGCCCGCTCTACACGCCGGGCGCGGAGATCGACGGGGTCGTGCTGACGCAGCAGTCGCTGGTGAGCCATCTCGGTGATTGGTCACAGTACTACCTCACCTTCGCCATCCTGCTCTTCGCGTTCAGCTCCATCATCTACAACTACTATCTGGGGGAGGTGGCGCTCGGGGTGATGACGAAACATCCGGCCTCGCTGCACGTCCTGAGGATCGCCATCGTCGGCGTCGTGTTCCTCGGCGCCACCGCGCCCGGGGCGACGGCCGTGTTCTTCTTCTCGGACCCGCTGATGGGCATCCTCGCACTGGTCAACCTCATCGCCATCATGATGCTGTTCCCGGTGCTCATGCGGATCCTGAACGACTTCAGGGCTCAGCTGAAAAACGGCGCGCTGCGACCGGTCTTCGATCCTGCGAAATTCCCCGATCTCGACCTCGACCACACGGCATGGCCGGATGCGCACCTGGCAGAACCGGCACGGGATGTCCCGAACGCTGCGCGGGTCGCGGGCTAGCCGAACCCGGCGGGAGCTGCAGGGCTGTTCGCAAGGAAGTCCACGCTGATCATGGCTTATGACAGCGTCTTCGGCGACGTGAAGGCCCCACGCGAAAGCGACGAGTTCAGGAAGGATGCCGCGCGCTGGATCGGCAGCCACGGCAAAACTACGCTCGGTCAAATGCTGACTGAATCGAGGCCAGCGGTCGAGATGACAGACGAGGCGTTCGCGCCGGTGGCTGACAGCTGGCAATATACGAGTACCGCTACGGCCATGGTCACGAGTGATTTCCGTGCACGCTTTGGCCGTCCGCGTAGCGTTCGCGACGAAATCTCGCTCGAGCTTCGGATGTGAAGTTGTCAATGCGTCATGCTTCTCATTTACTGGCAACCGCATAGGCACCTGTCGCGAGTCCAGCACGATCGGCCTGTAAGTTGTGCGAATGCCGGAACGACTGAAAATGATCTCCCGAAGCCGGTGGTATTGGCTGGCGGCCGCCATCGTCGCGCTCGCAGCGGGCTGGTATCTCACCCGGTATGTCGCGGAAGACGCGTTGCCGCCTGGCATGGCCTCGGGCAATGGCCGCATCGAAGCCGTGGCCATCGACATCGCCGCGCGCACGGGTGGCCGCATCAGGGAGATACTGGTTCAGGAGGGGGAAGCCGTGGCGGCGGGCGATGTGTTGGCGCGTCTCGACACGCAGCAGCTCGAAGCCCAGTTGCGCGAGGCGCAGGCACAGCATCGGCGCGGCCGGATTGGAAGGGACGTCGCCGAAAGCGGCGTGGCACAAGCCGAGGCCGAACTCTCCGCGGCGCTCGCGGTCGTTGCGCAGCGGGAAGCCGAACTGGGCTCGGCGGAAAGCCAGTACAATCGCTCGCGCCAGCTTGTGGACCGCAATGCCGTTGCGCAGCAGGTCGTTGATGACAACCGTGCCCGTGTCGAAGGCGCGCGTGCCGTGCTCAATGCCGCGCGCGCCCAGGTTGCCGCCGCCGAGGCCGGTGTCTCGACGGCCCAGCTGCGGATCGTGGATGCGGATGCGACGGTCGAAGCGACCGAGGCGGCCATCGAACGCATCAAGGCCGACATCGACGACAGCTCCTTGCGGGCGCCGCGGAGCGGCCGCGTGCAATACCTCGTTGCGCAGCCGGGCGAGGTGGTCGCAGGCGGTGGGCGCGTGCTCAACCTCATCGACCTCGAGGACGTCTTCATGACGGTTTTCCTCTCGACTGTGGACGCCGGCCGACTTGCCATGGGCGCGGAGGCGCGCATCGTGCTCGACACCGCCCCGGACGTGGTCATTCCGGCACAGGTCTCGTTCCTCTCCGACGTCGCGCAGTTTACGCCGCGCATGGTCGAGACCGCCGAAGAGCGGCAGGGACTGATGTTCCGGGTGAAGGTCCGCGTTCCCCCGGAGCTGCTGCAGAAATATGCCGACTACGTGAAGCCCGGCCTCCCGGGGATCGCCTATGTGCTTATCGATCCCTCGGCCGAATGGCCGCAAAGCCTGCGCACCGGACTGCTCGAATGAACGGCCCGGCCAGAAGCGGCGACGCGCCGCCGTGTGCCGCGCGCGTAAAGGCAGTCAGTCACGTCTTCAAGAAGACGCGTGCGCTCGACGGGGTCTCGATCGACTTCCCGTCGGGTAAGATCCTGGGCCTGATCGGTCCGGACGGCGTGGGCAAGTCAACCTTGCTGTCGCTCATCGCCGGCGCGCGCAAGGTGCAGCAGGGCGAAGTCGAAGCGCTCGGCGCCGACATGAGGAACGCGCGCCAGCGCGGCGAGATCGGCCCGCGCATCGCCTACATGCCGCAGGGGCTCGGCATGAACCTCTATCCGACGCTGTCCGTCTTCGAGAACGTCGACTTCTTCGGCCGCCTCTTTGGCCATGCCCGGAAGGAGCGTGCGCAGCGCATTCACGAACTCCTCGCCGCGACGGGCCTGGACCCGTTTCCCGATCGCCCGGCGGGCAAGCTGTCGGGCGGGATGAAGCAGAAGCTCGGCCTGTGCTGCGCGCTGATCCACGATCCCGACCTCCTGATCCTCGACGAGCCGACGACCGGCGTGGATCCGCTCGCGCGCCGCCAGGTCTGGGAGCTGATCGGCGAGATTCGGACAGGCAGACCCGGCATGGGCGTCATCGTCGCCACCGCCTACATGGACGAGGCGGCCGATTTCGACTGGCTCGTCGCGATGGATGCAGGGCGCGTGCTCGCATCCGGAACCCCGGCAGAACTGCGGGAGCAAACCGGGAGGCCCTCGCTTGACGAGGCCTTCATCGCGCTCCTGCCGGAGGCAAAGCGCAGTCGGCATCGCAAGGTCGAGATTCCCCCCCGTCGGGAAGCCGATGGCGACCGGCCCGCGATCGAGGCGGAGGGGCTGACGATGCGCTTCGGCAGTTTCACGGCCGTCGACGATGTCAGCTTCCGCATCCCGCGCGGCGAGATCTTCGGCTTCCTCGGCTCGAATGGCTGCGGCAAGACCACCACCATGAAGATGCTGACCGGACTGCTGCCGGCCAGCGACGGCACGGCCCGGCTGTTCGGCCAGGAGGTCGACCCGCACGATATCGATACGCGGCGACGCGTCGGATACATGTCGCAGTCCTTCTCGCTCTATTCCGAGCTGACCGTCCGGCAGAATCTCGACCTCCACGCCCGGCTCTTCCAGATGCAGGCGGGCAGTATTCCCGGGCGCATACAGGAAATGGCCAAGCGCTTCGATCTCATGGAGGTGCTCGACGCATTGCCCGGCGCGCTGCCGCTCGGCGTGACCCAGCGCCTGTCGCTCGCCGCGGCAATGATCCACGCGCCCGAAATCCTGATCCTCGACGAGCCGACCTCCGGCGTCGATCCCGTCGCGCGCGATTCGCTGTGGCAGAGTTTTGCTGACCTCTCCCGCCAGGACGGCGTGACGATCTTCATCTCCACCCATTTCATGAACGAGGCGGAACGTTGCGACCGCATCTCGCTGATGCATGCGGGCAAGGTGCTCGTCAGCGATACGCCGGATGCAATCGTAAGAAAGCGCGGCAGCGCCGACCTGGAAGATGCTTTCGTCACTTATCTGAAGGAGGCGATCGATCGGGAGGAGGGCCCGCAGGCCACCAGGCCGGGAGCGGACTCCGCCTCGCCGAAGGTCGTCCATGCTGCTGCTCACGAGTCCGGACCAGCCCGAAGCCGCTTCCTCGATCCTCGACGGATCATGAGTTATGCCCATCGTGAGGCACTGGAGCTGCGTCGCGATCCGATCCGCGCTTCCTTCGCCCTCATTGGCAGCCTGCTGCTGCTCTTCGTGCTCGGCTACGGCATCAGCATGGATGTCGAAGATCTGCCATTCGCCGTCCTGGACTACGACCAGACGACCTTGAGCCGGGACTATACGCTCGACATCTCGGGCTCGCGCTACTTCATCGAACGGCCCCCGATACTCGACCCGGCCGACATGGACCGGAGGATGCGCAGCGGCGAACTCAGCCTCGCCATCGAGATACCGCCCGGCTTTGCGCGCGAGGTGGCTCGCGGCCGGAACGTGGAGATCGGCGCGTGGATCGACGGCGCCATGCCCTCGCGCGCGGAGACGGCCCAGGGCTACGTCGAGGGCCTGCATGCGCACTGGCTGCAACGCCAGGCACGGGAGGCGCGAGGCGACGAGGCGATGGCGAGCGACTTCCGGCTGGAGACGCGCTTTCGCTACAATCCGAACGTCGAGAGCCTCATCGCCATGGTCCCCGCGGTCATAGCGCTCGTCCTGCTCTTCATCCCGACCATGCTGGCGACGCTCTCGATCGTCAGGGAAAAGGACGTCGGTTCCATCGTCAATCTCTACGTGACGCCCGTGACGCGTCTGGAATTCCTGCTCGGCAAGCAACTTCCCTATGTCGCACTGGCGATGTTGAACCTCGTCACCCTGACGGCTTCGGCCATCCTCCTCCAGCGCGTTCCGTTCACAGGCAGTCTTTCTGCCTACGCTCTGGGAGGTCTTCTCTACGTCATTGCCGCGACGGGGCTCGGCCTCCTGGTGTCGAGCTTCATGAACAGCCAGATCGCGGCGATCTTCCTGACGACCGTCGTGACCATGGTGCTGGCGGTTCAGTATTCCGGCATGATCGACCCGGTCGCCTCGATGGAAGGGGAGGCCGCAATCATCGGCGCGCTCAACCCCGCGACCCACTTCGTGACCATCGCCCGCGGAACCTTCTCCAAGGCGCTCGGCGTCGGGGACCTGACCACACCGATCCTGTCACTGCTTGCCACCGGCCCCGTTCTACTGGCCCTGAGCGTTCTGTTCCTCAAGAAGCAGGCACGCTGAGCATGCGGATTGCCACCATCTGGCGACTGGGTATCAAGGAATTATGGGGCCTGCTGCGCTCGCCGGCACTCCTTGTCCTGATCGCAGCGGTGTTCTCGATCCAGGTATATGCGTCGGCCGTCGCGACCCCGTTCTCGCTCAACAAGGCGCCGATATCGATCGTGGACGAAGACGTCTCGCCGCTTTCGGCACGCGTCGCCTCGGCATTCTACCTGCCCTATTTCAATCCGCCGCGGGCGATCACCCTGACGGAGATGAACCGGCGGATGGATGAAGGCACCGACACCTTCGCGCTGGTCATCCCGCCCCACTTCCAGCGGGACCTGCTGGCCGGCAGCGAGCCCACCATGCAGCTCAACGTCGATGCGACCCGCATGACCCAGGCCTTTACCGGCGCCGGCTATGTCCAGGCGATCGTCGCTGGCGAAGTCGCAGAATTCCTGCAGCGTTACCGCGCCGTCACGACCCCGCCGGTGGAACTGATACTCCGCGCCCGCTTCAATCCGGAACTTAATCTCGGCTGGTTCAGCGGGTTGATGGAGGTCGTCAACAACATCGCCCTGCTGTCGGTCATTCTGGCTGGCGCCGCCCTCATCCGCGAACGCGAACGCGGCACGATCGACCACCTTCTCGTCATGCCGGTGAAGCCGGTGGAGATCGTGCTCGGCAAGATCTGGCCGATGGCGATGGTGGTGCTGGTGGCGGCGTGCCTTTCCATCACTGTGGTGGTGCAGACGTGGCTGGCCATCCCCGTGGCGGGCTCGCTCTGGCTCTTCGTGCTTGGCATGGCGCTGCAACTCTTCGCGACGACCTCGCTCGGCATCCTGCTTGCGACGATTGCCGGATCAATGCCGCAATTCGGTCTGCTCCTCATGCTGGTTCTCTTTCCGCTTCAGATCCTGGCCGGCGGGCTGACGCCGATCGAGAACATGCCGGGTGGGCTTCGGCAGCTTATGGCGCTGGCGCCCGACACGCATTTCGTCTCGCTCTCGCAGGCGATCATGTTCCGCGGGGCGGGGCTAGAGGTCATCTGGCCAGAGCTGTTGAGCCTCCTCGCCATCGGCCTGGCGTTTTTCGCGATATCCTTGTGACGCTTCCGAAAGTCACTGCGATAGCGACGATGCCACGGTGGCCGGCCCTGAGTTCGGACCGCCTTGCGGGATAATCTCCAGGTGATGCTGCTCCGGCCGGCGAACTGCTGAAACGTCAGGCCCTGTGCTTTGCGGCAGCGCTGATGTGGTCTCAATCCGTCGCGTTGACCAGCCGGGGTAACCGGCACCGCCCGCTTGAAGGGAGACGAAACGCACCGGTCTTGGTATTCGTCGTGCCATGCCGTCGATCCCGTTGCCGTTCGTCATCTCCCTTGTCCTGTGCCTTCTCCTCGTCCGCATGGGCCGGCAGGATGACGGGAGGCTCGGCCTGTTTCCGTTGCTCGTCGGCGCCTTCGCCCTTCAGGCGGCTCTGTCCGGACTGAACTGGAGCCTCGGCTGGCATCCGGTTCGGCTCGTGCAGCCGATCCTCGCGGCCGTTCTGCCCGCCCTCGCCTTCGTCGCGTTCGACCATCTGCGCCGGAGCGGCAAGCCAGACCCGGCCCGACTCTGGCCGCATCTCGCACCAGCCCTTCTCGTTTCAGTCCTCATCGTCATCCGGCGCGAGCCGATCGACCTCGTGCTCTTCGCCGTCTATCTCGGCTACGGCATCGCGCTCCTGCGGATGAGCCGAGCCGGGCCGGGCGCGCTGGTCGCGGCGCGTATCGGCGACGAAAATGTCGCCCATCGAGCGCTCGTCGCGCTCGGCTCGCTTCTCATCGCCACCGCCTTCATCGATGCCGCCGTCTCCCTCGACCTCGCGTTCGGTGGCGGGCGGCTCGCCGGGACGATCCTTACGGTCTCCGGCGTCCTGTGGCTCGCCGCCGCCGGCTATGCCGCGACCGCCGCCGAAGGCAGTCGCCCCGCATCCGAACCGGACGGCATACAGGACGTGCCGGCATCGCCTACGGCAACGATCGACGGGGGGATCGATGCCGGACCACCACCGGAGGATGCCGCCATCGTCGCGCGGATCGATCGCCTGATGCGCGAGCACCATCTCTACCGCGACCCGGACCTGACGCTCGAACGCCTCGCCCGCCGCGCCGGCACCCCGGCCCGCCAGATATCGGCCGCGCTGAATCGCATCCATGGCCGCAACGTCTCGCAAATCGTCAACGAGTACCGGGTGGCGGAGGCGCGAAAGCGCCTCGTCGAGACGCGCGAACCGGTGACGACCGTGATGCTGGAATCAGGCTTCGGCACGAAGTCCAACTTCAACCGGGAGTTCCTGCGCGTCACGGGCATGAGCCCGAGCGCCTACCGGCAGTCCAACGGCAGCATCCCTGGCGAAGCGACCTCCGCGCCGGGGAGGGGATCGACCGCAGCCGCGTCCTGAGCTTTCGCGCGCGAGCGGGGGGCGCCGCTCGACCCTGATCGCGATCTCGGACGTCCTCGATCCTGTTCGAGGTCGAACAGTGGAGGACCGCCGGCCATCGTCGGGGCATGAACGCTCACGCCCATCCCGACCCCCGCCTGTTCGAGAAGCTGAACGCTCTCTCCCTGACCTCTGCCCCGTCCGGCTCCCGTCCGCGGGTGCGTCGCGGCGGATGGGCCCTTCCCGTGCTCGGCGTTCTCGCGCTCGTCGCGATGGGCGTCGCGGCCGTCCCTATCCTGTCCGGAGTCCGGTTCGACACGGTCCTCGACACATCCGACTGGAGTGCCATCGGTGCCTCGCCGTCGGATGCATCGGGCTCCTCTCGGGCAACGAGGACGGCGCTGACGGATTTCGCGGCAACTGGAACTCCCGTTCCCCCGCCGCCTCCCGCCGCGTCCGTCGTCACCGGCTCCGGCCATGTCGTCGCGCTTGCGGAGGCCAGGGTCCATCCCCGGCGCGGCGGCACGATCGCCTGGCTTGCTGCAGATGTCGGCACTGTCGTGACGGCGGGTCAGGTCCTCCTGCGGCTCGACGATCCCGAAACGAGCTTCGCGCAGCAGGCGGCTGAACTCGCACGGGACCGCGCGCGGCTCGTCCTCGCCGCCCGCCGCCTCGATCAGGACGAGGCGCAAACCGCCGCCCGGCGCTTGGCGGGGCTGGCGAGGAGCGGTGCCGTCAACGCGCAGATGGCGATCGATGCCGACAGCGCGGCCAGGCGGGCGGCCAACCTCGTCGACCAGGGCGTGCAGGATGTGGCCGAGGCCGACCTCGCTCTCGACCGGGGGCGACAGGCCGTCTCCGAACTCACCATCACCGCCCCCATCGCAGGCATCGTGACGGCCCGGGGCGCGCGTCTCGGCGAGACCGTCCTCGCCCAGCTCGACGCACGCGGCGACGCCCCGCTCTTCACGATCACCGACCCGGACCGTCTCGGCATCGACGTCGACATCGCCGAGACCGCCATCGCCGCCATGCGGCCCGCCCTTCGCGGCGAGGCGGTGCTCGACGGCTATCCCCGACCATCCCTTCGCCGTCGAGATCGTCCGGATAGCGCCCGTCGCCTCGGCCGAGCGGGGGACCGTCACGCTGCGCCTGTCGCCTCTCGCGCCGCCGCCCGGCATCCGCCCTGCCATGGCCGTGCGGGTCCGCATCGAGACGGATGCCGCCGTCAACGCCGCCGCCACCAGCCAAGGACACTGACAAGATGGACGCCGAGAATAGCCCCTTCATCGCCCTGACGGGCGTCACCAAGAGCTTCGGCAAGGGCAAGGACAGGATCGCGATCTTCTCCGATCTCTCGCTGACCATTCCCCGCGGCGACTTCGTTGCCATCATGGGTCCGTCAGGATCCGGAAAGTCGACGCTGCTCAACCTCCTCGCCGGTCTCGACGGCGTCGACGCCGGCCGGGTCGCGATCGACGGATGCGACATCGGCGCGATGGGCGAAGGGAACCGGGCCGGCTGGCGGACGCAGACCCTCGGCATCGTCTTCCAGTTCTACAATCTCCTTCCGATGCTGACGGCGGCCGAGAACGTCGAGCTGCCGCTCCTCCTGAAAGATCTCTCCCGCCGGGAGCGGCGCGAACGCGTCGAGACCGTTCTCGACCTCGTCGGTCTGTCCGGGCGGGCGAGGCACTATCCGCGCCAGATGTCCGGCGGACAGCAGCAACGTGTCGGCATAGCGCGTGCGATCGTCGGCGACCCCGCGCTCCTCCTCTGCGACGAGCCGACCGGCGATCTCGACCGCCGCTCCGCTGACGAGGCGCTGGAGATGCTCGGCCTTCTCAACCGTGACCTCGGCAAGACCATCGTTATGGTGACGCACGATCCCGCCGCCGCCTCGGCCGCCCGGCGAACGCTCCATCTCGACAAGGGCGTCTTCCGGGACGCGTCCGGGATCGGGGAAGGAGCCGTGCAATGAGCTTCTTTCGTCTCATGCGGCTGAACGCCTGGCGCAGGCCGCTGCGTACCGTCCTGATGATGCTCTGCGTAGCCGTCGCCTTCCTCATCCACGGCCTCGGCGCGGGCTTTCTCGCGGGCTTGCAAGGGTCGGGAGGCGCGGACGAGAGCCGCCTCGTCGTCGCCAGCCGCAGCGGCCGGGCACAGCCTCTGCCGCTCAGCCATTTCGCCCGCATCGCCGCCGATCCCGACGTCGCGTCCGCCGCCTATTCCGCCCGCATCCGCGGCTTCGTCGAGACGGAGCGGAACGTCGTCGTCGCCAGCGCCGTCGATCCCGCGGCCATGGCCGCGGCGATGGGCGACGAGCTTGGGCTGACGACGGATCTCCTCGCCGCGCTGGCGGGGGCGCGCGACCGGGTGCTGGTCGGCCGGGCGCTGGCAGAGACCATGGGCTGGAGCGTCGGCCGGCGCGTCGCCCTTACGCCCTTCCAGACGATGCGGGCGGACGGCGCGAGGACCTGGAGCTTCGAGATCGCCGGGATCTTCGACGGCGCGCGGGCCGACGTCGACACCCACTTCATGCTGGCCCGCTACGACTATCTGAACGCCGCCAGAGCCGGGGACCGGGACACGGTCGACGGCATCGTCGTCGTGCCGCGCCCCGGCGTGTCGCCAGGCGTCCTCGCCGCCAGGATCGACGCGATGTTCGCAAGCTCCGCGGCTCCGACGCGGACGCAGTCGGAGAAGGCGTTCCTCGAGGCACTGATCCGCCAGATCGCCGATTTCGGCCTGATCGTGACCCTCGTCACATCGGCCGCCTTCGTCACGATCCTGATGATCGTGGTCAACACCATGGCCTTCGCGATCCGCGAGCGGACCTTCGAGATCGGCGTCCTCAAGGTGCTGGGCTTCTCGCCGCGCCGGGTCATGGCGCTGGTGCTGGGCGAGACGCTCTTCGTTTTCCTCGTCGGAGGGCTTGCGGGCCTCGGCCTCGCCAAGGCCGGCTCGCTCCTCCTCGGCGCCGAACTCGGACTCGCCCTGCCGCCGTTGGCGCTGGCGAAGGCCGTCCTCATCCTCCTCGCTCTCGGCCTCTTTGCGGGTCTCGTACCCGCGGCACAAGCCGTGCGGATTCCCATCGCCAACGCCCTGAAGTCGAGGTGATCCCGTGTCCACCATTCCACGCCAAATGCTCGTCCTCACTCGAGCCTCGCTCGCCAGCCTGCCGCGCCGGACCGCGATCTCGCTCTCCATGGTCCTCTCGGTCGCCCTCGTCGTCGCCGTGCTGATCGGCTTTCTGTCCATGGCGGACGGGCTTCGCCAGACGCTCGGCGCCGGCGGGTCGCCCGATGTCGCCATCATCCTCGGCGGCGGCGGCACCCAGGAGGTCGGCTCCAGCATCCCCCCGGAAGCCGCCCGCAGCATCCAGGCGGCCGGCACGTCCGGCGGCATCGCGAGCGACCCGGCCGGACGCCTCCTTCTCTCGCGCGAGATCGTCGTTCCGGTGGAGGCGACGGGCGCGGACGGCACGCCGCGGATGATCGCGCTCCGGGGCATGGAGGCGGCAGGCCCGGCCCTGCGCTCGAGCACGTCGATGAGTGACGGCCGATCCTTTGCGCCGGGGTCGCGTGACATCGTGGTCGGCGTCCGCCTCGCCCGCGATCTCGGCGGCCTCGCGCCGGGGCAGCAGATCCGCCTCGGCCCGGTCGAATGGACCGTCGCGGGCATCCTCTCGGCCGACGGGGGCATCGCGGAGTCCGAGATCTGGGCCGACCTCGACGTTGTCCGCTCGTCCTTCGACCGCCTGGGCGAGATCCAGACGCTGCGCGTCCGGCTTGCCGGGCCGGTCGGGCTTGCAGCGCTTCAGGCCGCGTTGCAGTCGACATCGACGACACCGCTGATCGCCGTTTCCGAGGCCGAATTCCTGGCGGGGCAGTCCGCGCGGACGGAGCGTCTCGTCACCCTCTTCGGCTGGCCGATCGCCCTCCTGATGGCGGTCGGCGCGACGGCCGGCGCGCTCAACACGATGATGAGCTCGGTCTCGGACCGTTCGGTCGAGATCGCAACGCTTCGCGTCCTCGGCTTCAGCCGCCTGGCGGCCTTCACCGCGACCTTCACTGAAGCGGCGCTGCTCTCGCTTGCCGGAGGCGTGCTCGGCGCCTTCGCATCCTGGGCGATCCTCGACGGCTGGCAGGCCTCGACGCTTGGGGCCAACGACACGCAACTCGCCTTCCAGCTCAGCGTCACGCCCCTCGCCATGCTCCAGGCCGGGGCCCTCGCCATCCTCATAGGATGCGTAGGCGGTGCACTGCCCGCCTTCGCCGCGACACGGTTGCCGCTCGTCTCGGCGCTACGGGGCAATGGCTGACGTGTCCAGGACACGGTTACGCTGCGCGCATCCTGTGGCGGGGTGCCGACCGGCCGGCGCCCCGGCGCGTGCGCGATACGGTGGCCGCCGCCCGTCGTTCTGCCTGGCTCGGATCAGATCTGACACTCCGGCGCTCCCGCCTTCGGCCAGAGACCCTGGCAGGCCCCGTGAAACCATGAACGGATCGGCATCGCCAGGGGCGTCGCGGGGGATCGCCTCACGCTCATGGGCCTCTCGCCGCCGCCTCGAGCGTGGCGATGTCGATCTTCCCCATCGTCAGCATCGCATCGAAGACACGTTTCGCCTTGCCTCGGTCGGAACCCGTCGTTAGGTCGAGCAGCAGCCTCGGCGTGATCTGCCACGAATGGCCCCAGCGGTCCTTGCACCAGCCGCAGGCGCTTTCCTTGCCGCCATTGCCGACGATCGCATTCCAGTATCGGTCGGTTTCTTCCTGGTCCTCGGGGATGACCATGAAGGAAACGGACTCGTTCGGCGTGAAGTTCGGGCCGCCGTTGAGGCCGACGAACTTGCGGCCGAGCACGGTGAACTCCACGGTCAGCTCGCTGCCCTCCCTGCCGCCGGGATAGTCAGCCGCGGCCGCATTCACCCGCCCGACCCGGCTGTCGGGAAAGACCGTGGCGTAGAATTCCGCTGCCTTCTTCGCTTCGCCGTGGTCGAACCACAGGCAGGTGACGAGTTCGGTCATGTCCGTTCTCCTCATTTCGAACGGGGTGCGCTACCCGCGGTCGATCTTACAGGCACCTCGTCACCTGTCCGCCCGCAGGCTCGGGTACGGAACTGGGAGTGAGCAGGCAGCCGCCGAACTGGTCGGCTGTATCGAGGCTCGGGCCCGCCCCCGACTCGCAGAACCCTGAATGAAATGTAGAGTTCCGCTCGGCGCGATGGGGAGAAAGAGGGCTTGTACGGCTCTCTTTCCAGATCAGCTCAGGGTCCGCCTTACGGCGTTGTTGCCCTGACCCCGCCATCCGGCACTTGTCGCGGGCCAGACGCCACGCCTTCTCCGGCCCGTGGAGATAATTTATCACTATCGGGGGGATTGAGGTCCGGATGCCTGCGAACGGAGCGGACGCGTCGGCGTTGCAACGGCCGCCGCCGGACGACGTGCTGCGGGCCGTGGCGCGTGGGACATGCCGGCTGACCTGAGACACGCGGTATTTGTCATGAAGACAGTAGATTCTGACGAGCCGGGAGCACACCTTTCCGGAGCCAACCGGGCCGGAGACAGGCTCCCCGTTGCGTCACCCGTGTCTCTCCCAGACGAAGCGCCACCGGATCGGACTTCCCCCCGTGCTCTCGGGGAATATGTCGCTGGCCGCACTCTGGTGAGCGGCGACGGTCCGGCATGGGCCGACCTGTTCGTGCAGGTCTACTCCCGGAACGACAATCAGGAACCGTTTCTCGTACCGGCTGTCGCGGAACCACTGATCGTCTGGATCATGTCCGGGCAAGCCATCGTCGAAGAACGAGACTTGCAGGGAGAATGGCTCGCCAGTCACGTCGGAGTCGACGACTTCTTCCTGACCCGTTCCCCGACACCCTATGAGATGCGGTGGCGATCGACAGGCGCCGACCCTTTCCAGGTCATGCACCTTTATCTGTCTGTCCCGCTGTTCGAGCGTGTCGCCTGCGAGGTGCTCGGCCGCGTCGCTCCTCCGGTACTGCGCGACATATCCGGCGGCAAGGACGAGCAGCTGTCACACCTTCTGGCCCTGATCCGTCAGGAGCTTACTGCCGGAGGCAAGGGAAGCCACCTGTTCATCCAAGGCCTTGCCCAGAGCCTTGCGGTCCACCTGATCCGGACCTACGCCTCGGGCGAGACAAGCGACGACAGGCATAACGCGCTGCCCGGCTTCAAGCTTCGGCGGGCGGTTGCGCATCTCGAAGAACATCTGGCGGAGCCGTTCAGTCTCGCGCATCTGGCGGAAGCAGTCGGCATGAGCGCGTTCCACTTCAGCCGTCTGTTCAAGAAGGCGACAGGGCTTTCGCCGTCCCGCCATCTCATCCGCCAGCGCATTGCGAAGGCGCAGCAGCTTCTGCAGGAGACGGATTTGAGCATTATCGAGATCGGCACGTCCGTGGGCTATTCGAGCCCGAGCCACTTCGCCCAGGTCTTCCGGCGCGAGACCGGTCTGCCGCCAAGCCACTATCGCCGTGGCTAAGGTTTCGGCTGATGCAATTCGAGCAAGATCGCGACAGGTCGAGCAAGGGTCCGTGAGAAGGCCGGGAAAGAAAGGCTTAGTTCCCTCCCTGTGAGACTAAGCGTCGACAGCGGCGCTGATCTCAAGACAAGGAGTGAAGACAATGACCAACCTTAACGGAAAGATCGCCCTGGTGACCGGCGCATCGAGCGGCATCGGCGCTGCGACCGCTGCAAGACTCGCCGAAGCAGGTGCCAAAGTCGGTATCGCTGCTCGCCGCATCGAGAAGCTCGAGGGTCTCAAGAGGCAGATCGAAGCCAAGGGCGGTGAAGCTCAGGTCATCGAGATGGATGTCGTCGACCCGGCCTCGATCGAAGCGGGCGTCAAGAAGCTCGTCGATGCCTATGGCGCGATCGACATCCTCGTCAACAATGCCGGCCTTATGCCGCTCTCCGATATCGACCAGTTCAAGGTCGACGAATGGCACCGGATGGTGGACGTGAACGTGAAGGGCCTGCTCAACACCACGGCCGCCGTTCTTCCCGAGATGATCAAGCAGCGTTCTGGCCATATCTTCAATATGTCCTCGATCGCAGGCCGCAAGGTTTTCAAGGGTCTCGCGGTCTACTGCGCCACCAAGCATGCTGTCGCGGCCTTCTCCGACGGCCTGCGGATGGAGGTCGGCCAGAAGCACAATATCCGCGTGACCTGCATTCAGCCCGGCGCGGTCGCCACCGAACTCTACGACCACATCACGGATCCCGGCTATCGCCAGCAGATGGACGAGCTGTCGGGCCAGATGACCTTCCTTCAAGGAGAGGATATCGGCGACACGATCGTCTTCGCGGCCGAGGCCCCGGCTCATGTCGATGTCGCCGAGCTGTTCGTCATGCCTGTCGAACAAGGTTGGTGACGAGCCGGCTCCCGACAGGTCCCCGCCTCGGTGCGGGGACCTGTCGGGGAGGATGAAGGCGATCCCCGCATCTCAGAACGATCGCCGGAGCCGCGCCCGATCGTGATGGTCTCCACCCGCGATGACGGAAAGCCCAATGGGATGACGATGAGCTTCCATAGGGTGATCATGTCGCCGTCGGAGGCCGAGGCCGTTTTTGCGGCAGAATGGTGAGAGCTTGCTGCAGCCAACCAAGGAAAGCATCCGCTCCCACTCCTCGGCGCTGCCTTCAACAGCGCTATGTGGGGCGCGACGGCGGCCTCGAGGAAAGCGAACTACCCTCGTTGCTCGATCGCTAACGCTCCGTTGGGATATGACCAATGGCGTCGCCGCCAAGGGAAGCCGTGGAAAAGGCCAGCCCGGATCGACAAGCAATGCGCGCTAGCCGGTGCTACCCGAACATTTCAGGGGCTGGAGACCAATAGCCAACCCATTGGAAATAATTGGTGCGCCGGGCAGGATGAAACCAGGTACCAGTACATCATTGTACGTACTTTATAATTTCTGGGCGACGATCCGGTCGTTGCCAGCCCTAGTGGGGCGATAATCCAGACTGGTCGGCATTCGGGCGGTAAAAAAGGATGGTCAGGCTCGGGCGATGGGTATCACGCGTCTGGGGACGGAACTCCAGGCTTCGTGGTGTGCGGAAAATCGCCAGTAGCGATGTAGTCCAATTCCTCTGGCGTGCTGTCGCGCCCGAGAACCGCATTGCGGTGGGGGTGGCGACCGAAGCGGGCGATCACCGCGCGATGCTTGCGTGGTTGGCCCGCGCCCATCACGCTGACCTGCCGCAGGTGCGGCGGCGCCTCGTCGATGAGGCGGTCCGCGATGGCGATGGCGATATCGAGGTTCGCGAGGTGGTCGGCCGGATCGGCGCATTCGCAGTGTTCCAGCGGGATCTTGAAGGCGGTCTTCTGCCAGACGTTCTCCAGCGCGTCGAAATGGCCGTTCCTCAGCCCTTCCAGGCAAAGGTCTCGAGCCTTCTCGTCGTAGGCATAAGCGCGCGGCGTGCCCGCCCAGACCGACCGGGTAAACTGATCGAAGATCAGAATCAGAGCCAGTCGCCCCATGGGCGTATCTGCCCAATGGTCCAGTTCGCCCGCAGCGGCGCCTGTCGTGAGGTCGGAGAATCGCCTGATCACCTCATCATTGGCGCCACCTCGCATACGCCAGCTCCACAGACGCATGTGCTCGTCTGCTGTCGGCGCATCGCCATCGGGGAACCAAAAGGCGACGATGTCTTCGGGGATATGGTCCTGGGTGTGCATTGGCGTCCGGTTCCTGTCTTCCGGGGCAATGAAAGACACGTTGAACCCCTCAACGGATTATTGTCGGGTGCTCAATGCGCGAGTATTGCGGATGCGCACAGGAATTACCATCGTCGCTACGCCCGCCGAACCGCTCCCCGGATCTGGCTCTGGTATGGCG
Source organism: Aurantimonas endophytica (assembly GCF_014196845.1). GTDB lineage: Bacteria > Pseudomonadota > Alphaproteobacteria > Rhizobiales > Rhizobiaceae > Aurantimonas > Aurantimonas endophytica. The sequence goes on from NZ_JACIEM010000006.1 coordinate 142,411, forward strand.
ATGAAGGATCATCCCCGGCAGCATTGGCTCAGTGTCCGCTTCGGGCCGATGGCGAGCGATGGTGCCCAGCTTTATTCTGGATTGGTGGATTTTGGTGCACCCGACAGGATTCGAACCTGTGACCTCTGCCTTCGGAGGGCAGCGCTCTATCCAGCTGAGCTACGGGTGCGAGGGCCGCCGCGAGGGCGGGCCGGATATCGTCACTCGATAACCGATCCGGCCGGCGCCCGCAAGGAAGCTTCGCGCGTCGCGAGACGCGAGCCTCAGCCAAGCCGGGGCTCGCCTCCGGCAGCCCTCGCTGCGGACAGGAGAAGTCCGATACCGGAATGTCCTCGTACGATCAGGAAACGTCGAGGATGATGACACTCAACGGTTCGACGAGGCTTCCGGGAGCGGGAAACTGGCTTCTCACCCTGGCACCTGGACGACTCGCATCGCCGCGGACCTCAGGCTGCACTCCGCTGCGAAGCGTCACGAAGAAGAAATCCCCCAATTCCCGCGGGTCGAGCCCCAGTGCGTCCATGTCGTTGCCGAGAAACGCCAGGCAGTGGTCGACGCCCTCCATCTGGATGCACGCCAGCAGACCGACGACGGGATCGGCCATCTGTCCGACCAAATTGGGCATGGCATTCGGGGCGGACAGCGAGCCCGCCGACTCCCTCTTCACGAGCGGCGGCAGGACAGGCTCGGCGAGCGGGGGAGAGAGCGAACCCGGATCGAAGAACTGGGGCGGATTGATCTGTCCTTTCGACAACCTGACTGCATGCGACGTCACCGCATTCATCAGTTTCGTGTAAGCGGCGGACACGCCCAGAAGATCGCTGGCAGGAGGAGGGTCCTGGAAGAACTCCGGAAACCTCAGGGCGAATTCGACGTCGTTGCGCGTCTGGATGTAACGCAGTTTCTTCTCCCTCGCGTCGGCGAGAGCCTCCAGGAAAGCCTCCTGCTCAGTGGGGGTCGGGACGGGTAGGGGAATCGTGTCGTATGTCGCGACCTCGGTCTCGTAAGCGGAGGCACTCGCCTCGGCGATTTCCGGGAACTTTTTGTATCGCTCGATGACCTCTTCGATGGTCACGGTGGGCGAGATCGTCGAGCCCGATCCCGCACGCTGATACATAACGGACGTAAATTCTGATCGGCTCGAAGCGCTGTTCTTTGTTTTCTCGAACTCCAGCTTGAACTCTCCGGACGCGACCAGACCGTTGTATTCGGCCTGCAGCGCAGCAGCGAGAGCGGTCTGCGTGGCTGTCGAGACGGAGGTGATGCGCACCACGGCGTAGAATTCTCCACCTGTCTGCAGACCCCTGACGAAGCTGTCTCCGAACGCGCGCTCGAATTTCTCCATCTGCAGGGAATCCAGAAGAGCCTTGGCTTCCGCCGTGATGCGGAAATTGCGTCCTCGAACCAGCGGGTTCTCGACGACGACGCTCGCGACCACGAAGGTCGACATGGAGTTGTAGTTGGTCCGCTCCGAGAACTGCGCCTTGGCCGACCCTGCCACGAGCCCGTACCGACCCTGCGCCTCGAACGACATGCCTAGCGCTTCCTGGAGTTCTTCATGCGTGGAGATGATCGAGATCGACGAGGCCACCTCCGCCCCGGTCGCGGCGGGATTGGCCTGGATGGTGAAGCCCTCCAGGGCGCTGCCCACGGCCTGACCCGTCCGGCTGTTGAACCCCATGCCTATTTCCTCGTCGTTGAAGGCCAGACGACGAACCTGCGGTACCTCCGGCATGGCAATCTCCAGACGAAGAAACGATCGGCTGGCCCGCGCTATCTTGGGCTCTGCGTAATGATGAAGAACGGGCCGATCTAGAACTGGTTTGAGCTGGAAACGATACGAAAGCTGTTCGACTGATCCGTCCGCCAACTGACGACTATCCAGCCATCGGGCCCTGCCGCCTCTTCGGCTGAGGCCTGGGCCTGTTCCAGCGACATGAAGAGCGGCGACATCGACATGGTGCAGTCTTCGGAGGAAAGGTCGAGATTCACGCCGGAGAAGAACTCCAGAGACCCAGTTCCGAGCGCTTCGAGCGTCGCCGTGATCTCATCTCCGAGGCCGGGAAGCACCTGCTCCGCGGGGAGCGAATGATGCGCGGACGTTCCGACCGAGACAATAACCACCAGAAGGCCCGCGAATGCCCCTGCCAGACCTGCCAGATGACGTGCGTGCCAGCCGGCGTGCAGCAGATGCGCCCCATCGATTGCCAGAGCCACCCCATGGCCGGGGCTCCCTTCCAAAGCAGCGACGCATGGAGAATCGAAGGCAATGCCGTTTTCCGCTACGTCCGCGCCGACTGCGACCCCGTCATTGAATGCATCGAAGTCTTCTTCGGAGATGGAATCGCTGGGGACCGGAGAGGTGATCGCGGCCAATCCGTTGCAGAAACCCTCAGCCCAGGCAGCTTCCTTGAAGGGCACCGCCTCGAATGGATTGCGGATCATCACTTATCCTTAACCTAGACATATCTGGTAAGCGAACGCTCCAGATAAAAAGGAAAGCCGGATTTTGAATATTAGCGAAGACAATATTACACCTATCATTACCTTGCGTCAATCAAGCGGGCTGAAATTACTCCGTCGGGCTTCATTGCTGAATTGTGGCGATGGACCTGGCTCTTCGCAAAGACGGCAGTCTCCGATGCATTTGAGACGGGCTGGCGTGCGAGAATGGATCTCGCTCGCGATGCTGAAGGCGGCGAGCTGCAATTGCGCCGAAAATGCCGACCGATCGCAAAGTGAATATTGCCGGCCCGCAAACGGTGCGGATCACTGTCCTCCGGGCAGGGCGCGTTAGACACCGCAGCCGGGCGCGGAGATTCCCGTCGCCTTCCGGCGTGGTGCGATCTATAGATGCGCGCACCGGCGCCAGTGTGGCGTCACTGGCTTCACCGATGTCGCACGCGTCCCGCTCCGTCTCGCCCGTCGCCGACCTCGTCCTGCGGCGTGCCGGCCCCGACGACGTCGAGCGGCTCGAGCGTCTGGAGAATGCGGCGTTCGACGCCGACCGGATCTCCCGCCGTTCCTTCCGGCGGCTGGTCGCTGCGTCCAGCGCCATTCTGCTCGTCGCCGAGACCACCGGGGCCGGTCCCGACGCCCCGTTCGCCGGCTATGCGGCGCTGCTGCTGCGGCGCGGCACCGGCCTTGCCCGCCTCTACTCCCTCGCGGTCGCGCCGGATGCGGCGGGAGCCGGCGTCGGCCGGGCGCTTCTCGAGGCGGCCGAGAAGGCAGCCTACGAGAGCGACCGCATCGCGCTGCGGCTGGAAGTGCGCGAGGACAATGCCCGCGCGCTGTCGCTCTACCGGTCGGCAGGCTACCGCAGGATCGGCAGGAGCCTCGACTATTATGCCGACCACAGCCCGGCGCTGCGCTTCGAGAAGACGCTGCGCGGCGAGACGGCGATCGATACGGGCGTTCCCTATTATGCCCAGACCACCGATTTCACCTGCGGTGCCTGCTGCCTGATGATGGCGATGGCGCGCGACGTGGCGGACTTCCCCCTCGAGCCAGTCACCGAAATCCGGCTGTGGCGGGAGGCGACGACCGTCTTCATGATGTCCGGTCCCGGCGGCTGCGACCCCTACGGCCTGGCGGTGGCGGCGCACGAATTCGGTCTCGACGCGCAGATCCACGTCTCCGAGCCGGGCGACCTGTTCCTCGAGAGCGTCCGCAGCGCCGAAAAGCAGATGGTGATGGCGCTTGCCCAGGAGGATTTCCGCCGCCGCGCGGTCTCCTACGGCATTCCGGTGCTGATCCGGCCGTTCACCCTGATGGACCTGCGCGCCGCGATCGCCGCGGGAAAGACCGCGGTGGTGCTGATCTCCGGCTACCACATGTTCGACAAGAAGGTGCCGCACTGGGTCCTCGCCCACGGGGACGACGGACGCCACATCGTCATCCACGACCCCTGGGTGGCCGACGAACGCGGCGAGACGGCCGCGGACGCGGCCAGCCTGCCGATCCCCTACGAGACCTTCGACCGGATCGCCCGCTTCGGCAAGGTGGGGCTTCGGGCGGCCGTCTTCCTTTCCAGACGCGAGGCCTGAGTTCCGTCATGTCGCAATGGGTGGTGCTGGTCGGCCGGGCGGCCGATCTCGACAACGGCCTGACGCCGCACAAGATCATGACCAGCCGCGACTATCTGGCGCGACCGGTCCTGTTCCAAGGCCAGCGGCCGAAGATCATCAATTTGTCGCGCTCCTACGCCTACCAGAGCCGCGGCTACTATGCCTCGCTGCTCGCCGAAGCGCGCGGCCACCGCATCATTCCCTCCGTCGAGACGATGATCGACCTGTCGGAGAGGAAACTCTACGAGAACGCTTTGCCGGAGCTCGACGCCGTCCTCGGCAAGGCGCTTGGTGATGCGCCACTGCCGCAATCGCCGATCCGGATCTATTTCGGCTATGGCGAGGATCCGCGCCTCGAGCGCTTCGCCAAGCTGGTGTTCGACTGGTTCCGCGCGCCGGCGCTGGAGATCCACCTGGAAACAAGAGCCGGACGCCCGGCGATCAAGCGCATCGGCTTCGCCTCGCTCGGCAAGCTCGATGCGACCCAGATGGAGCGGCTGCTGGCGGCGATGGCCCGGCACACGGCGCGCGAATGGCGCGAGGCGAAGGCCAAGACGCCGGCGAAATACGCCTTCGCGACCCTCTACGACCCCAAGGAGACGCTGCCGCCCTCCTCGGTCGCCAGCCTCAAGCACTGGGCGCGCATCGCCGGGCGGCTCGGCGTCGATGTCGAGCCGATCACCCGCAAGGACCTGCCGCGGCTCGCCAATTTCGACGCGCTGTTCATCCGCGAGACGACGTCGATCTCCAACCACACCTACCGCTTCGCTCGGCGCGCCATGCAGGAGGGGATGCCGGTCATCGACGACCCGATCTCGATGATCCGCTGCACCAACAAGGTCTACTGCAACGAGCTGATGGCGCAGAACGGCATCGCGACGCCGCCCTCGGTGATGATCGGCAGCAAGGAGGACCTGGTGCGCGCGGCCGACCTGCTCGGCTTCCCGATGGTGCTGAAGATCCCCGACGGCTCGTTCTCGCGCGGCGTCAAGAAGGTCGACGACAAGGCCGGGCTGGAAGCCTTGGCGACGTCCTGGCTCGAGGACAGCGACCTCCTGATCGCGCAGAAATTCATGCCGACCCGCTTCGACTGGCGCATCGGCGTTCTCGGCGGCGAGCCGCTCTTCGCCGTGCAGTATCTGATGGCCGGCGAACACTGGCAGATCATCAATCACGAGGCGGGCGGGCGGCCGCTGGAAGGCGGGTTCCGGGCGTTCTCGCTGGCCGACGCGCCGCCGCACGTGCTCGATGCCGGGCTGAAGGGCGCCCGCTGCATCGGCGACGGGCTCTACGGCGTCGACCTCAAGGAGACCGACGACGGCGTCTTCCTCATCGAGATCAACGACAACCCCAATCTCGAGCACGGCGTCGAGGACGCCGCCGAGAAGGACGAGGTCTGGACCCGGCTCACCCGCTGGTTCATCGACCGGATCGAGCGGTAGCGGGGCGGGCGGCGCCGCTGAACTCCGGCTCTGCCCTTAGCGGCGTTCGGCCAGGAGGTTCATCGCCGAGGCGGTGGCGGAGGAGCGGTTCTCGACGCCGAGCTTGCGGAAGATCGTTTCGAGATGCTTGTTCACCGTGCGCGGGCTCAGCGCCAGGATCTCGGCGACGTCGCGGTTGGACTTGCCTCTAGCGATCCACAGCAGCACCTCGGCTTCCCGCGCGGTGAGGCCGAAGCCGTCGCGGAGCGCCGCGGCGTCGGTCTCGTCGCCTTCGATCCGCGACAGCCGCAGCAGGAACTCGTCCGCGCCGATCTGCCCGAGCAGGGCGAAGCCGAGGCCGGGATTGCCGGGATGGCGCGCCGCCTCGCCCCGGCGCAGGCGCTGAAGCTCGCTCGCCAGTGCGCCGGGCAGGGGGTCGGCCTCGCCTTCGCCGGTCAGCAGCCGACGCGCCTGCGGCGTCATCCAGCGCACCGTGCCGTCGCCGTCGACGGCGAGCAGGAACCGCCCCGTCGTGTCGAGCGCCAGGCGCGCGGCACGGGTCATGCGGGCGTTTTCCTGGTGGACGCGCATCCGCGCCAGGATCTGCTCGATCACCACCGGCTTGGTGACGTAGTCGACCCCGCCGACGGCGAAGGCGTGGACGATGTGCTCGGTCTCGCTGAGCCCGGTCATGAAGATCACCGGGACGTGGGCGAGCGAGGCGTCCTGCTTCAGCCGGCGGCAGGTCTCGAACCCGTCCATGCCGGGCATCACTGCGTCGAGCAGCACCACGTCCGGGGTGATGCGCCGGGCTATGGCGATCGCCTTGCCGCCGTCGAGCGCGACGAGCACGGTGAGGCCCTGTTCCTCGAGCGCCGTGGTCAGGAACTCGATCGTCTCGGGCGAATCGTCGACGACGAGGACGATGCGGCGGGGGGCGGCGCCGTCACAAGGCATCGTCGAGGCCCTCGATGAAGCCGAGGCACGCGTCGAGGTCGAAGCGATCCACGCGGCTGCGGATGCGGGCGACGAAGCGTTGGGTTCGCGGTTGCCGCGAAGCGAGGTCGTCGAGCTTGGCATGGATCCCTCTGACGAAGCCGATTTGCAGGAGTGAGACGAGATCGCGCAGGTCCCCCCGGTCGGGAATCTCGAACGCTTCGAGCTCGACCTCCCCGGGAACCGAAGCCCCGACCGGCGCATCGTCGTAGAGCCAGGCGACGCCCAGCAGCCGGCGCACGCTTTCGAGCAGCATCGGCACGGCCAGCGGCTTGCCGATCCAGTCGTCGCAGAGCCGCATGTCCGGCGAGGCGGGACGCGCGTCGGCCGACAGCATGGCGATCGGCGTGTCGACGCCGCTCTCGCGCAGCCTCGTGGCGAGTTCCCAGCCGTTCATGCCGGGCATGGTGATGTCGACGATCAGGAGATCCGGCTCGGCCAGCGGCACCAGCTTGAGACAGGCCGCGCCGCCTTCGACGGTGAGCACGGTGAAGCCGAGCGGCGACAGGATCTCTTCCAGCAGCTGGCGGTGCGCCGGCTCGTCGTCGACGGCGAGCACCGTCATCCGGCGGCCGGCATAGCCGACGATCCGCCGCTCGCGGGAGACGGCGATCGGCATGGCGCTGACCGAGGGGAGGAACAGCCGCACGGCGAAGATGCTGCCCTGGCCGGGCGTGCTGGTGACGCGGATGTCGCCGCCGAGGATTTCGGTCAGGAGCTTGGTGATGGTGAGCCCGAGCCCGGTGCCGGGCACCGCGCTGGCGCCGCCCTCCAGTCGTTCGAACGGCTCGAAGATGCGCGTCAGGTCCTTCGCCGCCATGCCGGGGCCGGTATCGACGACCCGGAACTCGGCCACCTGGCTGCGATAGCTCACCCGGAGCGTGACGGAGCCTTCATGGGTGAACTTGATGGCATTGGAGAGGAGGTTGATCAGGATCTGCCGCAGCCGCTTCTCGTCGCCGCGGACGAAATCCGGCAGCGTCCGCTCGACCTCGAACGCAAAGCCGATCCCGGCGCCGTCGGCCTGCAGGCGGAACATCTCGACGATCTCGCCGAGCAGGGGCCCGAGCGCGATCTGGTCGCGATAGACCTGCAGCTTGCCGGCCTCGATCCGCGAGATGTCGAGGAGCCCGTCGATCAGCCCCGCCAGATGCTCGCCACTGCGGCGGATCACCTTGACCGCGCCGCGGCGCTTGCCCGGCAGGGCCGGGTCCTGCTCGAGGATCTGCGCGAAGCCGAGGATCGAATTCAGCGGCGTCCGCAGTTCGTGGCTCATGCCGACGAGAAAGCGCGTCTTGGCAAGGCTTGCCGCCTCGGCCTTTTCCTTGGCGAGCTGCAGTTCGGCGTCGGTGCGCCGGTGCGCGTCGATCTCCTGGGTCAGGAGCAGGGTCTGCCGGCTGGATTCCTCCTGGGCGACGCGGCGGCTGGCATGGGCAAGCACGAACAGCCACGAGGCGACGCCGGCGACGATGACGAAGACGGCGAAGACCCGCACCAGGATCGCGGTTATCGTCGCTTGGTTGTGCGGCTGGTCGAGGCTCGCCTGGAAGCCGATCAGCGCCAGGATGCTGCCGGTGACCGCCAGCATCGTCACGAAGATCGCAAGGTAATGGCCGCGCGGTGAGTCGGCGAAACCGGCGAGGCGTTCCGAGACGTTGCGGCGCAACGCCCCGACCACCTGCTCGCGCACCCGGCTGTCGGTCTTGCAGAGATCGTGGCAGCGCGCGTCGAGCGAGCAGCAGAGCGAGCAGATCGGACCGGAATAGGCCGGGCAGGAGGCCATGTCCTCGGCCTCGAAATGATGCTCGCAGATGCAGCAGGCGATAGTCGGCAGCCCGGCCCAGTCCTCGCGCGGGCGGCGCGCGATATAGTAGCGGCCGCCCGTCGCCAGCGCGATCAGCGGCGAGGCGACGAAGGCGGTGCCGATTGCCGCGAAGGCGGCGAGCGCGCTCATCGTCTCGCCGAACAGGCCGGTGTGGCAGAGGCTGGCGACGAGGATGCCGGCGCCCATGGCGCCGAAGCCGACGGGATTGATGTCGTAGAGATGCGCTCGCTTGAACTCGATGTGCCGGGGCGACAGGCCGAGCGGCTTGTTGACGACGAGGTCGGCCACCAAAGCGGCCACCCACGACACCGCGAGAATGGCGTAGAGGCCGAGGATCTCCTCCAGCGCGCGCAGGATGCCCATCTCCATCAGCATCAGCGCGATGGCGACGTTGAACACCAGCCAGACGACGCGGCCAGGATGGCTGTGGGTCAGGCGCGAGAAGAAGTTCGACCAGGCGATCGAGCCGGCATAGGCGTTGGTGACGTTGATCTTCATCTGCGCGATGACGACGAAGATCCCGGTGGCGGCGATCACCAGCGCCTCCTGGGAGAAGACGTGGCCGAAGGCGACGCGGTACATCTCGGTCGGGTGCTGGGCGGTCTCCGCCGGCAGGCCCTGGCTGACGACCAGCACCGCCAGCAGCGAGCCGGCAAGGATCTTCACCGCCCCGATCAGGATCCAGCCGGGACCGCCGGCGATCAGTGCGCTCCACCAGCCGAGCTGCGTCTCGCGCGTGCGGCGCGGCATGAAGCGCAGGAAATCGACCTGCTCGCCGATCTGCGCCGTCAGCGCGAAGAGGATCGCCGTGGCGCTGCCGAAGAGCAGGACGTCGAAGCCGCCACCGGCCGGGCTGCGGACGCCCTCATAGGCCTGCCACTCCTCGAGCGGCAGCGCGCCCTGGGCGGCGAGGAAGACGAAGGGTGCGAGGTTGAGGATGATCCAGGCCGGCTGGGTCCACATCTGGAACCGGCTGATCAGGGTGATTCCGTGGGTGACGATCGGGATCACCGCGACGGCGCAGACGACGTAGCCCGCCCAGAGCGGGAGGCCGAGCATCATCTCCAGCGCCATCGCCATGATGGCCGCCTCGATGGCGAAGAAGATGAAGGTGAAGCAGGCGTAGATCAGCGAGGTGACGGTGGAGCCGAGATAGCCGAAGCCGGCGCCGCGGGTCAGAAGGTCGATGTCGACGCCGTATTTCGCCGCATAGAAGCTGATCGGCAGCCCGGCGCCGAAGATCAGCAGCGCCACGACGAGGATCGCCGGCAGGGCGTTGTCGAAGCCGTAATGCAGCGTCACCGTGCCGCCGATGGCTTCCAGCGCCAGGAACGAGATGCCACCGCAGGCCGTCATCGCGAGCTGCCAGGGAGACCAGCGGCGGCCGCGCTTGGCAGTGAAGCGCAGCGCGTAATCCTCGAGCGTTTCGTCCGCGACCCACTGATTGTAGCTCCGCCGAACCCGGAGTATGCGCTGCGGCGCCGTCATTCCATTCGCGCCCTCCTGCCGATACTCGTGTCGTCTCGCGACAATTCAATCCCCCCAGCATTTCTGCTGATTAGTAATCAAGACTTGCAGTTATATGCGCTGCACGTTTCTTGGTCAGGATGCAGATTTTCATTGCACTCGAATAATCGATCGGAATTCGACGTTCCCCGCGCCGCGCGTGATTAGCGCATGTCATCATCGCCAAGTCACGCGGTTTCGGAATACGTAATTTGACGTATTGTTGCGGCGCAAGATCGGAGCGGATGATCCTCCCGTGAACCGACCCGTCCGACCCAGATGGCGGACCCACCAACGCTCACCACAGGGGGATCAGATGAAAGACCGCATGTCCGGCCCGGACGGGCCCAGCTCCGTCTACCGACGCAAGCTTTTGCTCGGCTCGGCGGCTCTCGCCATCGCCGCCATGGCACCGCGCTTCGCCTGGGGCCAGGGGCCGGCCACCGCCGAGGTCAACACAACGGGTCTCGCCGTCACCGACGACACCGTCACGGTCGGCATCCTGCATTCGGTGACCGGCACGATGTCGATCTCCGAGACCGGATCCGTGCAGGCCGAGAAGCTCGCCATCGATCAGATCAACGCCATGGGCGGCGTGCTCGGCCGCAAGATCGAGTTCATCCAGGAGGACGGCGCCTCGGACTGGCCGACCTTCGCCGAGAAGGCCAAGAAGCTGCTGGTCGAGGACAAAGTCGCATCGGTCTTCGGCTGCTGGACCTCGGCGTCGCGCAAGGCGGTGCTGCCGGTGTTCGAGCAGTATAACGGCATGCTCTACTATCCGACCTTCTACGAGGGTCTCGAGGAGAGCCCGAACGTCATCTACACCGGCCAGGAGGCGACGCAGCAGATCCTCGCCGGCATCGACTGGGTGGTCGAGACCAAGGGCGCCAAGAGCTTCTATCTGCTGGGCTCGGACTACATCTGGCCGCGGACCTCCAACAAGATCGCCCGCAAGCACATCGAGAAGCTGGGGCTCGAGGTGGTAGGCGAGGAGTACTATCCGCTCGGCCACACCCAGTTCAACTCGGTAATCAACAAGATCAAGCTGCGCAAGCCCGACGTCATCTACGCGATTGTCGTCGGCGGCTCGAACGTTGCCTTCTACAAGCAGCTGAAGGCGGCCGGCATCGACATGACCAAGGAAGCGCCGCTGCTCCTCACCATCTCGGTGACCGAGGACGAGATCCGCGGCATCGGCGGCGAGAACATGGTCGGCGCCTACGCGGCGATGAAGTATTTCGAGAGCCTCGAGAACGAGAACAACCAGAAATTCGTCGCGGCCTTCAAGGAGATGTGGGGCGAGGACATCGTCGTCGGCGACGTCACCCAGGCGGCCTATCTCGGCCCCTGGTTGTGGAAGGCGGCAGTGGAGAAGGCCGGTAGCTTCGACATCGACAAGGTGCGCGAGGCCTCGCCCGGGATCGAGCTCGACACCGCGCCCGAGGGCTACGTGAAGATCCACGAGAACCATCACCTCTGGTCGAAGACCCGCATCGGCCACGCCCAGATGGATGGCCAGTACGAGGTGGTGTTCGAGACGGCGGAGCTGATGGAGCCCGATCCGTTCCCGGAAGGCTACCAGTAAGCCCGGAGCCCGTTCCCCGGTCCCGTCGCGGGGCCGGGGCGCCCTTCGCCTTCTCCTGATCACGCCCTTTTCTCGAACTCCCGGAGATACGGATGTTCGCCGACTACAGCTGGAGCGAACTCGGCTCGATCTTTGCCATGCAAGGCTTTGCCGGGCTGGTGCTCTTCTCGGTGCTTCTGCTGATGGCGCTCGGGCTCGCCATCATCTTCGGCCAGATGGGCGTGATCAACATGGCGCACGGGGAGTTCATGATCCTCGGCGCCTACGTCACCTATCTCTGCTCGAACTTCTTCCAGGCCTTCGCGCCGGCGCTGATGGGGATCTCGTTCTTCATCGCCATGGCCCTCGCCTTCGTCGCCAGCGGCGCCCTCGGCATGGGCGTCGAGCGCTACCTGATCCGGTATCTCTACAAGCGCCCGCTCGACACGCTGCTCGCCACCTGGGGCCTGTCGCTGATCATGCAGCAATCCTTCCGCACGATCTTCGGCCCGCGCGAGGTCGGCGTGACGCTGCCGGACTGGATGATGGGCTCGCTCCCCGTCACCGACATGGTGGAGGTGCCGATCAACGGCCTGATCGTCATGGCGATCACGCTGCTGATCACCTTCATGGTCTATCTCATCATGTTCCGCTCGCGCTGGGGCGCGCAGGTCCGGGCCGTCGTCCAGAACCGCACCATGGCCGGCGCCGTCGGCATCGACACCGAGCGGGTGGACTGCGTCACCTTCGGCCTCGGCTGCGGCATCGCCGGAATCGCCGGCAGCGCCTTCACCATGATCGGCTCGACCGGCCCGAGCGCCGGCCAGCTCTACATCGTCGACACCTTCCTCGTCGTGGTGTTCGGCGGCGCCGCCAGCCTGCTCGGCACGGTCGCCTCGGCCTTCACCATCTCGCAGGCCCAGTCGACGCTCGAATTCTTCCTCTCCGGCTCGATGGCCAAGGTGCTGACGCTTCTGACCGTCGTCGCGATCATCATGCTGAGGCCGCAGGGCCTCTTCGTCCTCAAGGTGCGTCGATGAACCCGATGAAAAGCCTCGCCGCCGGCGGCCGCCAGACCGAGATCGTCGGCTTCGTCATCCTTGCCGCCGTGCTTCTGGTGCTCCTGCCGGCGGTTACCGACGTCTTTCGCCTCAACCTCTATGGCAAGTACCTGACCTACGCCTTCGTCGCCGTGGGCCTGGTGCTCTGCTGGGGCAGCGCCGGCATCCTCAGCCTCGGCCAGGGCATCTTCTTCGGCCTCGGCGGCTACTGCATGGCGATGTTCCTCAAGCTGGAATCCTCCACCCCCGAGGCCACCGCCATCCAGTCGACGCCGGGCATTCCCGACTTCATGGACTGGAACCAGATCACCGAGCTGCCGTGGTTCTGGGAGCCGTTCCATTCCTTCGGCTTCACGCTGGTCGCCGTCGTGCTGGTGCCCGTCGCGCTCGCCTTCGTCATCGGCTTCGCGATGTTCACAAGGCGGGTCGGCGGCGTCTATTTCGCCATCATCACCCAGGCCATCGCGGCGATCCTGACCATCCTGATCATCGGCCAGCAGGGCTATACGGGGGGCGTCAACGGCATCACCGACCTGCGTACGCTGCTCGGCTTCGACATCCGCTCCGACCAGGCGAAGTTCGTCCTCTACTTCGTCAACGCCTTCCTGTTGCTCGGCGCGATCGTGCTGGCGATGATCGTGCGGCGCTCCAAGCTCGGCCGCATCCTCGTCGCGATGCGCGACAAGGAGGATCGCGTCCGCTTCTCCGGCTACGGCGTCGCCGGCTTCAAGATCTTCGTGTTCTGCTTCGCCGCGGCGCTGGCGGGGGTCGGCGGCGCGATGTTCACTTTGCAGGTCGGGTTCATGTCACCGACCTTCGTCGGCATCGTCCCGTCCATCGAGATGGTCATCTATTGCGCGGTCGGCGGCCGGCTGTCGCTGATCGGCGCGGTCTACGGCACGCTGCTGGTCAACTGGGCGAAGACCTCGTTTTCCGAAAGCTTTCCGGAACTGTGGCTGTTCGCCATGGGCGCGCTGTTCATCGCCGTGGTGCTCGCCTTCCCGAACGGTCTTGCCGGTGTCTACTCGGCGCATGTCGCGCCGCGCCTGAAGCGCGTCTTCGCCCGCTCCGCCGCCGCGTCCAAGGCCGGCGACATGGCCGCCCCGGGTGCCGCTACCCCCTCCGCCGCCGCGGCCGAATAGGAGACGGTGCCATGACCACCGACAACGACTTTCTCCTGTCCGTCGAAGCCCTCACCGTCTCCTTCGACGGGTTCAAGGCCGTGGACGACCTCTCCTTCTATGTCGACGAGAACGAGATCCGGGTGATCATCGGCCCCAACGGCGCCGGCAAGACCACGGCGCTCGACCTGATCTGCGGCAAGACCCGCGCCACCTCCGGCTCGATCCGGTTCCGGGGCAAGGAACTGACCGCGATGAAGGAGCACCAGATCGTCCATGCCGGCGTCGGGCGCAAGTTCCAGAACCCGTCGATCTACGACGATCTGACGGTCTTCGAGAACCTGGAAATCTCCTATCCCAAGGGCCGCTCGGTCTTCGGCGCGCTGACCTTCAAGCGCGACGGCGTGGTGACCTCCCGGGTCGAGGAGGTTGCCGAGATGATCTTCCTCGCCGACCATCTGGAGGAGCGGGCCGAGTTCCTCAGCCACGGCCAGAAGCAGTGGCTGGAGATCGGCATGCTGCTGATCCAGGACCCCGAACTGCTGATGCTCGACGAGCCGGTGGCCGGCATGAGCGTCTCCGAACGCGTCAAGACCGCCGAACTCCTGCACCGGATCATCGTCGGCCGCTCGGTGATCGTCATCGAGCACGACATGAAGTTCGTCGAGGACATCGCCCACCGGGTCACGGTGCTGCACCAGGGCCGGGTGATCTCCGAGGGCACCATGGCGCACGTCCAGGCCGACCCGAAGGTCGTCGAAGTCTATCTCGGGCATTGAGGGACCGATCATGTTGAACGTCGCCAACCTCCATGCCGCCTACGGATCGAGCGAGGTCCTGCACGGGCTGAACTTCGACGTCGCGAAGAACGAGATCATCGCCATCATGGGCCGCAACGGCATGGGCAAGACGACGCTCATGAAGTCGCTGATGGGCATCGTGCCGGCGACCGGCGGGACGATCACCGTCGACGGCAGCGACATCACAAAAGCCAAGAGCCACGAGCGGGTGAAGGGCGGCGTCGCCTACGTGCCGCAGGGGCGGATGATCTTCTCCACCATGACGGTGCGCGAGAACATCGAGACCGGTCTGACGGTGACCGGCGAGCGCGAGGTGCCGGGCGACATCTACGAATTGTTCCCGGTGCTCCTCGAGATGCGCAAGCGCCGCGGCGGCAATCTCTCCGGCGGCCAGCAGCAGCAGCTCGCCATCGCAAGGGCGCTGGCCTCGCGGCCGAAGGTGCTGCTGCTCGACGAGCCGACCGAGGGCATCCAGCCCTCGATCATCCGCGAGATCGGCCGGACGCTGAAGAAGATCCGCGACGAGCGGGGCCTGTCGATCGTCGTGTCGGAGCAGGTCCTCTCCTTCGCCCTCGACATCGCCGACCGCGTCCTCGTGCTCGAGAACGGCGCCATCGTTCACGACGAGCCGGTCGCCTCCGTCAACGAGGCGAAGATCGCGCGATTCCTGTCGGTCTGACGGGACCCGCACCAGCCACACGCACCATCCAGGATAACAGGGGGACAGCACATGACCGACACGCTCATCAAGGTCGATCTCGAGACATCGCCGTACGACAACGAGATGATCCACAATCGCTGGCACCCGGACATCCCGATGGCCTGCTGGGTGGAGCCGGGCGACGACTTCAAGATCGAGACCTTCGACTGGACCGGCGGCCAGATCAAGAACGACGACGACGCCGCGGACGTGCGCGACGTCGACCTTTCCCAGGTGCATTTCCTGTCCGGCCCGATCGGCGTCAAGGGCGCCGAGGCGGGCGACCTGCTGGTCGTCGACATCCTCGACATCGGAGCCTTCGACCACAGCCTCTGGGGCTTCAACGGCTTCTTCTCCAAGCAGAACGGCGGCGGCTTCCTGACCGAGCACTACCCGCTGGCGCAGAAGTCGATCTGGGACTTCGAGGGCATGTTCACCAAGTCGCGCCACATCCCCGGCGTGCGCTATGCCGGCCTGATCCATCCGGGCCTCATCGGCTGCCTGCCCGACCAGAAGATGCTCGATACCTGGAACACCCGCGAGAAGGCGCTGTTCGACACCGACCCGACCCGCGTGCCGACGCTGGCGACGCTGCCCGACGGCGGACCGAGCGCCCACATGGGCAAGCTGAAGGGCGAAGCGCGCGACAAGGCGGCGGCCGAGGGCGCCCGCACCGTTCCGCCGCGCGAACATGGCGGCAATTGCGACATCAAGGATCTGTCGCGCGGCTCGAAGGTCTATTTCCCGGTCTATGTCGACGGGGCGGGGCTCTCGATGGGCGACCTGCATTTCAGCCAGGGCGACGGCGAGATCACCTTCTGCGGCGCCATCGAGATGGCCGGCTGGCTGCACATCAAGGTGTCGCTGATCAAGGACGGCATGGCCAAATATGGCATCAAGAACCCGATCTTCCGGCCCTCGCCGATGGCGCCGAAATACGATGACTTCCTGATCTTCGAGGGGATCTCGGTCGACGAGGGCGGCAAGCAGCATTATCTCGACGTCCACATCGCCTACCGGCAGGCCTGCCTCAACGCTATCGAGTACCTGAAGAAGTTCGGCTATTCCGGCGCCCAGGCCTATTCGATCCTCGGCACGGCGCCGGTGCAGGGCCATATCTCCGGCGTCGTCGACGTGCCCAATGCCTGCGCGACGCTGTGGCTGCCCACCGACATCTTCGAGTTCGACCTGATGCCGGGCATAGACGGGCCGACGAAATATCTCGATGGCTCGGTCGACATGCCGCTGGCGCCGGATCTCTGAGATGCCGTTCTACGACTATGCCTGCGATGATTGCGGCACCTTCACGCGCCTCCGCCCGATGGCGGAGGCCGCCGAGGCGTCGCCCTGTCCGGAATGCGGGGAGGCGGCGCGGCGGGTGATCCTCACCGCGCCGCGCCTGTCGATGATGGATGCCGGGCGGCGTAGCGCCAGCGCGACCAACGAGCGCAGCGCCCACGAGCCCAAGCGCGCTTCCGGCGGCCACGGCGCCGGCTGCGGCTGCTGCGGGCCGAAGCCGAAGGGCTTCTCGCCGCCGGCCGCGAACGCCGCCAAGGGCTTCCCGTCGAAGCGGCCCTGGATGATCAGCCACTGACGGTCGGCCCTCACGGTAAGTGCGACAGGACGGGCAGCCCTGGCTGCCCGTTTCCGCGTCTGGCGGACGAAACGGCGGATGGGCCGCGCCGAGACCGTCAGATGCCGCTCGTGCCGAGCTTGCGCATCGCCGCGAGCCAGCGGTCGCGCCGATCCTTGCCGATGGACTCCACCTGGCCAAAAAGCGTCTCGCGCACCGGCTTGATGCCGACGAAGTTGAGGATGTTTCGCCTGAGGCAGGCGATGCCGTGGCTGCGGAACCAGAGCCGGTAGGCCAGCGCCGGCATGCCCATGGTGACGACGATCCGGGCCGAGCGGCCGGCAAGCGCCGGCTTCGGCGTGCCCGCGGGCCCCGCGCCGTACAGGAAGGCGAGGCCGGGCCGTATCGTCTGTTCGAGGAAGGCCTTGAGCAGCGCCGGCATGGTGCCGAGCCAGAGCGGGAAGATCAGGACGATGTGCTCGGCCTCGACGAGCGCCGCGCTGGCCTCTTCAAGGCTCGCCGGCAGGTTGCCATGGAGAAAGTCCTCCTGGCTGCGCAGGATCGGAATTTCCAGGGTGGCGAGATCGATCTGGCGGACGCTGTGCCCGGCGCTTTCGGCGCCCTCGCGATAGGCGTCGGCGAGGGCGCGGCAGAAGCGGCCGGGCTCGGGGTCTGGATGCGCGAGGATGATCAGGATGCGACGGGGCATGGGCTGGCTCCGGCGGCGGGAGACCGTCATACTGCCCTCGCTGGCAGGCGGCGCCTTGATGCCGGTCAAGCGCCTCGACGCGGCGGGCTGGTTGCGCCAGATCAAGGCCGGCATTGCCCCGGGCGGGCAATGTCCGGAAGGGTCGCGCATCTGGGAGGCTTCGCATGCCATTTCTGACGCCGTCCGAACGCCCCGCCGATAGCGCCGGCTCTTGCCCGATTCCGCCTTGTGCGCCGAAACCCGCTGCCCATCCGCAGGAGAATTGGCACGATCGGCTGGCGCACGTCGCACTTTCCGAAAGCCTGCTGGCCCATTGCGACCGGGCGACGGTGATAGCCGGGACGCGTCCTCGGTGAGCAGGACTGGACCGGCCATGGCAGCAAGGCGATGACCACCCGGCTTCTGCACGGCGCCATGCTGGCCGTCGCCCTTGCCGGCCTTGTCCTTGGCGGCGTCTTGTGGTGGCGCGGCGCAGGTGACACGGCGGCGGTGGTATGGGCCGTGGCGACCGGCCCGGTCGTCGCGGTGCTGGCCGGGTCGATCGCCCTGAAGCTCTGGCAGCGACGGGTCGGCGTCGACGCGATCGCCCTCGTCTCGATGAGCGCGGCGCTGGCGCTCGGCGAGCCGCTCGCGGCGCTGGTCGTGGCGATCATGTTTGCCGGCGGCAACGTCCTCGAGGATTTCGCGATGCGGCGTGCCGAGGCGGACCTGACGGCGCTGACCGACCGCACGCCGCGCCTCGCCCACCGCCAGTCCGACGACGGCTATGTCGACGTTCCCGTCGCCGAGGTCGAGGTGGACGACCGGTTGCTGGTACGTGCGGGGGAGGTTCTGCCGGTCGACGGCGCGCTGCTCGATAAGGAGGCGAGCCTCGACGAATCCGCCCTTACCGGCGAGCCGATCGCGGTCCGGCACAAGAGCGGCGACGTGCTGCGCAGCGGCAGCGTCAACGCCGGCGAGACGTTCCACCTGCGCGCCACGGCGCGGGTCGAGGCGAGCGCTTACGCCGGCATCGTGCGCATGGTCGAGGCGGCGCAGACGGAGAAGGCGCCGTTCATTCGCATGGCCGACCGCTTTGCGATCCTGCTCCTGCCGCTGACGCTGGCGGTTGCCGGGGCGGCCTGGGCGCTGTCGGGCGACCCGATCCGGGGCCTGGCGGTGCTGGTGGTGGCGACACCGTGCCCGCTGATCCTCGCGGCGCCCGTGGCGCTGATCGGCGGCGTCTCGCGCGCGGCCCGCCGCGGCATCCTGATGAAGGGCGGTGCGGCCCTGGAGGCGCTGTCGGAAGTGCGCACGGCGCTGTTCGACAAGACCGGCACCCTGACCGAGGGCGGCGCCCGCCTCGTCGCGATCCGGACGGCGCCGGGCATCGAGCCGGTGGAGGCGCTGGCGCTCGCCGCTTCGCTCGAGCAGGGTTCGCACCACGTCCTCGCCGAAGCCGTCATGGATGCGGCCCGCCAGCGCGGGGCGTCGCTGAGCTTCCCTTCCGAAATCCGCGAGACCCGGGGCGCCGGCATCGAGGGCAGGGTCGAAGGTCGGCTGGTGCGCGCCGGCTCGCGCCAGATGGTCTGGCCGAACGGCTCCCTGCCCGGATGGGCAGCGCTTGGGAACGAGAGCGAAACGCTCCGGATCTTCGTGAGCATCGACGACGAACTGGCCGCCCTTCTGGTGATGGGCGATGCGCTGCGACCGGATGCGGCCGCCACCGTGCAGGCGCTGCGCCGCGCCGGCATCGTCCGCGTCGGCATGGTGACGGGCGACGACGCGGCGACGGCGAATGCCATCGATGCCGTCCTCGGTCTCGATTTCGTCCATGCCGACTGCACGCCGGCGCAGAAGGTCGATGTCGTGCGGGCCGAACATCGCCTCGCCCCGACGATGATGGTGGGTGACGGCATCAACGATGCGCCGGCGCTTGCCGCCGCCAGTGTCGGCATCGCCCTGGGCGCCCGCGGCGCCACCGCCTCCTCGCAGGCGGCCGACGTCGTCCTTCTCGTCGACAGCATCGACCGCGTTGCCGAGGCGGTCGTCATTGCCCGCCGGTCTCGCGGCATCGCCATGCAGAGCGTCGTCGTCGGGCTGGCGCTCTCAGGCCTCGGCATGGTCGCCGCCGCCTTCGGCTATTTGACGCCGATTGCCGGCGCGCTGTTCCAGGAGGCGATCGACGTGGCGGTGATCCTCAACGCCCTGCGAGCCCTGTCCGGGCCCCGTTCGGCGGGACCCGCGCGCGTGACGACGGTTCGGTCGGCACATTCCCCCGCCCGCCAATGATCTTGGCCTGCCGGTGAAAGTCTTGACCGGGTGCGGCAGCTCGCCGCACTTGGCGTAACGACTGGCGGAAAGCAGTCACCCACAGGTCGGCAGGTTCCCACGATCTGTCGTTCACGCGATCGTACACGTTTCGTTGACAGTCCGTGAAGAAACCATTCCGCCCACAAGCGGTTAGCCCCTCGACGACGATGCACAGACATCGATCATCTCGAAAAAATAGATTAAATCGACATTGCAGAAGAAAGACTGATCACAAATGAGAAACGTTCGTCCTTTCACTATCGCTGTATTTTCGGCCACTTTGCTCTCCGGCGCGGCGCTGGCGCAGGAAGCGACCCCGCAGATCCCGGGCTCGGACGCGACGATCGAACTGAACCGCGCCGCCGAGCGTGAAGCCGTGGCAGCGACGCCGGGCAACGAGACGGCGCCCAAGGTCAACAGCCCGGTCAACGACACGATCGTGCCGGGCAACGACGCCGAGATCCAGCTGAACCGTGCCGCCGAGCGCGAAGCCGTCGCCGAAGGCGTGACGGGCGGAACGGTTGGTACCGCTGACACCGCCTCGGACGTCCTCGTCCCGGGCTCCGGCGCGACCTTCTCGCCGAGCACTTCGCCGGTGACCCAGTCGGGTGAGGCTCTGCAGGACACGGCGGACACCACCGTCGTCCAGTAAGCCGGAAACCGGGTCGCCGCGACCCGTCCACTGCTTCATCAAGGGTCGTCCTCCGGGACGGCCCTTTTTGCGCGCTGTCAGGCGTGGCAAGTCGAACTGCTTCCCGCGGTGACGCGATGGGCGAGCTGAGTTAGGAACGACGCGTCTGCTGCCGAGATGCCGATACCGAATCGGCCCCTAGAGGAGCCAGCCATGTCGCCAGCGCCGCACCCTCGGCCAACGCTCAGCCAGGACGCGGCCCGGCGCATCTGGCTCGGCGCGCAGTGCCTCGACCGCATAGCGCCCTTCGGCGCGGGCCCCGCCGCAACGCCGGCGGCAGTGGCGCAACTCGGCTATGTCCAGATCGACACGATCCATGTCGTCGAACGCTGCCATCATCACATTCTGTGGACGCGGATCCCCGCCTATGAGCGCGCCGATCTCCACCATGCTCAGAGCGTCGACAAGACCGTCTTCGAATACTGGACCCACGCGCTCGCTTTCGTGCCGACGAGCGACATCGGCTTCTTCCTGCCCGCGATGAAGCGCCACCGCGCGGCGCCGGCCAAATGGTTCGGCTCGGTGAGCAAGGCCGACAAGCGCAAGGTCCTCGACCTGATCCGCGAAAACGGCCCGCTCACCATCCGCGACATCGACGACGACGTATTGGTCGACAAGGACCATGCCTGGGCCAGCCGCAAGCCCTCCAAGCGGGCCCTGCAGCTCGCCTTCTACAATGGCGACCTGGTGGTCTCGGCGCGCGCCGGCATGCTGAAGACCTACGAGCTGACGGATCGGCATTTCGGCTGGGAGAAGCTGCCGCGCCCCGCGACCGCCCGCCAGGTTCTCGACTACCGGATCGATCGTGCCCTGCGGTCGCAGGGCGTGGCGAGCCTCGACTCGATCTGCCATCTGCAGCCATCCCTGAAGCCGGCAATCCGCCCGCTGCTCGATGCGCGGGTGAAACGTCGGCAGTTGGTGGAACTGCGGATCGAGGGCGCGGGCGACGCGCCGCACTGGGCGCTGCCGGAGACGCTCGACACCGTCCCCGAGCCAGGATCGACCCTCGTCCACATCCTGTCGCCCTTCGACCCGCTGGTCATCCAGCGCAAGCGGCTGGCGCAGTTCTTCGGCTACGCCCATCGCTTCGAGGCCTATGTGCCGAGGGAGAAACGCGTGCTCGGCTATTTCGCGCTGCCGGTGCTGGTCGGCGATCGCATCGTCGCGGCGCTCGACCTCAAGACCGACCGCGCTGCCGGCAAGGTGCTGATCCAGAAATGGAACTGGGTCGGCGAGGGATCCTCGGCTGACAAGCCGGCGATCGAGGAAGCGCTGCAGCGCTTCGAGCGGTTCCAGCTGGCAAGGTGAGGATCGCGACGGAAGGGATGGAAGGCATGGACGACGACCACGATGGCGGCACGGCGGGCTCCAGCCGCCTCTATCTCGTCGTCGCGGAGGGCGGCGCGTCGCTGGCCGAGATTGCCGGCGAACTCGACGCTTTCGCGCTCGCACCGACGATGCTGCTGGTGCGCACCGGCGAGAGCCGCTCGCGGCTCTACCACTTCGTCAAGCGGCGCGTTTCGCCGGAACGCCTGCTCGTCGCGGGCCTCGACGCGGTACCGAAGTTCAAGGGCTTTGCCGCCGGCGCGCTCAACTGGCTGCGCCGGACTCCGGCGGATTAGGCGAGGGCCATCCGGCCCGCGAGCGTGATCGCGCCGGCGTATGGTCGCTGCTCACGAAGGTTTCATGTCGAGTTTAACGCGCGTTTCCATGGGAGACGAGCACAGGATCACGGGTCTTCTGCGTGCTGTAACCCCGCGTAAACCGGGCCTGCGGCAGGATCCTCCGCAACGGAGGCCAGGCGTCGGTTGCCGCGATCTTCCGGCATGCGAACGGCGCCGTGTCGCCGACCTGCCAGTGTCGCCGCCGTGCACTACGCAACGGCAGCCCGATCGGCTAGGGAACCTGTAATTCACAACGCTCGAGCGCAACCAGGCTGGTTGCCCGATCCGCAACGACGAGGAAGACGACATGATGGCCAGACTGAAGAACGCGAGAAGGCTCGCCGCAATGGCGGCTTTGGCGCTCGGTGTGACCGCCGGCCCGGCATTGGCCGCCCAGTGCGGCAACAGCGCCGCGGGCTTCAACGAATGGAAGCAGCAGTTCGCCGCCGAGGCCCAGCAGGCCGGCATCTCGCAGCGGACGATCCAGTCGGCGCTGATGCCGACCCAGTACTCGTCCAAGGTCGTCAGCCTCGACCGCAACCAGCATTCGATGAACATCTCGCTGGAAGCGTTCATGGAACGCCGCGCGCCGGCATCCTTCGTCGCCAAGGGCAAGCGCATCATCCAGCAGAACGCCCGCCTGCTCGACGCCGTCGAGCAGCGCTACGGCGTCCAGAAGGAAGTGCTGGTCGCGATCTGGGGCATGGAAACCGGCTTCGGCGCCAATTCCGGAAACATGAACATCTTCTCGTCGCTGGCGACGCTGTCCTATGACTGCCGCCGCTCGGCCTTCTTCACCGAGGAACTGCTGGCTGCGCTCATGATCGTCGAGCGTGGCGACATGCAGCCGAGCCAGATGCGCGGCGCCTGGGCCGGCGAAATCGGCCAGACCCAGTTCCTCGCCAAGAACTATCTGCGCTTTGCCGTCGACGGCGACGGCAACGGCCGCCGTGACCTGATCAACTCGACGCCGGACGTGCTGTACTCGACCGCCAACTTCCTGCGCCAGCACGGCTGGCAGCCGGGTGCTGGCTACCAGGAAGGCCAGCCGAACTTCGCCCGCCTGCGCGACTGGAACCGCGCGGGCGTCTACCAGAAGGCCCTGGCACTGTTCGCGACCAAGCTCGCCAACTAACAACGACAGGCTTTCGGCCCGTACAGTCAGGCGACGCCCCGGTCATCGACCGGGGCGTTTGCGTATCCGCCGCTGGTTCAGGCGGCGTCGAGCTCTGGATAGTGGCGGAAGATCCCGTCCTCGTTGAACGCCATGCGCCGATCGCTCTTCAGATAGGCGGCGACCGGCTTGTGGGCCGCGACCCGGTCACGCAGCGCCGTCACCCGCGGATAATCGGCCATCAGCGTCTGCATCCGCTTGGGGAAAGCGTAGGCGAGCCCCTCGACGGTCTGGAACAGGCCGAGATCGGCGTGGCTGAGCCTGTCCCCGACGAGATAGGCGTCGCCATTCGGGTTGCGGGCCAGCAACTGCTCGTACCAGCCGAGGAATTTCGGCATCCGCTCGTCGCGAAATTCTTCCGCCCGCCGTTTTGCTTCCGGCTTCTGGTCCTCGTAGTAGAGCCCGACCCCGACCGGATGGTGGACGTCGTGCGCCTCGGCAACGAGATCGGCGGTGGTCAGGGCCACCGAGCGGGCGAAATGGCGCTCGGGCTCGGTCAGCGGGGCGAGGCCGTGGCGTTCGCCGACATAGGCCGAGATCTCGGCCGCCTGGGCGACGACGATGTCGTCGTCGACGAGAAACGGCGGCGCGAAGGGGATGAAGGCGCCGCGTTCGCCCTCCATGAAGGCCGTCATCGCTGCCATGCCGCCGCCATCCGATGCGGGCAGCCTTGCGACGTCGCGATAGGGGGCCTCGGCCGCCTCGAGCACGAGGCGCGGATACTCGCCGCGGCCGGGGATCATCGGCCAGTAATAGAGGTCGTAAGCCATGGGACGCTCCGGTCATTCGCTTCTTCGTTTCAGGTGTAACGGTCTCGCGCGACGTCAACCGGTGAGAACATCCGATCGATCGGCATTCGCCTCAGGGTGGCAGCAGTAACTCCGCGGGCATTGCCACGCCGACAAAGCCCGGCAGATCAGGACGCGGCTGCCGCGGCCTGCGCAAAACCCACAGAAATTATCTGGCCGTCTTACCAACCTCGGTCTCGATCCGACGGCTGCCTGCGTTCGCGCCGCCCTTACGTCATGCCAATTTGTTAGGCTTCCGGGCTCTGGACATCTTCAAATCCTCGGGTGACACATAAGGCCTGGTGCAGCGCCGTGGGCCGCGCTGCCGCCGTATCGCGAGGATCCAGAATGATTTTTGCCTTCCGCCGCGCAGCCGCCGCGCTCGCGCTTTCCACCGTGCTCGGCGTCAGCGCCGCCGGTGCCGTCCAGCTCAACCTTCACAATGGCGGTGACGTGGCGTCGCTGGATCCCCAGCGCCTGTCGGGCGACTGGGAGAACCGCGTCTCGGGAGACATCTTCGAAGGTCTGATGACCGAAGATGCCAAGGCCGAGCCGGTGCCGGGCCAGGCGGAGAGCTATACGCTCTCCGACGACAAGCTCGTCTACACCTTCAAGCTGCGCGAGGACGCCAAGTGGTCCGATGGCGAGCCGGTGACGGCGGACGACTTCGTCTTCGCCTTCCGCCGGCTCCTCGACCCGGCCAACGCGTCCGAATACGCCTATCTGCAATACGCCATCAGGAATGCCGAGAAGATCAACAAGGGCGAGATCACCGATCCCGAGCAGCTCGGCGTCAAGGCGATCGACGACCGGACGCTGGAGATCACGCTCGAGCAGCCGACGCCATATTTCCTCGGCGCGCTGACCCATTACACCGCCTATCCGGTTCCCAAGCATGTCATCGAGGAGAAGGGCGGCGACTGGGTCCAGATCGACAATATCGTCACCAACGGGCCCTACCGGCCGATCGAGTGGATCCCCGGCAGCCACGTGCTGACCGAGAAGAACCCCGAATGGTACGACAGCGAGAGTCTGGCCATCGACGGCGTCAAGTTCTTCACGCTGGAGGACAATGCCGCCGCGCTCCGCCGCTACCGCGCCGGCGAGTTCGACATCATCACCGCCTTCCCGACTGACCAGTACGAATGGCTCGAGGAGAACCTGCCGGGCGAGGCACATGTCGCGCCCTTCGCCGGCCTCTATTACTACGTCGTCAATTCGAGCAAGCCGCCCTTCGACGATGCCAAGGTGCGCCAGGCGCTGTCGATGGCCGTCTATCGCGAGGTGATCGGGCCGGACATCCTCGGCACCGGCGAACTGCCAGCCTATGGCTGGGTGCCGCCGGGCATGGCCAATTACGACGGGCCGGACGTCAAGGTCGACTGGTCCGAGCTGCCTTATCCGGAAAAGCTGGAACAGGCCAAGGCGCTGCTCGCCGAGGCCGGCTACGGGCCGGACGAGCCGCTGAACGTGACGCTGCGCTACAACACCGACGACAACCACAAGCGCGTCGCGGTGGCGATCGCCGCCATGTGGAAGCCGCTGGGCGTCAATGTCGAGCTGCTCAACACCGAGGTGAAGGTGCATTACGCGGACCTTCGCCAGGGCGACTTCCAGGTGGCGCGGGCCGGCTGGCTGGCCGACTACAACGACCCCGACAACTTCCTCAATCTCCTGAAATCCGGCGTCGAGATGAATTACGGCCGGTGGACCAACCCGGACTTCGACCGGCTGCTGACCGAGGCCGCCGCAAGCACCGACATGGCGGCGCGCGCCGATCTCCTGAAGCAGGCCGAGACGCTCGCCATGGCCGAGACGGCGGCGATCCCGATCTATTTCTACGCCTCGCGCAGCGTCGTCTCGCCGAAGATCTCCGGCTACGAGGACAATGCCTTCGACATCCATCGCACCCGCTGGCTCACCAAGGCCGAGTGAGCGTGGCACGCCTGTCGAGCGGGAGGGCGGCGCCGGGCCGCCTTCCCGTCGTGTCCC
Organism: Aurantimonas endophytica; assembly: GCF_014196845.1. Classification (GTDB taxonomy): domain Bacteria; phylum Pseudomonadota; class Alphaproteobacteria; order Rhizobiales; family Rhizobiaceae; genus Aurantimonas; species Aurantimonas endophytica. The sequence goes on from NZ_JACIEM010000006.1 coordinate 168,355, forward strand.
CGTCGGGGGAGTGCTGAGCGATGCTGGCCTTCGCCCTCAGACGTCTCCTGTCGACCATCCCGGTCCTCCTGATCGCCGTCACCGCCTGCTTCTTCATCCTGCGGCTCGCCCCCGGCGGACCGTTCGATCAGGAACGCGCGCTGCCGCCCGAGGTGCTGGCCAACCTGCGGGCCTACTACCACCTCGATGATCCGCTGATCATGCAGTACCTGCGCTATCTCGGGCGGCTGGCGCAGTTCGATCTCGGCCCGTCCTTCGTCACCAAGGACTTCACGGTGGCGCGCCAGCTCGCCATAGGCCTGCCCTACACGCTGATCCTCGGCGGCACGGCCTTCGTGGTGGCCGTTCTCGGCGGGATCGCTGCCGGCATCTATGGGGCGCTCTACCAGAACCGCGCCGCCGACTATGCCATCGCCGCTTTGGTGATGGCTGGGCTGGTCGTGCCGAACTTCCTGGTCGCGCCGATCCTGCAGCTGGTCTTCGGCATCAAGCTCGACTGGCTCCCGGTCGGCGGCTGGGGCGACGGGTCGCTGCGGTTCCTGGCCCTACCGGTGATCGTGCTCGCCCTGCCGCACATCGCGCGGATCTCGCGGCTGATGCGCGGCTCGATGATCGAGACGCTGAACGCCAATTTCGTCAAGACCGCCCGGGCCAAGGGGATCGGCCGGCGCCGCATCATCCTGCGCCATGCGCTGCGCCCGGCGCTGACGCCGGTCGTTTCCTATCTCGGGCCCGCCGCCGGCTACCTCCTCACCGGCTCGATCGTCGTCGAGCAGATCTTCGGTCTTCCGGGCATCGGGCGCTATTTCATCGGCGCCGCCCTCAACCGCGACTACGGCATGGTGCTCGGTACGGTGATCTTCTACATGGTGCTGATCGTCGTCCTGAACCTCCTGGTCGATCTCGCCTATGCCTGGCTGGACCCCAAGGTGCGGACGCGATGACGCTTTTCGTCGACAAGCGCGAGGCGCTGGAAAAGGCGTTCGTTCCCACCGACACCGAGATGCCGGCGGGCCGGCCGCGCTCGCTGACCCGCGACGCCATGCGGCGGCTCTTCGCAAACAAGGCGGCCGTGGTCTCGCTTTTCCTGCTCGCCCTGATCGTGCTCGCCGCCCTGATCGGCCCCTATCTGCTTCCCTATGACTACGAGACGCCCGACTGGTCGGCCTTCGGCGCGCCGCCGTCGATCGAGAGCGGGCATTATTTCGGCACCGACCAGAACGGCCGCGATCTCCTCGCCCGCACCCTTTACGGCACACGGATCTCGCTGCTCGTGGCGATCATCGCCACCACCGTCTCGGTGATCGTCGGGGTGCTGTACGGCGCCATTTCCGGCTTCGTCGGCGGCCGTGTCGACCAGGCGATGATGCGCTTCGTCGATGTGATGTACGCGCTGCCCTACATCCTGTTCGTCATCCTCTTGATGGTGATCTTCGGCCGCAACGTCTATCTGCTCTTCGCCGCGATCGGCCTCCTGGAATGGCTGACCATGGCGCGAATCGTCCGCGGCCAGACGCTCAGCCTCAAGGAACGCGAATTCGTCGAGGCCGCGCGCGCCTCGGGCGTCGCCACATTCCCGATCATCCTGCGGCACATCGTGCCCAACCTGGTCGGGCCGGTGGTGATCTACGCGACGCTGACCATCCCGGAGATCGTCATCACCGAGAGCTTCCTGTCCTATCTCGGTTTCGGCGTGCAGGAGCCGCTGACCTCGCTCGGCACGTTGATCTCCGAGGGCTCGGACGTTCTCGAGGTAAGTCCGTGGCTGCTGCTGTTTCCCGGCGGTGTCCTCGTCGCGCTGCTGCTTGCCTTCGCCTTCGTCGGCGACGGGCTGCGCGACGCCTTCGACCCGAAGGACCGGTAGAGCCATGGATGCATCCACGTTGCCTGTTCTCGAACTGCGAGACTATTCGGTCCGCTTCTCGACCCCGGACGGCGAGGTCGCGGCGGTCAGCAGCCTCGATCTTTCGGTCGGGGCGGGCGAGACGCTCGCCGTCGTCGGCGAGTCAGGCTCCGGCAAGAGCCAGACCTTCAACGGCGTGTTCGGCCTGCTGTCGCGCAACGGCCGCGCCACCGGGGCGGCGCTTATCGAGGGCCGGGATCTTCTGGCGATGTCGGAGAAGGGTCTCGACGCCATCCGCGGCCAGGACATGGCCATGGTCTTCCAGGATCCGATGACGGCGCTCAACCCGGCGATGAAGATCCGTCACCAGCTGTCCGAGACGCTGCAGGTGCACAAGGGCATGAAGCGCCGCGACGCGGAGTCCGCGGCGCTGGCGATGCTGCGCCAGGTCGGCATCCCCGAGGCCGAGCGGCGCTTCGAGCAATATCCGCACCAGTTGTCAGGCGGCATGCGCCAGCGCGTCGTCATCGCCATGGCGCTGCTCTGCCGGCCGAAGCTGATCGTCGCGGACGAGCCGACCACCGCGCTCGACGTCACCATCCAGGCGCAGATCCTCGACCTCTTCCGCGACCTGACCGCCGAGTTCGGCACCGCCCTGGTGCTGATCACACATGATCTCGGCGTCGTCGCCGGCATCGCGACCCGTGTGGCGGTGATGTATGCCGGCCGCGTCGTCGAGGAGGCGGGGGTGGACGCGCTGTTCGCCCGCCCGGCGCATCCGTACACGGCGGCGCTGATGCGCTCGATCCCTCGCGTCGATCGCGAGATCGAGGCGGTGGATTCGATTCCCGGAAGGCCGCCGGACGCGATGCGCCCGCCGCCGGGATGTCCGTTCCATCCGCGCTGCCGCCATGCCGAGGATCGCTGCCGACGCGAACGCCCGCCGCTGGGCGAGGTCGCGCCCGGCCGCAGCGCGGCCTGCTGGTTCCCCTTCGTCGACGCGGCTTCCGGCGCCCTGACCGCGGAGTCCGCCCATGGCTGAGACGCTGCTTTCGGTCCAGAACCTGTCGACCGTTTTCGAGCTGCGCGGCCGGACGATGTTCTCCAAGCCCGCGCGGCTCGCCGCCGTCAACGACGTGTCCTTCGACCTCAGGCGGGGCGAAACGCTTGGCATCGTCGGGGAATCGGGCTGCGGCAAGTCCACCCTCGGCCGCTCGATCCTGCGGCTGATCGAGCCGACGGCGGGCCGCGTCGTCTGGCAGGGGCGCAACCTCACCGAACTTTCGGACGGCGACATGCGCCGGGCGCGGCGGGACCTTTCGATCATCTTCCAGGACCCGATCGCCTCGCTCGATCCGCGCATGACGGTGGCCGAGATCATCGCCGAGCCTTTGCGCGTCGCCGAACCTACGCTCGACCGCAAGGCGAGGCGGGAGCGCGTGCTCAGGGCGATGGACGAGGTCGGCCTCGCGCCGGAGATGGCGAGCCGATACCCGCACGAATTCTCCGGCGGCCAGGCGCAGCGCATCGGGATTGCCCGGGCGATCATCACCGAGCCGAAGCTGATCGTCTGCGACGAGCCGGTCTCGGCGCTCGACGTCTCGATCCAGGCGCAGATCGTCAACCTCTTGAAGAGCCTGAAGGAGCGGCTTGGCCTGACGCTGATCTTCATCAGCCATGATCTGTCGGTGGTGCGCCTGGTCTCGGACCGGATTCTGGTGCTGTATCTTGGCCGGGTCGTCGAGATCGGCACCCGGGCCGCGGTATTCGAGGCCCCGGCGCATCCCTATACCCAGGCGCTGCTGTCGGCCGCGCCGATCCCCGATCCGGCGGTCGCCCGCCAGCGCCGGCGCACGGTGCTGAAGGGCGATCCGCCGTCGCCGATCGACCCGCCGTCCGGCTGTGCCTTCCGCACCCGCTGCCCGATCGCCGAGCCGGTATGTGCAGAGGAAGTGCCGCCGCTGATCGCGGTTTCCGACGACCACCGCGCGGCCTGCCTGTTCGCCGGCGAGGAGGCGCGCGCACGGGTGGCACGGGCAAGCCTTGCCGCCGCACCGCTCGGCGCCGGCCTCGAAAGCCCGCCGGCCATCGGCGTCGGCTGACAGAGCCGGCGCGTCAGGCTGCGAGCATCTCCGCTTCCGGCTGCTTGGCGCCGGTCATCAGCGCCACCGCGTCGTTCATCGTCGAGAATTTCGGGTCGATGACGCAGAGGCGGCGGCCGAGCCGGTGGATGTGGATGCGGTCGGCGACCTCGAAGACATGCGGCATGTTGTGGGAGATCAGCACGATCGGCATGCCGCGCGAGCGCACGTCCTGGATCAGTTCCAGCACCTTGCGCGATTCCTTGACGCCGAGCGCCGCGGTCGGCTCGTCGAGGATCAGCACCTTCGACCCGAAGGCGGCGGCCCGGGCGACAGCGACGCCCTGGCGCTGGCCGCCGGACAGCGTCTCCACCGCCTGGCCGATGTTCTGGATGGTCATCAGCCCGAGCTCGGAGAGCTTCTCGCGGGCCACTCGTTCCATCGCCGGACGGTCGAGCATCTTCAGGTATTTGCCGAGGAAACCCGGCTTGCGGATTTCGCGGCCGAGAAACATGTTGTCGGCGATCGACAGCGCCGGCGACAAAGCGAGGTTCTGGTAGACCGTCTCGATGCCGGCGTCGCGCGCCTGCATCGGCGAGGTGAAGCGCACAGCGTCGCCATTGAGGCGGATCTCGCCCTCGTCGATGGTGATGGCGCCGGACAGCGCCTTGATCAGCGACGATTTGCCGGCGCCGTTGTCGCCGATCACCGCCAGGATCTCGCCGGCATAGAGGTCGAAATCGGCATGGTCGAGGGCGGTGACGCGGCCGTAATTCTTGACGATGCCACGGGCGGAGAGAACCGGGGGCTGGACGCTCATGCGGACACCTTCCTGATCCATTGATCGATGGCGACGGCGAGGATGATCAGCCAGCCGGTAGCGAAGACCTGCCAGAGCACGTCGACGCCGGCGAGCCGCAGGCCGGAATTGAACACGCCGACAATCAGCGCACCGATCATCGGGCCGAGGATCGAGCCGCGCCCGCCGAACAGCGAGATGCCGCCGATCACCACGGCGGTGATCGATTCCAGGTTGGCTTCGAAGAACGAGGTGGGGCTGACCGAGCCGACGCGGCCGATCGAGGCCCAGGCGGCGATCGCGGCGATGAAGCCGGCCAGCACGTAGACCGAGACGAGCGTGCGGTCGGTGCGGATGCCGGCGAGTTCCGCCGCCTCCTTGTCGTCGCCGATGGCGTAGACGTGGCGGCCCCAGGCCGTGCGGTTCAGCATGTACCAGAGCACCGCGAAGATCACGATCATCAGCACGACGCCCCAGGTGAGCACCGCGCCGCCGAGGGTGAAGCGCTCGCCGAAGACCTTCAGCAATGGCGCCTCGGCGTCGAGCGTCTGGCTGCGGATCGTCTCGCGATTGGAGAGATAATAGTTCAGCGCCAGGAAGACGTTCCAGGTACCGAGCGTGGTGATGAAAGGCGGCAGCCGGACCTTGGTGATGAGGATGCCGTTGAGCAGCCCGGTGAGCGAGCCGACGATCAGGCCGACGGCGATCGCCAGCGGCACCGGCAGGCCATAGTCGATGCTGAGCCGGCCCATGATCACCGACACCATCACCATCACCGCGGCGATCGACAGATCGATGCCGGCGGTGAGGATGACGAGGCTCTGGGCCGCGGCCAGGATGCCGACGATCGCCACCTGCTGCATGATCAGCGACAGGTTGAAGGCGGAGAAGAAATTGTTCGACACCATGCCGAACACCGCCACCGAGATCAGCAGCACGATGATCGGCACCATGGTCGGCGAGCCGTGCAGGAAGTGCTGGACGGTATCGAGCGGCCCGCGCGAGCGGTGCTGGAAGGCGGCGACGGCGCCGTCACTGCCGGCGAGTGCCGTCTCGTAGTCGGCGGGCGTCTTGCGGCTGTCACTCATGGCGTCTCGCTCCGGCAAGGGTCCCGGCGTTCCGTCCGGACGCCGGCAAGCGCATCAGGAAAGGGTGGCCCCCGGTCGGGAGCCACCCGTCGCGACAGAATCAGCCCCAGCAGCGCGACGTGCCTTCCTCGACGCTGATCGAGGAAACGCCGTCGACCGGCTTGTCGGTGACGAGATTGACGCCGGTGTCGAAGAAGTCCAGCCCCTCGCTCGGCTGCGGCACGGTGCCGTCCTTGGCGAAGGCGGCGATCGCCTCGATGCCCTTGGATGCCATGTCGAGCGGGTATTGCTGCGAGGTCGCGCCGATGACGCCTTCCTCGACATTCTTGACGCCCGGGCAGCCACCGTCGATCGAGACGATCAGGACGTCGTTCTCCTTGCCGAAGGAGCGCAGCGCCTCGTAGGCGCCGGCGGCCGCCGGTTCGTTGATCGTGTAGACGACGTTGATGTCCGGATCCTGCTGGAGAAGGTTCTCCATCGCGGTCCGCCCGCCTTCCTCGTTGCCGTTGGTGATGTCGTGGCCGACGATGCGCGGATCGTCCTCGTCGCCGATCCGGTTCGGATCCTTGATGTCGATGCCGAAGCCCTGCAGGAAGCCCTGGTCGCGCAGCACGTCGACCGAGGGCGCCGACGGCGTCAGGTCGAGCATGGCGATCTTGGCGTTCGCCGCCTCCTCGCCGAGCGTGCCCTTGGCCCACTGGCCGATCAGCTCGCCGGCCTTGAAATTGTCGGTCGCAAAGGTCGCGTCGGCCGCGTCGATCGGCTCCAGTGGCGTGTCGAGGGCGATGACCAGGAGGCCGTTGTCGCGGGCCTGCTGGGTGACGTCGGTGATCGCCTTGGTGTCGGAGGCGGTGATCAGGATGCCCTTGGCGCCCGCCGCGATGCAGCTCTCCACCGCCTGGACCTGGGTCTCGTGGTCGCCGTCCACCTTGCCGGCATAGGTCGAGAGCTCGACGCCGAGCTCGGCGGCCTTGGCGGTGGCGCCTTCCTTCATCTTGACGAAGAACGGGTTGATGTCGGTCTTGGTGATCAGGCAGGCGCGCACCGGCCCGTCCTGGGCGAGGGCGGGCGAAGCGACGGTGGCGACCGCGGCAATGGCGGTCGAAGCAAAGAGCGTGCGGAATCTCACGGACAATCCTCCCGAAAGTCGATGTCCCCGGCGCCGGTTTCGTAATCGGACGGCGAGGCCGGGCCGCCTCCTCGCGGACCCGATCGCCTCTACGAAACACCAGCCGTGACGGCTTGTCAACGAACATAAATCAGATGGATTTATTTATTGACGGGGAGACCCGCGAATGAGATTTTGCCTGCTGGACCAAAGAGGGGCTGTCGACATGCACGCGCCACGGCCGGGGCGCAGAGGGAGGCGGCGATGCAAGCGAACGATGCCATGACGCAGACGCCGCGAAATCGGGGCGACGAGCGGATGCGTGGCTCCAATCAGGCGGGCCTGCGCGCCCACAACGAGCGCGCGGTGCTGACCCTGATCCGTCGCCACGGCGAGATTGCCCGGGCCGATATCGCGCGCCGCTCCGGCCTGTCGCCGCAGACCGCCTCGGTGATCATGCGTTTGCTCGAGGCCGAAGCGCTGGTGCTGCGCGAGACACCCCGCCGCGGCCGGGTCGGTCAGCCTTCCGTGCCCATGCGGCTCAACCCGGACGGGGCGTTCTCGCTGGGGCTGAAGATCGGCCGGCGGACGGTGGAGCTGGTGCTGATGGATTTCGTCGGCGTGGTGCGGGCGCGCCGCCGGCTCGCCTACGCCTATCCGCGCCTCGCCGAGATCCTCGCCTTCGTGCGCCAGGCGGAAGTCGAGGTGACGTCAGGCCTCGCGCCGGCCCTGGCGGCCCGGATCGCCGGGCTCGGCGTCGCCATCCCCTTCGATCTGTGGTCCTGGCCGGACTCGGTCGGGGCGCCCGTTGCAGCGATGGACGAGTGGCGCACCGTCGACATCGTCGCCGAGCTGGCAAAAGTCACCGGCCTGTCGGTGCATCTCGCCAACGACGCGACGGCGGCCTGCGCCGCCGAGAACGTCTTCGGCGCGACGCGTTCTACCGACTATATCTACCTGTTCGTCGGCGCCTTCGTGGGCGGCGGCATCGTCATCGACGGCGACCTCGTCACCGGACGGACGGGCAACGCCGCGGCGATAGGCTCGATGCCGGTTCCGGACGGGGCGGGCGGCGTCTGCCAGCTGATCGGCGTCGCCTCGATCCATGTGCTGGAAAAGATGATCGCGGCCGAAGGCGGCGATCCCCTAGCTATCTGGCGCCATGCAGCCGCCTGGGATGGGCTCGGTCCTGTGCTGGAGCGCTGGCTGACGGCGGCGGCAAAGGCGCTGGCGCATGCGCTGGTGTCGGCGAGCGCCGTCTACGACTTCGAATGCGCCGTCATCGACGGCAGCTTTCCGCCTTCCATTCGCGGCCGGCTGGTCGCTGCGACGGCGGGCGAGATGGCGAGGCTGGAGCGCCAGGGCCTGTCGCCGCTCGACATCCGCGAAGGCACGATCGGCGCCGGCGCGCGGGAAATCGGGGCGGCGAGCCTGCCGCTCTTCGCGCGGTTCCTGCTCGACCACCGGGTGCTCTACGCCGACGGCGGGAGCTAACGGCCCGCGCGAAGACGGGCCGGTCAGCGCTTGCGGCTGCGCCCCGTGGTGCCGGCGCCGCGGTGGCTGACGACCGGCGTGTTGTCGCGGTTTTCGTCCCGGAGCTTGCGCCATCGTGCAAGGCGTTCCGGATCGAGCGTGCCGGCCTCGACCGCCGCCAGCACCGCGCAGCCGGGCTCATGCTGGTGCGTGCAGTCGCGGAACCGGCAGTTCGGCGCGAGCTCGATGATCTCGGCGAACAGCGTGTCGATGCCGCCCTCGGAATCGCTGACATGCAGCGTCCGCATGCCGGGCGAGTCGATCACCCAGCCGCCCGCCGCGATGGCGTGCAGCGAGCGCGAGGTCGTGGTGTGGCGGCCCTTGGCATCGTGCTCGCGGATCGCGCCTGTCTCCTGCGGGCGCTCCTGCCCGGGTCCGGCCAGCGTGTTCAGCAGCGTCGACTTGCCGACGCCGGATGAGCCGATCAGCGCCACGGTCTGCCCGGGCCCGCACCAGGGCGCCAATGTCTCTGCGGCATCCGGGCTGCGGGCGTTGAGCGTGACGACCGCGAGCCCGCGCTGCAGCGCCGCGGCCTGGCGCACGAAATCCGCGGCATCCTCGACCGTATCGGCCTTGGTCAGCACGATCACCGGCTCGGTCCCGGCCTCGTTGGCGAGCGCCAGATAGCGCTCCAGCCGGGCGGGATTGAAGTCGGCGTTGCAGGAGGTGACGATGAACAGCGTGTCGACATTGGCGCCGGTCAGCTGCGGCACGCGGCTGCCTTCGAGGCGCCGCGAGATCAGCGTGCGGCGTTCCAGCCGCCGATGCAGCACGTGGGTCTGCGGGTCGGCGAGGACCCAGTCGCCGACCGCGAATCCGGCGGTGCTGGCATGCGGCGGCAGCGCCAGCCGGACCTGCCCGGTTGGGGTGACCGCGGTCAGGCGCGTGCGGTGGACGGCGGATATGCGGGCGCGAACGAAACCCGTCTCGTCCGGCGTCAGCTGTTCGGCAAAGAATTCGCTCCAGCCGAGCCCGGCGAGGAAGTCGGACGGCGCGCCGTCGGCGGACCCGGTGGGCAAGACGGGCGGATGGGTCGGCAGGTCAGATTCGGGCACGCGGCGGTGGTTTCCTGCTCCGATGCCGGGCGGTGCGAGCGGCGCGGCCGGATCCCTTCTATAGGGGCGTGCCGCGCGGTCTGGCAAGCCGAGCGGGCCGGCGCGGTCCTTAAGCGGCTCCCGCCATCATCCGCACCAGGGATTGCCGCGGTTCGGCCAGCGCTGCGACAGACCTTCGGCCACCAGCACCTCGCCGGCGTCGCGCCCGTCCGATAGCCTCACGGTGACCAGCCGGCGCCCGTAGCGGTCAGTTCCGTGACCCGCCAGCGAATAGCCGCCGCCCATCAGCGTCTGCATCCGGTCCCGCGCCGCCACGGCCGCCCGCCGTTCGGCGGCGCATTCCGGCTTGCTGAGCTCGGGCGTGTCGATTCCGGCGATCCGCCATTTCTCGCCCTTCTCCCAGCCGGTATCGCCGTCGACGAGGCAGGTGACGCCGCGCTCCGCCCGCGCGCCGCCGCTGCAGGTCGGCATCGAGCGATATTGCAAGGGGCGGTTTGCCGGCCTGACGGCGACGGAACGCGGCATGACCTCATGGCCGCCTGCGATGACGCGCGGCAGTTCCGGAAGTTTCACGGCGGCGAGGCTGAGGCCGGCGAGCCGATCGGCGGCAAAGGGCGACGCAAAGGCGATGGCGCAGGCAACGAGGAGCAGCGGCCAGAACCGTGACTGGCGCCGCCGCTTCGGCCGGCCGCCGAAAAGCCGCCGCGGCGAGGAAGTCGAGCCGCTGGGGCGGCGGGACACATTGCGCTGTCGTGACCGTCGTTTCGGAGCCATGCTCCGACGGTAGCGGCGGCGCTGCTAATGCGCGGTTACCGCGCTCCGGGCAATTCTCGCGGTCGGTGCTGCGCCCGTCAGGCCATCTCGGCGGGTTCGCCCTGGTGGAACGGTGCCAGCTGCGCTTCCAGCGCCCGCTTGAACGCCGGCCGCGCCTCGCAGCGCGCCTGGTAGGGGGCGAGTACGGGGTCGGCGGCGACGAGCTCGGTATGGCGCAGATTGCGCAGGACGGTCGTCATCATCAGGTCGCCGGCGGTAAACTGGTCCTCCAGATACTGCCGTCCGGCGAGCCGGTCCGACAGCCGGCCGAGCCGCGTGCGCACCTTCGTCTCCACCTCCGGGCGGCGGATGCGCGCCCAGTCGGCGTCGGGGTGGAACAGGTCGATCGTGGCGAGTTCGGTGATCACCGGCTCGATACTGTTCAGCGCCGCGAACACCCAGGCCGCGGTACGGGCCCGGCCGGGTCGGTCTCCCGGCATCAGCGCCGGCGTGCCCTCGGCGATGTGCAGGACGATGGCGCCGCTCTCGAAAAGCCGGACGTCGGCATCGCGATACACAGGCACCTGTCCGAATGGCTGTTCCTGGAAATAGTCGTGGGGACGTTCGCTCAACGCGTCGAGCAGACGCACGCGGTAGGCGGCGCCCGCTTCCTCCAGTGCCCAGCGGACGCGCAGATCCCGCACCAGCCCCTGGGCGAAGGGCGGCACCCAGCGAAAGGCGCTGATCTCGACGGCGGCTTGCGGATCAACTGGCATGGCGATCTCCCCAACGACTTAAGGCAGCCCGAACATATGAGTTGATATCAACATAAAAGGCGCGGGTCAATGGCGGCGTCGTTCCGGCCTCCGGGTGATTTCGTGAAAGGGCGTTAGCCGCCACCTTGCCAGACGCGCACCGCGTCGACCGGCCAGACCAGCATCAGCACGTTGAGGGTGAGATTGTCGCGGATCCACCAGAGCGTGAACAGCTCGAAGAACACCGCAATCGCCACGGTGAGCCAGACCGGCAACCGGCTGGCGAGCCAGAAGCCGAGCACCATGAAGCCGATGTCGGCGACGGAATTGATGACGCTGTCGCCGAAATAGTCCAGCGCGATGGTCGCCTCGCGGTAGCGCTGGATCACCGCATCGGTGTTCTCGGCGATCTCCCAGGCGCATTCGACGAGCAGCGCCGGGATCAGCCGACCGCCGAGCGACAGGCGCGGCAGCAGCAGCCAGGTGAGGAAATAGAACAGGAAGCCATGGATGAGGTGGGAGGGGGAATACCAGTCCGACAGATGCTGGGAGTTCTCCGAGCTGACGACCGTGCCGTGCCACAGCTTGACGGTGCCGCAGTCGCAGATCGGTACGCGACCCATCCATAAAAGGATCGCCGCCGTGGCGGCGACGATCGCTGTCGCAGCGAGCGCGTGGCGCCAGCCGATCTCGTTTCGTGCAAGATCCATCGTTCCCCCTGGCGGATCGCCGGGCGCGAATCCAGCCTTGCCCTAGCCGGGCCGATCCCGCCCGGCAAGGAGGAGGCGGTCCCGACCTATTCGGCCAACGTGATGCGCCCGTCGGTGTAAGGCTCATACGGTGCGGAGTCGCGGCTGAGATAGGCGGCGACCACGTCATCCAGGGTCGGGCCGTAATCATAGGCCTCGATGCCCTTCTCGGCGAAGACGCTGTAGCCGTCGCCGCCGCCGCGCAGGAAGTTGTTGGAGACGACGAGATAGGTCTTGGCCGGATCGAGCGGCACGAACCCATCCTCCTCCATGACCTCGACGGTCCCGATGCGGCTGCCGGGCGCGGCGTCCATCGACCATGTGAATTTCAGCCCCGAGACCTGCGGGAAGCGGCCACCGCCCTCCTCGACCTGTGAGACGCCGTTCTCGAGCGCCGCCCGGATGTCGGCGCCGGTCAGCTTGAAGGTCGACAACGTGTTCTGGAACGGCAGGACCATGAGGACCTCGCCCATCGTCACCTCGCCTTCGTCGATCGAGGCGCGCAGGCCGCCGCCATTGGTGATGGCGAGGCTGGCGCCCTGGTCGCGCACCCGGTCGAGCATCGCGTCGGCGACGAGATTGCCCATGCTGCATTCGCCGATGCGGCAGACCTGAGGCGCGCCGTCGAGCGGCGCCGCGGTGCGGGCCACCACCTTGGTGCGGATCGCCTCCAGCGGTTTCGCCAGTTCGTCGATGCGCGCCACCAAGGTGGAATCCTGCGGAATCGTGCCGTTCATGATCAGCGGCGTGCCGCTTGCCTCGGTGACCACGCCGGCATCGTCGAACGTGACGACGAGCTCGCCGAGATACTTGCCGTAGGCATAGGCCTGGACGATCGGCACGTCGTGGCCGTCGGGGCCCTTGACCATGGTCGGGTAGGGCCCGGAGGCCTTGTCGTCGTTGTTGGCGAGCAGCGTGTGCGAATGGCCGCCGACGATGACGTCGATCCCGGGAACGGCGGCGGCGATGCGCTTGTCCGCCTCGTAGCCGGAATGGCTGAGGACGACGATCTTGTCGACGCCCTGGTCGGTCAGCGCCTCTACCGCTTCAGTGAGCGCGGCCACCGGCTCCTGGAAGGTGATCCTCGGGCCGGGGCTCGACAGCTCCGCGGTGTTGACCGGGGTCACGCCGACGAGCCCGATCTTCTCGCCGCCCCGCTCGATCACCGCCCAGGGCTTCAGCGTCTCGGCGAGTTCCGGCTCCTTGCTGACATCGGCATTGGCAAGCAGGATCGGGAAGTCCACCGCCTCGATGAAGGCGCGCAGCACCTCCGGCCCGTCGTCGAACTCGTGATTGCCGACGGTCATGGCGTCGTAGCCGATGGCGTTCATCATCTCCGCCGCGGCCTTGCCCTTGTAATGGTTGTAGAACAGCGAGCCCTGAAACTGATCGCCACCATCGACGAGGATGGGGTTCGTGGCGGATTCACGCGCCGCCCTAATGGCGGTGAAGAGCCGGGCCGAACCGCCGAAGCATGCGTCGGCCGTCGCTTCCTCCGCCGAGCAGGTGGAGTCGTATTTGTTGATCGGCTCGATCCGGCTGTGGAAGTCGTTGGTGTGCAGGATGGTCAGCCGGTACTCGGCCTGCGCGATGCCACCGGCCGCCGCGACGATCGCGAGGGCGGCGGCGGTGCTGAGAAGAAGCCGCATGTCACATCCTTCCGTGGGTCGGCGCGTGGAGCGCCCTGGCAGGGGGATCATAGGCAAGGCCGGAGCCGCTTGAACAGGTCGATGCGGCACTGCAGCGCAGCCGTTGCGTTTCATCCGGAACGTTGATTGACTGATCAATCAACATTCATATCTTACGACCATGTCCCACCTCTCCCATCATCGAAACGGTCGCGGCGAGACGGCGCGGCGTGAGGCGATGATCGTCGCGACGATCGGCGCCATCGAGGCCGCCGGCTCGCTCGACGTGACCGTCGCCGACATCGCCGTGCGCGCCGGCGTGTCGCCCGCGCTCGTCCATCATTATTTCGGCACCAAGGACGACCTCCTGATCGCCGCGATGCGCTATCTCCTGCAGGGCTTCCGCGCCGGGGTCACAAGCCGGCTGCGGCAGGCGAATGGGCCGCGCCAGCGGGTGTCGGCCATCATCGAGGCCTCGTTCGACCCGAGCCAGTTCGTGAGCGAGGCGATCGCCGCCTGGCTGGCGTTCTATCTCTATGCCCGCCGCTCGGCCGAGGCGGCACGCCTGCTGCGGCTGTATTTCCGGCGGCTGGAAACCAACCTCGTATCGGCGCTGGCGCCGCTGCTCGGCATGCCGCGGGCGCACGGCGTGGCGGCTGCCGCCGGCGCGATGATCGACGGCGTCTGGCTGCGCCAGGCGCTGACGCCGCTCACCGCCCCGGACGGGGCCACCGCCATCGCCATGGTCGAACGCTACATCGATGCCGAAATGGGTGTGAAATGAAAGTCTTGGACGAAGCCGACTACGTGGTGGTCGGTTCGGGATCGGCCGGCTCGGCGCTCGCCTACCGCCTGTCGGAATCCGGCCGCTACGACGTCGTGGTGATCGAGGCGGGCGGTACCGACGCGGGGCCGTTCATCCAGATGCCAGGCGCGCTCTCCTTCCCGATGAACATGCGCCGGTACGACTGGGGCTATCGCGCCGAGCCCGAACCGGCGCTCGGCGGCCGCCGGCTGGCGACGCCTCGCGGCCGGGTGATCGGCGGCTCGTCCTCGATCAACGGCATGGTCTATGTGCGCGGCCACGCCAAGGACTTCGATCATTGGGCGGAGACCGGCGCGGCCGGCTGGTCCTTTGCCGACGTGCTTCCCTATTTCAAGCGCATGGAGGCCTTCGAGGGCGGCGATCCGGCCTGGCGGGGCACCAGGGGGCCGCTGAACGTGCGCCGGGGCGACATGCTGAACCCGCTCTACCAGACCTTCATCGAGGCCGGGCGCGAGGCCGGCTATCCGGTGACCGACGACTATAACGGCTACGCGCAGGAGGGCTTCGGCCCGATGCAGCAGACGATCTGGCGCGGGCGCCGCTGGTCGGCCGCCAACGCCTATCTGCGGCCGGCCATCGCCCGCGGCAATTGCCGGCTCCTGCATGGCAGCGCCCTGCGCGTCGCCTTCGAGCAGGGCGGCGGGGAACTGCGCGCCACCGGCGTCGAGGTCACCCGTCCGGGCCTGCGCGGTGCCGGTCGCACCGGCCTCGTCAAGGCGCGGCGCGAAGTCGTGCTCGCCGCCGGCGCCATCAACTCGCCGCTCCTGCTGATGCATTCGGGCGTCGGCGACGCGGCCGAGCTATCGCGCGTCGGCATCGACACGCGCCTGCCGCGTCCCGGCGTCGGCAGCAATCTGCAGGATCACCTGGAGCTCTACATCCAGCAGTCCTGCACCCAGCCGATCACCCTGAACGGCTATCTCAACCTCTTCGGCAAGGGGCGGGTGGGGCTCGAATGGATGATGCTCCACACCGGCCACGGCGCCACCAACCATTTCGAGGCGGCGGGCTTCATCCGCTCCGCACCGGGCATCGAGTATCCCGACATCCAGTATCATTTCCTGCCCGGCGCGATCCGCTACGACGGCCAGGCGGCGGCGGCCGGCCACGGCTTCCAGGCGCATGTCGGGCCGATGCGGTCGAAGTCGCGCGGCCACATCCGGCTGAAGAGCAGCGACCCTTCCGAGCCGCCGGCGATCCGCTTCAACTACATGTCGCATGAGGACGATTTCGCCGAGTTCCGCCAGGCGATCCGGCTGACCCGCGAGATCTTCGGCCAGCCCGCCTTCGACCCTTACCGGGGACCGGAGATCCAGCCGGGCGCCGCGCTGAAGAGCGACGACGAACTCGACGGCTTCATCGCCGCCCATGCCGAGAGCGCCTACCACCCGTGCGGCGCGGCGCGGATGGGCGCGGCCGAGGATCCGGACGCGGTCGTCGATCCGGAATGCCGCGTGATCGGGACGCAGAACCTGCGCCTGGCCGATTCCTCGATCTTCCCGCGCATCACGAACGGCAATCTCAACGGCCCGTCGATCATGGTGGGCGAGAAGGCCGCCGATCACATTCTCGGCGAGGGCCTCCTGGCGCCGGAGCCGGACAAGCTCCCGTGGATCAATCCCGGCTGGCGGGACGCGCAGCGCTAGGCCTTCTACGGGCGCCGCGATGGACGCAGGGCACCCGCAGCCCGCGGCGGCGGGCCGTAGGCATTGATGGCCCGCTCGCCGGGCTGGCTGGCGAAATACAGATAGATCACCCAGCCGACCACCGGCACGAGGTTGATCAGGAGCCACCAGCCGGACCGACCGGTATCGTGCATGCGCCGAGCGCCGACGGCCAGCGACGGGATGAAGACCGCGAGGCTGAACAGCGAGCCAAGCGGCTGCGCGCCCTCGAAGGAGAACGGCGAGAAGCCGAGGATCGGCCCGACGACCAGGCCGTCGAGCAGGCCGAACACCAGATTGCCGAGCAGCATGAACAGCACGAACCACCAGAACTCGGCGCGCTGGGCCCGGCCGCGGAAGGTCGCGTACTGGGAGAGGGCCGACTGGATCGCTCCGGTGAATGACATGCTGTCTGCTCCTGGCTTCCTTGCATTGCGCCGAGTCTAGCGCGGGTCCCGGTCGGTGCCGAGAGGCAAATCGCACCAGCGCACCAGGATCGGCGGCCCCTGCTCCGCCCCGAGCGTGAGGCAGGAGCCGCTCCCGGCCTCGGCCGGACAGAGCGTCCAGCCCGAGCCGGTGGCGCCGGAAGCGGCGAGGACGAGTTCCGGGATTGCCGGCACGTCCGGCCGGTAGACATAGGCGTTGCCGTCGCGCACGGCGCCCTCCGGCGGCTCCATGCCCGCGCCGGATCCCGCGATCCTGCCCTCGACCACCGTCAGGCCCGCAGGGCCGGCGCGCCAGCTTTCTTCCCACCGGGTCTTTTCGACGGAATGGGTCCAGGAGAGGGCGAAGGCGGACGCCGCCAGGGTCAGCGTCTTGCCGGCGGCGAGGATGCAGATCATTCGGCGGCGGAGACGCCCTTGTCCGCCGGGCGGCGCGGCGTCGTGCCGCCGCCGGTCTGGTTGGCGATGGCCGGCGCGCCGTGCCGGCGCCGCTGATAGACGTGCCAGGCAATGAACGCCGCAGCCAGGCCGAAGCCGATCTCGTCGGTGATCGGCAGCGCCGCGACCAGCGTGAACGCGGCGACGGTGGCAACAATGCGCTCCCACCATTTCAGCGGCGTCAGAAGGAATCCGATCGCCGCAGCGCCCCATAGCGCGATGGACAGCGACGTCTTGAAGACGATGTAGACGACGGCTGGCCAGAAACCGATTGCGTCGCTGAGCGGTCCGCCGTCCTGCAGCATCAGCGCCGGCGTGTAGACCGCCATGAACGGGATGACGAAGCCGGCGAGTGCCACCTTCACGGCCTGGAACGAGATCTGCAGCCCGGGCGCCTTGGCGATCGGTGCGGCCGCGTAGCAGGCCAGCGCCACCGGCGGTGTCAGGTCGGCGAGAATGCCGAAATAGAACACAAACATGTGGCTGACGATCAGCGGCACGCCGAGCGCCAGCAGCGCCGGGCCGGCGATCGAGGCGGTGATGATGTAGTTGGGGATGGTCGGGATCCCCATGCCGAGGATCAGGCAGGTGATCATCGTCAGCACCAGCGACAGGAACAGCGAGCTGTCACCGACTGCCACGATGAACTGGCCGAACGTGTTGGCGACGCCGGTCAGCGTCATCGTGCCGACGATGATGCCGACGATGGCGCAGGCGATACCGACCGGCAGGGCGGTCTTGGCGCCCTCGGCGAGCGCGTCCCGGGTAAGCAGGAGCGTCTCGCGGCCGCCGCGGAAAAGGACCGCGAGCAGCATCAGCACCACCAGCGT
Source organism: Aurantimonas endophytica (assembly GCF_014196845.1). Classification (GTDB taxonomy): domain Bacteria; phylum Pseudomonadota; class Alphaproteobacteria; order Rhizobiales; family Rhizobiaceae; genus Aurantimonas; species Aurantimonas endophytica. The sequence continues at coordinate 185,948 of NZ_JACIEM010000006.1, forward strand.
CACCGCCACCGGCATGATGCCGTACTGGAAGAACGAGGCGGCCGATACGCCGAGCCCGATCCAGAAGACGTAGCGCAGCGCCTGGACCGGGATCCGCCCGGCGAGCGGCGCGCCGATGATCAGCAGAGCGGTCAGGGCGAGGCCGATCGTCCCGGCATAGAGCGGGGTGTAGCCGGAGAACAGCAGCCAGACGAGCACGCCGAGCGGCAGCAAGAGGTACCAGCCCTCGCGCAGCGCCTTCAGCGGCGAGGGCAGTTCGGCGCGCGTCAGGCCCATCAGGCCGCGCTTGCCCGCCTCCAGATGCACCATCCAGAACACCGAGCCGAAATACAGCAGCGCCGGGATGATCGCGGCCTGGACGACCGCGGCATAGGGCACGTTCAGCGTCTCGGCCATGATGAAGGCGACGGCGCCCATCACCGGCGGCATGATCTGCCCGCCCATGGAGGCAGTCGCCTCGACGCCGCCCGCGAAGGCCGGCCGGTAGCCGAAGCGCTTCATCAGCGGGATGGTGAACTGCCCGGTCGTTACGACATTGGCGACGCCGGAACCGGAGATCGTGCCCATCAGGCCGGAGGAGATCACCGCCACTTTCGCCGCGCCGCCCCGCGCCCCGCCGACGAGGCCGAGCGAGACGTCGGTGAAGAGCTTGATCATGCCGGCGCGCTCGAGGAACGAGCCGAACAGGATGAACAGGAAGATGTAGGTGGAGGAGACGTAGGTCGGGATGCCGTAGATGCCCTCGGTGCCGAAGGCCATGTGGTCGATGACCTGCGAGAAGTCGTAGCCGCGGGTGACGAAGGGCGACGGCAAATAGTTGCCGAACAGGCAGTAGGCGAGGAAGGCGCCGGCGATGATCGGCAATGCCGGGCCCATGATCCGCCAGGTCGCGACAAACAGGATGACGAGGGCGGCGACGCCGACCGCCGTGTCCGCCGGCAGCGGCAGGCCGGCGCGGAAGATCAGCGCCTCGTATTCCCACCACTGATACGCCGCCACGGCCATGCCCAGCATGCCGAGGGCCCAGAAAACCGCCCGCACCGGCGCGCTCTCGCCCCGGATGACGGCGACCAGCGGCAGGCCGAGCAGGCAGAGGAAGCCGACATGGATCGCCCGAACGATCTGCGAGGGCATGTCGAGGAGATGTGCGGCGGTGGCGAGCTGGAAGATCGAGAACAGGAAGGCGATCGCAAAGAGGATCCTGCCTTCGAGGCTGGCGGGAAAAGCCGAGGCCAGCGGATCCTGCAGCTCGGCATTCTCGCCGCCGCCGGTCTCCGCCCCGTCCGGCTTGTGGGCAGCGCTCTGGCTGGTCATGCGAATCTCCCGAACCCCTGTCGCGCGGGACATTACCGACGCGGGCAGAAGGGCGCAAACGCCCCCGGCCGGGCCTGTCGATCAAGGCCTGCCGGGGGCGGGAGTGGCCTAGAGCAGGCCGGCTTCCTTGTAGTAGCGCTCGGCGCCCGGATGCAGCGGTGCCGGCAGGTTCTTCGCCGCCGTCGCCGGATCGATCGCCGTCGCCGCGTTATGCGCTGCGACGAGATCCGGGATGTGCTCGAAGAGCTGCTTGGTCATCTGGTAGACGAGTTCCTCGTCCACATCGCTCGACGTGACGAGGATGTTGGTGATCGCCAGCGTCGGCACGGCTTCATCCTGGCCGTCATAGGTGCCGGCGGGGATCTCCGCCGCCTGGAACGGCGCGCCGAGCGTCTCGGCGATCTCCGCCGGGACCGCGACGACGTTGATCGGCAGCGACGAGGCAAGATCGCGGATCGAGGCGACGCCCAGCCCGGCCGACTGCAGCGTGGCGTCCAGCTGGCGGTTCTTGATCAGCTCCACCGATTCGGCGAAGGGCAGATACTCGGTCTTGCTGAGATCGTCGTAGCTCATCCCGGCCGCCTCGAAGATCGCCCGTGCGTTGAGCTCGGTGCCGGATGCCGGTGCGCCGACCGAGAGGCCCTTGCCCTTCAGGCCCGCGAGATCGGTCACGCCTGATTCACGTGAAGCGACGATCTGCACGAAATTCGGATAGATCGCGGCGACGGCACGCAGATTCTCGACCGGCGCCTGGAAGCCGGCATCGGTGTCGCCTTCGACCGCCGCCTTGACGGAATCGCCGAGCGCAAAGCCGATTTCGCCGCGTCCCTGGGCGATCAGGTTGATGTTCTCGACGGAGGCCTTGGTGGCCTGCACCTGGGTCTTCACGCCCTCGATGTTCTCGCCGTAGACCTTCGCCAGGGCGACGCCGAGCGGGTAATACACGCCCGACGTGCCGCCGGTCAGCACGTTGATGAACTGCTGCGCCGAGGCGCTGACGGGCGCAAAGGCAAGCGCTGCGACGATGGCGGTCCCGGCAAGCCGGTTGAAAATCTTCATGCATGATCCTCCCATGGAGCCGGCATGGCTCTTGGCGCGATTAGTACCTGCCGGGACGCAAACCTCAAGGCCGCGGCCGGCGAACATCCCTCGAACCGGATCGATGCCCGGGCAAGAAGTCTGTCGGGGAGCCGCGGAACGAACGGCTTGCTGCTTCGTCCTTCATCACGAAGGAGATATCTATGAAGACACCAGTCGCCGTTGCCATCGGCATCGTGCTGTTCATCCTCGTTGGCATCGCCAGCTTCTACCTCTCGCAGGCGAGCAACGCCCCTGAAGGCGAGCTGCCGGGGATGGAAGCACCCGATCCGGGGCCCGAGTAGGGGGCCTCGCCGTCGCGCGAGGCGGAGAACGGTCCCTGCTCCGAAGGATTTGACTTCGCGAACACCATGGTCGATGTCCGCAGCCGAAGCTAACGGGAGTGGGCGCATGCCGGATATGATCGATGTTCACGGCCTGAAGGTCGCGGCGATACTGAAGACCTTCATCGACCAGGAAGCGTTGCCGGGCACCGGCATCGAAGCCGACGCCTTCTGGCAGGGCTTCGCCGCGATGCTCGAGGACCTTGCGCCGAAGAACCGTGAACTGCTGCAGACGCGCGACACGCTGCAGGAGAAGATCGACGACTGGCACCGCGAGCGCCGCGGCAAGACCATCGACATGAAGGAGTACCAGTCCTTCCTGCGCGACATCGGCTATCTGGTTCCCGAAGGCCCGGACTTTTCCATCGACACGGCGAATGTCGATCCGGAGATCGCCCTGATCCCCGGCCCGCAGCTGGTCGTGCCGCTGATGAACGCGCGCTACACGTTGAACGCCGCCAATGCCCGCTGGGGCTCGCTCTACGACGCGCTCTACGGCACCGATGCCATGGGCGACATGCCGGAGGGCAAGGGCTACGACCGCGCCCGCGGCGCTCGCGTCGTCAGCTGGGCCAAGGGCTTCCTCGACGGCCTGGCGCCGCTCGACCGGATCTCGCATATCGACGTCGAGCGCTATTCCGTCGCCGGCGGCACGCTGGTCGCCGAGTTCAACGGCGGCAAGACCGCCAGGCTGAAGAACCCCGCCGCTTTCGCCGGGCACCGCGGCGACGCGGCTTCGCCCTCGGCGATCCTCGTCAAGCACAACGGCCTGCACCTGGAAGTCGTGATCGACGCCACGCACCGGGTCGGCAAGAACGACCGTGCGAATGTCGCCGACATGCTCATGGAATCGGCGGTCTCGACGATCTGCGACTGCGAGGATTCCATCGCCGCCGTCGACGCCGAGGACAAGACTGCCGTCTACCGCAACTGGCTCGGCCTGATGAAGGGCGACCTCGAGGACACGTTCGACAAGGGCGGCACGCCCGTGACGCGCCGGCTCAACCCCGACCGTGACTATGTCGGACCGGACGGCCATCCGTTCACCCTGCCAGGGCGCTCGCTGCTGCTGATCCGCAATGTCGGCCACCTTATGACCAACCCGGCGATCCGGCTCAGCGACGGATCGGACGCGCCGGAAGGCCTGCTGGACGCGATGATCACCTCGATGATCGCCATGCACGACCTGAAGAAGACCGGCGGCATGCGCAATTCGCGCACCCGCTCGGTCTACATCGTCAAGCCGAAGATGCACGGGCCGGAAGAGGTCGCCTTCTCCGACGAGATCTTCGGCCGCGTCGAGGACGTTCTGGGTCTCGACCGCTACACGCTGAAGATGGGCATTATGGACGAGGAGCGCCGCACCACGGTCAACCTCAAGGAGGCGATCCGCGCCGCCCGCCAGCGGGTGTTCTTCATCAACACCGGCTTCCTCGACCGCACCGGCGACGAGATCCATACCTCGATGGAAGCAGGCCCCATGGTCCGCAAGACGGTGATGAAGGACCGCACCTGGATCGCCGCCTACGAGGACTGGAACGTCGACGTGGGTCTCGCCTGCGGCTTCCGCGGCAAGGCGCAGATCGGCAAGGGCATGTGGGCGGCGCCCGCCAAGATGCACGACATGCTGGCCCAGAAGATCGGCCATCCGCAGGCCGGTGCCAATTGCGCCTGGGTGCCGAGCCCCACGGCCGCGACCCTGCACGCGACGCATTACCACAAGGTCGATGTGCTGGCCTGGCAGGATTCCATCGCCGCCAAGGGGCGCCGGGCGATCCTCGCCGACATCCTGACCATCCCGCTCGCCAACCGGGCGAACTGGCCGGAGGAGCAGATCCGCGGCGAGCTGCGCAACAACGCGCAGGGTATCCTCGGCTATGTCGTGCGCTGGATCGACCAGGGCATCGGCTGCTCCACCGTGCCCGACATCAACGATGTCGGTCTGATGGAGGATCGCGCCACCTGCCGGATATCTTCGCAGCACATCGCCAACTGGCTGCATCACGGCGTCGTCTCGAAGGACGAGGTGATGGCGGCGATGAAGGAGATGGCGGAAAAGGTCGACCAGCAGAACGCTGGCGACCCGGCCTACACGAAGATGGCCGACGACTTCGACAACTCGATCGCCTTCCAGGCCGCCTGCGACCTCGTCTTCGAGGGACGTGTGCAGCCTTCGGGCTACACCGAGCCGGTGCTGCATCGCCGCCGGCTGGAGAAGAAGGCCCAGCTCGCGGGCTGAGGCCTGACGGGGCGGCGCTTCGGCGCCGCCCGCTCGGCTCCCGCTTTGCAGGAGCCCGTCCGGATCAGCGTCGGCTGCTGAGCGTCCGCTTGCCGGCGCGCGGCGTGCGGCGGTTCTGCCGCGTGCCGGTCTTGCCCTTCTTGGCGGCATCGGCCGTTGCCTTGCGGCTGACCCGCGCGACCTTCGCCTTTGCCGGCGCGGCAGGCGTCGCTTCCGCGTTTGCCGGGCCGGGGGCGGACGCGGCATCGCCGGCCGACTTCACCGTGGAAGCTGCCGATACGGCCGCCGCACGCGTCGGCGACTTCGGGCTCGCGGCCGTCACCATGCGCAGCTTCTGCGGGCCTTGCGGCGCCACGGGCTTGCGCCGCTCCTTCTTCTGCGGGGCCCGCGACGCGGCGGCCTTCGGCCTGGCGGCGGATTTGGCCGGCGTTTCCGGCGCGGCGGGCGCCGCCGGGACGGGCGAAGCCTCGGGCGCGCTGGCCGGCTGGTCGTTGTCGGCGCGGCGCGGCGGCTCGCCCTGAGCTGCAGCAGCCGCCGGCTTGTCGGCCTTCGGCTTGGCCGGCGCGCGGGCCGACTTCGCGGCAGGCTTTGCGTCTTCGGACGTCGTGGCGGGCCCGGCCTTTGCAGCAGGCTTGGACCTGGCGGCGGGCTTGGCCTTTGCGGCAGGCTTGGCGGGTGCCACCGGCTTCTTCGCCTCCGCCGGCGCAGCGGTCGCTGCCGCTGGTTTTTCGGCGGCCTTGGCGCTCGTTGCGCTCTCGATCGGCGTTGCGAGCGCCTCCGGCTTCAGGTTTTCCGTCTTCGGCGCGGCAGCCTTGCGCGGCAGCGAAGCGGCCGCATGGGTGGTGCCGTGGGTCAGCGCGAAGTCGACGATGCGCGGCGCGATTTCGGCGCGGAAGCGCGAGCCGTTGAACACGCCGTAATGACCGACCTTCGGCTGCATGTAGTGGACGCGCTTGTCCTCGGTGATGTTGATGCAGAGCTTCTGGGCCGCCTTGGTCTGGCCGACGCCCGAGATGTCGTCGTTCTCGCCCTCGACAGTGAGCAGCGCCGTCCGGCGGATCGCCTTGAGATCGACGCGCTTGCCGCGATGCATCATCTCGCCCTTCGGCAGCGAGTGCTTGATGAACACCTCCTCCACCGTCTGGAGATAGAACTCCGCCGTCAGGTCCATCACGGCGTTGTACTCGTCGTAGAAGCCCCGGTGCTTGTCGGCCGAGTCGCCGTCATCCTTGACGAGGTGCCAGAAGAATTCCTTGTGGGCCGTCATGTGCCGGTCGAGATTCATCGACATGAAGCCGGTGAGTTGCAGGAAGCCCGGATAGACCGGCCGCATGAAGCCCGGCTGCGGGAAGGGCACCGGCATGATGACCTTCTCGCGGAACCAGTCGATGCCCTTTTCCTGCGCCAGCCGGTTGACCGCGGTCGGGTTCTCCCGCGTGTCGATCGGCCCGCCCATCAGCGTCATCGTCGCCGGGGCGCACGGATCCTCCTCCGCTTCCATCAGCGCCGTCGCCATGATCACCGGCACCGCCGGCTGGCAGACGCCGACCACATGCGTGTCGGGGCCGAGGAACCGCAGCATCTCGATCAGGTAGTCGACATAGTCGTCGAGGTCGAAGCGGCCTTCGGTGATCGGTACCTTGCGCGCATCCGTCCAGTCGGTGATGTAGACGTCGGCATAGGGCAGCAGCGCCTCCACGGTGCCGCGCAGCAGCGTCGCGTAGTGGCCGGACATCGGCGCGACGATCAGGATGCGGGGATCCTTCCCGTGCCGAGGCGGCAGCGCGCGCTCGAAATGCAGCAGCCGCCCGAAAGGCTTCTCCCAGACCACCTTGTCCTGGACCGGAACCCGCTGGCCTGCGACGACGGTCTCGTAGAGGCCGAATTCCGGCTTGGCGTAGACCCGCGTGTTGCGCTCGAACACCTCGGCGGCGGCGGCGATCGAACGTCCGGCGTGGGTGTGGGACATCGGGTTGAGCGGATGCTGGTAGAACAGGCGCGTGGCATCCGCCACGGCGCGCAGCGGCACGAGTGCCGCATGGTTCATTTCGTAGAGGTGGTACAACATCAGTCGCCGATCTGCTCCCAGAGTGATACCGGATATAGCAATTATTGCTGCAACGCACAAATACGGCGGCTGGTTGCTCCCCCCGGCCGGGCCGTCAGAGCCGTTTCACCATTACCGTCGCTGCCACGACTGGCGTTTCCGGCGGCGGGTCGCGATCCGGCCGTAGCGGCAGTTCCGCCCGTGACATCGGCATGAAGCCGCAATGACGAAAGAATGACGCATCGCCATCCTGCCCGACAGGGCCAGCAAGCGCCAGCGTGCGATGGCCGAACCAGCGTGCCCTTCGCGTCACAGCATCGAGGAGTGCCGTACCGACACCCCGTCCGCGATGATCCGGGGCAACGTTATGTTCGACCAGCCAGTAGATCGGCCCCTGGCCGCCTGCGACGGCGTATCCCACCGCGCGATCCTCGCGCTTGGCCACCGCGACGTAGACCTCGTGTGCAAGCAGCAGACGAATGAACTCCGCCATCGCGAGGGGCTGCGCCCCCGGCTTTGCGGCAGCGTGCCGGATCGCCAGCAGCGCCTCCGCCTCGCCCGGCTCCATCATCCGCAGCCGGTAGCCCTTCGGCGCCATGCCCCGGAACGGCTTGCGCCCGGAGATAGGGGCCGCCGCAGCGCCCATGTCAGCTGTCGTGACCCTCGACGATGACCATCTCGGCGTCGGCGCAGCGCTGCCGGATCGCCGCCGCCTTCTGGTACTGTTCGCTGTCGTAGCAGGCCTTGGCGGTCTCGACGCTGTCGAACTCGATGACGACGTTGCGCCCGCGCACGGGGCCTTCGAGCTGGACGTATCGTCCGCCCCGCGCCAGGAATTTCGCGCCATATTGCTGGAAGGCCGGCGCGGCGGTCGCGACGTAATCCTTGTAGGCCTCGGCATCGTGGACGTCGACGCGCGCGATCCAGTAACCCTTCGCCATTCAGTATCCTCCTCGGTGTGTCGTCGTCTGCCGGTTGATGCCGGGCATCAGCCTGTCGCGCGTGGTGCGTCCATCTCGGCCAGGATGGCCTCCGCCGCCTGCCGCGGATCGGCGGCCTGGACGATCGGCCGCGCCACGACGAGATGCGAGGCGCCGGCCGCCAGGGCCTCCGCCGGGGTCGCGACGCGCTTCTGGTCGCCCGCCGCCGATCCGGCCGGCCGGATGCCGGGCGTCACGATCGCCATGTCGGGCCCAAGCAGGGCCCGCATCGCGGCAGCCTCCGAGACCGCCGAGACGATGCCGCCCATGCCGATGTCGCGGGCCTGCGAGGCCCTGAGGCGCACGAGATCGGCGACCCCCATAGCGTAGCCCGCTTCCGTCAGGTCGGCGTCGTCGAGCGAGGTCAGCACGGTCACGCCGAGCAACGTCACATCGCTGCCGCGAGCAGCCGCGACGGCCGCTCTCATCGCGTGGGGATAGGCGTGCAGGGTCAGCATCGCGGCGCCGAGCCCGATCGCCGACTCGACACCCTTTGCCACCGTGTTGGGAATGTCGAGCAGCTTGAGGTCGAGGAACACCCGCTTGCCGGCCCGGGTGAGGTCGGTGACCAGCGGCAAGCCGCCGCCATAGGCCAGCTGGTAGCCGATCTTGTACCAGAGCACCGTGTCTCCGAGACGATCGACGATCGTCTCTGCCTCGCCGCGGTTGGCGACGTCGAGGCCGACAATCAGCCGGTCCCGCGCCGTATTCTGCAACTCTGCCATCAATCCTCGGGGTCAGGGGGAATGTCGACCGTCACCGTGGTGCCGGAAGTGTTGGTATTGACGTCGAGCCGGGCACCGAGCCCGCGCACCAGCGACACCGCGATCCGGCCGCCGAGCCCGCGCTGCGCCTCGCGCGCACGGCGCCGGCGGTCCGCCTGCTCGCCGGTCTCGACGACGGCGCTGCCGTCGCCGGACTCCGCAGAACGGCCCATCCCGATCGCCTCGGCGATCTCGCGCGCGGCGTTGGGTTCCGCATCGGCAACCGCCTCGGCCGCCGCCTGGCGCACGGTGGCTGCGGTCTCCTCATCGATAGGGGCCGGCGCGCGCGCACCGCCATAGGGCCAGTCGCTGCCTTCCGGCAGGCCGACACCGTCGTCGGTGACGGTCATTCGGATGACGCCGGACGACAGCATCTTCAGCCGCGCCTCGACAAGTCCCTCGTCCCGACCCGCAAAGGCGTGTTTGAGAGCGTTGGTGAGAAGTTCCGAGAACAGCAGGCCGACGCGGGCAGCCCGTTCGACGCTCACCTCGACCGCGTCGCAGTCGACATTGACCCGCACCGACCGGCGACCGTCCAGATGGCCGATCGTCGAGGCGATGCGGCTGACATAGGCCCCCAGCGGCAGGCGCTTGGAGCGCGCCGACCCGACGCCCGCCTCGGTCATCTCCTGGTAGAGCAGCTGCAGGCTTTCGATCCGGCGGGCCAGCGCGTGGAAGGATTCTTCGCTGGTCTTGGTGCGGGCCTGCATGCGGATCATGCCGATGATCATCGCCAGATGGTTCTTCACCCGGTGCTGGATCTCGCCAAGCGCTGCGTCCAGTTCGCCGGCCGCGTCGTCGTTTGCCGGGTGGGTGAGATCGGCGCCGTCGCTCATGTCGCGCTGCACGCCGAGGAAGCACTGGAGCTTGCCGTCGTCGTCGTAGAGCGGCGTGATCATCAGTCGGTTGAGGAACTTGGTTCCGTCGGCCCGGTAGTTGACGATGTCGACCGAGACGTCCCGCCGTTCCCTGAGCGCCTCGCTGATCTGGCGCACATGCTCCGGATCGGTCTCGTCACCCTGCAGGAACTTGCAGTTGCGTCCGATGGCCGCCTCGATGCTGTAGCGGGTGATCGTCTCGAAGGCCCGGTTGGCGTAGACGATCGGATTGCCGTCGAGATGCGGATTGGTCAGGACCAGCGCCAGCGGCACCTTCGCCAACGCCGCCGCACTGACCCCGGCGGGCATCGTGCTGGCGCCCGCCTGCTCTTTTTCCTGTTGATCCATTACCTTCCGCCGCCGCCACTCGCCCGTCGAATCGTCGAGCGCGACAGGCCGCGCAGGGACGAACGGCGCCAGTTTACCGCGTCCGGCATACCCGGCAAGGCAAGGTTGTGCAGCCGGCACAGGGTGCGACAATTCTACAACCCGCCGTGTCCTCAGTGCGCCTCTTCCCAATTGCCTGCAGCCTTGGCGTCGACTTCGAGCGGCACCGACAGGTCGACCCGGGGATGGGCTGCCTCCGCCATGACCTGCCGGATGACCGGCAGTGTCGCCGCCACCTCGTCCTCCTCGACCTCGAAGACCAGCTCGTCATGGACCTGCAGCAGCATGCGCGCCGAAAGGCCGGCCTCCGCCAGCGCCGGCTCCATCCGGATCATGGCGCGGCGGATGATGTCGGCAGCCGTGCCCTGGATCGGCGCGTTGATCGCGGCGCGCTCGCAGAAGGCGCGCACCGAGGGGTTGGGCGACTTGATGTCGGGATAGTGCACCCGCCGGCCGAACAGCGTCTCGACGTAGAGATGCTCCTTGGCGAAGGCCTTGGTCGAATCCATGTAGTCGCGGATGCCCGGGAAGCGCTCGAAATACCGCTTGATGTAGAGCCCCGCCTCGTCGCGCGGGATCGACAGCTGGTTGGCGAGGCCGAAGGCCGAGATGCCGTAGATGATGCCGAAATTGATCGCCTTGGCGCGCCGCCGCACCTCGGCCGGCATCCCCTCCACCGGCACGCCGAACATTTCCGACGCGGTCATGGCGTGGATGTCATGGCGCTGGCGGAAGGCGTCCTTCAGCTGCGGGATGTCCGCGATATGGGCGAGGATCCTGAGTTCGATCTGGCTGTAGTCGGCCGAGACCAGGAGCTTGCCGGGCGGCGCGACGAAGGCGGTGCGGATCGCCCGCCCCTCCTCGGTGCGCACCGGGATGTTCTGCAGGTTCGGCTCGGAGGAGGAGAGCCGGCCGGTGGTCGTTGACGCCATGGCGTAGCTGGTGTGGATCCGCCCCTCGCGGTCCATGTGCGCCGGCAGCGTGTCGGTATAGGTGCCCTTGAGCTTGGCGAGCTGGCGCCAGTCGACGATGCGGCGCGGCAGTTCGTGGCCCTCGGCCGCGAGCTCCTCCAGCACCTTCACGTCGGTCGACCACTGGCCGGTCTTGGTCTTGCGCCCGCCCGGCAACCCGAGCTTGCCGAACAGGATCTCGCCGAGCTGCTTGGGCGAGCCGGGATTGAACGCCTCGCCGGCCATCTCGGCGATCTCCGCCTCGAGCCCCGCCAGCTTCTGGGCGAAGCGGCCGGACAGCCGCGACAGGATCTGCCGGTCGGTGGTGATGCCGCGCTCTTCCATGCGCGCCAGCACTGGCACCAGCGGCCGCTCCAGCCGCTCGTAGACGGACGCGAGGCCCTCGGCTGCCAGGCGCGGCTTGAGCACCAGCCACAGCCGCAGCGTCACGTCGGCATCCTCGGCGGCGTATTCGGTGACCTTGTCGATCGAGCAGGCGGCGATTGCCTTGAGACCCCGTCCCGAGCCGCACAGCTCCTTGTAGGAGATCGGCTTGTGGCCGAGCAGCCGCTCGGACAATTCGTCCATGCCGTGGCCCTCGAGCGAGGCGGAGGCATCGAGCGCGTAGGAGATCAGCATCGTGTCGTCGAACGGCGAAACGGTGATCCCGTGGCGCCGCAGGACGAGATAGTCGAACTTGATGTTCTGGCCGATCTTGAGGATCGCCGCGTCCTCCAGCACCGGCTTCAGGATCGCCATCGCCTCTGCGAACGGCACCTGCGGGCCGATCTCCTCCTCGACCTTCTTGTCGGAGAGGAGGTCCGCCTCGCCCGACGGGGAGACATGGGCGAGCGGCAGATAGGCGGCCCGGCCGGCCCGCGTGGCGAAGGAGACGCCGATCAGGTCGCCGGTCATGGCCGACAGCGACGAGATCTCGGTGTCGATGGATAGAATGCCGGTCTGGCGCGCCTCGTCCATCCAGGCAGCGAGCGTCGCGGCGTCGCGGATTGTCACGTAGGCGCTGCGGTCGAAGACCGAATTGGCCGCCGCCGCCCGGCGGCTTTCCGCCAGCTGTGCCGGCGTGAGGGAGAGCTGCGCCGAGCCGGAAGGAACGGCCGCCACGGCCGGATCGAGATCGGGACCCCTTGCCGGACCCTCGACGGCGATTTCGGCCCGCGCCACCTCGCTGGCGTCGGTACCGAGCTTTGCCGCGACGCGCCGCGTCAGCGTGACGAACTCCATCGCCTTCAGGAAGGACACGAGCTTCTCGCCATCCGGCTCGTGGATGAACAAATCGTCGAGCGGCACGTCCAGCGGCGTGTCGCAGTCAAGCGTCACCAGCCGCTTCGACAGCCGCGCCTGCTCGGCGAAGGCGAGGAGGTTCTCGCGCCGCTTCGCCTGCTTGATCTCGCCGGCCCGCGCCAGCAGCGTCTCGAGATCGCCGTACTCCTCGAGCAGCTGGGCCGCCGTCTTCGGGCCGATGCCGGGAACGCCCGGCACGTTGTCGGAGGTGTCGCCGACCAGCGCCTGCAGGTCGATCATCTTCTCCGGATAGACGCCGAACTTCTCGTGTACCTCGTCGCGCCCGAGCCGCTTGTCCTTCATCTGGTCGTAGAGGACGACGCCCGGACGGATCAGCTGCATCAGGTCCTTGTCGGAGGACACGATCGTCACGTCCCCGCCCGCCTCGATCGCCCGGCACGTATAGGCGGCGATCAGGTCGTCCGCCTCGTATCCCTGCTTTTCGACGCAGGGCAGGTCGAAGGCGCGCACCGCCTCGCGGATCAGCGCGAATTGCGGCACGAGGTCTTCCGGCGGCGCCGTCCGGTTGGCCTTGTACTCGGAATAGAGCTCGTTGCGGAACGTCGTCGAGGAATGGTCGAAGATCACCGCGAAATGCGTCGGCGCGACACCGACCGAAGTGTCCCGCGACTCTTCCACGAGCTTCCACAGCATGTTGCAGAAGCCCGCGACGGCCCCGACGGGCATGCCGTCGGACTTGCGGCTGAGCGGCGGCAGCGCGTGGTAGGCCCGGAAGATGTAGGCCGAGCCGTCGACGAGGAAGAGGTGGTCGCCCTTGTTCATGCGCCGGTGGTATCGCGGGTCCGGGCGCAAGTCCATCGGCCGCTTGGGGACTTTCCGCAACCGTTCGGGCAAGATGGCTTCCACACCTTTGGCCGGGAAACGGCGACCGGCTTCTCGCCGCCGGGCGGAGGTTCGGGAGCGCAGGGTAGGGGCACGGCGCACGACGTCACGTCACCAGACCCCTTGCGTTGCGGCACTAGTCCGTGTTTGTTACCGTCGGTTAATAAATCTTCACGCCGTTGTGACGAACGCGCCCGGGCGCGGTCTTGATTTCCCTATGGGCGAGTCGCATCTTGTTGAGGACGGCATCATTGGTGCCGTGTTCGGCCAAAGCACGTCCCCCGCTCTGGGCCGAATTGAGAGCGATCCGGTCCTCTTCCCCCCTCTCCGGGACCGTCGCTCGCTGAAAGCAAGGGAGTCGTCGCGGTGTATCCCCCTCCAGGCCGCGGCGGCTCTCTTTGCTTGTGGGTTGCTTGATCTTTTGCTTCGATTGCCCGCGATGGCTATGGTCCCGAGACCCTGTTAGGCGCGTGTCCGCGCTGGCCCAGCGCGGCCAAATAACCGGCCGAATTCGTCGGCTGCCCTTGATCCCCCGGCACCGGCTCCTCTAGGCATTGGCATCCGCTCGCCCCGCCGCTCGTCGCGCGTCGGCAGCCAGCCGCCACCCCGTCGCCTTTCCAGGGATCCGTGCCATGCCCAAGCTCGACAGTGTCCTCGCCTGTCTCGACCTCAATCTCGACCGCTCGGTCGAGCGACTGAACGACCTCCTGCGGATTCCCTCCATCTCCACCGACCCGGCCTATGCCGCCGATTGCCGGCGCGCGGCCGAATATCTCGCCGGCGACCTGTCGGCGATCGGCTTCGACGCCGCAGTGCGCGACACGCCGGGCCACCCGATGGTGGTCGCCCATCATGCCGGCCCGGAGGGCGCGCCGCACGTGCTCTTCTACGGCCACTATGACGTCCAGCCGGTCGACCCGGTCGCGCTCTGGGAAACCGACCCGTTCGAGCCGCGCATCGTGATCATGCCGGACGGCACGCGGCGGATCGTCGCCCGCGGCGCCGCCGACGACAAGGGCCAGCTGATGACCTTCGTCGAGGCCTGCCGCGCCTTCAAGGCGGAGACCGGGGGACTGCCCTGCACGGTGACGATCTTCCTCGAGGGCGAGGAGGAATCGGGCTCGCCGTCGCTGCGTCCCTTCCTCGAGACCAACCGGGCGGAATTGACTGCCGACGTTGCCCTGGTCTGCGACACCAACATGTGGGACCGCCAGACCCCCGCGATCTCCACCGGCCTGCGCGGCATGGTCGGCGAGGAGGTGACGATCAAGGCCGCCAACCGCGACCTGCATTCGGGCTATTACGGCGGCGCGGCGCAGAACCCGGTGCGGGTGCTGGCGAAGATCCTTGCCGACATCCACGATGCCGATGGCCGGGTGACCATCCCGGGCTTTTACGAAGGCGTCGACGAGCTGCCGGACGCGGTCCGGGCCATCTGGGACGAGCTCGGCTTCTCAGAAGCGGAATTCCTCGGCGCGGTCGGCCTGTCGGTGCCGGCCGGCGAGAAGGACCGTTCGGTGCTGGAGCAGGTCTGGTCGCGCCCGACAGCTGAGTTCAACGGCATCGAAGGCGGCTATACCGGCGAGGGCTTCAAGACGGTGATCGCCGCCGAGGCACATGCCAAGATCTCCTTCCGCCTGGTCTCTCGGCAGGACCCCGAGCATATCCGCGCGGCCTTCCGCCAGTTCGTGACGGAGCGCCTGCCGGCCGACTGCACCGCCGAGTTCGAGGAGCACGGCGGCTCGCCGGCGATCCAGCTGCCCTTCGACTCACCCTGGCTCGGAGCTGCAAGGGCAGCGCTTTCGGACGAATGGCCGAAGCCGGCCGTAATGATCGCCATGGGAGGCTCGATCCCCGTCGTCGGCGAGTTCAAGGAGCTGCTCGGCACGGAATCGCTGCTGATCGGCTTCGGTCTCGGCGATGACGCGATCCACTCGCCGAACGAGAAGTACGAGATGTCGTCGTTCCACAAGGGCCAGCGTTCCTGGGCGCGGGTGCTCGAGGCGCTGGGGAGCGGCGCGCGTTAAGGAAAGCTTAACGGATTGCCGCCAATCTGACCTATGAGGGGTACCGCACTTTCCCCGGGCGATGATTCGCCTGGCGGGGAAGCGGGGGTAGACGGAAGGGCGCGGCGCCGAGGGGGTTGCCGCGCCCTTCTGCGTTTACAATCGCTTGGTCGGACGGTGCGGCTGTTGTCGCCGCGCAACGCTGCCTGCGCAAACATCGCGGACCCCCGCCAAAGCAACCGATCCAGGATTGTCGATTACTCAGATTACCGTATGAAAGAGGGGCATCACGCGTCCTGCCGGCTCGACCGGTGAATGAAGAGACGCGGACGGCTGGAGTATCAGGACATGCGTATTCTCACCGCCGCTACCGGCCTTGCCCTGCTGGTCGGATCAAGCCTCGGCGCGGCCGCTGCGGATGTCTATGCACCCTACGATCCGAACCCCGCGGCGCCGGCGCCGGCGGCCTACGATTACGGCGATACCGACTTCGTCTTCATCCTGGGTATCGGCGGGATCGTGCTGCCGGAGTTCGAAGGGGCCGAGGACTACGAGATCCGTCCGCAGGCGATCGTCAGCGTCGAGTATCTGAGCATTCCCGGTCTCGGCGCCTTCGGCGGCCCGGATGGCCGCGGCTTTTCGATCGGACCGTCCTTCAACTATGTCGGCGAGCGCGACTCCTCGGATTTCGACGAGCTGGACGGGCTCGACGACGTCGACGACACCTTTGAGGCTGGCTTCAAGGCCAGCTACGAGTGGGAACACGCCGAGATCTACGGCGCCGTGCGCTACGCCTTCGGCGGCGCCGAGGGCGTCGTCGGCGATATCGGCGCCAACCTGATCGCCCGGCCGACCGAGCGTCTCGTCCTGAAGGCCGGCCCGACCGCGAGCTTCGCCTCCAGCGACTACATGGACGCCTATTTCGGCGTATCGACCTCGGAATCCTTCAACACCGGCGGCCGGCTCGCGCCCTATGATCCCGACGGCGGCTTCAAGAGCGTCGGCGTCGCGGCGTCGGCCCGCTACGAGGTCTTCACCGACTGGTTCGTCAATGCCGATGCCTCCTACGACCGGCTCGTCGGCGACGCCAAGGATTCGCCGATCGTCGAGGCGGGCGACGCCAACCAGTTCACCTTCGGCCTCGGCATCTCGAAGCGCTTCTCGCTCGACCTCTGGTAGGCGGCGGCAGACGCCGCGCTGCCGCGAAAGCGGCTTCCGCTTGCGGTGCCGCATTGCTTAACGCCCCGTTAATTCGCCGCATTTAGGCTTCACCCCAGCGATTGCTCGCCGCCTCGACCATGGCGGCGATGCTGGCGTTGCCGACTTCCCCGAAGGCCGGCTCGCCGGATCGAGTGGGGACAGGGTTGCCGGCGCGCCGGCTTGCCCTTCGGACAAGGGCTGCAGATGGCTGCGAAACGGCACGAGCGAATCGAACCGACCTTTTCCGGGCCGGCCGACGACGAGTTCCGGATCAGCGCCGACGACAGGGCCGTGCCGCCCGCCGCCAACGACATCCGCCGCAAGGCCTCGCGCAAGTCGGCCAAGGCGGGATCGGCTTCCGGCAGCCGGGACCGTTCGCGCCGCGGCCGCTCATCCGGTTCCGGCGGCTCGGGCGGCGGCCGGCGCCGTCGCAGCTTCATCGGCCACATGTTCCGACTGTTCGTCCTGCTGGGGATGGTCGGCGGTCTCGCCGTCGCCGGGCTGGTCGGCTATGTCGCCTTCAAGCTGCCGCAGGAGGCCTGGGCGATCCCGGACCGGCCGCCGAACGTCAAGATCGTCTCCGTCACCGGCGACGTCCTTGCCAATCGCGGCCTGACCGGCGGCAAGGCCGTCGCCCTCGACGAGATCAGCCCGTACGTTCCCCAGGCGGTGATCGCCATCGAGGACCGTCGATTCTACGACCATTACGGCATCGACCCGGTGGGCATCGTCCGCGCCTTCTTCGAGAACATGGCGGCCGGCGAAACCGTGCAGGGCGGCTCGACGCTCACCCAGCAGCTGGCGAAGAACATCTTCCTCAGTCCCGAACAGTCCATGGAGCGCAAGCTGCAGGAGGCGGTGCTGGCGCTGTGGCTGGAGCACAAGTTCACCAAGGACCAGATCCTCGAAATGTATCTCAACCGGGTCTATTTTGGCTCGGGGGCGACCGGGATCGAGGCGGCGGCAGGACGCTATTTCGACAAGCCGGCTTCCGAACTCGACCTAGCCGAGGCGGCATTGCTGGCCGGGCTTCTCAAGGCGCCATCGCGGCTTTCCCCGGCACGCGATCCCGAAGCCGCCAAGGCCCGCGCCGAGGTCGTCCTGGCCGCGATGCGCGACACGGGCTTCATCGGCGAGGCCGAGCTTGCCGACGCCAGGGCGCAGAAGCCAACCAATGCGCGCAGCTACTGGAACGGGGCGGAGCACTATGCCGCCGACGTCGTGATGCGCGACATCCTCGATCTGGTGGGGCAGGTGAAGGAGGACGTGATCGTCGAGACGACGATCGATCTCGGCCTCGAGCGGGCCGCCGAGAAGGCGATCCGCGCGACGGTCGACGGCGCCAAGCAGAATGTCAGCCAGGGCGCCCTCGTCGCGGTCGACGGCACCGGGGCGATCCGGGCCATGGTCGGCGGACGGGATTACGCGCAAAGCCAGTTCAACCGCGCCGTAGACGCCAAGCGCCAGCCGGGCTCGACCTTCAAGCCCTTCGTCTACGCCGCCGCGATCGAAGCGGGCTGGCGGCCGGAGACGGTGATCGAGGACGGCCCGGTCCGGATCGGCAACTGGTCGCCGCAGAACTACGACAACCGTTTCCGTGGCCCGGTGACGCTCGCCGACGCGCTGCGCCAGTCGCTGAACACCGTCGCCGCAAAACTGGTCGAGGCCGTCGGCGCGCCGGCCGTCATCGAAATGGCCGGTCGGCTGGGCGTCGGCTCGGCACTCGTCGAGAACGCCTCGATCGCGCTCGGCACGTCGGAAGTCTCGCTGCTGGAGCTGACAGGCGCCTTCGCCCCCTTCGCCAATGGCGGCTATCGGGCCACGCCGCATCTGGTCAACCGCGTCACCAGCGAGGACGGGAAGGTGCTGTGGGAGCGCGGCGCCGAAGTGCCGCCGATCATCGTCTCCCCCGAAGTGGTGGGGATGATGAATGCGATGATGACCCAAGTGGTGACGTCCGGCACCGGGCAGCGCGCAGCGATCGACGGCTGGCAGGCCGCCGGCAAGACGGGCACCACCCAGGACTTCAAGGACGCCTGGTTCGTCGGCTACACCGCCAACCTCGTCACCGGCGTCTGGCTCGGCAACGACAACGGCGCCAACATGCAGAAGGTCACGGGTGGAACGCTACCGGCGCAGGCCTGGCACGCCTTCATGGTCGCCGCGCACGAAGGTCTGCCGGCGACCCCGCTGCCGGGCGACTACCGCATCGGCGAGCAGGAAGCGCCGCTGACCGCCGACAGCGGCTACGGCGAGGGTGGCTATTACGATCCCGCCGCGCCGGACAGCGGCTATTACTACGATGGCCAGGGGGGCGCTCCGGTGCCGCCCGGGGACATCCCGCGCGGGGCGATCATCAGCGACGGTCCGCCGCCACCGGGGCTGACGGTCGAAGGGCGGGTCGATGGCGGTCGCCCCAGCGACCAGTCGCTGTTCCGGCGCATCTTCGGCGGCTAGGACAGCCGGAATTCGTACGCCTGACGCGATGCGACCCCGCCGGCGGGCCAGCGGGGTCGCAAAATTTTCAAGAAATCGATGAAGAGAAGCGGCGTGTCAGAGAACGCCGATGAGCGACAGAACGATGGCGACCACGACGACCAGCCCGACGATGTAAATGATACTGTTCATGACGGTACTCCAGTTGCGAAGACCCCGCACAGGCTGGCTGGGCCACCCGATTCAAGGTCGTTATGGTCGGTAAAGGGAACGAAGACGGTTGCGGTTCCCTACCATCGTGCATTCTCTCGGGCCCAGGGGTTGGATCGCGCCGCTCCTCACGAAAGCGCGACCATCTGCCTTGCGCGCCCAAATCCCGGTTCATATATAGCCGCCAGCCCCGCAGAGCCTGATTGTTCAACGGTTTTGGCCCGGCGGTGTTTCCAAGAATTCTGGGGGCTGCCCTTGGCGGAATGCCTCTTAGAGGGTCCCGGGTGGCTCGCTCGCAAAGGAGAATGCTCATGGCGAAGGTAATCGGTATCGACCTTGGCACCACCAATTCCTGTGTGTCGGTCATGGACGGCAAGACCGCCAAGGTGATCGAGAACGCCGAAGGCGCACGCACGACGCCGTCGATGGTCGCGTTCACGGACGACGGCGAACGGCTCGTCGGCCAGCCGGCCAAGCGCCAGGCGGTGACCAATCCGGAGAACACGCTTTTCGCGATCAAGCGCCTGATCGGCCGGACCTTCCAGGATCCGACCACGCAAAAAGACAAGGGCATGGTCCCCTACAAGATCGTGCGCGCCGACAATGGCGACGCCTGGGTCGAGGCCGAGGGGACGAAATACTCGCCCTCGCAGATCTCAGCCATGATCCTGCAGAAGATGAAGGAAACGGCTGAAGCCTATCTCGGCGAGAAGGTCGAGAAGGCCGTCATCACCGTCCCGGCCTACTTCAACGACGCCCAGCGCCAGGCGACCAAGGATGCCGGCAAGATTGCCGGCCTCGACGTGCTGCGCATCATCAACGAGCCGACGGCCGCTGCGCTCGCCTACGGTCTCGACAAGAACGACGGCAAGACCATCGCGGTCTACGACCTTGGCGGCGGCACGTTCGACGTGTCGGTTCTGGAGATCGGCGACGGCGTGTTCGAGGTGAAGTCGACCAACGGCGATACCTTCCTCGGCGGCGAGGATTTCGACATGCGCCTCGTCGACTACCTCGCGTCCGAGTTCAAGAAGGACCAGGGCATCGACCTGAAGAACGACAAGCTCGCGCTGCAGCGCCTCAAGGAGGCGGCCGAGAAGGCCAAGATCGAGCTGTCCTCGGCCTCGCAGACCGAGATCAACCTGCCGTTCATCACCGCCGACGCCTCGGGGCCGAAGCACCTGACCATGAAGCTGACGCGCTCGAAGTTCGAGAGCCTGGTCGATGACCTTGTGCAGCGCACCGTCGAGCCCTGCAAGGCGGCGCTGCGCGATGCCGGCCTGACCCCGGCCGACATCGACGAGGTGGTTCTCGTCGGCGGCATGACGCGCATGCCGAAGGTCCAGGAGACGGTGAAGAACCTGTTCGGCAAGGAGCCGCACAAGGGCGTCAACCCGGACGAAGTCGTCGCCATGGGCGCGGCCATCCAGGCCGGCGTGCTGCAGGGCGACGTCAAGGACGTGCTGCTGCTCGACGTGACGCCGCTGTCGCTCGGAATCGAGACGCTGGGCGGCGTCTTCACCCGCCTGATCGACCGCAACACCACGATCCCCACCAAGAAGAGCCAGGTGTTCTCGACCGCCGAGGACAACCAGAACGCCGTGACCATCCAGGTCTACCAGGGCGAGCGCGAGATGGCTGCCGACAACAAGTCGCTCGGCCGCTTCAACCTCGAGGGCATTCCGCCCGCACCCCGCGGCGTGCCGCAGATCGAGGTCACCTTCGACATCGACGCCAACGGCATCGTCAACGTCTCGGCCAAGGATAAGGGCACCAACAAGGAGCAGCGGATCACCATCCAGGCTTCCGGCGGTCTGTCCGATGCCGATATCGAGCAGATGGTGAAGGACGCCGAGGCCAACGCCGAGACCGACAAGAAGCGGCGGGCAACCGTCGAGGCGCGCAACCAGGGCGAAAGCCTCGTCCACTCCGCTGAGAAGTCCCTCGCCGACTACGGCGACAAGGTTTCCGCGGATGACCGCGCGTCGATCCAGACCGCGATCGACGAGCTGCGCGCCGAGCTGCAGAACGAGGCGGCCGACGCCGACTCGATCCGCGCCAAGAGCGACCGGCTGGCCGAAGTGTCGATGAAGCTCGGCCAGGCAATGTACGAGGCCGCGCAGGCCGGCGACGCTGCCGGCGAAGCGGGCGGCCAGGATGCCTCGGCATCGGGCAAGGACGACGTGGTCGATGCCGACTTCGAGGAAGTCGACGACGAGGACCGCAAGAAGTCGGCCTGACGCTCCAAGCCTATCGTGACAGTCAGAAGCCCCGGCGGAACCATCCGCCGGGGCTTTTTCGCTCCGTATGGATCCGGCGGGCGGCTACTGCGCTGTTAACGCAATTTTCACCTTCCGCTTGCACGCTGGGCCGCCGGTAGTGCCAATGGACGGCGTTTCACGTCGGGCTTCCGCGTATCGCGCTGCCCCGCATCGGACCGGAGCGTGCCGTGTATTTCCGCCTGTTCGACTGCTGGCGCTTCGTCGCCGCCATCCTCATCATGGCCTATCATTTCCTGTTCGCCGCGCCCTACGGCGCCGAGGTCGGCACGGAATTCCTCCGCCGGCTGCTGCCGCTGCTCGACATGTTCTTCATGATCTCCGGCTTCTTCATCACGACGCGCTACGGCAGCGAATTGCGCGGCCTGTCCGACTATCGCGGCTTCCTGCGGCGGCGGATTGCCCGGCTCTATCCGCTGCACGTCATCGTCACGCTGTTCTTCGTCGCCGTGGCGGTCGCGGCGATGCTCGCCGGCGCCGACAATTACCCCTGGGCGAGGGAACTGGAGGCGGTGCCGCTGCATCTGCTGGCGGTGCACGCGCTCGGAACGACCGACCATCTGGCGCTCAACTACGTCTCCTGGTCGGTCAGTGCCGAATTCTTCTGCTACGCCGCATTTCCCCTGATCATCCTGGCCACACGCTGGAAGGGCTTGCCGGGGCTCTGCCTGTTTACCGCTTGCTGGCTCGCCGGTCTCGAACTCGCGTCGCGCTGGGGCGTCTTTCCGTCGGGCCACTGGACGTCCGCCGACACGATGGGTGCCTACCGGGCGTTTGCCGATTTCTGCATCGGCGCGTGCATCGCCGGGGTCGTCGCCCGGCGATCGCTGGACATCCGCTCGCACCTTCCCGGCCTGGCGCTGCTCGCAGCGGCCGTCGGTGCGATGATCGGCCAGATGCCGACCTATCTCGTGCTGGTGCTGCTTGCCGCCTCGCTGACCGCCACGGCACTGGCGGAAACCGCCCGGCCGCATTCGACCGCCGCGCTGCGTTTCGCCATGCCGGTGACCCGCGTATCCTTCGGCATCTATCTCTGGCACCCGGTGATGGAATTCCTCTTCCTCACCGTTCTCTGGACTCGCTGGATCGAACCGACGGGTATGATCGACTTCTACGTCTTCTGGCTGTTGCCGATGGCGGCGACGCTCGCGGTGGCAATACTGTCGGACCGTTATCTGGAGAAGCGCTTCGGTGCGCTGATCGCCGGCCCGAGGCCGCGGCCGGCCGGCGAAGCGCAGCTCGCCTCCGCCTGAATCCGGGCGATTCCAATCCGGCTGCCGCTATGGTAACCCCCGGCGGCCATTCCTACATGCTGGGCTTGCGACGAAAGGCGTCACCGGCGCCGTCGTCTGCTGCGTCCAGCCCGCCGAACAACCGATGGAAGCGTGAATGAAGGCCGATTACTACGAGATGCTCGGCGTGTCCCGCGAGATCGACGAAAAGGGACTCAAGGTCGCATTTCGCAAGCTCGCGATGCAGCACCATCCCGACAAGAACCCCGGTGACGCTGCGGCGGAAGTAAAGTTCAAGGAACTCGCCGAGGCCTACGAGGTCCTCAAGGATCCCCAGAAGCGTGCCGCCTACGACCGGTTCGGCCATGCGGCGTTCCAGAACGGCGGCGGTGCCGGCGGCTTCCGCGGCGATTTCGGCTCCTCCATGGCCGATATCTTCGACGACATATTCGGCGAGATGATGGGTGGGCGCGCCCGCGGCGGGCGCAGTGCCGGCGGCTCGGGCCGCGAGCGCGGCTCCGATCTGCGCTACAACATGGAGATCTCCCTGGAGGAGGCCTTCGCCGGCAAGACCGCCGAGATCAGCGTTCCCACCACCATCCAGTGCGATGAGTGCACCGGCTCGGGCGCCCGCCCGGGCACCAGCCCGCAGACCTGCCCGACCTGTGGCGGCGTCGGCCGCGTCCGCGCCGCCCAGGGCTTCTTCTCGATCGAGCGGACCTGTCCGAACTGCGAAGGTCGCGGCCAGGTCATCGCCGACCCCTGCCGCAAATGCGGCGGCGACGGGCGGCTGCCGGAAGAGCGCAAGCTGTCCGTCAACATCCCGGCCGGGATCGAGGACGGCACGCGCATCCGCCTTGCCGGCGAGGGCGAAGCGGGGCTGCGCGGCGGCCCTCCCGGCGACCTCTACATTTTCCTGTCGGTGCGCCCGCACGAATTCTTCCAGCGCGACGGGG
Organism: Aurantimonas endophytica; assembly: GCF_014196845.1. Lineage (GTDB taxonomy): Bacteria > Pseudomonadota > Alphaproteobacteria > Rhizobiales > Rhizobiaceae > Aurantimonas > Aurantimonas endophytica. Next base: position 209,392 of record NZ_JACIEM010000006.1, read on the forward strand.
CGGATTTGTTCTGCAAGGCGCCGATGTCGATGATCACCGCCGCTTTGGGCGGGCATTTCGACGTCAACACGCTGGATGGCGCCACCACGCGGGTCAAGGTTCCCGAGGGAACCCAGACCGGCAAGCAGTTCCGGGTCCGCGGCAAGGGCATGCCGGTGCTGCGCTCGACGCAGACCGGGGATCTCTTCATCCAGGTGACGGTCGAGACGCCCCAGAACCTCTCCCGGCGCCAGCGCGAACTGCTCGAGGAATTCGAGGAGCTGTCCTCTTCGGAGACGTCGCCGCAGTCGAACGGCTTCTTCGCCCGCATGAAGGAATTCTTCGAGGGGTTGAGCGAGACCTGACATGCGCCATGTGCAGGGATGTGCCTCTGATGCTGGCGGTGTCGTGACTTCGTAACAGTATTGGGCGACATACGACCGGGGCAGGTGGCTCCGCACGATGGGAGTATCGCCAGTGTTGGTAACGCCTGAGCCGCGGCTTCCGCAGCGGACGCGTCCGCGCCTGAAGGTCAGCGACGAGGCCCGCTTCTTCAAGGGATGGCTGCAGCGTCCGCTGGTGATGGGAGCGGTCTCCCCGTCGTCGCGCAGCCTGGGGCGGGCCATGGCGGCCTACGTTCCTGATCCATCGGGCTTCGACGAAACGTCGCTCGTTCTGGAACTTGGCCCTGGCACGGGGGTCGTCACGAAGTGCCTGATCGAGCACGGCGTTCCCGAATCGGCTCTGGTCCTGGTCGAGTACTCGCAGGAATTCTGCATTCTCTTGCGTTCGCGTTTTCCGGCTGCCCGGGTGATCCAGGGCGACGCCTACGCCGTCCAGGAGACACTGCGCGAGGTCCTCAAGGGCCGCCGGGTCGAGGCGGTGATCTCCGGCTTGCCGCTGTTCACTAAGCCGGATGCCAAGCGCGAGGAGGTCATCGGCGGCGCGCTGCGCCAGATGCCGGAAGGCGCGCCCTTCATCCAGTTTTCCTACGCGCTGACCGTGCCGGTGAAGCCCGAGCGCATCGGCGCCCGGCTGGAGACCAGCCCGTGGATCAAGCGCAACCTCCCGCCGGCGCGCGTGTTGGTCTATCGCGCGGCGAATGGACAGCCGGCAGCGGCCAAAGCAAAGGCGGGACGGACATGGCGACGAACGGCGAAGTGAGTAACGCAGGCGGGGGCGACTGGGCGCGGTTTTTTGCCACCTGGGTAAAGCATCCGGTCAAGATGGGCGCGGTCGCGCCGTCGAGCCCATCCTATTGCGCGATGATGGTCCGGCACGCCACCACGTCGCTGGACGGACCGATCCTCGAACTCGGACCCGGGCTCGGCGTCGTGACCCGCGCGCTGCTCAGCGCCGGCGTTGCTCCGGAGCGTATCACCTCGATCGAATACGATGCCGAGTTCGCCAGCGAACTGAAGCAGCGCTTTCCCAAGGTGAACGTCATCCAGGGCGACGGCTTCGACCTCGACAAGACGCTCGGCGCGCGTCGCGACCAGAAATTCGCCGCCATCCTCTTCGCCATCCCCATCGTCAGCTTTTCGCAGGCGAAGCGGCAGGCGCTGTTCACCGACTATTTCTCGCGGCTCCTTCCCGGCGGCAATCTCACCCAGCTCTCCTATCTCTGGAAGCCGCCGGTCGAGCCCGTAAAGGGCGTCTTCACGGTCTCGCACTCGCCCATCGTCTGGAGCAACATTCCGCCGGCAAGGGTCTGGGTCTACGATCAGGACCCGGCGGTCGCGGCAAGGGCCGCAGCGCATTGACCGTCAATGTCCTCGTCGTACCCGGCTCGCTGCGCCTTGCCTCCCACAACCGCCGGCTGGCCGCCGAGGCGACGCGAATGCTGGCGATGTCCGACGCCGTGGTGACGCTGCTCGACCTCGCCGACTATCCGCTGCCGATCTATGACGGCGACCACGAGGAGGATGAGGGCGTGCCGCAGAACGCGGTCCTCCTGGCGCAGCGTATCGCCGCCCAGGACGGGCTCCTGCTGGTCAGCCCGGAATACAACCACTCGCTGACGCCGCTGATGAAGAACACGATCGACTGGGTCAGCCGGGTGCGCAAGGTGCAGGGCCGGCCGATCCAGCCGTTCAAGGGCATCGTCGCGGGCCTGGCATCGACGTCGACAGGCCGCTTCGGCGGCATGCGGGGCCTCGAGGCGCTGCGCATCGTCCTGCGAGCGCTGAACGCCGAGGTCCTGACCGAGCAGTGCACCGTGCCCAATGCCGCCGCCAGTTTCGACGAGACCGGTCGGCTCGCCGACGATGTCGCGCGCACCGCGCTCGAGGCCCTCGTCGACAAGCTTCTCGACACGTCCCGCAGCCTCGGCCGCCACGCCTGAGGCCATGCCGGCGTAGGTGGCGGTAGCACCGGGCGAGACGGAATGCGCCGTCATGTTGTACCGTTCGTCTGGGTATCCTCTCTCGCCGAAAGGGAGACTGCAATGACTGTCGATCCCGCCCCCCGTCCGCGCCCGCACGCAGGTCCATCGGGCCTCGCCGAGCGCTATCTCCACGATCACTGGAAGTTCTATGCCTTCCAGGGTGCGCTGATGATCCTCGTCGGCCTCCTGGCGCTGCTCGCGCCCTGGGCCGCGACCCTCGCCTCGACGCTGTTCTTCGGCTGGCTGCTGGTCTTCGGCGGCATCGTCGGGACCGTCTCTGCCTTCCGGGCGCGCGGCGCGCCGGGCTTCTGGTCCAACCTGATCCTCGCCGTGCTCGCAATCCTGCTCGGCCTCGTCATCATCTACGATCCTTTCGCGGGGTCGGTGACGCTGACATGGATGCTGGCGCTGTATTTCCTGATGTCCGGCATCATCAACATCGTCATCGCCCAGGCGGTGCGCGCCTCGACCGGCCGCTTCTGGCTGCTGCTGGTCTCCGGCGTGATCAACATCGCGCTGGCGATCTTCCTGGTGCTGGGCCTGCCGGGCACGGCGGTCTGGGCGATCGGCCTGTTCCTCGCCGTCTCCTTCATCAGCTCCGGCGCGGCGCTGCTGTTCGCGGCGCTCGGGTCCCGGAACGGACCCGCGGGCCGGACGATGTAGCTTGATGGCCGCTTCATCGAAGCACGTGGTCGAGAGACTGATGACGCGCTATGGCGGCGAGACTTACGCCCAAGCCATGGGTCTCGATCTGTCGCAGAATACCCCGATGCCGCTCTTCCTCTGGCTGGTGGCGGCAAACCTCTTCTCCGCCCGCATCGGCGCGGAGCAGGCGCTGCAGGCGGCCAAAGCGCTGAAGGCGGGGGGACTGACCAGCGCCGAGCGCATGGCCGCGGCGACATGGAAGGAGCGGGTGCTGATCCTCAATCGCAACGGCTACGCCCGGTTCGACGAGAAGACCTCGACCTTTCTGAAGGACATGGCCGACCATTGCCTGGAAGCCTATGGCGGCGACCTGCGCAAGCTGCGTGAGGCGGCCGGACGCGATCCCGCCGAGGAGCGCCGGCTGCTGAAGCAGTTCAAGGGGATCGGCGACGTCGGCGCCGACATCTTCTTCCGCGAGGTGCAGCGCGTGTGGGACGAGCTCTACCCGTTCGCCGACGCCCGCGCGCTGAAAGCCGCACACAAGCTCGGCCTCGGCGACGATGCGCAGACACTCGCCGCCCATGTCGAACGCGCGAAGTTCCCCGCCCTGCTGACCGCGCTGGTCAGGGCCGATCTCGACAAGGCGCTGGGCGACTTGGCCGCCGCATGAAACGCGGTCTCAGCCGCCGTCAGACGTGCTGGCCGCCATTGATGTGCAGCTCGGCGCCGTTGACGTAGGACGACTGGTTCGAGCACAGGAAATAGATCACGTCGGCGACCTCCGCCGTCTGGCCGAGCCGGCGCAGCGGGATGTCGTCGATCATCTTCTCCGTCCCCGGCGACAGGATCGCCGTCTCGATCTCGCCCGGCGCGATTGCGTTGACCCGGATTCCCGAAGGGCCGAAATCCGCCGCCATCTCGCGGGTCAGCGAGTTGAGCGCCGCCTTGGACGTCGCATAGGCCGTGCCGGCGAAAGGATGCACCCGGCTGCCGACGATCGAGGTGACGTTGACGATCGAGCCGCGCGCCGCCGCAAGCTCCTTGAACAGGCCGCGCGCCAGCATGATCGGCGCGAAGAAGTTCACCTGGAAGACGTCGCGCCAGACATGCATCGGCGTGCGGATAGAATCGAGCCGCGCGCCGGCTTCCGCCTTGGGCGAGATCGCGGCGTTGTTGACCAGCGCGTGCAGCTCCGAGCCGTTGGCCTCGAGCCGGCGGCGGATCTCGGAGATCGCGTAGCCGACATCCTCCTGGTCCGACAGATCGACGCGGATATGGTCCTCGGGCCCTGCCGGCCAGGGGCAGTTGTCGGCGAATTCCTGGCGCGAACAGGTTATCACGCGCCAGCCCTCGCGGGAGAAGCGCTTAACGGTCGCGTGGCCGATGCCGCGCGAGGCACCCGTCAGGACCAGTGTCTTGCGGTCGTCGCCTGGTGTCTGCGACATCGGCGGATCTCTTTCGGTTGGACGCGCGTGGCAATTGCCATCACACGTCAATCAAGGCAATGCGAGCGGCCGCGGCACCCGTTGCTTTTAGCACGGGTGCCGGGCCATCTGGCACGATGTGAGGCCAAGCAGCGAAAATGTCGAGTGGGCATGCGGTGAACGGAGAGTGCGGGATGATCGTCAAGTGGCTCAGGCTAGGCGCACTGGTCGGGCTTTTCGCTTCGGCAGCGCTGCCGGCTGTCGCGGCCGACCCCGATCCCGCCGACTGGCCGGCGGTGGAGGCGGCGGCTTCGGGTCAGACCGTCTACTTCAATGCCTGGGGCGGCTCGTCGGCGATCAACGACTACATCGTCTGGGCCGCGGGGGAGGTGAAGCGCCAGTTCGGCGTAACGCTCGATCACGTCAAGCTCGAGGACACCGCGACGGCCGTTGCCAAGGTGGTCGCCGAGAAGGCCGCGGGTCGCGACGACGGCGGCTCGGTCGACCTGATCTGGATCAACGGCGAGAACTTCGTCTCGATGCAGGAGCAGGGGCTGCTGGCCAAGGGCTTTGCAACCAGCCTGCCGAACTGGCGCTATGTCGACACTGACAATCCGAGTGTCACCACCGACTTCACCGTGCCGACGCTCGGCCAGGAATCGCCCTGGGGCGGGGCCAAGATGGTGTTCTTCACCGACACCGCCCGCTCCGGCCCGATTGCCGACATGCCGGCCGACACAGATGCGCTGCTCGCCTGGGCGGCTGAACATCCAGGCCGCTTCTCCTATCCCGCGCCGCCGGATTTCGTCGGCTCGAGCTTCCTCAAGCAGGTGCTGATCGAGCAGATCGAGGATCCCGCGCTGCTTGCCGAACCGGTCGACGACGCAACCTTCGCGACCATCACCGCGCCGCTCTGGCAATGGCTGGACGAGATCCGGCCCGTGCTCTGGCGCGAGGGGCGCGACTATCCGCAGAACTATCCGGCGATGAAGCAGCTTCTGGCCGATTCCGAGCTCGACATCATCTTCGCCTTCAACCCGGCCGAGGCCTCGGCGGCCATCGCCGCCGGCGAGCTGCCGGACACCGTGCGCTCCTTCACCTTTCCGGGCGGCACGCTCGGCAACACGCATTTCGTCGCCATCCCGTACAATTCCAGCGCCAAGGCCGGGGCGATGGTGGTGGCGAACTTCATGCTCTCGCCGGAGGCGCAGATCCGCAAGGAAGATCCCCAGTTCTGGGGTGACCCGACCGTGCTCAAGCTGGACAGTCTGCCGAAAGCCGACCGCGAGGCCTTCGCCGCCATCGACCGGGGCGTGGCCACCCTGGCGCCCGACGAACTTGGCCCGGTCCTTCCCGAGCCCCACGCCTCTTGGATGATCCGCATCGAGGAAGAGTGGACGAAGCGCTACGGCAGTTGAGGCCGTCCGGGCAGGGCGCCGTGCGCGGCCTGGCGCTTCCCTGGCTGATCGCGCTGCTGCTGGCCGCCCCCGTCGCCGTCGGGCTGGCGGGCGTGGCGCTGCCGGCCTTCGGCTATCTGCCAGCGCTCGGCGGAGACAGGCTATCGCTCGCGCCGTTCCGCCAGCTTCTCGCCGAGCCGGGCCTTGCCGCATCGGTGGGACTCAGCCTTGCCGCCGGTCTCCTGACGACCCTCGTCTCCGTCGCCGGTGTGGCGATCTTCCTCGCCGCCTTCTTCGGCACGCAGGCCTTCCGTGCCGCCCGCCAGGGCCTGGCGCCGCTGCTGGCGGTGCCGCACGCCGCCGCCGCCTTCGGCCTGCTCTTCCTCATCGCCCCTTCGGGCCTGATCTTCCGGCTGGCCGCGCCGGTGCTGGGGCTTGACCGGCCGCCGGACCTCCTGATCGTCGGCGATCCGCTGGGCCTGTCGATGATGGCGGCGCTGATTGCCAAGGAGATGCCGTTCCTGCTCCTCGTCGCCTTCGCGGCGCTGCCGCAGGCCGAGCCCGAGCGGCGGATGCAACTCGCCCGCTCGCTCGGCTATGGGCGGATGGCGGGCTTCCTCCTCACCGTGTGGCCGACGGTCTACCGGCAGATCCGCCTGCCGATCGTCGCCGTCGCGGCCTTCGCGTCCTCGGTGGTCGACGTCGCGATGATCCTCGGTCCCTCGACCCCGGCACCGCTGGCGGTGCGCCTGCTCTCCTGGATGAACGATCCGGATCTGGCGCAGCGCTTCGTCGCCTCGGCGGGCGCGCTGTTGCAGCTTGCCGTGACGCTGACGGTCATCCTCGCCTGGCTCGGCCTGGAGCGTCTCGCCCTGGCGCTCCGGCGGCTGCTGTCGCGCTCGGGCCGGCGCTTCGCCGCGGACGGCCCGGCGCGGCGACTTGCGGCGCTGCCGGTTGCGCTGTCGGGGTTGGCGGTGATCGTTGGTCTCCTGCTGCTGCTCCTGTGGTCCTTTGCCGGCTTCTGGGCCTTTCCTGACCTTGCGCCGGCCGAACTCACGCTGCGCAACTGGCAGCGGGCCCTCGCCAGCGCCTCCGGCCCGCTCTGGACGAGCTTCGTCGTGGCACTTTCGGCAGCGCTTCTGGCGCTCGTGCTGGTCGTGCTGCTGCTGGAAGGCCGGCGCCGGCGGTTCCCGGCGGCTCGGGCCGGCGAGGTCCGGCTCACCTCGACGATCGCCGGGCTGATCTACCTGCCGCTGATCGTGCCGCAGGTGGCCTTCGTCTTCGGGCTGCAGGTGCTGATCCTCGGCGCCGGGCTGACGCCGTCGCTGCCTCTGCTCGTCGCGGTGCACCTCGTCTTCGTCGCGCCCTATGCGGCGCTGGCGCTGGCCGATCCCTGGTTCGCGCTTGACCCGCGCTACGAGCGCGTTGCCGCAAGCCTCGGCCGCGGGCGTCTGACGGCCTTCACACGAGTCCGGCTGCCGCTGCTGGCCGCCCCCGTCATGACCGCGCTCGCGATCGGCTTCGCCGTGTCGATCGGCCAGTATCTGCCGACCGTGCTGATCGGTGGGGGGCGGCTGCCGACCATCACGACCGAGGCGGTGGCGCTCGCCGCCGGCGGCGACCGTCGCGTCATCGGCGTCTATGCGCTGCTCCAGACGCTCCTGCCCTTCGCCCTGTTCGCGCTGGCGGCCCTCGTGCCGGCCTTGCTTGCCGGCCGCCGACGCGGCATGAGGGCCGCATGACCAACGAGGACGAGGGGCTGCGGCTCGACAGCCTGACCGTCCGGCTCGGCACGCGCCGCCTCTTCGCCATCGACAGCCATGTCGCGGGCGGCGAGACGCTGAGCGTCATGGGCCCATCCGGCTCCGGCAAGTCCACTTTGTTCGCGCTGATCGCCGGCTTTCTCGATCCCGCCTTCACCGCCAGCGGCAAAGTGCGCCTCAACGGCCGCGACCTCACGAGCCTTCCGCCCGAGCGCCGGCGCGTCGGCCTGCTCTTCCAGGACGCGCTGCTCTATCCGCACATGTCGGTCGGCGGCAATCTGCTCTTCGCCCTGCCGCCGCATCTGCGCGGCCGCCGCCGGCGGTTGGACGCGGCCGAGGCGATGCTGGCGAAGGTCGGGCTCGCCGGCTATCTCGGCCGCGACCCCGCGACGCTCTCCGGCGGCCAGGCCGCGCGGGTGGCGCTGGCCCGCACGCTGTTGGCCGAACCCGAGGCGCTGCTGCTCGACGAACCGTTCTCGCGGCTCGATGCGGATCTGCGCTCGACTGTCCGCGACCTCGTCTTCGCCATGGTCGCCGAGCGCGGCATCCCGGCCGTCCTCGTCACCCACGATCGCGACGACGCGGCGGCGGCGGGCGGGCCGGTGATCGACCTTGCGGACCACACGGCATGACGCGACCGCCGCTCCCCGACCTGCCGGTCTCCGCCGTCCTCGACGAACTCGCCGAAGCGCTGGAGACCCGCCGCCGTGCCGTCCTTGTCGCCCCGCCCGGCGCCGGCAAGACCACGCTGGTGCCGCTGCATCTCCTCGGCGCGGCGTTTCGCGGCGACGGCAAGATCCTGCTCATCGAGCCGCGGCGCCTCGCGGCGCGGGCAGCGGCGCGGCGGATGGCCCAGATCCTCGGCGAGGCCGTGGGCGAGACCGTCGGCTGGCGCATGCGGCTCGACACGAAGGTCTCGGCCCGGACGCGGATCGAGGTGATCACCGAAGGCGTCTTCACCCGGATGGTGCTGTCCGATCCGGAGCTTGCCGGCGTTGCCGCGGTGATCTTCGACGAGTTCCACGAGCGTTCGCTGGACGGGGATTTCGGCCTCGCCCTGGCGCTCGACGTCGCCTCGGCGCTGCGGGAGGACCTCCGCCTCCTCGTGATGTCGGCGACGCTGGACGGCGCGCGTGTCGCCAGGCTGCTCGGCGACGCGCCGGTGGTCGAAAGCCAGGGCCGGGCCTTTCCGGTGACGATCCGCTACCGCGACCGGCCGGGCACCGAGCCGGTCGAGAACGCCGTCGCCGCCGCCGTCCGGGCGGCTCTGGCCGAGGAAACCGGCAGTCTGCTGGTGTTCCTGCCCGGCCAGCGCGAGATCGAGCGCGTCGCCGAGCGGCTGCGGGACGGCGTGCCGGCGGGCGTGATCGTCGCGCCGCTCTACGGCGCCATGGAAGGCGCGGCGCAGGATACCGCCGTGAAGCCGGCCCCCGCCGGCACGCGCAAGATCGTGCTGGCGACCTCGATCGCCGAGACCTCGCTCACCATCGACGGTGTCTCGGTGGTGATCGATTCGGGCCTCCGGCGTCGGCCGGTGTTCGAGCCGGCGACGGGCCTGTCGCGGCTGGAGACGGTGCGGATCTCGAAGGCTGCCGCCGACCAGCGGGCCGGGCGCGCCGGGCGTACCGCGCCCGGAACCGCGATACGGCTGTGGCGGGCGGAGCAGACCGCGGCGCTCGAGCCCTTCGACCGCCCCGAGATTCTCGCCAGCGACCTTTCCGGCCTGGTGCTCGACTGCGCCGCCTGGGGCGTCGGCGAACCGGCCGAGATGGCCTTTCTCGATGCACCGCCGGCGCCGGCAGTGGCGGAGGCGCGGGCCCTGCTGGTCGAACTCGGCGGACTGGGTGCCGATGGGCGGCTGACCGACGAGGGCGCGGCGATGCGGGCACTGCCGCTGCCGCCGCGGCTTGCCCGCATGGTGGTCGGCGCTCCGCCGGCAGCGCGGCGCGATGCGGCGATGCTGGCGGTGCTGCTCACCGAGCGCGGCCTTGGCGGCACCGACAACGATCTTGGCGAGCGGCTGCGGCGCCTGCGCAATGACGACGGGCCACGCGCCCGCGGTGCCGCCAAGCTCGCCCGGCGCATCGCGGCGACACCCGGCATTCCCGATTCCGCCGACACCGAAGCGGGCAGCGAGCCGGGCGATCTCCTGGCGCTCGCCTATCCCGATCGCGTCGCCATCGCCCGCGGCGCGCGCGGCCATTTCGTGCTCGCCAACGGGCGCGGCGGCGTGCTCGACGCGTCGCACGCGCTGGCGCGGGAGAAGTTCATCGTCGTGGCCGAACTGCAGGGGGCCGCACGGGCCGGGCGCATCCTTGCGGCCGCGGCGCTGCCGGCGGCCTCGATGGAGCGGCTGGTGGCCGAACGCGGGACAGTCGAGGATGTTGTCGGCTTCGACATGGCGGCACGGCAGGTGCGTGCCCGCCGCGTCCGCCGTCTGGGCCGGGCGACGCTGGAGGAAGCGCCGCAGCCGGTGCCGGCCGGCGAAGCCGCGGCGACAGCACTCGCCGATGGCATCCGCCGGCTCGGCTTCGCGTCACTGCCCTTCGGCAAGGATGGCGAGCGGCTCTTGCGGCGGATGCGGTTCCTCGCTGCCGCCTACGGCCCGCCCTGGCCGGACCTGTCGGACGAGGCGCTGCTGGCCTCGCTGGAAACCTGGCTGATGCCCTATCTGCCGGGGGCGACCGGGCTGGCCCAGATCGCGCCGGGCGCACTGTCGGAAGCCTTGCGCGGGCTCTTGCCGGAGGGCGTCGCCAGCCGGCTCGACGCGATGGCGCCGACGCATTTTGCGGCGCCCACCGGCTCGATGGTGCCGATCCGCTACGAGACCGACCAGCCGGTGCTGGCGATACGGGTCCAGGAATTGTTCGGCCTGATCCGCCACCCGACCATCGCCGACGGTCGGCTGAAGCTGACGCTGGAACTTCTGTCGCCGGCACACCGGCCGATCCAGATCACCCGCGACCTGCCGGGCTTCTGGGAAGGCTCATGGGCGGATGTGCGGGCCGAATTGCGCGGGCGCTATCCCAAGCACGAATGGCCGGAGGACCCGGCACGGGCTCGGGCAACGGCGAAAGCCAAGTCGCGCCGCTGAGGCGACCTCGCGGCGCGGCCATCCGGTCGACGGTCGGAGAAGGGGCGGCTGGAACCGCCCCTCGTTTCGTCAGCTCATGGCGGCTTCGTTGATGCCACCGGTGGCGATGGCGGTCATCGTGTCGTCACCGTCATAGGTGGCGTCGAGGCATTCCTGCAGCTTCTCGCGGTCCGACTCCAGGCCGAGCCGCTTGGCGAAGGCGACGAGGCAGCCATAGCCGGCAATGCCGTAATGCGTCATGCGCTGGTACTGGGTGATGATCATCGCGTCGCGCGCGTCGGGATCGGTGATCTCCTCCTCGATCGCATGGGCGCGGGCTTCCTTCACTAGCCCTTCCATGCCGCGGCAGAACTCGCCCTTCGGATCGGCACCGTGCGCGGTGATCAGCTCCTTGAGCGTGGCCATGCCTTCCTCGATGCCTTCGACGCCTGCCTCCAGCGCTTCCTTCAGGTTCGCGTCGTGCGCCTTGGCAGCCAACTCGCGCGTGACCTTCGCCGCCTGGGAATCGGCGCTGTAGAGGTCCTGCAGCTGGTCGATATAGATGTCCTTGAGATTGTTCAGAGCCATGGGGCGTCCTTTCCTGATGGGTTGATCAGGTAAGCCTTCGACAGGCTGCCGTGTTCCATGATCGATGCGCGCGGCCGCCGCGCCGACACGGCCCCGTTGTCGCTGCTGCGCCGCTTTGCCCACTGTCGCCTCCCCGCGCCGGGCGCTAGGTGTGGCGGATGGATCAAGCCACCCGAGCCAGCTTCAACCTGCGCCTGCCCGCCTTCGTCACGATGATGCGCGAAAGCCAGCGGCTGCGCCTCGCCACGCTGGTGCGGCTGCGCTGGCTGTCCGTGGCCGGCCAGACCGCGGCCTGCGTCTTCGTCGCCTGGGGCCTGTGGTGGCCGTTCCCGATCGCCGCCTGCCTGATGCTCATCGCCATGTCGGTGGCGCTGAACGTCTATCTGACGCTGCGGTTTCCGGCGAGCCGGCGCATGTCGCCGACTTCGGCCGCGGCGGTCCTCACCTTCGACATTTTGCAGCCGACGGGCCTCCTGTTCCTGACCGGCGGCATCGAGAACCCGTTCACGGTCTTCCTCGTCGTGCCGGCGATCATCGCCGCGGCGACGCAGCCGCCGCTCACCACCGTCGCGCTCAGCGTCCTCGCCGTCGCCGCGACCACCTTCCTTGCCGCCTACCATCTGCCGGTTCCCTGGCCGGAGGGCCATTCGCTGATGCTGCCGCCGAGCTATGTCGGCGGCCTGTGGTTCGCGATCGTCACGACGCTGGTCTTCGCCTCGATCTACATCTACCGCGTCGCCGCCGAATCGCGTGCGCTGGCCGATGCGCTAAGCGCCACGGAACTGGTCCTGCAGCGCGAGCAGCATCTGTCGGCCCTCGACGGCCTCGCCGCGGCCGCCGCGCACGAGCTCGGCACGCCCCTCGCCACCATCGCGCTTGTCGCCAAGGAGATGGCGGCGCAGGTTCCCCGCGACGACCCGCAGCGCGAGGATGTCGAACTGCTGGTCGAGCAGTCCGAACGCTGTCGGACGATCCTTCGCCAGCTGAGTTCCCTCTCCTCGGCCAGCGAGTCGCACCTTGCCCATCTGTCGGTGACGTCGCTGATCGACGAGGTCGCCGAGCCGCACCGGCACTTCGGCGTCGCGGTGCGGGTGGTGATGCGCGAACGCGCCGGGCCGGAGCCTGTCGCCCGGCGCAATGCCGGGATCGTCTACGGGCTCGGCAATATCGTGGAAAATGCCGTCGACTTCGCCGCCGCCGACGTGACGATCGCCATCGGCTGGACCGAGCGCGAGATCCGCATCGTGGTGGAAGACGACGGACCGGGCTTCGCCCCGGAGATTCTCGGCCGTATCGGCGATCCTTATATGTCCGACCGCGAGCCGGCCGAACGCAAGGGCGGCGGCGGCCTGGGCCTCGGCCTGTTCATCGCCAAGACGCTGCTGGAGCGCTCCGGCGCCACCGTCAGGACGGCCAATTACGAGGATGGTCTGCGCAGCGGCGCCCGCGTCGAGATCGTCTGGCCGCTCGACGTGTTCCTCGCCAGCCGCTCGGCGAGCCGGGACTGACCCGTTGCACAGCCGGGTTGTCTTGGAAGCATTCGGGATCACGTGGCGGTCACGATTGCCGTGAGGGCAGGCCCTGGCCGTTGAAGGCGACATGCCTGGCCCCATGTCAGTCTTCGGCTCGATCGAGCGCTTCACGGGAGTGCATGAGATGTTGATGGAAGAGACTGCGGCCGCCCCTGCCAGATTGCCGGAAGGGAACCGTTCACTTCTCCTGGTCGACGACGACCGGCCCTTCCTGCAGCGCATGAGCCGTGCGCTCGAGCAGCGCGGCTTTGCCGTGACCACCGCAGAGAGCGTCGCCGACGGCATCGCGGCGCTTCGCAACGCCGCCCCGGCCTACGCGGTCGTGGACATGCGGCTCGCCGACGGCAACGGTCTCGACGTCATCGAGGCGCTGCAGCGGGCCCGCGAGGATGCCCGCGTCGTGGTGCTGACCGGCTACGGCAACATCGCGACCGCCGTGACCGCCGTGAAGCTCGGCGCCATCGACTATCTCGCCAAGCCGGCCGATGCCGATGAAGTGATCGGCGCCCTGACCCGCGATCCCGGCGATCGCGCCGCGCCGCCGGAAAACCCGATGTCGGCCGACCGGGTCCGCTGGGAACACATCCAGCGCATCTACGAACTCTGCGACCGCAACGTCTCGGAAACCGCGCGGCGTCTGTCGATGCACCGCCGGACCCTGCAGCGCATTCTCGCCAAGCGCGCCCCGCGCTGAGACCATCGGCACCGGCCCTTCATCCAATCTCCGCGGCCATGAGCCGCGGAGGGATCAGCCCTCGTCTTCAAAACCCAGCAGCCCGGTCATGAACGGGTTCGCGGCCCACTCAGCCTGCAGCAGGCGGTCAGCGGAAAGCCGCGCGAAGCGCAGTGTCAGCGCCTTTCGCGTCGCCGGCGCGAGCTTGGCCGGCTCGGCCTCGCGCAGGATCTCGGCGCTGTAGCCGTCCGACAGGATCAGGCCGCAGCTCGGCGGGAATATATCGACCGGCACGCCCGGATGGGTGGCGAAATACAGCCGGTCGCAGTGCAGCTGATAGACCGGCCATTTTCGATCCGTACGAAAATCCTCGATCGAGGTCTTGATCTCGATGATCGAGAATTCGCCCTTTTCCGACAGGCACAAAAGATCCGCGCGGCGCCCCGACACCAGCGGAACCTCTGGCAGCACGGCGACGCGGCTGGCCATCATCAGCCGCTGCACGCCGCGCCGGACCATCAGCGCGCGTTCGGACTGGCGACCGTCGACCAGCGGATCGACGCGGAAGGGAGCAACCAGTGGCATGCCGCAGAAATAGCCGGCATCCCGGCGCGGCCGCAAGCAAAAACGAACAAACCGGAAACGACTCGCGCCAGGATCAGGCGTCGGCGCGCCCGGCGATCTCCTCGAGGATCGGGCAGTCCGGCCCGCCGCCACCCTGGCATTGCTCGGTCAGGTCGACCAGCACGCGCTTCAGCGACATCAGTTCGGCGATCTTGCGGTCGATCTCGGCCATGCGGCGGCTGGCCAGCCGCTTGACGTCCTCGCTCTTGCGGTTCTCGTCCGCATAGAGCGCCAGCAGACGACGTGCCTCCTCGATGGAGAAGCCCAGCGAACGCGAGCGCTGCAGGAAGCGCAGCATGTGCACGTCGCGGTCGCGATAGTTGCGGTAGCCGTTGCTCGATCGCGCCGGAGTCACCAGCCCGACTTCCTCATAGTAGCGCAACGTCTTCGGCGGCAGACCCGATAGTCTGGACGCCTCTCCGATGTTCATGAGAAGCCCTCGCCGGTCGCTTCGATGTCCACGCGCGGTGAGATGTTGCGGCAGCTTGGCCCGTCAACTGTCACCCGCTGGCAACAAGGCCTTTCTTAACCATCTCGGTGCCTAATGCTGCCATTGCTTCGCCAGATTGCGCAGCCTATCGAGGGACTGGCTCAAGATGGCCGGGACCGTGAAGGCAGCGCAGCCTGACGACGGCCCCACCCATCGCACCGAAATTGGCATCGTGATGAAGATCAAGTCGTTCCTTCTCGTCGGCGTCGCTGTCGCGTCCATCGCCACCATGGCGGGCTGCGCGAGTTCCCAGCGTGCGTCCCTGCAACCGTCGAGCGTTTCCGCCGCCTATACGGGGCCGGACGGTCTGCAGAACGGTGGCAGCATGGCCGCCGCTTCGGCCCTCGGCTACGGCGGCACCGTCGATGACGGCTACACGCTGCCGCCGATCCCGACCCAGAAGATCGATCCGCAGTATCTGCGCCAGCGCGTGACCTTCGAGGAAGGGCGCGAGCACGCGCCGGGCACCGTCGTCGTCGACACGCCGAACCGCTTCCTCTACGTCGTCGAGCCCGACGGCATGGCGATGCGCTACGGCATCGGCGTCGGCAAGACCGGGTTTTCCTGGGCGGGCGAGGCCAATATCCGCAACAAGCAGCATTGGCCGAAATGGTTTCCGCCGGCCGAGATGATCGACCGCAAGCCGGAGCTCGAGCCGTATCGCCAGGGCATGGATCCCGGTCTTCAGAACCCGCTCGGCGCCCGCGCCCTCTATCTCCACCAGGGCGGCAAGGACACGCTGTTCCGCCTGCACGGCACGCCGGAATGGTGGACGATCGGCACGGCGGCCTCGTCGGGCTGCATCCGCCTGATGAACCAGGACATCATCGATCTGTACGAGCGCGTCCCGATGGATGCCAAGGTCGTGGTTCGACAGGGCGCGGAGCGGCTAGCCGCTCGCTGACGCGAACACGGGCGCCGCGCCGCGACGCCCCGACAAGTTACCAAGGCGGGGGACCGCCAGGGCCGGATGCTTCGGGGGAGGCGTCCGGCCCTTTTTTATGCCGCACCGAGGCCGTTACGCCGCGGCGCTCCCTGGATCGCCGCGACCAGCAGCAGGCCGAGGGTCGTGGCGTTCAGGACGTGCCAGGCGAAATGCGTGCCGAGCGGCCAGCCGGCGCAGAGCGGCTGGTCCGCCATCCGGAACGCCAGCGACAGCGCGAAGACGAAGCCGGCTGCCAGCACCAGCGGGCCCTGGGCCTGTTTCCTCAGGGTCAGCGCCCCGCCGATGCCGATCAACGCCAGCAGCCCCGGGACGTATCCGGACGAGGAGCCGGCCAGCGGCGCAAGCACGGGCCCTGCCAGCAGCGACGCGCCGAGGAAGGCCAGCGTCGCCAGCGCGGCTATGGATGGCCGCCATCCGACGAACCGCACCAGCGCCAGGCCGAAATAACCGTAGATGAACACCGCGATCGGCAGGACGTCGGCGAGGCTCGACCAGCGATTGGCGAAGGTGTGGAAGAGAAACGAGCCGATTCCGATCACGGCGACCAGGACCACCAGCAAGAGGCTTGCCGGATCGCGCGTCCCGGCGCGGCGCCAGAGGCCGAAGCCGATCAGCGCTGCAAGGAGAAAGGCGGCATTGGTGACGGCGTTGACCGGCTCGGCCCAGAAAGCCTCGCTCGTCCGCTCGCAATAGGCGTCTATCGCCTGGAACCAGTCCACGAGGTTCGCGTCTCCGGGCCGGCGATCCGGGCGCCCGTCACTCGCCGACCTTCCACGGATTGTAGGTGCCGAAGTTCCACAGATGGCCTTCCGGGTCGCGGCAGGAAAACTCCCGTGACCCGTAGCTCTGGTCGCGAAGATCCATGACGATGGTGGCGCCTGCCGCCCGGGCCGCCGCGTAGAGCTGCTCGACGTCCTTCACCACCACATACGGGCTCTGGCTGACCGGTCGATCGCCGGCCGGCGGCGCCTGCAGGGAGCCGAAGGCATCGTCGCGCGCATCGCCCAGCATGACCATGCCGTCGCCGTATACGAGCTCGGCATGAACGATCCCGCCATTCTCGCTTTCGTGGATGGCATGCCGTTCGAAGCCGAACGTGTCGCAGAGCCAGGCGATCATCGTCTTGGCGTCCCGGTAGCGCAGCGTCGGAATGATTGTCGAAGCCATGCTGGACCTCCCCGGCTTGCCTTGTGCGCTCGGCGCAGAGGCGCCCCGGTGTGCCTGATCATCATCGCACGGACCTTCGAGCGTCAAGCCTGGCCCGCTGAGCCTCCGAAAGTGGCTGGCGGGACGGCGATTTTGGCTGGATCGGGCGAACGGGCATCGGGAACGGATCTGCGCTTACCGGGGAGCTGGGAGGTCGGCACCCTTACCGGGCCCATGCGTCAGCGCGATGACACGGGCGTTAAGTTTCTCCAAGGCGTTGGCGGAGCCGGCTTTTTCGCCTATCACCGCGCGCAACGCATTCGGAGGGCACGAGATGGCGGCAGCGAGCAAGCGGAACAGGAACCGGCCGACGGGCAGCGGCAATCGCACGAAATCGTCGCCACCGGAGGCCGAGGATGCCGGCTCCCTGCGCCTGCTGCCGGCACTCGTCGGGATCGCCGTCTTCGTCCTTTTGTTGCTGCTGCCTGCCCCGGATGGGCTGAGCCCGGAAGCCTGGGCCGTCGTCGCCGTCGCCGCTCTGATGATCGTCTGGTGGATCACCGAGGCCGTGCCGGTGCCGGTGACCGCGCTTCTGCCGCTGGCGCTGTTTCCGTTCCTCGGGGCACGGTCGATGGGCGAGGCCGCCTCGCCCTATGCCGACCCGGTGATCTTCCTCTTCATGGGCGGGTTCATCCTGGCCAAGGCCATGGAGCGCTGGGGCCTGCATCGGCGGGTGGCGCTCAACATCGTCTCCCGGACGGGTTCGCGCCAGCACAACGTCGTCGGCGGCTTCATGATCGCCACGGCGTTCTGCTCGATGTGGGTGTCGAACACCGCGACGACGGTGATGATGCTGCCGATCGCCCTCTCGGTGGCGGAGCTTCTCGATCCGGAAGGGCGTACCGACAGCAAGTTCTCGATCGCGCTGCTCCTCGGCGTCGCCTACGCGGCCTCGATCGGCGGCGTTGCGACGCTGATCGGCACGCCGCCCAACGCGCTGCTCGCCGGCAGCCTGAACCAGGCCTATGGCTACGATCTCGGCTTCGGCCGCTGGATGCTCATCGGCCTGCCGGTCGCAATCGTCATGCTGCTGATCTCCTGGCTCCTGCTGACGCGCTTCGTGGTGCGCCTCTCGACCGGCGAGATCGAGGGCGCGACAACGCTCATCGGCTCGGAACTCGCCGGCCTCGGCAAATGGTCGCGCGCCGAAGTGCTGGTTGGCATCGTCTTCGTCGTGACAGCATTCCTCTGGGTATTCCGCACCTCGCTCCAGTCGATCCTGCCGAACCTCAACGACAGCAGCATCGCCATTGCTGCGGCCGTCATCCTGTTTCTGCTGCCGTCCGGCCGCAAGCCCGGCGAGGCCGTGCTCGACTGGGGGACAGCGGCAAAGCTGCCGTGGGGCATTCTCCTGCTCTTCGGCGGCGGGCTCAGCCTTGCCAGCGCGGTGGCGGGCACCGGCCTCGACCAGTGGATCGGCGAGGCGCTCGGCTCGACGGCGAGCTATCTGCCGCTGATCGGCCTCGTGGCTCTGGTGACGCTGGTCATCCTGCTCCTGACCGAGTTCACCTCGAACACCGCGACGGCGGCGACCTTCCTGCCGCTGGTGGCGGCCTTGTCGCTGACATTGGGAGAGAATCCGCTGATGCTGGCCGTCCCGGCGGCGCTGGCCGCGTCCATGGCGTTCATGCTGCCGGTTGCGACCCCGCCCAACGCGATCGTCTTCGCCTCGGGCAAGATGTCGATCCCGACCATGGCAAAGATCGGCGTATGGCATAATCTCGCCGCCCTCATCGTCATCTCGAGCCTTGGCTACCTGCTGCTGACGACGCTGTTCGGCGTGACGATGGGCGAGGTGCCGGACTGGGCGAGAGGGGCAGATCCCGTTCCGGCGGCGGGCGGCTGATCGCGGAATCGGCAGCCCTCCTCGGGTCTGCCGATTTTTTCCCGCAGACGATTGAACGGGGGTTCGCCACTCACCATTTCGAAACTGTGTAGAGGAGTACTAACTCCCGCGGTGCTCGCGCATCGCGGCCATTTTCGAAAAGGAACGTGACTGCGATGACTTCGCAAGCTTTGATTCGTCCTGCCTGGACACCCGCAACCATCGCCCTGATGATCGGTGGTTTCATGATCTTCTGGCCGCTTGGTCTTGCCATGCTGGCTTATATTCTTTGGGGTGACCGCCTCGAAGGCTTCCGCCGTGATGTCGGCCGCTCGACGGACCGCTTCATGGGCTCGATGCGCCGTACCGGCATGGGGCAGCCTTTCGCGACCCAGACCGGCAACGTCGCCTTCGACGATTGGCGCGAGAAGGAACTCGCCCGTCTCGACGCCGAGCGCCGCCGTCTGCATGACGCCGAGGCCGAGTTCGCCTCCTATGCCCGCGAACTGCGCCGGGCGAAGGACCAGGAGGAGTTCGACCGCTTCATGGCCGAGCGCCGCAACCGTCGTGATGACGGCCCGATCGTCGACGGCCAGCCGGCCTGATACGGCCGTCGGTATCGCCGATGAAACAGTGTATGGCGGCGTCCTTCGGGCGCCGCCATTTTTCGTCCCGGCCGGTGTAGAATGCGATTCGCCTTCCTCGGTGCATCGGCCCGACCTTCAACTGATGTCGTTCGTCCTTTCATGAAATTTCTTTTGCGCCGGGCCACCGCCGACCTGCCCGTGCCGGATCGCCTGGAACTCGCCGGCGGCCCGCTGCCGGTCACCGTGCGCCGCAACCCGCGGGCCAAGCGGATAATCCTGCGCCTTGCGCCCGGGGGCGCCGGCGTCGTGGTCACGGCGCCGCGCTCGACCCCCGCACGCACTATCAACGAATTCCTGGAGCGGCATCGCGGCTGGGTTGAGGGCCGCCTGGCGCGCATCCCGGCGTCGATCGCCGTCGTCGACGGGGCGACACTTCAGCTGCGCGGTGAGGCCGTCTCGCTGGTTCATCGCCCGGATCTGCGCACGAGCCGCTTCGAATCCGGCGAGGCCGGCGGACGCCTCCTGATCGGCGGCGACGCGAGGCATTTCGCCCGGCGGGTGGCCGACGCGCTGAAACGCGAGGCGCGGCGCGATCTCGAAGCGTCTGTCGCGCGTCATGCCGCCTCCGTCGGTCTCCAGCCCCGCGCCATCACGCTGAAGGATACGCGCAGCCGCTGGGGCTCCTGTACCGCCGACCGGCGGCTCGCCTTTTCCTGGCGGATCGTCATGGCGCCGCCCGCCGTGCTCGATTATCTCGCCGCCCACGAGGTGGCGCATTTCCGCGAGATGAATCACGGGCCGGGCTTCTGGGCGCTCTGCCGCGATCTCTGCCCCGAGATGGATTTCGGCCGCGACTGGCTGAAGCGGCACGGGGCGCAACTCCACGCGATCGATTTTACGCCTCGCTGATTGCCGGCACGTCGGCGCCCACGCTCTCACGAACATCGACAAACGCCGCGGCTGATATTAACTCCGGTGGATGGACATCAAGATCTGCGGTCTTTCCACGCCCGAGACGGTGAACGCGGCGCTTTCGCGCGGCGCGAGCCATGTCGGCTTCGTGTCGTTCGAGAAAAGCCCGCGGCATCTCGACCTTGAGGCGATGGCCGAACTCGTGCGCTTGGTCGACGGACGCGCCGAGACGGTGATCGTCACCGTCGACCCTGACGATGCGCTGGTCGACCGTTTTGCCGCCGAGGTCCGGCCGGACTGGCTGCAGCTGCATGGCGCCGAGACCCCCGGCCGGGTGCGCGACATCAAGGCGCGGACCGGGCTCCAGGTGATGAAGGCGCTGCCGGTCGCAACCGCCGGGGATCTCGGCGCGATCGCGGCGTTCGACGGCGTCGCCGACCGCATGCTGCTGGATTCCCGCCGCCCGAAGGGCTCGGTGCTCCCCGGCGGCAACGGCGTCGCCTTCGACTGGACGCTGCTCGCCGCGCTTGATCCTTCCTTGCGCTACATGCTTTCCGGTGGCATCGATGCCGGTAACGTCGCCGATGCCGTGCGGATTGCCCGGCCGGCGGGCATCGACGTGTCGTCCGGCGTCGAAAGCGCGCCGGGCGTCAAGGATCCCGCCCGCATCCATTCCTTCTTCGACGCATTGGATCGTCTGGCAGAGGACGTTCCACCCAGAAAGGCCCGAGCCTCGTGAACCAGCAGCTGCAGCCCAATTCCTTCCGCGCCGGCCCCGACGAAGAGGGCCGTTTCGGCATCTTCGGCGGCCGTTTCGTCGCCGAGACGCTGATGCCGCTGATCCTCGACCTGGAACAGGCGTGGAACGAGGCGCGCGTCGATCCGGCATTCAAGGCCGAGCTCGACCATCTCAATACCCATTACACCGGCCGGCCCTCGCCGCTCTATTTCGCCGAGCGTCTGACCGAGAAGCTCGGCGGCGCCAAGATCTATTTCAAGCGCGACGAGCTGAACCACACCGGATCGCACAAGATCAACAACTGCCTCGGCCAGATCCTGCTCGCCAAGAAGATGGGCAAGACCCGGATCATCGCCGAGACCGGCGCCGGCCAGCATGGCGTCGCCTCCGCGACGGTAGCGGCGCGCTTCGGCTTTCCCTGCGTCGTCTACATGGGCGCGACGGATGTCGAGCGGCAGGCGCCGAACGTCTTCCGCATGAAGCTCCTGGGCGCCGAAGTCGTGCCGGTCACCTCCGGCCACGGCACGCTGAAGGACGCCATGAACGAGGCGTTGCGCGACTGGGTGACCAATGTCGACTCGACCTACTATTTGATCGGCACCGCCGCCGGCCCGCACCCCTATCCGGAACTCGTCCGGGAATTCCAGAGCGTGATCGGCAAGGAGACCCGCGAGCAGATGATGGCCGCCGAGGGCCGCCTGCCGGACATGCTGGTGGCCGCCGTCGGCGGCGGCTCCAACGCCATCGGCCTGTTCCACCCGTTCCTCGACGACAAGGACGTCCAGATCGTCGGCGTCGAGGCCGGCGGCCGGGGCCTCGACGGCGAGGAGCATTGCGCATCGCTGACCGCCGGCTCGCCCGGCGTCCTGCACGGCAACCGCACCTATCTGCTGCAGAACGAGGACGGCCAGATCAAGGAAGGCCACTCGATCTCGGCCGGGCTCGACTATCCCGGCATCGGGCCCGAGCACTCCTGGCTGAAGGATACCGGCCGTGTCGAATACGTGCCGATCCTCGACACCGAGGCGCTGGATGCGTTCCAGATGCTGACCCGCGTCGAGGGCATCATCCCGGCGCTGGAGCCGGCGCATGCGCTGGCCGAGGTGATCAAGCGGGCGCCGACCATGGGCCGCGACAAGATCATCGTGATGAATCTCTGCGGGCGCGGCGACAAGGACGTCTTCACGGCGGCCAAGCATCTGGGCGTCGACCTCACCTGAGATTGCCGCCGAGCCGCTCCCTTGCCGGCGATATCTTTCCGCATGGCCCGATCCAAGCTAGGGTCGGGCCATGAACATGATGATCTCCGAGCTTTACGATGCGCTGATGAGCGCCGGCGCCGACGAGGCCAAGGCCCGCCGCGCGGCCGAGGGCATGGCGACCTCGGACCAGGATTTCCGCAAGCAGTTCGGCGAACTGCGCGAGGACAATCAGAAGATGCGCACGGAGATGGCCGATCTTCGCGGCGAACTGAAGAGCGAGATGCAGGCGCTGCGCGGCGAGCTGAAAGGCGAAATGGCTGGTGTTCGCCTGGAGATGCAGGCGCTGCGCGGCGAGTTGTCGACGATCAAGTGGATGGGCGGCGTGATGATCGCGCTCGCCGCCGCCATCCTGGCGCGGGTGCTGTTCGTCTGACCGCCGTGCTTTGACCCACCGGCCATCGGCCTGTATTGCCAGATCGGACGTCGGCGCCGCGGAAGGGCCGCAAGCGACGCGTCCGGACCGCGAGCATCACGGAACCATGACCGCCATCGTCAAGATCCATGTCACCTGCCCGACGCTCGAGGACGCGCGACAGCTGTCGCATATCCTGCTCGACGCGCGGCTGGCGGCCTGCGTCAATATCGGCAAGGAAGTCGACAGTCGCTATCTCTGGCAGGGCGAGAAGCAGCGCCACGACGAATGGCCGCTGACGATCAAGACGCTGAGCGCCCGCTTCGAGGATTGCTGCGAAGCGATCCGCCAGAACCATCCCTACGACACGCCCGCGATCCTCGGCTTTGCCGTCGACCATGTCGACGCCGCCACCGCCGACTGGATCGCCGAAACCGTCCGGCCGACCAAGGACTGACATGACCACACGCATCGAAGACCGTTTTCGCGCTCTGGCAAAGGAGGGCCGCCCGGCCCTCGTCACCTTCGTCATGGCGGGCGATCCCGACCACGAGACCGCGCTGTCGATCGTCAGGGCGCTGCCGGCGGCCGGGGCCGACATCATCGAGCTCGGCATGCCGTTCTCCGACCCAATGGCCGACGGCAAGGCGATCCAGAAGGCCGGGCTGCGCGCGCTCCAGGCCGGCGAAAGCCTCAGGAAGACGCTAGCGCTGGTTCGCGCCTTCCGCGAGACCGATACGACGACGCCGATCATCCTGATGGGCTATTTCAACCCGATCTACATCTACGGCGTCGAGCCCTTCGTCGAGGCGGCGCTGGAGGCCGGTGTCGACGGGCTGATCGTCGTCGACCTGCCGCCGGAGATGGACGACGAGCTCTGCCTGCCGGCGCTTTCGAAAGGTCTCAACTTCATCCGCCTGGCGACGCCGACCACCGACGACAAGCGCCTGCCGGCGGTTCTCAAGAACACCTCCGGCTTCGTCTATTACGTCTCGATCACCGGCATCACCGGCGCGGCGGCCCCCGATGCCGGCAAGGTGTCGGCCGCCGTCGGCCGGATCAAGCGGCACACCGACCTACCGGTCTGCGTCGGCTTCGGCGTGCGCAGCGCCGACCAGGCGCGCGAGATCGGCCGGGCCGCGGACGGCGTCGTGGTCGGCTCTGCGATCGTCGACGTCATCGAGGCCTCGCTGGTCGACGGGCGCGCCGGGCCCGGGACCGTCGAGGCGGTTGCCGCGATCGTCCGCGATCTCGCGGCCGGCGTCCGCAGCGCCCGCCTTGCCGACGCCTGAAACACGCGCCATCTGCGCCTGACGACAAAGACCGGAGCCCTGCGCCGTGAACTGGATCACCAACTACGTCCGCCCGAAGATCTCGAGCCTCCTTGCCCCCCGCGAGGTGCCGGAGAATCTCTGGATCAAGTGTCCGGAAACCGGTGAGATGGTCTTCCACAAGGATCTGGAAGCCAATCAGTGGGTCATTCCCTCGTCCGGCTTCCACATGCGCATCCGCGCCAAGGACCGGCTCACGAGCTTCTTCGACGACGGCGCTTTCGAGCTGATCGACCTGCCGAAGGCACCGGTCGATCCGCTGAAGTTCCGTGACTCCAAGCGCTATGTCGACCGGCTGAAGGAATATCGTACCAAGGCGGAGATGGACGACGCCGTGATGGCGGCGAAGGGTTCTATCGCCGGCCTGCCGATCGTCGCGACGGTGCAGGATTTCGCCTTCATGGGCGGCTCGCTCGGCATGGCCGCCGGCGAGGCGATCGTCCGCAGCTTCGAGGTGGCGATTGCCGAAAAGCGGCCGATGGTGCTGTTCGCGGCCTCCGGCGGCGCGCGCATGCAGGAGGGCATACTGTCGCTGATGCAGCTGCCGCGCACCACCGTCGCGGTGGAGATGCTGAAGGAGGCCGGGCTTCCCTATATCGTCGTCCTGACCAACCCGACGGCCGGCGGCGTCTCGGCGTCCTATGCGATGCTCGGCGACGTGCATATCGCCGAGCCCGGCGCGGTGATCGGCTTTGCCGGCGCGCGGGTCATAGAGCAGACGATCCGCGAGAAGCTGCCCGAGGGCTTCCAGCGTGCCGAATATCTGATGGCCCACGGCATGGTCGACATGGTCGTGCATCGCCACGAGCTGAAGGCGAAGATCGCGACACTGCTCAGCCTGCTGACCCGGACGCCGCTCGCGAACGACGCCGCCCGCCTGCGTGACGCGGCGGCGAGCGCCGAGGCGCAGCCGGAGCCCGTCGCCTGAGGCCGCTTTTGCATCTGCCCGGACGCTGGCGTAACTGTCCGCGATGACCACGACTTCTCTCGCCACCGCGGAGATCGAGGCCCTGATGCACAAGCATCCGAAGGGGTTCGATCTGTCGCTGGAGCGCATCCGCCGGCTGCTCGCCGCGCTCGGAGAGCCGCAGCACGCGCTGCCGCCGGTGATCCACGTCGCCGGCACCAACGGCAAGGGATCGGTCACCGCCTTCTGCCAGGCGATCCTTGAGGCTGACGGGCGGGCCGTCCACGTCCATACCTCGCCGCATCTCGTCAACTGGCACGAGCGCTACCGCCTCGGCCGGCCGGGCCAAAGGGGCGCGCTCGTCGACGACGCGATGCTGGCCGATGCCGTGCGACGGGCGGCGGCGGCGAACGCCGGACAGCCGATCACGGTCTTCGAGATCCTGACGGCGGTGACGTTCCTCTTGTTCTCCGAACAGCCCGCGGACGTCGCCATCATCGAGGTCGGACTCGGCGGCCGGTTCGACGCCACCAACGTCATTGATCGCCCGGCGGCGAGCGTCATCACCTCGATCTCGCTCGACCACCAGTCCTATCTCGGCGACCGCGTCGAGCTGATCGCGGCCGAGAAGGGCGGGATCATCAAGCGCGGCGTGCCGGTGATCGTCGGCCAGCAGGGTGAGGAAGTGGCGCTGGAGGTGCTGACCTCGATGGCCGACCGCGTCGGGGCGCCGCTGATCACCTATGGCCAGGACTTCTTCGCCTTCGAGGAGCATGGACGCCTCGTCTACCAGGACGACACGGGCCTTCTAGACCTGCCGATGCCGCGTCTTTCCGGCCGCCACCAGCTGACCAATGCCGCGACGGCGATCGCCGCGTTGCGCCATGCCGGCTTTTCGCCCAGCGACGCGGCGATAGAGGCGGGCATGGCCAGCGTCGAGTGGCCTGGCCGCATGCAGCAGATCGCCGCCGGCCCGCTCTGGCGCGCCGCCGTGCCCGGAGCCGAGATCTGGCTCGACGGCGGCCACAACCCGGGGGCAGGCGCCGCGATCGCCGAGACGTTGGCGGACATGGAAGACCGCGTGCAGCGGCCGCTGTTCCTGATCGTCGGGATGATCAACACCAAGGACCCGGTCGGCTTCTTCGCCTCCTTCGCCGGCATCGCCCGGCATGTCTTTACCGTGCCGGTGAATGCATCCGATGCCGGAATCGATCCGGACGATCTGGCCGATGCGGCAATCGAGGCGGGACTCGACGCCGAGCCCTGCGACAGCGTCGAGGAGGCGATCCAGCTCGTCTCGACCAACTGGCAGAGCGAGCCGACCCCCCGCTTCCTGATCTGCGGATCGCTCTATCTGGTCGGCGAGGTGCTGGCGCAGAGCGGTCTCGCACCGGCCTGAGGGCGCCGCCCCGGCCGATCTTGAACGATCAACCGGAAGAGGGGAGCCAAAGATGCAGATCATCCGCCGCGGATCGGTGCCGACGAAACGGGCGCCAGCGAGCTATTTCACCGGGACGGTCTGGCAGGATCCGATCGTCGAGGCACCGGAGCCGGCGCGGCTGCGCGCCACGCTGGTGACATTTGAGCCGGGCGCCCGGACCGTCTGGCACACCCATCCGCTCGGCCAGACGCTGTACGTCACGGCGGGCACGGGCCGCTTCCAGACCGTTGGCGAACCGGTCCAGACGATCGGTGCCGGCGACGTCGTGTGGATCCCGCCGGGCGAGAAGCACTGGCACGGTGCAGGCCCCGATACGATGATGAGCCACCTCGCCATGCAGGAAGCCCGGGAGGGCACCGCCGTCGAATGGCTCGAGCCGGTCAGCGACGCCGACTATCTCGGCGCCTGAGCCTCCAGCTACCCGATCAGACAGGCCCGGAATCAGAAAGCCCGGAGCGCATGCCCCGGGCTTCTGATTCACGTGAAACGGTCGTTACCTGTCGAAGGCGCTCAGGCGGCGCCCTTGATCCAGTCGACCAGCTTCGACTTCGACTGCGCGCCGACCTGTACGGCGGCGGGCTTGCCGTCCTTGAACAGCATCAGCGTCGGGATCGAGCGCACACCGAAGGTCGCGGCGATGTCCGGGTTCTCGTCGATATTGACCTTCACGACGTCGATATTCGACATCTCGTTGGAGATTTCCTCGAGCGCCGGCGCGATCATCTTGCAGGGGCCGCACCACTCCGCCCAGAAATCCACGACAACCGGCTTGGCGTTCTCCAGAACGTCGGTCTTGAAATTGTTCGTATCGATCTTCTTCGTGGCCATCGGGCGGCTCCTCAAACGAGTTCTCTTCCTAGGTAGAAGTCGGGCCGCGGCAAATCAAGCGACGGAGGCGTTCGGTTGACGTTCCGTTGACCCTGCGGCGACGGTCGTGGGGTCGCCGCGATCCGCGACATCGGCCGAGGACCGCCGCGCGATCGCCGAGTCCATTGTCGCCTCGTCGAGCGGGATCAGGCGCGGCGCCTCGGTGAACAGCAGCGCGGCGAGGATCGGCCGGTCCGGATAGAGCGGCTTCAGGATCTCGCGATAGAGCGCCAGCTGCAGCACATAGGCGGGCTCCACATCGGCGAGCGTCGCCGGCGGCGGCCGGTTGGTCTTGTAGTCGACGATCAGCACGGCTTCCGGCGTCACCGCCAGGCGGTCGATCGTGCCATTGACCCGGAAGGCGCGGCCGGCGAGGCGGATCTCGCCGACGACCGAGACTTCGGCGCGGCTGCCCGGGGCAAAGATCGGGGCGAAGTCCGGCGTATCGAGCACGGCGAGGGCCGAGGCGACGAGGCGGCCCTGTTCGCCGACGCTCATGTCGTCGGCGGTGGCGGCGACGAAGCGCTCGGCCGCGGCTTCTCGCTCGCCCTGGTCCAGCTCCGGCAGCACCTGCAGCAGCCGGTGGACGATCAGGCCGCGGCGGATGGCCAGCGGCGGCGCCTCGCCGGCGCCCAGAACCGGAGAGACATACACGTCACCGATGCTCTCGGCGACCTCAGCGGGCTCGATCTCGGTGGCCGCGCCGGCAGAGGACGGGGAGAGCGGCCGTGGCGGCAGGATCTCGGGCGGCAGCGGCGACAGGTCGAGCGGCCGGGGCGGGGCGGGCGTCGCCTGCACGGACGCCGCCTCCGGCAACGCGCCGGCTGCCGGCCCCTCGTCGCCATAGCGCCACGCGACGACACTGCCGTCCGCGTCCTCGACCGGACGGCAATCGGCTTCCAGCGCGGCCTGTACGCGCGGCAGCCAGGCCGCTTCATTGGGCCCGCGCGTGCCGGCGGTGCCGCAGATCACCAGCCGGTCGGCGGCGCGGGTCATGCCGACATAGAGCAGCCGGCGATATTCCTCCTCGGCGAGCTGCTTCTCGGTCTCCTTAAGCTCGGCGACGACTCCGTTGGCGAGTTCCTTGGCGGCGCGCCAGAGGAAGCCGGGCGCCTGGCCGGACCTGAGGCCCGGCATCGTCCCCCATTCCATCAGCCGTGCGCCATGGGCGTGCGCGAAGGGCGCCGAGCCCGGATCGACGAGGAACACCACCGGCGCCTCCAGCCCCTTGGCGGCGTGGGTGGTCATGATCCGTACCGCGCCGCGGCCCTGGTCCATCTCGCGCTTGAGCACCGGCGGCGCCGAGGCAAGGCGCGAGAGGAACGCGTCGAGGCCCGGCATCCCGGCCTCTTCCTCGGACAAAGCGAGGTCGAGAAACGCGTCGATCACCTCGCTGGCATCCGAGCCCAGCCGGGCGGTCAGGCGCCGGCGTCCGCCCTCGGGGCCGAGAATGCGGGCGTAGAAGGCGAAGATCGTCTCGAAGCCGGCGCGGTCGCGCAGCGTGTCGAGGCGCTCCAGCGCTTCCCGCGCCTTCGCCAGGAACGCTGCGGCCGTCTCGTCCGGCACGAATTCCGGTAGTCGCACCAGCCCGTCCGGCCCGGCGAGGCGCCGCAGGCCCAGCGACAGCGGCTCCCAGTCCTCGCGCGATAGGGCAAGCGCCATCAGCTCGTCGTCGGAGAAGTCGAAGAGCGGCGATTTCAGCACCTCGGCGAGCGACAGATCGTCCTCGAAATTCGCCACCGTGCGGCCGAGCGCCATCAGATCCTTGACCGCGATGTGGTCGGTGATCACCAGCCGGTCGGCCCCCGCCACCGCGATCTTCTCGTCGCGCAGCGCCTTGGCCATCGCCGCGACGAAGCCCGAGCGCTTGCGCACCAGGACGATGAAGTCCCCCGGCGACAGGCGCTTCGCCTCGCCCTTGTGGATGATCGTGTCGCCGAGCCAGGCGCCGATCTGCGCCGCGATCCGCCGCGCCAGCCGGTTGGCGGGCGAGTTCGCCGGCTCGTGGTCGAGCGGCTGCAGCCAGTCGCGCGATTCCGGCTGCGCCTCCGCGACACAGGCCGGCCAGATCTCGACGAGGCCGGGCGCGTCGCCGCGCGCCGTCTGGTGCGAGGGCGCCTCGTCGTCGAAGGCGACGCCCCGGCGGTTCAGCGGATCGGCAAACACCTTGTCGACTGCCGCCAGCACCGGCGCGGCGGTGCGGAACGACTGGGTGAGGCGCACTGCCTCGAAATCCGCCCCGGCGTCGCGGGCGCGGCGCTCCATGGCGCGGCGCTCCTCGCCGAACATGCGCGGCGAGGCGCCCTGGAAGGAATAGATCGACTGCTTCTCGTCGCCGACTGCAAAGACGGTGCGCACGGCGTTGCGTGCACCCGCGCCAGCGAAGAACTCGTCGACCAGCTGGCGCATCACCTGCCACTGCCGTGGGCTGGTATCCTGCGCCTCGTCGATCAGCACGTGGTCGATGCCCTGGTCGAGCTTGTAGTGCACCCAGGACGCCGCTTCCGAGCGGGTGAGCAGATCGGCGGTCCGAACGATCAGATCCTCGAAATCCAGCCGGCCGCGCCGCCGCTTCAGCAGCGCATAGTCGCGCTCCAGCCGGTCGGCGAGGACGAGGGCGGCGCGGCTCGCGGCAAACAGCCGGGCAGAGGCGAGGCGGTCCTCGATGGCAAGCACATGCCCGGCGAGCAGTTCCAGCCGCTCGGCGAAATCCTCGAAGAAGTCCGTGACGTGTTTCGTCGCGACGCTGCCGGGCTTGCAGGGCGCTCCGTCCTTCCTGAGGCACAGCGTCCGGAGCGCCTGATAGCGGGCAGCCGGGGTGTCGCCCCCGGCCGGCGGGTCGAGCAAGGCGGTGAGGCCGGCGGTAAGGTCGATGTCGGTCTTCTTCGTGCTGGTCAGGGCGACGGCCAGCACGCTGCGACAGAATTCCGCGTCGAAGCCCGGCGCCGGCCAGACGCCGGCGAGGATCGTCTCCTCGCTGTGTCCCGCGGGGACGTCCAGCGCCCGGCGCAGCAGCCCGATTGCCGCATCCAGGCCGCCGGCCTCGTCGACGTGCCGGCGGATCGCGTCGCGCTTGCGGACGATCTCGTCGATCAGCTGGTCGAGGCCCCATTCGCCGGCCAGCGACAGCGCGGTAGCGAAGGCCTCGGTAAGAAGCTTCGCCGCATCGTCGCTCGCCTGCGAGGCGCTGGCGCCGGTGATCAGCCGGCGTCGCGCCTCGCCGAGCAGCGCCGCGCTCTCGGTCTCGTCGAGCACCTCGAAATGGCCAGGAACGTTCGCCTCGAGCGGAAACTGGTGGAGGATCGCCTCGCAGAAGGCGTGGATGGTCTGGATCTTCAGCCCGCCCGGCGTCTCCAGCGCCTCGGCGAACAGCCGCCTTGCCGCCGCGACGCGCGCTGCGTCCGGCCGGCTGCCGTCGAGCGCGGCGATCTCGTCGGCCAGCACGTCCGGCGCCGCCGTCGCCCAGCGGGCGAGCCGCGCGAACACCCGCGTCGACATCTCCGCCGCCGCCGCCTTGGTGTAGGTGAGGCAGAGGATGCGCGCCGGCTCGACGCCGGAGAGCAGCAGTCGCACCACGCGCTCGGTCAGCACATGCGTCTTGCCCGAGCCGGCATTGGCCGACACGAACACCGAGAGGGTCGGGTTGGCGGCGCGCGCCTGGGTGGCGAGGGTGTGCTCGATTCCGACGAAACCGCTCATGACGTGCCTTCCTCGCCGGCATCGTCCATGCCGATCGCCCATTCCTGCGCCCGCGCCAAATGGTCGTAGGGGCCGGACATGTCGCCGGCGAGAAAGGGCCGCACTCGCGATGTGAAGGGCGTCGTTTCCTGGCGGTAGGCGGCGGCAAGGCCGAGCAGCTTGGCGAAGGCCTCCTCGCTGAGCGCGTCGGGATCGACCGGCTCGCTCTTCTTGCCGCCGTCGGTGGCGAGGCGGTCCTCGTAGAACTCGCGCTCTCGCAGCCGCACATAGACGAGGTCGGCGATGCGGGTTGCCGACGCCGCCTCCCCGAAGCCACCACGCTTGGCCATGGCGCCTTCCAGCGGCAGCTGCGGGGCGAGCAGCGCGCGGGCCTGCGACAGCGACGGCGTCGTGCCGGTCTTGTAGTCGATGATGACGGTCGAGCCATCACGCATGCGGTCGATGCGGTCGGCGCGGCCGGTCAGGGTCGTCGATAGACCAGGCAGTTCCTGGGCGCCGCCGATCTCGGCATGGCGCTCGGCAACCTCGGCCCCGCGCCCCCGCTCCCAGCCGATGTAGTTGGTCGCCAGCGTCTCCATGCGCGGCCACCAGACGGCCTCGATGTCCGCCGGCAGCGCTTCCGCGGCGAACGCCTCCCGCGCGATCGCCAGCAGCTCCGCAACGGCGTCCTCGGCCTCCGGATCGTGCCCCTCGATGACATACCGGCCCAGAATGTCGTGGAAGAGATTGCCGCGCTCGGCGGCGTGCGGGTCGCGCATCAGCTCCGGCAGTCTCTCCAGCCGCAAGATGTCGCGGGCATGAATGGCATAGGGATCGCGGATCAGCGTCTCGACATCGGTGATGCGGTACCGTGTCGGGCGGTCGGCCAGAGGCGGTCGCGGTGTCGGCCGCGCCACGCGCGGGGCGATCTCGGTGCGATCGAGGTCGCGCGCATGGGCGAGGTACGTCTCGCCTTCGCGAACGAGCCGCGCGGCGCCCTCGGCACCAGCGAGCGTCAAAAGCCGCTGCAGCCAGCGCGAGGCGATCGCCGGGGCGCCGCCGGCGCGCCGCGCGCGCGACAGGATCACCCGCTTCGTGCCCATCGCCATCCAGAAATCGTGAGCTGAAAGGCCGATCCGGCGCTCCGGCGGATCGAGCGCGATCTCGCGCCGCATCACCCGCGACAGGAACGCCCCGGAGCGGGCACCCGCCGGCCATGTGCCCTCGTTGAGACCGCCGAGCACGGCGAAATCGACATGCTGCAGCCGCGCCTCCAGCGTGCCCCAGACGAAGGCCCGCGCCGACAGGCCGCCACGCGGGCGCACCGTCTCGCCGGCCATCAGCGCCGCCACCACGTCCGGCAGTTCGGCGGCTGCGAAATCGAAGCCGGTCCGGGGCGCCTGGACGAGGCCGGAGAGGAAACCAGTCAGCGTCTGCCCCGCCTCGCCGGCATAGAGCTCGTCGGCGCTGCCCGACGGCGAGCGTGCCAGCGCCTCGAGGCAGTGCGTCATCGCCAGCGCGTAGTCGGCGATCTCGCCGCTGGCCGAGCGCAGCCTCACCAGCGGTTCCAGCGCCTCCTCCAGTCGCTGCGCCATCGTGTCGGCGAGATCGCGTTCGGCGGCGCTCACCTGCCGCACCGGGCGGGCGGCCCGGTAGGGATGCTCCTCCAGCGTCTTGCGCCGTGCCGCCTGGATCGCCGCGAGCCGCGCCCCGTCGGCGATGCCGACCGAACCGCGCAGCGCGATAAGCTCGATGGCGCGGGCCGCCCGCCTTGCATCGCCCGGCGCCATGCCGAGGCGGGTCAGCGGATGCTTGAGCAGCGCGACGAGGGCGATCGGGTCGCCCGGCTTCAGCGCCACCTCTATGGCGGTTGCCGCCAGCGTTCCGGGCGCCGTCGCCGAGAGCGGGCGGCCGGCAGAATCGTTGGCGGCAATGCCGAAGCGCGACAGCTCCGAGACGACGCGGCGGGCGAGATTGCGGTCGGGGGTGATAAGGGCCGTCGTGGCTTCGGGGTCGGCCAGCGCGTCGCGCATGGCGCAGGCGATCGCCATCGCCTCCTCGCGCTCGTCCTCCGCCTCGATCAGCGCCATCCCGTCGAGCGCCTCTGGCCCGTGCTTGAGACTCCCTTCCGCCCAGGCGTCCGTCGTCTCCGCCGGACGCAGCGCGTCGGCGACGAAGGCCTCGCGCGCCGCCAGCGCCGGATCCTCGCCATCGCCGAGATGGTCGACGCTGTGCGGCGCGCGGGCGAAGCGGTCGAGAATGGATTTCAAGCCATATTGCGGGTGGCCGGGTGCGGCGATCGAGGCGTCGCGGGCGATCGCGTCGAAGGCCGTCGGCGGCAGGTGCCGGTCGAGCCCTGGCAAAACCAGCGCCCCCTGTTCGAGATGCGCGATGGCATGCATCAGCTCCAGCGTCGCCGGCGCCGTGGCGGTGGAACCGGCAAGGATGACCGGTCCGCGCGCGCCGCCCTGCCGCAGCCGCTCGGCCTCGCCGCGCAGCCAGGCATTGCGCGCCGCCGCTTCGCTGACGCGGCCTTGCGCTGCGAGCAGCGCCGGCCAGTGCTCGGTGACGATCGCCAGGAACTGCAGCGTCAGGCGCCACCAGTCGGCGAGATCGTCAGGCGCCAGCGCCGCGATGCCGGCGAGCGAGGCGGCTTCCGTCTCCACCTCGTCGAGCAGCGTGCCGAGGTCGCCGGCGAGCCACAGCGCATCCGCCGCCGATGCCGGCAGTACCGGCGCCTCGAGGCCGAGCGCCTGGCGTTCACTGGCGGCGGTCGCCGTGCGCCAGTGCCGCGCCAGTCGGGCGAGATGCAGCCGGCGCGTCAGCTCGTCCATCACCGGCAGCAGGGTCGGCCGATTCTGCGGCGCGGCGAAGAGATCCGCCGCGTCGCTCTCGCCGATCGGCCGGATCGCCGGCAGGATGGCGCTGCCCTTGCCGAGCGCCCGGGAGAACTCACCGGCCAGTGCCCGCGCGGCGCGACGGGTCGGCACGTAGATGGTCACGTCCGCCAGCGCCAGCGGGTCGCCCTGGTAGGTGAAGGACGGGACGATGCGTCCGGCCAGCAGGCTGTCCGCAAGGGTCGGCAGGAAAGGCCGGCCGGGCGGGATCGACAGGATGTTGGCGCTCATCGCCCGAGTCTACAGGGGCCCCGAGCGATTCGCACCGGGCGGGAAGGAGCGGGCCTACGCGGCGCCGGCGGACGGCACGTCGATCCGGCAGGCGACGCCCTCGGGCTCGAAGGACAAGGCCACCGCTCCGTCCAACTCGCCCGCCAGGCTCTTCTCGATCAGCCTTGTGCCGAAACCCTTGCGCGTCGGCACGGTGACCTTCGGCCCGCCCATCTCGCGCCAGGTCATCAGCAGCCGCCGGTTCGTCGGTGGTCCCTCCTCGGTCCAGTCGATGACCACCCGACCGCCCTCGACCGAGAGCGCGCCGTATTTGGAGGCGTTGGTGCACAGCTCGTGCAGCGCCAGGGAGAGCGCCAGGGCGGTCTTGGGCGTCAGGCTGACGAGCGGGCCCCTCGCGACGATCTGCCCGTCGCCTCCGGGACCGCGATGGGCCGCCAGCGCTCGGTCCACCACCGCCTGGAGGGTCGCGCCGCTCCAGCTCGCTTCGGTGAGAACATCGTGGGCGCGCGCCAGTGCCAGCAGGCGGTGCGAGAAATCCTGCCGCGCGTGCTCCCAGGAAACCGGGTTGCGGAAGGTCTGCGAGGCGATGGCCTGAACCGTGGCGAGGGAGTTCTTCACCCGGTGGTTCAGCTCGTTGATCATCAGATGCAGGTGTTCTTCGCCCACCTTGCGCTCGTGGATGTCCTCGGTGGAACCGTACCACTGCACGATCCGCCCGTCGGCGTCGCGGCGCGGATAGGCACGTGAATGCATCCAGCGATAGCGGCCAGACACCATCCTGGCGCGGTGCTCGATGTCGTATGGCTCGCCTGTCGACAGCGCATCTTGCCAGGCCGCGATGGATCGTTCGAGGTCTTCCGGGTGCAGGACGTCCCCCCAGGACGAGCCGAGGCCGCTGGTGCCGGTCCATTCGCGCCAACGCTCCGCGACCCGGTCCAGATGGCCGTCCGGTCTCGCGGTCCACGTGGTCTGCGGATTGAGCTCGACCACGTGGCGATAGTTGTCCTCGCTCTCCCTGAGCGCGATCTCGGCCTCGCGGCGCTCGTGGATGTCGATGACGCAGCCGACATAGCCGAGATAGCTGCCGTCCTCGGCAAAGCGCGGCCGTGCGGCGTCGATCGCCCAGCGATAGGCGCCGTCCGCCCGCCGCAGCCGGTATTCGACCCGGAAGGGCAGATGCGCGGTATTGGCGACGTGGAACGCCTCTTCGGCCTCCGGACGATCGTCGGGATGCGTGGCGTTCAGCCAGCCATATCCTTCGCCCTCGAGTTCGGTCTGGCCGGTATATTCGTACCAGGGCTGGTTGAGATAGCTGCAATAGCCGTCGGGGTCGGTGATCCAGATCATCACCGGGGCGCTGTCGGCCATGCTGCGGAAACGCGCCTCGCTCTCGCGCAGCTGGCGTTCGGCTTCCACCTGGCGGGTGGTTTCGGCGGCTCCGCACAGCATGCCCCGAATGGTGCCGTCCTGGTCGCGGACCGGCGAGTAGGAGAACGTGAAATAGGCCGTCTCGTCATAGCCGTGGCGGTTCACGACCAGCGGCCAGTTCTCGAACATCGTGGGCTCGCCGGCGAGTGCCTTGTCGATGAGCGGCGCGATGTCGGTCCAGATTTCCGGCCAGACGGACTGGAAACGCTCGCCCAGTCCTGATGGATGCTTGTTGCCGAGAAGCTGCGAATAGGCGTCGTTGTAGAGAAAGCCGAGCCCCGGACCCCATGCGACGAACATCGGCAGGCCGGAATCCAGGATCAGCCCGGCGGTCATGCGGAGCGCCTGCGGCCAGGTCTGCGGCGCGCCGAGCGGCGATGTCGACCAGTCGCGCTCGCGCATCAGCCGGCGAACGTCGCCCGTCCCCTCGAGAAACCGGAGCGCGGGCAGGTCGGCGGTGTCGGCCATGATCAGACCAGTCTCAAGCCTTTGGCTCGGGTCGCGATGACGAGGACGCCGCGTTGGCTGCAGCGAATGGCGGCTTAAATCCGCGCCCGCCGTCGCCGCCCCACGGAAGGGGTGACGAGGCATCGGGACCTTCGCGGCATGACCGGCTATCTCGTCACATCCTGCCCCATCGTCAAGGGAAGAGCCGCACCAAGAACGCCGCCGGCAAAGCATTGGCGGCCGGCTGCCTGGACTTGAGCGTAGCTGTCGGCTCAGGCCGCCGCGCTGGACTGGAAGGCCGCCTCGGCCTCGACGAGAGCGGCGGGGGTGCCCACGGTGATCCACAGGCCGCCCAGCCGGACGCCGTAGAGCCGCCCCGCTTCGATCGCATCATCGAAGACGCGGTTCAGCGAGAATCTCTCCGGCTGCATGCCGGCAAACACCGACGGCTTGATGATCGCCGCGCCGGCATAGATGAACGGCGACATGTCGCGCTCGGCCACCCGGGCAAGGCGGCCTTCGGGATCCATGGCGAAGTCGCCGCGGCCGTCATAGCCTGTTGCCTGCCGCATCTCGGCAATGAGCAGGCTGACGTCCATCTTCGCCGGGTCCCAGAGATCGGCCATCAGGTCGAGATTGTCGCGGTAGCCGTCGATCCAGAAAGTGTCGGAATTGATCACGTAGAACGGCTCGGTGCCGAGTTCCGGCAGCGCCTTGACGATGCCGCCGCCGCTGTCGAGCAGCATGTCGCGCTCGTCGGAGATGACGATCTCCATGTCCTTGCGCCGTCGCAGATGCGCCTTCATCAGGTCGGCGAGGTAATGGACGTTGACGACCACCCTGGTCACGCCGTTGCGTGCCAGCGCGTCGAGCCCGTAGTCGATCAGCGCCCGGCCGCGCACCTCGACCAGCGGCTTGGGAATCGTCGAGGTGATCGGGCGCATCCGCTTGCCGAGGCCGGCGGCGAGAACCATCGCGGTGGTCGGTTTGAAGGTCGGGGATTTCACAGAGGTCATCGTGCGTCGCATGTCGAGAGTTCAGGAGGCCTCGTCGTCGAGAACACCCCAGGCGGCATAAAGCGCTTTCAGCGCTGCCAGCGAGGGGTGGCCGAGCGTCCGGCCGAGATAGGTCTTAATACGCGGTATGTGACGCAGATATTGTGGCTTGCCGTCGCGTTCCAGCAGCCGGACGAAGATTCCGAGCACCTTCGAGGCGCGCTGGGCCGCCATGATCGCATAGGCGCGTTCGAAACCGGCCGCGTCGAAGCCGGGATCGCCCGCCGTTCGCCGCGCGACGTAGGCCTCGCGCAGGCGGGCCTCGAGCGCGGCCGGGACGTCGACGCGCGCGTCCTGGGCGAGCGCCGCGACGTCGTAGGCCGAGGGGCCGATCACCGCATCCTGGAAGTCGATCAGCCCGATCCGCCGGCGACCCGTCTCGCGCGGACGCCAGATGACGTTCGGCGAATGGAAGTCGCGCAGGACGAGGGTGGTTTCCGTGGCGCGTACTTCGGCGAAGAGATCGGCCCAGATCCCGGCGAAACTCGCTCGCTCCTCGGCGGTGGCGGTACGCCCCTTGGCGCGCGGCAGATACCAGTCCGGCAGGAGATCGACCTCGATCGCCATGGCGCCTGGGTCGAACAGCGGCACCGTGTAGACGCCGCCGCCGGCGACGGGCAGGTCCGCGGGCCATGCCGTCTCGTGCAGGTCCGCAAGGCAGAGGACGGCCGCTTCGTAGCGCTCCGCCACCGGTTGCCCGGCGTCGTCGAGCAGCGTGTCGTCGCCGAGATGCTCGATCAGCAGCAGTCCGTGGTCGAGATCGGCCCGGTGGATCGCGGGCGCGGCGAAGCCCGCCGCGGTCAGTGCATCGGCGATGGCGACGAACGGGATGACGTCCTCGGCGAGATGCGCGATGCGGCTGTAAGGCAATCCGTCGCGGACCGGCGGTCCGTCTGGCTGGTGCGGCGCGTCCATGAGGATCTGCGGCTCGGCCGTGCCGGTGTGGACGGTCTCGTAGCGCCGAGTGGAGGCATCGCCGAAGAAGCGTCGGCGTTCGGCATCGGCAAGGCCCGCGCCAGCAAGGAACGACCGGATCGCCAGCGTGCGGCGCGCCCGCTCCGCCGCTTCACCGCGGCCGCCAAGGACCGCGACGCGCCCGCCGCCCGCCGCCATGTCGAGCGAGACGACGAGGCCCGCCTGGCTGAGCACGCGCGGCGCGTTCTGCGGCCATTCGACCAGCGCGACCCCGGCCTCCACCAACTCGTCGAAGCCAAGCTCATCGAGCTCGTCGTCGCCGCCGATGCGGTAGAGATCGAAATGCGCGATCTTCGGCGCGGTGTCGTAGGCCTGGACCAGCGTGTAGGTCGGCGAGGGCACCTCGAGAGATGCGTCCCCGGCCAGATGCCGGATCGCGGCGCGGGCCAGCGTCGATTTGCCGGCGCCGAGATCGCCGCACAGCGCCACGACGTCGCCGGGCCGCAGCATCATCGCGAGGTCGGCGCCGAGCCGTTCGGTGGCTGCGGCGTCGACGAGTTCGAGGCGCACGATCTCTTCCAGCCCGTCAGCAGCGATCATCGGCTCTCTTGTCAGGGCAGTGGCCGAACGCGTCATTCGGCCGCGTCCTCGAAATGGGTGCGGCTGTTCTCCTGACGGTCGGGCGATGTCGGACCGACGGGCAGCGTGCAGATGACCGTCGTTCCCTCGCCGGGCGCCGAGACGATCTCGATCGTCCCGCGGTGCAGCTCGACGAAGCTCTTGACGATGGAGAGACCGAGACCTGCACCCGACTGGCGGCCGCCGTTCGGATTGGCCTCGAAGCGCTCGAAGATCTTGTCGAGATTGTCGCGGGCGATGCCCGGGCCGCGGTCGGTGACCTCGAAGCGGATCGTGTCGTCGCGTCGCCGGGCGCGCAGCGCGACGGCAGAGCCGGCCGGCGCGAAATTGGCGGCGTTGGACAGGAGGTTGAAGAGGATCTGGGTGAGGCGGGGCCCGTCGGCGCGCAGCGTCTCGCCGGCTTCCGCGAGGTCGATGTCGAGCGTCACGCCGGCTTCCGTGAGCCGCTCGCGCACGCCGTCGGCGGCATGCGACACGGTCTTGGCGATGTCGACCTCGTCGAGTTCGAGCTCCATGATGCCGGCGTCGATCGTGGCGAGGTCGAGAATGTCGTTGACGATGGTCAGGAGCTGCGACGTCGAGGTGGAGATGTAGTCGAGATACTCGCTCTGGCGCTCGTTCAGCGGGCCGGTCTCCGGCGTGCGCAGCAGCGCCGAGAAGCCGATGATGTTGGTCAGCGGCGAGCGCAGCTCGTAGTTCACGTGCTGGACGAAGTCGTTCTTGATCTGGTTCGCCTGTTCCAGCGCCTCGTTGCGCTCGCGCAGCATCCGCTCGGCCTCGCGGGCATCCGAAATATCGGAGAAGGTGAGCATGGTCTGCCCGTTCGGCAGCGGCACGATGCCGTAGGCGACGGTGTGGCCGGACGTGAGCGCAAATTCGCCGGTCTCGGTGTCGCGACCCGCCTCGTCGAACGCGGTGACCGCCTGGCTGAACCTCGTCCAGCCGCGGGCCTCGCCATTGTCATCGTCGCCGCCGACGATGGCGAAATTGCAGAGTTCCGGCAGCGCGTGGATGCGCGGACGCGAGCGCAGATATTCCGCGTCGAGACCCCACAATTCGGCGAAGGCCGGGTTGGAGAGGCGCAGCCGTCCGTCGCTGCTGAACACCGCGACGGCTTCGCGCAGATAGTCGATGGTCTCGCGCTGCAGCCGGACGGTCGCCTTGACCTGGCTCTCCAGCTCCAGCTTCTCGGTGATGTCCTCGAACACCCATGTGGCGCCGCCGCGGGGCTGCGGCGTCGCGATGACCCGCAAGGTGCGGCCGTCAGACAGGTGCCACAGCGTCTCGGTGGGTTCCGTCGCCCGGTACGCGGCGAGATCCTGCTCGCGCAGCTCGCTGCGGAACTCCTTCTCGATCGGCAGGATGCCGGCGGTGCGCAGATGGTCGAGCAGCGCGAGGTGGTCGGGCTGGGAATCGAGATAGGTGTTCGTGAGATCGAAGAGGCGCTGGAACGCGGCATTGTAATAGGCGAGCCGCGTCTTCTCGTCGAAGCGCGCAACCGCCGTGGTGAGCTGGTTCAGCGTCTCGGACTGGCTGTCGATCGTCTGGCGCAGTTCCATGCGAACCTGCTCGGTTTCCGACACGTCGGCGGCGAGGCCGGCCGATCCGAGCGGTCCGTCGGCTTCCACGACGGCGAAATTGCGCCGGTCCGCGGCGACGACCGTCGAGAGCTTTCCGGAAAACACCTTCGCCTCCGCGCGATGGGCGGCGATGGCGAGGCGGTCCTGCTGGCTGAGAAACTCGCTCTGGCGCTCCAGACACTCGGCGACGGAGCCGGCGTCGACGGCGCTCGCATAGCTTTCGTTGACCCAGACCAGGCGGCCGCCTTGCTCGCGCAGCCAGATCGGGATGGGCGCGGCGTCGAACAGGCGCTGCATCGTTTCGATCGTCGCCAGCGCGCGCTGCTCGGCGGCCTCGATCTCGCGCAGCCGCTCGCGCAGGCCCTGAAGTCGCGTGAAGCGCACGGTCGCCAGCGCCCCGATGGTCCGCCCGGTTGCCTCGACCACCTGGCCCTCTGCGAGCTCGATCTCGAGGCAGAAGGGTTTGGCAGCTCCCCGCAGACGGTCGATGCTGTCGGCAAGCGTCCGGGCCGTTGAGGCGGGCATCCAGTCGGCGAAGGCCAGGAACCGCTTCTCCTCGAGCGGCGCTTGGCAATCGCCCGGCAAGGCGCCGAGGACTTCGGGCGCCCCGGGGCCGGAATAGATCAGGATACGCTCGTCCGCCCCCGCCAGCAGCGCTGCGCGCGACTCGGCCTCGGCGCGGCTGTCCGCCAGGCTGGCCCGCAGGAGGTCGTTCTCGGCGGCGGTCTTGACGCGCTGGCGGATGATGAACACCGCCGTCAGCATCGTCGTGCCGATCATCATGGCGAGCAGGGCGAGATAGAGGATGTCGACCGGGTTGAGCACACCGGACAGCCCGTTGCGACCGGCGGACGGGGCTTCGGTCTGCGCCAGGGCGAGCGTCGGGACGAACTCCGCCAGGACGATCGCCGCCATCACCGCGTAACCTGCCAGCATTCGCGCCCGTCGGCGCCGCGCGCCTTGGGCGGAATCGCTGTTCGGCCGGAAAGCGCTCGCGCGCCCGGACCCACCTTCCTCGAACATCCTGTCTGTCCCCGTTTGAACTGCCGCCGCTTATCGAGACATGACTCAAGGCACGCGTCGTGGCGCCGGCCCACCCTCCGGCAGCCACGATTCGGACATAGTAGCTCTTGGTTAATTCGGCGCAATCCACAAGAAAGCCGGGTCGGCAAAAAGAAAAGCCGCCGGACGGCTTGCGTCGCGGCGGCTTCTCTGAGTCGAAGTGGCTGGATCAGCGTATCAGTAGCGGTAATGCTCTGGCTTGTAAGGGCCCTGCTGGGTCACGCCGATATAGGCGGCCTGCTCTTCGGTGAGTGTCGAGAGCCTTGCGCCAAGCTTGCCGAGATGCAGGCGGGCAACTTTCTCGTCGAGATGCTTGGGCAGGACATAGACTTCGTTCTGGTACTGTTCACCCTTGATGAAGAGTTCGATCTGCGCCAGCGTCTGGTTGGTGAACGACGCCGACATCACGAAGCTCGGGTGGCCGGTGGCATTGCCGAGATTGAGGAGACGGCCTTCCGAGAGCAGCAGCATGCGGTTGCCCTTGGGGAACTCGACCATGTCGACCTGCGGCTTGATGTTCGTCCATTTCAGGTTCTTCAGGGCGGTGACCTGAATCTCGTTGTCGAAATGGCCGATATTGCCGACGATGGCCATGTCCTTCATCTCGCGCATGTGCTCGATGCGGATGATGTCCTTGTTGCCGGTCGTGGTGATGAAGATGTCGGCGCTGGCGACGACGTCCTCGAGCTGAACCACTTCAAAGCCGTCCA
Organism: Aurantimonas endophytica; assembly: GCF_014196845.1. Lineage (GTDB taxonomy): Bacteria > Pseudomonadota > Alphaproteobacteria > Rhizobiales > Rhizobiaceae > Aurantimonas > Aurantimonas endophytica. The sequence goes on from NZ_JACIEM010000006.1 coordinate 250,983, forward strand.
TTGCCGCCTGCAGGGCGCAGATCGGGTCGACCTCGGTGACCTTCACGCGGGCGCCGGCGCCCTGCAGCGAGGCGGCGGAGCCCTTGCCGACGTCGCCGTAGCCGCAGACGACGGCGACCTTGCCGGCCATCATCACGTCGGTGGCGCGGCGGATGCCGTCGACCAGCGATTCCTTGCAGCCGTATTTGTTGTCGAACTTCGACTTGGTGACCGAGTCGTTGACGTTGATCGCCGGGAAGGGCAGCAGGCCCTTCTTCTGCAGCTGGTAGAGACGGTTGACGCCGGTCGTGGTCTCTTCGGTGACGCCCTTGATGGCGTCGCGCTGCTTGGTGAAGAAGCCGGGCGACATCGCCATGCGCTTCTTGATCTGCGCGACGAAATATTCCTCTTCCTCGCTGGCCGGGTTGGACAGGACGTCCTCGCCCGCCTCGGCACGGGCGCCGGTGAGGATGTACATCGTGGCGTCGCCGCCATCGTCGAGGATCATGTTGGTCGGCTCACCGTCCGGCCACTGGAAGATCTGGTCGGTGTAGGTCCAGTAGTCCTCGAGCGTCTCGCCCTTGATGGCGAAGACCGGTATGCCGGCGGCGGCGATCGCGGCGGCGGCGTGGTCCTGGGTCGAGAAGATGTTGCAGGAGGCCCAGCGGACCTCGGCACCGAGCGCCGTCAGCGTCTCGATCAGCACCGCGGTCTGGATCGTCATGTGCAGCGACCCGGTGATCCGGGCGCCCTTCAGCGGCTTGTCGGCGCCGAATTCCTCGCGGCAGGCCATCAGGCCCGGCATTTCGGTCTCGGCGATGTCGATTTCCTTGCGGCCATATTCCGCGAGGGCGATGTCCTTGACGACGTAGTCGTTGGCCATGAGAGCGTCCATCCGTTTGAGGTCTGGCCGGGCGTCGAGCCGCGACCGCTGCCGCCGATTTACCAGCGCCCGATCCGTCGGGCAAGAGGACATAAACATTTACTTATATCTTGATCACCCGACCGACTGGCCTGACCTCTTCCGGCCGCAGGGGCTTTCGCGGTAGGTTCTCGCCCTGTCTGACGCTGGGGAACGGGTGATGCGACTACGGATGGCCAAGCTGGGGGCAACGATCGCCGCCCTCCTCCTCGTGCCGACCAGCGACCTTGTGGCGCAGCCTGCTCCGGCTGCCGCCGTGCCGCCGTCGATGCCGGCGAGCTTCAGCGAATTCGCGCTGCCCTATGCGCCGTATCTCTTCGACTTCGCCGTCTATGCCGGCCGCAACCTCGCGCGCATCACCTATCGCTCGCGCCGCTACGATCCGGTGACGAAGGCGCTCGTCGTGACCGGCCTTTCGGTCGAGCGGGACGGCTTCTCCGCGGCGGTGGGGCAGATTCGGGTCGCCGCGGATGGCGTCGCCTACGAGGACGTCGCGGTCGACACGCGCGGGCTGCCGCTCGATCCGGCCGTCCGCGAGGCCCTGCAGCGCCTCGACAGCGAGACCGTGACCGGCGACCTGATCATGACCGCGGCGAGCGACGTCGCCGCGGCCGACTACGACGTGAACCTGGTGCTGCGAGCGGAGAAGATCGGCACGTTCGACGTCACCGCGGATCTTGCCGGCTTCCACATTCTTGCGCCGCTCGAGGACCTTGCGGAGGGCGGCTCGGAGATGCCGACGGTGATCGGACAGCTGCGGTCCGGGCGCATCGGCTTCACCGACGCTGGGCTGGCGGCGGTGCTCTACGACATGGCGGGCGAGCGACAGGGGCTGACGGGCGAGCAGGCCCGCGGCGCCGTTGCCATGATGGCCGGGATCGGCGTCGCCTCGGTGGTCGCGGGCCTTTCCGATGGCGCCGGGCCCGAACTGCAGCGCAGGGGGCAGGAATGGTCGGCGACGGCGCAGGCGTTTCTCGCCAAGCCCGACCGGCTGGACGTGACCTTCGCGCCGGTCGAGCCTTTCGATCTCTCCCGCCTGACCGACGGGGAGATCGGCGAGGCGGAGATCCTCGCCCTCAACCCGTCCGCCGTGGCGGGGATCGCTGCCCGCGTCCCGCTGCGCGATCCTGCCACGCTGGTTGGCGAGGACGCGCCGCCGGATGCGGTTCTGGATGCCGCCGAAGCCCTGCTCGAGGGCCGGGGCGTGCCGCAGGACGTTGCTCGCGCGGTCGCGCTGGCACTGCCGCTGGCGGTAAACGACAACCGCCGTGCGATGGGGATTCTCGCCCGCGGGCTTGCCGCCGATCCGGGCGTGGCGATCCCGCAGGACGAACTGGCAGGCGCCTATCTCGCGCTGCTGATCGCCAGGGCAGATGGCCTCACGGTCGACGATGCTGGTCTCGTCGCGCTGCGCGGCCGGCTGAGCCCGGAGGAGACCGTCGCCGCGGAAGACGAGGCCGTGCAGCGTTGGCGGGCGATGCCGGTGGGGCAGGAGCAGAAGCGCGTCGAGGTCGCGGCGTTCGCGGAGCGCGACTGGGCGACGGTGCGGCGCTTCGCCTATGCCTATTATGAAGGCGTGACGATGCCCCGGAACCTCTTGCGGGCCTATGGCTGGGCCTCGATCGCGGCGGCGGGTGGCGATCCGCTGGCAGGGCGGCTGCGCGACGACTTGTCCCGCGCCGTCGGCAGCGGCCTGGTGGCACTGCCGCTCGACCGTGCGCGTGAGGCAACCGACGATCTCTGGCGGCTGCTCGTTACCGAAGCCAATGGCGGTGCCGCGGCGCCAGCAGGCCCATTGGAAGGAAAGGCGGATACGGCCGTGCCGGCGTCGCCCGCGCCCCCGGCTGCGTCCGTTCCTGATGCGCCGGCTCGGCTGCCGACCGAGTAGCAGGAACCCCGGCGGTCAGTGCTCCTCGCCGAAGCGGTTGGCGACGAGCGCCTCGATCGCATCGAGGGCCGCCGTGGCATCGGTCCCGGTCGCCGTCACCTCGATCGTGCATCCCTGGCTCGCCGCGAGCATCATCAGGCCCATGATCGACTGGCCACCGACCGACAGCCCGTCGCGCGAGATCGTCAGCTCGGCGTCGAAGGTCTCGGCGGTCTGGACGAAGCGGGCGGAGGCGCGGGCATGCAGCCCGCGACGGTTGACGATCGTCAGGATGCGCGCATCAGGGTTCGGGCGACCTTCGGGTCCTTCCGCGTCCTTGCCACATCGGGACCCGTCGTTCGTGCCGGACATCGCCAGATTATTTTCCACTGAGGACCCGGCTCGCCACGTTGATGTATTTGCGCCCGGCATCCTGGGCTTCCACCAGCGCCTGCGCGATCGGCTTCTCGTTCCGCACGCTCGCCAGCTTGATCAGCATCGGCAGGTTCACGCCGGCGAGGACATCGACCCGCGTCCCGTCCATTACCGAGATGGCGAGGTTGGAGGGGGTGCCGCCGAACATGTCGGTCAGGATGATCACCCCGTCGCCGCGCTCGGCGCGGCCGACCGCCTCGACGATGTCGACACGCCGCTGCTCCATGTCGTCTTCCGGTCCGATCGAGATCGTCTCGAAGGCTTCCTGCGGTCCGACCACGTGTTCGACCGCATTGCGGAATTCGTCGGCGAGCCGCCCGTGGGTGACAAGCACCAGTCCGATCATGCGGCGAACGCTCCGATTGTCCGGCAGGTCATCCGACCGGCTCCCTGATAGGCAGCCGGGACCGCTCCGGCCCCGGAGGGCAACGGACGGCGGTCCGGCATATGGGCGCGCATCCTCACCATCTGGCTGGCGATACGCAAGTTAAATGATCGGCCGGAGGCGGCCGTCTTCCGGTACCGGCTCATCCGCCGGTCCGTGCGTCAGCAAGCGCCAGCGAGACGAGCACGTCGGCGCCGAAGGCCGCGGAGCGCGCCGGGAGCCGCACGCGGCGGATGACCGCGCCGAGGATCGTCTCCTCTTCATCAGACGCTTCGGGCATCCGGTCGATCGCATCCAGCTCGCAGAGGTCGACGACCAGGGATAGGGGGGCGGCAGGGGTTGCAGGTTCGGGGACGATGCCGACGCCCGAAATCTCGATCAGTCCGCGCAAAACATCCGGCGCGGAGAGGACGAGGCCCGTGGATGTCGCTTCGATCACCACCCGGTCGTCGCCGACCAGCCAGCTCTCCAGCCCGAGCGAGGCGGCGCGCCTGATTGCGGAGAGACAGAGCGCCGACTTGCCGCTGCGCGCCGGGCCGCGCACCAGGATGCCCATCCGGCCGACCAGCACCGCCGAGCCATGAACGTTCAGGCCCTCGCTCATTCCGCTGGCAGCGAGACGATGAAGCGCGCCCCCGCCACGCCGCCCGGCGCGGCGGGATCGATAATATTCTCGGCGCGGATCGTGCCGCCATGGGCTTCGACGATCTGCCGGCTGATCGACAGGCCGAGACCCGAATTCTGGCCGAACGCCTCGCCGGACGGACGGTCGGTATAGAAGCGCTCGAAGATCCGGTCGATGAACTCGGCCTGGATGCCCGGTCCGTTGTCCTCGACCGTCGCGACGACGCGCTGGCCGCGGCGCCGCAGCGAGACCTTGATCCGGCCGCTCTCGGGCGGAACGAACGAGCGGGCGTTCTCGATGAGGTTGGTGAAAACCTGGCTCAGCCGCAGATCGTGACCGGTGACGCTGTAGCCGCCTTTCACCGAGGCCGGCAGCGGCTGCGGCTCGAAACTGATCGACACGTTCCGCCCGTCGCGCCTGTGGCCGTGGGCGCCGTCGACGACGGAGCGCAACAGGCCGGCGAGATCGACCTTGGCGGCGATCTGCCGCGCGAGCTCGGCATCGAGCCGCGAGGCGTCGGCGATGTCGGTGATCAGCCGGTCGAGCCGCCGCACGTCGTGCTGGATGATCTCCAGCAGCCGTTCGCGCGAGGCCTCGTTGCGGGCGAGCGGCAGCGTCTCGACGGCACTGCGCAGGGACGTCAGCGGGTTCTTCAATTCGTGCGAGACGTCCGCGGCAAAGGATTCGATGGCGTCCATGCGGGCGTAGAGCGCGTTGGTCATGCCCCGCAGCGCCGTGGCGAGATTACCCACCTCGTCGGCGCGGTCGCCGAAATCGGGGATAGCCGTGCGCTCGTTCACCCCTCGCCGGACGCGGATGGCGGCGGCCGACAGCCGGCGCAGCGGCGTCGCGATGGTCGAGGCGAGCAGCGTCGACAGCACGATGACCACCACCGCCGCCACGGCGAAGACGCGCACGATCGCCATGCGCTCGGCCTGGACGATCTTGTCGATGTCGCCGCCCTGGGTGGACAGGAGAAGGACGCCGAGCACCGCCCGGAAGCGCTGGATCGGCACGGCGACCGAGACGATCAGTTCGCCCCCTTCGGTCGCCCGCACGACGCTCGCCGGCCCGCCGGTGAGGGCGTTCATCACCTCCGGATACGCAGTGCCCGAACCGCCGGGGGTCTCGCGATAGACCGGCAGGTCGCTGCGCTGGAACAGCCGGCGCACGAACGACACCGTCTCCTCGAGGAAGGAGGGTTCCTCGTCAGCCACAGGCGGCAGGTCGTAGCGCAGGATCTGGCCGCGCGAATAGAGATGCCGGGAATCGAGGATCAGATTGGCGTCGCGGTCGTAGAGCCGGGCGCGGGTGCGGGTCGGGGAGATCAGCCGGCGCAGCAGCGGCGCGACACGTTCGGGGTTGATCGGAAACTCCAGGCTTTCCGCCGTGTCGGAACCCGGCGCCAGCGTGTCGCCGGCCTGGAGCTCGAGCAGCCGCTCGGGGTCGAGCGTGATCGAATTGGTTTCGACCGTCGCCGACGAGGCGATCGCGCTCGCGATGATCTCGCCCTGGGTGAGCAGGCTTTCGACGCGGGCGTCGATCAGCCCGGCGCGGAACTGGTTGAGATAGAGGATGCCGGAGACGAGGACGATCAGGGCGACGAGGTTGAGGAAGACGATGCGCCGTGTCAGCGACGAGAAGATCGTGTGCCCCAGCGCCCAGCGCATGCGGTAGAGCACCCGGCGGATGAACGGCAGCCGCCGCAGGCGCTTGCGCATGGCAAGGTCGCGCGGCGGCCGCCGCACGCCCGCGCGCCGGCCTTCATCCTCGTGGGAACCTGAGATCGATACCATCGGTGGCCTTTGCGCCGCTTCAGGTTTCCCGGAAGCGATAGCCGACGCCGTAGAGCGTCTCGATCATGTCGAAGTCGTCGTCGATCACCTTGAACTTCTTGCGCAGCCGCTTGATGTGGCTGTCGATGGTGCGGTCGTCGACATAGACCTGCTCGTCGTAGGCGGCGTCCATCAGCGCGTCGCGGCTCTTCACCACGCCCGGGCGCTGCGCCAGGGAATGCAGGATCAGGAACTCGGTCACCGTCAGGGTCACCGGCCGGCCCATCCAGGTGCAGGTATGACGCTCCTGATCCATCACCAGCTGGCCGCGCTCCAGCGAGGATTCCGGCGTGGCCGCGGCGCTCTTGCCGGCGTTGTCGCGTGGCTGGCCGCGGCGCAGGATGGCCCGCACCCGCTCGACCAGCAGCCGCTGCGAGAAGGGCTTCCGGATATAGTCGTCGGCGCCCATCTTGAGCCCGAACAATTCGTCGATCTCCTCGTCCTTGGACGTCAGGAAGATGACGGGGATGTCGGATTTCTGTCGCAGGCGACGGAGCAGTTCCATCCCGTCCATGCGGGGCATCTTGATGTCGAAGATCGCCAGTTGCGGCGGCCGCGACTGCAGGCCCTCCAGGGCGGACGCACCGTCCGTGTAGGTCTCGACGCGGTAGCCCTCGCTTTCGAGGGCGATCGATACCGAGGTGAGGATGTTCCTGTCGTCGTCGACAAGAGCGATCGTTGGCATTGCGGTCTTCTCCAGTTTCCACCCTCCCGGCGGTCGTGAGGCCGTCAGGTGGGCAGCCGGCGCCTCATTCTATCGGCGGCGCCTGCCGTCCGTAGGTTCGGGAAGGCTGCCGATCGGCGGCGGCCGTCCAGAACGGCGCGAGTCGCGTCATCAATCTGCGCTAAATGTGGCAGGAAGCGAAGATTACAAAGACGTAACGTCAGATTCCGGGGAAAACCTCAGGATTTCCGGTGGGTTTTGTTCGTCGCCGGAGCCCGCGTCGCACCTCGGTTGACGCTCTGCGTGTGAAAGGAAGCGCGGCGTCCGCCCCAAAGTTCCGCGAAAGAAATTTTCCAAGATCGGCGTTCATCGCGCCAGCATCGAACCGATTGAATCGGAAGATGACACTGCTAAATCGATTAACTACCTGTCAGCGCTAAGGAAATTCGGGCGGGACAGCTTGATGAACGGTCGCCTTCGCAGTATCTAGCTGCAAGCAGCCGCTCCGGGCGGGGGCGCGCGAATTCTATGGGGAGATCACCGTGGACGAGATCGGCACGCGCAATCCGCACAGCGGCATCGAGACGACCGGACTGGAGGGAGTGTCTTCCCTGCGGTGGAACCTGCCGTCGGCCGAACTGGTCGAGACCGCGATCCGGCGGGGCGAGGGCCGGCTGACCGCCCATGGCGCGCTGGTCGTCACCACCGGCCGGCATACCGGCCGCTCTCCGAGGGACAAGTTCGTCGTGCGGGACGAGGCCACGGACGACGTCGTCTGGTGGGACAACAACAAGCCGATGGAACCGGCGGCCTTCGAGCAGCTCTATGCGGACTTCAAGGAGCATGCGCGCGGTCGCGACCTGTTCGTGCAGGACCTCATCGGCGGTGCCGACGCGCAGAACGCGATCCGCGTCCGCGTCGTGACCGAATATGCCTGGCATGCCCTGTTCATCCGCAACCTGCTGATCCGCCCGACGGTGGAACAGCTGGCGGATTTCGTCCCGGACATGACCGTCATCGATCTCGCCTCGTTCAAGGCCGATCCCGAACGGCATGCCTGCCGCTCCGAGACCGTCATCGGCTGCGATCTCTCCCGCAATATCGTGCTGATCGGCGGGACGACCTATGGCGGCGAGATGAAGAAGTCGGTCTTCACCGCACTGAACTACCAGCTGCCCGGTCGCGGCGTCATGCCGATGCACTGCTCGGCCAATGTCGGCCCCGATGGCGACGTGGCGATCTTCTTCGGCCTGTCGGGCACCGGCAAGACGACACTCTCCGCAGATCCGCACCGCACGCTGATCGGCGACGACGAGCATGGCTGGGGCGAGGACGGCATCTTCAATTTCGAGGGCGGCTGCTACGCCAAGACGATCAATCTCTCGCCCAAGGCCGAGCCCGAGATCTTCGCGACGACGCGCCGCTTCGGCACCGTCCTCGAGAACGTCGTCCTCGACAAGAATCTGGTCCCGGACTTCGCCGACTCCTCGCTGACCGAGAACACCCGCGCCGCCTATCCGCTCGACTTCATCCCCAATGCCAGCGAGACCGGGCGCGCCGGTCATCCGAAGAACATCATCATGCTCACCGCCGATGCCTTCGGCGTGATGCCGCCGATCGCGCGGCTGACGCCGGCCGAGGCGATGTACCACTTCCTGTCCGGCTACACCGCCAAGGTGGCGGGGACCGAAAAGGGCGTGACCGAGCCGGAGGCGACCTTCTCGACCTGTTTCGGCGCGCCGTTCATGCCCCGGCACCCGTCCGAATACGGCAATCTCCTGCGTGACCTCATCGCCCGCCACGAGGTCGACTGCTGGCTGGTCAACACCGGCTGGACCGGGGGCGCCTACGGCACCGGCCAGCGCATGCCGATCGGCGTGACGCGGACCCTGCTGGCAGCGGTGCTGGACGGCAGCCTGAAGAACGCCGAGTTTCGCACCGACGCCAATTTCGGCTTCAAGGTCCCGGTGGCGGTCGAAGGGGTCGACAGTGCGATCCTCGATCCGCGTTCGACCTGGGCGGATACGGCGGCCTACGACGCGCAGGCGCGCAAGCTGGTCGAGATGTTCAGCCGCAATTTCGAGAAGTTCGAGCAGCATGTCGATCGCGACGTGATGGACGCGGCCCCGAACCTGCAGCTCGCGGCCGAGTAGGCGCCGCTGCGCCACCCCTTGTCTGAGACGGGGGCGGCTCGGCCATCCAGCCGGGGCGTCGCCGTTTCCTGAGGATCGCGCTCCCGCTTACGGCGATTCTCGGCTATCTCCTCGGGGGCGGCTGGTGCTGCCGCCCGCAAGGAGGAAGACCGCCCCGTCATGGCAGCCGCGAACGATCTTCAGGTCACCAGCCGGGTGATCATCCCCGAGGCCGCTCTCGAGGAGCAGTTCATCCGTGCCGGCGGACCGGGCGGGCAGAACGTCAACAAGGTGTCGACGGCGGTGCAGCTGCGCTTCCAGGCCTCCCGCTGCGAGGCTGTGCCGCCGGATGCGCGACGACGGCTGCTGAAGCTTGCCGGTCGGCGTGCCACGAAGGACGGCGACATACTGATCGAGGCGTCGCGCTTCCGCAGCCAGGACCGCAACCGCGAGGATGCCCGCGAACGGCTGGCCGAGCTGGTGCGCGAAGCCTTGAAGCCGCCGCCGCCGCCGCGTCGCAAGACCAAGCCCACCCGCGGCTCCGTCGAGCGGCGGCTGAAGGCGAAGAAGGGTCGCGGCGACATCAAGCGCAATCGCGGCCCGGTGGCCGACTGAGCCGGCGCGTTGCGGAATGTTCACTCGCGGATCGTTCCGCCCGGAGCATCACGTCGGCCCAAACTTACTGTGATGAGCAAAGGCGAAGCCCTGCCGTCCGGCCTCCCGTAACTGTTGCGACTTCCCCACGGAAGCGGCGGTCCCAGGACCGGCAACACAGGGAGAAAACCATCATGCTGAAGACCCTCATCCGCAGCACCGCCTTCGCCTCATTGATCGCCGTCAGCGCCGCCGGCATGTCCACCGGCGCCGTGGCGCAGGACATGCCGATGGTCGGTGGCGTCGCCATGGACCCGGCCAAGACTATCGTCGAGAACGCCTCGGCGGCGCCCAACCTTTCGACGCTGGTCGCGGCCGTCACGGCTGCCGGTCTCGCCGAGACCCTGAGCGGCGAGGGTCCCTTCACGGTCTTCGCGCCGACCAACGCGGCCTTCGAGAAGCTGCCCGACGGCACCGTCGAGGAGCTCCTGAAGCCGGAGAACAAGGCACAGCTGACCAAGATCCTGACCTATCACGTGGTCCCGGCGGCAGCGACGTCCGAGGCCGCGATGAAGATGATCGAGGACGATGGCGGCGAGCACCCGGCGCCGACCGTGGCGGGCGAGACTATCAGCCTGTCGATGGAAGGTGACAGCATCATCGTCACGGACGCGCAGGGCAACAAGGCGACGGTCGAGCAGGCGGACGTGATGCAGTCGAACGGCGTCGTCCACGTCATCGACACCGTCCTGATGCCCGCGGACTGATCAAGACCTGGCCGCGCATCGGCGCCGGCCAGGGAACCGGGCTCCGCATCGTCCCCCGGGATGGCGCGGAGCCTGCGGCTTCCCATCCAGGGGCTGTTGCCGGGCAGGCGCCGAACACAATGCGGTGCGCTCCCGGTGTCCCCCTTGCGGTAACGGCCGGCAATGCCGACCATCTCACGCTGCGGGACGCAGTCCCGAGCCCGACGAACCGAGCAAGGAGATCGAGCATGCTGAGGCGCAACGTTCTGTTGACGGGAGCCGCCGCCGCGGTCGTCGCGATCGGTGGCGGGCTGTTCAGCCGCAGCCGGGCGGCGAGCGAGTCGGAGTTTCCGGTATCCTTCACACCCGAGGAATGGCGCCAGCGCCTGACCCCGGAACAGTTTGCCGTGCTGCGCGAGGAGGCGACCGAACGGCCGTTTTCCAGCGAACTCAACGACAACAAGCAGAGCGGCCTCTATGCCTGCGCCGGCTGCGACACGCCGGTGTACTCGTCGGAGACGAAGTTCGATTCCGGCACCGGCTGGCCGAGCTTCTGGGCGCCTCTGTCGGACGAGGCGGTGCAGACCCGCACCGACTACAGGCTGATCCTGCCGCGCACGGAAGTCCACTGCGCCACCTGCGGCGGTCATTTCGGCCATATCTTCGACGACGGGCCTGCACCCACCGGCAAGCGCCATTGCCTCAACGGCGTCGCGCTGGCCTTCAAGCCGGGCGCGACCGGCACGGCGTCCTGATCACCGCCAGCGCTCTTTCGAGGGCGCTGGTGATCCGTCTGGCGCCGTTGAGGAATGCGTAACTGATCTGCGCAACCATCCGTGACGAAGACGACAACGCATTGAAGGGCAACGATCGGAACGCCATATGAGCCGGGTAGAGGAAAGGCGGTGCCGCAAACGGGCCGCTTCTCCGACAAGTCGCTTGTCAAAGGACTTTGTACGCCCATGAGCCGTATGACGCCGTTTTCCAGCCCGTTGCTGCTCGGCTTCGACAGTGTCGAGAAGACGCTCGAACGCATAGCAAAGGCCGGCGACGGCTATCCTCCCTACAACATCGAACGCGTCCGCGCTTCGGTGTCGTCCGATGCCCCGCAGGATCTGATCCGGATCACGCTCGCCGTGGCCGGGTTTCGTCCCGAGGACCTCGAGGTGACGACCGAGGAAAACCAGCTGCTGATCCGCGGACGGCAGAACGACGACGCCGAACGGGAGTTTCTGCACCGCGGTATCGCGGCGCGGCAGTTCCAGAAGTGCTTCCTGCTGGCGGAGGGAATGCGGATCATCGGCGCGCAGCTGAAGAACGGCCTGCTGCTCATTGACCTCGCCAAGCCCGAACCGGAGCGGATCATCCGGAAAATCGAGATTGCGGTCGAAGACTGACCGGGTCCCGCGTTGGCCTTGAAAGGAAACGTTATGATCGACCACAACATTGCTATCAGCGAGGCCGATCTGGCAGCCATCGGCGAGGGTGATCTCGCCTATCTGCGCCAGATGTCTTCCGACGACATTCGCGCCCGCTTCCCGACCGCCCAGGCCATCCGGCCGGGCCTGCGGCTCTGGGCGCTGTTCTCCGCCGACGGCACGCCGCTCGCGGTCTCCGACGACCGCGGCAGCATCCTCGCCAGCGCCGACGAGAACGAGCTGCGGACGGTGAGCATCCACTGATCGCCGAACGACGATCGTTTTTCGAGAAAGCGGGCGGCCCGGCGGGCACGTCCGCTTTTTTCGTTTGGGGGTCTGGTGGGTTCTGGAGAAGCAGTCTCGGGCGGGCGCGGCCTCAGGCGGCGTTCTTGGCCGAGGCGCTGGTCATCAGCGCGTAGATCGCGCCGGCATCGCGCGAGGCCCGGATCTGGCCCACCGTTTCCGGATTGCGCAGCAGACGGGCAACCTTCGACAGCGCCTTCAGGTGGTCGGCGCCGGATCCCTCCGGCGCCAGGAGCAGGAAGACAAGATCGACCGGCTGGTCATCCAGCGCGTCGAACTCGACCGGACGGCTGAGCCGGGCGAAGACCCCGACGATGTGGTCGAGGCCTTCGAGCTTGCCGTGCGGGATGGCGATGCCGTTGCCGACACCGGTCGAGCCGAGCTTCTCACGCTGAAGGATCGTCTCGAAGATCTCGCGCTCCGGCCGGCCGGTCAGCTCTGCGGCCTTCTCGGCCAACTCCTGCAGTACCTGCTTCTTGGAGTTGGCCCGAAGGCCCGGCAGGATCGCGGCCGGTTCGATGAGCATCTCGAAATCCATCGCTGAACTGCCTCTTGCTGCGGAGCGCGTCACCCTGGCCGACAAAGCTTGTGTGGCGCTCAAGCGTCGCCTGCCTTGGCGTAGGAGGAGGGGTCTACCCAGCCATAATTGCCATCCGGGCGGCGGAAGACGATGTTGAGGTCGCCCGACTTGGCATTGCGGAACAGGACCACCGGTCCGTCCTGCCGGTCGAGTTCCATCACCGCACCCGCCACCGAGAGCGTGCCGACCTTGAGCGTCGTCTCGGCGATGATCGCCGGAGAATAATCCTCCGGGACCTCGTCTTCCGGCTCGTCGGGAATCGCCGCCATGACCGAATACGCCATGTCGCGCTGCTGCCCGTTGGCATGCAGATGGTGATCCTTCAGGCGCCTCTTGTAGCGCCGCAGGCGCTTCTCGATGCGTTCGGCCGCATCCGCGAAACAGGCTTCCGGATCGTGCGCCTGGCCGGCGGCCTGGAACACCACTCCAGTGTCTAGATGCACGGTGCAATCGGTGGAGAAGCGCGGGCCGTCCTTGGAGACGACCACGGTGCTGGAGAAATTGCCGTCGAAATATTTGTCGACGGCATCGCCCAGCCGCTGCTCGATCCGTGCGCGGAACGCCTCGCCGACGTCCATGTGCTTGCCCGAAACGCGAATACTCATTCTTGAACTCCCTTGCGGTGACCTGGCACCGGTTCTGCCCATTCTACGACAAACGTCTGGCGACGCCCTTCGGTGCCGTGTCGGCGTCGTATTTCGTAGGGGCGTGTAGTCGGGGCGGCAGGCTCGAACCCAATGGAGAAGTGGCGCCTTCTAGGAACCTTCGCCAGGGGTGTCAACGCGCGGCCCTCCTGCCGACGGGCCATCCCGCCGATACCGGGGCGGCCGCTTCCATGCGTCAGGACGCCAGCCGGCGCGCGTTCATCTCGCGCCGGCGCTGGATGGACGAGGGGATTCCCAGTGCCTCGCGATATTTCGCCACAGTGCGCCGCGCGAGGTCGATGCCTTCATCCCGCAGCACCGCCGCGATGTCGTCGTCGGACATGACCTTGCCCTGGCTCTCGGCGTCGATCAGCAGCTTGATCCGGTGCTTGACGCTCTCGGCCGAATGGGCGTCGCCGCCATTCACCGAGGCGATCGCCACGGTGAAGAAGAACCGCATGTCGAAGGTGCCGCGAGGGGTGGAGATGAACTTGCTGGCGGTGACGCGGCTGACCGTCGATTCGTGCATGCCGATCGCCTCGGCGACCGACATCAGCGTCATCGGGCGCAGGCCGCCGATGCCGCGCGTCAGGAAGCCGTCCTGGCGTCGGACGATCTCGCTTGCGACCTTCACGATCGTCTTTGCCCGCTGGTCGAGCGAGCGGATCAGCCAGTTCGCCGATTGGTGGCACTCGCCGATGAAGCTGCGGTCTTCGTCCGAAAGCCGGCCGCGACGCACGATCTTCAGATAGTCGTTGTCGACGAGGACGCGCGGCAGGGCCTCCGGGTTCAGCTCGACCTGCCAGCCGCCGTCGGCGGCTGCCGTGACCAGCACGTCCGGAACGATGGCTTCGGGCCCGTGATGATCGAAGGCATGGCCGGGCTTGGGGTCCAGCGCGCGTATCTCGGAGAGGATTTCCATCAGCCCCGATTCGTCCTCGCCCGTCAGGCGGCGCAGTTGCGCGAAATCGCGGCGCGCCAGAAGGTCGAGATTGGCGAGGACGGTGCGCATGACCGGATCGAGCCGGTCCTGACGCTGCAGCTGCAGGGCGAGGCACTCCGAAAGATCGCGGGCGAACAGCCCGGCCGGCGTCGCCTCACGCTGGAGCTGCGCCAGGACCGCCTCCACCGTTCCGACCTCCACCCCGAGCTCGGCGGCGACGATTTCCGTCGCCCGCCACAGATAGCCGTTCTCGTCGAGATGCTCGACCAGGGCTTCGCCGAGCTTGCGCTCGATGCCGGGCGCCAGCGCGTCGGCGACCTCGTTCAGCGCGTGCGCGTGCAGCGACGGCCGGCGTTCGGCTAGGTCGTCGATGCTGAAATCGCCATCCGCCGCAAGGATCCGTCCCTCGCCCCGCGTCGCCGGGGCCGGGCCGCGTGCCGGCCGGGAGACGGGATCGTCCTCGCGCCCGGAAAAGCCGCTCTCATAAGCCGCGCCGTCGCTTTCCGCACCGGTGACCTGACGCTCGCTTGTATCCTGGACAGGCGGCGGAACGGGCGGGTCGGCGACGGCATTCGCCGGCTCGTAGGAGAGCAGCGGATTGCGCTCCATCTCGGTCTCGACGAAGCTCTGCAGTTCCAGATGGCTGTACTGCAGCAAACGGATCGACTGCAGCAGCTGGGGTGTCATCACCAGCGACTGGGTCTGCCGCATCTGCAGTCGGGCCGAAAGAGCCATGAACCCCGATCAATTCGCCTGGAGCCGGTCGGCCCGCCCTTTCGGGCAGCCCGCGTCGGGTCCGGCGCCACCCCCTTGTCCCGCACGATGCGGGTGACGGCGCCATCCCCGCATCAAAGCGGCTGTCGAACTTCCTTGTCAATCGGAACCGCGCGAGGCGGCCCGACGCACGTCAGAAGCTGAACTGGTCCCCGAGATAGAATCGCCGCACGTCGACATTGTCGACGATCTGCTGCGGGCTGCCGTGGGTGAGCACGGCGCCGGCATGCATGATGTAGGCCCGGTCGATCAGGCCCAGCGTCTCGCGCACGTTGTGGTCGGTGATCAGGACGCCGATGCCGCGCTTGGTGAGATGCCGGACCAGGCCCTGGATGTCCGAGACGGCGATCGGGTCGACGCCGGCGAAGGGCTCGTCGAGCAGCATGAAGGTCGGCTTGGAGGCCAGCGCGCGCGCAATCTCGCAGCGCCGCCGCTCGCCGCCGGAGAGCGACGTCGAGGCCTGCTTGCGCAGGTGCTCGATGTTGAATTCCTGCAGCAGGCTGGTCAGTTCCCGCTCGCGCGTCGCCTTGTCCTTCTCGACCACTTCGAGCACGGCGCGGATATTGTCCTCGACGGAGAGGCCGCGGAAGATCGAGGCTTCCTGCGGCAGGTAGCCGATGCCGAGCCGGGCGCGGCGATACATCGGGATCTGGGTGATGTCGTGCCCGTCGAGCAGGATGTTGCCCTTGTCCACCGGCACCAGCCCGGTGATCATGTAGAAGCAGGTGGTCTTGCCGGCGCCGTTCGGTCCGAGCAGGCCGACGGCTTCGCCGCGTCGCACCGCGATCCCGACATCGTCCACGACGCGCCGGCCCCGGTAGGTCTTGGTGAGGTTTGCTGCGACGAGGGTTCCCTCGGCGTTGGCAAAGCGCGGGCCGGCCTTGTTGCCGGCCGCAGCGGACGGCGGGCCTGCCCGCGGCTTGTCCGCCACGTCGGCGGCGGCGCGCTGGGCGGTCTGTGCGATCGTCACGCAGCCGGCCTCAGTTCGTCGCCGCGCCGTCGGACTGCCCGTCGGGGCTGAGCATGAGCCGCACTCGGCCGTTGCTGCCGCCCTCGCCGCAGGCGCTTTCGAGGCGAGCGAGGCCGGTATCCATCTGGATCGTCAGCTTGCAGCCTTCGGCGATGTTCTCGCCCTGGCTGAGCACGACATTGCCGGTCATCACCACGAGCTGGCTGGTCATGTCGAACGAGGCCTGTTCGGCGGTCGCCACCTGGTCGACCGACTTGACGTAGACCTTTCCGGTCGCTTCGAGCCGGTCGATCTGGTTCGAGCCGCCCGGCAGCGCACCGCCGCGTGCCGGTGCGGCCTCGCCGTCCTCGGGCTTCTTGTAATGCACGACGAGCTTGCCGCTCCGCAGCTCGGTGTCGCCCTGCGCCACCGCGACATTGCCGGTAAAGGTGGCGACCGCCTGGGCGTCGTCGACGTCGAGCAGGTTCGATTCGATCGAGATCGGCTGGTCGCCGTCGAGCTGCAGGCCGGTGAAACTGCTGCCGAGCCCTTCCTGGGCAAAAGCGCCAGGGGCGCCGACCGCAGCGAGGAAGACAGCCGCGACGAATGGCGCCGCGCGACGTAGGACGAAGGCTTGCATGATCTACTCGCTCTTGAAGGCTTGTTTGTCGTCCGACCCTGGCTGCGACGGCGCAATCACCATCTTCACCCGGCCGCCGAAGGAAAGGACTTTACCACCCTCGGACACGTTGAGGGAGCTGGATCGGATGGTCTGGTTGGGCGTGTCGATCTCCACCGGGCCACCGCCCTGCATGGAACCGGCGGCAAGGTCGATGTCGGCCGTCGCGAGCCGGATCGCGATGCCGTTGCTCGTCTCGACCTCGATCCCGTCCGTCAGCCGCAGCTTGTTGGTTTCCGAATCGTAGAAGCCGGCGGCGGCGGTGATGTCGGCGGTGGTGTCGTCGCCGACGAACAGCGTGGCAGCGACCTTCTCCAGATCGACGCCACCGCCCGTCAGCGACTGGAATGCGCGTTCGGCGCGCATCTCGTACGGCCGTTCCTGGCTGTCGACACCGGACATGCGGGGATCCTGCATGACCACGCGTCCGTCCTGGATCGAGGTCCCCGTCACCGAGATTTCTCCCGGCAGGCTGCGGGCGAGCCAGGTGGTGACGACGCCGACCACGACGATGATCGCGGCGGTCAGCGGGAGGGCGATCTTCAGACGGCGCACCAGGCGCGAATGGCGCCGTGCCCGCGCGAACTCGCGCTCGCTGCGGCTCGCGGTCGGGGCGAGCGGCGAAGCCGGAGTCGCGGAGGGCGCCTGCGTGTTGTTCATCTGCACCGTGATCAAGCTTTCCCCGATCCGTCGCCCGCTTCCGGATGGGAGGCGACTGAGACGTCGGCGAACCGTGATGGGACGCGTTTCACACCAATATGGGGTTTTTACGTCGGCGCCCAGTTACTGCGGCATATTCCTAACCATAGGGAATGAACGTTTCGTGAGCCTTCACAGGCACCCCGGTTCAAGCTAACGCTCGCGCAGTCAAACGCGAGGGAGGCCGAGATGGCCGCAACCACCGAGGATCTGATCGACCGCCGCCGCCTGCGCGGCAAGCTGCGCTTCTGGCGGGTGGCGGCAATCGTCGTCGTCGCGCTGGCCGTCCTCGCCGTTCCGTTGTTCGGCTGGAAGGGCACGATCTTGCCGCGCGAGCAGATCGCGCGGGTCGAGATCGAGGGCATGATTTTGGAGGATCGCAAGCTCCTGGAACTCCTGGAACGGCTCAAGGACGAGGATTCCGTCAAGGCCGTGGTCCTGCGCATCGACTCTCCCGGCGGCACGACGGTCGGCGGCGAGTCGATCTACGAGGCAGTACGTGCCATTGCCGCGGTAAAGCCGGTCGTGGCGGAAGTCGGGACGCTGGCGGCATCTGCCGGCTACATGATCGCCGCCGGCGCCGACCACATCGTCGCGCGGCGGACCTCGATCGTCGGATCGATCGGCGTGATCTTTCAGTATGTCGACGCCTCCACGCTGCTGAACACGATCGGCGTCGAGGTCAATGCGATCAAGTCGGCGCCGCTGAAGGCCGAGCCGTCACCTTTCGCGCCGGCGAGCGAGGAAGCCAAGCAGATGATCGGCCGGCTGGTCATGGATACCTATGACTGGTTCGTCGCCCTCGTCGCCGAGCGCCGCGGGCTGAGCCAGGCGGACACTCTGGTGCTGGCCGACGGCTCGGTGTTCAGCGGTCATCAGGGCCTGGAGAACCGTCTGGTCGACGCCTTGGGCGGCGAGGACGAGGTGCGGGCATGGCTCGAAGCCGAGCGCGGGGTGCCGGCCGGCCTCGACTTCGTCGACCGCGAGCCCGAAAAGGAGGGCGACGGGTTCTTCTCGATCTTCACCCAGGCCCGTTCGGGCGTCTTCGCGGCGCTGGGTCTCGACCCGCGGGCGGCCTCGCTGGAGGATGCGCTGCTGCGGCGGGCCGGTCACCTTGACGGGCTGGTGTCGCTCTGGCAGCCTTCACGAACACGTGTGACGTCGCAGTAAGTGATGGAAATGGCCCGGGTTTCGATCGGCCGTCTGGGACGGGCGCGGCACCATGGCCGAAGCAGCGTCCGAGGCGGCGCGACAGGTCTCGGGAAGGGGAACTCGTCTTGATCAAGTCGGAACTCGTGCAGGCGATCGCCAGCCGCAACCCCCATCTCTACCAGCGCGACGTCGAGACCATCGTCAACGCCATCTTCGACGAGATCACCGCAGCGCTCTGTGACTCCAACCGCGTCGAGCTGCGCGGCTTCGGGGCCTTCTCCGTCAAGAACAGGCCGCCCCGCTCAGGGCGCAATCCCCGGACCGGCGAGGCCGTCGAGGTGGAAGAGAAGTGGGTGCCGTTCTTCAAGGCGGGCAAGGAGTTGCGCGAGCGGCTCAACGGTCGCTAGGCGTCGAAGGCCGGCACGAGGCGCCCTCGGGCGTTGACGGCCCGGGCGCGGCGCCCATGTTTGTTTCTGAGCCGATGGCGGCGGACGCTGCCGGCAACAGAGCCCGGACCCGGTGACGGGACGGGCGCGAGGCGGAGCCCATGATCTCGAGAATTCTCACCCTCGTCATTCTTATTCCGCTGGCGATCCTGCTGGTGGTGTTCTGCGTCGCCAACCGCCAGATGGTCCCGGTCTCGCTGGATCCGATCGGCACCCTGCCGCAATTCGCCTTCGCCGCGCCGCTGTTCATCCTGCTGATGGGCGCCGTCATTCTCGGCGTCGTCCTCGGCGGCCTCGGCACCTGGTTCACCCAGGCGCATTACCGCCGCAAGTCGTGGAAGCGCAAATACGAGGTCGAACGGCTGCGCCGCGAGGCCGACGAAAGCCGCGCCAGGCTTCGCCAGATCGAGGAAGAACGGGCCCGCGCCGGTTCCGGGTCGACCGCTCTGGTCACCTCCCAGGCCGCCTGAACGCCGCGCCTTGCGACAGCGACGCCAGCGCGGCGGGTCTTCACGCCGTGACGGCTTCTCCCTCGGGCGCCGTCTGCGGGCCTGAAACCTTTTCGACAAAACAGTCGAAGAACTGGCCGGCCAGCTTCTTGGCGGTGGAGTCGATCATCCGTCCGCCGAGCTGGGCGATCTTGCCGCCCACCTGCGCGTTGACCTCGTAGGTGAGGATCGTCTCGGCGCCGTCTTCCTCGAGCCGCACGTCGGCGCCACCCTTGGCGAAGCCGGCAATGCCGCCCTTGCCTTCGCCGACGATCGAGTAGCTCTCCGGCGCGTTGATGTTCTCCAGCCGGACCTCGCCGGAGAATTTCGCTTTCACCGGCCCGATTTTCATCGTCACCGTCGCCGCCATCATGTTGTCGCCGGTCATTTCCAGGCTTTCGCAGCCCGGGATGCAGCTTCTGAGCACATCCGGGTCGTTGAGTGCCGCCCAGACCGTTTCCCGCGGTGCCGGCAGCCGGTATTCGCCCTTGAGATCCATCGAAACCCTCCCTTGCGCCGATGCATGTCGGCGCCGCTCCTTCGTCGCAGGATCTAGAATCACGTTTCTGCCGGCTTTGCCAAGCATGCCGGAACCGCTAATGACCTAACCCCTGATATCGAAAGCATGGAGTTTGCCTTGGCGCGAGCGCGGCGGCCCGGCCATCACACGGATTCGAGCCCGAACGGTGCGGCATCGCGCGGCCCGCGCGCCCGGCCGACTGACGCGCCGCGTCCGCAGGGCGACGACGATGCGCCCCGCACGAGACCGGCCATCGGCGACCCGCCGGTGCGGGCGCTCGACCTGCCGCGCCCGACCGGCCCCCGCCCGGTGCCGCGCGAGCCGGTGATCCTCACCGTCGAGCCCTCGGCCGATTACGCGCTTCTCGACTCCGGCGCCGGCGAGAAACTGGAGCGCTACGGCCCGCTCACCGTCCGCCGTCCGGAGAACCAGGCGATCTGGCAGAAGCGCCTGCCGGAGGCCACCTGGGATGCGGCGGATGCGATCTTCACCGGCGACACCGACGAGGAAGGCACCGGGCGGTGGCGTTTTCCGCACGAGCCGCGGGGCGAGACCTGGCCGCTCGTCCAGGACGGCGTCGACTATCTCGGCCGCTTCACCTCCTATCGCCATGTCGGCGTGTTTCCCGAACAGGCGGTGCACTGGCGCTCGACCGAGGCGGCGATCACCGCGGCGCTCGCTGGCGGCCAGCACCCGGTGCGCATGCTCAATCTCTTCGGCTATACCGGCGTCGCCTCGCTGATTGGTGCCCGCGCCGGCGCCGAGGTCACCCATGTCGACGCCTCCAAGAAGGCCATCGCATGGGCGCGCGAGAACCAGGAGGTCGCCGGCCTGGAATCGAGCCCGATCCGCTGGATCTGCGAGGACGCGGTCCGCTACGCCGAGCGCGAGGTCAAGCGCGGCAGCCGCTACGACGTGATCCTGCTCGACCCGCCGCGTTTCGGCCGCGGCCCCAAGGGCGAGGTCTGGCAGCTCTTCGAGGACCTGCCCTATCTGCTGTCGCTGACCCGCGCCCTGCTGTCGGACCGGCCGCTTCTCGTCATCCTCACCGCCTATTCGATCCGGGCGTCCTTCTATGCCTTGTCGGCGCTGACCGGCGAGGCCTTCCGCGGCCTCGGCGGCACCGCCGAATCGGGCGAACTCGTCATTCGCGAGGCCGGCGACGAGCCGCGCCTCCTCTCAACTTCCCTCTTCTGCCGCTGGACCCCCGATCATGTCTGACAAGCCCCCAACGGACGGCCGGACCCGGCTCCCGCCTACGAGCGCACCTGGCCGGGTCAAGGAGGTCTCCAGCGTCTCCAACCCGATCGTCAAGGACATCCGTTCGCTGGCCCAGAAGCGGCATCGCGAGGAGACCGGGCTGTTTCTCGCCGAGGGACTGAAGCTCGTCGTCGACGCGCTCGACGCCGGCTGGCAGATCCAGACGCTGGTCATCGCCAAGTCCGCTTCCGGCCACGAACTGCTGGAGCGCACGGCCGCCCGGACGGTCGCGCTCGGCGCCGACGTGCTGGAAGCCAACAACAAGGTGCTGGAGGCGATCACCCGGCGCGACAACCCGCAGAGCGCGGTCGGCGTTTTCAAGCGGCGGGTGACGCCGCTCGCCCGCCTGGAAGCTGGCAAGGGCGACGTCGTGGTTGCGCTCGACCGGGTGCGCGACCCCGGCAATCTCGGCACCGTGCTCAGGACGGCAGACGCGGTCGGCGCCAAGGGCGTGATCGTCATCGGCGACAGCGTCGACCCGTTCTCGCTCGAGACCGTACGGGCGACGATGGGCTCGATCTTCTCCGTGCCGCTGGCGCGGGTGAGCGAGGCGGAGTTCCTCGAATGGCGCGCCCGCTTCCGCGGCCTCGTCGTCGGCACCCATATGGAAGGAACGGTCGACTACCGGACCCCGAAATACGATGCCCAGCCGACCCTGCTGGTGATGGGCAACGAGCAGGCGGGCCTCACCGAGGCGCTGGCCAAGGCCTGCGACGTGCTCGTGCGCATCCCTCAGGCGGGCCGCGCCGACAGCCTCAACCTTGCCATCGCCACCGGCGTGATGCTGTTCGAGGCACGGCGCGGGAGCCTCAGCCTTTGAACCGCCGCCTGTTCGTTTCCGGCCTTGTCATCGTCATCCTGGCCGTTGTCGCCGACCAGGCGATCAAGGCTTTGGTCGTCGCCACCATGGGGCTCGGGGAGGCGATCGAGATCCTGCCCTTCCTGGCGCTCTACCACGCCCGCAACACCGGCATCGCCTTCTCGATGTTCTCGGGCCTCAGCGACGTCAGCCTGTCGCTGATCGCGGGTGTCGTGCTGATCGTCGTCCTCTATCTCTGGTACAAGACGCCGGCCGAGCGCCGGCTCACGCATTTCGGCCTCGCCATCATCGTCGGCGGCGCCATCGGCAACCTCATCGACCGCGTCAGCCTCGGCTACGTCGTCGACTACATCTATTTCCACACCCCGGTCTGGGACTTTGCGGTCTTCAACCTTGCCGACGCTTTCATCACCGTCGGCGCCATCATCATCCTCGCCGACGAATTCATCCTCGCACCCCGCGAGGCACGCCGGGCCCGCCGGGCGAACGAAGCCACGCCCGGCGATTGACAACCGCTGGGGCCGCCCTTCGTCTCAGATGACACCGCCGGCATCTCGCCGGCGGCCGGGAGGATGCGATGAGCGAGACATTCAGGGCGATCTTGATCTCCCGCGACGAGGCGAGGAACCAGTCCGTCGACATCGTCGAGATGACGCCGGATCAGCTGATGGACGGCGATGTCGACGTTGCCGTCGAGGCGACCACCGTCAACTACAAGGACGGGCTGGCGATCACCGGCAAGGCGCCGGTGGTACGACACTGGCCGTTGGTCCCCGGCATCGATCTTGCCGGGACCGTCATCACCTCCTCGCACCCCGATTGGCAGGCCGGCGACCGCGTCATCCTCAATGGCTGGGGCGTCGGCGAGACACATCACGGGGCCTATGCCGGGCGAGCCCGGCTCAACGGCGACTGGCTGGTGGCACTGCCTGACCGCTTCACCGCGATGGACGCGATGGCGATCGGCACGGCCGGCTACACGGCGATGCTCTCGGTCCTGGCGCTCGAGCGGGCCGGCATGACACCGGATCGCGGCCCGGTCGTGGTCACCGGCGCGGCGGGCGGCGTCGGATCCGTCGCCGTGGCGCTGCTGTCGGGGCTCGGCTGGCACGTCATCGCCTCGACGGGTCGCACCGGCGAGGCCGACTGGCTGCGCGACCTCGGCGCTGCCGAGATCATCGACCGCGCGGAGCTGTCGGAACCCGGCAAGCCGCTCGCCAAGGAGCGTTGGGCCGCCGGCATCGACGCGGTAGGCAGCCATACGCTCGCCAACGTCCTGGCCGCGACGCGCTATGGAGGTGCGGTCGCCTGTTGCGGCCTCGCCCAGGGCATGGATCTGCCGGCGAGCGTCGCGCCCTTCATCCTGCGAGGCGTCTCCCTGCTCGGGATCGATTCGGTGATGGCGCCGAAGCAGCGGCGGGTCGAGGCCTGGAGCCGGCTCGCCCGCGATCTCGACGCTTCCAGGCTGCGCGCCATCACCACGGAAATCGGGTTCGAGGCGATCATCGACGCAGCGAAGGAGATCGTCGAGGGCCGGATCCGGGGCCGTGTGGTCGTGAACATGCGATGACCGGCGAACCGTCCATTGTTGAAGGGCAGCGCATTTGCGATAATGGCGCCGGGCCAGTCACAAAATTTTCGCCGAGTGGCCGTATGGGCTAATGGCATGGGACGGCCCGACGGAGGACGCGATGGCAGCCGAGAGCACGAAGCTGGATCTGGCTCTGACACCGACCTCGCTGAATTTCGGCGGCGTCGTGATGGGCTTCGTGCCGGCGAAGATGCGCCATCTGGTGCGGCGTTTCGATCCTGCCGCGCCGACGCTCGGGCGCATCGGCCAGCTCGAGGTCCGGCTGGCCCGTGGCCCCGCCGAGGTCAAGGCGGCCCAGCAATTGCGCTACCGGGTCTTCTACGAGGAGATGAGCGCCCAGCCGTCCAAGTTCCAGAAGATGACGCGGCGCGACCGGGATGGCTTCGACCGCTATTGCGACCATCTCCTGGTGATCGACCAGGCGCGCCCCGGCCCGATCGCCGAGCGGATCGTCGGCACCTACCGGCTGATGCGCAGCGATGTTGCGGCGCTCGCCGGCGGATTCTACACCGCCCAGGAGTTCGACATCGCGCCGATGCTGGCCCGCCACGCGGGCAAGCGCTTCCTGGAGCTCGGCCGATCCTGCGTCCTCAAGGAATATCGCGGCAAGCGCACGGTCGAACTGCTTTGGCAGGGCATCTGGAGCTACGTGATCGCCCACGACATCGACGCGATGTTCGGCTGCGCCTCGCTGGCCGGCACCGATCCCGATGCTCTGGCCGCGCGCCTGGCCTTCCTGCGGGAACACGCCTCGGCGCCGGCGGAGTGGCACGTCCGGGCCCTGCCTAGCCGCGGCACGTTCCTGTCGGGCAGCGTGCAGATCGCCGACCCGCGCCGCGCTTTGTCGGATCTGCCGCCGCTGCTGAAGGGCTATCTGCGGATCGGCGGCTATATCGGCGAAGGCGCCGTGGTGGACCACCAGTTCGGCACCACCGACGTTCTGGTCGTGCTGCCGCGGGAGCGGATCAATCCGCGCTATATCGGCCATTACGGTGCCGACGCCGGGCGCTTTGCCGCCTGACGCCGCGCTGCCCGCGATTAGCCCATTTTCGGGCGCCGCCTACTGGCCGACCCGCACGACGCTCCGCGTCTTCAGGTCGACGATGACCGGCTGGCCGTTATAGTAGAAATAGGCCAGCGACGAGTTGGGATCGGGCTGCCTGAGCGCCACCGATTGCGGGACTGAGTCCCCGAGCGATGGTGGCGTGGCGATCTGCGCATTGTCGGTCGGGTTGGCCAGGGCGAACTGCAGGACGTTGACACTGTCCTGCGCTCCGGCGGGCGTGCCCACCGACGCAGCCAGCAGGGCGAGGGCCAGGAGAAGGGTTCTCGACATCATGCATCTGTCCTTGTGCGTCCGACGCCAGGGGGCGGGCGCGACAACACCCTTGCCCTATCCCCGATGAACGGAGCCTGACCAGCCAGAAGATGGCGCGTCGGTTATCGGCGCGCAACTGTTGCCGATTGTCCGCCATGGGGCTGCATCGATCACGTCGTCGCGAGAAGCGCCGTGGACCCCGGGATCGACCAATCATCCCGGAATTTGGCCGGCGCCGGCAGGGAACTTCATGTCTCGGGTGCCCTCGCCTTGGGATTGTCGGCGTTTCCCCTTTTCTCGCGATGGCCGCAAAGCTAAGCCGGGGCAGGCAAAGCCCGGCAGCCAGGCGGGCCTTTGGCCGGCGAGGGAGGATCGATCCGGACGATGACGATCGACAAGGACGCGGCCCCGACGCCGATGATGGCGCAATATATCGAGATCAAGGCGGCCAATCCGGATTGCCTGCTGTTCTACCGCATGGGCGACTTCTACGAGCTGTTCTTCGACGATGCGGCGGAAGCCTCGCGCGCCCTCGGCATCGCGCTGACCAAGCGCGGCAAGCATCTGGGTGCCGATATTCCCATGGCCGGCGTGCCGGTGGTCTCGGCCGACGACTATCTGCAGCGCCTGATCGGCCTCGGCCACCGCGTCGCCGTCTGCGAGCAGATCGAGGATCCGGCGGAAGCCCGCAAGCGCGGCGGCAAGTCGGTTGTGCGGCGCGACGTCGTCCGGCTGGTGACCCCCGGCACGATCACCGAGGAAGCGCTGCTCGATCCCGGCCGGCCGAACTTCCTGATGGCGCTGGCGCGGCTCGGCGGTAGCGGCGAGAACGCCGCCTATGCGCTTGCCTGGACCGATCTGTCGACGGGCACGTTCCGCCTTGCCGAATCCAGCCGGATGCAGCTCGAGGCGGACATAGCGGCGATCGAGCCGAGCGAGATCGTCGTCGCCGAGCCGGTGTTCCACGACCCGTCGCTGCAGCCACTGTTCCGGCGCTACGGACGGCGGATCCAGCCGGAGCCGCAGACCCTGTTCGACGGCACCACCGCCGAGGAGCGCGTCTGCCGCTTCTTCGGCGTCGCGACGCTGGAAGGGTTCGGCGGCTTCGGCCGGACCGAATTGTCGGCCGCCGCCGCCCTGATCGCCTATCTCGGCAAGACCCAGATGGCGGCGCGTCCGGGGCTGCAGCGGCCCGAGCGCATCGTCGCAGGCTCGCTGATGCAGATCGACCCGGCAACGCGGGCGTCGCTGGAACTGACTCGCACGACCGCCGGCAAGCGCCAGGGCAGCCTCCTGTCCGTGATCGACCGCACCCGCACCGGCCCGGGCGCGCGTCTCCTCGCCGGACGGCTCGCGGCACCGCTGACCGATCCGGCGGCGATCCGCGAGCGCCAGGCCTCGGTCGGCTGGTTCGTCGACGCGGCGGCGCTGCGCCAGCGCTTGCGTGAGGCGCTTTCCGGCCTGCCGGACATCGAGCGGGCGCTGTCGCGGCTGTCGCTCGGCCGGGGCGGGCCCCGCGATCTCGCTGCCATCCGCGACGGGCTGGAGGCGGCCCTGGCGATCGGCGCGATGCTCGGCGACGACCTGCCTTCGGAATTGGCGATGCGCCGAAAAGCTCTCGCGGCGCTGCCCGCCGCTCTCCTGGAAGAGCTGTCGCGGCTGCTCGCCGACAGCGTGCCGCTGCAGCGTCGCGACGGCGGCTTCGTGCGGGAGGGGGCGCTGCCGGCGCTCGACGAGGCGCGCACGCTGCGCGAGGACGTCCGCCGTGTCGTCGCCGAGCTGCAGGGCCGCTACGCCGCCGAGACCGGCATCCGCAACCTGCGGATCAAGCACAACAACGTCCTCGGCTATTTCATCGAGGTGGGTGACGAGAAGGGCCGGGCGCTGGTCGGCGTTGGGGACTTCGTCCATCGCCAGACCATGGCCTCGGCCATGCGCTTTTCGACCAGCGAACTGGCTGAGCTCGAGAGCCGCATCGCCGGCGCCGCTGCCGAAGCGCTGCGGCTCGAACTCGAATGCTTCGACAGCCTGGCAGGTCAGGTCGAGGCGGCGGCCGACGCGCTGCGGCAGGGGGCAGAGGCGCTGGCGGTGCTCGACGTTTCCGCCGCGCTCGCCGAACTCGCCGTCGCCGACGACTGGGTGGCGCCCGTGGTCGACGACAGTCTCGCCTTCGCCGTCGAATGCGGTCGCCACCCGGTGGTCGAGGCGGCGCTGAAAGCGGGCAGCGGCCACCCCTTCGTTGCCAATGATTGCGACCTCTCGCCGCCGGCCGATGGCTCGGCGGGGGCGATCTGGCTGATCACCGGTCCGAACATGGGCGGCAAGTCCACCTTCCTGCGCCAGAACGCGCTGATCGCCGTGCTCGCCCAGGTCGGCTCCTACGTGCCGGCGACGAAAGCCCACATCGGCGTGGTCGACCGGCTGTTCTCCCGGGTCGGCGCCTCCGACGATCTCGCCGAGGGCCGTTCGACCTTCATGGTCGAGATGGTCGAGACCGCGGCGATCCTCAACCAGGCCGGCGAGCGGGCGCTGGTCATTCTCGACGAGAT
The DNA here is from genome assembly GCF_014196845.1 of Aurantimonas endophytica. Taxonomy (GTDB): domain Bacteria; phylum Pseudomonadota; class Alphaproteobacteria; order Rhizobiales; family Rhizobiaceae; genus Aurantimonas; species Aurantimonas endophytica. The sequence continues at coordinate 278,300 of NZ_JACIEM010000006.1, forward strand.
CGGTCGGGGCACAGCGACCTATGACGGCCTGTCGATCGCCTTTGCCGCCGTCGAGCACCTGCACGAGGTCAATCGCTGCCGGGCGCTGTTCGCCACGCATTTCCATGAGATGACGGCGCTGGCGGCGCGCCTTGCCCGCATGCGTAACGCGACGATGCGGGTGAAGGAGTGGGAGGGCGACGTGGTCTTCCTGCACGAGGTCAAGCCGGGGGTCGCCGATCGCTCCTACGGCATCCAGGTGGCCAAGCTGGCCGGTCTGCCGCCCGCAGTGGTCGAGCGGGCACGGCACGTGCTGGAGGAGCTGGAGAAGGGGGAGCAGGCCGGGCGCCGCACCGCCCTGGTCGACGACCTGCCGCTGTTCTCGGCGATGTCCCGGCGCGCCGACCCGCCGGTAGCGGCCCCGCCGTCTCCCGTGTGCGAAGCGGTCGCCGCACTCGATCCGGATGCGCTGTCGCCACGCGAAGCACTGGACGCACTCTATCGCCTCAAGGGGTTGGTGGGGGCGACCCGCTCGTGACGGTTGCCTCACCCGCCCAAACAGATTGGGTGGAACCATCGAGCGATTGATGCATTGAATTTCACAACGAGGGTACGATCCGCTCCCTTTTCTGGATCGTGACAATGTCCTCTACGATGGAACCCTGATGGCGTTGCATCGTTTCTACCACTGATCATGGTGTGTGACACCGTTTGCTGACATCGCGACGAATTCGCGAGATCAGCACTTTATGAAAGGTTTTACGACATGAAGAAGACCGCAATCATTTCTGCCATGCTGATTGGTGCCTCGTCTTTCGCAATGCCGGCTTTCGCGCAGACCGGTGCGCCGGATGTGCCGGGTTCCGAGGCGGTGATCCAGGAAAACAACGCTGCCGAGCGTGAGGCCGTGGCCGCAGAGCCGGGTACTTCGTCGGCCCCGACCAGCGGCACGCCCGAGTCGGCGACGATCGTTCCCGGCAACGATGCCGAGCGTGACCTGAACAATGCCGCCGAGCGCGAAAGCGTCGCGGAAGGCACCGACGCGAACACGACGAGCGCCACGACGCCGGCAACTCCTTCTGCCGACGCACCGATCGTGCCCGGCTCCGGTGCGACTTTCTCGCCGGACAATGCGCCCGAGTCGCAGGAAGGCGAGGCTCTGCAGGACGAGTCCTCGACCGAGGCAGTGCAGTAAGTCGACATAACCGTCCCGACGTCTCACCGACGGCGGGGAGTTTGGAGGGTCGCCCGTTAGGGCGGCCCTTTTTGCGTTCGGCATGACGATTGGCGCCGAGGGCTCAGCCTTCCGGTGTCGCGCGCGGTCGGCAAGTGGGCTATAGGCCCCCTTACGTGCCACTTCGCACCTTAGGAACATGTATGTCGTTGATCGAGGCGAGGTCTCTTCCGTCAAAGCGACGTGTCCAGGCTGACGTCGAGGAAATCGATCTCTCCGGCATCCTCGATGTCGAGACGCTGCGCGGCGGCCTCGCCGAGATCGCCTCAAGCGATGGCGCGAACGGGGCCTCTCCGGCTGCGCGGCTGAAGATCCTGTCTCTGCTGAAGCAGACTTTCGCCGACGCCAGGGCATCTATCGAAGATGCGCTCTTCGAAGACGGCGGTGGGCTTCTCTGCGCCCGACGGCTGGCGGCGGTCCAGGACGTGGTCGTGCGGGAGGTCCACGACTATGCGATCCGGCATGTGTTCCAGACTGCCAATCTCAGTGCCGGCGAGCGGATGGCGGTGGTGGCGGTCGGCGGCTATGGCCGTGGCACGCTGGCTCCCGGCTCCGATATCGATCTGCTGTTCGTGCTGCCCTACAAGCAGACCACGCTCGGCGAGCAGGTGGCGGAATACCTGCTCTACATGTTGTGGGATCTCGGCTTCAAGGTCGGGCACGCGTCCCGCACCGTCGATGAATGCATCAAGCTGGCGCGCGCCGACTTCACCATCCGCACCTCGATCCTCGAACGCTGGCTGGTTGCCGGGGATGTCGAATTGTTCGCCGAGCTCGGCCGGCGGTTCGACGCGGAAGTGGTGGCCGGCACCAGCGAGGAATTCATCGCGGCCAAGCTCGCCGAGCGCGAGGCGCGGCACGCCAAGAGCGGCAACACCCGCTATCTCGTCGAGCCGAACGTCAAGGAGGGCAAGGGCGGGCTGCGTGACCTCCACACGCTGTTCTGGATCGCCAAGTACCATTACCGGGTGGCGACCACCGAGGCACTGGTCGAGGCGGGTGTCTTCTCGCGGCGCGAATGGCGCCTGTTCGCCAAGGCGGAAGACTTCCTGTGGGCGGTGCGCTGCCACATGCATTTTGTCACGGGCAAGGCGGAGGAGCGGCTGGCCTTCGACCTGCAGCCGGAGATCGCCAAGCGGCTCGGCTACAACACCCATCCGGGGCTCAAGGACGTCGAGCGCTTCATGAAGCACTACTTCCTGATCGCCAAGGATGTCGGCGATCTGACGCGCATCTTCTGCGCGGCGCTGGAGGAGGAGCATGCAAAGGACGCGCCGGGCCTGAAGGGCTTCGTGCGCAGCCTGCGCGGCCGCGCCCGCAAGATTCCGGGGACGCTCGATTTCCACATCGACAACAACCGGATCAACGTCACCGGGCCGAACGTCTTCCGCGATGATCCGGTCAACCTCATCCGGATCTTCCGCCTCGCGGCGATGCACCAGCTCGAGTACCATCCGGACGCGTTGAAGCTGATCCGCCGCTCGCTGCGGCTGGTGGACGCGGCGCTGCGGGAGAACCGCGACGCCAACAGCCTGTTCCTCGACGTCCTGACCGATCGCGTCGACCCGGCGCTGCATCTGCGGCGCATGAACGAGGCCGGCGTGCTCGGCCGCTTCATTCCCGATTTCGGCAAGATCGTCGCGATGATGCAGTTCAACATGTACCACCACTACACGGTGGACGAGCATCTGCTTCGGACGATCGACACGCTGTCGCTGATCGAGCATGGCCAGCTTGCCAGCGAACTGCCGCTCTCCACCGGCTTCGTCAACGCGCTGAAGGATCGTACGCCGCTCTACGTGGCTCTGCTCCTGCACGACATCGCCAAGGGCAGGCCTGCCGATCACTCCGTTGCCGGCGCCCGGATCGCCCGGGAGCTCTGCCCGAGGCTCGGCCTCGACGAGCGGGAGACCGACCTGGTCGCCTGGCTGGTGGAGGACCACCTGGTCATGTCGATGACGGCGCAGCAGCGCGACCTGACCGACCGCAAGACGATCCTCGACTTCGCCGAGAAGGTCCGCACGCTCGATCGGCTGAAGCTGCTGACGGTCCTGACGGTCTGCGACATCAAGGCTGTCGGCCCCGGCGTGTGGAACGGCTGGAAGGGCCAGCTTCTGCGCACGCTCTACCTCGAGACCGAGCCGACCCTCACCGGGGGCTTCACCCAGTCGTCGCGGAGCGAACGACTGGCGCGGGCAAAGCTGCGGCTGGCCGAGCGCCTGTCCGGCTGGCCCGATTCCGAGCGCGCGGCCTATCTCGAGCTGCATTACCCCAACTACTTCCTCACCACCCCGCTCGAGGACCAGCTGCGCCACGCCGATTTCCTGCGCGAGGCATCGGACGGACGGCCGCTCTCGACCCGCATCCGCACCGACCGGTTCCACGGCATCACCGAGATCATGGTGCTGGCGCCCGACCATCCGCGGCTTCTGTCGCTGCTCGCCGGTGCCTGCGCCGGTGCCGGTGCGAACATCGCCGACGCGCAGATCTTCACCATGTCGGACGGGCGCGCCCTCGACGTCATGCTGCTGAACCGCGAATTCGAGTCGGACGACGACGAGATTCGCCGCGCCGAGCGCATCTGCGACAATATCGAGCGGCTGCTGCAGGGGCGCGAAGTGCCGGCCAACCTGCTCGCCCATCGCAAGCCCTCGCGGGGCACGCGGCTGTTCAGCCTGTCGCCGCGCATCCGGCTCGACAACGATCTGTCCAACCAGTTCACCGTCATCGAGGTCGAGGGGCTGGACCGGCCGGGCCTTCTGTCCGACATCACCGGCGCGATCTCCGACCTCAATCTCGACATTCGCTCGGCCCACATCTCCACCTATGGCGAGAAGGTCGTCGACGTCTTCTACGTGACGGATCTGATCGGCACCAAGATCACGTCTGAATCGCGGGCCGAACGGATCGAGGCGCGGCTGAAGGCGGTGTTCGACAATCCCGAGGGCGAGGTCTCCTCGCTCGTTGCCATGTCTTCGCCGCGGGCCTTCGGCATGCCCGCCCGATGAGCCTTCTTTCCAAGTTTGCGACTGTCGGCGGCGCCACGCTGGTGTCCCGGATCTTCGGCTTCGGCCGCGAGATGATGATGGCCTCGGCGCTCGGCGTCGGCCCCGTCGCCGACGCCTTCAACCTCGCTTTCCGCTTTCCCAACCTCTTTCGCCGCCTGTTCGCCGAGGGGGCCTTCAACGCGGCCTTCATCCCGCTCTTCGCGCGCTCGCTCGAGGAAGAGGGCGAGGCCGGCGCGAGGCGCTTCGCCAGCGAAGTCTATTCGACGCTGTTCGCCGTCCTGGTGGCCCTCACCGTCGTCGCGATGATCTTCATGCCGTTCCTGGTGAAGACGATCATCGCCCCCGGCCTTGCGGTCTGCGTCGACGACCCCTCCGCTGGCGGCGACGTCCTGTCCTGCGCGGCGCGCTACGACCTGACGGTCACGCTGTCGCGGATCATGTTCCCCTATCTCGCCTGCATGTCGCTGATGGCGATGGTCAGCGGCATCCTCAACGCCTTCCGGCGCTTCTTCGCCGCCGCGGCGGCACCGACACTCCTGAACTTCGTGCTGATCGGTGTCCTCGTCTGGTGCCAGTATGCCGGTGCCGACAAGGCGACGATCGGCTTCCTGATGAGCTGGGGCGTGCTCTTTGCGGGTTTCGCGCAGCTGGCGATGGTAGTCGTCGCCATGCGCATGGCGGGTTTCGGCGTCGCGCTCCGGCGGCCGCGCTGGACCAAGGGGCTGAAGCGGCTGCTGGTCCTTGCCGGCCCCGCCGCCCTGATCGGCGGCATCACGCAGATAAACCTCTTCGTCGGTCAGGCCGTCGCATCGTTCAAGCCAGGGGCGGTGTCGATCCTGCAATATGCCGACCGGCCCTACCAGCTGCCGCTCGGCATGGTCGGCATCGCCATCGGCGTCGTGCTGCTGCCGGAACTCGCACGTGCCTTGAAGGCCGGGCACCTGCGCGAGGCCCAGCACACCCAGAACCGCAGCCTCGAATTCGCGCTGTTCCTGACGCTGCCGGCCGCCGTCGCCTTGTTCATCATTCCCGAGCCGATCATCCGGGTGATCTACGAGCGCGGTGCCTTCGACCCTACGGCGACCCCGGCCGTCGCCGCGGTGCTCGGCATCTTCGCCCTCGGCCTGCCGGCCTTCGTCATGATCAAGGTCTTCTCGCCCGGCTATTTCGCCCGCGAGGACACGCGCACGCCGATGTATGTGACGCTGTTCTCGGCCGGGGTGAACATTGTCCTGTCGCTGGCGCTGTTCCCGCTGCTTGCGGAGCAGGGCATCGCCTGGGCCACCACCATCGCCGGCTGGCTGAACGCCGGGCTGCTGTTTGCCGGGCTCTATCGCAAGGGCCTCTGGGAGGTCGACCGGCAGCTCGTCAAGCGCTCGACCCTGACGCTTCTGTGCTCGCTCGTAATGGGCGCAGCGCTGATCGGTGCGATGCTGGAGCTGGACGGCTGGCTCCGGCCAGATAGTCCGCTGGCGACGCAGATCCTGGCGATCGGCATCCTCGTCGCGTCGGCCATGGCAATCTACTTCGCATTGGCGCTGGCCACCGGCGCCGCCGACCGCCGGTTGCTCTTCGCGGTGCTGAAGCGACGTCGGCCGGCGCCCCCGGCGGCAGGCCCGGATGAAGGCAGCGCTTGATCGATGCCTGCCCCTCGGCCATAACCCGCCGCGATTTCACCTCATCTTCCGACCCCGGAGCCGCGATCCATGAGCGCCATCACTCCCCGCGTCTTTTCCGGCGTCCAGCCGACGGGCAATCTGCATCTCGGCAATTATCTGGGCGCGATCCGCAAGTTCGTCGCCCTGCAGGAAAGCCACGACTGCCTCTATTGCGTCGTCGATCTCCACGCCATTACCGCGCAGCTCGTCCATGACGACCTGCCGGGCCAGATCCGCTCGATCACCGCGGCCTTCCTTGCCGCCGGCATCGATCCGGCGCGCCACATCGTCTTCAACCAGAGCCGGGTCTCCGGCCATGCCGAACTCGCCTGGATCTTCAACTGCGTCGCGCGCATCGGCTGGATGAACCGCATGACGCAGTTCAAGGAGAAGGCCGGCAAGGACCGCGAGAACGCCTCGCTCGGCCTGCTCGCCTATCCGAGCCTGATGGCTGCCGACATCCTGCTCTATCGCGCCACCCACGTCCCGGTCGGCGACGACCAGAAGCAGCATCTGGAATTGACCCGCGACATCGCCGCGAAGTTCAACAACGACTTTTCGCAGAAGATCGCCGCCGCAGGGCTCGGCGAGCCGATGGCGACGGGCGACGAGACGGTGAACGGCTATTTCCCGATCACCGAGCCGCTGATCGAGGGGCCGGCGACGCGGGTGATGAGCCTCAAGGACGGCGCCAAGAAGATGTCGAAATCCGACCCCTCGGATCTCTCGCGCATCAACCTGACGGACGACGCCGAGGCGATCGCCCGCAAGATCCGCAAGGCCAAGACCGATCCCGATGCGCTGCCGTCCGAGCTGGAGGGTCTCGCCGGCCGGCCGGAGGCGGACAATCTCGTCGGCATCTACGCGGCGCTTGCCGAGCGGCCCAAGGCCGAAATCCTCGCCGAGTTCGGCGGCCGGCAGTTCTCCGAGTTCAAGCCGGCGCTGGTTGATCTCGCGGTCGAGACGCTGGGGCCGGTGACCTCGCAGATGCGCCGCCTGATGGCCGATCCGGGCCATATCGACGCCGTGCTGAGGGACGGCGGCGAGCGCGCCGGCGCCATCGCCGAACGGACCATGAAGGACGTCAAGCAGATCATCGGCCTTCTCGACGACTGAAGCCGAGCGGACATTCGCGGCGCGAGGCGGTTGATCGTTGCGCCGCTGACGGACGCGGCAAAGTATGTGGGCGGATGGCGCCGCCGCTTGTCGGCGGGCACCGCCGCTGCCATCTTGCCGCAATGGTATCAAGACGAATTGGCCGGGATGCCGGCGGCAAGCGCAAGTTCCTTGCGATCATCGACGGCACGCCGGAATGCGGGCGCGCCGCCTCCTATGCGGCGCATCGCGCCAAGGCCAGCGGCGGCGGTGCTGTGCTGCTCTTCGTGATCGAACCAGGCGATTTCCAGCATTGGCTGGGCGTCGAGAAGATCATGAGGGCCGAGGCTGCCGAAGAGGCCGGCACCAAGCTCGCCAAGGTCGCGGACGAATTGCGCGAGAAGGTCGGGATAGAGCCGGAGACCGTCGTGCGCGAGGGCAAGATCGTCGAGGAGATCCACGCGCTGATCGAGGCGGACCGCGAGATCGCGATCCTGGTGCTGGCGTCGGGCGACGCGTCCGAGGGGCCGGGGCCGTTGGTTTCCTCGGTCGCCGGCAAGGGCGCTGCCTTCCCGATCCCGGTCACGATCGTGCCGGCGACGCTGACCGATGAGGATATCGCCAGCCTCTGTTGATAGGAGGCCGCGCACCTTATGTTGCGATAAGCGGCACCGCGCTGTATAGTTTAGAACAATTCCAATGAAGTCGGCGGCACCGGTCGCACGAGAGGCAAGCCATGTTCATCCAGACGGAAGTGACCCCGAATCCCGCCACGCTGAAGTTCCTGCCCGGTCGGGTCGTTCTCGAGACTGGCACCGAGGAGTTCCTGTCGCAGGCCGACGCCGCGGGCCGCTCGCCGCTTGCTGCCCGCCTGATGGCGGTGCCGGGCGTGACCGGCGTGTTCTTCGGCTACGACTTCGTCACCGTGTCGAAGGACGGGCCGGACTGGCAGCATTTGAAGCCGGCCATCCTCGCCGGGCTGATGGAGCATTTCCTCTCCAACGATCCGGTGATGCTGGCAGCCGGCGAGAGCACGGCGGCGCCGGAAGGCGAGGAATTCTTCGAGGAGCGCGACGCAAATACCGTCGCGACCATCAAGGAGTTGCTCGAGACGCGGGTTCGTCCTGCCGTCGCCCAGGACGGCGGCGACATCACGTTCCGCGGCTACCGGGACGGCACGGTCTATCTCAACATGCGCGGCGCCTGCGCCGGCTGCCCGTCCTCGACCGCCACGCTGAAGCACGGCATCCAGAACCTGCTGCGCCATTTCGTGCCGGAGGTCGAGGCGGTGGAGGCGATGGAAGCAGCCTGATCGCCGGAGTTCCGCCCGTGGCCGTTTCTGCCGCATCGGCCGGCGCGCGAGCGGCGCGGCGCAGACGGACGCCGGTGACGTGACGCAACTGCTTCTCGCCATCGACACCGCCTTCGCGCGCTGTTCCGCCGCGGTTTTTGACGGAGCGAGCGGCCGGCTTCTCGCATCGGCCGAGCCCGAGATCGGCAAGGGCCACGCCGAGCAGCTGATGGCGGTGATCGCCGACGTTCTGGAGCGGGCGGGCGTTGCCTATGGCGACCTTGCGCGGATCGGCGTGACCGTCGGCCCCGGCTCTTTCACCGGGATCCGGGTCGGCGTCGCCTCGGCCCGCGGCCTGGCGCTGGCACTCGACATCCCGGCAGTCGGCATCGACACGCTCTCCGCACTGGCCGCGCCCGAGTTCGGCAAGGGCCGGGCGGTTCTTGCGACGCTCGACGCCAAGCGGGGCGAGATCTACGCCGCGCTCTACGATGCCGAAGGCGCCGTCATCGCGGCACCGCGCGCTTTGGCGCCGGCGGACTTGTCGGCGATTCTCGCCGGCCTCGATGCCGACGCGCCGCTCGGACTGGTCGGTACCGGCTCCCCGATCGCACAGGCCGCCCTTCCTGACCGGCGCCCAGAGCTTCTCGGCAGCGATTCGCGCATCGACATGGCCGCGTTCGCCCGTCTCGCCGCACTCGCACCCGAAGCGCCGCCCAAGCCGCTGTATCTGCGCGGCGCCGACGCCAAACCGTCCAGTGCCGCGGGCACGATCAGCTTTCGTGTCCCGGCCTCTCCTCAAGCCGTGCCGTGATGGAGTAACCTCGCGGCAAGCGGTGTCTGCCACGGTGCGGCGTGTGGCCGAAGAAGGGGAGGACGTTCGATGTACTGGTATCTGCCCTGGGCCTGGACGACCTCGTTTCTGGAAGCACTGGTGCGCACCGGGCCTGTCGTCTGCACCCCGCTGACCGATGACGATCTCGACACCGCCGCCGAGCTGCACAGCGAGGCCTTCGACCATCCCTGGTCGGGAGACGAACTGGCCTCGCTGCTCGGGCAGGCCGGCAGTTTCGGCTTCGTCGCGCGCCGGGTCGGCCATGCCGGCGAGCCGCCGCTCGGCTTCGTCCTCGCCCGCAACACCAAGGGCGAGGCCGAGATCCTCACCATCGCCGTTGCGCCGCGGGCCCGCCGCCATGGTGTCGGCCGGCTCTTGATGGACCACGTGCTGCAGCATCTCCACGCCGAGCGCGCCGAGTCGCTGTTTCTCGAAGTGGACGAGGAGAACACGGCCGCCCGCCGTCTCTACGAGCGCCTTCGCTTCGTCGAGGCAGGGCGCCGGCCGGCCTATTACCGCCAGCCGGACGGCCGGCGCACCAGCGCGCTGACCCTCAAGCGCTCGCTCCGTTAGCCGTGCAGGAAAAATCCCCGGCATGATGGCGCAGAGAGCCGGCAGAGCATGATCGCCTGGCTGCGCGTCGGGTTCGTCGCCTTCGTGCTGACGACGATGACGCTTGTCCTCTGGCCGCTGCAGAACCTTGCCATGGCGCGTGGCTGGACCCTCGCGCGGCGTCTGCCGCATTTCTGGCATGTCGTCGCCTGCGCCGTCACCGGCCTCAAGGTAACGGTGGTGGGACGGCCAAGCCCGGACCACCCGCTGCTGATCGCGTCCAACCACCAGTCCTGGGCCGACATCATGGTGCTCGGCCGGATCATGCCGCTGTCCTTCATCGCCAAGGCGGAGGTGCGGGACTGGCCGGCCTTCGGGCTTCTCGCCCGGCTGCAGCGGACGGTCTTCGTCGAGCGCGGCGATCGCCGGCGGACCGGCGTGCAGGCCGACGCCATCGCCGAACGGCTCAATCAGGGCGACGTGATGGTGCTTTTCGCCGAGGGAACGACCTCGGACGGCAACGAGGTGCTGCCGTTCAAGACTGCCCTCTTCGGTGCGGCGCAGGCAGCGCTCCGGAACGCCGAGACGCATGCCGTTCGCGTCCAGCCGGTTTCGATCGCCTATACAAGCGCCCACGGCGTGCCGCTCGGGCGTTTCTTCCGCCCGCTCGCGGCCTGGCCGGGAGACGTCCCGCTCGGGCCGCATCTCCTTGCCTTCCTGCGCGAAGGCGCCGTCGAGGCGGAAGTGACCTTCGGCGAGCCGCTGCTCTTCGACGCCGCGTCCGACCGCAAGCAGGTCGCGCGGACCGCCGAGGAGCGGGTGCGGCACATGCTGGTGGCGAGCCTTCGCGGCCACAGCAGGACGACGAATCGCGACGCTCGACGGCGGGAAACCGATCTCCGACTTGCGCCCGGTCGCGATGGTGGCGATATAGGTATCTAACCAGTTCCGTCGGCACGGCCGGGGGCTATGGTCCGATCAGAAGGACGCATGACCGAAACAACCGAAGCACCCGTCCCGGTGGGCGCCGGCGCCAATACCCGCAAGGTCTTCATCAAGACCTACGGCTGCCAGATGAACGTCTACGACTCGCAGCGCATGGGCGACGCGCTGGCGAAGGACGGCTACGAGCCGACGGAGACGATCGAGGACGCCGACCTCGTCCTGCTCAATACCTGCCACATCCGAGAGCGCGCCGCCGAGAAGGTCTATTCCGAGCTCGGCCGCATCCGGTTGCTGAAGGCCGAGCGCCACAGCCAGGGCCGCGAATTCCACGTCGGCGTCACCGGCTGCGTCGCCCAGGCCGAAGGTAGCGAGATCATCAGACGCGCGCCGGTCGTCGATCTCGTCGTCGGCCCGCAGACCTATCACCGCCTGCCCGAGGCGCTCGCAAGGGTGGCGCGCGGCGACAAGGTCGTCGATACCGATTATGCGGTCGAGGACAAGTTCGACCATCTGCCTCGCACCAACGACCGGCAGATCCGGGCGCGCGGCGTCACCGCCTTTCTCACCGTCCAGGAAGGCTGCGACAAGTTCTGCACCTTCTGCGTCGTGCCCTACACGCGCGGCTCCGAGGTCTCGCGGCCGTTCGCCGGAATCGTCGAGGAGGCCCGCCGCCTGGCGGATTCGGGCGTCCGCGAGGTGACCCTGCTCGGCCAGAACGTCAACGCCTGGGCGGGCGAGGATGCCGCCGGCCGACCGGTCGGCCTCGCTGGCCTGCTGCGGGCCTTGGCAGAGATCCCCGGCATCGCCCGGCTGCGCTACACCACCTCGCATCCGCGCGACATGGATGCCGAGCTGATCCGCGCCCATGCCGATCTCGAAAGCCTGATGCCGTATCTGCACCTGCCGGTGCAGTCGGGCTCTGACCGGATCCTCAGGGCGATGAACCGGCGCCACACGGCGGCCGACTACCTGGAGCTTGTCCAGACGATCCGCGCCGCCCGGCCGGACATCGCGATGTCGGGCGATTTCATCGTCGGCTTTCCTGGCGAGACCGAGGAGGATTTCGACGCGACGATGCGGCTCGTCGTCGAAATCGGCTACGCCTCGGCCTTCTCGTTCAAATACTCTCCGCGTCCGGGCACCCCCGGCGCCGAAATGGACGACCATGTCGACGAGGCGGTGAAGTCCGAGCGGCTGCAGCGCCTGCAGGCGCTGTTGCGCGTCCAGCAGGACCGCTTCGCCGCGAGCCTCGTCGGGCAGACCATCCCGGTTCTGGTGGAAAAGCCGGGCCGCTATGCCCATCAGCTCGTCGGACGCTCGCCCTTCCTGCAGCCGGTCGTCCTGCCGGCCGGGGCCGGGGCGATCGGCGACATCGTGACGGTATCCATCGAAGCGACCCTGCCGAACTCGCTGATGGCAGCGGGCGCCGGGATCGAAGCCGGAAGGAAGGTCGCTTGAAGTCAGAGAATGTGACGCTGCCGGTATCCGGCGCCTCCGACATGGCGCATATCGTGCTGACCTACGAAGACAACCGCCTCGCCAGCTCGCTGTTCGGCCAGTTCGACGAGCATCTGGCGCTGCTGGAGCAGAAGCTAGGCGTCGATGCGCGGGCGCGCGGCAACAAGGTCGAGATCCGCGGCACGCAGGCGGCCAGCGAACAGGCGCGCCGAGCGCTCGACCATCTCTACGAGCGCCTGCAGCGCGGCAGCGAGATCGGCCAGAAGGACGTCGACGGCGCCGTTCGCATGGCCATCGCCCAGGATGACCAGCTGATCCTGCCGACGCTGGAGAAGAAGGGCCGCATGTCGCTGGCCCAGATCGCCACCCGCCGCCGGACGATCCACGCGCGAACCCCGACGCAGGACGCCTACATGCGGGCGATGGACCGCGCCGAGCTGGTGCTCGGCGTCGGCCCTGCCGGTACCGGCAAGACCTATCTTGCCGTCGCCCACGCCGCGATGCTGCTGGAGCGTGGCCAGGTCGACCGGATCATCCTGTCGCGCCCGGCGGTGGAGGCGGGCGAACGGCTCGGCTTCCTGCCCGGCGACATGAAGGAGAAGGTCGATCCGTATCTGCGGCCGCTCTACGATGCGCTCTACGACATGATCCCGGCCGAGAAGGTCGAGCGGGCGCTCGCCGCCGGCGCCATCGAGATCGCGCCGCTCGCCTTCATGCGCGGCCGCACGCTCGCCAATGCCGCGGTGATCCTCGACGAGGCGCAGAACACCACCGCGATGCAGATGAAGATGTTCCTCACCCGCCTGGGCGAGAACGCAAGGATGGTGGTGACCGGCGATCCCTCGCAGATCGACCTGCCGCCCGGCCAGAAATCCGGCCTGGTCGAGGCGCTGCGGGTGCTGGTCGGCGTGCCGAACGTCGTCACCGTGCGCTTCGAGGCCAAGGACGTGGTGCGCCATCCGCTGGTCCAGGCCATCGTCGAGGCCTATGAGGAGGATGCGACGCGCCACCGCGCGCCGAGCATCCCGCTGGACAGTTAAGTGCCCGAAGACCGACAACCGCGTTCATATGACGGACTGACCGTCGCCCTCGCCGTCGAGGTGCCGGCCTGGGACGAGGCCGGCCTCGGCGACATCGCGTTGCTGGCGCACTTGGCCTTTGCCGCTGCCGCCCGCCGCATCGGCCTGCCAGGCGACGTCGTGAGCGAGATCGGCCTGACGCTCGCCGACGACGCCATGGTGCAGGCAGCCAACGCCGAATGGCGCGGCAAGGACCGGCCGACCAACATCCTGTCCTTCCCGATGGCGGCGCCCGGGGCTCCACCCGGGCCGCTGCTCGGCGATCTCATCCTCGCCTACGAGACCGTCGCCCGCGAGGCGACGCTGGAAGACAAGCCCTTCGATGCCCACTTCCGACATCTTCTCGTGCATGGGTTCCTCCATCTTGTCGGATACGACCATGTCGACGACACCGAGGCGGAGGCCATGGAACGGCTTGAAGTCGAGATCCTTAACGAGCTGGGTGTCGCCGATCCCTATGCCGAAGGCACAGCAACACCGGCCACGATGCCGATCGAACGATGAGTGAGACGATGACTATCGAAGCGCACGTGCCTGACCGGGACCGTGGCGACACACAGGTCGGCGATGCCGCCGAAGACCGCAACGCCGGCGACGACCGAAGTCGGCGCGCCGGGACGCCGGGTCAGCCCGGCGTCTGGGCGAGCCTCTTGCGTCGGATGCGCCCGCGCATGCCCCGCGTCATGCGCGAGGATCTGACGGAGGCCCTGATGCATCAGGGCTCCGGCGAGGACGCCTTCAGCCCGGCCGAACGGGCGATGCTCAACAACATCCTGCGGCTGCGCGAGGTGAGGGTCGAGGATGTGATGGTTCCGAGGGCGGATATCGAGGCTGCCGAGATCGGTACCACGCTCGGCGAACTCATGCGGCAGTTCGAGGCGAGCGGCCATTCTCGCATGCCGGTCTATGGCGAAAGCCTCGACGACCCGCGCGGCATGATCCACATCCGCGACGTCGTTGCCCACATCACCCGCGTGGCGCGTCCGGCGAGGCCAGGCGGCACGGCCGCGGGCGGCGGCAACGGCTCGCGCAAGCCGAAGTCGGGGCTCGATCTGCGCCAGATCGACCTTGCCAAGAAGATCGAGGACCTCGGCATCATCCGCAAGGTGCTGTTCGTGCCGCCCTCGATGCTTGCCTCCGACCTGATGGCGAGAATGCAGGCGACGCGAACCCAGATGGCGCTGGTCATCGACGAATATGGCGGCACCGATGGCCTCGTCTCGCTGGAGGACGTCATCGAGATGGTCGTCGGCAATATCGAGGACGAGCACGACGACGAGGCGCCGATGATCACGGCCGGCGGCGACGGCATCTGGGTTGCCGATGCCAGGGCCGATCTCGACGAAGTGAAGGCGCTGGTCGGTGAGGATTTCGACATCAGCGAGTATGAGGAGGAAGCCGACACGATCGGCGGCCTGTTGTTCTCCGAACTCGGACGGGTACCGACCCGGGGCGAGGTGATCCAGGCCGTGCCGGGCTTCGAGTTCCAGGTACTCGATGCCGATCCGCGGCGCGTCCGGCGCGTGCGGATCGTGCGCTTCCGGCAGGGGGACAAGCGCCGCCGCGTCGTCGAGGGCCTGGCAAATGCCCCCTAGGCGTACCGCCGGCACCGGTTTTCGGCCCGGCGGCTCTGGTTGCCCGGCCGCCGGATGACATCAGCCTCGCGAAAGCGAGTATCGTTAACTGGCGGACCGGCATCGTGCATGGGGTCGTCGACCTCACATGCGGGGGCAATTTGAGCGCCATAAGCCGTCGCGGCGGCCTCCTCGGCGAGGGCCGCCTTCTCGATCGTCTGGCCGGCCGCGTCCTCCTCGTCGCGGGCTGGCGGCGCGCTTTGCTGACCTTCGTTGCTGGCGCGCTTGCGACGCTCGCGCTGCCGCCGTTCAATTTCCCGGCGATCGGCTTCGTTTCCTTTCCGCTGCTGGTCTGGCTGATCGACGGCGCGGCCTTCGACCCCGGTCGCTCGCTGCCGCGACGGCTGATGCCGGTGTTCGCCACCGGCTGGCTCTTCGGCTTCGGCTATTTCGTCGCCGGCCTGTGGTGGCTCGGCGCGGCCATGCTGGTGGATGCCGCGGAGTTCGCGATCTTCATCCCGCTTGCGGTACTCGGATTGCCGGCAATCCTCGCGGTCTATTATGGCGTCGCCGCCGTGCTCGCCCGGCTGCTCTGGAGCGACAGCGCCTACCGCATCTTCGCGCTGGCCGCCGCCTTCGGCTTCGTCGAATATCTGCGGGCCTTCCTGTTCACCGGCTTTCCGTGGAACGAGATCGGCGTCATGGCCGCGCCGGTGCCGCTGCTGATGCAGACCGCCGGCCTCGTCGGCGTGCATGGGCTGACGCTGCTCGCCGTGCTCGTCTTCTCCGCCCCGGCCGTCCTCGCCGACCGGCGCGGTCGCGCAGCGACGCTGGCCGTGGCGGCGGCGCTCCTGGTCTTCCATGTCGGCTTCGGCGCCTGGCGTCTTGCCACCCACCCCACCGAATTCGTCGAGGCGGTGAATGTCCGCGTCGTCCAGCCGAACATCGAGCAGACCCAGAAATGGGAGGACAGCCAGGCGGAGACGATCTTCGATCGGCATATCAGGCTGACCGAGACGCGGGCGGAGCCCGGCGAGATCATCGGGGCGACCGCTCCCGCCGACGCGGCCGGAACCGCCGAACCCGACGTTCCGGCAATACGCACGCTGGTGATCTGGCCGGAATCGGCGTTCCCCTTCCTGCTGACCGAACGCCCCGATGCGATCGCCCGCATCGCCGACACGCTGCTGCCGGGCGAGACGCTGATCGCCGGTGCGGCGCGGCTGGAGGGTCCCGACGACGTCAGCTCGCGCGTCTACAACTCGGTCTATGTGATCGACGACAACGGCGAGATCATCGACGCCCGCGACAAGGTGCATCTGGTGCCGTTCGGCGAGTACCTGCCGTTCCAGACATTCCTCGAAGGCCTCGGCGTGTCGCAGCTGGCCGACATGCCGGGCGGGTTTTCCCCGGGCGCCGTGCGTAGCAGGGTGCCGCTCGAGGGCGCGCCGTCCTTTCTGCCGCTGGTGTGCTACGAGATCATCTTCCCCGGCGAGATCGATGCCGGCTCGCCGCAGACGCGGCCCGGCTTCCTCGTCAATGACACCAATGATGCCTGGTACGGTGCGACACCGGGGCCTTACCAGCATCTGCGGCTGGCTGAGCTGACCTCCGTCGCCCTCGGCCTGCCGCTGGTGCGCAGTGCGAATACGGGTATTTCAGTCGTGAACGATGCCTATGGGAGACAGGTCGGCGGCCTGGCGCTGGGATCGACCGGTACCGTCGAAGTGGCGCTGCCCGAGGCTGGCGCGCCGACAGCCTATGCTCTTTTCGGTAACGTGCCCTTCTGGCTGGCCTGGACCGCGGCCCTGGCAATAGGGTTGCTTTCCCGGGCGAGGATGCACGTAAGGATTGATTGACAGTCCGGAGCCACACCGCTTAGGCCGGAATTCGAAATTGATTTAAGACAATTTTGGGTTCGCACGTGGCGCATGCAATGCGCCGCCGCAGCGGGTCGGGCGGGACAAGGATGAAGGCGCTTCCGATGCTGGAGAACAAGAAGAAGCCGAACCCGGTCGACACGCATGTCGGGTCGCGTGTCCGCCTGCGCCGGACCATGCTCGGCATGAGCCAGGAAAAACTCGGCGAAAGCCTCGGCATCACCTTCCAGCAGATCCAGAAATACGAGAAGGGATCGAACCGCATCGGGGCCAGCCGGCTGCAGCGCATGTCGGAGGTCCTGAACGTGCCGGTGGCCTTCTTCTTCGAGGATGCCCCGGGCGGCATCGACGGCAAGGAGGGTTTCGCCGAGCCATCCGGGCCCGACTATGTCGTCGATTTCCTGTCCTCCACCGAGGGGCTGCAGCTCAATCGCGCCTTCGTGCGCATCGCCGACCCCAAGGTCCGCCGCCGGGTCATCGATCTGGTCCGCACGCTCGCCGATGCAGCGGCGGCTGAAGACAAGGCTTGATCCGGGCGACGGGGTCCAGTCTTCCAAACCCTTGACGGGATCGGCAAGGCGCGGCAATGCGGGCCTCGCCGGGCTCGCTATGTCGATGGGTCCGACATCGCCCGAATGCTTGCGGCTCGCCCGCGGCCGCTGACAACGCCAGCAGAAGCAAGTCCCTCATGGAGAACGATCCGTCCGCCGTCCCCCACCGGGAGCGCGCCCGCGAGGCGTTTTTCGGCAGGCTGAAGGGTCCCGCGCTGCGGCCGGGCCAGGCGGCGCTGCTCCAGACGCTGCTGCCGACGCTGCTTGTCGATCTCGATACGCCCGCCCCGACCGAACTTACGGGGTTGTTTTCGGCCCCGGTCGAGAGGGTGCATCTGGAGATCGGCTTCGGCGGCGGCGAGCATCTCCTGGCCGAGACCAGGCGCCGGCCAGAGACGGGCTTCATCGGCGTCGAGCCCTTCGTCAACGGCATGGCCAAGCTGCTGTCGGTCGTCCAGGCGGAGCCGCGGCCCAATCTGCGCCTCTATGACGACGACGCCACGCGGCTGCTCGACTGGCTGCCGGAGGCCAGCCTTTCCGGCATCGACCTGCTCTACCCCGATCCCTGGCCGAAGAAGAAGCATTTCAAGCGCCGCTTCGTGAATGCGCGCAATCTCGATCGCTTCGCACGGGTGCTGGTCCCCGGCGCATCGTTCTGCTTTGCCTCCGACATCGACACCTATGTCGACTGGACGCTGCAGCACTGCCGCGACCACCCGGCCTTCGAATGGACGGCATCGCGGGCGGCCGACTGGCACGAGCCCTTCGAGGGCTGGCCCGGCACGAGATACGAGGCGAAGGCGATCCGCGAGGGAAGGCGTCCGGCCTACCTGACGTTCCGGCGGGTGTGAGCTGCTGCCGCGTCCGGGCGGCGGCAGTGAGCGACACCTGCCCGCCGACTTGATGCAGCCGCGGGAAGCTTGTATAGAACACGAAATTCTCTGCGATGCGATCGTGAGAGTGGGTCCTGCCGGTCCCGCTCTTTTTTGTTTCAGGGGCCCTGGTTTGCGCGATGGCGCGCTCCGACGGCCCCGGCCGAACGCCCGCAGGAGGACCACCGGTCCGATCCGGCAGGACCCGGACCGCAGCGATTTTCGGAGCAACGTGATTACCGCAGACCAGCGCATCGTCAAGGAACAGGGGCTCGAGGCCGCCGTCGCGACAATCGTCGAACCGGCGATCGAGCAGCTCGGCTATCGCCTTGTGCGGGTCAAGATCTCCGGCCTCAACGGCATGACCGTGCAGATCATGGCCGAGCGGCCGGACGGCACGATGAATGTGGAAGGCTGCGAGGCGGTGTCGCGCGGCATCTCTCCGGTCCTCGACGTCGACGATCCGATCGACAAGCCCTATCATCTGGAGGTCTCCTCCCCGGGAATCGACCGGCCGCTGGTGCGCAAGGGCGACTTCGAGATCTGGGCGGGTTTCCTGATGAAGCTCGAGACCACCCGGCTGATCAACGATCGCAAGCGCTATCGCGGCAAGATCGTGAAGGTCGGCGAGGACGCCATCACCGTCGAGCGCGAGCAGCCGGCGCCGGACGAGACGCCGACCGTGGAAATTCCGTTCGATGCCATTGGCGAGGCGCGCCTGATTCTGACCGACGACCTCATCGAGGCGTCGCTGAAGGCGGACAAGGCTGCCCGCAAGGCATCGGGAGAGCCGCAGGACGAAGACGCCGCAGACGAGGCGCCCGGGCGGCCGCACTGAACGGCGAGAAGCGATTGCGGCGCCTTCGGCCCCGCTGGACCATATGGAGCCGCCGCGCCAGCTGCGCGGCAGGGACCCGAATTCAGGAGAACCGACAATGGCAGTGAGTGCGAACAGGCTTGAGCTTCTGCAGATCGCCGACGCAGTCGCGCGCGAGAAATCGATCGACCGCGAGATCGTCATCGGCGCCATGGCCGACGCGATCCAGAAGGCGGCCCGCAGCCGCTACGGTCAGGAGACCAATATCCGCGTCGACATCAACACCAAGACCGGCGAGATGCGGCTGCAGCGCCTGCTCGAAGTGGTCGAGGAGGTCGAGGATCCGAACATCCAGATCCATCTCGACCTGGCACGCGACAAGAACCCCGACGCCGAGCCGGGCGACTTCATCGCCGAGCAGCTGCCGCCGATGGATTTCGGCCGGATCGCCGCGCAGTCGGCCAAGCAGGTGATCGTGCAGAAGGTCCGCGAGGCCGAGCGCGACCGCCAGTACGAGGAATTCCGCGACCGCGTCGGCGAGATCGTCAACGGCACGGTCAAGCGCGTCGAATACGGCAACGTCATCGTCGATCTCGGCCGCGGCGAGGGCATCATCCGCCGCGACGAGCAGATCCCGCGCGAATTGTTCCGCTACGGCGACCGGGTGCGGGCCTTCGTCTACGACGTGCGGCGCGAACAGCGCGGACCCCAGATCTTCCTGTCGCGCACCCATCCGCAGTTCATGGCCAAGCTCTTCACCATGGAAGTGCCGGAAATTTACGACGGCATCATCACCATCAAGGCGGTCGCCCGCGATCCGGGCTCCAGAGCCAAGATCGCCGTGATCTCCAACGATTCTTCGGTCGATCCGGTCGGCGCCTGCGTCGGCATGCGCGGCAGCCGCGTGCAGGCCGTCGTCGGCGAGCTGCAGGGCGAGAAGATCGACATCATCCCCTGGTCGCCGGACGCCGCGTCCTTCCTCGTCAATGCCTTGCAGCCGGCCGAAGTCTCGAAGGTCGTGCTCGACGAGGATGCCGAGCGCATTGAAGTCGTCGTCCCGGATGACCAGCTATCTCTGGCGATCGGCCGCCGCGGCCAGAACGTCCGGCTGGCCTCCCAGCTGACCGGCTGGGACATCGACATTCTCACCGAGCAAGAAGAGTCGGAGCGCCGCCAGAAGGAATTCCAGGAGCGTTCGGAGATCTTCATGAACGCCCTGAATGTCGACGAGATGGTCGCCCAGGTGCTGGCATCGGAAGGCTTCGCCAGCGTCGAGGAAGTCGCCTATGTCGAGCAGGACGAGGTCGCCTCGATCGAGGGCTTCGACGACGAGACGGCCGGCGAGATCCAGGCGCGGGCCCGCGAATACCTGGAGCAGCGCGAGGCCGAGTTCGACGCCAAGCGGGTTGCGCTGGGCGTCTCGGACGAGCTGAAGGAAATCGACGGGCTCACCACCGAGATGCTGGTGGCGCTCGGCGAGGAAGACATCAAGACAATGGAAGACTTCGCCGGTTGCGCGGCGGACGACCTCATCGGCTGGAGCGAACGCAAGGACGGCGAGACCAAGCGGTTCCCGGGCGCGCTGAGCAAGTTCGAGATTTCCCGTGCCGCGGCCGACCAGATGGTCCTCGCCGCACGGCTGAAGGCCGGCTGGATCACCCAGGCCGACATCGACGGCCCGCAGGTCGAGGCGGACGAAGACGCCGAGACGGAAGAGGCGGCGGTCTGACGGCGGCGATGGACGATCCGGCGGATGCTGCAGGGGAGGCGGAACTGAACGACCGCACCTGCATCGTCTCCCGCAAGGCGCAGCCGCCGGAGGACCTGATCCGCTTCGTGCGCGGACCCGACGGCGCGGTGGTGCCGGATCTGCGGCGCAGGCTGCCGGGGCGCGGCGCCCATGTGGCGATGCGCCGGGCATCGGTCGACGAGGCGGTCCGCCGCAAGCTGTTCGGCCGGGCACTGAAGGCGGAAGTGATGGCGGCCCCGGACCTCGGCCAGATGGTCGACGGGCTGCTGGCGAAGTCGGCCCTCGGCGCGCTGGGACTGGCCCGAAAGGCCGGCCAGCTGGTGACCGGGGCGACCAAGACCGAGGCGGCTGTCCGCACGGGCCGGGCTCTGCTTCTGGTGCAGGCATCGGACGCTGCGGCGGATGGGCTGCGCAAGCTCGACCAGGCACGCCGCGCCGCGGCGGCATCGCGGTCGGAGCCGGCCATAGCGGCCCTGCGTCTGTTTACGTCAGACGAATTGGGTTTGGCTTTGGGCGGCGGGAATGTGATACATGCAGCCATCCTTGCCGGTGACGCGGGCTCGGCTGCGGCGAAGCGCATGGCAGCGCTTGACAAATATCGGGGCGAGAGCCCCGGACCGGTTTCCGGCGATGCCCCTTTCGGGCGCGGGGAAGCTGCGACTGAGAAATTGAACGACACGGGAGCGCCTTCTGAGCGACGCTCCGGGCAAGATGAAGGGCGCGGGATCGATCCCGCGCAGGAAGCGGAAGCGTAGATGAGCGATACCAAGTCCGGCGACGACAAGACGCTGAGCGTGAGCACGAAGAAGACTCTGACCCTGAAGCGGGGCGGCGTCGAGCAGTCCACCGTTCGGCAGAATTTCTCGCACGGTCGCACGAAGAACGTCGTCGTCGAGACCAAGAAGCGGCGGATCGCCAAGCCGGAGGACGCCGCGCCGTCCGTCGCGGCGGCTCCGACGCCGCAGCCGCGCGCGCCGCAGCCAGCGCCGACGCCGGCACCGGCGCCGGCTGCAACGACGCAGGCTGCGCCCGCACCGTCGACGCCCCCGCCGACGCCGCCCCAGGTGGGCGGCCGTCCGCCACAGATCCAGCTGGGCCCGAAGCCGGGCCAGGCGCCCGCCGCCAAGGCGCCCGAGCCGGTCGAAGCCGCGCCGGAGCCGGTCGAGGCGAAGAGCCCTGCCCCTGCTCCAGAGGCACCGGCACCGGCCGCCGAGGCGCCGTCTGCGCCGGCGGCCGCCCCGACCGCTTCTGCCGCAGCGCCTGCCGAGGCACCGCCGGCACCCCGCCCTGCCGCTCCCGTGGCGACGGCTCGGCCTGCTGCGCCGCCCGTGGCCACCGCGCGTCCGGCTTCCGCCGCGCCGCGTCCGGGCAGCCCGCAGCAGGGTCGTCCGCAACAGCCGTCGGCCGGACCATCGCGTCCCGGCCAGGCGCCGGCGCGTCCGGGTGGTCGCGACGATCGCCGGCCCGCCGCTGCCGCGCCGGGTGCCCGCCAGCCGCGCGGCGCCGTGCTCAGCGATCTGTCGTCGCGTGAAATGGATGCGCGTCGCCGGGCGCTCGAACTGGCCAAGCAGCGCGAAGTCGAGGATCGGCGCCTGTTCCGCGAGGAAGAGGACCGTCGCATTGCCGAGGACGAGCGCCGTCAGCGCGAGCGGGCCGAATCCGAGCGCCGCCAGGCCGAGGAGAATGCCCGGCTCGAGGCCGAGGCGGCATCGCGTCGCAAGGCCGAAGCCGAGGCCGAGCGCCGGGGCCAGGCTCCCGCCGCCGTGGTGTCGCCGGCCGATGCCGAAGCGGCTGCCGCCCGCGGAGTCCGCGCCGAACCGCGTCGGCGTCCCGGTGCAGACGAGGACGAGGCATCCCGTGCCCGTCCCGGCGCGCGCCGTCCCGTCAGGGGCGCACCCGCCGAGGCGCCGAAGCCGGCCCGTCCGGACCGCGACGACGGTCGTCGCCGCGGCAAGCTGACGCTCGACAAGGCGCTCACCTCCGAGGAAGGCGCGCGCGGACGCTCGCTCTCGTCGATCCGCCGTCGTCAGGAGAAATTCAAGCGCTCGCAGCAGAACCAGCCGCGAGAGAAGATTGCCCGCGAAGTGATTATTCCAGAGACCATCAGCATCCAGGAACTCGCCAACCGCATGTCGGAGCGTTCCGTCGACGTCATCAAGTTCCTCATGCAGCAGGGACAGATGATGAAGCCGGGCGACATCATCGAGCCCGACCTCGCCGAGCTCATCGCGTCGGAATTTGGCCACACGGTTCGCCGCGTCGCCGAGTCGGACGTCGAGGAAGGCATCTTCAACGTCGCCGACAATGTCGAGAACCTCGTGCCGCGGCCGCCGGTCGTGACCATCATGGGCCATGTCGACCACGGCAAGACCTCGCTGCTCGACGCGATCCGCAAGACCAGCGTCGTTTCCGGCGAGGCCGGCGGCATCACACAGCATATCGGGGCCTACCAGGTCGAGCAGGGCGGTCAGAAGATCACCTTCATCGACACGCCGGGCCACGCCGCCTTCACTGCGATGCGGGCTCGCGGCGCCCAGGCGACCGACATTGCCATCCTGGTGGTGGCGGCCGACGACAGCGTGATGCCGCAGACCATCGAGTCGATCAATCACGCCAAGTCGGCGGGCGTCCCGATCATCGTGGCGATCAACAAGATCGACAAGCCGGGCGCCGATGCCAGCAAGGTGCGCAACGCCCTGCTGCAGCATGAGGTGTTCGTGGAATCGATGGGCGGTGAAGTGCTCGACGTCGAGGTCTCGGCGCTCAAGGGCACCAATCTCGACAAGCTGCTCGATGCGATCCTCCTGCAGTCGGAGATCCTCGAGCTGAAGGCCGATCCGACCCGCACCGCCGAAGGCGTTGTCATCGAGGCGCAGCTCGACAAGGGCCGCGGCCCGGTCGCCACCGTCCTCGTCCAGACCGGCACGCTGAAGATCGGCGACATCGTCGTCGCCGGCGACGAATGGGGCCGCGTCCGCGCCCTGATCACCGACAAGGGCGCCCAGCTCAAGGAAGCCCTGCCGTCGATGCCGGTCGAGGTGCTCGGCATGCAGGGCACGCCGCTCGCCGGCGACCGCTTCGCGGTGGTGGAGAGCGAGTCCAAGGCACGCGAGATCGCCGAATACCGTCAGCGCGTGGCGCGCGAGAAGCAGGTGGCCAAGAGCGCCGGCCAGCGCGGCTCGCTCGAGCAGATGATGTCGCAGCTTCAGGATACGGGGCTCAAGGAGTTCCCGCTGCTGATCAAGGGCGACGTGCAGGGTTCGATCGAGGCGATCATCGGTGCGCTCGACAAGCTCGGCACCGACGAGGTGCGTGCGCGGATCGTCCATTCGGGCGCCGGCGCGATCACCGAGTCCGACATCGCCCTTGCCGGCGCCTCGCGCGCCGCAATCATCGGCTTCAACGTCCGCGCCAACAAGCAGGCGCGCGAGGCGGCCGAGCGCGAGGGGATCGAGATCCGCTACTACAACATCATCTACGACCTCGTGGATGACGTGAAGGACGCGATGTCGGGCCTCTTGTCGCCGGAGCGGCGCGAGACCTTCATCGGCAATGCCGAGATCCGCGAAGTGTTCAACATCACCAAGATCGGCAAGGTCGCAGGCTGTCTCGTCACCGAGGGCGAGGTCGAGCGTGGCGCGGGCGTCCGCCTCATCCGCGACGGCGTCGTCATCCACGAGGGCACGCTCAAGACGCTCAAGCGCTTCAAGGACGAAGTCGCCAAGGTGCAGAGCGGCCAGGAATGCGGCATGGCCTTCCAGAACTACGAGGACATGCGCCAGGGCGATGTCATCGAGTGCTTCCGCGTCGAGCACGTCGCCCGCACGCTGTAGGCTCGCGCCCGCGAAACACGATCGGGCGGGCGGGGCTCTTGCTCCGCCCGCTTTCGTTCGCGGCAGCAGATGTTGGCAGCGGTCGAGCCGTTCACCCGGCGGCTTCCAGGACAGCCATCGCGGTTCCGGACGCCGGCCGTCTCGATTTCGGCCGCGTTACTCATCATCATTAATCGGCGGCTCGGCGCAATGCCCGCCGCGACAAGGCAAGGACTCCAATACGGTATGGCCCGTTCGCCCCACTCCGCACACTCCCAGCGGCGGCTCAGCGTCGGCGAGAAGGTCCGCCACGCTCTGACCGAGGTCATGCAGCGGGGCGAGATCCGCGAGCCGCTGCTCGAGACGGCCGTCGTCACGGTGACCGAGGTCGACATGTCGACCGACCTCAAGCTCGCCACGGCCTACGTCACGGTGCTCGGCCAGAGCGATGTCGAGCCTTATGTCGCGGCGCTGAACCAGCACGCCAAATTCATCCGAGGCCGGATCACGCCGGCGCTGCGGCAGATGAAGTTCATGCCGGAGGTGCGGTTCCGGCCCGACACTTCCTTCGACAATTTCGCGCGCATCGACGCGCTCCTGAAGTCGCCTGAGGTCGCCCGCGACCTCGACGACCAGGACGATGACGGGGACAAGAACTGATGGCGCGTCGCGGCAAGAAGCCGAAGGGCCGTCCGATCAACGGCTGGGTGATTCTCGACAAGCCGAAGGGCATGGGCTCGACGGACGCGGTGGCAAAGCTGAAGCGCCTCTATTTCGCGCAGAAGACCGGCCATGCCGGCACGCTCGATCCGCTCGCCTCCGGCATGTTGCCGATCGCCTTCGGCGACGCGACCAAGACGGTCCCCTTCGTCATGGACGGGCGCAAGGTCTATCGCTTCACCGTCCGCTGGGGCGCTGAGACGACCACCGACGACACCGAGGGGACGGTCGCCCAGTCTTCCGACCAGCGGCCCAGCGAGGCGGAGATTCGGCTCGCGATGCAGGACTATGTCGGCGAGATCAGCCAGGTGCCGCCGACCTTCTCGGCCATCAAGATCGCCGGCGAGCGCGCCTACGATCTTGCCCGCGAGGGCGAGACCGTCGAGATCGCCGCCCGGACGGTGTCCGTGCATCGGCTGGAACTGCAGGCGTTGCCTGACGCCAACACCGCCATCTTCGAAGCCGAATGCGGCAAGGGCACCTATGTCCGCGCCATCGCCCGCGACCTCGGCCGCGACCTCGGCTGCTTCGGCCACGTGATCGATCTCCGGCGGGTCTCGGTCGGCGGCTTTACGGAAGCCGACATGGTGACGCTGGACGATCTGGAGGCCGCGGCGGACGAGGGCCGCGAGACGCTCGACGCGGAATCGGTGGAAGCCGGTGCGACCGCGCGCGTCGTGGATTTCGCACCGCTCGACGAGTATCTGATCAATCCGGAAGCTGCCCTTTCCGATCTCTACGAGGTGATGCTGTCGGAGGAGCAGGCCGGACGGGTGCTTTCCGGCAATTCCGTGCTGCTGCGCGGGCGCGACGCCCCGGCCTCCTGCGACGAAGCCTTCGCCACCGGTCACGGGCGGCTGATCGCGCTCGGCTCGATCGACCAGGGCCAGTTCCACCCGCGTCGCGTCTTCGGCGGCCGCGGCTGATCGGCGGACATGGCGCGGCGCTTGCTCGGGACGACTCCGGCAAACTGCCGTTCCGCCGCGTCGGCGATTGACGGAGCCTGGGAAGCGACCTATAAGGACGCCTAATTCGGCGGCGTCGGAAGACGTGGCCGGTTTTTTTGCGTTGCGGCGCGGCTGATGCCGCGAGCGGCGCCGCCACCCAAAAGCTGATTCGACAGACAGAAAGAGACGAACGATGGCCAATACCCCCTCGGCCAAGAAGGCGACACGCAAGATCGCGCGCCGGACCGCCGTCAATACCGCCCGCCGCAGCCGCGTGCGGACCTTCCTGCGGAAGGTCGAAGAGGCGATCGCCGCAGGCGACAAGGAAGCTGCCGTTTCCGCCTTTAAGGTTGCGGAGCCCGAGATGATGCGCGCGACCTCCAAGGGCATCTTCCACAAGAACACCGCTTCCCGGAAGATCTCGCGCCTGTCGCACCGCGTGAAGGGCCTCGCCGAGGCCTGATCGCCGCCGCTCTGGCTGCATCTTCCGCATTCGAAACGCCCGGCCCCGCGCCGGGCTTTTTGATTCGTGGCCCATTTTGAAGGCAGGTTGCCTGCCACGTCATCGGCTTGTCACGAAGGCCCGCGCCGATTCCTGCCCCTTCAAGTCCGCGCAGAAAACTGCATTCGGAATCAGTGGCTTGTAAGAGGTCAGTGAACAGTTACGAATAGCTGGCTAAGCGAAGACCGGAGAGTCCTTGAGTCAAGCGGGAAGGTCGCCACCGGGGCGATTTTTATGTTTGTCCCCTGCCGGTCGACCCGGAACGAAGGCGTAAGTTGAGGGCTGTCAGCACCTTGCGCCCCATTCGCCGGGCACACGGATGACGAGTCTGCCACAGCCGATCCTCCCGTCTTACGATTCAGACCAGACTCCGCTTGCCGCATCCCGCCACGTTTCGTAGTTTCCGCCTGACACAAGTGCGGAGAAGACGAAGTGCGGGGACAACCAGTGTTTTCCAAAGTTTTATGGAGCCGCACCAAGGTTCCAGCGATGGGAAGCGTCCCGCAGGTTCAGCTGAGCTGACGTCATCCGACGCATCACGTAGTTTCTGAGCGCACCAAGCCGATTTAAGCATTGAGAACTTCTGTCCCCACGGGGTCAGGGGCGGGGAGTTGTTTTGCATGGATGAAAGATACAGAGGCGACGTCACGGCGTCGGCTTGCTGGTCCGCATTGTCGGAATCCGAAGATGCCGTCCTGGTCGATGTGCGCACCAGCGCCGAATGGACCTATGTCGGGCTTCCCCAGCTGGCGCCCATCGGCAAGTCGGTGGTCCTTGCCGAATGGCAGAGCTTTCCATCCATGGGTGTCGACCCGGCTTTCGCGCCGAAGCTTGCCGAACGGCTCGAGGCGGCCGGGATCGGCAAGTCGGCGCCGATCTATTTCCTCTGCCGGTCGGGCGTCCGTTCGATCGCCGGCGCCGTGGCGATGACCGGATATGGCTACGAGAACTGCTTCAACGTGCTCAACGGCTTCGAGGGACCGCCCGACGAGCAGGGGCACCGGGGCCGCAAGGCAGGCTGGAAGGCGGAGGGGCTCCCATGGTCGCAGAACTAGGCCTGCGACCGGCACACGCAGCGTTCGCTGCCGTGCCGTCGCCACGGCTGCCCTATGCGGGCGACCGATCAACAAGAAACGATAGCAATGGCGGGGCAGGTATGGACGACGGCGCGAAGGTTTCGGCGGAGATCATCGAACGGGTCAATGCGCGCCTGAAGGCGCAGCTTGGCCCGGACATCTTCTCCAGCTGGTTCCAGCGCATGAAGCTCGAGTCCGCTGGCAAGGGCGTGTGCCGGATCTCCGTGCCGACGGCGTTCCTGCGCAGCTGGATCCAGTCGCATTATCACGATCTGCTCACCGAGATCTTCCGCGAGGAGGTCCCGGGGACGCTGAAGGTCGAGATCGCCATCCGCAGCGCCGTGCGGGGCGGCGGCGTGACGATTCGCGAGCCGCGGGTCGCCGGCCACAGCCAGCAGGAGTTGCTGAGCACCGCGGAGATCCGGCCCGTCGCCGTCGGCGAGAAGGCAGCCGCACGGATCGAGCGGGTGGTCGAGGCGCCGCGTTCGGCAGCTGATTTCGGCTCGCCGCTCGATTCCCGCTATGTCTTCGACAATTTCGTCGAGGGTGCCTCGAACCGCGTCGCACTCGCCGCCGCCAAGGCGATCGCCGAGAACGGGCCGCAGTCGGTGCGCTTCAACCCGCTGTTCATCCATGCCGCCGTCGGCCTCGGCAAGACGCATCTGCTGCAGGCGATCGCCAATGCCGCCGTGCGCCGCCACGACGGACCGCGCGTCGTCTATCTGACCGCCGAATATTTCATGTGGCGCTTTGCCACCGCGATCCGCGACAACCGCGCCCTCGACCTGAAGGAGACGCTGCGCGGCATCGACATCCTGATCATCGACGACACCCAGTTCCTGCAGGGCAAGTCGATCCAGCAGGAATTCTGCCACCTGCTGAACGCGCTCATCGATTCGGCAAAGCAGGTGATCTGCGCCGCCGACCGCCCGGCCTCGGAGCTGGAATCGCTTGATCCGCGGGTCCGCTCGCGGCTCTCCAACGGCATCACGCTGGAACTCGCGCCGCCGGACTACGCGATGCGCCGGGCGATCATCGACAGCCGCGTCAAGGCGATGCGCGCAGAGGATCCGAGCTTCGACATGCCGGAGCGGGTCATCGAGACGATCGCCCAGCGCGTCGCCGGCTCGGGCCGCGACCTCGAGGGAGCGTTCAACCAGATCGCCTTTCGCCACTCGCTCGGCCAGCCGCTGTCGCCGGAACATCTCGACGATCTCCTCAACCAGCTGACCAGGGCCAATGTCGAGCGCCGGGTGCGCATCGAGGACATCCTCAAATTCGTCTCGCGCCACTACAACGTGCCGCGCACCGAGCTTCTGTCGGCGCGGCGCACCCGCACCATCGTTCGGCCGCGGCAGATCGCCATGTATCTCGCCAAGACGATGACCCCGCGCTCGCTCCCTGAGATCGGCCGCAGGTTCGGCGGCCGGGACCACACCACCGTCCTGCACGCAGTGCGCAAGATCGAGGGCGAGCGCTCGAAGGACGAGAAGCTCTCCGAAGAGCTCGATCTCATCCGCCGCATGATCGAGGAGTGAGCCCGAACCGCCGCCGAAGCGCGGCCGCAGCGGGTGTTTTGGCGGTTTAGCCTTCCCAAGCGGGCCGCCAGTCTCTAAGAACTTCGAACCCGGAAAGGCCGCTGGAAAACCCCGGCGGTCTTCCGAATGAAACGGCGTCGGTCCATGCGTATCATCATCGAACGGTCGAACCTCCTGAAGTCGCTGGCTCACGTCCACCGGGTCGTCGAGCGCCGCAACACGATTCCCATCCTGTCGAACGTGCTGCTGAAGACCGAGGCGGGCGGGCTGCGCCTGAAGGCGACCGATCTCGACCTCGAGATCACCGAGACCGCGACGGCGACCGGCGAGCAGGAGGGGGCGACCACCGTCCCGGCGCATCTCCTCTACGACATCGTCCGCAAGCTGTCTGACGGCGCCGAGGTGCGGCTCGCGACCAATGCCGAGGGCACCCAGATGACGGTCTCCTCGGGCCGCTCGAATTTCCGCCTGCAGTGCCTGCCGGAATCGGACTTTCCCGACATCACCGCCGGGCCGCTCTCGCATGGCTTCACCATCAAGGCGGGTGAACTCGCCCGGCTGATCGAGCGCACGCAGTTCGCGATCTCCACCGAGGAGACGCGCTATTATCTGAACGGCATCTTCCTCCACACGATCGAATCCGAGGGTGACCTGAAGCTGCGGGCCGTCGCCACCGACGGTCACCGGCTCGCCCGCGCCGAGATGAAGGCGCCGGCGGGTTCGGAAGGCATGCCCGGCGTCATCGTGCCCCGCAAGACCGTGGGCGAGCTGCAGAAGCTGCTCGGCGACATCGGCGCCGACGAGGAGGTCAGCGTCGAGCTCTCCGACGCCAAGATGCGCTTCACCATCGGCGCGGTGGTGATGACGTCCAAGCTGATCGACGGCACCTTCCCGGACTACCAGCGGGTGATTCCGCAGAACAACGACAAGGCGCTGACCCTCGACCGGCAGACCTTCTCCGCCGCCGTCGACCGCGTCTCGACGATTTCCTCCGAGCGCGGCCGGGCGGTGAAGCTCGCGCTGACCGACTCGCAGCTGGTGCTCACCGTCAACTCGCCGGATTCCGGCACGGCGACCGAAGAGCTGTCGGTCGGCTACGATTCCGACGACATCGAGATCGGCTTCAACGCCCGCTATCTGCTCGACATCACCGGGCAGCTCTCGGGCGACGACGCGGTGTTCATGCTGGCCGATCCGGGCTCCCCGACGCTGATCCGGGACGGCGGCGACGATGCGACGCTCTATGTCCTCATGCCGATGCGGGTCTGACGCCACGAGCTCCCTGCACGACACGCCGCCTGTCCCGGCCGATGCGCCCGCCGCGCCGATCGGACTGAGCCGGCTGCGGCTTGCCGATTTCCGCAACTACAGCACCCTCCGACTCGAATTCGACCGTCGCTTCGTGGTGTTTCACGGGTCGAACGGCGCCGGCAAGACCAACCTCCTCGAGGCGATATCGCTGCTATCGCCCGGCCGCGGCCTGCGCCGCGCGACGTACCAGGAGATCGCCCGGCAAAGCGGTGGCGGGGGCTTCTCCGTCGCGGCCTCGGTGATCTCGGCATCGGGCGAGACCGATATCCTCACCAAGGTCACCCCCGACGCCGCGGGCGCGGCGAACCGCTCCATCCGCATCGACGAGACCAATGCCCGCAACGCCGAGGAACTGCTCGAGCTGCTGCGCGTCGTCTGGCTGACCCCGTCGATGGACGGGCTGTTCAATGGCCCCGCCGGCGACCGGCGGCGCTTTCTCGACCGCATGGTGCTGGCCGTCGATCCGACCCACGGACGGCGGGCGAGCGACTACGAGCGGGCCATGCGCTCGCGCAACCGGCTGTTGTCGGAGGAGCGGCTGGACGATTCCTGGCTCTCCGGGCTCGAGGCCCAGATGGCCGAGCTCGGCGTCGCCATGGCGGTGGCGCGGGCCGAGCTCGTCGATCTTCTGGCCGGCATGATCGGCGAGAGCGATGTCGCCAATCCGTTTCCGAAAGCCGGGCTGGACCTTGCCTCCGGTTATGGCGAGATCGATTTCGCGCGGCCGGCGGTCGAGGCGGAGGACGAGGCGCGGGCCCGCCTGCGCAGCGGCCGCGGTCTCGATCGCAGCGCCGGACGGACGCTGCTCGGCGCCCATCGGGCCGAGCTGTCGGTCACCCATGTCGCCAAGGCGATGCCGGCGGGCCTCGCCTCGACCGGCGAGCAGAAGGCGCTGCTGATCGGCCTGGTGCTGGCGCACGCCAAGCTCGTCACCGCCCTCTCCGGCATGCCGCCGGTGCTGCTGCTGGACGAGATCGCCGCGCATCTCGATCCCGGCCGCCGCGCCGCTCTGTTCGACCTGATCGACGATCTCGGCGTCCAGGCCTTCATGACCGGCACCGATGCCAGCCTGTTTGACGCGCTCGCCGATCGCGCCCAGATGCTGGAGGTCGATTCGGGGGCGATCCGGCCATCCGGTTCGCCGGTTGCGGAGGACTGAGATGAACGAGACCAGGCTCGACCACCGCGAACTGGAGCGCTACGCCCGCCACATCGTCCTGCCGGAAGTCGGCGGTCCGGGTCAGCAGCTTCTGAAGCGCGCCCGTGTGCTGGTCATCGGCGCCGGCGGCCTCGGCTCGCCGGTGGTGCTGTATCTCGCTGCCGCCGGCGTCGGCACGATCGGCATCGTCGACGACGACACCGTCTCGCTCTCCAACCTGCAGCGCCAGGTCCTGCACCGGACCGAGGATGTCGGACGTTCCAAGCTCGACAGCGCCACCGATGCGGTCGCCGCGCTCAACCCGCATGTCGCCATCGTGCCGCACGCCCTGCGCATCGACCCGCAGAACGGCGCGGCGATCGTCGCTGCTTATGATCTCGTCATCGACGGTTCGGACAATTTCGAGACCCGCTATGCCATGGCCGATCTCTGTGCCGCTGCCGGGCGGCCGCTGGTTACCGCCGCGGTGAACCGCTTCTCGGGCTCGCTCACCGTGCTGAAGCCCTACGCGGCGGCGGCGGACGGCGTACCCAACCCGAGCTATCGCGACCTCTTCCCCGAGGCGCCGCCGGCGGGCCTGGTGCCGTCTTGCGCCGAGGCGGGCATCCTCGGCGTCACCACCGGCGTCCTCGGCACGCTGGCGGCGAGCGAGGCGATCAAGCTGATCTGCGGCGTCGGCGAGCCGCTCGTCGGCAAGCTCCTGATGGTCGACCTCCTGACCATGCGCTTCGAGACGATCCGCTACCGGCGCCCTCGGCAGGGCTGAGCGGCGTCAGGTCGTCGGCTCGCTTTCCATCGGCGCGACGACCGCCGCGCGGGGGCTTTCCGGCTGCGGTTCGGGCAGGGCCAGCGACAGGAGAATAGCGGTGAGCCCGCTGAGCGTGATCGGGGTGGCGAAGACCTGGCGTACGAAATCCGGCAATTGCTGGGTCGCCTCCGGCACCAGCGTCACGCCGAGACCGAGGCCGAAGGAAACCGCCATGATGTAGGCTCGGCGCCGGTCGATCTCCTGCGTCGCGAGGATCCGGATGCCGGCGACGGCGATGGTGCCGAACAGGACCAGCGTCGCGCCGCCGAGCACGGGCTTCGGCACCAGGAGCAGCAAATTGCCGATGATCGGGAAGAAGCCGAGCACGGTCAGGATGGCGGCGATGTAGAGGCCGACATGCCGGCTGGCGACGCCGGTCATCTGGATGACGCCATTGTTCTGCGAGAAGGTCGTGTTCGGGAAGGTGTTGAAGATCGCGGCGAGGCCGGAATTGATACCGTCCGCCAGGATGCCGCCCTTGATGCGGCTGATATAGAGCGGCCCCTTCACCGGCTCGCCGGCGATCACCGAGTTGGCCGTCAGGTCGCCCGTCGTCTCGATGGCGGTGATCAGATAGAGGAACGCGATCGGCACGAATAGTCCGAGATCGAAGTCGATCCCGTAGCGGAACGGAATCGGCAGGGCGACGAACGGCCCGGTGCCGAACGCCGAGACATCGATCCGGCCGAGCAGTGCCGCGACCAGGCAGCCGAAGACGAGGCCGCCCATGATCGCCGAGATCCGCACCATCGGCCGCTTGTGGAAGCTGAGCACCAGGATTGCCGCGATCACCACGAGGCCGAGCAGCAGGTTGACCGGGTCGCCGAGCGTTTCCCCGGCGTTGGCGCCGCCGGCGAAGTCGGTGAAGCCGACCTTGACCAGGCTGAGCCCAATGACGGTGATGACGATGCCGGTCACCGTTGGCGTGATGATCCGGCCGAGCCGTTCGACGAAGCGGCTGAGGACGATCTCGACGAGACAGCCGACGAGGCAAAGCCCGAAGATCATCGCCAGCATGTCCTCGGGCGTGCCGCCGCGCGCCTTGACGGCGAAGCCGGCTGCCAGGATCGCGCCGAGAAAGGCGAAGCTCGTGCCCTGCACGCTAAGGAGCCCGGATCCGACCGGGCCGATGCGGCGGCACTGGATGAAGGTTGCGACGCCCGAGACGAAGAGCGACATCGCGACGAGATAGGGAATGTGCTCGCCGAGGCCGAGCACGCCGCCGATCACCAGAGCGGGCGTCACGATGCCGACCACCGAGGCGAGGATATGCTGGATGGCGGCGAGGGTGCTGGGGCCGGGCGGCGGCGTGTCGTCGAGGCCGTAGATCAGGCCGCTGGTAGAAATTGCCGGATTCTGCGCCATGGCGATGCTCCGCTGTTCAGGGCGCACCGCAACCACGGCGCGAAAGGGCCCTGTCTGCACGAAGCAGGAAGCATGCCATGCGGGGGGATCGACGTCGTCCCGAAATGCCAGAAGGGCGGCATCTCTCGATGCCGCCCTTCTTCAGGCGAAGTTCGTCAGCGGTCGACCGACCTCAGAGCGAGGGGCGGCGCGACCGGCCGAAGATCAGCGACAGGACGAACAGCACGATGGCGACGAAGAAGATGATCTTCGCGATGCCGACGGCGGTGCCCGCGATGCCACCGAAGCCGAGAACGGCGGCGATGAGGGCGATAACCAGGAACGTGATGGCCCAACCGATCATGGTCGGTACTCCTTTGGATGTTTGTCTGGCTTACAAACGCGCGGAAGCGGAAAAGGTTCGATCGGGACCGTTGCGGACGTATCGGGCCCGCCTCGCGTCAGCGGCCCGAGTGATGCACGTCCTGCAGCCCGTACACTTGCGTGGCAAGACCCGCCTCCCGCGCCTTCAGCTGCAGCGCCAGATAGAGCGAGTAATGCCGCGACTGGTGGAGATTGCCGCCGTGGAACCAGAGGTTCGGCTGCTGCGTCGGCTTCCACATGTTGCGCTGCTCGCCCTCCCAGGGGCCGGGGTCCTTCGGCGTGTCGGAGCCGAGGCCCCAGACCTTGCCGACCTTGTCGGCAACCTCCTGGCTGATCAGGTCGGCCGCCCAGCCGTTCATCGAGCCGTAGCCGGTGGCGTAGACGATGAGGTCGGCGGGCAGTTCCGTGCCGTCGACGAAGCGCACCCCGGTCTCGGTGATCTCCTCGATCTCGACGCCGCTCTTCAGCTTGATCTTGCCGTCGATGATGAGCTGCGAGGCGCCGACATCGATGTAGTAGCCGGAGCCGCGGCGCAGATATTTCATGAACAGGCCGGAATCGTCGGCGCCGTAGTCCAGCATGAAGCCGGCCTTCTCCAGCGCCGCGTAGAAGTCGGCGTCGACCTCGCGGATCTTGTCGTAGATCGGGATCTGGAACTCGTGGAGAATCCGGTAGGGGAGCGAGGCGAAGATCATGTCGGCCTTCGCCGTGTCGATGCCGCTGGCGACGGCGCGCTCGGAATAGAGCGAGCCGAGCCCGTGCTCCATCAGCGAATCCGACTTCACGATATGCGTCGTCGAGCGCTGCACCATGGTGACGTCGGCGCCGGCCTCGTAGAGCGCCGCAGAGATGTCGTGGGCGGAGTTGTTCGACCCGATGACGACGGCCTTCTTGCCTTTCCAGGCGTCGGGGCCGGGATGCTGCGACGAGTGGTGATGCTCGCCCTTGAAGCGCTCCATGCCCTTGATCGTCGGCATGTTCGGCTTGCCCGACATGCCGGTCGCCAGCACCAGCTGTTTCGGGTGAAGCGTCACTTCCTCGCCGTCCCGGTCGACGACGACGGTCCACTCGCCCTTGGTCTCGTCGAAACTGGCGCTCTTGCAGGTCGTGCGCGACCAGTAATTGAGCTCCATGATCTTCGTGTACATCTCGAGCCAGTCGCCGATCTTGTCCTTCGGGGCGAAGACCGGCCAGTTCTTCGGGAACTCGAGATAGGGCAGGTGGTCGTACCAGACCGGATCGTGCAGGCAGAGCGACTTGTAGCGCTTGCGCCAGGAATCGCCCGGCCGGTCGTTGCGCTCGACGATGATCGTGGGAACGCCGAGCTGGCGCAGCCGGGCGCCCAGCGCGATGCCGCCCTGGCCGCCGCCGACGATCAGCACGTAGGGTTGCGTCGCGTAGCCGAGATCCGCCGCCTCCTGCTGGCGCTTCTCCAGCCAGGACTTGCGGCCGGCCTCCGAGCCGTGCTCGGCGCCCATCGGCCGGCGATCCGCAAGCGGCTCCTCGAAGCCCTTCAGCTCGGTCATCGCCGTCAGCAGCGTCCAGGCCTTGCCGTCCTTGAGGCGTAAGAGGCCGTTACCGCGCGCCACCGCCGTCTCGAAGGTGATCCACGCCTCGGTGACGCCGCCCGCTTCGCTCGGCTCGCCGGTGACGGCGAAATGGCCGGGCTGCACGTCGGAGAGCACCGCCCGCAGCATGTCGCGCACCTCGCCCGGCCCCTCCATCGTGCGGATGTTCCAGGTGAAGGTGACGAGGTCCCGCCAGAAGCTGACAGGGGCGAACATCGCCGCCGCCGCTTCCGCATCGCCTTTCGCCAGGGCCGTCTCGAAGGCGGCCAGCCACGCCGTGACCGTGCCACGCGCGTCGCTCTCGACCGTCGCCGGCCGTTCCAGTGTCTCGCTCATGATTCCTCCCGAAGCGCGACGGTCCGCCTTTCGGCGGCCGCCTTCTTGTCGCTGCGCTCAGTCTGCGACAGGCCGGGAAGTCAGGCAAGATGGCGGGCACGAGCGCCGGGAGCGCACGTCGACGCAGGCGGTCAGTAGCCGCCGGGGAGGATGCGGTCGGGCGGACGGTGGCCGTCCATCAGCGTGCGGATGTTGATGATCACCTTCTCGCCCATGTCGATGCGGGCCTCGATCGTCGCCGAGCCGAGATGCGGCAGCAGCACCACCCGGTGCTGCTCGGCGAGGCGCAGGAGCCGCCGGTCGATCGCCGGCTCCTCCTCGAACACGTCGAGGCCGGCGCCGGCGATGCGGTTCTCCTCCAGGAGCCGGACCAGCGCCTTCTCGTTGATGATCTCGCCGCGGGCGGTGTTGACGATGAAGGCATGCGGCTGGATCAGCGCCAGCCGCCGCGCCGACAGGAGGTGGAACGTCGCCGGCGTCGACGGGCAGTTGACCGAGACGATGTCCATGCGGGCGAGCATCTGGTCGAGGCTCTCCCAGTAGGTGGCGCCGAGCTCGGCCTCGGTCTTCGGGCTGACGCGGCGGCGGTTGTGGTAGTGGATCTCGAGGCCGAAGGCCTTGGCGCGCCGCGCCACCGCGGTGCCGATCCGGCCCATGCCGAGAATGCCGAGCTTCTTGCCCCAGATCCGCCGCCCGAGCATCCAGGTCGGCGACCAGCCCGGCCAGCCCTCGCCGGATGTGAGCCGCATGCCGCCCTCGACCAGCCGGCGCGGCACTGCCAGGATCAGCGCCATGGTCATGTCGGCGGTGTCCTCGTTGAGGACGTTCGGCGTGTTGGTGACAAAGAGATTGCGGCCGAGCGCTGCCTCGACGTCGATATTGTCGACGCCATTGCCGTAATTGGCGATCAGCTTGAGGCGCGGGCCCGCCTGCTCGATCACCGCCCGGTCGATGCGGTCGGTGACGGTCGGCACCAGCACGTCCGCCTCGCGCACGGCTGCGACGAGTTCGGGCTGTTCGAGCGGCCGGTCGGTCTCGTTGAGCCGCGTGTCGAACAGTTCGCACATGCGCGCCTCGATCGGCGCCGGCAGCTTGCGCGTGATGATCACGAGCGGTTTTTCGCGCGTCGTCATCGGCCACGATCCTTTGAACTCAAGACGTTGTTAACCGAAACGGACGATTATCGATCCGAGAGCCGAGCGCCCCTCCTAGCAAGCGGGAGCGCTGAAAACAAAGTGTTTCCCGCGCCCGGCTCGGCCCCGCCGCGCGGAGGGCCCGAGAGCTGCGCGGCTTCCCGGTCCATCCTCTGGAGTATCGTCATGGTTTTCGCCTTTCTCCGCCGTTCGTTCCTCGCTCTGGTCGGCGCGGCCGTGCTCGCCACCGGGACGATCGCCCCCATGGCGCCGGTGCTGGCCGTCGAGGTCGGTCCGGTCTCCAAGCTGCCGCTGCCGCGCTATGTCAGCCTCAAGTCGGCGCGGGTGAACCTGCGCATCGGCCCGGGCCGCGACTACCCGGTCAGCTGGCTGTATCTCAAGCCCGGCCTGCCGGTGGAGGTGGTCCAGGAATACGAGCTCTGGCGGCGGATCCGCGATTCCGAAGGTACCGAAGGCTGGGTCTACCATTCGCTGCTGTCGGGCGAGCGTACCTCGATCGCCGCCCCCTGGCTGAAGGGCAAGGCGACGATGATCGACGTGCATGCCAACCCGGCGACGGATGCACCGCTGACCGCACGGCTGGAGCCGGGGGTCGTCGCGCCGGTGCGCGAATGCGCCTCGGGCTGGTGCCAGCTCGCCGTCATGGACCGCAGCGGCTATGTGCGGCAGCAGGAAATCTGGGGCGTCTACCCGGACGAGAACTTCCAGTAGGCGCGGCCGCCCGAGATCAATCGCCCGCCCATGAAAAAGGCCCGGATCGTTCGACGACCGGGCCTTTTCTGCGTCTGATAGTCAGTGTCCGTCAGTCGGCGGCAATGGCTGCCGGGACCGGCTCGGCCGCGACCGCCGACGCCTTGCGACGCAGCCGCACAACGACGTCGACATTGACGATCTCCATGCCTTCCGGCGGCTCCGGCAGCTGATCGAAACGCAGGCTACCGTCGGGAATGTCGATCATCGCATTGTCGTCTTCGACGAAGAAATGGTGATGATCGTCGGTGTTGGTGTCGAAATAGGTGCGCTGGCCCTCGGCCGAGAGCGGCCGCACGAGGCCGGCATCGGTGAACTGGTGCAGCGTGTTGTAGACCGTGGCGAGGGATACGGGCTCGCCGGCCTTGTGCGCCTCGGCATAGAGTTCCTCGGCCGAGAGATGACGATCACCGGCGCCGAACATCAGGTTGCAGAGCGCCACGCGCTGCCGTGTCGGGCGAAGGCCCACCGAACGCAGGCGTTCGAACACGCAGAAACGAGTGGGGCGCGGCCGGTTATCCATCGCAAATGCCCGATATTTCGAGTTTTGGTTCAAGCAAGAGGTTTTTTAAGGAGGCACCCTCGCATACGCAAGACATAATAAGGCACAACGCCTTTCGCCACAAATGCTTTGACCGGTCGGCCCCGTCCGTGGCCAGATTGATCGCCCGGGCTGCTGCCTGGCGCCGGTTCAGCCGCAACGCTGCCGGAACGTCTCGACGGCCCGACCCGAGCCCGCGAGCGGCACGACGTAACGGCCGGCAGGGCTCGACACTTCCGCCGCACGCCCCTGTGCCAGCGCGTCCAGCAGTGTCGTCAGTTCGGCCATCGGTGCCGCATGCACGAGGTTCGAGAAGTCGCGGCTGCCGCCGTCGCGCGCCTGCGCCTCGAAGAGGAACGCCGTGCCGTCGACGCTGACGGGCACCGTGTAGGCGCCCCCGGTCGG
This sequence comes from Aurantimonas endophytica, assembly GCF_014196845.1. Classification (GTDB taxonomy): domain Bacteria; phylum Pseudomonadota; class Alphaproteobacteria; order Rhizobiales; family Rhizobiaceae; genus Aurantimonas; species Aurantimonas endophytica. The sequence continues at coordinate 317,233 of NZ_JACIEM010000006.1, forward strand.
CAGATGGGCGGGAAAGCCGGAGAAGGCCAGCTCGACGCGGCCGCGTGTCACGCAGGTCAGCGACAGCCCGGTGAACGACCCGCCCACCGTCAGCCCGGCCGTCTGCCCCGACACGGTCCAGTTCTGCGCACCGGCCGGCGCAGCCGTCGCCAAGGCGGCCGCCACAAGGACGGCGGCACCGATCGGCAGCGGGGCATGCTTGTTCATGGGCTGGCGTTGCTCCGTCGATTTCCGGGCCATTTGTAACGAAGAGACGACACCCTATCGAAAAACACATGCGGCGACCATATTTGGCGCCGGGCCGGCAATTCGGCGCCCCCTTCGCCGGTGTCGGATCTGGGGGGAAGGTTTCCAGCGCAGCGACAGCCATGCTAAGGGCCAGCGCGACAGCGGCCCACAGATGGCCGCGCACATGAGGGCGGACACGACGGAACATGGCGACGCAAAAGACCGCATTCGACTACGACGATCTCATCGCCTGTGGTCACGGGCAGCTCTTCGGGTCGGGTAACGCGCAGCTTCCTCTGCCACCGATGCTGATGTTCGATCGCATAACCGAGGTGAACGAGAGCGGTGGCGAGTTCGGCAAGGGCATGATCCGCGCCGAATTCGACGTCAATCCGGACCTCTGGTTCTTCGGCTGCCATTTCGAGGGCGACCCGGTCATGCCCGGCTGCCTCGGCCTCGATGCCCTCTGGCAACTGACCGGCTTCTATCTCGGCTGGCTCGGCGAGCCCGGGCGCGGCCGCGCCCTCGGGGTCGGCGAGGTGAAGTTCACCGGCCAGGTGACGCCGAAGGTCAAGCTCGTCGAATACGGCGTCGAGTTCCGCCGTGTCATGCGCTCGAAGCTGAAGCTTGGTATCGCCCATGGCTGGATGAAGGCCGATGGCGAGGTCATCTACCGCGCCAGCGACCTCAGGGTCGGCCTGTTTGCCGATGCCGATGGCGAAGCCTCGGCGACCGGCTGATGGGCTCGATCGCGGCGGGAAAAGGGGGCGGACAATGAGACGCGTGGTCGTGACCGGCATGGGTATCGTTTCCTCGATCGGCAACAATGCCGAGGAGGTGACGCAATCGCTGAAAGAAGGCCGCTCCGGCATCAGCTTTGCGCCGGAATACAAGGAGCTGGGCTTCCGCAGCCATGTCCACGGTCGGCCGAGCCTCGACCCGACGACCGTTCTCGACAGGCGGGCGATGCGCTTCCATGGCGGCGGCACCGCGTGGAACCACGTCGCGATGGACCAGGCGATCGCCGATGCGGGCCTGTCGCCCGAGGACATCTCCAACGAGCGCACCGGCATCATCATGGGCTCCGGCGGCGCCTCGACGGCGACCATCGTCCAGGCCGCCGACACGACGCGTGAGAAGGGCCCGAAGCGCATCGGCCCGACCGCCGTGCCGAAGGCCATGTCCTCCACCGCCTCGGCGACGCTGGCGACCTGGTTCAAGATCCGGGGCGTCAACTATTCGATCTCCTCGGCCTGCTCGACCTCGAGCCATTGCATCGGCAACGCCGCCGAGATGATCCAGTGGGGCAAGCAGGACGTGATGTTCGCCGGCGGCTGCGAGGATCTGCACTGGACGCTGTCGGTGCTGTTCGATGCGATGGGCGCGCTCTCCTCGGACTTCAACGACCGTCCGGACGTCGCCAGCCGCGCCTATGACAAGGACCGCGACGGCTTCGTCATCGCCGGCGGCGCCGGCGTCCTGGTGCTGGAGGAATACGAGCGGGCGAAGGCCCGCGGCGCCAACATCCTGGCGGAGATCGTCGGCTACGGCGCCACCTCCGACGGCGCCGACATGGTCGCCCCGTCTGGCGAAGGGGCGGTACGCTGCATGCAGCAGGCGATCGCGGGTCTCTCAGGACCGATCGACTACATCAATCCGCACGCCACTTCGACGGTCGTGGGCGACCGGATGGAAGTCCAGGCGATCCGGGAAGTGTTCGGCTCGGCCATCCCGCCGATTTCGGGCACCAAGTCGCTGACCGGCCATTCGCAGGGCGCCACCGGCGTCCACGAAGCCATCTACTCGCTGCTGATGATGAAGCACGGCTTCATCGCCGGAAGCGCGCATATCGACGCGATCGATCCGGAGTTCGCCGACCTCCCGATCGTGCGCGAGCGGCGGGACGGCGTGAAGCTCGACCGCATCCTGTCGAACTCGTTCGGCTTCGGCGGGACCAATGCCTGCCTCGTGTTCCAGCGCGTCGCGGACTGATGAACGGAAGGGGCACCATGGGCGATCTTATGGCTGGCAAGCGAGGCCTCATCATGGGCGTCGCGAACCACAACTCCATTGCGTGGGGCGCTGCCAAGGCGCTGTCGGCGCAGGGCGCGGAGATCGCGCTCACCTATCAGGGCGAGGCGTTCGGCCGCCGCGTGCGGCCGCTGGCGGCCGAAATCGGCAGCAGGCTGGTGATCCCCTGCGACGTCGAGGACACGGCTTCCCTCGACCAGGTCTTCGAGACGCTGAAGGCGGAATGGGGCACGATCGACTTCGTGCTTCATGCCATCGCCTTCTCGGACAAGTCGGAGCTGAAGGGCCTCTACGCCGACACGACGCGCGAGAATTTTTCGCGCACCATGCTGATCTCCTGCTTCTCCTTCACCGAGGTCGCCAGGCGGGCGGCGGCGATCATGACGAATGGCGGCTCGATGGTCACCATGACCTACGGCGGCGCCGTCCGCGTCATGCCCAACTACAACGTCATGGGCGTCGCCAAGGCGGCGCTCGAGGCGTCGGTGCGCTATCTCGCGGCGGATTTCGGCCCGCGCAACATCCGCATCAACGCCGTCTCCGCCGGACCGGTCCGCACGCTCGCCGGTGCCGGCGTCTCCGACGCGCGGCTGATGTTCAATTTCCAGCGGCGCAACGCGCCGATGCGGCGCAACACGACGATCGAGGAGGTCGGCGGCGCCGTGCTCTACCTCATGTCGGATCTCGCCAACGGCGTCACGGGCGAGATCCATTACGTCGATTCCGGCTACAACATCATGTCGATGCCCTCGCTGGACGAGCTGAAGGCGCAGGAGCACCGCAAGGCGATCGTCGAGGGCGACGAGATACCCGACGACGTCAAATAGGAGGCGTGCGCCCGCCGGTGCTCCCCGGTCAGCCCGGTAGCACTGCCTTTGGCGGCAGCGGAAACAGGCTGACGAAGCGTTCGGCGAGCCTTCTGTCGCCGCCCACCGCTAGACAACCCTCCGCCTCCAGCGCCCCCAGGTCCTGCCCGCCATAGATCGCGGCCGCGATCATCGGCGGCGGACCGGCGAAGACGACGTCCGCGCCCTCGGTCGGACCCGGCTCGATGTCGATCTCTCCGTTTGCCAGATGCGCGACGAAGCTCTCCGCCCCCAGCGCAAAGCCGATGCGCGCGTCGAGACCGCCGGCGCGCTGTGGATCCAGCATCGTGCGCAGCGACAGGAGCAGCGAGGCGGCGCTGAACGGCAGCGTCGGGTCGTGGCTCGGCGAACGCGCCGCCCAGCGGCCGAGGGCCTGGAAGATCGGCTCGCTCTCGTATCCCCACTCCGTCAGTTCGTAGACCTGCGCCCCGGAAGGCGGCGGCAACTTGCGACGGATCAAAATCCCGGCGGCTTCGAGCCCCTCCAGCCGCTGCGTCAGGACGTTGGCGCTGATCCCCGGCAGGCTGGCGCGCAACGCGCTGAACCGCTTCGGTCCCCAGAACAGCTCCCGCATCACCAGCAGCGCCCAGCGCTCGCCGACCAGATCGAGGGCATGAGCCGCTGCGCAGGAATCGTCGTAGTGGCGGCGTCGAGGGCCGTCAGGAAGTGCAGTTATTTTTTCTAACTTCATGGTTGCCATTTATAACTTGATGAGGCATGACTAGCAAATGAAACCCGAGGAGGAGTGCGGGTCATGGCAGGGATGGAAGCACGCGCCATACGCGACCTGATCGACGCGCGGAACGACGCCGTCCGCGCCGGCGACACGGCCCGCGCCATGGCTGCGATGGCAAAGGACGTGGTGACCTTCGACCTCGCGCCGCCGCTGCAGCTGGCCGGGGCGCCGGCCCGCGACACCGCCGGCATGGAAGAGTGGTTGGCGACGTGGGATGGCCCGGTCTCGGTGGTGATGCCGGAGCCGACAGTGGTCGTCGAGGGCGACATCGCCTTCGCCCACGGTCTCAGCCGGATGCGCGGCGTGAAGCGCGGCGAGGGACCGATCGACCTCTGGTACCGGTCGACCCTCTGCCTGAAGCGCGGCCCCGACGGCTGGTCGCTGCTGCACGAGCACCATTCCGTGCCGATGAAGATGGACGGCAGCGGTCTCGCCGCCACCGACCTTCACCCCTGACATCATGATCGCCACGCTGAGGAGGACGAACCTTTGGCCCAGATGATTTTCGTGAACCTGCCGGTCGCCGATCTCGACCGATCCATTGCCTTCTACGAGGCCATCGGCGCGAGGCGTAACCCGCAATTCTCCGACGACACCGCGGCCTGCATGGTGTTCTCGGACACGATCCACGTGATGATCCTCACCCATGCCAAGTTCGGCGCCTTCACCCCCAAGGCGATCGCCGACGCCCGCGCCACCAGCGAGGTGCTGATCGCCCTGTCCACCGACAGCCGCTCGGAGGTGGACGCGATGGTGGACGCCGCCGCGAGCGCCGGGGGATCGGCCGACCCGGTGCCGCCCCAGGACCACGGCTTCATGTACAATCGCAGTTTCGAGGATCCGGACGGCCACATCTGGGAGCCGGTATGGATGGATCCTGCCGCGGTGGCGGGAAATGAGGAAACGCAGGCGGCGTGAACTGCTGAGCAGGCGCGCCGGTAAAGATCAGGGAGGAAGAGCATGGACTATATCGACGGATTCGTGGTGCCCGTCCCGGCCGAGAACCGGGAGGCCTATCGCGCCCTGGCCGCGAAGGTCGCACCGTTATTCATGAAGCACGGCGCCAAGCGCCTGGTGGAATGCTGGGGCGACGACGTGCCGGACGGCAAGGTCACCGACTTCCGCGGCGCCGTGAAGGCCAAGGAGGGAGAGGTCGTGGTGTTTTCCTGGATCGCCTGGCCGGACAAGGCGACGCGCGATGCCGGCATGGCAGCGTTCAGGGAAGATCCCGAGATCAAGATGGAAGCCGACATGCCTTTCGACGGCCAGCGGATGATCTTCGGCGGCTTCGAAACCATCGTGGACGAGGCCGGCTAGGCGGCGACCTACCAGCCTCGTCAGCGGTCGCTAAGGCGGATGCTGCCGATGGGGCTGGGCGAACTTGCTGGCGGCTCCGGCGATCGGCTCACCGCCACGGGGCCGTTGCCGCCAGCCATTGCCGCGTCCGCGCTTCCGGGTCGGCATGGCGCGTCACGTCGGTGACGACGGCGGCGACGTCGGCGCCCGCCTCGAAGACTTGCGGCAGGTTCTCGGCGGTGATGCCGCCGATCGCCACGAGCGGCAGGTCGCCGACCTGCTCGCGCCACCGCGTCAGCCGGGCCGGCGTCTGCGGCGCCCATTTCATCGCCTTGAGCTTGGTCTCCCAGATCGGGCCGAGCGCGACATAGTCCGGCGCCGCGGCAAGCGCGGTGGCGAGTTCCGCGCGGTCGTGCGTGCTGATCCCGAGCCGCAGCCCCGCCGCCCGTATTGCGACAAGATCGGCCTCCGCCAGGTCCTCCTGGCCGAGATGCACGAAGTCGCAGCCTTCCTCGATCGCCAGCTGCCAGTGATCGTTGACGACCAGCGTGCAGCCATGGACGGTGCACACCGCCTTCGTCCGCCGCACCGCATCGCGGAGCCTCTCCGGATCCATGTCCTTGGCGCGCAGCTGCAGGAGCTTCACCCCGACCGGCACCAGAAGCTCGGCCGTCTCCGCATCGTCGACGATCAGGTAGAACGGGTCGAGCCGGGTCATTCGCCGCCGCCCAGCATCGCCTGTCCGAAGGTCGGCGTCGAGGGCGCTGCCATGTCACGCGGGTCCATCGGGTCGGCGCACCAGGCAAGTCGCCCGGCCTCGACCGCCGTCGCGAAGGCGCGCGCCATCGCGACCGGGTCGCCGGCGCGGGCGACCGCGGTGTTGAGCAGCACGCCGTCATAGCCGAGCTCCATCGCGGCGGCGGCATGCGACGGCAGGCCGAGCCCCGCGTCGACGATCAGCGTCAGCTCCGGGAAATAGGCCCGCAACTGCCGCAGCCCGTAGCGGTTGTTGAGCCCGAGCCCGGAGCCGATCGGCGCGCCCCACGGCATCAGCACGCGGCACCCGGCCTCCACCAGCCTGTCGGCGACCGACAGATCCTCGACCGTGTAGGGCAGCACCTTGAAGCCGTCCGCAACGAGGATCCGCGCCGCCTCGACCAGCCCGAACACGTCGGGCTGCAGCGTCTCGGCGTCGCGCACGACTTCCAGCTTGATCCAGTCGGTGGCGAACACCTCGCGGGCCATCTGCGCCGTCGTCACCGCCTCGCGCGCCGAGTGGCAGCCGGCGGTGTTCGGCAGTACCTTCACGCCGAGTTCGCGGATCAGCGACCAGAAGGCCTGGCCGGCACGGCCTGTGCCGGACTCACGGCGCAGCGAAACCGTTACCACCCCGACGTCGGCGGCTTTCACCGAGTCCGAGAGAATCTGCGGCGAGGGGTAGAGCGACGTGCCGAGCATCAGCCGCGAGCCAAGTCGCGTGCCGTAGATGTCCATGCCGTCCGGCATGGTTGCGGATCCGTCCATATGGCTCAGCCTCCCTTCATCGGGGCGATGATCTCGACAGCGTCGCCCTCGGCAATCGGCGTGTCGGCGCGCGCCTCGCGTGGCACGAAATCGCGGTTGAGGGCGGTCGCGACGATCGCTCCCTCGTAGCCGAGCTCCAGGAGCAGGGCATCGAGCGTCGGGGCGAGGACGTGCTGCGCCTCGCCATTGACGATTATGTTCATGATGCTGCCTTCAATCCTTCGCCGAGAATGTGGGTGACGGCCTCCTCCGCCACTGCCGGGGAGAGCAGGAAGCCGTGGCGGTAGAGCCCGTTGACGGTGACGACGCGCCCGTGCCGGGAAACGCGCGGCAGATTGTCGGGGAAGGCGGGGCGCAGGCCGCTGCCGGTCTCGACGATCTCCGCCTCGGCAAAGGCGGGGTGCAGCGCATAGGCCGCGTTGAGGAGATCCACCATCCCGCGTGCGGTGACGCCGCGCCGGTCGTCGCTTTCCACGACGGTAGCGCCGACCATGAACAACCCGTCGCCGCGCGGCACGACATAGACCGGCCAGCGCGGATGCAGCAGCCGGACAGGGCGCGACAGCGACAGGTCGTCGCTCTTCAGGATCAGCATCTCGCCCCGCACCGGCCGCAGCGCCGGCGTTTCTTCGGCCGCCGCGAAACCGCGGCAATCGACGACAAAGTCATGATCGAGCGTCGCGGCGTCGACGGAAGCGCCGAAACGGACGGGGCCGCCGGATCGGCTGACGCGGGCGGCAAGGCTCTCCAGCGCAAGGCGCGGGTCGAGATGGGCTTCCTCGGGGAAGAACAGCGCCTCGCTGAAGCGACCGGCCAGATCCGGCTCCAGCATCGCGATCCGGTCAGACCCGATCCGCTCGTGACCGCGCGTGCGGCGGGCGAACCGGGCGAGGTCGCTGCGGTCCCGCCAGGGTGCGACCACCAGCGTGCCGCCGCGCTCGACGCGGGGTACGTTCGTCGACCACCAGTCGATCCCGGCAAGCCCGGGGGCAATGATGCCGGGGCCGGCGTCCTCGGCCTCGCAGTACGGGGCGAGCATGCCGCCGGCGAGCCATGACGCCGCGCCCGCGCCGAGACGGTCGGAGGCTTCGAATATCTCGGCCGTCAGGCCCCGCTCGGCGAGCCGTGCCGCGGTGACCAGCCCCGCGGCGCCGGCGCCGATGATGGCGATGCGCATGGTCAGGCCGGTCCCGTGCCGGATGTGCCCGAATGGCTGGCGTGCATCGCGTCCTCCGCCTTTTGTCGGGTTCGCGTGCTGACGAATAGGATGAAAATACCGTGCATGACCCGCCGATCGGGGGTCGCCGACACCATCCCTCCGCCAGTGCAAACTGGATCAGGTTCGAAGGGTCGCCACGCACATGGGTGGCCTCTCAGTTCCCTGCCGGAACTCCCCTTGGATGGGGTGAATCTGTGGGTGCGGGCCGGCAGTGTCAACGGTGGCCACGAATTACTCGCGCAATCACGCAGCCGGCCGGGCAGTCGGTCTCCCTGCGTCGGCCTACCGCAGTTTCAGCGAGTGGGTGCCGGCGTTTCTCACGGCGTCATCCTCGGGCTTGACCCGAGGACCCGTGCCAAGCCGCCGCCGTCCGCCGCTGAGAGCGTGGCGCCCGCCTCACCCGTACGGAATCCGATTCGCCCGCCGCCGTCGCCGCATGCGTACCGCGCCGTGGCAGCTTGCCCCGAAGGCCCAGCCGAGCCCGAAGCCGGCAAGCGTCAGCAGGAGGCCCTCCAGCGACACCGGCAGCGCCGGGCGGTAGTCCTCGCCGGTCCGCCGGGCGATCGCCCAGTCCGGGTCGCCGGCGGCGATGAACGGGCGCGACAGCGGCGCGGCCTCGATCAGATCGCGGTAGCGCCGCTCGACATCCTCGAACCGCGCTATCGTGGTGGCGGCATCGGCGCCCTGCCGCACGACGAGCGTGTCGGCATTGGTCCGCAGTCGCTCCAGCGCCTCCTGGCGCGACAGGGCGAAGCTGCGGGCGCTCTCGTCGAACCGGGCGACGATCTGCCGAAGCTCGTCCGCCGCGCCGCCCAGCCGCTGCAGATATTGCTGGGTGAACTCGACCGACTGGCTGAAGGTCAGGCCGAGAAGGATCGCCGCAAAGAGGCGGATCAGCAGCGCCGACATCATGCTTTCTCCGTTGGCCGCACCTGCCGTCGCACGACAATGACGCGCGGGGCTTGCGCGATCCACGCGCGGGCCTGAAAGCGCCTCAGGCGAACAGCCGCGTGCCGCGCTCGCCAATCGAGCGGAAGCTCGCGGCGACATGCTCGGCCAGCGCTTCCGCCACAGCCCCGACGCCATCCCGCCGGGCGAGCGTCATCCGGTAGGAGCCGAGCTGCGGCAGCCCGCGTTCGGGGCCGAGCCGCACCAGGCTGTCCGAGACGACGCTGAGCGGCAGCGGCGCGATGGCGAGATCGGCGGCCACCGCCGCGATCTGGCCCTGGCAGAACTCGCTGCGATAGGCGAGGCGGTAGTCGATTCCGGCCCGGTCGAGCGCGTCCAGCGCCACGGCGCGCCAGGAACAGCCGTGATCGGCGAGCGCCAGTGGCAAGGGCCGGGTCTCCGCCGCCATGCCGCCCCGCGCGCCGATCCATACCAGCGGCTCGGTGTGGATGACGTTCGGGCCGTCGGCAGCGGCGTCGCTGGCATGGATCGCGATGTCGAGTTCGCCGTTCGCGCACAGCCGCTGCAGCTCCACCGTGCGGTCCAGCAGCACCGCCACCTCGACCCGCGGATGAGTCTCGGCGAAGCGCCGCAGAATGTCGGGGATGGCGATTATGCCGGCATCGTTCGGCACGCCGAGCCGCACGCTGCCCTCGCAGCAGGCGGATTCCGTGAACCGGGTAAACGCCTCGTCGTTGAGCTTCAGCAGCCGGCGCGCATAGCCGAGGAAGATCTCGCCATCCGGTGTCAGCGCCACGCTGCGGGCGTCGCGCCGGAACAGGTCGCGGCCGACCATGTCCTCGAGCTTCTTGACCTGCAGGCTGACGGCGGAGGGGCTGCGATGCACCCGCTCGGCGGCGCGCGAGAAGTTTCCGGTATCGGCGATCGCCACGACCGTCCGCGCGAGATCCATGTCGAGATTGGGAAGGGCCCGGAACATGTGCAACCTGTTAGAAAAACTCGACGACAGGGTTACAGTTTCTCGTTTCTCAAATCAATGAGGAAACCTCATATTGCCACCAACAGCAATTGGAGGTTCTCATGTTCAGATCCCTTTACGACCCCCGCCTCGGCGACGAAGAGGCGGATCTGCCGGCTTCCGGTCTCGTCACGCGGCTCAAGTCTTGGACCGTCGAGCGGCGCCGGCAACGACTGCAGCGGGATGCGTTCAACACGCTGCTGCGGGTCGACGGGCATATCCTCGCCGACGTCACGGGCCTCACTCGCGAGCAGGTCGAGCACGCGGCCAGACTGCCGCTGAGCGTCGATGCGACCCAGGTGATCCGCCTGATACAGGCAGATGCCTGGCGCCGTCGCTAAGCGGTGCGACGCCGTGGAGGCAGGCCGGTCCTGCCTCGCCGCTACCCCAGCGACACACGAAAAAAGGCGCGCCCCAAGGGGCACGCCTTTCATCATGCGAAGTGAAGATGGGGCCGATCAGGCCGCGTCTTCGGCCTTGTCGCCGGCGATTTCCTGGCCGGTCGCCTGGTCGACGACCTTCATCGAGAGGCGGACCTTGCCGCGCTCGTCGAAGCCCATCAGCTTGACCCAGACCTTCTGGCCTTCCTTGACGACGTCGGTCGTCTTGGCGACGCGCTCGGCGCCGAGCTGGCTGATGTGCACGAGGCCGTCGCGGGCCCCGAAGAAGTTGACGAAGGCGCCGAATTCGACGGTCTTCACCACCGTGCCCTCGTAGATCTCACCGACTTCCGGCTCGGCGACGATCGAGTGGATCCACTTCTTGGCCGCCTCGATCTCCTTGCCGGAGGCCGACGCGATCTTCACCGTGCCGTCGTCCTCGATGTTGATCTTGGCGCCGGTCTTCTCGACGATCTCGCGGATGATCTTGCCGCCGGCGCCGATGACGTCGCGGATCTTGTCGGTCGGGATCTGCATGACCTCGATGCGCGGCGCGAACTCGCCGAGCTCGGCGCGGTTGGTCGACAGCGCCTTGGCCATCTCGTCGAGAATGTGCAGGCGGCCGCCCTTGGCCTGGTCGAGGGCGATCTGCATGATCTCCTCGGTAATGCCCTGGATCTTGATGTCCATCTGCAGGGCGGTGATGCCCTCCGAGGTGCCGGCGACCTTGAAGTCCATGTCGCCGAGATGATCCTCGTCACCCAGGATGTCCGACAGCACCGCGAAGCGCTCGTCTTCCTTGATCAGGCCCATGGCGATGCCGGCGACCGAACGGGTCAGCGGGACGCCCGCATCCATCAGGGCAAGCGAGGTGCCGCAGACCGTCGCCATCGAGGACGAGCCGTTCGACTCGGTGATCTCGGAGACGGCACGGATCGTGTAGGGGAACTGCTCCGGTGCCGGCAGGATCGGGCGCAGGGCGCGCCAGGCGAGCTTGCCGTGGCCGATCTCGCGACGGCCGGGCGAACCCATGCGGCCGGTCTCGCCGACCGAGTAGGGAGGGAAGTTGTAATGGAGCAGGAAGCGCTCCTTGTAGGTCCCGGTCAGCGCGTCGACGAACTGCTCGTCCTCGCCGGTGCCCAGCGTGGCGACGACCAGCGCCTGGGTCTCGCCGCGGGTGAACAGCGCCGAACCATGGGTGCGCGGCAGGACGCCCGCCTCCGACACGATGGCGCGGACCGTCTTCAGGTCGCGGCCGTCGATGCGGTTGCCGGTGTCGAGGATGTTCCAGCGGACGATCTTGGCCTGCAGCGACTTGAAGACGGCGCCGACGACTTCCTTGGGAGCCTTGGGTTCTTCGCCCTCGGGCAGAAAATGCGCCATGACCTTCGCCTTGACGGCGTCGACGGCGGCGTAGCGGGCCATCTTGTCGGTGTTCTTGTAGGCGTCGCGCAGCTCGCCCTCGACCAGCGAGAGCATTTCCTGCTCGAGCGCCGAACGGTCGGGAACCTGGTGGTCGCGGGGCTCCTTGGCGGCGTGCTCGGCAAGCTTGATGATCGCGTCGATCACCGGCTGGAAGCCGCGGTGGCCGAACATCACGGCGCCGAGCATGACGTCCTCGGCCAGCTCGTGGGCTTCCGATTCCACCATCAGCACGGCGTCCTCGGTGCCGGCGACGATCAGGTCGAGCTTCGACTCGCCCATCTCGTCGACATGCGGGTTCAGCTTGTACTCGCCGTTGATGTAGCCGACGCGGGCGCCGCCGATCGGGCCCATGAACGGCACGCCCGACAGCGTCAGGGCGGCGGAAGCGGCGACCATCGCGACGACGTCCGGGTCGTTCTCGAGGTCATGCTGCAGGACGGTGAGGACGACCTGCGTGTCGTTCTTGTAGCCTTCGGCGAAGAGCGGGCGGATCGGACGGTCGATGAGGCGCGACGTCAGCGTCTCCTTCTCGGAAGGACGGCCTTCGCGCTTGAAGAAGCCGCCCGGGATCTTGCCCGCGGCGAAGGTCTTCTCCTGGTAGTTGACGGTCAGCGGGAAGAAGTCGAAGCCCTGCTTCGGCTGCTTCTCGGACACGACCGTCGCGAGCACGACGGTCTCGCCGTAGGTCGCGAGCACGGCGCCGTCGGCCTGGCGGGCGATCTTGCCGGTCTCGAGGGTGAGCGGACGTCCCGCCCAGTCGATTTCCACCTTGTGGGTGTTGAACATGTTCTTGCCTTTTCATCCTGCGCTCCGTGGTGCCCGCCTGGGGCACCGGAGCCGGAGCGCGTTTCGTGGTCGAAACGCGTCATGGGCAAGACGACGGGAGGCTTCGCGGGAACCCTTCTCGGTTCCGCCGCGGTGGCCTGGCCACCACGTTTTCCGGAAGCATCCGGCAATCCTGCCCCATGACCGTTCGGTGGTCGGACGCCGCGACTGTTTCGCGATATCCGGGGCTGTGGCGCTCTTGAGGAGCGCCGAAATGCGACCGGCGGGCCCCGGTTTCATCCAGGGCCCGCCGGAGCTAAATTGGTTAGCGGCGCAGGCTGAGGCGGCCGATAAGCGTCTGGTAGCGCTCTTCTTCCCGCGACTTCAGATAGTCGAGGAGGCGGCGGCGCTGCGAGACCATCTTCAGAAGGCCACGACGCGAGTGGTTGTCCTTCTTGTGGTCCTTGAAGTGACCGGTCAGATTGTTGATGCGCTCGGTGAGGATCGCCACCTGGACTTCCGGCGAACCGGTGTCGCCTTCCTTGGTGCCGTATTCCTTCATGAGCTCTGCTTTACGCTCAAGCGTGATCGACATCGAAATCCCTTTCTTGGAAGTCGTGAGGGTTCGGTCGCCCTTGGCCGGGATGTCGTCCAGCGAGGGCCATGAATACGCGGACGGACACGAGGTCAGTCGGCGCCTGCCGCATATAGGCCAAAAAAGCGGGGATTGCTAGCCGCTCCCGGAGAGCCGGCATCGGCTCCCGGAGCGCCGGCCGGCTTTGACAGAAGCGAAAAGGGTTGATATCAACACAAAGGGAGAATGAGACGGTTCGCTGATCAGGAGGATTTCATGCAGCCGATCCGCATCGCAACACGTGAAGAATGGCTCGCCGCCCGCCTGGCGCTCCTCGCCAGCGAGAAGGCCGAGACCCGGATGCGCGATGAGAACCGCGTCCGGCGCCTCGATCTGCCCTGGGTGGCGGTCGAGGCGGACTACCGCTTCTCGACGCCGCACGGCGAGCAGCGCCTCGCCGATCTCTTCGACGGCCGCAGTCAGCTGGTGGTCTATCATTTCATGTTCGGGCCGGACTGGGAGGCGGGCTGCCCGGGCTGCTCGTTCCTCGCCGATCATCTCGACGGCACCCTGGCGCATCTCAACCACCACGACGTGACGCTCGTGGCCGTGTCCCGCGCGCCGCTGGAAAAGCTCGAAGCCTACAAGCGTCGCATGGGCTGGCGCTTCCCGTGGGTTTCCTCGATGGGCAGCGACTTCAACCGCGATTTCCACGTCTCGTTCAGCGAGGAGGAGCTGGCTTCAGGGGCAGTCCGCTACAATTTCGAGGAGATCCCCGCCGACCGGGCCGCGCCGGAGCTGCCCGGTCTCAGCGCCTTCGCGAAGGACGCGAGCGGTAGGGTCTTCCATACCTATTCCAGCTACGGGCGCGGCCCGGAGGAGCTGATCGGCACGCTGATGATCCTCGACCGCGCGCCGAAGGGGCGCAACGAGGACGAGACGATGGATTTCGTGCGCCGTCACGACGAATATGAGCAGCGCGCGCCGCAGGGCGTCGCGGCGGAATGATCCGCAGCCGGCTCCGGCAAGGAACTCGCCGGACAACGCAAGGCAAAGGGAGAGGGACGGCGCATGCAACAGGGTGACTTTATCTGGTGCGAACTCATGACGCCGGACGCGAAGGCGGCGGAGGGCTTCTATCGCGAGGTCGTCGGGTGGACCGCGGACGACACGAGCGTCGAGGGAATGGCCTACACGACATTCAAGGCGGCCGGCGTGCCCGTCGCTGGCCTGATGGAACTGTCGGCGGAAATGCGCGATGCCGGTGCCAGCCCGGGTTGGATCGGTTATGTCTATGTCGACGACGTCGATGCGACGGCGCGGCGGGTGACGGAGCTCGGCGGGCTGGTCCATCGCGCCGCTTCCGACATCCCTTCGATCGGCCGCTTCGCCGTGGTCGCCGCGCCGGACGGTGCGGCCTTCGCACTGTTCAAGCCGAACGACGATGACGGCCCGACGCGGCAGCGGATGGTGCCCGGCCATGTCGGCTGGCACGAGCTGATGGCCGGCGAGCTCGATGCCGCCTTCGCCTTCTATGCCGAACTGTTCGGCTGGGTGCGCACCGAGGCGATCGACATGGGGCCGATGGGTACCTACCAGATATTCGCCCCCAGGGACGGCGGTGACGCGATCGGCGGCATGATGACCCGTCTGCCGGAGATGCCCGCCAGTTTCTGGCTCTATTACTTCAACGTCGAGGCGCTCGATTCAGCGCTGGAACGCGTCACGGCCGGCGGCGGCACGCTGATCAACGAACCGATGCAGGTGCCGGGCGGCGCCTGGATCGGCCAGTGCCTCGATCCGCAGGGGGCGATGTTCGCGCTGGTGGCGCTGCGCCGGTAACGCTCAGCGCTGGCAGACGGGGCAAAAGAAGGTCGAGCGGCCGGACTGGACGATGCGCCGGACGACGCCCCGGCAATCGTCCCGCTTGCACGGCTCGTCCTCGCGCCCATAGACCGCGAAGCTGTGCTGGAAATAGCCGAGTGACCCGTCGGCCTGGCGATAGTCGCGCAGCGACGATCCGCCGGCGGCGATCGCATCCGCGATCGTCGCCCGGATCTCCTCCGCCAACCGGTCCAGCCGCTGGCTGGCCGTTCCGTCCTTGCGCACGACGGTGCCGGCGGCGCGTCGCGGCGACAGTCGCGCCCGCCACAGCGCCTCGCAGACATAGATATTGCCGAGCCCGGCGATCACCCGCTGGTCGAGCAGCACGGCCTTGAGCGGCGCCGCGCGGCCGGCGAAGAACGGCGCCAGCACTGCGCCCGACAATTCGTTGCCGGTGGGCTCGATCCCGAGGCCGGCGAAATGCGGATGCGCTTCGAAAGCCTCGCGTTCGATCAGGCTCATGTAGCCGAAGCGGCGCGGGTCGTTGAACACGATGCTTGCCGAGGTACCGTCGCTGGTCGTCAGGTCGAAGCGCACATGGTCGTGCAGGCGCTCGGCTGACCGCGGATGCGCGAAGACGCCGGGCACGACGGCGCCCTCCGGGCTCTCGATGCGGAACGAGCCCGACATGCCGAGATGCATCGCCAGCAGCAGCCCGCCCTCGATCTCCACGAGGAGATATTTCGCCCGCCGCCCAAGCGCTTCGATGCGTCTGCCTGCCAGCCTTTCGGCGAAGCGCTCCGGCAACGGGAAGCGCAGATCCGGCCGCGACAGGACGACATGATCGATGCGCGCGCCCTCCATCACGTCGACGAGTCCGCGGCGGACGGTCTCGACCTCTGGCAATTCCGGCATTTTCGATTAAGTCCCTGATCCATGGACGCGCCCACGGGGTGCGCCCCGGCGTCTCGCTCTGTCACGCAAGGCCCCCCGAGGCCAGCGCCTGCCCATTATCCCGCATCCGGCCGATGCGATGCAACGAAGGTGCCATCCATGTCGCGAACCCGTGCCACCGGAGCCGAAGCGATGGAGACCGCCTATGGCTTCTCCACCGTCACGGGCCGCGAGGAAAAGCAGGCGCGCGTCAACGAGGTGTTCCACCGCGTCGCCGAACGCTACGACCTGATGAACGATCTGATGTCCGGCGGCCTGCACCGGCTCTGGAAGGGCGCCATGGTGTCGTGGCTCGCGCCGCCGCATCGGGCCGGCTGGCGTTTCATCGACGTGGCGGGCGGCACCGGCGACGTCGCCTTCCGGATCGTCGAGGCCTCGCGCCGCAGTGCGTCCGGTACCGTCCTCGACATCAACGCCTCGATGCTCGGCGTCGGCGCGGAGCGGGCGGTCAAGCGCGGCCTGCAGGACAATCTCGTCTTCGTCGAGGGCAATGCCGAGAAGCTGGCGCTGCCCGATGCAAGCTTCGACGCCTATACGATCGCCTTCGGCATCCGCAACGTGCCGCGCATCGACCTCGCCCTCGCCGAGGCCTATCGCGTCCTGAAGCCGGGCGGGCGCTTCCTGTGCCTGGAATTCTCCGAGGTCGACATGCCGGTGCTCGACAAGGTCTACGAAGCCTGGTCGTTCAAGGCGATCCCGCGGATCGGCGAAGTGGTCGCGCGTGACCGCGAGTCCTACGAGTACCTGGTCGAATCGATCCGCCGCTTTCCCAACCAGGAAAACTTCGCTGCCGCGATCCGCGCCGCCGGCTTCGAGCGCGTCACCTATCGCAACCTGTCGGGAGGCATTGCTGCCATCCATTCCGGCTGGAAACTCTGACGGGATCTAGCGACCTTTGGCCCATCCCGTAACTGGCACGATCGCCCTCATCAGGGCCGTCTACGTGCTCGCCCGCGAGGGCGTCATCGCCTCGTTTCCGGCCGAGGGTCTGCCGCCCGGCCCGGCGATGCTGCATGGCCTGGCGCGGCTCATCGCCCGTGGCTCGACCGAGGAGCGCGCCCGCCCGGACAATCTGTCGCGGGCGCTGCACCGGCTGGGTCCCTCCTATGTCAAGCTCGGGCAGTTCCTCGCGACAAGGCCGGACCTCGTCGGCGTCGGCACTGCGCGCCAGCTCGGCATGCTGCAGGACAACGTCCCGCCCTTCCCGCGAGAACTCGCCGTCGCCGAAATCGAGACGACGCTCGGCCGGCCGCTGGATGCGCTGTTCATCGACCTAGGCGAGGTCGTGGGCGCGGCGTCGATCGCGCAGGTCTACAAGGCCCGGATCCGCAACGAGGACGGCAGCGAGCGCTTCGCCGCGGTGAAGGTCATCCGCCCGGGCATCAGGGCCCGGTTCCGCCGCGAGCTCGACACCTTCGCCTTCATCGCGCGCTTCCTCGAGCGCTACATCCCGGCCGCCCGCCGGCTGCGGCCGATCGCGGTGGTCGAGACGCTCGCCCAGTCGACGCGCATCGAGATGGATCTGCGGCTGGAGGCCGCCGCGGCCTCGGAAATGGCCGAGAACACGGCAGACGATCACGGCTTCCGGGTGCCGGCGATCGACTGGGAGCGCACCGGCCGCGACGTCGTCACCATGGAGTGGATCGACGGCATCAAGATGAGCAATGTCGCGGCGATCGCCGAGGCCGGTCACGATCTGAAGCAGCTCGGCGTGACGGTCGTTCAGTCCTTCCTGCGCCAGGCCATGCGCGACGGCTTCTTCCATGCCGACATGCACCAGGGAAATCTCTTCGTCGCCCATGACGGGACGGTGGTGGCGGTCGATCTCGGCATCGTCGGGCGGCTGAGCGACGACTCCAAGCGCTTCCTCGCCGAAATCCTCTACGGCTTCATCCGGCGCGACTATCGCCGGGTGGCGGAGCTGCATTTCGAGGCGGGCTACGTCCCGCGGACGCAGGATGTCGCGAGCTTCGCGCAGGCGCTGCGGGCGATCGGCGAGCCGATCTACGGCCAGCCGGCCGAGACGATCTCGATGGGCCACCTGCTGTCGCTGCTGTTCGAGGTGACCGAACTCTTCGACATGCGGGCGCGGCCGGAACTCGTGCTCCTGCAGAAGACCATGGTGGTCGTCGAAGGCGTGGCGCGCACCTTCGACCCGAAGTTCAACATGTGGGTGGCGGCCGAACCCGTCGTCTCCGACTACATCCTCCACGAACTGGGCCCAGCCGCGAAGCTGCGTGAGGCGCGCGACGGGATCGAGGCGATGCTGCGGCTGGCGCGGCGGGCGCCGGATCTGGCGACCGGGCTTGAAATCCTCGCCAAGCAGATGCCCGATCTCATCGAGAACGGCATCCGCCTCAACGACGACACGCTGAAGGACCTGGCGTCCGAGAAGCGCGCCAGCATCATGTCCGGCCGCATCGCCCAGTGGGTGATCGCCCTGTCGCTGCTGACCATCGCGGGATCGCTGGTCTTCGGTTGAGCGGCCGGCGCGAAGCGCTCTCGTCGCGCTTTTCCGGCGCCGCGAGACGGCGCCGGATCTGGTGGTCGCGCGTGCCCGAAATCAGGGCGTGACGTCGCCCTCGTCCTTGCCGTTCCCGTAATGGATACGGTCGGCATGGACCTTGATGAGCACCACCCCGGGTGTGTCGATCCCGTCCTCGAACCAGTAGTCGAGGTCGGAATTCCAGTGCGCCTCGAACTGCGACTTGTCGCGGATCAGCTCCGCCGTTCCCTCCACCGAGATGAACATCGGCGGCTTGCCGAGCAGCCCCGCCTTGCCCTGGAACGACAGGCCGACCTTCGGGTCCCGCTCGATGTCGGAGACGGTGCGGGCCTGCTCGTAGGTGAAGAAGAAGGAATCGCCGTCATAGTCGACGTCGCGGTTGTTGCTCATCGGCCGCGCGGCGATGTCGCCGGCTTCGGTCTTGGTGGAGAGCATCGCAAAGTCGATGTCGCGCATCGCCTCGGCGAGGTCGGAAAGGGTCATGTCGCTCATGGAAGGCTCCGTTGTTGTCGGAGCCTAACGCAGAGGCCCGCCGACGGGTCCATCCGGCAGGCGCAGATGATGCCCGATTGACCGCGACACGACGAGGATCTGCCGCCTGGCACGACGTTTTTGCCGCCGCGAACCGGGCGAGGCCTGGTCGGCACAAAGCGCCGCGTGGACGTTAAACTTTCACCCTGTCGCTCCATCGGTCCACGCCACGAAACGCTTGGTGCACCTTTCGCACTGGGGTGCGGATCAAGGAACGCTCCCTCTGGTTTGTCCGCTGTTGTCGGCCAACTCGGATGTCGGTGATCGCGTGCCGATAGGGGCGAGGTCGCGCGGGGCCCGCCGGCAGATTATGCGGCTTGGCGGGCCTCGACGTTCACCGAGCGGTCGCCCTCCAGCCGGAGCCTACGATCGGCCACCGCATCTACCAGCGCCTCGTCGTGACTGATCAGGATGATGGCGCAACCGTCCCGGTCGGCGGCGTCGACGATCAGTTCGATCATCTCCTTCTGGGTGACGAGGTCGAGGCGCGAGCTCGGCTCGTCGGCGACGATCAGTGCCGGCTTGAGGAGGAGCACCCGCAGCAGCGAGAAGCGCTGGAGTTCGCCGCCGGAGACCTGGCCGGGCCGGCGGTCGAGCAGTGCCGGATAGAGGCGCAGGCGCTCCATGAGGTCTGGAATCCTCGACGCGTCCAGCCGATGCAAGGCGGCGAGGTCGCAGAGGGTGCGGCGCAGCGTTCGGCGCGGCGGGAAGGCCGCGACGGGATCCTGATAGAGCTTCTGGAAGGCGGTGGACGGCAGGCCGACATGGTGCTGCACCGTGCCCGCATCCGTGCGCACCAGGCCGAGGGCGACGTCGCCGAGGGTCGACTTCCCGCAGCCGCTTGGACCGGTCAGCCCGACGATCTCGCCGCGGCGCACCGCCAGGGATAGGCCGGAAAACAGGGTGCGCCCGCCGCGCGAGGCGGCGACGTCGCGCAGGTCGAGGACGGATTCCGCCGCCTGCGACGCGGGCGCAGCCGGAGCCCGTGCCGGCCAATGGCGCGGATCGGCGGCAAGCAGCGTCCGGGTATAGTCGTGCTGCGGCGCCGCCAGCACGACATCCGCTTCGCCGCGCTCGACGATCTCGCCCTTCAGCATGATCGCCACCTCGCCGCCCAGGCGCCGCGCCACTTCGACGTCGTGGGTGATGATCAGCAGCGCGCCACCATTCGCCAGGCCCTTGCGCAGGAGATCCACGACCTCGCCGATCCGGGCCGCGTCGAGGCCCTTGGTCGGTTCGTCGGCGATGACGATCGGCGCGCCACCGGCCCGCGCCACGACGAAGGCGAGGCGTTGCGCCATGCCGCCGGAGAGCTGGAACGGATACTTCGCCACCGCCTCCGACAGGCCGACGCTGGCGAGATCGCTCTTTGCGGCCCGGTCAGCGTCCGCCTCGCTACGTTCCGCGACCAGAAGGTGTGTCTCGGCGACCTGCGGCAGCGCACGCATGGTCGGATCGAGGCTCAGCCAGGGCTCCTGCGGCAGCACCGTGATGCCGCGCCCCCAGAGCGCATGGCGGCCAGACGCCCCCGCCTCCTCCGAGACGTCGCCGATCGTGACGCGCCCTTCGGCCGACAGCCCGTCCGGCAGATTGCCGACGATGGCCTGCGCCAGGAGGCTCTTTCCCGATCCGGTCTCGCCGATGATGGTCAGCGGCCGCCCCGGGACCAGGTCGAGACTGGCCGGCGCGACGATGCGCTGCGGTCCGGCGTGCACCGAAACCGCTTCGAGGGTGAGGACCGGGTTCATCGGGCGCGGTATCCTGCAAGGAGGTTGAGGGACAAGACGAGCAGGAACACCGCCAGGATCGGCTGGAGCAGCACGCCGGGCGCCTCGGCGTAATACGGCAGCAGTTCCGTCATCATCAGGCCGAGCTCGGCCGTCGGTGGTCTCAGGCCGACGGAGACGAAGCCGAGCGCCGCCACCGCCATGATCGCCGTCGCCGCGCCGAACGCGCCGACCGTCAGGATGACGGGCGAGAGTTCCGGCCAGAGATGGTGCCGGACGATGTAGGCCGGGCCGAAGCCGAGGAGGCGCGAGGCCTCGACGGCGGGCGAGGCGAGGATCGCCCGCGAAGTCGCCCGCGTGATGCGGAAATACTCGATCCACAGGACCAGCGAGATCGCGCCGTAGATGGCGAGGAAGGAGCCCGGGAAGATCGCGCTGATCAGCAGCACGAGAAGCAGCCCGGGCAGGGAGAGGAACACGTCCGCCAGGATCGACAGCAGCCGATCGGTCCATCCGCCCTTCCAGGCAGCGAGGATGCCGAGAAGCGTGCCCGGAATGCCGGCCGTCAGGACGCTGAGCACGGCGAGCCCGAGCGACAGCCGAAGGGCCGCGCCGAGCCGGGCGAACATGTCGCGCCCGAGATGGTCGGTGCCGAACGGATGCGCTTCGCTCGGCCCGGAGAGGATCGCCCCGTAGTCCTGGCGTGCCGGATCGCTCGACGCGAGGATCGGCGCGAGGAGGGCGAAGAGCACCAGCAGGAGGAGCAGCGCGGCGCCGACATGGGGCAGCCGTCGCGGCTGGTCCGGCGAGGCCGGAAGGGTTTCGGCAAGGCTCATGCGGCGCTCCTTGCGCGCGGATCCAGCTGCGCGTTGACGATGTCGACGACGGCGTTGAGGACGACGAACATCAGGCCCATGCACAGGGCCGTTCCCTGCACCATCGGCAGGTCGCGCTGGACGATGGCGTGGACGAGCGCGTGCCCGATGCCGGGCCAGGCGAACAGCGTCTCGACCACGACCACGCCCTCGATGAGCATGACGAGCTGGACGCCGAGATAGGTGACGACCGGCACCGAGACGTTGCGCAGGCCGTGGCGCGGAAAGAGCTCTCGCTCCGGCAGGCCCTTGAGCCGGGCGAAGGCGTAGAAGGGCGCTGCGACCACCTCCGCCGTCGCGTCCCGGGCGACGCGCGACGAGACGGCGGCCAGCCCCAGCGCCAGCGTTACCGAAGGCAGCACGAGATGGATCGCGTCGCTATGGCCGGCCGCCGGCAGCAGGCCGAGCGACAGGGCAAAGACCAGGATCAGCAGAAGGCCGATCACGAAGGGGGGCAGCGCCCGCACCGTGACCGCGGCGACGAGGAGCAGCCGATCGAGGACGCTGCCCGCCTTCCGGCCGGCCAGCATGCCGAGCGGCGGTCCAATCACCAGCGACAGCGCGACGGCGCAAAGGGCGAGCGTCACCGACGCGCCGAGCTGATGGGCGAGTTCGTCGACCACCCGCTCGCCCGAGACGAGCGAGCGGCCGAGATCGAGGGTCAGGATGTCCCAGATCCAGCGGCCGAAGGCGAACCAGCCGGATTGGTCGAGCCCGAGCTCGGCCCTTACCGACGCCGCGGCCTCCGCCGAGACCATGTCGTAGCCGTAGCGGCCGGCCGCGATGCGGTATGCCATGTCGCCCGGCAGAAGCCGCATCAGGACGAAGGTCAGCGCCCCGACCGTCAGCGCCACGAAACCCGCCTGGAGGAGGCGGTTGCCGAGAAGCCGGATCATGGCTTCCACCGCATCTCGGAAAGGCCGAAGCTGCGCTCGAACGGATCGATCGTCGCGCCCTCGACCGTCTTGGTGACGGCGGCGGTCTGCTCGTACCAGACGACGGGGATGACCGGCAGGTCGCGCTGGAGGATCGCGGCGATCTCGCCGCGCAGCCGCGCCTGTTCGCCTGCGTCGGAAGCCCCGAGCAGCGCCGTCATCGCTGCATGGAATTCCGGGTCGTCCCAGTTCATCGCGCCCCAGTCCGAGCCGCCCTCCTGGAAGTCGCCGAGCAGGGTGACGAAGGGATCGGGCACCAGCGAATAGTTGCGGGCGGCGAGCGCGAGCTGGAGCGTGCCGTCCTGATGGCCGGCGGGGATCGAGGAGGAATTGGTGACCGCCACTTCGACGTCGATGCCGATCTGGCGGAACTGGTCCTGGAGCGCCGTCGCGATTAGCGGCAGTTCCGGACGGTCGGCATAGGTCAGCAGCCGGAGGCGCAGCGGCTTGCCCTCCTTCTCCAGTATGCCGCCGGCGCCCAGCGTCCAGCCCATTGCCTCGAGCCGCTGGCGTGCGCCCTCGGGATCGGTGGCAAGGGGCGTCAGCGCCTTGTCGTGCCAGGCCTCGATGCTGGGCGGAAAGAGCTGCGTCGCGCCGGTGCCGGGCGCGCGCAGCAGCGCCGCGGCGAGCCCTTCGCGCTGGATCGCCTCGCTCAGCGCCTGTCTCCCCTCGGCGCTGTCGAAGGGCGGCAGGCCGGCATTGACCTTGAGCTGCATGACCCGCGGCAGCGGCATCTTGAGGATAGCGACCGCGTCGTTGGCTTGGAGGCGAGCGATGCTCGGCGGGTCGAGCTGGAAGGCAAGGTCGGCATCGCCGCTCTCGGCCATCAAGGTGCGCGTCTCGCCGCGCCCCGCCGCCAGATAGGTCGCGGCCTCGATCGCCGGCTTGCCACCCCAATAGTCAGGGAAGGCCTCGACCGAAAGGCGCTGCGGCGCCTCGAACAGCGTCAGCCGGTAGGGCCCGGTGGCGATGACCTCGGTCACCGTGCCGCCCTCGGCGAAGGACGAAGGCGCCAGGATGATCGTCGAGAAGTGGGCCAGCAACGCGGTGAGCGGCGCGAAGGGCTCCGCCAGGCGGATCACCACGGCGCCGTCCTCGGCGGCGATGCTCTCGATGCTGGCGCGCTCGAGCACGCCCGGCTTGCCGCGCGCCTTCTCCAGCGAGGCGGCGGCTGCCTCGGCGGTCAGCAGCGTGCCATCATGGAAGCGCACACCCTCGCGGATGGGCAGCGTCCAGACCAGCCCGTCCTCCGAGACGTTCCAGGCAGTCGCGAGGCCCGGCTGCGTCCGGCCCTCGCCGTCGACCTCGAGCAGCGTCTCGCCGACTTCCATGCGCTGGAAGATGAAACCGGAGAGCGACGGGTCGGCGCCGCCGATCTCGAAGGGCGCGACGATGTCGAAGACGCCGTCCGGGGCGGCCAGCGCCGGCAGCGAGACCAGGGTGGAGAGGGCGAGGGCGAGCGGGCCCAGCACGCGGTTCAGGGGGCGATGGATCATGGGTGGTCTCGGATGTTGGAGAGGAAAGGGAGAAGTGCTCAGGCGGCGCGGGGCGCCCAGTTGGGGAAGGGATCGGGCAGCCGTTCCCAGAGCGTCGGCTCGAAGCGGTCTTCGGGCACCAGGCAGGAATCCAGCCGGGCGCGGATCGTCGCCCCGTCCATCGGATCGGTGCCGATAAAGACGATCTCCTGGCGCCGGTCGCCCCAGAGCGGATCGAGCTTGGGCGCCATCAGGCGGTGGAAATCGGGATCGTCGGGCCAGCGCTCGCTCGGCACCGCCGACCACCAGAGCCCTCGTCGTTCGGTGCGGATCTGTGCGCCGGCCAAAGCAAGTTCGCCGACATGGTTCGGGCGCGTCGCCAGCCAGAAGAACCCCTTGGCGCGTAAGACGCCCGGCCATGGCTCGCCGATGAAGCGCTGGAGCGCGGCGGGCTGGAAGGGACGGCGGGCCCGGTAGACGAAGGAACGGATGCCGTATTCCTCGCTTTCCGGCACATGCGCCGCAAATCCGTGCAGCTCGCGGTACCAGAGCGGATGGGTATGGGCCTTGTCGAAGTCGAACAGGCCGGTGCCCAGCACCGCGCCGAGCGGCACGTGGCCGTGGTCGCACTCGACGATCAGCGCCCCGGCGTTCAGCCCCCGGACGATGGCGCGGGCGGCGGCGAGGGCCGCCGGCCCGGCGAGCGCGGCCTTGTTGAGCACGACGACGTCGGCGAATTCGATCTGCTCGACGAGCAGGTCGACCAATGTGCGCTCGTCGCCTTCGCCGAGGGATTCGCCGCGATCCCGAAGGAAGTCGCTGGAGGCATAGTCCTTCAGGAGGTTGGCTGCGTCGACCACGGTGACCATCGTGTCGAGGCGGGCGACATCCGACAGGCTGAAGCCGGCCTCGTCCCGGAACTCGAAGGTGGTGGCGACCGGCAGCGGCTCGGAGATGCCGCTCGACTCGATCAGCAGCGCGTCGAAGCGCTGCTCCGCCGCCAGCCGCCGCACCTCGGCGAGAAGGTCGTCCCGCAGCGTGCAGCAGATGCAGCCATTGGTCATCTCGACCAGCGTCTCCTGCGTGCGCGACAGGTCGGCGCCGCCGTCGCGCAACAGCGCCGCGTCGATGTTCACCTCGCTCATGTCGTTGACGATGACGGCGACCCGCAGCCCTTCGCGATTACCGAGGACGTGGTTGAGCAGCGTCGTCTTGCCAGCGCCGAGGAAACCGGAAAGAACGGTGACGGGCAAGCGATTCATGGGGAGCTCCGTAGCCAGGATGGAGCGTCCGTAATGTTATTTCGTTACAGTGTCAATCGCGGATCTGGCGCTGCTGGCGGCTGGGGGCCCGCATCCGTTGCATCATAACGAGACGGTGACGGTTCAAAGTGTCGAACGGGCGGGCCGGTATCGGGAAAGCTGGTGGCAATAACTGCCGTGGCCGACACCATCGGCTTTCCCGATCGGTATCGAGTTGCGTCAATCGGCGCAGACGCCCGGCCAAGCCGTCATGCGGCCCTGCCTGCTTGCAGCGTCTTCTTGACAGTTCGAAGGCCGTCGTGCCCCGCCAGCCGGGCGATCCGACGCTGCTCGCCGCGCGGATCGTGACGCCTGCTTCGCAGGGCGAGGCGCCATTTCGGCTCATCGTCGGCGACGACGCCCGGCAGCGGCCCTGCAGTGACCTCGGGCGCTTTCCGAAAGCGACCCGCAGCGGAAAACGCGCCGGGCGAAGCAGACAGGCCCGGCCGCGACGGTCGCCGCCCTTACCGCTCCCAGCCTTCCGTTCGCATCAAGGCCTGCGCCTCGGGCGTCACCAGGAAGTCGGCGAACTCCCGCGCCTGCGGGTCGCCGTCCGGAGCGACCGCGAGGTTGAGGTCGCGCCAGATCCGGCGATCGTCCTCGATCGGCACGGCGTCGAGGACGTCGGCCTTCGTCACCGTCCAGTCCGGCCAGGTGATCCAGGCATCGGCCTCGAGATCCTGGAACGCCTTGAAGCTCGCACCCGAGCCCGTGGAGAAGCTGACGATGTTGCGACGGAACTGCCCGATATCGGACAGCCGCCCGAGGCGACCCGCCACGTCCTCCCAGGTTCCGGTGCCCGACGTGTTGGCGACGCCTGAGCCTTCCGTAACGACGATCCGCATGCCGTCCTTCAGGAGGTCGTCGAAGCCTGCGATGCTCTTCGGGTTCCCCTTCCTGACCGCGATCACCGTCGGGCGGACGTAGATCGGCTCGACCTGGTTCGAGGAGAAGGTCTTGTAGGTCTGGAGGAAGGCCGTCATCGACTGTTCCGACGTGCCCCAGATGATGTCGGCGTCGCCTTGAGCCTTCTGCGACCACGTGCCCTCCGGACCGGCGGTGATCACGACCTCGTTTCCGGTTTGCCGCATCCAGAGGTCGGCGACCTTCTTGAAAGCGGTGTGGGGACCGCCGGCGCCGTAGAGGCGCACGACACCGTCTCTGGGTTCATGTTTGATGGCGGGATCGAAGAGCACCGTGGCCTGCGCCTGCGCTGTGACGCAGGCGCCGAGAAAGGCGGCGGTGGCAAGGATCGGGAGGCGTGACATCGGAACTCCTGGCGGTTCGCATCGAGTGGTCGGGGCCCCTGTTTCGGGCCGGCGTAAGGGAGGGACGCCGCCTTTCGCCATTTATTCCCCGAAGGGATGCCAAGTTTTTTGCCGAGCCATCGGGAATAAGGGATCGCGGCCGGCGTCTCGGTATGGTCAGGAACCTTCAATGCGAGGACGCACGCCCATGAAGACGCTTCTCACCGCCGCCGCCATCGCCGCATTTGCCGTATCGGCAGCCCATGCCGGCCCCGCCGCCGACATGGCGCAAGCCCGCATCGCCTCGATCGCCGAGGGCGACACCGCGACGGTGGCCGCCGCCTACCAGGCGGGTGCCGTCCTTCATTGGGTCGGCGGTCCGCTCGACGGCACCTACGAGGAAGCGGAGATCGAGGCTGTCTGGAAGAAGTTCGCCAAGGCCCAGCCGAACCTGACCGCGGACATCATGGACGTGTCGGAGGCAATGAACCCGAAGGGCGCGACGGTCACCGCCAACGTCGTGTTCCAGGGCAAGGACAAGATCCCCGTGCGCTACATCATGCTGTTCCGCGACGGCAAGCTCACGGATGAGATCTGGCAGGTCGCCCCGGCGCTCGCGAAGTAGGCACGGCGATGAGCGAGGACGAGATTGCCCGGCTGGTTGAACCGCTCATTCCTGGGCTGCGGCGCTACGCCTACGCGCTGGTGCGGGACGGTGCGGCCGCCGACGATCTCGTCCAGGACTGCCTCGAGCGCGCCGTCGGACGCTGGTACCTGCGCCGCGCCGACGGCGATCTTCGTGCCTGGCTCTACGCCATCCTGCGCAACCTGCATCTGTCGGCCCTGCGCCAGGATCGCCGCCGGGGCGAACATCTTGGGCTCGACGACATGACCGAGCCGCCCGGCGTCGACGGCGGCCAGATGGAGAGGGCCGAGTTTCGCGACGTTCTCGCCGGGCTCGACGCCTTGAGCGAAGAGCACCGCACGGTGCTGTTGCTCGTCGGCGTCGAGGATCTGAGCTACGAGGAAACCGCGAAAGTCATGGGACTGCCGCTTGGGACCGTGATGTCGCGCCTGTCCCGCGCCCGCGCCCGGCTGCGCACCTATCTCGACCACGGTGTTCGACCGGGCCTCAGGAGGGTCAAATGAGCCGCATCGACCCACCCGTCGGGGAGGACGATCTTCAGGCCTATTTCGACGGGCGCCTCGCCGCGGATCGGCGCGCGACGGTGGAGCGCTACCTGAACGACCACCCGACGGCTGCCGATGACCTCGCGCGCGACGGCGCGGCTCTGGCCGAGTTGCGCTCGCGCCTCGCCTTCAAGGCTGCCGAGCCCATTCCGGCGCGCCTGCGCGTGTCCAGCATCCGCGCCGGCCTGCGGGGGCAGCGGCTCGCGCGCCTCCGGTCGGTGGCCGCCGTCTGCGCCTGGCTTGCCCTCGGCGGGATCGGCGGATGGCTGGCGAGCGGCCTCCTCGCGTCACCGCAGCCCGAACCCGTACGCGTTGCCCGCATGGCGGACGACGCGATCGCGGCCTACCGCACCTTCGTGGTCGAGGTGGTTCATCCCGTGGAGGTCCGGGCCGACGAGCAGGCTCATCTCGTGGGCTGGCTGTCGAAGCGGCTGCGCACGCCGATCGACGTCCCGGACCTCACCTCCCTCGGCTACCGCCTGATGGGCGGACGCCTCCTGCCCGGCCACACGGGGCCGGCCGCGATGCTGATGTACGACGACGATGCGGGCACTCGGCTGACGCTCTACGTCAAGACCGACGAGATCGAGGAGACGGCCTTCCAGTTCGTGGAGAAGGACGGTGTGTCCGCATTCCTGTGGCGCGACCGCGGCCTCGGCTACGTCGTCTCCGCTGCCACGCCGCGCGAGGCGTTGATGCCGATCGCCCGGCTCGTCCACGACGAGTTGGAGCGCCGGCCGGGCGCCGCGCCCCCGAACCAGCTCTGAAGGACCGCCTTTGCTGAGACTCGTAGCCTCAGTAGGCAACCGTGAAGCGCGAACGAGGATGGCGATGCTGTTCGAGTTCATCCACCATCGCGATGGCGTAGTCGGCGAAGCTGATCCGGCTTTCGCCCGCTTCGTCGGTGAGCAATCGGTCCGAGCCCGTACGGAAGCGGCCCGTTCGTGGCCCCTCCTCGAACTGCGCGGCGGGGGACAAATAGGTCCAGTCAATCCTGGCTTCGGTCCGGAGAGCGTCGAGGAAGGCGATGCCCTTGCTGGCCTCGCCCTTCCACGCCTCGGGGAAGTCGGGCGTATCGATCACCCGCACGCCCGGGGCGACTTCGAGGCTGGCCGCGCCGCCCGTGACCAGGAGGCGGGGCACGTCCGCCGCTTTCAGGGCGTCAAGAATGGTGGCGGCATCGACATCGAAGTGTATCGCGCTGATGACGGCATCACTGCCGCGGATGAGACCGGCGAGAGAAGCGGCGTCCGCAGCGTCGCCCCGCAGGGCCGTCACGCCGGCTATCGCCGGGATCGCCGCCGGTTTCCTTGCGATCGCGACCACCTGGTGACCGCGCGCGACCAACTCCCGCACGATCTGCGATCCTGCGCGACCACTCGCGCCCAAGACGGCAACTTGCATCATCACAGTCCTTCCGAAGAGAAACGTGTCCAGGCGGTCAGGCTCACGGCTGGAAGTCGGTCACACCGACGTTGGTTTCGAGGTCGATCGGAACCGAGACATGATCGTGAATGATCCGCCAGCTACCCTCGAACTTTCGGTAGCCGAGCGTTTCGCGCGTCCACATGTCGAAGGCCTTGCCCTCGATAGAGCCGGCGAAACGCGTGAGGCCCGTCGAGAAAGCCACGTCGCCGGAGCAGTGGATCTTGGTGGCACCCCATTCGAAAATCGGGTCACCGTCGAACATGTCGAAGAACCTTTTCCAGTGCGCCCGGAACATGTCCCAGCCCTCGAAAATGAACGGCGGCATCACGTCGTAGCCGAGATAGTCGGGGCCGGGGTAGTAGGTCTCCATCAGGCGATCGAGATTGCGCGACTGAGCAGCTTCAAGCCATTCGTTTCTGAGCGCGCGGATCTGTTCCTCATTGGTCGTCATGCTGGTCTCCTTTGATGATTGGGGGCCGGGGGCGTCGGCGCACCCGGATCGGTCTTGCGGAACACGGGGGTGCTTCCGGCCTCGATGCTGCCGGCGAACCGCCAACGGCGGGACTGTCCGAACTCGGCGGTGATCGGCAACCGCTCGGCAGTGCCGGCGTGGGCAAGGTTGCCGCAGACGAGAAGGCCATCTGGCCGCAGAAGGTTACGGAGCTTCCCGACGAGACGCACCGTCGGCCCGAGCCCGTCGAAGAAGGCAAGGTCGTAAGGTCCGTCCAGATCGCCCATGACCTCGAAGAAGTCTCCCAGCCGCACCCTCACGCGGGCCTCGAGGCCGAGATCGCGGATGTGTTCGCGGGCGAGCGCGACGTGCTCGCGATCGCCCTCGATCGTGTCCACATGCGTCTCTTCCGTTGCAGTGGCGAGGACGCATGCCGTGTAGCCGATCGCCGTGCCGAACTCGAGGATCCGGGTGGCGCGGTCGGCACGCGCGATCGCCAGCAGCCCGGCCCCGTCCTCGAACGTATAGGCGTTGCAGCCGTGATGGCGCCGATGGCGCCGCGTTGCCGCCTGCAACCCGTCAAAGCGAGCGACGTCTTCGGCCACTGTCGCGAGACCGCTCACGCCATGTACTCGTCGAGCCAGGCCAGCATCGGCGCAGGACGGCGCTGGAACTCAAGATAACCGTCCCACCGCAGCGTCGTATCCTGGATCCAGTGCAGCTTCTTCTGCGCGATCGGAATGGCGTCGAAGGTCGCCTGCACGTCGGCCGGGGTGGTCAGCACGTCGTCGTGCACCTGATAGACGAAGGCCGGCGTCTTCACGCTCCGCGCCCAGAGATTGGGCGACATCTGGTCGAAGGTCACGCTGGCCACGAGCTGGATTTC
This sequence comes from Aurantimonas endophytica, assembly GCF_014196845.1. Taxonomy (GTDB): domain Bacteria; phylum Pseudomonadota; class Alphaproteobacteria; order Rhizobiales; family Rhizobiaceae; genus Aurantimonas; species Aurantimonas endophytica. The sequence goes on from NZ_JACIEM010000006.1 coordinate 347,535, forward strand.
GCGTTCGAGCTGATCGACCCGATCGGCCAGCCCCATCTGCTCCAGTTCGCGCGTCATTATCGAGCGGATCGAGAGCGGCTGGCAGAGCAGCAGGCAGCGCACGTCGTCGAAGTGCCGCGGTTGCGTGTGGATGGCGTAGAGGTTGGCGTTAGCGCCGTTGCACCGCGAGAACAGGCCGATGGCCATGTGCTTGAGGTCCTCGCGGCCACGGGCGTAAAGGAGCGAGCCGATGACGTCGCGCCCCTGGTGCCGCCCTCCGCTGTTCAGGCCGCCGTTCCCAATGCCGCTGAGGCCGAAATTGCGCTCGTCATAGGTGAGCACGTTGTATCCGGCCTCATGCAGGATGCGGTAGTCGGCGACGTAGTCGACCTCGAACGTATTGCCGCTCGCAGTCCCGAAGGACCGCCAAGGCTCCAGGTGCGTCGGGCACCCGTAGCGGTTGAACATCATGGGATGATTGGCGATCACGAGGCGATCGGAGCCCGTGCAGGGGATGAACCACGCCTCCAGCGGCACGCCGTCCTGCGATGGAAAGGTCACGTCTTCATAGTCGAGGCCTTCGTCGGCAGGCGTGCGGAGCAGGCGAACGAAGCGGGTGACTCCATCCGCGCGCTATTGCTCCGAGACGCTCGCCGATCTGCTCCTCCGAGAGTGGCTGTTGTCGGTCCGTCCCGTCGGCCATGCGAAGCTCCATCCAGCGGTCGCGATGCAGCGACCTGTCTGGCGGGATTTCTACGCCACCCTTTTCATTCGCTGAATGACGATATACGGCTAAACACCATGCAAAAATCAAATGAACCTGGCATCGGTCATATCGACCTGCGCGCGTTGCGCTTCCTTATGGAGGTGCTGACGCGCCGCAGCGTCACCCGCGCCGGCGAAGCGATGGGATTGAGCCAGCCGGCCGCCAGCCGACTGCTCGCCCAACTCCGGCACGCCCTGGGCGGAGATCCACTGCTCGTGCGGGCCGCAAACGCGGGTTATGTCCCGACGACACGTGCAACTGAACTGCTGCCTCGACTGAGGGATGCGATCGCGGCGACTGACCGGGTGTTTGCCCAGCCGGTTTTCGATCCGAGCACGTCCAGTCGGTCGTTCCGCGTCGCTACGACCGATTACGGTGCGGCGGTCGTCGTTCCGGCCCTGGTGCGCGCACTTCACACCGAAGCGCCCGGTACATCGCTCGAACTGTGTGCCTGGAGCGTTGATACGCTCGCCGATCTCGAGGAGGGGCGGGTGGATTTCGCCTTCTACACCGACGAGGCGCTACCATCGGGCTTTCATCATGCGTCGCTGTTCGAGGAAGGCTTCGCGTTCCTCCTGCGTCATGGTCATCCGATCCTCGCGTCACGCGACCCGTCCGGGCACATCGCTCCGTCGATCCTCGCGGCCCTGCCTCGCGTGGCTTTGCTCTATCCCGATGGCACGGAAACGGGGGTGGATGACCCGCTCGCGGCCTATGGAAGGCCGCTCGGGCCCGGCGATCTACGGACGCCCCACTTCCTGTCTGCCCCCTTGTCCGTAAGCGGCTCGGACTTCGTCCTGTGCGTGCCCCGACGCATGGCCGAGCTGGTGGCCGCCCCGGGTGATCTGGTCGTTCTGGATTTTCCGGAGGCGGATCCGGTCACCTACTGCATGATCTGGCACGATCGAGCCGGGCTGGATGCGGGCTTGAACTGGGTACGCGAGCGACTGCTCGTGTGGGCCGCCACCAAAGGTCAGACATCGTAGGGAAACAGGACGCTCTCGGCTGGACAACCAGGATGCCGGGAGCGCAGCTGACATCAAATGGGGCTCGGAAGGACTTCTGCCTGAGGACGTTGAGGTGCCCCGTAAAGTCATTGCTGCCCTACGGCTCAAGCTGGAAGGCGGCGCTGCCGACGCCTGAGCCCTCAGGTGCCGTTGCAACCGGATTTGTGGTCGCTCCGAGACGAAGACGTTATTGCGCCAGGCGCCCTCGCGCGGTCATACCCCGGCCACCACCGACCTCCGTTACAGCTACGTGTGGCAGTCTTTGCACGAACTCGTCGATCATCGCGTTGAACCGGACAGGGTTGTCGACAAAAACTGCGTGACCCGCGGCATCGAAGCGCTCCATCTGGATACGTTCGCCCAGCTGCGACTTCAAATAATCCGCCCCTTGCTGCAAGAGCTCCTGGTAGGCGAACAGAAGCGGGCGAGACAGACGCGAAAAAGCGCCTGAGAAGTCGTTGCTAACCAGCATGTTGTGCATCAATGCTATTGCGGCATCCGTAGGGGTCTTGTCTGTGCCACGCTTGACGGATTCGAGATAAGTCTCGGATTGCGGCGTCTTGTACCAGACGGAGAGGAATTCCTCGATCGCCTGCTTCCGATTCCGCTGCAGGAGATTGGTGAAGTAGGCGAGGATGGGAACCACGTTCGGGTTCGCTTCAGGTGGCAGGAGCCCGTCCACCATGACGATGCCGCCGAGCTCTTCGTCGCCGAAGAGTTCGACGTATCGCATGAGCTCGCCGCATGCCATCGACCAGCCGACCATCACAGGGCGATTCAGCTCCAACGCGTCCACGACCTCCTTGTAGTCGCGGGCACGCGCCTCCGGCAGGTGGCCGAACGACGGCTTGTCACTGTCTCCCTGCGAGCGGGGATCGATCGCGATCACCCGATAAGATGTGGAGAGTCCTGCAATTTGCGGCTCCCAAATCGCGGCTTCACTGAGCCAACCAGGAATAAGGACGATTGCTCTGCCTTCACCCGTATCGGTGTAGTGAATGTTCGTCCCATCAGAGGTCGTGACAATTCCGTGTTTTGTCATATGCACGATTTCAATCCTTGCTCCACATCGCCAAGGACCAGTCTAGGTCTGCCAGGAAAACATGGGAATTACGCACTTTTGAGTGCGCTGGTCGCTCAATGGCGACAGAAGGAAGGTGAACTGGATGAGCGATCAGCTCGCTGGCCAAGATCAATGCGCGGAACGTCTCCGCGCCGCCATCCGCTGTATCGACGGCAAATGGAAGCTACCGATTCTGGCCAGTCTTCACCGAAACGGTACGCTGCGGTTTTCCGAGCTGGAGCGCGCGATACCAGGGGTTACGCAGAAGATGCTGACGCAGCACCTCCGCGAACTGGAAGAGGATGGCATCGTGCACAGGATCGTCCACTCTCAAGTGCCTCCCAAGGTAGAATACCTGCTTACCGGCAAGGGACTGGCACTCCAGCCGGTATTCGCATCGCTGCATGATTGGGTCGGCTGAGCGACTGGGAATGGCTTCGGCAAGCTTGGGCTTCTGGCTAATGAGCTTATGCTTCCCGCGCAGGAAAGGTTCGAGCCGGTCGAGGATGGGATCTGGCGTGCCGGATCTCTGCCGGTCATCCCCGGATCTCGGTTTCAATTCGGGTAGAGCGTGGTTTGCAGCCGGTCCTGTTTCCAGGCGACCAGTTCCATGAACTGTTGGTGCTTAGTGCCTGCAAGGACCCAAGCGGGCTCGGCCACTCACGGATTGGGGGACGTGGTTTGAGACTGTCGGCCTCCACCGTTCCCCGTGCCGTTCGAGCCGGGATAAGCAACAAGCTTCATGAAATCGATGAAGGCGCGTAGCGCCGCCGGCATCCGCGTTCGGCTGGAATAATAGAGGTGGAACCCCGGCAGCGGCTCGTCGTGACCCGCCAGAACCCGAACCAGTTCACCGCGTTCGAGATGGGGCGCGACGAAATCTTCGAGAAGGAAGGCGAGGCCCATTCCTTGAAGCGCACCCGCGATAAGGAGATCGGTATCGTTGGTGGTGAGAACGTTGCCGGTCATGACCGTCGCGGCGCGCCTGCCGTCCCCCGCGAAGCGCCACGGCAGAAGGGCGCCGCTTCCGCCCCAGCGGTAGCTGAGGCAGCGGTTACGGGAAAGGTCCTGCGGGGTCACCGGCGACGGGTGCGCGGCGAAATAGGCCGGTGAGCCGACCACGGCCGTACGAAGGTCCGGGGTGAGACGCACCGCGAGCATGTCCCGGTGCACCTGGCCGCCGATACGCACGCCGGCGTCGAAGCCCTTCGCGACGATATCGGTGATTTCGTTGTCGATCACGAGGTCAAGTTCGACACCTGGAAAGGCGGCAGCGAAGGCACCAAGGCGCGGCATCACCACAAGCCGGGCCGCAATGCTCGGCAGGTTGATCCGCACGAGGCCTTTGGCTTGCGCCTGGAAGGCACCGGTCTCGCGGAGGGCCGCATCCATTTCCGCCAAGGTGGGCTCGATGCGCGCGTAGAGGCCCTGGCCCGCCTCCGTGGGCGCGACGCTGCGCGTCGTTCGATTGAGCAGCCGGACGCCCAGCCGCTCCTCCAGCGACCGAATGGTGCGGCTGAGGGCCGAGGGCGATAGGCCGAGCCGTTTGGCGGCGCGGCGAAAGCTCCGCTCCTCTGCCACCAGCGAGAAGGCGCGCAGCTCGGCGAACTCGACGGGCGTCATTGTACACTTCCAGCGCAACGAATGATGTCGGATAAACACCATTCTCTCCTACAATGCCAGGGCGCACATTGCCCTCGACACCGGAGCGCACCGATCGATCGGGCGGCCTCCGGCTCCGGCAAGAGAGGCTATGAGCGATGACCAACATGCGGCGCTGGGAGATCGATGCGATCGGGCTCGACCACCTGCAACTGCGCGACCGTCCGATGCCGACCCCCGGCAAGGGGGAGATCCTGGTACGGGCGGCGGCCGTGGCGCTGAACTACCGTGACAAGATGGTGGTGGAGAGCGGCCGCGGTCTGCCGCTTCGGTTCCCCTTCACGCCGGGTTCAGATCTTGCCGGTGAAGTCGTCGCCCTCGGCGAGGGAACCAGCCGCTTCGCCGTCGGCGAATGGGTCGTGTCAACGCCGACGCCGGACTGGATCGACGGCCTTCGTCCCGGCACCGCCCGCACTCCCGCCTACCAGACGCTCGGCGGGTATTACCCGGGTGTCCTCTCGGAATATGTCGCGATGCCGGAGCTGTGGTTCGTCAAGGCGCCGGCGATCCTCGAACCCTGGCAGGCGGCAACATTGCCGGTGGCGGGGCTGACAGCCTGGTCTGCGCTTGTGGAAAGCGCCGGAGTGCGCGCCGGCGACACCGTTCTCATCCCCAGCACCGGCGGCGTCGCGCTGTTTGGTCTTCAGATCGCCAAAGCGAGCGGTGCCGAGGTCATCGTCTGCGGCCAACCCGCTAACGCGGCGCGGGTGCGCGCACTCGGCGCCGATCACTTCGTGGATACCGATGCGGAAGACTGGATGGAGGCGGTCTATCGGATCACCGGCGATCGCGGCGCCGACATCGTGCTGGAGGTGATCGGCGGGGCGCATCTCGGCAAATCCGTCGAACTCGCTGCCGTCGGCGGCCATGTCTGCCAGATCGGCGCTCTCGACGGCTTCGAGTTCAGTTCCCCTGCCATGCCCCTGATGCTGAAGAACATCACCATTCACGGCATCGGCACCGGCAGCCGCCGGGCGCTGGAGCGCCTGGTGCGGGCTGTCGACCGAGCCGGCGTCCGGCCGGTCGTGGATGCGCGCTATCCGCTCGCCGAATTGCCCGCCGCTTTCGAGCATCTCACGCGCGGTCCGTTCGGCAAGGTTGTGATCGACATGATGCAGTGACGCAAGGCGCCACCGAAGCATCACCCGAACCTTCGAGAGCGTCCGGCTTTGAGACAACCCATCACTACCGGGGAACGGCGGCTGTGGGGCGGAAGCTGAATCGCAGCTTTCGGACTGCGATGCCCGGAAGCCGACCGTCCGCTCCCGGCCCCGAGAGGGCTTTGCCACATGGCAGGAGCTGCCTCGGTATGATCACGTCGCCAGACACAGCGTTGTGGAACGCTTCAAATAGTAGAAAGCCGATCTTCATCTGCGCTTGCGAACCGGGTGGACAGGCAAGGCCACGGTTTCACGTCACACGCCCGCGAGCCGTGACATGCCAGACCTCGAGCGTATCGTTTGGCATGCGAACCTGAACAGCATCCATCATGTTGGTGACAACACAAGCATGGTTGGGAATGATCTCCACCTTGTCGCCGACCTCGAGCGGAATGGCGTGCTTGCTGGTCAAGCGTCCGTGCTCCTCGGACAGTTGATCGATGACCACCTCCGGCAGGCCCATCACCATGCCGTAGCCTTCAAGCCCGAGGAGGTCGGATGTCAGGACCTTGGTTCCTGCGTCGATGATCGCCCGCTCGGGCGTCGGCTTCGACACCACGGTCGCGACGACCCGCAATGCGCAGTCCGCTTGGGTGGCCACATCGCGGGCCAGCAGCGAACGGTCGTTGTAGATATAGGTGCCGGGCCGGTACTCGGTGACGACGCCATCGGCACGCATCCGCCAAAGGTCGGGTGTGCCGCCGGACGAAACCACCGGCACCGCAAGGCCAGCGCCTTCGATCGCGGCCTTGGCCTCGGCGAGAAACGCGCTGGCGGCCGCCTGCCGGCCAGCCGCCGGATAGGTCATCAACCCGCCGAACACCAGGCCGGGAGCCGCGTCGATATGGCGTGCCAGAGCCGCGGCATCGCCCGGCGACTGGACGCCGCAGCGGCTCCCGCCCGTGTCGCACTCTACCAGCACCCGCAGCGGCGAAGGCTCGCCCGCAAAACCATCTGATAGCCCGTCCACCACCGCGCGACTGTCGGCAACAACGGAAAGGCGCACGCGCCGCGCGAGCGCCACCAGTCGCGCGAGCTTGGATCTGCCGAGGATCGGATAGGTCAGCAGCACATCCGCGATCGAAGGCGCTTCGTCCAGAAGCGCCTCGACCTCTCCGATCTTCTGGCAAGTGATGCCGACGGCGCCCGCGGCGATCTGCGCTTCGGCCAACCGCGCGAGCTTGTGGGTCTTGATGTGCGGGCGCACGGCCAGTCCTTGTGCCGCCAGATGCGCCTGCGCGCGCTCGATGTTTCGAAGCGCGACCGCGAGATCGATCACGACCGCCGGGGTTTCGAACTCGCCTTCCATGGTCCCTCCGAAATGCCTGTTGACAACGATCGAGGCATGGCGATTTATAAGGCAATCCGCTGTCGCGGTCAAATGTACGTTGTAACAGACATATGGAAAGGTATGGCAATGGATGTGAAGGCAGTAATGCTCGGGCTCTTGGCGACCGCGTCCGTCGCCGCTCTTCCCGGAGCCGCCTCGGCGGCCAAACTCGACGACGTTCTGGCGCGCGGCACCCTCGTGGTCGGCACCGGCTCGACCAACGCGCCCTGGCACTTCAAGGACGCCTCCGACACGCTGCAGGGCTTCGACGTCGACATGGCCAAGATCGTCGCCAAGGCGCTGTTCGGCGATCCCGAGCGGGTCGAGTTCGTCAACCAGTCTTCGGATGCGCGCATTCCCAACATCACCACCGGCAAGGTCGACATGACCTGCCAGTTCATGACCGTGACCGGCGAGCGCGCGCAGCAGGTCAATTTCACCATTCCCTACTACCGCGAAGGTGTCGGCCTGCTGCTTCGCGAAGGCGGCGACTACGCCGACTATGATGCGCTGAAGGAGGCCGGCTCCTCGGTGACGATCGCCGTGCTCCAGAACGTCTATGCCGAAGAGCTCGTCCACAAGGCGCTCCCCGAGGCGAGCGTCGATCAATACGAGTCGCAGGATCTTCTCTACCAGGCGCTGCAGTCGGGCCGCGCCGATGCCGCCGCGACCGACCAGTCGTCGATCGCCTGGTACGTCAAGCAGAACCCCGGCCAGTTCCGCGACGCCGGCTACGGCTGGAGCCCGCAATCCTATGCCTGCGCCGTCGCCAAGGGCGATCAGGACTGGCTGAACTTCGTCAACACCGCGCTTCACGAAGCCATGACGGGCGTCGAGTTCGACAGCTACGCCGCCTCCTTCAAGGAATGGTTCGGCGAGGACTTGTCGCCGCCTGCGATCGGTTTCCCGGTCGAGTTCAAGTAGGCGCCCGAACCGGCGGTCCGGCCTTCCCGTCGGACCGCCCCGATCCTCCCCGCCACGCGAGCGACCCGATGGGATACACCCTGAATTTCGACGCCGTCTGGCGGAACTTCGACGACCTTCTCTGGGGGCTCGGCCTCAGCCTCTATCTCGCCGTCGTGGCGATCGGGATCGGCTGCGCGTTCGGTCTGGTTCTCGCATTCTGCCGGGTCGGCCCCATGCGGCTTCTGTCGATCCCCGCCAACGCCTACGTCACCCTCTTCCGGAACCTGCCGCTGCTGGTGATCGTCCTGTTTTCCTTCTTCGCGCTGCCCCAGCTCGGCCTGCGGCTGTCGAAGGAGAACTCCTTCGTGCTGGCGCTCGCCCTTTATTCGGCGGCCTATCTGGCCGAAGTGTTTCGCGGCGGCCTCCTCAGCGTGCCGAAGGGCCTGCGCGAGGCGGGGCTGGCCATTGGCTTGACGGAAGGGCAGATCCGGCGCCGCATCATCCTGCCCGTGATGTTCCGCGCCGTTCTGCCGGCGCTGGGCAGCACCTTCATCGGCCTGTTCAAGGACACCTCCCTCGCGGCCGCGATCGCCGTGCCCGAACTCACCTTCGAGGCGCGCAAGATCAACGTGGAGACCTTTCGCGTGGTCGAGACATGGATAGTCGCGAGCGCCCTTTACATCGCGACCTGCTCGATCCTCGCCGCCCTTCTGCGCCGCATCGAAGCGCGGCTCGCCACTTCGAGGTAAGGCCTGTGAACGCACCTCCCACCTTCCTCGAGATCGTCTGGCTCGCCCGCTGGCCGCTGCTCTACGGCCTTGGAACCACCGTCGCGATCTCCTTTCTGGCCATTCTCGGCGGAACGGTGCTCGGCACCGTCCTCGGCTTGGCTCTTGCCTACGGCAACCGCATCGTGCGGTTTCTGGCGCGCATCTACACCGACGTGATCCGCGGTACGCCCGTTCTGGTGCTGATCCTCGCCAGCTTTTACATTCTCGGCACCGTCGGGCTCGATCTGTCGGCTTTCCAGGCCGGGGTGCTCGCGCTGACCCTGTTCTGCGCCTCGCATGTCGGCGAGATCACGCGGGGCGCGCTGCAGGCCATTCACACCGGGCAGGGCGAAGCGGCCAAGGCGATCGGCCTCACCTTCGGGCAAAGCTTTCGCTATGTGCTGGGACCGCAGGCACTGCGGATCGCTCTGCCGCCGCTCATCAACACGGCGGCCGAAATGGTGAAGGCTTCAACGCTTCTGTCGGTCATCGGCGTTGCTGAACTTCTCCTGCGCACGCAGGAGGTCATCAGCCGGGCCTTCCACAGCCTCGAGTTCTACCTTCTCGCCGGCCTTCTCTACTTCATCGTCAACTACGCCATCGAGCGGTTCGGCCGATATGTCGAGCGCCGCGTGAGCATTGCGTGAAAGCCCTCCCATGACCGCGAACCTTCTGGAGATCCGCGACCTGCGAAAGAGCTACGGCCGCCTTGAGGTGTTGAAGGGCGTCGACTGCGACGTCCGCCCCGGGGAGGTGATTTCGATCATCGGCTCGTCCGGATCGGGCAAGACCACCATGCTGCGCTGCGTCAACATGCTGGAGGAGTTCGAGGGCGGCACGATCCGCATCGACGGCGAAGAGATCGGATTCACCACGACGGGCGGGCAACGCCGGCGCAAGAGCGATCGGGAGATCGCACGCCAGCGCGCGCTCACCGGCATGGCCTTCCAGCAGTTCAATCTGTTTCCGCACATGACGGCGCTGGAGAACGTCACGCTGGGCCTGACGCTGGTGCGTCGCATGGGCCGCGAAGAGGCCCGCGCGCTCGGCGAGACCTGGCTCGACCGTGTGGGTCTGCTTCAGCGCAAGGACCAATACCCTTCCAAGCTCTCGGGCGGGCAGCAGCAGCGCGTCGCGATCGCGCGCGCCATCGCCATGAGCCCGCGCCTGATGCTGTTCGACGAAGTGACCTCCGCGCTTGATCCCGAACTGGTCTCCGAAGTGCTTCAGGTCGTGCGCTCGCTCGCCCAGGACGGCATGACCATGCTTCTGGTCACCCACGAGATGCGCTTCGCCTTCGAGGTGTCGAGCCGCGTCATCTTCATGAACGGCGGACGCATCGGCGAGGAGGGCGACCCGCGCGAAATGTTCGTCTCGCCCAAGACCGAGCGTCTTGCGGCATTCCTTCAATCCTCCCGCTTCAACTGACAGAACAGGACAAACAAGCATGACCCTCAAACGCTACGGAGCCGGAGAGACCGGGGCCGGCGGCAAGCCGCTGCCATTTGCCCGCGCAGTGGAAGCCGATGGCTGGCTCTACGTTTCCGGCCAGGTGCCGATGGAGAACGGCGAGATCATGCCGGGCGGCATCGTGCAGCAGACGCACAAGACCATGCAGAACGTCATCGCCGTGCTGACCGAGGCCGGATACGCGCTCGAAGACGTGGTGCGCGTCGGTGTCTGGCTGGACGACCCGCGCGACTTCTGGAGCTTCAACGGCGTCTATGCCGAGTATTTCGGCGCCGCCCCACCGGCCCGCGCCTGCGTCCAGTCTTCCATGATGGTAGACTGCAAGGTCGAGATTGACTGCGTGGCGTTCAAGCGGAAATAACCGCCGGAACCGAGCACCGGAGACGAGGATGGACAAGCGCGTGGAGGAGACGGTCAATCGGCGCGCCCGTGGGCTCGATCGGGCCTTCGACATCCTCGACGCCCTGCGCGAGGCGGGACGCCCCCTGCGCCCCAACGAGATCGCCAATGCCATGGGGGCGCCGCGATCCACGATCTACGAGATCGTCGCTGCCCTTGTGAAGCTCGATGTTCTGGAGGCTGCGGACGCGGAAGGGCGGGTCTTCCTCGGCCGGCGCCTGTTTCTGTACGGGCAGGCCTATGGGCACCATTCCGACCTGCCGAGCCGGGTGGGCGCGGTGCTCGACCGCCTCGCCATGGAAACGCAGGAAACCGCCCAGTTCTGCGTTCTCGACGGCAACAAATATACCGTCGCCATGATGCGGGAGGGCTCCCGGCCGTTCCGCATCTCCTCCAGCGTAGGCGAGCGGACGCCCATTCCCTGGACGGCATCGGGCCGACTGCTGCTCGGCCATATGAGCGAGAGGGAGATCCGCGAGCTCGTTCCAGAGGCCGACTTTCAGCTTCCTTCCGGTGACTGGCTTGACCCGGCGGATTTCGCCGAGCAGTCGCACCGAGCTCTGGCGGACGGCCACTTCACCTTCGATTCCATCGTCGACAGCTACACCCATTGCTTCGCCGTGCCGGTTCTGCGCCCGGACAGGACGGCCGCCGCGACCCTGTGCCTGGTCGCCCCGAAGGCGGATGCGCTCCGCAATCACGCCGACTATCTGGAAAAGCTTCGCTATGCCGCCGTCTCGCTCGAGCCGTCGTTCATTTGAGAAAGGCGAGCCACGCCTGACCAAAGGTTAGAGGGTCCGGGAAGGGTCGACACTCTTCGGACAGGATCGTCGCCATGTGAGTGGGCCGAGAAAGTCTAAAGGGGGCCGAGCGACGCCACGCAGGCGGGCGATCCGGAGCTGGAGAGGCGAGCATCGCTCGTTTGGCCGCGTCTCGAAGCCCAGCTGCACATGATCTCCACAAAACGCCGACACTCCGTGCACGCTCGAGCCTGAGATCACGATCCGAAGCCTTCCCGCGCCATGCGAAGGCGATCTGGACCGTGACCCATGCCCAAGCTCTCTCGCTGCAAGACGCTCTCGATGATCCTCCTCGCCTTGCCGCTCGCGGCCTGCGGCAAGGGCGCGGCATCACCTGGCGACGAGGCCGCCGGCCCCGCCACGGCCGAGGTGTCCGTCATCGAGGCGAGGTCGGAGACGATCACCCTGTTCGACGAGCTTCCGGGGCGGGTCGCGGCCTTCCGCACGGCGGAGATCCGGCCGCAGGTCGGCGGCATCATCGAGAAGCGCCTGTTCGAGGACGGCGCCGAGGTGGCCGTGGACCAGCCCTTGTTCCGGATCAATCCGGCGCCGTTCGAGGCCGACGTCGCCATCGCCGCCGCCGCACTCCAAAGGGCCGAGGCGATTCTTCGGAACGCCAACGAGAAGTTCGAGCGCGCCAGGGCGCTGGTCGAACGCAACACCGCCAGCCGCGCATCCAGCGAAGCGGCCGCCGCCGACGTCGCTCAAGCCGATGCCGGCGTCGCGGAAGCTGCGGCGACGCTGCGCCGTCGTCAGGTCGACCTCGACCTCGCCACCGTGCGCTCGCCCATTGCCGGACAGGTCGGCCTTGCGCTGGCAAGCGAGGGCGCCCTGGTATCGACCTCCAGCACGAGCGCGCTCGCCAACGTGCAGCAGATCGACCGCATCTATGTCGACTTGCGCCAGCCGGCCTCGCAGATCGACACGCTGAACGCGTTGGCCGCGAGCGGCGCTCTGGAGGACGCCTCAGCGGTTCCGGTGCCGATCGTCATGGCGAGCGGCAAGCCCTATCCCCATGCGGGGCGTGCACTCTTCTTCGATACTTCCGTCGATCCGAGCACCGGCAACGTCACCGTGCGCGTCGAGGTGAGCAATCCCGAGCGTCTGCTCCTGCCGGGCATGTATGTGCGGGCCCGGCTGCCGCGCGGCATCCGGCGCGACGCGATCCTGGTGCCGCAGGAGGCGGTGGTTCGCGATCCGGGCGGCGGGCCGCAGCTCGTGGTGCTGGACGCAGACGGACAGGGTGCCAGACGCGACGTCACGCTCGGGGAAACGGTGAAGGGACGCACCATCGTCGCATCCGGCCTTAAGGCCGGCGAGAGCGTCGTGGTGCTCGGGCAGGACAGGGTGGCCGACGGCGTCACGCTGACGGCGGTGCCCTTCGTCGCGTCGCAGCCCCGAACCTGATCCCGGAGCCCGGATTCATGTCGCGTTTCTTCATCGACCGCCCGATCTTCGCCTGGGTCATCGCGATCTTCATCGCGCTGGCCGGCCTGGGGGCGCTTCCGCAACTGCCCGTGTCGCGCTTTCCCACGATCGCGCCGCCGAGCATCGGCATCACCGCGTCCTATACCGGCGCCTCCCCGAAGACGATCGAGGACAGCGTCATCACCCCGATCGAGCGCGAGCTCTCGGGCGTCAAGAACGTTCTCTACTTTGAGTCCACGGCCGACACGACGGGCAGCGCCTCGATCACCGTGACGTTCCGTCCGGGCACGGATCCCGAGACCGCCCAGATCGACGTCCAGAACCGCATCAAGTCCGCGGAAGCTCGCCTGCCGGAAGCCGTCCGTCGTGCCGGCCTGTCGGTCGAAGCGGCCGAGTCCGGCTTCCTCATGCTGGTGACCCTGAAGTCGCCGGACGGCCGCTACGACGCCCTGGCGCTCGGCGACGCCATGTCCCGCAACCTCGTCGAGGAACTGAAGCGCGTTCCCGGCGTCGGCAAGGTGCAGAATTTCGGCTCGGAGCGGGCGATGCGGGTCTGGGTCGATCCCGCCAAGCTCTTTGCCCACTCCCTGTCGCTGGCCGACGTCACGCAGGCGATCGCGACCCAGAATGCCCAGATCGCGCCGGGGCGCGTCGGCGACGAGCCGACCGTTCCCGGTCAAAGGGTCAGCATCCCGCTCAGCGTCGAGGGCCAGCTCGGCACGCCGGAGGCGTTCGCCGCCATCGTGTTGCGGGCAGCTCCCGACGGCTCCAAGCTGGTGCTGGGCGATGTCGCCCGCATCGAGCTCGGCGCCCAGAGCCTCGGCTTCTCGATCCGCTCCAACGGCGCGACCGCCACCGGCGCGGCCATCCAGATGGCGCCGGGGGCGAATGCCGTGCGGACCTCCGAGGCGGTCCACGCCCGTCTCGCCGAACTCGCGCCCTCCCTGCCGGCCGGCATGGAATACGCCGTCACCTTCGACACCGCGCCCTTCGTCAAGGTCTCCATCGAGAAGGTGATCCACACGCTGATCGAGGCGATGGTCCTGGTCTTCCTGGTGATGCTGCTGTTCCTGCAGAACCTACGCTACACGATCATCCCGGCCATCGTGGCGCCCGTCGCCCTCCTCGGCACCTTCGCGGTGATGCTGGCCACAGGCTCCTCGATCAACGTCCTGACGATGTTCGGCATGGTGCTGGCCATCGGCATCATTGTCGACGACGCGATCGTGGTGGTCGAGAATGTCGAGCGCATCATGACGAGCGAGGGTCTGTCGCCGAAGGAGGCGACACGCAAGGCGATGGGCGAGATCAGCGGCGCGGTGGTCGGCATCACGCTGGTGCTGGTCGCCGTGTTCGTGCCCATGGGACTGGCGAGCGGCTCGGTCGGCGCGATCTATCGACAGTTCACGCTGTCGATGGCGGTGCCGATCCTCTTCTCGGCCTTCCTCGCGTTGACGCTGACGCCCGCGCTCTGCGCCACCCTGCTGAAACCCGTGACACCCGGCGGCCACGCGAAGAAGGGCTTCTTCGGCTGGTTCAACCGCGGCTTCGACCGCCTGACGACAGGCTATGCCGGTATCGTCGCCGCCTGGGTTCGGCGCGGCGGACGGGTCATGTTGCTCTATGCCGCCATTCTCGGTGTCCTCGCCTACGGCTACGCGCAGGTGCCCACCGCCTTCGTGCCGGAGGAGGACCAGGGCAACTTCATGACCTCCGTCTCGCTGCCGGCCGAGGCGACGGCCGAGCGCACCCGCGAGATCGTCTCGCTCTTCGAGCGTCACGTCGCGTCACGGCCGGACGTGATCGACAACACCTCGATCCTGGGCTTCGGCTTCTCGGGTTCGGGCGCCAACGCCGCCCTGGCTTTCACCAGCCTGAAGGACTGGGGCGAGCGCACCAGCACCGTGGACGATGAGATCGCGGCCGCGACCGCCGCCATGGCCTCGGTACCCGAGGGCACGGTCATGAGCATGAAACCGCCCGCGATCGAGGCGCTCGGCACCACGTCCGGCTTCTCGCTGCGTCTGGAGGCCCGTGCCAACCAGGACTTTGATGCCCTCAAGGGCGCACAGGACAGGCTGATCGACCTGGCGGGGAAAAGCCGGCTCGTGAGAGAGGTGCAGTCCGAGGGCCTACCGGGCGGCGCGACGGTCACGCTCAGGATCGACCGCCAGAAGTCCGAGGCGCTCGGCGTCTCGTTCGCCATGCTTTCCGACACGCTGACCACGGCCATTGGCTCGACCTATGTCAACGATTACGCGAATGCGGGACGCCTTCAGCAGGTGATCGTCCAGGCGGACGCTCCCTACCGGATGCAGGTCGAGGACGTGCTGAAGCTCACGGTGCGCAACAATGCCGGCGGCATGGTCTCGCTCGCCGAGGTGGTGACGCCCGTCTGGCAGGAGAGCCCGCTGCAACTCCAACGGTACAACGGCTATCCTGCCCTTTCGATCACGGGCAGCGCTGCACCCGGCGTGTCCAGCGGCGTTGCCATGGCGGAGATGGAGCGGCTTGCCGCCGAGTTGCCCGAGGGCTTTGCCGTGGAATGGACCGGACAGTCTCTGCAGGAGAAGCAGTCGGCCTCGCAGGCACCGATCCTCCTCGCCGTCTCCATCCTGATCGTGTTCCTGGTGCTGGCGGCCCTCTACGAAAGCTGGGCGATTCCCCTGGCCGTCATCCTCGTCGTGCCACTCGGCATCCTCGGAGCGGTGGCGGCGGTCCTCCTGCGCGGGCTGGAGAACGACGTGTTCTTCAAGGTCGGGCTGATCACCCTCATCGGCCTGTCCGCCAAGAACGCCATCCTGATCGTGGAGTTCGCACGGCAGCTCGCCGCTCAGGGCCGCAGCTTGCCCGAGGCGGTGACGGAGGCCGCGCGCTTGCGGCTTCGGCCGATCCTGATGACATCGCTCGCCTTCACGCTCGGCGTCGTGCCACTGATGCTGTCGCGGGGCGCCAGTTCCGAGACGCAGCATGCCATCGGCACCGGCGTCTTCGGCGGCATGATATCGGCGACCATGCTGGCGGTGTTCTTCGTGCCCGTTTTCCACGTCGTCGTCATGGGGATGGTCGGCTTCTTCAACCGTCGACGCACCCGGTCCGCGATGCAGCCCGCCGAATGACCCGAACCTGCCGCCCACCGACCCGACGCCAACCCTCACCGGAGTGCCTCCATGGAAAACGCACTGATCCTCATTGTCGAGGATGAGCCGGAGATCGCCGAGATCCTCGAGGCCTATTTCGTGCGGGAGGGCTTCCGCACGGTTTCAGCGGGCGACGGCCCGACGGGTCTCGCCCATCATCTTCGCCTCAAGCCGGACCTCGTCATCCTCGACGTCAAGCTGCCGGGACTGGATGGCTATGAGGTTCTGGCCACGGTCCGACGACGCGGCGATACGCCGGTGATCATGGTGACCGCCCTGGCAGAGGACCTGGACAAGCTCCTGGCCCTCCGCGTCGGGGCAGACGACTACGTCGTGAAGCCGTTCAATCCGCTCGAAGTCGTCGCGCGCGCCAAGGCGGTGCTGCGCCGGACGACGGGAAGCGGCACCCGCCGCACCTTGCGCGTCGGCCCTCTCCACATCGATCCGGAAGCCTATGCCGCGACCGTTGAAGGTCAGCAGGAGACGACGGTCCTGGAACTCACCCGCACCGAGTTCCGCCTGCTCGCCCACATGGCGGCCTCGCCCGGGCGGGTATTCGAGCGCTCCGAGCTGATCGACGCCTGCCTGCCGGAAAGCGAAGCGATGGACAGGACCGTCGACAGCCATGTCAGCAAATTGCGGCGCAAGCTGGCGGCGGCGGGCGCCGACGGCGTGCTGACCGGCGTGCGCGGCGTCGGCTACAAGCTGAGTGGATCCCATGCCTAGGCTCAACACCCACATCGTCCGCTCGGTCACGGGCCTGACCTTCCTCGCCTTCGTCGCGATGTACGGCGGCCTGACGCTCTATTACGTCTCGTCTACGACTGGCTCTACCCCGACGCCGCCCCCGACGCCGTCTGGCAGCCGAGTGAGATCCTCGTGCTGAGCCTGATCCTGGCCGTCGGGCTGCTGGCTGCGACGGCTGTTGGCTGGCGCCTGACCCAGACGATCGCCGCACCGCTGCGGTCCGTCGGGGCGGCGGCCCGAAGGGTTGCGGGGGGCGATTTCTCGGCACGGGCCGTCTCTCCGGCCTCGGCCTTCGAGGAGGGCGACAGCCTGGTCGCCGACTTCAACGCCATGGCCGAGCGGCTGGAAAAGGCGGAGTCGGAACTCGCCTTTTCGAATTCGTCCATCGCCCATGAGCTGCGCACACCGCTCACCATCCTGCGTGGACGCCTCCAGGGGCTTCTGGATGGCACCTTCGAACCGAGCCCAAAGCTCTACACGCGATTGATCGCGCAAGTGGACGACCTGGCAGCGATCGTGGAGGAGCTGCGCACGCTCGCACTGTCCAGCGCCGGCAAGCTCGAGCTGACGCTCGGCCCCGTCGACCTCGCGCGGGAGGCCGAGACCGTCCTAGCCTCCATCGAAGCCGATCTCATCATGGCGGGTATCGGAATCGAGCGCCAGCTTCGGCCAGCCTTGACGCAGGCCGACGCGGCAAAGATCCGCCAGGCCCTCCTCGCCATTCTCGAGAACTGTCGGCGCTACGCACCGGGTAGCACGGTGCGCGTGGAAACCGGCGTTGCGGACGATCATGTCGTCCTGCGTTGCAGGGACACGGGGCCCGGCCTCTCGCCCGAGGAGCGGGAGCGCGCCTTCGAACGCTTCTGGCGCGCCGACGAGTCCCGTGCCCGTGCACGCGGCGGCTCCGGCCTCGGTCTCTCGGTCGTCCTCGGCATCGCCCGCGCTCACGGCGGAGAGGCCGTGATCCTCGATGACGTGCCCGGCTTCGCGATCGAACTCCGCCTGCCGCGGGCGGGCTCTGCGAAAGGCCCCATGACTGTCCCTTCTTGACCGCCCAAGATCTCAGGCAGCCGCATCCACACAACCTCCACGGAACCTGCACCCGGCTTCGACGAGCCAATAATACCTATCCGTTGAACCAGGAGGGTACGCATGGTTTTCCGGAACTTCTTCATTTTCTGCACTGTCTTCGGGTTGTTCATGATGATGTTTGCAAATCTCGCCACCTGCCATCTACGGGACGACGGCCACGCACGCTTTGACGCACCATTCCGGTTGCAGTGATGCGTGCGCCGCTGCCGCCGCATCCATTCCATCGGGTCCCGTCACAAGGGATCCGTTCCCATGGGCGCGAAGGCCCAGCCCCTTTGGCAGCAAGAGACCCACGATGACCGCTTCCCTCAGGAACAGCCATGTTCATCTCGACGTCGCGACCGACGCCGATCTGCCGCGTTTCCGCAAAGATCTTCAGGAGGCTTTCGCGGTCGCCGTCGTGGAAGAGTTCGGGTCCGTCTTTGACGGATCGATCCCCTCCGACTCGGATGTCACGGCGTCCCTTGAGGCGCCGAATGCGGTCGTGCATCGCATTCTCGAGAACGGACGATGGGTCGGCGGGGCCGTCGTCTCGATCGATCTCGACACGCAGAGGAATTCGCTCGATCTCTTGTTCGTCCGTGTCGGTGAGTTCGGGCACGGCATCGGGCGAAAGACCTGGCGAGCGATCGAAGAGCGCTACCCGCAGACGAAGGTCTGGACGACCCACACGCCCTATTTCGAGAAGCGCAACATCCATTTTTACGTCAATGTCTGCGGCTTCAAGATCGTCGAGTACTTCAACCCGCGCCACCCGGACCCGCGCCATCCGGCCGACCTAGATCTGGTATCTGACGGCGGGATGTTCCGTTTCGAAAAGTACGCCTGATCGCTTCTGACGGCCTGTCATCGCGGTGGCGGTCCGAGCAGCGGCGTGCGAAATCGCAGCGGCTCGCAGGAAGGCGATCATCAGGGCTGCCGCCCGATCCAGGGACACGGGTAAGTTCCCGGATTACTCGGAGAACGCGCAGCTACGGTCTCAGTGCTCCCCGGCGCAATGAGATCGACGAAGGCTGGATGGTCTATTGGTGAGCCTCATCGCGTTCAGCCGACGCGTCACCTGCACCAGAGGTGAAATCACTTGCAGGCACTGTGGCGAATTCTGATTACGCTTCCGCCGAGCTATTAGAAATCAGTGCTTGCAGAATTCCTGCAGCTAATTGGGCAGAATACACAAGCACAAAGACTCCCCAAAAGCATAATCCGCAAGCGATTGGACCGACCAGCCTGAAGATCGCCGTGTTGGCATCTAGTCGTAGCTAGATCGAGCCGCTTCGGGTGCGAATTCCGATACCGATACAAGCAGGCACGCAGTGATGGAGCAGATCCTTCCTTATCAACGCACAAACCCCGGCATGGGAGTCCAACCGCCGATCGGGAAGTCTGGATGCACCTTACCGCTCTCATCGAAGCGGACCTGCCATGCCTTTCGGGCCCCGGCCCACCGCACGACCTCAATGAACCCCTCAGAGTGCCCAACCTCCCGTAGCTTCTGCAACCTCGCTTCGGTGATCGCTGGCCGTCCCGAGAAGCCGGGTATAGACACGGAGCGACTGCGGGAGGAGCACACGAGACGTTTGAACGCACACACCGCGCGAAGCGTGCTCGGGGTCGGCAAGATCTCTTTCCGCGGTCTTATCGACCTGGGCTGGTCGCGGCGATCGACGACGGGCACGGGAACGAGCGGTTCAGGGAAGGCGACATTGCACGCCTGCTCGAAAGCGTATGCGGCGAAGCACCGACCGTCGAAGTCACTCCCAGCGGCTGCATTTCGCTGCGGGAGGCGTACCGCAAATTCGGCATCCCTGTCGCCGAACTGGTTCGCAGAATTGTGGCTTCCGAGCTGCCCGTCGTCGGCATCCCGAGGAAAATGAAAGTGCTTTCCGGAGTGCTGGTGCTGGCGGACGGATTGGTGCGGGCCGCTCGGAAGGCGGAAGATGGGCTAACCCTTCAGGAGGCCGCCGGCCGCTTGGGAATGCATCCGGAGGCCGTCCTCCACGTGGCGAGGACGGGGCTTCTGCCGGGGCGAAGGGAGGGGCGTGGGTGGAGGTTTACGATGTCCGAAGTCGAGAGCTTCGACGCGGAACACGTCACAGGCGCAAGGATGGCGGCCCTCCTGGGAACGTCGCCGCGATCGGCAATAGCCGGACTTGTGCGCTTGTGCGCTTGGGTCGTCGCGGGGCCACCCGCGTGCCGTCAAGCGATCTTTCGAAGGACCGACGCCGAGCGCGCCGCCTGCCTCACGACGCGCGTCGCGTAGTTCTCGGGAGAGTATGGCTGCGTAGAGCAGGTTCGAAAGCTCCGGCCCCGGCAGCAACTTTAGAAGGGGAGTGGAGCTACCGGATCGGCGCATGGGTCGATAGGTAGCGATGAGGTGGCGCGCCGCCGGGCGAAAGGGATGTCTCTGTTATCGTGAAGCGAGAGCCTTGGGTTTCTTGTCCGTCCACTGCGGGGGGAGTCCGAACTTGGTCGCCACGGCGCCCATCACACCTGGCGCCCGGCCGAACGTCTCGCACGCCGCGTATTTCGGCTTGCCCCCGAACCAGGATTGTACCTGGTGCCACGCAGGAACTGAAACGTCGAACATCCTCGGCTCTCTCCCGGTGATCAATAGCTGCGAAAAATCGCTCGCAAACTTGGCGGCGTGACCATAGGCATCACCCACTTCGGAATAACGGGGCTTGTCCTGTATGAAGTTCGCCCCGCGTGTCCACATCATTGCGGCGCGCTGGATGTTCTGACCGTCCAAAGCTTCCGCCTCGACGGCGAGACCTCCCAAGCCAAATGGTATGCGGGGCACACCGATGATCGGAATGTTGTCCGGGATAGCAAAGCCGCCACCAACGCTAACGACGGTCGCGGCGGCTGCCACGTCCTTGTTCGTAAGCACTATGTCGGTGACTACGGAGCGGACTGTCAGATCCGCGCGTTGGTCGTGCCGCACCATTCGATACTTGTCGCTCAGCGCGACGCACAAGGCCCGATCGAGCGCGTTTGCCACCAGCGAACGGTCGCTCTCCGATTTGACCCTGTTTGCGGCGATAAAGGTGAAACTGGTCGGGACGATCCGGACTGTCTTCACTCGCGACAAGTGCTGGCCATCGACATAAAGACGTTGCTTCTCGCTCAACTTGCCTTTGGCGGGCCCCAGACTGCTATACGAAGTGAGCGTCCCGCTTTCCTTCATCGGCACCGAAGTGCATCCCGCCGCCGTCATAGCAACTACCAGTACGGGAAGAATGGGAAGAACACGCTTCGGCGAGCGGTTGGGGGCTGAATGAATTCGAAGGGGTTTGATCTGCACCGTCGCTGATCTCCAACATTGATGTTGGAAGGACACTCGGCCCCACGGATTGCCGCAGCATTACGAGGCAGACCGTTATGAAAGCTGGTGGGCACGCACCGAGGACCGCCGCTGATGAAACCGTGGCGACGTGGATCCCGCCTCAAAGGAGGATGGAGACTCTCGTGCCCTGTCGGTCGCTTTCCATGGTCACGTGCCCGCCGTGGTTCGCGGCGATCTGCTTGACCAGGCTCAGGCCGAGCCCGGCGCCCCGGCTTTTCGGTGTCACTCGGTAGAATGGCTCGAAAACCAGTTCCTGATGTTCAACGGGTATGCCGGGTCCTTGGTCAGTGACGGCGACCGCGCCATCCGTCGAAACCGAAACTGCGATCTCTCCCTTGCCTTCACCGTGATCGATTGCGTTGCGAATAAGGTTGCTGACTGCCCGCCCCAATGCTGGGGCGTTTCCGTCACGTTCCAGCATTTCCACGTCGCTGTGGAAGGAAATCTGGTAACCGGCGGCAATGGCGATAGGCGCGAGGTCAGCCACTGCTGTGCGGGCAATCTCCACCAGATCCACGAGGTCGCCCAACTCCGTCGCCTGATCATTGCGCTCGAAATCCAGCAACTGCTCGGCGGTGTCCGCCAGGCGAGCGACATCGTCTAGCAAGCGCCTGCGCTCGGGCCCCTCGGACATTCCTTCGATCCGGGTCTGCATGATCGCGATCGGTGTTCTAAGCTCATGGGCGGCGTCAACGAGGAAGCGTTCACGCTTCCTGGCCTCGATTTCCAGACGGTCGAGGGTTCCGTTGAAGGCCGTGACCAGTGGAGAGACCTCCGCAGGGATACCGTCCACGGGAAGGCGGGTGTCGTGCCGGCGCGGCTCGATTCGAGCTGCTCGCTCGGCAACATCGCTCACCCGAGAGAGCGCGTGGCGGACTATCCTCGGAACGGCGAGGAAGATGGCGGGCAGAGCGACTGCGAGCAAAGAGGCATAGATCGGATAGGACCTAGCCAAAAGGGCGAGAAAAGGCGAACCCCTGTCAGCCACGCCACCGAAAAGGATCCGAACCTCACCCACCGCCGTGTCGGCACTGTCGATCGTCGCGACCTCGTCGGTCAAAGCGGATCCGCGTATGTCCGCGTCATCGAACAGGTGAACCAGATGAGCGAGTTCGGCGTAGGCCGACGGGATCGGACCAAAAGACACGGACGCACCGTCCGGCGAGGCGGCGACATACCAAAGCGAGCCGTTCTGCTCCTTCAGCTCTCTTAGCTCCGGTGTTTCCTTTAGCTCCAATACTCCCCGGCCATCCCGGGATGCGGCTCCCGCTATCGCTGAACCCACGACATCCTCCATTGCGATGTTCGGCGACATTATCGTGGCGGCCCAGACGCAGAGCCCAAGCATGACCGCGGCGACAACGGCAACGATGACCAGGCTGAGTTGCCAGCTCAACTTCCACCAAAGCGAGGGGTTCGATTTAGCTGCCACCACGATGTTCTTCCTTCAGGAGATAACCGACGCCCCTAATGCTGTGAATTGCGACGCCTGACCCGGCGTCCGCTAGCCGTTTCCGCAGGCGCGAAATGTGCGCATCAACCGCGTTCGACTGTATTTCTTGCTCGTAGTTGTAGACCGCCCCTTCCAGCGTCGAGCGGAGTACCGTCTTGTTCTTCCGCTTCGCGAGCGCCACGAGGATCAGAAGTTCGCGCCTGGGAAGGGCGAACGGCGTCGAGCCTATCGCAACGTTCAGATTCAGCGGATCAATCACCATGCGTCCGGCCATGATGGCCGGCTCCGCGAGGTTCACGGGACGTCGAAGGACTGCACGCACGCGCGCCAACAATTCCTCAACGAGGAACGGCTTGCCGATGTAGTCATCGGCGCCCATGTCCAGGCCCTTGACCCGCTCGAGTGGTTCGTTCCGTGCGGTCATGATGATGATCGGCGTGTCTCGCCCCGACCGCCTCAGCTTCGGAACCAACGTCAGCCCTTCGCCATCGGGGAGACGACGGTCCAGAAGGATGGCGTCGTAGTCATTCTGTAGCGTCAATTCGAAGGCGTCGGCGAGATTGATCGTGTGGTCGGTGACGACGCCGCGTTTCGCGAGCGCAGCCGCCAGCGCGACCGCCAGTTCCCTCTCGTCCTCTACGATTAGAAGTCTCATTTGTCTTTCCCCACGCCCGTGCGCAGTCCGTTCAACGTGGGCGTCGTCTCGGCGCTGGTGCTGGTGGTCCGTGTAGCCGTCAATTGCACGTGGGTCTCCCGCGCCGTTGGTGGAACATCTTCCCCCGTGTCTCGTCCTCTCTCGCCCCGGCGATCCTGCACAAACGACACCCTATCCCGGAGTGCCGGGGCGAGAGCGAATCACGGGATGTCGACAGTGTCGAACGCGTCACCGTCCGTCCGCCCACGCGAATTTACTTTTGGATGGCCGTTGCATCGCCATCGGGTAACGGCGCGACGCATCACTGCGTCTTCGCCCGCGTGGGTTGCAGCAGCATTACGGGGAGGGTTCGGGATAATGTAATGCTGCCGCGCGACCGGTCGCGGTCGCCTGTTTACAGTCATAGGAATCCGTCAATGGCTGCGGAACGAACGCCGCGAGCGGCTACGGCCAAACGCACCGCGGAAACCCGCCGTTTCTGTCTTCCGTCTGGTCCTCTTCCGGACCCGTCGTCGGAATCTCAGAGGTTTAATCACGTAATGCTGCCGCAACGCATCGCCCCCACGGTCGTCCGAGGATGTCTACCGAGGACAAGTCATGCCAACTCTCGTCGCCGTACTTATGATTTCAGCCACAACCGTGACATACGTATACGTCTTCCGAGGCATGGTTATTTATGAGAACTTCAATGAATACCGTCGCAAAGGCTGGTCAATCTTCACTCCGTCAGATTGCATACTATACATAACTACGCTGAAGCGCGGCTCGAACGCGGTTCTCGATCCAGGCTATTATCCGGAACTGGAGCGACTGCGTCAGAACTGGCAGGTCGTTCGCGCGGAAGGCCTGGAGCTGGTGCGCAAGAATTACTTTGACGCCACCAAGCGTTCGGGAGCGGTTGGCTACTACGATGTCGGAGTTCTGACATTCTTCAGATACGGATGGGTCCGAATTTACTTAAAATGTGTCATCAAGTGGTCAGCGGATGCCCTTGTTATGGTGATTTTGCTGGCGTTGACTGTGGTCGTGGGTCAACTGCTGAGTCGGCTGATTTGACGACAAGGGTTCCGACGGAAACGGCATCGTCTACGGGGTACGCCCCTTCGGCGTGTTCCTGGGGTCAAGAGAGTGGCAAGGGATCAGCCCCCGATATCAGACCCCCATCGCCCCGAAACCTTCCTCACGTCCATGAGGTAGTCAGACCGCAGCCGGGACAGGTTCGGTACTGGCCCTCTGTCATCCCGTGTTCCTCCGTAAGGCGTTCCCGCAGCGAGGTGACGGCGACGTGGTCTAGCAGGCAAAAGACGGTCGGGCGCCCCCTGAAACACCGTGACGGCATGCTGATGATCCCGCGCTTCGACCGTGTCGTGACGCGGGACGGCGTCACCCGGTTCGGGCAGGAAAGCCCGGCCGGTCGACCTTCGCCCCGCTCGCCTTGTCGGTGAACAGCTTCTCGCACCCTGCCTTGGTCAGCGCGTCGGTTTGCAGCGCCAGGTCCTGATCGGCCGTCGAGACCCGCGCGTAGCCGATCAGCATCTTTCCCGTTTTCCCATCGAATTTGACGATTTCGGGAATCTTAAATCGGGAACAGATTTGGGAAAGCGAAAGCTACCTTCCGCGGGCCGGCGCTGCCGTCACCAGCTTTCCCGTTCTACGTTCTTAATCGGGAACGCTGGATCAGCGCGCATTCTTGGGTTTGATGAATAGCGGTCAAGCCTCGACGCTGTCGGGCATCGACAGATATCCAAGCACGGCGCGACGAACCCGCACTATGAGCGGCGCTTGTCCCTCCTCGCCCCGTTCGCCAGCGGCATCGAGCATTCCTCGGATGATCGCCAGAACGTCGCCCGTGGCGGACGGCATGTCGGACTGTTGAGGAAGGTCCGGCCGGCTGAGAATGTCTGCCAAGAGCGTCACGATCTTCGCCCTTACAAGCTGCGTGTCGGCATCGAGCGGTAAGCGCGCTTCCTCGAAATCGAGCAACCGTGCCAGGCGAGGGCGACGCACCTGGTGTCGAACAGCGGCTTCGATGACACCATCGAGAGCCCCCCGTCCGGTAGCTACCATGCTTGCAGCCTCGACTTCCTCGACAAGGCGGGATGTTTCGCGGGCGATCAGCGCGCCGAGCAGCGCATCCTTGTCGGGAAAGTACTGGTAGAGCGTGCCGATACTGGCGCCGGCCAGTTCAGCCACCGCGTTCGTAGTGAAGCCACCATGCCCCTGCTCCTCTAAAATGCGAGCAGAGGCTTCGATGATCGCGTTCACGGTGTGCTGCGCGCGCGCCTGCCTTGGCTGTTTGCGTGGGCGGGTGCGCTGATCTTGGGGCTGTGCGGTCACGAGAGCCAATGCGAGTAGCTAAGGTGAGCGTATGCTCGCATCTTTCTGGGCGTCAATCAACGAAGCAAGGACGCATCATGGATACCCATCCCACCCAGTTCGAAGCCGCCCTCACAACGTTCTTCATGGTCAAGACCTCGCCGGAATGGCTGGGTTTTACGTTCGAAACTCGACTGGCGCACGCCCGCGAGACCTTCCAGCCCATCCTCGATGAGTTTAAGGGACGGGTCCGGCTCAAGTGGTACGACGTTGAGTTCTATACGGCCAAGATCAGCGATATATGGATGATCGAGTCAAAGGATCATCACAGCTACCAGCTCTTTTGCGAGAAGCTGCGCGAGACGCCGTTTTGGGACCGCTTCTTTCTCGTTCATGACATATTTCCGGGTGAGCTGAACGCCTGGGCGAAGAACTACGAAGTCGAAGCCCTCCAATCATAGAGAGATAGACGATGTAGGCCACTCCGTGGTGCTACTCCGCTCACCGCCGTGCACGGGTAGAGCGGAGCAGCATCCTCATGCTCCTGGCATGACTTACCATGCCGAAGCGCGACCGAGCGCCTTATTGTCTCGAACACCCAGTCGCGTCTGTCTTCCTGCTATCGAACAGACCGCGTGTCGGCGTCCCACGTGCAATGACCTTGGGATCTGGCTCCGATCGGGATCGTCGCAAGATGCCCATCTGGTTCTGCGATGCTACGACGCGGTTGCTTTCACCGTGGATTAGGCAAACGCGTTCCAAGTCAGCCGCGAACGCCGCATGTTGGCTGCCCCGAGTAAGGAACATGGCCAGGTTCAAGATACCCCGGAGCGCGGTTCCCGGGCTCGACGTCGACGTCTGGATGAGGCTGAAACCAAAGCACTACCTGATCAGGCACCCGAGGGCATGCATAGGCCCACGACCGTCCGCTTTTCCGCGCTCTGACCCAGACGCGGACGGACCGCAAACCGCCTAAAGCGGAACACCATTTCATCACTTCGGCGCCCGCTTCCCTCACGAGCGGACCGGACACTTCTCAAAACGATCCGCGACGTCTTGGAGAAACATGCTCTGCACAAGGTGGCCTGACCCTTCGGCAAGGCTTCGTGCAACCAGCGGCACGCGAGTCAGGGTTCTTCGGGATCTGAGTCCGACACCCACCCCGTTTGAGTCGGGGTTCACGGCCTCGCTACAACACCAGGCTCAGATGTCGAGATTGGCGACCGACAGGGCGTTCTCCTGGATGAATTCGCGCCGCGGCTCGACCTCGTCGCCCATCAGCCGCGAGAACAGCTGGTCGGCGTCGGTGGCGTCGTTGATCTTCACCCGCACCAGCGTGCGGGCGTCCGGGTCGAGCGTCGTCTCCCACAGCTGCTCCGGGTTCATCTCGCCGAGGCCCTTGTAGCGCTGCGTCGCGATGCCCTTGCGGCCGACTTCGAACACGGCCAGCAGCAGCTCCAGCGGCCCGGCCAGCGGCCGCTCGGTCTCCTTGCGGCGCAGCACCGGCATGCCGTCATAGATTTCCGCCAGTCGCCCGGCGAGTCGGTTGAGCTGCAGCGCATCGCCGGAATTGATCAGCGCCGCGTCGAGCGTCTGCGCCTCGGTCACGCCGCGCACCGTCCGGGTGAAGCGGTAGCCGCCGTCGACGGATTCGCCCGTCCAGCCGCGCTCGGTCTCGTCGGCGACGAGGTCGAGCCGCTCGGCGATCCGCTTCGCCATCGCCGGCGCCTGTGCCGGGTCCTCGGCGATTTCCGCCGTTAGAGCGCCGCAGATCGCGGCCTGCTCGACCGCGCTGCGGTCGTAGCGCGAATGCAGCCCGGCCATCACCTGGCGCAGCTGCAGCGCGTCGTCGACCACGGCGCGCAGGTCGCGGCCGACCCGTACTTCGCCGGTTTCCAGCGTCAGCGAGGCGTCGTCGAGCCCGCCTTCGATCAGGTAGT
The DNA here is from genome assembly GCF_014196845.1 of Aurantimonas endophytica. Taxonomy (GTDB): domain Bacteria; phylum Pseudomonadota; class Alphaproteobacteria; order Rhizobiales; family Rhizobiaceae; genus Aurantimonas; species Aurantimonas endophytica. Next base: position 374,964 of record NZ_JACIEM010000006.1, read on the forward strand.
TCTCCAGCGCCTTCTCGTTCTTCAGGTACTGGCTCTGCTTGCCGCGCGTGACCTTGTAGAGCGGCGGCTGGGCGATGAAGACATGGCCACGCTCGATCAGCTCCGGCATCTGCCGGAAGAAGAAGGTGAGCAGCAGGGTGCGGATATGGGCGCCGTCGACGTCGGCGTCGGTCATGATGATGATCTTGTGGTAGCGCAGCTTGTCGGCGTTGAATTCGTCCTTGCCGATCGAAGTGCCAAGCGCGGTGATCAGCGTGCCGATCTGGTCCGAGCCGAGCATGCGGTCGAAGCGTGCCCGCTCGACGTTGAGGATCTTGCCCCTGAGCGGCAGGATCGCCTGGTTCTGGCGCGACCGCGCACCCTTGGCCGAACCGCCGGCGGAATCACCCTCGACGATGAAGATCTCGGACTTGGCGGGATCGCGCTCCTGGCAGTCGGCGAGCTTGCCCGGCAGCGAGGTGATGTCGAGCGCACCCTTGCGCCGCGTCAGCTCGCGCGCCTTGCGGGCGGCCTCGCGCGCGGAAGCGGCCTCGACCACCTTGCCGATGACGATCTTGGCTTCCTGCGGATGCTCTTCGAACCAGCTGGACAGCGTCTCGTTGACGAGGCTCTCGACCACCGGCCGGACCTCGGAGGAGACCAGCTTGTCCTTGGTCTGCGAGGAAAATTTCGGGTCCGGCACCTTCACCGACAGGACGCAGGAGAGGCCCTCGCGGCTGTCGTCGCCGGTGAGCGAGACCTTTTCCTTCTTCAGGATGCCGGAGGCCTCGGCATAGCCGGTGACCTGGCGCGTCAGCGCGCCGCGGAACCCGGCCATGTGGGTGCCGCCATCCCGCTGCGGGATGTTGTTGGTGAAGCAGAGGACGTTCTCGTTATAGCTGTCGTTCCACCAAAGCGCCGCCTCGACGACGATGCCGTCCTTCTCGCCGTGCAACACGATCGGCTCGCTGATCAGAGGCTTGCGGGCGCGGTCGAGATACTCGACGAAGGCCTTCAGGCCGCCCTCGTAGAACAGCTCCGTGCGCTTCTCGTCGGCGTGGCGCCGGTCGGAGAGGACGATGCGCACGCCCGAGTTCAGGAAGGCAAGCTCGCGCAACCGGTGCTCCAGCGTCGCGTAGTCGAAATCGGTGACGCCGGTGAAGGTGGATGTCGAGGGCAGGAAGGTGATGGTCGTGCCGGTTTCGCCGCCGGAATCGCCGATCGCCTTCAGCGGCGCGTCGGGCACGCCTTCGGTGAAGGACATCTCGTGAATCTTGCCCTGGCGCTTGATCGTCATCTTCAGCCAGACCGACAGCGCGTTCACGACCGAGATGCCGACGCCGTGCAGGCCGCCGGAGACCTTGTAGGAATTCTGGTCGAACTTACCGCCGGCATGCAGCTGGGTCATGATGACCTCGGCCGCCGACACGCCTTCGCCGGTGTGGATATCCGTCGGGATGCCGCGGCCGTTGTCGGTCACCGTGCAGGACCCGTCGGGGTTCAGCGTGACCGTGACGCCGGTGGCGTGGCCGGCGAGCGCCTCATCGATCGAGTTGTCCAGCACCTCGTAGACCATGTGGTGCAGGCCGGAGCCGTCGTCGGTGTCGCCGATATACATGCCGGGACGCTTGCGAACGGCATCCAAACCCTTGAGCACCTTGATCGAATCGGCACCGTAGTCGGATTCGGCGCGGGGGTTGGTTTCGTTCGCAGCGGACATGATGTTCCTTGGGTTCGGACAGGCGCGGCAAGCCGCGACGAATCGCCTCTCGCGTGCGCCGTATATAGAGTGTCGCAGGGGCTTTTGAAAGGCGAACGGGTCGTCCGGCTGGCTGACGCGGGCCCGGCATTCTCGACGCGCGGCGAAGCGACGCCCATATGCGGGGGAACGCAAGGACCCCGTGCCATGGACAATCCCATCGACCCGATCGCCCGGCCGTTTCGCGCCCCCGCCCCGGTGCCGCACGCGACGCCGCTCGGCTTTGCCGGCTTCCTGCGGACCGCGACGCGCAACCCGCTCGAGATCTGGGGCACCCGCGCGTTCAAGGAGCCCTATATCCGCGGCAGCTGGCTCGGCGTGCCGAACATCGTCATCAACGACCCGGCGGGCGTGCGCCACTGCATGGTCGACAATGCCCGCAACTACGTCATGCAGCCGCTGCGCCAGCGCCTCCTGCGCCCGCTCCTGCGCGATGGCCTGCTGACCGCCGAAGGGCCGCTCTGGCGCCGCACCCGCAAGGCGATCGCCCCTGTCTTCACGCCGCGCCATATCGCCGGCTTCACCGATGCGATGGAAGTGCGCTCGCGCCGTGCCGCCGATCGCCTGGCAGGAATGGAAGGCACGGTCACCGACGCCGCGCACGAGATGACGCTGCTGACCTTCGACATTCTCCAGGCGACGCTGTTCTCCGACGACATCGCCAGCGAGCCCGAGGCTTTTGCTCGCTCGACCCAGAACTTCCTCGGCTCGATGGGCCGGATCGATCCGCTCGACCTGCTCGGCGCCCCGGCCTTCCTGCCCCGTCTCAGGCGGCTGAGGGGTCGCAAGTCGATGCTCTATTTCCGCAGCCTGATCGCCGACACCATCGCTCGCCGCCGCGTGCAGATCGAGCGCGACCCGGACGGCGCGCCGAACGATCTCCTGTCGCTGCTGGTCAAGGCCGATGGTCTCTCCTCGGGCGAGATAGAGGACAATATCATCACCTTCATCGGCGCCGGCCACGAGACCACGGCCCGCTCGCTCACCTGGACGCTGTATCTGCTCAGCCAGGCGCCGGACGAGCGGGCGCTGGTCGAGGCCGAGCTCGACACGCTGCTGCCGACGCTGGCCGACCCGAACGAATGGGCCGACAAGCTCGTCCACACGCGCGCCGCTTTCGAGGAGGCTCTGCGTCTCTACCCGCCGGCGCCGTCGCTGAACCGCACCGCACTGGCAGCCGACAGCACCGGCGGCGTCGACATTCCCGCCGGCTCGACGGTGCTGGTGATGCCGTGGCTGATCCATCGCCACGAGATGCTGTGGGATCGTCCCGACCATTTCATCCCGAGCCGGTTCCTGCCGGGCAACCGGGAATCCATCGACCGCTTCCAGTACCTGCCCTTCGGAATCGGCCCGCGGGTCTGCATCGGCGCGGGTTTCGCCCTGCACGAGGGCGTCATCGCGCTCGCCAGCCTGCTGCGCAGCCTGCGCTTCGACTATGCCGGCGGCGCGGCGCCCGAGGTGGTCCAGCGCATCACCATCCAGCCGCTCGGCGGCATGCCGATGCGGGTCTCGCGGCGCTGAACGGCGCCGTCGGACGGCGTCTTTTCCAAGGGGCGGGAGGGCTCCTCGGAGGCTCGACCATGCGGCAGAAGCAGCAGGCGCGAAGGCGATGCTCTTGCGTCTGGCGTTGTCGCGGCTCATAATGGAGCTTCGGGTATTTTGCAGACCCGGAGTTTGGCAGACGTTCCGACCACGCAAGGGGTCGCCCCCGGATTGATCCGATGGGCCCAGGGAACCGACCCTTGCGCCGAATCCTTGTGAACTTTCCGAACTTCGGGCGTGGCTTGCCGCGTCTACAAGCAACCTGGAAGACGTTCGCAGTGCGACGGCTTCAGCCGTGTCCGGAAGCGGCCGGCAAGCGACAGAAGGTCATTCCATGAGCCAGACTGGTACCGTCAAATTCTTCAACGAGGCGAAGGGTTTCGGATTCGTGACGCCCGATGGCGGCGCGAAGGACGTGTTCCTTCACGTTTCCGCACTCGAGCGCGCAGGCATCTCCTCGCTCAACGAGGGTGACAAGATCAGCTTCGACACCGAGCCGGACACGCGCGGCAAGGGCCCGAAGGCGATCAACGTTCAGCGCCTTTAACTGATACCGGCGAGGCGGCCGACGGGATCCGTTGGCCGCCTCAGCCGTTTCCTTCCCGTCGCAGCGTGCTGCGCTTCGACACAGACGAACAGAAGGTCCATGCGATGGACAACTCTCGAAGGGCGCGGGAACGCGCCGAAGCCGTCCTTTCCGGTCCTCCGGACCGTCCCGTTAAAGGTTCGGCGGTCGGGATCATAGCTGCGGAGACTCAGGCCCGCGGCGAGAAGACGGCCCGTCTCAAGCAGCTTCGGCTGGAGCGGGACGCCGCCGAACCGCCGGCACCTGCGAAGGTGAAGAAGCCGGCGGCAAAGGCGAAGACAAAGACGGCGACCAAGGCCAAGGCAGCGCCGAAAGCGGCTAAACCCGCAGCGCGCGCCAAGAAGCCCGCCGCCTGATCCAACAAGGGTCTTTCGACCCAGGTGCAAGCAATGACCCGCGTCGGCGGGCATTTGCCGTTTTTAGAACGAAGGAGCTGTTTTGAAAGTCGACGTCAGAGACAACAATGTCGATCAGGCCCTCCGGGCCCTGAAGAAGAAGCTGCAGCGCGAAGGCGTCTTCCGCGAGATGAAGGCGCGTCGCGCTTACGAGAAGCCGTCGGAACGCCGCGCCCGCGAAAAGCAGGAAGCGATCCGTCGCTCGCGCAAGCTCGCGCGCAAGCAGGCGCAGCGCGAAGGTCTTCTGCCCGGCCCGAAGCGCAAGCTGCGGCCCGGTGCGCCCGGCTCGTCGGCACGCCCCGGCGCTCCGACGCCGCGTCCGGCCTTCGGCTGATCGGTAGGCTCGTTCGGCGACCGGCCCTGGCGGAGCTTTTGCTCTCGCCTGGCCGGTGCTGATCGGCGCATTTCGCGCTTCCAGTTCCCGATTTTTCAGGGGCTGTCGATCGTTCTGGAACCGTGCGTGCGACACCGTCGCCGCGCGGCGTTTCCGTTTGGGCACACGGTAATATGCAGCTCCCGCCTGGCCCTGGCCAAGCGAGAGACCGCGTTCGTTCTTCTCGACCCCACTCTCTCGACACACGCCCGCGGTCAGCGACCCTTCAAACGCCTGCGTCCTGCTCCTGTGGATGTGGACCGGGCGTCAGCCAGGCGCGATACCGCGCATCGACCCGGCTCATGTCCTCGAAGAGCCAGACCATCCTGTCGACGAACCAGAGCTTGGCACCTGCCGCCAGAAGCAGGCCGACAAGTACGGCCGTGACCTGCAGCACGATCAGGCCATAGACCAGCAGCGCCGCGCCGATCAGGGCGGCCACAGTCAGCAGGGCTGCTGCTCGCTCGTGATGGGGAGGGATCGGCACGGTCTTGCGGGCGAGATAGACCCGCTCCCCGAAGGTCGCCTTGGAGGCCCAGTTGTCGGGCTGGCGCGGCGGCGGGAAGAGGCGCGGGTTGAGATAGAGGAAGACCGCCATCGTCGCGACGATCGGCGCTGCCCCCCAGCCGATCCAGACCCGGCTCCAGATGGCGAGGACCAGCAGCGGAAAGGCGGCGACACGAGTCCAGACGCTCCACGGGCTGGCATGGCGCTGCCATGTCCGCTCGTCCATTCGCATCAGCCGCTCGAGTGCCGCGAACAAGTCCATGGGACCTGGCCGGGTGAAGGGCGGACGCCGGCGTCCACCCTTCACCCCTTAAAGTCAGATCGACGGCGCGCCGCGCCGCGGCTCCGCCTCTTCCTCGTCGCCGAGCCCGTCGAAGAGCGCGGTCGACAGATAGCGTTCGGCGAAGGAGGGAATGATCACGACGATGTTCTTGCCCTCCATCTCCGGCCGCTGCCCGACCTTGATCGCCGCCGACAGCGCCGCGCCCGAGGAGATGCCGACCGGCACGCCTTCCAGCCGGGCGACGAGCCGGGCGAGTTCGAAGGATTCCTCGTTCGTCACCTGCACGACCTCGTCGTAGATCTCGCGGTCGAGAATCGCCGGGGCAAAGCCCGCGCCGATGCCCTGGATCTTGTGCGGGCCCGGCGCGCCGCCCGACAGGACGTGCGAGGCCTCCGGCTCCACGGCGACCACCAAGAGGCCCGGCTTGCGGGCCTTGAGCACCTGGCCGGCGCCGGTGATCGTGCCGCCGGTGCCGATGCCGGAAACCAGTACGTCGATCTCGCCCTTGGTGTCGTTCCAGATCTCCTCCGCCGTGGTGACGCGGTGGATCTGCGGGTTGGCCGGGTTCTCGAACTGCTGCGGCATCACCGCGTTCGGGATGCCCGCGACCAGTTCCTCGGCCTTGGCGATGGCGCCCTTCATGCCCTTGGCGCCCTCGGTCAGCACCAGTTCGGCGCCCAGGAGGCGCAGCATCTTGCGACGCTCGACCGACATCGTCTCCGGCATGGTCAGGATCAGATTGTAGCCTTTGGCTGCCGCCGCGAAGGCGAGCGCGATGCCCGTGTTGCCGGAAGTCGGCTCCACCAGCGTCGTCTTGCCCGGCGTGATCGTGCCGTCGGCCTCGAGCTTCTCGATCATCGCGACGCCGATGCGATCCTTGACGCTGGCGATCGGGTTGAAGAATTCCAGCTTGGCGAGAAGATTCGCCTTGACGCCCTTTTCGCTCGCGAGCTTCTGCAGCCGCACGATCGGCGTGTCCCCGATCGTGTCGACGATGGAATCGTAGATGCGTCCGCGCCCGTGCGTGCGGGCCGTGGTTTCGGTCTCTGGTCTGTCCATGGTCGCCTCCTTCCCTCGTCGCGCGCCACTGCCCGGGCCGCGATCCTTGTCTGCGCATCAAGGTAGGACGGATGCAGGCCGTTTGTGAGGTCGGAGCGCCCAAAACGTCGCGGAGCCGAGGAAAACCGTCCTCTTTCGGGCGACGGCTGTAACGGGTCCCGGTCGCGTCAGCCGCGCCCGGTCGAGCCGAAGCCGCCAGTGCCGCGGTCCGTCTCGTCCAGTGTCTCGCGGGCCTCGAAGCGCGCCGTGACCACCGACGCCACCACCAGCTGGGCGATCCGGTCGCCATTCTCGATCTTGAACGGCACATCGCCGAGATTGACCAGGATCACTTTCACCTCGCCGCGATAGTCGCTGTCGATCGTGCCGGGCGCGTTGAGGACGGTGACGCCGTGCGTTGCGGCGAGGCCGGAGCGTGGTCGGACCTGCACCTCGAAGCCGACGGGTATCGCGAAGGCGAGGCCGGTCGGCACCATCGCCCGGCTGCCCGGCATCAGCGTCAGCGGCTCGGCCAGCGCCGCACGGATATCGGCACCGGCGGCGCCCGCCGTCGCGAAGGCCGGCAGAAGGGCCTCGGCGCCGTGGGGCAGCCGGCTGACGCCGATCGTCGGCTGCGGGCCGGTCATGCCGTCTCCTTGCCCGAAAGGCGCTCGGCAACCCACGCCGCCAGCCGCCGCGCCACCTCGCTCTTGTCGAGCTTCGGCCACGCCTCGATGCCCTCGCCGGTGACGATGTGGACCGTATTCTCGACGCCGCCCATCACGCCATCCTCGCCCGACACGTCGTTGGCGACGATCGCATCGGCGCCCTTGCGATCGAGCTTGCGCCTTGCGTTGGCGAGCAGGTCGTCGGTCTCGGCGGCGAATCCGACGACGAGACGCGGCCGGTCCGGGCCATGGCCGATCGTCGCGAGGATGTCGGGGTTCTCGGTGAGGGCGAGCGCCGGTGGCGTGTCGGCCGACTTCTTCAGCTTGCGCGCTGCCGTCTCCTCGGCACGCCAGTCGGCGACGGCGGCGACGAAGATCGCCGCATCGGCCGGCAGCGCGTCGCGCACCGCGGCCAGCATCTCGCGCGCCGTCTCGACATGCCGCACGCTGACGCCCGCCGGGTCGGCGATGCTGACCGGCCCGCTGACCAGCGTGACCTCTGCGCCGATCGCCGCGAGCGCCGCCGCGATCGCGTGGCCCTGCCGTCCGGAGGAGCGATTGGCGATGTAACGGACCGGGTCGATCGGTTCGTGCGTCGGCCCGGAGGTGACGACGATGCGCTTGCCGGCCAATGCCTGCGATCTGTCGCCCAGCAGCGCCGCGGCGGCGTCGGCGATCTGGATCGGCTCGGCCATGCGCCCGGTGCCCGCCTCGCCGGTCTCGGCCATCTCGCCGGCATTGGGGCCGATGAAGCGGACCCCGTCTGCCGTCAACTGCGCGAGGTTACGCCGTGTCGCCGGGTGCGCCCACATGGCGGGGTTCATCGCCGGTGCCATCAGGATCGGCGCTTTCGCCGCCAGCAGGATCGCCGTCGCCAGGTCGTCGGCCAGGCCGTTCGCCGCCCGCGCCATCAGGTTGGCGGTGGCTGGCGCGACGAGGATCAGCTCGGCCTCTCGGGCCAGCCTGATATGGCCGACATCGTGCTCGTCTTCGCGATCGAAGAGCTCGCCGAAGACTTTCGAGGCCGACAGCGCCCCCACGGCCAGCGGCGTCACGAACTCGCGCGCCGCTTTCGTCATTACCGGCCGGACCAAAGCGCCGCGTTCGCGCAGGCGCCGGATCAGGTCGAGCGACTTGTAGGCGGCGATGCCGCCACCGATGATCAGGACGACGGACCTTCCAGCCAGGCTCATGGCATCGCCCTGCCGATGGATGCCGGCGCCGGGCAGGGCAGCGCCCTGGGAGCGTCGCGGGAGAGGGGGGCGGCCATGTCTGCCTCGTCGGTGGCGTCGATAGGGTTCTGCGATGTCTAGTCGGGCCGGGCGGCGGAGGCAACGCGCGCCGCCAGCCCCAGCGTGCCGGGGGCGACGCCGCTACCCGGCATCCACATGGCTGCGTTGCGTTCGGACGCATTGTTGCGTTGCACAAGACCCCTTATTTCGATGGTCGAAAGGAAACATGCCATGAACATTACCAGCACTATCCGCGGTCTGCTCCGCGGCAACGGCCGACGCGACGTCGTCCGGGATTATCTCGACCAGTCCGTGTCGCTCGCCGATCTGGAGCGCCGTCAGCGCGAGGTCGACTCGGGCCGCTTCCGCGGTCGGTCCTACCCGTTCTACTGACAGTCCGACCTCGGAGCCTCCGCGCTCTGAGGTGGCCCGCATCCAGATGCGGGTGACAAGGCAGGGCGGCTGGTCTTTTCCTCGCCGCCGAACTGCCTATCTGCCGGATCGGCACGCCACCAGGCTGGATCCGCCCAGGCTCCGCCAGCGCCTGCTCAAACCCATGGCACCATGTCCGCGACCCAATCCCCCCCGCCGATCCTCTCCGTCCGCAACGTCTCGAAAACCTACAAGGGTGGGTTCCAGGCGCTGAAATCGATCGACCTGGACATTGCGCCCGGCGAGATTTTCGCGCTGCTCGGGCCGAATGGTGCCGGCAAGACGACGCTGATCTCGATCATCTGCGGCATCGTCAATCGCTCGACCGGCACGGTGACCGTCGCCGGCCACGACATCGACAAGGGTTATCGAACGGTGCGTTCGATGATCGGCCTGGTGCCGCAGGAACTGACCACCGACGCCTTCGAGTCCGTCTGGGACACGGTGTCGTTCTCCCGTGGCCTGTTCGGCAGATCGAAGAATCCCGCCCATATCGAGAAGGTCCTCCGCGACCTGTCGCTGTGGGACAAGAAGGACGCCAAGATCCGCACCCTGTCGGGCGGCATGAAGCGCCGCGTGATGATCGCCAAGGCCTTGTCGCACGAGCCGGAAGTGCTGTTCCTCGACGAGCCGACGGCGGGCGTCGACGTGGCGCTGCGCCGCGAGATGTGGGCCGTCGTCCAGCGCCTGCGCGAGGGCGGCGTGACCGTCATCCTGACCACCCACTATATCGAGGAGGCCGAGATGATGGCCGACCGGGTCGGGGTGATCTCCCAGGGCGCGCTGATCGTCGTCGAGGAGAAGAACGAGCTGATGCGCAAGCTCGGCCATAAGGAACTGACGCTGCAGCTGCAGGAGCCTCTGACGAGCCTGCCGGCAACCCTTGCCGAGTACGATCTTTCGGTTTCCCCGGACGGGACGCTTCTGACTTACAGCTATGACACCCAGGCCGAGCGCACCGGCATCGCGACGCTGATGCGGCTGCTGGCGGAAGCCGGCATCAGGTTCCGCGACCTGTCGACAAAGCAGTCGACGCTCGAGGAAATCTTCGTCGGACTGGTGGAGGAAAAGGCATGAACTACCCCGCCGTCGTCGCGATCTTCCGCTTCGAGATGGCGCGGACCTTCCGCACCATCATGCAGAGCGTCATCTCCCCGGTCATCTCGACCTCGCTCTATTTCGTCGTCTTCGGCGCTGCCATCGGCTCGCGCATCACCGAAATCGACGGCGTCTCCTACGGCGCCTTCATCGTGCCCGGCCTGATCATGTTGTCGCTGCTCACCCAGAGCCTGACCAACGCCTCGTTCGGCATCTACTTCCCGAAATTCACCGGCACGATCTACGAGATCCTGTCGGCGCCGATCTCCGGGATGGAGATCGTCCTCGGCTATGTCGGGGCGGCGGCGACCAAGTCGGTGATGCTCGGCCTGATCATCCTCGCCACCGCGACGCTGTTCGTCGACCTGCGGATCGAGCATCCGGTCTGGATGATCGTTTTCCTGCTGCTGACGGCGATCACCTTCGCGCTGTTCGGCTTCATCATCGGGATTTGGGCAGACGGGTTCGAGAAGCTGCAGGTGGTGCCGCTGCTGATCGTGACACCGCTCGCCTTTCTCGGCGGCAGCTTCTACTCGATCCGGATGCTGCCGGAGTTCTGGCAGAATGTCAGCCTGCTCAATCCGGTCGTCTATCTGATCAGCGGCTTCCGCTGGGCCTTCTACGGCACCTCGGACGTGTCGATCGGCATCAGCCTCGGCATGACGCTGTTCTTCATGATCGCCAGCCTCCTGGTGATCGCATGGATCTTCCGTACCGGGTGGCGGCTGAAGAGCTGACGGCGCAGCCGGTGGGCAGGGCCGCGAAGGGCGCGGCGGAAAACAGGAGTGACGGATGAGCGACAAGACCGCCGATATCGGAGTCGTCGGGCTCGGGACCATGGGCTCGAACCTTGCCCTCAACATCGCCGAGAAGGGCTTCACGGTGGCGGTCCACAACCGCACCAGCGCCAAGTCCTTCGCCCTGCGTGACGACAATCCGGGCATCGGCGACAATGTCGTCCCCGCCGCCTCACTGGAAGACTTCGTCGCTTCTCTCAAGCAGCCTCGGCTGGTGCTGTTCATGGTTCCGGCCGGCAAGATCGTCGATGACGAGATGGCCGAGATCGCGCCGCTTCTGTCGCCCGGCGACGTGATGATCGATGCCGGCAATGCCGATTTCCACGACACGGTCCGCCGCTCGAAGGCGGTCGAGGAAACCGGCCTCCAATTCGTCGGCATGGGTGTTTCGGGCGGCGAACTCGGCGCCCGGCACGGCCCATCGATCATGGTCGGCGGCGCCGAGGCGACCTACGGCCTCCTGTCGCCGATCCTGACGCGCATCGCCGCGCAATACGAGGGCGAGCCCTGCGTCGCCTGGCTCGGGCCGGACGGCGCCGGGCATTTCGTCAAGACCATCCACAACGGCATCGAATATGCCGACATGCAGATGATCGCCGAGATCTACGGCATCATGCGCGACGGCATCGGGCTCGAGCCGAAGGCCATGGCCGAGATCTTCGCCGACTGGAACACCCGCGGCCTCTCCTCCTATCTGATCGAGATCACCGCCGTGACGCTCGCCGAGACCGATCCGGAGACGGGCAGGCCGATGGTGGACGTCATCGTCGACGAGGCCGGCCAGAAGGGCACCGGCCGCTGGGCCGTCATCGAGGCGCAGAAGCTGGGTGTCGGGGCGACGACCATCGAGGCCGCCGTGTCGGCACGCGGCGTATCCTCACGGCGCGCCGAACGGGCGGATGCCGGCGCGCTCTATGTCGACATCGCGACCGAGGCCGGCGGGTTTGCCGGCGATGCAGCAAGCCTGACAGAGCTGGAAGAGGCGCTGGAGACGGCCAAGATCATCGCCTATGCGCAAGGGTATGCCACCATGGCGGCGGCGTCGGACGAGTTCTCCTGGAACCTGCCGCTGGCCGAAATCGCCCGGATCTGGCGCGCCGGCTGCATCATCCGCTCGCGTTTCCTGGACGACATCGCCCGTGCCTATGACAGCGGCGAGACGGTGGTGAATCTCCTTCAGGCGAAGGACTTCGTCACCCGCGTCTCGGCGGGCCAGGGGGCGCTGCGCCGCGTCGTCGCCAAAGCGAGTCTCGCGGGCATCCCGGTGCCGGCGCTGTCGGCGGCGCTCGCCTATCTCGACGATTACCGTCGCAAGCGCGGTACCACCGACCTCACCCAGGCGCAGCGCGACCTGTTCGGGGCGCATACCTTCCACCGCCTCGACAAGGACGGCGTGTTCCACCACCAGTGGCCGGCGGTCTGACGACGGTCAGCCGCTGATCACCGGCAGCCACAGCCACAGGCCGACCAGCGTCGCCAGCAGCACCGGCGGCGTGATCACCAGGCCGACCTTCATGTACTGGCCCCAGCCGATGCGCACGCCCTTGCCGGCGAGGACGTGCAGCCAGAGCAGCGTCGCCAGGCTGCCGATCGGGGTGAATTTCGGCCCGAGATCGTTGCCGATGACATTGGCGTAGACCATCAGCTCCTGGGTGATCGGCGCGACGTCGGCGCGCTCGATGGCGAGCGCCCCGACCAGCGTCGACGGCAGGTTGTTCATCACCGAGGCGAGGATGGCGGCGGCAAAGCCGGTGCCGACCGTGGCGACGAATGTCCCCTGGCCGGCGAGCCAGACCAGCAGCCCGGCGGCAAGGTCCGTGAGCCCGGCATTCCCCAGCCCGTAGACCACCAGGTACATGCCGATCGAGAACAGCACGATCTGCCAGGGCGCATGGCGCATCACGCCGGGGACCGAGACGACCGGCTGTTCGTCCGAGAACCACCGTCCGGCGATGGCGACGAGGATCAGCGCCGCCGCGCCGGTGACGAGCGCGATCGGCACCGCGAAGCGCGCGGTGACGAAATAGGCGACGAGCAGGACACCCAACAGCGGAAATGCAGCGCGGAAGACGTGATGGTCGCGGATCGCGCTGCGGGGCGGTTCGAGGTCGTCGACCTTGTAGGTTTCCGGGACGTTGCGGCCATAATAGACCCAGAGCACCAGCAGCGTCGCCGCCAGCGCGACGAAATTCACCGGCACCATCACCGCGGCGTAACGGTCGAAGCCGATGCCGAAATAATTCGCCGACACGATGTTCACGAGGTTGGAGATGACCAGCGGCAGGCTCGTCGTGTCGGCGACGAAGCCGGTGCCGATGATGAAGGCGAAGGCCGCCTCCGGCCGGAACTCGAGCCGCAGCAGGATGGCCAGCACGATGGGGGTCAGCAGCAGTGCCGCCCCGTCATTGGCGAAGACGGCGGCGATCGCGGCGCCCAGCACGATGACCAGCGGGAACAGCCGCCGCCCCCTTCCGCCGCCCCATCGCGCCACGTGCAGCGCCGCCCAGTGGAAGAAGCCGGCCTCGTCGAGGATCAGCGAGATGATGATCAGCGCGACGAAGGTGAAGGTCGCGTCCCAGACGATGTGCCAGACGATCTCGAGGTCGGCGAAACTGACCACGCCGGCCGCCAGCGCCACCGCGGCGCCGGCGAGCGCGCTCCAGCCGATGCCCAGCCCCCTGGGCTGCCAGATGACGAGGACGAGCGTGGCGATGAAGATCGCAAAGGCGAGCATAGGTGGGGGATCCGGTCTAGATGGAGCGCTGGTTGACGCGAAGGGAGACTGCTTCCGCGCTTTCGACGCGCTCGGAATACCGGTCGGTGAGATAGGATGAGCGGCCGCGGGTGAGATGGGTGAACTTCACCAGCTCCTCGCAGACGTCGACGATGCGGTTGTAGTAGGGAGAAGGCCGCATCCGGCCCGCCTCGTCGAATTCGTTGAAGGCCTTGGCGACCGAGGACTGGTTGGGGATGGTGATCATCCGCATCCAGCGGCCGAGGATGCGCATCTGGTTGACGGCGTTGAAGCTCTGCGAGCCGCCGCTGACCTGCATGACGGCGAGCGTCTTGCCCTGGGTCGGGCGGACGCCACCCAGCGACAGCGGCAGCCAGTCGATCTGCGCCTTCATGATCGCGGTCATCGCGCCGTGACGCTCGGGGCTCACCCAGACCATGGCCTCCGACCACATGGCGAGATCACGCAGCGCCTTGACCCGCGGATGCTCGGGCGCCGCCCCGTCCGGCAAAGGCAGGTCGCGCGGGTCGAAGGTCCTCACCTCGCAGCCGAACCACCGCAGCAGCCGTCCGGCTTCCTCCGCCACCAGGCGCGAATAGGAGCGCTCGCGGATCGAGCCGTAAAGCACGAGCACCCGCGGCGGATGGGCTGGCGCGTCCGGTCCGGAAAGCGCCTCCACCTCGATGCGCCGCAACTGCGCGAGATCGATGTTCGGCAGGTCGAGGGCGGTCGCGCCGCCGTCTGGCGGGGCGCCGGTCACGCCCCCCTCGTGACGATCTCGCCGTCTTCCTTGACGAAGCGGCCGATGGCGGGGTCGGGCAGGATGTCGAGCACGGTCTCGGACGGGCGGCAGAGCCGCGCGCCCTTCTCGGTCACGACGATCGGCCGGTTGATCAGGATCGGATGCGCCATCATCGCCTGCAGCAGTTCCTCGTCGCTGAGCGCCGGATCGTCGAGGCCCAGCTCGGCATAGGGCGTACCCTTCTGGCGCAGGATGTCGCGCGGCTTCATGCCCATCATGTCGAGCAGCTCGATCAGCGTCTCGCGGCTCGGCGGATTCTTCAGGTACTCGATGACTTCCGGATCCTCCCCGGCCTGGCGGATCATCGCCAGCGTGTTGCGCGACGTGCCGCAATCGGGGTTGTGGTAGATCGTGACGGTCATGATGGGCCTTTCGTCAGGCGGCCGTTTCCCGGCCGGTTTCAGCATCGTCGACGGCCCCGATCTTGTCGAGCCGGTGCTTCAGGCTGATCTTGTCGAGGCTGGAGAACGGCAGGCTCGCGAAGATCGAGATGCGGTTGTTGAGCATGCGGAACGTGTCGGCGAAGGCGAAGGCCCGTTCGCTCACGGTGCCTTCGACCTTGGCCGGATCCGGCACGCCCCAGTGGGCGGTCATCGGCTGGCCGGGCCAGACCGGGCAGGTCTCGCCCGCGGCGTCGTCGCAGACGGTGAAGACGAAGTCGAGCTTCGGCGCGTCGTCGCGGTCCTCGGCAAAATCCTTCCAGGCCTTGGAGCGCAGATCCTCGGTCGGAAAGCCGAGACGCCTCAAGAGGTCGAGGGTCATCGGGTTGACCTCGCCGGAAGGGTCGCTGCCGGCCGAATAGGCCTTGAACCGCGGCCCGTAGGTACGGTTCATGATGCTTTCGGCGATGATCGAACGCGCCGAGTTCCGGGTACACAGGAACAGGACGTTCATCGGACGGTCTTCGGTCGTCATCGTGTCTCCTCCCCGGCCGGGGCAAGCGCCCGGGCCTGTTGTGTTTTCTTGATGGTCTCGTCGGCATCGCACCCGCACGCATCGGCCGCGATGCCGCAGATCTCCGGATGGCCCTCGCAGCAATCCTCGGTGAGAAATGCCAGCAGCCCCCGCATCGCCTCGAAATGCGCGGCGTAGCGGATGCGCCGTCCGTCGCGCCACGAGCGTACGAGGCCGGAGCGCTCGAGTGCGGCGAGGTGGAAGCTCATCCGGGTGGGGGCGATGGCGAGTCGTTCCGCGATCTCGCCGGATGGCACGCCGTTCGGCCCGGCCCGCACCAGCATGCGGAAGGCGCTGAGACGGTCGGCGTGGGCAAGCGCGGCGAGCGCGGTGACGGCGGTTTCCTCGATCATCCTGCAACCATACAAGGAAACTTGCAGGGTGCAAGCTGCCCCTGTCAGTGCACGCCGTCGTCGCGGATCTTCAGCATGTGCCCGCAGGCCTTGCAGTGGACGGCATCGACGTCATGGCGCTGCAGGCCGCAATCGGGGCAGGGGAACATCACCTTGTAAGGCCGGAACACCGCCTGGGCGAGGCGCACGAACAGCGAGATGCCGATGATCATGATGACGATCGAGGTCAGCTTACCCCACGTGCCGGGCAGGGTGATGTCGCCGTAGCCGGTCGTCGTCACCGACGAGACGGTGAAGTAGAACGCGTCGATATAGCCTTCGAGGCCGGAGCCGTAGCGGAAGAAGGTCGTGTAGATGAAGCCGGTGGCCAGGAACAGGAACGTCAGCAGATTGACGATGGCGCGTCCCGGTGTCTCCCATTCGGGATAGCCCCACCGGCGCAAGGGGCGCCAGAGCACCCCGCTCTGTGAGATCGACCATAGCCGGACGATGCGCAGGAAGCCGAAATTGACCAGCTCGTTGGGAAAGAGCAGCGTCGCCAGGATCACCAGATCGAGCAGGACGAAGGGCTGCCGGAGCCAGCGCAGCGGCTCGCGTGCGGCGAAGCAGCGGGCGGCGATGTCGAGGCCGAGGATCGCCGCGACCGAATAGTCGACGACGAAAAAGGCCTCCGTCTCGCGCAGGACCGGGCTGGCAATGAAGAACGCGATGATCACGAGATCGACGACGAGCACCGCCATCTGGAAACGCAGCGCGTTCGGCCGGCGCCCGTGATAGAGCCGACGCAGGTGGATGCGGGTCCGCGTGAAGCGGGTGCGCAGCCGGCGTCGGCGCATGCCGGGAAGGGAACGGACGGAGCGCGCCATGGCAGCCGATCGTTGAGCGGGGCAGGTCGGCGGAGCGCCGTTTCGGATCGTGACCGGACCTAGCGCAGGAAGCAGCAGGAGTACAGAAGATGACCGAAATCCCCGCCCGCCCGCGGATCACCATCACCTACTGCACGCAGTGCCAGTGGCTGCTGCGGGCCGCCTGGATGGCGCAGGAACTTCTCTCCACGTTCGGCCCCGACCTCGCCGAGGTCGCGCTGGTGCCGGGCACCGGCGGCGTCTTCGAGATCGGCTACGATGGCGAGACCATCTGGGAGCGTAAGGCGGATGGCGGCTTTCCCGAGGCGAAGATCCTCAAGCAGCGGGTCCGCGACCGTCTCGACCCCGCCCGCGACCTCGGCCACAGCGACCGCTGAGGATACTACGGCGGTCGTTGTGCGCGTTCAGCCGGCGTCGATCGTCACGAACCGCCGGTCGAAGGCGACATGGCCGGCAATCGCCGCAACGCCGTCCTTCGGTGTGTCGTAGGCCCATACCGCATTGTCTGCGGCCTCGCCCTCGGCGGCGATCGACCAGTAGCGCGCTTCGCCCTTGTAAGGGCAGGTCGTATGCCGGTCGGTCTCCTGCAGGAAGCCCATCTCCACCCGGTCCTTCGGGATGTAGAAGACCGGGTCGTAGCCGCGTTCCTTCAGGATCAGCGCGTGATCGGTCGAGGCGAGGATCGCGCCGTGGAACTTGACGACCACCGGGCCGTCGTAAGGCTCGATGGTGATGCGCTTGCCGGTGTCGGTCGGGTCGGCAGTCATGGCGTCCTCCTGTCGTTGCAGTAGCATTGCCTCGTATGCGCGGCGGTCCGCCACCGGTCCCGGATGGATGTGGTCCAGGCGGGTTCGCCACGGGACCGGAAGCATGGCTCCCGGCCCCGCCCGCCAATGCGATCTAGAGCGTCAGCGCCAGATGCGGCTGGCCATTGGAGGTCTTCTCGACCGTCGCGCCGTTCGCGTCGACCACGACGGTCACGCGGCGCCGGAACGCCGAGAAGCTCTCGAAGGCCACCACGTCGACGGGCTCGTCGAACTGGATCGTCGCCCGGTACCGCCCGCCCTTCGGCAGCACCTGCAGGCCGATCAGCCGGCCGGTGAAGTCCTGGCCGAGATAGCGGCCGGCGACAGGGGCACCGATCGTCAGGTCGGCAACGGTCGGGCCGCGCTCGGCCAGCGCGCTGAGCGTGTTCCAGTCGCGATAGCCGTGCTGGCGGGCGACGAGTTCCAGCGCCGCGCCGTGGCTGAGCGTATGGCCGCCATCGGCGAGGCCGGTGCGCAGGCGCCGCGCCTGGGCCTTGAAGGCGGCAATGGTCGAAGTCATGCCGGTCATCTGCTGAACCTTTCGAGGTCGTCGCATGCGGCGTTGAAGGGAACGGGAGCTCGCGCTTGCCGGCCGGCCGCATGCCTCTCGATGGGGACATCACGGATGACGGGGAAGGGAATTCACCATGGCTTTCGCCCGCGAGCGGCAGGGTCCCTCGGCCCTTTGCCCAGATGGTGGCTCGCCGCCGCCGCGTCAATATCCGCCACATCGCCCCGGTTCGCGGCGCTCTCCCAGGCGAGGCATCGTGTAGCCGAACCGGCCGGGGACGCGTAGAAAGCCGGGAAACACGTCTCCTGCCGAAGGACCTCCCATGCGCGCCCAGCCCCCGGCCTCCCACTATGTCGATGGCCTCTATGTCGAGGACGAAGCCGGCGAGAGCTTCGACAGCGTCTATCCGGCGACCGGCGAGGTCATCGCCCGGCTGCATGCCGCGACCCCCGCGCTGATCGAGCAGGCGGTGGCGGCCGCCGAGCGCGGCCAGGCGGTGTGGGCGGCGATGACCGGCGCCGAGCGCGGCCGCATCCTGCGCCGTGCCGCCGCCATCATGCGCGACCGCAACCAGGCGCTGGCCGAGCTCGAGACGCTTGACACCGGCAAGGCGCTGGCCGAGACGCTGGTGGCCGACGCCGCCTCGGGCGCCGACGCGCTGGAATATTTCGGCGCGCTCGCCGCCGACCTGCGCGGCGACTACATCGATCTCGGCGGCTCCTTCGCCTACACGCGGCACGAGCCGCTGGGCGTCTGCGCCGGCATCGGCGCCTGGAACTATCCGATCCAGATCGCCTCCTGGAAGGCGGCACCGGCGCTCGCCTGCGGCAACGCGATGATCTTCAAGCCGTCGGAGACGACGCCGCTGACGGCGCTGAAGCTCGCCGAAATCTTCTCCGAGGCCGGGCTGCCCGCCGGCGTCTTCAACGTCGTCCAGGGCCTCGGTCCGGTCGGTGCGACGCTCGCCTCGCACCCGCGCATCGCCAAGGTCTCGGTCACCGGCTCGGTGCCGACCGGCGCCCGGGTCATGCAGGCCGCCTCCGCCACCACCAAGCACGTAACGCTGGAGCTCGGCGGCAAGTCGCCGATCCTCGTCTTCGCCGATGCCGACCTCGACGCCGCCGTCTCCGGCGCGATCCTCGGCAATTTCTACTCCACCGGCCAGATCTGCTCGAACGGCACACGGGTCTTCGTCGAGCGCTCTGTGCGCGCCGCCTTCGTGGAGCGGCTGGTCGAGCGCACGCGCGCCATCGCGCTCGGCGATCCGATGAAGCTGACCACCGATCTCGGCCCCCTCGTCTCGAAGGCGCAATACGACAAGGTGCTGTCCTATCTCGACATCGGCCGCGGCGAGGGCGCGACGGTCGCCTGCGGCGGCGGTACCGCCACGGTCGAGGGGTTTGCCGAGGGATGGTTCGTCGAGCCGACGGTCTTCACCGACGTCACCGACGGCATGCGCATCGCTGGCGAGGAGATCTTCGGGCCGGTCATGTGCGTCCTCGATTTCGACGACGAGGCCGAGGCGATCGCCCGGGCCAATGCCAGCGAATTCGGCCTTGCCGCCGGCGTCTACACGCGCGACCTCCAGCGCGGCCACCGCGTCGTGGCGAAGCTCCAGGCCGGGACGTGCTGGATCAACGCCTACAACCTCACCCCGGTCGAGATGCCCTTCGGTGGGGTCAAGCGCTCCGGCATCGGCCGCGAGAACGGCCGCGAGGCCTTGGCGCATTACAGCCAGGTCAAGTCGGTCTATGTCGAGATGGGCACAAGCGAGGCGCCCTACTGAAGCGGGACCGCCACGGCACGTCATGGAGCGCCGGCGAGAGGCGCCGTCGTTGACTTTCGGCCCGCAAGCCTGTTCCGCTGCCGCCATGAACGGCGAAACGATCCGACCGCGGACCGCATGTCCACGATGACTCCCGACGAGGGTCGCGCTTTTCTCGTCGAGCGGCTGCGCGCCGTGGCCGATGGCGACCGCCAAGCCCTGCGGGCCGTCTACGAGCGCACGGCGGCGAAGCTTTTCGGCGTCTGCCTGCGTATCTTGGACAACCG
Source organism: Aurantimonas endophytica (assembly GCF_014196845.1). Classification (GTDB taxonomy): domain Bacteria; phylum Pseudomonadota; class Alphaproteobacteria; order Rhizobiales; family Rhizobiaceae; genus Aurantimonas; species Aurantimonas endophytica. Next base: position 394,734 of record NZ_JACIEM010000006.1, read on the forward strand.
CGAAGAAGCCGAGGATGTGCTGCAGGACGTCTATCTGACGGTTTGGAACCGCGCCGACTCGTTCGACCCGGCGCGGGCGAGCCCGATCACCTGGCTGGCGACGATCGCGCGCAACCGCGCCATCGACCGGCGCCGCCAGCTCGGCCCGCGCATTTTCGACCGGCCGGTTGACGGGGCCGTCGATGTCGCCGACGAGACGCCTGATGCGCTGGCCCTGCTGCATCGCTCGGACGACGCACGCCGGCTGGCCGAGTGCCTCGACGGGCTCGACGGGCGCACACGCGTGATGATCGTCACGGCCTTCTACGGCGGTGACACCTATAACGAACTGGCCGAGACGGCGGGCGTGCCGCTCGGTACGATGAAAAGCCTGATCCGGCGAGGATTGATGCGCTTGAAGGAGTGCCTGTCGTCATGAGCGACGCGGTCGATCACGGACGGGAGGATGCGCATCTGGCCGCCGAGTACGTGCTTGGCGTCCTGAGCGGCGGCCAGCGCCGGTCCGTCGAGCGCCGGGCGCTGCGCGATCCCGCCTTCGCGGCCGTGCTCGCGGAGTGGACCGAGCTGCTGGGGCCGATGGCAAGTGGCGTCGATCCGGCCGAGCCGCCGGTAACGCTCTGGTCGCGAATCGAGGCGGATCTCGGGCGGATGACCCGCCGGCCGGCGGAGCCCGTCCCCACGGCTCGCCCGAAGGGCCGCCGCGTGTCGGCGATCTGGCAGTGGCTTGGCCTGGCCGGCGTGGGACTCGCCGTCGCCAGCCTCGCCGCCCTGATCCTCGTCGCCGGCCGCGACCTCGCCCCGCCGGCCGACGGCATGATGACGGCGACGCTCTCCGCCGAGGACGGCACGCCGCTCGTCACCGTCGTCATCGACACCGCCACCTCGATGGCGACGCTGGTGCCGATCGTCCATGCCGAGGAGCCCGGCCGCGTGCCGGAACTGTGGCTGGTGCCGCCGGGCGGCGCCGCGCCGAAATCGCTCGGGCTGATCGACATGGCGCGGCCGCTGCACGTCGCCCTCGACGGCAACGGCCTGGGCATGCCCGACGCCGCCTTGGCTGTCTCGATGGAGCCGGAGGGCGGCTCGCCGACCGGCCTGCCGACCGGCCCGGTGGTCGCTTCCGGGGCGCTGCATTCGATCTGAGGGTGCCGGCAGGCGGCCGGCGCTGGCGGAAGGCCCGTCGATCGTCTACGCCCCTTGGCGATGAACAAGCTCTTCTCGGTTCTCTTCATCCTGCTGATGGCGGTCCACCTCGTCCGCCCACTGGGCCTGCCGGGCCTGCGGCGGCGCGGCGACTTCTGGAAGATCGCCCTTGTCGGCCTCTTCGTGTTCGGCGCCGTCGTGCTGATGCGGCCGGAATAGCAAGGCTTCCCTCCCGCCGCGGCGGGATTAGATGCTCTCCTGCGCCGCGGAGCCGGCGCGGGAGGACGGACATGGCAGAAACCCATTCCCTCAGCCTGCACGTACCCGAGCCGGAGGTCAGACCCGGCGGGCGGCCGGATTTCTCCGGCGTCAACATCCCGAAGGCCGGCTCGGTGCGGCGCCCGCCGGTGGACGTCGACCCCGCCGAGATCCGCGACCTCGCCTATTCGATCATCCGCGTCCTCAACCGCGCCGGCGAGGCCGTGGGCGATTGGGCCGGCACGCTCGACGACGAGGCGGTCCTCGCCGGCCTGAAGACGATGATGCGGGTGCGCGCCTTCGACCGGCGCATGCTGATGGCTCAGCGCCAGGGCAAGACCTCGTTCTACATGCAGTGCCTCGGCGAGGAGGCGATCGCCTGCGCCTTCCGCAAGGTGCTGGCGCCGGGCGACATGAACTTCCCGACCTACCGCCAGCAGGGGCTGCTGATCGCCGACGACTACCCGCTCGTCGACATGATGTGCCAGATCTATTCCAACCGCCGCGACCCGCTGAAGGGCCGGCAGCTGCCGATCATGTATTCCTCGAAGGAACACGGCTTCTTCTCCATATCGGGCAATCTGGCGACGCAGTTCGTGCAGGCCGTCGGCTGGGCCATGGCCTCGGCGATCAAGGGCGACACCAAGATCGCGGCCGCCTGGATCGGCGACGGCTCGACGGCCGAGAGCGACTTCCACTCCGCGCTGGTCTTCGCCTCGACCTACAAGGCGCCGGTCGTCCTCAACATCGTCAACAACCAGTGGGCGATTTCCACCTTCCAGGGCATCGCGCGCGGCGGATCCGGCACCTTCGCGGCCCGTGGGCTCGGCTTCGGCATCCCGTCGCTGCGGGTCGACGGCAACGACTACCTCGCCGTCCACGCCGCCGCGCAGTGGGCGGTGGAGCGAGCGCGGCGCAATCTCGGCCCGACGCTGATCGAGTGGGTCACCTACCGCGCCGCGGCGCATTCGACCTCGGACGACCCCTCCGCCTACCGCCCGAAGGAGGAATCCGACGCCTGGCCGCTCGGCGACCCGGTCAAGCGGCTGAAGAACCACCTCATCCTCGCCGGCGCCTGGAGCGAGGAGCGCCACGTCCAGGCCGAGGCCGAGATCGACGCCGAGGTACTGGCGGCGCAGCGCGAGGCGGAAACCCACGGCACGCTGCACACCGGTCCCAAGCCGTCGGTGCGGGACATGTTCGAGGACGTCTACGAGACCATGCCGCCGCATCTGCGGCGCCAGCGCCAGCAGGCGGGGTACTGAGGATGGCCCACAGCCCAGCCGGCATCGCCCGGCCACCCCGCGAAAGGCGCTGACGCCATGCCGCGCATGACGATGATCGAGGCGATCCGCGACGCCCATGCGGTGGCGATGGAGGCCGACCCCAACGTCGTCGTCTATGGCGAGGACGTCGGCTATTTCGGCGGCGTGTTCCGCTGCACCGCCGGGCTGCAGGAGCGCTTCGGCCGCAACCGCTGCTTCGATGCGCCGATCAACGAGAGCGGCATCGTCGGCACCGCCATCGGCATGGCCGCCTACGGGCTGCGGCCGGTGGTCGAGATGCAGTTCGCCGACTACGTCTATCCCGCCTACGACCAGATCGTCTCGGAGGCCGCGCGGCTGCGCTACCGCTCCGCCGCCGACTTCACCGCGCCGCTGGTGGTGCGGATGCCGACCGGCGGCGGCATCTTCGGCGGCCAGACCCATTCGCAGTCGCCCGAGGCGCTGTTCGCCCATGTCGCCGGGCTGAAGACCGTCGTGCCGTCCAATCCCTACGACGCCAAGGGGCTGCTGATCGCCGCGATCGAGGACAACGACCCGGTGATCTTCCTGGAGCCGAAGCGGCTTTATAACGGGCCCTTCGACGGCCATCACGACCGGCCGGTGACGCCGTGGTCGAAACACCCGCTGGGCGAGGTGCCGGAGGGCCGCTACGTGGTGCCGCTCGGCCAAGGCGTGGTCCGCCGCCCCGGCGAGGCGGTCACCGTGCTGGCCTACGGCACCATGGTGCATGTCGCCGAGGCCGCCGCCGCGATGACGGCGATCGACGCCGAGATCATCGACCTCCGGACCCTGGTGCCGCTCGATCTCGACCTGATCGAGGCCTCGGTGAAGAAGACCGGGCGCTGCGTCGTCGTCCACGAGGCGACGCTCACCGCCGGCTTCGGGGCCGAACTCTGCGCGCTGGTGGAGGAGACCTGCTTCTACCATCTGGAGGCGCCGATCAGGCGCGTCGCCGGCTGGGACACGCCCTATCCGCACGCCCAGGAATGGGACTATTTTCCGGGGCCCGCCCGCGTCGGCGCGGCGCTCAAGCAGGCGATGGAGGCCTGAGCATGGGCAGCGTCACCATCAAGCTGTCGGACGTCGGCGAGGGCGTCGCCGAGGCCGAGCTGGTCGAATGGCACGTCGCGATCGGCGACGTCGTGCGCGAGGACACGGTGCTGGCGGCAGTGATGACCGACAAGGCGACGGTGGACATTCCGGCGCCCGTCGACGGCACGGTGGAATGGCTGGGCGGCGAGATCGGCGAGACCATCGCCGTCGGCGCGCCGCTGGTCCGGCTCGCCGTCGCCGGCGGGGAAGGCGACGCGGTCGTCGCGGCGGCCGCGGCGCCGCACGCCGAACCGCAGGCCCCGGAACCCGAGCCGGAGGCGGAAGACCGCGCAGAGACGGGCGACGCTGCCCCGCAAGCCGCGCCGGCGCCCCGGCCCGCCTCGCCGAGGTCCGGCGCCGCCCGGTCCGACCTCGGCGCGCCGCGCAAGTCCGGGGAGCGGCCGCTCGCCTCGCCGTCCGTGCGGCGCCGCGCCATGGATGCGGGGGTCGACCTGCGCCGCGTGCCGGGCAGCGGTCCCGCCGGGCGCATCGGCCATGACGATCTCGACGCCTATCTCGCCGGCGGCGTCGGATCCGCCGGTCCCGGCCGCCTTGCCGCCGACAATTCGATCTCGGAGGTGAAGATCGTCGGGCTGCGGCGCAGGATCGCCGAGAAGATGGCGCTCGCCACGCGCCGCATCGCCCACATCACCTATGTCGAGGAAATCGACGTCGAGGCGCTGGAGGAACTGCGCGCCGCGCTCAACCGCGACCGCCGCGACGACCGGCCGAAACTGACGCTGCTACCCTTCCTTATGCGCGCGATGGTCATCGCGATCCGCGACCAGCCGCTGATGAACGCCCATTACGATGACGAGGCGAACGTCCTGCGCCAGCACGGCGGCGTCCATGTCGGCGTCGCCGCGCAGACCGGCGGCGGCCTCGTCGTGCCGGTGGTGCGCCACGCCGAGGCGCGCGACGTCTGGGGTTGCGCCGAGGAGGTGGCGCGGCTTTCCGAGATGGCCAAGACCGGCCGGGCCAAGCGCGAGGAACTGTCGGGATCGACGATCACAATCACCTCGCTGGGCGCGCTCGGCGGTATCGTCACGACGCCGGTGATCAACCATCCGGAGGTCGCCATCGTCGGGGTCAACAAGATCGAGATGCGGCCGGTCTGGGATGGCGCGCGCTTCGTGCCGCGGCGGCGGATGAACCTCTCGTCGAGCTTCGACCACCGGGTCGTCGACGGCTACGACGCGGCGGTCTTCGTCCAGCGCATCAAGGCGCTCCTGGAAACCCCCGCGATGATCTTCGCCGAGAGCTGAGGCGCCGCCATGGCCGACATGACCTGCCAGCTTCTCGTCATCGGCGCCGGTCCCGGCGGCTACGTCGCGGCGATCCGCGCCGGCCAGCTCGGGGTCGACACGGTGATCGTCGACGACCGCAAGCCGGGCGGCACCTGCCTGAACATCGGCTGCATCCCCTCCAAGGCGCTGATCCACGCCGCCGACGAGTATTTCCTGCTGCGCGAAGCGGCGGGCGGCCGGGCGATCCCGGGCGTGACCGCCGGCGCGCCGGCGCTCGACTGGCCACGCGTCGTCGACTGGAAGGACGGCATCGTCAACCGCCTGAACAACGGCGTCACCGGGCTCCTGAAGCGCGCCCGGGTGAAGCTGGTTGCCGGCCGGGCCCGCTTCCTCGACGGCAAGACCGTCGAGGTCGACGGCGAGACCGGCAACCAGCGCATCACGGCGGAATCGGTGGTCATCGCCACCGGCTCGGTGCCGGTCGAGCTGCCGATGCTGCCTTTCGGCGGCAAGGTGATCTCCTCGGAAGAGGCGCTGAGCCTCGATGCGCCGCCGGCGCGGCTCGCGCTGGTCGGCGGCGGCTATATCGGCGTCGAGCTCGGCACAGCCTTCGCCAAGGCCGGTTCGGCCGTCACCATCGTCGAGGCGACGGACCGCATCCTGCCGCTCTACGACGCTGATCTGGTGAGGCCCGTCGCCGCCCGGCTGGAGACGCTCGGTGTCGAGATCCTCACCGGCGCGAAAGCCAAGGGCCTCGCCGGGGAGGATCGGGATCTCCTGGTGGAAGCTGTGGACGGCAGCGAACGCCGGATCGGCGCGGACATTGTTCTCGTCACCGTCGGGCGTCGGCCGCTCACCGAGGGCTGGGGGCGCGAGGAACTCGTGCTCGACATGGACGGCGCCTTCGTCCGGGTCGACGAGCAGTGTCGGACGGCGATGCGCGGCGTCTATGCGATCGGCGATCTCGTCGGCGAGCCGATGCTCGCCCACAAGGCGATGGCGCAGGGCGAGATGGTGGCCGAGATCGTTGCCGGCGAGCGCCGCGCCTTCGACAAGCGGGCGATCCCGGCGGTCTGCTTCACCGATCCCGAGATCGTCAGCGTCGGCCTTTCGCCGGAGGCGGCGAAGGCGCAGGGGATCGCGGTCAAGCTCGGCAGCTTTCCCTTCCAGGCCAATGGACGGGCGATGACGCTGCACCGCGACGACGGCTTCGTGCGGGTCGTGGCGCGCGCCGACGACCATCTGGTCCTCGGCATCCAGGCGGTCGGGGCGGGCGTCGCCGAACTGGCCGCGGCCTTTTCGCTGGCGCTGGAGATGGGCGCCTGCCTCGAGGATGTTGCCGGCACCGTCCACGCCCACCCCACCCAGGGCGAGGCGTTCCAGGAAGCGGCGATGCGCGCGCTCGGCCACGCCCTGCACGTCTGACCGGCCGCTCCCGGCCACGATATTTGTCTCGCCGGGTCGGCTGGTGTAGGAACCGCCGTTGCGGGGACTTCGACGGGCTGGATCAGGACACTTCATGGATCGCATTCGCATTCGCGGCGGCAACGAGCTGAACGGGACGATCCCGATTTCCGGCGCCAAGAACGCCACCTTGCCGCTGATGATCGCCGCGTTGCTGACCGACGACACGCTGACGCTCGAGAACGTGCCGCATCTGGCCGACGTCGAGCAGCTGATCCGCATCCTCGCCAATCACGGCGTCGACTATGCCGTCGCCGGCAAGCGCCTGCACCAGGATCCGGGCCTCGGCCGGACCATCCATTTCAATGCCCGCACCATCGTCGACACGACCGCGCCCTACGAGCTGGTCTCCAAGATGCGCGCGAGCTTCTGGGTCATCGGTCCGCTCTTGGCGCGCATGCACCGCGCCAAGGTCTCGCTGCCGGGCGGCTGCGCCATCGGCACGCGGCCGGTGGATCTGTTCATCGACGGGCTGCGCGCGCTCGGCGCGACGATCGAGATCGACGCCGGCTATGCCGTCGCCGAGGCCAAGGGCGGCCTCGTCGGCAACCGCTTCGTCTTCCCCAAGGTCTCGGTCGGCGCCACCCACGTCATGCTGATGGCGGCCTCGCTGGCCAAGGGCGAGACCCTGCTCGAGAACGCCGCGCGCGAGCCAGAGATCGTCGACCTCGCCAAGTGCCTCAATGCCATGGGCGCCAAGATCTCCGGCGCCGGCACGTCGACCATCACCATCCAGGGCGTTCCGGCGCTGTCCGGCGCGCGCCATCCGGTGCTGCCCGACCGCATCGAGACCGGCACCTATGCCATGGCCGTGGCGATGACCGGCGGCGACGTAACGCTCACCGGCACCAGCGCCGCGCTGCTCCAGTCGGCCGTCGGCACGCTGCGCGACGCCGGCGTGACGGTGGAGAGCGTCGAGAACGGCATCCGCGTCTATCGCAATGGCGGCGGCATCTCGCCGGTCGACGTGATGACCGACCCGTATCCCGGTTTCCCGACCGACCTGCAGGCCCAGTTCATGGCGCTGATGACGCGCTCCAGCGGCGTCTCGCACATCACCGAGACGATCTTCGAGAACCGTTTCATGCATGTGCAGGAACTGGCGCGGCTGGGTGCCCGCATCTCGCTGTCCGGCCAGGTGGCGACGGTCGAAGGCGTCGAGCGTCTGCGCGGCGCGCCGGTGATGGCCACCGATCTGCGCGCCTCGGTCTCGCTGGTGATCGCGGGCCTGGTCGCCGAGGGCGAGACGACGGTCAACCGCGTCTACCATCTCGACCGGGGCTTCGAGCGCCTGGAGGAGAAGCTCGGCAATTGCGGCGCGGACATCGTTCGCATCAGCTCTTGATCGATGCGGCCCGGCCAACGCAGGCCCATATCGGCGGTGGCTTGCTTTTTCGGCCGTTTCCTCCGATCTAGGGCCCCGATTTCCGTTTCGTCGCCGCCTTCGCGGCGATAGTCGTGCATGGCGCCGAAGCGCCGTGCCCCAAACAACATTCAAGGCATTTTCCCGATGGCAAAAGAAGAAGTTCTGGAATTTCCGGGGGTGGTTACCGAACTGCTGCCCAACGCGACCTTCCGGATCAAGCTCGAGAACGATCACGAAATCATCGCCCACACCGCCGGCCGCATGCGCAAGAACCGCATCCGCGTCCTGACCGGCGACAAGGTGCTGGTCGAGATGACCCCGTACGACCTGACCAAGGGTCGCATCACCTATCGCTTCAAGTAAGCCCGAGAACGGGGACGGATCGATGCCAGCGCGCCCCCTTCTGGTGCTCGCCTCCGGTTCGCCCCGGCGGCTTCAACTGCTGAACCAGGCCGGGATCGAGCCTGACAGGCTGCTGCCTGCCGATCTCGACGAGACGCCGCAGCGTAACGAGCACCCGCGCTCGCTGGCCAAGCGGCTGTCCAAGGCGAAGGCCGAATCGGCGATCGCGACGTTGAGCGAGATGGATCTCGGTCCCGCCTTCGTGCTGTCGGCCGACACGGTCGTCTCGGTCGGCCGGCAAGTGATGCCCAAGGCCGAGCTGGTCGAGGACGCGATGGCCAATCTGCGCACCCTCTCCGGCCGCACCCACCGGGTCTATACCGGTGTCTGCCTGGTCGGCCCGAAGGGCGCGCTGCGCCAGCGGCTGATCGAGACCCGCGTGCGCTTCAAGCGCCTGTCGCGCGAGGATATCGACAGCTATCTCGCCTCCGGCGAGTGGCGCGGCAAGGCGGGCGGCTATGCCATCCAGGGCCTTGCCGGCAGCTTCGTCGTCCGGATGGTCGGCTCCTACACCAATGTCGTCGGCCTGCCGCTCTACGAGACGCTGTCGCTGCTCGCCGGCGAGGGCTACGACATCCACGGACGGTGGAAGGCCGCAACGGTCGAAGCGGAAGACGCATGACGGGCGGGTCTGCGACGGTCACGCCGCTGCGCCCGCGGCGGCAATGTCCCGAGTGCCGACGGCCCTCGGATCGCGAGAACTACCCGTTCTGCTCGGCGCGCTGCAAGGCGGTCGACCTCAACCGCTGGCTGACCGGAGCCTACGTGATTCCGGCCAGCGAAGAGGAGCCATCCGACCCCGACACCGGCGAGTCCGCCTGAGCCGGAGCGTGCGGCAGGTCGCTTGAAGCCGCCGGCGACGGCCCACCGGGCTGTCAGGGGCCGGTATCGGCTTCCCGCTGTTCCGGGTCGGCCTTGCCGGCCATCGTCTCGCCGCTTCGCAGTTCGCGAACCAGCGGCTCCACCAGTCGGCCCGGACCGCATCGGCTGTTGACGATGCCGAGGGCGCGAAGCGCGGCCTCGATTTCACCAGCAAGTTGCCTGTCGTCATCATTGGACACGGGCGCTCGTCCTTGCGGTGTGTGATAGGTCATCACCACACCCTAGCAGGACACCCGGTATCAACTATCAACTGCTTTAACTGTCTGGAAATATTTCGAGAACTTCCCCGCTTCGCGGCCGAGAAGGCCGGCGCTGGGGAATTCCGCGAGTGGTTCGCGGAGCCATCCGGGATGATGCCTAACCTACCGGGCCACTGCGCCCACGACGACGTCGGAAGCCACGCCGATATCGAGCCAGGTGCCGGGATCGCTCTTGCTCTGGCGCTTGACGAATCTGTACGGCGCATCCGTCCAGGCGACCACCCGCCAGTTGAGGTTGTCGAGGATGAAGTCGCCGCGATCGGTGTGCAACGTCAGGACGGCATGCCCCTCGCCATTGCGCTTGCGCACCACGGTGAGAAGGAGATTGGCAAGGTCGATCCCGATCTCGTGGAGGGCGCGCCGCTTGAGCAGCGCGAAGTCTTCGCAGTCTCCCGCATCGACGGGATAGGCCCAGCGTTCTTCCGTACCGTAGAGGTCCTGGTCGGAACGGGGTTCGATCCGGGCATTGATGCGCGTGTTGATTTCCGCCACGGCGAGGATGAGCTCGTGGTCGAGCTTGAGCGGCGCCACGAGCCCGCGGGACTGGACCGGGCGACACTCGTCCTTGTTCTCGAGGCAGAACAGATGGTGCCCGATCGGCTGCGTTGTTGCGTGGCCCACCGGCATGTATTTTGCCCCGGTGCCAGCTGCTGCGGGGAACGCCAGCAACGTGAGGCAAAGCGATAGCGTGGCGCCGACTGCGCGAAGTCTCGACATTCGCACCCCCAAAGAAGCGAACGATTATGACCTGATGAGGGGATGTTCGGTGCAATGCAAAAATCTGTCAACGGGAGGCAGTGTGTCGGTCACGTGACAGACGTCAGTTTCGTGCAAGCTTCCTGGGCAATGGCACTGGACGCCCTCGCCTGCAGCAGGTGCGGCGAAGGTCGCCAGCCGCCTAACATATGGAACGTGCACGGTTTTGACGCAGCTCTCGGGCGTTGGTGACAATTTGAACACAGTCAGAGAATTCTGCGTCCGCCGAAGGAACTATACTGTTGATGGGGGATGTCCGGCGTCCCGGGCCGCCGTCACGAGGTCCAGCGCAGCCCGTTCGATCAGCTGCAGATCGCGTGGCCGCGACAGCCGGTGGTCGCCGTCGCGCACGAGCGTCACGACGACGCCGTCGGAGGGGAGGTGGCTGACCAGGCCGAGGGCATGTTCGAACGGAACGTCGGGATCAGCCATGCCCTGGATGATGGTGACGGGGCAGCCGGTCTCGATCGGCCCGTCCATGACGAGATTGGCCACGCCATCCTCGAACAGGGCCCTCGTATAGATGGTCGGCTCGTCGGAATAGGCCGAGGGCTCGGCCAGGAAGCCTTTCTCCGCGAGTTCCCGGCGCTGCGCCACGGTCAGCTTCGGCTCCATCAGGCGCCGGGTGAAGTCGGGTGCCGGCGCCAGCAGCAGCAGGCCCACGATCTCCGTCCCGCCGCGGACGGCGCGCGCCTGCTGGACGAGCCGTAGCGCGATCCAGGCGCCCATCGACGAGCCGACGAGGATGGCCGGTCCGTCGACGGCCTCGGCGATGACGGCAGCGGCGTCCTCCACCCATCGGCTGATCGTGCCGTCCTCGAAACGGCCGCCGGATTCGCCGTGACCGGAATAGTCGAACCGGCAGAAGGCAAGGCCTTTCTCGCCGGCGAGCCCGGACAGATGCTCGGCCTTGGTGCCGCGCATGTCGGACCGGAAGCCACCCAGCCAGACGAGGGCCGGGGCCTCGCCGTCGCGGCGCTTGTAGGCGATGCGGCGGGCAGCCTCGCCGGATCCGACGACGAGGGAGCCGGGGCGTTCGGGCGCGATGTCCATAAGCATTCTCCAAGCTTGTCGGCTGCCTCTAGCCGCCGGCGCGGCATCCCGAAAGCCCTCGAAGGAGGGGATGCCACGATGGCTCGGTTGGCCTGACGCAACGGCAGATTGCGCGCTATCCCTTGTCACGGGATAGGGCCGGATACATTTTATCCCTGCGCGGCGTGCCAAATGGCTCTGCCGATGCTATAGAAATTCCCCGCGTGGAGGCACCGCTCCTTGTCGGCCGCCTTGTGCTCCCTTGCGGAGCCGGTGGTCCCAGCGTGCTCTTCCGCCCGCCAAGCGTCGTCAACAACTGGAGTAAACGACCATTCGCAGACCATTTCGTGCCCCACCGACCCAAAAGGAAGGACCGCGCTCCAACAAGGAGATCCGCGTTCCGATGATTCAGCTGATCGACGTCGAGGGCGTGAACCTCGGTCAGATCGCGACTCAGGAAGCCCTGGCGATGGCAGAGGAGGCGGGTCTCGATCTCGTGGAGATCGTTCCGACCGCCAACCCGCCCGTCTGCAAGATCCTCGATCTCGGCAAGCTGAAATACGAGAATCAGAAGAAGTCCGCCGAGGCGCGCAAGCGCCAGAAGACCATCGAGGTCAAGGAAATCAAGATGCGTCCGAATATCGACGCGCATGATTACGAGACCAAGATGAAGGCGGTGCGGCGGTTCTTCGACGATGGTGACAAGGTCAAGGTGACGCTGCGCTTCCGTGGTCGCGAGATGGCGCATCAGGAACTCGGCATGCGACTGCTCAACCGGGTGCGCGAGGAGACGGCCGAGATTTCCAAGGTCGAAGCCGAGCCGAAGCTCGAAGGCCGGCAGATGATGATGGTCCTCGCCCCGCGCGGATGATTTTTGCGCGGCGATCCTCCGGGAACGCCGCGCTTGACCCTGGCGCTCCTGCTGGCGATTGCGAGCGCCGGCGCTCTTCTCCGAAGCAATGTCTGTCTGTCGATCGCGGCGCCTTGCGCACAGGGCCTGGCTGAAGCCGAGCCGGCGACTGCTGCGCCTGTCCGGTCATGTTCCGCGGGCTGCTCAAGCGCGGCAGAGGCTCGTCTCAAAGGCCTCGGCTGGCGCCATCCCGGCCGTCATGCGGGCAATGGTGGAAGCCACCGGGCTGGCCTGCTCCGCCCCGCCCGGCTGTTCGGTTTCGATGACGGCAAGCAGCCTGTCCGCGCCGCGCGGCAGGGCATCGGGCACGGCCCCGAAGGCCGGGCTTCGATCCAGCCGGTAGAGCCGCATCAGCAGCCGTTGCGGACCGCGAAGCGCCGCGAAGATCAGGCTCTCCCCGTCACTGCCGCCCTGCAGGATCCGCTCCGCCGCATCGAGCATCCGCTCGGCGTCGGCTTTCACCGCCGGTCGCAGCACGCCTGCCACCGGCGGGAGGAAGAAGCGACGATCGGCCAGGAGATCGTCTGTCGCGACGTTCGCAGCCTGGATGCGAAGGCGGGGAGAAAGCAGCGCGACGCCGGCCAGCAGCCGGTCCCAGCCCGCCTCCAGCGTGGGGCGGTCGAGGCGGCCGCCCTGCGTGAGGGTCCGGGTCGCGCGATAGCTGAGGATCAGGTCGTCGCGAAGCCGCTTCAGCAGCGTCGCGACCGCCGCGTCATATCGGGGGCCGAGCCGGGTCGGGAAACGGACGGCAAGAAGAACGGCTTCCCCGCGCTCGATCTCCAGCACCAGGCCCGCGCCATCAGGGGCCGACCCGGGTTGCAGGGCGCCGGTGGGGCCCAGCCGGAGAATCGCGCCCGCCGCGACCGTACCGCCATCGACGCGGAAAACGGCGGCTTCCGGGGGCGAAGACACGCCGACGGCCATTCGCCGGTCGCGTGGCGTCGAGACCAATGGTGGGATCGGGTGCACCGGCATCCGCTCGACCCGCGCCGAGGCGTGGGGGAAGAATTCTTCGATGCAACGCAGCACAAGCGGCCAGGATGACGGAAGGATGGATGCAAGAACGACGCGCTCTCGAACATAATCGAGGCGGCCAGGGAAATTAATGAGCACCATTGCTTACCATTCCTATGCCCTCATCATATGATCTCACCTGATGCCGATCCTGGCAAGCTACGCGTGGCCGGAATCTCGACAATATTTGTCGCTGCAAGCACCGTCGCCGACGCGGGATGACGGATACTTGTTCACTCGGCGACGAAGTCGGTCTCGCCGGGCCTTGCGCCCGGGCCGTGTCCCGCCTATAAGCGCACCGTCGAAACGGAACCGGCCGGCAGGGCATGCCGTGGCGGTTCATAATGCTTTCGCGACCCTTCCGACTGTATGACGGAACGAGCCGGGCCGGCCCAAGGGCAGCCCGACATGGTCGCGATCCCCACACGATGGAGAGCAAAATGCCCAAGATGAAGACCAAGGCGAGCGCCAAGAAGCGCTTCCGGATGACGGCCAGCGGCCTTGTCAAGGCAGGCCATGCCGGCAAGCGTCACGGCATGATCAAGCGTTCCAGAGACTTCATTCGCGACGCACGCGGCACGAAGATCCTGTCGAAACCCGACGAGCGGATCGTCAAGATCTACATGCCCTACAACCGCTGAGCGGCGCGGGTAACGAGCGAATTTCAGGAGCGATATCATGGCACGAGTGAAACGGGGCGTAACGTCCCACGCCAAGCACAAGAAGGTGCTGAAGCAGGCGAAGGGCTTCTACGGCCGTCGCAAGAACACCATCCGCGCGGCGAAGGCCGCCGTCGACCGCTCGAAGCAGTATGCGACGCGCGATCGCCGGGTGAAGAAGCGGAATTTCCGCGCCCTCTGGATCCAGCGCATCAACGCCGCCGTCCGCGAGCATGGCCTGACCTATGGCCGGTTCATCGACGGTCTGGCCAAGGCCGGGATCGAGGTCGACCGCAAGGTGATGTCCGACATCGCCATCCACGAGCCGGAGGCGTTCGCGGTGCTGGTCGAGCAGGCCAAGGCGGCTCTCGCCTATCTGAAGGATTCCGAGTTCGAGGGCGCCTATGAGCGCGCCGTCGGCGAGAAGCGCGCGGCCTGACACTGTCGGCCGCTTGATCTCGAAGGCCCGCGCCGGCACACCGCCGCGCGGGCCTTTTCGTGTCCGGCGCCGAAAGACGGCGCATCGGCGGGCGGCTTGCCGCAGCCGGACGACAGCATGAGCAGGGAGTGACAGGGTGAGCGACATCGATGCACTCGAGCAGCGGCTGACCGCCGCGATCGCCGATGCCCCGGACGAGGCGGCGCTGGAAGCGATACGCGTCGCCGCGCTCGGCAAGAAGGGCGAACTGTCCGAACTCCTGAAGGGCCTCGGCCGGATGAGCCCGGACGAGCGGCGCGAAGCCGGCCCTGTGCTGAACGGCCTCCGGGACCGAGTCGCCGAACGGATCTCCGGCAAGCGCGAGGCGCTGGCGGACATCGCCATCGCGGCCCGGCTGGCCGCCGAGACCGTCGACGTCTCGCTCCCCGTTCGCTCCAGCCCGGCGTCGCGCGGCCGGATCCATCCGATCAGCCAGGTCATCGACGAGATCACCGCGATCTTCGCCGACATGGGCTTTGCCATCGCCGAAGGTCCGGACATCGAGACCGACTACTACAATTTCACCGCGCTGAATTTCCCCGAGGGTCATCCGGCGCGCGAGATGCACGACACGTTCTTCCTGAAGGCGAATGCCAGCGGCGAGCGCAAGGTGCTGCGCACCCATACCTCCCCGGTGCAGATCCGCACGATGGAGGCGCAGAAGCCGCCGATCCGCATCGTCATCCCCGGCAAGACCTACCGGCAGGATTCCGACGCCACCCATTCGCCGATGTTCCACCAGCTCGAAGGGCTGGTCGTCGACAAGACGGCGAACGTCGCCAACATGAAGTGGGTGCTGGAGGAGTTCTGCAAGGCGTTCTTCGAGGTGCCGTCGCTGAACATGCGCTTCCGGCCTTCCTTCTTCCCCTTCACCGAGCCCTCGCTCGAGGTCGACATCCAGTGCGACCGCTCGAACCCGGGCGAGGTCCGCTTCGGCCAAGGCAGCGACTGGATGGAGATCCTCGGCTGCGGCATGGTGCATCCGAACGTGCTGCGCCATGGCGGCCTCGACCCGGACGAGTACCAGGGCTTTGCCTGGGGCATGGGCATCGACCGCATCGCCATGCTGAAATACGGCATGCCGGACCTGCGGGCCTTCTTCGACGCCGACATCCGCTGGCTGCAGCATTACGGCTTCCGCCCGCTCGACATGCCGACACTGTTCGGGGGGTTGTCCAGCTAGATGGCGATGGCCGAGGTCGCCGGATGACCTCGAGCCGTTGACTATGGAAGCAGGTTGCCGGCCTCTATTTAGAACCCGCAAGGATTGATCGCCATGTCGCCCCGCCAGTTCGTGATCGAGATCATCGCCGTGGTCGCCGGTGCCATCATCGGCACGCTGGTCGTCGACATTCTCGGCTTCGTTTTCGCCGAGAACGCCGCCTTCACCATGCTGGCCTCGCTCGGAAGGCTGCTGGTCGCCCTCGTGACCGTCGGGCTGTTCGCCTTCTACTACCGCTCGATGCCGCCGACGCCGGCGGCGCTCGCCTCGTTCTTCACCGGCGTCGGCCTGCCGGCGGTGATCGAGAAGTTCGGCTTCGACACGGTGTTCTCCTGGGGCACGATCCTGTTCCTCTACGCGGTCTTCGCCGTCGTCGCGCTGTTCACCTACCGTTTCGTCCACGCCAACGGCACCGTGCGCAAGGTCGCAGCGGACGTCGCCGGCCGGGATGGCAGCGCCCGCTGAACAAGCCTGCCGCCGCTGCCGCAATTGACGCGACTGCCTTGCCCGGCCTACGAAACGGCCGACCAAAGGCAGCGCCTCGAACGGCACGCCCCTAGCCCGAGATCGCCACGCCCCGCCGGCAGGGCGTGCCCGCCGCAACAAGATCGAGCCCGATGAAATTCACGCTTTCCTGGCTGAAGAGCCATCTCGACACCGACGCCACGCTGGCCGAGATCTGCGAGCGTCTGACGATGATCGGGCTCGAGGTGGAATCCGTCGACGATCGCGCCGTCTTCGCGCCGTTCCACATCGCGCGCGTGCTGACGGCCGAGAAGCATCCCGACGCCGACAAGCTTCGGGTGCTGACGGTCGAGGCGGGGCCGGGGGTCAACGACGGCAAGCCGGTGCAGGTGGTCTGCGGCGCGCCGAATGCCCGCGCCGGCCTCGTCGGCGTGCTGGCGCTGCCGGGCACCTACGTGCCGGGGATCGACACGACGCTGTCGGTTGGCCGCATCCGCGGCGTCGAATCGCACGGCATGATGGTCTCCGAGCGCGAGCTGCAGCTCTCCGACGCGCATGAAGGCATTATCGACCTGCCGGAAGACGCGCCGGTCGGCACACGCTTCGCCGACTATGCCGACCTCGCCGACCCGGTGATCGAGATCAACCTGACCCCCAACCGCCCGGACGCGACCGGCGTCGCCGGCATCGCGCGCGATCTCGCGGCCTCCGGCATGGGAACGCTCCTCACCAAGACTCCGGCCCGGATCGAAGGCGAAGGCGCCTGCCCCGTCGCCGTCCGCGTCGAGAGCCCGACCTGCACCGGCTTCGCCCTGCGGCGCGTTTCGGGCGTAGCCAACGGCGCGTCGCCGGCCTGGATGCAGAAGCGGCTGCGCGCCATCGGCCTTCGCCCGATCAACGCGCTTGTCGACATCACCAACTACGTGACCTTCGACCGTGGCCGCCCGCTGCATGTCTTCGATGCCGCCAAGGTCGCGGGCGACCTCGTCGTGCGCGGCGCCAAGGCCGATGAAGAGGTGCTGGCGCTGGACGGGCGGACCTACACGCTCGCCGAGGGCATGTGCGTCATCGCCGACGACAACGGCGTCGAGTCGATCGCCGGCATCATGGGCGGCGAGCATTCCGGCTGCGACGACACGACAACGGACGTGCTGATCGAATCGGCCCTCTGGGAGCCGCTCGACATCGCCCGCACCGGCCGCGCGCTCGGCATCGTCACCGACGCGCGCTACCGCTTCGAGCGCGGCGTCGACCCGGCCTTCATGGAGCCGGGCCTCGATCTGGCGACCGCCCTGGTGCTGGAGCTCTGCGGCGGCACGCCGTCGGAGCGTCTTGTCGTGGCCGAACGGCCGGCCGAGGCGCGGCCGATCACGCTGCCCTTCACCGAGGTCGAGCGCCTGACCGGTCTCGCCGTCGAGACCGACCGCCAGGTGGAGATCCTGACCCGCCTCGGCTTCGCCGTCGCGCCGGAAGACGGCGCCGCCGCGGTCACCCCGCCGAGCTGGCGCCCGGACATCGACGGCAAGGCTGATCTGGTGGAAGAGGTGATGCGCCTCGTCGGCGTCGACCGGATCGCGCCGCAGCCGCTGCCGGCGGCGGCGACCGTCAACGGCCGCATCCTGACGCCGCCGCAGATCCGCGACCGCGCCGCGCGCCGGGCGCTGGCCGCTCGCGGCATGGTCGAGACGGTCTCCTACAGCTTCATCCCGGCCGCCCATGCCGAAGCCTTCGGCGGCGGCAGCGAGGCGCTGAAGCTGGAGAACCCGATCGCCGCCGACATGTCCGACATGCGGCCCTCGCTGCTGCCCGGCCTGATCGCCGCCGCCGGCCGCAACGCTGCCCGTGGGCAGGGCGACACGGCGCTGTTCGAGGTTGCCGGCATCTATCTGAGCGACCAGCCGGACGGGCAGAAGCGCGTCGCTGGCGGCGTTCGCCGCGGCACGGCAGGCCTTGCCGGTGCCGGCCGCGCCTGGGACGGCAGCGCCGGCTCGGTCTCGGTGTTCGACGCCAAGGCCGACGCCATCGCTGCGCTCGAAGCCGCCGGTGCGCCGGTCGACAGGCTGATGATCGAGACGCCGGCCAGCGCCTGGTATCATCCCGGCCGCTCGGGGCGGATCAAGCTCGGGCCGAAAGTGGTGCTGGCGGAGTTCGGCGAACTGCACCCGCAGACGCTGAAGCGCCTCGACGTCGCCGGCCCCGCCTGCGGCTTCGAAGTGTTCCTCGACGCCATTCCGGAGCCGAAGGCGAAGCCGACGCGCACCAAGCCGATCCTCACTTTGTCGCCCTTCCAGCCCGTGCGCCGCGACTTCGCCTTCGTCGTCGACGAGGCGGTCGCGGCGCTGAAGATCGTCCGGGCCGCCGAGGGCGCCGACAAGAAGCTGGTCGGCGAGGTCCGGGTCTTCGACGTCTTCACCGGGCCGGCGCTCGGCGAGGGCAAGAAATCCGTCGCCATCGAGGTGACGCTGAACCCGCTCGACCGCACCCTCACCGAAGAGGACCTCGACGCCGTCTCGCGCACCATCGTGGCGCAGGTCGAGAAGGCCACCGGCGGCACGCTGCGGGGCTGAGGACGGATCGCCAGACCGTCGGCGACCTGACGCTGACGCGTAACGGCCTACCATCGAAGCGTCGTCATCCTCGGGACGGGGCCCGAAGATCCAGGGCGGCGGGTATCTTGGCTCATCGGCCGAAGACCGGGTTGCAAGGGCCTCCCGAAGCCCGCCGAGCACGGGACGCTGGATCCTCGGGACGGGGCCCGATAATGACGAGCCGCGGGGGAGCGCGAGGGCATGTCGTTGCCCCGCCTCTCGGCCGGCATGCTCATGGCGCGTCGGGCCTTCTTCCCCATCAGCCTCCCACCCGTCACTCCCTCTGCGCCAGCCAGACCTTGTGGATCGCGGCGTGGGGCTCGTCGAAATCGCTGGCGAGCACCGACAGGCCGTTTGCGCCCAGCAGCTCGCGATAGCCGGCATCGCTGAAGCTCGCATAGGCGAACGGCGTGCCGAACATCGTGTCGTCGATCGTCGAATGGCCGGGCCCGCTGGTGAACAGCAGCAGCCCGCCCGGCCGCAGCCAGGCGGCAAAATGCCGGATCATCCGCGCCTGTTCGTCATGCGACAGATGGAAGAAGCTGTCCCAGGCGATGATGGCGGCGAATTTCTCCGCGGGCTCATAGGCCAGCATGTCGCACCGGATGGTGGCCACGCCCGGATAACGCCGGCGAAAATGCTTGAGCATGCCGGCCGATCCGTCGAGCGCCGTGATCGACATCCCCGCGTCGACCAGCGATGCGAGGCCGACATGGCCGGTCCCGCAACCGCAGTCGAGCAGATGATCGCCGGGCGCCAGGCGCTCGGCGAGCCCCGAGAAATAGGCGAGCTCCCAAGGTTTCACCTTGCGGGCGGCCTCGAAGGCGTCGGCGATGATGTCGTAGCCGGCGACGGCGGGGTGCCGCAGGTCGAAACCGCGGTCGGAGGGCATGGCGCGCGCCATCATGCGGCCGCGGACAGCCGTTCGCCGGCCATGCGGTAGGAGATCGCCTCGGCGAGGTGGATGCGCCGGACCGGCCCGTCACCGTCGAGATCGGCAAGCGTGCGGGCGACCTTGAGGATGCGGTGGTAGGCGCGGGCGGAGAACTTCATCTGCTCGGCAGCCTCGCGCAGCAGCCGCAGCCCTTCGGCATCGGGCTCGGCCACCGTCTCCACAAGCGCCGCGGCGCAATGGGCATTGAGCGTTTCCGCGGGCAGGCCGAGGTTGCGATAGCGCTCGGCCTGGACGTCGCGCGCCGCCGCGACCCGAGCGGCAACCGTCTCCGACGTCTCCGCCGGCTGCGGGCGGATCATGTCCGCCGCAGTCACCGCCGGGACGTCGACCCTGAGGTCGATCCGGTCGAGCAGCGGCCCGGAGATCCTTGCCTGATAGTCGGCGGCGCAGCGCGGGCCGCGGGCGCAGCTGCGCCCCGGCTCGCCCGCCATGCCGCAGCGACAGGGGTTCATCGCTGCGACGAGCTGGAACTTGGCAGGATAGGTGACCCGGTGGTTGGCGCGGGCGATGACGCTCTCGCCGCTCTCCAGCGGCTGGCGGAGCGAATCGAGCGCCACTGGCGAGAATTCCGGCAGCTCGTCGAGGAACAGGACGCCGCGATGCGCCAGCGACACCTCGCCCGGCCGGGCCCTGAGGCCGCCGCCGACCATCGCCGCCATCGAGGCCGAATGATGCGGCGCGCGGAACGGCCGCCGGTCCGACAATTTGCCGCCCGACAGCTCGCCGGCGATCGAGGCGACCATCGACACTTCCAGCAGTTCCCGGGGCGCCAGCGCTGGCAAGACCGAGGGCAGGCGCTGCGCCAGCATCGACTTGCCGGAGCCGGGCGGCCCGACCATCAGGAGGTTGTGGCCGCCCGCCGCGGCGATCTCCAGCGCCCGCTTGGCGACGGTCTGGCCCTTGATCTCGGCGAGGTCCGGCAGGTTGGCGGGCGCGGCGCGGATCGACGGCTCGGGGCGGGCGATCAGCTGCGTGCCGCGGAAATGATTGGCGATCTGGATCAGGCTGCGGGCCGCGACGATGTCCATGTCGCCGCTCGCCCAGGCCGCCTCGGCGCCGCATTCGGCAGGGCAGATCAGCCCGAGCCCGAGCGCGTTGGCGCCGATCGCGGCCGGCAGGACGCCGGCCACCGCCGTGGTCATGCCGTCGAGCGAGAGCTCGCCCAGGACGAGATAGCCGGTCAGCGCATCGGAGGGGATCGCGCCCAGGGCGGCCATCAGGCCGAGCGCGATGGGCAGGTCGTAGTGGCTGCCTTCCTTCGGCAGGTCCGCCGGCGCCAGATTGACCGTCACCTTCTTCGGCGGCATCGACAGGCCCGAGGCGTGCAGGGCCGCCTGCACCCGTTCCCGGCTCTCGGCGACCGCCTTGTCGGGAAGGCCGACGATCTGGATGCCCACCTTGCCGGGGGCGACCATCACCTGCACGTCCACGGGAACCGCATCGACCCCTGGAAGGCGACGGTCTTGATGCGCGAGACCATGCCGACACTCCCCTGTCGTCCGCTGCTTGATGGCAGCACACTCTCCAACGTGCCCCTAGGTAAGCACGATCGGCAGAATGAAACAAGAACGGGAGCGGAACAAATCCACGACGAATCGGCGGATTCGATTCGGCGTGACCAGACATGAAGAATTCTTGAACAGGCTACCGGCCGGTCGCGGAGCGCCCCACGAGAAACGGCGCGGGCGTTGCCGCCCGCGCCGTCGATCCTCACGATGCGACGAAATCAGTCGACGCGGTAGAGCGGGACGACCGGCTCGGCCCGGGCCGGGCCGCGAGTGTCACGGCGATCGTCGCGCCGGTCCTCGCGGAAGTCGCGGCGGTCCTCACGGCGCTCCTCGCGGAAATCCCGGCGGTCGTCGCGGCGATCTTCGCGGAAGTCGCGACGGTCATGACGGCGCTCGGCCCGGCGCGGGCCGCGATCGTCGTAGCGGTCGCGATCGCGGTAGAAGGAGCGGCCGCGATAATGGTTGTCCCAGTAGCTGCCGACCGAGAAGCTGATCACCGGCGCCCGGATGCGCTCGACATAGCGCGGGCCGGTGTAGCGGCGCTCGCCGGCGTCGGCGAGATAGTTCGACGACATCCAGCCGCGCTGTCCGCCATAGCCGACGTCGCACCAGGAGCGCGTGTCGAGGCAGCCGAAGACGCGGACGCGCTCGCCGGCGCCCACCACGTTGACGGCCGGATAGGCGGTCGACGGTCCGGCGCGAAGATTGACGTCGGTGACGGCGATGGCGCGCGACTGCGCCTGCGCCTCTGCCGAGACAGTGAATGCGCCCGCCAGAGCCAGCGCGGCAAAGAGCATCTTTTTCATGTGTGCTTTCCTCGGAATGATCCGAAACCCGTCCGGTTTCTGAAGGCACTAAGCCATACGTAACCCGTACGGTTCCGGAACGAGGCTGTTAGCTGGGGTTCAGCTTCGCGCCCTCAGCGCCGCGCCTCGATCGCATCCCAGAGCAGCGCCGCGATATCCGGCCCGCCGAAGCGCTTGATCTCGCGGATGCCGGTCGGCGAGGTGACGTTGATCTCGGTCAGCAGGTCGCCGATCACGTCGATGCCGACGAAGATCAGGCCGCGCTCCTTCAGCGCCGGGCCGATGCGCCGGCAGATCTCCCTCTCCCGCTCCGTCAGCTCGGTCGCCTCGGCGCGGCCGCCGACATGCATGTTGGAGCGCGCATCGGTCTCGGAGGGGACGCGGTTGATCGCGCCGGCATATTCACCGTCGACCAGGATGATGCGCTTGTCGCCCTTGCGCACGTCCTTCAGGTAGCGCTGCACGATGAACGGCTCGCGGAAGAGGAGCCCGAACGTCTCCAGGAACGAGGTGAGGTTGCGGTCGCCCTCGGTGATGTGGAACACCCCGGCGCCGCCATTGCCGTAGAGCGGCTTCAGCACGATCTCGCCGAACTCCGCGCGGAACGCGGCGACTTCCTCCGGGTCCTTGGTGATCAGCGTCTCCGGCATCAGGTCGGCGAACTCGGTGACGAAGATCTTCTCCGGCGCGTTGCGGACCGAGGCGGGGTCGTTGACCACCAGCGTCTTCGGGTGGATGCGGTCGAGAATATGCGTCGAGGTGATGTAGGCCATGTCGAAGGGCGGGTCCTGGCGCAGCAGCACGACGTCCATCTCGGCGAGGTCGACCTTCTCCGTCGGCCCGAGGGTGAAGTGGTTGCCCTGTTCCTCGCGCACCTCCATCGCCTCGCCGCGGGCCGTGGCGCGGCCATCGCGCAGCGACAGCCTGTCGGGCGTATAGTGGAACAGCGTGTGGCCGCGCTGCTGCGCCTCGAGGCAGAGGGCGAAGGTGGAGTCGCCCTTGATCGAGATCGAGGAGACATGGTCCATCTGGACGGCGACTTTGAGCGCCATGGCGGCTGTCCTTGACTGGGGAGGGGAGGTTTCGCCGCTGTGGTAGCGCCGTCGCGCCCGTCAGGCAACGGCAGCGGTGCGGGGCATCAGCCCCCGGGCAGTGCGATCCAGCGGCGGCCGGTGGTCTCCACCCCGAAGAAGCGCGGCGTGCGTGCGAAGGTCGCGAGCCCTGCCAGCGCCGCCAGCGGCTCGGTCACCACATAGAGCGGAATGTCCTTGAGCAGGGCGCTGTGCGGCGCCTTGTCCTCGAAGGCGGCGCGGATCTGGTCGGCCTTCAGGATCGGAAGAATGCGCTGGAAGATGCCGCCGCCGATGAACACGCCGCCCCGCGCCATGAAGATCAGCGCGATGTCGCCGGCGACGCGGCCGAGATAGGTGGCGAACAGGTCGACCGCCTCGATCGAGGCCGCGTCGCCGCGACCGGCCGCGGCCTCGGTGATCTCGGCGGGCGTCGCGTGCACCGGCTCAGCGCCGTTCACGGCGGCGATCGCCTGGTAGAGATTGACCAGGCCGCGCCCGCACAGAACCTGCTCGGCCGAGACCCGTCCCTCGATCGTCTTCAGATGCGGCCAGATGGCGAGGTCGCGCGCCGTGCGCGGCCCGAGATCGACATGGCCGCCCTCGCCGGCGACCGGGATCCACATGTTGCGCGCCCGCACCAGCCCGGCGACGCCGAGTCCGGTTCCGGGCCCGAGCACCGCGCGGCTCGCGCCTTCGTGGACTGTGCCACCGCCGATCTGGCTGCGAGACGTCGCCGGCAGCGAGGAGATCGCCAGCGCCTGCGCCTCGAAATCGTTGAGGACGATGACCTCGCCGAGCCCGAGGCCGGCGAGCATCTGCCGCGGCCGCACCACCCAGGGGCAATTGGTCAGGTCGATCTCGTCGCCGTCGACCGGGCCGGCGACGGCGAGCACCGCCGATTGCGGCTGGATCGAGGTCTTGTCGAGCACGCTCGCCTGGATCGCCTCGTCGATCGTCGCGAAGTCGGCGGTCTGGACGACCGGAAACATCTTCGGCTCGGCGAAGGCATCGAGAAGGATGGCGAAACGCGCATTGGTGCCGCCGATATCGCCGATCAGGATCGGAAATTTCAGGGCGTCGTTGCCGCCGCGTCGCTCCGCCATTGCTGCCCGCCTGTCTGGGTTGGGAGAATGCCGTCCATAGCGCTTCCGGCCGTCCGACGCAAAATCTCCAGGCCTTGGAAAAATTCGGATGCCGATCGCGCGGCCTGCGACGCGGCGCGCGAAATCAGCGCCGCGCCCGGTTGCTGCCGGACCGGCGGTCGGAGCCGCGTTGCCGCCCCGACAAGCGGAGCAGCGGATCGCCGAGGGCGAGCCCTCGAAACTTTACAATGCGGCACGCCCCCGGCGATCCGCGCGATGTCTTTGCGGCTTCGACACGTGCTTCCCCGCCGTGACGCGACGCTACCGCGACGCTGGCAGGGGGCACTGGCGGCCGGCTCTTCCCGGGTGTCCCCGGTCAAGCGGACCGATCCGCAGCCTCCTCGTAATGGGAGACGGTCCGGCGGCGCCTCGAAACCGTCCGGGCCGGCGCGCCTCCGGAAGGCGCGTCCGTCGCGGACACCGCTCGCCGCCCCGGCCGATCCCGGCGATCGTCCGTGCCCGCCCGGGCGGCGATGAGGGGAGTATGCGGCGGCGGCGAGGGGCGGGGATTAATGGGGTCCCAGATTTTCGAGGAGGGACTTTTTCGTGCCTCGCCTGCAGGGCTGAGGGGCCGCATGACCCCCCTCTGTCCTGCCGGACATCTCCCCCACAAGGGGGAGATCGACAGGCACGGTAGGCCGCGTCCGATCGTCGACGGCCGCAAGACCGGCAGGATCGGGTCTACTGCAGCGGGCGGCTGGTGGGGATCGGGACCGACGCCGTCGGGGCGTAGGAGAGGGCGCCGGGGACGGCGTCGCGCGGTGCGGCGGCGAGGACCGGGTTGCCCGAGCCCATGCCCGGCGCGTTGAGGACGACGCGGCACTGGTTCGGCAGGTCGGCGAGGCCCATCGGCCGCTTCGGCTTGGCGGGCTTGGCGGGCTTGGCGTTGGGCGGTGGCGGCTTCAGCGCGACGTTGAACCACCAGCCGAGATCGCCGCAGCCGTCGCCGCTGCCGGTCGATTCCTGCGGCGTGCAGCCGGCCGATCCCGGCTGGCAGCGCAGGCGGACGTGGAAATGTTCGTGATGGCCGTAGATCGGCCGCACCTTGTTGAGCCAGGCGCGGTCGCGGCCGGCCGTCTCGCAGAGCTTCTTCTTGATGCCGGGATGGACGAAGACGCGCTGCACCTCGCGGTCTTCGGCGGCGAGGCGGATGAGGTCGCGGTAATTGTCGGTCCAGATCCGGTCGTCGACGGTGAGCGTTCCCTCCCGCAGCACCGAGCGGAAGGCGAAATCCTCGCGCGCCTGTTGCGTGAGGCGTTGCGCCGGCATCGGCTGCAGCCAGATGTCGGCGTCGAGGCCGATCTGGTGCGAGGCATGGCCGAAGGGCAGCGGGCCGCCCCGGGCCTGGGAGATGTCGCCGACCAGCAGCCCCGGCCAGATGCCGCGCCGCGCCGCCTCGTCCGACAGCTGCTGGAGAAAGGCGATGGTGGCGGGATGGCCGAAGCGCCGCTCGCGCGACAGCCGCATCGCCTGCCAGTGCGGCCCGTCCGCGGGAAGCTCCGCAGCGCCCGCGAGGCAGCCTTTGGAATAGAAGCCGACGCTTTCCGGTGCGAGGGCGGCGGGACTGGCCTTGGCGGCGAACAGCTCCTTGGCCGGCGGCTCGGCATTGGCGGCGCCGGCGGCAAGGACGAGCGCCAGCAGCGTGGCAGCCAAGCGCCCGGCTTTTCGTCCTGTCGCCATCATCTTAGGGTCTTCCCTGTCGCTCTCTCGCGGCAAGCCTAGCGCGGGATCATGGTCCGAGCCTTGCGCGCCTGCCGCGTCCTGTCCCCCACCGCGTCACCGCGGCCGGGCGCCGACCCTGCCGCCGCGATGAGCCGATTTGAAGGCGGAGGTCAGCCGGCGACGTCGACCCAGTCGCCGGTGCGACCGGCTTCGAAGAGGGCGTCGATGGCCGCCTGGTTGCGGCGGCTGGATTCCAGCGGGAACAGCGCGACGTCGCGGCCGCGCGCCTTCTCGGCGAAGGCCTCGACCTGCAGACGGTACTGGTTGACGCCGGGAAAGCGGAAGATCTCGGCGCGGCGGTGCTGGCGATCATGCAGCGTGACGCTGTCGCCGTCGTAGAGGCCGGCATTGAAGGGCGCGGCGACCTCGATGACGCCGTCCTCGCCGTGGAAGACCATGGTCTGGCGATGCGCCATGCCGGTGCCGAGCGTGAGGCTCAGGCCGAAATCGCCGAAATCCGCCGTGCCGGTGACGAAGCTGTCGGTGCCGAAGGCGGGATCGATGACGACGTTCGCGCGCACCCGGCGCGGCTCGAGCCCGGTGGCGAAACGGGCGGCGACGAGCGGATAGACGCCGATGTCGCGCAGCGCGCCGCCGCCCAGCTCCGGCCGGTTGCGCATGTTGGCGGGGTCGACATTGTGATAGCTGAACGTCGATTCGACGTGCCGCAGCCGGCCGATGGCGCCGGAGGCGACGAGGTCGCGCACCGTCAGCCATTGCGGATGGTAGGTGATCATGAAGGCTTCGGCGACCACGATTCCGGCCGCTTCCGCCGCTGCCGCGATCTCGGCGATCTCGGCGGCGTTCATGCCCATCGGCTTCTCGCAGAGCACGTGCTTGCCGGCGGCGATGGCCTTCAGCGTCCATTCGGCATGCTGGGCGGTGGGCAGCGGGATGTAGACCGCCTCGACGTCGGGCGAGGCCAGCAGCGCCTCGTAGCTGCCGAACGCCTGGCGGATGCCGTAGGTCGCCGCGATTTCGAAGGCGCGTTCGCCGTCGCGGCTGGCGATCGCCACCAGCGAGCCGTTGAGCGACTCGGCGATCGCCGGGATCAGGCGGTCGCGCCCGATCTTGGCGGTGGACAATATTCCCCAGTTCAGCATCGCGTCCCTCCGGCGGCAGGCATCCGGCCAGGTGCAGCCGGATGCGGACGTCGGGAATGTGGGTGGGGAACGCCCGGCGGCGAGTGTCAGCCGGCGAGAATGGCCGCGACCTCGGGCAGGCGGTCGAGCGGGGTCTGCGGGCGGGGGCCGATCTGGCCGATGATGTGGCCGGCCGCCGCGACGCCGAGCCGGGCGCTCTTCTCGTGATCGAGCCCCGACGTGTAGCCGCGCAGGAAGCCGCTGGCGAAGAGGTCGCCGGCGCCGGTCGTGTCGACCACCTGGTCGACGGGACTTGCCGCGACGGTGATGCGCGTCTCGCCGTCGAGGACGATGCAGCCCTTCTCGCTGCGGGTGACGATGGCGAAGCGCTTGACGTCCGCCGCCAGACGGTCGAGCGCCGGCTCCAGCGTCTCGGTCTCGTAGAGCGACATGGCCTCGCTCTCGTTGGCGAAGACGATGTCGACCGTGCCGGTGCGCATCAGCTCCAGGAACTCGTCCCTGTAGCGATGGACGCAGAAGGAATCCGACAGCGTCATCGCCACCTCGCGGCCGTTGGCGTGGGCGATGCCCGCCGCCTCGACGATCGCCTGCTTGGCGCGCGGCGGATCCCAGAGATAGCCCTCGAAATAGGTGACCTTGGCGGCCGCAACGATCGCCGGGTCGATGTCCTCGGGGCCGAGCTCGACGCAGGCGCCGAGATAGGTGTTCATCGAGCGCTCGCCGTCCGGCGTGACGAGGATCATCGAGCGCGCCGTCGGCGGATGGCCATCGAGCGGCGTCGTGGCGAAGTGGACGCCGAGCGAGCGGATGTCGTGGGCGAAGATCTCGCCGAGCTGGTCGTTGGAGACCTTGCCGAAATAGGCGCCGGTGCCGCCGAGGCTGACGAGGCCGGCGATGGTGTTGCCGGCGCTGCCGCCGGAGGTCTCGATGGCCGGGCCCATGGCACCGTAGAGATGCTCGGCGCGCTCGGCGTCGATCAGCGTCATGCCGCCCTTCTGGATGGTTTCTCGCTCGAGAAATGCATCGTCGGTGCGGGAGATGATGTCGACGATGGCGTTGCCGATCGTCAGGACGTCGTATTCGGCCATGATCCGTTCCGTTGCTGGTGAATTGCCGGCCCTTCTAGAGCCTGCGGCGGCGCATGGCCAGCGCGGAAGGGCGTATCCGGCGGCGTTGCGGCCGCGGGGGGCTGCGCCTATCTCCGGGGCGATGCCAGGAGAGACGCAAAGATGATCCTCACTTCCGCCGCCCTCGCCTTCCGCGACATCTTCTCGCAGCCTTTCCGCGCGGCGCTGTGGAAGACGCTCGGCCTTGCCGCGGTCGTGCTGATCGCGCTGTGGTTCGGCGTCGGCTGGCTGTTCGAATGGCTGGCGGTGCCGTTCCTGGGCAATCTCTTTCCCGACGCCCCCGCCTGGGTCGACCAGGCCGGCACGGTCGCGGGCTTCGCGGCGGGGCTGGCGCTGGCGGTGCTGCTCGCCTTCCTTATCGGCCCGGTCAGCGCGGTGATCGCCAGCCTGTTCCTCGACGACGTCGCCGAAGTCGTCGAGCGCGAGAGCTATCCGGAAGCCCCGCAGGGTACTGCGATGGCATTCCTGCCGGGTCTCGTCCTGTCGGTAAAATTCTTCGGCGTGGTGATCCTCGGCAATCTCCTCGCCTTCGCGCTGCTGCTGGTGCCGGGCGTCAACATCGCCGCCTTCTTCCTCGTCAACGGCTATTTGCTGGGGCGGGAGTATTTCGAGTTCGCGGCGTTGCGCTATCGCACGGAGAACGAGGCGAAGGCGCTTCGGGGGCGCTATGGCACCACGGTGTTCTTCGCCGGCCTCGTCATCGCCGGCTTCCTCGCCGTTCCGCTGCTCAATCTTTTGACGCCGCTCTTCGCCGCGGCGCTGATGGTGCATCTCCACCAGCGCGTCGCGAAGAAGGAGGGCGGGTTGATCGCGTCGGCAGAGATTCCGCGGGTGGCGCGGGGGTAAGGGAGCGGGCCTGGCCGGCGTCGGCCGCATCCATGCCAAGCCCGAGGCGTTAGCCCTGGCAGGGAAGCAGAAGGACCAACGCCATGAGCTACGCCCGCTTCGCCGGCATGATCGCCACGTCCACCGTCGTCATGTTCGCCCTGATGTATCTCAACACCTACGCGCTGGACCACGTCTTCTACAGCCAGACGCGGACCTGGATGGCGATCTACATGGGCGCCGTGATGGCCGTCATCATGCTGGGCTTCATGTGGTCCATGTACGGGAACAAGGCGGCCAATTTCGCCATTCTCGGCGCCGCGGTGATCGTCTTCGCGGGGTCGCTGTTCCTCGTGCGCAGCCAGGAGACGGTCGGCGACGTCGCCTACATGAAGGCGATGATCCCGCATCATTCGATCGCGATCCTGACCAGCGAGCGGGCCGAGATCACCGATCCGCGCGTGCGCCAGCTCGCCGACGAGATCATCGAGGCGCAGGTGCGGGAGATCGACGAGATGAAGCGCCTGATCGCCGATCTCGAGGCAAGCCCACCGGCCGAAAGTGCGCCGGTGCTGCCGGCACGCCCGGCGACTGCCGCCGACGGGCCTTCGCAGCCGCAGTAGCAGCGCGAGGGGAAGAAGCCGGGCTTCACGATCGCCGAGGTCCCGGACCTGCGTGATCCCGGCATGCTTGTGCGGAAACCACAGGCGCCACGTCGCTCATTTCGCGTTGCACAATCTTGGGCGGCAGGCAAAGTGGGAGCATGAACCGTGCCGCCCTCCGGATACTCATCATCGACGAGAACCGCATCCGCTCGGCGGTGATCGAGGAAGGGCTGCGCGAGGCCGGGCATGGCGAGGTCACGACGGTCCATGACGTCGGCGGGATCGCGCGGCGCATTGCCGAGATCGAGCCGGACGTCATCGTCATCGACCTGGAAAATCCCAACCGCGACATGCTGGAAAGCATGTTCCAGCTCTCCCGTGCGGTGAAGCGGCCGATCGCCATGTTCGTCGACCGCTCCGACAGCGCCTCGATCGAGGCCGCGGTGGAGGCAGGCATCTCCGCCTATGTGGTGGACGGTTTGCGCAAGGAGCGGGTCAAGCCGGTGATCGAGATGGCGATCAGCCGGTTCAACGCATTCGCCCGGATGGCGCGCGAACTCGACGAAGCGCGCACCGAGCTCGAGAGCCGTCGGCTGGTCGACCGCGCCAAGGGCATCCTGATGACGTCGCGGGGCCTGTCGGAACAGGACGCCTACGCGCTGCTGCGCAAGACGGCGATGAACCAGAACCGCAAGATCGCCGAGATCGCGCAGAGCCTGATCACGGCGGCCGACCTGCTGCGGCCGGGAGACGAGACATGAATGCTGGCCACCGCGTCACCGTCGGCTTCCTGCCGCTTCTCGACAGCGCGATCCTGGTGGCGGCGCGTGAGAAGGGCTTCGCCGAGGCCGAAGGCATCGAGCTGTTCCTGGTGCGCGAGAATTCCTGGGCGAGCATCCGCGACCGCCTTGCCGTCGGCCATTTCGATGCCGCGCACATGCTCGCGCCGATGCCGATCGCCTTCAATCTCGGCCTCGCCCCGCTGGCGGCGCGCACCATCGCGCCGATGGCGCTCGGACTCGGCGGCAATGCCGTCACCGTCTCGCGACGCCTGTGGGATGCGATGAAGCACCACGGCGCCGCCGACGACCTGGATCCGGCTGAGGCCGGCAGGGCGCTCCGCGCGGCAATCACCGCGCCCCCCGGCGGCGAGCGGCCGCGCTTCGCCGTGGTCCACCCGCATTCGGGGCACAATTACGAACTGCGCTACTGGCTCGCCGCCTGCGGCATCGATCCCGATCGCGACATCGAGATCGTCATCGTGCCGCCGCCGCTGATGCCCGATGCGCTCGCCGCGGGCCGCATCGACGGATACTGCGTCGGGGAGCCGTGGAACACCGCCGCGGCAATCCGGGGCCTGGGCCGGATCGTCACCACCAAGTCGTTGATCTGGCGCTCCAGCCCGGAAAAGGTCCTCGGCGCCTCGGCAGAATGGGCCGATGCCAATCCGCAAGCGCTGGCCGGGCTGCTGCGCGGGCTTTACCGCTCGGCCCGGTGGTGCGGCGACGCCGCCAATCGCGCCGAACTCGCCGAACTTCTGGCGGCGCCGGCCTATATCGGCTGCCCGGTGGAGTGGCTCGTCCCGGCATTGTCCGGGCACCTGCATGCAGGGGACGGGACGGAAGTCGACGTCGCGGACTTCTTCATCCCGCAAGAGCGGGCAGCCACCTTCCCCTGGAAGAGCCATGCGCTCTGGTTCTACAGCCAGATGGTGCGGTGGGGCCAGGTTGCGGCGAGCCCGCAGAACGAGGCGATCGCCCGCGACAGCTACCGCCCGGATCTCTACCGGAGCGCGCTTCGCTCGCTCGGCGTCGCCCTGCCCGGCGCCAATGCCAAGGTCGAGGGCGGCCTGACGGAGGCCACGCCCGTAGGCTCCGCCGGCGCCAGCCTCGTCCTGGGGCCGGACGGCTTCTTCGACGGGAAGGTCTTCGATCCGGACCGGATCGCCGAGTATCTGGTGTCCTGACTGCCGACATCCCGCAACGGGCCCGCTCGATGGCTGACGCAGTGCACAAATCCTGTGCGGCAGCGAGAGCCGGGTGAACATGTTTCGCGCAGGCCGGGAGGGCCCATCGGGAGGCAGTTTTCGATCAAGCCGCTGTTCGTGAAGGGATAATCGGATTCTCGGATATTTGGCACACTTCCTGCTTCACTTGGGGTGAGCCCAACGCAGGGCCCCAGTTTCGCGTCCAATGACGGGCGCTCCAGGCAAAGCCGCCGATCAAGTCAAGCGCTGCCCGCAGGTCGGGCGCGTGAGGCCTGCTCGGCGGCTTTTTTGTTTTCCAGCCCAGGCACGGCCGATCCCACGGCCAACGATGGAGCCAGAAATGACCGACACATCCGCACATTCTTCCGCCGGCTCGGCGACGCGAGCATTGTCCATGTCCACCGTCGCCTTCACCGTCTGCTTCGCCGTCTGGACGATCTTCTCGATCATCGGCATCCGTATCAAGGAGGACCTCGGCCTCAACGAGACGCAGTTCGGCCTGCTGGTGGGAATGCCGATCCTCACCGGCTCGCTGGTTCGCATGCTGCTCGGCATCTGGACGGACCGTCTCGGCGGCCGGCTCGTCTACACCGTGACCATGCTGGCCGCGGCCTTCGCGACGTTCCTGCTCGCCTTCGCCACGACCTACGCCCAGATGCTGGTGGCGGCGCTCGGCGTCGGCCTCGCCGGCGGCTCGTTCGCGGTCGGCGTCGCCTATGTCTCGCGCTTCTATCCCGCCAGCCGTCAGGGGACGGCGCTCGGGATCTTCGGCGTCGGCAATGTCGGTGCGGCGGTGACGAAGTTCGTCGCGCCCTTCGTGCTGCTCGCCTTTGGCTGGCAGAGCGTGGCGATGGCCTGGGCCGTGGCGCTTGCGGCCATGGCGGTGATCTTCTGGTTCGCCACAGAGGACGATCCGGTGATCCGCCAGCGGCGCCTGACCGGTGCGGGGCAGCCGCGCAGCTTCCTTGCCGAGTTCGCGCCGCTGCGCGACCTGCGGGTCTGGCGCTTCGCCCTCTACTACTTCTTCGCCTTCGGCGCCTTCTTGGCACTCGCCCTCTGGCTGCCGCGGTACCTCATCGGCGTCTACGGCTTCGACCTCGCCACCGCCGGCATGATCGGCGCCGCCTACTCGATCCCGGCCTCAATCTTCCGCGCCTATGGCGGCGTCCTGTCCGACCGGGTGGGCGCGCGAACCGTGCTCTACTGGACCTTCACGGTGTCGGCGCTCTGCTGCGCCATCCTCGCGATCCCGGCGACGGACTACGCCGTGCAGGGGATGAACGGACCCATCGCCTTCCACATGGCAATCGGCCCGACGGCCTTCGTCGCGGTCGCCTTCGTGCTCGGCCTGTTCATGAGCTTCGGCAAGGCGGCCGTCTACAAGCACATCCCGGTCTACTACCCGCAGAATGTCGGGGCGGTCGGAGGTCTCGTCGGCATGATCGGCGGCCTCGGCGGCTTCTTCCTGCCGATCGCCTTCGGCGCGCTCAACGATCTCACCGGCATCTGGTCGAGCTGCTTCATGCTGCTCTTCGTCCTGGTCGCCGCGTGCCTCGCGTGGATGCATCTCGCCGTCCGGCGGATGGAGAGGCAGGCCGAAGCGCCCGCGACCTCCTTTGCTCCGGCTGCAGAATGACGGATCGGGGGAGAACGGGAATGACCCAGAAACTCGTCATCATCGGTAACGGCATGGCGCCCGGCAGGATGCTCGAGCACCTGCTGGAGGCGGCGCCGGACCGCTACGACATCACGATCTTCAATGCCGAGCCGCGCGTGAACTACGACCGCATCATGCTGTCGCCGGTCCTGTCGGGCGAGAAGAGCTTCGAGGAGATCGTGATCCATGGCGACGGCTGGTACGTCGAGAACGCCATCACGCTCTACAAGGGCCACCGCATCGTCGCGATCGATCGCGACGCCCGGACGGTGACGTCGGACCATGGCGTCACGGAGCCCTACGACAAGCTCGTCATCGCGACCGGATCGGTTCCCTTCATCATCCCGGTACCGGGCAAGGACCTGCCCGGCGTCCTGACCTATCGCGACCTCGACGACGTCAACGCCATGCTGCTGGCGGCGCAGTCACGCCAGAGCGCGGTGGTGATCGGCGGCGGGCTGCTGGGGCTCGAAGCGGCCGCCGGGCTGAAGGATCGCGGCATGGACGTGACGGTGCTGCACGTCATGCCGACGCTGATGGAGCGCCAGCTCGACCCAGCCGCCGGATACCTCTTGCAGAAGGCGGTGGAGGATCGCGGCATCAAGGTCGTGACCAAGGCGAACACCAGGCAGATCGTCGGAAGCGGCAGGGTCGAGGGGGTGGAACTCGACGACGGTACCGTGATTTCCGCCTCCCTGGTCGTCATGGCCGTCGGCATCCGGCCGAGCGCCACGCTGGCGGCAGAGGCCGGCCTGGCGGTGAACCGCGGAATCGTCGTCGACGATCGGATGCGCACATCCGACCCGGACATCCTCTCCCTCGGCGAATGCGCGGAGGTGGGCGGCCACGTCTACGGTCTCGTCGCGCCGCTCTACCGGATGGCCAAGGTCGCCGCCTCGACGCTGCTCGGCGGGGCGGGCGAGAGCTTCGCGCATGTCGACACGCCCACCAAGCTGAAGGTGACCGGCATCGACCTCTACTCCGTCGGCGACTTCGCGGACGGCGACGATCGGGAGGAAATCGTCCTGCGCGATGCATCCGCCGGCATCTACAAACGCGTGGTGCTCAAGGAAGATCGCATCATCGGGACGGTGCTGTTCGGCGAGACGTCCGATGGCGCCTGGTTCGCGGACATGCAGAAGCAGCAGACCGACATATCCGGGCTGCGCGACACGCTGATCTTCGGGCAGGCCTTCCAGGGGGGCGCCTCCGCGGACCCTTTGGCGGCCGTTGCGGCACTGGCGGATGATGCGGAAATCTGCGGCTGCAACGGCGTCTGCAAAGGCACCATCGTGTCGGCCATCGCGTCGAAGGGGCTGAACTCGCTCGACGGCGTCCGGGCCCATACCAAGGCGTCGGCTTCGTGCGGCACCTGTACCGGGCTCGTCGAGAAGCTGATGACGCTGACGCTGGGCGACAGCTACAATCCGGGGGCGATCCAGCCGATCTGCGGCTGCACCGAGCTCGGCCATGACGACGTCCGCCGCCTGATCAAGGCCAAGCATCTCAAGACCATTCCCGCGGTCATGCAGGAGCTGGAGTGGAAGACCTCCTGCGGCTGCGCCAAGTGCCGCCCGGCGCTCAACTACTATCTCGTGGCCGACTGGCCGGACCAGTACGCCGACGACTACCAGTCGCGCTTCGTCAACGAGCGCGTGCACGCCAACATCCAGCGGGACGGCACCTATTCGGTCGTGCCCCGCATGTGGGGCGGCATGACGTCGTCGAAGGAACTGCGGGCCATCGCCGACGTGGTCGACAAGTTCGCCATCCCGGCGGTCAAGGTCACCGGCGGCCAGCGCATCGACATGCTCGGCATCCGCAAGGAGGACCTGCCGGCCGTCTGGGCCGATCTCGGCAAGGCCGGCTTCGTCTCCGGACAGGCCTACGCCAAGGGCCTGCGCACGGTGAAGACCTGCGTCGGCACGGACTGGTGCCGCTTCGGGACGCAGGATTCCACCGGCCTCGGCATCCGCATCGAGAAGTTCATGTGGGGCTCTTGGACGCCGGCCAAGCTGAAGATGGGCGTGTCGGGCTGCCCCCGGAACTGCGCCGAGGCCACCTGCAAGGACGTCGGGGTGATCTGCGTCGACAGTGGCTTCGAGATCCACTTCGCCGGGGCCGCCGGCCTCGACATCAAGGGTACCGAAGTGCTCGGCCTGGTGAAGAGCGAGGACGAGGCGCTGGAGGTGATCGTCGCGCTTACGCAGATGTATCGCGAGCAGGGCCGCTATCTCGAGCGCATCTACAAATGGGCCCGGCGCGTCGGCACCGACGAGATCCGGCGGCAGGTCCTCGATGATCGGGAGCGTCGCAGGGCCTATTACGATCGCTTCGTGTTCAGCCAGAAATTCGCCCAGGTCGACCCGTGGTCGGAGCGTGTCTCGGGCAAGGACAAGCATGAGTTCCAGCCGATGGCGGCGATCCCTCGCGCGGAGGCCGCGGAATGAGGTCTCAAGCCACGTCCACGATCTCCGCGACCTTTTCCGGCATGGCGGCGATGACGCGCGCATACGCCACCGCGAAATCCGGTGGCGTCACGCGCGCCTGTTCCCAGTCCCGCAGCGTGCCGACCGGCACCTTAAAACGGCGCGCGAACTCTTCCTGGCTGAGGCCCAATCCGGTTCGCGCCATGCGCACGATGCGCGACTTGACGGCACGCTCCATGGCATCGGGCCCGACGTCGAAATCCTCGGCATCGCCGGGATCAGCTCTGAGGACGATAGGCCTTTTCTTCGCCACTGTTGCTCCTCCTCACCGAAATGAAACGCGGACTGCCGTCTCTCCAGACGAAGACGGCGGTGTGAAGCCTGCCCTCGACCATGCCGATCACCTTGTACCGCTCCTCGCCGTCCTGCGGACGGATGGAGGGAATGATCAGGTGGGCGGGATCGTCGAAAATCCTGTCGCCAAACGCGAGCGAGCATCCGTGTTTCGCCCGGTTCGCGGCGTCTTTCCTGACATCGTAGCGTTGGCTACTCACCCGGACATGCTGCGGAATTTCCGTAATCAGGTCAAGCGTGGCGGGGCACCCGCCGATCTCGTGGGGGTTCCGGAATGACCACTACTCTATGGCACGACATCGGCACGATCGACGACATCCCTGTCCGGGGCGCGCGCTGCGTCGCCACGCCTCAGGGTCGCATCGGCGTGTTCCGGACCGCCGACGACAGGGTCTACGCGATCGACGACCACTGCCCGCACCGTGGCGGCCCGCTCAGCGCGGGGATCGTCCACGGCGCCTCGGTGACCTGTCCGTTGCACAACTGGGTGTTCTCGCTCGAGACCGGCAAGGCGCAGGGCGCGGACGAGGGTGCGGTCCGGACCATCCCCGTCCGGCTGGTCGGACGGCGCATCTCGCTCGGCCTCGAGCATGCCCTGATGGCGGCGGAATGACGGGGATCCCGGCAACGCCGGCGGCCGAGGCGAGGACGACCTGCCCCTATTGCGGGGTGGGTTGCGGCGTGCTGGCGCGCGTCGCCGCGGACGGCGAGGTGACCGTCCGCGGCGATCCGGATCACCCGGCGAATTTCGGCAGGCTGTGCTCCAAGGGCGCGGCACTGGGCGAGACGACGGGACACGACGGCCGGCTGCTCGCACCCGAGATCGGCGGCCGCGCTGCATCGTGGAACGCGGCGCTCGACGTGGTCGCCAGGCGCTTTCGCGAGACGATCGACCGCCACGGGCCGGATTCGGTCGCGTTCTACGTTTCCGGCCAGTTGCTGACCGAGGACTACTATGTCGCCAACAAGCTGATGAAGGGCTTCATCGGCTCCGGCAATATCGACACCAATTCGCGGCTCTGCATGGCTTCGTCCGTGGCAGGCCACCGGCGCGCCTTCGGCGAGGACATCGTGCCGGGGATCTATGCCGATCTGGAGGAGGCCGACCTCGTCGTCCTGACCGGTTCCAATGCGGCCTGGTGCCATCCGGTGCTCTATCAGCGGCTGCTGGCGGCCCGCGAGGAACGCGGCACGCGGATCGTTGTGGTCGACCCGCGGCGGACCGCGACGGCGGACGAATGCGACCTGCATCTGGCGATCGAGCCGGGCACCGACGTGCTGCTCTTCAACGGTCTGCTGGCCCATATCGCTGAGGGCCGAGCGCTCGACCGCGATTTCGTTGCCAGCGCCACGAGCGGCTTTGCCGAAGCCGTCGCGGCGGCCAGCGCCGAAGCATCCTCGCCGGCGGATGTCGCGGCGGGCTGCGGCCTGGCCGAAGCGGATGTGCGGCTCTTCTACGAGCTGTTCGCCGCGACCGAGCGGAGCGTCACGGTCTACAGCCAGGGCGTCAACCAGTCCGCCCACGGCACCGACAAGGTCAATGCCATCATCAACTGCCATCTGGCGACAGGCCGCATCGGGCGGCCCGGCATGGGTCCGTTTTCGGTGACCGGGCAGCCCAACGCCATGGGCGGAAGGGAGGTCGGCGGGCTCGCCAACCAGCTGGCGGCGCATATGGGCTTCGAGCAGCCCGCCGACGTGGACCGTGTCGGGCGCTTCTGGAACGCGGCCGGCATCGCGCGGCATGCCGGGCTCAAGGCCGTCGACATGTTCCGGGCCGCCGGCGACGGCCGCGTCAAGGCGTTGTGGATCATGGGGACCAACCCCGCCGTCTCGATGCCGGATGCCGGCCGCGTGCGCGCCGCCCTGAAGGCCTGCGAATTCGTCGTCGTCTCGGACGTGACCCGCACCGACACCACGCTCCATGCCGACGTCCTGCTGCCGGCGGCCGCATGGGGCGAGAAGAGCGGAACCGTCACCAATTCGGAGCGCCGCCTGTCGCGCCAGCGCGCCTTCCTGCAGCCGGCGGGCAGCGCACGCGCCGACTGGCGCATCATCTGCGACGTGGCGCGGCGCATGGGCTACGCGGATGCCTTTGCCTTTGAAGGACCGGCCGCCATCTTCCGCGAACACGCGGCGCTCTCCGCCTACGAGAATGACGGCGAACGGCTGTTCGATATCGGTGCCCTCGCTGGTCTGGACGACGCCGGCTACGAGCGCTTCGAGCCGGCCTTCTGGCCGCAGCAGCCGGGCGAAGGGGCCGGTCGTCTGCTCGGGGACGGGCGCTTTCCGACCGCCGACGGGCGCGCGCGTTTCGTCGCGGTGCGCCAGGAGGGTGTCGCGCTCGCCGTGGACGGCCAGCGCCCCATCGCGCTGAACACCGGACGCTCGCGCGACCAGTGGCACACGATGACGCGGACCGGCAGGGTCCCGCGGCTGATGGCCAATACGCCGGAGCCGACGCTGGAGATCGCGCCGCAGGACGCTCGGCGCGAGGGACTGGCCGATGGCGACCTCGCGCATGTGTCGAGCCGATACGGCTTCGTGCGTGCCAAGGTCAGCATCTCGGCCCGCCAGAAGCCCGGCAGCGCGTTCCTGCCGATGCACTGGAGCGGCCAGTTCGCCGCCAATGCCGGGGCCGGATCCCTGGCGACGCCGACGACCGATCCGTTTTCGGGCCAGCCGGAGCTGAAGAACGTGCCGGTGCGCATCGTTCGCGAGCCCGTCGCCTGGACCGGCGTCCTGATGACCCGGCGCGACCTGCGCCCCACCGGCTTCGTCCACTGGAGCCGATGCAAGGTCGAAGGCGGCTGGGTCTACGAGCTCTGCGGCACGGAAACCGGCGGCCAGGGAATCCTGCTGTCGCGGCAGTTTCTGAACGGCTTCTCTCGCGAACAGCTGGTCGAGTACACCGACAGGCGCGGCCTTGCCTATCGTGCCGCCGCGGTGGATGCCGACGGGGCGCTCGCCGAGGCGCTGCTCGTGGCACCGCCGGGGCAACTGCCGCCGCGCGACTGGCTGGTTTCGCTGCTCGGGTCGCGCGCGCCGCTCGGCCCGGCCGACCGCATGGCGCTCCTGTCCGGCCGCTCGCCGTCGCCGATGCCGGCCCGAGGCCGCATCGTCTGCTCCTGCTTCAATGTCGGGATCAACCAGATCGCCGCCGCGGTCGCCCGCGGCCGCCACAGCGTCGCGCTGATCGGCGAAGATCTGCGCGCCGGCACCAATTGCGGCTCCTGCCGCAGCGAGATCAGCCAGATCATCGAAGGCACCCGCCTGGCGGCCGCCGAGTGAGGGGCCCTGGATCAGCGGCCCCCGCGGCCGCAGCGCTCGGGCCCGGGGCCGCGGCGGTCAGCTTTCGGCGGATGCTTCATTGTCTGCTGTCGGCGGTGCGATCCGGCGTCCGGTGTAGGCGAAGCCGAACGCGACCAGCAGGGCGACCGCGGTGATCGCGTAGATCACGAGCGCGATGGGGCTTTCGAACAGGATGCCGAAATCGCCGTTCGAGATCGACAGCGCGCGGCGCAGGTTGTTCTCCATGTCGGCCCCGAGCAGGAGGCCGAGGACCAGCGGCACGAGCGAGATGTCGAGCTTGCGCATGACGAAGCCGAGCAGGCCGAAGCCGATCATCACCAGGAGATCGAAGGTCGAGTTGCTGATCGAGTAGATGCCGAGAAAGCTCACCATCACCACGAAAGGCATCAGGACGTAGGCCGGCAGGCTGAGCATCCGGGTGAACAGGCCGACCAGCGGCAGGTTCAGCACCAGCAGCACGACATTGGCGATATAGAGCGAGGCGATCAGCCCCCACACCATTTCCGGCTGGCGCTCGAAGAGCAGCGGTCCCGGGGTGATGTTCAGCGAGATCAGGAGGGCGAGCATCACCGCCGTGGTGCCGCTGCCGGGGATGCCGAGCGTCAGCATCGGGATCAGCGCCCCGCCGGCCGCGGCATTGTTGCCGGCCTCGGGCGCGGCGACGCCGCGCGGGTCGCCCTTGCCGAACGTACCGTTTCGATTGCTCAGGCGGCGCTCGAAGACATAGGCCAGGAAGGCGCCGAGCGAGGCGCCGGCGCCGGGCAGGATGCCGGCGACGAAGCCGAGCCCGGACCCTCGCAGCATGGCGCCGAAGCTCCGGCGCACGTCCTTCAGGCCGGCGAACATCCGCCCCAGCGGCGGCATGCCCTGGCTCGACTTGTGGGACGTCTCCAGGAAGATCAGGACTTCGCTGATCGCGAAGAGGCCGACGATCGCCACGATCGGGTCGAAGCCGTCATAGAGGTTGAACGAGCCGAAGGTGTAGCGGGCGGTACCGCTTGCCGGGTCGAGGCCGACGGTCGCGAGCATCAGGCCGAGAAACGCCGCCAGGAGCGTCTTGCACGGATTGGCGCCGGTGACGCCGCCGATCGTCGCGAAGGCCATGACGTAGAGTGCGAAATAGTCGCTCGGCCCGAAATGGATGGCGGCCCTCGCCAGCAGCGGCGAGAACAGCGTCAGGCCGACCGTCGCCAGCGTCGCACCGACAAAGGAGGCGACCGCCGAGATCGCCAGCGCCTCGGTCGCCTTGCCCTGCCTTGCCATCGGGTAGCCGTCGAGCGTCGTCATGATCGCCGGCTCGTCGCCCGGGATGTTCAGCATGATGGAGGAGATGCGCCCGCCATACATGCAGCCGTAATAGACGCAGGACAGCAGGATCAGGGCCGATGCCGGGTCGAGCTGGAAGGAGAAGGCGAGCGGGATCAGGATCGCCACGCCGTTCACCGGCCCGATGCCCGGCAGTGCGCCGATGATCGTGCCGACGAAGCAGCCGAGGAAGGCAAGGGCGAGATTGGTCGGCGTCAGCGCGACGGCAAAGCCGGAGGCGAGGCCGCCCAGGATGTCCATGTCCATGTCGGAAGCCCTAGCTGAGAATCCCTGGGACGACGCGCAACGGCAGCCCGAGCACCAGGTCGAATACGGCGAACAGCAGGATGCTCGTCGCGCCCGCCGAAACGAACGACTTCAGCCAACCGGCGCCGAGCAGGCGGGCCAGTACCGTCACCGCGACGATCGTCGCCAGGATGAAGCCGAGCTCATCGAGGAACAGGGCGTAGCCGATCAGCAGCGCGACGGCCGCGATTTGCCTGAGGGCCGGGATGCCGGTCACCCAGTCGGGCTTCGGGTCGGGGCGAAAGATCAGGAAGAGGCTGAACAGCGCCGCCGGAACGGACAGCATCTGCGGGAACGCGGCGGGGCCAAGCGGGTCGGTGAAACCCGCCTGGTAGCTCCCCGCCGTGTAGCCGTACCAGATCGACAGGCAAAGAATGACGATGCCCGCGATCCGGTCGCTCACTGGATGACCCCGATGTCCCGGGAAATCGCCCGCATCTCTTCGGCCTGCTCGGTGACGTAGGCTTCGAACTCCTCGCCGCCGCGCCAGACCGGGATCAGGCCGCTGGCCGTCGCGGTCGTTTCCCATTCCGGGCTCTCGTAGAGCTTCTGCATCGTCTCGACCCAGCCCGTGTAGGCCTCGTCGGAGACGTCGCCGCCCGTATAGAAGCCGCGCCAGTTGAGGCCGGTCACGTCGAGACCCTGCTCGATCGCCGTGGGTGCGTCGGGAAACGCCGGGACGCGCTCGTCGGACAGTACTGCGAGCAGCCTGATGTCGCCCGATTCCACGAAGCCGGCGATCTCGCCGAGATCGGTGGAGACGAGGCCGACATGGCCGCCCATCATCTGGGTGACGGCCGGGCCGCCGCCGTCGAACTGCACCCAGCGCAGGTTCCGCTGCGCCTCGGCGTCCATGCCGGCCTCGCGCGCCAGCATGAGCAGGCGGATATGGTCCCAGCCGCCGACGCCGGACGAGCCCGCGGCGGCGATCGAGCCGGGGTTCTCCTTCATCTCGGCCAGCAGCTGATCCAGCGTCTGGATCGGGCTGTCCTTGGCGACGGCGATGACGCCCACATCGGTGGCGAGCATGCCGACCCAGCGCATGACGTCGGTATCGGCCGGATACTTGCCCTGGGCGATCTGCGTCACGCCGACGGTGCTGGCGGCGACGAGGAGGTCTTCCTGGTCCGCGCGGTCGGCGATGACGTGGGCATAGGCGACGGCGCCGACCCCGCCCGGCATGTTGGTCACCTGCACCGGCGCGTCGACCAGATCGAGGTCGAGCAGCAGCTTGCCGACGGTGCGGCAGG
Organism: Aurantimonas endophytica; assembly: GCF_014196845.1. GTDB lineage: Bacteria > Pseudomonadota > Alphaproteobacteria > Rhizobiales > Rhizobiaceae > Aurantimonas > Aurantimonas endophytica. The sequence goes on from NZ_JACIEM010000006.1 coordinate 436,724, forward strand.
TGAAGTCCCAGCCGCCGCCCGGATCGGCCGGCGCGATGCATTCCGCCGCCTTCGCCTGAATGCCCGAGAGGCCCACGACGATCGCCATGGCCCCGGCGATCCTGAGGGTCGTCCCCGTCAATCTTTTCATTCTTGTTTCCTCCCTTGTTGCCAACGCCTTGCGGGCGTTGCTCCCGATCCGGCCGGCATGGCGCGGATCAGCGACTGTTCAGGCTCCCTTTGACGACGATCCCCTGCGCTCCCAGCTGCCGCCGACCTTCGCCGACGGCTCGCATGATCTGGTCGCGCACGTTCCTCCCGTGTCGTCGTATGGCCTCTTCCGCCTCGTCCGCCTGCCTCGTGCGGATGAGGGATACGATCTCGCTGTGCTCGCGATGCGCCTCCTTCTGGCCCGCTTCCGTGCTGACCAGAAGCCAGCGCGCCCGGGCGATGCGGATCACGATGTCCTGCACGGCGTCGCGCAGGAAGCCGTTCCCCGACAGGCTGGCGATCATCACATGCACGTCGGCGCCGATCTCGAACCAGGTCTCCGGCGACGGGTCGCTGAGGCCGCGGTCGATCGTCGCCTGGATCGCGTCGAGATCGACCTCGCTGGCGCGCTCGCAGGCGAGGCGCACCGCCGCCGCCTCGACGATCTCCCGGTATTCGAAGGTCTCCACGAGTTCCTGCGGGTCGATCGACGCGACAGCGTAGCCGCGCCCGGCGCGGATGACCAAGCCCTCGTTGGCCAGCTGCAGCAGCGCCTGGCGAACCGGCGTGCGCGACGCGCCGTAGATCGCCTCGAGGTCGCGCTCCGAGATGACGCGTCCGGGAATCAGCGCGAGCGAGAGAATGTCGCCGCGCATCCGGGCGAGCAGGCGGTCGCTGACGCTGCCTTTCGAGGATTCCGCGACCCGTGCCTGCTGCATGTCCCTCCCACTCTTCGAAAGCCATTGCCCGAAGATGCGGCGACGGTATACCAACGCGGTAGACCAGAGCAAGGTAGCGGCGATGAACGGACCCATGGACCAGACCCAGGCAGTGCGCGACATGCGCCCGGCGCCGCTCCCCTCGCGGGTCAGCCTCGTCGAGGTCGGCCCGCGCGACGGGCTCCAGGCCGAGGCGGAGTGGATCCCTACCGCGACCAAGATCGATCTCGTCAACGGCCTGATCGACGCCGGCCTCCGCCATCTCGAAGTCACTTCCTTCGTGTCGCCGCGGGCGGTGCCGCAACTGCGCGATGCGGCCGAGGTGCTGGCCGGGATCGACCGGTCGATGGGCGCCGTGCTCACCGCGCTGGTGCCGAACGCCAAGGGCGCCGAGCGCGCCGCAAGCGCCGGCATCGACGCCATGGTCGTCTTCCTCTCGGCGTCCGAGAGCCACAACGCCAAGAACGTCAACCGCTCGGTCCGGGAATCGCTGGACGGCGTGCGCGATATCGTGCGCATCGCCGCCGACGCAGACATCCCCGTGTTCGGCGCCATCGCCACCGCCTTCGGCTGCCCGTTCGAGGGCAACGTCCCGGTGGGCGGGGTCGTGGACATCGCCCGGGCCTACGCCGATTTCGGCATCACCAGCATCTCGCTCGGCGACACGACCGGCATGGCGACGCCGCCGCTCGTCCAGGAACGGGTCCGGGCGCTGCGCGAGCGCGTTCCCGAGGCCGACATCGCGCTGCATTTCCACAACACGCGCGGCGTCGGGCTGGTCTGCGCCTATGCCGGGCTGCAGGAGGGCGTCACGCGCTTCGAGTCGAGCGTCGGCGGGCTCGGCGGCTGCCCCTTCGCGCCCGGCGCCACCGGCAATATCTGCACCGAGGATCTCGTCTACATGCTGGACGAATGCGGCATCGAGAGCGGCGTCGACCTGCAGCGGCTGATCGCCGTCTCGCGCCGGGCCGAAGCGGCGATTGGAAGGCGCCTGGCCGGGCAGGTGATGAAGGCCGGCCCGCGGCTGGAGCTGCATGACATGAACGCCGTCGCCACCGCCTGCGGATGAGCGGGAACAGCGCCACCGAGGCAAGGCGTCCGCTCGACGGGATCAGGGTCGTCGACCTGACCCGGGTCCTGTCCGGGCCGTTCTGCACCATGCTGCTTGGCGACATGGGCGCCGAGGTGATCAAGATCGAATCCGACCGCGGCGATCCGATCCGCGAGCAGGGCACGGTCCGCGACGGCTTCAGCTGGTACTTCGCCGCCTTCAACCGCAACAAGCAGTCCGTCGCGCTGGACCTCTACAGCGCCGAGGGCAAGGCGGTGCTGGAGCGGCTGATCGCCTCGGCCGACGTGCTGGTGGAGAATTTCCGCCCCGGGATCCTGGCGAAGATGGGCTTCGGCCCCGAGCGGCTGGCGGCGATCAATCCGCGGCTCGTCAGCTGCAACATCAACGGCTACGGCTCGGTCGGCCCCTATGTCGACCGGCCGGCCTTCGACTTCATCGCCCAGGCGATGAGCGGGCTGATGAGCGTCAACGGTCCGGCCGACCAGGAGCCGATGCGCTCGGGCCAGCCGATCACCGACCTCATCGCCGGCCTTTACGGCGCCTTCGGCATCGTCAACGCGCTGCGGGCCCGCGACCTGAACGGCGCCGGCCAGCACGTCGAATCGGCGATGGTCAACGGGTCGATCAGCATGATGGCGTTTCTCGCCTCGGAGTATTTCGCCACCGGCCGGCTGCCGGAGCGCACCGGCAACGATCATCCGCTGGTCGCCCCCTACGGCCTCTACAAGGCCCTGGACGGCGAGGTCGCGGTCGCGCCGAGCAACGACGTGATCCTGCGCCGGTTCCTGACGACGATCGGCCTGGAAGAGCTGATGGCGGGGCCGCACTACGACACCAACGAGAAGCGCTTCGCGCTCCGCCACCAGCTGAACGCGCTGATCAACGAGCGCATGCGGAGCGTCTCCCAGGCCGAATGGATCGCCCGGCTGAATTCGGCGGGCGTTCCCTGCGGGCGGGTACAGAACCTTGCGGAAGTCTTCGCCGACCCGCAGGTGGTCGCCCAGGAGATGGCGATCGACGTCGAGCAGCCGGGACACGGCACGATCCGCATGGTGGGCTTCCCGGTGAAGCTGGACAAGACGCCCTGCGCGGTCACGCGGGCGGCACCGGAACTCGGCCAGCACACGCGCGAAATCCTCGCCTCGAGCGGCTACAGCGACGCGGAAATCGCTGCGCTGGCGGCGCAGGGCGTCATCGTCTGCGCGCCGTAGCCACGTAGGGCTCGCGAATTGCCGTCGTCTTAGGGTGGACGCCTAGCCGTTCTCGGCGATCAGGCGCCGCCGCCCGCGAAGATCGCGGCGAGGTCGGCTTCGCCGAGGCGCCGGATCGCGCCGGGCGCGAGGTCGGCCGGCAGAGCGAGGCCGCCGACGGATTCGCGGTGCAGCGTCTCGACATGGTTGCCGGCGGCGGCGAACATCCGGCGGACCTGGTGGTAGCGGCCCTCGTGGACTTCCAACAGCGCTTCCTGAGGGCCGACGACCGTCAGTTCCGCCGGGGCGAGGGGCTTGTCCTCGCCGTCCAGCATCAGCGTGCCGGCGGAAAACATTTCGGCCTCGCCGCCGGTCATCGGCCGGGCGAGCCCGACGCGGTAGCGTTTGGCCACATGCCGCTTCGGCGAGATGATCCGGTGCAGGAGCGCGCCGTCGTCGGTCATCAAAAGCAAGCCGGAGGTCTCCTTGTCGAGCCGGCCGACCGTCGAGATGGCCGGGTCGCGCCGCCGCCAGCGCTCGGGCAGGAGGTCGTAGACCAGCGGCCCCGCCTCCTTGCGAGAGCAGGTGACGCCGAGCGGCTTGTTCAGCATCAGGGCGAAGCCCGGCAGCGGGTCGAGCGCCTCGCCGTCGACCACCAGCCGCGTCTCGAGGTCGGGCGTGAGCGCGATGCGCTTGTCGGCAGCCGTGATCGGGGCGCCGTCGAGGCGGATGTGGCCGTTCTTCGCCAGCGCCTGGATCTCGCGGCGCGAGGCATAGCCCATGTTGGCCAGCAGCCGGTCGAGCCGGCCGGTCGCAACCTTCACTTGTAAGCCTCGAAGATCTTGTAGCCGGAGACGTCCACCACCGTCTTCACGCTCTTGAACTTCGCCCGCAGCACCGCCTCGTAGGGCATGTGGCGGTTGGCGACGAGATGCAGCGTGCCGGAGCGGCGCAGCATCCGGGCGGCGGCCGTGATGAAGGCCTGGCCGAGGCCGCGATCCTCGATCCCCTCGGCGTGGAAGGGCGGATTGGAGACGACGAAGTCGAGATCGGATAGCGCCGTCTCGCGGGCGTCGGCCCAGAGGAACTGCGCCCGCGCGTCGGCGACATTCGCCTTTGCCGCTTCCACGGCGCGGCGGTCGATCTCGACCAGCGTCAATTCCTTCACAGTCGGGGCGGCGAGCACCGCCTTGGCGATGATGCCGAGCCCGGCGCCGAGATCGGCGCCGCGGCCCGCCAGCTTCGGCAGATGGGCGAGCAGCAGCGACGTTCCGGGATCCACCCGGTTCCACGAGAAGATGCCCGGCTGCGAGACGAGCCCCTCGACCATGATCGGCCCGCCTTCCGCGATCGCCGCGTCGAGCCCCGTCGGCGTGTCCGGCCGAGCGACGGTGCAGATGCGCTGGCGGGCCTTGGATCGCTCGGCGACGGTGCAGCCGAAGGCTTCGAGCTCGCCGCGTAGGCGCTGGCCGCCTTTGTCGTTGGCCGCCAGCACCGTCAGCGCGCCGCCGGGGACGAGCGCCCGCAGCGCCTGCGCCAGCACGAAGCGCCGCTCGATCGAGCCGGGCGGCGCGGCGACGACGATGTCCTCCAGCGCGGCATCCGGCAGCGCCTCCAGCGCCTCGGCGCCGGGCCGCAGCGGCGACAGCTGCACGGCGCCCTCGGGCACCTCGACGAGATCAACGGGCGGCGCGCCGTAGACGGCGCTGCGGGGGGCGGGGGCGATCATCGCCGGGGCATAGCAGGTGAAGCGGTGGGGGCGGAAGGTGGGGGGGCGGGGTTACAACACGATGATGGTCTGCCGACTTGATCACCCCGTGCGTACCTTGACGTGTCGTTGAAGAACCACCTGCCGCAACTGCCGGGCTGCGGGATCGAGGATGCACCGCAACCATCGCGTCCGGCACAGTAAAGCTGACTCTTTCGGATATCTGCAGTTTAAACCCTGCTGACAGCCCACTTTCGCAGCTGCCTTTTATTTAGGTCAAATGAATTCAGCGATGCGTTCAAAGGCCTTCTCAAAACGTGCCAGTGTGTCTTTAACTCCCTTTCCTTTGCCGTTAAGGATCGCGGATGTTGCAGCAGATACATGGACGGATCGAAGTGGCTGAACTCCGGAATTTCGGCGGGAAGGATACGGAAATAGGCCTCAGCCTTTTTCACGAGGCGTCCAGTACTGGGGTCTGCAGCATTGAGCTTCTCAACTGTGAGTTCGTGTCCATCCTTTAGGCTATATGTCTTGTTGACGAGATCCACGAAAAGCGCAGGCTCGAAGAAGTCCTCAATGTCCGCCTCGTCCTTCCCAGCGATCTCAGTCGCTAGAATAATTCGCTCAGAGTCCAGTAGCGCGGCCCTGTGAAGGTCTTCTAGTTTCTTCTTTTGGCCACGCTCGAAGTCTGTGAGGACAACCGTGTTGAGCTTGTTGCCGTAAAAGAGACGGACAAACGGAAGAACCTTGTCGATGCCACCTGATGGACATATCGCCCACTGCGGCGACAGGTGGGTACGGCCTGCTGCCTTGAGTGCAGACGACACGGCCTGCAGATAAAGGATGTCGCTCGGGCCCTCAACCAAAAGTGTATTCTTTCCAATAATGAGCGTCTGAGTGACTTCAAACCCCATCGCGCCGAAAATTGGAAAGTTGGTCTGCGGGTCTGTTGTCAACACGTCTGCACGTATCTTCGTCCCAATAGACTTTTTCCGGCCGCGTTGATCTGAGGTCACGACATCTTCAACTGTGCGGACGGACGCAAGATCATCCGCTGGAACCATGAAAGGCGAGTGCGTAGACCAAATTAGTTGGTGGTGGGGTGCGATTTCCCTATAAAAATAACGCAGAAGATCTAGTTGAGCAGTCCCATGAAGTGTAAGGCCAGGCTCGTCCAGTAGCAATATTACATTCCCGTGCGACTTCTTGATTTGAGCAAATTTTACGAGGAACGAAAAGAACCAGATGAATCCTGCGGAACGCTCCGAAAAAGGCACTGTAACCCCGTGGAGACTGTTCTCTACGCGTGCCCTAGCCACCGGTCCGCTGTTGAACGGCGCCGGATCGCCCGGCTTGCCCTCTGAGAGAACGACCTTGATCTTAAGTTCGTCGTTCTGTGTCCAGTAGTCGAATATCTGATCGGTGATACGAAGCGCTGCCGCTTCGCACTTGGCGTTCAACTCCTCGAACTGGGTGGTCTTTACTAGGTCGTCCAGCGTGGTTCCGGCGTATTCGAGGAAATCGAGGAAAACCCGATCCCCGCTCGACGTCTCCTTTGAATTTTGTCGGTCGGTGTCGAGTTTGTTAATCGATAGCTCGCCGCTCATCCGATCATAGTGCGAGAAATACATGAACTTGGGCATTCGGGCGTCAAGCAGGTCGATCGCCTGATAATAGGCGGACTTACTTCGAAATTTAGTGATCGCGTCGAGTAGCGTCTGCTGGGCAGTAGTTCGGGTCCCGAGGCTTGCGAGCGCCTCAGCCGCCTTTTGCGTAGTGTAAGCATCCCCGATAACGGCACGATCCTCGGCGGTCAGCTCATACGCCGCAATCAGATTTTCCAATACCTGCTTTTGGTTCAGCGAAAGCGTCCAAGTGCTATTTGCCTGCTCGTAGCTCTTCTGGACGACAATCGTATCTCCCGTCAGCGCGTCCGAACCAAGCACGGCCGCCACCGCTTCGCGGTCCTTCGGCTCCAGTTGCCAGACCGTGCGCATCACCCGTGCCTCTCCGTCTGGGTTGTCGCTATCGTATTCAGCCAGGCTGCGGCGCGGATAATTGGTGATTTTCCCGTATTGGATGAAGGTGGGGTCGGTTGACCGTAATCCTTCTAAGGCCTTCAAGAAGGCAGATTTGCCAGCCTCGTTCTTACCAACCAAGCAAGTCGTCTGACCAACTGCGATGGGGTTGGCGTCGATGATATTTCGATAGTTTGTCGCATGGGCCTCGATGAGCTTCACTGCAGATCCTCCCGTTTCCGAGTTATGTTGTTGCACGCAATCAGCCTGCATGCCAAGTTGCGGTAAAGGCCTACATCCGATACAATGTTATCCAGCGCGATACTTTGATGTTGTACGCATCTCGCCGCGCCTTTGAGACAGTATGGGCAGCAGGTTCATCGTTGCCGATTCTGGAGCGACCGATTAGCTTTCGGCGATATCCCGCGCCACCGCCATCCCCACGCCCAGCTCCACCAGCGGCGCCGGGATGTCGCACCACTTCTCCGCCGCCTTGCAGAGATCGGCGATGACGCAGGCCGGGCATTCCGGCTTGCGGGCCTTGCAGACATAGCGGCCGTGCAGGATCAGCCAGTGATGGGCGTGGCGGCGATAGGGGGGCGGGATGACGGCCAGGAGGCGGGTCTCGACTTCCTCGGGGGTCTTGCCGGGGGCGAGCCTGAGGCGGTTGCCGAGGCGGAAGATGTGGGTGTCGACGGCGAGGGTCGCTTCGCCGAAGGCGACGTTGAGGACGACATTGGCAGTCTTGCGGCCGACGCCGGGCAGCGCCTCCAGCGCCGCGCGGTCGGCCGGGACCTCGCCGCCATGGCGGGCGATGAGCGCTTCGGACAGGGCCTGAACGTTCTTCGCCTTGGTGCGGAACAGGCCGATCGTGCGGATATGCTCGCGGATCGCATCCTCGCCGAGCGCCGCCATCTGCGCCGGCGTATCGGCGGCGGCGAACAGCGCCCGCGTCGCCTTGTTGACGCCGGCATCGGTCGCCTGCGCCGAGAGCACCACGGCGACGAGAAGGGTGAAGGGGTTGGTGTATTCCAGCTCCGACTGCGGGTCGGGCCGCTGCACGGAAAAGCGGCGGAAGATCTCCGCGATCTCGTCCCGGCTGTAGGGGATGCGCGGCCTTCGCGCGGCGGGTCGGGCGCCCGGGCGGGACGATGTGCCGCCGCCAGCGCGCTTGACCGAAAGGGTGGGGCGACCGATCTTCTCTGCCATGACCGTCCCATACAGCGGGACCGGCGGCCGGGGAAACACCTTGGGGCCTCGATCGCTGGGGACATCGACGTCGGGGCCCGCCGCGGGACTCCCCGTTGCCGGCCGGGAGGCGCGCGATGAACGAGACTGTCGACAGTCGCGAGGATGCGGAACGGCCGATCTTCGCCGCGCTGCTGGTGCCGTATCGCTCGCTGGGACGGCGCGGCTTCAATATCCTGATGGCCGGCTTCGGGCTGGTCAGCTTCGTCACCGGCGCGATGTTCCTCGCCAAGGGGGCCTGGCCGGTCTTCGGCTTTCTCGGCCTCGACGTGCTGCTGGTCTGGTGGGCATTTACGGCGAGCTACCGCTCGGCCAAGGCGCGCGAGGAGGTCACCGTGTCGCGCAGCGACCTGTCGATCCGCAAGATCTCGCCGCGCGGCGAAGTGCGCGAGGCGCACCACAACCCGTTCTGGGCGCGCTTTCGCGTCGCCCGGCACGACGAGATCGGCATCACGCGGATGAGCGTCGATTCGAGGGGTGCGTCGACCGAGATCGGCAGCTTCCTCAACCCGGACGACCGCGAGAGTTTTGCCCGCGAATTCAACCGGGCGCTCACGACCGCCAAGGGTAATTGAGCGCGCCCGGCGCCGGAAAACGGGTGGCGAGGTGGCGGCCCGGGGTGCAGTGATGGGGACGAAGGAGATCGCCATGCTGTCCATCGCCCCCGCCGCCTTCGAGCCGGCGCTGCTTTCCGAGGCGCCCCGCGGCGCGCTGTCCGACTACGACGTCGTCCGCCGCACCATCGAGTTCATCTCGACGCACTACCGCCAGCAGCCGAGCCTCGGCGAGATCTCTGCCGCGCTCGGCATGGAGGAGGCGGCGCTGGCAAGCGTCTTCCGGCGCTGGTCCGGCCTGACGCCGAAGGCGTTCCTGCAGGCGGTGACGCTGGATCATGCGCGGCGCCTGCTCGGCGACGGCGCCTCGCTGCTCGACGCGGCGCTGGAGGTCGGGCTCTCCGGCCCGTCGCGGCTGCACGACCTCTTCGTCAAGCACGAGGCGCTGTCGCCCGGCGCCTACAAGGCCCGCGGCGAGGGGATCGTGCTCGCCTACGGCTTCCACCCGACGCCCTTTGGCCTCTCGCTGGTGGTGGCGACGGAGCGCGGCCTTGCCGGCATCGGCTTCGCCGAGCCGGGCGACGGCGGCGAGGCGGCAGCGCTGGACGACATGCGCCGGCGCTGGCCGAAAGCGGTGTTCGTGCCGAAACCGGAGGCGACGCGCCCGCTGGCGCAGCGGATCTTCGAGCCGGAAAGCTGGCAGTGCGAGCGCCCGCTGCGGGTCGTGCTGATCGGCACGGATTTCGAGATCCGCGTCTGGGAGGCGCTGCTGACCATCCCGGTCGGCCAGGCGACGACCTATGCGGCGGTCGCGAGCCGCATCGGCGCGCCGAAGGCGGCAAGGGCTGTGGGCGCGGCAGTCGGGCGCAACCCGGTCTCCTTCGTCGTGCCCTGCCACCGCGTCGTCGGCAAGGCCGGCGCGCTCACCGGCTACCACTGGGGCATCACCCGCAAGCGGGCGATGCTCGGCTGGGAATGCGGGCTGCTGGCGCGCCCCTGAGCGGCGCGCGCCGGGCTTGGCGGGTCTCAGATCTTCCCGTCGAGACCCATCTGGTAGTATTTGTGGACGATCTTTTCCTGGTTCTCGAGCAGCCAGTCGATCGACGGCTCGTTGGTCATCGCCTTGCGGATCGCCGTCGTCATCGCCTTGCGGTGGATGTCGAACAGCACCTTGTGGTCGAGATCGACGACGTCGACGATGCTCGGCGCGAGCCACACCGAACAGACGATGCCGAGATCGTTGACCCGGTCCTTCGGCAGGATGCCCTCCCGCACCGCGTCGAGCACGCCGTTGGCGATGGCGAATTGCACCGTGCCCATCAGGATATTGGTGTATTTCGGGTCGTCGACGGTGACCTTGGAGACGCAGAGCGTCACCGGGCGGACCATGATGTCGGTGTTGAGCAGCGCGAAGACGCGGCTGTGGCCCTTCACCTGGTCGCCGGTCAGCGTCGCAATGGCGGTGCCGACCGGGCCGTCGAGTTCGCCGATGACGACTTCCGGCTCGGCGGCGGTGCCCGGAGGGCCGCCGGCGACGAGGGCCTCGCCGGTGCGAAGGACGATTCGATCGGTCATGATGGCATTCTCTCAGCTGTTTCCGGCGCCCTTGGGGTGCCTAACACCCCTGCCGGTGCGGCTCAATGACGGGCGCTGGAACGCCGGCCCGTCGATCAGCGCTCCATCACGATCTTCTCGGCGACGCTGGAATCGGCGTTGAGCCGGTAGAGGATCGGCACGCCGGTGGCGATCTCCTGGCCGACGATCTCCTCGCCGCTGAGCCCGTCCAGTGCCATGACGAGGGCACGCAGCGAGTTGCCGTGCGCGACCACCAGCACCGTGCCGCCGCCCAGCACCTTCGGCTGGATGTCGTGGATGTAATAGGGCCAGACGCGCGCGCCGGTGTCCTTCAGGCTCTCGCCGCCGGGCGGCGGCACGTCGTAGGAACGGCGCCAGACATGCACCTGCTCCTCGCCCCATTTCTTGCGGGCGTCGTCCTTGTTGAGGCCGGAGAGGTCGCCGTAGTCGCGCTCGTTGAGGGCGATGTTGCGGATCGTCGGCAGGCTTGGTGCGCCGAGCTCGTCCAGCATCAGCGCCAGCGTGCGCTGGGCGCGTGACAACTCGCTGGTAAAGGCGAGGTCGAAGGTGAGGCCGGCGGCCTTGAGGCTGCGGCCGGCGTCCCTGGCCTCCTCGACGCCCTTTTCCGTAAGGTCCGGGTCCTTCCAGCCGGTGAAGAGGTTCTTCAGGTTCCATTCGCTCTGGCCGTGGCGGACGAGGACGAGGGTTCGGGACATCGCGGCGGACCTTTGTGGTTGGGTTCGGAAACTGGAGAGGTGTGTCAGTCGATCAGGCCGAGCACGTCGCGCATGCCGTAGAGGCCCGGCGCCTGGCCGTTGGCCCAGAGGGCGGCGCGGACGGCGCCGCGGGCGAAGATGGCGCGGTCGGTGGCGATGTGGCTGAGCACCAGCCGTTCGCCCTCGCCGGCGAGGATCACCGAGTGCTCGCCGACCACCGAACCGCCGCGCAGCGTCGCAAAGCCGATCGTGCCCTCGGCGCGCGGCCCGGTCTGGCCGTCGCGCACGCGCACGCTGGCCGCGGCGAGGCCGACGTCGCGGCCTTTGGCGGCGGCTTCGCCGAGCAGCAGCGCGGTGCCGGAGGGCGCGTCGACCTTGTGGCGATGGTGCATCTCGAGGATCTCGATGTCGAAGGCCTCGGGCCCGAGCGCACGCGCGGCCTTCTCGACGAGCCCGGCGAGGAGGTTGACGCCGAGGCTCATATTGCCGGACTTGACGATGCGGGCCCGGGCGGCTGCCTCGGCGATGGCGGCGTCCTCGTCAGGCCCGAGACCGGTAGTGCCGATGACGTGGACGAGGCGCCTTTCGGCGGCGATCGCGGCGAAGGCGACCGAGGCGGAAGGCGCCGTGAAGTCGATGATGCCGTCGGCCCCGTCGAGCGCTGCGTCGACATCGCTGGTGACGATCACGCCGAGCGGGGTGAGACCCGCCAGCGTGCCGGCATCCTTACCGATGGCGGGCGAGTCCGGCCGGTCGAGCGCGCCGCAGAGGACCGCGCCGGGCGTCGCCGCGATGATTTCGACGAGCGTGCGGCCCATGCGTCCTGCCGCGCCGAGCACGACCAGTCTCATCTCGCTCATCGCGGGCCTCCCTCCCTCGTTCGGCCGTTGCGCGTCAGGGCCGGACCGTGTCGGCCAGCGCCCGCGCCGGATCGCGCCCCTCGCGCCCCTGCAGACCGTAGAAGCGGGCATAGTGGCCTTCCTGCCGATCGACAAGCTCGCCATGCGTGCCGCGCTCGACGATCCGGCCGCCGTCCACCACCAGGATCTGGTCGGCGCCGACGATGGTCGACAGCCGGTGGGCAACGACGATCACGGTGCGATCGCGCGAAGCCTCCTCCAGCGCCATCTGCACCAGCGTCTCGGACCGCGTGTCGAGCGCCGAAGTGGCCTCGTCGAGCAGCAGGATCGGTGCGTCGCGCACCAGAGCGCGGGCGATGGAAAGGCGCTGGCGCTGCCCGCCGGACAGGGTCACGCCGTTCTCGCCGAGCGGCGTGTCGTAGCCGTTCGGCTGGGTGACGATGAACTCCTCGGCCTGGGCGAGGCGCGCCGCCTCTTCGATCTCGGCGTCGGTCGCATCCGGCCGGCCGAGGCGGATATTGTCGCGGATCGTGCCCTCGAAGAGATACGGCGCCTGCGGGACATAGGCGATCTTCTCGCGCAGCGACCGCTTGGCGACGGTGCTGATGTCCTGGCCGTCGATCAGGATGCGCCCCTCATCGACATCGTAGAAGCGCTGCAGCAGCGCGACGAGGGTGGACTTGCCGCCGCCCGACGCGCCGATCACCGCCGTGGTCTTGCCGGCCGGGGCGACGAAATCGAGCCCGCGCAGGACCGGCTCGTTCTCGTAATAGGAGAAGCCGACATTCTCGAAGACGACCTCGCCGCCTGACACGACCAGTTCCGGGGCGTCGGGCCGGTCCGGCTGGCGCGGTTCGAGGTCGAGGATTTCGTAGATCATCTGGGCGTTCACCAGCGCCCGCTCGAGCTGCACCTGCAGCTTGGCGAGCCGCCGCGCCGGGTCGTAGGCGAAGAGCAGCGCCGTAATGAAGGCGAACATCGAGCCGGGGGAATAGCCGTAGACGATGGCGCGGTAGCCGGAATAGGCGATGACCCCGGCGATCGCGAGACCCGCGACGATCTCGGTCACCGGCGTGGTGCGCTCGGTGATGGTGGCGATGCGGTTGGACCGTTCCTCGGCGGCGACGATCAGCCGCTCGATCCGCTCGCGCAGCGGCTTTTCCATGGTGAACGCCTTCACCACGGAAATCCCCTGCGCCGCCTCCTGCATAGAGGCGAGGACGCGGGCATTGAGATCGATCGACTGGCGGGTGGCGGAGCGCAGCTTGCGGGCGAGCCCGGCGATCATCAGCGCGATCGGAGGGCCCGCGAGCAGCGCGATCGCCGACAGGACCGGGTCCTGGTAGATCATGACGAAGACCAGGAAGATCAGGCTGAGCACGTCGCGCGCCAGCGTCGTGACGGTGAGGTTCAGCGTGTCGCGGATGCCGGAGACGTTCTGGTTGATCCGGGCGGCGAGATGCGCCGAACGGTTCTCCGAGAAGAAGTCCACCGACAGCTCGGTAAGGTGGGCGAAGAGCCGCCGCTGGTAGCGCGCGACGATGTTGTTGCCGATCCGCGCGAGGATCACGCCCTGGCCGTAGGTCGCAAGGCCCCTGACCGCGAAGGCGATGAACACCACGACGGGCAGGGTGATGATGGCGCTGCGGTTCTGCTTGACGAAGATCTCGTCGATGACGTCGCGCATGATCCAGGCGAGGAAGGCCGTCGTCCCGGCGACGAGCACCAGGCAGACGATCGCCACCGAATACTGCCGGAGGAACAGCCGGCCGTTTTCGGCGATAATCCGCTTCAGCAGCCGGACCACCAGCCCGCGCTCGTCGGGCTTCGTCAGGGAGATGGATTTCTTCACGCCGGGCGAGGGCTCCGCAGTCGGTCGGTCGGTTTCATCGCCGGTCTATAAACAGTGCGGCAGCAGATGCCTATCCGCCCGGCGTGCTTCACGGTTGGAGCGGCGCCATTGCGGCAATATTGCCGCGCCGGGTCTCGGCCGCGTTCAGAAATGCCGCGGCGCCCAGGCACCCGGCACATGCACCGGCCAGCGCCAGGGCCGGACCGCGACGATGTCGAAGCGCAGCGACAGGCGGTGATGGTCTTTCTGGCGTGCGAGCCACAGATCCGCCGCCGCCTCGATCCGCCGTTGCGCGGCCGGGCCGACCGCGTCCATCGCCGCGACCACGCTCGGCCGCGCCTTGACCTCGACGATGGCGACGAGGTCGCCGCGGCGCGCCACGATGTCGATCTCGCCAAGTTTCGTGCGGTAGCGCACGGCGAGGATGCGGTAGAATTTCAGCCGCAGGGCCCAGCAGGCGAGGCGCTCGCCGCGATGGCCCTTGCCGAGATCCCGGCGCCGCCGTTCGCTCGTGCCGGGCGCCGCCGTCATTTCCGGTCCTTCAGCTCCAGCGCCCGCTGGTAGAGTTCGCGCCGCGGCAGGCCGGTGAGGCGCGCGGCTTCCTGCGCGGCCTGTGTCGGCTTCATCTCGGCGAGCAGGCCGGACAGGATGCCGTCGGTGTCCGCCGCGCTGGCCGTCGCCTCTTGTGGGGGCGGGCCGATGCAGACGACGATCTCGCCGCGCACCTGCTCCATCGCGGCGAAGCTCTCCGCCAGCTCGGGCAGCGTGCCGCGATAGACCGTCTCGTAGGCCTTGGTCAGTTCGCGGCAGACGGCCGCCGGGCGGTCCCCCAGCGCCGTCGCCATGGCGGCGAGGCTCGCGGCGATCCGGTGCGGCGCCTCGAAGAACACCAGCGAGCCCGGCACCCGGGCCAGTTCCTGCAGCCGCGCCGCGCGCGCCTGTTCCTTCTGCGGCAGGAAGCCGGCGAAGAAGAACGCGTCCGACGGCAGGCCCGAGGCGCAGAGCGCCGCCAGCACCGCCGAGGCGCCGGGGATCGGCACCACCTTGATGCCGGCCTCGAGGGCCAGCTGCACCAGCCGGTAGCCGGGATCGGAGACCAGCGGCGTGCCGGCATCCGAGACCAGCGCCACCGACCCGCCGGCGACGAGATCGGCGAGGAGGGCCGCGCCGGACTCCTCGGCATTGTGCTCGTGATAGGGCGTCATCCGCCGCTTGATGGCGAAGCGCTGCAGGAGCTTGGCGGTGACGCGCGTGTCCTCGCAGGCGAGCCGGTCGGCGCCGGCGATGATCTCCAGTCCCCGCAACGTGACGTCGCCGAGATTGCCGATCGGCGTCGCCACGAGATAGAGGCCGGGCTCCGGGCGCGCGGCGGTGTGTGCAACATCGCGGACGCTGTAGCTGCGGGCGGGCGCATCGGTCTCGGTCATTCACTCACGATTCTCTGTCGGACTGGTCCTGCTCGTCATCGCGCAGATCGGCTTCGAAGTCGCGGCCGGCATAGAAGATCCGCAGGATCAGGATGTGACCGGGATCGACCCTGTAGGCAATGAGGAGCGTGTGATCGACGGCGATGGTGCTGATTTCGGCAGCGAGATCGTCCCGTCGTCTGCCGCTTTCCGGAAACCGGGAGAGCCTTTCGATGGCGCCTTCAAGCCTTTCTGCCAGACGTCGCGCCGGAAGGACTGCGGATGGCAACAAAGTCGTCGATCCGGTCGAGATCTTCGGCGAGCGGATGAAAGCGGACCTCAGGCAGGATCGCGGTCCGTTCGTTCGTCCCGCACATCCTGTTTCCGGCGCAAGCGCTCGAAGACATCCCTGGCGGGCAGAGACGGACGCGAGTCTCCGAGAGCCTCCTCTATCGCCGCCTTCATCACGGCGTCGCGTGCGGCCGCTTCCCGATCCAGGGCGCGCAGGCCGGCCCGGACCACGTCACTCGCGTCCGAAAAGTCGCCGCTCTCGAGATGAGCGTCGAGACTGGCCCGTTGGGATCCGAGATCGACCAGAAGGGGAGAGCGGCTCCGCGCCATTGTCAGACACTCCGATGGATAGCGCTAGGGAATTTACCGCCAGCCGGTCGAACTGTCGACCGCACCATCACGCCAGGTCGGCGACCACCGCATCCAGCACCAGCATGCCGGCGGGCGTGGCGCGCAGCCGGTCGGGGCCGATGCGCTCGACCATGCCGTGGGCGCGCAATTCGGCTTCGCTTTCCGGATCGATGTCGCGGCCGGTGAGCCGGCGCCAGCGGGCGAGGTCGATGCCTTCGGTTAGGCGCAGCCCCATCAGGAGGAGTTCGTCCGCCTGCTCGGTCTCGGTCAGCAGCTCGTCGGTGATGGCGCCGGAGTCCCAGGCCTCGACCATTTT
Source organism: Aurantimonas endophytica (assembly GCF_014196845.1). GTDB lineage: Bacteria > Pseudomonadota > Alphaproteobacteria > Rhizobiales > Rhizobiaceae > Aurantimonas > Aurantimonas endophytica. Next base: position 452,789 of record NZ_JACIEM010000006.1, read on the forward strand.
CAGCCAGGTCTCGGGCAGCGGCTCGTTGGCGACGGCGTGGCGGCCGTCCTCGCCCATCATCCGGCCATGCGCGCCGGGGCCGATGCCGGCATAGAGGCCGTAGCGCCAATAGGTCAGGTTGTGGCGCGATTCGGCGCCCGGTACGGCGTGGTTTGAGATCTCGTAGGCGGGCAACCCGCGCGACGCCGTCAGGCTCTGCGTCGCCTCGTAGAGATCGGCCGAGAGCTCGCCGTCCGGGACGATCAGCTTGCCGGCCTTGTGCAGCGCGTGAAAGGCTGTGCCTTCCTCGATGGTCAGCTGGTAGAGCGACAGATGGTCGGCGGCGAGGTCGATCGCCTGGGTGAGTTCGGCTTCCCAGCCGGCGACGGTCTGCTCGGGCCGCGCATAGATCAGGTCGAAGGACAGGCGCGGGAAGGTGGCGCGGGCAAGCTCGATGGCGCCGAGCGCCTGCGCGACGTCGTGCAGCCGGCCGAGCCGCCTTAGGTCCCGGTCGTTCAGCGCCTGGACGCCCAGCGACACGCGGTTGACGCCCGCGGCGCGGTAGCCGCGGAAGCGTGTCGCCTCGACGCTCGACGGGTTGGCTTCCAGCGTCACCTCGGCGCCGTCGGCGACCGTCCAGCGCGCCGCAATCGCATCGAGGATCCGCCCGACCGTTGCCGGCTCCATCAGCGAGGGCGTGCCGCCGCCGAGGAAGATCGAGGTCACCGTCTCGCCGGGCGAGCGGCGCGCCGCCTCGGCGATCTCCCGCTCGAAGGCCGCGGCATAGCGATCCTGGTCGATCGGCTTCTGCCGGACATGGCTGTTGAAGTCGCAATACGGGCATTTCGCCGCGCAGAACGGCCAGTGCACATAGACGCCGAAGCCCGGATCGCGAGGGACCGGGGGAAAGGCGAGAACGCCGCCGCGCGGGGGCATGTGCAGGGTCATGTCGTCCCGAGCGCCTCGCGCGCGAATTTCTGGAACGCCCGCGCGCGGTGCGACAGCGCATCCGGCTGGCCGGGCTTCCAGGCATGCTTTTCCAGCGACATCATCTCGCCGAAGGTCCGGTCCTGTCCATCGGGCAGGAAGATCGGGTCGTAGCCGAAGCCGAGCGTGCCGCGTGGCGGCCAGACGCAGACGCCGTCCACCTCGCCGCGGAAGAAGTGCCGCTCGCCGCTGGGCAGCGCCAGGCACAGAACGGCGACGAAGGTCGCCCGTCGCTGCGCCGGTTCTGTGGCGCCGGCGGCCTGCAGCTTCTCCTCGACATTGCGCATCGCCATGGCGAAATCGCGCTCCGGCCCGCCCCAGCGCGCCGAATAGATGCCGGGATCGCCGCCGAGCGCCTCGATCGCGATGCCGGAATCGTCGGAGAGCGCCGGCAGGCCCGTCGCTTCGAGGGCGGCGAGCGCCTTGATCTCGGCATTTTCCTCGAAGGTCGTCCCGGTCTCCTCCGGATCGACGAGGCCCTTGTCCTTCGCCGACACCACGGTGAAGCCGAACGGCTCCATGAGCTCGCGGATCTCCCAGATCTTGCCGACATTGTGGCTGGCGACGAGCAGCGGGCCGTCGGCGGGGTCGAGCCGGTTCACAGTTCGCCTCCGAGCGCCTCGCGCTGCATCTCGACCAGTTCGTTGATGCCCTTGCGCGCCAGGGCGAGCAGCTTCAGGAACTCGTCCTCAGAGAACGGCGCGCCCTCGGCCGTGCCCTGGATCTCGATGATCCCGCCGGCACCGGTCATGACGAAATTCGCGTCGGTCTCGGCGGTGGAATCTTCCGGATAGTCGAGGTCGAGCACCGGCTCGCCGTTGTAAATGCCGCAGGAGATCGCCGCGACATGGCTGGTCAGCACGTCCTTGCGCTTGACCATGGCGCGCGCCTCCATCCAGGCGAGGCAGTCGGCCAGCGCCACGAAGCCACCGGTGATCGCCGCGGTGCGGGTGCCGCCATCGGCCTGGATCACGTCGCAGTCGACGGTGATCTGCCGCTCGCCCAGCGCCGGCAGGTCGACGACGGCGCGCAGCGAGCGGCCGATCAGGCGCTGGATTTCCTGGGTGCGGCCGGACTGCTTGCCGGACGCCGCCTCGCGGCGCATCCGGTCGCCGGTGGCGCGCGGCAGCATGCCGTATTCGGCGGTCACCCAGCCCTTGCCGGAATTGCGCAGCCAGCCCGGCACGCGCTCCTCGAGGCTGGCGGTGCACAGGACATGGGTGTCGCCGAACTTCACCAGGCACGAGCCTTCGGCGTGACGGGAGAAGTTCCGCTCGAGGCTGACCGGCCTCAGCTGGTCGCCGGCGCGTTTGGATGGCCGCATGATATGTCCTGACGATCGGTCGATGGTTAAGGCTTAGTTGCTTCGGGTTGTGCCGGGCTTGTATCGGCGATGCGGCGGGGGAGCAAAATAAATCCGGCGATCGTCGCGGCGCGATGTCCCTGGCGGTGCCCGGAGGGCGTCGTCGGCGCGATGACCGGCGAAACTGGAGGAAATCGATGCCGCCGCGGCGACGGTGGCAGGCTCCCCGCTTGGCGCGGGCGCCCGCGCTCCTTATAGTTGGCCCATGCGGAAGAAATTTGCGACGTGATGACCGAATTCCGCCTTCCCGTCAGTGATTTGGCAGCGGCAGGGCTGCCGCTCGACGATCGCTCGCGCGAGATCTTCCGGCTGATCGTCGAAAGCTATCTCGACATCGGCGAGCCGGTCGGCTCGCGCATGCTGTCGCGGCTGATCACCAACTCGCTGTCGCCGGCCTCCATCCGCAACGTCATGAGCGATCTGGAGGCGCTGGGGCTGATCTATTCGCCGCATGTCAGCGCCGGGCGGATGCCGACCGAACTCGGCCTGCGCTTCTTCGTCGATGCGTTCCTCGAGGTCGGCGATCTCGGCTCGTCCGAGCGCGAGGAGATCGAGGAGAAGGTGCGGCTTTCCGGGGATGGAAGGCCGTTCGAATCACTCCTGACCGAAGCGAGCCAGCTCCTCTCCGGCCTGTCGCGTGGCGCCGGCATCGTGCTGACGTCTAAATCCGATCTGCGCCTCAAGCATATCGAGTTCATCCGGCTGGAGCCGCTGAAGGCGCTGGCCGTGCTGGTCGGCGAGAACGGCGAGGTCGAGAACCGCATCTTCGACCTGCCGGCCGGCGTCACCGCCTCGCAGCTCGTCGAGGCCGCCAATTTCCTCAATGCCCATGTGGTCGGTCGCACGCTGGGCGAAGCCAGCGAGCGGATCGGGCGGCTGAAGGACGACACGGCCAACGCGCTCGACGTCCTGTCCCGGGAGCTGGTCGACCGGGGCCTCGCCGTCTGGTCCGGCGCCTCCGCCGACCAGCCGGCAAGGCTGATCGTGCGCGGCCGCGCAAACCTGCTCGAGAATGTCACGGCGTCGGAGGATCTCGACCGGCTGCGCCTCTTATTCGACGACCTGGAGACCAAGAGCGGCATCATCGAGCTGCTCGACCTTGCCGAAACCGGCAATGGCGTCCGGATCTTCATCGGCTCGGAGAACAAGCTGTTCTCGCTGTCCGGCTCGTCGCTGGTGGTGGCGCCGTACAAGGGCGGGACCGAGGCGGTGATCGGCGCCGTCGGCGTCATCGGCCCGACGCGCCTCAACTACCGGCGGATCGTGCCGATGGTCGACTACACCGCCCGCATCGTCTCGCGGCTGCTCTCCAAGGGAGCAGCGGAGCGGCAGGCTTGATTTTGCCGCCGGCCGCTTCGATATGCGGCACCGAAGACCTTTTTTGCGCCGCGGCCTGCCCGTTTTCCGAAAGGGAGCGGGTCGGCGCCGCGGCGCCCGACTGAGACGGGATTGAGGACGGAATGACGATCGAGAACGGCCAGCGCCACCAGAGCGAAACCGACGACGCGGCAGGCGAGGCCCGCCCGGGCGCCGCCGAAGACGGGCACGCGGCCAACGATGCTGCCTCCGAAACGCCTGCGCCGAGCGGCTTTGCCGATCCCGAGGCCGCGGCCGGCGCCGATGCCGAGCGGATCGCCCGGCTCGAAGCGGAGAATGCCGACGTCAAGGACCGGCTGCTGCGGCTCGCCGCCGACATGGAGAACCTACGCCGGCGGACCGAACGCGAGATCAAGGACGCGCGGACCTACGGCGTCACGGGCTTTGCCCGCGAGATGCTGTCGGTCGCCGACAATCTGCGCCGCGCCATCGAGGCGGTGCCGGCGGAAGCCAAGGCGCATGGCGACGACGGGCTGAACGCCCTGATCGACGGCGTCGAGGTCACCGAGCGCAGCCTCATCTCGGCGCTGGAGAAGCACGGCGTGAAGCGGCTCGACCCCGAGGGCCAGCGCTTCGACCCGAACTTCCACCAGGCGATGTTCGAGATCCCCAATCCCGAGGTCCCGCACAATACCGTGCTGCAGGTCGTGCAGGCCGGCTACGCCATCGGCGACCGCGTGCTGCGGCCCGCGATGGTAGGCGTTTCCAAGGGCGGGCCGAAGCAGAACGCAGGCGAAGCCAAGCCCGCCGAGGGCAACGGCCCGGCGGACTGACGCCGCGTCCGGCCTAGAGAAGCGGCGGCGCCTTGCCCGCCGCGCGGCAGGCCGAGGTGAGCGTGTTGGCCATCAGGAGCGCGATGGTCATCGGCCCGACGCCGCCCGGTACCGGGGTGATCGCCGCAGCCTTTGCGGCGGCCGACGCATAGTCGACGTCGCCGACCAGCCGCGACTTGCCCTCGCCCTTTTCCGGCGCGGGCACGCGGTTGATCCCGACATCGATCACGACCGCGCCTTCCTTCACATAGTCGCCGGTCAGCATCTCGGCCCGCCCGACGGCCGCGACGAGAATGTCGGCGTTGCGGCAGACCGCGGCGAGATCCTTCGTACGCGAATGGGCGACGGTGACCGTGGCGTTGGCGGCCAGCAACAGCTGCGCCATCGGCTTGCCGACGATGTTGGAGCGCCCGACCACGACGGCGTTGAGGCCCGACAGATCATCGCCCAGCGCCTCGCGGATGAGGATCATCGAGCCGGCCGGCGTGCAGGGAACGAAGGCCTTGTCGAGCGCGCCGGTGGCGAGCCGGCCGACATTGATCAGGTTGAACCCGTCGACGTCCTTGTCCGGATCGATCGCCTCGATGACCTTCGCCTCGTCGATCTGCTTCGGCAGCGGCAGCTGCACGAGAATGCCGTGGATCGCCGGATCGGCATTGAGATCGTGGACGACGGCGAGAAGGTCTGCCTCGCTGGTGTCGGCGCCGAGCGCGTGCTTGACCGAGTGGAAGCCGCAGTCGCGCGCCATCTTCTCCTTGGAGCCGACATAGACCTGGCTTGCCGGATCCTCGCCGACGATGACCACGGCAAGACCGGGCTGCGGCGCGCCCTCGGCAGTTAGCGCCGCCGTTGCCGCCTTCACCTTGTCGATGATACCCGCCGCAACGGCCTTGCCGTCGATCCGCCGTGCTTCGGCCATGCCTGTCACCTCTCGCCATTGCCGGTGCCGCCCGCTTCTTAGGCGAATCGGCCGGCGGGGGGAAACCGGTTTCTGCAAAGAGGTATCGGGGGCCGCCTGCGACGGCTATCGGTGGGCGTGCGCCTCGAGCCCCTGCGGATCGAGGACCAGCAGCCAGCCGTCCTTCAGGTCGATCAGGCCGTGGCGCTGCCATTCCTTGAGGCAGCGATTGACGTTCTCGCGCGAGCTGCCGATCATCCGGGCGAGTTCCCCCTGCGCCAGCGACAGCTTCACCGGCTGGACCCGCGAGCGTTCCGCCGCCTCGGCCGCGGCGCGGATCAGCGTCCGGGCGAGGCGGGCGGGCACTTCCAGGAAGGCGATCTCCGTCATCCGCTCCTCCGACCGGCGCAGCCGGGCGCACAGGAGCTCGAGAAGCCGCAGCGCGGCGTCCGGATCGTGGCGGATCAGCGCGACGACGTCCCGCCGCTCCAGCACCAGGAGCTCGCAATTGGTCAGCGCCGTGGCGGCGGCCGAGCGCTCCTTGCCGTCGAGCATCGCGACCTCGCCGAACACCTCGCCCGCCGGCAGATCCGCCAGGATGATCTCGCGGCCGCTTTCCGTCGGCGCGGTGATCCGCACGACGCCGCTGGCGATGGCCATCATGCTCTGGCCGGGCGAGCCCATCTGGAAGATCGGCTCCTTTGACGCGAAACGCTTGAAATAGGCGCGGCCCGCCAGTTCCTGGCGCGCCGCCTCGTTCAGCGATCGGAAGATCAGGCAGTCGCGCAGCAGCCGGATCTTGTCGGGCCCGGCCCGTGAATCGACGATCGTCATGGCACCCCGCTCCCTTGTTTCGCAGGCTGAACGAGCCGGTCCCGCAAGCCGATGCGCATCCTCTGTGACCGCCATCACAGGCCCGCGAGGGCGATTGTGAGACCTTGGCCTTGTGAGAGCAATGGCGCTCCGCACCGGGGCAGCCCGGCAGCCGTCGAGGTCGGTCATGGTCAAGGCAATCTGTGCCCTCGTCTTTCTCTCAGCGATTTTCGCGGCCGATGTCGCCAATGGCGGCGAGATGCAGCCGGGCAAGCCGGCCAGCATCGAGTTCGACGCCGTCCGCGGCTCGGCGGTCTACACGGCCGAAGCACAGGGCTACCGCGTCGAGGCGACACTGACCGGCCGCGGCAGCCCCGAGCCAATGCGCTTCGTGACGACGCTGGCCGACGGCCAGCGGGCGGTCATCGCCGTCCCGCGTGCCTTCGGCATGGCCTGGGCCGAAGTCGAGTTCGCCCGGGCCGGCGACGTCGTGACGATCACCGCCTCCAGCCACCAGCAACTGCAGGCATTCGCAAACTGATCCTGTCGAAGAGGAGGGACTCTCGTGAGTGACATCAGCCTGACCCGATACGGGCGCCGCGCCCCGATCAGCATCGAACCCATCCGGGCACTCGCCACGGTCTGGTTCCAGCGCCACCGCCAGCGCGCCGCGCTCGCTTGCCTGGATGACCGCCTGCTGGCCGATGTCGGCCTGTCGCGCGCCACCGCGCGGGGCGAATGCCGGAAGCCGTTCTGGCATGCGTGAGCGGCGGGAAAGTCGCGCCCGGCAGCGCCGGGCAGCCCGCAAGCAGGCGAACCGGCGGCAAGCCCTTCGCGCCCGCATCCGGATCACCGCCCGCACCCATGTGCGCCGCAGCCCGCGCGTGCGGTTGCGCCGCTACAGCGGGTGCCCGTTCCTGGTCGCCGTGCCGGTCGGGCGGGCGCTTACAGGCTTGCCGCCGTTCGTGCTGCCTGGTCGTAGTGCCCGGAGAGAACGCGCATCAATCGCGCGACGCTGGACATCGCCTCAGCCGAAACGCCGAGTTCGGCGGCGCCAGCGACAAGGATACGCTCTCGCAGGTCTCGGTAGCGGCGGCAGGCGGCTTCGCCTTCGCTGGTGACCGAGACCAGGCGCTCCTTGCCGGATTTCTCGCGGGCGACGAGGCCCTTGGCCTCCAGCTTGCGGATGGCATAGGTGGCCAGATGCGTGTCCTCGATGCCGAGGACGAGGCAGATGTCGGCGAGGCGCTTGGCCTTGCCGCGATGGGTGACGGTGTGAAGGACGAGGATTTCCGTCGCCGTCAGCCCCGGCTGGCCGGCGGCCGTCATGCAGCGCTCCATCCAGCGCTCGAAGGCGTGGCCGCAGAGGATCATGCCGAACTCGACCTCCGACAGCGCCGGCATGGCCCCGTCGGCAAGATGCGCCGAGGAGACGATCGGGCCGAACGGCGGCTCGGTTGTGTCACGCTCCGCCATGTCAGCCACCCGAGAACATCGTGCGCGGCAGGAACAGCGCGAGGTCGGGGAATAGCGCCAGCAGCACCACCATCAGCGCCAAGAGGCCGAAGAACGGTGCGGTGGCGACGGCGATCCGGAAGATGTTCTGCCCGGTCAGGCCCTGGATGACGAACAGGTTGAACCCGACCGGCGGGGTGATCTGCGCCATCTCGACCACGATCACCAGGTAGATGCCGAACCAGATCAGGTCGAACCCCGCCTCGGTGACCAGCGGCATGACGACGGAGGTGGTCAGCACCACCATCGAGATGCCGTCGAGGAAGCAGCCAAGCACCATGAAGAACAGCGTCAGCGCCGCCAGCAGCGCCAGCGGCGAGAGCTCCAGCGAGCTGATATAGGCGGCGAGTTCCCGCGGCAGGCCGGTGAAGCCCATGGCGGTCGTCACCACGGCGGCGCCGGCGAGGATGAAGGCGATCATCGCCGAGACGCGGGTCGCGGCCATCAGGCTCTCGATGAAGTTCGCCCGCGTCAGCATGCCCTGCGCCGCGGTGATGACCAGCGCCAGCACCACGCCGATCACCGCCGCCTCGGTCGGCGAGGCGATGCCGCCATAGATCGAGCCGATGACGCCGGCGATGAGCAGGATGGTCGGCAGGATGCGGCGGAACGAGCGGAAGGCGCTCTCCGGCGCGATGACGTCGGCTTCCGGCGGCATCAGCGACGGCTTGAGCGTCGCGACCAGCGCTACGTAGCCCATGAACAGCAGCGCCAGCACGATGCCCGGCACGACCCCGGCGATGAACAGCCGGGCGATCGACTGCTCCACCGCCGCGCCATAGACGATCAGGATGATCGACGGCGGGATCAGGAGGCCGAGCGTGCCGGCGCCGGCGAGCGAGCCGATGGCGATCCTGTCGTCGTAGCCGCGCTGCTTAAGTTCCGGCAGCGAGATCTTGCCGATCGTCTGGGTGGTCGCGGCGGAGGAGCCGGAGATCGCCGCGAAGATGGCGCAGCCGACGACGTTGACGTGGACGAGACGGCCGGGCAGCCGGCGCATCAAAGGCGAGAGGCCGGCGAAGAGGTCCTCCGACAGCTTGGAGCGGAACAGGATCTCGCCCATCCAGATGAACATCGGCAGCGCCGTCAGGTCCCATGACGTCGAGGCCGACCAGAAGGAGGTGGCGAGGATCTGCGCATCCGGCAGAGCCGGGCGGGTCAAGAGCGCCGCGAGCGCGGTCAGCGTCAAAGCGAGGGCGACCCAGAGGCCGGAGGCAAGCGCCGTGAACAGGACGGCGAGGACGATCAGCGAGACCTCGAACATGCCCATCAGACGCCGCCCCCGCTGCCGGCGATGCGGTCGCGCCCGGTGAAGGCCAGCACCGCCTCGTCGACCAATGCGATGGTAAGGATCACCAGGCCCAGCGCGAGGGTCGCCTGCGGCAAAGCGAGCGGCACGGCGACCATGCCGTAGGAGACGTCGTCGAAGGAATAGCTCTTCAGCGCGAGCGCGCCGGTGGCATAGGCGCCGAAGCCGGCGACGGCCGCGCCGACCAGCGCCACGACGCCGTCGACGCCCTGGCGCAGCCCGGCAGGCAGCCGCGCGGTGACGAGGTCGACGCGGATATGGACGTTCTTCGCCAGCGTGTCGGCGAGCGCCAGGAAGGTCGCGCCAGCCAGCAGGAAGCCGGCGATCTCGGCCAGCGACGGCACCACGAAGCGGGTCGGCGTCAGGCCGGCCGCGACCAGCAGCACGTCGAGCGTGCGGGCGCCGACCTGCGCGGCGACCAGCAGCAATATGGCAAGGAGGCACAGCGCCGCGACGCCCGCGGCGGCGCTGTAGAGCGTATCCAGAACTCGGCGCATCGGCGCTCCCGTGGGCGATCGGCGGGCAATGAAACGGCCGGGCGCATCGCTGTGCCCGGCCGCCGGTCGGTCTTACTGCTGGTAGGCTTCGACCAGAGCGGCGCCGTCTTCGCCGGCGCTGGTCTTCCAGCTTTCGGTCAGCGTCACGCCGATCTCCTGGAAGCCGCTGGTCAGGGCTTCGGACGGCTCGGCGACGGTGATGCCGTTTTCGGCGAGCAGCGCCGTGGTGCGCTTGGTCTCTTCCTCGGACGCCGCCCAGCCGCGCGTCTCGGCCTCGGCCGCCGCTTCGGTGATCGCGGTCTGCGCTTCGGCCGAAAGCGCGTCGAACGCGGCCTGGTTGACGATCACCATGTTGCGCGGAAGCCAGGCGTTCAGCGGGTAGTAGTAGGAGAGGAAGTCCCAGGCCTGCGAATCGACGCCCGTCGACGGCGAGGTCATCATCGCGGCGACGCGGCCGGTGGAGAAGGCGGTGGCGATGTCCGAAGCCTCGATCTGCGTCGGCACCATGCCAGCGGCATTGGCGATCGCCTCGGTGGAGGTGTTGTAGGCGCGGAAGCTGCGGCCGGAGAGCGCCTCGACCGAATCGACCGAATCCTTGGTGTAGAGGCCCTGCGGCGGCCAGGGCACGGAGAACAAGAGCTTCAGCCCCTCGGCGGCGAGCACCTTTTCCATCAGCGGCTTCTGGACGTCGTAGAGCTTGCGGGCGTCCTCGTAGCTGGTGGCGAGGAACGGCACGGAATCAGCGCCGAAGATGGCGTTCTCGTTCTCCAGCCGGGAGACCAGCAATTCGCCGATCGGCACGATGCCGTCGCGCACCGAGCTCTTGATGTCGGGATGCTTGATCAGCGACTGGTTGTAGTGCGGCGTGATGGCGACGGCGTCGCCGGCCGCCTCGTTAACCTCGGCGACGAAAGTCGCGATGTTCTTCTCGTGGAAATTGCCTTCCGGGTAGGGGGTCGGCATGTCCCAGGCGGTCTGGGCGAGGGCGATGCCCGGCAGGGCCGTGGCGACGGTGGCGAGCAGGAACGTGCGCAGATGCTTCATGGCGGTCTCCCCTGGGAATGATGGGCAAGATTTCCACGAAAATTGCCACCGGTCAAACACGCTGATAATCTGTCGGTATATTATCGATAACAGCTCAAAATAGTGGCGGAGTGCCGAACATGCAGGCAGTGGCGGACGGCAAGTGGGACTTCTGGGTCGATCGTGGCGGCACCTTCACCGACGTCATTGGCCGGGCCCCTGATGGATCGTTGACGCCGAAGAAGCTGCTGTCGGAAAACCCCGGCGTCTACGACGACGCGGCGCTCGAGGGCATTCGCGATCTGCTGGGCCTGGCGCCCGGCGCCGCGATCCCGCCCGGCCGCATCGGCACGGTGCGCATGGGCACCACCGTCGCCACCAACGCCCTCTTGGAGCGCAAGGGCGACCGCACGCTGCTGCTGATCACGCGCGGCTTCCGCGATGCGCTGAAGATCGCCTACCAGGCCCGGCCGGACATCTTCGCCAAGGAGATCATCCTGCCCGAACAGCTCTACGAGCGTGTGGACGAGATCGCCGAGCGGGTGCTCGCCGACGGCACGGTCGAGGCGGAACTCGACGAGGCCGGTACGCGCGACGCGCTCGCCGCCGCCAAGGCGGATGGCATCGACGCCGTCGCCATCGTCTTCATGCATTCCTGGCACTTCCCGACGCACGAGCAGCGGGCCCGCCAGCTCGCCGAGGAAGCCGGCTTTTCGCAGATCTCGGTCAGCCACGAGGTCTCGCCGCTGGTCAAGATCGTCGGCCGGGGCGACACGACGGTGGTCGACGCGTATCTGACGCCGATCCTTTCCCGCTACGTCCGCAAGGTGTCGGGCGCGCTCGGCGCCGATGCCGGGGACGCGGCGGCCCCGTCGCTGCAGTTCATGATGTCGTCGGGGGGCCTCACCGCCGCCGATCTCTTCCAGGGCAAGGACGCGATCCTTTCCGGCCCCGCCGGCGGCGTCGTCGGCATGGCCGAGACGGCCAAGCTCGCCGGCGAGGAAAAGGTCATCGGCTTCGACATGGGCGGCACCTCCACCGACGTCACCCATTACGCCGGCACCTACGAGCGCGCGCTGGATTCGGAAGTCGCGGGCGTGCGCATCCGCGCCCCGATGATGCGGATCCATACGGTGGCGGCCGGCGGCGGCTCGATCCTGCATCTCGACCAGGGCCGGTTCCAGGTCGGGCCGGATTCCGCCGGCGCCAACCCGGGCCCGGCCTCCTACGGCAGAGGCGGGCCGCTCACCGTCACCGACGCCAATGTCATGGTCGGCAAGCTGAAGCCGGAGCTGTTCCCGGCGGTGTTCGGGCCGAAGCAGGACCAGCGGCTCGACGCCGGCGTCGTGCGCGAAAAGTTCGCGGCGCTAGCCGCCGGCATCGGCGAGGGCCGCGATCCGCGCGCCGTGGCGGAAGGGTTCCTGACCATCGCCGTCGAGAACATGGCCAACGCCATCAAGAAGATTTCGGTGCAGCGCGGCTACGACGTCTCGGGCTATCTGCTCAACTCCTTCGGCGGCGCCGGCGGCCAGCACGCCTGCCTTGTCGCCGACGCGCTTTCCATGGAGCGGGTGCTGATCCATCCGATGTCGGGGCTGCTCTCGGCCTACGGCATCGGCCTGTCCTCGCTGTTCGCGACCAAGAACCAGGCGCTGGTGGCGCCGCTGGCCGAGGACACGAAGGCCGAGATCGAGGCGCTCGCCGAACGCCTGGCGGCTGCCGTCGAGGCGGAGCTGGCCGGCCAGGGCGTTTCGGGCGGCCGTATCGACCGCACGGTGCTCTTGCAGCTGCGCTACGATGGGACCGACACGACGCTGCCGGTGCCCTACGCGGGCGACCTCGCGGCGGCGCGCAGCGGCTTCGAGGTCGCGCACCGGGCGCAGTTCGGCTTCATCTACGAGAATCGGCCGATCGTCGTCGAGAACGTCACGGTCGAGGCGGCCGAGCGCCGCGACGCGGCCGAGACGGGCACCACGGTCGAGGCCGCGAGCTACCGCCCGGAGCCCGGGGAGACCAGCCGCATCTACACCGGCGGCGCCGAGCACGCGGCGGCGATCTTCCGCCGCGAGGCGCTGCGGCCGGGCGCGCGCATCGCCGGCCCGGCGCTGATCGTCGAGGCCAACCAGACCATCGTCGTCGAGCCCGGCTGGGCCGCCGAGTTGACGGCGCGCGATGACTTCCTGCTGTCGCGCACCGAGCGCAAGCCGCGCCACGCTGCGCTCGGCACCGCGAAAGCGGGGACCGGGGGCGAGGCCGACGAAGGCGCCGATCCGGTGCTGCTCGAAGTGTTCAACAACCTCTTCATGTCGATCGCCGAGCAGATGGGCGTGACGCTGCAGAACACCGCCTCCTCCGTCAACATCAAGGAGCGGCTCGACTTCTCCTGCGCGGTCTTCGACGCCACCGGCGCGCTGGTCGCCAACGCGCCGCACATGCCGGTGCATCTGGGCTCCATGGATCGCTCGGTGGAGACGATCATCACGCTCAACGAGGGCAGGATCCGGCCGGGCGACGTCTTCGCGCTGAACGCGCCGTACAATGGCGGCACACATCTGCCGGACATCACGGTGGTGACCCCGGTCTTCGACGAGGCCAGGCAAGAGGCGTCGAGTGCCGAAGGCACGAGGGGGACGAAAGAAGAACCGAAGATCCTGTTCTACGTCGCCTCGCGCGGCCACCACGCCGATGTCGGCGGCATCGCGCCCGGATCGATGACGCCGCGGGCAACGCGCGTCGACGAGGAGGGCGTCTTGATCGACAATCTGCGGCTGGTCGATGGCGGCGTGTTCCAGGAGGACGAGCTCCGCCACGTGCTGACCGACCACCAGTATCCGGCGCGCAATCCCGATCAGAACATCGCCGACCTCAAGGCGCAGATCGCCGCCAACGAGAAGGGCGTCGCCGAACTGCGCCGCATGGTCGAGACCTTCGGGCTCGAAACGGTCGACGCCTACATGGCCTATGTCCAGGACAATGCCGCGGAGGCGGTCCGCCAGCTCATCGATGGGCTGGAGGATTGCGAATGCGACTACCCGACCGACAGCGGCCAGGTGATCAGGGTGAAGATCACCGTCGATCGGGCCGCCCGCGAGGCGACGGTGGACTTCACCGGCACCTCGCCGTCGATGGGCAACAATTTCAACGCCCCCGAGCCGGTGACGCGGGCGGCGGTGCTCTACGTCTTCCGGGTCATGGTGGAAAAGCCGATCCCGATGAATGCCGGCTGCCTGCGGCCGGTCCGGATCGTCGTGCCGGAGGGCTCGATGCTGAAGCCGCGCTATCCGGCGGCGGTCGTGGCCGGCAATGTCGAGACCTCGCAGCACGTCACCAACGCGCTGTTCCAGGCGCTCGGCGCGCTGGCGAACTCGGAAGGGACGATGAACAACCTCACCTTCGGCGACGCGCGCTACCAGTATTACGAGACGATCTGCTCGGGCTCGCCCGCCGGCCGCATGAACGACGGGCGGTCCTTCGCGGGAACGTCCGGCGTCCACGTCCACATGACCAATTCGCGGCTCACCGATCCCGAAATCCTCGAGATGCGCTATCCGGTGGTGCTGGAGGACTTCCACATCAGGACAGGCTCCGGCGGCGACGGCGAGCAGCGCGGCGGCGACGGGACCAAGCGCACCATCCGCTTCCTGCAGCAGATGGACTGCGCCATCCTCTCCTCGCACCGGACGCTGCCGCCCAAGGGCATCGCCGACGGCGGCGACGGCGAGATGGGCCGCACCGAGGTGCGTCGCCTCGACGGAAGGTTGGAGCGCCTGGAGGGCTGCGACCAGACCGTGCTGGAGGCCGGCGAGGCGGTGATCGTCACGACGCCGACGCCCGGCGGCTACGGGCCATCCGCTTGAGGCGCAGCGCCGGGGCCTGAACGCACGCGCGTTCCGGCGCATCTGCCCGGGCCGCGGCACGCTGCCCGGGAGGCCGCGACCGTCCGAGGGCCTCGGCAGATGCGCCCGCCGGTCACCTCGAGGCCCAAAAGCCGGCAAGCGATCGGACCAACCTGAGCAATCCGGTCTGTCATCCCGTCCATCCGTGATCCCGTTGATCTGACCGGCAGCCGGTCGAGCTCCCGTCGCTGCCGGTTTCAGCTCGCCGGCGGCGATTGCCGTAGCCCCGGCAGTTCGCCACGCTCGGGCGGTGACAGGGCGGCACCCGTCTCAGGGGCCAGCAAGCAAATCTTTACGCAATCGCGCAAAGTTGATTGTCGCGAGACGATGTGACGCGGGTGTCGCGAGGCGTCGCGCATCGTCGATCTTTGCTTCCGTCGCCCCGCGCGCACCGATCTCGAAAGCGAGAATTCCCGTGGTCCTCAAGTCCTCATTGTCCGTCAAGGTCTCCGCCATGGTGGTGGCTTCCCTGGGAATCCTCACCCTGCTGTTCGCGATCGCCGGCTCCGTCATCCTGTCGAGCGACGGTGCGGAACGCGCCGCCGAGCGGCAGGAGGTGAACATGCGTGTCGCATGGGATGCGCTGGGCCGGTACGGCAGCGATTTCCGCCGTGAGGGCGACGGCCTCTATGTCGGTTCCCAGAGGTTGAACGGCCTCGTCCAGCCGGTCGACCGGATCAAGGAACTGGTCGGCGGCACGGCGACGGTCTTCATGGGCGATACGCGGATAACGACCAACGTGATGAAGCCCGACGGCAGCCGCGCTGTCGGCACCACGCTGGCCCCCGGCCCGGTCTACGACGCGGTGCTGCGCGACGGCGTGCCCTTCCGGGGCGAGGCCGACATTCTCGGGACGGCATTCTTCACCGCCTATGATCCCATCAAGAATGCAGGCGGCGAGACGATCGGCGTCCTGTATGTCGGCGTGCCGAAGAGCGAGTTCCTGTCCTCGATCGACAGCCTGCAGTATCGCCTCGGCCTGATTTCCCTGCTGGCGGCGCTTGCCATTGGGCTGGGGGCTCTCTGGCTGTCGCGCCGCATGTTCCTGCCGCTTTCCGCATTGTGCAGGACGATCGGGGATGTCGCGGAAGGCAAGACCGACGGGGAGGTCGTCGGGCTCAAGCGCCAGGACGAGATCGGCCAGATGGCGCGGTCCGTGGAGGCCCTCCGGCATGCGGTGATCGAACAGCAGCACCTGCGGCAGCAGGCCGCCGCATCGCGCGAGGCGAAGGAACTCGAGCGGATCGAGCAGGAGAAGATCGGGGAAGGCTACGTCAAGGCGCACGAGTTCTTCATGGCCGAGGTCACCGAGGGCTTCCAGCGGCTTGCGAATGGCGACCTGACGGCGCGGCTCGATCGATCCTTCACGTCCGACTACGAAGGCGTGCGGACCTTGTTCAACGACAGCGTCGCGAAACTCGAGGCGGCCTTCGCCAGTGTCGTCGAGACGATCGGCTCGATCCGGACGGGTCTATCGGAAATCAACACGGCATCGAACGACCTGGCGCATCGCACCGAGCAGCAGGCGGCCTCGCTCGAGGAGACGGTGGCGGCGCTGGGCGAGGTGACGCAGGCGGTGAACGAGACGGCCGACGGCGCCGGCAAGGCGCAGACGGTGGCAAGCGGCGCCCGGCAGAAGGCGGAGAAGGGCGGCGAGGTCGTGTCGCGGGCGGTCGAGGCGATGAGCCAGATCGAGCGGTCCTCGGCGCAGATCAACCAGATCATCGGGGTGATCGACGAGATCGCCTTCCAGACCAACCTCCTGGCGCTGAATGCCGGGGTCGAGGCGGCGCGGGCGGGCGATGCCGGCCGCGGCTTTGCGGTGGTGGCGCAGGAAGTGCGGGGCCTTGCCCAGCGCTCGGCGGAGGCGGCCAAGGAGATCAAGACGCTGATCGCCACCTCGCGCGAGCAGGTGGAGACCGGGGTGGAGCTGGTGACGGCGTCGGGCCGTTCGCTGGAGGAGATCGTCACCGAGGTGAGCTCGATGGCCGAGCTGATCTCTTCGATCGCGTCCTCGGCCCGCGAGCAGGCGACGAGCCTGCGCGAGGTGTCGGGCGCGGCGGACCAGATGGACAAGGTGACCCAGCAGAACGCGGCGATGGTGGAACAGGCGACGGCGGCGAGCCAGACGCTGACCAACGAGACCGAGGAGCTCGCCGCGGCGATGGCGAAGTTCAGGACCTCGGCGAGCCCGGCCGGCCGCCTCGCGCCGGCGAACGTCTCGCGGGTCCAGCGCATGGCGTCCCGCACGACGACGCAGATGAAGACCACCGGCCGCGGCGGGGCAGCGCCTGCCGCCCATGCCGACAGCGAAAGCTGGGAGGAGTTCTGACCGGCGCTGCGCCGGGAAGCCCCGCCCTCTTCTTCAGGACTGTCGATCATCTGCAACCGGCCGAGGCCTCTCGGCCGGTTGCTGCCGTCTTGCGCCTGCGGGAGACAGACGGCGGTCCCGGCAAACGGCGACGGCATCGCGAATCGGCGCAAGCGGCGCTTCCCGGTTCGTCGTCGCGGAGGCGCGTCGGTGGCGAACGGCTTCCCGTAATGACCGGCATTCACGTCACGGCAGGTATGTTCTCGCCAAAGTTCTGAAGACAACGCCAAATGAACTACGCGTAAACCGATTATTCTCGATTCCCCGCCAGAAGATCAGTCGCATCTCAAATGGCCTGATGGCCGCAGCGGGTACGTCATGAATTTCTCCATCAGTCGAAAACTCTCCACCCTCATCGCCGTTGCCGCCCTGGCCAGTATCGCCGCGATGACCCTCCAGCTTTACTCGCTGCATCAGACGATCTGGAAGGATCGGCAGGATCTGATCATCTCGCAGGTCGAGAGTGCCATCTCGATGCTCGGCGGCTTCCAGGCGAAGGTCGAAGCGGGCGAGATGACGCTGCAGCAAGCGCAGGATCGCGCCCGCGAGGCGGCATTGCCGATCCGCTTCGGCGAGAACGACTATCTCTTCATGATGCGCTCGGACGGGATCCGCGTGATGCATCCCGATCCCAATCTTCAGGGCACCGATGCCTTCGCGTCGAAGGACGTGAAGGGCGTCTATTACAATCGCGAAATGGTCCAGAACGCCCAGAACGGCGGCGGCTTCACCACCTATTACCGGGCGCGCCTGCAGGGTTCGGACGATATCTCCCCGAAGCTTTCCTACGCGAAGCTGTTCGCTCCCTGGGACTGGACGGTTGCTACCGGTCTTTATGTCGACGACCTGAACGCCCAGTTCATGGGCGAGGTCTACAAGGCGCTTCTCTGGTTCGGCCTGCTGTTCGCCATGCTGATCGCCTGCGCCATTCCCCTGGCGCGGTCGATCTCGCAGCCGATCAACAAGATGACGGACGCCATGCAGCGCCTGGCGTCGGGCGACAAGTCCGTCGAGATTCCGGCGGTCGGCCGCCGCGACGAGATCGGCGAGATGGCCGGCGCGGTCGAGGCGTTCAAGCAGGCCGCCATCGAGCGCGACGAACTGGCCAGTGCTGCCGAGCGAACGCGCATCGACCAGGAAGAGGCCAAGCGCCGGCAGGCGGCGCTGGAACACGCCAAGGCCGAGGATCTGCGGGCGTTCGTCGGTGTCATCGAGGTCGG
>NZ_JACIEM010000007.1 GCF_014196845.1 Aurantimonas endophytica
GACCAGGTACGCTCACGGAAAAGGTGGAGAAGCTCGCCATTCAGGCGAATGTCACGCGTGCGCTTTTCAAGAAGCCGCTCAACCTCCGCCATTAAGACCAGATTCTCCGCGTGGACTTGCATCCGAGCGGACATTCTTGACGGGCGGGCCGAAACTGAATTCTCCTGAAAGATCATCGGTGCAGTGTACCGGATCGCATTCTGCCGAGGCAACTTGCCGCGCCACCGGCAGCCGAGTTACGGTTTACGCGCCGTCTACTTCCCCTTATTGGCTTCGCCTGCCGCCGAGGCCCGCCCTACGGCGACCGGCGGAGGAGACCATGCGGAGAAGGACTTGGCGCGGGCTTCGCCGCCGATGAAGATCGCACCGCGCGGGCGCCGGCGCATCGCGTCCCGGCATAGTCTCTGCGCCCGCCGTGATTCTCTGTGGCGGGGCGATCCCAGCGGCCACTACCGCTCATCCATGTCCGTCAGGCTATGCCGGTACCCGGTGCGCCGCTCGATCTCGAGCATGACGTCGCCCCAGAAGCGGCTGTCACCCTCAGCACCTACCACAGCCATCCGGCGCTTGTCGCGGGCCCTTAGCCACGCCCTCTCAGGCCCGAGAAGAACAATCAGGACTCGCGCTTCCTGCCGAACTTTTGCGGAGGGGCCGAAAATGCGGATGAGCAGGCGACGCATCATTGGTGGACGATGCGCCTTGTCGCGCTCGGCAGCGAGGGGCGAGCGAGGTGCGCGCCCATCCGCAATGGTCTCAAAGCCCCAGCGATGACAGCACCTGCAGCATCTCCCGGCCTCGGGGCGTCAGCCGGTACCAGAAAGTCATCTTCCATCCCGGAACGACCTCAGCGATCTTCGCGCCCGTCAGATGGTCCGCCGCCCGCAGCTCGTGCCCGGTCATTTCGTTCATTTCGAGCCCCACCGAGTCCTCTGCAGGTCCATCGTTCAGGCGGTGCATGAGAGCGACACGGGAAGGGGTGAGCCGCAGATGGCGGATGTTGAGGTTCTTAGGCAACGATACTCGTCGTGCCCGTTCGGCATGTGATCACTCATCTGGGTCACCCGCCAGGCTCCGTGCCTTTCGGTCTTCAAGCCATCGCGCCTGATCGGCTAAACGTTGCCAGTTCTTTCGTGATTCCTCATGCCGCTGTCGCTGGCCGTCCGTCTCGGCATTGGCAGCATCGGCCCCGGCGGCGTCTGCCCTGGATTGGTAGAGGACGCTGCTCGTCTCCCACACTCCCCGCGGACGCCCCATCAGATCGGTCTTCCAATGCGTGTCATGTCCCATCCCGCATCGCCCAAGCAGAGCGAGTTTTACAAGAACCGGCGGGAAATCAAGCAGTGATCGCTCACCGTCTGCTGGCAGGCAATGACTTCGTGCAGGCTCGATCCTTGGCGAGCGTCCGCCCACTCGCTTACGGGCCGTCTGAAGGAACCGGAACGAATAGAGTGTTATCTCGTTGATTGGAAAAGAAGATTACGATTGGACGAAATTTTAGGTGCCGCAATGACCTCCGGAAATCGCTCACTTTTCGAACTACTCCAGAATCCCGAGGCGTGTCGTCATTTGGCGAACCGCGCGGGATTGCGGACTGACCCTGATCTACCCGACCAATTTAAAGAGAAGCTCGCTCGGCTCGATGAAGCGGCTGCACGCCGATCTCTATTCCCGCATTCTTCAACAAAGTAATTCCCAGCTGGTTCGACCCTCATTCACCGTTGGCAGGCCCTCCGTCCTGGCGCGTACCCCGGCTCTCTCCTGACGTTGGCGAAGCTGCTGAGGGTTAAGTGAGTGGCGTTTGTGCATAATCCTGGTTTCACCCTCAGCCTATCTCAGGCGGCCCCTTCACTGGATCCAAGAGGCTTCCAGCCCACCACAGATATCGCTAAGGAGCTATGGTATTGGACATGCGGATTTGGGATAGCCACGACGAGGTTCAAGCGGCAACCGCCGTGAGGCGCAGAAGCGCAAGGAGAGCTATCACTTACTCTTTGCGTCGCCTCGGGAGGCTCTCTGCCAGAGCGCGGAGCTTAGCCTTCTCGGCGTCTCGCACTGTCATCACTTTGCCGTAGGCGCCGATCCCCACCACCTCGTCACGGAGCGATGGCCTTGGCTTGGCGCCGGGCACACTCTCGGTCCGGCACCGCTCGCGCATCGCCTGGATTTCGGCAGGCGTGACGAACTCCTTGTTGGCGATCTTCTCGGTGACCAGATTCCCGCGGTCGCGTTCCCGGCGGAGGGAGGCGGGCGTGAGGTTGCTATTGAGGAGGAGTTCGCACGCGTGCGCAAGCGTGAGCAGGTCGTCCGGCTGAAGCTCCGCCCTCGAGAGAAGCGCGCGCTTCGCCATCAGGTTTTGAGTTTTCTCGCCGCGGCCCTCGCATCGAGCCGCCGTCTGAACTCGTTGGCGCCTGAGACGAGGTGGTATCGTTGGCGCGTCTGTGTCCCCGGGCTCCGCTGGCGAAGCCGCTCCTTCACGAATGCCTCTAAGTCTACTGGCCGGTGTCGCCTCGTTTCTCGATCGGATTGCCCGATGTTGACATAGGCGATGGCGCCGCTCGTCGTGAAATCGCGCAGCTGGCGAATTGATATCGCCAGAAAATCTGCGGCCTGAGCAGGCGTGAGTAAAGGTTTCTCGCAGCTTTCCATGTCGCGTCCTATGTCGCGTGGATTCGCCGAGTGTGAACGGAAACCCTTGGAAATCAAGGGAACCCACGCGCAACACTAACGCAACATGAGGCCGGGCGAGGGCGGCCTAGTGCATTGAAAATATTGGTGATCCCGACTGGATTTGAACCAGTGACCCTCAGATTAGGAATCTGATGCTCTATCCTGCTGAGCTACGGGACCACGCGGGCGCACCATAAGCGAAACCGCCCGCCGCCGCCAAGCCTTGTCGGCGGTCGCATATCCGCGGAGCGTGCCGCCGCGGGCAGGAGGACCAGTGGGGCGAGCGATCCGCGACCGGACCCCGCCCATGCCAGATGTGGGTCCCAATGCCCAGCCTTCACCTGCTTGCCGTCCGCCGCGTGGCTCACCGCACCGACGGGTCGGCCTGGGCGATCAGGATCGCGGCGCCTTCGCGCACGGTGACGGTGATCGGCCCTGCCGCCTCGTTGGACTGGGTGAGGATCGAGTGGAACGGCACCGAAACCTCGTCGAGGGGCCATTTTGCTCCGGCGATGGTCAGGCCGGCAAGGTCGGAGAATTTCAGGATCGAGAACTGCGTCCCTGGCAGGAGGTCGAAGCGGCGGGGTGCCGGTGACAGCGGCCAGGCCTGCTCGAACCCGTCGTAGCATTCGACCGCGACGCCGGCCGCCGCATAGCGCAAAGCGAGGATCAGATGCGCGAAGGCATGGTCGCTGCGCGGCCCGCCGAGCGCGCCGACGAGCATCAGGCTGGTCGCGCCGCGAGCCAGCGCCGCATCGATGGCGAGCTCGCCGTCGGTGCGGTCCTTGTCGGCGGGAAACGTCTCGCGCGGCAGATCGGCGAAGCCGGCGGGCGGTGTGGGCGGGCTGGAATCGAAGTCGCCGACCCAGAGCTCCGGCGTCACGCCGAGCGAGACGGCATGGCGGAGCCCGTCATCGGCGGCGATGATGCGGGAGCCGGAAAGGGCGGCGCGGAGCGCCGGGGTCGGATCGACCCGTCCGGCTAGGAGAATGGCAAAACGCGACATTCGCCAGCCCTACAGCATGACGCGGCGCGCCGGAATCGCTTTCGGGTATGCCGCCAAGTTCCCGTCGACCTAGTGCTGACCATTA
Organism: Aurantimonas endophytica; assembly: GCF_014196845.1. Taxonomy (GTDB): domain Bacteria; phylum Pseudomonadota; class Alphaproteobacteria; order Rhizobiales; family Rhizobiaceae; genus Aurantimonas; species Aurantimonas endophytica. The sequence continues at coordinate 3,759 of NZ_JACIEM010000007.1, forward strand.
GCCGGCCTTCGTATGCGACGCCGGCGAGACCCGGCGCTCATGCGACGCCTGGTTGAAGACGGTGGCTAAGACCCAACCGAGTTGATACTCAGTCGGGTCCAGACCCTCGTGAAGTATCCTTGATGCAATATCGCGCCGAAATCGACGGGCTGCGAGCCGTCGCGGTCGTTCCGGTCATCTTGTTCCATGCCGGGATCGAGGGCTTCGACGGGGGCTTTCTCGGCGTCGATGTGTTTTTCGTCATCAGCGGGTTCTTGATCACCGCGATCATCACGGAGGAGCTCGAGACCGAACGCTTCTCCCTGGCGCGCTTCTACGAGCGCCGCGCCCGCCGGATTCTCCCGGCGCTCACGGTCATGATGCTCGTCTGCCTGCCTTTCGCATGGATGTGGATGCTCCCGAGCGAACTCGTTCGGTTCGGCCGGAGCCTGGCCGCTACCGCCGTGTTCCTGTCCAACGTCCTGTACTGGCGACAAACAGACTATTTTTCGCCCGATGCTGAACTCAACCCCTTGCTCCATACCTGGAGCTTGTCGGTCGAAGAGCAGTTCTACATATTATTCCCGCTGATCCTCATGCTGATGTGGCGCAGGTCGAGGCGGTGGGTGGCGCCCGTGCTCGTCTTGGGCATCCTCGTAAGTCTGGCTTTGGCTGAGTGGGGCGGGCGGAACGCGCCAGCTGCGACCTTCTTTCTTGCGCCCAGCCGTGCGTTCGAGTTGCTCCTGGGGGCACTGGCCGCGCTTTTTGTCCGCCGCTTCGGCGAGACACATTCCGGCGCCGCTAGTGCCGCCGGTCTTTTCATGGTGGTCTCTGCGATTGCCTTCCTAGGTGATCGAGCGGCAACTCCGAGCCTATGGACGCTGATCCCCGTCATAGGGACAGCTTTGATCCTCGTTTTCGGTCGCGAGGGCACGGCTGTCGCCGCGATCCTGCGTATACGACCCTTGGTCGGTATCGGCCTGATCAGCTACAGCCTGTATCTCTGGCATCAGCCGGTGCTCGCCTTTGCCAAGATCCGTCTTGCCGAATCGGCCGGCGGCGTACTTCTGGCAGGCCTCTTCGTCCTGATCTTCCTGGCTGGGGTCGCGAGCTGGGCGTTTGTGGAGCGCCCGTTCCGCCACCGTCGTGGAACGCTCCGCGGGCCCGGGCGGATGTTGGCACTGTCGGCCGCCTCGATCGTCGGCGTGGCTGCGATCGGTGCCCTGCTGAACTCGGGAAACGGCGTCTACTGGCGAACGACTCCGATAGGTGAGCCGTTCGCCGAAATTGCTCTTCTCGAGCAATCCATGGCGCCGAATTACGGGTTGGACAAGTCGTGCAGGAGTACCGAGCCGGAAATTGCTCCGTCGTGCCGCACGGCGCCCAATCCGACAACTGCGTTATGGGGCGACAGTTTTGCCATGCATCTGGCGCAAGCCATTGCGGACAGCCCGACACCCATGCCGTTCGCCCAGCGAACAGTGAGCCAGTGCGGCCCGATACCGGGCCTGGCCGTGATGGGGTCAGTCACGTCCTGGCAATCGTGCCTGGCATTCAACGATGCGGCGCTATCGTGGATCCTGTCGGACGAAGCCGTCAGGACAGTGATCATTAGCTCCCCTTTCGATCAGGCGGCCCGGACGATCTATCGCCGCGACGGCACTGTCATCCGTGACGAGGCCGCGGGACGGGCCGCCGTCATGAAAGCTCTAGTGGCTTTGTCCGGTCAACTGGCTGATGCGGGCAAAAGACTCGTCATCGTCGGTCCCCCTCCCGCATCGAGAGCCAATCTCGGGGTCTGCTATCTGCGGCGCCGCGCCATGAGCCTCGACGATCATGCCTGCGATTTCACCGTGGCTGCGGCCGCTGCCACCAACCTGTCCGCGAAAGCCCTGTTGGCGGAACTGGCTCCGGTCATTCCGGTCGTCCGCCTCGAAGATCTGATCTGCGACGACGAAATATGCCGGGCGTCTGCAGGGCGCGGCAGCGTCTATCGCGATGGCGGGCATCTGTCGATCGATGGATCCGCTTGGCTCGGCCGCCAGAATGACCTGGCAGGGATCATCTTGCGAAAGACAGCTACCCACTAGTGGCTTCTGCAACCATCAGCGCCGCAGATCGTGAGGTGCGCTACTTCCTGACGAACACCTCCATTTTGCCCAGGCTGCAGTAAGGACCTCCCCTGGCCATGGCTGCTGACGTCGGGCCTCCCCTTGCCGGCCCGCCGCCGAGGGCGTAAGCCGGATCAGCTCACACGGGGTGCCTTCGGGCTGAGAGGCGTTCAGCCAACCCGTCGAACCTGATCCGGATTATGCCGGCGGAGGGATGCGGGCGGCGGCGGGTTCTCGCCGCAGCGGCGCGACCGTCCTGCCTCGGGAGGCCGCATGCACACTGTCCTTCGCCGTTCGTGGATCCTGGCCGCCCCGCTCGTTGCCGCCAGTCTCGCCACCCTTGCCCCCGCCGGCACGGCCGTCGCGCAGGCCGAAAAACCGGTGCTTACCGTCTACACCTACGAGAGCTTCACGCCGGAATGGGGTCCGGGGCCGAAGATCGAGGCGGCCTTCGAGGCGGTCTGCGGCTGCGACCTGCAGTTCGTCGGGCTCGACGACGGCGTGGCGATCCTCAACCGGCTGAAGCTCGAGGGCGGATCGAGCGATGCCGACATCGCCCTCGGCCTCACCTCGGACCTGATCCCGGAAGCCAAGGCAACCGGCCTGTTCGCCGAAAGCGGCGTCGATCTCGCGGCGCTGTCGGTGCCGACGGGCTTCGCCGACCCGGTCTTCGTGCCCTTCGACTATTCCTATCTCGCCTTCATCTACGACACCGAGACGATCAGCGATCCGCCGACCAGCCTCGACGAACTGGTCAATGGCGACCCGGAGCAGAAGATCGTCATCGAGGACGCGCGGACCTCGACGCCGGGTCTCGGCCTGCTGTTGTGGATGAAATCGGTCTATGGCGACCGGGCGCAGGAGAAATGGGCGCTTCTGTCGAAGCGCATCCTGACGGTGACACCCGGCTGGAGCGAGGCCTATGGCCTGTTCACCAACGGTGAAGTGCCAATTGTCCTCAGCTACACGACCTCGCCCGCCTATCACATGATCGAGGAGGGCTCAGAGCGCTACCAGGCTGCCGCCTTCTCCGACGGGCACTATCTGCAGATCGAGGTCGCGGCGATGCTGGCCAATGCCGACCAGCCGGAACTCGCGCGCCGCTTCCTCGCCTTCATGCTGACGCCGGAATTCCAGTCGATCATCCCGACCACCAACTGGTCGCTGCCGGTGATCGAGGGGATCGATCTGCCGGCGGAATTCGGCCGGCTCGTCGATGTGACGACCCCGATCTTCGTCGATCCGGAAACGGTGGCGGCGAACCGCCGCGCCTGGACGCAGGAATGGCTGGAAGCGCTCGGTCGCTGAGGCGCAGCGCCATGTGCCGGGCCGTGAGGGGACCATCGTGACCGGCACTGGCGACCGCCGGCTGCGCATCGGCCTGGGTCTCGGTGCGGCGGCGCTGCTGGCTGCCTATCTCGGCGGCGGCTTCGTCGTGCTGTTCGTCGCGACGGATGCCGTACCGGATGCCCGGTCGCTCGTCGGCGATTCCTATCTCCACGGCGTGGTGCTGTTCACGCTGGAGCAGGCCCTGCTGTCGACGCTGCTGGCGGTCGCGGGCGCCGTGCCGCTGGCCGTCGCGCTGCACCGGGCGCGTTTTCCGGGCCGGGCCCTGGTGCTGCGGCTGTTCCTGTTGCCGCAGGCGCTGCCGGTGCTGGTCGGCGGTCTGGCGATCATCACCATCTGGGGCCGCAACGGGGTGCTGTCCGGAGCGCTCGTCTCGCTCGGCCTGCCGCGGCTCGATCTCTACGGCCTGCCGGGCATCCTGATCGCGCATGTGTTCTTCAACCTGCCGCTCGCCGCCCGGTTGATGGTCGCGGCGCTCGACCGCGTGCCGGCGGAGAGCTGGAAGCTTGCAGGGCAGCTGGCGCTGCCGCCGCTGTCGACCTTCCGGCTGATCGAATGGCCGGCGATCCGCACCATGCTCCCGGCGGCGGCGAGCCTGATCTTCATGCTCTGCGTGACCAGCTTCACGCTGGTCCTGGTGCTCGGCGGCGGCCCCGGCGCGACGACGCTGGAGGTCGCGATCTACCAGGCGCTGCGCTACGATTTCGATCCCTCGCGCGCCATCGCCCTGTCGCTGCTGCAGATCGGCCTGACTGCGGCGATCCTGGCGCTGGCGACAAGGCTCGGCGGCGATGTGGCGGCGGGCTTCGGCCTCGGCGGGCAGGCGCGGCGCTACGACCGCCGCAGTCTCCTCGCGACGTTCGGTATCGGCTGCATTCTCGTGCCAGGTATCGCCTTCATCCTGTCGCCCTTCGCGGCGATCCTCGTGCGGGGCCTCGCTGCCGATCTCGGCGCGCTTCTCGCCGATCCCGCCGTACAGCGGGCTGCCGCCACCAGCCTGGTCATCGCCTTCGCCGCCGCCAGCCTGTCGCTGGTCCTCTCCGCCCTCGTGGTCCTGGCGATCGAAGCGCTGGGCGAGACGCGGCAGGGCGCGGCACGGGGACTGGAACTCGCGGCGAGCCTCGTCCTCGTGATCTCGCCCGTCGTCGTCGGGGCGGGCTGGTTCCTGGCGCTGCGCCAGGTGACCGACGTCTTCGCGGCCGCGCCCTATGTCGTCGTCGCGACCAATGCGGCGATGGCGGTGCCGTTCGCGGTGCGGATCCTCGGACCGGCGCTGGCGTCGGCCAACGCCGAGAGCGGGCGCCTGGCCGACAGTCTCGGCCTTGCGGGCCTCGCGCGGCTTCGCTACGTCGACGGTCCGGCGATGCAGGCGCCGCTCGGCCTCGCCTTCGCCTTCGCGCTGGCGATCTCGCTCGGCGACCTCGGCGCCGTGGCCTTGTTCGGCAACCAGGATTTCATCACCCTGCCATATCTCCTCCTGCAGCGCATGGGCAGCTACCGGACCACCGATGCCGCCGGGCTGGCGCTCATCCTCGGCGTGCTCTGTCTCGGGCTCATGCTGCTGGCCGAGCGTGGCCTCGCCGGTTCGCGCGGGGCTTTCCGATGAGCGCGGCCCCTGCACTGGTCCTCGACGGTGTCCGCTTCTCCTACGAGGCGATGCGGATGCGGTTAGACCTCGCCGTCGAGGCCGGCGAGTGGCTGGCACTGATCGGACCGAGCGGCGCCGGCAAGTCGACGCTCCTGGACATTGCCGCGGGCTTCGCCGAGCCCGATGCCGGGCGCGTGCTGATGGCCGGTGCGGACGTCACCCGCCGACCGCCGGCGGAGCGCCCGCTCAGCATCCTCTTCCAGGACAACAATCTGTTTACCCATCTCGACGTCTTCCGCAACGTGGCGCTCGGCATCGCCCCCGGCCTGCGTGTGTCGCGGGCAGACCGCGCCAGGGTCGCCGCCGCGCTCGAGGCCGTGGGGCTGGCCGGCTTCGAGACGCGCCGCCCGGCCGAGATGTCCGGCGGCGAGCGCCAGCGCGTGGCGTTGGCCCGAGCGTTCTTGCGCGACCGGCCGCTGCTGCTGCTCGACGAGCCGTTCGCCGCGCTCGGTCCGGCGCTGCGCCAGGAGATGCTGGCGCTGCTCCAGTCGCTGCGCGCCGAGCGCAAGGGCGGGCCGGCGGCCGTCGTCATGGTCACGCATCACCCCGAAGACGCCGCGGATCATGCCGACCGGGTGGCATTTCTCGAGGCGGGCGAGATCGTCGCCGTCGGACCGACGAGAGATGTCCTGACAGGGCAGGGTGAGCCGCGCGTCGCCGCTTATCTCGGCACTGCAAAGACCGTGCCGTGACGCAATTCCGGCGAAATTCCCTGCCATCCCAATGTGATCCACGAGGGGCTTCGTCGAATCATTTTGCGGTGCGTGTTGCGGATCGTCTCTTCCGCACTGCGAAGCGATTCGGATAAGGCTGGTAACCAGGCAACGGAAGATGATCTTCCGCGACCATTCGGCGGGGGCGGCGTATCGCAGCGATGGAAATGACGTCCAAGGCCTGCGCCATGACACGCTGGGCACGTGCGGCGCTCGCCAGCACGGCCCTTGTCGCGCTTCTGACTGCTGGTGCCTGTACCACGCTGGAAGACGGTCTCGACCTGGCGAGTCCGGTCGACGGCAGCGTGCGCGCGGGCTATGCCGCGACGCGTCAGCCCATCACCTTCGAAAACGTCCAGGCAAGCGATCCGCAGTCGTCCATCGGCCGTTCGCAGCATCCGAAGATCCTGGCAGCCTATGGCGGCGCCTATTCCGATCCGAAGCTCGAGCGGATGCTGGCGACGATCATCGGCCGGTTGCAGGCCGAGACCGCCGATCCCAACCGCGCCTACCGGATCACCATCCTGAATTCGCCCAACATCAACGCCTTCGCGTTGCCGGGCGGCTACGTCTACATCACCCGCGGCCTGCTCGCGCTGGCAAACGATTCCGCCGAGGTGGCGGCGGTGATCGGCCACGAGATGGGCCACGTGACCGCCAACCACGGCATCGAGCGCCAGCAGCGCGAGCAGGCAGCCGAGATCGCCAGCCGCGTCGTCAGCGAAGTCCTGGCCAGCGAGCCGGCGGGCCAGATCGCCCTGGCGCGCGGCAGGCTGAGCCTGGCGCAGTTTTCCCGCCAGCAGGAATTGCAGGCCGATGTGATCGGCATCAAGCACATCGCGCGGGCGGGGTACGACCCGTTCGCCGCGGCGCGCTTCCTGAAGGCGATGGATTCCTTCTCGCAGTTCCGCAACGCCTTCCAGGCCGGCAGTGCCGATCTCGATTTCCTCGCGTCGCATCCCTCGGCGCCGCAGCGGATCGAACTCGCCGAGCGCCACGCGCGCGAGGCGGAGGTAGCGGAAGGCGAAGGGGCGACGGAACGCGACCGCTACCTGAACGGCATCGACGGCATGCTCTTCGGCGACTCCGCCGCCGAAGGCTACGTGCGCGAAAACCGCTTCTACCATCCGGGCCTCAGCATCACCTTCGCCGCGCCGGAAGGGTTCGTCATCGACAACACCGCCGAGGCGGTGCTTGCCACCGGACCGAACGACATGGCGCTGCGTTTCGATGGCGTCGCCCTGCCGACGACCACGAGCCTCGTCGACTACGTCAACAGCGGCTGGATCGGCGGGCTCGACCGCGACAGCATCCGCCAGCGCCGGATCGGCACGCTGGAGGCCGTCTCCGCCCGGGCCAAGGGAGGCGAATACGCCTTCGACGTGACCGTGGTCCGGGTCGGCGGGCAGGTCTACCGGTTCCTGACGGCCGTGCCGGCGCGGGAGTCGGGATCGGTTGGCGCGATCGCCGAACGGGTCGCCAATTCCTTCCGGGTGCTGAGCCCGGCCGAGAAGGCGTCACTCAAGCCGCTGCGGGTGCGCATCGTCACGGCCGGTGCCGGCGACACCGCCACCTCGATGGCGAGCCGCATGGTCGGTGTCGATCGCAAGACCGACATGTTCCGCCTGCTCAACGACCTCGACCGCAACGACGCGGTCCGGCCCGGCGCGCGCTACAAGATCGTCGCCGAATAGGGCGCCGGCGGTCTTCCGGCACTGCGAGCGAATAACGGGGTCCTGACCATTCCAGACAAACAAAAGGCCGCTCATGGCGGCCTTTTGTTTGTCGAATAGCTGGTGAAGAAGCCGTCAGCTGACGTAGGCGGCCTGGTCGGCATTGGTCTCGAGCAAGGCGGCCTTCAGCTTTTCCAGCGCCCGCGTCTCGATCTGCCGGACGCGCTCCTTCGAGATGCCGAGCTTGGTGCCGAGGGCTTCCAGCGTGGCGCCGTCATCCTGCAGCCGACGCTCGCGAATGATCTTCAACTCGCGCTCGGAGAGGACGTCGAGGGCGCTGGTCAGCCAGGTGACGCGGCGCTCCTCGTCGATCGAGGTCGAGACCATCTCGTCGGGCAGCGGATCCTTGGCGACCAGGAAATCCTGGCGGTCGGCGCTGCCGGATTCGTCGTCGATGAGGGGGGCGTTGAGCGAGGAGTCGGGGCCGGAAAGCCGGGAGTCCATCAGCGCGACGTCGCCTTCCGAGACCTTCAGCGCCGTCGCGATCTCCCGGTACATGGCGGTGCCGGATAGGCTGTCGGCGCCCTGGCTGAGGCGGGCGCGGAGGCGGCGGAGGTTGAAGAACAGCGCCTTCTGCGCCGAGGACGTGCCACCGCGGACGATCGACCAGTTGCGCAGGATGTAGTCCTGGATCGAGGCGCGGATCCACCAGGTCGCGTAGGTGGAGAAGCGGACTTCCCGTTCCGGCTCGAAGCGGGCGGCTGCCTCCAGAAGGCCGACGTGACCCTCCTGGATCAGGTCGTTCATGGCCAGACCGAAATGGCGGAACTTCGAGGCCATCGAGATGACGAGGCGCATATGCGCCTGGGTAATCTTGTGAAGCGCTTCCTGGTCGCGGTTTTCCTTCCAGCGAACGGCGAGTTCGTATTCCTCCTCGCGCTGAAGATAGGGAGCTGCCATGGCCGCGCGGATCATGGTGCGGCGAGCGGACTGGGACTTCATAGACTACCCTCCGGTCTAACGTCTCAGGCTAGCGGCCTACATGCGAAGCCGCGTGGCCGCGCAGCCGGTACAGGGGTAATGCGGCGCGCACGCTAACGTTCCCGGAAGGGAAAACTTTTTGGCGGTAGGTAGGGGAGCATCGTGGAATGGCAAGCGGGGTAAGGCCGGGCCCTGACGATGCAACGACCGTAACACCGCCTCGGCGAATTCGGAAGACTGCCATGACGAGAAAGACCGGCCGATCCTTTCGGATGGCCGGTCTTGATGCATCGGCTCAGGCCGCTGGTCCGCGAGGGCGGGCCTGCGTCAGGCCGCCTGTTCCTGCTCGGTCTCGGCCGTCGCGTCGGCCTCGGCCGGCTCGTCCGCCTCGACGACGGTTTCCGCCTCGCCCTCGGCGGTCTTCGGGGTGCGCTTCGGACCCTTGTTGAGATTGAGCTCGATCAGCTGCACCGCTTCGGTATCGGACACCTCGTTGACCGCTGCGAGCTCGCGCGCCATCCGCCCGAGGGCGGCTTCGTAGAGCTGGCGCTCGGAATAGGACTGCTCCGGCTGGCTCTCGGCGCGGTAAAGGTCCCGGACCACTTCGGCGATCTGGATCAGGTCGCCCGAGTTGATCTTGGCATCGTATTCCTGGGCCCGGCGGCTCCACATCGTCTTCTTCACGCGGGCGCGGCCCTGCACGACCTTGAGGGCGCGCTCGACGAAATCGGTCTCGGAGAGCTTGCGCATGCCGACAGCCTCGGCCTTCGCGACCGGCACTTTCAGGCGCATCTTGTCCTTCTCGAAGTCGATGACGAAGAGTTCGAGCGTCATGCCCGCCACTTCCTGTTCCTCGATCGCGACGATCTGGCCTACGCCATGGGCGGGGTAGACGATGCTCTCGCCGGTCCGGAAGCCGTGACGGCTGGATGCCTTCTTCTGACTGCTCATACGCTTTTTCTAACTCCCTGTTGTGCCCGGCCGCGACAGCCGCTAGACACGGGTGGACGACGCAAGGTCGCCGAATTGAAGGGGCCCGCCGGAAGGCGCGCTGCAGCCGACGGTCGAAATCCGTGCAGGTATCCCTCGATCGAGCCGCCGGAAGCGTTCGGTCCTTGCGGGACCGTCTGTCGCCGATGGTGAGGGAGCATCCTTTCGGAAATTAACACGAGCGCCATCCTGTGTGGTTAGCAGACCACGGCGCCCGACTGTCCGACGGATACTACACCCTCCTGACGAAAAATTCAAGTTTTTTGGGCATTTCCGGTCTGCCGGTGCAGTGCGGCATGGCGCAAGGGCCAGCCCGTGGCGGCACCGCCCGATTCGGCGGGCCGCCGCGCCCGAGCCAGGGCGGCCGCACCATGGCGGCGCCGGTTCCGGGTTAGTTTGCCGGCGTCGCCGGCAAACCCATCGCGATGGGCGCGCGCATGTGCAGATAGTTGAGGTCGAAGTCGCCAACCGCCGCGAGTGCGGGCCAGTTCTTGATGGTGAGGCGGAAACGCTCGCGATCGAGCAGCCCCTCCTGCTTGAATTCCTGCAGAACGCGGTTGACGGTGACCACGGTCAATCCGAGCGCGTCCGCGAGCTCGTGCTGCGTCAGCGGGATGTGGAAGACATCCCCGGGGGCCAGCCCGACGGCACGCAGCCGCACCGCAAGCTCGCAAAGCAGGTGCGCCGTACGGCTCTTGCCGGTGCGTCGGCCGAGTCCGACCATCCACTCGCGGAACATGGCGCCGTCGATCAGCGTCTCCAGCCAGAGCGCTGCGGCAATTCGCGGGCGCGCCATGCACAGATCCCAGATCGCGGTGTGCGGCATGAAGCCGATGCGTGAGCGGGTGGTCGACGCAAAGCTGTGGTCCATCCGGTGGATATGCAGGCTGTGTAGGTCGGGAATGTCGCCAGGCACGTGGAACGCGATGATCTGGCGCCTGCCGTCGCGGACGTCGCGATAGCGGCAGGTGAAGCCGTCGATCAGCACGCAGCACTGGTGCACTTCCTCGCCCTCGCGGACGATATCGACGTCGGCCTCGACTTCTTTCGTCGTGATCGGGAGCTTCATGATCCCGGCGCGATCCTCGTCGTCCAGATCCGCCACCAGATCGAGACGCCGCACCAGCGCCCTGCGAGCATCATCCGCCACGAATGTCCCTTCCGATGTCCATCTGCGTGCCTCGCGGGTTGTAAGCAGAATGTCGCAACGTTCGCTCTGCCATTGTATATAGCCGTCGTCGCATTCGGTGCGCCATGCGGCAAGTCCCGGCGCAGGTCGGTGACCGTCCGTCCCGGGACGCCGCGCGTATGCTCAGTCGCGGGTGAGGGCCCGCTCGGCAAGGCGCACCCAGAAGCTGGCCCCGAAAGCGATGGCGTCGTCGGAAAAATCGTAGGTCGGACTGTGCAGCGTGGCGCTGTCGCCGTTGCCGATGAAGACGTAGGCGCCGGGCTTTTCCTCCAGCATGTAGGAGAAGTCCTCGCCCGCCATCATCGGCGCGGCATCGGGATCGACATTGGCGGCCCCGACGATCTCGGCAGCAACTGCCGTGCAGAAATCGGCCTCGGCGGCGTCGTTGATGGTGATGGGGTAGTTCCGGTCGAAATCGATGTCGACGCCGGCCCCGTGCGCCGCGCAGATGCCGGCGGCGATGCCACGCAGCCGCTCCTCGGCGAGGTCGCGCATGGCCGGGTCGAGCGAGCGCACCGTGCCGGAGACGACCGCGGTGTCGGGGATGATGTTGTGGGCAAAGCCCGCATGCACCTGCGTCACCGAGACGACCAGCGACTTCAGCGGATCGGCGTTGCGGCCGGCAATGGTCTGCAGCGCCTGGACCAGGGCCGCCGCCACCGGGATCGGGTCGACCGTGCTGTGGGGCAGGGCCGCGTGACCGCCACGTCCCTGCACGGTGATGATGAATTCGTCGGTCGAAGCCATGATCGGCCCCGCCCGGACCCCGAATTTCCCGACCGCCATGCCGGGAAGATTGTGCATGCCGTAGACCCGGCCGATCGGCCAGCGGGCAAACAGCCCGTCGTCCATCATCGCCTTGGCGCCGGCGCCGCCTTCCTCGGCAGGCTGGAAGATCAGCGCCACCGTGCCGTCGAAGGCGCGGGATTCGGCGAGGCTGCGGGCGGCCCCCAGAAGCATGGCCGTGTGCCCGTCATGGCCGCAGGCATGCATGGCGCCCGGGCGCCCGGAGGCGTAGTCGAGACCCGTCTCCTCGACGACCGGCAGCGCGTCCATGTCGGCGCGAAGGCCGATCGCCGGGCCGCCCGGGCCGCCGCGCCCATGGATCAAGCCGACGACGCCGGTGCGCCCGATCCCCGTCACGACCTCGTCGCAGCCGAATTCCCGCAGCTTGCCGGCGACGAATTCGGCCGTGTCGACGACGTCGTAGAGGATTTCCGGATTGGCGTGGAGGTGTTGGCGCCAGGCGGCGATCTCCGGCTGGCTCTCGGCGATTCGGTTATTGACAGGCATCGATGCTTTCCGGTCTTCCTGTTCAAGGCACAAAAGGCCGTGACTTTCGCGCGCCGCTCCACTTCGCCATGCTCGCGTCACAGCCTTCGGCTAGGCGCCCGCCACATGCAAGGATGGCAAGGCTCGCAGCCTGACCCCAATCAGTGAAGGAATCCAGCGTGAAGACGCGTCCCTCCCGTCGATTACGTTTGCTTACCGGGATTTGCGTCGCCGCCTCCCTCCTCGTCGCCGCGCCGGCTTCCGCGCAGCCGACGCCGGCCCAGCCGGCCGCCGATGCGGACGCGCCGCGCGAGGCCGGCATGGCCTCGATCGTCGTCGACGTCGCCTCCGGGAAGGTCCTGTCGCAGGAGCACGCCACGGAGCGGCGCTATCCCGCCTCCACCACCAAGCTGATGACGGCCTATCTGGCCCTCAAGGCGGTGGAGAGCGGCGAGTTCGGTCTCGACAGCCCGGTGATCATGACACGCGAGGCTGCGGCGGAGGCACCCAGCAAGATGGGCTTCGAGCCCGGATCCGTGATGCGGCTGGATGTCGCCCTGCGGATGATGCTGGTGAAGTCGGCGAACGACGTCGCCCATGCGATCGGCCAGGTTCTCGCCAACGGCTCGCAGGAGGATTTCGTCGCGATGATGAATGCGGAGGCGCTGCGGCTCGGCATGAAGGACACGCGCTTCATCAACGCCAACGGTCTGCCGGGGGACGGTCAGTATTCCAGCGCCAAGGACCTGGCGATGCTCGGCCTGGCGATCCGCCGGGATTTCCCGGCCTTCACCGACTATTTCGGCACCGAGGCGATTGCCGCCGGTAACGCCATCATGAAGAACGGCAACAAGCTGCTCGGCCGCTTCGACGGCGCAGAGGGCATGAAGACCGGCTATATCTGCGCGTCGGGCTTCAACCTCGTCTCCTCGGCCACGCGTGACGGGCGCACGCTGGTCGCGGTGGTCATCGGCGCCAACGGCACGATCCCGCGCGAGCGCCGGTCGGCCGAGATACTCGAGGCCGGCTTCAAGGCGGATCTCGCCGCGATCGACACGACGCTCGACGAGCTGCCGGTCTCGGCCGGCGAGCCCGTCGACATTAGCGACTATATCTGTTCCGCCAAGGGCCGAACCGACCGCGCCAACGAGCGGCAGGCCGACGCGGATCGAGATGAGGTCTACGGCTCTCCCTATCTGCATGAGCTGAATCGCCCCGAGATCGTCGTGCCGGTCAGCCTTGGCGGTGCGGCCGGCAACGACATCGTCGAGGCGGGCGTGTCGGTGATCGACGCCTATGGCATCCCGATCCCGACCTGGCGCCCGGACCCGCCGACCGCCGTCCTCGCCCTCACGCCTGAAGATGTCGGCGTGTCGCAGGGCACCGGTGTGCTGACGGAAGGTGAGGATCCGGTCGAGACAAGCGCCGCCGTGCGGGCGAACGTGCTGGGATCGCTGTCGGATTCGGCGGACGAAGGCTCGGAGAACCCCGCCCGCTCCGGCGACCTCGCAGGGACTGACGGCAAAACCCCGCGGATCGGCAGCAGCTTCGACGATGCGCCGCTGCGCCCCGGAGCCGATGTCCCGATTCCCGGCGAGCGGGCCGCCAATTGACCGCGTCCCGATGAACGGCGACCACGGCGCTGACGGCGCCCCCATCCGTCTCACCGTCCTGACCGGCTTCCTCGGCGCAGGCAAGACCAGCCTGCTCAACCGCCTGCTGAGCCAGACGCTCGTCGCCAATCTCGCCGTCGTGGTCAACGAGTTCGGCGCTGTCGGGCTCGACCAGCTGCTGATCGAGACGGCCTCCAGCGACGGCGTCATCGACGTGTCGGAAGGCTGCGTCTGCTGCACGGTGCGCGGCGCGCTCGTCGACACGCTGGTGATGCTCGCCACGTGGTCGCGGCCAGCGGGTGCGCCGCCGCTCGAGCGGGTCATCGTCGAGACGACCGGCCTTGCCGATCCGACGCCGATCCTCGCCTCGCTGATGACGCATCCGTTTCTCTGCGAGGCCTATGCGCTCGACGGGGTCGTGACGGTGGTCGACCATCTCGCCGGTGCCGCAAACCTTGCCGAGCGCCCGGAGGCGCGGCGCCAGGTGGCGGTGGCCGACCGCATCGTCCTCACCAAGGGCGACGTCGTGACCGATGCCGGGCAGGGTCCGCTGCTCGCGGCGATCGCAGCGCTCAATCCGGGCGTCCGCCACGTCGACGCGCGAGACGGGGAGGGGCTGGCGCAGCGGCTCTTCGGGTGCGGCGTGGTCGATCCCGCCACCGGCAAGGCCGATCCCGCCCGGTGGCTTGGATCAGGCGCGTCGGGCCATGGAGGGCATAACAGTCACGATCATACGCACGATCATGCCGCCCGCGATCACTCCGCCCATGGCGCAATCCGGTCCTTCGCCATCGTCCAGGCCGAGCCCGTCGCATGGGAGGCGGTCGTGGCATTCCTCGATCTCATGACCGCCACCCAGGGCGAGCGCATCCTGCGCATGAAGGCGATCGTGCATGTGCAAGAAAGCCCGACCCGGCCGGTCGTGCTGCACGGTGTCCGCAGCTACCAGCATCCGCCCGCGCAGCTCGCCGGCTGGCCCGCCGGCATGGCGCCCGAAACCCGCATCGTGCTGATCGGCGATCATCTCGACGAGACCTATGCGCGCGACCTCTTCGCGGCCTTCACCGGCGGCCTGCGCAGCGACGCGCCGGATCGCGCGGCAGTCGAAGCGAACCCGCTCGCGGTGCCCGGCCACTCGTTCGGGTGAGCGGGCGCTGCAGCCCTACAAGGCTGCGCGGGGTAACCCTATGTAGCTGCCGCGCGCGGCACGCCAGCCAGCGCCTTGCACAGCCGACGGTATTTCCATGTCAAACTACGCGATAGATCCCCAGACCATCGTCGATTTCTGGCGTGAGGCCGGCCCGGAACGCTGGTTCAGCAAGGACGACGCGTTCGACGAGGAGATCAGCGGCCGGTTCGGCGACATATACGAGCGGGCAGCGCGCGGCGAACTCGAGGCGTGGCGGGAGGATGCGACCGGTGCGCTGGCCCTTGTCATCCTGCTCGACCAGTTCCCGCGCAACATGTTTCGCGACTCGCCGCGGGCCTACGCCACCGACGAGAAGGCGCTGGCGATCGCCCGCGAGGCGCTGGCTCGGGGCGACGCGCATACGGTCGGCGACGATCTGAACCAGTTCCTCGCCGTGCCGCTGATGCATGCCGAGGACCTCGCGGCCCAGGAAGAATGCGTCCGTTGGATGGGCGAGATCGGCGATGAGAACAACCTCGCCTATGCGAAGGATCACCGCGACATCATCGCCCGGTTCGGCCGCTTTCCCCACCGCAATCCCGTCCTCGGCCGGGAGACGACGCCGCAGGAGCAGGCATTCCTGGACGAGGGCGGGTTCGCCGGCTGACGGATAGAGACGATCCGAGCGAAGGTGGCGGCATTTTCTTAAGGCTCTGGCGCTAGTCTGCGCGACGCTTCCGACGAACCTTCGTCCGCGGTGCCGAGATCCGTATCCTTCACGTGAAGAGTTGAGTCATGGCAGCCGAGCCGCTTATCGAGACGGCGCCCCTTCCGCCGAGCGCCGTCATGGCGTCGCTGCAACGACCGGAAGAGAAGAGCCCGCCAGAGATCGACCTCGCCGTCAGCCATCAGGGCGCTGCCCGTCGCTTTTCCGTCTATGCACCGATGGCGGCCTTCGACTTGATCGCCGAGCTGCGGCATCTGTCGCGCCGGGCGATCGAGGGGAACGTCTTCTTCGATCCGCGCTTTCTCGTCCCGGCCATGCCGCGCCTCGACGAGCGGCGGGTCCGCCTGATGGTGATCCGAGACGAGGACGAGGCGCGAAGCCGACTGCGGCTGCTGATGCCGTTCTCGGTCGAGCGGGCCGGCCTGATCGGTGGCCCGGAGACCATCCGCGCCTGGACGCATCCGTTCGGGCCGCTGGGCACGCTGCCGCTCGATGGCGACGACCCGGCGGGCACGCTGACCAGCCTGCTCGAGACGCTCACGCGCCGGGAATTGAAGCTTCCCCGCATCCTGGTCCTGCCGGATTTGCGCATCGACGGGCCGATGGCGAGGACGCTGGTCGCCGTGGCGGATCGGCTCGGGCTGCCGGTCGAGGAAATCAACGCCTTCACCCGGGCTTCGCTGACCAAGGCCGGACCCGCGAGCTTTTTCCGCCAGAAGCCGATCTCGGATCGGCGTCGCCGCGAACTGGCGCGCCAGCGCCGTCTGCTGGAGCGACAGGGGACGGTCCGCTTCGAGGTGGCCCGGGACCCGGAGGGGGTTCGGCTGGCCTTCGAGGACTTCCTGGCGCTGGAAGCCAGCGGCTGGAAGGGGCGCGAGCGCAGCGCCCTGACGATGGACCGCTACCGCTCGGCCTTTGCACGCGAATCCGTCAACGCCCTCGCCGAGGACGGAAGGGCGCGGGTCTTTACGCTGCGGCTCGACGGGCAGGCGATTGCCAGCCTCGTCGCCTTCATCGACCGGGGCGAGGCCTATGCCTGGAAGAGCGCCTATGACGAGGCCTATTCGCAGGCCTCACCCGGCCAGCAGCTGGTCGCCGAGGCGACGCGGTCGTTGGTCGCCGACCCCGCGGTCAAGCGTGCCGATTCCTGCGCCATGCCGGACCATTTCGTGATGAACCGGTTCTGGAAGGACCGCATCGCCATCGCCACGCTGGTGGTCGGTCTCGACAAGGACAGCGGCAAGTCCGTGGCGAAGGTTGCGAAGGGCCTTGTCGCCGCGCGGAAATCCCGCAACGTCCTGCGGCTGATGCGCGAAAGGCTGGGGTCGCTGCTGGCCTTGCGCTGAGCGCATGCCGGCTCAATCCAGCGCGGCCGCCTCTGCTTCGGCGAGGGCCCGGTTGCGGAATTCCCGCCGGATGATCTTGCCGCTGGTGGTCAGCGGCATCTCCGAGACGAAGGCCACCTCGCGCGGATATTCATGCGCCGACAGGCGCTGGCGTACGAATAGCTGGATCGCCGCGGCCAGCTTCTCGTCCGCGACGACGCCGTCGGCCGGCACGACATAGGCCTTGACGATCTCGGTGCGCAGCCTGTCCGGCTTGCCGACAACCGCTGCCAGCTTCACCGCGGGATGGGCGAGCAGGCAGTCCTCCACCTCGCCGGGGCCGATGCGGTAGCCGGCCGAGGTGATCACGTCGTCGTCGCGGCCGACGAAGCGGACATAGCCATCCGCGTCCATCACGCCCTGATCGCCGGTGAGCAGCCAGCCGTCCGGAACCTTGCGCCGCGACGCCTCCGGATCCTGCCAGTAGCCGAGGAACATCACCGGATCGGGTGCTGCCACGGCAATCGTCCCGGTCTCGCCGGGCGCCAGCTCCCGCCCGTCCTCGCCGAGGATCGCGACATGGTGGCCCGGCACCGCCTTGCCGATCGCGCCGGCGCGCGAGACGCCGTAGCGGGCCGAGGATCCGAGAACCATGTTGCACTCGGTCTGGCCGTAGAACTCGTTGACGGTAAGGCCCAGTTCCGTGGCCGCCCAGTGGAACGTGTCGCGTGGCAGCGTCTCGCCGGCCGAGCCGATCGTGCGCAGCGCAAGCCCGGCAATGGCATCCGGCGTCGCCGCGGCCTTCAGCATGCGCAGGGCGGTCGCCGGCAGGAAGGCGTTGCGGACGCGCTGCCGCGCCATCAGCTCGAATGCTTCCCCGGCGTCGAAGCGTCCCCCGGAAAACACCACCGGCACGCCGAAATACAGCGACGGCAGCAGCGCGTTCAGGAGCCCGCCGGCCCAGGCCCAGTCCGACGGGGTCCAGAGGCGATCGCCGGCCACGGGGAAGCCTTCGTGGTGGAAGCGCATGCCCGGCAGGTGGCCGATGAGCACGCGGTGGCCGTGCAGCGCGCCCTTGGGCGGCCCGGTCGTGCCTGAGGTGAAGATGATCATCGCCGGGTCGTCCGGCCGGGTCGCCGCCGGCTCGGCTCCGTCCCCCTCGCGCACCAGCTGCGCGAAGTCGAGGAGCCCCGGCTCGGGCGCCTCGACCCCGACGATCTGGTCGAGTTCCGGCAGATCCGCGGTGACGGCGCGTAGCGTAACGAGGCTGGCTGCGTCGACGACGGCCACGCGGGCGCCCGCCGCCTTGAGGCGGAAACCGAGTGCGTCCGGGCCGAAACGCTGCGACAGCGGCACGGCGATCGCGCCCATCCGGTAGACCGCCAGATGCGCGACGGCGGCTTCGAAGCCCTGTGGCAGCACGATCGCGATGCGGTCGCCGCGCCGGATGCCGTGGCGGGCAAGGCCGGCGGCGAGCCCGCGGGAGCGGCGTGCCAGCTCGCCATAGGTCAGCGTCCGCGGCGGGGCGTCGCCGCGGTCCTCGATCAGGCAGACCCTGTCCGGCTCGCGCGCGGCCCAGTCGTCGGCGCAGGAAGCGGCGAGGTTGAACCGCTCCGGCAGCCGCCAGGCAAAGCCGGCCCGCAGCGCCTCGTAGGAACCGGCGGGCAGCGCCACGTCGTTCCAGGGCGTGGCAGCAAAAGCCCCGCTGGCGAGATGCTGGGTCATCGGATTGTTGCCATGGGTCGTTGTCCGTGCGCCGCACCGCCCGGCCGGGCAGGGCGGTCCTGCCGCCTTCTAGCATTTCCCTAGGCTGCGTCACCGCCGTTATCGCGGTGCACCACCCGCCTCCCCGGCACCACTCCAGCGCCCGTTCCGCCGATCGTGAACGACGGTGCGCTGACCTTCGGCGGCTTCGTGCTAGTTTGCCGGAGCGGCAGACACCAGCGGCAATGGCCCCGCCATGAGCGATACCGGCACACGGCTCCGACCCCAGATCCTCCCCAAGGTGGCGCGGCCGCGTCTCCACAAGGTCATCCTGCTCAACGACGACTTCACGCCGCGCGACTTCGTGGTGATGGTGCTGAAGGCCGAATTCCGGCTCGGCGCCGACCAGGCGCGCCGGGTGATGATCACCGCGCATCAAAAGGGCGCCTGCGTCGTCTCGGTCTATCCGCAAGACGTCGCCGAGACCAAGGCCACCCGCGCCACCGACGCCGGCCGTGCCAAGGGCCATCCGCTGACCTTCACCACGGAACCGGAAGAGTAGGGGGCGCAGCCGCCAGGAATGGAATGGTGCGGGTGGTCGGAATCGAACCGACACTCCTTGCGGAACCGGATTTTGAGAGACCGGATATGCCCTATCCTTTGTGTATCCGGCGGTATCCGTTTTCCCGATAACCGATTGTCAGCACTAGCTTTTTTCGGTTCTCAGATCACACATACCTAGCCGGACGTACGCTACGGTTGGCTTTCTAGGTGCACCTATGTTGCACCTGAAATCCGACCTCAACGGAGGTTAGGAATGCCCAAAATCAAGCTCACAAAGACCGCTGTCGACGCCGCAACCCCGCAGGAGCGCGATTACGAACTCCGGGATACGACGATACCTGGGTTCCTTGTCAAGGTCACCCCGACCGGCCGCAAGATTTTCATGGTCGCCTATGTCGCCCATAACGGGCAGCGCCGAAAGCCCGCTATCGGCCGCTATGGCGAGATCACCGTCGAGCAGGCCCGAGGCATCGCCCAGGACTGGTTGGCCGAAGTTCGCCGCGGTGTCGATCCCAGCGCCGAGCGGGCTACGGCTCGGCAGGCGCCGACGGTGAAAGAACTCTTCGACCGATTCATCACCGACTACTCGGAGAGCCGCAACAAGCCGTCCACCGTCCATTCGAACCGCGGCTACGGCAAGCGCTACATCATCCCGGTGCTCGGCCAACTGAAGGTGCCCGACGTCACCCGCGCCGACATCTCGAACCTGATGAAGAAGATGTCGAAGAAGCCAACGAACGCGAACCGCGTCCTCGCGGCCGTGCGGAAGATGTTCAACATGGCCGAGGTCTGGGGCATGCGCCCCGATGGGTCCAACCCCTGCCGCCACGTCCCGAAGTACCCGGAACGGGGAAAGACCCGCCTGATCACCGACAGCGAGATGAAGAAGCTCTTTGCCTACCTCGCGCGGGCGGAGGCGGAAGGCCTTGAGCATCCCTTCATCCTCCTCGCGGTCCGGCTGCAGTTCGAATTCGCCGCGCGGATGTCCGAGATCCTCCAGCTCGAATGGTCGTGGGTCGATTATGACAACCGGCGCGTGGTCTGGCCCGACAGCAAGACCGGCGGCATGTCCAAACCGATGAGCGCCGAAGCGCAGCGGCTCTTCGAGACCGCACCGCTCCTCGAGGAATCGCCTTTCGTGTGCCCGTCCGTCTTCGATCTCAACCTGCCGATGTCGAAGCACACCTACTACCAGGGATGGCGGCGCATTCTTGAGCGTGCCGGGCTCCCGCATATTGGGACACATGGCATCCGGCATCGCTCGGCGACCGACATCGCCAACTCCGGCATTCCGGTGAAGGTCGGCATGGCGCTCACCGCCCACAAAACGGTGACCATGTTCATGAAGTACGTGCACACCGAGGACGATCCCGTGCGAGCTGCGGCGGAAGCGGTGAACCAGCGGCGGCAAGCGTTGCTTGGTGTTCACCCGGCGGGCCCGCCTCCCGTCGCGACGCCGGCGCCGGTTGTGGACGTGCCTTCGGTGGCGCCTGAAGTCGAGGCGATCGAGCCGGTGCTGACGGCGGCCGGCAAGCCCCTCGGCTACGACGACGGCCAGTATGCCTCGCGCACCAAGCTCGGAAACTATCGGCCGTTCCGTCATCGCTCCGGGGAAAACCGCGCCGTCCCTCCCGGCACCAAACGCGACGAGACAAAGGAGGCGAGCCATGCGTGAGGACGCCAACCAACAGCGCCGGTGGCCTACGGCGGACATCCTACGTCGCGCCAGGTTCGTCGATGACGCTGGGCCGATCCGCTTCGTCGATACCGAGGCGGCAGCCCGCTACCTCGCCCTCGAAGCGCATACGCTGGAGTGCTACCGCTCCCTTGGTGGCGGACCCATTTTCCACAAGTTCGGGAAATGGGTCCGCTACGCGGTCGATGATCTCGATGCATGGGCCGAGAGTTGCCGTCGCGCGACCACCGCATCGCCGGCCGCTCCGCGCGTCCTTCCCATTGACCCAACATAGCCCGGAGGCTATATGGAGTGGGAAGTCCACATCCACCCGGCCTTTGAGGGCGAGATTCTGGCGTTTGAGCGCGGTGTTCGCGAGGCATTGCTCGCGGTCGCCAAGCTGCTGTCGGAGTACGGCCCGCAGCTTGGCCGGCCACATGTCGATACGCTCAAGGGGTCGGGTCACCCCAATATGAAGGAGTTGCGGTTCGAAGCGGCCGATGGCGAATGGCGCGCAGCCTTCGCCTTCGATCCAGAACGAAGAGCTATCTTGCTGGTAGCCGGAGACAAGTCGGGTGGAAGCGAGAAACGCTTCTACAGGAAGCTGATCGCAAAAGCGGATTTCCGGTTTTCCGAGCATCTGGAAAGCCTGAAAGCCGCAAAGAAGGGAAAGTGAGATGGGCCGGAACCTCAACGACTTCATCGCGACGCTGCCTCCGGAAGAGCAAGCCGCGATCGATGTGCGCTATCAGGAGCTCAAGCAGGAGGTCGAAGGCCTGCGCGAGTTGCGCCAGATAGCCGGAAAGGCCCAGGCCGACATCGCCTCCGCGCTCAACATCAAGCAACCTTCGGTCTCCAAGATTGAGAAGCAGACCGACATGTATCTCTCGACGCTTCGCAGCTATGTGGAAGCCTTGGGGGGTAAGCTCGAATTGACCGTCAAACTGCCGGAGCGTCCTGCTCTGCGAATTCACCATCTCGGCGATGACAGTGCCGCGCCGCAGAAATCGGCTCGTCGGCCGCGGGTTCGCGCGCAGATCGGCGGTGCCCGTGGGCGCTAGTTACCCGACGAGAATCATCCTGGCGTTTCGGAGCGGCGGCGTTTGCGCACTGCCGAAATGCGGCAAACATCTGACCTACGACGCGAAAGTGGGCGACGACACCTACGTCGGCGAAGCTGCCCATATTCGCGGCGAGAAGCCTGGCGCCGCGCGCTACGACGCGTCGATGACCGATGAGGAGCGCGATAACGTTCGCAACCTCATCTATCTCTGTACGGACCACCACACGATCATCGACAAGGTCGAGGCTGATTGGCCGACTCCCGCGCTTCAGGAGTTGAAGGAGAACCACGAGAAGCAGGTCCGGCAGGCGATGGAGGAGGCATTCGCCGACGTCGCGTTTCCGGAGCTGCAAAACGCCGTATCGTGGGTCGCAACGCAAGCGCCCGCCGCCAACGGATCGTTCGACCTCATCGCACCGGACGAGAAGATCAAGAAGAACGCCCTTTCGAACGGCGCGCGCCACATCATTGCAGCCGGCCTGATGTCTCGCGTGACGGTCGGAGATTATGTCGAGGCGGAAGCGCAGCTCGACCCAGACTTTCCGGAACGGCTCAAGGCGGGCTTCCTTGAGGAATATTATGCCCGCCGGAAGGCGGGCCATAAGGGGGACGAGCTTTTCGAACTCATGTGCGCCTTCGCCCAGCGGGGCCTGCGCCGGCAGGCGGATAAGACCGCCGGCATCGCGGTGCTGATCTACCTGTTCGAAATCTGCGACGTGTTCGAGAAATGATCCTCCCGACCAAACACATTCCGCAGAATGAAGCCCTGATTGGGGTGGGCGCGACCCTTCTGTCCCACCTGAGCGGTCCCATGACCGTCTCCGGTCTGTGGGAGCGTCTCCGCTCGGAGCCGAACGTCGGCACGTTCGAGCGCTTCGTCCTCGCTTCCAATCTCCTTTATCTCATCGGCGCCATCGACATCAAAGACGGCTTGATCGTCAGGACCGCGTCATGATTCGATCAGTGCGCGCCAACAAGAAAGGCTTCCACGCCGCCAACTTCGAGCCGGGCGTCAACCTCGTTTTGGCCGATCGCTCAAAGACGGCCGGGGACAAGGACACGACAAACGCCCTAGGCAAGTCGACGCTGATCGAGATCATCGACTTCTGCCTGGCCAGCAATACCTCGCCCGGAAAGGGCCTTCGCATCGAGGCCCTGCAAGGATGGGCCTTCACCCTGGAGCTGACCGTCGGCGGCAACGATGTCGCGGTGACCCGATCACCCGACGCGCCGGGTTTCTTTGCAATCGAAGGACCGACCGCGGGATGGCCCGTGCGGCCGACTCCCAACAAGGAGGGGTTACCCGGCCTCGACACCAAGAAGTGGAGAGCGGTGCTTGCCTGGGCGTTGTTCGGGATTAGCGAACTCGCGTCGGAGTCCGGCTACAGGCCGTCCGCCCGGTCGCTACTCTCGTATTTCGTCCGGAACCAGGCCGCTGCATACATCACGCCGTTCAAGCACTTCGACAACCAGAAGGTCTGGGACGTTCAGGTCCACAATGCGTTCCTGCTTGGCCTGAACTGGGAAAAGGCCGCGACTTGGCAACAGCTCAAGGATCAGAAGAACGCGCTCGACGCGCTGAAGCAGGCGATCAAGACTGGCGCGGTCGATGGAGAGCTCGCCTCCCTCGGTGAGCTTGAGGCCGAACGCCTGCGCCTCACCACCCAACTCGAGCGCGAACGTGAAGCGTTGTCGAACTTCCGCGTATTGCCCCAATACAGTGAGATAGAGGAACAGGCGAACATCCTGACAAGCGAGATCCACGGCTTGGTGAACGCCAATATCGTGGATAAGCGCCGGCTTGAGCGCTATCGCGAGTCCCTCGTGAACGAGGATGCGCCTACGGCGGATCGCCTCGAAGCCCTCTACAATGAAGCGGGCATCGCCCTGCCAGGCGCCGTCCGGAAAACGCTTGCAGACGCGCGCGCATTCAACGAGCAAATTATCGTCAACCGCCGCGGGTTCATCGCCGGTGAGATCGCCGCGATCGACGCAGCGGTGACCGATCGCGAAGCCCAGCTCGTCACCCTGACTGATCGTCGTGCCGGCTACCTCAGCGCTCTGGCCGGACAAGGCGCCCTTGAGGAGCTCACGCAATTGCAGGAGCTCCACGCCGCCACCCGCCTAAAGGTGGATGGCCTGACCAATCGGATCACTCAGCTCCGCCAGATGACCACCAAGGCGGACACGATCAAAGTCGAGACCGTGGAGCTCAAGCGGGCCACGACGCTGGATTACGAAGAGCGGCGCGCGCTTTGGTCCCAAGCACTCAACCTGTTCTCGGAGTTCTCGGAGAATCTCTACAAGGCGGCCGGCCGTCTGGTGATCGACATCGATGACACCGGGTACAAGTTCGATGTCGAGATTGCGGGTAGCCCAAGCGAGGGCATCAGCAAGATGAAGATCTTTTGCTACGACCTCATGCTCGTTTCCTTCGCGCGGCAACGCGGCCTAGGCATCGACTTCCTTATTCATGACAGCACAGTCTTCGATGGCGTCGACCCGCGACAGCGAGCCCATGCGCTCGAACTGGCGGCGGCGATGGCTGCGAAATACGGTTTTCAGTATATTTGCACCCTCAACACGGACATGGTCCCGGTCAACGATTTTTCGCAGGGTTTCGACTTCGATTCTTTGGTTCGTCTTCGCCTGACCGACACGGACCCGAGCGGGAGTTTGCTTGGATTCCGATACTAACGACTATGACCGTGGTGAGTGAACGCGATTTGGCATAAGAAAAGAACTTTGACTGACGATCTGCGTCAGCGGCCTGTGATCCTCCCCCATTGAACGGGTCCATCCTGAAGTATGGTTTCGACCATGAATGACGTGCCCCCCGACTTTGGACCGCCCGGCTGGGTAATTTCCGGGGGTGCTGGTCCGCACCCATTCCTTGGACCACTTGAAGCTGGAGTTTTCCGGCTTCTTGGTCCGCACCCATTCCTTGGACCGCCGGAAGCTGGAGTTTTCCGGCTTCGTCACGACGGCGGGCCGGTGGCGCCGTCGCGATTGATGAACGAGATCGGGACCTTGTTCCCGATTGCCCCATGCGGGCGCTCCTCGTTGTAGTATCTGCGCCAATCCTCCAACTTTTCCGCTGCGTCGGCAAGCGTCAGGAACCAGTGCTGGTTGAGGCATTCTACACGGAAGCGCCCGTTGAACGCTTCGATGTAAGCATTGTCGGTCGGCTTGCCCGGCCTGGAGAAGTCGAGCGTCACTCCCCGGGTGTAGGCCCACAGGTCGAGATCCCGGGACACAAATTCGGTGCCTTGATCAACGCGGATGGTCCGAGGATAGCCGATGACGGGACAGATCTGTTCGAGCGTCCGGACGACGTCCTCGGCCCGATAACTGAACCGTGGCTCGAGCGCCGGCACGTAACGGGAGAACGTGTCGACGATCGTCAGCACCCTGATCTTCTTGCCCGTTGCGAGCTGATCGTGGACAAAGTCCATGGCCCAGACCTCGTTCGGACTGACCGCTTCCTGCCGGTCATCGCGCAGCTTCGCCTTCACCCGCCGCTTCGGTGTCTTGTTCCTCAGTTGCAGACCCAGATCCCTGTAAACACGGTAGGTCCGCTTGATGTTGCCGGTCCAGCCCTCGCGCTGGAGCAGCACATGGACCCGTCGGTAGCCATACCGGACGCGGGTCATGCAGATGTCCTTGATCCGAGCTGCCAAGCCGGCCTGGTCGGGGCGACGGGATCTGTAGTGGTAGGTTGAGGTATCGAATTCCAGAACCCGGCAGGCGCGCCGGATCGAGACACCCCATTCCTTGCACGTCTCCGCCACCAGCTCGCGTTTGCGACCAGGCCTCAGAGTTTTCGGCGAATGACGTCCTGGAGCATCTCCTTGTCCAGCGACAGGTCCGCAACCAGCTTGCGCAGCTTGCCGTTCTCGTCCTCAAGCTGCTTCAGCCGCCTCATCTCCGTCGGCAGCAGCCCGTCATACTTCTTCTTCCAGTTGAAGTAGGTCGCCTGGCTGATCCCGGCCCGCCGGCATATCTCGGCCACCGGAACGCCGTCCGCTCCCTGCTTGAGAATGAACGCCTTCTGCGCGTCCGAAAACTTCGATGCCTTCATCGTTCTCCGCTCCACCCCGGCCCGGGGATGCTAGCGCGGAAAACTCCAGTTCAGAACGGTCCAGTTTCTCGGGAGCGGATCAGCCACATGATGCCGCTCCGGCTGGACTGCCAAGGATTATACGACAGAATGGCGGCGCGATCCCGGAAGGCGGCTAAGCGACAGTAATACCGTCCTGCACAATTCCGTATCATGCGGTTGCTTTAAGGTCAGTAAAAATAGGTATCGAACATGTGCTTAGTCCGCGATGTAGAAGGCTATCCACGTGTAAAGCCTAATTGCGCCTCGCCTCAACCAGTGTTGCGTAGTAGGAAGCCCCGAACGGCAGCGCTTCGTCGTTGAAATCGAACCACGCGCTGTGAAGGATGCGACCGTTGTCATCCGGCCCGTTGCCGATCCAGCCATAGCATCCGGTTCGGTCTTCGAGCATGAAGGCAAAGTCCTCGACGATCATCGTCTGCGGCGGGTTTGTCTCGACCTTATTGAAGATCAACGATCCCGCGGCCTCTGCCGATTGGGCCGCAGAGTGTGAATTGATGAGGGTCGGATATTGCTGGGTGTAGGAGACCTTGCACTCAGCGCCGGTCGACAATGCGGTACCGTCCACGATGCGCCGCACCGCAGGCTCCGCCGCCGCGCGCGCGGCGGGAGAGAATGCCCTCACGGTTCCCCGGATGGTGACCTTGTTCGGCAATACATTGTAGGCGTCGCCGCCGTGAATCTGCGTGGCGCTCACAACGATTGCATCCAGTGGATCGGTGTTTCGGGCGGATATCTGCTGGAGGGCGACGAGGATGTGCCCGGCCGTCAGAACGACGTCTGCTCCCTTGTGCGGCTGTGCTGCGTGCATTCCGGTCGACGTGACCTCGATTTCGAAAGCATCGCCCGACGCCATCATCAGCCCCGCCTTCACGGCGAAGCTTCCAACCTCGATGCCCGGCCAATTGTGCAACCCGTAGATCTCGTCGCAGCGGAAATTCTCAAACAGTCCTTCGCGGATCATGCGCGCCGCGCCGCCGTCTTGCCCCCCCATCTCCTCGGCAGGCTGGAAGATGAAGACGACGCGGCCTGAAAAATTCCGGGTCTCGGCAAGATAGCGGGCGGCGCCGAGAAGCATCGTGGTGTGCCCGTCATGACCGCAGGCGTGCATGACGCCCCTGTTCGTCGAGCGATGCGCGAAATCATTGCGTTCCTCGATCGCAAGCGCATCCATGTCAGCCCGCAGCCCGATGGAGCGCTCGCTCTCGTGGTTTCCGTGAAGAACTCCGACAACGCCGGTTCCGCCCACGCCTTCGGTCACCTGGATCCCGTAGGAGCGAAGCTTTTCCGCGACGAACCTGGCGGTTCCGTATTCCTGGTAGGAAAGCTCGGGGTTGGCATGAAGATGATGCCGCCACTGGGTCATTTCATCGTGAAACTCGGCGATCCTGTTTTTGACGGGCATCTTCATTCTTTCCGGTTTCGTATGTCGTGATGGGCAAGCCGCAAATGCTCACCGAGCCTTGCAATCGCGCCGGCCTCGTCGCCATCCCGGCAGGCCTGAAGCAATTTCCGGTGTTCGGCCGCCGACTTTTCGGGGCGGGCGACGATGGAACTCGCGATCACCTCCGCGAGAGCCGATGCCTTGTTGAGCTGTTCGATGGTTCGCAACAACGTTGACCGTTTTGACGGGCTGTACAGGGCATGATGAAAATCCCAGTTCAGTTCCGAAAGGCTCGACGGTTCCTGCTCCACCTCGGCGGCGTCGAGCGCCATCTCGGCTTCGGCAAAGTCAAGCTTGGTGTGGTGTCCAAAGGCGGACTGGAGCGCCAGTGGTTCCAGCAAAAGCCGCATGTCGAATAAATCATCGACCATTCCCCGTTCGAGCTTTGCGACCCTTGCTCCCTTGTAGCCGATCGTTTCGACCAATCCGTCTTCAGCGAGCGCTTGAAGAGCATGCCGTAATGGGGTGCGGCTGACGCTTAGCTGCTCCGACAACGCTTCCTGCCGCAGCGGCTGGCCGGGCCGAAACGTGCCGTTCAGGATCAATGTCCTGATCTTGTCGGCGGTCGATTGCGCTTGCGTCTCTTGTGTATCCGAAATCATAATTGTATCCAATATTGAGTTTGAGACGCATTGTCAACACTGGGATGGTCACCGGCAATCCAGCGGGTCAGAACGTAGCGACGGTAGCGAGGCCGCCCGCCGCACAAAGCCGGCGGCGAGAATTCAACACGGTATCCACGACAGGATTTCCGGTGCCGACGCGCCAGTAGCGAGCGCGGCAGGCCGTGGCCAGCACGGTTAGTAGAACCTTGGGCTCTGCTCCCGCTACGGACCCGGACCTACTTCGGCTGACCGGGATGTCGCCGAAACTGTCGCCAAAGGGCTTGGGCTCCCGGCAGTCTCACTCCCGAAAGAAGAGGCGGAAGCCGATTTCGGCTGGTTCACCATGTTCGCTGCGGCGGCCATCACGGCTTCGAGCACACTGACCCGGCAGAAACTGGGTTGGCTGCCAAAGGGGCCAAGCTTGCTCGACGACTTGAAAAACATGGGCTATTCGGCAACGCAGGTCTGAATTCAGGTGATCCTGACGGTCCCTCCCTGATCCGCGTTCCTTACTTGGAGACACCGGAGCGCCCGCCTGCCCGGGGCCTTTAAGTGGTAGGCGACGCGCTGCCGTCGCTAGCTCTAGCTGCCAGGCCAAGCCGGGTATGTGCCATTTCGTTCTCCCGTTGGGTGAGGGAGGCCGATGCGGCTCGTCGCGCCGCGTACAAATCAGCACGGCAGCTTTGAGCCACTCGTGAGCCTCACCTTTCTTTTGGATCGGACATTTTTGGGAAAATAGCGAGCAGCCCGACTGCGGCGAAACCGGTCAACGCGAGCGCGCTTAATGCTACGGTCCAGCCTATAAAATTTTGTTGTTGAATCAGGTATCCGCCGACGATCGGCCCGATGACGTTGATGAGGGAAGCGAGCGACTGGCTCATCCCCATTGCGGCGCCCTGCGAAGTTGCTGGCACCGTGAGGGTGAGGGCGGCGACGAGTATCGGCCTCGCCAGCCCCAGGCCCGACGCGACCGCAAGAACGCCAACTGCCAGGCCGGGGATCGTATCGCCGAAACCGATGAGGGAGAAACCGACCGCGAGCAACGCGAACGAGGCTGCGGCAAGCGTTCTTTCCTGGAAGGTCGTGCTGATGGCGCGCATCACCACGACCTGAATCAATATGTTTGTTGCGCCGGCGGCGGTAAACAGGAGCCCGATCTGGGCGGGACCAAACGACTCGCCGCCCCACTGGTATCGCGCATGCAGCACGAGCGCGAGTTGCGAACTGAACAGGCTGAACGCCAGGTACAGGATGGCAAGTGCCGTTAGAAGCCCCTTCACGTTCGGCAGGGCGACGAGATCAGCGATCTCACGAAGAAATCTCTTCAATGAAAGAGGCGCCATAGCAGTTGCGCTGCCGTCTATAGCTTGCTCGTCGCCGTGTGATTGATCTTTCGGGCGTTGTCCCTTCCTGAAGCCGCGGCCAAGGGATCGAGTGCCGAACAAGGCCCGATCATCCGAAGGGAGGAGAGTGAAGGTCGCCACGATGCTGGCAAGGGAGAACGCTGCGGCAACCGCGAATGGCACGGCCAAACCGATCGTCGCAAGTGCACCGCCCAGCGCCGGTCCAATCATAGTGCCCAAACCCATTGCCGCGCTCACGAACCCGATCGCCTGTCGACGGGTCCTCGCTTCGCTCCTATCCGCGACGTAGGCGATAGCTATGGCGATGTTACCCGCCGACAGGCCACCGAGGATGCGGGCCACGAAAACAACGAGGAGATTGGGAGCCACGGCGAGCAAAAGGAAACTGGCGCAGGTGCCTATCTGACTGACCAGGAGCAACCGCTTGCGCCCCAACTTGTCGGAGGCGTTTCCCAACACCGGCCCGGCAAACAATTCACAGATGGCAAAGCTCGCGAATAGAAAGCCGATCGTCAGCGGCGTGGCGCCGAAATCCCGTGCGTAAAATGGCAGAAGAGGCAGGATGAGACCTGCGCTGGCGGCGTCCACGACAACGACTGCGAAAATCGGCAAAAGGGACTTTCCATGCGCCGCTTCCGGACGCGACTTGCCAACTTCGTTTGTCATCCCAGGCCAAATCAAACGTGCATTATGCACATATTCGAAAAGGCCGGACCTGTGTCAACCTAAAAAAGTGCATGATGCACATTCTTTGGAAGTGCTTTGCGCTATTTTGATGAACTGAAAGCACCTTCCGGAGTCGCAGCGATGACGGAAGGATCTGACGGTCAGATGAGAGGTCACCATCTTCTGGCGAACGTCAGCGCCACCAGAGAAGTGATCGCCGCAACGAAAACCAAGCTATCCAGCAAGCCATGGATTGCGTCGGGGGATTTGCGATTCTTCAACACAAGGACCGAACTGGCGTACAGTCTTACCGCCGATACCACATGCGCCGCAGCAACCCATCGCAGCGGGCAAACTGATGATAAAGCGCTGCCGCGACATGGACGAAAAGCAGCGCGAGCAGCAGATTTGCGCCAAAGCCATGCGAAACACGCGGCGGATAGAGGTGGAAATCGGGTAGAGCCGCACCGGTTTCGCCGAAGATGATCGGTCCAGCACCGCTCAGCACCAACATGCCGACATCGCTGGCGAACATGCCGAGAATGACGACATAGAACGCCAGGTGAACGCCCCGCGCCAGCCGCTCCTGCCAACCCGGCGCTCCCTGCACTGGGAGCGGCTTCTTGTCAAAGACCCACCACCAGATGATGCGTAACGCGGTCAGCAGCAAGGCGATGATCGCGGCCGGGATATGTATGCGCAGGAAGCCGACCTTAACTGCCGGCTCGGTGGCATTGCCAGCCTGAAACCCGGAGCCGAGCGCCAAAAGAATAAGAATGGCCGTAAGCCAATGGATCGTGATTGGGATCGCGCCATAGCGGTCAGGGCTGCTTTTCAGCATCTATCTCTCCCTCAAGTCTGGCTCGCTGCGCTGCGCTGCGCTGCGCTGCGCTGCGCTGCGCTGCGGGGACGCGGTGCGCCGTCCTGATCTCTTCGACCGAATGGCCATCTGCCGGCCCGTTGATCTACGTCGACGATCGCGAAGGTTGGACGCGAAGTTCTCCTGTTCGTTTCTGTCGGCCGCCAGGCATCAACCCAAAATGTGCATGATACACATTTTGGGTTGGCACATCGGCCGACGGGCCGGTTGATGAGGCGCTAAGTGGGAGATTGACAAGGGACAGGCCCGCCTGTCGCGACGATGGGAATCACCGCGCAACGGGCTGCAATAATTTCAACGGAAAGGCTGGCGTGTCCTTCCACAATGTCCCGGATGTCGTCTGCTCGTAGCCAAATCTGTACGCGGCATGCATGTAATTCTTGTCGAGCGGATTAAGCATTGAATAGGGAATCTGGACCTCGATCGATGCAACATGGAAATTTGCTCCCGTGCGGAGGGCATGGTTGTAAAGCGCAGTCAATTCGCTCTGCGCCTGAGACTTCAGGAAGGTGGAGTATGCTCGGCCCAGGGATGACACCGTCCTGTTCGGCGTGACATCGAACTCGGGGATGAGCGCGTTGTTGACGATCACGTATAGATTGACTTTTTGCTGAGCAGTCCTCTCGGGAAAGAGCGCGTTTTCAACGAGAAGAGGTGGTGTCAGGATCTGAGAAATTGATCCTCCATCCGAGTGCAATTCCTGAAACTGCCGCCCGTTTGACGCCGCCTGGATCTTGACCGGTGGAAAGACGCCCGGGACACTTGCCGAAGCGACGATAACGTCTCGAAACAGCTTCAGGGCATCCGGGTTTCCGCTCGCAGCAATGGCGCCCATGTTCCAGATTACGCCGCGTTGGATATCGAGGTTTGTCGTGAGAACAAACAGCCGTCGACCGTTGCGGTGTTCGGCGGCAATCTGGTTGAGCACATATGGCGTGATGAAGTGTTCGACGTGTCTTTTGAGTGGCTCAGCTTTGAGCAGACTTGAGCCAAACACCCCGAAGGGGCCGTTGATCGCGACAAGTTCCTGGGCGACACCGCTGGTATATTGATGCACCAGTATTTTGTCGTAAGCAGGCCCCAGGAAGGCGTATGGCGCAATCAAGGCGCCCGTGCTGACGCCGGTGACTACATCAAAACGCGGGCGCGTGTTTGTGGCTGTCCACCCTGCGAGTACACCAACACCGAAAGCGCCGCTGCCTCCACCACTGGAGATCATCAGTATATTTTTCTTGGCGGACTTCGTCTTGACCATCCAGTCAGCATGCGTCGCAAGCGCTTCGTTGCGCGGGGAATAGCGGTAGGCGCGGATTTCACCATAACCCGCGATCAAGGCATGGTCGGCCTCACCGGCGCTGGAAGCGCGCTCTGGCGTGTGCATGCATGCGGATAGAACCAGCGTGACGGGCAAGAAGATCATCAATGTCCGCATTGATCGCTTGATCAAGAAGCGAACAGCCAGCGCACTTGGACAGATTTGATGAACCACATCAGCCGCGGTGGAAGCCATCACCATGTCTCTCGCCGTCTGCATGCCGTTTCCGCCTTCCGAGATGTTCTGGCTCGTCATTGAGTGGGTTCTTTAGGGCTCGCCTGGCCTTCTACCTCCGGGTCGGAGGAGGGAAGTCTTGTCCAGGTAATCACTGCTGCAATCGCAACGAAGGCGATGATCAGGCCGGTCCAAAAACCATAGAGTGCCCGGCCGATGAGGAAACCGGCGATTACTGGAGTGACGGCCTCCGTGGCGGCAAGCAGCGATTGCGTCGTTCCCAGCACGATCCCTTGCCGTTCCCGCGGGGCATGCACCGAGAGCGCCGAGAGGAAGGTGGGGCGTGCCAGGGCATCACCGACACCAACGCAAAAGACGGCAAGGACGAGAATCGGAAGCGTGGTCGCAAAACCGACAGTGATGTAGCCGACGGCCACAATGGCACATATGAGAACGATCAGCCGTCGTTCCGTAAAGTACCGTCCGATCCATTGCAGAAGGAACAACTGGACGATGATGTTGATCGCACCGTCCGCAGCCATTATGTAGCCAAGCTCGCGCGGTCCGAACGAATTGCGTTCACTGATAAAAGTCACTTGAAGGTAGTTGGCGATCTGCGAGCTAAACATACCATAGGCAAAGAAGTAACAGAGCAGCACGATCACAAGCACTCGGATCAAGGGAGAGCTAACGAACGACCGGAATGAGACCTTTTCGAGGGAAGCGTCGCTTCGGGTTGACTCATCGACGCCGTTGGATGCTGCGTGGCTGCCCTTGATCCAGATAGTTGTTACGGCGAGGCTGGCCGCGGAGAGCGCCATGGCGGCGTAAATCGGAACGGTCAGCGAGATGTCGGACAGATAGCCTGTCAGCCCCGCTCCGACGATACCTCCAAGCCCGACTGCGGCATTCAGAGTGCCTATGGCCTGCCGCCGGTTGGCTGGAGAACTGTAGTCCGCGGCATAGGCGACGGCGGCGGTGAGCGTCCCGCCAGTCAAGCCGAACAGCATGCGCGCCAGCAGAACGGGAAACACAGCCTTTGCCAGAGCGAGCAAAAGGAAGCTGGTAAACGCGGCAGCCTGCGTTGCTAGCAGGATTTTCTTGCGCCCCAGGCGATCGGAAAGCTGACCGACAAGAGGCGCCGCCACAAACTGGGTGAGCGCTTCCGTGGCGATCACGACACCGAAAATGAGGGGCGTTCCACCCATTTCCTTGAGATAGAATGGCAAAATCGGCAATGCCGCGGCAGCACTTGCTGCATAGAGGCTGACACTGAGAAAGACCGGCAGTATCACGCGCCAGTCAAGCTTGTCACCCCCTGTTGTCGATGCGTCGACGTTCATCTCGCGAGCCCTGCTGTTGACCGCACATGCGTCGCGGATGACCAAATTCGCTGCGCAGGGATCTGCCATCACCCCATCATGTGTAGTATGCACATAGCTGTGATAGGCGAGGCTCGTCAACAGAAAAAGTGTAAAACGCACATTCTATTGGCGTTTGCTCCCATCGTATATGTGCATTTTACACCTATGCGATGGGGCGCTATTAAGGCATTGGCTGTTCAGGAATTCGGGCAGTCCCGTTTTATGTGGACTTTGCCGATCCGATAGCCGGACCGGACTAGGTGCAGATCGCTGTCAAGGTCGCCGTGGGGGGCAACTGGTCAAGAGCAGAAGGGGTTCACCGGATGACGTTCGAATACTGATGGACGCGGGGCCTGAGCGGCCAACTGGAAGCGTGGTTCATTGGCTGGCGGCCTGCTCTTGACGGCAGTATACCCGCTGGCACTTCCACTTCAGCCACCTACTTCTCCGTAGCTGGCTGCCCGCTCATGCCGTCGGCGAGCATCCGCATGAGCCGGATAAGTTCGTCGAAGTCTTCGCGGGGCCAATCCCGGAACAGGTTCAGCGCCATTTTTTCCCGCGCCACATCGACGGCGTCCGTCGCTTCCTTTCCCCGCGGCGTGATGACGGCCTCACGCACCCGCTTGTCGGCCGAGCCCGAGCGGCGCTCGACGAGTTCAAGCGCCTCAAGCCGCGCAACCTGGCGGCTGACGGTCGTGTAGTCGCGCCCGACACCCTCGGCCAGTTCGACGACGCCAATAGGTCCCCGTCGCTCGATCGTGACGAGAAGAGGAAACAGCGCTCGTTCGAGCGTCAGTCCGGCCAACTCCAACATCTGCGCGTCGCGCTCAGGGCGGTTCATAAGTATCGCAATGTCGATGAGCGAACGGTGCAATTCGGGCAGCAGCTTCTTGATGTGTGTACTATGCACTTTTTTTGTTGACATCGCGACGCCTCCTGATGATATGTGCATTATACACATTGGAGGTGACAATGGAAGATGAATACACTCTCGCGGTGCTGATCTGTGGTGCCGGCGCCGCCGGCCTCACACTTGCCATCGACCTTGCACGGCGTGGCGTGCCGTTTCGCCTGATCGAGAAGATGGAGCAGCCATTCTCCGGCTCGCGCGGGAAGGGCATTCTACCGCGGACCCAGGAAGTGCTCGAGGATCTGGGTATTATCGATCGGGTTGTCGCAGCAGGCGGCACCTATCCCCGGCTGCGCGAGTATCGGAGTGATGGAACCTATGTCGAAAGGGGCATGGCCGAGCGGGACGATCCAACGCCGGCGGAGCCTTATCACATCGCGCTGATGATCCCGCAATTCCTGACGGAGCGGCTCATGCGCGAGCGGCTCGCGGAGTTCGGCCATCGGGTTGAATTCGGATACGAACTTGTGGGCTTCGTACAATCTGAGGACGGCGTTGCTGCGCGGCTGGTGGGACCAGCCGGCGAAGAGGTCGTGCACAGCCGGTACCTCATTGGAGCAGACGGCGGCCGCAGTTTCGTGCGGGGGGCGCTCGACGTCGATTTCCCCGGCAAGACGCTGGGCGTGCGGGCAATGGTGGCGGATGTCGCGTTGGCCGGCCTCGATCGCGAGGCCTGGCACCAGTTCAACGATGGAAACATGGAGCGGATGGTCTCGATTTGCCCGCTCGCCGGAACCGATCTCTTCCAGATCCAGGCAGTCACTCCACCGGAAGGCGAAGCTGACCTTTCGGCCGATGGAATAGAGCAAATGATCGCTGAGCGGACCGCGCGCAATGACGTTAAGATCCAATCGGTAGCCTGGGCCTCGGCTTATTCCATGAATGCCCGGCTTGCCGATCGCTACCGGATTGGTCGCGTGCTCCTCGTCGGCGACGCCGCCCACATCCATCCGCCGACCGGCGGCCAGGGCCTGAATACCAGCGTTCAGGACGCCTATAATCTGGGGTGGAAGCTGGCCGCGGTGCTCCGCGGTGCTCCGGATCGTCTGCTCGACAGCTATGAAAGCGAGCGGCGTCCGGTCGCGGAAGCGATGCTCGGGCTTGCAACTGGCCTCCTCGCTGCGGCAAAGCGAGGGGAGATGCGGCGAGGCCGCGAGGTGCGCCAGCTCGACATCGGATATCCCGGCTCGCCGCTCGCCCTGGATTCATTCGGACGCATGGGCGCCGTGCTTGCTGGAGATCGCGCTCCAGATGCGCCGCTTCGTGGTGCGGCGGGATGTTCTCGGCGCCTCTTTGACCTGTTCACCGGCTCTCACTGGACGCTCATCGGTTTCGAGGCAGTGCGTGATATCACCGGCGGGCGAAACGGCCTGCACATTCACCGGGTCGGAGCCGGTTGCGAGCTACAGGACCTGGGTGGCCATTTCCGCGATGCTTACGAACTGGTATCCAGCGAATGGGTGCTCGTTCGACCTGACGGCTATGTCGCCGCGATCGTAACGCCAGATGAGGCCTCCGCGCTCGAAACATTCTTCGCGGAAGTGGGACTGACGGGCGCCGACGGATTGCCGCACTGAGTTGGTCGAAAGGTCATGGCAGCCTCCGATCCCACGGGAGCCTGGCGCCGGTTTCACGAGGGCCGATCCGGTTCCTCGCGGAGACTGATGCTGCCGGCATAGCCTTCGGCATCAGCGCCTGGCTCGCGGTCAAGGACGATCGATCGGCCGTTGGGGAAGATCAGCCGGTTCCAGACGAGAAGCACTCGATTTTGACCGAACTGCACCTTGTTGGCGTATTGGCCGATGACGCGCGTTCCCTGCGGCACGAGCAGGATGCGGCCGGTCGGGCTGTCATAGATGTTTTCGGTAACCTGCGCGGTGATCTGGCCCGGTAGGTCCGACCGGATGCCGGTGATCAGTGCGGCGGATATCACGGCTCCCGCTTGAAGGATGTTCGGCGACGCCGGCGCAGCGACGCGATCGGGCGCAACCGTCCTGCGATCGGCCGCCGCGTTCAGAAATGCATTCTGCCGGTCCTGCGCTGAGGGCGTAGCCGGTGGCGAGGCGAGGCCGAGGCTCGCCAAATCGGGCTGCGGCGGGGGTTCTGGGACAGCTCCCGCCGCAGCCGGCGCCCCGGCTTCCCAATCCGGAGAAGAGACGGCTGGTGCGCGCGGTCTCGATTTCCTGAAGGCGGCGCTGCTCTTCCGGGCTGATGCCCGGATTGGGCGTAGCGATGCCCGGGACCGGAACAGTCTGCCCACGATCCTGGGTGCTGAGGATCGGCCGGCCGAGATCGTCGGGAAGCGGCGGGCCGAGCTGTGGCACCCCGCTGTAATCGCGCGGGAGGCCTGCAAGGCCATCGGCGGTTGGGAGCGACCGCCGTCGCGGGTCTGGAGCGCGTAGATCAGGGCTCCGCCAAGTCCGACGCTGGCGACTAGGCCGAGACCAGCGAGAACCTTTCGAGACAGCCGGGTCACGCGCGGCGGCTCGGCCCGCAGCCGCATCGGAGCTGGTTCGGCCGGCTCGCCGATCAGCGGCTGCGCATCGTCGTCTGGCACTTCCCCATTCCGGGGCGGGTTCTCGCTCACGAGGTCGGCCTCCCGTCTGTGCGGACAATCCTGACGCGCTTCTGCTCGCGGCCGGAGCCGAAGCGAAGCTCGGCCGCGGCGAACAGGCGGTCGACGATCATGTGCTGGCCGCGAACGCGGTAGTTGACCAGCTCGAAGGTGTTGCCCTCAGGGCCGACGACGAATAGCGGCGGCATTTCGCCCTGACCGATACCGCGCGGGAATTCGATGAAAACCTGACGGCCATCGTCAAAGGCGCGTCGTGGCCGCCATGGTGCGCGATCGTCGTCGATAGCGTAGCGGAAATTGACGTTAGCGAGATCGACCCCGCTTGCGACCGGCTGGGCGGCCTGAGCCTCAGCGTTCTGCCGGCGCAGCGCGATCAGCTGGTTCTGCGGGTACTGCCAGGAGACCGACGCCATGTAGGTCCGCTCGGTCGAGCGCAGCTCCATGTGATAGGTGCGCATGTTGGTATTGATGACGAGGTTGGTCGTCAGGTCCGCCCGCGTCGGCTTCACGAGGATATGGATCTGGCGCGTCGCTCCCGATCCACTTTCGGTGTCGCCAATGATCCAGCGGACCGTGTCCCCGGCCGCGACGGGACTCGCGCCCACGAGCTGCTCCCCGGGCTGAAGCGCGATATCGGTGATCTGGCCGACTGCGGTATAGACCTGATAGAGCGCCCCTGGAGTCCAGGGATAGACCTGCATGGAGTTGATGAAGCCGTCACGGACAGGCTGAACCCGCGCCGCCTCATTGGCCTGATTCACTCTAGCCGTCGGGTTGGTGGGTTCGGGCGCTCGGCATGTTTCGGGAAGCCGCAGCGGCGGCATGCGTGCATAGCCTACCCTTCACGGGTTGATGGCGTCAGGCCCTCGGCTGGACCAAGGATCAGCATCGGGAGATGATTTTCGCCATGACCGAGGGCCACGATCGGATCGCCCGTTCCATGCTTTTTTGCCGCACGGCGTTGCCGACGTATGACCACGAGGGGCCGGCACACGCTCAACGACAAGGGCGTAAGGGTGGATTGCTGACTGGCGGCTTTCAGGACAGGTTCGCGTTAAGCAGACATCGACAAAAAGGCGAACTCATTACTGACCAAACGGCAATAGCGGCCCGACGCTTCGCTGATGTCGCGGTAGAAGGGTATCCCGGTAGAACGGAGGGTGGGCCGGGCCTCTTTAAGTTGGTCGGGTAGCAGACTTGGGCTAGTCGAGCTCGGCTTTGCCGCCGAGGGGAATCTCGTCGGATATTGTTTCAGTAGCTGGCGCGGACTTCTTCCATCATCGTAGAAGATGCCGACTGCACGGTTGAGCAAGGCTAGCAAGTTGAGCCAGCACTGTGGCGCTTCGCCGAGGCCCGTTGGCCAACCGTCGATTTTCGCAGGGTCGACAAGAACTGGACGGTAGCACACGGCCCCGTGCCCGAGGTCGAGCGGATTATGAAACGTGATCGGGCGCGGACTTGCGAGATCCGCTGCTGGCTGATCGAACCTGTCCCCGCTTGACTCAGGCAGCTGCCTGCGCTTCGTTTCGGGATTCCCGTTTCCGCGTCGTGCCGAACATGCGGCTGTACTCGCGCGAGAATTGCGACGCGCTTTCATAGCCGACAGTGCCCGCCGCCTGTGTTGCGGTGTAGCCTTTCGCGAGCATCAGACGCCGCGCCTCGATCAGCCTCAGCTGTTTTTGGAATTGAAGGGGCGACAATGACGTGAGTGCCTTGAAGTGCCTGTGAAAGGCCGAAGGGCTTAAGTTCGCTGCGGCCGCCAGGCTCTCGACGGGTATCGGATCGGAAAAGCTGCTGCGCAGAATGTCCACTGCGCGCGCGATGCGCTCGCCGTGGCCGCCGGGAACCGACAGACTGCGCAAGGCTGGTCCATTCTCACTGTTGAGCAACCAATAGTGCAGTTCGCGCATGATGGCGGGCCTCACCACGTCAACCGCCTGCGGGTGGTCGAGCAGTCGCATTAGCCGCATGGCGCAATCGATGATCGTATCGTCCAGAGTTTCGACGAACAGCGGGGCAGCCGGCGGCTCGACTTCGACCGTGCTGCCCATCTCGAGCGCGACCTCCTGCATGATCACGGCGTCGAGCTCGATCGCCACCGCGAGATATGGCTCACGCGCTGCCGCTTCGACAATCTGCCCGATGACCGGAACATCCGCACCAACGATGACCGACTGGCCGGCTGAGAAGATCTGCTCAGTCCGGCCGATCGTCATCTGCTTGCTTCCCTGCAAGACGAGGCAGACCAGCGGTCGATAGATCGACCGGAGCGGCCCGGCGGGGATGTCGACACGCATCATGCGAAGGCCCGCAACGGGCGTCACGGCAAGGCCGTCACCGTTGGCGTGTTGCCCGGCGTAGTCGAATACCGCCTGTCTCAATGCCTGCATGAACTGCACCTCGTTCTTGGAACGTCTCGCTCGAAACTAGCGTGTCTGCAGCCGCGCGTCAGCCCCAAGGAGGATTAGGCAAGCTTTGGAGCGGTTCAGGCAAGACCCGGTGTTCCTGTCCGCCGATAGTCGCACCGAGGCGCCAAGCCAGCGCTTGCAGGATTTATGAAAGACATATCGATGACCAGATTATCGAAAATCGCGTTGATTACCGGAGGGAGCCGAGGGCTCGGCCGCAACTGTGCCATGAGCCTCGCAACCAGCGGCGCCGGCGTGGTCATCACCTACAACACGAACCGACCTGCCGCAGAAGCTGTCGTCCAGGAGATCGTCGATGCAGGAGGCCGCGCGGCACTCCTGCATCTCGACACAGGCAGGGTTGAGTCCTTCGACACCTTCAAGGTGGATCTCGACGAGCTTCTTCGAGCCGTATGGGAACGCGACCATTTCGACTATCTCGTCAACAATGCCGGTTTCGGCCTCTCCGCTCCGTTCGGCTCGACGTCCGAAACCGACTTCGACCGACTGGTGGACGTCCATCTCAAGGGCGTCTTCTTCCTGACGCAGCGCCTGGCTCCGATGATCGAGGATGGCGGGCGCATCATCAACATATCGACGGGGCTTACGCGGTTCAGCATTCCGGGAATGGCTGCCTACGCCATGATGAAGGGCGGCATCGAGGTCTTTACCCGCTATCTCGCCAAGGAACTCGGCCCACGTGGGATCACCGCGAATGTCGTCGCGCCCGGGGCGATCGCGACAGACTTCGGCGGCGGCCTTGTCCGCGACAACGGCGACTACAACCGGCGAGTGGCCGACGCGACCGCGCTCGGTCGTGCAGGCCTGCCCGACGATGTCGGGCCGATGGTCGCATCGTTGCTGTCTGATGCCAATCACTGGGTGAACGGCCAGCGGATCGAAGTTTCCGGGGGAATGAACCTCTGACTCAGCCAACCCATGAAAGGGCGAAGCCATGAAAGACGAGACCCCCAGGCACGATGACGCCGACGCACGGCTCCTCTACAACGCCACCGGCATCAATCGCCGAGATCTGATCAAGGGTGGGATCTCGCTCTCCGCCTTGATCGCCTTGTCCGAGCTTACGCTTCTCTCCGACGCACTCGCAGCGGAATTCAGCGAAGGCGTCCCGGTCAGCTTCGTCATCAACAGCGAGGCCTATGGTCTCACTCTCGATCCGCGTACCTCGCTCCTGGATGTACTTCGGGAATCGTTGTCACTGACGGGCGCCAAGAAGGGGTGCGATCACGGCCAGTGCGGCGCATGCACCGTACATTTGGATGGTCGCCGCGTCGTTTCGTGCCTCACCCTAGCCGTGCAAATCGATGGACGGGAGGTCCTGACCATCGAGGGCCTTTCGCCAGCCGACGGCGATCTGCATCCCATGCAGCAGGCATTCATCGACCATGACGCTCTTCAGTGCGGATACTGCACGCCTGGCCAGATCATGGCTGCCGTCGCCTGTGTGCGGGAGGGGCACGCGACGTCGCCCGACCAAATCCGCGAATACATGAGCGGCAATCTCTGCCGCTGCGGCGCCTATGTCGGGATCGTCGCCGCGATCCAGGATGCCGCATCGAAGATGGAGGATCTCTGACCTTGCGCCCGTTCGCCTACGCCCGTGCCACCACCGCTTCCGAAGCCGTGCAATCCTTTGGACCGAGCTCGTCGACAACGCGCTTTCTCGCCGGAGGCACGACACTCTTCGACTTGATGAAGTTGAATGTGGAGACCCCCACCAGACTGGTCGACATCAACGGCATCAGCGAGCTTGCCGCCTTCGACACCGGCGGCAACGATCTCGTGTTCGGGCCGCTCGCTCGGATGAGCGACGTCGCTTTCGATCCGACCCTGGTCAGCAACTATCCGCTGATCGCTGAAGCCTTGTGGAAGGCGGCGTCCGGCCAGGTGCGCAACATGGCGAGTCTTGGCGGAAATCTCCTTCAACGTACACGCTGTGCCTATTTCCGGCACGGCGAGCCTTTCGCCTGCAACAAACGCCAGCCGGGTTCGGGTTGCGCTGCTATCGGCGGTCGCGATCGGGGACACGCGGTGCTCGGGGGCAGCGAGGCCTGTATCGCGACCTATCCCGGCGACCTCGCGGTGGCGCTCGTCGCCCTGGACGCCGAGATCGACATCCTTTGCCCGAACGGCACACGAACCGAACTGCTGGAGAAGCTCTACCTCGAACCTGGCGACACGCCGGATCGAGAAACCACGCTCGCTCCGGGCGAGTTAATCGTGAGCATCCGTGTCCCGCGCGGGCAGGCTGCGCGCAGCTCGACCTATCACAAGATCCGGGACCGAGAATCCTTCGCGTTCGCCATCGCCTCTGCAGCCGTTGCACTTCAG
This sequence comes from Aurantimonas endophytica, assembly GCF_014196845.1. Lineage (GTDB taxonomy): Bacteria > Pseudomonadota > Alphaproteobacteria > Rhizobiales > Rhizobiaceae > Aurantimonas > Aurantimonas endophytica. Next base: position 45,639 of record NZ_JACIEM010000007.1, read on the forward strand.
CTGGACGGGGATGTCGTCCGCGATGCCCGCATTGCGCTCGGTGGCATTGCGACACGCCCTTGGCGGGCGCGCGAAGCCGAAAGAGCCCTGATTGGAGCGACACTCACGGAAGGTGCTGCCAGCGCTGCGGGTGAACTTGCTCTGGGCGGTGCTCGTGCCGGAAGCCACAACGCATTCCGGATTGAACTGGGTGCCCGGACCGTCGCCGACGCACTGATGATCGCCAAGGAAAGGGCCTGATCGATGAGCAACGCTCCCTATGCAGACATTGCCCGCGTCGATGCGCTCGACAAGGTGCGTGGCGTCACGCTTTACGCAGCCGACCGCCAACCCGACAACCTCGTCCACGCCGCGCTCGCTACAGCGACGATCGCCAAGGGCTCGATCATATCGATCGACACCAGCGCAGCGGAGGCAGTCGTCGGCGTGCGATTGATCCTGACCCACGAAAACATTGGCCCCCTGAGATCCGCAGGCTTCCTGCTTGGTGGCGGACTCGCGTTCCAGAGCTTCCAGCCCATGTCGTCTCCCACGATCGCCTATCGTGGGCAGCCGATCGCGGTGGTCGCGGCCGATACGCTGGAAGCAGCCATCGAGGCGGCGGCGCTGATCAAGGCTTCCTACCTTGAGGAGGCCTTCGCATCGACGATTGAAAGTGCAGGGGCCGAGACGATCGTGCAGGCGGAAGCGCCGCTGGGCCATCCAAGTCCTGACGTCGTGTTCGGCGACGCCGATCAGGCCTTTGCCGACGCGGATGTCCAGGTCAACGCCACCTTCACGAGTCCGCCCCAGCACCAGAACCCGATCGAGCTTGTCGCTACTGTCGCGCAATGGTCGGGCGAAAAGCTCCTGATCCATGAGGGGACACAGAACGCCAATGCACTGCGCTTTGGCCTGGCCAAGCAGCTCCGCATTCCTGCCGAGAATATCGAGATCAGGTCGCATCATCTCGGCGGCGGCTTCGGGCAGAAGAACTCATTGCAGATGCAGACGGTCTTCGCCGCGATTGCCGCCCGCCGGATAGGCCGGCCGGTCAAGCTGGTGGTTCCGCGCAGCCAGCTGTTTCATGATGCCAGCTTCCGGCCGCAGAGCGTCCACCGGATGCAACTCGGCGCAGATACTTCAGGAAAGATTGTCGCCGCGCTGCACTCGGTCGATGGGCAGACCTCACGGCACGACCTTTTTCCCGGCGAGTATTGCCAGACCTCCGCGCGGCTCTACGGCATTCCGAACTTTCGCGGTTTTCACCGCATGATCCGCACGGACACCCAGACCCCTGGCTACATGCGCGCTCCCTTTGAGCACACCGCCTGTCTGGCCATGGAATGTGCGGTCGATGAGTTGGCATATCGCCTCGATCAGGACCCCGTGGCATTGCGTCTCGCCAACGACACAGCCCACGATCCGGTGGAAGATCTGCCGCTGTCCTCGCGACATCTCGCGGAATGCTTGAGGCGTGGCTCGGAACGCTTCGGATGGCGAGACCGCCGGATGGAGCCCCTGTCGATGCGCGCTGCGGATGGGTCCTATATCGGCTGGGGGGTGGCCTGTGGCGCCTATCCGGGCAATGCGGCAGCCAATGTCGCAAGGCTGACGATCACGGCCGAGGGAAGCGTCGAGATAAGCGCCGGCGTGCATGAGATGGGCCAGGGCATCCGGACGGTCCTGGCCAATGTCGTCTCGCGTCATCTCAACGTGCCGCTGGAAAGCGTGACCGCGCTGCTGGGTGACACCAGCGGCACATATCCTCATCTGACGGCAGGCTCCTGGGGAACCACGGCGTCCATCCCCGCCACCATCAAGGCATGTGACGCGATGTGGCAAAGACTGCGTGAGATCGCACCCGATGCGCCTTCGGAGGCAAACCCCATCGACCTGATCAGGCGAGCCGGACTGCCAAGCCTTCAGGTCGAAGTTCGAAGCTCGGCGCCCGGGCAGGACATCAGCGCAGCCGACGAGATCGCCACCGGCGGTGCTTCGCCCACGGGGCCGGCCTATCCGGGATTCGTGACGTTCAGCTACATCGCTCATTTCGTCGAGGTGCGGATCGAGCCCAACACGCGTCGGATCCGTGTCCCTCGCGTGGTCAGCGTGGCCGACTGCGGCAGGGTGTTGTCACCGCGCACCGCAAGGAGCCAGGTCTGGGGCGGGGTGGTCTGGGGCATCGGCGCCGCCCTGCGCGAAGAGAGTGAGGTCGACCCGCGCTACGGAGGGTTTCTCAACGCGGACATCGCCGAATACATGATCCCGGTGAATGCCGACATCGGAACGATCGACGTGGACTTCATCGACGAGCCTGATCCGCAGATCAACGAGGCTGGCGTGAAAGGGTTGGGGGAAGTCGTCATGGCCGGCGTGGCACCGGCGATAGCCAACGCCATTTTTCACGCCACGGGCAAGAGGCTGCGAAGCCTGCCATTCCGCGCCGAACACCTGCTGTGAGAGGCGCGTCATGAAACGAGCCTCTTTGCGCCGAAATGCATCCGCCGCGTTCGCCCGGCTCCGGCCAATCCTCGGGGGAGCCGTGCTGGGCCTTGCTGGACTATCCTTCGCCTGGGCACTCGTGCTGGGCTCGGGCGCTGCCTGGGGACATCACGGATTCGGTGGCCGCTACGACCTGTCAGCTCCCGTCTGGATCGAGGGGGAAGTCACCCGCGCTTACTTCGGCCAACCGCATGCCGAACTGGTCATTCGCGTTGCCGATGACCTTGGAGTCCCAGCAGCACCGCCTGATCTGGGATCAGCCGCCACCTTTCTCGATCCGGGACGTTTGCAGGTACGCGCCGATATGCGCGGAGCGTCGGTCGAAGTCGAGCTGCCTCCGACCCAGAAATATTTCAGCCTTGGAGAACGGATCGCGGTGGGTGACCGCATCGCAATCATCGCGGTCCGAAATTGCGACCCTCCGCATCAGCTGAACGGTCAATGGCTGCGCCTGGCAGACGGCGAGATCGTCGCCCGAGCAGGCGCCATGAGCTACATGGTCGGCGGATGCTGACGGGTCTGCTCTCCTATCTCGAAGGGACGCAGATCGTCGCTGCCCTGCGGACCTCTCCGCCGACCTACGCCGTGGTCAGCGCGCTGCACATCGTCGGCTTGGGCACATTGATCGGGTCCATCATGACGCTGGATCTGCGTGTCCTCGGAATTTGGAAACAGCGCGCATGGCGGGAGGCCGTCCCGGTAGTCAGCCCGATCGCGGCCGCCGGGTTGACGGTCGCGATCGCGACCGGAGTGCTTCTCTTTGCCATCCGTCCATTTCACTATCTGAACAACACGCCCTTTCTCGCAAAGCTTACGCTTGTAGTCGTCGGACTGCTGAATGCAGCGGTGTTTCATTACAGGCTCCGACGCGCCGCCGGGACCGGTCCGGACGGATTCAGCCGTGGCGGAGCCGCAATATCATTCGCAACCTGGACTGCCGCCATCTTTGCCGGACGCTTCATCGCCTTCATCGAATGAGCAAGCGGGGCCAACCAAATACGCCATGCTCGGAGGACACTTACAATGGAACCGACACGCCGAACCATATTGAGATCGCTGCTCCTCGCGCCCCCCGTCTTGCTTGGCGCCGGGACCCTGTCGCAATCGCATGCCCAGAGCCAGCAATTGCCATTGACCCCCTCGTGCGGAGAGGATTTCGCGCCAACGATTCGCCAGACGGCCGGTCCGTACTATCGGCCAGATGCTCCGATCAGACGCAATATGGCGGTGGATGCCGTTGACCGGCAGCGCGTCACACTCCTCGGCTACGTGTTGGATCAAGAGTGTCGACCGATCCCAGGTGCGGAGGTCGAAATCTGGCACGCCAACGAGCACGGCGACTATGACAATGACGGCTACGACTGGAGAGCGCGGCAGATCACCGACCGGATGGGACGCTGGGGTTTCGACACGATCGTCACCGAGCATTACTCATTCCGCACCGCGCACTATCATTTTCGCGTCGTGGCTCCCGGCTCGGATCCCCTCATCACGCAGCTCTATTTCCCAGACCACCCGCTAAACGCGGCCGATAGGCTGTTCGACCCGAGGCTGGTGCTCGACCTCGACCCGACGGGCGCGCTGGCGCGATTCGATTTCGTTGTTCAAGTTGGATGACAGGAGGGCGGAGACATGAATCTCCGGCGTGTTCTTGCGCTCTCAGTGCTCGCTTGGACAAGCACTCAATACGCGGCCGAAGCCTCGCCGGAAGCCGTCGTGCGCGAATTGTCGGTGGCTCTTCTGTCGCGCGATGCCGACCGGATCCTTGCCATCTTTGATCGGGAGCACGGTGGGTATGCCTACACCTTGCGTGGCGACCTCACCACCGGGCCAGCATTCGAAGCATGGCTGCGCCGCGACATCATCGCGAGGGGCCGTGTGTTCGTCATCGATCGGCTGCAGGTGGTCGGCAATCGAGTCGAGGTGGAAGCGACATACGGTATCGGCAAGCCTTCAATATTTCGTCGGTACATTTTCGAGGTGGTCGATGGGAAAGTAGCGGGTTGGTTCATTGGCTACTGATATGGCCCAAGGCTTCAGGCGGAGCTACCCCGAAAGAGAGTGGCCTAGTCTCCAAACCCCCGCCGCTCGGCCCTAATTTCTGACCCGCGATTTCAAACCCGTGCGTCACGCGTGACGTGCCTCCCGGAATTCGGACCGTTCTGAGTTGGATTTTTCCATTTATGATCCCGGGATCGGAACGAGGAGAATTCCATGAAGAAGTCGAAGTTCACCGAGGCGCAGATCGCGTTCGTTCTGAAGCAGGCCGATGAGGGCACGGCGGTGGCGGAGGTCTGCCGCAAGGCCGGGATTTCGGATGCCACCTTCTACAATTGGCGCAAGCGCTACGGCGGAATGATGCCGTCGGAGGTGAAGAAGCTGCGCCAGCTCGAGGAGGAGAACGGCAAGCTGAAGCGGCTGGTGGCGGACCTGTCTCTCGACAAGGCGATGTTGCAGGACGTGCTGTCAAAAAAGCTCTGAGGCCTGCTCGTCGGCGCCGGCTGGTGGACGAGGTTCGAGCGTGCTGGAAGGTGTCGGTCAGGCGGGCCTGTTCCGCCCTGAAGATCGATCGCTCGCTCTACACCTACCAATCCCGGCGCGGCGATCAGGCCGCTCTCATGAAGCGCATCCGGGAGATCACCGAGACGCGGGTGCGCTATGGCTATCGCCGCGTCCACGTCCTGCTGCGGCGGGAGGGCTGGCCGGTGAACCCAAAACGAATCTACAGGCTTTACAAGGAGATGGGCCTTCAGTTGCGCAACAAGGTCCCCAAGCGGCGGGTGAAAGCCAGGCTCCGCGACGACCGGACGGTGGCGACCCATGTCAATCAGACCTGGGCCATGGATTTTGTCCATGACCAGCTTGCAACGGGTCGCAAGCTGCGCATTCTGACGGTCGTTGATACCTTCTCCCGCTTCTCGCCGTCGATCGATCCGCGCTTCAGCTACCGCGGCGAGGACGTTGTGCAGGCACTGGAACGCGTCTGCGGCGAAATCGGCTATCCGAAGACGATCCGGGTGGATCAGGGCTCGGAGTTCGTCTCCCGTGATCTTGATCTCTGGGCCTACCAGAGAGATGTGATCCTCGACTTCTCCCGGCCTGGAAAGCCGACGGACACGGATGTAATTGAATAGCCCCTCACGTTGCTATCATCGTGCGTGTTGGCGGTTTGGCTCGCCATCGTGATGTGTAGCGGGCGTAATCGCGCTCAGCTTCTTCCGTCCTCGCCCGCTCCGCAGCCCTCTTCTCGGGGATGTTGTAATCATAGGCGCTACCTCGCCGCGCATGCTCAGATGGCAGGCCGGCGCGAAGCTCCATGCTGCGGAACTTGCGGGCCAGGAGTGCGGGGCGCGCCCAGATGTAGTCCGTCTGCTTCGTCAGCATGTGCCAAGCGATCATCGCGAGCTTCCGCGCCGTCGCGACCGCCGCGATGTGTTTGCCGCGTTTTGCGGCGATCCGCTGGTAGAATGCACGTAGGGGGCCTGGAGACCGTGCTGCGGCCCAGGCGGCTTCCACTAGCATGCCGCGCGCTTGTCCGCAGCCCTGCTTGGTGATCCGGCCGTGATGGGCGGGCCCTTCGCCAGACTGGCGCACGCTCGGGTTCAACCCGAGATAGCCGATCAGCTTGCGCGGATCGGAAAAGCGCTGAATGTTCCCGATCGATGCCGCGACACCGGCGGCAGCAGTCATGTCTACGCCGGGTAACGTCATCAAGCGGCGAATAAGCGGATCGGCCATCGCTTCGCGCGCGATCTCGGCTTCGACGGTCTTCAACGACCCTTCGATCAAGTCGATCTGGGCGAGATGCCGAGCAACCGCGTCCCGCTCGTCGCCAGGCAAGGTCTGCCGGGCGATCCACTTCCGGCCGCTGATGCCGACGAGATTCCCGTGCGGGCACGGCGGCACCAGATGCGTATGAAGCACAGACTGGATAAGGTTCTTCAAGCGGACACGCTGGCGGACAAGCTGAGTGCGACGTGCCACCTGCCGCCGAAGCGCCTGGCAGCGTGGATCTGGCACCCAAACCTCGGGCAGGAAGCCCGTGGCGTAGAGCTTTGCCAGGACCGCCGCATCGATCGCGTCGGTTTTGATCTTCGCGTGCGCGATCATCCGCACCTGCTTTGGATTGGCTATAACGACCCGATCAACATGGGGAGCGAGCACCTCCACCACGGCTGCCGCATTGCTCGTCGCCTCGACCACGACATGGTCATCAGGGGCCAAACGTGCCTTTGCAAAGGCTTCGAGCTCGGTGCGCAGCATGGGCACACGGCCGAGCTTAACCGTCTCCCCGTCTACGAGCGCCACGACCTCAGCCGCGACGCGATGGATATCCATGCCAACAATCCGCATGACGTCCTCCTCTGCTTCGTGACAGTCGAGGGAGCCTGCGGGCGACACGACAGTTACGGATCCGCGCTCGCAGCGCATCCGGGCTAGTCGCAGGGGCGGCCAGATAACGACCTCGAGCTCGCGGCTCATGTCTGTACGACGGCCTGCCCGCACTTGCGTGCTCCCGGTGCCCCGAGGCCCGGATCAGCCCAGCATACCCGCCAGTTGCGATCTCAGGAACGAGGCACCAGCGACATCATGCCCGATAACGCCTTCATCGAGTCCTTCATGTATGGACGGCCCCTGCGTTGCAAGGCTCGTGGTGAGGTTTAGGCAGTGCACGGGTCGGGTGCGTTCATGTATACGGCCTGTTGATGCGGCCCATGCTCATGACCGCTGGCCCTGATGGAGTTCGCGGATCGACGCCTCATCAACGGGTCGCGCTCGTGGCGCCCAAAGCTCTGCGGGCTTAGTCGATCCCCGGTCCGCCCGGTTGTGCCATCACCTCACGTTCGCCCTCGCAACCTATGAACCTCGTTTATTGACCTGCGCCCTACAGCGCCGCCTGAGCTGGCGAGCGGAAGGGCTGCTCGCGCACCATCAGCGCCCAAGCGATCCGCGCCATCTTGTTGGCGAGCGCGATGATGACGACCTTGGGCGGACGGCGCTGCTGCAGTCCGCGGATCCAGTTCTCGCCCGCTGCGGCGCGCGCCTTCGCAAACCGGATCACGTTGCCGGCGCCGACATAAAGCAAGTGACGGATGTAACGGTCGCCGCGCTTCGATATTCGCCCCAGCCTGTCCTTGCCGCCGCTCGAATGGCTCTTGGGTGTAAGGCCAAGCCAGGCGGCGAACTCACGCCCCGAGCGGAACATGGCGGGATCGGGCACAGTACTCGCGATTGCCATAGCCGTGATCGGGCCGACGCCGGGGATGGAGGCGAGCCGCCGGCTGACGGCTTGGGTTCGGTGGATCGCGACAAGCTGCATCTCAATCGCGTCGATCTGCTTCCATGTGCTAGCGAGTTGCTCGACAAGCAGGTTCAGCGCGTCGCGCGCGAGAGGCGGCACGGACGGGTCATGCAGTTGCGCCGCCAGCTTCTCGACGCGATGGATACCTTGGGGTGCAATGATGCCGAACTCGGCGAGATGCGCGCGCAGCGCGGTGGCGAGCATCGTGCGCTGACGCACGAGCAGCTGGCGAGCCCTGTGCAGCATCAGCATGGCCTGTTGGTCGGCTGACTTCACGGGCACGAAGCGCATGGTTGGGCGCGTGAGCGCCTCCGCTATTGCCTGTGCGTCGGCGGCATCGGTCTTGTTGCGTCTGACGTAGGGCTTCACGTAGGCCGGCGGCATGAGCCGCACAGAGTGCCCGAGCGCGCTCAACTCACGGGCCCAGTAATGTGCCGTTGCGCACGCCTCAAGGCCGACAAGGCAGGGCGGCAGGGCTCGGAAATAGTCGAGAACCTGCGCTCGTCGCAGCTTGATCTGAGCAACTGGGCGACCTGCCGCATCGGCGGCATGCACTTGGAAAACCTGCTTTGCGATATCGAGTCCAATGACGCTGATCTGCATGGGAAGGCTCCTGCTGAGTGATATGCACCGGCCGCCATTATGCCACGCCGATGCCGGGGTGCAGGGGCCGTCCATCCCATCAACGGCAAGTTCCGGGCTGAATGCCTGAACACCCACTGGTTCATGAGCCTTGACGAGGCCCGGGCCAAGATGGAGGCTTGGCGTAGAGACTATAACGAGATCCGCCCACACAGCGCGATCGGCCATAAGACGCCGATCGAGCTGATGAAACGCTCAGGAGGCAGTCCGCCAGCCTGAGCAGCACCCCCCGGAAATTCCCCAGCCGGGCTGTCCAAAGTCGGGGGGCACGTCAGCCGCTCATGAACTAAGATTTGCCCTGGACCACCCGGTGGGGGCCGACCAGTCGCCTTGAGCTGGGCGCTCATCCACTTCGCCGCCTGCTCGACTGGCTCGGATCGGGGCAGCTTTTGACCAATTACTATCAAAGGCAGACCGGAAGCTTTCCACCCCGTCCGGTCTCGGGAGACAGAGGAGGCGGATGCCCGGAAGCGGTCCATCGGTTCTCGACCTTCCGCGTTGTAGAGCTCCTATTTTCGAGCACATAAGAGCCGGCGTAACTTTTGGCAGCTCTAGCCAGCCCTGAAAGCATCCTGACGTGCAAACTGAACCCCACGGTCAGAGATAATTTCCTCGGCAACCAGCCGCGCCTGCGTCATTAAAGATCCGTCGCCCGGGGGCCTCGTGATTCCACCGTGTCCGGGACGATCGAGGGCAACGACGTGATGCTGCTCGGCAAGCGGGCCTGCGAGCGCGATAATCATGTCGTCGAGCGACGTTATGGTGCCGTGCAAGAGGACGACATCGGCACCCGTGCCCGTTTCGGCATAGGCAAGCCGATGGTGGCCCACCTCAAGGGTGGCTCGCTCGAAGCTGGCGGATGGCGGCTGCGGGTTCATCAATATGGTACCCCTATTTTGCGGGCAGCGTGTCCCAAGTCCTGCCGAAAGGCGATCGGGGCGGTTAGCTCGGATCTGGAGCTCTTTGCATCCGCAACTCGTCCGCTGACACATCGAGTTGGGTCCGTCCGATCAAAAGGAAGGAGTGTTATGAGCATCGAGAAAACGTTCAGACCGTGAAGGTCTTCTTCGACGCGATCGGCCGCGGCGAAGAGGTCCTTGCTCCAGCCTCGTCTAGCGTTCATTGGAACAACGACATCCATGATAAAAAGTGGGGCCCATGACGTTTGATAGTCGCCTGCTGAATGGGATCGGAGTCCTCTCGGCCGTGGTCGAGGCCGGAAGTTTCGTGCGCGCGGGAGAAGCGCTCGGGCTCACCCAGTCTGCGGTCAGCCGCGCCGTCGCGCGCTTGGAAGAGCGCGTCGGCCTGCGCATCTTCAACCGGAACGCCCGCTCGATTACCCTTACGGATGAGGGCCGCCTCTTCTACGAGCGCGTAGCGCCACACCTGTCCGGCATCGAGGAAGCCGCTACCGACGCCGCCGGATCCGTCGGTCAGGTGCGGGGTCGTCTGCGGCTGAACGTCGATGGCTGCTTCGGCCACTATGTCCTGTTACCCACCATCCAGACCTTTCTGTCACGGCATCCCGATCTGGCGGCCGAAATCCATGTCCGCGACCGCATGGGTGACCTCGTTGCCGAAAACTTCGACGTCGGGATCCATTTCGGCGAACCGCAGATGTCGTCGCTGACCTGCCGGCTGCTGTTGCGGACGCGGGTCCTGACCTGCGCCTCGCCTGCCTACCTCGAACGAAACGGAGCGCCTGACACCCCCTCCGACCTCAGCGGACGCGAATGCATTCTGATGCGCGATCCAGCGACGGGGAAACACTACGACTGGGATTTCATCCGGGGCGGGGAGCACGTCTCGGCCAAGGTATCCGGACGACTGACAGTGACGGATACGGGTGGCCTTTTGGCAGCCTGCCTCTCCGGTCATGGGATTGGCCAGCCGCTGGAAATCTACACGCGCCCTTTCCTTGCCGACGGTCGACTAGTTCAGCTTTTGCCAGACTGGGCAGAAGAGGTGTTCCCCCTCTACGTCTATCATCACTCGCCAAAGTCGATGTCCGCCAAAGTTCGAGCTTTCTTGGATTTTGTGACGGAAATCACTTCTTAAGGTCAATATCAACGGTGCGTGCCCGGCTCGCAGTATCCCGAAGCCATGTTGTAACCAATCCCGGCACCGGAGACGAATGAATAGAAATCATCCTTCGGATGAGCCGAAGGGATCACTTGCACATGGCGGTGCTCCGCCGATGATGGCTTGCGGAGACATACTCTGAATCATCGTTGACTTGATCATTACGCATTCGAAGGAGGGCAGTCGCTCCGGTTAGCCTTTACGCCATCGGACCCAGCCAGGGTCCGCAACGAAAGGAAGTCTACCGTGACCTGCGATAGCGACCCCGCTTTGTTTAACGATAAGATCAACAGACGAACCCTGATTGCCGCCGCGGCGATCGCTCCAGCCCTGATCGCCACCGGCGTCTCAGGGGCGAATGCTCAGGCCGCGACCGGTACCGCGAAGGTGGCACTGGTTACCGGCTCATCGCGCGGAATCGGCGCAGCCGTGGCGAAGCGTCTTGCCCGCGAGGGCTTCAGCGTCACCGTCAACTGCGTCGTGAACCGGGACCTCGCCGCAGCGGTCGTCGCCGAGATCGAGACCGCCGGTGGCAAGGCAGTCTGGGAGCAGGCTGATGTCAGCGACCCCGCGGCCGTAAGGCGGCTGTTCGATGTCACTGAACGCGCCTTCGGCGGCGTCGATGTCGTCGTCAGCAATGCCGGCATCATGCGCCTTGCGCCCTTTGCAACCATGTCTGACGAGGACTTCGACCGGATGATCGCGGTCAACGTGAAGGGCTCGTTCAACGTTCTTCGCGAGGCGGCCCGGCATGTGCGCGATGGTGGGCGGATCATCGCCCTGTCCTCCAGCATCACCCAGCTCAGGTCGCCGACCTATGGTCCTTATGCGGCCTCGAAGGCCGCACAAGAAATGTATGCGAACGTCATGGCCAAAGAGCTTCAGGGCCGGATGATATCGGTCAACGCGGTGGCACCGGGCCTCGTCAATACGACGCTCTTCACAGATGGAAAGACGACGGAGCAGATCGAGGGGTTTGCACAGAGGACGCCACACAAGCGGCTCGCCGAACCCTCCGACATCGCCGACGTGATCTCGACACTTTGCAGTAGCGACGGCGGATGGGTCAACGGACAGACCGTCTTCGCCAATGGCGGCATCGTCTGACCGATGTGTGAGGCCGAGACCAATCGCATAACCGAAATATGCTTGCGGTATCGGCGTCGACGCGGTCACGCTCATCATGAAGCTACACCTTGAACTTCAGCATCGTATCGGAACGTCTGCTTCCGGGATAATACGACGGATGCTAAAGGTCGTAGAATGGTCGAAAGCCGTCAAGCAAGACTCCCCGCCTCGCGCATGCCGCGTACAAATCAGCACGGCAACTTTGAGCCACTCGTGAGCCTCACCTTTCTTTTGGATCGGACCGGCTGCGCAGGCGATGATGGCCGCCGGTGCGACGAGGCGGGTCCCGGCCGGTCACCGCGCGCCCTCGCCGATGTCCGGCAAGAGCGGGCCGCTCATCACCAGCAAGCCGGCCTCCAAGATGCTGTCGTCCTCGTTATGATCGGTCGGCATGATCGTGAAGCTGACCCCCCGCTCAGGGCCGGAATCGTGGCCCGTCTCCGGCTCGTGCCAGCCGGTCACCGTGAGGGGGGAGAATTCCTCCCCCGTATAGCGCTCCGGAATCTTCTCCTTCACGGCGCGCCCGGTGACACGGGCGATAAACCCCTCCGGCCGCACGCCAAGAAGGCGCGGCGCGGGCGGCCCGTCGCCGTCCCGGATCGTTTGGACCATGCAGAACCGTCTGTCGCTGTCGACACCCCAGCTCGCGACATAACGGGCCGAAAGGAGTTCGACTGTGCCGCGGCGGCTGAGCAGCGGGGAGCGCAATTCTTTAACTGCTTCCGGCGACGCCTGGCGGGTGGCAAGTCCTTGGAAGGGCATCCTGTCATGCCGGATATAGCCGAGGCAATCTTCGAAGATGATCCGCATCACCAGCGCCTCGTTCTCCGGGATCGCTCTCGTTTGGATCGCGTTCGTTCGGAGCTCGGCCGCCTGAGCAGGCCGCGCAGAGGCCAGAGGGGCGGCGTCCCAAGCCGAGAAAGCGGTCGTAAGGAGAGCGGTCGTGAGGATCAGGTAGCGATGTCGCATCGATTATCTGGAGCGGGGCCGCTGTTGTCGGCTTGATTGCATAAGAGGAGCTAGATATCGGCCATGACTGTTTCTAGTGAGATGACTGTGGGCCTGACCTGTTTCCACCAGCCAAATGTAACCGTCGTACGGCTCTCGGCAACTACCCGCGAGCCTGTAGCGTAAGCTGCCATTCTCAAGGTGCAGGATTGCCCTTGCGGCTCATGGGATCCAACCTATGCGCTGACGGGAACGGCTCCTATACAGTATTCCAGAACGGGGTCACCAGCCGCGCAACCCCAGCGGCACGAGCGAGATGCCTGCCCACATCACCGCCGACCGCATCCGCTGAGCATTCTCAAATTCGAAGCGCTTGGCGCTCTCCAAGCGGACTGGGCCGCAGGATGCCCGCCCTTCGACAGCCTGCTACCTTTTGAAGGGATTTGTCGATTTGGCCCGCACGAGTCTAAGCAGGTCTCAGCTCGGTCACCTCTAGGAGATGCGATGTTCGACGGACTTGCAGAAGCTGCGGCTGCGCTTGGGAAGGCATTCGACCCGCCGCATCTCGAACAGGTGGTGGGGGCCTTGGTGCCAGCCATTGTTTTCAGGCCTGCCGGACCCGAAGGTCCCGTTGCCGGAGGCAGCCAGATCGGCGGCACTCCCGATGTCCCCGCCGGATTCGTCTGGCCTCGTCCGACTCCGCTTGCCGACGCGCGCGAGTTGGCGGGACGGGCGAACACCGAGATGGGGCAGGAGATGCTCGCGCACATCGAATTGGGTCTGCCCTACGCGTTCGTCGCGCAGGTCGACTTGGGTGAAGCGGCAAAACTCGGCGACGTCGCAGCAAACCTGCCTTCCAACGGGCGCCTACTGTTCTTCTACGACTTCCCGACGGGTCCCTGGGACACCGGTACGCGCAGCGCCCGGGTGATCTGGGACACCTCGCCGACAGGGAACCTCGCGCCGGCCCCCGTTCCCGACGACCTTGCCGCGGCTGTGCGCTCCGAGCTCGATGAGCTGGGCGACCTGCGGCCGGACGGGAAGGGCGGGACGAACTACGGCGCTCCCCGGCGCCCGATGACTTTGTCCGCGACGTGGCGACTGCCCCATCCGGCGGCACTGGAGTCCGAAGAACTTCTTTCATCCGGCACCGCGGACACGGACGGTGAAGCCGAGACTTTCCGCGAGGATTACGGGGAGGCCGTCGAGGCGCATCACGACGGATACACCAGGGAACTTTGGCGAAGGCAACAACTTCTCGGAAGCCCCCAACCCGAGCAGGACGATCCCCGCCTGAACGCGGTCGTCGTCTCGAAATTCGGGGTGCAGCATCTCTCCCGTGAGGTCTGGAAGGAGCGATACCCGGCAATCAAGGCCGAGGCGGCAGAATGGACGCTCCTGCTTCAGCTCGATGTCGGGGACTGGATGCAGGCCAAGTTCGTGGAGGGAACCGTCTACTTCGTGATCCGGCGTGACGACCTGGAAGGACGTCGGTTCGAAAAGGTGGTTGCCGTCTACCAGCAGACCTGAACGTGCTGCACGGGTCAGCCAGAACCAAGCCTGTCACGGATGATCTCGGCTGTCTCGCTGAGCACGCGCTCTGCCGTCACATCTTCGCCCGTCTTGAGGATCGCGAATGTCGGCGAGGATGTCTCGATGAAGTGGAGGCGCACCGCATAGGCGACCTCCTCGACTTCGCCCGCCTCTGGGTGCCTGGCCTCAAACACCAAGTTGTAGTGCCCTGGCGGAACCGCCACTGCATGCTCGTAGCCAACCGTTCCGACTTCGATGCCCGGCCCAACCACTTTGATGGGGGTCTGCACTGCCCAAAGAGTGCCGGCGTCGATCCCGAACGCCACGTCACGCAAGACGCTCACCCGCACATCCCCATCGTGATCCGGAATGCCGAAGCTGACGAAGCCCGGAGACCAGGCAAAGCCTTGCGCCACGTGATCGTCCGTCCACAACAATGCGGGGATAGGCCCTGGCGGGGTCGCAACCGTAATCTGCGTGTAAAGGACGGTCATGAGGAAGTTCGCGAGCATCGGTCATCCCAACGGGTGTGAACGTGGTTCCGGCACCGTACAGCGGAGGGACGTGCTGCCGGAAGCGCGATACAAATACAAAAGTCGACCAAAGCCTCCGGCCATGATGGCGTCGACATGTGCCCAATGGCCATTGAGGTGATCTCCGATGACACGGCGGAATTGACGATGCAGCGATTCGGAGGTCTTCGTCTGGCCGGAAGCTGCTGTCATCTGGTTTTCACCACCATCCCGATAAGGTTATTGGTCATGGGATTGTCGAGACGCTGCTTCGCGACTGTGTGCATCTCAGCGGCTGCCTGGTTCGGGTTCATGGGAGACATGTCGATGGCGGGGGATACTATGTCGGCCAGTGCCGAGATGCTCGCGGGATTGCGGCCGGGAATGTCGGCGCTTCGCGTCGAGGAAGCGATGGGCAGCGAATGGCGGGCACCGGCGTCATACAAGGGAGGCGTCGTCGACGTCCTGGAGAATACCCACGGAATCGTCGTCAGGCTCGACCGGGATGGCCTCGTCGGTTCGATCACCTATGACTGGCGCTTCACTGACGCCTCCGTCGAGGGCGTGAGCATGGGCATGACCTTGCTCGAGGCCGAAGCTAAACTCCCGAACCTCGAGGTCGGCGCGGATATGCCCATGATGCGGGGCGTGCGGATGGGCAAGCTCATGCTTCCGGGCGGCGCTATCATGCGTGTGAAGTTCACGCTCGAGAGGGTGAATGGAATATGGATGGACAACCCCGAAGCCGAGTACACAGAGCCGACGGCGCCGCCTTACCCGGAGCAGACGGGGGAGAAAGGCGCGCCCTTTGCCGACCCCAACTTTAAGCTCGTGGTCCTGTCGTCGCTCCTCGACGCAAAAGCGCTCGACCTCGGGAGGCCCGAAGACCTTGCTGCGCACGTCCTGAAACGGCCCGTCGACCTCGAGGAGGAGGGCTACGAACCATTCGACGAGGTCATCGACTATCTAGCCCGCTACCCATTGCCAGCCAGCCTCTTGGACGAGGCGAAGTCCATCGTTCTTGACGGCGGCAACGTGATCTATCGCTACCCCTATTACTTCTGGGGTGGTGATGACGACATGTTCGACGTCTCCAGCCTCGGTGGGATCGAGCAGTGCCGCAATCTCAGGAGCCTCGAGGCGATTTCGATGATCGACAGGCTGGACATCCAGCAGCTCGCACCGCTCTCGAAGCTCGAGTACCTCTCCATCTCGATCCCTTTCGACAATCTCGGTGCCCTGTCGAACCTGGAAGGCCTGAAGCGGATTCGACTGCTCGGCGACGGGGTGTTTGCGGAGGCGATAACGCCCGAACATCCGACGCGGATACTGTTCGAACGACTCAAGGCGCGCGGCATCGAGGTCTACGTCAGTCCTATGACCTGGCAGGGAGAGCGGCCCACCCCGTACCAGTGAGGCACCTTCAAGGCCTCGGGTCACCGTCCGTCATCCCGCGGACCGCCGTGATCGGCAATGGACACACCGATTGAACCTGGCACTTAGGGCAAACTCAAAAGCCCCACGACTGTATTGAGTTGCGGTTTCCGATTGTTGGAGCAGTAAGACCTGATACGCCATTCCTAGGCGAACAAGGGGATCTCGGTGGCGAAGAAGCGGACAACTCTACCGAAGGACTTCGGGGAGATGCTGGTGAAATCTAGCATCGACGAACTGAAGGCGGTCTTCGATCGATGCGAAGTCGATGCCCGAGGCGGGTACACCGAGCAGGTCGCCCTCGCTTTCGACCTGTGTCCTGAGGAACTTGCGCGCTGGCTCCGCGACAAGGGTGCCGACCTCTCGGCCGAGGATAGATACGGGGACACGCCGCTTCACGCCCACGCGGGCAGCTACAGGGGAAACCTTGCGATGCTCCTCGCGCTCGGCGCGATTGTGGACCACGGTTCGGGTACAAGGAAGGGCACGGCGTTACACCGAGCCGCAACGGCCGCCCATCCTGACAATGTCCGGTTCCTTCTTTCTCACGAGGCGGAAATCGATTCCGTCGACGGTCAAGGCAAGACACCACTCTACAGGGCGCTGCAACACGCCAGCAACGCTTCGCTGGAGCGCGTCGCGGAGGTGGCCCGGCTCCTTGTCGAGGCGGGCGCGCGCGTCACCCCGGCGTTCGCGGAACAGGTGGAGCGGATCGGTGCCGACTTCGAGTTTTACCGCGACGGCTTCAACCCCGAGAGCGTGGACCTTACCAGTGCCGCGCTCGACAGCCTGTACACCTTGTTCGACGTCCCGCCCGTCCCGCGGCGAACCGTTCACAACGGAACGTCGCGGATCGTCGTCTCTAAAGGTTCGTGGCAGGCCGGCTTCGAAGAACTCTGGAATCTCCTCATACCGTCGGCTGGCGCGGCCAGAACCGTCCAGGGCGAGGTGGTCAGGATCGCCGGCAAGATCCGCCACGAGCTAGAAGGGAACGGAGGTGTGAACTGGGACCACCAGTTCCGGCAGATGGCCGATGCGTGGATGGAACACGTCGGGAGCGGGGAACCGCTGACAGCTAGTGAGGCTGCCGAGGCAACCAAGCTCATGGCAGAAATAAAAAGCCGATCCGGCGATACGGATCGCATGTGCGAACTGGCGGTGCGCTGGGTCAGCCGGAACCCGGATCCCGTCGAGCTGACGCCACCGCGGTACGAGCGGTAAACCGGGCGGGAGCACAGCCCCGGCGCACGTGTCATTTGATATGGATCCGCGAGTCCCCGGTGTTAGCTCCGTCTAAGGACACCCTTCTGATACGCTCGTCATCTTGCGAGACGGTGCAGGCGATTACGGTCGGTGGCCCCATGTGATGATTACGCTTGCGGCATGAAATGAGGGTTCCGACCTGCATCGCTCTTAGGGCTGCGAACGTCTCGGAAGGGTGGGATTCAGACCGTCCGCCTGCAAGCGCAAAAAACCGGATAGCCGCCGTTTCCAACCGCCACGCCTGTTCGGATCGAACTGTTTGACGTTGGAGGCCACTTCCTAAGGCGTCACGTCCACACGCTTGAAAAGGCCTTCGTATTCTGCAACCAAGCCGTCCTGATCCACGCGCAATTGGGCCTGAAACCCGCTGGACAGCCCCAGATCACGATAGCGGAAGTGATCGGCATCCAGCCGATCATAAGCCTGCCGAGACCGCGAAACCTTCAATGTATCGCCATTGATATAGACGACGTCGAAGATTGCGGCATCCAGTTCATCGTTCAGCATGCACGATATCGGAAAACTATTACAGAACGGCGTGAGCGAGAGGTCAACGAACTCAGCTCCATCGAGCTCCGGTCGTTCCTTCCCGTTAACGGTCCATCCCTGTCCTCGGCGCTCAATGCGCACCTTGTGCTCCCCTTTGGGATCGTATCGCTGCACATTCAATGCGAGAACCTGCCAGTCGGCAGCAAATTGCCAGCGGTGCCGCACCTCGGCACCATCATTTTCTACATTGATAATGACACCTTTGGCCGCGTCTCGGCTTGGGGAAATGTGGAGGCGCTCTAGGCCGTGAACATCAGTGCGTTTCCAGAAGATGGTCGTCGTTAGCATGTGACCTCCTTTCACGCCAGCATACGCTCAAGTCATTGCTCTCCTGCTCAGTTCCTGGAATCGCGCCCACGACCCAACGTTAAAGAATGGCGTAGCATTCGGGCTGCTTCGGGTGGGATTCAGACCGTCCGCTAACGAGTGGGCAATCTTGCCGTTGACGAGAGGCACCGGACGGGAAGCGATCGCCGCAACCATGGGGAGAAGTGGCGATCACGCCTCAATATGATGCCACCGGGGCCTTGAAGCTTTGCAGCGATTACGATGCAAGAGCTAATCGCGAGCGCGGTACGCCTCGGGGATGACATACACCTCGTCAGCTCGGCCGTAGCCGCCGTCCAGAACCTCCTCGATGAGGACCATCGTGTGGGGGCGCACCGCTTCGCTGAAGTAGTCAACGAAAAGCTCGGTCACACGGTGCACGATCTCCTCCTTCTGGGCAGAGGACAAAGCGGCCTGGGGAACCTTGATGTTGGCGAAGGGCATAGGAGCTTCCTTTTCGGCTAGGCTCTGGATGAAGGGCGCGGGTGGAGGGTCTTGCTTAGGTATGGGCCATCCTCCGCTTCCCTTGCGGAAGCGCCGATGTGGCCGAGTCAGACGAGTGAGACGGTCAGACGATGCCGCCGTTGGCGCGGATGACCTGGCCGCTGATCCAGCGGCCTTCCGGGCTCGCAAGGTAGGCAACAACCTCGGCGATGTCCTCCGGCTGGCCGAGGCGCCCAAAAGGATTGGCCTCCGCGACGGCCCGGACCTGCTCCTCGCTCTTGCCTGCGAGAAAGAACTCCGTCTCGACGGGCCCGGGTGCCACGGCGTTGACGGTGATGCCGCGCCCGCCGAGTTCCTTGGCGAGGACATGGGTCATCGCCTCGACCGCGGCCTTCGTCGCGGCGTAGACGCCGTAAGCGGGCTGGCAGAGGCCGACGACGCTTGAGGAGAAGCTGACGATGCGTCCGCCCTCCTGAAGACGGCGGGCGCCCTCGCGCATGCCCCTGAAGACGCCGCCGAGGTTCAATGCCACCTGGACGTCGAACTCGGCGTCGTCAACCTCAGCTAGCCGCCCTAGCCTCATCATGCCGGCATTGTTGATAAGGATGTTGACGTTACCGAATGTTTGTTCGGCTGCCTCGAAGAGCGTGCGCACCCCGCTCGGCTCGCCGATGTCCGCTTGCACGGCGAGAGCGCGGCCGCCTGCTGCCTCGATTTGGCCGACCATGGTTTCAGCCTCTTCGCGACCGCGACCATAGTTGACGACGACAGCGATGCCGTCCTTTGCCAGTCGCCGTGCGACGGCTGCACCGATGCCCCGGGATGCTCCGGTGACAATGGCCACGCGCTGATCATGTTCGCTCATCGCTTTGTTCTCCTGACTTCGACCCGATATCTAGCGGGTCGAACCTCGGCGATCATGAGCCGCAACCTGCCTAGTGCATTCGGATGGAGCGAACAATCCGGCATGGATCATCTCGACCGTATCCGCCTCTTTGTCCGTGTCGTGGAGCGTGGCAGCTTCACGTCAGCAGCCAGCGATCTCGGCCTGCCGCGGTCTACGGCGACGGAAGCAATGAAGAGCCTGGAGACGCATCTCGGCACACGGCTTCTCGACAGGACGACGCGCCACGTTGCGCCGACGCTTGACGGGGAGAGCTACTATCGTCGCTGCATCACCATCCTCGCCGATCTCGACGAAGCGGAGGGCGCCCTTCGCGGAGCCGAGCCGCGTGGAACCTTGCGTGTCGACGCTCATAGCCGTCTTACGCGAACGTTCTTGCTTCCCGGCCTGCCAGAGTTCCTGAACCGCTATCCGCTTATCGACCTCCACCTTGGTCAGGGCGACCGCCTGGTTGATCTCGTGCGAGAGGGCGTGGACTGCGTCATTCGCGCCGGGCCACCAGAAGACAGCGGGCTGATCCTGCGAAGCCTCGGCACCATCGAGGAGGTCACCGTAGCGAGCCCTATCTATATCGATCACTACGGGATGCCCGCCTCACCGGACAATATGGACGGGCACCAAACGGTTGGGTTCGTCTCGTCGAGAACCGGAGACATTCTCCCGCTGGAGTTCACGATGGACGGCACTGTTCGCAACGTGCGCCTGCCCAGCCGCGTCACTGTCACCAACTCCGACGCCATGGCCGATCTTGCCCGCCTCGGTCTTGGCCTCGTGCAAGCGCCGAGATACCGCTTTGCCGAAGACTTGGCGTCAGGCCGATTGGTGGAGGTGCTGACGGCCTTCCCGCCGCCGCCGACGCCTTTGTCCGCCCTCTACCCGCAGAACCGCCAACTGGCTCTCCGGCTCCGGGTGTTTCTCGACTGGGTATCGTCAAGGTTCAAGAAGGTCCTATGACGTGTCCGCTTTCAAGTGTTCGAAATTTCGGCCTCTACGACTTGAAAGGGTCGGGAGCGGACAGGTGCCGGACGGCCGTCTCGTGGTAAGCGGCTGGTCTGCTTTAGACGGCGACATTTTGGTAGCGGACCTTCCATGCGGCGATCAGAGGTCTCTATACGATCCGGGGCGGACACGATTGCAGCGCAAGCTTGAACAGGAGAAAAGGGCAACATGAGCTTTCCCCGATTCCTCGCTCCCGTTCTCGCCGTTTGCCTCGTCGCATTAGATGCGACGGCTCAGCCATCCCGGGAACGTCTCACGGTTCCGACATCAAACGGCGGGACGCTGATCGAAGGCTTTGGGAGTTGCATGGAGCCGACGTGCCCAGTGGTTCTCATCCTTAGTGGTAGCCGAGGCTTCGGAGCCGCCGTCTATGACGAGTTGGGCCACACCTTCCGGTAGGCAGGTTTGAACGCCTATCTCGTCCATGTCCTCTCGACCGCTGATCTCGATGCCATCGCCTCGGCACCCGGCGCGGAGGGTCGGTTTGCGTACTACGCTCGACGGCTGCCGGACTGGGTTTCAAGCGAAGTATGTTCTACGATCGGAGATAGATGCAAGGTCCGATCTTAAGCCAGATTTGCCATGCAGTGCACGTCCGAAAAGAACCGATATGGCCGCCCGTGCTCGGGGGCGTTCAAACGCCCGACCTCCCTCGTCCAGGAGTGGGCCGAGGTGAAAGGCCAGCGAGGTCCTGACTGGATGCGCAGGCGCGATCAAGGCTACGTTCGTCTAAAGCGTTTTAAGTTCAGCTTTAGGCCGCGGCGCGCCGGGTCCGCCTCGTCCCCAACGCATGTGCGTGTTCGCCAAAGCTGAGGCCGATCACTCCTTCGAGATCTCGGCGATCCAGGCTCCCGTGCTTCTCCCAAACCTCATCGACGGATAGCCCTGTTGCAATGTCGGAGAGGACGTCGTCGAGCGGCACCAAGGTTCCCCGAAACAGCCATCGTCCTTGCCTGATCAGCGGGTTTGAGGTCACGAGGTCGCCGTAGCGAGGGTGGGAGAGGTGCACAGCGTTCTCCGAGAGTCGTTTTATACGACGGCCGGCTAGCACCGCGGTGTGACAACAGCGTCTCGGATTCATGACTCTTGTCGGTCTGTCTTTGCCAGAAGGACGACGAGGGCGAGCCGCCGAAGGCCGCGATTTGATTGTGACAGCAGGATCGCCGATGGCTTTCATGACAACTAGATGACAACGGAGGCCCGATGTCTGAGATCGAGAACCTAGCCGCGACAGTCTGCGCCGTAGCCAGACCCGGCGCTAAACCTAAAGAGATTGTCGCGGCGGTTCGCGAGAAGCATCCCGAGGCATCGAGGAAGGATGTCGTGCGGGCGGCGTTTTATGCCCTCACCGACGGAACGAGCGATGATCCGGAGAGGCACAAGAACCTGCACAGCTTCGCCATTTCCGAACGAGCTTCTGTCGGATCTCCTGACGATGAGCTGGGAAAGGCGAAGAAGCCCCAGAAAGCCGCTCGCTCATCGAAAGCCCCGAAGGCCAAAGCCTGATAAGGCCACTCGATAACCCCGGAAAATGAGCGTTCCTTAAGGCGACTCGGATCGTGGTCATATCGCGCTGAAAGACTCGGCCGGGTCGGGAGCGGACAGGTGCTGGAAGGCCGTATCGCGTCGATACCCGATAGTCCGCATTTTGGATGAGTTTCAAGAAACCCATCGCTCCACAGCGCGACCTACGCGCCGTTCTTAGCTTTTCTGTTTATTAGCACCGCCTGTTGCCATCGGCTTGGCGCCTCATCCGTTCGATGAATGCAGCCTGCCCAGCAGCAGGGCCGCTTCCTTCCCTCGAACAATTCTTCGCAGGTCCGTTGAATGCGCCGTCGGCGCGTCACGAGCTGCTTTGCATCCTCCACCCAGCAGATGAACTCGTTACGCCCGAGCGGCGTAAGGCCCTTCCACAGTTCGAGCAGCTTAGGATCTGATCGTACAGCCGCTTCGAGATCGTGGCCTGCCTCATGAACGGTACCTTGGGGAAAAGCGTCCACATGACCTCCCGGCAAGTCGTCCGGCATACGTTCCGCCATTTTTAATGAACGGCTGCTCTCGCAGTTTGGCCGCCGGATCCCCGAATGTCTAGGATGGGGTCGTGAGCGACACGACAATCTATGCTGGCGCGGCGAGCCGTTTCTCCAGCCCGATCTTCTCCAACTCGGTTTCGAGCACTGTATCGAGTTCGACTTTCCGCCAGACCTCTCGATAGCCAAGGTGCTTGTAAAGTCCGAGGGCTCGGTCGTTCGCAGCGGCCACTTGCATCCGGACGGTTGCGAAACCTGCGGCGCGGATTCGATCTTCAAGAGCTTTGACCAGCCCGGAACCTGCGCTACGACCTTCGAAAGCGAGATCTACCCATACATCGCTGATTTGGTCGGCTCCGGTTTCACAAGCACCAATGCCAGCGGGGCAGCCATCGATTTCGGCTACTAACACGCTCGGACCAAGCGCCTTCAAGAACGGCACGAAGGGGTTTGTCTGGTTTAGCCTTCCTACGACTTCCGCCGGAACATGAGGCGCAATTCCCTTCTGCCATGCCGCCAAACCAATCGCGGACAGGGCCTCTAGCTCGTCCAGTCGAGCGCTGCGGACGATCACCATGCCCTCCATGGCTGCATTTGTCCTTGGCAGCATCGCACTGTCCGCTTTCAAGGTCCATCCGTGGAACGAAGGAATGTCTCGCAAGGGTCGACAGCCGTCTGTCCGCTGCCCTCGGTGCCAGCCCTGGACGCGTTGGAACGGCGGCGATAGGCTTTTCAGTTAGTACCGGGCTAAGCTGCCGTTCCCTTTAAGCGAGCGGAGCAAGCTCAAACTCGTGACAGCGCCTTCCCAGACGTTTCTGAACCTTCCTACGCGGCTCCAGCCGGAGGTCGAGCTCCGAGCCGCGATCTTCGGCGTCGGTCACGGCACGATCTACCCGGGACGGGACAGTGGCGGCCACGCGCTGGCCGCGGATGCCATCCGCGCCGCCAGCCAGGAGGATGCGTCGCTGGTCGAACATTGGGACTTCGACCCTGGCGGTCCCCTGTTTGATGGTGGTCCGGTTTCCTGCATCGATGCAGCGGATGTTGAGACCGTGATGGGTGACAGCGCGGGCAACCGCGCCCCGATCGAGGACAAGACCCGTGAGGTTCTTGCTCAAGGAGCCGTGCCGATCATGATCGGCAGTGACGACTCCGTTCCGATCCCCTTTCTAGCGGCCTTCGCAGACCACGGGTCGATCTGGGTTCTCCAGATCGACGCTCATATCGACTGGCGCGAGGAAGTGGACCGGGAACGGTACGGCTATTCCAGCACCATGCGCCGCGCCAGCGAGATGGCCCATGTCGCTGGTATCGTCCAAGTCGGCATCCGAAGCGTCGGTAGCGCAGCGCGGGCAGAGATCGACGCGGCCAGAGCTTATGGAAGCCAGATCGTCACGGCCCGCGAGGTCCATAGCCAGGGTGTCGAGGCTGCGCTGCGTCACCTTCCGGAGGGTGCGCATGTCGTTGTCACGTTGGACTGCGATGGGCTTGATCCCAGCATCATGCCCGGCGTCGCCGCACGAACGCCAGGAGGTCTCAGCTACACCCAGACGATCGACCTCATCGCAGGCGCTGCACGACGAGGTCGGATTGTCGGGATGGATATGGTCGAGCTGCTGCCGACCGCCGACCTCGCCGGCCTTTCAGCCCTCACCGCCTCGCGCATCCTCGTCAATGCGATCGGAGCGATTGTCCGTCAGCGTTAAGCGACCGGGCGGGAGCGGATATCTGTAAGGCAGGTTTCCGGGATCAGTGCAGGATAGCCGCCATTTACTTAGTGCTTCTCTACGACCACAAAGCTCCAGCGGACATTGGCGCGACCCAGCATGTCCTCGCGGTCTACGCAATGGACGAGGCGCAGGCCAGACGATGACGCCAGCGCGATCGTCTCCTCGGCCGGGACGTCGAACATCCTGCGGCCCCTTGGAACCGGGCCGTGGCGGAGCGACAGGCTGAGCCTTCCGCTGGGCGCCAGAAGGCTCGCCAGCGCCTCCATGCCCGCTTGCCTCTCCTCCTCGAGATGCATCCAGACGGCGGTCAGAAGGATCAGGTCGAAGCGTCCGGCGCGCGGGCCAAGCCCCTCCAAGGCAGGCAACTGAGCATCGACCCACTTGATGGCCTTCCCTTCATGCCGATGCATCCCCTCGGCGCGCAGGCTCTCGGTCGGCTCGACGGCGACGACACGGTGTCCTCGGGTCGCGAGCGCTGCCGCATCGCGTCCCGATCCGGCTCCGACATCGAGAACGCGCGCGGGAGGCTGGGGGAAGAGATGAAGCACGTCCCTATGAACGTCCGCGAACGTGATGCTCTCATACTGATCCGCGAGCGCACTTGCGTTCTCTCCATATCCCTGTGTCCCCGGCATCGGCTTTCCTCAGGTCGTCGCGATCATGACCATTCCTCCTACCACAAGGAGCTTGCAGGCGATCCGCTGCATTCCCAACCGTTTCCGGCCTCAGCGGCATCGAGGAGCAAGGCCGCGAACGCATCTGCGGTGTGTGTCATCGACGG
This sequence comes from Aurantimonas endophytica, assembly GCF_014196845.1. Lineage (GTDB taxonomy): Bacteria > Pseudomonadota > Alphaproteobacteria > Rhizobiales > Rhizobiaceae > Aurantimonas > Aurantimonas endophytica. Next base: position 70,731 of record NZ_JACIEM010000007.1, read on the forward strand.
CGATCGGTGAAGCACCAATGCAAGCGTTCCGAGACAGGGAAGTGGGCCGTCACCTGGACGTAGCTCGCGGAGATCGGGAGGGACCATGCCTGCGGTTCGCACCGTGACGCCGAGCCCCGCTCGAACCGCGGCCCAGACCCCGAGGAGGCTCGACGTCGAAAACGCGTGGCGCCAGGGAAGGCCCGCCGCGTCGAGCGCCTCCGTCGCTCGGCGCTGGAAGCCGCAAGGCGCGTCAAAGGCAACAAGCGGGATCGGCTCTTCGTCCACGATGCAGTGGTCCCCGGCTGCGATCCAAGCGAGCGGCCGCTCGCCCACGACTCGCCCGTATGGCCTGCCAAGCGTCCCCCAGGTCAAGGCGAGATCCAACGTGCCTGCGCCGACCGCATCCGCCATCGCCGCGCCCCGATCGACGCGAGCTTCCACGCGCACCTTCGGATGAGCACGTTGGAAGCGGGCGAGCAGCGGGGGCAGCCACGTCTCCGCGAAGTCCTGCGGGACACCTACGCGAACCCAGCCCTCCAGCCCTGTGAGGCTGCCGAGAGCCAGTTTGGCCTCGTCGTTGAGGTCGAGAATGCGTCGGGCATAGCCCATCATGGTTTCACCCGCTTCCGTCAGAACGAGCCCGCGACCTTGCTTGCGCACGAGCGGCTGTCCGATCTGATCCTCCAGTTTGCGAAGGTGGAGGCTGATGGCGGAAGGGGAACGCCCGAGCCGATCGGCCGCCTTGGCGAAGCTGCCGAGATCCATGCCGGCCACGAACGTGCGAAGTACGTCCATGTCGAGGTTAACGAGGTTTGCAACCATTCAGTTTCTCTCGACCGATAGTTTGGAACTACGCAATATTCGCAACGATCGTGGAACGTCATGATCCTCCTGTCAACAAAGCGGGAGTAGCAGTAATGCCCTTCGTTCATATTCGCACCGCTGGTGTCGAACTAAGTTCGGCGCAGGTCGAAACCCTTCAGTCGGAAGCCACGCGTCTCATGGAGAGCGTCATGCGCAAGAAGGCCGGGTTGACCGCCGTCCTGGTCGAAACGCACGACACGGCGCGCTGGAGCATCGGCGGCAAAGCGGTCCCGCTCGCCGCCCATCTCGACGTGAAGGTCACGGCAGGCACCAACAGCGCGAACGAGAAGGCCGAGTTCGTTCGGCAGGCGCATCGCTTGCTCAAGAGCGCGTTCGGCCTTGCTCTGCCGCTCGCAACCTATGTCGTGGTCGATGAGGTGTCAGCCGATGCTTGGGGATACGGAGGATTGACGCAGGACGCGCGACGGCAAGGGGCGGCTTGATCGTTCGCCCGGCCTTAGCGAGCTGATCGCAAACGTCCGGTTAGGGGACGACCGGAATCGCTTGGGAGTGGCTTAGAAGGGTCGGCAGCCGTCCGTCCGCTTCTGAACGTCCGCTCCCCTCGGTGCCAGCGACTGGGCGGGGTGGGTTGCAGACGGTCGGCTTTGAGACGATCATCGCAGAAGGCCGACCTGCGCGAAAAGACCATGGCAGATCAAAACGAACTCACCGCCGCTGTTGAGCAATGGCAGCACCACTGGCATGCGATCCTCGACCGAGAAAAGGTTGAACTTGAGAACAGACCCGACCCGGCGTCTTTACCGCCGTTTGATGAGGACTTTCGTCTCCACTTTGCCCTTTGGACACTAGATGCGGAACGTGGCGCTCGCATCCGTAGGGAGGCATTTGGGCTTTTGCCATGCGGGGAGCTAATCGCCGATCGTGTCGAGCGGCATCTCCGAACGCCTTCTCACTCGATGGATGGCAGGGAAGCCGAAGCAGCTCTACGCGACGGTCTACGGCTCGTTAAGGCGCAGGGCATCGACGCACCTGACGACGCCGACAGTATTCGATTTTTCGACGCCAGCACCGTCTCCTATCTTGAAGCTTTCCAGGAGGCCGACACGCCCTTTGAGGCGCTAAGGGACGGATTGTCAGGCTTGGCCGAGCGCAGGAGTGGCACTCTCGGCCAAAAGGCGTTCTTCTTCCTCTCGGAACCGCTGTATCGCCTGGCATCAAACTACGCCGTCAGCGAATGGGTAAGATGGCCGCTCTGCTCTTGCGATAGTGAACCAGACCTCACCGAGCCCGCCTGGCGCTTGTCCATAGGCGGCTGGGTGCCGGGGTGGGACGCAGATGGGTTGTTTCTCTACCGCTTCCCTTAAGATGCACCGACTGTATCGGCGTTTCGCGCCTTTACGAGGGTAGATGAGTGCAGATGTGGCAACGACCGCTTTCAGGCGCAGCATGCTAAACCTTGGACGGCCGATATGGGGTCGACAGCTACCTTGATGGCCGACCCCTTGGCTTTCGTCGATCGATTGAAAACTCGACGCCCCCCTTACATGTATAGACCGAACCAACGGATTTGAGATCCATCGGCGCTCGTGGCGTAGAAGGGAACGAGCCAACCCGGTATTTGCGGTTGATACGAAGCCATCTCCTCGAAACGGGAAAAGGTGGCTTTGTCGCTGGGCCTGGTGCGCGTCTGGAGATCGGCGAAAGCATCATTTACGCGGTCATGATATTCGGATGCAGCAATTGCCTCGCATCCCTCATCACCCTTCGCCTGAGTTGAGATTAAACCCACTGCTAGGGCGGTTGCTATAAAGGGTTGCATCCCGGTTCCTCCGCCGCGTCTCGTACTGGCAACTTGATCTGTCCGATGCAGCAGCGGAAGAGAGCGGCTTTTGGCTAGCTTTCGCAACATGGGTCGCATCCACAATGGCCCCTTCAAGGTAAGCCGCGATCGAGGCGATGGTGCGTAAAGGGTCGACAGCCGTGCGTCCGCTTCTAAACGTCCGCTCCCCTCGGTGCCAGGGACTGGACGAGGTGAACTGCGGACTGTCGGCTTCGGAGCGCGGGAGGACTGAAGCGCACGCTACCGGGAAGGAAACGTTTTAGGTGCACGTTCACGCATGGCCGAGGCCTTCCGGCCGAAAAGCTGCCTCGTTGGTTCTGACTCGTCGCTCGTTCGAACAGGCAGTTTCGGGGAAGTGAGAAATGATCCAGTCGCGGAAGAGGCGGATCTTCGGCACGTTGCAGCGGGACTCCGGATAGACAAGATAGTAGGCGCGGTTGATCGGGTAGAGATGCGCGAACGGTTGGATCAGCGCGCCGCTCGCTACCTGGTCCCGATAGAAGAAGGGCGTCAGCATCGCGACGCCGTGCCCGGCGACAGCGGCGATCGCCTCGAGGTCCTGACTGCTCAACTTGGAGCGATCGGGGTCCCCCGCGTTGTCCCGGCGCACGCCGACGCTCTCGAACCAGAGATCCCACCATGGATAGCCTGGGTCCACGAGCGGGTAGCGCAGAAGATCGGCCGGCTCCCGAAGAGGATGGCCGATGCGCTCTAGGAGCGCGGGGCTGAGCATCGGAGAGAAGTCGCCGCGAACCAGCATATGGGTGCACAGGCCAGGCCAGTTGCCGTCGCCAGCCCGCAACACGGCGTCCACCGGCTCGCGTGCGAAGTCGACCAGGTCGCGCGAGCAGGCGAGTTGAACCGCCACGGAGGGATGGGCCACCTGGAACTCGCCGAGGTGGCGCGCCAACCACAGGCTGGCGAAGGTCGGAATGGAGTTGATTGACAGGACGCTCGCGGTCGCGCCCCGCGCCTCTCCATAAGCCGCCGCGATCCGGTCGAAGGCGAGCGTTGTCTCGCCCACGAGCGTATGCGCCGCCGCCGTGAGTACGACCTGCCGGCCGGTCCGCACGAACAAGGCGGCGCCGACCCGCTCTTCCAGAACCTTGATCTGGTAGCTGACAGCCGCCTGGGTCATGCCGAGTTCGTCGGCGGCTCGGGTGAAGCTGAGGTGACGTGCGGCGGCTTCGAAGGCCCGCAGCGCCGTGAGTGGGGGAAGCGAACGGACCATGATGCATCAAATCTCCTTATGCATCATGGCGTAGGTTCGATTGGATCGGCAAGGGCTGAGGCGGGAGAACCGAACGGTAAACCCGTTCGCGAGCCGCCGAAGATGACCCAATCCGATTCCAACCCTGTTCCTCTCGATGAGCCGGCCTACGCCGCGCCCCTCGCGCAGGCTGGCGCACGCGCCTCCAACTCTGGTGGAGCCGCCTCGGATGGGATGTGAAGGCCATTCCTGATACGCTACGGGCCGATGTGGAGCCGGGCCATCACTCGGCTCGGCCCCCAATGGGGCGAGCCGAGTGGGAGCGTCGGCTCTAGTTGCTGGAGTTCTTCGAGCCCCTCTGTGGTTTCGGCAAGGCTCGACTGGTGAGCGGGGAACGGCAGCTTCCAAGCGAGATGGATGGTGGCTGGAGGAGCGTGGAAGGGTCGAGAGCTGCCACCGGTTGGTGGCATTTGATAACTTAATGCCACGTCCTTCAGCCCTGCCGGCGCATGATCGACCATTCGAGCGCGCCGGCAAGGGCGGCCGCTTCCGCCAGCGCTTGTCACCTATCGCGTGACGGAACACGAACTGGAAGCGGCGAAGAGCCAAGCGGTCAACACGGACAGGTCGGCCCCGTCGGTCAATGTCACGCCGTTCTGCATGACGAACCGCGGACCCCGGCACGGCCACAGGCGCCGAGGATACTGGACGTGCCCACCGATATCAGGTCCCCGGAGACAGGTGCGACGCACGCGCATCATTGACGCCGGGATACCCGCTCGTCCTCAGCCGTCCTTCAGCCGCTCGATCAGCCAACGCCCGGCAGGACCTGGCGGCATATCGGCCATGTAGGCCGCGGACATGATCATGACGTAGGAGCCGGGTCCGAAGCGGTCGAGCGTCAGCTCGACGAGCTGGCCGTTGGCAAGGTCCGCCTCGACCACGTGGTGGGGCATGGCGCCCCAGCCGAGCCCGGCGCGCAGGAAAGCGTGCTTTGCCCCAAGGTCGGCGAGCCGCCAAGTACGCGCCGAGGCAACGCCGAACTCACGACCAGCGGTCAGCTTCGAACGGTCGGTCAGGACAAGCTGGACGTGCTCTGCGAGAAGCTCCGCACTTGCCTGACCGCTATGGGCCGACAGCGGATGGAGTGGCGAGACGACCACTACCATTTCCACACCGGAGATGCGTTCCGTCGCCATCCCCGTGGGTGCCTCGGGCAACGACCCCATGATTGCGAACGAGCAGCGCCCCTCGAGCACGGGTTCGATTACCGCTCCCAGCGCCTCGACATGGAGCCGAAGCGGTGTGTCCGGGAAACGCTCGGGGAATGCTCCGACCGCGACAGTCAGGTGGTCGATCGGGAACATGACGTCGACCGTGACGCTAAGTTCGGGCTCCAGGCCTTCGGCAAGCCCCCGGGCCTTTGCCTTGAACAGATCCATCGTCGCGGAGACCTTGCGCGCTTCCCCGAGGAGGGCCCGCCCCTCCGCCGTCAGGAGCGGCTTGTGCCCGGTCCGCTCGAACAGGCGGATCCCAAGCTGGCCCTCCAGGTTGGCCAGCGTCTGGCTCACCACCGACTGGGCACGCCCAAGCCGCCGACCGGCGGCGGAGAAACTGCCCTCCTCGACGGCAGCCAGAAACGTGCGGATTTGGTCAAGCGAGACAGGATCGAGCATATCGAGAATTCCGATGGTTTCCATCGAACGATATAGGCTGAGCATGGAGGCCATGGACAGCTATGTTTCGGTTGTCCCATCCATCGGAGCCTCCCGTGACCCTCTCCCCAACGTCCACCATTCGTTCCTCCGCCCCGTCCCGTGGGCGATCCATTTCCTCGTGGACGCTCCGCGGCCTCCTCGCTAGCGTCTTCATTGCGGCCGGCGGCGCAAAGCTTGCGGGCGTACCCATGATGGTCGAGATCTTCGCTCAGATCGGTCTTGGCCAAGGCTTCCGCTACCTCACCGGGATCGTCGAGTTCATCGGCGGGCTTTGGCTGTTCGTACCCGGAATGACCGCGCTTGCCGCACTGTGGCTGGCAGCGACCATGGTAGGCGCCATCCTGGCGCACCTCCTCGTGCTCCCGGAGAGCGGCATGCCGGCGGCTGTACTCCTTGCCCTCAGCCTCGTGCTCGTCTGGCTGCACCGCGACCAGCTCGTCGCCATGAAGGCACGCGTCGGCTAGGCGATACACGCGCCCGGAAACGGGCACAGGCCCTACGCGTCCGAATCCAGGCTTGCCTCACAGCACGGCTACGACCTCGTCGGCGCTCTTCCTTCCAAGCACTCCCACGTATCGGACACTTCCATGTGCCTTACACGGATCCTCGCCTCGATAGCCCTTGGCGGCCTGCTTCTGACCCAAGCCGCGTGCCACACGACCCGCCTCGGCCAAACCGTCGACTTTCCGTCGCCCCAGGAGCGGGCCCGCGGGAACGGGCTCTGATCGGCTATGCTAACGGCAGCAGGCGAGTTGGAAGTGCGGGTGTCCCCTCAGAACGGGACAGTCTTTGAGATCGGCATCGACAGTTTTGCGGCGTCGCTGCCTGACCCCGAGACGGGGCAGGTCGTGCCGGGAGCCGAGCGCATAGCGCAGCTCATGGAGGAGATCGAGACGGCTGATCGGGCCGGGCTCGACGTCTTCGGCATAGGCGAGCATCACCGTGCAGAGTTCCTGGACGCCGCGCCTGCCGTGATCCTGGCGGCGGCCGCAGCGCGCACGACACGGATCCGGCTGACCAGCGCCGTGACGGTGCTGAGCGCCGCCGATCCCGTGCGTGTCTTCCAGGATTTCGCGACGGTCGACCTCATCTCGAAAGGCCGGGCCGAGATCGTAGTCGGACGCGGCTCCTTCGGCGAGGCTTACCCGCTCTTCGGCTTCTCCATGCACGACTACGACGCGCTGTTCGCAGAGAAGCTCGACCTTCTCCTGAAGCTCCGCGACGACACACGCGTCACCTGGCAAGGTCGGTTCCGGGCACCGCTCACGGGACAGGCCGTCTACCCGCGTCCGCACCAATCGCGCCTGCCGATCTGGCTCGGCGTCGGCGGCACGCCGCAGTCGTTCGTGCGCGCCGGAACCCTCGGCCTCCCGCTGATGGTCGCCATCATCGGCGGCAGATTCGATCGCTTCCGCCCGCTTGTCGATCTCTATCGCGAGGCTGGCGTCCGCGCCAGCCACGCACCCGAGATCCTGAAGGTCGGTATCCACGCCATGGGCTTCGTCGCAGAGACGAACCGGGCAGCGCGCGACGCGTTCTTCCCCGGCTGGTTCCGCATGGTCTCGACGATCGGGCGCGAGCGCGGCTGGCGGGGAGCGTCACGCGAGCAGTTCGATGCCATGTGCGACCCCGGGGGTGCCTATCTTGTCGGCGAACCACGGACCGTCGCGGCCAAGGCGATCGCAGCGGCACGTGAGCTCGGCGGCATCTCCCGTCTGACGTTTCAGATGAGCAGCGCCGCGCACGACGTCGATGCCATGCGCCGTTCGATCGAACTCCTCGGGCATGGGGTCGTGCCACTCGTGCGGGCAGCCCGTTAGCCCAGACGGCGCACTTCGGCATCCTCCGAGGCTTCGATGTCCTCCCGCTCCTGTGCAACTATGCGCCGGCGGCCGATCCGCAGGCCATTATAGCGTAGCTCATGCACCATGCGCGGGCTGCCGTAGGTCCCGCTCGACAGGGCAAAGGCCGAGCGGACATGCGCCAGCAGCACCATGTCGTCGTGCTGCCGGCGGCAGGCTGGGCGATCCTTCCTGGCGAAATAGCCGCTCGCACTGACACCGAGGACCTTGCACAAGCGCTGTACGGGGAATTCCTTCTTCGCCGCATCGATGAGACGGAACCTCATCGTTCGGCTGTTCGCTCGGACCAGTGGCGCTTCAGCCTCACTCCCTCCTTGGCGAAAAAAGTCGCTGCCCGCTTCAGGATCTCGCGTTCCTGCCGCAGGATCTCGTTCTCGCGCCGCAACCGCTTCAGCTCCGCCGCCAGATCTTCCTGCCGTTCGGGTGGGGGCGCCTCCAGATCGCGCTCGCGGCGTTTGTCGAGCCAGCGACGCAGCGTCGATAGCCCGATACCGAGATCCTCCGCGATCTCGCGCTGCGTCCGCCCGCTCGTCTCGACCAGTCGCACGGCCTCCGCCTCGAATTCCTTGCCGAAGCGGCGATGTGGCTTGCCATGGAATGCTCCTCCTTCCATCAGAAGAGCTCTCTAGTTTTGCGAGGCAAGTCCAGAAAGGGGGTCGCAAGCGGATGGACCGCTTCCCACGGCCGCTTCCTGGGCGTAGATCGGCTCGGTGGATTGCGGGCTGGCTTTACGGGCGTTGACGAGCGAAAAGCGGACGCATGTTGGGGCGTCTGATCCGTCTCAATTCAAACCTCGGGCGCACCCGCGTCGATCACCGCCACCGAGCGGCGTCCGCGGGCGATGTAGGTGGCGGCGGACAGGCCGGCGAAGCTGCCCCCGACGACGATAGCGTCGTGCCGCATGGGTTTCATCCTTGAAGTCGCAATGGCTGGTGCGTCTCGTCATGCGAGCGTGGAAGTCGGCGCTGAGAGCAGCGAGCGTCACTTCGCCGAAGCGCTCGAGAAGCTGGGCTTCGGCGCGAGCGAACGTCTCGTCCATCGCCGCATTGACCGCCTCTTCGACGAGACAACCCGGAGCCTCGGTGCGGTTCCCCATCGCGAAGATGCCGGGTGACCCGAGCGCCTCGTAGACGTCCCGCAGCGTCACGGTGGCGAGGTCCTTCGCGATGGTCCAGCCGCCCCCGTGCCCCTTCTCGGAACGCACGAGTCCCTGCTCTCGCAGTCCGGCCATGGTGCGGCGGATGACGACCGGGTTGGTCCGCATCGCCTTGGCAAGATGCTCAGAGGTGACCGGCCCGTCAGCCTCGGCCATATGGAGGAGGACGTGCAGGACGCCCAACAATCGGCTGTCTCGTTTCAGGAAACAATAGATGTTACATGTGAACCGGGGTGTCGAGGTTTGAGCCTTGCCGCGCGGGAAGCCGCTCCGAGCTGATTGCAGGGCGCGGCGTTCTTGTAATCAGCAAGGCCGCTATCCTCTTTTACAAGAAGCACGATCTGGGCGAGAGATTGGGGCCTAGGCAGGTGCGAAGAGGGCAGGCACAACGTGACGCGGCGATTCGACCGAACGCGTCAACCCGCCACCTTGTGCAACCCAGCTTGAAATTCCCTTGAGGCCGCCTGAACGTGGTGGACGAACCCGGATTTCGCTTCGTCGGCGCGCCAATTCTGCAGCGCGACCTTAAAAACTGCCGCGCCGATTTCGGCCAAAACGCGCGAGAACGACGGCTGAATGCCCCGCTGCTGCAGCCCTGAATCGATAGCCAAAGCGAGGTTGTGCAGTTTCATCAACTCCCGCTCATGTAGCTCAACATATGCCGAAATCAGTGACTGTCGCAGCTTCACGATGGGGCGGTGACCATCGATAAAGGGAGCAATCGCAGAAAAGCTGCCAGCAACAACGTCCAGTGGATGTAGGCCAACGGGCGCATTCATGATTTCCTTCATGATCGCGGATCGGTGCGCGTCCGCGCGCCAGAACATCACCTCCCTCTTGTCGGAGAAGTAGCGGTAGAAGGTCCGCTCCGTCAGTCCGGCTTTCGCGGCAATCTGCGGGACAGTGGTCTCGGCATAACCGTGATCCTGAAACAGCGCATAGGCTGCACTCTCAAACCGTTCGCGCGCGTTCTCAGCTTTCTTCACCATTCGAAATCTCTCTCTTTTTCGTGAACATAAAGATATTGTCAGCCCCTGACAACGATGATACCCATTGGCAGAGCCTGACAGTGAAGGTTTGGTGAGCGGGAGGACGACATGGCAGATGATGGCAGGCGCCAAGGCCTTTGCACTTTGGAAGTCACACGGCGCATCGTCCTTGCCGCCGGGGCTGGTACGGCGGCCGCAGGATTATTGCCGCTTTCGGACCGAGCCGAAGCCCAACACACAGGCGCACGCGCGGAGACCGGTCGGACGCTCAAGATCTCCGCAAGCGTGAATGGTGAGCCAGTCACGGTTGAGTTTGACTCACGCGCTTCCCTCCTTGACATGCTGCGCGAACGGCTCGGCCTCACCGGCACCAAGAAGGGCTGTGACCACGGTCAATGCGGAGCCTGCACGGTCCACGTCGATGGTAGACCGGTTGTTTCCTGTCTAACGTTCGCGGCGAAAGTCGATGGCCATGAGGTCACGACCATTGAAGGTCTGGCCACGGGTCAGGACCTTCATCCCATGCAGCAAGCGTTCATCGACAATGATGCGCTTCAATGCGGCTATTGCACCCCAGGCCAGATCATGTCTGCCGTTGCCTGCGTCACGGCAGGGCGCGCCACCGATCCAGATGCAATCCGCGAGTTTATGAGCGGCAATATCTGTCGTTGCGGAGCCTATGTCGGGATCGTCGCCGCTATCGAGCAAGCCGCTCAGGTCATGGAGGGCTGACATGCAGGCGCTAAGTTACACCCTTGCCTCCTCTGCGGAGGCAGCTGTCGCCCAGTATGCTCAACACCAAGGATCAGCGCGTTATATCGCCGGCGGCACCAATCTCTACGATCTCATGAAGCTCGGTATCGAGCGGCCAACCCACCTGATCGATGTCAGCCGGATCGTCGGCATGGACACGATTAAAACAGAGGGCGACATCCTGCGTTTCGGCGCTCGAGCGCTGATGACTGATGTCGCCTATGAGCCGATGGTGCGCGAACAATACCCGGTCCTCTCCGAGAGCTTGCTCAAAGCTGCTTCGCAGCAGTTGCGTAACATGGCAACGGTGGGTGGGAACATTCTGCAACGCACTCGCTGCATGTATTTTCGCAATGGTGCGGGTTCGTCATCGACCGTCGGGAGATACCACTGCAACAAGCGAGCGCCAGGTTCCGGCTGCTCCGCTGTTAACGGTCTGGATCGCACGCAGGCTGTGCTTGGCACAAGTGAGGCTTGCACTGCAGTAGCGCCTGGCGACTGGCCCGTCGCACTGATGGCAATGGATGCAAGTGTCGAACTGCTCGGCTCGAGCGGCCAGCGCATCGTCCCGATTGGTGATTTTTATCGTCTTCCTGGCGACACGCCGCAACGGGACTTCAACCTTGAGGAGGGCGAGTTGGTGACAGCGATCACCGTCCCCAAAACGCCTCTCGGACGTGCGTCAACCTACCACAAGATTCGCGATCGTGAGAGTTTCGCCTTCGCGCTTGCTTCCGCTGCTGTGGCCTTGGAGATGGATGGGACAACCATTCGATCGGCGCGCATTGCCTTGGGCGGCGTCGCAACCACGCCTTGGCGATCGCACGCTGCCGAAGCTGTTGTGGCTGGGTCAGCACTAACACCTGAACTTGCTCTCAGGGCCGGCAGATCCGCTTTCCACGACGCCCGCCCGGGTCAGCACAACGCATTCAAAGTGGATCTTGGCGCCAGGGTCATCGCCGATGCTCTGCTCATCGCCGCGCAAAGGAGAGCCTAATGCCTGCAGACGCGTTTTCCGATATCGCACGTGTCGACGCCAGGGGCAAAGTTCTCGGCCAGACTCGATACGGCGCCGACACACAGCTGCCGGCTATGCTCTATGCAATGCTGGTTCCGGCCACAGTAGCCAAAGGTACTGTCAGAAACATCGATGTCTCACCGGCCACCGGAACGAGTGGCGTGGTACAGGTCCTTTCTTTAGGTGATTTTCCAACCCTTTCACGCGAAATAAATTACCTGGGCTACCCCATCGCGATGGTGGTAGCCGAGACACTCGAGGCGGCGATCGAGGGGGCTGAAGCGATACGTGCGACGTATGATGTCACGTCGTTCATTCCTCTGATGGACAGCCCAGGTGCCTCGATCGTTCCCTCTGAGGGCTTTGATACGGGCAACGTCGACACCGAGTTCCAGGATGCCATTGAGGTCGTCGAAGGCACCTTCGAAACGCCGACACAGCATCACAACGCAATGGAGCTGTTCGGCACCGTCGCGCACTGGTCCGGTGGCCGGCTGACGGTTTACGAGGGATGCCAGAACTCCGACCAGGCCAGGAATGCGCTTGCGGAGGCAATGGGAATTTCCCCCGAGCTTGTCACGATCAAATCCGAGCATGTGGGCGGTGGCTTCGGGCAAAAGTCACCGCCCAAATTGCAAACCGCTCTGGTCGCCGAGGCCGCCAGGCTGACGCAGCGCCCGGTCAAGCTGGTCACCCCGCGCGGGCAGCTTTTTCACATCGCCAACTACCGGCCACGCAGCATCCACAACATCCGACTTGCAGCCAATGGGGAAGGACGCCTCACCGCAATCGAATACCACGTCGTGCAGGAGAACTGGCCAGACGGCGGCTTTCGTTCAAGCGGCTACTACCAGGATGTTGCGCGGCTATACGCCATTGACAGTTTTCGCGCCACGGCTGGTGACATTCATATAGACCGCAACATGCCGCGCCATACAAGAGGAACACATCCCTTTCCGGCCGGCTTCGCCCTCGAAAGCGCGATCGACGAAATGGCCTATCGGTTGGGCGCGGATCCTGTCCAGCTGCGTCTCGATCATGAAGCCAAGACCGACATCATTGCAGGCCAGCCGCTCGCGCCGCACTTCCTGAACGACTGCCTGAGGGAGGGCGCCCGCCGTTTCGAATGGAGCCGGCGCATATCCCAACCCGCCTCGATGAGACTCGAGGACGGCACTCTAGTCGGTCTCGGCGTCGCCTGCGGCATCTTCGGGGCATCGGGGTCTGCAGCTGAGACTACACTGAGGGTCCGTGCAGACGGCACCACGCGGATTATCAGCTCCGGTCATGAGATGGGGCAGGGGATCCGCACCGCCGTTGTCAATGCAGTCGTCCAGGGATTGGACGTCAATCCGGACAGGATTGAGGTCTTGCTGGGGGATACGTCGTTGGGGCCGCAACTGGCCACGGTTGGAGAGCGCGGAACGGCGAGCATCATCCCAGCTACCATAAAAGCGGCGGCTGCGCTCCGAGCTCGTTTCAGGGAACTTGCAGGCGCCAACCCGCCGGCCGGCAACCTTCATCAGCAGCTGGCGCGCCTGAAACGCCCTTACATTGAAGTGACCGCATCGGAGCTCGCGCCGGGACAGGACGCATCTGCGCTCGAAGCCTTCCGGGCCGGCCGTCGAGCAGGGGCCGGATCCGAATATGACGGCTTCACCTCCATGAGTTACATCGCGCAATTTGTGGAGATTCACATCGAGCCGAGAACGCGGCGTGTTCGCATGCCGCGCGTGGTCAGCATTGCCGATGTGGGACGGGTCGTGAGCCCCAGGACTGCGATAGGTCAGATGCATGGCGGCGTGGTTTGGGGGTTTAGTACCGCGCTTCGGGAGCAGTCCGAGGTCGATCCACGCTTCGCAGGCTATCTCAATGACGATCTAGCCGACTACGTCATGGCGGTGAATGCCGACATAGGGGAGGTGGATGTCGGCCTAATCGACAAGCCCGATACGCTGGTCAATTCGGCCGGCGTCAAGGGAATGGGCGAGCTGGTCATGCTCGGAACAGCGCCTGCGATCGCCAATGCCATCTATCACGCGACCGGAAAACGCATACGAAAACTGCCGATACGCATCGAAGACGTGCTCTGACGAAACAGAGTCGTCAAATCCATCGGATTTTAACCCACTACAACCGTCTAACCAGTTTGGAGGACAGTATGCCCGCTATGCAGATACCTTACATCGGCAAATATGCCCCTCATCTTCTCAGTGTCTTACGCATTTTTGCGGCAGGGTCATTCTTCACCCATGGGACTATGAAGCTGTTCAGCTGGCCGGGGCCCTTCGAATATCCGCTCAGCCCGTTGCTGTACACGGCTGGCGTTATCGAAGTGGCTGGCGGTCTTCTTTTAGCGATTGGCCTCTTCTCTCGACCGGTTGCCTTCGTGCTTTCGGGGCTTATGGCCTTTGCGTATTTCATCGCGCACAGCTCAAATGGCTTCTTCCCCGTCTTGAATCACGGCGAAGCTGCAATGCTGTACTGCTTCCTCTTTCTCTACATTTCGGCCGCAGGGCCAGGGCTCTGGAGCCTGGATGCGATAACGGAGCAAAGGGCCGGAGCAACTTCATCCCGCTTGGCGAGCACGACATGAACTGATTGTCGCTTGAGCGGATTTCAATGGAGAGCAGACCATGAAGGATCGAGGTATCGATCGAACAGCCAGTGCAGGCAACACTTTGGCCAAGGCGCCGGGAAAAGACGGGTGCGACGTCGCACCGGTGCGAGCGTCGACGACGATCGCTCTTGCGTTCGCCATGCTCGGGCTCTCGATCAGCTCCGGCGCTCACGCCCAATTGTCTCGCTCAGAGGGCTCCCCAATATCGTGTGTAATCCCCGCAGGCGACCCGACAGAGATCGTTTCCGAACTCAACATACCCTGGTCTGCCGTGCGCGTGGGCAGCGAGGTGCTCGTCAGTCAGCGTGGTACGGGAGAAATACTCGCGTTCCTGCCCGGGGAAGGGCTATCATCGGTCGGCACGGTGCCCGACGTCGTGGCCCGAGGCGACGGCGGGATGCTTGGGCTTGCGGTTCTTGAAGAGAACGGAAACGTCTGGCTCTACGGTTACCACAGCGCGACCTCGGGAAACCGTATCGTACGAATGGCGTACAGCGAAGGTGAGCTCGGCGAGGCGCAACTCGTCCTTGACGGTGTGCCCGGGGGGCGCGGTCACAATGGCGGGCGCATCGCGTTTGGTCCTGACGGGATGCTCTATGCAACGGTGGGCGAGACGAGAAATCCGAACCTGTCGCAGGATCCCAGCTCACTTGCGGGCAAGATACTGCGCATGACACCGACCGGCGGCGTTCCCACAGACAACCCCATCGAAGGCTCTCTCGTCTACTCCCTGGGACTTCGAAATTCTCAAGGGCTGGCTTGGGATGACAGGGGACAGCTGTGGGCGACTGACTTCGGGGATGATGCATGGGACGAATTCAACCGCATCGAACCGGGCGGTAATTACGGCTGGCCGGTCGTCGAGGGCGTGGGAGGCAATCCAGCGTACGTCGATCCTGTCATGCAGTGGCGTACGCAGGAAATGGGCCCAAGTGGCCTTGCCTACATAGACGGCACCTTCTTCATCGCGGGTCTGACCGGTCAGCGGTTGTGGTCGCTGACCATTGACGCTGCGGGCAATCCCCACGCGAGCGCACACTACGTCGGGGAGTATGGGCGTGTCCGTGATGTACTCGCGGGAAGCGACGGCAGTCTGTGGTTCCTGACGAACGGGCGACGTGGCGCCCCGGGTGGCGAGATTCTTTCGGTCTCGCTCACTCGTCTGGCCGCGTCAGAATGTTCACGTGCTTCGGCTGCGGACAACAGCGGCGGAGCCCCCACGAGAGGTCGATGAACTTGGCATCTCGCTAGGCTGTGATCCAACCCGGCGGCGCGCGAGAGACTCTTCGTGCCGCCGCCATTGGCGGGAGAAACCGCTCGGGGTAGGCCCGCCGGGCTGCGAAAGACGGCGGCTAGGTGCACAATCGCCGAAACACCCCGAACAGCTCCGACAACGTCGAAGGGTCGAGAATATCGCCAGTCACGCCCGTGGGGCTGCCCCAAGTCCTGTCTGATCTTAAGACGCACTTGGCCTCCGGAAAACTGCGGCCCCCGTGTAATTTTCTCCGGAGGAACTGAGGTGCCGGATATCGCTTTCGACTTGCGCTACCTGCGGTACGCAGTTCTCGCGGCTGAGCATGGCAGCTTTCGGCGGACGGCAGAAATCCTCGACGTATCGCAGTCGACCGTCAGCCGGCGGATACAAATATTAGAGCGACGTCTCGGTATTGCCTTGTTCGAACGACACAGGTCGGGTGCTCGCGCGACATTGGCTGGCGAACGCTTTCTCAAGGAGGCTGCGGTCGGCGCGAAACAGCTCCACGAAGCGGTAAGTACAATCGCTCTGGCCAAACATGGCTCCGTTGGAGTGCTCCGCGCCGGGTTGATGGCTTCCCTGGGCAATGGGTTTCTAGCCGATTTGCTGGCAGCTTACCGTCAGCGCTTTCCGGCGATTGAGATGACGTTTCAAGAGGCGACTTCCCAGATGACCGCGAGCGCTCTACTCAACGGCCGGATCGACATCGCCTTTATGCCGGGAAATCCACAACTGCCTGGATGTCGAACTGAAAGATTGTGGGATGAGAAGATCTATTTCGCCGTTGCTTCATCTCATAGGGCAGCTTCCCTGGATGCTATCAAATGGGATGATGTAAAGTGCGAGACCTTTCTTGCGAAGGCTGACGCTGCGGGACCTGAGATAGAACACTATCTTATGAGGCACCTATCCGGCACCGGATTTCGTCCACGGGTTTCGGTCCAGCACGTTGGCTGCGACAGTTTGCTGAGCATGGTCGCACAGGGGTTCGGAATTACGCTGGCTACGAAGGCGACCGTCGGCACCGCCCATCCTGGCGTTCACTACGTTCCAATGGCCAGCTCGGAGAATACGGTGTCGTTCAGCGCCGTCTGGCCGGACGCCAATCAGAACCCGGCGCTTAAATTCTTACTCGAAATGAGTCTTGAGCGACGCGTGAAGACAAAGGCGGCGATCAACGTGGCCGCTCGGGATTCAAGATCTAGTGTTTGATTGATCGTCACGAAGATTGTCGGCGCGCCTTCGCGAACGCGCGATCGGTCGCAATGAAGCGCTGGACCATCGGTGCGATCAGCTTTGCCGGATCAGTAACGGACTGCCCCGTTTCTCGAGCCAGGACCTCGGCGTAGGCGACCAGATCGCGGTGTAGCGCCGCCGGCAATTCAATTGTGAGCTTGATCGGCTTGTTGTCAACGATCGCGCCGAGCTTGAGCTTGGTCACTTCAGCCTCGGTAAGGTTCGAGCACGAGATCGCGCGTGACAATCACGCGCACCGGGAAGCCCGGCCGGATAGTGAGTCTCGGAGCGATATTGAGCTGGCGCCGGACAATTTGTTGGCCCGCGTCATTGATCGTGTCCTGACCGCCGTTGCTAATCGCTTGGACCAAGCGATCGTCATTGTCTACGGCGAGCTCGGCGCCGACGCTGAGCAGGGTCGAAAGTCCGGCTGCCTTGGCGAGATCCAACCAGTGATAATCGACGCGATCTTCAAGACCGGCATAGCCTTGGGTGTCGGCGCCGGGCTGGCGTTCCAGAACGATGGAGCGACCGTTTGGGAAGATCAGCCGGTTCCAGACGAGCAGGATGCGGCGCTGACCGAAACCGACATCGTTGCTGTACTCGCCGATGATGCGCGTGCCCTGCGGGACGAGCAGCAGCCGGCCGGTCGGACTGTCGTAAATGCTCTCGGTCACCTGAGCCGTGATCTGGCCGGGGAGATCGGAGCGGATGCCAGTGATCAGCGCAGCAGGAATTACCGCACCCGCCTGCAGCACGTAAGGTGAGGCGGGCGCCATTACACGGTCGGGCGCGACCGTGCGGCGGTCGACGCCGGCATTGAGGAAGGCTGCTTGCCGCTCCTGCGCGGTCGGCGCGGGTTGTCCTGGCATTCCGAGGCGGGTCAGCCCGTGAAGCGCGGGAGCACCGTCGCCGGACATTCCCGTCGCGGCCGCAGTTCTCGTCCCGGTCTGGAAGAATACGCGCGAGATGCGCGCCGCTTCCTCCTCCGCCCGCCTGCGTTGTTCCTCCGGGTCCACCGTCGGCGTCCCGACATGCGGCGGAACGACTGGCTGGCTGCGGTTCTGGGCATCGAGAATTGGACGGCCGAGATCACCCGGCAGCGGCGGACCAAGGACGGGGCCGGTGTAGTCGCGGGGCAATCCGGCGAGCCCGTCGGCTGTCGGGCGGTTCTCCGTCGAATAGAGCTCTTCACCTGCCCTGCCGGCGTCGCGCATCTGGAGCGCGTAGATCAGCGAGCCGCCGAGGCCGAGGGAGGCGACCAGCCCCAGACCAGCCAGCACTCTTCGAGAGAGCCGTGTTACGCGCGGCGGCTCTGCGCGGAGCCGCATCGATGACGCTGATGGCGACGGAGATCCCGTCAGCGGGACGTCGCCCTCTGCTTTGGTTTCATTCACGCTCATGATGAGGGCCTCCCATCGGTGCGGACGATCCGGACGGTCTGCTGGCGGTCCTCGCTGCCGAGACGCAGCTCGGCGGCGCCGAAGAGCCGGTCGACGATCAGGATATTCTGGTGGATGCGGCTGTTGACGGTCTGTGCCTCGCCGTCAGCGCCGATGACGAACAGCGGCGGCATCTCTCCCTGCACGATGCCCCGCGGGAATTCGACATAGACATGCCGGCCGTCATCGTAGACCGAGACCGGCCGCCATGGCGGGGTGTCGCCGGTCAGCCCATAACGATAAATGCGCGCCGCTATCGCCGGGATGACCGGCGTTGCAGGAACGGCTTGCCGCTGCGATGCCGGCGGCTGCGGATAGGCCCAGGCGACAGCCGGCATATAGGGGCGCTCGCCCGAGCGCAGCTCGATCATGTAGATGCGTCGGTCGGTCGTGATGACGAGATTGGTCGAGAGATCCGGGCGTGTCGGCTTAACGAGGACATGGACTCGACGCGTGACGCCGCTGCCGCTCTCGGTATCGCCGATGATCCAGCGCGCCGTGTCACCAGCGGCGAGCGGACCGGCGCCGGTCAGGTTCTCGCCAGGCTCGAGCGCGATATTGGTGATCTGCCCGGGCGCCGCGTAGACCTGATAGAGGGCGCCCTCGCTCCAAGGATAGATCTGGATCGAGTTGTAGTAGCCCTCGCGGCTGGGCTCAACCCGCGCGGCTGAATTTGCGCTCTGCACGCGTCCCGTTGGCGTGGTTGCAGGGGTTCCACCTTTCGCCGGTGTCCAGGCCGGCGGAACGTGGAGCGGACGGGGTCGCTCGTCCGTGACGGCGGCTGGGACGTCGGGTAATGGTGGCACATCGGCGTCGTAGCTGATCTGCGGCGGTTTCGGCGCTGTGGCGCAGCCGGCGAGCATCGTTGCGGAAACCAGCATTGCCGCAAATGCGGATTTGCGGAAAAGCGGCTTGCCGGCACTACGGGAATTCTGTCCGTTCATTGGCTCATCTCCCGTGACCAGTTGATGGCGTTGACGTAGATCCCGAGCGGGTTGGCTCTGAGGCGCTCGGCGTTGCGGGGAACCTGCACGACGATTGTCAGGATCGCCGTCCAGCGCTCGGTCGTGGCGAGCTGGCCATTCTCGTAACGGCGCTCGGTCCAGGCGACGCGGAAGCTGTCCGGAGACGCGCGGATGACGCTGGAGACTTCGACGGCGATCTGCTGGCGGCCGACCTTCGTGAACGGGTCGTTCGCCCGCGCATAATCGTTGAGCGCTGCGGCACCGCGATCGGTGGTGAACTCGTAGGCGCGCAGCCAGTTTTGCCGCACGATGATGGCGTCGGAGGGGATCGAGCGGACCTGCTCGATGAAGCGAGCCAGATGGAATGCGATTTGTGGATCCGTCGGCTGATAGGCGGCATCGGCCGGCGCCACGGCCTGCGCCTGGCCGAGCTGGTCGACCTGCACGACCCAGGGCACGACGGTTCCGCGCGCCGATTGCCAGACGAGAGCGGTGGCGAAGCCCGCCGACAGGATCAGCGAGCCGAACGCCATCAGGCGCCAGTTGCGGGCCTGGACCCGGGCTGACCCAATGCGTTCGTCCCATACTTTCGCCGCGCGCTGATAGGGCGTCTCGGGTTCGGGGGCTTTGCCATAGTGGGTGGAGGGTCGTTTGAACATCAGCGGTCGCCTTCGGAGAGATTGACGGAGGAGCCGCCGCCATGGGCGTCACCGGAACGCACGGCGTGGGCGGTCGCCTGGACGGCGTGAGTCATGCGTTGAGAGCGGCGCATGCTCTGCGCCCATGCGGGCGGTCCGCCGGCGGGTGCCGAAGCGGCCGAGGCGCCACCGTCGCTCGCTGTATCGCCGCTGACTGATCCCATCGACGAGGAGCCGCCAGTCGCTCCGAACGCTGCCTCACCGCCGGCGTTGAAGCTGGAGCGCATGCTGTCGGCGGCGCGTGAGGTGGCACGGCGCAGCGGCGAGACGGCAGCGCTGCCACCAGCGCGGGCGACACCGCCAAGGCCCGACGCGACGCCGCTGACACCGGACTGGCCGGCTGCGCCGAGGCTGTAGGCCGTGGATGCGCCACCCGCCATCGCCGCTCCGCTCCGGGCCGCGGCTGCTGCGCCACCGGCGAGTGCTGCGCCGCCGGATGCGACGGCGCCGACCGCGCCGGCTCCGGCGGCGATCATGCCGCCGGCCGCGAGCCCCGTACCAACCGCCGCGCCGGCGCTGAGCTGCGGGCCGCCGGAGACGATGCCGCTGGCGATACCGGGGCCGAAGATGCCGAGGCCGAGGAGGGACAGCGCGGCCAAGACGATTGCCATGGCTTCGTCGATCGAAGGCGTGGCGCCGCCAAAGCCGGCGGTGAACTCGGAGAACAAGGTGGAGCCGATGCCGATGATGACGGCCAGCACCAGCACCTTGATGCCGGACGAGATGACGTTCCCGAGCACCCGTTCGGCCATGAAGGCGGACTTGCCGAACAGGCCGAACGGAATCAGGACGAAACCGGCGAGTGTCGTCAGCTTGAATTCGATCAGTGTGACGAAAAGCTGGATGGCGAGGATGAAGAAGGCGAGCAATACCAGCGCCCAGGCGAGGAACATGCAGGCGATCTGGATGAAGTTCTCGAAGAACGACCAATAGCCCGTCAGGCCGGAGATCGATTCCAGAAGCGGTCGCCCGGCATCGAGGCCGGTCTGGGCCACCTTGCCAGGCCGCAAGAGATCGGCCGTGGTGAAGCTGGTGCCGCTGGCTTTCAGGCCGAGCCCGGCGAAGCTCTCGAAGATGATGCGGGCGAGGTTGTTCCAGTTGCCGATGATGTAGGCGAACACGCCGACGAACAGCGTCTTCTTCACCAGGCGGGCAATGATGTCGTCGTCCGCGCCCCAGCTCCAGAAGAGTGCGGCCAGCGTTACGTCGATGACGATCAGGGTGGTGGCGATGAAGGCGACTTCGCCGCTGAGCAGGCCGAAGCCGCTGTCGATGTAGCGGGTGAAGACCTCGAGGAAGTGGTCGATGACGCCGGTGTTGCCCATGATGCTACCGCGTCCCGGCCGGCGGCGACACCGGTGCCGGTTGAGCCGGGCTAGCCGCATCCGATGGCGGATGCGGAACAGGCGGAGCGTCAGGCAGCCGCTTGGCGGGTCGAGCGCCCGGCGCAAGGAAGCGGTTGCGGTTCTCGGCCCAGGCCCGCAGGCAGGCCGCGTCACGCGGCCCGGCTTCTCCGAGGGCCTGGCAGCGGAACAGCTCGTCGCGCAAGGGGTCGGACGGAGCCGTGTTCGGCCGTGACGTAGTCCAGCTCTCCGTCGGCTCCTCTTTGCGGCTCATCTCGATCGCCGTCGCGGTGATGGCCACCGCGACGAACACCACGGCGCCAAGTCGGGCGAGCATCTTGCCGTCCATAGCCGCGCCCTCAGTTGCCGCTGTTCGGGAACATGCGGGCGTTCCCCGCCTGGTAGCCGGAGCCCGGCGTCAGGAAGCGGCGACGTTGCTCGCGGCCCTGTTCGACGGCCGCAGCGCGCTCTGCCTCTGAGAGAGCCTGCGCCCGACCGTTGGCGGCGACGACGGCCGTGAGATCGGCGAGCTGCTGCGCCTGAAGCGCGAGGAGCTGGTTGCCGGCCTGCGTCGCCTGCAGCGCTCCGGTCGCACCCTGACTGCGGCCGATCAAAGAGGACATCTCAGAGCGGTTGGTGTCGATGTTGCCTACGACGCCGGCCTGCACCCTCATGGCGTCCTGCAGCCCGCCGACCGTGTTTTGCCAGCGCTCGCGCGCGCCCGCCACGAGCGCCTGGTCGGAGGCGGACATCGAGGCGTTGCCGTAGGTTGACGTGAAGGCCTGGTCGATGCGCTGGACGTCGTAGGCAATGCCCTGCGCCTGTTGCAGCAGCTGCTGAGTGCGCTGAACCGACTGCTGAAGCTGCTGGAGAGAGGAGTATGGCAGGCTGGTGAGGTTGCGGGCCTGGTTGATCAGCATCGTTGCTTCGTTCTGAAGCTGGGTGATTTGCTGATTGACCTGCTGAAGGGTGCGGGCCGCCGTCAGGACGTTCTGCGCATAGTTGGTCGGATCGTAGACGATCCATTGCGCGGCAGCCGGGCTGCTGACGATCGGCGACAGCGCCATCGGCGCGGCGAGGAGAACTGCGGCGACGCGCATGGCGCGCGAGCGGGAATGAACGGAACGGGTCATGGGCGTGCCTCCGGATCGGTTTGGGGGGTGACGTTGGTGAGATCGGCGATGAGGTCGGCCGCCCAGCCGAGGCGGCTTTCAGCGAGCCACTCGGCGAGAAAGCCGTCGGTGCCGCTACGGGCATGCACCTCGGCAATGAGGGCCTGATGCTGTTTCGAAGAGGCGGCGCAGAGCGCCAGGGCGACATCCGAAAGGCCCAGCTCGAACAGCCGATTGCCGCGCCGCGACTGGCAGTAGTAGTCGCGCTTCGGCATCGCCCGCGCGAGGATCTCGATCTGCCGATCGTTCAACCCGAAGCGGCGATAGATCGCCGTGATCTGCGGCTCGATCGCGCGCTCGTTCGGCAGCAGGATGCGCGTCTGGCAGCTCTCGATGATGGCGGGCGCGATCGTCGAGCCGTCAATGTCGGATAGTGACTGGGTGGCGAAGATGACGCTGGCGTTCTTCTTACGCAGCGTCTTCAGCCATTCGCGAAGCTGACCCGCGAAGCCCTCGTCATCGAGCGCGAGCCAGCCTTCGTCAACGATCAGCAGCGTCGGCCGCCCGTCGAGACGGTCTTCGATACGGTGGAAGAGATAGGCGAGCACGGCGGCGGCGGCGCCCGTGCCGATCAGTCCTTCGGTCTCGAACGCCTGGACCGATGCCTGGCCAAGATATTCGGCTTCGGCGTCGAGCAGGCGCCCATAGGGGCCGCCGACGCAGTAGGGCCGAAGCGCCTGCTTGAGGTCGTTGGATTGCAGCAGGACCGACAGGCCCGTTAGCGTGCGCTCACCGATCGGCGCGGAGGCGAGCGAAGAAAGCGCTGACCAGAGATGCTCTTTCACCTCGGGCGTGATCGCCACACTTTCGCGTCCCAGCATGGCGGTAAGCCAGTCAGCCGCCCAGGCCCGTTCTGCGACATCGTCGATCCGGGCGAGCGGCTGAAGCGACACACTGTCGTCGGAGCCTTCGGTGAGGCCGCCGCCGAGGTCGTGCCAATCCCCGCGCATGGCGAGTGCCGCCGCCCGGATCGAGCCGCCGAAGTCGAAGGCGAAGACCTGAGACCGCTCGTAGCGGCGGAACTGCAGCGCCATCAGCGCCAGCAGTACAGATTTGCCGGCGCCGGTCGGTCCGACGATCAGCGTGTGACCGACGTCGCCGACGTGGATGGAAAGCCGGAACGGGGTCGAGCCTTCGGTCTTGCCGAACAGCAGTGGGGGTGCTGCGAAGTGCTCGTCCCGTTCCGGTCCCGCCCATACCGCCGACAGCGGAATCATGTGGGCGAGATTGAGCGTGTTGATCGGGGGTTGGCGGACATTGGCGTAGGCGTGTCCGGGCAGGCTGCCGAGCCAGGCGTCCACGGCGTTGATGGTCTCGGGCATGGCGGTGAAATCGCGGCCCTGGATGACCTTCTCGACGAGGCGCAGCTTTTCGGCGGCAATGCGCGGATTATCGTCCCAGACGGTGATCGTCGCCGTCACATAGGCCTGGCCGGCATAGTCGGCGCCGAGCTCCTGCAATGCCATGTCTGCATCGGCCGCCTTGTTGGCCGCATCGGTGTCGACGAGCGCCGAAGCCTCGTTGGTCATCACCTCCTTCAGGATGGCGGCGATGGACTTGCGCTTGGCGAACCATTGCCGCCGGATCTTGTTCAGCAGCTTGGTGGCGTCGGTCTTGTCGAGGAGAACTGCCCTGGTCGACCAGCGATAGGGAAACGCCAGCCGGTTCAGCTCGTCGAGAATGCCGGGCGTGGTCACGGTCGGAAATCCAACGATCGTAAGGATGCGGAGATGCGTGTCGCCAAGGCGCGGCTCGAGACCGCCGGTGAGCGGCTGATCGGCGAGCAGAGCATCGAGATACATCGGCGTCTCGGGCACGCGGACGCGGTGGCGTTTCGTCGAGACCGTCGAGTGCAGGAAGGTCAGCGTCTCGGCGTCATCCAGCCAGCCGCATTCCGGCATGAAGGCGTCGATGAGCTGGAGGATGCGATCGGTGCGATCGGTGAAGCCGTGCAGGACTTCGTGGACATCGACGCCGGCGTGGTCACGGCCCTCATAGAGCCAGGTCTCGGCGCGTGCGGCGTCTTCGGCCGGCGGCAGATAGAGGATGGTCAGGAAGTAGCTCGACTCGAAATGCGCGCCGGCCTCCTCGAAATCGGCCTTGCGCTCGGCGTCGACCAGCGCGGAAGCGCTGTCGGCGAACATGCTGGCGGGATAGGTAGCGGCGCCGTGCCGCTGCGCCTCGACGAAGATCGCCCAGCCGGATCCGAGGCGGCGGAAGGCGTTGTTGAGCCGTCCGGCGACCGCGATCAACTCGGCCGGCACGGCGCTGTCGAGGTCGGGGCCGCGAAATCGGGCGGTGCGCTGCAGACTGCCGTCCTTGTTGAGAACGACCCCTTCTCCAACCAGCGCGACCCAGGGGAGGAAGTCGGCAAGCCGGGTGTTGCGGTTGCGATATTCGGCAAGGTTCATCATGGCCGCGCGCCCTCAAACCGAAAGATGACCGGGGATGCGCAGATGCCGGCGCACGACGTCGACGAACTGCGGATCGCGCTTCGCGGCCCAGACAGCGGCGAAGTGACCGATCGCCCAGAGACCGATGCCGACCAGCCAGAGGCGAAGGCCAAGGCCGAGCGCCGCCGCCAGCGTTCCATTCAGAATGGCGATCGAGCGTGGCGCGCCGCCGAGTAGGATGTGCTCGGTCAGCGCGCGATGGACCGGGACCGAAAAGCCCGGCACTTCGCCTGCCGTCTCGGCCGACGTCGCCATCAGACCAGCGCTCCGCCGCCGAACGAGAAGAACGACAGGAAGAAGCTGGACGCGGCGAAGGCTATCGACAGGCCGAAGACGATCTGAATCAGGCGCCGGAAGCCGCCCGAGGTGTCGCCGAAGGCCAGCGTGAGGCCAGTCACGATGATGATGATCACCGCGACGATCTTGGCGACAGGCCCCTCGATGGATTCGAGGATGGACTGCAGCGGCGTTTCCCACGGCATGGACGAACCGGACGCGAGGGCGGCGGGTGTGCGCGCCAACGTGAGGAAGGTGACCGAGGCCGCCGTCGCGATGTTACGGCGGATACGCATGGCATGCTGGATCATGACGGATCTCCTGTGAGGTGCTGGCTGGCGGGGATGACGCGGTAATCGCCGTCGGGGCCGAGCCCTTCGACGCGAGCGAGTTCGGCGAGGCGGCGCGAGGCGCCGCGGCCGGAGAGCACGGCGACCAGATCGATCGTTTCGGCGATCAGGGCGCGCGGAACGGTGACGACAGCTTCCTGGATGAGTTGCTCGAGGCGGCGGAGCGCGCCGATGGCGGTGCCCGCATGAATGGTGCCGATGCCGCCGGGGTGGCCGGTGCCCCAGGCCTTGAGCAGATCTAGCGCTTCAGCGCCGCGAACCTCGCCGATAGGGATGCGATCAGGGCGCAGGCGCAGCGAGGATCGGACGAGATCGGACAGCGACACGACGCCGTCCTTCGTGCGCATGGCGACAAGGTTCGGCGCGGCGCATTGGAGCTCGCGCGTGTCCTCGATCAGCACCACGCGGTCTGAGGTTTTCGATACCTCGGCGAGCAGCGCGTTGGTGAGCGTGGTCTTGCCGGTCGAGGTGCCGCCGGCGACCAGAATATTGCAGCGCTCTGCGACGGCGGCCCGCAGCGCTTCAGCCTGGTCGTCCGCCATGATGCCGGCCGCGATATAGTCGTCGAGAGTGAACACGGCGACGGCGGGTTTGCGTATCGCGAAGGTGGGCGCGGCGACGACGGGGGGCAGAAGGCCCTCGAACCGCTCCCCTGTTTCCGGCAACTCGGCCGAGACGCGTGGGCTGCCTGGATGAACCTCGGCCCCTACATGGTGCGCGACGAGGCGGACGATGCGTTCGCCGTCGGCCGCCGACAGCCGTTCACCCGTGTCGGAGAGTCCCTCGGAGAGGCGGTCGATCCAGAGCCGCCCGTCGGGGTTGAGCATCACCTCGACGATCGCGGGATCTTCCAGAAATTGGGCGATCGCCGGCCCGAGGGCCGTGCGCAGCATACGAGCGCCGCGAAGGATTGCCTCCGATTTCTGGTGAGTGGCCGCCACGTCGTCCCCGTTCTCGTGCGGGCCCGCGAAGTGCGGCCCTGGATCGGGGACGAGTAGAAGAGGCAGAAATTATGCTCTGACAACATCCATTATGTGGTCGTCGTACTGTAGCGTACAAAGACAGGGAACCGGCGGGACACATGAATACTTCCTCATGTCGCTGTCGCCTTGGAGAAGGGGGCAGGACAAAACGAAGCTGATTTCGTGTTGCGCCAGCCTTTTGACAACGACATCGGGATGGGCCTTTGAATAGCAGCGCGATCATCGAGGATGCGATCAGCACCCTCGCAAACACCATGAGAATGTATGTCGAAGCGCACATGCGCTTTGGCGATTTGTTCAAGATCGATCCCGAGGAGGCGATCGACAATATCGATAGGGCCTTCGAGATGAAGATGGAGGCCTTCCATACGCTCTATGATGTATCGAAGAAGCTCTTTCCCTATTTCGAGCATGGGGACACCGCTCTGATCATCACGGTTCGAAACGCGATCCATCATCGCGATCACCCGCTGTTTCGAAGCCTTAAGCGACGCCTGCACCTTAATGGAGGTGGAGTGGAACACTGGCTCGGCGCCTCCTTTCTGCTGGCGAGCCACCCCACGCTTCGCGGTGCTCGGGTCCTGATGTCCCATCATGTGAGAATGGACGACATAGACGCGCGCATCGATCCTTCACGCGCATCGCCATATCTCGACACCTTCGTGAGTGGCACGAAGGCAGCCGATCGGTTGAAGTTGATCGACCATCGGCTCGGGTTTCCAGAGATTCGCAAATTTCGCTCGCAGCACCGATATCCTGACGACCGGACCTACCTCGACCTCTTGCCAATTTTTGTCTCGGCTGTGTGCAGGTCTTCAAAGCGATGAAGGTCGCGGGCATCAGGTTCAAAGGATTCGATGCCAGGACGTACCTGATCCCCTTCACGTCAGAACTCGAGATTGACCTCGGCAGTCAGAACTTCAAGCAGCTACGCCTGCGTGGCTTGGGGCCGCTCGATCTCATCCCCATTCCCATCGGGTAAGAATTGGGTGCGCTTGCATATACCTTATCGGTATGCGGACAGTGTCTCGAACGCGCGCCTTCCAAAGCGGACCAGTCCGAGTCGCTTGGCAGGAGATAGTGCTAGCTGTTGCGCGACGCTGCCGTTTGCTGTGGAGGTCGCGGACCGCACGAAGGTCTGAATATCTGACGAAGCAATCTATCAATCGACGGCGTCACGCCCTGGACCAATGTCTTCGGAAATCTCCTGCCGCAGCTTCGGCCCGCTCGCGAGTCGACGACCCAGAGCCGCGATGAACGCCTCATATCGTTCGCCGGCCTTGGCACGAGCGGCCTGAGCGGCAGGCTCGGGCAATGCCGGTGTCGTGGTCAGCCAGAAGCGAACGAAGATGGCCAGCGTCTCGACGGAGATACCGACATCGCGCTCCATGCGGGTCATGCGCCGGTCGAGCTGGTCGAGGCGCTTGGTGATCGCCGCCTCCTGACGCTCGGCAGCGTCGGGTGACAAGAACGATGCGATGCCGGCCTCGGCGACCAGCGAGAGTGAGTGACCGCGTCGCGCTGCGTGCGCAGAGAGGGCTTTCATGACATCGGGCTCGAGATAGACGGACAGCCGCTGCTTCTTCGGGGATTTCGTCATGGCGGCCCTCCTAAAGCTCGATGCCGTCGCCGGGGTCGAGGGAAGCCTGGCGCGCGACCTGCCGCATGTTCTGGTTCATGCGGCTGAGGCGCGCGGCCTCATCATCGGCATCGTCCGCCGGGTCGATCTCGAACTCATTCACGATCGGCGCCACCTTAGCGATCGGCTGCACGCGGCTCAGCTCGGGCTGGCAGCGGCGCTCGGAATCCGTTGTGTCCTCCTCATCTGTGCCGGTTCCGGTCGTGGACGCCAGGATCTCTGGCGAAGGTGGCAACGCCAGCTGACTCCAGTCATCGGACGAGACCGCGTCCGGCTTCGTTGTGGTCGGCGGCGGCATCAACCGTTCCTGAAACCGACGGTCTTCGTAATAGCGCGCCTTCTTGGCCCGGATCGGCGGCGTGCCGGCGACCATGACGATTTCGTCGGAAGGCGGAAGCTGCATGATCTCACCGGGCGTGAGCAGCTGCCGGGCCGTTTCCGAGCGCGACACCATCATGTGGCCGAGCCAGGGCGAAAGCCGGTGGCCGGCATAGTTCTTCATCGCCCGCATCTCGGTCGCGGTGCCCAGCGCATCCGACACGCGCTTGGCGGTCCGCTCGTCGTTGGTCGCGAAACTGACGCGGACATGGCAGTTGTCGAGGATCGAATTGTTAGGCCCATAGGCCTTTTCGATCTGGTTGAGTGACTGGGCGATCAGGAAGCTCTTGAGGCCGTAGCCCGCCATGAACGCGAGCGCAGATTCGAAAAAGTCGAGACGCCCGAGCGCCGGGAATTCGTCCAGCATGAGCAGCAGCCGGTGCCGGCCGCCCTTGGCCTGCAGGTCCTCGGTGAGACGCCGGCCGACCTGATTGAGGATCAGGCGGATCAGCGGCTTTGTGCGGTTGATGTCCGAGGGCGGCACCACGAGGTACAGCGTCGAGGGGTGCTTGCCGCCGACGATATCGGCGATGCGCCAGTCGCATCGCCGGGTCACCTCGGCGACGACGGGATCGCGGTAGAGGCCAAGGAACGACATCGCAGTCGAGAGCACGCCCGAGCGCTCGTTGTCCGATTTGTTCAGGAGCTCGCGCGCGGCGCTGGCGATGACGGGGTGCGGGCCGGCTTCGCCGAGATGCGCGGTCTTCATCATTGCCGCCAGCGTCGACTCGATCGGACGCTTCGGATCAGAGAGGAAGGCGGCGACGCCGGCGAGCGTCTTGTCAGCCTCGGCGTAGAGGACATGGAGGATCGCGCCGACCAGCAGCGCATGACTGGTCTTTTCCCAGTGATTGCGCTTCTCGAGCGATCCTTCCGGATCGACCAAAATATCGGCGATGTTCTGCACGTCGCGGACCTCCCACTCGCCACGGCGCACCTCGAGGAGCGGATTGTAGGCGGCCGACTTCGGATTGGTCGGATCGAACAGCAGCACGCGCCCGTGTCTTGATCGGAAGCCTGCCGTCAGCGTCCAGTTCTCGCCCTTGATGTCATGCACGATCGCCGAGCCCGGCCAGGTCAGCAGCGAGGGCACGACGAGCCCCACGCCCTTGCCGGAACGGGTCGGCGCGAAGCACAGCACATGCTCCGGACCGTCATGGCGAAGATAGTCGCGGTCGAGCTTGCCGAGCACCACGCCGTCGGGACCGAGCAGGCCGGCGGCCTTTACTTCGTCATCCCGCGCCCAGCGTGCCGAACCGTAGGTCTCGACATTCTTCGCCTCGCGCGCCCGCCAGACGGACATGCCGATCGCCACCGCGATCGAGATGAAGCCGCCGGACGCCGCGATATAGGCACCTTCGACGAAGATCGGCGGCGCATAGGCGTCATAGAAGTACCACCACCAGAAGAAGGCCGGCGGATAATAGATCGGCCAGCCGGCAAGTTCGAACCAGGGCGGGCCAAGCTGGGGCTGGAAACCGAGCCGATAGGCCGTCCACTCCGTGGCCGCCCAGGTCGTGAAGAGCACGATCATGAAAACGGTGAGGATCTGGCCCCAGAGGATTTTCGTCGCCGACATGGCGGGGTCCTTTCTTGATTACGGGCTACAGGCCGAGGCCGCGTTTGCGGCCAAAACTCCAATCGACCCCGCCATCGCCGCGAGCGACGCCGGAGACTTGCTGGCCAAGGTGCTTTTCGAGAGACGGCGACCAGGGCACGAGCTGGAAGCCGAGGCCGTCGTCGATCATGGCGAAGCGGCCCGACGCGAGAGCGATGCGCTGCCGATAGGCGCCGGCGACATATTCCCCGGTCCCCGCCTTGGCGAACGCGCGGCCGGTCTCGGCCGCGAGCTTCTCAGCCGTCGCTTCGACCTCGCGCTGACGCAGCGTGTCGATGAGGTTGCGGGAGAAGATGACGCTGCGGCCGTGGCGCTCGGCCAGGCGCTGTACGATCAGATGTTCGGCGCGGCGGTCCATCGCGTCGCGCACCTCAGCGCCGAACCCGCCACCGCCAAGCGCCACCGGCTCGCGGGCGATCGCCTGCCGATCGAGCCAGGTCGCGCCGGTCGCGGTGACCTGGGCGGAGATATCGAGGTCCGAGCGGACGGCAAGCGCGACGCGCCGCTGCCCCCGCGCATCGTCGAACCTGCGCAGCTCGACGATCGAACCCGGCGCACTGTCGCCGGCGGCCTCGATGTCTGGCAGCTTGATGTGGTGGGTTCGGCCATCGACCCCGTCGACAACGGCATAGGCCGTGCCCTTGAGTTCGTCGTCGAGGCCTCGCGTCACAAGCCGGCCGACCACGGGGTCGTTCAGGCTTTCGCCGGCGAGCACATAGCTTGCCGCGCCGCGCTCGATGCCGCGGTCGGTCAGCGCGCGGTGCATGCGCTTGATGATATCGCCACGCTCGCCAAGCTCGCGCAGCGTCGCCTCGGCCTTTTCGGAGATCGTCCATTGGCCGGGACCGATCTCGTCGGCGAGGCCAAGGCCTTCGAGCTTGCGCAGTCGCCCGACCTTCAGCGCGTGGAATTCGTCTGGCTGTCGGTCGGGATGCGGGGCGAGATCGACGACGCCGGTCCTGTAGGCGTCGCGCGCGAGTTGGCGATCGAGATTGGTCCAGCGATCGGACTCGACCTGGCGCTCGATGGTCCGACGGATTTCGTGATCGGTGCGTGGTCCCAGCTCCTGCGTGATGAGATCGCGTGCGCGGTCGCGCATGCCCTCCTTGATGTAGTCGCGCGAGATGACGAGGTTCTCGCCGTCGTCGCGCACGCCGCGCATGATCAGATGGACATGGGGATGCTCGGTGTTCCAGTGATCGACGGCGACCCAGTCGAGCCTCGTGCCGAGATCCTTCTCCATCTGGCCAACGAGCTCGCGGGTGAACCCTTTGAGGTCGGCCATCTCCACCGCGTCGTCGGGCGAGACGATGAAACGGAAATGATGCCGGTCGTCCTCGCACCGCTCCGCGAACGCCTTGGGGTCGGCGTCATCCCCGCCGGGACCGAACAGCCGGGCCTTCTCTCCATCCCGGGTCACGCCTTCGCGACGGAGATAATTGAGGTGGGCGCCGAGCGGCGCGTTGCGTCCGCCCTGGCGCACGACGCGGGCCTTGACGACGGCGCCGCGCGAGCGGGCCGTCAGCAGCCGGTTGGCCTGTACCGCCGCGCGCTGGCCGCGACCAAAACGGGAGCGGTTGCCGGGACCAATCCTTCCTTGCCGGGAGACTGCGCCGCCGGCCTTCTGCGCGGCGGCGAGCGCCTGCGCGATGAAGGGCCGCGCCTGTTGCGCGCGCGTCGAACGGATGCGCCCTGGCCGGATGCGGAAATCGTCCTCGGCGCTCATGGGCGTGGTCCCGCACATCGCGCAAAGCCGAGGAAATTGTTGGGAAAGCGCCGCGCGCGCAGGCTACGCCGATCAGGCGCACCTCGCGAAAACGCGCTATAACCCCTTGAAAAACCACAACCGCACGAGGCCGCACATCGCGGCCCTTTATCCTGCCATCGTGCGGTTGTGGTGACTGCTCTTCCCACTTCTGACGCCAGTTCCACGCCAGAGCCCGAAAATGCAGCCGGGAGTGCGAAGCCCATCATCGCGGCCCCGCGCCGTCGGTTCGCGCCACGAACATGCCGTCCGATCGCGGTGCAGGCCGTGTCGGATCGGCCACGGTCTCTGGCACAGATGGTGCAGCGGCATCGCCGTTGGGCTGCGGCCGATCTGCATGCGGCCTGCTATCGACCTGCACGATGAAGAGCGGCGCACGGGTCCAGGCGAGCGGATCGGCGGTCGCTACCGTGACGGGGGCAGCAAGATCGCCGCCGCCGACGACTGGTGCAAGAGCGGCGACATAGGCGCGCGTTTCGGCCGGCAATTGGCGACCGTTGGCGCGATATTCCTCGTAGCGCCCGGGACCGGCATTGTAGGCCGCCAGAAAGCCCGGCGAGCCGTAGCGATCGTGCATCTCGCGCAGATAGGCCGCGCCCGCCATGATGTTGTCGCGTGGATCATAGGGATCGCCGCCGAGCCCATGTCGGGCGCGCAGATCTGCCCAGGTGGCCGGCATGATCTGCATCAAGCCCATCGCGCCTTTGGGCGAGATCGCGCGCACATCACCGCGACTCTCCACGCGCATGACGGCGCGAATCCACCCCTCTGGGATGCCGAACCGGCGCGCTGCGTCGGCGACATGACCGGCATAGGGATCGCTGGGTGATGCGCGCTCCACCGATGCGTCTTGTGCGGCGGCCGGTACGGTCGGCGACAGGCCGGTAAGCAGGCCGGAAAGGAGAATGAAGGCTGTGCGCCGGACGGTACGAAACCGCCCGACGACAGCGCGATGGCGGCGGGCCGACATCGTTCAGTCCCGCTCGCCGCGCTTGGGCGGGCGGTTCCAGTGCAGACCCCAGGCGGACTTGTCGTCGCCCGACTGGAAGAGGTTGGCGCGGATCGGCTGGCTGAACGTCGGATCGTCGAGTTGCAGCGAGACGTATTCACCGGCCTTCTCGCCGGTGCGTTTCCAGCCGGCGCCGACTTCGGGACCGTCTTCCTCCGATCCGAGATGGACGCGATAGTCGGGCGCGTTTTCAGTGTCGGATTGTTCCGCGGGCACGAGCACTAGCTCGGCGTCGAGAGCGAGCGTTTTGACGCGCCCAGCATAGCCTGACTTTGTGCGGCTGAATTGACCGATCAGGGACATGATTGCCTCCGTGAGTGTGCGGTGAGGTTGGGAATGGGCGTGCCGTCACCGCGTCGGCGCGCGCCAGACGAAGCGGCCGTCACCGTCCTCGTCGGTGTAGAGAGGGATCGCCCGGCCGATCACGGCGGAGGCGGGGAGCGGGCCGAAGTAGCGGCCGTCGAGGCTGTCGCGGACTTCCCAGTTCATCAGGAAGAGTTCGCCCTCCGCGACGACGCGGCAGCCCTGCCACGCGGGCAGCGGATTGCCACGACGATCGCGGTCCAGCGCATCGCCCATCGGCGCGGCGTCGACGGTGATCGCGAGGCCGGTCCTGCAAACCCGTTGGCCAGGAAGCGCCACGACGCGCTTCATCAGGGGGACGCCGCGCGGCAGATAACCGCCCTCGGCGAGGAAGCTTGCGAGCGGCTCGGGCGCGCGCACGGCGACCAGGTCCGTGACGTCGGGGGACCGGTCCGGCTCGATGGCGTAGAGTCCGACCGGTGTGCTGGCCGAGGCGTTCCAGATCAGCTTCGGCGCGAAGGAAACGAGCGAGAGGACGCCGAGCAAAGACACAGCGGCCGTGGTCGTGATGGCGTAGCCGAGCCGACTCATGCGCCAATCTCCCGGCGCAGAAGGAAGGCGCGATGGCGCTGCATCGTGTAGGCGCGCGGCGTCTCGCCGGCGGCAAGGCGGTTGTGGACGTGCCGCCAGTGATCTGGCGCCACCTCGACCGGATCGATGCTGGCCGCCTCGATCGCGTCGATGAGCTGGAGCATGCGCTCTACCTTCGGCCAGCCATCGACGCGCAGCAGAATGTCGCCGCCGGGCGTCACGGTCGGTATCGTCTGGCAGGGTTCGCCGGGGCCGACGGCGCGCAGGATGTCGAGCCGGGAGAGCATCGTGCCGTGCTCGTTCGCGGCCCAGCGCACCAGCGCGAACGTCGTTCCGGGAGGGAAGAAGAGGATGCGACGACGGCGGTCGAGGACCTGTTCGCGGACCTCGCGGCCGAAACGGATCCAGTGTTCGACCTGCTTCTCGATCCAGACGAGTTCGACCTGGGTGAGATCTTCCGGCGACGCGAGAAGCGCGCGGCCGGCGCGCGCGGATGCGGCGGTAAGGCCGGTCATTGGGCGTCTCCTTGGGCTGGTGGGAACTCGCGCTCGAACAGCGCGCGCAGCATGTCGGCGACGGTCTGGCCGCGCTGGAAGGCCGCGATTTTGATCCGGCCGCGCATGTCGGCGGTGACGTCGACGGTCAGCCTGGCCGAGAAGTCGTCGGCGGGCGGCGGTCGTTCCGTCTGGCGATCGGGCGCCTTGATCCAGCTTTCCGGATCGCCGGGCCGGGATGCGAAGCCGCGTTTGGGGGATCGTTCGCTCATGCGCCGATCCTCAAGATTTCGGCCGCGAGCGCGGTGATCTCGCGCGCGCCCTGACAATCCTCGTCCTGCTCGGCGGCGATCCGGCCGGTCTGCACGACATCGGCGAAGACGATGCGCTGGCCGATGGTCGCCGTGAGTAACGGCGGGTCGTGGTCGGCGAGCGTTTCGGCGGTTTCGCGCGCGAGTACGGTCCGGGCCGCGCATCGGTTCAGCACGAACCGCGCCTTGAGTTCCGGCCGATAGATCCGCGCTTCGCTGAGCAGCGTCAGCATCTCGGCCGACGCCCAGCCGTCGAGCGGGGACGGCTGCACCGGGATCAGCACGAGGTCGGCGGCCAGCAGAGCCGAGCGCATCAGACCGGCGACACGCGGGGGCCCGTCGATGACGACGTGGTCCGCGTCACGCGCCAGCTCCGGCGCTTCGCGATGCAGGGTGTCCCGCGCCAGGCCGACGACACCGAAGAGCCTTTGCAATCCCTCCCGGCTGCGTTGCTGCGACCAGTCCAGAGCCGAGCCCTGGGGGTCGGCGTCGATCAGCGTGACGCGCTTGCCGTTGCGGGCCCATTCGCCCGCGAGATGCAGCGCCAGCGTCGTCTTGCCGACACCGCCCTTCTGGTTGAGGAGCGCGACGATCATGACGGTCTCCCGGCGATCAGGGACTCGTCCACACGGCGCGAAAAAGCCGGTTGCGTTAGAAAGATTCCGTAGGAATCTAGGTTAGATAAGTTACGGGGCTCGCAAGCTGCTGATTCAGCGCGAGAAATCGACGATTTCGGTCCCCGATAGCACGAGAGTCCGGTCCCCGATGGCACGATAGTGCCGGTCCCTGATAGCACGAGACTATTCACAGCTTATCCCCAGGGCGAGTTGTCGAGCGGCGACGGCGGCGCGGGATGCCGAGCGCGTCGAGATCGGTCGGTGCGAAGGACAGGATTTCTGGACCGCCGAGGCATTGCTCGATGGTGAGCCGGTAGCCGGGCAGCGGCTGGCGGCGGACGATGTCGCGCAGGTCGTAGGCGAAGTGCTTGAGCGGCGAGAGGCTGCCGGACTTGGCGTGGAGATGCGGGAAGTCGAAGCTCCAGCCGAACTCCTGTTTACCCCCGTGCTTGCGCACCAGCCGGTAGAGCCAGCGCTCCAGGCCACCAGTGAGGTCGAAGTATTTGCGGTCTATCGTCAGCACGAGCGCGTCGTCGAGCACGGCGCCGTAGAACCAGTCGGGGAGGATCAGCTCGAGGCCAAGCGGGCGGCCGCGGTGATCGGCGCGCTCCTTCCATTCGTTGATCCAGGAGAAGCGGTGCATCCGCCGCTCGGTCGGCTGGCGGATTGAGGTCGCCACCGTGGTCGATTGCAATCGATCGAGTGCCGTCTTCAGGCGGTCGTAGTCGCGCAGCGATACGCCGCGGCCGATGAAGTTCAGGATTTCGTATGGTGTGGTCGCCATCAGGCGAGAGGGACGCAAGCCCACATCGCGCGCTTCGACGATCTGCGAGGCCGCCCAGATCAGGACGTCCGCGTCCCAGATCGTCGCCATGCCGTGCTCGGGCACGGCTTCCACGCGGATCTTCAACGAGCCCGCTTTGAAGTCGATCGGCGCCAGGCGCTTCGACTTGGCGAGCGAGAAGAACGGATAGGACATGAGGTCCTGCGCGTCGCGGGGCGCGAGATCGCCGGGCAACGCCCGGAACAGATCGAGCTGCGCGCGCTCATCGTGATGGGTGTGGCGGGACAGCATGGCCGGCCGCCTCAGCGCGGGAAGCGGCCGCCGGCGGTGGCGGGCGAGGCGGTCTGGCGTTTGGCCGGCAGCACGGTGCCGCCGCGCGGGTCGGAGGTCGAGGTGACGAGACCGCGATCCGCCCAGGCCTGGAGGTCATCGACGGAATAGACGACACGGCCACCGAGCTTGCGGTAGATCGGACCGGTCCCGTAGGTCCGGTGCTTTTCAAGGGTGCGTTCGGAAAGGCCGAGGAAGCGCGCCGCCTCCTGCGTTCTCAGGTAGCGTGGCGGCAAATTGGCGGCTTTTTCGGCCATGATCGCACCTCCGTGGTCTCGCGGGCGGCCGCTTCGAATAAGCGGCGGGTTGCGAGCACGGTGGCGCGGAGACGGCGCCTCGGGCAGGAACGAAGTTAGGAGATTATTTTTGATACCTACCGCAGATCAGCGGCGGCGCGGGCGCCGGAGCAGCGTGCGGTAGCCGCCGCGCACGTAGGACAGGCCGTCCCGGGCAAGCCGGGCGATCGTTATCCGAACCGGGTTTTCATCCCACGTCGCAGCATCATGTTTGAGGTTGGGAAAGATCTGCTCGGCGATTCTTCGATAACTCGCGCTCGCCAAGCGAGCGTCGAAAACGCGGAGCATCAGACGTGCCCGGTGACGGCGCTGGGGAGTGAGGCGTGGATCAGGCGGCACATGCTTGCCGAACATTGCATGCCAGAGGCGTTCGACCGCTGTCAGCCGGTCGGGCGTCAATTCATCGAACATGACGAATGCACCGAGGGGCGGGCATCATCGACGTCGACCAGGGTCACGTCGTGGGGGTCGCCCCGCAGCGCCAGCCGGATCAGACCAGCATCATGCTCAATGATGGCGTGGGTGCGCAGATCCTCAACATGGAGGTGGAGATCACCCGCCGGTTTCGGTCCGGCGATGAAGGGGAGTGTCGCTGGATCGGTTTGCGGGGTCCAGAAGATCGGCTGGATGAGCGCGGAGTTGCGAGGGTCGGCGACGAAATCGCAACCCCCATTGTTCGGCGAACTCGCGCGCGACATCCTCGGTCAACCGCCCGATGGCTACCAGCTCCTGATATGATTTTCTGTATTCAGGGTTACGACGCAAGAACT
Source organism: Aurantimonas endophytica (assembly GCF_014196845.1). GTDB lineage: Bacteria > Pseudomonadota > Alphaproteobacteria > Rhizobiales > Rhizobiaceae > Aurantimonas > Aurantimonas endophytica. The sequence continues at coordinate 107,782 of NZ_JACIEM010000007.1, forward strand.
CCCAGGCGAGATCGCCGGGGGTCAACTTGTCGATATAGTCATAGGCGGCTTCATACCGCCAACTTTCATCCTCGGACATCCTCCACCGCCTCTGCGAAAAGTTATTCCAACGCGAGTTGTGCAGTTGAGACGATTCCCGGTTAAGTGAAGCGCGGGAAGAACGAAGTGGCCGCAACGTGATGCGGTTTGCGCATCACCTCAGTGCAGGCGGCCCTGGAGAAGCTCACAGAAGCCGCTGGTGGTCATCCATTTCGCGCGGTCGAGATGACTGGTGTAGATGCGCAGAGCGCGCTCCGGTTCGGTCTTGGCGTCGAGCCCGAAGAGGACTTCGACGACCTCACGCCAATCGGCACTTTCCGCGTCTGCATCAAGCAGCCGGACATAGAGCTTCAGATGCGCCTCGTCATAAGCGGTCAATGCCGCCCCGGCCGGCGGCTGATCAAGAAAATCGACTTTGGTCACAACATCCCCCGATCGCGAGATGTATCCAAACTGGAGTAGATTGTTAACGATGATTTCATCGGAAAGATGAGGCAAGGCCCTGATGCGGGAGGTTGAGCCAACGCCGCGACCTGTCGAACGTCAGGTTTCCTTTTTTGCATCGACGAGCAGCACTCCCTTGCCCTGATCGGAGTTCAGGAAGACAATGCCGGCGCGTTCGAAAGCCCGTCTCACCTCATCGCGCGTGCTCTCGAAGACCTCGAGCCCACTGAGGGATTCGAGGCGCTTGAGCGCGGTCAATGAGACCCGGGCCTTGTCAGCGAGCGTCTCCTGTGTCCAACCCAGCAACGCGCGTGCGGCCCGAAATTGACGGGCGGTGATCATACATGATCACCTCCCACACGGACCTACGCGTACGCCAAAACTACGACTTCTCTATTCGGGGTCAGGCCGCTAGCGCGGCCCGGTCCCACCTCCAAGCGTCACTTACATACTATAGTTGATAAACTAAAAGTATGTAAATCACGATCCTCCTGCGCATGGATATGCGCAAATTGGTCGGCCGGAACTTTGCCCGCCTACGTCGGGAGAAGGGCCTGACTCAGGAAGAGGTCGAGGCGCGTTCCGGGTTCAGCCAACAGTACCTTAGCGGTCTCGAGCGCGGCCGGCGCAACCCGACCGTCATCACACTGTACGAACTGGCTCAGTCCCTCGGCGTCAGCCACGTGGATCTGGTACAGCCCAACGACGAAGTCTGATCGGCACTTCCCGCGAGGTTCATGCTTCTCTTCGTGGTCGGCACAAGGCCGCCACAGGATGGGATCAGAAGAGCCAGCGGAACAATCTATAATGCGACGTCGCCCCGGCATACCGCAGCGGTCAAGTCGTATTCGCGAACTCGCTGCCCCTCGTCCTCTCGCGGGGAGGTGCCTCGATCAGGTTTGCGCCCGACCGAACCTTATGTGGAGGTAGCTGCCGCGTCCGGCCTCTGCCCCCAATCGAATTCCGTGCCATCCACCCACATGCGATGGAGGATGACGCCGATACGTCGAGCCAAAGCTACGATCGCCTTCTTGTGCGCTCGACGTCGTGACACCTGCGCCGGCCCAGGCTTTGAGAGCGGACCATCGCTTCACCCGGGTCAGCAACACCTGCGCGGCCTCGTAAAGGGCGCTTCGCATCATCGCATCTCCCCAGCGCGAAATCCGTCCGGTTCGATCGACTTCGCCGGATTGCTCGGCCTCGGCATAGGTTGCCTCCAGTCCGTCCAATTCGGCCTGAAGGGCGTCGCGCGTGGCCTGTTCCTGCTCGGTGAGAGGGGCTGCTCGCCACGAAGGTCGCGCAGGCCGCAGGTGTGGCCGTAGGGGAAGTCCGGCGCGACATCGATCCACTTCCAGCCTTCGGCGGAGATCGCCTCGGACTGCTCACGCAGCTTCTCGGCCGCCAACATGTCGAGAAGGCCGACATCCTGCAGCCAGCCGCCCTCGTCACCCTGGAACAGGTCGTGCATGATGACGCCGCCAGCTTCGGCGTAGGCTTCCAGCCCGACGAACTGTGCGCGCTTGTCAGCGGCGCGAACCGCGCCCTCGGTGAGCATGCGGCGGATGAGATGCGGTTCCTTGCTATAGCCCTGCGTAAGGCGCTCGAAGACCTGCTCCTGCCGCTCATGATCGCCGTTGACCGTGAACGCCATGAGCTGATCGAGCGTCATGCCGTCGGCGGCATAGATGTCCAGGAGCTTGGGCGAAACCGACGCCAGACGCAGGCGCTGCTTCACGACCGAGACCGAGACGAACTGGTTGGCGGCGATTTCCTCTTCGGACATGCCCTTTTCGCGGAAGGTCAGGAAGGCACGGAACTGGTCCAGCGGATGAAGCGGCGCCCGCTGGATGTTTTCGGCCAGCGAATCCTCCTCAGCCATGCCACCCTTACGCACGACGCAATGGACCGGCGCGTCCTTGGCGAGGCGCTTCTGCTTCACCAGCAGTTCGAGCGCCCGATAGCGGCGTCCGCCGGCAGGGATCTCGAACATGCCGGTCTCGTTGCCGTCCGCATCGCGCACCGGCCGAACCGTGATGCTCTGCAGCAGTGTTCGCCGGGCGATGTCCTCGGCCAGCTCTTCGATCGACACGCCGGCCTTGATCCGCCGGACGTTCGCCTGGGAGATGACGAGCTGGTTGAAGGGGATGTCGCGCGACGACGACAGGGTGATTTTCTTCGCAGCAGTAGCCATGGGAATGTACTCCGCGACGGGCGCCGAGAGACTCTCTCTCAGCCCTAAACCCGTCACGGAGCGAGGCGCCGCCCCCTTCCTCTAAAGGGGGCAGCGCCCCGGAACGGAATTGGGGGCACGCGAAAGCGCAAAGCCGGAGACACGGAAAACCGCATCCCCGGCTTCACGGAAATTAGGCCGCTCGATCGAGCAGCTTCTTGGCCTTGGCCTCCATGTCGAGGCGGGCGTCCTGATGGGGCTTGTCGCGCGCGACGGCGGTGATGCCCTGCACGAAATCGAAGATGCTCTCGGGCGGACGTCCTTCCTCGGCCAGCACCGTGTCAATGATCTTTCCGGTTTCCGCCTTGGAGAAGCCGCGACGACGCAGGAAGTCGGTGCGGTCTTCGTCAGTCCTGGCGACGATCCGCTTGCGGGCCGCCTGGATGCCGTTGACGAAAGGGAGCGGCGAGGAATTGGCGAAGTTCGCCGGCGCTGGCGCTGCCTCATGAGCGAAGCGGTTGGCGGCGTATTTGGAATGGCGGATGGTGATTTCCTCGAAATCTTCCGCGCCCCACAGATTCCGGTTCTGGCATACCGCGCGAAGGTAGAAGCTCGCCATACCGAGGGTCTTGGCGCCGACCTCGGAGTTCCAGCAGTAGAAGCCCCGGAAGTAGAGATCCGGCGAGCCGTCCGGCAGGCGGCCGGCTTCGATCGGATTTAGGTCGTCGACCAGGAACAGGAAGGCGTCGCGATCGGAGGCATAAAGCGTCGTCGTGTTCTTGGTGATGTCGACGCGCGGATTGTAGATGCCGGTCGACCAATCGAGAACGCCCGGGACCTTCCAACGGGTGTCGCCGGTGCCGTTGCCGGCGATGCGCTGTACGGCCTCGACCAGCTCATGGTCGAAGATTCGGCCATAATCCGGGCCAGTGACGGCGCGCAGTTCGACGCGGCCGTTGTCGGTTTCCAGCGTCTTGATCTGCTCCGCCCGATTGGACGTCGGGCCATATTGCAGGTTGATCGCGGCGAGCGGCGCGGGAAGTTGGCGCAGATAGGCTGCCGGCGCGCCGACCAGGCTCGCGAGTTGACCGAAACTCCAATGGGTTGGGGCAATAGGTCCCGTTCGACAGAGCAAAGGCCGAGCGGACATGCGCCAGCAGCACCATGTCGTCGCACTGTCGGCGGCAGGCCGGACGCTCTTTCCAGGCGAAATAGCCGCTCGCACTGACACCAAGGAGCTTGCACAAACGCTGTACGGGAAATTCCTTCTTCGCCGCATCGATGAGACGGAATCTCATCGTTCGGCTGTTCGCTCGGACCAGTGGCGCTTCAGCCTCACTCCCTCCTTGGCGAAAAAAGTCGCGGCCCGCTTCAGGATCTCACGCTCCTGCCGCAGGATCTCGTTCTCGCGCCGCAACCGCTTTAGCTCCGCCGCCAGATCTTCCTGCCGATCAGGTGGGGGCGCTTCCAGATCGCGCTCGCGGCGTTTGTCGAGCCAGCGACGCAGCGTCGAAAGCCCGATGCCAAGATCCTCCGCGATCTCGCGCTGTGTTCGCCCGCTCGTCTCGACCAGACGCACGGCCTCCGCCTCGAATTCCTTGCCGAATCGGCGATGTGGCTTGCCCATGGCATGCTCCTCCTTCCATCAGAAGAGCTCTCCAGTATTGCGAGGCAAGTCCAGTGGGCCGCTCGATCTCGCGCAGGACGCCATTCAGGGCGACCTAGTTACCTCCTTTGTATGTTCTGCAGGCGGGGGCTGCGGCGATGCCACTGATATGACTTCAGAGAGGTCGAAGGTCGAAAGCGTCCGCCTGGGTTCACAGAAACCGCCGGCCAGCGGCATAGCCGCAGGCGGCGACGATGCAGGTGGCGAGCGTGTACCAGGTGGCCACGAACAACGGGCTGTCGTCCGGGCAGTGGGATGCGTAGAAGGCGGCGGCGATCGCACCTGACGCAATGCCCGCCGCAGCGCCGGCAAGCCCAGGATGCGTCGGCATTCCCTGGCGAAGCGCCACGATGAAGCAGAAAAGCGGTCCTATCGCGATCAGCGGAATGAACAGCATACAGTAACGGGCATTCGTGCCGATGAGGCTTGTAGCCCACTCTTCCGGGGGCAGCAACGCGAGTTCGGCACCGACGCCGACAGCGAGCATGGCGCCGATTCCGCCCAGCAGCCAGGGCCACGGCCCAAGCGGCGCGGCCGGGCGACCGATGCGGTCCAGAAGCCCGATCATGGCAATGGCGAGCGGTACGGTGATGATAAACTTGAAAAGAACGCGGGCGGTTCGCGCGGCAAGTTCGAGATCGGGGCGTGGTTGAACCAGGACGAAGAACACGATCGCGGCAATGCCTACCGCGAATGTCACCGCCCTCAGCAGGATCTTCTCGAAACGTCGCCGCCCACGAGCGTCCTTCGACAGCATCTCGATAAGACGATCGGTGCCCGTGGCAGGGCCGCTGGAGCTATCGTTGTCAGACATCATCATTCTCCTCCACGGTAGATGGCGGCCAGGCTTCGGAGCGCCCGATGCAACGCGACACGCACGGCGTTCTCCGTCATCGAGAGCCGCATGGCCGTGTCGCGGACGCTGTATCCGTCCAGCGATACGGATTTGACGATGTCTCTCTGCACCGGCCTGAGATGCGCCATCATCCGGCCGATGTCCTGCAGATCGGTGGAGGTGTCGGACTGTTCGTCCGCAATCGTATCGATGACGTCGTCGATCGGCACATTCACCAGGTGTCCCCGGCGGCGAAGCGCGTCAATAAGCTTGTTGCGCAAGATCACCGAGATCCACGGTCCGATCGGACGGCGAACGTCCCAGGTGCCGCGTTTGAGGTGGATGGCGAGAAGCGCCTCCTGCACGACGTCCTCATGGTCGTGAATGCCCACTCCGAATGCAGCAAGTCGTCTTCGAGCCAGCATCCGCAGATGCGGCGTTACTGCCTCCAGAAAGCGCCGGTAGGCGACTTCGTCACCGTGCAACGCTGCGGCCATCCAGGCGGACCATTCCGTCTCGCGTCGATGCGTCATCGAAAAGCCTCGCCTGCCACTACGCGGCGCGTTCGACATGCGACGATCATGCGAAGGCAGACCGCTTGCCTTTCCGCCATCCGTCGGATCCTTTCGGCTGCCAGACTGCCGGTTGCCATCACATCACGCATCGCAAAGTTCGCTACACATGAACGTCGAGGTCAGCGGAGGGAATGCGCTGACCTGATTTTGAAGACGAGCCGGCAATCAGATGCCCGCGTACCAGTCGTAGCCGATTGCGTCCTCCCAATAGCCACCGCGGCCGCCGCCAATCCCGGCAAGGCTGGAGACGACCTCGATCCGCATCACGAATTTCGCATGTTTGTAGCCAAGCTGCCGCTCGACCCGCAGGCGCAACGGTGCGCCGTGTCCAATGGGAAGGGGTGCTCCGTTCATGGCGTAGGCCAGGATCGTCTGTGGATGGTCCTTGTCGACCAGGTCGATGCTCTCGTAGTACTGCGCACCGTTGAAATCATCCGCGCAGTGGAAGACGACATACCGCGCCTGCGGCCGTAAGCCGGCCTCGTCGAGGAGCCTTGCAAGCGGCACGCCGGTCCATTTGCCTATCGCGCTCCAGCCCTCGACGCAGTCGTGCCGGGTGATCTGGGTCCTGGAGGGCATTGCCATGATCTGGGCCAGAGAGAAGCGGACCGGCCGCTCGACAAGGCCGTCAACGGCAAGCGACCAGTCGACAAAGTTGCGTTCCGCCAGCGCCTGATAGGCCGGGTCTGCAGGCATCGTATTCCCGTTCATCCGAAAGATCGGCGACATTTCCGAATCTTCGAATTCCGGTGCAAGCGCATTCCCGCCCAGCAAGCGCTGCACCCGCCGCGCAAGATTGTCAGCGGAGCCAAGCGCTTCGGTGACACGCTGCGACTGCGCAAGGCCGAAAACGTCGCAACCCGACAGAACCATGGGGGCGGCGCCGACAAGTCCCGCTGTCAGAAATCCGCGACGCGTTGGTGAAAAGACCATCCGATCATTCCTTTGGAAGACGATACCGGCCGGTGACCATCGAACGGAGCTCATTGATGGGTCCGGCAAGTAGGACCATCGCCACATGGACGAGGATGAAGAGCACGAGGAGGACTGCGGCGATGAAGTGGATCGAGCGTGCCGATTGCCGGCCGCCGAACAGATCCAGCAACCACGGCCAGGCGGCGTTCATCGCCGGCGACATCGTCAGACCTGTCAGCACGATGGCGGGCAGGAGCACCAGCAACACGCCGCAATAGGCGAGCTTCTGAAGAACGTTGTAGTGGCGCGCTGCTTCGCCTTTCGGAAAGCGCAACCGGGCGTGTTGCGCCAGATCGTGGAGGATATGAGACGGCGCGATTTCCGCGCGTGGGGGCACGAGGTCCCTCGTCAGATGTCGGCTGGCTAGGCTCCACAAGCCGTAAAGCAGAATGCCACCGGCGAAGATCCACGCAAAGAACAGGTGCCAAAGCCGGGCCAGGGCGAGGTTGTAGCTGGACGGAATCGTCGCCCAGGAGGGAAAGGCGCGGTTGACCGTATTGCCTGAGGGGTTCGTCCAGCGCCCGAGCACGCCCGTCGTATCGACGGTGACGCTGCCGACCCGCAGGTAGCCTCGATCCTCTGCCGCGCCTATCTGGAGCCAGGCATAATCGTGGTTCGCGCCGTATGAACCCCAGTAGAGGCGAGGGTGGGCGTTGAAGATCGTGAGCCCGCTCATCAGCATGATGAAGAGCGCCACGACATTCGTCCAATGCCAGATCCGGGTCGGGAGTCTGTGCCGATAAACGGTGGTTGGCTCACCTGTCTTCAGATGGCCCGGAACAGTCTCGTCGATGTGCAGGCCGGTGTCAGTCATATCCGCCATCCTCTTATGGGAAACACGCCCGGGCCGAAGGCCCGGACGCTGAAGCCCCGTTAGTTCTTCGGCTACGGCTGATCCGGCGCCATGGCATCGGGTGCCATCGCATCATCGGCCTGCATGGCTCCGTCCGGGGCCATAGCCGCATCGGGCTCCATGCTGTCTTCCGGCGCCATCGCGTCGGCCGGCGCCATCTCATCTGGCGCCATGGCATCGGGAGCCATCGCGTCCGGCGCCATTGCGTCCGGTGCCATTGCATCCGGCGCCATTGCGTCTTCGGAATGCGGTGTCATGGCGTCCTGTGCGGATGCGGCCGGCGCGAATGCTGCGCCTACAGCAATCAGAACTGCGCCGAATGGCAGCGCAAGACGGTTTGAGACCTTGGTCATACGTCTACTCCTGGAAGAGGGAAGCCGTGCCCTTCAGGCAGCTTCCGATTGAGCCGGCCATCAGGCGCGGCATGGGAACGGCGTAGCCGTCGGCCTCGGGTTGGCGCGGTCCCGGGCTGTTCAAGGCGTCTGGTCTGCGCTCGGGTAGGGTAGTTGGTTGCCGCCGACAGGATCGGCCCACCGGGCTCTTGAACAAGCACAGCAGTGCGCACCCCTTCCTCGAAGGATGGCGCGGAAAACGACATCGCTTCGCCGAGCCAGCGCCCGACATGTCGGATGCCTGTCATGACGTTCGGAACACCAAGTGTCGTGCCGGCATTCTCGCCGCGCTCGATGTCGACGGTCTGGACTCCGGGTTTGTAGCGGACAACCCAGACGTCAGCACCGGATGCCGGTACCGTACCCAACCCGATCTCGATGAAATTCGCCTGGATATCGATCGAGACCGCGGCGGGCGGCCTGGCGCCTGCCACCATTGCGCGCAGGGCATCGGCCTTGTTGCCGGCGGTGTCACGGGCGCCGTTAACGACCACCTGCGGGGTAAACGGGCCTTCATTCCCAAGACCTTGCGCGTAGTCGCGTTGCCGTCTCGTAAAGGCCTCGGAGCCGAACGTGTGCTTCCAGCCGAGACGATCCCAGTAGGTTACGCTGAAGCTCAGCGGCAGGAGATCGGGTTCTTTCTGCAACTCCATCACGTTGCGGTTTGCCGGTGGAACCGAACTGCACCCCTGGCTCGTGAAAAGTTCGACAACCGTGACAGGCCGGCTTGCGGCAGCAGACGGATGGGTCAGCGTCGCGGTAGTCAACAAGGATGCCAATACGAAACTCACCGGCTTGGCGAGATGAATACGATTTCTCATGGCTGATGGGGTCATCGAAAGTCTCCCGGAAATCGGGCCATCACCGAGGGTGATAGCCGTGTCTATGGGGGACTACGCAAGGCCATATCGAAGCATTACACTGCGCAGCGAACTATTTTAACTTTCTCTATTCATGTGACGTGCCTCCCGGAATTCGGACCGTTCTGAGTTGGATTTTTCCATTTATGATCCCGGGATCGGAACGAGGAGAATTCCATGAAGAAGTCGAAGTTCACCGAGGCGCAGATCGCGTTCGTTCTGAAGCAGGCCGATGAGGGCACGGCGGTGGCGGAGGTCTGCCGCAAGGCCGGGATTTCGGATGCCACCTTCTACAATTGGCGCAAGCGCTACGGCGGAATGATGCCGTCGGAGGTGAAGAAGCTGCGCCAGCTCGAGGAGGAGAACGGCAAGCTGAAGCGGCTGGTGGCGGACCTGTCTCTCGACAAGGCGATGTTGCAGGACGTGCTGCAAAAAAAGCTCTGAGGCCTGCTCGTCGGCGCCGGCTGGTGGACGAGGTTCGAGCGTACTGGAAGGTGTCGGTCAGGCGGGCCTGCTCTGCCCTGAAGATCGATCGCTCGCTCTACACCTACCGATCCCGGCGCGGCGATCAGGCCGCTCTCATGAAGCGTATCCGGGAGATCACCGAGACGCGGGTGCGCTATGGCTATCGCCGCGTCCACGTCCTGCTGCGGCGGGAGGGCTGGCCGGTGAACCCAAAACGAATCTACAGGCTTTACGAGATGGGCGCCGCGCTTCGCCACCGCATGGAACTCCTCTACGGCGCTGGGGGAACTTGAAGTGCTGCAGCACGGCGTTTACCGGCGAGACATCGCGCCGGATCGCCACATGAGGTTCGCGCACGCGGCGTCCTTGCGCAACAGCGGCGCAAACCGCCGGGGTCAATCAACTGTACCTGGGCCGGTTCGGCGAGAGTCTTTTGAGCCGCCATTCCGATGGTCTTGCCGTTTCAGAACCAGATGCGAAGGCCCTTGCCCACCTGTTGGGGGTCAGCCTCAGAAGTGTGCCCTGCATCTTCGCCGCAACCGGGTGGTGAAATGAGAATGCGTGACTTGCTTCTTGTGATGTGTGTCTACGGTTGTGCGCGGGGGTATGTTAAAGGTTGGTTATTCAGATTCTTCGGACGACAACAAGGATGGCGAGAAGCATGAACATGACCGGCAGGAATGTGCAAAAGGGATTCGATGAGGCGGTGGCGGATGGGAACATTTCGATCGAGCTGGCCGCAAGGATCGTGGCAGCTTTTGTTTCGCAAAATTCGCTGCCCGCCGCGGGCGTTCCTGATCTAATTGCCACAGTTCAGAGCGCTTTGGCGGATTTGGGGCACTCAACCTTATCTGAGGTCGAGACGCTTGTTCCGGCTGTCTCCATCCGGAAGTCAATAAAGGGCGAACAGATCTTCTGCATGGATTGCGGAAAGCCACATGCTTCGCTGAAACGACATCTCGGGAAAGCCCATGGCCTTGATCCCGCAGAGTATCGTGAGAAATGGGGCCTTCGTCCGGATTACCCAATGGTTGCACCAGCGTACTCGGCACGACGGTCTGCTCTGGCGAAGCAACTCGGGCTGGGACGCAGACCCAACGCCCCTGCTGCTTCTGAGGCTAGCTCGAAAGTCGAAACGACGAGCAGTCCTTCCAAGGAAAAGAAGGCGCGGCCAGCCCCCCGTCGGAAAGTGGCCAAGTCGTAGAGACATTTCCCCAACGGCCAGGGGCGGATAAGTAGCCAAGCCCGGCATGCCGTGACGCTGCACCTACTAAGACCCGACACCACCTCCTTAGTGCCGAAGCTCCGACGGATTGCAGCCGGTGCTGACGGATCTCACGGCACGACCGGAGAGGCGTCCACTAGCACTACTTTGGCAGTATTTCGCCGAGGCCCGGATCCTCATCAAGAGCTGGCGCCGCCATTACAACAACGTGCGTCGGCGCTCCTCGATCGGCAAGATGCCAGCGGTGCTGGAAGTCTATCTTTCGGCCTTTGCTTCAGTGTAAACCGTTCAGTTACCATCTGCTAGCAATCCACTGAAAGTCTAACCGGATTCGTCGGTGGGGCCGATCACTATAGTCTGCTCAAGATTCTATGTTCATGGTCCGTGCGAAGGTCTCGGCGATCACGAGAACGGCAGCGTGAATCGGCCCGGCGGTTAGGCTGGGCATGATCGATGCGTCCACGACAAAGAGATTGTCGAGCGCTTTGAGCCGCAGATCGGCGTCGACGACGGCGCCCGCGTCCTTGCCCATCCGGCAGGTGCCGCAGGGATGATGGTGCGTGATGACCGACTGCGCGATGAAGTCGTCGATCTCGGCTGCACTGTTCGCGAGGAGATCGCCTCGCCGACGACCACAGCGTTCAGGACGCCCCAGGGCATCGACGAGGCAGTCCTTCGGCGCGAGGTGCGTTCGCGCTATGGCGTCGTCTTCTCGTCGGGCCGGGGCGAGACGCTCGGCAAGCTGACGCGCATCGGGCACATGGGCCCGACGGCCCAGCCGATCTACGCCGTCGCCGCGCTCGCAGCCCTTGGCGGGTCGCTCGACGCGGCTGGTGTGAAGACAGATACAGCGGCCGGCGTCGCGGCCGCCATCGCCGAAATCAACGCAGATGAACCAGTCGGGTAACAGGGGATCCAGGATGAGCGGAAGACTTTCAGGGCGCACGGCGCTGGTCAAGGGCGCGGCACAGGGCATCGGCAAGGCGATCGCCGCAAGGCTGGCGGCCGATGGCGCGACGGTCGTGGTGAGCGATATCAATGCCGAAGGCGCAGCCGCCGCGGCCGCGTCGATCGGCAATGGGGCGTTCGCGATCGCCGCGGACATTTCGGACCCCGATGCCGTCGCATCCATGTTCGCGCAGATCGACAGCAGGACCGGTGGCGTCGATGTCCTCGTCAACAACGCCGCCATCGTGCCCTTCGTGGCATGGGACGACGTGGACCTTGCCCACTGGCGCAAGATCATCGACGTCAACCTGACCGGAACGTTCATCGTCACGCGCGCCGCGACGGACCAGATGCGCGCGAAGAAGAAGGCCGGGCGGGTGATCTCCATCGCATCCAACACCTTCTTCGCCGGCACGCCCAACATGGCCGCCTATGTGGACAGCGGCGCCAGGATCGGCATGGTCAGTACGGCCAAGCCCGAAGATGAGGGAACGAGGAACGACAGGATCATTTGAAAGAAGAGCATCGTGTTGATGAAGAGCACGTTGCCGAGCCCTGCTAGCGAGCCTGCCAGCGTATGCAGGATCGTGTCGGTGATCTTACCCGCGTCCATGACGACGACGATGCCGCGGGCCACGCCTATGATGAGGGCGACACCGAGCAGATCCCGCGCGCCGTTGAGAAAAGTGTCAACGAAGGCATGCTCATCCATCCGCGTGCTGTCGTCGATCTTGCCGACAAGCCAGGTGAGGATCGCCATTCCGAGGAACAGCGCAGACATTTCGCCCATCCACCAGTCCAGGGCGACGACGCCGTAAAGCATCGTCACGAAAGTCAGCCCGAACAGGGCCAGGATAATGCCGCGAGCGCGATTGAGTTCGGGCAGCGCCGCGCCCTTCCCGGCGCCCTTGAGGAAATGTCCGATGTTCTCCTCGCGCTGGGCGGCGACGATGGACGATTCGGGGTCGTCTCTCACACGCATCGCATAGCGCATCACGAACAGGATGCCCGCGGCCAGGCAAACAGTCAGGATGAAGACGCGCAGCAGCAGTCCCTCGGTGAAAGGCACGCCGGCAGCGTTCGAGGCAATGACGGTGGCAAAGGCGTTGAAGGTCGAGCCGAGCGTGCCGATCCCGGCGCCGAGCATGATCACCGCCACGCCCGTGAGAGCATCGTAGCCCGCGCGGATGAACACCGGCAGCACGATCGTATAGAAGGCGAGACTTTCCTCCGCCATGCCGTAACTGGTGCCGCCGGCAGCGAAGGCCGTCATGAGGATGGGGACCATCCAGATCTCGCGACCCTTTAGGGCGTTGAGCAGCGCGCCGATGCGAGCATCGATAGCCCCGGTCTTGGTGACGACGCCAAGAAAGCCGCCGATAACCAGCACGAAGACCGCAATGTCCACGGCATTGGCGGTCTTGGTGGCCGGGTCGTAAAGGCCGCCAATCGGCGCCATCAGGATGGCTAGCAGGCCCTGTGGGCTAGGCTCGACCTCTTTATACGTGCCTGCCACCGGGGCTTCGTGCCCGATCGCCTCGTTGTATGCGCGGTCGAATTGACCAGCCGGAATAACCCAGGTCAGGGCGGCCACGACCGCGATAAGGATGAACAGGATCGTAAAGGCGGTCGGAAATTTTTTGGCCATGGCTATGCCTCCCCGAAAGAAACGGGAGCATCCGCAGGATGCGTAGCTTGGGCAACAGCCGGGGCAGTTCCCGGATTGAGGGGCGGAAGCAAATAAACGCCGTTGCCGACAGGCGCAGCCAAGGCCCGCCTCACCGCTTCACTTACGGCTCGCCAGTCGCTGGACCGAGGTCTCCCTTTGGTTTGACCGTAGATCGATCGGCCGATTCCCGTCAGAGCCTGATGGACGGGGGCGAGCCGCGCCGCCTCCGTGACCGGCGGGCGTGAGGCCCATTCATCGACCGCGCGCAATGTCGCAGGATAGTCGTGCCTGTGAATGGCCTTCAACATCACGCTTTGCGCCCAGGCCTTGCTGGCAAGGCGACGGGCACGCCTGAGATGATATGCGGACGCTGCCCGGGGCCAGGCCCACCGGATCAGGAGCGCGAGCACTGCAAGTCCGACAAGGGCCGCAAGCCCGGCAGCCGCCAACATCAGCGTCGAGCGTTCGGGAGCCGGCCTCGAGGCAGGCGGCCCCTCGACGGATATGTCGAAGCCGTCGAGCGTGGCCATTTCGATCGCGCCCGACTTCAGGTTGAACCAGCGCAGCTCGATTCCAGACACATGGCCCGCAGAGCCTCCTTCTGCCATCAGGGTGACGGTCTCGGTCCGCGTCCCTGAAAGGACGCTGCGATCGTCCACTTCGCTGACCGACGGCTCATCGGGGTAGACGGCGATCCCGTCGATCCGGACTTCGGGCATCAGTTGGGGAAGCACGATCGGCGATGCGCCAACGATTTGCGCCGTCACGGTCCGCTTGACGCTCTGCCCCGGCTGCAGGACGGTCGTAGGTTGTGTCACCTCCTGCGTCAGCTCCAGGCTGTCTGCCGCAATGAAGGGGGCAAGACCCTCGGCGCCTTGCGGCACGATGCCCGTGATCCTGACGGGTTGCGTTTGCAGAATCGCCTGAGCGACGTCGGAACTTCCGGGAATGGCGTATGTGACGACGATATTCTGGGCAGGAATGTCAAACCTTCCCGCCAGCATGGGCGAAATCAGGTAGCTCCGGCTCACTCCCGACCATTCCGTGCCGTCGATTGTGCGGCTCGTCGGATTGGTCGACCGCTCCGGCAGGCGCACCCGCATGTTGGGCGTCTCCATGGAGGGAAATTCCACCGGACGCGGCAGCCAGGTCGGCACGAGGACCCTCACGCGAAGCGTCGCGTACTGGCCCGGCACTACTTCCGACTTGTCCAACTCGGTTTCGACAATTGGCTGCTGGTCCAGCTGCTGCGCGCGAACAGCGCCGACCGACATCGCAATCGAAATGATGATGCAAAAGAGCAGCCTCATTGTCTTGTCGCGTCCTCGATTGCGAAGCGCTGGCGCAGAAAGTCGCCGGGATCGGTGTCGACCGTGTTCATCCACTGGTCGGCAGTCAGCAGTTCGCCTTCGTCTCCGCTCTGGATCTGGGTATCGGCCCCGCGTGCATCCTCATTGTCCAGGACGATGTCGTCAGCGCCCTCGCCGGATTCTTCGCCAGTATCGGACTGCTCCCGGCTTGTTTCGACGTAGTCGAGGATCTCCTTGGCGGTCTCGAGATTTTCGGCCGCACCAGGGAAATTCGGGTCCCGCTCGAGAGCGGTTTCGAAAGCGGCGATCCCTTCCCGGTATTCGCGCCCCCTTAGATGCGCCATCCCTGCGTGGAAGGCGGCATCCGCCGTGTCCAGACGGGCGAATACTTTCGCGGCCTCGCTATACTGGCCGTCCCGGTAGAGCGCCTCGCCCTTCCACATCGGATCGGCGAACAGTTCCGCTGCGCGATCGTAATCCTTGCGCTGATAAGCCAGGCGGCCTTGCTGGTCCAAAGTCAGGAACCAGTCTGCGATGCCTTCGGCATGAGCGGGCGGGGACGGCATCATGCCAATGCAAAGCGCAAGCAGGAACGACCAGCGCATCGTCCAGCCGTGGCGAAACCAGAGGAGACCAAGCAACGCGGCCGGCCAGCCGAGCATCCACCCGCGATCGTCCCAGGGCTGGCTCCCCTCCTCGGTCAAGGCGCGCTCATAGGCGGCATTCAGCGTGCCTTCGAGCGTGTGCACATCGTCGTCATCCGGAGTGACGCGGACAACTGGGATGCTGAGGCGGTCCATGCCCTGGTCGTTCACGCCCTCCGGCAGCATGGCGAGCAGCGCGAGGCTGGTGCCCTCTATATTGCCGAGTGCGTTGACATCGGCCGTGTCGACGGAATCGGCCACGAACAATATTCCTCCGAGCGAATTCTCCTTGGCGAGTGTGCTGCGGGCGAGTTCGAGAGCCGCTGCCGCATCGGCGCCGTCCTTCGGCATGACGTCGGGTGTCAGGCCTTGGAGGTAAGGCCGCACGACGCCCGGATCTTCGGTCATGGGCACCACCGAATGCGCCGAGCCGGCATAGGCGATCAGGGCGGTGCGCCCGCCGGCCCGCAATTCTAGGAGATCGCGGATCTTCTGCTTCGCCCGTTCCAGCCGAGTAGGGGCCAGGTCGTCATCCGTCATGGACGAAGTGACTTTCAGCGCAACCACAAGGGGAGCGGTCTGCGCAACAAAGGGGTCGGGCATGCGCGACCAGGTCGGCCCGGCGGCTCCGAGCGCCGCGAGCATCAGACCCAGCGCCACTCCGTCGATTGGCAGCACATGGCCCTTGCGCCTGCCGCCGACTGTCAGCGCCTTGCGCAGATGCGAAGCGATCCCTTCCGTCTCCTGCACGGGACGCGACGCGCGATGCCGCACGAAGAACCAGATCAATCCGATCACCGGCACCAGCAGGAGCCCAGCAGGTCGGAGGAAATGGAACGCGTCGAGGAAGAGCTGGATTTCCGTCATGCCCGCAGCCTCCTGCGCGCACTGCCCAGGGAAAGCCATGCAATGGTGATCGTTCCGATCACGCCGGCCGCCGCCAGGGGCAGGAAGGCGAGGGCCTGCCGCGGCCGGTAGGATAGTGTCTCCACCTGGCGCGGCGCGAGTTGGTCGATCCTGTCGTAGACCTGCTGCAGGCCTGCCTCGTTTTCGGCAAAGAAATACGCTCCGCCTGTGCGGCTTGCGATGTCTTTCAGCGTCGCGAGATCGACGCGATTCTCGCCTGAGGCGTTCGGATCGCCAACCCCGATCGTGTAAATTTCAATATCCTGATCATTCGCGATTTCGGCAGCGTTCACGGGGCTCATGCGGCTGCCCGTATCCGTTCCGTCCGAAAGCAGGATCAGGAGCCGCTGTTCGATATTGCTGGCCTCGAAGGTGCGGATCGCCAGGCCGATCGCATCGCCGAGCGCCGTGTGCGGCCCAGCCATGCCCACCTCCGTCTGGCTTAACAGCTCGCTGATGGTCTGGAGGTCTTCCGTCAGCGGGGCCTGCACATAGGCCTTGGAACCGAACACGATGAGCGCCATGCGGTCGCCTTCGCGCCCGGCGATGAAATTTTCGACGACGCCGCGAACTCCCTCCAGCCGCTGCTTTTGCGTGCCGTTGGGGGCGATGAAGTCCTTCGCGTCCATCGAGCCCGATATGTCTATGGCGAGAATGACGTCCCTCGCGGATTTGTTGATTTCGACCGGCTCGCCCAAGCGCTCCGGCCGGGCCAGGGCGAGGACCAGCAGTGCCCACACCAATATGGCCGCAGCCATCTGCAGGCGCGTTCGCGACAGAACGACTGCGCCCTCGCCCGGCCTGAAGCCGGCGGTCTCGACGATCTGCCTGAAGAAGGGGAAGCGCAGCGCCGGCACACGCTCGCGATGCGGCGGAAACAACAGCCATAGGAGAAGCGGCAGTGGCAGTAGAAGCAGCGCCCAGGGAAAAGCCAGCGTGATCATGGCATCTTCTCCGGCCGGTGCCGAACGATCCAGTCTTTCGCGACTGCGTAGAGCGCCGGCTCGCGTTGCGTGGCTCGATACGGAGCGGCCGCCACCAACCGCCCGGACCCTTCCGAAAAGTCTTTCCTGGAAACCTGCGCGTCCAGAAAATACAGCCAGTCGTCGCCGGCAAGCCCCGCGACCTCGCTCCGCGGATAGGCGGCGAGCGCGGTGCGCCGGAGGATTGCAGCGATCGCTGCGGGGTCATTCCTCGCCGCTTCCAGTTCCTTGATCGCATACCGGCGATAGGCGTTGGCGCGGTAACGGCGCCGCATGTGAATCGCGACGAAAATGCAGACTGCCAGGAGGATCAGCGCCAGCACCGCCCAGCCCCAGGTCTGCGGCATCATCGAGACTGGCGGCGGCTCCGATGGCTCGACCAGCCGATCGAGCAGATCGAGCAGCGTGACGGGTTGAGACTCGCCATTCATCGCCTTCGCCCGGGCAGGCCCATCAGCCGCCGCATCTGCTCGACGCTGTCTTGGGCCGTCGTCAGCGGCAGCACCGGCACCCCGAGTTGCCGCTGCCAATTGAGGATCTCGGCCAGCCGGCCCTGCGCCATATCCTTGAGCCGGCGGTGCACCGTCTTGTCGGCGGTGTCGATTTCTGCCTGCAGCATGCCGTCCGAGACGACCACTTTCACGCCCGACGGCATCTCTTCGACATACGGGTCGGAGACGAGCACGATCACCAGGTCGTTATGTTGCGACAAGCCGGTGACCAGAAGACGCGTGGTCTCGTCGACCTGATCGAAATCGCTGAACAGCAGCACCAGGTGATTGCGTGGCGCGATCCGCGCCACCGATTGCAGAACCTGGTTCATCGATATCGGCGTCACCGCAGGCTGGTTGGCGTTCAGCAACCCATTGGCGTCGCTCAGTGCCGTCAGGAAGACCGTCAGCGACTTGCGGCTGCGCCCGGGCCGGATCTCGGCAATCGCCGTGTCGCCGAATACGATTCCTCCCACCCGGTCGCCCTGGTCGAAGATGCGGAAGGCGGCAAGCGCGGCGCATTCGGCGGCGGTCACCGATTTCATGTTCAGGACCGACCCAAAGAACATCGACATGCGTTGATCAACCACGATCAGGGCCGGACGGTCGCGCTCCTCCGTGTATACGCGGACGTGGGGCTTGCCGGTGCGGGCCGTCACTTTCCAGTCGATGGTGCGGACATCGTCGCCTGGAAGGTAGCCGCGCAATTCCTCGAAATTCAGTCCCCGTCCGCGCAGCCGCGAGGCATGCCGGCCGTTGAGCACGCTGCGCGCGGGCTGGCGCGGCAGAAAGTCGATCCGGCGAGCACGCGCCTCCAGCGCCCGCAGATGTGCGAGATCGACATGGATGCGCGCATCCTCGACCTCAGTCGCGCCTGCCGGGCGTACGGTGCCTGCGCGTATTCGTGCCGGCCTGTCGTGCATGTTTCAGCTCAGGTTAGTGCGACTTGCTTGAGCAACTCGCTGACCACTTTATTCGGGGTGACGCCTTCGCCCTGCGCCTCGAATGTAAGACCCAACCGATGGCGAAGGACATCGGGTGCAATGGCGCGCACATCCTCGGGATCGACATAGTCGCGACCGGCCAGCCATGCATGGGTGCGACCGCATTTGTCGAGCGCGAGCGAGGCGCGAGGGCTAGCGCCGATCTCGATCCAGCGCGCCAAGTCTTCGCCAAATTTGGAGGGAATGCGCGTGGCGTTCACCAAATCCGCCATGTAGCGTTCGATCGCTTCGGACGCGTGGATCGCGCCAATCTCGCGCCGTGCCGCGAAGACGGCATCCTGCGGAATGGCGGACGGAGTTTCGGAAACCGTCTTTGTCTGCTGCACCTCCATCGCGGCGATCTCCTCGCCGCGTACAAGACGGATCACCTCCACCTCGTCTTCAACTGGCGGATAGGTGATGAGCACATGCATGAGGAAGCGGTCCATCTGCGCCTCCGGCAGCGGATAGGTGCCTTCCTGCTCAATCGGATTCTGCGTCGCCATCACCATGAACAGCGGCTCCATGGTGTGGGTATTGCCCGCCACTGTGACCTGACGTTCCTCCATCGCCTCGAGAAGCGCCGCCTGCACCTTTGCCGGTGCGCGGTTGATCTCGTCCGCTAGCACGATGTTGGCGAAGATAGGGCCCGGTTCGAAGCGGAACTCGGCCTTATCGCCTGACTGGTGGTAAACCTCAGTGCCCGTCACGTCCGACGGAAGAAGGTCGGGTGTGAACTGGATGCGGCTGAATTTGGCTTCTAGATTGTGCGCGAGCGCCTTAATAGCCCGGGTCTTGGCAAGGCCCGGAAGGCCCTCTACCAGCAGATTGCCGTTAGCCAGCAGCCCAATCAGCAGCCGGTCGATCACCTCCCGCTGACCGATAATGGCGTGCCCCATACGAGTACTGAGGTCCTTAATCTGCTCCCGCGCGTCTGTTACTTGCCCGACCATATATGGCTCCAACCTTTGGCCAATTCGACGAGCAGCCAACCGAGCATTTCTGCCTCATCCTGATCCATTAACAGGATGCCGAAAATGGCTGCCGGAGCTATTGGAGAATTCGTGCTCGGCTTCGATGTGAGGCACGATCAGGGGGAAGCATGATCCCTCGCCGGATGTCGACCACCCGAGCATTTCATGATCGTCGCTCTATACCTACGGGCAGCTCGCGAGCTGTACCGGTTCAAATGCCCGCGGGGAGGCAGTCCCCCCGCGGGAGCCAGGCTGGTAGATTCTCACTGCCCGTGAAAGCTACTAAAGCTGTTCTCGAGCTGCTCCTGAATCTGGTCGACCGTGAAGCTTGCCGCCCGCTGTGACGGCGGATACTCTCCGAAGGTCGATAGGAACTGCGCAACCTGAGCTTGCGCTGGGACGACTAGGAAAGCGTGCTCGAACACCCAGTCCCAATAGGTGTTAGATGTTATGTCGGCCACCTCGTACGGATCGGCGCGCAGGTCGAACATCTTCGGAATACGAAGGTTGGTGAAGGGCTCGGCCCAAATCTGCAGCGTACCTCTCGCGCGCTGCTCGGCGAAAACGAGCTTCCAGTTCTCGTACCGCATCGCGACGAGAGCACCGTCATCGTTGAAGTAGAAGAACTCGTTGCGCGCGGACTCGTCGGTTTCACCGGTCAGATACGGCAACTGGTTGTAGCCGTCGAGATGGACCTTATAGTCACGACCGTCGATTGTGGTGCCTTCGAGCAGCCGGTCTTTGATGTCCTCGTCGCCGGCGGCCGTCAGGAGCGTCGGGAACCAGTCGAGGCCGGAGAAGATGCCGTTTCTGACCGTTCCGGGCTCGATGCGTCCCGGCCAGCGGATCATGGCGGGCACGCGGAAGGCGCCTTCCCAGTTCGTGTTCTTTTCGCTGCGGAATGGGGAGGTTCCGGCATCGGGCCACGTGTTCTTGTGCGGGCCGTTGTCGGTCGTGTAGATCACGATCGTATTGTCCGCGACGCCCATCTCGTCAAGCGAACCGAGCACCTCTCCGATCAGCGCGTCGTGCTCGATCATACCGTCCGCATACTCAGTCAACGCGGTCAACCCGGGTTCGCTGCGGTTCTCCTCACGCACATGGGTTCGGGCGTGCATCCGCGTCGTGTTGTACCAGACGAAAAACGGCGTGCCCTGGTCCGCCTGGCGCTGCATGAAGTCGGTCGCGGCGGCGGCGGTCTCTTCGTCGACCGTTTCCATCCGCTGCCTGGTCAGCGGCCCGGTATCCTCGATCTCTCCATCGGCGGACGAGCGGATCACCCCGCGCGGGCCGAACTGCTCGCGGAAGGCCGGATCTCTCGGATAGTTGCGGTTCTCGGGCTCCTCCTCGGCGTTGAGGTGATAGAGATTTCCGAAGAACTCGTCGAAACCGTGGTTCGTCGGCAGGAACTCGTCCCTGTCGCCGAGGTGGTTCTTGCCGAACTGGCCGGTGGCATAGCCGAGATCCTTAAGGGCAGACGCTATGGTCACGTCGTCGGCACGCAGCCCCAGATCGGCACCGGGCAGACCGACCTTAGACAGGCCGGTACGCAACGTCGACTGCCCGGTGATGAAAGTCGACCGGCCTGCCGTGCAGCTTTGCTCAGCGTAGTAATCGGTGAATAAAACTCCTTCTTCAGCGATTCTGTTGATATTCGGCGTCTCATAGCCCATCACCCCGAAGCTGAAGGCCGAAACGTTGGTCCGGCCTATATCGTCGCCGAAGATGACCAGAATGTTTGGTTTTTGCTGCTCACCTTCGGCGGCGGGCCGCTGCTGCTGCCCTGGTGTCGCAGGCTGCTGCCCTTCCGGGGCGGGCTGCTCCTGCGTGAGGCCCGAACCGGACATAAAAAGACACATCGTACCCAGCGCAATCGCCGTAGTCCGAAGCGTGGTCGTTAAAGCTGCAGTTTTCATCGATGACTCCCGATTTTCACTCGCAAGGACTCGCGTCTGAAGGCGGGCGGGCCGCCTCCGGAGCGCCTTGCTGCTTTGTACATCGCCGACATTCTTGAATGAATCTTCCATGTTCTCCTGTATCTGGGATCTCCTGGATCTGTCATTGAGAAGCTCGCCGAACGCTGCGGCGCTTGCGCACTTGCTTCGGCTCTCACGGTCATATTGCTAGCCAGGCGTTCCCTGCTGGCCTGTAAGATGTTCGAGAATTTCGTATTCCAGTTCCCTTATCAGTTGGCCGTCGTCCTCCGCTTTCGAATGGTCATTCTGCCAATATTCGAGCGCCCGCGTCGCGACCGCATAGTCTTCGCAAATCGCTCTGTATTCTGGGTCGCGTGCATATCGGCGATTATCCGGGTGGGCGTGACTGTCTCCGCCATCATGCACCGCCATTTGGACGGACCACGCACCGGAAACCGATGTGGCTGGTCGACGTATCGACGGGTTGGGCATGACGCGCGGCAGGACGGTACCGGCGGCAGTAGTTCGGGGCGCACAGGTGGGAGCCGCCCTTCAGGACCCGGCGCGGGATGCGGATCTCCGGCTGGCGCGGGTCGTAGCTCTGGTCCTCGTTTCCGCCGCGAGGATTTTCGGGGATGCAGCAGGCTTTCGGAGCGTCGGCGGGGTGCTTCGGCCTGTACCAGTCCGAGGTCCACTCCCAGACATTGCCGATCATGTCGACGAGGCCGTAGCCGTTGGACGGAAACGCGCCGATCGGCGTTGTGCGCTTGTAGGACTGGAGGGAGAGGTTCCGGTGGGGGAACTCGCCCTGCCAGGTATTGGCCATCTGGCGACCATCCGGCTCAAGCTCGTCACCCCAAGCGAATTCGGCGCCGTCGAAACCGCCACGGGCAGCGAACTCCCATTCGGCCTCCGTCGGCAGGCTGCGGCACGCCCATGCCGCGTAGGCTTCGGCATCGGCAGAGGTCACGTGCACCACGGGGTGGTCGTCCAACCCCTTGATTGATGAGCCCGAGCCGTACGGCTTGCGCCACGTTGCGCCGAAACGGAAGCTCCACCACTGACTCCAGTTGCGAAGGTCGACCGGATGGCCAGGCGGGCTGAAGACGAGCGAACCCGCCTTTAGCATGTGCGGCAGGGCGCCGGGGTACTCACGGGGATCGGGATCGCGCTCGGCGAAGGTGACATGACCCGTCGACTCGACGAAGCGACGGAACTCGCGATTGGTCACAGGCGCCCGGTCGATCCAGAAACCGTTGACCGTCACTCGGTGCACCGGAGACTCCTCGGGATAGTGGCGGTCGGAGCCCATTCGGAAGGTGCCACCGGGAATCCAGACCATGTTCCGACCCTGGACGTCATGTGGGACAGGATCGACATCAATCCGCTGGCTGGGCGTCATGACACTCATGACTTGAGCTCCCCAGATCGCGTTGGCGCGTGAGCTGGCGGATGAGAGGCAAGGACACGAGACCGTTGCATGGACGGCGCCCCTTACGAACGTTTCCGATGCGCCATGATGGACAGGACTCGAATGCGGCTTCTATCGGGGTAGACCCCGAGTTCGCCTCAGGTTCTTGCGACTTTTTCGCCTATACTTCGATCATGCGGTTGCGGATCGCGTAGCGGATCAGATCGGCCGTGTTCCTGGCACCGAGCTTGCGCAAGGCGGAGGCTCGGTGTGTCTCGACCGTTTTGATGCTGATGCGGAGGATCGGGCCGATCTCCTTGTTCGTCCGCCCTTCGCCAATGAGCTGGACGATGGTGCGCTCGCGTGGGGTGAGCGGACTTGCCGCCCTGCTTCGACCGTCCAGGGCGGCATCGAGAAGCGCCCCAGAAACCTTGCCAGAGATGTAGGGCTTGTGCCGGGCCAGTGTTTCGATCGCCTCGAACAGGTGACTGCGGGCATCGGCCTTGAGCAGACACCCCCTTACCCCTGCCTGGAGTGCATCGCGTATCAAGGCATCGTCGTCGTGCATGGTAAATATCAGCACTTCCGCCCGGAGGCGGCGTGCCCGGAGTTGTCTTGCCACCTCGACCCCATTCATAATCGGCATCGCGTAGTCGAGGATGACGACGTCCGGCTGGGTCGCGGTCGCGAGCTCCAGGGCCTCTTGGCCGTTGCGGGCCTCTGCCACTACCGTCCAGTCGCCCCGGGTTTCGATCAGAGCGCGCAGTCCGTCCCGGACAACGTCGTGGTCGTCGGCGATCAGGATTCGGGTCATTGGGCCGCCCCCGTTCTCAAGCGGTAGACGAGACTACCGTGGTGGTTTGTTCCCCGCCATTGGTGCAAACCCTGAGTTCGGTTCAGGCCACTCCTCCGGGAATCGCGATACCTCGCCAACCGGCGGGGCCGACAAGGGCATCGTTGCGCTGACAGTCACGCCCTTCCGACCACCTGTCACCGACAGCTCGCCTCCGAGTTGCCGGACCCGAGCCTGCATGCCGGGAATACCCACACCAAGCTTTGGTCGGGAGGCCGAGGACGACATTTGCGGCAACCCGACTCCGTCGTCCGCTACGCGCAGGCGAAGCATGTTGCCTTCGGTACGGGCGTCGACGGTAATCCGGGTCGCCCGGGCGTGACGGCGGACGTTCGCCAGGCACTCCTGCGTCACCCGGAGAGCCGCCCAGCACACCTGGGCGTCGGCCGCGTCGATGGTCAGATCGATGCGCGCGCGGACCGTCAGTCCTGCCCGGCGCGCGAAGCCATGGACGAAGTCGCGCAGTGTGAGCGCCAGCCCGTCGCGTTGGAGATCGGGGGGATAGAGCAGGAACGACAGCGTCCTGATCTCCCGCTGCGCCTCGTCGATGTTCGTCCCGACACTGCCCAAGGCCGCATCGATGTCGGGGTGCTCGACGGCCAATACGTGTGCGCGGGCCAGGCAAAGTCCCGCAGCAGTGAGATGCTGGGTCGTGGAATCGTGGAGCTCGACGCCAATTCGTTGTCGCTCCTCGACCTGGAGGTGCAGGAGGCGATCGGCGGTCTCGGCGAGATCCCGCTTCGTGATGATGAGATCGGTGATGTCCTCATGGGCAACGACGACATGTACCGCTCCCTCGTGCCTGAACCTCGCCGCCCGCAGCAGGAACCAGCGATCACCGCAGGGATATTGCGTCCCGAACTCCAAACGCTCGCCGGACAGGAGGGCGGAAAGGCCATCGGCGACCAGTAGGGCAGCCTTCTCGTTGGGCCCCGCAGAACGGCAGACATCGACGTAGTTGAGGCCGACGCCGTGTCCGGGCGAGGTGTATTCGTTACGCTTCGCGAAGCTGTGCCATGCCCGATTTACCGAGATTACCGTTCCGCTGGCGTCCAAAATAGCGATATGAGCCGAAAGCGCGTCGAGCGATGCCTTGAGCAGGCCCTTGGCGCGCCGTTCCTCGCCCTTATGAACGAGGAGCTGGCCAGATAAGACGCTGAGTGCAGCCTCGGCCTGGCGCGCCGTGAATACGGTTGCCAATCCTCCGGCTATCATCAACAGGGCCGCGGGCGCTATCATCTGCCAGAGCGCGCCGACCAAGGGTGCCCGGAGATCCGCGAGCGGCATCGCGACGGTCGTTGTCCAATTCGTCGCCCCCGAACGGCGGAATGCAATTAGGACGGGGACACCCCGGTCGTCCACAGCCTCGACCGCTCCTTCGATCGTGCTGGCGGGGCCAGCGTCGGTCAGGTGCGCGACCAGCTCGGCAGGGGCCTCAATGTCGAACCCTTTCTGCCCGTCGCGTTCGGTCGCGATCGGCAGGAACTTGCGGTCGTACAGGCCCTTTGTCCAGCCAACGGGGACCGCTTGGTCGGCCAAGATCTGACTGAGCCGAGCCTGCGAAAGGAATGTCGTGATGAAGCCCGTCATCCGCCCTTCCGCGTCGTCGAGCCGCAGGCTCAGGGCAATGACCGTTTCCCCTTTCACCAAGCCTAGCATGCGGCCGGAGACGCTCCACCGCCGGTCCCGGATCCGGTCGAGTTGCTCCTGATAGTTCGCGAAGTCCGTGTGACGCGGCAGCGTCGTCCCAAACGGACGCAGAGTATTGACGAGTTGCCGCTCGAGATCGTTGAGGTTTAGCCACGAGCCCTCAGGAACAGGCGTTGCCTTGAACTGGTCGTAAACTGCTTTGGCATCGCTCGATAGCAACGCCGGAGACTTCGACAGTCCCTTTAGGAGGTAATTTAGCGCAGCCACTTCCTGATCGAGAGCGAAGGACAGCGCTACTGAAGCTTGGCCGGCACGGTGCCGGATCTCATCTTGCTCCGCAATCACGCGTGAGACCAAGAGGATCGCCGCGAGGACGCAGGCGACGAGGACTATGGCGGTGAACACCAAGGCGACCTGCCCCCCCAAGCGGGGCAGCGAACCCTTAAACGCTCGCCGGGACGATGGGGCGGCGCCCTCCATCATGCAATCGACACCCAGCCGCAGGGCCAACGCAACGGACACTGGGGGCGCGACTGGAACCCACAACATCTCGAACCAGGTTAAACCCTCGCCCGACGCCTGTCGATCACCCGTCCAGACAAGAGTTAATTCTCTTTCAACGCGTTGCATTCGATGCCGCGGCGGGCGGCCGGACTGACCGGCAGTGGTTCGGCGACCCGTTCAGCGCAGGCTCAGGTCTCAGGGTCTACCCGCGCGACCCTCAGGATTTTCCCGACTGGTTTTCCGTTGGGAAGCCGAACGATACTGCCAGGCATAGCCGCCAGGAGAAGCACCCATCTGGCGGATGCGGATCTACCAGGCGCGCCAACGATGCGTAGTCGCCTCCTCCGATACTCGCTTGCGCCCCTTTTACGGCATGGGGCGCCGCGGCCGTAGTCTAGAGCGATCCGCTGCCCTCATGGAACGACGGTCCGGCAAAGCAGACAGACTTCGGCTCCGTCACGAAAGGCTGAGGAACGACGCCAACACGCGAAACGACAGAAGGGAAATTCAAATGCGGAAATCCTATCTCTCCAGCATCTCGGCGATCGCGATTTTGGCTACCGGGCTTGCAAGCCCGGCACTCGGTCAGGATCAGGACGCTCGGAAGGATGCAACCGCGGCAACCACGGCTGCCAACGCGGAACTTCTGAACGAGCTGCCGTTTGACGACACTTCCGATTTCGAAAACGCCAAGCGTGGTTTGATCGCTCCTTTGCCGACCGACATGATTGAGGGGCAGGACGGGAACGCCGTCTGGAATCCGCAGCAATACGACTTCATAACGGAGGGTGGCGAAGCGCCGGACACTGTAAATCCTAGCCTCTGGCGTCAGTCGCAACTGATCAACATCAGCGGTCTCTTCGAGGTAGTGCCGGACGGCATCTACCAAATCCGCAACCTCGATCTGTCGAACATGACAATCCTCGAGGGCGAGGAAGGGATTACCGTGGTCGATCCTCTCGTCTCCGAGGAGACGGCAAGGGTCGCCTTAGAACTCTACTACGAGCATCGAGGCCGGAAGCCGGTGAAGGCGGTGATCTACACCCACAGCCACGTCGACCACTACGGTGGCGTGCGAGGTGTCGTCGACGAAGCCGACGTGGAGTCGGGCGATGTCAAGATTTACGCGCCCGAGGGCTTCCTCGAAGCGGCGGTGGCCGAGAACGTATTCGCTGGCAACGCTATGAGCCGCCGGGCAAGCTACATGTATGGCAACCTGCTGCCCGCTGACGAGAAGGGCCAGGTGGGTGCCGGCCTCGGCACCACTACCTCCGCGGGCACGGTCACGTTGATCCCACCCACGGACATCATCTCGGAGACGGGCCACACTGAGACGATCGACGGCCTTACCTACGAGTTCCTCATGGCGCCGGGCTCAGAGGCGCCCGCGGAGATGCTTTGGTACGTCCGGGAGTACAAAGCGATCGAGGCGGCCGAGGACGTTACGCACACACTGCACAACACGTATTCGTTGCGCGGCGCCAAGATCCGCGAGCCGCTGCCCTGGTCCAAGTACATCAACACCGCGCTGCAAATGTGGGGCGACGAGGCTGAGGTAATCTTCGCACAGCACCACTGGCCGACCTGGGGCAACGAGAACGTCGTCGAACTTATGGAGAGCCAGCGCGATCTCTACCGCTACATCAATGACCAGACGCTTCACATGGTCAACCAAGGAATGACCATGCGGGAGATCGCGGATGCGTTCGAGCTGCCCGAGAGCCTCGCCAACGTCTGGGCGAACCGCGGCTACTACGGCTCAATTTACCACAATGTCGCTGCTACTTACGTCCTTTATCTTGGCTGGTTCTCGGGCAACCCGGCGACCCTCCACGAATTGCCGCCGGAGGAAGCGAGTCAAAAATACGTCGAGTTCATGGGTGGCGCTGATGCGATCATCGAGAAGGCCAAGCAGTCCTATGAACAGGGAGAATATCGCTGGGTGGCACAGGTCCTCAATCACGTCGTCTTCGCCGACCCCGACAACCAGGCAGCTAAGGACCTCGAGGCTGACGCGCTCGAGCAGCTTGGCTACCAGGCCGAGTCGGGGCCGTGGCGGAACTTCTACTTGACCGGGGCCAAGGAGCTGCGAGACGGCGTCGAGGAGCTGCCAACGCCGAACACGGCAAGTCCGGACACGGTTCGCGCTATGACACCGGAAATGTTCTTCGACTATCTGAGCATCCGCCTCGACAGCGGGGCGGCGGCCAATGCCGAGATCACGCTGAACGTCGACCTCGGCAACGAGGGCGGGCAGTACGTCCTCGAGTTGCAGAACGGTGTGCTCAACAACACCGCCGACACGCAAGCCGATGATGCGGACGCGACCTTGACGCTGTCGCGCGACACGCTGAACCGGATGATTCTTGGCGAGGCGACAGCACCGGATCTCGTCAGCTCGGGCGACATTCAGCTCGAGGGCGAAGCCACCAAGCTCGAGGAACTAGTATCCTATCTCGGCACGTTCGAGTTCTGGTTCGGTATCGTAACGCCCTAGGCGTCGCCAGTTGGCCTGCTTCCGCGGCTGTTGCTGCCGGAAGCAGGCCACGAGGCCCACCTGGCACAAAGGATAGCCGGAAGGGAAAAATCCGTCGACCCTTGGGCCGTGTCGGCTTGGATGGGAGCACGCCTCAATCGGATGTGAGAAGCGGCGGACCTGAAACGGGGGAAGTTTGATGCATCATCTTATGCGACGGCTCACCGGAGGATTGGCGATCTACGCCATTATGGCCGTCTCAGGTGTGGCGGCTCTTGCTGCGGACGTACCTACAGTCCCGCCCGCTGACGGCCCGGTGCCCACGGCCTCTTCATGGAGCTTTCGCTTCGTGCCGTATGGCTGGGTCATCGCCATGGACGGTACGCAGACGGTGCGGGGACGTTCGGTGAGCGTTGATGCGAGCTTCATCGACATCCTAGAGAAGAGCGACAGCCTTCTGGCCTTGATGGGCACCTTCGAGGCGCGCCGGGGCCCGCTCGCCTTCTACAGCGACGTGGTCTGGACCAAGATCGGCGTGGAGAGCAGCAATGTCCGCAACCGGGCGCCGGCGCCCGGCGTGGCCGGAGAACTCGGTACGTCCGTCAGCCTCGACATCGAGATGGCCATCGTCGAGGGAGGGGTCGCGTATGAGGTAGCCCGCTCGGGCGGACTGGCACTCGATGTCCTTGGCGGGGCCCGGTATTGGCATCAAGAGGCTGCCGTCTCCTCTGAGATTTCCGCCTCGGTGGATGTCGGGGACCTGGAGCTTTCCGGTTCCCGGGCTTTTGCCCGCTCCGGATCCGTAGACTGGATCGATCCGGTGATCGGCGCCCGCGTGCGCCATGAGGTGGCGCCGGGGCATGAACTCTTCCTGCGCGGGGACATCGGCGGCTTCGGCGTCGGCAGCGACTTCTCCTGGCAGGCTGTCGGCGGCTACGGCTTCGAGTTCGGCACCTATCAGGGAGTAACGTTTTCTGGTGTGCTCGGTTACCGGGCGCTCTCCGTGGACTACTCCGAGGGACAGGGACCGGAGCGGTACGAGTTCGACATGCTCCAGCATGGAACGATCCTGGGCATCAGCGCCCGATTTTGATGCCCGTTCGGACTACAGCCGCATCCGAGGCGGACCCCGATCAGCCACCGAGCAGGACTGCCACCCCTACGCGAGATCGAATGGCTTCTTGCGTTCACTCAAGGGCGAAACTGAAACCCGAGCGGAGCGGCACAGGCGGCAACCGCGATTAGTACTGGAAACGCCGCTGGAACAGGGCGCCACCACTAGGCGTCGATTCGGTAGGCGGGGCAGTCTAGGTCGACGGAGACTACGCAAGTCGGCATCTCGGATCCGCCGGCCAATAAGACATCGGCACAGGAGACAACGAGATGATGGATGTTACCAACGTTTCGACAGTGGTCAGACAGACGTGGCGAGGCATCATGACGGCCTTCAACACGGCAACAATAGCCTCGTTCTTTGTCTTGGTGGGCCTCTCCAGCGCAGCGAGGGCAGAGGATGGCCGTGCGTTGCTGAGAGATATGTCCGATTATATGGCGGATCAGCAGGCCTTCTCCTTCACCTACCGATCCAGCATCGGTGTCGTCACCGAGGATTTCCAGAAGCTTCAATTCGTTAGCTCGGGAGCAGTGACCGTCAACCGTCCCGACAAGCTTTGCGCCACTCGTACGGGAGGCTTCGCGGACATCGAGCTTCTCTTCGATGGCCGCACGTTGACCGTAGTCGGTAAGAATCTTGAGGCTTATGCGCAGTTCGAGGCCGAAGGTACATTGGACGACACGCTTGACCTCCTTTACAATGCTGGCGCAAACGCGCCCGGCGCCGACATTGTCTCTTCCGACATTTACAGTCTGCTGATGAAGGATGCGTCTGGCGTAGAGCACGTGGCAAGCGCGAACGTTGGCGGCATCCCATGCGAGTACCTGACCATTCGCAAGAGTGACGTGGGCCTTCAAATCTGGATCGAAGTGGGGGAACGGCCGATACCGCGCCGCTATGTGATCACCTCAAAGCACGTTTCCCAAGCTCCCGAGTACATCCTGGAGATCGACGAGTTCGGTTCGGGCACGTTGCTTGAAGCGGCCGAGTTCCGTTTTGAAGCAAACGAAGGAATGCGGAAGGTCGATATGAGCGCGCTGGTGGCGATAGACGGATTGCCCAACCCATCGGAAGCCGGAGACATTGAATGAGCAAGCTGAGAAGGTGCCTATTTCTGCCACTTGCGTTCATGTTCGGGCTCGGCGATTTGGAGATCGATCGTAGTACTTCAGCCGGAATTGACGTGGCTATCGGCACGCCCGCCCAAGCCCGTATCGGGCGGCCGCTTACGCCGCTCTCGTACGCGGGTGTAGCTCGCCGGACAGCCCGTCGAACCATACGGCGTCAAACGGCTCTGCCTGCTGGGTGTATCTACGGACCATATCGCGGTGGTTACTACTATAACTGCGGCGGCGATTATTACATTAAAAACGGCGGACTTTACGTTCAAGTGTTCGTTGATTGGCCTGGGCGGAAAGAGGAATCCGAATAGCGGGAATGACCTGCATAGTTTATCCCCTCATGAGCCGACGGCCCTGCTTCTTGAGTTGCTGCGCCAACTGATCAAGGAAGGCTATTCGGGTCAAATTACATTGAGCCAGTTCCAGCGGTTCCAAGATGTCCGCGACCAACTGGAGAAGGACGGGTTCAAGTTCGGGCTGCCGTCAGGCAATTGAAGCATCGGTCGCAGACCGCCAGAGGCACAACCGGCGGCCTGCGAATCCCAGCAACGGAGAAGAGCCATGTTCGACATCGGACGCACTATCGCCAAACTTGCAGCCGCGGGCGCTCTGATGCTCGCGTTGGCGTTTTCAGCAACTGCGCAGGATCTGCTATCCTGGAATGAGGGGACGGCCAAGAAGAGTATCGTGGATTTCGTCACCGCTGTGACGACCGACGGAGGCGCCGACTATGTCGAGCCGGCCAACCGCATCGCCGTTTTCGACAATGACGGCACGCTGTGGAGCGAGCAGCCGATGTATGTGCAACTCGCCTTCGCACTGGACCGAGTAAAGACCCTCGCTCCCGACCATCCCGAATGGAAGGAAACCGAGCCGTTCAAGTCGGTACTCGCCGGAGACATGAAGGGCGTGGCCGCATTCGGCATCAAGGGCCTGGTCGAGATCGTCGCCGCCACGCATTCGGGCATGACCAGCGACGAGTTCACCGCTATCGCCAAGGATTGGATCGCGTCCGCGACGCACCCGACGACCGGCAAGCCCTATACGTCGATGATCTATCAGCCAATGCGGGAACTCATCGACTATCTCAAGGCGAACGATTTCCGGGTTTTCATAGTGTCCGGCGGCGGCATAGAGTTCATGCGGCCCTGGACGGAAGTTACATACGCCATCCCTCCCGAGAACGTCGTCGGCTCGTCCATCAAGACTAAATACGAGATGCATGATGGCAAGCCGGCCGTCGTGCGGCTCCCGGAGATCGAGTTCATCGATGACGGCGCAGGCAAACCTGTCGGCATTCAGAAATTCATCGGCAAGCGCCCCATCGCGGCCTTCGGCAATTCGGACGGCGACTTCCAGATGCTGGAGTGGACAACCGGCGGAGAAGGCCGCCGCTTCGGGCTGATCGTTCACCATGACGATGCCGACCGCGACGTCGCCTACGACCGCGATTCGACGTTCGGCAAGCTCGACAGGGGCCTCGACGACGGCCCAAGGCAGGGCTGGACCATCGTCAGCATGAAGAACGACTGGAAGCAGGTGTTTCCGGAGTAGGGCGTGGAATAAGGCTTGAATGCAGGAAAGTTGCGCTGACGTCGTTGCGGTTGTCGTGCCGGCGAACGACCAGATGTGGTTGGCCAGCCGCCGCCGCTCGATATTCTGGCGAGGATGCCGGAGGGAAAGGAGATCTATGGAGATTTGAAAAATTCATACGAAGAAACCTATCTCTCGACGAAAGTCGAACCTTTGTGTGTAGTGGAATTGGCGCGCAAAATCGCAGTACGGTATTGAGAAATCGTGATGTGGCGGCGATGTATCGCTGTGCGTGTCCAATAGTTTACCGCGGGGATGAAGTTACCCGCTGATTGTTTTAAATTTATTCAGAACCTCGGGGAGGTTGTTTAGGATCAGCGTGGACCGCAGAGGAGGCAACGATGGCAAAGCAGATCCGGGCGCATCGAAAGTCCCGCGTACACTCAGCAGTTGAAATGAGGGCGACCACAATGAGGAATCGAAGGTTTGTTTCGGCCGGTGCCATGGCCATCGCCATCCTCCTGGCAGCCAATGGCTCCGACATGACCACGATCGCTCAGGAGCAGACGGCTGCCGCCGACCCGGGCGCGGCTGCTGCGCAGGCGCCGGAGCCGCTGAGCGCCGACGAATTAGAAGTGCTGGTGGCGCGCATCGCGCTCTATCCGGACGAACTGATCGCGTTGATCTCGAGTGCCTCGCTCTATCCGCTGCAGATCGTGGAGGCGGCGCGTTTCCTTGACGAACATGCCAAGGATAGCAGCCTGCAGGC
Source organism: Aurantimonas endophytica (assembly GCF_014196845.1). Taxonomy (GTDB): domain Bacteria; phylum Pseudomonadota; class Alphaproteobacteria; order Rhizobiales; family Rhizobiaceae; genus Aurantimonas; species Aurantimonas endophytica. The sequence continues at coordinate 140,536 of NZ_JACIEM010000007.1, forward strand.
CAAGGAGAGCTGGGACGGCAGCGTGATCTCGCTGCTTAACTATCCCGAGATAGTGAAGATGATGAGCGTTGATCTCGACTGGACGCAGGCGCTCGCCGATGTGCTCGCCTACCAGCAGAAGGACGTGCTCATCGCCATCCAGCAACTGCGCGAGGAGGCGGTGGCCAAGGGCATCATCAAGACTGACGACAAGGTCAAGGTGGAGAATTCGGGCGGTAACATCATCATCCAGCCGGCGAGCCCGGAGACGGTTTATGTACCACGCTACGAGCCGCAGATGCTGTACGAGCCGAACTATGTTGCGGCGCCGATCGCCTACTATCCCGACCCCTATCCCACCTATTGGTATCCGACAGCGCCCTTCTTCGCCGCGGCGGTCACCGGCGTGGTGTGGGCGGCCGCGGTCGACTGGGACGATTGGGACTTGTGGGGCGGCCACTGGGACGGCGGCGATATCGACGTTGACTGCAACAATTGCTTCAACAACCGCTATTTCGATGGCAATATCAACTTCAACGACGTCGACTGGAAGAATGTCGACCGCTCGAAGCTTAACTTCGACCGCGACCAGTTCGCCAAGTTCGACCGCACCAACATCAAGAACCGGGTCGCGACCAACCGCGCCAATTCCATCGGCAACCGGGCGAGCGAGATCAAGCGCGACCGTACCTCGAATTTGTCAAACCTGACGGTCAAAGCCCACGATATACGCAAGAGCACGCTGGACGGCCTCAAGAAGCCGGGGGGCGCACAGGCAAGGGCTCGTCCGAACGTCCAGCGGCCGGCGGCGCGCCCGAATGTCCCACGGCCGACGGCGCGCCCGGACGGGAACCGGCGCGAGGCTTCGCGTCCGAATGTGCAACGGCCCGCCAACGTCCACCGCCCGGCCGGCAAGCCGAAAATGGCGCACAAGGTCGACCACAGGCCGAAACACCACGGGGCGCTGGGTCACCCGCATCGCGGCAAGGTAACGAAGGTGCATTCCAACCGCGGTCACCATGCTATGGGCGGCGGTCATCGCGGCGGTGGAAGAGCCGTTCACCATGCCGGGGGCAGACGAACCATGCATCATGGCGGCGGACATCGCGGCGGCGGCCGCAGGCGTTGAAATCGATGAGGATCAGGACAATGAACGTGATCCTTTACAAGCTGCACACGACCTGCATCGCTGCCCTTACGGTCGGCCTAGCAGGCGCACTGCCGGCTCTGACACGCGCGCAAGAGCCTGACCAGGCGACCCGGCAAGCCGCGCCGGAAGGCATCTTCGCCTTCGAGGCCGAGGACGAGCCCCCGCTTTTCGACGATGCGGCGCCCGCGATCGACGCCCTCAAGAAGGCACTGGCCGATAACGACTTCGACGGCCTGGCCAAGCTGCTCGGACTCGACGTCGTCAAACTCAAAGAGGCGGAAGGCGTAACGGACACTTTCGTGCAAATCCGCAACGGCGCGGCCAAGCAGGTGGTGGTCGAAGACATCGAGAACGGCAAACTGCTGCAAATCGGCGAAAAGCTTTGGCCGTTCCCGTTTCCGCTCCTGAAAGGGGAAGACGGCAAATGGGCCTTTGATACCCAAGCGGGCCTGGAGGAAATCGTCAACCGCCGCGTTGGCGAGAACGAGCTGGAGGCAATCGCTACGATGCGCGCCTATGTCGAGGCGCAGAAGGACTATGCCGGACAGGACCGCGACGGTGACGGGGTCGAGGAATTTGCGCAGAAGCTGATCAGCACCGAGGGCACCACCGACGGTCTCTACTGGCCGGCGGATGACGTCAACGACGAAAGTCCGGCGGGCGACCTTAGCAAGGCGGATGTGGATGACGCCGCGCAGGGCGACGGTTATTTCGGCTACCGCTTCAAGATCCTGACCGGTCAGGGCGACCGGATCGCAGGCGGCGCCTACGACTACGTGATCAACGGCAACATGATCGGCGGCTTCGCGCTCATCGCCTGGCCCGTCAGATATACAGAGACCGGCGTGCACACGTTCGCGGTCAACCAGCACGGCATCATCTACGAAGCCGATCTCGGCCCGGCGACCGAAACGATCGTCAAATACATCAACCGCTTCGATCCCGACGATAGCTGGAGCGTCGCCGACTAATGGGGTGGCCTAACCCCTGAAAAGTGGTCCTACCTGAGGTAGGCTTTTGAGTCTTTGGAGGATGTCAGGAATGCCGAGGAAGAAGCACCAGCCCGAAGAGATTGTCGCGAAGCTGAGGCAGGTCGACGTGTTGTTGTCGCAGGGCGTCCTGTGGCGGAAGCGATCCGCACAATTTCCGTAACGCCGTTCACCTACTACCTCTATGGACGGCTCTCCCGTTGCAAGCGGGCTTTGATCTGATCCGCGTGGTCCGTTGCAAACATCTATCCGGCGTCACCCTGTGCCGGGGCGCCCAAATGGCAAATCCGCTCGCGCACGCCTCTACAGCTGGTAGGCCTCGAAGGCCTCGATAGTAGTCAGGCTCTTTGCGCGCCGGTCCGACCTGTGCGTCTCATTTCTCCGTCAGCTCGCAATCATGATGGGCAGGCTCTTCAGGCGGCGACGCGGTATGGTTCGCCCGTGCGAAGCACGGCCCAGATGATCCGCGCGTTCTTGTTGGCGACGGCAACCGTTGCTCGGTTGAAGCCGCGTCGCTCCCGAAGTTGATTGACCCACTGGTTCAGTGAGTCGGCCTTGTTCACGCAGGCTCTCACCACGGCTCTGGCGCCATGGACTAGAAGGCTGCGCAGATGCTGATTACCGCGCTTGGAGATACCCATCAGCAGGGTACGATCGCCGCTTGAAAACTGGCGCGGCACCAGGCCGACCCAAGCCGCGAGATGACGGCCGCTCTTGAACTCGGCGCCGTTGCCGACGGCCGCGATGATGGCCGTGGCGATCTTCGAACCAACGCCTTCGATCCTGGCGACACGCTGGCAAGGTTCGCTCTCGCGAAACACCCGTTCGATCTTCTTGTCGAACGATGTGATGTGGCGGTCGAGATCGCGGAAGAGATCGTAGAGCTCGTGGATGGCCTCGCGGGCCATCGGCGTCAGCTCGTTGCTGAAGTCAGTCAGGATGTCGGGGATCAGCCGCCGGGCACAGGTGATGCTCTTGGGCATCGCCAAACCGCGGTCGAGCAGAAGACCCCTGATCTGGCTAACAACGGCCGTGCGATGGTTCACTATGCGCTGGCGAGCCCGGTGCAAAGCTTGGATGTCCTGCTGCTCGATCGTCTTTTTCGGCACCAGCGGGATGTGGGGCTGCCTGGCGGCGGTGCAGATCGCCTCGGCACCGTTGCCGTCGTTCTTACGCCGACGCGCGAAAGGCTTCACATACTGCGGGCTGACGATCTTCACCCGATGTCCGAGAGCCTCAAACTTGCGGCCCAGGTAAAGCGCCGGTGCAGGCCTCGACGACGATCGTGCAGGGCTGGTTTGCGCATGTCTATTATCCCGGCACCTCCGGTTCCGGAGGGGGTGGCCATGAATATACGGGGGGGGGGATCGTACAAGATCCTCGTTGACGTCGAAACCACCGTACCCGACTGCTCTGGCGTGATCTTCGCGCACGGCTCCCGTTTCGGTGGTCACAGCCTTTTCATCAAGGATAGGAAGCTCCACTACATCTACAATTTCCTCGGCATCAAGCCGGAGCAGAAGTTCGTCTCCGAGGAACTCGCGCCGGGAAGCTACACCCTCGGCATGGAGTTCATCCGCGACAAGGCCGGCCAGTACGGCGAATCTCTCGGCAAGGCGAAGCTCTACGTCAACGACCAGATCGTGGCGCAGGGCGAGATGAAGACGCAACCCGGCAAGTTCACGCTGTCTGGCGACGGCCTGTGCATCGGCCGCGACAGCGGCGATGCTGTGAGCAAGGAATCCGCCACGCCTGCTGCGTTCAAGGGTGGGGTCATCAAGTTCGTCGCCATCACCGTGGAGGCGGCGCAGTATCTCGATCTTGAAAAGCTGACAGCTGCCGCGATGGCGGTTGACTGAGAACCTTCTGCAGACGCGCCGGGCGGGTTCTCGCAGAGCCGCCCGGTGCCCAGGAGGCAAGTCCAGATGGCACCCGTCCCCCGCCTCCGACTTCCGACGAGATTTCCGTCGAGCTGTCATCACTCCGCACCGGCATGTCGTTCCAGCGGACCCGGATGAGCGCAGACCGCATCTTGATGTCGGTGATCCGCACATCGCTGTCGCTGATCGGCTTCGGCTTCACGATCTTCCAACTCTTCCAGAAGCTGCGCGACATGTGCCCGCTCGCTCATGCCGAAGCGCCGCGGAACTTTGGCATATGCCTCGTGGCGCTCGGTATCGCCATGCTGACCAGTCCGAGCCATGAAGCTTTGCGCAACCTGAGCACAAGCCGGCTTGGCCTGCGAGCGGAATGATCCGGAGGACGGCGCTCAAACCTGCCCGGGCGAGTTAACGGTCCGGGGCACCAACCGAATACCGTTTTCGTTGAAGGCGTTCTGCACGCCCTCGAGCACAGCCTTGCGGATGCCGAACTGCCTGCCGGCCTTGGCCTTGAATTTGCCCCTGATCAGCAGGGTGCCGTCCTCGACCGCGGCGATGCCCTGGCTCTTGAACGGCTCGATCAGGTCCGGCTTCAAGATCGGATTCGCCGCGATGTCGTTGCCGATCTGCTTGAACAGCTTGCGCACCTTCTCGACGTCGGTCTCGAGGGCTACGCGAAACGCCAGTTTCTCGATCACCAATCCCGACTGTAGTTCTGGATCTTTCCAATCTGGCCGTAGGGAACGGTGGCCAGGGCGCCGCGCGAATGGCGCAACGTGACCGCGCGCGCCGAAATCTTCTCGACGGTTCCCTTGGCACCCGATGTTTCGATGTACTCACCGAGGCGGAAAGCGTCGTTGAGCAGGAAGAAGAGACCCGACACGAGATCCTTCACGAGGGTCTGCGAGCCTAGGCCGATGGCCAGCCCGAAGACGCCAAGGCCGGTGACGAGGGGCCAGACGTTCACCTCAAGAATCAGGAGAATGGTAAGGGCCGACAGGATCAGGATGCCTGTCTTGGCCAAGCCGGCGAGAAGCGGAAGCAGGGTCTCCAGTCGCGTATGAGCCGGGGGGGGCGTGGCCTTCGGCGCCGGGCACCTGATGTTCTCGGCGATCGAGGCGCCGGACCGCGACGGCAACCACGTTCCACAGGAATGCCCCCACCAGAACCACCAGACCGATCTGAAGCGCCTTGGCGCGGATGACGCTCACATCGACCTCGAGCGCCGTCAAGCCAGGCAGCGCCCATTCGTATCCGAGCAGGACTATCACGAGAGAAAGGAACGCAAACCGCGCCATCCGTCGCAGCGCCGCCGGCAACAGGGAGCCGGAGCCAGAGCCCGCGCGTTCTTTCCGCTGCGCCCAGGCAGCAATCGCGCTGTCGACGTGAGGCGCCACGAGCACCAGCAACAGGGTCGCGATCATCGCAAGGCTCGGCAAGGGGCGACCAAGCGTCAAGGCAAGCTGGAGGCTCAGGGCAGTCCCGGCCAGGGCAAGAACTGCCAGAGCCGGCCATGCGTGCGCGAACCCGGCGCGCCGGGGAGATACGGGTGCAGGACCTGCCACGGCGTGCCGGACTGCCCAGTTGAATCGGCAGTAGGCGAAGACGAGAATGAACGTTCCGGGAAGGGTGATCAGGAAGGTGCCGAAAAGATCGCGAAGCCCGGGCCGGCGCTCCAAACGGTCATCGTCGAGAGTGCTGCAAGGCCGAACAGGCCCCAGGCGATACCGAAGGAGAGGGTGTCGGCAAAGGCATGAAGCTTTGACCCCAGACGGGGCGCCTTGATGGCGCTGCTCATCAGCCCTGCCAGGAATTGGCGCACCATGAGGGCGAGGATCGCAGCAAGGCCCCACACTTGCGCTATATGGCGTTCGCTTGCCCCCGGCAGCGCGATCCGCGCGAACATGATGACAGTAATGACCGCAAGCACACCTCCTGCGAGCCTTGCTATTTCGGGATGGGCGGCCATGTATCCCGCGTCCCGCATCAACAGTGTCCGAAAGCCGAGGAATGTCATGCTGGCCAAAGCGGCCGCGATAAGTGCGACGACGGCAATCCCCGCAATCCGTGTCCATCGGCGGCGAGAACCCTCAGGGACGCGCTCCACTCCGTGCCGACCTCGGCCAGGTTCGTCAGCCGGGCGTTGAGTCCTGCTGTAAAAAGGCCTGCGCAACTCCGTCGAGGCGTCCGACAATGGCTGTGGCGCCTTCCGACACGTCGTCCACATCATGCTCCCATCAGCAACCACCTCGCCTTGCTGGCGAGGCGGTCGCAAGTCTTGCCCGTTCCCTTGATCCCGGCCAATCGGGGTTTGCCCATAGCCGGCGTCGGGAATTCCCTGATCTGCTCTCGATATTCATGATGATAAAGCGGGGGCATCCTTCCTCACTGCACGAGCCTCGGGGTTTTCCCCGATAGGCAGCGCTGCTGCGGGGCCGTACTCTTGGCGTATGGTCAACCGCGGGCATGTGCATAGGCAACCGCCGTGTCGGGCACGAGCGGTCTCGCGAAGCGGCGGCCGGTAATCGTTCGGTCGTTAGCGGCTGTTGCCGCGGCGACCGACAGGATGCGACGTTCGTCGACAAGCAAGGGATCCGGACGAGTAAGATGTTGAACAACCGCTCCGTCCTCGTCCTTGCCGCGATGGCCGCGTCGGCGACCTTGGCCCATGCTGCCTCGCTCGAAGCCTTGCAGGGGGCATGGGTCGAGGTGCAGTCCGAGTGCGGCGACATCTTCGAAGGGCAGGGCGGCGAGCTCGCCTTTCGGGACAAGGGGTCGTCGCTGAACACCGGGCTCATCATTTCCGGCAGCCGCATCGAAGGTCCCAATGCCACCTGCACGGCGGAGAGGGTTCATGAAGGAGATCAGGGCCTGATGACCGTGCTCATGACCTGCGCCACGCAGATCATGTCCGGCGGCATCTCGACCTCTTTCCGGGTCATCGACGCGGACCATTTCGAGCGTTACGAGAACGCCTTTCCCGACATCGCCGTGCGCTACCAGCGATGCGAGCCGTAGCGATGGCGTCGCGCCCGCTGGGGGCGGTCGCGCTTCTGCTCGTTTTCGCGGGGTGCTCCGGACGTCCCGAAGGCGTCCTGAAGCGCTGGCGGCTGCTCTCCCGGTTCCCGGGGCCAACGAAATCTCGATGCTGGTGGCGACCACGCGCGCGCCGGTCGACGATCCCGCCTTCCTGTATTCCGGGGAGCGCGGCGCGAGGGTATCACTGACCGACATCGGGGTGTCGATACCGCCCGCCACGGTCCGCCGAGTGGGTGAGGTGCAGTGGCCACGAAGGTTGCCGCCGGATCCCCGCACGGAATTCGCGGTTCTGCGAGCGGCGCCTGTCGACATCAGCGACAGCCGCAGGTGGATGGACGAGCATCTCCATGCCAAGCGCAACGTGCTGATCTTCGTGCACGGCTTCAACAATCGTTACGAGGACTCCGTCTACCGCTTCGCGCAGATCGTCCACGATTCCGGCGGCGACGTAACCCCCGTGCTGTTCACCTGGCCATCACGAGCCAGCGTCTTCGATTACAGCTAGGACAAGGAGAGCACCAACTACTCGCGCGACGGTCTCGAATTGGTGCTCCGCGCGGTCGCCACTGACCCCAACGTGGGAGAGGTGACGGTGATGGCCCGCTCCATGGGCACATGGCTGGCGGTCGAGGCGCTGCGCCAGATGGCGATCCGGGACGGCCGCATCGCCCCGAAAATCCGTAACGTCATCCTCGCGTCGCCGGATATCGACATCGACGTTTTCCGCGAGCAGTGGGTCCAGTTCGGCGAGGAGAAGCCGAAGTTCACCGTCTTCGTGTCGACCGACGACAGGGCGCTGAAGGTTTCGCGGCTCATCTCCGGCGACAGGGCGCGGCTCGGGGCGGTCGACCCGTCGGTCGAGCCTTACCGCACCGAGTTCGAAAGGGCTGGCATCGACGTGATCGATCTCACGACCTACGACAGCGCCGACTACCTCAATCACTCGAAGTTCGCCGAGAGCCCGGAGATCGTCAGGCTGATCGGACAGCGCCTGCTGGACGGACAGCCCATCACCGATTCCCGGGTGGGCATCGGCGATACCATCGGCGCCGTGGCGGTGGGGGCGACGCAAGCCGTCGGCCACACCGCGGCCGCGGCGGTCAGCATACCGCTGGCGGTGGTCGACCCGACGACCCGCCGCAATCTCGGCAGCCAGATGAACGCGGTGGCTGAAAGCACCGGCGCCACGCTTGACATCGCGCAGCCCGGAAGCTGATCAAGGAACCGGAATGCCGTCGCCTATGCGCTCGCATCTGACGAGTCAAAGAGTGCATATGGGTCGACCGTGAACGACGGAAGGGGCACCTTTCGACAAATCGTCCCATACTGCTTCCTTGGGCTTTGCGCCCCCTGCTGGCGTGGCGGTCGTCTCGCCCATGCCCCGGTTATCGACCAATGACGGCTTCGCCCCTTGTCAGCATGCGGGCTTCCCGATCTGCCCGTGCTCATGGCAAAGATAGGCGCGTCCCTTTGCCCTCACGCATTACCTCGGGGTTTTCCCCAATAGGCAGAAGCTGCTGCGGGATTGTAGGCTTGGCGTCTGGTGAGTCGGAGGTATCCGCCCATGCACCCGTCCCGTCGGGCAAGGCCGTACCCACAACGCGGCGTCCGGACATCGGCTCATTCGGCAACTGTCGTTGCGCTGGCAATTTCCACGCCGCGAATTTCGGAGCCGTGCCGACTGTCGACACGCCAAGGGGTGGTGATCTCCCTCTGCATCGGCGCCGATAGAGCGTGATGACTACCTCCGGCGCCTCGAGTTATCGGCCAAAGGCGACGACGTTCCTCCAACAAGTCCAAGGCCATCAAGCGCGAGAGCACTGGCGGACGGCATGATCGTTTCCTGCCCGGAAACGGGTGATGAGAAGAAGGACTCCGAGAATGATATCAACGGCCCGCCACCTCCTGTCGACCCTGACGGTTTTTGCCTTTGTGCTGGGAAGCTCCGCTGCCGCGCAGGAGGCTGACCTTGCAAAGCAGTTGTCGAACCCGATCGCCTCCCTGGTAAGCGTCCCATTCCAGTTCAACTACGACGGCGGCTTCGGTCCGGACGATGGCGACCGGGTGACGCTGAACATCCAGCCGGTGATCCCGATAACGCTGAACGAGGACTGGAACCTGATCTCGCGCACGATCGTGCCCGTCATCTGGCAAAACGATGTCGCTGGGCGCTCGGGCGACCAGTTCGGCCTGGGCGATACCGTCCAGAGCCTGTTTCTCTCGCCCAAAGCGCCGGGTCCGGGTGGCGTGATCTGGGGCGTCGGACCGGTATTTCTGCTGCCGACCGGCACCGATCCCTTGCTTGGCGGCGAGAAATGGGGCGCCGGCCCCACCGGCGTGGCGCTGAAGCAGTCAGGCCCCTGGACCTATGGCGTGCTGGCCAATCAAATCTGGTCGTTCGCAGGGGAGGGCGACCGCGATGATGTCAACGCAACCTTCCTTCAGCCCTTCGTCTCTTATACGACCCCAGACGCTTGGACCTTCGCCCTCAATACCGAGACGACCTATGACTGGGAGCATGAAGCCTGGTCCGTGCCGGTGAACTTCACGGTCAGCAAATTGGTTAAGTTCGGCGACCAGCCGGTCAGCTTGCAGGCTGGTGTCCGCTATTGGGCAGAAAGTCCGGAAGGCGGAGCGGAGGGCGTCGGCTTTCGCACCTCCGTCACTTTCCTGTTTCCGAAGACTTAGGGAACGTCGAAAAGCGGCGGCGGCGCAAGAACTCGCCTCGCTGAACGGTTGCCTCGCAACGTCCATCGGCCGATCGCCAACGCCGTCGGCGCCTTATGACGCGGTACCAATCGTGATCAAGCTGGCTGCGCTTTTTGCCCGACCCCTGCTCAGCAAGTTTCGGCTTCCCGACACGGCGAAGGATAAGATTGCCACTGTTAACACATTCCTGGCTGGCGGCTCCGGCGACGAATGGGTCCCGCTTGCGAGGCAGGATGCGACCCTGCCGATCGTGAACCAAATCAAAGCCAGATCCATCACATGCGGACGGGGGAGCCGTGATCACGAAGATCGAGCGGTTCGTTGGATCCAATTCGACTGGCCGGAGCAACAGGTAGATGATTGTACTTTTCACAAGTCACGCTGGCGCGTCTACCAGAACGGCCTGATTTGTCTCGAACTGGTCGCCAGCAAGGATGCGACAGGTGTGGATATGCGCGATCTCGTGGGCCACCGTCTCGAGCTTCGCGATAACAGCGGTTTTCTCATTGGCATTTGGTCGGCGGCGTTCTCGATCCAGAGGCGTACAGAGCGGGTAGTCTTCAGTGCCGCAGCAATTGACAAGTTTCTTCCGCTCGTCTTGCACTTTGACAACATCGACGATGTACAGGACGGTAGCGCATATAGGATCTGACGGACAGAGGTGGTGACTGCCAACCAGTGCAAGTCCTCGTGCGGCAGGGTTTCTCGAAGGAGACGGCGTTGCCCACGATGCGATTGCGGCGCGCCAGTTCCCGGCACTCAGGTCCCTACTGCGGACGACAACGCGACCAGTATAGTTTATTTATTTCGATACAAACGGCCGCAGACGCAAACGGCTGCGATGCCCTTCCGGGGCAAGTGCTCCGGAAGGCGACTTGCCCTTAAAATATGTCTTTTGCCATTGATCCTGCGCGGCTTTCGAGGCTGGATCTGCCAGCGCAGCATTGAACGTGTAGCGGCTTCCAGCCCACAATTTGTGTTCGCTTTCCAGATCGGGATTTTCCGATAGGGGACAGAGGGCGGGACGCAACTCCTCAAGGTGGCCGCGTCCCACTGGAAAAAGGTGACAAATCGGTTCGTCGACGTCGAAATTTACTGGGTGATGGGGCCGCGTGAACTGCCAGTTCATCGTGAACGTGTACGGCGACCAGTCGGTTTCGATCACGCCAGAAAGCGCGGAGATCGCGTCTTTCGGTCGATTGATCGGACCTGTGACGAACAAATTCACGCCTGGATCGGTCTTGAACAGGCAAGGGACGTGAAGTGTCAGGATACCACTGCCGAAGTGGCTGACGGCAGTTGTTACAACGCCAGATTCACTTGTAATTCGTACCGAATCTTTGGCTTTCTGCCCATTCCATACCGCTGAGAAGGCTGCGGTACATAAAATCTCCCAGCCATGCGAATTAGCGATGTTCAACGGCAGGCAACGGTAGGCGAAGCGCTGCTCGCTATCGTCCATCCATTGTCGTTCGAGGGGCGCTGGCCGAATGCGGAGTTCATGTCCGTCAATGACGTAGGCGATCAGTTCATTCATGTACAAACGCTCGGAATGAGGAGGAGATACGACGTTTCTCGCGGCAATCAAATTTATTGACCGGGTCTCGCCGAACGGCAAGTCCTCCTATTCATTCGGTGACGTCGTCAGACGCTGGAACGTCGTTCCAGGCCCGCGCCATATGTTCCTTAATATTTTCAGTTGGCGCCGAGAGTACTTTCGGAGACCATCCTACCACCGCCACTTGACTGCGACTTGGCCACCTATCGAGTTGTGGTCGCTGCCTTCGACATCAAAGGAATAGCTGACGTCGCCGGAAATGGTCACATTCTCGCTAGCCGCGAACGCCGCTCCCCCATTCATCTCGAGCCAGGTTCCCTCGCTTTCGACCGAGACCGGGATCGTGTTGAACGTTACATTGGACGTCCCCTGCGGGAAGCCGTGCCACAGGTTCAAGCTGGCGTGCATCAGCAGCGCCTGCTTGTCGAACGCCAGGCGAACGCCGGCACGTCCCGTCAACGCGTCGTAATCGTCATGGATTATGTCGGAGAATGGATCGCTGCTGTCGTCGAAGTCGATGCGCTGCCAGATCAGTTGCGCCTGCGGTTCGATCCTCCATCCGTCCGCGATGACGAAGGGAACCCCGGTCTCGATCGAGCCGGCGATGCTGTTGCCGGCGAGATCCGTGCTGATCCCCCGGAACGAGTCGCTGGAACCGTCGAGCCACGCATATTTGGCCACGACATCGACATAGGACCCACCGGGCCAGAGATGTGTCCAGTAACCGGCGATGCTGTCCTCGGTCATATCGAGGTCGCCAGCATCGCGTTGCAGTCTACCCAGCACATTGCCGCCGATGTCGCCGGAAACGTCGGCGTGAGTATAGAAAAATCCGAAGCGGTCAAGATGACCGTTGCCATGATCAATGCCGATCAGGTCGGCGCCGGTCTGAAGTCCCCAATAGTGACCGTCGAATGTCGGCGCGATAGCGAAACCTGCGACGCTGATGTTTGCGCCGGTGCTCAGGTCGCTCTCTGACCCGAATACTCGCCCCCAGACGGCGGGCGGCGGTGTCACGACGTCCTCTTGCGGAATGTCCGCACCTTGGGCCTCCGGCACGCGATAGAAGGGTGCGCCGTCGCCGATGAGGCGTGATTGATCCCCGCGCCGCTGGTGGAAGGTCCCCATCGTCAAAAGTCCCAGCCTCTGGGTTACGAGCGGCGCCATCACATGCCCCGGCACCTCCGGTCGAACATTCGGCACCGGTCGCGGGTCGGGAGGCGACGGAGGTCCGGGCGGCGGCGGCGGCGGCGGCGGCGACGGTGGCGGTGGCGGTGGCGCCGGCGCCGGTGGAGGAGGCGGTGGCGGCGGTGGCGGCGGTGGCGACGGCGGAGGAGGCGGAGGAGGCGCCGGCGGCGACGGAGGTGCGGGCGGCGGCGGCGGAGGCGGCGGCGGAGGCGGCGGTGGAGCAGGCGGCGGAGGCGGCGGCGGAGGCGGCGGTGGAGGCGGCGGTGGAGGAGGCGGAGGAGGCGGAGGAGGCGGAGGCGGCGAAAGGGTGTTGCGCAGGAACCAGTCGCTGTCGCTCTCGGCGTCAGACGTCATGCCACCGCGATAAAGCAGATATTCGAAAGGGCCGGCTGCGACAGGACCACTAAGTTGAAACGCCCCGGTGGTGGTCGTGGCACCATTGATGGCGTCGACCACACGAATGCCATTGGCGAGCGTGAGAGCACCCGGGCCACCCACGTTCGTTATGGCAAGACTGGTCAGCCCGCTTCCTTGGCCGCCATCGATAACCATACGATCGGATGGCGAGTCGTCGGACGCAAGGTAGGTCTGAAGATCCACGCTGCCGTCATATCCGATATAGTTGCCCAGAACGACGAAAGCGTCGGCGGCGTTCGAATTATTGTTCGTGAGGTCTATCGTACCCCAGTTGTGAACCGCGACTTGCTGCCCGCTGTCGAACGGCGCGACGCTGTGCGTGCCGTTGCCTGCAAATACAGTGCTCATCTCGTCGATAGCGAGCGTTCCGGTGCCCGTGACCGCATCGCCGAGCCTGAGGGTCGCGAAGTTGTCGAACGTCAGCTCTGAGCCGTCCGTTACATCGAACTGCTCCCAATTCACGTAGCGAGCTACATCACCGGCGACCGTGTCTGTCCACAACAGCACATCGTCGGCGCCCAGGCCGCCATCAATCGGCAGTCCGGTTTTGAGGTTCGTGGAGGTCAGGCCTATGAAATGTGCGAAATCGGTGTCGGCGCCGGTATCGAGGCCGATGATTTCGCCACCCGTCCAGACAACATAGTCGTTGCCGTCTTGGCCCAGCAGTGTGTTGGTGATGGTCCCGTTTCGAAGGACAGCCTGGTCCGCGCCCGAGCCCAGCAGCACGTTGCCGTTGACCGTGCCGCCGACCAAGTCGAACGCATCGCCGCCATCGCCCAGGTCGACAACATTTGAGACGATGCCGCGATTGATGAACACGTCATCGCCATCGCCCAGGGTGACGGTTTGATTGATACTCCCGTCGTTGAAGAAAAATTCGTTAGTTATCCCGTTGCTTGTAATCCCCTGCATAACTCCGACTTGACGGTTGACAACCAGGCTTATCCCGTCACCCGCTAAGGTGATGCCGCCATTGAATATGCCGAAGTTATCGAGAAACGTTCTTGGACCCGCTAGATTGAAGGTGCCGCTCACCGCGCCGCCGGAGCGCAAGATTACCGCGTTCAATCCGGTGCTTGTCATCGTCAAGCCGGCGTTGAATGTTCCTTGACTGTCTACAAAATTCACAGCGCCGGAAATATCAGCCAGGCCGTTGACGCTCCGGCCGGCGAAGATGGTTATCCTATTATCGCCGATCCCGTCGATCGTTATGCCACCACTGTTGATGACACCGTCATGGTTGATGATCGTTGTGCCATTGCCGCTGGCGGCGAGGCCGCTTTGCAATGTTCCGCTGTTGTTAAGTGTAAAAAAATCATTGTCTGAAGCAAATAGACCGTCGGATAGTGTGCCAGCATTGTTGAATGTACTTGTACCCGGGCCCGTGATCGAGACATCGTCGTTGAAAACCGCGCTGGGTTGCGCAGTGACCGTTACCGACGCCCCGGTTGAGGTGAAGCCTTGGGGAATCTGTCCTTCGCACTCAAAGGTTCCTGAGCCGGGAGGTGTTTCCTGGCATGCGGCATGCGCGCTTTGGTCGTACAAGCATAGAAGTGTCACCCATGCGACGGACTGCAGTAGGAAATTTTGGCAGATGTGCTCGCGTGCGAGACCAGGATTTGGACGGTAGGGCGGTGCGATGGCGATGGTCGCGGCCCATGGGACGGGGAGCTTGGGAGGCTCGATCGACGCCGTAACGGCCGAGCTGCCCACCTTAGAGACAACAGGATGCCTTTCGCGCGGGGGGGGAAGTCCTGCCATGCGACACGCTCCTGGGAAGCCAATCCTTTCTGCAAGCTTGCCTTGGAGTGATCACGCGTCAATATTTGACCGCTCGAAGGATGCTGTAACGAATGACTAGTTGCATCCGCGCAACATCGGTGGACTATGAAAAGCTGCAGCTGTCCAAGGCGCTTCTATCGGCGTGTACATATGGCCGAGCAAGAAATAGACCGAGGTAATCGATCTGGCGCATTATCTGCGAACGTGAGAGACTCGCCATCCGCGACGCTGCATTCTATCTTGACCGCATCGTCTGCGTTTATCCCCGCTCGTGCGGCTGCGTAAACCAGCATCCAAACTTCTCGGCAGCCGCCTTGAAGTATTTTTTTGGTAGGATGCGGAGTTGACGTGGTCGGGCGGACGGCGAGATTCTAGTCAGATTAGGGATACCTTCTGATTGCAGTAAGGGGCCGGCAACAGATCGTCCGCTTTTGGCGGGCGAAAGAAAAGCTGCCGTCCGGCTCTCATTGCAGCCACTTCTGAGAAGCTCCGCGGTTCCTGAAGCCACCTTCCTTCCGCAACTACGAGCGGTCGGGCCCGCGAAAGAGTCACGTGCCCCTTTCATTCGGTTTGACGGGCCAACTCCACGTTGTTGCCTGCGAAACTAAAATCGATTCCATTTCCGTCGTGGGCATCGATCAACTGGTAAGCTTGCGTCGCTTCAGAGATATAGTCGCGACTGATCGGCACCGCGTCGCGTTCGCGGCCGATCTGGATCTGAACGACGTTGCCCGACCCGTACATGAAGACGCACTCGCATGCCGAGAGATAGAACTCCCACATCCGTGCGAATCGCTCGTCGTACAGCTTCACCACCTCCGCCCGGTTTGCCGCAAAGCGTCGCCGCCATTCCCGCAGTGTAAATCCGTAGTGCTTGCGCCAAACCTCCACGTCGAGGACCCACAGGCCTGAGAGTTCGATCGCCGCGGTGATTTCCGACAGCGAGGGGCTGTAGCCTCCCGGGAAGATGTATTTGCGGATGAACGGCCCGGTTATGCCCGGCGGCGACTTGGTGCTGATGGAATGGATCAGCGCGACGCCATCCGGCAATAACCGGTCCCGGACCGTCCGGAAGTATCCGTCGAGATGATGTGCGCCGACATGCTCCAGCATGCCGACCGACACGATCCGATCGAACTTCTTGTCCATCTCGCGGTAATCCCGGACCTCGAACCGGACGCGATCGGCGAGGCCCATCGCCTCCGCACGGGCCGTCGCGACCCTCGCCTGGTCCGGCGACAGCGTCACGCCCAGCACCTCGACCCCGGCCACCCGCGCCATGTAGAGGGCAAGTCCGCCCCAGCCGCAGCCGATGTCGAGGACGCGCTGACCGTCGGCGAGATTCAGCTTCGCGGCGACATGGCGCATCTTCGCCGTCTGGGCCTCTTCCAGCGACTCGTCGCCT
Organism: Aurantimonas endophytica; assembly: GCF_014196845.1. GTDB lineage: Bacteria > Pseudomonadota > Alphaproteobacteria > Rhizobiales > Rhizobiaceae > Aurantimonas > Aurantimonas endophytica. The sequence goes on from NZ_JACIEM010000007.1 coordinate 156,632, forward strand.
CTCGGGAAATAGGCACAGGAATATTGCGTGGCGTCGTCCAGAAACAGCCGGTACAGGTCGTCGCCGAGTTCGTAGTGGTGCTTGACGTTGGCCCGCGAGCGGGAGACCGGGTTGTGCTGGTGAAGCCGCTTGGCGCGCCGCGCCACCGTACGCCAGAACGCCTGCCCGGCACTGAGATCGAAGCTTCGCTTGTTGGCGAAAAAGACCTCGAGAAAATCGTGGACGTCGCCCTCTTCTACAATGAGCGCCCCGTCCATGTAGGCCTCAGCAGCTTTCAGTTCGGGGTTGAAGGCGATCTTCCAGTCATAGGCCGGATCGTTGATGCGGATCGTCGCCGCTGGCCCCGACTCCGTCCCGCCGAATGTCTCCACCTCGCCCCGGGGACCGATGACGGTGAGGCGCCCCTTGCGCACCGCCCTTCGCAACAACAGCGGGAGAAACCTCATCCATCGATCCCCGTAATGCCGCTGCCGGCGAGTAGAGCGCTACTGGTATATTAAGTGTTGGCGCGAAGCGCTTGGCAACAGGAAGTGCCTCGATAACGACGCGTTCGGTCCGTTGCGCGATCAGGAGTTATTTCCGTTTCGGGAGAATTTGCTCCCTCTCAGCCGCAGGCTTTGTCGCGATATCCGGAGAACCGCGCGTTGCCCTTTTCGTGTCCTGTTTCCGTCAAGCAATGAGAACGACAGGCGCTGAGCCTTTCGCACATTGAGCCACGCAACGGAGTTGCAATGGGGCGATTTTGGCTCGTCTATCGTCGATTGCCCTTCTGGAAGGCAATCGCGGGTGCCAAAGCAGCCGGCTTGCTTTATGAGAGCGGGGCCGCGGAAGCGCGCCTCCTTCCACCGATCTTTCTCCTTCCAACACGATTATGGATCGCTCGCCCACGGTCCACTGCTCGGGTGTGCTCATGTTCTCGGATGACCCCAAACGTATTGTCGCCACTGGCATGGGTGTCGTGTCGCCTTTGGGCGTCGGTGTCGAGACGGCCTGGGAGCGCCTCGTGTCGCATCGATCCGGCATCCGCCGCCTTCCCGACGCGGCGGTACCGGATGTCGCGTCGAAGATCGCCGCGATCGTGCCGGAACTGACGGAGGACGCAGCCGGCTTCGATATCGAGGGTCTGGTCCCGTTCAAGGACCGCAAGAAGATGGACCGGTTCATCCACTTTTCGCTTGAGGCGGCTCGCCAGGCGATCGGTCAGGCCAATTGGCATCCGGACGAAGACGGCAAGGATCGCACCGCGACGATCGTGGCCTCCGGGATCGGCGGTTTTCACAGCATGCTGGATGCCGTGACGACCGTTCAGACGCGAGGCGCAAGGCGTCTGTCGCCCTTTACGGTCTCGTCCTTTCTGGTCAATCTCGCCGCTGGCCAGATCTCGATCCAGTATGGGTTCAAAGGGCCATTGGGTGCGCCCGTCACGGCTTGCGCCGCTAGTGTCCAGGCGATCGGCGACGGGATGCGGCTGATTCGGAGCGGGGAGGTCGACGTCGTGGTGTGCGGTGGCGCGGAGGCCTGCATCAACCGCGTCACGCTCGGCAGCTTCGGTGCTGCTCGGGCGTTGTCGACGGGCTTCAACGACCGGCCAGAACTCGCATCGCGGCCCTTCGATCGCGCCCGGGACGGGTTCGTGATGGGGGAGGGCGCCGGCATGCTCGTCCTGGAGAGCCTGGCCCATGCCCGCGAGCGCGGGGCGACGCCGCTGGGGGAGCTCATCGGTTATGCGACCACCGCAGACGCGCATCATCCCACCGCCGCGCGGTCGGACGGCGCCGGCGCCCAGCGGGCCATGCGGCTCGCCCTAGGCATGGCGCGCGTCCCGCCGGAGGAGGTCGATTACATCAACGCCCATGCAACCTCGACGCAGATCGGCGACGCCAGCGAGTTGGCAGCCATCAAGGCGGTGTTCGGCACGAAGGCCGGGCCTGCCATCTCGTCGACCAAGTCCGCCAGCGGCCATCTCCTGGGAGCGGCCGGCGTGTTCGAAGTCATCGTTACGCTCCTGGCGCTGAGGGATGGCCGTCTTCCGCCCAATCTGAACCTCACGGACCCTGACGAAATGGCCGACGGCCTCGATCTGGTCGGGCCGACCACGCGCTCGTCCGACGCCCGGATCGCTCTCTCCAATGCCTTCGGCTTCGGCGGCGTCAACGCCTCGATCGTCCTGAAGCGCTGGATGGACGAGTAAGACGCCGGATGCCGGATGCCGGGGCCCTGACCGGCAATCCGCAGACCACTCGGGTTAGGAATCATTTTCAATTGCCGGAAGGGGCCGATTGCGGACAGGCAACTTTAGACCGCCCCTGCGCAAATAGCTGCCGTTCCGCTCGCGACCCAAATGGCCACGGTTCACAAGGCACCCCCACTCTAGTCTAGGCATGCGAGGACACATGGGCCGGACCTTATCCCCTCGGGCAGGAGGTCTGGCGCCTTAAGGTTGTCGTACTGCAGCATGAGAAGCGCCAGCATCGGAAAAAGCCGCGAACCATCTTACACGCAGTCCGATGTGCCTAAACCTAACCGCCGCCTGTCCGGTGAGAGGCGGAGTTCACTTGATTCACGCCCTCCTCATTAGCGTCTCGAGGCTCAGGACAAGCTGTCGGGCATAGATATGCGATGCATCGAGCATTGCCTTTCTTCTCACCCCGAATATGAAGTAGAGAAGGTGAAGCAGCGACAGGATACCCAATAAAACAAGCTTCCCCTCACTCAACGCAGCAAACTCCGCTTGCCAGTAAACAATTGCAGCAGCGGCGGCCAGGGATAGGAAGTTGAGTGTGATGCCGACCGACTTAAGCCCGAGAAGGTTACGATAGTAGCCATAGGCGATGTTTTCGGTGAACAGGAGCCGGAAGGCTTGGGTGTCGCGTGTGTTCTCGCGAAGCCACCCGTAGGCTTGGTCGTAGAACGCCTGCGCCTCGTCCGGGTGGTTCTTTTCGTCTTCGGCGGTGGGCGGCTTCAAGCCCAATTGCACGGCGAGGTAGGAACGGTATCGTTCCTTCTGCGACGCCGGAAGGGTTCTATCGGCATGGGTGAGCTCACGGTTCCGAGGCTTTCCGCCGGTGTCGGCGAAGATCACCTCCTCCTTCGCTCGACCAAACCTTCGAGCGAGATTGGCGGCCGCGAAGAAGAGTACCATCACGGCCACCGTCGCGACCGCTTCCGGTAGGCCCGGATCGACCCAGCTCGCGCAGAGCAGGCAAAGGACGACCGCCGGAGCCACCGCCAGGACCGCCGGGAAGAGCCGGGCCTTAAGGGAATAGGTGTCCAAGAAATCCATGGTCAGCCCCCATTCGTTCCGGTGATGGCAAGGAAACGTGTAGGCGTGCAGATCAGCAGCACCGCTGGCGGTGGACGCTCCTCCGCAAGTGACTTGGCGGTCTTCCAGTCGAGCGCGGATGCACCCTGCTCGGCTAGATGGCTGTGCCATGTGCCCACGTCGAACAAGCTACCGCCGCTTTCGCGGAACCGTCGATCGACCATCTTCTTCAAGCCCGCAGTGCCAAGCTGGAATAGGCTAGCAGTGCGCGTGCTGTCTGCAGGGGCTGGTAGAATGTCCACCACCGTGATCACGCGACGCCGCGAATTGCAGGTGCCGATCATCAGGCCGCCTGTTTCAACGGTAGGATAGGCCGCGATCTCGCTACGGATTCGGTTCACGACATCGTCCGAGACGTCGAGGGTCCAACTGCCGCCTTCGACCGGAACGCGATGGAAGGCGGGGACAGTCATTCGGCGCCAACACGTCGACAGCCCCGTTCGCTCCCTCACGCCGATTGCCACCTGCCCTTTGCTAGAGGAGTCGGGGCCGACGATGCGGGTGAGCTCCTCAGTTGCCATCGCAGTCGAGGCGGAAAGCCGCGCGTCGTCCATGGGCATGGTCAAGGAACCACACCCTTCTCCAATCTGAACCTGGGCCAAGCCCGTCGCCGGATCGAAGAGCAGCTGCCGTTCTCGCTTAGAAACGGTGGCGTAAAGGCTTGCCTCGAGTTGCGTGAGGGTCGGGTTGCCGTCCTTGCCTTCGACAAAGACGAACGCACCATCTCCGCGACCGAACAACGCAACTTCGGCGACCCTTGCCGTGATCTTGCCGCCGGCGCATCCGACCAAGGCCTCTCGCACGAGCCGCGAGGCCGTGGTGTTGACAACCAGTTCGGTCTGCATCGGGATAAAGCGCTTTAGCTCGTCGGGCTTATCGAGCGCTGGGATAATGTTGCCGACATAGGATCGGGGGGAAGCCCCGATCTGACCAAGTTCATCCGCGAGCTCTGGGGCTTTGAACCGAGGAAAGGGCCCTCGAGCAAGCGCGTGCCGCGCCATGTTATGCGGCTGCAACAGGTCGTTGTCCGAGACAGCAAGGATGGATGCGCCTGTCCGGGCAAGGTGCATCGCCAATTTCGATCCGACGCTGCCGCAGCCGATCACGCTCGTCTTGGGAATCTCCGGTGCGTTGCTGATGCTGCGGAACAGTACCGCCGACGGCATGTCGACTTGCCGCAAGGGGTAAACCTGTTCGGCGGCACGCAACGCCGGTGGCGGCTCCACTGCCTTTGGCCGGTGGAACTTGAACCAGTAAGCGAGGAGTTCGATGCTGGACTTGCGTCCGGTCAGCGCGAACGGTCTGCGAACGCACAAGATGACGGCCACGGGCAGTGGTGCCGACGTCCATTTGGTCTCGAATCGTCGCTCGAGATCCCTCAGAAAGCGACGGAACTGGTCTCCCATGCCATAGATTGCGGCTCGGGCCTCAAGTTGACCGATCGTGGTGATATCATCGGCGAGGATTTCGTCGCTGACGGCTTTGTGGTTCGGCCAGAGCACTGTGGTGACGGTCTGGCCAGGCTCCCTCAGCGTCTCGAAAACGAAGGGGAACGTCGCGTCGGGCCCGATCTTGGGTGCAAGTTCGCCGCTGACCCAAAAGCCCGGTGTTTCCTCGTCGACCTCGTATAGTTTACCGAGGTAGCGCGAGCGCAGCCAGACTTCGCCTGCGTCTTTGGCGATCCGCGAAATGATCAGCGACTCGCGATCGACGAAAACCGGCGCGAGCACAGTCGCACGATTAATCGGTTCCCAACCGGACCGTTCATCGGCTAGGCGGCCGATTGCAGCCCGTTTGAGCCAGACGCACATCTGTTCGACGATGGCCATGATGCCAGCATCGACGAGATCGTGCTGTGCAAAGAATTCGTCGGGTGAACCGTCCACGAGGCAAGGCACTGGTCCCGATTTGTCTTTGCCGGGAGCTAGATGGTGCGTCGCGGGCGGAAAATCCGGCCGTAGCCGAAATCCGGGACAGCGCCGAGGATAGCCGTCGCGCAGCACCACCTCGACAGGTTCGACCGCACGCACACCGGTGTCACTATATCCGACGAGGCGTGCTGCGTTGGGCAACTCCACGGCGACATCCAGGGCGAGGACCGCCTTTTCGTCGCCCACGTCGCCGAGACTGGCGCTGACGACATAGGGATAGGCGGAAGCGACCCGCAGAAAGTGCTCCGCGTGTCGAAGGAGCTCTGCCTTTGCCACGGCTTTCTTACCTACCCGCGGCCTTGCACCCCATGCCCTCGCACCACCGTGGGGATTGCCGAAATGCCAATCGTCGCTGCAACCTTCTTCGCCGCAACCCGATGACTGAACGAAGGACCGGCGTGGGAGATCGTGAACTCGATGGGACGCGAGTTTTCCGCCCAGTATTCCTCGGTGCAGTGAAAACGATCGGGAGCCGTGATCGACACGTACTCGCGCTTGGCGCGCTCGTGCGGCGGGTTAGTCTCTTCCTTTTTGATCGGGTTGCAACTGGCGACGATATGAGCACCTTCCCGGGTCTGAGACAAAGCATTGCGAGCGTCCGGCGAGACCTTCACGTCCTCGCCCATCTGCGACCAGCGATCATGGCTGAGTGTACGCCACGAGCAGTGGTGTGGCGTTTCCATGACATCATAGCTAAGCCAGTCTACGTTGTCGTCCTTGTGCCGGCGCCATAGGCGGTCCCAGATTTCGACGCTTGCATCACCCCCTGAAAGAAAGTGGCAGGCATCGTCTGTTCCATCGGCCATGATAGAGAACCGGAGGATCACCGATGAGTTGTTTTTCGAGAAGAGCTCGATCAGTTCCTCGGCGTCCTCCTGTTCCGGGTCGATGTAAACCGGAGCCAGCAAGCGCGCCTCGAACTGGCCGTCTTCCACGCGGTTCGCTGAGGTGATCAAATCGTCCTGCAGGACGACGATCTCTATGATGTCATCCGTCTTGCCGTCGCGGTCCTTGCCCAGGATCAATATCCGCTCGCCGTCGCCAGTTCCGGCCAAACCCTTCTCCTTGAACAAAGCGACGCGCCTGCGCGCTTCCTTCGCCCATGCTTTGGCATCATCACCCAATTTGTGCTGCGAGCTCGCTCGACGAAACACGATCGGCGAGGACCACATCTCGTGAATGACGATCCGGTCGTTGTTCTCGTCGTCCGGGTACTTGTCGAGTGGTCCGAGATGAAAATGGTTGCGCAGGCCGCTGACGTGGTCGACGTCGGGATGCGAGATCAGAAAGGCGTCGACGTAAGGGCGGTCATCCTCATCTCGCGGAAGCCGATCCTTCAAATCCTGCGCGACATCATGAACATCCTCGTCCTCGCCGTCAGCAGACCCCCTGATATTGACGTCGATGAGAATGTTCTGGCCATTGTCGAGAGTGATGAGTGCCATGTCCCCGTTGCCTACGGGATAAAACGTAAGTCCAGCCGCCATTTATCTGTCACCCCTCTCATACATATTATCTACTACCTGGGCATGTCGTGATCGCATCGATCCGATGCCATAGCTCCGTCGCACCAAGTCGCGTTTTGCGTCGCAATCATGTCGTTTTGGCCGATGCTCTAGCAAGGTCAGGATCAGACCTTTTCAAGGTGATGCCTGCGCATACTTAATGGCACGCCGAACTCGACCGCGCCAGAAAGACACGCGCTCGCACAGGGGGAGGCGAACAGGTCGATGCAATTTCTCTGGAACGCCTCTTTCCATGAGCGAAGTAAGCTGTCCCAAAGGTCGTAGAAAAGTCGAAACCCGCTAGTTCACAAGTCTAGCACAGAGCTGCCTTTTGGGTATACCTCGCGGAGACCAAGCGAATTGCCGTCTTGTGAATATGCAAAGAAAGTAGGAAAAGACAAAAGGCAAAAAATTTACCGAAAACGGATCGAGCCGCGATCGATCCAGCCCAAGACTGGAACTTACGGGTCATTGGCAGTTCGACTTTCATGTGGCTTGGGTAGCGTCCGCTTTCGGGAAGCCGAAAGCGCCGCCCCGAACGACCGGGATGGGCGCACTGCTGCCGTATCCCAGCGAGCATATCACAACAAGACGGCCAACAATCCCGCGAGCGAGGTTGGACGTGGGGAGAGTTCGCCGTCCGACGAAAAAACGAACTCGGCGAGGCTTGGGCATGCGCCAACATGCAGAAGATGCAGGCGTTTCCGGTTCCGTACTTTTCGGGTGCAGTGCAGAGCCTCGGAGAATATCCGGAGGAGAGAGAGCCTGACGGGCTCCCACGGCCAACGCGCAGTCAATAGGTTGCAAGCCAGAGCCTGCAGATCAGGGCCCGTGCTCACAGCCACTGCGCATCAGAGGGCGTTCGACTGTGAGATGATGGCGAGGCGGAAGAGATTCGAACTCCACGACCCTCGCATCGACAAAGAAGGTGGTGCGGGTGGCCGGGGTCGAACCGGCACTCCTCTCGGAACTGGATTTTGAATCCAGCGCGTCTACCAATTCCACCACACCCGCACATTTGCCGCCGACTCTAGCCGTCGCTCTCTGCACCTATACTGCACCTAGAGCGATTTCTAAACTCTGGCAGCGTAAACTCCTATCTCTCTAACCCGCTCAACTCACTGCACTTTCTGCCCGCTGCAAAACCTGTGGATATGGTAGACAAACCACTTTTTGAGTCCGGCGCGTCTACCAGTTCCACCACACCCGCACGCTGCAGCTCGCCGGCGCAAGGCGCCGCGTGGCTGCTGCAAATCCCCGTACATGATCCGCCGGTCATTTTCCAGCGAAAGCCGGAGGCTCGTGCGTGGCCGATGAGCGACGGGTCCGGGAAGTCGATGCGCCGCCGCCCGAAGTCATTTGCGTTCATGCGGGGTTCGGCTTAAGCGCTCGCCCTGTTGCCGATCCCTCCAGGAACCGCCTTATGCTCCGCCGCCTCTACGACTGGGTCATGTCGCTCGCCGCGACACGCCATGCCGAGCGCGCTCTCGCCGGGGTGTCCTTCATCGAGAGCTCGGTGTTTCCGATACCGCCGGATGCGCTGCTGATCCCGATGGTCATCGCCGACCGGGCGAAGTGGTTCCGGATCGCGATGATCTGCACGGTCTCCTCGGTGCTGGGCGCCTTCCTCGGCTACGCCATCGGCGCGCTCGCCTTCGATCTGATCGGGCGCCCGGTCCTGGAGCTCTACGGCAAGGCCGATGCGTTCGACCAGATGGCCGCGCGCTACAACGACTGGGGCGGCTGGGCGGTGCTGTTCGCGGCGCTGACACCCTTTCCCTACAAGGTGCTGACGATCTTTTCCGGCGCCACGCACCTCAATCTCCTGACCTTCACCGTCGTCTCTATCATCGGGCGCGGCGCGCGCTTCTTCCTGGTGGCCTGGCTGCTCCAGCGCTACGGTGCGCCGATCCAGGGCTTCATCGAGAAGAATCTCGGCCTTCTCTTCACCCTGTTCATGGTGCTGCTGATCGGCGGCTTCCTCGCCGTGCGCTATCTTTTCTGACGGTCCCGATGCAACTCCTCGCCCAGTTCCAGCGCCCCACCGGTTTTCGCCAGTCGCTGGCGGCCAGCTTCCTCCTCGTCGGCATGGCCGCGACCGTGGGCACGGCGCTGATCTTCGAGCATGTCGGGGGTTACATCCCCTGCGCCCTCTGCCTTGAGCAGCGCATCCCTTATTACGTGGCGATCCCGGTGGCGCTGGTAGCCTTCGTCGCCGCTGCCGGCCGGGCGCCGGCAATGTTCACGAGACTGCTGATCCTCGCCATCGGCGCGATCATGCTGGTCTCGCTCTATCTCGCCGTGGTGCATGCCGGGGTCGAGTGGGGCTTCTGGCCAGGGCCCGCCGACTGTGCCCAGGTCGCAGGCGGCGATCTCCTGGGCGGCGACCTTCTCGCCACGATCGACGCCATCCGCCCGCCCGCCTGCGACGAGGCGGCGGGCCGTTTCCTCGGCCTCTCCTTCGCCGGCTGGAACGCCGTCGCATCCGCGCTGTTTGCGGCGGTGGCGCTCCGCGCGGCTTTCGCGCGGGCCGACCGCTTCGCCTGAGCGGCCGGTCAGCCCTGCCGCGTCGCCCGGCGGAACGCCATTGCCGCGGCGGCCGCATAGCCGCCCATGGCGCCATCGACGAAATGCAGATGGTCACTGCGACTTGCCACCGGCACGAAACAGGTCATCAGCGCCGCCTGCTGGCGATGCGTGCCGGCAAAGGCAACGCCCTCTGCCTCGGCCTTGGCGAGGCGAGCGGTGATGCGGTCGGCCAGTTCCAGCGTGCAATCCAGCGTCATGCGCAGCCCGTCGTCGAACTTCCTGAAATCGCTGTTGCCGGCGAGCTCGACCCGATAGCGGTCGGGCTCGAAGGCGCCGACCCGCACGCCGCTGCGAAACGTCAGATGGGCGAGCAGGCTGCGCAGGCCGACCGACAGCTGCGATAGCCAGAGCGGCCGGCCTGTCGAGGCGGCGGCGGTGCGCGCCTCGATCGCCAGACCGGCCGTCGGCCAGTGCAAAGGCGGCCCGCCGGGGGGAACCGGATTGGCGTCATCGCCGCCTTCTGCCGCCATCGCGAGAAGGTCATGCACCAATGTGGCGAAGTCCGCGCCCGGCTCGGCGGCGGGGACGGCAATGACCGAGAGCACCAGCCCGCGCTTCGCCGGCATTGCCGAAAACCGGCAGGACAGGCCGTCGAGATCGGGCCGTGCAGCCTCGCCTTCGGCCGCGGGGATACGGTACTGCCCCTGCTTCATGCACCGCTCCGCAAAGGCCAACCCGCCGCCGTCGAACATCGCATAGGCGACGCCGCCGGACGGCGTGAATCGCGCGACGCGGACATCGCGCCCACTGGCGCGGATTTCCGCGACGCTGACCATGGCGGTGCGGAGCTCGAAGCCGAAGGCCTCGCCGGCCCAGCCGGCAACGGCGGCAAGGGTCTGGCGCCCGGTCCCCGATTCGCTGGCGGGCAAGGCGAAGCCCGCACCATCGCCACTGAACACGAACGGGAAGTCGCGGCCGCCCAGCGCATTCGCCAGCGCCGCGATCACCGCCGCGGCAACGGTGTTCACCGCCTTGTAGCCGCCATTCACGACGGCCTCGGTGGAGCGCACGATATCGGCAACGCCGATGACCCAGTCTGCCGGCAAGGGCGCATAGACCGCCGGGTCGGCCAGACGGCGGAAATCCTGCAGCCGCGGCAGCGCCTCGTAGAAGGCGAGATCGGTGGTTTTGTTGCTGATATTCTGGACCGTCACGATGGCGGTACTCCGAGGCGAGGCGGCCGGCCCACTCCTACCACGCCCGCCGATGCCGGCGAAGCGCCTGCCGGCCAGCTTGCTAGGCCGCCATCTCCTGCCTGTCGCGTTCGGTCGCCATGGCCGGATCCCGCTGCGCCCGCTTGGCCGCATACATTGCGTCGTCCGCCTCGCCGATCAGCCGGTCGATGTCGACCCTGCCCGCGGGGATGCGGGCGATCCCGATGCTGGCGCCGATCGTCACGCTGGCATTGGCGAGGCGGAAGGGCTCGTCGAGACTGTCGCGGATGCGGGTCGCCAGCGTCTCGGCTCCGGTCAGGGCTTCGGCGGTCCGGCTCTCGCAGACGATGACGAACTCATCGCCGCCGAAGCGGGCGAGCAGGTCCCTTTCGCCGATACAGCGGCGCAGCCTGACCGCCAGCTGGGCAAGCAGCTCGTCGCCGGCCTGATGCCCGTGCTCGTCGTTCACCGGCTTGAACCGGTCGAGATCGATGAAGAGCAGCGCTCGCGAACCGGCCGCACAGCGTTCGGGATCATCGATCTGGCGGAGCAGCGAGTTGCGGTTCAGGAGCCCGGTGAGCGGATCGGTGGTGGCGAAGCGCTCCAGCGACCGCCGGCTTTCCAGCATCTCCCGGATCGTCAGATATTGCCGTCGCAGATTGATCATCAGCGCCACCACGGCGAGTACCAGGTTGAGGCCCAGTATCGTCAGATCGAAGCGGCCGGAGGTCAGGCACACCAGGGTGATGGGCAACAGGGTCAGGGTAACCTGCGTCATCGCGACGGCGGGCCGGACCGCGACGTACATGACCAGCCCATAGGCATTCGCGATCAGGAAGCCGCCACACCAGGCGAAGACGTAGGGATCGCCGGAATACATGGCGACGACGACGAGAAGGCCATTGGTCAAGCTGTAGGGGATGCCTCCCAGCGCGTAGAGGTTCTGCCAGCGCCGCGCGCCAAGCCGGTCGAGCCAGCGCCGCCTGCGAAAGCGATAGGCGAGCCCGAACCCGATGCGGGCATAGCCGATGCAGCACCCAAAAACGGCAAGGAAGACGAAAAGCGGATCGCTGGTGCGGAAACCGGCGAAGACGGCGATCAGATGCAGGCCGACGACAGAGGCGATGAGGGGCACGAGCGAGCCGTACATCAGCTCGATCATCTCCGCGAACACCGGAAGTACGACGTCGTCGCCGCGTATCCACCGTTTCAATCGCTTGCGCATGGTGTCCCCCAGATCACACTGGCGACAATACCACTTTACGACTGAAGGTTGCCTCGCGGACTGAATTTCCACTGTACTTCAGTGTTACAGGCTTAACCACTTCCTGCGATGGGCGCGAGGATTGCGAATATTGGCATGTAACCCCTCTAGCAGAGGGTGTTGATCACTCCGGATCCAGTTCGGAGTCCCAGTAGAGATAGTCGACCCAGCTCTCGTGGAGATGGTTGGGCGGGAACAACCGGCCGTTGTTGTGCAGATCGTGGACGGTCGGCTGATAGGGCTTCTGCTGCGGGATCATTCCGGCCGCCTTCGGCATCAGCCCACCCTTGCGCAGATTGCAGGGGGAGCAGGCGGCGACGACGTTGTCCCATGTCGTCAGGCCGCCGCGGGACCGCGGCACGACGTGGTCGAAGGTCAGTTCATGCGGCGAGCCGCAATACTGGCACTGGAAACGGTCGCGCAGGAAGACGTTGAATCTCGTGAAGGCCGGATGCCGGGCCGGCTTCACATAGGTCTTGAGGCAGACCACCGAGGGCAGCCGCATCGAGTAGGTGGGGCTGCGGACAGCCCGGTCGTATTCCGCCAGGATGGTCACGCGGTCGAGAAATACCGCCTTGATCGAATCCTGCCAGGACCATAGCGAAAGCGGATAGTAGCTGAGCGGCCGGAAGTCGGCGTTCAGGACGAGCGCTGGGGATAACTCTTGAGTGACAGCAATCGTCACCTGCCAATCTCCTTGCCTCTGCATGTCCCGATGGCCGGAACACGGGGACTATCGTGCTCTATCGTGTCGCCTTTGTGAAGCCTCGGACTGAGGCCGTGCAGGGGGTTGCGCCCCATGCTGGCGGGGCCGGGAAAACCGGGGCGGCAACGGGCTGTGGATAACTTTGGGAAGCTACGCCGCGGCGCCGGCGATCGGCACGGCATCGCGCCGCGTCACGGCGGCATAATACGACCAGAACAGCCGGGCTGCGACCGAGCGGTGCGGCGACCACGCCGCTGCCAGGGTCGACACGTCGCGCGCCGTGGGGCGGCTCGCAAGACCGAAGGCGTGGCCGACGGCCACTTGCAGCGCGAGGTCGCCGGCGGGAAATACGTCCGGGTGACCGCCGCAGAACAGCAGATAGCACTCCGCCGTCCACGGTCCGATGCCGCGCACCGCGACCAGTTCGGCGATCGCTGCCTCGGCGGGTGCGGCGCCGATGCGGCGAAAGTCGAGGCTGCCGGTCTCGATCGCTTGCGCGACCGCAAGCAGCGTCTGCTGTTTGGGCCGGGACATGCCGGCACGGCGAAACGCTTCGTCGGACGCGGCGAGGATCGCCGGCGCACTGTCGACGGCGATCTCCACGGCCAGCCGCGCGAGGATCGCATCGGCGCTGGCCCGCGATACCTGCTGGCCGACGATGATGGCGACGAGGCCGGCAAGTCCGCCCTGCCGGCGCCGCAGCGGCACGGTGCCGGCACGCTCGATCACGGCTTCCAGCCGGACGTCGGCGGCGCGAAGCGCCGCAAGACCGGCCGCGATATCGGCCTCGGTCGAAATGGTCATGCCGCTGCCTCCCGTCACTTTCCCCTCGCAATCGGACTCTAGATGCGCAGCCAGAACGAGGGAACCGATCCGAATGAACGACACGCCGGACGTCTTCCGCTTTGCCCCCAGTCCAAACGGTGAACTGCATCTTGGCCATGCCTTCTCGGCGCTGCTCAATCACCGGCTGGCGCGCGAATCGGGGGCGGATTTCCTGCTGCGGATCGAGGACATCGACAGGGCGCGCTGCACGCCGGCCTTCGAGCGGCAGATCGAGCAGGATCTGTTCTTTCTCGGCGTCGACTGGGACGGGCCGCCGCGCCGGCAGTCGGAGCATTTTGCCGACTATGCGGCGGCGCTGGAAGCGCTGGCGGACGAGGAACTGATCTATCCGGGCTTCATGTCGCGCGGCGAGATCCGGGGTTTCGTCGAACGGTTCGAGGCGGAGGAGGGGACGAAGTGGCCGCTCGATCCGGACGGCGCGCCGGTCTATCCCGGCCTCGACCGGCAGCTGTCGACCAAAGAGCGCGAGCGCAAGATGAGCGATGGCGAGCGTTTCGCCTGGCGGCTCGACATGGAGAAGGCGATCGAGCTTGTGCCCGCGCTCGCCTGGCAGGAAAGCGGGGAGTCGCCGGCGGGCGACAGCGGCGAGATCGTCGCCCGGCCGCTGGAATGGGGCGACGTCGTGCTCGCACGCTTCGACACGCCGACCAGCTACCATCTCGCCGTCGTCGTCGACGATGCGCTGCAGGGCGTCACCGACGTCGTGCGGGGCCGCGATTTGTTCTATGCGACCAGCGTCCACCGGCTGCTGCAGGCACTGCTCGGCCTGCCGGCGCCGCGCTATCATCACCACGCGCTGATCCTCGGGCCGGACGGGCGCAAGCTGTCCAAGAGCCTGCGCGACACCTCGATCCGCGCGCTGCGCGAGGCGGGGCTGACGGCGGAGGACATTCGGCGGATGGTCGGGTTTGCCGGCCGCTCGGCGTCGGAGAGCTTCAGCCGAGGACGATCAGCCAAAGGCTGAGGGTGATCACCGACAGCACCGTCGAGACCAGGATGGTGGTGGCGGCGAGGCGTTCGCCGGAGCCGAAATGCACCGCCAGCAGATAGGCGTTGACGCCGACCGGCGAGGCGGCGGTGATGACCGCGCCCTTCAGCCAGAGCGGCGGCAGGCCGAAGGCGGTGCCGGCGGCGAAGACGAGGGCCGGCATGACCAGCAAGGACAAAGTCGAGACGATGGCCGACGACAGGATGTCGCCGCGCAGGCCGTAGCGGGTCAGCGACATGCCGAGCGAGAACAAGGCCAACGGGCCGGCGGTGCCGGCGAGCAGCCGCGTCACCTCGTCGAGATGGGATTCGAGCTCCAGGCCGGTCAGCCGCCAGGCGGCGCCGGCGAGGATGCCGATGACAAGGGCGCTGGTGGCGAGGTTCTTCGCGACGCGGGCGAGGGTGCGGGCGAGCGAGACGGTCGGGGGCGCGGTGCCGGCCGCGCGGGCGTCGAGCAGCGCGGCGCGCTCGATCAAGAGCGACGAGGCGATCATCATGACCGGCAGATGAATCGAGATGATCAGCAGCAGCGGCTCGAGGCCGGCGTCGCCATAGGCGCGCTGGAGGGCGGGAATGGCGACGAAGACGGTGTTGGCGAAGCTCGCCGAGATGCCGGCGATGACGCCGCGGCGGTGGTCGGATGCGGTGAAGCGGCGCACGAGCAGCGTGGCGGCGGTCCAGGTGATCGCGACGGCGCCGAAATAGGCGAGCCAGAGAAAGAGCGGGTTGGCGGCGCCGAAATCGGCGGTGGCGAGGGTGCGGAACAGGAGGAGCGGCACGGCGACGACGAAGACGAAGCGGGCGAGGGCGTCGCCGGTGGCGGCGGGGAGGAGCTTGGCCCTGGCCATCAGGAAGCCGATGGCGATCAGGCTGAAGATCGGGACGATGACGTTGAGGATGGTCTGCATGCGGGGCCCGCCGGCAAGGGGTCCCATGGTCGATAGACCCCCGGCGGGGCGAAACGCAAATCGGCGGCGGCCGCAACGTCGGGCAGGAAAGACGGGAAGCTGGGTTCCGGCGGGGCGCTTCGCCTGCTATCGGGACGCCGTCGGCCGTCCGGCCGGTCCCGTCACGGCGCCGCAAAGGCGCCGCCCGCGAAAGCGCCCATCTTGAAACGGCTTCTCGTCTTCTTCCCCGCTTTGTTCGTGCTGCTCTGGTCGACCGGCTTCATCGGCGCGCGCTATGCGATGCCGCATGCCGAGCCGTTCACGTTCCTCACCATGCGCTACGCCCTGGCGCTGGCGCTGCTCGGGGCGCTGGCGGTGATGACCTCGGCGCCGTGGCCCAGATGGCGGCCGGCGAGCCATGCGATGATCGCCGGCAGCCTGATCCACGGCGTCTATCTCGGCGGCGTGTTCTATGCGGTGCGGCACGGGCTCAATGCCGGGATCGCGGCGCTGATCGTCGGGCTGCAGCCGATCCTGACGACGATTCTGGCCGCCAGCTTCCTCGGCGAGAAGGTCCGGCCGCGTCATTATGTGGGCCTGGCGCTCGGGCTTGTGGGCGTCGCGCTGGTGATCCTGCCGAAGCTCGGCGGCGCCGGGGCGTACGGGTTCCAGACGCTGGCGCCGGTGTTCCTGTCGGCGATCGCCATCTCGGTCGGCTCGGTCTGGCAGAAGCGCTTCGTCGGCGGGGTGGATCTGCGCACCGGCACGGCCCTGCAATATCTCGGCGCGCTGGTCCCGACGCTGATCCTGGCGCTCGCCACCGAGACGATGGTGGTCGACTGGACGGGCGAGCTGGTGTTCGCGCTGGTCTGGCTGGTGCTGGTGCTGTCGATCGGGGCGATCTTCCTGATGCTGTATCTGATCCGCGAGGGCGCGGTGTCGCGGGTGGCGTCGCTGATGTACCTGGTGCCGGGCGTCACGGCGGTGATGGCGTATCTCCTGTTCGGCGAGACGCTGCAGCCGGTGCAACTCGCCGGCCTCGCGCTGGCCGGGATCGGCGTCGCGGCGGCGACGCACCAGCGGGGGCCCAAGGTGCTGCCGCCGCCCTCCTGAGCGCGGCCGATCGCCGCCCGCCGGGCTTGCGCCTCGCGCCGTGGCGCGAGCTGCCTATATGAAGAACTCAGCATCGAAACCGCCGAAAGGCCGGCATGTCCGATTTCCTCACCTATCTCGCCCTCCTCGTGATGATCGCCACGGCCGGCGTGCTGCTCGCCGGGCTGTTCAACATGATGCGGGCCGGCGACGGCAACCGCTCGCAGAAGCTGATGCGCGCCCGCGTCATGCTGCAGGGCGTCGCGGTGATCCTCATCGTCGGCGTGCTGCTGCTGGCGCGGTAACCTCTCCTTCGGCTTTGGGTCTGGGCGTCTGCCGTTGGCGGCGCTCGGCGGGTTGCGCGCGCACCCTCATCCGGCGCTTCGCGCCACCTTCTCCCCGCTGGGGAGAAGAAGGGAGCCCGTTCCGGCGCCGTTTTCGCAGACGCCATTTCTTTGGCGACGCTGGCGGAAGCTCGCCATTCCTCTCCCGCTTGCGGGAGAGGGTGGATGCGAGCGGGAGCGAGCAGACGGGTGAGGGTGTTTGCCACCAACCTTTCTCCATAGCCCGGGGTCCCCGCCAGCGACGAGCGCAGCGAGGGGGAGGGGCAGCGAGTCTCTGTCCCGTCCGTCGCGGCTTCGCCGCTCACTGACGGGCCCCTGGCCGTTTCGTCTTCGACGAAACAGGCTGCGGGATGCCGCAGGCCAACCCTGCGACGTATTTAGCGTCATGCGGTTCGCCTCCGGCATCCCGCGCGGCGTTTGACCATCCCCTCGCCACGTGATCCGCCCGGAGGCGGCTAGCGTGTGGCCGGCTCTTCGCGCCCGGGGGCGCTCAAGCGGACCGATCCGCAGCCCTCTCATAGTGGAGGACGGTCCGGCGGCTCGAAGGGCGGTCCGGGCCGAAGCTTCTCCGGAAGAAGCCCCGTCGCGGCCGCCGCCCGCCGGCCCCCGAACGATCCCGGTGATCATTCGCGCCCGTTTCGCGGGCCGGCGGTGAGGGGAGTATGCGGGGGGTGTGGGAGGTGGGGATAAGTTTTTTTCGAGTTACACAACCCACTGGACGAGAGGTGCAGCCTAGTTCATTATATATTTAAATAATGGCAATTAAGGCGTGTGTCATGTCTCGCAACGAAGACGAGCAGGTCGTTCAATTCATGGTCTCTCCAAGAATCAAAAAAGCAATTAAATCGCTTGCGTTGGAGCGGGACGAAACGATTCGGACCTTGATCCTTCGGTCTCTAAGGGATTCTGGTCTGCATTTAGACGATGAAGAGCTCATTGATCGGCGAAAGGGCGTCGCTCGATGAGCGCCAGCAATGCGCCCGCCTCGGTCGTGGATATCTTTTGCGGAGCTGGCGGGCTCTCCTACGGATTCCTCGATGAAGGGTTCAGTGTTGTGGCTGGCATCGACGTCGATGAGGGCTGCCGTCATCCATACACAAAAAATCTTGGAGCCCCATTTCTTCGACGGGACGTCGCCGAAATAGAGGCAAAAGAGATCTGCGATTTGTTCGTGCCCAACCTTCCGAGGGTTTTGGTCGGCTGCGCCCCCTGCCAGCCCTTCTCAAGCTACAACCAAAAAAACGACGATCCAAAATGGCAGTTGCTGCGAGAATTCGCTCGGCTGATAGTAGATATCCAGCCAGATATTGTTTCCATGGAGAATGTTCCCCGCCTCCTAACTTTTAAGGGTGGGTTGGTTTTCCAGGAGTTTGTTCGGACGCTGCGAGCCGCAGGCTACGAGGTCAATTTCGATATTCTTTACGGGCCCGATTTCGGGATGGCGCAGTCGCGATCCCGTCTCGTTCTTCTAGCTGCCAAGGGCGTGGGGCCTGAACTCCCCATGCCAACACATAAAGATGGCTATCGGACGGTTGCAGACGAGATAGCAGATTTATCTCCCTTGGGCGCGGGAGAAGTGGATCCAACGGATCGCTTACACCGAACGAGCAAGTTGAGCGAAGTAAATTTACAAAGAATTCGTGCCTCGAAGCCCGGCGGAACCTGGCGAGATTGGCCTAGAGACCTTATTGCAGGATGTCACCAAGAGGAGCGTGGTCGGGGCTACTCCTCCGTGTATGGGCGCATGGTTCTTGATAAGCCTTCTCCCACAATCACCACGCAGTTTTATGGGTTCGGTAACGGTCGATTTGGTCACCCTATACAAGACCGTGCTCTCTCCCTCAGAGAAGGCGCCATGCTCCAAGGTTTTCCTCGAGATTATTCATTCTTACCCGATGAAACAGAGGTTTCCTTTAAGACGATCGGGCGAATGATCGGAAACGCCGTGCCTGTACAGCTGGCGCGGGCAATCGCACGCGCTGTTCAAAAGCATTTGGCGGGAAATTAATGTCTCAATTGCGCAAGCTTCAGATGAAGATCAGCCTAAATGCTCTCGAGCATCTTGGCATGAACCTCTACAGTAACGTTCCCGCCGTCTTATCAGAGGTCGTGGCGAACGCTTGGGATGCGGATGCGGCTAAGGTGAAGATCCAACTCGACAAGAGCGCAGAGCGGATCGTTATCGACGATGACGGAACGGGCATGACCCGTGACGAAGTCATTGAGCGGTTCCTCACAGTAGGATTTCGGCGGCGCACTACTCTTGGCGACCAGACCGAAAAAGGTCGTCGACCTATGGGGCGTAAAGGCATCGGCAAGCTGTCGACCTTTTCCATCGCGCGGGTTGTGGAAGTCTATACGGAACGGGGCGGTGAGCGGACCTCGTTCCAGATGGATCGGGAGGCAATACGAGAAAAGATTGAGAACGCAGACAACGAGCTTTACGAACCGGTCGAACTGCAAGATTGGCCTGCGGACCATCCGGGCGGAACGCGGATCGTGCTCTCAGACCTAGCAAAGAGTTTGACCAAGCTCACTGACGCTGGATTGCGAAGGCGGGTCGCCCGGAGATTTTCGATTATCGGACCGAGGCACGGCTTCGTCGTATCTGTGAATGGGAAGGATATCACAGCTGCAGACCGCGGATACCATGGAGCCTTAGAATACCTTTGGATTTATGGTAAGCAAAATGAGGTCGTTACGCTTGCTAATAACTTGAAGCGTACGGCGGACGACCGGACTGCAAATGTGGCGGAACGCCTTAAGAGTTCTAGTCTTTCCTTAAAAGGTTGGATTGGTACTGTCGAAAGCCCAGGTCAATTAAAAGATGAGGAAGGCGACAATCTCAACCGTATCGCTATTTTCATGCGGGGAAAGCTCGCGCAAGAAGATATGCTTGATGACTTTGGGCAGAAAGAGATTTATGCAGACTATCTGATTGGAGAGCTTCATTGTGATGAGCTGGATCTGGCGGCTGAGGCGGATATTGCGACGAGTAGTCGTCAGTCACTTAAGCAAGATGATCCGCGTTATGAAACTCTGAGATCTACGGTTCTTTCTGAGCTCCGTTACATAGCCAGCCAATGGAGCGAGCGACGCCGCGAAGATGGCACGAAATTTGCGCGCACAGTGCCGGCGGTGGCGGAGTGGCTCGACAGCTTAGAGGGGGATACTAAGAAGCAGGCTCAAAAGTGGGTTGGGCGGCTGAATGAGATTCGCTCTGACAAAGACAACGACCGAAAGGAGCTTCTCAAGGCGTCGATTTTAGCGTTTGAGAGTTATCGTCAGCGCCAGCAGTTGAGCATGCTGGATAAGATGAGTGTTGACAGTGTCGCGGCTGTTCTCCCGATTTTCAAAGATATCGACTCTTTAGAACTTAGCTACTACGGGCAGATTGTCAATTTGCGCCTCGGCGTGGTCCGTAAGCTTCAAGAGATGATGCGCACAGACGTAAAAGAAAAGATCATACAACAGCATGTTTTTGATCATCTTTGGCTAATCGATCCTTCTTGGGAGCGCGCTAAAGGGACAGAAAATCTTGAGACAAAGATTGGAGAATTTCTGAAAGGGGACACGGCTAAGTTAAACAGCGCCGAGAAAAAGGGGCGGATAGATATAGCCTATCGAACTGCTTCTGGATCCCATGTCATCATTGAATTGAAGCGGGCTTCTGTCGCGACATCAGTTGATAAGCTAGCTGCTCAGGTTCGGAAGTATCGTAATGGCGTGCGAAAAATCATCGAGGAAAGCGACTATGCCGGCTGGCCGATTCAGATCGTTTGCTTGGTCGGCAATCCGCCTCCTGAGTGGAATGAGCGAAATGGACAACAGGAGGTAAAGGAAACACTAGCGACGGTGGACGCTAGATTGGTGTTCTACGACCAGCTGGTCGACAACGCACAGAGGTCCTATGCGGACTATCTTGAGGCGCATAAAAAAACAGATCGCCTGTGGGATGTTTTCAAGTCGATCGACGACTTTGTGCCGACGCAGCAATCATAATCATGGGTAGAATTGACGAGCTTTCCGTTGATCCCTTGCGTTCGCGCATCATGCGGAGCGTAGGATCGAAAAAGACCAAGCCGGAAATGTTAGTCAGACGGGCCCTTCACACCATCGGTTACCGTTTCCGGACTAATTCAAAAGCACTGCCTGGCTCGCCGGATCTGGCCTTCACTGCTCGCAAGAAGGCTATTTTCGTTCACGGGTGCTTTTGGCACCGTCATTCGAATTGTCGCCTTGCAACGACACCCAAGACGCGTGCTGAATTTTGGGAAAACAAGTTTAGTCACAACGTGGAGCGAGATGCTCGAAAAGTAGCTGAGCTTGAAAGTCTGGGTTGGGAGGTCATTGCCGTTTGGGAGTGCGAAACGCGTCAGATGGACACCGTTTTGCCGCGCGTTGTCGAATTCTTGGGCAAGCCGAGGGTTATGGAGCGCTAACCAGCCGCACCACCCCCTGTCTCGCATCCTCCCGCGCCCTACGTCGCCGGAAAACCGGAGACAGCATGGTCAAGCTCAACAAGATTTACACGCGCACCGGCGATGCCGGGGAGACCGGGCTCGGCAATGGCGAGCGGCGGCTGAAATCGGATCTGCGGGTCGAGACCTATGGGACGGTGGACGAGCTGAACGCGGTGATCGGGCTGGCGCGCCTCTCCGCCGAGCCCGAACTCGATGCGATGCTGGCGCGGATCCAGAACGAATTGTTCGATCTCGGCGCGGAGCTGGCGACGCCGCTGACCGGCGAGCCTCTCGGCTACGAGCCGCTGAAGATCATCGCCTCGCAGGTCGAGCGGCTGGAGCGCGAGATCGACGCGATGAACGCGAAGCTGGAGCCGCTGAAGAGCTTCGTGCTGCCGGCAGGGTCGGCGGCGGCGGCGCATCTGCATCTGGCGCGCACCGTGGCGCGGCGGGCCGAGCGGCTGATGGTGGCGCTGGGGCGGGTCGAGACCGTCGAGGCCGTGGCGCTCGCCTATGTCAACCGGCTGTCGGACCATCTGTTCGTGGCGGCGCGCATCGCCAACGAAGACGGGCGGGCGGACGTGCTCTGGGTGCCGGGGCAGAGCCGGTAGCGGGCAGGCGGACGGGCGCCGTGGCCGGCGGGGCGGCGGTGTCAGCCGGGGGCCGTGCGGCGGGGTTCGTCGGCGCGGGACGGCCGGGGGCGGATGCGGCGCGAAAGCGGGGCTTGAAAGATGCGGGCCGGGGCGTCACTAAGCCGGCAGGCACAGACGTCGCTTTGACGATTACGTAAGAATCCGATATCGCGTCGGGCAGATAAAGGCCTCGGCCGAAGCGCTGCGCCAGGCCTGGGCGGCCCGCTGCGGGCCGAGCAAGGGAGAGCATCCGCATGAAGGTCCTCGTCGCCGTCAAGCGCGTGGTCGACTACAACGTCAAGATCCGGGTCAAGCCGGACGGCACGGGCGTCGACCTCGCCAACGTCAAGATGAGCATGAACCCGTTCGACGAGATCGCCGTCGAGGCGGCGATCCGGCTGAAGGAAGCCGGCACGGTCACCGAGATCGTCGCCGTCTCCGTCGGGCCTCAGCAGGCGCAGGAGACGATCCGCACGGCGCTCGCGATGGGCGCCGACCGCGGCATCCTGGTCAAGACCGACCAGCCGACCGAGCCGCTGGCCGTGGCGAAGATCCTGAAGGGCGTGGTCGAGGAGGAGAAGCCCGACCTCGTCATCGTCGGCAAGCAGGCGATCGACGACGACTGCAACCAGACCGGCCAGATGCTGGCGGCGCTGCTCGGCTGGAGCCAGGGCACCTTCGCCAACAAGATCGAGGTGGCGGACGGCCGCGCGGTGGTGACGCGCGAGGTGGACGGCGGGCTGCAGGTGGTGGACCTGGTGCTGCCGGCGATCGTCACCACGGATCTCAGGCTCAACGAGCCGCGCTACGCCTCGCTGCCGAACATCATGAAGGCGAAGAAGAAGCCGCTCGAGGAGAAGACGCCGGAGAGCTACGGCGTCGACATTTCGCCGCGGCTGGAGATCATCAAGACCGCCGAGCCGAAGGGCCGCGACGCCGGCATCAAGGTGGCGAGCGTCGACGAGCTGATCGACAAGCTCAAGAACGAAGTCGGCCTGCTCTAAAGCGCCCTTCCAGGAGACAATCGATGACCACGCTTCTCATCGCCGAACACGACAATGCGGCGCTTTCGGAACAGACGGCCAAGGCGCTGACCGCCGCCGCGCAGCTGGGCGGGGACGTGCATGTGCTCGTCGCGGGCTCGGGCTCGGCCGCGGTGGCGGAGGCTGCCGCGAAGCTCGCCGGCGTCGCCAAGGTGCTGCATGCCGATGGCGCGCCCTACGCCAACCAGCTGGCCGAGCCGCTGGCCGACCTCGTGGTGGGGCTGGCGGCGGGCTACGATGCCATCGTCGTGCCGGCGACGACCGGCGGCAAGAACGTCGCGCCGCGCATCGCCGCGCTGCTCGACGTGATGCAGGTGTCGGACGTCACCAGCGTCGAGGGGCCCGACACGTTCGTGCGGCCGATCTATGCCGGCAACGCCATGCAGACGGTGAAGTCGCGCGACGCCAAGAAGGTGATCACGGTGCGCACCTCGGCGTTCCAGGCGGCCGGCGAGGGCGGCTCGGCGCCGGTGGAAACGGTGGCGGCGGCGGGGGATCCGGGCCTGTCGCGCTTCGTCGAGGACCGGCTGGCGCACAGCGAGCGGCCGGAGCTGACCAGCGCCAAGATCATCCTCTCCGGCGGGCGGGCGCTCGGCTCGAAGGAGAAGTTCGAGGAATATCTCTTGCCGCTCGCCGACAAGCTGGGCGCGGCGATCGGCGCCTCGCGCGCCGCGGTGGACGCCGGCTACGCGCCGAACGACTGGCAGGTCGGCCAGACCGGAAAGGTGGTGGCGCCCGACCTCTACATCGCCGTCGGCATCTCCGGCGCCATCCAGCACCTCGCCGGCATGAAGGATTCCAAGGTGATCGTGGCGATCAACAAGGACGAGGAGGCGCCGATCTTCCAGGTCGCCGATTACGGCCTGGTCGGCGACCTGTTCCAGATACTGCCGGAGCTGAAGGACAAGCTCTGACGCGGCTTTGACGGGGTTTCGCCGCCCCGATAGGCTGGCAGCGGGGCGCGAGAGGAACGGGAATCCGCGATGGTTACGGGCATCGAGAAGATCGGCATCGTCGGCGCCGGGCAGATGGGCGCGGGGATCGCCCATGTATCGGCGCTCGCCGGCTACGCGGTAACGCTCTACGACATCTCGGACGACAGGCTGAAGGAAGGCCTCAGGCGCCTCGGGGCGTCGCTGGACCGCAAGCTCGGCTCGGAGAAGATCACCGAGGCCGAGCGCGCCGCGGCGCTCGCACGGGTGGTGACGACGACGGATCCGGCCGATCTCGGCGGCCTCGACCTGGTCATCGAGGCGGCGACCGAGGACGAGACGGTCAAGCGCAAGATCTACCGCGAGATCTGCCCGCATCTCAGCCCCGAGACGATCCTGGCCACCAACACCTCGTCGATCTCGATCACCCGCCTGGCCGCCTCCACCGACCGGCCCGAGCGGTTCATGGGCATCCATTTCATGAACCCGGTGCCGGTGATGATGCTGGTCGAGCTGGTGCGCGGCATCGCCACGGAGGACCCGACCTTCGAGGCGGCGCGGGAATTCGTCGCCTCGCTGGAGAAGACGATCACCGTGTCGGAGGACTTTCCGGCCTTCATCGTCAACCGCATCCTTTTGCCGATGATCAACGAGGCGATCTACGTGCTCTACGAGGGCGTCGGCTCGGTGGAGTCGATCGACACGGCGATGAAGCTCGGCGCCAACCACCCGATGGGCCCGCTGCAGCTCGCCGACTTCATCGGCCTCGATACCTGCCTGTCGATCATGCAGGTGCTGCATGACGGGCTTTCCGATTCCAAGTACCGGCCATGCCCGCTGCTGGTGAAATATGTCGAGGCCGGCTGGCTCGGCCGCAAGACCGGCCGCGGCTTCTACGACTATCGCGGCGAGACGCCGGTCCCGACACGGTAGGGGGGGTCGGGCGGCGCCGGTTCCGCGGCTTCCCCCTGCCGGGCCTGACCTGTTTCAGGTGACCTGACCGTGCTCGGCGAGGAAGTCCAGCAGCACGCGGGCCCGGGCCGGCAGGCCGGCGGAGCGGCCGATGAAGACGGCATGGAACGCTTCCTCGTCGCCCGGATTGAGCGCCTCCAGCAGGGGTGCCAGCCGGCCGGCGGCGATGTCGCCGCGGACCGTGAAGGCGGCGAGCCGGGCCGGGCCGATGCCGGCGAGCGCCAGCTGCCGCAGGCCCTCGCCGTCGTTGATCCGGACCTGCCCGACGCTCGGCAGCACCGTCACCTCGCCATCTCCCTTGCGCAGCGGCCAGCCGCTCGTCGCCCGGGCGTAGCTGAAGCCGAGCCGGCTCAGCCCCTCGATGTCCGCAAGGGTCTGGGGCAGGCCGTGCCGGTCGATCCATGCCGGCGCGGCGACGATTGTCATCCGCGTCGCGCCCAGCCTGCGCGCCATCAGGCCCGAACTCGGCATCGGTCCCGCCCGGATCGCGATATCGGTGCGGTCGCTGAGGAGATCGACGACCTGGTCGGTCTGGACGAGGTCGAGATCGATGCCCGGATAGCGCGCGAGAAAGGCGGGAAGCACCGGCGCCAGGACGTGGCTGAGATAGGAGGCGCTCGAGTTGACGCGCACCCGCCCGGCGGGCCGCTCGCCGGCACCGGCCGCGCGCTCCGCCTCCTCGAGGTCGGCGAGGATCGTCAGCGCTCGTTCGTAAAATGCCTGACCCTCCGCAGTCAG
This sequence comes from Aurantimonas endophytica, assembly GCF_014196845.1. Lineage (GTDB taxonomy): Bacteria > Pseudomonadota > Alphaproteobacteria > Rhizobiales > Rhizobiaceae > Aurantimonas > Aurantimonas endophytica. The sequence goes on from NZ_JACIEM010000007.1 coordinate 182,039, forward strand.
CTGGAACCGCCGGGTCGTGCGGTGGACGAGGCGCGTGCCGAGCCGCGCCTCCAGCCGGGCGACGAGCTTCGAGACCGCTGAGGCGGAGACGCCGGCGGCGCGCGCGGCGGCGGAAAAGCCCGCCTGCTCGACGACGCGGACGAAGACCTCCAGCTCGGCGAAGCGATTGACGTCGGGGCGCGGCATTCGTGAGGTGAATTCCCAGATGTTGTTCCTGCCGGCAGCCTACTTCATCAGCGTGGGAGCTGTCATCTGAGAGGCCTGTTCAACGGTCAGGCCATCGTCATGCCCCTTGCTCTCTACGCCCTCACCGCTGGTGCCTTCGGCATCGGCGTCACCGAATTCGTCATCATGGGCCTGTTGCTGGAGGTGGGCGCCGATCTCGGCGTCTCGACCAGTGCCGCCGGCTTCCTGATCTCCGGCTATGCGCTCGGCGTCGTCGTCGGCGCGCCGCTGCTGACCATCCTGACCAGCCGCTGGCCGCGCAAGACCGTGCTGCTGGCGCTGATGGCGATCTTCATCGTCGGCAATCTCGCCTGCGCGCTGGCGCCGACCTACGGCATGCTGATGGCCGCGCGGGTGCTGACCGCCTTTGCCCACGGCACGTTCTTCGGCGTCGGCTCGGTGGTGGCAACCCGCCTGGTGCCGGCGGACAGGAAGGCATCCGCCATCGCGCTGATGTTCACGGGCCTGACCGTCGCCACGGTGCTCGGCGTTCCCTTCGGCACCTGGCTCGGCCAGGCCGCCGGCTGGCGCGCCACCTTCTGGGCGGTCACCCTAGTCGGCATCGCCGCCTTCGCGGTCCTCGCCCTTGCCGTGCCGCAGGACGGCAAGCCACCATCGGCCGGCGACTGGCGGGCCGACGTCAGGGCCCTCGGGCGACGGCCGGTGCTGCTCGGACTACTCACCACCGTCCTCGGCTATGCCGGCGTCTTCGCCGTCTTCACCTATATCGCCCCGATCCTGACCCAGATCACCGGCTTCGGGGAGGCGGCGATCTCACCGATCCTGCTGCTGTTCGGCGGCGGGCTGGTCGTCGGCAACCTCGTCGGCGGCAAGCTTGCGGACAGGGCTCTCGTGCCGGCGCTGCTCGGCAGCCTCGCAACGCTCGCGCTGGTCCTCCTGGCGATGGGGCCGGCCCTCAACAGCGCCTGGACGGCGCTCATCGCCGTGACGTTGCTCGGCGCAACGGCCTTTGCCACGGTGCCGCCGCTGCAGATGTGGGTGCTGTCCAAGGCGGACGGCGCCGGCGAGAGCCTCGCCTCGTCCTTCAACATCGCCGCCTTCAATCTCGGCAATGCGCTCGGCGCCTTTGCCGGCGGGCTGGTGATCGATTCGGGACCGGGTCTCGGTTACGTCACGTGGACAGCGGCGCTGTTCCCGCTCATCGCCCTCGGCATCGCCGTCCTCGCGGTACGGCTCGACCGCGCGAGTGGCCGCCCCGCCGAGGTCGGGTATGTCGGATAGCGGTGCCTAGACCCCCGGCGCCGCGCTCTGCCGCACGACGTCGATCAGCCGCACGGCATCCGGGCTCGCCCACTCCGCCGGGCCGTTGATCGCGGCGCGGGCGCAGCCGTCGGGGCCGACGACGAGGGAGATCGGCAGGCCGAAGGCGACGCCCTGGCCCTTGAGGTCGTTGAAGACGCCCATCGTCTCGTCGCGGTAGAAGGGCAAAGCGGTCAGGCCGGTCTCGGTGTAGAAATCCTTCGGCTTCTGCGGGTCGCCCATGTCGACATTGATCGGCACGACGGCGAAATCCTCGCCGCCCTCGTCGCGCTCCAGCGCGTCGAGGGCCGGCATCTCCTCGCGGCAGGGGCCGCACCAGGTCGCCCAGAGATTGACCAGGACGGTGCTGCCGGCAAAATCGGCAAGGCTCGCCGCGTTGCCGTCGCCGTCCTTGAAGGCGATGGCGGAGACGTCGAAGGGCTTGTCGAGCGGCGCCACGGCCGCGACCTCGCCGCGGGCGTTCTGGTCGAGCGCCGCGGAAAGCGCCTCGTCGACCGTGCAGCGGTCGGCGACTTCGTTGCCAGACCCCGTTTCGCTCACGTATAGGACGGCTCCCCCCGCCGCGACGCCGCACAACAGCGCCACTGCCGCGACGAGACCCAGCCGCCGCCCGTTCGAAGCCTTCGGTGTTTCGTCGGACATGTCGTCGAGAGCCTTTCGGGATTCCATGAGCGATAAGATCAGCAACGAGATGTGGGGCGGTCGTTTCGCCTCGGGGCCTGCCGCGATCATGGAGGAGATCAACGCGTCGATCGATTTCGACAAGCGCCTATATGGCGAGGATATCGACGGTTCGAAAGCCCATGCGACGATGTTGGGCGCGCAGAAGATCATTTCGGCCGAGGATGCGGCGCTGATCTGCGATGGGCTGGAGACGATCCGGGGCGAGATCGCCGGCGGCAAATTCGCCTTCTCGCGCCAGCGCGAGGACATCCACATGAATGTCGAGGCGCGGCTCGCCGAACTGATCGGACCGGCCGCCGGGCGGCTGCACACGGCGCGCTCGCGCAACGACCAGGTGGCGGTGGATTTCCGCCTGCACGTGAAGTCGGCGCTGGGCGCACTCGCCGAAGCGCTGGAGGCGTTCATCGCGGCGCTGCTCGACAAGGCCGACGCGCATGCCGGCACCGTGATGCCGGGCTTCACGCATCTGCAGGTGGCGCAGCCGGTGACCTTCGGCCATCACTGCCTTGCCTATGTCGAGATGGCGTCGCGCGACCTGTCGCGCTGCCGCGACGCGCTGACGCGGCTCGACGAATGCCCGCTGGGCGCCGCGGCGCTCGCCGGCACCGGCTTTCCCATCGACCGGCACGCGACGGCGGCGGCGCTCGGCTTTCGCGAGCCGACGCGCAACTCGCTGGATTCGGTGTCCGACCGCGACTTCGCGCTGGAGTTCCTGTCGATCGCGGCGATCTGTGCCACGCACCTCTCGCGCCTTGCCGAGGAGATCGTCATCTGGGCGACGCCGCAATTCGGCTTCATCCGCCTGTCCGACGCGTTCTCCACCGGCTCCTCGATCATGCCGCAGAAGCGCAATCCGGACGCGGCGGAGCTGGTGCGGGCCAAGCCCGGCCGCATCAACGGCGCGCTGATCTCGCTGCTGACGGTGATGAAGGGCCTGCCGCTGACCTATTCGAAGGACATGCAGGAGGACAAGGAACAGGTCTTCGACGCGATCGACTCGCTGTCGCTGGCGCTGGCGGCGGCGACCGGCATGGTCCGCGACATGACGGTGAACGTCGAGGCGATGCGCCGCGCCGCCGGCCACGGCTATGCGACGGCCACGGATCTCGCCGACTGGCTGGTGCGCGAGGCGGGCCTGCCGTTCCGCGAGGCCCATCACGTCACCGGACGGGCGGTGGCGAGCGCCGAGGCGCAGGGCGTCGGGCTGGAGGAGCTGCCGTTCGAGGCGCTGCACGCGATCGACCCGCGCATCACGAAAGACGTCTATTCGGTGCTCGGCGTCGACGCGTCGGTGGAAAGCCGCACCAGTTTCGGCGGCACGGCGCCGGACAATGTCCGCGCGCAGATCGCCTACTGGCGGGAGCGGCTGGGCGAGGCGGCGCGATAGTCGCGACCGGGTGGTGATTTCTTCGGCGGGAACGGCTATCACGGCGGTGGCGAAGCGCCACAATCGGCAGCGGACAGCGCGGGCATGGGCGACATGACGGATCGATCGAAACGGGCGGCGACGACGCTCCTGGTGATGGCGGGCGCCGCGCTGCTTGGCGGCTGCGGGGTCAAGAACATGCCCGTGGCGCCGGCTTCCGACGGGACATCGGCGGTGGTCGCCGAGGGCGAGGACGGGCGCGGCAACTCGATCATCGGCAGCGGCAGCGGCGCCTCCACCGTCAGCAGCCAGCGCATCTCCGCGATCCAGAACGACAATATCGTCAGTGCGGCGGAGGTCACCCGCAACCCCGCATCCGCCGGCTCCAGCTTCATCCTCGACCCGCTGCTGAACTGATCGCCGCCTTCCATCCTCGCATAACCGTGGCGACATGAACCATTTCGAGATCCGGGACGGCGCCCTCCACGCCGAGGGCGTGCCCGTGGAGCGCATCGCGCACGACGTCGGCACGCCGTTCTACTGCTATTCCTCCGCGACGCTGACGCGCCACTACGAGGTCTTCACCCGGGCTTTCGCCGACATCGACGCGCTGGTCTGCTACGCGACGAAGGCCAATTCCAACCAGGCGGTGCTGGCGACGCTGGCGCGGCTCGGCGCCGGCGCCGACGTCGTCTCGGGCGGGGAATTGCTGCGGGCGCTGCGCGCCGGCATCGCGCCGCAGAAGATCATGTTCTCCGGGGTCGGCAAGACCGTCCCGGAGATCGACCTGGCGCTCGCTGCGGGAATCTTCTGCTTCAACGTCGAATCCGAGCCGGAGCTCGAGGCGATCGCCGCCCGCGCGGTGGCCGCCGGGCTTACCGCGCCGGTGTCGTTCCGGATCAACCCGGATGTCGACGCCCGCACCCACGCGAAGATCTCCACCGGCAAGAAGTCCGACAAGTTCGGCATCGCCTTCGACGACGCCATCGGCATCTACGACCGGGCGCGGGCGCTGCCGGGGATCGCGGTGTGCGGCATCGACATGCATATCGGCAGCCAGATCATCGATCTCGAGCCCTTCGACCAGGCCTTCGGCCGCCTCGCCGGGCTGGTGCGGCAGCTGCGCGAGGCCGGCCACAGCATCTCGCATGTCGATCTCGGCGGCGGGCTCGGCGTGCCCTACAAGCGCGACAACGCGCCGCCGCCGCTGCCCACCGCCTATGCCGAGATCGTCAAGCGCCACGTGCGCGACCTCGACTGCCGGGTGGTGTTCGAGCCGGGCCGGCTGATCGCCGCCAATGCCGGCATCCTGGTGACCCGCGTGCTCTACGTGAAGGAGGCCGGCGACAAGGTCTTCGTCATCGTCGACGCGGCGATGAACGACCTCGTGCGCCCGACGCTCTACGACGCCTGGCACGACATCCACCCGGTGATCGAGCAGCCGGACGGCGCGCGCATGGTCGCCGACGTCGTCGGGCCGGTGTGCGAGAGCGGCGACTTCTTCGCCAGGGACCGCGACCTGCCGAAGGTCAAGGCGGGCGACCTCGTCTATCTCGCCTCGGCCGGCGCCTACGGGGCGGTGCAGTCGGGCACCTACAATTCCCGGCCGCTGATCGCCGAGGTGCTGGTCAGGGACGACGATTTCTTCGCGGTGCGGCCGCGCCAGACGATCGACGAGCTGATCGCGCTCGACCGGCTGCCGCCCTGGCTGGACGAGACGGCGTAGGCTGCCCGGCGCCGGGTTCACAGATGCGTCACCCGCCTCGTCTTCGCCGTAAAAACGGTTAAGGTTCTCAGGTCTACGAGGAACGAGAGCTGGCCATGACGCAGGACGACCGGCGCAAGGACTTCCCGCGGCCCGGGCGTCTCGCCCTGACGCGCAGGCTCTCGGCCGCCGCCCTCGTCGTCGAGCGCGTGTGGCCGCTGGTGGTGGCCTTCGTCTGCCTCGCCGCGCTGTTCCTCACCTTCTCCTGGTTCGGGCTGTTCGCCGCCATGCCGTTCGCCGCGCGCGTCGCCGTGCTGGCGGTGCTGGCCGGGCTGGCGCTGTTCGCGCTGTGGCGGAACCGCCATGTGCGCTGGCCGGACGATTCGGAGGTCGATGCGCGGATCGAGCTGGTCAGCCGGCTGCAGCACCAGCCGCTGCGCACGCAGGACGACCATGCCGCGACCGCCGATCCGTTCGCGCTGGCGCTGTGGCACGAGCACCAGCGGCGCATGGCGGCGCAACTCCGCAATCTCAGCGGCGGCTCGCCCCGCACCCAGACCGAGCGGCTCGACCCGTTCGGCCTGCGCGCGATGGTGGCGCTGCTGTTCGTCACCGCCTTCGCCTTCTCCTTCGGGCCGGGCGGCGGCCGGATCGTCGACGCGTTCGGGACGATCGACGTGCCCGGCGCCGTCACGGCGCGGGTCGATGCCTGGGTGACGCCGCCGACCTATACCGGCCGGGCGCCGATCTTCCTGACCGAGGCGGGGCGCGAGGGCCCGGTGGTCGTGCCGGAGGGCAGCGTGCTCTCGGTGCGGATCTCCGACGCCACGGCGGCCGACCTCACCTTCACGCCCGCCCGCGAGGGCGCCGAGGCCGTGACGGTCGCGCCGGTGGGGGCGGAACTGGACGAGGACGAGGCCGATGTCGCGGAAGCTGCCGACGGCGAGGCCGCCGCGCCGCCGCCGGAGGGCCCCCGCGAATATGTCTTCACGCTGGAGGAAAGCGGCGACGTGGCGCTCGCCACGGCGTTCTCGACGATGGGGCGCTGGGGCTTCGACGTGACCGAAGACGCCGACCCGCTGATCGCCTTCAAGGAGGATCCGTCGGTGGCGCAGAACAGCGCGCTGCAGCTCGTCTACACGGTCAGCGACGACTATGGCGCCCGCAAGGGCCAGGCCGAGATCGTCGTCGAGGAGGAGAATATCGCCGAGGGCGCCCGGCCGCTGGTCGCCCCGCCGGAGATCAACCTGGCGCTGCCGCGCCGGGCGCGCGAGCCGACCGAGGGGCGGACCAATGCCGACCTGACCGAGAGCCCCTATGCGGGCGCGAAGGTGGCGATGACGCTGGTGGTGACCGACGACGCGGCGCAGACCGGCCGTTCCGAGACCAAGCGGCTGACCCTGCCGGAGCGGCGCTTCAGCAATCCGCTGGCACGGGCGGTGATCGAGCAGCGGCGGCTCCTGGCGCTCGATGCCGATTCGGTCGACCGGGTGGTCGAGATGCTCGACGCCGTCACGCTGCGCGGCGAGGAATTCATCGAGAGCCCGACGGACTATCTGGCGCTGATGGCGGCGCGGACGCGGATCGCCACCGCCCACGACGATGCGGGGCTGCTGTCGGCGGTCGACTTCATGTGGGAGATCGCGCTCGGCATCGAGGACGGCAACCTGTCGCTGGCCGAGCGCCGGCTGCGCGACGCGCGCGAGCAGCTTTCCGAGGCGCTGGAGGAGGGCGCGACCGACGCCGAGATCGACGCGCTGATGCAGGAACTGCGCGAGGCCATGCAGGAATACATGCAGGCGCTCGCCGAGGCGATGCAGAACCAGCCGCCGATGAGCCAGGACCAGATGCAGATGGGCGACGTCCAGGAGATCCGCCCGCAGGACCTGGAGCGGATGATGGACCGGATCGAGGATCTGGCGAAGTCGGGCTCGAAGGACGCCGCGCAGCAGATGCTCTCCGAGCTGCAGCAGATGATGGATAATCTCCAGGCGATGCGCCCCGGCCAGCAGCAGGGCGGCGAGCAGAACGCCATGCAGGAGCAGATGAACAAGATGGGCGAGCTGCTGCAGCGCCAGCAGCAGCTGATGGACCAGACCTACGATCTCGGCCGCCAGCAGATCCAGCGCCAGCAGCAGCAACAGCAGGGCCAGCAAGGCGAGCAGGGCGAGCCGCAGCAGGGCGGCGAGGGTCAGCAGGGCGAGCCGATGACCGCCGAACAGATGCAGGAGATGATGAAGCAGCTGCAGGAGCAGCAGGGCCAGCTGCAGGAGGAGCTGCAGGCCATGCAGCAGGAGCTGGAGGGGATGGGCATGGAGCCCTCCGACGGCTTCGGCGAGGCCGGCGAGGCGATGGGCGAGGCGGAAGGCGCGCTCGGCGAGGGCAATGACGGCGAGGCCGTCGGCCAGCAGGGCCGGGCCATGGAGGCGATGCGCCGCGGCGCCCAGGACATGATGCAGCAGATGCAGCAGGCGATGCAGCAGGGCCAGCAGGGCCAGCCCGGTCAGCCGGGGCAGGGCCAGATGGGCCAGGGCTTCAACGGCATGCAGCAGCGCTCGGGGCGCGACCCGCTCGGCCGCCAGCGCCAGACCCAGGGGCCGGATTTCGGCCAGGATGTCGGCGTGCCGGACGAGATCGACACGCAGCGGGCGCGCCAGATCCTCGACGCCATCCGCCAGCGCCTCGGCGACAGCCTGTCGCCGCAGCTGGAGCGGGAATATCTGGAGCGGCTGCTGCAGACGCCCTGAGGCGCCCGCGCCGCCGCGCGTTCAGGCGTGCGGCGGCTCGCGGCGCTGTCTGTTTCGGAGCGGCAGTCGGGTCAGGCGCAGCGGCGGGTGACCGTGGGCGTGGTCTCGTCGAGCTCGGCTGGTGCTCTGCCGGCTTCGCGCTCCGCCAGAATGCGGCCGACCTCGCTGCGCAATTCGGCGATGCTGAACGGCTTCTCGACGACGCCCTCGATGATCGCGGTGAGGTCGTCGGCGTTTTCCTTCTGCTCGGCATAGCCGGTCATCAGAAGGATGGGCAGTTCCGGCCAGATCGCGGCGATCTCGTGCGCGAGCTCGATGCCGGTCATGGCCGGCATGCGGATGTCGGACAGCACGAAATCGAACGCGCCTTCCTCAGCCGCGAGCGTCTCGAGCGCGAGCTCGCCGTCTTCCACCGCGACCACCTGATGGCCTTCGAGGCCAAGCGCCCGCGTCACGAGCAGGCGGACGCCCGGATCGTCTTCGGCAACCAGAATTCTCGCCACGCCAGTCTCCTGCAGGTCGTCATAGCCGTGCGCGCATCTACCACCGGCTTAGGGCATGGGCCTGACCTGGAGCTTAACGGGCAGGGACTATTCCACCACCTTTCCGACGAAGGGCAGTTCGCGGAAGGCATGGGCGACGTCCATGCCGTAGCCGACGACGAAATAGTCGGGGCAGTCGAAGCCGACGTAGTCGGCCTCGATGGCGGCCTGGCGGCGCATGCGCTTGTCCAGGAGCACGGCGATCTTCACTTCCTTGGCGCCGCGCGCCAGCAGCATGTCGCGGGCAAAGCTGATCGTGCGGCCGGACTCCAGGATATCGTCGATCAGAAGGACGGTGCGGCCCTCGACCGGGCTCTCGACGTCGCGCAGCACGCGGATCTTGCCCGGCTCGGTGCCGGCGCCGTAGCTCGACAGGGTGATGAACTCGACCTCGGGGGCGAGGCCGGTGAGGTGCATGGCGCGAATCAGGTCGGCGGCGAAGACGAAGGAGCCCTTGAGCACCGAGACGACCAGGAGGTCGGTGGACGGCGTCGCGGCGATCTCCTTGGCGACGCGCAGCACTTCGGCCGCTATGCGCCTCTCGTCGAACAGCGTCTCGATGTTCTTGCCGCGTACGGTGATCACAGGCCGCCCGCCGCGAAGTCCACGGCGATGTCGCCTTCGATGCCGGCGGGGACCGCCAGCGCCGAGAGAAACTGCACCGACCGGCCGGCACCGAGCTCGCCGATCCCGGCGCGCAGCGGCTTGACCTGGCGGCTGCCGTCCGGGCCGTTCATGACGATGTGCATCAGCGGCACGTGCGCAGCCCGGTCCGCGACATTGGCGATGCGACCGGCGACGGTGAGCACTGCGCCGTCGCCGCGCGGCGCCAGGCTGGTCTCGACCTCGCTGAGGATCACGCCGCCCGTCGGGGAGGCGGCCAGCGGCGCCGCCGCCATCCAGAGAATCAACACCGGCATCGCGAACATGCCGACGATGAACGCCGTGGCGATATAGGCGGCGTCGCGCAGCCGCAGCGAGCGCGCATGGGCGATGATGGCGCGGGCCGCGCCGCCGGGCATCGGCCTCGCGCCCCGGGGTGGCAGGCTCTGCCAGAGAAGATCGGGAGCGGCCGTGCGGGGTTCGTGGCGCCTCGAGCCTGCCGGATCGAGCGGCGAGCGCCGTCCGAACATGGGCCGGCTGTCGGCCTCGGCGGGCGCGGCAAGGCTCAGCCGGGCGGCTTCCATCTCGGCGGCGGATTTTTCCCGGCGGATGCGCGTCGTCACCTCGGCCGTTCCCTCGATCACCCGTGCAGGGGCGGCGGGACTGGCATGGTGGCGGCTTTCGTCCGATACGGGCGAGGCTCGGCGGAACTCGGTCAACGCATCCTCCCGGTCATTCGCTTCAGAAACGGGTAAGGAAACATGCTTAACAAAGCATGAAGCCGGCCTTGCCGAGAAGCTCGACGCGGCGGCCTGAAATGAACACAGTCCGGCGCATCCTGACGGCGGTCACAATACGGGGGGAAACATCAAGGATGATTCGGTTCGAAAATGTCGGGCTGCGCTACGACATGGGGCCGGAGGTGCTGCGCGATCTCTCCTTCGAGATCCGGCGCCAGTCCTTCCAGTTCCTCACCGGCCCGTCCGGCGCCGGCAAGAGCAGCCTGCTGCGCATGCTGTTCCTGGCGCTGAAGCCGACGCGCGGCCTGATCACCGTGCTCGGCCGGGACGCCGCGACGCTGTCGCGCGCCGACCTGCCGTCGATAAGGCGGCGCATCGGCGTGGTGTTCCAGGATTTCCGCCTGCTCGAGCACATGTCTACCTACGAGAACGTCGCCCTGCCGCTGAGGGTGCGCGGCAAGGACGAGTCCAGCTACCGCCAGGACGTGATCGACCTGATCAAATGGGTCGGGCTCGGCGAGCGGCTCAACGCCTCGCCGGTGGTGCTCTCGGGCGGCGAGAAGCAGCGCGCCGCCATCGCCAGGGCACTGATCGACCAGCCCGACATCCTGCTCGCGGACGAGCCGACGGGCAATGTCGATCCGCCGCTGGCGCGGCGCCTGCTCCGCCTCTTCCTCGAACTCAACCGCACCGGTACCGCGGTGGTTATCGCCACCCACGATCTCGCCCTGATGGAACAGGTCGACGCCCGCCGCATGGTCCTCGCGGATGGCAGACTGGAAATCTATGACTGATCTCGCCGAACGGTGGCTGGACCTGCGCGAATTCGTCGAGCGCACGACGGGGATCACCCGTCGCGAGCGCCCGGCGCCGATCGTGCCGCCGGCCAACGTCGCCGGCCGCGCGCTGATGACCGTGATCGCCATCATGACCTTCCTCGCCAGCCTGACCGTCGGCGCGGTGACGCTGGTCTCCGACACGGCCGCGCAGTGGCAGAGCGACATCTCCCGCGAGATCACCGTGCAGGTGATGCCGGACGACGGCGTCGACATGGCGGCGGCGCTGCGGACGGTGCAGAGCATCGCCGGCGAAACGCCGGGCATCACCGGAACGTCGGTGCTCGACGACGCCGCCACCGGCCGGCTGCTGCAGCCCTGGCTCGGGACCGGCCTCGATCTCGACGAGCTGCCGGTGCCGCGCCTGGTGATCATCGCGATCGACGCGGATTCGCCGCCGGACTTCGCCGCCTTCGCCGCGCGGCTCAACGAGGCCGTGCCGTCAGCGGCGCTCGACGACCACCGTGCGTGGGTCTCGCGGCTGGTCACCATGGCGCGGGCCATGGTCATCGCCGGCCTGGCGGTGCTGACGCTGGTGCTGGTCGCCACCGTCCTCACGGTGATCTTCGCGACGCGCGGGGCGATGGCCGGCAACCGCCAGATCATCGAGGTGCTGCATTTCGTCGGGGCCCGCTCGGCCTTCATCGCGGGGGAGTTCCAGGGCCATTTCCTGCGACTCGGCCTGTTCGGCGCGCTGGGTGGCGGCGTCGCCGCCCTGTTTCTCTTCGCGCTGATGGGGCTGTGGACGCGCAGCAACCAGGCGACGCCCGAAGCCGACCAGATCAGCGCCCTGTTCGGCTCGTTCGCCATCGGCTGGACCGGCTATTTCGGCGTCGTGGTCCTGATCGCAACCATTGGCGGGCTGACGGCGTTCACCTCAAGGATCACTGTCATGCGGCAATTGGCGGCAATCGACATGATTTCTCCGGTGGAAGGGTAATATTCCATTAACCCTGAGCGCCCAGAGTCGGGCGGACGGCAAGACGGGCGGCTTCACCACTCCGCCGCAATCGCGGGAATAGACTGTCGAATGACGATTTTCGCGCCGACTTCGGAGAGCCACGAGCAGGAGGCGCCGCCGGCTGGCCGCCCGCGTCGGCGTCGCCGTCTCGGCATCGGCCCGTTCGTCGTGCTCGCCTTCGTCGCCCTGTGCGGCTACCTCGTCGGCGGGTTCCTGCGCTTCACCGAGGAGGTCAATCTCCTCGCGCGGCCGACCGCATTCGCTGCCGCCGACGGCATCGTCGTGCTGACCGGTGGCGCCTGGCGCATCGATCACGCCATCAACCTCCTGAAGGAAGGGCGGGGGCGCAGGCTGCTGATCAGCGGCGTCAATCCCGACACCAGCGTCGATGCGCTGGCGAAGCTCACCGATACCGACCGCACATGGTTCGACTGTTGCGTGGACATCGACTATGCGGCGCTCAACACGGTCGGCAATGCCGAGATCGCCGGTCGCTGGGCCCGCGAGCAAGGCTTTCGCGACCTGATCCTGGTGACCAGCGACTACCACATGCCGCGCTCGCTCATCGAGTTCGACCGGGTCGGCAACATCCGCTCGGTCACCCCCTACGCCGTCCGGCGGGACGATCTGTGGCGGAACGAGCAGATGCCTTCGGCGCCCGGCCTGCGGGTCCTGGCGAGCGAATACGTCAAGCTCATCGCGGCGCGCTTCCTGTCGACGGTCGGGATCGTCGGCAAGGAAAGCGTCTCGACCCGCGTCGCCCATCTCGCGCACTGACGCGTGCCGACTGCGCGCCTGGCCCTCGATTTTCCGTCCGCGCCAGCGTAGACCCTGCAGCAACCGCTGGCGGGAGACAGGCTCCCGCATGGCCCCGATGACCGCCGCGGGAGCGATCCCTTGATCATGTTTCTTCGCTCGCTGGCCTTCAACGGCCTGTTCTATCTCAATCTCGTCGCCCAGCTTTTGTTCTATTCGCCGGTGTTCTTCTTCGTCTCCGAGGCGACCGGCTGGTGGATCGTGAAGAACTGGGCGCGCTCGAATCTCTGGCTGCTCGAGCATGTCGCCGGCATTCGCGCCGACATTCGCGGCAAGGAGAACCTGCCTGCCGGCCCGGCGATCATCGCCGCCAAGCACCAGTCGGTCTGGGACGTGTTCGCCTTCCTGCCGGATCTCGACCGCCCGACCTTCATCCTCAAGAAGGAGCTGATGGCGATCCCGTTCTTCGGCTGGTACGCGCGGCGCATGGGGATGATCCCGGTCGACCGGGCGCGCCGGGGCGGCGCCGTCGCCTCGATGATCGAAGGTGCCGAGAAGGCGGTAGCGGAGGGACGCCAGATCGTCATCTTCCCGGAAGGCACACGCACGGCGCCCGGCGCGGCGCCCGACTACCGGCAGGGCGTGTTCCGCCTCTACGAGGCCCTGGGACTGCCGGTCGTGCCGGTGGCGTTGAACTCCGGCCTGTACTGGCCGCGGCGCAAGTTTGTCCGCCGGCCGGGTACGATCCGCGCCGACATCCTGGCGCCGGTGCCGCCGCATCTGCCGCGCGGCGAATTTCTCGACCGGCTGCGCGGCGGGATCGAGGAGCGTTCCACCGACCTTCTGGCGGAGGCCTCCGCGCGCGACGGCTACGTTCCGGCCGTCGACGCCGGCGAGCCGGACCCTTACGGGGGCCCGGCGCGTCATTGAGGCTTACAGCCGGGCGACGACCTCCGACAGCCAGCGGTCCTTCAGGCCCAGCTCGGTGATGTGCGCGAGCGCGCTGGTGACGTAGTCGACATTCGGGCCTGACTGGCCATGCGCGCCACGCACGATGACGGCCGCCTCCGCCGGCGTCATGCGGCCGGCATACTGGCTGTGGCCACGGTCGACGACGTAGGTGAGGGCGCGGACGCTCTCCCCGTCATGCAGCCGTACCGGCAGGTGCGACTCGCGATAGACGTTGGTGACCAGCTCGCGCTCGCGCAGATACGCCACCACCGATTCCGCGTCGGTGGCCGCGACGCGGAACGCCATGCCGACGCAGGATCCGCCGCGGTCGAGCCCGAACACCAGTCCCGGCCGCTGCGGCGTGCCGCGATGGACATGCGAATGGATGCAGAGCGCGCGGTGATAGCCGGCGAGCCGCGCCGGCTGGCGGTCGAGGAAAGCAAAACCCGGCCGCCAGATCAGCGAGCCGTAGCCAAACACCCATAAATCGTCCATTGCCCTCAAATCGCCCCGTCGGTCGGCTCAGCCCGGCCGGGTGCTCACAAAGGATAAGGCGATGGCGGCGTCAAGCGGCTCGGCCCGGAAGGCCTATCTCTGGATCATCGTCGTGGCGGTGGCGCTGTTTCTCGCGCTGAGCGCCGCCTGGTACTATCTGGCGGCGCAGCTCGACGCCCGCGCCGAGGCGACGATCGCGGCAGCTGCCGCCGATGGCGTGGAGATCGGCTGCCCCAATCGAACGGTCGTCGGCTATCCGTTCCGGCTCGGGCTGCGCTGCGACGCGGTGACGATCGACCCGCGCGGCGAAGGGCTGCGGCTGACCGCCGGCGCGTTGCGGACGGCGGCGCAGATCTACCAGCCGAACCGCGTCGTCTCCGAGCTCGATTCGCCGCTGATCGTCGATGCGCCGGAAGCGCCGCCGCTGGACATTCGCTGGCAGCTCGCCCAGGCGAGCGCCAGCTTCTGGACCGAAGGGCTCGACCGCTTCTCGCTAGTCGCCGAGGCGCCGGACGTGGCCCTGGCGCAGCCCGCGGCCAGCCGGCTGCCGCTGGTCGCCTCCGAGCATCTGGAACTGCATGTGCGTCGCCGCGAGGCGGACCTCGATCTCGCTCTTTCCAATCGCGGCATCCGCGTCGTTGCCCCCGACGTGCCATCGCTGCCGGTCTTCGACGCCTCGCTCGATACCACGATCGCCGGCGCGGCGGACTGGCTGAACGGCTATGCCGGCGGCACGGCGCGCGAGGCGATGGCCGGGCGCGAGGCGACGCTGCGGGCGCTGACGATCGATCTCGGCGAAGCCGGCGCCGATCTGTCCGGGGCATTCCGCTTCGACGACGAGGGGCGGCTGTCGGGTGACTTCGAGCTGGCGGTGACCGATCCGCAGCGGATCGCGGCGCTGGTGGCCGAGGCGCTGCCGCAGCTCGCCTCGGTGGCGAACTCGATCGCCGCCGCGGTCGGCTTCATCGGCCGGCAGGAGAACGGCCGGACGGTGATCGGGCTGAATGTCCGCGACGGCGACGTGTCGGCCGGGGTCATCCCGCTCGGGGAGATCCCGCCGCTGGAGTAGCGTCGGCGCCTATGCCTCGTCCTTCGGGCCGCGGCCGTGCTCGCGGCCGAAGTCCGGTGCGGCGGTGTCCTGGCCGGCCTCGACGATGCCGCGGCGGATCGCCCTGGTGCGGGTGAACAGCTCGAACAGCGTGTCGCCGTCGCCCCAGCGGATCGCCCGCTGCAGCGTCGCCAAGTCTTCCGAAAAGCGCGCCAGCATCTCCAGCACCGCCTCGCGGTTGTGCAGGAAGACGTCGCGCCACATGGTCGGGTCGGAGGCGGCGATGCGGGTGAAGTCGCGGAAGCCGGAGGCGGAGAATTTCACCACTTCCGACTGCGTCACGGTCTCGAGGTCGGCGGCGGTGCCGACGATGTTGTAGGCGATCAGATGCGGCACGTGGCTGACGATGGCCAGCACCAGGTCGTGATGCTCGGCGGTCATCACCTCGACATCCGAGCCGCATGCCTCCCAGAAGCCCCGGAGCCGCTCGACGGCCTGCGGATCGGTGCCCTCGACCGGCGTCAGGATGCACCAGCGGTTCTCGAACAGCTCAAGGAAGCCGGCGTCGGGGCCCGACTGCTCGGTGCCGGCGATCGGGTGGGCGGGGACGAAATGGACGTTCGCCGGCAGGTTCGGCTGCATCTGCTGGATGACCGAGGCCTTGACCGAGCCGACGTCGGAGACGATCGCGCCGGGCTCGAGCGCCGCGGCGATCTCCTTCGACACCGCGCCGCAGGAGCCGACCGGCACGCAGAGGATCACCAAATCGGCGCCGCGGACGGCTTCCGCGGCGTCGAGATGGTAGCTGTCGCCGAGGCCGAGTTCTGCCGCCCGCGCAAGGGTCTCGGCGCGGCGGGTGGTGATGGCGATGTGGTCCGCCAGCCTGTGGGCGCGGATGTTGTGGGCGAGCGACGAGCCGATCAGGCCGATGCCGATCAGCGCGACGCGCGCAAAGGGGGCTTCACTCATGCGGGAGCCTTGCCGAGAAATTCCGCAAGACTCGCGACGACGCCGCGATTGGCCTCCTCGGTGCCGATCGACAGGCGCAGCGCGTCCGGCAGGCCGTAGCCGGCGACCCGGCGCAGGATGTAGCCCCGCCGGGTGAGGAAGTCGTCGGCGTCGGCGGCGGTGTGGCCGGGCTCGGCCGGGAAGTGGACGAGGATGAAATTGCCGACGCTGGGGGTGACCGCGAGGCCGAGATCGGTCAGCGCCTTCGTCGTCCATTCCAGCCAGTGGCTGTTGTGCTCGACCGCCGTCTCGAGGAATCCGCGGTCGCGGATTGCCGCGGCGCCGGCCGCGATCGCCAAAGCGTTGAGGTTGAACGGACCGCGCACGCGGTCGAGCGCGTCGACCACCGCCTCCGGCCCGTAGAGCCAACCGATGCGCAGCGCGGCGAGGCCGTAGATCTTCGAGAAGGTCCGGGTCATGACGACGTTGTCGGCCGAGGAGACCAGCTCGATGCCGGCGCCGTAGTCGTTGCGCCGGACATATTCGGCATAGGCCGCGTCGAGGACCAGGATGACGTGGCCCGGCAGGCCGGCATGCAGGCGCCGCACCTCGTCGAACGGCAGATAGGTGCCGGTCGGGTTGTTCGGGTTGGCGAGGAAGACCAGCTTCGTGCGTTCGGTGACGCGCGACAGGATCGCGTCGACGTCGGCGGTCGCGTCCTTCTCCGGCGCGACGACGGGGGTCGCGCCGCGGGCGAGGATCTGGATCTTGTAGACGAGGAAGCCGTGCTCGCTGTGGATCGCCTCGTCGCCGGGCTCGAGATAGCACTGGCAGATGAGGCCGAGCAGTTCGTCCGAGCCGTTGCCGCACAGGAGGGCGCGCGGGTTCAGTCCGTGCACCTCGGCGATCGCCTGCTTCAGTTCCGCGGACTGGCCGTCGGGATAGGACTCCAGATGCGTCAGGGCAGCGGCGGCAGCCTCGAGCGCCGCCGGCGAGGCGCCGAGCGGGCTCTCGTTGGAGGAGAGCTTGTGGAGACGGACGCCTTCCGGCGCCTTGCTCTTGCCGGGCACGTAGGCCTCGATGTCCAGGATACCCCTGTTCGGAACGGGTCGCATCGTCCTGATCTTTCGCTTGCGGATGGCCCGGAAGCTGCCTTCGGGGCAGGCCGGACAGGCGCGGAATAACTGCCGGCCGGGCCGATGTCGAGGGCGAGTGCCATGGCCGATGTGCCGGCCGGGGCGCGACATCATTGCCGGGGCTGCCGCAAATGCGTATCTGAGACCACCATTTGAAGCGAAGGGGAGGCCGGTCCGGGCAGAGACGCACGGGAAGGCCGCCGATCAACATGCCGATGACCATCGCCGATACCGCCCGCCAGGACCTGGAGCACGCCGCCGGCAACCGCGAGGTGTACGAGCCGTCGAGCCCGGTGGCGCATTTCGGCGAGGACGAGCCGCTGCTGCTCGACGCCGGCCGGGCGCTGTCGCCCTTCCAGATCGCCTACAACACCTACGGCACGCTGAACGACGACAAGTCCAACGCGGTGCTCGTCTGCCACGCGCTGACCGGCGACCACTACGCCGCCAGCCAGTCGCCGGTGACCGGCAAGCCGGGCTGGTGGTCGTCGATCATCGGCCCGGGCAAGCCGATCGACACGGACCGGTTCTTCGTCATCTGCTCCAACGTTATCGGCGGCTGCATGGGCTCGACCGGGCCGGCCTCGATCGATCCGGCGACGGGCGAGCCGTACGGGCTCGACCTGCCGGTGATCACCATCCGCGACATGGTGCGGGCGCAGGCGATGCTGGTCGAGCGGCTCGGCATCGACACGCTGTTCGCCGTCATCGGCGGCTCGATGGGTGGCATGCAGGTGCTGCAGTGGACGGTGAGCTATCCGGACAAGGTGTTCGCGGCTTTGCCGATCGCCACCGGCGCGCGGCATTCCTCGCAGAACATCGCCTTCCACGAGGTCGGCCGGCAGGCGGTGATGGCCGATCCCGACTGGCATGGCGGGCGCTATTTCGCCGTCGGCAAGCGGCCGCGCAAGGGGCTGGCCGTCGCGCGGATGGCCGCGCACGTCACCTATCTGTCGGAGATGGCGCTGCACCGGAAGTTCGGCCGCAACCTGCAGGACCGCGAGACGCTGGGCTTCGGCTTCGACGCCGACTTCCAGATCGAGAGCTATCTGCGGCACCAGGGCATGACGTTCGTCGACCGGTTCGACGCCAATTCCTATCTCTACATGACCCGGGCGATGGACTATTTCGACATCGCCGGCGATTTCGGCGGAAGGCTCGCCAACGCGTTCCTGGGCGCGAAGACGCGCTTCTGCCTGGTCTCCTTCTCCTCCGACTGGCTGTTCCCGACCGAGGAGAATCGCGCCGTGGTCCACGCGCTGAACGCGGCCGCCGCCTCGGTGTCCTTCGTCGAGATCGAGACCGATCGCGGCCACGACGCCTTCCTCCTGGACGAGCCGCATTTCTTCGCTGCGATCGACGGGTTCGTCTCGTCGGCGGCGCGGGCACGGGGGCTTTGACGATGGCCGTGGCCGAACTGAACGCCGATGCGGCGCGGACCGGGGCGCCCGCAACGGCCCGCGTCGACCTGCAGCTGATCGCCGATCTCGTCACCCGCGGCAGCCGCGTGCTCGACGTCGGCTGCGGCGACGGGCTGCTCCTGTCGCTCCTCCAGGAGCGGCGGGGCGTCGACGGCCGCGGCATCGAGCTCAGCCAGGAGGGCGTCAACGAATGCGTGGCGCGCGGCCTGTCGGTGATCCAGGGCGACGCCGACCGCGACCTCGTCCACTACCCGGACGACGCCTTCGACTACGTGATCCTCTCCCAGACCATCCAGGCGACCCGCAATCCGAAGACGGTGCTGGCGGAACTGCTGCGGATCGGCGAGCGGGCGATCGTGTCGTTCCCGAATTTCGGCCACTGGTCGATCCGTCTTTCGCTGCTGGCGCGCGGCCGGATGCCGGTGACCGCGAACCTCCAGCACGCCTGGTACGAGACCCCGAACATCCATTTCTGCACCATCCGGGATTTCGTCGGGCTCGCCGAAGAACTGGGGGCGACGGTGGAGAACGCCATGGCGATCAATGCCACGGGCCAGAAGATGGGGATGCAAATGCCCTGGGCGTTCTGGAACCTGTTCGGCCAGCAGGCGGTGTTCGTCCTGCGGCGCTGAGCGGCCGCATCCAGCCGGAGACGCGATCATGCAACTCTATGCGCATCCGTTCTCGTCCTACTGCCAGAAGGCGCTGATCGCCCTCTACGAGAAGGACATCCCCTTCGACTACCGGGTGGTCGGCGGCGAGGACGGCGTCGTCGACGCGGAACTCGCAGCGCTCTGGCCGCTGAAGCGCTTTCCGGTTCTGGTGGACGAGGACCGGACGCTGTTCGAGGCTAGCATCATCATCGAATATCTGGACCAGCTTCGGCCGGGCGCGGTGCCGCTGATCCCGCGCGATCCGGCTGCCGCGCTGGAGGTGCGGATGCTGGACCGCTTCTTCGACAACTATGTCTCGACGCCGCAGCAGAAGATCGTCTTCGACAGCATGCGGGCGCCGGCCGACCACGACCCGTATGGCGTCGGCGAGGCGCGCGCCATGCTGGAGCGGGCCTATGGATGGCTGGACGAGCGGATGGCGGGACGGCAATGGGCCGTCGGCGAGACCTTCAGCCTGGCCGATTGCGCGGCGGCGCCGTTCCTCTTCTACGCCGACTGGACGCATCCGATCGACAAGCGACATGGCCATGTGCATGCCTATCGGCAGCGGCTGCTGGCGCGCCCGTCCTTCGCCCGCGCGGTCGACGAGGCGCGGCCGTTCCGGCAGTACTTCCCGCTCGGGGCGCCGGACCGCGATTAGGCGGGCCCGTCTAGCCCGGCCGCTACAGTCCGCGCTCGATCATCTCCAGCAGCTCGAAGCGGAGCTGGCCGCCGCCCTCTTTCAGCGAGATCACGAAGCGCGCGTCGCCGTGGTCGGTGGTCCGGGCGTAGCCCGTCAGCGTCCTGACGCCGGAGAAGGTGCCGGTCTTGTAGCGCGAACCGCGCCGGCTCTCGGTCAGCAGTTCGGCGTGTGGCGCGAAGCTGTCGAGAACGGCGGCGAGACCGTGGGCCGTGAAGCGGTTGTCGCGGCTGATGCCCGAGCCTTCCACCAGCTGGATTTCATCGGCGATCCCAAGTTCCGCCAGCATCTCGCGTGCGACCTCGAGCGACTTCTCGAGGCTGACCGGCGGGCCGAGGCGGCGGGCGCCGACTTCCAGGAAGACCTGGTTGGCCATGTAGTTGTTCGAGCCGATCAGCATCAGCCGAATGATTTCCTCAAGGTCGCGCGACTGGCGGTGGACATGGACCGGCTCCAGCCCGTCCGGGACGGCGCCAGTCGATATCTCGCCGGCGACGCTGCCGCCGGCGCGCTCGATGAAGGCGGCGATGAGTTCGCCGGCATAGCGCACGCCGACGCTCGGGTCCTCCTGTGTCAGGCTGATCCGGCCCCTGCCGTTCGGGCCCCGCGCGCGGAATTCGCTGATCGCCAGCGGGGTGATCGGGGTCTGCGCCTCGGCGGAGCGGACGCTCTTTCCGTCGCGCACGGCGGCGATTGTGTTGAAGTTGACCGCCAGCGCCGCGTTCAGCGCGTCATAGGCCTCGTCGGTGACCTCGATGCCGGGAATGCGGAGCTCGGCGGGATAGTAGCTGGCGTCGAGGACGATACGGTCGAACGGCTCCTTCCCGGTTGCGGCGAGAAGCTTGGGCGCGAGTATGGCCAGTTCCTCAGAGACCAGGAACGGGTCGCCGCCGCCGCGCACATAGAGGACCCTGTCGTCGTCCAGGTAGAAGCGCGTCTCGAAGCGGTAGTCGCCGCCGAGGACCTCCATGGCGAGCCACGCCGTGACGATCTTCGCCACGGACGCCGGAACGAAGGGTTCGTCGGCATTCTGCGCGACCAGCTCGTTGCCGTCCGCGTCCAGCACGAGCACCATCCCCGACGGCGCGAGCGCCGCGATCCGGCTCTTAACGTCGGACGCGGCAGGGGCAGTCAGCAGCAGCATTGCCAGGGCGGCGGCAAACGGGCGAAACGACATGGCATCTCCAGCGCCGGCCAACGTCGGCTCGACCTGCCCTACGGTAACGGCGTACGGGCGTCAGGCAAGCCCGATCGGTGCCGATACGTTCGAGGTCCGGGCCGGACGGGCGCCGGGCTCGCGTTCAGGCGCCGTTATCTCGGCAGGTCCGGGCGCCCGCGCCGGCACCGGCGGGCACCAGCACCGGCTTGATCGCCCGGCGGCGCTCCCGCGCCGTCGAGGCGACCGGCAGGCCGCGATAGAGCTGCTTGGTCGCCTCGATGATGACGACGCCGGCGAAGACCGGCCAGAAGTCCCGTCCGAGCCGCTCCAGCGGCCCCGCCAGGCCGAGCAGCGGGCGCTTGCGGAAGGGCGGGAACAAGAGCGCCTCCGACCACGAGCTCGGCGTGAACATGGCGTCGCGCAGGAGCCGCGTCAGCTGGCCGCGCGACCACGGCCGGCCCGACCCCCAGGGCGTGTGCTCGAAGCGCGCCCAGACGCCGCGCCGGTGCGGCACGAGGATGACGATGCGCCCGCCGGGGGCCAGCACCCGCCAGGCCTCGGCCATCATGAGTTCCGGGCTCTCGGCGAATTCCAGCGAATGCACCATCAGGATGCGGTCGATGGAGGAATCGCCGAGCGGCAGATCTTCCGAGCCGACCAGCACGGTCCGGGAGGCGGCGAAGGGCGGCCAGTTCTGCGCGCCCTGGGCGGCCGGCATGAAGGCCAGCGCCCGCTCGGCGTCGGCGGCGAAACGGTCGATATAGGGCACCGCATAGCCGAGCCCGACCAGCCGCTCGTCCGGGATGTGGCGCCAGACCGGCGTCAGCGCGAGCGACACGGCGCGCGCGGCGGCCTGGCCGAGCGGCGAGGCGTAGAACGCGATCAGGTCGTTGATGTCGGCATTGGTGGTCAGCTGCGGGTCCCTCGGGCGGTCGCGGTTCGGCCGGCCATCATAGACCGGTCCGCATAGAACAGCAGCAAGCTGGCCCGAAACTCCAGTGCCGCGCCGCGGCCGATGCTGACAGGAACGCCCGGCGCCCTAACTCGACCTGTCCAAGGGGCCAACAGCGAGTCGTATCCCATGCCTTCGATCGAGATCCGGCAGTTCGGCTGCCGAACCGACAATTTCGGCGTCCTCGTCCACAACAAGGACAGCGGCGCCACGATTTCCATCGATGCGCCGGAGGAGGCGCCGATCCTCGCCGCGCTCGAGGAGAACGGCTGGACGCTGACCCATATCCTGACCACGCATCATCACGGCGACCACGTGGCGGCCAACGAGGCACTGAAGCAGCGTTTCGGCGTCGAGATCGTCGGCCCTGTCAAGGAGCGCGACCGGATCCCGGGGATCGACCGGACGGTGACCGGCGGCGACAAGTTCGAATTGGGCGGTATCGCGATCGAGGCGATCGACACGCCGGGGCACACGCTGGGCGAGATCTCCTATTACCTGCCCGAGGCGAAGGCCCTGTTCGCCGCCGACGCGCTGTTCTCGCTCGGCTGCGGCCGGTTGTTCGAGGGCGACGCGGCGATGATGTGGGAATCGCTGAAGCGGCTGCGGGCGCTGCCTGACGAGACGATGCTGTATTGCGGGCACGAATATACCGCGACCAACGCCAAATGCGCGATCGCCGTCGATCCGGACAATATTCAGCTGCGGGAACGGGTGAGGGAGGTCGAGACGCTGCGGATCGCCGGCAAGCCGACGCTGCCGGTCAAGCTCGGGCAGGAGAAGGCGACCAATCCTTTCCTGCGCGCCGACGACCCGGAACTGGCAGAGGACATGGGGCTCGCGGGCGCCGAGCCGGCCGCCGTCTTCGCCGCGATCCGCAAGAAGAGGGACCAGTACTGATGAGCTCCGCCGCACTTCGCATCGTCCGCACGCTCGGCCTCAAGCCGCATCCGGAAGGCGGCTGGTATCGCGAGACGTTCCGCGACGAGGCCGTCGACTCGACGGGCCGGGCCCGCTCGACCTCGATCTACTATTTGCTGGAGGCGGGCGAGACGTCGGAATGGCACCGGGTGCGGGACGCCGCCGAGGTCTGGCACTGGTATGCCGGCGCGCCGATGGTCATCACCGTGTCAGAGGACGGCCACGACGCTTCGGCGCATCGGCTCGGGCCCGATATCGGCGAGCACGAGGCGCCGCAGTTCGTGGTGCCGGCGGGCTGGTGGCAGACGGCGACGAGCCTCGGCGAATACACGCTGGTCGGCTGCACCGTGGCGCCGGGCTTCGACTTCGCGGCTTTCGAGATGGCGCCGCCGGACTGGCGGCCGACGCCGCGCGAGGCAGGCCGGAAGTAGCGAAGATCAAGCGTCTCGCCGCGCGAGGCGCAAGAACAGCGGCAGCGCGGCGAGCCCGGCGCCGCCGGTGATGAGGATCGCCGCGGCGACGACGCCGAGGCTCATCGCGGCTTCGCCGGCCGCGATGAGGATCAGCGTCGACAAAAGCGGCGCGGCATAGCTGGCGGCGCCGATGACCTGGATGTCGCCGCGCTTGACCGCGTAGTCCCAGACATAGAACGCCGCGCCGACCGGCATCAGGCCGAGCAGCAGTACGGCGAGCCATTCGCCGCTGGTGGCGGGCAGGACGGTCGTCTCGAAGGCGAGATGCGCGGCGAGCGACAGGAGCGCGGTGGCGGCGCAGAAGCCGGTGACGACGTCGGTCGGCACGTCGCCGAAGCGCCGCGACAGCAGCGAGTAGGCGGACCAGGTGAGGGCGCAGAGCCCGGCAAGGGCGTAGCCCAGAGTGTTGTCGGCCGACAGCGACAGGCCCTCGCCGCCGGTGACGATGATCGCGGCGCCGGCGAGGCCGAGCAGGGCGCCCAGCGCGTGGAACCAGCGCAGCCGCTCGCCGGGCAGCGTCGCCGAGCCGAGGACGATCAGCAGCGGCCAGAGATAGGCGATGAGGCTCGCCTGGGCGGCGGGCGCGTTGCGCAGCGCTGCGAAATACAGCGCGTGATAGCCAAACAGGCCGGCAACGCCGACGAGCCAGACGACCGGCGGCTGGCGGAACACATGCCACGGCGCGCCGCGCGCGAAGAACACGGCGACGCCGATCAGCGTGGCGATGGAAAAGGTGAGGGCGGCGAGCAGGAAGGGCGGCACGCTGCCGCTCCGCGCCGTCAGGAGCGCCAGCAGCGACCACATCAGCACCGCGGCAAATCCGAGCAATGTCCCCAAGGCCGCGTCCCCGTCCGGCAATGCGGCGGGTCTAGCGAGCGGCCATGGCGGGGTCAATGCGCGCGACGGCCGGTCGTGTGGTGGCTGCCGGCGAGCCGGTTCGGCGGTTACTTCACCGCAACGGAGAGGGCGCTCAGCGTCAGCGGCCCGACCTGCGTCGGAATGCGGGCATAGACCGGAACGTAGGTGTCCGGCTGGGCGATCGGGGCGAACCACACCTGGATCGTCTGGTCCTTGAGGAACTTCAGCCCCTTGGAGGATTTGTCGTAGCCGCTGACCGGCCGGATGCGGGCGTTGCAGACCACGGCCTCGCCGGAATAGCCGGTCATCGAATAGGTGTTGGTGCCGCCGGAGGACAGGACGAGATCGAGCCGCGACCAGCCGTCATAGAGCGGCAGGGTGCGCTTGCAGACGGAAGCGGCGTCGCCGGTGCGGATCATCAGGCCGCTGAGCGGATCGACGACTGAGGAAAGCTGCGACTTCGCCACCGGCACGTAGCTCGGCTTCGGCTTGTCGCGCTTCGGGCTGACGGCGCTTGAGGTGACCCGGCCGCCGGAGAAGGCGACGTCGCTCGACCAGCGCTTGCGGTCGCTGGAATAGTCGAGCGCATAGCGTTCGGCGGCGAAGCCGCGGCGCGAGACGGTGCCGGAGACCTTGCTGGTGCCGCCGGTATCGGAGACGAGGCTGCCGAGCCCGCTGGAGGAGAGCTGTCCCTCGACGCTGAAGCGGCCGCCCTCGATCACCGTGTCGAAGGACGCCTTGCCGATCGGCAGGCCGATGACCGCCATGCCGTAGCTGGTGGTGATCCGGGCCGTCTCGGCGGCGGCGCCCGACGCACCGACGAGGGCGAGGCCGATGGCGCCGAAAAGGAATCGCTTGCGCATTACTGGTCTATCCATAAAAGCGGGAGGCACGTTGCGACCGTCTGAGCGCAGGAACGGCGCGCTTTTGTGGCCGCCGGGGCTGATCCCGCAAAGTTGTAGCGGCTTGACGCTCCGGTTCTCAGGGCTTATAGAGCCGTTCGAATTTCCGATCATGCCCGACAGCGATGATCGCGCCGTTTTGCGGCGGCGTGTCCCTGTCGGGTTCTAGGTTAAGCTGAAAGGTGATCTGATGTCACGCGCCTGCGAACTGACCGGCAAGGCTGTCCAGTCCGGCAACAATGTGAGCCACGCGAACAACCGTACGCGTCGCCGCTTCCTGCCGAATCTGTGCAACGTGTCGCTGATTTCCGACGCGCTCGGCCAGCGCTTCCGGCTCCGCGTTTCGGCCTACGCGCTGCGTTCGGTCGAGCATCGCGGCGGTCTCGACGCGTTCCTGATCAAGGCCGACGAGGCGGAGCTGTCGCAGCGCGCCCGCCTGCTCAAGCGCCAGATCGTCAAGAAGGTCGCCACCGCAGCCTGATCCGGCTCCGGCGCCTTTCCGACCCTATCTGCCGGGCCCTCGGGCTCGGCACTGGTTCCATCACCCAGGCTAAAAAAATGACATCCCTGCGCAGCTATATCCTGCCCGTGGCAGCGATGACGGCTATCGTCCTCGCGTCCAATGTTGCCGTGCAGTTTCCGGTGTTTGCCGAGATCGGCGGGCTGCAGCTCGCCGACCTTCTGACCTTCGGCGCCTTCACCTATCCCTTCGCGTTTCTCGTCACCGACCTGACCAACCGTCGCTATGGCCCGGCCGTGGCGCGCCGCGTGGTCATGGCGGGCTTCGCGGCAGCGGTTCTCTGCTCGATCGTCGTGCCGCCGGTCCTCTACGATCTCGGCCTGCTCGAATATGCGACCGCCGCCGACCGCCTGCTGCGCATCGCACTCGCCTCCGGCGGCGCATTCCTCGCGGCGCAGCTCCTCGACATCGCGGTGTTCAACCGGCTGCGGCAGGATAGCTGGTGGCGGGCTCCGGCGGCTTCGTCGGTGAGCGGATCGGTGGTCGACACCTTCCTCTTCTTCACCATCGCGTTCGCGCCGGTCTTCGCCTTCGTCGGGCCGAACGACGGCTTCGCGCTGGAGGCAGCGCCGTTGCTGGGCGTGTTCGCCACCGAGGCGCCGCGCTGGGTCTCATGGGCGATCGGCGATTTCGGCATGAAGCTGGCGATCGCCGTGCTGGCGCTGGTCCCCTACCGGATCATCATGCAGCAATTCGTGCCGTACCGTCCGGTCGACGCCCGCACAGCCGCCTGATCCTGTTTTGCTGATCTCGACGTCCGGTGCGCCTCAGCGCGCCGGTCAGCGACGCCCGCCCATGGCGGCGCGGCGACGGGCGCCGTGGCCGGTGCGCGGCGCGCCTTCCTGCTCGAACAGATCGGCCAGCTGCTCGGTCATCGCGCCGGCCAGTTCCTCCGCGTCGACGATGGTGACGGCGCGGCGATAATAGCGCGTGACGTCGTGGCCGATGCCGATGGCGAGCAGCTCGATCGGCGATCTTGTCTCGATCTCCTCGATGACGGCGCGCAGATGCCGCTCGAGATAGTTGCCGGGATTCACCGACAGGGTGGAATCGTCGACCGGCGCGCCATCCGAGATCATCATCAGGATGCGGCGCTGCTCCGGGCGGGCGAGCAGGCGGTTATGCGCCCAGATCAGCGCCTCGCCGTCGATGTTCTCCTTGAGCAGGCCCTCGCGCATCATCAGACCGAGATTGCGCCGGGCCCGCCGCCAGGGCGCGTCGGCGGACTTGTAGACGATGTGGCGGAGATCGTTGAGCCGGCCGGGCTTCTGGGGCTTGCCGGCCTTCAGCCAGGCCTCGCGCGACTGGCCGCCCTTCCAGGCCCGCGTCGTGAAGCCGAGCACCTCGACCTTGACGCCGCAGCGCTCCAGCGTGCGGGCAAGAATGTCGGCGCAGGTCGCGGCGACGGTGATCGGCCGGCCGCGCATCGAGCCGGAATTGTCGATCAGCAGCGTCACGATCGTGTCGCGGAAATCGGTGTCGCGCTCCATCTTGTAGGAGAGCGGCTGCATCGGGTCGATCACCAGCCGCACCAGCCGCGCTGGGTCGAGATAACCTTCCTCTAGGTCGAAGTCCCAGGAGCGGCTCTGCTGCGCCATCAGGCGGCGCTGGAGGCGGTTGGCGAGGCGTCCGACGACGCCCTGGAGCGAGGCCAGCTGCTTGTCGAGAAACGCGCGCAGGCGGTCGAGCTCGGCCTCGTCGCAGAGTTCCTCGGCGCCGACCATCTCGTCGAATGCCTTGGTGAAGACCTGGTAGTCGGAGTCCAGCAGCTGGTTGGACAAAGGTTGGTGCGGCCGGCGCGTCTCGCCGGGTGTCTCGCTGTCCTGGCTGTCGTCGTCGGCGGGATCGTCGGCCGTGACCTCGGAGGATTCCGGCTCGGCCGTCTCCTGGTTCTCGCCTTCGGTCTCGCTTTCCTGCGGCATCGCCTCGTCGCTGCCGCTCTCCTTCTCGGAGCCGCCTTCCTCGTCGTCGCGGGTCTGGTTGTCGCCGGACTCCTCGTCGTCGTCGCTGCCCTCGCTGTCGTCCGAATCGCCGAGCTCCTCGGCCATTTCCAGCGAGACGAGCATATCGCGCAGCGCGCGTGCGAAGGATTGCTGGTCCTCGACGGTTTCCGACAGGCGCTCGAACTTGGCCCCTGCCTTGTCCTCGATGAAGTCCCGCCAGACATCGACCAGCGCCTGGGCGCTCGGCGGCACCGGCCGGCCGGTCAGCCGCTCGCGCACCATCAGCGCGACGGCGTCCTCGATCGGCGCCTCGGCCCGGTCGGTGACGTCGGAGAGGTTGGAGCGGAAATACTTGTCCTCGAGCATCGCGCCGAGATTGTCGCCGACACCTTCCATGGCGTTGGCGCCGATCGCCTCGCAGCGCGCCTGCTCCACCGCGTCGTAGACGGCGCGCGCGCCCTTGCTGTCGGGCGCCAGGCTCGCATGCATCCGCGAGTCGTGGCGCGCCTTGCGCAGCGCCATGGCGTCGGCGAGGCCGCGGGTGACGGCGAGATCGTTGCGGGTGGGCCGCTTGGTCAGCTCCGGCAGCCTGGCGCGGCTGCCGGACAGGCCGGGCCGCTCGGAGCCGAAGCTGATCTCGAGATCAGCCTCTCCGGCGATCGCCCGCAGGCAGCCCGCCACAGCGCGACGGAACGGCTCGCGGTCTGCCGGCGGAGAGCCGGGGGGACGCTGGTTGTCGCCGATGCGGGCCACGGTCGTGCGTCAGTCCAGAACGAGGTTCGCCGCCGATTCCGGCAGCTCCTCGCCAAAGGCGCGCTGGTAGAACTCGGCCACGAGCGGCCGCTCCAGATCGTCGCATTTGTTGAGGAAGGTCAGGCGGAAGGCCATGCCGAGATCGCCGAAGATCTCGGCATTCTCCGCCCAGGTGATGACGGTACGTGGGCTCATGACGGTCGACAGGTCGCCGTTGACGAAGGCCGAGCGGGTGAGATCGGCGACGCGGACCATCTTGGAGATGGTCTGACGGCCTTCCTTGGTGTCGTAGGTCCGCGCCTTGGCGGCGACGATCGACACTTCGGTATCGTGCGGCAGATAGTTCAGCACGGTGACGATCGACCAGCGATCCATCTGCGCCTGGTTGATCTGCTGGGTGCCGTGATAGAGGCCGGTCGTGTCGCCGAGGCCGACCGTGTTGGCGGTGGCGAACAGGCGGAAGGCCGGGTGCGGGCGCACCACGCGGCTCTGGTCGAGCAGCGTCAGGCGGCCGGAGGATTCCAGCACGCGCTGGATGACGAACATCACGTCGGGCCGGCCGGCGTCGTATTCGTCGAACACCAGGGCGACGTTGCGCTGGTAGGCCCAGGGCAGGATGCCATCGCGGAACTCGGTGACCTGCATGCCGTCGCGCACGACGATCGCGTCCTTGCCGACGAGGTCGATGCGGCTGACATGGCTGTCGAGATTGATGCGCACGCAGGGCCAGTTGAGGCGCGCGGCGACCTGCTCGATATGGGTCGACTTGCCGGTGCCGTGATAGCCGGAAACCATGACGCGCCGGTTCTTGGCGAAGCCGGCGAGGATCGCCAGCGTCGTCGGCTTGTCGAAGATGTAGTCGGGGTCCAGCTCGGGAACGTGCGGGTCGGTCTTCGAAAAGGCCGGGACGGTCAGGTCGCTATCGAAACCGAAGGTTTCGCGGACGGAGATCGTGGCGTCCGGGAGGGGGGCCACTTCCAGTTCCGCTGCACTCATCATACCTCCAGAGGCCCGGTGCCCTGTCAGGGCCAGCCGGGCCATGTCCATTCTCTGATGTTGCCCGCCATCGAACGAGAGCGGGGTTGCCTGGTCGCGTCGCGGCCGATGGCGATCGGGCAGGCCCGAAGCGGTCAGTCAGCGATTAGCAAAAACCCGACTGCTTCAAAAGCTTGTAGGCCTGGATCACTTCGCGCAGCTTGTCCTCGGTGCTGCGGTCGCCGCCATTGGCGTCGGGGTGCAACTGCTTGACCAGGTTCTTATAGCGCCCGCGTATGGCTTCGCCAGTCGCGTCGCGCTCGAGGTCGAGCGTTTCGAGCGCCTTCACTTCCAGGGAGCGCAGCTTCGGCCGCCGGGCCGCCGTCTTGCGGGCGGCCGCGGCTTCCGCGCCGAACAGGCCGAACGGATCGCGCGCGCGGCCGTTCCAGCGCCGCGTTCGGGCCGCGGTCGCGGCGCGGGCGGCGTCGCCGGCCGTGCCATTATGCCCCATAGTCCAGGTCGGCCGGTTGCCGGTCAGGCTGTCCTTCAGGTGACGCTGGATGTCCTTGTCGTTCATGCCGGAGAAATAATTGTACGACTTGTTGTACTGCCGGACGTGGTCGACGCAGAAATTCAGGTACTGCCCCTCGTGGTCGCGGCCCATCGGCGCCTTGTAGATACCGGCCTGGTCGCAGCCTTCCCAGGCGCATTCGGGCGCGCGCGGAGGCTCGGCCGAGCGTTTGCCTTTGACGCGGATCCCGTCGAAATATTTGGAGTCGAGTTTCATCACCGGCGATTATGGTGCCGCAGCATCGGCCGAACAAGAATTGACAGATCGGAAAAAGCCGGAAATTCAAGGCCTCCGGCTGTTTCGCGCAAGTTTCGGCGCGGCGGGACGAGGCGGCACAGGCCGGCAACGGCAGCGCGAGGAGAGCCACAAGATGAGTACCCGGGCAACGATCGAGGCGAAGCTCACCGGCGCTTTCGCCCCCGAGTCACTGGCGGTGATCGATGAGAGCCATCTTCATGCCGGCCATCATCACGGGGGCAGCGACCACCACGCCGGCTTCGACGGCTCCGGCGAGACGCATTTCCGGGTGCGGCTGGTCAGCGACGCATTTGCCGGCAAGAGCCGGATCGAGCGGCATCGGGCGATCAACGCCGTGCTCAGCGACGAGCTGGCGGCGGGCGTCCATGCGCTGGCGATCGAGGCGGCCGCGCCGGGCGAGCCGACGCGGCGCTAGCCGGGAAGCCCCGCGTCGCGGCAGGCAGATCATCTTTGAGACCTCATTGATGATGTTCTATGCATGACTATAGGGATGTGGTAGCCTAGTCCGATCATAATCAGACAGGCTTGCCCATGATCACCTCCGCCCAGATGCGTGCCGGCCGGGCGCTGCTCGGCATCGACCAGCGCCAGCTGGCGGCGCTGTCCGGCGTCTCGCTGCCGACGATCCAGCGGATGGAGGCGAGCGAGGGCACGGTGCGCGGCGTCGTCGACACGCTGGAGAAGGTGGTCGCGGCCTTCGATGCCGCCGGCGTGGAGTTGCTTTCCGAGCATGTGCCGAGCCGCGGCAGCGGGCGCGGGGTGCGGCTGAAGCAGGCCGCCAATCCCGAGGCGGGGCTGGTCTGACTTCATGGCGACGATTCCGATAATGCCGGGGCAGGAGAGCGACGACGGCAAAGCGCCGGATTTCGCCGCGGCGGCGCCGATCAGCGCCCTGGAAATGTTCACGCCAAAACTCGTCACCGCCTTCCGGGAGGGCTACGACCTGTCGGCGTTCAAGGCGGATGCCGTGGCGGGCCTCACGGTCGCGATCGTCGCCCTGCCGCTGTCGATGGCGATCGCCATCGCCTCCGGCGTGTCGCCGGACCGGGGACTGACCACGGCGATCGTCGGCGGGTTCCTGGTGTCGCTGTTCGGCGGCAGCCGCTTCCAGATCGGCGGGCCGGCCGGCGCCTTCATCCTGCTCGTCGCCGCGACGGTCGCCGCGCACGGGATCGAGGGGCTGATCCTCGCGACGTTTCTCTCCGGACTGATGCTCGCCGCGCTCGGCGCCCTGCGGCTCGGCACGTTCATCAAGTACATTCCCTATCCGGTGACCGTCGGCTTCACCGCCGGCATCGCCGTGGTCATCGCCGCGACGCAGCTGAAGGAATTCTTCGGCCTGACGCTCGGCGGTCCCGAACCGGGCGAGCTGGTCGAAAAGCTCGGCGCGCTGGCGAAGGCGGCGCCGACGCTGGACCCGCCGACGCTCGTCATCGCGCTCCTGACGCTGGCGCTCATCATCCTGGTGCGACATTTCCGGCCACACTGGCCATCGCTGCTGATCGCCGTCGCCGTCGGCTCGATCGCGGCGACGGCGGCCGGGCTCGACATCGCCACGATCGGCAGCCGCTTCGGCGGCATCCCGTCGTCGCTGCCGATGCCGCGCCTGCCGGTCTTCTCACTCGAGCTGGTGGTGGCGGTGCTGCCGGCCGCGGTTTCGTTCGCGCTATTGGGGGCGATCGAGAGCCTGCTTTCCGCCGTCGTAGCCGATTCCATGAGCGGCCGGCGCCATCGCTCGAACTGCGAACTGGTGGCGCAGGGCATCGCCAATGTCGGAGCATCGCTGTTCGGCGGCTTCTGCGTCACCGGTACCATCGCGCGGACCGCGACGAACGTGCGGGCCGGCGCGCGCAGTCCGGTCGCCGGCATGCTGCACGCGCTGTTCCTGCTGGTCTTCGTGCTGGTCGCGGCGCCGCTCGCCGCCTATGTGCCGCTGGCCGCGCTGGCGGCGGTGCTGCTGTTCGTCGCCTGGAACATGGCGGAGCGGCACGAGGTGTTCAGCCTGCTGCGCAGCTCGCGCGGCGACGCGCTGGTGCTGAGCGTCACCTTCCTGCTGGTGATCTTCCGCGACCTGACGACCGGGATCGTCGTCGGCTTCTCGCTCGGCGCGCTCTTGTTCCTGCACCGGATGGCCGGCGCGGTGACGGTCGAGGGCGGGCACGCGCCGCTGGTGGAGGCCGACCGCGCCGACCGCGATCGCGACCCGGGGGAGGATCCCTACGACGAGAGGCTGGTCCGCGATCCGGACATCTTCGTCTGCCGGATTTCCGGGGCGTTCTTCTTCGCAGCCGCCGGCAGTGTCGGTGCGGTGCTCGACCGGATCGCCGAGCGGCCGCGGGCCTTCGTGCTGGACGTGGCCGAGGTGCCGTTCCTCGACAGTTCCGCCGCGGCGACCATCGTCGCCTTCGCCCGCAAGGCACGGCGCGACGGAGCGCTGCTGCTGATCGCCGGAGCGGGCGAGCCGGCGCAGCGCCTGCTCGACGTGCAGCAGGAGAAGGCGGCGCCGCCGCTGCGGTTCACCGCGACGGTCGCGGAGGCCGTGGCGATCGCGCGGGCGGAGCTCGACGCCGCGCCGGCGGCCTAGTCGAAGAGCGGCCGCGCCGGCCGCATCCGCCGCCGGTCAGTCCGGCTTCCTGTCGTCGGCCGGCGGCTCGTCCCAGGCAGGCGCCACCGTTTCGTCCGCCGGCAGGGGTTCCTCGTCGCGCGCCTCGCGGTCACCCATCTCGTCCAGTATCGGGGCCTCGTCGGCGGTCGTGGCCTCGTCGTTCATCTCGACCAGATCGTCGTAGCCCTCGTCATAGAGATCGCCGTCGGTGGCTTCCGCCACGGCGACGGCCGCTGCGCCGG
Organism: Aurantimonas endophytica; assembly: GCF_014196845.1. GTDB lineage: Bacteria > Pseudomonadota > Alphaproteobacteria > Rhizobiales > Rhizobiaceae > Aurantimonas > Aurantimonas endophytica. Next base: position 214,969 of record NZ_JACIEM010000007.1, read on the forward strand.
GCGACTGGGTGCCGAGCTTCTTGGGCGGCACGAGAATGGTGGCGGGCCGGATGCGCAGCTTGGCGATGCGGTTCTTCTCGCGCTTCAGGACGGTGAAGCGCTTCTGGAAGAAGGTGAAGGCCTGCCGCTCTTCCGGAATGGTCTGGGTCTCATGGATGACGAGGCCGGCGATGGTCACCGCCTCGTCGTCCGGCAGGTTCCAGTCGAGGGCGCGGTTGAGGTCGCGGATCGGCACCTGGCCGTCGACCACGACCGAGCCGTCGGCCTCGGTGGTAACGCCCTGCATGTCGAGATCGTGCTCGTCGGCGATGTTGCCGACGATCTCCTCGAGGATGTCCTCGAGCGTGATCAGGCCTTCGACCTCGCCATATTCGTCGACGACGATGGCGAAATGGCCCTTGCGGCGCAGGAAGGCGTTGAGCTGGTCCTGCAGCGTGGTGGTCTCCGGCACGAACCACGGCGGGTTGCAGATCTTCAGGATGTTGATCTTCGAGGGGTCGTTGTCGACCTCGTGCAGGGCGCGCAGCAGGTCCTTGGCATGCACGACCCCGACGATGTTGTCGTAGTCGTTCCGCCAGATCGGCATGCGCGTATAGGGGCTTTCGAGGATCTGGCGAACCACGTCGGCGGGCGCGTCGTCGCCGTTGACCTGCCGCATCGAGGTGCGGTGGACCATCACGTCCGAGACTTCCAGCTCGTGCAGGTCAAGCAGGCCGCCGAGCCGGTTGCGGTCGGCGTTGACCAGCGAGCCTTCCCGATGCAGCACCTCGACCGCGCCACGCAGCTCTTCATGGGCCGTGAGCAGCGAGGCGCCGGATTCGAGGCTGACGCCGAACATCGCCAGGATGCGCCGGACGATCCAGTTGATCACCCCGGTTAGCGGGCCGAACAGCGTGACGATGATGCTGACCGGGCGGGCGATGGCGAGCGCGAAGGTATCGGGCCGGGCGATCGCCGCCGATTTCGGCAGGACCTCGCCGAAGATGACGACGATGATCGTCATCGCGATGGTCGCGTAGACGACGCCCGACTGGCCGAACAGGCCGAGAAAGGCGGTGGTCGCCAGCGACGAGGCGAGGATGTTGACGAGGTTGTTGCCGATCAGCAGCGCGCCGATCAGCCGGTCCTTCTTCTCGATCAGCGTCTGGACGAGGTTCGCGCGGGAATCGCCGTTCTTGGCGTGGCTCATCAGCCGGGCGCGCGAGGCCGCCGTCAGCGCGGTTTCCGAGCCCGAGAAGAAGCCGGAGATGCAGACCAGGACCACGACGATGGCGAGCATGATCCAGAGCGTGGCGGTCATCGGGCAAGTTCCTTGGCGAGAAAGGCTTCGACGGCGGCGGGATCGACGTCGGGGGCGACAAAAGCCCGGCCGATGCCGCGCGTCAGGATGAAGGTGAGGCGGCCCTTCTCGACCTTCTTGTCCTGGGCGATGCCGCGCATCAGCTCGGCGACCGTGAGCGGCGCGCCGGGAATGGCGCCGATCCGCACGGGCAGGCCGGCGGCGGAAAGATGTGCGGCGACACGGTCGGCGTCCGCCTGCGGGCAGAAGCCGAGTTCGGCGGAGAAGCGGTGGGCGAGGACCATGCCGATGGCGACGCCCTCGCCATGGACAAGCCGGGACGCGTCATAGCCGACGGCGGCCTCCAGCGCGTGGCCGAATGTGTGGCCGAGATTGAGCAGCGCCCGGCTGCCATGCTCCTCCTCGTCGGCCGCGACGACCGCGGCCTTGGCCTCGCAGCTGACGCGGATGGCCTCGCCGCGCTCGGCGCCGCCGCCGAACACGGCGCCGAGGTCGTTCTCCAGCATCTCGAAGAATGCCGGCCGGTCGATCAGGCCGTATTTGACCATCTCGGCATAGCCCGCCGCGAACTCGCGCGGGGTCAGCGTGTCGAGCAGCGCCGTATCGGCGAGGACTAAGGACGGCTGGTGGAAGGCGCCGACGAGGTTCTTGCCGCGCGGCGAGTTGATGCCGGTCTTGCCGCCGACGGAGGAATCCACCTGCGCCAGCAGCGTCGTCGGGACCTGCACGAAGCGCATGCCGCGCCGAACGATGGCGCTGGCAAAGCCGGCAAGGTCGCCGATCACGCCGCCGCCGAGCGCGATGACCGCGTCGCCGCGCTCCAGCCGGGCGGCGAGGATTTCGTCGACCACATGGGTGAGATGCTCGAAGGACTTGGTCTTCTCGCCGGCGGGCAGGACGATCTCGACGTGCTCGATGCCGGCGGCGCGCAGTGCGACGGAGAGGCGCGTCAGATAGAGCCGGCCCACCGTCTCGTCGGTGACGACGGCTGCGCGGATGCCCGGCAGCCGGGCGGCGATCTCCGCGCCCGCCGCGTCGATCAGGCCCGGGCCGATGAGGATGTCGTAGGACCGGGCGCCGAGATCGACGACGACACGGCGACGCGGGGTCGTGCCCTTGGGCTCGGCTCCGTAGGCGGCCTCTCGTTTCATCGTGCGACTTCCTTCTCGAGATAATGGTGCAGGGCCTCGACGATCTCGGCGGCGATCACCTCCCGCTTGACGTTGCGGGTGCACACGGTGATGTCGGCAGTAGCATAGACGGGGTAGCGAACCGCCATCAGGTCGCGCATCACCGCCTCGGGGTCCGGCGCCTGCAGCAGCGGCCTGCCGGGCCGCTTGCCGACGCGCTCCATCAGCGTCTCGAGGTCGGCCTTCAGCCAGACCGTCACGGCCTTCTCCGCCAGGATCGCACGGGTCTCCTCCCGCATGAAGGCGCCGCCCCCCGTCGCCAGCACCTGTGGCCCCTCCGCCGCGAGCCGGGCGATGACGCGCGCCTCGAGGGCGCGGAATTCCGGTTCGCCATAGGCTTCGAACAGTTCCGGCACGCTCATGCGCGAGACGGTCTCGATCTCCGCGTCGCTGTCGCGGAAGGGCACGGACAGATAGTTCGCGAGCTTGCGGCCGACCGTCGTCTTGCCGGCCCCCATCAGCCCGATCAGGGTCACCGAACGGCTACCGAGTAGGGGAAGGACTGCCGTCTCCGCGTCCGTAGGCTGGTGCCTGCTCATCGTGCCTTTCGCCGCATCCGCATCCCCGACGGGCACGGGATCGGCATCCCGCGTCGCCGCTCCTCCGGCCCGCCATCGACGTCGGCCCGCTTGCGTTGCCGCTCATTCCCACTAGAAGCGACGGGTCATAAGCGACATCATCCAGAGCGAGTGCGCCAGACCGCGATGCCGACCCTCGTCCGCCTCCTGACGACGCTCCTGATCGTTGCCGGCATCATCTACGGCATCATGGCGGCGCTCGTCTACTTCGTCGAACCGACCCGGCGGGAGATGATCGTCGACGTGCCGCTGCCGCGGATCGAGCCGGCGCCCGTGCCAGATACCGGGGAGCTGCGGCCGTGAGCACTGCCGGGGCCGTCGCGGGGCGGGACGCCGCCGACATCGAATCGTTTCTCGAGATGATGGCCGTCGAGCGCGGCGCCGCGGAGAACACCGTCGCGGCCTATCGCCGGGATCTGGAGGACGTGGCCGGCTTCCTGTCCGGGCGGGGCGCGACGCTGCACGAGGCCTCCACCGACGCGCTGCGTGCCTATGTGGCCCGCATGGCGGCGCGCGGCTTCGCCGAATCGAGCCGCTCGCGCCGGCTGTCGGCGCTGCGGCAGTTCTATCGCTTCCTGTTTACCGAGGGCGGGCGCCGGGACGATCCGACCGGGCCGATCGAAGGCGCGCGCAAGAAGCGGCCGCTGCCGAAGATCATGAGCGAGGACGAGGTCGACGCGCTGCTCGACCTCGCGGCGGCCGATGCCGCCGATCCGGCGCTGGCGCCGGGCAAGGCCGTCCGGGCAGCGCGGCTGCATGCGCTGGTCGAGCTGCTCTATGCCACCGGCATGCGGGTGTCGGAACTGGTCAGCCTGCCGCGCTCCGTGCTGCGCTCGAAGAACCGGATGATCGTCGTGCGCGGCAAGGGCGACAAGGAGCGCATGGTGCCGGTCGGCGAGGCCGCACGGGAAGCGCTGCAGCTTCTGGCGGACGCGATGCGCGTCGCCGGTGTCGGCGAAGGTCCCTGGCTGTTCCCGGCGCTGTCGGAAAGCGGCCACCTGACCCGCCAGGCCTTCGCGCGCGACCTCAAGGCCCTGGCCGCGCGGGCCGGCGTCCCGGCGGCGCGAATCTCGCCGCACGTGCTGCGCCATGCCTTCGCCAGCCACCTGCTCAAGCATGGCGCCGATCTTCGCTCGGTCCAGGAGCTGCTCGGCCACGCCGACATCTCGACGACGCAGATCTATACTCATGTCCTGGAGGAACGGCTGATCCGCCTCGTCACCGACCATCACCCGCTGTCGGCGGAGAGTCGCGATTGACGCCAAGCCCCAAGGGTTTTCTTGACAAGGGTGCCCCCGGTCGCCAGTTTCCGCCGCGAAGCAGATCTCCAAGCAGAGCGCCAGGCAAGCGCGGCCCACAGGGCCGGACAGGCCCGCTATGCAAACCGGCCGGCTGCCGCCTCCGGTCGACAATCCAAAGGACGGCCAAAGCCGCGTAACGGATGCACAATTATCTGGATTTCGAGAAGCCGGTCGCCGATCTAGAGGGCCAGATCCTCGAGCTGAAGAAGATCGAGTCGAGCGAGAACGCCGTCGACGTCACCGAAGAGATCGAGCGGCTGGAGAAGCGGTCGCGCGACGCGCTCGCCGACCTCTACCGCAAGCTGACGCCCTGGCAGAAGACCCAGGTCGCACGGCATGCCGACCGGCCGCATTGCCTCGACTACCTGCAGCGGCTGATCACCGATTTCGTGCCCCTGGCGGGTGACCGGTTCTTTGCCGAGGATTACGCCGTCATCGCCGGCTTCGGCCGCTTCGATGGCCGCTCGGTCGCCGTGATCGGCCAGGAGAAGGGCAACGACACCCAGACCCGGCTGAAGCACAATTTCGGCATGGCGCGGCCCGAGGGCTATCGCAAGGCGGTCCGGATCATGGAGCTGGCGGAGCGGTTCGACATTCCGGTCCTGACGCTGGTCGACACGGCCGGCGCCTATCCGGGGATCGGCGCGGAGGAGCGCGGCCAGGCCGAGGCGATCGCCCGTTCCACCGAGGCGTGCCTCAATCTCAAGGTGCCGCTGGTCTCGGTGATCATCGGCGAGGGCGGCTCCGGCGGCGCCATCGCCATCGCCACGGCGAACAAGGTGCTCATGCTCGAGCACGCGATCTATTCGGTGATCTCGCCGGAAGCCGGCGCCTCGATCCTCTGGCGCGACTCGACGCGGGCCCGCGACGTCGCCCAGGCGATGAAGATCACCGCCCAGGACCTGAAGGAATTCGGGGTCATCGACGAGATCCTTCCGGAGCCGCTGGGCGGCGCCCACCGCGCTCCCGACGAGGCGATCGACACCGCCGCGGCCCATATCCGGACGGCCTTTGCCGAGCTCTCGACGCTCGACGGTGAGTCATTGCGGCGACATCGGCGGGAAAAGTTCCTCGCGATCGGACGTAATCTCTGAGCCTGTTGCCCGCCGGCCACGGACTTCCCTTCCGGCATTTGCCAAAATGAAGCCACGCTCGGGGTTCAGGAGAATGGGGTCCTGGACTGCCGGGGGGTGATTTGGCTTAACGGCTTCTTAATCCGGCAGTACCAATGTCGAGGGAAGTCGCGATGGAAACTTCGGCCTGGCCGGAGTGTCGCCATCGCAAGGATCCGGACCGTGCGGGGTGCGCACCGGATCGAGAGGGGACGGCGTCGGTTGAACGCCGTGCGATAGGGGACTGAGGGGATGTTTATCCGACGCCTCGTGACTGCGGCCGCGCTTGCCGCAAGCCTGTTTGCGCTGTCTGCCTGCAAGTACGAAGACCTGGTGCCGGCCAATGCGCCGCTGCCTGCCGAACTCGTCCGGGCGATCAAGGCGCAGGGCATGGGGGTGAACTCGCCCGTTCTCGTCCGGCTCTACAAGGAAGAGTCCGAACTCGAGATCTGGAAGCAGAAGACCGACGGCACCTACGCCCTCCTGAAGACCTACGAGATCTGCGCCTGGTCGGGAAAGCTCGGCCCGAAGAAGAAGGAAGGCGACCGTCAGGCGCCCGAGGGCTTCTACACGGTGACGCCGGCGCAGCTGAACCCCAATTCGAACTACCATCTGGCGATCAACATGGGCTACCCGAACGCCTATGACCGCGCCAACGACCGCACCGGCAGCCATCTGATGATCCACGGCTCGTGCAACTCGTCCGGCTGCTACGCCATGGACGACGTGCAGGTGCAGGAGATCTACACGCTGGCCCGCGATTCCTTCCAAGGCGGGCAGCGGGCGTTCCAGATCCAGGCCTATCCGTTCCGGATGACGCCGAAGAATCTCGCCCGTCACCGCAAGTCCGAGCACTACGCCTTCTGGAAGATGCTCAAGATGGGCTCGGATCATTTCGAGATCACCAAGCGTCCGCCGAATGTCGGCGTCTGCGAGGGCCGCTACATCTTCGACCAGAGCGCCGAGACCGTCGCCGGTCTGTCGCCGACCGGGCCGTGCCCGGTGTTCCAGACGCCGGCCGAGATCGCCGCCAAGGCCGCCGCCGACGCAGCGCAGGAAGAGCAGATCGCCGCGCGGCTGAAGCCCAGCGAGTTCGCCGTCACGTCGAGCTTCACCTACCGCACCGGCGACCCGATCACCGCCGATGCCTACGCGCAGGAACAGAACCGCCGCAAGGGCTACGACCGCGACGGCAACCGCATCGGTGGCAGCCGGTCCGGCTCATCGTCGTCGAGCAGCGGCGGGTCGATCTTTTCGAGCTTCCTGAACTGAGGTCGACGGCGAGGGCGGCTGTAACCGTCCTCGCCGGCTCAGCCGGATAGCTCACGCCTGTCAGGGCGGAATGCTTCGGCCGCGAGCCGGCCAGGCGCCCGTTCCGAGCAAGGGAACGCCGTGATGTCCCAGACCTTCCATCAGCCCGACGCCGCCCTGCCCGGTGGCCATCCCTTATCGGAGGCCGTCGCTTTCGACGACTATCTGACGGCCCCGCCGAGCAGAGAAGCGCTGGCCGAAATCCTGCGAATGATGGGTGCAAGGCCCCGCGACATCCTGCGCCGCTGGGGAACTCCCTATGTCGAGCTCGGTCTCGACGACCCGGCGCTCAGCGACGAGGAACTGCTCGAGGCGATGATCGCCAATCCGGTCCTGATCGCTCGCCCGCTTGGCCTGGCAAGCTGAAACGGGTCAGCCGACAGCTTCATAACCGCGCGGCCTAGGGACGACATCGGCCGACACGCCGTTCGGGCGTGCCGGCAAATCGGTCCGACGTGTCTTCAGACGAAGGCGCCGTGGCAGTGCTTGTACTTCTTGCCGGAGCCGCACGGGCAAGGCTCGTTGCGGCCGACATGGCCCCAGCCTTCCGGATTGGCCGCATCGCGCGGCATGCCGTTGGCCGCCGCCGGCGCGAAGGCGGCGGTGACGGACTGGGCACCGCCATCCATCTCGTCCTCGCCGGTGGTCGCATCGACATGGTGCCCGGCCATTTCCGGGACCCGGGGCGGCTGGGTTTCCTGCGCCTGGCGGACGATCTCCACCCGCATCAGCTGCTGGGTGGTACGCTCCCGCAGGTTGGCGAGCATCGACTCGAAGAGCTCGAAAGCTTCCGACTTGTATTCGTTGAGCGGGTCGCGCTGGGCATAGCCGCGGAAGCCGACCACCGAGCGCAGATGGTCGAGATTGACCAGATGCTCGCGCCAGAGCGCGTCGATCGTCTGCAGCACGACGTTGCGCTGGACATAGGTCGCTACGTCGCGGCCGAAGCGCTCGGCCTTCTCCGCCGCGGCCTTGTCCGCCGCCTCGCGAATGCGATCGCGGATGTCGTCCTCGGCAATGCCTTCCTCTTCGGCCCATTCCGGGATCGGCAGGTCGAGATTGAGGAGTTCGATGGCCTCGGCCTTCAGCTCCTGCGTCGACCACTGCTCCGGATAGGCCCGCTCGGGGATGTGTCTTGCGACCATCGCCTCGATCGTCGCGTGACGCATGTCGGCGACGGTGTCGTCGAGCTCGGCGGCATCCATCAGCTCGATGCGCTGCTCGAAGATCACCCGACGCTGGTCGTTCATCACGTCGTCGTATTTCAGCAGGTTCTTGCGGATGTCGAAGTTGCGCGCCTCGACCTTCTTCTGCGCCTTCTCGAGCGCCTTGTTGATCCAGGGATGGACGATCGCCTCGTCTTCCTTGAGGCCGAGCTTGGTCAGCATCGAGTCCATGCGCTCGGACCCGAAGATGCGCATCAGGTCGTCCTGGAGCGACAGATAGAATTTCGAGCGGCCGGGGTCGCCCTGGCGGCCGGAGCGGCCGCGCAGCTGGTTGTCGATGCGCCGGCTCTCGTGGCGTTCCGTGGCGAGGACATAGAGCCCGCCAGCGGCCATCGCCTGTTCCTTCAGCCGCTTGATGTCGGCGGTGATCTCGGTTTCCTTCGCCGTGCGCTCCGGGCCCTCGGGCATGTCGCCCAGTTCCCGCGCGATGCGCATCTCGGCATTGCCGCCGAGCTGGATGTCGGTGCCGCGGCCGGCCATGTTGGTGGCGATGGTCACCGCGCCCGGCACGCCGGCCTGGCTGACGATGTAGGCTTCCTGCTCGTGGTAGCGGGCGTTCAGCACCTGGAAGTCCTTGAGGCCTTCCTTGCGCAGCCGCTCGGCCAGCATCTCGGACTTCTCGATCGAGGTGGTGCCGACGAGGATCGGCTGGCCGCGCTGCGCGGCGTCCTTGATCTCCAGGGCGATGGCGCGGAACTTCTCCTCGAAGGTCCGGTAGACCTCGTCGTCCTCGTCGAGGCGCTGGATCTTCTGGTTGGTCGGGACCTCGATGACGTCCAGGCCGTAAATGTCGCCGAACTCGGCCGCCTCGGTCTGAGCGGTGCCGGTCATGCCCGCCAGCTTCCTGTACATGCGGAAATAGTTCTGGAAGGTGATCGAGGCGAGGGTCTGGTTCTCCGGCTGGACCGTCACCCCTTCCTTGGCCTCGAGGGCCTGGTGCAGGCCTTCCGAATAGCGCCGGCCCGGCATCATGCGTCCGGTGAACTCGTCGATGATGACGATCTCGTCGCCGCGGACGATGTAGTCCTTGTCGCGCTGGAAGAGCTGGTGGGCCTTCAGCGCGTTGTTGACGTGGTGGACGATGGCGACGTTCTCGATGTCGTAGAGCGAGTCGCCGTGCAGGTGACCGGCCGCCTCGAGCAGGCGCTCCAGCTTCTCCGTGCCGTCCTCGGTGAAGGAGACCTGACGCTGCTTCTCGTCGACCTCGTAATCCTCGGGGCCGAGCTGCGGGATGAACTTGTCGATGGTCTTGTAGAGGTCCGAGCGATCGTCGAGCGGGCCGGAAATGATCAGCGGCGTGCGCGCCTCGTCGATCAGGATGGAGTCCACCTCGTCGACGATCGCGTAATGATGGCCGCGCTGGACCATCTGGCCCCGCTCGTACTTCATGTTGTCGCGCAGATAGTCGAAGCCGAGCTCGTTGTTGGTCGCGTAGGTGACGTCGCAGGCATAGGCCGCGCGGCGCTGGTCGTCGGACATGCCATGGACGATGGTGCCGACGGTGAGGCCGAGGAAGCGGTAGAGCCGGCCCATCCATTCGGCGTCGCGGCTGGCGAGGTAGTCGTTGACCGTGACGACGTGGACGCCCTTGGCCTCGAGCGCATTGAGATAGACCGCGAGGGTCGCGACGAGGGTCTTGCCCTCGCCGGTCTTCATCTCGGCGATGGCGCCGGAATTCAGCACCATGCCGCCGATCATCTGGACGTCGAAGTGACGCATGCCGAGCGCCCGCTTGGCGCCCTCGCGGACCACGGCGAAAGCCGGCGCGAGGAGGTCGTCGATCGTCTTGCCGTCGGCCAGCTGGGCGCGGAACTCGGCGGTCTTACCGCGAAGCTCGTCGTCGGTGAGCGCCGAAAATTCTTCCTCGCAGGCCGCAATGGCACGAATGCGCGGCTCGTAGCGTCTGACCATGCGGTCATTCGACGAACCCAGCAACTTGCGGGCTAGCCCGCCAAAACTGACCATGAAGGGACCTTCCAGAGTGTCTTGAGCTACCGACGCCATCTCCCGCGCCGCCGGTCGCGGCCGCTGGTTCCGGTCGATCCCCTGCGCTTGCGGGGCCTTCAAACTTTGCGGAAGGCGGCTGGACTTTCGGATCGCGCGAGAGATAAGAGGGGGCCAAACCGTTGTCAACGGCGCCCCGCCCGCCGGGGCCGCCGCATTCCGGGGCCACTGGAGCGTTGCCCGAGAGGCGCGCGGACACGCGAAACTGGATGCCCCATCCTCCCATCGAACCGCAAAGGATGCTCTTTGCCATGACCATCGTTCTTCGCCTGACGCTCGCCGCGAGCGCGATCGTCCTGACCTTCCTTGCCGGCCCCGTTCGCGCTGCCGACACCGACGTCGTCGCCAAGGTTGGCGCGTCCGAGATCACCGAGGGCGATCTCAGCGCCGCGCAGAACGAGATCGGCGCGCAGTTCCAGCAGCTTCCGGAGGAGCAGCGCCGGCTTGCCGTGCTTTCCGCGCTGATCGACATCCAGGCGCTGGCGCAGGAAGCCGAGAAGGCAAAGCTGCAGGACGAGCCGGCGGTCGCCAGCGAGATCGAGTTTCAGCGCGACCGCGCGCTGCACAACGCGTTCTTCGCCAAGAACGGCGTCGCGACGGTGACCGAGGACCAGATGAAGGCCCGCTACGATGCCGAGATCGGCGCGATGCCGGCCACCGAGGAAGTGCACGCGCGCCACATCCTGGTAAAGACCAAGGAAGAGGCCGAGGCGGCGATCAAGCGGCTCGACGAGGGGGCGGACTTCGCCACCGTCGCGCAGGAAATGTCGACCGGACCCTCGGGGCCGGAAGGCGGCGATCTCGGCTTCTTCAGCGCCGGCCAGATGGTGCCGGCCTTCGAGACGGCCGCCTTCGCCCTGGAGCCGGGACAGTACACCAAGGATCCGGTCGAGACGCAGTTCGGCTGGCACGTGATCCGGGTCGAGGAAAAGCGCCAGGCCGAGCCGCCGAGCTACGACCAGGTGAAGGAGCAGGTCCGCCAGGTCGTGCTGCGCGAGAAATACATGGAACTGGTGCGCGACGCCCGGGCCGAACTCACCGTCGAATATGTCGACCCCGCGCTCAAGCAGCAGATCGAGGCGATCGAAGGCGCGATGGAGCCGGCGCCGGCCGAGGCTCCGCCGGCCGAGTAGCGGATCCGGCGGTGCGCCTGCGGGCGCGCCGGTTCGCCGCTACCGTTCCGACGATCGGCGCGGCCGACGCCCATTTCCAGCCGTCGAAGGATTCCATGACGACGCCCGTCTCACCTCTGGCTCCGGCCAACATCCCCGAACTTCCGCCGATCGACGGCGTTCGCATCGCCACGGCGGCGGCCGGCATCAAGTACAAGGGGCGCACCGACGTCCTGGTGATGGTGCTGGACGCGCCGACGAGCGTCGCCGGCGTCTTCACCACCTCGAAATGTCCCTCGGCGCCGGTGGATTTCTGTCGTGAAAGCCTGAAGGGCGGCCAGGCGCGGGCGCTGGTGGTCAATTCCGGCAACGCCAACGCCTTCACCGGCAGGCGCGGCCGCGAGGCGACGGCGCTGACGGCCGAGGCGGCCGCGGCGGCGCTCGGCTGCGCAACCGACGCGGTCTTCCTCGCCTCCACCGGGGTGATCGGCGAGCCGCTCGACGCCGGCAAGTTCGCGGGGCTGCTCGCCGGCCTGACCAACGCGGCGCGTCCGGACGGCTGGCGGGAAGCCGCCGAGGCGATCATGACCACCGATACCTATCCCAAGCTCGCGACACGTCAGGTCGAGATCGGCGGAGCGAGCGTGACGATCAACGGCATCGCCAAGGGCGCCGGGATGATCGCGCCCGACATGGCGACCATGCTCTCCTTCGTTGCGACCGACGCGGCGATCGCCGCACCGGCGCTGCAGGCCATGCTGGCCGAGGGTGTCGGCCCGAGCTTCAACTCGGTGACGGTCGACAGCGACACCTCGACCTCCGACACGCTGCTGCTGTTTGCGACCGGCAGCGCGGCGGCGCGCGGCTGCCCCCAGATTACCGAAGCAAGCGACCCGGCGGCCGCCGGCTTCCGGGCCGCGCTCGACGACCTGCTGCTCGATCTCGCCCGGCAGGTGGCGCGGGACGGGGAGGGCGCCCGCAAGGAGATCCAGGTCACCGTCGAAGGGGCGACCAGCGACGCGGCCGCCAAGCGGATCGCCCTGTCGATCGCCAATTCGCCGCTGGTCAAGACCGCGGTCGCCGGCGAGGACGCCAATTGGGGCCGGGTGGTCATGGCCGTCGGCAAGGCCGGCGAGACCGCCGACCGCGATCGCCTCGCCATTCATTTCGGCGAGGTCCGCGTCGCTGTCGACGGCGAGCGCGATCCGGCCTATTCCGAAGCCGCGGCTTCGGCGGTGATGCAGCGCCCCGAGGTCCCGATCCGGGTGGAACTCGGCCTCGGAACCGGAAGCTGGACGGTCTACAGCTGCGATCTCACCAAGGAATATGTCGCGATCAATGGCGATTACCGAAGCTGAGAGGCTGCGACAGCTGGCCGTGGTGCGCCGGCTCGAGGCGGCGGGTTTCCGCGCATGGCCGGCGTCGTCGACGGCGTTCGACGGCACGTGGGCCGTGCGGCTGACCAAGTCGTTTCCGGCCAAGCGGCTCAACTCCGTCAATCCGCTCGACCCGTCGGACAATGCCGACATTCCCGAGCGGATCGAGCGGGCGCGGCGGACCTTCCTCGACTATGGCCGTTCGATCATCGTGCGGCAGTCGCCGCTGGCGCCGCCGGAACTCGTCAGCCATCTCGACCAGGACGGCTGGAGCCGGTTCGGCGAATCCGTGGTGATGACGGCGGACCTGACGAAGCTCTCCTTCGAGAGCGCCCTCGACCGGATCCCGATCCGCGACACCGCCCGCTATATCGAGGCGAGCCTGATCGTCCACGAGCGTCCTGCGGAACTGCGCGCCGGGCTGACCGAGATCATCGAGGCGATCCGCCCGCCCACCGGCATGTTCGTCCAGGAAGACAAAGGCGGCGCGCCCGTCGCGGTGGCGCTGGCCATCCACGACAACGACCTGACCGGCCTGCTCGACGTTGCTGTAGCGCCGAGCCAGCGGCGCCAGGGGACGGGCCGCGACCTTGTCGCCACGGCGCTCCGCTACACGGTCCGCAAGGGCGCCAAGACGGCATGGGTCCAGGTCGAGGCGGACAACGCGGCGGGCCTGTCGCTCTACCGCTCGCTCGGCTTCAAGCCGGCCTATCGCTACGTCTATCGCGCGCCGCCGGGTGAGCCGACGTGAGCGGCGAGCGTGCGCTCCTCGTCGTCGTCGCCTGCGCCCTGATCGATGCCGACAGCCGCATCCTGCTTTCCGAGCGCCCGACGGGCAAGGCGCTGGCCGGGCTCTGGGAGTTCCCGGGCGGCAAGCTCGACCAAGGCGAGACGCCCGAGGTGGCGCTGATACGGGAACTGCGCGAGGAACTGGGGATCGAGACGCAGGCGGCGTGCCTGGCGCCGCTGACCTTCGCCAGCCATTCCTACGACGGCTTCCACCTTCTGATGCCTCTCTATGTCTGCCGCCGCTACCAGGGAATCCCCACGGGCCGCGAGGGGCAGCGGCTGAAATGGGTGCGGGCGTCGCAGCTGCGGGACTATCCCATGCCGCCGGCCGACGAGCCGCTGATCGCCCATCTGGTCGATCTGCTTTGAGCGGAACGCCACCCGGGCAAAACCGGCGAACATTAAGTTTTGATTCAATGTTTTTTTATCGTTGTCCGCCATCCTGAGCCGGTTGGTGAGGTTGCGAGGCGACGATGCGCGAATTCCAGGACGAGCTGAACGATTTTCGTCTCCAGGCTTCCATTCGCGAGCTGCGCACCGCCCTGCTTCGCGCGACGCTGCTGTTCGGGGCGATCACGATCGGCCTGGCGCTGGTCGTCGTCCCGGCGGCCCGCAAGAGTGTCGACTATGTCGCCAGCAGCCCGCAACTCGACACGATGACCACCGGTTCGATCGGCGCCAATCGCTACACGGTCCATCGCAGCGTGCTGCAGGCACCCGGCGCCGCTCCCTGCATCGTCCATGCCAGCGGCGGGAGAACGGGCGCATGCTGACCCGCCAGCGCATCGCCGCCCGCCTTGGCGCCTTTCGCCGCGACCGCAGCGGTGGCGTCGCCGTCGAGTATACGCTCGTCGCCGCGATAATCGGGACCGCCCTCGTCACCAGCTTCCAGCCACTGACCGAGGCCTTCGTGGCGACGTTCGAGGCGATCGCCTCGGCTTTCTGAGCACCTTCCGCCCGGATCAGGGCGTTTCCGAGCGATCCTTCAGCGCGGCGGCGAGGCTCGCCTTGGCGCTGCCCGGACGCAGCGGCTTCTGCTGGCTCTCGTGCGGCGCCCAGCCCGACATGTAGATGACGTCGAATGTCGCGCGGATCCTGCCGTCCGGATCGGCGTAGCGCTCGGCATAGATCTCGGCCGCGCGCAGGAACAGGCGCCGCGAGGATGGGCGACGGGAGCGCTCGACCAGCATGTTCGCCATGCCCATGGCGCGCAGGTCCTGCATCAGCTGGAACAGATTGTCGTAGCGGACCGTCAGCCGGTCCTGGTCGGTGACGGGCAGGGCGAAGCCGGCCCGCTGCAGCAGGGCGCCGGCGTCCCTGATGTCGGCGAAGGGGGCGACGCGGGGGGAGACGCCGCCCATCAGCTCTGCCTCCGCCGCGAAAAGGGAAGCGCGCAGCTCGCTCAGCGTGTCGCCGCCGAGGAAGCCGCAGAGGAACAGCCCGTCCGGCCGCAGCGCGCGGCGGCACTGGACCAGCACGCCGGGCGTGTCGTTGGTCAGATGCAGCGACAGGGTCGAGGCGATGAGGTCGACGCTTGCCTCGGCCAGCGGCAGCGCTTCCTCGTCGCCCACGGCGGCCAGGGGAGAGCCCGCGAGCAGCGCTCCGAGCCGCTCGATCCGGACGATGCGGTCCGCCTGTCCCCCGGCGAGGATATGGGCCGCCATCTCGCCGGTATGGCCGGCCAGATCCACGGCCACCTCGAACCGGCGCTCGACCAGCGACAGGCGTTCGGCGAGCTCGTCCGCGACCGCCCGCAGCAGGAACCGGACGGCGGGTGTCGCCCCGGCGCCCAGCCAGCGACGGCGGCGCCGGTCGAGAAGATGCCGGTCGAAGACACGGTGTCCGGGGGCGTCCGGCATGGGGCTTGTCTCTGCTAGATGTGGCGTCGAGAGCGCTTGTAGCTGACCGCAGCAGGAGTATCGTCAAGGGTCGAAGCGGCGCTTCGGCCAAACGTGCCGGCACAGGCAGGGCGCCGGGCGCGATGCATGCGGCGCGCCAGGGGCGGGAGGAGCGATGAACATCATCAGGCGCGGGACGATGGCGATCGGCGGGTCGATCGGGCGGCTGCTGTTCCCGCCCGTCTGCCCAGGCTGCCAGGCGGCCCTGACGGGCGCCGGGACCGTCTGTCCGCAATGCTGGCCGAAGCTGCGCTACATCGAGCGACCGTTCTGCGAGGTGCTCGGCCTGCCGTTCTCCTACGATCTCGGCAAGGGCTTCCTTTCCGCCGAGGCGATCGCCGAGCCGCCGCCCTTCGCGCGACTGCGCGCGGCGGTGCTGTACGAGGACCTTGCCGCCCGGCTGGTCGGAGCGCTGAAATACAGCGACCGCACCGATCTCGTGCCGTTGATGGCGGGCTGGATGCGGCGGGCGGGGGCAGAGCTCCTGGCCGACGCCGACATCGTCGTACCGGTGCCGCTGCACACCGGCCGGCTGTGGCGGCGCCGGTTCAACCAGTCCGCCGAGCTCGCACGGCGGATCGCCCGCGAGACGGGCACGACCTATTCCGCGCTGGCGCTCAGGCGGGTCAAGCCGACCCGCAGCCAGGTCGGGCTCGGCGCCAGCCAGCGCCAGGAGAATGTCCGAGGCGCGTTCAAGGTGGTCGATCCGCGGCGTTCGGAGATCCAGGGGCGCCGGGTGCTCCTGGTCGACGACGTCTATACGACGGGTGCCACCACCGCGAGCGCCACGCGGGCGCTGAAGCGGGCCGGGGCCAGGGACGTCGACGTGCTCGTCTTTGCAAGGGTTGCGGGGGGCACGGAGTGAAGCCATATGCTTTCCGAACCGAATTCTGACAGGAATCTCATGCCGGACGTCGTCATCTATACCCGCCAGCTCTGTGGCTACTGCACGCGGGCCAAGCGCCTGCTCGAAGAGAAGGGCGTCGCCTTCGAGGAGAAGGACGCCAGCGCTTCGCCGCAGCTGCGCCAGGAAATGTACCAGCGCGCCAAGGGCGCCGCGACCTTCCCGCAGATCTTCGTCGGCGACACGCATGTCGGCGGCTGCGATGAACTCTACGCACTGGACCGCGCCGGCAAGCTCGATCCGCTGCTGGCTGCCTGAACCGACGAACGGAGTGCCGCGATGACCGCCTTTACCGCCGCCGTGCTGCAGATGCGCTCGGGCCTCGAGCCGGAGGCGAATGTCGCGGCGCTGGAAGCACTCGTCGCGGAAGCCGTCGTTTCGGGCGCGAACTACCTGCAGTCGCCGGAAATGACCGGCATGGTGCAGCGCGACCGCGCCGAACTGATGCAGCGGCTGCGCGGCGAGGACGACGATCTGGTGCTGGCGGCGGCGGCCCGGCTGGCGCGCCAGCATCGCGTCTACCTGCATGTCGGCTCGACGGCGATCGCGCTCGATGACGGCAAGGTCGCCAACCGCGCGGTGCTTTACGCGCCGGACGGCACGCTCAAGGCGCGCTACGACAAGATCCACATGTTCGACGTCGATCTCGACAATGGCGAAAGCTGGCGGGAATCGCGCACCTACCGGCCCGGCGAATGCGCGGCGCTCGCCGATCTGCAATTTGCCGACGGCTCGGCGCGGCTCGGATTTGCCGTCTGCTACGACATGCGGTTTCCGCAGCTGTTCCGCGAGGAGGCTTTGGCCGGAGCCGAGATCCTCACCGCACCGGCGGCCTTCACCCGCCAGACCGGCGAGGCGCACTGGCACGTGCTCTTGCGGGCGCGGGCGATCGAGAACGGTGCCTACGTCATCGCGGCGGCGCAGGGCGGCGTCCACGAGGACGGCCGCGAGACCTACGGCCATTCGCTGATCGTCGACCCCTGGGGCCGGATCGTCGCGGAAGTGGACGGCGACAGTCCCGGCGTCGCGATGGCGCGCATCGACACGGCCGAGGTGGCGGCGGCGCGGGCCAAGATCCCCAATCTGAAGAATGCCCGGCCCTTCCGCGTCGGCGCGGTCGGTGAAGACGCCGCGGGCGCGTCCGAGGCGGCCGAGTGATCAGCTTTGCGCTCCGGTGCGAACCGCATGGCCACGGCTTCGACGGCTGGTTCCGCTCCGGCGAGGATTTCGACGCACAGGCCGAACGCAGGCTGGTGGAATGTCCGGTCTGCGGATCGACGGATGTCGCCAAGGCGCTGATGCGGCCGGCGCTCGGCAAGGGCGGAAAGGCGTCCGTCGCCGGCGATCAGGCGCAAACGGCCATGGCGCCGGGCGGCGGCTACGTCAACGCCGAGGCGGCCAAGGTGTTCGCGAAGCTGCAGGAAATGGCGCGGGAACTGCGCGCCAAGGCGGACTATGTCGGCCCGCGCTTTGCCGAAGAGGCGCGGCGCATCCATTATGGCGAGACCGAAGCCCGGCAGATCTACGGCGAGGCCTCGCCCGCCGAGGTCAAGGGCCTCGGCGAGGAGGGCATCGCCGCCCTGCCGCTGCCGCCGCTGCCGGAAGACAAGAACTAGCCATTCCGCAGGGGCTCCACGCCTGCCGCCGAGGTCTTGCCGCTCCGTGGATGAAGTCCGGGTTGGCTCTTCGAAAAAAATCGTCACGCGCTGTCGATTTCGCCAAGCTTCGCTCGTCGTATGGGCAGGGCGGTCAAAACGACCCCCCGGCAAGGGAGACAGAACGATGCGCGTAATGGTGATGGTGAAGGCGACGGACGACTCCGAGGCGGGGTTCATGCCCTCGACCGAGTTGTTCGAGGCCATGGGGAAATTCAACGAGGAGCTGGTCAATGCCGGCATCATGCTTACCGGCGACGGGCTGAAGCCGTCGAAGGAGGGCAAGCGGATCGCCTTCGACGGCCCGGGCCGGACGGTCATCGACGGGCCGTTTGCCGAGACCCGCGAACTGGTCGCGGGCTTCTGGATCTGGGAGGTCCGGGACATGGCGGAGGCGGTCGAATGGGCCAAGCGCTGCCCCAACCCCATGCCCGGACCGAGCGAGCTCGAGATCCGGCCATTCTACGAGCTCGCCGACTTCGGCGATGCCGTGACGCCGGCGGTCAAGGAGCATGAAGAGCGGTTGCGGGCCAAGCTCGAGGCGCGCTGACGCCGGACGTCCCGAGGACCACTTGCGCCGGGGCTTGGCCGATGCCGGGCCCCGCGCCTAGATTGCCGGCGTGGCAGCGACTGACACCCATCAGGCGATCGAGACGGTCTTCCGGATCGAACAGGCCCGGCTGATCGCCGGCCTCACCCGCTTGGTGCGGGATGTGGGGCTAGCCGAGGAACTGGCGCAGGACGCCCTCGTCGCGGCACTCGCCGAGTGGCCGAGGACCGGCGTGCCCAATCGTCCCGGCGCCTGGCTCATGGCGACGGCCAAGCGCCGCGCCATCGACCAGTTCCGGCATGAGCGGATGCGGGCGGAAAAGCACGCCGAGATCGGCCGCGACCTCGTGGCCGGGACCGGCGGACCCGAGGCGATCGAGGCGGCGCTCGACGATGAGGTCGGCGACGAACTGCTCGGCCTGATCTTCGTCGCCTGCCATCCGGTGCTGTCGCGCGAGGCCCGCGCGGCGCTGACGCTGCGGCTGATCGGCGGACTGACCACCGGCGAGATCGGTCGGGCCTTCCTCACCCCCGAGCCGACAATCGCCCAGCGCATCGTGCGGGCGAAGAAGACGCTGGGAAAGTCCGGCCTCGCCTACGAGGTGCCGCGCGGCGAGGCACGGCAGGAGCGGCTCGGCTCTGTGCTGGAGGTGATCTACCTGATCTTCAACGAGGGCTATGCGGCGACGGCCGGCGAGGATTTGATCCGGCCGGCGCTCTGCACCGAGGCGCGGCGCCTCGGTGCCATCCTCGCCGGTCTCGCGCCGGAGGAACCGGAGGTGTTCGGCCTCGTCGCGCTGATGGACATCCAGGCCTCGCGCTTCGCCGCTCGTGTGGCAGCGGACGGATCGCTGGTCCCGCTCACCCTGCAGAATCGCGCCAGCTGGGACCGGCTGCTGATCCGGCGGGGTCTCGCCGCGCTGGACCGTGCCGAGGCGCTGGGCGGCGCCGGCGGGCCTTATGCGCTGCAGGCGGCCCTGGCGGCGTGCCACGCGCGGGCGCCGCGGGCCGAGGATACCGACTGGCGTCGCATCGCCGGGCTCTACGAGACGCTCCGGAAGGTGATGCCGTCGCCGGTGGTCGACCTCAACCGGGCGATCGCCCACAGCATGGCCTTCGGACCGGAAGCCGGCCTGGCGCTGCTGCCGGCGCTGGAAGCGGTGGGGACGCTGCGCGATTACGCGCCGCTTTGGGCGGCCAAGGGCGACTTCCTGTTCCGGGCGGGGCGCATGCCGGAGGCGAAGGCTGCCTTCGAGCAGGCTGCCAACCTGTCACGGAATGAACCGGAGAAGGCGTTCCTGCTGGGGCGGGCGGATAGTTGTGGCGATTGACCGGAGACGGCCGATCAGCCGCGGGCGGATTTCGCCAGCGTCACGCCCTTCTTGCGGGGACCGGGGCCGCCGTCCTCGAACAGGCCCTGCTCGGTGGCCTGCTGGAAGAGCAAATCGCCCTTGATCCCGGCGATCACCCGCAGGTCGCGCAACTCGCAGAGCCCGGCGATGCGGAAGGCCAGCGGGCGAAGGTGCACGCGGTTGTAGCAGAAGAAGGCGAGGCGGGCCCGGGCCTCCGGGTCGATCTCCCGGATCAGCGCCACCCGTGTCCGCTCATCCGAACGCAGCAGCAGTGCCAGGACCTCCAGGGGGACCGGACAGGTCGCTTCGTTCGGAACCGAGTCTCTGTTCGCCGCCACCATCTCACCCTCGGGGTCGTTGTCTGTTCGTGCCGGTTTTTCAGTGCCCGCCTTGACGCGGCGCAATTCCCGCCGCTGGGCCACCATCGGCGCCTGGGCTTGCCCAAACCTTACGGGTAGGCGGCTAACGGCCTGAAGCTGCAGGATGTCCCCAGGATTCTCGGCCGGTGTGCCCTCAGACCGAAGGACGGCGGGCGAGGACCATGTAGTTGACGTCGGTGTCGCGGGACTGCCGCCAGGCGTCGGCGAGCGGGTGATAGACGACGCCGATCTCGTCGATCATCGACAGGCCCTGCCGTTCGACCGGACCGGCGATCTCCTCGGGACGGACCAGCTTGGAAAACTGGTGCGTGCCCTTGGGCAGCCAGCCGAGGACGTATTCGGCGCCGACGATGGCGAAGGTGTAGGCCTTCAGCGTCCGGTTGATCGTCGCGACAAAGAGCAGGCCGCCCGGCTTCACCATCGCGGCGCAGGAGGTGAGGAAGAGGTCGACGTCGGCGACATGCTCGACGATTTCGAGGGCGAGGACCACGTCGAATTTCTCGCCGCCGGCGGCGATCGCCTCGGCCGTGGTGGCGCGGTAGTCGATCGACAGGCCACTCTCGGCCGCGTGCAGGCGCGCGACCTCGATATTCGTCTCCGACGCGTCGGCCCCGACGACATGGGCGCCGAGCCGCGCCATGGGCTCGCAGATCAGGCCGCCGCCGCAGCCGATATCGAGCAGCGACAGTCCCTCGAACGGCTTGCCGCGCGTGAGGTCGCTGGCGAAGTTCATCGCCAGCTGGGCACGGATATATTCCAGCCGCACCGGATTGAACTTGTGCAGCGGCTTGAACTTGCCCGCCGGGTTCCACCATTCCTGCGCCAGGCGCGAAAACCGCTCGACCTCGCCGGCATCGATCGTGGTGCCCTCGCTTGCGTTCATCGTCGTCTCGCTCCTTGTTGTTCCTCCGCGCATGTTCCGCCGCGGGCCGCGAAGTCAAGCGGCCGCGACCATCGGCAGCGCTGCAGCGGCCGGCGGATTGCGGATCGGGGCCGCATCGGTTACGGAACGGCCGCTCGGCGCCGGGGGTGGCGGGCACTCGCCTCGTGCCCGTTTCCCGCAGCCGGACACCGTTCCGCACCTCATACGACACCGATCCGCTTTCATGGCCCGCATCGTTCTCAAATTCGGCGGCACGTCCGTCGCCGACATCGACCGCATCAAAAACGTCGCGCGGCACGTCAAACGCGAGGTCGATGCCGGCCACGACGTGGCCGTGGTGGTGTCGGCGATGTCCGGCAAGACCAACGAGCTCGTCGGCTGGTGCCGGGCGGCCTCGCCGATCCACGACGCGCGGGAATACGACGCCGTCGTCGCCAGCGGCGAGCAGGTGACGGCCGGGCTGCTGGCGATCACGCTGCAGGCGATGGGCGTCAACGCGCGCTCCTGGCAGGGCTGGCAGATCGCCATCAAGACGGACGGGGCGCATGGCGCGGCGCGGATCCAGGAGATCGACGCCGCCGAGATCGTACGGCGCTTCGCCGACAATCAGGTGGCGGTCATCGCCGGCTTCCAGGGCATCGCGCCGGACAATCGGATCGCGACGCTCGGGCGCGGCGGCTCCGACACCAGCGCGGTCGCGGTGGCCGCGGCCATCAAGGCCGATCGCTGCGACATCTATACCGACGTCGACGGGGTCTACACGACCGACCCGCGCATCGAGCCGAAGGCGCGCCGCATGAGCCGCATCTCGTTCGAGGAGATGCTGGAGATGGCCTCGCTCGGCGCCAAGGTGCTGCAGGTCCGATCCGTCGAACTCGCCATGGTGCATAAGGTGCGCATGTTCGTGCGCTCGTCATTCGAGGATCCGGACGCGCCCGGCATGGGAGACTTCGACAACCCGCCGGGAACTCTCATTTGCGACGAGGATGAAATCGTGGAACAGCAGGTCGTCACAGGGATCGCCTATGCCAGGGACGAGGCGCAGATCTCGCTGCGCCGGGTCGAGGACCAGCCGGGCGTCGCCGCCGCGATCTTCGGGCCGCTCGCCGAAGCCGGCGTCAATGTCGACATGATCGTCCAGAACATCTCCGAATCGGGCGCCACGACCGACATGACCTTCACGGTGCCCGCGGGCGACCTGCAAAAGGCCACCGCGGTGCTGGAGACGGCGAAATCGGCGATGCGCTACGAGGCCATCCAGAGCGAGCAGGGCCTGACCAAGGTCTCGGTCATCGGCGTCGGCATGCGCAGCCACACCGGCGTCGCGGCCACCGCCTTCAAGGCGCTGGCCAGCCGCGGCATCAACATCCGCGCCATCACCACCTCCGAAATCAAGATCTCGATCCTGATCGACGGAGAGTACACCGAGCTGGCGGTCCGGGCGCTGCACTCTGTCTACGGCCTCGACAAGCCGTGACCCGGCGGGTTGAAGCCTGCGGTTGCGCTGGGTAAGACGCGGACGGAGCGGGTTGTCCGCAGGGGATCGGGGAGCATCCGTCATTCGGTTGTCTCCGGGGCACGGAAGTGTGATCTGATAGAACGAGAGTCGAACCGCACCGGGCCCCGGGCGCGGCCGGCCGTCGCCGAAAACGAGAGATTGCGTTGATCAGGAGCGACATGTCAGGTCCGCGCGTCCTCATGCGCCGCATCCGGGAGCTCATGGCCGAGCCGCTCGACCCACAGGCGCGTCTCGACCAGATCGTTCGGCAGATCGCCCAGAACATGGTGGCCGAGGTCTGCTCGCTCTACGTCCTGCGGGCCGATGCGGTGCTGGAACTCTACGCCACCGAGGGCCTCAACCCGGGCTCCGTCCACCTTGCCCAGCTGAAACTCGGCGAGGGCCTCGTCGGCACGATTGCTGCCACGGCCCGGCCGCTGAACCTTTCCGAAGCGCAGAAGCACCCCGCCTTCACCTACCTGCCGGAGACCGGCGAGGAGATCTACAACTCCTTCCTCGGCGTGCCGATCCTGCGGGCCGGCCGGACGCTCGGCGTGCTGGTCGTCCAGAACAAGTCGGCGCGGCTCTACCGCGACGAGGAGTCCGAGGCGCTGGAGACGGTGGCGATGGTCGTCGCCGAGATGATCGCGGCCGGCAGCCTGGAAGGCCTGTCGCGGCCGGGCGTCGCCCTCGACCTGTCGCGGCCGGTGAGCTTCGACGGCGAGGCGCTGTCCGACGGGATCGGCATCGGCCACGTGATCCTCCACGAGCCGCGCGTCGTGGTGACCAACCTCTTCAACGAGGACGTCGAGGCGGAGGTCGACCGGCTGAGCAGGGCGCTCGGCATATTGCGGGTCTCGATCGAGGACATGCTGGCGCGACGCGACGTCGCCGCCGAGGGCGAGCACCGGGCGGTGCTCGAGGCCTACCGGATGTTCGCGCATGATCGCGGCTGGGTGCGCCGGCTGGAGGAGGCGGTCCGCAACGGGCTGACCGCCGAGGCGGCGGTCGAGAAGGTGCAGTCGGACATGCGGGCGCGCATGATGCACATGACCGACCCCTATATCCGCGAGCGGCTGCACGATTTCGACGATCTCGCGAACCGACTGCTGCGCCAGCTGATCGGCCGCGACGGCCATCCCGAGGATTCCGCCGAGGGCGACGCGGTCATCGTCGCGCGCTCGATGGGTGCGGCGGAGCTGCTCGACTACCGGCGGGAGATGATCCGCGGCCTGGTGCTGGAAGAGGGCGCGGCGACGAGCCACGTCGTCATCGTCGCCCGCGCGCTCGGCATCCCGGTCGTCGGGCAGGTGAAGGGCGCGGTCTCCATGTCGGAGAACCGCGACCTCATCATCGTCGACGGCGAGGATGGCGGGGTGCATCTGCGACCGCCGGCCGAACTCGCGGCGCTGTTTTCCGACAAGGCGCGGTTCCGCGAGCGGCGCCAGGAGCGCTATCGCTCGCTCCGCGACGTGCCGTCGTGCACCAAGGACGGCGTCGCGATCGACCTGGAGATGAATGCCGGCCTGCTCGTCGACCTGCCGCAGCTGGAGGAATCGGGCGCGGCCGGGATCGGCCTGTTCCGCACCGAGCTGCAGTTCATGGTCGCCTCGACGATGCCGCGCGCCAGCGACCAGGAGCGGCTCTACGCGGCGGTGCTCAACGCAGCAGGGGATCGGCCCGTCACCTTCCGGACGCTTGACGTCGGGGGCGACAAGGTGCTGCCCTATATCAGCCAGTCGCCGGAGGAGAACCCGGCGCTCGGCTACCGGGCGCTGCGGCTGGCGCTCGACCGGCCGGGGCTGATGCGCACCCAGCTGAGGGCGCTGCTGAAGGCCGCCGCTGGCCGCGAGCTGCGGGTGATGTTCCCGATGGTGACCGACGTCGGCGAGGTGCAGCAGGCCCGGGCGCTGATCGACCGGGAGCTGAAGCACCTCACCCGGTTCGGCCATCCGATGCCCGCCGAGCTCAAGATCGGCGCGATGATCGAAGTGCCGTCGACGCTTTTCCAGCTCGACGAGCTGATGGCGGTACTCGACTTCGTTTCGGTCGGCTCGAACGATCTGTTCCAGTTCTTCGCCGCCGTCGACCGGGGCAATGCCAGGGTCGCCGGCCGCTTCGACGATCTGTCGGTGCCGTTCCTCAGGGCCCTGCGGACCATCGTCGAGGCCGGGAACCGGCACGGCGTACCGGTGACGCTGTGCGGCGAAATGGCCGGGCGCCCGCTCAGCGCGATGGCGTTGATCGGCCTCGGCTTCCGCTCCATATCCATGGCGCCGCCATCAATCGGGCCGGTGAAGGCGATGATCGTCGAAATGAGCGTCGGCGATCTGGAAGTGGCGATGCGCGCGAAGCTGGACGAGGCGCACGGAGCGGACGGCATGCGCGAGATGCTCGTCGAATACGCCAGGGCGCATTCGATTCCCCATTAGCGAGCCGGCGGGCAGGTGCCTTCCGCCGCCCTCTGCCTGCGACGGCGGTCGCCGGCGCGCTGTCTTTCAAGCTTCGGACATTTCAGGATCCCATGGCAAATTTGCCGAGCGCCAAACTCAACGAAATCCTGTCGCGGTTCGGCTATCTCGAGAACGAGATGGCCAAGAGCCCGGAACACGGCGTCTATGCCGGGCTGGCGGCGGAATATGCCGGGCTCGAGCCGGTCGTTGCCGCGATCCGTTCGTATCGCAGGGTCGAGGAGGAGCTGGCCGGTTCGCTGGCGCTGCGCGACGATCCTTCCGCCGATCGCGAGATGCGCGAGCTCGCGGAGATGGAGATCGACAGCCTGCGGGAGGAACTCGAACGGCTGAGCGGCGAGATCCGGATCCTGCTGCTGCCCCGGGACGCGGCCGACGAGAAGGGCGCGATCCTCGAAATCCGCGCCGGCACCGGCGGCTCGGAGGCGGGGCTCTTCGCCGGCGACCTGTTCCGCATGTATCAGCGCTATGCCGAGCTCCACGGCTGGAAGGTGGACGTGTTGTCGGCCAGCGAAGGCGAGGTCGGCGGCTACAAGGAAGTCATCGCGGCGATCAAGGGCGCCGGCGTCTTCTCGCGGATGAAGTTCGAATCGGGCGTGCACCGCGTGCAGCGCGTGCCGGAGACCGAATCGGGGGGCCGGATCCATACTTCCGCCGCCACCGTCGCGGTGCTGCCGGAGGCCGAGGACATCGACGTCGAGGTGCGCCCCGAGGACATCCGCATCGACACGATGCGGGCATCGGGCGCCGGCGGCCAGCACGTCAACACCACCGATTCCGCCGTGCGGATCACCCATATCCCGAGCGGTATCGTCGTGACCTCGTCGGAGAAGTCGCAGCACCAGAACCGCGCAAGGGCGATGCAGGTGCTGAAGGCGCGGCTGTTCGACATGGAACGACAGCGGGCCGACGACGAGCGATCGGCCGCCCGCAAGAGCCAGGTCGGCAGCGGCGATCGCTCCGAGCGCATCCGCACCTACAATTTTCCGCAGGGAAGGGTCACCGACCACCGGATCAACCTGACGCTCTACAAGCTGGACCGGGTCATCGAGGGCGAGATGGACGAGCTGGTCGAGGCGCTGGTCGCCGATCACCAGGCGCAGCTCCTGGCGGCCGTCGGCGCCGATGCCTGAGAGCGGCAGCGCCCGGGCGGAGGACATGCTCCGGCCGGCGGCAGAGCGGCTGCGGGCCGGCGGGGCGGCAACGCCGGATCTCGACGCCCGCCTGCTGCTGGCCGAGGCTGCCGGGCTGCCGGCGAGTGAAATGCACCGTCATGCGAGGCTGCCATCCTCGCCGGACGTGGCCGAGAGCTTCGAGCGGTTCCTTCAGCGGCGCCTGGCGGGGGAGCCGGTGCACCGGATCCTCGGCCGCCGGGCGTTCTACGCCCACGATTTCCTGCTTTCACCCGATACGCTGGAGCCGCGGCCGGACACGGAGATCCTCGTCGACGAGGCATCGGAGGCGGTGGCGGCCTCGATCGAGGCAACGGGGCGCTGCGTCTTCGCCGATATCGGGACCGGCACTGGGGCGATTGCGGTCTCGCTGTTGGCCCTGCACCCGGCAGCGGTGGCGGTCGCCACCGACATCAGCGAGGCGGCGTTGGCCACCGCCCGGCGCAATGCCGAGGCTGCGGGCGTGGCGCATCGCATGCTGCCGGTGCGGATGGATTATCTGGCGGGGCTGGCAGGACCTCTTGATCTCCTGGTATCGAACCCCCCATATGTTCCCCACCACGACATTGCGTCACTGGCGCGCGAGGTGCGCGAACACGACCCGCTGAGGGCCCTCGACGGCGGAGCGGACGGGCTGGACGCCTACCATGCGATCGCGCGATCCGCTGCTAGTGTGGTTCGTGCCGGTGGCGAGGTGATCGTCGAGTTCGGGATCGGCCAGGGGGCGTCGATCGAAGAGATTTTCGGCAACGAGGGCCTGGTGTTTCTCAGGACGGCTAAGGATCTTGGCGGCAAGGACCGGGTGCTGCGGTTCCGGTCCCCAGGTCGCGGTTAAACCGCAAAGCCATGGAAGAAGAGCTTGCGAGACCGGTGCAAACCCTTCTTCAAGTAGCGAGAAAGCACTTGTGGCTGGACGTTTTCCCTTCTAGGGTCCTGCGTATAGCCGAGCATTCGAGGGGGACATCCCGATCGATGCCGCAGCGATGCGGCCCGGGATGCTCGAGATGACCAATGGGTCGTCCGTGCCGGCATTGGGTGTCGCCAGGCGCAAACACTTAAAACTCTTTGAGGCGGCTGTGCAGCTGCGCGGTCGATGAGCATGAACACGCTTGGCGTGTTCGCAGGCAAGGGGCCAGACCGGCGGGGCCGGCACATCCAGAAGACGGGAAGAGCATGAGGCCAGGACAGCAGCAGCAGCAGCAGAAGAACCGTATGCGCGGTCGGGGACGGAAAGGTCCCAACCCGCTCTCGCGCAGTTACGAGTCGAACGGTCCGGACGTGAAGATCAGGGGCAACGCGCAGCACATCGCCGAGAAATACGGCATGCTGGCGCGCGACGCCTCCGGCGCCGGCGACCGGGTCATGGCCGAGAACTATCTGCAGCACGCCGAGCATTACAACCGCATCGTTGCCGCGGCGCAGGGCCAGTTCCAGCCGCAGCGCGACGACCGCGACATGCGGGACGGCGACGAGGACGACGACGATTCGCAGGACTCGCAGGAGTTCCGCAACGACGAGCGGCCGGCTTCCAACGGTGCCCGCGAATCCGACCGCGACGGTTTCCGCGATCGCGATTCCAACCGGGACCGCGACGGCAATCGGGACGGCAACAGGGATCGCGAGCAGAACCGCAACCGCGACAGCAGCCGCGACCGGGACGGCAACCGCGACGGTAATCGTGACCGGGACGGTAATCGCGATCGCGATGGCAATCGGAACCGGGACAACAACCGGGATCGCGACAATAACCGCGACAACCGCCGTGATCGCATCCAGCCGCAGGGCACCGGGCCGCAGCCGATCATCGCCCATGACGCGCCGCGCGGCGGAGACGGCCAGCGCGACGATCGCGCGCCGCGAGCGGAGGCCGACGGCCGCCGCGACCGCGAGGAAGCTGTTCACGCCGGCAATGGTGGCGGGCAGCCGCAGCGCGACGAGCATGCGCCGCGGCGCGAGGCCGACAGAAGCGGCGAGAGCGCGGAAGCCGTGAACGCGGCACCAAACGGCGCGACTGCATCCACCGACGAGCAGGCACCGCAGCCGCGGCGCCGTGGCCGTCCGCGTCGCAACCGCGACGGCGAGGAGGCCGTTTCGAACGAGACGGCGGCCCCGGCGTCGGCGGCTCAGGCGGCGACCGGCACCGGCGAAGCGACCGAAACCCGGCCCGCAGTGCAGGCCGATGCGCCGGAGGGCGAGGCGCCGGTCAAGCGCCGTCCGGGCCGGCCGCGCAAGAAGAAGCCCGAGGAAGGTTCGGGCGGGGCCAGCGACGGCGAGGGCAACGAGCTGCCCTCCTTCTTGCTGGCATCCAACGGCTGACCAGCCGCCTGCGGGCGGTTCGGCTGCAGGAATATGAATGGCGTCGCGGTCTCCGCGGCGCCATTCGTCGTTTGGGGGGCATGGCGATTCCCAGATTGCCCTGACATAGCGCAATGACAGGACGTGCAATTCTGCAACAGTCGCGCGTCGGGCCCCTTCCGGCGGCGATGCGCTTTCCCCATATGTCCGGTGGGCGGCTCGCCGGAACGGGGGCCGGACTCCAGGAACACACGGGCCTTGCCTCTGCAGTGAGGGAGGCTCGCGGCAGGAGAGCGATAAATGAATCTGGAAAAATACACCGAGCGCGTGCGCGGCTTCATTCAGGCCGCCCAGACCCTGGCGGTCTCCCGGGACCACCAGCAATTCACCCCCGAACATCTCTTGAAGGTTCTCGTCGACGACGAGGAGGGGATGGCGGCGGGCCTGATCGAGAAGGCCGGCGGGCGCCCGGCGGACGTCAAGCTGGCTGTCGACGCGGCGCTGGATGCGCTGCCCCGCGTATCGGGCGGCAGCGGCCAGATGTATCTGGCGCAACCGCTGGCGAAGATCTTCGCGACGGCCGAGGAGATCGCCAAGAAGGCCGGCGACAGCTTCGTCACGGTCGAGCGCCTGCTGCTCGCCATGGTGATCGAGAAGGCGGCCAAAACCTCCGAGATCCTGAAGGCGGCCGGCGTAACGGCAAACGGTCTGAACGAGGCCATCAACGCGCTCCGCAAGGGCCGGACCGCCGACTCGCAGTCGGCCGAAAGCGGCTACGACGCGCTGAAGAAATATGCCCGCGACCTAACCGCCGCGGCCCGCGAGGGCAAGGTGGACCCGGTGATCGGGCGCGACGACGAGATTCGCCGGACGATCCAGGTCCTGTCCCGCCGCACCAAGAACAACCCGGTGCTGATCGGCGAGCCGGGCGTCGGCAAGACGGCGATCGCGGAAGGCCTGGCGCAGCGCATCGTCAACGGCGACGTGCCGGAGAGCCTGCGCGACAAGCAGCTGATGGCGCTCGACATGGGCTCGCTGATCGCCGGCGCGAAATATCGCGGCGAGTTCGAGGAGCGGCTGAAGGCGGTTCTGTCGGAGGTGACCTCGGCTGCCGGCGGCATCATCCTGTTCATCGACGAGATGCACACGCTGGTCGGCGCCGGCAAGGCGGACGGCGCGATGGACGCCTCCAACCTGTTGAAGCCGGCACTGGCGCGGGGCGAGCTGCACTGCGTCGGGGCGACGACGCTCGACGAATACCGCAAGCATGTCGAGAAGGACGCAGCGCTGGCCCGTCGCTTCCAGCCGGTCTTCGTCTCCGAGCCGACAGTCGAGGACACGATCTCGATCCTGCGCGGGCTGAAGGAGAAATACGAGCAGCACCATCAGGTGCGGATTTCCGACTCGGCGCTGGTCGCGGCGGCGCAGCTGTCGAACCGCTACATCACCGACCGGTTCCTGCCCGACAAGGCGATCGACCTGATCGACGAGGGCGCGGCGCGCCTGCGCATGCAGGTCGATTCCAAGCCCGAAGTGCTGGACGAGATCGACCGCCGCATCATGCAGCTGAAGATCGAGCGCGAGGCGCTGAAGAAGGAGGATGACGACGCATCCCGGAGCCGGCTCGAACGGCTGGAGGGCGAACTCGCCAATCTGGAGGAAGAGTCGGCCGCCATTACCGCCACATGGCAGGCGGAGAAGTCCAAGCTCGGGCACGCCGCCGATCTCAAGCGGCAGCTCGACGAGGCCCGCAACGACCTTGCCATCGCCCAGCGGCGCGGCGAGTTCCAGCGCGCCGGCGAGCTCGCCTACGACGTGATCCCGAAGCTCGAAGCCGAGCTTAAGATCGCCGAGGCGCAGGACGGCAAGGGCGGGGCCGGCTCGATGGTCGAGGAGACGGTGACCGCCGACCATGTGGCGCAGGTCGTGTCGCGCTGGACCGGCATTCCGGTCGACCGCATGCTCGAGGGCGAGCGCGACAAGCTGCTGCGGATGGAAGACGAGCTGCAGAAGCGCGTCGTCGGGCAGGGCGAGGCGGTGCAGGCGGTCTCCCGCGCCGTCCGGCGTGCCCGCGCCCGGCTGCAGGATCCGAACCGGCCGATTGGCTCGTTCATCTTCCTCGGCCCCACCGGTGTCGGCAAGACCGAGCTGACCAAGGCGCTGGCTTCGTTCCTCTTCGACGAGGAGACGGCGATGGTGCGGCTCGACATGTCGGAATACATGGAGAAGCACTCGGTCTCACGGCTGATCGGGGCGCCTCCCGGCTATGTCGGCTACGAGGAAGGCGGCGCGCTGACCGAGGCGGTGCGGCGCAGGCCGTACCAGGTCGTGCTGTTCGACGAGATCGAGAAGGCGCATCCGGACGTCTTCAACGTCCTCCTGCAGGTGCTCGACGACGGGCGCCTGACGGACGGGCAGGGGCGCACGGTCGACTTCCGCAACACCATGATCATCATGACCTCCAATCTCGGGGCCGAGTATCTCGTCTCGCTGCGCGACGACGAGGATGCCGAGGCAGCGCGCGAGCAGGTGATGGCGGTGGTGCGGGCGTCGTTCCGGCCGGAGTTCCTCAACCGCGTCGACGAGATCATCCTGTTCCACCGCCTGCATCGCTCCGAGATGGGGGCCATCGTCGACATCCAGATGGCGCGGCTCGAGAAGCTGCTGGCGGATCGCAAGATCACCATCCTGCTCGACGAGAGTGGCCGGGAATGGCTGGCCCAGAAGGGCTACGACCCGGCCTATGGCGCGCGGCCCTTGAAGCGGGTGATCCAGCGGGAGGTCCAGGACCCGCTGGCCGAGCGCATCCTGCTCGGCGACATCCGCGACGAGGCGATCGTGAAGATCACCGCCGGTGGCGACCACCTGATCTTCCACGTCGTCGGCTCGAAGTCCGGCGCGCCGGGAGACCGGGTCGCGGCCTGAGCGGGACTAACGGGGCGACGGCGGGAAGCCGCTGCCGCCGCGCACGGACCGTAAGGTCGATACAAGACGGCCGCCGGGGAGGGATCCCCGGCGGCCGTCTTGTTTTTCAGCAGCGTTGCAGGCTGCCGGTCAAAGATAGGCGGGCCGATAGTAGTCGTCGATCCGGCGCCCGTATTCGGGGTCCCAATCGGGAGCGGCGTCGGCGGCGTAGCGCGGCGCTTCCCGCAGCTGGTCGGCGGTGATGCCGACGACGTAGCCGCCCTGACGCTCGTCGTATTTCAGCGTTTCCCAGGGCAGGGGATGATATTCCTCGCCAATGCCGAGGAACCCGCCGAACGACATGATCGCGTATTTGACTTTTCCGTCGCGCTTGCCGAGCACCAGATCGTGGATGTGCCCGAGATGATCGCCTTCGGTGTTGTAGACGGCGGTTCCGGAAACCCGGCTCGCCTCGATATTGTCGACACCGACACCGCCACCTGCAAGGTCGTCCGTGCCCATGATGGTCTGTCCTTCAGTCGATGACATGACGTCTTCTCCTTCGTGGATTTCCTCTTTCCTGCAACGCCTTGGAGACATGCCCGTTCCGCTCACAGGCCGCGCCGTGAACGGCGAGCGACTGATGGAGAGAGCGATGCGACAGACACAGCTTCCCGACGGCACGTCGGTGCCGGTGCTCGGCCAGGGCACCTGGATGATGGGCGACGAGCCGGGCCGCCGCGATGCCGAGATCGCCGCCCTGCGCGAGGGCATCGAACTCGGGATGACGCTTCTCGACACGGCGGAGATCTACGGCAATGGCCGCTCCGAACAGCTGGTGGCGGAAGCGATCGATGGGCGCCGCGACGAAATCTTCCTGGTGTCGAAGGTCGCGCCGGGCAATGCTTCGCGACAAGGCACCATCCGCGCCTGCGAGGCATCGCTGCGGCGGCTCGGCACCGATCGGCTCGACCTCTATCTGCTGCACTGGCGCGGCAGCGTGCCGCTGGCGGAGACGGTCGCCGCACTGGAGACGCTGAAGGAGTCCGGCAAGATCCTGCGCTGGGGCGTGTCGAATTTCGACGTGGACGACATGGAGGAGCTGGCAGCGGCCGGCGGAGCGGCGGTGCAGACCGACCAGGTGCTCTACAATCCGAGCGAGCGTGGCATCGAGTATGACCTCCTGCCGATGCTCACGGAGCAGGGAGTCCCGGTGATGGCCTATTCACCGATCGGACAGGGCGGAGACCTGCTCGAGGATGCCGCGCTGACGCGTATCGCCGAACGACACCACGCGACACCGGCCCGCGTCGCACTGGCCTTCGTGCTGCGCCAGCCCGGCGTTATCGCCATCCCGAAGGCCAGCAGCGTGGACCATGTCCGCGACAACGCCGCGGCGCTCGAGCTGACGCTCGATGCGAAGGATATGGCCGAACTTAACGCTGCCTTCCCGCCGCCGCGCGGCAAGCAGCCGCTGGCGATCATCTGATCAGGGGTGCTCAAGGAGCGCAGGCAAGAGATTCTCTAGCGGTTCAAGTGCGGGCGCCGGCGCCGCCGCCCACCACGATGCACCGCCGTCCCGTTGCTGCCGCCGGTAACGCCCCGGGGCGGCGCCGTAGAATTCGCGGAACGTGCGGCTGGCATGGCTTTCGGTGGCGAATCCGGCTGCGTAGGCAAGGGCGGCGACGCTGCGCGTCTCGTTCGGGGCGCAAAGGAGGTCGCGCAGCCGCGACGCCCGCCGCTCCCGGATGTAGCGCGAGACGCCCCCCAGCGGCTTGAACAGATCGTAAAGGCGCGAGCGGGAAACCCCCATTTCCGCTGCCAGAAGGCCCGGCCCGAGACTGCCGGACGCCAGGTGACGTTCCACCAAGGCCCGAGCCCGCAGCAGCCGCGCCCGGTCATGAGCAGGGTTGATCTGGTTCTGTGTCAATCCTCCCGCCCGGAAGCTGATCGTCAGCATCTCAGCAAAGGCCCGGACGGCGCGCTCGGCGTCCTCGGCGAGGATCAGCGGCGCATGGCGCAGCAAGGATTGCATCGTGTCGGCGAGCAAAGCGGAGCAGGGCGCCCGCAGGACCGCGCCATGGAGAAGATGGCTTCCCGGACAGGCGGCTTCCAGACATTGCCGCCCGATCTCGAAGCTAATCGCCAGAACCTGTCTCGCATGAGTGTGCCGCGTCCGCTTCATGTCAAAGAGCACGATTTCCCCGGGCCCGACCTCACGGACGGCGCCGGACGCATGGACAGTGAGGCTGCCGGACAGGACGAGTTGCACGATGAGGTCGTCGCGCCCGTGCCGTCGGATACTGCCCGCCGGCCGCAGGTCGATACCTTCCTGCAGGCAGGGGCCGGATAGCAGGAGGCGGCCAAGCCGTCGTGCTTGACCATCGGGGCTCTCCACCCGCTGGCACATAGGCCCCTCGACAAGCCCTTCCTGCAACATTCCCCGCTCCCTGGACTGCACGGGGAGAGGCGCGGTTGCCCCTGCAACGGTCAGTCGTTGCCACCCTAAGCAGTAATCTCGCGTGCCCGCCAGAGCCGCGCACCCCGGGTGCACCCGGGGTAGAGACTGATGGACAAGAATTCGGGACGGCGGGACATTCAGCACCCGCGCGGCGCAAGCTAAAGCTCAGCAGATGCCCGAGGCCGTTTCGGCCAGAGGCAGGTGCCGATACCGCTCGCCGGGAAATTCTCGCGAGGCTGCCAAGGATCGTATTCTACCGGAAGCGACGGGGCGGCCGGGCGGAGTGCTTCACGGCGAGGCGCATGACGACCCCGCCCGGGCGGCTCCCCGGGGCTCTACAGACGTTCAAGGAACGACCTATGCTGCGTACCCACCTGACCACTCTGCTGGCCGTCTCGCTCGGCGCCTGTCTCGCCGCCGGTTCGGCATCGGCCCAGAACCGCGACGTCACCATCGTCAACAGCACCAGCACGGCGATGATCGAGTTCTACGCCTCGAACACGGGCACGCGTGACTGGCAGGAGGACATTCTGGGCGTCGACGTGCTGGAAGTCGGGGAGTCCGTCGATGTCACCGTGGACGACGGCACCGGTGCCTGCATGTACGACTTCATGGCGACCTTCAGCGACGGCGCGACAGCCCAGAAGGGCGGGATCAATGTCTGCGAGATCTCGCAGTTCGACTTCACCGACTGATTAAAACCACCGGTCGGGTCGAGCCGGCCGCCCCCCCTTCAGCTGAGGAACTACCGATGCACAAGCAGTGGCTTGGACCAATCGCGGCCGCGGCGATGTCAATCGTCACATTTCCGGCTCTGGCAGATTCTTCCGGAACCTATGATATCGACGGAATGAACCCGGACGGCTCTACCTACCAGGCGAGCGTTCTGGTCTCGAAGGTCGGCGACACGTTCTCCGTGACTTACTCGCTCGATGATCGGAAAGTGATGGGGACCGCCATCGGCGACGACGACGTGCTGGCGATCGGCTACGGTGAGGCCGACGACAGCGGTGTCGCGCTGATGTACCGGGACGGCAAGCGCTGGCAGGGTGTCTGGAGCTATCTCGGCGCCAAGCAGCTGGGCACCGAGGAGTGGCAGCCCCGCTGAACCAAGAGGTTCGACAAAGGCAGGTCGCCCGCCCGGGCGGCCTGCCCTCCGCTTTGAGAGCGGCAACTGCACCTGCTGCCTAACCACCCAAGCTTATCGTCGGACGGCTCGCCTATCTTCCAGCGGCAGCACCTGCCGAGCACGAACGGCATCAATCTTCCTTGAAGAAGACCTCGACCGGGCCCTTCAGCTTGATCGTCAAGGGCTGGCCCTTGCGGTCCTTGGCCTTGCCCGCCTGGACCCGGATCCAGCCCTCGCTGACGCAATATTCCTCGACATTGGTCTTCTCGGCGCCCTTGAAGAGCACGCCGACGCCGCGCTCCAGCAGCGCCGCGTCGTAGAACTCGCTGGTGGGGTCGGAGGAAAGACGGTCGGGAAGCGTATCGGTCATGTCTCTGCCGGTCTGTGTCATCATCGGCCGTGACATAACGGCGGATGCGGGTTTGCCAAGGCTGCGGTCGTCGCCGGCCTTGCCCCAGGCTGGAGCCGCGCTTGAGCGGACGCACTTATCCGCATGTTGGTCATTTTCATGTCTGGTTCATCTGCCATCTCGCAGGCTTGCCGCGTGGATTGAGCGAACGGCTACGGCCCGGCTGCCTGGAGAGAATGATGATGCGAGACCTGCGATTGCTCCTGGCGATGCTGCCGCTGTTGGCGATACCGGCTGCAGCCACGGCGCAGGTGTCCGAGGCACCGATCCAGCTCGCGCAATATTACGAGCCGGGCGTCGCCGGGATCGCGGAAATCTACATCGACGAGTTCGGACGGCGCGTGGTCATCGACGAGGCCGGCCGTATCGTCGCCATCGAGGAGCCGCGTCGTGAACGCTTCCGGGAGCGCCGCAGGGAATTCCAGGAGCGCGGTGCGATCATCGATGCGCCGCCGCCGCCCGGCGTGACGCTGCAGGGCCGTGTCGACCTGCCACCGCCTCCGGGAGTCTTCGAGGATCCCGGTTTCGCCGGCCCGCCGCCATCGGCTGACCCCTATTACGACGGGCCCTACGAGGACGACCGCGGCTATAATGCCGCGATCGAGGGCGCGCCGCTGCCCGATGCGGGCGGACCTGTGCAGGAGGCCGAGCTACCCCGCGGCCTGCAGGAGCTGCCGGGCTACCAGACCGACCTGCCGGAGCCGGGCGCCCCGATCGTCGAGGGCCAGACGATTCGTGAGACGGATCCTGCGCCGCAGGTCGCCATGCCGACCGGCAAGAATGCCAAGGCCGAGATCGCCGCGCTGCAGGTGCTGCTCGACCGCGCGGGCATGTCGCCCGGCGTCATCGACGGGCGCATGGGCTCGAACGTCAACAAGGCGGTCGCGGCTTACCAGGAGAAGTATGGGCGGACGTTGCCGACCGGCGATTCCAAGGCTCTGGCCGAGGAACTCGACGCGACCGGCGGCCCAGCCATCGTCACCTACGAGATCACCGCGGAAGACGTGTCGGGCCCTTATGTCGCGTCGATCCCGTCCGACTATGGCGAGAAGGCCCTCTTGCCCGCGATGAGCTACGAGCGCGTCTCGGAGAAGCTGGCCGAGAAATTCCACATGGACGAGGCCTATCTCATCGAGATCAACCCCCGCGCCGATTTCAACCGCCAGGGCACGCGGCTGAAGGTCATGGCCGTCGGGGAGAATGTCAAAGGCGAGGTTGCGCGCATCGTCGCCGACAAGGGCCGCGAACAGGTGCGCGCCTATGCGGCCGACGGCTCGCTGATCGCCGCCTATCCCTCGACGATCGGCTCATCCGACACCCCGTCGCCCAGCGGCGTCGTGCAGGTGAACCGCATCGCCTTCGATCCGAACTACACCTACAATCCCAAGGTGAATTTCAAGCAGGGCGAGAACGACAAGGTGCTGACCATTCCGCCGGGGCCCAACGGCCCGGTGGGTACGGTCTGGATCGCCCTGTCGAAGCCGACCTACGGCATTCACGGGACGCCCGAGCCCTCGCAGATCGGTAAGACCAACAGCCACGGCTGCGTCCGCCTGACCAACTGGGATGCCACAGAACTGGCGAAGATGGTGAAGGCCGGCGTGACGGTCGAGTTCGAGGAGTAGAAGCGGCTCTTAATTCCTGGTTAACCATGAGGGTGGTACCAGCGATGAAAGGGGAGCCGCGTGGTTCCCCTTTTCATTTCAGCGGCTTGGCAGCTCGAGGAATTCGATGAAAACCGTTTCGACCGCTTTCCTGATCCTCGCGGCCGGCCTTTCGCCGCTGCCGGCTCACGCCTTTTCCGAGCCGCTGTCGGAAAGCTCGATCGATACGGCCGACTTCCCCACCTGGGAGCAGCAGCGGCGGGAGGCGGACTCGGTTGCCGCTTCGGCCCGCAACGATCCGACGATTCCCGACGCCGAGACGGACACCAGCCCGGCCGACGAAGCGGTCCCGCCGACCGATCCGGCCGCGGTTGCCGCTGCCGCCGAAGGTATCGACAGCCCGGCGCCGCCGGAGATCGAGGTCACCGACGAACCGGGTCAGGTCGTCGAGACGCCGGCATTCTCGACCGACGGCCCGGACGAAGCGGCGCTCGAGACCGCCGACGAGCAGAAGACACCGGACCCCTTCCTCATCCGCCTGCAGGTGCTCCTCGATCGCGCCCATGCCTCGCCGGGCGTGATCGACGGCTATCTCGGCGACAACACCCGCAAGGCCATCGCAGCCTATGAGCGCATGCGCGACCTGCCCGCCGACGGCGAGCCGGATGCCGATCTGTGGAACATCCTCGCCGTGGACCAGGGCAAGGCGATGACGACATACGAGATCACCGAGGCCGATCTCGCCGAACGCTTCGTCGAAGCGATCCCCAGCGATTACGCCGAGATGGCCGAGATGGAATGGCTCGGCTACCACGACCCGGTCGAGATGCTGTCGGAGCGGTTCCATGTGCATCCCGACCTCCTGGTGAAGCTCAACCCCAGCGCCGATTTCAGCGCCCCGGGCACGGCGATCCTGGTCCCGAACATCGGATCCGGTCCGGAGGCGAAGGTGGCGAAGATCGTCGTCGACAAGACGCGCGGAGAGCTGTTCGCCTATGACGCCGCCGGCGCCATCGTCCTCGCCTATCCGGTCACCATCGGGGCGGCCGACACGCCCTCGCCGGACGGCGTGCTGACGGTGCAGGCGATCGCCCCCGATCCGACTTACCACTACTCCCCCGAGACGAACTTCCAGCAGGGGGAGAACAAGGAGGTGCTGACGATCCCGGCGGGTCCGAACGGCCCGGTCGGCTCGATGTGGATCGACCTGTCGCAGCCGACCTTCGGCATTCACGGCACGGCCCACCCCGAACTCGTCGACAAGAGCAACAGCCATGGCTGTGTCCGGTTGACCAACTGGGATGCCCAGACGCTCGCCAAGCTGGTCGAGCCCGGCGTCACCGTCGTGGAGTTCGAGGGATGAGCGGGCTTCGGCGCCGACGGAACCTGCTGCTCGGCGTCTGCCTGTGCGTCGCCGTCCTGTCGCCAGCGCTCGCGCAGGACCTTCCCTGGCCGGACGCCAATCCGCTGCAGTCGATCGACCGGCCGTCGCGGCCGGCGGCGGCGCAGAAGCGCCGGGCGCCGCCACGCGTCGCGCAGGCGCCGTCCGAAGCGACCGTGCCGACGCCCGAAACGCGCCCGGACCAGGCGGACGATGAGGCGCCAACTGAGGCAGCTGCGTCGACGGACGATGAAGCCGCTGCGGATGACGCGCCGGCAGAGCCCGTAGAGACAGAACAGGCACCCGCGCCGAATGGGGAGGCCGCGGAACAACCGGCCGAAACGCCCGCGCCTTCCGACGCGCCCGCCGCCGACATCTCCAGCACTCCGCCCACCGGCGAGATTCCGACGCCGGATGCACGGCCCGATCGTGCTTCGGACGAGCCGGCCGAAGCTTCGACGCCGGCAGATGCGGACGCCATACCATCGGCGTCCGATCCGGAGGAGCCAGACGAGCCGGCGACGCAGGCGCAGCCGATTCCCGATGCCATGCCGCTGACGCCGGACGTTCCCGAGGCAGACGAAGAGCCGCTGACCCCGACGACGCTGCGGCAGCTGGAACAGACGGTGACCCCGGCCGCCAGCGTTCTCGCCGCCGCCGCCATCGCCGACGCGGTCGCCTGCGAGGCCGAACTCACCGAGCGCGGCGTCGTCTTCACCGTCGAACCCAGTATCAGCGAAGGCGCCTGCGGCGTGCTGCGGCCGGTCAATATCGAGCGGCTGTCCTCCGGGATCGCGGTCTCGCCGAAGACCCAGCTCCTTTGCCGCGCGGCGCTGGCGCTGGACGAATGGATGTCGTCGAGCGTGGTGCCGGCCGCCAGGGTGAACCTTCCCGGCCGGGCCCTCACGGAATTCCGTCACGGCTCGACCTATGTCTGCCGCAAGCGTGCCTCCGAGAGCGGCATTTCCGAACATGCGCGCGGCAGTGCCGTCGACATCTCGGCCTTCGTCTTCGACAAGGGCCCGGAGATTTCCGTCGAGGCCCAGGAGGCCGGTTCGCCGGAGGCGAAGTTCCAGCGTTCCGTTCGCGTGGGCGCCTGCGGCCCGTTCCGCACGGTACTCGGCCCCGGCACCGATGCCGATCACGCGACGCATTTCCATCTCGACATCGCCGCGCGTCGGAACGACGGGACCTACTGCAAGTAGCGGCAAGCCGCTCGGTCTTTCCCGCCAGGCGGCAACGCCTATATCGGCGGGATCGACCGATACCGGAAGCATCTGCCATGCCTTATCTCGCCGCGGCCAGCCGCTACGATTCCATGCCGTTCCGCCGGGTCGGCCGATCCGGGCTGAAGCTGCCGGCGATCTCGCTCGGACTCTGGCAGAATTTCGGTGGCGCCGACGTCTTCGAGACCGGGCGCGCGGTACTGCGGCGCGCCTTCGACCGCGGCGTCACGCATTTCGACCTCGCCAATAATTACGGGCCGCCCGACGGCTCGGCCGAGGAGAATTTCGGCCGCTGGATGGCGCAGGACTTCCGGCCCTATCGCGACGAGCTGATCATCAGCTCGAAGGCGGGCTACGACATGTGGCCCGGGCCCTACGGCAATTTCGGCTCGCGGAAGTATCTCGTGGCGTCCTGCGACCAGAGCCTGAAGCGCATGGGGCTCGACTATGTCGACATCTTCTACCACCACCGGCCCGATCCCGAGACGCCGCTGGAAGAGACGATGGGCGCGCTCGACCACATCGTGCGCTCCGGCCGCGCGCTCTATGTCGGTATCTCATCCTATTCGCCGGAGCTGACCCATCGGGCCCACGCGATCCTCGCGGCGCAGGGCACGCCCTTCATCATCCACCAGCCGTCCTATTCGATGCTCAATCGCTGGGTGGAGGAGGGGCTGCTGGATACGCTCGCCGGGCTCGGGCTCGGCTGCATCGCCTTCTCGCCGCTGGCGCAGGGCCTCCTGACCCGCAAATATCTGGACGGTGTCCCGGCCGGCACGCGTGCGACGCGCGGCGGGTCGCTGAAGTCGTCGATGCTGAGCGAGGAAAACATCCAGCGGATCCGCGAGCTGGCGGCGATCGCCGAAGCCCGGGGGCAAAGCCTGGCGCAGATGGCGATCGCCTGGGTACTGCGGCGGCCGGAGATCACTTCGGCGCTGGTCGGGGCGCGCAGCGTCGAGCAGCTCGACGATTCGCTCGATGCCCTCGCCAATCTCGACTTCTCCGCCGATGAACTGGCGGCGATCGATCGCCATGCGCTGGAAGGCGATGTCGATCTCTGGCGCGCCCAGTCGCGGGTCCAGCCGTCGGAATAGGCGAACCGGAAGAAGGGGCGGGAGGTCAGCGCCCGGCGACGAGCGGCGATTCCACCTGCTCGCGCAGGAGATTGTCGATCCGCTTGCGCTCGCGCTGGAAGTTCTCGAGGTCGGCGCCCGCCAGGACCGTGCCCGACGGCAGCTTGATGCGCATCGGGTCGACCTTCTGGCCGTTCACTTCCACCTCGTAGTGAAGGTGGTTGCCGGTCGAAAGCCCGGTCGAGCCGACATAGCCGATCACCTGCCCCTGCCTGACTTTCACGCCCGGCTTGATGCCCTTGGCAATGGCGCTCTGGTGCGAATAGGACGTCACGTAGCCATTGGCGTGGCGGACCACGGTCTGCCGGCCGTAACCGCTGAACCAGCCCGATTTCTCGATGACGCCGTCGCCGGACGCCTGGATCGGGGAACCGCGCGGGGCGGCCCAGTCGACCCCCCAATGCGGCCTGACATAGCCAAGCACCGGATGTTTGCGGCCGGTGGAGAAGGACGAGGTGAATCGGCCTTTCGGCAGGGGCTTGCGCAACAGGAACTGCTTGGCGCTGCGGCCGTCCTCGTCGAAGAAGTCGGGCGCTTCGGAGTCGGCGGGCCGGAAGCGGTAGAAGCGCCGGGTGTTCTCGCCGAAGCGCACATCCACGAACAGGATCTCGGAGGCGTCGGTGGCGACCTCCTCGCCCTTCTCCAGGGAGAAGAAGGCGGCGAGCCGGTCCGTCGGTCCGAGGCGCGACTGCAGGTCGACCTCGCTCGCCAGCATCTGCAGCAGCTGCTTGCAGAGCCGGTCGTTGAGACCATAGGCGAGGCCAGCCTGGTAGATGCCGTCATAGACGGTGGGCATGTCGGCCCGCAGCGGCGCCTCGTCCTCGTTGTCGTCGAAGGCGTCGGCGACCGAGTCGCCGAGTTCCGGGGCGAGGGCCGGCTCGAACGGGCCGTCCTCGGTCTCGGCGACCGTGGCAAGATGCCTGTCGCCGCGATAGGCTGACAGCCGTACCACATGGGCGGTCTCGCCCGTCGTCTCGACGCCGACCCGCAGGGCGTCGCCGGCGGTCAGCTCCTCGCTTCCGAGCAGTTCGACGAGCGCTTCCGTCGCTTCGGCGCCTTCTTCCTCGGTATGGCCGTTGCGGTCGAGGATCGCGGCGATCGCGGCACTCTCGCGAACCGGAATGATCTCCTCGTGGAAACGCGGCATCGTCTCCGGGCCGTCCGGCGCGGCGAGGGAGACATTTTCCTCGATCACCCGGAAGGCCGACCCCGGCTCGTAGTCCGGCGCGTCGCTGGTGAGGTCGAAGCGCAGCGGATCGACCATCGTGAGCGCCGCCACGCGGACGGGTTCGTAGGACAGGATCGGCTCGACCGAACGGATCGCCCGTTCGGCTTCCGCGACGCCTACCTCGCCGCCGGGCTGGTAGGAGGCCGAATCGAAGGCGAAGGGCTCGACCTTGAGGCGCAGCTCCGATTCGACGCGGGCACCGTAGATCTGGGCGGCCTGCTGCTCCACCGAGGCAGCCTCGGCGTCGGCGGGGTCGCCGAACATGTTCAGCGGATCGAAGCTCGGATAGTCGGTGCTGGCCTGGTGCCGGGCGGCCAGCAGCATGTTGACGTAGCCGAAGGGGAGCGTGCGGATGACCTCGCGGTCGCCCTCGCGGGTCATCGTCGAGAGTTCGAGGATCTGCCGGCTGCGGGCGATCGGGATCGCCGTCGCCACGACGCGCTCGCCCTTTTCCGAAGAGCCCGCGGGAAGTGCCAGATTCGCCAGGCGGCCGGGGGGGCGGGCGGCGCCATGGTAGCCGTCGAGGGCGGCGGAAAGGGCGATGC
This sequence comes from Aurantimonas endophytica, assembly GCF_014196845.1. Classification (GTDB taxonomy): domain Bacteria; phylum Pseudomonadota; class Alphaproteobacteria; order Rhizobiales; family Rhizobiaceae; genus Aurantimonas; species Aurantimonas endophytica. The sequence continues at coordinate 257,345 of NZ_JACIEM010000007.1, forward strand.
CCATGAGGGCCGTGGAGGTGAGCCCGGTCAGCAGCGTGCCCGCAAGCCAGCGCGCCGACACCTGTCGGCGGTCGGGTCTGCGGCGTCGATCGGCAACGAGCGCGGGCTCGTCGCCAAAGAACGGCTTGTCCTGCGGCAAGCTGATGGTCCCCCTGAATTCCGGTGACAGCCATCCACCAACAAGGTGGCAGAATTCGGCCGTCGGTGTCCCTTATGAACGATGAACCCTTCGCCGGCCATACCGTCGCAGCTGCAACGGCTCAACCCCGGCGTGACGTACCCGGTGGGTAAGGCAATGAAAGCCGACGCCCTGCGGGGGCCGCCGCGGCAATGCCGCGGAAGACGATGTCGCTGCTGGAAGGAGGCTTTACAGGAGGCACCTGCCCGGAACCCCTCGTCGGTGCGGCGGCAGGCGAGCGACCGACGGCCGCTTTACCCCGCGATCGGCGATGACGAGCGCTGTCTCTTCCTGCGCCGCCAGCACCTGCGTATCGGGCCGGGAAGGCTGGAGCGGCGGCGGCGCCGGGCCCGGAGCGGTTTTTTGAAGTTTTTGCGAAGGCAGGCGTTGACAGGTCGATCGGCCATCGCCTATATCGCCATCAACAACGACGGCGGTGGCGCCGCGGCGACCCGGACGGGAAGCCAGAGAGCTGGTTCGGACCAACAGGTTCAGGCCGGTTCGAATTCGCGCCGCCTCTTCATTGTTTTTCGAGTGCCGCTGAGATAGCGACCCTCTTCAGGGTATGTCAGGTTTTGCCTGTTTTTATCCGACGCCATCATTTTGTTGGCGTGTTCTTTGACAATTGAAGATTGAGAAGAAAGAGAAATGTGGACGGCGGTTGTCTGTCTGGAGCTCTTTGGCCGGTATCCTTTC
>NZ_JACIEM010000008.1:2467-5487 GCF_014196845.1 Aurantimonas endophytica
ATGGGGCAACCCACCTACGATTCCTGTTAAGTTTGAACCGTTCGGCGACGAACGGTTCAGATTAACAGGGGTCGGTAAAGGTATCTAACTCTGAATACATAGGGGTTAGAAGCGAACTCGGGGAACTGAAACATCTAAGTACCCGAAGGAAAGGACATCAACCGAGACTCCGTCAGTAGCGGCGAGCGAACGCGGACCAGGCCAGTGGCCTTGCAGAAGAGAAGCCGAACACGTTGGAAATCGTGGCGATATTGGGTGATAGCCCCGTAGGCATAATGCTTCGCAAGGTCCTCGAGTAAGGCGGGACACGTGAAATCCTGTCTGAAATTGGGGGGACCACCCTCCAAGCCTAAGTACTCGTGCATGACCGATAGTGAACCAGTACCGTGAGGGAAAGGTGAAAAGCACCCCGACAAGGGGAGTGAAATAGAACCTGAAACCGGATGCCTACAAACAGTTGAAGCCCAAGGTTCGTCCTGGGTGACAGCGTACCTTTTGTATAATGGGTCAGCGACTTAGTCTGGCGAGCGAGCTTAAGCCGATAGGTGGAGGCGCAGCGAAAGCGAGTCTGAACAGGGCGTTCAGTTCGTCGGATTAGACCCGAAACCGAGTGATCTAGCCATGAGCAGGCTGAAGGTGCGGTAACACGCACTGAAGGGCCGAACCCATATCTGTTGCAATAGATCGGGATGACTTGTGGCTAGGGGTGAAAGGCCAATCAAACTCGGAAATAGCTGGTTCTCCGCGAAAACTATTTAGGTAGTGCGTCGGATGAATACTCCAGGGGGTAGAGCACTGGATGGGCTAGGGGGACTCACCGTCTTACCAAACCTAACCAAACTCCGAATACCTGGAAGTACTATCCGGCAGACACACGGCGGGTGCTAACGTCCGTCGTGGAGAGGGCAACAACCCTGACCACCAGCTAAGGTCCCCAAGTTATGGCTAAGTGGGAAAGGATGTGAAGATTCCAAAACAACCAGGATGTTGGCTTAGAAGCAGCCATCATTTAAAGAAAGCGTAACAGCTCACTGGTCTAAATAAGAGTCTTTGCGCCGAAAATGTAACGGGGCTTAAGCCATACACCGAAGCTGTGGGTACGTCGCAAGACGTGCGGTAGCGGAGCGTTCCGTAGGCCGGTGAAGGGATACCCGTGAGGGGTCCTGGAGGTATCGGAAGTGCGAATGCTGACATGAGTAACGATAAAGGGAGTGAGAGACTCCCTCGCCGAAAGTCCAAGGGTTCCTGCTTAAAGTTAATCTGAGCAGGGTTAGCCGGCCCCTAAGGCGAGGCCGAAAGGCGTAGTCGATGGGAACCACGTTAATAATCGTGGGCCTGGAGGAAGTGACGGATTGCGTGTGTCGTACGGTCTTATTGGATTGATCGTGCGGCGAAGTGGTCCCAGGAAATAGCTCCTCCGTATAGACCGTACCCGAAACCGACACAGGTGGACTGGTAGAGTATACCAAGGCGCTTGAGAGAACTATGTTGAAGGAACTCGGCAAATTGCACGCGTAACTTCGGAAGAAGCGTGACCCTCATTCACGCAAGTGGGTGAGGGTGGCACAGACCAGGGGGTAGCGACTGTTTATCAAAAACACAGGGCTCTGCGAAGTCGCAAGACGACGTATAGGGTCTGACGCCTGCCCGGTGCTGGAAGGTTAAAGGGAGGGGTGCAAGCTCTGAACTGAAGCCCCAGTAAACGGCGGCCGTAACTATAACGGTCCTAAGGTAGCGAAATTCCTTGTCGGGTAAGTTCCGACCTGCACGAATGGCGTAACGACTTCCCCGCTGTCTCCAACATAGACTCAGTGAAATTGAATTCCCCGTGAAGATGCGGGGTTCCTGCGGTCAGACGGAAAGACCCCGTGCACCTTTACTATAGCTTTACACTGGCATTCGTGTCGGCATGTGTAGGATAGGTGGTAGGCTTGGAAGCATGGGCGCCAGCTCGTGTGGAGCCATCCTTGAAATACCACCCTTACCTATATGGATGTCTAACCGCGGTCCGTTATCCGGATCCGGGACAGTGTATGGTGGGTAGTTTGACTGGGGCGGTCGCCTCCCAAAGAGTAACGGAGGCGCGCGATGGTGGGCTCAGACCGGTCGGAAATCGGTCGTCGAGTGCAATGGCATAAGCCCGCCTGACTGCGAGACAGACACGTCGAGCAGAGACGAAAGTCGGTCATAGTGATCCGGTGGTCCCGCGTGGAAGGGCCATCGCTCAACGGATAAAAGGTACGCCGGGGATAACAGGCTGATGACCCCCAAGAGTCCATATCGACGGGGTTGTTTGGCACCTCGATGTCGACTCATCGCATCCTGGGGCTGGAGCAGGTCCCAAGGGTATGGCTGTTCGCCATTTAAAGCGGTACGTGAGTTGGGTTCAGAACGTCGTGAGACAGTTCGGTCCCTATCTGCCGTGGGTGTAGGAGTATTGACAGGATCTGACCCTAGTACGAGAGGACCGGGTTGGACGTACCTCTGGTGGACCTGTTGTGGCGCCAGCCGCAGTGCAGGGTAGCTATGTACGGTCGGGATAACCGCTGAAGGCATCTAAGCGGGAAACCCACCTGAAAACGAGTACTCCCTATCAGAGCCGTGGTAGACCACCACGTTGATAGGCCGGGTGTGGAAGTGCGGCAACGCATGAAGCTTACCGGTACTAATCGCTCGATCGGCTTGATCGTTCTCATTCGCCAATGTCCACCAGCCGCAAGGCTGGTCCGACATCGGCCCGTTCCAAGGACAAACGGTTCCAACGGCTAACCCCCGACGAGCCGCTTCCCGACCGCCCCAGAGGCGCGAGGGAATACGGAACAAGGCTGCAACGCCTCGCTCTTCAATCAGCACACCAGCTTCTCGATCACCCTTGCCATTTGCCGACCTGGTGGTTCTAGCGGGGCGGCCGCACCCGATCCCATTCCGAACTCGGCCGTGAAACGCCCCAGCGCCTATGATACTTCGTCTCAAGACGCGGGAAAGTCGGTCGCCGCCAGGTCTGCAAATCGCAAGCGTGA
>NZ_JACIEM010000009.1 GCF_014196845.1 Aurantimonas endophytica
GCTTCTAGCTGTGCGCGATAGTCCTTCCACCAAGCATCCTCGATCTCGTCCACCATGATTTCGATGACGATGATGCGGTCCTTCTGGATCGCGGCATCCTGCTTCCACAGCCCGTCAGCTGGCGCGCGGGTGAAAGCGGTCGCACCGCCGAACCGGTCGGCAAGACCGTCAATGATCTCTTCGATGATCTCTGGCTCGACCGGTGTGCCGCGGCCGGTATCGAGCGGCAAGAACACCTCGACGATCTGCATAGGATGTTTCCTTCGGGGGGCGGCTTTCTCATGCCCGGCGAGGCACAGGGATATCGAAGTGAAGGACTTCCTCGCGTTCACCCATTGAGGTGTAAAGCGCAATGGCCGGGTCATCGCCATAGTCGGCCTGAACGTAGAGAACCCAGCAACCCAGCTTAGCGGCAAGATCTCGCAGCTCGATTATCAGCGACATTGCGATGCCTCGTCGCCGGTAGGTGTCGGAAACCGCCAGATCATAGATGTAGATTTCTGATCGCGCCTGCTCAGACTTCGGCAGCTCGTAAGCGGTCAGGCCGCCTACAACCTCATCGCCTTCCATGGCCACCATGGCAAAGAAATGTTCCTTCGCCAGTAGGTCAGCAAGATAGGTGTCGCTCGGCGGTGCTGAAGCATAGCTCTTCGCGTCATCGAAGGCGTCCCCGAACAAGGCGTTCAACTGCCTCATCTTTGGCACTTGGTGCTGGTCCAGGCGATGGATCATCACAGACACCGTTTTCCTCATCAATGCCGGGTCATCCAATCCGGCTCCCATGCCCGCAGTGCGGGCTTCTCGCCATAGGAGCGGCCAGTGGCCCTGAAAGCAATCCTCGACAGCCTCGACGGCGTCGATCCGCAGTTCCACGACCTCCACGAGGAGAAGGACGGCAAGTTCGTCCTCGTCATCGAGGGGATCGAGCAGCACCCCGGCGCGCAGTCGCTGAAGTCCGCCTTGGACCGCGTCCGCGGGGAGAAGCGTACGCTCAGCGAGAAGCTGACGACCGCTGAAAGGCGGCTGAAAGGTCTCCCCGATGACTTCGATGCCTACGAGCACCTTCGCCAGCGGGCGGAAGGCAAGGAGCCGGCCAACCTGGACGAGCGGCTAACGGCGCAGAAGACGCAGCTCGAGGCGAAGTTCGCCAAGGAGCGCGAGAAGCTGGAAGGCCGGGCGACCAAGCTGGACGGCGCGCTCCGCAGGGTCATGGTCGACGACGGCCTGACCAAGGCTCTCCTGGACGCTGGCGTCGACAAGACCTTCCTCCCGGCGGCAAAGGCGCTCCTGAAGGAGAAGGGCCAAATCAAGCTCGTCGAGGATGACGACGCGATCGAGGTCTTCGCCGACGACGGCATCAACGAGCGCACCCCGCTCTCCGACTACGTCCGCTCGTGGGCCGGCCAGGACGAAGGCAAACCCTTCATCGCCAAGGCCACCGGCGGCGACGCAAAGGGCGGGCAAGGCCGCTCCTTCGGCGAGAACCCGTTCGACCCGAAGAACCCGAACCGCACGAAGCAGCAGGAGCTGATCGTCGCGAACGACGCCAAGGCCCGCCAGATGGCCGAGGCCGTGGGCATCAAGCCCTACTGGTAAGCATTTCCGGCGTCAGTGACGCCAACAGACCGAGGCTGCGCCCAGTGGGGTGGCCGAACCCAATCCCTTCACCCCACTGATCCAATAGGAGCCTCTCATGGCCACCACCCGCCTGAGCGACGTCATCTATGGCCCGCTCTTCCTCCCCACGACGATCCAGCGCATTGCGCAGCTTTCGCGCATTCGCAATTCGCCGATCGTCTCCGCCGACGCGCAGCTTCAGCAGTTCGCGAACGGCCCCGGCGATCTCGTCCAGATGCCGTTCTGGAACGACCTGACCGGTAACTCCAATGTCTCCACCGATGACCCGGCGCAGAACGCCACGCCGAACAAGCTGACCCAGGGCCAGGACATGGCCCGCAAGATCCGCCGCAACAACGGCTGGCAGTCGGCCAATCTGGTCGCCTCCATGCTGGCGGAAGATCCGCTCGACGCCGTCGCTCAGCTCATCGCTGAGTACTGGGTGCGCGAGGAACAGCGCATCATGGGCCAGCAGATGGCCGGTGTGTTCGCTTCGTCTGGTATGTCCGGCAACGTGCTTGACGTGGCGTCGGAAGACGGTGCGGCTGCACCGGTGAACCTCGATGCCGAGGTAGCCTCAAACGCCTACGCCCTGCTCGGTGAGTACGGGCAGACGCTTTCGGCGGTGATGATGCACAGCCGTGTGTTCTACAACCTGCGGGCTCAGCGGGCGATCGAGTTCGGCCGCGACCCGGTGACCGGTCTCGAGTTCACCCGGTGGGACGACAAAGACGTCTTCGTGTCCGACCAGTGCCCGCGAGAGGCCGGCACCACGAGCGGCTTCAAGTACACGTCCTACCTCTTCGGTAACGGCGCCATCGGCTATGCCGAGGCTACCGGCGAAGGTGGCCCAAAGAAGCCGGTGGAGCTCGACAGCGCACCGGCTGCCGGCAACGGCGAGGGCGTCGAGACGGTCTGGTACCGCCGCCACTGGGTCATGCACCCGCGCGGTGTCCAGTTCAGCGCAACCCCGGCTTCGGCCTCGGGTGTCACCGACGCGGAGCTCGCCGCCTCTCCGGAGATCGCTTCACCCTGTCGGGCTGGTGCACGAACCCAGTCTGCCGCTCGATCTCGCGCGTGAGGCTGTTCCAGTAGCGGCTACGGCACCGCTCCTCCGCCCCGTCGAGCCAGTGCCGATTTTCTAATGCGTCCTGCTGGCGATCGAGCGCAACGAGCAGTGCTGCCTGCGCCCCATGCAGCGTGACGAGAGCTGCCACGTCCTGGCGCATCTGAGAGGTAGGATAGTTGGGACCGCAGAGCAGCCGGCGGATCACGTTGAGGCTGCCTTCCATGCAGCTGATGTCGGGGACAGCGCCTGATTGCCGGCCTCGCCTGGCTGATGGAGGACGGTTCGGTTGCGGCCGGCCCGCTTGGCGCGATACAGCGCAGCATCTGCCTGATGCTGAAGCTGTTCCGACGAAACATTTGCGTCCGGCGCAGTGACCGCAATTCCGATGCTGACGGTGACGTGGCCAGAGACGCCGGTTACCGGGTTGGACACCGAGGCGGTCTCAACACTTCGGCGGATGCGTTCAGCCACTTTAAGGGCCCCGATCACATCCGTTTCGGGAAGGAGGACCAGGAATTCTTCACCGCCATAGCGCGCCACCTGATCCCTTTCGCGCCGCAGACTCTCCCGGATGATCCCGGCCACCTTGATCAGACAACGATCACCTTCCGCATGGCCGAGGTTGTCGTTCAGGTGCTTGAAGTGGTCGATATCAAGCATGAGTATGGCGGCACC